>CP115858.1 GCA_027920525.1 Chryseobacterium daecheongense | reverse complement strand
ATTTATGCCCCGATTAATTCTTTAGTTAGTACTGTGTTTAGAAGGAAGACAAAGGTCTAATTTTTTATTTTCAAAAAAAAATTTTGCAGGTATTGATTATTTAAAAATATATTTGTATGTATAATTTGAGACCCAAAATGATACACACAATCCACTCAATACGAGTACGTTACGCCGAAACCGACCCTATGAAATATGTCTATTATGGCAACTATGCAACGTACTTTGAAATTGGCAGAGTTGAGCTATTTCGATCCATCGGAATGTCATATAATGAAATTGAAAACCAGGGAATTTGGTTACCCGTTTCCGATTATAAAATTAAGTATTTAAAACCAGCTTTATACGATCAAAAATTAGAAATCCACACCTATATAAAAAAAATACCCGGAGTACGGATTGAATTTGAATATGAAATCTACAACGAAGACGGAGTAAAAATTACCGAAGCTTCTACCACCCTGTTCTTTCTGGATTCATCAACCAACAAAATCATCAGATGCCCGGAGCATTTATTGAATCTTTTTAAAGCAAACTGGAAGGTTGAAGAAAATACCCCTGAATAATTACGTTATATAATTTTTTTAAGTATCAACTATTTCATTCCTTTGTTGAAGTTTAATTTACATTTAACAATTACGCAGAATATATGAAGATTGCATTTCTTGGCCCACATGCAAGTTTTACTCAACTTGCCACCACACAACTTTTTCCTGAGGAAGACCTAATACCACAGGCAAATATCCTGGATTGTTTTGAAGCAGTAGAAAAAGGAGAAGTTGCTAAAGCTGTTGTCCCATTGGAAAACTCCATTGAAGGTACCGTTTCCATGACATTAGATTATCTGTATAAAACCCCTGCAATAAAAATCGAAGCTGAAGCTGTAATGCCCATTGCACATCACTTAATGATTCATCCCAACAATTCTATTGAGGAAATCGAGAAGATTTATTCCCATCCGCAGGCATTGGCTCAAAGTTTTCATTTTTTAGATGAAAATTACAAGAATGTTCAAAGGCAGGATTTTTCTTCTACGGCCGCCGCAGCCAAATATGTATCCGAGAACCCTGATCAAAAGATCGCAGCTGTCGCCAATCAATTTGCTGCCAACCTTTATGGTTTAAAAATCATTAACCGGAATATTCAGGACTTTGAGCAGAACCACACCCGATTTATCGTGATCTCTAAAGAAGGAAATCCTTACAAAAACGAAAAATTAGAGGTTCTTGGGGAAAAATCCGGGATGCTCATTACATTACCTGAAGATCATGCCGGAGGATTACACCAGGTACTATCAGTATTCGCCTGGAGAAAGATGAATCTTAGCAAAATAGAATCCCGGACCTTAAAAACGGGACTTGGAAACTACTTTTTCTATATCAATGTGGTAGGTGAATGGCATCCGATCCTGCATGGAAATGCAATACAGGAGCTTGAATCCATCCGCGCAGATGTTGATTTCCTTGGAAATTACAAAGAGTATTTATTAGAAAGTTAAATCTTATTAAAAAAACAGGATAGTTATAATATTATCTAAGAAATATAATCTACTAAAAAGCTGTCAGAACGTCTGACAGCTTTATTTTTACATTAAATAAAAATTATTCAATAAAAAGGGATTTATTTAAATTATTTTATTTATCTTTATTCTCAAAAAATTTAAGTATATTTACTTATAGTATAAATACGTAACGTTATATTGAATATAAATTGTAAATTGTTAAAATATTTAAACATAATTTACAATAACTTTATATAAAATATAACCTACAGGCATAATTTTTGCTGTATTTTTACGAAACTAAAACTAGAACCATAACAATTTAAACTTTTATAACATGAAAACTAAAATTTCCATTCTGATCTTATTTTTGATCTCATTTCAAGCCTTTTCACAGGTAGGAATAAACACCACAACACCAGCAGCTACTCTTGACGTAAACGGAGATGTGAAAGTACGCCAGGTTCCAACAACGACAACATTAACCGGATTTGATGTTATGATGTATAATATTGCTACCGGTGAGTTACAACAAGCAGATCCTGCATTAGTAGCGAGTGCCGGAAGTGGTGGTGCAACAAACCCTACCCTGTTTGCTGCTAAAAAAACAGCAGGAATCAGTTTATTAAGCTTAGGATTGTTTCCTTCCGGATTTAGAGGAGTTAACTTCCTGACAGCAGAAAGAACAATCGGTAGTGCTGCATTATTCTCTGATACCGACAATACGTATGTTGTTCCATCTGACGGAGTATACGCTATTGGATTTACTTTCCGTTACGGAACAGGATTACAAGCTTCTATCCTTGCCAACAGCCCGGGAGTAGGAATCGTTAGAACAAGAGCAGGGGTAGCTACTACAATAGATAGCCGTGCATTTAGCGGAGCAAACCTAATTCTGTTAAGCTTAACAATTTCAGAATCCAGCTTGAACTCAATCTATAGCCTACAGGCAGGAGATAAGATTTCATTCGGTCTTGTAGGGTCTTCTGCGCTTGACGTAGGTTTACTTGGATCAAGTGTTGCTTCATTCTATATTTACAAAGTATCTAACTAGGACTTTTATTTAATTTAATCACTATACACCGTTAATCCATCATATCCCAATATGATGGATTAATTGTTTTTACGAGTAGCTTAACAAACATTTATTTATATTTGATCAAACAAATGAAAATTATGACGGCAAATTTCCTGGTTATTCTACTTATTGTATTGATTATTATTGTTTATAGTAATTTAAATAGCAGAATACAAAAGCTTGAAAAGAAAATTTCAGACTTACAGGAAAATACTCCTAAAGACATTCCGGTTGCAGGGCTAAAAAAAGAATCTACAAGTCCATCTCAGCTATCTCCTGAAGCTTCACCTATCAATACTCATCACGAAAAAGAATCTGCACCGGAGATCTATCCCAACACTCCGGAACAGGTACCATCAGATCAACAGACAGACTGGCTTTCCCCTATTACGGGGTTTCTTAAACAAAACATTCTGGCAGTTATTGGTATTTTCACTCTGGTTTTAGGTATCGGTTACTTTGTAAAATATGCCATTGATAAAAACTGGATTGGAGAAGCAGCAAGGGCGACAATAGGATTCTTCATCGGTTCAGCTATTATAATTACAGGTCATTTTCTAAGAAAAAATTATGCAACATTTTCATCTATAATATTGGGAGGTGGTATTGCAATCTTATATTTTACCACTACCATAGCGTTTCGGGAATATCATCTGTTCGCACAGAATACCGCTTTTATTATTACATGCTGTATAACATTATTATCTATCATTCTTTCTTATCGCTATAATAGCGAGGTCCTGGTTATTTTTTCATTATTTGGCGGATTTCTAGCTCCTTTAATGATCAGTTCCGGCCAGAATAATTACTTATTTTTATTCACCTATATATCTGTTTTAAATATCGGAATGTTTATCATTACCTTTTTGAAACAATGGAAAAGTGTTGGAGGAATTGCATTTTTCTTTACTCATCTCTATTTGTTATATTGGATTGTAGAAAAACCTGAAATATTAAGTATTTATTTTTATCTGATCAATTATGTTATATTTTATGCTTTCGCATTGCTTAACTATAGTAAGAAAAACATACTTTTTGCTTTTGATACAATATTATTAGTCCTGGTCAACTTCTTTAGTACTCTAAGTTTAATTTACCTTTTTAACAAATTGGGATATGAGCCGGTCATCATATTTCCTCTAATCTTTGCAGCTATTAACGGTTGTCTCGTTTTCAGGGAATATAAAAAGAAAGGTTTTAACAGCACCTATTCCATATTTACAGGTATTACTGTAAGCCTTCTAACCATTGCTGTCGCATTACAGTTCAAAACGCATTTGATCACAAGTATCTGGGCAATTGAAGCAACCTTACTTCTTTTTATCTGGAAAAAAACAAATCTTAGTATTTTTAAAGTTTTCTTTTATATTCTTTTTCCTTTGGTCCTGTTAGCTCAAATCATTACATGGGCACAATATTTCGACGCAAAAGATCTTAACGTAATAATCAACCCTATCTTTTTAACAAGTTTGGTGACAATTATTACCATCCTTTTTAATCTTGCCCTACTCAAAAGATTACAGGGAAATAACACTTCCGGAAATAGCTTCTTTGAAAATGCGTTTAAAATCCTTAATTACTCTATCATTTATTTCGCGATATTATTTGAGTTGATTTATCAGATTTCTGAACAGCCTTTTGCTATTATTTTAGTATCGGGGCTTTTACTGAGTCTATTCTACATCTTCATCCTTTTACTACTCGGCAGAAAACTGGAAATAAACAGACAGATCGAAAACGGATTGATTTATTTTTTCTTTTGCCTGACTATCATTCACGTTACTTTCTGTGCTTCCGAGCTTATACATGATATCGTATTAAAGAAAACTTCATGGTCTTTCTATGGAATTTACTTACTATACCTCATTCCTTTTATATATGTATATTATTATAAGGTAATAAACACACCGGATTTTTTGAAAATAAAAATTTCGTATTGGCTCGGTGCCTTTACATTGGTTACTGTTGTAAGCTGTGAATTGTATCACTTATATTTATTGGGAAATTCAGTAAACCTTACAAACCTGCCTGCACTGCAAAAACATTTTAGCATTCTGTATCTTCCAATCATTTGGGCTATCCTTTCAATTATCTTTATTTATACCGGGCTTAAAAGAGAGAATAATGAATTAAGCAGAATCGGATTCACCCTTATAGGGATCGTTATTGTGAAACTGTATGCCTATGATGTATGGCAAATGGATAATATCTCCAGAATTATAGCTTTTATATTACTTGGAGTGATTTTATTGCTAAGCTCATTTATGTTCCAGAGATTGAAAAATATCATTAAAAATCTTGTGGATAAAAAGGATGAAACTGATAAAAATGAAAATTCAGAATTTTAATAAAACCCATTATTTATACATAATTTTTAATTTATCTTGAAATCACATTCAAATTCTACAAAAAAAACTTATATTTAACCTGTTTTTAATCGTTACTTATTCTTTAGATTATGAAAAAAATAATTTATTCTTTTTTATTAGTATCTTCTGTATGTTTGTTTGGACAGAAGAATCCTTCAGCGAAATTTGCTGTTGCTAATGATATTGTTGGAACAGTTGATATGTTCAAGGACAAATCAGATTTCATACAAAGCATGCATGTTTATAAAACGCCTGCTACTTTGCCACAGAATCTAAAAAAATTCAGTTATCTGGCAGACAATGGGATTACAGAGTTCAAAATCAAAAAAGGATATGAAAACCTTGACAGGTTAACATTAGCTCAGCTTAATGTACAAAACAACCTACCCAAAGAAACACCTGTAATCATCGAAGGTTATGAATTTTCTAATCCTGAAACCAGTATTTATGCTGATATTTTAGCTAAAACTGAAGTAAAGGATTACAATGGCAAAAAGTCCCTTTTTATTACAACAACCCAGAAATAATCATTAATTTTTGATCATAAAAAAGGATGCTCACTGAGCATCCTTTTCTAATATTTATTATTCCATTTTTTTCTGAGTTCTTCATAGATCTTTTTCTCAGTGGCATTATCTCCCGGCTCATAAAGCCTGGTGTCTTTAATTTCTTCAGGAAGGAAATCCTGGTCTACAAAGTTTCCTTCATAAGAATGTGCATATTTGTAGTCTTTGCCATAATTAAGATCCTTCATTAGTTTTGTCGGAGCGTTTCTGAGATGAAGGGGTACAGGAAGATTACCTGTTTGTTTTACTAATGCCAATGCATTATTAATAGCCATATAAGTAGAATTACTTTTAGGAGATACTGCCAGATACACTGCAGTTTCACTTAAAATAATCCGGGCTTCGGGATTACCGATTACGTTGACAGCCTGAAAACAATTATTAGCAATAACCAAAGCATTCGGATTTGCCAATCCAATATCCTCAGCCGCAAGAATAAGCATCCTTCTCGCAATAAATTTAATATCTTCTCCCCCAGCGATCATTCTTGCCAGCCAATATACCGCACCATTGGGGTCACCTCCCCGCATGGATTTAATAAATGCAGAAATAATATCGTAGTGCTGTTCTCCGTTTTTATCATATAAAGCCATTGTTTCCTGAAGGACGGCAAGAACATCTTCATTGGAAACCTCAGTTGTCTCTGTATTTTTATATTGATTGAGAACCAACTCAACAGAATTGATAAGTTTTCTGGCATCACCACCCGAATATTGTATAAATGCACCTTTTTCTCCAATTTTTAAATGGGTATTCTCGTCTTTATTGTACCTGTCGAGAGCAATGTCCACCAGTTCTTCCAGTTTTTCATAGCTTAAAGCTTTCAGGATATACACCTGACTCCTTGAAAGCAAGGCTGAAACTACCTCGAAACTTGGATTTTCCGTGGTTGCACCTATCAGAACGATCCATCCTTTTTCTACTGCGTGAAGCAATGAATCTTGCTGCGACTTATTAAAGCGGTGAATTTCATCAATAAATAGGATTGGCGATTTTCCTGAAAATAGATTCTGTTTTTTTGCTTCATCAATGACATCGCGAACATCTTTTACACCCGAAGAAACCGCAGAAAGTTTATAGAACTTTCTTCCGGATTTTTCAGAAATAATTTCTGCCAATGTTGTCTTCCCCGTTCCTGGAGGCCCCCATAAAATAAGAGAATTGAGCGTATCGTTCTCAATCATCTTCCGTATTGTTCCCTTCTCACCCGTAAGATGCTCCTGCCCCAGAACATCATCCAGGGTTTTGGGTCTTAATTTTTCAGCTAATGGAATATTTTGATTCAAGATATTTTAGGATTTTTGAGTGAATATTTCAGATTTATGTCTCTGAAACTTATAACAAATTTAAACTAATTTTCATTTTTTTACCCTATTTTTGCATTGTTTTGAAATTAACAGTCAACAAGATCATTACTTTTCCTTTGGTAATTTTAGTTAAATTTTACCAATGGTTTATCTCGCCCTTACTCCCTAAAAACTGTCGTTATGAACCTACATGCTCCCATTATATGGTAGAATCACTGCAGGTGCATGGTATTTTTAAAGGATTGTGGCTGGGTATCAGGAGAATTTCAAAATGTCATCCATGGGGAGGTAGCGGATATGATCCTGTTCCTCCAAAGAAATAAAAATTCAGTAATAAACTATCAAAAAAATAGAAATGAGTAATATTTTTTTCAGAATGTACCTCGTAGTATTTGCCTTCGTTACCCAGTGTATTTTTGCACAGGCATACCCTGGCGGTCTATCGGACGGAAGCTTACAAGTAAATGCTACGGAAATCCCCGTTAAAATCTATTCAACAACTGAAATCAGAGATCTGGACTCTTTTGTGGAAAGACCTATCAATAGTAATGTTCTGGTAATTCTGAATAAGTCTAATTTTGAGCCTGCTTACTTCAATTTCAGCGCTGCAACATTAAGTAAATACAAAGAAGCAAAATACCAGTTTTTTGATAAACACTTTAAGCTGATAGAAACTCCGGCTACTCAGGAAAATATTGAAACTTTCAAATATGCTGTAAAAGCAGACAAACCCATTACAGCTGCAGACCATGTTGAACTGGAAACTCCTTTTAAAATATGGGATCCTTCCAATGGGATCAAACTGGGGCCTGTTACACTTCATTTTTATAGCCTGATGTTCATTTTTGCCTTTGGATTTGGTTATCTCCTGATGGCAAGAATCTTCAAAACTGATAATGTCAATTTAAAATATCTGGAACCATTATTTACATGGACGCTGATCGGAACTATTTTGGGTGCAAGGCTAGGCCACGTTATCTTTTATCAGCCTGAATTATTCAAGGAAGATTTCTGGAGTGTCTTTTTGCCAATAAGCACAAAAAACGGCCTGAAATTCACAGGTTTTTCAGGATTGGCAAGCCATGGAGCTACTATTGCTTTAATTCTTACAACTCTTTATTACTCGTTTAAGATCATCAGAAAAAACCCTTTCTGGGTATACGATAGATTAGGAATAGTGGTTTCTTTGGGAGGTGCCTTTGTAAGAATGGGGAACTTTTTCAATTCTGAAATTGTGGGAAAACCTGTAGACCCGAATTCCCCGTTTGCTTTACTTTTCCCACAGCAAAGCAGTGAATATGGTCTTACCGTACCTCGTTATCCTACCCAGCTTTTTGAAGCCTTCGGATATATTTGCCTGTTTATCCTGCTGTGGATCTTATACAAAAAGACAGATAAGAAATATCAGCAAGGCTGGTTATTTGGATTATTTTTCATTATTCTTTGGGCTATCAGATTCTTTGTAGAATTTTTAAAAGAGCCTCAGGGAGATGAATTTATCCAGATCGGAGGCTTGAATACCGGACAGGTACTTTCTATTCCTTTCATGCTTGCAGGAGTAGTGATCATGATTATGTCTAAAAAATTCAAAATTACTCAGGAACAAAACGCAAAACCTGAATAATTATATTCCTTAAAATAAATATAAAAGCCACAATTGAATTGTGGCTTTTATATTTTTACGACCTCCTTTAGAAGTACTTTATAGCTTAACTGCCGTTTTTTTATTGATTTTCTCAAATACTGTTCCCAGTTCATTAATGAGATCAGTAGGAAGCATAGATTCTTTAGAATATCTTTCTGCCGCATAATCTGCTGCTTTTCCATGAAGCCACACCCCGAAAACAGCGGCATCTTCTTCGGAATATCCTTGTGCCAGTAATGAGGTAAGAATTCCTGTAAGAACATCTCCGCTTCCTCCCTTGGCCAGTCCCGAATTTCCTGTTGTATTATAATACACTTTTCCATCAGGAGTAATAATTTGTGTATGATGATCCTTCAGGACAATATATATCTGATGCTCATCCGCTTTCTGACGTGCCAGTTTCAGTCTTTCAAAAGAGTCTGCGGATTTACCAAATAGCCGTTCAAACTCCTTGGGATGAGGAGTAATGATTGAATTCTTCGGGATCAGTTTCAGATTTTTTTCATTTTCCGAAATTATATTCAAAGCATCCGCATCCAGGATCAGTGGTTTCGCATATTCTTTTAAAAATTGCAGAAGGACTTTTTGCGTTTCCTTATCTGCTCCTATACCCGGCCCTATACCAAATACAGAATTATCTTCAATCTCTATCTTACTTGTAACCTGATCACCACTTTTTATAAACATGGCTTCCGGACAAGATATTTGTAAAATATTATATCCACATTCGGGAGCAACCGTAAACGTCAAACCGGCTCCGGTTTTTAAGGCAGCTTTTGTGGATAGCACAGCAGCTCCCATTTTACCGAAGCTTCCTGCAACAATATATACTTTACCATACAATCCTTTATGAGAAAAGTCCGGTCTCGGTCTAAAAATTCTTTTGATCCATTCTTCATCAACTGAAAAATCAGCTGTTTCAGTATTTGAAATATACTCTCTGCTAAGATTTATATCCAAAATCTCTACCTTACCTGTAAATATACCACTTTCAGGATGTAAAAAGCTCTTCTTCCAGAATTGAAAACTCAGAGTATAATCAGCCTTGAAAATAGTAGAGCCTGCAACAGAAGTGGTATCTGCAAAAAGTCCGGAAGGAATATCAATAGAAATTTTAACAACCTTCAGAGTGTTTAAATAATCAACTATTTCTTTGTATGCTCCTTCAAGTTCTCTCGATAATCCGGTTCCGAAAAGGGCATCAATAATAACAGTATCATCATCCAGCGGGTCCTTATCCAGCTCACTGAATCTTTTAACAGGAATTTCCGAAACCCCTTGTACCCTTTCAAAATTGATCTCTGCATCATCAGAAAGTTTCGATTTGGGATCCTCTACAAATACCTCTACATCAAAACCTTCGGTATGGAGCAGCCGTGCAATAGCAAATCCATCTCCTCCGTTATTTCCAACGCCACAGAAAACAAAAAACTTCTTATGATTTTTACAATGTTCAGATATCCAGTTTACACATGATTGTGCTGCGCGCTCCATTAGTTTAATTGAAGAAATTTGATCGTTCGATATCGTAAACTGATCACACGCCCTTATTTGCTCCTTCGTAAATATTTTCATTTCATATTAGTATCCGACTAATTTATAATATTTTTTATTAACGCAAAGTTGATTACTCCACATTCACATTATTTAAAAAGAATACAAATAAATATCCCATAAACGCGAAAAAAATAACAATTTTAGCTATATTTGTGTCATACACAACATAAAAAAAATTAAATTATGGGATTTTTAAAGGAATTTAAAGAATTTGCAGTCAAAGGCAATGTCATTGATCTTGCAGTAGGGGTTATCATTGGTGCAGCTTTTGGTAAAATTGTTTCATCATTTGTAGAAGATGTTATTACTCCTCTTTTACTTAATCCGGCTCTAAAAGCTGCAGGGGCAGAAAATATCAAAACCCTGGTATGGAACGGCGTTACCTATGGTAATTTCCTGGCGGCAGTTATTAACTTCCTTTGTATAGCAATGGTTCTTTTTATAATGATTAAAGGAATTAACAAAGTATCAAAGGCAAAAGAGGTTGCTCCGGCTGGTCCTACAGATGATCAGAAATTATTGATGGAAATCAGAGATTTACTAAAAAACAAGAACAACATATAACATAAAAACACCTCAAATGAGGTGTTTTTTATTTCAATACGAACTTCATTCGATTAGTGAATCTGTAGTATACTTGAAATCTGCTCCGCTAAAGAAAGACCAATTCTATCCTGTGCTTCCAATGTTGAAGCTCCTGTATGAGGGGTGAGGGAAATTTTAGAATGAGTGAGAATGTCTTTTGAAGGAGTAGGCTCATTAATGAAAACATCCAGTCCTGCAAACTTCACTTTTCCGGAATCCAGGGCTTCAATTAAAGCCACCTCATCAATAACACCTCCGCGCGAGCAGTTCACTATTGCTACTCCGTCTTTCATAATTTCAAACTCATTTTTTCCGATCATATATCCGTCTTTCTGTGCCGGTACGTGAAGGGTAATAAAATCCGAATGCTTCAGAACATCCTGTAACGGTTCCGTTTCAATATCCACATTAATAAACTGGTTGTTATAGAACCTGACTTTTATACTTGCCCTGCCTACATTATTATCAGCCGCAACTACTCTCATTCCAAGACCTAAAGCAATCCTTGCAACCTCTTGTCCTATTCTTCCCATTCCAACGATACCGATGGTTTTCCCTCGCAATTCTATTCCTTTAGCATATGCTTTTTTAAGTCCTGCAAATTCAGTATCTCCAACTACAGGCATCTTTCTGTTCGAATCCTGTAAAAATCGTGCTCCTGAAAATAAGTGGGCAAATACCAATTCCGCAACCGACTCCGAAGAGGCAGATGGTGTATTGATTACATGAATTCCCTTTTCCCTTGCATAATCTACATCAATATTATCCATACCAACTCCTCCTCTTCCGATAATCTCAATGGATGGACAGTTATCAATAATATCCTTTCTTACCTGTGTCGCACTACGTACCAGTAAAGTACGGATCTTATGCTCATTAATGTAATCTACTAAAAATTCCTGTGGTACTTTTGTTGTGATTACTTCAAACCCTTTTTCAGTTAATGCATCAATTCCAGATTGATCCAGACCGTCATTTGCTAAAACTTTCATAAATACAATGTCTATTTAAATTTAAAAAGATTTAAAAATTAAAATTCGGCGTGCTGCTTTATCATTAATCTTTAAATCTTTGATTATTTTTAATCTTCTTTGAAAACTTCGATTGTCACTTGCTTTTCGACCAGATCAGTAAATTTCCCTTTGTATCTTGTCGCTCTCACCAGGTGGTTATCAATCCAGTGATAGTTCCCTCCTCTTGGTTTTCCACACAAAACACTATGGTATTTGAATCCGTGTTTATCCAGCCAGTCAATTGTAATTTGTTTTAAATTTTCAGTGCGGGAAGTAAAAAAGCATATCTGATGTCCTTCATCATACCATTTATTTATGGTTTCTAAAGCATCGGGATAAGGCTCACAGGTAACCATTCTCTCCGGTTCTTCGTTCGGAACATCATCCGTAATTGTTCCGTCAATATCTATTAAGTAATTTTTTACTCCGTCCTTTAGTACTGGACTCACGTGTTCGATATAATCTAGCTCCATCATAAAAATTTGAATTACAAAGTTACGGTTTTTACAATGAAAAGAGGTGTTAAACTTTGTTTATGTTAAAAATTTACTACTATAACGTAAATTAGATTAATAAATTAAATATTAAATCAACCAATTTTACATTTATGATTTAAAATTTTCAGTTTCACTTGAGTTTAATCACCAGAAGTTCACTAAAAATAATATCAGATTTCAACAAATAACCACAAGATTTACATTATTGATAATCTGAAATATCATGATTAAACCGAAAATTTTAAAATTTTTCTCCAAGGCTAATACGCAACCGGTTCAAGGCATTCATAAGGGAAATACTTGATGTAAGTTCTACAATCTCTCTTTCAGAGAATTCAGTTTGAAGTTCTACAAGTAAATTACTGATATCTCCATTGATGAAGGTTACAGCGTCAGCCCACTGTAAAACTAAGAGCTGTTTTTTACTGAATGATGCCGAGTGCTTATATCCGGGGATCTTATCAATTATAGATTGATCGATACCCATATCTCTGAGTTCTCCGGCATGGAAACTGCAACAATAGGCACAGCCGTTTAACTGGGATATCCTCAGCTCGGCCAGAGCAATAAGCTTATTATCAATTCCTGAATTTCTGATACTTGAATGAGCCTGGTATAAATATCCAACAGTTTGCCTGGCTATACTTTTATAATCCATCTTTTTTTTCACAAAGCTACAGCAGGCATACATTCTTAAAAGAGTACAAAAAACAGAAAATTGAGTATAAATAAAAGATTAATTTTGTACTAATCATTGATGCTGCGATGGACCATATACATGAGCTTATTGAAATCGAAATAACTGAATTATCTGAATGGAAAGACCGTTTCCGTAAAAACAGTTTTTTTGAACTCGTCTTCATTCTTTCGGGAAAAGGAGTACAAAGTATAGAATACAAAACCCGGAATTATCAACCTCAGGATTTCTTTTTGCTTCCCTATTCAAAGTGTCATGCCTATGACATCATCCAGCCTACTCAGTTTTTATTCGTCCGGTTTACAGAGCATTATTTTAAAAACCTTAAAAGTACGGATATCAATTACTCACAATGGTACAGCAAACTCAATTATATCATAGGATTCTATGATTTCAGCACAGGACTTGTTTTTCATGATGATAAAGACAAGGAACAGATTAGAAGATTATTGGATATTATAGTCCATGAAAAGGATCAGAACGCGGCGTATTCTGAAACGTTAATCGCCAATTCCCTGTCTTCAATACTTACAATTATCAGTTCAAGACTAGCCGATACGAAAGAGAAAGGCGATACTAAATTTTCTGAAATCATCCGGCATATCAATCAAAACATCATTAATGAGGATCAATTGTCTATCGATTATTTATCCAAAAAATTTAATCTTTCCGGAAAGTATTTCAGCGAATATTTTAAAAGAAATGCCGGCGAAACATTAAAGGAATATACTCAGAAAACCAAACTGCAGATAGCGATCAACAGGATTACATATACAACAGCTCCATTACAGGAAATTGCATGGAGCCTGGGTTTTACCGACGGAAGCCACCTTAATAAGACCTTAAAAAAGCATTTCGGTATATCTTCATCCATATTGAGAAAAGAAAAACGAATTGCAGATCATTAAAAAGTTCCGAAAATTTCAGGGATTCCATTCGCGATCTGGCATTGATATGATGTTTCCCCAAAAATTTCCAAAATACATTTATTAGACTTACATTTGTAGGAATGGAAGAATTGGTAGTCTTAGTAAATCCGCAGGACAATGTTATAGGTTTGATGGAAAAACAGCAGGCACACATTAATGGCTTGCTACACCGGGCTTTTTCCGTATTTCTATTTAATGAAAAGGGAGAAATGCTCTTGCAAAAAAGAGCTTCGGAAAAATATCATTCTCCTAACCAATGGACCAATGCAGTATGCTCGCATCCCAGAAATGGTGAAAGCTATCTGGCAGGTGCAAAGCGTAGGGTGAAAGAAGAACTGGGAATAGAAGTAGAACTTGCGGAAAAATTCAGTTTTATTTATAAAGCTGATGTTGGCGGTGGACTTTGGGAGCATGAGCTTGACCATGTGTTCGTCGGAAATTACGATGCTGATTTCAGTTTAAATAAAAAAGAGGTTGAAGAGGTAAGATACATCTCCATTGCTGATCTGGATAAAGAGATCTCTGAGAACCCAGAAAATTTTACAGAATGGTTCAAAATCATTCTGGAAGAATACAAACACCATTTTTAGATGAGAAAAAATTTGATCGCAGGATTAATATTGATGTTAGGCTGTTTTACCTTTGCACAGAAAACGGCAGTTTATGAAAGTACCAATTACACGATTAACGTTCCTGAAGGGTGGAAATCGACAAATGACGATGATATTGTAAATATATTTCCTTCGAATGAAATTGGTGCCATTACAATTTCAGAATACCATGACCTGAATATTCCTAAAGAGGAAACAAAAAAATTCATCCTTGCCCTTTACAAATCCAATGATGAAGAAAGCAAGGTAAAATCCGGTAAAGGAAAGAAAGGATACACAGAATATACGTATGAATATTTTGATGATCACGATAAGCTTTTCTGGATTACCAAAGTTTTTCAAAAAGAGAAAAACCTGTTCATTATTTCCATCAATTGTGGCCAGAAATACTGGAATGGCAATTATATGAATCTTTTCAATGATACTTTTAACAGCTTTAAAATAAAGTAATAAAAATAAATATGAAGAAAACAGCCTTGTACGACAAACACGTTTCTTTAGGAGCGAAAATAGTACCTTTCGCAGGCTTCGAAATGCCTGTACAATATTCCGGAGTTACGGAAGAACATTTTGCAGTGAGAGAAAACGCGGGAATATTCGATGTTTCTCACATGGGACAATTTTTCATTGAGGGTCCTGGTTCTAAAGAGCTTTTGCAATTCGTTACGACAAATAATGTAAATGCACTGGAAAAAGGAAAAGCCCAATATTCTTGTCTTCCTAATGAGAATGGCGGTATCGTAGATGACCTTATCGTGTATCAGATGGATGATGAAAAATATTTTGTAGTAGTTAATGCTTCAAATATTGAAAAGGACTGGAATCATATTTCAAAATACAACACTTTCGGAGCTAAAATGACCAACGCTTCCGATGAAATGTCACTTTTGGCAATTCAGGGACCGAATGCAACAGCAATCCTTCAAAAGCTTACTGACGTTAACTTGTCTGAAATTCCTTACTATCACTTCACAGTAGGGGCTGTAGCAGGAGTAAACGATGTCATTATTTCAAATACGGGTTATACTGGCAGCGGAGGATTTGAAATTTATTTTAAAAATGAAGATGCCGTAAAACTATGGGATGAGATCATAAAAGCAGGAGAAACAGAGGGTATTATTCCTTGTGGACTTGCTGCCAGAGATACTTTGCGACTTGAAAAAGGATTCTGTCTTTACGGAAATGATATCGATGATACAACTTCTCCTATTGAAGCCGGTTTAGGATGGATCACAAAATTCGATAAAGATTTCCTTTCTAAAGAAACCTTTGCCAAACAAAAAGAAGAAGGAGTAACAAGAAAACTGGTTGCTTTTGAACTTCAGGACAAAGGGGTTCCTAGACATGATTATCCTGTAGTGGATGCGGAAGGAAATGTAATCGGAAAAGTAACTTCAGGAACACAATCTCCTATGAAAAAGATTGGTTTAGGACTGGGTTATGTTGCTAAACCTCATTTTAAATTAGGATCGGATATCTTCATCCAGGTAAGAAATAAAAATATCCCTGCAAAAGTTGTGAAGGCACCTTTTGTATAGAAAGGAATATTTTATTAAAATAAAAACCGTAGGAGTTCCTACGGTTTTATTTTTTTATTGGGGTTTTTGTTATCGGTAAACCAAAATATCCTTGATGATCATACTTCCATACAATTTCTTTTCCGCATTGGTAAAGTAATATTTATTTCTTCTGCTATAAGCGTCAGTAGTTCTGTAAGAAAATCCTGTTTGCCAGATAATGAGCATTTTGGTTTCATTTAAAATCGGATAATTGATATCATAAAACCGAAACAAAGACCGCTCAACAATGGTACTATCTTTTATATCCGGGGTGTTCCAAACAGTTCGTGGGTATATTCTGGTCATTTTGCTCAATAAATAAGAAAAGGGTTTTCCTCTATATTCGGATTTCTTAAGTTCAAAATTTGTTTTAAGATAATGTAAAGTATCCAGTTCTTTGGTAATCTTTTTATCTAAATCAATCTTATGCTGAGCATGAAGATGACAAAAAACGCAACTTAACAGAACGAAAATATATTTCATGATACAAAGGTAAAACAGAATACAAATATTGTTAAAATAATTTGCTTTTCCACAATAAAAAAAGACTGTGTAGGATACAGTCTCTTTTAGTTTAATAGCAGATACAGCATAATTTCCGATCCGGGGTACATACATCACCCATTCCCGGATTATTGGAAACTACTCCACCGGCACCACCGCATAAAAAATTGCAATTTACAACAGGTCCGATTCCTCCTTTGATTTCTCTAAGGTCTCCCCTGTTTAGGCTTTTGATTTTGTGAACATTTTTTAACATAATAATATTTTTGGTATCATCAAATATAGAATTTTTCCGACATATAGAAACGATATCTGAAGAAAAATAAATCACATAAATACCTGAAGTAAAATCACATAGAACAAAACCACGCCTTAATTTTGGCTATATTAAACCAATCACTCAACATTTATCTTTTAATTGACAAGCGATGTGCTGATGTCTCGTCCATACCACCAGCCAAAACACTAAGAACTTTATTCCATACATTCTTTTTCTCAGACAGGGATTGATTTAATTCATCGTAAGCCTCCGCATATTGTCTTTCATAATTTTGATCTTCCGAATCCGGGTAACTCCATGGAATATATTTCAGGATATCTAATGTTAAAGCATCAATTTCATCCGGTTCAAGGTTTTCCATGAGGGTTAGTTTTAATTTATAAGATTCAGATGTGGAAAGAATCCGGTTCAGATTCTTTGAAATAATCTCCCAGATGCTGTCCCATTTTTGAAGGTTTTCTGCTGTAAAAATACTGTTTCCTACATTTTGCATTTCTATCAGAATGTTAATTACAACATCTTTATAATGGTTGTAAGCTTGTCTTATTTCAAGCAGGTTGGAGCGGTCCTTATTTATGAATTTGTCTTCGATACTCCTAAGTATTCCAAGCAATACAATGATATTTTCAAGCAGCTTAGCTTTTTCGTTCAGCCATAAATTGATAATGATGCAATCATTAAACAAAACAATAAGTTCTCCAGCTTCATCAATCTTTTTTATGATGCCATCATTGCCCTCCACAATCTCCTTATGGGTAAGGGTAATATCAGTGCTTAATTTTCTTAGGTTCTGGACAGCTTTTATTACAGGATTAAAATCTTTTTCCATCATAATTTGTTTTATTTTTTGTGTTTATAAATTATAGATGAAAAATTTCACAGATCCTGTTTAGGGAATTTGGGAATTAAGAGAATCAGGGAGTTTTTTCATCACCAGCTAACATACAAAAAAATCTAAAAATCATTTTTTTATCAAATTCTACTGAGAAGCAAATATCCGGTAAACAATACCGGATATTCAAAATCGTACATGTATTTAATTGAGTGAAATATTTCGAATCAGAAAAATAATCCTTTACAAATCGAAGTTTTAAATTTGTATGATCTTATTTTCAGAAATTAATCGGCATCAAAGAACGTTTTTAAATTCTCAATATTGTTTTTATCATTTCCCACAAAAATTTCCTTATCCGTTACGAAAACAGGTCGTTTCAAAAAGGTATAATGATCCAGTAATAAATTTTTAAAATCCTTTTCTTTTAATGATTTTACATCCAGTCCCCGTAATTTAATCTGTGTAGACTTTTTGCTAAACAATGCTTCGTACGATTGAGTCCTTTTGTACATCTCAGCAAGCTCTTCTTCTGTAACCGGCTCTTTCTTAATTTCTCGGAGTTCCCAGTCTGTAAGATCAAACTGTGCCAATATCTTTCTGCAGGTATCGCAGGTATTCAGGTGGAATACTTTTTTCATCTCTATTATGATTTTTATGATCCTAAAAAAGCTTATGATAAGCTTTAACCCTTCAAAATTATGATTTAATTCAGGATTTTGAAAATTATTAAATATCTTTATTCAAATTTTATACAATGCAGAACAAGCCAATTACGTTTCAGTTTATCTCGGAACCATCGGATGTTAATTATGGAGGAAATGTTCACGGGGGAAGCGTGATGAAATGGATAGACCAGGCCGGCTATGCCTGTGCCACTACCTGGAGCGGAAATTATTCTGTAACGGTTTACGTAGGGGGAATTCGTTTTTATGAACCCATTAAAATCGGGGAAATTGTGAAGGTTGAAGCTCAGGTTATTTATACCGGAACCTCCAGCATGCACATTTCGATCAATGTATTTTCGAGAAACCTCAAGCAACCTAATTTTGACAAAAAGACACATTGCATCATTGTTTTTGTAGCCGTGGATGAAAATGGCAAAAAGCTGCCTGTTCCTAAATGGGTTCCTGAGACTGAAGAAGAAAAGCAGCAGGAGCAGTATGCAAAAAGACTTATGGAATTAAGGACCCAGATTGAGGATGAAATGAAGCCTTTTTTATAAGAGAAGGCAGCAATTCATTAATCATAAAGAGGACCAACAATTTATAGTTAAGGAATAGAAATTTATAGATATCATGAAAATTATTTTTACATTATCTGCCCTGTTAATTATTACTTTTGTTCAGTCCCAGACCCATAGGTTCATTTATGAGCTCAAATATAAAATGGACTCCACTGAATCCGGTTATGAAAAGCAGAATATGATCCTGGATATTACCCCAAAAGAAGTTAAGTTCTACGGACAAAACCTAATGTCTACTGATTCTTTAAATAAAAAGTTCGGAATGAACTCCAGCTATACGGATATGTCCGGACAGGTTGTAAAAAGAAAAGTCAACTCCTTTGATCATGAAAATTTCATTAATATAAAAGCAGGATATTATTCATTCAGGACTACGGACAAAATCAACTGGATGATCTCTGACGAAGTGAAAAAAGTAGAACATTACACCTTGCAAAAAGCAACTGCCGATTTTGGAGGAAGAAGCTGGACTGCATGGTTTTGTAAGGATATTCCATTTAATGAAGGACCTTTTAAATTTCGTGGTCTACCGGGGTTAATTTTTGAATTATCCGATTCAAATAAAAATTTCATCTATCATCTTCTAAAAAGCGAAACATTAACCGTAACACCATCCACTGAAGATTTTCTGGAGTCTAATTTTGGCAACAAAGCAATCCCCATCAATGAAAAGCAAAAGCAAAAATTATTGCTGGAGTTTTATAATGACCCTTTTGCTTTTGAAAGAAATACCATCAGCAAAACAGCAACTGATCTTAATATCAATATCAACGGAAAGGAAATCCGCAATGTAGATGAGCTGAATACACAAACCAAAAGCATGCAGGAGGTAATAAGAAAGTATAATAATCCTATTGAGATTGATAAAGCAATGCATTATAAAATTAATAAATAATATTTATCTTTGTAGCTCAAAAGGAAATGGTGTTCTTCCTTACCCAACCGCTTTACGTAAGCTGATGACGCCTGATTAATAGATTATCAACCAAAATTAATCAGGATTATTATGTCTAAAAATTCCCGAACAGTAAGTAAAAAAATAGTATTTCATTCAAGATTTTTCTTTAGAAAATTCCCTGCTTTCCCATATATTGTAAAATGGCTTTGCATCAGCTCGATCATCGGGATTCTGGTCGGAAGTGCCTCAGCCGGGTTTTTGCAGTCCCTTGAATGGGCTACCCGTTTCAGAGAGAACCATATCTGGTTGATTACTCTTCTTCCGGTGGCCGGTTTTTTAATAGGGCTGCTATATCATTACTATGGAAAGGACATCGAAGCCGGTAATAATTTACTGATCGATACCATTCATGAGCCTCAGGAAACCATTCCTTTTAAAATGGCTCCTTTTGTTTATCTGGGTACTATAGTTACTCATTTTTTCGGAGGTTCTGCAGGCCGGGAAGGAACAGCAATACAAATGGCAGGAGCAATTTCAGACCAAATCAGTAAACCATTCAGACTGGATAAAACCGAAAGGAAAATTTTAATTATTGCTGCCATAGCTGCTGGTTTCGGTTCTGTTTTTGGAACACCGCTAGCCGGAGCGGTATTCGGTCTTGAAGTTTTTCTCATCGGAAGGATCCGTTATAATGCCATTTTTCCTGCATTTGCGTCTGCTATTATTGCAAACTGGGCAACCGATCTGTGGAATGTAAAACATACCCATTATCATATTGATTTCGTCCCAAAACCTGAGTTTTTACCTATTCTTTACAGTATTCTGGCCGGTGTTGCTTTTGGTCTGTGTGCAGCAGCATTCAGTAAAATGATACATTGGGCAGGAAGAATATTCAAATCTAAGATCACGTTTCCCCCATTCCGGCCTATTGTGGGTGGTGGTATTGTTGCTATTGCTGTATTTACAATGGGAACGACACGGTATGTCGGTCTGGGAATCCCCACAATTGTGGAATCATTCGAAAATCAGCTGCCTTTTTATGATTTTGCCTTAAAAATGATTTTTACGATCATAACATTATCCGCAGGATTCAAAGGCGGTGAAGTAACTCCGTTATTTTTTATCGGAGCAACATTGGGAAGTGCTTTATCCCTGTTTATCCCTCTTCCTTTCGGGCTTTTGGCAGGAATGGGTTTTGTGGCAGTTTTTGCGGGAGCAACCAATACTCCCCTTGCGTGTATGTTGATGGGGATCGAGCTTTTTGGAGCTGAATCCGGAATTTATGTTGCCATAGCTTGTGTTGTTTCTTATTTATTATCGGGCAGAAACAGCATTTACAAGCGACAAAGAATAGGACAAGCTAAACATCGCAGATACGAGAGCGACCAGGATAAAAGTTTTTCAGATCTCTGAATTTTAAGGTATTCTTACATACAATTTAACTAAGTTTGTGTCTTAATTGTTTTTACAACATGTTTGACTACAGACTTAAAGTTTTTCACACGGTTGCTTCAAGACTGAGCTTTACAAAAGCCTCTGAGGAGTTGAATATCTCTCAACCGGCGGTCACCAAACATATCAAGGAAGTAGAGAGCCAGCTTAACACCAGGCTGTTTAACAGGAAAGGTACATCTATCCAGCTTACTGGTAGTGGAGTCATACTTTACGAATATGCAGAAAAGATCCGCAATATGTACAGGGATCTGGAGTTTGAAATTTATCAGCTGAATTCTGAACACAGGGGCAAACTGATTATTGGCGCAAGTACTACTGTTGCACAATATATCCTTCCTGAGATCCTCGCAAAATTTCACTCGTATTACCGGGATATTAAGATTGAACTGCTTACTTACAATACAGAAGCTATATCAACATTATTAAAAGAGGGTAAAATTGACTTGGGAATCATTGAAGGCGAATCCCAATCTTCTTATTTTGATTATAAAATTTTTAAACCCGATGAAATTGTACTTGTTGCAAAATCCGACCACCCTCTTATGAACAAGACACTGCAATTGAAAGATTTATACAATACAGACCTGATCTTCCGGGAGCAAGGCTCGGGAACACAGGAGTTTATCCAGAGTCGATTAAAAGAGAAAGGCATTGACCTAGGAAATCTCAATATTGTTATGCAATTGGGAAGCAGCGAAAGTATAAAAAACTACCTCCTTCATTCCGAATGTCTGGCATTTCTTTCCGTGAGCACTGTCTTAAATGAGCTGAAAAATAATACTCTGACGATTATTGATATTAAAAATTTCAGTATTGAACGAAACTTCCATTATATCCTTCCGAAAGGAGAGCAATCTGCCCTTATTCAACTTTTCTTAAAATTTATAAATTATAACTAAAAGTTATCCGGTATAACAAAATACAATTTACATTGTAATAATTAATTGTAGAATTTTGAAGAATGAATTCAAGAATCTATAATATGAATCGTTTTATCCACAACGAAAAAACAAAGAAAATCATTTTCCTTACATTAGCAGTCATTACGCTTACACCGTGGATTTCATCTCCCATCGCTCTTGCTTTAGGATTTCTACTCGCTGTCCTTTTAGGAAATCCTTTTGAGAAATATCTCCATCGGTATATTCACTTACTGCTTCAGATATCCATTGTAGGGTTGGGTTTCGGATTAAAACTTAACGAAGCTTTACAGGCTGGTAAAACGGGTTTTATATTAACCGTTGTGAGCATTGCAACAGTAATGATCCTGGGGTATTTTTTAGGTAAAGTATGTAAGCTGGAAAAAAAATTGTCATATCTGGTTTCTGTTGGTACCGCTATCTGTGGAGGCAGTGCCATAGCGGCCACCTCTCCCATCATTAAACCCAGCACCAAACAGATTTCTCTTGCTCTTGCAATCATTTTTACTTTAAACTCCATTGCATTATTTGTTTACCCTGTTATTGGTCATGCATTACACCTTTCCCAGGAGCAATTCGGGTTATGGTGTGCGATCGGTATTCATGATACCAGTTCCGTTGTGGGAGCTGCAGGCAAGTTTGGGGATGAAGCATTAAAAACAGCCACTACTGTGAAGCTTGCCCGTGCTTTATGGATTATTCCGGTTTCTCTTATTACCATGTTGATCTTTAAAAATAAAGAATCGAAGATTAAAGTTCCGTGGTTTATCGGATATTTTGTTTTTGCAATCTTATTAAATACCTATATACCCTTGTTTGCTCATTTCAGCGAGATCATTACCGCAGTTTCAAAATCAGGATTAAACTTAACTTTATTCCTTATTGGATCCACCCTTTCTCTGCAAACCTTAAAAACAATTGGTTTTAGGCCACTGGCTATAGCGGTCATCCTATGGATTTCTATAAGTACGGGAGCTTTGTTGTATATTATCCATTAAAAAGACAAAAGCCCTTTGGATCCCCAAAAGGCTTTTGCGTATTAAATGTGGAAATGTTTATTTCTAACTGAAATAATTCGTAATTAAATTGCCGACTGGTCACAAGTATATACCTGTGGGCAAGCAATGTACTGAATGCAGTATTTAGGACCAGTTACAGAACCTGAACAGCTGCATCCGCATAGAGATAAATCAGGATTCACGTTTACACCCCCTACGATGTTTTTAAGTTCTCCTTTGTTTAATTTCTTAGCGTTTTTAAAAATGTTGTTTACCATGTGATTTGATTTTGAGATTGAACAATATAGTTTAATGATTTCAAATTTAAACAAATAATTAATATTCAAAGCATAGTTTACGAAAAAAATTCATAATTTATTTATATAAAAACAGTTATTAATTTTTTAAAGCAAAAAATACTTTTACAATTTATTAAACACCTGCTGTTATTCTGTAAATTCAAGGTCTTTGTTATGAGTTTCGGAAATCGTAATTGATGAATAAAATGCCAGTCCGAAAACGATTACTCCAACAATAGCGGCACTTATGATAACGGTAAAATTATGCTTAAGTAAGTCAAAAGCCAGAATCATTACAGGCACCAATCCCCTTACCATATTAGGAACAGTAGTCGTTGCCGTATTCCTAATATTGGTCCCGAACTGTTCGGCAGCCAGGGTAACGAACATGGCCCAATATCCTGTTCCCAGCCCTAGCCAGACACAGAAAATGTAATATTTGGTTTCGGTATTGGTATTACCGAAAAGCATAATTGCAACACCTACCAGCGTAAATGCCAGCATATAAAAAATAGCCATTTTCCTGGATTTTAAAAGATGCGAAATAAATCCACTCATCAAATCCCCGATAGATATTCCAACGTATCCCCACATAATAGCTTTTCCGGGATTGATCTCCTTAATACCCATTTCCGGAGCAAACTGATTGGCTAACACAGCAAGAATACCTATACAATACCAGGTTGGAAGTCCGACAGCTATACATTTCATATACCTGATGAAACGATCTTTATTGGTAAAAAAGGAAAGAAAATTGCCTTTTGAAACATTCGTCTGATGCTCAATATTCTTATAAATTCCCGATTCTGAAACGCTTATCCTTAAAAATAGCAGCATAATACCCAGAACACCTCCGATAATGTAAGAAATATTCCAGCTTCCGGCGAGTTCAACAGTTAGCTGAGCCACTACCGCACCCATTAATCCAAAACCTGCCACTACCGATGTCCCTATTGCCCGTAAACTTTTTGGGAGGCTTTCAGAAACAAGGGTTATTCCGGCTCCAAGCTCTCCGGCTAACCCAATACCTGCTATAAACCTTAAACCCGCATATTGGTACACCAAATGCTCTTTAGGAAAGTAAGGAAGGAATCCACAGGCTATGTTTGCGAGGGAATATACAAGAATAGAACCGAATAATACGGATAGCCGGCCTTTTTTATCTCCAAAAATACCCCAGAAAACCCCACCAATCAATAAGCCGGTCATCTGGCAATTCAAAATGAAGGTACCATCCACATCAGGATTGAGGCCTAAAGCTTTTAAACTGGGAATCCTTACAATACCGAATAAAAGAAGGTCATAAATATCTACGAAATAACCGAGAGCAGAAATAATTACCGGAATGGAGAAAATGTACTTCAGCTTTGAAGACATGGATAGTTCTTGCATTTTTAAATTTTGATAAAAATAAAAAACCTTTCAATTTCTTGAAAGGTTTTTACAGAATATCTTTGTTAAATTATTATCTCGCAATATTCACAGCTCTCGTCTCTCTGATTACTGTTACTTTTACCTGTCCGGGATATGTTAATTCGTTCTGGATCTTTTCAGAGATATCGTAAGACAACTGAGAAGCAATTTCGTCATTCACTTTTCCGCTTTCTACCATTACTCTCAACTCTCTACCTGCCTGAATCGCGTAAGCACTTGATACTCCATCAAAGCTTAATGCTGCCGATTCAAGATCTTTCAGTCTCTGAATATAAGACTCCAATACCTGACGTCTTGCCCCCGGTCTTGCTCCGGAAATAGCATCGGCAACCTGGATAATTGGAGACAACAGGGAAGTCATTTCAACTTCGTCGTGGTGAGCTCCAATAGCATTGATTACCTCAGGATTTTCTCCATATTTCTCAGCCCATTGCATACCTAACAATGCGTGAGGAAGTTCAGATTCCTGTTCAGGAACCTTACCGATATCATGTAAAAGACCTGCTCTTTTTGCCAGTTTCACATTTAATCCAAGTTCAGCAGCCATGGTTGCAGCAATATTGGCTACTTCTCTGGAGTGCTGTAATAAGTTTTGTCCGTAAGAAGAACGGTATTTCATTCTACCTACGATCTTAATCAATTCAGGGTGTAATCCGTGAATTCCTAAATCTATGATGGTTCTTTTACCAACCTCAATGATTTCTTCTTCGATTTGTTTTCTCGTTTTTTCAACAACTTCTTCAATTCTTGCAGGGTGGATTCTTCCATCTGTAACCAATCTGTGAAGTGATAATCTTGCAATCTCTCTTCTTACAGGGTCAAAACATGAAAGAAGAATAGCTTCCGGGGTATCATCTACGATAATCTCTACTCCTGTTACCGCTTCCAGTGCACGGATATTTCTACCCTCTCTACCAATAATTCTACCTTTTACTTCATCAGATTCGATATTGAAAACCGATACTGAGTTTTCGATAGCCTGCTCTGTCCCGATTCTTTGAATCGTTTGAATTACGATTTTTCTGGCTTCACTCTTGGCATTAAGCTGGGCTTCTTCCATGATGCTCTGAACATGCGCCTGAGCTCTGGTTTTAGCTTCTGCTTTCATGGATTCTACCAATTCAGCTTTTGCTTCTTCTGCCGTATAGTTAGATATCTTTTCAAGAATTTCAACTTTTTTAGAAGTCACAGAATCCAATTCCTGTTGTTTTCTTTCTAAAATTTCGTTCTTCTTTGCATAATCTGCAATCTGCTTATCCAGATCCTTTTCAAGCTTTCCGGTCTTACTAAGCTCATCATTCAGCTTATGTTCCTTATCTTTTGTTCTTTTCTCAATCTCCTGTATTTTCTTTTCACGGGCCTGGATATCGGCATCGTGCTGAGATTTTAATTCAAGGAATTTCTCTTTAGCTTGAAGGTTCTTTTCTTTTTTTATGGATTCGGCTTGTACGTTAGCTTTTTCTATAAGGTTTTCAGCATTTTTCTTTGCATCATCTATAATAAATTTTGCCTTGGCATTGAGTGAGCTCTTAGAGAAAAGAATCCCTATAACCGCACCAACTACCAAGCAAATAACGCCGACTATAATGGCTGTTGTCATATATATTGAGTTTTAATTGTCTTTAATCATTTAAATAAAAAAAGCCTACAATAATCCAGTGATATAGAGTAAACTCCTAATCAACACGATTTGAACTGATTTCCACTGTCTGTAATCCGGAGAACCGGCACGCCATTCGATGGACATTTGTTCGGTAATTGTTTAGCGTTGAGTTTACCTTTAATGTGTTAGAACTATTGTAGGCAGTTGTTTCAGGAAAAAAAATCTATTTCCCAATTTCATTCAACGTCTGATTAATCTTTACTAATCTTTCGTTGGTTGAATTTATGTTTTTTTCGTAGTTAAGTGATACTACTTCAGCATTGGTTCCTAATTTAAGGGCACACATGGCCAAAGCATCCTGTTTATCTCTTACATCGAAGTTTTGTTCAAAATCTTTAATCATACTTTCAATCTGCTTCCCTACTTTACGCAAAGTCTCTTCCTCTGCGGCCGGTACGTTCAGCGGATACACTCTTCCTGCAATGTTGATGGTTATTCTCCTTACCTCCATTATAATCCACTGTTTTGAAGCTGAGCAATACAGAAATCAATTTCCTTTACTAATCGATTGATATGGTTTTTCATTAATCTATTATGTTCGGGATTTCCTGATATTGCTGAATAAAGTTTTATCTTTTTTTGTTCTTCTGCTAATACCTGACTTTTTTTTCTTTCCTCATCATATTTCTTCTTCAATTCTTCATGCTCTGTATTCAATTCCGTAAATTTCTCAGTAAGATTCTGATAGTTTTTATGTAAATTCAAAATCTTTTTTTCCAGCTCTGAAAAATTATTCTCTAAATCTTGAAGCATTCCAGGTTTTATATATTCTAACTGTTAGCAAAAATATAAAAATATTGACATTAACAAAAATAAAAGTCTCTATATTTTGATATGATGAACAAAAAAGGAGATGCTTTCGCATCTCCTTTTTATATTTTAAGTCTTTTCTTATTCAAATTTCAATACAAACATGATGGCTCTTGTCTGTAAAGTAGACATTGCAGCTGCCCAGTAAGGAGGAGTGTTTGCGTTATCCGCAACAACTTCGTTGTTCATAATGAACGTACCTCTGATGGCCGGAGTCAGTTTAAACTTATTAAAGTAAAACTGGATTCCCATCTCCGCAGACCACGCAAAGTTATGTGTAGTGGATCTGAAAACCTGCTGAAGGTTATCATCAGTGGAAGTAGAGTTGGATTGAAGATTCACGATATAATTTACCCCTGCAGCGACATAGGGTCTGGAATTGTACCATCTCTGTCCGTGAAGCTCAAGCATGACCGGAATATCCACCAATGTTGATTTTACCTGTCTTACTTTATCTTTTTCCGTTAAAGGAAATGGAGTAAAAGGAGCGTTTGTTAAAGTACCAGCTGCATACTGGTCATTAGACTGCGTGTTGAAAGTAAGTTCCCTTTGAGCAAATTGCAAGCCTGGTTCTGCTCTTAAATCTAAATAGTCATTCAATCTCCATTTACCGATTAATCCGGCTCCGAAGCTTGTACTGCTCTTAGATGTAACAAGATTTTGATTCCCATTCATACCATATCTTGGGTTTAATACGATACGGTAGTCCAGTATATTGCCATTCAGATAAAAACCCCAACTGAAGACTTGTTGATCAAATTCCTCCAACTTATCCATTCTGTTTCGGGTTCTAAATTGCGCATCCGCAAAGATTGCAATATTTACTGAGGCTAACACCAGTGCTTTTAATAAAAATTTATTCATAGGTTACTTTGTTGCTTTATAAATTGTGGCTATACCTAAACTTAGTTTTTTATATTCTACTTTCTTAAATCCTGTATCTAAAAGAATTTGTCTCATCTTCTCCCCGTAAGGAAAAGCATTTACAGAATCCGGAAGGTATGTGTATGCCCTATTATCTTTAGAAACCAATTTCCCTATGGCAGGTAATATATTTTTAAAATAAAACATATAAAATGGCCCCAAGAACCCCTCAACCTTTGAAAACTCAAGTATAAAAACACTTTTGTTATCTTTTACTACTCTTCTTAACTCTGCTAAACCTTTTGTAAGGTTTTCAAAATTCCTCACTCCAAATGCAACGGAAACAGAGTCGAATCTATTGTCCTCGAAGGGTAAATTTTCTGCATCCCCCTTCTGCATGGAAATTTTGCCGTCTAATTTAAGTTTTTTTATTTTAATAACGCCAACATTTAACATTTGTTGCGATAAATCCAAACCAACTACTTTTGCATTGGTTCCTTTTTCAATTGTAATGGCCAGATCCCCCGTTCCTGTAGCCACATCCAGCACTTCCTGAGGGTTGTCATTTTTCATCCATTTGACCAATTTATTTCTCCATATGATATCAATCTTCATTGATAAAACACGGTTTAAAAGATCATACTTGGGTGCAATATTGTCGAACATATCCTCTACCTGGCTTTTTTTTGTAGCATCAGAATTGTAGGGAGTTACTTGGTTGATATCTTTTGTCAAAACTTGTAATATTCTTTATAGTAATTAAGGTAATCTTGCTTTCTGAAAATCTTTGAACGGGATTCTACTTTGTCAATATTTTTAATGATCTTATCATAATCCTCATCTACATTATAATAAAAATCATCAGTAAACAGTTTATTGAAATGCTTTGCCCCGCCCAGATATTCTTTTCCGTCTATTACGGTTTTATTAAGCTCCAAAAGTAATGAATCTTTTTTAAGATTGTATCCATAATATTGGCGGTTAATATAATAATCCTGGTGAGCGATGTTCAATAACCCGCGAATTTTATTTACTTCAAAGGCAGAATCGTAAAGTATTTTTTTATTCTGATCGAAAACTTTAATAGAATTTTTTCCTTTATTCAAATCAACCTTCACCGACTGTCCTGCTGAAATAATTCCTTCAGAACCGTTATTAATTCTATAGTAATAGGTATTGGGAGTGGGGTTGTCTACTAAGTAATAATTTTTCTTAGCTAAAAAAAGGAAATAAATCCCAAAGGCAATGATAAACGCCACAACAGCAATAAGTAAGCCTTTTAAGGATGGATTATTTTTCATAGACTGTAAAGTACAATTTTTGCAAATTTAATAATATTTTTAATTCTTTCTTATTAAGATTAATTATTAACTTTGCGTTTTTAAAAAATCATTTAAACGAATGCCGAATACGATCATTATTGGTTCTGGATCTTACCTTCCTAAAAGGATTATCGGGAGAGACTTTTTTCTAGGTTCAGAATTCTATACAGAAGACGGGGTAAAGATTGACAAGCCTACTGAAGAAACGATTGCCAAGTTTGTAGAAATTACAGAAATAGAAAACAGAAGATTCATTGACGAAGATCTTTCAAACTCACAAATAGGTTACGAAGCTGCAAAGCTAGCCATTGCAGATGCTAAAATTGACGGTGAAGAACTGGATTATATTATTTACGCCAGTAATTTTGGAGAAGTTACTGTAAACGGATACGCTGATTTCATGCCTACAATGGCTGCCAGAGTAAAGAATAAACTGGGTATTACGAACAGAAAATGTGTAACCTATGACATGCTTTTCGGATGTCCTGGATGGGTGGAAGCAATGATCTTAGCAGATAATCTGATCAAAGCCAAAGCAGCAAAAACTATTTTAGTAATCGGTGCGGAAACTTTAAGCCGTGTTACAGATCCACACGACCGAAACAGAATGATTTTTGCAGACGGAGCCGGAGCTGTAGTAGTAAGAGCTACAGATGAGGAAAATGTAGGAATTATTGCACACAATACAATTTGCGATAATGGAATTGAATTGAACTACCTTGCCAACGGACCTTCGATCAATAAAGACTCTGATCAAACCCGTTTATTTGTAAGAATGCAAGGCAGAAAGATCTATGAGTACGCATTAAAAAATGTTCCGACAGCCATCAAAGAAACTATTGATGACGCTGGGCTTTCTATTGAGGATATCGACAAAATATTAATCCACCAGGCTAATGCAAAAATGGATTATGCTATGATCGAAAGACTTCACAAGCTTTATGATGTAAAAGATTATGATCATACTATCTCTCCGATGACCATTCAGGAGTTTGGAAATTCGTCTGTAGCAACCATTCCTACCATGTATGATTTAATAATTAAAGGAAAAATGGCTGGTCATTCGTTTAAAGAAAAAGGTAACGTTGTTATGACTTCGGTAGGTGCCGGAATGAACATCAATGCTATCGTTTATAAATTTCCTTAAGAATAAATAATTTAAAAATATTAAAAGCACAAAGGGAAATTTTCTTTTGTGCTTTTTTAATCTGATTATGCAAAAAAATTTTTTAATTATTGCCGCCATATTTCTGTTTTTGGAAATATACATTTATCAGGCGATAAGGACATTGACGGATAATTCCTGGGTGAAAATCGGTTACTGTGTATTATCATTAGCCATTTACGGGCTTTTCGCCTATGAGCTTGCCCATTTTCAGAAAGCAGACCGGAGTTCTGTAAGAATTCAATGGATGATGTCCCTATTTCTCATTTTCATCCTTCCCAAAATTTTCATTGTTCTGTTTTTATTGATCGATGATATTTTCAGGACCGGTACCTATATCCTTGGATTCCGGAACCCTGCGGAAAACTTTTTCCCGGAAAGAAGAAAGTTTTTAAGCTTAATGGGACTCGGTCTGGGAGGTGTACTTTCGGCACTTTTTATTGATGGAATTACATTTGGTAAGTACAGGCATAAAGTGAGAAAGGTTAAAGTAAAAATTGCTAATCTTCCTAAAAACTTCAAAGGTTATAAGGTCATACAGATCTCCGATGTCCACAGCGGAAGTTTCGCCGATCCAAGTAAATTAGAGCACGCCATTGAGCTGATTAATGAGCAAAAACCTGATCTGGTCTTATTTACTGGAGACATGGTCAATAATGTTTCTGAAGAGTTCAAACCATTTATACCCTTATTTTCAAAAATAACAGCCAAGGATGGCAAATTTGCAGTACTGGGAAACCATGATTACGGTGATTATGTTACCTGGACTTCTCTGGATGCCAAGAAAAAGAACCTGGAAACGCTTATTGACTATGAAAAACAGGCCGGATTTGACATGCTGAGAAATGAACACAGAATCATCGAAAAAGATGGTGAAAAGCTTTATATTCTGGGTGTAGAAAACTGGGGGCTTAAACCGTTCCCTCAATTCGGAGATCTTGATAGGGCGATTGCAGGAGTACCGGAATCAGCCGCAAAAATATTAATGAGCCACGACCCTACTCACTTTGATTCCATTGTAAAACAACACCCCGGAAATGTCCAGTTGACGTTATCAGGCCATACCCACGGAATGCAGTTCGGTCTTGATCTTAAAAACATCAAATGGTCACCGGTACAATACCGTTATCCAAAATGGGCGGATATCTATGAGAGCGAAGGTAAATTCCTGTATGTAAACAGAGGGTTTGGAGTGCTTGGATATCCAGGGAGGGTTGGAGTTTTACCTGAAATCACACTTTTTGAGTTGAGCTAGAAGTTAGAAGTTAGAAGACAAATTAGATCTTAGGTATCATTTCAATAAACTACTTAAGACATTTTCAATTCGTCCGTTACTGTAAACTTTCTTATTAAAAAATATAATCTTTCATGCGGGAAGTAGCCATTTCTTTCTCGTTGATCCAGGTAAGGAGGGCATTTAATTTGTCCTCCATTTTTTTTCCTGATGAAAAGCTTCTGTAAAAGGGAATATCAAAGGGATATGTCTTAAAATCCGTAAACTGCCAGGAGTTAAGATAGATCAAAACAAATTCATCATTCTTTAATGTTTCAAAAACCATATTCTGGTAATATTTCATGGGCAATATCTGAAATACAAAATCATTATAGGGTAATTGACTGTACGGCGAAATACTTTCCGGAATAATACTTAACCCATCTTCTTCTGTAATCTCAGTATCTCTTTTCAGCCTTTTGAACGGAAAAAGAATATTGGCATTATCGATATTGGAAACATAATTAAACTCAAGTAATTTCAAATTCTCCTGCGGAAGTTTTACGTCTTTCTGGCGAATTCCCCGTATCTGTTTTCCAAAACATTCTTCTATATTTTTCTTAACTGCTTCGATTTCCTGAAGGGAAGAATTTTTATTATAAAAAGCAATTTCATGCCCACGGGTTGAAATTGCTTTTATAAGATGATGAAGTTTTTCAACGATGGAGACCTCAATAAAAAATGTGGCTTTCGTATCGTGAATATCCAAAATTCTGAGAATAGCTTTTGTATTATCAACTGTTATTTTTAACCGGTCATCGCCTGTAATCTGAGCATTAGTTTTAGTCTTTGCTTCAATATCAAGGATGTTAAAAGTTAATAATACCATTTAAACTTAATTTTATATAAATTTTATAATACATTAAAAATGAGACGTTAAAAACATTTTTAATTAAAGCTATACTTTAAGTAACTAATTTTTACCTAATTTTACTTTAAGATTCTTGATCATGTCTTTTGTCATTTCAGAAATTCCAAAATCATACGTCAGTCCCCAATCTTTTTTGGCGATTGAATCATCAATTGAAGCTGGCCATGAATCTGCAATTTCTTGTCTGAAATCAGGTTTATAATCGATCTCAAAATCCGGAATTTCTTTCTTGATTTCTTCTGCCAATTCTTTTGGAGTAAATGACATTCCACCTAAATTATAAGAAGAACGAACCGTTAAACTTTCTTTTGGAGCCTCCATTAATTTCAATGTCGCATTGATAGCATCATCCATATACAACATAGGCATCCCTGTATTTTCAGAAATAAAACTCGTGTACTTCCCCTCCTCTATCGCTTCGTAAAAAATCTCTACCGCATAATCCGTAGTTCCTCCCCCTGCCGGAGTCTTCCATGAAATTAACCCCGGATAACGGATACTTCTTACATCCACTCCGTGTTTGTCAAAGTAATACTCACACCATTTTTCACCTGCCATTTTAGAAATACCATAAACGGTAGTAGGATTCAGGACTACATCCTGCTCAACATTTTCTTTTGGAATTCCTTTTCCGAATACTGCAATTGAACTTGGCCAAAAGATCTTTTTAAGCAATCCTTCTCTTGCCATTTCACAAAAATGAAGGAGAGGCTCCAGGTTTAGCTTCCATGCAAAAATAGGCTGCTTTTCTGAGGTTCCGGACAATAAAGAAGCTAAGTGATAGACAGTCGTGATATCATAATCTTTAATGATTTGTCTCACAAGCTGGGTGTTGGTAACATCCATTCTCTCATAATAGCCGGCTGATGTAATTCCCTTCTGCCATCTGTCGAGGCCTGAGGCTACAACATTTTCCGCTCCGTGGATCTCAACAAGTCTGTTGGTAAGTTCAGTTCCGATTTGCCCTAAAGCACCGGTAATCAGTATTTTTTCCGTATAGGATTCCATTTTTATTTCTTTTAGGTTTTGAATTTTACAAAAGTAAAAAAATCATGCTTATCATAATAAAAAAAGGTGCGTAAAAACACACCTTCAGAACATTGTCAGAAGTTCTCTAAAAACTAAAATTCAGCCTTGTAAAAAGAAATCTTCCATTCATCCCAAACTGCGAGACATTTCTGGAATATACAAACTGATTTTGATTAGAGAGATCAATTGTAGCGGGTGTATAAACAATATTTCCTGCAGTATCCACAGATGGCCTCTGCACCGGCGTTGGCCCATAATTTTTATCCGGATAGATATCGAACAGGTTATTGGCACCAATCGTCAGGATAAAGCTCTTATTGAATTTAAAACCAACGGAAAGATCGGTTATTACCTTAGCACCCCAAACCGGATGTTCATTTTCAACAACACTGCCATTGATTATTTCATAGCCAATTTTACCATCTCCATTAACATCCATTGTATTAGGATCGGTCACCTTTCCAAAATATACATTTCTTAGTAAAACATTAAATCTACCAATCTCCAGGCCGTTATTAAGAGATGCTTTAAACCTCGGAACGGCTTCTTCTACATAAATGCGACTGGTCTCGGAATAATAACGATTGATCTGCCCTGCATTAATTAAAACATCAGAGCCGTGGATATTCCCTACCCTATTTGTTTTGGAAATAGTGACAGCCAGATCGGAATTTAATGAAATGTTTGATGAGAATTTAGCACGGTGGGAAATAACACCCTCCAATCCTTTTGTCTGAGTATCAATAGCATTGGCGAAAAAAGTTGCCGCATTGGCATTAGCCTTATCAAACTCCCTTTGAAGGTTAAACAAAGGACTTCCGCCTGGATACGTCCCGCTTGGCCTCAAAAACTGGTCCGTTAAAACAACTCTGTTTTTAATTTTAATATAATATCCATCCACCGTAAATGTAAGGTTCGCATTAGGTATTTTAGCAGTAAAGCCGGCGGAATAGCTTACAGATTCCTCCTGTTTCAATTGTGGAATTCCTAAATTTTTTGCTATTTCAGAATCATTAGAGAATGTACCAACTTCATACGCTATACCACCCACAAATTGTGTAGATGTTGCGTTATAATAAATCTGCTGCAAAGAAGGTGCACGAAATCCAGTAGAATGTGCTGCCCTGACGTTAATCTGATCTGTAAGCTTATATCTTGTAGCAATTTTATAATTAAATGTGGATCCAAAGTCAGAATAATTCTCATATCTCACGGCACCGCTTATCAGCCATTTATCCGTAACATCAAGTTCAGTGTCTATATATCCGGCTACAGAGCTCCTTCCTTTATTTAGACTATTCGCTGGTCTGAATCCCGGAAATACCTGAGCTCCACCTGGTCTCACCGCACCAAAAAAATCAGTCGGTTTAAGATTAGCAGGTGTTGAAACATCCTGAATATTACCATTAATATCGTAGAGTGCCCAGGAATCCTGTTCTCCACTTTGAATTTTATACCTCTCAAATCTGGCCTCTCCCCCAAATGCAATATTAAACCCCTGAAGCCAGTCAACTTTTGTGTCAAAATCCGCATTAACGGTATTCTGTGAAAAATTGAGTCCTCCAGCTTTAAATTCTGTTTTACTCGGATAAAGCATAGAAGCATTCGCCGTATTTTTAATGGTATAATCGAAAGTATTCCGACCGTATGTGTTGCTTATATCATAATTAATATTCCCTATTTTACCTTTAAAACCTGTTGCCAGGGAAAGATCTATAACATCAGAAGCGATTTCAGGCAGGAAACCATTGGGATAAATAGAAGTAGAAGCCCTACTCTCATAAGGCCTGCGGAAAAAACCTCCCGCATTGCCACTTCTATAGGAAATCCCCCCAAAAGCATATCCTTTTACGGAAGAAGCAAGATCAAATTCAGAATTCATGAAAAACTGCCCCGATGTCAACCTGGACTGTCCTACTCTCATATTAAAATCGTTTCTCGCAAGCCCTCTGTATGCCATTTCATTTTCTGAAACATCAGTTTTTAAAAGTGTTTGAAGCTGAGAAATACTATTGGCATTCTGAATCTCAGTTTGAAAAGCGGGACTAAAATAATTTACATTTTGAGCATATTGATGAATATAATCAATAATCTGTTGGGAATTGGGAGTGTTCCCGATATTTCCGAAAAGGGAGGAAATATTGACACCGTTCTCCAGCGCCCTTTGTTCGATAGCATTATAGGCATTAAAAATCTGCCCGGTAGCAGCATTGGCTCTTCGTGTCTCTTCCCGCTTCATTAAACTTGCCGTAAAATTGATGAATCCATTCTTTCCTATAGCTGTACCATAATTAAGGTCTAATTGATATTTACCTCCATCCCAGCCTCCGCTGTGGTCATTGGATCCTTTGGAATTAAATCCCCCTGCTGTAATTGCCGAAGTAAATGCATTGGTATTCTTCTTCATGATAACATTAATCACCCCCGCAATAGCATCGGAACCATATTGTGCAGAAGCTCCATCTCTCAAGACTTCCAGACGTTCTATAGCAAATGCAGGCAATGCATTCAGATCGGTTCCCACAGAACCTCTTCCGGGAGAACCATTTACATTAACCAGCGAAGAGGTATGTCTTCTTTTACCATTAAGCAAAACCAATACCTGGTCGGGACCCAACCCTCTCAACTGAGCCGGATCAATATGATCCGTACCGTCTGCAACTGTGGTTGAATTTGAGGTAAACGAAGGAGCTGCATAATTCAGAATCTGGTTGAGATCCATCTGCGGAGTGATAACAGACTGTGAACTGATATTGATAACATCCACAGGTACAGGCGTATCCGTTGCTACTCTTGCTTTGTTTCTGGACCCTAAGGTAATTTTGATTTCTTCTATATTCTTTGTTTTTGTAGAATCGGTTTGCGCATGGGCATAAACGGAAACAAAAAATAATGCAGCAAGAGAAGCTGCCTTCTGGTAATTTTTAATCATACGGTTGTTTTTTTTCCAAAAGTAATGAATTATCTTTTAAAAACAATTTAAACGCAAACAAAAACCAATTTTATTAAATTATAATTATTTAAAACGAGTAAAAATTATACAAAATAAACATCATCTGTCGTTTTAATAAAAATAACATAATACGCAATTAATCCTTCAGCTGATCAATTATACATATAGACCTGAAAAAGAAATTTTTCATTTAAAAATATATAATTTTGCTATCAATAAAAAGCAAAATGGTATGAAGAACCTATTATTCGCCGCCGTGTTTTTAAGCACAAACCTGTACTGGAGTCAGTATACAGATTTTAATATCGTAAAAGAAGTTAAGGTAAAAAACAAAGGAGTTGTTGTTTCTGCCCATCCGCTAGCAAGTGAAGCAGGAGCAAAAATCATGAAGCAAGGAGGAAATGCTTATGATGCTGTTATAGCCACTCAATATGCATTAGCTGTGGTTTATCCTCAGGCAGGAAATATAGGCGGTGGCGGATTTTTAGTGGGTGTAAAAAATAATGGTGAAAAATTTACGATCGATTATAGAGAAACAGCCCCAAGGAATGCATCGAGAGATATGTACGTCGACAAAACAGGAAAAGCCAGTACAGACCTTTCGCAGAACGGCAGATTAGCTGTAGGAATCCCTGGTAGTATTGCAGGCTTTTTTGCTACCCTAAAATATTGCAACCTTCCCATGGAAAAAATCATTCAGCCAGCCATAGATCTCGCTGAGAAAGGGTTTGCTATTACAGAAAAAGAAGCTGATATGCTTAACACCCACAAGGTAAATTTCCAAAAACACAATCAATCACCAATTCCTTTTGTAAAAGACACCCCGTGGAAAGCGGGTGATATTTTGGTTCAGAAAGAATTAGCTGAAACTTTAAAACTTATACAGAAAGAAGGAGCAAAAGGATTTTATGAAGGTAAAACCGCAGCCCTTATTGTTTCTGAAATGAAAAGAGGAAACGGAATTATCACTTCTGAAGATTTAAAAAACTATAAGGTTGCCCAGAGAAAAGCTCTTGAATTTGATTACAAAGGGAATAATGTTGTTTCCATGCCCTTACCGTCTAGTGGTGGAGTTCTTTTAGCCCAGATGCTGAGAATGGCAAGTTTTGAAAATTTAGAAAAATATCAGCTGAATTCTACTCCTGCCGTACAGATTATGGTAGAAGCCGAAAGAAGAGCCTATGCTGACCGTGCAGAATATATGGGGGATCCGGATTTTATAGGAGATAAGACCTCTTATCTTATCTCTGATGATTATTTGAAAAAGAGATGGAAAAGCTTTAGTTTTTCTAAGGCCACGCCTAGCTCTGAGGTTGGAAAGATCATAAAGCAACCTAAAGAATCAACACAAACGACCCACATTTCAGTAATTGATAAGGATGGAAATGCTGCATCTGTAACCACTACCCTTAACGGGTATTACGGAAGTAAAGTGGTTGTGTCCGGAGCAGGATTCTTTTTAAATAATGAAATGGATGACTTTTCTATCAAACCGGGAGTTCCGAATATGTTTGGGGCTGTAGGCGGGGAAGCCAATTCTATTCAACCGAATAAGAGGATGCTCTCATCCATGACTCCTACCATACTCTTAAAAAACGGAAGACCTTTTATGGTAGTTGGAACACCCGGCGGAACAACAATTCCGACATCAGTATATCAATCCATCGTAGATGTTGTTGATTTTAAATTGAACGCCAATATTTCCGTAAACGCACCTAAATTCCATCACCAATGGCTTCCAGAAACCGTATCTGTGGAAAACAATTTTCCGGAATCAACAATTTCTGAATTAAAGGCTAAAAATTATGTTATCGAAAAAGTAAAACAGATCGGAAAAACAGAAATGATCGTTATTGATGAGAATGGAAACATACATGCAGTAGCGGACGGACGTGGTGACGACTCTGTCGCAACAGAATAACTTCTGTTTACCTATTTGTAATTTTCAACTAAATATTTAAAGGACGAAACAAGGAAAAGATCATTTTTTCATGACATCTATCATGATTCCTGATATTTTTTCTTACTTTTCGTCCTTTAAATTAAAAAACACCCCATTGAAAGCAAAAAAAATCTATCAGCAGCTCTATTTTCAGGTAATCATCGCCATCATTGCAGGTATACTTCTGGGAAGGTTCTATCCCGAACTGGGAGAGAAAATGAAGCCTTTAGGCGATGGCTTTATCAAACTTGTAAAAATGATTATTGCTCCGGTAATTTTTATTACGCTTACATTAGGAATTGCCCATATGACCGACCTAAAAAAGGTAGGGAGAATTGCAGTAAAGGCAATGATCTATTTTTTTACTTTTTCAACATTAGCTTTAATCATCGGATTAATCGTCGGTAACATCCTTCAACCCGGCACAGGCTTGAATATTGATCCGGCCTCGCTTTCTGGAGATATTTCCCAGTATCAGCAAAAAGCCCACGAATCCACACTTACGGGCTTTATGATGAATATTATTCCCGAAACCCTTTTCAGTCCCCTGGTCGGTGAAAATATTCTTCAGGTCTTATTGGTCGCTATTTTAATGGGAGTTGCACTTGTATTGACAAAAGAAAAAAGCCAAAGGATAACCAACTTTCTGCAGGATCTTTCAACACCTGTTTTTAAAATCGTGCATATGCTTATGAAACTTGCTCCCATCGGAGCTTTCGGGGCAATGGCTTTTACCATCGGAAAATATGGTCTTCATTCAGTTCTCAATCTTCTGTTCCTGGTAGGGACATTTTATATCACCTCATTACTATTTGTTGTTTTGATACTGGGTGCTGTTGCCTGGTATAATGGTTTCAGCATTTTTAAGCTGATGTTTTATCTTAAAGAGGAGCTTCTTTTAGTTCTGGGAACCAGCTCTTCAGAATCCGCATTACCGGGAATTATGGAAAAGCTTGAAAAAGCAGGATGCTCCAAAGCTATCGTAGGATTGGTGGTTCCCACCGGCTATTCTTTCAACCTCGATGGCACTAATATTTACATGACACTGGCTTCATTGTTCATAGCACAAGCCCTGAATATTCATCTGCCACTGGAAAAACAATTAATGCTACTCCTTGTCGCTATGCTAAGTTCTAAAGGTGCAGCGGGCGTAACAGGAGCCGGATTTGTAACTTTAGCAGCTACATTGGCTGTAGTTCCGGAGATTCCGATTGCAGGAATGACACTGATCCTGGGAATCGATAAATTCATGAGCGAGTGCCGGGCATTGACCAACGTTATAGGAAATTCCGTAGCCACTGTAGTGGTTGCAAATTGGGAAAAACAACTGGATAAAGAACAGCTCCATTACTCCCTGAACCATCCACAAGAAGTAGAAAAGAAGTTAGAGGCTTAAATTAGAATCGTCAGACTGGCAGGAAGCACCTTAATATGGATCGGGGATTTTATTTTATTAAATTCACCATCCAGGTGCCAGTTTTTGGTATTGACACTGAACTCGATTTCTGAAACCGGAAGATAGGTCACATAATCATCATCTTTCAGTTTTTTGGTAAACATCCTGTATGCAAATAATGCAGAATAGGTTAATGGAAACTTCTTAACCAAAACCATATCGACCAATCCGTCACTTTTACTCGCGTGCGGAGCAATATATGCATTATTTCCAAACTGACGGGTATTAGCAATATTCAGCATCAGATATCTGCCGTTATATTGCTGGTAAGCTTCATCAACAAATTTAACCTTAATGGGTTTATAATTAAAAAAGGTTTTAAGGGAAACCTTGATGTAATTTTTGAAACCCCTGTCCGTCTTTTCAAATTCTTTTACCACCTTGCCATCAAATCCTGTTCCTGAAACATTGATGGAAAGTCTTTCATTTACGGTAAAAGTGTCAATTTTTCTGGATTTTTTCGCCTTTAGCTTATCCAGTAGTTCATCTAGATTTTTGCTGAATTGGGTTTCGTTCGAGAATCCGTTTCCTGAACCTGCCGGAAAAATAGCTAAAATTTTAGGTGTATTAATCAACTTCCTTGCTACTGTAGAAATAGTGCCATCCCCTCCTATTGCAACAAAAATTTCTATTTCATTGAAGTGCTCTTCAATAAAATCATCTGTTCCCTGAATGGATTCTGAAATATAGTAAAGGGGATTTTCCACCTTTTTTTTCAACTCATTGAGAAATGGCTGATAATTCCTTTTGGCAGAAAACGGGTTGATGATAAAAGCTACTTTTTCCATTACAGCAAAAATAAAAAATGCTTCCTGATTTGGAAGCATTATTCTTATTTAATTTTCATTCTTTCTTTAAACTCGGGCTTAAGCGTCCCTTTAAGATCCTCCCATGATACGGGGATTGTGATGTCTCCAGCTGCGAAAGCTGCAATTTCGTATGGACTATAATGGAAATACAGGTTCTTATCATCAAAGTAGAAATTGCTACTTGCAGGAATTACTTCTACCAGGAGCATATCAGAATTTTTCACCTCTCCTTTCTCATCGGTCGTTCCACTATTCATCTTATTGATATTCTTCATCAGAATTCCCTCAATTTGTTTTTTAGGCATGGTGGTAATATCCGCCAACTGTACTTTCTTATTGTTTTTCAGGTCAAACACCCGCTCGGAAAACCCGTAATTATCGTGGGCTCCCCCTTCATACGCACTGTAAACATATTCAATGTGCATATAATCATTGGTTGTGGATTTCAGATTCATATAGTTACTGGTATACCATTCCTGAGGAAATGATACTCCAAGATCCTTCGCCTCCTTCTTGATAGAATTGAAATATTCTGCCTTTTCTCTTTCCAGGTAGGACTGAATCCCGTTTTTAGAAAAATCTGTTGCCCCTTTATTGATAAAATAGATGCTGTCCAGGAGCTTTTGGTCTTTCAAAGAAGGAAATACTAAAAGTTTCGAAGTATATTTTACAGTTAAAGAATCATTGACCTTCGTAGAGTCGCTAACTTTTACTGAATCGACTACAAATTTTTCGGACTGATTCACTTCTGTTTTTTCTGTCGATGAATCCTTTTTTTCATTCTTTTTACACGCTGCCAGAGCAAAGAACGAGGAAAGCAAAATAGCTGCAATTGTATTTTTCATATTCTATATTTGTGATGTCAATACAAAAACCATTCACAAAATGAATGGTTTTGTAAATTATAATGAATTTTTTTAGTTCGCCGGTATTTTCTGGCTTTCAAATTGATCATTCCCAAAAGCTAAAACAGGAATGAATATAAATCCTAAGAAGAATAAAAGAATCGTGTATAAAGGCGTTTCTTTGCTAAATCCTTTGGCAAGACCATCATTAACCATCCATGATGCAAACAGGTTAACAAACGGAATAAAAAATAAAATAATCCACCAAGCCGGTTTCTTTACAATATCAAGCAAAACGATGATGTTATAAATAGGAATGAAAGCCGCCCATGCATCTTGGCGCCCAGCTTTCTGAAATATTTTATACATACAATATCCATAGAACAGATATATAATCAGATAAAAGAATAACATTCCGATTCCAATTCCGGCCGCTGCCGCAGAATCCATCCCATCGTAAGGATCTGTTTGTAAAAGAGTTAACATATTATTAATTTTTATTGGTTTGCTCAAATATAACGAAAAAGCTTCTATAAATAGAAGCTTTTAATTTATTTTTTAATTAAACTTATCACCTGATTTTCACTTTTTGAAGCTACTCCCCAAATCTGCTTAAATGCGGGATAATAATCTTTAGGATAATCCGGACTGCTTACTTTGGTCTTTGAGGTGACCTCCAGTTTATTTCCTTTTTGCTCTGCAACATAGCTGTATTCAATCTCCTTATCATCCGTTATTATCTTTTTATTTTTTGGCATTTCTTCAATAACATAACCTTCGGGAATTTCGAAAATGATTTTTTTCGTTCTTGTGTAGGCTGATATAAAATCTATGGGGTATTTTCTTTCATCGGTCTGATCAAATTCATTGGAGTTTTTATTAAGAAACAGCATAGGATTAATGATCATTTTTTTCCCTATTCTATCGATCAGGTTTTCTGATGTAAATTTCATTGTACTTTCAAAATCACCATTTTCTAGAACTTTTGAGTTAATATCCGTAAAATCAATAGCAAAGTTTTCCTTGTACTGCTTTTTGTATTTATCCATATTCTCGTCATAGCTTTCTTTGGCAAACATCGCATAGCTACCTGTATCTTTGTCGGAATAAGTTCCGGAAATGCTTCCATCTTCATTGATCTTAGCCTCAGCCGTAAGGTAAGTAAAACTTGGTTGTGCATTGGTCATAGATAATTCCTGTACTTTTTCCTTTGGAGCCAGGATCCCAAATTGATTCCAATCTCTTGGAGGCAGCATATCCCTTGAAGATTGCTTGGATGTAGCATCATATAAATGATATTGGTCTTTAATTTTAACGGCTGCCAGGACAAAGTTTAAATTCGAGACATTCGGAGATGCAATATTGATCATTCCGTTACTAACAGTAGAGATCAATAACGGATCTGCCTTTAATCCTGCTTCTCTAAGCATCATGATTAAAAAAAGATTGATCTCCGCAGCGTTTCCGGTTTTTGTTTCGAGAAGTTTTTTTATTCCATCTTCTGTCCTTACTCCCGAATATTTATTCCAGGTAAAGGCCTTTTGGACATATTTAAAAATAGCATCCGCCTTGTCCATATCTGTAAGCCCCGAAATTCCTGAAGGCATATTTTCTTTCGCCAATTTTGTTCTTTTCAGTTCTCCCCCAAAATCTTCATTCTCATATAACCTTTCTTTGATCTTCTCCCAGGATGATGAATACAACTTCAGTTCTTTAAAATTGGTGGAATGCAATTCCGCACTGATCTTCGTTCTGTAATTTCTATCATTTTTTATGAATTTCTCCGTTTTAAAACCTTTCAGGTTTTCATACCCGAAACGATACGTTCTGTAATTGGAGCCATACAGAATCTTTTCCTCAACCTGCTTGTATTTCGGACTTAGTGATCCTGTATAATTGATATTATATGCAATATTGGAAGGAGTATCCAGAATATATTCAGTATATAATGATGGCGTATCAGATTCTATTAATATTTCCGGAATGGAATACAGGAACGGAGACGTGATCTCATACTGGTATTCAATAACAGAACCGTTTTTTACATTAGGAAAAGCAAATTTGGTAACCGATATATACTTATTTTCTTTACTCTTGTACTTTGAACTTTTATCTACTTTAGTCGTGACCACATTTCCGTTTTCAAGATTATAGGTATAAGCTTTCATTTTAGATAAGCTTTCCTGGCTGCTGCCATCCTGATAAAGGGGCACTTCAAGATTAAGCCAGTCTTCGGCTTTTTCTTTATCATAAATCTTCACCCTGTAAAAGGCCCTTTTCTCCAAAGTACCATTATTGGAATCTATATTAAAAGACACTGATTTATACAAAATTTCCGCTGGAGCATTTTCTTCCAGCAATGATTTTTGCTTTGATAAATCGGTATCATTAAATTTAGGCGGGTTGAGAAATTCCTGTTTTTGGGCTTTGAGGCAAACAACACTGATTGAACTCAAAATGACGAATATAATTTTTTTCATGCTTAGATTTTAGTTATTAGAATTTTAGAATTGTCCATGTTTATGGTTTTCTTTCTGAATTTGATGTAATCATTGTATTTTTCTTTAGGATACATTCCTTTATTCACATGAATAGTCCTGGTAACGGTAAGCTCTTGTCCGTTCTTTATAAAGTTAAGCTGATAGGTTCCAAACTCAGACGGAAGTTTTACATCCTCAGGAACCTCATCGATCTTATAATTTTTAGGAATTTCAAATGTAACCTTATATTCATCTTCAAAAGACTGCATGATCTCAAACGGCAATTCCCTTTTATCATCTGCTTTATAATTATTATCAGAAAAGATAGGTACCGCTCGGAATACCATACTGCTTCCGGCATTCTTGGAATAGTTATTAGCCTTAAAATCAAGATTATATTTTATAACTGCATTATCCCTGTCATTAATAAAATCTTTCATTTCAATATTTTCAAAATGTAAAATATTTAAAAGGCTTTTTACTGATTCATTTTTCTCCTTAGGAGATAATGTGGCAAATCTTAAGTTATAATCATATTGACTGCCTGTAAAAGCAAACTCTCCTTTTCCTGCAATACTATTATCTTCATTAAGCTTAATTTTAAGGATTTGCTTTTCTTTATTTTGTTCTGCAGAATATGAAGGCGTATCCATCACTTCAATTCCATCCTTTTTAACCAAAAGAACATTTCGGTCTGTTGTACTGTAGCTCAAATGGTTAAAAGCAATTTGCTGGGATGTATTTTCCAGCCATATGTTTCCCTTTTCAGTAGGTACCATTAAAATAACATGGTTCCCTCCCATTTTTGGAAAATCTTTATCGAAGGACACCGGTGAAGAGCCTGAATTGATAGTACAATAGTATGATGGAATTCCTGCTTCATCAAGTAAGGTCTTCATATAATTGGATAACCCTTTACAGTCGCCATATCCTTTTTTCTGTACTTCATCCGGCATCATAGGCTGCCATCCCCCAATTCCCAGCGCAACAAATATATATCGGGTTTTACCCTGCATATACTGATACAGTTTTCTCACCTTTTCTTCTGTGGACCCTTGTAAATTAAGTGCTGCAACATCAGCTTTTATAGAGGGCGTGGAAACAGATACAGGTTGCAAAATGCTATTATAATACCAGGATCCGAAATCTTTCCAGCTCGTAATACTTCCCTGCTTTCCTTCCAGATTGAATTTTGCCAGTGAAAAACTGACTTTAGGTAAGATCTTAAGTGGTGAAGGAAGTAAAGAAACATCTTCTATTGCAGGAACATTTTTATATGAATATACTTTTTCTGCCCCATTACTGCTTTCTGCAACCGTAGTATAATTGTACTTCGAAGGATAAGTTTTTGTACGGAGCTCAATACCTGAATTATTAAGAATCTTAAACTGGCTTTCCTCCAATGCTACATTGGTGCCTGAAAAAGGTACAAAATCCGGTATGAAAATAGTGTTTTCATTAGTGATCTGGTACGAAAACTCGAGTGTATAAGGATATTGGGTCGGAGTATAAGCCAATGATAAATATCTGCTATCCGAATAAAAGACTCCCTGGGAATTGTTAGCAAAGTCTCCGAAATCCGATTTGGAATAAGACTTTATTTTTTTACCGGATTCGTCATACACTGTAACTTTTACGTCAGAAATATGATCTCCTTTGTCATATGGAATATAAGCATGAGCCTGGGAATCCCCGTCTTTATTTAAAACCGTAGTTACGGTATTTATCTGATATTTTACCTCATCTATCTTGTTGATTTGGATCGTGGTAAAATCTTTTCGGATCACCGCATTGGCATCCTTCTTTAAATTCTCCGGGATTGCTGACACCGGATAGCTTTGGGCGTAGTAAAGAGAAGCAATACAAACGGCACCAACTGTTAAGATTTTCATCATTGTTTTAAAAAATTTAACAAAAGTAATGAAATCTTAATAAATGTTAAAATTTAATTTTCGAAGACAAAAAAAGGCTCCATAACGGAGCCTTTTTCATTATATTTTTTAGAAAAATAAATTATGCATCAATTTTAGCATATTTTGCATTTTTCTCAATAAACTCTCTTCTTGGCGGAACTTCATCTCCCATCAACATAGAGAAAACACTATCTGCTTCTACAGCATTATCAATAGTTACCTGTTTCAATATTCTATGCTCAGGATTTAAGGTCGTTTCCCAAAGCTGCTCAGGATTCATTTCCCCAAGACCTTTGTAACGTTGTACCTCTACTCCTTTTCCATCCGGAGACATATCCAGAGTAAATTCCTCACGCTCTTTTTCATTATAGGCATACACTTTTTTGTTACCTTTCTTCAATAAATATAAAGGCGGTTGAGCGATATAGATATAACCATTTTCAATCAATTCTTTCATATATCTGAAGAAGAATGTCAGAATCAATGTAGAAATGTGGGAACCGTCAATATCGGCATCGGTCATGATGACAATCTTATGATATCTCAGTTTCGCCATATTCAACGCCTTGCTGTCTTCTTCCGTTCCTACAGAAACCCCAAGAGCTGTGTAAATATTTTTAATTTCCTCATTATCATAAACTTTATGAAGCATAGACTTTTCAACGTTCAAAATTTTACCTCTTAATGGAAGGATAGCCTGGAAATGTCTGTCACGTCCTTGTTTTGCAGTACCTCCTGCGGAATCTCCCTCAACAAGGAATATTTCAGATTCTTCAGGACTTTTAGAAGAACAGTCGGACAATTTCCCAGGAAGTCCGGAACCTCCCATCGGAGATTTTCTCTGAACCATTTCACGGGCTTTTTTCGCAGCCTGTCTTGCTTTTGCTGCTAAAACAACCTTCTGAACGATAATTTTAGCTTCGTTAGGATTTTCTTCTAAGAAGTTCGTAAGCATTTCCCCCACAATTTTATCAACTGCTCCGGAAACTTCGGAATTACCCAATTTTGTTTTAGTTTGCCCTTCAAACTGCGGTTCCATTACTTTTACGGAAACCACGGCTGTAAGACCTTCACGGAAGTCATCTCCCGTAATTTCTACCTTTTCTTTCTGAGGGATCCCCAGATCATCGGCATATTTCTTTAAGGTCCTCGTTAATGCACGTCTGAAACCCGCAAGGTGTGTTCCCCCTTCATGGGTATTGATATTATTAACGTAAGAGTGAAGATTCTCATTAAATGAAGTATTGTAACGCATTGCCACTTCAACCGGAATATCATCTCTTTCGCCCTCCATGAAGATTACATTCTCCATAATGGCCTCACGGCTTCCGTCAATGTAGGCAACAAATTCCTTTAAACCGCCTTCGGAATGAAAGACTTCTGATTTGAAAGAACCATCTTCCAGAGTCTCTCTTTCATCGGTAAGGGTAATGGTAATACCTTTATTAAGATAAGAAAGCTCTCGTAAACGGCTTGCTAACGTATCATAGTTATATACTAATTCAGTGAAAATGGTATCATCAGGCTGGAAGAACTGCTTAGTTCCTCTTTTGTCACTATTCCCTATTTCTTCAACTCCCGTTTGTGCTTTTCCTTTGGAATATACCTGCTGGTAAACGTTTCCGTCTCTGTATACGGTTGTAATCATTTCATTGGAAAGTGCATTCACACAAGATACCCCAACACCATGAAGACCTCCGGAAACCTTATAGGAATCTTTATCGAACTTACCTCCTGCTCCGATCTTCGTCATTACAACTTCAAGAGCAGATTTTTGTTCTTTTTCGTGGAAGTCAACCGGAATACCTCTACCGTTATCCATTACTTCGATTCCGTTTCCTTCTTTAATGCTAACGAAAATGGTATCGCAGTATCCTGCTAACGCTTCGTCAATAGAGTTATCTACTACTTCATAAACCAAATGATGGAGACCTCTTACTCCTACATCACCAATGTACATTGAAGGACGCATACGAACGTGCTCCATTCCTTCCAATGCCTGAATACTACTAGCTGTATATTGTTTCTGACTCATATCAAATTATTAAACTTTGCCAATTGCAAAGACCTACAAATATCGTGATTTTTTTCGAGATATGAAAGTTAAAATATGTCAAAAAAGATGGAGTTTTCAACACTAATCAAAGGCATTTTTATCTTAAAAAAATACAAAGTTATATTGCCTTTCAATAATATCAACTGTTTTAAATCATGTATTCTTCTATAATTAATGCTTAAATTTATATACTCAAAATTGATATTATGGACGATTTCATTGCAGCCCGTGCCCAGATGGCCATGTCCCTCGGCTTCCACATTATATTTTCGTGTGTAGGTATGGTTATGCCATTTTTAATGGCCTTTGCCCACTGGAAATACCTTAAAACAAAAAACGAAGTATATAAGGGACTTACAAAAGCATGGAGCAAAGGAGTCGCCATTCTTTTTGCAACAGGAGCTGTTTCCGGAACTATGCTTTCTTTTGAATTGGGACTTCTTTGGCCACAGTTCATGAAACACGCCGGCCCCATCTTCGGAATGCCTTTTTCTCTTGAAGGAACAGCATTTTTTATCGAAGCAATTGCTATCGGTTTTTTTCTTTACGGATGGGATAAGTTCAACAAATGGTTTCACTGGTTCTGTGGATTTTTAGTCGGACTCAGTGGATTGGCTTCCGGCATCCTTGTCGTTGCAGCCAATGCATGGATGAACTCTCCCGCAGGATTTGATTATATCAACGGACAATATGTAAATATAGATCCTATCAAAGCGATGTTTAATGAAGCCTGGTTTCCACAGGCATTGCATATGACGGTAGCTGCCTTTTGTGCAACCGGTTTTGCCGTTGCAGGAGTTCATGCTTTTTTAATCATGCGAAAAAGAAATGTGGAATTTCACACCAAAGCATTTAGAATTGCCGCAGGTTTTGCCCTCATAGGAGCTTTCGGAGCTCCCTTAAGTGGTGATATCGCTGCTAAATCGGTTGCAGAAAGACAGCCTATAAAATTAGCTGCAATGGAAGCTCATTTTAAAACAGAAAAGGGAGCCTCTTTTGTGATCGGAGGAATTCCGGATGAAAAGAAAGGCGAAATCAAATATGCATTAAAGATCCCTAAATTATTAAGTTTTCTCGTCAGTAATGATTTTAATGCCGAAGTAAAGGGATTGAATGATTTCAGCAGAGATGAATGGCCTCCTGTTGCCGTTGTCCACTACTCTTTCCAGATCATGATCTTCTTTGGTGTCATAATGATCTGCATAGGTTCTCTATATGTCTATTCACTATTCTTTAAAAAAGAATGGCTGAGCAAGAACTGGCTGCTGAAAACATTTCTGATCGCCACTCCTTTTGGATATATAGCATTGGAAGCAGGCTGGACTGTAACAGAAGTAGGCCGCCAGCCCTGGATTATTTATGGTATTATGCGAACTGTAGATGCCGTAACACCTATGCCGGGCATCCAGTATTCCTTCTATTTCTTCACCGCAATTTTTGTTTCGCTGTCATTGATTTTAATATTTCTTCTCAAAAGGCAAATTCAAATGGTTCCGAAATTATATGACCCTACCGATATTCAGTTTAACGCTAAAAATACAAAATCATGATCTACGTTGTTATAGGCTTTCTTTGGCTGTCAATTTGCCTGTATGTAATCTTGGGAGGAGCTGATTTTGGCGCAGGGATCGTAGAGTTATTTACCAATAAAAAATCCCGTCATAAAACAGAGGAGATTATGTATGAATCAATCGCTCCGGTTTGGGAAGCGAATCATATGTGGGTGATTATTGCTATTGTGATCCTGTTTGTAGGATTTCCTGAAATTTACACAACGATGTCCACTTACCTGCATATTCCGTTAGTTCTTATGCTTGTAGGAATTATTGCAAGAGGTACCGCTTTTACATTCAGGCATTATGATGCGGTGAAAGATGACTGGCAGTTTTTATATACTCACATTTTTTATTATGCAAGCCTTCTCACTCCTTTTTTCTTAGGGCTGATTGCGGCAGCTACAGTTTCCCAATCCATTAATCCGGACGCCACCACTTTTCTGGATCTCTATATTTTCAGCTGGCTGAATTGGTTCGGAGTGACCGTTGGTTTATTTACAGTGGCCCTCTGTGCCTATCTTGCTTCAATATTTTCTCTTAGGGAAACCAAGGATCGTGTGCAACTTAATCTGATGATCAGAAAATCCAAACAAACGATGATCTTTGTAGTGATCACCGGAGCTCTGGTTTTTCTTTCAGCGTATCTTTCGGGCATTCCTCTAGTTACCTGGGTTTTCTCCAAACCTTTGGGAATTATGGCAATTGCCTTTGCAACGATAGCACTGTTATTGATTTTCCGGGCTATGAAACAACGGAAGCTCCTTCCCGTTCGTGCCTTAGCAGGATTCCAGGTTATTATGATCCTGGTGGCCGCAACGTATCAGCATAACCCTGATATCATATTATTAGGGAATGGGCAGCATCTTTCATTATTAGAACATGTAGCAGCTCCGAAAACAATTTCTGCTTTAGCGTGGGCATTAATGTTAGGATCTTTATTTATTCTGCCGTTTTTATTTTACCTGATGGCTTCATTTAGTAAACTAAGGAAGTAAGGATTATTTTTTAAGTAAAACAATTTCAACCCTCCTATTCATAATCCGGTCCGCTTCCGTTTGTTCGGGATAAGCAACCGGATTAAGATGTCCTTGTCCGCTTGCTTTTATACGGCTGGAATCTATACCTTGCATCTGGAGGAATTCCTTTATAGAATCAGCCCTTGTGTGTGAAAGATTAAAAGTACCAAAATCAAGATCTTCACCATCAAAATTATTATAATCACAGCAAATATGCCCCTGTAATTCTACCTGTATAGCCGGATTATCTCTTAGTATTTTAAGCAGCTTAAGAATTGTTTCATTCCCACCCGGGAGCCAGACATGACGGCCGCCAATAAAATTAACATTAGGAAGAGAATATGTATTTTGAACTTTCAGCTCAGCAACACTCAGATCTACAAAACTTGGAGGAACTTTTCGTAGAATTTTTTCTCCCTTAGCCCATTCTCTGTCTATAAAAATATCTACTCTTCTGTTTTTCTTCCGTAATTCTTCTGAACTATTATCATTGATCTGTTTTCCCTCACCAAGACCTACAACATTTTCAATTGTAATATGAGTTTTAATTTTCTCCTGCAGGTATTTTTTAACTGCATTTGCACGGTTTTCAGACAATACTTTATTGTAATGTATGCTTCCCGTAGAATCACAATTTCCAAAAATCCTGAATCTTAAATTGCCTTTTAACTGAGCCAAACTATCTAATTTCTTTTGGGATTGCTTATCAAGTTTATAGTCATCATGCACAAAGTAAACAGATTCAATCATTTGCGACTTAATGACAAGACATTGTAACAGAAAAAATAAAACAAAAATTTTCATCGAAATTGAGTTTTTATACACAACGGGAAATAGCAATTTATAGTTTATCGCAAAAAAAAATCCTGAAATATTTCAGGATTTTTTTTAGTATTGTTGTGAACTTTTAAACCAATTTCATCAAAACATTTTCGTCAATCTTTTCAACTTTCACCAAATTATTTTTAGTTAGAGTCTTAGATGCTTTATCCCATTTTTTACCGGATAACTGACTTCTTTGTTTAACTTCTGCTAAAGAGAATGCTTCTTCCTGAGAGTTTAAAATTTCAAGAATTACTTTCTCATCTTCTCCCAATTCAATCTGAGGAACTGTTTTTTCAGGTCTCATCTGAGGGAAGAATAATACTTCCTGGATGGATGCATTATCCGTTAAGAACATGATCAATCTGTCCATACCAATTCCTAATCCGGAAGTTGGAGGCATTCCGTATTCCAAAGCTCTAAGGAAATCCTGGTCGATAAACATCGCTTCATCATCACCTCTTTCAGAAAGAGCCATCTGCGCTTCGAAACGTTCTCTCTGATCAATAGGGTCATTTAACTCAGAATAAGCATTAGCTATTTCCTTTCCGCAAACCATCAACTCAAAACGCTCTGTTAAGCCTTCTTTGCTTCTGTGTTTTTTAGTTAAAGGAGACATTTCGATCGGATAATCGGTAATGAAAGTTGGCTGAATGAAATTTCCTTCACATTTTTCTCCGAAGATCTCATCAATTAATTTTCCTTTACCCATTGTTTCATTAACCTCAATCCCAATAGATTTAGCAAAATCAAACAATTCCTTTTCAGTTTTTCCTGTGATATCGAATCCTGTATATTTTTGGATCGCTTCAGTCATTGAAACTCTAGGATAAGGTGCTTTCCAATTTATCTTATGCTCTCCGAAAGTAGATTCGGCATTTCCATTAACCTGAGTAGCACAGAATTCCAATAGTTTTTCTGTGAAATCCATCATCCAGTTGTAATCCTTGTAAGCCACATAAATTTCCATCGCTGTAAATTCCGGATTATGTGTTCTGTCCATTCCCTCATTTCTGAAGTTTTTGGAAAACTCATATACCCCATCAAATCCTCCAACGATCAATCTTTTAAGATAAAGCTCGTTTGCAATTCTTAAATATAATGGAATATCCAAGGCGTTATGGTGTGTAATGAACGGTTTTGCCGCAGCTCCTCCCGGAATAGATTGAAGAATCGGAGTTTCAACTTCAAAATATCCTGCATCATTAAAGAAGGTTCTCATGGCATTGAACAATTTTGTTCTCTTCACAAAAATTTCTTTAATATGCGGGTTGACGGTTAAATCAACATAACGTTGTCTGTATCTTAGTTCAGGATCATTAAATCCATCATGTATTACTCCATTCTCATCCGTTTTGGATTGTGGTAGCGGACGTAAAGATTTCGTAAGGAGAGTAAAATTCTTTACCAGTACAGTTTTCTCCCCTACTTGTGTGGTAAAAAGCTCCCCTTCGATACCGATAATATCCCCGATATCTAAAAGGTGTTTGTATACTTCATTATACAAAGTTTTATCTTCTCCTGTACAGATCTCATCTCTGTTGAAATATACCTGAATTTTACCTGTAGAATCCTGCAATTCAGCAAAAGAAGCTTTCCCTTGAATTCTTCGGGACATCAATCTACCAGCAATCTTCACCTGTTTACTCTCAGAAAAATCCTGTTTTATAGATTCTGTTGTATCTGTAATTTTGTATTCATCTGCCGGGAACGCGTTGATCCCCATTTCAACAAGCTTATTAAGCTTTTCTCTTCTAATGATTTCTTGTTCTGATAATTGCATTTCTTATTTTTCTAAAAGCCTACAAATTTAGGTATTTTTGAGTTGACTGTCAATGACTTTTCCCAGAAATATATTTATTTCTGTAAAAATGCGGTTAAAGAGAGGTTTGCTTACGGGAACCAGCCTTTTCTGTCTTGTTGAGGGATAAATGTCCAGGCCAGAATTCTGCTTATTTTTTGGCCCTGAGCCATATCGATGGTTTTGAACTCTACTGTCTTACTCTTTTTCAGGAGTGTGGTAAGTGGATACAGATTATCTTTTTTAGAAACCAGACAGGTAAACCACAGGACCTGCGAAGCGAATAAACTGCTTTCATGTATCATCCTGGTAATAAAAGCAAGCTCCCCACCTTCGCACCATAATTCCGATTGTTGTCCCCCAAAATTGAGTACTGGCTTCTTAACTTTGGATTGACGGAGATTTTTAGTCTTTCTGAGATTTCCTTTTATGGCAGATTCCTCAGAGTCATGAAAAGGAGGATTACACATTGAAAACATAAATCTGTCTCCTTCTAGAAGCATATTCCTGAATATACATTCAGAAGCCGGCTGATGCTTCAAATGAATAAAAGATGACAGATCCGGGTTATTGTCCAGAATACGTTGTGCATTTTGTAACGAGTCTTTATTAATATCTGTTCCCGTCATTGTCCATCCGTAAGACCTGTGAGCAATTAAAGGATACACGAGATTAGCTCCAACACCTATATCCAGGCCACTTATTGAAGAGCCCTTAGGGATTTCACCGGATTCAGATTCGAGAGCGAGTAAATCAGCAATGTAATGGATATAATCTGCTCTTCCGGGAATCGGAGGGCATAAATTATTTTCAGGAATATCCCAGTTCCGGATATGGTAAAAATGTTGTAAAAGGGCTTTGTTGAGTAGTTTTACCGCCTTTGGAAGGCTGAAGTTGATCGTTAATGTTTGGTGTGCATTAACAAAAACATAGTGCTTCAGTTCTGGCACACAAGAAATGAGCTGATCAAAATCATAGGGATCACGATGAAGATTTCTTGTGTGCAGACTGGATTTTTCAGCAGACATATTTTACTTCTTCTGACTTAAAATATATTCCACCATTTTTTTTGCATCGTCTTTAGATACCTGAGGATGGGGCTGCATAGGAACACTTCCCCAAACTCCGCTTCCGCCTTCTATAATCTTGGAGGCCAGCATTTCAATATCTTTTTCAGAATATTTGTCAGCTATTTCCTGATAAGAAGGTCCTATCATTCTCTCATTAACCGTGTGACATCCTGTACAATCCAATGTTTCTATGATCTGGCTCCCGGAAAGATTGGTTTTTGCCGGTTCAGAAGCAACAGTTGTTTCTGATGAAGGAGTATCAACAGGTGTATTTTCTTTTTTGGAACAGGAAAGAATAAAAAATCCTATGCATCCTGTCAAAAACAGTTTTTTCATTATTTAGTCAATGTATCTGCTTTTGCGTCCTTTGCAGGTACGGATACTGCTGCATTTACATCTGCTTCTGGTTTGTTGCGGGCTGTTGCGGTAGTGTCTACAACTGTAGTTGCTTCAGGCTCTTCAAGCATTGTGTTGCTATCTTGTAGTGAATGATCTGGTTTCTTTTTGCAGTTTACAACTAATAAACCTCCGATAAATGCAAGTGCTAATACTTTTTTCATTATTTTTTCTATAAAATTTAAGCAAAAGTATAAAAAATAAATTTTTAAAGTGATGATAAATATCCGTTTCAACAATAATTTATCTGGAATAAGATTACTAATGTTCTTTTATCTAAATAAAAATTTTAATTTTAAAGTATGATATTCATTTCTAAAATTCTGTTTTTCACCAGTCATCATGGTTTTTACACCGTGGTCCTCCTGATTGTTTTCTTCAGCTTAGTATCATTCCTTACTAAAAAATGGTGGTTATTACTGCCGATTATCCCTTTAGGAATAGCCAATGCCTTTGCGGGACAGTTTTTGAATGCCTGGTTTTTAAACAAATACGGAACTGAAAGTACTGCAATCATTACCTCCGATGTGGAGACAAGTTCTACATTAAACGATATGTATATCCATGATTATGAAGCAATTGTCAAAAAGCAGGACGGTAAATATATTACAACTTTTTTCTCTACAACTTCGGCTTCTATACACCCTATTGAAAATGCAATCCGTATTCCACAGGTAAACAGTCCATTTCCCGTAAAATATATTCCGGGATACGAGAAAAATATCGTGATTTTATATGATCAGTCCGAAGAAGGCAGACGTCTTCGCCAATATAAAATGCTGGCTCCTATCAATACAGCAAAAATAAAATATGAGGCAGATCCCACCAATAAAGAATTCATCAAAGAATACCTAACTGCATTAGAAAATTATGTAGAAGTTTATAAAGATGATAACTACAATATTCAAATTGAAAAGCTGAAGAAAGAATTGGAAGAGAGCCGATAGTTAATTTTATCTTAAGTTTTTTTAATTTTATTCTTTTTTGGTTTTGATATTAAAAAAAATTTTTACATTTGTGCCATGTTTAATACGAGCAATAATTTTTGGTGGTGGCTTTCAAACTCTTCGTCGGGTCTGAAAGGATTATCGTATTGCTAATTGTTAAGCTGCTTTGCAATAAAATAAGATAAACAAAATATCAAGACTTTGACGGATTCCGTTGAAGTCTTTTTTTTATTATTTAATCTCAAACAAAAATAAAAACATCAAATGTTTAATAAGAATATAAAGGTAAAAACCGTATCAAAGAAAACACTGGGAGATCTTCAGACTCCCATGAATATTTATCTGCAGATCCGTGACAAGTTCAGGGACACCATTCTTTTAGAAAGCTCGGATTCTAAAAACATAGATAATAATTTTTCATTTATCGCCATAAATGCCATAGCAGGAATTGAGGTTAAGAACCTTAATGAATTCGAGGTTAAGTTTCCCAATTCAGAACCTGTAAAACAGTTTATCATTGATCATAAGATCGCAGATATCTTGCATGACTTTTCTTCTGTTTTTGAATGTGAAAAAACAACGGATCCCATTGAAGAAACAGCACAAAACCTTTTCGGATACACCAGCTTTGAGGCGGTTCAGTTTTTCGAAAATATCAATTTTAAAGCACAAAGCCCGGAGGTTGAAATTCCCCTTGTGAGATACAGATTATACCAGTACGTTATTGCAATCAATCATTACAATGATGAAATGCATTTTATCGAAAATCAAATCGAGGGGATCAAATCAGAACTTTATACTTTAGAAAATTTAATAAAAAATAAAAGCTCAGTAGTCTACCCTTTTGAGAAAACGGGTGAAGAAACCTCAAATATTTCTGATGAAGAATATCTGGAACTGGTTAAAACGGCTCAAAAACACTGCATGCGGGGAGACGTTTTTCAATTGGTATTGAGCAGAAGATTCGAACAAAAGTTTCTGGGTGACGAATTCAATGTATACCGTGCTTTAAGAAATATCAATCCTTCTCCTTATCTGTTCTTTTTCGATTACGGAGATTACAAATTATTCGGATCGAGCCCCGAGAGCCAACTGATTATTAAAGATCATAAGGCCATCATCCATCCTATTGCGGGAACTTTTAAAAGAACCGGAAACTTTGATGTAGATCTTCAATCTATAGAAGAATTAAAAAATGATCCCAAGGAAAATGCTGAACATACTATGCTGGTAGACCTGGCAAGAAATGATCTGGGAAAAATGGGAAGAAATGTAACGGTAACAAAGTTAAAGGAAATCCAACTTTTTTCTCACGTTATTCATATGGTAAGTGAAGTAACATCGGAATTACCGGAAAATACCAATCCTTTTGAAGTGGTTGCTTCTACCTTTCCTCAGGGGACTTTAAGTGGTGCCCCTAAGCATAAAGCCCTTCAATTGATCAATCAATACGAGAAGGATTCCCGGGGTTACTATGGAGGCTGTATCGGAATGGTAGGTCTGAACGGAAGCTGCAACCAGGCTATTATGATCAGAACCTTTTTAAGTAAAAACAATACTCTTTTTTATCAGGCCGGTGCAGGACTGGTGGCCAAATCCAATCCTGAAAGTGAACTTCAGGAAGTCAACAATAAGCTTAACGCACTCAAGAAAGCTGTAGAAAAGGCAGATAAACTCAAATACTAATTTAAATAAGATGAACGAAAATATAAAAACCCAATTAACAGCTAAAGTTTTAGTATTTGATAATTACGATAGCTTTACCTATAATCTGGTTCAGATTATTGAAAGAATTCTAAACCAGAAAGTGGATATCTATCGGAATGATGAAATCAGCCTGGAAGAAGTGGAAAAGTATGATAAGATCATTTTGTCTCCAGGTCCCGGAATACCTGAGGAGTCCGGTATATTACTTGATCTGATCAGGAAATATGCTCCTACTAAAAGCATTCTCGGAGTTTGTCTGGGGCAGCAGGCCATTGCTGAGGCTTTCGGAGGAAGACTGATTAATCTTTCAGAAATTTTTCATGGTGTGGCAACCACCACAGAGCTGGTGAAAGAAAAAACCAAACTTTTCCAAAACCTGTCATCAGGAATGGAAGTAGGAAGATACCACAGCTGGGCTGTGGATCCCGATCAGTTCCCCGAAGAACTGGAGATCACTGCCGTAGATAAAGATGGAATGATCATGGCCCTGCAACATAAAACCTATGATGTACATGGTGTCCAGTTTCATCCTGAAAGTATTTTAACTCCGGACGGAGAAGTTATCATTAAAAATTTCTTATTACATTGAAAACACAAGATATTCCCTCAACAATAAAAACACCTCAAATGAAAGAGATCCTGCAATATTTATTCAATCATCATACCTTATCTAAATCTGAGGCCAAAGCGATCATGATTGAAATTGCCCAGAATAAATTCAATTCAACGGAAGTCACTGCTTTTATGAGCGTTTTCCTGATGCGCAATATTACATTGAGAGAGCTGGAAGGCTTCAGGGAAGCATTATTGCAAATGGCAGTTCCTGTAAACCTTGATGCCAGTGATGCTTTAGATATCGTAGGAACGGGAGGTGATGGCAAAAACACGATCAATATTTCAACGCTGGCCGGTTTTGTCATTGCCGGAGCAGGACAAAGCGTAACAAAACATGGAAATTATGGAGCCTCAGCTGTTACCGGTTCTTCAAATGTTTTGGAAGAGCTGGGTTATCAGATGAATAATGATTCTGATAAGCTGAACAGAGATCTGGAGAAAGCGAATATCTGCTTTTTACATGCTCCTTACTTCCATCCTGCCCTTCAGTCTGTTGGAGCATTGAGGAAATCACTGGGGCTAAGAACCTTTTTCAACCTATTAGGTCCATTGGTAAATCCGGCAAAACCAAAATTTTCTGTGATCGGAGTATACAACCTGGAAATCGCAAGGATTTATCAATATCTTTTACAAAAAGAACCTCAGGAGTTCGTCCTGGTTCATGGCCTGGATGGATATGATGAGATCAGCCTTACCCATGACAGTAAAATTATAACCAAAAAAGGTGAAAATATTTATTCTTCTGAAGATCTGGGATTCGATCCGGTAAGTCCTGAAAGTATCCAGGCAGGTAAAACCATTCAGGAAGCAGCAAGAATCTTCAGGAATATTTTGGAAGGAAAGGGAACAGATTCTCAAAATGCCGTTGTTTTAGCGAATGCTGCGGTAGCACTTTATCATACGGAAAAATTCGGTTCCTATGATGATTGCCTCCTTTTGGCACAGGAAAGTTTACATGGCGGAAAAGCATTGAGAAGCCTGGAACTGTTATTAGAATAATGCATTTTGAGGTTTTGAATAGAATTAATTAGTTTCAGGAAATATAAAAACACACAATAAATGACCATATTAGATAAAATTATATCGAGAAAAAAAGAAGAAGTTAATTTTTCAAAAGCAAATGTTTCTGTAGAAGAATTAAAGGATTCTGCTTTTTTTGAAAGAAAAACCGCTTCTTTAAAATCTTCCCTTAAAGAGAAAAGCGGAATAATCGCTGAATTTAAAAGACAATCTCCTTCAAAGGGAGTAATTAATGATAAGGTTTCTCCTTTTGAAGTAGTGTCTGCTTATGAGAATTTTGGAGCAAGCGGAATTTCAATACTTACCGACACCGATTTTTTTGGTGGTAGTTTTAAAGATATTATGGATCTCAGAAGTCAAATTAAAACGCCCGTTCTCAGGAAAGATTTCATGATCGACGAATATCAGTTCTATGAGGCTAAAAATATGGGTGCGGATGTTATTTTACTGATTGCCGCCTGTCTTTCACCATCACAGGTTCTGGAGTTCACCCATTTATCACACGAACTGGGATTGGAAGTTTTACTGGAAATCCATACAGAAGAAGAATTGCAACACTTCCATCCAGATATTGATCTGGTAGGAATTAATAACAGAAACCTAAAAGATTTTAAAGTAGATCTTCAACATTCTGTCCGATTAAAAAATCAACTGCCTGAACAAACTTTATCTGTTGCTGAAAGTGGAATTTACAGTATTGAGGATTTCAGTTACCTGAAAGAAAAGGGTTTCGACGGATTCTTAATGGGTGAATATTTTATGAAGAATGAAGATCCTGCCAAAGCCTTTAAAGAATTCATCAACCATATAAACCTATCGTGATGAACCAGCAGCTACAAATAAAAGTATGTGGTCTTACACTGCCTGATCAAATTCTGGAATTAATTTCCATGAATATTGATTTTATAGGATTTATATTCTACAAAAAATCGCCGCGGTATGCACTTAATCGTTTAAGTTTAGATGATATTTCGAAAATCATTCACAAAGGAAAGGTAGGAGTTTTCGTGAACGAGGATATAGAAAATGTAGTGGATATTACTCAAAAAGCTGAGCTTAATTTTATTCAGCTGCACGGTGATGAAAGTGATGAATATATTAAGGTATTAAAACAAAAAACAGATCCGGAAGTAAAAATAATCAAAGCCTTAAGGATTGGTGAAACAATGGGACATCTTTCTTCTAAAATTGACCGGATACAATCCGTTATTGATTATTTGTTATTTGATACGGATAGTCAATCATTTGGAGGAACTGGGAAACAGTTTGACTGGTCGCTGTTAAATGATATCAAAATAAATGTTCCCTACCTGCTGAGCGGAGGCATTTCAGAACAGAATATAAAAGGTATCAAAATATTGGATCAGAAACCTTTTGCCTTGGATATCAATTCAAAATTTGAAACCGGACCAGGAATTAAAGATGTAGAGAAAATTAAAGTATTTAAGTCAAACCCATTAATCTCATCCTTATGAATATACAATCATTGAAAAAACAGTTCTATAAAACTTTATTCCCACCGAGGTTTGAGAATGAAAGGGTAAAAAAACTGCATGATTTCATATGTGAAAATGACAGCACCACAGACTTCTGGGAAATGGGTGGTTTATTATCCATATTTATAAGTATCATTAAGGATTTTAATGAAGATGATATTGAGTATTTTTTTGAAACCATTCATTTATGGGATGGATATCATTTGGTAATAATTGCGGATAAACTGATGGAAAATACGGTCAAAGCTAATGTTAATTATGACCTGGGAAAAATCTATTTTAAGATATTCTTATCTTATGAAAAACTGGATTCTTATTATTTGCTGGATAACCTGGAACTGATCTTTAAAATGTATCGTTCAAAGCTAGATATCGAAACCCTGATCAGCATTTCAAGTAAAATAAAATACCTGTACCAGAATAAACAAATAACAAGACAGCAATTCGATCATAATCTGTCCTATCTAAATACCCTGAACCATGACGTACCACATTAAAAATTCGGAACAGCTTACCATACAGGAAATAGGAGTAATAATAAAGCTTTGGGAAAACAAGGAATGGACAGGTATGAAAGCTGATGATTTCAGACAGCTATTTAAAAATTCTGAATTTCATTTATTACTGGACACTGATGGAAATATCAAATCTGTATTGCGTCTGAATTTCGATTTTACATTAAAGATATCGGGAAATCTACATTCTTATACAGAAATGGTGGGCTTTGTTTCTGCACAAAAAGGACATGGCTATGGCAGCCAATTGCTGAAGCTTTCAGCAGAAAATGTTACTGAGAGGGACCTGCAGGTTATTGGATTCTGTATTTCCGATTTGCGCCCCTTTTATGAAAAGTGCAAAATTGATATATTATACGATAAAGCAAAAAAAATTCTGGAGCAGGAAGATGATCACTGGATCAGTTCTGAAGATGATGACATCCTGATCATCCATTTGTCTGAAGAAAATAGAAATCTTTTCAAGCAGCTTGATTCAGAAAAAACTGCTTATTTAATACAATAACAACAATGAAAATGAATTATAAAAACCCTGATCAAAATGGATATTATGGAGAATTCGGAGGAGCTTTTATCCCTGAAATGCTTTATCCAAATGTAGAAGAGCTTCAAAAAAACTATCTTGAAATTATAGAATCTGAGGAGTTTCAGGCAGAATATCAGGATTTACTGAAAAATTATGTAGGGCGTGCTACTCCTCTTTATTTTGCCAAAAATCTGAGCAACCAGTACAAAACGAACATTTATCTGAAAAGAGAAGATCTTAACCATACCGGTGCACACAAGATCAATAACGCACTGGGCCAGGTTTTACTGGCAAAACGATTGGGAAAAACCAGAATTATTGCAGAAACCGGAGCCGGACAACACGGCGTTGCTACTGCTACCGCCTGCGCATTGCTTGGTTTGAAATGTATCGTTTATATGGGTGAAGTTGACATTCAGAGGCAGGCTCCGAATGTAGCAAGAATGAAAATGCTGGGTGCAGAAGTAGTTCCGGCAACTTCGGGATCAAAAACATTAAAAGACGCAGTAAATGAAGCCTTAAGAGATTGGATCAATAATCCAGTGACAACTCATTATGTTATAGGCAGCGTTGTGGGACCTCATCCCTTTCCCGATTTGGTTGCAAGATTTCAAAGCGTCATATCAAAAGAGATCAGGGAACAGCTTCATGAACAAACAGGAAGAGAGAATCCTGACTATGTGATTGCCTGCGTAGGAGGTGGTAGTAACGCAGCAGGAACTTTTTACCATTTTGTGGAAGAAGAAAATGTAAAAATTATTGCGGCAGAAGCAGGAGGCTTCGGTGTGGAATCCGGAAAATCTGCGGCCACCACTTTTCTTGGAACTTTAGGCGTTTTACACGGAAGCAAAAGCCTTGTCATGCAGACCCGCGACGGTCAGGTAATCGAACCCCATTCAATTTCTGCCGGTTTGGATTATCCCGGGATCGGGCCTTTCCATGCTCATTTATTTAAGGAAAAGCGTGCGGAATTTTTCAGCATCAACGATGATGAAGCCTTGAAATCAGCTTTTGAGCTCACAAAACTGGAAGGAATTATTCCTGCCCTTGAAAGCTCACATGCCCTGGCCGTCCTGGATAAAAAGAAATTCGACGAAAATGACATCGTGGTGATCTGCCTGAGCGGACGTGGTGATAAGGATATGGAAACTTATTTAGCTAATCTTTAAATTTTTAATCTGTAAAATGTAAAAAGTATTCATGTAAAATGATTCTGACAGTTGTTAAAGAAAATTATGCGTCTTTTTATCATAAATACATTTTACATGAATACATAAATACAATAAACCCAATGAAAAAACTCAATATATACTTCACAGCAGGGATTCCTAAATTGGAAGATACTGCAGATATTATAAAACTCATACAGGATGCCGGTGCGGACATGATGGAAATCGGAATGCCTTATTCGGATCCGGTTGCTGACGGTCCCATTATACAGAAAGCACATGAACTTGCATTGGAAAATGGAATGACCATTGAGAAATTACTATCACAACTGAAATCCATTAAAACTGAAATTAAAATTCCTATTATTTTAATGGGATATATCAATCCGGTTTTAAGTTTTGGTTTTGAAAATTTCTGCAAAGAATGCTCGGAAAGTGGTGTTACCGGACTCATTATCCCTGATCTTCCTCCTATTGAATTTGAAAAGAATTATCAGCAAATCCTGAAGAAATATCATCTCAACTTCACATTTCTGATCACACCTGAAACCTCAGACGAAAGGATCTTATATCTTGATTCTTTAAGCTCAGGGTTTCTGTATGCGGTAAGTTCTTCATCCACAACAGGAAATGAAAATGCCGTATTAAAAAATGAAGATTATCTTTCCCGGATATCTCTTCTTCAGTTAAAAAATCCGGTAATGATCGGTTTTGGTATAAAATCGAAAAAAGATTTTGAAAGTGTAACGGAAAAAGCAGACGGCGGAATCATAGGAACAGCATTCGTTAATGTTCTATTACAGGATAAAGATTGGAAAAATAATGCCATAGATTTTATAAATTCAATAAAGAATTAAAAATCACTAAATTTGTATGTCTAAAAAATGGTACAAGTCTTTCCACAGGACCATAAAAAAAGACAGACGCTCATTATGAATACACATCAAAATAAAGTAGTAGAATTCGAAGATCTGGGTACAAGAGATTATCAGTCCTCATGGGACTATCAGGAAAAACTGATGAAAGATATCATTGATACCAAAATAAAAAACCGCGATTTACCTGCTGAAGAACATATTACCACACCCAATCATTTGCTTTTGGTGGAGCATCCCCATGTTTATACTTTAGGAAAAAGCGGACATGAAGAAAATATGCTGGCGGGAATTGATAAACTCAAAGAGATTGATGCTACTTTTGTAAAAGTAAACCGTGGCGGAGATATTACCTATCACGGATACGGGCAGATTGTAGGTTATCCGATCTTAGATCTTGAAAATTTCTTTACAGATATTCATTTATACATGAGAAACCTGGAAGAAGTGATCATCAGAACCATTGGCGAATATGGCCTTAAGGGCGAGCGTTCCCAGGGAGAGACCGGGGTCTGGCTGGATGTGGGAAAACCGTATGCCCGAAAAATTTGTGCAATGGGTGTGAAAGCGTCCCGTTGGGTAACTTTACATGGTTTTGCCCTTAATGTAAACACCGATATGCGCTATTTTGAATATATCATTCCTTGTGGTATCAAAGATAAACAGGTGACCTCTCTGAAAAGAGAACTTGAAAGAGAACTTTCCCCTCAGGAAATGGAAGATATCAAATCTAAAATTACAAAACATTTTGCAGATGTTTTTGGAGCTGAGATTTCTAATAAAAAATCTGCAACTACTACCAATTTCTAAAAATTACTTTTCTTATTATTCCTTAGGAGTCTAATCTTATAAAGTTGAGATTCCTAAGGAAAAACATATTAATCTTTTATCATTCGGCTATTCCACAGAGTCTTTGATCATATATGATTTGTCCTTATTAAAAATAGTATTTAAATATACTTTTGGCTGAATCATATGGATAAAAAATCGAAAAATCTCCTACATATTTAGTATTTTGCATTGTGTTTTTAGCGCAATTAATAAAATCTGAAAGTCCAATGAAACTATTAACCCGGTTCTTTTGCTATCTGTTATTATCCATTTCTTCTATATGTTTTGCACAAAAGGATAAATACAAACAAAAGATCGATAGCCTAATTCAGGTTAAGAGCCCTAGAACTTTCAATGGGGTTGTTCTCGTTACCAGAAACGGAAAGGTTGAATACTCCAGGGCTTACGGTATAAAAAATGCTAAGACACGAATTCCTTTAAAACCAAATGATCAGTTTGAAATCATGTCCAACACCAAACAGATCACCGCCGTTTTATTATTAAAAGAGGTTGAAAAAGGAAAAGTTGATTTACATTCTCCTATAAAAAAGTACCTTCCATCACTATCTCAGCCCTGGGCTGATTCAGTAACGGTTCATCAGTTGCTTAACCATACCCATGGGATTGTTGATCTCGAGAAACCTTTGGCATTTAGACCGGGCTCTGATTTCAAATACGGTAACCTTTCCTATATCTTGTTAGGGAAAATCATCGAAAATGTCAGCCATCAATCTTACTCTCAATTGGCTAATGAACTGTTCAAGCAGCTTAAAATGAAAGATACTTTCTGCTATGCGAAATCGGATCTGAAGAAGCTGGTTTCGGGGCATATAAGTAATGAAAAAGGATTAACTGTTTCCAATGACTCTTTTATCAATGATGAAAATATGCCAGCCGACGGAGTAATAAGCACAGCAAAGGACTTATCTGTCTGGAATGATTTTCTTCATAAAGGCAAAATCCTAAACGCAGATACCTATCAATTATTAATAAGTCCATCCGTATTTTCCGAACATGATGTATTCGGAACCGGTAAGATGGGTTACGGATATGCTATTCGTATTGTAAAGGATCACAGAGTCAGCTATTTTGGTCATACCGGTCTCGGAGATGGCTTTACTTCATTGAATGTTTATGTGCCCTCTTCTGATGTGAGTATTGTTATCATGGAAAATCAGATGAGCGAGATAAATACGCTGTACTATTATTTTGAAAAATTAATCAGAGATATTGTATTGCAAAGCAGCTTAATTAAGAAATAACCAATCCGCTGGCAACCTGCACGGATAAAATAGGTAAACCTGATTTTTTTTCATCGTAAAATTCACAGAGCCATTATTAACACTTATTAAAACGGTAGTTTTTAATGAACAAAACACTTTAATTATTACTAAAAATTTTGGTTTTTATAAAAATAACTTGCTTATGTTATTTTTTTTATTAATTTTATTTTCACCAAAAAGTGAAGTAAATAAGAGTTAAAATAACCAACCAACTTAACAAAAACTCACCATTAAACTACAAATTACAATTATTATGAAAAATCTTTTTTTATCAATGATGGCCTTTGTGACCGTCTTAACTTTTAATTCCTGTGCCGATTCCAACGGGAATCAGGAAATCAACGGAAAGGAAAAACTAAGTGTAAATGATTCTAAGCTGAAAGATTTCGGAAAGACTGTACCGGTAGGGATAGACGAAGAAAACGGAATGATAAAGGTGTCATTTATGTTAACTGCGCAATTCTATGAAATTAAGCCGACCAAAGAAAATGAGCAGTATATCGGAATGCTTAGACAGGCTGTTAAGAATGAATCTCCTGTACACATTTTCTTAAAGCCTAATAGCAATGAAATAGGAAAAGTGGAGTCTGCAAGCCCGGAAGACGTAAGATATTTTAAAACGATCCTGACAAAAGAAGTAAAAGGACAAACCAATAAATTGGCGAGTGTAATTCCTGATGTAGCTACATTAAATTCTTTATTCAATCAAATAAAGAATCAGTCTTGCGGTACCTCTACGGCGTCCTCACCATGCATCACATTCAGATATCCTGTAGACGGATGTTATGCAAGAGCCCATAAGATGAGACAAATCTTAATGAACAACGGCTATGACTGTGAAAAACAATTTGTATACGGAAACCTAAAGGCATCAACAGGAACTTGCTGTGTGGCGTGGAGCTACCACGTTGCAATATTGGTAAGCTATAAAAATGCTTCCGGAGTAACGGAAAAAAGAATTATTGATCCTTCACTATTTTCAAGCGGTCCTGTAACAGATACAGCATGGAGAAACGCTTGCGTTAACACCTCTTGCGGATCTGCATCCGTTTCCTCTTATGCTAATACTGCAGGAAATGTTTATTACAGAAGTCCTAGTAATTCTTATCTGTATGACAACAATCTGATCAATACCAATTGTGTACTGACTAAATTTTCACTGCTTTCCGGATGTTCTCCTTCACCTGCACCGGATGTATCCAGCTGTGGATTTTAATTAATTGATAATTTTACAGCACCTGCTGATTCTGTAAATGGGCAGGTGCTGTTATATAATAACACTATTTTTATGAAAGTATGGACATTACTATTATTTTTTTGTATGATAACATCCTGCTCCGGTAGTTCGGGTTCACAGAATTTAACCTGGTACAAAAATGCAACAATCAGTCAGATTACGGAAGACCCCGATCATCCCGGGGATTTTATGCGTATCTCTATTGGAATTAGCGCACAGGTTTTTTATGTGTCAAAAAAAGATTCTTCCTATAAAACTCTTCTAGAAAAGTTAAACCAAAGCCTGAAAAAAGGTAAGGCCTATAATATCGGTATTGAGAACAAAACCAATATTATTAAACAGGTTAATGACATCTAATAACTTTTTCCTAGGATCTTATCACAGAAATTCCGGCATCTACTTTTATTTCGGCTCCATGGATATAAGACGCTTCCCTTGAAGCAAGGAAAAGCACTGTATTTGCTATTTCCGATGGATCTCCCTGCCGTTTAAACGGGATTGTAGGAATAATATGCTGAACGGCATCCTCAATCTGCTCTTTATTCAATCCGGTATTATTGAAGATATTGGTTTTAATATGTCCGGGACTAATAGCGTTTACCCGGATTCCCCTTTCCAACAGCTCAGTGGCAAAAGTCTTCACAAAAGATTGCACAGCTGATTTTGCAGCCGAGTAAACAGAGAAATTAGGCATTGAAATCTCTGTAGCTACTGAAGTATTAAAAATAACCGAACTTCCCTTTTTCATTAATGGTAACATTTGTTGAACGGTAAAGAAAGGTCCTTTTACCAGAATATTAAACAGTTCATCGAAATCCTCAGGGTCCACATTTTCAATCGGCTTAAATTTCCCGTACCCTGCATTGGCAAAAACGAGATCAATATTTTCAGTGTATTGTTTTATTTCGTTTTGTAAATGCATCAGGTCTTTCATATTACCTGCATCGGACACTATCCCTACTGCTTTTCTTCCTAACTTTTCAGTTGCTTTAAGCACGGTTTCTTCGGATCTTCCGGTAATTATAGCAGTTCCGCCTTCTCCGATAAACTGCTCAGCAACTGCATACCCCATTCCATTCGTTCCTCCCGTTATCAGCGCATACTGATTGATAAATCTTTGCATTGTATTTTGTTTTAAAATTATACAGCAAAGATTGGAATATGGTCTATTTTACGAAATCCGAAACTTGTGATATTTCTATTATCGATTTTATCTAAAATATATTATTTAAAATTAAATTGCAAGCAATTTAATTTTGTTATAACTTTGTCCCATAAAATTATTTCACAAAAAATAAAACAATGTCATTAATAGAAAATTTAAACTGGAGACATGCCGTGAAAGCATATGATCCAACAAAAAAAGTATCGGAAAAAGATTTAAATACGATTTTGGAAGCTGCAAGGTTGGCTCCTACTTCATCCGGCTTACAGCCTTTCCGTATCATTGTAGTAGAGAATCAGGAATTAAAGGAAAAAATGGTTCAGGGTGCTTTAAACCCTGAAGTGATGAGAGATTCTTCTCATGTGCTTGTATTTGCAGCGTGGGATAATTATTCCAATGAGAAAATTGATAAAGTGTATGACTACCATACTGATGTAAGAGATCTTCCGAAAGGCCGTTTCAACAGCTATACAGATAAATTGAAAGAAATTTACGGTGCGCAGACTCCTGAACAGCATTTTTTACATACCGCCCGTCAGACTTACATCTCCTTAGGCTTAGCTTTGGCTCAGGCAGCAGAATTAAAAATCGACAGTACACCGGCAGAAGGATTCAGTAATGAGGTGGTAGATGAAATTCTTGGTTTGAAAGAATTAGGATTAAAAAGTGTAAGTTTGCTGTACTTGGGATACCGTGATGAAGAAAAAGACTGGCTGGCTTCTATGAAAAAAGTACGTATTCCTATGGATGAATTTATCATCAGAAAATAATATCAATTCCCAATTCATATTCTATTGTTATGGAAAATTCGGAAAACCTAAAACTGGAAAATCAGATCTGCTTTCCTTTATATGCAATCGCAAAGGAAATCACAGGTTTGTACCGTCCTTTTCTTGATGAACTGGACATTACCTATCCTCAATATCTCGTGATGATGGTCTTGTGGGAACAGGATGGCCTTCCAGTTACTCAGATCGGTGAAAAACTCCTGCTGGATAGTGGTACATTAACGCCTTTACTCAAAAGATTAGAAGGCAAAGGCTTTATTTCGAGAAACCGTAAAAAAGAAGATGAAAGAGTGGTACAGGTATTTCTGACTGAACAGGGGAAAAATTTAAAGGAAAATGCGTGTGGTGTCCCTGAAAAGATTATGAAAAAGATCAATGTTCAACCTGAAGATCTGTTGCAACTTAAAAATTCCATCAATATTATTTTAAGTAAAATTGAAAAATAAAAAAAACCGGCAGCCAATTTTTGGCTGCCGGTTTTTTATTTAACTTTCTGAAAAGCATCTACTTTCAGATAAGCATCATTTTTTTCTTTTTCTTTTTTATCAGAAATCAAAATTCCAAAAAGGTGGTCTATCTCATGCTGAAAAATAACGGCTGTAAAACCTTCTACAATCTCAGAGTATTTCTGACCTTTCAAATCAACATATTCGAGTTGTATAACTTTGCTCCTGTAAAACTGATCCCTGAATTCAGGAATGGACAGATCTCCTTCGGGTCCCAGGTTTTGAAGCTCGGATCTCCAGATGATCACAGGATTTATAAAATACTCCAAAGGATTATCCTTTTTATCAAAACGCTGAACCCAGATTATTTTCCTGTTAATACCCACCTGCGGAGCTGCTATTCCTACTCCTCCATCGGTAGAAAGAAGAGATTCTTTCATCCTTTTAACCAGTGTCGCCGTATTAGGATCAACAGGATCAGCCTCACTGGAAATACTCAGTAATGTTTTGTGCTGATCAGCATTTGTTGTCTGATAAATCGGAAGCGGAGAACCAATATCTCCCTGATTAATTATTGTAATTTCATTTGAGGTCAGCTTTTGCGCATTAGCCAGGCTAACGAAGCAAAGCAGCAGGAAAGATAATTTTTTCATTTTTTAATTATTAATGTATTCATGTATTGATGTAAAATGTATTCATGATTATCTAAGCTGCCTTTTTTATTGTTGTCATTTCGAATGAAACAAAGTGTAATGAGAAATCTTTTTAAATAATTATATTAATGTATATTAAATTACATATTCCTCCTGCATTTATTAAAAGAATACAATTTCTCAGCTGACCTCCAAAATCATTATACATGAATACTTTTTACATTGTACAACCTTTTTAACATTCAAAATTAAAAAGTTTTCGTCATATCGGCTGGAATAATCAAATTAAAATCTGTTGGGATATAGTCTTTCCCGGGAACTTTCAATTCAGGATCGTCCGATTCAAAAACTGAGATCACCGCCATTTTAAGATTGGGGTTCTTTTGTTTAACATACCAATAGGTTCCACCGAATTCCTTGCTATGATAATTACCATTATAATGAATAAAAGTTTTACCGGGCTGGATATTTTTGAGGATGGATTCTGCCATCGTAGCATCTTTGGTTGCCTGAGCTGAAATGAAGTTCATTACTTTTGTTCCTTCTGCATGGTCTCCCATCATTTTTTTCATTTCAGGATATCCTGGTGTGTCTAAACTCACTTTGATAGGCAACTGGGCAATGTATATTTTTTCTTTGGCAGACAATCTATTCAAAGATTCCAGACCTTCTTTTGCCGTCTGGGAAGCGTACCTTCTGGGAATATTTGTTGCAATGAAACCTAGCTTTTTTTCTTTAGCAAAGTCAACCAGTGGCTTATAGTCCGTTGCATAATTATTCCACAAGCGTGCAGAGTCCTTTAGTGTTTTGGCATCGAATTTCCCATTTAAATAATCATTTAACTGAGCTTGATTATCTCTCTCGAACATTTCCGCTCCTAAAATAATCTGTCCGTTTTTCTTCTGGTATAATGCTTCGGTCACTTTCAGCTGAAGCCAATGATTGATGGAGCTGTTGTGATTCTCACCAAAAAAAATAACATCATAACTGGCAAGTTCTTTCACCAAACGCTCTGTTTCTATTTCTTTTCCTTCTTTATCATAAAACCGATAAGCTCTGAAATTTTGGGCATTTAATGCACAAAACATAATCAGTAATATTGATACGAAAATATTTTTCATTGTAATTATTTTTGGTTAAGGGTGAAAGGACTTAAAGGCTGGATCGCTGAACTATTTAATAGCAAATGAGCCTTTTTACTGTCATCTTTTTGCCTTTCAATCCTTTTGCAATTTAGTCTTTTTGCGATTTAACACCTAAAAAAAGACCGCTCTGATCTTAAAAACAAAACGGTCCAAATCAAATCATCTAACTATTACTTTTCTAATTCTGCTACAAGGTCTTTCCACTCTTGCAGTTCAGGAATGCCAGGTTTTCTTTTTCCAAAAAACTGAACGATAAAATCACCTTCCTTATTGAAAATTTCAATAGCCGTTACTTCACCGTCTTCAGTTGGCTTTTTTACGATCCATGCTTCTTCAATCTTGGTAACATCCAGATGCAGGTTAAAATCAGGATCCATTACGTTGAACCACTGCTGGTGCCAAAGCGTCTTTTTCACATGACCGGTATGGATCTGAATAATTCCTCTGTTTCCAACGAAAACCATAATCGGAACATTCTTCTCGGAAGCATCCTCCAGAACGTTTACCACTTTAGCATTATCTATTTTCTTCGCATAACCTTCCGGAGCCAGTCTTAGAGCCTGAGTTCTGCTCACTCCGAATTTTCTTGTCATCATGAAAAAATCATGGGTATCTTTCAATTCAACCCATGCTTTTTTGAAAGCTTCGGCATCAATTTCAGAATCCGGTTTTTCTGCCGGTTTCGGAGCAATAGCCTCAAAAGAGAACACTCCGTTCTGATCTTCGGCCTTATATTTTTCAACGATTGCATCAAAAGCCTTTTCGTCGCTATCTTTTGTCAGGTAGATCTTGTGAAGAGCTAAACCGTCTTTTCCGAAAAACTGAAGGCTTTTTTTATCTCCTTCCACAACTGCAAAAGCAAACTTCCAGGAGTTCAGGAAGATCCTGAGATCAATATCTTCTCCCACGAAAAGCTGTGCATGAGGGCTGCTGAAGTCACCGTTCTGGTAAATTCCTTTTCTCTCGTGTACACATTCGTCATTACGGGTAAGAGCCATCACCTTACCCAATTGCTCAACATCAGTTAAAATATTTTGAAATTCCGGTTTCAGAACGGTTACCCCTTCACCGATATTAGTCACTAATAGATCAGCTTCGCTTACACCTAACTGTAAAGCCGCATTTCTTATTCTTAAATGTGGATTTTCTTCTTTTAGAGCGTCCCACTTTTCTCTTAATTCGTTAACTAATGTGCTCATTTTATTTATTTTTTTATGGTTAAAACTGTATAAATTCTATGTATGGTTTCAGCTCCGGATTTACTTGGGATATCCTCCTCTTTCTCCGAAATTTTCATTCTTTTGAAATGGCTCCTTGAGATAAGTTCTTCCATTTCATTATTGCTGTACATGGTAAAGTTGTATTCTGTAAACGGTAGGGTTTCCATGAATCTTCGCTGCCCGAAGGTGAGTACGAAAGTCCCGTCATCCTTCAAAACCCTGTAAATTTCATTCAGGAATGCCACCGGCTCTTCCCAGAAATAAACCGTATTAACAGTGAAAACCTTATCAAAAACCCTATCTTCAAAAGGGAGCTTTTGTCCCTCGTACAATATAAAATCCGCCTGACCTTCAAAGTCTTTATTCATTTTCCGGGCCTCATTATACATTGTTTCGGAAATGTCAACCCCTGTATATTTCAGATTTTGAGCTCTGCTCAGGATATTTTTCAGATGCCCCGCATTTCCGTGTCCTATTTCAAGGATAGATTCATTATCTTCTATCAAAAGTGTTTTGATGCTTTCCAAGGTCATGCTGATATTGGTTGCATTCATCATCTCGCCTATCTCAATGCCTTTTTCTCCCTGTGGATTGGCTAAGTTTTGAGCGAGTATTTTAAGTTCATCTTTTTGCATGGTTATCCAAAAATGATCATTGGGTTATTAGTAATAGGATGCTCGCAGATGGTACAGGGAAAGTTGTATGCCTTAGTTATATTTTCGGCAGTAAAAACTTCCTGTGGTGTTCCATAAGCTGAAACCCTTCCCGATTTCATGAGTAATATCTTATCGGCGTACTGAGCGGCCAGATTTAAATCATGTAAAACCACAACAGCACTGTTTGCTTGTTTTGTAAAACTCTTCATGATCTCCAATGCCTTGTATTGATGTTTAACATCAAGGTTATTGAGTGGTTCATCAAGGAACAGTAGTTTGTGGGCAATATCATTCTGTAGCTGTGCCAGTACCCGTGAAAGATGTACTCTCTGCTTTTCCCCTCCGGACAGGGTATTGTATTCACGGTCTTTCAGATGAAAAACATCTGTTTCATACATCATATTGTTCATGGCTTCCAGATCCTCTTTTCTCGGCTGCGCATCAAAATAGGGATAACGCCCCATCATCACAACATCTTTTACTTCCAAAGGAATATCATTGCTGTTGTGCTGGGAGAATTTAGCCTTATGCCTGGAAAGCTCAACCACATTCCATTCGTTAACAGGTTTGTTTTTAAACAAAACTTTTTGCTTTGCGGATTTCACCTCGTTGGCCAGAACACTTAATAAACTTGATTTTCCAGCTCCATTGGGTCCTACAATAGCTAAAAACTCACCATATTCCAATGATACGTCCACTCCATCCAGAATATGAAATTCTTTGTGTTTATAGCTGATCTGATGCGCCTTTATCATTAGAGTGATTTTTTAAATTTAATTAAAATGGCTATAAAAATCGGCCCTCCCATTAATGCCGTGAGGATACCGATTGGCAATTCCGAAGGCTCCACAATACTTCTGCTGAATGTATCGCCGGTCAACAGCAAAATACTTCCGCAAACAGCTGACAACGGTAATATAAAGGTATAATCCGATTTGAACAAAAGCCTTAAAATATAAGGTACAATAAGACCTACAAAACCAATCGTTCCAGAAAATGCCACCGAAGTTCCCACCATTAACGCTACGACAATAATGATTTCTTTTTTAAGTTTTTCTACATTGATCCCTAAGTGCTGTGCATCTTTTTCACCCAACATCATGGCATTTAATGCTTTTCCTTTTGGGATTAAAACGATATATGAGATAATCAAAACAATGACTAAAACAATATTTTTTGTCCAGGTGGCTGCAGCCAAGCTCCCAAGATTCCAGAAAGTAAGATCTCTCAATTGTTCATCTTTTGAAATGTAGATCAGAAACCCGGTAATTGAAAAACCAATTGCCGTAATAGCTACACCGGTTAGCAACATCATTACCACGTTTGTTTTACCTCCGCTGGTAGAAATCCTGTATACCAGCATCATGGATAGAAAAGCCCCGATAAAAGCAGAAATACCCACCAGTGAAAATTGTACTACCTCAGGAAGATACTGTTTGAAATGTCCTCCTAAAACAATAGCAATGGCTGCAAGTAATGTTGCTCCCGAAGTAAGTCCTATTAGATCCCCCGTCGCCAAAGGATTCTTAAAAAGTCCCTGCAATCCTGTTCCGGACACCGCCAGCATGCTTCCAATTAAGATTGCCATAACGATTCTCGCAGCACGGACATCCCATATCACGTATGTATCGCTAGGCGATATATTTTCATTTCCTTTTACAACCTCCCACAAAACTTTATACGGAGAAGCTCCGTTAAAATTATAAACTCCTGTACTAAGCGACCATACTGCTATGATAGCAAGCAGTATGGCACTTATAGATAGATAAAAGTATAGTTTACTTTGTGTTTTCAATTAATAACTTATTTAATCCTACTGCAGCCTCTCCTAATCTTGGTCCGAATCCTGAAACAAGTCCTCCGTCCATAGCAATGATCTTTTTATTCTTGCCGGCATTTGTTTGAGAAACACCTGGCATTTTAAGCGCTCCTTCGTTTCCTCCTGCACCCTGTAAACCTGATGAGAAAAAGAATAATACATCCGGATTAGCTTTTACTACAGCCTCAGGGGTCAGCGGTTTGAAATCTTCAAATTCCGTAACTGCATTTTGTCCGCCTGCAAGACCGATCAAAGCATCCATTGGTGTCTTCGTACCGGAAACCATCAGCATATTTCCTCTTGCATAAATAAACAGTACTTTAGGTTTTTTAGCAATCGGCTGAACCTGTTTCAGATCCGCATCGATTTTATCATTCAGTTTCTGATAATCTGTGTTGCCAATAGCTTTTGCTACCTGCTCAATTAATTTTTTAGTTCCTTCCACTGAATATTCCTGTTTGAAGATTTCAGTTTTTATACCTGAAGACTTTATTTTTCCTAATAGCTCAGGGTTTATATCTTTATCAGACGCTAAAATTAATGTAGGATTTACGGCCATAATCGGCTCAATGGTCATTGATCTTACATGTCCCAGATCTTTAGCTGTTGCTTTTAAAGTTTCAGGATAGGTACTGGTAACATCAGTTCCTACAATTTCTTTTTCATGACCTAAAGCACTCACTATTTCTGTGATGCCTCCATTTAAGGTCACAATTTTATTATTTGTTTTCGGCGTTTGTGAGGCATTTGTTTCTGCTGTATTTTCCTGTTTTGCGCTTTCGGCTTTTTTGCAGGAAGCTACTGCTAGAAGGATTGATGCTACTAAAATTATCTTTTTCATGATATATTATTTATTGATTTATTATAAAGGTTCAAATTCAAAACTGGCATGCCCCCGATTTCCCTGAGGATCTTTCATTTTATTAAATCTAAGCTTGAAGTAAAAGCCCTCAGCATCTTTTAATACAAAGAAACGGTCAGCGTACACGAATGCTCCCGGCACTTCGCTTGTTCCGGTAGTCGTTCTCCATTTATCCCCAATTGCTCTTTGATCAGTAGATACAAGCTTCGCCTGATCTACATTGCTTAACTTAAATGAGTTATAGGCCTGATCCAGGTTTCCGGAAGCCGTTACCTGATACGCACCCACTCCACTGGCCGTATTGGTGATTATGAAATCAGCATAAAAATAGCTTCCTGCGCTATTTCCCGGGCCCATAAAAACTTCATTGGTAAATGTGGTAAAGGCTAAATCCCAATTCTTTTTCTTTGGCTGGATTGTAGCTGGAGCACCCGTTTTAAGATTGAAGAAATTAAAATTGTATTCTGTATCTTTTGTTATCATATACTCCTGGTAGGTAGTTGCATTGATGTCGGCATATCTTAGTTTATATCCGTTAGGAGCTCTTAAAATCTGAATTTTTTTCCATCCTCTGGGATCGGATGATAATGAAACAGATCCTGCAGCAATATTAGAGTTTGGATCTGCTAAATTTCGCCCCAGGTTAACCAAATAAACAGGATTGTCAGCATCGTTCTCTTTGATAGGCTCTATCGCTGAAGACTGGTTTAAAAAATTACCATCAGGATTATCCACATACTTCATATTAGCAGCATCAAATGTACCTACCTGAACTTTTTCTTTCAGATCGGCTACATCAGATTCTTTTACAGTATTGATGTTCGTAGCATTAGGAATTTTCGCAACAGCCATTGCAATAGACCCGTTTAAAATTACCCTATATTCATCTCCTGTATAAAATCCAAGATCCCAGTCTGTCCTTTTATTGATCGTATGATTTTTTGCATCACTTAAGTCGATCCAAACCTGATTGGCTTCTGTGGGTCCGCCTACATCGGCGCTTACTTCAGAACCTGTCATCTTGGGAACCTGAACAGGATCTTCATCAGCTGAAAGACAAGACTGTACAGCAGCAATAATGAATAGAAATGAAAATATCTTTAAATACTTCATGATATATTTTTTTTAGAATTGATACATTAATCTTGCGAAATAGCTTCTTCCATAGTACAAATTCAAACGATCAGATCCTGCAGTATGTGCATTTCCTCCGTTTGCAGTGGAATTAATGGTAGTAACATCAAAAATGTTTTTAACTCCTGCAGAAAGCTCAAGCTGATTTTTCCAGAATGGCTGGCTTACAATAAAATCCATCATGTGGAATCCATCATTTTTCCCTAAGCGGAATGCATTACCTTCTAATACATACAGCCTTGACGGCCCCGTATACTTATAATAAAGATTAAAAGCAGTTCCTGCATTTTTTAGTTTATAGGAAACATTAGCTCCTGTCTGGAAATTATACTGAAAGTCCGTTGGTGAGGCAATATCCATATCTTGTTTTGACACAGAAATACCATTTAGGGAAGTCCTTACTCCTAAAGTAAACTGGTCTTTGACAATATTGGCATTGGCACCAAACAAAAGACTTCTGTACGTATCTATGTTCATGTACTTATAAGTGGAAGGTCTTTTAATCATAACCATTTCAATTTTATCTTTCAGATCAACGTACAGAGCTTCCAGGTTATAATTGAATTTCCATCCATTTCCTATGGTGAAGCCCTGATCCCAGAATGCACCGACAGAATATCCTTTTTCAGGAGTAAGATCAGGATTTCCCTGAATGTCGTGATTTACGTTAACGAAATAAGTGAACATTTCATCATAGGTAGGATAGCGATTGGCTGTTCCGAAAATACCTCTTAGATTGGAATTTTCAGATGTTTTCAGCCTTGCAGACACCGAATAGTTGAATTGATTATCAAATTTATTGCTAAGGGATAATCTTGCTCCGGGTCTTACTGAGAATTTATCCGAAACATTCCACTCTGCAGAAATAAAGTTGCCATAGGTAAAAATCTTTCTTCTGATATTTTGCCCGTCAAAATCCCCTGCAATTAATGCAGCATACCCATTGGTATGGTCTAATTCGTAGCCTAACTGGAAGTCAAATTTCTTGTTATCGAGAAAATTACTGAACATTCCTCTTGAATAAAATACATCGGTCTTGTAATAAGATCTTTCATCATAATGGGTATCTTTAGCTCTGTTGGGTATATCATATACATAATCAAAGTACTTCCGATCCTGATTCTGATAAGAGAAATCTCCCGTGTAGCGGATCTGGCCCAGGTTGGTCTGAATATTCAACTGATGAAGCCAACGCTCCGTATTATATTCCCTGTCTGTACTTGTATAGGTTACACCACCTTGTCCGTCATTAAGTGAAATTCTGTCAACTTTAGGATTATAAAAATTAAATTTTTCGCTTAAGTAAGATATTTTATAGAAAACTGAAGTTTTATTCTTGGTGTACTTGATCAATCCTGTTGCTTCATACTGATCTTTTGGATTCCATTCATAACCCCGTTTATTATCTTGTCCGAAATACTTATATCCTTCACTATTTCCCTGATATCCCATAAACTGATTATGGTTAAAACTTATATTGGTAAACCAGTGATCGTTAAAGTTGTAACCTACATTCACATTCTGAATATGTCTGCCTTTCCCTCTTTTCCTTAAATCATAGCCATCCCTCACCGTTTCCTCCTGTAGTGCCGCTCTTATACTTAATTTTTTATGACTGCTTTTTTTAGTGATGATATTAATAACGCCTGCCAGTGCACCATTACCATATTCCACGCCCATGCTTCCTTTTACAACTTCAATCCTCTCAATATTACTTAAACTGATCTTCGTAAGGTCTATATTACTTCCTAAACCCGTATCTCCTACAACCGGAATATTATCTATCAAAATTTTGACATAGCTCCCGCCTAATCCCATGATATTAGCAGTTGAATTTCCGGAATTGGTATCTGGAGTGATTTGTATGTTAAGTGTTTGGTTAAGAACGTCAGCAGCGTTGGTCGCCGCCATATTTTTTATTTGTTCAGCATCAATAACTTCAACTTTATAAATCGATTTATTGATCGATTGTTGCATATACTGTCCTGTGATAACAACTTCTTCAATTTTTTTCTGATTAAGAGAATCTTTTTCCTGTGCATTCATCCAAAAGACTATGGATAATGAGAGTATAGAAAGCACCTTCTTCTTCATAGACACAAATTTTCGACAAATATAATGCTTTATTTAGAACAGATAAAAATAATTTATTACTTTTGTCGAATAATTCTAAATAAAAATAATATTATGAATCTAAAATTACTTTCTGGAGTTTTAATGTTTTCTGCGATTGCAATTAATGCTCAGTTACCAACAATAAATGAGAATTTTGATAATTTCACTTCAGGCAGCACAACTTTCCCCCAAAACGGATGGACTGCTAAACTAGCGCCCAATCCGATGCCCTTTCCCCCAGCGCCGTTAATGATCGTTACAACTGATGCAAACAAGGCTGTTCAGGCTTACTCGGGAAACAATACAAGCGAGCCTTCGTATTTAATTACCCCTCAGATTGTTGCTCCTGCAGGAGATAAATCGTTATCATTTACTACCAGCTTAGTATCTCCTTCGCCTGGTCCGGGCAGTATTCAAATTGGGCTGGCTTCCAATCCAACAGATATGTCTACATTTACACCTGTTGGAAATCCTGTAACGTTATCAACCGTAGGTACTAATGTGAATGTGAATGTAAATATTCCTGCATCCACTTCTACCTACATTGTTTTCAAATTTACACCAACAGCAAGCCACGTGGCGATCCAAATTGATAATGTGGTCTATAATACTACATCAAGTCTGGCTGTATCTGACCCTATCAAATCAAAAGATGCTATCCAATTTGCTGTTAACCCAGAAAACACAGCATTGCAATTTGTAACAAAAAAAGATCTTAAAAATATTGAGGTTTATTCTTCAGCGGGTCAAAAAGTAGCTGAAGGAAAGTTAAATAATCAAAGATTCGATATCAGCACATTACAAACAGGTATCTATTACATTGTTATTGAAACAAAAGACGGCTCAGTCACAAAATCAAAATTCATCAAAAAATAAGATCTATTAGATATTAACTTATGTTTTGTTAAGGCTGGCTTTTTGAAGTCAGCCTTTTATGTTCAAAATCCATGAAAGGGTCTACTGTCACGCTAAAGTTTAAAAAAAATTAATCTTAAAACACGACAAAAGTCATGTTTTTATTTAGAATCATTAAAAATAAATATATAATTTTGTAGAATAATTCTAAATAACTAACAATAAGAGATGAGAACAAAACTACTTTTGACTTCAATGCTTGCACTGGCTGTACATCAAACAGTATTAGCCCAAACAGATGTTAATGGGTATACAACGGTCAATTTAACCACTGGTCCCAACTATCAAAACCGGGTATTCTTTGACTTCAGTACAAATAATATTATTTCACAACCTGCAGATTCATGGGATATTGCATTTTTTAGAAATTCAAGTATGAGTTTTGGAACAAGAATCAATGACGCCCAAAATATAGAGGTTTACCAGGCCTCTGCAGTACCAGCGGATTGGGATAATATTAACATCGCCAATATAGCATCATGGGGATCTCCATTATATAATCCGGACCAGACGACTTCTCTTCAGGAAGGAGCATTTGAGCAAGGTTCAGCTACGTACGGATGGGGAGACTATAACGGAGGGACCCATCATATCGATGGAAAAGTAATTTTTGTTTTAAAATACCTTTCTAGCAATACTTATGTAAAATTTATGATTACCGATTACTTCGGTGGTTATACTTTTAAGTATTCTAAATGGAACGGATCATCGTGGGAAGCAACGCAAACCAAAACAATTGCGAACGGAACAGATGATGCCTACTTTAATTATTTCTCATTTACTACGGGAGACAAAGTAGCTAATCTTGAACCACCAAAGGCAAACTGGGATTTGATGTTTACAAGATATTGGACATTCTATATGAATATTATGATGTACAGAATGTCTGGAGTTATTCAGAGTCCTACTACTAAGGTTGCAAAAGTTCAACCGGAAACACAGGAAGTTGCAACTTCAAACATTCCAGTATCCACCGCTTTTTCCTCGAATATTACATCAATCGGCCATTCATGGAAGCCAACATCCGGGATTTATAATGATGTTGTTTACTATGTAAAACAAGGTTCGGAATATTACAGAATGTATTTTACTTCTAACGGTGGAGCGTCTACAGGAAATATGTATTTTAAATATAAAAATATCAGCTCAACTTTAGGAATCAAAGAGGTTGGCACCAAAGCTTCCTTTGGATTGTATCCTAATCCTACAACAGCTGATAAAAAAGTGACCGTACTTTTTGATGTAAAAGAAAAGGCAAACAATAAAGGAAGTGTAGAAGTATATGATCTTTCAGGAAAACAGGTCTACAAATCAGAGCTTACCAATCAAACCGGTTTCTATAAGCAAGACCTTAATTTATCAATGCTTACTTCAGGAACCTATCTTGTTAAAATAACTTATGGTGGAAATAGTGAAACCAAAAAGTTAATCGTAAAATAAAAATCTTAAATTTTAATACTTTCTATTTTTTCTAATAAAAGGCTGTCTACAATGGTAAACAGCCTTTTAACATTGGGTTTGTTAATAGATTTTAAATCCTTTGTATACTTCCGTTGAGCTTTCCATCATTCTGGAAGAATCCGTACGGAAATTGAGAAGATGATCCTGCCCCAGATGATTATTATGGTGTTCTGATGTTTCCCATAATTCTATCAGAAAAAAAGTTCCTTTATTATCCTTATCTTCAATAAGGTCGTACTGCAGGCAGCCTTCTTCTTTTCTTGTTTCTCTTACCAGGGTCTGAAACAATTCTACCGCTTCCATCAAGTAATTTTCATTAAACTTAAAAAGCGCAACAATATGTAAATTCATATGCTATTTATTATGCTGTAAAAGTAAAATATTTTCAAAACTGAAAATCGTTTTGACCCTTTTATTTTTCCACAATAATCGTACTATTTGAAAATGGATTTGTATATGGTTATCAGACTCATTACAATAACCAGACTTCCTATGAATAAAAACATTTTTTTCACCGGTAATCTGGCAGTGAGCATTGCTGAAAAAGGTGCTGTTATAATTCCTCCGATCAAAAGACCCAGAATAATATTCCAATGCTGAATTCCCAGGGTAAAAAAGAAGGTTATTGCAGCAGTTATGGTTAAAATAAACTTGGCTACAGTAGAACTTCCTACTGCAAATCTGGGAGTAAAAGCATTCTTAATTAAAGTCCCTGTAACCAAAGGGCCCCATCCTCCCCCTGCAAAAGAATCTATGAACCCTCCGATCAGCCCCAGGCTGGTGAGATTCGTTTTTCTTTTCAGGGCTTTATTTTGTTTAGGCTTAAAAGCATTGGATAAGATTTGAAAACCAAGATATAAAGTATAAAATGCAATAATGGTTTTGGTAATTTTAGAGTAGTATTCTCCAAGATACGTAAGGGATAATGCACCGATGATGGCTCCTATAATCGCCGGAATAGCTAGTTTTCTAACCAAGGTCTTGCTTACATTCTTCAATTTGATATGACTGATGCTTCCCGCAGCAGTTGTAAAGCTTTCAGCAGAATGAATACTTGCACTTACAATATGGGGCGGAATATTAAGAAAAAGCAGTGTTGTTGTACAAATCACACCATAACCCATTCCCATTGATCCGGCAACAATTTCTGCAAAAACCCCCACCAGCAACATCCAATAAAATATATAATTGTCTTTTGCGAGGATATGGGTCAGTTCATCAAGATACCCCAGGCTGTACATGGAAAAAACAACAATAACCAATATAGCAACCGTTACCAGTAATACATTCAACCTTACCTGCATTTTTCTTGAGATGACCATTCTATACAAGTATTAGTTTAACAACACTTTCAGGTAAGAACATATTTTTGATAAGCTGGCCTCTGCATTCCTTCTGCAAAAGCCACATTAGTGTATCTGCAACATTTTTTGAAATCATAGTTTGTTCATTTGGCATCCTGCAAATATCAAACAAAATAATTATCCTACCAAAAAAGTAGACTAACAATTCAAAAAAAGGACCCGATCAGTCGATCAGATCCATTAATGTTTTTTCTTCTAAAATTTTAAGTGAAGCATCCCGAACCTCAATGAGGACATCGTGCAAACCACAATGATCTTCGTTGCAATCGTCACATTTTTCATAAAAATTAAGACTTACACACGGAAGCATTGCAATAGGACCATTAACCAGGCGAATGATCTTCGCCAGTTTTACATCGGCAGGATTTTCTTTAAAGAAGTATCCACCACCCTTGCCTTTCTTGCTATCAAGGATATCAGATTTCTTGAGTTCAAGCAGAATATTTTCCAGAAATTTAAGCGGAATCTTCTTATGTTCCGCAATTTCAGAAATAAGGGTTGGCCCTTCATTTCTCTTTTCTACAAGATATGAAAGTGCCTTAAAAGCATATTGAGATTTTTTTGACAGCATTACAGCAAATTTAAGAAAATAGTTTCATATGTGGGAAGTTGCGAAATTGCTAATTTACCGAATGGTGAAATAATCTAATTGTGAAGCTGTTGGAATAGAAAATAGCAAAATCACTGAGGTGCAAGATTGCTTTTAAATAGCTCTTTTTTTCTTTTATCAAACTCTAAGATTTCAATCTTTACTATATATTTCTCCAGCCTTAAGGCGTTTTTATCGATTAAGCGATTTTCACAATTTTACCAATAAGTAAGTCCGCTTTTTCGCCTTTTTCGCTCTCCCCCCTCCCTTTTCCTCATAATTCATTAAATTTGCGGTATGTTCAGTAAACAAGAAGCACAGCAACTAAAGAAAGAATTTTGGACCGCCTTTGGGAAATCTTTTCCAAGAAAATGGATGTTGTACGATACCAAGATCAAAGATTTTTCTTTCAAATTCCATGCGGATAATAAAAAAGCCGAAGTATCCCTGGATATTGAAATGAAGGATGAGATTTTCAGAAATGCGTATTATGAAAAGATATGGTCTTTGGAGGACATTCTAAAAGATTATGTGGGAGATTTTAATAAAGATGAGTTTTTTACACTGGAAAACGGAAAAGTTATCAGTAAGATCTGGATTGAAAAGCATCATGTTTCAATTTTCAATAAAAATACGTGGAGCGAAATATTTGAATTTTTTGTCGAAAAAATGGATGGCTTTGAAAGGTTCTACTATGAATATGAAGATTTTATCAAAGACGTGTAAATAATGACCATCATTCTTGAGTTATTTATCCGGTTATTTCTTGGAATACTCCATATTCTTGTGGAGATATTCTTTCAACAAATAATTTATGGCGTTATAAAATATCTATATCGAAAGATTAAGAATATTCTTAAACTATTCTGATGAGCAACCCTGACAGCTGGTAAAGTATTTACCTTGCTATTTCTCTTAGAGAATTTCCTGATAATTTAGCTTTTGCTCTAAGTTGGGAAGCTTCTCTTTTTTTCTTCCTCCATTCCCATGGAGAAATTGTTTCACTTCCGGACCATAATCCTAATTTAAGACTTCTGGCTTTTGATTCAAGTACTCCAAGGTTTTCATTATTGGAGTATTGGTAATACCACCATCCCAATCCTTTTTTTATAATCTCTTCGGACAGGTACTGATCTTTATCGAAATATACTTTGGCAATGATGCGTCCGTAACGGTCAGAAGTGGTTTTATAGTATAGGATCTCTTTTCCATACACCAGATCACTTGTCAGTTGTTTGGCATTTTTTCCAAATGGCTGACCTTTCTCAGGGCAATCTACCTCAGCAAGACGTAATGTGGTCTGGTTATTATTTTTATCAAGAACCAGGATCGTATCACCATCCTTAATACCGATTACTTTTGCTTTGATTTGCGCCAAAACTAACTCTGAAGTCCCTATCAATAGTACAAAAAACATCTTCCCCAGCCTTTTCATGTATTTTTCTTCTTTAGTATAAACAAAATTCGCGAGGCAATTTTAGCTATTTTAAACATAATATCGCTTACTTTTCTCTGAATATTATCCACAAATTGTTTATTGTTCAGGAAACTCCCCTATAATAATTGTACGGCAAACCATAATAGCTTTAAAAGTATTTTTTGCCAAAAGGCAAATACGGTATCATTTTCTTTAGCTAAATTTCGGGCATGAAAGAATTATTCAATTTCGTTTTAAGGTTTGGGAATCTCAATGAACAGCAGATCGAATTTATAAAAAGTAAATCCACCGAACTTCATCTTTCCAGAGATGAATATTTTTCCGAAGCCGGAAAAATTGCCAGACAGGTAGGATTTATCGTTGATGGTATTCTACGGGTCTGCTATTATGATAATAAAGGAGAAGAAATTACCAAATACTTTATCGAGGAAAATAACCTGGTCGTGGATCTGGAAAGTTTTGATAACGAAATTCATTCCAGCACATACGTTCAGGCAGTTACGGATTGTACGATGATCGTTTTTTCACGCAAAGACTGGCTAGAACTGTTGCAGACCATTGTCGGATGGGAAGCTATTGTTCATAAAATTATTTCAAGAGCACTGATCCAGAAGGTAGAAAGAAGAAGCCCTCTGGTTTCAGAAGATGCGACCACCCGTTATCTCAAATTTCTTGAAATCTACCCTACTGTGGTCAATCGCATTCCTCTTTCCTATATCGCCTCATATCTTGGTATCACACAGTCTTCCCTGAGCAGGATAAGAAAAAATATACGCTAAAATCACTTTTTGCCAAATGACAAAAGATCTCATTTTTTAATACCTCACCTTTACATCACTAAATAAAACAAGAAAATGAAATCAGTATTAATCACAGGTGCCAACAGAAGCATTGGCCTGGAAACTGCAAAACAACTCTCATCAAAAGGACTATTGGTCTACCTTGGAAGCCGCAGTCTTGAAAAAGGAGAAGCTGTAGTAAAAGAACTTCAGGATAAAGGATATCAGAATATCAAAGCAATTGAAATAGATGTTACCAACCCCGATTCTATTTCGGAAGCGAGGAATACTATTGAAAGGGAACAGGGCAAACTGGATGTTCTCATCAATAACGCAGGAATTCTGGGTATCAATCCGCAAACGGCTTCAGAAACTTCTATTAAGGACATCCAGCAAGTCTTCGATACCAACTTCTTCGGAGTGATCAGCGTTACACAGGCTTTCTTAGATCTTCTTAAAAAGTCAGACAGCCCGAGAATCAGCAATATCACATCCGGGCTCGGTTCTCTGACTTTACATAGCGATCCCAGCTGGAAGTATTATCATGTAAAGGGAGCCGCTTACGGGCCATCAAAATCAGCGTTGAATGCATACACCATTGTTTTGGCGTATGAATTAAGGGAACTTCCCTTTAAGGTCAATGTAATAGATCCCGGTTATACAGCAACAGACTTCAATGCCCACAGCGGACCGGGATCCGTAGAAAGCGCTGCTTCTTTTATCATTAAGCACACTCTGACTGATGAAAACGGGCCAACAGGTCAGTATTTCAGTAATGATATTGAAGATGAGATTGGAATTAGTCCTTGGTAGGTTTGTACAATTTGATTTTTTGTACAATGTAAAAAGTAAAAAATGTATCAATGATTTTAGAGAGACCTTAAGGTTTCTCTTTTTTGTTTTCCTATTTTTGTTACTTACATACTAGCATGAATATTTTTAATAAAACAGAAATCAAATACATCGTCATCCAGATTATTGCTTTTAACTTTATTCTTATTCCGCCAAGGTTATTTTCCTATTTAACGGATATACACCTTTCGCAGTTGTTTTTAAATTCGGCTAAAAACTCTGGTAGTTTAGTTGAACTGTTTGAGAAAAACAATATTGATTCCATACAATTCAATGACCTTATCAGTACGATCAGAAATTACCAGACTGTAGGGTTTATTATTGGCAGCCTGATCTGTATATGGATCACCTCAAAACGAAAATTAAGCTGGATCAATTCTTTAATTGTTATTGTGATCAGCTTTTTACTTATATTTTTAAAACAGGCATCATTTCCCTTTAAAGCTTTGTATCTGGAACATTGGTTTAATCAATTTGAAATCTATGTCTATTTCAGTGGTTGCTTATTTTTGGTAATAAGTCTATCTTTATTTTATTTAAGTTATAAGATGAGACTCAGCAAAACTTAGAATTATCATATAAGTTTACTCTTCAAGCTTATAACCATTTCTGTACGAAGAAAATATATACTTTACCACGATGACCATACAAAAACAAATCAACCATTACATTTCAACTCAATCAGACACGAAACGCCGAGATATGGAAACCCTGCATCAGTACATTCTGCAAGTGATGCCAGAATGTAAATTATGGTTTCTGGATGGTAAAAATGAAGAAGGAAAAACGGTTTCCAATCCCAATATCGGATATGGTTTCCGGATCATGAAATATGCTGATGGAAGTACCCGGGATTTTTACCAGATTGGCCTCAGCGCTAATACAACAGGTATTTCAATTTACATTCTTGGTATTGATGATAAAAACTATTTATCCCAAACCTATGGTGAAAAAATAGGAAAAGCCAGTGTGACCGGTTATTGTATTAAGTTCAAAGCATTGAAAGATATCGATATTGAAGTGCTTGGAGAAGCGATACGAGACGGTATTAGTAAGAGCCTGACACAGTAAAGTATATTCTGATCAATAAAAAAGAGAAACCGTAAAGTTTCTCTTTTTCAATTCATTATCGTTTAATTGAATTTTCTTTTTCTCAACCAGAAGAACAATCCTCCGAGTAACCCAATAATGACTAGCGGAAGCAGCAAATTAAACCATTGCCAGTTGGTCTTTTCTTCTGTAATTCTCTGTCTGTCCAATAGCCTTTCTTCGATATTCCTGTTTCTTAATTTCATCAGGTTGCTGTCATCTAAAAGGTAATCCAAAGCGTTTCGCAGGAACTGTTCATTTCCAAATTGTTCATTGGTTAATAAATCTACTCCTAACGGCAAAGGTTCTCCCTTGATCACTTTATTTCTTCCTACATCACCATCTGCAATCACAATCATTTTATTTTCCGGACTCTGACCTTTAAAACCAGGATAGGATTTTCTTTCAATTCTCGAAGTATAAGCGGAAGTAAATTTCCCTTCCAATGCTACAGCAAAGATTTTCGGAGTACTTGGCTTTTCCATTTGCCCAAGACTATCTACGCTGGAAATTTCTTTCAGATCCACATAATTCGGAACCTGTTTCAATAAAGTCCTTTCACTCGATTCAAAAAGAACTTTGGTTTTAATATTCTTTCTGCCTAAAGTATCAATTGATGTGGGAAATTCAAATTTTACCGGATTGATATTCTTGGTGATCGGGTCGTTCTTTTCAGCAATACCCAAAGGAAAATAGGGCCATGGAAGACTTGTATACTGCGGATTGCCACTCACCTCTCCCGTTACCAGCCTTAACAAAGCGAATTTCTTTACATCTTTAACCAAAGCAGGATTGATCCTGATTCCATAGTTGAAGAAGAAATCAGTCATGTTGATATCCACCGGGAATGGCATTACCTTTTTAGATCGGGTTAAGGTATCCATTTCAGCATTTACGGCATCAATCATCCATAATGTTTTTCCTCCGTTCATAATATACTGGTCCAGGATCACTTTTTCACCATCTGTAAATGCTTTTCTAGGCTTTGCAATAACCAGAGCGCTCATTTGTTTCAGCAACGGAACATCCGCAGCCGTTAGCTCAACCTGGTTTTTAGGAATCACAGGACCGGCATCATAGTTTTCTAATGCCAAATGCATAAAACCCTGGAATTCTCCCGGACTTAATTCATCCTGGTTAACCAAAACTCCTATTTTCTTTCTCTTATCAGTGGCAATATTCTTGATGTTCGATACAAGATTATATTCTAAATTTTCAATGGATTTCGTCAGCTGTTCATCGGCATTGATATTGGCCTGCTGTACCACCAGCGGGATAGAAACGCCGCCCTTGTTGTATTTAAGAACCGCATACGGAAATAATACGATCTGGGAGACTTTACCGTCTTTTACATCCGGAAGAACGGAAGGCTGCATTCCCATCGCCATCAAAGTATCCTGGGACATTTTGGTTTTGATGGGATCAATAAATTTAAAATCAATTTTCGGATTAATCTTTCTGAATTCCTCCAGCATAAACTTCGTTTCACTTTGCAACTGTTTGAAGCTGGCCGGAAAATCTCCTTCCAGATATACCTCCACAGTCAGAGGCTTTTTAACCGATTCCAATACTTTGATGGTATTATCGGAAAGGGTATATCTTTTTTCTTTCGTTAAATCCAATCTAATCCCAGAAACGGCAAGAATAATCACTAAAGGCAGGATCACAAACAATAAAATCCCTAATGGAGATTTAAAAGGTATCTTCTTCATAATTCTACTTCTTTTTATTGATAAAATGATTGGACAACACTAATGAAACACCGATGATCAGAACAAAATAGGCTACATCTTTGAAATCGATCAACCCTCTTGTAAATCCAAGGAAATGCTGATAAAAACCTATATTCTGTAAGATAAAATCTGCTCCACCCAACAATTTATAGCTTGCTAACTGCTCGATTCCGAAATACATGATAAAACACATGAAAACACCTAACAGATAAGCCATGATCTGATTCTGAGACAACGATGACGCTAAAATCCCGACACCCGAAAAAGCAGCGATAAGCATTATCAATCCGATATAACTCCCAAAGGTCATTCCCAGGTCAATATTCCCCGCAGGAACTCCCAAAACATAAACGGTATACAGATAGATCAACGAAGGAATGAGGCATAAGATGCCGACTACCCAAACGGAAAGAAACTTTCCTAATACTAGGTCCGATATTTTTAAAGGCTGGGAAAACAACCAGTACAAAGTTCCCGTTTGCTGCTCCTCTGCAAAAGTTTTCATGGAAAGCGCCGGAATAATGAACATCAGTAGCCATGGGACCAAAACAAAATAGCTTTGTAATGAGGCCATTCCGATCTCAAAGATATTAGAGTCGTTGTCGAAAAAAAACAAAAAAAGAGTCGCTATCAGACTGAAAGCTGCGATAATGATCCACGCACTCCAGTTCCCGAAGTAACTCCAAAGTTCTTTTTTTAAAATTGCAATCATAGTTTTTTAGTAAAATGTAAAAGGGATTGTATTGATGTACACACGATACCCTTTTTCTATTGTTTCTTTTTTTTGTTTTTATTGACCAGTTTCACGGTCATCATGATTAAAAATACAAGAACGAAAAATCCGGCAATTAATTGCCACCAGTAATCAATTACTGAAGATTTCAGAATAACGGTAAAAACAACCAGGAATAAAATGAATGTGGCAATCTCATTCGCCTGTCTCAGTTTTATGTTCGCTGTCTGTAATGTATTTCCGTGAAGTGCTTTTAATTGAAGAACTTTTTTCCAGCACCAGTAATGGTAGATCGCCAGACCGACAAGGAATGTTAGTTTTAAATGAAACCAAGGCATTTTCATCAATCCTGTATTAAGAAAGATCATAACCAGTCCGCAAACCGCCATGATCACTCCTGCAGGAACTGTAATGATATTCCAAAGCCTTCTTGCCATGAAGGTATACTGTTCTCTTAGGATACTTTTCTTTTCTTCAGAGAATTCATCGGTATCTTTATAGTAAACAAATATCCTGACAAGGTAAAAAATCCCTGCAAAATAACTGACCATAAAAATAATGTGCAGCGCTTTGATTATTGTGTAAAGCATTTTAAAAACTTTCTATTTTTTATAAAACAATACGATACCATACTCCCGTCTCTCACTTCAACCTTTGAAATAACTTTGGGATCATCAGCCACAAAAACAGCCGAACAATCCCAAGTTTTCAATTTTTATTTTTTAATATTTTTAAGAGATCACACTAAGCTCTTTCCCCACTTTTTCAAAAGCAGCAATAGCTTTATCCAGATGTTCTCTGGTGTGGGCAGCAGAAAGCTGAACCCTGATTCTTGCCTTTCCTTTAGGAACTACAGGATAGAAGAAACCAATTACGTAAATTCCCTCGTCCATAAGTTTCTCTGCCATTTTCTGAGCCAATGGCGCATCATAAAGCATTACCGGAACGATCGCAGCATCTCCGTCAGGAATATCGAAACCTTTAGCTTTCATTCCTCTTCTGAAGTATTCTGCATTTTCCATCACCTGATCACGAAGTGACGTGTCAGCAGAGATCATATCCAACACCTTCAATGCTGCACCTACAATACCCGGAGCTAATGAATTGGAAAACAGATAAGGGCGGGAACGTTGTCTCAGCATATCGATAATCTCTTTTTTACCCGAAGTGAATCCTCCTAAAGCTCCACCCAGTGCCTTTCCTAAGGTAGAGGTGATAATATCTACCCGACCCATTACTTCATTCGCTTCATGTGTTCCACGACCTGTTTTTCCAATAAAACCAGTGGCGTGAGAGTCATCTACCATTACCAAGGCGCCATATTTATCCGCAAGATCACATACCCCTTTCAGGTTAGCTACAATTCCATCCATAGAGAAAACCCCATCGGTAACAATGATCGTAAAGCGGTGATTTTTTTCAGAAGCTGCTTTCAGTTGAGCTTCCAGATCCTCCATATTATTGTTTTTATAACGGTATCTTGCCGCTTTACAAAGACGAACCCCGTCAATAATCGATGCGTGGTTCAGTTCATCTGAAATAATAGCATCCTCCTCGGTGAATAGCGGTTCAAAAACACCACCGTTAGCATCAAAACATGCTGCATACAAGATCGTATCTTCCAATCCTAAAAACTGAGCGATCTTCTCTTCCAGCTGCTTATGAATATCCTGGGTTCCACAGATAAAACGAACGGATGACATTCCATATCCGTGAGAAGCGATCATATCCTGGGATGCTTTCATCACTTCAGGATTATTGGAAAGTCCCAGATAATTATTAGCACAGAAGTTCAGCAACTTTTTACCGTTAGCTTCTATTTCGGCACTCTGTTGGGAAGTAATGATTCTTTCTCTCTTATAAAGCCCGTCGTTTTCAATATTTTTAAGCTCGTTCTGTAAATTTTGAAGATATTTTTCAGAGATCATTTTTAGTAATTTTTTAGATGCGCTAATTTAGTAAAAAGGCGGTAAACTATCCTCTTTTATGATTCTTATTCTAAAAAATTGAGCAGAAACATTCATTTTAACAATTAGTCTACTAATTTAGTAGGATAATAATTTTATATTTGTCCTTTAAATTCTAAAAATGAAGTTATCATCTGTACAAAAAGTTAGGAATATACCATCAATAAATTTTCTGAATCTCTACATGAAACCTCGTCTTCCGGTTATAATCGAAGATTTTGCAGATCCAGAAAGCCCGGCTTTTAAAAAGTGGAGCTATGATTATTTTAAAGAAATAGCAGGTAATCATAAGGTCAATATTTATGGCAGTGACCTTGAATCTTTGGATAGGGTTGCAAGTAAACCTATTGCTCAGAGCCATTTTTCTGAATATCTGGACCTGATCAGCACAAAACCAACAGAACACAGGCTTTTTCTTTTTAACCTGCTCACTATAAAACCTGAAATGAAAAGTGATATCCACTATAATGATGTTACCAATGGAAAAATTCTAAAGTGGCTTCCTTTTATGTTTTTTGGTGGTAAAGGCTCCATTACCAGAAGCCACGTTGATATTGATATGTCCCATGTTTTCATCACACAGTTTCAAGGCATTAAAAAGATATGGCTATTTCCCTGGGAACAATCCAGTCTGATGTACAAATTACCTTATAATTTTCACGGTTTAGCTAATATTAAGGAACCCGACTATCAAGAATTTCCTGCTTTAAAGTATCTAAATGGTTACGAAGCCGTTATCCATCCCGGAGAAACACTTTACATCCCTTCCGGATGGTGGCACTATATCCAATATGAAACAGAAGGATATTCCGTCTCTGTCAGAGCTCTTCCTTCCAGCTGGCTCGAAAAATGGAGAGGATTTAAAAATCTGGTCATGATCAGGCATTTCGATAACGCTATGCGAAATTTATTTAAAGAAAAATGGTTCGAATTTAAAGTAAGGAAAGCCCACAGGAAAGCAAAAAGAGCAGTTGCAAGGATTCTGAAATAACAAAAAAAGACTGTCTCAAAATATCATTTTGAGCGAATATATGATGAAGGATATAAAATATTTGTTCTTATGATATTTTCCGTCACGCTTAAATTGAGAAAAGATAATTATCTGAATTTTGAGACAGTTTCATTATTTCCATACCCAACTTCTCTATTTTTCAATAAATTATTGATTTTCCCTAACCGGAAGGTATTTATTAAGTATTTTTCCACTTTTAAGAGCAAGAGAGCTTTCCAGTTTTAAAACTTTCCGGCCATTAAAAATAGGAAGACCTTTTCCGATTGCCACCGGATTCACAACAATATAATATTCATCAACAAGATCCTGATCGATCAGCGAGCTTACAAAATCAGCACCTCCATACACAAGGATATCTTTTCCCTCCTCCTTTTTAAGAGCTTCTACTGAAGTTATAAGATCATTATTATCTACTTCCAGATTTCTACCGGCTATATTGTTTTCTGTCCGGCTAAAAGCAATTTTACGCATATCAACGATCAGTTTTGCTAAATGGTTGGTAGGATGATCAGGCATATTATCTGCCACATTTTCCCAATGATCTATGAATGGTCGTGTCATTTTCCTTCCCAGTAAAAGTGTGTCACTGCTCTCAGCAAGATCAACGATTTTCTGAAAACCTACCTCATCCGGCGGGCTTAACCATACCCAGTCCTGTTCACCTTCCGGACCGGCTACAAAACCATCGATGGTCATCTGCATCTGTAATTTTAATTTTCTCATAGTAATTGTTTTTGGTGATAGTGTTAGTGTAAGTTGTTATTCAATGTATTACAAATTTAGTGTTTTTCTAAAGTAAGAGAGTTGTCCTTTATACAAAGTTATCTTTGAGCTGGGACAAAACTCGTCGCTTAAAAAAGTTTATAATCTGATTCCACATAAAAAACCGGTTTATTCCAAGTATTTTAGAATAAACCGGTTTCTTGATAATGCTGATATAAAAAATTACTCTTTCACAAATTTCACATTTCTATCATCGATTTTAAAGATATATACTCCGGGAATAAGCTCAGCAATATGGATAGACTTTCCGGGTTGATATTTTCCGGATCTTACCAACTTACCGTCTATGGAATAGATGACAAATTCTGCTGATTTTTCCATTCCTTTGAGATAAAGTTCATTTTTAGCCGGATTTGGATATAGTGCAAACTGATCTTTCTCAATATTTTCAACGCTCAGGCTATTATCTTTTGCTACAGTAGAATTTCTTTCCAAAATCTGGTATTCATAATTGAACTGAACATTGGCAATCGGGAACGGTACCGCTTCTACAAAATATTGATTATTTGAGGTATTGTTTAAAGTAAGATAAGCGACCTGTCCTGCTGTTCCGTTTACCTTTATCGGAAGAGGCATTTCATAAAAGCTTACGGAAGAATTACTTTGAGTCTGGCTAACTTTAATCGTAATGGTTTGATTAGAAGACTCCCTCCATCTGATATCATAGGTAGGATACCCTTCACCATACACCCAATCACTGAAAAATCCCGAAAAATCCTTACCGGTAGATTGTAGTAAAGAAGCCGTAAGATCTGCTGTTTTTGCGTAGCTGTAGGCTAAGTTGGGTCTGGAATGATATTCCTGAATTGCCTGATAAAAAGCAGCGTCTCCTAAGATCCATTTTAGCATTCTCAGAATATAGCCTCCTTTCGCATAAGATAATCTTCCACTGAAAATAGCCCCCTGATTCCCTAGGTTAGCATCAGCAACATAAGTGCTTCCTCCTGGCGAACTGGTAATATAATCTTTCTGACCTGATAAGTAATTCATAAATTCAGGTTGGGTCATCAGTAACTTTTCATTGGCAAGATGCTCCCCGAATGTGGCAAATCCTTCATTCAGCCAGATATCATTCCACGAACCACACGTTACTTTATCCCCAAACCATTGGTGAGCCAGCTCATGAGCTATTACACTTTTTCCCCAGGAACTCATTGAAGACATCGTCTGATGCTCCATACACACTCCTCCGTACTGAAACTCCATATGTCCATACTTCTCATTACGGAAAGGATAAAGACCGAAATAAGTTTCAAAAGTGTTCATGATCTGTTTGGTCCATTCTATATTGGACATTACTGCCGTATTATTTACAGTTGTAGGATATACATAATTTACAAAAGGGAAAGGTGGATTTCCCATAGTATCATTAAGCTTAACAAAATTAGTGATAGCAAGGGCTACTAAATATGCACTGGTTGGGTACATTGTTCTCCAGAATGTCAGCTTTTTATTATTCGGAAGTGCTGTCTCAGACATTAGCTTTCCATTGGCAGCTACGTTATACTGATTTGGTGTTGTAATTTTAAAATCAAAACGGTCAATTTTATCATTTAAACTTTGTTTTGTCGGAAACCAATCCTGCGCGCCATAAGGTTCACTAAGGGTTGAGAGAATAAGCTCCCCGTTTTGGGAACCGGTGGAAAAAGCATTATTTGCCGTATCCGGTGGGCCTGCATACTGTATCGTTAATGAATCAAGCACATTCGCAGGAAGGGAGGAAGGGAAGTCAATTTTTACCTCTTTCGTGGATAATTGCTGAAAGGTCAAATTATTTCCATGGTATTTCACTTGGGAAACCGTTAATGTATTGGCCAAATCAAAATAGATACTGCTCATGCTTTGATTGGGCTTAAAATGTGATGTTACCGAACCAGAGATATTGTAAACTGCAGGATCCAGGCTTACATCCATCCTCTGGTACTGCAGATCATAGTTTAATGTGTGGGGATTAATATTGGGTGCCGTCATCTTTTGGGCAAAAGTTTTCATCTCTTTTGCTATTAATCCCTTCATTTCAATATTTTGATTCTGACTATGCAATAATCCAAATGAAATAATGCATAAAACTACAAGATAAAGTTTTTCCATTTTTATTTTTATAATAATGACCAAAGATAAAAAAAACCTTCTAATCATTGATTAAAAGGTTCTTATGATATTAAATAAATATTTTTAAAGGTCTAATGCCGGTTCCAGCAGCCTTTCCATTCTTTTCTTCACCATATCTACGGATCCTGCATAGTTGTTAACCATCAGTGAGAACACAAGGGTCTTCCCGGAATTGGTTTTCATATACCCTGCCAGAGTTTTTACTTTATTTAAAGTTCCTGTCTTAGCAAATATCTGTCCGTTTCCTGTTCCGATAAACATTCTCTTTAATGTTCCCGATTGTCCTCCTACAGGAAGTGAAGTCAGGTAAGCTTTATAATACTTTTCATCCATTAATGAAGTTAAAAACTTCGCCTGTGAAATAGGAGTAACGGTATTGCTTCTTGAAAGCCCACTTCCGTCCATATAGTTTAAACCATTAATATCAAAGGCATTTTCTTTCAAATGGGTTGTTACAACAATTCTTCCCGATTCTGAAGTCTGATCTCCCAGTTTCTGGAATCCTACTGTTTTTAACAGTGCTTCTGCTAAAGAATTATCACTATGCTGGTTGGTGTAATAAATAATATCGCTCAAAGTCGGAGATTTGTATGCTGAAATCAGCTTTCTGCTCTCCGGCATAGGATCTGTCATTTTTGGAGTAACTTTTCCACTAACTGCAATTCCACTTTTCACCATGGTCGCTCTTAAAGTATTGGCAAGATATGCCGGGGCGTCAGGTAGCTTAGTGGTAAGAACACCATCTCCTTCATATTTATCCGCATATACCATCTGATTGGCATAAGGAGATACATAAAAATACTTTTTCTCAGTAGAGAAATTACCTGATTTCTTTACAATCAGTTTTTCATTAGCCGGATTAATCTCACGGGTGGTTCCAACCGGTAAATAATAGTTGTTATTTTCCAACCAAACAACATTTTCCGGAAGTCTTGAAATATTACCTTTGAAAAGTGCTGTCTGGATGATAATATCACCATTTACCCTTTTGATTCCTTCGTGAGAGATTCCACTAAGAAAGTCTGAAACAATCTCTCTATAGGATAACGCTCCGCCTTTGTTTGTTCCAAGCGATGGATCCCCGCTTCCTACGACGTAAAGATTACCATTTAAAACCCCATTTTCATCTATACTTCCTGAGTATTCCAGCTGAGTCATCCAACGATAGTTCTCTCCCAACAGATTCAAAGCTGTTTCTGTGGTCAAAAGTTTTGTTGTAGAAGCAGGAACCAAAGGAGTGTTTTCATTGTATGAAGAAATTACTTTCTTTGTTTTCGGGTCGTACACTACAAATCCCCATGATGCATTTTTCAGCACAGGATCGGAAACCAGAGTGTTTACATTAATATCTACGAGTTCTTTAGCCGACAGAATTGTTTTCTCCACAACAGAAGTTATAGGAGAAGGTAAGTTTAAATTCGTTTTCTGATTGTCATAAGCCTGAGAGTAAAGAACGGTAGAAACGGTAGATTGAGCAAGGAAAAACCCAGAAGCCAGTACCGCTACGCTTGAAATATATTTTCTGAAATTTACCATCTATCTTAGTTTTGTTTCTATGTCTGGAAACCATAAAAAACGATTCATAATAATCATCCAATAAAGGCACCAAACAATTAATCAACGACCAAAAGTAGAAAATATTGTTAGAAATCAGACCATTATAGTCTGATAAAAGGCTATAAAATTTGTTAAAAATTGTTAAAAATCCACGAAAACATCTTTTTTGATGCTCTGATAAGCAGTTATTTCATCAAAATCTTTTAAACTTAGCAAAACCTGCTCTTTGTATTTTTCATAGTTTTTTCCACGGGGAAGTTTGAGTAATATCTGGAACTGATACAGATTATTAATCCTTGCAATCTGAGACCTTTCCGGACCTAAAACACATTCTTCGGGAAGGTATTTTCTTAGAACAGAACCCAGAAACTGGGAAGCCCTGTTTACTTTATCTTCTCTCCTGTGTTTCAGCTCAATCATAATAAGCTTTGTGAAAGGCGGATAATGGAATTTCTGGCGCTCTTTTAAAAAATAGTAGTAGATCTTGGAAACCTTATTCATTTTGATCAGCTGAAAGACTGAATGCTCAGGATTAAATGTTTGAATATAGATTTTTCCTTTTCCAGACACCCGTCCTGCCCTTCCCGCAACCTGGGTAATCAGCTGGAAGGCCCTTTCTTCAGCTCTGAAGTCCTGTACATATAATAAAGAATCCGCTTTAGGAATAGCGACCAGTTCAATATGATCGAAATCCAATCCTTTTGAAATCATCTGTGTGCCCACTACAATATCAGTTTCCCTGTCTTCAATCTTTTCATAAAGTTTTTCATAGGCAAATTTTTTCCGCATGGAATCGACATCCATACGATCTACCTCGTTTTCAGGAAATAATTTGGAAACTTCTTCATGGATCTGTTCAACACCAACTCCTCTTTCATTCAGATTCTCTGAATGGCATTTCGGACATACTTTAGGCCTGGAAGCCCGTTGTCCGCAATAATGGCATTTCATTTCATTCGCAGCCTTATGATATGTCATTACCACATCACAATTGGAACAATAATTAACATATCCACAGGATTCACATTCCAGAACATTGGCATAACCACGGCGGTTATGAAGTATAATAGCCTGATTCCGCTCTTCCAGTACTTTTTTTATTTCATCGATCAGTTGTAACGAGAAATTTCCTGAAACTTTTTTAGAATCCTGAGCTTCTTTAAAATTTATAAGTTCAAATTCCGGCAACTGAACATTTCCGAATCTTTCATTAAGGAAAACATATTTCATTTTCTCCTTACGGGCTAGATAATAGCTTTCCACGGAAGGAGTGGCAGAACCTAAGATCACACGGGCATCATAAAAATTACCAAATACCAAGGCAGAATCTTTTGCATTAAAATAAGGGGAAACCTCCCTTGCTTTATAAGCAGAATCATGCTCTTCATCTACAATGACCAACCCAAGATTCTGGTAAGGCAGAAACAGTGCATTTCTTGTTCCTATAAGGATTTGGATATCATTATTTTTGATTCTTCTCCAAACCTCTACTTTTTCAAAATCCGTTAGCTTCTGGTGATAGAAGCCCAATTTCCGACCGTATTTTTTTTCAAGCCTCTGCGTAATTTGTTTGGTAAGAGAAATTTCAGGAAGCAAAAACAAAACATTTTTGCCCTGCTGAACACACTCCTCTATCTTCTCTAAATAAATATGGGTTTTTCCCGATGAAGTCACCCCATGAAGCAGTACATTTCTTCTTTCTTCAAAAGCTTCATCAACTGCCTCTTTTGCTTCTTTCTGAGCCTCGGAAAGCGCTTCTATTTCTTCTATTTCCCCATCATAACTTTCCAGCCTGTCTTTTTGCAGATAATATTCTTCGATGAAGTTTTTATCTACCAGAGGCTTTAAATGGGAATGCCCAAAAACTCCATCTTCAAAAAGATCTGACTTTTTAATAAAAGTATCCGGATTCTCAGTCTGATGTGATAAAATGAGAAGAAAAAGATCCTTTTGCTTAGGTGCTTTGTTCAGTTTTCCGAGAATTACAGTAAGACTTTCATTGTTTAAAAGTTCTTCGTTGATCCTGACGTAAGCAACTTCTTTCGCTTTGTATTTTTCGCCAATCTTTTCATCGATTTCAATGTATTGCAGATCAATCAACGAATTGATTGTTTTTATAATATCTTTTTTAGGAATAAAAGCTTCAAGATCTGTAAGATTGATAAGTTGCCGGACTTCAAGTGCCTGAATGAGATACATTTCATTAACATCCAGATTTTCAAAATCAACTGTTACGTTCGGCTTTAATTTCAGATATGTTTCACTTTCAAGCTTTAATGAGGAAGGAAATGCAAAACGATAGATTTCACCCAAATTACAAAGGTAATAGGCAGAAAGCCAGTTCCAGAAACCGATCTGCTCCTGGGGCAAAATAGGAGATTCGTCCAGAATGCTAATGATTTCCCTTGGAATAAACCCTTCCGGTTCTGTATCATGAATTTCAAAAACAATTCCTGTGTAGATTTTTTTTCCACGAAACGGAACTAAAACCCTCATTCCGGTTTGTAGTAACGGCATTAGCTCTTCAGGCACTTTGTAAGTAAAAGAACCTTTTAAATTTAATGGTAAAACAATTTGGGCGTATCGCAAGAGAAATGATTAAAGTGTAAAATTAAATCATTCTTCACAGAACTGCAATTTTTTATGAGTTGTTCCCCATTTTGTAACCTATATTTGTTATTCAATTTTGATTCATGGAAAATTATATCCTGCTTTTTTTTATTGGACTCCTGGCCGGAGCGATTAATGCAGCAGCTGGCGGTGGATCATTTATTACATTTCCCGCACTTGTATATGCCGGTGTTCCCCCGATTCAGGCCAATGCTTCAAGTACCGTTGCCCTGTTTCCGGGAAGCTTAGCCAGTGCATGGAAATTCAGAGAATATATTAAACCTTTCCCTGCTATTTCAATAGTAGCGATGATTATACTGACTCTGCTGGGAGGTTGTGCCGGAGGTCTGTTATTGCTATATACACCATCCAGTGGATTCAATCTTGTCGTTCCATGGTTGCTTTTGTTAGGTTCCATGGCTTTTGCATTTGGGAGGCAGGCCGGTAACTGGTTGAGAAAGAAAATGCATATCGGAGCGGGATTAGTACTGGGTGCTCAGTTTCTTTTAGGAATATATGGCGGTTACTTTGGTGGAGCCGTAGGAATAATGATGATGGCCGTTTGGGCGTTATTCGGTTTATCGGATATTAAAGTAATCAATGCCAATAAAACCCTGTTTACAGGAATTGCCAATGCGGTAGCTGTTGTACTTTTTATTTTTGCAGGGAAGGTTTACTGGCCGGAAACCTGCACCATGATGGTTGCCACAATTTCAGGAGGTTATTTTGGAGCTCATTTTACAAAAAAGCTGGATCCTGTAAAACTGCGTACAGGAATAGTTATATTAAATTTCTTTATTACTGCGGTTTTTTTCATCAAAACTTACTTTTAATTAAAAAATATCTCAATTATTCTATACCAGATAGCGGTTGTTAAGAATCCAACGATAATACTGAATCCAATGGTTAAATTCGTGAGTTTGGTATTCAGCCTGAACTGTTCGGCAATAATACTTGAAGTTACAAGAGTAGGCATTGCAGCTTCGAAGATGGTAATTTTGGCAATATCTCCCTTAATGCCTGAAAGAAAAGCCAATCCCAAAACAATCGCCGGTGCCAGTATCAGCTTATACAGCATAGATACAGACATTTGGGGAATGAGTTTTTTCCAGCCATTAAATTTCAACTGTAACCCCACGGAAAACAAAGCTAATGGACTTACTGTCGCAGCTAATTTATCAAAGAAGGGCTCAGCAGCTGTAAAATCAATAAACTGGGAGAGGATCAGCGCACTGATACATCCAATTAACGGAGGAAATGTGATCAGTCTTTTCAAAATGAATACCGCACTTACTTTCCCCGACCTGCTACCTCCTTTTACTGCGGCAATAATTCCCAAGGTAGAAAGACTGAAAAACATAGTCTGATCACAAATAATAGCAATGCTCAAAAGGCTTTCTCCATAAAAAGCACTTATTAAGGGAAAACCGATAAAGGAAGTATTGCTGTATCCGCTAATAAGCTCCATTGTACTTTGTGAACGCCTTGAATAACCTTTTTTCTTGCTATAAACCGACATAAACACAAAACTGAATACCGCAATAAGGAATGTCGCCACAATAGGAAAAAGCATTTCAAGTGTCCAGTGAACTTTAGGTAAATATTTAAATGAAACGGCAGGCAGGGCCAGATAAAGAATCCAGGTATTGATTCCTTTATGGGCATCCGGATGTATTGACTTGGTTGATCTGAATACCATTCCAGCCAAAATACATACCGCTATCAAAACAAAATTCACCATAATTGTGTCTAAATATGTTGCAAATGTAAGATTGATTTTTCAGCCGGACATAGAAATTGAATCGATTTTTAATCGAAAACTATGCATGGACTATCTTTTTCTCTGGATTTTACTATAATCAGGGATTAATGGCGTCCCATAAACTCATCACTTCTATTTTATCCAATGGCTTTGAAAGTTTAATACGTCTTGTTTTTTTGGGAAGCAAATCAAAGAAGTTATCACTGAAATGAGTATCTCCCATCAGATAAATATTTTTAGTTAAAACATCCGTAGATATTTCGATCTCTGAAGAAGATATTTTTTTGATATGTACCGCAGGTTTTGAGAGCTTCAGATCTTTAGGCTTTACAAGGAAATAAGTATTTTGTGCTACTTCTTTGTTACTTTTATCATTTAAAACCACATTTAGAAATACTTCGTTCCTAGAAAACCGGCCAAGTATCTTTTCAATTTCTATCGGATCAAAGGATATAATATCCTTTAAATTCCTGTTCCCGGAATGAATCCTTTTAATAATCTCCCCTTTAAATGTGGTTACTTCTATGGTTGCACTTACATCGTTCAAGTCCTGTATAAGATCGTTAACAGCAAATAAATTCAGTTTATTGTCCTTTTCTTCTGCCAGAATAATCTGCTGCTCAAAACTCCTTTTGACCTGGTAGTGCAAAGCTTTCCAATTTCCGGAATAATCGATAGAAGACCACGAAACCACAGGCCAACAATCGTTAAGCTGCCAATATAACGTTCCCATATTATAAGGTTTTGCTCTTCGATGTGCTTCAAAAGCGATTTGCATTCCACGTGCCTGCAGCAGTTGTGAGATGTAATTGTATTTTATAAAATCAGTAGGTACAGGATAATCCCGTTCCATATATGTATTGATGATTTCCCAACCTCTTGCATGCTTTTCATGTGCTTTTATAGTACCATTATTCAGATCGAGTTGAGGAGTTCCGGAAAACATAGTTTTCGTGGTCTCAAGACTTGGCATTCCCTGAAATCCATATTCAGACATGAAACGCCCTACTTTTTCATTATACACTTCAAAGGGCTGTTCACCCCACCACACGCCCCAGTAATGAGAGTCACCTTCTGTAAGGCTTTCCTTATGGCCCCAGCCGATCGATGGCGAGCTTGGCCAATATATATTCTTATCAGGGGCCAGCTTTTCTTTTAATGTATTGGGAATTAATTCATGAAAGACCTTTCTGTAATCTTTCCAAACCTGCAAAGAATCTTCTTTCGAATATTTAAATTGTTTCTGGTATCCCCAGTTGACAATAGCTTCGTCTACTTCATTGTTTCCACACCATAAAGCTATGGAAGGATGATTCTGCAAACGAGTGACCTGATCTTTTACCTCCTCTTTTACATTGTTCAGAAAATCCGCATCAGAGGGATAAAAACTTCCCGCAAACATAAAATCCTGCCACACGAGAATTCCATTCTCATCACATGCTTTATAAAACTCATCATCTTCATAAATCCCACCACCCCAAACGCGGATCATGTTGATATTTGCCTCTTTGCAATCTTTTATCAGTTTCTGATATTTTTCTTTCGTAATCCTTGGTGAAAAGCTATCTCCCGGAATCCAGTTCGTCCCTTTAATGTATAACGGTTGATTATTGACCTTAAAATAGAAAGACTTCCCTTTTTCATCCTTTTCCTGAACCAGTTCTATAGTTCTGAATCCCGTTCTAAGGCTTTTTGCATGAATCTCTTTTTCTCCCTTTAAAAGATTAATTTTAAAATCATAAAGATTGGCATCTCCCCAACCATTTGGCTGCCAGATTTTCAATCCATCGATTTGATAGGGAAATCTTATTTTATTTTCACCTTTTCCAAGAGAAAAGGTCTTTTGGGAATTATTGATTTTTAAGGCATAATTACCTGGTGTCTGTACTTCGATATCAACTTCAAAGCTAAAATTACCTTTAGGTTCCGCTGATACATTTTGTAAATCCTTTATGCTTTTAATCTTAGCATCATTCCAGAAGTCCAGTTTTACCTCTTTCCATATTCCTGCCGTAACCAATCTCGGCCCCCAGTCCCAACCAAACTGATACTGTGCCTTTCTTATAAAGCTTCTAGGACTTTCAGGCATCGTGAAAGGAACTTTTTGAGCCAGCTTTTTACCTTCTTCTACAGCAGACCTGAATGAAATCTTTAGAATATTGTCGCCCGGTTTCAGATAATTTTTAACAGGAATACTCCATTTTCTAAACATGTTATCCGTCTTCTGAAGAAGTTTTCCATTAAGGTAAATTTCAGAAAAGGTATCCAGGCCTTCAAATACAAGATCTATATTTTGATTTTTCAACTCGTGTGATGAAATTTTAAAATGGGTCTGATAATCCCAGTTTTCATTTTCTACCCATTGGACTTTTTTCTCATTTTCATCTTTAAATGGATCGGGGATCAATTTATTATCCATCAAATCCTGATGCACGGTTCCCGGTACTTTTGCAGAAAGCCACTGAGTTTCTTTTGAGTTTTTAAACTGCCATTTTTCGGATGATAAACTGCGCTCGGAAAATTGTGCACTAAGAAAATTGTGAATAAGAAAAAAGGTAAAAAGTATGGTTTTATTCATTGATGAGTTTATTTACAATTCTAAGAATTCCGTCTTTTATAAGGAGTTCATCAGAATGAATGGGCAGGCCTGGTTAAATGGCAGATTGTTAATTGTTTTTAAATCTTTATATTAAAAATTTAATGATCATTATCAGGAACCGTGGTTGACAGTATCAGATTCTGTTATTTATTCTTCAAAGCAATTACCTCATCTGCATCGGCAAACTGTCCGCCATCCGTAATAGCTGAAGAATGAAAATAGGCTGCGTTTGTAAATTCACGGATATCCTGGATATTGGTTGATCTTAGTCCTCCACCCACAAGAATTTCTATTCTCCCATTTGAAAGCTCTACCAATTTTTTCAGATTTTCTTTACCCTCGGAAACATTAGGTTTCTGTCCGGAAGTAAGAATCGTTTTAAAACCACAGCTGATCACTTTTTCCAATGAGCTTTCTAAACCTTTTGCCCTGTCAAAGGCTCGGTGAAAAGTGCAAGGTAACGGATGTGCCATTTCAACCAGGGTTTTATTTTGTTCCATATTAACCTCATCATTCTCATCTAAAATTCCGAAAACAAAGCCGTCGACATTAAGAGATTTAAGCTGGGTAAGCTCACTTTTCATCTGTTCAAATTCTTCATTTGTATAAGTGAAATTTCCTCCACGGGGACGGATCATGACAAAAACAGGAATGTTTATCTTTTCTCTCAGTTTTTTAGTTGTTTCAAAATCTGGTGTAGTTCCTCCTTCACTTAAACCATCACATAATTCTATTCTGTCTGCCCCATTTTCAAAAGCAACGATGGCAGAATGAGGATTAAAACATGCTATTTCTATCTTTGACATTTTTAATTTTTTTAGGAATTAGTAACAATAATTTCTGATTTCTGATTTCTGATTATTATTTCAAGGCAAACTCAGGAGTTTCCAGCCTGTTTCCTTTTTGGTCATGTACCGCAAAATTAAACCCGTCCTGTATGCAATAAGATCCATATTCCCCGTTTTTATTTAATGCAATAAAACCTACCTGAATATCTTTCAGATTTTTATTTCTTCTCTGTGCAATCTTTACAATTCTTTCAACCGCTTCTTTGCAGGCTTGCTGTGGATTTCTTCCTTGTCTCATCAGTTCCACAACCAGGTGAGTTCCAACAGTTCTTATTACTTCTTCACCATGTCCCGTTGCCGTAGCGGCACCCACTTCGTTATCTACGAATAATCCGGCTCCGATAATGGGAGAATCTCCTACCCTTCCGTGCATTTTAAAGGCCATACCGCTGGTAGTACAAGCTCCGGAAAGATTTCCCTGAGCGTCCAATGCAATCATTCCGATGGTATCATGGTTTTCAATATTTACGATAGGTTGGTACTTGCTGTTTTTAAGCCATTCCTTCCATTCTTTTTCAGATTCGGGCGTTAATAGGTTTTCCTTTTTAAATCCCTGAGACAGGGCAAACTGAAAAGCACCATCTCCTACCAGCATAACGTGCGGAGTCTTTTCCATCACGGCTCTGGCTACAGAAATTGGATTTTTAATATTTTCAATACAGGCAACCGATCCGATGTTGTAGTTTTCATCCATGATACAGGCATCAAGTGTTACTCTTCCATCTCTATCCGGGCGTCCGCCATATCCCACGCTTCTTTCCGTGGGATCCAACTCCACCAAACGTACTCCTTTTTCAACAGCATCTAACGCTCTTCCGTTTTTGCCAAGAATCGTCCATGCTTCCTCATTGGCCTTTAAACCAAAATTCCAGGTTGACAGGACGATCGGTTTGTTTATGGTTTTATGACTTTCAGGTAATGGACTGGCCATTAGATCTAGCGGATTTACGGCAAGAGCCAAAGAAGCAACTGCTGTCTTTTTGATAAAGTTTCGTCTGCTTTGCATATCAGGTTTATTAGGCTTACAAATTAGCAATTTTCCTGCTGGTACAAAAGTAAAAAAACAACAGATCCTATTTCATCGCGTTTAACAATCCTCATTACAAAAAGTCATAAAAACAATCTTCATATCATTGATCGGAATATTTCGAAATTCATATCGGCAAGATGGAAAATTCACCCCTGTAACTTTTCATTTACATTACTGACTTATTGTATGTTAAACTTTTTCAACCATGATCAGAATTTCAGTTATTTTAGGTAGTGTTTTATTCATTTTATTTTCCTGCAACAAAAAATCAGAAAAAGATATTCTTATAAATTTTTACAAGAAAGGAAAATTTAATGGTACCGTTCTCATAGTTGAAAAAGGAAAAATAATATGTGATACAGCATTGGGATATAAAAATTTTGAAGACAAAAAACTTATGACCAAGGATACGCCGTTCTGTATTGCGTCTGTAACCAAACCTTTTACTGCAACAGCGATTATGCTTTTACAGCAGCAGCACAAGTTGTCGTTTGATGATAAAGCAAGCCAATATCTAATGGACCTTCCGGAATATGCACAAAATATCAGTATCAGACAATTGCTTAACCACACTTCAGGATTAAAGGATTATGAGAATGTTTTGATCTCAGACAACAGGATCACCAATAAAGATGTCCTGGCCTTTCTAAAAAAGCAACCCGGATTAACATTTCCTTCCGGCAGTCAATTCGAATATTGTAATAGTGGATATATCATACTTGGACAAATTATAGAGGCTGTATCCGGACAGTCATATAAAAATTTTATTCAAAATAGAATTTTTGCTCCTTTGAATATGCAGCATTCATTTGTTTTTGATGCTCAAACGGTACCGCCTTCCGGTATTGCCAAAGCGTATGATATAGATAAAAACCCGGATGATTATTTTCTTTTAACATTGGGGGATGGCGGGATCTATTCTACGACATGGGATCTATATAAATTCGACCAGGCTTTAAGAAAGCATCATTTACTGACTAAGGAAAACACAAAAATTATATATGAACTGCCCGTTTTAAAAAATGGAAAAACGAGTGATTATGCATTCGGATGGTACATTTCTGACGATACCGCAATGCATACCGGTGGAATCAACGGGTTCAGAAGTATCATCTGGAGAGACCTGAGCAACAATACCTGTATTATTGCTTTGACGAATCAGGGAGATGCCTTTCCGGTGTATCAATTTCTGGAAGCTGAGAAAAAGTCGATACGGAATGCTTTCTGATATTGATTAATTCATCCCAATCTCATCTACAAAAAGCCAGGCTTTAGAATCAGCTCCCGGATTTCCGGCAGGAATAATTCCTGCATTTTCAATTTTAACTTTAATATATGCCGCGTTCTGATTACCAACATTGAGTTTTACTTTTCCTTTTACATTCTGAATTTCATCTTTTCCAATTTCTTTGATCATTTTAAAATTTACATTATCATCAGAAATAAAGATCTGTGCTCCTTTAGCCAAATGAATCCAGCTTCCTTTATTTTCAAGGGTATTAAAATAAACTTCTGAAAACTGAGTTTTTACTCCTAAGTCAATAATTGCTACAACATCTTTTCCCTGAAAGCCTAACCATGTTTTTCCCAGCTGTTTTTGATTACCCAAAATTCCATCCACCAAAGTAAACGCTCCGCCAAAAGAATAATTTTCGCTGGGCTGTTGTTCCAGAGTGATCTTCTTTCCCGTTGTTTTGGAAGGAATAAATGATTGGGAAGAAACCGCACTTTTTATCTGTCCATCTTCGAAATAGGCAGACTTTATGGTCATAGCTCTTGAAACAGGGATAGGCTCCTTATAAGATGGTGAATTTACTGTTGGATCTGTACCATCGGTTGTATATTTTATTCCCTGGGAATTTTGAGAAGTTGATAATTCATATGCAACACCTTTGGCAGAAGGTGTTACTTTTCCTGAAATATTATAAATGCTTTTCGCATAGTTAATCTTCATTTTATCTAAAACCTTAAACTGCCGGATAACCCTGTTTTCAAATTCTTTATAATTCTTAGGATCAGAAGTTCCCCATGCTACTTCTGAAAGTGCCATTATTCTTGGAAAAATCATATACTGGACATGCTTAAAATCCAATATATATTCGGTCCATAAGTTAGCCTGAACACCTAAAATATATTTAGCTTCCTCAGCAGTAAGCTCTGAAGGAACCGGATCGTAAGAATATACTTTATCTAAAGGAGTAAATCCTCCAAAAGCATTAGGTTCGGACTGGGGATCCCCCTGATAATGGTCAAAATAACAGAAAGCTCCAGGAGTCATTACAGCAAAATGTTTTGATTTTGCAGCTTCAATTCCTCCATTGACACCTGTCCAGCTCATTACCGCAGCGTTTGGTGCCAGACCTCCTTCCAGAATCTCATCCCATCCGATTATTTTCCGCCCTTTGCTATTTACATATTTTTCTATAGTCTGGATAAAATAGCTTTGTAATCCATGTTCATCTTTCAGATTGTTCTTTTTGATCAGCTCCTGACAATGCGGGCACTCTTTCCATCGTGTCTTAGGACATTCATCACCACCAATATGGATATACTGAGAAGGAAATAACTTTATCACCTCATCCAGGACATTTTCTAAAAATGTAAATGTTTCTTTTTTAGGACAAAAAACATCATCAAAGACGCCCCACTTTGTGGCAGGTTCAAAAGGTCCTTTCGTACACGCCAGCTCAGGATAGGCTGAAAGTGCTGCTAAAGCATGCCCGGGCATTTCAATTTCAGGTACAATTGTAATATGACGCTGTTCTGCATACTTAACCACATCCTTAATCTGTTCCTGAGTATAAAAATAAGGGCCATATGGTTTTCCGTCAAAGGTATTATCTACATAGGCTCCAATCATAGATTCTTTTCTCCTGGAGCCAATTTCAGTCAGCTTCGGATATTTCTTGATTTCAATTCTCCATCCCTGATCATCGGTTAAATGCCAGTGAAATGTATTTAGCTTATACATGGCCAGATAATCAATATACTGCTTTACTTCATCTACCGTAAAGAAATGACGGCAAACATCCAGATGCATTCCTCTCCATGCAAATTTTGGATTATCTTTAATCTCCATAGCGGGAATCTCTCCTTTTTCCTGATAATCATCAAACAACTGGATCAAGGTTTGAACAGCAAGAAAATAACCTTGTTTAGTGTAAGAACTTATAAAAATCCTTTTGGGAGAAATATCAATAGAATATCTTTCTTTATCACCCTGCGGGTCAATCGGCATTTTGGGTTGTGGAATCAGCATATGCATTATATGAACTTTTTCCGTACTTCCTGAGGATTGAAATGTAACGCGAGCACCAAGATGCTTTTTGAAATATTCCGTTTCCTCTTTTGGAAGTTTATCATTCAGTATCAATGTTTTGGGGATCACAAATTTACCTTCCTGAATCGTTAAACTTTGTGGGTAAGGAATTAAACTTGGTTTAGTTTGCGAAAAAAACAGATTGGAAATCATAAGGGAAAAGACCAATAATAAACGCATTATTTTGTGTAATTTAGATTTAAGCGAATATAATTAATTTCTGAAAAAAGTCAGTGAATTATTTAACCTATTATGATATAAAAGATCTAATTTTGCAAAAATATACAATGAGAAAAACAATTTTTTTAGCGGTAAGTCTGGTGTTTTCATTTTCAGCACAAGCACAACTTTTAGATATCATAAAATCTACAGTTAAGGAAAAAACAGGGGTTGACCTTAACAATACAGGAAAAATAAAGAACACTTCTACAGGAACAACTGTAATCACAACTCCATCACCCAACAGAGCCTCTTCAGTTAATCTGAATAATCTTACTTCTACCCAAATTTCGTCCGGATTAAAGGAAGCCTTAAGTATGGGAGTGAATGATGGTGTGAAGAAGCTTGCTTTAACTGATGGTTTTTTCAAAAATGAAGCCGTAAAAATTTTAATGCCCGAAAAACTAAGAAAGGTAGACACGACCTTGCGTTCTTTGGGAATGGGAAAACTAGCTGATGAGGGAGTGAAATTATTAAACAGAGCTGCTGAAGATGCCGTAACAGAAGCTGCTCCTATTTTCACCAATGCCATTACATCAATGACAATTACTGATGCCAAAAATATTTTATTGGGCTCAAATCATGCGGCGACTAATTATCTGCAAACTAAAACCCAGAACCAGCTCTTTACAGCGTTCCAGCCAAAAGTACAGGCTTCATTGGGAAAAGTGGGAGCTGACACCCTTTGGAAAAGCCTTATTTCAAAGTACAATACTTTTACAGGGCAATCTGTAACTACTGATTTGAATGAATATGTGACTACAGAAACAATTAATGGCGTTTTCAAAATGGTTGCAGATAAAGAAAACGGGATCAGAAATACTCCAGCCATGAGAACTACCAGTATTTTACAAAAAGTTTTTGGAGCTCAGGACGGTAAATAATCAATTATGAATAGTTGAAAAAACTCAATTTATAACATCTAGATACAAAATAAAAAGGCTGTTTCAGAATTTGAGCAGCCTTTCGTATTAAATTGTATTGCAAATCATGTAATTCTTCTTTTTTAAGATATAATAGTCAGGAATTCTGTAAACATAACAATTTTTTCATAACTTCAATTCCGTATATAAAATACAATCAGCGAAGTAAATCAACAAACACAAAAATAAACAACCATGAAAAAATTAATGTATGCTTTTCTTGTTTTCAGTCTGTTCGCAGCTTGTTTACCCATGTCCGGAAGTCCTATGACAGCCTTTATTGTGAAAAACACTTCAGATAAGCCCGTTAGCTTTACCTCTAGTGTTATCAAAATGTCGCAAAGTTTTGGAGCACAGGAAGTCTCTAATTCTTTTACGGTAAAACCTCATGACAGTATTATTGTGAGGCAGACTTATTTCAAAAAAGACGGTACCAATCCTCAAAAATGGTTTTCAAAGTTCGATATATCACCAGTAGATGGTGTGGAATTAAATGATCCTCAACTTGCAGAAAATTGGAAAAAGGGATCCAAAGATAATGTTCCCACATATACATTTACCATTAATAAATAAGGACATGAAGATCTTTAAAATCTTAACCATTTTCTTCTGTTCAATGTGCTTTTCTCAGGAAAATAATATCCTCACAAGACTTTCCGCGTTGAATAATAATGGCAAAATCTGGTACAATATAGATGGATATAGTGTTACAAGTGAGGTTTTCAATAATTCTTTTGATGAAAAAGGGCTTTCAAAGGTTTTAAAAAAACATAAAATTTCAGATTCTGAACTAAAAACAAGAGATGAGAAAATCAATAGTAAAAACTTCTTTCTAACCAAACAACAAAAAATTTCAGGAAACAGCTTTCAAACAAATAATTATTATTTCGTTGAAAATCCGAATAAGACAATCACTGTAGTATGGTTTATAAAAAACGGAAAAACAGATCAAGATACTGAAGAAAAGCTCGTTAATGCAATTATTGAGAATAGAATTCCGGAGGAGAATTTTGTTTCTATGAATATCAGTTCAATTAATTTTGCCGGAAGAAAAATAGAACTTGGCAGTAATTGTTACTGGACCTTCCTCAATACAGTTCAATGCCCATATGCTGGTGAGATGAACTGGTCTGTTCACAGAACATTACAGGATGCAAAAGAAGCTGTTGAAAACCAATTGAATGTAACAAAATCTAAAGGAGGGGGAAAAATTACATCCGAAGAAATGATTGATATTAATTTTCTGGATGTACCTACAAAAGCAAAAAAAATAGTGTATGACTTTACGGGCCTAACTTCTGTTCTTACAAAAATGTCCGGCGGAAAGTCTTTAACAATCTACTATATCGCAGAAAATATACGAGATCAAAATATAAGCTGCGTGATAAGTTTCTGGAACAACGATGAAATAAATCCACAAACAAAGCTTCCTGCTCTTCCTGAAAAACTAATGAAACTTAATTAATCGATGATAAAAAAGGCTGTTAATGATAACAGCCTTTCTTTTGTTTTTATTAAAATTGCATTTCGGGAATCTCTCCTTCAATGATCAGATCTGCTTCTGTAGATTGTACAATATGCTCTACGGACACTCCAGGTGCTCTTTCAACAAGCTTAAAACCAGCTGGTGTTACATCTAAAACAGCGAGTTCCGTAACTACTCTTTTCACACAATTTACTCCTGTTAAAGGAAGTGTACATTTTTTCAGGATTTTACTTTCTCCTGCTTTATTTACATGCATCATCGCAACAATGATATTTTCAGCAGAAGCTACCAAATCCATCGCTCCGCCCATTCCTTTTACCATTTTTCCAGGAATCTTCCAGTTGGCAATATCTCCGTTTTCAGAAACTTCCATTGCGCCAAGGATCGTAAGATCTACTTTCTGTCCACGGATCATCCCAAAACTAAAAGCGGAATCAAAAAATGAACCTCCTGGTAGTATCGTAATGGTCTGCTTTCCTGCATTTATGATATCAGCATCTTCTTCTCCTTCAAAAGGGAAAGGCCCCATTCCCAAAACTCCATTTTCACTCTGAAATTCTACTGAAATACCATCAGGAACGTAGTTGGCAACCAAAGTGGGAATCCCTATTCCCAGATTTACATAATAACGATCTTTTAATTCTTTTGAGATTCTTTTAGCAATTTGTTCTTTTGTGAGCATAGTAAAAACTTAGACTGCAATTTAATTATTTTCAATAGAATACAAAAGGGCTTTGTTATTGAAAATTATTAACATAATAAGTCGAAATAATATCTCTAATTTTGCAACATTATTTAACAGAATGAAAATACTTTTAAAATACCTTAAACCTTACCAGTGGTTGATTATTCTTTCATTGTTATTAGCAACCATTAATCAGGTATTCTCTTTATTTGCTCCGGCAATAACGGGTAATATTCTCGATAAACTGGTTACCCACCCTAATTTTTTTGATAAAGAAAAGCTTTTACCAAGAAACCTGAACCAATATTTATACGGAGACGGCATTTATCATGGTGTATTCTATTTCTTATCCCTCCTTATCGGAACAGCCATGGTGAGCAGGATCGCCAAAGCTTTTCAGGATTATGCAGTAAGTGTTATCACCCAAAAGTTCGGGGCAAAAATTTTCACGGACGGTTTAAAGCATTCTATGGCATTGCCATATCAGGAATTTGAAGACCAGAGAAGTGGTGAAACCCTTTCTATTTTAACGAAAGTAAGAGAAGATACTGTAAAGTTCATCAGTAATTTTATTAATATTTTCTTCGGAATTCTGGTCAGTATCATTTTCGTTGCTGTATATGCTATCCGTTTACATTGGTCAATCATGCCGGTATATATTTGTGGAATATTTCTGATTGCATTCATCACGAATTTATTAAGCAAGAGAATAAAGAGTATCCAGAAAAATATTGTTTCGGAAACCACAGCTCTGGCAGGAAGTACTACAGAAAGCCTTAGAAATATAGAAATTGTAAAAAGTCTGGGATTAACCAATCAGGAAGTCATCCGCTTAAACAATAATACCTATAAAATTCTGGGGCTTGAACTTAGAAAAGTCAAAAGCATCCGTTCTTTAAGTTTTATCCAGGGAACAATGGTTAATTTTCTTCAACAGCTGATCACCCTGACTTTATTACTTTTAATTTTTAAAAATATTGTAACTCCGGGACAATATTTATCGCTGATGTTTTATGGCTTCTTTATCTTCGGACCTATGCAGGAGATCGGAAATATTATTATTTCTTATCGAGAGGCTGAAGCTTCCCTTCTTAATTTTGACCGTTTAATGAAAAAAACAGTTGAGGAAAAACCCCTTCATCCTAAACAGATCGGTGCTATTGAAGAATTGGAGTTCAAACATGTTTCTTTCAAACATCAATCAGCTCAGTATAAAGCGTTAAACAACATATCTTTTACCGTAAAAAACGGAGAAACAATTGCTTTTGTTGGTCCCAGTGGTTCCGGAAAAAGTACCCTGGTAAAACTTTTGGTTGGGCTCTATCGTCCTCAGGAAGGAAATATTTTTTATAATAATATCAATGGGAAAGAATTTGATTTTGATGAATTGAGGAATCAAATTGGCTTTGTAACTCAGGACACCCAGCTTTTTGCAGGAACCATTAAAGAAAACCTTCTTTTCGTAAATCCAAAGGCTACTGAGGTAGAACTTCAAATAGCTTTACAAAAATCAAGCTGTACTGCTTTACTGGAAAGGGCTGAAAAAGGCATAGAAACCGTAATTGGAGAAGGTGGATTGAAATTAAGTGGCGGGGAAAAGCAAAGAATTGCGATTGCAAGGGCTTTATTACGAAGACCTCACCTGTTAATTTTTGACGAAGCCACTTCAGCTTTGGACAGTATTACGGAAGAAGAAATAACTTCCACCATCAAAAGCATATCGGAGGAAAAAGAACAAATCACAGTATTGATTGCCCATCGTCTAAGCACCATTATGCATGCCGACCGGATTTATGTACTTGAACGAGGCCAAGTCATAGAAATGGGATCCCATGATAATCTGATTGCCGAAAAAGGATTATACTATGCCATGTGGAGACAACAGATCGGAGAAAGGAAAATGGTAATTCCCGAAGAATCATAAGAAGAATGATAAATAAAGCGCCGGAAAATATTTTCCGGCGCTTTATTTATATGAATACTCTCTTTCAAACGAAGACTTAATCTTTTTTCCTTACTGTTCTTTGCTCAATTCGCTTTTCGAATTTATCACCCTGGAATATTCTCTGAATCATAATTCCTGGAATATGGACTTCATTAGGATCCAATTCTCCCGGTTCTACCAATTCTTCTACTTCTGCTATTGTAATTTTTGCAGCCCCTGCCATTGGATGATTAAAATTTCTTGCAGATCCTTTGAAGATCAGATTTCCTGCATGATCTCCTTTCCACGCTTTGACAATAGAGTAATCTGCATTATAGGCATGTTCAAGAATGTGAGGCTTACCGTTAAATTCCTTTACTTCTTTACCTGCCGCTATTTCAGTCCCATATCCTGCAGGTGTATAAAACGCAGGAATTCCGGCTTGTGCAGCTCTGCATTTTTCAGCAAGGGTCCCTTGTGGAGTAAGTTCAACATCAAGTTCACCGGAAAGCATCTGTCTTTCGAATTCTGCATTCTCCCCTACATAAGAAGAGATCATTTTTTTAATCTGTCTTTTATGCAACAATAATCCCAATCCAAAATCATCAACTCCAGCGTTGTTGGAAATGCACGTCAGATCTTTCACATCACTTTCTACCAAAGCATTAATGGAGTTTTCAGGAATACCGCAAAGGCCGAATCCCCCCAGCATTAGTGTCATCCCATCCTGAATTCCTTCTATAGCTTCCTTTGCATTTTTTACTCTTTTATCTATCATGAAATATTAGATTTTTCTGTTGGCTAAATTTAATAATTTTCTTTTAAATCAAGGCACACAGGATTTTTATTTAAATAGATAAAAGTGAAACACCATTTTAGATAATTGCTAAAAATCCAGCAAACCATCAGAAAGGGCCTTCCATTGAATTTTAGAAATTCCCATCATTCCTCCTATGCCTACCATGATATTTCTGATCTTATCAATAAAAGAAGCATTAAAATTGGGTGATTCATTCCTTCCGTAAATTGCTGCCATTATTTCTTTGCCATTATTTGAGATCATAAAAGTTGACGTAGCTTTACTGCTGTAAAAGTGTGCTATACGGTTGTTTTCGGAGTTTCCCGGAATTTTGGATGGTCTGCAGGTTATACTAATACGTTCAAATGAGCCTGTATGATGAGAGGAAATATTGACTATCTGTACCCAATCGTATCCTTTTGCTTCTTTTTCTCCGGGACCAGGTATATCAATACGGATGTAATCATCAATTTCAGGAGATCGGTCAAGAGGTTTTCCTTTTGAATCATACAATTTAAAATCGGCTGTGAGAGCGCCACTGTACTCCCTCCACTGATTCACTGAAAAAAATCTTTTTTTCAAAACAGAAAACTTTTGCTTGTTCAATTCAGGATCGTCAAATTGTTTTTTACTTTCAGTATCATGAAATCCTCCACTCTTTTGTTGGGGAACTCCCGGAATTTCTTTAGGTTTCATAATTTCATCTTTTAAAATTGAACATGTAAGGAACTCACATTTTAGCTTTATTCACTGGTAAACTAAGATTCATAAAGTTAACCGGACCGGTAAAAACTATTTTATGACCAGGCTCATAAAACCAACAATTCCAATTACTACGACAATATACAGACCAAATCCTAATGGTCTGAATTTTGGAGTTCATGTATAAAAGAATTATAAAATTCTGAGTACATACAACCAATCACATTATTATGGAAACGAAAGACATATCAAGAATAGGACTTGGTGCATTTCTGATTACTGCAGGAATCAGTCACCTTACATTTGCAAGGAAAGAATTTCAGGCTCAGGTTCCCGAATGGGTTCCTTTAAAAAAAGATGATACGGTGGTATATTCCGGAATCGTAGAAATACTCCTGGGAACAGCAACGATCGTGACTCCTAAAAAGTATCGACAAACAATGGGAAAAGTTGTTGCAGGCTTTTTTGCAGCGGTTCTTCCCGGAAATATTGCCCAATATAAAAACAGAAGGGATTCTTTCGGCCTGAACACCGATAATCAGAGATTCGCAAGACTTTTAATGCAGGCTCCTTTAATTGCATGGGCATTAAAATCCACGGATTAAAGTAAACTATTTATCTTCATTAGGTAATCTTTAATAAAAAAAGAGGGAACAAATGTTCCCTCTCTGTACTGATCAAAAAAGTGTTACTGAATAATCAGTTTTAAAGTAAATAACTTTCTTGTATGAACTTTTACAAAGTATACACCTTTAGGCAGATTTTCGTTGACTAAAGAAAAACGCTGATTGTGTACATTTTTAGATTCATACAACAGATCTCCCGTAGCAGATAATAACTCAATCTTATCAATTGGATAATCGCTCTTGATAAATGTAGGTTCACCTGGCTTGGTCGGGTTAGGATACAACACTACATTTTTCTCCGTACTTTTTGAGGTTTCAGCAGTTCCTAATGTTGAAGAAGTTACCTGGAATTGCATTCTGTTTGAAACTTCAGTATAAGAATCATTGGTAAACATTACCATATAATAATTTCCGGGAGTTGTAGGTAAGGCAGCTCCATTCAATGTTTTTGTACCCTGAGTTATCCCGTCAAAATAAGTATATGAAACAAAATTATCGTCCGGCGTCTGAATATTTTGTGGATAAATACCCAGCCAGTCTTTGATAATTCCCGGAGAATCCGTCCATGAAGCTGTAATATTTTCGCCCAACGTATAAACAGGTTTGTTAATCCATAATTCGGTAACAATATCTCCTACTTTAAAAAACACTTTCTCACCGATTGCCGTATAACCATCTTCCAGAAAATATTGCGCAAAATAGTAGCCTTTAGGGAGTCCGGTAAACTCAAGATTTCCAGCAGCGGTTGTTACATATTTATACATCGCAGAAGTATTGGTTCCCGGAGTTTGCCCCATCTTATAAATCCCGATCCAGTCTTTTACAAGATTGGGTCCGTTACTGAAATTTATTTTCACAGTTCCTCCTACCGGATAAGTATCTGAAGTGGCCTGAAGAACAACTTTAGGGCCTACATAGAAATTTTTTCTCGGTGTAATCTCTGTATATCCGTCATTGGCAAAAAATCCGGCAAAATACTGTCCTTTAGCTGCAAAACCATTGGTAAAAGTGGCTGTTCCCGCTGTTTGTCCGTTGGTATAAATATAGGCCTGCGAAGTTGATGTTCCCGGAACCTGCCCTTTTCTATAAACACCCACCCAATCTGTCTGATTACCTGGACCACCTGTATAGGTTGCAGTTACGGGGGTATTTTGTAAATATTCTGTTTTATCCAGCGTAAATGTAGGATTTGAAACTACGCTTCCCGTTATTTCAAACTGCTTTACATCACTCCAGTCACTCCATTCCAGATTTCTGTCCCTGTATCTTGTTTTTACGTAATACACACCATTGGAAATAGAATTGGCAGGAAAGCTTACTTTCGTAATATCTACACCGGCATTCAGGTTTTTAGCCTTATCAGGAGCTCCGTCCTTACCGAACCAGTTTTCATAATCACGATAGAATTCTTTTTCTATCACCGAAAAATCTGCTGCTTTACTAATGAGGAATTGTGTTGTGTTTAAAAGCTCATTGTTGGGTGACGTAAAACTGCTTCCATTCAAAGTTAAAGGTAAAGTCACAGGACCTGAAAAAGTATTGGTGATCGTAGGCTTAACAGGTTTTGGCTGGTTTTTATACCTATGGAAAGAATCAACGAGCTCATTGTATTTTTTAGTATAGATCCCTCCAATCGAATAACATTCCACATCTACCTTACCATTGTTAACATCTACCTCTACGATTTGGTATGTCCAGTCGGTAAGTGTTTTCTGAACATCATCAAAATCCTGTTCTGTAGACATTCCCCAGTACTGATCCCACGCTGTTCCTCCAGATATAATCTGGTAGGTAGGGCTATCTTTTAATTGCCCTCTGTGATACAGGTGATGGTGTGCACCTACGTGCATCAGATATTTACTCGATGACGTTAGAAGAGGAACTGCATTATTTCTTACCCATGTTGAGATATCCCCTACATATTGCTCTGCCTGATAAGGCCTGTGGCTTAAGGAAATAATCCAATCTACAGTGGGATCGTTATTCGCAGCTGTAAGAATTTGTTGTAACCAGGTTTGCTGAGCCGTTCCCGTATGTTCAGAGCTTAAGCTGATAAACAAAACGTTCCCCGCTTGTTGCGCATAGTAATTTTCATTCCCGGAGCTGATATTTTTATATTTAATTTCATCGATATAAAAATGAGCATAATAAGAATTCATCCCCAATGTTCCATACGTTTCGTGATTGCCCACAGTCGTCTGGATCGGAAGATATGGTGATAATTTAATATTCTTTTTAAAGTGGACATTTTCGTAATGATCAAGCGTCCCGACATCTACCTGATCTCCCACCATAAAAGTAAGGGCAACATTATCCGAAGGATCTGAGTTTGCTCCAAATTTTTGCTTTAATTTTTTAAATGCATTTAAGGTAAGTGTATCATATCTGGGTTCCGCTTTGATTTGATTATCTCCCATAATCAAAAAACGTATTTTACCGTCTGCCGTAGTAGGCTGTCCCGGCATGGGAAGTGTCCTGAAGTTGTAAACTGCCGACTCGCTGGTTCCTGTTTTTATTTTATAATAATACTTTGTATTCGGCTGCAGATTATTGATTTTGGCCGTGTGATAATAGTAGTTATTATTATATCCCGTATCCGAAAATATATTGGTGGTTCCTGTTACCGTAACATTCAGGTTCGTCGGAGAATTCCCGTAGAGAACAGTAGTCTCATTATTGGAAGCGGTTTTCCAATTAACGATCATTGAATTTGGAGTCGGATTTTGCAAATAAGGAAATAAAGCCTGCCCAAAGGTCATCTGGACGACGATAAAACATAAAAGGAAGAAATAATTTTTCATAGCTAATAATTTTTAAATTGGCACTCTTCAATAATTTACTGTTTATCAGTAAAATAAGAAGAGTAACGGTTAATTTTTACTTCGTGCAAAAGTAAAATTCCCATGTAAACACAGTTTCATCATAAGGTGAAGGATATGTTAAGTTTTGGGATTTCAATGCATCAAAAATCTCTGTTCAATTACATTTAAATTTATTTGGATTATTCAAAACTAATTTTGTACATTTGCAACCTGTTATTCAACCTCTGACGAAAAACGTGTAAGTTGCTTAGCCTTAACATTATATTATCATTAATAATGGATTTATTAAAGTACGTACAAGAGAAGTACATTGCAAAAAAAGAATTCCCGGAATTCAAAGCAGGTGATACAATTACAGTGTATTACGAAATTAAAGAAGGACAAAAAACAAGAACTCAGTTCTTCAAAGGGACAGTTATCCAATTAAGAGGTACAGGTTCTACAAAAACTTTCACTATCAGAAAAATGAGTGGTGATGTAGGTGTAGAAAGAGTATTCCCTATCAACATGCCAGCTCTTCAGAAGATTGAAGTTGACAGAAGAGGTAAAGTTAGAAGATCCAGAATTTACTACTTCAGAGATCTTAGAGGTAAGAAAGCAAGAATTAAAGACGCTGCTTACAAAAAGAAATAATTCAGACAACAATACATACAAAAGAAGCTGTTTACTCAATGTAAGCAGCTTCTTTTTTTATATATAAGATGTTTCATATAACTCTGATGCTATCCTGTAAACGGACTTCCCGTTCCTGTTACAAGAAATAGCTTCAAACTATTGATAAATTGCACCCAGCCATTGGAACATATATGATAACATTCGACATCAGGATGCAAGCCCCTATGCGTAAGTTTCAGCAGAATTCCATTCTCATTTTTTTCAATTTCCCAAACGATAGTCGTTCCAATCCATTCTGTTTGATTTTTCAGCTCTGGAAGACCGATCAAAGAATCCACAACATACCATACAATTCTTGATTCAGGCACAGCTTCCTTTACCCGAAATGTCTTGTGAATATTGTCACCAAATTTTATAGTAAATACATCATCGGGTTCCCGGGAAGATCCGTTAAACATTTCTGACCACCATAAAGGAATTTTCCGGGTCAAAGCTTCATATGCCTTTTCAGGTGTAGTTATTATTTCTGTTGTATTGGTATAATTTTCCATAAATCCCGTGTATTGGTAATACAATTTTATACAATTTATTTCATGAAAAACTATACATATGGCAAGAAATGTTTTTAAAGTCAAAATTCTAAATCCACCTCTGTTTTTATTTCCGTTATGAACAGGCTAATTTCAAGAGTTCATGTTTTACCTTATAAACTCATATAAGGCTTCAAAAAATCGGGGATAAACTTCAATATGAGGAAGATGCCCTACATTATCGATTTCCGTTAATCTGGAACCAGGTATCTGCTGTTGTGTCTTTTTTCCCAGTTCCTGATATTGCCCCATCCTGGATTGAAGCTCTTTAGGTGCCCTATCCTTTCCTATTGCAGTTCTATCCCTTGTTCCGATTATAAGTAAGGTTGGAGTTTTAATATTCTTAAATTCATAACAAACCGGTTGATTATAAATCATATCGGATGTGAGAGCAGCATCCCATGCCACAAGTGGATATTCTTTATGTAAAGTCCAACCAGCAATAAGATCCAGCCAGGGTTGATATTCTTTCTTCCATTGATTATCATAATAGAATTTTAGCTGATAATTTTTATAGGTTTCAGCTGTATTTTTAAGCTCCGACTGATATGCCTGATCAATAGTCTGGTATGAAGCAAAGGTCTTATAATCTTCCAGGCCAATCGGGTTTTCAAGGACAAGCTTTTGAACCCTCTCGGGGTAAAGTAATGTAAAACGGGTTGCCAGCATTCCTCCCATAGAGTGCCCCAAAACAATTGCTTTATCAATCTTTAATTCATCCAGTATTTTTTTTGTATTGTCTGCTAATTGCGAAAAAGAAAATTGATAACACTGAGGCTTGGAAGATTTACCAAATCCTATCTGATCGGGTATAATAACCCTGAAACCTTTAGCTGAAAGATCTTTCGCCGTTTGTTCCCAATACGCTCCGTTAAAGTTTTTCCCATGAAGAAGCATGATTACTTTTCCATTGGGTTCTTTAGGCTTTACATCCATATAGGCCATTTTCAGATGCTGATTCTGAGTATTCAAATCAATAAAATGAACTTCAAAAGGATATTGATAGTTCGTAAGCATGGCATCTAACGGTTTTATCTGGGAAAACGATAAAAATGGTATCATAGATAGCATTAAAATCATAATGCCTTTTTTTAAATATTTCATGAATTCTTATTTATAGATTAAAATTAAAAAAACCGTTCCAAAAGAAACGGTTTTACTTATTATTTTCAACTTAATTATCTTTTCAGGACAGTTGTTCAGCAACTTTCAATTCTTTTTTTGCCGGTAAATTCATAAGTACAATAGCAAAAAGGATTAATGCAATCCCTGCCCATTGAACTAAAATTACTTTTTCACCCAACAAAACAAAAGCCATTGTCACAGAAACCGGAAGTTCCAGTGATGAAATAATGCTTCCCAAGCCCAATCCTGTATTTGGAAATCCCAAATTAAATAAAATGGGTGGAATGATAGTTCCAAAAATAGCAAGAACAAAACCATAGGTCCAGAATATAGAATAATCAAAAGAATGAATATGTTTGGTATTGTCGGTAAAATTCAAATAAATTGATTTAAGACCATCAAAATAGAGGGGCCCGATCTGAGCAAAGAAAAGGAATGCCAGAATAACAATAGATCCTCCTGAAAGCATTACCATACTTTTACGTAGGACGGGTAAATGTGTAGCCAGTGTATTAGAGGTGAACATCGTCAGAGTATAGGAAGCCGCTGCCATTAATCCCCAAAAAACACCATGCCAGTCTAATTCTATATCCACATTAATAAGATTCGTAGCCAATACAGTTCCTACTAGTACAATAATTGTAGCGACCACTTTCCTCACGTTGGGAAATTTTCTGGTTAAGAAACTTTCTACAACCACACTAAACCATACAGACTGCATTAACAAAACAATCGCTATTGAAACATTGATATATTGAACTGCGATATAGTAAAATAAACTTGTACAACCCAGTGAAGTACCTGCCAGCATCAGCATCCTAACTTCTTTTCGGCTTGGTGATGATAATTTTGTTTTTGATGTTAAAGTCTGGATAAAGTTCAGGATCAGAAGTCCTACTAATCCTAATACAAACTGAGCAGTGGTTACTTCGGATGTGGTATACCCATCATGATAAGACATTTTAACAAATGTAGCCAACATTCCATAAACACTTGCACCAATACCCACTAGCAATACGCCTTTCAATAAATTTTTCTTCTTCATAATCTTTTTAACAGCCTGCAAAGGTACAATATAATAATTTAATTCACCAGGAGGTAAATAGCTTATAGATAAATAAAATCACCCCAGGGAAAACCTGGGGTGATTGAAACTGAATAAAAAACAGCTTATTTTTTAACGATTACTTTAGATGCAGCTTCAAAGCCAAGGCCTTTTACTTTTACCATGTAAGTTCCGTTGATCAAACGATCTGTAGAAATAGCTTTTTTAGCATCCGGAGAAATTTTATCTTCAGAAGAAACAAGCTTTCCAGACATATCATAAATTTCCACACTTACTTTACCCATTGTATTGCTTGGGAAATTGATGAAAAATTCATTTTTAGCAGGATTAGGATAGATAGAAATTGAGGTATTTTTTACAGATTTCACTTCATCAGTAGCCAATAACGGACATTCATCGGGAATTGTGAAATCCTGAATCTGATCATTGATATTTGTTTTAACTCCTGCACTTGCATTCACTCCTAAACCTCTTTTTGCAAAAGTTCTCCATATCATACATTTATCTACTCCTCCGGTAGTTGCCTGTTCTGCAGCTAATATAGCATTTCTTCCATCAATAAATGTTGGATTACAAACCTGAAGTTTTAATGCGTCCGTAACAAGTTGTAATATTCTTGAACTACCGTTCGTTGTATTTGCAGTAACATCGGCAGAATAACCATATTTTGCTACATACTGCCAATGCAGATCCCATAACATCGTAGCCCATACAAATCCGATTGAATGCACATCTGGAACTATATTTCCACTTTGATTCGTATATTCCATTCCATTGGTATCTCCATAGGTATAATCGTTGATCGTGAAGTCAGGAGAATATTTTGCAGGGCGGATTCCATCCCCATCCGGAAGCTGTCCTGCAGCATATGTTGCCATTCCTCTAGGAACAGAAGCATTATCTCCTATTTTATTGGTAAGCATTAAGGCAAAGAAATCCGACCATCCTTCACCCATTTGTTCTTTATCAGATGAAGAATTCAGACATCCATATCCGGTTCCCGTTAATCTGTTAGAAATTCCATGACCGTATTCGTGTGTTACGATTCCATTATCAAAGCTCCCATCTGGTGTAACGCTGGTTGCAGGATCATTCTTCAAAGTAACATTTACCGTTGTAGCAGCTGAAAGTTGGGTTTTAATATATTCTCCCTCTGCATTACTAATTAATACAGATGGAATAGTAACTGTCGCATCAGTTCCTGACATATTTCCTATGGTTGATCCATTCGCAGCATTATTATAGATAATGGCAGCAGTAGCTCCTGCATTCTGTAAATTCTTTGTTTTGATCACGAAAGCACAGGTTCCACGCTCAACCAAACCAATCTTCCCTGTAAGTGAACCTGCTGGTAATGCAGTACATCCATCTAATACGGATGATAATTGTACATTTCCAGTAACTCCAGTAGGGTTTAGTGCATTCCCGAATTCAGCAACACCAGCAGCGGGTTGGCGGGCTACCGCTGTACTAGGTGTATTATAGAAGAAAAGTCTATTTCTAGTCGACCATAAATACATCTGCATTCTCCCATTGTAATTATCCGGAGGACTGGAAAAGTTCGCGTTATTAGTACCTCCGCCATCTTGCGCTTCTGCATAAACTGAATCATCGTCTAATCCGCCAAGTCCAAAATTATTTTGCTGGAAATTTCTCGCAGATTCTGTAAATCCAAATTTATAAAATACATCATGAACCCTATTACTGATGTAGAACAGATTGGTAATCGCTGCACTTTGATTCGCTGCAGGAGTCCCATTGATACTAAAAGGAAAATTAAAATTTCTTGAAGCCCCTCCATCAGGCGAAAATCCAGGGTTATTTGTATTGGCTGTATCTTCGTAAGCATACACATTATTCCCTCTTGTATTGGTGTAATGAGTTGTACCATCCGAATGCCATCCTTCTGGTGAGGAAGTCAACATCCATGGATTAGAAACTACAGATCTTGATCCGAATGTAGGCGCTTCCAGTGGCGTTGGAAATATATTGTAGCTTGCAGGATCAGCCAACAAAACCAAACTTTGCTGATAGCCTTTCTCAGGACCAACAAATGTATTATTATTCTCTATTGCTAATCCATCTGAAGCATAAGAATCCGGTTTAAAATTACAAGATAATGTTAAGTTATTCTTTTCTATAATTTTTCCATCATTGGCATCTACCAGAATATTCCAGTAATTGGAAGACTTTGGCTCCATCATAATAAACTCATAGGCTAAACGCAGATCTCCAGTAGACGTATTTGCATACACTAACCTTTGTTTGGCTGATTTTGTATTATTTAAGCTTTTTTCAAAAAATCCAAGAATTGAAAAATCAGCAATCTCAGTGTTTCCAAGTTCATTTGCTATCTTCTGAAGAGCTGCTGTTTTAGTGATTTGTGCAGAAATGGGAGTAGATTCTGTATAATTTTTCACAAAATTATCCGTGTAATAAACGATCTTACGATCTTTAATTAACGCAGTTCCTCCGGAACTGTATACAGGAATTCCATTATAAGTCTGTTGAAATTTTATAACATCACCATTTAATGACTTCGATGCATCCGTATTATCAATAACAAAATTAGTGAGATCGGACTTTTTATATTCTCTGATCTTATTCTGAGAAATATAGTCTTTGATAATCTGAGTATTTTCCTGTGAAAATAATTGTAAAGATGGAATAACTGCGAAAGCAGCAACCATAAGAGGTAGTTTTATTCTTTTCATTTATACTGAACAATTTTTAATATTGAAATTTATTAGACTTTATATTTCCTGATCTTACTTTGTGAAACATAATTTTACTTAACCTTTCCTTATATATTAATATTAAGAAAACGAACAAAGATCAAATACTGCGGATACAGTAAACAAAATGGATCGGGTTATATTTTTCATATACATTAATAAAGCCGCTAATTTACAAATATTTACCAATCAAAAATCATTTTATTTAATTTTATTACATAAAAATAAAAGCATAATTAATTTTCCTTCAACCAACTCAATTTTAAACATTTACATAATTCATTTCTTATACTTGAATTCTATAAAACAGCATGGTATTTTTATTAAAAAGGCCATAATAAGAAATAAAAAAAGCCACTCTTACGAGTGGCTTCATATTCATAAATGGTTAAGGATTATTTACCTTCTTCCATTTTTCTTTTTAATTCTGCTAATGCATCAATATCTCCCAATGTAGATCTTTCTTCGTTTGAAGAAGATGAAGAAGAAGTATTAGATCTGTTGTTAGATTCTTTTACATTTTTCTTTTCCTCATCTCTGAAGATACCTGTGTGAGATACTACTACTCTCTTGAACTCCTTGTTGAATTCGATTACTTTGAACTCAGCATCTTCACCTTTTTTGATTTTAGATCCATCTTCTTTCTCTAATAATCTTGAAGGGCAGAACGCTTCAACCTCAGCATCTTCGAATTGTACAGAAGCACCTTTATCGTGTACTTCTACAGCTTTACCAGCATGGATAGTTCCTTCAGCATATTTAGTTTCGAATTTATCCCAAGGGTTTTCAGTCAATTGCTTGTGACCTAAAGATAATCTTCTTGCCTGGATATCTAATTCCAATACGATAACATCTAATTTGTCTCCTACAGCGCAGAATTCAGATGGATGCTTGATTTTCTTAGTCCAAGAAAGATCAGAAATGTAGATTAAACCGTCGATACCTTCTTCCAACTCTACGAATACACCAAAGTTTGTGAAGTTTCTTACAGTTCCTACATGCTGAGATCCAACAGGATATTTAGCTTCGATATTTTCCCAAGGATCTTTAGATAATTGTTTCATACCTAGAGAGATTTTTCTGTCCTCTCTATCTAAAGTAAGTACTTCAGCTTCAACTTCATCACCTACTTTTACAAAATCACCAGCAGATCTCAAGTGAGTAGACCAAGACATTTCAGAAACGTGGATCAATCCTTCTACACCTGGAGCGATTTCTACGAATGCACCATAGTCAGCAAGAACTACTACTTTTCCTTTTACTTTATCCCCAACTTTCAGGTCAGCAGAAAGAGCATCCCAAGGATGAGCTTCTAATTGCTTCATACCTAATTGGATTCTTGTTTTCTCATCATCGAAATCAAGGATAACAACTTTTACAGTTTGTCCATCTTCTAAGATTTCAGATGGGTGGTTCACTCTAGACCAAGAAAGGTCTGTAATGTGGATCAATCCATCTACACCTCCTAAGTCAATGAATACACCGTAAGAAGTAATGTTCTTAACAGTTCCTTCAAGAACTTGTCCTTTTTCAAGCTGAGCGATGATTTCTTTTTTCTGACCTTCGATATCTGCTTCGATCAATGCTTTGTGAGATACTACTACGTTTTTGAATTCAGGGTTGATTTTCACAACTTTGAACTCCATAGTTTTACCTACGAACTGATCGTAATCTTTAATTGGCTTAACATCAATTTGAGAACCTGGTAAGAATGCTTCGATTCCGTGTACGTCAACGATCATACCTCCTTTAGTTCTAGATTTCACAAAACCGTTAACGATTTCTCCAGTTTCGTGAAGTTCGTTTACTCTATCCCAAGCTTTAAGCGTTCTTGCTTTTCTGTGAGATAATTGTAATTGTCCAGTTTTGTCTTCTCTTCTGTCAACCATTACTTCTACCTCATCACCTACTTGTAATCCTTGGTTGTAACGGAATTCGTTAAGAGAAATAACACCTTCTGATTTGAAGTTGATGTCTACGATAGCTTCTTTATCAGTTAATCTTACAACTCTACCAACTAAAACGTCGTTATCGTTTAAGCTGTTTAAAGATCCGTTGTAGATTTCTTCTAAATCACTTTTTTCTTTTCTCGCATCTGCATCAAGACCTGATTCGAATGAATCCCAATCAAATTGTTCTGGTGCTACGTTTTGGTTTAATAAAACCTCTGCTGAATTTGTCTCTTTTGACATTTTCTAATAAAATTTGTATTCCTTCTTTTTTAACGGTTTGAACAAATGTGGATTTAAAAAATACGGAAGTAATTAATTTTTAATAATTTACCTCTTCAAACCTTGACCACAAAAAGTGGGTGCAAATATACGAATATTATTTAATATACAATATTTTAATCCGCAGAAACTTCACACCTAAATGCCTGATTGTCAAAATTAAAATCATTAAAAGATTAAAATACATCTTCACCAACAATCTTTATAACAACTTACAACTTAAGACTCTAAATTCCTAGCCACCTATTTTCACTATCTTTGCCCAATGGAACTACAATCAATTTATCAAAAACTGCAAATTCAGGATATGAATCAGATGCAGAAATCTACTTATAAAGCTTCTGAAAACAATACGGATATTGTATTGCTCTCTCCTACCGGATCAGGGAAGACGCTTGCTTTTTTATTTCCGGTTTTAAGAAATCTGAAAAAAGACGTTCAAGGAGTCCAGGCATTGATATTAGTTCCGGCCAGAGAATTGGCTCTACAAATTGAACAGGTGTTCAAGTCAATGGGAACGGATTTTAAGGTTTCTGTTTGCTATGGTGGTCATGATAAAAAGATTGAGGTTAATAATTTAATTGAAGCTCCTGCCGTATTGATTGGAACACCGGGAAGAGTTGTTTACCATCTGAGAAACAATAATTTTGATCCTAAGACAATTAAGACATTGGTTCTTGATGAGTTTGATAAAGCATTAGAGCTAGGCTTTCATGATGATATGGAATTTATTTCTAATTCTTTAAAAGGGTTATCCCAAAGAATTTTAACTTCTGCAACTGCCATGGATGAAATCCCTTCATTTACCGGGCTGAAAGATGAAAAAGTAATCAGTTTCCTTAAAGAAAACGACATAAAACCTGATTTACAACTGAGAAAAGTAATGACAATTCCGGAAGAAAAGCTGGATACACTTTTCAATCTTGTTTGTAAAATCGGAAATAAAAGAACGCTGATTTTCTGTAATCACCGTGACGCAGTAGACCGTATTTCCGAGCTTCTCCATCAAATGGGAATTGACAGGGAAACATTCCACGGGGGTATGGAACAGGACGAAAGAGAACGGGCTTTACTGAAGTTCAGAAATGACTCTGCAAGAATCCTAATCACAACCGACCTTGCCGCCCGGGGACTTGATATACCTGAAGTAGAGTCTATTGTTCATTATCAACTACCTCCCAAAGAAGATGCTTTCATTCACAGAAACGGACGTACCGCGAGGATGAATGCTAAAGGTTTTGTTTACCTTATCATGACAGAGGAAGAAAATTTTCCTTTTATCAAAAATAATACGCCTGAAGAAAGTGTTTCAGGATATGATAAAGTTCCTGAAAAGACACCTTTTCAAACAATTTATATCAGTGCAGGTAAGAAAGACAAAGTTAATAAAGTAGATATTGTGGGTTATCTCATTAAAAAAGGGGAATTACAAAAGGAGGATATCGGGCTGATTGAAGTGAAAGACACAACATCATATGTTGCCGTTTCCAGGAAGAAAGTGAGTTCATTGTTAAAGAAATTATCCAATGAAAAGCTTAAAGGAAAAAAAGTCAAAATGGAGATAGCGTATTAAACGACATCAATTTTAAGATAAAAAAGAAAGCGGCCATTATTTAATAGCCGCTTTCCTTTTACAATAATATTAAAAAACTTATTTGATGATCAGTTTTTGACTATACATTCCTTTGGAAGAATTAATATTAATAATATAAACTCCTTTTGGAATGTTCATGTTAAATTCTTTTGTAAAATCTCCATTACCTTGGTAGGAATCCGAAGTGATCAGCCTGCCACTTGAATCAAATAGAGTAACTTTTATTTCTCCTGATAAATTCCTAGATTTAACAAAGAAATTCCCATTACTCGGATTAGGGTAAATTTTGATATCATTTCCTGATACAGCGGAAGCATCCTTTGTCCCTAAATTTTGTGTTTCGCGGGTACAAACTTCAAGCGACCAAGAATTAATTGTTCCCACATCACCTGCATAATTGTCCGATGCAAACAACTTCCATTCTCCCTGAGCCTTATGCCCTTTAAAGATTCCTAATGATTCATCAGATTTCGTTTCTCCCTGAATCGGAGAAGCACAAGCTACTGCATTACCTGTATCTGTGAACGAAGCTGTAATACCTGAATATGCCGCATTTCCACATTTTCTATTCCATATGAGAGCAGAAGATCCTTGCGGACTTTCTATACCAACAGCCAAATCACTTACATAAGGGTGTGCTATAGTTGGTGTTACTTTAATTTTAGTAATGACTCCGGTATTATTTACCATTAAAGGAACAATAACTTTAGGTGAAGAAATCTTGTTCCCTCCAGGTCCATCCGTAATGCCAACAGCTGGTCCATTATAAGTATACGTTGCACATGTTTCTCCGGTCACATTATAATCAATAACAAAACTTGGACTTACCGCATAATAAACATTTCCTATAGCTTCAATCAGAATGTATGCGTTTGCCGAAGTTGATCCGGCAGGAATTGTAATCTGTTCGCTACCGTCATTAGGTGTATTTGCTGCCAGCACGGTAAATGTTTGCCCTCCGTCGGTAGATAATTTAATCGTAACATTTGCTGTATTAATCGGAGCCTGAGTGGTATTAGCAACATCCCAGGTTATAGTTGCTGAATTTCCGGAACTTAACGACTGTCCAAATGTCGGAGCTGTAATTTTGAAAGGTCCCGATGCAGCATCAACCGTTATTACCGTTTCATCTTTGCTCGTTTGCGGAGCAGTAGGATGATTATTTCTTGCCGTAACTGTAAAATTAAGTGTCCTTGCCACACTGGATAAAGACTCCCAACGGGTCGCATATACTCCTGCCAATACTTTATTAAAATCAGGGAAGTATCTTACAGGTGTACTTACCGGAGGTAAGGACCGGAAAGTAGGACCGGAAGGTTTGGCAGCATAGGTAAGAGAGTTCACCGTTCCTGTTTGTGCCGAACCGGAATCCATCTGCTCCCACGTATAAGTATAACCAGCACTATTGGCATCTGTTGTGGTTGCTTTCAATGCGAAAGGTGTAGATTTAGGAATTGTATAATCAGCTCCGGCATTTACTGCTGGTGCAGGGTTAGCAAACGGCACATTAACACCGCATGCCACGCCATTGATCACATCTTTGATCTCTTTAAGATTAAAAGCATGAAAATAATCGAATGAGTTAAACTGCACATCACTATTACCACCCATAATACCTGTATAAGCCATAATCGTAGATCCACTTCCCGGCTCTACTAAAGAAGCATCCGTATAGCTTGCATTATAAAGCGTAAATGTATGGTTCGCCCCCATCTGATGACCCATTTCATGAGCAACATAGTCTATATCGAATTTATCTCCTTCAGGAAAATTATGAGCTGTCCATCCACCTGCTTTAGCATTATCATCACAGATTACTCCGATATCTCCTGCCTGGCCGTTACCATTCTTTTTATCCAGCAAATGACCCATATCGTAGTCCTGAGCTGCAATACGCGCTGAAATCTGGGTTTGAGCTTCACCAGGTCCTCCATTGGTATAAGGATCTGCAGTAGGTTCTAAAAAAATAAGCACATCATTATTGGCAATTAAATTAAAATGTAATGACAGATCTTTTTCAAATAACTGATTAAGACGGGTTAATGTCGTATTCATAGCTGCCAGTACTACTGCTTTTTTCTGCGCTTCCGTAGCATTTGCCGGTGTTCCGGCTGCTGTTAAATGATACTGGGCATATTCCCCGGTACATGACATAGCCAGCCTGAAAGTATTGAAACCTGCGGCTTTTTTATTTTGTGCACCATTTTTACTAGATAGGGACTTCGTTGCCAGATTTTCAGCAGTACCACAAATGAAAGGTTCTGCCTCCTGATTCTTTCTTGCTTTTGAATCGAATACAGCATATACTGTTCCGTCCTGTGAATAAGGTTCAATAAATTCAGAAGTACCGGATCTTGTAATCATGGATGAAAAACCTACCGGTGAAAGACTAAATCTTAAATAAGCAGACGGGTCTTCTATTCCCCTTCCCATATAAGATTTTATGTCCGGATATTTCTCCTGTAATTCAGGAGCCATATTGGAATATTCCCATACCTGGAACCTTTCTGTTTTCCCATTGATATCAGGAATTGAAATAACAACACCTTTTCCCTCAGAAGTTTTAGAAGATGTATTTTTAAGGGTTTGTTTTAAAGCGTTTATATCTAATGTATACAAGCCTGAAAACTCCAGTTTTTCCTGTACTTTTTTTACGCTTTGTGAACGTAGTTCTGTTCTCTTCCATTGTGATGACCCCATAAAAGGAACCATCGCCAATGCGATCAATAAGTAGAATTTCATATCTATAATAATTTAAACTGTTTGTGTTAAGGTTGGTATATGTTCTAACTCACGCAAACATCTTAAATAAAATAAACGATATTTTCCAGAGCCTAAAAACACTTTACAAAAAAAGCAAAAAATTAAACACAAAAACCATAATATTAATAATAAACAACACTCATTATTAACATTTTCACAATTAACTTAAATTATTTTACGATAAAAGTAAATAGATTAAAAATTTTATATAAAATAAGATTTAAAAAGAAATAAATTCAAATACACATGAAATAACATCAATGAAATCAAAGCCCACCTCACTGATTACCTGAATATTACATATAATTTTCAAGTAACTAAATCACTGATAAAAGATTTAACAACAATAAATGGAATCGATTATCTTGTCCCTTTTACCCTTGTTGGTAAAGTATATACTGACTTTGAAGCAGTAATAAAAAGAATATCATTATGCTTTCCTCCGAATGTTACGTTGGAAGTCCACTCCTCCTCAATAGGAATATGATAGATTTTTTTTCCATCGCGATTAAACACCGTAACCCCATTACCTGTTAAATAAACATTCCCGTGCTTATCTAACGTCATTCCGTCAGACCCCATTTCACAGAACAGTCTCTTCTCAGAAAGTTCTCCTGCATCCAATATGTCGTATACATAAGTTTTTCCTGCATCAATATCAGAAACATAGAGTTTTCTGTATTTCTCACTTCCGGCAATGCCATTGGGCTGGGTAAAAGTATCGATTTTTTTTACTTTACCTTCTTTATTTCTGTAGTAAAGACTTTTATGAGGAATTTCCTGTTTAAAATCAATCCAGTAATCTCTCTTATACAAAGGATCAGTAAAGTACATTCCACCTGAAGAATCTCCCCATACATCATTCGGACCATTAAGCCTTTTTCCTTCGAAACCTTTTAATAAAATCTGAATCTTTTTATCTTTAGAGATCTTCCAGATCTCGCCCTGATCATCAGAACAGGTAATCAGATTATCGTCTTGATCAAAATGGGTTCCATTGGCGCGTCCTGTTTTGCTTAAAAATTCCCGGATTTCATTTGTTTTCCAATCCCAATAATAAATTTTATCATTGGGCTGATCTGTAAAATAAACATTCCCTTCTTTATCTGAGGAGGGCCCCTCAGTAAAACCGAACCGGTCTGAAATCTTCTCTGGCATTACATCATGATAAAACATACGGGTATAATTTACTGATTGACAATTTAGTAATACTAAAACCAAACCAACCCAAGTCATTTTAAAAAGATTCTTCATTTCTTATTTCATTTTAGGCTCACAATGTACAACATGAAAAAATAAAATTCAAGAATTATTTTCTCATTTTGATACAATAATAAAAAATTGATAAATGTCCCATTTGTCCTATTCAATACGTGTATACTATTAGTAATGTATTCCCTTAATTAAGAGCTTTGCGGTAAGAAACTCAATAGATGTTTTTTAATAAAAAAAACAACAAAATGAGGGATTATTCAATTGGTTATTTAAAATAAAAGAATGAATACAGGCACCAAACCCGAAAAGGTTATAGCAATAGAGAATGAAGCTTTCAGAAATTCTGTGGGAACAATGGATGATACAGGAAAAAGAAAATGGGTGTTCCCCCGCAAACCCAAGGGGAAATATACCAATTACAGAAATTACACCAGCTATATCCTGCTTGCTTTGTTTTTTATTCTACCTTTCGTAACCATTAATCATAACCCTTTTCTTCTGATTAATGTTATCGACAGAAAATTTTTCATTGTGGGGCAACCTTTTTATCTCCAGGATTTTTTTATTCTGGCTCTGGGCGCTGTTACTTCTGTCATATTTGTTATGCTTTTTACAGTAGTTTTCGGACGAATATTCTGTGGCTGGCTTTGTCCGCAAACTCTTTTTATGGAGATGGTTTTCAGAAAAATAGAATATTGGATCGAAGGTGACCGTAATAAGCAAATGAAGCTGGACCGACAGGAATGGAATAGTGAAAAAATAAGAAAGAGGAGTCTGAAATGGTCGGTATTCCTTTTGGTTTCGTTAATTATCAGTCATTTCATGTTCATGTATATTGTAGGATACAGAGAGGTTTTTAAAATCATGAGTGAAGGCCCTGCAGAACATTCTTTGAAATTCATTGTTATGCTTTCTTTTACAGCTGTTTTTTATTTTACTTTCGCATGGCTCCGTGAGCAGGTATGTACATTGGTATGCCCCTACGGACGCTTACAGGGAGTTCTTATTGATAAACAAACCATCAATGTATATTATGATTTTAAAAGAGGTGAAAACCGTTCCAAATGGAAAAACGGTGAAGACCGAAAATCAGAAGGAAAAGGAGATTGTATCGATTGCCAGCAATGTGTCGTGGTTTGCCCTACAGGAATAGACATCAGAAATGGCCAACAGCTTGAATGTATTAATTGCACGGCGTGCATTGATGCCTGTGATGAAGTAATGGAAAAAATAGGTCTTCCAAAAGGATTGGTTCGCTACGCAACTGAAGCTGAAATTGAAAACCAATCCAGGTTTATTTTTACCTCCAGAATGAAAGTCACTACGGTTTTTCTGGCATTATTAATCGGTTTTCTTGGTTTTCTAATGTATGACCGTGGATCTATGGAGGCCAAATTTATTAAACCTGCCGGATCCACTTTCTTTACAAAAAATGGAAAAATAACGAATACATTTATTTATACTTTTTTAAACAAAACCAATGAGAAAAAGGTTTTAACAATAAAAGTAATAAGTCCTAAAAATGGCGAGATCACTTTTTTTGGTTCAGATAAAATTGTATTAAAGGGAGATCAGATCTTAAAAGGTAACATTAATATTACATTTCCTGAAAAAGACATCCGATTTTCCAAACAGAATATTGTGATTGCTGTACTTGATGAAAAAGGCAAAATTGTGGATACTTTTGAAACAACTTTTGAAGGACCTTTCAAACTATTGTTGTAGTCAAAAAGTTTATGATTTATACTTTTGAATAAACTGAGTCGGGGTTATTCCGGAAGTTTTCCGGAATACCCTTACAAAATAAGAATATTCTTCATACCCCAATCTGAAGGCAATCTCAACAAGACTTTCGCTTAAATACATCAGCATCCGTTTTGCTTCCAGCATTACCCTTTCAGTAATAACTTCTGTAGTCGTTTTCTGAACCATAGTCTGCGTAATTCTGTTCAGGTGTTTAGGAGAAATATCCAGCAAAGAAGCATAAAATGAAATCGATTTTTCTTTTGTGAAATGTTCTTCGAGTAAAGTCTCAAAATCCTGATAGTGCTTTAAATATGAAATACTAACCGGGGAATTAAAAGTATTGTATTCTTTAGAAAACAACCTTGATGAGGTGATATACATTTTTGTAATCACTGAAAGTATCAGCCCCTCCTTCATAAGGTTATGAGAATAATACTCATTCTGAATCTCTTCAAACAAACCAACCATTGGGTTCAGGTATTTTTTTTCAAGCTGAAGCTTTCTTGAAAAATTCACCGAACTAAAAAAAGGGAAGTTTCTCAGATGCTGATTGATATAATGCATATCATAAAATTCCTGAGATAAGAAAAAAATATACCCGTCCGTGTCTTCCGAAAGTTCCCAGCTGTGGACCTGACCGGGTGATAGAAAAAACATGCTTCCCTCTGAGACATCATACCTGTGAAAATCGACTTCATGAATTCCTGTCCCTTTTGTAAAAAGCACCGTTACGTAAAAATCATGCCGATGGGGCTTCTCAATATGTTTATGGCTGCTGACCAAATGATCTTTCATTGTATTGAAATAAAAATCCGAAGCATTTTTCCCGGACTGAAAAAGATCAATATGAAGTACAGATATAGAATTCAAATCTATTAATTTACTTCAAAATTAAAAAAAGACTTTCATTTAATCTTAAATAGCACTGGAAGATTATAGTATTTCAAGAAAAGAAAAGAGTTTTAAGAATATATTTGGATGGTAAATTTGTAAAAAAATTCAAAAAAAATTATCTTTGAAGATTAGGATTCATAAAATGAAGATAAATTTACCCGATAAGCTGTATTATTCAATAGGAGAAGTTGCTAAAGCATTTGATGTAAACACTTCATTAATACGTTATTGGGAGCAGGAATTCCCTATTATCAAACCTAAAAAAAACAAGAAAGGTAACCGGTACTTCACCCCTGAGGATATTAAAAACCTGCAGATCATTTACCATCTGGTGAAAGAAAAAGGTTACACGCTGGATGGAGCAAAGATCGCTTTGGCAACAAACAGTAAAATATCCGAGACCATTACTATTATCGACCGTCTGGAATTCGTAAAAGCTGAATTACTGAAATTAAAAGAATCTTTAGTAGAAAAAGACTCTGAATAACAGAAACGGATAAAAAATACCCTAACCTTTTTTTCCAAATATCAGATTTTACATAAACATCTGCTAATCCTGTGATGATCAATTTTCTGCCCCTTTTCACACCTTGGCAAAATAAGATCAGCAATGAAAGCTCAATGACTTTTTCACTTATTTATTTTATTTTTTGGCATTATTTTAGTTAGTAAGAAACCAAATTTAAAAAACATATTATGAAAAATTTATTTCTCGCAGCAGCTTGCGCATCATTCATCGGATTTACTTCTTGCAGTACAATGAAAAATCAAAAGGAAAATACTTCGGTAACTAAAACTTCTACTTTTGTACCAGGAGTTTATAAAGGAAATATCCCTTCAGGAAGCTCAAAACAGAATGTTGAAATCACTTTCAAAGATGATAATACTTTCGCTTTGTCTGAAACTTTTCCTGGTAGTACAACTCCAATGTCAAGTACAGGGACTTGGAAGTATTACAAAGACACCAATAAGGTAATTTTAAAGTATTCAAATATTGCAGACCGTGTAACAACCTTCTCAATTGTCAATGATAAAACAATTCAAATGCATAGCGGAAGCGCATGGACAAAAGAAACAGCAGGAACAGAATATAATCTTGTTCGTCAGTAATACAATAATCTGTTATTAGTTAAATATATCCCCAAAATGTTTTTGGGGATTTTTTGTGCCATCATATATCATATTATCTCGATTATTCCGATGAGTAGGCTTGAAAAAATTCAATTAATCAAAAGATCAGCTTCATTTTAAAAAGGATTACCATCAAAAAACAACCCTTTATATATCATTATATCAAATTCTGAACATTATTCTTTTAAAAGTTGAGGTTTATCAATAAGTTTAGCTTGATGAAAAGAAGCTACTATCAAAAGATTGCATTTTTAGGTATACTGCTGCTCATATTATTCATCTTCCAGGAGTATACCAGTAAAGAAAAAGAAAATTTCCCCGAAATAAAGTTTGTGTCGGAGGAAAACGCTTCATTGTATTTAACCGAATTTAATCCTAATGACCTTAACGAAAAACAGTGGCAAAGCCTTGGATTTTCTTCAAAACAGGTATTAACGATACTAAACTATAAGAAAATTGTTGGTGGAGAATTTACTTCTAAAGAACAATTACAAAAATGCTACGCTATTTCCAAGGAGAAATTTTCAGAGATCAGTCCATACATTATGCTCCCAAATGACCATAAGGGTATAAAAAATGATAGATCGGGAGTGCCTGATAAAAAAACAATTACCGTCTCCGGAACATTCAATCCGGATCACCTTTCTGAAAAAGAATGGGAGAATATGGGATTCAGCCCGAGACAGGCCCAAGCGATTTTGAAATACAAAGCTTATCTGGGAGGTAGTTTTGTAAGTAAAGAAAAATTAAAAGCCTGCTTTATAATCAATGATGAAAACTATCGATTATTAGCACCACATCTGCTTTTACCGGAAAAAACACCTGAAAATTTAAAAAACATTTCTAAGAGTACTGAGCAAAAGCCTCGTATTTATCTCCGTTTTTTTGATCCTAATACTTTAAACACAGCAGGATGGCAATCTCTTGGTTTTTCCGAAAAGCAGGCATTAACTATAGTTAATTACAGAGATAGAAATTTAAAGGGACGTTTTAATACCTATCAGGATATTCAGAAATGTTTCGTCATTTCTCAGGAAAAGTTTGAAGAATTAAAACCCTATATTAAAATCAAAGATCAGCAAAATGATGAAAAAAAGAATCAAATCATTCAGCAAAAAACAGATTTCGCATCTACTGATTTAAATCAAATTACTTTTAAACAGCTTCTGGAATTCGGACTTGATGAAAAAAGTGCAGGATCAATTATTGGTTTCAGAAAAAAACTGGGCGGATTCGTTACCAAACAGCAAATCCTGGAAACTTACAATATAGATACAGATCTTGTGCAGAAATTAATTTCAATTTGTAAGCTTGATTCGTCCGGCATCACAAAATATACACTTGTGGACGCGCCGGAAGAATGGTTAAAGAACCATCCTTATTTCAGATACTCTGCAGATAAGATTATTTATTACCGTGTGAGCAATCCCGAAGACAAAAAAATATGGAAGTTTCTGAAATTAAAGCCAGAATATGAGACAAGGATGAAATTATATCTGAAATGATTGAATCTTACTTTCTTATCAATTTAATCTACCGTTTTACTGGAGTCTTCGAGCAACTTGTTCAAAGCGGATAGCTCCTCATCGGTAAGATCTCTCCATTTTCCTACAGGTAAATCCAGCTTGATATTCATGATACGCATCCTTTTAAGTTTTTTCACTTCGTAGCCCAAATATTCACACATTCTGCGAATCTGCCTGTTGAGGCCTTGGGTAAGAACAATTCTGAACGTCATATCATCTACTTTTTCTACTTCACATTTCTTAGTCACGGTATCCAGGATGGGAACTCCATTTCTCATTTTCTCCAAAAATCTCGGATTAATCGGCTTATCGACTCTTACAAGATATTCCTTTTCGTGATTGTTCCTGGCCCTTAAAATTTTGTTAACAATATCCCCGTCACTGGTTAGAAGTATTAGGCCTTCACTAGGTTTGTCCAACCTACCAATCGGAAAAATTCTTTTAGGATGATTGATATAATCTACAATATTATTTTTTTCTCTTTTTGTATCTGTGGTACAAACAATACCAATTGGTTTATTAAAAGCAATATAAACAGGTTTTTCTTCTGTTTCCCGGATCGGTTTACCGTCTACTTCCACAACATCTTCGTCGGAAATTTTCGTTCCCAATTCAGGAATCTGCCCGTTGATTTTTATTCTCCCTTCTTCCAGTAATTTATCTGCCGCTCTTCTTGAGCAGAAACCAACTTCTGATAAATATTTATTAATCCGTGTCTTTTCCATTAATCGTCTCCGTAACCCGTGTAGTTTTTATTACTAAAAAATGTTATCCCATAACTCAAACCGATAAAAAAAGCATTTGATTTTCCAAAGTTATGATTTTCAAGAACAAGTCCTCCTTCCTGGCTTAATCTTTTCGAATATGACACCTGTTTTCCCAACTTTATTCCCCAGAATTCAGCATTTGAAACAACAGAGTGGTTGATCTGCTTTCCATAATTAATATCAATAAAAAAAGGTTCATCTCCAGGACCAATTATGAATTTAGGCTGGATAACCCAATAAAGCAAATGAAAATTCTTATCCGTAAAACTATATTTTATCCCTGATCCTAAGGCAAAGTTAGGAAGAAAATTATACCCACCGATAACTGTCATTCCAAAAGTAATTTTATTAGGGAGATAAGGAGCTATGTATTGTTGATAATAGGCTGAATCCTTATTTCTGTCATCCTGAATACTATTTCCAAGATTATATCCTAAATTGAGAGTGGGATTAACATAAAAATCCATTTTCGGCTTTTTGTTCTCAACATTTTGAGCGTATGATAGAGTTATCGAAAATAAACTTATGAACAAAAGGAGAGTTTTTTTCATATACTTTCAAATTTAAAATCATTTTCTAAAAACTTTTCTGTACTGTCTTCTATCTTATATTCCCCGATCTTCGTGCGTCTCAGTTGCGTTAAATATGCACCAACACCAAGCTCCTGCCCAATATCATGTGCAAGACTCCGGATATAGGTCCCCTTTGAACATCCTACCGTAAAACTCACAAAAGGAAAATCAATCTGAATATTATTAAGATAAAAAATAGTAGTTTTTCTCGACTTCATCTCTACTTCTTCACCTGCTCTCGCTAGATTATAAGCTCTTTTCCCATCAATTTTTATAGCAGAAAAAACCGGAGGTTTCTGGTCTATTTCTCCAACAAATTTTTGTAAAACTGCTCTTACCTGCTCCTCGGAAACGTTTGAAATATCCTGATGAAGAATTTCAGGTTTTTCAGTATCGTAAGATTCCGTCTGAACCCCTATCTTGATTTCAGTCCAATATTCTTTAGGGGCATCCTGTATTTCAGGAATTTTTTTAGTGAATTTCCCGGTGCAGACAATGAGTAAACCTGTTGCTCTAGGATCTAAAGTTCCGGCATGCCCAATCTTAAATTTTTTAGGAAGTTTAAACTCACTTTTGAGTTTATATTTCATTTTATTAACGGCCTGGAAAGAGGTCCAATCCAAAGGTTTATCAAGTAAAAATATATGGCCTTCAAGTATATTTTCGGCAGTCATAAATTGGTAATAAATAGGTAAGAGAATAATTTATTTAAAGAAATAGAAATAAATCAATAAAGCTATTCCTACAAAAATACGATACCATCCCCAAGGTTTGAAACCATATTTATTAAGAACTCCGATAAAAGCTTTAATAGCAATCAAAGCCACAATAAATGCCACGATATTTCCAATGATAAAAATAGTAAGATGATCTTGTGATGACAAAATCATTTCATATCCTTTCTGAGGATTAGGAGTTTCTTTTCCCCAAGTTTTTACAAAAACTGAATACACAGTAACTGCCAGCATCGTAGGAACAGCAAGGAAAAATGAAAATTCCGCGGCCGCCTTTCGCGTTAATCCCTGTGTCATTCCTCCGATAATAGAAGCAGCACTTCTGCTTGTTCCCGGCATCATTGCAAGACACTGCCAAAAACCTATGGTTACGGCTTTCTTGATAGTAATCCCCTTTTCATCATCAATTGTCGGGTTTTTAAACCAGGTATCTGCAAATAATAAAACGATTCCACCTAAAACCAAAACAGACGAAATAGCGATCTGATTTCCAAGAACAGCTTCAATCTTATCATCAAAAAGATATCCCAAAGCCAAAGCCGGTACTACCGCAAAGGCAAGCTTATAATAGAATTTAATATTATTAAAATCAAAGAACTTTTTCCAATAAGCAACCACCACTGATAAAATAGCACCAAACTGAATAGATACCTGAAACATTTTTAAAAATTCATCTTCCGGCAATCCCATTAAGCTAGCCGTGAAACCCATGTGGGCTGTAGAAGAAATTGGAAGATACTCAGTAAGACCTTCTATAATCGCAATAATAATTGCTTTGAATAAATCCATATGTATAAAATTAAAAGATTAAAAAGCCTGAAATCCGGAATACTCCGAATTTCTAAAACTTCTTAATCTTAAATAAAAAATTATTTTCTTTTTAAAATCGCATATACTTCTATAACGAAACCGATAACTACAAATAATGGAGCTATCCGGATTCTGCGAATAGAGAAGATACCGTCGTTCCATGAGTTCGGATCATATTTTCCATCGACAGTATTAGCATCGGCACCCATCATCAGGAGAAAACCTACTACAATGAATGCTAATCCAATCAGCATCCATTTAAAGTTTTGTTGTCCGAAATAAAAGGTGTTTTCCTGTGGAGCTTTGGTATCCGTACCAAACTCAGCTGCAGAAAATTTATTTGTTTTTTTGCTCATCTTTTTAAGAGTAATATAAATCGTCAACGTTTGTTCTCAAGAATCTCCAGGTAGCAACAATAGTACTTAAAACGGTAATAAAAATCCCTACCCCGAATACCAGTATAACAAGCCAGAAATATTGCTGATTATTCTGAACAAATGCAGACCCGATCTGACTTGTGAAATAATACCATACTCCAAATAGTGCCAGAAGTCCGATAACAGAGCCTATACAACCCAAAATCAAAGCCTCAACAATAAATGGTTTCAGGATAAACCTTCTCTTTGCCCCTACAAGCTGCATGGTCTTAATAATAAATCTTTTGGAGAATATTTTCAGACGGATTGAATTGTTAATCAAGACAACCGCTAAAATAAGGAATAGTATAGAAAAGCCTAAGATCCATTTCAAGATTCTGTTCAGGTTATTATAAACATCTACCATCAGGGTACTGTTATTCTTTACATCTACAATACCGGGAACGGATTTCAGCGTTTTAATAGCCGCATCAATTTTTGCCGGATCCACATACTCCGGTTTTAAAGCAACTTCAATAGATGAAGGGAAAATATTTTCTTCAAAAAGTGCATCACTATCAATTCCCATACTGGCTTTTGCTTCCTTAGCAGCCATCTCTCTTGAAATATAGGTTGCCCTTTTTACGGGGGCTAAAGTCTGTACTTTTTTAAAAGTTTCTTCTTCCAGTTTCGCAATTTTAACAGAATCTTTAGCGTCATAGTTTTCATCAAAGTATGCGTTTACAACCAACTGCTCCTTGATATAGTCAGAATATTTCTGGGCATTAATTAAAATCAATCCCATTAATCCTAACAAAAATAACACTAAGGCAATACTAATTACCACTGTAATATTGCTGGACCTAAGTCTCTTCTTATTAAATTCATCTACAGATTTCGCCATTAATATTAAATTTTTTGGCTAAAATAGAAAAAATCTTCCGAAATTTGGGACGAAAAAAAGAAAATCATTGTTAACAAAATCATAAAAAACTTTGAGTGTAAAAGCAAAAAAACATCTTGGTCAACACTTCCTGACAGATGAAAACATAGCGAGAAAAATTGTAGAAGGCTTAAGCTTTGAAAACTACAATAATATCATGGAGGTTGGTCCGGGAATGGGAGTCCTTACAAAATATCTATTGGAAAAAGACCAATATATTTATCTTGCTGAAATTGATAACGAGTCCATCGAATATTTGAAAAATCATTATTCAAAAATTACAGATAAAAATTTCGTAGGAGATTTTTTAAAGCAGGATTTTGCTTTTATCAATAATGAACAGCTTGCTATTATCGGCAATTTCCCCTACAATATATCTTCGCAGATCCTTTTTAAGATCATAGATCATTATGAACTTATTCCTGAAATGGTAGGAATGTTCCAGAAGGAAGTTGCAGAAAGAACAGCTGCCGTTCCGAGAACAAAAGACTATGGCATTTTATCTGTTCTTATTCAGGCGTACTATGATGTATCCTATATGTTTACTGTTCATGAAAATGTTTTCAACCCACCACCAAAGGTAAAATCAGGAGTTATCAGGCTAACCAGAAATCCCAAAGAAGGTTTAGCCGGCAATGAAGTCCTGTTTAAGCAAATTGTAAAGGCAGGATTCAACCAGAGGAGAAAGAAATTATCCAACTCTCTTAAAATACTGAACATTCCTGAAGCATTAAAAACCCATGAATTTTTAGATAAGAGAGCTGAAGAACTCAGCGTTAACGATTTTATTTCTTTTACAAAACAGTGGAAAGAAAACGCATAATAAAACTAAGAAATAAAGAAATAGGAAAAGCCTTTCAGATATCTGAAAGGCTTTTCAATTTACAATCTATAAATAAATAATTTATTCTCTGTTTTTAAGTAATATCCAACCAGACCAGTTCATCTGGGCTTTTGATTTAGGATATTCAAAGTTAAATTTATACCAGTACGTAGCGGTAGATAATCTCTTTCCTCCTACGGTTCCATCCCAGATCGGATTTTCTTTAGAGAACCTGAACATTTCCACACCATATCTGTCATAAATAGATCCGGTAAAGTTATTAAAGTTCTTTAGAGACGACAGGTCAAGAACATCATTGATTCCATCTTCGTTAGGAGTAATAATATTGGAAATCTTTAAAGTAAAGAAGTCAAGTGTTCCCACACAATGTGTTCCCTGTATCCTTACCTGAAGATTATATGTTGTATTATCCAATAACCCCGTAAACACGTTAGAGGCCTGCCATGAAATTCCGTTATCAATAGAATACTCAAGTACTCCCGGAATATTATTAAGCGATGGATTTACCGCTGTGATTGTTAATGTATTATTGCCATAATTTAATCCGGTGATAAAAGGCAGAGTAGCTCCCATCACTTTCACCGTGAATACTTTTGTACAGTACCCATTATCTATAGTAACAGAATAAATACCCAATTGGTCTACAGAAATCGTTTGCGTCGTTTCACCCGTACTCCATAAATAAGTATAATTAGGTCCGGCTCCCGCATCCAGTGTAATTCTGTCTCCGATACACATTTCAACATCTTTCAAAGGAGAGGTTATTTCCGGAACTACTTCTACTGTGATTGTAGCAGGCTGCAATGATTTACATCCTTTTGCTCCGATAGCATATACTGTAAACGTTGTAGTATTGAATAAAGTTACGGTTTGTGTATTACCGGTTCCCGGGAAATTACTCCATTGGTAAGTAACTCCGCCAGTAGCCGTAAGGTCTACCGAATCTCCCGGACATATTTTCAGTTTTGTGGAAACAACATGTGCGGTAGGGGTAACCTCTTTTGATAAAGTTAATTTAATCAGCCGACTACAGAACCCTCCATTAGACACCACAACATATAAAATCTGTCCATCATTACCATTATAATTAAGCGGAGTGGTAATATAATTATCATTTTGCGCTAAAGCATCTGCCTGATTTTCATAAAAATGGAATACCGCATTAGGTGTTGTACTTATTGAAGGCATTGCTGTAGTCAAATCAAATGTTGTGACATCCGGCGTAGAGCATAACAATAGCGTAGCATCATTGGCATTAGGAGTTGTCCCCCCATGAATCTGTATAGATGCTTTCCCCGGACATGGATTTCCCGGAAAAGTAACTTCAATAGTATAGGTTCCCGGCTGTACTGCTGTAATGGTATTGGTTGTTGCTCCCGGTACAATGGCACCGTTGTAATACCATTGATACGCCATATTAGGATCACTCACTGAAGCTGTCAGTACCTGAGGAACATTATCACAAACATTGATATCTGATGGCAATGTGCCTCCATCCGGATCCAATAATTCCACTCCTATATTAAAAGATCCACCTTCTAAAAATACCGCTGAATCATAACTTGTATCGATCGCATCAGCAAGAACCATTTTGAAATGATAGGCCTGTCCCGGAATTACCGTTGCGGTAGCCGTAAGAGGAACGGTTCTACCGTTAAAATTAGTCTCAATATTAGTTGTATTATATCCTCCGAAGAATGTTGGATTAATTGCTCCACAACTCAAAGGGCTCCCATCAAACTGAGTATCCGGGTGAATATTGGTTACACTTACAGGTCCTGCACCACTGGGTAATACCGCCATATTGACGTAAGGTGCTGTACCCGCTACAGGTTTAAGCAACAGCGCAAATGCATCGGAATAACTGCATGGAAAGGATGTTGTATATTCTTCGGAAGCAAATAAATAATTAAATTTCACCTGCGAAGAAGTAGGAACGAAATCAAACTCCAATACAACAGCATCATTTAGATTCACTGACGGATTGGTAGCAGCTACCAGATCCGGGTCGCTTCCTGTACCGACAAGGTCACTTAAAGGACTCAATACATCTATATAGCTGTTTCCGGTCCTGTTCGCCTTTCCGGTCACAAGTACAATTCCATCTTTAAAGGGAAAGTTTGTGGTACCCTTATGAAAGTAACCCCACGCCCTATTGACATCACTTGCCGGTAAAGAAGGATTTACCTGGACATTTGACACATTGGGAGTAACACATGAGTTTGTTCCTGATGAAATAAGCACGTCTTTTACAAGCTGAGTAATGTTGTAAGCAGACTCATTATATCCCGGTGCATTTACATCGATAAACGCCCCTGCTTTGGCAGCTAAATTAGGTCTTGGCTTAGGAACTTTTCTGGGATTAATACTTTGTGAATGATAAATATTCAGCGAAACTAAAAAAAAAGAAAACAACAGGAGATATCTCTTCATAATATTTTTGTTTCAACAAATTTAAATTATTTTTAAACATACCACATACATATTTAACATTATTATGTTAAAAAAACAAAGCCTTTCAATTATGAAAGGCTTACATTTAAGAGTATATTTTTAAAAATTAATTCCTGTTTTTCAACAATATCCATCCTGTTCGTAATTCTAATTTTTTACTCGCAGGATTCTCCCACTGTACTCTGTACCAATAAGTAGCAGTTGGCAGGGCTAATCCTTTTACTGTTCCATTCCAGGCAGGTTCTAACTTAGTAGCTTTAAAGAGTTCCTGTCCATATCTGTTGAAAATAGAAGCCGCAAAATTATTATATCCGCTTATTCCTGAAAAGTCGATTGTGTCATTCTTTCCATCTGAGTTAGGAGTGATAGCATTACTAATCACAAAGGTGAAGTAGCTTAATGAGGTACTACATTTGGCATCCTTTACCCTTACCATAAGATTATAATTTGTGTTATTTAGTACATTATTAAATATATTGGAATTCTGCCAGGTAAGCCCTCCGTCAATAGAATATTCCAATGTTCCTCCGGTAGGATTGGTTGCACTTAAAGTCAGCACATGGTTTTCATAAACAATATTGGTGAACTGTGGCAGATTAGGATTTAATAGCTGAGCGGTAAACGCTTTCGAACAGGTTCCATTACTTATGGTAACCGTATAGGTTCCTGTAATATTTGTTGAAATTGTTTGAGTCGTTGCTCCGTTACTCCATATATAAGTGTAATTCGGGCCACTTCCGGCATCCAGGATTCCTGTATCACCGGCACAAACATATACATCCTGTAAGGTAGAGGTAATAGCTGGCACCACTTCAATTGTAATCGTGGCAGGAACCAGTGATGTACATCCGTTCCCTCCCAGCGCATATACTGAGTAAGTTGTTGTAACCGTTGGAGAAACCACCTGGGTATTTCCGTTTCCGGTCAATCCGACCCAATTATAAGTAATCCCTCCAGAAGCTGTTAATGTAACAGATTCTCCGGCACATATTTTTGATTTTGAGGCAGTCACTGATGCAACCGGTGGCCCTACGATCACGGTAACCGTTGCAGGATTTGTTGAAATACATCCATTAGCTCCTACAGCATATACAGTATAAGTTGTAGTGACTGTCGGAGAAACCGTTTGTGTACTCCCGTTTCCGGTCAGACCCGTCCAGTTATAGCTTACTCCTCCGCCGGCTGTTAAAGTCACCGACTCTCCTACACAAATTTGAGCGTGGGAAGAAGTTAAGGTTGCCGTTGGTGGTGTTTTATTTTCCACCACCGTAACATTGGCTGTGTAGCTACAGTTTACATTTCCAGGCTGTGTTGTATTCTGTACTGTTAATGTATACGTTCCGCCTGCATTAACAACCGGTGTTAATGTATTGGCCCCTGAAACAATATTGCCTCCTGTTGTAGTCCATAATATGGAAGAACCTGCCGGCACGACTGATGCCGATGCGTCCAATGTAATCTGTGTCGTGGTACATGTAATAGTTGGTGGAGTTGCAATCGTTAATGTTGTTTCGGCAGTTTTTAATAGCTGCAGATTGACTACATAACTACATCCGCCATTCTTCACCAGAACATAAACCGTTACATTCCCTGGCGTCGGATAAGCTGTTGGTACCGCAATCGTATTGGCGTTTCCTGCATTAGCGTCCGCTAAATTGGCATAGTAAGCAAAGGTTGCCGTTCCTACCGTTGTAATTTGTGGCTGAGCAGAAGTAAGATCATATGTTAAATTACCGGGTTGATAACATTTAAGCAAAGTAGCATTTTGCACTGTAATAGGTTGGGAAACCTCAATTGTTATACTTGCAGGATTTTGAGAAACACATCCATTTGCTCCAACAGCAGTTACCGTATAAGTGGTGGTAGTGGCTGGTGTTACGGTTTGCGTATTTCCCGTCCCCGGTAATCCCGTCCAATTGTACGTAGCCCCACCGGAAGCAGTTAATGTTACAGTCTCCCCTGCACAGATTAATACTTTAGTTGCCGATACAGTCGTAGTTGGAGGAGCACTATCCCCTACTACAGTAACGGTTGCAGTTGCTGTACACACTACATTTCCGGGCTGGTAGGTATTGGAAATAGTCAATGTGTAAGTTCCGGCCGCATTCACTACAGGAGTTAAAGTGTTTCCTCCGGAAACAATATTTCCACCTGTGGTAGTCCAGTTAAATGTAGATCCTGCAGGATATACAGAAGTCGATGCATTTAATGTTATTTGTGAATTAGCACATGTAAGCGGTGTAGGAGGAGCTATTGTCCCCGTCATTTGAGGGGCTTTGATCAACTGGAGCTGAGCAACTTTTGAACAAAATCCGTTTTTAACCAGAACATAGACCGTCTGTCCTCCAGGACTTGAATATGTTGCCGGTGTTGCTATCGTATTTCCATTTCCGGCATTGGCATCCACTAAATTGGCATAATAAGCAAATGTAGCTCCTGGAGTTGTACTGATCGATGTTTGAGCAGCCGGTAAATTAAATATTGCATTTCCTGGAGCATAGCAGGCTGTCAACGTTGCATTTTGTACCGTAGGTGAAGTTCCGCCTACGATCGTTACAGTAGCCGTTCCGGGACATGTATTTCCTGCAAGAAGCACCTGAAGCGTATAAACTCCTGGTTGCGTCGCTGTGTAAGTCGCGTTGGTAGCTCCAGCAATAGGAGTATTATTCAAGAACCACTGATAGGAAGCCGTAGCATTCTGAATCGATGCAGTAAGTACCTGAGGAGTATTGTCACACATATTAATAGACGGAGGAAGCGCTACTCCTCCGGGACCTAAAATCTGAACTCCGATATCGAAGGATCCTGCTTCCAAAAAAACGGCAGAATCAAAATTTACGTCCTGATAATCCGCTAAAACCATTTTAAAATGATAGGTTTCACCTGGAATTACCGTTGCTTTTGCTGTTAAAGGAACCGTGCGTCCGTCAAAGTTGGTTTCAACCTGAGGATTATTCATTCCTGCAAAATATTGTGCATTTTTAGGACCACAAGCCAAGCCTGAAGGAATAATATTGGTTACACTTACAGGGCCTGCACCATTGGGTAAAACTGCTAAATTAGTGTAAGTAGGATCACCGACTTTTTTCAGTAATAAGGCAAAGCCATCTGCGATACTACATGTAAAAGTTCCTGATGGTGAATATTCTTTAGAAGCAAATAAGTATCGAAAAGAAACTTCAGTAGAACTAGGTACAAAGTCAAATTCGATATAAGTAGCATCCCTTAAATTGGCATTATTAACATTCAGGGCTGTTGCTAAGTCAACGTCACCTCCTGAAGGAAGCGGATCGCTTAAGACACTTTGAAAGTTATTCCCTGCTTTTCTGGCAAATCCCGTTACAAGGACAATACCTTTTGAAAATGGAAAGTTGGTCCCTGCCTTATTAAAATAACCCCAGCTTCTGTTCTGATCCGTTGTTGGTAGATTAGGAGATACATTTACATTACTTACATTGGCTGTGGTACACGTAGACCCTCCTGCGATAAGAACATCTTTTACCAACTGAGTAATGTTATAGTTAGATTCTGGATATCCGGCTGCATTTACATCAATAAATGCTCCGGCTTTCATACTTTCAGCTGTAGGTTGTTTTAGTTTAATGTTTTGCCCCCTGTTCTGGGAGAAGACTATATTACCTGCAAGAACTAAAAATAAAGCCAGAAATAAACTTCTCATCCTCCTATTTAACATTTTATATTGTTTTAAACAAAAATACTATTTTTTTTAATTGAAACTCAAATCTATTCAAATTGTATTGTTAATAATGTAAACATATTTATCTTAAAATACTCTTTATAATTTAATAAAACACAAAAAGACTAACGAATCGTTAGTCTTTTTGCAAATATGATTAATATTTTATTCAAAATTCTTCAGGAGGATCCAGCCGGTTTTCACTGCTTTTTCCTTACTGGCAGGATCTTCAAAAGTCACCTGATACCAATATGATGCAGTAGGTAAACGCTTGCCCTGGAAATATCCATCCCAATAAGGCCTTACTTTTTCGGCTTTATAGACTTCTCGCCCGTAGCGATCAAAGATACTTGCAGTAAAATCTTTATACTCATTGATTCCTCTAAAATCGATGATATCGTTTACATTATCTCCGTTAGGAGTAATTACATTTTTCATCATAAATGTGAAGTATTCAAGAAACCCTACACAACTGGTATTCTTCACACGAACCCTGATCGATATCAGCTTATTTTTTGGAACATTATTGAATATATTGGAAGGCTGCCATGTTAATCCATTATCAATAGAATATTCTAAAATTCCGTTACTCGGATTACTTGCGGTAATAACCATCGTACCACTGGAGTTATAATCCACTTTAATGACAGTTGGTATCACAGCTTTAATTACCTGTGTTGTAAATACCTTAGAGCAAACACCATTGTCGATAGTAACAGTGTAGGTACCGTTTGTTGCTACAGTAATCGTTTGTGTTGTTGCCCCTGTATTCCAGGTATAAGTATAGTTAGGACCAGCTCCGGCATCTAACGTAATCTGATCTCCGGTACAGATCATTCCTCCGGTAAGATTAGAGGTAATAGCCGGAACCACTTCTACTGTTACCGTAGCCGGTTGTAATGATTTACAACCCTGCACCCCAATCGCATATACGGTATACGTAGTCGTCTGAGTTGGACTTACTGTTCTTGTAGGTCCGTTTGTTGAAACGTCACTCCATTGGTATGTGGCACCACCAGAAGCTGTTAAAAGAACAGATTCACCGGAACAGATTTTCATTTTTGAAGAAATCAGCTGTGCTACAGGAGTCGCTTCTTTTCTCAATGTCAACTTTACCATTTTGCTACAAAATGCACCATTAGAAACTACTACATACAAAATTTGTCCGTCAGTCCCGTCGTAGCTGGCTAGGTTGTTTATGAAATTATTATTTTGGGCAACTGCGTCTGCCTGATTTACATAAAAGTGAAACACAGCTCCCGCAGTAGTACTGATCAATGGCATTGCTGTATTTAAATCAAAGTTTAAAGCATTTGGCGTCGTACAAATCTTAAGCACTGCATCATGTGCTGTAGGAGTTGTTCCTCCAACAATCGTAATAGTTGCTGATCCCGGACACTGATTTCCAGGTACCGAAACTTTCACCTCATAAACGCCAGGCTGTGTCGCCACATACTGAATGTTGGTAGCTCCCGGAATAGGAACGCCATCTTTAAACCACTGAAAGGTCATTCCCGGTACTGTAACTACCTGTGCTTTTAATATCTGTGGAGTATTATCACACATGTTTACCGTGCCCGGTAAAACCGTACCATTTCCATCAACAATTTTAATTCCGATATCAAAGGATCCACCTTCTAAAAAAACAGCTGAATCTAAACTTTGGTCATTGTAGTCTGATAAAACCATTTTAAAATGATAAGCAACACCAGGCGTTACATCGGCAATGGCTGTTAAAGGAATGGTTCTTCCGTTATAGTTTGTTTCTATATTTGAAGTATTATAACCCGCGAAATAAGAGTCGTTAAGAGCTCCGCAAGTTAATGGAGACCCATTATCCTGGTTTGCAGGACGTATATTCGTTACACTTACTGCACCTGCTGTTCCCGGAAGTACAGCGACATTCACGTAAGGTCCACCTGCTACAGGTTTTATCAATAATGCAAACGCATCAGAATAATTACACGGATAACCTCCTGTATATTCTTCAGAAGCAAATAAATAATTAAATTTTACCTGATTGGAGTTGGGTACGAAATCAAATTCCAATGCAACTGCATCCCGTTGGTTACTCAGGTTAGTTCCTGTAGCTGCAGCGAGGTCAGCATCACCTTGCATAGAAATACTTCCGGATAAGCTTCCGCTTACCAGAGAATTCCCGGCCTGTCTTGCATAACCCGTAGTAAGTACAATTCCGTCTTTGAAAGGAAAATTGGTAGTAGCTCTGTGAAAATACCCCCAAAACCTGTCATTGTTTGCAACATCATGATTCGGGCTTACTGTAACATTCGTCACATTCGGAGTTGAGCAGTTTGTACCTCCGTTAATCAGGATGTCTGTAACAAGCTGTGTGGGAGTAAAAGCAGATGGAGCGTACGAGGCAACATTTACATCAATAAATGCTCCAGCCTTCAGACTTGCTGCCGTACTTTTTTCCTTTTGTGGCTTTCTTTGAGGCAGTTTCCCTACATTTTGGGAAAACGAAAAGAGCGGGGCTAATAGCAATATTAAAAAGAAAAAGTAGTTTTTTAGTCTATAATTTAACATTTTGGTATTGTTTGTTCAAAAATAGCAAAAATAAACATATGATGTTAATATTTTACGAATCAAAAGCAGTAATTAGATAAAATAAATACTAAAAAAATAATTCACTGAAATTAAACAATAACAGTATCCGTATTTGGAAATAAAATATTTAATATTTCGCTCAAAATCAGAAAAATTAAAATTTAAATAAAAATAAGACTTATAAAAAAGAGTTTCACACACTCAAGAAGTATATTGTATCTATATTGAACCATCTTTTTTTAGATCATCAATTTCATTCTGAAGCCTTAATATCTGATCTTTTAAAGCTTTTATCTCGTTCTTGTTGGAATTTACACTGCTTTTCAATATCACTTTTTTTGCCCGTTCATTATGATCTTCATCGTCCTCATCCTCATTGATCTCCTCAATATCTTCCTGAATATCTTCAATATCTTCGTTAATTTCTTCGATATCCTCACTGATCTCTTCGATATCTTCGCTGATTTCCTCTATATCTTCACTGATCTCTTCAATGTCTTCCTGAATATCCTCAATGTCTTCCTGGATATCTTCGATCTTTTCGTGGCTCCTGTTAACAGACATCTGAATGAAGATTGCCAGGTAAATGGCTTCCAATGAAACTACAGTAGTAAGGATAAGAAGCATTTTATCAAATTCTACAATATGAAGTAAAGGCAGCAGAAATGAAATAATAAAAAATAAGGTATGGGCTATAAGGGATGGAATAGAACCAATCCACCAGGTAATTCCATTAGCAATCCTTTCAAGAACTTCTGTTTTTTCAGTGTTTGATTTCATTATTTCCTCTTTATAAAAATTCTTTACTAACTCCTAATCCAAATAATGCAAAATCATATTTTGCAGGATCCTTATCATCAAACTGCCTGATTACCTGATCGAGCTCTTCTACTGTTTTCCAGTCGTTCTGAGTTCTTGTAATCAGACTAAGCTTTCTCGAAATGTTCCCGGTATGAACATCCAGCGGAATCGACAGGTATTTCGGGTCTATATTTTCCCAGATACCAAAGTCTACACTTCGTTTATCTTTTCTAACCATCCACCGTAAGAACATAATGATTCTTTTGGAAGATGAATTTTTGTAAGGTGAGCTCACATGCTTATGACTTCTGTGTTTAGATGTTTCTAAGAAAGAAGTCCTGAACCTTTCAATAGCATGCAAAAAATTAAATTCGGAATCTTTGATCAGGAAAAGATTTTCCAGGCTTTCATTTTCTCTGTAAACCTTATTAAATTGCTGTATAAAATAAGTAAAGTCTTCTCCGTTAAAAGTTCTGTGGATACTTTTGTCCCGAATCGAATCCAGATCTTTTTCTGAAAAATTCATAACAAAATCGTATGGAGAGTTCCCCATGATATCCAGCATTTTTTCTGCAGAACGGATAATAGATTTTCTGTTTCCCCACGATATGGTTGCGGCCAGGAAACCTGCAATCTCAATATCCTGCTTTAAGGAAAAACGATGGGGAATCTGGATCGGATCATCTTCAATAAAATCATAGTTATTATACTGATCCGATTTTTCATTCAAAAAATCTCTTAACTCTTCAAAATTCATAACTTCATCTAAATTTTCACACTTTCCAATGCTTTCGGCAGGAATGTATTAGGAAAAACAGTTCTTGCCTCATCGGTAAATACGGTCAGATCTCCATATCTGTTGGAAAAATGCCCAAGAATAAGTTTACCTACCTCCGCTTTCTGTGCTATCGTAGCTGCTTCCAAAGCCGTTGCATGTCCGGTATAATCCGCCATTTCCTTTAAATCATGTAAAAAGGTTGATTCATGATACAAAACAGTAACATTCTTTATAATAGGAATCACAGATTCCAGATATCTTGTATCACTACAAAAAGCATACGAAACCGATGGCATAGGATCCACTGTTAGGATTTCGTTTTTCAGAACATATCCGTCACTAAGCACAAAGTCCTTCCCTGCTTTTATATTATGATAATCACAAACTTCAATTTCATTGTACTTGGCTATCTCCTTCATATTGATATGTCTGTCCTTCGGCTTTTCCCTAAAAAGATAACCGTTACAGTAAATCCTGTGATCCAAAGGAATTGTAAACACCTCTACTCTATTGTCCTCATAGATCTTTTCGGAATAGTCCTTGTCCAGCTCGTGATAAATAACTTCAAATCCACGATGGGTTTCCGTAATGGTAAAAATGGTTTCCAGCATTTTTTTAATCCCCTTGGGACCATACACGTGTAAAGGAGTTTCCCTGCCCAGCAAACGGAAAGAAGCAATAAGTCCCGGTAATCCGAAACAATGATCCCCATGAAGATGGGAAATAAAAATATGATTAATCTTTGAAAACCTTGCTTTGGCTTTTCTCAACTGAACCTGTGTACCTTCTCCACAATCGATCAGGAAATGTCTTTCTTCCATTTCAAGCAACTGTGCCGTGGGAGAGGTATTAATCGTAGGAATTGCTGAATTAAAGCCTAATATCGTTAAATAAGTACTCAAATCAATAGTTTATTATAGCAAATGTACGACAGAAATTTTGGATATGCCTGTTTCTAAAACTATTATTGATATTCACCGGCAACTTTAAGATGATCCAGAAACAAATCCAAAGCCTGTTTCCGGTGGCTGATCTTATTTTTGTCTTCAGGGTTCATTTCAGCAAATGTTCTTTCATGTCCTTTCGGAACAAAAATCGGATCATATCCAAATCCTTTATGTCCTTTATTCTCTGTCAACAGATTTCCGTAAGCCCTCCCTTCAAAATATTGAGCTCCATTTTCATCATAATAACATAAGACTGTAATAAAATAAGCTTTTCTGTTTTCAACACCTTCCATTTCGTCTAAAACTTTTTCTATATTTTTTGCAAAATCATGATCTCCTGCATAACGTGCCGAAAAAATCCCCGGACGACCATCCAAAGATTCCACAACCAATCCGCTGTCATCTCCAAGACTTGGAATCCCTGTCTTTTCAAAACAATATTTGGCTTTGATAAGGGCATTGGCATTAAAAGAGTCTCCATCCTCTACAATCTCCTCATGGATGTCGTAATCTGTAAGACTTTTGACAGTATAACCTCCTCCTAATATTTGTTGAATTTCTTCCTTTTTATGTTGATTGTGCGTTGCAACTAATAATTCCATATCCTTTTCATTTTTTTAATTAAATTTCAGCGTAATGTACCTTGTATTTTTTCATAAAAAGATAGTAAAACAGAGAAAAAAGTACAATCCCTACTGCTAGCAATATCCATTCAGAAATTTTAAATGCTTCTGAAAAACTTTCATTTTTTGTATACGTAATCAATAATGATGAACATAAGTTATTAAAACCATGCAGCAACATCGGCAATAAAAGCGACTTTGTCCTTTCATAAACAATTCCTAAAACGCAGCCCAGCAGAACTGCTCCCACAAACTGCCATGGATTCCCATGCACCAGTCCAAAAATAATGGAAGCATACAATATCGCTTTCCAGGGTTTTACTCCTTTATTGATAAGTCCTTTCTGAATAATTCCTCTAAAAATAATTTCTTCAAAGATCGGAGCCATAATCACAGCCGTTATGATCATAACGACAGGATCATCTGTCAGCTGATTCATCAACTCACTGAAAAACTCATAATATTTCCCGAAAAAAGGCCCGGTTACAGGAATCTGAGAGGTTATAAACTCAGAAATAAACATCATCCCTATCATCATTGGAAAAATCAGAAGATAGGTATAGAAATTGGTAGGAGAAAAATTGAAATTCAGCTTTTGTTTTGTGGTAGGCCTAACAATGAAAAAATCAAAAAAAGCAATTGCCGTTAAAAATCCTGCTGCATTGGATAACATAAAAAACCAATCTTTGAGCTGTAGGTTTTCTTTAAAAATCAGCATCCAAAAGAAGTTCAGAAAAGTGACGAACAAGGTTCCCACAAATAATCCTCCTAATAAAACAACGCCACCGATCCATGTAAAAGTATAGTTTGGATATCTGCTGTTTTTCATGTTTTTCCTTTGTAATAATTAAGGAACAAAGGTAATTTTTTTGAAGGCCTTAAACAACAAAAAAAGAAAATTCTTAGGGCTGTTTAAATTCCGGAAAGTGATTCGGTTCCTACATTCCGGTTATCCTTTGATTCCGAATATACCGGAGAGTTTTCTTTTTGTTTTGTAATTTATTTGACAGCGTCATAAAAAATCACGATTTTTGCAACTTCAAAATACACTATGTCAGACTTAATCAAAGAAATACAAAAAAGAAAAACATTTGGGATTATTTCTCACCCTGATGCCGGAAAAACAACCTTGACGGAAAAGTTACTTCTTTTCGGGGGAGCTATTCAGGAAGCTGGTGCAGTAAAATCCAACAAGATAAAAAAAGGAGCTACCTCCGACTTTATGGAAATTGAAAGACAGAGAGGAATCTCTGTTGCCACTTCCGTATTGGCTTTTGAATACAAAGGGCACAAAATAAACATTCTGGATACTCCCGGGCATAAGGATTTTGCCGAAGACACGTATAGAACATTAACTGCAGTTGATTCCGTAATCGTCGTGATAGACGTGGCAAAAGGAGTTGAGGAACAAACAGAAAAACTGGTTCAGGTTTGTAGAATGAGAAACATCCCGATGCTGGTTTTCATTAATAAACTGGACCGTGAAGGTAAGGATGCTTTTGACTTGTTAGATGAAGTTGAACAAAAACTGGGTCTTAGTGTAGTCCCTCTTTCCCTGCCAATTGGAATGGGTAGTGACTTCCAGGGTATTTATAATATCTGGGAAAACAATATCCAGTTATTTCTGGAGGAAAAAAAGCAAAAAGTTGGTGAGACGGTTAAATTTGATGATATCAACGATCCTGCCATCGATGAACTGATCGGGGAAAAAGCGGCTAAAACTTTACGTGATGAGCTGGAGCTCGTGCAATCCGTTTACCCGGAATTCAGTCGTGAAGATTATATGAAAGGTGATTTACAGCCGGTTTTCTTTGGATCTGCTTTGAACAACTTTGGGGTACGTGAATTATTGGATGCTTTTATAGAAATTGCACCGATGCCACAACCTAAAGAAAGCGATACCCGAATTGTAAAACCTGAGGAAAATAATTTTACAGGATTCGTTTTCAAAATCCATGCTAATATGGATCCTAAACACAGAGACCGCCTGGCATTCGTTAAAATTGTATCCGGAACTTTTAAAAGAAATGAAAATTACTTATTAGTAAGAGAAGGTAAAAAAATGAAATTCTCATCTCCGAATGCTTTCTTTGCTGATAAAAAAGAAGTAGTAGATGAAAGTTTCCCTGGTGATATTGTAGGATTACACGATACGGGAAGTTTCAGGATTGGTGATACATTAACCGGTGGAGAAAAATTGAGCTTTAAAGGAATACCTAGTTTCTCTCCTGAACATTTCCGTTATATCAATAATAACGACCCACTTAAAGCTAAGCAATTGGCTAAAGGTATCGATCAGCTAATGGACGAGGGGGTTGCTCAGTTATTTACCCTTGAAATGAACAACCGAAAAATAATCGGAACGGTAGGTGCGCTTCAGTATGAAGTTATTCAATACCGTCTTGAGCATGAATACGGAGCAAAATGTACGTACGAACCTCTTTCTATGCACAAAGCATGCTGGGTGGAAGCAGATGAGAAATCTGAGGAATTTAAAGAATTTGCAAGGCTGAAACAGAGATTCCTGGCAAGAGATAAGTATAACCAGCTTGTATTTTTAGCAGATTCTTCGTTTACCATCCATATGACTCAGGAGAAATTCCCGAATGTCAAACTCCATTTCATCAGTGAGTTCAGTCAACAATAAAAAATTGTTACCCAATAATTTAAAACCGTTCAGCAGATACTGAGCGGTTTTTTTTTGTACAAAATCTATAAAACAAAAGCATTCCCCATTTGTAAAATAGTTTTACAAACAATACAAACGCCTCATTACATAGCACTTAAGATTTTACCGAAAGAATACAGTCTTTTTACAAGCGAAGCTTTGATCACCCAGCTAATTTTACCTCATCAAAAAAATTAATCGTATGAAAAAGTATATCTTACTTATTGCTTTATCCACCTCCTTTATAGCATGTAAAAAAAGTGAAGCAACGCAATCTCAGCTGAAAGAAGCTGTACAATCTGTTGACAGTTCTGTTGTTGCCGCATCAGAAGGCATCAATAAGATGGCCAACACGGCAGATGCTGTATTTGATTCTGCAAATGTAAAAATCAAAGAATTTGATCAAGCTCAAAGCAACCTCAAAGAAACTATTGAAGCGACCTCAAAAAGTGTGGACTCCCTTTCGCAGCAGATTACTTCCACCCGGCTTGAATCAAAAAAAGAAAAGAAAGATTCTACGGAAAAAAAAGCTGAAAAAATGGTGATCAATGTTCCTTCTCCAAAGATCATTAGAGAAACCCGGGTTGTTTATAAAGATAAAAACAACAAGGCAAATGAAGAAGCAAATATTTCTAAAAACAGAATGATAAAAACGGGTACCCTGGAATTAAAAGTTGAAAACGCCGAAACAGCCAAAGACCTTGTAAGCGAGCAAATAAGAAAATATGATGGTTTTATAAGAAGTGAAAGTATTTCTTCGGGTAATGATGATAAGAAAACGGCTTATCTGCGAGTAAAGGTTCCCATCCAGAAATTTGAATATCTTATGGCTGATCTCAGTAGTATCGGCTCTGTTGAAAAAAAAGAAACAGAAGTTTCCGGGCAGAATTATCTGGAAAATACAATGTGTGATCTGGAAATTACTTTGTACGGAACAACATCATGGTATGCGGAAGATAAAGAACCTGAAACTTTTGGTAATCGCTCGATCACTGCCATCTCTTCAGGATGGGATGTTATCACAGGTATTTTTTTATTTTTCCTGCCTTTCTGGCCTGTATTCCTTATCGGAGGGATCGGATATTATTTTTACAAAAGAAAAAACAAAAATATTCCCAAAAGCCCTTCTCATTAAGTACAAAATCACCTTCAGACCTGGGGGTGTTTTATTTTTAATTTTTTTTTAATGCCCGGAAGGTCATAAAGAAAATATTCTTTACTAACTTTATGATACAGAATTAAAAAACGAACACCTGGCAGTATAGACCAATTTCCAAAGTCCGGTCAGGTGATTATTAAATAAAATCTTACTTTATTCAATACATAGATAAAGAAGATCATATAAAAGAAACAATATTATATCTTAATATTTTGTGGTGCGTGTATATGAAAGGCTCTCGATCGAGAGCCTTTCATTATTTCATATTCACTACTTTATCTACAACATACCTGGTATTTCCTCTCCATGGTAAGGCTCCTTTATATTCTTTATAATGAAGATCAAAGCTTTTACCACTGTTGGTTTCAAGTTGTTTAAAAACTTCAGGATCGTTTACAGAAAACTCAAACTCGTAGCTTGTTATACTTCCTGTTTTTCCCCGGCCGAAGCCTTCCTGAATCAATTTACCTTCATACGTCTTAAAAACATATCCTTTCTTAATCGCGTAATTCAGATAACCTGATTTTACTCCTTCTCCGAAAACGAAGAAGTATTTATACCATACAAATACTCCTAAAAGAAGTACAATGACTCCGAGAGTAATCCACCAAGTTTTTTTCATAAATAGTTGTGTTTGTTTGTTTTTTTTTATTTTGAAATACTTCTTGAAATCACAATTTTCTGGATTTCAGAAGTTCCTTCATAGATCTGGGTGATCTTAGCATCACGCATAAATCTTTCCACGTGATATTCTTTCACGTATCCATAGCCACCATGGATCTGTACTGCTTCAATAGAAGTATCCATTGCTACCTGGGAAGCATATAACTTTGCCATCGCTCCACTTTCAGAGATATCTTTTCCTGCATCTTTTTCAGTTGCAGCCTTAAAGCAAAGCATTCTGGCAGCTGTAATTTGCGTAGCCATGTCTGCTAATTTGAAGGCAATAGCCTGGTGGTTGATAATTTCAGTTTTAAACGCTTTTCTCGTTTTAGCATATTTCAAAGCCAGCTCATAAGCTCCGGAAGCAATTCCTAAAGCCTGAGAAGCAATCCCGATTCTTCCTCCATTTAGTACAGCCATAGCAAAATTGAATCCAAATCCATCTTCTCCGATTCTGTTCTCTTTTGGTACTTTTACGTTATTAAAGATCAAAGAGTGTGTATCACTTCCTCTGATTCCCAATTTATCTTCTTTCGGTCCGATTTCAAAACCTTCCCATCCTCTTTCCACGATAAACGCATTGATTCCCTTATGCTTTTTCTCAGGGTCAGTTTGTGCAATAACGATGTAATAAGTAGCCGTACCTCCGTTGGTAATCCAGTTCTTGATTCCGTTCAAAAGGTAATAATCTCCCTTATCCTCTGCAGTGGTCTTTTGTGATGTTGCATCTGATCCTGCTTCAGGCTCAGATAAAGCAAATGCACCAATTACCTGACCACTTGCCAAAGGGGTAAGATATTTTTGTTTTTGTTCCTCAGAAGCAAATTTTTCCAAACCTGCACAAACTAATGAATTGTTTACAGACATTACAACCGCTGCAGATGCATCTACTTTTGCGATCTCCTCCATTGCCAAAACGTAAGAAACACTATCCATTCCTGCTCCACCGTACTTCGGATCTACCATCATCCCTAAAAGCCCCATTTCACCCATCTTCTTTACCTGCTCAGTCGGGAATTTCTGATCGCGATCTCTTTCAATAACCCCTGGTAATAGTTCGTTTTGTGCAAAATCTCTTGCTGCTTGCTGTATCATCAGCTGTTCTTCGGATAAATTAAAGTCCATAAAAATTAATAATTAGATGGTCGTAAATTTACACTTTTTAAGCAAATCTGAAAAAATAATTACTATTGGAAAATTCCAGTGAGGTTTATGCTATTTTCACAAAAATGCTTATATTTAGATTTCCTTAAAAATTACATAAAAAATTATGACGATCAAAAGATTATTCGATATACCTCACTATGCTTTGGAGAAATTTCCTAAAACGGACATGTTCGTTACAAAGTATCAGGGTGAATGGAAAAAAACATCTACACAGGAATTTATCAATCAGGGAAACAAAATATCCAGGGGACTTTTAAAGCTTGGAATAAAACCCGGAGATAAGATTGCACTCATTACCACCAATACCCGTACGGAATGGGCGGTGATGGATTTGGGACTCTCCCAGATCGGTGTTGTTTCAGTCCCTGTATATCCAAGCATATCCCATGAAGATTACGAATTCATCTTTAATAATGCCGAAATACAATATTGCTTTGTTTCTGATAAAGAATTGCTTGCTAAAGTAATGAAGGTGAAACATAACATTCCTTCTTTACAAGGGGTTTTCACATTTGATATGATCAGTGGTGCTCCAAACTGGCGTGAAATTTTGGATCTGGGTGAAGATGATTCTACACAAATTGAAGTGGAAGATCTATCGAATGCCATTAATTCTGAAGACCTGGCCACCATTATTTATACTTCAGGAACTACAGGAAGGCCTAAAGGAGTAATGCTTACCCACCATAATATCGTTTCCAATGTTCTGGGTTCTGTTCCAAGGATTCCCAAGAAAAGAAACCTTGACTATAAAGAAACAAGAGTGTTAAGCTTTTTGCCGATCTGTCATATTTTTGAAAGAATGCTTTTCTACCTGTTCCAATACAATGGGTTCTCCGTTTATTTCGCTGAAAGCATTGATAAAATGGGAGAAAATGTAAAGGAGGTAAAACCTCATTATATGAGTGTTGTTCCGCGATTGGTAGAAAAAGTATATGATAAGATTTACAACACCGGATCTTCAGCAGGAGGATTAAAATCAAAAATCTTTTTCTGGGCCCTGAACCTGATCTCAAAAAAGAAAGAAGTTTCAAAGCCTTCCAGTCTTTTGGAACTTATTGCTGATAAACTTGTATTTTCAAAATGGAGAGAAGGTCTGGGAGGTGAAATCATCACTTTGGTCTCCGGTTCTGCAGCACTTTCCACAAGATTAAACCTGATGTTTCAGAATGCCGGAATTCCTATTCTGGAAGGATATGGATTAACCGAAACATCGCCCGTGATCTCCGTAAATAGTTTTGATAAGATGAAAATCGGAACCGTAGGACTTCCATTGGATAATTTACATGTAAAAATCCAGGAAGACGGTGAAATAACAGTAAAAGGTCCTTCTGTTTTTAAAGGTTATTTTAAAAATGAAGAAATGACAAAAGAAGTTTTTACTGAAGACGGATATTTTAAAACCGGAGATATCGGAAATATTGATGCTGACGGCTTTCTACAAATCACCGATCGTAAGAAAGAAATGTTCAAAACATCCGGAGGTAAATATATTGCACCACAGATTATAGAAAACCTGGCAAAAGCTTCTAAATTCATAGAACAGATTATGGTAGTCGGTGACGGCGAGAAAATGCCATGTGCACTTATTCAGCCAGACTTTGAATTTGCCAAAAGCTGGGCTATGAGAAATAATCTGAATGTAGGCTCTACTCCTCAGGAAATTGCAAAAAGCCCTGAATTAAAAGAAAGAATAGAAAAAGAAATTGATGGCATTAATGAACATCTCGGAAACTGGGAAAAAATTAAAAAGATTGAATTGACTCCTGAAGTATGGAGTATTGAAGGAGGTCTTTTAACGCCTACTCTTAAACTCAAGAGAAAAGCGGTCAAAGAAAAGTTTATTAATTTATACAATAAAATGTATGAGCATCATGAATAAAATAGTAACCGCCCTTACCAGGGCGGTTTTTTATGTTTTAAATATTGAGTTCATCCTTAGAAAGTCAAATAAAATTTCATCATTATAAATATTTTAAATACAATTCTTAAATTTTATTATTCAAATAAACGCAATAAATTTTTAATTAACATAATTTTCATTTTTTTATTGTTTTTTAATAATACAGGCACCCCGTTAGGAACAATTATTGAACTGTCTGTTATACACCAAAACAGAATATTATGAAAAAGTTGATATTGCTAACCCTGGGTTTAGGGATATTTGCAGTGAGTTGCGGAACCAAGGAGGCCCAAATGTCATCAGGAACTACAGATTCTACAGCAGTAGATAAAACTGTGAAAACAGCCCCTTCTACTACTGATACAGTCAAAACAAAGACATTACCTCCTGATAGTATCAAAATGAAAATGGATACGGTAAAAGCTCCCGCAACCCGATAATAAATTTTTAACCTAAATATGGAAAATCCGCAGCTGAAACGCTACGGATTTTTTTATGGAGTACAGATTTTGATTCTGGTGTACATATTGAACAGCCCCTGAACCTTAAACAGGAAACACTGCAATAATAATTTTAGTTTTCGTGATTAGTGGTATTGCTTTCAAAAGTACACATTCCTCTCTATGAAAAATTGTAAAATTGTAAACCTGGCTAAAGAAACAACCATTTTACTTTTCCTTCGGAATATACCTTGTCAAAAAATTTTCTAGGGGTAAAACCTGTGAGCGCTTTAAAATCTTTTATCAGGTGGGATTGATCATAAAACAAGTGATCATAGCTTAGTTCGGTAAGAGTTTTCTTCCCGACATGCTCCAGGAGAGTTTCTCTGAACCGTTGAATTTTCCTGAAATCGGACGGACTTTTACATAAATAAAGATCGAAAAGCTTATTAATCGTCTGCCTTGTTGTTTTATATTCACAGGCATGAGCTTCTATAGACTTATCCAGGTCCATCAGTACATCACCCACCAATTCATTAAGGAATGCATGATTGAAACCTATATACCTGGACATCCAAAAATCTTCAATCATTTCTACTCTTTTTTCAGGATCCTGTTCTTCTAAAATCGGAATCATTGAGGCTTCAAAATCATCATAAGGAAAAAACATTTTGGAAAAGTCCTTGGTATATTCTTTCAATGGCCGTTCTAAAAAAGCATTTAATCCCAATGGCTTAAAGTAAAAGGTTATTTCATTTAAGCAGCCTTGTATTAATACTTTTATAGGCCTTTTATAATGGCATATCAAGTCTGATGAAAATCCGCCGTTATTTTTTTCAATGACCCGTATCTCATTATTTTCAAACTGCAGCTCTACATTCCGGGATATTGATACAATACTGTAGTTATTAGGAAAAGTGAGATACTCTATATCCTCTGAATACCGGCATTTATTCAGGAAATAATAACCTTCCAGAAAATTAGCCAGCATGGGATTCTTAGGTTTCATCAATTGCAGTTCCATGTCTTTTTCTTATAATGCTTTGATATACAATAGGTCTCAAAAATAACTGAAAAATTACATTATCTCGTATTTTTATAATGAATATTAGCTTATATACTATTAATACTAATATTTTTCTATATTTGATCAACAAACATTAAAAGAAATTACTATGAAAAAATTATGGATCGGAGCAGTTTTAGGGTTATTTATTATGAGCAGCTGCGCCCAGAATAAAGAAAAGCGGGAAGAATTTAAAGATGAGCATGATAAAAATGCCATGAGAAATACAATGGGAGATTCTGCAGTTGCCAACTCTGACACGGCTCAAACCAGCCCATCGGACAGTTTAAAAGCAAAAACAGATTCTACAAAAACAAAATAATAAAATAATCCGCAGAAATTCTGCGGATTTATTTTTACATAGAAGAAGAGCCCAATCAACTGGTATTAAAAGTTTATCATTAAAATAGATAATATCGTAACAATTTTCACTGTAGTACGACTTATGCATTGACATATTTATTACATTTGCAATCAATAAAAAAGTATTTATGAAAAAGTTAACGATACTCTCTTCAATCTTCGTGGGTGTATTTGCTTTTGCACAAGGTATCAAATTTGAGGATACCAGCTTCGCAAGCGTTGTTGCTAAAGCAAAAAAAGAAAACAAGCTGATCTTTATCGATGCCTATGCATCATGGTGTGGACCATGTAAACTGATGGCAAAAAACATTTTCCCATTGAAAAATGTGGGAGATTATTATAATTCTCATTTTATCAATGCCAAAATTGACATGGAAAAAGGGGAAGGAATTGACCTTGCCAAAAAATATAATGTAAAAGCGTTCCCTACTTACTTGTTCATTAATGCAAACGGTGAAGAAGTACACAGAACGTTGGGATATGTAGAAGAAAATGATTTCGTTCAGTTTGCTAAAGATGCGGAAGACCCGAATAAAAGACTGACTGCATTAAAGCAAAAATTCGAAAACGGAGAAAAAGATCCTGAATTCTTAAAGAATCTTGCCGGACTTACCATTTATAATGACTCGGAATTTGCGGGTAAAGTCCTGGATCGTTATTTCCAGGGAAAATCCAGTCTGAATCAGGAAGATGTTCAGATATTACTTGCCGGAATTCAAAGTACAGAAAGTCCTTTGTACAAAATTTTTAAAGATAAAAAAGCGGACATTGTGAAGGTCCTTCCTGGTGAAAAATACGATATGGTGGATAAGAATATTAAGATGAATACCATCGTTAAAAAGTCTTATAATGCCGACACCAAAACATGGAATGACAGTTACTTTTTAGCCGAAACCCAGAAGTTTCTAAGCAAAGAAGAATCTGAAAAAATCTTAAAAAGAGCAAAATCCAGCAGAGCATTGAAAAATAAGGACATTGCCACTTATGAGGCATTAACTTTAGATTTATACAAAGATTATTCGGCTGCCTCTTCTGAAGAACTGAATTCTATTGCATGGAACTTTTTTGAAAATGTAACCACAAAATCATCTCTTGAAAAAGCAATCCTTTGGGCTCAGGAATCGGTAAAGAAAAGTGAAAGCTATGCAAATACAGATACCTTAGCGAACCTTTACAATAAGGTTGGGGATAAAAAGAATGCTAAAATCTGGGCTGAAAAGTCTGTAGCACTGGCTAAAAGCAGTGGTGAAGATGCTTCGGATACTGAAAAATTATTGAAGAGCCTTTAAACAACTTTTATATATAAATAAGAACCGCAGTGTAACTGCGGTTCTTATTTATTTATATCCGATCAAGATATTAATATTCAAACAATACACTTCCCCAGGTAAATCCACTTCCGAAAGCGGAAAGAAGCACCAGGTCTCCTCTTTTGATTTTACCTTCTTCAATCGCTTCGCTTAAAGCAATCGGAATAGAAGCTGCCGTTGTATTTCCATATTTCTGGATATTGTTGTAGATTTTTTCATCCGGTAATCCGAACTTCTGCTGTACAAATTGGGCAATTCTCAGATTCGCCTGATGGGGAATAAACATATCGAGATCTTCAACTGTTTTTCCTGCTTTATTTAATGCTTCCACCATCGTTTCAGGAAATCTTGTTACCGCATGTTTGAATACGAAGTTTCCATTCATAATAGGATATACTTCTTTATTGGTAACATTTTCGGGCTCTTTTCTCATGCGATCACTCCAGCCGTATTTTGAACCCGGAAACTGGGTACATAATTCGTCTGCATATTTACCTTCAGAATGCATGTTAAAGGATAAAATATCTCCCGCATTCTCGTCCTCAGTTGCAGAAAGGATAACAGCTCCTGCCCCATCCCCGAAAATCACGGAAACCCCTCTTCCTTCATCAGAAAAATCCAAACCAAAGGAATGTACCTCAGCGCCTACGACTAAAATATTTTTATAGGCTCCGGTTTTAATAAAAGCATTAGCTACACTCATCGCGTAAACAAATCCTGAACATTGATTCCTTACATCCAATGCTCCGATGGTATCGCATCCCAGCATATCCTGAAGCAATACCCCACATCCTGGAAAATAATAATCGGGAGAAAGCGTGGCAAAAACAATATAATCGATATCCTTAGCGGTTAATCCTGCTTTTTCAAGAGCTTTTTCAGACGCTTTGAATGCCAGGTAGGCTGTCGTCTCCTGTGAATCGTTTCTGTTTTTCCTGTGTCTTCTTTCTTTGATGCCTGTCCTCTCCGTGATCCATTCATCATTGGTAGTCATTAATTTAGCTAAATCATCATTCGTTACAACATTATCCGGAACATAAAATCCGATTCCTTTTATTGTACTTTTAATCATATAGTTTTTTAATTTTGGCAAAGATAAACTTATTTGACCCATAGTATTTCAAAATATTAGTATTTTTACTTTATGCCAATCGATACGATATACAGAGATTCCCACTGCGAATGGGTGGATGTAGAAGCTCCAACCCCAGAAGATTTACAGTTTCTTCATGAAAGATATGAGATTAATAATCTCCTTCTGGAAGACACCCTTGATCCTAATCACCTTCCGAAATATGAAGAGGATGGGAATGTAAAGTTCTTCCTGCTGCGGGAAAGTACAGAACTGGAAAGGAAAAATCTGAATACGATAAGTGATATCAGCACCAAGATTGGAATTTTTCTTCTGGAAAATACGATCATTACAGTTCACAGGATGAAAACCAGAAGCATCACCGAAACAAAAAAACAACTTTCTTCCAGCACCACAGATTCGTCACCGGAAAATATCGCCCTGATGATCGCCCTATTGATCATGAAAAGCTTTGATGATGAGTCAATCAGCTTACTGGAAACCATGGATAATATAGAAAATGAAATTTTCTTAAAGAATACCAATCATACGACCCAGATCCGAAGGCTTTATAAACTGAAAAGAAAATCAGGTTTAAACTCGAGGGTCCTTATTATTTCTACAGATGCCGTTGATAAGTTTAAACTTCTGAATCTTCAGGATTCCGAATTTGTAGACCTGAAAGATAAGCACAAAGACGTTGTTGCCGATTTTGATCACCTGAATATCCAGATCACCAACCTTATTTCTATGTTCCTGGCATTATCGGATCAAAAAGCCAACCAGGTGATGAAGGTATTGGCAATTTATTCTGTTTACTTCTTACCGATTACTTTTATAGCGGGAGTCTACGGAATGAACTTTGATAATATGCCGGAACTGCATCATAAGCATGGTTATTATTTCACTTTGGGATTAATGGCTTTAATTGTCATTGTTACTTTTATTTATGCGAGGAGAAAACAGTGGTGATGGATCGGTCTTCAAGATATGGAGTTTTTTAAGGGAAGGATTAGATTTGCTTACCAAACATAATTATAAAATTTGCAATTTTTCTTAAGAGCTAAGTTTTTTTTAATCGCACAGGTCACTCAGTTTTGCACAGATGCTTATTGAATATTTAACTCTGAAAATGGGGTGAAATCTGGATATCTTTTGGTATTTTTATCTTCAATAAAACCACTGAGCTTTAAAGCGACTATACAAAAGCTGCAGTTTTTTATTTTAAATCTAAAAACACCAAACCACCATGAAACCGGATCTTCTTAATAAAATTCTCGGTGATAATGTTCTTTCAAAAGAGTCTAAAGATAAACTTATGGCTCTGCATGAAAATATTTCCACCAAAGAGTTCTCGGATCTACTGGACGCTGAAGGCCATCAGTATGTCGAATTTGTACAGGAAGGCGGTGGTGTTTGGGGAAGTGCACTGGTAGGTTATCTCTATGGTCTTGAAATATTCGGTGTCCGTTTTCTGAAAGTGGCAGGTACAAGTGCCGGGGCTATCAATACAATATTAATTGCGGCTTATAAAACAAAAGAAGAAGCTAAAAGTGAAGTAATCAAAGAAATTTTATTCAACTGGAATTTTGCAGATTTTATGGATGGTAAACCTTATGTAAGGACTACTATCCATGCAATGCTTAATAACAAAAACTTCCTGAAGATAAATACGATTATTGCAATTATTATTTTACTCATCCTTGTGATTACCCCATTTGCGGTATCCTCTGAAACGGTATGGAGGGCAAAGCTTATTTTCCTTATTCCCATTATTCCTTTGATTCTGATATTTTTCTGCCTGAAAAAGTTTTATAATGATTTCCGTAAACAAAACAGCGGTCTTAATCCCGGAAACACATTTTTAAATACCATGAAAGATGCTCTGGATGGTTTCGGTGTGAAAACGGTCGCTGACCTTAATCAGAAATTTTCTGCCAGGGAGGGTGCACTCAATCTTAACTACCGTTACGGCAATAATCAGGAATACTACACCATAGCACTAAGAAGTATAGAAGAAATAAAAAATGCTAATCTGGAACATATAGACGAAACGCAGTATAAAATATTTTATGACAGTGCCGTCAGCAATGATCATTATAAAAATAACCCCTTCTATCAGTTAAGATCAGAATACGTTGTCGTTACAACAGATATTAACGCTAAAATAAAGGTGGAACTGCCTACGATGGCCAATTTATACTGGTCAGAAGAAGAACTCAAACACAGCAGTCCGGCTGAATTTGTGCGTGCTTCCATGTCTGTTCCGTTCTTTTTTGAACCTTTTCAAAAGAGGATTAATAAAGATGATGATTCTGTAAAATACGCATGGAGGTTCTGGATGAATACAAAACCGCAAGATATTTATCCTGTGGGTGTTTTCATAGATGGGGGAAGCATTTCCAATTTCCCTATTGATCTTTTTCATGCCAATGATGTATTCTATCCGAGAATGCCTCTGTTTGGTGTACAGCTTACGAGTAAGTCCGAAGGGGATGCCGATAAGGGGAAAACCAGCGAGCAGATCTTAAAAACCCCTTTTTCATATGCAGGAAATATCATTGAAACTCTGAAAGGCTTTAATGATAAATCATTCCTCACCAAACATACTTTTTATCGTTTGTATAGCATACAAATCGTAGATTGTGGAACCAGCAGCTGGCTTAATTTCTTTATGAAAAGGGAAGAAAAGGAACAACTTTTCAATGCGGGTTTTTCAGCCGCACTGGATTTCCTCAATGGATTCGACTGGAAAAAATACAAAAAGGAAAGAATGATGATATCGATGAAGGAGAAAAAAATACTGAAGGAAGAAGATACGAAGACGGTGGGTTAAAGAATTTCTAATATCAATAAAATAAAATACTTATGAAATATATCTGTGAATGCTGTGGTAAAGAAATGGAAGACTGGCCAGCCCTTGCTTATAAATCACCGTCAAGCTATATGCAGTTAACAGATGTAGAATTGCAAAATGCCGAAATAAGTTCAGACTTATGTATTATTGAATATCCCAAACAGACGGACAGATTTATTCGTACCGTATTGGTACAGGAAATTATTGAGAGTTGTCAGACTCTTGAATATGGAGTCTGGGTAAGTTTAAGTGAAAAAAGCTTTAGTGAATATGTTGACAATTACAATAATGAAGATTTTGGAGCCGAATATTTCGGGTGGTTATCCAATGATCTTCCCGATTATGATTTCTCAGAAAGCATTCCAATGACAGTCGTCGTCAATAATAAAATAGGCCGCCCGCTCATTTACCCACATCAAAATTTCGAACATCCGTTTGTCTATGATTTTTACAATGGAATTACGATGAAAGAAGCTCAGCAAAGAGTAGATAGGGTTCTACAAAATAATAAATTTTAAACATAGCTGGAAAAAGCCGGATCATCTATCATTTAAATGATCCAGCTTTTTTATTATAATTTATCAAGAAACTTTAGATATTCCGGGACACTTTTCTCTATCCATTCCTGTGAAGTATTAATTTCCAAGTTGTAATAGGTAAAAAGATCTTTATAATCAGCCTGAATGTATTCAAAAGTGAGTTCAAAAGGTCTGGTCAATTCTTTCATTGTATATTTATATTTACCGGAAGCAGAATAATCTTCTTCTTCCACGCCGGCTGTAATAGCCAAAGCAATTTTCTTCCCTCCTACTTTGAATCCGCTTTTGCTTCCGTATGCCCATCCATAGGTTAGAACTTCATCAAACCATTTTTTTAAAAGCGGCGGACTGCTGAACCAATAAAAGGGAAACTGAAAAACTATTTTATCATAACTTTCAATCAATTCATGTTCTCTCTTAACATCAATTATACCATCAGGATATTCCTTATACAGATCATGAACGGTATATTTTTCAGGATACTGAGAGAGCTCTTCCACCCATCTTTTATTGATCAGCGAATCTTTCATTACAGGATGGGTAACAATTACCAATGTTTTCATTTTAATGCAATTTATAGTTACAAAAATAATCCTATCCACTTACATTTCGTACATTAGCAACCTAATGTATGGTACTATAAAAAAAGTAAGTAATGAGCAAAATAAAGGAAACATCAACAAATTTTGAGAATAAAAAACTCTTATCCGATGAATGTTCTGAGGTTTATGCTTCCAACATTATCGGTGGACAATGGTCACTGGCTATATGCAGCTGGCTGATTAACGGGAAAATGAGATTTGGGGAATTAAGGAAACTTTTACCCAATATTACAGAACGTATGCTTACCTTACAACTCAGGAAGCTGGAAGAAAATAAGATCATTACAAGAACCGTTTTTGCGGAAGTCCCACCTCGTGTTGAGTATGAACTTACAGCAATAGGTTATAAGCTAAAGCCTATCATTAAAGAACTTGAGCAATGGGGAACGGAGCATAAGGAAATCGTAAATTCGGATAGACTAAATTGACACGAAGTTTCCGTCTATACTAAAGAGGGGTATTCGTAGGGTTTTCTGTTACTATCAGAAAATAAAATATTGTTTTTACAGGCTTCCTGATTTAACCTTTTTGCCACATGGGATTATGTTTCAGGATGGTTTTGTATACAGAGCAGTTTTCTGTATGGGCACCACCCAGATAACCAATACTCATCAGGAATTCATTGACGATTTCTCCACCTGTGAATTTAAATGTTTTTTTAAAAAGCTTCATCCATTCCTGTAAAGTTTTGGGATGATGATGTTCCAGCCATTTTTCAAATGATCCGAATTCTTTTTGCAGCTCAATGATTGTTTTGGCATTTTCAATGGCAGCATTCACCTTAAGTTTATTTCTGATGATGCCACTATCATTTAATAGCCTTTCACGATCTTCTTCAGTATATGCGGCTACTTTCTGAATATTAAACTGATCATAGGCATTTCTGAAGCTTTCTTCTTTTTTCAGAATGGTTTCCCAGCTTAATCCTGCCTGATTGATTTCCATTACCAAGCGCCCAAATAATTCATTATCATCATGAATAGGGAATCCATAATGATAATCATGGTATTTTTGGTGTAATGCCTTTCTGCTTTCAGGCTGCATCTTTTCTATGGCTGAACAATAACTCATTAAAATATATTTTCTGTTTTGGTTAAAAATTTCTCTAAAGCATTTTTGATATCAATACCTGTCCGATCTGCTAAGATAATCAACCACCAGATATTTTCTGCTAGTTTATGTTCCAATTCTGCAGAGGCATCTTTTTTAATCCATGTTTTCTCATGTGACATAATATCCCGTCCGACAATGCCGGCATCGGTAAGGTAGGCAAGTGCATCCTGTTCCAGGGTCCATTCACTACCGTTCTGCTGCTTTTCAAGACGGTGGTATTTCTCTCTGATGTCAAGAGCCCTTTCTATGATCTTATCTAAATTATTCTGATCCATTATTCTGATTTTTGAAGGGATTGTCTGTATTGATTAGGTGTCTGTCTTGTCTTATTTTTGAACAGTTTACTGAATGACTGCGGATGCTCGAACCCCAATTGATAAGCTGTTTCGGAAACTGACAATTGAGCTTCGGACAAATATTCTTTAGCCTTTTCAATAAGCTTTTCGTGAATATGTTGCTGTGCGTTCTGCCCTGTATGGTGTCTGAGCATATCACTCAGGTATCTTGGTGTAAGATTTAGCTGTGACGCAATATATTCTACTGTTGGCAGTCCTTTTATTCCTTTTTCCCGATCAAAATAATCATCAAGTAAAGCCTCCATCCTTGAAAGAAGGTCATTATTTACCGCCTTCCGTGTAATGAACTGGCGATTATAAAAGCGATTGCTGTAGGTAAGCAGCAACTCAATCTGCGAAATAATAACATCCTGGCTAAACTGATCTATCCTTTCATTTAATTCATTCTTAATGCTTTCAAAAACATCGAGAATTGCTTTCTTTTCATTTTCGGAAAGATACAATGCTTCCGAAGTTGCGTAAGAAAAGAAACCGTAATTTTTAATTTTTTTCATTAAAGAATATGGTCTTATAAAATCCGGATGAATATGCAGGGACATGCCACTATAACTCCTTTCCTCCTGTTCCATAATAAGAACCTGCCCTGGAGATACAAAAGAAAGACCTCCTTCCTCAAAGTCATAATATCCCTGGCCATAACGGATTTTACCGTTGAAATTGGTTTTAAATGAGATTTTATAAAAATCCGATTTTGTCCCCTGTTCAAAGGTTTTCGGATCGAAGCACGTTTCATCATAATTGATAATTGTGATAAGAGGATGTTTGGGTGCAGAAAGTCCCATCGCTTCATGTAAAGCTGACAGAGATCGGAAATGAACGGGTGACTGATTCGTTTTCATAGTACAAAGATAAGGTGGGTTTGTGACAACTGTTAGTCAGTAGGAATGTGAAATTTGATGAATTGATGATTGATGATTGATAGTTGATAGTTGATAGTTGATAGTTGATAGTTGATAGTTGAAGGTAGTAAATTATAGGTTGTGAAAATAAAGATTTTGCATATTTAACATTACAGCTATTTACTCTAACTTATTTAATTGCAATTCATTAGTAAAGCCCGCAACATCTAACATCTAACATCTAACATCTAACATCTAACATCTAACATCTAACATTTAACATCTAAGTTCTAACCTCTAATTTCTTCTCTTCCCCAAACAAAAAGCCGGATTTTATTTTGTGAACATGATTTTCCACCCCGATGGAATTCCGGTCATTGTAAAGGGCATTAGCATCTTTGCCGGCAACATACCTCAGCTGATCTTTACCATCAGTTGCCGCTTCATAAATAACGTGGGCAATATCTTCTGGTTTTGAGTAATTGGATACCTGATCCGGACTGTAGCCTTCCTGTACTTTTTCTGTCAATTGGCGATAAGCGCTATGCTGGGCTCCATCTAAGGAACGGCCAGCAAAATCCGTTTGTATTCCTCCCGGAGCCACTACTTTAACCTGAACCCCAAATTGAGCCAGCTCGTAACCCATACTTTCCGAGAAACCGTCTACTGCAAATTTTGTCGCACTATAAATAGAGCATGTAGGAAAACCCATTAAACCGAAACTGGATGTGATATTAATCAAAACCCCTTCTTTTCTTTCTCTGAAGTACGGAGTAAAAGTCTTCGTAATCCGGATTACTCCCATGAGATTGGTTTCAATCTGTTTTTTAATCTGTTCATCTGTAAAGGCTTCTAAAGGGCCTACCAAACCATATCCGGCATTATTCACAACCACATGAATCTCCGTTTCGGAAAGAACCTTTGCAATCGTTGATTCCAGCTGTTCTTTATTGGTAACGTCCAGTCCGATAACGGAAACATTTTCTAATGCTGTGAGTTCAGTTTCATTTTCGGGGTTTCTCATGGTCGCAATGACATTCCATCCCTGGCTTTGAAATAGCTGAGCTGTTGCTTTCCCTAATCCAGATGAAGCTCCTGTGATAAAAATTGTTTTTTGCATTGTTCTGATTTTATGATACAAAGGTCTTTAGAAATTAAAAATTAAAAGTAGCCATATTGAGTATCGTTGTAGCTATTTTGACGAATTACAGAATTTTTTATCATAAATTAAATGACAGGAAAATGTAATACTTCTTTATTATTAATTATTTTATCTTTACCCATCTTCTTATATTTATATCCGACTGCTATGAAACAGGTTATTTCAGTTCTTTTCCTCTTATTTGTATGCTCATTGAATGCACAGGCAATTTATTCCAGGGATTACGGAAACAAGGAAAATCCGCCTGTTATTTTTATTCATGGCGGACCCAGCGGAAATGCTACATTATTTGAAGGAACTACAGCTGAGGCATTGTCTAATAAAGGGTTTTATGTAATTGTTTACGACAGACGTGGTGAAGGACGATCGAAAGATGACCAGGCAACAATGACTTTTAAAGAAAGTTTTGATGATTTGCTCAATATTTACAAACTGTATGGTCTGAATAAAGCAAATATTCTGGGACATAGTTTTGGAGGGATCATAGCGACTTTATTTACGAATCAATATCCTCAAAAAGTAAGCTCATTAACGCTTGCAGGTGCTTTGTTTTCGCAACAGGAAACCTATGATCATATTCTGAAAGAAGCCAGGGAAAAATTTAAGAATGATCCATCAAAATTAAAGCAGATTACAGACATTGAAGGTTTACCGAAAAACTCCGCAGAGTACAGAAAAAGCTGCTATAATATTGCGGGTGATATGAATTTCTTTTCCATGCCCAATCCAACACCCAAAAGCCGGCAGCTCAGAAATGAATACGAAGCAGGTGATTTTTATAAACAGAATTACAGAAACCCTGATTCACCTCTGAAATTCTATAAAAATGAAAGCCGGAATAATCTTAATAATATCAGTGTTTTAAAAAATATAAAAAAGAAGGATGTCCCTATCTTTGCGGTCTATGGAAAGAATGATGCTATATTTTCTGAAAAGCAGATCAATGATCTTCAAACAATAGTAGGAAAAGAGAACTTCGATCTTATTGACAACTGCTCTCACTATTTATTTGTAGACCAGCAGGATGAGTTTTTAAAATTTATGGTTGAGCATCTGCATTAAATTCTTTCATTCCATTATAAAAACTTAGTTTTGCAGATCATGCAGGACTACAAAATACATACGAGAACCTACAAAACAATCATTATCATGCTTGTTTTGATGTTTTCATTATCTCCCTGTTCTGTAAAAAGGGACCTGTTAGGTATTTTCGATATCCAATATATCAGCCCTTTAAATAAGGTAAGAGTTACTTCCAATCCCGCTTTCAGCTGTGATAGTTTGATTACGAACTCATCACAGAAAACACTTATTTCATCAATACAATCCAAATCGGTAAAAGGCTTTTTCTTTTATTTGCATACTTGCTTACATCCTTTAAAAGAAGGTAAACAAATTTGCAATACCTATTCCGGAACAACTTCAGGAAATAGCCCACCAAGGTATATTTTATTTCAACAATTAAAATTGGATATAGCACAGGAGATTACCTCCGGTCATTTTTAATTTTAATTATTCAGTAAAATATACATTCAATGAAAAATACAACTTACCAGCTTACGGATCATGCTGGTTTATATACATTATCTATCCGTATGGTCATCGGATGGACTTACTTTTCAGCTTTTTGGCGGCGTCTGGTCCTGGAAAATAAACTGGATCCCGAAGTAAAAGGATATATCGGCGAAAAATTCAATCATTTCCTGCCCAATGCTTTGGGGATCAAACCAGCTATAGAATACCTTGTTACTCATCCCGATGCATTGCACACCTCTATGGTAGTTTTTACCATCATAGAAGCGATTGTAGGACTAGCGGTCATTTTTGGATTGTTTACCCGTCTCATGAGCATTGGAATTTTTGGACTGGCTTTAGGAATTCTTCTGGGATCAGGCTGGCTGGGAACAACATGTCTGGACGAATGGCAAATCGGTGTTCTGGGAATTGCGGGTGGGTTCACATTATTTCTTACAGGCAGTGGTCCTTTTTCCCTGGATGACTACTTTTTAAAGAAGAAGATCAGTTTCACTTCTAAAAAATGGTTCCCATGGCTCGCCTCAGGTCATCTCCCTATCCGGAATCCCAGATATTTTGTGCTTACAGGTTCTGTTTTTATTATGGGACTTACCCTCTTTACCAATCAATATTTTCATGGAGGAGTCTGGGGAACTTTGCATAATAAATCAGTTCAACCCAAAGTTGAGATTTCAAATCTTTCCCTTAACCGCAATACCATTCATTTTGAGGTATACAGAACCGAGGGTGCTGACGTCTACGGTTCATTTCTGATCGGTATTCATATTTTAGATAAAGATGGGATAATTTTAAAAGCATTGACCCAGAAAGAACTTTCGGAACTGCAATCGGAAAATATTCAGAATCATTATGTAGCCAGGGTAAAGCCAGGGAAACACAGTCTGATCATTCCGCTTGGAGCCAAGGCAGATCTCAAATTCAATATTGAAGATATCTCAGACAAAAGAAATATGATCCATCGCGTAAAGCTGATTGACATCAGCGGAGCTGAATGGTTTGCTGATCTTTAAACTTTTCAGCATAAAAAAATACCTCCGGATTCCGGAGGTATTTTTAATTTAAATTTAGTGCATGGCTTCACTCAAATCTATTTTTTCTTTACTTTTTCGCTCTTTCACGAAGAGGATAAATGGTATACAAATCAGGAAGGCTACCCCTAAATAAAGGAAAACATCCATATAAGACAGTACCGTTGCCTGTTTTGTTACTGAAAGATCAAGCATTTTATAGGCCGCGTTCAATGCAGCATCAGGAGTCATTCCTTTGGAGATAAAACTTGCTTTCAGTGTTGCTAAACGCTGCTGAACCTCAAAACTATCACTATCGAGATGGGTAATAAGATTCACTCTGTACTTCTGACTTGCATTGGCAATAAAGGTTGTAATGGCAGCAATACCAAAAGAACCACCCAACTGTCTCATCATCCCCGTAAAAGCTGCACCCTGTCCAATTTCCTGACCTTTCAATGTACTTAGCGACAAGGAAGTAATCGGTATGAACAAGAGTCCTAATCCGGCTCCTCTTACAATCAACATCCAGAAAAAGGCTTCTTTACTGGTGTCTGGTGTAAGGATCTTATATCCCCAGAAACTGTAAACAAAGAAAATGAACAATCCTAAGGAAACCAGAATCTGCTGCTTTGCTCCTTTAGAAAGCAATCTCCCGATGATAGGCATCATGAAGGCAGTAGTTAATGCTGCAGGGATCATCAATGCACCCGATTGCAGGGCAGTCCAGCCTAAGATACTTTGAGTGTATAAAGGGACAATAAATGTAGACCCATACAGCCCAAATCCTAATACAAAAGACATCGCCGTTCCGATCCTTAAATTACTGTTCTTCAGAACCCTTAATTCAACAATAGGAAATTTAAAGGTAAGCTCCCTCCAGAGAAACAATATAAATCCTAATACAGCGGTTACGGTAAAGGTAACGATCATTCCACTTGCAAACCAGTCTTCTTCATGACCTCTTTCCAGGATAAACTGTAAAGAACCCACAGTAACGGCTAACAGGGCAATTCCAAGCCAGTCGACATCAGAAGCTTTTCTCTTCTCGGCATATTTGGGACTTTTTACAAATTGTAAAGTCATCAGAGTTGCTGCAATACCAATTGGAATATTGATATAGAAAATATAAGGCCAGCTAAAGTTATCTACAATATATCCTCCTAACGGTGGTCCCAAAGTTGGACCAATGATTACCCCTAAACCATAAATCGCCTGAGCCATACTTCTTTTTTCAACAGGATATGATTCCGTGATAATGGTCTGTGAGGTTACCAATAATGCGCCTCCACCAATACCCTGGCATAATCTGAAGAATACCAGTTCCCAGATATTGGTTGCATTTCCACATAAAAATGAAAATATGGTAAAGATGATAATAGAGGCTGCAAAATAATTCCGACGTCCGAACTGCTGTGACAGCCAGCTCGTCATTGGTACGATAATTACGTTACCTATAGCATAAGCCGTAATTACCCAACCCACTTCAGAAAGTGTAGATCCCAGGTTACCTTTCATTTCATTGAGGGCAACGTTTACAATCGTGGAATCCACAATTTCAAGCAGAGCACAAAGAATAGCTGTGATCGTAATGATCACTCTCCGGGCTCCATATTCTACTAATGAATCTTGCATAGTTAATTTTGTGTGATGTACAATTGTATGAATGTGAAATGATTGATTTAAGGATTGAGAAATTTAAAGATTAAAGATTTCTCAATTGAAAACAAACCCGTTATTATGTTTGCGTAATCTATCTAAATCATAAAAACATTCTACATCAATACATTTTACATATTTATTTTAGCGAAACTTCAGCTTTCACATTCATTCCTGTTCTCAGTTTTTTAGCGATATTCGGATCCAGTTTTACAAAATCAATTTTTACAGGAAGTCTTTGTACCACTTTTACGAAGTTACCACTTGCATTATCCGGAGGCAGGATAGAGAATGTAGCACCGGTTGCAGGTGAGAAAGAGCTTACAACCCCTTCAAATTCCTGATCAGGGAAAGCATCAATTTCTATTTTCACTTTTTGTCCCTCAACCATTTTGTCAACCTGAGTTTCTTTAAAGTTCGCAACCACCCATTTTTGGTCATTTTTCACTACACTGAATAACTGCGCACCTGCTTGAAGATATTGTCCAACCTGAATCGGAACTTTTCCTACATATCCGTCTTCAGAAGCCAGAATAATTGTGTAAGACAAGTTTAATCTTGCATTTTCCACATCTACCTGTCTTTGTTGTGCCACTGAATTGGCTACACTTATCTGTTGAGAACTAGCTGCAGTCTGAGAAGAAGCAATACCTGTCTGCTGAGCGATCTGATTTCTCTGCTCCACTAAAACCTGCAACTGCTTATCTGCGGATTGTTTTGCAGCAAGCGCCTGCTCATATTGTTGTTCTGTAATGGAATGATCCTTTACAAGATTAGCATATCTTTTCAGGTCAGAAGAAGTTTTCCAGACATTTACTTTTGCAGCTTCGATCTGGGCATTTGCTGTTGCTACCGCAGCTTCAGAGCTTCCAATGTTTTTAGAAGTAGCTGTTGTAGTAGCCTGAGCAGTTGAAATATTACTTTTTGCTGTTGCCAATGCTGCTTCGGCTTGCTCTAATGCCATTTTCTGGTCTCTGCTATCTAAAATAACCAGAGTATCTCCTTTTTTTACAAACTGATTATCTTTTACTTTTATCTCTTTTACATATCCTGATACTTTAGAAATTACAGGACTCATATTGGATGCAATCTGGGCGTCATCCGTTTCTTCATGCACCTGTCCGTAAGAATAAGTTCTATATCCATAAATTCCACCTCCGATTAACACAACCGCTAAAATGATAGGGAAAACTAAACTTTTCTTCTTTTTTGGTTCTAAGTTCTCTGCTTGTTCTGTTTTATTATTTTCCATTGTGGTATTATTCTTTTATTTAATTGTTAAAGTTCCTGTAGTTTGTAATAGTTTTCTGTAAGCTAATGCGGCATCTGCTTTTGCATTGATCACTCCTACATTGGCTGAGATCTGAGCAGCATCTGCATCCAGGAGTTCGGTCATGGTGGCTAAACCATTATCGAACTTATTTTTAGTAATTCTATAGTTTTCATTAGCCTGAATAGCAGATTTTTCAAATACAGCAATCCTTTGCTTAGAATAGTTTGTATTTTGATATTCTCTGTTTACATCAAGCTTTATATTGTCATTTAAAAGTTCATTGCTTGCTTCCAGTTGTTTTTCTCTCGCCTTGGATTGTCTCAAAGATGAATTCTTCTTCCAGATATTAGCCAGATTATACTGTATCCCTATGCCTACGTTTACGGCATTGTAAACCGTTAAAAAGTTGGGTGCATCTGCTGCAATATACCCTCCTGTTAATGCAATGGTAGGTAAGTTTTCAGCTTTTGCAGCTCTACTTCCCAACTCTGCAGCTCTTCTTTGCTGGCTTAAGGCTTGTAGGTCTTTACGATTTTGCTGAGCCTCATTCAGATAGTAATCCACAGGCTTAGCATCCTCAGCTTCATCTATATAATTGGGATCCACTTCAATAATTGTTGTTTCAGGAATTCCTAGTAACAGGTCCATATTGATGTTTGCAATATTGTAGTTATTTTTGGCTTCCAATAGCTGCAATTCAATATCTGAGGTTTGAAGATTTGCTTTTAAACGGTCATTTCTTGCGATCAATCCATTATTTTCCATTTTAAGAAAAGTCTCATCTCTTTGATTGGAAGCTGTAAGGTTTTCTTCTAAAACCTTGATCGATTGGTTGGCCTTAAACAAATTATTATAAGCCTGGGCAACATTGTAAGCGATGGCAGTTTTATCATTTTCCGTGCTTAGTTTGGATGCCTCCACCAGATATTTTGCAGACTCAATTCCATATTTTATTCTTCCTCCAGCATAAATAGGCATAGATAAATTAGCCTGACCTAAAAATACAGACTTCGGTGAGGCTACTCCACCACCTGATCCGGATTCGTTCAGAAATTTTACATCTACTTTAGCATTCGTTAAACGCATGTACTGCCCCGAAAGCTTAAAATCCGGCAGCTGTTTATTTTTTGCTTCTAAAAGGTCGGCTGTCGCTTCTTCTATTTTAGCGGCATCGATCTTTAGATTCTTGCTGTTTTGGATACCTAACCTCACAGCTTCATCAAGGCTGAGTTGTTTTTTCTCCTGAGCATTTATGTTAGCAATTCCTATAAATAGTGAAAGTGCAATAACGGAATTATTTATTTTCTTCATAACCCAAAAGGTCTTTTAGTAAATATTTTATATGTTTATTAAGTTCTGTGTAGTATTTTTCATCGAAAGCTTCTTCGTCCTCCGTATTATTCAGGAATTCTTTATACATTTCTTTAGCATTGGAAGCGTAAAATAACGTCCCGCTAACTGTAGTATGTAACAAATAAATAAGGGGGTTCTTGGTAAAAATGCCTTTTTCCAAACCACTCTTTAAAATCTGTGAGTACATGGAAAGAAAGCCCATTTTTGTTTGCTTCAGGAATTCTACAATTTGTGGGTTCTCCGCATGGAGCTGCTCACGCTGCATAATCCGGTAAAAGCATCTGTTATTTCTTACCTTTCCTGAAAACACGTCCACTATCTTTTCTATTTTCTCCCATTCATTAATATCTGTTCTCTCCAGAATATCTTTTGAAAAAAACTGGCTTTCATTCATTCTGTATTCTACCAATTTCTCGTAAAGTTTTTCTTTTGAGCCAAAATAATAAGAGATCATAGAAATATTTACATTCGCTGCCTTTGAGATTTCCCTTGTAGAAGTCCCGTCAAAACCTTTTTCAGCAAAAAGCTTTTCTGCAGCAAATAATATATTTTCTTCTTTTGAAATCATGTCACTGCTAATTTTTCAGGCTGCAAATTTACACAAGTTTTGTAAAGAATCAAACGATTGATTGATTTTTTAATATGTTTTTAATTTTACTTAATATAACTTACTGTAAACTAATACATTTTGATTAAATAAAAATACTAATTATAAATAAATTCATAATTAATTAACTATTTAAATATTTGATTTAATTTTTTCAGGTAAAAATTGTCAGAAATACAGCATTGGCCGAAGAAAGAATCTTCAAAAAATGATGTAAATAATTGGAATTATTTAAAATTGAATCTGCCTTCCTTCTTTTATCATAATTATTTGTTTGCTTTTATTCTAATAAAAGTATCTAAGAAACACTTTACCATTCCTTTTTTCAAAACAAAAAAGTCCGGATTATACCGGACTCATATCTTATTTTAAAATTTTATGTTGTTTTATGAATATATCTGGATAGCTTTATTCCGAGGTCTGTCCATATGATTTTAGGATTCCCGTTTCTTGTTAAATTCAGATCGGCAGTACTTACTTCTTCAAGAATATTTTCAATATTGGCACCACTGATAAATTTAGAAAATCCAGCCCAGTTAAAACCATTGGCATTGATCTTTTTATACACCAAATCCTCAGATTGATAGTTTTGCAGTAAAGCTAATCTGAATATTTCAGAACAATAATTCAGAAAGTTTTTCTGCTTCTCACGATTCCACCCGGCTATCTCTCTTGCCCAAAGGATGATATTTTTAAGAAATTCCGGCCTCTTTTTCACCTGGAATGCATCCCGAACCCATTGGATGAAAAGTCGTTCGAACTCTTCATTTTTATTCCCCGATTTTAAAAGTTTTACAGCGTCATTCAGATTTCCCTGAGCTTCATGAACAATTTCCCTGGACTGCTCATCAGATACTGAAAAGTTGTTCCGAAGATAGGTTGCAATATCCATGTCATTAAGTCTGGGAACTTCTACAATCTGTGTTCTGGAAAGTATGGTGGGTAAAATATCGTTTGAATTTTCTGCGGTAAGCAGGATAATGGTTTTAGCAGGTGGCTCTTCCAGGAATTTCAAAAATTTATTGGATGCCGCTACATTCATTTTATCTGCTCTCCATACAACTAGAATTTTAGTTCCGCCTTCAAAGCTCTTAAGAGAAAATTTCTGGTTCTGATCATCTATTTCATCAGCTGAAATAAAAAGCTGTTTGTTTTCAGAATCCAGAAAAGCAGTCCAGTCATCATAACTTGCGTAGGGAGAAGCCAGGATCATTTCGCGAAAATCCTCAAACTTATTTTTGCTTAAAGAGTTCTTGTTATCCGTATATACCGGAAAACTAAAGTGCAGGTCCAAATGATTTAGGTGTTCCACTTTTGAAGCGGCATGCTCATTTTCGCCCTGCAGGATTTCTTTTGCATAAGCTAAAGCCAGAGGAAATGTACCATATCCTTCCTTTCCAATGAAAAGCTGGGCGTGGCTTACTCTGTTTTCTGCAATGCTATCTTTAAGAAGTTTTTTCAGATTGTCTTGTCCGGCAATGTTCTCCCAATTCATGCCTCAAAGATAAAAAATCTTCTCTCAATTCAAGGAAATTTAAGATGATCTATTGATTAAAATAATTTTCAAAAACTGGAAAATCCGCTTAGGAGTTCGTAATTATAGTCTTTGTCAATAATCTTATTTATGTAATTCATTAATTAAATTGTATGCAATTTAATTTTTAGCAATACATTTGCTGTATCAAAAATAAACTCACATTATGAAAGTATTGTATAGTATTGGCGCTACAGCCACAGGAGGAAGAAACGGACATGTAAAAAGCGAAAACGAAGTATTGGATCTTGAAGTAAGAATGCCAAAGGGTCTTGGTGGTACAAATGATGACTACGCCAATCCGGAGATGTTATTTGCTGCAGGATATTCGGCATGCTTTGACAGTGCCCTCAACCTGGTCATCAAACAGAATAGGATAAAAACAGGAGAAACTACCGTTACAGCAAAAGTAAGTCTTGGACAGATTGAAAATGGAGGCTTTGGTCTCGCAGTTGATTTACATGCTAATATTCCAGGAGTATCTATGGAAGAGGCCCGCTCTTTAATTGAAAAAGCACATCAGGTTTGTCCTTATTCTAATGCAACCAGAGGAAATATTGAAGTTAATTTAAGTGTAACAACGGCTGAGTCTTAAATTAATCGTGGAGCCTTTATCTGATATCAGTTTAAAATGAATAATTTAGATAAAACTTTCACCAAGATTAATAGATCATTATAAAATAGTACTATGACACCAGAATCAGAACAAAAAATTAAGGAGGTTTTTGAAAAGCAAAAGGCATTTTTTAAAACCAATAAGACCAAAAATATTGAATTCAGAAAGGAGCAGCTAAGAAAATTTCGTGAAGTATTTCTTAACCACACGGATGCATTATGTGAAGCTTTGGACATTGACCTGGGAAAAAGCAGAAAAGAGGCAGAATATGTAGAAATTCAGATCGTATCCAGTGAACTGGATTATTTACTGGAAAACATTGATGAATGGGCAAAACCCACTCCGGTAGAATCCAAACCTCATCCTTCAGGAGCAAAAATTGTGAGCAAAATAACATATCAGCCTTATGGTGTAAATTATATTATAGGACCTTTCAATTATCCTGTCCAGCTCACTTTCAGCCCTTTGATCGGTGCATTGATTGCCGGAAATACAGCAATTATCAAACCTTCTGAAAACACTCCTCATGTGGCAAAGGTAATCGAGAAAATTATAGATGAAGCTTTTGATGAATCCTATGTTAAAGTATTCCAGGGAGCTATAGAGGAAAATACATTGCTATTAAGTCTTCCTTTCGATTATATATTCTTTACGGGAAGCCCCAATGTAGGTAAGATTGTCATGAAAGCCGCCGCAGAACAGCTGATTCCGCTTACTCTGGAGTTGGGAGGCAAATCACCAACGATAGTACACAAAGATGCTGACCTCGATAAAGCTGTGTCCAGAATTTCCTATGGAAAATGGATCAATTGTGGGCAGACCTGTGTAGCCCCTGATTATATTTACATCCATGAATCTGTAAAAGACAGCTTTATAAATAAATTTATAGCTTACCTTAAAACGACTTATCCTGAAGGATCTTTAGGAAAAATAGGAAAAATCGTTAATACCAATCAGATCAAACATCTTTCAGGTTATCTGGACGCTGCACCAGAAAAAGTAATTTACGGAGGAGCATATGATTCTGAAACCCGTCATTTCGAAGCAACCTTAATGGATCAGGTGACCTGGGATGATCAGGTGATGCAGCAGGAAATTTTCGGTCCTATATTGCCCATCATGACCTATACTGACATTGATGTCGCTTTGGAAGAAATCAACAATCGCCCCAAGCCTCTGGCTTTATATGTTTTTTCTGAAAGTGAAGAATTTGCCAATGATGTTTTAAACCGTACCACAAGTGGTGATGCTGAAATCAACAGCGCCATCATCCATGTAGGCTCTCATTTTCTGCCTTTCGGAGGCGTAGGAACTTCCGGCATAGGAAAATATCACGGAAAGTTCAGTTTCCAGGCCTTCAGCCATAGCAGATCGGTTCTGGAAGTATTATAAGCTCAATTATTAATTGACAATACATAAAAAGTTGGAAGGCAGTTTTCTTTGTGGAAAACTGCCTTTTACAATTACAAAAATCAGATTAAGCAACGTCTATTTACAGCACAGCTCTTCTTTTCATTAATGTAATCAACTATTATTGTGAAAGATGTATAGTTGCAGGAATCCTGACAATTCCATCCGTAGAAAAAAAGAAGCTCACTTCGGCTAAATTTATTTTTATAACAAAAAATCAGCTTTTGATTTAAAGATAATTCCCCTTAACAAACTTTAACCTCATGAAATTTTTACAATTCATTAATATTTAAGATATTTGCGCATTATTTTAAAAATAAAGAATGAAAAAAATCTTTGTACTATCATTCATTTCTGTTGGCTATTTCCTTAATGCGCAGAGTTTAAGTAATTCACCATATGCAACTTACGGAATCGGGGATGTAAAATATGATAATACGATTGAAACAGCTTCTATGGGTGGCATTTCAACGGCTTTTATAAGTGATTTCACGAGTAATTTCAATTTTGCCAATCCAGCAAACAATACGAATTTCGAACTGACCAGTATTAAGCTTGAAGCGACGAACGAAAACAACTATTTTAAAACGAATTATAACAATACGAAGTCTACCAAACATTCTACGTATTTATCCAATATTTCATTAGCATTTCCTATCTCCTCAAAGGTGAAAATGGGATTATCTTATCAACCTTACAGCTCAAAGAGCTATGATATTGTTAATACCAGCACTACCACTGATGGAACTGTTTTTGCCAACCGGTTTAAAGGAACAGGAACATTAAATACAGCACAGATAGCTGCGTCTTATAAAGTAAGCAATGAATTTGCTTTAGGTTTAAGAGCGAATTATTATTTCGGTAATCTGTATGATCTTAACGAGATCACTACTGCTGATAGTCAATTGATCAATGGATACGAGACCAAAAATAATGTTCGAAACTTTAATTTTACTTTAGGGACAAGCTACCAGCATTTGAATACCCGTACTGATAAAAAACTAACCATTGGTGCCACTACTACTTTTGGAAACACAAGTAATATGACTACCGATTATACAAACAGTACTTATTTCTATGCTGCCGACGTGAAAAAAGAGGAGCAGATTATAGAACAGAAAAGCACAAGCTCTAAAAATCTTTTACCCGTACAAGCCTCTTTAGGGGTTGGATATGGAAGTGAAAACCAATGGTTCGTTTCGGGCCAGATTGATTATAAAAAAGGAGAAACCATTTCTTATTTTGGAAAAACATTTGATTTCCAGGATACCTACAGAATATCTGCCGGTGGTTGGTATTTACCTAACTACAATAACTTCAGAAACTATTTCTCAAGAGTAGTATACCGTTATGGTGCATTCTATGAAAGAGGAGGTTTGAAGATCGGTAATAACAGCATTAACAAATTTGGTATTTCAGCAGGGGTAATGCTTCCGTTCAAAACCAGTAGTATAACGAGAATGAGTGGATTGGAACTGGGTATCGAGCTTGGTAAGCGCGGAACTTTAAAAGACAACCTGATCAACCAGAATTTCATCAACCTGAGGGTAGGATTTAATTTTGCTGACAAGTGGTTCAGAAAGAGTTTATACAACTAAAATGAAGTTTAAAAACTTATCATATAAAAAAAATATAGCATGCCTTTTTAGTTGTGCTATATTTTTTATATTGACATCCTGTGAAGAGGATCTTACCAAACGAAACGGCAATCAAAGCAAAAATTTCCCTTCACAGATCATTAATAATGCCCGTATCATCCAGAGAGATTCCGGATTCGTCACACTAAAGGCGTTAGCCCCTATTATTGAAAAGTACGAGCTCATAGATAGCCCGTATGTAGTTGCCCGAAAAGGAATCAATATTGAATTTTTTGATAAGAAAAAGCCCAAGGTACCGGGAAAAATTACTGCCAAATACGCGCGGATCTTCGAATATAAAAAATTCTATGAGGCAAAAGGTAATGTGAGAATTACCACCAACGAAGGACAAAGATTTGCCATGCAAAGCATCTACTGGGATCAGAGGAAAAACCGTATTTACACCAAAGATACCGTATATGTAACGATGGAAGATGGCTCTACGCTTGTAGGCGCCAACGGAATGACCGCCAAGGATGACTTCTCTGAATATACTTTCTTTAACAGTTCCGGAGATTTCAGCTCTAAACAACTGTCCGAATCCAAAAAATAATTTCTATGATTTTCCGAGCGATAGGTTTAATGTCGGGTACCAGTTTAGATGGACTGGATATTTGCTTTGTCCGGTTTGAAAAGCAGGAGCAGTGGAGTTTTCAGATTGTAATTGCCGAAACCATTCCCTACCCTGAGACCTGGGAAGAGCAACTGAGGAATTCTATTCATCTATCCGCTGAAGAACTCCTGGAGCTCAATGCTGAATACGGCTTCTATCTGGGAAAACAGGTTCATCAGTTTATAGAAACTCATCAATTAAAAAACATTGACCTTATCGCCTCTCACGGGCACACCGTTTTTCATCAGCCTCAGAAAAAGTTCACCCTACAAATCGGAGATGGAAGAGCCATAAAGCTTGAAACGGGATTACCTGTTATTTATGATTTCAGGACACAGGACGTTTTGATGGGTGGAAATGGAGCTCCCCTGGTCCCGATTGGTGACGAACTATTGTTCTCAACATATGACGCATGTCTTAACCTGGGAGGATTTTCAAATATCTCATTTCAGTCTCATCATAGAAGAATAGCATTTGATATCGTTCCGGTAAATATTGTTCTGAACAAATTAGCTGAACAGTCAGGTAAACGTTTTGATGAAAATGGTGAACTTGCCCAAAAAGGAACTGTTAACAAAGCTTTACTGGACAAGCTAAGCTCAATCCATTTCTATAGACAGCCATACCCTAAATCCCTTGGTATAGAATGGTGCAATGAAAATATCTTTAACAGTTTTAAAAATATTGAAACCCTTGATCTGCTGGCAACCTTCACTGAGCATATTGCCGAACAAATTTCTCAAGTTATCAATGAGAATGCCTTGAAAAACATTCTTTTTACCGGTGGCGGAACCCATAATTCTTATCTGATTGAAAAGATAAAGGCAAAAACAAAAGCAGAAATTGTTATTCCTGAAAAACAGCTTATAGATTATAAAGAAGCATTGATCTTTGCGTTTATGGGGATCTTACGACTCAACCAGCAAGTGAATGTATTATCCTCTGCTACGGGTAGCTTTAAAGATCACAGCTCCGGTATCATTGCATAAAAAAACCTCCATTTCTGAAGGTTTATATATTACTTGTAAGCTTCTATCTTATCCGTTAAGGTATTGATAAAATTCTGAAGAGGCTTCTCAACCATCATTTTTATAAATGGATTAAACTTACCCTCAAAAAGCATTTGTACTTCCGTTTGGCTGTCATTGACAGGGTTTAAAGCTGCTGTTAATGAAAAATCCAGACTTGAACTTGCCGATTTCAAAACAGCTTTTTGGTCTGTAACTTCATCTATTTTTAAAGCAATTTCCGGCATCCCCTGCAGTCCAAATTTAAATCCATCTTCTCTGCTTTCAAACTTTTGAAGTCCGTCCGGCATAAATTCTTTATAGTTGTCTGGTGTTTTTAATAGTTCCGCCAACTCTTTAGATGATTTATTGACAATAATTTTTCGTCCTTCTAAATTCATTTTTTATTTTTGTATTTAAATTCTTTGATATAAAGTTTTACATTATATTCATAATTGACTACTTATCAATATATTACACAACTCAGTAAAACAGTGCAGTAAAAAATTATCCAAACAAAATAGATAATTTTGAAGCTCGCATATTTTCACCTTAAAATTTAAATGAAAAATCGTACATCTATATTTACCACTGCAACAAAAGTATAAAAAAAAACTTTAAAGGCATCAATTCTGAGAGTTCTTTTGATGAAACAATTCTAAAAGATAAATCTTTCAAAAACATTGTAGAAAAAGAAATAGGAAGGTTGGAAGCCTAGCAAAATATAGTAAAACTTTAATACACTATGCTATTCTTTCTGAACCTATTACATTGTTTGTTCAATAATATATTACATTGGTAAAAGAATTAGCAAGTTATTAAGAATAAATATTAAGACTTAAGCCCTGATAAAAGAATAAGTATAATTAATAGATTTACATATGTAAAAAGCAGTTTAAAACGATACGGAAAACCCCATATTGTGAATTAAAAAAAAATTTTAAATTAGCAACTAAAATTATTAACTGTTTATGAAGAGAAAACTCATTGTATCATTACTTTTATTGGTAATGGGCCTGTTCTTTTTCAATTCCTGTAGAACAGATGAAACAGCGCAGGAAGAAAAAAGAACGGAAAGAGAAAAAATTGGAGCTTTTGCGAGGTTTGAAGAAAACCTTGCCTCTAAAAAGCTCTTGCAAAAGGACGGTTCTGAATATGTGAGTTACCATGAACCTTTCATGAATATCATAAAAACTTTTATGGATAAGAATCCGGATTATTCAAAAAAGTTTAATGAACAAGTAGGAGATGTATATTTTGATTTAAGAAGTCTCACTTACGGAGATGCAAACAAGGGTATTGTCTATCCCATTATGAAAGACGGCAAGGTAAATGCTGCATTATTTGGAATCATAAATCTTGAAAGAGATTGGGTAAACTTTAGTGTATTAAAAAATGACTCTCCTGAGGTACAAAGTATTCTTGCAAAACTTCAGAAAGCTTATGATGCAATGCAACTCTCAAAAGGGAGAGAACAAATGCATGAAGAAGCAATCGAGGAGGTTATTATTACCGTATATCAATCAATACCTGGTCCATCTTACATTTTTTATTATCCATTTTTAGATTATGGAAGTAATGGAGGGAGCGGTGGTCTTGGCGGAGGAATGAGTGGCGGAGGGGCTATTCATGGAGGCGGTGGTGGAACTCCTATAACTCCTCCAAATCCTTGTGAGAAAGCTAAAAATATTTTGAGCAAACCCGATGTACAAGCAAAAATCAAAGAACTAAAGGTTCAAGCCCCTAAGGGTGGCGAAATTGGAGTAAAAATAAAATCAGATGGAACAACTAGTGCTACAATTCCTGGGGGTGCACATGAAGTAGATTTAGGTGATACAGCCGGATACCTGGGCGGTTATCATAATCATACCCCAAATGGCATTAAAATGCTTTCTCCTCCGGATATTATTAAACTTCTAAATTTTTCAATCGCACAACCTAACGGAAATATTGGAGATGGTTTTATGGGTATGATTGCCTCGGAGCCCTGTAGCACATGTCCTAATGGGATTAGATATTACAACTATATGATTAACTTTAGTGGTACTGCACAGGAGTTATCACAGTTTTTGTACAATAATAGTTGGGATATAAAAACCTTAATGAAAGACTATATGAAAAGAGAATCAAAACTTGCTGGAAATTCAGTGTATGTGGATACTTTAGGAGGTGATTTAAATAGTGCTGGACTTCAAAAATTGTTTTTTGACACTTTAAAAAATATGGGTATTGATGGCAAGGTATCTTTACAGAGGATAGAAGATAATGGCACAGTAACAAATATAACACTAAACAGTGATGGTAATAATACAACCGCTACACCGTGTTCTTAAAACATTAAAAAATAAAATTATGAAAATTCACTTTAAAATACTTCTAATTGCGGGATTAATTATAAACTTTATTTCCTGTAAAGCACAACAACAATATCCCTTAAATACAGATTATGAAGACATCCCAAACAATTCATATTTAAAAGACCTAAATCATGAGTTAGATCCATACGTAGGAAAATACAAGGCTAATTATCAAGGAAACGAAATAATAATTTTCATCACAAAAGTAGATAATAAATTAGAAAAAAGTACTCATAAAAGCTATTTTACAGATGCATTAGTAGTAAAATATATAATAAAAAATTCTTCTGGAACAATACTTCAAGATACGCAAAGCATGGTTTTAAATAATGATTCTTATTTTAATATTGTAAGTATTGGAACCAGACCTACACTGGGAGATATAATCTTTATCTATGATGGTACAAATTGTGGTATTGGATGGGGTAAAATAATACTAAAAAAGATTAATTCGAATCAAATATCTTGGGAATATAAGCCAAACAGTTTAGTAATTGATGCTGCAACTTGTCCTCCAAACACTGATAAAACAGTATACTTACCAGAAACAAAGGGCTTAGTATTTACTAAACAATAGAGTTAATTAATCTTAATTAAACATTAAATAGATCTTTACCTAAATTGGTAAAGGTTTATTATTGATGCTCATTGAATAAATCATATCTGAAAACACTCATTTTACCGGTAATTTAAAGGTCAATACAACAGATACACCGTGTTCTTAAATCATGAAAATAATATTTTTGAGAGTTATAATTGTATTAGAATTAATTATAAACATAACTGCTTGTAAAGCACAATAAATACAGCCCTTAAATACTAGTTTGAAAGATATTACTTCTAATTCTTATCTGAAGGATTTGAATAATGAATTGGATAGTTACGTGGGAAATTTTTCTGCAAATTTTGATGGAAAAATAATTAATCTGTTTATAACAAAAGAAGTAAAGAAAAAAATTGATCTACAAACTAAAAGTTACTATCAAGATGTTCTTTGCATCAAATTTATAGTAAAAAAACAAGTGGTCAAGTTTTACAGGATACCAAAAACATGTCAATTCCTATAAACCAAGATACTCATACAATCTACAGCTTCGGAACAAGTCCAAGTCAAAATTTAGTACTGCTATATTATGGAGGCACTAATTGTGGAATTGGTTGGAGAAAGATACTTCTAAAAAAAATAAATTCAACACAGCTTTCATAGATATATAAACCAAATGATTCTCTAATTGATAGTGCCACTTGTCCTCGCAGTATAGATAAAACAGTATACTTACCTGAAATAAAGGACTTGGTATTTACTAAGCTATAGACTTAATTAATCTTAATTAAACATTAAATAAGCCTTTACCTCAATTGGTAAAGGTTTATTATTAGTGCTTATTGAATAAATCATATCTAAAGACACTAATTTTGCTCGTAATTTATAGGTCAACACAACAGTTACACCGCAGCCCTTATTTTTATAAATTTCATCTAAACTATATTTTTTATATTTGTAGTCAAATAAAATAGCAATTGTATTTTGCAGTAAAAACACCCTCAAAAAGTCATAAAGCACAAATGGTAAAAAATTAAATAATTGATTATTAATGCGCTAGTAAATATATTGGAATGTATAAAGTTTTTGTGAACGAAAAAAAATTATTGCTGTCTAAACAGTCTGAAAACCTGGAAAAAAATGTAAGGTATGAGAACTTCACAACTTTTGAAATCGCATTAGATCTTCTTGAAAATACATCTGTAAAAGAATTGAATGTATTCGGAGACGATATTGATACTATTTGGAAAGAATTTCAGAGTCTCTTCAGAATTATTGAGGCAGCAGGCGGGCTTGTGAATAACAGCAAAGGTGAAATGCTCTTCATCAAAAGACTGGGCAAATGGGATCTTCCCAAAGGAAAAATGGAAAAAGGAGAATCCCGTGAGGAATCTGCTGTTAGGGAAATCGAGGAAGAAACAGGACTTAAGGATGTTGAATTAGTAAAATTCATCAACACCACTTACCATATCTACGTAGAAAGAAACGGTGAAAAAATTCTGAAATGTACCCATTGGTTCGAAATGAACTTTAATGGTGAAGACACTTCTAAACCTCAGATTGAAGAAGGTATTACGGAGGTAGCATGGAAAAACAACACTCAAATAGAAAATGAAGTTTTTCCAAATACTTTTAAAAATATTCGCCTGATCGTCACTGAATTCAGGGACGGCCAGCCTAAATAAAATCCAGCGCTTTTTCCAGTGATATACCCCGTGAAGCTTTTAATAGAATATTCTCTGATTGAATTTTATTCAGTTTAAGGTATTCTATTAATTCCTGGGTATTTTCAAAAGATAGTGTTGTTTGATTTATTTGCTTAAAATTTCTGCCAACAGTGATGATTTGATCAAAACCCAGATCCAATGCCTGTTTTAAAATGATCTGATGCTCCAGTTCACTTTCATTTCCCAGCTCAAGCATATCACCAATAATAATGGACTTGGTTCCTTCAAAAGTTACAAAGTTATTTAGAGAGGCCGTCATTGAGCTTGGATTAGCATTGTAAGTATCCAGAACAAGTGTCCTCCCCTCTTTTTTTACGATCTGGGAACGCATATTGGTCGGCGTATAGCTTTCAATAGCATGTTGTATTTTGCTAATTTCTATTCCAAAATGAAGCCCCAGGCTAACTGCTGCACAAAGGTTTGTAAAATTATAATTCCCTGTAAGCTTAGATAATGCTCTGGTCCCCTGATAAGATAAACCTACACAATGATTTTCTGAAAAGGCCTCAAAATAATAATCCGAATCTGGTTTTCCGAATGTGATTTTAGGATTATAATTTTCTGTTTTATCACGCTGTATCTCATCATTCTCGTTAACAATAATGGTCTTGTGGAATGTTTTCAGATAGTCATACAATTCGGATTTTCCTTTGATCACCCCTTCAAATCCACCAAATCCCTCCAGGTGTGCTTTCCCGAAGTTGGTAATGTATCCGAAATCAGGTTTCGATAGCGAACATAACAGCTCTATTTCTTTCTGATGATTTGCTCCCATTTCTATTACCGCCATTTCATGTTCAGGTCTGATGGATAAAATGGTAAGAGGAACTCCAATGTGGTTATTCAGATTACCGTAGGTATACTGCACGTTATATTTTTCAGAAAGAACAGCATGGATCAGTTCTTTTGTAGTTGTTTTTCCATTACTCCCTGTAAGCCCTATGAATGGAATATTCAGCTTATTTCTGTGATGTATGGCAAGAGCCTGTAAAAAATCCAGTGTAGAAGGAACATAGAAGATATTTTCATTTGTATTTTCATATTCTTTATCCTCCACAATTACTGCCAAAGCGCCTTCGGAAACAGCCTTTTCTGCCAAAGTAGCTGCGTTAAAATTATCTCCTGAAAAGGCAAAGAAAATATCATTATTTTCTATTTTTCTGCTGTCAATAGTAACTTTATTAGCTTGCAGAAACAAAGGATAAAACTGTTCTATATTCATAGTTCAAAAATAAAAAAACCTTCCTGTATTTAGGAAGGTTTTTTTCAATTATTTTTTGATAAATATTATCTTCTAGTTCTATTCTTGTCAGCAACTCTGGCATCTTGAGCGACACGGAATCCAATCCAGCCATAAGCTCTGTTTTGATCTTTATATCTTCTTTGTCCCGGATCCAGCCAGTATGCAGTATCCTGCCAAGAACCACCTTTTACTACTCTGATGTCGTTAGACATAGCAGATGTTCTGTCTCTGGTGTCTTTTTGCAGTATTACTTTACCGCTTCCATCTACAATGAATCTTTGTTTAGGAGAGTTGTACATATCATATGCTGTTGCAGAATCTCCGGCTTTATAGTACTCTAAAGAAGATTGTCTGTCACCATCTCTGTAATTTCTGTAATCAGCAATTGTTTGTCTTTCAAACTGTCCAGGTAAGTTTCTGTAAACTAATCTTCCGTCAGCTAAAGTATCATATTTAATGCTTCCTTCATCTACCATTTTGTAAGTTCCGTCTCCGTTCTTTACAACAGCCTGAGGCATATTTCCTCTATAGTAATTGAAGTCACTGAAATCTTCATCAATAATAGGTCTGTAAACATCCGCTGTCCATTCAGACACGTTTCCATACATTCCATAGATTCCAAGATCGTTAGACGGATATTGTCTAACATCTGAAGTTCTTGCAGAACCGTCATTCTTCCAACCTGCGATACCTGAGTAATCTCCTCTACCCATTTTGAAGTTTTCAAGGAACATTCCTCTGTCTCTTCCTTTGGTACCTCTTAATCTTTCAATTTCCGGCTTCTTTCCAAGATATTGGTTATATTCTCTGTTTTTAGCCATACCAAGCGCTGCATATTCCCATTCAACTTCTGTAGGAAGTCTGAATTTCTGAACCATTGCAGAGTTTGGAGCTCTGTTAGCAGCAAGCAATCTTTGGTTGGTTGTTTTCAAACCCGTTTTTTGCTGCATTCTTTGTTCGTTAATATATCCTTGCATTTCAGGATCATTCGCTTTGAATTTATCCATGTTAAATGCAGTTCCTCCTTGATTATTGGATTCGTTGATATACAAATCTTTTGCGATGATCCCTGCAGACATTAAAGCTTTTTCATTAGCTCTGTCTGTTAACCATTCGCAATATCTGTTTGCCTGAGTCCAGGAAACACCTACTACCGGATAGTAATCAAACTCCGGAGAACGGAAATACGTCTCGTTGTAATCATTTCTAGATAGTTTGTTATCCCATAATAAGGTATCTGGTAAGGCACCATTATAGATTTCCTTAAAACTTGGATCACTAGGTGGGAACACATACTTCAACCATGTAAGGTATTCGCGGTATTCGTAGTTAGTAATCTCTGTTTCACCGATAAAGAAAGAACTTACCTGCATTCTGCGAGGCGAATTATTCCAATCGTGCATGACATCATCTTTCACTAATCCCATTGTAAAAGTTCCACCTTCTACATATACCATCCCCGGCCAACCTTTCTGTTTTTGTTGCTTTCCTGCAAAAAACCAACCTTGTTTTTCGTTTGGTTTCCAACCCGTCTTACTGATAAATTTTTTAGTACCTCCACCTTTGTTGGTACCCGATCCACCACAACTGGTTAATGCAAGTGTAGAACTTAATGCTATTAATGAAAACAACTTTAGTTTTTTCATAGTCGATATAAATATTTTCAAAGTACAAAGAAAAAATAAATTATTCAATAAATCAAGTAATCATTTGATTTTTTTGAAAAACGTTAACAAATTAATTTTATTGTATCGCAATTTAATTATAAAATTTTCATTTATTTTGTAATTTAGTAATTTCAAAAACAAACATGAAACAAATAATTACGTTTTTACTTCTATTAACTTATGTATCAACGATTTATGCTCAAAGAATCACCATCGAGTGGGATGGATCAAAAATTCAAGATTTTGGAGACACAAAAATCAATCTTCCCAATTTTAAAAATAAGGGATTTTCATATGGCCAAAATAACATTTTTATAATAACCACACAAAAAATAGGTGAAAAGCAATTAAAAATTTCCAATTTAGTTTGGGAAGCAGTTTCAAACCGAGAGCTATTTGAGTTAAGCAAAAACGCATTACCTGATTATGATGTTTCTAATGTTTCTTATTATTACTCAGAAGGGGAACAATACGCCAGCGTACATGTTGGCCTGTTTAAAAATGTAAAAGGAAGAATACAAAGACTTTCATCATTTGAAATTTCAGAAGGAAACGGCTCTAATCAGATGATGAATGCAGCTAAGGTGGGAACGACCAACAACCCTTTGGCTAGCGGTGCTTTTTATAAAATTAAAGTAGACAAGTCCGGTATTTTTAAAATTACCACTCAGTTTTTAAAGGATAACGGGATCAATCCTTCATCTGTAAATCCAAGAAATTTCAGGATATATGGGAACGGAGGAATCATGTTACCGGAATATAACCAGGATGTAAAATACAGTGCTCTTCAGGAAAATGCCATACAGGTAGTGGGTGAAGATGATGGAATATGGAACGATAATGATTATGCCCTATTCTATGCTCAGGGGCCTAATGGATACAACCTGTATAATAGTTCCAATGGTAAAGGATTCAAAAGAGCAGAAGAAAGAATTGACCGCAGTGAAAACGTAAAGAATATTTATGAAGATTTTTCCTATTACTACATCAATTTTGATAAAGGTGCGGGAAAAAGAGTTCAGCCTGTAGATGCCAACCTGCCGGCTTCCCCACTAATTACACGATTTGATAATTACCAGGTGATCAATAATGATCAGAAAAACATCATGAAAGTCGGAAGGGTTTGGACAGAAGAAGCTCCGTTTACCACCGACAAATCGGTTACTTTTAACCTCACCACTCCAATCCTGGGCGGCGATCCCGTAAAATACAGAACACGGGTAATTGGGTATAAGTCTCAGGGAAACAGTATAACTTTTGATATTAATAATCAAAATGCTCAGCCTTTTTCATCCGGTTCAACGGACCCTGATTATGTCCCATATGTTTATTTTGGAGATGTTACCAATTTAAGTGGCAATCAGCTTACGATCAACTATAAACCGAACATCGCAACAAATCCTAATGGTTTGTTTTATTTTGATTACGCCGAAGTTCAATACAAAGAGGACCTTAGATATAACGGGTCACAGATGAATTTCAGGGATTTTTCCCTTGTAAGCGGATCCAACACCAGTTATGGATTCAGCGTAAGCAATACGGCGGGATTGGAACAGATCTGGGATGTCACGGATATCACCAATGCCAACAGAAGAGTCAACAAAGCAACGGGAAGTGGTAATTTTAATTTCGGATATATTACTTCTGATTTAAATTTCAATAACGAGTTTGTTGCATTTAAGGCTGATGCCGCTTATTCACCTCAATTCGTAGAGAGAATTGCCAACCAGAACCTCTCGGGATTACAAAATGTAGATTATCTGATTATTACAGTCCCTGAAATGATGTCCCAGGCTCAAAGGCTTGCCAACTACCATCAGACTAAAAATAATTATAATGTACAGATTGTAGATGTTAATAAAATCTATAATGAATTTGGAAGCGGAAGTAAAGATCTTACTGCTATCCGTGATTTTATAACCAAATTAAATACACCACTGGGAAGTTTAAAATATGTATTTATTCTGGGTGATACCTCTTACGATTATAAAAACAGGGTTCCTAACAATTCCAATGTGGTATCCAGCTATGAAAGTGAACAGTCTTCAGATTTCATTACTTCATTTGTTACCGATGATTATATCGTAATGACAAAACCACAAACTTCTGCTTCGATCCCGAATAACTTACCTGATGTGCCGGTAGGAAGACTTCCTGCGGCAAATGCTACTGAAGCAGCGGTAATGATGGATAAAACCCTTGCGTATTACAATTCTTTACCGGGGCAGTCGACTCCTTTTGGGGAATGGCGTATGAAACTTGATTTCGTGGTAGATGATGATGATGATGGCGGAGGTCCTTTCCATGATGTAATGAACACTACATTAGCAACTGTTTTCGAGCAGCCGGGATCTACAAATCTTAAAGAATATAATGTAAGAAAACTCTATCTGGATGCTTTTCAGGCTCAGAGTACAGCAGGCGGACAAAGATACCCACAGGTAAACCAGGCAATCTCCAATGATATCGGAAACAGTATGTACCTGTTTTATTTCGGACATGGAGGAATCAGCGGATGGGCTCAGGAAAGAGTGCTTACCCTTGATGAGATCAATAATGCCAATAACTTTTCTAATGTGTACAGCAGATTTCCATTCGTGTCTACGATTACTTGTGAATTTACGCTCTGGGATGAACCGGAAACCTTTTCTGCCGGAGAACGTTTTCTAAAAATGAAACAGGGAGGGCCGGCAACAATGATCACCTCAAGCCGTGCTATTGGTGTGGATTATGGTCGTGATTTTACAGACCTTTATACCAAAGATATTTTCAAACTTGTGAATGATGATTTTGAAACCCTTGGTGTTGCCCATTTAAATGCTAAAAGACAAAAAGGTCCGCAAGCAGACCACTTGAAAGTAAATCTTCTGGGTGATCCTGCTATGAAATTAAGCAGACCAAAAAGGTTATTGGTAATCGATGCTATAGAAACTCCGGTACCCGGACTGATCAGAGGTCTGGACTTTGTAAAAGTAAAAGGACATATCAACAATACAAACGGAAGTATTAATACCTCTTTTAACGGAAGAGTGGTTATCAATATCTTCGATAAGAGGCTTAATAAAAAAACATTGAATAACGACGGAAACCTCACCCCTATCCTTGAATATACTGAAGAAGGAAGTGCTATTGTGAAGGCGTCAGGTACTGCTGTGAATGGGGTATTCACTGTAGAATTTTATGTACCGAAAGATATTAATTATGCCGTAGGTGAAGGAAGAATCCTCGGATATGCTGACAATAAAGCTACGGACGTATTCAATAATCAGGCGGTACAGGTTGGAGATATTAACCCGAACGGGATTAATGACAGCCAGCCCCCTAAGGTAAAGCTGTACATGAACAATACAAACTTTGCGGATGGAGGTATTACAGACCAGAATCCGATGTTGCTTGCCTGTATTACAGATGATACAGGTATAAATTCAACAGGATCCGGTATTGGCCATGATATTACTGTATATTTGGACGGCCAGATCATCAATACTATTGTTTTAAACGATTTTTATTCTTCGGGAGAAGGAAATGGATGTCTGAGTCCGAGTCTTGCAGATTATCAGAAAGGAAATGTAACCTACCCTTTCAGGAATTTATCGGTAGGTCAGCATCAATTATCATTTAAAGTTTGGGATATAAACAATAATTCTACATCTGCAACGTTAAACTTTGAAGTTAAGGATGAAGCGGATCAGCATCTGGTAATCAACAGACCTCTTAACTGGCCGAATCCGTTTACCAATAAAACGTATGTTCAGTTTGAGCATAATTGTGATGATATTCTGAATGTAAATGTTCAAATCTATACAATAACAGGAAAATTGGTAAGAACTTTATCACAGGCTGTAGTTGCAGAACCGTTCCTACAGGGCTTTAGAACGCCACGTCAGGCAATTGAATGGGATGGAAGAGACGATTTTGGGGCAACTGTTGGGAAGGGAACATATATTTTTAAGATATTTGCAAAAAGTCAAAACCAAGAAAAATGCAAAGGAAGTGCCACAGCTGTAGAAAAAATGGTACTTTTGAAGTAAAATAAAATAAGGATAATAATAATATTAATAAAAAACTGATAATATATAAAAGACAACATATGAATTTAACTACTAAACTGCTTTTAGGAATTGGTTTAAGTGCTGGTTTTTTAGGCTATTCGCAAGATCTGGGGCAGGTAAGACCTGTATTGACCGGAGCTCCATTTCTAAGAATTGCACCAGATGCAAGATCTGGAGGTATGGGTGATCAGGGTGTCGTTACCTCTCCGGATGCATTTTCACAATTCTGGAATGCAGCGAAATATCCTTTTAGCAGAACGAGTTCTTCCGTAGGCCTTAACTACACCCCTTATATGGGAAAATTAACCAATGACGTATTTCTATTATATGGTGCATTCCATAAATTCTTAGGTCAGGATGAAAGATCTACGATCTCAGCAAGTATTTATTACTTCAACATGGGACAGGTAGACTTGACTCAGTTAGTAGGTAGCGAAGTAGCTTCAATGGGAACATCAAAACCAAATGAATTCTCTATTGATGTTGCTTATGGATTAAAGCTTTCAGATTCATACTCAATGGCTGTAACGGGTAGATTCATCCGTTCAGATTTAGCCGGAGGGTTCAACACAGATACTACATTAAAACCTGCCAATTCATTTGCGGTAGACGTTTCAGGATACTATACCTCTCCAAGATTTTCAAGTATCGGAGGATATGATGGTAAAGTGAATGCCGGTTTTGCTATTCAAAACCTGGGTCCGAAACTGGATTACACAGGAAATGAAGAATCAAGATCTTATCTACCTACCATGGCAAGATTAGGGGTTGGTTATGATATGTATCTGGATGACCTTAATAAAATCGGGATCAGCGTAGAAGGTTCTAAAATCTTGGTTCCGGGATCAGAATTCGTAGGAATGGATCCTAATACCAGACAGCCTATGTATGCGGTACCAAATGTGGGACCTATTGCGGGAATCGGAAAGTCTTTCAAAAACAAGAACAGTATCATGTATAGTGGTGCATTGGAATATTCATACGATAATGCTTTTGCAGTAAGAACTGGTTATTTCCGCGAAAGCCCTGAACAGGGAGCCAGAGAGTTCGCAACAGCAGGTATTGGTTTGAAGTACCGTTCTTTCGGACTTGATATTTCTTATCTGATCAATATGTCTAAAATTAATACAGCTTTAGATAACACGCTTCGTTTCGGTTTGACCTGGAATATCGGAGATGAAACTTCTAATGTTGATAATTAAAAAAATATAACATTTAAGTTTAGAAAAGTCTCATATTTATGAGGCTTTTTTGTTTGTCAATATTTATTTTTGTAATATGAACTATTCGGCGGAACTAAAAAAATTTGTAACCAGTCAGTATGTATATTCTGCAATCAGGATTACATTAGCCACTGTATTACCTTGTTTGGTTCTCGCCCATTTTGGAATTTTAAAAGAATATTTTCTCTTCCCTCTGGGAACCAGTTTCGTAGCCCTTACTGATCAGCCGGGACCGTTTATCAGAAGGAGGAATGCCCTTACTTTTGCTATTGTATGTTTTGTGTTTGTAGCACTTATTGCCAGCCTGGTGATGCATATCAAAGTACTGGTGATCCTCGAGATCATCGTATTTGCCATGTTTTTTTCACTTATCGGGGTATACGGGCAAAGGCTGGCTGCCGTTGGTTCTTTATCTCTGGTGGTACTAGCGATCTTTATCGACGGACATCTGACCGGAGACAATATTTTTAAAAGTCTGCTGATCTTTGCGTCAGGCTGTATATGGTTTTTATTGATCTTCCTTATTGTTACGACTATCCAGCCTTATAAGCTGGCAAGCCAGATGATCGGCGAAAATTATCTCCAGCTGGCAGAATTTTTAAAAATAAAAGCAAATTATTACCAAAAGAATCCTGATTTCGATAAACTGACCACCCAGGTTATTGCCAAGCAGATAGGAATCAAGAACCTTCAGGAGGAAACCCGGGAAACCGTTTTTAAGACAAGAACCATTGTTAATGAATCTACGACGACCAGCAGATTATTGATGCTGATGTTCCTGAACTCAATGGACCTTCATGAGAAACTGATGACTTCTGAAAGTGATTATCAGAAGTTGCAGGAAAGTTTCAAGGACAGCATGATATTGGTTAATATCCATGATTACCTCAACCTGCTTTCAGAAGAAATAACAAACATTGGAATTTCTTTACAGTTGGGTACCCGTGCAAAACCTATTTTTGATCTGGAAATGGAACTTAAGAAACTGAATACCCTGTATTTTGAACTAAGGAACAGGCAGATCACACCCGAAACGTTAGAAAACTTTATGATCCTGCGTCAGATCCTGATGCGTATCAGCGAGATTACAAAGGAAATCAACGAGATCTATAAAGTTTTTTCACAAGATGTAAAACTTGCAAAAAGTCTTTCAACAGGATTAGACCTAAGAAAGTTTATGCCTAATGAAGAAAAGCTTAATTTCAAAGTCCTTAGAAACAACATATCCCTATCTTCCTCTCAGTTTCGTCATGCCATTCGCATTACGACCGCTTTACTGATCGGGTATCTGTTTTCTCTTTTTCAGTTTTTAGGAATCGGCCATACCTACTGGATATTGATTACGATTACCGCTATATTAAAACCGGCTTATTCCATAACAAAACAAAGAAACGGACTTCGTTTGTACGGCACTATTGTAGGAGCTACAATAGCCTATATCATACTCCACTTTGTTCACATCAATGCTATATTATTTGCCACACTTCTGATCAGCATGATCCTTTGCTTCAGTTTACTAAAAGGCAAATATTTCTGGGCTGTATTATTCATGACGATCTATGTCTTTATGAGCTTTAATTTTTTAAGCCCCGGAAAGGTTGACGTTATTTTCAAAGACAGAATTGTGGATACGATGATTGCAGGTATTATTGCGTTCCTTGTTTCCTATATTGTCCTTCCTGTCTGGGAGCATACTCAGAATCTGGATCTGATGAAAAAATCTGCAGAAAGTAACCTCATCTATTTTCAGAGTGTTATTTCCAAATTCCTTGAAGATAATTTTGACCTTGAGGACTATAAGGTAAAACGTAAAAATGCGATTATTTCCCTGGCCAATCTTTCCGACAATTTCCAGAGGATGATCTCAGAACCCAAAAATCAGCAGAAGAAGCTGGAAGTTGTTCACCAGTTTGTAGCAACTTCCCATCTTGTTACGGCTTATACAGCTTCGCTTTCGCAATATGCTAAAAATGATGAGAAATATCCTGAAATAGATGCTGACAGCTGGAGCCGGAAAATAGAATCGGAGTTACAGCAGACCTATGCCCTTCTTAATGGTGAAAAAATCAATGAATCCCTTAAAATGGAAAGCCGTCTGGAACCGGAGGATTCTTCTATTGACGACCTCATGCTGAAAAGGAAAACAGAGCTCGAGGAAAATGAAGCTTCAGAAGTTAACGATCCCAATAAGATATCTCATCTTACGGAACTGAAAAACATCCATGATGTGCTTGAGCTTATTTATGATGTTGCTAAAGAGCAAAGAAAGGTGATCGAGAAATACAAGAACGAATCCGAAGCGGCTACTCCTCCACAATCGTAAAGCAGTAGTCATCAAAAAATTCTACCCTTGCTTTGAACTCATCTGAAAACTGATCGTCATACACCCGGCAGCTTATTTTATGAAGATTTTTTAGCTGAAAAGGCTTCACTTCATAGTTTTTCTTCAAGGACCAGTATTTGGAATGATGGATCTTATACATGCTTTCTTTTACGCTCCAGATAATGGTATAATAAGTATGGGCGAGATCTTCAGGAATAAATCCTCTTTCATTTTCATAGGTAAACTTATCAATAACCCTCATGATCTTAGGATTGAATTTTTCAATATCAATTCCGATTTTTCTTTTTGAAATGGCAATAGCTGCAAAAGGAAATGAATGGGTGATTGAAATTTCCGCATCTTTTGGAGAAAGAAAAGGTTCTCTTTCTTTATAGAGTATTTTAGAATCCGGCTTTAATCCTTTTAAAAGTTTACGAACCATTAAGACTTCCAGTAATTTCTTGGGATGGTAGTCTTTTACTTTTTCCGCATTTTCAGGTTCTAAAAGATCATTAGTATGTAATTCTTCGCTCTCATCATATTTCCAAATAAGAATTGTAGCGGTTTCATCTGAAAAATCTCGGTAAAGGGGCATTGTTTTTTATTGGATAAAAGTAATAAAAAGAAATGTAATGATCATATAATTGTAGAAGATGAAGTCGGGTTTTGCTAAAAATAATACTCTTCCTCTCCTACCTTCCAATTTATTTTGATTGATGGTTAACATCATTTCTATGCTCAAGGATTTCCAGGTTCTCATCAACAAAGTAAGCACTTCCAAAACCATTCACATAGGAACCTTTAAGCGGATGTAAAGCAATAAGAATAAAATCTTTCATTTCGGAAATAAGATCGACTACTTTTCCATGAGATTCTTTTAATTGACTTACCGCATTATTCCAGCTTTCAGAATCTCTTTCTATTGGTGATGTTTTGGCTTCAAAGGTTAACCGTTCACGGGCATATATCTGCTTGGTAGCCATCTCATCTTCTATAAGCATTACAGAAGTACTCCTTCCCTCTGCAAGATTTTTTGTATGTTTTGCCATAAAAGATACCAAAATGTAAAATGTATTTTCTATCTGTACAAAAGGAGCATAGCTGGAATGGGAATTTCCTTCGGCATCTACGGTGGCTAAAATCACACTTTTAGATCTATTTATTAACTCTTTTACTTTGGGAGTAAGTGGCTTTGTCTTTTTTTGAGCATTATCCTGGGCATGGTTATCATTCATCTTACAACGATTTTATTGATGCAAAAATAGCTTATTTAGAGTAAATAAAAATAATATTAATTCATGTATAATCTCATCAATTGAACTTGATCCATCGTTTTTATATCTTAATTATTAATTGTAATTTTGCATTTCATTATCAATTGAATTTAAACTTATTCATTAACATATGAGTACTACAACACAATACGTTCCTTATAAAGTTAAGGACATTTCTCTTGCAGAATGGGGAAGAAAAGAAATTACTCTTGCTGAGGCAGAAATGCCTGGCCTGATGTCTATCCGTGAAGAATACGGACCATCTCAACCCCTAAAAGGAGCAAGAATTGCAGGATGTCTACACATGACGATCCAGACAGCTGTGCTTATCGAAACCTTAGTAGCTTTAGGTGCTGAAGTTACATGGTCTTCTTGTAATATTTTCTCTACACAAGATCACGCTGCTGCCGCTATTGCTGCTGCAGGAATTCCTGTTTATGCCTGGAAAGGATTAAATGAAGAGGAATTCGACTGGTGTATTGAGCAGACTTTATTCTTCGGTGAAGAAAGAAAGCCATTAAACATGATCCTTGATGACGGTGGAGATTTAACGAACATGGTTTTTGATAAGTACCCTGAATTAACAAAAGATATCAAAGGACTTTCTGAAGAAACCACTACCGGAGTACACAGATTATATGAAAGAATGAAGAACGGTACGTTAGTAATGCCGGCTATCAATGTGAATGATTCTGTTACCAAGTCTAAATTTGACAACAAATACGGTTGTAAAGAATCTGCAGTAGATGCTGTAAGAAGAGCTACAGACGTAATGTTGGCAGGTAAAAGAGTGGTAGTTTGTGGTTACGGAGATGTAGGTAAAGGTACGGCAGCTTCTTTCAGAGGGGCAGGTTCTATCGTAACGGTTACTGAAATTGATCCTATCTGTGCTTTACAGGCTGCAATGGATGGTTATGAAGTAAAAAGATTAGATACAGTTGTAGATAATGCAGATATCATCATTACGACTACCGGTAACTTCAATATCGTGAGAGCAGAGCACTTCCTTAAAATGAAAGATAAGGCGATCGTTTGTAACATCGGTCACTTCGATAATGAAATTGATATGGCATGGTTAAACAAAAACTATGGTCACACAAAATCAGAAGTTAAACCACAAGTAGATATCTATACCTTGGAAGGAGGAAAAGAAATTATCATCCTTGCGGAAGGAAGACTTGTAAACCTTGGATGTGCTACAGGACACCCTAGTTTTGTAATGTCCAATTCTTTCTCTAATCAGACTTTAGCTCAGATCGAATTATGGAATAATTCTGCAGCATACAAAAACGAGGTGTATACACTACCAAAACACTTAGATGAAAAAGTAGCTGCCCTTCACCTTAAAAAATTAAGCGTTGAGCTGGAAACTCTTTCTCCTGAGCAAGCTGAATATATCGGTGTAGATGTAAAAGGTCCGTTCAAACCGGAATACTACAGATATTAAGATATAATCATACGCAATATACGGTCCCATTATTTGAATAATGGGACTTTTTATTTTATATCTCGCGAAGTAATTGCAGAGATATCTTGTCACATTTTATTTTATGACAAACTTAATATACATATAATACTTAGATAACATTTACTTTTTCTTCATAGAGTATTTTAGCCCATCAAATAAAAAATACATATGAAAAATTTCGACCGGAGATTCTATCTTCTTGCATTATTATGCTTTCTTTCATTTATTTCATGCGGTGAACAAGCCTCTTTTGAAGAAAATGACTCTATTGCCAATCAGGTAAATAAAAACGATAGATTTTCACGTTTAGGAGATAATGATCTCAAAGTACTCACTTACAACACATTCTTATTACGGGATATCGCTGTAGCCTCTACCACACAATGGTCGCAAAATCAAAGGGCAGAAAAAATCGGGACGGCAGACTTTATCAAAAATTATGATGTATTACTCCTGCAGGAATGCTTTGACAATACAGCTTCAACAATACTTCGAGAAAAACTTTCTTCAAAATTCCCTTACCAGACACCTATTCTTGGACAAACCAAACAAGGCTGGAATAGCACTTCCGGAGACTGGAGAGAAGTAGTCTCGGGCGGACTGGAAAACGGTGGAGTGATGATTGCCAGTAAGTACCCGATTGAAATAATGAATCAATATATCTTTCCCAAAGGATGTGATTTCGATGCTCTTTCTTTAAAGGGTTTTGTGTACGCACGTATTATTAAAAACGGAAAACGGATTCATTGTATTTCTACCCATCTTCAATCTACACAACCCGGCTGCCAGGGAAATGAAGTCAGCATCAGAAAAAGCCAGCTGGAAATGATCAAATCTTATGTGGACGCGCTTCAAATTCCTGCTGATGAAATGCTTGTGTATGGCGGAGATTTTAATATTATTAAGAACAGCCAGGAATACCCTGTCATGCTGCAAACTTTAAATGTATCTGCACCTGTCTACAAAGGTCTTTCACAGACATGGGATACCCAGACGAACACCATGGCATCTTACCATTATCCTTATCCTAAGAATCAGCCGGAATATCTGGATTATATCTTCGTTTCCAACGAACACCTTACACCTCTATCCTGGCACAATATAGCTTTTGATCCCGTAAGCAATACCCTTATGACGTATACCAATCTCACCCAGGACACTTATTACTGGACAGATTATTCGGATCATTATCCTGTAGAAGGAGCCATCAGTACGGATGAAACATCTCCCAAAAAGAGTATGAAATTCAGAATATATGATAAGGTATCTTTAAGATCCGTAGCTACCGGAAAGTATATTACCAGCAACCTTTCAAAACCAGATGATTGGCTAACCGTATCCGCTTCTGCTCCTGATCAGAATACATGGTTCAATCTTGTTAACCTTGGGGCTGGTGACAATTATTTCGATCTCAAAGAAGGTCCGGTACGGGTAGAGATCAGCGAGCGTATTAATAATTTCTGGTATTGGGAGTATCTGAACGGAGGAGCTTATTACTATTTCCCGAAATTTGGCAAATCCCTTAAAAACCTGGAACTGGTCCTTGTGAAAAAGAAAAACGGAAACACTTCCACAAGCATAGAAAATGGAGATACCGTTGCCTTCAAGGATAAAACCTCCGCAGGAAAAATATATTTCCTTCAGGTATATCAAAAGAACGGTACCGATTGGATCTATTTAAATGGAAATAAAATCGGTGCTGCCGAACAATTTGAAGTACGGATGAACAATACTTCCCAACAAAATTGGTATTAAATTTCATCCCTGAAAAAACATAAAACTCTCGACATTAAGAGAGTTTTTTTTATAGAGCTACTTCCCGCTATCCGCTCATACTCCTCGCCCCCAACCTTACCATTCCCTGCTCCGGGGTAACCGCTTCTATCGGGGCTAGGAACAGTCCAAAAAACACCTGGAAAACAGGCTTCCGGAATAAAAGCCTTTAATCTTCAAAAATTCAAATTATTTATTATTTTAGCTTTTATAGGTAATAAAAAATTAAAATAAATCAAATACTGCAATAAACTATTCAAAAATTTTGTGATTTTATTATTTTCATTATCTTTATTTCACAAAATTTTGATATGTATAAAAAATTTTTACCCCTTATTTTATTTATTACTTTTTTCCACATCCTGAACGCCCAAAATGAATTTATCACCATCTGGAAACCTAATACTCCAGCAATCATTCCACAGATGGATGTTATTGTTCCTTATCCGGCAGGCAATAACCAGATATGGTTCCCGGGAATCGGAGAAAATTATACGATAACCTGGGAAGAGATAGGTTTTCCCCAGCACAATGGAGTCATGAACAATGTGACTTCTACACAACAGGTCTTTATAGATTTTGGAACATCATTAAATCCTAATACCACTGATGCTGCTTATCGGGTAAAAGTAAGCAATGGAAACGGAGTTTTTAAGCAGATCCGGTTTGGTGATCCTGAAATCCTAAATGTCCCTACTGCTTACATGGCTATTCTCTGGCACAACGTAGGCAGCATTGATAAAATTACCGAAGTTTCCCAATGGGGAAATATCAACTGGATTTCTATGGAGAATGCCTTTAGTAATTGCAGGGCGCTTCAAGTTACCGCTACAGACACACCTAACCTTTCAGGTGTAACAGATGCTTCATTCATGTTTTATGGAAATTCAGCTTTTACAGGACACCCGTCTATGACGGCATGGAATACATCCCAAATAAAAAAATTTACATACATGTTTGGCCACACTTCCCCTACTCCGGCTACCGCCGCAGTTGATCTGTTCAATCTCAACATCGGTTCATGGGATATGTCTTCGGCACAAGACATCAGCTATATGTTTTTCCACAGAAGATCATTCAATCAAAATATAAACAACTGGGATACTTCGAACGTAACCACAATGGCCCATACATTTGAAAATTGTTACACATTCAATCAGCCATTGAATAACTGGAATACTTCAAAGGTCACCAATATGGCGTATTTATTTCATTTTATCCCCGATTTTAACCAGCCTATCGGTAATTGGGACACGTCCAATGTTACTAATTTCAGCCACATGTTCCACAACTGTACTTCTTTTAACCAACCACTAGACAACTGGAACACAGCCAAAGGAACTACCATGGAGATGCTATTTACAGGTGCCTCTGCCTTCAATCAACCTGTAGGAAGCTGGAATACAGGATTGGTGGGAACAATGCTTTTCACTTTTCGTGATGCAACAAGCTTTGATCAATCTTTAGAAAACTGGAACCTGGCTTCCCTGACTATTGGAGACCAGATGCTGACGAATTCCGGATTAAAATGCGAAAATTACAGCAGAACCATCGCCGGATGGGCCAATAACCCAAATACGGCGAATAACATCAACCTGATTTCTACTGCACCATTAATGTATTCTTCGGATGTAGTATCAGAAAGAAATGTACTTATCAATAAAGGTTGGGTATTTATTGGTGATACTCAGGGAGAGTGCAGATTAGGAATTTCTGAGATACCTCTCAATAATCTTTCCATTTATCCCAATCCTGCCAGCGACTTTATTTATATCAAAAATATAAAAGGTTCCGGAAGTTACAGGATAACTGACATGGCAGGCAGAATGATCCTTCACGGACTTTTAAATAATGAAAAAATCGATGTAAGTTCTTTAATAAAGGGAAATTATCTATTACAAATTACTTCCGCGGATAAGGTCCAATCTTTAAAATTCATCAAAAACTAATTCTCATGCTAAAAAAAACAATCCTATTCTTTCTCTTTATTCTTTTCTTTCAGTCAGGAAAAGCTCAAAATGAATTTATCACCGTCTGGAAACCAAGCCTTCCCCGTTATGCAACACAATATACCGGGATATCCGTAGCTTCTACAGATACACAGATCTGGCTTCCTGCTGTAGGAACCGATTTTCAGGTATACTGGGAAGAAATTGGTTTCCCGGCACACCATGCCACATTAACCAATCTCAACTCTACTTACCAGGTACTGGTCGACTTTGGAACCCCTTTAAACCCTAATCCAGCAGACGCAACTTATCGTTTAAAAATAACAAATGGCACTGGTAATTTTCATAGGATCCGGTTTTCCAACTGGGATATGTTTAATGGTGATGGCCTGATAGGTGATGTGCATAAAATAGTAAGATTGGAACAATGGGGAAACATCCACTGGTCTTCTATGGGACAGGCATTTCAGGGTTGCAGAGACTTCGATGTAACTGCCACAGACACTCCAGACCTGTCAGCCGTTACAGATATGTCCAATATGTTCTTAGGTAATTATAGTTTGATAGGAAATCCCTCTTTCAATAATTGGAACACCTCCCATGTAACCACTTTGCTAAGTACATTTGCAGGTTGTTTTCTTTTCAATCAGCCTGTTGGAAACTGGGACACTTCAAACGTTACCATGATGGGAATAACATTCAGCTCTGCCTTGGTATTCAACCAACCTCTGGCGAACTGGAACACCTCTAAGGTAAACCACATGACCGCCATGTTCAGTGGTGCTAAAGAGTTCAATCAACCGATCGGAAACTGGGATCTTTCCAATACTATCGATTGCGAATTTATGTTTTCCGGTGCTAAAAAATTCAACCAGCCTATTGGGAACTGGAATACCTCCAAAGTAGTTGAAATGGACCGTATGTTCAACCAGGCACAGGATTTCAATCAGGATATCAGCAATTGGGACACATCAAGTGCCACCATTATGGAGGGCATGTTTGCAGGCGCTTCCAGTTTTAATCAAAACATCGGAAACTGGAACATAAGCAATGTAGTCTATATCAACGATATGTTCAATGGGACTACCAGCTTCAATCAGGATATTGGGAACTGGGATGTAAGCAAAGCAGTCTGGATGCACAATATGTTTAAAGATGCAAAGAATTTTAATCAGAATATAGGAAACTGGAATGTAGGACTTGTCACCAACATGAACAATATGTTCAATGGAGCCACTCATTTCAATCAAAATCTTGGACAATGGAACATCAGCTCTCTTACCTCAGCCATAAACATGCTACAAAACTCAGGAATGAATTGTCAAAACTACGATAATACCCTTTACGGCTGGAACCTGAAACCCACAACCCCTAATAATATCAACCTTGCAAATACTTCACCTTTGGTTTATTCCAACCCGCTTGCTGTCAATGCCAGAAATAATCTTATCAATAATAAAGGATGGACGATCAGCGGAGATACTTACAACGGAGAATGCCAGTCTGTTTTATCCACATCAGATGCGTTACCTCTCAACGAGATCAGTATCTATCCAAATCCCGCAACGGACTTTATCTACATCAGAAATATGAAAGATTCCGGTAATTATAGAGTAATGGATATGGCAGGAAGAATAATACTTCAGGGTATGATAAATAATCAAAAAATTGACGTCAGCTCTTTAATCAAAGGAAACTATATCCTTCAGATCATTTCGAAAGACATGGCACGATCACTTAAATTTATTAAGAAATAATATCATAATCCATCCGTATGTATAAAAAAATTATCCTCCTAGGTTTATTCTTATTCTTAGGGCAAATGATAAAAGCACAAAATGAATTTGTTACGATCTGGCAACCCAACAGGCCCGACACAATGCCTCTTATTGATGTAAATGCTCCTTATGCCGCCTCCACTAATCAGATATGGTTTCCGGGAATCGGTGAGAATTACACAATAAGCTGGGAAGAAGTAAACTATCCTCAGCATAACGGGGTTATGAATAATGTTACCTCTACGAAGCAGGTATTGATTGACTTTGGAACTTCATTAAATCCTGATACGGCAAGCGCTTCTTATCGTGTAAAAGTAAGCAACGGAAATGGCATATTTAAACAAATACGATTTGGAGAATGCCAGATCATTTATGTAGCAGACTCATATATTCTCATGTGGGATATATTCGGAAATTCTGATAAAATAACTGAAATAGAAAATTGGGGAAATATTCAATGGACCTCTATGAATACTGCATTTGCGCACTGCAGATTGCTTCAGCTCACGGCTACCGACAGTCCAAACCTCACTAATGTAACGGATGCTTCATTCATGTTTTATAATGCCCATGATTTTTTAGGGGCAAGTTCAATGCAAAACTGGAATACCTCAACTATAAAGGATTTTAAATTTATGTTTGCAAGGATGGGAGATTATGTGCAGGCAATAGATCAGTTTAATTCCCCTTATTTGAGTACCTGGAATATGTCATCAGCTAAAAATCTGAATAATATGTTTTCCGGAAGAAAGGTATTTAATCAACCCTTAAATAATTGGAACACTTCGAATGTGGAAGATATGGGCTGGATGTTTGCTCTTTGCCTGAATTTTAATCAGCGTTTAGACAGCTGGGATACTTCTAAAGTAAAAGATATGTCTTTTATGTTCCATTTTATTCCTGTTTTCAATCAAGACATTGGCGGATGGAATACTTCCTCTGTAACCAATATGGCTCATATGTTTCACGGCTGTACTGTTTTCAATCAACCTCTTAACTGGGCAACTTCCCAGGTTACTCATATGGGATTTATGTTAACAAGCGCCACAAACTTTAACCGGTCTTTAGGCAACTGGAACCTCAGCTCATTAACCGATGCTACCAATATGCTTACAGGTTCAGGATTAAATTGCGATAATTACAGCAAAACCCTGTCCGGATGGGCAGATAATCCTGTTACTCCTGATAATATTCCTCTTGTTTCAGTAACGCCTTTACAATATGCTTCCAATGCTGCTTCTAAAAGAAATATTCTTATTGGTAAGGGCTGGAATATAACAGGAGATACAGTAGGAAACTGTTTGTTGTCAACTTCAGAAATCCACACCAACAGCCAAAGCTTATCTATATATCCTAACCCCGCAGAAGATAACCTTCATATAAGGCATGCCCACGAGCTCAAAAGTTATAAAATTCTGGATGCCAGCGGAAGATTGGTACAACAGGATGCTCTGAATACAGACATGATTAATATAAGCTCACTGACAAAAGGAAATTATATACTACAGATTACAACGAAGAATAAAACAGAATCGTTTAAGCTGATCAAAAAGTAAATAAAAGCCTCACTTGTAATAAAGTGAGGCTTTTTATAATGCGTATTTTTATTTATCGTACTGGTTGGGGTGCTGAGCTTTAATATCGTCAACAGTTCCTAGTACTTTATCTTTTAAAGAATCCTGATATTTCTGTAGTTTTTCCGCCACCTGTTCATTTCCGCTTCCTAAAATTTTAGCCGCAAGGATTCCCGCATTTAAAGCTCCGTTCAATGCTACTGTTGCTACAGGGATTCCGCCCGGCATCTGAAGGATGGATAGTACAGAATCCCATCCGTCAATAGAATTACTGGATAAAATAGGAACTCCGATTACAGGTAAAGTAGTACAGCTAGCCACCATTCCTGGTAGATGGGCAGCTCCACCGGCCCCTGCAATGATAACTTTCAAACCTCTTTCTTTTGCTGTTTTGGCATAATCAAACATTCTTTCCGGCGTTCTGTGAGCAGATACCACAGTAAGCTCGTAAGGGATTTCGAGAGTTTTCAAAAAGCCTGCAGCTTGTTCCATAATTGGTAAGTCACTTTGACTTCCCATGATAATTCCTACCATCTTCAATTTTATTAGATTTTCAAAGATAAAAATTAAAATCTGTTTTCTAAAATTGAACTATCTATAAATCCCTGGATAATCTGATCTGAAAAAATTTTAACCCTGAATATATCAACTGATTACAAACAACATGCAAAATCACGTTTTATAATTATACTTAAATAAGATATATTTGTATACCATTTCACTAATATTTTGAAAGATTATAAACTTACACTTGCTGTTCTTACTGTAGCTATTGTCTGGGGAACGACTTTTTTATCGATTCGGGTGGCAGTACAAACGATTCCAGCCTGGTTTGTCGCGGGAATAAGACAATCTCTTGCAGCATTAATTATGCTCCTTGTCCTTTTATACAGAAAAGAATTACGATGGATCGGATGGAAAAACCTGAAATACCAGATTGTTTTTTCGTCACTTATGCTGATCATTGCCAATGGAATGACCACTGTTGCTGAAGAAACGGTAACAAGCAGTGTGACCTCTCTGATAAGCGCCTGCTCTCCTATTCTGGTTTTTCTGGGCAGTGTGGCTGTGGGAATACAAAAATTCAGCCTCAGGGCTGTGGTAGGAATTCTGATGTCTTTCGGTGGTATTGTTTTTATCTTTTGGGACGGTATAAAAGATCTGGCCAATCCGGATTATGCCATGGGAATTGTTTTTCTTCTTATCGCGATTGCAGGCTGGGCATCAGGTACCATTTTCACAAAAAAACTAAACATTCAAAGCGGAAATATATCGTTGAATCTTTTATATCAGTTTGCCTTTGCAGGAATTATCCAGATTATTTTTGCCTTCTTATTTTCTGAAGATTATAACTTCGAAAACTGGAGTTTCAAAAGTATTTCAGCCATGTTTTACCTTTCCATCTTCGGCTCTGTTGCAGCCTTCTTTGCCTATCATTATGCTTTGACAAAGGTTTCACCGGTTCAGGTTTCTATTCTGGCCTATATCAATACCATTATTTCTATCTTTTTAAGCTGGCTGATCCTTGATGAAAGTATTTCTGTTAAATTTATTGTGGCAGCAATATTAATTATTCTGGGAGTATTCATAATTAACTACAACCCAGCCATGTTTAAAAAACAAAGAATTCAATAAACGCGGGACACCTATCTCAACCCGCTGCTTATCGGTACATTAAGGAACTTTCATATTATGATTGCTTCCTATTTTCATTATTCATCCAACAGAATATATCTCTATTTATCCACTTTCACATCTCTTTTTTTATTTTTTTTCCCTATCTTGTTTAGATCAATTTCTATGATATGCTAAAAAACACTCTGCTGATTTTATTTATTGTCCCATTGCTTCTTCTAAGTTGTGATAATCGCCAAAAGGAAAAAGACCTGCTGGAAAGAGAGCAGCAGCTTTTGGAAAAAGAAAAGCTATTTGCCCACAAAGAATCTGAATATCAAGCCTTAATTAAAATGCGTGACAGCATCTTTACCCGAAAGGACTCTGCCAAAGTAATGACATGGCCGGAAGAAATTTCCGGAGATTGGAACGGCAAAGTGATCTGCACGGAATCCAATTGTAATGATTATGTTGTTGGAGATCAGCGAACAGATACCTGGGAATTCGACAGTGATTCCACTCAATTGGTGGCTAAAATCATCAACAATAACAATCTTATCAGGTTGTATTCCGGAAAGTTTGAAAACAATGAGATCAAACTGAATTTCAAAACAGATTCTGCTGCCAAAAAGAAAGTAGAAATGAATATTCTTCTCAATGATATTTCCGACACTAAGATAAGAGGAACAAGAACTGTAATAACAGATAATAATTGTACTGCAAAATTTTCTGTAGAATTAACGCGTTCGTCCAAATAAAACACATTTATGATTTTACTGAGCATACACAACCTGAGCTTCCCTATTGAAGATCCTGTATTAAAATTTTTATTGGTCCTGGTCATTATTCTGGCAGCTCCATTACTTCTGAATAAAATTAAAGTTCCCCATCTGTTAGGCCTTATTATCGCAGGTGCAGTAATCGGACCCAATGGATTCAATCTGTTGGCGAGGGATAGCAGTATTGTAGTTACGGGAACTACAGGACTTCTTTATATCATGTTTCTCGCAGGACTGGAAATTGATATGGGTGATTTTAAGAAAAACAAATGGAAGAGTCTCGGATATGGAGCTTATGCATTTATTTTTCCTTTTATACTCGGATTTGTCGGAGCGTATTATTTATTGGGATTTTCGGTACTGACTTCCGTCTTATTCGCCAGTTTGTTCTCGTCTCAAACCCTTATCACCTATCCTTTAATCAGTAAACTTGGAATTGCAAAAAACCGGGCTGTAAATATTACCGTAGGCGGAACAATGATCACCGATATTGCCACATTATTGGTACTTGCTGTGGTTGTAGGTATGGTCCAGGGAGACGTGGGAACTTCTTTCTGGATAAAGTTATCCGTATCTGTTATACTTTTTAGCCTGATCGTTTTATTATTATTTCCTATTATTGGACGATGGTTTTTCAAAAAAGTAAATGATAAAATATCACAATACATTTTTGTATTGGTGATGATTTATCTGGCGGCACTATTGGCAGAATTAGCCGGCATTGAAGCCATCATCGGGGCATTTTTTGCCGGGCTTGCATTAAACAGACTGATTCCTCATACATCTTCTCTCATGAACAGGGTGGAATTTGTAGGGAATGCGATATTTATCCCTTTCTTCTTGATCAGTGTGGGAATGCTGATCGATTTTACCGTATTCTTCAAAAGTTTTGAAACCCTTAAAGTTGCAGCGATCATGTTGGTCGCATCAATCGGTGGTAAATATATTTCAGCCGTGATCACCCAAAAGACATTCAGGTTTACAAAAGAAGAAGGTAAACTGATCTTTGGTTTAAGTTCAGCTTCTGCAGCTGCTACATTAGCTACAGTAATGGTAGGATACAACATCATTGTTTCCGAAACGGAAACAGGAGAACCTGTAAGATTACTGAATGAACATGTATTGAACGGAAGTATATTACTTATCCTTATTTCATGTACCATTTCTTCATTTGTATCTATGGCCAGTGCACAGAAAATCGCAGAAACGGATAATGAAGATACGGTATCCGGAAACAGCCATGAGGAGGAAAGCCTGCTATTAGCCATCAATCATCAGGAAACTGTAGAGCGAATGGTCAATCTGGGTATTCTGATTAAGGCACATTCCAATACTGAAGATTTTTTTGCATTGAACGTCATCAATGAAGATAAAAATGAGTCTTCTGTAAAAAATGCCGAAAAATTACTCCACCAGGCTACAGATGCTGCAGCATCGGCCGATGTCAAATTACAACCTCTGAAAAGATATGATAATGATGTTGTAAACGGCGTCAATAATGTGATCAAAGAGCAGGAAATAACGGATCTTATGATCGGTCTTGAAGATGAAAAAGGTTTTTCTCCTTCCTTCGTTTACAATCTTTATAATGGCTACCTTCAGAATGATCACGTGAACGTACTGGTATACCATGCTGCCCAGCCTATTTCTACAATAAAAAAATATGCAGTGATGATTCCTGAAAATTCAGATAAAGAAGCCGGCTTTTTTCATGCTCTTTTAAGGGTATGGAACATTGCCCGGAATTCAGGAGCAACCATGATATTTTATGCTCCTGAAAGTATTATTGATCTTTTACAAAGGATCATCAAAAAAGCCAATATAGAAGCTGAATTTATCATTATGAATACCTGGCATGACGGTGAAAAAACAGCTGCGGGACTAAAAGAGGATGAAGCCCTTATTGTGTTTATGGCTAAAAGAGGAATGGTATCCTATATTCCTCAAATGAGGCTCATGCCGGAACTTCTCAACAAAAATCTAAAAGAAAACAATTATCTTCTGATCTATCCTTTTTCAGAATATGACAAAAACAGTCCTGAAAAAAGATCATTCGGAAATCACAGGGATTTCATCGAAATCGGAAATGTTATCCAGAAAATTTTCAAGTAACAACCACTATCAATAGAATAAATTCAATCAATTCAACTATTTCTTAGTTGTTTGTTTTCAGTAAATTAGACCTTAAAACAGAATTCAATTATTTAAAATGGAAATATAAAAACGGACTCGCCGAACACCGTATTTCAAAGTAGGCAACAAAATACTTTTAATTATGCCAAATCTATTAAAATCATTCAGAAACTCTGTAAAGCACTGGTATATCCCGCTTATACTAGGAATCCTTTTTATTGGATGTGGAGTATATGTATTTTCATCTCCCCTTGAAACCTATCTGACATTATCTCTTCTTTTTAGTGTCTCTTTTATCGTCTCGGGGATCTTCGATATCTTTTTCTCGATCAATAACGCGAAAGTATTAAATGGATGGGGCTTATATCTGGTAACGGGACTACTTTCCTTTATTATGGGAGTCTATCTGGTTTCTTATCCTCAGATTTCAATGACCATTCTACCATTTATTGTAGGATTTACAGTGATGTTCCGTTCTTTCCAATTACTGGGTATCTCATTTGATTTGAAAGACGCCCATGTACTAAGATGGGGTAATCTTGCAATATTCAGTATCCTCGGAATTATCCTGTCGTTTATGCTTTTGGCTAATCCTATATTTTCAGGAATGTCTCTTGTAGTCCTTACCGGTTTATCATTTATTTTCGTAGGAGTAGCTTCTGTCATCTTAGCCTTTGATCTGAAGAAAATAAAGGATTATCCTTCAAAACTGGGTAGTGAGCTCAAGGATAAAATAGAAAATCTTCATAATGAACTCAATGATAAAATGAGATAAAAAAATAAGAAAGACTGCTGAAAAGCAGTCTTTCTATCAATATTTTAAGCTATTACTCTTACCATAGCCTTTACTTTGATGAGCTTTTCCATCAATTCTTCTTTGGAGTCAGCCAGCACATTAATGTGCCCCATTTTCCTTCCCGGTTTGGTTTCCGTTTTTCCATATAAGTGAACATAAGTTTTAGGCAATTTCAGGACTTCTTCCATTCCTTCATAAATTACTTTTCCTGAATATCCTTCTGCTCCTACAAGGTTAAGCATTCCACTATAACCTAGACTTTCCGTATCCGCTAATGGAAGGTTCTTAACGACACGGTACATTTGCTCAAATTGTGAATTCGCGTTTCCTTCCTGGCTTTGGTGCCCTGAGTTATGAAGTCTCGGCGCAGTCTCATTTACCCATACTTTTCCAGCCTTATCCAAAAACAGTTCTATGGCAAAAAGCCCGGGAGAGTTTATTGCATTCAGAAACTTTTCCGTAATTACATCAATTTGCTTTTGGGTGTTTTCGTGTAAAAAAACCGGACAAATATTAAAATCTAATAAATTTAACTTAGGATCAGCCACCATTTCTGTAACGGGAAAAGTCTTGGTCTCCCCTTTTTCATTTCTTGCAACAATCACAGACAATTCTTTATCGATATCAACAAGCTTTTCGATCACAGAAGGCTCCTTCCATAAATTTTGAAGATCTTCTTCATTTTTAATTACCTGAACACCTTTTCCATCATATCCGCCTGTATTCATCTTTTGTACAAAAGGAAGTGTCATTGTAATTTTTTCATCACTATTCCAGACAGCCTGAAATTCAGGGCTTGGGATATCATGAGCCTTATAGAATTCCTTCTGAAGAATCTTCTGCTGAATGGTTTTAATGATTGCAGAATTCGGAACAACTTTGATCCCCTGGTTTTCAAGTTCTGCCAGGGCATCAGCATTTACATGCTCGATCTCTATTGTTACAACATCTTTATTTTTTCCAAAGTTCAGGACTGTTTCATAGTCATTGAAATTTCCCTGTGTAAAATTTGAAATAGTACTGCAGGGAGCATCAGAGGCAGGATCCAGCGTATAAAATTCATCATCATATTTCAATGCGCTCTGTATCAGCATTCTTCCCAGCTGACCACCTCCTAAAATTCCTATTTTCATTCTATATTTTTATTAGATATATTTTCAATTGAGACCATCCGGATCAATAGGCAATTATCAAACGTTTTTCAACATTACAATACAACACCAGATCATTGATCCAAGACTTTGCAAAGATAAAAATTTTATAGCCGATTACCTAAATTTTCGCATCTCCGATCCTTACTGTACTTAACGCGTTACGCCGGCTTAAAAGCCGGCGTAAGTGATTATGGGAAGTTTATACTTTATCTATTTTAAGATATCCGAGACCTATTGGATTTTCCTGATTTTCCGCATCAGATTTTTCTAAAACAATGGTGTATTTCTCTTTCATTTTTTGAGGAAGGATATCATTAACGTTAAAAATATCATCGATATCCACACCGTGCTTATCGTCAACATGGCTTACAGCTCCTTCGAATCCCATTGTTTTGTAAAATTCCGTTTCCTTCACTCTCTTTATAATTTCTCCCATGGATGTTCCAACCATCAGATGTTGCTCATGGAATTCTTCAAAATGTCCCCTCTTATAGCCTCCTAAATTGATAAAGAATAGCTGGTTTTCAGAAACCTGATCTGTTTTTTCAACAATTTTCACTTCATATCCATCTGCAAATCTTACCTCCTGATGGCAGTCCAGGTGGATTTTACCATCAGCCTCTTTCCAGAAGTCTTTCATATCCGGAACCAGATCCTTTAAACTTTCAGCAATTCCAAAAAACACATCGTGCTGTTCGATATTCCTGCCTGGAGGAGTGGCACCTAGGATCACGTAGAATAATTTCATTTTCATTTTTTTAGTCATACAAAAATACGTCAAATTTATCTTTTTGAAAGTTTGGCAGAAAACTGCAATAGTTTTATATTTGTATTCATGTCAGAAATCATTATTCTCTTCCTTGGAGCAATCTCAGCAGGCCTATTGGGCTCACTTACAGGTTTAGGAGGAGGAGTTATCATTATCCCTTTATTGACGCTGGGTTTTGGCGTCCCTATGCATTACGCAATCGGAGCTTCCTTAATATCTGTGGTGGGTACATCTTCCGGTGCCGCCGTAGCTTTTGTTAAAGAAGGATTTACCAATATGAGAATCGGAATGTTTCTGGAAATAGCAACTACAGCAGGTGCTATTGCCGGAGCTCTTGTTTCCGGAATTCTGAACCCAAATACCATCGGGATTATTTTTGCCAGTATTCTTCTCCTTACCGTAATTTTAAATCTTAAAGGAAAACCCGACCACCAGGAACCCCTGATCAAGGGAAGTTTAGAAGATAAACTTAAATTGTACGGAACCTTTCCGGATAAAGGAGTCATTAAAAAATATTCTGCGCGAAACACCATTCCTGGATTCTTTATGATGATGTTTGCCGGAGCAATGTCTGGTCTTTTAGGAATCGGTTCAGGTGCATTGAAAGTATTGGCAATGGATAATATGATGAAGTTGCCTTTTAAAGTTTCTACAACCACGAGTAATTTTATGATCGGTGTTACGGCTGTCGCAAGTTCCCTCATCTATTTTCAAAGAGGAGAAATTATCCCGGTAATTGTAGCTCCTGTTTTGGTAGGGGTTGTGGTAGGAAGCTTCATTGGGTCTAAAACATTGATGGTTTCAAAAACTAAAAAACTGAAGGTATTTTTTGCTATTGTAATTACAATCCTTTCAATCTATATGATGTATAACGGTATAAATCAAAGTTTCCGATGAGAAAAAATTTCACAGACGTTGATTTGAACCGCTCCGTAGGAAATCTCCTGAGACTTGGAGTGATTTTGTCCGTAGCTATATCCATTATTGGCTTTGTAAAGCTGTTTCTGGAAGGTTTTAAAATGCCCAAAAACTATTCCTTACTGGAGACCGGTTCTTCGTCGGAAAAAGTATGGGGCCAGTTTTGGGAATCTCTCTGCAAAGGTGAAGGAATGGCCATCATTCAACTGGGAATCTTGGTTCTTATTTTCACTCCTTTAATGCGAATTGTTTTTGCATTAATAGGATACCTGAAAGAAAAAGATTACATCTACGTCATCATATCCTCAATTGTTTTAGCCATTATGGCAATCAGCTTTTTTACGGGATACGCACATTAGGCCATTTACATTTCATAAAACTCCAAAGGAAGCTGATCCGGATCTTGTGTAAAGAAAAACTCTTTACCGGTAAATTCGTCGATCCTTATCTCCTCACATTCCAGTCCCTTTTCCATAAGTTCCTGCCGCTTTGCGCCAACATTTTCAACGGAAAATGCAAGATGCCTTAATCCGCACGCTTCGGGACGGGAAGGTCTTGCGGGAGGATCAGGGAATGAAAAAAGTTCTATCACATAATGATCTCCGATAGCAAGGTCCAGCTTATAAGATTGCCTTTCTTCACGGTATACTTCACGGATCACATTCAAACCTAAAATCTCTGTGTAAAACTTTCTAGAAACTTGATAATTGGAGCCTATAATGGCGATATGGTGAATTTTCATTGTATATTATTTCTTATTCTCGCAATTTTCCTTTCTTCTTGTATCAATGATGTACTGAATTTTCCAGCTGTTATTCTGCTTTACCAGCTGAAAGCTGTTCGCTCCGCAATGTGAAAACTTTCCCTGGTAATAAAACTGATAAGGAGTGAAAACGCTCGCCATATTGCCGTCTACAAGTACAGATGCTATAGTAATCCTTTCATCCAGATCGCCTTTAGCGGCTTTGGAAACAGCAGATATAAAACCAGGTATATCATCTGTTTTCACTACTCCTTCTTTTGTAATAGTCTGTAGAATGGCCGTTTCAGTAAATGCCGACTTTACCAGTTCCGAATCTGCATTCTTCATACCTGCGAACAAATCCCTGATAGGTTTCTCAATGTCCGGGTTCTGGAGTTGCTGTCCAAAGCAGAATGTACTTAAAAAGCATACAACTGCGAAAATTTTATTCATAGTATTGATTCAAAATATAACAGAATAAAAGTAAGAAAAATCTGACTCAAACTTCATTTATTTCATACTAAAAAAGATGATTTCATTTGAATTCTTGTAAAAAAGGATTATTTTTAGCCATCTATTTTTATAACATGTGGAGTGCTTATTTGATTTTAACCGGCCTGCTGGTTCTATTGACATTATTACCTAAAATTCAAAACCAGCATTGGATATTTCGGGTTCCTGAGTTTGGAAAAATTCAAATCACGTACTTTATTGTGCTTACCTTCCTCTTAGGATTTTTCTTTAGATCAGCCGAATATTTCTGGTATTTCCAGGGCACTCTTTTTATCTTATTTGTACATCATGGGGTAATTCTTGTAAAGTATACTCCTCTCTACAGAGTAAGGAAACATCAGAGGGGCAAGCGGTCCTCTCAAAAATTACATTTCATTTCTGCCAATGTCTATCAGTTCAATACGGAATATGACAAGTTTATCGGTCTTATCAACCGAAACAAGCCGGAAATGTTCCTTACCATGGAAAGCAATGGAGTTTGGGAAAATGCATTAAGAGCTTTAGAAAAAGACTACCCCTATCATCATAAGGTAACCTTGGAAAATACTTATGGGATGCATTTTTATTCTAAAATTCAGATCAAAAATTCCACTACACATTATTTTGTAGCTGAAGATATTCCAAGCATTGAAATCCATTTAGAGACAGAAGACGGCTTCTCTTTTGTTTTTTTCGGGGTTCATCCACCACCTCCCAGCCCAACGGAAGAAGCCACATCAAAGGAACGGGACGGCGATCTCCTGAGCATTGCAAAACGCGTGAAAGATATCACTGAACCTGTACTTGTCGTTGGTGATTTTAATAATGTTGCCTGGTCAAGGTCTTCTATACTGTTCAGAAAAACAAGCCACCTTATTGATCCGAGAATCGGACGTGCCTTTGTTCCAACCTTCCACGCCAAATACCAATTACTGAGATTCCCTATCGATTTAATGTTTCATAGTGAAGACATCTTTATTAAAGAACTTAAGACCCTAGACAATTTTGGCTCGGACCACCTACCGGTATATTGCGAATTCTTTATCGATCATCATAATACGGGTCAGGAAGAAAGAATAGAAGTTGCTGATGCCGAAGAAAAGGCTGAGGCTGAAGAAATGATCATCGAAGGAAAAAAAGAAGATGGTGACCGGGATGCTGTTGTTACAGAATAATATTTTATCTATAGCAAGCGCATTCTTCGATTAAATAGAATAAAAAAAGCTGTTTCATTTCTGAAACAGCTTTTATATCAAAGTAAACGATGATTAAAATTTAATCACAGATTTCATTTTTTCGTTTTCTTCCATTACCAATTCATCATCAACAAGGATTTTTCCTGAATGTTCATCGATAATGATTTTCTTTCTCTGAGCGATTTCCATCTGTTTTTGTGGAGGAATTGTAAAGAAAGATCCTTTCGGAGCACCTCTTTCTAAACCTACCACAGCTAATCCATTGATAGAGTTCGTTCTGATTCTGTTGTAAGAAGCTAGTAATCTTTCATCAATCTTACCTGCAAATTCTTTAGACTGCTCAATTAAATAATCTTCCTCTTTCTGAGTTTCAGAAACTAAACCTTCTAATTCTTCTTTTTTGAATTTAAGGTGGTTTTTAAGATCGTTAATTTTTGAATTCAGTTCTTCCAGAGTCTCATTTTTATGAGTGATTTTGATCCCAAATTCTTTAATTCTTTTTTCCGCAAGTTGGATTTCAAGATCTTGGAATTCAATCTCCTTACCTAAAGCTTCAAACTCTTTATTGTTTCTTACGTTATCTTGTTGAGATTTGTATTTCTCAATTAGAGTTTTCGCATGGTTAATTACTTCATGCTTTGTTTTGATCTGATCTTCCTGATCCTTAATTTCTGCATGAAATTTTTCAGCTCTTTTTTCAAGCCCTTCTATCTCGATTTCAAGATCTTCAACCTCAATTGGCAATTCTCCTCTTGTATTTCGGATTTCATCCAATCTTGAATCTATGATTTGTAAATCGTATAAAGCTCTTAATTTCTCTTCAACTGAAATATCGTTGGTTTTTGCCATATCTAAAGGAAATAATTTACTGGGTTTGTTTTTTCGTTGGATTTTGAGATTGCAAATGTACTAAATTTTTGTGACAAAATTTCAAATAATTGTTTTACAACCCATTGTTCTGATTCATAATGTCCTATATCACAAATCAGCATTTTAGATTCTGCTAAAAAAAAATCGTGATATTTAACGTCTCCGGTCAGGTAGGCATCACATTTTTTAGATAATGCGGATTTTATTCCACTCGCTCCTGAGCCTCCTAAAACGCCAACTCTTTTAATCTTTTTATTAGTAAGCCCTGAATGTCTGACCATTTCAAGATTAAATTTTTCCTTAACAAAACGTAAAAAGTCCTCTTCATTCATTGCTTCTTCAAACTCTCCATACATTCCCAATCCTGAATACTGGTTTTCATTGTCCAGACTATAGATCTGGTAGGCTACTTCCTCATATGGATGTGAAGATTTCATAGCAGAAATAATCTGATTTTGTTTATAGCCTTCAAATATTACAGAAATCATATTTTCATCTGCATTTTCCCTGATATTCTGCTGTCCTGAAAATGGATTCGAGCCCTCAATTGGTCTGAAAGTTCCATTGCCATTAATACTGAAACTGCACTCATCATAGAAACCAATATTTCCTGCACCGGCAGAGAAAAGAGATTCTTTTACTTTTTCAGAATGATCTTTAGGAACAAATACGGTAAGTTGTTTCAGGTTATTTTTCTTCGGCTGAAGAATTTTCACTTCTTTTAATCCCAACTGGTTGCATATTCCTGCATTAACCCCAAAAAAATCATTATCAAACGCAGTATGAATTGCATAGATTGCAACCTTATTCTCGATGGCTTTTAAAACAGCCCTTTCAACATAGTTTTTCCCGGTAAGAGATTTTAACCCTGAAAAAATAATCGGATGAAAACATACGATCAGATTTAATTTCTTTTGAATAGCTTCTTCTACAACATTCTCTAAAGCATCGTGACATACTAAAATACCACTCACCTCCCGTTCCGGAACCCCGCACAACAACCCTACATTATCAAAGTCTTCTGCCTGTTGTAAGGGAATACGTTTTTCTATTTCCGAAATTACTTCTCTTATTGTCATTTATTATGTATGTTTGCTACGAAAATAGGGATAATTTCTTAAATTAGAAAAAACTCAAAGTATGGAAAAAGAACACAATCTTGTCCCGGAGGATACATTATGGAAAAGATTTCTTTATCGTGTTATTTACCGTTCCGATACCAGATTGGGAAAGCTTTTCGATATTATATTGTTGGCATTAATCCTTGTCAGCACACTTATCATTATGATGGAAAGTGTTCCGAAGCTGGATCAAAGATTCCATCTTACATTTATTGTTTTTGAATGGATTATTTCTTTATTTTTTTCCGCAGAATACCTGCTGCGTATTATGGTCGTAAAAAATAAGAAAAATTATATCTTCAGCTTCTTTGGAATTATAGATTTTCTTGCCCTGGTTCCTTTCTACCTCAGTTTTTTCTTTCCGGTAACCAAATATTTCCTGATATTCAGAATGTTGAGAATGCTAAGGGTGTTTAGAATTTTCAATTTACTGGATTTTATGAATGACGGATATCTCATTGTACGGGCATTGAAAAACAGTTCAAGAAAGATCTATATTTTCCTGTTGTTCCTTATCATTTTTTCGGTGATTGTAGGTTCTTTGATGTTTATGGTGGAAGGAGGAAGAACCGGTTTTGAAACCATTCCCCAATCTATTTACTGGGCTGTGGTTACAGTAACTACAGTAGGTTACGGAGATGTTTCACCCATTACACCTATGGGAAAATTTTTTGCAGTTATACTGATGCTTGCCGGCTACTCTATTATTGCTGTACCCACCGGTATTGTAACGGCAGAGATGAGGAATAAAAGACAAAACCTGGAAAAGATCTGCGAACGTTGCGGAAATGAAGATATTGATGATGATGCGAGGTATTGCAAACAGTGTGGCAAGAAATTAGCTTGATATCATTTATCAAATTAATCTATTAACCCAATACCACAAAATCATGGAACCAAAAAAGAAAAACAAGCCCAATAGTTTAGTTATTATTCTTTTTGCTTTAGTTGCATTAATGATTATTATTTATTTTATACTAGCTATGTTCTTCCCTACTGTTTTTGAACATATGAGTACAGGTGATATACAACCTGTTCCTAATAAATAAAAAAGGTGGCTGATGCCACCTTTTTTGTTGAATATAAATTACTTATTTCTTAATTACTTTGGTCGTCTTTTTAGAGCCGTCCTTCATTTCAAGAGTAACCAGATACAATCCTGATTTCAGATCCTCCAAATGAATTACCGTATCTGGGCTTACGATCATTTTAACCAATCTTCCTGAAACATCTGATACAGAAATAGATTTAACGTTATCAATATCTGCAATGTTCAGAACATCAGTAAACGGATTCGGATAAATTCCACTGGCTTTTTTAATTAAAGCAGGAGTTGAAATACCTGAAGCATGTCTATCTGAACTCTCTTTATTGATATTGATCGTAAACGCTCCTTCGAGCTCATCTGTATACTCGCTATAATATCCTACATTCACATAATAAACAGTTCCGGATATAGTTGGAACAGACAATGTTTCAGTCTCTCCATCTGCCATATTATCTACAGTATCCACACATACTAAACTGCCGCATGTTCCACTGAAAACACCAATCTGAGGATCGAAATCACTTCCCGAAGGCATACTCACGGTAATATTAACTGTTTCTCCGTCACCAACAAATGTGAACCATGTTCCATCATTCATTCCACTTTCACAAGCGGTGATAAATCCTCCGTTATTTGTTGCACCACCTCCGTCAGTCTGCACATAAGTATAAGGGAAAGAAGATGCCAGCAGAGCTCCTGAACATTCGTCATTAGCCGGTGCCGGTGGAATACTTCCGACACAGATGTCAAAGCTTTGATTGCTTCCTGTTCCATAGTAGCTGTAAACTCTGATGTAATAAGTTTGTCCTATAGTTAGCCCGGAAACAACAGCTGACGTAGGATCCGAACAAAGAATGCTGGATAAAGTACCACAAGATCCGCTAAATACCTGGAAGTAAATATCATCATCATCTTCTGTACCGATAGAAGTTATATTCAGAAGAGAGATTTTCTGGCTTGTTCCTGTCGCTACAAATTTAAACCACACGTCATCATCAGGATTACCATAGCAAGGAGCAGCAGCAATTCCTGAAGCCGTAGCTCCTAGTGTATAACCTGATGTTACTGTTCCACAATTGAGATCAGGATTCACCGTTAAAGTTACCGCTCCTATACAGTTATCATTCAGGGGAACCGGAGGGGCTGTTTTAAATTTCACTTCTGCGCATCCTGAAGATTCACCGGCCGCTGATACAGAAACCACACGTAAATAATAAGTAGTATTTACACTTAATAAGGTAGGAACAGCAAAACTAGCGGCACTTACAGATTGTTGATTGATGATTTGTGTTCCACCAGGAGTTGTACCTATGGAAACTTTATATCCTGTAGCTCCTGCAACCGGGCTCCAGAGAATGGTAGGTAACAATGGAATAAACACGGCGTTATTTGTCGGATAAGTTACTGACGGACAAACAGGAACAGGTTTTGGTGTTAATCCGTTGATTGTAATGGCCGATTTAAAGGAAGCCTGATGTCCTACAGGAGGATAAACAGGATTCGGATTGGTCCCATCATTTCTGAAATAAAGAGTAGAATTAGGTGCTGAAGGATACACATGCATGATCTCGTCCCCATTATCATCATAATCGGCTGAATTTTCATCAACAGCGACCACAAGGTTATCTGTATTATTATAATGAAAAGGTGTCGCAAAAGTGATGTTGATAACTCCATTTACATTAGTAACTATTCCGGCATACACCTGAGTCAGTCCGGAAACAGGGATCCAATCGGATTCGGTGTCGAAACTGGATTTTGTGGTAAGCCCTAAATAGACCACCCAATCTGAAGAGTTAACCATTGACATCGACGGATTACTATAAAATGTAAGCCCTGTTATATTCCCTGCCGCGTCAGCATTAATTTCCTGTTTTGAGAAAATCTGCTGCACATAGGAATATCCATAGTATGTACTGATCGGAGCTGGTCCTACATCAGTACTCCCTGAGCCCAAATTGATTTGAGCATTCAACACCATGCCTAAAAACAATAAGCATGAAAGTAAAATTTTTTTCATAAATATAATGTTTGGTATTAGACTACTAATTTACCAATAATACAGCAAGCATCGAAGAAAAATGACAGCTAAAATTTAGCTGTCATCAATATTTATGGATAAAATCGGATTCTATTTTTTAATTGCTTTGATCGTTTGTTTAGATCCGTCTTTCATTGTTAATGTGACCAGATATAGACCTGATTGAATATCAGCCAGATGAATAACCGGACCAGGATTATCAATTGTTTTTATCCATCTTCCGGAAATATCAGTAACCGTAACGGATTTTACATTAGCAATGTCAGAAATATTCAAAATATCTGAGAAAGGATTCGGATAAACACTGATTCCTTTCTTATTTCCTGCTACTTCAGAGGTTCCAAGATTATTTTTTGCTATATTAATCGTGAAAGTTCCTTCCATGTTATCCGTGAATCCACTATAATTACCCACATTTACATAATATGTAGTACCAGGCTGAGTAGGTATTGATAGAGTTTCTGTTCCTCCGGAGCCATTATTATCTACTGTATCAACACATGCAAGGCTTCCACATGTTCCACTGTAAACACCGATCTGAGGATCAAAATCACTACCTGCAGGCATTGTAACAGTAATATCAAATGTTGCACCATCACCGGTAAATGTAAACCAGGTACCATCATTCATACTATCGGAACATACAGTTACAAATCCGCCATTATTTGTTGCACCACCTCCGTCAGATTGTACATAAGTATAAGGGAAGGCTGACGCCGTCAACGCTCCGGAACAATCATCATTGGCTGGTGGCGGTGGCATTGTACCTACGCAGATATCAAAACTTTGATTGGATCCTGTATCGAAATAACTGTAAACCCTCACATAATAGGTATCTCCAACAGTAAGTCCGGTTAAAACTGATGATGTATCATCGGAACATAGAATGCTCGACAATGTACCACAGGCACCGCTAAACACCTGGAAATAGGTATCATCATCATTGGTAGTTCCTACAGAAACCACATTCAGGAGTGATATTTTATGCGTTGTAGCAGTAGCAACAAATTTAAACCATACATCATCATCAGGATCGCCATAACATGGATCAGGAATTAAGCCTGAATCTGTTGCTCCCAAAGTATATCCTGCGGTTACAGCACCACAATTAAGATCCGGATTTACTGTTAAAGTAATCGCTCCCGCACAATCGTCATTCGATGGAGCTGGCGGAGAAGTCTTAAATGTAATTTCTGTACATCCTGAAGATTCACCGGCCGCTGATACTGAAACTACCCGTAGATAATAATTGGTATTAGCACTTAAAGGTGCAGCTGGAGTAAAGCTATTGGTCGCTACAGATTGTTGATTCACCACATCAGTTCCTCCCGGAGTTGTTCCTATAGAAACCTTATAACTTGTCGCTCCCGATGTATTATTCCAGTTGATGGTAGGTGATAATGGGATGAAGGTTGAATTATTTGAAGGATATGTTATGACAGGACAGGCAGCAATTGGATTTGCCGTTAATCCCAGAAATGTAATTACCGATTTATAATCTGCCAAATCTCCTGCCGGAGGTGAAGCCGGATCAGGATTGTTGCTGTCATTTTTATAAAACAAAGTAGAATTTGCGGCACCGGAATAAACATACATTGCCTCATCATTATTATCATATCCCGGCGAATTTTCTTCTGCAGCTACGACTAGATTATCCGTATTGTTATAAGGAAATGGTGTTGTAAAAGTAACTTCCACCACTCCGTTAGCATTGGTAATTGTTCCTGCATATACCTGAGTCAGCTGAGAAACCGGTATCCAGTCTGTATCTGAAGTAAATCCTGATTTTGAGGTATGCCCGAGATATACCACCCAGTCGGATGAATTTGCCAAAGACATCGAAGGATCCAGGTAGAACTTAAGTCCCGTAATGTTTCCTGCTGCATTTGCATTGATTTCCTGCTTAGGGTAAATCTGCTGAACATAGGAATATCCGTAATAGCTACTGATCGGAGCTGTACCAACGTCAGTGCTTCCAGCGCCCAAATCAATCTGGGCGTTTAGTGCCATGCTTACAATCAAGAAACATGAGAGTAAAAATTTTGCCATAAAATAACAGTTTTAGTGTTTAATATACTAATTTACTAATAATATAATGAATAAAATAAAAAAATGACAGCTAATATCTTAGCTGCCATCATTATTTATAAATCAAATCGAATTCTATTTTTTGATCGTTTTAATCGTTTGTTTAGAACCATCTTTCAATTCAAGTGTAATCAGATACATTCCTGAATTCAATTCTCCTAACTGAAGAACCGAAGTAGGGTTCGCAATTGTTTTTACTAATCTTCCTGCCACATCAGAAACAGAAAAAGATTTCACTTTAGAAACATCAGAAATGTTCAGCACATCTGCAAATGGATTAGGATAAACTTTAATCGTATTCTTAGCATTAGCTACTTCTGAAGTTCCCAGACTCGGATCCAGCATATAGCTGATATCATCTATAAGAACACTATTGGCAGGAGTTCCTGTATGTTTAAATACAAGCTTGTTAACACCAGCCGGCACTCCCGTAATACTAAGTTGGTAATCATCAGCAACCGTTACACTTGTAGAAGTATACGTTCCCAATACTACAAAAGTTGAAGTATTAGCAGGATCTGTTAAATAACCGATCTGAACAACTCCTCCGGCAGTATAATTTGCTCTTGCCTTAAATTTAAGGATGTAGTTATTAGACTGTAGATTCGCAATTTCAGGAGTCGCTAACATTCCTGTACTTGAGCCACTTGTATAAAGGTACAATGCATTAGCCCCACTGATTATAGCACCAGTATTTGCACTCGTATAAGCCATTACTTTCGCATAACTAACGGTAGAACCTATACTTGTCCAGCATGGAGGAAGACTTCCTTCCGTTGTTGAATCAAAGTTTTCAGTCAATGTTTGTGATGTAATACAAGCAGTTGTAAATGTTGCCAATTGAGACCATGCACTTTTATCTGAAGAACTACATACTGAACGCACCCAAACATAATATACGGTAGCTGCAGTAAGATTATTTAAATCAGCTGTAACCGTAGTACTCGTTCCCGATGCTTGAGTAGTAGCAGTTGGAGCCGTGTTAGAAGTAGAATAATAATATTCATAACCACCGGCAGGTACAGTAGCAGGAGCAGTCCATGAAATAGTTGCTGTAGTAGCCGCTACATTCGATACTACTAATGCAGAAGGCTCAGCACAAGTCGGTGTAGCATCAATAACGATATTATCTACGTACAATCTGTTCATATCAGCATCTGAGTATGCATTAAATCCAAAATAATACACTCCCGAAGTTGTAGGAACAAAATCTACGGTTGCAGAAATTGGTGTAGTACCATTGGTTACATTAGGGTAATCTGCTAATACGTTGGTCATTGAAGCACTGGATTCAGCAGTACCATAAGCTACTTTCAGTTTTTCAGGATATGTAGTACCACTTGCATTTCCATAGATGTATTTTATTCTGTAAGATACTCCCCCTGTAAGGTTAATACCTTGTGTATAAAACCATGCGTTAGCAGCATTTGAACTATTATAAGTGTAGTTAAGAACCTTAGTATTGAACCCTCCTCCCGCAGAAGAATAGGTTGTCCAGTTATTACCATTCCCTGCATTTTCAATAGAAGTACAAGCCGGCAATGCAGGAGTCGATACACTTTCGAAATTCTGAGAATAAGGAATGTTGGTTGGTCCACAAATCGTAGAGAAACTTCTTTCTGTACAAGATGACGACGTACTGGTTGGGCTGTAGGAATTTACAGTATAATAATAAGTACTGCTTAATGCTAATGGAGTAGTAAATGTATATGTAGTCACATTTCCTAAATCCAGATTATTCAGGATATCTGTTCCACCTGGTGTAGTTCCTACAGTAAGTTTATATCCTGTAGCAGAATTTACCGCACCCCATGTAATGGTAGGAGTTAATGGCTGTCCGATAGCCCCTGCAGATGGTGCAGATACAGTCGGGCAAACTACCGCGCGTGTTGTGAAAGAAGTACTTGTACATCCGGATGCCGATCCAATGTTATTCTTCGGAATTACTGTTACATAATACAACGTTGAATAATTCAGCGCTGAAGTATTTGGAATGGTATAGCTGGTTACTGCACCCACATCAAGACCATTCACAACATCAGTTCCCCCTGCTGTTGTTCCGATATTTAATGTATACCCTGTTGCAAAGGCGGCAGAAGCCCAGGTAATAGTTGGTGTTACCGAGATTCCTGTTGCTGCATCGGCAGGAGCTGAAATCTGATTACATGAAGGCGCATTCGTTAAGGTCTGAGCTAGCTGAACATCATCAAACCCCATATAGAAGTCTCCGGTAGATGTACTTGTGCTTTTCAGTCTGAACTTAAAGCTTGCCCCTGTTGGAATTGTTCCCGCAGGAATTGTTCCTGAAACGGTCGTACATGGAATCGGGGTTCCGTTAGGACTATCAAGAACCACAGGCGCTAGGATATCAACCCATGTCGTCCCTCCATCTACAGAGTAATCAGCAGCTACACTTCCGCTAACGGCACCTGAAGTACTATACCCTTTCGCTAGGTATTTGAAAGAATACGTAAGCGCAGTTGCATTAGAAGTTGTGGAAGAATAGGTCAAATTCCAACCTGTGTAGGTAGATCCATAAATATTCTTATAGACCGCTTTGCTCCCGACACAGGCCGTACCCGCACTTGTCCCATACCCTCCAGGTGTGGAACTCGTCCCTGATCCGGTCGTTGTACTGGCCCATCCTGAAGGCAAACTTGAGCCTTCGAACCCCTCAGTAACTAAAATCTGTGCAGATGCCCCTATACCAAGAGCCATCATACACGTGAGTAGAAGTTTTTTCATATATGGTAGAAAATTTAAATTGGACGGTAAATGTAAATAATATTTCAATTAAATTCAATAAAAACTTAAAATCGTTATTAAATAAGATACCTTTTAACCAATTTTATTAAACAAAACCAAACAATCATTTAATTTTATTTAAAAACTCAACAAATATTGAATTAAATTAAACTACTAATAATCAACCAATTACAAAATTAATTTTGAAGCCACTTATTGTTAAAATCCACTTGAGATACCACAGAAAAAAATATTAACTTTTTTTAAACTATTTTTAAATATTAAATTAAATACCACAAAAAAAGCGGTCAAAAACCGCTTTTTTTTAATTCAATTATCTTTTAATTTAAATAAAATTCATATTTATTGAGCAACTGAATCTCTTTAATGAGGTCCCCATTCAGATCAACGGAATGTTTCATGGACTGTACTTCAATCTGCGAATCATCTTCAATATCTTTAATATAAAATTTAAACTTCTGATCTCCGCGGTTCCTATCCAGCACATTTCTGAAAAATTCCAGATCCTCAGGTCTGAAATCCATAACATCCATGACCAGAGAGATGCTTTTCGCAAATCTTTCAAATGCTTCCTGAAGTTCGATCACGTCATTTACATTAACAAAAACACGTCCGTCCTTCACCTGGGCGAATTTTATTTTAAAAATAACAAAACGCTGGACTTCCAGCTTTTCCTTTAGCTTCATATAATCTCTATCCCCTAATCTGAATGAATATGATCCTGAATAATCCTCAAGGGTAACGAAAGCTACTTTTTCACCACTCCTGAAACCATCCTGAACCCTGTATTCAGTAATCAGACCGGCCACAGTATATTCTTTTCCGCCACCTCCATTTTCTCTTTCCTTCTGTAAGGTTTTCCAGTCTTTTTTCTTTTCTTCAAATAGTTCTTCCTGCTTATTAGCGAAGGCTTGTTCTTTATATGCATCCACCTCATCAAGGTTCAGGAATAAAAAATTACCTTTTGGTTCTGCCTTTTTAACTACCTCTTCAATAATTTCTTCTCCTCCCAAAATCTCATCAGAAACAATCTCCGTTAAGTCAACGGTTTCTTCCTGAGAATCTGCTTCAAGAATAGGAGCTTCATCTACAACCGCTTTATTATGTTCATCTTTTTCCAGAACAGATTTCTTTGAAAGGCTTCCCTGTATAAACTGGAACTGATATTTAAATTCATCCAATGGATGCGCGGAAAGATAGAAGCCAATGATTTCTTTTTCTTTGTTCAGCTTGTGCATATTCGGCCATTCCGGACAAGGTGCTAATTTAGGCTGTTCAATCTGAACCTCTTCCGCAAAATCCGCGAAAAGGGAATTTTCCATTTCATTCTTTCCTTCCTGAAAGCTCTGTCCATATCTTATCAAACGCTCCAGGTTTGTTTTGCCCGCGGCATCAATGTCAAAATACTGTCCCCTGTGAAACGTGTCCAATTCGTCAAATGCACCGGCCAAAACCAAACTTTCAGCCACTCTCTTGTTCATCTGTGAAGGTAAAATCCTTTCAAAGAAATCATAAATATTCTTGAATCTTCCGTTTTCTCTTTCACGCGTTATGGCCTCACTAGGTCCCTCCCCGATTCCTTTAATCGCTCCCAATCCGAAGCGGATCTGTCCTTTTTCGTTTACTGAGAATTTATATTGAGATTCATTAACGTCAGGACCTAATACATCAACTCCCATACTTTTACAATCCTCCATGAACATGGTAATGGAGTCTGTATTGTTAATGTTATTACTCATAACACTCGCCATATACTCTGCCGGATAATTGGCTTTCAGATAAGCAGTCTGATAAGCAATAAATGCATAGCATGTTGAGTGAGATTTGTTGAAGGCATATTCCGCAAAGGCTTTCCAGTCATTCCAGATTTTCTCCAGCCTTTCTTCGTTCAGGTTATTTTTTCTACCCCCTTCAATGAACTTAGGATACATTTTATTAAGAACGTCGATCTGTTTCTTACCCATCGCTTTTCTCAAAGTATCCGCTTCACCTTTTGTAAAATTAGCCAGCTTCTGGGACAAAAGCATTACCTGCTCCTGGTAAACGGTGATCCCGTATGTTTCCTTTAAATATTCTTCTGTTTCCGGTAAGTCATACACAATCTCTTCTATTCCGTGCTTCCTGTTAATGAAGTTTGGAATGTATTTGATTGGTCCCGGACGATATAAGGCATTCATGGCAATAAGGTCGGCAAAAACCGTTGGCTTAAGCTCCCTCATATATTTTTGCATTCCGGGACTTTCATATTGGAAAATCCCTACCGTTCTTCCTTCCTTAAATAATTGATAGGTCTTAGCATCATCAAGCGGAATAAGATCCGGATCAATATCTACATTATAACGAGCCTTTACAAGCTTCAATGCATCCTTAATAATGGTTAGAGTTCTCAGCCCAAGGAAGTCCATCTTCAAAAGACCTGCACTTTCCGCTACCGAGTTATCGAACTGAGACACCAAAATATCAGCATCTTTGGCCGCAATTGTTATAGGAACCAGGTTACTTACATCTTCCGGAGTGATAATCACCCCGCAGGCGTGAATACCGGTATTCCTGATACAACCCTCCATCTTTTTCGCACTCGCAAGTACATTGTGACGGGCATCATCAGGACTTTGAAGAACATATCTCATTTCATCAACAAGCATCTGCTCTTCCGGTTTCAATTTATCATATTTCGCCAGAGCTTTGGCAATATTCATTCCTGGTGTGGAAGGAATAAGCTTGGCTATATTATTCGTATCAGGGATCGGAACATCCAATACCCTTCCGGCATCCTTAATCGCAGATTTTCCACCCAGCACTGAATAGGTGATAATCTGAGCCACCTGGCTTTGTCCGTATTTTTCGATTACCCATTTGATCACCCTATCTCTTCCTTCATCATCAAAGTCAATATCAATATCGGGCATGGATACCCTTTCAGGATTCAGGAATCGCTCAAATAGGAGATCATATTTGATAGGGTCTACGTTAGTAATTCCAATACAATAAGCAACTGCCGATCCGGCAGCCGAACCCCTTCCGGGTCCTACCCAAACTCCCATTTTACGGGCTTCATTACAAAAATCCTGTACAATAAGGAAGTACCCCGGATAACCGGTATTGGCAATTACTTCAAGTTCGAAATCGAGACGTTCCTTAATTTCATCCGTAATACCTGTATCCACATACCTTCTTTTTGCCCCTTCATAAGTAAGGTGGGTAAGATAAGCCATCTCCCCTCTTTTTCCTCCATCTACTTCATCTTCTGCATGGATAAATTCTTCCGGAATATCAAATTTAGGAAGCAATACATCCCTTTTTAATGTATACGGACTGAATTTGGCGAAAAATTCTTCATAAGCCTCAAAAGCATCAGGATAAGCCAGAAACGCTTCTTTTACCTCATCGGAATTTTTGATATAATATTCACCCGTCGCAAGACCTCTTCTCTTACCAAATCCTTTTCCTACAGGTGTTGAAAGCTTTTCACCATCTTTGATACAGCTTACGATATCCTGAATATTGGCATCATCTTTATTGGTATAAAAAGTTTCATTCTGAGCTAATATTTTAACATTATATTTATCTGCCAGATACAACAATACTTCATTCAAATGCTCTTCCTCTGGAAGCTTGTGATTCTGAAGCTGAACGTAGAAATCATCTTCAAAGGTATCTTTCCACCACTTAAACAATTCTTCCCCTTTCTGCTCACCCGTGTTCAGGATCGCGCTTGGAATGTCTCCGAGAATCCCTGAAGTCAGAGCAATCAGTCCTTCCTTATACTCTGCAATCAATTCTCTGCTTATCCTTGGAACCCCAAAGTAAAATCCTTTAAGGAAACCAATACTTGAAAGTTTTGCCAGGTTCTTATATCCGTTAAAATCCTTAGCTAGCAGAACCACCTGTGTCCGTCTGTCCGGATCATCTTTTGTAAATTGTTTCTGTTCATAACGATCGGAGATATAAAATTCACATCCCACAACCGGTATCAACGGGTCAGAGACAGGCTCTTCTTCATTAAAATCCAATCCCTGCTCTTTAGCCTCCTGCTTCTTTGCAAGATATTCCTTATGTTTTTTCGATCTGTCTGAATTGGTAGCTTCTACGGCGGAAACAAATTTAAATGCCCCCATCATATTTCCCAGGTCGACCATTCCTACAGCAGGAAAATTATCCTCCGTGGCCTTATTGATCAGGTCAGAAATACTTGATGTAGCCGATAATGTTGAAAATACACTGTGATTATCGAAATGGAAATACTTACCAAGATCAATTTCTTCAATACTTCCAAAATCAGATTGTTTTTTCTTGTTATGGAAATCCGCAACCTGCCTTCTGATTACGATATCAAACGGCTTGATAGGATCCGGATGTAAGGTTTTAAAATAAGCAAGCTGATCTTCTGAAATCTTCAACACATCAGAAGGAATTACTCCTATTCTCATCATTTCAAAGAAAACCTGAGCAGTAGCATTTACGTCGGCAGCTGCATTGTGGGCTTCATCAAACTTATTTCCGTATAATTTTTCATAGAGTTCTTCAAGTTTCGGCGGCTTAAATCTACCACCTCTTCCACCCCCAAGCTCACAAAAATTCGTTCCCAGAATCATCGTGTCTGCTTTAGGTTTTTCCTGAAGAATGTCCTTTATATTTTTTCTGAAAAGCTCAGCTCCTACAATATTGTAATCAAACTCTACATTGTGTCCGGAAACAACCCTTACTTTTTCTAAGACTGTAGAAAACTCTTTAAGAATCTCTTCAAGGTCTCTACCTTCTTCATTGGCAATCTTCGTCGTAATTCCGTGAATACGGGCTGCATTAAAGGGAATATCGTATCCCTCAGGCTTTATAATATAATCCTGATTTTCAATCAGCGTTCCGTCATCATCATGTAACTGCCATGCAATCTGCACCATTCTTGGCCAGTTATCGGAATCTGAAAGTGGAGCATTGAAATTCTTTGGTAACCCTGTTGTTTCTGTGTCAAAAACTAAATACATGTATTTTCTAGCTTTTTAATTAAAAAAGAGAATGTAAAGTTACTCCAATTTTTTTTGATCTGAATGAGTTTTTATCCATAAACGTCAATTCTGCCGATATAAATAATCCATAAAATAAGATAGCGCCTTACTTAATATAGGTAATACCCAGGGCAGAAAAATTAAAAAGAAAAATAGATGATCACAAAATACTAACAGTTGTTCGTATTTTGTTTTTTTATGTATATTTGCTTCCTATGGAAAATACACTTCACGAGAAAGTTTCTCAGGATATTTTACTTAAAGCTTATACCCATATGATGCTTGCCAAAGCCATGGCAGACATCTACGAAGAAAACAGAAATGTTTGTAAATATGTTCATAGTACTTCAAGAGGTCATGAAGCAATCCAGCTGGCTACCGCATATCAGTTAAAAAAAGAAGACTGGGTTTCTCCCTATTACAGAGATGAAAGTATTCTTTTGGGGATAGGATTTGAGCCATATCAATTGATGTTGCAGCTATTGGCAAAAGCAGAAGACCCTTTTTCAGGAGGAAGATCTTACTACTCCCATCCGTCCAGCAGGGATGAAAAAATGCCAAAGATCATTCACCAGAGCTCAGCAACAGGAATGCAAACCATCCCGACTACTGGTGTAGCACAGGGAATAAAATATATTCAGGATTTTAATTTACAGAATTTTGAAAACAACCCGGTTGTTGTGTGCAGCCTGGGTGATAATTCGGTCACTGAAGGTGAAGTAAGCGAAGCATTACAGTTTGCTGCCTTACATCAGCTTCCGATCATCTTCCTTGTTCAGGATAATGAATGGGGAATTTCTGTAACCAAGGAAGAAGCACGGACTTGCGATGCTTATGATTTCGTTGCAGGATTTACAGGTCTTAGCAGAATGAGAGTAGACGGAACCGACTTTGCGGAAAGTTTCGAAGTGATGAAAAAAGCTGTAGACTTTGTAAGGACCGAAAGAAAACCATTAGTGGTTTGTGCAAAAACGGTACTTATCGGACACCATACATCAGGCGTGCGAAGAGAGTTCTACAGGGATGATGAAGATCTGGAAAAGCACAGAGCTAAAGATCCGGGAGAGATCCTGAGAAAACAATTACTGGAAACAGGAGTCGATGAAGAATTACTGAAACAGATCACGAAGAAGGCAAGGCTTGAAGTTGAAGAAGCTTTTGACAGAGCTCAAAAAGCAGAAGACCCGAAACCGGAAACCGTAATGCAGCATATCTTTGCTCCTACTCCAATTACCGAAGAAGTAGGAACCCGTGAACCGGCAGGTGGAGAAAAAATCGTAATGGTAGACGCTGCCATTCATGCAATTCAGGAACTGATGTGGAAACACCCTGAAGCATTGCTTTACGGTCAGGACGTAGGAGAGAGAATCGGTGGTGTTTTCCGTGAGACGGTTACATTAGGTAAAAAGTTCGGAAGCAAAAGAGTATTCAATACGGCAATCCAGGAAGCTTATATTATTGGATCTACTGCAGGAATGAGTGCTGTAGGCCTTAAGCCGATTGTAGAAGTTCAGTTTGCAGATTATATTTATCCGGGTATCAACCAGCTGATCACTGAGATTTCAAAATCAAATTATTTAAGCAACGGAAAATTTCCGGTTAGTAATATCATCCGTGTTCCGATTGGGGCTTACGGCGGTGGCGGACCTTACCACAGCGGTAGTGTTGAAAGTATTTTAGCCAATATTAAAGGGATTAAAATTGCGTACCCGAGTAATGCAGCGGATTTCAAAGGTTTATTAAAAGCAGCTTATTATGATCCGAATCCGGTAATCATGCTTGAGCACAAAGGTTTATACTGGAGTAAAGTGCCGGGAACCGAAGATGCTAAAACAATTGAACCAGCAGAAGACTATGTACTTCCTTTTGGTAAAGGGAAAGTTATTATTGAAGCCGATAAGGATGAAACATCCAAAGGAAGAACGCTATTGGTGGTAACCTATGGTATGGGAGTTTACTGGGCGAAAGAAGCGGCGAAAAATTTCAACGGTAGAATTGAAGTGATCGACCTGAGGACATTAATCCCTCTTGATGAAGAACTTGTTTTTGAAAGGGTAAAAGCCCATGGAAAATGTATTGTTCTTACAGAAGAACAAATTAATAATTCATTTGCTGAAGCTTTTGCGCACAGAATTTCCAAAAATTGTTTTAAATATCTTGATGCACCGGTAGAAACAATGGGCTCTCTGAATACCCCGGCAGTGCCTATCAATCTGATCCTGGAAAAAGAAATGCTTCCTAATGCCGAAAAGCTCACGAAGAAAATAGAAGAAATGTTACAATATTAAATTTTATCTATAAAACACAACCTCTAATTATTTAGAGGTTTTTTTATGCTCTTTTTTTACTAATTTTAAAAAAATATTTGTTTCCATTATATACTTGAATACAGATGATTAAAATTAAAAAACTACAAAAGAAGCTTATGATCGGTGCAGAATAAAGTCCATAATCTTTTTTTATGGTATTTATTTTGCTAAACAAAATCTTTATAAAAACACATCTCCTTCTATGATCACAACAAAATATTTCAACTATAAACAAATATTTAATCTTGCAGGTTCTCATTTAATATGGCTTACCGCATGGTGTACCCTTGTAGCAGCAATTTATTATTTCTTCAACTGGCAATGGATGATCATTCCGTGGGTACCGCTGGCATTAATCGGAACGGCAGAAGCTTTTTACGTAGGATTTAAGAATAACCAGGCTTACGACAGGTTATGGGAAGCCAGAAAAATCTGGGGCGCTATTGTCAACTCAAGCCGTTCTTTTGCGGCAATGCTTTATGCTTTTGAAACCGAAGATGCTGATCATACCAATCTCGAGGAAAGGAGAAAAACAATTGCCTACCGCCACATAGCATGGTTGTATACTTTCCGCGAACAGCTTCTTGCTCCCACCGAATGGGAACACATCAGTCTTAAAAAACATTTCGGCGCCATCAATATCAGACGTCACAGATTGATGAAAGCAGGATTTCCTGATTATGGGAGAACACCTATTTTTTTACATAAATATCTTTCTGCTGAGGAATTTGCCCTCCAAGCGGATTACAAAAACTTTGCAACCTTTCTAATTTCAAAACAGGCAAAAGAAATCAACGAACTGAAAAACGACCATACCATTTCAGATTTCAATCAGATGCAGTTACAAAGCTGTCTCAATCAGTTTTATGATTTTCAGGGACAGGCTGAAAGAATTAAAAAATTCCCTTCGCCCCGACAATTTGCAAGTACAGCATTCGTTTTCAATGTTATCTTTATTATGCTGCTCCCTCTTGGCCTTGTGAATGAGTTCGCAAAGTTGGGCGACTGGGGAATATGGACAAGCATCCCATTCTGCGTAATAGTGGGATGGATTTACATCGTAATGGAACTTGTAGGAGATTATTCCGAAAACCCTTTTGGAGGACTCATGTTCGATATTCCTATGTTATCCATCTGCAGAACAATAGAAATTGATGTCCTTCAGATCATGGGAGAAGAAGATCTTCCGGAACCAATCGCATCAAAGAACGGTGTACTTGTTTAGCAATCTTTTTAAAGAATAATAGACGTAGTATTCTTCACCTCAGAGATCATAAAAGAACTGTGAGTGCTTGCGATGTGTTGTAAAGTTGTCAGTTTTGTTAACATGAAATTTCTGTAATCAGCTATGTCCTGTACGCAGATTTTAAGAATATAGTCATAATCGCCACTTACATGAAAACATTCTGTAACCTCATGCAGATTCATCACTTCCTTCTCAAACTGGAGAACATATTCCTTTTTATGCTGGGTAAGTTTAACGTGGCATAAAACCATAAAATCCTTCTGGATCTTATGCTTATCCAATATCGCTACATATTTTGAAATGACCCCTGTATTTTCAAGCTTGCGTACTCGTTCATATATCGCTGTAACCGATAAACCAAGCTTATAAGACAGCTCTTTAGTGGTTTGTTTCGAATCTTCCTGCAAAAACAACAGCAGTTTCTTATCTGTTTCATCAAAGACCATAGATTTTTTTTTGGAAAAAAGTTATTTCACACAAATATAATAAACATATTTTCTACAATAATCCAATTTTATAGATTTATCCTCTAATATTTATCAAAACCATTGTAATAAAACTTAAAATAACTCAAATTTAAAAACAAAAACAATGGAAGATTTCAACGCAGCAAACGAAATACAGGACTTACAATACTTTGGAGAATTTGGCGGAGTAAATCCTTCAATTTCTGACAGTTCAACCTACACTTTTCTTTCAGCTAAAACAATGTTCGATACATTCGAAGGAAATGCAGAAGGTTGCTATCTATACTCCAGACATTCATCTCCAATGAACCTTTATCTGGCTCAGGCTTTAGCCAAATTGGAAAACACGGAAGCCGCCAATGTTACCGCATCAGGAATGGGAGCAATTACATCTGTACTTTTACAGGTTTGTAAAAGTGGCGACCATATTATTTCAAGCAGAACAATTTATGGAGGAACCTATGCATTTCTGAAAAACTTCCTTCCTCCTTTTAATATCGAAACCACTTTTCTGGATATCAATAATATTGAATGGATCGAAAAGTCGATACAGCCCAACACCAAAGTTATTTATTGTGAAAGTGTAAGCAACCCACTTCTGGAAGTTGCAGATCTTAGAAAACTTTCTCAAATATGTAAAAAACACAATCTTAAGCTGATCGTTGATAATACATTCTCCCCTCTTTCAATTTCTCCGACTTTATTGGGAGCTGATATTGTAATTCATAGTTTAACAAAATTCATCAACGGAAGCAGTGATACTGTGGGAGGCGTTTATTGCGGATCACAGGAGTTTATTAACGATACCAAAAACGTAAATAACGGAGCTTGTATGCTATTGGGACCAACAATGGACAGTTTCCGTTCGGCCAGTATTCTAAAAAATCTGAGAACACTTCACATCCGGATGAAGCAGCATAGCTATAACGCACAATATCTTGCTGAAAAATTCGAACAGGATGGATTAAAAGTTTCCTATCCTGGATTGCCCTCTCATAAAAATCATGAACTCATGAAAAGTATGATGCATGAAGAGTACGGATTCGGAGGCTTGATGACTTTAGATGCAGGTACAACAGAAAAAGCCAATGAGCTGATGGAACTGATGCAACAGGAAAATTTAGGATATCTTGCTGTAAGTCTCGGTTTTTATAAAACATTATTCTCTTGCTCAGGCAGCTCAACATCATCTGAAATCCCTGAAGAGGAAAGAATTGCAATGGGAATATCTGACGGATTGATCAGATTCTCAATAGGTCTTGATCACGACATTGAAAGAACCTATCAAAAAATGAAAGAATGCATGGTAAAAACAGGCGTTCTCCACCATGAAAACACATCCATATACTAATCAATCATTGTAATAAGTGCTGTTGAATTTCAACAGCATTTATTTTTTATGATAATGTTTTGGAAACGCATCTTCGGGCTTCATCCTGAACACATTGAGTAAAATCCATGATTTCAGAAATCCGTATCCATAAGAAAACATCTGAACATACGTAGAAATCACAGCCATACCGGCAATGCTAATATTCTTGGTAACCCATAAAGCGTGAAAGAAAACCAGAAAAGTATACAATCCATAAAAAGCAAGAATAATCCCTCTTCCCATTACAAAGTACTCTATAAAACCAAGAATATATCCTAATAAGAAAAGGCTGGGAAAAGCGAAGGAAATCTTCACATAATTCGGATGCCGCTGATTCAGAATAGGCCTTGCACAGCCAAACTGAAATACCTGTTTGGAAAATTTCCCAAAATCTACCCTGCGCTTATGATACACTGCAATATTATCGAAGAAAGCCGTAGTAAAGCCGTTTTCCCACAATGTCATAGACAGATCCGGATCCTCCCCGATTCTCATTTCAGAAAATCCTCCAACTTTATCGAAAACCTCTTTTTTCACTCCCATATTAAAGCTACGAGGCTGAAATTTAGAAACGGATTTCTTACTGCCACGAATCCCTCCGGTAGTAAACACGGAAGTCATAGAATAGGAAATCGCCTTTTGCATCAGATTAAATCCTTTATGGGCCTTATCTGCACCTCCAAATGCATCACAGGGAATTTCCAGAATATCTTTCTTAATATTTTCTATATAATCATTTTCCACAATTACATCACTATCCACAAAAACAAGCCAATCGTTTTCAGCTCGCTGAGCTCCATAATTTCTTGACAAACCAGGTCCTGAATTATCTTTCCTGAAATACCTGATCGAAAGGATGTCATCAAAATTTTTAATCGTGGGTTTAAGATCAATCATAGAACCATCATCCACAATAATAATTTCAAACTCCCTGTCTGTTTGTTGAGTCAGAGAGTTCAGCAGCTCGAAAAGCTCATCTTTCCGGTTGAAAATAGCGATAACGATGGAAATAGTAGGTTTCAAATTGAAAATTTGTCAAAATTAACCATTCATAAAAGAATTCGCAAACAGTTTAACAGGTATTCACCTAAATTAACACCAATATGGTAGAACAGATCTTTATTACAAAAGAAGAGGTCATTACAGCAATTTTTCGATGAGTGTGCATGAAATTTTAAACAAAGTAAATTGACATTTTAAACAAATTACCAGATTCCTGTACGCTATACCTTTGTCATATCAATTAAAAATAAAAACATGATACAAGACAAAAATGTACAAAGTCCGATCCATTCCGGTTTCAATGCACAATCAACAAGCTGGGATGTTATTAAAGGAATTGATCTTACTGGAAAAACGGTTATTATTACCGGTGGATATGCAGGAATCGGCCTTGAGACTACGAAAACTCTGGTTTCGGCAGGTGCGCAAGTCATCGTTCCTGCCAGGGATATTGAAAAAGCAAGGAAAAACCTGTCAGGAGTTCAAAACATTGAATTTGAATTACTGGACCTTATGGATCCTCAATCCATTGATGCCTTTGCAGAAAAATTTATTGCTTCAGGAAAAAAATTGGATCTCCTGATCAATAATGCCGGAATTATGTGGGTTCCGCTCCGCAGAGATAGCCGCGGAATCGAATCACAGCTCGCCACCAATTACCTGGGACAATTCCACCTTACCGCCAGATTATGGCCTGCCCTAAAAAAAGCTAACGGAGCCAGAGTAATCAGTGTTTCATCTTATGGACACCAGATGGCGCCATTTAATTTTGAAGATCCTAATTTTGAGCATCGGGAATATCAAACCCTACTCGGATATGGCCAGTCAAAAACAGCATGCAATCTTTTCGCTGTAGAACTTGACGCAAGAGGAAAGGCATTTAATGTAAGGGCTTATTCCGTCCATCCGGGTTCTGTATACGGAACTGATTTAGGAAGAGAAGAACCCATAGACCTGTTCAAGCAAATAGGTACCCATGACGAGGATGGAAACATAAAACCTGAAGTGGAAGCCAGATTAAAAACCATTCCCCAGGGAGCAGCAACAACAGTATGGTGCGCCACAAGCCCTCTTCTCCATGACATCGGAGGAGTGTATTGTGAAAACTGCGATATTGCAGAGATAGATCACGGACAAATTGAGCACCGGTTTGATGACCCTGCCACTATACGAGGAGTACAATCTTATTCTCTGGATAAACAAAATGCTGAACATCTCTGGAAACTTAGCGAAGAAATGGTTGGAATTCCATTCAATATAGGATAAATATACTTTGAAAATGAATAATTTTGTTATTGAAAACTAGAAGCAATGGATTTTCACATCAAATACATCACACCGGATATTAAGCTTTCTTCCTATGAAGATAAATTATTTAAAACTGAAACTGTTTTTGAATATCATATGCTGGTGTGGTTTATTTCCGGGGAAACGAAGATCATCCAGGCCGATCGCTCTTATCATTTTACATCGGGAGACATTTTTCTTATTCCGAGGAACCAATTGGCAACAATTATTAATTATCCTAAAGACGGCCGCCCCCATAAAGCAGTAGTAATGCATCTAACGACAGACCGTTTAAAGCAGTTTTATTCAAATATGGATATCCACGATTCTGTAATCCGGAAAGAACCTGAAATCTTCAGTTTCAGCAATCATCCTTTATTACAAAGTTGCCTTGCCTCATTAATACCCTATTTTGAGATGACCCAAACTTTCCCGGAACATATCGCATCACTGAAAATCATGGAATCAATCAGTATTCTACGGGAAATTAATCCGGAAATTGACACTGTTTTAGCTGATTTTGAGGAACCAGGAAAAATCAATCTCGTTGATTTTATGGAGAAAAATTATATGTTCAATATGCCTTTGGAACGATTTGGTTACCTTACAGGAAGAAGTTTGTCCACTTTCAACCGGGATTTCCGAAAAACATTTCAAACCACACCTCAGCGGTGGCTTACCCGTAAAAGACTTGAATTAGCTCATTACCACCTTGCTGAAAAACATAAGAAACCATCAGATATATTTATGGAAGTAGGCTTTGAGGATTTATCCCACTTCTCCTATGCATTCAAAAAGCAATATGGCTACGCTCCATCCATGATCAGATAAAAATAAAAAGGACAGACTCCATGTTGAAATCTGTCCTTTTACATGTAAATTACCGGATTATAATTTTACCAACTTCCATTTTTGTGCATTTCCTGTATTTGCCGTCCAGATCTGAATTTTTGTTCCGTTAGCTGAAGAACCATTATTCACATCCAGATTAAAGCCTGATGCGTGAGCAGGTGACAAAGTATAATAATCATTTCCTACAGATGTTATTTTCCATTTCTGTGCGTTGGTTCCATTATCAGTATAGATTTGCACCTGGGTTCCGTTTGTTGTCCCGGAATTGGATACATCTAAAGATTTTGTGGGTGCATTCAAAGGTTGGAGCTTATAATACCCTCCTCCCACGTCAGTAATTTTCCATTTTTGTGCCGTATTGCCATTGGATGCCCATAGCTGAACTTTTGTTCCATCTGTAGTACCTGCATTTAAAACATCCAGCATGCTTGTTCCATTGGTCGCAGAAACCAATTGATAAGTGGCCCCCGAAGTAATTCCTGTCGTAGGTGTTGTTGTCCCGTCTCCATACACTGTATTTTGCCCATACAATATACTTGTAGCATTGGTAAAATAAGAGGCGATATTGGTAGCCCCAAGGTCATAATATAAAAATACGCCATATCCGTCATCTTTGGTTCTCTGTGCAAAATTTGAAACCGTAGAAGTACTTGTATAGCTGGAAGTTGAAGAGTTTACGTTGACAGCCGCAGCCCCTTTATGAGCGCTATCAAGGCCTGGGATATTAGGTGCTGAGTATGTACTGTAATAAGGGTTCCATGCATAATCTACCTTTGACCCAACAGTGACCCCATTATAGGAAAGGTTGCTTGCAGAAGGTCCGATATTGTAAAAAGAAATAATTTTATCAGGAAGTAAGTCTCTAAGCGCCGTTACAAGGTATACAAATGAAGACTGATTAGCCTGCCCTGTTCCATTGGCACCATAATTTGCATATTCATCATCAAAATCAATTCCGTCTAATCCGTACGTATTTACAGCATCAGCCAGTTCCTGGGCAAAAGCCTGTGCGGCAGCCTGGCTGGGAAAGTTAGCAAATCCTGCTCCCTGATGATTTCCCAGAATGGATAACATTACTTTAATACCCTTATCCTGCAAAGGTTTTATATAGGTATTTTATTGCTGAGCACGTTGGTTACCTGTGGATTAAAATACAAATAAGCCTTTTGGGTTGTCGTATTATAATTGATGTTGGCGGCAAAAATAATTGCCACGTCAAAAAGTTGTCTTCCGTCTGCCAGTTTATATTTACCAACTTCCCTGATATCATTGTTGTTGACCTCAACATACATTACGGAAAGTGGATTCTTACCAAAAGCAGCCACTTTAGAGGTTAAACTACTCTTTGCTGATAAGGAATTTTCCTGTGGCGTTACTGAATCATCCAAAGGATCGGAATTACATGATATAACGCTGAAAACACCTATCAACAGAATAAGTAGGGATAGTAAGCTAATTTTTTTCATAATAAAAGTATTTAACTGTTTATTACGAATCTAAAATAAACCTTAACAATTAATTAATAATAAATTATCAAAATCACCTATTATTTTATCAATGAAAATATAAAACAGATATCAATATAAAATCAAACTACATTAAAACGTTTTAAAGTTGATAATATAAGAGGAAAATTTATCATATTTGTCTTACAACATAGAAGCCTACTGTAATGAGAAATTATATCCTAACATTATTTATTTTAATATTTACGTTGACGACAATTCCCGGTCAAAATACTGAAACTTTAATGAAGGAAGGGGTAAAAAGTGATAGCTTGTTCTGGGTAGCCTACAACAAATGCAATGTGATTGAAATGATGCGTTTTATTCCTGCTGATGTTGAATTCTATCACGATAAGGGAGGAATAACAAAAGGGGACGAAGCATTAAAAATCACATTCCAGAAAAACCTTTGTGGAAATAAGGATTTCCATTTAAGGAGAGAAGCAATTGATAAGACTGTCAGGGTTTTCCCAATGAAAAAAGACGATAAGCTGTACGGTTTAATTATTTCCGGTGATCATTATTTCTACATCAATGAAACGGGTAAAAAAGAATTTAGGGATGGTTTGGCCAAGTTCACTGATCTTTGGATTTTAGAGAACGGAAAATGGAAAATGTCCAGGGTTTTAAGTTATGACCACGGCCCGGCACCATACCAAAATGAAAGAAAGGAAATACCTTTAAAGGATCAAATTCTGAAAACCTATCAAGGTAATTACAATAGCAGGAAAAACGGAATTATTAGCGTTGAACCCAAAAATTCCATCCTGAATCTGACCGTTGGAGGTAAAACGCTTTTACTTTATCCGGAAACAGAAAACAGGTTCTTTACAAAAGAAAAGGATCTTGTGTTTGAATTTGTAAAAGAAAAAAATAAGATCATAAAAATGAATGTTTATGAAAACGGGAATCTTATCGAAGAAGATTATTTTACGAAATAAATAAAAAGCCTTCCAATAAGGAAGGCTTTATCTCATTTTATTGATTTTCCAGTTTATGTACCTTTTTAGTTCCCTCGTACATTTCGTATTGTAAAAATCTTGTCTCCAGTTTTCCGTTGAAGAGCTTAATCTTTCTGGAAGGACGAAGTCCTATTTTCTTTACCGCTTCAAGGTCTGAAGAAATCAGCCAGGCTAAAGTATTCGGGTAATGGGTTTTAAAAGTATCTCCGATTTTCTTGTAAAACTCATCATCATTAATAGAGATTCTTTCATCATATGGTGGATTGAAAACCATTAATAAAGGGAAAAGTTCTTTTTTAGACTCAAAAAAGTTTTGCCTCTTAACTTCAATTACATCTTCCATTTCAGCCGACTCGATATTGGTACGGGCAGCGTTAAGCATTCTCCCGTCTATATCGTACCCTACAATTTTACCCTGAAATTCTTTCACTCTATTGATTCTGAATTCCTTGATCTTGGTAAAAAGATCATTATCATAATTATTCCAGTTTTGGAACGCAAATCTTTTCCTGAAAATCTGTGCAGGAAGATCCATAGCAATCATTGCTGCTTCGATCAGAAGAGTTCCTGAGCCACACATCGGATCCAGAAAATTTCCTTTTCCGTCCCATCCGGCAAGCTGAAGCATTCCACTTGCCAATACCTCATTAATAGGTGCCTCACCCTGTTCTTTTCTGTATCCTCTTTTGAATAAAGGATCACCTGAAGAATCCAGAGAAATTGTTACTAACTCCCTGTCGATATGCAAATGAAACTTGATATCAGGACTTTTAGGCTCCACATTAGGGCGCTTTTTGAATTTTTCCTGAAAGTAATCCACAATAGCATCCTTCATTTTTAATGTAACAAATTGTGAATGCTTAAAGGTCTCTGAATTTACGGTAGCGTCAATTGCAAATGATTGATCCACATCCATAAACTGCTCCCATTCCAGCTTAAAAAGCTTGTCATAAAACTGATGCTGATTAAAAGCCTTGAATTCAAAAACCGGTACCAGGATCTTCAATGCCGTTCTTGCCGAGTAATTGATTTTATAAAGAAAACCTAAATCTCCTTCACAGTTTACCGCGCGGTTTTTAACTTCAACATTTCGTCCTCCTAATTTTTTAATCTCTTCAGCTAAGATCTGCTCCAATCCGAAGAAAGTTTTTATCTGAATTTTTATATTTTCTATGTCCATAAATAGTTATTAAAAGATTTAATAATTTAAAAATTAAAAGATTAGCCTTCCAATATTTTGATTAATTGAATTTTTCAATCTTTCAATCTTAAAATACTTTTCCTTTTACCGCACAAATTTAGTTATTTTTGCATTATGGAATGGTTTGAATCTTGGTTTGATACCCCTTATTATCATTTACTTTATAGCAACAGGGACTATACGGAAGCTGAAAACTTTATTACAAAGCTTACTCAAAGTCTTCAGCTGCCGCCTTCTTCTAAAATTATTGACCTTGCCTGCGGAAAAGGAAGACATTCCGTATTCCTTAATAAATTGGGATATGATGTCTTGGGGCTTGATTTATCAAGACAAAGTATTGAGTTTGATAAGCAGTTTGAAAACCAAACCCTTATTTTCGATGTTCATGACATGCGAAACCCTATCGATGCAGATCCTGTGGATGCCGTTTTTAATCTTTTTACGAGTTTCGGATATTTTGACCAGGAAAGTGATGATAAAAAAGTTTTCCAATCCGTTTATTCTGTTTTAAAGCCTGGAGGCTATTTTGTTCTTGATTATCTGAACGAAGAGTACGTAAGAAGTAAAATTGTTCCGGAATCAGTCATCAACCGCGGTGATATCGATTTTAAAATCTGCAAAAAAATTGAAGGAAGACATATTATCAAAGACATCCGGTTTGAATCTAAAGGAAAGCCTTATCATTTTTTTGAGAAGGTAAAGCTACATACACTGGAAGAAATCAATTCCTACGCTTCAGAATGTGGCTTTGAACGATTGAAAATCTGGGGTGATTATCAATTGAATAGCTTTAATAAAGAAACGTCACCACGCTGTATCAATTTATTTAAGAAAAAATCATGATCATAGTCCTTTTACTGATTTTAAGTGTAATCGCAGGAGTATTTCTTGGAAAGCATTTTGGTAAAAAAGAAAAACTGGCTAAAAATCTTTTGATTCTGAGTGCAGGGTTTCTTATTACCATCTGTTTGAACGAGGTTTTCCCACAGGTTTACACTTCAGAAAAAAGTAATATTATAGGTATTTTTGTAATTCTGGGTGTCTTATTACAAATGATTCTGGAAGCTTTAACTAAAGGGTTTGAGCATGGTCACTTTCATCATCATAATGATCATAATATACTTCCCGTTGCTTTAATGGCCGGATTGTTTGTCCATGCATTTATAGAAGGTATTCCTTTAGGAAATGAAAAAGAAGTATTATCACCCTATCTACTTGGTATCGTCTTTCATAACATTCCTATTTCATTTATTTTGGGAGCCTTTTTATTCAACAGAAAGGAGGGAGAGAAAAGATCACCGTATCCTACTTATATGATCATTGCATTATTTGCGCTCGCCTCTCCTATGGGAATGTTATTAGGAAATTATTTCAATCCGGAGTTACAGCCTTATTTTCTGGCAATTGTCGGAGGAATTTTCCTTCATATCTCATCAGTAATTATTTTTGAAAGTAATAAAAACCATAATATTGACTGGACGAAAATAGGTTTAGTAATCCTTGGTATATCACTTGCCCTGATTATGCACCAGTTTCATTCACATTCGGTGATTTCCGGTCATTAGGAACAGCCCTATGTAAATCCGGCATTAGTTGTATTTAAAAATCACTACAATTTAATTCATAAAACCCTGACTAGAGGAAACTTATAATTAGCAAGATTATTTCTTTTATATAAAAAATTACGGAAAACAAACAATTAAAGTGCATAATACATCGCACAATCAAACAATTAGCTAATTCTTTTAATTATTCATAATTTTTACATCAAATTAATATTGATGTAATTTTTTTTGTACTTTAGCCCCGCCACTAAATCACTTACGTATGAATAAACGAACTAAACGTTTGACAACAGCTGTGTCCTGTTTTTTATTATGCGGTATTTTATCCGCCCAAACGAATAAAAAAAAAGACACCCTGAGGGAAAAAAGTATTGAAGATGTTGTAATTGTAGGATACAAAACTCAAAAAAGATCGAGTCTTACAGCAGCTGTCTCAATTATTTCTGACAAAAAACTAAAAGATGCCAACACCTCTGATGTATCAAGTCTCTTACAAGGAAAAGCCGCAGGAGCACAAATTATGCAGGGAGGAGGCGGTCCGGGATCTTCAGCAACCGTAAAAATCAGGGGTACCGCTACCATCAACGGTCCAAGCCAGGCATTATGGGTCGTAGACGGTGTAATGATGAACGGAACTCCCAATCTGGATCCCAATCAAATCGAAAGCATCAACATTTTGAAAGATGCGACATCAACAGCCTTGTATGGTTCCAGGGGAGCAAACGGAATTGTACAGGTCTTCACAAAATCCGGAACAGCAGGAAAAAGCACGATGAATGTTTCTGTAAACAATTCTTTTAATACATTCAATAATGGACGCTTCAAGTTGATGGACGGTACCCAATTGTATGATTATTTCACTTCATTAAAAAATGCCCCTTCAATCCCTTCCGAACTCAGAAATCCTGGATATAACTGGTTGAAAAACGGCACACAGACGGGAGTAGTTCAAAACTACACCATTGATTTCAGAGGAGGCTCTCAAAATTCAAGGACGTACATTTCCGGAAACTATTATGACGAAACCGGAACTGTAAGAGGATACGACTATAACAGATTGTCATTCAGGATCAATCATGAACATACCGTAAAGCCCTGGCTGATATTAAAACCCAAAGTGAGTCTATCATATACCAGCGGAAAAGACCGTCAGGGTTCGCTGTATCAGATGTACCTCAATATGCCTTGGGATAATCCAAAAGCCCCGGATGGAAGTCTCATAAACCCTAATTCATATAGTGGAACATGGTATGGAAGAGATTACTCCAATTACCTTTACGATTTGCAATGGAACTATGGTAAAAGCAATCAGCTGGATCTGATCGGGAATTTTGATGCTGAAATTAAATTTACAGATTATTTAAAGTTTGTTACTACCAATAATGTCACCTACAGAAATTATGACGATATGTATTATACCGATCCGAGATCCATTGCGGGGGATAGTAACAAAGGTGAATTAACAGAATCCTATTCCAAAGATGTAAGCAAATTCTTTAACCAGATGTTGAGATTCGACAAAGATTTTGGAGTTCATAACGTAAATGCTTTAGCAGCCTATGAGTATAACGACAGAATATATAAGGTTTCCAGAGCCGGTGTATACGGAATTGTTCCGGGAACAGATGTCTTCGACAACGGAGCAACGACAGGAAGGAAGCCCTCAGGCACAAAGTATGACAGAGCATACAATGCATTTCTTTTCAACGCAGAATATGTATATGATAAAAAATATTTCATTCAGGGTTCTTTAAGAAGTGAATCTTCTTCTGCATTTGGTGCCAGCCAGAGAAATGGATTATTTTATTCATACAGTTTAGGATGGAATATTCACAAAGAAAAATTTTTCGGAGTAAAACCAATCAACGAATGGAAATTAAGAGCCAGCAGGGGACTTGTAGGAAATACTCCAAGTCCTAATTACGGATGGCAGGACCTCTATGCGCTGACTCAGATGTACAATGCTCAGATAGGAGCAACATGGTACCAGCTAGGCAATCCTAATCTAACCTGGGAGTCGATTTATCAGAACAATATTGGTACGGATATCCGGGCATTCGATAACCGCCTGACCCTGAACGTGGATTATTTTAATAATAAAACCAAAGATCTTCTGATGCTCGTTACCCTTCCGTCATTAACGGGAGTCGACAGACAATACCTGAATGTAGGAGACGTAAGAAATAAAGGATGGGAATTCAATGTTAATTATGCTGTCATTAAATCTGAAAATGTGAACTGGGATATTGGTTTCAATATCAGTACCTACAACAACAGGGTTCTTTCAACAAGAAACAACAGCATCCAGCTTCTATCCAATAATCAGGTCGCTATTGCCGGAAACGATGTTACTTCATTCTATATGCGAAAATGGATGGGGGTAAATCCTGATAATGGTGCCGGGCAATGGGAAGTGATTAACGCTGATGGAACCAAAAGTGTCACATCTAATTACAATCAGGCCACACTGCAGATTGTAGGCGCTGCTACACCCGATTATTATGGATCTTTCAGTACCAATCTTACTGTAAAAAGGTTTTACCTTAATGCCAATATTTATTTTTCGCAGGGAGGACAGATTTACAACTCCTACCGGGAACTGTTTGATTCTGATGGCGCTTATCCTTACTACAACCAAATGGTCCTGAAGGATAGCTGGAACAGATGGGAAAAACCTGGAGATATAGCCACACATCCTGTAGCAATTTTCAACAATAATACACTTACCAACAAGCCTTCTTCAAGGTACCTTGAAGATGCAAGCTATATGAAATTAAGATCCCTGAGGTTAGGATACAATTTTCCAGATTCTTTAGCGGAAAAACTTAAAGTCTCTTCGGCAAGTATTTATATCATGGGGGAAAATCTCTTTACCATTACTAAATTTTCCGGAGTAGATCCGGAAGCCGGACCTGCAGATAACCAAACTACCTATTCCGGAACAGCAGGCGCAATTTATCCTATCCCAAGAAGATTTTCTCTTGGTTTCACCTTCACCTTTTAAAACTTACAAAACATGAAAAAGATATTTTTAGCACTTATCGCACTAACATCGGTAGCTTGTAATATAGACAGGTCTCCATATGATTCAAAAGAGTCTGATACCATATTAACAGATCCAACAGGGCTACAGACCATTACTCTCGGAAACTATGCTCTTTTGAAAGGAGATGCAACAGGAGGAGGATTTTTCAACAATCTTTACAGAGTGGGTGAATATGGCGGAGATAATATTGATATCAGCGGTACGACCACCGATCAGTTCTTTTATTATTATAACTACAGAAGTATTAAAAATAATGGCCGCTCCAATACGATATGGAATGCAGGATATAAGGCTATCATTGGATGCAATAAAGTTATTTCCAAATTTGCCGAAGGAAAAGATACCAATACCGATCAGCTGATCGGGGAAAATTATTTCCTAAGGGCCTACGTTTATTTTTCTTTGGTAAATGTATTTGGAAAACCTTACAATCAGGGAACCGGCAATCTGGGAGTACCATTAAAAACATCGGATGATGTAAACGAATTACCCGGCAGGGCCACGGTAGGTCAAATTTACGATCAGGTAGTCAATGATCTGAGAAAAGCGGAACAATTGATGACTCTCGATAAAAACAACACATACGCATCTAAAGAAGCTGCTCAAGCACTGCTATCCAGAGTGTATCTGTATATGGAAAATAATGATAAAGCTATTGAATATGCTGATAAGGTGATTAATTCCGGAAAGTATATGCTATTGTCTAATTCCGAACTTCCTTCTTATGCCACGAAAACTCCTGAAACCAACAAAGAAACCATTTTTGCATTCAAATATAATAAAGATGGTGATTACAGTGATGGCTGGTACACTATAGGATCCATGTATGCCAATATTCAAAATGTAGGCTGGGGTGAGATGTACGCGTCTTCTTCTTATCTGGATCTGATCAATCAAAATCCGCAGGATGCACGATTGAAGTTCATTTCTCCGAAATATGCAACCCCATCTGTTCCTGTTGCTTATTGGGTACAACAAGGTACAAATGCTTCCGGAGGAATAACTTATAATTACACTTTTCAGAAAACATTCCAGCAGGGAGGGAATACCTATTTCACAATGAATAATGTTAACTATCAGGTGCAATCAGAAATTTTGCCTACCAAAACGAATTATTACTTTATTAATTCTAATAACGTAAAAGTTTATGTAAATCTGGACAATGATATGGACAAAAGAAACGGTTATCCGAAATTCTATGTTTTAAAATGTTCATTACAGGAAGGAGTTCCTCAATTATGGTCACCTGTTATTTTGAGATTGGCTGAAATGTATCTGAACCGGGCCGAAGGCTATGCTAAAAAGGGAAATTCAGCTTCAGCACTGGCTGACGTAAACACGATCAGAACAAGAGCGGGAATTCCAGCATATCCTTCAGTTCCATCAGGACAAACTATTTTAGACTTGGTTCTTCAGGAGAGAAGACTTGAAATGGCTTTTGAAGCACATAGAAAATATGATGTCTTCAGAAATAAATTAAGTCTCGACCGTAATTATCCGGGAACCCATTTAAACGGAAATAATCCCTTTTATACGGTTCCTTATACCAGCAACAGAATTATTGAATATATCCCTGAACAGCAGATTCAGATCCAGCCCAATCTGATCCAGAATCCTGATTAATCAGATCTTACTTCAATACATATAAATTAAAAGCTCCGAATTTTTAATTCGGAGCCTCAATTTAATCACTTGCTACACAATCCGGAAATTAGAATTTCCAGCCGACTGTAAGAAAGAAGTTATCTCTGTTGCTTTTCACACTGGAAACAACGGATGTTGGTGTATTTACATCAAAATCACCTGAATAATATCCTGTTCCCAGGTCAGCACTCCCTCTCAGGAATGGATTATTATATTTTGAGCTGACATTCTGATACGCTGCATCCACATAGAAGTTTCCAAAATCATATCCTATACCTGCTCCTATCGTATTTCTTTCTCCCAAAATCAAATTACTATAGCTGTTATCCCCTGCAACTCCTGCATTGGAATAAGAACTGATCGTAAAAGCATCAAAAGGACTTGATGTATAGGAATATCCACCTCTTATTCTGAATGCCTTAATTCTGTATTCCGCACCTACCCTTACTTCCGATAGGTTTTTATAATTGTCACTGAAGAAAGAATTCAATTCTCTTTCCGCAGCACCTTGTACTTCATATTTAGGTTTGGTAAGTCCTAAAGTATAGTCTACGTTAATGGCAAAATTCTTATTGGGAACAAACGCACCACTTACAGTAGCCTTCATTGGGGACCTGAAATTTCTGTCTTCCACATAGTTGTCATAATTGATCCCGTTACTTCCGTCATAATATTCGCGGAAGACCCTGTCGATATTCCACCAGGTCGGTGTTTCAATAGATGCTCCCAATCTGAACTGATTGCTTAATTTTCCGATAACCCCTACTGTTGCTGAAAAACCATTTGATTTTTCCGAAAACGGGGTATACTGCTTATCAAAAGTATTCACCGATCCATCCAGATTAAGCCCGAATAAAGCACTGTCATACTGATCGATTTCAGCGTAATGCATATTAATGCTTGCTCCCAGATAAAGTGAATTGTTATAGTTCGCACCTACACCCAGGTTAAATTTGGTCTGATTACCATATCTGTTATAAGCATGCCCAAGGTAAGACAGGTTACCTACCACAGGATTTCCATTAGAATCTAACAAATTTTTGGAGATCACTACATTGGAATTCCCCGGGCTCTCAACATAATTCTCAAGAGACTGCGTTGATAGATTGGCACCGATATTAATGAACTTCCATGGTGATTCTGTCATCAGCTGGATCGTTGCAACACCACCAACATTTCCAAGCGTAAATTTATTTAATTTATAATCTGTTGAAGATCCAGCCAGAGAGCTGGTATTTTTAGTATTGCTTAAAAACAACGTTGCCGATACATCTCCCGCAATAGCAACACCTAATCCGGCAGGGTTTGTCATCAATGAAGTAGCATCACCTCCAAGTGCCCCGTTAGAGCCGGCCATCGCATTAAATTTTGAAGAACCTATCATCGGAGTGTTAGAATAAACATCAATCGAATTCCTGATTGTAGAAATATCCTGTGCCTGCACAAAGTAAGCAGCAGAAATACCTAGTACTACTAAAGATTTTTTTAACATTATTATTTGAATAGTTAGTTATTATGTTTAAAAATTATCTGCCTCCTGATCTGAAGCCGCCTCCGCCGCCGGATCTAAATCCACCGCCGCCTCCACCGGAACCGCCACGGAAACCACCTCCGCCACCAGAGTTGAATCCTCCGGATCTGAAGCCACCGTTGTCATTTGATCTGAAACCACTATCATTTCTGTATCTTGGCTGGCTGTCGTAATTAGGTCTTGGCTGAGTATTCATATTAGGATTACGATATCCTGAATTATTATTTCTGAAACCACTGTTATTGTTGCCTCTGAATCCGGAATTGTTACCATTAGTCATTGTTCCGTTTCTGAAACCACCATTGTTATTTCTGAACCCTGAACCATTCGTATTGTTTCTGAATCCTGAACCTGCAGAATTGTTTCTGAATGCAGAGTTATTAATGTTGTTTCTGTATACTGATCCGTTACTTCCGTTATATCCACTTAAACCATATCCAAGTCTTCCGTCAGCACCACTTCTCCTGTAAGCCGGTCTGTTGTAATATCCATTACCCCAGTAACCGCCACCCCAGCCCCAATATGGGTTTCCGTAGTAACCGCCGCCCCAGCCCCAGAAAGGATCATAAAATCCTCCATAGTTCCAGCCCCAGTAAGGGTAACCACCCCAGCCCCATGAGCCGCCCCAGCCCCAGCCGAAGGACATTCCGAAGCCCCAGCCTCTATTCCAGCCCCAATATGGGCTATAGCCTCCATACCATCCACCCCAGCCCCATGGTGAACCCCATGAGTTGTCGTAATAGTTGGTCTGAGATCCGGCAAAAGCGCCCCAATCAGAATCTGTTGCGGTATTATTCCATGAATCGCCTCCCCATGTGCTGTATTTGTTATCCTGATCTTTGGAGTTGGTTTCCGCATTCTGAATAAGATTGGTATTGTTTGCATCCTGATAGTAATCATAGTATTCTCCAACCCTGTTTCCGCCATTAATGATCACTCCTTCTGGCAGCGTATCTTTATTGGGATCATAATAGACCCCGTCGGTCTCGCTGTACCCTCCCATCTGTGCACCACAAGACATTAATAACAATCCACTTGATATGGCTAAAATACCTTTGGATTTTAGCATACCAAATAAATTTTTATGTATATTTTTTTTCATGATAACGTAAAGATTTTTAATTTAAATTATATTTGCAATGTGTACCAAAAATGTACCAAACATCGGTAAAAAAATCTATCAAAAATAGATTTTTATTTTTAGATAACAATAATGTTAAAAAGTTAAAAAAAATTTAAAAAAACAATGGCAAAATTAACCTCAAGGAGCGAAGATTACAGCAAGTGGTATAACGAGTTAGTTGTAAAAGCAGATCTGGCAGAAAACTCCGGAGTACGTGGAAGTATGGTTATAAAACCATACGGATATGCGATCTGGGAAAAAATGCGTGATGAAATGGATAGAAAATTCAAAGAAACAGGTCACGTTAATGCTTATTTCCCGCTTTTTGTACCCAAAAGTCTGTTCGAAGCTGAGGAGAAAAATGCAGAAGGTTTTGCAAAAGAATGCGCCGTTGTTACCCATTACAGATTAAAAACAGATCCGGATAATCCTCACAAGCTGATAGTAGACCCTGATGCCAAGCTGGAGGAGGAACTTATCGTTCGTCCTACCTCGGAAGCTATTATCTGGAATACTTATAAAAGCTGGATCCAATCATACAGAGATCTACCGATATTGATCAATCAGTGGGCGAATGTTGTTCGTTGGGAAATGAGAACCCGTCTATTCCTGAGAACCTCTGAATTCTTATGGCAGGAAGGTCACACGGCTCATGCAACCAAAGATGAGGCCATAGAAGAAGCAGAAAAGATGAATAAAGTGTATGCAGATTTTGCAGAGAACTTTATGGCAATGCCTGTAGTCCAGGGATTAAAGACCCCTTCCGAAAGGTTTGCGGGAGCGGATGAAACCTATTGTATTGAGGCATTGATGCAGGATGGAAAAGCTCTTCAGGCTGGTACTTCTCACTTTTTGGGTCAGAATTTCGCAAAAGCTTTTGATGTGAAATTCACCAATAAAGAAGGAAAAATAGAACACGCATGGGCTACATCATGGGGAACTTCTACCCGATTAATGGGAGCGTTGATCATGACACACTCTGACGATTTCGGATTGGTATTGCCTCCAACCCTGGCTCCAATACAAGTGGTTATTGTTCCGATCTTCAAAGGAGAAGAACAACTGAACCAAATCAGTGAGGTTGCTTTAGACATTCAGACAAAACTTAGAGCTAAAGGTATTTCGGTAAAATTTGATAATGACACCCAAAACAAGCCAGGCTGGAAATTTGCGGAATATGAATTAAAAGGTGTTCCTGTGAGAATTGCAATCGGGCCAAAAGATCTGGAAAATAAATCGGTTGAAATTGCAAGAAGGGATAACCTGACCAAAGAAACGGTTTCTATTGAAGGATTGGATTCCCATATCGATCAATTATTAAAAACCATCCAGAAAGATCTTTACACCAAAGCTCTTAATTTCAGAGAAGAAAATATGACTAAAGTGGATTCTTACGAAGAGTTTAAAAAAGTTCTGGAAGAAAAAGGAGGATTCATCTATGCACATTGGGATGGTACCGCTGAAGAAGAAGAACAAATCAAGGAAGAAACGAAAGCGACCATCAGATGTATCCCTTTGGATGATGATATAGAAGAAGGTGTTTCATTAATCTCCGGAAAGCCTTCTAAGAGACGCGTACTGTTTGCTAAAGCGTATTAATAATTTTAATCATTTGCAAAAAAAACGTTGAAAATCAAATAAATATTTAAAAAATATGACATTTGGACAGATTTTTGTTTAATTTTATGTCAACATTAATCTAAAAAATATTTATTATGTCTTTAAACGTTATTGATTTAATTAAAGGACAATTGGGTCCCGCTTTAGTTTCTCAGGCGGCTTCACAGCTTGGAGAAAGTGAGTCTGGTATTTCAAAAGCAATTGGAGGTTTATTGCCTGCCGTTGTTGGCGGATTAGCTAATAATGCTAATAATCCCGGAGTTTTAGATGCAATCACCAGTGCTTCATCTAATGGAATTTTAAGTAATTTATTAGGAGGCTCTTCTAATAATTCTATGATTTCAGGTTTATTGACGTCCATTTTTGGAGATAAACTGAGTGGCTTGGTAAATTCCATCGCCAGCTTTGCCGGAATTAGTAATAATTCTTCCAGCTCTTTGCTGAATATGGTAACAGGAGCTACAGTAGGCACTGTAGGAAAGTATGCTGCAGACAATAATCTGGATGCATCAGGAATTTCAGGGCTACTGAATGATCAAAAAGGAATTGTCTCTACTTTACTGCCTGCCGGACTTTCTTTAGCATCATTAAATATTGGTGACTGGGCTAAAGGATATAAATTTGATAATGATAACGACGCCATAAAAACGCCGGTACAGGAGGAACCAAAAATTGAAGTAACAAGAAGTACAACTCCAACAGGTACCAACCCGGACAGAAATGACGGAGGTGGTTCTATCTGGAAATGGTTATTACCTCTTCTGCTATTGATTGCTGCAGGATACTTCTTATGGAAGCAGTGTGAGAAAAAAGAAACGACTACCACTACAATGGGCGCGGATTCTACAGGAGCACACTCTGATACGGCTATGGCAGTATCTCCGTCTGATACAGCAGCAGCGCCTGCCGCTACAACCACGAAAGTTGACGAAAATATCGACTTGAACGGTACAGCGCTTAAAGGGTACAAAGGCGGAATGGAAGACAGAATGATTGCATTCTTAAAATCTGACGGCTACAAAAATGCAGCAGATGATAATGCATTAAAAGACACGTGGTACGATTTCGATCATGTGAATTTTAAATTAGGAAGCGCTACAGAACTGGAAGCAGGTTCTCAGGGACAATTGGAAAACCTGGCAGCTATTTTAAAAGCTTATCCTGATGCTAAAATTAAAATAGGAGGATATACTGACAAAACAGGTAATGAAGCTTCTAATGTAAAACTTTCTACTGCAAGAGCTAACTTTATCAAAGAATGGTTAGGCAAACAAAATCTAGGTGGTCAGGTATTAGGTGCAGAAGGTTATGGAAGTAAATTTGCAACGGTAGACGCAAAAGCTTCTGACGCTGAAAGAGCCAAAGACAGAAAAATGGCAATAAGATTTGCGAAATAATCTTTTAAAATAAATACTACGTATAAGATCCCGAAAGTTTTTTCGGGATTTTTTTATTATATATTTTCTATTTACATTTATTTAATTAAATTTGTTAGTCATTTCTAACATTTATGAATTTTACAAAAGGCGCTTGGCGAAAAGATAAAACACTCCACTCATTACCAGAAGTATACTCATCCATTAAAGTACCTAAAAACGGTTCTTTCTGGAGGAAATACCTTGCGTTTGCAGGTCCCGGTTTAATGATTGCAGTGGGATACATGGACCCCGGAAATTGGGCTACCGATATCGCGGGAGGAGCTCAATTTGGCTACACCCTGCTTTCCGTTATACTTATTTCCAACATTTTCGCAATGATTTTACAGCACTTATCAGTAAAGCTGGGAGTAGCTACAGAGAGAGACCTTGCACAAGCATGCAGGGATCACTTTAGCCCGACTACCAATTTTATCTTGTGGATCCTTTGTGAGATTGCCATTGCCGCCTGTGATCTCGCAGAAGTTATAGGATCTGCGATCGCACTCAACCTGCTTTTTCATATTCCCCTTACTTGGGGAATCGTAATAACCACAATAGATGTTTTACTTATCCTTTTACTCCAGGCCAAAGGATTCAGATGGATCGAAAGTATTGTAGGAGGACTTATTTTTATTATTCTCGCATGTTTCATTTATGAAATCGTTATTTCAAAACCGGCCGTTAATGAAATACTGGGAGGTCTTGTTCCGCAAAAAGAAATTATTCAGAATCCTGCTATGCTTTATATTGCTATAGGAATCCTGGGAGCTACAGTAATGCCCCACAATCTCTATTTACACAGCAGTATTGTACAGACGAGGGATTATACACGGGATAACGCAGGTAAAAAAGAAGCTATAAAATTTGCCACTTTAGATAGTACGATCTCCTTAATGCTTGCTTTTTTCATCAACGGAGCAATTTTAATACTGGCGGCAGCTACCTTTCATATCACAGGAAATAAACATGTTGCAGATATCCATGATGCTTATAAAATGCTGACCCCAATCCTGGGTGCTTCTATGGCAAGTATAGCATTTGCGATCGCTTTGCTCGCCTCAGGTCAGAATTCTACATTAACAGGGACACTGGCCGGACAAATTGTAATGGAAGGTTTTCTGAATATCAGATTAAAACCCTGGTTAAGAAGATTGATAACCAGACTTATCGCGGTAATTCCCGCTTTAATTGTTGCCATTCTGTATGGAGAAAAAGGGACAACAGATCTTCTGGTTTTAAGCCAGGTTATCTTATCCATGCAGCTGAGCTTTGCTGTAGTTCCACTCGTAATGTTTACTAATGACAAAGCCAAAATGGGCGATTTCGTCAATAAGCCATTCATGAAAATCTGTGTCTGGGTTATCTCAGCCATTATCATTGTCCTGAATCTTTATTTGTTGTATCAAACATTTTCCGGAGAATAATTTTTCTGCCTTAATGTCCATATTTGCTATTTGGCAGAATCTTTGACAAACAACTCTTTAAAATAGTTATTGAATATGGAAAATCAGGATATCAAAGAAGAAAACATCAATAAGCAACAAGAAGACAACATTCAGAACGAAAATGCTTCTGAACAAAATGTGACAAATACTCCGACTGCGGAAGAACTTTTGGCAGAAGAGAAAGACCGTTATATTCGTCTTTATGCTGAGTTCGAAAATTATAAAAAGAGAACTTCCAAAGAAAAGATGGAGTTCTTCCAATATGCTAATCAGGACATGATGGTTTCTATGCTTGGAGTACTGGATGATTTTGAAAGAGCATTAAAAGAAATCGCTAAAAACGGAAATCCGGCGGATCTGCAGGGTGTAGAACTTATCTATCAGAAATTCAAAAATAAACTTACAGAGAAGGGGTTGAAATCAATGGAAGTAAAAGCCGGAGATTCTTTTAATGTGGACCTTCACGAGGCAATTACTCAGATTCCTGCTCCATCTGATGATTTAAAAGGTAAAATCGTAGATGTAATCGAAACGGGATATACTTTAGGAGATAAAGTAATCCGTTTTGCTAAAGTAGTAACAGGAAACTAATATTAATAAGTGATAAATGGTGAGCAATATACGGTGATAACATCCCTTATATGTTCTACACATCTTTTGTCATTTATCTGAAATCAATTATACAATTGTCATGTCAAAAAGAGATTATTACGAGGTTCTTGAGATAAGCAAATCTGCTTCAACCGAAGAAATAAAAAAATCATACCGTAAAATGGCCATCAAATATCACCCTGATAAAAATCCGGGAGATAAAGAGGCTGAAGAAAAATTTAAAGAAGCTGCCGAAGCTTATGAAGTATTGAGCGACGATCAGAAACGTGCAAGATACGATCAGTTCGGTCATGCAGGTGTAGGTGGAAATGGCGGATTCGGCGGTGGATTTGGCGGCGGAATGAATATGGAGGATATTTTCAGCCAGTTTGGAGATATTTTCGGTGGTCATTTTGGCGGCGGCGGATTCGGTGGTGGTGGACGTCAGCAGGTAAAAGGTTCTAATTTAAGAATCCGCATCAAGCTGAATCTTGAGGAAATGGTAAACGGTACCCAAAAGACTCTTAAAGTAAAAAAAATGAAGATGGCCGAAGGTGCCACTTCTAAAACGTGTCCTACCTGTAATGGTTCCGGAGTTCAGGTGAAAGTAATGAACACTATGTTCGGACAAATGCAGACACAGGCTACGTGCGGAACTTGTCAGGGTATCGGAAAAGTTGCCGATAAAATCCCGGCAGGTGCAAATGCACAGGGACTTATAAAAGATGAGGAGGAAATTACCATCAATATTCCTGCAGGAGCAAGAGACGGAATCCAGCTTAATGTAAGAGGAAAAGGTAACGACGCTCCGTTCGGAGGAGTTCCGGGAGATCTGCTTGTTATCGTAGAGGAAGAAGTAGATAAAACAATCAAAAGAGAAGGAGACAATCTTCACCAGGAGTTATATATTTCATTTGCAGAAGCTGCATTGGGAACCAAAAAAGAAGTTCCTACGGTAGGTGGAAAGGTAAAAATCACTGTAGATCCCGGTACGCAATCAGGAAAAATCCTGAGACTGGCCGGAAAAGGCCTTCCTAGCATTGACAGTTATGGAAAAGGAGATATGTTTATACACATTAATGTATGGACTCCACAAAAATTAACGAAAGATCAGAAAGATTTCTTTGAAAAACAGATGTCCAGCGGAGAAATGGTTGCAGAACCATCCGGGAAGGAGAAGACATTCTTTGATAAAGTAAAAGATCTTTTCAACTAAAATATAAAAAGAGGCCTTCAAGGTCTCTTTTTTATTGGCATTCTATTTTAATGTTCCGGGCATTTATATTTTCTCACCTAAGACCGTAGATGATCAAACTTTTTAAGCCATTACAAAAGATATTTCAGTTTGCGGTTAGCCAATACAAGAATAAAACTGGCAGTCAGTAATGTTATCACGAAAATCAACATTTCGAACGGATAATATAAACCAAGTGTCCATTTCATAATCAGAGGATGTATCACGTAGATTGCAGTGGACAAGCTGGCAAGAATTTTAGTATCTATCATTACAGAAACATTTTTGCAGTAGATAAATACCAGCGGGCAGGCTAATAATAAAGAAAACAACAGGTCAATATTTTCTGTAGGACTGATCATGATACAATTGAAAAAAGACTCTGAAATCACAAGCCCGGTCAAAGCAATAACTGTAACCAGTGAAGGCCTGTATCTCATATCAAGGTTAAGCTTATTGATCAGATATCCTATTGTTAAAAAAGGAAAGCATACCAGGAGAAAGTTCCTGTAAGACGGATAAAGATTGATTAATTTGTCTTTTTGGCCCCCAAAATAATGGAGATTTCCTATCGTCTGTAACGCGTAGCCTGTACTGAATAATAAAACGATAAGCGCTACTAGAAACCCTACCGGTTTCTTCCTGATTAAAAATAAAATAATCGCTGAAAAAAAAGTTCCTATCAAATACCATAAGTGATGATATCCAAATAGAATGTTTATGAATACATCTTCTTTTTTCCAGAAGGGAATATAAACCAGCGACCAGATCAGGTAAAGCAAAAATGTCCTTACCAGCCACTTTTTAAGCTTTTGTGTATTGTCTACGTAATAAAAATAATATCCCGTAATGATTAAAAATGTGGGCACCGCCATTCTGAAAACCCCGTTAACAAGTACGAAACCAAGTACAGGACGGGTATCCTGAAATAAATGCATGTGCAGGAAGACAACAAAAAATGCAAGGACAATTTTCAATATATCAATGGACAGATTCCTCATGAGCCGTAAACACAATACAGCGTAAACAAGAATGATAAGTCAATCGTCTTGCTGTCTATTTTTAAAAGAGAACCTGCATACATCTATTTACGGGTTGCCAGAGTATATATTTTTTTGCCTAATGTAAAAAGTGCCACGGCAAGTAAGCCCCCTATCATTCCAAACGTAAACTCTTTAAGTACTGATGGCCAGTCAGGGAGAAAATGATGAAGATACGCTATATTATGAACAAAAATTCCTCCGGAAACCAAAATGAGGGCTATTGTTCCCACGATTGCCAGCATTTTAATAATAATAGGTAATGCTTTCACCAGTAAATGCCCCAGTTTGGAGAAAAAGCCTTTATCATTACTCTTTCTGATCAGCTTAAAGCCGGCATCATCCATCCTTACAATTAAAGCCACAATACCATACACTCCTATGGTTGCCAGGAAAGAAACCAAACTTACCGTAATGATTTGTGTCAGTAGAGGATGTTGTTCTTCAAGAACAGTTCCAAGAGCGATAATTACAATTTCGATAGAAAGAATAAAATCTGTGGTAATTGCTGATTTAATTTTCGATTTTTCTGAATTTTCATCATCTTCATTTTTTGTGCTTTCTTCTATGACTTCATGTCCTTTTTTATCCCGGTGAAATAAAAACTCAATGATTTTTTCCACTCCCTCGAATGCAAGGTAAAAACCTCCTAAAATAAGAATGATTTCTATTGCAGGCTTATACAGCCAGTGTAGCAAAAAGGCGATCGGCAGAATAATTAGCTTATTAATAAAGGAACCTTTGGTAATTGCCCATAACACAGGTATCTCCCGTGATGAAATGAAACCTGTAGCCTTTTCGGCATTTACCGCCAGGTCATCTCCCAAAATCCCTGCAGTTTTCTGAGTTGCTATCTTACTGGTTACAGCCACATCATCCATAAGAGCAGCGAGATCATCTAAAATTGCAAAAAAACCGGAAGCCATATGTAATTTATTATTTAACAACAAAAATAACTATTTAATTCTATATCTCATTTTCTTTTAAAATCAATTTAACAAAGAAAAAATTCATAAATCATAAGAAGTCTTGTGATCGTATCATCCATTTTTTTTATTGAACTTAATAATAAATTACATATGGCTTATCGGGTTTACGCAGAAGAAGGGCCAGAATTCAGCTTGCAAGTACACTGAGAAACAATGGAAAGATTGATGAGAGCATTCGGATCCTCAGAGAAGAAAAAATAAATGAGTCTGATGAGCTTGATGATGCAGTGGATTCTTTTCTTGCACTTTCATTGTAATCAGCCGGAGAGAGTAAAGAGGCATTGTCCCTAGCGTTAAAAGCTTTATCCCGGCATTTACCCCGATACAACAATTCATTATACAAGTACGCTGAAAATTTAGAAACATCCAATAAACATGATAGCACCGGATCTTGAAAACAGCCCTGCCTTAACCCAGAATCATCATATTTTTCTTACATTTGATTTATGAAAAAGCTCATACTCAGATATCATTTTTTTATTTTAGGATGTATCGGCTTTTTATTAAATTCATGTAATTCAAGATTCAGAGTTTGGGTGGGGAATAACAATCAGCAGAAAATTTACAATTTAAAATACGGTGAGCATAAAAGACAGAAGATGGATATTTTCCTTCCGTCGGGATATGCTAAAGAATCCCCTGTTGTTCTTATTGTACATGGAGGGGCCTGGAAGTATGGCAGAAAAGAACATATGATCCAGATCCAAAAAATGCTTTTTAAAAATAATATTCCCAGCATCAATATCAATTACAGGCTCGTTTCAAAATCTAAAAAAATTACTTACAGGGAGCAGTTGGAGGATATCAGCTCGGTAATTGAAAAATTTAATTCTTTAGCGGAGAAAGCGGAACTCCAACCTGATAACTATATTATCCTGGGAGAAAGTGCGGGTGGACATTTGGCTTTACTTTATGGTTACCAGCATCCGGATCAGATCAAAAAGATCATTTCTTTAAGCGGTCCTACTGATTTTTATTCTCCGGAATTTTTACACTCATTTTATTCGAAATATACGTCACCTACCTTACAAAAGGTGGTAGGAACCAGATTTAACCGTCACAACCTATCTGAGGAATTTAAAATAGCAAGCCCGATTGCCAATATTACAAATGTCCCTACGTTGATCTTTCAGGGAAACCAGGATTTTCTGGTTAATAAAAACCAGGGGCTCGCGCTGGATTCGGCTTTAGCAAGCCGGAACATTACCCGTAAACTGGTTTTCATGAAAAATACAGGACATGCCCCAAGATTTTTCAGCAAACGAAAAAGAGATAGTATCATCTACCCTAATATCCTGGAATGGATAAAAAAATAACCTGCATAAAGCAGGTTATTATATTTTACAATTCACATCTCTTTATTCAGGTGAATTATCTTCGTATTTACTGTGATCCACTTTCTTACCAAAAAGAAATTTAATAATAATCGGAAGTGTAGTGATCAGAACGATCACAATAATGATCAGTTCGAGCTTTTCTTTAAGATTGATACCAAATTGTTCCTGGAATAATTTATCCAGATAGTGACCCGCAAAGATCAGGATGAACGACCATAGTACTGCTCCTATGATATTGTCTCTGAGGAATTCTTTTTTGTCCATTTTCACAATTCCCGCAACGATAGGAGTAAACGTTCTTACTACAGGTAAAAATCTTGCCATGATAACGGCTAAAGCTCCATGCTTTTCAAAAAAATCATGAGCCTGGTACAGGTATTTTTTCTTAAACAAAAAGGTATCTTGTTTTTTATAAAGAGCAGGACCTGCCTTTACCCCAAAGTAATATCCCACTTCATTACCTACAACAGCAGCAAATGCTACAGCAGTGGCAAGGATGGTAGTATCAAGAAGATCGCTCCCTGTAGAACCAAATGTCTCTTTGATAATTTCAACAGCATAAATTCCCGAAACAAACAATAAAGAGTCTCCTGGTAAAAAAAATCCTACAAAAAGACCAGTTTCAGCAAAAATAATAAACAGAATCAGCCAAAACCCTCCCATTTTAATATAAAACTCCGGGTTTAATAAATCTTTCCAGCTATTGAAATCTTCCATACATATTGATAAGTAACAAAAATAAGTCTAAAAAGTCTGATTAAGAAATTAATTATAAGATTTTAACTAAAAAACCAGAATAATTTTTACAGGTCTAAATCATCGTCAGAAACCGCGGTTCCATCGGCCATGAGAAAAGCTTTCAGGAATGGCGTAAGATTTCCGTTCATTACCGAATCCACATCTGAAGTCTCATAACCAGAGCGTACATCTTTTACCAGTTTGTAAGGATGCATCACATAGTTCCTTATCTGACTTCCCCACTCGATTTTCATCTTATTGGATTCAATCTCGTTTCGGGCTTTCATTCTCTCTTCAAGCTCCATTTCATATAATCTGGAACGAAGCAATTGCATTGCCTTTTCCTTGTTCTGCAGCTGCGATCTTGATTCCGAGTTTTCGATAATGATCCCGGTTGGCGCGTGGCGGAGACGCACCGCTGTTTCCACTTTGTTAACGTTCTGCCCTCCGGCTCCTGAACTTCGCATGGTTTCAAATGAAATGTCCGCAGGGTTTATATTAATTTCAATAGTATCATCGACCAATGGATAAACATACACGGAAACAAAGCTTGTGTGTCTTTTGGCATTACTGTCAAAAGGTGAAATTCTTACGAGCCTGTGAACACCATTCTCTCCTTTAAGGTACCCGAAAGCGTATTCTCCATCCATTTCCAATGTCACTGTTTTTACGCCGGCAACGTCTCCTTCCTGATAATTCAGCTCCCGAATTTTATATCCCTGCTTTTCTGCCCACATCGTGTACATTCTCATCAGCATTGCCGCCCAGTCACAACTTTCCGTACCGCCAGCCCCTGCCGTGATCTGTATGACGGCTGAAAGCTCATCTCCTTCGTTGGAAAGCATATTTTTGAATTCAAGGTCTTCTATTTTTTCTACCAGTTTTGGAAATGTCTCATCCAGCTCTTTTTCAGAATCAGGATCTTCTTTGGCAAATTCCATTAAAACCTGCAGATCCTCAAACTGACTAGCAATTTCCTGGTAATCTTCCACCCATCTTTTTTTAGAACGAAGCTGCTTTAAGAATGCCTCCGCCTCTTTCGGATGATCCCAAAATTCAGGAGCAGCCGTTTTCTCGTCGTCATTAGAAATTTCTATTTTCTTCTTTTCAATCTGAAGATATTTATGGAGATCTTCAATTCTGGATTGAACATCTTTTATATGGTCGTTGTTAATCACGAAATTTTATTTTTTGCAAAAATAAGGATAAAATTTTGAGCAAAGAGCGATAGCTGATCAGCAATCATTTTTTCCTGGAGTTAATGTTGAAAAAGATCAATAATATTTTTGACTCAATAGAAATATATATTAATCAGAATAAGCTATTATTTGTAGCCATAAAGCCAATAATTATAAATAAAAAATGCGCTGCTAATATAAATGGCAAACTCTTCTTACCTCCAAACCTATCAATAATATTTCCATAAATGGCAAATTGAAGTATGCCAAATACCAGAAAATACATGGATATATTATCCGGTAATATAATTCCTAAAAAGCAAAGTGGAAAAATAACTGTGATCAGCGCATAATTTCCATGCCCCGCTCCTGCAAAGAAAACTGATAAAAAAATAAGAGGAACCGTTAATACAGCAAAAAGATTCGTATATCTATATCTCATAACACCTTTAATTAATCTTATCCGCAATGATCTCTCCAATTTTTGGGGCCAGTGCAACGCCCATCCCGGAGAGTCTTACAGCACAAAACTGTCTTTCCGATACCTGTTTTACAATGGGAGTTTTTTCTGAACCCATTGCCATAATCCCCGACCATCGAAGGTCAATTTTAAAATCATGATCAGGCAGAATTACCTCTTTCAAAAAATTTTCCAGATGATTCTGTAAAAATTCAGTAGTCTGAAAATTACGGGTTTCTTCAGTCTTAAAATCCTGGTTTCTCCCGCCTCCCAACAGCACCCTGTTTCCTACATTTCTGAAATAATAAAATCCCTCATCGTAATGGAAAGTTCCTTTTAATTTTAAATTTTGAACGGGTTCCGTAACTAAAATCTGACCTCTGGCAGGAATGATTTCTTCATTTTCTAAAAATTGGGAGCTAAAAGCATTGGTACAGTGAATAACCTGTTCTGCATGAACAGACAAATCTTCAGACAACCTGACTTCCATTCCGGTGTTTTCCTCAATTACATCCGTAACCGGGGTTCCAAAAAGGAATTCAACTTTCATGTCCTGACATTTCTCCAGAAGCTTCTGTAAGAGCTTTCCTGAATGGAGACTCCCTTCATATGGATTTTCAATCAGAAAGTCCGATTTTCCCAACCCAAATGCTTTGATTTTATCTTGTTGTAAAGAATAAGTGGCTGAAATTCCTGTTATGAGCTTCATTTTTTCATTCACTTCTTCCATATTTTCTAAAGGTGATTCATTATTCAGGATTTCAAAGCCCCCATTCAAATCAAAATCAATTTCTGAATTCTTAAAATACTTCTGAATTTTCAGAAGCCCTTCAAACCTCATCTTAATCAATTCCAAGGTCTTGTCCCATCCCATTTTTCCCTGATCGGCAATAATTTCCGTCAGGCTCCCAAAGCAGGCAAAGCCGGCATTTCTTGTTGAAGCGCCCAGCGGAATCGGATTTCTTTCAATAATTAAAACAGATAGGTCAGGATGTTTTTCTTTAATGGAAATAGCTGTCCAAAGCCCGGTAAACCCTGCTCCAATAATAATAACATCCCTTCTCCGGTAAAAGGTTTCAAGTTCCCAGATGCTGTTCATCGGTGATGAGTAATTAGCCTTTGTCTTTTCCTCCCTCCTCTTCACCATTGTGATGAAAACCTATTGCCCGCGCAGGTTCTTCTACCACTTTATAGGTTTCGAGTTCGGTTCGTAAGGATTTAATCCTGTATTGAAAATCATCAAAATTATTGATAATCGCATCATTTAAAAATTGTTCAACCTGTTGCAGATATTCTTCTGTAAGTTTACCTGCTGCATCTCTCAGGGCTCCATTTAAGAGGACATCGTCAATTACAAGTTTTTCATTTTTTGTTCGCTGGTAAAGATTTTTTATCCTCTTCTTCAGACTTTGTGTAAAATCCATGAGCATGGTATTGCTGAAAGCCTTCATTTTGGATGCACTTCCATTCCAGAAAGGTACTTTATCTGCTTTGTTATTTTTAAGGATCTTATAGAGCAAAGAATCGCTTTCCAGCCCTTTCGTCATTCCGTACAGGATAATTTCCGAACGCTCTGCAGCATTAGGAGGAAAAACAGGAATCATTACATCGAATCTTCCCGGCGCCAAAATCTCCTCATCAATCTCCGATACGGACTTGGCAGACCCCACCATCACTACGTCTTCTTTTGCAAATTTTCCGATGTAATGAAGAATGATCTCCTGCGTTTCAAGATTGCAGGATGCCACATTGTTCTCTGCACTTCTTTCCATCATGATTTCATCAAAATCATCCATAAAAAGAAGCACCTTATCCTCCGTCATCATCTTTATGAGAAAATCATTAAAATTTGTTTTATTCCCATCGATTAATGATGTTCCCAGATAATGTTTTTTAACTTCCTTAAACTGATAATTGATGATCTCTGCAATTTTGTTGGCCCAGAAAATCTTACCACTTCCCGGAGGTCCGTAAAGAATGATCCCCGCAGGCTTATTGATCCCCCAGTCTTTTATCTGTTGCTTATTTAAAAATGGCTCCAAGACACTGGAAATATAAAAGAACAAATCCCGGTAACCTATGAAATCCCGGTGTTGAAGACTGGTCTTATGTCCAAAATAGTTATAAACAAACTGATAATTTCCACCCAGCTTATTATCTATTCCGTAACTGGAAATTGAAGAACGGAATATTCCGTTATCAAAAATATTAGGAGTGCTGTCCTGAATTGCTTTTTCTATCTTTTCTTTAGGCTGATTGATTGTCTCCGCAATTTGCTCAAGGGTTTTATTCTGATCAAGATCTTTTTCGTAGGTCCTTAAAAAATCTACATTCTCGCGGGCAAACTTTTCAAAATCATCTTTGATCTCAAAATTGGTACTCATACATACGCCAAGTTCCAGGTCAAAATCCTGGATAAATTGTTTGATTGCCTCTACGGAAATATTTAATTCTTTTGCAAGCTCAATTAACTTCATATTCACGAATTATACTACCAAATTTAATATTTTAATCTCATACAAGATCAGACAATTTAAGTAAATATTGTAACATTCTGTTAAAAACAAAGACTACTACTATGTAAAACAAATTACATGGAAAAAGTTTTGTCAGTAAAGAATTTAACAAAAAAATTCAAACGAACCGTTGTAAACAATATCTCTTTTGATGTAGAAAAAGGAAACGTTTACGGACTTCTTGGCCCTAATGGAAGTGGGAAATCCACTACATTCGGAATGTTGCTTTCCACCATAAATCCCACCAGTGGCGACTGGTACTGGTTCGGAAAAAAGGGCACAGATCCCGATACTTTAAAAAAAATCGGGGCTATTATTGAGCAACCGAACTTCTATCCATATCTGAGCGCCGAAACCAACTTAAAGATTGTTGCCGAAATTAAAGGAGCTTCCTACCAGCGTATTGATGAAGTTCTGAAGACGGTAAATCTTCTGGACAGGAAGAAAGATCCATTTAAAACGTTCTCACTTGGAATGAAACAGCGACTGGCGATCGCCTCCGCTATGCTGAACAATCCTGAGGTCATGATACTGGACGAACCTACAAACGGACTGGATCCTGAAGGCATTATCCAGATCAGGGAAATCATTTCCAATATTGCCAAGCAAGGAATTACGATCATTATTGCCAGCCATCTTCTGGACGAAATTGAAAAAATATGCAGCCATGTTATTGTTTTAAAGGAGGGGAATTCCATTTACAGCGGGCGGGTTGATGAAATTACAAGCAACAAAGGTTTTTTTGAATTAAAGGCAGATAACAATACGGCACTTTTAAATGCGCTTGAAGAACTGCAATGGTTCAGCTCTATAAACACCGAAAATGATATCATTAAAGCTCAGATTCGTGAAGACGCTTCCATTTCTGCTTCGGCACTCAATCAGAAACTGGCAGAAAAAGGTATTTTCTTATCCCACTTGTCTAAGAAAAAATTATCGCTTGAAACTCAATTCCTTGAACTTGTAAAAAACACGAATACCAATGCTTAAATTATTAAAACTCGAATACCACAAAAATCTGAATTACAGACCGTTCAGGATTTTCACCATATTGTATTTTGCTATTTTAGTGGCGCTTCTTTTCATCGGATTGGTCGATCTGGATGTCTTTGGTGCAACAATTAATCTAAAGGAACAGGGGATTTATAATTTTCCGGAAATCTGGAACTTTACTACCTGGATTGTAGCCTTGCTAAAGATATTCCTTGGATTGATTATTGTTTTTTCGATCTCACAGGAGTTCAGCAACAGAATGTTTAAGCAGAATACCATTGATGGGTTGAGCAGAAAAGAATTCATCGGATCTAAGCTACTGACGATAACTATTTTTTCTGTTGTATCTACCCTTATTGTATTTGTCATTACCCTTTTCTTGGGATATAATTACTCCAAGGTAACAGACTCCGCATCGGTCTTCAAAGAAATGTTCTTTATCGGAAATTATTTTGTAAAACTTTTTACTTTCTTCTGTTTTTTAATGTTTCTTTCGGTACTCCTCAGAAAATCCATGTTTGTATTTCTAGGATTCTTTGTGTATTGGATCGGTGAAGGAATCTTAACCGCCATCGAAGTATTCCAAAAAGTCCGTGGAACACAGGAACTGGAGAGAATCAAGATTATGAAAGAAGATTTCTTCATCACTCATCTTCTCCCTTTGGAAAGTATGTCCAACCTGATTCCCAATCCTATGCTGAGATTAAATATGGCTAAAATGATGGGATTGAAATATGAATTCACCTATCCTACCGAGAGTTTAATCGCCTGTATTGTTTGGAGTGGACTTTTTATTTTCGGATCATACTGGATCTTGAGAAAAAGGGATTGGTAGTCTTTTTAATTGAATGATTAAAAGATTTGAAAATTAAAATATTAAAAAGTGATTCATTGAGGATCACTTTTTTTATTTGTACAGAATATTTTTTTTAATTTTATAAAAATGCGAGGCTTGAAAAAAATATATTATTTCCCTGGGCTTATAAGCGCTATTATTATTCCATTATTGTTTTGGTATTATGGGAGCCGGAAGTTTGAGGAGATCAATCTCAATGTTATTGATATTGGATTACCTCCTAAGATCAGACCTGGAGAAAAAGTAAATGAATCTGCAACTTTCGAATCCGTACGAAACTGGAATTATAAAAAAATTATAGTAGAACCTAATTCAGCAAGAGAAAATTCCAAACGTTATATCTCTGACATTAAACAGCTTCAAAAAGAAAACCGCAAGGAATCTGGAATAGAATTTATTTTAAATGACGAAAATACATATGATGACATTATATCTTTATTAAATGATATAGAATCCAGCGGACAATTATCATACTGCTTAGACCTTAACAAAACAGGACATTTTTTTGTTCCTCATCAGTACATTGATCCTACTATAACAAAAATTGATGATGAACATATTTTTAGATGTGGGACGGGATTAGTAATGCAAAGCGATTTGAAGAACAATTCGTCACAACAATTTTCCGAATTTGAAACTTCAATTTCACAATTACCAAAGCCTTCATTTTACTTCATTTTTGGATTTTTACTATTTTTAAATATCTCCATGTTTAGCATTAAAGATACCGTTCAATTTAATAAAAGACAATAATGAAAAAGATATACTACTTTCCGTGACTTATTAGTGCTGTACTTATTCCATTATTGTTTTGGTATTATGGAAGCCAGAAGTTTGAGGAGATCAACCTCAATGTTCTTGATGTTGGATTACCTGCTAAGATCAAGCCTGGAGAAAAAGTAAATATTCATAAAAAAAGGTTGCTTTTCAGCAACCTTTACACATTATTTTTTGTCGAGTAATGGAAGATACTCAGCATATCCTTTCTTCTCCATTTCAGCCTTCGGTATAAACTTTAGAGAGGCACTATTGATACAGTAACGTAAACCTCCTTTATCTTTAGGGCCATCTGTAAAGACGTGTCCCAAATGAGCGTCACCAGTCTTACTACGAACTTCCACTCTGGTCATTCCCGCAGACCTGTCTAATTTTTCATCGATAACATTTTTAGTAATCGGTTTGGAAAAACTTGGCCATCCACAACCGGATTCGAATTTATCTGTTGACACAAATAATGGCTCCCCTGTTGTAATATCTACATAGATTCCTTCACGAAACTCTTTATCATACTCATTCTGGTAAGGCATTTCTGTAGCATTTTCCTGCGTTACACGGTATTGTTCAGCCGTAAGTTTTTCTTTTAAAACCTTTTTATCCTGTTTCTGGTACTTAGCTTTTGGAAGCGGATTGGCATTTTTAGCCATTTCAAAAAGTCCCGGTTCGATGTGGCAGTATCCTCCAGGATTTTTATCCAGATAATCCTGATGATAATCTTCCGCCCTGTAAAAATTTTTCAGTGGAATAGTTTCTACCACCACAGGCTTACTGTAATTTTTAGCCAGTTTTTGTACTTCTTCTTTCACAATGGCTTCTGTAGCCTTATCTGTAGAGTAAATTCCGGTTCTGTACTGATCTCCCCTATCATTTCCCTGCTGATTCAGACTTGTAGGATCAATGGTTTTGAAATACAGATCGATCAATAATTTCAAATCAACTTGCTCAGGATCATATTTCACTTTTACGGTTTCTGCAAAGCCGGTTGTATGGCTTACAACTTCTTCATAGGTAGGATTTGTCTTGTTTCCGTTAGCGTATCCTACTTCAGTTCCCACAACCCCGCGAATCTGTTGGAAAAAGTGCTCTGTTCCCCAAAAACATCCGCCTGCAAAATAAACTTCTTTTACATTTTTACTGTCCATAATGGTCTCATTTTCTTTTTTTATTTCTGACGATTTCTTTGAATCGCCACAGCTTCTTGCAAATACGGCAATACCTAAAACAACTGCCAGTAATATTAATATACTTTTCATTTTTATCTTTTTATTCATTATTATTTTTTTGATATATCATCAATCCAAATCCTAAAAGCATCAGATCTTTAAGAATAAAGAAATCTGTTACCGGAACTCCATCCACTATTTTCCAGATTCCCGGAGTTGTAAATAAATAACTTAAAGTAACAAGGAAAGTCACTGTCATTCCGATTCCCGCATACTTCTTCAGAGCTACAAATTTCGGACTAAATATCAGCAGTAGTGCAATGATAATTTCTATCGTTCCGATAGCATTTGACACCGTTTGAACGCTTGCTATATTATATACGAAAAAGGTGAGAAAATGGTTTTCAACCAGGCTTTTTATTCCTTGTGCTTCGGTTGGAGTAAATTTGAAAATTCCAATCCAGAGTAAGATAAGTGCCGATCCGTATAATGAGATGTAATATCCCAGCTTATACGTTATAGATTCTTTAGTAAGTTGTGCTGTTCCGTTCATTTTTTTAAGATTTTGAATGACTACTTTTATTATTTTCAGAAGTATAGTCGGAACGGCTTCAAAATCCTGACAGAATTTTTATCAAAAATCTATCTTTTTAATCATATCATCTTTAAAACCTTGAATATCAGAATCATTAATTTCATCACTTTCCTTTTTTATAAAAGTTTTCTTCATAATTTCATCAAGGATGGCGAGCTTTTTCTGATAAGCCCTGCACCATTTGCAAATTTTCAGATGCATAGTAAGCTTGCGGTCTTCTTCCGTAGAAATAGACCCTGCATTTTTCTTTTCCATAAGGAGTGTGGCTACACTGCATGGAAGAAATATCAAATGAATCAATTTTTTCAACATGTTCAACATTTATGATTTTGCAAACCAATTAAAATCCAGGCACTCCCGCAACTGCATTCTGCTTCTTTGTAAAATCTTCCATAGATTAGTCGTAGAAATATCCAATTCCTGACTCACATCCGGAGCTTTTTTTTCCTGGAGGTAGTACATTTTCACAGGAATCTTCCATCGGACGGGCAATTCTTCAATACAATCTTCTAAAGTTTTATTGAATTGCTGGTCATCCAGAAGCTCAGGTTCTTTATTAGAAATATCCCAGTCATTCAGAACCTGGCTACTTTTCCAAGATCCTGTTTCATCAAAAAAATGATCCAGCCTGATCTGAGGTTCAGACTTGTACTTTCCACGGTAGAAATCGGCAACCTTCCGGTTGAGAATCGTCATCAGCCAGGTAAGGGGCTGGCTTTTTCCCTCAAAAGAATCATAAGATGACAATGCTGAAAGAAAAACTTCCTGAACGATATCTCTAGCATCATCCTTATCTGAAAGAAGATACATTGCTCTCTTTAAAAGGGCTCCGGAATACATTTCTACCCAGCTTTTCAGCACTTCATTTTTCGTCATATTACGCTTTTATCATTTCAGATCATAACGAAGATAGTAAGTTAAGCGGAAAAGCACAAAAAAATATACTGCCTAAAATTCCCGTTCCGCAGAGAGCATACAATTCCTTAGTTTTTGGTATAATTATTTTAAGGTACTTTTTTCTAGCCCCGATTGTAGTATTTGTCTGAGCTCATTTTTCTTATCAAAGAAAAATAGCGAGTACGGAAAGCGGGAAACAGCTTCTAAAAACTGTTTCAGATTATCGACACAAATGTTTCCAAAAGTATCAATAAATTGAAACTAAATCACCTAAAAACATTAAATTTGCATCTTATCATAAAAAGCAAAGCAATACATTACTTATGACATCACAAGAGATACGTCAAAAATTTTTAGATTATTTTAAAAGTAAAGACCACCTTATCGTTCCTTCTGCACCGATTGTGCTGAAAGACGATCCTACCCTGATGTTTTCCAACTCAGGAATGACGCAGTTTAAAGATTTTTTCTTAGGTTATAAAACACCTACTGCTCCAAGGATTGCCGACACACAAAAGTGTTTAAGGGTTTCCGGAAAACATAATGACCTGGATGATGTAGGTAGAGATACTTACCACCATACGATGTTCGAGATGTTGGGAAATTGGTCTTTTGGTGATTATTTTAAAAAAGATGCTATTGCTTTTGCCTGGGAATTGTTAACCGGAGTATACGGAATTCCGAAAGAAAATTTATACGTAACCATTTTTGAGGGAGATGCATCTGAAAATCTGGAAAGGGACCAGGATGCGTACGACTTCTGGAAGACCCATATTTCTGAAGACAGGATCATTAACGGAAATAAAAAAGATAATTTCTGGGAAATGGGGGAAAGCGGACCTTGCGGACCTTGTTCTGAAATTCATATCGACCTTAGAACTCCTGAAGAAAAAGCAAAAATTTCCGGACTTGAACTGGTGAATAATGATCACCCGCAGGTTGTTGAGGTCTGGAACCTGGTTTTCATGGAATTCAACAGAAAGGCTGATAAAAGCTTGGAAAAACTTCCGCAGCAGCATGTAGACACCGGAATGGGATTTGAGCGTCTTTGTATGGCGTTACAAGGTAAATCTTCGAACTACGACACCGATGTTTTCACTCCGCTTATTGCTAAAGTTGAGGAACTTTCAGGCAAGAAATACACAGGAATTTTAGAAGATGAAAAAGATATTGCCATCCGCGTGGTGGTAGACCATATCAGAGCAGTTTCTTTTGCTATTGCAGACGGACAGCTTCCTTCTAACGGAGGAGCCGGGTATGTGATCAGAAGAATTTTAAGAAGAGCAATTTCTTACTCTTACCGTTTTTTAGGAATGAAAGAACCTTTCCTTTTCGAATTGATTGCTGTTCTTAAAGATCAGATGGGACCATTCTTCCCGGAGCTGGAAAAACAGGGGAATCTTGTTACAGAGGTTATCAAAAGCGAAGAAGAATCATTTTTAAAAACTATTGAAAGCGGTCTTGTACGCGTTGAAAGACTGATTCAACAAACCATTTCGGATGGTTCGAAGGTGCTGCCTTCTGTGGAAGTTTTTGAACTGTATGATACTTATGGTTTCCCGGATGATCTGACAAGAATTATTGCGGAAGAAAAGGGATTGACCATCGATGAGGTGGGTTTCCAGGCAGAAATGGAGAAACAAAAACAGCGTTCTAAGAAAGACTCTGCTTCTAAAGTATATGACTGGGTGGTTCTGGAAGAAAAGCCGGAAACTTTTGTAGGCTATGACCAGCTTGAAGCTGAAACCTATATTACCCGATACAGAAAGGTAGAAAATAAAGACGGGGAATTCTATCAGGTGGTTCTTAGCAACTCTCCTTTCTACCCTGAAGGAGGTGGACAGGTTGGCGATAAAGGAGTCCTGGAAAATGCTGCGGAAAGCTTTGAAGTATTGGAAACGAAAAAGGAAAACGGATTGATCATTTCATTGATCAATGGTCTTCCAAAAGATGCAGGAGCTGTTTTCTATGCTAAAGTAAATGCTACGGAAAGGAAGAATTCTCAGGCCAATCACTCGGTTACCCACCTTCTGCATGAAGCACTAAGAGAAGTTCTGGGAACTCATGTGGAGCAAAAAGGTTCTTATGTAGGACCTGATTATTTGCGTTTCGACTTCTCTCATTTCAATAAGATGACGGAAGAAGAACTTGCTTTGATCGAAGAAAAGGTAAACCAAAAGATCAAAGACAGCATTGCTCTGCAGGAATTCAGAAACATTCCGATCCAGGAGGCTATAGACAAAGGAGCTATGGCTTTGTTTGGTGAAAAATACGGAGATAATGTAAGAATGATCCAGTTTGGAAGTTCAAAGGAATTATGTGGAGGAACCCATGTTAAGAACACCAGCGAAATCGGTCATTTTAAAATCACTTCGGAAAACTCTGCTGCTGCAGGGATCAGAAGAATTGAAGCAATTTCAGGAGATAAATCTGCCGAATACTTCAAAAATATAGAACAGCAGATCACCGAGCTTTCTCAGCTGCTGAAATCAAAAGATGTGGTACGATCTATTGAAAAGCTGATTGAAGAAAATGCCTCATTGAAATCTGAGGTGGAAGCATTGAAGAAGGAGAAAGCAAAAGGAGAAATCGGCGACTGGAAGAATGCTTATGAGCAAAAAGGAGATAAGCAACTATTGGTTAAGAAGACCTCATTGGATGCAGGCTCTGTAAAAGACATTGTCTTCCAGCTAAAAAAAGAAATCCCAACATCGATAACCATTGTACTTTCCAATGCTGATGACAAACCGATGATCACCGTAGGAGTTTCTGACGATCTGGCTTCTAGCTATCAGGCTGGAGCTATTGTAAAGGAACTGGCAAAAGAGATCCAAGGTGGTGGTGGTGGAAACCCGGGCTTTGCTACTGCGGGTGGAAAAAACCTCGCCGGTTTAGAAAATGCTTATCAGAAAGCCTTAAATATTTAAATAACAATATTTTAACAATAACAATAAAAACTTCCAAAATTTTTGGAAGTTTTTATTTTGCCTTGATCCATATAAGCTAATTTACTTGCATTTCTATTAAAACAACCAAGCAACAACAGATTGAAAATTATATCAATAACGCTTATAAAAGTTTTTCATGATAAGAAATATCACTAATTTTGATTCACATTTATTTCATGAAAAGGGTTTTATTTATTATATTTTTCTGGACTTGTATTTTTGGTTATTCGCAATCAAAAATCAAAGTCATCGATGAGATAGACAAAACCCCTGTCCTCAATGCTAAAATCTTCTGTAATGATAAACTCCTTGGACAAACAGACTCCCGGGGAATTTTTGAATTCAAAACCAAATGCAACAGCATAGAAATCCGGGCAGATTATTATCAGAATGAAATTGCGTTGGTAGAAGAAAATATGGAGGTATCGCTCCTTAAAACTTCCTCAAAAACCACTGCTATTGAAACCGTCATCCTGCAGGATAAAAGTGATCCGAGAGCCCTGGAGATTCTGAATAAGGTTAATAAATATTTTAAAGAAAACTCTCCCAAAAGTCTGAGCTCATACACATATAAATCGTATGAAAAAGTATCTTTAGATATTGACGAAGATAGTATAACTCAGTTTAATCAGTTTTTTAACGATACTAATTTCTTCAAAAAGAAAAGGGAGAAGGATTCTTTAAACAATATTTCCGCTAAAAAGATCTTTTCAAAAAGCAAACTTTTTCTTTGGGAAAGAGCTCAGGAGTTTTTGTATTCAAAAAAATATGGAGAAAAGATCAATATTTTAGATAACAGGATTTCGGGTCTTAAACAACCTATTTATGAAATGATTGCCCTGCAGCAAAGTAACAGGGACCGAATTCCGAATCAGGTTAAACAGGAAAACAGAGGTTTATACCGTTATTTTCTTACCGATACCCTAGAGCTGGACGGACGGAAAAACTTTGTGATCCGTTTCCGTGAAGTGAATTATAAAAAGTCCGATAAAAAAAGAAAGTTCAACGGAACGATCTATATAGATACCGAGACCTATGGTATTAAAAAGATCGAAAACATCAGTAAAAATAAAAACGACGGAATTATTACCAGCACCTGGGTGTTTTATAATAACAAATGGTTCCTTGCTCATGAAAAGGTAAAACTACGGATGAGTAAAATGGCCGTAAAGGACGACAGTAAAGACCATTCTGAAGATACCGCTGAAAAAAAAGAGAGAAACAGTTTTGGAACCTACGCTTTCCTTACCTCAAGGTATTTTGATTTCAAGTCCCCTATTGAAGAAAACGCCAAAGATTTTAAAGGGTATACCTTTTCTGTAAAAAATGCGGACGGGACATCTCTTGACCAGTACAGAACGGATCCGCTAACGGAAAGGGAAAGAAATACCTATACAACTATAGACAGCCTTGGAAAGATCTACAATATTGATAATAAAGCTAAAATACTGACAGGGCTTATCAATGGGCAGATCAGGGTTGGTATCGTTGACTTTGCGGTAGATGAAATTGTGAACTACAACCTCTATGAGGGATTCAGGCTTGGCTTAAAAGCTAAACTGAATGAAACTTTTAATCCTTATTTTTCTCCGGATTATTATTTCGCCTATGGGTTCAAAGATGATAAATGGAAGTACGGAATCGGCCTGGACATGAAAACAACCCTGGAAAAGAATTCGTTTTTCAGAATAGAATATTATAATGATGTAACTGCATCTGGGGAATTTTACAGAAGACTCTGGAACTTTAAGATGAGAATGATGAACTATGGAAATAACCTTAATAATGACAGGTATTACCATTTCCGCGGGGCTTCTTTGTCTTATCTTAATGATATCACCAACGGACTTACCCTGGTTTTTGCGGCAAGGAGAAATTTTGAGCAGGCTATGTTTGATTACCAGTTCCGAAACAGTGGTCCTTCGTTTGAAAACTTCAATACATTGTTTACTTTGAAGTTCTCACCTAATTCCACCAATATTATGACCCCACAGGGCAAGTCTCTTATTGATCAGAAGTACCCTGAACTTTATTTCAATTATGAACAGAGCTACAAAGTATTGGGTGGTGATTTTAATTATACCCGTTTTGATGCACTTTTTGTTCATAATTTTAAAACGGTTTTAGGAACTACCGGTGTAAGGCTCTATGGAGGAATCGTTCTGGGTGAAGCTCCGATCTGGAAAAATTTCACGATGAACGGACTGGCTTCTCCGGGAAGAGATATTAATTTTAACCTTACCTCCTACCTTGGATTTGCAACATTAGAGGGAGGAAAGTATTATAATGATAAATTTATTGCCTATTATTTCACCCATAAGCTTCCGCTATACCTGAAGAGTATCGGACAAAATGTATCAAGTTTTGATTTTGTTCTTAGAGGAACCATTGGAGATATGAAACATCCGGAATATCATGATTTCAAATTCAGAAAGCTGGATCACCTGTATCAGGAAGTAGGTGTGGAATGGAATAACTTCCTTTCAAGTTATTTTAATCTTGGCGTATTTTATAGAGTAGGATATTATACCACCTCTAATTTTAAGCAAAATTTTGCCATACAGTTTAAATTAAAATTATTGGAATTTTAACAATCAGAACATGAAAAAAATAGAAATAAAAGCGGACGATTTTTTTGACCTTTTACGGTTAAAGGACGTTTCCATGTGGGAAATATTCCTGCAGATGATTGATGGTGAAGAGAAGGAAATTATTTTCATCGATCGCGAAGAAAAGATTCTCTTCAATTATATTTTACCTGCTGACAAAGAAAAACTGGAAGAAGACCGGAAAGAGTTTTCCAAACAGTTCTCGGAAAAGCTGTCCTATCTTAATTAATTTGTTCACCCTATGAATAAAAATTATTTTCTATCAATTATCGGCGTATTTGCTATCTTTTTAGCCCATGCCCAAAGCTATAAAAAGCCTTTAGTATCTGCAATCAAAGAATCAGATCTTAAAAAAGATATGTATGAAATGGCTGCTGATCAGTTCTGGGGGCGTGAAGCAGGAACGTTAAATGAGTTAAAAGTCTCGATGTGGCTGGCAGATAAGGCGAAAGAGTCCGGGATGTCTCCGGCAGGAGAAAACGGCACTTTTTTTCAGTATTTTGATATGTACAGGCATCAGGTAATTCCGCAAAGCAGCGTAAAACTGGGTGAAAATACATTAAGATTATGGAAAGATTTTCTTGTTGCAGAACCTGTAAATGCTCATCTGGAAACTGATGTTGTGTACGCCGGAAATACCGAACCTGAGGATTTATCTAAATTGAATCTTAAAGGAAAAGTACTGGCCGTAAACGCTTCCGATAAAAATATTGAAAAGGAAATGACCCTTTTTGTAAGAAGATATCCCGGATTTGTAAGAACAAAATACTATAATACGGCACTAAATCTTGGCGCTAAAGCCATTATTTTCATCACAGATGATACTTCTGAAAAAAGTTGGGTAGAAGTTCTTCCGCAAATGACAAGAGGATCGTATGGTGTAGAAGGATTAAGAGAAAGCATTACAAACAATATCCCTGTTTTGTGGATCAAAAGAGAAAATGCCGGCTGGGTAAAAAACAACCCTAAAGTGTCTATCAACCTGATCACAGAAACCTATAAGTACCCATCTGTAAATGTTATTGGAAAAATTGAAGGAACAGATCCCAGGTTAAAAAATGAATATGTTCTGATCAGCGGACATCAGGATCATGACGGGATAAGACATCCGGTTAAAAATGATACCATTTACAACGGTGCAGATGATAACGCGAGTACCTGTGTAGCTATGCTTGCTATGGCAAGAGCTTACAAAAAACAACCCGGAAAAAGAAGTATTCTTTTTGTTTTTCATGGTGCCGAAGAAAGAGGACTTTTGGGGTCAAGATGGCATGCAGCCCATCCTGTAGTTCCTAAAGAACAGATCGTTGCAGTATTGAATGGCGATATGATCGGCAGAAACAGCAATGAAGAAGCAGCTCTGTTAGGAGGAAATGCTCCGCATAAAAATTCTGAAGAACTGGTAAAAATGGCTGAAGAAGCCAATAACGAAAGTACGAAATTCAGATACCTTAAAGACTGGGATTCTCCTAATCATGCTGAATATTTTTACTTCAGAAGTGATCATTTACCGTACGCAAAACTAGGAATCCCTGCTATATTTTTCACCAGTGTTTTACATGAGCAGTACCATACTCCACAGGATGAGTCTGAGAACATCAATTATAAAAAGTTATACAAAATGACGGAATGGATGTACAGAACTTCATGGAAAGTAACTAATGAAAGTGATCGTCCGAAAGTGATCCCGAACTTTACATTAGAGAGATAAAATATGATTGGTTTACCATTTAAAACTATGCGTTGATTCTTTTTAGCGCATAGTTTTTTTAGCCCATTTATCATTTTTCTTGCAAAAAGACCTCCACTGTTTTTTTAGCTTCGACAACATCGTGCACCCTGAGAATTTTTGCCCCTTGTTTTAAAACTTTCATGTGAAGTTTTTGGGTTTCTTCATTAATGTCCAATGGGGTTTTACCGAGAGGTCTGTAAATAAAAGATTTTCTGGAAATACCAATCAACAGAGGAAATCGTCCAAATTCCAGATACTCCACTTCTCCTATTAATTTCATCTGATCTTCCACCGTTTTTCCAAAACCAAAACCGGGATCCAGAATAATATCCCTCACTCCTTTCTGTAAAAGCTCATGGGTCTTTTCACTAAAATACCGGTTCACCTCTAATGTAATATCCTCAAATTTTGTTTTGTCATGCATCCTCTCATAGGAAGGATTTATATGCATCAGAATATAAGGAAGTCCTGTTGCTGAAACAATATCGAACATATTATCATCAAATTGTCCTCCTGAAATATCGTTGATGAGGTCAATTCCTTCATCAAAACCAAACTTCACCGTTTCCGAATAGAAGGTATCCAATGAGATCAATGCCTCAGGGAATTCTTTTTTGATCTGAGAAATCAGCTTTCCGATCCTTAGAATCTCTTCTTTGCTCGTGAGAAATTCAGCGTGAGGACGCGTAGACTGGGGTCCGATATCAATGATTTCCGCTCCTTCTTTCAGTAATTTCTCCGTGTGCTCCAGTGCGGTCTTTTCATCGTTAAACTTCCCTCCATCAGAGAAAGAATCCGGTGTAAGATTTAAAATTCCCATAATTTTTGGAATCGTTAAATCTACTATTCTGCCATTGCAGTTGATAGAGTGAAAAGGTTTCTGAGTTGGAGGTTTGGAGAGCATGAGAGTTTGAGGGTTTGTGAGTGTGAGTGATAAAGGTTATGATGTACTGGTGAATTTTAATAATGCAAAGCTAAGGAGTAAATGTAATATGAGCAAGGTTATTTGATAAGCAATGGGCACCAGATCATAAGCAATTTGACAATGTATTCTCCACTTAGTATTTACAATCTTTTCATCCCCAACTCTCATACTCTTCAACCCCACCACCCTCTTACGCTCAAACCCTCAAACCCTCAAACCTAAAAGCATTTCTGCTCAAAATCACACTCCAATTCCCACAACCTAATACGTATTTTTGTATATTTGGGCTATTAAGAGAATTTATGTTAAAAACTTCAGTACAGTTCGGGAAAGTTATCAATCAATGTCGTGATCTTTTCAGTAAAAAATTACAGGATTACGGCGCAGCATGGAGGGTTCTAAGACCAAGTTCAATTACAGATCAGATCTATATTAAAGTGAACAGAATCCGGACCCTGCAAATGACGGATAAAAAAATGGTTGAAGAAAGTGAAGAAGACGAATTTATTGCGATCGTCAACTATTCGATCATCGGACTTATTCAGCTTGAAAAAGGTCTTTCCAACGATTTCAATGAAAATAATGATGAGATTTTAAGCCTTTATGACAAATATGCATCTGAAGCTCAGGCTCTGATGGAAAGAAAAAATCATGATTATGGCGAAGCATGGAGAGATATGAGAATTTCTTCCATAACAGATCTTATTTACCAGAAGGTCCTGAGAACAAAACAGATCGAGGATAACCAGGGAAAAACGATCGTTTCCGAAGGCCTGGATGCCAACTATTTTGATATGCTGAATTATGCTGTTTTCTGTCTGATCAAATTCTCTGAAAAAGAAAACAATTTCGAACCTAAAACTATTTAAAATGATCAAAGGTGTACTTCGTTTTATTATTGCAGTTATTTTTATCCTTTCCGGGTTTGTAAAAGCTGTGGATCTGGTGGGTTTTTCCTTTAAAATGGAAGAATACTTTTCCCCCGCAGTTTTCAACATGCCATTTTTCGAAAAATTTGCTTTGCTGTTTTCAGTTATTGTGGTGGTACTGGAGCTTTTCCTTGGATTTATGCTTTTAATAAAATTAAGACTGAAATTCACCTTATCCATGCTCATTGCCCTTTGTGTTTTCTTTGGGTTCCTTACTTTTTATTCAGCTTATTTCAATGTTGTAACCGATTGTGGATGCTTTGGAGATGCAATAAAATTTACGCCATGGCAGAGTTTCTTTAAAGACGTTGTTCTGCTGATCGGACTGATTATTTTATTTGTTCTGTACAGAAAAGAATTCGCCCGGAAAGACGAATACAGCAGCACAACGAAAACACCTACGGCCAAGTATAAATATTTCCTTGTGGGAGCTTTTGGTCTTGTCATGGTGTACATAATGGCACAGGGAATTATGCACGAGCCTCTTATCGATTTCCGCGATTATAAAATCGGTACGGATATTAAAGCAGAAAAAGATAAAATCAGTAAAAACCCGTCGGAATATAAAACCTTCTACTCCCTTAAAAATCAAAAAACCGGGGAGGTTTTAAAGGTAAATCAGGATGATTACATCAAAGAAACAAAATATTGGGCTGACGGTTCTCCATGGAAGATTGAAGAAGGAAAAAACGAATCTGTCATCGTAAAAGAAGGCTACAAGTCTGAGATTGTAAAATTTAAAATTGAAGATCCTACCGGGCTTGAGGTTACTGATGAGATTATTAAAGCTCCAAAGGCTGTTTTGGTATTTTCTTATCACCCTAAAGAGCTTTCTCAGGAATTGCTCCAGAAAGTTGAAGCTAAGGTAAATGCCCAGAAAGGTGCAGTTATCTATGGTGTCTCTACGGATCCGAACACATTTAAAACCATTAAAAATGCAATGATGGATGGAACTGCCATTAAAACCATTGCCAGAAGCAACCCGTTTGTCCTGATATTACAGAACGGAAAAATTGTAGACAAACAGCCTGCAAAAGATTATATTAAATAATAACGTATACATAATAGGAGTCAATTGACCCACTTTAAACACTAAACTTTTAATCAACTCATGCAAAAGTCAAATAAGCCAATCGCCGGTTACCATTTATTAATGATTCTTTCTTCCGTAGACGGAGAATTTGCCCCTGAAGAAGGAATGCTTGTACAGCAATATTTAGCTGATGAATTTCCGTTCAAAATGAATTTGGATAATGAACTGGAAACCATCGCCCTGCTTCAGCCTGAAGAATGGAAAGATCATTTTGAATTTCATGCCCGTTGTTTTTATGATGACTCTACGGAAGAAGAGCGCGTAAAATTTGCAGAATTTGCCAAAACACTTATAAAAGCTGATAACAAAGTAACGGATGAAGAACATACCTTCTATAAGCTTTTAAAGAATATGTGGCATCTGAACTAGACACCTGCCCAAAAAACCAATATGAGTATGAAAAAATTATATCTAGGACTATTAATCATGAGTGCTTCTACCCTTCAATCTCAAAAATTCCCTGATCTTAAGGCTCCTGTTGCAGAGAAACAGGACCACATCAGAACGATACACGGTGATAAGGTAAATGATCCGTATTACTGGATGATCGATTACTTCAAAAAAGGAAAAGACTCCACAAAAGTTGTTGATTACCTGAAGGCGGAAAATTCCTATTGGGAAGGAATGATGAAGGATACGGAACCTTTCAGGGAAAAACTTTTCCAGGAAATGAAATCCAGGATCAAAGAAAAAGATGAATCGGTTCCCTCGTTCAAAAACGGATATTACTATTATACACGGACTGAAACGGGAAAACAGTATTTTAAATATTGCAGAAAGAAAGGTAGTCTTGAGGCACCTGAAGAAATACTCCTGGATGTGGACCAGCTTGCTGAAGGACACCCTTATTATTCAGCGGCAGGATTCAACATAAGCCCGGATAATACAAAACTGGTGTATGGTGTGGATGATGTTTCGAGACGGCAGTATAAATTGTTTTTAAAGGACCTTTCTACAGGAAAAACAACCGATCTGGGCATTAAAAATACCGAAGGTGAAGCAATATGGGCTAATGATAATAAAACCATTTATTATACTGAGAATAATCCCGTAACACTTTTGTCTGAAAAAATCAAAAGGCATACACTCGGAACAGATCCTGGTAAAGATGTGGTGGTTTATGAAGAAAAGGATAAGTCCAATTACATCGGGGTAGGAAAATCTAAAAATGATAAATTCATTATGATTTATTCTGCTGCCACTACTTCTTCTGAGACAAGATACCTGAATGCAGATGATCCTAATGGTACATTTAAAGTATTTCAGCCACGTATGAAGGATGTTTTATACGATGTAACACCATTAGAGGATAAATTCCTGATCACCACGAACAAAGATGCCCTTAATTTTAAAGTCGTAGAAACTCCCTTAACCAAAACAGGAGTTGAAAACTGGAAAGATTTCATTCCCCACAGAAAAGATGTTTTAATGCAGGGCATTACGGAATTTAAAAATTACCTGGTTTTTAGCGAAAGGCAAAATGGGCTTTCCCAGTTGGTCATTTATGACAGGAAAACCGGGAAAAAAGAGTTTGTAAAATTCGATGAACCTACTTATACCGTTTCTCCGGCAGGAAACCCGGAATACAATACGGACAATTTCCGTTTCGGATACACGTCTATGATTACGCCGCTTTCCCAGTTTGAACAAGATCTGAAAACAGGGAAAAGAACTCTTTTAAAGCAGCAGGAGGTCTTAGGAGGCTACAATAAGGATAATTATGTAACAGAAAGACTTTTCGCTACCGCTAAAGACGGCACAAAAATACCTCTTTCTGTTGTGTACAAAAAAGGATTAACAAAGGACGGAAAAAATCCGCTGTTGCTTTATGCCTATGGTTCTTACGGAAATTCATCCAATGCCTCTTTCAGCATTACCCGATTAAGCCTTTTAGACAGAGGATTTGTCTTTGTGATGGCTCACATCCGTGGAGGTCAGGAGATGGGACGGCAGTGGTATGAAGATGGTAAAATGATGAAAAAGAAGAACACATTTACGGATTTCATCGATGCTGGAGAATATCTTGTAAAGGAAAAATTCACTTCTCCAAAGCATATGTATGCTCAGGGCGGAAGCGCCGGAGGCTTATTAATGGGAGCGATTGCCAATATGAGCCCGAATCTTTGGAATGGAGTTATTGCTCACGTTCCGTTTGTAGATGTGGTGAATACCATGCTTGATGAAAGCATCCCATTAACCACCAATGAATATGATGAATGGGGAAATCCCAATAATAAAGAGGCATATTTCTATATGAAATCCTATTCGCCTTATGAAAATGTAGAAAAGAAAAATTATCCCAATCTTTTGGTAACAACAGGATTGCATGACTCACAGGTACAGTATTTCGAGCCTGCAAAATGGGTGGCAAAATTACGGGATATGAAAACAGATAAAAATGTATTGTTTTTAAAAACTGATATGGCTTATGGTCACGGAGGTGCTTCTGGAAGATTCGACTACCTGAAGGATACTGCTTTGGTGTACGCCTTTATGTTTAAATTAGAAGGAATTAATCAATAATTTTATGAAAAAACTATTTGCCATATCCTTATTTTGTATTGGAATAGGATTAACAGCACAACAAAAAACCTACGATCCAAAGATGGTAGGATGTTATAAGGGTTCTGAACAAAACCAACAGATCGAAGGTTTCTCAAAGTACTGGGTTTCATGCAGGATGGAAAACGGAAAAAGCATGCTTTTATTTGTTGCTATTGATCAGGACGGGAACGTACAACAGGAAACTGAAAATGGCAGCTGGTGGACAGAATCCGGAAAATATTATGAACTTCATAACTATGATAAGGTGATTGATGTGTACAATTATGAAGTACTGGATAATGGTAATGTAAAGTTCCAATCAATTGAATTAATGGGTAAAAAAGATAACACCTATACATTTATAGACACTAAAATAAAAGAAGATTAAATAGTAAAATAATTATGAGAAGAAAGATCGTTGCAGGAAACTGGAAAATGAACAAAAATGTAATTGATGCTCAGCAATTAATGATTCAATTACTTAGTTATAAAAACAATAACCCGACGAATTGTGAGGTTTGGATCGCTCCTCCTTCATTGTATCTGATGATGGCAAAAGACATCTTTGAAAAGGATGAGATCGGAGTTTTTTCCCAGGATATGAGCGAGCATGAAAGCGGAGCCTATACAGGAGAGCTTTCTGCAGATATGCTGGAATCTATTGATGTGACCGGATCACTTATCGGACACTCTGAAAGAAGACAATACCACGGTGAAACAGATTCACATTGCAACAGAAAGGTTAAGTTAGCACTTGATAAAGGTTTAATTCCTGTATACTGCAATGGGGAAACACTTGAACAGAGAAAAGCAGGCCAGCACTTTGAAGTGGTAAAAAACCAGACTGAAGTGGCTTTATTTACCCTTTCCGCAGAGGAAATCAAAAAAGTAGTAATTGCTTACGAACCCGTTTGGGCAATCGGAACCGGTGAAACGGCTACACCTGAGCAAGCTCAGGAAATCCATGCACATATCAGAAGTATCATTGCTGCAAAGTATGGGCAAGAAGTTGCAGATGAAGTTTCGATCCTTTACGGAGGTTCAGTGAAGCCGGATAATGCTAAAGAGATTTTTTCCCAACCGGATATCGATGGTGGACTGATTGGCGGAGCTGCTTTAAAACTGGAGGATTTCTCTAAAATTATTGAGGCCTTTAATTAGTTAGATTTTAGATATTAGAGGTTAGAGGTTAGATGCTCTACTGAATCAATATCATAAAAATAAAAAGCGGCGGAATTTTATTCCGCCGCTTTTCTTTTAAAAATATGATTACTGAATATCGACTACATACATTGTTCCTTTATCTACTTTTCCTGTCTTAGGAAGAATCTTCGCTTTCGGGTTTCCGTTTCCATCATCGGTAACGCCAAAATCATCGTCATTGAAAACAGCCAGTTTATTTCCTCCCAGATAAACAATTCCTTCGAATTTGTCGTGTTCATATCCCAATTTAGCAACCAGATCTACAGCTAAAGTCTTGGAAACCGGCTTTAGCCCGGCAGCATCAATCTCAGCCCATGTGGATTGTTCCAAAGCTTTATCATTAATCTTTAACCCATCAACAGCCGCCAGATCGGGACCGGTAACATCTGATGCGCCGGAAAGATTAATTCTGTACACTTTCTTCAGTCCTCCCTGAGAACCGAATTTTCCGTCCCTTTCAATAACTAAAAACTCAGTATTACTGATCGCCGTTATATCACAAACGGAATCGGATGCTCCTCCATCCTGCTTATACAAATATTGTTTTGTCTGCCCGGTTGCAAGGTCAAACGTTACAATCCTTGTTAAAGTGGTATTGGTAGCGAGAGCTTTGGTAGGAACATACATGGTCGACTGCATTGTACCCACCAGCATCTTTCCGTCAGGAGTCATACACATTCCTTCCATTCCCCGGTTAGGTCTTCTTTTTGCGAAAACGGCAGGCAATTTCCTGTTTCCTGTATTCACTCCAATAGGACTGATCCTTTCCATCTCCACCCCATCCGCATTATAATGAACGATGTGAGGTCCATATTCATCAGACACCCAAAACGTGCCGTCAGCAGCAGCTACAATACTCTCACTGTCCAATCCGTAATTATCAGTCCCCAATACATTTCCATTGACACCATAAGCAATTTCACCCGTACTTCCCATTCCCTGAGGGTTTGGAAGTCCTGTAATAGGTTGTCCCGAAGGATTTTTAAGCTTGATATACTTCAGTACTTCGATATTTCCATCAGCATTGATCTTAAAATGCATGATCGTGGGTGTATAGTTGGGAATGAGGAATTTAATTCCATTCTGATAAGCGGTATTGGGACCACGGTCCGTGATCACATAAAATTCTCCTTTACGGGTAGGATGGGCTGTTGCTCCGGAACCGAAACCACCATTAATTACAGCGACTCCATTGATCGTAGCAACCGTTGTAAAAGGAAATTCCTGTGGCAGTTTATTATAATTGATGTCCTGGTTATTTACCGTATCATCGTTATTGCATGACCATAAAGTTCCTAGGATAAGAGATGAAAGAAGAAGTTTTTTCATGATTACTTTTTATGGTTGCGAATGTAAACAGCGATTGTGAACTAATGTTGAATTGAATAATAATTGTATTTTAAATATGACTTAATTTCTTTGTCTTGAAACAAAGGTTCAAGATTTAATATTTACTCCACACTCAGACAGTAGAATTTTTTTAACGTTTATAGGATTCATTTTTTTAACGTTTCCGGTTCCCAGGTCGATGTCAAAAAATCAAAGATTTTTTTAAAACTTAAGTGTACTTTCTATACAGCATTCTGGCTCTTAAAAATAGCTAACGTGTTTAAAAACTTTTGTGACTTTTGTGGTTAAAAAAAGACATATAGTATTAGATTCCTTCACCTCATATGCGCTCCGTTCTGAAATCGAAGATCAGACGTAGTTAATGACATAGGATTATTATAAAAAAAGAAAAGCGCACCTATCGGTGCGCTTTCATTAGTATTTAAAGAAACTTATTTTTTCTCTTTGGATCTCTGTAAAACCTCATCTACCATTCCGTAGTTTTTAGCTTCTTCAGAAGTCATCCAGTAATCCCTGTCAGAAGATTTTTCAACCCACTCATAAGTTTGTCCTGAATGCTCTGCAATGATATCGTAAAGCTCCTGCTTTAATTTCAACATCTCTCTCAGGTTGATCTCCATATCAGAAGCAACACCTTGTGCACCTCCTGAAGGCTGGTGGATCATTACCCTTGAATGCTTAAGTGCGGAACGTTTTCCTTTTTCTCCGGCAACTAACAATACGGCTCCCATTGAAGCAGCAATACCTGTACAGATTGTCGCTACATCCGGTTTGATGATCTGCATCGTATCATAGATACCTAAACCTGCATATACGCTACCACCAGGAGAGTTGATATAGATCTGAATATCTTTTGAAGGGTCAGCACTTTCAAGGAATAAAAGCTGTGCTGTTACGATATTAGCTACCTGGTCATCGATTCCGGTTCCAAGGAAAATAATCCTGTCCATCATCAAACGGGAGAAAACGTCCATCTGAGCAACGTTCAATCTTCTTTCCTCCATAATGTAAGGCGTAAGATTCGTTGGACCATACATTCCCATATACTGATCGGTAACCAAACCGCTGTTTCCTAAATGCTTTACAGAGAAATCTCTGAATTCTTTTTTAATGTCCATATTTCTATTGGTATTATTTTAAATTTTTCTGAAGTTTAAATTACAACTTTTATTCCTAAAATTTTATAGGACTTTTTGTCAGAAATGATTGATGCCCCGCCAACAGTTTGTCTTAAAATTATCTTTTGCTGTCTCTATAAATCCCTTTAATGGGTGAGTATTCGATAATATCATTGAGTTTCATTGACGCCTGTTTCAATAAGGTGATCTTTTTGATCAGTTCAAAATATTTTCCTTCATCTTTTCCGCTGTATTGATCCAGCTCTTTAGCCGTTTCTTTGATCAGGTAGTCGATATACCGGTATTTATGCAGCAAGACGTCACCTTTTATCTGCTCTGCCACTTTATCCCCGTAATTGGGAGGATAAATATTCCGGGAAGCCCAGTTTTCAAGCTCATCCAATGGAATTAACGCATCTACTACCTTCGAGGTGATCTGCTCGTCCATAAAAGATACGAAAAAATTCCCGCTTCTCAGTTCATCCTGCTGGATGCCTTCTTTTACCTGATTAATGATGATCTCATTTCCTTTAACCAAAAATTGATATTGCTCTTCCTCAAAATGGTGCAGAATTTCTTCAATGACCGTGATCTGATACTCCTCATTATTAGCGTCCGTTCTTTTTAAAACAACATCTCCAAACATCAGCATATGATCCACAAGCTTACTCTCCATAAACAAGACATCATACAGAAAAGGATCCCCTTTATCCTCATCCGGAGGAACAATATCCATTTTAACGGGAACATTTTCTTTCTGCTGCTGAACATGCTGGTTCTGATTTTGGGTAATCTGCCTCTGGACATCCAGTTCATTAAACAAGCTCTGTTCGGAAAGTCCGAATTTATTGGAAACTTCTTTTAAGTAAACCTCTCTTTTCAAGGCATTCTGAACAAACCCTACGGATTTAACGATGTTCCTGATCGCCTCGGCTTTTTTAATAGGATCACCTCCTGCTTCTTTTAAAAGAATTTCAGCTTTAAAATCAATAAAATCCATCGCCTCATTTTCGATGAATTTTTCCACATAGTCCTGCGGATGTTTTCTGGCAAACGAATCCGGGTCATCTCCTTCAGGAAATAAAAGAACTCGGATATTCATTCCTTCTGTCAGCAACATATCAATACTCCGGAAACTGGCTTTAATTCCGGCATTATCTCCATCAAAGAGAATGGTTACATTTTCCGTAAGTCTTTTGATCAGTTTGATCTGTTCTGTCGTCAGGGAAGTTCCCGAGCTTGCCACCACATTTTCAATTCCGGAAAGATGAAGGGAAATCACGTCCATATATCCTTCCACCAAGAGACAGACGTTTTTCCTGGAAATAGCCTGCTTACTTTGGTTTAATCCATAAAGGACATTCGATTTATGGTAGATCTCCGTTTCCGGGGAATTGAGGTATTTTGCTGTTTTTACATTATTCTTAAGGATCCTGGCACCAAAACCCAATACCCTTCCCGAGAAGCTATGGATCGGAAAGATGACCCTTTCACGAAAACGGTCAATTCCATTCGGTGCATTTTCAGGAAAAATAGAGAGTCCTGATTTCTCAAGAATTTCTTTAGAATATCCTTTCTCTAAAGCATACGCCGTAAAGGCATTTTTCTTTTCAGGAGAATACCCCAGCTGGAATTTTTTTATGATATCATCTTTCAGCTCACGTTCTCTGAAATAAGCCAATCCAATGGATTTTCCTTCTTCAGCCCCCCAAAGGAAATTCTGAAAATAATCATTGGCCACTTCATGAATTTTATATAATAAATCCCTTTCAGACTGGGCATTTTTAGCTTCTTCAGAAAACTCGCGCTGATCTTCTTCAATTTCAATTCCGTATTTTTTGGCAGCATGGCGAAGCGCTTCGGGATAGGTAAAGTTTTCAATTTCCATGAGGAAGGAAATCGCAGTTCCTCCTTTTCCTGTAGAGAAATCCTTCCAGATCTGCTTACTCGGAGAAACGACAAAACTGGGAGATTTTTCTTCGTGGAAGGGACTGAGTCCTTTATAATTAGACCCTGCCCGTTTCAGCTGCACATATTCACCCACAATCTCTTCTACCCGGATCGTGGAGAATATCTTATCAATGGTCTGTTTGGAAATCATGGTGTAAAAGTATAATATTTCTATTGTAAAACAAAAAAATCCCCCTTCGTGAAATTCTTAAAATTGATAAAATTCGTGTTCGATCTAAATAAAATAATTAGGCTAAATTTGACAAATGAAAAATGACACCCGGATGAATGACAGGATGCCTGGTTGAACGCATTCTCAATAAAAGTTTCATGTATGGCTGAAGATTATAAAGCTTTTAATATCTACAAACCTGCCAACGGTTTTATATGGACAAGGGAAAGATTAATTTATATTTTAATAGGTATCCCTTTCCTGACTGTTGCTTTTGTGCTTTATATACTCAAAGTTCCGGAAAAGGAAATTCCGGGCTGGTTCGCATGGATCATAGGAATACCTATGTTTATTGCCTTCATCGGAGGTTTTATTAATGTCTGGTTTCCGGAACAGCTAAAAGGTCGAATGGAAGGAAAACTTATTTTTGAAAAAGAAAAAATTACCGTCGGCAATGAGGTTTTTTTGACGCAAAATCTAAAGTATGTGGAAATAGTACAAAATGATCACAAGGGAAGGTTCATTATCAGGAACGGTGCTGACGGTGCTTTTTCCCAAGGCTGCAATAATTATTTAAAAATCAGACTTTTGGATAATGAGGAAAGGAAAGTTCTGTTTCAGATAAAACAACCAGGAGAACTTTTACAAATATCCAATCAGCTTAACTTTTACATAGAACAGGGTTTAATGACCAAGGAAGCCCGAAACAATATATTAAACTATACATCATAAATGGAATTGAAAATCAATAAAATCGAAGACTGGCAGGCTGTAGTGGAAAAGATCATTCCTCAATTGCAGCATCCTATTCTTTTGCTAAAAGGAAACCTGGGAGCCGGAAAAACAACATTTACACAGTTTTTGCTTAAAAACCTGGGAAGTGAGGATGAAGTAAGCTCCCCGACCTATTCTATTGTGAATGAGTACAGCAGTCCGAAAGGAAAAATTTTTCACTTTGATCTTTACCGTCTGAAAAATATTGACGAAGTGTATGATATCGGTATTGAGGAATATCTGGACAATGCTTATCTATGCATTATCGAATGGCCGGAAGTATATGAAGAAGAGCTGTACGGCCTGGAATATCACTCAATGAGCATTTTAAATACCGGTGAAAGCAGAGAAATCACTTTCGAGTAAATATTATGTATCTTTGCTTATTAAATTTGATTATAAAAACATTTATCTGTAAGACATAATTAATGTAAAGAATGAGTACTACAAATATTTTCACTCCTTTTACTGAAGAAGAATTGATGCCGAAAGAGGAAAAACTGGAAGTTATAAAGAAGGGTAAACAATTTAGTATTGGTGTTCCCAAAGAAACGTGTCTTCACGAAAGAAGAACCTGTATCACTCCTGATGCAGTGCAGGTATTGGTAGATCACGGCCACGAAATCATTATCGAATCGGGAGCCGGAATAGGATCTTTTTTTACAGATTTACAGTACTCCGAATCAGGAGCGAAGATCACTACAGATCCCAAAGAAGCTTTCGGACAGGATTTGATTTTAAAGATCAACCCTCCTACTGAGGAAGAAATTGATTATATGAAGCCTAATACGTATCTGGTTTCTGCCCTTCAGATCAATTTAAGAGAGAAAGAATATTTCCTGAAGCTTGCTGAGAAAAAGATCAATGCAATCGCTTTCGAATTTATTATCGACGAATACAAGCAGCTTGCCCTGGTAAGACTGGTAGGTGAAATTGCCGGAACCGTTTCCATCCTATATGCATCGGAATTGCTGGCTTTATCCAATGGCCTTATGCTGGGTGGAATTACAGGTGTGCGACCTTCGGAAGTCCTGATCCTTGGAGCAGGAATCGTGGGCGAATTTGCCACCAAAGCAGCTATCGGTTTAGGAGCCAGCGTAAGGGTTTTTGATAATTCCCTATCGAAACTACGCCGACTTCATACCATCGTAGACAGCCGTGTTCCTACTTCTATTATCGATCCTAAAGAGCTGGGTAAAGCTTTAAGACGTGCAGATGTTGTGATCGGAGCCCTTCCGAGATTGAATATGCAGCCGATCGTTACGGAAGATATGGTAATGAAAATGAAAAAAGGAAGTGTAATCATAGATATCACCATCGACAATGGAAAAGTGATCGAAACTTCGGAACTTACTACCATGGATGAGCCTTATATTATCAAACACGGAGTGATCCATTGCGGTCTTCCGAATCTTACGTCAAAAATGCCGAGAACGACAACAAAGGCTATTTCTAATTTCTTTTTATCCTACATTTTAAATTATGATGAGGAAGGTGGCTTTGAAAATATGCTGATCCGCAAAAATGAAATGAAGCAAAGTCTTTATATGTATAAAGGAAGGCATACGAAAAAGATCATCTGCGACCGTTTCGGGCTTACTTATCATGATATCAATCTTTTAATTTTCTAATGAAAAAACTTAAGTTTTATTTAATCGGCCTTATTCCGGGGCTTATTATCGTATTTTTTATATTAAACAAAAAAGGGGCAAGCTGCTCGGGGTATTTGCCCAACAGCCGTGTTATTGCTGAAACGCTTTCCAAGGATTTTAAGTATTCAGAGACATTCAGTAATGAAATGAAAACCTTAAAGATTGATGAAAAATTTCTGAAAGACAGTATTATCACCAAAGGAAAAGTAGATTTCGACCGCAGCCATGCTCAGAAAAAACCATGTCCGGAATATATACTGATCTATCCGGAAACCCATCCGACCTACGAGATCGGATATGAAAAATGTGAGGAAACGGTAACGCTTAACAGCCTTAAAAAACTGAAATAAGCAGGTATTATTTAAAGAAAACAACCATGGATGGCAATTATTACATGATTCATGATTATCTGATATTCATTGGAGTCTTTGCTATTTTCTTTTTTCTTACGGTAAGCATCTACCTGTTTGGCCAGAATAAAAAATTCAAACAACGAAATACCAAGCTGTCGGAAACGAATAAGCTGATTGAGCAGCGGCTGAATGAAGTTCAGCTGGAACACATTGGTACCAAGCTGAATCCGCATCTGTTTAAAAATATTCTTAATTCCGTTCAGTCTCACGCTTATCAGACGTATATGTCCTTGGATAAGCTGGCGAACGTTCTGGATTATATCTTATACGAGAGCAATAACAAATTCGTGAGCCCGAAGGAAGAACTCACTTTTGCTTTAAGCCTTATTGAAATCAATAAGATCAAGATCAACCCTCTTTTTGATTTCAGGATCAAATCCAAAATCGATAAATCCGACCGTATCTTTGAAGAGAAAGTATTTGCCCCGCTGATTTCTGTAGACCTGATAGAAAATGCTTTTAAACATACCGATTTTCTGGCGCAGGATTCTTTTATATCCATTTATCTCGAGCTGGAAAACGGAATCTATACCATGAAGGTGATCAACAAGGCTTCCCTGAAAAACGTTCTGGAAAAAGAAAAAAGCGGATTCGGAAGCCAGTCCCTGGATCAAAGACTGAAGATGATCTATAACACGCATTATCAGCTTCAAAAAAGTTCTAAAAACGGGATCTTCACAGCAGAATTACAAATTAATTTAGGAGAGTTCTATGATAAAGTGCGTTATTCTTGATGATGAATTGCTGGCGATAAGCTATTTAAAGCTTCTATGTGAACAGATTGATCATGTAGAGGTGGTAAAGGCTTTTAACGATCCTAAAATTTTCCTCAGCGAAATCCATTCCATCGACTGCAACGTATGCATCCTGGACATTGAAATGCCGGGAATGACGGGACTTCAGGTAGCAGAATTGATTTCAGATTCTAAAAAGATCATTTTCACGACAGCCTATAAAGAATATGCCGCCGAAGCGTTCGATCTTAATGTGGTGGATTATGTGCGTAAACCTATTAAAAAAGAAAGGCTCATTCAGGCTTTTGAAAAGGCGAAGGAACTGGTCAACAGCCCGCAGAAGAAAGACTTTATCGAATGGAATACGAATATCGGGAAAACCATTATTTTCACAGAGCAGATTGCTTACATTAAAACCTCGGAGATCGACAGCCGGGATAAAGATATTATTCTCAACGACGGAACCAATATCGTCCTTAAAAACCTCAATTTTAAGAATCTTCTTGACATGCTTCCTGCTAAAGATTTCGCCCAGGTCAATAAAAAAGAGATCATCGCGTTGTCTTCCATCAAAGTATTTTCAACCAACGAGATCATTACCACAATTCCTGCGGAAGATGACAATTTCCTGAAACTTCAGATCGGAGATACCTATAAAAGCGCTCTGATGGAAATGTTCGGAAAATAGATCCTTCAAATGATCCGGTTTTCGCTGCAGAATTCAGGTCTTTCATTACAGGCTCCTTTTTACAATGATCAGTCCGTGTACTTTTGCCCCTGATTAAATGATTGATCATGAAAAGATTTTTTTATGCATGTGGAATTCTCATATCCGGATGTTGTTTTTCCCAGGAAGCTACTTCTCACGTGAAAGCAGCATTTTTTGACGGAGTGGCAGCAGCCGGATATGTGGATCATGGGGCTTTCATCAATTTTACGGGACCTAATATCAACATCACCTGGCACCATACAAAATTTATTGTAGGAATGCTTCCTTCCCTACGGATCAAAGAAGACCGGTCAGAAGGGACGAAAAACAATGCAGTTACGCCTAATCTGGGGGCAGGCCTTACTTTTGTTTACAAAAAGATAGCCCTTCAGGTTCCGGTGTACTATAATACCAAGACTTCAACACAAAATGGCAGCTGGAAAGTAGGAATTGGGCTTGGATATTCTTTAAAATAGATTTTTCATTACATTATTTATGGCATTTATTACATTTTACAAAAAATAATATCTGTCATCCATATATTCTTTAGAAATTTACACTAAAATAACGGATTATGAATTTGGGGAAATACAGAAATATTATTTTTTATGCAGTTACGATCGCTGTTTTCTCTTGCCTGATGTACTTCTTCATTATTGAAGGACAAACATTGGAGGTAAAAGAAAATCTTGTTGTAAAAACAAGTTCAGGATCTACCTGGGATAACTTTATAGAATCATTTAGAGCCAACCTTCATCATCCATTGGCTTTACTGCTGGCACAAATCGTTACCATCATCCTGGTCGCCCGGTTATTCGGATGGATTTGCATGAAAATAAAGCAGCCGACGGTGATCGGAGAAATGATTGCCGGTATTGTTCTGGGACCTTCATTACTGGGAATGTACTTTCCGGAGTTTTCATCCTTTCTTTTTCCAAAAGAATCCCTTGGGAATTTACAGTTTTTAAGCCAGATCGGGCTGATCCTGTTCATGTATATCGTTGGTATGGAGCTTGACCTTAGTGTCTTAAGAAAAAAGGCGCATGATGCTGTGGTCATCAGCCACGCCAGTATCATTATTCCTTTTGCACTGGGTATCGGACTCTCCTATTTCATCTATCAGGAATTTGCACCGGATGGTATCCAGTTTACTTCTTTTGCCTTATTTATTGCTATTTCAATGAGCATTACCGCCTTTCCGGTACTGGCAAGGATCGTCCAGGAGAGAAATCTGCAGAAAACCAAACTGGGAACCATCGTTATTACCTGTGCCGCAGCAGATGATATTACCGCATGGTGTATCCTTGCAGCTGTGATCGCTATTGTAAAAGCCGGATCTTTTGCCAGTTCGATCTACGTGATCTTAATGGCCATAGGTTATGTCTTTTTTATGATCAAGATCGTAAGACCGTTCCTCAAAAGGATCGGTGATCTGCAAGCGGGTAAAAACACCATCAACAAACCGATGGTCGCCATCTTCTTTTTAACGCTTATTCTTTCTGCATATGTAACGGAAGTGATCGGAATTCATGCTTTGTTCGGAGCCTTTATGGCAGGAGCTATAATGCCTGAGAATGCCAAATTCCGTACGATGTTCATCGATAAGATCGAAGATGTGGCCCTGGTTCTTTTACTTCCTCTATTCTTTGTATTTACAGGACTTCGGACACAGATCGGACTGCTCAATGACGGACACCTTTGGATGACCGCCGGATTTATTATTCTGATTGCTGTGGCAGGAAAATTTGCAGGAAGTGCTTTAGCTGCACGATTCCTCGGGATCAACTGGAAAGACAGCTTAACGATCGGCGCTTTGATGAATACCCGGGGATTAATGGAACTTATCGTTCTGAATATCGGATATGACCTCGGTGTTCTGGGTCCCGAAATTTTCGCCATGCTGGTGATCATGGCTTTGTTCACCACCTTTATGACCGGACCGGCACTGGATTTTTTCAATTATCTTTTTAAATCTAAAAAGGATGAAAATATCCCAAATGGGTATCATGATTCGAAATACCGTGTTTTGCTTTCCTTTGACAATCCTGAATCGGGAAGCACGTTATTAAAACTCGCCCATGATTTCACCAATAAAATGAATGGCAATAAAAGCATTACTGCCATGAATATTGCTCCCGTCGAGGAAATGCATGCCTATGACATCAATGAATACGAGAATGAGCAGTTTAAAAATGTAATCGAAACCTCCCACGACCTGAAACTTGAAGTCACGACCCTTTTCAAGGCCTCTACGGATATTGAAAACGATCTCACCAGCATTTCAAACAAAGGAAACTACGACCTCCTTTTAATCATGCTTGGAAAATCGATGTATGAAGGAAGTCTACTAGGCAGGCTGCTGGGTTTCACCACGAAGATCATCAACCCGGAAAAACTCCTGAATACCGTAAAAGGAAAAGGATATATTTTCAACAACTCCCCTTTTGACGATTTCACTTTACAAATCCTTGATAAAACCAATATCCCGGTAGGCGTTCTGGTAGAAAAAGATTTCAAAAGTGCTGATAAAGTATTTGTCCCGATCTTCAACCTCAGCGATTTCTACTTGCTGGAATACGCCAAGAGGCTTATCAACAATAATAATTCACAGATCATCATTCTGGATGTCGCAGGACAGATCCGGAATAATATCGAGGTGAAAGAACTCATCAGAAGCATTGAACAGGTTGCTCCTAATCACATCACCCTATATAACGAGAAAAAGATCGAAAAGGAGTTTTTAAGCTCCCAGGATCTTATGCTCATCAGCAGTAAAAGCTGGAAAGGATTAATCGATACCAAAAGTATCTGGCTATCCGATATCCCTTCTGCTCTTATTATATCCAATCCATAACAGGTGCGGTTAGCAACTTTATGGTTCGTACCTTAAAAAAACCGGCTGTAGAGCCGGTTTTTTTTGTTTATTCGAAATTAAAAATTTACCATTTTTGAGTCAGATACTCTTCTAATGGGGTATTCCAGAACCATGGAGGTGAGCAGAATTCTGTTAATGCGGAAAGGATATCCTGCATCCTTTCCTCATATATTAAATCATTTCCGTAATCATCATGATCATATTCAATATGCTTATCATTGACAAATTTTCTAAAATCATCATTTAAAATTAAGCCTTCATCTCTAAGTTGGTTTATCCCTATGAAGAAATTATGCGCTAATGTTCTAAAATCTTTGTTATCTAAAGTTGAAACTGTTTTAAAGTCTAACCTTTCAAATAAAACATTGAGTTGATCCCTCATCTTATCAAATTCCATCTTCTCGGATTTATATATAGATTGTTAATCTTTATTTGGACACGAGCGTGACGCTCGCGCCAGCAGGGGATTAAAATAGTTTGTTATTACAAATAACCATTATAATATTTGATTTTAGCGTCCTTCTCTATAAAATTCAAAAACTTTTCTGAAATAGCTCCTTTTAACTTAAAGTTTTCTTTTGCATCTTTTAAGGTCATATGATTCGCAGAACTATATTTTAAATCGTTTATACTTCCGTCATCTTCCCAAAAACAAACTGGACAAATTTCATAATTCCCTTTCTCTAAAATTGTTTTGTAACCACAACAAGGACATGGAACTAATTCTTTTGGTGTCCCCGTTATAATAAAAGAAAAACCGTATAATTTGTTAATTTTTTCTTCTATATATGAAATTGTGACACCTATATATTTTTCTTTAAGCCATTCATAAATTTCCTCTTCTTCTATCCCTTCAAGTTCTATTATATTTTCCCTTTCTTCTATTGTCATTTTTGAATAATCATACAATGACAATATATTTATAACTGTATTTAAATCTAAATTTATCATAGTCTTATTTTGTTAAGCTTGCAGCAAGGTCTACGGCATCTTGAAGTGGATTTGTACTTCTTAAATCTGCTCTGTAAAATGTCCTAATTTCTCTTGTATCTATTCTTCCAACAAGAATATCCCCACGCTGGCGCGAGCGTCACGCTCGTTGCCCACTCACTAATTACAAATTTAAATCTATTTCCAAAATTTCATGATCATCATTATAGTAGTTTCTTTACACTACCATATTTCCATTCATAAGGTTCTGTTACAAAAAACACTTTCAATAGGATTCTGATGGATGTAATTTAATTTTGCTCAAAGACCTTTAAAGACCATATCTCAATAGGTTTGTTATGTTGTTGACAAAATTGAAAAATCTTTCAATATTTGAATTTCTTTTACCTGCTAAAGTATTCCATTCTCGTAAAACTATCTATCCAAAATACTGTAGCAAAACTTATAAAATATGCCCCGTCTTTCTCCTAATAAAAATCCGAGAAAGTGTACCTTCTCGGATTTATATATAGATTGTTAATCTTTATTCGGGCACGAGCGTGACGCTAGCGCCAGCAGGGGATCGGGTAACGCCGGTTTATGAGAGGGAACTAATATTATTGCTTTTAATAAAATGTAAAACCTGATATAAACCTTCGTATGGCAATCCTTGCTCTAAATCAAGTATAACATTATCATTATTTTTTAATCCCAATTTTAATTTTGTAAAATTATTTTTTAGATAAATGCCATTTTTCAATTCTTCTTTTAAGGCTGGAACAACTTCTATAATTTCATCTATTTTTACAAATGAAAAACTATCTTGCTTATTGATAATAATTCTATTATTAGTCAATAAAATCCAATTTGAAATATTTTCAAAAAAAATAATTAATGGTTTTTCTTGATCAGATAAATTTGAAAACAATGTCCTGAATTGATTCTCATTATCTCTATTAATAATTTTTGTTTTAATCCCTTCCCCACCTTTTCTATTGAAAATTGAAAGGTATATTGATGATTTATCTTTTATCATATAAATATTATTTTAAAGTTTTCTGCAAAATAATTCCATTTCCAACCTTCTCGAATGAATAACCGAATCGTTGTGCTATACTTGGATTTAAAAATCCTTGATTAATTACTGATGAACCATAAATAGATATTTTTCTTGCTCCTGCTCCAATCCCCGCTACCCCCATGCACTAATTACAAATTTAAATCTATTTCCAAATTTCATGATCATCATTATAGTAATTTCTTGTACTGCTATATTTCCATTCATAAGGTTCTCAAAGACCTTTAAAAACCATATTTCAATAGGTTTGTTATGTTGTTGCCAAAATTGTAATCTTTCAATATTTGAATTTCTTTTGCCTGCTAAAGTATTCCATTCTCTTAAAACTATCTATCCAAAAATACTGTAGCAAAACTTATAAAATATGCCCCGTCTTTCTCCTAATAAAAATCCGAGAAAGTGTACCTTCTCGGATTTATATGTAGATTGTTAATCTTTATTTGGACACGAGCGTGACGCTCGCGCCAGCAGGGGAGAATAAAGGATACCAACATGTCTGGGACATTACAATAAATTCTTAACCTCTTTTTGTAAATTATCTATTATTAAATATATTTCCATAAACTCTTCATCCAGATAAAAGATGTAATTATTTACATTAACCATCTTGATATTTGAAATATTTTTTCTATCTAACTGATTGAAGGCATAAATTTTTTTTTCCAAGAATTCTATCTCTTTATAAGGAGCATCTTTATCATAATATATATTTAATCTTAATTTATACAAAGAAATCAAGTCTTTTATATTAATAAGATTATTAGAATACTCAAGATTCTCTATATTCATAGCTGGATCAAAAGCCATAATAGAATTTATTATATTTTCTTTCATACTATTTTATTAATTTAACAGTTGCACCATAAACAACTCCTGAAACAAGCCATTCATTTTCTGGTTTTCCAGAAGGAATTGAATTACCCTGGGCTGTAATAGATAAATTTGGTATAGCTTGCCCAGCTTGGAAATATTTAGATAAAATTATCCCCCCTGTTCCTCCACTAAAATGTCTAGCTACTACAGGGTCAGTTGTCCAAGATGTCCATATAGAATAATTGTCACCTTCCGCATGTAAATCTTGACTTCTATGTGGTCCTTTTAGAGTGCTGACCATTCTTAAGCCATTCGGTATTGCAACACCCATTAAGCCTTGAGAATACATATCTGCATCAAAAACATTTTTAGGGGCGGCTATTCCTCTATAAAGTAAAATTCCTGGTTCATCAGTCGGTACATCCGTTGTTCCAGTAAGAGGAATATTATAACCACGCGCATGAGAACTATCCCCATTTAACATTAAAGGTAATCCCCAAAGTCCTCTACTAAGCATACCTGCTGTAGCCATAGCTTCTTCCAAAGTTAAAGTTGTTGCAACTCCTTCTGGAATTAATGTCATACTTATTATTGTCGCTTTTACTGTATGTCCGGAAGAAGTACTTTTCTTTCCACCAAAAAGATTACTAAAGAAATTACCAATTCTTTGTATTAAATTGGGACCGTCATTTTTTTTCGGAGTAGGATCGCCACCGCCACCGCCACCATCAGTTCTAATATAAAACTTACCCATTTCATCTTCTAACCCCAGAAACTTTAAAATACCGGAACGGCTTCCAGGTCCTACATATTCCACCATACCCGGAGTGGCTCCATGGTAAAGCGACATTCCTTCGCCACTGCTGTCCGGAGCTTTTATTTTCCTCCCATCAGGATCGATAAACATAATAGGATTATTAGCGGCATAATTATAAGGGGTAAGCCTTCTGTATTGCTCTGCTAATGGATCAATTACACCCCATCTTCCAATATCGGACATGTACATTCTGGCACCATAATCACTCCATCCTGTTTCTTTTTGTAATTCTTTGCCGTTGTATCCATAACTGTAGGCTGGATTACCTCCTAAGCTGTTATAGCCTTCATGCTTTAGTCCAAAAGGGTAATAGTTATTTTCTTCAACAATCTGGGTTCCTGCTCCATTTTTTGTATAACTTATACGCACATTTCCTAAATGGTCACTATAGCTGTAAATATACTTATTATTTTCAAAATTATAGTATCCTTCGGAGGTTGGAACAAATTTTAAAGTAAGAGGTGCCGTTGGCTTAATAATGCTCGCTGTGTTTTCATATTGGAATCCATCTACATATTCTGTTATAGTAAAGGTTTCTAAATTCTCTTCTCCCGAACCATACAGGTAAGTCTTCTTAAGCTTAACACCGTCTGCCCTGTATAAATATCTGGTATTTACATTGTATTCAGCATCCTGGGTTCCGGAAAGCCTTGGGTTATAGGTTTTATCAAACATCACATAATCCGGTAGGTTCAGAAAATTATAATCAATCTGTAAAACTCCTTTGTCCACATGGTTCTTCATATTTCCATTATCATCATACGTGATCATTGTTCCTGAGCTATCCGGATATCCGGCATAGTTTCCGGATGAATCCTTAACAGTGTTGAGCTTATTTCCGCTGTATGTATAAGTTAAATTATCTATTAATCCAGCCGCTCCCACTGAGTTTTTTCCATTCCTCTGCAATGAAGTAATATTGCTATTCATATCATATACAACCGACTCATTGTATAAATTGTTCTCTGGAACAGAAGCATTAGGTTCGGAATAGGTTCCCTTCTTTAATCTGTTCAAAGGATCATATTGATAATTATACCTTCTTAAAACCTGATCAGCCGCAGTTTTCCAGGTTACTTCAGCAATATTGCCGTTATATTTACCTGTGGACAATGAAGTATTGGCAGGATTCTGATATTTTAGCTCATATCCAAATAGTTTGGTTCCCAAATTACCGGGATCGTTCATTTTAATTACAGAACCTCTTACATTATAGGTGTAATCGATACTTTGCAAATTGTTCCCTACTTTTTTCTGAGACAGTTGTGATAATTCATTGTAAAAGTTCTCAGCAAGAAGTTCCTGAGGCTGGCCATTGACCTGATGCCATTGTTTTTTCAGCCTGTTCTGGTTGTCATATTCATAAGTTTGGGTAATAATTTTTTCAGTGTCTGCTACCAACCTTTTATGATATACCTTTGACTGCTTTGTTATGCCTGCAAAGTCAAATTCTGTTTCTGTTTTGGTATAGCCTCCCAAGTGATTAATAGAATATCCTCCGATAGCCCGTCCTTTATTGTCGTAATACACATAATTCTTTGTCCATTTATCGTCTTCAATATTTTTCACCATTGACATAACAGGAAGGCCTTTGGTATTTACAGAAGTATTTTGTATATCCGTTATCACCGTCTGGTTCAATATAGTAGATGGAAAAGCAGGGTTGAAACTATATGAAGCATAGGTATCATAATAGTTAACACTTATTATTTTGAGATTTATTTTCGGAAAAGCATTTTGGGTATAATAAATATCTATTCCATTTGCTGTAAAGGAAGATGAGCTTCTCTCTTCATTATTGGCAGGATTTACTGTAATCCCATTAACCGAGTTTTGCAACGCTGATCTTAATTCTGTACTCGGATAAAATCCTGTATATGCCACTCTTCCATACTTATCATACTTCGTAAACATCCATCCTTTTGCTCCAAAAGTATTGGTAGTTGTCCTTAGGTTAGCATCCTGTGTTAGAATTATCCGGTCCTGCTGATCATAAATGATATATTCCCAGCCCTTTCCCGGTAATTTTTTTTCAACGAGCTTCCCTACGCCGTCGTAACGATATTGATAACAAAGGGCATCCAATTTAGTCTGATCGGGTGCTGTTGTAGCAACAGCCAATGGGGGTAATACATATACCAACTGGCCAAATTCATTATATACATAGTAAGTATCTATGTCTTTTGTTCCATCGTTTTTCCTTACCAAGACCGTTTTTCCTTCACCATTTTTAAACTCCGTGGTCGTGTTTAGATCCTCATCAGTAATGGTTGTTTTCATTAACTGATTTGCAGCATAGGTTCCAGACAGGGCAATTCCGGAATCAGTTCTGTTTTCAAGCCAATTTGTGGTAATGGTATATTTTTTCACTTCACCATTAATATTGGTATCGTAGCCCATATCAATAGGTTTCTGTGCCCAGGCCGTACCAACCGAAATTACTTGTTTCACACGATTGGTATATACATTATCGTAGATCTTTTCGGAATAAATCTTTTCATTTCCATATCCCGCAGCCGAAGCATTATCAAGGGGATTTCCATAAATGGCTCCATCTTGTGTTCCCGGCTGAGGTATAGGAAGATAATCTTTAACCTGTTTTCCAAGTGGATTGTATTCAATAGGAGTCACTACATCCCTTCCAAGGGGAGTGGCTTTTATCGCAATGGTCTGAACAGGTCTCCCAAGTCCATCAAAATATTCTACGGTTTCTGTTTTCCTGACACAGTCCGCATCAAGACAATTTTTAGTATAAATAAAATTCTCAGCAGTGCTGGGGTATGTTTGTGCAAAAGATGATCCCGCTACAAACAATATGGTAAAAATATTTAAAATTCTTTTCATAAGTTTTGATTTTGTATTTATGTATTATGTACTCATGCATTTACATTAATACATTTTTAATTATGTACATTATACATCTACTGTTTGTAGTTATATTGATATTCCTGCAGTGTTTTACCTTCAGCATTCGTTACTTTAATCAATCGATTCGCATTATCGTATACGTTAGTCATTCTGATTCCGTTCGCCGAAATACTATTGGTAACACCAATTAATGGGTCGTAAGTAGTTGCTGTTATGCTAAAATCTTTTAAGGCGATGTCATTTCTCAGGTTTTCTAAGGCCGTTAGAAGAGCAGGTTCGGTTGCAGGATTGTCACGGTCATTATTAGATGCTGTAATAGCTGCCTTTACAGTGGTCAGATTAGCTACCTGTGAATACGTTGCACCCGAGATCACAGCAATAGGTTGGCTTTGGTAATATCCCCAGATGGTTGTGGTAGGAATTCCGTTTTTTGCTGTAGTTTGTACAAGATTTCCTTTATTATCATAAATATCTAAAGTCCCACCTCCCATCGCTGTCTGATTTTCCATATTATAGCTAATCATGGAAGTGGGATAAAGATGAGCAGCATTGTCAAATTTTGTTTCCGCTTTTCCTATAAGCTTGCCGTTTTTTTTAACAGAAGTTTCCAATGGAACATCTACCATATTTGCCGTCATAAGTTTCTGAATCCCTTTATCAGCAGGATAAAGAATCGTTTTTTCCACAATAGTTCCATCTGATAAGGTTTCCTTTGAAGAAGTCATATTGTTGTAAATATCTTCAAACTGGCTTTCAGAAGAGCTTACCAATTTTTTGGTAGTTCCAGCAATATAATTTTCAGTAGTGGAAGACTGTTTAGAGATATTGATCTTTTTTACAGGGTTTCCATTAAAGTTGATATTAGCAAGTGGCACATCTTTATAGGTGTATTGCATTTCAGATTTCTGCAAAAGTTGATTGGTAGGACTATAGTCTTCTTTTTTTTGTAAGAGTCCTGCCATCCTAAAATAATTTCGCATATCCTTATCATCAATGCTATTGAAAGAGGAGGTGAGCCCGGCAAAAGTCGATTGTGGATAAAAATAATATTTGGAATAGCTCCCATCAATCATATTGATGGTTTTTACGTTTGTGTATCCAATAGGAACAGCAGCTTTAGGACTCTCATTTAAATAAGATATATCTTCGGAAATATCCAGGCCATCACCACTAGATAACAATGGGTCACTAAAGGTATCGTACTCATATCGGGTATAGCTGATGGGCGTTAAAGAACCTGGATTAAAATTTTTGATACTTTTTATTCTGAGTCCATATGCATATTTATTTTTATCTCTTTTCTGTTGTTTGGCAGCATAAATTTCTACTGTGCCATATCCTTTTTTGAGCCCTGTAAATTTAACGTTCAGGGAAACTTGATTGGTGAATGCAAATTGGCTTACATCTGGACACTCTTGTTGAGTATATGGATTTAAAAAAGTCTGAGGATCCTTCCCATTAATCGTGTAGCTTATAACATTAGAACTTCCCGGATTCCCGGTTTGCCCTGGGTGTATAGTATAATTATATTTTACAAATAACTTATTCTGATATCCTGAAGGCAAAGTAATAGTATGTTGGGTTGCTAATTTTGTATCAAAATTTAAAGTATATATTTTATCAAAGTCATAATTATCATAATAACAAGTAGGTCCTGAGCATGGGCTTTCACTAAAGGGCAAAGAATGAGATTCAAACTCATACTCTGTAATTCCTCCGGTAGGCAAAATAATACGTTTCAAAGAACCATAAGAAACAGACTTACGGTTAGTTTGATAAGGAGAGGGAAGCTCACCTTCATCTAGGCTGCAAGGATCATATACAATAGGATATCCATAACCATCAATATAACTATTATTGTTAACACTATTTCCATTATTATATTCAAAAGAAAATTTCTGAATAGGATTATTATTTTTATCCATATTGACAAGCTCTTTCAAATACCCTGTATTCGTAAACCAATATTGATTAACAATCTGGTTCTGAGTATTCTTTAGCATTACTTTTTTCAACACATACCAATCTTTATCACGCGGTGAATTAAGGTTAGTGGGTGTACCATTATTTAGGTAATCATACTCAATACTTCCTACTCCATTTATTGTTATTTTCTTTATTTTTTGACTTTGTAATGTTCCAGAAGGTAAATTAATAGTTTCACTTGCTGTCAAATACTCAATACTGACAACCTCTTCATTTTTAACATTAATGATCTTCGAAAGAAAAAACCCGCTGTTGATAAATTTAGATTTTTGTGCTATAGCTATAGCAGTTGTATCAAAACCGTCTCCTATATAGAGTTTATTAATGTTGGTCTTATCAAATACATAACGATTCCCTTTGGTATCTATTATTGTAAATGATTTTACTTTATTTGGTTTCGCATCATCTTTGGTAATAATAATCTTATCATTGGAAGGTGTCGTGTGAACACCAGTTAGTTCACCCGTTATTTTATCCATTCCAATGTAAAATTTCCCGCTTCCATTCGGATAATCATAATAGTACACATCAGACCCGGCTTCTTTTACATCTCCGGTCGGCATATAAAAATCAGTGTCAATCCTGGTCTTGTTTCTAACAATATTTCCTATTGAAGATAAATTCCAACCTTTACCTACATCACTAATGAGACTAAATGAAGAAGCACTTTCTGAATTATAATTTAGTGAAAGATTTATGTTAATTCCTGCTGTTGGCACAGCCACATTAAACAACGGAAAAGAAATATTGGGTATGCCCTGAAACAAATTAGCATCACCGTTGGTTACATAATCATACTTTTGAAGTCCTATTTTATCCTGTGCTGAGATACTAATAATGCCCAAAAGAGCTATTAATATAAAAATATTGCGTTCTATTTTTTTCATCTTATATTATTTCTTAATCAATTTAGCATTAGCCGTTTTATTCGTATCCGTCTTGATCACCACCAAATAAGCTCCTTGAATTAGTGGCTGTGTATTAATCTTCGTTACTTTATTCTTCGTTTTTAGATTCTGAAGCTGTCTTCCTCCCATATCATACAAAGTAATATCCGCTTCCCTGAAATCAAAGCCTATTTCTACATAAGCATAATCTGATACCGGATTCGGATAGATCTTGATGTCTTGTTTTTCAATTAACTGATCCAGTTGCTTATCTCCCAGCTTCACAATCTTCCAGTTCTCCTTCCCTAGTTCCTCTGCACTGGTTCCTGCTAAAATGATGGAGCCATCTCTGTTCAGCTTAATATCCGATAATCTCTCCTCTCTTTTTCTGGATTCTCCCTTCACATGTTTTCTCCACTGCTCATTTCCATTACTATCCATATACAACATCCAGAATGTTTCATCATCTGTTTCTATTCTTCCTTCTGCCTGGGTATAGCCGCCTAATAAAATTCCTTTAGTTGAGGGTTGAGAGTTGTCAGTTGATAGCTGATTTAGGGCAGTCATACCCATCAAAACATCCCTGTTTTTGAAGTTGTAGGACTTCTGCCACTGTTCATTTCCTCTTTCATTTAAAGAAACCAACCACAAATCTGTTCCTTCCTCTATTCCTACTGTTTTGTTTCCGGATCTTTCACTTCTGGATTCTCCTCCAATGATATAACCGTTTGAGGTTAAAGCCAGTGTTCTTAGATGGTCATCTCCTTTTCCTCCCAAATTCTTTTCCCATTCTACCTTTCCTTCTTTGTTTAGTTTTATGATCCAGTAATCTCCTTCACCAACGTTTTCAGTGGTTTTTGCATAGCGGGATACGGAATCTGAGGTTCCTGTAGCTGAATTTTGATTCCCGGAATCGGAAACACGAAACTCGGAACTCCTTGAATAGATTCCCAGAAGTGCTCCTCCGTCTCTTGTGGGGATCATCTTTTCCACTTCGTCTAATCCTCTTCCTCCTAGAATAAGCTTTGAGAGTTCTTTTCCGTTTTTATCCAGTCTGATAACCAGGATATCTTTTGAACCATAGCCTTTGAATGCATTCTGAACATTTCCGGCTACAACAAATCCTAAATCTGTGGTTTGGATAACCGCTCTGGCTTCTTCATCAGCAATTGTTCCTAAAGTCTTCTGCCACAACTCATCTCCAAATTCATTAATTCTAATCAGCCAGATATCTGATCCTCCTTTGGAATCATCTTTTTTATCTATTCCCTTTCCGGAATATGAGGTTCCTGAAATTAGAAAGCCTCCCTCCTGGGTAGCTACGGTAGAAGACAAATAATCATGATTGTTTCCGGAGAAATACTTTTCCCAAACCTGGTCTCCCTGTTGGTTGAGTTTCACCAAATGAAAGTCGTAACCATTATTTTGCTGGGTATTGCTTCCTGCATCTTTCTTCTGGTTTCCTGCCTGTATAACACTTCCTGTTATCAAATACTGCTGATCGATTGTTGTGGTTACCTGGCTCAGGAAATCCTGGGTTGAGGATTTGATGTCTTTTTGCCAAACCACTTCCTGGGCTGATAGCCCGGAAATAATGCACATAGAAAGTACACTGAAGTAGAGTTTTTTCATGCCTTGTGTTTAATTGTTAAATTCATTTTTTATAATTGCCGCAAAAGTAATCTTTTTTATCTCACAACAAAAAGACTTATCGAAAATTTTTGATTCCATCTTTTTCATTTGTACAAAGTTAGCTTTGAATTGCGACAAAACCCGTCGCATTATAAAACCAAAAGTCTTTCCTCACAAGCAAAACTTTCTATCAAAATCATATTTATCATTTCAAAAATATTTTATACCTTCGCTTCGTGATTACAAATAACGGAACATATTACTATAGAATATTTAACTCAGATCTGGGATAGAGATTCTTATATATGATATACAACCTCGTCCTAGGACGGGGTTTTTTATTTTAAAATGAAAAGAAAATGAAAATAAGTATTGTCGGTGTAGGTCTCATTGGAGGCTCTATCGCTTTAAAATTGAGAGAAAAAGGAATTGCCGATTTTATCTACGGAATAGACAACAGCAGCAGGCACCTTGATGAAGCATTAAGCTTACATATCATCGATGCCAAGGTAGACCTGGAATATGGAATCAGGAATTCCGATCTTGTGATTATAGCTATTCCGGTTGATTCCGCGAGAAAGCTTTTACCTGCAGTTTTAGATCTGGTATCAGGTACCCAAACGGTAATGGATGCAGGATCCACCAAAGCAGGAATTGTAAACGGCGTAAAAGATCACCCGAACAGGTCTAGGTTTGTAGCTTTCCACCCGATGTGGGGTACGGAAAACAGCGGACCGAAATCAGCCGTTGCAGAGAGTTTCTCAGGAAAAGCCGGGGTAATATGCAACAAAGAAGAATCCGCAGAAGACGCTCTTTCCCTTGTTCAGAAAATTGTAGAAGGCCTGGATATGCACCTTATTTATATGAATGCTGAGGACCATGATGTCCATACCGCGTACATCTCTCATATCTCTCACATCACATCCTATGCCTTAGCCAACACCGTGTTGGAAAAAGAAAAAGAGGAAGACACCATCTTCCAGCTGGCAAGTTCGGGTTTCTCAAGTACGGTAAGACTAGCCAAATCCCATCCGGAAATGTGGGTTCCGATCTTTAAACAAAATAAAGAAAATGTTCTGGATGTCCTTAATGAACATATTTCGCAGCTACGCAAGTTTAAGGCTGCTCTGGAAAAAGAGAATTACGAATATTTAACGGAACTGATCTCCAATGCTAATAAAATAAGAGGAATACTGGATAAGTAATCCTCTTTGAATATTTTTCTTTATTATTTCGATGAAGGAGAATCATCCATCGTAACTTTAGTAATTGACTGTATCTTTTCTTTTGTCTTGAAACAAAAGAAACAAAAATTCAAGACTGGAAACTGCGGCTAAAAATGAATCCTGTTCTCTAAAAATTCTATAACTCGTGCGGATTTGAAGTATGTTTATTATTAACTTTTTCTCTCCGCACTCAGACAGTAGAATTTTTTTAACGTTCACAGCATTCATTTTCTTAACGCCTACGTTTCCTAGGTCACTAATGAAAAGTACATCTTTTTAACTTATAGAGCTTTAAAACTGCCTGTTTAAAAGAAAAATTACTTTTGTGACAAATATTTCTAGCACTCCGGAACATTGACTGCAATAGCCAACCCTCCTTCCGAAGTTTCTTTAAAACGATCACTCATCGATTGAGCTGTCTCCCACATCGTCTGAATAACTTCATCCAAAGTTACCCTCGCTTTTGCAGGATCACTTTCAAGAGCGATATTGGCTGCGGTGATCGCTTTCATTGCTCCCATTGTATTTCTTTCAATACACGGAATCTGCACCAATCCTTTGATCGGATCACAGGTAAGACCTAAATGATGTTCCATAGCTATTTCAGCCGCCATCAGCACCTGTCCTACACTTCCGCCTAAAATTTCAGTAAGTCCCGCTGCCGCCATAGCAGAAGATACTCCAACCTCAGCCTGGCATCCTCCCATAGCCGCGGAGATCGTGGCATTCTTTTTAAACAGGGTTCCGATTTCTCCGGCAACCAGTAAGAATCTTACAATATCATCCTCACTCGTGAATGGCGTGAAAGCCTGAGCATACATTAAAACGGCAGGAATAACACCACTCGCCCCGTTTGTAGGTGCTGTGATGATCCTTCCGAAGCTTGCATTCTCTTCATTGACAGCCAAAGCGAAGCAGGCAATCCATTTATTGATATTGGTGAAATTTTCTTCGGCATCTACCACCAGCTGAAACCATTCGTCAATATTCTTATATATTTTATCCCCTAAAAGTTTTCTGTTGATTCCGGCTGCCCTTCTGGTTACATTTAAACCACCAGGCAAAATTCCTTCTTTGTTGACTCCTTTGTAGATGCATTCTTTGATCTGTGTCCAGATATTCAATGCTTCCTGTCTGGTTTCTTCCTGGGTCCTCCAGCTTTCTTCATTAATCATGATCAGGTCTGAAAACTTTTCAAGCCCTAACTTATCACAATATTTTATAACATCTGAACCGTGATGACAAGGGTATAATGTGCGGACACAATGCTTTTGGATCGAATTTTTTTCCTGGCTTGCAATGAATCCTCCTCCTACGGAATAGAAGTCCTGGACCAGTTCGGTTCCATCTTCGAAAACGGCTCTGAAAATCATTCCGTTCGGATGGAAATCGAGGGATTTTTGCATATTGAGAACCAGATGATAGCCGTAGATAAAAGGAATTTCTTTTTCTCCACCTAGATTGATGATCTCATCTCTTTTTATTTTCTCAATTTTCTCATCAATTTTTGAAGTATTGATCGTCTTGTAATCCTCACCATTCAATCCCAGCATTCCCGCGATATCTGTACCATGTCCTATCCCGGTCTTTGCTAAAGAACCGAAAAATTCAAGAAAGACCTCTTTCACCTCTGCGATCGATCTTTCTCTCTTTATAATTCTGATAAATGCAGAAGCTGCATTCCATGGTCCCATCGTATGCGAACTGGACGGGCCTATGCCAACTTTAATAATCTCAAATACTGATATTGATTCCATAAAAGATTCATCATTTTTCCTCATCACAAAGATACATGATAAATCGTTATTATGCTTCCCTTCATATAAGGATTAAAATAATTATTTAAGTGCCCGCTACCATTTAAGGCTTTCTTCATGCTGAGACATGTCCAGTCCCATATTTTCCGACTCTTCGGATACCCGAAGGGTAATCATTCTGTTCGTCAGCCGGTACAAAATCAGAGAGCCAAAAAATGCAAACACAGAAACCAGAACCAGCGCCATCATATGGTGGGCAAATACTTCAATCCCTCCATGCAGAAGGCTTGCATTTTCACCATGCGCGAAAATAGCGGTCAGGATCATTCCCATGATTCCCCCTACTCCATGGCATGCAAAAACATCCAGGGTATCGTCTATTTTTTTGAGTTTCTTCCAGTTCATCATCAGATTGGAAACAATAGCTGAAATAAATCCGATAAATAAACTTTCCGGAACAGATACAAAGCCACATCCCGGGGTAATGGCAACCAGACCTACTACAGCACCGATACATGCTCCTAATGCAGAAACACTTCTCCCGTTAATTCGGTCAAAAAGGATCCATGTCATCATCGCTGATGCCGAAGCTATAGTTGTGGTTCCGAAAGCTGTGGCAGCAGTTGCATTCGCTCCCAGTGCAGATCCGGCATTGAAACCAAACCAGCCGAACCAAAGCATTCCTGTTCCCAAAAGTACAAAAGGGATATTCGAAGGTTCATGGTGAGGGTTTTTCCTGTTTCCTACAACCATTGCTCCTGCCAAAGCAGCAAATCCTGCGCTCATATGCACTACGGTTCCGCCTGCAAAATCTTTGACACCAAAATATTTATTTAACAAACCGTCCGGATGCCATACCATATGGCAAAGGGGCGTATAAATGAATATACTGAAAAGAACCATGAACAGCAGATAGGAAATAAAGCGCACCCGTTCGGCAAAAGAACCGGTGATCAGTGCGGGAGTTATCACCGCAAACTTCATCTGAAAAAGAGCGAATAAAATAAACGGAATGGTAGAAGCCATCGCCTTATGCGGCAAGACACCTACATGATTAAAAAAGGGATAACTCAAGGGATTACCGATCAGTCCATAGTGCTCTCCGTTCATTTCAAAACCTATAGAATCACCGAATGACAAAGAAAATCCAACTACAACCCACAGAATAGAAATGACTCCTAAAGCAATAAAACTTTGCAGCATGGTGGAGATCACATTCTTTTTACCCACCATTCCCCCATAAAAGAAGGATAACCCCGGTGTCATCAGCAATACCAGTCCTGCTGCTGCTAAAATCCACGCCACATCAGCCCCTACGATCTTATCTTCGCTTAAAAACTCACCTGAATCCGGCAGGTCCGTCACCGGTGACCAAAACAAACCACCGATAGCAACCATTGATATCACCGCAAAGGACACGATCCATTTCAAACCAATTTTCATAAAAATCTATTTTAACCCTATCAAAAATAGGGATAAATTTCATAAAAACATATTTAAAAACAAAACAACCCTTAAATTTTAACGCATAATAATTTAAAATCTATTCCACAGGAAATATTTCATTTAAAATTTTAGATACTTCTTTTGATTTAGTAGCGGGAAAAAGATGGGTTCCACCCCGTATAATATAGTTCGGTTTTGAATTTTTCACAGGAAATACAATATCCCTGTCTCCTAATATCTGGATCACTTCAGGGTTTTCATCAAACCTCCAATCTGAAATCTTTTCTATGGACCATTTCAGATAATAAGGATCTTTCACCCTGAAATACTGTAAAACCTTAGGATTTTTTGGATCAAAGAACTTCCTGAGCACAGAATATGCCGCTGTATTTTTTTCGTTAAAAAAACGGGTAGGTAAAATTTTAGGGATCCTGGTAATCTGTCCGGCTCTTATTAACCTCGATTTTTCTTTATCAGATTTAATACTTCCTAAAATCACTACTTTTTCAGCCGGTTTTATTTTATTGATCTCCTGCACCATAATTCCTCCAAAAGAATACCCCAACAGATAAAATGGTTCCGAATCATCAATCTTTGACGCCATTCTCTCAACGTATTGAGGAAAACTTTCGTTCAGCCCCGGAATGAGCCAGTCTATAAACACCACTTCCAGATGTGCAGGAAACTGCAATTTTTCCAGCACTTTAAAATCTGCACCAAGTCCGCTTATTACATAGATTTTCATACTGCTAAAATAAAAAATATGGGTAACTATTGAAAGCTACCCATATTTAATTTATTGTTAAAGTAAAACCTTTTATTTTTTCTTTACAGGAACCCTGTTATCATTATCCAGCTTTTCTGTAGAAACTTTGAATTGGATATCCATTTCATCCTTAATGAAATAATCTTTTAAAGAAGACTGATAGAATACTTTGAAATCCCTTCTGTTCAATGAGAATTTAGCAGACTCAATCACTACCGTAAATTGTGTAACATATACGTTAGCAGGGAAGGTAATGGTCTTTCTCACTCCTTTTATCGTAACATCTCCATATACTGTTGAATTGTATTCACTGTTTGCCAGAGGAATAATTTTAGTTAAGTGGAATTTCGCAATCGGGAATTTTTTAACTTCGAAGAAATTGGTACTCTTAAGGTCGTTGGTTAGCTTGATCTGATCTTCATCAGAAACATCCCCTGCCATAAGACTTCTCATATCAATTATAAACTCACCGTCCACCAAAACCGTTTTATCAAAATTGAATTTTCCGCTTTTCAGTTTTACTGTTCCGGAATGCGATGTAGGCACGGTTTTTACAACCTTATATCCCCACCATCTGATCTCAGAAGAAGTCACCTTCGAAACCTTATCAAATTTTCTCTGAGCAGAAATCAATGATATACCTACGCACATCATAGCAAACAATAGTAGTCTTTTCATTCTTTTTTATTTACAATTCAACAAAAATAAAAAAAAGTGTAGAACTTCTACACTTTTAACAATCTTTTTTTGATTAAATTATTTAGCAGTTACTTTTACAAGCATATCGATATCATCTTTCACAAAAACATCCTGCATTGTTGATTTGTAAGCAACATCGAATTTTTGTCTGTCGAAAGAAAATTTATCAGATACAAGACTTGCTACTCCTTTGCTGTACGCGATCTTTGCAGGGAAAGAAATACTGTTGGTTTTTCCTTTTACTGTAAGATCTCCTGTTACTAGAGAGTTGTATATTTTATCATTGTTTTTCTTTACGGAAGTAATCTTAAAAGCAGCTGTAGGGTATTTTTCAACTTCGAAGAAATCTCCGTTCTTTAAATGTCCGTTCAGCTTAGTCTGGTATTCTCCGGAAAGGTCTGTAGACGTAATTGAAGTCATATCTAAAACGAAAGATCCACCCACAACATCATTTCCTTTCATAACAAGGTTTCCTGACTTCACTTTTACTGTACCGTCATGAGAACTTGCCTCAGATTTTGCTACTTTATACCCCCACCAGTGAACATCAGATGCTACCACTTTTTTTGATTGCCCGAAAACCAATCCACTAGCTAAAACCGCTAATAATAATATTTTTTTCATTGAATAAATTTATTTAATTGTTATTTAACGATACAAATGTAGCTATCTTATTTGATAGATTTTATTGATGTACATCAATAAAACTAATTATTTTCATGAATAATATCAGGCATAAAAAAACTCCGGAGTTTCCGGAGTTTTTATTTACTTATTTTCTTATTTGTTATTCGTAATAGGCTGTATACAGTGCGACACCATGCAAGCCCGTGAGATTATTCCTGATCAGGTAGATCGGAATATTCCTCAACATGTCTTCCATTTTATCGCTTATTTTAAATTTCTCATAGAATTTTGCCTTATCCATATACTCATTCAGCATCTGCGGAATATCGCCGGAAATCAGCAATCCTCCGGTAGCCTTAAGCTTTAAGGTAAGGTTATTAGCCTCTCTCGCAAGAAATTCCAGGAAGGTATCTAATGCAATTTTACAGATCAGCACATCATCTTCAACGGCTGCCTTGTATATCTCCTGTGAAAAATTACCGTTGGCAAGTCGATCTGCCAGCCATTCAGGCTCAGGATGTCTTTTCACGTCTCTTAAAAACCGATAGATATTAAAAAGCCCTGTTTTGGAAAGAACATTCTCCCAGCTAACAATCCCATAGATGTTGTTCAGGAACTGATAAAATTCCACTTCAACGTTGGTTCTTGGTGAAAACTCGGAATGTCCGCCTTCTGTAGCAAAAGGTCTTAAATATTTTCCATCAAAGAAATACCCTGCTTCCCCAAGACCATTTCCAGGTGCCAGGATCGCAACATTTCCTTTTTCAAGGTGTCCGCTTGTGTAGATAGCTTCCAGGTCGCTGTCCTCAAGAAGTCCCATTCCATAAGCAGATGCCTCAAGATCATTAAGCATATCCACTTTTTCGAATCCGAATTCATTTTTAAATTCGTCTACGTCAAAACTCCAGCCTAATCTGGCTGGGTTACTCTTCCCGTTAAGAACCGGTCCCGGAACCGCTATTCCTAAACGCTTCACATTGCTCAGCTGATTTTCCTGAATAAATTTTTTCAGGATTTCCGAAAAAGAAGCATGTTCTTTTGTCGGGTAGCTTGTCTGTAATTTTATATCAAGCCCTCCATTACCAGACACATAGTATCCTAAAGTGATAACATCCTCACGTAAGTTGGCTCCAATGATGGAAACATCATTATTATTGCTGTCTTTTACACCCGGTAAATAAAGGGGAAATTTTGGATTTAAGTTCATAATCACAAATTTTATCAAATATAATAATAGTTTTCGGAAATCGTGTACGGTAATAAAAAACCTTTTCAAAAAGATGAAAAGGTTTTGGCTAATAATTGTTTATATATAAATCTAACTACTTTCCTAATGGAATATTGTAAGAAAATCCGACACCAATGTTACCCACATTGTAGTCCTGATTTACTAAATCACCTTTGCTTCCTGTAAATACCTTCTGATATTGTACGAAGAAATTCCAGTCCTGATTATGGTACCCGATTTCAGGTTTGATATAAAAACCTCCGCTTGGTCTGTCAACCGAAGTATTGGAAGCTACTTTATCATCACCTACAAGGAATCCATAACCCAAGTCAGTCCCAAAATAGAAACCTGTTTGCTTTGGATAAATTCTCAATAATGCTGCTACAGGAATTACCCCTACATCATTATTTTTATATCCGTTGTTTTCTTTTCCGAAATAATGGGAATAACCAGTTGCGATACCTAATCCAACTCCCGGAGTAATCAGATTCTGGTAAGCCACATCCACACCCACAGCAGCAGAAAGATTATCAGAAGGAACAGCCAATCCTACATTCGCTCCTACTTTAAGCATATTGTTCATCTGTACGCTCTGTGCACTTGCTACACCTGCTGTTAAAATTCCAGCTAGTAAAACTGCTTGTTTAAACATTTTCATAATTTCTGATCTTTAAATTTTACTATTCAGAATGCTGTAAAAATCATGCCAAGCAGATCGTTTTTCACTCCTTTAACACCTGCGAACGACTCAAATCATTGAAAATTAAACAGTTAATTTTTGTTAAAATTTAAATAAATGTTTAATTAAGTCTTGAAAAAGCAATAGCCACAAAGTGAAAAATGTTTAAAATATTAAGTTCAGTGCTTTCAGGAGCGACTTTCAATGGATCTTATCCAACCGCTATTACCTGAAAAAAAGACTGCCTTTTCAGGGCAGTCTTTTTTTATCATTCCAGATTACGTTGTACTTATGCTGGAATCTGCTTTTTTCCTTCTTCCTTTTTATCTAATTTTTCACTCACTTTTTTTACGATATATTCTATAACAAGTGGTGCAACTATGGCAATAACCGCCTTAAGAATTCTTGATTTCATATGTAGTAATTTTGGTTTATCATTACAATTTTTAAGCCATTTATTAATCCGCTTTATTCATTGGTATTCAAAAGCTGGTAATTCCGGCATGCTTCTTCCAAACTGGCCTGAATTCTTTTTTTGAGCTTCTCAGGCCTTAAAACCGTTATAAATTCACCGAGTCCCAATATCATTCTCTCCAATTCAAAGTTCAGCTGAACACATATTTTAAATGTGGTTCCGGTTTTATCTTCTTTTATAATCTCCTGGGAATGGTGAAAAGGTTTGGTTCTGACATAAGGGGCATGTTTTGGGTTAATTTTAAAGATAACATTCTGCGGACGTTGCCCATCCGAAACCGTAACCCCGATCACTTCCCCGAAGTAACGGTCCGAATCAAATTCTTTATCAATATAGCTTACCTTCTCATCAACAGAAATCTCCTCCATCCGGTCCAAGGCCAGATTATACATTTTATTCTTAAACCAGCATATAAGGAACCAACGGTTATTGTATTCCTTCAGGAGCTGCGGATGTACGGTGTAATAATCCGATTCTCTTGCTTTAAAGCTTTTATAAAGGATCTTCAGTACTTTCCTGTTTAAAATGCTTTCATATAGTATATCGATGTGTTCGAGCCCTTTCAGCTGTTCATTCTTATCGAGGTGGATAATCGACTTCTGGTTTGTAGAATGGATGGAGTCTTCCAGCTTCTGGATCACTCCGTTCATATCCTTAAACATGGAAAAGTCCTTGAACTGCTTCAGGATCTGAACGGCATTATTCATTGCCTTCAGATCGCTTTCATTTACTGATATATTATGAATACTATAATCCGGATCGCTATATCGGTAGTATTTTCTGTCGTAGACTTCAATGGGTGCCTCATAGCCAAATTTTTCACTCCGCATATTCTGCAGGTCAAGCTGGACCGTACGTTTGCTGACAAATGATTCTTTGCCTTCAAACTCAAACAGGGCTTCCGAACACTCATCGATCAGATCCTCCAGCGTATATTTTCTATACTTGTTTTTCAGGCATTTATCCAATGTTTTATATCGGATCAGGGCATTTTTGTTCGATGACATAATTGTATTTTATTGAAATGTCTTTTATTCCGCAACATGATTTTTCAGCCGGAATTTTTTCTTTTCCTTATTTCCTTTCTAATTGAATGTAAATAAATCAAAAACCACAGATAGTCTTTCCGTTCAACTCTAATCAACGACTCAATAGCTTATTTGAAAAATTAATACATTAATACATTAATACATCAATACATCATAATCAATCATTTCTTCGCCAAAGCCTCTCCATCAAAAGAAACCCCATCCCATCCGAACTCCATAAAATTCCTGATATTCTGATGATCTGTTCCATCCGGGTTTTTCAGTACATCTTCTCTGTAAAAATCTCCAAAAAGGCTTAACACCTCATCCTTTGACAAATTATTCTGTTTTCCAAAACTGAATACCTTACATGATCCGTTATTCTGATCCGCTTCGTTCACTGTATTTCCATTCGCGAATCTGGTAGGTGTAAAATGATAATTTTCATCAATGTAGGCAATGACATCTTTAAACTGAATGGTTTCCGGAGAATTTTTTACTTGTTCTAATAGCATATTTATTTTTTTTTGGCGAAATAGAGAATTGACAAAATGGTTAAATCATTAAAATATAGCTTCAATTGACTTTGTGGCAATTCCGTTATTTTGCTTTTCAGCTTTTTCGCTTTTGTAAAAATAATCAAAAAAAATTCATCTACGCAAAAAGATTGCATACTTGTATATTTACTTTGCATCATCAAATTGAAAGAACACATGGAATTTAATGGAAATCACCTAATTGAATTAGGGTTCAGACCCGCAAAATGGTTTAAAGAAGCCATAGAATATATCAACGAAAATAATCTGGATGAAACTCAGATCAAAACGTATCTGGAGCAATATAAACAACCGGACCAGATTCCTTTGCATGAAACCCCAAAAGATTTCATCATCAACATCAGAGCTGAGCACGAAAGTGAAAATGATAACGTGGAAAAGGTAATCAAAACCATGCAGGTTTTAATGAAAACCCCAACATTGGTTGGAGGAGCTTTAATGCCTGATGCCTGTCCGACAGGACCAGAAGGTCATATACCGGTGGGTGGTGTGGTTATTGCTAAAAATGCAATCCATCCTGGGTTTCATAGCGCAGATATCTGCTGTTCCGTGATGTTGACTGATTTTGGAAAAGCTGATCCTAAAGCCGTTTTGGATACTGCTCATTCGGTAACTCATTTCGGATATGGAGGAAGAGCACGAGGAGAACAAATGTCAATGTCGCAGGAACTGATGGATGCGTTCAGGGAAAATTATTTCCTTAATGATGAAAAGCTGATCAGCATTGCCCGCTCTCATATGGGAACACAGGGCGATGGAAATCATTTCTTATTCGTAGGTATTTCTAAAAATACGGGAAATACCATGTTGGTTACTCATCATGGTTCAAGAGCTCCGGGAGCTGCTCTTTACGATAAAGGGATGAAAGTTGCCAATCGTTTCAGACAGGATATTTCACCGGAAACGCTGAAAGAGAATGCCTGGATCCCATATGATACAGAAGAGGGAAAATCTTACTGGGAAGCTCTGCAGCTGATCAGAACATGGACGAAAGAAAACCATACTTCAATCCATGATGCCGTTTTACACAAAATGGAAATTGAAAAAGAGAACAGGTACTGGAATGAGCACAACTTTGTCTTCAAAGACGGAGATCTGTTTTACCATGCGAAAGGAGCAACTCCACTGGATGATAAATTCATGCCTGATATTACAGGACCAAGACTGATTCCATTAAATATGGCAGAACCGGTTTTAATAGTTCAGGGAAACACCAATGAAAGAAACCTGGGTTTTGCCCCTCACGGAGCAGGAAGGAATTTCAGCAGAAGTCAGCATAAGAGATCATTAGCCCATAAAACCATTGAAGAAGTTTTTGCCGAAGAAACCGAAGGATTGGATATCCGCTTCTTTTCCAATGAAATTGATATTTCCGAACTACCGACCGCATATAAAAGTGCTAAAAACGTAAGAGCACAGATTGAAGAATACGGATTATGTGAAGTATTGGATGAAGTGATGCCTTACGGGTGTATCATGGCTGGTGATGTCGGGAAAAACGCACCATGGAAAAAGAAAAGAAAATTCAAAAAAGCAAAGAACGGATAATAGTAAGAAATTACTTTCCCTGATATACTCTCGCCTATAATTATGACAGACAGATTTTGATTTCAGTCATTTGTTTATCGTAATTGTTGGCGAGAGATTTAATTTATATCATCAGCTTCCGATTCTCTCTTTCAGGTCATCCGCACCTCCGGTCTTTCTCAATTGAAGGTTTTTAGAGGATCCGAAGTTATAAGTATAGGACAGCATCACGACCCTGGAATCTCTTTTCACCGTAAAATTCTCCAGGTAATCATTATAAGCAAACTGCCCCCTTGGATTACTGGTAAAAAACACATCAGCAAAAGAAAATTTAAGGACACTTTTATTGTTAAATTTTTTCTGGGCACCAATGCTCAGAAAGCCATAGGGCTGTGCGTATACATAAGCCTGTATTTCTCTGGCGTGGTAATTTCCCGTAACTTCAGCAGTAAAGCCGTTTCCTAATTTGAAGTTATGGATGCTGTTGATGCTGAACGTAAAATTTCCCTGGTTGGTAATCTGACTTCCCGAAACATTCCCTGTGAAAGAAGCATAGTAAAAGCTGGCAGTATTGCTTATATCCCACCAACGCATCACTTTTACAGGAACGATCAGACTGAGCCCGTAATGGGAAGCCGAACTGATATTTTCAAATGTTTGGATCGCAATATTCTGTCCGTTTTCCACCACAGGCTTCACTACATTAATTATGTGATCAGAAGTTCTGCTATAATTCAGTGTGGCAAAATATTTATTGTTAAGGCTGTAAGTAAGCTCATAATTCATCATCGTCTCGGGAATCAGATCTGGATTTCCGGCCTTTGAAGTAGTAGGGTCAAAGTAAAATCTGAAAGGATTGAGCTGATTATAACTGGGGCGGGTGATCCTTCTGCTTAAGTTGATCTCCATGGAACTTTTATTCGTTATGTTATATGCCAGTACTGCACTCGGGAATACTTGCGTATAGTTTCTTCTATTAATCTGGTTAGTAGCAAGCTGTATGCCCTTTATATTTGTATTTTCCATTCGCAGTCCGGCTATCATTTTAAGCCTTTCCCATTTTTTGGAAGCATTCCCATAAACAGCATTAATGTTTTCCTCATAAATAAAATGATTGGTTTTGGTAGGATCGGACACAAAAACCCCTGAACTTCCATCAAAAAATTTCAAATCATTATCAGATTTTACAAAGCTGGTTTTAATCCCGCTTTCCAGTTTCCATCCATACTTAAAGTTTTTAGTAAGGTCGCTTTTCAATGAAAAAATATTCAGTTTTCCTTTCATATCCCCTTTCAGAATATCAAGCCTGTCCAAACTACCCGATAAATTGTAGTTCCTGGTTTCAAAATTCTGTAGAGAACCGTTTGAATAGTTGATATAGTCAAAATCCGTTGTTAGTTCTGATCCCAGAGAATCAAGGCTGTATTTATGGTTGAGATTAAGGGAAGGATTAGCGAAATGATTCCGGGTTTTGCTTATGGTTCCGAAGGTACTTTCCGGAAGCTGATTACTTCCCAGTGTGAGGCTTGAGGTATTTCCGTCAATTTTAACATTATTAGCTAATAGTCCCACAGAAAACCCAAGAATATTCTTGTTATTCAGATCGTAATCCATCCCCATCCTGGCCATATAACTTGTTATTCCAAACTTCAGGAAATTATCCTGAATAAAAGCTTTTTTAAATTGGTTGTTTTCATAAAAATTCCTATTTAAAAGCAGATGATTGTAAAAAATTCTATCAACAAAGCCATAGCTTGCAAAAACATTCACCTTCCCGCTGCTGTGATTGATGCTGACCGTATTGTTAGTTTTTACATATTTACCGGTTCCCGCAGAGATAGAAACAGTCCCGTTAGTCCCCTTCTTTTGTTCTTTTTTTAATCTGATATTGATAATCGAAGATCCTTCTGCATCATATTTCGAAGAAGGATTGGTAACAAATTCTATTTTATCAATGGAGGCTGAGGGAATTCCCCTGAGATAACCCGCCAGGTCACTTCCCGTCATTGGTGTATTTTTACCGTCAATCTGAACCAGCAGATTTCCTTTTCCATGAAGACTTATATTGTCATTATTATCCACGCTCACTCCTGGTGCTTTCTCCAGGATTTCAAAAGCCGAGCTTCCGGTAGCTGAAATGCTGTTTTCTACATTAAGGATCATCTTTCCCTCCTGCCTTTCTATAAAAGTACGGGTTTTGGTAATGGTAACTTCTTCAATGGATTTTACTGTAAGATCAATAACAGGAAGCATCTTATTTTCTGTTACGGGAATACTTTCTGAATGATAAACCTCAGAACCATTCCTGTAAACTTTTAGTTGGTAACGACCGACTTTCAGGGCAGAAAACCTGAACTGTCCTTCCCGGTCAGCAGTTTCGGTTTTTATCAATGTATTTTCAGCATCAAAAAGGCTGATGACTAAAGACTGTGTACCATCCGATTTTATAGTACCCGACAGCGAGAAACGTTGTATATCCTGTGCTGGTAAAAGTGTACTGAAAAATATCAGTATTCCGATAAAAAAGCAAGAAAATAGCCTGGTCATAAGTTTATCTTTTAAAGTGATGTAATTTTCGTATGGTCAAATAATGCAGAGTTATTTTATTTTTTTAAACTCGATATTGGCCATATTAAAGCCGGACACGGTAAATCCACTTACAGTACCTGATGGAGTCCATTGGAAATCAAGCTGTCCGAAGTAGGATTTTGATGAATAAAAGCTTGTTGAACTGAATGGAAATAATAGAATATCTGGATTTACCGAATGTTTTGCTACCAGGTGATGATCTTCAGTGACCAGCTGGTATATCGTATTGAATTCTTCATTTCGGTAAAATCCTTCCAGCTTTTTCAAATCTTTCAAATCCACTTTAGGCGGATTCATTCTGATTTTTTTCATCGGAAATGTAAAATCCGCAATTTTGAAAAAAGCTGAATCTTTATTAAAAACAAGGCTTGCTGTAGCAACGGATGGAATGCTGAACCGGTTATCTCCAACTGGTTCTAAAAGTTCTCCTTCTTCCTGTTTATAAGTTTTTAGATAAAGGTTGTTTTCTTTTACAGAAACATCAAAGTAGCTCCCTGGGATACGCTCATAAATTCCTTCAAATCCTTTTAATTCAGATGCTGTATAAGCAGTTTTTTTCGGCTTTACAACCGTTTCTTTATCTCCAAGAAATAAATCCACCAATTTATAGACCATCTGATAACCTTCAGTTCCCCTCTTATTCGCCAGCAGGACAACGGAAAACTGCTGATTGGGAATATGTAAAATATAAGAACCGTAACCCGCTGTCCCTCCACCGTGAAAGACAAGATGCAAACCTTTATAAGTTCCCGTCTGCAGCCCCAACCCATATTCAATGCTTCTACCATTATTTAGGATCGTATTTTCCTGCATCACAGTATAAAAGTCATGATTATCCGTAGCTGATTTCTGAAAATCAGCTGCCCATATACAGAAATCATTAAGTGTCATATAAATATTGGAAGATCCGTACTCCATTTGCCCGATCGGATATTTTAAAACAGTATCCCCCTGCTGCAGGTAAGAGTCTGCCTTATTCGGGATGATCTTTTCCGGATCATCTATCGCCATAGTATGGTGCATTCCTAACGGAGTGAAGATATATTTCCTTAGAAGTTCACCAAAATCTTTTTTATAGACCCTGTGAAGGATTTCGGCTAACAACATAAAACCGGTATTATTATACTGATACTGCTCGCCCGGCTGAAAGTTAAAGCTTTTAATACCCAGAATTGTTTGTACTGCCTGACTATTGGTTACCCTGAATTCATCCCCGAATCCCTGTAATCTTTTAATTCCGGTAAAATCAGGCAGCCCATGCGTATGATTTGCCAGCTGACGGATTGTTACCGGATAAGATAAATGTTTGAGCTCCGGAAGATAGATCCTGATATCATCATCTAATGACAGCTTTCCTTCTTTCACAGCCTGCAAAGCAATGAATGCCGTAAACTGTTTGGAAACCGATGCAATATTAAAAGCTGTGGAATCTGTAATGGGTGTCTGATTTTCCAGGTTGGACTGGCCATAAATCTTCTTATAAATTACCTTTCCTTCTTTAATTATGCATACGGCCATCCCCGGAGCATTTTTCTTGACATAACTATTCAGCAATGAGTCTGCTTTTCTGATTGTGCTTTTTTGATTGAACTGTCCGGAGTATTTCCCACAATTCATTATAAAAAAAAGAAATAATGCTACTTTGATCTGTTGCTTCATCTGATGTAAATTTTATGATGAAACAAATCTGAAACTTTGCATGGAAATAAAGATCCGAATACCGGAAACCGAACCATTTTTATGGCGTAAAATCAGTCCGACTTTAAATCGAACACTTTTTAAATAACTGATTTCCTGTAATCTGTAGGAGTAATACCCGTTTCTTTTTTAAATGCGGTATAAAAAGAGGATTTGGAATTGAAACCTACCTGATACAGAACTTCCAATACAGTAAGCTGAGGCTGATCTTTTAAAAGTAATTGGGCATCCTTAATCCTGAATTCATTAATAAAATCAAAAAAATGCTTTCCCGCAGACTGATTGATCAATAAAGAAAGCTGCTTCTCCGGCATATTAAATTTTTCAGCCAGCTTTTGCAGGGTAAGGCTGTCATCCAGATAAGGCTTTTCAGTTTCCATTAATTCCATGAGATCTTTTAGCTGCTGTGGTTTTTCATAGTGATCCCCGGATTCAATTTTTAAAGGAACCAAATCTTTATCAATTCCGGCAAACAAATTGGGTCTGTACAGGGAGTTGAGCACAAACCAGCTGATCATAAATAATACAAATAAGCAGTTAAAAGTATACAGATAGGTAAAAAGGCTCCCGTTGTTCTTTACAAAATCTCTGAGTAGCACAAAAAAATTTCCGATTAAAAACAAAACTGTAATCTGTATTAACCACCTATAAATATGCCTGTGATTTCCAGAATAATTATCCCGGTATAGTTTTTTAAAAATCCTCAGCTCAAGAAAAACAGCAATAATATAATAGTAATACTGGATAATGGTAAAAATATCAAAAACCTGGTCAGCTTGTTCAGACATCTGTGTAACAAGAAACAGAACAAGGAAGAAGAGAAAAGGTAGGCCATGTACTAGATGCTTTTTGGACAGGCTAAAGTTATAGTAGCATGCAGACTTTACATACAGATAATAAAGTGGCATCTGAAGAAGAATACTGGAAGACTTAAAACTTTGCATAAAATTCCCGGAAGGATATACAAAGAATCCGGATAAATCTATAACAGAAGTAAGAAGAAATGCAGCAAACAGATAATTGGGTAATCTTCTTTTGCTTTTTGCCGTGATCAAAAAGATGCTTAACAATAAAAACAAAAAAACAATAATTTTCCCTAGGTCACCTATTAATGCCATATTTTCTTGTCTAAATTACAATATTACAAAAAATGTAATAGCCCGGGAGACTTATATTGAAAAATTTAACCATTCACTATTTTCCATTTTCCCATAAGGTATCTCATTAAATTTATAATGATTTCGTTATCCTAAATCATTACGCAAAAAGACTGCGCAGTCGCTTTTTTATTTTGTACCATCAAAAGAAATAAAAATGAAAAACAGGATATTAGAAAAACTAAAAGAGGTAGAAGACAAACACAGCATAGAAATACTTCTTGCAGTTGAATCCGGCAGCAGAGCCTGGGGATTTGCATCGCCGGACAGCGATTATGATATACGGTTTATATACCGTCATGAAAAGGAATGGTATCTTTCTCCATGGGACAAGGATGAAACCATAGAATTCATGACAGAGGATGACCTGGATGGTAGCGGTTGGGATCTTCGAAAGACTTTTCACCTTTTGCTAAAGTCCAACGCTGCATTGCTAAGCTGGTTCTACTCTCCTGTCGTTTATAAGAAAAATGAAGAATTTACAGACTTGTTCAAGCCTTTGGCTGATACTTGCTTCTCTCCGATAGCGGTGTCTTATCATTATTTAAGTATGAGTAAAAAGTACCTGGAAGCCTGCAGACATGATGAAGTGAAATTAAAAAGTTATTGCTACTGTTTAAGAACAGCACTTACAGGAAAGTGGATATTAGACAAAGGAACCGTTCCTCCTGTTCTGTTCAGTGATCTCCTGGTCTTAGTTGATGATTTTACAAGAACTAAAATAGAGAATCTGGTTGCTTTAAAGGCTACTAAAGGAGAATCCTATAATCACTCCAATGACTGGGAACTTTTCGGGTTTCTGGAAAATGTGGTTGCTGAGACTGAAGAAAAATCAAAAACATTAGCAGGAGGAAAAGGAGATAAAAAAGAAATGGAATTCGTGTTCAGAAAAATACTAGTTTAACACATCGAGAAACCTCATTATTACTATATTATTAAAGTCTTAAAAAAACGGACAATCATAAAAAATTATCATGACGATCCAGGATCTTAAAAATAAAAACCTTCTTCTTTTTGAAGCTATTTCCGGAAGCCGGGCTTTCGGGCTGGCAACGGAAAGTTCCGATACCGATATAAAGGGAGTTTATTACCTTCCCAAGGAAGATTTCTTTGGATTGAACTACATTCCGCAGATTTCCAATGAGACCAATGATATTACCTATTATGAAATCGGGAGATTTGTAGAATTACTGCAAAAGAACAATCCCAATATCCTGGAAATTCTGGCAAGTCCGGAAGACTGCATCCTGTACAAACATCCGTTGATGAATCTGCTGAAAACGGAGGATTTCCTGTCAAAACTCTGTAAAGATACCTTTGCAGGTTACGCGGTTTCACAGATTAAAAAGGCAAAAGGTCTTAATAAAAAGATTGTAAATCCGATTGATAAAGAAAGAAAATCCATTCTGGATTTCTGTTTTATCCTTGCAGGACAGGGTTCCGTTTCATTGAAAAAATGGTTGCATGAATTTTCTATATCGGAAGGACAGAATAGTCTCTCACAGGAACAATGCGGATTGGTAAGCATTGATCATACTAAGGGTATGTTTGCTTTATTTTACGATGAATCGGGAACATTGGGATATAAGGGGATTATTCAGAATGAAGAGGCAAATCAGGTTTCTGTATCATCTGTTCCTAAGGATGAAAAACCAACTGCTTATCTGTTCTGCAATCTGGATGCCTACTCTGTTTACTGCAAAGACTATAGGGAATATTGGAAATGGGTAGCTGAGCGCAATGAGGACCGTTACAATGTCAACCAGAATCACGGGCAGAACTACGACAGCAAAAACATGATGCATACCATCCGATTACTGCAATCCTGCGAACATATTCTAAAAACAGGTTCGATGCAGATCCGCGTAGAGAACCGTGATGAGTTACTTGATATAAAAGCAGGAAAAAGATCTTATGATCACGTAATGGAAAAAGCTGAAAACCTGGTTCTTTCTATAGAGCATTATTATTCGATTTCCAACCTACCAGACACACCGGATCTGGATAAGACAACTCAGAACCTCATCGAAATCAGGAAAAATCTATATCATTCAAAATAAAGATCCGGGAGTTGTATAGACTCATAAACCACCCAAAAAGAAAATAAGGTTGCCTTTTTCTAAGGCAACTTTATTTAAAGAGATTATCTATTCATTTCGGGTCCTTTACATTTTTACAATTTTTGAGTAAAACAGAAATTTAAATTTGTGAAAAAAATAATGAAAGTAATCTATTTTTTAACGGTTTTCTTGTTAGGCTGTACCATTCAGGCTCAAGATTCATTAGTTACTAAAATTGCTTCACAACATTATCAAATCATAAATTTCGAGAATAATCATTTTTCCGGTGAAGGAATTCGTAACCTGACTGAAACGATTGCTAAACACAAATATGTTCTGATCGGTGAAGACCATCTTAATAATGAGGTCCTGGATTTTACTTCTTATCTTACTCACAATATCAACTTCGACAACTATATTACGGAAGCAGATCAACTTACCATTGATATCCTTAAAAAAGACTTCGAGAAAAATAAAGAATACCAATCAATTGTTTCCAGCTCTAACGGTAGATTTTCGTTTTTCTCATTTAACAAAGACCATGACCTTCTGGATTATTTTTTCCAAAATAAAAAAAACGTCATAGGCCTTGATCAGATTTATTACAATTCTGATGCAGTGATCTTCAGAGAGCTTATTGCAAGGACATCCAATAAAATAGCAAAAGCAAAATATGAATCTTTACTGAAAGAATCGAATGAGAGATGGAACACGTTCAGGTCAGGACAGGGTTATCGGACTATTGATGACAGCAAAAACCAGCCCTATTTGTTTTGCAACGATTTCAGGACCCGTATTGCAGATATTCAAAAATTAGATTTGTCTGAATATGAGCATAAGGCTTTAAACAAGCTGCTACAAAGCAATACAATATATGCTTTGGAAAATAATCAAAAGGGAGACGAATCTCAGTTCCTGAAAATAGCTTCGATGAAGGAAAATCTTCTTGAAAACCAGAACAAAATAATAGGAAAAAGAAATCTTTTCAAGTTTGGAGCCAGTCATGCCGGTAAAGATCAGAGTCTACTGCAAAATAGCCCTGATATAGGAAATGTTGCATTTAATCTTGCCGAAAAAGACCACGAAAAGTCCTTACATATTGCCATTATTCAAAAAAATGGAAAAACAGGATCTTTCTTTACTGAAAATAATGATGCGGAATACATTCTTTTTCTGAGACCCTTCTATCGCCTGGTTCATAACGAAAATGAATGGCTCCTCTTTGACCTCACCAAGATCAATGCTGAAATAAAAAAACAAAAGACTTCCGTAAAGTCCGGCACCCTAAAAAAACTATTGGCGGGCTACGATTATTTAATTATTATACCCAAAGTAACTGCTCAGAAAATAGTTGTTTAGCACATATGCTGTTTTTATTTACTTTGGGTTCAATACATGTTAATCGAGATCATTCGTAAAAATGGCCCATTAACATTACATTACTCCAAGTCCTGATATATCAGGACTTTTTTATTTTTAAATATTTTTTTAATTAATTATTGTTTTACGATAATTAATTATACATTTGCATTATCAATTAATGATCATGCTATGAATCAAACTAAAATTATTGCAAAAATTTTATATTATATCTGCCTGGTATTATCAGGAGGATATCTTATTACAGCACTTTATTCCTTTTTCTGTATGACTACAGGTTTTGCGGTAACTCCTTATAAAGAGGATCAATATTTACATATCAATTATCCTTTTACTGAACAGCCATTTCTGAACATTGAAAACAATTATCCTTACATTATATTCTCTTTCATGGCCGTTTTAGTGACATATGGTATTTTTTTCTGGTTTTCAGCAAAAGTTTTTAAAGTGTTCTTTCAGCCTCAATTATTTACCGAGGTCAACATTTTACAATTGAAGAGATTTTACTTATACAATATTTTCCTTCCACTACCGCTTGTGATCATCGCAAGTTTCTTTACAGAGGTCGAAAGTATTATATGGGGATTGGTTTTTATCCATTTCATGCTAGGAATTTTCTGCCTGTTTCTTGCTAATATCTTCAGGCAAGGGCTACATTTGCAAAACGAACAAGATCTATTTATATAAAATGCCAATTATAGTCAACTTAGATGTCATGCTTGCCAAGCGAAAAATGCAGAGTAAGGAATTGGCAGAAAAATTAGGAATCACGCCTGTCAATTTATCCATTCTGAAAACGGGAAAGGCAAAAGGGGTTCGTTTTGATACCCTCGAAGCTATCTGCAAAATTCTGGAATGCCAGCCGGGAGATATTTTAGAGTATAGAGAATAGTGGTGGAAACGAGATAAAAGATGCATGATATCGGTAAGAAAGCGAAATTGTCCATGACCTTAGCCTTTAGTTTTCACCTATCAACTCACACCCTTTAACTGTCAGCTCATTTTCATTAGCAAGTAGATACAACAACTTATTTTTCAACATCATAAAAAAAGCAACGGAAACGTTGCCAGCTATTGTATTATCCAAATTCAAAATCATGAATACATTATCCATTAACCACCTGAGCCTTACCTATAAAAATGGTTTCCAGGCAATTAAAGACATTTCATTGGAAATAGGAAATGGCATGTTCGGTTTACTAGGTCCGAACGGAGCCGGAAAGTCCTCTTTAATGAAAACCATCGTTGGCCTCCAGAAACCGAGTTCGGGAAATATTATTTTCAATGGTATTGATATTTCCAGGGAGCCTGATTTTATAAGACAAAACCTCGGGTTCTTACCACAGGATTTTGGAGTTTATCCTAAAGTTTCAGCTTACGACTTATTGCATCACATTGCTATCTTAAAGGGAATAAAAGACAATACCTTTCGAAAAAGACAGATTTCCGGATTGTTGGAAAAAGTAAACCTGTCAGATTTCCGGAACAAAGAAGTCCATACTTTTTCAGGCGGAATGAAACAGCGTTTTGGAGTTGCCCAGGCTTTATTAGGAAACCCTAAAATCATTATTGTGGACGAACCTACGGCAGGACTGGATCCCGAAGAACGCAACCGTTTTAATTCTTTACTCAATGATATCAGCAAGGATGTTATTGTGATCCTTTCTACTCATCTTGTAGAAGATGTCCGGAATTTATGTTCTGAGATGGCTATTATCAATAAAGGAAAGCTTATCCGAAAAGGGAAACCCGGTGACCTGATTTCAGAATTAGAACATAAAATCTGGTCAAAACGGATCAACAGAAATGAATGGGAGGATTATCAGGCAACTCATGAGATCATCAGCCAACAGCTGATCGAAAGGGAACTGTATATCACGACTTTCGCAGCCCATCAACCAAAAGATTTCAATGCTGTTCCTCCTCTTTTGGAACATGTATACTTTCATAGCCTCACTCAAAAATTATAATCATGAACTCATTACTTTTATTTGAAGCCAGACGCAACATAAAGCACTGGCTCAGTTATCTTATTGCCTTCACTTTAGTCGTTCTGGGTATATTTTGCGGAAGCCAGTTCAACCTGACTGTCGGAGAAGGTATTTATCTCAATTCACCTTATTCCATCGGGTTTATGGTGGGTATGTTGAGTCTTTCTATTATATTTTTTGCGATTATCTACGCAAGTCAGCAGCTATTTAAGGATTGGGATTCGAAATTTGATATGATCCTGTTTTCTTTACCTCTTTCAAAAAGAACATATCTGCAAGGAAAGTTTCTGAACTATTTCCTGCAAACCTTCCTGAGCTTCCTGTTTTTAATTATTGGCTTTATTCTCGGGCAAAATACAAGGACAGGAAGTGAGATACAGCCCTATTTCAATCTCTGGTATTATCTATATCCGGTAGTGATTTTAGGATTCATCAACTGTCTCGTAGTCTGTAGTTTTTTATTTTTCATTGCCTACAGTACCAAAAGAAAGCTCCTGGTAGTAACCGGCGGCCTGCTGTTATATGTTCTGTATATGGTTGTATTATTATTTTCCAATTCACCTTTCATGGCGGGAAGCTTACCTCAATCAATAGAGACTCAGCAGCTCTCTGCACTATCTGATCCCTTTGGATTATCTGCCTATTTCCTGGAGGCAAAGGTATTTTCGGTGGCCCAAAAGAACCATTCTATCACTCCTCTTTCAGGATATCTATTGACGAACAGGCTGATTTTTATTGTATTTTCAGGACTGTTCTTATTTTTATCTTATCGTTTATTTTCTTTTACGACCTCTTCAGATAAAGGATCAGGAAAGAAAAATGATCTTTTTTCCGCTCCTCATATTGTGTTGTCGGATTATATTACTGCCGAATCAGATTTTGGATTCAGGGCCTCTTTCAGATCTGTTCTTTCCTTTGCCAAAATCGATCTGATTTACCTTTTTAAAAGTGTTAGCATTATTGCGGTTTCTATATTGCTATTGTTTGCAGTCGGTATGGAAATGTATGCTGAAATTGAAAAAGGAATCCGTTTACCACAAAAGTATGCAAGCTCAGGTCTCATGGCAACAACCATTTCAGAAAATTTCCATCTACTTGGATTGTTGATCATGACATATTTCATTAACGACCTGTATTGGAGAAGTCAGTCATCAGGATTTATCCTGATCGAAAAAAGCACCCACTTTTCAAAAAATAAATTATCCGGACATCTTCTCTCCGCTGGTATTCTCATTTTCTTTTTTACAGGCATCCTTATCATAGAAGGCCTGACCTTCCAGCTTGGCTACCATTATTTCCATATTGACTGGAATGCCTATTCAGGCACAATCCTTTTCAATACGTTACCATTGCTGTTATTTTCCGGTTTTGTATTGCTGATTAATGACTTTAGTAAAAACAGGTTTATAGCATTAGGAATTTCCGTTCTTGCCGTTTTTATTTTTGCAGGCCCCGCCTCGAAAAAGATTATTCCATACCCTTTGCTGAGGATATTTTCAGATTTTAAAGGGGTTTACAGCGACTTTAATGGTTATGGAATCTATACAACAGCATTTGCTGAAAGACTCTTCTTTGGAATAGGTCTGGTTGCGTTTCTATGGATCCTTAACAGATCTGTTGCTACAAAAAAATGGAATAAAAATCAATGGTCGGGTATCGCTATCCTTTTAACAGCCTGTATTTTTAGCGGATATCATTTTATGAAAGGATTCATTCCTCAGAATAAAGAAGAATCAATTGCTAAGGCTGCTCTGTACGAAAAAAAATTCAAGATCTTTGAACAACTCCCTCAGCCCATAATAACAGATGTCAGCACAGAAATCAAGCTTTTCCCGTCCGAATCTTCTTATATAATAGAAGGAAAATATACTATTACCAATACCACAACCAAAGCTATTGATAAAATTCTATTTAATTTCCATCCGAATCTGAAAATCCAATTTGCTGTTCTTACTACTTCTTCCGAGTCTGTAAAGATCAGTACAGAAATCGCAGCAATACATTTAGACCAGCCATTACAGCCCAATGAGACTGCAACCTTAAATTTCACACTCTCCTATCAATGGTATGCAGTAAACGGACACGACTCATTCAATGCTGTTATTAAAAACGGTTCATTTATGCGGATAAGCAGATATTATCCAAACATTGGCTATCAAAAAAGTTATGAACTTCAGGATGAAAAACAAAGAATGGATTATAAATTGGGTAAAACATCTGGCCTTAAGAAACCGGAAGCTCCCGAAATATTCCTGAATGATTTTATTAATCTTACGATGACCGTCTCAACTGAAAAGTATCAGACAGCAGTCGGAACCGGAGATTTAATTAAAGAATGGACACAGGGTAAAAGAAAATATTTTCAATATGCAGCCAAAGGCATTCCATTTCGTTTTGCCGTTTCCTCTGCTGAATATAATCGTAAAAGTGTAAGGTATAAGGGAGTTTTGATCAATGTCTTTTATCATGCAAATCATAGTGAAAATGTTTTTCATTTAATTAATAATGCGAAACTGACTTTAGATTATTGTATAGGCAATTTTGGAAAATATCCCTTCCAATCAGTCAACTTCTCTGAAATTTCTTCTTATACCAAAGGTTTTGCAGCCACAGCCTATCCATCAGCGATCTTTATGCCTGAAGACATGATCTTTCATGCGAATATTCATGCAGATAAAAAACAGGATGTGATTAATGAACTGGCAGGACATGAACTTTCCCATTTATGGTGGGGCAACAGCCAGATTGATCCCGATGACAGGGAAGGTTCTGTAATGCTTACGGAAACCTTAGCCATGTATACTGAAATGATGCTTTATAAGAAGATGCATGGAAAACAAAAAATGCTCGACAGAATAGAAATGCACCAGCAGATCTATGATAACGAAAAAGGATTATCGGAAAACAAGCCCATTTACAAAGCAACCGGAGAGGAACCTCATATCGCCTATTCCAAAGGTGCAGTAGCGATGGTGAAACTAAGTGAGCTGCTTGGTGAGGAAAGGGTAAATCAGGCACTCAAGAATTTCCTTTTACATAATCAATACCCTAAAAAGCCTGCAAGTACAGATCTTCTTAAAGAGTTTTACAAAGTATGCCCCGATGCATCTTCTCAAAAAGAAGTTGACCGGTTATTTAAAACTATATAATGAATCATGATTGTCCCAAAAGAAAAATCCCTCTTGTGGAGGGATTTTTTATGCTATTAAAAGCTATATCTTATGCTTCAGTTGAAGGCTTTTCATTTTCCTTTGGCGCTTGCGCTGCAGGTTTACCACCTTCAGGTCTTTCCTGTCTCGGTTTTTGCTCCGGCTTTGGAGGTCTTGGTAATAAAACTTTACGGGATAATTTCATTTTCTTACGGTCATCGTAACCCATAAACTTCACTTCTACTTCATCTCCTTCAGCGTAAGGAACTTTATCAAGACGTGACCATTCGATCTCAGAAATGTGAAGAAGACCTTCCGTACCTTTTGCAATCGCTACAAAAGCTCCGAAATCCATTACTTTCACTACTTTTCCTTTGTATACTTCCCCTACTACCGGTACGAAAGTAATTTCATTGATCTTCGCAACAGCTGCATTGATTTTCTCTCTGTCTGTTCCTGCAATTTCAATACGTCCGATCTCGCCTATTTCTTCAATAGCAATAACAGTATCCGTATCTTTTTGTAATTGTTGAATGATTTTTCCACCAGGCCCGATCACTGCACCAATAAAGTCTTTTGCAATCTCCATAACCACCATTTTCGGTGCATGAGGCTTAACATCAGCTCTAGGCTCAGCAATTGTTTCCGTAATTTTATTAAGGATATGTAATCTTCCGTCTTTAGCCTGCATTAAAGCCTGCTCCATGATATCCATAGAAAGCCCCTGGATTTTAATGTCCATCTGACAAGCCGTGATTCCTTCTGCCGTACCCGTTACTTTAAAGTCCATATCTCCCAGGTGATCTTCATCCCCAAGGATATCGGAAAGTACCGTGAATTTCCCGGATTTAGTATCGGTAATAAGTCCCATCGCAATTCCGGAAACCGGTTTTGTAATCTGTACTCCGGCATCCATTAATGCTAATGTTCCTGCACAAACAGTTGCCATAGAAGAAGAACCGTTAGATTCCAGGATATCAGAAACAATTCTGATCGTGTATGGATTTTCTTCAGGAATTACAGCCTGTAAAGCTCTCTGAGCAAGATTTCCGTGTCCTACTTCTCTTCTTGAAGTTCCTCTTAAAGGTCTGGCTTCACCTGTTGAGAACGGAGGGAAGTTATAATGAAGGAAGAATTTCTCGTCATAATTCGCCATAACGCTGTCTACCATATTCGCATCTTTTACAGATCCTAAAGTTACAGCTGTTAATGATTGTGTTTCTCCTCTTGTGAAAATTGCAGAACCGTGCGCTCCAGGAAGATAATCAATTTCCGACCAGATCGGACGGATCGTTTTAGGATCACGACCGTCAAGACGGATGTTGTCTTCAAGGATCATCTGACGCATAGCCTCTTTTTCTACATCATGATAATATACTTTTGCGAAAGGTGATACTCTTTCCAGTTCTTCAGGATTATCAACATATTGTGCTAAAAACTCCTCAAGAACAGCTTTGAATTTCTCTCCTCTCTCTTCTTTACCTGAAGGTTGCTTAGCAACTTCGTATACTTTATCATATGTTTCTTTCCACACTTTCTCACGAATATCTTCGTCATGAATTTCGTGGTTGTATTCTCTTTTCGGGAAAGCTTTACCTACTTTTTCAGCAAGTCTTTCCTGAGCTTCAATTTGTTTTTTAATTTCAGCATGTGCAAAGATGATCGCTTCCAGCATTTCCTGCTCAGAAATTTCTTTCATCTCTCCTTCTACCATTACGATCGAGTCTTTGGTAGCTCCAACCATAATATCCAGCTCAGAATCTTTAAGATCTTCATATCTTGGATTGATCGCTAATTTTCCGTCAAATCTTACCACTCTCACTTCAGACATCGGTCCGTTGAAAGGGATATCGGTAATAGCAATCGCAGCAGAAGCCGCCAAACCTGCCAAATCATCAGGAATAGATTGTCCGTCGTAAGAAATCAGGGAAATCATTACCTGAACTTCCGCATGGAAATCTTCAGGGAAAAGCGGACGAAGAACTCTGTCCACCAAACGCATGGTTAAAATTTCCTGATCTGAAGGTCTTGCTTCTCTACGGAAAAAATTTCCAGGAATTTTTCCTCCTGCATAGAATTTTTCTCTGTAATCTACTGTTAATGGTAAGAAATCTACACCAGGATTAGCTTCTTTATTGGCTACAACAGTTGCTAAAAGCATTGTTCCACCCATTTTTACTACTACAGAACCATCAGCCTGTTTTGCTAATTTACCTGTTTCAATAGTGATTTCTCTGCCGTCTGCAAGAGTAATCGTTTCTGTAAACGCTTGAGGTATACTCATAAATAATTTTGTTTAAACACTCCGTATTGAGTGTGATTGATATAAATTCGTCTAAATTTTGTTTGCAAAGATAAACTATTTTCCCGGTAACTGGCACTATAAAAAAGAAAAGAGGCATGGGAAGTAATCAACTATCCTTCAATCACTTATTTGAGCGTCTAAAAAATTGCCTGATCAGAAAAAACGACAAAGAATTTAAGGATGTTCCTCAACGAATCTATTACTCCTATAACTCTACTTTTCAGCCTTTTATTTTTCAACATCAGTTTATTTCAGCTTTGTTTTTGTCTCAATTAGAGATAATAATTGTATTTAACGATAAAATTAACATAAAAAGCCTCTTAAAAGTTGCAAAAAAAAAAGTTGTTCCCCTATATTTGCCCTGTTTTTTTAAATCTATTTTCTTCCGGGAAAAACACATTAAAAAATTCATCTTTTTATAACCCATTGAAGGAGCGTATTATCATCTCTTTCTTTTAAATAAATGTTTATGACTAATAAAGAAGTAAAGTCGCAAAACAGGAATTATACTGTTCCTTTGATCACCATTACCTTGTTATTTTTTATGTGGGGGTTTATTACCTGTATGAATGATATCCTGATTCCTTATCTGAAACAGCTTTTCAGCCTCACTTTCTTTGAATCTATGCTCGTTCAGTTTTGCTTCTTCGGCGCCTATTTCATCGGCTCATTAATCTATTTCTTTATTTCTATCTCCAAAGGAGACCCCATTAATAAAGTAGGCTATAAAAAAGGAATCATCTTCGGTATTTTCCTGGCAGCTTTCGGATGTATTTTATTTTATCCTGCGGCTACTTTTTCTTATTATCCTTTATTTCTTGGAGCTTTGTTTATTTTAGGATTAGGGTTTACCGTATTACAGATCACGGCCAATGCATATGTTTCTTTATTGGGAAGCGAAGAATCTGCCTCAAGCCGTTTGAACATGACCCAGGCATTCAACGCATTCGGAACCACCATAGCCCCGGTGCTGGGCGGACATCTTATTTTCGAATTCTTCTCGGCTCCGGACGGATCATTCAGTGCCGTAGCCACCAGGATTCCTTATCTTATTTTTGCAGCTATCCTGTTACTGGTTGCCTTACTGATTTCAAGAGTAAAACTACCTTCTTTCCAGACGGCAGAAGAAGAAATCGTAAAAGGTTGGGGAGCATTGGAATTCAGCCATCTTAAATTTGGCGTTTTTGCAATGTTCTGCTATGTAGGAGGAGAAGTTGCTGTGGGCAGCTTTATCATCAGCTTCCTGGAACAGCCCCAGGTAATGGGCTTTAATGAAATCATCAGTAAGAATTACCTTTCCCTGTATTGGGGAGGAGCTATGATCGGCCGTTTTCTTGGTGCTATTTCATTGAACCAGTCTATCAGTCAGGGAAGAAAAGCCATTTATATGGCAGGTGCCGCAAGCTTGGTTTTCCTGGTGATTTTCAGTATCGTTAATCTTACATTTTCGCAGATCAGCTTTTTCCTTGTATTTATCGTACTTAATTTCGTTGCATTCTTTGTAGGTAAAGCTGCTCCTGCAAGGACACTATCTATTTTTGCCGCTGTAAATGTCGCATTGCTCATCTCAGCAATGGTCAATCATGGTGAACTGGCGATGTACAGTATTTTAGGTATAGGAATTTTCAATTCAATCATGTTCTCCAATATTTACACGCTTGCTATTTCCGGGCTGGGAAAATACACAAGCCAGGGATCATCTTTAGTAGTTATGGCAATTCTGGGAGGTGCCATTGTTCCTATTTTCCAGGGATACCTTGCTGATCAGTTCGGAGTACAACATTCCTTTATTATTCCTGTATTCTGTTATCTGGTTATCCTTATTTTCGGAGCTTACTGCACCCGGTATCTGGGACATGTGAAAAGCACGGAAGCAAAGTCAGGGCATTAATTAAAATACAGAATAAAATAATACGGCTTCATTTAAAATGATCCATTTCACAGTAAAGGAATATTTTAAATGAAGCTTTTTTTGTGAGCATATATACAGATCCCTATCTTCTTTCCCTTCTGGAAAAAGTATATCCGATCCTCCATTCAAGATAGTCTGCAATGTGCAGGTCATACGCATTGATCCCAAAAGAAGCAAAGAGGCGATCTGTGATCTGGTACTGTAATCCTATTTTTTGAAAAAAAGCAGGGCTGTCGTATTTACGTTCTTTCTTAAACAGATAATAACCCGCTCCTACATTCACATTCAATTTACCGATGATCAACCTGTAAGAAGGAATTACACTAAACAATAACTGATCATGTGAAAAACGTTTTTGCTGGTAAAGTGTACTATCAGCCACATACATGGTGTGGTTGTACTGTTCGTCATGAGTAATGCCCATTCCAAGTCCATACGCCGACTTAGAAGAATATTGACGCATATAAAAAGCTTCTACCCCATAAACGGAATAATTAAAACCTTCATAAAGTTTTTTCAATTCCTCGCGTTGCCCGCCCCTGTAAAAAATATTTTTCCGCCCTCCGAAAGCCGAAACTTCAAGGGTGTTATATTTCTTTGTGTTAAATGAAATTGAATCATTGGTTCGCGGAACTGCTCTTTCGGGATAATAGACAAGGCTGATCTGTGGAGCAAAAGTATTCAATCCTTTGTTCGGAAACTTTAATGACCCGTTCGAAAGATGATTGAATTTCAGATTCAGTCCGATGTCAAAATGACGACCGAGTTCATAATACATTCCCGTACCCAAACTGATGAACATATTTGTTCCGGATCCTAAAGACGTGTTGTAATATCCATGATCCTCATCGAATGGATTTGAATTAAAAGCAATTCCAAAATCTACATGGTGATACCACTTCAGTTTTCCCCATTGTCCTAGTTTCGCGTTGTAGACACCATATATTCCAAATGGTGATCCCATCTCTTTATTATCAAGAAAATCGAAAGCAAAGAATCCAATACCATATTGGGGATAATTATACTGTTTTTCCCAATGTTTATTACCTGCGGTTTGTTTGAGAATTTGAACAGAATAACCGGTATAATTAGTATTCTTGTATCCTTTTAACGGTTCGTTAGTCCGTAGAATATTACCATATTCAAATCCGCCAGACAGAACGAATGAAGATGGTCTTGGTATTTCATTTTCCTGCGAATAGCAGTAAGCAGAAATAAGGCCGGATACAATCAGGTAGAAATGCCTTAAAAACATCAGTTTAGTTTAAGATTGGCAAATCTAAGTATTCATTTGGTATAAATTAATAATATTATTAACTAAATTTAAATTTATTGTTAAAATAAAAAAGCAACCTCGTGAGAAGTTGCTTTTTATTTCTTGAAAATCTTGTAGACTATTTTCTTAAACCTAGTTCAGCAATAATTGCTCTGTATCTTTCGATATCTTTATTTTTAAGGTAATCTAGTAAACTTTTTCTTTTACCTACTAATTTCACCAAAGATCTTTCCGTTGCAAAATCGTGACGGTTCGCCTTTAAGTGTTGAGATAAGTGATTGATTCTGTAAGTGAAAAGAGCTACTTGCCCTTCAGCACTTCCTGTGTCCTGTGCAGATTTCCCGTGTTTTGAGAAAATTTCCTGCTTTTTTTCTGTTGTTAAGTACATTCCAATATTGTTTAATGATTATTATGTAACGGGTGCAAAAGTACGACTAATTTTTAATCCGGCAAAACATTATTGATTTCATATATCAAAATTGATAGAAAAAAATGTTAAAAATTTCTTAATAAAATGTATGCCATCCCATTAAAAGAGAGTAATTTTGCAAACGAAGACAAATGAGAAAAACTTTACTTTTTACTACGGTTTCCATTTTTTTATTGATCAGTATTTCAGTGAAAGCACAAAAGGGTGCTTCTTCTGAGGACAGGATAAAAAAGGTTTTATACTTCAATCCCGAGGTAGAGCCTGATATTGATGAAATAAAAGAACCTACCAATCATGCATTTTTCAGTGCTGTTTCAGATAATTTAAGCGGCTATAAAAAGAATAAAATGCTGCGTACCGAAATCCAGATTCCCTTTGACAGCGTGGATGCACAGACGATTGCTGATTACTGCATCAACAATGATGCTGATTTTGCCGTTGTTCCGAAAGTTAAATACTTTAAAGTGGGAATTGGAAAGTATGTGTTCTCCAACCAGGTTGTTGTGAGTATGAAACTTTTTGATGCAACCGGCAACCTTATTACGGAATCCGACTATGATACCTATAGGAAAAATATGCGTCTTCTGGGTTCTGCAGAGAATTCTATAAAAATCGGAACAAATGGAGCTATAAAAGCGATTCTTAAGAAACTAAGAAAAATAAAACCTTCCTCAGAAGCAGGATTCTAACAATTCTATTTTTTTCATAATTCATTACATATCACAATTTTAATAAATTTTGATAAAAATTTTTAAAATTATTTGTGAATAATTCAAATATTTTTGTTAATTTAGTCATAAACTAAAAATTAACACACCATGAAATACTTCAATAAATCTACATAAAGAGGGCAAATATGTTTTAATACATTGCCTTATTCATCTATCGAGCATTTCATCTTGTTAATCTTATAAAATTTTAATTATAGAAAATAAATCTCTTCATTTTTTAAATTCATTATTACACCTGCGATATTCGCAGGTGTTTTTTTTATCCTTAACAAACTCTGCCTCAATAGATAAAAAAAATATTCAACAGACAAATAACTCTACAATAATGTGAATAATAAATGATTTTTTATTAAATTAGTCATTCATTAAAACCTACATACTATGAAAAATTTAAAAAAATTAGACCGACAGGAACAAAAGGCAATTAAAGGTGGAGGCCTTATAAGATGCAGCGATCATTCGCAATGCTTTGGAGGATGGTGTTGCAATGGCACATGTGTTATCGATGCATGCTTAGAATTTTAATATCATTAACCACAGAATATATAATTTAAACACTATTTACTATGAAAAATCTTAAAAAACTCAACAGACAGGAACAAAAAGCAATTAACGGAGGAGCTCTTAAAAGATGTACAGACCATTCCCAATGTTTTGGAGCATGGTGCTGCAATAACATATGCGTACCAACTGCATGCATTGAGGCTTAACTGAAACAAAACTAAAATTAAAACTGCTATGAAAAATCTCACAAAACTAAACCGAAATCAACAAAAGGAAATAAAAGGCGCTGGTCCGATAACCAAATGTAAGAACTCGTCACAGTGTGGCTTCGGGGAGTGCTGCTCCGGCGGAATGTGTATTGCTTCCGATATACCGAACTGTGAACCTATAGAATAAAATACAGAGTATGAAATTTAAAATTTCACCGGACATCCGCAATAAGCGGATGTTTTTTTATTGATAAAATGTCATAGCCATTCAATACAGGTGTAAAACTTTAATAAATCCTTAATTTTGTCACATCATTGGTCAATTTTAAAAAATTGAATTATTTTTGCATATCCTAAAATCTCACGCTTTGAATTATACTGACGAACTTATCTTAAATCCTGCCGATATTGCCGAAACTCTTAGCAACCTTCCTGCTGATGAGAGGCTCCTGGCGTTTTTAAAGGTTCCTAAAGAATACAAAGCAGAGGTTTTCTCCCATCTTGATCCTGATTTCCAGGAGGAAACGATCAGAAGTATCGGTAGTGATGAAGTTTCAGAGATCCTGAATGCGATGACTCCGGATGACAGGACTGCCCTGTTTGAAGATTTTCCTGATGAGCTTATTAAGTATTCAATCAATCATCTTAACCCACAGGAAAGGAGGATTGCATTAAAGCTTTTAGGATATCATTCCGACTCCATTGCCCGTCTGATGACTCCGTATTACATCCAGATCCGTAAGGAATGGACAGTGAAAAAATGTTTACAGCAGATCAAGAAAGTAGGAAAAAGGGTGGAAACAATGAACCATCTGTATGTAGTAGATGAAAGAAACCGCCTCATTGACGATTTAGCGCTTGGTAGTCTATTACTGGCAGAAGAAGATACTCTTGTTTCGGAACTAACGGATAACCATTTTGTTGCCATTACCACAATGACCTCAAAAGAGGATGCAGTTACCTATTTCGAAAAATATGACCGCACCGCACTTCCCATTATCACGGAATCAGGAGTCCTTGTAGGGATTGTAACCATCGATGACATCCTTGACCAGATCGAACAGCAGAACACCGAAGATATCCAGAAATTCGGGGGTCTTGAAGCCCTTGATTTACCATACACCCAGACTTCTCTCATCGAAATGGTTAAAAAAAGAGGAATGTGGCTGATCATATTATTCTTTTCCGAAATGCTTACAGCCTCGGCAATGGGATATTTCGAGGATGAAATTCAAAAGGCCGTTGTACTGGCATTATTTGTCCCATTAATTATCTCCAGTGGTGGAAACTCCGGCTCACAGGCTGCAACGCTTATCATCCGGGCGATGGCACTTCAGGAAATCGGATTAAAAGACTGGTGGTATGTAATGAGGAAAGAAATCTTTACCGGGTTGTTCCTCGGAGGAATACTTGGCCTTATCGGATTTTTAAGGATCATGATCTGGCATGAAGCCGGGTTCTTCAGCTATGGTGCTCACTGGGTATATGTAGGTTTAAGCGTGGCCGTTTCCCTGGTATTGATTGTGCTTTGGGGAACACTTTCCGGTTCGATGGTTCCTTTTATTCTAAAGAAATTAAAACTCGACCCTGCAACATCATCTGCTCCTTTTGTAGCTACCTTAGTGGATGTTACAGGATTAATTATTTACTTTTCCGTAGCCGGACTTTTCTTAACCGGTAAACTTTTGTAATTTTAGGCAAAGTCTAAAAATGAAAGTTATTTCTCTGGTACCCTCTATTACGGAGGCTTTATTTGATTTGGGTTTAACTGAAAATGAGATTATCGGAAGAACAAAATTCTGTATTCATCCCAAAAACAAAATTAAAGACGTTCCCGTTATCGGTGGAACAAAAAATCTGAATATCGAAAAGATTAAAGCCCTGCAACCAGACCTTATCCTTGCCAATAAAGAAGAAAACATCAAAGAACAGGTAGAGGCTTTGATGGAAGATTTCAAAGTGGTTGTAACCAACGTTGAAACTATTGAAGACAATTATTATCTACTGAAAACTCTGGGCAATATCTTTCAAAAAGAAGAAAGGGCTAAAGCCTATAATCTAAAGATCTACGAGGTTTTAAATCAGACTAAAATCAGCTCTAAGATCAAGGCTGCCTATCTCATCTGGAAAAACCCTTATATGACAGTGGGTGCGGATACTTTTATTCACAGGATCTTGACGGAAATAGGTATTGAAAACAGTTTTAAAGATAAAACCCGCTATCCGGAAGTAACCATTCAGGACCTGGCGGATACAGACCTGATCATGCTTTCATCAGAACCTTTCCCTTTTAAAGAAAAACATATTGCAGAATTAAAGGAATATTACCCTGATAAAAAAATAATCATCGTAGATGGAGAAGCATTTTCCTGGTATGGGACCCATATTGCAAAATGTGGAAATTACTTTAAGGAACTGGTGGCTGAAATTGATTTATAAAATGCCATAGAGTACAGTTATCCTAAACCATGATTTCAGACATAAAATAAAAAACTCCGGCTTGAATTCCGGAGTTATATTTTTATAGATATTGATTCGATTAAAGGATCTTTGAAACTTCATTACAAAGCCATTCCAGCAATTCACGGTCTTCACTGGTAAACGGATCTATTGTGTGGGAATCGATATCGATCTGCCCTACATTTTCACCATTTTTAAAGATAGGAACCACAATTTCTGCCTTTGTATCTATCGAACAGCTTAAATAATTAGATTCCTGATGAACGTCAGGAACCACAAACGTTTCATTGGAAACAGCAACCTGTCCGCAAATTCCTTTCCCATAAGGGATGATGGTGTGATCTGTCTCTGCTCCTACATAAGGACCCAATATCAATTCTTCTTTATCTCCATTTTTAAAATAGAAACCTGTCCAGTTGAAATAGGAGATCTCCTGATCCAACAGATGGCAAACTTTCTGGAGTTTTTCTTCTGTATTATGTTTTGGACTTTCAAGAATAGAAGAAAGTCTTTTCTTTAATTCTGACATTATATTATTGTTTTAAGAAAATTGTTTGAAGGAAAGCTCTTCTTTATAACCGAACATTCCACGATCTTTGATCATTTCTGCAACTCCTTCCGGAACCTGAGTTTCCCAGCCTTTGATATTGCAGGCGATTTTTCTCAATATTTCTCTGGAGTATATTTCCAGGAATTCCGGATTATAGTTTTCAATATCTACGATACGGTTATTGAGTTTGAAATATTTATAGAGCTCTTTTAAGTTTTCCTCTACTTTTAGCGTTGATGAATCTAACAACTCATGAGTTTCAGGATCCTTATACGGATATAGGTAAACCCTCATTCCGTTACGGAAAAATTTACCAAAAGCTTCCAGGATTCCTCCTGAGAGATTCTTATAGTATTTCTCGTCAAAAACCATCAACAGGTTATTTACCCCCATCGCAACTCCTATATTTCCGCTTGTATATGAGGCAAAATAATCGATCAATCGGTAATATTCGGAGAAGTTCGATACAATTACGGTATATCCTAATTTACCGAGGATATCCACCCTGTCCATAAAGTCTCTTTCATCGATATCACCATCAGCACGAAGGTTGGAAATGGTAATTTCAATCAGGATTTCCGTTTGTTCTTCCGTACAGGCAGCATCCTTCATAAATAGATCAATACCGTTTTGCAGCATATCAATATTCACTTTGGTCACCGGCCTGAAACTTCCTCTTACCGCAAAGATATTCTTCTTGTATAAAATATCTGCAGGAAGCATGTTATTACCCTGGCTATTAAAAATAACGGCATCCGTCATATTGTTTTTCACCAGCTGTAAAGACATCAGCCTGTTATCCACATAATCAAACGCCGGCCCGCTGAAATCTATCATATCAATTTCCAGATTGTCAGTCGCTATGTCATCATATAATGACTCGATTAAGGTTCGTGGATTATCATAATATGTAAAAGCTCCAAAGATCAGATTTACCCCTAAATTTCCAAGAGTCTCCTGCTGTAATGTAGCATCATTCTCTTTAAACTTTACGTGGATAACGATTTCGTTATAACCTTCGTTTTCTTTTACCTGAAAACGGATTCCTACCCAACCGTGGCCTTTAAGCGTTTTATCAAAATTGATGGTTGTTACCGTATTGGCATAGGAAAAGAATTTTCTGTTCGGGCTGTTTTCTCTTGAAATTCTTTCTTCGATCAAGGCAACTTCATAGCGAAGCATTTTACGAAGTCTGTTCTGAGTTACATACCTGTTTTTAGCTTCTTTTCCATAGATCGCATCACTAAAATCTTTGTCATAAGCAGACATCGCCTTAGCGATTGTACCCGAAGCGCCTCCTGCTCTAAAAAAATGCCGAACAGTCTCCTGCCCTGCTCCAATTTCCGCGAAAGTACCATAAATAGTAGGATCTAGATTAATTGTTAATGCTTTTTGTTTAGGAGTTAGTTTCTGATACATTAGGACATTAAATTTTTTGTAAATTTACCAAAATTAATACCAACCTCAAAACAAAATGAAGTTGAAATTTTTAGGAACAGGTACTTCCCAGGGTGTACCCGTTATTGGCTGCACATGTGAGGTCTGCACTTCGGATAATCCCAAAGACAGCCGCTTACGATCTTCCGTAATGATCACTACAGAAGAAAACCGAAAAATACTCATCGACTGCGGCCCGGATTTCAGGCAGCAGATGCTGTTGAACCACGAAACGACGGTAGATATCGCTTTAATTACGCACGAACATAATGACCATATCATCGGCCTTGATGATATGCGACCCCTTATCTTCAAAAGCGGCCAGAATATGCCCATATACTGCAATGAAAGAGTGGGAAACGAAATTAAAAACCGTTTTCCTTATGCCTTTGCGGATGTAAGATATCCGGGAGCTCCGGCCTTTGATCTGCACGAAATAAAAAACCAGCCTTTTACCATTCTTGATACGTTGATTACTCCCATTGAAGTCATGCATCATCAGATTGCTATTTTTGGATATAAATTCAAGAAGCTTGCCTATATCACAGATGCAAGCTTTATTTCCGATGTAGAAAAGGAAAAGCTGAAAGATCTTGATATTTTAATCTTAAATGCGATCAGAAAATTTGATCCCCACCCTGCCCATTTTATAGTTCCGGACACGATAAAACTGTTTGAAGAGCTTCAACCCAAACAATTATTCCTTACCCATATCAGTCATCATTTAGGATTGCATGATGTTGAAGATAAATTACTTCCGCCCGGAATGCACCTGGCTTACGATGGCCTCGAATTAAATTTTTAAAGAAAAGTTGATAAAAAGTTTTCAGATTGTAAGAAAAGTTTCTATATTTGCACACCAATTTAAAGCAAGCCCAGGTGGCGGAATTGGTAGACGCGCTGGTCTCAAACACCAGTTCTTAGGAGTACCGGTTCGATCCCGGTCCTGGGTACAAGACCGGAAAGAGGTGATAATTCACTTTCTTTCCGGTTTTTTTTCATGTCTAACTTATTATTTATCTGGTATATATAAGAGAGCAAAACATTGGGTCGGGTGGTTCGATAATGATTTTCTGAAAATTGCAATTTTTCAGGAAATATCGAACCAATTATTTTACGTTTTACCTCGATATCCCCATCAGTATAGACTTTCGCAAGGTCTACTAGGTTCGATAATGCTTGGTCTAGTAATTTTTGAAAATCTATTTTCTTATTATCCTTTCCTTTAGTTAATTTAGCTTCGAGCTTTTCAATTTGTCCTTTACAGTCGGTCTTAATTTCAAGATAATCTTCATCATCAATTACTTCCTCCATCAGTTTATTTCTTGCCTGTTTCAATTTACTGTTTAAACGATCTATTTCTAATAGAATTGCTTTCCTTTCTCTTTGGGGATTATTGATTAATTTTTCAAAATTTTGTCTCAACACTTTTTTCAAATAATTTTTTATAGATGCGCGCATTTCCAATGACTGCAATATTTCTAAAAATTTAGAATTAATAATCTCAGATTTGTAACGGTATGAACACGGGGACTGGCAATGATAGTAATAATATTTATTTCCGGAACGTCCCGTAGAGGCACTGCCTGTAATCAAATGACCACATTCCGGACACACAAGGAAACCTCTTAATGGCAAATTATCGTCAGACAGTACTTTTACATTAGGTCTGGCTGGATTCACATTTCCATCCATTATACATTGAACTTTTTCGAATAGTTCTTCACTGATCAAGGGTTCATGAATACTTTTAACAAAATGAGCCTCCTCTTCATTGAATTGCTCCACGTAAATTTTCCCGCAATATGCGGTATTGCGTAAACTTGCAAGAAAGGCACTTATCTTAACTGACTTTCCTTCTTTTCTGTTCATCATATCCATGATTTGGCTCGCTGAATAAACGCCTTTGGACATTTCATTAAATGCCCATTTCATATTGGAAGCTTCCGGTTCCTTCGGGATTACATACTTTTTCCCGTTCTCCGTTATTCTGTTAGCGTAGCCATAAGGTGCCCTTCCCATTAATCTGCCTTCTTTTTTAGCACGGCGCATTCCATAATAAGTATTCAGAGCGCGCCTGTCGTTTTCAACTTCCGGTGCAGCAAGATATATAGCCAGCATCATTTTATTTTCAGGAATTGAAAGATCTAAAGGTTGCTCAATGGCCTGCGGTTCAACGTTAATTTCCCTAAGTATGTTAATCATTTGATACGCATCGCCAGCGTTTCTGCTGAAGCGATCCCATTTTGTAAAAAGTAATAGATTCGTTTTCGAGCTTTTTTTCTTTAGTGTATCCAGTAATTTAATCCACTCTGGCCTGATAAAAGTCTTAGCTGAGTAATCTTCATAAATGATTTGCCCTACTTTAATGTTATTGTTTTCACAGTACCGTTTCAATCTCTCCTCCTGATCCCTTTGCGAGTATCCCTTATCTGCTTGCTCATCAGTTGACACGCGGATATATAAATCGGCTTTTTTCATATATAAATCTTAGAAAATATTATTGTTCTAAAAAACTCTTAATGGTAATTTTTAAGAGCATCGTCAGAAAGCTTAAAATATCTTTCGCCTCCTCAATGCTCAATTCAATTCCCTCCTCTTCTTTAAAAATCTTGATAATCTCCTCTATGGTAATGTTACTAATTTCAACTTTCTTCTCCATACCAATACTTTTTTAATAAAAGTATTGGACAACTGTTCTGAAATTAAACCCAGACACTTATGCGATGTATTTGGCTTTTAAATATAAACGTCTAACGCTTGAAACATGTAAAATCAAACGAAACACTTAACGTCAACCATCAGGCGGAAAAAATTTTTATTTATAAAAGATGTGATTACGTTTAAATTTATTTTTTAGGTGCAACAAGAGAAAATTGATGCAAAGAAATTCATCATTCTTAGATTCAACTAAAATACAAATAAAATCAACATTGTTAATTTAAACATTCATTTCATATACAAAAACAGGTTATTGACTGCTATTACACGAAACATTTTCCATTATAACCCGGTAAAAAGGCAGCTAAGGTATTGTTGCCAGCCGTCTTGCTAATCCAACCAAAAGACTACGGCATAAACGGTTTCCTCCCTAAAGGTACCCTCCAATTATTCCGTTTCCTTTTGTTTTTTTTCATTGTCAACACTTCATATCTGCTTTCTTTTTTCCGGTTTTTCTTTTGAAAAATATTCAGCGAAGCCTGAAAGGCTTTTAAGAAATAGAACGGAGAAGAGATTGAAAAGGCTTTTGATCCAGAAAAGATACATAACATTTCAAAGATGTTTTAAATAGTGTTTTAAATAGTGTTTTAAATAAATGCTTTTTTAACTTAAGTACGGGAAACAAAAGGCTCTGCCGTACTCAGAGCAATAACAATGAAATATAATATAGTAAATGAGATCAAATTGATCTACACAAGAAAAGGAAATGCTGAAAAAAAAATACTGAACTCCCAGGATGCTACAGATATTTTCAGGGAACATTTTGATGCAGATCAGATCGACTACAGAGAGTCATTTTACTCAATGTATATGAATCGGGCTAACAAGGTCTTAGGAATACAAAAAATATCAGAATCTGGAATTACCTCTTCTCTTGTTGACATCAGAATCATCATGCAGGGAGCTCTATTATGTAATGCCGTATCATTTATTATAGCCCATAACCATCCTTCCGGAAACCTTAAACCTTCTCGCGAAGACATAGGCATCACACAAAAAATAAAGCAGGCTGGACAATTATTAAATATTAAACTGCTTGATCATTGTATAATAACTTCAATAGACTCCTTCTCTTTCTCCGATGAAGGTATTTTATAAGAAACTTAAATTTCTGAAAAATAAGAATCCAGAGCCGATTCCCGGTCTGGATTCTTATGGCGTCGCGGAAAGATGATTGCCCTTTAGGGGGCCAACCATCTTTCCGCAAATACTAAAGATATACTTCTCAAATTAGATGGTTTTATTTAGAGTGGAAATATATATTTGGAAGCTAAAGAAATTGTATTTATCCGTCTAACTTTTTGTTGTTGAATTGAAATTCAATTTTATTCTCATTTCCAAAACTGTCTGATAGCCATACCGTAAATGATTGTGAAACTTCAGAGGTTGAAGTATAATACAATCTGAACTCTTTCTCATACAGAGGATAAATATCATTGGGAAAATAGGGTTGAGTGTTATAATACTGTAGCTTTCCTGTTCCCTCAAACTGAAAATATCGAAGATAATATTTGGTGTCAGCAAAATTACCTTCAGGAAGAATTTTGATACGAATCTCTACATACTCGTCTTTAGCTATATCCTTGGGAACCGGCATAACCGACACCTTAAAAGGATAGTTCTGCTGAATTTCCAAATCATCTTTCTCACATGATTGTACAAATAGTCCAATCACAAATAGTAGCAAGAAACACTTTAATTGTATTTTAGCTGTATTAATTATATTTTTCATTTTTCATTATTTTTAGAAATTATATCTTATTCCAACCCCCAGCAGAGAGTGAAAATTAGCCATTTGCCTATTTTTCAAAAAGCGAAGTTGCCCGTTGACCAGAAAAACTAAATGCTCGGTCAGATAGCTTTCAACAGATAGCTTACCATTTGATCCGTAAATAAAATTATCCGTTGCTGTTAACATTGAACCGTCATATAGCAATTCATTGCCTCTATTAACCTGTTCATAACCAACAAGACCTCCAATTCCCAGATTAAGATTGACATTTCGCATGAAGTCTCCCCATAGATAAAAACTGTAACCACCACTCAGCAGGAATGTATCTATCGGAATATCGCAGCTAGTGTATTTATAATATTTTCTGCTAAATTCTGTTAGTCCAAAGAAGTAATTACCATTCTTCGAGTAAGAAACAAGCCCCGTACTAAACACATAATTTTGCTTTTCTGGAGATTTTGGAAATACCGAATAGGTAAATTCAACACCAATTTGCTTAGGAATCATCTGTTGAGCAAATATTTTGCTACCCATTATCATCATGAAGATGACTGTTAAAAATATTTTGTGCATCTTACTCCGTTTTAATGGTTAAACTGTTTATCAATCTTGCATGAACAAGATCTTCATTTTCAAGCTGTACTTTCAGATGCCTTCCCCCATTCTTTTCCAGAATTTCAATCTCCAAAACCTGATCTTTTATGAGTGTAAACTGATCAAGCATATAAATCCCTTTACTGTCTGAATGATCAGCTATTATCCTTTCCGGGAAATAGGTACGAACCTGCTCTAAAATCTTATCCTGAACGACCGTTCGCTTTAAGTTCTTTTTATCGACAATTTTAAAATTGACCCATTCAATAGCATACCCCACATTACTTTGATTCTTAACCTGCAATGTGAAATAAAACTTGCTGTCATTAACGTGCAGTGCTCTGACTGAAAACTCAATTCCATAGCTTTTTGAAACAATATGTTTAATAGTTCTGTTGCTTTTCCTGTAAAGATTTTCCATAATGAGCCAAGTGAAAGATGTTGAGCTTCCTTTAAGATCTTCAAATAATACATCAGCATCCTGTCTCTCCATACCTCTCTGAAGTTTTACTAAATCATAGCTGAGTATTTCCGGATAAGAACTGTAGGATGCATCAAAACTGTAAAATTTTCCATCTTCAGTAATGACCGAAAAATTAGTTTCCTCTTCAAAATCCCTGACAGCTGACTTAACCCGAAGAACGTTTCCTATAGGCTCTGCCTTATTAGCAACCAAGAGATCACTTCCCAGGTCAACATATCGTATTGATGAGGGGAATATCAGATGACTTGTTTTATTGTAGGTGACGTTAATCCGGAAAGGCTCTAATTTTGCCTGTTCCAAGGAAATATAAGTTGTCACAGAATCCTGCCCAAATGCCTTGCTTACTAATAGAAGTAATAGCATAATGAGAATATAATGACTCTTTTGTGTATTCATTTTTATTTTTTTTGATTAGTTATTTTTGGGTAAGAGGAAGACCTGATGGCCAGCTTTTACAGTTACTTTCAATTGTCTGACTCTCTTCTGAAAATAACCCGACATTCCCTGTACTACTCCCCTGCTCAGATCAGCTGCAATCTGCTGCCCTGCAGATTGGGTCATCATAATATTAGTGCCTGAAGTCTGGCTCATATTAGCTACAATATCGCTTACCGCATTCTGCTCCGCTGAATAAGGAACATACAATCCCACCTGACCGTCAGTGTCATAAACATTGATTTCTACAGGATAGATATTACCTTGAGATTGAATGGAAGATATTTTTAACTGAAGCCTCCCACCCTGAAATTTGCTTACTGCAATCAGTAAACTTCCAATTGGAATTTCAGCTCGTCCGACTTTCATCGCTTCTGAAAGCCTTATAGATAATGTACTTTCATTGACCAAAGTCTTAGTTTCATAGACCACACCTCTTATTGCGTTTTTTGTTTGAACTGAGTTTTCTGAATCATTTTGACTGTCATAAAATCTATTCTGATTTAAACCTGCGATAAAAGCACTATCCGACCGGTCTCTGTATAATGAGGAAACAACATTGGAACGTACCGGTATTGCTGAAGTCAGTTTAACCTTCTTTTCCATTGGCTTTTCGACCTCTTCTTTTTCTGCTGGTTTTTCCTGCTTTGGCGTCGTTGGAAGATACTTAGCAGCCATTTGATACGATTTTTCCATGAGCTCTAACTGGTCGTTGATTCCCAGACCCACAGGAACAGCATGATTTTGCATTGACTCATTCTTTAGCCTTGAAATTTCTTTCCTTAGGTTATTGACCTCCTGATTATCCCGATTATAGAATGAGCTTAAGGTCTGCTGTGCATTTCGATAACTGTTCAGAGCATTCTGATCGGACTGCTGAAATACACTTTTAGTGGATGCTGAAGAAGGTGGGTTGCTATTATCGTTTACACCGTTCTGGTCATTCCAGTAATCTGATAAAGTTGTTATTGAATTTCTCTTTTCTTCATTCTTTTGCTCTAATAACTGCTGCTCATAAGCCTTTTGCTTATCAGACTGTAATTGAGCGTCTTTTGCCTGTGGAATAGCTGCATTAAAGCCAGCCTCTTCAATAATGGTATGATCGGTTTTGGGCTTAAAGATGAGATAAAAGCAAGATGCACATACAGCAGCCATCAAAAAGTAGATGAAAGGTTTCTTTAATCTTTCCCATTGAGCCTTGGGATGATCATTCACTCCGTTAGAATTTTGGGAGAGATCATTTTCTGTCACTCTAATTTTCTCTGAATCTTTCATATTCTATTTTTTAGTGGATGAGTTTACTATTTCATTATGCTTCGATCCTTTTTCGATAGGTTTCTTAGAAATGCCGTCAATATGATTGATAGAAATGGTATTACTTCTTTGACCTGTAGAAATACAGATATTGACAATGACGATGACGGTTATCAAAACATAACCACCAAAGAAAACCTTGGTCAGGAATTTTTGACGCTCTACCGGAAGAGATTTCCAGTGTTTATCGATCTTTACAACATAATTTTCGAGTGTATCTCTTAGTTTTTTCATATCGGTCTTATTAGCGTTCAACAGTTTCGACATCTCTATTTTCAAGCACGTTGAATTTTTCAATGATAAATCCCTGAGGATTGCTGTCAGACCGTACAGAATTAACCAATGAACAGTTGGTAATTAAATTCCTGATGGTAAGATTACTGGATCTGATAATGAATTGTCTTGCATAAGTTTTTACGTCATAAGGGTAACTATCAAAGTTGGCAACGACACTGTCTACCTCAACTCTCTGCTGGATATTACCTGAAATGATTCTGTTATAGTAATCTTTTTCCTGAAGGTCTTTATAGTAATTGAATGCGGATTGATCAGCCAAATTGAAAGCCCTTTTGACATTACTTTCAATAGCATTCTTATCTGGAGCAATGGTGAAGAATAATTCGTGAAATCGTCTCACATGCTCTCTTGCTTCTACAGGTCTATTGATCGACATATCCTGTGAAAGGGCTACCATCAATGATTTGCCGTTATCCAGCACATAGATCTTCTGGCGCTGCTCTTCGGCAAACTGGTAGGATTTAAAGACAACTACACCTACCACTCCAAAACACAACACCGCAAAAACGAATGTAAACAAACGTATCTGCTTAAAGCTGCTCTCAATATTTCTTAAAGTTTTAAATTCCATAGAACTGTATTTTTTATTTTAATAATCTTCCCGAAATATTTCCTGTTGCAGAACCTACTGCCGCTCCTGCGACATTACCTGATTTCGTAGCAGTTTGGTTTACATTACGCATAAAGTTGCCAGCACCACCTGCCTGAATCACCCAGCCAGTCACCGTTGGTACCGTAAAATAACCTATGATCCCAATTACCATATAGATGATGTATACCGTATTGGAGGTATCAGGAATAAAGGTGGGATCTGCGAGCATCTCGATATCCCGTTCCAAGATCAAGGTTTGTATCTTGGCAAGAATGGTACTGAATATATCAGCAACAGGAAGCCATAGATAAACACTAACATATCTCGTCAACCATTGAGTTAAAGTAGTTTGGAAACCATCCCAAACTGAAATCGCAAATGCGATAGGTCCTAATATTGAAAGCACTATCAGAAAGAATGTTCTGATGGTATCAATAACTAAGGCTGCCGATTGAAACAGAATTTCAAGAAACTCCCGGAAACCATCTCTGATATCTTTCTTGATGGCAAACATTTCCCGTTCAATATACATTCCGGACATCGTGACCAGATCCGATGGTGACCATCCGAGCTCTTCCAGCTTTTTATCAAATTCTTCATTTGAAATCAGGTAAGCCATCTCCGGATTCCTGAGCATCGCTTCCCGTTCTAAAAGATCTTTTTTCTGTTGCAGCTCGTTCATATCCAAGACCTGATTCTCCAACATGGAGTGGCTGCCCTGAACAATCGGGCTCATCACTCCATTAAGGCTTCCTAAAACCAATGTGGTAAAAAACATAATGCAGATGCCTATGGCAAAAGGTCTCAGCATGGGAAACAAATCAATCGATTCTGCACGACTCAATGACTGCCAGACTTTTAGTGCTACATAGAATAAAGCGCCTAATCCGGCGACCCCTTTTGCCACAGCAGCCATATCAGCGCACATCGGCATCATTTCCTCATAAACGGAACGAAGTACTTCGTGTAAGTTATTCGGTTCCATCTTACCAGTATTTTTGATTGGAGGTTCCGTAAAGATCCAGCACCCTTTGGGTATTGTTCTGTTTTTTTGCTCTGAGATAACTGACCGAAATATTCTTGTTGGTATAGTATCGTACCAGATTATGATACGCTTTGACCTCTTTATAAACCCGGTCAACAACATCCATCCTTTCTTTATCATTCAGAGAAAGACCGTTAGAAGTGATGATCTCTTTGAGTTCTTTCAATAGCTCCGCGCTCTCCGTAAGAAGCGCAGAATAACCATTGGCTATGGAAGCTAATTCCTGAGCATTAAAATTGGGGTCATTCAGCATTTTACCGAAATTGTTGACATACATCTCAGAAACATCACCCACTAAAAGGACGGTCTGCTGAACCTTTCTGGCATCTTTGACCAGATTATTGATGGCTTTCAGCTGGTCATAATACTCTTTACCCTGTTCATATACTTTCTTAACTTCATTGAAGTTCTTAACAACGTTAGATACTGTTGAAGAAGTCTGTACAATTTCATTGGCTGAGTTCAAAATTCCCGAAGCCAGGTTTGCGGGGTCTGTTACGACAAATTGTGCTTTTGTATAGGTTACGGCAGCAAAAAATGCTACCATTACTATTTTAATGATTAAATTTTTCATTGTTGTCAATTTTTAAATTATTTAATGGTCTATTGTATTCGATTTGATTCTCTTAAGAGAAATCCTCTTGATAGCATGTTCGACATTGCCGTCAAGTTCCGATGCAAGATTCATCACTTCCATCTTTTCCGTTTCTTCTGTAGTATATGCCAGATATTCTTGTGTTGAAACTTCAGTGGCATAGACTGCAGAGTGCGTTCCACCCAGTCCAATCCAGACTTCCTTGTACAGCCTTCTCGGATCGTTGTTCATATTGATCGACAGCACCTGGGACTTTTCTTTATCAGTCAATCCCAGCATCGCCTGAATATCATCGAACTTGTTCATGTACTTTCTTTGGTCAAGAAGAATCTTACAATCCGAATTATTAATGATACTTTCTTTCACAATCGGTGACTGAATGATATCATCGACTTCTTGAGTTACCACAATGGCTTCTCCGAAGAATTTCCTGACGGTCTTGAACAGGTACTTGATATACTCAGCCATACCTTCTTTGGCAATGGCTTTCCAGGCTTCTTCGATAAGGATGAGTTTTCTGATTCCTTTGAGTCTTCGCATCTTATTGATAAAGACCTCCATTATGATAATGGTTACAATAGGAAATAGAATTTTATGATCTTTAATAGCATCGATTTCAAAAACAATAAAACGCTTGGATAATAAGTCCAGCTGCTTCTCTGAATTGAGCAGATAGTCATACTCTCCTCCTCTATAGTAAGGTTCCAGCACATTGAGAAAGTTGGCAATATCAAAGTCTTTTTCCCTGACTTTCTTTTGCTCCAATACTTTCTGATAATCATCTTTGACGTACTCATAGAATCCATTGAAAGAAGGATGCTGGTCATCGGTTTTAATTCTTTCGATATATCCGCTGACTGCATTGGAGAGTGCCACTTCCTCTGAACGGGTTGGTGGTTCATCGTCTCTTTTCCAAAGAGTCAGAATCAAGGTTTTTATACTCTCCCTTTTTTCAATGTCAAAAACGCCGTCATCAGTATAGAATGGATTGAAAGCGATAGGATTGTCCTCGGTATAAGTAAAATAAACCCCGTCCTCTCCTTTGGTCTTTCCTTTAATGAGTTCACATAATCCCTGATAGGAATTTCCGGTATCTACAAGAAGGACATGAGCTCCCTGCTCATAATACTGTCGCACCATATGGTTGGTGAAGAATGATTTACCACTGCCCGATGGACCAAGGATAAACTTATTTCTATTGGTAATAATCCCCTGTTTCATCGGCACATCTGAAATATCCAGATGAATCGGTTTTCCGGTCAAACGGTCAGCCATTTTGATCCCAAAAGGTGAAGGTGAATCCTGATAGTTGGTTTCCTCTGTAAAAAAACACACAGCAGGTTCGATGAATGTGTAGAAGCTTTCTTCACTCGGAAAATCTCCTGCATTGCCCGGAATTCCCGACCAATACAAAGTGGCCGTATCAGTAGTATTGTGACGAGGTTTACATTCCATCAAGGCTAGAGCACTTCCCGTATCATTCTTTAACTGCTTGAGTTCAGCAGGATTGTCAGACCATGACATTACATTAAAATGAGCGCGGATAGATTGTAACCCGAAAGAATGTGCTTCATTCAAATACTTTTCTATCCATTCCTTATTGATCTGATTGGCTCTGCTGTATTTTGCTAGAGAGTGCATATTCCTTGCTGATTTTTCAAATTGGCGAAGATTCTCGTCACTATTGTCAATGAACAGATATTGATTATAAATGTGATTACAACTGAGCAGAAGTCCCACCGGAGAAGCAAATGATAAAAGACAGTCGCTGCGATCGGTGCTTAATTTCTCATAACGAATGTGTGATGAAACAGTGCCTGGTAAATCCTCAGTATCCGATAAGGTATGCATAGTGATCCGGTTATTACCGATTCGCATTTCTTCCGACCCTAACTTGATATCCTGTAATGACGGATGGGTTTCACGGGATAATGTTAGATATTGCTCCAGTAATCCTGATTGTTCAGAAGTTCCTGATATCTCATTTTCTGTCATCCTTTCGAGATGGATATAACCACTGTCATTCATAATCCTTTCCAGCTGATCGACCGCTTCAAGAAAACGACCAATGACTTCTTTGTCTTTAATCTCTTTTGGAATCAGTTTTCCTTTACAGAGTGATGAAAAGTTGCTCTGCATCCGCATTCTCTCCTTACTTGTTTTTGTGATAAACAGGTAGCAGTAATGATTTAAAAAGGGCCTCTCATTGAAATGCCTTTCAAATGATTTGGAAAGAAAACTCTGGTCTTCTTGTGACAAATCAGGATTGTAGTTTTCTTTCATAAACCAGTCCTGTTTGTGAACGATGGTGAAATCCGGGAGTGTTTTAATCGCTTTAAACCAAGCGGAATGCATGGCTTCATACTCAGCGGAAGCGACAGTAAACAGTTCGGGGAGTCTGACCTTAAAGCAAACCGTAACATCAGCGTCTTTTGAAATGATACATTCATTTTCAATCGCCAACAGTGGAAATTTACTTTCCAGAGTGGCTGCCTTGGAAGAATTTCTCATATGTTTGTTCTTTTACGGTTAATTTTCAGATACCGGTAAATATTCTTACGGCTGATGATGTATTTCGGATGTTTCTTGCTTGCGCCTAATTTCATCAGACCGTGCTCACCGTATTTTCTATTCAGTGAGAAAGTCTGCCAGATAAGAAGTCCACTGCTGATTCCTCCAAGAATTAAACACAGATTGGTATTGACGCCCGCCATATACATAACCATGACACAGATCAATATGCCTAAGAGTCCTCCACTGAAAATAAAGAGGTATTGCGCTTTTAACCCTTTAAATTCTACCTTCTTTCCTATTCCTTTATTGATATGATAGGTATTCATAGTCGTCATTTAAAGGAAGAATGAGCGAAGAATGGTTGCGGCAACTATGAGGAAGATACATGCTCCAAACCAGCTTGCAGCAGTTTTACTGGTATCAGGATCACCGCTGCTGAACTTGTTGTAAACCTTGACTCCTCCAATCAATCCTACTACTGCACCTATGGCGTAAATTAATTGGGTAGCCGGCTCAAAATAAGAAGTAACCATCTGTGTAGCTTCGTTAATTCCGGCTGAACCATTGCCTTGGCCGAATACCGAATTAATTGTTACCAATGTTAAAACAGCAGACAGCAATTTTTTTCTTTGTTTTTTCATAATGAATAGATTTTTTGATTATGAAACCCGCACTTTACGGGCTTGATGACAAAGATGTCCGAGTCTAGGTACTCAGTAACAGGAATGGCATTGGATGGACTCTTTTGGCTGTTAAAGAACCGTGCGCCAGTCAGAATTCCTGTATAATTAATTGTAAATTTGTAAGGAATTTCAAAAAAAGAAATCATGGATAAAAGGTTCACAGATATTATTGAGCTCATCAAACAGTCTCGTAACAATGCGATAAGAAAAGTCAATGAGGAACTCATCGATCTATACTGGAATATTGGTGAGTATATCAGCAAAAAGGTAGAGTTGAGTGAATGGGGACAATCTGTGGTTAAAGAACTTTCTCAGTTTATCCAGACTCATGAACCTGAACTAAAAGGTTTTTCGGATAAGAATCTTTGGAGAATGAAGCAGTTTTATGAGACTTACAAGGAATTTCCAAAAATCTCAACACTGTTGAGAGAAATCAGCTGGTCTCATAATCTGTCCATATTCTCCAGATGTAAATCAATCGAGGAAAGGGAATTTTATATCAAGTTGACCAAACAGGAAAATTATAGTTTCAGGGAGTTAGAGAGACAGATATCAAGCAGCCTTTTTGAAAGAACGATGATTGGAAATTCAAAACTCTCAACAGTGTTGAGAGAAACTAACGCTGATATAGTCAATACATTTAAAGACAGCTATGTATTTGACTTTTTAAATCTGCCTGAAACATTCAATGAAAATGATCTTCAAAAAGGTTTAATTGAGCAGATGAAAAATTTTATCCTGGAGTTAGGACGGGATTTTCTTTTTATCAGCGAAGAGTACAAAGTACAGGTCGGTAATTCTGATTTTTATATCGATCTTTTATTCTTCCACAGGGGGCTGCAATGTCTTGTCGCTTTCGAACTGAAAGCAGATAAATTCAAACCCGAACATCTGGGTCAGCTTAACTTTTATCTGGAAGCGCTGGACAGGGATGTTAAACGTCAGAACGAAAATCCAAGCATCGGCGTACTGCTTTGTAAAGACAAAGACAGCGAAGTAGTAGAATATGCGCTGAGTAGAAGTCTTTCCCCGACAATGGTTTCTGAATACAAAACGCAGCTTCCCGACAAAAAAGTTCTGCAGAAAAAACTGCACGAATTGTTTGATAACAGATCTTAGTTGAAACTTCTTAATAACAAAAGGGGAATTTGCCTAAACAAACTCCCCAATATCGAAACCTTCAACTCCATCTTTGTAACTGGAAGATATGCCTTCAACATCATTCGAAATGCTATGACTTAACAAATTTGAAATACGCTTCGAAGCCTCCCCCAACGAATTCTCCAAAAGATCAAAAAGCTCGGTCCCATGAATTTGTTGAATTATAGCAACTGCTTGCTGTTCTAAATCAGGTTCCAGCATTTTCCGCTGTAACAGCTGACCCGCAATACTCAATTCCTGAAAGGTAACCCCTGTAGCAAACCCGCTTTCGATATTAGAGTCCTGATACTTCCATTCTTCTTCTTCCTCCTGCCCCCAATTATCCTTGATTAGAATATCATCAAGATTTTTATTCTCGGTTACATCTTCAGCTTTCCCGTTCCTGGTTTCTGATTCAAAATTATCTTCTGCTAATGAAGTAAATTCAAGATGGCTTTCAGTGGCTTCAACTGGCAAACCTTTTCTTTTTGTTTGCTTAATATCTCCCATTATCGGTGGAGAACTTTTCCTAGTATTATCCCTATCTTTCGCACGGACATTGACTGGGAATCTTCTGTTGAGAAGAATTAGAATGATAGCGATTAATAAACCTATAATGATTATTTTTTCCATAAAATGATATTAAAAAATGGGACGGTATTTTTTATTGAAATCATCAGTAATTTCCTTTTCAAACGTTTCGAAATGATACGCCAGTATATTATCCAGATAAGCATACAAAGGGAGTTGGTCGTCTGCAATAATCTGAATAATGCGCAAGAGGCGCTCATGATACTCAGGACGGATATAGATACTTTTATCACCACGCTTAGTCATTGTATGGTGGGTCAGAAACTGCTCCATATAGCTTATATCTGATGTTTTTTTATTCTTCAACTTATTTTTTGCTTCCCCCTTCTTCTTTGGAGGATCATCAGTTTTTGAAATAACTTCCTTCTTAGGACTTCCTGCCATAATGGACATCAGATATTGTTCATCGATAACGTTATCTTCATTGTTATTGTCCTGTTCCATAATTTATAGTTTTACAATTTTTAAAAATTCCTCTACAAATTGATCCAGCCTGCATTGAGTCAGCAGCTTAAGATCCGCAGGCAGTAATGTTGATCTGAAAACCGTTTTTGATGTCGACTCTCCTTCTTTCCGAAATCTTTTACTGTCTGTAATACTTGTTTCCATAAGTGGCAATCCTAAATCTGAAATCACTTTACTGTAGTTTATGTAGAGCAACGTCCGTTCTCTTCCATCCACCTGATTCCAGAATAGATATACAGCCCGAATTCCCGTTTGAGTTTCTTTCATTAATACATGGGTCAGAACATGGGTGAAACTTAGCGTACTTTCCAGGACAACACGATCCGCAGTAATGGGAGAAAAAATATAATGGACATTCGTCAAAGTTTTTAAAATCCCGGCGGTATTCACAGTTCCCGGTAGATCTAAAAATATAACATCAGGAATTGTTTCAGATCCTTCAACATAAGCATCTATATCCTCTAAAACTTGGTCGGCTTTACTCTGGAAAATGGGATACGCTTTTTTATTAATACTCGTAAATTGTTTGTGAGCGATCTTTTTTAAAATCTCATTCTGCATCACCATTTTTAAATCCCGCTCTCTCATCTGGAGTAAACTGTACTGAGGAAAGTCACAGTCAAAAACGGCAACATGATACCCCATCCGGTAATGAAGAATACTTGCCATAAGTGTGGTAAATGTACTTTTTCCTACCCCTCCTTTTTGAGTGGAAAATGCAATAATGGTAGGTTGCTTTTTTGTTTTCATTTTGCTTGATTTTGGTTATACATAATTGGGAAGAAAGACTGATTGACAGCCCCTGGGCAATACATATATCAGGTTCCCTGTACCGCTTTCAGTACTACTGGACGGAATTCCCGAAAGCTGTATTGACTTCAATCAGTTCTGGCTGAATGCCATTCATCCTGCAATCCTGAAAAATTGCTTTCCTTAAGACTATCTTTCACAGAGACTATCTTGACGGTTGGAATTCCGGAAGGCTGGCATGCAGGGGTTCTGCTGTTCAAGATTTCTGTCAAATCTGCAGTTGGGAAGTCCCGCTTTCAATCTGATACAAATGAATACTATTCCTTCTTCAGAATATTCTTAATGGTCGTTTTTGGCGTAAAGTGTCAGTCTATGGCTTTGTCTAACATTCTGTTTTTCTATATCATACAAGCTTACTTTGTGTTGGAAAACTAAGGAGTTTTTTGGAGTTGGAGTATTTTTAATGCTTTAAGGCATTACATATATATTCTTACTGAAATTTCCTTTCACCCGAAAGGAGCAAGTTATGTTTTGAGTGCCTCATAACTTTTTTCGTGCCTCAAAACAACTTGCCCTGGCTGGGACTTTAAAAACCACTCCGAAGTCGTGATTTTCTTAAAATTAAATTAGGGAATATGGAAACAAATAGAAACAATAAAGGAGGGCGTAAGCCAAAGCTGAACCCAAGTAAAAACAGATATGTATTTAGACTTACGGATGAGGAAAATATAAAGTTTTTAAATTTATATGAGGCTTCCGGAATGAGTAACAAAGCGAAATTTATTACAACAATTTTATTTCAGAAAGAATTAAAAATTGTAAAAGTGGATATTTCAACAATAGATTATCATACCCAATTGACCAAATTCTTCTACCAATTCCAGTCGATTGGAAACAATTATAATCAGATTGTAAAAATTTTATACCGAAACTTTACTGAGAAAAAAGCGTCTTTCTATCTCTTTAAACTGGAAAATCATACCAGAAAACTAGCTTTAATTGCTAAGCAGATTATAGAACTCACCAAAGAATTTGAACAAAACCATATTCAAAAAAAATATGAAAAATGATCGCTAAAATTGGAAAAGGTGAAAACCTATGGGGTGCGCTTACCTACAATCAACAGAAGGTGGACAACGAAAAAGGAACGGTTTTATTCACTAATAAGATTCCTGATTTGTGGGATCGACCTTATTCGGTTAAATTTTTTCATCAGTACTTTGAACCCTACTTGATTGCCAATAACAAAACTGAAAAACCGGTAAGACATATCTCACTTAATCCTGATCCTGAAGATAAGGTTAATGACAAAGATTATCGGGAAATGGCTCAGCAATATATGCAGGAAATGGGTTATGAAAATCAACCGTATGTTGTTTTTAAACATACTGATATTGACAGAACGCACATTCATATTGTGACCACCTGTGTCCAGATCGACGGAAAGAAAATATCAGATCGATATGATCATCCCCGATCAATGGAAACCTGCAGGAAATTGGAAAGACAATACAACTTAAAAGTTGCTGGTGAGAATAGAAATTTAAATCAAAACTCCATTCTTAAATCTGTTGATTATACTAAGGGGAATATCAAAACACAATTATCCTCGATACTACGACACATTCCTCAAACCTACAGCATTCCAAGCATAGGTGCATATAACGCTTTACTCTCTCAATTCAATATCTCCGTTGAAGAAGTTAGCGGAAAACTGCACGGAAAAATGAGACAAGGAATGGTCTATTTTGCTACAGATAAAAATGGAAAAAAAGTAAGCAGTCCTTTTAAATCATCCCTTTTTGGTAAGTATGCAGAAGTAGAAAATATTCAGGTGCTTATTGAGAAGTCAAAAGTGAAAATGAAAAATGATCCTTCAAAATTCATTCTTAAAAGAACTATTGAAACAGCAATGAGTACCAGCAGAACTGAAACTGCATTTAAAAAGCAACTGCTTGAGCAGGGAATCGCTACGGTCATACGAAAGAATGATGATGGAAGAATATACGGAATTACATTCATAGACTATAACTCCAAATCTGTTTGGAATGGTTCACAGCTGAGTAAAGAGCTTTCAGCTAACTCATTCAACAAACTGTGGAATGAGGTAGAAACAAAGCCTGAAACCAGTTCATGTAGTGATTATAAAAGTGATTTATCATTTGAAAAACCTTTAGAACATTTCTTTAGCAATAACAGCTACGCAGTATTTGACGGATTTTTTAACGACTTATTATCTTCAGGTCCTCATGAGGATCAGGATGAACAAATTTTTGAATCACAAATGAAAAAGAGACAAAGAAAAAGAAGAAAAAAATAATATTCTTTTTGCAAGATGCTGTCCTATATCCTAAGAGCCAAAGTCAGCCAATTGATGCTTGAAACGCCATATTCATTTTTGAGAATGCATAATCATTTATTTATGCATCTAAAATGTAATATGCAGGGTGAAGACGATTTAAGAGGACTTGCCAAAATCATGGCGTTTATGCGAGCGGTAAGCATTATTCTGGTACTAATGCATCTCTATTGGTTTTGTTACGGATTTTTTTCAAAGCAGCAATGGACGCTGGAACTCATCAATAAAATACTTCATAATTTTAATAAGACAGCGGGGCTTTTTTCTCAAGCTATTTATTCTAAGCTGTTCGCAATAGTTTTGCTGGCTTTAAGTTGCCTCGGAACAAAGGGAGTCAAAAATGAAAAGATCACCTGGAAAAAAATTAATGTTGTTTTTTCTATCGGTTTTGTCTTATTCTTTTTAAATGCAATCCTCTTACAATCTGTCAGCAGTTTTACTCCTGTACTTTATATTATATCTACTGGATCCGGATACATTCTTTTAATGCAGGCGGGAGTATGGATAAGCCGTCTTCTGAAGCAGAACTTAATGACTGATGTTTTTAACAGTGAGAATGAAAGCTTTCAGCAGGAAACCCAATTACTCTATAATGAATATTCTGTCAACCTTCCTACAAAATTCTATTATCAGGGGAAGTTGTATCAGGGATGGATTAATGTGGTTAATCCTTTTCGTGCCACCATTGTCTTAGGAACTCCAGGCTCAGGAAAATCCTATGCTGTTGTCAACAACTATATAAGACAACATATCGAAAAAGGATTTTCCATGTATATCTATGATTTTAAATTCGATGATTTGTCTACTATTGCTTACAACCATCTTCTCAATCATTCTGATGCTTATACCGTAAAGCCGAAATTCTATATCATCAACTTTGACGACCCTAGAAAAAGCCATCGATGCAATCCTTTAAACCCCGATTTTATGACGGATATATCGGATGCATACGAAGCTGCCTACACCATTATGTTAAACCTAAACAGAAGCTGGATACAAAAACAGGGTGATTTCTTTGTTGAGAGCCCTATCATACTGCTAGCTGCCATCATATGGTTTCTTAAGATGTATAAGAACGGCAAATACTGCACTTTTCCACACGCTATTGAACTGTTGAACAAAAAATATGAAGAAGTCTTTACGATATTAACCTCTTACTCTGAATTAGAGAACTACTTATCTTCTTTCATGGATGCATGGCAAGGAGGTGCCCAGGATCAGTTGCAGGGGCAAATCGCGTCGGCTAAGATTCCTTTGTCAAGAATGATCTCACCGCAATTATACTGGGTAATGACCGGAGACGATTTTTCTTTGGATATCAATAACCCCAATGAACCTAAAATTCTGTGTGTTGGAAATAATCCTGATCGTCAGAATATTTATTCTGCGGCTCTTGGGCTGTACAATTCGAGAATTGTTAAGCTGATCAATAAAAAAGGACAGTTAAAAAGTTCTGTTATTATTGACGAGCTTCCCACTATTTATTTCAGAGGTTTAGACAATTTAATTGCTACTGCCAGAAGTAATAAAGTTTCTGTATGTCTTGGATTTCAGGATTTTTCTCAGTTGACAAGAGACTACGGAGATAAAGAAAGTAAAGTGATTCAGAATACAGTCGGCAATATTTTCAGTGGACAGGTGGTCGGGGAAACAGCAAAAACCTTATCTGAACGTTTTGGAAAAATACTCCAGAAAAGACAAAGTATATCCATTAATAGAAATGATACTTCCATCTCCATTTCTACCCAATTGGACAGTTTGATACCTGCTTCGAAGATCTCTACCTTAACCCAGGGATTTTTTGTCGGTGCTGTTTCTGATAACTTTGACGAAAGGATTCAGCAGAAGATTTTTCATTCCGAGATTGTCGTAGACAATGTTAAGCTTTCTCAAGAAATGAAAAGTTTTCAGCAGATACCATCGATCCGATCCTTTATTGATGAAGACGGGAATGATTCTATGACCAGGCAGATTCAGGATAATTACAGAGAAATTAAGTCAGATATTCTCAATATCATCACAGATGAAATGGATCGAATAAAAAATGATCCTGAATTGCAGCATTTATTGAAAAAGGATTAAAAATAAAACCTCAAATACTATCCGATTTGAGGTTTTTACTTGGTACTTATTTTACTCAGCATCACTATTCATAAAATATTGATTCAAATTATCACTCACCATTTGAAGGAATTTGGTTGGCCCCTGTTTTCGGTTACGGATTTCAAAGATGGTTTTATGAAAATTCCCTAAATCGCAATCCAATGACTTTTCTGTAAATTTTATGACTTCGCTTAACTCAATATTGCCACCGTTAAAACAACGCATTTGGTAGAGCGCATAGATTAACTCTATAAGGCCGACCTTCGATCCCGACCAGCTCAAAGGAGAAAATACTTTTGTAGTCAAATTATCATTCGAACTTTCAATTTGTTTTTTTAAATATTGATCAAATTGCTGATTGGAGATAAATCTGGCTATTATGTGATCGTGGGAAGTTGTAAAACTCGGATCATAATTATAAAATCCGGATGATAGTTTCATTTTCAGATCGTAGGAGTTGCGGACAAATAGTTTATGATCAAGATAGGTTGCTTCCCGTTTATAGTAACTGTAAAATTCAGAATGTTCCAAATAAAAGTTTTTCAATTTCTGCTGTTCTGCTTCATAATATTTTTTTAAGGTCTTATTTCCGACAGCCGGCTTATGTGATTCAATATCAAGTATCGCAGAATAATAAATAAATTTTGAGATAAACTGCGGCTTCATTTTTTTAAAAAACAATACTTCTTCAGCAATATGATCAAAATGGTGGTTTGAAACCAGAAGCTTTAGTTTCCTTATCGACTCATCAATAATGAGTAATGCCTTTTCTGAGATTTTGATCAAATCATTTCCGTCAGCATTGATTTCGTTAATCTTCAGGTCGAGATCTTCCAATAATTGTGAAGTTCTTTTAAAAATAGTTTTTGTTACCATATCCTTTTTTCAGGAATTTACAAAAATTACCTAAAGCAGTATGTAATCAACTAATCCCCAGCTCTTTTTTTCGATTCTTTATATAATCTGTCGGTCGGATACCGTTGATATCGAAAAACAAATTTGAAAAGTTTTGACGGGCAGCTATGCCGCATTCTTCAGCCAAAGCTTCGATGGTATAATTTAAATATTTACTATTGGTATTAAGTAAGTTAGTGATATAGTTGATTCTCAATTCAGCCATATATTTATTAAAATTCATCCCTTTTTGCTCGTTGATATAAACCGAAAGATAGTGGGAGTTGGTTCCTAACTTTAAGGCAATACTTTTCTGGGTAATTCCTTTTTTTCTAAATTGTTCTTCTTGCTCAAACCGCTTAAGTTTTTCTTTAATTTCTGAGGTCATTTCCGGAGTTAGAGAAGTCTTTCTAGTTGGAAACTCTTCCTGGTCTTCTTGTAAAATATCATTGACATTATAGGTTCCATCTGCTATCCTCTTTTGAAGCAGGTTATACTTTTTTTTTATCCTTTGATCTTTTCTGTGCCGCACAACCAAAAAACAGAGGGCTACACTTCCGGAAAGAATCAAGATCTGAGCAATTACAATTTTTTTACCGCTTGATTTTTCAATTTCTTCTTTTGCTTCAATCAGTGCCTGTCGGTCAAAGTCCTTATGGAGTTTTGATGACAAGTAAGGAAAATCTTTACTGATTAAGCTATCCGCTTTTAAAAGCTGGCTGGTATAGTAAAGTTGTTTGTTCATATCCTTATCTTTATAATGATCAATAAGATAATGATAGCTTTTATATACCTCGGGAAGTATAAAATTATGCCTATCGAAAATAGAGTCAATCTTTTCATAGTATCCTATTGCACGGCCACTATTATTCTGCGCTTCATAGGTTTTACCCAGGTAATAATATACTACTGAAGCCCAGGCGAAATCATTTCTGTTGATAATAGTAGGCAGAGATTGTAGTAAATAATTCTGTGCAGCAGCATAATCCTGTTTGTGGTATCTGGATATTCCAATACATTTAAGAAAATAGCTTTTTTCCAAAGTAAAATCGCTACTATCGGAAGTTAACCGATACCCTAAAAGACTCAGACTGTCGCTCCTGATAAAATTATTCATATATCTGTTAAGCACGGTCAATTGATGCAAGCAGTTCAGATAAGCTTTCTTGTAATTAAACTTTTCATTTTCATGTTGTTTTTCGTTCAATTTCGACCTGTAAAAAGAAGTACAATCTAAAAAGTGATTTATTGCTTCATCGTAATAGCCTAAATGACTTTTTACTATTCCTAAATGATAAAGGACTTTATATCTATGGTACTCATCTTTTGAGCCTTTTGAATACGTATAGGCTTTAATGTATTCATTTAAAGCCAGTTTATATTTTTTATGATAAAAATAATAGATAATTCCCTTACTTAGATATTCTTTACTGATATCATCTTTGGTTCCATGCTGCAAGCTGACTGTAAGTGCACTGTCAGCATACTTCATTTTGTTTCGGTAGTCAAATTGTCTTGCATCTCTATACCCTTGAATCAGCTTTGGAAAATTATTTTCATTTTTTGCTTTCTCAATGTACAGTTTTACATCAGGCATTGCATTAATGTCATCTATTGCCATTTTTTCATAAGGCTTTCTGATTTCATTGAAAGTTCTTTCCTCTTTCTTTTGTGAAAATAAAAATTGCGAAAAAACAGAAAATAAGATGATAAAGCAATTAAACTTTTTCATATACTGATATTTAGAACCTCACTATTTCAAAAATAATCATTTATGATTGAAATAAATCAAAATTCAATGAATTAAACGCCAGTACAATCAGAACAGATACAAATCACTGAAATACAATAAATTAAACTCATTTCTTTTATGGTTTAATTTTAAAATTGAGACGTATTAATTTTAAAATAGAGCCACAATTGAGTTTTTTTTAGCTTAAAAGCCGGATAATTTTGACATCAGAATTCTAATATAATCCGGCCGGGATAACCCAATTAAAATTATCAAAATGAAAAAGTTTATCCCATTTTTTAGCGTAATAATCGGAGCAGTTTGTCTGCAAAACTGTACTCATCAAGATGAAGAAATGATCTCAAATAGTGAATATAGTGAAAAATCAGAGCGTACAATAAACAGCTTTGTTATGAAACAGGATTCTGCCAAATCCGTAGAAGTAATTGAAGATCCAGGGACAAAAGACCCTCCTGTTAGGGACGGTGATAATTGGCGGCTTACTAAGGATTAAGGACTATAAAATAAAAATATGATTCCCCATACCTCCATATCAGCTGTTACAGGCTTACCATGTCCAAAGAGTGGCATCTGGGAAAGTATGGGGAATTTCAAGACGACCATACCCCTTTTAAAAGGGGAAAAAATGCCTGATTATTGTGGTAAGAAAATCAAATGGAGATTGGTTCAGGTCTGTTAAACCCAATAATGAAGTGCCATGAAAAATTTTCAGACCCAGTTTATTCAAATTATACCCTATTTCTTTATCCTGCTGTTTATGTATGCAAGTGTCAGTAAGCTTTTAGAATTTGAAAGATTTCAGATTCAATTAGCACAATCTCCACTGCTTAGTGCTTATGCAGGATTTGTTTCGTACAGTGTCATTATTATAGAATGGATTGCGTCTATTTTACTGATCGTACCCGCATGCAGACGAACAGGCTTATACCTGTCACTCATTTTAATGTCAGCATTTACAGCCTATATTTTTATCATTCTTAATTATAGCGATTTTGTTCCGTGCTCTTGTGGTGGCATTCTGGAGAAGCTTGGTTGGACTGAACATTTGATTTTTAATATCGTATGTGTAGTACTCGCCATTATTGCCATACTCTTAATGGAAAATAAAATGCCTGTTCAGACATCAAAAATTGTTTTAAGAATATCTACATCAATCGTATTGAGCATCAGTTTAATAACAGGCCTGTTTCTTTCTTCGGAACATGTCATTAAGAAGGAAAATAATTTTACAAGGAGGTTTATCAAACACCCTGTAATCGAACATAGCTCCGTACAACTGGAAAACGATTTCTATTATTTTGCAGGATTCGATGGTCATAATATTTACCTGTCTAACCAGAAATACCCGCAGCAGCTAATTACAATTGATTCTTCGATGCGTCGAACAGCAGGTCAATCTGCGCGAATAGAAACCGATCATCCTTATAAAAATATCAGACAAATAGTGTCAGACAAGCACTTTTACATCTATGACGGATCGGTGCCCATCTTATTTAAAGGTAAACTTGGAAGTGAAACCACAACAAGATTAAGTTATAAGGACGCTTATTTTAATGATCTTAAGGTCATCGATTCTTCCCGTTTTGCGATAAGGACCCAGATACGCCCGAGCAATCATCTGGTTCTAGGACTGCTTGATATTAACGGTCCTGAGAAATTACAATTAAAAGCAACAATTTTACAAAAGCAAATCGATGGCCTGTTCGATGTTGATGGAAGCATGGCTTACGATAACCTTACAAAAAAGCTGCTATACACCTATACCTACAGAAATCAGGTGATTGTTATGAACAGCAGTATGCATGTGCAACAGTTTTTGAAAACCATTGATACCGTAAAAACTGCTCAGATTAAAACAACGAAGCTTTCCGATGGCACTTACAAGATGACAGCTCCGGCACTAAAAGTCAATATAAGATCCGCGGTGTATAGAAACCTTCTTTTTGTTCAATCTAATCTGATGGGCAGACACGAGTCAAGAAAAGCCTGGAAGAAGTCAGAGGTATTGGATGTCTACGACATTGATTCCAAAAGTTATCTGGGCAGCATCTATATTTTTAAGAAGGATGCACATAAACTCAATGATATTATGATCACTGACAGGTATCTGTACACGCTCCATAATAGCCAGCTCACCCAGTATAAATTGACAAAAGCATTATCTCAATATATCAAATCGGGGAAGCCGAAAACCGATCAACAGAGTAGGCAACACTAAATATTTCTTTTTATGAAAAAGATCCTTTTCCCTGCTTTACTAGTTGTACTAGGAACAGGAACAGCATTTGCCACCAAGATGGCAAATCAGACAAACAAAGCTATTGTACCGGGATACATTATGGTTCCGGATGGTAATGGAAATTTCACTTGTGAGCAAGCAGGTAAAAACTGTAGCGACATTCCGACAGGACCTATCTGTCAGCTATCAGATGGCACCCAGCTGAAAGAACAAGTCTCAGAAACTTTCTGCGATAATGTTTTGAGAGAAATTCCACAGTAAAAAGAAGAGGATGCCTTACAAGGCATCCTTTTTCATTTCTTTGTCAATCCAGGGAATGTCTTTTTTATCTTTCAGAAAATAATCCCACCATTCAAGAATCCTCATATGAAGATCTATACTCTCCGCACTGTTTTTTGCCAGATCATGATCCTGATCCTTATAATACAGTACTATCGCCTTTTTTTGATTCCGCAGTAAACCGGTATACAATTCTTCGGTATGATCATAAGGAACGTTTCCGTCTTTTAGTCCAGTCCAGAGAAGGATCGGTTTATTCAGCTTCTCTACATTGGCAATAGGACTATTGTCGTAGTAGAGCATTTTGTTCTGGGAAAAAGGCACTTTCATATCAAACTGTCCGTTTTCAAAGCGGGGGTAATTGGGAAGCTTTCTTTCCTGACTGAAGGAAAAATAAAATTTCACCAGATCTGTAACGGCTGCTCCAACAATATAGGCCGTGAAACGATGGGAGCGGGTCGCAATAAAACTGGTCCCGAAACCACCAAATGAATGCCCCATGAGTCCTACTCTATTGCTGTCAATATTGGCATATCCTTTCAAGGCATCCAGTCCTGAATGCACACAATCCAACGCAGAGAACCCAGGTCCCCGGCTATCCAAAACCACATCGGGAAGAAAAACAAAATAACCATTATCAATGAGTGACCGGATGTTAACCCCTATTCCCGAAAAATAGGGATAGGGATATACCGATGCACTTTTATTCTGAACTTCATAGACCGACACAACCAATGGATATTTCTTTTGGGCATCAAAATTAAGCGGATAGTACAATACTCCTTTAATGGGTACTCCCAAACTATTCTTGTATGACAATATATCCTGCCTGGCCGTAGTGATCTCATGATCATGCCTATTGCTTTGATACACATTTTTCTTATGCCCACTATGGTATTGGTAAATTGCCTGAGGACTGTTGAAATTCTCTTCCAGACTGAAAACCGTTTGGTTCTGGGGATCTATTTTGAAATCACTTACCCTGTTTTTAGTGGCCGGAAGAAGCACCTTTATCTTATCCTGAAACCATTGAGCATACGATGTTTCATTGTTGTTTTGATCATACTGCTCAAGGATGATCGGAAGCTTTGTGTCAATGCATCGGAATCTAAAATCAGTACCCAACACCCCATAGATGACCTCTTCTTTAACGTTTAATATCGCTACTTTTTTATTCGCTGTTAAAGGTATTTGTTCCAGATTTTGCGTATATAGATTAAACCTGTAGATTCCATTCTCGCTTTCAAAAAAAACATAATGATTGTCATCACTAAAAGTTGGCCTCCCAATATGAGGATTTTCAATCGTCGTTTTTGTGGATAGTAAAGTATTATATACAATCCACCGTTTTTCTTCTTCACTGAATCCTATTATGTATTTACCCTTTCGGCTAACCGCAAGGTAGGAAATCGGAGAAAGTATCTTTTTTGAAGTTTTACTATAGCGGTCATATAAATAGATATCATACCAGGAAATTGATCCTACATAGGCATTTCTTTCTTTTCGATCAAAACTTAGAAAATATCTTTCATGATCCATAGCAGCCATAAATGCCAGATCGGGATCTACCTTTTGAGACTGTCCTGACTTTACATCATGCACCCAGTACTCATGAGACTGCTCTCCCATTCTATAGAGCCAAAGATCAGGATCCGTACCGTAACTAATCTGTGGTTGAGAAAGATTAACTGTTTTACGCCGTGTAATAAAATCCAAAAAAAACATATCCCCATTATTGATCTCACTAACCTGTACATTATCCGATGTAATAAAACCTTCAGTGACTTTTGAAATTTTCCACGTGTTCGTATCCAATAACATAAGCTGTAATTTCCTAGAAGTTTGGTCTTGCTGCCGGGTAACTGCCAAATACTTTTGCGACGGCATGAGCATAATCTTTTTAATCAGATGCGTAGAGCTATAGGCTTTATTAAATACTTTTGAATGCAAAGACCAAACGGATGAAAGATTATTTTGATTAACGACTACATATAATTTATCCTGTTTATTACTCACCAACTGGGTCACATTAGGAACTGAGGTAATAAGTTTGTCTTTGCTGTCAAATACTTCCAGAAAACGACTTTTATACAAAATAGCATAATATCCCAGAGCAGGCAGTATCTCTATTTTGCTAACTTCCTTAAAATCTCTCTTATATCCGTTTCGAAGATTGATCATTTGCGCTTTGCCACTACCCAGCCGGAAAAAATAATTATTCTTCAAAAAGTAGCTTTCAGAAACACCTACCAAAACAGCTTTAATGGATTGCTGTTTATCTGCACTAGCAACAACCGTAGTGTCTGTATTTTTCTGATAGATCTTCGAAAAAGAAATCCATCGGTTATCATCTGATACTTTTAAATGAGCAATAGTATAGAATGCTTCATATCTCTGTTTTATGGAATCCATATTATATTGTCCCCAAAACCTTTGACTCCCTATACAGATGATCACTATACATAATAACGATTTGATATCAATAGCCTTCATTTTGAGGTTTTAAGTTGGGATTTAACAAAATGTCCTGCTGGGGAATTGGCCAGAGTTTATGAAAAGGCTTCCAGTTGGGTTTTCCCTGTAAGGCTGCCTCCAGCTTTCCGATTCTTTTCAGATCGAAGAAACGATGTCCCATTTCTGTAAAAAACTCCCTTCGGTTTTCCAGCGTGACCTCAGTGAACGCTTCTTCTTTTGATAAAGGCAAAGCTAATGGTGCCAATCCTGCCCTCTGTCTTGTTTTATTGAGGTAAGGTAATGCTTCATCTATTTTATTTTGCTGTACCAAAGTCTCTGCTAAAAGGAGATACACTTCTTCCAGCCTGGCAATGATTGAATACTCCGTTGTATTCGCTGTCCTGTTTTTGTATTTCTCAGCCCTGTACCAGGTTGTTCCGTTAAATGTTACCGGGGCCATCCAGTACTGCTTTCTGAGATCCGCAGCAGAAAACGTATTGACAAGCCCTGTACTAAGGGCGGTCATCGAAGGTGCTGAATTGTTAAAATAATAGATTCCGGATTCTTTGGTCCCGTCACCAGAGTTTTTAGGCTTCAGCTGCCAGAGGATATGCGAGCCGGATTTGACAAAGACTTTGGTAGTATCATTCTGAAACTGGTAGAGTGAGCTTTGAATGATACCCTTTAAAAGAAGCTCAGCCTCCATCCATTTTCCTTGTAGCAGATAGACTTTTGCCAATAACAGTTCTGCCATTTTACGGTTAGGGAAAATCCTCTCCGTATTTCTGTAGTTATCCTGAAGAAGAGCAACTGCTTCTTTGAGATCTTCACTAAGCTGTATAAGCACCTGTGCATGATCAGTTTTTGAAATCGTTTGATTGACCTGATAATTGGTGGTTATCGGATACGGAATATCTCCGTATACCTGCTGGAGGTATAACAGCAGCATGGATCTGACTATTAAAGCCTCTCCTTTGATTCGGTTGCGGTCTGTTTCGGAAATGGATTCTGAGTTCTCAATGCCTTCCAGTATGGCATTGGCCACATAAATCTGCTTATACGAAGTTGACCAGTCCGTATAAATACTGGCGTTGGAATCGTTCTGAAGGTTTTGGGCTATCTCCGGTAGTCCGTTGGTTGCTGTAGTGGAATAAAAATCCAGGTCATCGGTGTAAAGCCCTAATAACCTGCCAGACTGATCGCCTGCAAAGGGCGAATTGTCACGCAGTCCTGAATATAATCCAGCCAGGGCAGCATCCGCTGTCTGTACATCTACAAATACCTGATCGGAAGCGATCTGATTGGAAGGCAGTTCTACTTCAATGAGTTTTTCACAGGAACTCATATTGTTTAGTATTAAAAATCCTGTTATGATATAGAATTGTTTATAAAGTTTCATTGTATCGGTTTTAAAAGTTAACCTGCATGCCGAAGGAATAGGTCTTTAGAGGCGGCAGAAATCCTAAAGATGAAAACTCGGGGTCCAGCCCGAAGTACCGGGTCCATGTATAGAGGTTCTGGCCCTGAAAGTAGATCTTGGCTTCCCTGATGAGCTTTCCATGTAAAGGAATCCGGTAGCTGAGCTGAATATTTTTCAATCGGATGAACGATCCATCGGAAACGGTTGCATCACTCATCTGAAATAAACTATGCAGTGGTGACGAAGTAGCGTGGTACGGCATGTATAGCCCATTCGGATTATCCGGTGACCAGACATTAAGGGCTTCTACCGGAAGATTCCGCATCAGTCCGGGGGAAGACATCTGGTAATTAAAATTGCGGCTTTGCTGTTTGACAAACTGAACGAGTAGTGACAATGACCAGTTTTTATAGCTGAAATTATTGCTCCAGCCTCCGAAAAACTCTACGCCTATATTTTTAATTACCTGCCTGTCATCAGGGGAACTGATCTTACCATCGCCATTGTAATCCGTAAAGATATACTGGCCATTTAGAGGGTTGATGCCTTCCAGATGATATAATTTTACAATATTAACGGATTGGCCTATAGCATAAGAATTAGCATAGGTTGATCCTTCCAGTCCCGGGAAAGACAGAAGTTTATTCTTTGGAATGCTGAGATTAGCTGATGTTTCCCATTTAAAAGCTCCGGTAAACGGACGTCCCGCTATCTCAAATTCCCATCCTGTATTTTGAATGGTGGCATCTAGATTAGCGAGCACTGAAGTAAACCCTGTTACCGAGGGAAGCTGATAACCTACCAGTTGATTCGATGAGCGATTCCGGTAATGAGATGCCGTGATATTAAGCCTGTCTTTAAAGAATCCCATGTCGAGTGCAGCTTCTAATTTAACGGTTTTCTCCCAGCTGAAATTAGGATTGAAGAGCTTGGAAGGAACCAGTCCTGTTATATTATTATACCCTAAGGTAGACGTGATAAACGTATCGTTATACTGGTAGTTCCCAATATTATCAGTTCCCGATGAACCATAACTTCCCCTCAGTTTTCCGAAGGAGAGCCAGGATAGTTCTTTCATAAAGCTTTCATTGGAAAACAGCCAGGCAGCCCCTACCGCACCGAAATTCGCAAACTTACGGTTACTTCCAAAACGGCTGCTTCCGTCTCTTCTTCCTGTAACATTAATAATATAACGGCGGTCAAACTGATAATTGAATCTTCCGAAGACGGCCATATATTTATATTCCGTTTTGACCTGGTCTGAGATCAGTTTCGTCGTAGCCGCCGCAATATTTTCAATAAATGCATTGCTGGTAAAACCATACCCTTGTATGGCATCCTGAGTATTCAGATCGCTTTGATAGGTACCTCCTGCCAGGACATCAACCTGATGACGCCCTTTTTTGAAGCTCCAGTTCAATTGCGGCTCCAAAGTATAGGATAGCCTGCTTTTATTGCTTTGTAGTGCTCTGGAATTGGCAGGACCTATCCCTAACGATGGATTATAGATCGTACTGGGTTGCAATGACAGTTCATCAAAGGTCTGGTAACTAATTCCTCCATTGAGTCTGATCTGTACGTTTTTCAGTAGTTCATAACCCGCCGTGAAATTGTTCATGAACTGGATATTGTTATTGGAATAGGTACTGTTATAAGCGGCCACAGGATTATCAAAGGTATTGTTCTGCCAGTTGATATTCCCTTGAGCATCGTAAAGGGCCGGGGCATTAGGTGCCAGAAATAAGGCACTGCCGGTATTGTCAAGGCTGATTACATTGTGTTCCAGCTTTGAAAAGAGTGTTGACATGGTAAAATTCAGCCTGTTGTCTGCTGAGCGGTGTGACAGGTTACCCAGTAAGGTATTGGTTTTATACCGGAAATCTTTAGCAAATACAGTCGTCTGCTCATTGTGTCCGTAACTTACCAGAAAAGAGGTCTTCTCTCCTCCTCCTGATAAAGACAGCTGGACATTGGAAGTTACCGATGTATTGCCGAGAAGTGTTTTGAACCAATCCGTGTAACGGGTCTGTTCCCAGGTTCCGTTGATATCATAAGCATTGGCCGGATATACTGAAATTCCGTCATTCGCATAAGCCTGCCTGCGCATTCCCACATATTGCTCCGTATTCATCATGGTAAGATTGGAAAGGCTATTGCTTAGTGCATACGAAGTATTGACGGAAAGACCCAAAGATCCTTTCCTTGCCCGTTTGGTGGTCACCAGTACTACTCCATTGGCTCCTCTGGAACCGTAAATCGCAGTCGCATCTGCATCTTTTAAAACTTCAATGCTTTCGATATCATTAGGGCTGATATTACTTAGAGGATTCAGGTTGGCATCTGACAAAATGTTGGCACCGTAAGCAGCAGTCATCCCGCTTCCCACGGGGACACCATCCACTATGTATAAGGGCTGGCTGCCATCAATTTCACTGTTGGCATAGGTTCTAAGGCTATTTCGTCCCCGGATCTGGATGCTGTAGCCGCCTCCCGGAACTCCTGAATTCTGGGTAATATTGACTCCTGCCATTCTTCCCTGCACCGTTGATAAAACATTAGTGACAGGCTGGTTTTCTATATCTTTTGCTGAAACTTTGGCGATACTACCGGTTCTTTCTTTGTCTTTAACCTTGTAGTAGCCAGCGTTGAGAATAACTTCTTCGATTCCCTTTACTTTTTGTTCTAGACTGATATTAACGACGGTCTGATTAGTGAGTGCGAATTTTCCTTCAGCATAATCAGGATGTCTGAACAATAGGATGGGATTTTCTGCTGAAACCTGTAAAGAAAAGGTTCCGTTGTTACCGGTTATGGTTACCTCATCACTTTCCTCTTGGGAGATTACGACTCCCTGCAAAGGTTTTCCGGATGAGGTGACTGTACCAGAAATAGCGCGTACTTGAGCTTTTATGTTGATGCTTACAGCGGTCAACATGAGCCCAAAGAAAATCCCTCCTATATGGTAATAGGAATTTTTCATAGATTTGTAAAGGTTTTTAATTTTTAAATGATTAATTACTGAACTACGCTCTTTCCCTAGGTCGTCAAACTGCATGGGAAGGGGCTTTTTTCTTTCTTCTGATTTTTAAGTTGAGTATTTTTTTTGATTCATTTTTTACATAAAGACTTTCCTGATGCCCTTTGATATGAAAAAGGACTGGTGAGGTTCTGCAATCATTGACCGCAAGGCACCGGAAAGAATTTAATATGAATGAAATCTGTGTTCCCGTGTAAGCTTTTTAAAGCCGCAATAGGTTGTACCCTCCTATTGTATCGTGTAGTCTGATACTATGTTTAGGAAGCGTGCTTAGATTGTAATGTAAAGGTGGACAAACAGCATTGGAAAAAAAACGACGTGGGTACTCTACATTATCCGTAATAGGGGTACTGGTATACCGTGCAACAGATAAGAGAGCCCACGCCTAGGTCGTGAGCTTTCTGCTTATCATCTTGTTGCTTTAAAAATTACCAGTTTTCTATTACAAGATTCTAAACAATAGCTTCTAATATTTCGTTGAAGTATCGGAAAGTCACATTTATTGTAACTTATTTTACAAATATAGTAAAAATATATTTGGTAAACGAAAGCGTACCGAATAAAAATTTTAATAGTTCTTAATTGCAAGTATGTTTACTGATGCTGAGAAAATCATAATGATAAAGACTGCAATTGCATTACGACTATTACTTAGCCGTAATAAAGGTTATTCCGAAAATAATAAGTCTGATATCATTGATAGTTATGAAAAAATTGCAATCAATTCTAATGCTGATATAAGAAAAGCAACCGTAACAAATGCTTTTAGTGGTAAAAAAAGATCATCAATGGTAACAATAACTCTTATCGTTGAATCAATGGGATTTACAATGTTTGATTTTGGCGAACAATACTGCAATATAACAAATAAACAAATTTTAGATTTTCAAAATTCTTTTTTTTAAATAAAAATCCTAACAAGAATCGGATTTTTTTATTTCTCCTAGTACCTAACTATTTTTGTGTCAGTTCTATTTTACTCTCTCAAAATATCTTCAAAGGGAAATATTGAAAAAAAAATATCCCGGACGACTAATCCGGGATTATGAATATTTTTAACTATTATTCTGTTAAAATAATCTTTTAATTGGTTCTGGTCTTATTTGTAATCTATTAAATCTTCCATTTTAAGCCTTGCAGCCGATATTATCAATTTAGTAGCATTCCAAAAATCTCTTTGAGATTCACTATTTTGAGATTTACTATTTAACCCTGAGGCGTAATATGTTTTTTCATTATCAAAATTATCATATAATGTTATTGTAGTAAAAGATCCATCTATTAAATTATCTTTTACTGAAATTGTATCATTTTCAATCTTTAGAATCGCATTATATACTTTTTCAAATTTCTTTTTTGAAATTTTTAAACTAAACTTTACATCTTTGTCTTTTTGAACAAAAACTTTTACACCCTTTCCTTTGAAAGTTTCGAACATAATATCGACTTTATGTCCAATAACAATTGCACTTGAATGTTGAAATTTTAGATAAAACTTCTGAGAAAATAATGATTTGGAAAATAATAAAAGTAAAAATACCAATAATATTTTACACATAGTTGAGTTATTGTTTTATTAACACAATGTCTTTAGGAAAGTTAATAGGAAAGTCTCCATTCTGATCAACATATGAATTATGCTGACAGTTTGGTTCGACAATACTGGGCAAATACTCAAAATGCAATGTCATCTGTGTGGGTGTAAAATTTGTAATATCTATACTTGCCATTTTTCTACACATATTTTTAGGATAAAAAGTTAATCTTTTCCAATTACCATTTTTTAAACTTATGGTCATTCCTCTGAATTCCGGGGATTTTTCATCGAATCTAGTAATTCTATCAATTTCTCTAGTGCCGTTAGCCGTAACAACTTTTCTTTCTCCAACAATTTTATCTATATAATAGGGGTCATTACCACCATAATAATATTTTACTTTTCGTAATTCTAAAAATAGTGTTTTTCCATCCCATGTTCCTTTCCACAAACCTACATACTTGTTTAGCTCATTGTTCATATCTTTTATATAACCGTTAGCAGGAATATCACTTGGAGATGTATTTAAAGGGTATGTTTGTGCCTTAAAATACAATGAAGAGAGTGTTACAATAATTAAAAATATATTTTTCATAATTTTCTTTTTTATCTTTTATGGACAAGGTACTTCAGATCTGTTTCCATTCACTAATTTAATTTCTTTGTTTCCGTTTGATTTAGTTTGATACAATTTTAAACCTGGCATATCCATTCTTTTAGCTAAAAATTTCAAAAATTCTTTTTCAAGTTTTTCTGTATCATAATTTATATTTCCACTAACATTACCAACACTGACTGCACTACTTAACTGTTCTATATACTTTTCATTTAAATTATCGAATTCTTCTTGAGTATAGTTCGGTAAAGATGTTGTATTAGTACCATCAAAGTTTATTGAATAATTTCCATTACTTGTTACAAGAACAAAGGTAAGATCATTTAGAGGAATTTTAGGTGTGTTAGTCGATACAGAATTCCAATTTTGAGCCCATATAATCCATTTATTAAAAAAGACTATATCTCCAGGCGAAAACATGGGGAAAAGTTTATCATAATGAGAATGCATAAGAAGTACAGTATTGGTGAAAATTTTCATGTCTACCTCTCTCGTTCCTGGTTTATTTTGTAAAATCTGACTTTGACCATCTGATGATATTCTAAAACCACTTTCATAATTGTCTCCTGTTTTACCTTCTAAAGTTGTAATATTACTTTGGAAGTTTGTTGATGTCGTTTTTTCCTTTAATTTTTGACAAGGATTCCCACTACTATTAGTCCCTCCACCCCCGCCAGGATAATAAGGAAATGTGGGACCTTCTGGATTTGGATTCGTTGGTGTATCACCACCTCCAATTTCATTGCATACTGTAATGTATTGAGTTTCCCAATGCCCACCGGCATCTGGATTTGTTTCGCTGTTGGGATACCACATTGAGACCGAGCTAACAGCACACTGTACAATACCTCTGGCAGCTTCAGAGCTCATTTTATCTTGTTTTAGAGGTTTTCTTTTTTCTAATGTTGCATAACCTTCAAAAAATTTGATATGTTCAGGATCGATATCATTGATAAATGTGATATAATTTCCATTTCTAGGAACTTTTAAACAAGATACAATTGTTTTGCCATTTGCAATAGGAACTATTAAAAAGCTCTCATTAGTACGTCCCATAGTCATAGCATAATCCCATAAGGGTGTCCCGTTTACTTTTTTTATTTCAGATTCATTCTCCTGGTATATCTTCATTACGTTTTTAATGTAGGTTTCATCTTCTTTCCAGAGGCTTTTGGAATTATACTCTTTAGATGGGGAATTTTCGGCTGAGGAATTCAAGTCATCATGCATACAGGAATAAACCAAAATGCTAAATGCGACTAAGAGCAGTAGCTTTAAAATAAATTTGCTTTTCAATGTTTGTAATCTTAAGTTAGCTAATATAAAAATATTTTTTAATTCACAGTTTAGGGTTTTCCGTAATGTTTTAAGTAATTTAAAGGCAATATACTTTTAGTGAGCGCCAAAATATGTCGCAATAAATATTTTTCATAACAAGATTTGGTTTATAGGCAAAAAAAAAGTGTGGAACTATGTCCATTTTTTAAGAGGTGGTAGTATCCAAACAAACAGGCCAAGCCGTAGTGTGAGTATTGCATGTTCCTGTAGTTTTACTGAAACTTGCCAGCTTTCCAAAACAAGAAAGCTACCTTAATTTTTTATCGTAAATGTTATTGGTACCTAAATTTTTTACTCTTCCGTAAATAGATGTTTCATAATTCTCAAAGCCTTCAATTGTACTTCGCTGCTCGTGTAAAAGTTTATCTAAAGAATCATATAATTGAACCATTTTTTCGGCCTTATTATAAATAATCATTCCCTCCATACTTGGATCGTCATTATATTGATCAGGTTGTAATAAATCAAATTGTGGTAATTTTGTTTTATCATCAGATTTTGGTAATGCTTTATGTGAACAGATGAATTTTTGTGTGGTTTGGTTATGTCTATACCTAATTTCCCTTCTTTAGAAAATATGATATCATTGGTTTGCTGAGCAATAGTTGGAAGCCCTAAAGCAGTATTATCTTTTCCTCCATCAACATTAAACACACCTTGTGGATTTGAAGTATTAATATCCATTTGAGAATATAGAAGGTAGCTCACGAAACGGGAATTATTTCCAATGATCTGATAATTCAGAATGGTCGTTTCTTATCTCTAACTGATATAAGACAAGAAGAAATTGAAAAAAGAAGAGTTTTAGAGTCTGGGAAAAAATTAGCAATCATAGATGAAAATTATTTTACAGATAATTTCAACATGTTTCAAATGATTATTCCTACTATAGTTTTAAATGATAATTGGAATATTAACAGCTCCAGGTGCTTAAAACTTTAGGGAACCACCGGTTTAAATCAAATACTGGAAATGAATATTTAATGGCCAATTTTATTGAGCTGCCGATTTATAACAAGGGAGATAATTATATCAGATTTTATATTACCAAACCTACAGCCAATATGCTCTTAAATAATATTAATGGCTATTCAAAAGGTTACAGAAGCATTTTATTTGCGTCCTCGTCTCCAATGCCTCTTAATGTATATTTATACATTAAAAAGAAATTTGGGAAAATGAATGGGGGTAATATAAAAATTAAAAAAATTTATTGCAGAATTAGCGCTTGCTGATCATTATAATAAAAAGTCAAAACTTGAATTTTTTTTATCTTCAATTAAGAAAAAATTGAATGAGATCGGAAACATTTCCTTCGGCTTTTCTATTCAGAAAGATAGCATCAACTTTTCTTTATATGAAACTAAAAATACAGTTTTCATAGAATATCCGTCTAATGATGAATATAAAGCCAGTAACGCATTAAAATACATTAAGAAAAAGCGCAAATTAATTGATAAACATTTAGTCTATATTAAAACTAAATTTGAAGAACATGGATATGAAAAAATTAATGTGATAACTAAAAGTAGACTTAAAGCAGATGTAGTTGGAGACGATTATTTAAAATGGTTTGTTGATAAATGTATTGAGCTAAAATTATAATACCCCACTTAATGTTCCTAACAATAATACCCCAGTGAAAGTTCCTAACAGTGATACCCCCACCGGATTTCCCTTGATCAAACGCATAAACTCTATTATTAAAGGTTTTAACCTTTTTTTCCGCATTTACTAATAATATAATATTAATCATTTTTTTGTACTTCAAACTCTGCAAAATCATAATTAAAATCTGAAGAAATTTCGTTTTCTTTAACGTACTCAAAATCAAAAAAATTATCTTTTTTATTGATCTCAAGCCAAATTAATGCAACTTCTACATTTGTTTTTCTTTCAGCATCAACAAAAGCATTTTCTACAAACTCAATTTTTGCATTATATTTTTGAAGGAAAAATGCTAATCTTTTTCTACTTTCCGAAAATTGATTTTTTATTGTCTCAGCATTCAGAATACATGCTATTTTAGTTTTTGAAGCAATTTCAATAGCTTTTAATAAATGTAGGTCTCCACTATCAAAAGGTGGATTCATAATTATAAAATCGAAATACATATCCTTTTCATAATTTAGAAAATCACTGTGTATAACATGGAATCCTTCAGCACGTAAAATTTGTTGAAGCTCTGGTTCTAATTCTATACAATAAATTTTAGATCTAGTTTTATCTTCAATAAATTTTGTTATGTCTCCTTTTCCTGCGCTTGGTTCTAAGACGTTACCATTAATTATAAAATTGTCTTTGTATTCATATTTTCCAGTGATTTTATAAGGTTCTAAAAGTTTTCTTATTAAATTTTCAGGAGTTGGATAAAAATTTGTATTAAAAATTGCCATAATTGATCATAATATTATATTTATTAGTTAGTAGTTATATTATTTAAAATGTTATTTAAATTTGAGTTGTATGCTTTGGTATCGAGGACACTTGACTTTCTCTGAAGTGGCAGGAGCCCTGGGTAAAAAGCATAAAATAAGTTTCGTTTTTGTTTGTTGTTTTTCCGATGATTTCAAAGAACTCCTGCTGTTTGCTTCGTACAACTGAGGTTTCGACTTTTCTATGCCAATGTCTCGTGAAATGTTTTAGGCTAAAAATTGGAGCGGAGAATCCGCCGGGAGTCGGTGTAGTTTTTTTGTGGTGGGTTTATTTTTTTGCAAAAAAATGGATTCCCAAAAAAATACAGGAAAGAAAGTTTAAGAAAAAAATATTTCAAATTTGCATCAGGAAATCGACAAGACCTCTGTTGAGCAAACTAAGGTAAGTTCTTATCATTGGGGAAGTGACGGAACAAAAATGTCATACTTAAGCTTGTTACCCTGGGATCGCCACATATTAAATATAAATTCCACTCAGCGGACAGGAATGTGATCCTGAGAGGTCTTTGTCCCGGCATCAGGATCCTGGACTGCTGACAAAAAAATACTTCGTTAAAATGATTCCGGAAGCGAAGGATATCACCAGGAACCGGCATGATTTAACGAACTAAAATAACCTTCCATTTTTAACGAATTATATCAGCTGCAGATCTTTCTCCAGGAATGAAAAATAATTAGTTAAAATAAAAGTGGCATATCCTCCCGGACATAAATTTAGCATTATCTTTTTTTGAGTACATAATTAGCGGAATGTAGTGTAAGCTTTGATATATCTATCTCCCATTGAGGATTACTTTCATTAACTACCATTAAATTTCTATTTGATAAATCAAATTTATCTACAAAACAATAGTAGAGTAATTTACTTATTATAATGCGAACATATTTTCCTTCATTACTTAAAGTGCATGATAGAGAAATTGATTTTTTACCATTAACTATTAATCTTTGGAATAATATTTTCTCCTGTAAAAAAACAAGCTTTTTATTTGAAATCCATGAGCTTAATCGCTTTAATCTTCCTTTATTAGATATAACAAACCGAGACTCAAATCCAGGAATTGGTACAGGAACCCAGAACTCTCCGGGAAGATCTTTAATATCCAAATTAAGACAAGGAGGAGGATTGTTTTTATCGATTATAGGCATATCAAGTCTCTGCCAAAGATAGTTGTTAAATATACCATTCACATGATCTGAATTTTGAACCATACAAAAATCCTTTTTTTGAGGAGGACTATCTTGTAAAAACCATCTAAATGTTCCGGAAGTTAAAATTTTTTTATTCACTACATCCAAAATGCCTTCACAAGAAATGCCTAATTTTTTTTCTACATCATATATACTTTCATAACTAGCAATGAAATCACCTTCAACAGTATATTGATTAACAGGTCTCATGTAATCAACATGTGCGTTTTTTGCCCGATTCTGTCGAAAAGTGGTAAGGCGTTTATCCTTGACCGAAATTTTTTCTAAATTATTACAATGCTTATTAAATACGTTATTATCTTTATAGGAAATAATAAAAGATCTATCCTTGATATCAAATTTTTCAACAAAATGATAATATACTAAGCGAGCAACGGATCTGGTGTATTTCCTGCCGTTCAAAGATAAGCCACATTGTATATTATAAATATTTGTTTTTAGATAATTATTATACTGTTTTGTAATAATTAATTTTTTAATTTTTTCTGAAATCCAATGCTCTCTTTCAAATGAAATATGTGAAATTCTTCTTAAACTTTTTACTCTTCCGTAATTAGAAATTTCATAATTTTCAAAGCCTTCAATTGGACTCCATTGTTCATCCAAAAGGTTATCTAAGGAATAGTTCTTGAGAACTTCATTTAAGTATTTATTCTCTAGTATATTTAGAGGTTTCATAAAGCTAAAAATTATAATGTATAATACAATTTAATATTTCATAATACATGATAATATTATTTTCTAGAATTAATCTCCAAATAAGTCATGTAATTTTTGTTGAAGTATTTTTTTATCTGGAAGTTGAGTTTTATATTCCGAAACCATCGTTGGTGAAAGGCTTCTACTTAAAGCATATTCAACAACCTCATTATCTTTATCTTTACACAACAAAATTACTATACTTGGATTCTCATGTCCTTTTTTGACATCTCGATCAAGTGCTTCAAGATAAAAATTAAGCTGCCCTAAATGTTCCGGTTTAAATTTATCTGCTTTAAGTTCAAAAGCTACTAAGCACTGTAGTCCTCGATGATACAAAAGCAGATCGATATAAAAGTCCGAAGAGCCGACTTGTACCTTATACTCTTCTCCCATAAAAAGAAAATCCTTGCCTATTTCAAGAATAAAATCTTTCATTTGTTTTATCAGACCTTTTTTCAAATCATTCTCAGAGTGTTTATCAGGCAAGTTTAAGAAATCAAAGATGTAAGTATCTTTAAAAACAGTACTATGTTCTGAATTTATTTCTCTCAACACCGGTGAGACTTTTGATTTACTTATCATTGCTCTTTCAAATAAGCTTGCTGTAATCTGCCGTTCTAACTCTCTTTTACTATAACTCTCCAGTTTTGTTTTTTTAAGATAAAATTCTCGTTCTTCCGGTGTTTTACATCGAGAAAAAATAACCATATTGTGGCTCCAGCTAATTTCTCTCACCAGTGGTGAGAGTTTTGGAGAATTTTTATATGTTTCATAAAACTGTTTCATTCTCCAAAGGTTTTTATCTGAAAAACCTTTTATTTCAGGTTCCGTTTTAATAATAAATTCTGATAATTCTTTTACAACAGACTGTCCCCATTCACTTATTTCAACTTTTTTGCTAATGTATGCACCTACATTCCAGTACAAATTTAGGTCATTTATGAATTGTAAGAATATATTAAGTATAAAACTGTAGTAAAATAATTCATCAAAATTGACTTTAGTCATAAATAATAAGCCTTTATCAATTGATAAAGGCTTATTAATGGTAATGATAATTTATTTATGCATCATTTATTCCATATTCATATAATCTTTGTGCAATCTCTTCTGTTGAGGGTGAATAATCTAAACTTTCAACCCAATCAGCTATAAATTCTTTTGCTAAAAAAACCTCTAAGAGATAAAAATATTTGTCACCATTTTCTTCGTTAATTCCATTATCTCCATCTTCAGCATAAGAAAGTATAATGTCTGATTTATAATCTTCTATATCTTTTAGAAAAATTATAAGATCTTCATCTATTTCATTAATCTTAGCTATCAAATCAATTAAATTCATAATATTTTATTTTCCCCAAATTAAATATCCTCCCTTGCTGATGGATTGTTAAGATTATTTTTAAAGAATTCTTATTTTGTAAAAATCATAATTTACAATTTCTCCATTTTCCTTACTTACTGTGACAAATTCTTTCTCTTCATTATGAGAAATGTAAACTATTTTCCCTACTCTTTCAAATAAAGAGTGCTGAATACTAACACCCTGCTTTAGTTTGGAAAACCATAAAGTTTTATTTAATCTTTTTTCGACATCTTCAACAGTATATTTTGTATCAAGGTGAAAAACAAAATCAATAGCATCAGTATCTCCAAATGTTTGTTCCATCTTTTCAACATATTTACTAAAATGATTAGAAACTCTAATCCTTCTTTCATTGCAATAAAAAGAACCAGACTCCGATTGTCTGAATGTATATCCAAGATTTTGTAGGTAATCGACTAATTCGGCAATAGTTTCCATCTTGTTAATTTAATGGTGTTTGGTTTAAGAGATTTTATCCTTGATCCATTTTTTAAACTTTCTGAAGTAGTTTCCATTTTATTTGAATTTGTAGGCTACACCTATCTGCAATGCATTATTCCTAAACGAGTCTCCTGAATTATTTTTTAAAATATCGGTAATCCCAGCAGTAAATCTGGCTGTTATCCCGAAATTATTTGTAAAATAATATCCTGCTCCTACACCAATTCCAAAATTAAATCTATTATAAAGATCCATTATAAGCTTGTTAGAAAATTCTTGAGTACTGGTTGTAGTATTATTTCCGGAAGTTTGTGTATAAGTCCCATTGCCTTTTGATTTACCGCCTAGTAATAATCCGAATTCAGGGCCTGCTTCTACATAAAATTTGGGAAGAATATTATATTGTAACATTAAAGGAAGAACAATATAATTTAATGTCATTTTATAATCATATTCCTGTTTAAAACTATAATTGTCCGAATAATATTTAAAAATATCTTTTGTTTTAGAGCCTCCCTGACTGAAAAGCACTTCAGGCTGAACACTGAATTTCTCAGCTATTGGAATATTAACAAAACCTCCTGCATTAATCCCTATTTTGAACTTTTGATCATTTTCATATTCAACGTTATTCTCTGTTAAAGTGGAAGCATTAAATCCAGCTTTAACTCCAAATGTAATCCGGGAAAGTGATTTAGTCTTTTCCTGTGCATTGATAAAAAGGCTTCCTGCAAATGCAAATCCTAAGATTAGTTTTTTCATAGTTTCAATTATTAATTTGTAGCATCTTTGTCTGATATTCTTAGAAATAAGCTATCCTCAATTACAGGTTGTAAAACAAATTTTGCTTTACCGAAATTGAGTTTTGAAAAATTACGTAGATTTCTTGCTTCGGAATAGCGTGCATTTTCTTGTTTAAGTTTATCATAGGGATAATAATTTTGTTTAAACTTCGAAGAATAAGTTCTTTTTAATGTAAGAGGTTTAATAGTTAAATTGTATTTTACTTTTATTTTTTCATTTTTTTTTAAATAAAAAACAGAATTACCTTCACCAGGCTTGACTTCCTTAAATAGATCATCATTGATTCCTCTTTCTAATAAATCTTTATTTCTGATACTATCCAATTTTTTTTGATAAAATTGATATGACTGATTAGGCTCTATTATAGCATAGACTGCTATAGGAAAAAAACCTTCCATATTTCCCCGAGTATTAAAATCTTTAAAATTTTCATCTCCAAAATCAAGAATATTAGGTGCTAAAAATATAATATCTTTATTAGTATTGTTTTCATAATTAAGATATATATTATTCTTATTTTTAATGTAATCTAACTTAAAATCATCTTTTTTCTTCTCACTACAAGAAAAAGAAATAAAGATTACAACAAAGATTATAATGACATTTTTCATTTTAAAGTACTTTTTAAATAATTATTAAAAATAGGTTTTATTTTGTTCCTTAATGCATCTAAAGTATTATCCCCTACAACTGCACTATTAAAACCTCCTATTTGTAAATTCAATTTCTGCCAACCTCTGAATTTTACATATTGCTCCTCCCATCTTGAAATAAAATACTCATGTACAGAATCTTTGGCATTTAAACTGCCTCCTATCTGATCATACAGTCCTGCATTATTTAAAATAGAGTGGAAAATTTCATGTCCCATAGTTAAGTCCAGTTGTTCTAAACTTATAAATGTTCCCTTAGGTAAGTAAATTCTCTGCCAAACGACTTTATTATTATGTGTAACCTTTTCCGTAACTCCCATCACCTGTTGTTTATTTCCATTTATTATTAGATCGGTATTGTTATCGTAAGAATATCCATTATTTCTTAAATTATTACTTAGATCACTTGATGAATCAACAAGTTTATAAGATCCTCTTATAAACTGACCATTATATCTTGCCTTGTCCACTTTCATAACAGTATCAATAGAAAAATCTGCATCTGTGGCTCCATCCACTGTGTTACTGTCAGTAGCCACCATTTCATTGATGCTGTACTCATATGAATTACAATATTTATTTACAGCCCAGGTTATTCCATTCATTATTCCAGCTACTGCGCCACCAATTACAGCTCCTTTAGCAAGCCCTTCCAGGAAATTTGTTCCATTGATAAGAGATACTACTCCCCCACTAGCTGATCCACTTATTGCACCAGTGGCTATACTTCCCCAAAATCCTGAAGGGCTAAAAATAAGTCCCGCTCCTGCTGATACCGCTCCCGTAACTGCGCCCAGTAATATTGACTTTGCAAATCCACCCCATGACCAGGAGTTGTTCATTAATGCCTGAAGGCCATAAAATCCTGCACTTATAATCGTTCCCACTACGGCTCCCCAAATAATAGGAGCTATCCAAGCCAGGAAAAAACCTGCTTCCCAATATTCCCCACTTGGATCATTGAACATCAAAGGGTTATTCATTACATACCCATACTTATTATAATTCTGGGTGTTATAAGGATCCTGGATATTTTCATCTGCATTTAAGAACCTACGTAATAAAGGATCATACAGCCTGCCATTCATATGGATGATTCCAACCTCTGAAAGATACTCATGTCCAGTATATCCTCTATCTAGAAGTAAATTTTTCTGAGATAAATACTGTTTGATATTCATATCTGTTAGTGTGGCAGCATTACCAATCTTTAAGTGGGTCAAGCTCCCCCAGGCATCAAAATGCCTCTGTTCCAGTTTATTTCCCGCTTCATCCGATATAGCTAATATACTTCCTAAATAATCCTTATGCAAGAATTTAAAGGAACCTCCTGCTTCATCAAAATCTTTGATATATATAATATTACTTTCATAAGGAGTACCTCCAATATATATAATATGTTTTTCCTTTCCGGAGATATTATCTTTGGTAACTTCAAAATTTCCATTTTCACTGTAAGACCTGGTGAATTTACCATCTGTATCTTGGCTAAAATTACCTCCATAAGTCATCTTTTGCCTCATAGCTGTAAGGCCATACTGAAATGCTACATCTCCTTTTTCTCCATCAATAAACACCGGGTCGTTATTCTCATTGTAAGAGATACTTTGTATTAGGTCATTATTATAGTTTTGGGTTCCTGCAGCATTTAATGTCATTCCGGTAGGTTGGTAAACCTTTGCTGTATTTTCAAACTTGATGGCTCCCACCTGGTCATTGCTTAGGATCCTTCCCTTATTGTCATAAGTGTTTCTGTTATTAGTAGGTTTTATACCTGTAACAGGATCCGTCCAATTAATAAGCCTATTATTATCATCATAGTCAAATGATTCTACAATATTAAAGTCTCCACCTGTAGTCCTTGTTTTAAGCTCATTTTTAATGGCATCAAAAGAATAGGATATTTGAAGAATCCCAGGTTTTAAGGTTGTGGAATGATTGGTGGTTTTTAAAAAACCATTGGTATCATAAGTGTTATTTATATTGGCAGCACCTAATTTCGCAATTAAAACCTGGTCTTTAGCATTAGTTTCCCCAAGTTCCCAAAGAACCTTCCCATCCATTTTATTTTTAACTTGGTACATCTCCCCGTTCCAAGGACTATAAACGTTTTCAATACGTACCTTAGTGATCATCCCTGAAGAATGAAGCTCCTTATCATACCAGTTTACCCTTCCCTTGTCATCATAAGTAATATTTTTTTGTATAAAGTTTTTACCATTACTATTTTCAGAAGAAGATATAAGTCTTCCCTGGGGAGAATAGGAAAAGCTTAAACTATAGCCCTGTCCATTTGAAGTTCCAGATTTAGAGGTTAGCTTCCCTTTAGTATCATAAAGGAAAGAGATCGTTTTGTTCGTACTAAGTCCCACATCAGAGGTAGAAATTTCTTTTTGAGAACTTAAAAGCCCTTTGGTATTATAGGTGTATTCTTTAGTCCCTTTAGGGCTTATAACCTTTTTAGTCTTCCCCAATCCATCATACTCATATTTGTATGTTCCATTAGAAGGGTCATTAAACTCAGATTTCCTTCCCCAAAGATCATACTTTGTGGTCACTATATTTTCAGCATATTGAGCCTTTATCTGCTCTCCCGCAGCATTATAATTAAATTGAATAGTTCCTCCTTTATCAGTACTGGAGACGACATTACCTAAAGCATCTGAAGTTTTAGAAGTAATTCGAGCATATCCATTGAGCTCTTTAACGGTGGTTATATTGCCTGAAATACTAGTCTCAATTTTCTTACCATTAAATGAAGTAGCTGTTATCTTAGCTGGAAATACAGAGTCATCATAGGTAATGGTATTCCATCCACTGGCATTTTGACCTTCAAAGTAAGGTTCACTTTCTTTTATTTTTCTTCCTAGGGCATCGTATTGAGTTTCTTTAGAAATGTATTGCCCCTGGCCGAAAGCTTTGGTTGTTATTTTATATTCCTGTCCTAACTTATTAACAAATTTTTTTGAAATGCTTCCATCGGAATCATTTTGAATAATGGTAATATTAGAATTATTATCTCTTTCATATACATACGAAGTTGTACCTTGTAAGTTTGTATTAGAGGTTAGTAATTTTCCCCAATTATCATAGGTATTAGTCAAAATATTACCCCAAGGATCGGTTTGGGAAGTTATCTGGCCATTATCATTATAAATATAACTAGTTACCAATCCTAAATTATCAGTACTTTTCTCTATAAATCTGCCGGAAGATTCATATTTAGTTGTTGTGCTTTGAGTCCCGGAATCTATACTATTGGTTATAACTTTTGATGTTATATTTCCAAAACCATCATAACCATATGTTTCAAGTAAATATCCTGTATTGTCCCTGTTCCATGTTTTTAATGTTTTTAATAGATTATCTTGAAAAACATATTCTTCTTTGCCAGATTTTGTATCTCCATATGCCTTGACAATATCTGTTTTGGTCTTTGGGCGTCCTATATAATAATTCGAGCCCACTCCCGATGGGTTATGGACATATACAAAATTTGATGTAACTGTTCCATATCCACTATTTGTATTGGAAACACTTTGTGAAGGAAGATAATAGTCACCATAAGTAGTAGATGAAGAAATAACAATTCCCTTCAGGAAATTTTTATTAACCGTTGTTTTAGGGAGTATTACTGTTACAACCTTAGGTTTATCTGTGCTTGAAATAGGGGTTGTTGTAAGTACACCATTTAAGAGGTAATCTTGTTGGTAGGCAGTGGATGAAAAGCTCAGTAGCTCAGTATTATTTACCGAAAGATTCGTTGGAAATATTTTAGACTCATCATTAGTCCTGATACTCCACTGTTTAGCAGGAAGACCATCTTTAAGCGGGTCAATTTCTACTCCAGACCATATCTTGGTGCTATTAATCCCGTCAGCATACCATGAACTACGTGCTGATTGATGATACCCAATAACTCCTTTTCCTATAAGCTGGCCTGTCATTCCCCGGTATCTGAAATCCTGTTTTTTTCCCGCTTGTATAAGTTGTGATACAGCATATGATCTATCCGCCCGTTCCAAAGAAAAGTAAGGATAGATTTCTTTTTTAGTTTTATTATAAAAATAAGGGTTAGTAGTAGGATTAAGTTCTTTATATTCTACCGATGTTATAACATCACCTTGATTAATTGAACTTATTCTCGACAACTCTGCTAAAGAGGTCTGAGTTTTATATTTATGTACTCTTGTCGCTTTGAAAATAAAGATATCGTAATAATTATTGTTGGATTTAATAATACTTGTCAAAGGCTGAAACAATCCATATTCAGCTCCCCCAACAGTGTATGATGGACTTGTTGTAGAAAATCCAGGGATGAAATCAACTCCTCCATTTGCCTGCATGGTTTTTACCTCATATTGTAAACTTCTCCACAGAGCATTTCCACTACTGCCAACAGAAACAACCTTATTTTTAGAGTAAATAAATACAATATCTGATTTGCCGTCTTTGTTTATATCAGAAACTGAATAAAAATAGTGGTCTATTAAAGCTAAAGGCGAAACTTGGGCAGGTTTTCTATATTTAAGAAAATTGGATTTTAAAGTATTTTGAAATCCTTTTTCGGTTCCCATATACAACCTCCAATTATCAGCATCCTGATTATCTGTAACTGGAATAGTAAAATCAAGGTTCCCGTCCCCATTGAAATCTCCAAAAAGCACTGGAAATTCGGAAGCTTTGGTTTCAGCCAGATTGCCTGTAAATCTTATTTTTTTTATGTATTGGCCAGTAGCAGCTTTTATAAACTCAAATACTGTATATGCACTATTTGAAACGTTGATAATATCAACTTTTCCATCGCCATCTATATCCAGATATTTTTGATCACCGTAAGAACTTTCATTGAGTCCTTGATCAAGAGTATAAGTAGATACCAGATTATTTTTATTTTTTAAATCTACAATAAAGTTTCCTATATCATAATTTGTGCATTGGAGTACAGTACAGGGATCAGGATTTTTTGCAGTATCTTTAGAATCTGGAGGAACACAGTTTGGATCTGGTACGAACTGGCAAAGCCGTTGCTTTAAAGTTACAAAAACATCTGAAATTCCATCTCCATTAAAATCTCCTTCATTTAATACCACCGAGGTGGTACATCCTGCACCATTTGATTGATAGTTGCAGTTAGAGGTGTCATAAACCAATTTTTCAAATACCTTAACAAAGGTGTTATTTCTAAAAATATAACCTACAACCTTCCCTTCTTCAAATTGCACAATTCCGTTTCCATTATATATTTGTCCCTGTTCATCTAATAAAGTGGCAACTACTTTAGCATCTATACTAAATGTTTTACCTGTTGAAATCTCCTGATATGCATCATTAAACGCCCCTAATTTTATAGTACCATTGTTCATTATAAAGTCCACATAAGAATCCCCATTAAAATCACCAGTCAATCTAATGTTGTCAAAAGAGTCACTGTTAGTAGGAAGTACTCCTGTATAATCTATTTCTGAAGAAACTAAGTTTGGATAAGAAAATATTACCGGATTGGCAGCAATTCCACTAGAATTATATTCTGTAATTTTATTAACCAAGTCATAATTAGTACCATTCTTAGTATATTCTATGATATACTTTTTATATGGTTTATTATTGGTTGTTACTATGATATTATCCAGAATTCTGTCCTGAATTAGTGAAACTCCATTTATATAATTTTGTTCAGCTAAAACCCTACTTGTATAATTGAAAGTGATCTGATTAATAGCAGGAGTGTTTAATACTTCATTTCCTCCCCATGAAATAGTAGATATTACAGCTACATTTTTTGAAGGGAGCTGACTGTAAGTATAAGAAATATAGTTACCTTGAGCATCCTTCCATTTTACAATATTATATTCTATGGGTGTTCTTGCTTGATTTGTTCCTGTTGTTGTTCCACCATACCAAGCCTGGGAACCGTCCTCAAAATTAATTTCCCAATACTCAGGGCCTTTCCAGCTTTGACCGCTTATTGCTCCTAAAGACTTTATTTTGACATTGGAATATTTTTCCGTTACATATTCTGCACCATCCTTACCATACTCCCCGGATTTTAAAATAAGCCTTTGTCCATTAAAACTATAATAATCTGATTCATCAAGTTGAACTCCTCGAAGTTCTCCGTCATTTTCAATTGTTTTCCCCAATCTTGAAATAGAAGTTATTCCTGAAATATTCCATCCATAGCCAGCAACTCCATTTCCTGATCCACTGGTATACACGAGGGATATTTTTGGCGACACACTTTTTATTCCTGGTGGAACCTCGATAGATAAATTATAATTAAGCTGTCCTGCACCTGTTACCTCAATATTTCCTTTTGTGTCGTGAAAGGCTGCTTGAGAAAATCCTAATATGGAAAAAAGAGATAATAGAAATGATGAAAATAATTTTATTTTCTTATTGTAAGATTTCATAGCTGTGTTTTTATCTTTTGGTTATGTTTTTACTTAGTACCCTTCCATCTTTTAATGTAAATTGAAGGATATACGCGCCCCATTCATAGGATGACATATTAATTTTGAGCTGTTTATTCATATCTGGTATATTCTGTTGCTGAAATTTCCAGTGTACTGTACTATGTTGATAGAGAGAAACAGATTCGATAATTCCATCGACCTTTTCTGTCCAATCAATTGTTAAAATATCACTTACTGGTACTGGGTATAATCTTATTTGTTTCCAAAAAGTCTTTTCATCCATAGCTAGTATATTGGGCTCATCTAAATGAGTAGCTTTAGATTCTGAAGCATCCTTTGTTTTTGAAAAGGAATCAGGACCTCGGTATATCTGGTTTCCTGCCGGATCATAATTAAAGTAAACTTCAGTTTGGGAGAATCCCAAAAATCCTATTAATAAGGAGAATAAAGAAAATAATTTCGTTTTCATTATGTTTGTATTTTATGACTATTATAATTAATGATTATAAGTAATTAACTTTTTGTAAAGATCCATCCTACAAGCGACAAAAGCTGACGTATAATATCAATTTTACTTAGCGAAATTCGATTCTTCTAATTCCCTTAAAACAACCCCCTCATATTGACATTTTAAAGGCATTAGTATTTATTAAAATTCACTAATTTTAATTATTAATATATTCAAATTCAGTGATTAAAAGTAACAAAAAATAACATTCATCATGATGAATGTTAAAAATAAATTATATTATTTGTGAAATAAAAATCAAGATATACACCAATTCTCTTGTTACATCTAAGTCTTTAATATATCACAGAAATATGAATTATTTGCCGAATTATTTAAAATTCAAGAACAGTAAAACCTATTATTACTTAATTTCAATTTTTTTCCAATTGATGATTCAGAAATCAATATATTTTTAATATTAATCAAATTTTTTAACCCTAAATCCAGTTTACCTGATTTCGTTCTAAAAAATTAAATTTATCTATTAAATGGCAATGAAACTTTGAATAACAATTACCAGTATTTAAAAGATAATTAGAACATAACATTTCATTTTTATATATTAGTGTTTAGCATATAAATTATGGATATAGATAAAATCAAGATGTTAACTTTAAGAGCATTAATGTCTGATGAAACATTAATGCATTCCTTGGTATTAAAAGGCGGAAATGCTTTACATCTTGCTTACGAAATAACCAATAGGGGCTCTATTGATATTGATTTTTCTGTTGCACGTGAATTTACAGATCAAGAGATTGAAAAAATGCCATCACTTTTAGAAATGATTTTTGATAGTTGGTAAATCAGTTGAAAAAAATTCAGAAAGTATTTCAATTTTCTCTTTGTCTGTCATTTAATATTAGATCGATTAATTACAATTTTAATTCAAAAATACTTCCATGCTACGCAGTCTATTTGCGTAAATATTACTTTTTCACTATCATGTTCTTAATTTCTTCATTTGTATCGTTTTTTGAAATTAGTTTTTTTATCTTACTTGAGCATAACAACATATCGCTTTTAATTCCCAGATTATTTTAGGTCCAACATTTTTACTTTTTTTAAATTCTGAAAGAGAAAGTTCAGAAAGTTCTTCTATTGGTAAATAATAATCTAAAGCACTCATTGTATTTTTTATCTAAATTTTCATTCTAAATGTTTTTCTCTTAACATTTTGGTTTCATATTCACCAATCCCGAATTCGCTTTCATAAAAATTGGGAAGTGAACCATATCTTTTAATAATATTTCCTAAAATTTGATTAATATATTCGGGTTTCAGCTTTAATGCATCATAAATTTTTTGGGTTGTCGTACCAAATTCTTCTGCCACTTTTTTAAAATGAATATTGTCGATAGGCTGGATATAAACATTTGAAAAAATAAATTTTTTAAATTCTTCAGAATTCGGGTTTCCTCTGTCTGGTTGTAAAAACAGATTAGATTGTAAGTAGTTTTCTTTGATTTTATCCATTGGAATATCTAACATATTTAACAAAAATACAGTTGCTAATCCTGTCCGATCTCTGCCTCCGGTACAATGATAAAGCAGAGCTTCTTCGATCGGTTGTTTAGAAATCAGTTGAAAAAATGTTCTGTACTGCTTTACAACCTCTATGTAATCAGGATTCCGATAACTATTGACAAGGTATAGCATCCGTTGAAATGGTCCGTATTTCCAAGTGGCTACTTCGTCTTCCATAGTGATGGGTAAATCATTATATTTCACATATTCTGCAATTTTACTTTTATCAATCTTATTTCCTAAGATGGGTACGTTCACTACTTTTACATTTAAAGGAAGCTTGTCCGGTAATTCTTCGGCTTCTTTTAATGCACGGAAATCTACTATAGTACGAATATTTAGTCTTTTTAATATCTCAACATCTTGCTCTGTGAGATAATTGAGCTGTGAGCTTCGATAAAGGGCACCATATTTTATCATTCTCCCGTCACTAGATTGTAAGCCTCCAAGATCACGTGTATTTAAACTGCCGGAAAGCCGGATTATTTTTTGTTCATTGTTCATATCGTTTCTTGAGATTAATTAAGTGATGAATTTTCATTGTTTCGCAAATCTATATTTTTCAATGGGTTTATACTCCATTCTTCCCACACTCCTGTATATGGATTATAACCACACTTAAGAGGCTTTGATACGTCTATGCCATTATTAAGTTCCATATTATTTTCTGTAAATGCCCTACAGTCAGTACAAACATATCTAAACTCACAATCCTTGCAAACTGTAATATGATCTTTGGTTAGATTCCAATACTTTTTAAAACTTTGTTGAGAAATAGCTTCTTTTAAAGTCTGATTTTTTACATTTCCAAAGTTTTCGAAAAAAGCAGGGCAATTCTTAATATTTCCATTTATGTCAATAGATACTTTTTTATTTAAGCAGGAATTATGGTTCACTGATTCCAAAAAATTAGATAAATTAGGGTTGAAATATTTAGTTCCTACCTTTCCGCAATGCGAGAAATTTTTTATAGCCTCTTTAGTAAACTGGCGATAGAAAAGAATATTTCTCTCTCTATTCCATGATTCAGTCTTATCAAAAGGAGATGCTGTAAAAATAAGTTTTGTTACCTGTTGTGCAAAAGGTGTTATTCTTGAAAACAAATCATCTGAAATGTCTTCATTCCAAACAGAAATCAATTCAACTGATTTAATTCGCTCAGATGGTATTTGGTTAAATATATCAATAAAAAGTTTTTCATTAAGCTTCTCATACATAATGATAGAAACATAAAAGCAACCTAGATCTTCAAGCTGTGTTAGGTATTGATTAAGATAAAATATGGCACTTATTTTTAATTCAATAATAGCATTTGTAACTTCGGAAGGTTGTGAAAAATCCAATGACATTTTTGGGAAGCAGTCAAAAAGTTCTTTTGAACAAAATATGCCAAATTCATTATCACAAAAATATTTCAGGTTAATATCAATTATTGCTTGCTCTTCAATATTATATAAAGATTTTACCTCTGTCAATGTATGACCCGCATCGAGTTCTAATAGAAGGCTAGCAAAGTCTAAAGGAACCATTTCTATTTTCTCTCTATCTAAGTCATATAGTACAGCATTCTTACTGCCAAGAACTATCTTACAATTTGGAAATAGTTTGAAATGCATCATATTATCCTATGAATATTTTTATGGAAAGTATTCACAATTATAAATCCATTGTAAAATTTACTGACAATAAGTTTTCGGTTTCCAGAAGATGTGGGCTGTTCTTCAAGAAAGAACATCGGTAAAGAATAATCTGAAGGTTTTTTTTGTATGCTATTTTTAAATTCTATCAATTTCATAGTTTTTCTGCTATTATCTTTTCTAAGGGGTAATTACAAGTCATAGAGAGATTCGAAAATTGTCCTGTAGGATTTATTTCAAGAAAATAGAACTGTCCATCTTTTGACAAAATCCAATCTATGGAACCTGTTTGAAGGTTTAATTCTGCCATAAGATTAGAAAGTTTATATTCTAATATTGCAGGGATTTTAAATGGTGTGTTTCTATTTGGTTTATTAAAATTATATTTTCGATAATCATCTTTAGTTTGTTCATCATTTTGTGAGAATATAGCCATAGACCAGGTTTCACCTTCTAAATAAAAAGTACGTATTTCGAAATACTTATCAATTTTTTCCTGCACTAATGTTGGCAAAAAAACTGACGGAAATTTTTTAAGATCTTCTTTGATCAGATTATTGGTATAAATAATCCCCGCGGTATCTTCGAAATGAAACATACAGGTTTCCGTTTTCATCTTAATAATAAATTTTTTCTCAGGATTTGATGATAAAAGATCATTAAGATCTTTTTTATTATCCAGAACATAAGTATTAGGAATGGTAAGGCCAACACTTTTTGCAATATTCAATACAATTAACTTGTTAATCATATTGTCACTTCTCAAATTTCCAATTGTATTTTTTGCACTTAACAGAAATTCTATATGCTCTTTTATAACCTGGTATTCGTTAATTGATATTGGATCATGAATAGCCGGAGATTTAAGAATTCTTCCCTTTCTATACCAACAAGAATCTACAGCATTTATTTCTATTTCTTCACCATTATTACCGATTATACTAACACCATTTAAATCATATTTTACACCTTGGGCACTATCATTGATGCGAACAGATTTCTTTCCATAATAGTACAACCAATCTTGTACAAGATTGGTTGTAAAATCATTTTTATTAGAAAAAATGAGAACCATCAAAAACTATTAAGGATAGTGATATGTGCTTCCATCTTCTCTAGTACCATCGATAGAAATTAGCGTTCCATCATCACCATAGTAGGTAACTTCGCTATCCCCGTTGTTTGCTCCTGTACAAAAATCTTCTCTTCTTGAAGTACCACCAGGTAATTTACCCCCATAGATACCATCCATTGTTTCTTTTTCAAGATGTAACTCATTTTCTTCTTGAAATTCTTTGATTGTTTTCATTATAAAAATATTTAGTTTTCCCTACTCTTTTAAGGATTTTCAGTAACTCCTATTTTTTATTTTTTAAAGTCATTTATAAGCTTATTATTATTCCGTTTAAGTATAGCTCTACGTTTCTCTTGCTGGCTCCTCAAATAGTCCGCCTTTGACATTTCATTTCCTGAAGTATCATAAAACTTAGACGATACCACTTCTTCTTGTGAATTATTACTTGGAATAACATTGTTGATAAATTGATCGTCATTATTAATCAATAGTTTCTTAAACTCCTTTTTGTTAAGTGTAACTTTTGTATTATTGCTTGGCATTTGTTTATTCTGAAACATCGGTAAATAGTCAAGGTCAACTTCCTTTAGCTTATGTACACTTACCAATTCAAAAATATGAGATCCTTTTATATCGCGTGCACTTACTATTAAACCAGGTAAACCCGAAAAAATATAGGGACCTGTAGGAATAGGTATATCTTTAGTAAACCATACTTCCCACTTTCTGCTGTTAATTATAGCTTCTGCCTTCTGGACATTATAAATTTCAATTTTTTTGGTGTCGGGTAATATTTTCCAATTAATAGGTTCATCTAATTGAATTTCGTAATAGTTCCTTGTAGGTCCTCCCATATAATAAAGCTGTGGACTTGAATTTTTTTTATCCAGTATAACTTCATGGAAAAGTACATCTCTATATGGATAACCCAAAAATTTTGGGGAGCCAGCCTTTGGATCTCTTAATTTGAAAGTAGAATCAATTTCATTTACTTTCTGACTATAAAATATGGAGCCGTTTTTAGATACATCTAAAGCTACAAATTCGTTTTGTTTATTCTGTAAATTCAATGAATCGTTGGCAAATGTATAATTATATATAAAGCGTTGTCCTTGCGCTAATAGAAGGCATGAGTAAAGGGTTAGCAGTATACTTAATTTCATTATAGTGTGATATGAATCGCTAATATATATAAAAATATTTATATATTAGAAAAAAAAATAATATGAAAAAATTACTTGTATTTATTCTGATTATCAACACCATTTTAATAATGGCACAAGGGAAAGTATTAAGAACTTTTCCAGATATGGAATCTAAACTCGATGTACATTTCCCTATCGAAAATTTTAAAAATAAAGATGGAAAACCTTATCCGGCAAATTATTTAGAAGGAAAAACAAGTCTTATTAATTTTTGGTTTTCAGCTTGTGCTCCATGTATACAAGAAATTCCTGTTTTAAATAAAATTCAACAATCATTACCAAGTTCCAATTTTATTGGTATCACTTATGATGATGCTGCAAAAGTCAAATCATTTACTTCAAAACATTCATATAATTTTGATCAGATAACTGATTCTGGGAAGGAATTAAAGGAATATCTAACTATTCAAAGATATCCAATGTCTCTTATTATTGGTCGTGATGGTAAAGTTAAAGAAGTGATTGGTATTGTTACTGAAGAAAAACTTCCATCAATATTAGAAAAGTTGAAATAATGAAGAAAAGACTGGCCAAAAGGTCAATCTTTTTCAATAAGCATAGGGATATTTCCTTATCACGGAAACTTTAATGTTATAAAATTCTATTTTTACAATTTATAATAATACTATTTATGGCTTTAATGAAAAACCTCAGGAATCTCCAGGGGTTTTCATGTTTAATAAAAAAATATTTTCATCTTTTTTGTAATTGGTTTATCTAACACTTACCACCCAGACCGTAAACCTGCCCTATTCTTTTTTCTTTTAATATAGGTTTACATTTCCTAATTAAATCGAACGAATCTATTTTAAAATCTGGAAAATATGGTAAACCATCGTTATCAAGCATGTGGCATTTTATATTATATATTGAAATATTATTAGCCCTATCAATTTTCACATCAGCAGTGAAATATCTTTCATATATTGAATCGTGTGCAATCCCAATTATTGTTTTACTGAATCTTTTACTATTAGAAGGCATGTTTTCTAATTCTTTTTTCAGATCTGAACAAAAACTTTCTATTAATTTTTCTGTAATTTTCATCGTTTTTTAAGAATTTTATTCAGATGACTTACATAAATATTTATCAACTGAATGGCTGTGAGTAAGTTTACAAGTCATCTATTGAGTCTACATTAAGAAATTCTTCCAAGGAGTTGTTATAAAAAATCGGTTCTAATTCATCATATCTAAAAAGGAAAATTTGCCCTTTCTTTTTATCAGAAGCAGTATAAATACAAACAAAATGTCCTACAGGCGAAGTAGCAAAAGGAAGATATTCTTTGGAGATATGTTGCTCTGTAATCTGTAAGCTGTCAATAGATTCTTCAATGGTAGATATTCCATGCTTTATACTGTCGAAATTATAGGATTGATCATTAATATCAATGATTCCACCGTTGTATTTTAAATATAATTTTTTAAGATTTTCCGGCATTTCAATATGAAGGTTTTCTTCAAGTTGCTGAATATCTTTTATTGTTATTTTTTTTTCACATTCTATAATCGTTGTTTTCATATTCTGTTTTAAATATTACTGCGAAAATATAGAATTTCTTTATTTTAATAAATTATTCTGTTTTTATCGTTTTTGAGATTTAAGATTGATTATTCCCATTAATTCCGACTTTTCCCAACTCTTCATTTATGTAGTCCGTTACTTTTTTTTAGAAGTAGTTTTATTTACCAATATGGCTCCAGAAACTTCAATATTGAAAAATTGATCAACAATTACTTTTTCATTATTTATAAAATCCATGACACCTCTTGAGGTGGCTTCAATTGCCTTCTTTAAAATAGCTTGAACTTCATCGGGAGTATATAAAAGTTTGTTTTTCATCTAATCGTTTTTTGACATTATAATATGAATTGGGCTGGTCTAGCCATCGTTTTTTGAAACTTGAATTATAATAGATTGAGGTTTAGAATTGTATAATCGAGTCAACAATTAGAATATTGTAAATTAATCATTCTGATAAATTTTGAATCCAATCATAAAGGTCATCTTCAGCAGATAAATTTAATTTCTTTTTCATTCTATATTTTTTGTTTTCTACTGTTCTTGAAGAGATATTTTCAAATTCTACAATTTCTTGATTAGTAAGATTCAATCTTATTAAAGCACAAAACCTAAAATCTTTTAAATTTAACTGCGGAAATTTAGTTTTAAGGGTATCATAAAAACCAGGAAAAACTTCATTGAAGCGAGCGAGAAAAAAAGGATCCTGTTTCCTTGCCATTTCTATTAGTCCTTCAACGCTTGTATTTAACTTTTTCTTTAAAATATCGGTTTCTTTCACTTTCTAATCCAAGACTATAGTGGATTCCAAAATCTCTTTTTCTTTTTCTTTTTGTTTGTTGATATATTTTTTCCTAAAGTAAATAACGAGAGCTGAAAGTAAAATAATAAAAATCAATGAAACCGTATAGATCTTTATTCTTTCTGATTTATGTTGCACTTTTTCTTCATCAGAAATTTTCTTTAATGCAAAAGCCATTGCTTTTTTTTGCTTCTCACCAATTTTATCTCTTAATAGGTTATATTTATTATAATATTCAACATTTTTTTCCTTATTATTCAAATATCCGTACAAAGTATAAAGCTGTTTATACATGTTTAGAATATCTAGCTCACGCTGAGCTTTTTGAAATACAGAAAGAGCCTTTAAATAATAATCTAATGCTTTTGGCAAATCGCCTTTTCTATGGTATAAATCACCAAAAGAAGCATATATAGACCCTTTTTGTTCAAATGGTGCTTTACCGCTGAGCGCAGATGCTTTATTCAAATAGTACTCAACCGAATCCAGATTCGATGTACTTTTACTTAGTAAACGATACGCAATAAAATTATATGTTAATGGTTTATCCGGAAAAAGCTTTAAAATCTTATTTTCTATCACTTTTGATGAATCCTGAAATCTCATCTCATCAAAGTTGAGCATTTTATAAATATAGCTCAAGTAAAGGTAATTTTGAGAGGTCTCCGTTTTTTAATGGGACTACGTATGGATTCGACGGCTTGGCAATTGGTACTGCAAGCTCTGGTTTGTATAATCCTGCTAAACCGGGAGTGTTTATTTCACAAACCCAAAATATAGGTTTCGGAACAGCAACTCCCCAAACTGTATTTCATATAGATGCTGCAAAAAATAACAATATCAATTCTGCACCTACAAGTGACCAACAAATTGATGATATTGCAATAACATCATCAGGAAAAATGGGGATAGGAATAGCTACGCCGGATACAAAACTTGAGGTAAGAGAAAATATAGACTCAAATGCCATTACTATAAGCTCTTCAGATTCTTCTTATAAAAGTACAATTGGTAACTATAAAGATGGACTTGGAAGATATATGAAACTATCTTCAATATGGGGTGATGATGGAAGAGCATTTGCTTTTGAAACCGGCGATGGAGAAGCAATGACCATAACAAAAAAACGTAATGTAGGAATTGGTACTACAAATCCTCATCCGAGTGCTATCCTAGAATTGTCATCAACAACGCAAGGATTTCTTCCACCCAGAATGACGACTGTACAAAGAGACGCTATCGCATCTAAAACACAGGGATTGATGATCTATAATACAAGTGTGAATATCATGCAATATTATAATGGGACTGCTTGGGTAAATTATAACTAAAATTTAAAATTTTTATGAAAAAACATATAATAATTTGTTTATTAGTTATATCTAATATTGTATTGGGGCAAGATGTATCCTATCAAGGATTTCTACCTCCAAGAATGACTACCATACAGAGGGATGCCATAAATCCTAAACCTCCAGGATTGATGATTTTTAATACAGCCACAAAATGTATGGAAAACTGGAACTCTACTAAATGGGTAAACAAATGCGCAGCAGTAGCTCCGCCCGATCCAAACTTAGGCACATCTTGTAACGGGTTCTATATTGATTACACGCCTAGAAATGGGACAAGGAGTGGTAACATTAACGGAGTACCAGTAACAGCACAGTTTGACAATTATAATGGCGCCTTTAAAATTACTGCTCCTGATGTTGGTAAAGCTACTTGCGGCCTTCCAGCTACTACAGCAAATTTATTTGGTATTAATAATACGCTCTTAGTTCCCGGTAACACAATAATCCAAGCCAAGATAACTATAAAATTTAATAAAGAAATCAGTAATTTTAAAGTATTTCAAGCAGTTTCACATGCAGAAGAAATAATTCATTTTAAATTAAAAAATAAAGGAATTCCTGTTTCTCCTATTGTTAAAACAGCAGGTAATTGCTTAAATAAATTTAGACTTACAGTACAAGGTAATGATTTAACTGTAACAAATACTGTTAGTCTTGCTGACAAATCTGGAGGATCAATACTGTATAATATCGGTGGAGTATGGTTTGATGAGATTGAAATATCTACACAAAATCCAAGGGGTTCTTCAGCTTCTATGTTCTCATTTTGTGTAGGTGCTGTAAAATAACATTAAATTATAAAATTTAATTAAAAGAAGAATTAATGATAAGAGATGTTTATAATCTCATTAAAGTCATTCATTTTTTTCATTACCTAGTGTTGAACCAAAGGTCTTATGTAACCTTTGGTTTTTAAAATCAATAAGTATAATAACAGTATATTTTCTGAAAAAGGACTATAAGTAGATAACACAAATCTAAAGCAATATTAAATACAATTTCTTATCATTCTCTATGTTAAAATAATTACGTAACACCTACTACGACAATTAAAATAACTTTTTCAAATCAAATTTATGAAAGATAGATCGGGATCAAAAATTAATAATATAGGAAAGCAACATTATATGCTTCAATTTAAATCCAATAATTCAGAAATTGAAATATCATCTGATAAGATTCAACTCTATAGTAATGAAATATTGATGAAAGGAGATTTGTTTACTTTTCAAGATGTACCAGAATTAAGAAAAAAATTAATCGCAAATTATGGAACGGATAACTTTATTATAAGAAATCTGTAAAGTCTTGATACATTTTACTCATGGTGCTAAAAAATATTATATATATCGAAGTATGTTCAAGAAAAAAAAATTACAATCAATACACCTTGAAGATTTTTTAATATCCAAATTAAAATCTAAAAAGTATACAAATCAACCCATAAATCAGAATATCCAAAGCAAAAGCAATTTACAAACGGAAAATAATGCTAACGAAGGATATTTCTGTTATGTTGGAAATAACTGGAACAAAATAAAAATGAAATATGTCAATGCAAATTTAGATATATAAATAAATTTCCAACGTTCTCTATGATAAAATAATTAAATACATCTACTACGACAATTGTCAATTACAAAAGAAAATGATAAATTCTAATTCAAGATGATAAAATAACAAGAAAAAAACTGAGGTTTGTTTTTTAATTAAAGAAGATTCATTCTAAGAAAACCCGATGTAAATTAACTATTACATCGGGTTTCTTTTAGCTTCCATACAGCATTATGTCAGAGATAATATAACGCAGTTTATCTTTTAAATCATAATCGATCTCTAGCTCTTCTGCTTTCTCACACATTTCGATTAATTTTGCAAAACTTGAAATTTCGTTATCAATTTTACGATTAAAAATATCTGAAAGTTTAGTAATGCCTTTAAGAGAGCTTCGGGGACTACTTATCTTAGATAAAATTTTTACTCTTAACTCGTCAGGATTCTTTATAGCCTTTATTTCAGTTAATTCCTTTATAAACTCGTCACTTGTATTTAATACACCTCCCATATTATTAAATATGGGAAAGACATTTTCTGGCTTTGTTGTATGAGGAACTATCTCTTTATTTGATTCTACCTCGGATTTTCTTCGATAGATGAAAAATCCTTTTTCAAGTCGACCCACACTTATTATATTTGAAAAACTAAGTGAGCCTTGTCCTAAATCATTTGTCGAAATATTAACTGCAGTAGATATACTTCCAAATGCTCTGGCATCTTTCAAAAATTTTTCAGAAACAATTAAGTCTAATTTAGACTCATTTAAAGCTGCACTTCTTATAATATATTCGATTCCAGGATTAGCTTTCATATTTTGATGCAAAATTAGCATACTTACTACAAAAGTAAAGTCAACACCATATTCGAAATACTTATTAATTGAAGTAATACCTCTTAAATAAATCTTATTCTTGTGTTCTACAAGCCTATAACTCTTATGCTTATTTACTTTAGAATTTGTTTAGCTTTTTCTTTGAAGAATTGTATATTATATCTGGCAAGATCTGCTTCTTTAATCTTGAAAAGATTGTTAGCATATTTTGTCATTTCATAGCTATCTAAAAAAGTATTTTTTGCATCATAAATAGCAATTGTATTTAAGTGGTTTTTTACTTCGTCAATTTCGACGTATTCCTCAAAATTGAAAATAATATCCGTATGTACTTCGCCATCAATGGTTTCTTCAGTCCCATAAACATCAATATCCTTTACTTGTGCATAAATAGAATATCGATTATAATTTTCATTATAGTACTGAATTTTTTTAAATACAAGTGTCAATTACAATAGATAATGCGAAAGCATAATAGTAATTGCGAAAAATACAGTAGTAGTTGCGAAAAAGATTAATCTTAAGTACTATAAATAATTCAATTTAGACTTTTATACTTAAAAGTCTAAATCTACTTTTACACCAGAAATATGTTTAATATTAATTCTCATCAATTCTTTCAGATATGAAATTTCATTTATAGCCCATTCGTAAAAAATTTTTCTTGGTATAACTTCAGTTTCAGTACTCAACATAAAATATGTAATTGGTAATCTATCTCGCTGTTCTTTAATTTTTTTTACCAATTCTTCCACATTTTGTATTTTGGTAAGATTCAATTCTTTGTCTATATATGACTTATTTGAAGTACTAATTAATTTTGCATATCTTGAGGTAATTTTGAAAACTCTATCCCAAGACTGTATTTTTTCTGCTGTTATAACATCTTCTGGGTCATTTGGTATAATTTTAACTTTCCAGTCACCTTTATAAGAATTGCTAAAATTAGGAATTTGTATGCATTCTAAACTTACATTGTATAGTTCAAAAGGATGTGGTCCTATGGAATATGGATAAAATGCTTTACATCGTATATGTAAGTCGTCAGAGTACAATAATATTGCCGTATCTTTAATAATATTACAATCAGTGCCTGATGGAAATAAGTTCTTTGAATTAACACTTGAAAAAACAAATAAATCGTTTCCTTTTGGAAGAAGATGGTCATGATCGGGTTTACGTATGTTTTCTTCGTCCCGAATTTTTTCTAGCCCACAATACGGACATACCATATTCTCTATAAAATCAATTGCATTATGCTTAACGAAGGATTTATAAAATAGGGCTAAATTTGAATCAATTTTTTTACAAAAGGAACTATCCTTTTTACTTAATTGATTATTATACAGATATCCAAAAAGCTGTGATAAAAAATCTGCAATTGTTAATTCTTTGACTTTACCTGCTGAATCTCTAACCGTTTTCCATCTTATGGTTCCAAAATCTCTTCCTGTAGGAATTGATAAGCTTGAATCTTCAAATAATTTAGAAATATCATCAACACTCAAAAAAGCGTTAATAATATCATCTTTTAGAGACTGATTAAACTCAATAAAAGAGCCCAATAAGTTTTCCAATTTACTCATTTTAAAGACAGGATCTGTGTTGTACCAAATAGGCAATAAAACATTACTATCAAAAGAAGTAGGATTAAGAGATTTAACTTTTCCAAAAAAGTATTTCATTAATTCATGTAGCTTCTCTATGTCGTGGTTATTTAGTTTTAAGTAGAACAGCATAAATATTTAAATACTATCTTGTGTATATTTTTCTTGACAGTCGGTAAATTGTTTAAGTAAATAAAGCCTATCGATTGATTCTCCAAGCATCCTAATACGGCTCATTAAATTATCGGTTTTTTCTAACCATTCTTCTTTTGAATTTATTGAATTAAGTTCTTGATGAAGCTTTTCAATATCTAGGTATGAGAGTTTAGCTATTCGGCTATCAAAATGTTTATAATTTTCAGTATTAGGATCGAAAATGCTTTCAGTAACATTTTCGTAAGTAGCACCGTATGTTTCTTTCTCGACTCTTTCAAAAGTTACCTTATCACCTTCTCTTTTAAATTTAAATACATTATATCCGTGACAGTCTGAAAGGATGAAAGGAGAATGAGTTGTCACAATAAATTCTACACTTTTATTTACTAAAATTGTTTCCATTTGATAAAAGAAATCGCTTCTCCATAAAGGATTAAAATGTGTATCGGGCTCATCTAAAAGATATAAAATTTCTCTTTCAGAATTTTCACGGTCGAAAAGTAGAATACCTCCTAAAATATGAATGAACTGATGTTCTCCATCACTTATTTTTTCATATTCTGTTCGTAGATTTGGCTTGTTAAGGATTAATTCAATATTTTCAATGCTAAAAATTTTATCTAAAGATGCAATTTGTGGGAACTTTATAAGTTGTCCTTTTTCACGTTTTTTACGTAAAAGATCTTTATATTTACTTTGAATGCATAAGGTGTTTAATAAATTGAGCTTTGTAAGAGCTTCAAAAAGTTTTTGGACACTTCCAAATTTATCTTTAAAAAGTTCTATAGTAGTTTTATTAACTATAAAATCAAATACGTATTCATTTCCTTTATTATTGTCAACTTTTACATTTGCAAGTGAGGCACAGTCATTTAGCTGCTGAATGTATGCTTGTAATTCATTTGTAACCTTAACTTTTTTATTGCCGAAAAGTTTATTTAATCGAATTACAATTCGGAAGCTATTCATTCCAGAAATCCGGAGATTATTCTGAAAAATATTTTTCTTTTTTTGATCAGCTAATAAAAAATTTGAAATAACTATGGCCGCATTTGAATCATAGTTTAATAAGAGTAAGTTTGGAGAAAGTATATTTTTTTGTTGATGTGAGTTGGAAAGAGCCTCAAAAGCTACTTGTTGTGCATAATAATCTTGTAAGTCTACATAGGGTAGAGTTAGTAAATCATTTAATCCAGACGTATAAGAAACTAAGAGAGGTAAATAGTTCCTTGCAATAGAATTATCTAATATATTAAATACATTTTCATTAAATATGTCTTGGCTCTCACTTTTAATATAAAACTTTATGCTAGAGTCTTTTTTTGTCCGAATAATTTTAATTGTTTCGGGTTTATTATTGACTGAAATTTCGTATTCAATATGGAAAAATATGGGTTCCTTTGTTTTGTTATTCGAATAAGGAAAATACTTAGGACTATCTTCTAGATATAGTTTATTAGTGTATAAAAAAAAGACTTCAATTTCATAAAATATATCTGAAATCAATTCTAAAAAATTTGATTTTCCACTTCCATTTAATCCCACTAAACAAATGGGATCGATTTTATCTTTTAAAAGAGGATGTTTTAAAAACCTATATTCAAAAGGTTCTAAACTTCTATACTTATTATAAAGTTTTAGGTATTGAATTTTCATTTGTATTAATGATATGGTGAAGCTTGCCTGAAATGTTTTTTGAAATAAAAAAAGGTTCAGCTTCGTTTGTGTGAAGTTTCTCTTGTGCTAATTCTTGAAATGCAATTGAAAAATCGTCGAAATCCATTCCAGGAATAGTAGATTGTAAATTTTCAAATAATTTTATTTTGTCTTCATTTGAGATATTTTTATTTTTGAATAATTTGAGAGCTTTTTTTTTAAGTTCGGAAATTATATTGTCAGTAGTATTTTTCATAAAATGCTCTTTTTTAAACTTTGCTTGACTTTTACGTATTTCTTTTCTATTTTGTTCAATTTTAGCTCTCTCAAATTCCAACTTGCTCCTTAATTGTGTCAGTTTCTCATTTTGATCTGTATTTTCCTCATAACTAAAAATAAAGGCTTCATTTAAAATTGAATTTTCAAGCTTAGTTAGATCACTTTGGGCTTGCTCAAATTCTGAAGATAGTTTATCAACAAGGCTAAAAATTTCATCAATACGGTTAACAATAAAACATTGCTCTTCATAATCCGGTAAGCAAATATTAAATTTTCCTATAATTATACTATTTAGTGCAGACTGACTGCTACTAGATCTCGCATTAATAGATCCATTTCTTATTTCTTTATATCTTAATTGGAAATAATAAAAAATAAATTTTGGATTAATATTTTTGATCAAGGAAATAGCACAAATATTTTGATTAGTAGCTGCTGGGATTTTTAAAAGTGCTACTTTCCCTCTGGTTTTACCTTCACCTACCATTGCCATCAAAAGTGTGTCTTTTTCCAAAATTTTAAGATTTGTTGCTTTAATACCTAATTGAGTAACCTTTTCTTTAGTATCAAAAATATAGGAATTTTTTAATTCTCCACTACTTACCCAAGGGATATTTCCATCCCAATATGCTTTTATGCTTCTTTTAGGAGTAGAACCAACGCTTATTTGAGAAATATTTCTAAGATTTATCCAATGCCAACTATCAGGTATTGAAAATTCGGTTAAGTATGGTTCATAATCAACTAACTCAGGTTTTTTTAATTTAGACTTTAGATTTTTATTTCTAAAATCTGATGAAAGCTGTCCAGAAAACGCATGAGTAAGTAATGCCTGTTTGAAATTTTCAAAACTTTGTAAGATATCTACATCGTTATGCTCATATTCAACATTTATATCCGTTAATGTATTTAATACACTATTTTTTTGTAATTGTAATAACAGATATTTCTGATGTAATTTTTTTTCGATAAGAGAAACAACTTGATTTTGCTTTTCTAAAGGTATATACGGGATATGAATATCAAAAAATATATCTTGATCCACATGTGGAATACTGTTACCTTTGGTATTATTGTTTATATAACTAAATTTACTTTTTATGAAATAATAAATATACTCTGATGAGAATAATAGTGGAGTTAGTCGCATCATTGTTGATCCTATAGCACCAAATTTACCTTTAAAGCACAGTCCTGAACGGGAACCATCCCAAACCACTAGAATGTCTGATTCTTCACTTATATTACCTAATTCCTTATAAGTATACTCTTTAATGATTCCTGTTTCCAATGCATTAATATCCAGATAAGGCACGCTTCCATCAAACTCTTTTTTATTAAGAATTGAAGGTTTTGTGCCTTTTTGCATAACGAGAATTTCTCGCAATTGAATTTTACATAGCATTTTAATCATTGGTTCTATTTTAAAAGTTTTTTGAGTTCTTTTAGCGAATTTAATTGTTGCTCATAGTTTGTTATTAACCTATTTAAATAGAAAACGGGTTTTTCTAACTTATCCGGTTGATAAATATTATTAAAAGATAGATCAAAACCTCTGTCGATAATTTGTTGAAAAGTATAGCTTCTAAATCTCTCAGTTTCGTTCCTTTTACTGCTTCCATTACAGTCATTTCCATAGCTTTTAACAAAATCACCAAAATGTTTTTCATATTCTAATGGGCGAGATGATTTATTGACATCTGCTACATCTGTTCTTGCATCATATACCCATAAGTTTTTTGTAGGCATTCCTTTTGTAAGAAATACTACACATGCTTTTACGCCTGTGGCATATGGATTAAAAGTTCCTTTTGGTAATTTTAAAATAGTATGTAAGTTGCAAGATTTATCTTCTAGTATAATCTTCCATACATCTTTAGCTTTTGCATCTGTTAAACTGCTGTCAGGTAATACAATAGCAGCTCTTCCATTTTTATTTAGTACTTCGTAAATATGTTGGATAAAGTTAATTTGAATGTTACTTGTAGTTACTGGAAAATTTCTCAATTTTGGAGAGCCAGTTATTCCTCTTGTTCCAAACGGCGGATTAGTGATTATACAATCAAATTTGTTCTTATATTTAGTATTTGAATATATTGAATCTCCTAAATCTAGTTTAGGATCTACTCCATGTAAAAACAAATTCATTAATGCTAACCTGTAAGGGCGTACAACTAGTTCTTGACCATAATAACAGTTGTTTTTAACTTTTTCCCATTCCGTTATTGAGAGATTTTTTTTTGCCCAATCCACAGCCATCGTTAAAAAACCTGCTGTTCCACAAGCGACATCAGATATTTTAAAATCTTTTTTTTCTAAAGGATTAGGCTTTATAACATTTATAATTGCCTCTATAAGTGGGCGTGGGGTAAAAAATTGACCAGCCCCTTTTTTCCCTTCATTTGCAATTTTTTCAAGTAAACCTTCAAAAGCTTCTCCCTGAACATCTTTTCCCAAACTCGTCCAACCGATAGATTCAATACCGTCGATAATTTTTTTTAAGCTTACAGGATTTTTTATTTTCGCAATCGGTTCCTGAAATATCTGACCCAAAATACCATTTTCTTTTTTTAAAGTAAGGAGAATTTTTTCGTAATACTCTTTCAGATCTTCACCGTTTCTTTCTAATAAGTGTTTCCATTGACAAGCTATAGGTACATTGATGCCACTTTCATCTGCCATTTTTAGAAAAAGCAAATAAGTAAGTTGTTCTATATAATCAGCATTGTCTACGCCATCGTGTCTTAATATATGGCAAAAAGACCAAAGCTTTGCAGTAATATCCATTCTATAAATTCAATATTAAGGTCTGGATTCTTATAATATGAATAAAGACCTTGTATAATTTATGCGAAGATAAATTAAATTGTCTAAAAACATCATTTGTGAAATCTGCAAATACAAAAAAGTTTTCTATATTTGAGAAGCTCACATACGAAAATTGATAATATGGAATCAATTAGGATCAATACTTATGATCTAACTTATGAAGAAAGTCTAGAATTACTTCCAGATTTTTTTTATAAATACACTAAGATAAATGATAATTTGAAAAAGAACCTAGCTAATGGACAACTATGGTTTGCTACCCCTAATACTTTTAATGATCCTTTCGATTGTAAGGCTCATTTAAACTTTGGTAATACAGAAGAAGAATGCAGAGAAAACTTTAATAAATTCAATAAATTCTTTGGAATTAAATTACCTGAAATTAACAAAATGGTTTGGGATGTTTTGCTAAAAAAACCTGTAGATTTTAATTTAATTAATTCTTATAGTGCTTATTCAAATATTATAGAATTTCTAGGCATTACTTGTTTTTCAGAAGTACAGAATTCCACATTAATGTGGAGCCATTATGCAGATAGTCATAGAGGATTAGTGCTTGAATTTGCTAAAGATATCAATAATGGTCTTTTAACTCGTAATTTAGTACCTGTAAATTATTTTGAATCATTTCCAGTCATAAATATTTCTGATTATCCTATTGAACAGATGTTGGCAATTCCTTATCAAATAATTTGTGCAAAAGGAAAAGATTGGATTTACGAAAGAGAATGGAGAGCAATTAGCACTAGTGCTAATTGCCTAAACGATTTTAATAAATCTGAATTGATAGGTATAACGTTCGGATTGAATACTTCTGAAGAAGATAAAAAGCAAATATTCAATATCGTAAATACATCAGGATATACAAATGTTAAATTTCGTGAGGCTGTTTTTGAACAGAGTAAATTTAGTATCAACTATAAAGATTTTTATTTATCATAAAAAGATTTTTTTGCCAGTAATGATTTTACAGTTTTCAAAAAGCTGTTGAAAAGTAACGATTTGATTTTGATATATAATTAATATTGTACAAGTAAATATTAAAAATCTTTTAGTAAAAGTTTCTGTAACTTCTATTGGTTTTGTTCCATGTGCAATAGTGTTGCGTGTTTTTATATAAAGAGCTAAATCGTTAATAATTGAGGTGTAAATTTTATGTTTTTCTAATGTAGTCAGTTTTAACTTAAATAGTTTCTTTAATTTTTCATTTAATCGCTTTTGTTTGCCCTTCTCAAGCTTGTTTTCCTCATAAGCTCCAAGTTCTGTATTTATAAAACTTTCTAATGCAGAAAAACAGACAAAAAAAGCGAGCTTGTAATTTTTTGAAGTGAACAATAAATAAGCCTCGGCCAATACCTCGTAATAGAATAACTCAAAAAAATTATTAATTGCATCAACCTTTAGTTTTGAAAAAACTCCATAATCTAAGGTATCAATATTATCATTATTTCCTAAAAAACTGCCTTCGTATATTATGTCCTTTTCATTGTTATCTATATGTAATAGCCTTATTTCATATACTTTAAAGTCATCTATTTCATTTAGATTGGTGCCGTTTTCAGCAAAAAATTCTGGAGAATGATAATCAATTTCATTTAGCCATTGTTCTAAGTCGTCATCTGAATTACCTTTTATTAATGAACTATCTATTAAACTGTCAATGTGGAATATTTTACTCGTTAGAATTTTACAATTAATTACTTTATCAAACAGATATTTAAAATTCCATTTATTTCGAAAATAATATTCAGTTATTTCTGATCTTCTGTATTGTGAGATATCATAATCAGGATAATTGTCAATCTTAATTATTAAATTTCTAGATATAAAAATATCAAGGAACATTAATAACTTTTCAAGGCCATCATCTGCTTTTAATAGCTTAACATAGTTCATATTTAATATAGAAATAAATTTGTTAAGTTTTAGAGTTATCATTATTTTTCAAATGTAAACTATTATCAATTCTGTAAAAAGTTGCTTTACTGATTCCGGCTTGCTTACATGCTGTGTTTATAGGAATATTTTTATTATCATATAAGTGTTTGGCAAATTGATATTTTTCTAAGCTTAACTGGCTTGATCCCTTTGGCCTGCCAAGAAGTTTTTTTCTTTTCAGGGCTCCTTCTAACCCAGATTTTGTTCTTTCACTTATTAAGTTTCTTTCAAATTCGACTACTGCTCCGAAAATCTGGATAATAAACTTACCATTAGCAGATGTTGTATCAAATGCCGGTTCTGTAATACTTTTAAATAGAATACCTTTTTCATTAAATTTGTCGATTAGCTCAATCATATTTTTGAGTGATCTAAAAATTCGATCTGTTTTATATACCAGAATTATGTCATCCTTTCGTAAATAAGTAAGCATTTCCTTTAATCCTGCTCTATCTTCACGAATTCCGCTCGCAACATCAGTGAAAATTTTTTCACATCCATTTTCTTTTAATATTTCAACTTGAGTAAAAATGTTCTGCTCGGATGTTGAAACTCTTGCATACCCTACTATCATAATCTTAGTTTTTAAAAACGATATGAAAATATTAAAAAATTATTTTAGGAATAAATTAATATTTGCAAAACCATTATCCGGAAAACAAATATCTGTGATACCTGAAGAAAAACAGAAAAATGCTGCAGAAGAAAAATTGAGAATGATAGATGAAGAACATTATAAAGAACTATTAATTAGATCTGAATATGCTTCTTTCTTCAAAGAATATGTTAATGACGATTGGGACAGAAATAATCCATTTATAGACATTATTGAAACTGAACAAAATATTTTTTTTTCACGTTCAAAACATAAATTGGTATATTCTTTAAAATCTAAAATTTCTGAACTTCCTTTAACTGATAAAGAAATTGCTCATTTGAAGAGCATTTTTAAAACCGATTATGATATCGTAAAGGAAATTTCATTGGGAAAGTATTTAATGAATATTTCATGGCTTAAGAGCTATTCAGAACACCAAGATAAAAAAAGTCCGGAGGTGTTTTATAAATGGGTTTTTAAAATTAACAATTAATCTCAAAATACGATCATTAGGACTTAGTTCTAATGTAGTTTTAAATTCTATAAAACTTTATTGATTTTTGTTTCAAAGGATTTATACTCCATTTCTCCCATTCAGTAGTATAAGGGTTGTAACCACATTTTAGTGGTTTTGAAACATCAAGTCCTTCTTTGCTTATCTTAGTTTGTTCTGTATAAGCTCTGCAATCAGTACAAATATAGCGGAACTCACAATCTTTGCAAATATCTATTTCATCCTTATTCAGATTCCAGTATTTTTTGAAATCTTCTTGTCTTAAAGCTTCTTCTAGTGTTGTATTTTTTATGTTTCCAAAACTTTGAGACATTGCAGGACAGTTTTTGATATTCCCTTCAACATCTATACTTATTTTTTTATAAAGGCAGGAATTATAATTGATAGATTCAAGCACCTTGGGTAAATTTGTATTAAAATATTTTAAATCTACTTTTCCACAAGAATTCAATTTTATTTGCTCTTTTGTAAAAGTTACATTAAATTTATATCTGTCTTTAGGCTTAAATGGAGGTTTTTTACAGGAATAAAAAACGAAATTATAAATTCTGGAACATATACCTTCAATTATTTCAAAAACATCTTCGCTAAATATTTCAGAATATTTAGAAAATATTTCTATTGAAGTGATAGTTGTATTTTTAAATACATTTTCTATATACTGAATACTTTCAATTGATAAGGTTTTATTATAAAGGATAACAATGTGTTCGGTGCCCAAATTTGATAACGAGCGATTTATACTCGTTAGAATACTTAAATCATTGATCTCCAAATAAGCATTAGTAATTTCATTAGGTACGGAAAAGTCAAATGAATAAGGTGGAAAATTAGAATCCCAACCATCTTTTGTAATAAAGCCATATTCATTATTTAAAAGTATCTCTAAATACTCTTTTAAGAATTCTTGTGATTCTGAATCATAAGAATTGATCGTATCTTCTATTGATTTTTCTTTAAGTTCGTCTATAATATCACTCAACTCTAATGGAAATAATTCTGTTTTTTCCCTTTGTAGGTCAGTGATTGAAATTCTTTGAACTCCTTTTGTAATTAAAATATTACTAAATAAATTAAAATAATTCACAATAGTCTACTAATTGATTTATATGGTCTAGATCTGACCAGATATTCTGTTTGGTATTTTTCACATTCGACAAAAAAAGTAAGGTTGGATCTGTTTTTAATGATAACCATGCTTTTAGAAAACTCAATATGCTTAAATATGAGTGGTAGCTTATTTTTCTCTCTAATTATTTTCTTCATAAGCTTTTTGCGATTTCAAATCCTAATCCATAATTACAATGGAACGATACATTTCCAAATTGCCCAACCGGATTTACTTCCAAAAAATAAATTTGATTCCCCCTTTTTATAAAATCTAATGATCCCGATGTTAAATCTAATTTATTCATTAGTATTTTAATTTTCTCTTCAATATCTTTGGGTAGATTATATCTGACATTTCTGTTGGGTTTTTCTTTGTTATATTTTCGGTAATCTACTTTAGTTTGATTATCATTTTGTGAAAAAATTGCCATAGACCAAATTGTCCCATTAAGATAAAAAGATCTGATTTCAAAATCTTTTTCAATTTTTTGTTGGAAGAATGTAATGAAAAAATCTTCTTTTTCTTTTTCCTTAACAATAGAAGTGTACATCGACCCATGATAGTCTTTGAATTTTAAAATTCCATTGCCCGCAATACATTTGATAATAGTTTCATTTATTTCTACATTATCTGTATTGTCGGCTAAAAAATACTCGGGAACATCAAAACCTATTTCTTTCGCTATATCTAAAACAGTAAGCTTATTAACGTGATAATTGCTTTCTTTATTAATGTGATTTTTCTTTTCTAAAAAATTTCTCACATAGTCTTCAAGCCAGTGCTGGTGTTCATTCATGTGAATATCTATTGCTTGATTTTTATATTTCTTTCTTAAAAACTTTAAACCACCTCTTCGGTACCAGACGCTTGTAATCTCGTCAATAAAAAAACAATTTCTTTGGCTCTCAATATATATTCTTTTTTCCTTTGTTTTAATTTCAAAAATTTCGTCTTCATGTACTCGGATAAAATCTTTTTCAAGCGAAACAAGCCAACGTATGATTTCATTTGTTGCCCTTTCCTTATTTTCAGAAATTATAAGTATCATATTTATCTTTTAAAATAATCGGAATTAATTTTTTTACTATGCTTTAATGTTGGCATTCCTATAGCTTTACGATTTTTATTGACCTGTGTACTATCTGATATACGTGATTTGCTAACGGTACAATAAACACAGTCTTTTCCTTCCATATAAGCTCTTTTATCTATCATCTCTGCATAATCTTCAGGAGCACATTCTCCTGTCTTCAAATATTCAAGCAATTTTTCCTTGAAATAAGGATAATCTTTGTTGTCTAATCCTGCCATATGATTTAAAATATTCCCCATAGGCATAAAAGTGTTGTTATTCCCCCAAAGTCCTATTTTTTGGAGTGAAGGAAATCCATAGTTGTTGAAGGTCCATATAAATAATTTAGCATTTTTTCTGTCATTCATGCTTTGTGACTTTTCAATATACTTGGGCATTCTGAATTCCTGATTTCTGAAGAACGCTATGGAGAAAGAATCTACCAATTTTTTATTAAGCCCCTTTTTCCAATCAGCCACCTTGTTTTCTATTTCTAAGCTATCTATTCCGTACTTTTTATATAAAGCAAATAAATCTTTATCAAGTCTATTGTATTTCCAATTAGGAGCAACCACTGGAACTAGTTTATATAAACTTTCTTTACCTCCGAAATCAAGCTGATACTTATCTGAAATTATAATATAGGTTTGGTACTCATCAATAAGATGTGAATTGTGAGGAGGATATTTTTTAAATAAATTTTGATACATTTTGAGAGCAGTAAGTGTATCATTTTTTATCCTATAAACACTATCTATCTCGTTCACTTTATTAAGATATGAAATATAGTCTGGTTTTCTGATCTGACAGGAAAAAATAAGAAGTAAAACAGATAGAAAAAAAATATTTTTATTCATTTCGGGAGAAATATAAAATTAATGTGAACATTTAAATCACAATTATTTAATTATCAATTAGATAAATAAACACATTGAGGGCAGGCCATTAAATTCCACAATAAAGCTTCTATTAATAAAAAACTGTCCTAATAGGACAGTTTTTTATTATGGATTTGTAATAACAGGATCAGAACAATCATCAGTTAGGCACTCTTGACGTTGTATATGTACACCATCAACATAAGTATCAATATCAGAGCAATTCCATTGACTGGTAGACGCCTGTGAGAAATACTCATTTGTTGGAGCTCCTAATCCTCCAAATATTGAATCTGCATTTTTTAATTTTTTGTTTTCAAAAGAAGAAAAAAGTTTCTTCAAGCCTTTTAGTTTTTTCATAAGAATGAATTTAATGATTAATAAATATCTAATAATTATATAATTTATAGTAAATAAAAATATATATTAGTAAAATCGCTACCAAATATATAAATTTATAAGTTTATAGCATATTTTTTTACTATTTGTTGCAAATTTAATCTTCAATAGATATTGTTATATTTGTATATTATTGATTTTCAACCATTTATTTTTCTGAAATACTACAAAGAAAATCTTATTTTTATAATTATTTAACTTTGTAATATCAAAAGCATAAGTGATGATAACAAGTTCTTTAGATTAATTAAAAAAATGGCTGACAAATTGCCGAAATATGTCCTAATGGGTATATTTTTATTTTATATTGGTGTCATTATCCGAAAATTCAAATGTCGTGCTATAGTCATCTTGTAAACATATGTAAGCATCAAACTTTTTACCGTTTTTGCTTTTCATGTTTTTGATTAAGGATGTTTTGTTTTGAGTTAATAGTAACGTAAGATCTTTAATACTGAGTTGTACTCCGCATATAGTTCTGAAGAGAATCCAATTGCATTGTTCATCCGGACATTTGACAATTTTATCTTTGATGATAAGATTGTGTTGTTGGCATCTCGGACATTTAAGTTGTGGGATATTTTCTTGAGGAATATGGAGTGATAAGAGTTCGCTAGTGATTTCTGCTGTGTAGGCTTGGATGTCGTTGATGAATTGGGTTTTATTGAGTTCACCGTTTTCAATTCTATCCAGAGCTATTTCCCATTCTGCGGTCATTTGGACATTGGCTATTTTTTTGTCTTTGACAAGGTTGTAAACCTGTAGGCCTTTATCTGTAGGATGTAGGGTTTTGCTTTTTCTGATGATATAGTTTCTGCTGAGCAGGGTCTCAATAATAGAAGCTCTTGTGGCTGGTGTTCCGATGCCTATATTGGATAATGCTTTCTGTTCTTCTTTGTTTTCAATAGATCTGCCCGCGTTTTCCATCGCCGATAAGAGATCAGCTTCTGTATAAAGTTTGGGAGGTTGCGTTACTTTTTCCATTAAGTCGGTTTTTGAAATCTTCAGTTCATCTCCTAATTTGAGCTCTGGAATATCAGTAAGGGCTTCATCTTTATTATTAGAATTTTCATTGTCAGAAAGAATTCCTTTGATGGCACGCCAGCCTTGATTGAGTATTTTTGATCCTTTGATCTGGAATTCATAATGATGGACTTTCATCTGGATTTGGGTGACTTGTTTTATACAGGTGTGGGATAGCGATTCCAATAAGCGGTAAGCAATCATCTCGTAAATGGCTTTTTCCGTAGCGCTAAGGGCGGAAGGTGTTTTAGTGGTTATGAGTAATCCGTGATGGTCAGAAACTTTTAGATTATTCACAATCCGCTTGTTGAAGTTTCCGAATTTTAAATGGGTTATGGCTGTTTTGAATGGTTCGGTCTGATTCAGTATTCTGACCAGCTCAGGTATATCAGTCCATAAGTCTTCAAGAATATACTTACTGCCGGTCCTGGGATAAGTGATGAACTGTTTCTCATAGAGGCTTTGGGCTGTTTGTAAAACCTCATCTGCAGAAAGGCTAAGCTTTCTATTGGCTTCTTTCTGTAATTCTGTGAGGTCGAAAAGTAACGGAGACTGTTCCTGCACTGTTTTAACAGATACATCTTCTACAACAGCTCTTCCATCCCGCTCTAAGAATTTTTGGATGTGTTCTGCCTGCTTCTTTTCTTCCCATTGTAATAGTGATAGGCTGGTGAAATCTGTATATTCTTTTCTATGGCTGAGCTGGATCTGAAAGTATTTTTGCTTGGTGAAGTTTTGATGCTGAAGAAACCGTTGACAGATCAGTGCAAGAGTTGGTGTTTGTACTCTTCCCAAAGAATAAACATCTTGGTTTCCGGCTATGGTCAATGCCTGGGTAGCATTAATTCCAACCAGCCAGTCTGCTTCACTTCTGGCTTTAGCTGCTTGATACAAACCGTCAAAGGTATTGCCTGGCTGAAGGTTTTTAAAACCGTCCTGTATTGCTTTTTCTGTCAGGGAACTGATCCAGAGTCTTTCAAAGGGTTTGTTGCATTGTATGTAGTGATAGATATAGCGGAAGATAAGCTCTCCTTCCCTTCCTGCATCGGTCGCGACAATAATACTGCCGCATTGGTTGATAACTTGTTGTATGATATTGAGCTGCTTTAAAGCGGAAGAATCAGATTCATAGCCTTTTGATTTCTTTAGCTTTTTGGCAGTCAGGATAAAGGGCTTGGGAAAAATAGGCAAAGAGGCTTTGTTAAAGCCTCTTATACCATAATCTTCCGGCATTCCTAATTCAATCAGATGTCCCAATGCCCATGTGACAAAGTATCCGTTACCTGACAAATAGCCATCCTTCTTTTCATGGGCTCCTAATAAATGTGCGATTTCTCTTGCGACACTTGGCTTTTCTGCGATGATTGCTTTCATATTCTGGATTTAGATAGTTATTATAGTTTGGGTCCTCGTGGTTTTCTAACCTTTTTTTGCTGGTCTTCCTGTTGTTTGCTAGCAGTCTGCTGCTGTTTTGATTCTAAAGGCTCCTTCACATTTTTAGTAGCTTCATGGTTTCTACCATGGTTGTTAACCGCAGTTTGGGTCTTATGATCTTCTGTAGGTTTTGCCTCCTCTTTAAGTTTATTAGGATGATTGAAGGAGAAATCGGTTTTAAAGGTTTCTTTATTGAAGGTAATATAGCCTTGATAGGCTTTACCTTTAGTATCGGTAAGGCCATCAACGTACACGGTTTGCCCGGCTTTGAACTTTTCATACTGAGAATCGTCCAGCTCTTTTCCTCTGAATACTTTGGGGGCTTCTTTATCCATAGGTTGAGTTTGCTGTTGGTTATGATTGTGCTGTTGACTTTGTTGCGGTACCTGGTTATTGCCAAACAAAAATTCCACATATCGCTTATCCGCATTGAACTGTACAGTGGCATCGAAAAGTTCACCTTTTTTAGAGGTCATGCCTTCAAGATACAATGGACTTCCTTCCAATAGGGTTTGTTTCTGATGTTCATCAAGCCTAATTCCTTTTATTTCATCAGGAATTTTCATGTATTCTGCCCGATAGGCAACCAATTCATTGGTTAAACGGTCACGGCTGATCACTGATGGAATGATTTCTTCTGTTTTAGGATTGACCAAATCTACTACCCTGCCCATATTCCCGGTTTCTCTAAGGTTCTTTTTGTCTTCATCACTGAACTGATGACCTAAGAATTTATTATTGAGACTGGGCTCTTTTCGGATTCCATGCAAATGAACGGCAACCTGTCCCGTATCTCCTGTTTGAAGAGATAACCTGACATCCATCTTGCTGACTGCTGTTCCTAAATTAATGGTGATGGGAATTAATGTATTGGTTTTAAAGCCTCTGAGTAATGAATCCATGGCATTCATTTTTTCAAGCTTCTCCTGATTAAGTCCGAACTTTTCCATCGTTTTCCAGTCGATCTGTTCAGGCTGAAAACGGTACTCCTGATTTTCTGTGTTGTTGTCCATTGTATTTTGATTTTTTGGATTGTTGCTATGTTGAGGTAAAACTTCGTAGCCTTTCAGCTTTTCTTTTTCTTCAGATGATGCCTGATCAACATATTTTTGAAGATCGTTAGCGGTATTAACAGCATCGTATTCCGAAACTTTGAAAAAGTTGAAATGCGTGGGATTTTTAAGCTGCCGGTAAAAGTTGGAAAAGAAGTTGGAGAAGACATCTCCGTATTTATCAACGCTGATCAGCGGCTCATTATCCTTTTTTTCTTGTGGAGGAACTTTTTGAAGGTTTCCATCTTTATCTACACCTTTGACCATTTCAACCTGGTTGGTATGAATGTTCAGGACAAGGAGTGTATCTGTTGAGGGTTTAAGTTCACTAGCTTCCTGAGGGTTTATCAATTCATTTTCCATTGTATTTCATTTAATGGAATGAAGGTAATTGCTCAGTCAGAGATTTACAGAGATTGGAATGGTGATGAACGTTTTGGCTGTTGATGTCTTTTATAACAATTAAGAGTTTAAGCATTCTCTGATCAATTGATGGACATCAGAAAGCTTATAGTATAACTTTCCGCTAATGGTATAATAAGGCAACTTTTTATCTGTCCTATACCGCTGTAATGATCGGGAACTTATTTTTAAAAGCTGTAAAACATCCTGGTTATCCAGAAGCTGCTCTCCGTCTACTTCTATAAATCTGGACTGGTTCTTAAGCATCTGCTCTTTCAGAAGATCAAATCTTTCCATGATTCTCTCCATCCAGGCGATAAATTCTGTCCTTTCGATATTCATAATGGTGATTTTTATAATTATTGGTGATGTAAAATTGATCAACAGAATTCATATAAAATCACTAGTTTTTCGTAGTAACGAAAAGATTTATTTCAGATTGTGTTGAAATTAAAATAGCAGAACTTAATGAAAAGCATAAATATTTTCTTTCTAAAGAAAAAATAGATCTTTCTACAGCATATATGATTTCTTTCGGACACTCTGGAAGCGGTAGAGTCGGATTTGACAGGACACAAGATATCTCCCATGAGATTGATTCGGAAATTGACAAGATTTTACACGAATGTGCCGAAAAGTATTTGCAAAAATTATAGCACACTCTCGAAAGGTTTATTCTTAAGACTTTATTAATCGAAAAGTCAGATTTATTCTTTCTTTCATTGGTATATTCGATTTAGCAATACGATGCTCCCAGTTTTCCTGGAGATCACCTTTCATTATGAGCAATGATCCATGGGGTAATGGTAGTCTATATTTACTTGAATGATGATCTTTTTTTCTGAAATAAAAATTTCTGGTTTGTCCAAGACTGATAGATGCAATAAAAGAGCGCTTTCCGTACCAGCAAAAACCAGCAAATATATAAGGGCAAAAATTTTAATATTGAATACAAATTTATTTTATGTCTTGTTTGTCAAATATTTGAATATGGTATCCCGCAACAGAAGGATTATTGCTTTCAACTTTTTGTGGAATTAAAGAGGAACACATAGCATAAGAATCATCACTATTTACCACACTCATAAGTTTCCAATTTCCTGTTACTGAATTTCTATAAGATTTACAATTTATTAATGAGAAAAGAATAAATATTAAAAATAAATATTTGATAAGATAATTATTTAAATTTTATCCATTTTTTAAAAAAACAAAAAATAACCCACGAAGAGCTTAATATAATTAGAATTGCTCTAACTAAATTATCAATTCTTTCATTTCGTGCTGTAAAAAACATTGCAGATAAATAAAATATAATTACACATAATAAAACACAAATGTAATTAAATCGAATAATTTTATTTTTAAATAAATAAAAAATGACAATTAAGTAAATCAACACATATATAAACAAATAAATTATAAGAATGGCAAAAAGCCAATAGATACTTATAAAAACATCCATTATATCATTATGTATAATGTTAAAATCTATATTAAAAATTACTACTAGCAATATGAGTAAAATAGATAATAAAGCAACTTTTAACATTTCCTTAATTATTTGCATCCTAATGAACTTAATGATGGTCTGTATGTTTTTGGTGGCATGATTGTAGCTCCATTTTCTCCACCTCCATTATCTTTTACAAATTTCTTTAACTTAGTTTGCATTCCATTCCAAAGTTCATCAGCTCCATTAAAAGCAGGATTCTTTTCTGGTGGAAATACATTAAAAATAGGTAAATTTACTCTATCAACACTTCTTGTGTAAATATACATATCTTGACCTGACATATAATAACTAAAGAATCTATTACCAGACACTGGATGTTCACTATCCCATGGACTGGTAATTGTTGTAAATACCCACGCATTAGTACTCACTCCAGAGCATATTACTGTACCGTTATTATGACCTACTATTACTGTAATATAAATACTGATGAGTGCATTTAAAGGATTTGCTGAATTCCACAATGCAGTATCATTAACTCCTAAGTTTGTATCTACAACAGGCGTGAACTTTTCCGCGAAATCATTAAGATGTAGCCTGAAATAATCAAAAAATTCCTTTATGTAAATTTTTGAGTAGTACCAGGCTTATTGGGTAAATTAGATATTTTAACAGAAAATAAGTCCATATTTAATGATTTACCCTTTGCATTACCTAAATTTTGAGAGGCTTTTGATAAAAGTTGAAATAAAAACCTTTACCAAATTTGGTAAAGGTCAATTGTAGTTTTATATTAAGTAAGATAATTATATAATTAAAACAGGAAAGCACAGTGGGTTACTTCATATTAATCTAGATATCCAAAAAATAATTTATTTAATTAGATCCTTATAAAATCCTTCAATTATATTTCCTTTTTCCTTTATTTTTTTATCCGAATTTAGAATACCCATTGCAAAGCTTGCTCCAATTGGTGTATACCCTAGATTTAAACAAGCTTTATTAATTAAAGTTGCTTTTAATATAGCAGCATAAGGGTCTGGTAATTTATTATGTTCCTTATAATTCTCTATAATTGTTAAATATTTAGGATTATTAAGTTCATTATTAATTTTATCAGCATCAGCTTTTGTTTTTACTTTTTTTAACTTTAGTGACTCTTTCATATATGACAGTTTATAGAGACTCATTTCAAAATTATTTTCTAATTGAATTGTATCTGTCTTATAATTAATCATTGCTTCTTTTGTTAAATGAGAAATATCCCTTATAATTGAATACTCATTTATATTTTTCTTTTTGTAAATTGAAATACTAAATCTATCTATTGGGTAAGGGTCTGTTGTTAATGGAATGCTATCAAGACTTTCTAATTTTATCACTAAATAATCTGGTTGTTTTTCAGCTATATCCCATATTTTATAATGACCTTTATACTTATTTATATCGATTTCATCAAAAGATTGCAGGGAAAATGTTGTCGAAGTGTATAATGTGTCATGAGATTGTTTATAAACGTGCATTTCATCAGGGCCAATAAAATAATAAGGCTCTTTAAATAATTGTGATTTTATTGAATAAAATAGGCCTAATAAAAAAATAAATAAAAAAAACTTTTTCATAAGAATCGCACTTAGTTAAAATATTTATTAAAAATATACCAATTTATTAGTCCCAAAATTCCAACTATCAATAGACAAAAGAAATCTATTTGAGTATTAAAAAATATAATTGCAACATTATAAATTATAAGTAAATATAAAACTTGTAGGGATATTGTATTGCTGAACTTTCTAATTATAAAAAATAAACAAATATATAAAGGCAAATAAACGCTTAAACCTATAATTAATACTTCATATAAAGCAAAATAATAAAAATAAAATTTTAATGTTGAACTTACGAAATTTAAAGGATTAATAAGAATTAAACTATCGTATTCTTTATTCGACGAATTAACAATTATTCCAAAAAATATTTGAAGAATATTTTTTGTGAAAATAAAAACAATTGTTGCTAATAATAACTTAGGTACATTTTCAATAAATTTCATAGACTGAAGAGTTAAGGGCATCCTAAACTTGATATAGGGGCATTATTTTTTAAATAGTTTTTAATCTTCGCATAAGCAGGCCTATATGTTTTTGGCTCTAACTTATTTGCCAATCCTCCATTTTGAGGTGAATTAATATAATTCTCTAATTTAGTCTGCATACCTTTCCATAATTCATCTGCTTTTGAAAAAGCAAAGTTTTGAGTTAAATATGTAATGGTTGTATTACCTATTGGCTTTGTAAATCTATCAACTCCTCTTGTGTAAAGATACATAAAACCATTATTATCTATAAAATAACCAAATAATCTATTTCCACTTACAGGGTGCAAGCCATCTAAATGCAATGGTGCTTGAATTGTTGTGAAAACCCAAGCCTGAGAATTGTAGCCTGAACAAATTACAGTTCCATTATCACCAGGGATTTCAATATGAATTAAAGCTCCTAATGGATTGTTTGAAAACCAGAGGGCTGTATCATTTATCCCATATGAGGTATTTACAATAGGGGTAAAACTTTCAGCAAACTGATTTATATTTTTTCTAAAGAAGTCAAAAAACTCGGAAGGAGTATACTTTTGATTTGTTCCTGGTTTAATTGGCATATTTGTTATTCTTATAGGAAATAGATCCATATTGATGTTTGAACCTGAAGCTAGGTCTAGATTTTGTATTGTAAATTCATCCTGAAACCAATTTGTATTACTATTTATACTTTTCAGTTTGTCTTTTATACTTTGGGGAATAGGATGGTTAGCTACGTTTTTCCAATCATCTAATTCACCACATGGAATATCCACCAGTAAGTTAGGGTTTTGTGTTAGAGCATTATCTAGATCCTTTAATCTTGTTTTAAGTTGTTCCCAACTAGTATCAGGATTTTGAATAAGAAACTCCAGTGCCCAACTTACAAATTTATCCTTTTCTATGCTAGACATGGATGCATTTGCTGGATCTCTGTACCAACCTGCCAGTTGATTCAGCTTTTCAGTAAGAAAAGCATCACCACCGTTAATTTTAAAATAGCCTTTTATTGTTAAGAAAGTGTAAAGATAAGCACTCAGCATACTCACTTTTGGATTTAAGGTCAGTAGGTAAGCTTGAAGCTGAATATTAAGCTGTCTATTTTCTTGACATTGAACATCATTAGCTTCACATACGTTATATGCTTCTCCAAAATTTTGAAATATAAATGTGTTATAAAGATTTTCAGGAAGCGTGGTATTTCCTCCTCCCGTAATTCCACCTCCTCCAGAACCACCTCCTCCATTAGAGCCTCCAGGACTTGTTCCAGGATTTGACCCTCCAGGAACTGTTCCTGATGGAATACAATGGGTATCATCCACAGACATTACAATAATCTGGGGTGCAGATGCTCCTGTTAGTTCGCATTGACTTGGATTAGTATGATGGTCAGAACTCACACAAGGAATAACTTCATAATTTACAACTAAACATCCTATATATTCAGAGTAAGTGTATCCACTTCCTTTATTTGAATTATTTGAGCCAATATTAAGATTATTAATTTTGTAAATACTTACTTTCCCCTTAATATCTTCAGGTTTAGCAGCATTTTGGAAAGTTTGTAGTTCCTGCTTTGAAAGATGATATTGAATAAGAAAACCAGAATAACTTCCATCAGTTTTTTTTCTTATTACAAGATTTTCAATATCCTGAGAAGGGGAGATTCTATTAACCTCGAATGTGTATGTAGTAGTGCCACTTTTTTCTATCACTCCAGCATAATCTGTCATAATAACTGCTCCATCTAAAATAGGATCATTACTTTTGTTTTTAGGATTAGCTCCAAAAAGTTGCGTTTGTATTCCTGAAAGTTTTGACCAGAGCACTTCATCTTTTTTTATTTCTCCTCCATTGATTACATAATTTTTAAAAGTGTTGTTTTGAGATTCCTGATCAACATATAGACTTTCCTGTCTACATCCAAAGAATAAAAATACTGAAACTATCAATAATAGAAATTTGATTTTTTTCATCCGTTTTAATTATTAATTTCAAAATCTTGCAAATTTAACATTTTTTAGCATTTAAATTCACTTTAAAAAGATTTAAATGAATTACATCATGTTTTTAGTCGCTTATTTTTAAATTGTTACATTTTATATATACAAATATATTATAGCGTAACGACGTAACTTGTCGTGTTAAATTTATAATGCAAATAATATAGTAAAGGTTAGAAATCTTTGCTCTATAAACAGTTTTGGCCAGATGTTGATTATAATAATGCAACGAGAAAGGGGTCAAGTTTAATACCTGATATTAAACAACTTAGATAACTCTTGATAGATACTTTCTTCAAAATTATTAGGTTTGATAAAAAGTGATATCTTATCTCTAATAAAGGGAGGGTAAAACGACTTGGCAGCTGGACTAAAAGCAAAAATAAAAGCTTTTGACAAGAAAAAATCATATCCATTAATTTAAGAAATAAAGACGGTGGACTCAATCCATACTTTTACATCGCTGTCAATCACAATAGTCAAAAAATTTTGTTATCAATTACCAGATTATTGTTCTACTGTTTTGTTAAAGAATATGACATGACTGATAAGGCACTTGTTATTATTAATGAAAGTGAACCGTTATGGGATCTCGATATATCCAAACTTAGGTGATGCTCAAGAGTTTCGTTACTCAAGGGAAAAGATAAATGATTAGATAGTGATCGAATATGTAATGAGCAAATAATAATGGTTTTAATGAATTTTTCGGTTTTGCTCTTATTATATTATAATTTCAAATTTGTCACAATTGTTCTCTGCAAATTGCATTAAAGAAATCCTTAAAAATTTCTCAAAAGTTGAAACGAAATATTATTATCTTCGCACAAGATTCCTAATTAATTTTTTCTAATTGCTGAGATCTGATACTTTGACAAATTGTTATAAAATCAAGCCTTTGGTTTGGGCTGATAATTGTTATATCCTTGGTTTTTGTAATAATAAATACAAGATCAGTTAGATTAGAAGCATATACTGAATACCTGCCATATGGTTTTGAATTAAATATTCCAAAGTATCCCCAAAAGCCCTTCGAAGCAAACATACGCATATGCATGTTAAATGCACCTGTATTTGTTTCTTTTATATCCACCAAATCATAAATGTTAATCTTTTTTATAGTAAAAACAGGTGATTTTATAAGAATAAAATTATCTTTTATCAAATACTCTCTGGGATGCAATATATAAGGTACTATTGCTATTATAGCAAACAGCACTAATAGAAAATACTTCGTTGCTGTTGAAGGAACCTCAACATAATCTTTTCTAAAAATAATAAAATAATAAAGACTAATAATAAATACATTTAGTACTAATGTAAGGACTATAGTCATAGCGCCCATTCTAGCTTTGTACTTTCTTACCATAATAGTTTTTGATAAATATTTTTTTTATTTTCGAATATATGATATTTTTATCATCTAGATAGAGTATCAATGCTGCAGCCATAGAACAGAAAAAGGAGACTAAGCCATGAGTAAAAATGATACTCAGGTGAAAAATCAAACCAACAATTAAAAAAGTATATCTTAATTTTCTATTAGTAGCTAATATACATGCAAAAAGTAAAAGTTCTAAAATAATTACAGACCATGTAAATAAGGGAGTAAATTTACTTAATGTAAAAATGTTGTAGATTTTCTGTATCCAAACCGGTGCTCCAAATACATTGTGCGTAAACCAATAATAGGCACAGGTTCCATTTCTCCATTCTTCATTGTATAATTTTCCAATACCCGAATGCAGGTATATAATAGCAACCTGAAGAATAATCAAAAAATAATATACATTAAAAAATACATTGATAGGTTTTCTTCCCTCACTTTTTCTTTCTGGCTTCCATTGATTCAACCGGTTATCAAATAAACATATAAGAACAAGAAGAATGGTAATATTTGAGGCAATCTGATCACCGCCTTCCACAACCAAAAAACTATTACAAATACTATAATGTACCCATGCTTGTAATGGGCCCGTAACTTGGGGAAGAAATCCAGTAAATACGGATAACAGTATCAAGATAGATATGTATTTTCCCAACTCCAAGCCAAGTAAATAGAAAATACTGAAATTGGCAAGCGGTATATTTCTTACAAATATCATTTCCTGTTTGGTCGCTAATAATTCAAAATCAGCTAATTCTGGAACATTATTGAATAAAAGAGTTAATAATGCACCTAAAGCAAAAATAGATCGGGTAAATGCTAAACGCTCATTAAATATAGATTTTCTCTCCAACAACAAAATTAATGACTTCATTTCGTGATAATATTTATAGGGAAAATGACAAATTTAGAAGGGTAATCTGGACTTTGGTTTAATAAAGGCCATGGAGGAAGAAATTCTAATGAAATTAAGTATTTTCCGTTAAAGTCTTTAATACTTTTCTTATCCATTACTAGATCTGAATATTGTAAAGTGTCAGCTTTTATCCCATCCAAAATATGTAATTCAGACTTTGTGGTTATTGTAAAAGATTTAACAGAATCTTCTTTAATACGTTGTGTAATATTACCTATTTCAACATTTAATACTCGATTGTGCCTTGATATACCAAAATAATATTCAGAGGAAAAATTCCTAAGATTAAGGTATTCTATCTTATTCCCTTTGACAGAAAAGATGTGAATTTTTGGATCTTTTGATGTCTTGGTAAAAAATGCCCAACCTTCCGGAAAAAACGAAACGTAGGATGCTTTTATGCTCTGGCTATTGTTAAGAGGGTTGTTTCCTAAATATACACTAAGGAGCTTAAAAAATATGAATAAAACAATAAATAGCCCTGAAAATAGAGCTATTATTGAATATATACTTACTTTCTTCATGTAAAATACTTAAATTCCCTTTAATTGCATTGTTACATCCGAAGTAAATTTTTCTTGTAAATAAGGAGTATCCATTCCTGTCTGTGGAGCATATAAAAACACGGCTACTGCACCTACAACCACAACAGCTCCTGCAACTGCCACAACTGCCCAAACAACAGTGTCAGTATCAAACCAAACGGTATCCCCAGCCTGTATTTTGATTTGTCTCGCTTTTGAAGCAACCTCTGGGACTGATGTAGAACTGCTGATGTCACTTTGTTCTTTAACCTGTGTTGCATACAGATTTGTAAGCTCTGTCGCCGTTGCATCATTAGTTTGAGCCAGTGCTATTGTTTCTTTTCTTACAAGCTGAGCAGCGTCTCTAATGGCAGCTTCAACTTTGTAATAATCACCTGAAGAGATGTCTGTTCTGAATTTCTCCATATATCCAGGATTGGAAACTTCAATATTTTGAACAACATTATTTTGGAATGCTTCAATTTCTGCAATTTTTGTATTGTCAGTAATAAAGTTTCTGAAATTTAATTCTTTAAAATCTGCTAGGCTATTAGCAATATCTCCTTCAAAAAACATTACTCCTTTGAATACATCAACATCACTTAGCGATGCAATTTTTGAAAAATTATTACTGTTTTTTTGACTTTTGATTTCAATACTCTGATTGTCACGAGTATCACCTTGACTACAGGACATGTTTAAAAACGAAGCAAGTAATGTACCTAGTATGATAGGGTGGCTTGCGATTTTTCTTACAGATTTCATAATATAGTGTTATTAAGTTTTAATATTTGGTAAAACTATAGATTAATACTTTATTCAACAATCCGTAAAATGTATACTTTATACGTTTTTAGAATACACTGTTTTGTTTATAAAATTCGCATTATTTTTTATATTTTTGATTTATATTTTTGACATTATGAAAGTCAGATTAGAAAAAATAAGAGAAGAACGCATACAAAAAGGCTATTCTCAAACATATATTGCGGATCTACTTGATATTTCACAGGCGCAGTACAGTCGTTTAGAAAATGGAGAAAATGATTTCGATATAAAAAAACTTGGTGAATTATTAGAAATTTTAGATATTAATTTTTTTGATGTCATTGAATTCAGTGGCAAACAAAAACTTTTTGCTAATTCATTACTTATAGGGAGTAGTGGCTTTTACAATAGAGATGCTGAGTTCATAAAGAAAATTGTAACTGAGGTCTTGGATAATTTATTTCCCTATCTCCAATAAGGTAAAAATTATTATTAAACTCGTAAAATAATTCACCTGCAATTTACCTCTTAATTAAATCTACTCTCAAAAATATAGATAAGGAGTATATAAATTTTGTCTCAAAAGTTATTGCTAGCTATCTTGTATATTTAAAATTAGCAAGAAGTAGCAACTAATTATCTATAATGGATAAGTACAAATAACTTTAAAATAGCGGATAATTTACTTTGATACATCAAATAGTTTCGTTGTAAAATGAAATCATCCATTTCCTTTCTTTTCCATTTACTTATTATTTTTTAATAATTTATCAAAATCCAAAGAAACATCCTCTGTTAATTAATCTATTCATTCCCCAACTTTTTATTTCAAATCTTTTTCAAGGTTGTTGTAGATTTTAGGCTTAACCTTACAGCATAGACTCTGACGTTTCTGCTTCCAAAATAATACTTTGATTTTTTAAAAAATAAATATAACACGCCAACTTCTGTCGCTACTCATATCTACTTTTGTATTAGTAATTAAATGATAAGAATTTTAGCTGTTTATTTTTATATGCGCAATAAAAATATACAAAAAATTTTGATTATTCAAACCCTTTGCCGGGGATTATACTGCAAAAATCCAATTAACAATTTAAAAAGAAAAAATCATGGCAGAATTAACAAGACAACAAAAAGAAGCAATAGCTTGGGCTGATGTAGTTGCGGGCTTAATGACAGCAGAGACTGGGTTTGTAAGCCTTTTCATAGCTGCTGCAGCTTCAATGGCATACTACAAAGATAAAGTAGCTAATGAAGGATGGAAAGCCATTGTTACTGAAGAACCTATCCTTCCAAGTAACAGTAATAATTATGGTATTTTACACAATCTTACATGTGAGAAGTATTTAACAGACGGATATGATCAGGTAACTTATAACCAGATTCTTATTACTGCTGTTAAAGTAAGGCCCGACTTAGCTGGTGAAATTTACGCCATTGCCGAGGATTATTTCCAAGAGAAAGTAGAAATGGCAGTGCATAAAAATTTGGTATCAGTAGGTGATAAATTAAATGCAATACTTGATACTGTTCCACTGAATGCTGCTGATACAGATAAAGTATATCAAATGTTAACCGCTATCGATAATACTATTAATGATGACGATTGGCAAGCAAATGTTCAAAATCTGATACAGATTATACCGAGTTTTAATTTAAATGATAATGATAAGAATGTTTTAGCCAATTCTTTTGAGATACTTAAGCACAGTTATCAATTATGGGGTAAATAGTTCACAGAATCTAACCTACTGATCTTTTTATTACAGCTCTTTTTAGGGCTGTAATTTTCTACCTTATCTAAACATTCTAGAAATTACAACATATTAAATCACTTTGGCTAGACTAACCGGTGAACCTCATAAGTGTTCAGAATATCAAATAAGAGGAGTATGCATTTCTATTATTCTTTCCAAATCCTCTACCAAATGTTTCGATATTTCTTCAGTTTTGGGTACAAAAAACCTCTGAAATCTTTTGATATTCAGAGGTTTTTGATTTTTAGGGGATCAAAAGGGGGATTAAATTTTCATCATATTTTATTAATCCTTACCCTGCTTGTTTTACTGGGCTATTTAACATCAGCCTTATATTTCCTCTTATTATTTTATCTTCATTAAATAATTTACACTCAAAACCGAATGATTCATAAAATGGGATTAGCCAATGAAAATTATCCGCATCAACACTCGATAAATCTCCTGTGATACATTTAATATCCTTTTTTCTTGCTTCTGCAATGACAAAATTCATCAACACTCTACCATAGCCTTTATTTTCAGAGTCATTTTTTGTTAAAAAATCAACAATTTTAATTTCATTGCCATAATCTCTAAAATGCATTACAGAATCCCAAAATTTATCATCTCCATTTTCACCTGACAGATAAATACTATCAAAAATATTCTTTTGAGAATAATTCATGAATACTATTTCACCATGTTTAGTTAGAGTTGCCTCAGTCATAGAATTTTCATTTTTTTCAAGAATATATTTCAATCGTTCTAATCTCTTAGATAAAAATTTATTTTCTTCTATCAGGATTTCATTCTTTTTATACAATTCGCTTCTCTTATTTTGAGAAATTTCTAAAAATTTTCGCTCGGACTCAAATTCATTTTTAAGAATTCTACGAGCCACCCATTTTATTGCTATACTCATCACTGCAATTATTATTTTGAGTAACGTAAAAGGTAACATTAAGATATTTCTTAATCCATTGATAATGTATGTCATATTTTCTAATTTGAAATAAATATAATAAGAATTTTCCATACTATTTTCTTTCTAAAAAAATTATTATGAATAGTATTGATTTTTGAAAACAAAAAATTTACATTCACAAAAAATTATTAGTATGAAAAAAACAATTTTAACAATCTGTTTAATGGCTGGAAGCTTAAGTTTTGCAATTTCCCCAGTTAAAACAATCCCCACACATTTTTTAACTTCAAAAGTTGAAACTCTAGAAAAGCAAGTTAAAGCTAGATTAATTACCTCAGGGCAAGTGCAAAATGGAGGAACATTAACCTTTATTCTACTTGAACCTCTTATAATTTCAGGAATGGAAATCAAAAAAGATCAAATAATTTCCGGGATTGTTAATGAAAAAGACGGACGTCTCTTTGTTGAGATTAATACCATTAAGGTTAATGAAAAAATCCACCCTGTAAAAATGAAGATATACTCAGAAAATGGAATTGAGGGATTAGGAATTATTGGAAAGAAAAGAACTTCTAAAAAAGCAATTGAAATTCCAAATGGATTATATGTGAGGGTTATGGCTCAAGAAACAAATTTTGAACAAAGAAGCGACGAATGACAATCGTTTTGAAAAAACGAGCAGTCTGAGGAAGTGACGACTGAAAAAATTGTTTCTTTGAGAAATTGTAATTATATTTACAAAAGGAACAGGATAAATATAATCTGAACAGCTTCGGCAGGATTATAAGTCTGAACAGTTCCTTTATTTGTTAAAAACCTCTATTATAAAGTATAATAGAGGTTTTTTTTTCATTTAAACATCAATTCTAAAATCTTCAATATGTTTATTATAAAAGTCAATGATTAAGCTGCTAATAATTTTATATCCAGGAATGCTAGATGAAAATGAAATTCTCTTTAATAAATTATTAGCTTCATTCGAAATTTTTGCATTAGTTGTTTTCGAATAATCTAAAGAGTCTTGTGATAGTAGTATATTTTGAATTTCTAAAGAGAATTTTTCATATTTTTTCAATCTCATTCTCGTTTCAAATTCATCATAAGAATACCAATCTATATTAATGTCAAATGAAAACTCATTATTCGAATTAAAAGAGATGTTATATTTAGGATTTAATTTATTTATCAAAAATCTTTCTTTTATCTTCATATCTTCAGAGGATAAGCATTCATGATAAAGTATATTTGAAATTTCATTAAGACAACTCTCATCTAATCCTGTACTAACAAGCTTAAAATGGTTATCCTCAATCCTTCCTATTAAATTAGTGGTTAAGCCAATATAAAGAGGCTGATTCTCTTTATTTAAAAACATATATATATAAAATCCTTTCATTTTTTAATTCTTTAAATTATTCCACAACCTTGTTAGTTCATCATCAATATTCCCATTTGAATTATCCGAAGCCTCTGGATGAGAATTGTCTGAATTTTGAGTTTCTTCAACATTCTGATCTTTTTCAATTTTCTCGATCTTTTTAGGTATACTATCAATTGCTTCTGTAGAATGGCTCTTTATACCATTAAAAATATCAGAAATATCAGCTTTAACAGCCTTATAAAAATTTGTGATATCAGTTCTACTATGCTGTGGAAGATTATTAATAGTTTTTTCTTTCTGCCCTGGATTAACTGTTTTAAATTTTTCGTAGAAAAAAGGTTTGGAACTATCTGATATCTTCCCAATAAAAACTCCCACTGGTAAATTCATAAACTCTGAATTTCTAAAGATTTCTCTTTCTTGTACAGCATAAGTTTTACCATAATTTTTAATTAAAATATTCTTTGTGCTACGAGATGTATTTTTACTCTCAAAATATTTATCTTCTTTTCCAAATTGCTTACTTAATATATCCGCAGTATGAGAACTAGCAACTCTACCATAAAAATGATTAAGGCAACTTGCAAATAATACTTCAGCTTTCTCTTTTCCGTAGTTATCATTAAGTTGTGAAAGATCTTGACAAAATAATACTGTTGAAATTTTATTACTTCTTCCTGTATTTGGAACAACCTCAATATTTGGAATAAACACAGTTGGAGACTCATCCAATAATATAAAAGAACTTTGTCTCTCAGGTGTATTCATTTGCTTGGATGCTACAGTAATAACCAAAGAACATAAAGGAGATAGAGCACCGGCAATGGTTGGATTACTACCCACTGTTAGGACTATTGGATTATTGGGATCATTAACATCTAAACTAAATTCATCCGCTCCAAAAATGTACATAAATTCAGGCGTATTTATTTGTGATATTGCCCCCTGAAGACTTCCAACTACTCCTGCAATTTGTTCTCCTGCTCCACTCACTAAAGCTGTAGCCAATGAAATTATCATATCTCTTGTTTCATCATGCTTCGATAATAATTCAATTAATTTCTTATGGTCTGAAGTGATTAAACTAAAGATGTGAGGTAAATCGCAAAAATGAGGATGATTTTGTTTCATATACCAAATACAGGCTGTTAACAGATCAGTCGCTGATCTACTCCAAAAATCTTCTCTTTTGATACTTTCTTTCATTAAGTTTTTTATGATAGCAGTTGCATACTCCCGGGCATAAGCTACATGTGGCATATATTTAGGGTGTAACGGATTTACTCTATGAGTTCTTTCGGCATTGTTAAGATTCAAAACAAAATGCTTTACTGGCTTATTTCTATAGAATGTTTCTACTTCATCAGATAATGCAGGAAATTTAAAATCATAAACAATACCTGTAAAATCAAGTTTAGAAAATTCACGGATTAATGGAACTGCAATACTTTCAGATTTTCCCGATCCTGCTCCACCAATCACTAAAATTCCCCTATAAGGATTAGGAATTGTAAGTTTTCCATCATTCATTAATTCTAAATCAACTGTTGTACTATTTTCTTCAATTGTAGATTTCTTTGTAATAACGCTATTTGAAAAATTAAATAATGAAAATTTAGTAAATAAAGGACGGAAAGGATAAAAAATAAAATCCGTGTACTTTTTATAAACAGGCACTAAAGATGGAAAAATCAGTTTAAGAAAAAATAACTCAATCCAATAAATCAATAGTTCCATTACTATGCAAAAAGCCAAATTCCATAATTTTAATGAATTAATATTATTAGGGCTCAATATTATACTTTTTACAATTTTAAATCCATAAATCCAACCACCAAAATTAATTTCATAGAGGATTTTCACGCCATAAAATACTGACAAAACGATAATCATGAGTATAAACAAGATCATCATACTTTTAATAAAACCATTTTCCATTATCTTTTTATTTTTTGAGTGGTTATAACAATCTTTTGATTGATTTCTCTAGGTCTGTTTTGCTTTTTTGTATCTTCATTATACTTTATTTCTGCTGCTTTTTGAAAAGCCTTTTGTTTAGATTCAAAAGAGCCATTCTTTAAAGCATTTTTATACTCAAAACTATCTTCAAATTTTCTTTGATATTGAAACCTTTTATCAAATGAAACTTCACATTTATTCATAAATTCTTTTCTATTAAATCCACCCTTGACTTTCCCGTTTTGAGTATTCTTGTGATTAGTTTGTGGACTAATTTTTATTTTATTATCAATAGTCTTTCTACTAATAATGATATGAGCATGCAAGTCTTCGTTACTCTCGCTACCTCTTTCTTTGTGTATTTTACCATAGAACATGATATCCTCGTTATTTAAATTTTTATTGAAGTTTTCTGCGTAAGACTGCATTACTTCTTGCCGAACAAAGCTTTTTAAATTTTCAATTCTTTCATTTTCGTTGTCACCCAGGTTTTTAATCTCAGCAGGACTTGGAGAAACAACAACACTAAAAAACTTTGAATCATCTTTGCAAAGCTTTGCTTTGTTCTGATCTATACTAATTTGTACTTCAAGAGTTCATTGAACATCTTAATGTGAACAGAGATTCTAAACTTAGCAAAGAACAATTTGTAAACATGGTTGGAGGCTTGAGAGATAAGGGTATTCTTATTGGCAGCAGTCGTGAAGGTTACAAAATCCCTACAAATTACGATGAAATTAAAAAATACGTGCAGCACGGAAACTCTATAGTTATACCACTTTTAAGAAGAATTAATGTATGTAGGGAAGCTATATTATTAGCAACAAATAACTCTTTGGATATTTTGGATGAACCCGAATTTGAGACCTTGAAAGATATAATTTCAGGCATGATTAAATAAATTAGGAGATGAGATATTTTACTACAGGTTTGCAATGAAATTAATAACTACACCAAAAGATTTAAATAATAATTTTAAACGATTAATAAGGAACTACAATTTTTTTAAGTGGGCAACTGCATGGGCAAGTACGGGAAATGAAATTTCTTATGAATTGCTCAAAAACAGGCACAAAATAGTGAAGATTACGGTTGGAATACACTTCTATCAAACTCATCCTAATTTTATCAAAGAATTTATAGAAGACCCAGCGGTTCATTTTTTAGAACAACCTGATGGAACATTTCACCCTAAAGTATATTTGTTTTCAAATGATGAAAATAATTGGGAACTTATTATAGGTAGTGCCAATTTTACAACAAGTGCTTTTTCAAAAAATTGTGAGGTTTGTGTTTTGGTCACGTCTAAAGATAGTAATGCCGATGAACTTTATAAAACCACATTACAACTTATTGATGAATCATTTGAATATGGAAAAACATTCAGTGAATTAGATTGGGAAAACTATAATAAGATCTGGAATATTCAACAACCCAAATTAAACAGTTTATCAGGGCAATACGGGGCATCCAAAGATAAACCTAAGCCTATCCATAAAATTGAGTTACAAACAAAATCTTGGGATCAATTTGTTGTTGATGTCTACAAAAAAGGTTCAAGGGATGTACAAAGAAGAATTAAAGTGATTGAGATAGCAAGAGAATTATTTAGTAAAGCCAAACACTTCAACGAACTGGATGATGATGAGAGAAAATTTATTGCAGGAATTCCAAATAATTTATTGTTAAAAATTGAAGGAGCAGAAGATTGGGCATTCTTCGGAAGTATGAAAGGTGCAGGCAAGTTTAAAAAACAGATAAATGATAACAGTGAATTGATATCAAGAGCCTTAGATCAAATTCCGATCAATGGACAAATTACTAAAATGAATTATGACAATTTTCTGGAATACTTTCAAATGGCATTACCTGGAAATTATTTAGCAACCAGTACAAGATTACTTGCCATGAAGAGACCTGACATATTTATTTGCTACGACAGCAAAAACAACTATGGACTCTGTAAAGATTTTAGTATTACTAGAAATGGAATGGACAACGAGAGATATTGGAATGAAATCATTTTAAGAGTCTACGACAGTGAATGGTGGCAAAAGCCTAATCCCAAAAATGAAATGGAAACAAAAATTAGTTTAGCGCGTTCTGCATTTCTCGACAGTTTGTACTACGAAGGATAAGACTTTATATTTAATTATGTTTTTTCAGCAAGAATTAATTAAATGAACAATATAGAGAGAGAAGTAAATTCCGTTTTTAATATTGCGGTTTATCTAAAGTTGATGGCTTCATTTCTGCCTGATGCGAATTTTGAGGAGGTCAACAAAATGGTAAGCGATATTTATGATTTTTTTAAATCTGCCAAGGAAGATGATATATTAGAAAAACTTCCATACATCAGATCTAATTTGGAAAAAATGGCGGCACCGCTTTTAAAAAGTTTTCCTCTCAAGAAAAGCTTAGATGAAATTGTTGCAGACTGGGATCAGTTTTTTAAAAATGATTCTGAAATTTATTCTTACGGATTGGAATATGGATGGTTGGAAGATCGGATGAATATTAAAGGGCTTGTATTATACAACCATATTCCCTATCATTTCAGAATCGGATTATATGCGCATAAGGGTAATTTTGGAATTGAAGAAGAATTTTTGCTTAAAGATGCCTTTAATATACTTGTAAAAGCTCAAAAAGCTTTTGATCAGCTTAATAATTATGGGGACTTTAAGCAGAAATTATTGAAAAAAGAAAGAGAGGAGGACTTTGATGAACATACGATCAGAAAAATAACAGATCTGAAGTATGAAGTTTCGGCTAACTCGAGACTATCAGTTATTTCATTTTACGCATTTGTTGAATGTTTTGTCAACAGTTTGGGGTATAGTCATGCTAAAAGAAATGTTATGGTTTTATCTGAAATGGACTCCGAAATACTGAATGGTAAAAAGAACGGGAGATTTTTGCAGCTTAAATCGAAGATTGAACGATACCATAGGCTAATAAGAAATGATGGTAAAACTATTATTATAACATCTGATGAAAATCAAATCAAAGAACCTTTTATTTCATTTTTCAATATCTATGAAAGTCTTAGAAACTCAGCAGTACATTTCTCTCCAACAAAGGAACAAATTTGGTTGAAGCCTGCAGATTGGATTGAGAGGGCAGAACGTTTTTCGAGAATGGCACTCCAAGTGGCTTTAGAGTTCTGGAGATCATGCTATCCAGAACGACCGTATCCTGATTATATTGGCAGACTAGACTATGATATTTTTATGAATAAAGCAAAATTATATATCCAGAATCTTGAAGAGGTATCTATTGAGTTGAAATCTAATAGTTAGAAATTTCTATTGCTTTTATCGAAATCTGGATTCTACTGCGACAATAATAACACTAAAAAAGCCTAAACATTCTGACTCAAAGTAACAATTCATTAACTTAGAAAATACTAACTTAACATCTCTATATAACCATGAAAAATGATATTAGACAACTCATTAATAGCTTAAATTTCTATTTTGATAAGACACATTATGTCATAAAAAAAAGACGAAATTTAAACTCATTAGAAAAAACTTTAATTTATAATTCAGAGAAATATAAAGATAGAATTAATACGATTCAGGAGCTTTACTCATCTAAAAAAACGAGAGTTAAATTACATCATAGAGACTACGAACTGGTAGCTTGTAGCATTGCATCTAAGGGACTGAAATATGCAAGTTTTGGCACCTCACATAGACTTTTGCCACTTAATAGTTATGTAAAACCCACAAGAATACTTCTAAGATCTTTAGGAGAAATTGGTAAAAAATCGTCGCAGACGACAAGTACGAATATTGTTGGTAAATGTGCAGAGATAAAGGCTGTAAATAATATTTATAGTGTAGAACCTAAACTAATTGTCACGGATATTAGTTTTACTAAGGCAATACGTCCAAGGACAATGGAAAAAATTTCTAGATGTGAAAACTGTACTTATATTTTTGGTGATGAGAATAAATAACTCTTCTGATTTTGACTTGGACTTGTTTTTTAAAAGCGAACTTTTCTTCATGCATTTTGCTACAGCAGGATTGCAAATTAGTGACGAAAACTTCTTTGAAAATAATCATAACGACTTTAGGTATTTTCTGAAAAATTTATCTGTACCTCCTTTTAAGTATGAGTTAAATCCAAATCTAAGAGAGATATTATCTTTTAAACGGGAAATTGACAAAGAGTTTAATATTGAACTTTATACGATGGATTTCATATCGTATGCGAAAAAGGGAATGTTTTCATTTGATCGTACATTTATAGAAAACTCTACTGATATTAATTTTCACTTAGTAGCATATCCCATTTTAGATGAGAACTACAACGATTTTCTGTATCATTTTTTCAAAATTAAAAATTACGTGGATTACGATCATATAAACAAATCTATAACAGAAATCGTTAACCGTTTTTTTAGAAATAGTTTTAAGGTAAAATTTTAAAAAATATCTAAATATATTTCATAATAATATGAGTGATAGAATTGAAGACAATTCTTCGTTTGAAGAATTTAGAAATAATCTCAAGGGAGGAAAATCAGTAAAAAAGATTGCATCATTCTTGGCTCCCTTTAGTTCAAGAGCCAAAGGAATTTTGGATGCTTTTGAAAACTTTGATGAGATTGAAAAGCAGTTTGAAGAAATTTCAAAAAGTCCTGATCAGTTTAACCATTATTTTAGCGAACGCGGTTGGATTGCACATGAGTCCGGAAATCATGATTTGATCTTGGAGTGCATTGCTCTGGCAGAAGCAGGCAATATAAATGAAGCAGAGGAAAAGCTTGCCGATTATTACACATCTGAAGCGATGCAATGGATGATAAGTTCAACCTACGGTATTCCAGAATTTAGATTGCGTAATGTCTTGATTAAAGCTGCATTTGAAGATACAAAAGCTCAAAGATATTATTCTGCTGTCCCCTTACTATTAATGATTATTGATGGTACTGTCAATGACATTAGCAAAAGCAAAGGTTTTTTCGTGGAAAATACTGATCTAACCGCTTGGGATTCTATTGCTGCTCATAGTTCAGGTCTCTCTAAACTTAGAGATATATTAAATGTAACAAGAAAGGCCACGACCACTGAAGAAATATTCTTTCCTTACCGTAATGGTATTTTGCATGGAAGGGATCTTTCATATGCTAATAAATATGTTGCAGGGAAAGCTTGGTTAACATTATTTGCCATTAATGATTGGGCAAAAGCTCTAAAGAAAAATAAAGAACATCCCCTTAAAGAAAAAAACACTCCTACTTTAAAAGAAACTTTTTCAGATCTAAAAGATACCATTTCCAACTATCAACAACAAAAATTGAAGATAAAAGATATGGATAAATATATGGATTGCTGGAAAGATAGAAAACCTATAGTAAACCAAGATTTTCCAGCTCAAGGAAACGAAGCAGATTATGAAGAATATACTCCGGAAAGAGATGCTGTCCGCTTTTTAATAAATTGGAAGAAAAACAACTATGGGCAGATGGCTAAACAGATTTGTTTATTTTCAAATGAATTTAATATAGGTAAGGAAGCGGGAAGAGTTCGAAAAGTCTTTGAAAAAAAGAACTTAAAATCTTTTGAAATATTATCCGTCGAACATCAGGCACCAGCAATTGCAGAAGTAAAAGTAAAAGTGATTGTCTTATTCAATGAAACAGATTATGTAAAAGAAATAGTTTTGCGCATGCTTTATCAGAATGAACAAGGGGAAAATATGGTGTATGGTCAGATCGGGGGTATTTGGAAATATATGGATTCTTTCTTTTTTCATAAAATAGATATGCTGGACTGGAATTTCTAGGATTATAACTTTCGTTAACCATTAAAATTATGACTCCCTCAATAAAAGATCAACTTGTACGTGATATTCTTGTTTTAGAACATTCTATAACAAGTCCAAGAGACGATCGGGAAATTTGCTTTACATTTCATCAAGTCATTTCAAAATTGTTATCAAATGATGGTTTTAAAACTATACTTAATCCAAGTCCTGATACAAGTAAATTTGATTTCATGTGCACAAAGCAAGATTCTCGAGACAGAATATGTATTTCCCTTCAAAATTCAGGTAAAAGTGTTTATGAAGAGCGAGTACACGAGAGGGTATCATTTGCTTTCAACTATCCTTATAACCGTCTTATTTTGTTTGCGCCTCATGGTTTCACTTCAGCATGCTATCGTTTTATAAATAGTACTGATCCATTAAAAGTGGAACTATTAACCTTAGATGACTTGAAATCTTGGACATCTAAAATAGAAATAGAGTCTAACCTAAATACCCATGAATATGAAGACATCATCAAAATTGTAAGCAAAACATTTATAGAAAAGATAGCGGAAGATCCCAACTTTTTGTTGAAAATAGAATGGAGAGAATTCGAGAAAACAATAGCCGAGTTATTTGAAGGCTTGGCATTTGATGTGACCCTTACATCACCAAGCAAAGATGGAGGTAAGGATATTATTTTGGAGCTTGTCAAAAAAGGAATATCCATGAAATATATTGTCGAGATTAAGCACTGGAAATCCAAACAACTGGTAGGACAAAAATCTGTAAAAGAATTTTTAAAAGTAATTTGCAATGAAAAAAGAAAGAGCGGTTTGTTTTTATCAACATACGGCTTTACTTCAAATGCTTTCGAAGGTTTAACAGAGTTAGAAAGAAAAAAAATTAGATTTGGAGATCAACAAAAAATCGTCTCACTATGCAATACTTACCTGAAAGTTAAATCTGGAATCTGGACTCCTTTACAGGATTTGCAGGAAGTTCTTTATGAACAAACTTTTTAAAAACCATAACGAATAGTTGAATACAGTAATTCAAAATCTTACGCTTTAATATTAAACAATTTCTTCACTATGCTGCAATCGTGTTCAGAACTCTATTATGAGTGAACGTTCTTAACTTTATTAGCAATATCTTCTATCGTAATTAATCCTAATAATTTTTCATTTTCACTACCGCTGTTTGTAATAAATAATACATCGAGATTTCTTTTATGGATATTTATTTGATCAATAAACAAATCATAGGCAGTATAAATATCGCAGTCTCTCGATATAAATTTAAAATTTTTCTTAAACTCAATATCGACTATCAATTCTTTGATAATAGGATTTTCCACCATGATTTCATTCTGATTAATATTTTTTCCTAACCATCTTGAAATTGTATTTGTATTAATTAGCTCCGCAACCATTCCACCTTCGTCAAATACAGGAAATTGCGAAAAAGATTTTTCCCTCATTACGTTCAAAATTTTATCTAGTCTCTCGTTTTCGTTAGCTCCAATCACTTCAAAAGAAAATAAAGGAATAACCTTTTGTGGATTTAATAATTTTTGTAAAATCATGGCAAACTCATTAACAACTTCTCCCAGAGGTTCTGCAATATAATTGCCACCTAATTTAGGTGTGTGTGTTATAGCGTTTCTAAGTTCTCCATAATCTATCAATTTATCTCGGTACGATTTTATAATTGAATTTTTGCTACCTTTTATTTTTGAGGCAAAAGTTTCATGATTCTGATTGTTACCATTTTTTAGAAATTTATCAAGTTGATTATAAATATCTAAAAATTTTTCTGCATTTGTCATATTATTATCTTTTTAACAAGCACTTTGTATAATTCAAAAATTTACTGGCAAAACCTGCATTAAGGGTAGCATCATATATGTACAGTTTAAATTTTTTTATTCGCTTAGTCGAAAACAGCTTAAGATCATTTTGAGATAAAGTTATAAATACTGAGTATTCATAACTATCTTTATCTGCTTCCACATCTATCTCTGCGTTTTTAATCCATTTAGTATTGTCTTCAAATATTAGAATTACCCCTCGTTCATTTACATTAACCGTATTGCCATAAGCTCTTAAACTTAGATAATAAGCAGATGGTCTTCCTTTTTTTGAAACCTTTGTTAAAGATGCGGGAGCTAAATTGTTGCCTTCCGTCATTGGGGTTCTAATAGTTTTTTCATTGGTGAAATCATCATCATTTTCTGAGAGTTGGGAGCAAAAAAAATCTACAGGGTAATTTATATCAGCAACTAAAAAAGGGAAGTTATGTTCAAACTTTTTATCGTATTTATAGTAAATGGTTTGGGCTTTTACTTCATCTTTCAAGATAAAAATAGGAGAATCAAAATAACCTGAGTTTTCTGTATTAAATGTTTTTCCGTCTTTGCCAATAATATTTTCAATAATGAAAACTCTATTTTTTAAAGAATCTTTTTCCGTTTGAAAATTATATGCTACTGAGGGATATAATACCTTATTATCATAATCTTTTTGAAGATCTTTTAGATCACCATAAAAATTGTGACTAAAGTTGACTCCAATGAGATCTTGTTTTAATTTTACCTTTGTATTTTTATAAAGTACAAAATCGTTAGCTAAAAATATATCTTCAAATTTTTGGGCGTATGTTTTGATACATGAAATAGTTGAAAATACAATAACAAAGCAAAGTTTCAAAAAGTTAATTTTGATTTGTATAAATGTCTTCATGGTTTTGAAATATTCTTAAATTTAAATAATAAATCTTACTTTACAATACTATAAAAAAAATATTATTAAGTTTTTTTTTAATCATTACGCCATAATACTTAACTATACTTTTTAAATAATTGTATTACATTATTATAATCTAATTTCCTACTATATCACTATCATAATGGCTAACAAAATTCAAAAAAAAAGTAGTAAATATTTTAGACTTTATTTTAAGAAATTAAAAGAATTGGATAAGATGTAGAATAAAGAAGCAGCCTATCGGCTGCTTCTTTAAATTATTATTTTTTTGAAATTAATTTCTGATTCAAAATTCAAATGATGTACTGAAATCATTTTTAAGAATGATGAAAGCATCAAACTTTTTACCGTTCTTGCTTTTCATGTTTTTGATTAATGATGTTTTGTTTTGAGTTAATAATAAGGTAAGATCTTTAATACTGAGTTGAACTCCGCATATAATTCTGAAGAGAATCCAACCGCATTGTTCATCTGGGCATTTGACAATTTTATCCTTGATGATAAGATGATGCTGTTGGCATTTGGGACATTTTAATTGTGGTATATTTTCCTGAAGAATATGAAGAGATAAGAGTTCATTGGTGATTTCTGCTGTGTAGTGTTGGATGTCGTTGATGAATTGGGTTTTATTGAGTTCACCTTTTTCAATTCTATCCAGTGCTATTTCCCACTCTGCGGTCATTTGGACATTGGCTATTTTTTTGTCTTTGACAAGGTTGTAAACCTGTAGGCCTTTATCTGTAGGATGCAGCGTTTTGCTTTTCCTGATGATATAGTTTCTGCTGAGCAGGGTTTCAATAATGGAAGCTCTGGTGGCTGGGGTTCCGATGCCTATATTGGATAATGCTTTCTGTTCTTCTTTGTTCTCAATAGCTCTACCAGCATTTTCCATCGCTGATAAAAGGTCGGCTTCTGTGAAAAGTTTGGGAGGCTGGGTTGTTTTTTCAAGTAAGTCGGTTTTTGAGATCTTCAATTCATCTCCGATTTTGAATTCCGGAAGTTCAGTAAGGACTTCATTTTTATTATTGGAATTTTCATTGTCAGACAGAATTCCTTTGATGGCTCGCCAGCCTTTCTCTAGGATTGTAGAGCCTTTGATCTGGAATTCATAATGATGTACTTTTATCAGGATTTGGGTGACTTGTTTTATACAGGTATGGGATAAGGATTCTAATAAACGGTAAGCAATCATCTCATAAATGGCTTTTTCCGTAGCACTAAGTGCAGAAAGTGTTTTAGTGGTTATGAGTAATCCGTGATGGTCGGTAACTTTTAGATCATTGACGATCCGCTTATTGAAATTTCCGAATTTTAAAGTTGATACAGCCGTTTTGAATGAGTCCGATGTGTTGAGAATTCTGACCAGTTCAGGAATCTCTGTCCATAAATCTTCAGGAATATACTTGCTGCCGGTTCTTGGATAAGTGATGAACTGTTTCTCATAGAGGGTTTGGGCTGTTTGTAAAACCTCATCGGCAGAAAGTCCCAACTTTCTGTTGGCTTCTTTCTGTAATTCTGTGAGGTCGAAAAGTAACGGAGACTGTTCCTGCACTGTTGTAATAGATACATCCTCTACAAAAGCTCTCCCCTCCCGCTCTATGGATTTCTGGATTTGTTCTGCCTGCTTTTTTTCTTCCCATTGTAATAGTGAGAGGCTGGTGAAGTCTGTATATTCTTTTCTATGGTTCAGCTGGATTTGAAAGTACTTTTGCTTGGTGAAGTTTTGATGCTGAAGAAACCGTTGACAGATTAAAGCAAGGGTCGGTGTTTGCACTCTGCCTAATGAATAAACATCTTGGTTTCCTGCGATGGTTAATGCCTGGGTAGCGTTAATTCCCACCAGCCAGTCCGCTTCGCTTCTGGCTTTAGCAGCTTGATACAAACCATCAAAGGTAACGCCTGGCTGAAGATTCTTAAAACCTTCTTGTATTGCCTTTTCGGTAAGGGAGCTGATCCAGAGTCTTTCAAAGGGTTTATTGCATTGTATGAAGTGATAGATATAGCGGAATATCAGCTCTCCTTCCCTTCCAGCATCTGTTGCGACAATGATACTGCTGCATTGATTGATGACTTGTTTTATGATGTTGAGTTGTTTTAAAGCCGAAGGATCAGGCCCATCGCCTTTTGCTTTCTTTAGTTTTTTAGGAGTTAGAATAAAAGGATTCGGAAAGATAGGCAAAGAGGCTTTGTTAAAGCCTCTTATACCATAATCTTCCGGCATTCCTAATGCGATCAGATGTCCTAATGCCCAGGTGACACAATATCCGTTACCGGATAAATAACCATCCTTCTTTTCATGGGCTCCTAATAATTGTGCGATTTCTCTTGCAACACTCGGTTTTTCTGCGATGATTGCTATCATATGAAAGATTTAAATGATTATTATAGTTTTTGCCTTCTTGGTTTTCTAACCTTTTTTTGCTGATCCTCCTGCTGTTTATTGGTAGGCTGCTGCTGTTTTGATGCTAAAGGCTCCTTCACATTTTTAGTAGATTCATTGGTTTTACCATGGGTGTTAACCGCTGTTTGGATTTTATGATCTTCTGTAGGTTTTGCCTCTTCTTTAAGTTTATTAGGATGAGTGAATGAAAAGTCGGTTTTGGAAGTTTCTTTGTTGAAGGTAATATAGCCTTGATAGGCTTTACCTTTAGCATCGGTAAGACCGTCAACATAAACGGTCTGTCCCGCTTTAAACTTTTCATATTGTGAATCGTCCAGTTCTTTTCCTCTGAATATTTTGGATGCTTCTTTATCCGTAGGTTGAGTTTGTTGTTGGTTATGATGCTGTTGTTGACTTTGCTTCGGTGCCTGGTTATTGTTGAATAAAAATTCCACATACCGCTTATCCGCATTGAACTGTACGGTGGCATCAAAAAGTTCACCTTTTTTAGAGGTCATACCTTCAAGGTACAATGGTGCTCCTTCCAGTAAGGTTTGTTTCTGATGTTCATCAAGCCTAATTCCTTTAATTTCATCAGGAATTTTCATGTACTCCGCTCTATAGGCCACGAGTTCATTGGTTAAACGGTCACGGCTGATTACTGATGGAATGATTTCATCTGTTTTAGGATTGACAAGATCTACTACCCTGCCCATATTCCCGGTTTCTTTCAGATTCTTTTTGTCTTCATCACTAAACTGATGACCTAAGAATTTATTGTTAAGGTTAGGCTCTTTGCGGATTCCATGCAGATGAACGGTAACCTGTCCGGTATCTCCTGTTTGAAGGGATAACCGGACATCCATTTTGCTCACTGCCGTTCCCAGATTAATGGATATCGGGATTAATGTATTGGTTTTAAAACCTCTGAGTAATGCATCCATCGCATTCATTTTTTCAAGCTTCTCCTGATTAAGTCCGAATTTTCCCATCGTTTTCCAGTCGATCTGTTCCGGCTTAAAACGATATTCCTGATTGTCTGTGTTGTTGTCCATTGTATTTTGATTTTTTGGATTATTGTTATATTGAGGTAAAACTTCGTAGTCTTTCAGCTTTTCTTTTTCTTCGGGGGATGCCTGATCGATATATTTTTGAAGATCGTTAGCAGTATTAACAGCATCGTATTCTGAAACTTTGAAAAAGTTGAAATGCGTAGGATTTTTAAGCTGCCGGTAAAAGTTGGAAAAGAAATTGGAGAATAGATCGCCATGTTTATCTACCCTGATCAGCTGTTCATTATCCTTTTTTTCTTGTGGAGGAACCTTTTGAAGATTCCCATCCTGATCAACTCCCTTGACCATCTCAACCTGGTTGGTATGAATGTTCAGGACAAGGAGTGTGTCTGTTGATGGTTTAAGTTCATCAGGTTCCTGAGAGTTTATCAATTCATTTTCCATTGTATTTCATTTAATGGAACCAAGATATTGGCTCAATTAAGAAAATCCTGAAGATTGGAATAGTGATGAATGATTTGGCTCTAGATGTCTTGTTACTATCAAGAGTTTAAACACTCTCTGATCAATTGATGGACATCAGAAAGCTTATAGTACAGCTTTCCGCTGATTGTGTAATACGGCAGTTTTTTGTCAGTCCGGTACCGTTGTAATGATCTGGAACTTATTTTTAAAAGCTGTAAAACATCCTGGTTATCCAGAAGCTGTTCGCCGTCTATTTCAATAAATTTCGACTGGTTCTTGAGCATCTGTTCTTTCAGTAGGTCAAATCTTTCCATGATTCTCTCCATCCAGGCTATAAATTCTGTTTTTTCGATATTCATAACTGTGATTTTTATGATTGCTGGTGATGTAAAATTGGACAACAGAAATCATATAAAATCACTACTTTTTCGTAGTAACGAAAAGATTTATTTTATTAGCAGTAAATCTTTTATAAAAAAAATCGATATTTATAGTAAAATAATAAAGACTGTGGACATAGCCGAACAGCTTTTTGGAAATGGTGCTGAAAGATTTCAGACTGTGTTGAAATTAAAATAGCAGAACTTAATTGAAACTTAAAGATTTGACGAGGAGCAATTGGGCTTCTAGCTAATAGACCAGGTTTTGAACGGCTATTTACTAACTGGATAAAGAACTCAATTCACCATATTTTGACTATGTTTTAGTTATGATGTTTCACGGTGGAGACGATTTCAACATCAAGACCAAGCAGGATATTATACTTACTTGTGCAAGGAGCATGGGATAGACGTAGAGGTTTTACTGATACAAGTAATCAAAAGATGGAGCAGAATTATTAATTACAGATTGTATTAATTTGTTCATCCAAAGTAACTGTCCCGGAGTGAGCTTTACACTAAAAAGACTGCACAACAAAAATAATGACAAAACCTTTTTCATACATTGGTGTTATTAACCATTTAGAAGATGCTGTATCAAAAGGATTTTCCTTTGCTCCCATAAAAACAGATCCTATCCTTTTATACATCATTGGCTTCGGTCTATGTTATTATTCTTATGTAAAGGTATAATACATAAAAATACATTTTTTATGGGTTCCAATAATATAAAAACACCACCTCTTTAAGGTGGTATTATGCTATTGTTTTGTTAAAATAATTTCCTTTGGTATTGGTTCTGGCCTTTGATCTCCCGGTTTACCATAATAGAAGCAATCAGGCTCTATTAAATCACTAGTCTCTGCAAATTTTAATTTTAATTGCGTTTTTGTGGTATTTGTAAATTCAATAATTAAACCTCCGCTCTTTAAGCATAAATCAGGATCAATATACTATAAAACATACTTTCCACTGGGTGATATTTTAACTCCCTTAATTTTAGATTGAGTATCCGAAACATTTAAATTATCAAATAAAATGTTTCCATTAGAATCTTTAACTTGAAACTTTCCAATTAATATATCTTGATAATATGGATTGTTTTGTAGATGAGTAAAATAATATTTTATTTTTTTTTAAATTAATTAGAAAGGTTTTATTTTTCCAAGTTCCTTTCCACGAGCCTTCAAATGCAGGAAGTTGTAAATCGTCAGCAAAAAGTGGACATTTGATATTAAAAAGTTAAGGTAGTATTTATAATGAATACACTTATATACTCTTGGCATGTAGATAAAAAGGCTTCCTGTATTCCTCTCTTCTCCGTAAATAATAGTATTATCAACCTTAGCTGATATATAGATATATCTTTAAAAAGAATCTTTGTATTATAAAAATATTTAAATTTGTTTAATAGCCATCAAATCTTAATTATCATATATACAGTTAAGAGTGACCAAAAATATTAATATTGCACATTATACCTTGCATATTTCATCTTTAATTTAAAAAATATAAAAATGAAAAGAAGAACATTGCTTTTAGTATTTTTTTCCGCTTTTGTATAATTCTCAAATTGAACTTAATACTACCCATCTTCACTTTTTATTTATTTAGATATTGACGCAAATTAGTTAGATCCTTGATAATATTAAGTCATCAATATAGCCAGTACAAAATAATGCATAAAACTTATTAACTAAGGATTATTGGCTTAGATATGGTACAACAGAGAAAGTATTATCAACATACCACTTACCGGTTACACTTTTGTGATTGTTCCACGGTGTTGAGCATAGTTATGGTCCCTTATTACCATTTGATAAGTTACACCATTATATGTAATCAATTACATTGATTGTAATATCTGGAATGCTATTTAAAACTTTAAATTTACCATGCTTAATCCATAGTAGTAAAAAATAAATAGAATTATCCTTACTTTAGTAAGCTTTCAAGCAAGCTTTTATCATTGAACGCGCTATTAATTTTTACGATGCATTTTCTATCTTTCGCTTTGAGAAACATGACCATTTACTATATCCTTCGTTATAATAAAAGTTTCCTTTTCTCTATTTAGTAATATCTACACCCGCCCATCCTTTGTCAGACAAGCATATTAAAACACATAATCAATAGTGATTCAACTATTTAAAATTCTTCTAACTATCATACAACTAATTTCTAAAAAACCTCATAAACATGTAGTCTCCTACTGCTCCTACTTCAGAAGCATAAAACATTCGGGTAGAAAGATTATAGGATTTAACCGTTGTACCATCAGCAGGGGATGGATCATAGGTGTCTAACTGCATGATTGTTCCCTCAGAGTTTTGAGATCCATAACTATAGGTTTCTACCCAAACATTGGGTTGTAATGTATATGGACCATCATAAGTTGTACTAGAATTACTAGTATGTCCCCAAACGGCAAAATAATAAGCATAAATTGGATGGCTACCTATATTCCTGAAGGAAATCGTTCCAGCAGTATTTGTTCCATTATATCTAACTTGAAGATTTCCTAATTGTATAACAGAATTTGTAGCTGTACTTGCATTAATAAAGCCCTGATAATTTACACTTGATCCACTTTGAGTGCCAGTTGTTTGATTGGTTTTATACCATTTTGTACCATCGTTATAGTATATTCCAGGAGTTACATCATTAGGAGATACTCCGGCAGAAGCTGTATTGTATACTAACATTCCTGCAGTATGTGAAGATAAAGGAGCACTGGCATTCGTACCTGTAAGAGCAATTCGAGGCATTAAAAACCCTTTATTTGGTGCAGATGTGTCAAGGATAGCATCATTGTTGGGAGCTGTGGTTCCAATTCCCACGTTTCCGGGACCACTAAATCTTAAAGTATTGCCTCCTAAATCTACATTTCTATTACCTGTAAGGCTTCCGTCGGTTGTATAAATATTAGCACCCGATGATCCGCCACCGCCGGCAAACTTTTGCCATGTACTGCCTTCAAAATAATAATAACCTGTTGTATTGATATTAACCGCTTGCCCTGTTGCCGTTCCTGTAGAAGCATCATTTACATAAATAAACGTTCCATTTTGAACTCCCACCATAGTCGAAGCTTTTAATCGGTCAACCCTAGGAGCAATAATTCCATCAACACTTGTTGTAGATGTATTTTTAGCAACGACATCTAAGGTAGCCCCTGGTGATGTTGTATTAACACCAACTTGTGCATTTAAAAATGAAATCCCTCCAAGGATTCCAAATAAAAAGGTCTTGTTTTTCATTTGAATAGTTTTAAGTTAATATTTTCTCAAATAATGTAATTTGGATTTGTTAAGCTACTAGGTAATATTAAAAAGCATATTTTATTAGGAAAACAGGCGAAGGAGGAGTATAATTTTGTGTTTTTAGAATCATTTTCTTGGATTCGCCCGTTCCCTAATTAAGCATTCATCAATATAATTATTTAGAATATTGTAACTCAACATTCAATGTCTGCTTATAATCCTTGCCAAAAGTAAAAACTATTAATTTAAATCTAAAAAATATAAGTATCACATTAATATCACTAATACAATTTTATTAAAATTTTTCATCATACATATAATAATCAAACCTTATTACATGTAGCAGTACAACTGAATTTAACCAATACATTAGAACTACAGATATCCATTAATGAATCAATACCAATATTTTAAGTATCTATAAATGAAGTACTTGTATAGTATTTTTATACATACAAGCAATAAGAATACGATTGTTTACTTTATCATAGGCAATATCAGCCATTCCATTTTCATTTTCCATCAAAACGCTTATAGATTTTTTATCGGAGCCCAATTTCAATATCCGGGAAGATTTCCAATCATTCGACCATGAAGAGACATAGATATTATCATTCTTGTCAATTATTATTCCATCTAAATTTGAGAAAGGTATTGCTATCTTATCTTCTATTTTTCTACTCTTGGGATCTAAAATATATATTGCATTATTAGTTTCATTAGTTGTACATATATAAAGAAGTTTTGTTTTCAAATCATAAAAAAGACCATTAGGAGTTAAAATATTATTTTCTTTTAATAACGGATTAAAAGAACCGGAAACAATATTAACTTCATATACTTGATTAGCTCCTCTATCAGTCACATAAACCACCCCTCGTTCATCAACTTCAATATCATTCAACTGTATGGCACCTGGTATTGATATTGTTTTAATCAGTTTATAACTTTTTGCATCATATAATGCTACTTCATCAGACAATCCATTTTCTTTTGTATTATCTTGGTCAATAGCACATATAATATATTTTCCATAGCGTTTAATTCCCAAATATTGTCCTTTTCCTTCCTTTTTCACCTCAGTTGTTTTCTTTTTAGAATCAACAACAATAAAACCTCCAGAGCTTCCTCCAATATTGGATATATAATAAGTTTCTGTATTAGGATCAAAATCAACACTTTCCGGTTTGTTAAGAATTTGACCATAAGAATATTGAAATAATAAATGTAATGTTACCCATGTAACAGCTAAACGAAAACACATATCTTAATTTTTTTTACAAAAATCCACATTTATAAAAACATGTAAATTATCACATGAATATCTCTTTTCATTAAAGTATTTTAAACTTTCTCAAACTGTTTTCAAGAACATTTTAAAATATCCTATTACTCTCATAATTATTATTGTACATAAACAAGAATATTATTAATTTTATCATCATTGTACTGTTATTTGTAAATACGAGATATCACATATATATCACTTTTAACCAAACGTCATAAAGTATTTTTTGATATTTCTATTTTTGCTGGCCTAAATTCATACTGTTCGTATAACTTATTAGAAGGTATGATATATAGAACTAATTATCACTATAATTTGTACACATGAAAAAAATTCCATATTGTTTTTTGCTATTATGCATTTTTGTAAATCTTCATAGCCAAGAAATTGATCCCCATTTAGTAACTCAGCGAGCTTCTACTAATGAAACAAAAGAAATTAAGCGTTTTTTAGCTCTATCTAAAAAGCAATACGAGGAAATGGATTTTAAAGCCAGCCAAAAAAGTGCCAATAAAGCCTTACTAAAAAGCCAAAAAATCCATTACTCTTATGGCATCGCATACAGCAATTTTTATATTGCCCAATCCCTTTTTGACATCGGGAAACCAAATATTGCTCTACAATATTTATTAGCGGCAGAAAAAGAAGAGTATTCCCAGGAGAGCCCAATATTAATGTCTGATATTTATATAAAAAGGAGTAATATATATAGCTCTCTAATGATGCCTGGAAAGGCAGTTGAGATACAAAAACAAGGTTTTAAATTTATAAACAAAATTAAAGATAAAAAAAGCATAGTTCTACAAGAAATTAAAGCATATAATAATTTGGTTTATTTATATCTTGCTGAAAATAATCAGGATTCTATTCGGTTTTACTTAGCAAAAACTAAACATAATATTAATATCATAGGTGAGTCCAGGGTGCCAACAGAAGAAATTACTACAAATTATAATTTAATTGGAATATCCCAACTTTCAAATAAACACTATGACTCAGTAGAATACTGCTTAAAGAAGTCTCTGAAAATTGCAAAAGCCAGAAAATTCAAAAGTACAAACTTCACTTATTTAATTTGGGGAGATATGAAAAAGGAAATGAATCAACCTGATTCAGCGTTATACTACTATACAACAGCATTAAAAAATACTCAAGAGCTACGGCTCACAAAGGCATATCCCTTTATTTATCATCGCATTGCTGATGTTTATCAATCAAAAGGAAATATGGAAAAATCCAATGAATTTAATGCTAAAATTATAGATTTTCAGGATAAATCTATAAAACAGATTTCAAATAATCAGGAAGAGGCTGTTGAAAATTTAATTACCGATGAAAAAACGAAATCAAAAACCCATATAACTCAATATCTCATCTGGTTTGTATTATTAACTCTCATTATTTCGATCTTAATTTTTTATTATTTTACAGGACGACAACGTTTAATAAAAAACAAAATTAACATTCAAAATAGTATAATAGCAGAGAAAGAAGAAAAAAATTTATCACTAGAGCAGAAAATAAATGAAGCATTTGATGAAGTAATAAGGCTAGCCAAAGAAAATAGCACGGAGTTTATCAAACGATTTGATGAAGTATACCCAACAGTTATTCCTACTCTACTAAAAATAGATCCCAAACTTCAGACCCGGGAGCTTACATTTTGTGGATACCTATACTTAAATTTTTCAACTAAAGAAATTGCGCAGTACACTTTTGTCACTCCTAGAGCTGTTCAGCTTAGGAAAAACAGACTCCGTAAGAAGCTTAATATTCCTTCTGATCAGGATATTTATTTATGGATGAAAAACAAGGCAATGGATCATAATTAAACAACATTATAAATAATATATTGGTTTACAAATCATTAATTTAAAACAGAGAAAGGTATGTGATATCTATTAATTTGTAAAATTTGATTCCCTACCCTATGTTTGCTAGTATAAATAACCGTATATCTAAACTGTTATGAATAACGTAAAAGATATCCACATTGGAACTCTCATTAAACAAATAGTATTGGAGGATAAAATTAAAATATCCCGTATATGCACTTTCTTAAATGCTACGGAAGCGGAAATTAATGATATGTACAACTCTGAAAGCCTTGATTCAACAATATTATTAAGATGGTCAAAGCTTTTGGAATATGATCTCTTCAGAATCTTCTCACAACATTTGATTTTATATTCCCCACCGTCGAAAAGAGAACGAGAAAATGTTAAAAAAAATCTACCGTTCCTCAATTTAGAAAAAATATTTATACCAAAGAACTCATAGATTACATTATCGAAATTGTGATAAAAGGAGAGATGTCCAGAAAAGAAGTAGTTCAAGAGTATGGAATTCCAAAAACAACTCTATATAGGTGGCTGGTAAAATACAGTCCCAAAATCAACGAACAATTTTCAAAATAAAGTTAAAAGTATGGAAGATAAAAAAACATCAATTAATTATGGTAAAATTTATTTGGATATTATTTCTAAAAAATTTCCCGAAAAAGCTACAGAATTTGAAGAGGCATTACAAAAGACAACTCTTACTGCATTAGACATCATTAAAATAAATCAAAAAATATACGGATTAACTAATCAGGAATCGAATACACAAAGTCAAAAATTTCGTTCATATGATCGTGCTTCAATAATAGAAATGTTAGATTATCAAAAAAATAACCTTTTGAATAATACACAAACCGCTAAACATTTCAGTATCAGTAGAAATACTATTACAAAATGGAAGAAAAAATATTATTAATACTGAATTAGTATATTTCCCAAGACCTATAAGCAATATTTTTTCTATAAGCTGCTTTGAACACTTTATGGAAAATAATATCCCCTCTCTTAACTTCTGGGCTACCCATAAAAATAAAAAGTAACAAGGGAAAATTTTCTCATTTTATAATAAATAAAATATACAAAACTCATTTTCTGCACTTAATAATTTCGAGATACAGAGATAATCTTATATTTTTCAATTTTCCTAATATTCTTAAAGCTAATCATAATCACTAAAAGTTTTACTTATTATCCAATGAATAATTTAGCCAAGTTGGGATAGGAAACATCTAAAATGATATAAAACCAGAAATGTTACATTTCTGGTTTTACTTTTCCCAATATTCATATTCATTAATAGAAAATAAAAATACTGGGAAATAGATTCCCAGTATCAAACACAAAACTATGAAAAAAAGAACTCATAGAACATTTAATAATGATCACAAGTAATAAAAAAAACCTATAACGTAGGGCTATCTATCCCCCTATTCTATCTGGACATGCTTGTGTATTTATACACCGCCAAGCGAATGTTGCTCCTTCATCAATTGAAGTATAAATTTTCAAACAATTGTCTGTCATATCATATACTATCATTCCCTCTACAAAATCTGAAGGAGGAATTCCGACCGGATTTCCCAAGCTATTAAATTGCACCCTATTTACTACCAATCCTTTAAATTTAGATTCCAATACCAGCCAAGCCCCTTTTCTTGTCAAAGGCCAATGGTCAGAACCAACAACATCTTTTCCTTTATTCAGAGAGGATATCCCCATTTTACTATCCAAAGATTTTTTAGAAACTTCTGTAATTCCAGGTTTATAACAAAGACAGTCTGTTGTTATCACCTTAGCAGTAGGAGAGTTTTTGCTACCCTCACTGCTAGTAACAGTTGCATAATAATAATCTGTTTTAGAAGAAGAGGAAGCAGGAGGAATAAAAGTATTTGTATTCGCTCCATTAATAATAGTCCCTCCCATATTACTGTCTACAGAATTCTTAAACCACTGGTAAGATAAAACTTCAGAATCCGAAGATAATACGGAAACCGTAATAGGTGTCGGAACAGTATTTTTACATACTGTTTGAGTACTGGGATGAATAGACGAAATTTTTAAAGCAGATACAATACTGGCAGTACAAATTGATAATAACGAACCTCCATCTCCTCCCAATCCGCTAACTGTTAATTGAGTATAAGCTGTAGGAGCATGTATTTCGAATAGGCCACCGCCTCCGCCATGTTGTGCCCCACTCCCCGAAAATATCGCGTTATCTATAATGGTCGAATAACAACTGTTATCAGAAAAAATTGATACAGCCCCCCCATTAGAATTAAAAACAAAATCTTGATTATTAACTTCTCCCGTAGCTCCCAAAATAAAAATCAAATTATTAACGGGTTCATCAAACAAAAATGTAACCGCCCATTCAGTTCCTTCACTTGGTCCCAAAGGAGCAGTACGACCAACCCAAAGAGATTTTTCACTCAATCTCCCCCCACATGTTGGATAGCTGTCGTTAAAGCTGACCACATTTCCTGTTGAAACAGTTGTAACCTTAATCTCATTAACTATAACTTCACCGTTTACTGGTATATTTAAAGTCGGGCCCGGGCAATTAATCGTTTGTGCATGCAATCCCTTCAAGGTCACTAAAAAAATGAATAAAATGAGCCCTAGAAATCTATCTTTCCGCATTGTTAATTTCCTTTAAATTTTATGTATTAGAAACAGATATTACCCTTAATTGCTATTGATGCACTTACATACTTAAGTACATCTAATAATAAAAATTAAAGCAACATCATACTTAGTGAAGAGTAACTCCGGATTTAAGTAAATACACTTATATTAATAAATCTTCTTTTGTAAAACAAAGGTAAATCATCCAACTGATAATAATCTTAAGAAATATTATTCACTTTCTATTGAATTTAATGTTTTTTTGTATAAAAAAGCTCCAAGTAAAAGGAAGATTTTTCACCATTTATCTTTGTTCTATATACTTTCTAATATAAAATCTATACATATACGAAAGTATTTATCATATATATTATATTTTAAGAATTTTATCATATGTGAATTATTTACTTTTATGATATCTTATATAAAAGGCCTGGATTATTTTAATCCAGGCCTTTAAAAACTAATCAAATATTCAATATTAAAATAACACTATATTTCCGAATTTAGTATAAAGTCAGCAGCACGGTCTCCGATCATAATGCAAGCTGCGTTTGTATTACCTGTGTTTATCATTGGCATGATAGAGCCATCAGCTACTCTAAGATTCTTAACACCATATACCTTTAACCGTGGGTCGACAACTGCCATTTTGTCTACACCCATTTTAGCTGTACCCACTTGGTGGTGATCACTGACAGCATGGGCCTTAATAAAGTTTTCAAGATCTTCAATACTATCAACTTCAGCTCCTGGAGAAAATTCCTTTTTAATAAGCGACCCCATTTGCTTTCCAGTAACTAATTTACGAAGAAAAAGCGTTTGCAGTACAAGTGCATTCAAATCATCCGGATCTTCTAAAAATCTCGGATCAATAATAGGTTTATCATTGGGGTTGTTTGATTTTAGTTTAATTATCCCTCTACTTTGTGGGTGTAATAATGTTGAAACAATTGTAAAACCATTTTCAGGTGATTTTTCCATGGGATATGGAAATGTTATAAGAATTGGTTGCATGTCCGGTACCTTCATATCTGGTTTTGTTTTCCAAAAAAATGTTCCTTCCAAACCTTGGGCTTTAGACAGAGGAATATTTTCATGTGTCTCCCATACATGCGGAACATTAATATGGTCTTGTAAATTCTGTCCCACACCTGGTAAATGTACTTTAGAACTAATACCTACTTCTTTAAGATGCTCCTGATCTCCTATTCCTGACAGCATTAATATCTTTGGAGTATTAATTGAACCTGCACTTAATATAATATCATCTTTCGCATAAGCTTGTTCTTCATCTTCGGAAGAATCAATGGTATATGCTACACCAACTGCTGTTTCGCCAGAAAATACTACCCGAGTAACATTGGCATTAACCAAAACAGTAAGATTAGGATGATTTTTTAAAGGCTCCAGGAAAGCAACCCAACTACTCATCCTTTTGTTATCTTTAAGGGTTAACCATGTATGATAGGCCCCAAACATCTCATTACCATCATTATAATTTGGGTTATAAGGAATTCCCAAATCAACAGCATCGGCAATGAACGCCTTTGTAATATCGGTCGGTTGGGGATTTAAAGTTATAGGCAAATCACCCTTAGTTCCCAATTCATCCTTATTAATAGCATCCTCTTCAGGAATAAATTGCTCGAATCTTTTAAAATTATTTTTTACTGATTCATAATCCCAACCATGGTTTCCCAAATAGGCCCAGGTATCAAAATCTTGTTTTGCACCTCTTACATAGATCATTCCATTAAATGAACTGCTCCCTCCCAAAGTTTTTCCCCTGGGAAAGGGTAACCTACGATTATTAGCAAATTTTTGAGGCTCTGTCTCAAAGGCCCAATCAACATCCGAATTCCATAATGCTATAGATCCCATTGGATCATGTATTTCGGGTTTATTATCAATAGGCCCAGCCTCAATAAGCAAAACTTTTTTACCCGCGTCAAGTAATCTCCTTGTTAAAATACATCCGGCTGACCCTGCACCTATTACAATATGATCATATTTCTGACCTATAGTATTTTCTTGTTTTCCCATATAATTAATTATATTTTATAAATATGTTAGTATCTCTTATTAAGTAATTTAACATCCAAGGTTTAGTTAAACTAAAAATCTTGTCTTCCAACTATAATAGCATTTCTGCTCACTTTAAAATGTTGAGATAATTGTTGGGTATAAGTCTATATTTTTTTCTTAAAAATTCAAGAACAGCTCTCTATCATAAAAATCCAAATTCTATCACTCCGAATTATCAAGCTGTAAATTAGATGACACGGTTAAAAATAAATACTTACGGGAATCAATCACTCATTTATCCAAAGCACTGAAATAGAATAGCTTGTATTACAAAATTAGCTTATAGCATCAATAATTAACTTAAGATATATTAAGAGAATGATAAATCTAAAAACTTTATAAGCTTAAATAAAATAAAGAAGTCCATCTTTTTAAAAAAGATAGACTTCTGTTTTGAAAGAATAGGTAAAGAATAAAGAATGATCATGACAACTTACCTCCTATGATTAATAGCTATAACTGTAGCTATAACGCCATATCTTTTATGGTTTTTTTATGGTTTTATGGCTTCCAAAAAGACCATACACTCCCATTATAAACGGCTAACTGACGAGCTACTGTATCATACACCATCATTCCGGCAGAAGGATTGATGATATTTAAATGGGGACTAGCCACCTTAGGGAGAATCATGGCCTTATCACTGTCCTCAAGGACCAGAATACCCATAACAGCGCTTTGCTTACCAATACCCACCTTACCGTCTGCATTTTCTTCCCTATCCTTTTGATCGCTTAAATCTACAACTCCTCCCGGATCAACACTCAAATCATGCCATACACCACTACTTAATAATTTTACCTTTTTGTCTGTTGTATCAAATATAAAAGTCCCATTTTCGGTGATACCTGTCTTATCTTCTACATAAGGCAGGATAAGACCCCGGTTTTCTGCACCAGAGAACTCCAGAGAAACAGACTCATTAGTAAGCTCAGACTTTCCTATTGCTATTTGTCCATTATACAAACTTCCAATAAACAACATACTGATTAATAGTACTCTTTTCATTTTTATGGATTTTAGTTTATTTATTATAGGTTATCTTGTGTTCATCGATCCCGCTCTATTAATTATAATTCCAAGGGGATTATCCAGATCTTCCACTTTTTGTTACTCACAATAATATTCGCTCACCACTCCATTATGAAAATACAAATAAAGCCTCCTTTTATACATCCCCCACAAGTATTTTTTAGTAACATACATCCACTCATTACCCTTTTCTGCATCTGGAACTTTGGACATAAAACAAACTATTTCTTTAGGGCTTTTTCCTAATAAATGTTCTTCTATGAAAGCTTCATCAATACTCATTGAAAATATTTTATCTTTTGTTATCAATACTTCTATTTTTTTATTTTTTCCTATGAAAGCAAAACTTTCTATTTTACGATCTTATCATAACCTTCCCATAATATCCGTTAGGGAAGCCCTTCTTTCTATTATTTTACCCTCACCATCAATTAGAAAAACAGTAGGGGTACCCGATATACCGTAATTTCTAAAATTAACCCCTTCAAAACCTTTATAATCACAATATTTATCCTCCCAGGGTAATTCCTTGCCCTTTTCTTTAAATAACGATTCTGCCTGATCACCGGAGACAGAGATTATATGAACCCCTCTTGATTTTAGCATATCATATTTCCCACTAAGATCTTTTAAAAGATCTTCACAGGGACCACAATCTGATCGGTAAAAAAGTAATAGTGTTTTATCATAACCCTTTCCTGAAAAGGAACTACTTTTAAGAACTTTATATCCCGAAGCACGAAGATCAAGATCTGGAGCCTGCATTCCTACTGCTGCAGATACAAAAACAGATAAGGGGCCTTCGAAAGAACTTATCTTGCCGCAAGCCCTGATGATGGGCGTAATAGCACTGATAAAATCATCTCTCCCGTTACGGGTGAACGCCACGGCCAGTCTTTCTGCAAAATCCCTATACTCCGCAGGATTTTTGATTCGGGAGCTTACGGTTTCTACATCTTTGGCAAAGGACTTAGGATCCTCCAATACTAAGGCATGAATATCTGCCCAGGAAGCGATCACCTCCGTCCAGTGCCCGGAAGTATACAGGGCGTCCCAATCGAGATCCCTGGTAATATAATCACTGATGTTTTTTGCCTTTTCTTCCTCCGCTTCAAAAAGACCAGTTCCTATACCCTGGGTAATATTAATGATATTGATAAGGCCTGATGCATAACTCTTGTTTTTCTTTAGCTCTCCCTGATAATCCCCATAAGCCTGAACTTGAGTTTGAGCCTCTTTTTCAAAAATCAAATAGTTTTTATCCGTCTTTGAAAAAGATTTCGTGGCCTGGAGCATGGCTCCATATCTGGCGAAGATCGCCTGCTCTTTTTTATAAAGACTATTAAGCTCAGGGATTTCCGTATTATTGGTGTAGATAATGTTCTTATCCGTGGGCTTTTCTTCACTGCAGCTTACCGAGAAGCTGTGCCCCGGGATCAGCAGATCAAGTCCGCCCCCTTCTTTACTCCCGGTGATAAGCCAACGACTCATACCCCGATAGGGAGCATACTCCTTGGGAATATGTAAAATAAACTTCCCGTTTTCAGGAATTGTCCCTTGGAACACTGTTTTGGCCTCACTCCCCTGAAAGAGCACAAAATCGTAGCTCTTGCCTTTAAAATAAGGAAAATCCATTGCAATATCCTGCCCTTTGGATACCAAAAAGAAAATCCCTAAAATTAATACTATTATTTTTTTCATAGATAAAAATTATGATCTGTAAATTTTGATAAACTACATCTATAACACGGACTATTCTTAAAAATACACGATAAACAAAGCTCAACTATAAGTTAAGTATGGTAAGAAAAATCCAGTTTATCCCTAAACCGGGACATTAAATAGTAAAAAAACCCTTAGTGGCAAAAGCCACCAAGGGTTTGCTTAATATGAAAAATGAAAACCTATTCCTGAATACAACGAACACTGTACCCGTTTGTACGGTTTGTGATGACATTCACCCCGGTGCTACCAAAGTTCAAGTTGTAGGCGTAGGCACTTGCGTACTGCGTACTGCTCCAATAGTACCCGTTGTTGCCACGGCTGAACAGGGCTCCATTCACGTTGTTACGGCTGCCGGCGGCTGGCAGAAATAATGTATTTCCAAACTTGCCTCCACTGCTGTAATTCGTTGGGCTATTTGTCCAGGTCCCTGTAGTAGTGAAGCTATTATTAGCAATCACCTTCTGCCATTGGTCATTTGTAGGAACCCTATATCCTACAGGACATGGATCCTGCGCAGTCTTCGTTGTATCAGACCAGCTGTTATTAGGAAGCGGAGAACTAATCCATCCTCCAATAGCACCACTATTAGCCTGATCATCCGCCTGGCTTATATAACGTCCTGCCTGGCCTGTCTTAGCTCCCCATTGGTATTTAGCTCCGTGAATAGAGGCCGAAGGTTGGAAGGGATCTGCATTCATATCAGCCCCTAAATTATGACACATAAACGCCTTAAAGACTCCCGGTGCTATAAATGCTCCACACGTTACAATATGGATGATGATATCGCCATCATAAATGCCATTGTGAGCAAAAGGAAGCGTTCCCAAAACCATAGTATTTCCAGGAAGAAGCTTTAAGGCATTAAAACTACCATCCCCATCTACCTCAATACTCACCGCAATACTTCCCGAACTACTAAACGTTCCCGCAGGATAAGAAACCCTAAACTTATTAGTGTCTCCTCCCTGGCCACTTCCTGAATTATTGGAAATCCATGCGCTCGTATAAGCGTCATAACTACCTTTCCCTCCAGTATAAGGGACTTGAATCGTAAGCTTATTAGATCCGTTATCTACAACTCCCTGGACATCTCCTGTTCCTCCCAAATTCACAGAAGCAACATACAGGTTTTGAGGAAGAGTAAAACGGGCAGTACCCTTACCTACTATTTGGCTACTCGTACAAGAAAGGGAAAGCTTTGTCCAGACACCCGTAAGGGTACCATTGGCTCCCGGAGTACCCGTAATAGGATAGCTTATAACAACTGTCTGCCCAGAAGTCAAAGTAACATTACTCCCACTTACTGATCCTCCTGAAAAAGTGGGAGTACCAACCGTTAGACCTGTAATACCACTTAAAACCAAATCTCCCGAAGAAAAATTGATCGTCGCAGAAGAAAAAGAATTATTCGTTACCGTTACTTTATAACTGGCTCCTGATAAGGCTGAGCCCGAAGTGTAGGTACCTGAAAAACCGGTACATTCGGAAGTTACCACGGTAGAAGATGTTGTAGAGCCTACACAGCTCCAGTTAGGTGCTCCAGGAGTTCCCAAATTCAGGGATAAACAACCCGTAGAACCCACTCCACAATCTGTACAATAAACAATCAAACCGGAAACTGGGGATACAATATTATCCCTTTGTACTTTGGTAACACGAGGAGGAGCAAAACCCTGCGTCGTACTGCTTACATCTAATATTGCTGAAGCATCCGCTACTGCAATTCCAACACCAACATTACCGCCTGTAAAACCAAGGTTCTTTCCTGACAAATCAACCTGACGATTACCCGAAAGAGATCCATCTGAATCATAAATATTATAATCAGAGACTCCTGCACTACCTCCCAAAACCTGCCAGGCAGTACCATCAAAGTAATAATAACCAGCAGTGGTAATATTTTGAGTTACAGCATCTGGGCTACTTACTCCAGAAGTGGCATAAATAAGAGTTCCCGCCTGATCCAAACCATAACGGGAATTGCCTGATTGAATCTGATCGCCTGTTAAACGAGGGGCAAGAAGACCCTCCGCGCTACTCCCATCACTGTTTTTGGCCATTACATCTAATGTAGCCTTGGGATTCGTATTATTGATGCCTACCTGACCGCTCAAAGCAATACAACAAAAGCATCCGAAAATTAGTAATAGTGTTTTTCTCATCTGTGATAATTTATTAAATTATAAGTTGCTATTATATAATAATAAGTGTATAGAAAAGACCTAACTTTTTTAGAATTAAGATTTTTCTATAGATGTAATTTTAAGCTTTTGTGACTATGATTATTATTATTTTAATGAATAATCGCATTAGAACTATCTAAGATCAAAATGAACTTGAAAAAATTACCCTTCCCATATTGATCAAAAAAAATATCCTTAGTCACTACTATGTAATATCTTTTGCAAAATTACTACGATACAGCTCAAATACTCTTAAGATTTCTTAAGAACAGAAATCATTAACAATTATAGTACAATTAAGAAAACCCATTATTTTTTCATAACAGAATAATGTAAAGTTAAATAAAATTCATATCAAATCACAAATTCAGGAAATAAATTTTATTCATTATTACAATTATTCCAAAATAAGTTCTTTGATAATGGTAATATGCCCTGAAAATATATGATAAAAAGCTTCAAAGTTCTACGAACAAAGTAAACTAGCTAAAGGTCGTCATTTATACATTCATTCCCATCATAGAAATCTTATGAAATCCAATAAGTGATATTAATGTGATACTAGTTTGCTTTTAAATAATACAAGTGATTTTTACTTTTGTCAAAATTATCCTTTTAGTTAGAATATACTATGCAAAGAAACCACAACTTAATACTTATGAATTTGCTCAAACTCATTAGATAGATAAGATTATTTTAAAAATAAGCCCAGTCTCAGAATGAATAATTAATAATTCCATCCTTAAAATATAATTTTCATTATATTAAATGATTATCTATTTTGCATTCATCTGCTGCCGATCATTTGCACTAACAAGCTAATTAATAACAATTTATAATTTCCCTAATTAGAAACAAATATTCTGAATAGATATTGCTACGCAAAAATTTTATATTGTTTTACCCATAGAGCTTAAATTTTCTTAAGATATCTTAAGGATAGTACATCATCTTTTTGTCTAAATTTAAATATCATAGGCAAATATGTATCATATAGCATATTAAATACTTTAAGCCTGATATAATTTATTTCTTATACAACTTATCTGACTATATAGGGATTATATTAGAAATTAAAATAACAGTACTCTATTAAATAGAATCTTGTTGATCAATCATTGAAAAGAGATATGATAAATTATTAGTCATAATAACCTAAGTACAGTATATATAATAAACAATAACAAATGGTATACAAATTATTTTTAAAGCATGTCGAAGAATATATCAAAGTAGATGATGAATTAAAAGTATCTCTTACTAAGCTTTTTGAATATAGGAAAATAAAAAGTAAAACTCATTTACAATTGGCTGGAGAACCTTGTAATTTTATATATTTTATTATTTCAGGATGTCTTAAATCATACTATACGGATAAAAATGGGAAAGATCATATTCTCTCATTTTTATCCCCAGGACTATGGGCCTCAGATCTGAATTCATTTATCAATGGATTACATTCAGATTACTCAATAATGTCAATTATGAAAACAGAAGTCTTACAAATATCAAGACCCTCATTTGAGAAACTATTGGCTAATCATATAATAATGGAAACTTTCTTCAGAAATATATTGCAAGGAGCACTCACAACGCAACAGACCAAACTGGTAAACATCCTTTCTTTAACATCCCAAGAACGATATGAAAATTTTCTTAAATTATACCCCTCAGTTATTCAACATGTTTCGTATAAAGATATTGCCTCATACCTAAATATGACACCGGAGCACTTAAGTTTTCTACGTAAAAAGATGCTTAACGACGAAAAAAACAGCTTTGCTAGCACTTGATCTAATATAATATTACTTTTTAATAATAATTATTGAAAAAATAAACCAATAATACAAAAGGCTATTAACCGTTTTTTGTATTATTGGTTATTTTCAATTTTAAAGTGATAAGTTATTTAAGAACAAGAATTCCCAGAATAGCAGGGGGCTTAAATAACTTTGTGAAAAGTAGCATCTCTCTATCTCTTCTTTTTGACACTTCCGATAGTAATCTAAATAGTACTGTAGCTTTTTTCAAACCATTTAATGTAAGAGTTCACTGCACTCCTTACAAAATCTTTTGTGCTGCCTTCAATCATAACTCCATTTACAGAAAACAGCGCATCACTATTTGTAATATAAACCTCTGGCTGTTGCATGGTTGGCATATTAAGAAATACAAGACTTTGTCTTAAATGATGATTAGCTCCAAAACCCGAAATATTCCCAGGAGAATGACTGAAAATTGCTGCCGGTTTCCCGTTCCAAATACTCTTTCCGAATGGTGTTGAGCCTATATCAATTGCATTTTTTAAAACACTGGGAACAGATCTATTGTATTCCGGGGTTACAAATATAACACCATTTACACTTTGCATATCTGCCCTAAATCTTTCAATAGCCCAAGGAATATTTTTGTCGGTATCAAAATCTTGATTGTACACGGGTAATCCTTCCAAATCAATAATTTTAAATTCATATCCCTCCTGCGGGACAAAGGATTTAATTGTTTTGGCTATTTTTTTTGAAAATGAATCTCTATGCAAACTTCCTGCAAGAATTCCTATAACTTTTCCCATAATTTTTATTGCTGTTTTCCTTAATATTAATTGTACTCATATTTTAATAAAATCTACCAGATAGGAATAAATACAAATAGCCCAACTCATTTTTTTCACTTAAAAAGTATATTTTTAAGAGCTATTGCTACCTGTGTAACAGAATCCCTAACAGACTGAATATGTGAAAGATGTTCTAACTTACCATAATCGTGGATTAATCCCTTATAAACAGCAATTGTAGTTGCAACTCCTGCCTCGTCAAGCTTTCGACCATATTCTATTCCTTCGTCATAAAGTATATCATTCTCAGCAATCTGAATAAGCGCTGGAGGCAGTCCTTGCAACTCCTCAATAGACGCTTGATTTGGAGAAGCATACTTTTCCTTTCTTTTAATCAGGTCAGGAACATAATTATCCCACATCCACTTCATTGTTTCAGTCGTTAAAAACCTATCTTGTCCGTATTTTTTATATGACTCTCGAGAAAAATCAGAATCGGTGACAGGCCATAATAAAATCTGATACAGAATATTAGGCCCTTTTTTATCTTTCGCCATTAAAGCTACTGCTGCTGCTAAATTTCCTCCTGCACTATTTCCAACGACAGCCAATTTCTTCCCATCAACCCCAATTTTGTCTCCATGAAAAGAAATCCACTTTGTAGCAGCATATACTTGATTAAGAGCAATAGGATATGTTACTTCAGGAGACAAGGTATAATTTGGAAATACTGCTACAGCTCCACTTTCAACAACCAGATCCCTTACCAATTTTTTATGAGTTAAAAAATCCTCAAAAGTCCAACCGCCACCATGAAAAAACATAAATACGGGAAGTTGCCCTTCTGCCTTTTTTGGCTTTACAATATTAATATTTATAGATATCCCGTCTTGCTGAATATCCATATTGAAAACATCAATATCTGAGTAATCAAAGTTCATAGATGTACTACTTTTAATAAGCATATCTCTAGTATCTTCTATACTCATTTCATCATTTGTTTTGGGATTTTCACTATTCATCTTTATAAGAAAAGACCGAATATCCTTCAAAATATTTGAATCATTTTCAATAGGCCGGTTTATTTTATCCATAGGTTCGCTATACTTGAATTTATTAATGTAATTTTACTTCATCATAATCCTATACAAAAGTTCCATTAACTATTTCTTTCCAACCCTCCCTGAAAGTTCTGAGTTTCGAGAGTGTGATAAATTAGTGTCAAGAAAATTCATTTATAAGGATTTAATAAAAGCATCCACCTTATTAATCAGTAACCTCTAATCTTGCTCTTGTAACTTTGTTTAATTAAATTTTACCTTTAATTTTATCCGCTATCTTTTCTGCTACCATTATAACTTGAGGATTTAAGTTGATAAGAGGAATTTCAGGAAATATAGAAGCATCAACAACTCTTAGATTTTGTATACCATATAGACGTCCTTCAGCATCTACTACTGAATTCTCACCTCCTTCTTTACCCATTGGAACTGTTGAACAAGGATGCTGGAGTGTGGATACTCCACTTAATAGGGCTTTTCTAATCTGTTCATCACTTTGAACATCAGAGCCTGGGTAAATTTCGCTATGATAAAACTCCTTTAATGGACTAACTGTAACCATTTTACGGGCAATTTTAAAACATTCTATCATCCGTAACATATCTTCCTCTGATGTTAGGTGCCTAAAATCGATAATCGGCATATCAGCTGGATTTTTGCTCGCCAATTTAACTGATCCCTCTGACTGACAGTTCATGAGTTCCAATCCAAGAGTAAATATTGATTTTGTAGGGCTAGTAGAAGGGTCTACCAAATGTGATGGTGAGATAGCTATATCAAGCTCATTCTTTGAGGAAGCTCTAGTAGAATTAGTCCAGAGCTGCGATCCTACTACAGGATGTATTCTTGTATTTTTCTCCGGTACTGCCGCAAAATTCATCCAGTAAAAAGGATGGTCAAGTAAACGCTTTCCAACTGGGGCATCTAAAACGACATCAATATCCAACTCCTTTAGGTCCTTCGCTGGTCCAATACCAGATCGCATTAAAATTGCAGCACTACCGTAAGCTCCTGAAGATAGTATTACTTCTCTCCCAAAAATTCGCTTCCCATTTGCTAATAAAATACCCTTTGCTTTTCCTTTTTCTATTATTACTTTATCTATTAAGCTTTCGCTTAAAATATGGAGATTATTACGTTTTCTTACTTGATTATTAAGATAAGCAATCCCTACATTTACACGTACACCATTAATAACATTCATAGGAATAGGACCCGCTCCATTATTTTCATTCGGATCATTAAAGTCCATAACTTCATTATATCCCATAGCAACTGCAGTATCAACAACCGCACTTTGCACTGGCGTTATATAATGCTTTTCCATTTGATGAATAGGAAAAGGTCCTTTTCTCCCATGCCACTTATCTGATCCATGTTCTGTACTTTCCATTTTTTTATAATATGGTAGTACATCATCAAATTTCCAACCTTCAAGTCCCATTTTTGTCCAACGATCAAAATCAAATTTTAAAGCTCGAACTGCTACTGCACCATTGATATTAGAACTGCCTCCAACTCCTTTTCCTCTTGGTGCAATAATAACATTACCATATTCTTGTTCAGTACTTTTATAACCCCAATCATATCTCTTATCCAAATTTGCAGCAATTATATTGCTACTATAAATAAGTTCCGGATTACTTTCGGGATTAAAATCCAATCCTGCCTCTATTAACAAAATCTTCCACTTCTTTTCCTCTGATAAACGATTTGCTAATACAGCACCCGCTGACCCAGCTCCTGCAATAATAAAATCGTAAGGCTTATCCTCATCAAAATCACCTTCCTGATTATTATCATAATCCAAATCTACCCCAAAATTATCTAGAGTATTTTTCATAGCATTAGTTGTAATTCCTATTAAACCTGTAGCCATCGTTAATGCACCAATTTTAATAGCTTCTCTTCGTTCCATATGTATCTTTTTAAAACTTGAAACAAAATTATTTATCAATTACTAATTACTTCTTAATAATTCTTAAGAGATCAAATGACGGCTTATTACAATAAGTAGGCCTGCCTGATGGTATAAAATTTGTAATTGTACGAACGTATAATATAAAAATAATCATTATGCCTAACGATTTTTTTCTAAACTATGTAGGAAACTATATAGAAACAGATGAAGAACTTAAATTAGCACTTATCCAATCATTTGAATATCAGAAAATCGAAAAAAAAAACTATTTACAAATTCCTTGTGAAGTCTGTAATTATCAATATTTTATTATTTCTGGCTGTGTTAAAACTTATCATACTGATAAACATGGAAAAGATCACACAATAATATTTCTTCCCCCACAATGGTGGGCTTCAGATTTAAATTCCTTTTTTAACGGAACCGTTTCAGATTATTCAATAATGGCAATAGTAGATACTGAAGTGCTTCGAATATCAAAAAATTCATATGACAAACTTTTATCTCAACATCCAATAATGGAGACTTTCTTCAGAAAAATATATCAAGGGGCTTTAATTGCTCAACATAAAAAAGTTGTTGAAATGTTATCACTATCTGCACAAGAACGTTATGACAATTTTTTACAACAATTCCCTAACTTATCCGAGTACATTTCTTTTAAGGATATTGCTACTTATCTTAATATGACTCCCGAACATCTAAGCTACCTCCGTAAAAAAATGTAATTACTACTAGACAATTTCTTATAATTTAGAATTACTGAGCTAAATCAGACATGGAAAATATAGGTATTAGAAATCCCGTAAAAATAAATGCTACGAAATAATATGAAATATCTATTTGTTGCATTTATTTTTTAACCAAACAAGATAAGAGTTCCAATGCCCCTATCAACTGAAATTCTAACAAAAAAATGATTCTTTATTAAGATAGATTTAAAATCTATTTGTAACAAACTTCAAATTATCATTTTATTTCAGTTTATGATAGACTTAGTTTATCGGGTTTAATTTCTCGGGGCTTTGCGGGTAGGAAATCGATGCACAAAGTTGATGTTATTACTAATTTTCACTTGAAAAACTGCTATTGAATTTTTGCACTTCAGCTTGCCTGACGCAAAACCTTTATTGTATGTAGGCTTTTATTTGACTTCATTAAATTTACCAGGATTAACAAAAACAGAATTATCTTGTCTTGCGTGAGTTGTCAAAGTATTTGTGTTAAAGTCCATTATATTACAATATCCCAATCCACTTTCTTCAACCCAAGAAATAAAAAGCATATTTTCATTTATTTGAGTAGAAATATACTGGTCAGTTTCTTCAATTGCTCCAGGAAATTCTCCTTTTATCAATTTCCAATTAACTGTCGAGTCTGATTCAAATTTTATATGATACACATATTGGTCTGAATAATTGAATTCGTATGTTTTGCCAATTATGTCTTTTAATTCTATTTTGTTTTTATTTAACACCTGATTCTTCATTCTGGACTTGTTATTTTCATTACAAGAAGTTGTGAAAATAGAAGTTGTCAATAGTATAATTAATATTTGTTTCATAATTTTAATATTTAACGATTTTTTGGTTTGAAATCAATCTAGAACTTTATTGTGCGAAAATATTAGATCTAATCCAATCGTATTTTTGAGATTTAATAAGTATAAGTTTTCCATAGGTCATATTTATTATTTGATCTATTATGTTAAATAATTTCAGTATCATTTTTATGAATAATGCCACACTCTAAGAAAAAAGTGAAGACTCACTTAACTTTTTATTTATTAGATATTGACCTAAATTAGTTATATATTGACATGATTACATTATTAACATTAGTCATTAAACTTACAACCTAAGGATTATTAGCTCCTGGATAAGGTACAACGGAGAAAGTACCATCAACATACCCACTTACAGCTTTAATCATAAATTCATTATTAGCTACTTCCCTTAAACCCAATTTTGCAATGGAAAATCTTTAAAATATTCTTGTGCATCTGCAATAACTTTCAATAACCAAAAACATTCTGAAGAACTTCCCTTGATGTTAATTTAGCTTTTTTCAAGAAAAAAGAGCACTTCTCCTCTTTCTCAGGATATTTGGTTTGTATAATATCCCTATAAATTCTGATATAATTTGACGATTGTTGTTTTTCCATATTCAATGTTTTCTTAATAATATAATGATTGGATGAAGCTTACTCAAAAATTTTTATATTTACTTAACCACTTAAACAAGGTAGTTTTAGGAATCCTATATTCTTCAATAATTTGCTCTGTATCCATCACTCCATTGTTTAATTGTTCCATAACAAATGATATTAGCTCCTTGGTATAGACATTTTTTCTAAATGTCGGTAATATGTCGGATTTAGTATTAATGTGTTTATCTCTGGAGGCAGGTGGAGAATACAGAATGAGATGTTGTGTATACAGTCTAAAAAAGTCATATTTTAGTAATTTACACCATTTAAGAAGGGTATCGCTTTCTAAGCTATCCATTTGGCACATTTTTTCGATTTCAGGTTCCTCACAACTAAAAAAATCACAAATACGTGTAATATCAATATCGCACTCTTTTATTCTTTCAGAAATTAAGTAACCCACTTTGATATTTTTTAAATCTATTCGCATTAGTTATATATTTAATAATTTATGTTCATTTTAATTATTACAGCTTATTGGGAGAAAATATACTTCTAATGAAAATTTCATTTACAATACTTATTGAGTTTACACTTTATCTTATTACAAATTTCGCAAAGAATGAGACCTCTTTTTAAGAGGTCTCAGATTAGGATATCTCCTATACATTACATCACCAAATATTGATATAAAAAACCACAAAATATATTTAAACTTTTCAACATTTCAATTAATATGAAAGCCATATTATTTAATTACTGGTAAAAGTTTTTTAAGACAGCCATTAGCATTACATAATGGCTGTCTGATGTAAACTTAAAAATGATTTACAAAAAAAATAACTATGGAAAAAGTACCAAATGTTAATCATAATCTGAATCACAAAATATGGATTACATTTTTAAACTTATTGACACAAATTTAATCCAAATTTTATGTTTCGGAAAGGAAAGGACTGTCATTATTCGCGAATACTAACAGCTATACTGATCATTGTAATGCATTGTTAATATCAAATAAAAGGTTGTTAATAAATATTTTACGATTGGTGTGATTGATCATGATTTCTTAATTGCATAATAAATTCAGAAGGTGGAATTTTCATATGTTGTTTGAATACATCAGCAAACCGGCTATGTGAAGAATATCCACATATTTCTGCTAAATAACTTATCTTATAATTACGATAGGCTGGTTCTGTATATAATTTATTTATGATATATTTTATTCTATAGTGATTAATGTAATCATTAAAATCAGATGTTCTATATTTTTTGATAATAAAAGATAAATATTTAGTATTGGTTTTTAGAAAAGAGGCCATTTTTGGTCGAGATATATCCTTGTTAAGATAAAGATACTTTGATTCAAAATCTGCCAATAGACGAAGTATATCTTTTTCCTTATCAGCACTCATTTGTATATTGACCCCATTCTTCGATTCAAGATTATTATTTGTTGGGGCGCTTAGATTAGAATCCCCTCTCTTATAATTTAATTGATTGATAATCTGTAATTTATTGTTTCTTTTGAAGAAGATCATTAGAATCACAACTAAACAATTCCCAAAAACCAAGAGAACGATTAGGACATACGTATAACTTTTGAATCTATTTTTATCTATATATTCATTTGCAAAGTCCCTATCCGTAATTTCGACCAATTCAAAATTTTTAATGTGATCGAGAGAATCCTTGATTTTATTAATTTCGAATAGTGCTCTATAATTATGTACCTCTCTGTAATATCTCCGCAGATCATTAATAATAAGATCCATTTCTTTTCGATCCTTATTAACAAAAGCTATTTCTTTTGCCTGCAATAAATAGACTTCTGCCTCTTTATATTGTTTTTTTTTGCGAGCAAGGTTTCCGAATACTCTGCATAATGAAGAATTTCTCACATTTGTTTTTATTGTTGAACTTCCAAATTCATTTTCAGCTAAACAGAGGTAATAATTGGCTGAGTCTATACTATTTTTTTGAGCATAGACTTCACCAGTTTTAAGATAAGACTTCCCTAATAATACTTTTGTCACATCATTTTTAGATAAAGATCGTAAGTAAGCCTGATTGGTTTTTATTCCTTTTATAAAGTTTGCAGTATCGTTCTGCCAAATCCTTTGTAAAGCTTTCGTTTCTAACATCATCGCATAAATATATTTGCTATCAGTTGATCCAGACAATGACTTACTAGATTTCTCTGCTCTGTCCATAAACTGCTTGCTTGCCTTTACTAAATTTAGCTTCAAATACTCATTGGCGAGACGTTCATTGGCAAATGTTACCCAATCATAAAGATTAGCTTTTGTAGCCATGGAATCTACTTTTTTCCAATAGACAATAGATTTATTCATACTCAAATTCTGTGAGTATGCTGTAGCTATAATGACAGTTGACTTTATCTTGTGAGTTTGAGTAGTAGAAGCACGATATAGTGAGTCGCCTATTTTGAGCATCTTATCGGTTCGGCTTTCCATGAATACTCTATAGTAAATCAAATCAAAATCTTTTTCGATTAAATCACGAGATTTTGTTGATTTACCCATGAGTGAGAAAAAAAAGAGAATACATAGTAATCCACCGTTTTGTATTTTTCCCAATTAATTTTCCGTTTAATTTTGAAATTTATCGTTTGTTACTTTAATATTATTTCACTGATATTTTACCCCTTAGATTTCAAATTACTGCCTTTCATTTGCAAACCAGACTTTCACAATCCAAAGCAAAAAATCTCCTGGTTAAGAACTATTTGTCTTATACAAGATGTAAAAATTGATAAAATAGCTGTTGTTACTAAAAATAGTAGGAATTTGAGTAAATTGGATTAATTAGACATAGTATAGTGCATTTTACTAAAATTGACAGGATGGAGTTATTGTTAAAATAACACTCTTATTAATTTCTTTTTGCGAAGTATATTTGGTATTACAAATATTACTTTTTAAAGAATACACTCCCTTTGTTATAATTATAAAGTTTTCATCTTGCGCCGGAATTGCAAGACTATAAGAGCTCTTACCTTCTATTTCCAAAATTAAATTGCAATCAGATTTATTTCTAAATAAGAGTATTGCTTCATTATATTTAGGATCCTCATTGAACATGGAGTTTAAAAGCTTCACAGTTTTCTTTTTATGTTCCTTGGGTGTTTGCTTAATCAACTGTTCAAATTTGATACTATCCTTAGATTTATTCACAAGCTCCGATTCATCAATAACAGGCCTTGCAGCCATTGGTTTAGACGTTAACCTCCCTTTCGTCCATGCTTTATTCTTTAAATCAATAACTCTAGATTTCAAAATAGATCTTTTAGGATCATCTGGATGAGATACATTCAAGTATGCTTCAATTTCTGCAATATCGGAACTCTTAAGTATATTTCCTTTTCTTTTTTGTGCATTAAATGTGTTAGATATAACCATTAAAAGTATAGAAGTAATTATTATAATTTTTTTCATGAATCTATAATATATTAAAATGTATTTTATATTTAGTAAAAAGCCTTATGTCACACTTGCTAAGTCCAAGTGCAAGAATTTTTAACCCCAAAGTAATAGGTAGAGGAACATGTATAGCTTGTATTACAAAATTAGCTTATAGCATCAATAATTAACTTAAGAAATATTAAGAGAATGATAAATCTAAAAACTTTATAAGCTTAAATAAAATAAAGAAGTCCATCTTTTTAAAAAAGATAGACTTCTGTTTTGAAAGAATAGGTAAAGAATAAAGAATGATCATGACAACTTACCTCCTATGATTAATAGCTATAACTGTAGCTATAACGCCATATCTTTTATGGTTTTTTTATGGTTTTATGGCTTCCAAAAAGACCATACACTCCCATTATAAACGGCTAACTGACGAGCTACTGTATCATACACCATCATTCCGGCAGAAGGATTGATGATATTTAAATGGGGACTAGCCACCTTAGGGAGAATCATGGCCTTATCACTGTCCTCAAGGACCAGAATACCCATAACAGCGCTTTGCTTACCAATACCCACCTTACCGTCTGCATTTTCTTCCCTATCCTTTTGATCGCTTAAATCTACAACTCCTCCCGGATCAACACTCAAATCATGCCATACACCACTACTTAATAATTTTACCTTTTTGTCTGTTGTATCAAATATAAAAGTCCCATTTTCGGTGATACCTGTCTTATCTTCTACATAAGGCAGGATAAGACCCCGGTTTTCTGCATCAGAGAACTCCAGAGAAACAGACTCATTAGTAAGCTCAGACTTTCCTATTGCTATTTGTCCATTATACAAACTTCCAATAAACAACATACTGATTAATAGTACTCTTTTCATTTTTATGGATTTTAGTTTATTTATTATAGGTTATCTTGTGTTCATCGATCCCGCTCTATTAATTATAATTCCAAGGGGATTATCCAGATCTTCCACTTTTTGTTACTCACAATAATATTCGCTCACCACTCCATTATGAAAATACAAATAAAGCCTCCTTTTATACATCCCCCACAAGTATTTTTTAGTAACATACATCCACTCATTACCCTTTTCTGCATCTGGAACTTTGGACATAAAACAAACTATTTCTTTAGGGCTTTTTCCTAATAAATGTTCTTCTATGAAAGCTTCATCAATACTCATTGAAAATATTTTATCTTTTGTTATCAATACTTCTATTTTTTTATTTTTTCCTATGAAAGCAAAACTTTCTATTTTACGATCTTATCATAACCTTCCCATAATATCCGTTAGGGAAGCCCTTCTTTCTATTATTTTACCCTCACCATCAATTAGAAAAACAGTAGGGGTACCCGATATACCGTAATTTCTAAAATTAACCCCTTCAAAACCTTTATAATCACAATATTTATCCTCCCAGGGTAATTCCTTGCCCTTTTCTTTAAATAACGATTCTGCCTGATCACCGGAGACAGAGATTATATGAACCCCTCTTGATTTTAGCATATCATATTTCCCACTAAGATCTTTTAAAAGATCTTCACAGGGACCACAATCTGATCGGTAAAAAAGTAATAGTGTTTTATCATAACCCTTTCCTGAAAAGGAACTACTTTTAAGAACTTTATATCCCGAAGCACGAAGATCAAGATCTGGAGCCTGCATTCCTACTGCTGCAGATACAAAAACAGATAAGGGGCCTTCGAAAGAACTTATCTTGCCGCAAGCCCTGATGATGGGCGTAATAGCACTGATAAAATCATCTCTCCCGTTACGGGTGAACGCCACGGCCAGTCTTTCTGCAAAATCCCTATACTCCGCAGGATTTTTGATTCGGGAGCTTACGGTTTCTACATCTTTGGCAAAGGACTTAGGATCCTCCAATACTAAGGCATGAATATCTGCCCAGGAAGCGATCACCTCCGTCCAGTGCCCGGAAGTATACAGGGCATCCCAATCGAGATCCCTGGTAATATAATCACTGATGTTTTTTGCCTTTTCTTCCTCCGCTTCAAAAAGACCAGTTCCTATACCCTGGGTAATATTAATGATATTGATAAGGCCTGATGCATAACTCTTGTTTTTCTTTAGCTCTCCCTGATAATCCCCATAAGCCTGAACTTGAGTTTGAGCCTCTTTTTCAAAAATCAAATAGTTTTTATCCGTCTTTGAAAAAGATTTCGTGGCCTGGAGCATGGCTCCATATCTGGCGAAGATCGCCTGCTCTTTTTTATAAAGACTATTAAGCTCTTTTACTTCCTCATTTCCCATATAAATAATATTCTCTTCTCTAGGTTGAGATTCTTTACTACCTACTGAGAAATCATGACCCGGGATCACCATATCCAAGCCGCCTCCTTCTTTACTCCCGGTGATAAGCCAACGACTCATACCCCGATAGGGAGCATACTCCTTGGGAATATGTAAAATAAACTTCCCGTTTTCAGGAATTGTCCCTTGGAACACTGTTTTGGCCTCACTCCCCTGAAAGATCACAAAATCGTAGCTCTTGCCTTTAAAATAAGGAAAATCCATTGCAATATCCTGCCCTTTGGATACCAAAAAGAAAATCCCTAAAATTAATACTATTATTTTTTTCATAGATAAAAATTATGATCTGTAAATTTTGATAAACTACATCTATAACACGGACTATTCTTAAAAATACACGATAAACAAAGCTCAACTATAAGTTAAGTATGGTAAGAAAAATCCAGTTTATCCCTAAACCGGGACATTAAATAGTAAAAAAACCTTAGTGGCAAAAGCCACCAAGGATTTGCTTAATATGAAAAATGAAAACCTATTCCTGAATACAACGAACACTGTACCCGTTTGTACGGTTTGTGATGACATTCACCCCGGTGCTACCAAAGTTCAAGTTGTAGGCGTAGGCACTTGCGTACTGCGTACTGCTCCAATAGTACCCGTTGTTGCCACGGCTGAACAGGGCTCCATTCACGTTGTTACGGCTGCCGGCGGCTGGCAGAAATAATGTATTTCCAAACTTGCCTCCACTGCTGTAATTCGTTGGGCTATTTGTCCAGGTCCCTGTAGTAGTGAAGCTATTATTAGCAATCACCTTCTGCCATTGGTCATTTGTAGGAACCCTATATCCTACAGGACATGGATCCTGCGCAGTCTTCGTTGTATCAGACCAGCTGTTATTAGGAAGCGGAGAACTAATCCATCCTCCAATAGCACCACTATTAGCCTGATCATCCGCCTGGCTTATATAACGTCCTGCCTGGCCTGTCTTAGCTCCCCATTGGTATTTAGCTCCGTGAATAGAGGCCGAAGGTTGGAAGGGATCTGCATTCATATCAGCCCCTAAATTATGACACATAAACGCCTTAAAGACTCCCGGTGCTATAAATGCTCCACACGTTACAATATGGATGATGATATCGCCATCATAAATGCCATTGTGAGCAAAAGGAAGCGTTCCCAAAACCATAGTATTTCCAGGAAGAAGCTTTAAGGCATTAAAACTACCATCCCCATCTACCTCAATACTCACCGCAATACTTCCCGAACTACTAAACGTTCCCGCAGGATAAGAAACCCTAAACTTATTAGTGTCTCCTCCCTGGCCACTTCCTGAATTATTGGAAATCCATGCGCTCGTATAAGCGTCATAACTACCTTTCCCTCCAGTATAAGGGACTTGAATCGTAAGCTTATTAGATCCGTTATCTACAACTCCCTGGACATCTCCTGTTCCTCCCAAATTCACAGAAGCAACATACAGGTTTTGAGGAAGAGTAAAACGGGCAGTACCCTTACCTACTATTTGGCTACTCGTACAAGAAAGGGAAAGCTTTGTCCAGACACCCGTAAGGGTACCATTGGCTCCCGGAGTACCCGTAATAGGATAGCTTATAACAACTGTCTGCCCAGAAGTCAAAGTAACATTACTCCCACTTACTGATCCTCCTGAAAAAGTGGGAGTACCAACCGTTAGACCTGTAATACCACTTAAAACCAAATCTCCCGAAGAAAAATTGATCGTCGCAGAAGAAAAAGAATTATTCGTTACCGTTACTTTATAACTGGCTCCTGATAAGGCTGAGCCCGAAGTGTAGGTACCTGAAAAACCGGTACATTCGGAAGTTACCACGGTAGAAGATGTTGTAGAGCCTACACAGCTCCAGTTAGGTGCTCCAGGAGTTCCCAAATTCAGGGATAAACAACCCGTAGAACCCACTCCACAATCTGTACAATAAACAATCAAACCGGAAACTGGGGATACAATATTATCCCTTTGTACTTTGGTAACACGAGGAGGAGCAAAACCCTGCGTCGTACTGCTTACATCTAATATTGCTGAAGCATCCGCTACTGCAATTCCAACACCAACATTACCGCCTGTAAAACCAAGGTTCTTTCCTGACAAATCAACCTGACGATTACCCGAAAGAGATCCATCTGAATCATAAATATTATAATCAGAGACTCCTGCACTACCTCCCAAAACCTGCCAGGCAGTACCATCAAAGTAATAATAACCAGCAGTGGTAATATTTTGAGTTACAGCATCTGGGCTACTTACTCCAGAAGTGGCATAAATAAGAGTTCCCGCCTGATCCAAACCATAACGGGAATTGCCTGATTGAATCTGATCGCCTGTTAAACGAGGGGCAAGAAGACCCTCCGCGCTACTCCCATCACTGTTTTTGGCCATTACATCTAATGTAGCCTTGGGATTCGTATTATTGATGCCTACCTGACCGCTCAAAGCAATACAACAAAAGCATCCGAAAATTAGTAATAGTGTTTTTCTCATCTGTGATAATTTATTAAATTATAAGTTGCTATTATATAATAATAAGTGTATAGAAAAGACCTAACTTTTTTAGAATTAAGATTTTTCTATAGATGTAATTTTAAGCTTTTGTGACTATGATTATTATTATTTTAATGAATAATCGCATTAGAACTATCTAAGATCAAAATGAACTTGAAAAAATTACCCTTCCCATATTGATCAAAAAAAATATCCTTAGTCACTACTATGTAATATCTTTTGCAAAATTACAACGATACAGCTCAAATACTCTTAAGATTTCTTAAGAACAGAAATCATTAACAATTATAGTACAATTAAGAAAACCCATTATTTTTCATAACAGAATAATGTAAAGTTAAATAAAATCCATATCAAATCACAAATTCAGGAAATAAATTTTATTCATTATTACAATTATTCCAAAATAAGTTCTTTTAAAGTTAATATTTAGTCAATAATTATAATATTAAACTCCGTAAAAGTATACTGATTTATTAAATCTTTTCTTAGAAAGGACTCAATTAACTTTTCTTTCTCTTTCTCAGATAGTATTTTTCTTAAAGGATAATTCAAATTATTCTTCGCACAAACGATCCTTTTTGCAACAAAGCTCAAAATGCTCGAGAAGCATTAATTTTGCAGTCGCAAAAAAGTATTGCAAAATAAAAATATTTTGCGATATGTTTATGCAAAATTTTTATCTTTGTATAAATAATCTTATCATGAAAAGTATTGTTATTTACCCCGATAACCCCAAACAGTTCTCCATTATTGAAGCTTTTTTAGAAGAAATGAAAATCCGTTTTAAAAGCCAGGAAGACATTATAATTTCCGAAGAAATAAAACAATCTGTATTAGAAGGCATAAAAGATGCAAAAGAGGGAAGGCTTATTTCAAGTGATGAAGTAAGAAAAAAAGCAGCAGCCTTATGTTCGAAATAGAATGGACTCAGAAAGCGGAGCATTTATATCTGGAAGCGTTGGAGTTTTGGATTAACCATAATAAGTCTGCCACGTATTCAAAAAAGATAGTAAAACAGGTTTCTGAAAAAGAAGATTACATTGCCAACAATCCTTACGCAGGGCAGGAAGTTTTTGAGATTCCAGATGTCCGTTATGTGGTTGTCCTTAGAAAGTTTTTAATTTTTTATAGGGTTAATAACAAAACAATTCAAATTCTTTCTTTCTGGGACGGACATAAAAACCCACAAGATTTAGAGTTATAAAATAGAATCTATGTTAATAGGATATGCTAGAGTCTCCACTCAGGAGCAAAATAGTTCAGTTCAGATTGAAGCTTTGAGAAAAGTAGGTTGTGAACTTATCTTTGAGGAAAAGACTTCTGGTGGAAGATGGGATCGCCCGAAACTTAAAGAGCTTCTCAACCATCTTCGCAAGGACGACATTGTTATTGTCTGGAAGCTGGACAGACTTTCCCGATCACTGAAAGATCTTCTCTTCTTGATAGAGCAGATTGAAGAAAAAAAATCAGGATTCCGAAGCTTGACAGAATCTATTGACACTACTACATATTCAGGAAGAATGATGATGCAGATGGTTGGAATTTTTGCAGAATTTGAAAGAGAAATGCTAAAAGAACGTACTAAAAAAGGACTTGAGCACGCCAGAAAAGAAGGAAGGATTGGAGGAAGAAAACCCAAACTAAAGGAAGTTCAAAGAAAAGAAATAAAACATCTTGTCCAATCGGGAAGAAAAACAGCTCCTGAAGTAGCCAAATTATTCGATGTTCATCCGGCTACTATTTACCGATTAATCAAATCAGTTTAATCTATTAAAGTAAACCTTTTATAGATTTTGCCATTCCACAAAATTTTACTTTTCTTCTACTACCCTGGGCTCTTTATCTTGGTTTATAGTTGAAAATTACGTGAAAAACCTTTAGCATTATGCAGAAAATTCGTGGTATAGTGATCTATCTAGTAAGTGATCACCCCAGACAATGTCCAGAAGTATTAAGCTCTTTCCAATCAAGATAAAAAATAAGTCCAAAAATTAATACTATCATTTTCATATATTAAAAAATTATGATCTGTAAATCTTGAAAAACAAAATCCTATAAACCCGCAAACGGATTTAAAAACAGGATATAAACAAAGCTCAACTAGTATAAAACATAAAAAAATCACACTTATCTCCACATAGGGATATAAAATAATAAAAAACCCTTAGTGACAAAAGCCACTAAGGGTTTGCTTAATATGAAAATGAAAACCTATTCCTTAATACAACGGGTGGGAAGGGTACCAATGACTCTGTATTTATACCCACAGAGCCATTCGAAATAAAAACTAAACTAAAAAACTCAGAAAAGAAGTCTGATATCCTCCAACGCTCCCTCTATCCTGGAGGAAACTATTCAGCGTACCAAAACTACGTTTCCTCGCAGCAGCCAGAAATAATGTATTTCAAAACTTGTCCCACTGCTGCAATTTGTTGCACTATCAATTAGAAAATTCCCCTCCCATATTTATCAAAAAAATTATCCTTAGTCACTACTATGTAATATCATTTGCAAAACTACAATAATACAGTCTACTTATTCTTAAGATTTCTTAAGAAGAGAAATCCTTAACAATTATCGTACAAGTAAGAAAACCTATTATTTAGTATAACAGAATAATGTAAAGTCAAACAAACTCACAATAACAGGAAATACATTTATTTATTATTACAGATTATAGCAAAATAACTTTTTAAGTTCAAGGGTATATTAATAAATTACCACATTATTTATAAGCTTTAATAGCCCAGACGCTTTTTAAACAATAATATTCGTCAGTAATTTCCACTGCTTTAAACAAACAGCGGAAATATACTCACTACCTAAAATCAATTTAAAAAATTATTGCCTATACTCGTTGCGTCTCAACAAAAACTATATTTTATTATCCATTAATATCCTTATTTCTCAAATTAATACTGCTAATTAATTTCAAATCATCTGAAATATAATGTTCTATCTAATATTATTCGTTTAACAATGATAGAAACAATGGAAATGGTTCCATATTCCTTCATAGAATAGTTTAGGAAATAGTATGGTAAATATGATAAACCTACTACATATCTTTTCTACGATTGGTTTTATATATAGAAAAAAGCCGAGCCAGGCTAATAAAAATACTTCGCTTAAAATATCCCCATGATGAAAGTTGTGCTGATATTGCTTCTGTTTTTTTCTTTTGTCTTTTTTTATTTTTAGTTCCAGTAAATCTCATCGAAATTATCTAAATTATTACTATAACTATAGTTTTCTACAGCATTCTAAGAAAAGAAAGAATTGTCTTACAAAATTAAATGATAACAACCACAGTTTACTTAAGAAATCTTAAGAGGTAATTATTATTAGTTTTTTAAATTGGACTTCCTTATTTATCCTTATAATTTTTAACAAAAAATACAAACAGATGATTTTTCCTTTAAAAAGCAAAGCACTCCTTGAGCGCCTATTTTCTATTTTTAGTAAAGAACTTAACCATCACAGGATTTTCGGATTAGATATTTTAAGATGCTTTGCAATCATCACTGTGATTATTGATCACGGTAAATTTATCTTCCCACAAAAAATAATAAAAATTCATAATTATATACGATTTGATGGTGTTAGTATTTTTTTTGTGTTAAGTGGATTTTTGATTGGGGGGATTTTAATAAAACAATTGGAAACCAATAAAGCGTCTTTTAAACTACTCCTGAACTTTTGGATAAAAAGATGGTTTAGAACTCTTCCTACTTACTTTCTAATCCTATCCATTCTTGTAGTTTGCTATAACATACAAGATCCTTCTTTCAGTTTTAACAAAATTAAAAGCTACTATTTATTTTGTCAAAATTTATTTTATCCAACATCGGAATATTTTCCAGAATCCTGGAGTCTAAGTGTAGAAGAATGGTTTTATTTAATAATTCCTTTTCTTATTTTTTCACTAATTGTTCTTTTAAAACTATCTCCTAAAAATTCCATTATAATTATTGCTTTTTTTACTTTATCTTTTGTTTCTTTTTTAAGGTATTATTATCCATATATGCATGGAACTCTTATAAAGGCTGGAGACTTTCATCATCAGGTAGTGTATCGATTAGATAGTATGATGTACGGAATCATAGGCGCCTATATTAATTATTATTATGCAAAATACTGGAAAATGGCTGCTACCAAATTATTTGTATGTGGCCTTTTAGTATTTATTATTCATAGATATATATATATAAATAATATTTTCCCCAGCCCAATAGGCCTTTACAATGTTGTATTAGAATATAGCATAATTTCTTTTGGCACACTTCTATTACTTCCATTTCTTTCAAATCTAGAAAAAGTAAAATATAAAATAGCTAACATAGTTACGATACTAAGCTTAATCTCATACTCAATGTATTTAATACATATGACGTTTGTTAAAGATATGATTTTAAAGAGTATTCCCTGGACAAGTTTTACCACAAATTATAACATAATTATTCCTGTTTTTTATTTCTTGTATTGGTCTCTCACTATTGTACTTTCTGCTATTATATTTAAAACATTTGAAACTCCGATGACAAACCTAAGAAATAAAGTAGTTTCCGATAAACAATATTGATTTTATTTAATAATCACTTTTTAATCTTTGAAAGTTTCCTATCTCCTCATTTAAAGTGTGGAGGGTAATATTGTTTATTGAAAAAACGGAGCCTATATTACATAATCTTTTTCCACAAAAAATGGTGTGACTAAAAAATCACACCACATCACCAAATTTGTAGAAATGTGTCCTACTTTATATGAACCGAAAAACAAAATGATGAGATCAAAATAATTTAATCTCTACGAAAATATCAATTGAAATTATAAATGTTCAGAAAATTTTACTGCGTTTTAGTTTTTGCAATCAGTCATTTTATTAATTGACAATCAACATATGTCTCTTTAATATATCTACAAGGTAAAGCAAAAAACTATCATTCATCTTAAGAAATATTAATAAATCACCCTTGTATTGCCTTACCTCACTATTTATTAATATTTTAATTGTTTTTGGATATTTACATGCCGATAATCAAAAAGAATTCAATCAGAACTGAACTATTCCAAGTTCTCATTGAATAATAAAATATTAAAACGTAATTACTGCTTTAATAGTTTCTCCAGAGAGACTTTCTTTTATTGCAGCATTAAAATCTTTCAAACTAAAGAATTTCATCATTTTATCTACTGGAAAACGACCCTCTTCATAAAAACTAATTAGCTTAGGAATAAAAATCTCAGGAACACAGTCTCCCATAATACTTCCTTTTATTGTACGTCCTCTTACCAGGTTCCAGGCATCAAAAGCAACCGTTTCTCCTTGAGGTAAGACTCCCGTAAGAATCATAGTACCATTCTCCTTTATTGTGTCCAAAGCTGAGTTCATCACTTTTTTAACACCTGAGGATTCAAATGCATAATCTGCCCCCCCATTTGTAACGGCTGATATTTGTTCTTGTAATGCTTTATCATTCCCATTAAAGGTATGTGTTGCCCCCATCTCCAATGCTAGATGAAGCCTATTTTCACTAATATCTACAGCAATAACAGTACTACACCCTGCAATTTTCGCGGCCATTACAGCACTTAATCCCACTGCTCCCATTCCATATATAACTATGGAACTTCCCGCTTCAGGCTTTAGTGTATTTAAAATACCTCCTGCTCCTGTCATAATTCCACAAGCAAATGGAGCTAAGTATCGTAAGTCAGCATTCTTCGATACCTTAATTACTGAAGTTTCATTTACTACAGAATATGAGGAATGAGAAGATTGTCCAAAGAAATGGCTATGTACAGCATTTCCATCTGAACAATGCAGACATACAGATCCATCAACACGACTTCCTCCAAAATTAAGAGCTACGTGTTTTATACAATAAGATGGTAATCCAGATTTGCATTTTTCACATTGTCCACAGGAGCTTAATGATAATACAACATGATCTCCTTCTTTTACCTTTGTAACATCTTTTCCAACTTTGACAACAACACCGGCTCCTTCATGACCTAATACTGCAGGTAAAGGGGTCTCGATATACTGTTCCATGACATCAATATCAGTTCTACAGATTCCTGCAGAAACCATCTTTACCAATACCTCATTATCCAAAGGTTCGTCTAAAATAAGTTTTGTTACTTCTACCTCTGTTCCCTGGCGTAATACCAATCCTGCTTCTATTTCCATATTTTTTTATCTAATTATAAGTATTTATTGTAACTCTGTATTTCATTTAGAGGCTATCTAAATGACTCTTACAAAAATATTACATTGCAATGATAGTTTTCTTAAGAATTCTTAAGCAACAAAATAACAATAAAGGAATTTTCTTTTTTAATAATTGAATATCATACATTTAAATAACTCATCATTTTACAATGGTTATAGAATTACTCATTTCGAATGAAAGCTCTATAAGTTATGTTTGTTATAGCACTAATTATGATAGAATTAAAAGCATATAATCAATTAGCCACTTTACTTTAGCTTAAACTCTTTATAGTTAAAGCTAGAGGGCTCATAGAAATAACCTGGTAATAGCCTTCAGAAGAATCAATACATTATTTTACTAAAACCTAAGGTAATATTTATAATGAATACACTTATATACTCTTGACATGTAGATAAAAAGGCTTCCTGTATTCCTCTCTTCTCCGTAAATAATAGTATTATCAACCTTAGCTGATATATAGATATATCTTTAAAAAGAATCTTTGTATTATAAAAATATTTAAATTTGTTTAATAGCCATCAAATCTTAATTATCATATATACAGTTAAGAGTGACTAAAAATATTAATATTGCACATTCTACCTTGCATATTTCATCTTTAATTTTAAAAATATAAAAATGAAAAGAAGAACATTGCTTTTAGTATTTTTTTCCGCTTTTGTATAATTCTCAAATTGGGCTTAATACTACAACCCCTCAAAAAACATTATATGTAAATGGGTCTTTACAAATTGTAATGAATTGAATGTAGGAGGAGATATTTCTACTGCTGGAAATATTGGTCAGGTACTAAAATCTAATGGTCCTGAACCAGCGCCTACATGGCAAAACCTTGTAGGTCTTCCTACTTCTCCTGGAACCTGAATTGTTGTGAATGGTCAATTTATAGTTGCTCGAGAAATAATAGTTCAAATGACTGCTGATTTTACAAATTCAGGAACCAGTAATGCAATTACTATAGGAAATTTAAATAATAAGATTGTTGACAATGAAAATGTATATACTGCTTCAGCCACAACAAATTCATTTAAGTCTCAGAAAATGGCGTCTATCAAATAACAATGAATTGTCAATTATCAATGTCTACTGAGACTTCTCCTGTTGTAGGTGTACGGAATGATACAACTAATAATTGGGTCGCACGTGTTAACGATTTGTACACTGCTCCAATGGAAGCTACAGACCTACACATTAGTAACACCTATTCCAATGGTAGCTTTGGATAGATATTCTTTCAGAATAGTAAACACAGCTAGTATAACAATTAAGTATTTAAGCTCAGGATCGACAAGATCAGACCCTATAACACAAATGTCTTTAAAAAGGCTAAAATAAATATTTTGTTTATTCATATTTATACATATACGTTTTATTCTATCTTAATTATTTATTATTTGACCTCTATATTAAATAACTTTAATATTATATTATTCATAATATAATTATCTGATAAATAAAGCGAAGACTCATCTTCGCTTTTTATTTATTTAGATATTGACGCAAATTAGTTAGATCCTTGATAATATTAAGTCATCAATATAGCCAGTACAAAATAATGCATAAAACTTATTAACTAAGGATTATTGGCCTAGATATGGTACAACAGAGAAAGTATTATCAACATACCACTTACCGGTTACACTTTTGTGATTGTTCCACGGTGTTGAGCATAGTTATGGTCCCTTATTACCATTTGATAAGTTACACCATTATATGTAATCAATTACATTGATTGTAATATCTGGAATGCTATTTAAAACTTTAAATTTACCATGCTTAATCCATAGTAGTAAAAAATAAATAGAATTATCCTTACTTTAGTAAGCTTTCAAGCAAGCTTTTATCATTGAACGCGCTATTAATTTTTACGATGCATTTTCTATCTTTCGCTTTGAGAAACATGACCATTTACTATATCCTTCGTTATAATAAAAGTTTCCTTTTCTCTATTTAGTAATATCTACACCCGCCCATCCTTTGTCAGACAAGCATATTAAAACACATAATCAATAGTGATTCAACTATTTAAAATTCTTCTGACTATCATACAACTAATTTCTAAAAAACCTCATAAACATGTAGTCTCCTACTGCTCCTACTTCAGAAGCATAAAACATTCGGGTAGAAAGATTATAGGATTTAACCGTTGTACCATCAGCAGGGGATGGATCATAGGTGTCTAACTGCATGATTGTTCCCTCAGAGTTTTGAGATCCATAACTATAGGTTTCTACCCAAACATTGGGTTGTAATGTATATGGACCATCATAAGTTGTACTAGAATTACTAGTATGTCCCCAAACGGCAAAATAATAAGCATAAATTGGATGGCTACCTATATTCCTGAAGGAAATCGTTCCAGCAGTATTTGTTCCATTATATCTAACTTGAAGATTTCCTAATTGTATAACAGAATTTGTAGCTGTACTTGCATTAATAAAGCCCTGATAATTTACACTTGATCCACTTTGAGTGCCAGTTGTTTGATTGGTTTTATACCATTTTGTACCATCGTTATAGTATATTCCAGGAGTTACATCATTAGGAGATACTCCGGCAGAAGCTGTATTGTATACTAACATTCCTGCAGTATGTGAAGATAAAGGAGCACTGGCATTCGTACCTGTAAGAGCAATTCGAGGCATTAAAAACCCTTTATTTGGTGCAGATGTGTCAAGGATAGCATCATTGTTGGGAGCTGTGGTTCCAATTCCCACGTTTCCGGGACCACTAAATCTTAAAGTATTGCCTCCTAAATCTACATTTCTATTACCTGTAAGGCTTCCGTCGGTTGTATAAATATTAGCACCCGATGATCCGCCACCGCCGGCAAACTTTTGCCATGTACTGCCTTCAAAATAATAATAACCTGTTGTATTGATATTAACCGCTTGCCCTGTTGCCGTTCCTGTAGAAGCATCATTTACATAAATAAACGTTCCATTTTGAACTCCCACCATAGTCGAAGCTTTTAATCGGTCAACCCTAGGAGCAATAATTCCATCAACACTTGTTGTAGATGTATTTTTAGCAACGACATCTAAGGTAGCCCCTGGTGATGTTGTATTAACACCAACTTGTGCATTTAAAAATGAAATCCCTCCAAGGATTCCAAATAAAAAGGTCTTGTTTTTCATTTGAATAGTTTTAAGTTAATATTTTCTCAAATAATGTAATTTGGATTTGTTAAGCTACTAGGTAATATTAAAAAGCATATTTTATTAGGAAAACAGGCGAAGGAGGAGTATAATTTTGTGTTTTTAGAATCATTTTCTTGGATTCGCCCGTTCCCTAATTAAGCATTCATCAATATAATTATTTAGAATATTGTAACTCAACATTCAATGTCTGCTTATAATCCTTGCCAAAAGTAAAAACTATTAATTTAAATCTAAAAAATATAAGTATCACATTAATATCACTAATACAATTTTATTAAAATTTTTCATCATACATATAATAATCAAACCTTATTACATGTAGCAGTACAACTGAATTTAACCAATACATTAGAACTACAGATATCCATTAATGAATCAATACCAATATTTTAAGTATCTATAAATGAAGTACTTGTATAGTATTTTTATACATACAAGCAATAAGAATACGATTGTTTACTTTATCATAGGCAATATCAGCCATTCCATTTTCATTTTCCATCAAAACGCTTATAGATTTTTTATCGGAGCCCAATTTCAATATCCGGGAAGATTTCCAATCATTCGACCATGAAGAGACATAGATATTATCATTCTTGTCAATTATTATTCCATCTAAATTTGAGAAAGGTATTGCTATCTTATCTTCTATTTTTCTACTCTTGGGATCTAAAATATATATTGCATTATTAGTTTCATTAGTTGTACATATATAAAGAAGTTTTGTTTTCAAATCATAAAAAAGACCATTAGGAGTTAAAATATTATTTTCTTTTAATAACGGATTAAAAGAACCGGAAACAATATTAACTTCATATACTTGATTAGCTCCTCTATCAGTCACATAAACCACCCCTCGTTCATCAACTTCAATATCATTCAACTGTATGGCACCTGGTATTGATATTGTTTTAATCAGTTTATAACTTTTTGCATCATATAATGCTACTTCATCAGACAATCCATTTTCTTTTGTATTATCTTGGTCAATAGCACATATAATATATTTTCCATAGCGTTTAATTCCCAAATATTGTCCTTTTCCTTCCTTTTTCACCTCAGTTGTTTTCTTTTTAGAATCAACAACAATAAAACCTCCAGAGCTTCCTCCAATATTGGATATATAATAAGTTTCTGTATTAGGATCAAAATCAACACTTTCCGGTTTGTTAAGAATTTGACCATAAGAATATTGAAATAATAAATGTAATGTTACCCATGTAACAGCTAAACGAAAACACATATCTTAATTTTTTTTACAAAAATCCACATTTATAAAAACATGTAAATTATCACATGAATATCTCTTTTCATTAAAGTATTTTAAACTTTCTCAAACTGTTTTCAAGAACATTTTAAAATATCCTATTACTCTCATAATTATTATTGTACATAAACAAGAATATTATTAATTTTATCATCATTGTACTGTTATTTGTAAATACGAGATATCACATATATATCACTTTTAACCAAACGTCATAAAGTATTTTTTGATATTTCTATTTTTGCTGGCCTAAATTCATACTGTTCGTATAACTTATTAGAAGGTATGATATATAGAACTAATTATCACTATAATTTGTACACATGAAAAAAATTCCATATTGTTTTTTGCTATTATGCATTTTTGTAAATCTTCATAGCCAAGAAATTGATCCCCATTTAGTAACTCAGCGAGCTTCTACTAATGAAACAAAAGAAATTAAGCGTTTTTTAGCTCTATCTAAAAAGCAATACGAGGAAATGGATTTTAAAGCCAGCCAAAAAAGTGCCAATAAAGCCTTACTAAAAAGCCAAAAAATCCATTACTCTTATGGCATCGCATACAGCAATTTTTATATTGCCCAATCCCTTTTTGACATCGGGAAACCAAATATTGCTCTACAATATTTATTAGCGGCAGAAAAAGAAGAGTATTCCCAGGAGAGCCCAATATTAATGTCTGATATTTATATAAAAAGGAGTAATATATATAGCTCTCTAATGATGCCTGGAAAGGCAGTTGAGATACAAAAACAAGGTTTTAAATTTATAAACAAAATTAAAGATAAAAAAAGCATAGTTCTACAAGAAATTAAAGCATATAATAATTTGGTTTATTTATATCTTGCTGAAAATAATCAGGATTCTATTCGGTTTTACTTAGCAAAAACTAAACATAATATTAATATCATAGGTGAGTCCAGGGTGCCAACAGAAGAAATTACTACAAATTATAATTTAATTGGAATATCCCAACTTTCAAATAAACACTATGACTCAGTAGAATACTGCTTAAAGAAGTCTCTGAAAATTGCAAAAGCCAGAAAATTCAAAAGTACAAACTTCACTTATTTAATTTGGGGAGATATGAAAAAGGAAATGAATCAACCTGATTCAGCGTTATACTACTATACAACAGCATTAAAAAATACTCAAGAGCTACGGCTCACAAAGGCATATCCCTTTATTTATCATCGCATTGCTGATGTTTATCAATCAAAAGGAAATATGGAAAAATCCAATGAATTTAATGCTAAAATTATAGATTTTCAGGATAAATCTATAAAACAGATTTCAAATAATCAGGAAGAGGCTGTTGAAAATTTAATTACCGATGAAAAAACGAAATCAAAAACCCATATAACTCAATATCTCATCTGGTTTGTATTATTAACTCTCATTATTTCGATCTTAATTTTTTATTATTTTACAGGACGACAACGTTTAATAAAAAACAAAATTAACATTCAAAATAGTATAATAGCAGAGAAAGAAGAAAAAAATTTATCACTAGAGCAGAAAATAAATGAAGCATTTGATGAAGTAATAAGGCTAGCCAAAGAAAATAGCACGGAGTTTATCAAACGATTTGATGAAGTATACCCAACAGTTATTCCTACTCTACTAAAAATAGATCCCAAACTTCAGACCCGGGAGCTTACATTTTGTGGATACCTATACTTAAATTTTTCAACTAAAGAAATTGCGCAGTACACTTTTGTCACTCCTAGAGCTGTTCAGCTTAGGAAAAACAGACTCCGTAAGAAGCTTAATATTCCTTCTGATCAGGATATTTATTTATGGATGAAAAACAAGGCAATGGATCATAATTAAACAACATTATAAATAATATATTGGTTTACAAATCATTAATTTAAAACAGAGAAAGGTATGTGATATCTATTAATTTGTAAAATTTGATTCCCTACCCTATGTTTGCTAGTATAAATAACCGTATATCTAAACTGTTATGAATAACGTAAAAGATATCCACATTGGAACTCTCATTAAACAAATAGTATTGGAGGATAAAATTAAAATATCCCGTATATGCACTTTCTTAAATGCTACGGAAGCGGAAATTAATGATATGTACAACTCTGAAAGCCTTGATTCAACAATATTATTAAGATGGTCAAAGCTTTTGGAATATGATCTCTTCAGAATCTTCTCACAACATTTGATTTTATATTCCCCACCGTCGAAAAGAGAACGAGAAAATGTTAAAAAAAAATCTACCGTTCCTCAATTTAGAAAAAATATTTATACCAAAGAACTCATAGATTACATTATCGAAATTGTGATAAAAGGAGAGATGTCCAGAAAAGAAGTAGTTCAAGAGTATGGAATTCCAAAAACAACTCTATATAGGTGGCTGGTAAAATACAGTCCCAAAATCAACGAACAATTTTCAAAATAAAGTTAAAAGTATGGAAGATAAAAAAACATCAATTAATTATGGTAAAATTTATTTGGATATTATTTCTAAAAAATTTCCCGAAAAAGCTACAGAATTTGAAGAGGCATTACAAAAGACAACTCTTACTGCATTAGACATCATTAAAATAAATCAAAAAATATACGGATTAACTAATCAGGAATCGAATACACAAAGTCAAAAATTTCGTTCATATGATCGTGCTTCAATAATAGAAATGTTAGATTATCAAAAAAATAACCTTTTGAATAATACACAAACCGCTAAACATTTCAGTATCAGTAGAAATACTATTACAAAATGGAAGAAAAAATATTATTAATACTGAATTAGTATATTTCCCAAGACCTATAAGCAATATTTTTTCTATAAGCTGCTTTGAACACTTTATGGAAAATAATATCCCCTCTCTTAACTTCTGGGCTACCCATAAAAATAAAAAGTAACAAGGGAAAATTTTCTCATTTTATAATAAATAAAATATACAAAACTCATTTTCTGCACTTAATAATTTCGAGATACAGAGATAATCTTATATTTTTCAATTTTCCTAATATTCTTAAAGCTAATCATAATCACTAAAAGTTTTACTTATTATCCAATGAATAATTTAGCCAAGTTGGGATAGGAAACATCTAAAATGATATAAAACCAGAAATGTTACATTTCTGGTTTTACTTTTCCCAATATTCATATTCATTAATAGAAAATAAAAATACTGGGAAATAGATTCCCAGTATCAAACACAAAACTATGAAAAAAAGAACTCATAGAACATTTAATAATGATCACAAGTAATAAAAAAACCTATAACGTAGGGCTATCTATCCCCCTATTCTATCTGGACATGCTTGTGTATTTATACACCGCCAAGCGAATGTTGCTCCTTCATCAATTGAAGTATAAATTTTCAAACAATTGTCTGTCATATCATATACTATCATTCCCTCTACAAAATCTGAAGGAGGAATTCCGACCGGATTTCCCAAGCTATTAAATTGCACCCTATTTACTACCAATCCTTTAAATTTAGATTCCAATACCAGCCAAGCCCCTTTTCTTGTCAAAGGCCAATGGTCAGAACCAACAACATCTTTTCCTTTATTCAGAGAGGATATCCCCATTTTACTATCCAAAGATTTTTTAGAAACTTCTGTAATTCCAGGTTTATAACAAAGACAGTCTGTTGTTATCACCTTAGCAGTAGGAGAGTTTTTGCTACCCTCACTGCTAGTAACAGTTGCATAATAATAATCTGTTTTAGAAGAAGAGGAAGCAGGAGGAATAAAAGTATTTGTATTCGCTCCATTAATAATAGTCCCTCCCATATTACTGTCTACAGAATTCTTAAACCACTGGTAAGATAAAACTTCAGAATCCGAAGATAATACGGAAACCGTAATAGGTGTCGGAACAGTATTTTTACATACTGTTTGAGTACTGGGATGAATAGACGAAATTTTTAAAGCAGATACAATACTGGCAGTACAAATTGATAATAACGAACCTCCATCTCCTCCCAATCCGCTAACTGTTAATTGAGTATAAGCTGTAGGAGCATGTATTTCGAATAGGCCACCGCCTCCGCCATGTTGTGCCCCACTCCCCGAAAATATCGCGTTATCTATAATGGTCGAATAACAACTGTTATCAGAAAAAATTGATACAGCCCCCCATTAGAATTAAAAACAAAATCTTGATTATTAACTTCTCCCGTAGCTCCCAAAATAAAAATCAAATTATTAACGGGTTCATCAAACAAAAATGTAACCGCCCATTCAGTTCCTTCACTTGGTCCCAAAGGAGCAGTACGACCAACCCAAAGAGATTTTTCACTCAATCTCCCCCACATGTTGGATAGCTGTCGTTAAAGCTGACCACATTTCCTGTTGAAACAGTTGTAACCTTAATCTCATTAACTATAACTTCACCGTTTACTGGTATATTTAAAGTCGGGCCCGGGCAATTAATCGTTTGTGCATGCAATCCCTTCAAGGTCACTAAAAAAATGAATAAAATGAGCCCTAGAAATCTATCTTTCCGCATTGTTAATTTCCTTTAAATTTTATGTATTAGAAACAGATATTACCCTTAATTGCTATTGATGCACTTACATACTTAAGTACATCTAATAATAAAAATTAAAGCAACATCATACTTAGTGAAGAGTAACTCCGGATTTAAGTAAATACACTTATATTAATAAATCTTCTTTTGTAAAACAAAGGTAAATCATCCAACTGATAATAATCTTAAGAAATATTATTCACTTTCTATTGAATTTAATGTTTTTTTGTATAAAAAAGCTCCAAGTAAAAGGAAGATTTTTCACCATTTATCTTTGTTCTATATACTTTCTAATATAAAATCTATACATATACGAAAGTATTTATCATATATATTATATTTTAAGAATTTTATCATATGTGAATTATTTACTTTTATGATATCTTATATAAAAGGCCTGGATTATTTTAATCCAGGCCTTTAAAAACTAATCAAATATTCAATATTAAAATAACACTATATTTCCGAATTTAGTATAAAGTCAGCAGCACGGTCTCCGATCATAATGCAAGCTGCGTTTGTATTACCTGTGTTTATCATTGGCATGATAGAGCCATCAGCTACTCTAAGATTCTTAACACCATATACCTTTAACCGTGGGTCGACAACTGCCATTTTGTCTACACCCATTTTAGCTGTACCCACTTGGTGGTGATCACTGACAGCATGGGCCTTAATAAAGTTTTCAAGATCTTCAATACTATCAACTTCAGCTCCTGGAGAAAATTCCTTTTTAATAAGCGACCCCATTTGCTTTCCAGTAACTAATTTACGAAGAAAAAGCGTTTGCAGTACAAGTGCATTCAAATCATCCGGATCTTCTAAAAATCTCGGATCAATAATAGGTTTATCATTGGGGTTGTTTGATTTTAGTTTAATTATCCCTCTACTTTGTGGGTGTAATAATGTTGAAACAATTGTAAAACCATTTTCAGGTGATTTTTCCATGGGATATGGAAATGTTATAAGAATTGGTTGCATGTCCGGTACCTTCATATCTGGTTTTGTTTTCCAAAAAAATGTTCCTTCCAAACCTTGGGCTTTAGACAGAGGAATATTTTCATGTGTCTCCCATACATGCGGAACATTAATATGGTCTTGTAAATTCTGTCCCACACCTGGTAAATGTACTTTAGAACTAATACCTACTTCTTTAAGATGCTCCTGATCTCCTATTCCTGACAGCATTAATATCTTTGGAGTATTAATTGAACCTGCACTTAATATAATATCATCTTTCGCATAAGCTTGTTCTTCATCTTCGGAAGAATCAATGGTATATGCTACACCAACTGCTGTTTCGCCAGAAAATACTACCCGAGTAACATTGGCATTAACCAAAACAGTAAGATTAGGATGATTTTTTAAAGGCTCCAGGAAAGCAACCCAACTACTCATCCTTTTGTTATCTTTAAGGGTTAACCATGTATGATAGGCCCCAAACATCTCATTACCATCATTATAATTTGGGTTATAAGGAATTCCCAAATCAACAGCATCGGCAATGAACGCCTTTGTAATATCGGTCGGTTGGGGATTTAAAGTTATAGGCAAATCACCCTTAGTTCCCAATTCATCCTTATTAATAGCATCCTCTTCAGGAATAAATTGCTCGAATCTTTTAAAATTATTTTTTACTGATTCATAATCCCAACCATGGTTTCCCAAATAGGCCCAGGTATCAAAATCTTGTTTTGCACCTCTTACATAGATCATTCCATTAAATGAACTGCTCCCTCCCAAAGTTTTTCCCCTGGGAAAGGGTAACCTACGATTATTAGCAAATTTTTGAGGCTCTGTCTCAAAGGCCCAATCAACATCCGAATTCCATAATGCTATAGATCCCATTGGATCATGTATTTCGGGTTTATTATCAATAGGCCCAGCCTCAATAAGCAAAACTTTTTTACCCGCGTCAAGTAATCTCCTTGTTAAAATACATCCGGCTGACCCTGCACCTATTACAATATGATCATATTTCTGACCTATAGTATTTTCTTGTTTTCCCATATAATTAATTATATTTTATAAATATGTTAGTATCTCTTATTAAGTAATTTAACATCCAAGGTTTAGTTAAACTAAAAATCTTGTCTTCCAACTATAATAGCATTTCTGCTCACTTTAAAATGTTGAGATAATTGTTGGGTATAAGTCTATATTTTTTTCTTAAAAATTCAAGAACAGCTCTCTATCATAAAAATCCAAATTCTATCACTCCGAATTATCAAGCTGTAAATTAGATGACACGGTTAAAAATAAATACTTACGGGAATCAATCACTCATTTATCCAAAGCACTGAAATAGAATAGCTTGTATTACAAAATTAGCTTATAGCATCAATAATTAACTTAAGATATATTAAGAGAATGATAAATCTAAAAACTTTATAAGCTTAAATAAAATAAAGAAGTCCATCTTTTTAAAAAAGATAGACTTCTGTTTTGAAAGAATAGGTAAAGAATAAAGAATGATCATGACAACTTACCTCCTATGATTAATAGCTATAACTGTAGCTATAACGCCATATCTTTTATGGTTTTTTTATGGTTTTATGGCTTCCAAAAAGACCATACACTCCCATTATAAACGGCTAACTGACGAGCTACTGTATCATACACCATCATTCCGGCAGAAGGATTGATGATATTTAAATGGGGACTAGCCACCTTAGGGAGAATCATGGCCTTATCACTGTCCTCAAGGACCAGAATACCCATAACAGCGCTTTGCTTACCAATACCCACCTTACCGTCTGCATTTTCTTCCCTATCCTTTTGATCGCTTAAATCTACAACTCCTCCCGGATCAACACTCAAATCATGCCATACACCACTACTTAATAATTTTACCTTTTTGTCTGTTGTATCAAATATAAAAGTCCCATTTTCGGTGATACCTGTCTTATCTTCTACATAAGGCAGGATAAGACCCCGGTTTTCTGCACCAGAGAACTCCAGAGAAACAGACTCATTAGTAAGCTCAGACTTTCCTATTGCTATTTGTCCATTATACAAACTTCCAATAAACAACATACTGATTAATAGTACTCTTTTCATTTTTATGGATTTTAGTTTATTTATTATAGGTTATCTTGTGTTCATCGATCCCGCTCTATTAATTATAATTCCAAGGGGATTATCCAGATCTTCCACTTTTTGTTACTCACAATAATATTCGCTCACCACTCCATTATGAAAATACAAATAAAGCCTCCTTTTATACATCCCCCACAAGTATTTTTTAGTAACATACATCCACTCATTACCCTTTTCTGCATCTGGAACTTTGGACATAAAACAAACTATTTCTTTAGGGCTTTTTCCTAATAAATGTTCTTCTATGAAAGCTTCATCAATACTCATTGAAAATATTTTATCTTTTGTTATCAATACTTCTATTTTTTTATTTTTTCCTATGAAAGCAAAACTTTCTATTTTACGATCTTATCATAACCTTCCCATAATATCCGTTAGGGAAGCCCTTCTTTCTATTATTTTACCCTCACCATCAATTAGAAAAACAGTAGGGGTACCCGATATACCGTAATTTCTAAAATTAACCCCTTCAAAACCTTTATAATCACAATATTTATCCTCCCAGGGTAATTCCTTGCCCTTTTCTTTAAATAACGATTCTGCCTGATCACCGGAGACAGAGATTATATGAACCCCTCTTGATTTTAGCATATCATATTTCCCACTAAGATCTTTTAAAAGATCTTCACAGGGACCACAATCTGATCGGTAAAAAAGTAATAGTGTTTTATCATAACCCTTTCCTGAAAAGGAACTACTTTTAAGAACTTTATATCCCGAAGCACGAAGATCAAGATCTGGAGCCTGCATTCCTACTGCTGCAGATACAAAAACAGATAAGGGGCCTTCGAAAGAACTTATCTTGCCGCAAGCCCTGATGATGGGCGTAATAGCACTGATAAAATCATCTCTCCCGTTACGGGTGAACGCCACGGCCAGTCTTTCTGCAAAATCCCTATACTCCGCAGGATTTTTGATTCGGGAGCTTACGGTTTCTACATCTTTGGCAAAGGACTTAGGATCCTCCAATACTAAGGCATGAATATCTGCCCAGGAAGCGATCACCTCCGTCCAGTGCCCGGAAGTATACAGGGCGTCCCAATCGAGATCCCTGGTAATATAATCACTGATGTTTTTTGCCTTTTCTTCCTCCGCTTCAAAAAGACCAGTTCCTATACCCTGGGTAATATTAATGATATTGATAAGGCCTGATGCATAACTCTTGTTTTTCTTTAGCTCTCCCTGATAATCCCCATAAGCCTGAACTTGAGTTTGAGCCTCTTTTTCAAAAATCAAATAGTTTTTATCCGTCTTTGAAAAAGATTTCGTGGCCTGGAGCATGGCTCCATATCTGGCGAAGATCGCCTGCTCTTTTTTATAAAGACTATTAAGCTCAGGGATTTCCGTATTATTGGTGTAGATAATGTTCTTATCCGTGGGCTTTTCTTCACTGCAGCTTACCGAGAAGCTGTGCCCCGGGATCAGCAGATCAAGTCCGCCCCCTTCTTTACTCCCGGTGATAAGCCAACGACTCATACCCCGATAGGGAGCATACTCCTTGGGAATATGTAAAATAAACTTCCCGTTTTCAGGAATTGTCCCTTGGAACACTGTTTTGGCCTCACTCCCCTGAAAGAGCACAAAATCGTAGCTCTTGCCTTTAAAATAAGGAAAATCCATTGCAATATCCTGCCCTTTGGATACCAAAAAGAAAATCCCTAAAATTAATACTATTATTTTTTTCATAGATAAAAATTATGATCTGTAAATTTTGATAAACTACATCTATAACACGGACTATTCTTAAAAATACACGATAAACAAAGCTCAACTATAAGTTAAGTATGGTAAGAAAAATCCAGTTTATCCCTAAACCGGGACATTAAATAGTAAAAAAACCCTTAGTGGCAAAAGCCACCAAGGGTTTGCTTAATATGAAAAATGAAAACCTATTCCTGAATACAACGAACACTGTACCCGTTTGTACGGTTTGTGATGACATTCACCCCGGTGCTACCAAAGTTCAAGTTGTAGGCGTAGGCACTTGCGTACTGCGTACTGCTCCAATAGTACCCGTTGTTGCCACGGCTGAACAGGGCTCCATTCACGTTGTTACGGCTGCCGGCGGCTGGCAGAAATAATGTATTTCCAAACTTGCCTCCACTGCTGTAATTCGTTGGGCTATTTGTCCAGGTCCCTGTAGTAGTGAAGCTATTATTAGCAATCACCTTCTGCCATTGGTCATTTGTAGGAACCCTATATCCTACAGGACATGGATCCTGCGCAGTCTTCGTTGTATCAGACCAGCTGTTATTAGGAAGCGGAGAACTAATCCATCCTCCAATAGCACCACTATTAGCCTGATCATCCGCCTGGCTTATATAACGTCCTGCCTGGCCTGTCTTAGCTCCCCATTGGTATTTAGCTCCGTGAATAGAGGCCGAAGGTTGGAAGGGATCTGCATTCATATCAGCCCCTAAATTATGACACATAAACGCCTTAAAGACTCCCGGTGCTATAAATGCTCCACACGTTACAATATGGATGATGATATCGCCATCATAAATGCCATTGTGAGCAAAAGGAAGCGTTCCCAAAACCATAGTATTTCCAGGAAGAAGCTTTAAGGCATTAAAACTACCATCCCCATCTACCTCAATACTCACCGCAATACTTCCCGAACTACTAAACGTTCCCGCAGGATAAGAAACCCTAAACTTATTAGTGTCTCCTCCCTGGCCACTTCCTGAATTATTGGAAATCCATGCGCTCGTATAAGCGTCATAACTACCTTTCCCTCCAGTATAAGGGACTTGAATCGTAAGCTTATTAGATCCGTTATCTACAACTCCCTGGACATCTCCTGTTCCTCCCAAATTCACAGAAGCAACATACAGGTTTTGAGGAAGAGTAAAACGGGCAGTACCCTTACCTACTATTTGGCTACTCGTACAAGAAAGGGAAAGCTTTGTCCAGACACCCGTAAGGGTACCATTGGCTCCCGGAGTACCCGTAATAGGATAGCTTATAACAACTGTCTGCCCAGAAGTCAAAGTAACATTACTCCCACTTACTGATCCTCCTGAAAAAGTGGGAGTACCAACCGTTAGACCTGTAATACCACTTAAAACCAAATCTCCCGAAGAAAAATTGATCGTCGCAGAAGAAAAAGAATTATTCGTTACCGTTACTTTATAACTGGCTCCTGATAAGGCTGAGCCCGAAGTGTAGGTACCTGAAAAACCGGTACATTCGGAAGTTACCACGGTAGAAGATGTTGTAGAGCCTACACAGCTCCAGTTAGGTGCTCCAGGAGTTCCCAAATTCAGGGATAAACAACCCGTAGAACCCACTCCACAATCTGTACAATAAACAATCAAACCGGAAACTGGGGATACAATATTATCCCTTTGTACTTTGGTAACACGAGGAGGAGCAAAACCCTGCGTCGTACTGCTTACATCTAATATTGCTGAAGCATCCGCTACTGCAATTCCAACACCAACATTACCGCCTGTAAAACCAAGGTTCTTTCCTGACAAATCAACCTGACGATTACCCGAAAGAGATCCATCTGAATCATAAATATTATAATCAGAGACTCCTGCACTACCTCCCAAAACCTGCCAGGCAGTACCATCAAAGTAATAATAACCAGCAGTGGTAATATTTTGAGTTACAGCATCTGGGCTACTTACTCCAGAAGTGGCATAAATAAGAGTTCCCGCCTGATCCAAACCATAACGGGAATTGCCTGATTGAATCTGATCGCCTGTTAAACGAGGGGCAAGAAGACCCTCCGCGCTACTCCCATCACTGTTTTTGGCCATTACATCTAATGTAGCCTTGGGATTCGTATTATTGATGCCTACCTGACCGCTCAAAGCAATACAACAAAAGCATCCGAAAATTAGTAATAGTGTTTTTCTCATCTGTGATAATTTATTAAATTATAAGTTGCTATTATATAATAATAAGTGTATAGAAAAGACCTAACTTTTTTAGAATTAAGATTTTTCTATAGATGTAATTTTAAGCTTTTGTGACTATGATTATTATTATTTTAATGAATAATCGCATTAGAACTATCTAAGATCAAAATGAACTTGAAAAAATTACCCTTCCCATATTGATCAAAAAAAATATCCTTAGTCACTACTATGTAATATCTTTTGCAAAATTACTACGATACAGCTCAAATACTCTTAAGATTTCTTAAGAACAGAAATCATTAACAATTATAGTACAATTAAGAAAACCCATTATTTTTTCATAACAGAATAATGTAAAGTTAAATAAAATTCATATCAAATCACAAATTCAGGAAATAAATTTTATTCATTATTACAATTATTCCAAAATAAGTTCTTTGATAATGGTAATATGCCCTGAAAATATATGATAAAAAGCTTCAAAGTTCTACGAACAAAGTAAACTAGCTAAAGGTCGTCATTTATACATTCATTCCCATCATAGAAATCTTATGAAATCCAATAAGTGATATTAATGTGATACTAGTTTGCTTTTAAATAATACAAGTGATTTTTACTTTTGTCAAAATTATCCTTTTAGTTAGAATATACTATGCAAAGAAACCACAACTTAATACTTATGAATTTGCTCAAACTCATTAGATAGATAAGATTATTTTAAAAATAAGCCCAGTCTCAGAATGAATAATTAATAATTCCATCCTTAAAATATAATTTTCATTATATTAAATGATTATCTATTTTGCATTCATCTGCTGCCGATCATTTGCACTAACAAGCTAATTAATAACAATTTATAATTTCCCTAATTAGAAACAAATATTCTGAATAGATATTGCTACGCAAAAATTTTATATTGTTTTACCCATAGAGCTTAAATTTTCTTAAGATATCTTAAGGATAGTACATCATCTTTTTGTCTAAATTTAAATATCATAGGCAAATATGTATCATATAGCATATTAAATACTTTAAGCCTGATATAATTTATTTCTTATACAACTTATCTGACTATATAGGGATTATATTAGAAATTAAAATAACAGTACTCTATTAAATAGAATCTTGTTGATCAATCATTGAAAAGAGATATGATAAATTATTAGTCATAATAACCTAAGTACAGTATATATAATAAACAATAACAAATGGTATACAAATTATTTTTAAAGCATGTCGAAGAATATATCAAAGTAGATGATGAATTAAAAGTATCTCTTACTAAGCTTTTTGAATATAGGAAAATAAAAAGTAAAACTCATTTACAATTGGCTGGAGAACCTTGTAATTTTATATATTTTATTATTTCAGGATGTCTTAAATCATACTATACGGATAAAAATGGGAAAGATCATATTCTCTCATTTTTATCCCCAGGACTATGGGCCTCAGATCTGAATTCATTTATCAATGGATTACATTCAGATTACTCAATAATGTCAATTATGAAAACAGAAGTCTTACAAATATCAAGACCCTCATTTGAGAAACTATTGGCTAATCATATAATAATGGAAACTTTCTTCAGAAATATATTGCAAGGAGCACTCACAACGCAACAGACCAAACTGGTAAACATCCTTTCTTTAACATCCCAAGAACGATATGAAAATTTTCTTAAATTATACCCCTCAGTTATTCAACATGTTTCGTATAAAGATATTGCCTCATACCTAAATATGACACCGGAGCACTTAAGTTTTCTACGTAAAAAGATGCTTAACGACGAAAAAAACAGCTTTGCTAGCACTTGATCTAATATAATATTACTTTTTAATAATAATTATTGAAAAAATAAACCAATAATACAAAAGGCTATTAACCGTTTTTTGTATTATTGGTTATTTTCAATTTTAAAGTGATAAGTTATTTAAGAACAAGAATTCCCAGAATAGCAGGGGGCTTAAATAACTTTGTGAAAAGTAGCATCTCTCTATCTCTTCTTTTTGACACTTCCGATAGTAATCTAAATAGTACTGTAGCTTTTTTCAAACCATTTAATGTAAGAGTTCACTGCACTCCTTACAAAATCTTTTGTGCTGCCTTCAATCATAACTCCATTTACAGAAAACAGCGCATCACTATTTGTAATATAAACCTCTGGCTGTTGCATGGTTGGCATATTAAGAAATACAAGACTTTGTCTTAAATGATGATTAGCTCCAAAACCCGAAATATTCCCAGGAGAATGACTGAAAATTGCTGCCGGTTTCCCGTTCCAAATACTCTTTCCGAATGGTGTTGAGCCTATATCAATTGCATTTTTTAAAACACTGGGAACAGATCTATTGTATTCCGGGGTTACAAATATAACACCATTTACACTTTGCATATCTGCCCTAAATCTTTCAATAGCCCAAGGAATATTTTTGTCGGTATCAAAATCTTGATTGTACACGGGTAATCCTTCCAAATCAATAATTTTAAATTCATATCCCTCCTGCGGGACAAAGGATTTAATTGTTTTGGCTATTTTTTTTGAAAATGAATCTCTATGCAAACTTCCTGCAAGAATTCCTATAACTTTTCCCATAATTTTTATTGCTGTTTTCCTTAATATTAATTGTACTCATATTTTAATAAAATCTACCAGATAGGAATAAATACAAATAGCCCAACTCATTTTTTTCACTTAAAAAGTATATTTTTAAGAGCTATTGCTACCTGTGTAACAGAATCCCTAACAGACTGAATATGTGAAAGATGTTCTAACTTACCATAATCGTGGATTAATCCCTTATAAACAGCAATTGTAGTTGCAACTCCTGCCTCGTCAAGCTTTCGACCATATTCTATTCCTTCGTCATAAAGTATATCATTCTCAGCAATCTGAATAAGCGCTGGAGGCAGTCCTTGCAACTCCTCAATAGACGCTTGATTTGGAGAAGCATACTTTTCCTTTCTTTTAATCAGGTCAGGAACATAATTATCCCACATCCACTTCATTGTTTCAGTCGTTAAAAACCTATCTTGTCCGTATTTTTTATATGACTCTCGAGAAAAATCAGAATCGGTGACAGGCCATAATAAAATCTGATACAGAATATTAGGCCCTTTTTTATCTTTCGCCATTAAAGCTACTGCTGCTGCTAAATTTCCTCCTGCACTATTTCCAACGACAGCCAATTTCTTCCCATCAACCCCAATTTTGTCTCCATGAAAAGAAATCCACTTTGTAGCAGCATATACTTGATTAAGAGCAATAGGATATGTTACTTCAGGAGACAAGGTATAATTTGGAAATACTGCTACAGCTCCACTTTCAACAACCAGATCCCTTACCAATTTTTTATGAGTTAAAAAATCCTCAAAAGTCCAACCGCCACCATGAAAAAACATAAATACGGGAAGTTGCCCTTCTGCCTTTTTTGGCTTTACAATATTAATATTTATAGATATCCCGTCTTGCTGAATATCCATATTGAAAACATCAATATCTGAGTAATCAAAGTTCATAGATGTACTACTTTTAATAAGCATATCTCTAGTATCTTCTATACTCATTTCATCATTTGTTTTGGGATTTTCACTATTCATCTTTATAAGAAAAGACCGAATATCCTTCAAAATATTTGAATCATTTTCAATAGGCCGGTTTATTTTATCCATAGGTTCGCTATACTTGAATTTATTAATGTAATTTTACTTCATCATAATCCTATACAAAAGTTCCATTAACTATTTCTTTCCAACCCTCCCTGAAAGTTCTGAGTTTCGAGAGTGTGATAAATTAGTGTCAAGAAAATTCATTTATAAGGATTTAATAAAAGCATCCACCTTATTAATCAGTAACCTCTAATCTTGCTCTTGTAACTTTGTTTAATTAAATTTTACCTTTAATTTTATCCGCTATCTTTTCTGCTACCATTATAACTTGAGGATTTAAGTTGATAAGAGGAATTTCAGGAAATATAGAAGCATCAACAACTCTTAGATTTTGTATACCATATAGACGTCCTTCAGCATCTACTACTGAATTCTCACCTCCTTCTTTACCCATTGGAACTGTTGAACAAGGATGCTGGAGTGTGGATACTCCACTTAATAGGGCTTTTCTAATCTGTTCATCACTTTGAACATCAGAGCCTGGGTAAATTTCGCTATGATAAAACTCCTTTAATGGACTAACTGTAACCATTTTACGGGCAATTTTAAAACATTCTATCATCCGTAACATATCTTCCTCTGATGTTAGGTGCCTAAAATCGATAATCGGCATATCAGCTGGATTTTTGCTCGCCAATTTAACTGATCCCTCTGACTGACAGTTCATGAGTTCCAATCCAAGAGTAAATATTGATTTTGTAGGGCTAGTAGAAGGGTCTACCAAATGTGATGGTGAGATAGCTATATCAAGCTCATTCTTTGAGGAAGCTCTAGTAGAATTAGTCCAGAGCTGCGATCCTACTACAGGATGTATTCTTGTATTTTTCTCCGGTACTGCCGCAAAATTCATCCAGTAAAAAGGATGGTCAAGTAAACGCTTTCCAACTGGGGCATCTAAAACGACATCAATATCCAACTCCTTTAGGTCCTTCGCTGGTCCAATACCAGATCGCATTAAAATTGCAGCACTACCGTAAGCTCCTGAAGATAGTATTACTTCTCTCCCAAAAATTCGCTTCCCATTTGCTAATAAAATACCCTTTGCTTTTCCTTTTTCTATTATTACTTTATCTATTAAGCTTTCGCTTAAAATATGGAGATTATTACGTTTTCTTACTTGATTATTAAGATAAGCAATCCCTACATTTACACGTACACCATTAATAACATTCATAGGAATAGGACCCGCTCCATTATTTTCATTCGGATCATTAAAGTCCATAACTTCATTATATCCCATAGCAACTGCAGTATCAACAACCGCACTTTGCACTGGCGTTATATAATGCTTTTCCATTTGATGAATAGGAAAAGGTCCTTTTCTCCCATGCCACTTATCTGATCCATGTTCTGTACTTTCCATTTTTTTATAATATGGTAGTACATCATCAAATTTCCAACCTTCAAGTCCCATTTTTGTCCAACGATCAAAATCAAATTTTAAAGCTCGAACTGCTACTGCACCATTGATATTAGAACTGCCTCCAACTCCTTTTCCTCTTGGTGCAATAATAACATTACCATATTCTTGTTCAGTACTTTTATAACCCCAATCATATCTCTTATCCAAATTTGCAGCAATTATATTGCTACTATAAATAAGTTCCGGATTACTTTCGGGATTAAAATCCAATCCTGCCTCTATTAACAAAATCTTCCACTTCTTTTCCTCTGATAAACGATTTGCTAATACAGCACCCGCTGACCCAGCTCCTGCAATAATAAAATCGTAAGGCTTATCCTCATCAAAATCACCTTCCTGATTATTATCATAATCCAAATCTACCCCAAAATTATCTAGAGTATTTTTCATAGCATTAGTTGTAATTCCTATTAAACCTGTAGCCATCGTTAATGCACCAATTTTAATAGCTTCTCTTCGTTCCATATGTATCTTTTTAAAACTTGAAACAAAATTATTTATCAATTACTAATTACTTCTTAATAATTCTTAAGAGATCAAATGACGGCTTATTACAATAAGTAGGCCTGCCTGATGGTATAAAATTTGTAATTGTACGAACGTATAATATAAAAATAATCATTATGCCTAACGATTTTTTTCTAAACTATGTAGGAAACTATATAGAAACAGATGAAGAACTTAAATTAGCACTTATCCAATCATTTGAATATCAGAAAATCGAAAAAAAAAACTATTTACAAATTCCTTGTGAAGTCTGTAATTATCAATATTTTATTATTTCTGGCTGTGTTAAAACTTATCATACTGATAAACATGGAAAAGATCACACAATAATATTTCTTCCCCCACAATGGTGGGCTTCAGATTTAAATTCCTTTTTTAACGGAACCGTTTCAGATTATTCAATAATGGCAATAGTAGATACTGAAGTGCTTCGAATATCAAAAAATTCATATGACAAACTTTTATCTCAACATCCAATAATGGAGACTTTCTTCAGAAAAATATATCAAGGGGCTTTAATTGCTCAACATAAAAAAGTTGTTGAAATGTTATCACTATCTGCACAAGAACGTTATGACAATTTTTTACAACAATTCCCTAACTTATCCGAGTACATTTCTTTTAAGGATATTGCTACTTATCTTAATATGACTCCCGAACATCTAAGCTACCTCCGTAAAAAAATGTAATTACTACTAGACAATTTCTTATAATTTAGAATTACTGAGCTAAATCAGACATGGAAAATATAGGTATTAGAAATCCCGTAAAAATAAATGCTACGAAATAATATGAAATATCTATTTGTTGCATTTATTTTTTAACCAAACAAGATAAGAGTTCCAATGCCCCTATCAACTGAAATTCTAACAAAAAAATGATAAGAATTAAAACTGATATTTATATATCAATAAACTGAAATAAAATGAAAATTTGAAGTTTGTTACAAATAGATAAAAATTAGCGAAAAAAAATTAAAATTTCATTATTTAACTTGTTGCTCCGAATTAAAATCAGTAGGCATAGCATAGTTTCAAATTTACCAAAGTCCTCTTCTATGGTTAATCACCCAACGATACATTCCAAGAATATTTAATTTATTCATTGTTTCAAATCCACCCCAATTTTTCACGTCATCCGAAAATTTGATATTACGATAAAGTTGATCCCAACTTTCTCCTTTTCTTACTAAATCTAATACTTGTTGATGAAGATCTACCATATAGACTTTTTCATTTCTTATATCATCTTTTGTCGTAAGTGTATAATGGCCAACATCAATATAATCAACATCTTGCTGTAAAGCCAGTCTAAAGTAGCTACCCAACCGTCATAATAAAAATCCAGAAAATCATTGTATGGCATTGTTTTAGATTCTCCTACATCAGTCAGTTGTAAAGCCTTATGATTTGGAAACAAAACTACAGAAATACTATTAGAATGACTTGGCGCAATGTGCTTAAGTAATATTAATTCACCCGCCAATTTGATTTGCATTTCCCTATCATATACAACATCCGGGATAGCAACTGGTAATTTTTCTCCGATAATAGGCTCTAATCCGTTTTTTGTATAATAACATATGCCCCAGACCGCTGAAATACTTGGGATCCAGCTGCATGGTCATAATGAGCATGCGTTAGAATAACATACTTTACATTTACCTTAAATCTTTTCTTGATCTCAGATTGTAGCCAAATAGCAGCTTGTGTTCCGGTAGGATCAACTGCAACTTTTTAGTAATAAGTACTAACCCGCTATGCAGTGCTGGTAATGTACCACTAGTGCGTCTGTATAGATTGTCATTTATTTTTACCAGACTCTTTTCTAAAAGCGGTGTAGAATCACTCGAAATATCTGGTAAGACTTCTCGATTTTATAATGTTTTTTGTTCACGTACTCTGCTCCTCAAGATCAAATTTGACCTGTGACTGTATTTTACCATTTATTACAAGTAATACTATCCATATTAAAAGCTGCGTAGTGCTTTTTTCTCCATAAAAAATTATATTTAATTTAAAGGTCGAAAATTAATTTTTTATATAAATTTCTCCTTAATCTATATTAATAAAGAACCAGTTTTTTACATGGCGGATTTACTAACTTTTGCCATAACTTTAATGCATTATGTTTGTAATTATGTAAGTCGTTCGCAATTTACCATAATTACTTATTAAATCCGGGAAATACTTTGTCATATAAATAACCTCTGAAGTTATTTATTTGCTCTGTAACAATATCAAGCCAAACTTTGATGAAAATAGTTACTGAAAGAGAATATAAAAAGCAAAAATTAAAGATAGAATGCTTACTATTGACAAAATGATACCTAAAACAGTAAGATAATGTGGAATTTTCCCTATTAAACTTTTATTTGATTTACCATCCATTTTATATGCCCAATTCAAGTTGATTCTGTATAAGTTCAAAGTATTTTCCTTTGAATTTTACCAATTCATTATGATTTCCTTTTTCAATTATCCTTCCATTGTCTAAAACTATAATTTGGTCTGCCTTTTTTACAGTTGATAGCCTATGTGCAACAACAATCATTGTTTTCCCATTAAAATAACGATTAATATTATTAATTATAATTACCTCATTATTTGAATCTAAAGAATTCGTGGCTTCATCAAAAAAAAGATAATCAGGATTTTTATAAATAGCTCTTGCTATTAAAATTCTTTGCTTTTGTCCATGGCTTATTCCAATACCCTCTGAACCAATGATTGTGCTTAATCCAAGGGGCAATTTATCAACAAAGTCATTAACATTTGCTAATCGAATAGCATTCAATATTTTTTCTTGATTAGCGTTTTCTTCTAAAGAAATATTGTATGAAATCGTATCAGAGAAAATAAAGCTATCTTGTAATATTACTCCACATTTACTTCTCCAAAAAGTATTTTCTACTTCCTCTAAGGTATTATCATTTATTAAAATTGTTCCCTGCTGTTGCTGATAGAATTTAAGAATTAATTTCAAAAGTGTGGTTTTACCACTTCCACTAACTCCTACAATAGCAGTTGTCTTACCTTTTGGAATTTTTAAAGAGATGTTTTTTAATATGTAATTTGAATTATCATAAGAAAAAGAAACGTTGTCGATATTTATATCTTTGATGTCCTCCAAATATGAAATTTTATTTAGATTCTCTTCATTAGGTTTATTATGAATTTCATTTAATCTTTCAAAACTTACTTTTACTAATTGATATTGTAATACAAAGTTTATCAATTGTCCGATGGGGGCATTAATACCTCCCAATATAAACATAATAGCCAGCATACTGCCAATGGTTAATGTTTGATTCATTACTGCAATTGATGACACAAAAATAACTAATATAGTCTGAAAGAATCCAATGAATCTATAACTTTCATATTTTTGAGTAGTTTTAAGCTTATTAATATTATTTAAATAGATATTAGTTTGGATCTTTTGCCATTCGTTACGTTTATTTTCTTCTAAATTATTAAGTTTTATTTCTTGCATGGAACTAATTAATTCATAAATCTTATTTTTATCTTTTATTTCTAGGGTAAATGTCTTTTGATCTAGTAATTTTATTTTATGCAAAAATTTAAAAATCCACAAAAGTTCTAAAATAGTTCCTATAGAAACAATTAAAAAAACATTAATATTAAAGTAAAATAAAATACAGATATAAATTACAATACTAAAAAATGAGAAAACAGTTTGAATTAAATCTTTCGATAAAAATGATTCAATTCTATTATGATCTTGTATTCTTTGAATCAGATCTCCAATATTTTTACTGTTGAAAAATCTTAATGGCAACTGCATCAATTTTACTAGAAAATCAGAAATAATTGATAAACTAATTCTGCTACTAATATGAATAAATAACCATGAACGATAAAACTCTAATCCTATACGACTTACAAACACTAAAATTTGTGCAATTAAAATTAGATAGATGATAGAAATTTTTTTTAATACTACCCCTTTATCTAAAATTTTCTGGGTAAAGAAAGGGAAAATTAGTTCTATACAGGAGGATATTAATAAGGTTAGAGCTATTAAAAAAAGTTGTATTTTATGTTTTACGAGGTATTGAGTTACATATTGCAAATCATTTTTCTTTTTTTTTTTCTCTCGTATATCAAATAATTTTTCTGTTGGATCTAACAATAAAACAATACCTTCATCACTTTCTTGCGCCCATCCCTTTAAAAACTCTTTTTGGGAATATACTATTTTCCCAAAACCTGGATCGGCCACATATAGTTGTTTATTTACAACCTTATATACTATTATAAAATGATTTTGATTCCAAAAAAAGATAGCGGGCAGTGGAACATTATTTATCATCTTTTCAAAATCTAACTTTACTACTAAGGTATTAAATCCTAATTTTTTTGCAGTATCATTTAAATCTGATATAGTAATTCCTTGTTTTAATAAATTACTCTCTACAAGTACAGGATTAGTATTCGAAATATTAATTCCATAATATTTAGCAATCATCCTAATACAGGTTACTCCACAATCTTGACTATCCAATTGTCTAAGAAAAGGAAAAGTCTTTTTAAATAACTTCATAATCAGGTTTACGAAAACTCTCCAATAGATTAGTATAGGTAGGTTCCGGGATTGTTGGCAATGCTTCATTGATGCTTCGGATAGCATCTTTATATGTTAATTTTTCAATTTGAGTCTCCTGTTTAAGTTCATAAGGCATTGCATCAATTACGGTATTTTGAATATAAGTAATTAACCTAATTAAATCATCGCAATAAGCAGAGGGATTATTAAACCCATTTGAAGATTTATATCTGTGAGCAATATAACCGCCCCCACATACTTCCATAATTGGACAAGCCAAACATTTCCTGGCCAACATTTTACCACTATTATAATATACATTAATTAAATTATTTTTCGCAACATCATCAATCTCAATATTATTATTGACATTCAGGTTTGTTTTAGTGAATCCCTCACCGCATATTTTCAAAATATCAACCGCTTCTAACTCTCCATTAGTTTCTAGTACTAAAACATTATTTTCTGATGTTCCCAAGATATCTATTTCAATCTCTTGTCCTAAAATCTTTTTTACTATAATGTCAAAGATCCTAATTACAACATCTTCTTTGTTTATGAACCAAAGATCAAACAGTTCCTTATACCAATCAAACATTGACCTAGAAAATTGATTATTTACTTTAATATGATCATGGTTGGTATCCATAAAAAGAATATCAAAACTCTTTATATTGGATTGTATAAAATTATTATATATTGTAGTTGCAGAGGCATTAGAATTCATTACAGATAGTATTCCAAAAGAAGTTTTATTTCTTTCAAGTACTCGAATGCCTTTCATTACTTTATCATGTGTTCCTTTACCTTTTTTATCAACTCTAAATAAATCATTGATTTCTTTTGGCCCATCCAAACTGATTCCAACCTGAATTTCATGCTTTTTAAAAATATTACACCATTCATCATTTATTAATATTCCATTCGTCTGTATTGAAAAAAACACATTGATATAGTTATCCTTAAAAATAGAAAAACACTCAATAAATTCCTCAAGTCTAGACTTACCCATAAGTAATGGTTCACCACCATGAAGAATGATGAAAAAATCCTTAATACTATTTTTTAGGCAATGTTTTAGCATTTTCCTAGAAAAATTTTTACTGGTTGAAATATCAATAAATTTTGGTTGTTCTACATAGGAAGTATCTCCCATATTATACATATAACAGTAACTACAATTAATATTGCATCTGCTTACTATTTTTACGACGACTTTATCAACTTTCATAATTTTGTTAAAATTCGAATTTAGAGGATGACAAAATACCACCCTCTAAAATTCAGTTAGTACCTTTAATTAAAATCTCCTAGACCATTGTCCAAACGCGTTAATCCATTCTCCTCCTATAACATTTTCTTTGGAATTTGTAATATCTAGCGCAGCAGTAGATAAAACTTGATTGTCAAACTTAGCAACAGATTTTTTTAATTTAGTTTTGTCTGTTTTTGTTAAAAAAAATTTTTTCATTTTGATTAAATTTTAGATTAATAACTCTAATCGAAGTTTTAATACATTAGATTATTTATTGGTATTGTATTGATAGAGTAACTTTATACAAATTCCTTTTACATTTTATACTATCACCGTTACAGTAACTAATGCGTGAACAATTTTAGGGGTAATTTTTTTTGATAAAAATTAGCAACCCATTTGAAATATTTTTATAAATGTAATAAATTTTTCACAATAAAGTGACATATTATTTATATTTAAATCCATTCTAAATAAATCAGTTTTAAGGATTCCCCTTAAGCCTCCCTTTAGTACTAACATGCACTTGATAGGCAATTATCTTTGTGATTGTAAGCTGAAACTAAATGTTAATAGATTTTATCCTTAATCCATAATATTTTACTTTTCTTCGACTGATTCTCTATTAACTTTCTTTTTTGCGCAACTTTTCCTTTGATAGACAGGGCTATAAAAAACGAATGTTTTTTCCGACTATAAAGAATATGTGTCTGAAAGACAAAATGTGAATAGTGAGCCAAAGGCGATCTCCTCTTATAGGCTTTAACCACTATAAAACAAATGCTTTTTAATACTCATATGTTTATTACATAGCTTTTATGGCCTGTAAAGCCGTTATAGAAAGGTGATAACGAACTTTAGGATGTAGGTCTATCCGTCAATTATGTAGGTGTATCCGTTATTTAACATAATTATTTCCTTAGCTCGGGAAATACTTTGTTATATAAGTAACCTCCCAATTTCTTTATTTCCTTACCTGTAACATTATCAAACCAAATTTTTGATGAAAATATTTTGACTCAATAGACTTTAAAGAGATTCAATGATGCAATTCACGGATAACATACTTTCCAATTTTATCTTCACCATACCAATAAGAAGAAGAAATATAACCACCTTTATTACACAATATATAATCCGCTTTTCTCTTTGGAGTTTTACATCCTTTGAAAGTTACTTTGGTTATAAAAAATTATTGTGTGTTATCATCATAGTTTACAATCTGGACTATCAGAATTTACAAAAACTGCCATAGTAAACCAATCCAAAAATAAAATACTTTTGTATCAAACATTTTAAATAAAAAATGAAAGATTTAAAATTAACAAACAGAACAGGCGCACCCATATCGGATAATCAAAATATATTGACCGCAGGAAAACAGGGTCCGGCATTACTACAAGATATTTGGTTTTTAGAGAAAATGGCGCATTTTGATAGAGAGGTAATTCCAGAACGAAGAATGCACGCCAAAGGTTCTGGAGCGTTTGGTGTATTTAAAGTTACACACGATATTACACAGTACACAAAAGCAAACTTATTCTCCCAAGTCGGAAAGGAAACTCCATTGTTTGTCCGTTTCTCCACTGTAGCTGGAGAACGCGGAGCTGCTGACGCGGAGCGGGATATTAGGGGTTTTGCTATTAAGTTTTATACTGAAGAAGGAATATGGGATTTGGTAGGTAATAATACACCAGTCTTCTTCTTACGCGATCCATTAAAATTTCCTGACTTAAATCATGCGGTAAAAAGAGATCCTCGCACCAATATGAGAAGCCCGGACAACAATTGGGATTTTTGGACATTGCTCCCTGAAGCATTACATCAGGTTACCATTACAATGAGTGATCGTGGTATTCCTAAATCATATCGTCACATGGATGGATTTGGTAGCCATACATTTAGTTTTATAAGTGATGACCAAAAGAGGTATTGGGTGAAGTTCCATTTGAAAACACAACAAGGTATTCAAAACCTCACAAATGAAGAAGCCAATCAAATTATTGCCTCAGATAGAGAAAGCCATCATCGCGACCTATTTGAAAATATTGAGGCTAAGAATTACCCTAAATGGACTATGTTTGTACAAATTATGGAAGAAGAAGCTGCTTATAATTACCATATTAATCCATTTGATTTGACCAAGGTTTGGCCTCATAAAGACTATCCGTTAATTCAAGTTGGTGAACTTATTCTTAATAAAAACCCTGAGAACTATTTTAGTGATGTCGAGCAGGCAGCTTTTAATCCAGCTTCTGTTGTTCCTGGTATCGGCTTTTCACCCGATAAAATGCTACAAGGACGACTATTCTCTTATGGTGATACTCAACGATACCGTTTAGGGGTAAATCATCATCAAATTCCTGTTAATGCTCCCAAATGCCCATACCATTCTTTTCACAGAGACGGAGCAATGCGCATAGATGGGAATTATGGTGCAACCACCTCCTATGAACCAAACAGCTATAAGCAATGGCAGCAACAACCAGATCATAGTGAACCTCCTTTAAAAATTATTGGCGATGCAACACATTGGGACCATCGTGAAGATGATGATTATTTCACCCAACCAGGTAATCTCTTCAGATTAATGTCTTTAGAGCAAAAATCACTTTTATTTAAAAATACCGCTGAAGCGATCAAAGACGCACAACAGTTTATTCAAATACGTCATATCAGAAATTGTCATAAAGCTGATCCTGAATACGCAATTGGAATAGCTAAGGAATTAAATATATCTATGAACATGGTTTGGGAATGAAGAATTGGGATGTCATAATAGCTCTATAATCCGCTGGATCAGTTCTTATTAACGCAATATAAATCATCACACCACTTTTTTACTGTGGGATTTAGTACATAATAAATCGAATCAGCGACGACTTAAAACCTAATTTTGAAGAGTAGTATAGTTGAAAAATTACGTTTTAAATTGATAAAGTACTTGTTTAGAATGAATCCGGACTGATGGATATCAGCTCGGATCATTTTTTAAGCATCAATTCTATTGAACTATAATTTAAACGCTTCCATAGTTGATAAACATGTACAATCAAACAACTTCTGGATGAGAATATGATAATAAAATCAATTAAGTATAAAAGTTTAGAAAAATTAATCTTTGAAGAAGGTAAATAATAAATTATAATAGTATCAATGAATACTATTTAACAAAAAATTTTTTCTTCCAACTGGTGATGGTGTTTCTACTTACTTTAAAATGTTCAGCTAACTGATAGTTGTTAAGTCTATATTTTTTTTGATGATCCAAAATATACCAAATTGTTTCTTGATCATAAGACCTAAATCTACTATTACTTAATTTAATTTCTGAGAAGCTTTCCTTTTCAAATATAATTTTATTTAGCTGAAGAACTTCCCTTGATGTTAATTTAGCTTTTTTCAAGAAAAAAGAGCACTTCTCCTCTTTCTCAGGATATTTAGTTTGTATAATATCCCTATAAATTCTGATATAATTTGGCGATTGTTGTTTTTCCATATTCAATGTTTTCTTAATAATATAATGAATGGATGAAGCTTACTCAAAAATTTTTATATTTACTTAACCACTTAAACAAGGTAGTTTTAGGAATCCTATATTCTTCAATAATTTGCTCTGTATCCATCACTCCATTGTTTAATTGTTCCATAACAAATGATATTAGCTCCTTGGTATAGACGTTTTTTCTAAATGTCGGTAATATGTCGGATTTAGTATTAATGTGTTTATCTCTGGAGGCAGGTGGAGAATACAGAATGAGATGTTGTGTATACAGTCTAAAAAAGTCATATTTTAGTAATTTACACCATTTAAGAAGGGTATCGCTTTCTAAGCTATCCATTTGGCACATTTTTTCGATTTCAGGTTCCTCACAACTAAAAAAATCACAAATACGTGTAATATCAATATCGCACTCTTTTATTCTTTCAGAAATTAAGTAACCCACTTTGATATTTTTTAAATCTATTCGCATTAGTTATATATTTAATAATTTATGTTCATTTTAATTATTACAGCTTATTGGGAGAAAATATACTTCTAATGAAAATTTCATTTACAATACTTATTGAGTTTACACTTTATCTTATTATAAATTTCGTAAAGAATGAGACCTCTTTTAAGAGGTCTCAGATTAGGATATCTCCTACACATTACATCACCAAACATTGATATAAAAAACCACAAAATATATTTAAACTTTTCAACACTTCATTTAATATGAAAAGCCATATTAATTACTGAGAGGAGTTTTTTAAGACAGCCATTAGCATTACATAATGGATGTCTGATGTAAACTTAAAAATGATTTACAAAAAAAGTAACTATGGAAAAAGTATTAAATGTTAATCATAATCTAAATCACAAAATATGGATTACATTTTAAACTTATTGACACAAATTTAATCCAAATTTTATGTTTTAGAAAGGAAAGGACTGTCATTATTCGCGAATACTAACAGCTATACTGATCATTGTAATGCATTTTTAATATCAAATAAAAGGTTGTTAATAAATATTTTACGATTGGTGTGATTGATCATGATTTCTTAATTGCATAATAAATTCAGAAGGTGGAATTTTTCTTATCACATCTTAGTAAATATCTGCTTCCAATAATAAAAGCTAGTCAAAGTAAACGATAGACAAATCATTCCAATTTTAAATATATAAAAATAGGTTGAAAACAATTTAATCTACAAGAAAAATAACTCTTACTTAATGTGGATCAAGCGAATTAAATCATCGATAAAAATGTTTGAAAATACCCTCTTCATGGTCACATGGCAGGATTATTAATTTCTAAAATTCTTTCCCAATCTTACACCAAATGTTTCGATATCTCTTCGGTTATAGTAAGTAATGAGACAACTATCAAGTGGTTGTCTCTTTTTTTATGCATATAAAAATCTATTATCAAATAGTTAAATATTGATTATTTTTAGCTCGATTTTCAACAAGAATTTTGAGCTAATTACGATTAAACTGTCTCAAAAGCGCTACTAGGCTTTAAACCATTATTTATTAAAAGTTCGATATCTCATTAAGATTTATGGGAAAATTTTGAATATTTATTTTCTTAAATTCTTATTTGGGAAAGTAAATTTTGCAATACATTAAAGAAATATTATCCAATAGCAACTCGGTCTATTCTAAAATTGGAAAATGTAAGATATGTACAAAATTATCCCCATAATATACAGGAGATCTCCCATACTTTTAAACTGTTTTCACTTTTTCATATATAATCAATCTAATACCACCCTGAGAATGTTTTGAAAAAAGGTCTGATAAATCAAATGAAAGATTTTATTCTTTAAATAGGCAAGGATTTTCTTTTTGTGGGAGAAGAGTATAAGGTACAAGTCAGTTCTTCGGACTTTTATATCGATCTGCTTTTGCATCATCGAGGACTACAGTGCTTAGTAGCTTTTGAACTTAAAGCAGATAAATTTAAACCGAAACATTTAGGGCAGCTTAATTTTTATGTTAAGCATTTGATCGAGATGTGAAAAAAGGACATGAGAATCCAAATATAGGAATTTTGTTGTGTAAAGATAAAAATAATGAGGTTGTTGAATATGCTTTAAGTAGAAGCCTTTCACCAACGATGGTTTCAGAATATAAAACTCAACTTCCAGATAAAAAAATACTTCAAAAATTACATGAATTATTTGGAGATTAATTCCGGAAAATAATATTATCATGTATTATGAAATATTAGATTGTATTATACATTATAATTTTTAGCTTTGTGAAATCTCTAAATATACTAGAGAATAAATACTTAAAAAGAAGTTCTCAAGAACTATTCCTTAGATAATAACTTTTTGGATGAACAATGGAGTCCAATTGAAGGCTTTAGGATGATGTATAATTCCTTAAATGGAGACTTTGGTGTCTTTTTTTAAAAAAGTGCAATCTGATTTATTTTACAGATAATAAACTTTATATAATAAAATACTATAAAATCATAATTTTAAATTAAAATTTCATAGTGTTTTTTGACTAACATTTAAATTATCAATTATTTATTTTTTTAATCATTTCAATGTTTAATTCGTAAAAAAATACATAAATTGCAAGCATACTAAAAAAGATGTATTATGATTAGAATTAAATTTACTATTAAATTTTTATTTTTATCCTCTCTCGCCTGTTTTGGTTCTCTTTCTGCCCAAGAATATGAGCGGATTATAGGAGGGTATATGAATTCTGCAAAAGGACCTTTACAGAAAGTGAGCTCGGAACTGAAAGCTTTTCAGATTATCAATGTTGATCCATCTAAAAGTTTGAAAGGTGATGTGGTAGGGATACAACAGACTCTTAATGGAATTCCTGTTTTCGGTAGTTCAGCAAATGTTTTAGTTCGTGGAAATGAAGTTTTAAGCTTTGCAGACACCTTCATCAAAGATTATCCTACCAGTATTAAGGGTAAAGAAAATGCCAATAAAGATCTCATGATCGATGAGGTAGTAAAAAAAGTTAATAAGAACGCTTCTAAGGATAGTAAGGCATTACAAAATCCTATTAAAGCAACAACCGTTTACTACTTAAAAGCAGGTATTTTACAATTAGGATACCAGTTCTTTATTGAAGAAAAAGGAACAAGTAATGTGTGGAATGTGATTATAAGTACTGAAGATGGTTCTATTTTGTATAAGGAAAATACAACTGTTTCGTGTGATTTTCATTCTGATGCTTATGAGCATTTACCTTTAGAGATATCTCAAACAAATGAAACAGCGCAATCTTATTCGCTTCCGGCAAATCTGAAAAAGACAGCTGCTAATTTTATTTTTGTGCCAGATGATGCCTCTTATAAGGTGCTTGCATTTCCTGTTGAAGGACCTACATTTGGAAACAGAACTCTGGTGTCTAATCCCTGGGATCTAACAGCCTCTCCAGAGGGATGGCATTCTGATGGAACGAATCATTACACCATAACAAGAGGAAATAACACCTATACATATACGGACGAGAATAATACAAACACTCCTCAGTTTTCTCCGGATGGAGGTGCATCAAGAGTATTTGATTTCCCGATGGATATTACTTTGCCTCCACAAAATTATACCTCTGCAGCAGTAACCAATCTGTTTTATACAACCAATAAAATGCATGATGTGTTTTATAAGTTTGGCTTTACAGAATCTGCCCGAAATTTTCAGATGAATAATTTTACTAATGGAGGTACTGGAAATGATCCGGTTTTTGCTGAAGCTAGAGATGGAGGAGCTTATAATAATGCAAATTTTAACCCGGCAGTAGAAGGAACAAGTGGTAGAATGCAGATGTATCTTTTTGAACCAAAAGACATGCAGAATCTTTTTTATAATGCACCGGGAAACTACACAACAAGAATACCGAAAAGTACTACCGCTGCTTTTGGACCAGCACTTGAGGGGAATCCTCCGGTAACGGGTGATCTGGCTTTGCCAATTCCAGCAAATGCGTGTAATGCTATTTCGGCAGGAACCCTGGCTGGGAAAATTGCCGTAACTACTGCAGGAGGTTGTGCGTTTGCACTTAAAACAAAAAATCTTCAGACAGCCGGAGCTATTGGTGTTATTCAATACCATCCAAACAGTGATACACCAGTCGGTTTAGGAGGATCTGATGCTTCAATTACAATACCTACTATTATGATTGGAAAATCAGAAGGCGAATTTTTGGTTAATCAATTAACAGCTGGGACTACAGTAAATGCAACGCTGAAATATGATAAGCAGAATTATATTTATAAAGACGGAAGTCTTGATAATGGTGTAGTTGCTCATGAATATGGACATGGTATCTCTAATCGATTGACTGGTACTGGAAGCAGCTGTTTATCATGGATCGATGATAATGAGCAGATGGGAGAAGGGTGGTCTGATTTTTTTGCTTTAATGGTAACCAACAGGCCTGGAGATAATGCCTCTATACCAAGAGGAATGGGTACTTTTACGAAAGGAGAGCAAATCAATGGAGCTGGTATACGACCTGCAAAATATTCACCTGATTTTAGCATTAATAATTTTACTTATGCCAAGACTAACGGGATGAAGGTTAATGATGTACTGGGCGGTGTCTATCCGGTTACAAGACCAGATGTTCACAGTATCGGTTTCATTTGGGCTACAATGTTATGGGATCTAAATTGGAAGTATGTGGAGAAATATGGTTATAACAGTAATGTATTGGCTGATCCTAATAGTGGAAGTGCAAAAGTATTACAATTGGTTATGGACGCTCTTAAACTACAGCCATGTAACCCAAGTTTTATACAGGGAAGAGATGCTATATTGGCTGCTGACCAGGCAACAACAGGAGGAGTTGATAAATGTATGATCTGGAAAACGTTTGCAAAAAGAGGATTGGGAGTCAATGCAAGTCCTGGTGGATTGAATGGCCTCTATATGGGTTTCAATAATCCTGCAGCTGAGCTTAATGATCAGGTTGAAGATTTTACCATTCCAACTGAATGTAACACGCTAGATACAAAAGAAACGATTACTGCTAACAACAGTGGAATCTCGATCTATCCAAATCCTGTCAAAGATGAATTTAGCATAAAAGTACCTTCAAACACAGACCTATCTGGAATTACGACGGTAGCGATTTATGATCTTACCGGAAAATTAGTTAATACAGAATATATTAACCTTAACCAGCAACAGAAGGTTAATGTTTCCAAATTAATCAATGGGTCCTATATGGTTAAGATTACAAATAAAGCAATTAATTTCAGTCAGAAAATTATTGTATCAAAATAATACAATGTAATAATTCGATCGGAGGAGTCTTAGGATCTATATTCTAAGGCTTTTCTTTTTTAACCTTCTCCACTACATTATAGAAGTTTGATCCTGGCAAGCACATTATCTGTGATTTCAGGGATAGGAGTTATTTTTTTGAATAAAGTAAATCCCGATAACGAATAATCTAATCTCTAATTACTTTCTATAGAAAAATACGTGTGCCAGGCATCAGAATCAATTTGAGGCATGTAAAATATTATGTTGATTTACAATAAATAGGGTTTATAAGTTCGTCTAATTCCGGTTCTGTATCAGTTGGTAACAATACTAATCTGTAGATTCCTTCAAATTATTTTATTCTAAATATTAATATTCGAAAACGGTAAGCCAGTTAGAGTTTTAATTTATATAACTAAAATTTAGCAAATACTTTTGTATTTTTTGCATCTAGTACTGTAGTTTCGCATCTTCTTTTGTGATTGACAATTTGACTTTTTACGACTCTCTAAGTGGGTTAAGTTCAATTATTTATTGGCTTCTGAAGAAATACGCACTTAGCTATCCATGTGATTTTACAGATACATTTGCTTTGTTGATAAAACCGGTTGCCGGAGGACCCTATGTTAATGTTGCAATTCTTCCTGGGTGTAGGCCCGGTAAGTGTAAGTAAATTAAGACCAGCAACCCGGAATGATGATACCCCCATTACTTTGCGGAGTGATCAATCCAAGATATTTTGAAGGATATAATACTAGTTCTCCGACTGTAACAAATTACAACGGAAGAACCATTCCCTTAATGGCAATAGCCAATGTAACACCAGGTGTTGCATATCATTTAAATTGGTTTTGTCAGATTACAAAGATGGTAGGCTGGATTCAGCAGTTTTTCTGCAGGGCGGATCCTTTAACATCGGGGTCTATATTGCTAACTATTTTACCTAAAATAATTGATATATGTAACAATCCACAACAAACAGATTTTAAAAGCGCAGATGACAGCTCCTGGTATGACTTTCCAATGGTATAAAGGTGGAATCATTATACCCAAGGCTACTAGTGATCAGTATGTAGCAATTTAGCCGGGAGTTTATGATGTTCAAGTTTCCATACTGGGAAATCAATGTCTGGGCCCAGCAACTATTACCATTGCAGGATATGCTATTACTTCTACCCTTCAGTAGCGATAATTTGTCCAGGAGATCAAATTACTTTGGATGCAGGATAGATTTCACACCTTATTCAAAGGAATCTAAGAAAAATACAAGTGTGGCTTGACCATTAAGTTATATGATAATTTTAAGATTCAGTAATAATAAACTGTGAGCTAGTAATTTTGAAGAAAACGTTTTGTTCACCAATACCACAATAATTATAAAATGTATCTGTTAGGTCTTTTACAAATGAGCTTTTGGTATTATTGAATACGGTTATTGGTTCTTTTTAAGTATCAGTTGATAACTTAGTAATAAACTAAGAGATTAAGCAGTCTAGTTATCTAATTTTCATAACAATCCCCTAAAAATATAATACAAATACACACACAAATTGCTAAAAAATTAATTAATAAAAGGAAACCCTTTAAAAACAATTTTTTAAATTTTAGTTTTCATTATAACTCTTTAAAAAATTGAAACTACATTTAAAGTATTAGTCAATAGTAGTAAGATTAAAAAATCACTAAAAGATGTAACAGAAACAACTAAATACATATTCATAATTTTTTTAAACAATCAGCTATTATTAATTAAAATAAATCTTACATTATAGATTACAATAATTTCATTATTGCCCACTTAAACTCAAAACATAACACTACTCTAAAAAATCATCTATTATTGAATATAAAACTAGAATGAAAAACAACTTTTGTATCACACATAAATATCATATCAAGCAAAATAAATCCAATTATATGAGCTACATATCGTTCATTACAAGCATAGTAAAATATTTTTCTTTGCCTCTTAAAACACAACTAAAGAAACCCAATATTTAATTATATCTTAAAAGAGATTACAATAAAAAAGTACCCCATAAAGAGGTACTTAAACACTAGAATGAAAAAAACTCAATTTAATGAAAACTCAAAAAAACTGTTTAATTTTTTAGATGATATCACCATCTTACTCATAACAATTTATTATTATACAAATTATTATTCTTGATTCTATAATAAGGCGAAGTAAATATAACAGCGATTATAACACACTGATCATTTTTGGGTCAAATACCAACTATCTTCTTTGGTGTTAAAGCAATAATCATCTTATTTACCAAAGTTTTAATAACAAGATAAATATTTATCACTATTTCCTTATGCATTCTAATAGCTATTAACCTTTCAAAGAATACTCTTTACTTTAACCTGTAAAGTCATTTCAAATTTACTTAAATTCATTAGCATTCATATATTCACAAATATCACATAAATATCTCATGTGACTTAAATACAGTTTTGTATTCAAAAACAGTATTTATTATAGTTACATCATATAGCTGCACTAATATTTTTACTTTCTACCTAAAAACTTCTAAGAAAACCTTTTGGAGCCAAATAAAGTAGAAAGCTAAGAAAATATCGATTCATTTTTTGATTCGTATATTTGATAAGCAAATTAAGTATTATGCATATTTAGCACAATATCTTTCATGTATAATATCAGCGTGTACGAAATCCGAGACGAAATAAAATAGTATCCAATTTTGCTTATATCAATTCAGATTTGCTGTAGTTTTGTTAGAAAATGTGTTACATCTCTTGATATTGTCTTATGATCTGTTAATACTCAACCGAGCAGTATTATAAACCATGATTCAGAACGATTAAAAGTTACTAGTACTGATGTATGCTTTTTAATGTTCTTTAAAAAACTATTAAACAACTAATTATATAATAAATCCTTATCAATATTTGGCTTCAGTCTATGCTAAGAATTGTCTGCTATTTCAATATAATTTATAATATAAATCGTCATTTGTTAATTTCTCTAACTAACCTAAATCCCCACATATTGGACCGGATAAGCCATGAATAATACGCTGATCTGTAAGATGTACGAATATTTTGAGGCATATATGCCCATGCTCCACCCCGCAATACGGGGAATTGAGAGATTCCCGATGTACGAGGCAGTTCATTATATGGACCTGTATTATAGGAATCTTCCCAAGCATCAGCAACAAATTCTCTTGCGTTCCCTGTAACATCATATAATCCCCAATTATTGGGTTTATAACTACCTACGCTTGTAGTATAAGGAGCTCCATCATTACAATTTACTTTAATAAATTGATAACCTGTTACTGCATCGGTTGATTCATCATAAACTGCTGCATAACTACAGGCATCAGTTAAATTATCCCCCCAAAAGAAAGCACTATTGGTTCCTGCTTTTGCTGCATACTCCCATTCTGCTTCAGTTGGTAATCTGTATCTAGCTCCAGTTTTTGATGAAAGCCAAGCTGCATAATCTTCAGCATCCTTACGTGTTACGCAAGTAACGGGAAAATCTCCCTTTTGCGGAAAACCAGGATTTCGCCAAGATAAATTTTCTCTGTACATAGGAAATTCAGGATCATTAATCTGAGGTTGGCCAGTAAATCCTAGCGCTCCTTTAGCTTCTTTACGATTAGTATCTCGTACAAATTCAGCATATTGATCTACAGTCACTTCAGTTTTTGATATTGCGAAAGACTTGCCAATTTTCACTTGATGTCTAGGACTTTCCCAAGCAACACGATAAGGATCTACATTAAGTGCCTGATGTTCTTCCTGGCTACCTCCAATTAAAAAACTTCCTGTCGGCAATACTACCATCTCTGTACAATAAAACCTGCTACAATCTTTAATTACATCAAAAGGCTGAAATACTTTTGTATCCTTTACAGGCAGTAGCTGGATAATCTTATTTGAACCATAAGAATATGACTGAAGCATATCTAATTGAGCACCCCACAAAGACATATCTGCTCTAAGATATTTATTTGATAATTGTGGAAAACTATTATTTTCAAAATTTGGGCACTGAACCAACATTGCTTTCGCTTGATTACTAAGCTGGGTTAAATTTTCAATATAGTCAGCATTACATTCATCTTTTTTTAATAAAGAAAGTGCTTTATTGGCCTTATTGTAAATTTCTTTATAAATTGCATCACAATAATTTTTAGGCCATTTTTTTAAATCGGATGCATCATTAAAAGTTTTTCTTAATTCTTTGATTACTGATTCAAATTCAGGATTTCTATTACTACATTTATTTTGATCCTCACTTTGAGAACAAGAATATACAATAAGTGTTATTGTAAAAAATATTACTTTTTTAGTCATATATAACATTTTAAAGAATTATTTCATTTAAAGGTTTAACATTTATTTATTGACATATGGTTGAGGTAAAAGAAAAAAATGCAAACATATATTTTTAAAATTATTTAAATCATATCTTTAAATAAACCAAGTTCCATTGTTTTCATCACTCACATTATGTATCATATATATGAATTACTTCCAGAGAATTAAATTTCATTTGTTATAGCCGGCAGCTTTTCTAATTGATATCTGTAAGTAGTTCCTGCTCGCTAGCTGCAAAGTAATAATGGTAGCTTTATTTAATGATCTTTTCAATTTCACTATTTTATCAAATTTGTAAACAAAATTAAATCGTTGTAGCTAAAAAAAAATTAAGAAATCTTAAGATTATCTACATTTAAAGAATCTCAATAGTGTATGCGCTTTTAATTCAAAACGATCGAAGATACGCCTGTCATGCGATAAAAAGTACCAATTGTAATTTTTTGATACTAAATATAGCAATTCCAATATAATTTTAGCTTCCATATCATTTACCTGAACCCCATTTTTAGCCAGAATAATCTTCCTTGTAAATTCCTTTGACTTCGGTATTGTTGTATTTACAATACTTTAGAAATCTATCCTCTTGCTCTGGTAAGAAGTAACCTTTCCTTTTTTTTTCGTATGTACTTACACGGACGTATAAATAGGCTTTTTTCATTTTAATTCATTATTGATCAGATTAAAGTTAGAAACAAAAACATTAAAGGTAACAATGAAAAGAAATTTCTCTAAGCCTATCCGAATATCCCTCTTCTTTTGAGTGTTCGAAGGAAAATGCCATATCACAACATAAGTATCCTAACAAAAAATAAATATAAATCCATTACGGTTTCCCGTAGTTTAACTTGAAAAAAAAATAAATATTATTGCTAGAAAAAATTTTTACGCTGTTGACTTATTTATTAACTTGTTTAAAACTAATAAAATGAAATTTCAATTGTATAAAACATTCAACTCTGAGATTAAATAATTTCTATCATTATCAACAAACTTTATTTGTTGACTAAGAAGTATATTCTAAAAAACATGAAATTTACTTTCACTGCCAAGAGTTTAAATTTTCTTAGATCATCCTAAAATCTAACAACTATAGAAACCAAAAACTAATAATGCCTAATCAACCTTTACCACATACCGCAATACCAACATGGAGCGGATTCATTTATCAAGGTAGAGTCGCACTCTATCATGTATTAAAGCAACTTAATACCAAAACAGAAAATGAAATAAATGAGTTGGTACTCCAAATAGATTCCATAGAAGATTTTACCATACTAAAGTTGATTGCTAATGGAGGACATGCCCCTATTTCTATGCATCAAGTTAAGGCTGTTAAAAGCAACGCGTATACAACTTATAGGGATGATTTTACACAATTAGAAAATAAATGGACAGCTATCGGATTACAAACTGTTGAAGCTTTTTTTCATCTTGCAACTCAAAATGAAAAAGCTAAAGTACAAATCGAAGTTTTGCATCCTAACATGAAAATTTATGAATATGAAAATAATGCCGAATCATGTTCTTTAAATGATATTGATATAAAAATTAAAGAGCAAATAGTCTTAGCACTTCAAAAGTATAATATTGTGGGCCATAATAATCCAGATACAGTTCAATTATTAAGCGAAATATTAGAAAAAACAATATCTGATAAGGTAATATACATTCACGCACTAAATCATGGTGGAACCGCCATAAGAAATGCTGCGTATGACAATCCTATTCCTCTACAAAATTTTTTAGATGCTATAAGAACCGATATAGCTTCACTTGTTCAAGATGAAGTTTATTTTGAAGGCAAGATTAGAAATAATCTTAATCGGTATTATCAGGAGTTCTGCTTAGATTGTGAAGATGATCAATTAAGTCCCGAATTAAAAACCAAGATGGATAAATATTCGATACTTTTCAATTCTTACGACACTATCGCCTTCAAAGAATTTCTACAAAATATAAGACCTCATAAGAGTGTTTCCTATGAGAACTTACAGCAATATACGGACTTAAGCCTCAATGAAGATGAAATGAAAGATTCTTTCTATCAAATACTATTGACCATTAAAGAGTCAAATGGAGTTGATGGAATTGGTTGGTTTTGTTCTGAAAGCAAACAATATTTCCCAACTTCAATAAACTATTCCAATTCCGAATCAAGTAAGAAAAAAGTAAGTGAGCGGATAATTAAAACTGCTCTAAACAAAATGGTAGACGTTCCTTTTAATTCTGATTACTTAATCACTTCAGAATGCAACGTTGACAACATAGAAGCTTATGCAAACAACATCAGTCATGTCAACCATGTTGATACTGGCGAAGCTGAAAGTGAAATAAAAATCACTCAATGGAAAAAAGTCAGCTTAATTGATTTAGAAACAGCAAAAAACAAATTAAATGATTGATCTAATAAATAGCATATTTCAAGCTGCAGAGCTCGAAGAAAAACCTAATACAAATTTCAAAACCTATGTTTTGAAAGAGCGAAAAAACTATTGGGTTATTGTCCAGTACGATGGCGATAACATCAATAATGTATTAAACGACCAAATAGAGCTATTTGTAAAAACGAAAGAACTCGTACAAGAATCGGCTTTTGACAAAAATGCTAACCTGTTAATATTGAATAGGGTTCCAAAATTAGAAGATGTTAAATTTGACAACCTGCTACAAATTGAAGAGAATCCATACCACTTCAAGAAAAATATCTTGTACTACACTGATGAAGAGTTAAAAAATCTAAATTTTGCCATCGGTGATTCAAATGCACTTACTGCCATTGAAGCACTTATTTTGAAAGACGAAATATTTGAACAGCACAAAAAGAATTTTGATGCTAACTCGTTTGAGTCATTGATTTATCGAATAGCTATTAAAATACCTTTTATTAAAATAGGAATCACTCAAACAAATAATCTTAAATCCCTTGAAGAAATAAATAAAAGATCTATTGGAAACAATCCACTTAATGAAATTTTAGAGCAAGATTTTTTTATGCTCAATGATGAAGATTTTAGTGCAATGACCAATGAAATTATTCTTGAAAAATTAAAAGCAATATTACCAAATGAAGATCAGCAAAATTAGCATCCAGAATTTTAAGGTATTCGAAAATACAACAATAAATTTTAATTCTTCTGATATTATTGTGTTTGATGGACCAAACGGTTTCGGAAAAACAACTATTTATGATGCAATAGAAGTAGTTTTTACTGGAAGAATAAGAAGATATGAAGACCTTAAGTCCAAACTGATTGACGGAAGACAAGTTTTTTCTGAAAATCCATTTCAACATTCAAATGGGATAGGCAAAGACATTTTGATCACAATTGAGCTAATTAAAAATGACCAAACCTACATATTGGAGCGGTTTGCAGATGTAGCAAATATAGAGCCCTACATAGATTTTTCTGTTTATAAGTTGTTTACAAAAGATGATTTTTTATCTGAGAATAGGACTTCTGTAGATGATGAAAACTTATTTTTAACAAATCTATTAGGCAAAAATTACAAATCTAATTTCCAGTTTTTAAACTATGTAGAACAAGAAGAATCTTTATTCTTGCTTAAACATGATGATAAAAAAAGAAAGAGCCATATTGGTCACTTATTTGATTTAAATGAATTTGAACAAAAAATCAAACGAATTGATAACCTAAAAAGGAGATTTGACGCAATTTTCGCACATGAAAATGAAAGATTTGGAATCCTTGAGCAGGAAGTGAATCAAATAAAAGTCAATATCATTGCAGATGAAACTCCTATTTCTTTTGTTAAATTATTAGACAAAAAAGATTTATTTTGGGATCAGGAGGAAATCGATTCATCAACATTCGACTATTCAGAGATTATAGGCACTGACGGAGTTCTTGACCGTTTAAAGGTATTTATCGAACGAAAAATCCTATTCAATCAGTATCGAAAAAATAGAGCTGTTGACTATCTTTTGGTAAATGAAAATCTTGTAAATAGCTTTTTCAAATTTCATAATTTTTTATCTGAAAAAGATGAGATTAGAGAGATAAAAGCTAAAGTGACAGGTATGCAAAACACCATTCAGAAACTGGAATCTCTTAATCATAATGCAGTGGAAGAATCAATAGACTTGAATTTGTATGATTTCATTCCAAGTGATTTAAAAACTACTTTTTCTTCAACTCAGCAGGCACTAATATCTAGTCATAAAGAACTCTCTGGACTAGATAAAATTTATTCAGACATTTTTAAATCTAGAAATGACTTAATTGAGGAACTTACAGAACTAAGAGAAGCTGGAGTTTCTAGTGGCGAATGTATTTTATGTGGATATGACTGGAAAAACATTGAAGCATTCCTTCTTCAAATCGAAAATAAATCTGAACAAATAAAGGAGATCAACTCTGATAAAAGCAATCGTCTTCAGGAAACATTCACAAAATTTAAATATGAAACAATTAAACAAATAATAGAACTGATAAATACTCATATTATTTCTATTAATTATAATGAAAAATTTGCTACACAGTTACTTAATTTGGAAGACAATTATTTTAAGGATTTGATAAAAGTTCTTACTATTCTTGAAATTGATTATTCAAAATATCTAAGTAGCGAACAGATACTAGATGTATCTGACAAATTAGAACTATTCAAAAGCGAAATCTCCATTCTAAAAGACACAAGTAATGCAGAATTAGTAGAAACGTATTTTTTAGAATATTTTCGAGAATATTTCAACAATGAAGATAGTCAATTTGATTCTGTGACTGTTGAACAAATTGAAGTGAAGAAAAAATACTTATCTCACAAATTATCATTAAGTCAAAATCAAATTTTACAGAGTAAGTCGGCACAATTATTAGAAGTGACAAAAAAGAGAGACACAGCAAGAGAAGTTTCTCAAAAATTGAATAAATTAAAAGGAACATATAACTCATCCTTAAAATCTTATCAGAAAAAAATAATAAAAGACATAGAAACAGTATTCCATATCTATTCAGGCAGGATTATGCAATCTTTTCAAGGTGGAATAGGTCTATTTATCTTTTCCGAAAAAGAAGGGATACGTTTCCAAACTGGATCAAAAAAGACCTATGATGCTGTCTTTACTATGAGCTCTGGACAATTGTCAGCATTAATTATTTCTTTCACTCTAGCACTTCACAAAAAGTATTCTCAAAATAAATTAATTTTGATAGACGATCCTGTTCAAACCATGGATGAATTAAATCTTTATGGGTTTATTGATTTACTAAGAAATGAATTCTATGATAATCAAGTTATTATGTCTACTCACGAAGACATGATGTCAGCATTTATGAGGTATAAATTCAAAAATTACAATCTATCAGAACAACGTATTAATTTAAAGGAACTAGCAACAGGATAATTGCTACAATAAAAGATCTTAATATATCTTCACCATGAAAGAAATCGATCTCTATTCCGAAGCAAAACCGCGCTATTATCAGCTAATACCAAATCGGGAGGATGGGCTGATACTTCTTGCATTATATCAAAAATACCAAAAGCAGGAATTTATGGAAGACCAAATCATACAAATCATCAATAAAGTACTTAGCGACCTGCGAGGAACCAACATAAGAGACGAAGGCAATCGAAACAACAACATCATCCTACGCTTGCAAGAATTTCTTCTGTGGCGTGATAGGAAAAGAAAAGTATATGGCTTTAAAAACTATGGAGAAGAATTTTGCCGGAAAGTCTTTACACGACTGTCTGAAAGCTATCATCCTGCCAAAATAGAACGCCTATTCAAAAACCTGCTAGACACCCTAAAAATAAGTCTTGAAAAAAATCCTCCGAAATGCTGTTCTGGATGAGCGACTATTTCAACAGCCGAAGTACCGAATTGGCCCAGCAAATTGAAATCCTAGACCAGCAGGTAAGCGAATCAGTAGACGATTTCCGTTTTCAGATCAAACAACCACAGGCCAACATCTTGCAAGTAATCGAAACCATCAGCACAGGTTTAGACCACATCAAAAAGCACGTACACGAACTGACCACTGGATTTCAGATCACTTACGACATAGATGACATTGTATAGGACATGCTCAAGGACGCCGCAAACTTTGAGCTTCTCGACAGCATTAACCTTGTACTAAAATACAACGAAAACGTACGCAATCATTTAGACCAGGTAAGCACACGTATTGACAAAATAAAGCCCCGCATACGGGAATTTATCTTCGAATTTAACCAACGGGAACTCGATAGAAAAACAGACGATTTTCTCCATTATCTGCTAGACAGTGCCACCTATGTCCGAGAGAACAACCAGCCCAAAAGATTAATTTTTCCCGAAGAAATTGAATCCTTTAGCATCAGGATTCCAGAATCCGTGCCACGTTTCTATATCTTGACTGAAAGAGACTTTGCCAGAAAAGCGCCTCTACCCCCTGCTGTAAGATCAAGAGATGTAGAACAGACTAAGGAAATGATGGCCAAAAACATAGAAAAGCTTGAAATAAAAAAGCATACGATATTCGGCAACAGAGGCTCTAAACCATATAGACAGAGAAGGAAAACTCCATTTTTCGCTCTTCTTTTTCAACATCCTCAACCACGAACAGCACAACTTGAACATAGCTGTAAGAACAGCTCAAAGGCTGGTAAAACAATGCAATAGCTGGCAATATGAAATTACGGTAGACCAAAACGAATATTACGATCCAAACTATCAAAATCTTTCACTATGGAATATGACGATACTGAAAAAGACCTAAACGAACGTTATGCGTTTATGTAAGACAAATCAGCTAAAAACACATTCGCTAAGTTAGATTATCTTCTAAAATCGGGAATGCACATACAACGGGACTTTCCAAAACCTGCTTCGATGTATGCTTTTGGATAAGCATTACCGAAGCCTAAAGGCCTACTATGACGATTTTTTTGAAATGCTTCTCAAGAAAGAAGGTGAAGGATGGTCCACCTACTTCTATATAGACTTTCATGAAGGCTCAAGAGGTAAAATCCCCACCGACAACCAATACCGATCGTACCTCAAATCGGAATACATCCTTATTGGCCTTATCTTTTTCAAAATCTATAAGCTGGACGGCAATATCGAGTTGCCTAAAATATCCGATTTCATCAACCTGCTCTATCAGGAATACGATGAACTCCTCAACAAGATGCAGCGTGTCGTATCAACCATTGAAATTAAAGCAGGATTAGACCTGAACGAAGAGAAACTAAAAAATATGGTATATAAAGCCTTTGCCGAATTTGAACAGCTGGGCTGGATTGCCAGAGATACAAATGACAGCGACTACTTTACCTACCAACCCTCGTTCGAAAGACTAAGGAGAATATATTACCCGCAGATAGAAACAATCGATGAAATCATAAAACGAAAAGAACATGGCTAAATTTCAACCCAAGATCTACAGTTTATCAACCCTCAACATCAGGCAGCATTTTAACAGCGACTACCGTTTCAATGACTTCCGTACCGATTTTAGTGGAGAAAGCGGTAGTGGTAAGAGTCTTATTGCCGACTTTATCCAAATGCTTTTAGTGGGCTCCCGTGTATTTAAATCGGGAACAGACGGCGTAAGCAATAGAGATACAAGTGGTCTTGTCCTAAAAAATGGAGGTGGCAAATACGGGCGTGGCTATATTTTCATCAACATCGAAATACAATACCGTAAGTACATCACCTTGGGTGGCTATCTGGACACCACCAGTACTCAGATGCAATTTTTTATCATACAGGCTGGCTACGATTTTGAAGAAACACTCCTGCCCATGAATGAGCCAATATTTTACAAAGACCTGCTACTCGATGGACAAATCGAAACGCTGGAAAATCTGGAAAAAAGATTTTTGGGAAAAGGCTACCTGAAAGGAGTAAACAATAAAAAATACCACCATCTACTTTTTAACAACGGTATACTCGCCGTAGACCTAAGCCAAAACCACCAAAGTCTGAAAAGCTATGCGGCAATTATACGAGCCTTCTCCAGAGAAAAGGGCTTCTTTACTGATTCAGACGCTCTCAAAACATTCCTATTTGGAGACAGCGACCACAAACAGCTTGTTGACAAATACCGAGAAGAAGTACAAAACATTAATGTAGACCAGCAGCAACACCACCACCTACTGGAAGAAATAGCCACCATAAGAAGCAAAGAACAGAAAATAGAACACGTATTACGTGATTTCAATACCTGCAGTCAACTGAAAAAACAATTCAGTCTGGAAAACATCTGCTTCTGGTATCAAGAAAATGAACTTATTGCTGAAAAACTTGTACAATCCACACAAGACTACCAAACAAACCAGATTAAAAGGCTTTTGATCAAAAAGAAATTGTCCAATGTCAAAATAACTGATGTCAAAGACCAACATAAAACCCATTCCAAATTAAAAAACAATAACAAAAATTCAGAGCGGGAAAAAGAAAAATTTGAAATAGAATGGCAAAAAGCCAAAAACCTGCTCGATGAAAGCGCCAAATACAAAGACAATATAGACAAAGTAAACAGCTGGTTTACCGAAGATCGACAAGATGCAGATGCCATCAGACAATGGCATAAGGATAAACGCTCTAAGGTAACAGATACAGATAACCTAAAAGCATTTGAACAATTTCTTATAGAAAACAAACTGAAGCAGCAATTTGAACAATCAGATCGGTACAATGACTATGCAACCGCAGGAAAAATGACATCGCAAAAATTGAAGGATTTTGAAGAAACCATCAGCAAGCTGGAAACACAACTTGTTTTTTCGGATTTGGACAATCCAGCATCACTGGCCCATTGGGCAATAGAACACCTCGATTTGCCCCTTACGACTGAGCAAGAAAGCCTACTCATCCATTTACAATACCTATCGCGAACAACACCCAATTCGCCAAAAGAACGCTACCTCCCCTTTCCCGAAAAACTATTCAAAGAACCGCTTACTTTCAAAGCAAACGACAATGGATTTTGGCTGGAATTAAACGGCATCCACGAATTTATAACCAATGTACCCAAACAACATCTCAGCGTACCTCCTGACCAGATCACACTCGGTAGAGAGCCAAGATGCCGAACAACATCTAACAAAATATAAAAACCTTAATGACGCCCATGATAAGGCTTTTGCCAAGTATAACCACAGCCATCAGCTGAACAAGGACAATCGGGAAAAAATTGACCAGATTGAAAGCTATATGACCAAACAATATGGTTCAATCGACTTTGACCATTTGACAAAGACAGGAGAAAGCCAGCTTCTCCATTTTGAGACAGATTTAGAAAATATTCGAACTGCCGAAAGAATAGCACTTCTAAAAATTCATAGAATAGAAGATGACTTGTTTAAATCCAATCCGCCCATCAATACGCTTTACGAAATGCATAACGCTATTGATACGGAACACACAGGAGCTAAAACACGATTTGAACAATACCAAAACAACCACAATGTGAGTATTTTAAAACTCAATGAAGCAAAAATAAAATTTGCAAGAGAGCACCGACGTGATTTTATTGCCGAGCAGGATTTGATCAAAATAGAACAGCAGCCAGCAGAAACACCGAGCACGGATGCCTACAGCAAGTTCAAAGCCACCTACGCCGCCGCGTCAGAAGAAATAGAAGACAAGACTATTTTAAAAGACTATTCAGTAGGTGTACTGGCCAACAAACTGTTACCTACCGTTTTCCCTACGCAACAGATACAAGAAGAACTTATTGGCGAACAGATTGAAAAGAGACTTATCGAACTCACGAGCGATTTGCAGCGCATTGGTTCCAGAAAAATAGAAATTCTACACAACACTTTTAAAGAATTAACTACAATTTATAACGGATTTCTGACCAAGGTCCAGAAAATAAGCGACTACCTGTCAAAAAATAAGATTACAGGAGCTAATTATGCAACATTACAACATACACCAGCTGCTGGATATCCAGACGATTGGATGAAAGTTTTCAGAAAACGGCTCACCAACGAAATGCAGGAGACAGGCCTGTTTGCAACAAATAACAAACAAGACATTGACGACATCATGATTAGTGTATTCCGCGAAGCAAACGGAACAAGAGAAGCCACCATAAACGATCTGCTCAACCCACGCTCTTATTTTGATCTCCTTTTTGAAATCAGGCAAGATGGGTAAAAAAATTCGGGAAGCAATGGGCAAACCTATACAGCCAATGCACTGCTTTGCCTCGCCAGACTATCGCTCATTGAAGGCGAAGATCACACCGGAATACGAATTATGCCGATTGATGAAGCAGAAGGCTTGGGAAGCAATTACGAAATATTACATAAACTAGCAAAAAAAGAACAGTACCAAATCGTTACTATGTCAATCGAAACTGCAGGTGATATTAATGACGAAGGACAATATATCTATATCATGCACGACAATAAAGATGCTAATGGCTTGACCTATGTACCACCATTAGGTATCTTTCACAGAGGACAATTAACAGAACACATCAATGAAATCTTTGAAGAAACTACATAGTAAGGATTTTACATGGCCCGTATTAAAAGCGCTGAATGATTTGTATGAAAAAAAGAAAACAACAGCAAAAATTCAGCAAGTAGACTATATCCGTTACTTAATGGCACAAACAGAACTTATTGCTCAAAAAAAGGCAATAGCAATATTCTGGTTGCAGGGGATGGTTATAATGAATATTACGAAGCCAATTTTCAATCTGCTTATCAATAGTGAAGGCAGGGAAGTAATTTCTTTTTTTGCCTTTAAAGGATGGTGGGCAAATGATTTAGAGAGTTTTAATTTACAAACACCATCCCGCAAATTTATTGAGATAATAGAGGATGCAGAATTGTTTGCAATCTCCAAGATGACTTTGAACAGATGTTTATAGATATTCCAAAATTTGAACGTTATTGGCGGATTGTTGGCGTCAACAGCTATCTGGCTCATATCAAAAGGATAGAGGAATTTCAGGAGCTTCCTGCAAACAGTCGATATGAAAAACTAATCAAACAATTCCCTGATATAGAAAACCGAATAAAGCAAAAACACATTGCTTCCTATTTAGGGATTGCACCGGAATCATTAAGCGCTATCAAAAAACTTCTAAAAAATTGATTTCTTAAGATTTCTTATTGGTACTGTTTTTCAGTTGATCTAATTTTGAATCATTGTTAACGGGGATTTGCTTAATCCTTATAAATTAAATACGATGAATAGATTATTAGACAAAGTCGCCATTATCACTGGAGCAGCCAGTGGAATGGGTGCTGTAGAGGCAAAGATGCTTGCAAAGGAAGGGGCTACGGTTTTTCTAACTGATATCCATGAAGAAAACCTGAAGACAGTTACCAATGAAATTAATGCTTCAGGAGGTCATGCCTACTATAAGGTACATGATGTAAGTAATGAAGAACAATGGAATTCCGTAGTAGAAGAAGTCATCCGAGTCGCTGGAAAAATTGATATTCTAGTCAATAATGCTGCTATCTTGGGTGACCTGAGTTCTCCTATGGAAGAGAGAACCGTTGAAGAATTTAATAAGGTTCTCCATATAAATCTCACAAGCCATTTCATCGGAATGAAATCAGTGGTTCCATTGATGAAAAAAGCCAAGGGAGGATCTATTGTTAATATTTCTTCGATCGGTGGAATTGTAGGATCTGCTGGCGGTACGGCTTATACCGCTTCCAAAGGAGGGGCCAGACTGTTATCAAAAGGAGCCGCTATTGAATTGGCGCCTTTTAATATTCGTGTCAATTCTCTGCATCCTGGGTTTGTGGATACCGAGATGAATAAAAATATGCCCAACTACGAAGATTTCAAACGTATGGCTATTGATGGAACACCATTAAACAGAGGAGGAAAAGAAGAGGAAATTGCTTACGGTGTTATTTTCCTGGCTTCTGATGAATCTTCCTTTATGACAGGGACTGAATTGATTATTGATGGCGGAAATACTGCTGTATAATAATTCTTGTCCCGATATCATTTGTCAAACAGGTAAATTACAATCCTAAATTTATTATTGGTTCATATAAAATTGCTTCAAAATAGGAGGCTACAGAATGGTCGTATAACAAAAATGCATTTCCTAATACATTTTTGTTATACTTATTCTGGAAAAATCAAAACAAAACTCCTTATGCCCTTATATATTTATAAGTAGTAATAGCCTATTTTCGGGTTGACATACAGTATTTTATATGGGAGGGATATCAAATTAAAAATCAAAAAAAGGATGATAGAAAAACAATTAAACTCAACAGAAGAAACAACTAATGCTTTAAACTGTCACCTCGACGCATGGCGTTCAGGAGATATCGATAAGGTTATGGAAGACTGGACTGATGATGGAGTGTTGATCAACAGTTCAGGTATAGTGGTAGGTAAAAGTATTAATTAAAAAAAATTACTAACTCTCCTTAAAATGATATCTTTGCTGCCAAACTATACTAATTAGCAATATATGGCCTCAATAGAACTGTCTAAAAATTTAAACAAACAAAAATAATAAGATAACAATTTCACATTTAAAACTTTGATTAAATAAAGGCTTTAAAAACAATTTTTATTTATTTCAATGTGATAGCAAATATACACTAAATCTGCAATTTTGTAAATAATAACATAATACTTCGAAAACTTAAATCACAATACATATCATAAAAGAGGCAAATATTTTATATTGGCAATTTTATTCAATGAAATTAAAGCATTTTTTTAAGACTTAATAGTTTTGAACTAACAGGAAAAATCAGCCCTCTGGTGAAAATACTTGCAACATTAATTTTAAAAATAGTTTCGAAATGAATTCAAGAAAAATAGATAGAAAAGACTTTTTACATTTAGGAGGAAAATTATCTCTCGGAGCCTTAATAGCTCCTGCATTATTAACCGGATGTTTATCTGATTCAAAAGAAAAAGAAAGAAAGATAATAAAGATCTCTGGAAATGCAAATACCAAATACATTCTAAAGAATGGAATAGTGTATAGCCAGGATGTTAAAGTTGGAAATTTTAGAAAAGCTGATATTTTAATAGAAGGTAAAATTATCAAAGAAATCAAACCTGATATAGAGCAAGGTGAGGACACATATGTAATTGATGCAAGTGAGTATATAATAATGCCGGGTTTTGTTGATACTCACCATCATCAGTATGAAACCGCTATTAGAGGATACTTAGCCGAGGCTCTTCTTGTCAATGATAAAAAGCCAGATAACCCATTTACATATCTAGATGTTTTAATTAAAAAATTGACACCTGTATTTCGTCCTGAGGATATTTATACTGCTGTACTGCTATCATCATTAAATCAGATTGATTGTGGAGTTACAACTGTTTTAGATACTTCTCAAGTAGTTCACTCGATGGAACATTTTGAAGCCTTGATGCATGGCTTGAAAGATGGTGGGAGGCGAGCACTTGTAGCCTTTTCAACAGGTTCTGGTGAGTCTACTCCTTTCCCCCGAAAGCTCAACGATATACAAAAGATGTACTTTTCTTCGACAGACCAGCTTCTTACTATGGCTATGGGAGCTGAACTTTTTCCTGGAGATTTTAAGAATCATTGGGGTATGGCAAGAGATATTGGTGTGCCAATTGTATCACATATTGTTGGAAATTTAGGATCTGCTCCTGCCTTTGAAAATATAGTAAAGGAAAATCTTTTGGGAAAAGATAATATATTAATTCATTGTACTGGATTGAATGATAAAGTGTGGGAAAGTATTGCAAAATCAGGAGCCGCTATTTCTCTTGCTGTTCCTATTGAGCTAAGTATGAGACATGGGACTCCCCCTATTATGCAGGCACTAAAACATGGCGTCCAACCCTCTCTAAGCAGTGATGTAGAAGTTACAATGACTTCCGACTTTTTCACTCAAATGAGATCTGTCTATACATTACAACGGGGTTTAGTTAATGCACAAGTACTTTCAGGTATAGATTGTCAACAAGACCTTATTACATGTAATGATGTTGTCAGGTATGCAACATTAGAAGGGGCAAAGGCAACACATCTTGAACATAAAATTGGAAGTCTTACACCCGGTAAGGAAGCTGATATTATAATGCTACGAACAAGGGATCTAAATGTGATGCCAATTAATAGTGTAAGTGGCACAGTCGTTACCCTGATGGAGAGAACAAATGTAGATACGGTTATCATTGCTGGAAAAATCCGTAAATACCAAGGGAAAATGCTAGGCATTGATACGCAGGTATTGCACTCAAAAATTACTGAATCTAGAGATTATCTATTTGCAAAGGCTGGGTTAGAAAATCATTTTTTCTAAATAAATATACTCCTTTACTTTTTTTATTTTATGAAAGAAGTCCAATTGATCTACATAAAAAAAGGCTAATTCTCCGAATTATTGATATAAGCATGTTCCATATTTTCAATAAAAATATTTTTAAATTCTTATATTTTAACTAAAATAGAGGTATAAAGTGAATTTTATGCCGAGTACTTATCCACATAAACATGGATATATATAATCAAAAAAAATGAAAAAGTAGGTTCTGCTAGTAGCGTAAAGTATCAATAGCTCCTTTACAAAAATGACTTAATTTATGGTATAAATTTTTAAAATTTCATCCATGAATAAACAGCAACACCAAGTCAAGACTCGCAAAGTTTGACTTAAAATCTGCTTAGAATCGGGGTGTTTAATAAAGGAGGCTTTACGTTTTTGGAATTGCAAGATCAACACTTCATCGTTGGATAAAAAGATATAAAGAAGAAGGAAAATAAGGACTGTGAGATAAGTCAAGACGTCCTAAAGCCCTTACCAATACCAAAGTTACAAAAGAAACTGAATCAATCATCCTTGATTTAAGAGAGAAAAAAAGATGGGGAACTGCAAAAATTTCAACCCATCTGCTTCGAAAAGTAATTATGCTTTCCGCAATGACTGTTTGGCGGGTACTCTTTAAATACAAAGTTAACCGTAGTCAAAAGGCGTAAAAAATCTGATTACAAAGATACAGCAGAAAAATTTCTTGGGATGGGGTACAGATTGATGATACTAACTGTAGATCGTCAGCAAAAAGTGGACATTTGATATTAAAAAGTTAAGGAGTGTTTTCATAAAAAGAGTAATTTTAATACATGACCTTTGCTTAAAACTTCAAATTTATTTATTATGAACAATCAAGACAATTTCCTGAAATTGTTATTATTTTTAACAATAACTACCATGCCATGTCTGAACTCATGTGCCACAGAAAATACATATAAACAAGAAGACATAATTTTCCCAGATGACCAGGATGATAAAGAAATTAACTTGGCTATAGTAGCCTATAATATTTACAACAATAATATTTATTTTAACAAATCTTTCTCGATACCAGATAATGCGCCGATGTATATAAAAAAAGAAATCTGGGAGAAAGAACAAAAAGCAATTGATGAACATAAGAAAAAATTTAAATTATTTACAGACATTATTCCCGAAGAATTTCGAAAAGAAATTACACAACTCACCTTTTTTTACCCTGAAGAAGGATCTAATGTATATGCTTATATTGGCGCTCGGAAAAAAAACTCTTTAAACCAGTTCTCTTTGGGACTTGCCTACGATGTAGAGAGGGGTAAAACGCAAATTCCTTCTTTTTCAGCACCGGATTATAAGCATAATACTTTGGGGTATGACATGACCACTTATGCTATGATTCATGAATTTGGACATTACATCACAAAAAACAAGACACAAGAGTACTTGTATTATTTTCCAGAAAGTGACAGCTATGGAAGTACTTATAAAGAAGGTTCATTTATAAAGCAAATCGTTAATATTTCATGGGAAAAAGTTTCAGAGTTACCAACAGACATATTGATGAATCCAAGCAAAATTTTTAATTCTCTACCAGGAGATTTTGTTAGTGCTTATGCATGTTCTTCAATGGATGAGGATGGAGCAGAAACATTTACTCATTTTGTGCTATTAAATGATAAACCTGAGGCTACAGATGGGAAAAATAAAAAAATACTTCTTTTTTATAAAGATCCAGAAATGATGAAAATAAGAACAGGAATCAGACAAAATTTGCAAAAATTAGGAATCGTACCAGGTACACCTAATATGTAATTAAAATTTAAGCGAGGTAAAATAGTATTGCTCATCTTTGAAAATTATTAAATGGAAATGTAACTTAAAGTCATATGAATTTTAGTGGTCAGTCGATTAAAGTTTAAAGATGATGATAAGATATTCAATAATACTCATCCCACAAAAATTTTGCAAATTGCACCTAATTAACATCAATAATTGAATAAGGTATTGTAAACTTACCTAAAAATGTATCCATTTAAAGATAGAGTTTTTGATTAAAAAAACTCTATCTTTAAATATGAAAAAGGGTATGTATTCAGAGAATCAGGTTTTTGGGTTCTCAAAGAACAAGTGTCATAGAAATATGCCGTGAACATGGCTTACTCAAGGTACTTTTTATCGTTTGAAGAGTAAATATTCAGGTTTGGAAGGTTCTGATATTCAAAGACTTTGAAATCTGGAGTCCGAAAATTCTAAGCTTAAGAAACTTTATACAGAAGGTTGTTTAAATATTGAAGCTTTAAAAAATGTTCTGTCAAAAAGTGTAAAGCCTTCTGGACAGTGTAAAATTGTTAACTTTATCCGTGAAAAATATAACGTAAGTGAAGGGAAAAGTTGTTTGGCAATTGGTATAATCAAGCGGAGCTATCGTTATAAAAGTATGAAAAATGACGATGAATTAATTGAGGCTATGATAAGACTTTCCTTTTCGTGAGGCCATCCCACTATGGAATATAAAAAAGCCCTGAAGAATTACCCCCTGGGATATTAACAATTTAGTAGTATTATAGTTTATCTCGAAACAATTATTTTCTGATTATAATCAATTGAATTACTGCTGATTTTCACCATGTAAACACCATTCAACAGTGTATTAACACTCACTGTATTTTGCTTATTAAGATTAATCTTCTCTGAAGAAACCAGTTTTCCTGTAAAATCATAAATAGAAACCGTAGTAATTCCTGAAAAATCTATTCCTGAAAGGTGTTGATGGTAAATTCTGTTTTCACCGGATTTGGATAGATGGATATCCTTTAGAGCTTGAAATAGCTTCATTTACTGCTAATACGCCACATTCTGCTGGGATAGTAAAATCCTCCACCTGATCATTTAAATCCAGAGCAGCATGATTGTTCCCAATACATATTACGTTAAGTCCTCCAGGAGCAGCATTTACTCCTAGCCCTCTCCTAGCAAAGTTCTCCAGGTCGTACACTCCCGTTTTAGCTTGGTCTGCCGCTAGAATTGGTATCTTTATCCTATATGAAGATTGGATTACATGATTGAAGTTTAAGCCCATCCATTACAAGCTGTAATACTCTGACGCTTCCACTGTTCGGATCTTCCAATACATTATTTTTGTAGCCATATTATTCAACATACTTCCAATGAAGGTCCCAAAGTATTGATGCCCAAAACAAAACCAATACTGTGAGCATCCGAAACAGTATAGTCTGATAAATTTTTCTTCATCACGTTTGTTCTCCCATAGGTATAATTATTAACTGCGAAATCCGGAGAATAGCCCGTATATATTATCTCAATGAAAAAGGTAAAGAAATTACTTCTTTTTTTGCTTTTGAGGGATGGTGGGCAAATGATTTGGAGAGCTTTCATCTTCAGACTCCATCAAAAAAAAATATCGAAATAATAGAATATGCTGAACTATTTATAATTTCCAGAAAAGATTTTGAACAGAGTTTTACCGATATTCCTAAACTTGAACACTATTGGCGAATCGTTGGAATCAATAGTTATTTAGCTCATATAAAAAGATTGTAGGCATTTCAAGATTTACCTGCACAGGAACGTTATGAAGATCTAATTAAACGATTTCCCGATATCGAGATCAGAATAAAACAAAAACACATTGCTTCATATCTTGGTATTACACCTGAATCATTCAGTGTAATAAAAAGATTTATAAAGAAATAAATACTTAAGATTTCTTATTTGTATTCATTTTTCATCTCTTTAATTTCGACTTATCACTAAACAATTTTTTAATCTAAAATTAAATACAATGAACAGATTACTAGGAAAAGTTGCAATTATTACCGGAGCAGCCAGTGGAATGGGTGCTGTTGAAGCAAAATTAATTGCACAAGAAGGAGCTCAGGTTTTTCTCACTGACATAAATGAGGAAAAGCTTAAAGCGGTTAGCCAAGAAATCATAACTCTAGGGGGAAGTGCAGCTTACATGGTACATGATGTAAGTGATGAAAAACAATGGAGCTCAGTGATAAATGAGGTAATCAGGTTATATGGCAAAATCAATATTCTGGTTAATAATGCAGCAATTATAGGAGATATTGAAAGTCCGCTTGAAGAACGTAGTGTTAAGGAATTTAATAAAGTACTCAATATAAATCTTACAAGTCAATTTATAGGAATGAAATCCGTGATTCCTTTTATGAAAAAGGTAAAAGGCGGATCTATTATTAATATTTCTTCCATAGGTGGGATTGTAGGATCTGCTGGAGGTACTGGTTATACAGCATCGAAAGGAGGCTCCAGATTGTTATCAAAGGGAGCTGCTGTTGAACTAGCTCCATTTAATATCCGTGTTAACTCAGTACACCCAGGATTTGTAGACACTTCTATGAGTAAAAACATGCCAAATTACGAAGCATTCAAAAAAATGGCAGTAGAGGGAACACCACTAAGGAGAGGAGGAAAAGAAGAAGAAATTGCTTATGGAGTTATTTTTTTAGCATCTGACGAATCATCTTTTGTTACAGGTACAGAGTTAATCATTGATGGTGGAAATACAGCATTTTAATTAGTACTAAATTACTTAATATCAGATATTCTAAAAAAATAACATACAAAATTATTATGAAAGAAAAGAAAATAGATGTAGTACAGGAGATTACTTCTACAACAATAACTACAGAAGTATTAAATCGCCATCTTGATGCTTGGCGTGAGGGAAATATTGATAAGGTGATGGCAGATTGGAGCGATGATGGTGTATTAATAAACAGCTCCGGTATTGTCATAGGTAAACTAGCAATTCGTGAAGTTTATAAAAAGGTTTTTACGGAATATTTTCCTGATGATGTTCGAGCAACGGTAGATTTTAGTAAACAAAAAATTCATGGAGAGATTGCCTTTACTGAATGGGAAGGAGGTATTGCCAAATATGCTTCAGATACAATTATTGTAAGAGATGGTAAAAAAGTGGCCCATGTTTTTGCAGCAGATTACACGGCATAAATTAATGTATAACCTACTTTTATGTAATATAATATTCGTTTGCGATTTATTAAATACAAAATGATTTAGAAATAAAATAATATGAAAGATCAGTTAAATAGAAAAGAATTTTTAAAAGCAGCAGGAATTTTATCTATAGGTGGGTTGGTCCTACCTTCATTACTAACAAGTTGTTCTTCCTCAGCGGATGAACAAGAAAATCAAGATACAACACCAACAACTTCCGCACAAGAAACATCTAAGGTATTAAATCGTCATCTAAATGCGTGGCGGGAAGGAAATATCGATAAGGTTATGGCCGATTGGAGTGATAACGGTATACTAATAAATAGTTCTGGTATTTTTATAGGTAAACCAGCAATTCGTGAAATTTATAAAAAGGTTTTCACTGAATATTTTCCCGATGATATTCGAGCCATGGTAGATTTAAGTAAAAGCCAAATTCAGGGAGAGATTGCCTTTACTGAATGGAAAGGAGGTATTGCTAAATACGCTGCAGATGTAATTATCGTGCGAAACGGTAAAAAAGTAGCTCATACTTTCTCTGCTAATTATATATAAAATATTAATTCGCTGTTTAATTACTTAATGATTATATTGAGTAATTATCAAGATTAAAATAAACTCCTACTAATGAAAAATTTAAATGCAGAAATAGTTAGAAATTTTCTTCGTGATTATGGAGGTACAACATTATTTTCTAAATATTATTGCTGAAAATATTTTTCACAAATTTGATATTGAACACATATTTGGACAGGGGAGAATATATTGCTGTATTCGGAAGTATAGAAATAGAATCAAAAAAAACAAATCAAAAAGGACAATCTCCATTTTCAATTCGAATTCAAATTCAAAATGAAAAAAATAATTCTTTTTCATTTTTTAGAAGATACTATTGAAACTTATACTACATTCAAAACAGGTGGAAAGTGGAAAATTTCAAATGCAAATAGTGAGTTTGATATTTAACCTATTCTGATTGTCTTATTGTTATCTAATGATTATATTTTGACAAAAATTCATTGATTGTATTACTAAATGGACAACCAAATGGCGAGTTTCGTTTATTAAAAAGATATGATTTGCTTAAATGAATACATATCTTTAAGATATATACTGAAAAGGGAAAATTACTAAGAAAGTACTCAAGGAGTAATATGATCATTAAAACAGATTATATACAAAACCATCCCATGACAGTGTAAACACAAAAAATCGGAGTTCGTAAGGGCTCTGATTTTTTTCACTTCTAATCTTATGCAAACAATAAAGTCACAAGATATAATTTTTGAACAATTTAAGATTAGCTAACAATTCAAAGACTTTATGATCAGGATATACTGTCAGAAAACGCTCCTGTAAGTTAACAAGAAAGGATTATTTACAAAATATTTTCCGGAAATTCAGGAGACATTATTTTACAGACAAAGAACTATGTTCCTATAACTACGGTAGAAGTATCTATAAAAAGGGGATTACTACGACTCAGCACTTACTTTCTATATATAATGGCTTTATTACGTTCTGGATGGAAAAGGAATATTTGGAGCTAATTTTACTCTACCTACTACTTTTCATTCATCGGCAAAGGTATTGAACCAGAATGGGCTAATTTGAAAAAAATCTCCGAAGAGGATTAAAGTATCCATTCTTTTCACACAGGCAAAAATAAAAAAATTAGACTCTCGTTTTTTGAACTTTAGTGAAATTTGGTAATGCATAAAGTAGTGATATTACATATTAGTTTTATAGTTTACTAATAATCCAATGCGTCTAGTATCATTTCTAATTTTTAACTTGTTCATTGTACAGAATTGAGAAATAACATATTTCGCTGTAAAAAATAACAACAGCATCAATGTTGATACTGTTGTTAAAATTATTTTAGCACATCATAATATGATTTTATTGAGACCAATTTAATTTAGAGGCTATAAAACCCAATGTTCCTTGGAACAATATACTAAGAGTAAATATAGGTCTCTTGGAAGTTTTTTTACAATAAGCAAAATGCTTAAAAGAATTAGTACTGTAATTATAATCTACCATCATCTTTTGTATATTGTAACCGCATCATTTACCAAACTACGGCATCGGCCAGGTTACTCTTTTCCTGTGATGCTACTCCATATGCATATATCGCGAACGTCCATTTTTCTTTATCATCTTTTTTTAATACCCAAAGTTCTCTGAATATTGGAGACTTGACCTCCCCTGATTTGATTTCAGTAACAGAACCCGTTGTATCTACCGATCTTACGTACGCTAAATCACCCGCAACATACGCATCCATGATATTAATGATATTACCTTCATTAAACTTAATAACATTTACAAGCTCAGTGTATACTTTCTCTATATCCTTAAGTCCACTAATTGGTCTTTGATTTTCTGGAATTAGAACAGAATCTTCATTAAAAATTCTCATAATGTTGGAAAGCGAGCCTTCTTTGAGTGTACGATTGTATCCAGCAACGACTTGTATTACTTGTTCTACTTCAGGTGTCAATACAAACTTTGCTTCTTTCAAAATTGAATAATCCATTTTTATTTAAATTTTAAATTAATAATTTTTTTTAATTTGATCTGCAATATATTCAGCAGCCATAATTACTGTTGGGTTAGTGGCTACAGAAGGTACATCAGGTAGTATTGAAGCATCAGCTATATACAATCCATTGAGTCCATATACTTTCCCTTTATTATCAACAACAGCCTTTGGATCATTTTTTCCTCCCATTGGTGCGGATGAAGTAATGTGCAAACAAGATTCTACATTTTTACGAATTAATACCTCTAGTTCCTCTGATGAAGAAGGAAGTAAATTACCATCGCTAAACATTACAGAGGTAATTTGGCCTTTGAGAGGTTTTTATTCTAATATATTTATAACTTTTCTAATAGCCTCTACCATAATTTTATATTCATTGTCCTTAGAAAGAAGATTTAGACTAACTCTAGGGGACGCTAAAATATCATTAGGATCAAGTTGTAGTTTCCCTCTGGACACAGGACGGCAACCACAGACTATAATGCCAAACGCTTTTCCTGTTGGTGATTTCGACAGGTCTGCAAAATGGTTAAAGCCCAAATAGTAATCAAGTTCACCACCTTCTGCATAACTAGATTGCTCCCAAACCTTTCCTCCAATAGGAGGAAAGGAATCTTCATCTCCATTAATATTAACCTGTAGGTAAATTTGAGGTTGATCCATTACAAATTGTCCAACGGGTAGATCAGCAATTACTGGAATTTTCAAAGATTCAAGTTGCTTCCTTGAACCGAGGACAGAACGAAGCAAAATTCCACCGGTACCAATAGTGCCACAAGACAATATTATGTTCTTGGCAAATATTGTATTGCCATCGTTCAACACGACACCTTTCACACTTCCATTATCAAAGATAATTTTACTAACTGTGGTATTTCCTACAATATTTAAATTTGGTCTCTCACGTACTTTCTCAGCCAAATATGAAATTCCTGTATTTAATCGAATACCACGATTGATATTAATGGAATATATTCCCACTCCTTTTGGGAAAGGAATATTTAAATCTTCTTGAAATGATATCCCGGTATTAATAGCGGCCTCTACAAAATCTTTAGCTGTGTTTGTAATTTCATCTATTTTAAGTAGATGGACAGATATTGGTCCGTTTCGGCCATGTCATTTATCATCACCAAAATCCGCTGCTTCAATTTTTTTATAATAAGGTAATACCTGAGAAAATTCCCATCCTTTTAACCCGTTTTTTGTCCAACGATCAAAATCAGATTTTGGTGCACGCAAAAATGCGGCAGCATTTATCGCTGCCCCCCTCCAAGTACTTTAGCTCTAAATAGACCTTTTGTAGGAATTTCAGAATTGATTTCCTTAGAAACATCCCAAACAGAATCCTTATCTCCTCCAATATATTTCGCTAAAGCAATTTGCTCAGGATACCCATTAGGCTTATACACCTCTCCAGCTTCGATCAATAATACAGAAATATCTTCTATTTCACTTAATCGACTAGCCATCACAGCACCTCTGTTCCACCGCCAATGATAATAGTATGATAGGATAATTGATTTTTTTTCATTTCAATTCTTATTTATTATTTTCAAAATTAGATCAGTAATTTGCAAATTGTCTTAATAAATATTAAGAAGAAAAATTAATTTTATTATTATACTATGCTTTTTGATGTAGATTTTGAAGTTTTATAAGTTAGATCGCTAATATTTAAAAAGAAGAGATAAAAAATAAATTAAATTTGACGAATATAAAATCTGTCAATCTACATTATCATATAGATTAGATATGCACAGCTAACGGTTTGCTTTCCATCAATAAAACAACACCTTCTTTTTTAAATTTCCAATTAGTAAAAGGAACAAAAAAAATGTTTTTTCCGCCAATTTGCATGAACCGCACCAAATCATGTATGCGTCAATAAAAGATCTTATTGATAAAACCGTTATCTCTACATGATTTGGATACTCATTTTTATTAATGATTATTTCATTGGGTAAATACACGCTATAAATATTAGCATTTCATGACCATAGGAGACGGAACCTATCTGAAAGAATAGACCGCAGAAAAGCAGGACTTGATTATTCCGGACAACTTCGGATTACATGCGCTGGATAATCTTAAACATCAGAATTTTATGGGAATAATTGAATACAGACATGAAAACGTTCTACAATTATTGCCTGGCAGTTACCTGTAAGTACATAGCATAAAGTTATAGGAGAGCAGACGATTGCAGATGAAATTCTCGACAGATAGGTACACAACTCTCTAAGAATAGAACTTAAAGGGGAATCTCTGAGAAAAAATAAGACAGAACAAACATAAACAAGGAGTTAATACTCCGTAATTTTGTATTTCAGCAATACTTTCTTGTAAGTAAAATCACTATATATTTGAGCAACGAAAAGCATGTCATAGCAGATTTTTCTAATTTACTGATTACTGCCCATCATTCTACAAAACCATACAACATGTGATATTTGATAATTACATATTTCGCTTGTAGTCAAATACTCTTTAGCTTGAAATTTATTATATTCAATAGTATTTCTTATTAATAATTTTAATTTTGTATCTAATGCAATATATTTGCAATGCAATTAAAGTATATAATAATCACGCTATAAACCAATTAGCATTATAAAATATTTTACACATTTAAATAAAATTTACTTTGAAAACACCGGACATTTCATTTCTATTACTTTGCTATTAAAGTTTGGTAATATAAGGGTAAAGAGAAAGGATGCTCAACAACAACATCCCTTTTCAACACTATTAACCTATTAATATATCTCTCCTTCCAACCTCCAATTCAAATCCAATAATTAAAATCACTAGTGATATACTTTTAACTCTCCAAATCTGTAATTTCTACTTATTTCTAATCGTTATTTTTAGATGAGCTATTTAATAATTGATGTTCCCAAAGCTAACTGATTCCGAAATTTGCTTGATGCTCAACCATAATTTCATTCATTGCGGAACAGTATTTTGACGTGCCAATCCCTTTGAAATTCTCCTCCAAAAAAACTCCACTTAATTGGATCATCCTTTGGATTGCCATTTTCATATGCCCCCAATGTTGTTCCTCTTGAGGCATCTGTAACTACAAATAAATCACATCCTTCTCCTGCTGCTTGGATAGCTAGCATCGCCAGACAGACCTCAGTCCACAGAGCAGCAATTACTTTTTTCTCCTTGTCTCTGTAACCCAATCCACTGCATTAGGATCTTCCCTGGAATTAATCATTGTTCTGTTAAATGGTTTCTGTTCAGGGAAAACTTCCAGAAGCTGCTGTACCAAGCTGCCGCCAAGATTTTCTACAACAGTGGTAAAAAGGGTGGGAACTTCAAATGCTTTATCCGTTTTTTGCAAGACCTACTACATTATTTATTATCGTTTGAGAATCATGGCTTCTGAGAGTGGCAAATTGAAATGGCTGATGATCTATTAAGATCAATACACAATTTTCAGGGCTTAAGAGAGCTTTGGAGCCCTCCTTTGATTAATAAATTTGTCATAATTCTAGATTGTTAATAATTATTATATGATGCACGAACCAGTTACTGTTACTTCTACTGATCGCAGCCAATTTTATACTTCAATATTTCTCCTCCTCCATTATTTGTACCATATCCTACAATAGTGTCTGTTCTTATGTTTTTATTACATAAATAAGTTATGGTAACAGAACAATCATGAGGTATATCAATCCAGACAGTTTTACTATCTCCAACTTCAAGTTTATCTATATTTTCGACTTCGCAACCTGAAATATTTAAGTCCGTCAATATTGATGTACCAGAGTTTGTTAATGTTACTCGAATCATATTTATCAAAATAATTATAATCCAACAATACAAAAGCAGAACAATAATATTCATCGAAACAAAGCCAGCAGTTTTTAGCAATTTTTTATTCGCTTCTTTTATTTCTTTTGCTAGAATTAACCCCAAAACGATCATATTAATTATGATGGCTATGCCAATAACAAATAGGACCATTATTGTTTCGGGTTTCCAAAAACATAGTCCAAAAAAAAATGTTCCAAGTAAAAATGATACTAATCCTGTTATTTTTCCAATTTTTATGAGGTAGTCTGCAGTCATTTTATAAAATTTAGTTAGTGATATTATTAAACCAAATATGGCTTCGTTAATTTAAGAATTCGCAATTTATATTGTAGTCCACCAATAACTTTTGTAGAATTAAGATAGGAATCCCTTGATTTATGGCATATTCATCTCAGTATCGCTAATTCCAGTTAAAAGCATTCTTATTCTAAACAAAAGCATTAAGACTGAAGTGGTTTCAGTTGGTCAGATCAAACTTTGCACAACCTCATAAGAAACTCACATTTTCTTTTCTTATGAATATTGATTAATCCCTCCGTCTGTCTGGATCATATTACAACAATTATAAATATTCTAATCCTCTATCGTTGTTGTTTTTATTTTATAAACTTATGTAAATAATTTAAAGATATCTTAAGCGTCAATATTAATATATTTAAAGCACTAAAAAAATCAAACATCTGTTAAAATATTTTAAGTAAGCTGTGCATTAATAAGAAAAATGGTTTTTATAAAGTATAATCTCTGGTTATTAAAAGATAACACTCTATTTTAACCCTTCCCTACACTGGTTAAAAATAAATCCTATCATTTAGCAGCTTCTTCTGAATCCACGTTACTAAGTTTTATTATTCAGATACAAAACGATAGAACCCAAAATTACATTACGAAAATCTTTTATAAGACAGTTGATATACTTAAAATATTGATTTCATGCGGGGACTTAATTGATTATAATGGTAACACTAATCAGAATATTGTGTCTTCAAAATTTCAAATTGTGTCGACCCGTTATTGTTTTTAGAATCTTCAATTTTATGTTTCAATTCTGGATCTAATTTATCTAAAATACATCCCAATGCAGCTCCTTTAGCATATGAAGCTGTTCTAGATAAAAATGGATATAATAAGCTATTTTTTGTAATATATTCTATAGTCTGTTCAAAATCCACTGCTTTTCCGTGTGCATTTGTTATCAAAGGTCTATCTTCATTACTAAGGACCGAATACCTATATTCTAAATAACGTGCAGTTCCTTCTATAGCTTCAACTATTAGTTTCTCCTATAAGTTGAGGCCATTTTTTGTAACGCTTATTTCGAATTTCCACCCATTTCCTCATAATCAAATCCAATTGTTCTAGATCGTTTGTTTTTATTCCCCTATCCAATAGTATATATTCTTTTTTCAGAAGATCAAAATGCTCTTTACAAACTGGATAAATATCGATATAATCCTTACCATTCTGGTCGTAAGACCAATTTTTCTGCACGTAAATATGAAAATCCTCATGCATTGAAAAATACTTAAATCCGGAAATACAGAATCTGTTTTAAATAATTCCGGATAATATTTGAAAGCTAGTCTTTCCTTGTTATTTAGCATTGTGTAAGTAAATGCTGCAGGAAACCAATATTTGTAAATCGTCAGCAAAAAGTGGACATTTGATATTAAAAAGTTAAGGAGTATTTTCATAAAAAGAGTAATTTTAATTATGGCAACACCGAAAAAGAAACCGACCGAAAAATTTGTAAAAGATATTCGGCAAAACACCCGCAGAATATTTACCGCAGAGCAAAAGGTTCTAATCGTGATGGAAGGTCTTCGGGCTGAGACCTCCGTAGCCGAACTTTGTAGGAACCATAACATTGCACAATCGCAGTTTTATGCCTGGAACAAGGAGTTTATGGAAGCAGGAAAAAAGCGTCTCAATGGAGATGTCGCTCGTGAGGCTACGAGTGATGACGTACAACATGTAACCCATAACTATAAAGATCCTCGTTTATGTTAGCTATAGGAGAACGGACATTCAGATATTGTATATGAACTATCTTCTGAGAATATAATACTCCAAAAAAAAATTAGGGATAAGAATAATAAAAAGAAATCGTTTCATAAGTACTAATTTACGTCGCCAATGATTTCAACTATATACCCTTGTGCTCTAAGATCTGCAATTACTCCTGCCTGATAAGCCAGGCATGATTCTAAGGTAGGTTGATCCGAGGTATATAATTGTTGCCCTGTGATCTCCCCCATGCTATTGTAGAAAGTCACAGTCACTCCACATAATTGAAACATAGTTTCACTATCTGTAAGTTTTTCAAGTTTAATTTTCACTGTATTTTCAAAAGTGCTTTTCGCATTAACAAGTCCAGCAACTCCCAAAGCTGCTAAATGACTGATTTTTCCATTTTAATTTGAATTTGGGTTATAAGTATATTTTTTTGTAATGAAAAGATAACATTACAAATAATTTTCATTCTCAATTATGGAAATCCATAATTAATAAGCAATTTAATTACTTAACATTTAACAAATTAAATTATTGTAACATTTCCAAAATATTTATTGATACAATTTGTAACAATTTGCGTTTTTTGCTGATTTCATGGGCATAAAAAAGCGTATCCGAATACAAGCTAAAAAGCATTATGCTTTGTAAGTTACAAATACATTGAATTATAAATTTACAAGATCTATTCAAAAATAATAATGTGATTATGATCATAAACTATCCTATCATTAATGCCTAAGTTTGAAAAGGATAAAATCTAATAACTTTCATTATTTTGTGGTAACTTCCTCGGGCTGGGGAAGTTTTTAATGCAAAATCCCCAACCGAAGTTGAGGATAAAAAAACACAAATAGTGACTAAAAAATCACAAGGCTTTTAAAGATAATAAAAATTCAGATTATAAAAATTCAAAAAAAATTATAGGTACCACACGACATACAAAAGCGGCTTATAATTTGATGGGAAATTAATTGATCATTTTCTAAAAACATTATTAACCAAAACATTACTATTATGATAATAGGTGAAGAATTATTAATTAAGCATGGAGCGGTTAATAAATATTTTGCCCCTGGCGAAATAATTTTCCGCGAAGACTCTACTCCCAACCAATATTTTCAGATTGTTACAGGGATGGTGGAGCTATTTAATTTCCATCAAAATGGAAGAGAATTTACTCATAACATTTTATATGACGGACAAAGCATAGGGGAATCTTTATTATTTACTGAAAAGCCTTATCCAATGAGCGCAATTGCTAAAACAGATTGTAATATATTGTGCCTTGGGCGAAATGAATTTACAAGTTTAGCTGCTCAAAACTTTGATGTAATGCAAAATCTCTTGCAATGCATGTCCGAAAGGCTTTATCATAAATACGTAATGCTCTTCAATATGTCAAGTATTGAGCCATCAGTAAAGATCAAAACCATTTTAGATTATATTAAAGATTACAATTTAAGGAATATTTCTGATGCTTTTGAAGTGCCATTTACACGGCAGCAGATAGCAAACCTAACAGGTATGGCTGTAGAAACTGTAATACGTACAATCAAAAAAATGGAGGCTGATAATATTTTAACAATTGAAAAAGGAAAGATACTTTACTAGTCTATATAATACTCAGAACGCATTAAGAAAATATATACTCTGGAGTTCTTCAAATGAAGGGCTTCTTTTCAATAAAATCTCCAACCGAAGCTGAAGATATAATTTACAAACTTGACCAAATATTCACATTCTTAAAAATTTACAATAGCTAAGTAATAAAACAGTTTATGATCACAATCATAAAAACACTTATTCATATTTACTAAATTAGAATATTAGTTTTTTAACTAAATCCATTAGGTTTGATAGCTTCTCTTAACAGGGAAGCTTTTTCGTGAAACTTTTAAAATTATTTTAATACTGGATAAGAGTCTTTCATTTGAAGGGCTCTTTTTTTTAATGAATAATCCCCACTTTAGCGGGAATATTAGAAAAGCTTTTAGTTGATTATCTTATGAGGATCTCCAAAATACCTTTTTGGTGATGAACAGAAAATATGATATTCTTTTTAAAGAATATTAACCTAATTAAGTGTCAGTTTTTAATACTCATCATGTTATGTTAAGCACAGCTATAAGGAGGGCTTGGCCCTGTACACCTATCATTGATACAGCATGCACCTTTAAAACATGGAAGTCCTGCCGGACCGCATGGTTCTTCCCCGCCGCCACTAATTCATTTCAATTCTTTTCTATATACTTTTTTTTAACGGTTCATGATTTATAGTTCTATGATTAAAGTATAATTAATACTTATTAAAACATTTTTTCTTTTCCCAGATTTCTTCTTCAATTATTTTTTCTTACAGCGTTATTAGATTTATACTCAGCCTCAACAGCATAAACTCTGATGTTTCTGTCTCCAAAGCAATACTTTGAATTTTTTAGAAAAAAATATAATACGCCGACTTTTGTCGCTACTCACACCTACTTTTGTATTAGTAATTAAATGATAAGAATTTTAGGTGTTTATTTTTATATGCCCAATAAAAATATACAAAAAATTTTGATTACTCAAACCCAATGCCGGGGATTATACAGCAAAAATTACAATTAACATTTTAAAAAGAAAAAATCATGGCAGAATTAACAAGACAACAAAAAGAAGCAATTGCTTGGGCTGATGTAGTAGCAGGATTAATGACAGCAGAGACAGGGTTTGTAAGCCTTTTCATAGCTGCTGCAGCTTCAATGGCATACTACAGCTAATGAAGGTTGGAAAGCTATTGTTACTGAAGAACCTATTCTTCCAAGCAACAGTAATAATTATGGTATTTTACATAATCTTACATGTGAAAAGTACTTAACAGACGGATATGATCAGGTTACTTATAACGAGGTTCTTATTACTGCGGTTAAGGTAAGGCCTGATCTGGCTGGTGAAATTTACGCAATTGCAGAGGATTATTTCCAGGAGAAAGTAGAAATGGCGGTGAATAAAAATTTGATATCTGTAGATGATAAATTAAATGCAATACTCGATACTGTTCCATTGAATGCTGCTGATACAGATAAAATCTATCAACTGTTAAATTCCCTCCCATTTTGATGGAAATTAAATAATTCCACCATCCCTGTAACAATCTGAAAATACAGGTTAGGAGTAGAGTCTTCGCGGAAAATTATTTCGCCAGGGGCAAAATATTTATTAACCGCTCCATGCTTAATTAATAAATCTTCACTTATTATCATAATCGCAATCTTGTGGGGTTAAAAAATGTTTTAATAAAGATTATTAAGGTTTACTATCAAATTATAAGCTTTTTTGTTTATGTGTGGTCCCTAATAAGATTTTGGGTAAAATAAAAATTAGGTCTTCATTTTAAACAACCATTGATTATATTTATTAATTAGCTTTAAGATTTATTCTATCATTATTTTAACCTAACTAAGGCTTGGTAAAATACCCCATTTATTCCAACGGCGATACCTCCCTGTAGCCTCCATCCGATTAATAAATTTGCTTCAACAACTTCATAAAGACCATCAAGGGACTCGTTACTAACAACTCGATATTCCATATTTTTTAAATTATATATTATAATAAACTTTATAGCTATAAATTTATTTAATTCTTAGATAAATATAGTAAATTTACTATTCAATAGTTTTGTTTTCTACAAAACATTGATGTTTTTTTGACCTGTCTTCGGACAGGTTTTTTTATTTAAAGAATCTCCCAACATATTATCATGATCACATCTTTGTTAAAATTTCAACTTTATTAAAATACAACCAATCCTAAAGCTACCCTAGAAGTTTCTGGTGAACCAACTAATATTTCAAAAATGGATGGTATTATTCCGCCCAAAACTACAGGAGCTGAGTTACGAGCAAAAAATTATGGAGCTGATCAAACAGGAGCTATGGTATATATTACACTTGCAGATCCAGCTCCATCAGGTCAAACGATCAATGTAACAAGAACGGGGTATTTTTCTTTTAATGGTACGATATGGCAAGCTATTTCAACTCCCCCTTTAAATCTACCTAATGGTACAGGAACTGTTATTATGATTGATGGGGAGCAGCAAATAGCTCAGGAAATTTCTGCTAGAATGTCTACAAATTGGGAGACAGGTACTATAGCAACTACACCACTAGCAATCAATAACATTACAACTAAAATTATTGACAATTATAATACATTTACAGGAACAAGCACCAACAATTCTTTCACGATTAACGCTAATGGTACTTATTTAGTAACAATGAATTTTTCCGTACAACCTCAAGGAAACGCTTATAGTGGAGATTTTTACTATGGACTTTATAATAATACAGATAATAAATGGGAATCTCAGCTATTACAAACAATAACTTTAGCAGATGGAGAAGTAAGCAACTTAAGTTTTAATGTAGCTATGGACCTTGTTACAGGTAAAACTTATTCTTTTAGAATTATGAAAAGAATTGCAACAAAAATATTCATCCGGGGAGAATTAAGTGGAAATCCTTCTACTTTTTTTTCAGTTAACAGACTTAAATAAGAAATGGAAGCAAGGATTATGATTTGTGAAAAGCGGGTAAAGTCAATTCAGGCTACAAAACCAAAATAGATTCTAATCTACAATTTTGACAAATACATCAAAGTTCAGAGAAAGATTTTGCAAAGCTAAGGACGAGAAAACTAGTTAATTTATAAATAAAACAACCAGTTGTCGGTAGTTCTAGTGAAATCATTAGTCCTTAGATTTGGTGTTGAAAACAACTGCAGTTGGGAAATCAATCTAAATATAATTGAGAAAACACCTGCTGTGATAGCAGGTGTTTTTTTATATCATGGCATCCAACCTATTACATCTACCAGTCTTTCACACGATAACTTCATTTGGCTATATTATGAAATTTGGGAATAGATTGTTGTACTACTAATATGATTAAAGTAATTTATTTTTTGAGATTGTCCTTCTATCTTCAATATATTTTACACTCACAATTTTATCTCGAATAAATTCAGTTTTATTTTTTCGGTCAACAAACACGTCATCTGAAAGCCTATGAAAAAATTCACTTTCAATTTTTTCTCCTGTAATTAAAGTGATTATTCCGTCAAATGTACTTGTTTCAGCTTGTCTAATACTTTCTTCCAAACGTTCTTGTAAATCTTTTACAATCTGAAAGTAATACCCCACCACCTCTTCCCTACTGAAAAGCAGAGAGCCTCCGGCAAATGTTCTGAGTTCAGCGCCATGCAATCTCAGGCATTCCTCCTCAATCATTATATTGTTAAATTAGTGATGAATATAGCTTTTAATGTCTACTAGACTTTATGATTTGCAGCATAATGATATCATTTGTCAATCGTATTGATAGAATTAGGGAACAATCGTAATAAAAAGGTAGATCATAAATATGCCGATCAGCACAAATCCCTGCATAATGTTTGTTTTTCCTGTGGCCAGGGAAATCGTGATGATAAATAGCGATAGTCCCAAGAGAACGGTCGATTTGATGTCGATTCCCAATGTCATCCTAATCCCGCTCATTACTGATATGATCGCAATGGCAGGAATGCTCAGTCCGATGCTAGCCAGCGCAGAACCAAACGCCAGGTTCAGTGAAGTCTGTATCCTGTCATTTCTGGCCGCCCTGATTGCCGCAAGAGCTTCCGGTAAGAGCACAATTCCTGCAATGACAACACCTACTGCGGATCTTGGTGCTCCCACGGCTACCACTAGATATTCTACATCTCTTGAAAGAAGTTTGGCCATCAGAACAACCACACTTAAACTTACGATCAGCATAAAACTGCTGATATACATATGCTTTCTCGAAACTTTGACTTTACCTTCGTATTCCACAGCTTTTTCCTTCGCTTTGTCACTGGGCGATATAAAAAAGCTCCGATGCCTGATCGTTTGCACCATCGTAAACCCAAGATAAAGTGTCAGGCATAACAACGCAATAAACAAAAGCTGAAACGAAGTATACTCACCTCCTTTGTGGCTTACTGTATAGTTAGGTAATATTAGAACAAAAACAACCACTGCTGTTAAAGTGATCAGAGCCGTGCTCACGCCTTTCAAAGTAAAGGCTTGCTCCCGGTATCTTATTGATCCAATGACAATACAGATGCCAATAATTCCATTAAGGATGAGCATAACTGCTGCAAAGACCGTATCCCTTGCCAGGGTGATGGTCTCCAAACCTTCAGCTCCAAGCATAATGGAAATGATAAGGCCGACCTCGATGACTGTCATGGCAAAGGCCAAAAGAAGGGTGCCAAAAGGCTCACCCAGGTAGTGTGCAAGCACTTCGGAGTGATAGACTGCTGTGAGCACGCTTCCCAGTAACAGGATAGTTAACAGGATCGAATAATAGCCTGATGAAAAGATGAAGCTCCCAAAATAGAAGAGCCAAGATAAAAGCGGCACGACTATCGTCCAATACCGTAAATACTTATGTTGATTCATAAAGAAGAATACAATTTAATTTTTGATGGTGTAGAGCGTACCATCTTTTGACAGCAAAATGCGTTCAATGCGCAGAAGGCCTTTAACCTTGTGAGTTTGAACAAAAGGACATAGTAGCTCATTTGAATTGATAAAGAAATACCACATTGCCAGTATAGGCATGTTTCGACTCATCCCTTACTACGAGTCTTGCACCGACAACGACCTTGACCATCTCCCGAAGGTCATTCACCGATCTGATCGTCGCCTGCAATGATACTTCAGAATTTACTTTCACGGGTATGCCGAATCTCAGGTCTTCAATTCCGTAATTGATCTCGAGGCTTACATTCTGCACCGTTGCGATGTGCTTCCATAGATAGGGAATCAGTGCAAGCGTGAGATAGTCGTGTGCTATAGTTGATCCGTAAGGGCTTTTAATAGATGCCCTGTCGCTGTCCACATGAATCCACTGGTGATCCATAGTGGCATCTGCAAATCGGTCGATCTGGTTCTGGTCAATTGTATGCCATGGAGAACTTCCGACCATGACTACCTCCAGTGACTTATATTCTTCGTAATTGTTAATGATCTGCATGTATTTTCTGATTTAATAGTTCAATGGCAGCGGTATGATTTCCGTAAAAAGATAAAAGCCTCTCGCAACATGCGGGAGGCCGGTAATATAACTAATATATTAAATTACTATATTGATCAGATTATGCCAGTTTAACGTTGATTGCGCTTAAACCCCTATCTCCTTTCTGTACGTTGAAAACAACCTCGTCGTTCTCACGGATGCCTCTTGACTCAAGTCCTGAGGTATGTACAAAGATGTCTGCTCCACCTTCTGATGGTGCAATGAAACCGAAGCCTTTTGCTTCGTTGAAAAATTTTACGGTGCCTTTTTGCATTGTAATAAAATTAAAAAATTAATATAATGGATCTGTACACTTTACAGATTTAATTTTTGATGTTAATGATGATCTGTAGGACAAACTGAAGCATTTGTCGTTATTACCTATCATTCTTTGCGCGGCTCATTGATGCTATCCATAAGACACTTAAATATCATGGCCTGTACTGTCGGGTCATTTTTTAAGATCAATGGAATCATGATTCTCAATATTATTAAAAAAATTGGATCTATAAACGGGAAACTGTAAAAGCAAGACTGATAGTTGTCATAGACCAGTGAAGCGAAGGCAGGAACCTTTCTTTATGAATACTTTGCAAAGGTAAATCAATATTCCTCGAAATTAAAAAATATAAATAATTGATTATCATTATTTTATTCATACATTGCGCACACAGAAGAATTATTTGCACAGTGCGGATGATCAAAGTTTCCGTAAATATGCAGACCCATTCAGCTACACCACAGACCCTATCTCATACCGTTGAAGAGCATTCCATACCACAGGTTCGTATTGCTTATTTCATTATGGTACACCAGCGACCGGAGGCCCTTATGACTTTGCTTGAGAAAATATATACCCGTGATCAATTCTACCTGATACACATTGACCGGAAAGCCAGTTCCGAAACAACGGAAGCGATCCAGGATTATGTAATTCAATATCCGAATGTCTACATTCTGGAAAGTATGAATATCATATCAGGGGGATTCAGCATGATTCAGGCGGAGCTTAACGCCATGGAATTCTTACTCAATGCCAGCAAGCAGTGGGACTATCTGATCAACCTTAGTGGCGAAGATCTTCCATTGAGATCCCAGCACATCATCAGGCAATTTCTGACGGTCAATGCGGGAAGAAATTACATCTTTTATTATGATCAGAAGTTTTATAGACCCGACACATTGCAAAGAATCCAGAATCACTTTACAGAATTAACCCACAAGATTTCCTCGCTTATCTATAAAAGAGACTTTATGAGGGACGTCACACCATACATAGGCGGCAAATGGTCATTTATACTGTTCTCTCTCGACATATCAGATGCTGTTTCATTTCCTTCTTCATCTATTGAAATATTAGTCAGACCTAAATTGTAATAATTAGATAATCCATCTACTGGGGAAAAAGTTACTCTTTTAGGAATTTCCATAGTTCCTACACTTACAAACTCGTATTTAATTCCTTCTGCTTCATCTTTAAATTCATAGTCATAGCAAAGGTCTATCAGCTTTTCCATACATTAATTTAAAGCAAAAATAAACTATATCTTTTTAGAGATAGACTTTATGAAAAAAAACTACAAATATTTGTGGTTTTAATATCTATTCAAAATAAATACCTATTTTAAAAAAATAATTTTGAACAAAACACAAATATTTATATCATCACTTTGTGATATTTTAGTTATATATATTTACTCTTTCAAAATATCTTTTTCTGCAAAATTCAAATTTCCAATAATTTGCAGTATTAATTTTTGTTTCACAAAAACTTCCAGGACTTACCATCGCCAATATATTTTATAATTTATATTAAGATTAAATAAGCTAAAAAAATGTACATTTGGATGAAAAAAAAATTTAAAAATGAAAAAAAATTTATTATCATTAGCCTTGTTCCTTCCTGTATTATATTATACACAAGTAGGCGTCCATACATCTACTCCTCAGAAAACTTTGCATGTTAACGGATCCTTACAAGTTGTAAATGAATTGAATGTAGGTGGGACTTCTTCTACTCCCGGATCATCTGGAAATGTAGGTCAAGTACTTAAATCTAATGGGCCAGGTGCCCCCCCTTCTTGGCAAAACCTTGCCGGAGCTCCAACATCTACCGGGACGGTAATTGCAGTTAATGGACAATTTTTGGTTGCTCAGGAAATTATAGTTCAAATGACTGCAGACTTTACAAATTCCGGCACAGGTACTGCGGTAACTATAGGGAATTTAAACAATGAAATTGTTGATAATGAGAACCTTTATACAGGTTCAGCTACAACTAATACTTTTAAAGTATCGGCAGATGGCGTTTATCAGATAACAATGAATGGACAGTTATCAACAACTAATGGAACGTCGCCTGTTATAGGAATTTGGGATGATACAAACAATAATTGGGTGGCTCGAGTTAATGATCTTTATACAGCGACAACTGGCAGTTTACAGACATATACTCTACTTACATCTATTCCTATGCTGACATCTAATACATATTCATTCAGAATTGTAAATACAGCCAGCATAACCATAAAGCATTTAAGTTCAGGAAGTACTGGTTCGGGTCCTATTACACAAATGTCGTTGAAACGATTAAAATAAAAGTTATTTACGTCTTCACATTTAAAAAATTTTTAGCATTTATAATTCTAATAAAAGAAAAAATATGGAGTAAAAAAATAAGACCTCTCAGCCGCAAGAGGCATTTCATAAATTATAACTCCTCTTCAGAAAATGAAAGGGAGTTTCTTTTCTGGATTATTCTATTCCTTCGAAACATATAAAATCAACTATTAGGCTTAAAGTGTAAAATTTATCGTTTTATACCAAACTAAGAATGGAAGGTTTGAATTCTCCATAACAGTTCCACTACGTAGTGAAGTTCGAAAAGAGCATGATTTGCATTGATAACTCCATTTTGATGGGAGCCAATAATGTTCTTTTCCTTTACATCGCTTGCAACAAACACCCTCTTTATCTCGTTGCTCTTTAAAATGCTTCCTACAATCCTCTTCTGTACCAAAATGTGCCGTGAAATTGAAAATATTCATATAAATAAACCGTTGAATAAGATTTATTTATTTTTAATTGCCATTTTCTTTATTTCTTCATTCGTATTATTATCAAGAATTTTAGCATACCGATAAAAAGTTGCTCTAGTCAAACCAAGTGGCTTGTAAATCTCCTCTGGAGACTTAGTTGGATCTTATAAAAAGAGCGCATTATTAAAAGTTTAGAAATTTTTTCTCTTGTAAATCCTTTTGGTCTTCCGCCAGTCCTTCCTCTTGCTCTTGCCGATTGTAGACCTGCATTTGTTCTCTCTCTTATTAATTCTCTTTCATATTCCGCCAAAGATGCCATTAGATTTAAAAATAGACGACCATTAATTGTCGATATATCTACACCATCTATAAGACCTTTTATTATAATTCCCTTGTCACTTAAACCAAGAACCAGATCAATAATATGTTTTAAACTTCTTCCTAATCGATCTAGTCTCCAAACATACAATTCATCACCTTCTCTGAAATGCTCAATCATTTTATCCAGTTCAGGACGATTCTTAGTTGAACCTGAAATTTTCTCTTGATATATTTTTTCACAACCTGCTTTTTCTAAAGCTTCAATTTGTAAATCCAAATTTTGATCTTTGGTAGAAACTCTTGCATATCCTATTTTCATAATTTGTTACATTAAACTCATCTCTCATAAATTTATGAAACTTTGTTTAATGATACGAGATTTTGAGAAATTAATTGAAAAGATAAAATGATTTAAAACAATCAATTTAAAAATCTCATAAAACCACCGAATTTTTATTAAATATTTGATAATTATCTATTCCACTATTCAAACTAAATTCTTATAGCTGTAAAGTGGATAAAATTTGCAGATCATCAACGAATCGGTGCGATATTTGTTCCTTTTCGACTACTTATCATATTTGTACTTGGGATCATAAAAGGATAAACACAAGGCACTAAATTTGGAATTTAATATTCTAAGATTAACTTTAAATATTTTGTGGTAAATCCATCAATCGAGGAAATTTTCTATTCAAATCACTTAAGAATAATACATTAATATTCTACTAAAAACAATTATTCCAATTAAATTAATTATAATATATTAGCATCTTTTTTGAATGAGAAATAAATAAATTCGTATAAAATTAAATTACATGACAAGTAAAATAATTGGTACTGGACATTATATACCCTTAGAGGTTATTGATAATTTATTTTTTTATGGAAATCTTTTTTTTGATGAAAAAGGTAAGAGATTGGAACATAATAATGCTACAATTGCTGAAAAACTAAAAGAGATTACGGGTATACAAGAAAGACGGTATGCATCTAAGGAATTGGTTACTTCAGATCTAGGTCTTATTGCAGCAAAAACAGCGATAACAAATTCTACGATTGACCCTGAGACATTAGATTATATAATATTTGCCCATAATTTTGGAGATGTTCCTTATGGGGAGATCCAATCTGACGCTGTTCCTAGTTTAGCGTCAAGAATTAAACATCAATTGGGAATTAAAAATAATTATTGTGTTGCCTATGATTTGATATTTGGATGTCCTGGGTGGATTGAGGGAGTAATCCAGGCTAATGCATTTATTAAAGCCAGTATTGCTAAGACTTGTTTGGTTGTAGGGGCTGAAACTTTATCTCGAGTATCTGATATTCATGATCGGGATAGCATGATTTATGCTGATGGTGCAGGGGCAGTAATTCTTCAAGCGACAGAGACCGATTCTGGTATTAAGTCACATGTTTCTGCTTCTTACACTTTAAAAGAGAAGGATTATCTTTATTTTGGAAGATCTTATAATTGTGCAAATTCGTCAGATACTAAATTCATTAAAATGAACGGTAGAAAAATATATGAATTTGCTCTTTTGCATGTACCGGAAGCCATGAAAAAGTGTCTTGACGAGAGTGGATATAAGATTGGGGAATTAAACAAAATTATTATTCATCAGGCTAATGAGAAAATGGATGAAGAAATTGTAAATCGTTTTTACAAATTATATAATACCCCAGTTCCTAAAGATATTATGCCTATGATCATAAGTAAACTTGGAAACAGTAGTGTGGCAACAGTACCAACACTACTTTCAATGATTTTAAATAACGAACTTCAAGATCATTATATAAAGAAGAATGATATCGTATTATTTGCTTCTGTTGGAGCTGGTATGAATATAAATGCCTTGGTATATAAATTTTAGTATTGATTTTATGACACTTAAATAATTAATATACTTATAAAAATATAATTTGCTTTTGTTTTATTGAACAAAAAAATTTTAGAAAACATTTTTAGTTGCCTGCTAATTATTAATTAAACTAACTTATGTTAACTGCATTAACTCCTTTTGCAATGTTTTGCACGTTATATACTACGAGAGAGCTGTTCAGGAATATTTGACCTCCATGGAATGATAACAGGTATATTTACTTAAAAACAAAAGACTTGATTTAATAAATAATAATTAAACTTGTTTACATAGTAAAATAGCATTTATAAATTTCGTTAATGTTTGCTATATATAGAAAAAACCTGTCCGAAGACAGGCTAGAGAAACAGCAATGTTATTGTTAGAAACAAATACATTGACTATAAAGTTACATTTTTTTCAAATACATTATAATTAGGATGAAAATTAACTTATAATCAATATAAGAGAATAAATAATAATCATCATATTGTGGCTTCCACGAGGGAAACACATGACAATTTTTAAAATAACTGATAACGTGTGCGAGAATCATTATTATTACAGGATAGACCTATCTAATGGGTGCGATTATTAAGACTGGTTGCAACATCTTATGTTTTGGCAGAATAGAATTTTTGACTTAATGCAAGTCTATTACATCAACTATAAAAAGATAAAATCTGATAATTCTTGATTCTGAGAAAGGAAAAATACTGTACTTACCTTTGTGATTAAGGTCATAGACCTACTAAAACTTAAATCAATAAATTTGTGTGAAAATATTTTAAAATAACTTTCAACATTTTATTGTGGTGCTCTTTTACCGGGAAGCTTTTTATTTCAAATACATTAATATTGGAGTCTTTAATTGAAGAGCTTTTTTATAATTAAATAATTACCGTTAAAAACTTAGAAATTTCACCAATAGCCGTATAAAGTCGCCCATTGATCTTTTACCGATGGATTTTACAAAAGGTTACCTATCCAAAAGATATTCTGCCATGTATAAAATATAGTTAACACCAAATTCTACTTCAATCTATACTCTCTAAAATTTTATATCTTTTCGGCGATCTATTCTGGCTGAATAATTACAAAGTGTACAAATTTAAACTCATTTTTTATATTGGTGCGTAAACGTCGTATTGCCTCAGTGATTTCTTCTGTGTCGAGGTGATCTTTAAAATCTATAATGAGCATAAGGACTACCTCCTCTGGAGATTGGTAGGTCGAAAGGATATTTTTTGTTTTCACTACCGAAACATCCATTTCTGCGAGCTGGGAAATTTTTCTTCTTGTTTCGGGAGCAATCCCTTCTCCCATCAATAAGCTTCGGCTTTCTCTGGCTAAAATAAAAGAAACAAAAACCAATATCAGCCCTACAAGTACCGACGCCAGACCGTCCAATGCTGGAATTTGCAGTGAGTGGCTTAGGCTCATTAAAATTATCACAATAATTAAACCTGCAACTGCTGCTCCATCTTCAAAAACTACAAGAAAACTTGAGGGATCTTTACTTTTAATAATAGCCTCCCACCAACCAAGTCCTTTACGGACCTTATTAAACTCTTTTACAGCGATAATTAAAGATGTTCCTTCGAAGATCAACGATAGAAATAATACAATATAATTCCAAAATGGATCCTTCATCAGTTCAGGTTCGATGATATGTGAAACTCCCTGGTATATAGACAAGGTACCACCCAGTCCAAATATTAAGATAGATACGACAAAAGACCAGAAATACAGTTCTTTGCCATATCCAAATGGATGAGACACGTCAGGTACTTTTTTACTCCTCTTAAGTCCATAAAGAAGCAACAGCTGGTTAGCGGTATCAACTGTTGAATGGATTCCTTCGGAGATCATGGAAGAGCTGTTTGTAAATGCCCCTGCAATAAATTTTGTTAGGGCGATTAGAAGGTTTGCTGCAAGAGCACTGTATATTGATTTTTTATTGTCGGTCATTAATAGCCTTACTAATTAAAAAAGGATAACATTGTCAATAACATTTATATTCTGTAGTCCATCTCTGACACTACAGAATATTAAATCTTTTCACTGATGTAATAATCCGGAGAATCTGAACTATATAATTTCTTCAGCACTTTCTACGTCTTAGCTCTCATCCTTGATATTCCTGACTAAGCTGATTCCAGCAAAAAAGAAAAGTAAACCGATAATTCCCACCACGATAAGCGGCATATTGGCTACACCTTTTGTGATTAAGCCATTTCCTACATAAATAAGGCCACCTATCCCAAGTAGGGTTAATATTGTCCCAAAAATTCTTTTGACGTTCATGATATTATTTTTTATTAAGGTTAGTATCCACTATTTCTGACTTGCTGGCATTTTTCATTTCCCAGCATATTTATCAATTATCTTTTTAAGGTCAATTCCCTTTCCTAGCACTGGCTTAAATATATCGCCTTCACTTTGCAATCGCTCCAATGTATTGAAAATATGAAAATCACTCATTTTAAGTCCCTTTTTAACTTCATCCCAATGCAGAGGCATAGAAACAGTCGCCCCAGGTTTTGGTCGCACAGAATACACCGATGCAATAGTTGCATGAGGCCTGTTTTGTAAAAAATCAAGATACATTTTTCCCTTACGGTCTTTAATGACCCGTTCCAAACTTGTATAATCAGGAAGTTCTTGATGTACCAAGGTGACTATTACGCGAGCAAATTCTTTGGACTGTTCATATGTATATTTATTTCCCAACGGAATATAAATATGAAGACCGGTCGATCCACTTGTTTTACAGTAAGAATCTATACCCATATCATCTAAAATCTGTTTTGTAACCTGTGCGGTTTCGATTACCTGATCAAAAGAGTTTTTATCAGGATCGAGGTCTATGATACAGTATGTCGGATGTTCAGGTTTTTTTATTGTACTATTCCAGGGATTCATCTCGATACAGCCAAGATTTGCCATATATAACAATGTTGCTTCATCTTTCCCAACAAGGTAGTGCTTGTCCTCATTATCTGTTTCACTCTTATACAAAAAAGTATCAGCCCAGTCCGGTGCTGTATCTGTCACATTTTTAAAATAAAAGCTTTTACCTTCAATACCATTGGGAAATCGGTTCATACTCTGAGGGCGGTCCTTTAAATAAGGAAGAATAAATGGTGCTACCTGGTAATAGTAATTGATCAAATCGCGTTTAGTAATTTTTGCTTTTGGCCAAAAAACCTTATCCAGGTTTGTAAATTTAAGTTCGTGCTTATTGACGGTTTTCACCTGTGTCTTTTCAGTAGGATTCAATAAGGTTTTCCTTTTCATTTTGCCAGCAGGTTTTATTATTTTTTCATGATGTTCATCAGTAATCTGAGCTGTATCAATTTCTTTTTCAAGAATAATTTCCATTGGGTCTTTATCTTCCCGCATCCCCTCAAAGGAAGGGTGACGCATGACTCCATCACTGGTCATTTCTGTAAAACTTACTTCACAGATAAGTTTAGGCTTTAGCCATGTAACGGAAGCATGAGGCGGATTAGGCCGAAATCGGGAAGGTTTGTTGACATCAGGCTCCTCAGAAAAAGGAGGCTTATTAGTGAACAGTGGCTTAAATTGTTCCATCATCTCCTTCTGCAACTTGTCATTAAATCCTGTGCCCACTTTTCCTTTATACACAAGATCTTTACCTTCATAAACTCCTACAAGGATGCTGCTAAAAGATTTTCTGGAGTCATCATTCAACGTAAAACCTCCAATAACCACTTCCTGTCTTTTATTGGCTTTGATCTTAAGCCAGTCCTTTGTCCTTACATGTACATGGTACAAACTATCCTTCTTTTTGGCCATTATGCCTTCAAGTCCCCTATTCTTTGCAGCTTCCAAAAATTCTATCCCGGAAGTATAAAATGGTGTACTGATTTTTATTATATCATTCTCCTCTAATATTTCTTTTAGAATTTCCTTCCGCTGACATAAGGTAAGGTCTGTAAGGTCCTTTCCATCATGCCATATAATGTCAAAGACATAGTACAGTAAAGTTCCGTCTGCCTCACTGCGCCAGTTTTGTAATGATCCGAAGTCAGCCTTGCCATCCTCCCCTACAACGACTATTTCTCCATCCAAGATAACATTAAGATTAAGCGCCTTGAGCGAATCATATACCGGATAAAATTTCTCGTTAAAGCTTTTGTCATTACGAGATTTGATCTCAACCTTGCCCCCTTTTAAAAAGGACACTGCCCTGTACCCATCCCATTTCACTTCATAGAGCCAATTTTTATCTTCAAAGGGCTTATCCACAAGTGTAGCAAGCATTGGTTGTACATGATTGTAAAAAGCCTTCTTTGGCGCGCCTTTTAAAATCTTATCCACATCAATATCCTCCTTCTCTGATCTGTTTGAGCTTAATTGTTCCTCAATGAGTTCTGGAGTCGTTTTTTTTTCAGTAGTCTTATCTTTGAGCCTACTCTCCTTTTTTACATTAGGTTTTCCATAAACTTTATCTGGAGATTTTTCCATCTGGACTATTGTCTTTTTGGAAATCACGGATTTATCTTTTAATGTAATATCCCTGGTCGTTGCGTATTTATCTTCAAGCTTCATCAGAAGCCAGCTATTCTCGCCCCTACCATAAGCTTTTACCAAGGCGAATTCTCCTTTTAGTTTTTTACCATTTAGCTTTATTTTCAACTTACCAGCATGAAGTTGGTGCAATAGATTTTTCTCCTGCTTTTTCAAATCTCCTTCCACTGGCTCCGAAGGTTCATAAGTACCTTCGTCCCAAACAATCACCGTACCCCCACCATACTGTCCCTTTGGGATAATACCTTCAAAATCCCGGTAATCATATGGATGGTCTTCAACCATCATAGCAAGTCTTTTAATATTCGGATCCAGGGAGGGTCCTTTAGGAACCGCCCAACTTTTTAATACTCCGTCCATTTCAAGACGAAAATCGTAATGAAGATGGGAAGCATCATGTTTCTGAACAACAAACCTCAATTCTTTGCCAGATGGCTTACCCCCAAAGGGTTCGGGAGTCTTTTCTTCTGACCGCTTTTCACGATATTTTTCTAAAGCCATACCAATTGTTTTTTAAGTTAATGGATTTTAGAATCTAAAAATTTGGCCGCACTTAACAAATGCACAGCTGACACTCTAATGATGCAAGTATTGCTATTTTTGGTGACGCTTCCTTAAGTAATCTTCTAATGTTTTTCGGTCATTAGAACCGGTTGCTTTTATAGCACCAACAACGGCTTGTGAGGTTACTCTCATTTTTTCCTTGAAATACTGGATTTCATAATTTTCTGAACCACTTACCTGTTTGCGGTCTTTTTTCCCTTTTTTAGATTTATCGTCTGTCATGGTTTAATATTTTAAGTGATTTACATTTGGTGATTAAAAAAAATACAAATATTACGCCGTTACGTATTATTTATTTTATACAATAATTAAAAAAGAAAGTTTGAAATTGAAGGCTTATGATTTTAAGTGAGAACGTTTTATGGAACGATAAATTTTAATAATAGATTTATGAATGCTCATAAGCTTCTTTTGCAAAGAACCAAATCACAACTACTATAAAAGCTATAGCATATAAAATTCACTTATTTATTAGTAACAGAAAATAGTTGATTTAATGGCTAAAAGTATGTAATGGCTTGGATTTTGTTATTTCGTGAGAGGGCTGGTTATGGATCAAATTAAAAAAATACTCCTATGGCAGATAACAAAAATGATTCAAAACTTCTTGCTTTTTTCAAGAAATTGGGGCCTGGCTTAATAACTGGTGCCAGCGATGATGATCCTTCAGGCATTGCAACATATTCCCAAGCAGGTGCACAATTTGGTCTTTCAACATTGTGGACCGCCTTACTAACTTTCCCTCTCATGGCAGCTATACAAGGCATGTGTGCAAGAATTGGTCTTGTTACAGCGCAAGGTCTTACAGTTACACTGAAAAAAAACTATTCTAAACCAATACTGTATGGTATGCTCATATTTAGCTTTCCTGCAATAACCTTGAATATTGGTGCAGATATACAGGGAATGGGAGCTGTCGCTCATATGATCTGTCCAGCAATTCCCGTGTCGGTTTTTTGTGTGATTCTAACAACTCTTCTACTTTTTATAATCATCAGATATCCGTACCAGAAAATAGCAATGATATTAAAATGGCTATGCCTTAGCTTACTCCTTTACATTATTGTTCCCTTTTTAGTGGAGCAAGATTGGGCAATGGTTGCAAAAAAAACCTTCATACCAACAATTAAATTTGATAAAGAATTTCTTTCAATTATAGTAGCAATTCTTGGTACAACAATCTCACCGTACCTTTTTTTCTGGCAAACCACTATGGAAGCAGAAGATCAAAAGCATAAGGGCGTTGTTTTCGTAGATAAAAGTATATTGAGTGAAATGAAAACTGACGTAAACTTAGGAATGTTACTTTCCAACATGGTGATGTTTTTTATGATTCTTACAACAGGCACTGTGCTGTTCAATGGCGGAATTCACAAGATTGATACTGTGGATCAAGCAGCAAAGGCTCTTGAACCGTTGGCAGGAAAACTTACCTATTTTATTTTCGCCTCTGGAGTTTTGGGTACAGGAATGCTGGCTATTCCGGTGCTCGCAGGCTCCCAATCTTATATGCTTGCAGAGACATTCGGATGGAAAGCAGGTCTTGATAAGAAGTTTTCACAGGCGAAACCCTTCTACGGATCCATAATTATATCGTTACTTATTGGCCTATCACTCGATTTTTTTGGTGTAAGTCCCATTAAAGCACTTCTGTATACAGCAATTGTTTACGGACTAACGGCGCCCGTAATGATTGCTGTCATTATGCATATTGCAAATAATGAAAAGATTATGGGTAAACATACCAATACAAGGTTATCAAATATTTTAGGTGTGCTAACATTTATACTTATGACAGCTGCGGCCGTTGGACTTATTTATTTTTTATTCTAATTAGTAGAAGTATAACGTAGATTTGCCTCTTACAATTGATATGGTAACTGTTTCCGTAGGTAACTCTGTAATATTTACTATCCTTTATCTAAAGAAGTGGCTGATTATAAATGCTTTTCTACAGTTAGAAAAAGCCCGTCCTAGATATCCTTTTTATTCATATATATCCTAAAATTACATATAATTATTTTCCACTGAAAACTCCACAAAGGACTATCTCCCGTAGATATTTTACGTGTCAATTTAATATTATCCTTTACTTTACTAAGACTTGGGCGGTACTATTGGTTTCCAGATCATTAATACTTTTTAAAATTCGATCAATATTAGCAAGAAATTGTTTTGAAGATAATCCCATCAAGCTCACATAACTGGATTATTAATTTCTAAAATTCTTTCCAAATCTTGCACCAAATGTTTCGATATTTCTTCGGTTACGGGTACAAAAAACCTCTGAAAGTATTTTCGGAGGTTTTTATTTTTGGTATAATTTACTAACAAAATCAAAAATTTTTATTATTCAAATTCTTTAACCCGTTTTATGCACACCAATTGCAAGACCGGATGGCGGAATTGGTAGACATGCTGGTCTCATACACCAGTTCTTAAGATTCCTGGTTAACAGTCAAAGAAATCTTTAGCTCCTACTTCTAATATCTCAAATGGTTCGAAGACGTAATGGCTTCAAAATATATTAGCTCACCTATTTGTTATTTTTTATAATTTAGGCTTCTTGACATATAAAAACAATACCGTTATTAAAACGTCGAAATGATACAGGTTGAATTTGCAAACAAGGCTAAAGAGATTCTGCAAACTGATGAGACCATCATCGGTTTGGCTGTCGGAGGCTCATGGATATCAGATCAGATGGATGAATTTTCTGATCTGGATTTGATTATTGTAACCGAACAAAAAGTTACAGGAGACAAAAATGTGATGATTAATTATGCAAAACGTTTGGGTAATTTCCTTTCAGCATTTACAGGTGAACATGTTGGGGAACCAAGGCTTTTAATTTGTTTATATGACAACCCTCTCTTGCATGTAGATCTAAAATTTGTCACTTTGGAGGAATTTCATGAAAGAGTTGAAACCCCCACCATTCTTCTTGACAAAAATGGCAGACTTCAGAAAGTTATCGACCATTCCGTCTCCAGTTTTCCGTATCCGGACTATCAGTGGATTGAAGACCGGTTTTGGATATGGATACATTACGCTTTACTGAAGGTGGGTCGAGGTGAGTATTTTGAAGCCTTTGACTTCTTAGGTTTTTTGAGGATGAGTGTCTTTGGACCACTCCTCCATATCAAAAACAATAATTTACCGAGAGGTGTAAGAAAAGTAGAAACAGATCTGGATATTAAAGATCTTGAAGATTTAAAACTTACCCTGCCACAATACAATCGGCACTCATTATTGGAATGCCTCCACCATTCAGTTTTATTATACCGGAAATTAAGGAACGTCCTCTTCGGCAACAACATAATCTTACAAGATGAAACTGAAAAAAAAGTAATGCTTTATTTTGAAGAGCTGAAAGAAGAATAATTTTTGAGATTATCTTTACGTAAAACTACGATTCAATAATGGTTTTCATCCGGTCCTCTTTTTCGCATTAGACAAATAATAGTGCCAGAGCATCATAGAAGCGACAGACCTGAAGGGTTTCCACTGTTCACTGATTTCAAGTATTTCTTCTCTGGCAACTTTGGACGGAAGTTGTTTCAAACGTTTTAAAGCATTGACCGCAGCCAGGTCCCCAATCGGGAATATATCTGCCCGCTGAAGGGTAAACATCAGATAAACATCAACTGTCCAGTTACCTATTCCTTTTAGGCTTACTAATGTTTTACGTGCTTCGTCATCCGACATTTCCGATAGCTTTTCAAGATCTATTTCACCTTTTATAATGGCTTCTGCAAGACCTCTGATATATACAATCTTCTGCCGACTTACATAGCATTTTCTCAACTCTTCATCCGTAAGTTTGAGAATATGTTCAGGAGTAATCTCCTGCATTTTTTCTTTTAGTTTATTGAGGGCAGCTAAAGCAGAAGCCAATGAAACCTGTTGCTCCAGAATAATATGGACTAGTGTTTCAAAAGTGTTCTTACGGGTCCACATCGGCGGGTAACCGTGGTTTTCTAAAACTTCCCTTAAATCCTGATCATGAGCTGCTAAATGCTCACATAGCTGATGGAAATTTTCAAGGTTAAAAACTCTGGTCTCCGATGTTGATTCCATACAATCTGTTTTTTTTATATTAAATTTAAAATAAAGACGGCATTCTGAAGCTTTTCTCGAGATCAAGTAAAATTAATTTGTTTTCCAACCCTCCGGCAAAGCCCACCAATTTCCCTGACGCTCCTACTACTCTATGACAAGGGACAATAATTGAGATGGGGTTCTTATTTAGAGCACCGCCTACTGCACGTACTGCTTTTGTATCTCCCAGAATCTTAGCCAGGTCCCCGTAGGTTTTTGTCATACCATAAGGAATTTTCAATAAAGCTTTCCAGACTTTAATCTGAAATTCCGTTCCTTCCAGATCCAATGGAACATCAAAGAATTTTCTGCTGTTTTCAAAATATTCTTTTAACTCTTTTTCCGTCTGTAAAAGTATAGGGTGCAGATCTTCCCTTTCCGGAATAGAAAGTTGGGTTCTTTTATAATCTTCGCCTTCCCAGATTATAGCCACAAGCCCCACATCTGAAGCGATTACCCTGATTAATCCGACAGGAGAAGAAACATCTTTGTATACTAGCCTTTTATCATCCATGGTTCATGTTTTAAGTACTTTTCCATTAGTTTCGTTTACCGATTTTGCTCCGGGAAGTAACTGTAACATCAGCCCTACGATTACAACGCAAATCAACAGACAGATAACCCCGAAATGGTAAGCCTCCTGCCAGCCGTCTTTTGAAAAATAAAAGAACACACCTCCAATGATACTTACTCCCAGTGCCGATGCTGTTTGCTGAAAAGTTGAATAGATTCCAGCAGCTGCACCTGCATACTGTGAAGGTACATTTTTCAGAGCAACATTTAATAATGAAGGAAGGACCAATCCGTTTCCGAGTCCCCACATTCCCATTAGACCGATAATCAGCGAGGTACTGATCCCGGGTTTCCAAAGTGTCATCTGGAGATAAAATGCCATAAACAGAATAACCACTCCCACTTGTAATACTCTTTTTCCAAATATAACAATCAGCCTCGACGCCATAAGAGATGATATGATAAATAAAATCCCGGGAACAACAAAGTACAATCCGCTATCCATTGCTGAGATACCCAATCCATTTTGTAAATAAACGGCACTGAGTAAAAGATATGCCGTATGCAGCATAAAATGAAATAATACCGCAACCAGACCGATATTGAAATCTTTTATTCTAAACAATCTTACATCAATCAAAGGGTTTCCATTTCTGGAAAGTTTAATTTTCTGATTATAAATAAAAAATGTAAACAAAATGGCTGATAAAATAAGCAATGCAAAACTCCACACTGGCCACCCTGATTCACGACCCTGGATCAGGGGATAAATAAGGGAAAATAATGCCAGTGTTAAAATCAATATTCCTGTATAGTCGAATTTTGTAGACTCATGTTTCGGGGTTTCCGTGAGGTATTTATGAGTTGCCCAAAGTGTAACGATCCCGATAGGAAGATTGATAAAAAACACGAGTCTCCAGCCTTCTATGAACCAATGGGTATCCGATAGGTATCCTCCCAGCATTTGACCGATGGCTGCAGCAGTTCCAAGTGTTATACCATACAGGCCAAATGCTTTTGCCCGCTCTTTAGTATCAGTAAAAAGAACTTGTATAAACGCTATGGTTTGCGGAACCATACATGATGCACTGAGCCCCTGGAGTATCCTGGTTGCATTCAGCTGAAAAGAGGATTGCGAAAGACCACATAAGCATGAAGCAACTGTAAAGGCAAACATTCCCCAAAAGAAAACTTTCTTTCTTCCAAAATGGTCTCCCGCTCTACCTCCGGTAATAAGAAAAGCAGCATAACCAAGCAAGTATCCCGCAATAACGAACTGCATTTCGCCATCAGTCGCATGAACTCCTTTTTTAATGGTAGGTATCGCCACGTTGATGATGAATACATCAATTACAGAAAGTAAAGGTGCAGCCAATACAATGATCAGCTCCAGCCACTTATTTTTTATATCTTTCATTCTAGATCAGTTTTTCAATGATTTTTTTGGCAGAATGAATTTCGTCAGGTTTTTTAAAGACGGAGGCGGTAACAATAGCGCCTTCCAGCATAACGTAGATTGTTTCTGCCAGCTCTTCATCAGACAATATTTTCTTATGTCCGGAATTTTCAACAAGGGTTTTTATAAATTCTTTACTGTGCACTTTAGCTGATTGTATTTCGGCTAAAACTTCCGGATCACTTGTCCCTGCTTCATCATTTGCTTTAATGAACGGACAGCCTCCGAACTGCCTGAATTTCTGACGTTCGGTGTGATGATCAAAAAGTGCCAGTAGTTTCTGTTTAGGATCTTTAACTTTGTTGACACTGCTTTCCAGCCTGCTGAACCATAGCTCATGCGTACGGCGGATATAAGCGATCAACAGGTCCGTCTTTGTTTCAAAATGTTTATACAAAGATGCCTTGGCAATATCAGCCTCTTCAATGATCTGATTGATACCGGTATTACTATAACCCTGTCTATAAAATAAACGTTCGGCGGTATCCAATATCCTGTCGGTTACAACTTGTCCTCTTTGTTTCATGGTACAAAGATATAAATTAAATAGACAGACTTGTATATTTAAATTTTCATTTTTTTCTATAATGTATATATCAAAAGCTATGTTAAGATATCCATTAATGAAAGTAATAGCATTATATAATATCAAAGTATATCTTTGCAAAAACATCAAATTATGAAAGTGTTCCTGCTGGTCTTATCAATTCTTTTTCTTACTTCCTGCATAAGTGATTCGGATTATACTTCTCCTGCCCCATCTAAAAAATCTACCAGATACTATTTGTACCAGTCGTTTAAGAAAAAAAATGGGGTGGTAACCTTTACCGTATCGCATGATGGTACCTGTGCTGCAAAATCATACTACCAGATCGATCAGCTTATCGATACTACTCCTGCAACTTTTGTATCGTACATAAACTGCGAAAAATATGAAATACAAAAGGGATATTATAACAGTTCCTCTTCAAATATGACCCTTAATTTTGTCAATTACAAAGCTTCAATAAATGGCAATGAACTAACGGTAACGAAAATCACTACTGATATGTGGGACACTTATGAAGAAATCAATATTGAAAGGGCTTATTAAATTAAACAGTCAACCTTATTAGAATTGAAGAAAGTATTTTTTCCATCACATTTTTGACGCAATTTAATGAATACTGTCAAAAATTAAATTACTAAAAACTAGCTCATTGCAAATTTAACAATTATTAAAAAGCCCATATATAAAGTATTTGAGGAGATTTAATACAATAATAAGTATCTTTACCGTGAATTAAACATACGTAAAAACTATCCTGACGATACAATTTTAAATTGCAATGAAACCTATTCTCAATATTCTTTTAGTTTCGACATTACTCATTTCATGTGCGGGAAATGATGATATTTCTGAAAAACCAAAACCAACGGAAAAAACATTATATAACCTGGAATATAAAAATTATCTTGTAAAAAATGTTACTCTTTATAAAGGACCGATTGCCCAGGAATCTGATCCCGGCGAATCTTATCTGACTGCTTATTGGGGAACTTATCAGGAACCAATATGGAGGAAAATAAGTCTTGACATAAAAAACAGCTCTTTACAGCTGATTTCCGAAACATCAGCCGGCATAAAATATACCATTACAATGGACAAGGATTCTGTATTTATCAATGATCATAACGAATTGACCTATATCGGTAATTTTAACAGAGAAAAATCTTCATTTACATTAAAGAGATCACTACGGTATGTAAAAAAAGTTCCAAGAACTGATTTCGGACCCATGCTGATTTCACAAACGAACACTTTTGGTGTTACACAATATGAAACTATTTTCGGTAAAAGTGCTTTTAATAAACCAGCAGAAATGACCGAATCCGGTGATGTTGTTTTGTGGAGTAATATCGAATACCAATATCAGTAATCTGCTCAATAAAATACTGAGCGCAAAGTTTATTATTCTTTAATTGAAAGCCGTAACTTTCCATATTATCAAAATTATACTGTTGATATAAGTTTTACCGCTAACTAAATTGTTTTAGAATGGATAATGCTTTACTTGTGGCTATAAAAAAGATAGTAGAAATAAGTTATGATGAAGAAAAAATAATTCAGAACTTATTCAGATTGAAAGAATATAAAAAAGGAGATTTTTTCCTTAAGGAAGGTGAAATCTGCAAATATGTCGGCTTTATTGAAAATGGTCTTGTCCGTTATTACATCAATGATGATGGGGAAGAAAGAACTTATGGCTTCTCAAAAGAAAATGAATTTACCTGTAATTTTGAAAGCTTTGGCCCGCAGACACCATCTAAGCAACTCATTCAGGCTTTAGAAAATACCCGGATCTGGACCATCAGCTATGAAAATCTTCAGAAGCTGTATGAACAGGTAAAAAATGGAGAGCGATTTGGACGGCTATCTATTGAGTATGTTCTTATCAAAACATTAAAAGACAGGAATTCATTTTATACGGATTCTCCAAAATCCCGCTACGAAAAATTTATTAAGGAGCATTTTGATCTGCAACAAAGGATATCTCAATATTATATTGCTTCCTATGTGGGAGTAAAGCCACAATCATTGAGCAGAATCAGAAAAAGAATATCACTTTTATGATTTATTAACCTGGGTGCATCAATTTCTATTAAACGTTGAAGAATTTTGTATCAACAAAATAAAGTTCTTATGAAACGTTTACAACAAAAAACATCATTCTGGCTTAGCCTCATTTCAGGTATTGGTTTACTTTACATTGGAATCCGCTTTTTTATTAATCCTGTTGGTGCTGAAATAGATTATGGTATCCGTACTGTTACCAATGGGGATTTTTCTTTTCAGTATATCAAAGGAATCCGTGATTTTTTCTTTGGATTGATCATTATCCTTCTTTTATGGAAAAAACAGTTCTTCGCATTAGGTGTTATCCTGGTTTTAGGAACTATCATTCCAGCTACAGACTTCTTCGTCGTACTATCACATCCTGGCTCCACTGCCGGTCATTTAGTTTCCCACCTGATCGCCGTTATCATTTGTCTGTCGTGTGGATTTTATTATTTACAAAACCATAAACTAATACTATCATGATTTTATTTAATATCGTTCTGGTTTTACATTTCATCGCATTCTTAGTATTTATTATTCAGCTTGCCATATTATTTCCTCAACAGAATAAGGTTCTTCATAAAAAAAACATTCTTATTGGAGTTACCATTTTATTAACAGGAATTCTCCTTGTCGTCCTGAAATACCCTCACATCAATTTATATAAGATCATCCCAAAATCATTTTTGTTTTTAGGAGTTTCAACTTTTTGCGGAATATACAGTGGGAAAAATGTTCCAACGAAAGTGTTCTATCTTTTATTCGGAATGGCTATCCTTGCAGGCTTGATAGGAGTCATCAAAACGTAGGTATTCTTCGATACAATTTCAATTTTATTTTCAATAAAAAGTTATTACATATCAAAGCCTGAACTTCACGATTGTTCAGGCTTTGAAAAAAAATCAAATATCTGTTTTAAGGTGTTTGGTAAGTCAGTATTTATTTTATTTTCCTGAAATTATTTATTGAATTTCAGATAATTAAATAACCAAAAGATCCACAAACTCATTAACATTGAGGTTAACCAGCTTATCATACTCCAGAGAATTTTCCAATACAAGTCTTTGCTGCTTTTCCGGGAATATACGGGCGAGATTCAATTTATACTTTTTAATCAGTTCAGGAATTCCTTCATCCCTTCTTCGTTTATGTCCTATAGGATACTCTACTTTTACTTCTTCCAAAACAGTTCCGTCATTTAACTCTACTGTTAATGCATTGGCAATGGAACGTTTTTCAGGATCATGGTAATCAGTGGTAAACTGAACCTCCTCGATACATTCAATTTTATCACGAAGAATATCAATCCTTGGATCTGAAGCAATATTATCTTCATAGTCGGCAGCAGTCAGCCTTCCGAAGATAAGAGGTACCGCTACCATATATTGAATCGCATGATCTCTGTCTGCAGGATTATTCAGGGGACCTTTTTTATCGATAATCCTGATAGCCGCTTCATGCGTACGAATAGTAATTTTTTTAATATCTTCAGTTGTTTTACCCATCCCTTTTAATTGATGGTGCAATGTCATAGCTGCTTCCACGGCTGTTTGTGAATGGAATTCAGCAGGGAAAGAGATCTTAAACAATACATTCTCCATTACATAAGAACCGTATTCACGCTGAAATTTGAATTCATTTCCTTTAAATGAAACATCATAGAATCCCCATATTTTAGCCGTAAGTACCGAAGGATAACCCATTTCGCCGGTTTTGGCAATTAATGCTAAACGCACAGCTCTGGAAGTGGCATCTCCGGCTGCCCATGACTTACGACTTCCTGTATTAGGAGCGTGACGGTATGTTCTTAAAGATTGTCCGTCCACAAAGGCCAATGAGATCGCATTGATCAGCTCATCACGGGTTAATCCAATTAATTTCCCTACAACGGCCGTAGAAGCCAACTTCACTAATAAAACGTGATCTAAACCTACTCTGTTGAATGAATTTTCAAGAGCAATTACTCCCTGAATTTCATGCGCCATGATCATGGCTTCCAGCACCTGCTTCATTTTCAAAGGAGCTTTTCCTTCTGCAATATGGGTTCTGGACAACCAGTCAGCGGTTGCTAAAATTCCTCCTAAGTTATCAGAAGGATGTCCCCATTCTGCAGCTAGCCATGTATCATTAAAATCCAGCCAACGAATAATAGCTCCAATATTGAAAGCCGCCTGAACCGGATCCAGTTGAAACTGAGTTCCCGGCACTTTTGCACCATTCGGAACAACAGTTCCTTTTACAATAGGTCCCAATAATTTCGTACATGCAGGATAAGTTAAAGCTTCCAATCCACATCCAATAGTATCTAAAAGGCAGTAGTGGGCCGTTTTCCAGGCCAGGTCGTTTTTAATTTCGAAGTTCAATACGTAATCTGCAATATCTGTTAATACCTGATCCGGTTGTGGTCTTTCATTTGAAATGTGTGATGACATCTTTTTGTTTTAAGTTTAATTAGTTTATATTTTAAATTGATTGTATTATCTGCTTGTGATAGGAACAAATTCTTTATTTTCAGGCCCGGTGTAATTGGCACTTGGACGGATAATTTTGCCATCCTGCCTTTGTTCAATGATGTGGGCACTCCATCCGGTGACTCTTGAAATAACAAATAACGGAGTGAACATAAGGGTTGGTACTCCCATCAGATGATACGAAACCGCTGAGAACCAATCCAGGTTAGGGAACATTTTCTTTTCTTCCCACATTATGGTTTCCAGCCTTTCAGCAATATGATAAAGCAACATATCTCCTGCCTCTTCGGAAAGTTCTTTCGCTACTTTTTTTATCACTACGTTTCGCGGATCCGATATAGTGTACACCGGATGTCCAAATCCAATAATTACTTCTTTGTTACCAATACGCCTTCTGATATCCTCTTCCGCTTCATCCGGGGAATTATAACGACTCTGAATTTCGAAAGCCACTTCATTCGCCCCACCATGTTTAGGACCTCTTAAAGCGCCGATAGCTCCCGTTATACAGGAATAAAAATCTGAAGAGGTTCCCGCAATAACACGCGCAGTAAAAGTGGAAGCGTTAAATTCATGCTCTGCATACAGATTAAGAGAGATTTCCATTGCCTTCACCCAGGAATCGGGTGCTTTTTTACCATGCAACAGGTGAAGAAAATGGCCCCCAATAGTATCATCATCAGTTTCTACATCAATCTCTTTTCCGTTATGCGTATAATGATACCAATACAAAAGTCCGGAACTGAATGATGCCAGTAATTTGTCTGCAATATCCCTTGCTCCCGCCACATTATGATCGTCTTTTTCAGGCTGAATACTTCCAATTGCTGAAACCATGGAGCGCATTACATCCATCGGATGGGCAGCTGCAGGAATACTTTTCAGGATATTTCTTACAGAATGTGGTAATCCTCTCAGTGATTTCAATTTGGCTTTATAGTTTTTTAACTGGGCTCCTGTTGGTAGCTGTCCGTAAATAAGAAGATAGGCTACCTCCTCAAATTCTGCTTTTTCTGCGAGGTCCAAAATGTCATAACCTCTGTAATGGAGATCATTTCCACTTTTTCCTACACTGCAAAGTGCAGTATTACCTGCGGCAACCCCGGAAAGCGCTACACTTTTCTTAGGCTTAAATGTTGGTTCGTTATTCATTGACATTCTTGTTCTGTTTAAATAGGTTATCTAATTTTTGTTCGTAATCATGGTATCCAATACTTTTGTAAAGCTCTTCCCGGGTCTGCATGGTATCAATTACATGAGCCTGGGTTCCATCTTTCCGGATATGCTCGTAAACATTCAGTGCTGCCTTATTTGCCGCCCGGAAAGCAGAAAGGGGATATAAAATCAAACCGACTCCCGCATCTTTCAGTTCATCAGCAGTATACATTTTAATCATTCCGAATTCTGTAATATTGGCCAGTACAGGAATACCTGTAGCGTCTACAAACTTTTGATAATAGCTTAAATCAGGAACAGCCTCCGCAAAGATGAAATCTGCTCCGGCTTCTTTATAGGCAACAGCCCTTTCCAATGTTTTTTCAAGCCCTTCATTGGCAAAAGCATCAGTACGTGCCCCGATCACAAAATTTTCATCCGTCCGAGCATCAACAGCAGCCTTCAAACGGTCTACCATTTCCTCTTTGCTTACCACTTCTTTACCTGGACGGTGCCCACAACGTTTCGCTCCCACCTGGTCTTCAATATGCAAAGCACCTGCTCCGGCTTTAATTAATGATTTTACAGTTCTTGCTACGTTGAATGCCGAAGGACCAAACCCCGTATCTACATCCACCAATAGAGGTAAATCACATACATTGGTTATTCGTTGAATATCGATCAGAACATCCTCAAGGGTCGTAATTCCCAGATCCGGAATTCCCAACGATCCTGCAGCAACTCCTCCTCCGGAAAGATAAATAGCATTGAATCCTGCTTGCTGCGCCAGCAATGCATGATTGGCATTGATAGCCCCGACAATCTGAAGAGGGTTTTCTTTTTGCATCGTCTCCCGGAAACGTAATCCGGCAGACTCTAGACTTACATTTTTACTCATCTTTAATATTATTGTTCGTTTTGATGTATTTTAACTCACATTCTTCCAACAATTTAAAGAAAGATTATTCTTTAAATGATTAAAATAATTAAACGACCTATAAACCTTAATGAATGGTTGAACAGCCTCATTACATTTTCATGTAATAACAATCCGGTCAAAGATTGCTGCCATCAGCCTGTAATGCTTATAAATCAATATAAAAGGTGCTGATAAAACTTCACAATACTTTGTAAAAGAGAAAATTATGGAAAGGGACTAATACGAGCAAGCTGTAGAAATGATACAGCCCTGAAAAGCAAAACCTGTAAACCATTTCTTAAAAATGATAATGTACACAAAAAGATATCGGGCACTGTTATCACATCGTATCATACCTGACTATAAGCTTCAGATCGCGAAAGCATCGTCAATTCGAAATAGGCAGGTCTCCTGACTTGTAACAATTTTTATCGTCCTTCCCATTCAAAAAAAGAACAGTGAACCCTGATTGATAAAAACCTTTTGAGTGTTACTTACAGTTGCGCGACAGTTCGTGATTCACACACGATTCCCTTTTAATTCACAGCTAAGTGTAACCAATTCCGGTTGATAAAGAAGTATAAATGAACTCCTTGGTGGTAAATATAGGTATTTTATTGAAACACGAAAATAATTATTTACGAACAACAGTTAGGAATTCGTAATTCTTTGAAAATAGGCATTATAAATATATTTTCAATTTTCAAAATCATAATTAAAATGATCTTGATTATGTAAAAATCACTTGCAAAAAAATCCGACAAACACGATTATTGAGAAAAGCATATGCTCTCAATATGAAAATATGATTCTGAATTAACAGATAAAAGCCTGAAAAACACTCACAATATCTGTTTCAAATTCTCACCTATATTTTGCAAAGCCAACAGGCTATGGGATGTGATACGTTCTGCAAAAATAATCCTGAAATGGTACCTGAACTGATCGGTAAGGCTAAAAATTTCTCCGGGAGTAAATAATATTCTTTGCTGTTCGCAATAAGCGTAAAATTTCTCCATATCCACTCCTTCAGGCAAACTTCCCCAAATGCTGTATCCACCCTGAGGATCTTCAAAATAAGCCCCATCCGGAAAATGGCTTTTTAATATCTCTAACACATCTTTGGCCTGCTTATATAGCTGTTTACGAAATGAACGCAAATGTTTATCATAGCTATGGTCTTCAAGCAGTTTAATGACCAGTTCCTGATATACCGGAGCAACAGATCTTCCTAAGGCAAACCTGGTTCTCTCTGCTTCCGCATGGAATTTTCCCGAATGCATCCATCCCAGGCGAATACCGGGAGCCAATGTTTTGGAAAAAGAAGAAAAAGTTATTACCCAACCACCGGTATCAAAACTCCCGATCCCCGAAGGTCTCTCATTGCCAAAATAAAGGTCTCCGTAAATATCATTTTCGATAATCGGAAACTCATATTCTTCCGCAATGGAAAGCAGTTCTTTTTTTACAGTTTCCGACATCAGAATTCCTGTAGGATTGTGAAAATTAGGTGTAACTACAAGAGATCTGATATCATGATCCGCGCATATCTTTTTTAAATATGCCGTATCAAAACCATTTCTATCCCGGACAGGAATTTCTATGACTTTAAGTTTCAGATTGGCAATTACTTCCAAAACAGAAAAAACGCACGGACTTTCAACAGCAATGAGGTCACCGGCATTCGTCACAGATGCCAGGGCAATGTAAAGTGCCTGCAATGCTCCATCAGTAATGATTAATTTTTCAGGATGCAATGTGTATCCATATTGAGAAGTACGTTTAGCGATAAGATCTCTTAGTTCTAAAGACCCGTTAGCAGGATAGTAGCGAAGAAGTGAAGTCCCTTTTTCGCGGATCACTTTCTGCATTTTTTTTAAAATGAGCTTTTGCGGAATCAATAGATCCGTAGGTGCCGCCGAATTAAATGAGGCATATTCGGAGGGCTTATTTCTTGATGAAATCAGAGCAACATTTTTATTGAAAACTTCATTTTTTGAGACCGGGTAAAGTGGTAAGTTTTCACTGCTTATTTGTGGAACATCATCTGCTACAAAATAACCGGAGCGGGGAATATTTTTCACCCATCCTTTCATCACCAGATGATCATAACCACTTTGAACCGAACTTGTACTCAGATGATAATTTTCTTTAATCTCTCTCACAGATGGTAGACGGGTGCCGGGCTTTAACATTCCAGTCTTTATTTTATCTTCAATAGCAGTGGTAAAAATCTCATATCTGTACGTCTTCATGGCGTTTCATCTTTTTCATAACAAATGTACAAATGTGTTCGCACAAATGATTAAAAACCAACTGTACTGATTCAATTGTACTCAACTGTACTCATACAACAGTTTAATAATCCATTAGCTTTGGGTAAAAAAGAATCATAATGGAAATTATATCCAAATTTACCGTAGGATCAGACCAGGGAATCGATCACCTTTTTGCTGTCATGAGACCATATATCAGAAATACCTATTCTGGAAAAGTTTCATCGGAAAAAATTGAAGAATACCTTGCCGAAAATGTAGAATACAGGAAAATGATCAATATCCTGAATGACTTATCCACCCAGCTCATTATGGTGTTTGCAGATCATGAACCCGTCGGTTATTGCCTTTTTAAAAGCGGATCATTATATCCGGAAGCAAATGAAGGGGAGAGAATGACGGAAATAATTGATTTTTCTATCCTTCCTGAATATGATCAGCCTGAAATAAGACAATCATTATGGAACAAAAGCAGATCAGCTATTACTTTTACAGATCGTATCTGGATCAGCATAACTGAAGATGATCCCATGCTCTCATTCTTCAATTCGGTTGGATTTGAATTTATAAAAACGACCACACTGAAAGCATTTTCACTCCCTGCAAAAATATACGAACTGAAGCTGAAGTAAATAAGACTATTCCTTTCACATATTTACATTGTTATTTTTTGGAACAGATGTGGACAATATTTTAATTTTCTTAGCTTAGAGGAGGAAAAGCAACCTCAACAAACAGATCCTGTTAGCAGATATAATGTTGCTGACAGGATCATGTAATACATTAATTAAAAAAACAACCCATTACAAAAGATTTTGACCTTATATTTACAAACAGAAGCCCGATTCTTTATGGCTAAAAGCTGTTTTTAAACAATTTTTTGAAAATCAATTAATTAAAACATCGATTATCCCTTATTTTTTCGTATCTTTGCACTTAATAAATAACCAGGCCTCTGCCTTTGCTATCTGTTACAGTTTAGAATACTTATTTTTTTCTTTCAGTTTTTGCTTTTTCAGCTGCCAAAAATTAACCCTTATTTATTTCTTGAATGAATATATATACAGGCAACTTTAAAAAACAAAGAATAGAAAAACAATTTGAAGATCCTTTTACTCCTTTAGGAGATTTACTCTCAGTAGAAATTACAAAAGAAGACCATTACGCAGGCTCCAGGGTTTACGGGCGTATAGAGGTGCTCATTTAATGTGAGGCATGCCACGCTATTGCAAACTCAGCAACGATCTTTATTTATTCAGATTATTGGTGAACAAAGCAAATGAAACAACGGGAAAAATTATTTTTTTCCGATACACCAACAATAAAATAAATATTCAATTCCTGATAAAGAATTGGTCAAAGGTCGAAGATTCGGCAAACCTTATCAATGAATTTCAAAAATTTAAATTTAATTAATCCCATTATCCGCGCCGCTACAGAGACAGGATATTCTAAACCGACAGAAATACAGGCGGATGTTATTCCGCAGATTTTGATGGGTAGAGATATTTTGGGGTTTGGACCTAAGGAACCTGGAAAAACAGCAGCATTTACCATGCCTGTTATTCAGCTGTTGAAGAAAAGCGCACCGGAACATAAAGAAATACGGACACTGGTATTAACGCCGACACAAGAAATAGCAGTGGAGATTGAAGAAGATTTCAGAATTTACAGTAAATATCTTCCTTTATCCCAGTTGACCATTCATGATGGAACATCACAAGGAAATCAGCTTGCCGCTTTAAGAGTAAGAGTGGACGTTCTTATAACAACTCCTGCTGCTTTACTTGAATTAATCAATCAGAGACCTATCAGTCTTTCCAGGATTGAAATCCTGGTTTTAGATGAAGCAGATAAAATGCTCGATACGAATTTTGTGAATGATGTGAAGAAAGTTATTAAACTTCTTCCTCATAAAAGACAAACCTTACTTTTTTCTTCGGTCATATCAGACAAGGTTAAAAGATTTGCTGATCCATTGCTAAGCAACCCGGTGGAGATTAAACCTACACCTATAGAAAAAAATGCAGATCATACAGTGATACCCGTAGGAAAAAAAGAAAAAACGGACAGGCTTTATAACGCCGATCCGCTCCAGTACTTTAATATAATAACTAAATAATAAAATTAATTTATGGCAGATTCTTTCTCTAAAAAAGAAAATTTCAAGAAAAAAATTCAAAAACAAAAAGAAAAGGCTTTACGCCGTGAAGAACGAAAAACTAATAACAATAAAGGAAAGGGACTTGATGAAATGCTAACGTATGTGGATTCATACGGAAGACTTACTTCTACTCCACCTGAAGAGACGCAAGAAATTAACCTTGATGATATTCAGCTGGGAGCTGCTCCTATTCCTGAAGAGGAAATCCGTAAATCAGGAATTATTACTTTTTTCAGTGAAAAAGGTTATGGTTTTATTACAGAAGATAAAACAAAGGAAAATGTATTTTTCCATTCCAACAACTGTGCGGAACCCGTAAAGAAAGGAAATAAAGTATCATTTGAAAAAGAGAGATCTCCGAAAGGATTTTCTGCTATTGATATTCAACTGATCAAATAATAAATAACAACAATTTTTAATAACAATTACAATGCAAGAAGGCACAGTAAAATTTTTTAACGAAACAAAAGGTTTCGGATTTATTTCTCCAGCAGACGGAGGACAGGATATCTTTGTACACGCTTCAGGGTTAAGCACAAGAATTATTCGTGAAAACGATAAAGTAACTTTTGAAGTACAAAAAAGTGAAAAAGGATTAAACGCAGTAAACGTAAAACTTGCATAGTTTTCCAGATATTTTCCGATAAGATAATATCAAATCACACAGAAGGCCCCATTTGGGGTCTTTTTTTTATTTCAAATAAATCCAGATAAAGTATAATCCAAAGTCGATCGTCCTATAAATAATAAACCCATCATTACTTTATTGGGAAGTATTATCTTTATGTAATAAAAACACATCACTGATGTTCCGGGTGATCTGGACATCTAAAAACATTTTGAAGTAAAAAATCAATCACCTTGAAAAGAATTGTAAAAGTATTCCGGAAAATATTGATCCTGCTGGTCCTCATTATCACTGTTCTTGGTATCATTACCTTTTTCTATATGAGGCGGGAGGAATTCGGAGCCCTGCCGGAGGGTAAACGTCTTGAACTGATAAAAGCTTCTTCCCATTATAAAGATGGCAGATTCAGGAATATTGTGGAGAGGCCAACGCTTACTAAAGGCTACTCGATGCCGGGTGTATTGTACGAAACCCTGTTTACAAAATTTCCACACCGAAGCCCCGTAGATTCGCTACCATCCATAAAGACCAATTTAAAAGCACTGAATATTCATGATAACGCGTATGTATGGTTTGGGCATTCTTCATTTTTTCTTCAGCTCGATGGCGTAAAGATCCTTGTTGATCCTGTATTCAGTGGAAAAGCCTCCCCTATCCCTGGAAGTGTTACGGCTTATAAAGGAAGTGATATTTATACGGTAGCAGACCTGCCTGAAATCGACTACCTACTTTTATCGCATGATCATTATGATCATCTGGATTACGAAACCGTAAAAGAACTGCAAAAAAAGACAAAACATGTAGTCTGTGGTTTAGGGAACGGAGCTCATTTTGAACGCTGGGGATATACACCCGATCAGATTATAGAAAAAGACTGGTACGAATCCGTAAACGTAAAGCCAGAATTTATCATATTTACGGAATCTACACATCATGATTCCGGAAGAGGATTCAGAAGCGGACAGGCATTATGGCTTTCTTTCCTGATTCAGACACCTTCTATGAAAGTGTACTACAGCGGAGACGGAGGTCGTGATGATAGATTTAAATCTATAGGTTCAAAATACGGAAAAATTGATTGGGCCATTATGGAATGTGGGCAATATAATAAAGCATGGCAATCGGTACATGAGCTTCCGGAAGAAGTTGCTTTGGGAACAAAAGAGCTGGGTGCCCAAAATTTATTACCCGTGCATAATTCTAAATTCACCCTGGCCAACCATCCCTGGAAAGAACCTTTGGAAAAAATCACTGCTCTTTCTAAGAACCAAACTTATCGATTAGCAACTCCTATGATCGGCGAATTAGTTCATTTAGACCAAACAAATCAGAAGTTTAACGAATGGTGGAAAAATGTTCAATGAGGCATCTGAAAAGTTAATTTTGGAAAATTCCAATTTTATAAACTTGAGATGTCCATTTTCAGCATTTGGTTTATTTTATCCTGAAATTGGGTCTCTATAAGGATCTCCGATATATCCACAGGTAAATCTTCTAATGTTAGAGGATTCACAGGGCTCGCTACCAGGTGGTAGTTACCATCAAGAAAATGATTAAAGTTACTTTTATCAAATGAATACAAACCTTTTTTTGCCATTGAAATGTAATCTTCAAGATATCTTTCATCTGCTTTACTACGATATATTTCAATTAAGACCGAGTTTAATTCGGGATTAATTGTAAAATCTGATACTACAGGCAAATTCCTGAAATAATGTACTAATTTCTTATGATTTTCTGCTGATTTAGCTACAGAATCAGGTAACTTTCCTCCTGCAGAAGCCATAAATCCAATGTATTTGCCATCCGTGAGAAACCAATCAATGTCCAGGGTCTGTTGTTCAATTTCAGTTATCATCAGTTAAGGGATTATATTTTTTCTGACTAAAAATTATTTATAATGCCTGAATATTCCAAAATCTGTAGCCGTCCACAGGGCTGCTTTTTGTCCCGCAGCTTTTAGGGCATCATTTGTCCAGGTGTTACAGGTATACGTGAAATTGTAGCTTCCCTTAGCATCATAAAAGGCATCATTATCAGCATACACAGCATTTGTCGGGATGAGAATAAAATTACCATTCTTATCTCTATCGAATTTGGCTTCTACGAATTCAACTAATTTTTTATACTGGGACCTGCTGATCATAATCATTTTACAGTCTTCTCCTTCTTTCATCGTACTATAATAAGTACAGTGCATTGCAGATTCACTTAACCAGAAAGCAGCTTTGAAAGCTGTTGAAAATTTTAAATCAGCCCATGTCGGAGTGTCCAGGTAGAAACCTTTATCTCCCCATCCGATTCCTATATATTGATAATCAGTTCTCTTTGAAGTGGTATTGGAGAAAGGAACTTTTGTACTCCAGTCCTGCAGATCGTTTTTTACCTGCATTACAATATCCGTGTGTACTCCATTGGTATAAATATAAATTGGAATCTCTTTCTTTTCACCGTCATCCTTCGCTGAAACCCCGATAAACGGGACTAACAGGGCAAGAACAACATAAAGAGCAACGATCCCGAGGATGATTCCTAAAGCTTTTAAAACGATAATAAGTATTTTTTTCACAGATATGTCTTATAAGGTTACGTAAAATTAATTTTTAATTTATAACAAAAATATTTGTTTTAATCGGAAAAATCAGTACATTTAAGTATGAAATAGTCACAAATATGCGTAAAAACACTAAATCCCAAAAAAGATTTAAAATAAGAGTAAAAACAGCTCCGAAAAGAATACAAAAAAAACGTTGATTTTCTAAAAGATTTTATCTTTTTGAAAGTCAATTTTTCTTTTTAGGAAAGGCTTTTCAGAGAATTTTTATTCACAAAATCTTTGCCTCCTTAAACCGCTAAATTTAAGGAATCGTCGACTACCCTCTTTAATTTGGAACAGCAGAAATTCCAAACGAGGGTTTATCACCAAAAATTTAACGCTTAACTCCTCATACGAAACTCAATTTTTCAGTTTCTCACCACCATATCCCCTTCAATCTCCCCTTTTTTTTGGATACATTCTCATCAAGAACTTGGAATGAAGCATTTATTGTAAATATATTTTACATTTTTATCATTTTTTTAACACATTTTTAATCTCCACGTTTTGTTTCAATTTTCAAGTTTAGTTACCTTTGTCATTGGATGCGGGGAAGATTTCATCAATATTTGTTTACCTTTTTATTTGCACTACTCACTGTTTTAGGTTTGTACTCTGGTCAGATACCGGAGTATCCCGATTTTGATGTCAACTTCAATTCAAAATCCGTAAGTGATGATTCTTCGGAAAACAATATAAAACATTCTTATGCTTTTCTAAGAGACCATGAACTTCATGATCAATATGTTGTTTCACACCTGCCCTACCATAAGCTTAGAGCAAACCTTTCCGAAAGCGATAATGAGAACGATGATAATGTAGAGACATCCGGTTTTACGGGACCTCCAATCTGTTTAGGGACTGACATCGGACATCTGAAACCTGATTTCGTTACGATATTCCATAACAGACAGAGTGCTGTTTCACTTGCTAATTCAGAACATCTTAAATATTTCAATGATGACCTGTACATCCAGTACAGGGTCATCCGGCTGTGATCTTAGTATATTTTTCCGGAAAATTTATAGGTTCTCATGCTGAGAGCCTGCAACCTTATTTTTTCAATTAAAAAAATTTACTATAAAATGATTATCATGGTCAAGAAAAGTCTCATGTATATAAACCTGTGCATTATTTTGCTATGCATAAGCTGTCAATCAGAGAAAAAAGAAAAAACAGAAGCTGCGGTTTTCAATGTAACAAGCCCGCTAGTGAAAGATACTTTAATCGATAAAGATTATGTAGCACAAATCCGATCCATTAACCATATAGAACTCCGTGCTCAGGAAAAAGGCTATATCCAGACCTTATATGTAGATGAAGGTCAATATGTAAAAAAGGGACAACTGCTATTTAAAATTATGCCCAACCTTTATGAATCTGATGTTAACAGGGCAAAGGCAGAAGCAAAATATGCTCAGATAGAATACCAGAACACTAAAAATCTTTCAGATAAAGATATTGTAGCTCCGCAGGAAATGGCAATGGCTAAGGCGAAATATGAAAAAGCCCAGGCTGAGCTTTCGTCAATGAATACGCACCTTAAATTTACCGAGATCAGGGCTCCTTTTAACGGAATTGTAGGCCGTCTGCATGTTCGGAAAGGAAGTCTGGTAGACGAAGGTGAGCTGATCACAGAACTTTCGGATAACAGCAAGATGTGGGTATACTTCAATGTTCCGGAGGCTGAATATCTGAATCAGATGAGTGACAGAACGGACAATGATCCTATGCATGTCCGTTTAAAAATGGCCAATGGAAAAACATTCAGCCAGGATGGTATTGTGGAAACCATCGAGTCTGATTTTGATAATGAAACAGGAAATATTGCATATAGAGCAACTTTTTCTAACCCTAAGGGTCTTCTCAGATATGGGGAAACCGGAAATATACAGATTACAGCTCCCTATGCCAACGCTATGCTGATTCCTCAGAAAGCAACTTTTGAAGAGCTGGAAAAGAAATATGTATATGTAATCAACAAAGACAACAAAGTAAAAGCACGGGAAATAAAAATTGCTGCTGAATTACCACATATTTATGTAGTGGCGTCAGGACTTGGAAAAGATGAAAGAATTCTTTTGGACGGGCTTCGAATGGTACAGGAAAATCAAAAAATTTCCACCCGCTATCAGAAGCCTGAAAAAGTGATGTCGAACCTGGATCTCTATGCTGAGTAATTAAAAAGCAGAATTATGTTTAAAAAAGTAATACACCGGCCGGTATTCGCAATCGTAATATCGGTCATCATCCTCTTTGTCGGTGGATTGGCCATTAAACAGCTTCCTACCGAACAATTTCCAAAAATCGCACCTACTACGGTTGCCGTATCCATTGCTTATCCGGGTGCGAGTGCCGATGTACTGGTGAAATCCTCATTGATTACCATTGAAAATGCCATCAATGGAGTACAGGGAATGCGTTACATCACCACCGATGCGACCAGTGCCGGAGAAGCTACGGTAAACGTTGTTTTTGATCCCGGAACAGATCCCAATGCTGCCGTTGTTCTTGTAAAAACGAGAGTAGACCAGGTGATGCCCCTTTTACCTGAACTCGTACAGAAAGAGGGGGTTGTAGTAAATCCCATTCAGCCCAGTATGTTGATGTATGTCAATTTATACAGCACCAACAAGAGCATGGACGAAAAATTCCTTTACAACTATGCAACCGTAAACATCATTCCTGAAATCAACCGTATTCACGGTATCGCAAAATCCCAGATCCTGGGAAGCCGAAGATATGCAATGCGAATCTGGCTGAATCCCGATCGTATGCGTGCTTATTCTATTTCTGTGGATGAGGTAATGAAGGCTATTGGTGAGCAAAGCATCATCGGGCGTCCCGGAAGAATCGGTCAGAGCTCAGGAATTGCAGCGCAGTCCCTTGAATATGTTCTTACCTATAAAGGACAATATAACAAACCTGAAGAGTATGAGAACATCATTGTCCGTTCCAATGCTGAGGGGGAAAATATTAAGCTTAAAGACGTAGCTAAGGTAGAACTGGGAAGCGAATTCTTTGATATTTATTCCAATCTCGACGGACATCCTTCTGCTTCTATAGTCCTGAAGCAGAATTATGGAAGTAACGCGAATGACGTAATAAAAGATGTGAAAGCAAAGCTTGAGGAAATGAAAGGTAGCTTCCCACCAGGAGTAGATTACAAGATCAGCTATGACGTATCCCAGTTTCTGGATGCTTCCATCGAACAGGTGGTCCACACATTGAGGGATGCCTTTATTCTTGTAGCCATTGTAGTTTTCATCTTCCTTGGAGACTGGAGGTCAACATTGATCCCAATCATTGCCGTTCCCGTCTCTTTAGTAGGAACGTTCTTTGTTATTCAGCTTTTTGGCCTATCCATAAATCTGGTAACCTTATTTGCCCTTGTTCTAGCTATCGGTATCGTTGTGGATAATGCGATTGTGGTTATTGAGGCTGTACACGCCAAGATGGAAGAAAGCAACATTTCACCTTATAAAGCTGTGAAAGAAGTAATGGCTGAAATTGCAGGCGCTATTATCGCAATTACTGCTGTAATGGTGGCAGTATTTGTCCCTATTTCATTTATGACAGGGCCGGTAGGAACCTTTTATCGTCAGTTTTCAATTACAATGGCGAGTTCCATCGTGATTTCTGCTGTAGTTGCCCTTACATTAACGCCTGTTTTAGCGGCAATGCTGCTGAAAAACAATCATGGAAAACCTAAAAAAGCCAATCTCTTTACAAAATCACTGGATGCATTTAATAAAGGTTTTGATAAAGTAACCGGTAAGTATGCATTGCTTCTGAGAAAAATCGTTAACAGAAAAGTGGTAACCTGGGGAATCCTGATTTTATTTTCAGCCGGAATTTTTATCATCAACAAAACACTTCCGGGAGGCTTCATCCCCAATGAAGACCAGGGAACGATTTATGCCATTATTCAGACACCTCCGGGTTCTACATTGGAACAGACCAATAAGGTTTCCAGAGCATTACAGAAGATCTGTCAGGGTGTGGACGGTGTAGAATCCGTATCCTCACTGGCGGGTTACGAAATTATGACGGAAGGGCGTGGTTCTAATGCCGGAACTTGTCTGATTAACCTTAAAACCTGGAGTGCCCGTGACCATTCTGTAAAAGAAATCATGAAAGAACTTGAAGAAAAATCAAAAGATCTCGGAGCAACCATTGAGTTTTTTGAACCGCCGGCCGTTCCCGGATTTGGATCTTCAGGAGGATTTTCCATGAGACTGCTGGATCTGAACAGAACAACAGATTATCAGGATTTCGATAAGGTAAACAAGGAATTTATTGCCAACCTTAAAAAGCGCAAGGAATTAACAGGGGTATTCACCTTTTTTGCAGCCAATTATCCGCAATATGAGCTTGTTTTTGATAATAATGCCGCCATGCAGAAAGGGGTTTCTATCGGTAAGGCGATGGACAACCTGAATATCCTGATCGGAAGTACCTATGAGCAAGGATTTATCAGATTCGGGCAGTTCTTTAAAGTATATGTACAATCTTCTCCTGAATTCAGAAGACTTCCTTCGGATATCATGAAGCTCTATGTAAAGAATGACCGTGATGAAATGGTTCCTTATTCAGCATTTATGACGCTGAAAAAAACACAGGGGCCTAATGAAATTACCCGCTACAACATGTATAATTCTGCTGCGATCCGGGGGTTACCGGCTGCCGGGTACACAACTGCGGATGCAATTAATGCGATTAATGAAACAGCAATTAAAACTTTACCTCACGGATACAAAGTTGCCTGGGAAGGATTGTCTTATGATGAAGCACAACGCGGAAATGAAGCCATCTATGTATTCCTGGTTGTTCTTGTATTCGTATACCTCGTACTTGCGGCGCAGTATGAAAGCTTTGTCATTCCATTCGCTGTCTTATTTTCGCTTCCTGTGGGGGTATTCGGATCTTTCCTTCTCCTTAAGGCAATGGGTCTGGAAAATGACATCTATGCTCAGGTAGGACTGATCATGGTAATCGGTCTTCTGGGTAAAAATGCAGTATTAATCGTTGAGTTTGCCGTACAGCGGCGACAGTCAGGGGATTCCATATTTGAAGCAGCCGTGGAAGGTGCAAGGATCAGGTTCCGTCCGATCTTGATGACTTCTTTTGCATTTATTGCAGGTCTTGTTCCTTTAATTTTTGCAGGAGGTGCCGGAGCGATCGGAAACCACACCATTGGAGCTTCTGCATTAGGAGGAATGCTCGTGGGAACTATTTTAGGAGTCATCATTATTCCTGGCCTCTATTACATTTTTGCCAAATGGTCTGATGGCAAAAAAATGATCAAAGACGAAGATGAATCACCGCTAAGCGAAGATATGATACACTATGAATAAGAATAAAATATATCAATATGCAGGGATCGCACTGGTCCTATTAAGCCTTGCTGCCTGCAAACCTATAGAAATAGAACAGCGTGCCGAAAATAAAACAGTTCCTGAACAATACGGGACTGATGAAAATAGTTCTTCCAATACAGGAAAGATCAAATGGAATGAATATTTTAGTGATCCAAATCTCCAGGCACTGATCAATGAAGCTCTTAAGAATAACCAGGAGCTGAATATTGTTCTCCAGGAAATAGAAATTTCCAAAAATGAGATCAAGGCCCGTAAGGGAGAGTATTTGCCGTCAGTAGGTTTGAAAGCCGGAGCCGGTATGGATAAAGTAAGCAGATACACTAATATCGGAGCAATGGAAGCAAATACTGAAATTGAACCGGGCAGAGAAATGCCGGATCCTTTATTTGATTTTGCCGTAGGAGCCCAGGCAAAATGGGAAACTGATATCTGGGGTAAACTGCACAATGCCACAAGAGCTCAGGTACAGAGGTACCTTGCCGGTGTAGAGGGAAAGAATTTTATGACTACGAATCTAATTGCTGAAATTGCTGATTCTTACTATGAACTGCTGGCTCTGGATAATGAACTGGATATCCTACAGCAGAATATAAAGATTCAGAATGATGCTTTAGAGGTTGTAAGAGATCTCAAAAAATTTGCCCGTTCCAATGAACTTGCCGTACAACGTTTTCAGGCTCAGGTTTTAAAAACCCAGGGAATGCAGTACGATATCAGGCAGAAAATTGTGGAAACAGAGAATAGGATCAACTACCTTGTCGGAAGATTTCCACAGCCTGTGGAAAGAACCCGCAATACTTTTGATACCCTCGTTCCACAACCGGTATATACGGGGATTCCTTCAGAGCTACTGGAAAACAGACCTGACATTAAACAGGCTGAATATGAGCTTGCTGCATCAAAGCTGGATATAAAATCAGCAAAAGCAAGGTTTTATCCTTCTCTTGATATTGCTGCGGGAGTAGGATTTCAGGCTTTTAACCCTCTGTACATTGTCAAGCCTCAGTCCTTTCTGTATTCTCTTGCAGGAGAGCTTACTGCCCCACTGATCAATAGAAATGCAATAAAGGCAGCTTATTATAATGCCAATGCAAAACAGGTGCAGGCTGTTTACCATTATGAGCAAACTATACTGGGTGCTTATATTGAGGTAGCCAACCAATTATCAAAGATTCATAATCTGGAAAATAGTTTTGATATTAAAAATCAGGAAGTAAATGCCTTAACAAAGTCCATTGATATTTCCAATGATCTTTTTAAATATGCCCGTGCAGATTATATGGAAGTTCTCCTAACCCAACGGGATGCTCTTGAATCCAAGTTTGAACTTGTTGAAAAGAAAATGAATCAGTTAAAAGCAAGTGTTGCCATTTACAGGGCACTTGGTGGCGGATGGGATCAGAATCCTGTTGCCCCCCCCGATATTATTAAAAAATAATATATACCAATTTAATTTTTTCTTAGGGAAGCTTACCGAAAGGTAGGCTTCTTTTTTAAGATTCAGGATCACTACCGTTTTCCAAAAACTCAATATTTCTTTTCAGGCCTGCATATTTTGTTCTTTTTACAGGCGATTTCCTGAAGATTTCAGAGAATAATTCCTGCGTAAGCTCTTTCCATTCACCTTTTTTAAAATTTTTAAGGCTATCGTTAGGCTTGAATTTGCTCTGCATGTTCGGAGCTGAAAACCGGTTCCAAGGGCAAACATCCTGACAGATATCACAGCCAAACATCCAATCTTGCATTTTATCCCTGAAATAATCGGGAATTTCGCTTTTCAGTTCAATGGTAGCATATGAAATGCATTTGCTTCCATCAACGATTTTATCCGAGATGATAGCATCTGTAGGACAAGCATCGATACATTTTCTGCAGGTACCGCAATGGTTGGTGGTTTCGTGATCGGCAATCAGCTCAAGATCGCAAATGATCTCCGCTAAAAAATAAAAGGAGCCGTTTTGTTTCGTGATCAGATTGGCATTTTTCCCTACCCATCCAATTCCGGATTTCCTAGCCCAGCTTCTTTCAAGTACGGGAGCAGAATCTACAAAAACCCTGAATCCGAATTCCCCGATCTCCTCCTGCAGCTCAGTCACCATTTCACGAAGAATTTCCTTAATTACCTCGTGATAATCTTCGGCGTATGCATACTTTGAGATCTTGTAGTTTTCCAGCGTGGAAAGCTTCTCTTCAGGGAAATAGTTATAGGATAATGAAATCACTGACTTCGAGCCTTCTACCAGTAATCGGGGATCTAATCTTTTATCAAAATGGTTTTCCATGTATTTCATTTCCCCATGGAAGTTATTCTTTAACCATTTCTCCAGATGACGGGCATCTTCTTCGAGGAAATCAGCTTTGGAGATACCACAATTCTGAAATCCAAAACGTTGTGCCTTGGACTTTATCAGTTCAGAATATTTTTCAGCAGTTGAATTCATGATTTCCCATTGCAAAACTAAGATTATTTTATAAATTTGTTGGAGTTTGGGTGTGTGAAATATTTCAGACAGCCATTTTATACTTTTAACACTAAATATTTACAATTATGTCATTAGCAGATGTATTAAAATCCGGAAATTATCAATTAATAGATGTTCGCGAACCAATGGAACTGGAAATGGATGGTAATATAGAAGGAGCTCAAAATATTCCATTAGGTGAAGTTGAAGATAGAAAAGAAGAAATTCTATCGATAGAAAAACCAGTTGTAATTTTCTGCAGAAGTGGAAACAGAAGCGGAAAAGCGTTGGAATATTTAAATTCCCAGGGGTTAAAGGACGGTTATAACGGCGGTGGCTGGGCAGACCTGAAAGCAACAATCGAAGCAAATCAAGGAACTTTTTAAGTTCCTTTTTTTATCCCTTTTAATAATATGAATCTGAAAGAAAGATTAGCTCAGAATCTCCTTCCTTACACACAGGACCAGTATCTCATTAATAAATTGTGGCAGGAAATAGAGATCCAATACTCCCAAAAAGGAAGATTTTATCACAATCTGGAACATCTGACTGCTTTATTTTCGGAGCTGGAAAAGGTAAAAAGTGATATTTCAGATTTTCAGGTGATAAGTTTTGCAGTATTTTATCACGATATTATTTATGATGCTTCCTCAAAAGCTAATGAGAAAAAAAGTGCTGAATTGGCGAAAATAAGGCTTAGTGAAATTAAGGTAGATAAAAAGTCCGTAGATAATATATTTCAACAGATTCTGGCAACTCAACTGCATCAAAAATCCCCAGATAATGACACCAACTATCTTTTAGACGCTGACTTATCGATTTTAGGACAAGACCCTCAAACCTATCTGGAATATACTAAAATGATCAGAAGAGAATACTCTATCTATCCTGACTTTCTATATAAACCTGGCAGAAGAAAAGTACTTCTGCATTTTCTGGAGTCGGATTATATTTTTAAAACTGACTATTTTAAGAATAAATATGAACATCAGGCCAGAAAAAATATAGAGTATGAATTAACAAATTTATAGACCAACCTTATTAAATGTGTTTCTCTATGAACTCTTTCGCCTTCTCCAATATAATTTCAGGTACTTCTTTGTGTGGTGTATGTCCTACCCCTGGTATAATATATTTCTCTGAGAATCCGCTCATCTGTCCTACTGTTTTTTCTACCTGATCTAAAGTTCCATATTCATCAGCATCTCCCTGAATAAATAGTAATGGACATATAATATCTTTCAATATATACTCGATGTTCCAATTTCTGTATCCCTCCCGAGTCCAGGTTTCTGTCCAGGCCTTGAAAAGCATTTCTACTTTATCTCCGTGGTATTTTTGCAGGCGCTCAGGAAGATTCGTAGTTTTATAAGCTTCCCATGCATCGTACACTCCTTTCAGCGTAACATCTTCAACGAAAATATGTCCTGCTTCACAAATAACGGCTTTTATTCTTTCGGGATATTTACCGGCAGTGATAAGAGCTATGGTTCCTCCGTCACTGTGCCCGAATAAAATAGCATCTTTGATGTTAAGCTCCTGCAACAACTCATTCAGAAGATCTGCTTCCAACTCCATATAATTATCGGGTCTTTCGTATGTAAGCATCGGACCTGATTTACCATATCCTAAACGATCATAAACCAGAACATTACATTGGGAAGCTTCGGAAAGTTTTTGGGGAAAATCCCTCCATAATTGGGTGCATCCAAGGGAGTCGTGAAGAAAAACCAATGTAGGCCTGTTGCCCAGTGAATTATCGTATTCTATATAAAGATTTTTTATTTGGGGTTTTGCTAAATTAACCGACATTCAAGTTATTGCTTCATTAAAATTTAGGCATTTTTACCTCTTCAAATTCATTCAGAAGGTTAGCAAAAACAGTTTCAACAGGTAGGATGTCATTGATCAATGCAGACACTTGTCCTATTTCCAGTTCTCCATCTTCCAGATCTCCTTCGAACATCCCCTTTTTTGCTCTTGCCCTACCCAAAGACGCCGCTAAAGCTTCCGCATCTCTCCCGGACTGATAAATATTTTCTAGCTCATTGAAGAATTTATTTTTAACCATCCTTACCGGAGCCAGTTCTTTTAAGGTAAGATGAGTATCTCCTTCATTCAGCTCTGTAATTTTCTTTTTCCAGTTTTCGTGGGCGCTGGCTTCATGGGTTGCCGCAAACCGGGACCCTATTTGTACACCATCTGCTCCCAAAATCATAGCCGCTTTTATCTGAGAACCTAAAGCAATCCCTCCAGCTGCAATTAAGGGCTTAGAAATGTGTTGCTTTACATTAGGGATAAGGCAGAAGGTCGTAGTTTCATCTCTTCCGTTATGTCCTCCTGCTTCAAAGCCTTCCGCTACCACAGCATCTACTCCCGCATCTTCACATTTAATGGCAAATTTTGTAGACGAAACAACATGAGCCACCTTAATACCTTCTTTCTGTAAAGTTTCTGTATAGGTTTTAGGATTTCCTGCTGAGGTAAAAACAATCTTCACTCCTTCTTCCAAAATGATTTGAATAATTTCCTCGATATTAGGATAAAGCATAGGTACATTTACGCCAAAAGGCTTGTCTGTAGCTGCTTTGCATTTCTGAATATTCTCTCTTAAAATATCGGGGTACATACTTCCTGCACCGATTAATCCCAGCCCTCCGCAATTGGAAACTGCTGAAGCAAGTCTCCATCCGGAATGCCATATCATTCCTGCCTGAATGATCGGATATTTTATATCAAAAAGTCTGGTAATCCTGTTTTGTTCTGATTCCATCCCATAAATTTTTTTAGCCGCACTAAAATCTATAAAATTACTCATGCTGTAAAAATACTAAAAAACAAAAATTTCATCCCTTTCTATTTGAAGAATATTCAGATAAATTTTCTTTTTAATTTTAATTATCCCGGATGCCATCTATAAAAAAAACCTTCAGATGATCTGAAGGTTTTTCTATTATTTCTTTAAAGCCTCTTTTTTCCAGTTTCCTTTAAACTTGCAGGAATCGTAACGGCTGTCTATCGATATAAATGTTGTTGGTAATTTGGAGTTCACAAATTTTTCAACCATTTCATTTCGCTTCTTATTAAGTGCCATTTGCTTTATTCTGTCATAATCGGTTTCCAGAGTGATCTGGTGAGAAGGAATCACATCTTCGATCTTCACAATTTTCACTACTTTTCTTTTTCTCTCGTCTTCATCATCAAAAGCACTGGTAATATCATCCTTATTAAGACCTGCCAATTCATAGCTGATAGTTCCCGGAATAGTTTCTCTTTCGATCTTATTAGAACCATCAGATCCGGAAATTACCCCACCATTGAATTTTGTTCTTTTATCATCTGAATATTTAAAGGCAGCATCTTTAAATGTAATTTTCCCTTCTGTAATCAGGGTTTTAATACTGTCTAATTTCTTTTTAGCTGTTTTAATTTCGTCTTCAGTAGGAGTAGCCATCAAAAGGATATGTCTTGCATCATATATCTTTCCTGATTTTTTCACCAATTGAATGATATGGTACCCAAATTCTGATTCTACAGGGTCTGAAATTTCCCCTTCCTGAAGGTTTAGTGCAGCCGCTTCGAATGGTTTTACCATCTGTCCTTTAGAGATATTTTTCATTAAACCTCCAGTAGATGCAGAACCCGGATCCTCAGAATAGATTCTCGCCTGGCTTTCAAATGATTCTCCACCTGCAATATCCTGTTTAATCTTTTTTAACTTATTGATCAGCTCATCTTTATGGGCTTCCGTAAGTTTAGGATACATCATGATCTGCGCTAAAGTTACTTCATCCTTAATTTCAGGTAACTGAGCTTTATACATATTATAAAAATCGGTTACTTCATTTGGCGTAACATCGGCCTTATCAGTAACTCTCTGATATTTTGCCTGCCCGTAATAGGTATCCGTGTCTATCTTTTCGATAGCATTCTTCATTTCGTAAGCAGTTCTGAACTTGTAGGCGGCTAACATTGATTTTTCGTCAGGAAATTGGGAAAGTAACTGGCTGTACTTTGCATTAGCCTGAGTTTTAATAGCAGCCGATCTGTTTTCAATCAAGGTATCCTTTTTTGCTTCGAATACAAGAAGTTTATTGTTGATCAGATTCTCCAAAAACTCACACTTATCTGTGTTGGAAGCGCCCTGCTGTTTTGCATAATTCATCTGTTCATTAACGTCAGACTCTAACACAATTTCATCTCCGATTACAGCAGCAATACCATCCACCAGGTCCCCTTGTTTTAACTGGGCCTTCATGTTAGTAGCAAACAGCATCACAAAAACTCCAAAAAGAAAAGTGATCTTTAGTTTATTTATCATTTTAGTATTTTAAACAAGTTGCAAATTTAGAATTCTTAACGAATTACACTAAATTTTTTATTATAAATATTTCTTAAAAACATCTATTTATTGTAGTTCAACGTCAAATGTTGTTAATTCTTTGAATTGTCTCAGTCTGCTGAACATATCCGATTCACTTACTTCTTCAATTCTTTCGGTCCCGAACTTCTCTACAGTAAATGAGGCCATTGCTGAACCAACGATCAATGCTGATTTCATCGTTTCAAAATCGATTTTCTGTTTCTTGGCTAAATAGGCAGCAAAACCACCTGCAAAAGTATCTCCTGCTCCGGTCGGATCAAAAACATCTTCTAACGGAAGGGCCGGAATAGCGAACACCTGAGTTTCATTGAACAGTAATGCCCCGTGTTCCCCTTTTTTAATGATCACATATTTAGGTCCCATTTTAAGGATCTTTTTTGCCGCTTTTACTAAAGAGTATTCTCCTGAAAGCTGTCTGGCTTCTTCGTCATTGATGGTAATCACATCTGTTTTGGCGATCATATCCATTAAAATATCCATCGCAGTATCCATCCAGAAATTCATGGTATCCAGGACAACAAGCTTTGGACGTTCATTCATTTTTTCCAGTACGGACAGCTGTACCCCCGGATGAAGGTTTCCTAACAACAAAATCTCTGCATCCTGCATAGAATCCGGGATTTTCGGATCAAAATTTTCCAGAACATTTACTTCTGTAGCTAAGGTATCTCTCGTATTTAAATCATTATGATACTTTCCTGACCAGAAAAATGTTTTTCCTTCTTTCACGATCTCAATTCCTTCGATATTTACATCCCTGTCGGTAAACATATCAAGATGCTCTTGTGGAAAATCCCCTCCAACAACAGAAACAATCCCTGATTTTACGCCTAAGATAGATGAAGTGATCCCGATATAAGTAGCGGCACCCCCCAAAATTTTATCTGTCTTACCAAACGGTGTTTCAATTGCATCAAATGCAACACTTCCAACAACTAAAAGTTTCATATATTTTTCAATGTATTTTAAACTGATTTATTTTTTCCATTCGAAAGTATCCAGCAGATGCTTCATATCATTCTTGATATAATTTACTGCAGGAGCCAATGAATCCGGTTTCGGTCTTGTATTAAAGTATAGATAAGCAGTTACAAAGTGTTTTGTACTGTCTGTAATGTAAAATTGAAGATTGGAAGCACTCTGCCCTTTTAATTCGTAAAAATTCCCGTAGACTTTCTTTTCGGGATATTCAAAAGACTTAGTGTCAATGGCACTGGCCTTAATGGTGTGCTCATACACCATCTTTTCAGCTTCTTTGATATGATCGGCAAAATCATTCTGAATCGGATAATAGGTAACAAAAACCTTAGCCTTCATTTTAGGATAATTCAGATAGTACCAGCAAGGCCTTTTAGCATTTGTGATCATTGCAAAATCCGAGTATTCAAAACTATAAGCACAGTTAGGATCAAATTTTTGATATTTTGGTGTGGGATATTCCAAACGCAATTCTCCGTATGGTTTTGGGATTGGATCTTTTCCACATGAAATTAAAAGCAATGAAGCAAATATAAAAATGACTTTTTTAATCATTTTGCAAAAGTACAAATTAGATTTCAGATTTAGGAAGACAAATTTCAGTCTTTCAACGAGTTTTGGATATAGTTTTCCAGAGGCTTGGGAAAAGATTTATCCTGTGATCCCCGGTAGTCCGTTACAATATATAGATTATTTACTGTAAAATCCTCCCAGATAGCTTTTGAAGGGATTTCAACATTATAAATATCTATGGTAAGATTCTTATGGGTGAGCTTATGTTGAACTGTTTTAAGGTTTTTTATAAATATCTTGAAATCCTTAGGAAGAGAGGTCGGAAATTCAAAAAGTTTCTTCCAGATAAAATCATCTTTTCTTTGTTGGATCACAAATTGGCCTTTGTAATGAATAAAATAATACTGCAGATGAAGGTCTTCTGTTTTTACTTTTTTTGTTTTAACCGGAAACTCTGAAACCTTGTTCAAAGCAAAGGCCAGGCAATCATCTTCTAACGGACATTTTTGACATAGAGGATTTTTGGGCTTACAGATTTCAGATCCCAGATCCATCATGGCCTGATTAAAATCTCCGACATTCTCCGGCATAACTAATGTTGCCAATTCAGAAAAATAAGCAAATGCTTTTGAACCTGAAATATCAAAATCATCTGCGAAAACACGACTTAATACCCTGTAGAAATTCCCATCAACGGCAGGCATGCGTCCGTTAAAACAAATGCTCGAAACTGCAGCTGCAGTATACTTCCCCACTCCTTTTAGCTGTAATATATCCTCATACCGGGCAGGAAAAACACCATCAAAATCTGTCATGATCTGTTGGGCTGCCTTATGGATATTGATTGCTCTGGAATAATACCCCAAGCCTTTCCAGTGAAGCAAGACCTCATCTTCTTCTGCTGACGCAAGGGATTTCACATCCGGAAATCGTCTGATAAAATTATTATAATGGTTAAGCCCCTGGGCAATTCTGGTTTGCTGAAAAACAATTTCGCAGATCCATATAAAATATGGATCTTTTGTTTTTCTGAATGGTAAATCTCTGGCATTTTCCTTGTACCATCCCAACAGCTTGTTTCCGACGTGAAGAAAGTCCGAACCCTTAAAATTCTTTTCCAAAAAGTGACTCTGTTTAAATAATTCAACCTGCCTTTTACATCATTTCACAAATAGGATAGGAAATCAATCAAAGCAATTGCAAAGATAGAACTATTTACTTTCTGTACCTACGGTATATACCGGAGCGGATTTAAGCCATTGATACTTAAGCTTTTTCTCTTCTGCGATAAAACGGTATCCGTTAAGTTTTTTCAGAAAAACATACATGGAATCTTTTTTAAGCTTTAGCCTCTGGTTGGATAGAAACTGGAACGGATAGGTGACCACAGAGTCTCTTGTCGTTTTTTCTATCTCACCGGAAGTAAGTCTGTAAATAAAAATAGGTCTCCCGCGACCGGACGAACTGTCTACGAGCTTTATATCTGAACTGACAAGAACCATATCACTACCGTCGATACATTCTTCTTTATTCATAATATAAGCTTTCCCTTCCTGTCTCTCATCTTCAAAAAGATCTTTTTTATAGTAATTCGGGCTTTGATATTTCTTCTCGCAGCCTATAAAAAGCATCAGGAAAACGGGTATGCAATAGGCAAACCTGGATGTAAACATATTAATTTTCATATAAATTTGGTAGAAAAAAACCGATGTAAAATTGCATCGGTTTTTATTATTTGGTAAGGATATATTAGTCCTGAGTATATTGAGACTCCCATTCGTTACCATCATCCCCTTTATGTCCGTCCAATTTAATAACGAAACTCTTTGTTGGGAAATAAGGCGTTAAACGGATATCAAGCCATACCCTGTCTTTATTTACTTTATCCTGTTCGAAACGAACGATCTTGAATTTTTCAATCAGTTTATCCGGACCTTTGATACCATCAAGGAAGGTTACAATCTGTCTTCTCAGATCATCTTCATTTTTAGCGGTCCAGTTTTCAAATGCTCTTCTGTTAAGGAAATCCAGCAAAACTTTGGTTACATAATCGAATACACGAACTACGGAATAGGTTTGAAGACCGATATTATCTCCTGTAAACAACGTTTTTGCAGAGAAGGCCATGATCTTGCCATATTCATTAACCATTGGGACCAATCCCATTTTTTCCAACTGAGAAATTTCACTTTTCTTCAATTCGAATTTTACGGCATCTACTTCGTTGATGTTACCATGTTTCTTACCGGCCGCTACCTGAGACATTAATGTTTTATGGATTTTACCGGCCAATGAAGTAGAAGGTGGAAGTTCCACATTTTCTTCTTCACCCACTTCCTCAGCTCTTCCACGTCCTACAAGCCAGTTGCAGGTCATGATTACATTACTTCTGTGAAGTTCTCCACCGGTAAGGTTCGCAGAATGAAATAAATCCACTACGTCATCCGGTTTGTCAAGATTAGCAAAATCGGTAACCAACATTACTTTGTTCTCATTACAGATCTTTGCCCATTTTTCGACTACTTTATTTGATCCTAAATAACCAGGAATGGCTAAAAGGGAATAATTGTCTCTAAGATCCAGACGATCATAATAACTCTTGAATTCTTCAGCAATAGCATCGATGAAAAGCGGATTATCAAGATCCGATAGCTGATCTAAGCTTGCATTCACAATACTTACATTATCAACCTTATCAAGTTCGGTATTTTTATAGAACTGGGCTACTGTACGATAAGAGGTTTCTAACTGACGAACCGTATCCAGAGTGTTCTTTAAATTTGTTTTTAAACTATTTTCTGCCTGTTGTGCTTTATTTTTACACACTTCTGCCATTTTATCTGCAGATTCGTTCCCTTCCAGAAGGCTTACCCAAAGATTAATCTTCTGTAGTAATTCTTTTCTTTCATCTCCTTTATTATTATCGGTGAGAAATATTTCTTTTCTTGCTTTTCTGGTAGGATTCATGTTGGCGATGCCGTCAACAACAGATTCTACAAAACCGAAACCGCCAATTTTATTGAGTTCGGCAAGGGGATTACCTTTCGGTTGTCCCGAATGTTGCTGCTGGCCTTGTTGTTGGCTTTCAGCTGCCTGTAATTTACTATCCATGATTTAATGTAAAGTCTTTAGGTTATTTTTCAAGTTCTTGTGCCACTTCTTTCAACACTTCCACAAATGCAGCTCTTGTCTGCTCATTTTCCAGCATACTGCGTAGAACCTTATTGGTTTTTAGCTGGCGGACAATTTTATTATATTGTTCCTGTTCCATACTAAGTTGCTGTAAATAATCTGATTTTTGCGTAAGGCTTTTAGGAGTGAAGTCTCCCAGATTTTGAAAACGGAATTCTTCATTGATTACACTACCATCTTCCGTTTCATGTTGTACACTTATCGAAGGTTGAAAATGTTTGAAGACGTCATCCACAGTCTTTAATCCTGTTACAATTTCAGGGGTATAAGATTCATCGGTAGTAAGCTGGCTTACAATTAATGACTTATTCTCTTGGATTTCCTGAATAGCTTCATTAGCGTCTACTTTTATCTCGTTTCCGCCAACACCATAATTAAACATTGCCATATTATTATTATTTTGAGATTTTTGATTTTGGTTAGAACCGGCTTTACCCGACGAATCGAATAAGTCGCCAATCCAATGTTTAAATTTAAAAAAAAACTCCAACATACAAAATTTTGTTAAGATTTTTCTTACATTATTTAATCCTATTTGGTCTGTGACACTTAAATATGTCAGTTTCACCTCACTAAACTATGAAAAATAAATAAAAATAAGCTATAAAGAGATAAAATAAAATCCTGGTGTACTTTGCTCTTATGCAAAGATGTTAAATCCGGGACAAAATAAAAATTCTTCTTATATCTGAAAAAAATACTGAAAAAAATATTCTTTATATTTAAACAAAGAAACAGAATTATGAAAGATGTAAAGATAGCGTTTAGAAAACCAATATTTCCTGTTTCAGAAGCATTACAGCAATATCTGAAAAAACACAACAGAATAACCAAGATTCATTTTCTGTATGAAGACCTCCTGAGATTTAGTGACAGCGTAAGTATTCTGGATAATGATGGTAAAGATACTTTGTGGCTTGGGGTATTGTATTCTGAACATGAGTTTAAAGAAATAGAAGCTAATCTAAACAAGATCTATACTCTTCTTCATTCTGACGGAGATGAGGCTACTTTACCCTACCTGAAAGTGGATACAATCGACTTTTGCACCTTCGGAAATTCTAAACCTTTTCGAATCCGGGTGAGAAATATTCTGAATGACAATTACACTAACTTTTATATTAAGCAGGCAGATGCTTCCCGTATTTATGGACTGGAGCTTGAGGATCTGCTTTCTCCTAATCGAATTAACTTTCTGATTTACAAAAACACTTTAATAGAAGAGCATATTTTAGGAATTCCAGGTGATGTTTTTATTAAGAAGCACTTACCCAATTGTACGGAGCCCGAAAAAGCTCAGATCTCCAAGGAGTTTGTAAAATTCAATGAACGCTGTCTTATTGGGCTCCTTGGTGACATGCGCTCTTATAACTATGTCATTATTCCAATACATGATTTTGACCAGGTTATTTACAGAATCCGCCCCATTGACTTTGACCAACAAACTTATGAAGGAAATCTGAAGGTATACCTCCCCCAATATTTTAAAGAAAACAGTCAAATGGTCAATATGGTACTGGAAAAACTGAAACCCAGTTCCATAGAACAGTACCGTAAAGAAGTACGTTCACAAATTGTAAAAAGGGTAACCAGCAGTAAAAACAGATTTGATGAACTCATTTCTATTATGAAAAAAGAAGATCTCGCACCGGAAGCCAATGTTACAGAACTAAAGACAGCTTTGCAAAAACTCACTTACGATGTAAATTTCAAATATTGTAAAACCATGGGAGACATTATAGAAACCGGAATAAAGTTTGTGATCCGGAATTATAAAAATGCATATTAAAGAAAATCCGTCCCCACTAATGTGAGAGACGGATTTTTTCTTTTCTAACAATTTTCGGTTGAATTACCAAATTTTTATACGATCCTGAGGTGCTTTGTACAGCTTATCTCCAGGTTTTATATCAAATGCTTTGATAAATGCATCCTGATTCACCAATGGGCCAAAGGCTCTGAAATATCCAGGAGAATGCGGATCGGTCTTCACCTGATTTACCATATACTGATCCGTAGACTTAGTTCTCCAAACTGTTGCCCAGCTCATGAAGAATCTCTGATCTTGGGTAAATCCACTGATTAATCCCGGATTTCCATGATCTTTAAGGTACATCTGCAATGCATCATATGCTACCGCCACTCCACCAAGATCGCCAATGTTTTCACCGCTTGTAAACTTACCGTTTACAAAACTTCCCTTTACAGGCTCATATCCGTTATACTGAGCTGCAAGCTGTCCTACTTTTGCATCAAAGTTTTTACGGTCGGCATCTGTCCACCAGTTATTCAGATTTCCATCTCCATCGAATCGGGAACCACTATCATCAAAACCATGAGAAATTTCGTGGCCGATAACAGCTCCTATTCCACCAAAGTTAACGGCGGCATCCGCTTTAGGGTTATAGAAAGGAGGCTGAAGAATAGCAGCAGGGAATACAATCTCATTATTTGAACCGCTATAATACGCATTTACCGTTTGTGGAGTCATTCCCCACTCAGTTTTATCAACAGGCTTGCCTACTTTTTCCAGACTTCTCTGGTATTGCCAAGCGGCAACATTCTGTAAGTTAGAATATAACGTTGCTCCCTTAGATGGTGCTTCTACTTTCAATGCAGAATAATCTTTCCACTTATCCGGATAAGCAATTTTTACGGTGAACTTAGAAAGTTTTTCCTGCGCTTTAACTTTTGTTTCCGGAGACATCCAATCCATTTCATTGATATGCGTCTTGAACGATTTCAGAATGTAATCAATATAAGTTTCCATCTGCTCTTTTGCTTCAGGAGTAAAGTATTTCTCAACATATAATTTTCCAAAAGCTTCACCAAGAACACCATTCACCAGGCTTAGCCCTCTTTTGTTCATCGGACGTTGTTCTTTTTGTCCCTGAAGATATTTGGAGTAGAAATCAAAACGGATTTGCTCCAGACCATCATCGAGGTTGCTTGCATTACCGTTAATGACATGATATTTTAAATAGTCTTTCAATAATGGAAGATTCTTCTGTGTGATGAACTGATCCATATTCTGATAATATTTCAATTCACCTACAATAACTTTATCTGTTTTTACTCCGGCATCTGCAAGATATTTAGCCAGGTTTACATTTTTAACCAATCCTGATAGCTCAGAAACATTTTTAGGATTATATCTTAAATTGGCATCCCTGTTCTGCTCCAGGGTTAAAAGGTAGTTTGCCAATTGTTTTTCAAAGGCAACCACATTTTCTGCAGCCTGGGTAGAGTTTTTATATCCTAATACTCCGAATAGCTTTCCTACATAAGTAGTATACTCACTCAAAGTTTTGGTATTGGCTTCATTTACTTTTTGATAATAATCTCTTCCTAATCCGAGATCCGGTCCACCAAGATAAACAGCATTCATTTTAGAATTCTTCATATCTGCACCTACTCTCCATCCATAGAACGAATTGTCACCTAATCTTGTCGCATCCAAAAGATATTTCTGAAGATCATTAAGGTTTTTAATGGCATCAATTTTAGCCAGATCACCTTTAATAGGAGCTAATCCATCAGCATTTCTTTTGTTTACATCCATAAAAGATGCATACAAATTCTGTATTTTTTGCCCTTCCGAACCATCAGAATATTTTTCAGATAAGATTTTATTCAAAATATCAAGGGAAGCATCATCCACATTTTCCCTCAATGCATTGAAGGAACCCCAGCTTGCTTTATCAGACGGAATCTGTGTATTTTTCACCCAATTTCCGTTCACGTAATTAAAGAAATCATCCTGAGGACGAACACTTTTATCCATGTAAGAAAGGGTAATCCCTTCTTCTTTCACCTCTTCTTTTACGGGTTGTGTAGTTGCCACCGGAGTTTCTGTTTTAGTAGTTTTTTCTGCAGTTTTTGTTGTTCCGCAAGAATTTAAAAATACCATACCCGAAAAGGCAAGTATCCCAATATTTAGCTTTTTCATTAAAGATCGTTTTTTGATTTTACACAAACTTACCAAATATACGAATTTTCATTATGTAAGATGGTAGAATTGAGAAATTGTTAAAAGTTGAGGAATATGGCAATCAGGTTAAGAGAGTATAAGCTCCAGGATTTGAAATTAGAGAAAAAATACCGATTATAGAAATAAAAGTATAGACCCATTTCTTCCGATTGAGATTTACCAACTACTGTACATGATTTGCTCAGCAAGTAAATAAAAGCCGCTCATTTCTGAGCGGCTTCATTTATTATTACCAGATTTTGATTCTGTCCTGAGGAGCTTTATACAGTTTGTCTCCCTGTTTTACATCAAATGCTTTATAGAATGCGTCAACGTTCGTTAACGGACCGAAGCTTCTGAAATAACCAGGAGAATGCGGGTCTGTTTTCACCTGATTGATCATGTACTTTTCACTTGATAATGTTCTCCACACCGTTGCCCAGCTTAAGAAGAATCTTTGATCCTGTGTGTATCCGCTAATCACTCCAGGATTTCCTTTATCTTTCAAATACATTTGTAATGCATCATAAGCGATATTTACACCTCCTAAATCTGCGATATTTTCACCATTTGTAAAGGTTCCGTTTACGAAAGTTCCTTTTACCGGCTCATATTTATCATATTGGGCAGCAAGGGCTTTTGTTGCTTTTTCAAAGTTCGTTTTATCTTCAGGCGTCCACCAGTCTACCAGGTTTCCGTCTGCATCAAACTGAGCTCCTGAATCATCAAATCCGTGGCTCATTTCATGACCGATAACAGCTCCGATTCCACCGAAGTTCACAGCAGCATCAGCCTGAGGATTAAAAAACGGCGGCTGAAGAATAGCTGCAGGGAATACAATCTCGTTATTTACCGGATTATAATATGCATTTACCGTTTGTGGAGTCATTCCCCATTCAGTTTTATCAACCGGTTTTCCAATTTTAGCTAAATCTTTATTATACTGCCATTCTGAAACATTCTGAAGGTTTTGGTATAAAGTACCTCCTTTTGATTCTGGAGTGATAACCAATTTGGAATAATCTTTCCATTTATCCGGATAAGCAACTTTTACAGTGAATTTATTAAGCTTGTTTAATGCTTTTTCTTTTGTTGTAGAAGACATCCATGTTAAATTGTTGATGTGAACCACAAAGCTTTTCTTTAAATAATCGATCAATTCAACCATCTGAGCTTTAGCTTCAGCCGGGAAATATTTCTCAACATATAATTTACCGAAAGCTTCGCCCAGAGAACTGTTGATCAGCTCATATCCTCTTTTGTTTAAAGCTCTCTGTTCCTGCTGACCTCTAAGGTATTTTCCATAGAAAGCAAATCTCATGTTCCCAAGGTTTTCACTCAGATAAGATGCGCTTCCGTTGATCAGGTGGAATTTCAGATAATCCTTGATAACCGGAAGATTATTAGCATTTACCAATTGGTCGAAGTTTTTATAATAACCCAGTTCTCCAATGATTACTTTATCTGAATTTACTCCAACTTTTTTAAGGTAAGCCGGTAGATCAACATTTTTTACTAAAGCAGAAAGTTCAGACATCGTCTTCGGATTATACTGAAGATTGGAATCACGGATCTGCTCGTTTGTCAGATAAGTTTTAGCAATGCTTTTTTCGTAATCAACAATTCCTTTTGCAGCTTCATCAGCATTTTTGTACCCTAATTCTTTTAACATAGAAGCCACATACTTTTGGTATTCAGCAATCGCTTCCGTATTTTTTTCATTTACTTTCTGATAATAGTCTCTTCCTAAACCAAGAGATGCATCGCCAAGATAGATCGCATTCATTTTAGAATCCTTAAGGTCAGCATCTACGCCCCATCCGTATAACACATTCTCTCCTTCTTTAGTTACAGAGATCAGGTAATTCTGCAGATCGGCAAGGTTCTTAATAGCATCGATTTTACTAAGGTTAGCCTGGATAGGTTTGATACCATCAGCATTTCTCTTCTGCATGTTCATATAAGTAGCATACAGATCCTGGATTTTTTTACCTTCACTTCCCTCTGCAAATTTATCCTTCAAAAGAGAATTCAAAATCGTCATTGAATTATTGTCAGTATCATCTGCCAGTTTATTGAAGCTTCCCCATGTTGGTTTATCAGCTGGAATTTTGGCCGTTTTCATCCACGTTCCACTCACGTAGTTGTAAAAATCATCCTGTGGACGTACAGATTTGTCCATTAAACTAAGGTCTAAACCTTTATCCGTTGTACTCATTACTGTTTTAGTTGTTTTAGCCTGAGCATTCACTGTATTCTGTGAGCAAATTCCCGCTAGTAAAAACAAAGAAAGCGTTAGTTTTTTCATTATAATAACAATTTATATAATATGTCTTTATATTGTAACATATGTTACGTTTACAAAAACAAATTTAAACAAATATTAAGAAGTTGTTATCTCCTTTACATTCCCTGTCCTTTTCAGAAATCCCCAGGACTGCATTTCTCCTTTCAGGGCCCTTCTCAGGCTTCTGAACAATACAATATACATCAGCCATCTGTATCCGAATCTTTGCGGAATCACATACACGAGATTGATCAGCTTTTCTTTTTGCATCAAAAACGCAATGATTGCAAGGGAAGCATCAACCAAAAGAAAAAGTAAATAGTATATAAATATTTTTTCTCCGTTTCCAAATAAGATCCCAAAAAACATAATGACATCTGCAAAAGGTGAAAAGAACGGAATAATATATTGAAACAATAAAATATTTGGCATTGCCCAAAGTCCCAGTCCTTTATATTTAGGGTTTAAGAAGGTTTGTTTTTGCTTCCAGAACATCTGCATAATTCCATAGGTCCATCGGAAACGTTGTTTTAAAAACTGTTTTACCGTCTCCGGAGCTTCTGTTACGGCAACAGCATTGTTTTCATTAGCCACAGTATATCCTTCTCTAAGAATTTTTACCGTAATATCACAATCTTCAGCCAGTGTATCCGAAGAATATCCACCTACCTCATCAATTACGGATCTCCTAAACGCTCCGATTGCTCCCGGGATTACTGTAATTGCATTAATATTCGCATAAGCTAACCTGTCAAAATTCTGGCTTGTTGTATATTCTATCGCCTGCCACTTTGTAAGCCAGTTGACCTGATTTCCAACTTTTACATTTCCCGCAACTGCTGCAATCTTCTCTTCAGCAGAGGCATTCAAAAACCTTGCAATCAAAAACTTCACGGCATCTTGCTGCAGTTTGGTATCGGCATCGATACAAACAACGTATTCAGCATCGGTTTGTGAAATCCCAAAATTTAAAGCGGTTGCTTTTCCTCCGTTAGCTTTCGTGAAAATCTTGAGTTTAGGATGTTCAGCAAATTCTTCCCTGGCCTTTGTATAAGTGAGATCTTTACTTCCGTCATCTACAAGAATAACATCAAAATTAGGATAGGACTGTTTTAATAAATTATGCAAAGAAGATACAATATTAACTTCCTCATTATAGGCAGGAACAATAATAGATACTTTAGGATAGGTATCCAATACGGGAAAATTTGAAAGCTTTTTCTCTTTGCTTTTTTCTTTAACTGCCCAGTACACCATAAATAACAAACGGATAATTCCTAAAATAATGAAGATGGTAAATAAGGCCACCAAAAAATGACTAATCCCATAAATCACAGTCGCTAATACAAGATTCAGCTGCATAATATAGTACGATTTGGTTTTTGGAACCGCAGGCATCAGCTCATTTTTACTTTTATGTAAAATGCTTGCCAGATTCGTAAAATGATAACCTTGCTTCTGCAAAGTAGGAATTAAAATTTTCAGAGCTTTGATCGTCTCTTCTCTTGTGTCTCCTCCAGCATCATGCAGTAGAATAATATTTCCTCTCTCCTGCTTGATACCCTGCATTACACGTTTTACGATCTCATCTGCTTTAATACCAGGTTGCCAGTCTTCGGGATCTATACTTTCACCGATATCGAGATAATTCTGCTGTCTGGCCAAGGCAACGGGAATAATCTCTTCAGAGGTTGTAGGCTCGGAATCTGCATTATAAGGTGCTCTGAACAGGATCGTGCTATGACCGGTTATGCATTCAAATAAGAGCCTCGTCAGTTTCATCTCTAATAAAGCCCTCTCCGGACTTACTTTGGCCACATTTTCATGAGTGAAAGTATGGTTTCCTATTTCATGTCCCTCTCTGTAGATTCTTTTTACCAGAGGAAGATTTTTCTCAGCATTCAGGCCGATTAAAAAGAATGCAGCCGGAACGTGATATTTTGATAAGATATCAAGGACCTGAGGAGTATACGTTTCATCCGGACCATCATCAAATGTCAGTACCAGTTCTTTCTGTGGTGCCCAACCATATTTTTTCACTTCATAAGAACTTGGATACGTGATATAGTTCTCATCCGTAATAATTTTTTCTTTAGGATCTGTTTCCAGAGCTATTTTCCCATCATGGGGTGTATTCAGGACATCCAATACTTCACCATCTCCGATATAATCTACCATGGTCTGGCCTTTTACATTCTCCAGTTTTTTAAGATCTAGCTTAGGCAGGCCGGCAAAAGTGAGATCTTTATCATAAAAATTCCAGATTCTGCTGTCCTCGCTTCCCAATCTCCAAAGTGCAGTTCCCGCCAAAGGATATTCTGAAGAAAAGCGCATAGTATTAAAAATCGATGCCGCATCATTAAAAAATACCGTATGGGTATTATTCTTAAAATCTGTGTATGAATAGTTGAGATTAAAAGTATTGTCATCAAAATTGATAACCGATTTACTTGCACTGGCCTTAGTAATAGCCTGCATATAGGAAACCGAAATATTATCATCCGGATTTGAGCTCCAGTCATATCCATAAGCCCCAAGACCTAGAATAATCTTGTTTGCCGTTGTTTTCTTTAAAATTTTCCCGGTTTGAGCTTCAATCCATTTTTGAGAAGAGATAGGTCCTGCATCCCCCGAAGCTGAATATTCATCGTATGCCATCAACACAAAATAGTCTACGTAAGGATTTAATTTTTGAATATTATAATCGTCATTATCCGTCATAATATCCATGGTCACCAGCAGCTTATTCTGTTTAAAATTATCTGAAAGCTCTTTCATAAAAGCGATAAGATTTTCATCAGAATCCAGATTCATGTCCTCAAAGTCAATATTGATTCCTTTGAAATGAAACTTCACGCATTCCTCCGCAAGCTTCCGGATCAGTTTGGTTCTTCTTAACGGATCGTTAAGTACTTTTGCCAAGCCCTCAGCACGGAATTCTCTGTCTGAGTTATTACTGAGAATCGGCATCGCTGCAACTCCCGTTCTTTTTATAACCTTATATCCTTCGGGATCGATGTTGGTTTTAAGATCTCCTGTTTTAGGATCAAGGAAAAACCATTCCGGAAAGACTAAATTGATGTGCTTAACATTCCTTTTCAGAGACATGAGGGATTGAGGATCCCAGGCTACATAGAAAGCAGAACGGATCCCTCCTGGAAATTGAGCCCAGTTCCTGTTTTGGTTTTTTAATCTTTCTGCTTTTGCTTCCTCAATTTTGGAAACATTGGTACGAATGGTCTTTTCAGAAATAAAGCTTCTGAATCCCTTATATTCTTTTGAGATTCTATTCTCCTGAAGGTAAGGCTTTCCTGCTGTGATAACGGTTTTGTAATCTTCATGAAAAGGGATTTTGGGACTTTTATCCAGTTTCATCATGAGTGCCAACGCCAGGAAAAGCAATATCCCGACAAAGATAAAAATGCGGGATCCCCACTGCACATTTCTCCAGCGTTTTTTATTAGTTGTTTGAAAAACCTGTTTTGAATTTTCCACGTTTTGATATTTTCGGCTGAAGATTCAAAAAGTGTGAAAAACTGTTGTATTTAAAATTAAAAAAAAATTAAAAAAAAGAAAAGTTTAACTAATTATTTACAAGTAAGCTCACCAAATCCTGAATAATTTTCTGTGAAACGAAATTCATAAAGTCAAGTCTTTCCAGATGTGGCATATAAAGTTTGAAGTTTTGAGCCTGATCATGAATCCTGATTGTATAGAAAACGGTTCCTACATCCTTTCCATCCTCTCCTTTTCCCGGTCCGGCAACTCCAGTTGTAGAAATGGAAATATCCGTATCAAATAAGCGCTGACATCCCTTTGCCATTTCTTCAGCTACCTGTTCACTTACAACCGTAAATTCGTCTACCGTGCTTTGAGAAACTTTTAAAATTTCAACTTTTTTTTCTGTTGCATAGGGAACAATTCCACCTATAAAATATTTGGAACTTCCTGAATTCGAAGTGATCATTTTTGCCAATTCTCCCCCCGTACAGCTTTCGGCTGTGGAAAGCGTAAGTTTTTTTTCACCCAAAAGTTCCCCTAATATTTTCTCAATTTTGTCCTCAGTAGTAGCGATAATATTTTCACCTACCAATGGAAAGAGTTTTTGAATCTCTTCCTCAAGTTGTCTGTTCAGAATATTTTCATCATGTCCAGATGCTGTAAGGCGAAGCTTCACGCGGGTTCCCACCGGAAGATAGGATAAAGCCAGATTCTCAGGTAACGAAAGCTCCCAATCCTCAATGATATCCGCTAAAATACTTTCAGGAATTCCTACTACGGAAACAATTCTTGTGGTGATATACTGTAAGCTAAAAGTATTTTTTAGGTAAGGAATAATCTGGTCTTTGATCAGGGGCTTTACTTCATAAGGCACTCCGGGAAGACTAAAGCTCAGTTTATCACCATACTTCATCATCATACATGGAGCAGTCCCATACTGATTCTGGAAAACTGTAGATTTAGTAGGAACAAAAGCCTGTTCTCTGTTTCTTTCCAGAATTTCCAGACGGCCTCTTTTTTCCATATATTTTTTTAAATGTTCGAAAGTCGGTTCATCCAGAGCTATTTCATCATTAAAAAAATCAGCAAGCGCTTTTTTAGTTTTGTCATCCCTTGTAGGACCCAGCCCACCTGTTGTAATAACAAGGTCTCCTATCTCAAAAGCAGCATGTAAAGTATCCTTAATAGTTTCAATTTCATCAGAAATCGTGAAAATCTGTGAAACTTTTATCCCTATATTCTTAAGTTCAGTAGCAATAAAATTAGAATTGGTATCTATTGTATTTCCTGAAAGGATCTCGTCTCCGATAGTAATGAGAACAGCATTTTCCATATTGTACATTCTTGAAAAAAAATCTAATACAAATGACGGAAAAATCTGTGGCCTCGGCAATGTTTATTATAGAAATCTTTTTAGGCAAATCAGCCTTTTTGCTAATTATGCTTCACCCAGATCAATTCATCCGTATTATATCCTATTCTCTTTGCTTTTTCTAAAAACCGTAATCTTATGCTTTCCGGAATTTCAGTCGTTCTGGATAATATCCACAGGTATTTTAAGCTGTTTCCTGCTACTAAGGCATACTGATAGTTTTCATCGATATCAATCACATTATAGCCTGCCCAAATAGGTTTAAAAAAAGAAACTTTTAAGCGGGCTTCCGTTTTATCTTTTACAAACCTTGCCTCTCCTATGGACTCTTTCCATTCTTTTTTCACATAATTATACCCTTTATTATCTACCCGGATGCTTCCATCGGGATTTTGGGAATAGGTTGCCGTAACATTGTCCATGTCTTTCTCAAACTTATAATCGAAGCGGGCAATTTCATACCATTTTCCCAGGTATCTTCCGGAATCAAAACGGGTGACAGGCACAGCACCTTTTGGTACCCTTACAGAACATTGATTAAAAATGAGAAATCCTAAAACTCCTATCGAGACAGGAATAACTATTTTCTGAAAATTTTTCATAATAATATAAGTTTGTGGTTATGAAAAAGTCCAAAAATGATGCCTTTAGGTTCCCCTTAACATAAAGCTAAGAAAAGGTTTTAAGAAAAGCTTCTTTGAATGTCCCTGAAACCTCAATCTCAGCATCATCCAATAAAGTAACAGTCCCGCTTTTGTGATATGATTTAACAAAACCTGTATTGATGATATGTGAACGATGAACTCTGACAAAGGGAGCTTCAAGAAGATCATCAAAATGTTTTAAAAATCTGCATACCATCTTTTTGGTTCCGTCAGTAAGATAAACGAGGGTAAAATTTCCATCTGCCTGCAGTCTTACTATTTCTTCAGTTTTCACAACATCAAATCCCTGTAATGTCGGCAGGATAAGTTGCTGATTATCAGGTTTTACTTTGAGATTTTCCAACAGTATTTTATTCCGGTTCAGCTCTTCCTTTTTTTCAAGGCTTTCTGCTACTTTATTGACGGCAAGAATCAGCTCCTGGATATCTATAGGTTTTAAAATATAATAGCTGGCCGACTTATTAAGAGCCTGTAAGGAATATTGAGAAAAAGCAGTTATAAAGATCGTTTCATAGGTGTAATCCTTAGTAGCTTCCAAGACATCAAAAGCATTCCCGAATGGCATTTCCACATCCAGAAAAACAAGCTGCGGAAGCTTCTCAGCGATCAGAGGAACGGCATCTTTTATATTTTCGGCTTCACCGAGGATTTCTACCTGAGGACAATATTTTGTAAGATAATTCCTTAGAACCTCTCTTGCAATAAACTCATCATCTATGATAACAGCTTTTATTTTCATTGATACAGATCCGGATAATGTCCGGTTTACATGTAAAAATATAATATTTAGTTGAAATACAAACGTCTATTAGATAAGATAATCCTGAAAAAGTTATAATTTATAGCGGATCTGTACAGTTACACCTTGTTCATTCTTTTTATCCGTTATGGTACAGTGGATGTCCTGTTTATAAAGGTCATTTAACAATGTAATTCTTTCCATCGTATTTTTCATCCCCCTTCCTTGCCTTGATTTTTGATGTTCTGTTTTCAATTTTTTACTTTCTTCAATACCTATTCCGTTATCATCAACGGTTATTATCATATATTGACCCTGCTTCTCAAAATTCAGTTGTAAAAATCCTTTGTTCTGACGATACCGTAGCCCATGCCATATCGCATTTTCCAAAAAAGGTTGGATCAGCATGCCGGGTATCAATAGACTCTGTAAACTCAGGCTTTCATCCACCTTAATTTCATAGTCAAATTTATCTGCAAACCGTGTTTTTTCCAGAGCCAGATAGTTCTGTAACAGATCGAGTTCCTGTTGGAAAGGAATAAAATCCTCTGCTGAGTTTTCCATAACACCGCGCATCAGTTTCGAAAATTTTGTCAGGTATTGATTCGCCTCCAACTCATTATTCGTGGCGATGAATTGATTCACACTATTTAAACTGTTGAAAATGAAATGTGGATTCATTTCCCGGCGAAGGGATTGTAAAGCTATTTTTTTATTTTTGATCTGAACTTTCTTTAAGGTCCATAAAATGAAGCCTGCCAATCCTGCCAATACAACCAAGGCTCCTATAAGACTATAATTAAATGCATTCTTTTTGCGGATCAGCTCATCTTTTAATTCCCTTTCTTTTTCTAATTGTGCTATTCTTTGTTCGGTGTCTTCAAGAATTTTATTATCAACAAGACTTCTGTCCTTTGAAACAAGATCCGGTAATCGTCCGAGAAAATCCCTGTATAGCTTTACCGATTCACCTGTATTTTCGGAAACACTGTACAAACTGTCCAATCTTTTTACACTTTTCTGGGCCTCCAGCGTATGTCCTTTTTCCAGTGCAATATTGTAGGCATTTTTCAATGTTTCAATAGCACTTTTTGTGTCATTTTTTTTTATATAAATATCAGCGAGCTCCTGGATCTGTTCTACCTTTTTCTGAGAATTATCTTTTACAAAGTCCTCTTTCAAAACTTTCTTCTTGGCTTCAATGGCTTTATCAAAATCTTTATTCTCAACATAAAAATTGGTCAGCTTCTGATTAATTTCCAGAGCCTGCTGAGGTTCCATCTGCTTTTTGGAAATTGTGTAAGCACTTTTAAGATTCGCTTCAGCTTTAGGTATATCGTTTTGCTGGATGTTTACATCAGCTAACTGACTGTAACTGGCTGCCAGATCTGCTTTTTCATTGTCTTTCCTGCTGATATCAATATTGCTTTGGATCGCTTCCGCCCTCTCTTCCTTAGAAGGTGACGAGAGCCTGGTAACATCGTTGGTATTGATGCTTTTGTTTTCCTTTGAGTAGCTGATATCAGCTGCTCTGCTGTAGTTAAGGATGGCCGGACTTATTTTATTTTGTTTTTCCTGGGACTGCGCGAGCTTTCGGGTTACAAATTCGAGGTTCTTTTTATCGTTTAGGTTTTGGTATAGATTCCTTGCTTTTATCAGGTATTCTTCACTTTTTGCATAATTTCCCTGACCGTAATAATCATTTGCCATACTGACATAGGTATCCGCGACCGTTTTATTATCATTATTATCAACCGCTTTTCTAATTTTGGAGGCAGACTTAAGTACTTTAGAAACCTTCGTAGAATCCTGGGCAAAAGAAGAACTTCCAATTGCCAAGGTAATGAGTAATATAATTTTAAAAAGTAATTTCACTTGTATCCAGATCTATTATGCAAAGTAAGTAAAACTTTAGGTATCGTCTCTTACCATTCACCAAGTGAAACGTATATTTCACCAAGTTTAAAAGAAATAATAATCAATACACCTGTTTTCATATATTTGTGAATTACAAATCTCTTAAAAGAAACTCATGAAAACCTATTTGTATTTACTGTCCCTTCTGTGTTTTCTTACCCAGACAATTCATGCACAAACCTACATTCAGAATGTAACGGTTGTGGATGTGATGAATAAAAAAATGATTCCCAATCAAACCGTAGTGGTTACAAAAAACATGATCTCTGAAATCAAACCGGGGCATAAAGTAACAATCCCTAAAAATGCGACGGTTATAGATGGAAAAGGTAAATTTCTGATGCCGGGAATGACGGATGCCCACGTTCATTTCTTCCAGAGCGGAGGCTTATATACGAGACCGGATGCATTTGATCTCAGAAAGCAGATCCCTTATGAAAAAGAAATAGATTGGGTACATCAGAATATGGAAGATTTTTTACTGCGTTATCTTAAAAATGGAATTACTTCCGTCATCGATGCCGGGGCTACTTTCAACTTTCTGAAATTAAGAGATTCATTTGCAAAAAATCCTACTCTGCCTTCTGTTTATATGACAGGGCCACTTATTACAACCTACGAGCCCGAAGCTTTTAAAAACCTGGATAAAAATGAGCCTTTCAAACTGGTGAAAACCAGTGAAGAGGGACGCAAAATGGTTCAGGAGCAACTTCCCTATAAACCCGACTTTATCAAAATATGGTATATCGTTATGGCAGACCCGAAAGAAATAGAAGCCATGGCAAGAAAATATGAGCCTATTATTAAAACTATTATTGAAGAAGCTCACAAAAACAACCTTAAAGTTGCAGTACATGCTACGGAAAGAATTACCGCACAGATTGCCGTACAAAATGGAGCCGACTTTTTAGTGCATGATGTGGAAGATGAAGTTGTACCAGATGACTTTATCAAACTTCTTAAATCAAAAAAAGTAGTACTCAGCCCGACACTCACGGTGATGGATAATTACTTTAAAACCTATGCCCAGAAAAAGAAATACAATACCTATGAACTGGAGAATTCGAATCCAAAAACAGTAGGATCTATCTATGATCTTCAACATTTAGCAGATTCTGCAGACTCCACAACGATTAATAAGATGAAAAAGCGTTTCAACCTACCTCAGCTGAACGCTTACGCCAGAAAGAAAGATTCTGTAAGAATCATTAATCTAAAAAGACTTTCGGACGGAGGAGTAACCATTGCAGCGGGTACAGATGCGGGAAACATTGCCACCCAACATGCTACTTCCTTTCTTGCCGAGCTAAAAGCAATGAAAGAAAGTGGAATGAACAACTGGCAGATCATTCAGTCTGCAACAATTAATCCAGCCAAGATCTTTAATAAAGAAAATATTTCGGGAAGTATAAACACCGGTAAAGTAGCAGATATGGTTCTTTTACGCGCAGATCCCACTGAAAATCTGGATCATCTTACCCAGATAGAAATGATTTTCAAAAACGGACAGCCAATACAGCCTGATAAAATTTTAAAAATTACCCCGGAAATCCTTGTCCAGCAACAGGTAAACGGATACAATGCCAGAAATATAGATGCATTTCTAGAACCTTATGCCGACGATGTCGAACTCTATACTTTCCCTGATAAATTAATAAGCAAGGGAAAAGATGCCATGAGAAAAACTTACAGCGCTATGTTTGACAAATTGCCGGATCTTCATTGTGAAATTACCAATAGGCTGATCAAAGGGAATTTTGTCGTAGATAAAGAAAGTGTTTCAGGAATCAGGAAAAACGGAAAAGTAGAAGCAACTGCCATCTATGAAATAAAAGACAATAAGATTTCAAAGGTCTTTTTCTTGCCTTAAAAGAATTTAAATGCCTATAAAAAGACAGTTCACTCGAACTGTCTTTTTTTTGTCATTTCACCAAGTGAAAACTTCATTTCACCAAGTCTCTCCATTTCAGGTTTACAATCGGGCTAATTTTACTTCAGAATTTAAAACAAGAAATTATGAAATTGAGACATTTTTTATTAATCGGATTCCTTACAGCAGGAAGTTTAATAAACGCACAGGAAGTAAAGAAAAATGCAATTGAGGTAACGGGAGTTGCTGAAATGGAAGTAGAGCCGGACGAAATCATCTTCAACATCGGAATAAAGGCCGATAACAAAAATGAACTGGCAGACAATGAAAAGAAATTATTCGAAACTTTAAAAAGTAATGGGGTAAAGAATGAGGATATCACCTTCAAATCAATGTATCAGAATCTTTACTCAAAAACAACCAAGTTCACCAAAAGTTTTCAGTTTAAGGTAAATGCTAAGACCAACCTCAGTAAGGTATTCGAAGGGTTAAATCAAAAGTGGGTAAGCAACCTGAATATTGCAGAGGTAAAAAATACCAAAATTGCAGATTTCAGAAAAACCGTAAAAATAAATGCATTAAAGGCAGCTAAAGAAAAAGCGGATTATTTACTGGAAAGCATGGGTAAAAAAACCGGAGCTCCTTTAGAAATTATAGAGATCGAGGATTATACAAGTGACACTATTATGCCAATGTCTGCCTACATGAGAAAATCCAGTAATGTACAAATGGAAGCTGATGCAGGAGTTGATTATTCATTTGACAATATTGAAAATATCAAATTGAAATACAGCATTAAAACCAGATACGAGATACTTTAAAAATGCTAAAGGCAGCTATCCGCAGTTGCCTTTGTTCAAACTAAAGGGTCATCAATTTTTCCTTTAAGGTAAAATCCAAAACATTGCAAATTCATTAGTATAGAAAATAAACAATTAAAAATATAAATAATGACAACTTTAAAAATTTTAACATTGAGTATAGGTGCTGCTTTTTTAAGTTCTAATAGCCTTACAGAGACACGTTGTATGGGAAAAAGCAATCCTTCGGTAATTGAGCACATTACAACACAAAGACCTTCTTTGTATACTGCACAACCATCATCAGGGGATAACAAAATTCAGGTTGCCCTTTTACTGGATACTTCGAACAGCATGGATGGATTAATCGATCAGGCTAAATCCAGACTCTGGAATATTGTAAATACGCTGACTACATTAAAGTATGAAGGAAAAGCACCACAAATAGAAATTGCATTATACGAATATGGCAATGACGGAATTCGCGATGAAAATTTCATCCGCCAGGTAACTCCCCTAACACAGGATCTGGATCTGGTTTCAGAAAAATTATTTGGATTAAGAACCAATGGTGGAAGTGAATACTGCGGTGCCGTGATCCGGGATGCGGCTATGAATCTGAACTGGGATAAAAATGATAAGAGTATGAAACTTATCTACATTGCCGGTAATGAGCCGTTTGATCAGGGAAGAATTAACTACAAGGAAGTTATTTCATCTGCTAAGGCAAAAAAAATCTATACCAATACTATATTTTGTGGTGACAGAAATGAAGGTATCCAGTCATTCTGGCAAAATGGAGCTGTTACAGGTGATGGAAAGTACTTTAATATCGATAGTGACAGAAAGGTAATCTATGTGGAAACACCATATGATGCTAAAATTTCAGAGTATAACACGAAACTCAATGACACTTATGTATATTACGGAAGCCATGGTTCCGAATACAAGAGCAAACAGATCATGCAGGATAAAAATGCAGCAGTTCAGTCTGTTTCCAATGCGGTGGAAAGAACGGTAGCCAAAAGTAAAAAGAATGCATATAAGAATGATCATTGGGACCTTGTAGACAAAGCGGAAAAGGATGTCAACTTTATAACAACTGTTAAAGAAAGTGAACTCCCCGCTGAATTAAAAGGCAAAACTAAAGAAGAAGTAAAAAGGCTGGTAACGGAGAAATCTGCCGAACGGGAAAAGATTCAAAAAGAAATTGAGGGGCTATCCAAAAAAAGACAGGACTATATCGATAACGAAATGAAAAAAAGAGGAAATGCAGACTCTGATGATCTGGGCAAAGCTATCGAAACTTCAATCTTGGAATTGGCCAGAAAAAGCGGATATACTATATAATATTGGCAGCTTGGAAGCCACCAATATAGTAATGATAAAACCAGGTGGATGATGTTTCATAACCATCTGGTTTTATCTTTCAAACTTAAAATATCTCGATAAGGGATGTTTTTTATTTTTCATAAAAAGGGATGTCATTTCCATTCCTGTAACTGAAAAAGTAATCCCGTTTCCACCAAAACCAAGCACAAAATAGGAATTATTGAATTTCTCATGTTCACCTATATAAGGTAACCCGTCTTTAGTTTCCCCGAAGGTTCCAGCCCATACAAAATCTGTATAAAAATGGTAATCGGGCCTGATCTTTTTTAATGTTTTCAGAATCTGTTTTTCTTTTTTATCCAGCAATGCATCCCGCTTTTTCGCGTCATAAAAATCCTCATCCCCTCCTCCGATCAGTAACCTTCCGTCATCAGTAGTCCTCATATACATATAAGGTTCATCTGTATTCCAGACCAGTGTACTGGAGATATTTTTAAATTTATCATCATCAATCTCGGAAACTAGAGCATATGTGCTTTTGAGATCCACAAAATTTTCTTTGATCAGACTTTTACTCTCATAGCCTATACAATAAATGATCTTTTTAGCTTTGATCTGAGGTCCGTTTATTGTGCTTACAAGATTATATCCTCTGTAACTCTTTGCCGCTTTCATCTCTGTCTTATCAAATACAAGAAGTCCTTTCTTATGATTAAATTCCAATAATTCATGGGCCAATTTGAATGCATCTACGCTTGCTCCCTGCTTAGAAACAATTCCTCCAAATGTATTTTGAAATCCGAATTCTTTTTGAATTTCTTCAGCATCAAGCCATTCCACTTCGAATCCGTATTTTTTTCTGGCTTCAAATTCCTGCTGCAACCACTGTATATCTTTTTTTCTTGACGCATAATACAGAGATCTTTTTCTTTTAAAACCGGCCTTTGATTTTAATTCTTTTGTAAGCTGTTCTATTATATCAATAGCATCTGAACAGGCTTTGTAGCTTTCAACAGCTCCTTTTTCCCCGATCTGATCAATCAGTTTAAAAAGTGGAATATCAATTTCATATTGCAGCATAGAAGTAGTGGCTGAGGTGCTTCCGTTACAAATCTCCCGTTTATCAATAAGGATCGTCCTGTATCCATCTTTTACCATCTGGTGGGCAATCAGACTTCCCGTTATTCCACCCCCGATAATCAATACATCACATTCTTCATCTGATTTTAAAGAAGGATAAGAGGCTGTCAATCCATTCTTTAATAACCAAAATGGTTCATTCGATTTTAAATCCATATTAATATTTTAAACTAAAATACTAATATTTGTGAGTATTTTAACGATTTTCAGACGATTATTGGTGTAATTATTGTTGGTGAAATACCACCAAACCATAAAAAATATACTATGATTACTATTATTCCAGATGCCCCGGAGAATGTTGCGGCGTTCAGTGCAACGGGAGAAGTGACCCGAGAGGACTTTGAAAACCTTGTTATTCCCCATGTAAAACAAAAGGTTGATCAGTTTGATGAACTTAATTATTTATTGTATTTAGATACGGATCTGGAGAATTTTACCATGGGAGCCTGGTTACAAGACGCACTTTTGGGACTAAAAAACCTTGCTAAATGGAATCGTACAGCTATTGTCACGGATAGCAAAGGTGTTCAGAATTTCACCGATATATTCAGTGTCCTGATGCCCGGTGAATTCAAGTCTTTTCCTAAAGAAAATGTATACAATGCCCTTTACTGGTGTAAGAACGGTAATGAAGTTGAAGCATAAAGGGGTAAAAAAGAGGCAAATGCCTCTTTTTTTTTATTGATCTCCCGGAATACATTCCACTGTTATTTCTTCTGTTATAAGTTTTGAAGATCTGTATAAATACATATACCGTATACTGATCATCAGTCCTATAAACGTCATTCCGACACCCACCAAAGAAGGATATTTAAACGAAAATCCATGTTCTAAAGGAATTCCACCTAAAAATGCTCCCATTGCATTGGCAATATTAAAAGCAGCCTGCATAAAGGCAGCAGCCATCATTTCGCTTCTTGGAGCGGCTTTCATCATCATAATATTAATCGGGGCAGCCACAGACATTGATAACGCACCACATACAAAAGTAAGTACCAGAGCAATAATACTGTTTTCTGAAAAGAAAAATACACCTGCCAATGACGACATCATGAGAAGTAATAAAAGAGAACATGTTTTTTCGGGCCCTAACTTATCTGATAAAAAACCTCCAGCCAGATTTCCCACTACCATTCCTGCTCCCGCCAAAATCATAACATATGCCATCTGACTTGCCTTAATGCCCGCAATGATGGTCATTAGTGGTGTAATATAACTAAACCAGGTAAATAGTCCGCCAAATCCTATTGCAGTAATCAATAATACCAGCCAGGATTGTTTATGTTTTAGAAATTTTAATTCCTCCAGAAAGTGTGTATCCTGCTTTGTTTCCATGGTAGGAAGCCAGAACTTTAAAAACAATAAGGCAAATAATCCAATTACCGCGACAATCACGAAATACCATCTCCAGTGGAAGGTATGCCCTATATAAGTGACCAGGGGCACCATTGCCAGGTTCGCTATAGTAAGCCCGGTGAACATTAAAGAAATATAGAATGCCTCCTTGCCTTTTCCTGCCAGCCGAGATGCCACTACGGTCCCTACTCCGAAAAATGCTCCATGTGGCAGGCCAGACAGAAACCGGATAATGAGCATTGATGTGTAATCTGGTGCTATCGCTGATAAACCGTTAAACAAAGTAAAAATCATCATTAAAACAATCAATACTTTTTTAGGTGGAAACTTCACAGAGTAACCGATTAATATCGGAGCCCCAATAACGACTCCTAGTGCATATGCAGAAATAAGATGCCCGGCTTCGGGAATACTTACCTGTAAAGTTTTAGCAATATCGGGCAGTAAGCCCATAATGGTGAATTCTGTTGTTCCAATCCCCAAACCACCAATGGCCAGTGGTATAATCCTCTTATCTATCATTCCCATATCATTTTGTTTCTTTTAATTGCTTCTTTGTTTTAGAGATAATAAAAGCAATCCTATTATTTGAAAGTGCAAAAATCGATAGAAATTTTCAATTTTGCTTCCACTCAAATGATAAAAATTTGCTCCATATTGACCTTTTTATTTAATTTTAAATCTTAAAATAATCAAGATAGAACCAAATGAAAATCCAGAAAGAAATTATTGACTTCGAAAAAGGAAAGTCATTCAAGCTTTTTTCTCCTTCCTTGAAAGACTGCTTTTTCTGGCATTATCATCCTGAAATAGAATTGGTTTATGTTGAAGCCATAAATGGAATCCGCCATATAGGAAAAGATATTTCCGGTTTTACTAATAGTGACCTTTTACTGATTGGCTCTAATGTTCCACATCTCAATTTCGATTACAAAATCCAAACGGAGTGCAGACAGATGGTTCTCCAAATGAGAGAAAATTTTCTACAGGATATTATTGATCCGGTTCCCGAATTTGATGATATCAGACAACTTCTGGAACGTTCCTATCTTGGACTATCTTTCTCCGGAGACACAAAGCGGATCGTCGTTGAAAAAATGCATAGCCTCATGACTACAGGAAATTTTGATTCCCTCATCGGATTAATTGAAATCCTACAGATCCTTGCCAACTCAAATGAAGTAAAAGAACTGAATAACGAAGATACCCGAATCAAATGGTTTCTTAACGATAAAATAAGAATGGGAACAATTTACGATTACATTCATGAAAACTATGATAAAAAAACGAATGTCAATCACATTGCAGCAACAGTAAATCTGAGTACTGCAGCTTTCTGCCGGTATTTTAAAAAGCAAACCAATATGACATTTACTGATTTTGTAAACAACTACAGGATCAATCAGGCAAAGATATTTTTGTTAAAAGATTCGTCCGTAACGGAAGTTTGTTTTCAGGTAGGTTTTGAAAGTCTGTCGTATTTTAATAAGCTATTCAAACAGCATGTAGGTGAAACACCATCAGAGTTCAGGAAAAAGCATTTGGCTAAAATTGAAGGTTGATGGTGGCTAATAGCTAAATTGAGGTTTGCTTATTTACAAATCAACATCCTTTTCTAATAAAAAAAATCGCTCCGTGTTGGAGCGATTTATATTTTTAGTGAATATGTTTTTCTGCGTGATAAGAACTTCTTACAAGTGGTGAACTTTCAACATGTCTGAAACCTAAGCTTCTTGCAAAATCACCGAATTCATCAAACTCTTCCGGTGTAATGAATTTTTTTACAGGAAGATGTTTTTTAGTAGGCTGAAGATACTGACCCAAGGTAATCACATCCACGTTGGCATTTCTGATGTCCTCAATCGTCTGGAAAACTTCATCTCTTGTTTCTCCCAAACCAAGCATAACACCCGTTTTGGTTCTTCTCTGTCCTGCTTCTTTCAGGTATCTTAATACTTCAAGGCTTCTTTCATATTTAGCCTGAATTCTCACTTCCCTTGTTAAACGTTTTACTGTTTCCATGTTATGAGAAATCACTTCCGGAGCAACATCCACCAATCGATCAAGGTGCTTTGTTATTCCCTGGAAATCAGGAATCAATGTTTCCATGGTAGTTCCCGGAGAAATTCTTCGTACCGCATTTACAGTTTCCCCCCACAGAATGGATCCCATATCCTTCAGATCATCGCGGTCCACTGAAGTAAGTACTGCGTGCTTAATTTTCATTAATTTGATCGAACGTGCTACCTTCTCGGGCTCATCCCAGTTTACATCCATGGGTTTTCCGGTTTTTACACCACAAAATCCACAGCTCCGCGTACAGATATTACCCAGGATCATGAAAGTCGCAGTTCCCTCACCCCAACATTCCCCCATATTCGGGCAGCTCCCGCTCTGGCAAATTGTATTTAATTTATATTTATCAACCAAGGTTCTCAGTTCTCTGTAATTCTTTCCGGTAGGCAGTTTTACACGAATCCACTTTGGTTTTTGAACGGTAGTGTCTTGAACTAAATTTTCCATTTCTAAAATTGAACTTCAAAGTTAAGGAATTTTTAATGGAAACCATCTAATGCAGAAATTGATGGAACACATAATTAAAAATATAATTGTAATTTAGATCACCAAATTTTTTCCATGAAAACAACCTTCTTCCTTTTATCTCTATTCTTCAGTATCATTTGTTCTGCCCAAAAAGAATTTCAACCGGTGGGATCTGAGATTATAGAAACCGTAGATGGCGATCTTGACGGTGATAAAATCCCAGAAAAAGTAATTATCTACAATACAAAAGATACAACGGATATGGGAAATATCCGTGAAATCCAGATCCTAAAAAAAACAAATGGTAAGTGGGGCATTTTAGAAAAATCAAGAAAAGCCATCCTCGAAAGCAATCATGGAGGAATGATGGGAGATCCTTATCAGAGTATGGCCATTAACAAAGGAATTTTAGAAATTACTCAGGCTGGTGGGAGCAGCTGGAAATGGGGATACACGGATAAATACCGTTTTCAGAACGGACATTTTGAACTGATTGGTCATTCCCTAAGCTACGGAAGACCGGGAGACTATTGGGCGGATATTGATTATAATCTTTCCACCGGACAATTGGTATATTCTAAAGAAGTAGAAGGTAAAGATAATCCAGACAACGGAAAATCTGAAAAAGAAACCGTTATTAAAAAAGACTGGAAGATTAATTTACAAAACAGAAATTCAGAAGAAAGAACTTTTAAGTTTCCAAAAACAAAAGCTGAGTTTCATTTGTAGTCATATCTTTTGAAACTTCAGAGATATTGTAATGCTTAAGGCTTATCAATCCTCATCAAACTCATTGTTTTTGAGAAGCTCAGCCAGGACTTTTTTAGCACGCATTACCCTTACTTTGGTATTTGCAACGGAAATTCCCAACTCTTCAGCTATTTCTTTTATGCTTTTCTCTTCAAAAAATCTGAGTTTTATGATATCCTGATAATTGGCATCTAAGGATTCAATTGTTTTAATGATTTTCTTTTGCTCTTCATCAGAAATCATCAGTTCTTCCGGAGATTTGGCAAACTGGTTCTTCACTTCATCCAGGTTTTCTGTCGGATCCTGATTTTCACGGCTTCTCTTCCTCCAAAAATCAATAACCGTATTCTGAGCAATTGTCAGTATCCATGTTTTAAACTGAAAATGAGGATCGTACATATCCAGTTTAGACAAAACCTTTGAAAAAACATTGACCGTAATTTCATCTGTATCATTTTCGTCACGGACTTTTTTCATCACAAAAGAAAAGACATCCACCCAAAAAACATTAATGAGTTTTGTCTGGGCCTTCTGGTCTTTTTCTTTAGCTTTCTGAATAAGTGAAAATAACTGTTCGTCGTTCATTAGTAACAAATATAATTTATTTTCAGGGAAATGACAATAACGCTGAATGGCAAAATCGCAAAATCCAGGTTTAGTAAAACAGTTACTCGACAGCTTTTATATGATAAAATGATTATGCCGTCACCAAGAAATCATGAAAGGTAAATTGACCAATATAGTATGGGATTCTTGTCTTTCAGTTTTTTGGCTTTTCGCTTTTTAGCCCTCACACTTTACCATCCGTACTTCTGAATTTACTATCTTTGCACAGTTAAATTTTAAAGAAAAATTATAATATGAATTCCTTTATTGAAGAATTAAAATGGCGTGGTCTTTTTGCTGATATGATGCCAGGAACCGATGAACAACTGAATAAAGAGGTAACTACTGCGTATATCGGTTTTGATCCAACTGCTGATTCTTTGCATATTGGAAGTCTTATTCAAATTAAAATTTTAGCTCATTTTCAACAGCATGGCCACAAGCCTATTGCATTAGTAGGAGGTGCTACCGGGATGATCGGGGATCCTTCAGGAAAGTCTGCAGAGAGAAATCTTCTGGATGAGGAAACACTTTTACATTATGTCGACTGTTTGAAAAATCAGCTTTCTCAGTTTCTGAATTTTGATGGAGATGGAGCCAATAAGGCTGAGTTGGTAAACAATTACGACTGGATGAAAAACATCTCGTTTTTAGACTTTGCCAAAAATGTGGGAAAAAACATTACTGTAAACTATATGATGGCTAAAGATTCCGTAAAGAAGAGATTCTCAGGGGAAGCCGGAGCTGAAGGGATGAGTTTTACTGAATTTACTTATCAGCTGATTCAGGGGTATGATTTCCTGCACTTGTACCAGAATAATAATGTAAAGTTACAAATGGGAGGTTCTGATCAGTGGGGAAATATCACCACAGGGACAGAACTGATCCGCAGAAAGGCACAAGGAGAAGCTTTTGCATTAACGGTTCCTTTGATCACGAAAGCAGATGGCTCCAAATTCGGAAAATCCGAGAGTGGTGAAAATTACTGGTTAGATAAGAAGAAAACATCACCGTATAAATTCTACCAATTCTGGCTGAATGCAACCGATGCTGATGCCGAAAGATTTATTAAATTTTATACATTTCTGGGTAAAGAAGAAATTGAAGCATTAATAGAAGAGCACAAAACAGCTCCACATGAAAGAAAACTTCAAAAGAAATTAGCAGAAGAAGTAACCGTATGGGTTCATGGAAGAGAAGAATATGAAAAGGCTTTAAAGGCTTCAGAAATTCTTTTCGGCCGCTCCACTGCTGAAGATTTGGTAAGTCTGGATGAGGAAACTTTTCTTGAAGTTTTTGACGGAGTTCCACAAAAAGAAGTAGCAAAAGCAGATGTATTGGGAATCAACATTATTGATCTTCTTTCAGAAAAATCAGGATTTCTAAAATCTAAAAGTGAGGCCCAAAGAGAGATCAAAGGAAATTCAATTTCCGTAAACAAGCAAAAAATAAATGATACCTTTACAGCAAACGAAAGTGACCTGATCGATGGTAAATTTTTATTACTGCAAAAAGGAAAGAAAAGTTACTTCATTATTAAAGTTCAATAATAACATTTCAAATAAAAGAAAAACACTTTGGCTTGCCAAAGTGTTTTTCTTTTACAACAAAATTTTTAAACTTTGACTAGACGTTCCTACGAAAAATTCAACAGAACCTATTACACTTGCCATCAACAGAATATATCAAAAAAAGACCGCCTGGTATAAGCGGTCTTTTCTTTATTTATAATTTATACTTTTATAATTCCAAGAAGCTGTGAAAAACAGCAGCACTTAAAACACCTTTACCAACAACGGTATCACTCTTTGCCACTTCTCCATCAATCCAAATGCTTACAATAAGTTTAGAATCATCGTCAGGCATCGTTGCATTAGCTGAAAGATTTAACTGGGCCTGGCTGGAGTTAACAAAAAATTCACCGCTTGACCAAGGAAGGGTAATGGGAGTCAATGTAGTATTATACATATTATTTACCGTAGTTCCAACCTGAGTAACGATGGTTTTTGAAATAACACCTGTACTCCCCTTTACTTCAAATTGTACGATATGATCTTTAAAGTCTTCATCGTCGTCATCTTTTTTACAAGAATTTAATATAGAAATTACCGAAAATAATACGATGAATAAAAAAGAAAGTCTTAATAAACTTTTTGATTTGTAAAATTGCTTCATTTCTCCAAATAGATTTTTTAATGTTTCAAATATAGGTTTTTTATCAATATAAAAATAACTTTTATGAAAAATTTCCAATAAAGATTTCCAAACAATATCAAATCAACAAAAACAATATTTATGTCTGATTTTAAGCATTATTCATATTTTATAGTTAAAATTAAAGCCGTGATTATTCAAAACATAAAAATTCAGCAATTTGATTTATTACTTATCTTTGTAGTATGAATTTAGATTATATTGTAAGAGAACCAGAACATATTACTTCTTCTACTCCAATACTTTTTATGCTTCATGGCTATGGAAGCAATGAACAGGATCTTTTTAGTTTCAGGGAAACCCTCCCAGCCGACTGGATCATCGTTAGTTTCAGGGCTCCAAAGAATACTCAATTCGAAGGATATTCATGGTATGACATTGATTTTAATAATCCAGAAAACTTTATAGATGTCCATCAGGCAAAAGAATCTCTGAACAGTGTTCTGGAGAATATTCTAAAAATAATTAATCAATACGGAATTACTGAAAGCAGGGCTCATTTATGCGGCTTCAGTCAGGGTGGGATTTTATGCTATGCGCTGGCATTACAATATCCTGATTTGTTTAATTATGTAGCGTGTTTGAGCAGCTATCCTGAAGAGAAAATCTTAGGTGATATCGTTAGAGATAAAAAGAAGTTGGAAAAGCTTAGATTTTTTGTCTCCCATGGAACCGATGACGCTGTAATTCCATTAGAATGGGGAAGAAAGGCTGCAGATCTGCTGTATGAATTGAGTTGTTATTTTACTTTCAGAGAATACATGAGTGGACATGGAGTAAATCAAAAAAATTATATTGACCTCATGGATTTCTTTTCGAAATAATTTACGGATAATAAAACATATCAGACAAAACACTAAAAATTACATAAACATTCTCAAAATAGAGAATGTTTTTTATTTTGCATAGCGATAAATTGCTTATATTCAGTAAATGAAATATCGATGTTTTATCTGGCTTTTATTGATTAGCATTTTTATCAATGCTCAGAACTCTTTTGAGATTAAAGATGCTAAAAAGACGGTAGTTCCATTTAAGCTGATTAATAATCTGATTTTCATTCCGGTCAATATTAATGGAGCAGATCTAACCTTTTTGTTAGATACAGGAGTTGCTGAAACATCAATTTTCAGCCTCGAAAACAAAGAAGTAAAACTAACAACACTTGAAAAGATCAAATTTTCAGGTTTGGGTGGGAACGCAAGTATAGATGGATTTCGTTCTGATAATAATACAGGTACAATAGGAAAAAATTTCATCAATAAATCTCTGAGCCTTTTTATTATCGTTAATCAGGAATTTAATATTTCTTCTCATGTAGGAATCCCTGTTAACGGCATCATAGGATATCATTTTTTTAAAGATCATGCTGTTTCTATAGATTACGTTTCCAAAAAGATTACCATCTACAACGATATTGAACTGCTTAGGAAAAAAACCAAAAGATTTGAGGAGTTTCCCATTTCTATTGAAAAAAATAAACCGTATATTGAAGCAGAGGTTGAAATGACCAATGAAAAAAAGACATCCAAACTCCTTATAGACTTAGGAAACAGCGATCCCATATGGCTCTTTCCTACTCTTATAAAGAATTTTGTGTACAACCGTCCCAATATTGATGATTTTTTAGGCAGAGGATTTAACGGAGATGTATACGGAAAAAGAAGCCGTATTCACAACTTTTATCTGGGGGATTTTAAGTTTGAAAAGCCTCTTACTGCGATGCCGGATGAGTTTTCTATTCAGCATGTAAATCTTGTTGAAAACAGAAGGGGTTCAGTGGGAGGAGAAATTCTCCGCCGATTTACTATCATTTTTGATTATCCTGACCAGAAAATCTACTTAAAGAAAAATAAAAATTATGACGACCCCTTCCACTTTAATATGAGTGGTCTTGATTTTCAACAAGATGGATTATCCTGGGAAAAAGATTTTGTAGCCCTTGAAACCGGTGCAAAAAAGGCAAGTAACGAAATCGAGGTGATTAATAATAACTTACAGTACAAATTTGTACTTAAGCCTTTATTTTCTATTGCAGGTGTACGTAAAGATTCTCCCGCAGATAGAGCAGGACTAAAAAAAGACGACCGGATTATTACAATCAATGGTAGAAAAACCCTTGATATGACTTTGGAATACATTATGGAACTGATGAAATCTGAAGAAGGAAAAACCATTACCATGCTTATAAAAAGGAAAGACCAGCAACTTACACTGAGCTTTACTCTGGAAGACCCAATCCCCTATCAGGAATAATATGAAAACAGAAGAAACCACATTAGATAAGATACGCACACGACCGAGGTTTAAAATGTTTACCCATCTCAGTAAGGAAGAATATGCTGAAAACCTTAACAAATACCTCAAGGAACACAAAGGAGAATTTTCCGGCAATGTCAATAAGGAGGTAGCTACCATCTGTGTAGAAACACCTTATGATAATTACTGGAAACCCAGACTTTCTCTTCGCGTGGAGGCAGAAGATGATGATATTGTGATCCGTGGGGTATTCGGGCCAAGCTCGGCTGTGTGGACCTTCTTTATGTTTCTTTATTTCTCTTTTTCGATTTTATGGATGACCTTTTTCACCATGTACTATGTAGAAAAACAAATCAAAAGCAATGAATTTCCTTGGGCACTCAATGCCTCGTTTATCATGCTGCTTTGTATTGCCGCAACATATGCTGCGGCCAGATTCGGACAAAGTAAAGCTAAAGATGAAATGCAGAAACTCAGAAAATTTGCAGAAGAATCTACTTTACAATTTGAAAAGAAGTCTTAAGGAGCAAGCACTTGTGGCTTCACTGCAGGTTCCTGAATCTCAACAGCCTTCGCCGCCTTGATAGAATCTGCTACTTTTTCCCTGTTCTCCTGCTCTTTTATTATTTTTTCAATATGGGGCTCTATGAGCTTATTCATTTCTTCTACAGAAATATTATTTGCATTAGGATCATCCAACAGATTTCTCCACGGTTTCCTGTGCCCCCATTTGTAATCGCCAAAAACCATTACTGCAGTTCCTTTTGCTTTAGTGGTGGCTCCTCCCGGATTCAGGATCCAGGTATCTGCATAAGAATATAACCATTGGGCATCATTTTTCAATAGCCGTAAGCAAGAATGCGATGCCGGATAGCCGGGTAGGTCATATTGATGCCATCCGATTCCTCCTGTGTTAAAAATATTGAAATTATAAGGTAATTTCCATTCACTACTAACCGTTGAAATGGAAAGCTTCTTTTTCCAGTTGGCAAAAGTTAATCCTCTTGTGGTCTGTGCGGTTTTTTTTCCCATACTGGTTGGCCCCCACTTTACAAGACTCCCGTTGGAATACACTCCATACGCCTGAATCGGATATGAAAAAATAACAAATTTCTTTACATTACTCAATACATCCAATTGCATTGGAAAAGGTGAATAAGCCATCAATGTGGTATCTATTTTGGCAGGAACTACCAATGTATCAGAATTCCATTTATTTTTAGAATCCAATCTGTTCAGTGCTAAAATAGCATACCGTTCTCTTTCATTATATTTTTTGCTGAATGCAGCATATACAGAATCTCTAAGCTTTTTATCTTTTGGAAGTACAAAAGCATTATAAAAGCCGGTTTCCTGCATTGCCGGAGGTACAGATTCCTTTTTAACCACTGAATCTTTTTTTATTGAATCAGTTTTTTCCTTTGGACTTTCTGTGGTAGTTGTATCGGTTCCTAAAGTATCATTTATTTTTTCAATTTCCTTTTTACATGATACTAAAAATAAAACCAGTATAAGACTGTATAAAAAAGATTTTTTCACAATTACGTTCATAAATTTAAAAGGTCGATTAGTTTTGCTACTCAGTACAAATATCAGACCTAAAACGGAATAATCATAATGATGGTTAAAAATATCGTAAAAATACGGTTAAGAACGATTAAAGTATCAGTATAAAAGCTGAGTGACACTATTATTATCTATGAAAAATCAATTTGTTTTCATTAATAAAAACAAACCTACCGGGTTTGAGAAATGAATTCAACATAAAAACAGATATAAAAAAAATACATTACTGTGATATTGCTACCACAAAACTTATTTTTACTAATATTGCATTATTAAATATTTAACAAAAGACACAAAACCTATGATTAAAAAACTAATTATTCCGTTTCTAGCCTTGCTATGTACAATATCCTGCAGCAGAGATAATGAATTCAGCAATGATTCATCAGATTACAACCACACACGTCCTGTTGGAGCGTCAGCCAACGACCTTTTAAGCAATAACCGGTATAATTCATTATTGATCGAAATTCAGTATATGCCGGGATATGCCCCGAATTCGCAAGCTGTTGATCATTTGAAAAATTTCCTATCCACTTTTCTCCGCAAAGATGGTGGTATAACCGTTATTCAAAGAGAAATTCCAGGAACGTCCTCCTCCACTTTATCTGCGGATGATATAAGACAAATTGAGAATACAAACCGAACTGTATTTACCAACGGATCAACTCTTGCAGTAAACATTCTATATACCAACGGGAAATATAGCGGCAATTCTAATACGTTAGGAATTGCATACCGCAATACCTCAATTGCTTTATTCGGAAAAACAATTCAGGAAAATTCCGGAGGATTTGGGCAGACCAGCAGAACAAAACTTGAAGCTACAGTGCTTGAGCATGAACTGGGACATTTGATGGGATTAGTAAATCTAGGATCACCGATGCAGACAGATCACAAAGATTCTTCCAATGGAAACCATTGTAATAATCAAAATTGTCTGATGTACTACGCTTCTGAAACCACAGATATTTTAGGCTTTATTATAAATGGAAATGTTCCTCAACTGGATAATAATTGTAAAGCTGACCTTAAGGCAAATGGCGGAAAGTAAATAACAAAAGGATAACATTATATAAATACATTGTATAGTATAAGAATATACCATACAATGTATTTTATTTCTCTAATAATTAAGCTAATATCCTTATAATTCCATTATAGATCTTAAATTAAATGATAAGAATGCATTTCAGCTAAAATACTATACTTTAATGATTCAATTCTTACACAGATTTTTTTCTTGTTATCTATTTTTATTATTTCACAGTCATAATTTTCAAAAGGCCCTGAAGTGATTCTCCTCTTCTCCCCAACTTTAATATCTAATGAATTTCTAAGTTCAACATCTGAGAATTCATTAAGAAATACTCTTATTCTATCTATTTCTTCATCAAGAACACGAACCAGTCGGTTTCCAAACTTGATAAATATGACCACACCTTCAATCGCAAGAGCTCGTAAGTAATCTTTTATTGTTTCTAAATAAATAAAAACGTAAGAACTAAAAAGCGGTTTTTCAACCTTCTTTTTACGATCACTCCATTGAGAGATTGTTTTATTGAGAGGTAAATACACTTTGAAATTTTGCTCAGTTAGGATTTGAGCAGTTTTTTTTTCGTAACGTGATTTGGTATAAATAACATACCATCCTTTCATGAAATTCATTTCTATATAATTATAATCATTTTACATCTTCTCCTTTCAAGTCACACCTGTTAACTTAAATTTTTCTTGAAAACTATAAGGGACATGAAATAACAGAAAAAGACATTTGCAGTACTTCTACTTTTCCTTACCATGAAAAATAAAACGTTAGTAGATATGGTCACAATTCTTCTATCTGTAGAGCAAAGATGCATTAGCTTTACACAGGTAACAACTAAAGCATATCTAGATTTATAAATCTGGGGTAAGTTATTATAAGAAATTTATACGTACGGATAATGCGATAAAGATTTAGCCATATGATTATCAATAATTTATAAACACAAACTAATCATATAATTAGGAAGGAGTTTAAAATATGTATTTTGCTTTTTAAAGCATAAAGTTCAAAAGAAACTGTTACTTATCTCCTGATTTATTTCAATATTTTTTGTTTTTCGCACCGTATAAAATAGGTTTCATTTACATGATTCTTTATAAACGGAATTGAATGATAAAAAAACTTTACATAAATAAAGTAAGGCTGAAATTTATGCTAATACTATCCTTTAAAAAGAAAAGTAAAAAAATGCTCATGTATATTTGATATTACTTCGAGTAAGGATAAATTAAAAAGTAATTATACTTAGATAGCATGATCAATCTATCACAAAAGATGAAATTTCTGATTATTGACAGGGAAGTAGTTTTTGTGTGTAGAACTCCATTATAAGCTCACATTCTTTCTTTATGCCAACCACAAATATCTATAAAGTAAATCAAAAGTAAAAAGGAAATCTTTCCGATTATATTTACTTTAAAAACAAAAAATGCTGTAAATAATATTTACAGCATTTTATATTGCGATCCGGACGGGACTCGAACCCGCGACCTCCGCCGTGACAGGGCGGCATTCTAACCAGCTGAACTACCGGATCAGTAGTTCTGAGTTTTTTAATCAAATTTGATATGCGATCCGGACGGGACTCGAACCCGCGACCTCCGCCGTGACAGGGCGGCATTCTAACCAGCTGAACTACCGGATCAGTAGTTCTATAATTTCAAATAAATTTGATTGCGATCCGGACGGGACTCGAACCCGCGACCTCCGCCGTGACAGGGCGGCATTCTAACCAACTGAACTACCGGATCAAATTTTGTTAAAGAACTTGTTTCTTTTTTGTGATTGCAAAATTACACCTTTTTTAATTACCTGCAAATTATTTGTTAAAAAAATGCCTCCCAAAAGCGGAAGGCATTCATTATCAAAGTTATTTTTTTTATAAGTGTGCGCTTAATTTTTCTGCGATCACTTCTTTTGGTGTTACTCCAACTAATTTATCAACAACTTCACCATTCTTAAAAATAAGAACTGTAGGGATATTTCTGATGCCATACTGCATAGAAATTTCCTGGTTGTTGTCTACATCTACTTTTCCTACTACAGCTTTTCCTTCAAAATCTGTTGCTACTTCTTCAATGATTGGTCCCAGTGTTCTACAAGGTCCACACCATACCGCCCAAAAGTCTACCAATACTGGTTTATCAGATTTCAAAACCGTTTCCTGAAATGAGCTATCCGTAATTTCTAAAGCCATTTTTTTTATTTTATTTAAATTAATATTCTATTGTTTTTTTAATCCTTAATTGGATCATCAAAATTACTACTTTTCAGCAATAAGGTTATCTATGCTGAACATTTGTTTTTTCTATAACCAAATCATCTGAAATTTCTTTCAGGGCATTTACGAAAACATCAATATCCGCTTTTGTGGTCATATGGCTAAATGAAATACGTAAAGGTGTACAATTATCCATTTCATCTTCTGAAAGAACCATCATCATAACCATTGAAGGTTTTGATGCTCCTGACGAGCAAGCACTACCCTGAGAAATGGCGATCCCTTTCATATCCAACTGCAAACCTATTAGCGGATTTTTATATGGTAAAAGGGCACTTAAAACAGTGTATAAACTATTTTCAGTTTCAGCACTTCTTCCATTGAACTTAATCCCTGCTATTTCAGCAGATAATCTTTCAATGGTATAATTTTTTATTTCCTGAATATGATGGGTATATGCTTCCATATGATTAAGAGAAAGCTCTAAAGCTTTTCCAAGCCCCACAATACCCGCAACATTCTCAGTACCTGCTCTAAGACTTCTTTCCTGAGGTCCTCCTGTGATAATCCCCTTAAGACCTGTCGCTTTTCTGATAAAGGCAAAACCTACTCCTTTTGGTCCATGGAATTTATGTGCACTGCATGAAGCAAAATCAACCGGAATGTCAGAGAAATCAAGATCGATATGCGCCATGGTCTGAACAGTATCAGAATGTAGAAGTGCATTATTTACTTTGCATATTTCAGCCATCTTTTTAAGGTTGGTGATATTTCCGATCTCATTATTGGCATGCATTAAGCTTACAAGGGTCTTTTTATCTGATGCCTTTAAAAGTTCTTCCAATTTATTAAGATCGATATCTCCTTTTTCATTCGGACGGATATAAACAACCTCTACCCCTTTTCTTGCCTTCATATCGATTATACTCTCTGAAACACATTTGTGTTCCAGTGGAGAGCTGATGATTCTTTGTACTCCAAGGTGTTCCACACTGGATTTAATGATCATATTGTTGGACTCTGTCCCACATGATGTAAAAATAATCTCAGCGGGCGTTACATGAAGATAATCAGCCACCTGCCTTCTCACATTTTCGATCAGGATTTTAGCTTCCTGCCCAAAGCTATGTGTAGAAGAAGGATTTCCAAAGTTTACCTTCATGGTACCTACCATTGCATCAATAACTTCTTCTGAAAGGGGTGTTGTTGCTGCGTTATCTAAATATACTTTATTCATTTTATTTTGAATATTTTAATACGACGGAATTGAATTGATAATTGGAAGGAACTGTAAAAACCACCCAAGGATTGGATATCACCTGGATCTCCATTCCTCCGGACTCACGCTGTGGAACTTCTACATACAAAATATTATCCTTCACAGAAAGACTTTTTATCTCACTGATCTTATGGTCTCCTGACCTAAAAGTTCCAAGGTTGTATAAAACAGCTTTTTGATTTTTTGGAAAGGCAGGGTATTTAATTGCTGCATCCTGTCCTAGTTCAGCAAGGCTGGAATTACCTTTTATAATTTTCTGAAGCTCTTCTTCACTTTTAAGAATTTTGAAGCCAGCGGTTTCAGTGCCACCCTGAGATTCAGAAACAAGGATTTCACCTCCTTTTTGTGTATCATTAGATACTGAAGACGGTGCACTTGTACAGCTCATGAAAAAAGCAAGGAACCAAATAAACAGTTTATTCATTGTTACATTTTTACCTCCCAAAATTAGTGAAAAAATTGGTAATGTCCTTCATTTGCCCATTTCAGCATTTGCTTATCTCCTGAAGTATCGCCAAAAGCGATTATTTTATCGTATTTTGAATTGTTGATCTGCTCCTGGATTCTTATGAGTTTTTCTTTTCCGTTACAGTTTTTCCCTATAAAATTCCCTGTAAAAATACCGTTTTTAAACTCTGCACGCGTGGAAACCAGCTGCATTTTCAATTCCTCTGCAAATGGTTTTACCCAGATATCCAGAGAAGCCGTAACTAATAGACTCTGAGTATTATTACGATCTATATTTTTAATAAAGTCGAGTGCATTTTCACGCACAATCTTAGGATAGTGCTGCTCAAAAAACTGTCTCGATTTTCGTTCTATTTTTTCTTGTGATTGTCCTTTCAGTATTGAACCGATGAAGCTTTTTTTGACCTTTTCCGTTTCCGCCAGTTTTAATTTCAATAAAATAAACAGAGGAACATGTCTCAAAAATTGTATATGGTATTTCGTAGAATCATAAAATTTCAGATACATAAACATTGTATCCTTATAGGTAATCGTTCCATCAAAATCAAAACAATACAATTTTTTCATTTTATCAGAGCTTTAATTTTTTAAATACAAATTCAGGAATATTCCTGATAATCATCATAATAATCCCCCAGACAGGCAATACATAAGCTACATTTTTTTGTTTTTTATACGCATTGTAAATGGAAGCTGCAGCCTGTTTTGGCTTGGCCGTTAACCTTGGATTTAACGGAAGCCCTTCTGTCATTTTAGTTTCCATAAACCCTGGTTTAATCGTCAGCACATGCACTTTCTTATCAAACAGATAATTCCGTAGCCCGCTTAAATAGGCTGTAAAAGCTGCTTTTGCACTTCCATAAATGAAGTTACTCTGCCTCCCTCGATCTCCTGCCACAGATGACAATCCTATGATTGTACCTGATCTTCTGCTTTCAAATTTCTGGGCAAAATAATTCATCACAGGAACCAGTTTTGAATAATTGATATTAATTATTCTTTCCGTATTTTTATTATCATACAAACCTTCTTCTGTTCCATCTCCTAAATATCCCGTTGCACAAAATAATACATTTGAATTGACATGATCAAATCGGGTGTAATCTATTTCTTTCATTAAATCCAACTCAATCACCTCAGCCTGTTGCAGAAATTTAACATCAATATGTCTTGCGAACCTTTCCGTGGTTTCCTTATTTGAGGTCAGAAGATAGATTTTCTCATATTTTTCACCTTCCTGCAGAGCCTTTTCAACAAAGGCTTGTGCTACTTCAGAGGTACTTCCCAGAACTATCATTTATGAATTATTATTTATGATTCTTTTGTGCTGTAACGACACAAATTTAGGATTTTGAATATTTTTAAGGTAATTCGTCAAAGAAGATTTACTCATGCTGTCTTTGGTCAAATAAATTCTACCTCCGAATTCCTGAACAATATCATCAAGCTGTTTTACCAACTTTTTAAGTTTCGAATTTACTTTAAAATCAAGTGCCAAAGTGTACCCTTCTATAGGAAATGAGTTGTAAGCTTCCTCGTTATTCTTTCCAAAGAGTTTTAAAACAGCCAGAAAGGATCCGTTTCCGCTATTGGCAATGGTTTCCAGGATCTTCTTCATCCCCTCCTTTCCGGAGTCTTTAGGAATTACCATCTGATATTGGATAAAACCTGATTTACCATAAATTTTATTCCAATCAGTAACAAAATCCAGAGGGTAAAAGTATGTTTCATAATCTATAAAGCTTTTAACTTCTTTTTTAGACTGCTTTTTATAATACAGCAGATTAAATATTTTTACCGTTAAAGCATTCAGAACAAAGCCCGGAAAATAAAAAGGGACAGTTGGTTGAAACTTTTTCTTAAGCCGTAGAGGGCTTTTTGCCATATTCTGAGGAAGTTCATGCTGAAAAGCATGTTCTCCCCTCATCAAAATGCTCCTTCCAATATTTTTACCCTTTTGTAAGCAATCGATCCAGGCAACAGTATATGTCCAGTTTTCACTTTCTTCAAAAAGCCTGAATATTTCATCAAGGTTTTCAGCTTTAATACTTTCCTGGCGAATATAAGCTGATTCTATATTTTTAAGCTTAAACTTTGCCGTCAGAATAATGCCCGTAAGTCCCATTCCGCCGATAGTTGCCCAGAATTTATCTGAATTCGTCTCTCTTGAACATGTTATGATCTCCCCATTTTCATTCATGAGTTTAAACTCAATGACATATTCTGAAAAACAACCTTCTGAATGATGGTTTTTACCATGTACATCTGATGCGATGGCACCTCCAACAGTAACAAACTTGGTTCCCGGAGTTACATAAAGAAAGTATCCTTGCGGAACAGCTATTTCCAAAACATCTGAAAGCAGCACTCCGGATTCGCATTCTATAATACCATTCAACCGGTCAAAGCTGATAAATTTATTGAGTTTTTTTGTCGAAAATATATGTTCCCCTAATGAAGCATCTCCATAACATCTCCCATTCCCTCTCGCGATCACTTCATTATGGTTCAATACAAATTCCCTTATATTTCTGAAGCTGTCTTCAGACTTCATTTCTTTTTCCACTACAGGAAAATTGCCCCAATTGGTAACTTTTTGTATGAAATTCGGCTTCATTTTTTAAAATAAATTTGAATTAAAAATGTTGCAACCCACAATAGTAAGGTAACCTGTATATACCTGTCCCTGTACACTATTTTTGTAGGGGATTCCGTTCTGTTATACACTAGAGTCTGCTGCAGGTATCTGAGAAAGGCAAATACTACAAAAATAACGGTATAAAAAACCCTTTCATGAAATTTTGCCTGTACCTCCGGTGACAGTGTAAACATTAAATAACACATAATGGCCAATGTAACAGAAATAGACAGTGCTATATCGGCAAACTGTACGTTATAACCGTCCAGAGCACGTCTCGTCTTACCCGAAACCTGCGCATTGATTAATTCACCTCTTCTTTTTCCTATCGCCAATACCAATGCCAGAACAAATGTAAGCAGTATAGCCCACTGTGAAATACTGATTCCGGTAATGTAACCTCCTGCAAGAACCCTTAATACAAACCCTGTGGCTATGATAAAAATATCAATAATAGGAACATGCTTCAACCTGAATGTATAAGCAAGATTCATTACAAAATAAAATGCAATAATGGTTGCAAATTTCCAGAGAAGCTGCTCGAAATAGAACTGAGCAAAAAGAACAAGGAAAATATCTGTGATTGCGAGCCCTATTAAAATTCCTATAGCTTTTGATTTAGAGATAGCACCACTCGCCAGCGGTCTTCTTCTTTTTTCAGGATGCCTTCGATCTGCCTCTATATCATTGTAATCATTCAGAATATAAACCATGCTGGCAGCAAGGGAAAAGATAACAAAAGCAAAAATACTCTTGGTAAGCAGGTCAAGGTTTTTGATATTGCCGGAAAAAAATAATGGCACAAAAACAAATAAATTTTTTACCCATTGTTCTACACGCAGCAGTTTAAGATATTTCTTCATTTATGTTATTTCAATTGCAAAAATAGTAATTTCAAGATGAGCAGCATAAAAATACAAAAAAAACCGCCGTGGCGGTCTTTTAAGAAAATATTTATATAATAAATTAATTACTTGCCTTGTTTGGCTTCATTAATCATTTTTTCATTGGCTGTAATGGCAAACTCTACCCTTCTGTTTTTAGCTCTTCCTTCTTCTGTATCATTGCTAGCTACAGGCATATTTTTACCTTCTCCTTTCGTAAACATTCTGCCTGAAGCGATTCCTTTACCTGCTAAATATGCTTTAACCGCATCTGCTCTTCTCTGAGAAAGGGCCATATTATAAGCATCTTTACCAACGCTATCTGTGTGTCCGTAGATATTGATGTTCGTGTCTGGGTTATTGGCCAATACCTGAGCTAATTTATCAAGGTTGGTCTGAGCTACAGAGGTAAGGTTAGATGAATCGAATGCAAAGTTTACTATACTTTCATTCATCGTCACTTTAATACCATCTCCTACTCTTTCTACTTCAGCACCAGGTAAAGTTTCTTTAATTTCTTTAGCCTGCTTATCCATTTTGTTACCGATAACGTTACCTGCAACACCACCAATAATACCACCTAATACAGCTCCTAAAGCTCCGTTTCCTCCTTTACCTACGTTGTTACCTAAGATACCTCCAAGTACAGCTCCCGATGCAACACCTACTGCTGTACCTCTTTGCTGGTGGTTAGAATTCTGAACTGCTTCACAACTAGACAACAATAATGTTGATGATAGGAAAAGACCTGCGATATATGTTTTATTAAATTTCATCTTTTTATTTTTTTTGTTACTTAAATTATTTTACTCCTGTTCTCTGGAAATTATACACAACTCTTACTGTGCTTCCGTCAAAAGGAACATTCTGTTCAAGGGAAAACTGATCTGTTGATTGGTTGATCAGGTTTAAAGAATATCCTACTGTATTTTGCTTAGCTTTTGTTCCTGTAGCAATCTTTTTGAACATAAAGGTATTTCCGTTCTTTACTTCAAACTTAATTGGCTGTGTAAGGCTAGGGCATGAACCACCTCCGCTTAGAGTATACGCTCCGGTATAGTTATTGGGAATCAATCTCCAATGACTTCCTACGAAACATTGTGCATCTGCTCCTTCATCAAACGGTTTAATTTTAAATCCTTTATCATAATCGATACTAACAATCTCCCAATCTCCTTTAATCTTTAAAAAATCAGATTTTTGGTTTTGTGATGTTTGTGCATTTTTCACTGAGGAACAAGACACTGCAAAAAGTGATGTTCCCAACATTCCTGCAAGTAGTAACTTTTTCATTTTGTCGTTTATTTTTTGTTACATTAAAGTTACAAAAAACCGTGCCAAAATTGAAAAATAAAAACAAAAAAGTCCGAAAAATTCGGACTTTTTATCACATACACTGTAATACAGTGAAATATATTATTTTTTAACGGCCTTTTTTACGGATTTCGTAGCCTTTTTTACAGATGATATCTTACCGTTATAGAAGTTAGTATAAGCATATTCAGCAGCCTTCTTTAGATCGATAACACCTCCGGCTTGAGAAAGATCAGCAAATCCATTTTCCGTACTTGGATTACTTGACTTTACAAGAGCTTCAATAATCTGGTCAGGTCTTAAATTAGGCATATAAGCTAATAAAACCGCAGCAGCACCGGCAACAACAGGTGATGCCATTGAAGTTCCCTGAAGATATTCATATTCACTTGTTGGAACCGTAGAATAAATCTCTTCACCCGGAGCAAAAACATTTACCATTTTCTTATTAAAGTTAGAGAAGCTCGCTCTCAACTCATTGTTTCTATTAGTACTTGCTCCTACAACAATCACGTTATTTACGAAAGGTTTTTCGTCTGTAATATTTTTAAAGTTGGTAGGATATGCAAGGTGCTCAGCAACATCTTCATTTTCATTTCCGGCTGCCTTTACAAGGAGAACTCCTTTATCTTCGGCATATTTGAATGCATCCCAAACAACATTTTTACCCGGAGACACTGGTTTTCCAAAGCTCATATTTAATACTTTAGCTCCATTATCTACAGCATATCTGATGGCGTTAGCAACATCCTTATCTCTCTCATCTCCATTAGGAACAGTTCTCACAGACATAATTTTTGCTACTCTTGAAGCTACCCCGTACTGAACTTCTTTCCCTTGAGGTAATCCAGCAATAATACCGGCAACGTGAGTGCCGTGTTCTGCATCAGGCCCCTCATAATGATTATTACCGTAATTTTTTTGAGAATAATCATCATAGTTATCTCCAACAATTTCGGCTCTTGTATCATAGCTTAGATCATATTGTTTTGCTGCGGGAGCAAAATGATCGATAGCGCCTTTCATTTCTTTCTTCATTGAAGTTTCGAAATCTGCAGAAGATTTCCCTGCAAATTCAGGACTATGGGCAACCTGAGTCAGAATATTAAGTGCAATTGCATCTTTTTGTTCTGTTGGAGCCTTTATAGCAGCAATATTTTCAGAAGTCACTGATTTCCCTCCTAACAATTTAATCATGTTCGGAATCAGATCATTGATCATTGTGTATTGCTGGAGACTTTGCTTAGCTTCAACACTTTTCTTTGTGAAAAGTTCTTTAGCCTTCATATACATGGCAAACTCTTCAGGCATTTTAGCTTGATTGGCTTTATTCTTAGTAGAATCATCTCCTTCGAATACAGGCTTATATTTAGCTACGACCCTTGTCACCTCCATATTATCAACGTCTACATCACCATTCTTTCCTCCGATAAAATTCCATCCGTGAACATCATCGATATAGCCATTACCGTCATCATCTTTTCCGTTACCCGGAACTTCATTCGGGTTTGACCAGATATTTTTGATCAGTCCCGGATGATCCACCTGCACTCCACTGTCCAGAACACCTACAACAACAGTCTTAGGCTTCAGACCTTTAGATTCTAAATATTTATATGCATTTTCTGTATTGACACCATATACTTTGGTTGTTCCAAAATCTTTATGGTACCAGGTCATTAAATCTTTATTTTCTTTCGGGTCAACGCTCTTCGCCTGTGCTTCCTGTGCAAAAGCAGAATTAAAGCCTGCTAAAAAGACAGCAGCTAATAATACCTTTTTCATGCTAGTATGATTGTTTAATATTTTTTATATAAGTCAAAGATTCAGGCCCTTTGTTACAAATAAGGTCCAAAATTGACAGATCACTTAAAAATCCCATTTTATCAGAAAATGTCTGATAGTAATCATCCATTTTATATTCGGAAGCAAATTTTGCAGAAAATTTTTCTCTGAAATTTACTTCTTCAGGATTTTTGATATACTCTTCATTCAAAGAGTATGCCTTTTCCGTTTTTAGGATTTGTTGTATGATCTCTAAACCTTTAAGATTGAAATCCAAAAGATAGTTTTCTTTTAATTCAAATAATCTGATCAGTTTATCTTCATAAAATTCGAAATAAGGAGAACTTTGATAAGCTGTCTTGATAGATTTCCAGTGGAGCTTTCTCCAATCTTCCCTGTTGGAGATCTCTATTTCTTTGAATTGTCTTTTACCCGTATGACTGATCGGGATGATCAAAGAAAGTTTTCCGTTTGCCCCATAAATATTCGCCCGGTTTCGGTACGTCTGTTTGGGAAAATTTTCGAATTGTTCAAAAGTAACCTCATTTTCAGGATCTAAAAACACTGAAAACCAGGAAATCGGTGGTAAATAAAACACCGGTAATAATACATTCTTCATATTCATAATACAAAAATGAAGTATTTTTTCAAATACTTCATTCTATTTTAAAATTTATTTTACTTTATAAATCCTCCTCAGTTTTTTTCTTTCTGAATAGTTTAACAAAATAGTCCCATCCGAAGAATAGAATAAGAATCATCGCTGCAATCCACCAGTATGAAGTTTTATTGGCTTCTCCTGTATTTGTAGCTTTAAACATTCTCTCCCATCGGATCTTGAAAGGCGCCTGATATGTAGAGCTGGCATCTTTGAAAACACCTTGCAGACTCATCCATGTAAACATTGGCTTTCCTACAATATTTTCTTCAGGAACAAAACCAAAGAATCTTGCATCAAGTGAAGCATCTCTGTTATCTCCAACCATCATATAATAATCCTGTTGGATTGTATACTGATTGGCTTCTTTACCATTGATTAGAATTTTTCCGTCTTTATTTTCCAGGCTATTGTGTTCATACTCCGAAATAATCCACTGATACATCGGAAGCGTTTCTTTATTAATTGCGACCACATCACCTTTCTTAGGTATTCTAAGAGGTCCGTACCAGTCCTGATTCCAAGGCTTATTGATAGGAAATATAGATTGAGTGGTATCGATACTTTTTGTGTAAGCCGTTCTGTCGGCGTTAAGCTTGTGCTGAACCGTAGCTGAATCCTTAGGAAAAATACTTTCTTCCATATCAATTACGTTCGGCAATGCTTTGATCTCTTTAGCCGTTTTATCGGTTAATCCCTGGAACATGTATACAAATCCTTTATCCGTCTGCATTTCTCTTACGGGCAAGAATCCATATGTATTGTATAATCCTGGAATATCCAATTGAGTACCTGTGTTAACTGTATATGCGTGCTGAACTTCCTGATCCCCTAAAACCGTTTCTGGTTTTCCGTTTACAAAAAGTCTTCCAGCTCTCATTTCAAAAGTATCGCCGGCAGTTGCCACACATCTTTTTACATAAGGGTCTTTCCTGTCAATAGCTGTATGCACTGAATCCTGAGGATAGTTGAAAACAAGAACATCATTTTTCTGAGGTTTGCTGAATTGCATTATTCTGGCGTAAGGTAGCTTCACTCCATCAACATAAGATTTGGGATCATCCTTCGGGTTTCCTTTTTCTCCGGAATCAAAGATTGTTCCCTGTAAGAAAGGAATTGCAAGCGGACGCATCGGCAATCTGTATCCATAGCTCCATTTATTTACAAAAAGGAAATCTCCTACTAAAAGGGTTCTTTCCATGGATCCTGTAGGGATACCGAAAGGTTGTGTTACAAAAACGTGAATAATCGTTGCAAATACAACAGCAAAAGTCACTGAACCTATGAAGGAATCTTTCTTTTTAGCATTTTTCTCTTCATCCGTAAGGAATAGCTCATTTTCGTCTTCTACCTCTGTATCTTTAGAATAATTGACCGTAGCCATGTATATGAACGGCAAAATAACAGTTAGAAGCTGGTGCTGGAAAAGATTTTTTCCAAACTTTTTCATAAGATAAATATGAAAAACCGACATCATAATCGGACCTACGATCGGCAAATATGATAAAATAGCCCACCATTTAGGGTGTTTGGTCTCTTTTAAAACAATAAAATAATTGTAAAAAGGTATAAAAGCAAATAAAGGGCTATACCCTAATTTTTTGAACAGCTTCCATGTTGAGATCCCCATTAATACGGATAAAATGAGAACGTATACTGTATAAGTTAAAAAATAATTCATAAATTTCGTGCCTTATTCTATTGATTTGTGTTGAGCAACTGTTTTTATTAGTTTACTATTTGGAGCATTTGTTACAAGTTAAAGCCCTAAAACATCTTTCATTGTAAAGTTTCCTTTCTTGTCTTTAATCCATTCCGCAGCTACTACGGCCCCTAATGCAAAACCGTTTCTGTTAAATGCGGTATGCTTTATTTCAATTTCATCCACTTCACTTCTGTAAAAGACACTGTGCGTTCCCGGAACTTCATCTTCACGAATAGCGAAAATACCCAGCTGATTCCCCTGAGTTTCTTCAAGCTTCCAGGCATCAAATTTGGGATTATTTCTAAAAATTCCTTCTGCCAGAGAAATTGCCGTTCCGCTTGGAGCATCCAGTTTATGAATGTGGTGAATTTCTTCCAACTGACAAGAATATTCGTTAACATTTTTCATCAGATCAGCCAGCTTTTCATTTAAAGCAAAGAATAAATTAACGCCTAAACTAAAATTGGAACCATATAAAAATGCCGTCTGATTTTCCACCGCAATTCTTTCTACTTCAGCCTTTTTCTCTAACCATCCTGTTGTACCGCAAATCACCGGAATTTTATTTTCCAGACATGCTTTTATATTATTAAAAGCTACTTCAGGTAACGAAAACTCGATAACAACATCGGGATTATTAAGGTTTTCAGCAGTTGGAGTTTCTTTAAGGCGGGCAACTACTTCATGTCCTCTATTTGTTGCAATCTCATCAATGATCTTGCCCATTTTTCCATATCCAACTAATGCTATTTTCATGTAATTTATTTTAGATATACCTACTTACGATCTAGAACCTGTAGCTCAGACTTAATCCGGTCTTTGGAGGTTCTGTACTAAACTGGTCCTGAATAACTGTAGGTTTAAAAGTTAAATCAGGGTCATGGCGGCTTTCATAAAGGTGTGCATCTACAACAGCATCTACTATACTCAGGATATAGATCAGCCCGGTAATTGCGATTGCATAGTCCCTTTGTCTTTTCGCTCTGTCCTGAACGTTCGCCAGTGCAACTTTATCAAGCCATGGACGACTATCGATAAATTCATTGGGAGTTCCGTTCAATTTAGCAATATAGTACTCTCTGTACTTCTTGTATTGTTTATCATTCCACATGGCTATTCCTACTCCGGTACCTACAGCACCCCAAACGATAGGAATTTTCCAGTATTTTTTGTTGTAAAATTGCCCTAGTCCAGGGAAAACAGCTGAGTATAAACCCGCTTTTGTTGGATTTAATTTTAATGTTTTTGCTGTGGGACCGTTGGCCTTTTCCAGATCAGCCACCACTTTAGCTTCAGACTTTTGAGGCTTTGCGGCAGGGATACTATCCTTCGGGTAGTGCTCTACCCGAATGGTATCATTAGGATTTACTTGTGAGTAAGCAGCAGCATACAGGCACAAGAAAAAAGTGAACAATAATTTCTTCATTTATTTAATGTGGGATAGAATATATTCCAATTCATCCTCATTCTTAAAGTCAAGAACAATTTTACCTTTTTTACCATTTCCGGTGGTTTTGATCTCCACTTTTACATCTAAAATGTCAGCAATTGTTTTCTGAGCTCTTTTATAGTTATTGGAAAGTTCAGCTTTTACCTTTTTGGCAGCAGGTGATTTTGGATTTTTTAAAGCTGTAGCAGCCTGTTCAGCCTGACGTACATTCAACTGTTCTTTAATGATAAGGTCAAACAAAATTTGTTGTAGCTCCTCATTTTCCATACTGATAATAGCACGGCCATGTCCTGCAGAAATCTCACCACTTCTGATAGCATTCTGAATATCCGGGCTTAGTCTCAATAATCTGATAGAATTGGTAATCGTACTTCTGTCTTTTCCTACTCTCTGGCTAAGGTTTTCCTGAGTCATTCCGATTTCGTCCAAAAGTCTTTGATACGTCAATGCAATCTCAATAGAATCAAGATCTTCCCTCTGGATATTTTCAACAAGAGCCATTTCTAAAAGCTCCTGATCGTTTACCAAACGGATATAAGCAGGAACAGAAGTTAGTCCGGCAATTTTACTCGCTCTGAAACGTCTTTCCCCTGATATAATTTCAAATCTCTCGCCTTCTTTTCTAAGAGTGATCGGTTGGATCACCCCTAAATTTTCTATAGACTGAGCGAGTTCATTGAGTGCTTTTTCGTCAAAATAAGTTCTTGGCTGGGTTGGGTTGGGATAAATATCTTCAATCGCTACTTCTACGATATTTCCAACAAACTTATCTGCTCCTTCATCAGTAGCAGAGTTCACTGTAGCTTTGGATTCAGCACTTAAAATAGCCCCCAAACCACGTCCCATAGCTCTTTTTTTGTCCTTCATAGATATTTTTGATAAATGATGACAATTACAACCAAGATCAGCTGATCCACATTGCAATTATCTATTATTTACTCTTAATTAATTCTTTACTAAATTTTCATTTTTCAACAGAACTTCTTCTGCTAACTGAATATACTGAATTGCTCCTTTACTTTCGGCATCATAATTCAGGATGCTTTCTCCGAAACTTGGTGCTTCACTTAATCTCACATTTCTGCTGATGATGGTTTCAAAAACCATTTCCGGGAAGTGTGCATTTACTTCTTCTACCACCTGATTGGATAATCTTAACCTGCTATCATACATCGTTAGAAGTAAACCTTCAATGTCCAGATCTTTGTTATGAATCTTTTGAACATTTTTGATGGTATTCAAAAGTTTTCCTAAACCTTCCAATGCAAAATATTCACATTGGATCGGAATGATTACAGAATCAGCGGCTGTAAGCGCATTTACAGTAATCAATCCCAAACTCGGAGCACAGTCAATAATGATAAAATCATACTCATTTTTTACGCTTTCCAATGCTTTTTTCAGCATATACTCACGATCTTCCTTGTCTACCAATTCAATTTCAGCTGCTACAAGGTCTATATGAGACGGTACGATATCTAGATTTGGTGTTGCTGTCTTTTTAATACAAGTGGCAGTATCCACACTGTGTTCTAAAAGATTGTACGTAGAATACTGGACATCTTCCACACCCAATCCTGAAGTAGCATTAGCCTGAGGATCGGCATCGATGATTAATATTTTCTTTTCCAATACCCCTAATGCCGCAGCAAGATTTACAGCTGTTGTCGTTTTTCCAACTCCCCCTTTCTGATTAGCGATACCTATGATTTTTCCCATTATTAGAACTTTAAGCCTCAAAAATACACATTTTTCTTTGCTCTGAATGAATGATGAAAAGTAAAAATGAGTTAAAATATTGTTAATAAGGAAATTAACCCTAAAAAAAATTATCCACAAAAAATAGTATTTTGTGGATAACTGTCAAGATTTGTTTGATATAGATTATTCAAACTTCATAGAAATCGGAAATTTGAAATAACTTCTTACGGCTTCACCTTTTTTATTTTTTCCAGGAATCCATTTTCCTCTGATCGATTTTACTGTTCTGATTGCTTCACTATTGAAATCTGCATTTCCTCCATTGGCTTTGATACCGGAAATAGTTCCATCAATTTCAACAATAAAAGTGATCGTTGTTTTTACTACTCCGTCGCTCTCAAATCCGGAACTATCAAAGTTATTCATTACTTTATTTCTGAAGGAATCGATTCCACCTACGAAATTAGCTTCAACGCTAAGTTCTCCAGAATCCAAAACTGAATTCGCTGGTTTCTCTGCAGGAATTTCAGATTTTACCTGTGGTATAGTTCCTGTCCCAATATTCTGAGGAAGAGCCGGAATATACTTTGTATTCTCAATTTCTTTACCAGGAGAGGTCTGTGTACTTGCTAACGCATTCTCCTTGTCTATTATTTCTTTTTTCTCATTTCTAACAATTGCTTTTGGCTCTGGTAGTCTATCATCATAAGTTTTTACCTTTTCACCCCGAGGAGGTTCTGGCTTAATTTGAGCTGGTGGGTCTTTTACTGGAGGATCATTTGGAATATCCATAGGATGATAAACTGGTGCAATAGGCGCTTTTATCGGTGCCTCACTTTTAAAAGCCGATATAACTATCGGAGTAATTGAAATAGCTGCCAACAAACTTACACCTACGAACAGTGCTTTTGTTAGTATTTTGTCTGACTCATTTCTTAAAACATAAGCGCCATATTCCTTGTTACGATGCTCGAAAAGAACTTCATTGAAGCGAAATTCCTGATTAGTGTGTAGGTGTTTCATCACTTAAAAGATTTAAACGGTTAATAAAAAATCTGATTATTAGTTTTTATAGCACTTATCGATAAGTAATGTTACACCATCAAAACATTTGCCATTTTATTAACAAAACACTAATATTTTAAAAAAATTTATGACAATCGATAAAATTAACTACGCAAGCAATAGTAAAGTATTAAAAACACCATTATAGATATTAAAATTATTCAACAATATTATATTTTTAACTAATTAAATTCATTAATATTTTAAAAATAGTAAAAACCACATCTTAAAACAGGAAAAATACTGAGATATTGAACCCAGAGTCAAAATACATTTGTACCATACCAAACCGGGGATGCTGAAAACCGAAAAGAGTAAGCAAAAAAACAAAAACTTAATAATTATGCCAACTTTAACTCAAGAAGCAAAATCAAACTCATTAATGAGCATGCTTTTAAAACAAGTGTATGACACCGTAACCAATGGTGGAGACCCCGACTCTCTGGGACCTAATGATTTCATTTCATTTGACCCGGTAGGGATTACTCTATCGGAAGACACCTTTGATTACGCACTCAACGGACTATTTGGGGACGCCCCGTCACCAAAACCAATGCTGGACGCTAAAGGAGAACCTATCCTGGATGCTAACGGAAATCCGAAAATTGACATGGAGGCTTACCAGAACGCCCTGTCAAACAGTAAATTCAGAAAATATCTTCAAATGGAGCAATTTGCTGCAATGGTGGATGTCATTCCTTCTCAGCTTCCTCCACTTACCAGTTCAGGCAACGGAAGGGTAATGTCGATCATGAGCATTATGAACGATTCCCAGAAAAGAGTATCTAAAGTATATGAAGATCTTTTACAATGGTCCGTAGTCGTTGATACTCAATTCGATGAAAAAGTTGAAAAAAAGCTGAATACGTTAAGGGATAAGCTTTTCAAAATTAAGAAGGTAAAAAACACAGACTTTGATCCTAATTCACCTATAGACGACACAAACAAACCTGAGATCTTCCACACTTTCGTTTCTCCGATGTATTCTAAATATGTAGAATATCAGATGAAATATTACGATATCGTAGACGCCAATAATGAAATCAGAACTGCTGCCGATAACGGAGATGCGGAAGCAATGGCCAAATTATCGATCGATGGCAAGAACATGAAAAAAAGAGAAGATGCATCCCTTAAAGCGTGGCAATCTCTTGGATACAAAGAAGCCGTCGAGAAAATACAAAATTATTTAAGTGAAGTAGAGCAGAAAAACATGCTCGTCATCAAAAAAAGGATGGAATCTGAGTTCAGAAACAGTCAGAGAACAAGGGTTCTGGACTATACAAATTATTCACCATCCGTTCCGGTTGCCGCTAATGCATTAAAAGAGTCTAAAGGATGGCCCACAGTTACCATCGTAGAAGGTGAATCTAATTATGATTATTCAAAATCAGTTCACAACTGGGGTGCAGCCGCAGGATTTAGCATGGGCATTTTCTCTATCGGTGCAAAAGGTGGCGGAAAGCACGAAAAAACAAAGATCAATACAGATTATACGAATATGAAGGTCTCTTTCAAGCTTGGAAAAGTAAGAGTGGAAAGAGGATGGCTTAATCAGAACTTTATTGAATCCAAATACTGGAAATTACATGAGCAATCTCCTCAAACTTTAAGTGGCGATGTCATCAGCGACGGAAAAGGAAAAGGATTAATGCCTTCTATCATTACCGAGCTTATCATTGCTAAAGACGTTTGCCTTGATTTTACAAACAACAGTACTGCTTTTACAGATGTTAAAAACTCTGTCAGTGCGGGGGCTGCAGTTGGAATAGGACCGTTCGTTTTCGGCGGAAGCTATAGTTACGATAACCAGGATGTACAATCCAATGCCAAATGGAATGGAAAGAAACTGAATTCTGACGGAATCTACATTATCGGTTATAAATGCCATGTGATTCCGAAATCACCGGATCCAAATCCGGAGATCAAAAAATGGACTGACGGAAAATCATAATATCTTCTCATCAAGAATAGCCGGCAGATTTTTTCTGTCGGTTATTTAAAAAACAAAAACTAATGCCATGAAATATTTTATTGCCGTCTACCAGAAACTTAAAAACACTTATCTATCCCAAAGCTCGATGGAAAATGACCTTCCCATGATATGTCCTTCCCTCAGGGTATATGAAAATGAAGAACTTGAGCTTTTAAAGCCACAAAACCAGCTCAACGATGATCAGAAAAAAGCCCTTTCTATTATTAAAAAGCAGAATATGGCCTACGAACTTAATTCAGTTCCTATATCTTCTCAGTTCTGGGACCTGAATCCTAACAATTCCCTGTTTGACATTTATCGTGATATTCTAGATAAAAACAATTTAAAAAATCTTGAAGAAAGCCTTGATAAGACATTGGCAATTGAAAGTTCCATCCTTTTCGATGCTAAAAAGAATGACACTAAAGAATTTAAAGCTTACAAAAAATACAGACTGGCTCATGAGCAGGTAATTGATAAGATCACAGCTCATCTCGAGCTTTTTGACGGTCTGGACAGCGATGAGGAAAGAAACAATTGGAATGATCAGCTTACTCATTTAAACGGAACAAAAGAGATCGCCTTTTCAGATTGGAAAATAAAAGGAAATAAAGATAACATCGATAAAGAATTGACAAGAATCAACAAAGCTTCTGATGCAGATGTCTATCTCGCAATGGCCCAAAATGCTAAAAACACCTTTGAAGCTGCTGAGAAAACCGACGTAATCACTAATGCCTCTATTCATGATATTAATTTTATCCCGTATGATTTCATGGAAAATGAATCAGGATGGAACAATATAAGAATTGAAAAAAAGGAACTCGAAACCTTATATACGGAAGCAAAAAGCTCCCACGAAAACCTCCCCTCAGAAATTCTTTCGATTGACTATGACGAGGGCGTTATTCAGGCGGTCGAACTGGATTATTCTTTTGTGCATTTAAAAAGAAACTGGTTCAGCAAAAACTTTATGCTTTCGCAACTATTTGAATGGAATGAGCCAAAAAAAATATCGGACGGACAAACAATTTCCAGTGATTTTAAACTACCCGCTTTTCCCAAGACCATGATTTTAATAAAGAATCTGAAAATAATTTTAGATCCTTCAATTACAAATGATGCAATCAACAACCCGGATCAACTTATTTATTTTGGTCCTCTGATCATGAAGCAGCAGCTTTTTGTCAATAAAAACAATAATCAAAAGTTCTTAAAGGCCATTACAAATGTAAAAACCATTAAATCCGACCAGCTCAGCAACTTAACCAGAAAAACAGCCCTTTATGAAAACTCAAAGATTACTGCCACAGAATTCATAACAAAACCTGAATCTGAACCTGTTGCGGAAACAGCCAAAGTACATCCGATCCCTGCATTCAACAGGATTAATATGAATGTTCTCAATAGTGTAAGGAATGTAAGATCGGTTACTCCCGTTTCAACACCACAACCCGTAACTCCGGCTCCACCAGTAAAACCTGTAATCCCCATTAGAAATACAGGAATCTTTGTCCCCATAAAATACCCTATTCAGGTTCCATCATCAGGAGCAAATATACAATTCAGGGTCCTGGATAAAATCAATAACGATCCTGTTTATAAATGTTCAATCTCCATTAAAGGAACCAACAACAGCAGGATTTATGAAATAGAAACAAACGAAGCAGGAATTGTCAATCAGGTTATCGCATTAGGCGAATACAGTATTGAGCTGAGAATAGATGATTACTCAGTTTTGAACCAAAACTTCAGTGTAACAAGTACAACTCCTATTAATTTACAATACAAACTTCAGAGAGAGGAAGTTAAATTCAAGTCATTTTTTCTTATCGGAATGATTTGTGAGAAGATGCCAAAGATTCCCGTTAGCTAACTTTCGTGAATATATGGACGAACCCTACTCAAAAATAGTTTAATCTTTTAATAAACAAAAAGCACCATGAAACTCTTAAAATACAATACGAAAGCGCCTGAAGTTCTCACATTATGTGAACTTCTTTATAAGCTGGGATATCCAATTAAAATTTCAGATTCTTTCAGCCTGGAAGTAGATGCGGCAGTTAAAGATTTCCAAAGCAAAAATGCTTTAGTAATAGACGGAATTGTCGGAATAAAAACATGGGCAGTATTACTGCAGAAAAATTCTAATCCGATTATCTCAACGGATAAATTCCTTAAAGAAAGTGACCTTATCTCGTTTGCTGACCAGTACGATCTTGAATTAGCAGCTGTAAAAGCCGTTAATGAAATTGAAAGCAGTGGAAAAGGTTTTTTAATCAACAATAAACCTAAAATTCTTTTTGAAGGGCATATTTTCTGGAATGAACTCGAAAAGCGAGGAATTAATCCAAACTCTTATTACAACGACTCAAGTAAAGACATTCTTTATCCTAAATGGACCAGAACCTATTACCTGGGTGGGGTGAGAGAATATGACCGATTAAATGAGGCTATAAGTTTAGGGACTGATGTTAAATTTAAAGACGCCGCATTATCTTCAGCATCCTGGGGAAGCTTTCAGATCATGGGATTCCATGCTAAAAATTTAGGTTATACCGATGTTAATGATTTTGTGTCCAAAATGGAGATCAATGAAGGAGAACACCTGAAAGCTTTTGGAAAGTTTTTAGAAAAGAATGGACTTTTGGTTCATTTGAGAAATAAAAACTGGGGCAATTTTGCAAAAGGCTATAATGGTACGGGTTATAAGCAAAATAAATACGATGAAAAGCTTGCTAAGGCTTATACAAAATATTTGAATTAGAGGGTTAAAAGCAGTGCACTGATTTCAAAAGTTCCCTTTGTTCTGCAATTAAGACTCTCACAGAAAAAAAATTGGATTAATCGATGAAATCTGTGGGAGTTTTTTTAATATATAGCCCAATTTACATTAATACATGGATTGACTAACTATTTTTACCACAAATAATCCTCACAGCGAGAAGAATAAACCTTATGGATCAAAAAAAGAGACCATCACATCTGACAGTCTCTTTTTTTATAAATGATATTCTATAATATTAGAATAATTCTTTTCTGATAATGTTCTGACTTCTTTCCGGTCCAACAGAAACCAAGTACACATTGATTCCTAAATACTGCTCGATAAATTCGATATATTTCTGAGCATTATCAGGAAGTTCATCATAGCTTCTTACCTTCGTAAGATCTTCACTCCATCCTGGTAAATCCTGGTAGATAGGCTCATAATTGTATAACTTTTCTGTAGAAGAAGTGAAGTAATCGATTACTTTACCATCTTCTGTTTTATACTGAGTTACAATTTTTAGGTTTTCAATTCCTGTAAGAACGTCAAGTTTAGTAATTACAAGGTTATTGATACCATTGATCATACAAGCATGTTTCAACGAAACAAGATCCAACCATCCGGTTCTTCTTGGTCTTCCGGTAGTCGCTCCGAATTCACCACCGATCTGTCTGATTTTTTCTCCTAATTCGTTATCCAATTCAGATGGGAAAGGTCCGTTTCCAACCCTTGTGCAGTATGCTTTGGCAACTCCAATAAGGTTCTGAAGTGAAGTTGGCGGAACACCAGCTCCCGTACAAACTCCTCCTGTAGATGGAGAAGATGAAGTAACGTATGGATACGTTCCGAAATCAATATCCAACATCAATGCCTGAGCCCCTTCAAAAAGAACGTTTTTACCATCTCTGATCGCCTCATTCAATTCAACTTCTGTATCTACAATTCTGTCCTGAAGCTGTTTTCCTATCTCTAAAAATTCGTTGTAAATTTCTTCTACGTCTAAAGTCGGTTTTCCGTAGTATTTTTCAAAAAGAGAATTTTTAATTTTAAGGTTTTTCTCTATTTTCTCTCTTAAAATCTCAGGATTCAGAAGATCAATCATTCTGATTCCAACTCTTGCAATTTTATCTTCGTAACAAGGGCCGATTCCTTTTTTAGTGGTCCCGATCTGAGTTCCTCCATGCTCTTCTTCACGGTAAGTATCCAAAAGAATGTGGTAAGGCATGATCACATGCGCTCTTCTGCTGATAAAGATGTGGTCGGTTCTTAAACCTTTGCTCTCAATCTGGCTAACTTCTTTGATGAAAGATTTAGGATTCACCACTACTCCATTGGCAATGATGCATTTTCCTTTGCACTGCAAAACTCCTGAAGGAAGAAGGTGTAAAACAAATTTTTCATCACCCACATAAACCGTATGACCTGCATTGTCTCCACCCTGGAAACGTACTACATAATCCGATTTAGCGGATAAAACATCCGTGATTTTCCCTTTACCTTCATCTCCGTACTGAAGACCTACAACTACGTAAGTTGACATATTTTACTATTGTTTTTAGATTCATGCAAAATTACTCTGAAAAAATAGGGTGGGCAAATTATGTGGAAAATTTATTTTCATTCTAGTTTAAAATCATAGAATTACAGGCATTTTTTACGACATCATTGATCTATCATCAAACCAAAAATCTTTTATTTATGTGTATATTTGAGTAGCGTTTGAGAATAATAAAGATAGTTTATGATATGAGAACATTACATCAAACAGGATACTTGTCTAAAAATACCAGCGATCAGCCTAAACTTTTTTACAATGTATTTACCCCTGAGACGAATGAGATAAAGGCAAGTCTTTTAATTATCCATGGAATGCAGGAACATAGCGGAAGGTATAAAGAAATAGCAGAATATTTTGCCGGTCACGGATTAGCCGTAATCACTTACGATCATCTGGGACATGGAAAATCAGTGAAAGAAAAAAAAGATATCGGATTTTTTCAATTGAACCGACCGGATAAAAAATTGATCGATGATGCGGAAATGATGAGTGATCACTTGAGCGATCAATATCCTGATGTCCCCCATTTTGTCCTCGGTCATTCGATGGGTTCTTTTGTTACACGGTGTCTTCTTCAAAGAATTAGCAACCGGCTTACAGGAGCTGTCATCGTTGGCACCGGAGGTACTTTAGCGGGTATCTGTCTTTTGAATACCTATTTTTCAATCGCCAATAAAATAGCACCCAAACAAAAAACATTTTTCAATTCACTTTTTAATTTTGTAAACAACAACCATTTCAGAAAAGATAAAAATTTTGGCGACACAAGCTGGCTAAGCCTCAATGAAGCCAATAGAGATGCTTTTACTCAGGATGAACTTTCTGGAATTCCTTTTACCAACAATGCATTTTATGCATTATTCAAACTGTATAAAAAAGCAACTAAAAGAAACTGGGCAAATCCCATTTCCAAATCCTTCCCTTTTTTATTTGTTAGTGGAAAAAACGATCCTATCGGGAATTTTGGAAAAGGAGTTATGCAAACAGTAAATAATTTAAAACAGGATGGATTCATTAAGGTGGATTACAGTATCTACCCTGAAATGAGGCATGAAATTATGAATGAGGAAATCCGGGAAGAGGTTCTGGATCACATTTACAAGTGGATTGAGAAACTTTTGTAACAAATATCCTTATAACTCTTTCATTTTAGGCATTTTGATTATTGTATATTTGATCATCAATACCAACACAAAAATTAAAAGCAAACATGTCTAAAAAATCACTCCTTCTTATTATCCTGTTTCTATTCCCTTCCCTTTCTTTAGACGCACAAAATAAAATTAATGAGTATCTGAGTATTCCCGGACCTATTAAAATTGATAATACATTCTATAATCTAATCTGGAGCTCTCATCCTAATGAGAATTACTACAAACAAGAATACCTAAGCCCAACCGAGAAAATCGAAAAATACGGCACATTAGTTATGATCGATTATATTCAGGGAACTCTTAAAATTGAAGATGCAATTAATCGAAAAGTAACTGAACTTGAGAACCTGAAAAAATCCAATCCGGTCGTCAATTATAAAATCTATGAAAACGGCGAAGAATATATCTTAGATTTTTTCATTACTGAGAATTCGAAAGATGGGAAAGAAATACTCATCGCAGAAAGAAATGTTTACCGTTATAAACTTATTTCAAACAATAAAAGTAAAGGAGTCCTACTTTTCGGCGTTAGTGAAAGGGGATATAAAGAAAATATAGAAAGTTTCTTCAATAATTTGAAAAATAACTCTTCCAAATTAATAGAAGTAGTTGGAAATTATCAATTACCGAACATTGAAATAAAATAGGTGCTAAATAATCATTCCGAAGGATTCCAAAGCCATTATTCACATTTAACAGTTAGATTCCTTCGGAATGATTATTCCAAAATATTATCGACCCTAAAATCCCCGCAACTCAAAAAGTATCATTCTTAAAATACTTATCGCTGCATTAATCCAGCACAATTTCACTTTCTATACCAATCTCATCCAGGAAGATTTCATCATGAGAAATCACTAATAACGTCCCCTTATAATCTTTAATGGAATTGGTAAGAATCTCTACATTTTGCAAATCCAGATTATTTGTGGGCTCATCGAGAACAATGATATCGGGAGCCTTATTACTGATGGAAAGCCCACACAATAAAAGCCTAAGGCGCTCTCCTCCACTTAACATTTCTCCTTTTTTATCCCATGTTTCTTTTCCAAATAAAAATCTGGACAATATGGTTTTTACTTCGGACTCCTGTAACGCATTATCATTAAACCTTTGGGCAAATTCATAAATGGTTGCCTCCTGAGCAATTAACGAATATTCCTGATCAATATAAATACTATTAAAATCAGTTCTTGAAATAGTTCCAATGGAAGCATCCAAATCACCAATTAAAAGTTTAATTAAAGTCGTTTTTCCGGAGCCGTTCGGTCCTTTCACACAAATACGATCCCCACTTCTGATTTCGAGATCCAGATTTTTAGCCCATAAGAGTTTTTCATGATATCTGAAATTAATATCATCCGCTGTCATAAGAATTTTCCCTGTGTGAAGATCAGAATCGTTGAAATTTACTTTCATTTGTTCTGTATTTTTCACAGATGAACGCAATCCCCTAAGTCCTGCGGAAAGATCACTAATCTTTTCGGCATGAATATTCTTGAGTTTGGAGGTATTCTTTTCAGCATTATTCCGGAGGGTATTCATCATAATTCTTGCAACTCCTGATTTTTCCTGCTTTTTCTTTCCCCGGGCATCTAATTTTTGTTTTCTTTCCAAGGTCTCCCTTTCTTTTTCCTTTGCCTTTTTCAAAGCCCGCTCCTTGGCATGAATATCATGATGCAATGCCTCCTCCTCTACTTCCTTTTGTTCAACATAAAAATCAAAATTTCCACCATACGTTGAAATGCCCTGATTGCTCAATTCGTAAATTATATCAACCAGATTTAATAAAGTTCTGTCGTGACTCACAATAACTATTGTAGCACTTGTTTTCGCGATATAGTCATATAACAGACTCCGTCCTTCAAGATCGAGGTGGTTAGTGGGTTCATCCAGCAATATGATATCCGGCTGATGAATCTGTAAACATGCAAGAAAGACTTTTGTCTTCTGTCCTCCGCTCAGGCCCTCTAGTTTTTGATTTAAATCCAGGTTCTCAAGCTGCCAGTATTGTAAAGCCATTTGGCAACGATCTTCAATATCCCAATCATCGTTGAGAATATCAAAATAAATGTCGTCTACTTCGCCACTGCTAATCTTCTGTAAAGCATTTAGTTTTTGGTCAATTTTCAGGCTTTCTGCAATGGTAAGATGATTAAAGTTTCCAAACATTTGCGGAACGTAATATAAATTTCCTTCAATATGTAAGTTCCCTTCCAAAGGTTGGATTTCATTTGCTATAATTTTAAGCAGGGTAGATTTTCCCATGCCATTACTTCCGACCAAAGCCGTTTTTGAAGATGTTGGGATCGTTACATTGATATGATTAAAAAGCAGGTCTCTGTTGGGAAACCTATAGGATATATTTTGTAGAAAAATCATGATTTCTTTCTAATTAAAGTTAAACATCAATAATCCAAGGGGATTATCATCTGATCAAATCTGAAAGAAATTATATCCTACATGAGCGTATTTTTAGGTTTTGTGTATGCAAATATAATGCAAATAATAGATTAAACATAAAAACATTTTAATCAAAAATCAAAAATCCGTAACTTTGCCAACTACTAAATTTTTTTATGGAAAGCATTAAAGTTCACGACAAAACTTTTGTTCCTTATCTAAAGGACGCGGAAATTCAGGAAATAGTAAAAGCGACAGCGCTGAAAATTTATGAGGATTACAAAGATGAAGTTCCTGTCTTCATAGGAGTTTTGAACGGAGTTATCATGTTCTTCTCAGATCTTTTAAAGCATTATCCGGGAAACTGTGAGATTGCTTTTATCCAGATGAGTTCTTATGTAGGAACGGAATCTACGGGAATTGTTTACCAGAAGATGGAGCTGACGAAAGATGTTAAGGACCGTCATATTATTCTGGTTGAAGATATCGTAGATACAGGAAATACTGTTGAAAGCCTTTTCAAATATTTCAAAGAAACACAACGACCAAAATCTGTAAAACTGGCTTCTTTCTTACTAAAACCTGAGGTTTACAAGAAGGATTTTAAACTGGATTATATTGGAAAGGAAATTCCAAATAAATTTGTTCTGGGTTACGGATTAGATTACGATGAATTGGGAAGAAATCTTTCGGATTTATATCAGTTAGAAGAAGGTAAAATCAACCATTAATTTCAAAACCTGAAATTTAAACTTAAAATATCTAATTAAATAAAAATGATAAACATTGTTCTGTTCGGGCCTCCAGGAAGTGGAAAAGGAACACAAGCTCAGAATCTCATCGAAAAATTTAACTTAAAGCAAATCTCTACAGGTGATCTATTCAGATTCAATATGAAGAACGACACGGAGCTTGGGAAATTAGCTAAATCTTACATCGATAAGGGAGAATTGGTTCCGGACCAGGTGACAATCGACATGTTGGTGGACGAATTGAGAAAACCAACCGATGCGGCAGGGTTTATTTTCGATGGATATCCAAGAACAGCTGTACAGACAGCGGCTTTGGAAAAAATCGTTAAAGAGGAACTGAATGACGAGATTGATGTTTGTCTTTCATTAATCGTTGAAGATAAAATTTTGGTTGAAAGATTGCTGAAAAGAGGAGAAACCAGTGGAAGATCTGATGACAGCAACGAAGAAATCATCCAGAACAGGATTAAAGAATATTATGCGAAAACAGCTGAAGTAGCTGAATTATATAAGCAACAAGGAAAATATGTAGAGGTAAACGGAGTTGGTGAGATCAATGAGATTTCTGAGAAATTGTTTGCTGAAGTAGAAAAAATTCAAAAATAAATTTTTGATTCAAGGTTCAAAGTTAAATATTCAAGGTTTAAACTTTGGACCTTACACATTAAACCTTGAATTAAAATTATGTCAAATTTTGTAGATTACGTAAAGATTCATTGTAAAAGCGGTCATGGAGGTGCAGGTTCTGCGCATCTTCGCCGTGAAAAATACATTCCCAAAGGTGGCCCTGATGGTGGAGACGGAGGTCGTGGAGGCCACGTTATTATGAAGGGGAATGCTCAGGAATGGACTTTACTTCCACTTCGTTATACCCGTCACGTGAAAGCGGAGCGTGGAGAAAACGGAGGAAAAAATCAGTTAACAGGAGCTTATGGTGCCGATGTTTATATAGAGGTACCTATCGGAACCATTGCCAAAAATGAAGAGGGTGAAATCATCGGGGAAATTTTAGAAGATGGTCAGGAAATCATCCTGATGGAAGGAGGAAAAGGAGGACTTGGTAACGAGCACTTTAAATCTTCAACGAACCAGACCCCACGTTACGCACAGCCGGGAATGGAGGGACAGGAAGGTTATGTGGTTTTTGAGCTTAAAATTTTAGCTGACGTAGGGCTTGTAGGTTTCCCGAATGCCGGAAAATCCACATTGTTGGCTTCCGTATCCGCGGCAAAACCTAAAATTGCCAATTACGCATTTACAACATTGACGCCTAACCTGGGAATCGTAGACTACAGAAATTACAAATCATTTGTAATGGCTGATATCCCGGGGATTATAGAAGGAGCCGCTGAAGGAAAAGGCCTTGGCCATAGATTCCTAAGACATATTGAGAGAAATTCAATTTTGTTATTCCTTATTCCGGCAGATTCCGAAGCTCATTTCCAGGAGTTTAAAATTCTTGAAAATGAGCTTAAAGAATACAATCCGGAATTATTGGATAAAGACTTTATTATTTCCATTTCAAAAGCAGACCTTCTGGACGATGAACTGAAAAAAGAAATTTCAGCAGAATTTCCTGAAAACAGGCAGCCGCTGTTCTTCTCGGGTGTAACCGGTGAAGGACTTACGGAACTTAAGGATGTTATCTGGAAAAAACTACATGGATAGAACACTGTTCTTCATATTAGTTTTATTTTACCAATCCTGTTTTTCACAAAGCAGTAAGACTTTATCAAAAATTGACAGCCTCAAAACAGACATTGAGGCTGTCAATTTTATACGGTCATGTTCACAATCAAAAGATGATTTTTTATCTGAGTTTAGGTTAAAAACGATCAGGAGCTTTGAAGATGATAATTTGTCACCCCTTATAAAAAGGACTGCTGATAGTCTGGGTGTTGACAAAAGTTTTTATAAAGGAGACTTTGATCATAATGGAAAAACGGATTTATTATTTATCGGGGATGACAACAGCTGTCAATCATCCAGAGGCAGTTGTAGTGCAGTTGTAAAGGTTATTTTCGATATAGACAATAAGTATATGACCAGGAGTTTACTTCTGAATCATTTTGATTTTGTAATCCCGAAATTGTCTACTATAAATGGCAAAGATTATATCTCTGTTTTCTACGATGAAGTTACCGAAGATTTTAATTCTGAGAAATACAATTTTTACCACAAAATCGTCAATAAGATTCTGACTTATAAATTTGATAATTTCATAGAGTATAATCCGGAACCTCAAAAGTATACTATTGAAAAAATATTTTTTGAAACAGAACCCTGTTTTGGAACCTGTCCGGTGTTTACGCTTGAATTGAGTAAAAACGGCACCTCTCAATTTATTGCCAAGACTTACAATTTCATCAACCGTAATGATTCCTTTGAAAAAATAGAAAGGAAATCCCGTAAAACTTTTGAAAAAGGTGAAGGAAAATTTACAACCCAAATAAAAGCATCGGATTTTCAAAAAATTGAAACAATTCTTGGCTATATTAATTTTCCGGAGCTTAAAGATGATTATTCCGTAAGTTGGACCGATGATCAGTTGTCAACTTTAACAATTACCTATGACAACGGGAAGATCAAAAAGATTAAAGATTATGGTTTAGTTGGAAGTTATGGATTAACAACTCTTTATAAAACCCTGTTCGACCTAAGATTCAATCAGGAATGGAAGAAGATAAAACATTAAGTCCCATGATCATCTGATACTCGTTGATCCTATTTCTGTGCATTTCACAGATTAAAAATATCGATAACAGACCTTAATTGCGCAGGTATGGAAGTAAAATAATAAACTTCAAATATTTTAACTACCTTTGTAGCATATTTCGCGGCATTCTCAGCCCTTTCGGTAATTAATTTTACTTAAAAATTCTGTTAATCAATTTTAGCAGATTCGCTAAAAATGATGAAGTATACTACTTCGACCGCATTATTTTTAATACGCAATATATTTTGTTATTTACAGATTTAAAAATCATCAAGCCCATTTTAGATGCGCTTCAACAGGAAGGTTATGAAAAACCAACTCCTATACAGCAAAAGGCTATTCCCTCTATTTTAGAGAAAAAAGATCTACTGGGAACGGCGCAGACCGGAACCGGTAAAACTGCAGCTTTTGCTATTCCCATTCTCCAGAACCTTTCGGAACGTCCAAAGACTAATCAGATCAAAGCTTTGGTTTTAACGCCTACAAGGGAACTGGCTATTCAGATTGAAGAAAGCTTTAATGCTTACGGAAGAAATCTTCCATTAAGAAAATTAGTTATTTTCGGAGGTGTAAAACAGGGCTCACAAGAAGCAGCTTTAAGAAAAGGAGTAGACATTCTTGTAGCAACACCGGGGAGACTCCTTGACTTCATTGCACAAGGAATTATCAGTCTTAAAAACCTGGAGATATTTGTTCTGGATGAAGCTGACAGAATGCTGGATATGGGATTTGTACATGACGTTAAAAGAATTATTAAGCTTTTACCTCAGAGAAGGCAAACTTTATTTTTCTCTGCAACTATGCCTCCTGAAATACAAAAGCTTGCCAATTCCATCCTTAGCAATCCGGTACAGGTAGAAGTAACGCCTGTTTCTTCGACAGCTGAAACCATTAAACAATCTGTCTATTTTGTTCAGAAAGAAGATAAATTGGGATTACTTACACATATTCTTAAAAATCATATCTCTGAATCTGTTTTGGTTTTTTCAAGAACCAAGCACGGAGCTGATAAGATTGCAAGAACATTACAAAAAAATGGCATTTCAACGGAAGCGATTCATGGGAATAAATCTCAAAATGCACGTCAAAATGCGCTAAACAACTTCAAATCCGGAAAGACCAGAGTATTGGTTGCTACAGATATTGCAGCAAGAGGAATTGATATTGATGAGCTGAAATATGTAATTAATTACGAGCTTTCTGATGTTTCCGAAACCTATGTTCACAGAATCGGAAGAACAGGAAGAGCGGGTTCGGAAGGGACTTCTTTATCTTTTGTAGATGGTCTGGACTTACTGAACCTTAGAAATACGGAAAAACTTATCGGACTTAAAATTCCGGTGGTTAAAGACCACCCGTTCCACACCGAAAATCTGGTTGCACAAAAAAGGGATTCAAATAATAAACCTATGAATCCGGGACAGGGAAAACCTAAACCTACTCAGAAGAAAGACATTGGTTTCAAAAAGCCAAAAAATAAAAGTTTCTTTAGGAAAAAATAAAAAAAAAGCTTTCAGGGTTATTCCTGAAAGCTTTTTTATTCTCGTTATTTTTCTTTTAGCTTATAAATCGTCACCGAGTCATACTGCGCCTGCCAGGTCTTTGCAGGATTTAAATACGTTTTCACTTTAATTAACTCATTTTCATCAAGACTGTCTATGACCTTCTTACTTAAAGTATTCCTAAAGTAAAACATATTACGATTATTTTTCTTTTTAACATCCATGCCCATAAAAGTGATTGAATCCCTTCCTTTTTCCAGTTGACTTGGAAAGAGCATATAGTTAATTTTATTTTTTTTGAGATAATCTTTAAAACGGAGCGTATTTATTTCATTAAAAAAAGTAGAGTTGGCTACCAAAGCATCTGCCGGTATAAAATTAAAATCTGAGTAGAAAGCAAATTTACCCGGAAAATCATAAACATATATTCGAGACTTTCGGGGAACTACTTTAACCAGATCTTCTGCCAAATTCTTTACCAGATCCTTTGTTTTCTTTTCAAATTTTGACTTGTCATCAAAAACGTTATGAAATATGCTTAGGTTGGTCTTGAGCTTCAAAATCCCGATTGTACATAAGAAAAATGTTGAACCCAAAGAATAAATTATAAACTTGGATCTCGCAGGTACTATTCTCAATTGAAATTTTTCAACAATATCATTGATAAAAAAGCCACAAAAAATAAATTGTGATACAAAATACCACTGTCCTGTATATGACTGGAAAAATACATTATACAATAAATGAATAAAGCTTCCGCTAATAAATAAAATTTTGACAGAGCGGTAGTGTATATTTTTAGTAAAAATCAAAAATATCAAATATGCGGAACCCACAAATAAGAATAAATCAGGGAGTAAACCAAAAGGATCATCCAGATTAGCTTTAGGAAAGGAACTTTTTATTCTGCCACTGACAGGAACCATATCTCCGAACAAATACTGATTGGAAAATAAATAAGGTCCCGCCAAAAGTAAAAATCCTAAAATTACTTTAGAAATGCTTTGAAAATTCCAGTCCCGGTGTTTCCAATAAAGAAAGCCTAAAGGAATAATGATAAAAATATGATCCAGCCTTGCCAGAAAAACGAGGCTACAAATGAATCCGAACAGAAAATCGTTGGTGTATCTTTTACAAAGAAAATAAAGCAGCCAGGCAATGGTGAAAAAGGTAAGATGCGCTTCCGTTAAATATAATGATCCAAGGCTGAAAAAAATTAAGCAATACAATGCTAAGCTCAATACTTTTCCACTTACTGAATCTTTGAATAAGGTTTTTTCAAAAAATCTGTATCCCGCAATGATAAAGATAACCTGAAAAAACCATAGAATGTATACTGAGAAACTTTTACCCAAAAAATTGATCGCTTCAGCAATAACACAGAATACCATCCATAAAGGATGGAAGCCATTGGTAAGGTATAAATCATTAAACCCCATAAAGCCATTTCTGACTATATTATAGGCTATCTGTGGATAAAAATAACCATCATCAACCGGAAATTTCGCCGGATTCCATAGAAAAAACACAGCAGAAAGGAAAAGAAGATAATGGATATTTTCTTTTAAAAGCTTCATATAGGCCTAGTAATTGTAAATGTGTTTTGCATTCTGGCTTGTGATTCTGTCAATTTCAGAAAAATCTTTATTGTAGATATTCACCAGCTTTCCTACCACCAGATCAAGATAAGAACTTTCATTTCTTTTACCCCTGTGAGGAACCGGAGCCAGGTAAGGAGAGTCTGTTTCCAGAACAATCTTTTCTAATGGGATTTCTTGCAGGAACTGATCTATTTTCCCGTTTTTAAAGGTCACTACTCCACCAATTCCTAATAAAAAATTAAGATCAATAGCATGTTTTGCTTGTTCAAGGTTACCGGAAAAACAATGAAATATTCCTCTCAATTTCGGATTCTTTTTTCTTTCCAAGACTTCAAAAGTTTCATCAAAACTTTCCCTTGTATGGATTACAATAGGCAGATCCATCTCAATAGCCCAGTCGATTTGTTGTTCAAAAGCCTTTACCTGGATATCTAGAGTTGATTGATCCCAATAGAGATCAATTCCTATTTCCCCGATGGCAGGAAATGCTCTTTTATCAAGATATTCTTTAACAATTGCCAGTTCTTTTTCCCAGGATTCGGGTTTTACGTAGCAAGGGTGCAATCCCATCATTGAAAAAACCTGTCCAGGATATTCAGCTTCCAATTGAAGCATTTTTTCATGAGACTCAGAGTCAATAGCAGGAAGATAAAATTCCGTAATTCCTTTGTCTAAAGCCCTTTGAATAGCCTCTTTTCTATCTTCATCAAATTCTTCAGCGTATAAATGTGTATGGGTGTCAATCATAATTTTAAAATTTTAATAGATCTTCATAAGGGTTTTCTAAATTCATTAATACACCGAAAGCCGGTTCCGTTTTTATCCCTTTCTTCTTAAGCTCTATAATCTGTTGTTTAAATTCCTCTCCTTTCTCCTGTAATATTGTGTACTCTGCTATCATATGGCGATAAGCATTTTGTTGCGTCGTCGGTTTATCTTGACCAAAAATCTCTATGGGAAACTCTTCGAGATTAAAATTGATCACAATAGATTTTTCCCCTTTTATCTTAATCTTTTCTACTTTGGAATGAATTCCTGGTGGAATAAGTTGAGAAAGGCGGATCGTTTCCAAAAAGAAATCTTCATCTTTAACTTCACAAATGATATCCAGATCGCTTCCGTCAATATCAATTTCAATAGGAATAGTTCCTGCAAGCAAGGGTGAGAAATCTTTTAGTTTTTCCAGAATCTGATATTTTGTAAGCAATACGTGAGCCCTTTGCTGCCTCTGGTTACCGCTTTCCAAATAATCCATCTTTGTAAAGTCTGTTATCATTACTGGAATATCTTATGTTTTACCTTTTTCTGTTGAGCTTCAATTCTTTGCTTTAATTTTTCTCTAAAATCAACATATTTAGGATCTTTTTCATCTGCTGTCCTGTGCTGCAGCGCTTTATGGATTTTAAAATTTTCTTTGATAAACTCCTTTGTGTCTTCCGCAAAATAAGCAGCTCCAAATTTATCAAAGATATACTGAACAGCCTGAGAATTGGGATGAATCATATCTTCTTTATAAAAACGATAATCCCTTAAATCATCCATCAATATTTCATAAACGGGTAAATAATGACAGTTCTCAATCCCTGAAATAGCTTCATGTACTGCAGATATCAATTTTGATTTGCTTAACTGATTTTCCATCATACCGTCTTTGGTATGTCTTACGGGAGAAACCGTAAACAAAATCTGAACATCTTCTTTACAGATATCTTTCAGGCTAAAAATGGTCTGATAAATAGAATCTGTGATTTCCTGATGGGTTAGCAACCTTTTGTTAAAGAATTTTTGTGGAATTTTGTGACAATTGGCTACCAGCTTGTTTTTAGGCTGAAATTCATAAATAAAGGAGGTTCCATAGGTTATAATAACCCAATTAGTATCCTGCAAAAAGAGATTCCCTTCTTCTAAATGGCCATTGATCTTATCCAGTGTCTGATGAATATACCTTGTATCGAATTTCGTATGATGGTCAAGGGAAATAAATTCGTCATTAAACGTGATTAAATCTTCTTCTTCATAAAAGTGTGAATCATGAAGCCTTTGTATTGCGTTATTGATCGAAAACGGATTAAACAGGGTTCCAAACGGATTATTGACCGTCTGAAGCTGTCCCTGGTGAAGCAGATCCGACATCTCTGAGGCAAAACAGGAACCTATTGAAAATATTTTATCTTCAATTTCAATCTTTTTTGCAGATTCTTTGATGTCAACTTCGGTTCTGAATTTCATTGTAAATATAAGAGGCTAAAGCTAAAGGTGGAAGAAGAAGCCTAAACAACTCCTTAGCAAAACCTTTAATAATCAGAAACTCATTAGCTTTCCCTTCTTAAAAGATAATTAGCGAGTTCTATGAATGGCTTTTTCTTTTCTTCAGGAATATTAATTTTTTTAAGATAACTCTGCCCTATTTCATTGTGCTTTTCAATTAAACGCAATGCTTTTTCATCTACTTTTGTTCTTCTGAAGATTTTTTCTACTCCGTACACCTTATCGATATTATCGGTTTTTTTAGAGTACCAGTGATCCAATTCTTTTCTTTCTTCCTCCGTGGCGTGTTCTCTTGCCAAAAGATAAAGAACAGTCTTTTTATTTTCATAAATGTCACCTGCATGTTTTTTTCCAAACTGAGCCTGATCTCCAAAAACGTCCAGGTAATCATCCATGATCTGGAAAGCAATTCCTATATGTTTTCCAAAATTAAAAATAGACTTGGCATCTTTAAAATTAGCTTTAGCAATTAAAGCTCCGATCTCAAAAGATGAAGCACTTAATACTCCGGTCTTATAAGTAATCATTCTGATGTAATCATCGAAAGTCACATCTTCCTGTGTTTCGAAATTAATGTCGTACTGCTGCCCTTCACATAATAGGAGCCCGGTATGGGTAAATATTCGGATACAGGCTTTAAATATTTCAGGTTCAAGATCTTCAAAAAATTTATATGCCTTCAGCATCAGCCCGTCTCCGGATAAGATCCCTACATTAATTCCATGTAAAGTATGAATAGTAGGCTTATTTCTTCTCAGAGGAGCTTCATCCATAATATCATCATGAATCAATGTGAAGTTATGGAAAAATTCAATCGCCAAAGCCGGCTTAATAGCCTGTTTAAGATCACCACCAAATAAGTCACAAGCCATCAGAACCATAATAGGTCGCAGACGTTTTCCACCATGTGAAATGATGTAATTCATCGGTTCATATAATTCCGCAGGTTTGTCTTTAAAAGTGTACTTGGTAATAGCGTCAGCAACCAGCTGTTGGTACTTGTCTAAAAATTCCATAAAATCCAATAATTTCCAACAAAAATACGATTTTTCAAATCTTTATAAAACAAAAAACTTTGCCCATTTGGACAAAGTTCAGTATTGTAATTTTAAATTAATATCTAGGAAAGAAAAGCGACCAAAAGATAAGTAACTGCCGCTACAATAGCAGAGATAGGAATCGTTAATACCCAAGCCCAAAGCAAGCTTACTGTAATCCCCCATCTTACCGCTGAAATCCTCTTCGTTAATCCAACTCCAATAATAGACCCTGTAATCGTATGTGTGGTAGATACCGGAATACCAAAATGATCGGTAATAAATAAGGTAATAGCTCCTGCAGTTTCAGCACTTACACCTTCCAGCGGAGTTACCTTTGTAATCTTGGTTCCCATTGTTTTGATGATCTTCCATCCACCACTCATTGTTCCCAGACCTATCGCCAGGAAAGAAACCAGAGGTACCCAAAGATAATGTTCTGCAAAATAATCAAATCGTCCGGCAGAAGGTATATTTAAGTATACAGGATCCTGTAAAATCTGTACATGGTAATAAATTAAAGCCGCACCGATAATTCCCATTACTTTTTGTGCATCATTCAGACCATGTCCTAGACTAAATAGGGCTGAAGAAACAAGCTGTAATCTTTTAAAGGACTTATCTGCTTTATGAGGGTTTGATCTCTTATAAAGATGAACGATAATCAATGTGATAATGATTGAAATGACCATCCCGATAACGGGTGCCATAAAAATAAACAGGAAGATAGGAATTACTTTATCAAATTTAACCACACTTTGTGTTGTAACCTGATAAAATGCCTGTTTGAAAGTATCTATAAAACCCAGATTGGGCTGAGCAGCTGCTACATCATGATAATCCAGGATGAAAGCATGCATTAAAGCCGCACCTAAGAAACCACCAATTAGGGTATGTGATGAAGAAGATGGTATACCAAACCACCATGTTAAAAGGTTCCAGGCAATAGCTGCCACAAGACCTGAAAATATTACCTCCAGGGTAATAAAGTTTTCATTAACGGTTTTGGCAATCGTATTACCAATTTTAAATTCTCCAATGATGTATGCTGCGATAAAAAAGGCTGCAAAATTCCATAGTGCCGCCCAAAGCACAGCCTGAAAAGGAGTTAAAACTTTTGTAGAAACAATAGTAGCAATTGAATTGGCCGCATCATGAAAACCATTAATATAATCGAAAATTAAAGCTAAAGCAATAATAACCGTAAGTAAAATCGGAAATTCCATTTTTTGTTATATTGTTTATGCGTATTTGATCATAATGTTTTCAATAGTATTAGCTACATCTTCAGCTTTGTCGGTTACTATTTCAAGATAATTAAGTACAGATGAAACTTTGATGATATTGATAGCGTCGTTTGTTTCAAACAATTCTACCATTGAATTGGAAAGTAAGTCGTCAGCAATATTCTCAATAGAGTTTACTTTGATACAAGCTTCTTTCACCTGATCCATATTTTTGAATCCTTTCAGGTTTTTCATTGCATTCTGAATTTCAAGACATGCTTTATGAATCAACAATGAGAAGTCTGCATATGCCTTCATTAAAGGCGATTTATATAAGAAAATATATTTTGTTGAAGCGTAGATATAATCTGCGATATCATCTAAACCTGTGGCCAAAGTGTGAATATCTTCACGGTCAAAAGGAGTTATAAAGTTTTTTCCAAGCTCAATAAAGATTTCGTGCGTAAGCTCATCATTTTTGTGTTCGTAGTCGCTCATTTTCTTCAACATAGAGTCGTCATTAAGGTCAAAATCTTTCACCCCGTTGTTGAACTCTTCAGACATTGCTACTAGATTTTCAGTTACTTTTTCGAAAAGCACGAAGAAGATTTTATCTTTAGGCTGAAAAGCGTGGAAAATATTACCAATTCCCATTTTTAAGTATTTATAATTCGTCTGCAAATTTCCTAAAAAAGCACCTTACCAAAAAGTATATAACATTAAGTTTTGTTAACATTGGTTTAAGTGCTGATTATCAAACAAAAAAACCGGCTATAAGCCGGTTTATATTATATAAAAATGAGTTTTAATTAGCTTCTTCAGCTCTCATATCTTTTCCTCTGAATTTCATTGAAGAAATATTATTCAAAAGCTCTCCCTTAAATGATTTCTCAATTTCAAAGAATGAGAATTTCTCTAAAATTTCAATATCACCAATTTCAGCTCTCTTTTTACCATTTCCGGCAGTTGCTTTATTGATAATATCCAAAACATCCAGTTTTTTCAATTGATCTTTCTTTCCAAGGTTGAAGAAGAATCTTACCATATCTTCATTCTTTCTTCTAGGTTTTCCTCCACGATCTCTTCTGTCTCCACCTCTGCTATCACGGTCTCTTCCTCTGTCTCGGTCACGATCTCTTCCTCTGTCTCTTCTTGAGTAATCATCATCTCTGGTACTGAATTTCTGTTCAGCAAGATCATGCTTATCTTTATAGTACAATGCAAGATCTTTCAACTGGAACTGCAGTAACTGATGTACCAATTCTTCTTTCGTGAATTTGCTAAGATCCGGAATCAAGCTGTCGTCAAACTCAAATAAGTCTTCATGCTCCGTAAATAGCTTTTCGAAAACGCCTCCTACCTGCGCTTTGATGATATCATCACCTGTAGGGATTGTTTTTTCAACAATATCAATCTTTGTTGTTGATTTAATCTGTTTTAGCTTTCTGCTTTCTTCAGGCTTAATCAAAGCCATAGAAATACCGTCTTTTCCAGCTCTACCCGTTCTACCACTTCTGTGAACGAATACTTCAGGATCATCAGGTAGAGAGTAATGGATAACGTGAGTTAGTGAGTTCACATCCAAACCTCTTGCTGCTACATCGGTAGCCACCAAAATGTCGATATTTTTCAATCTGAATTTCTTCATTACCGTATCTCTCTGCGCCTGAGAAAGATCACCATGAAGTGCATCAGCTGCATAACCGTTCTGCATTAAGAAATCTGCCACTTCCTGAGTTTCCATTCTTGTTCTACAGAAAATAATGGAATACTGATTAGGGTTTGCGTCAATTAATCTTTTTAGAGCTTCTTTTTTATTACGATATCCTACCACATAGTATTCGTGCTTAATGTTCTTTTTAACTTCGTTAATAGAACCCACTGAAATACGGTGAGGTTTTGTAAGATAATTTTTAGAAATTCTTTCCACTTCTTTATTCATCGTTGCAGAGAATAAGAAAGTTTGTTTTGTTTCAGGAGTTTCACTTAAAATTGTTTCCAATTCATCTTTGAAACCCATTGAAAGCATTTCGTCAGCTTCATCTAAAACCAACCAATGGATCGCAGAAAAATCAAGTGCTTTTCTGTTAATCAAATCAATTACTCTTCCAGGAGTACCTACAATAATTTGTGGTTTTTCCTTCAAAGAACGTATTTGGTCCATAATACTGCTACCTCCGTACACTGCTGTAGATTTGATATTCTGCATGTACTTAGAGTAATTCTTTATGTCTTTAGAAATCTGAAGACATAATTCCCGTGTCGGACAAAGCACCAATAGTTGGATTTTGCGACTCGTATCGTCAATCATATCCAAAATCGGAAGCGAAAAAGCTGCTGTTTTGCCTGTCCCAGTTTGCGCAAGTGCGATCAAGTCGCGTATATCTGAAAGAATAAAAGGGATAGTCTGTTTTTGGATTTCTGTCGGGCTTTCATAACCCATTTCGCCAATAGCCTTAAGGATGTCAGGACTTAAATTGGACTCCGTAAATAAATTCATTAAATATTTTAAAATTTTTGCAAAGATACAATTAATATTTGACTTTATTTTGAATAAAGTGTTAAATAACGAATCTTAATTTCAGAATACTTTAATATATTTTTAATTTTTAAAAAATTAACCGCAAAAAATAAACCGTTATGTTAAAAAAATATTAAACAATATTTTTTTTTGTTAAATTGGATTGATTTTTTCGTGGAGATTAATGAATTTTCAAAAATAAAATCAGGAATTATAATTTTTTTATTTTAATATTCCCGAAAATTGCATGAAATATGTAAAAGAAAGATCTTCAATTATTGTTGTGACACTTTCTGTTATGCAAACACCATTAGCCATTTCACAACAGGATTTTTTATCGTATTTGCTGTCTTGCCATAAAAAATATAGTTTCTGGACATCATCCTGTTTTAATGCTTCAAATCCTGATCGGATTGAGGCATTGACATATGAATAGATTTACTTAAATTTGGTTAAAATTAAAAAACATGTCCGCCACCATTTCTACAAAAACCTTTGATTTTCTCAAAAAATTATCCAAAAATAACAACCGCGAGTGGTTTAATGAAAATAAACATCTTTACACCGAATCGCAGGAAAATGTGGTTGCATTTCTGGAAGACCTTATAAAAGAAATGTCGGCGTTCGATGGAGAGCTTGCTAAAATAGATGCTAAAAAAGCTCTATTCCGGATTTACAGGGACACCCGTTTTTCAAAAGATAAAATACCTTATAAAACAAACTTTGGAGCGTCATTAGGAATGGGAAAAGGAAGCCAGAAAGGAGGTTACTATCTTCACCTGGAACCAGGAAAGTCTTTTTTGGCAGGCGGTATTTATATGCCTGAATCATCAGTTTTAAAAGAAGTACGAAAAGAGATCTCCTTATATGCTGATGACTTTATTAAAATTGTTAATAACAAAGATTTTAAAAAGCATTTTCCTGAACTGGATCAAAGTGACCAATTAAAAAAGATACCCCAGGGATTCGAGAAAGAAGATCCGATGGCAGAATATTTAAAACTGAAAAATTTTATTGTTGTGTACAACATCAAGGATGAAACAGTTTTGGATAAAAATGCCGTTAAGGAGCTAACCAAAGTTTTCAAACTTATGAAGCCATTCAATGATTTTCTGAATACCCCTTTTCTGTAACTACAAGAATCTATTTTAAACATGCCTGAAATAAAAGAATTACAACCAGTTACATATTCTTTTAAAATAAAACAGACATGTATATATTAATTGAAAATCAATGCGTTAGATTTAAACAAAATTAACATGAGTTTAACATTTTTGATTATCTTTGCTTTCTGTCAAATAATCAAGGATGTCTTTATACCAAAGAATTGCAGAAAACTTACAGTACATCAGTCCAAGTTTTTATAAAAGCAGATATTTTAAAAGTTTACATCACCTTTCAAAGGATAACTTTTCAGCACGAAATGTAGAACCGGAGCTGGTGTGGATCAAAGAATATCTGTCAGAAGACGATGTGATTCTTGATATTGGTGCCAATGTAGGTACATTTTTATACCAGCTGGAACATAAACTCAAACCTCAGCATATTTATGCTTTTGAGCCTAACCATAAATTGTATACCCGCTTAAAAAGGTTGTTTCCTTCTATGAATCTTCTTTCTTTAGCCCTTTCGGATGAAAATACAGTTGCTGAATTTAAAGTTCCCATCATCAATGGAAAAATGGTAGCTTCAAGGGGGACACTGAATACTTCCTATAAGGAAAAAGGTGAGGAAAAGAGTTACACAGAAAAAGTAACAGTCACAAAATTGGACGACTGGGCAGAAAAAGAAGGTCTTAAAAAACTGGATTTCATCAAGATAGATGTTGAAGGAAATGAGATAAAAACCCTATTCGGCGGAAAGAAAACCATTCTAAAGTTCCTACCAACCCTTATGGTGGAAATGGAACAAAGACATCATGACAAGCCTATTTGGGGAGAGATTTCCCATGTAGAAAGCTGGGGTTATGAAGCGCATTATTTAGACCGATCCCTTTTCAGCCTTGAAAAGCTTACGGAGGAAATTTTGGTCCGAAATACAAGTGACGAAAAAAACAAAACGGAATATATCAACAACATTATTTTTATACCCAAAACCTTTTAAAATATCTTTATGAGTGTAGTAGCAAGACAAGGATTCAAATATTCCATTATCGGTTATATAGGTTTCTTGTTAGGTACCGTATCAGCCATATTCATCTTTCCGAGCAATTTTGAATTTTACGGAAAGCTTCGCTACATTTTGCCTACTGCAGAAATGCTTGTTCCCTTTGTTGTATTGGGAATTTCTTATTCTAACGTTAAATTTTTCCACAGGGTAGAAAAGGATGGCAAAAAGCAAAATATGCTTTCCATCTCACTGCTCACCATTCTGATTAATTTTGCGGTATTTGCTATTGTTTTCTTCATCATTCCGTTGATTTATCCCAAGTTTACAAAGCTTGAAGCCTGGAAAAGTAAGGAAATTATTTTACCTATGGTTTTGATTTTATCACTCTGCGCCCTATTCAATAAATACACTTCAAATTATAAGAGAATTGTTGTCTCCAATATCTTCGACAATATTTTCCCTAAAATAGCAAACCTAGGAGCCTTCTGCCTTTTTTCATATTTACTTCTGTCTCAGCAGATCGCTTTTGCCTTTTTCTTTGGTATGTTCGCATTGATGCTCTTAGGGTATATTTATTATACGAACAGGTTAGAAAAGATCAAACTCGACTTCAGTACCGACTATTTCAAAAAAAATAATTTCTGGAAAGAATTTACGAACTACAGTTTCTTCGGTTTTTTAGGAACCTTTGGAAATTATCTGGCGATTAACAGTTTTATGATCGGCGAATTCATGGGAATGGAAGAGAATGGGATCTATGCTGTCCTGTACGCGCTGATTTCGCTCATCTCTATTCCACAACTGGGATTATTTAATATTTCTGCTCCGATCATCAGCAAAACATTAGCGGAAGGGAATATGGAAGAACTGGACAGATTTCATAAAAAAACCTCATTATCATTATATTTTCTAGGGGCCATATTATTTTCCTGCATTATGGTAGGATTCCCCTTTCTTACTCAGTTCATGCCCAAGAACGGAACAATGCTCAGGGAATATGAACCCGTAGTCTGGATCTGGGGTTCAGCGGTTTTAATAGATCTCGCAACAGGATTCAACGGAAATATTATTTCTCTTTCAAAATACTATCGTTTCAACATCGTAGTTATGCTTCTTCTCGCAGGCTTAACAATAGGACTTAACTATTATTTCATTAAGCATACCGATTTGAAATTGATTGGAATTGCCTTGTCGACGGCCATTTCATTAACTACTTATAATGTCATTAAAATAGCCTTTAATTATTTCGTGTTTAAGGTTTCACCCTTATCTATTGAGATGATCTTTGTGTCTATTATCTGTACGTTAGCAATTACCGTGGCTATTGTATTGCCTACTTTCAATAATAATTTCATTAACCTGATCTACAAACCAAGCGTAGTTTTGGTGCTTATTTATATCGGAAATTATTTCACAAAAATATTCCCTGTTGAGGATTATTTGAATGCAGCTTTCATCAAAGGGATATTTAAGTTTAAATAAGACCATTTAAAACATCCCCGAGCTTTTTCCGGATACTTTCTTTGCTATAGTTCTTCTGAAAGTCAAAACTCTGTCTTTTAAGCTGTTGAAACTGCTCGGCAATGTTCTCATTTTCCGGAATGATAAAATCCAATTGCGAGGAATAGTTTTTAGGAAAAACAGCCAATTTTCCATATTTGATCGCATCTCCTACATTTCCGGTCATTTTGGTTTTTCCATAAATCTCTATCTGACTGAAAAATTCAGTTTGCTGCTGAACAGGACACCATAATACATCTGCTTTTGCCATCCATAGGTCATAATCTTCTGCCGAAACCCTTTCTTTAAAATAATGTATGGTAATATTGGCAGGTAAATTCCCGGATAATTTTTCAAGCGCTTTTAATTCTTCACCCTGAGCTTTCCCAAGAAATATAAAAGTGAATCTTTGATCTGTTTTTAAAGTCCGGATTGTTTTAAAAATATGATCATAATCCCTTCTTTTCTGAGAGACTCCTCCGGGAATTACAATATTAACATCATCCTGTTGAACCCTATTAAAATTGGAAGTATAAAAAAGGGGAAGAAACTGATATTTACCCGTACAGAGTGCATTATCCAGCACAAGAAGATAACCTGCATCCTGGTAAACTTTTGAAGAATAGAAAAGACCTTCTTTCCACCATAATTTAAGCCTGTAAATAAAGTCTTCTTTGAAAATGCTTTTGATTAAGCTTAATTTTGAGGATTGAGGAAAATTCAGGTTATGGGTGATAACAGCAGCTTTATATTTCTGAACAATCGCGAGGAAAGTACTGAAATAACGATGTGCCGTCCCGATGATAATGATATCATACTTTTTTGCTTTCAGCTGATCACTGATCATGGAACTGTCAGACAAAAAAATCGTTTCGCCATCTTCCTTAATTTGATCTTTGATTTTTTTTGAAAAATAATAGTCTACCGTAAACTCTTCCGAACCTTTTATAATATCCATGAAAGCACGGGCAATTTCAGCATGTGTATCTATTTCTATGTAAGCTATGTTTTTCAAAATGTTTTTATTTATTTTATCCTCAAAGCCATTTCTTTTTTAAAGTCTCCCATCGTTTATTGTTAATAACCTTTTGTTCTTCTTTGCTGATTTTCAGTTCCAGTTTTTTAGACCTGCAGCTTTCATAGGCTTTAATGATAGAGAAAAAAAATGAAACAGATCTGATTTTCATCGCTTCCTTTAAGGATGCAACATATGCCAGAAATCTGTTTAGCCCAAGAAAGTAAAAATAACGTCCGTAATAATCCGATTCCCTGACTGTATAATCAGCTCCTTTTACTTTAATCAATTTTACTTTTAATTCCGGTAGAACGACTTCTTTCCATCCTAAATGCTCCAATAGTATAGAGTCTATATTATCCCAGCCCAATGTTTCCCTTAATCCACCGATCTCAAGAAAGCATTCTTTGCGGTACGCCTTCAGCGGGCCCCTTACATGATTTTTATTTGAATTTCCCTCATACACCCAATCTCCTTCTTTTTCTACATACAGCAGACCACCTACCAAACCGTATTTGGGGTTATTGCTGAAAGATTTTTCTATTGTTTCAAGATAATTTTCGTCCAAAATAATATCCGCATCAAACTTGCAGATTATATCAAAATGATCCAAATCCTGAGTCTCCAATCCTTTTTTAAAAGCATTAACTACTTTGGAACCTGGCTGATGAGTCGACTTCTGCAGGTTAACTGTTTCAAAACGGGAATCTGTATCCGTATATCGTTTAATAATTTCAGGGGTATGGTCTGTGGAACCATCATTGGTAACCACAACTTTGAAATCCTTATAACGTTGTTGCTGTAAAGAATCCAGGGTAAATGGAAGATGATCCTCTTCGTTGTGTGCAGGAATTATTATTAAAAACCTCAATGTTCGGGTTGTATTAAACAGATCCCCACCTGAATATTTTCAGATGAAGATCTTATATTATTTTATTCTTAGGTAATAACTAATTTTACTTGTTATGCGGCATCAGCATGTTCTTAGGATCAAGAATTTCATCCAGCTTCTCCTGAGTAAGCACTCCTTTTTCGAGTACAAGGTTGTATACACTTTTTCCTGTCTCCAATGCTTCTTTAGCGATTTGTGTCGATTGTTTGTATCCAATATAAGGATTAAGTGCAGTCACAATACCAATGCTGTGTTTTACCATATTCAAACAAACTTCCTTATTAGCGGTAATGCCAACTATACATTTTGTACGAAGTGTATCCAAAGCGTTGGAAAGGAAATTAATGTTTTCCATAATCGCATGCGAAAGTACCGGCTCCATTACATTAAGCTGCAACTGTCCTGCTTCGGCAGCAAAAGTTACCGTAAGATCATTTCCTATTACCTTAAAGCACACCTGGTTTACCACTTCAGGAATCACAGGGTTTACTTTCCCCGGCATGATCGATGATCCCGGCTGCATCGGAGGTAGATTAATTTCAAAAAGACCCGCTCTCGGACCTGAAGTCAGCAACCTTAAATCATTACATATCTTGGATAGTTTTACCGCAAGACGTTTCATAGCAGAAGAATAAATCACATAAGATCCTGTATCCGGAGTTGCCTCCACAAGATTTGGTGCGGAAACAATCGGAAAACCGGTCAGCTGAGCCAGATTTTTAGCACAAAGAGAGGCATAGCCGATCGGAGCATTAATCCCTGTTCCAATAGCAGTCGCTCCCATATTGACCTCAACAAAGAGATCGGCATTATTATTCAGTTTAGAAATATCTTCTTCCAGATTAGCAGCAAATGCTTCAAATTCCTGTCCTAAAGTCATAGGAACCGCATCCTGAAGCTGAGTTCTACCCATTTTAATAACATCGTGAAACTCCTCGCCTTTAGCACGAAAAGCAGCTACTATTTTTTCCAGTTTTTCAACCAATCGTACATTCATACGTAAAAGCCCAACTTTAATAGCTGTAGGATAAGCATCGTTGGTAGATTGGGAAAGATTGATATGATCGTTTGGCGAACAATACTGATATTCTCCTTTATTCTTTCCTAACTTTTCTAAAACCCTGTTGGCGATTACCTCATTCGCATTCATATTGATCGAAGTACCGGCTCCTCCCTGAATCATGTCCACAGGGAACTGTTCATGAAGTTGTCCATCAATGATCTCATCACATGTTTCTGCAATCTTGAAATAAAGATCTTCTTCCAAAAGCCCTAATTCATAATTAGTCTTAGCCGCAGCTTTTTTTACAAAAGCCAATCCTTTAATAAAATCAGGATATGAAGACAGAAGCTGTCCCGAAATTTTGAAGTTATCGATCGCTCTCTGGGTTTGCACTCCATAATAAGCGTCCACCGGCACGTTAAGTTCTCCCAGCAAATCGCTTTCTTGTCTGAAATTTTCCATTACAGATTTTCTATTTTTTTATCGTTTAAATATAGCAAAAACGCATCGTTAACAGATGCGCTTTTTTTCATTTTATTTTACCGGATACTTCTGATTGAGAGCCTGCAATATGGCCCAGGTCTCGGCATCCATTATTCCATCATAATTCTGAGGGCGGAAATGATATTGAAAAGCCTCAATGGTTTTCTTTGTTGCATCATCCCATTTTCCGCTCGGCTCAATCCCATACCCGAACTTCTGAAGTGCTGTCTGAATTAAAAAGATAAACGACGGCTCATTATATCGGGTTGTAAAATCGGTTTGTGCCAGTTCAAAGATACTTTGTTTTGCTGCTTCATCGTACCACATTCCTATCTGATATTCGTCATATAATTTTTTCCATGGAAACATTGGTCCCGGATCCTGTTTTCTGGTTGGTGCAATATCGGAGTGGGCCAAAACATTGGTCGCCGGAATCTGGTATCTGGTGGCAATATCTTTTGCTAATGCAGCTACCTTTCTTACTTGTTCATCACTAAACGGGGCAAAAATCCTTTTTCCGGTCCCATCAGTAGTATATCCGGTATTTACAATTTCAATTCCAATCGAATTATCATTAAGGTTTTTATCATTCCTCCAAGAGCTTATCCCTGCATGATACGCCCGTTTATTTTCATCTACCAGTTGATAAATCTGATTATCCCCTATATTATTAACAAGATAATGTGCACTCACCGCTTGCTGGGTAAGCACAGTTATGGATTTATCATCCGGTAAAGCAGTATAGTGTAATATTAAATATCTCTGTCTGAAATTTTGCGCTATCGCAGGAAAATAGGTTTTTACTACTTTATATCCGGCCGGTTTTGCGGAGACAATGGAGCCGTAACTTGCTGTATTATCATTTTTGGTAGGATCTGCAATATTGGTTGTAAAAAACTCTACTCCATGATCACTTGTAATTTGTGGTTTCGGCTTATCTGCAACAGGAGTTTTAACTACGGTTTTTGGCTGTGTCACTGGATTTTTCGGCTTATATGTTGTTTTCACAACTTTCTTCTGAGGGGCACAAGAAAAAACAAAAGCGGTTAATCCGATGATATATAATGTTTTACGCATTAGTCTAATTTTTTAATCATTTATTAGCTCAAAAATACGCAAAATTTTCTTGAAATTTATTTGGTAAATAAAGAAATCTATTCTATATTTGCACTCGCAATAACGGAATAACGATCATTAAAAAATAAAGATAAAAGGAGGGTTGCCGGAGTGGTTAACGGAGCAGTTTGCTAAACTGTCGACGCGAAAGTGTCGCAAGGGTTCGAATCCCTTACCCTCCGCTTTTCTTTTTCTTACAATATACTCGGGGCGTAGCGTAGTCCGGTCATCGCGCCTGGTTTGGGACCAGGAGGTCGCAGGTTCGAATCCTGCCGCCCCGACTTTTTTTAATGCGCTTGTAAAACTAAGCGGGAATCAACTTTTTATGGGTGCGTAGCTCAGCTGGATAGAGCATCTGCCTTCTAAGCAGACGGTCAAAGGTTCGAATCCTTTCGCGCTCACTTTAAAACTCACAATTTGTATTGTGAGTTTTTTTGTGTTCTATAACTTCAATTAATACATCAGACAGGATAGAGCATCCCGGTTTTTAATCGGGACGATCAAAGGTTCGAATCCTTTCGCGTTTACTTAATTCGTTGCTTGTTCCGTTGGGAAAGTTCAACCTGAAGGAATTATCATAACGCTTCCGCCGCCGAAATTCCGCAGGAAATAAAAGAAAAGCTCTTACTACCAGTTCTTTATTATCATTTCTTCCCAACAATTACTTTTCGATGTTCGATTCCCCAATCAGCCAAAGTATCAATAATTTTTTTCAGCGTTAAACCATATTCTGTCAGCTGATATTGCACCGTCACGGGTTGAGTATCCTTAACTATTCTTTTTACAAGCTGGTTCATTTCCAGTTCTTTCAGCTCTTTACTGAGCATTTTATTGGAAATACCCTTCACGTCATTCAAAATATCAGAAAAACGCCGTTTGTTGTAATAACAAACCGATGATATTATTGAAATTTTCCACTTGCCGTTCAATACGTCCATTGCATCGTGAACAGCCATGATTTGTTTTCTGTTTGTCTCGTTATCAGAGCATTCAATTTCCGCCATAAGTTACTTTGTTACTCAAAAGTTACTGTTACTTTTAGTTACAAAGTTACTAAAATAAATTTATTCATTATAACTTTGCATCGTTAAAGAAATCGATTTCAAACACAAAAAAGTCTTAGACTTAAAATTAATTTTCCAATCATTCAAAATTTAAAAAATGGATTTTAAAAATAAAAATATAATAATCACCGGCGGAAGCGCAGGAATTGGATTGGCAACTGCCCAAACATTTATCACAAAAGGAGCAAACGTTTTAATAACAGGAAGAAATAGTGATAGCCTGAATGCAGCATCACTAAAAATTAATAGCCAAAATTTAAAAACCCTCGCGTCGGATATTTCGAAAATACCAGACATTGAAACGTTGGCAAAAGAAGTTGCGGAAAGCGGAAATAAAATTGATGTACTTGTGCTGAACGCAGGTATAGCGAAACAACACTCCATTGAAGAAACGACTGAAGAAGTTTTTGATGATTTGTTCAACATCAATGTAAAAGGCTTATTCTTTACTTTGCAAAAACTAATTCCGCATTTAGCAGAAGGAGCTTCCATAATCCTGATCTCTTCCGGAGTTTCAGTCAGTGGATATGCACAAATGGGAGCTTATGCTGCAACAAAAAGTGCCGTTGATGCTATTGCCCGTACAGCAGCAACAGAATTGGCAGACAGAAAAATCCGAGTCAATACCGTAGCTCCGGGATTAACTGATACCCCGATGAATCATCAAACACCTGAGGATATTAAAAATGCTATCGCAGCAGCAGTTCCGCTGAAACGAATCGGGGAAGCTGAAGAAATAGCCAATGCTATTGTTTTCCTGGCCTCAAAAGAAGCGTCTTATATTTCGGGTTCGTACCTGTCCGTAGACGGAGGAGTAACCATTCGCAGATAATAAAATAGCAAACGGCATCCTTTAAAGATGCCGTTTTATTTAATTAAATAGATTATTAAACTTAACTCTTATCCATTGTTATTCTATAATTCTTCGGAGTCCAGCCTGTCTGTGTTCTGAAAAAATATGAAAAATGAGAGAAATTATTAAACCCAAGCTCAAAAGCTATTTCTTTGATTGATTTATTTGAACTGTGTAATAATTTCTTTGCTTCCAATACTATTCTTTGCTTTATAAATTCCAATGGAGATATTTTATACTGTTTCCTGCATAGAACACCTAGATAATTGGGCGTAATACATAGCTTTTCAGCATAAAAAGCTACACTTTTTTGTGTTTTGTAATAGGTTTCGACCAGTTCATGGAACCGGAAAGCAGGGTTATTATGGTCACTCAATGCAGATTTTCCATACATCTGCTCTATCCAAAGATTGATCATCAGAGCCAAAAGCCTCACCCTTGCATTAATAAGTTCAGGAAATACCATTTCCGAATGTATCTCTTTACGGATGGCATCAAATTCCATACTGAACTTTTCATAAGCTTCCTCGTTTGACTGGATCATTTCATAGGTACTGTGAGGGGAAAAAGTATGTTTTAATGTCGGAGAAAATGTTTCAAGAATAGAGTCATTAATGATCAATCTTCTGCCACTTGCATTTGAAGGCAGATCCCATATGTATTTTCTATTGGGAAGGTGAACAAATAATTGCCGGGAATTTAAAATATAGGTATCTATGTCGGTAACACAATTCCCTTTTTCACAGTCATCTAAAAGTATAATTGTAAAAGAATGATCGGGAAAACGATTAAGTTCGGAAGAACTTATTGTATCCTGATACACAACATACACATCTTTAATCTGATCTTTTAATGTTTTAAAATTATCGTGTGACATTTTCTATTTTAATGACGGATAAAGTTACTTAAAATAGATATGAATAAGAATCTATATCCGGAATTGTGAAATAAATATGGTCTATTATCTGCAATTATAGAATTTCCCTTCCCGAAGGGAAACATTCAGTATATTTGTAATAAGACTTATTTTATTTAAAATGTTGACAGATAAATTTGGAAGGAATATCAACTATCTAAGGCTTGCTATTGTAGACCGGTGTAATCTCCGGTGTACGTATTGCATGCCGGAAAAAGGTCTTACCTGGATTAAGCAGAATGAATTAATGACCGATGAAGAAATGCTGAGGATCTGTTCGGTATTTACAGCCATGGGAGTAGATAAAATCAGAATAACGGGAGGAGAACCATTTGTCAGAAAAAACTCTATTGACCTCATCAAAAATATATCACAATTAAACGGACTTACTGATCTCAGCATAACCACTAATGGCCTTCTCACCGAGCCATATATTCCGCAGCTTAAACAATACGGAATAAAATCTGTCAATCTAAGTCTTGATACAATGGATAGGGACCGTTTTTTCAAAATTACCCGGAGAAATAGTTTTGATAAGGTAATGAAAACTTTAGATAGTTTATTACAGCATGATATAAAAGTAAAAATCAATACCGTGGTAATGGAAGGACAAAATACCGAAGATATTATTCCGTTGGTTCTGCTTACAAAAGGTCTTCCGGTAGAGGTGCGCTTTATTGAAGAGATGCCTTTTAATGGCAGCGAAACAGATGTTTCCCTGAATTGGAACTTTACAAAAATTCATAGCTATATAAAAGATCATTTTCCTGACATCCAAAAGACAGTTGATCCTAAAAGTTCAACATCATATAATTATAAGATTCCTGGTTTTGACGGAGGTATAGGGATTATTGCAGCTTATACCCGTTCATTTTGCGGAGACTGCAACAGGATAAGAATCACCCCTTCCGGTATTCTGAGAACCTGTTTGTATGAAGGGGGCGGTATCAATCTGAAGGATGAAATCCGTATGGGAAAAACAGATGAAGAGCTGAAAAATATAATTATCAGCAGCATACACCAAAAACCAAAGGACGGTTGGGAAGCTCAAAAACTGAGTCTGACCGCATCACAAATACATCAGTCAATGGCAACTATAGGAGGATAATTATGGAAATGATCAGTGTACAGCAGGCAGAAAAAATTATCTTTTCGCAGATAAGAGATTTCGGAACAGAAGATATTTCCTATGAAAATGCCTTGGGAAGAATTTTAGCAGAGGATATTTTGGCAGATCGTGATTTACCACCTTTTGACAGACCTACGGTGGATGGAATTGCGATCAGTTTCAAATCCTATGAAAAAGGAGTGCGCAACTTTACCATCAAAGCTGTACAGGCAGCGGGTGAAGCTCCGGTTTTTATTGATGAAGAAAATAACTGCGTCGAAATTATGACCGGTGCTGCATTGCATTCTTCAATGGACACCGTGATTCGTTATGAAGATATCCTGATCAACAACAATGTGGCAAACATCAATATTGATGTAAAAAAAGGGCAGAATATCCACCTGAAAGGAAGGGATAAAAAAGTGGGAGAGATACTGGTAAAAGCCAATCAGGCTATAACACCGTCTATTCTCGGGATTGCCGCGTCCGTCGGAAAGACATTTCTGAAAGTGAAAAAGCTTCCGAGGGTGGCTATTATTTCCACAGGAGACGAAATGGTGCCACCTGACAAAACCCCTACCCCATTTCAGCTGAGACGTTCCAATGGAATTACCATACAATCTGTTTTGGAAAAATATAGGATCAGTGCTGACTGGCTGCATTGGAATGATGATCTTGAACTCATAAAAAAGGAACTTTCCCAATGTATTGACCGTTACGATATTTTACTAATGAGTGGCGGAGTTTCTATGGGAAAATTCGATTATCTGCCCAAGGCTTGTGAAGAGCTGGGAATCGAAAAACTTTTTCACAAAATAAAGCAAAGACCAGGAAAACCATTCTGGTTTGGAAAAAGCCGGAACGAAAAATTAGTTTTTGCATTCCCGGGAAATCCGGTTTCCGTATTTATGTGCCTGTACCGGTATTTTATTCCCTGGCTGGAAAAATCTTTAGAAATCCCGGAAACAGTACGGTATGCCGTTTTACAAAATGATATAGACTTTCCTTTTCCATTGCAATATTTTGCCCAGGTAAAACTCAGTGTGAATCGATCGGGACAAGTAATTGCAGAATCAGTGAATACCAATGGTTCCGGAGATTTCTCCCATCTTGCAGAGACCCATGCATTTATAGAACTTCCTCTGGAAAAAAATGAATTTAAGAAAGGCGAAGTCTATACCATCTGGAAATATAATTTTTAATTGTACTCATGACAAATTTTTCACATCTTAACGAAAAGGAACAACCAGGTATGGTGAATGTGGGTGATAAAAAAGTTACCCACAGGAAAGCAACCGCCAAAGCTATTGTGATAATTCCTGAAAATATTCTGGAAGCGCTTCAAAAGGATGACTTTAAAACTAAAAAAGGTTCTGTGTTTCAAACTGCCATCATTGCAGGGATAATGGCCGCAAAAAAAACAGGTGACCTTATCCCGCTGTGCCATCCTATTGGTATGGATAATTGTGAAATAGATATTGAAATCAATTCTCAGAATGAAATTGAAATCTACTGTACTGCTGAGATTGAAGCTAAGACCGGCATCGAAATGGAAGCCCTGACAGGGGCATCTGTGGCAGCACTTACCATCTATGACATGTGCAAAGCAATGAGCCATGATATTACGATCAAAGAAATACAACTCATCGAAAAAACAGGAGGAAAAAATGATTTCAAAAGAGACTGATTTCCCCAGACTCAACGGGCTGGTACTGGCAGGAGGAAAAAGCCGGCGAATGGGAAATCCTAAAGATAAAATCAACTGGCATGGCAAAGAGCAGAGGTATTATGCGGCTGATCTTTTAGCTCCATTTTGTGAGGAAGTCTTTATTTCCTGCAGACAGGACCAGCTGGAAAATTTTAATAGTGATTACAACGCCCTTACCGATACTTTTCTGGACATGGGCCCTTTTGGAGGAATACTTTCGGCATTGCGCTCCCAGAGAGATAAAGCATGGCTGGTAGTAGCCTGCGATCTTCCTTTGCTGGATAAAAATGCATTAGAATTTCTGATACAATCCAGAAACCCTGAAAAAGCGGCAACAACCTACGAAAGCCCTTTTGACGGACTACCTGAACCATTAATTACAATCTGGGAACCTAAAAGCTATCCTCTGCTTCTGAATTTTTTGGGATCAGGAAATACCTGCCCAAGAAAAGTTCTTATTAACAGTGATACGTTAATCCTGAAAACAGATAACCCGGATTCTTTAATGAATGTAAATACTCCTGAAGATATGGCAAAAGCACAGGAGATTTTAAGAAAATAAATTTAATTAAAGGCTGATATGAATACCTCTCTTGAACGTTATCATTGCCAGATGGCTTTACCCGGATTTGGGATAGCTTCTCAGGAACTCCTTAAAAATGCTAAAGTTCTCATCGTGGGCATGGGAGGACTTGGATGTCCTTCAGCACAGTATCTTGCTGCTTCTGGTATAGGAACGATTGGTCTTGCAGATGACGATATTGTTTCTGAAAGCAACCTGCACCGCCAGATTTTGTATACTCCGGAGGATATCGGGAAATCAAAAATTGACATTGCCACCAAAAAATTACAGCAACAAAATCCATTAGTGAAAATCACTCCTTTTAATTTTCGGGTAACTTCCGAAAATGTCATGGATTTAATTTCTGATTTTGATCTGATTATTGAAGGAACAGATAATTTTGAAACAAAATGCTTGCTGAACGACGCTTGCGCTTTAACCGGAAAACCTTTGGTTTATGGTGCTATTTACCAATATGAAGGCCAGGTAAGCATATGGAATGTTAAGCAGAAAGACGGTACATACTCACCCAATTACCGCGATGTTTTTCCTAATGCAGAAGAATCAAAGGTTCCCAACTGCAGAGAAGGCGGAGTACTTCCTACACTGGCAGGAATTGTAGGATGCATGCAGGCAAATGAAGCTATAAAATATTTTACAAATCCTGAAGATTTATTGGCAGGAAAACTCTGGATGATGAATATGCTGAATGGCAAAACCCAAATTATTAAATTAAGAAAACTTGCCGTACCCATTACAAGCTTATCTCAGACAGTTGAGACCATTACATTTGAACAGTTGATGCAGGATAAAGATCACTTTGAAATCATAGATGTCCGCACTCCAGAAGAGCATGAAGAGTTTAATATTGGAGGAGTCAATATAGCTGTAGATGAGCTACAACATCATTCAGAATATATTTCCGGGCTTACCCGGCCTATTTTAGCTTATTGCCTATCCGGAAAACGCAGCGCAGAAGCAGTGAGGAAAATTAAAAGTCTTTTTCCTGAGAAGGAAGTGTTTTCTTTAAAAGATGGTATTCACAAAATACACAGATAAAACAAAAACTAATCAAATAAACTTTCGTCGGAATAAAAAACTTTGCCATCACTTATTCTTGCCGGTGAAGTGTAAGGATGTTCTTCTGTTTTACCGACATTCATTATATGCTCGACTTTCCAGCCCTTTGCTTTAAGATAATCTGACACCATAGCCCTATGGCAGCTCCACCATACCGCTTCCGAACACATAAAAGCCGTAATTTTTTCCCTAGCAATATCTTCAAGTTTTTCTATAGCCGCTACAAATTCTCCGGTTTGCATATAATCGGCGTACCCACGGAAAGATTCATTCCGCCACCGGCTGTTTATTGAATCCGGCTGTACCTTTCTCCTTCCTCCCAATTCTTCAAGATGGGCATATCCTATACTATTTTCGCGTAGGTGTATTTCCAAATTTTCTCTATTAAACCATGGATATCTTTTTGATCCCGGAAACCGCCGGATATCAACCAGCATCTCAATCTTAAACGAATTAAGTATTTCAATAAAGTATTCTAATGAATGAACAGAATGTCCAACTGTATAAATCAATTGCTTTTCTGAAGCTTCCATACCTGTCTTTTGAGAAGGGATCAATCAATAATATTCTGGGTATTCTTTCTGGAAACAGCAATATGTTCTCCCACCATCTCATGAATGGTCTCGTCAATCATGATACACATGCTGTTAAGAGCTAAATCATTCGCATCTGTTCCGAACGGCTCCTCGATTTCATCCGCTATCGCTTCAAATGCAACAAATGTATACGCAACAAATACAACAATAAGAGGGGTAAACCATCCAAGAGAATCTACAAGTCCGAAAGGCAACAGAAAACAGTATATATATACAGTCCGGTGCAGTAAAACCCTGTAGCTGTATGGAATAGGGGTAGAAATTATTCTTTCACAACCTCCTAAGATATCAGAAAGCTTATCAAAGTTTTCATCAAAACGTGCCTGCTGGATAGAATCCATTCCCCCTTCATCTTTTAGCTTCTGAACCCATTCTGCAAGAAGGCGCATAATAACAGCCGGTTTATATTTTGATGCAGCAACAAGTTTCAGCTGATCTTCGTTAAGCCTGGATTTTAAATCTTCATAAGCGTCCGTTCCTCTCAGCTGGTGTTTCAGTGCAAAAACAAATGCACCCAGCAACTGCACAAAATTGTGAACTGAATCCTGATCTTCCTTTATATTTTTCAGCGTGATTGCCTGGCGGGTCAGTGCCCTGGAAGTATTCAGCAGAGCGCCCCACAGCTTTCTTCCTTCCCAGAACCTATCATAGCTGGCATTGTTCCTGAATCCCAGGAATAAGGCCAGTACAAAACCGAACAAGGTAAGTGGTGCAGGATTTAACGGAACTTTAAAAGAGAAAATGATTCCATGAAAATAAGTGACCAATAAAGAAAGAATTAAAAGCAATCCCAACCGGGGAAGCAATGCAGGCAAAACAGAGCCGTGCCAAACAAAAAGCATTCTGAACCAATGTTCTTTTTTTCTTATGATCATTATTTTTGCCTTTCTTTTTTCAATTGATTAATATTCATTTTCATCAGAACCGAAACAATAAGTGCGATCACGAACATTCCTGAAAAAACCTCTAAGGTAGTCGTTAGGGATCCGGTCTGTTTTTTAACATAGTCATATATCGAGGGACCGGCTACCCCTGCTAATGCCCAGGCTGTAAGCACAAATCCATGTATTGCACCTAATTGTTTTGTACCAAACAAGTCTCCCAGAAATGCAGGAAGTGTAGCGAAACCTCCACCGTACATTGTAATAACGGTAAAGAGAATAGCAAGAAATAAAATTTCTATGGAAATTTGAGGTAAGAAATAATAAGCTAAAATCTGAAATACAAAAAATAAAATATAGGTATTAGCCCTTCCCAGGTAATCTGATAAACCAGACCAAAGCAATCTTCCAATCCCGTTGAATACGCCAATTAAACCCACAACTGCAGCTGCCTGCAAAGCGGTATAATGAAGTTTCTCCTGAGTCATCGGACTCGCTGCCGCAATAATTGCAATACCACAGGTAATGTTAATAAACATCATGATCCAGATATAATAGAATCGTTTTGTCTTCAATGCAGTTTTTGCATCTATATAGGCTATATCATTTGTTGCGGTCTTACTTTCGGAAGGATTAAACCCTTTGGGCAAATAACCTTCCGGTGGTTTTTCTATGTAACTTGAAGACAAAAGAATCACAACCAGATAAATACTTCCCAAAATATAAAAAGCATTAGAAACACCTACTTTTTCAAATAAAATTTGCATCAGGGGACCGAATATCAAAGCTGAAAAACCAAATCCCATTATTGCCATTCCTGTTGCCAGGCCACGCCTGTCAGGAAACCATTTTACCAGGGTGCTTACCGGTGTTATGTATCCAATTCCTAATCCTATACCCCCTATGAATCCATAGCTGATCAAAAATAAAGGCAGGGATACAATTTGTACGGCCAGCCCAGAACCTAAGATTCCCACTCCGTAAAAAATTCCCGCAACAGTTCCACTTTTTTTAGGTCCTACTTTTTCTACCCAGGTTCCCATAAACGCTGCGGATAAACCAAGTAATAGAATGGCAATTTTAAATGCCCACTTTATGGTTCCTTCATCTATTTTAAAAATCTCTCCCACAGGATTTGTCATTACAGAATAGGCATACACAGAGCCTATAGAAATATGAATACCGATTGCAGAAGCAGCTATCAGCCAACGATTTTTAAGTTTCGATGAGTCCATTTACAATTAATTTTTTATTGAACTAATAAAAATTTCTCTAACCTGATAAGAACTTCTTGCCGGCTTCTTTTCCCCTTCCGCAATAATCCTGAGGGGACCTTTTTCCTTTGGCAAAGGTTTCCCATCTACAGTATCTGCAATAATGACATTTTTATCCTGAATGGAAGCGTCCAGCTCTGCCAGTGAAAATAAAACCTGATAACCATCCGAACATTTTATCAGTACATATTTTGAAAGGTTTTCTGCTCCATGAAGTGCTTTTCCGGACGGAACTCCTGCCTTTTCCAAGACGTCCAGGATAGGAACCCCCGTAAAAATATGTGAGCTTCCATCTTTGTCCTTCATTACGGCGTCTTTTCTCGGCATTTTTGAAAGGTCGGATACGCTTAAATCCAAAGGATGGGCAACTTCACCGGAAACTTTTAATTTGAATTCTGTCTGAGCTGACAGCAATCCACAAAAAGAAAATATGAAAACAAAAAACAGTCTTCTCATGTCTATAATCTGTTTAAGCAATAAAATATTTCACGCATTACTCCACACTTGTTCCGGCTGCTGCAATCACATGGTCATCAATCTTTTTAAAAATATCAGGATCATGTTTTCGGATTTTAATGCGGACATATTTTGAAGCCGGCATATTGGCTCCGTTAACTACATTATTGATTGATACCAGAACGTTGGTTTCCGGGAAATAGGTCATGGTGCTTTTCTGTGGAATAGGATATTTTACGACAATGAAAAGCGGTGCAATCCTTTCGATACCATCATCATAATTGAAAAGATCTACATGATCCCCTTCTTTAAGACCTGCCTTTTCGATATCTTTTTCATTCATCATAACGACCCTCCTTTCATTGAAGATCCCGCGGTAACGGTCATTTAAACCATAAACAACCGTATTGAACTGATCATGGGTTCTGGTTGTTCCCATCAGGTATTCGTCATCTGCAAGCGAATTATCCGGTACAGCAGTTATATTGAAAGCAGCTTTGCCCGGGTAAAATTCACTATTGAAGATCCCATCTCTGGGCCCGTTCGGAAGATAGAAACCTCCTTTTTGCACTACCCTTTTGTTATAATTTTCAAATCCGGGAATACATTGCTCAATATCGTGACGAACGGCATCATAGCTGTTGATAAACTTATCCCAATCCACAACTGAGCGTTCCCCTAACACCGCTTTCGCCATTCTGCAGGCAACATGGGTTTCATTGATCAGGTTTTTTGAAATAGGATCGAGAACCCCTCTTGACCATTCCACAACGCCCATTGAATTTTCTGTGCTTACATGCTGAAGTTCCCCATTGATCATATCTTTTTCACTTCTGGAGATGACCGGTAAGATCAAGGCTTCCTTCCCGTGGATAAGGTGGTTTCTATTTAATTTTACTGAAACAATCACAGACATTTCAAGACTGCGCATCGCTTCTGCTGTAAAAGTGGTATCTGGTGCAGCAGAAAGAAAATTACCTCCCATGCAGAACATGAATTTCACTTTACCTTCATGCATCGCTTTGAGTGCATTTACAACATCATATCCACCTTTTCTTGGTACTTCAAAGCCGTAATATTCCTGCAGCCTATCCAATTGTTCCTTCGTTGGATGATGGTTAATAAGTAACGTCCTGTTACCCTGAACATTGCTATGCCCTCTAACCGGACACGCACCTCCACCCTGAATTCCTATACTTCCTTTCATCAATAGGAGATTCACAATATTGTAAATCATTTCCACACCATTATGCTGCTGTGTAATTCCCATTCCCCAACAAATGATAATCCTTTTTTTTGAGGCAATCATTTGTGCAGCTTCTCTCAAGCTCTCAACCGGAATACCACATTCTTCCGATAAAAAGTTGAGATCATATTTTTTTAATTCCTCAACCAATTCATTAAATCCGGCGGTGTTGTTCGCTATAAAATCCTGGTCAAGAACTTTTCCCGGATTTTTAGCTTCTTCTTCCAGCACAAGAATTTGCAGTGCTTTTAAAAGCGCCATATCTCCATTAATCCTAACAGGAAGATACAGATCTGACAATTCATATGGTTTATTGAGCAGAGCCCGAACATCCTGAGGATTTTTGAATCCTTTTAATCCGGCTTCGGGAAGCGGATTGACAGCCATAATTTTTGCTCCGTTTTTCTTTCCTTTAGTTAGGGCGGAGAGCATTCTTGGTGAATTGGTCCCGGGATTCTGCCCTATGATTATGATAAGATCCGTGTCATAGAAGTCTTCTAGCTTTACGGTTCCTTTTCCAATACCTATACTTCTTGATAGAGCATAACCGGAAGTTTCATGGCACATATTAGAACAGTCCGGAAAATTATTGGTTCCGAATTCTCTGGCAAACAACTGGTAAACCCATGTTGCTTCATTACTTGTTCTTCCGGATGTGTAAAATATGGCTTCGTCGGGCGAGTCCAGAGCGTTTAGTTTTTCAGAGATTTTCTTAAAAGCATTATCCCAGCTGATTGGCTGATAATGTGTTCCTCCTTTAGGCAGATACATAGGCTCCGCTATTCTTCCCAACTGGCTGATTTCAAAATCTGTCATCTTTGCCAAATCATATACGGAGTTTTCTTTGAAAAAGTCAGCCCCGATCTTTTTTGAAGTCGCTTCTTCTGCTAAGGCTTTTGCCCCGTTTTCACAATATTCGCCCAATCTGGAACGTTCGTCATCCGGGTCTGGCCACGCGCAGCTCGGACAATCGAAACCATCAAACTGATTCATACTGAAAAGAGCTCTCCCTCCACGAAGAACAGAGGCATTCAGCACCAACTGATCCAATGAATGAATAACTGCAGGAACTCCTGCTGCCCATGCTTTTGGTGGTTTCAGCTTCAGATCCAGCAGTTTATAAGGTGGTTCTGCAGAAGGTAATCTGCTGATCTCTTTTTTATTGAATATATCTTTGTTTTCCATAATTTCTACATTTAAAAAGATGAAAAATTAGCATTTTATGTTCGGGTTGGGATAATTGTCACTTTGGTCTTCCACTGTATTATCAATACATACAAAATCTTTTTCTATCAAGAGTTTGATTTTTCCGGTCTGCCCTTCAAAACCGACTCTATCCGTGGAAATCCATTCCGTGATCATTGTTGCCGGCATTTTCAGAACAATCCTGTTTTCAATGAAAGCCGCGGAGAGATCCACATCTTCTGTTCTTTCGATAGAGTAAATAAACGGACGGTCCACAAATTCCGTAAAGCTGGAGATCATTCCGTCTTCTCCTAATTTTGCCACTTCGGATTGGGTAAGACGAAATCTCATCGAGTTATCTTTAATTCTTATTTTCATAATACATTTTCAATTTTAAAATGGCTGCCGGAATGGTAAATATTAAACCGGTTGTCCCGGAGAAAGCCTAATAAAGTGATATCAAATTCTTTTGCCAGATCTACCGCAAGGCTGGAAGGAGCTCCTATTGCTGCAACAATGGAAATACCGGCCATTGCCGCTTTCTGAATAAGCTCAAAACTGGCTCTTCCACTCAATACCAAAATTTTATCATGAAGCGGCAGGAGCCCTGCTGATAATGCATGACCGATGAGTTTATCCAAAGCATTATGTCTTCCCACATCTTCACGCAACGCCAGAAGGTTACCTTCCCGGTCAAAGATACCGGAGGCATGTATACCGCCTGTAGCACTAAAATTATTCTGGAAAGACTGTAGCTTTTCAGATAATTGATACAGGGTTTCCAGAGAAACCTCTATATTTTCTTTTGTCTGGTTATGAAAAGAACTCACTGTTCTTATAGATTCAATGGATCCTTTTCCACAAACCCCACAACTGGAAGTAGTATAAAAGTTCCTGTCAGCATTCATAAGGTCAGGAACAAAACCTTCTGCAAGTTCAACAATGATAATATTTTCGCTGTTCCTGGCACATTCTGCCTGAGGAGCGTATATGCTTTCAATTTGTTTATGGTCAAAAATAATCCCTTCCGTAAATAAAAAGCCAGCAGCCAGCTCTGCATCATTACCAGGTGTTCTCATTGTTACAGATATATTCCTCGATTCTTTTTTATCTGCTAAATGATAGACCACCCTTATTTCTAAAGGTTCCTCAACAGAAACATCATCCGTATATTGGAAACTGCTGTTGTCCTTAACTTTGACGATTTCTATCTGCTTTACCGATTTATTTGATAACAGATGGGCTTTCATAATTTAATAATTGATACTTAAAGATACAAAATTTTATTCCTCAAATTACGGGTGGGCTGAAACCCACTCTTCTCCATTATCAAAAATTTCTTTTTTCCAGATGGGAACGTTTTTTTTTATATTTTCAATAACATAGCTGCACGCATCAAAAACAGTATTCCGGTGACCATCGCTCACCACGATTATCACTGCTGCATCACCAGGAAATAAAATCCCTGTACGGTGATGAATTACAATATTTTTTACCGAAAATAAGGAAATAGCTTCATCTGCTATTTTCCGCATCTCCTTAACCGCCATAGACTCGTAACATTCATATTCCAAACGGATGACAGCCTGGCCTTTCGTATGATTTCTTACCGTCCCTACAAATGACGCAATCCCTCCATATGCAGGATCGGAAGCAAGGGTAAAGCAATTTGTAAGATCCAGTATATTTTCTGTTATTTTAATATCAACCATAGTTGTTACCCTCCGCTTACCGGAGGGATTATTGCTATTTCGTTAGAGACTTCAATGATCTGATTGTCCTCCGCATATTCATCGTCAATGGCAATAAAATAGGATTTTAGTTTTTTAAGATCCGGAAAATCTTTTTCCAGAAACTCCTTGAGTACTTTGACGCTTGCTCCTTCATTTATTTCTATTTCTTTTTCTGAACCTCCGAAAATATCTTTCGTTATTCCGAATGCTAATATTTTAATTATCATTTTTACATTTAGCTTTTTACCAATATTTTATTAAAACATTTATCCCGGCCACCAGTACCAAAATAGCGGTCATTCTTTTGATGACCAAAGGATTCCATTTCAGGGACATTCTGGAACCTACCTGTCCACCGATAAATACGGCAAAACATAAACTCAGAATTCTGAAATAATCCATATCGGCAGAGAGTTTGGATAACTGTCCGAAAATCCCTGACACTGAATTGACCAGGATGAAAACACTTGATGTTGCTGCAATTTTTCGTGGAGTATCCCATTTCATAAGGTTTAAGAGAGGGGAAAGAAAAATTCCCCCACCAATGCCTACCAATCCAGATAAAAATCCTATTCCACCTCCCAGGAGTCCGTTTTTGAATAGAGAAGTGCCCGTACGTTCCGGGTGATCTTCTCCATTTTTTAAATCTGTTCTTATCCAAAGCAACAATGCCGCAATGATCAAAGTGATCCCTAATATCAGAAAAAAAGTTTCCTGGCGTATTTTTAAAACCGCTCCCAAGAATGCCATAGGAACACTTATAATGGTAAGCGGTATTATTTTCCTCCAGTCCGTCTGCTTATTTCTGATGTAAATGAATACCCCTCCAATGACCACAATAACATTACAAATAAGTGCCGTTAAACGTATTTCCTGGTAAGGAAGGTTATACATGGCAAGAACTGCAAGATAACTGGATCCTCCGCCAAAACCCACGGAAGAATAAATGAAAGCGATGATTAAAAAAAACAAAAAGATCTCCCAATGCCCCATATATTTTGCAGAAATTAATTTTCTTACAATAATACTCATTTTTAAGGCGCCATCCACGGTTGTTACATAAAGTTTCTGCTACAATTTGTGAGAAGAATGTTGTAAATTGTTTATTTAATGTATTGATTGTTTTGTGAGCAGATGATTTTGTCAATTTTTTACATTTAATAAATATTAACCATACTTACCATATAAAAGTAATTTGATTGACCTGCATTGCAAAACAAAAAATCCCTTATACATTTAACATAATGATTAAAAGCCTTATAGCAAGTCTTTCGTTTAATTAAAAAATATTTTATTGATTTTTATTTTTATAATTCAAAAAAACTCTATATATTTGCACCCACAAAAAACGACGTAAAATTCGTTTCAGATGACCTTTAATCGGGGCGTAGCGTAGTCCGGTCATCGCGCCTGGTTTGGGACCAGGAGGTCGCAGGTTCGAATCCTGCCGCCCCGACTTTTTCAAGGGTGCGTAGCTCAGCTGGATAGAGCATCTGCCTTCTAAGCAGACGGTCAAAGGTTCGAATCCTTTCGCGCTCACTTTTAAACTCACAATTTTTATTGTGAGTTTTTTTATGTCCTATAACTTCAATTAATTTATCAGACAGGATAGAGCATCCCGATTTCAATCGGGACGGTCAAAGGTTCGAATCCTGAGTTTTTTTGTGCTCCATATTCACCATATTTTTATGTCATAAAAACACTGATTATATACTACTTAACTTTCTTAAATTTTCAAAGAGACAAATATTTATCCGGCAATCTATCCATTTAATTGCAGCAAAAACCAAATAGCCCTAAATTTGTTTTCTCTATATTAATTCAATGAAAAATTTTAAATTCATTATCGCAAACTGTTTGTTTGTTTTGGTATTATCTTGCAAAACAGCAGCTCCGGTTTCAAACGTTTCTGTCCAGGACGGTCCTTCTCAGAATCTTGGGCGTGACGGAAAAATATACGCTGCGTTTTATCAGCAACGGGCAGCAGAATACGAAGCACTTTGTCTCCAGGCATATAATATAGCCAGGCTCCGTTTGGATGAAGCTTTACTACAAAAATCAGAAAAACCTTTAGCTATTGTTTCAGATATTGATGAGACTTTTTTAGATAATTCTTATTATGCCGTTGAACGTTCTAAGATGGGAAAGGGTTATGACCAGGCCACCTGGGAGGAATGGACCGCTAAGGGAATTGCAAAACCGCTTACGGGCTCTCAGGAATTTTACCAATATGCCGCTGGCAAGGGTGTTCAGGTATTTTATGTAACCAATCGTCTGGAGCAGGAACGTGCAGGAACAGTAAAAAACTTGAAGAAATACAATTTCCCGCTTCAAAATGATACCAACCTTATCCTCCGTGCAAAGGAAAGCAGTAAAGAAAACCGAAGAGCTGATATTGCTAAAGATTATAATATTGTTTTATTGTTGGGAGATAATCTTTCTGACTTCTCCGGCATATTCGACAAAAAATCAGAAACAGAAAGGTCTGCTGCAGTAAAGAATTCAGCAAAGGATTTCGGAAAAAAATTCATTATCATTCCTAATGTTGGTTATGGTGATTGGGAATCTTCATTTTATCACTACAAATATGATTATACTGACCAACAGAAAGACTCAATGATGTATAATGCAGTAAAAACTACTCCTTAAAATAAGAAAGTCTTTTTTACAGTTTTATCTATACCTGATAAATAACAAAAAATCCCGCTGTTTTACAGCGGGATTATTATTTTAGTTGGTAAGAAGTTCCATTCCAGAGATAGGTTTTTGAGGAATATTTTTTCTTTTCCCTGTCTTTTTCATCCTTTTCCATTTCCTCCATTTTGAAGATAATGGTATTAGGAGATCCTCCTTTATCATTGGGAAATATAAAATTTTCACTGTGATAATAAACATCGGCATCTCCAACATTCATCAGCTGCGGCAATGCAATTAACTTTTTATCTTTAAACAATACATATTGGTCGTAGCTGGCAATACCACACGCTTCCCCGGAAACCACAGCTTTTAGGGTAAGCTCCACATTTTGCAGTTTATGGTTGCTTTCTACGGTAAAAGTTCCATAGCTCAATTCTTCCCCACGTCCTGTATTAAAGAAAACCTCATCTACCAGGGTATTACCTTCAAGCACTTTAATACTGGCTATATTTTGTTTAAAATTTTCCCCTGATCTTTTATCCTTTCTGTTTTCAGTTTTTGAAAGACCAAAAAGAAAATCATATCCGTTTTTATTTCTGTATCCTACACAAAGATTTCCGCCCCAGATGTACCCTTCAGCAACCTGTTCTCCCTTCTGATAGGATATTTTATACCAGTTGGAAGACCTTTCTCCTAATTTTAAAACTACTTCTTCTTTCTTAACAATAAGAATCTGCTGATTGGTTTGCAAAGAGTCGAGAATTTGTGCATCTACTTTAGGCTCCTGCCTTACCCTCGTCCAATCGGTAAATATTTTTTGTGTTTTATTTTCCTGAAAATTAAAAACCCCGTAAGGGTATTCCTCCTCCTGTGCTGAAAAGAACTGCAGAAGACCCAAAAATAAAACAATGAAAAGAGATTTCATACAATAATTTTATATTCTTATTTTTCAAGCAATAAGCTTACCCACTCTTCTCTCTGCAGCTGTTTTTTTAACTCAAGGTTATTTGCCTTACATACTTCAAGAATATCATCTACATCGAAGAAGCACAATCCTGACAGCAATAATTTACCCCCGTTATTTAAAACAGAAACATAAGTAGGAATATCTGAAATCAAAATGTTACGGTTGATATTCGCCAAGATAACATCATAATGCTCTTTTCCCAGATTCTCTGCGGTTCCCTGCTCAATATCAAGGATAACATTATTTCTTTCAGCATTTTCTTTAGAATTTTCAACAGACCATTCATCAATATCAATAGCTTTCACATCATCAGCTCCCTGTTGCTTTGCATAAATGGCCAATACTGAAGTTCCGCAGCCCATATCCAAAACCTTTTTACCATGAAAGTCAATATCCATCATTTGCTGGATCATGAGATGGGTCGTAGGATGATGTCCGGTTCCGAAAGACATTTTAGGCTGGATAATGATTTCATGCATTCCGGGTACGGAATCATGAAATTCAGCTCTGATCAAGACTTTATCATCAATATTAATGGGTGAGAAATTTTTCTCCCATTCCTCATTCCAGTTGATGTTTGGCATTTCCTGGAAAGTATATTCAATTGTTACATTTTCATTTTCAAAAAGAGGCAGTGCCTTCAATTCATTTTCATTAAATAAATCTTTCTGGATATAACCCAGAATTCCTTCCAATTCTTCCGTAAAACTGTCAAAGCCTATTTCGATAAGTTCTGCCATTAATATTTCATTCCATGGTTGAAGCGGAGAAATTCTGAAGTTGAATTCTAAATAATTTTGCATGTGATCAATTTGGTACAAAAATAAAGAAAAGCGGGTTAAAACCCGCCTGTATTCATATAAAATAAATCATTCAGCAAATAGCTCATCTATCTGTATTGCTAAAGATCTTTTCTTATGGATTTGTAGAAAAAATAGAACCGTTTGCAATTAATGCTCTTCTGTTCATTTTCAGGATATCTCTTACCCATTCTGCGAAATCTTCCGGCTGAAGAACTGTTTCAGGGTTTCCATCTGTTAATCCTCCCTGAATGCTCATATCGGAAGCAATAGTACTTGGCGTTAAGGTTACGACACGGATATTCTGCTTTCTCCATTCTGCCATCATGGATTGTGAAAGAGAAATAACGGCAGCTTTTGAAGCTGCGTAAGCTGACATATTTCCTCCTCCTTTTAAACCGGCCGTGGAAGCAACGTTTACGATATCTCCTTCTCCTTTTTCTTTCAGAAACGGATATACTGCTTTTGCCGCATAATACACCCCAAAAAGATTGGTTTTAATAACCTGTTCCCAGGTTTCAGAAGGCATTTCTTCGATCGTTCCAAAATCTCCGATCCCAGCGTTATTGATTAAAATATCTACACCTCCAAGTTCTTTTACTAAAGATTCGATACCGGCTTTTACTGCTGATTCGTCATCAACACTGAAAATAGCATACGCCGCATTGACCCCAATATTTTTAATTTCTTCAACAGTCGCTTTTAAGTTGGCTTCATTTCTGCCTGTAATGGCAACATTTACTCCTTCATTCGCCAAAGCCAAAGCAACTGCTTTTCCTAAGCCTCTTCCACCACCTGTTACAATGGCATTTTTTCCTTTTATGTTCATAATAATACTTTTTCGTCATACAAATTTACGAAAGCATATTTTGTTTAAAGATGAATCATGTGAATGTTTTTCCACGATATTCTTTAAAATAAAACCGGCTTACAGAAGCCGGTTCTCAGAAAGTATAGTAAAAAAAGAATAAATTAAGGAATAAGCACGGGTTCTTTCACTTCGAATTCTTCAGAAGCTGAAAACTGGTTTCCATACATATCCATAGCTCTCACTTCCACCTTGTGCTTCCCTAGTGCTAATTTATTAGTAAATCCACCGATCCATATGTGTTTTGCCATTTCAGGATTTGAGGGTCTTCTTCCCGGGAAAAGATTCTGTGTGGTATCCCATTTGAATACGGACAAAGCAAAATTAGGATCGATCGTTTCGTCATACTCCATATCTTTCCATTCCGCATTATCTATCCTGTACTCCACTTTATCTTTTTTACTCCCCATAAAGAAGTTGGCAAGAATTTTAGCTGATGTTTTTGATGGATAAGGAATGACCTTCGGAACATACAACTTTATCTGATAGTCATCAGGTTTACCAGCTGTTTTGTATTTAACTTTATACTGGTTATCCGCAAAACTTATGAATGAATATCCTTTGGCTGTTCCGTCTCTCATCGTAGAAGTAGGCAATCCCATTTCATCAGGAGTTCCGGAATACCAGTCACCACAAGTTGTTCCTACATTATATTCATGAAGGTCTTTAGCTCCATTCCAACCTGCTTTTTTGCCATAAAAGATCTGCTGTTGGATATGAGTATGTGCTGATAAAAGAAGCGCGTTAGGAAAAGGGCTTAAAAAATCAAACAATTTCTGACGGTCCGCATTTCTGAAATTATCTTCATTAGTATGTTCCAACGGAATGTGGAAAGAGATCACAATCAGTTTGTTTTTATCCACCAGCTTCAGGTCATTTTCAATGAATTGCAGCTGATCATTTCGGAATCCTCCCCAATATCCTTTTCCGTCTCTCGGATCCGGATAAAGAATATCGTCTAAAATAATAAAATGTACATTCCCGTAATTAAAAGAATAATTGGCAGGTCCAAAATTAGCTTCAAAAGTTTCGTCTGAAAACTGATCTTCCTTTGCATCATAATTCATGTCATGATTTCCCATTACATTGTACCATGGTAAACCAATCTCTTTCATGACATCAGCATACGGTTTCTGAAGGCTCAGATTATCTCCTACAAGATCTCCAAGACTGATTCCCAGAACCGCATTCTTTTTTGTGTTCTTTACTTCATTTACAATTCCTCTTTTGAAATAATCCAGTTCTTTCTCCGTATAAGGCTGAGGATCTCCAAAAACCAGGATATCAAAGTTTTTATCCTCCTTTTGTCTGTACAATGCAAAGTTGAGCTCTTTTGGTAACTCTCCTGTCGGCAGCGTTCCTTTGTATTTAAAATCCGAAGGAGATCCTTTTGGTTTGTAATGATAGTAATATTGAGGTAAATTATTACTGTTAACAGGTGTCATATAACCCGATGGTTTGATCACAAAAATGGTTTGATTTTCACTAACCGGTAAGCTATATCTTCCATTTTTATCTGTTAAAACAACCTGGGCACCGTTAGATACCGCAACTCCTTCGATTCCTTTCTCACGGCTTTCTTTTTTTTGATTTTTATTCATGTCTTCGTACACATAGCCGGATACGGAAGTTTGTGACCATGCCATTGCTGAAATCAGAAGGCATGGCATTAATAATTTAATATTCATAGGATGATTTATTTTTATTAAGATGTATTACTTCAGGTTTTTATTAGTTATTCCACCAGGTTTTAATATTGATATTATCTCCTCCCATCTGCTGAACAGCAGCCTGATAGTTTGCTGTATTTAAAACTTTTGGATTAGGTGGATACATCAACCTTTGGGGCAGATTCCCATTGTTAAGGAGACCTCCATTATTGGGAAGTACAGGAAAACCGGTTCTTCTCTTTTCAAACCATTGTTGCTGATCTACAAAGAACAATGCAATATATTTCTGAAGCATAATCCTGTCGATATTTCCATTATAAGCGACATTCGGATTCGCAAAATAATTTGCAGGTACAACAGCTCCCCATTGTTCTATTGCAGCCTTTACCCCATTTTCATAAAAGGTCTGGGCATTTCCCTGAATGATTCCTTTGTTTGCTAATTCCGAAAGGATGAACTGCAGTTCTGCATAAGGATAAATGAGAATATTCAGCGGAGCTTTTGCTAGATTCTGATTCATATTGGACGGTTGATAACTGAATATCGTTCCATAAGCATAACCTGATGGAGCACCTTTATACCCTATATTCTGCTGGCTGGCAATATCTTTAGCCTGGCCGAAAAACATAGCCAGACGTGGATCGTTATTCGCTTTCAGAGCTTCTACAAAAAATTCCGAAGCCGCTCTTCCTGTAGTAAAATCCTGAGGCCTTGCAATAGGAGGAAGAAGTGGTGATACTCCTGTAATATTGAGCTTTGCTGTCTCATTGTTATTTTGAAAGAGAGGATATGTGGCAGGATCATTTACAATCTCCTGAATTCGCTGATGAACATTTACTTCTCCGTTTTTCTTCAGGATTCTTGTCAGCAACCTCAACGACAAAGAATTACAAAACTTCTTCCAGTTTATAATCCCATTGGCATCCGATTCTGCCTTATAGAAAAGATCATTCCCTGTAAGTGGCTTATTGGTAATAAAAAGTGCATTGGCTGCTTTCAGATCATCCAGCAATCGAATATAAATGTCTTTTTGTTTATCAAATTTAGGCTGTGATATCCCATCGTCTAATCTTGAAGCTTCAGTAAAGGGAATATCACCATAGGTATCTGTAAGATTGGAATAAATCCAGGCATTTAATACCATAGCAATAGCCTGATAATTCTGGTCTTTTTCTACTATTGCTGCCTCTTTCAGGTCTTTTACCTGTTTCAGCCATTTATATGAGTTATTCCAGAATCCGGCTCCTGTATTTTCGGTAATATAATACCGGCTCAACGAATTTCCTTCATTCGGAAAATCAAGTGACACCTGCATAATGTCAAACGTAAAATCATTGGCTCGCATGTAATTAACGGAAGCCATGTTATATTGAATAGGAACAAGTAATTTAGCCGCTACCGGATCACTTATCCTGCTTTCGTCAATATTTACTTCATCAAGACTTCTGCTGCAGGAAACAGGGATAAGAACTATTCCTGAAATTAATAATATGTTGAGTAATAATTTTTTCATGATTTTCAATTTTAAAATTTAACATTAAGCTGAATTCCCACTGTTCTGGCCGTAGGCAGCTGTCCCATTTCCACTCCCGGTGTAATCTGGCTGTCATTAAGAGTTGCAGCTTCAGGATCGAATAACGGGAACTTTGTCCACATCCAAAGATTTCTTCCAAATAATGCTATTGTAAGATCGGTCAGTTTAAGCTGCTCCGTTACACTTTTAGGAAAAGTATAAGATATTCTTGCATCCCTTAATTTGACAAAAGAGGTATCAAATGAGTTGGTTTCTACATTGGCTCTTCTGTAATAATCAGCGTAATAAGCCGAAACGGCGACACCTTTGGTGTTTGGTGAGTAAGATCCGTCAGGATTTTGTACCACTCCTTCTCCTACGATCAGACCATTCGGATTATCTCTTCCGATCAGGGTATGCGTTAATTTGCCCTGTTCAGTCATTTTGTGATGCGACTGGGAATAGGCCATTCCTTTGTATTGTCCGTCAAAAGAAAAGCTGACGGTAAAATTCTTGTATCTGAACTCGTTTTGAAGACCGGCCCTCCATTTCGGATATGCATTTCCTATCTTTTTCATCTCAGTTGGCTTCGCTGTTAAGCCGTCACTTCCATATAAAACCTGTCCGTCAGGTGAATACATCAGTCCATAGCCATACATATCTCCCAATGATCCACCAACTACTGCATTATAATACACCACTCCACCTACACTGCCTAAAGTATAAGGCTGTCCTTGAAATTCATCCGGAAGTGAAAGGATCTTATTTCTGTTCATTGACCAGTTCGCATTTACACTCCACGAGAAATTTTTATTTTTAACGGGAAAGGTATTTAAAGTCATTTCCAATCCCCTGTTTCGTATCTCCCCTGCGTTGATGGTTCTTTTACTATATCCTGTTTCATACAGAGCCGGGATATCAACGATCTGGTCCTTAGAATTGTTCTGGTATGCGGTAATGGAATAGCTGATCCTGTTTTTAATTATACTGAAATCCATTCCGGCTTCAATATTGGTAAGCATCTCAGGTCTCAGGTTAGGATTAGGAAATAAAGAGGGAGCCTCTACTGATCCGGAGAACACACTGTTGTTATAATATTTTATAAGTTTATAAGGGCTTGTGTCATTTCCAACCTTTGACCAGGAAGCCCTTAATTTCCAGTAATTGAACTGGTTTGAGCTAAGTTTGAATATGTCTGAAAGAATAAAAGAAAGCCCTGCTGAAGGATAAAAATAGGATCTGTTGTTTTTAGGAAGTGTGCTGCTCCAATCATTTCTTGCCGTAAGGTCAAGGAAGATCTTATTCTGATACCCCAAAGTCACCAAACCATAGGCACTATTGACCTGCTTATCGTTTGGAGTTGCAAATTTTGTAATGTTGGCAATGCCATTGGGCAGTGTATAAACTCCCGGCTTCAAAAGACCGTCGGCGAGATAATCATACATCGTGTATTCGGAATAACGGATATTTCCTCCTACTGATGCACTGAAATCAAAATCTTTAAATGTATTTTTATAAGTAAATAATAAATCGTTATTAAGATCCATCTGTTTAATATGCTGCTCCCTGTACATTCCCTGAAGATAGTTGGCAGAACTCCATGGCCTTTGCTGAGTACGTTCTTCATTGGTGAGCTCCATACCGGATCTGAACATGACCTCAAAGTTTTTGGCCAATTTATAGTTAAGGTTTATGTTTCCTGTGATAAAATTCTTATCCACCCCGTTTAACATTTCGTAGGCGATCATGTATGGATTATCAATATAGGAACTGAAGGGATGGATCTGATCCACCTGGTATTTATCTTTTTTCCATATTGGCCGATACCAGGCAAGATCTACATTCGGGTTCTGGAAAATCATGAAGTAGGAAATCGATTGATTGCTGTAACCTGTCGCAGGCAGGTTATCACTTGTCATTTTATTATAGTTGAATTTAACTCCTATTTTTAATTTTTCATTGATCTTATGGTCAAAAGAAATCGCTGCATTAAATCTGTCGAAACCCGTATTAGGCATCATCCACTCATTTTTAAGATAGGTTAATGAGGACCTGAAAGAGGTATTTTCATTGGATGCCTCTACAGCAATATTGTTTGAAAATGTGCTACCTGTTTGCCAGAAGCCTTTGATATTGTCTTTGTAAGGTCTCCATAATTCTCGTTCCGCACTCTGACCTTCCAATGTGGGATCATATTGAAAATAATATTGGCCTGCAAATTTCGGCCCGAATGCACTACTAGTACCACCGGTATTTACTCCATCCGGTGAAGCCCCATACGAATAGAAATAATTCCCTTTCGAATCCTTTTGCATAGTCCCCTGACCATACTCATATTGATAGTCCGGCCATTTTAGCACTGTATCATAGCTTGAATAGGAATTTAAGGTAACCTGTATCTTTCCCTTTTTGGTTTTTCCGGATTTAGTTGTGATCATTACTGCACCTCCCGCACCTCGTGATCCGTATAAAGCTGCTGCGGTAGATCCTTTTAAAACTGTTATTGTTTCAATGTCATCAGGGTTGATGCTGTTGATTCCATTCCCGTAATCAATAGGTAAATCAGCTTTTGCTCCTGCTCCATAGGCTGAAAATCCGGTACCTGTGGTTGAATTGCTTAATGGAACACCATCCACTACGATAAGTGCATTATTCTGATCCATATTCATCGAGATATCACCTCTAAGTTTGATGAGTGAGCTTCCTAAAGGCCCCGCTCCCGCTGTTTGGATCTTCAAACCGGCAACTTTACCTTCAAGAGCCTGAGCCCAGTTATTATTCTGGGTTTTTAACAGCTCTTCAGATTTGATGGTTTCAGCAACATATCCTAAAGATTTATCGTGTCTTTTAATACCTAAAGCAGTAACGACCACTTCATCAATATTTTTAATGGTATCTTTCCTGGCTTTCTGTTGGGCTGTCAGGCTGGAACTAACTAATCCCAAAAATGATAAAAACAATAGTTTCTGTTTCTGTTTACGCATATCTTTTTGTTTGCGCAAAAGTAAAAGCTACTGGTGAAGATGATTTTAATACTATTTTAACATTTATTAAAAAAATATTAAACACAATATGAACTTATTATCAACAAGGGTTTGTACTTTTCTGGTTAACAGCACATTAAAATGATGAATATTATTTAATGTGATATGCATAGCTTATTTCATTATCTTTATTGTCTTTTTATGATACATTACTTTCACATCACAATAAAAATCTAGTAATCAAATACTTGATCACCAGAACCGTTCTCATCTGAATGTATATTATAAAAAAAGCAGCTTGCCATGGGCAAGCTGCTAAAAAATATCTACGTTTAAATAAACTTTTAAGGTCTATTTACCTTTTAACTGATCAGGAATATTTGTTGTAATAAAACCGATTCCCTGGCTTTTTAATTTCTCATAAACCGCAATATCATTCACAGTCCATGAATTGGTAATTAAACCCAATTCTTTAGCTTCGGAAATCCATGTCGGATTTTTGTCGAAAACACTGTAATGATAGTCCATCCCGTCCAGACCTTCATTTTTAATCTGTTCCGGAGACAATTCTCCATTAAGGTATTGAACTTTAAATTTCGGTTCTGCCTTTTTAATTTCTTTACAAATATTCAGGCTGAAAGAAATAAATTCACTCTGAGATTCCAGTTTCAGGTCCTTTATTGTTTTGATTGTTTTTTGAACCAGCTCATCTTCTTTTTCTTTTGTCTTATCGGGCTTAATTTCAACAATCAGTCTAAGAGACTTATCTTTCTTTCCCTGTTTCAGATAATCTTTAAGGGTCGGGAAGTTTTCACCGTTTGAAAGCTTCACTTTTTCTAACTCTTTGAAGTCTGTTTCGGAAATTTCCATTTTTCCATGGTGCTCATCATGGTTAACGACCAGGACTCCATCCTTTGTCATTCTCACATCGAATTCAGCTCCATAAATCTTAAGCTTTTGGGCATTCTCCAACGATTTTAATGAATTTTCGGTGGTTGGAGGTTGTGTTTGCCAATAACCTCTGTGTGCGATAATCTGGGTTTGTGCCTTCATTGCAACTGTACTTAAAACTGCTAACCCTAAGATAAAATTTTTCATAATATAATCAGATAATTAAAAATGTCAAAGTCCGGGACTTTGACATAAAGGTAGTATTAAAATTTTAGAAAGTATATTTCGCTCCTAACTGAATCTGGTAAGGATTACCTGATAAAGGTTCTAATCCACTGGTATTCAGTTTATATTGATATTGTTGTGTTGCTGCATCAAATCCTGTAATTCTATACAATGCTGTATTTCCATAGGATTTATTGACTCCCCACTCTTTATTAAGAAGATTGGCAACATTAAAAATATCAACTGAAAGTTCAAATCCACCAATTTTTTCAAACTTGATCTTCTTAGCAATACGGATATCCCATACTCCATAGAAACCGTTCTTACCTCCATTACGTTCAGCAATTTTGTTATTGTAATCGCTGATATAGTTTTTCAATGCTTTACCTACTTCAGGGTTATCAATTAAAGTCTGTGTAAGATTCGGGAATATGTATGCCAGATCGTTCGTATCAACAAAATCTCCGTTCGTATTTCCTCCGGAAGTCACTGAGAATCTGGTTCCTCCTATCCCTGAATATCGTATACCTACGGTAAATCCAAAAAAGGTAGGTGAATTCCCATACAATACCACCTTATTACGGAACTGATTATCGGAATAGGTCATTCTCAGATTTCTCGGGTCACTTTCAACCATTGTGGATAAAGTTGCAGAATTGGCAACATTCCCATTATATGAGGTATTATCCTTGATATCAGACCATGTGTAGCTTGCTGTAATTTCTCCATCTTTGTAATAACGGTAACTTGTATCAAATACAAACGAAAACTGATTTACTTTCCCGTCGCTTACAAGTTCAAGTACCCTTCCGAAATTATTATTAATTCTGCCTGCTTTCCAATCAACAGTTCCATTAGCATTTACTGTATTCAGAGGAACAAAAACACCTCTTCCCCCTTCATTATTTAATGTAAAATAAGGATTGGCTACCATGTTTCTGTCATAATAGAAATAATTGTTTCTTCCTAAGGCAGCATAAGCAGCAACACCCGCTCTGAATCTTTCATTAAAGAAGTGAGTATAGGAGATATTCGCCTTATAAACGATTGGAATTTTAGCATCTTTACCTGTATAATTAATGGTAGGAATCTGATATTGTGATAAAGTAGGAACAGTTCCGTAATCATTCCTATAGCTGGTGAAGTTCGGGACAGGAACATCTTTACCAGTCACATCTACCGTTGCCAAGTGTCTTCCGTCAAATACAAGGTTGTTGATCACCATATAATTGTTGATATCCGAAGAGAAGATTCCTGCACCAAATTTCAAGAAGTCTTTGCTTTCTTCATTGATATTCCAGTCAAATTGAAATCTGGGTTGAATAACAAATGATTTAATACGGTTATCGGTTCTGATTCCCATTTGATCATATAGCTTTTGATTAAGCTCGGCTTTAGGATATCCACCATAATCCAGCCTTAAACCAGCCATTAAGTCAAGTCCTTTAGCAATTTTTGTTTGAATCTGACCATATACGCCAACATTCCAAATGTTCGATTTTACAGAAGGATCATCCATTAAAGGAACCTCTCTGTAAAACCTGTAAGGCGTAAGGTTATTAAAATTATCAATTCCTAAGAATTGAAATCTTCCGTTCACCTCGCTACCATAAATAGATTTTGATTTCGTGTACATCAGGTCGATACCTGCTGTATATTTAATCTTATCTGTATTATAGTATAAATTGTCTACGATCTGGAATACATTATTTCTAAAGCTTTCCTGTCCGAAACGGTGTCCGCCGATCTGGATATTGGTTGTAAGGTCCTTTCCATCAATGGTAGACGGTACACGTTCTACAATTGCCCTGGGAACAGCATGCCCCAACTGATTGTTCTGGTAGCTGTTCTGGTAAGTATATAAATATTGTGCTTTTAATTCATTGGTAAGATTTGACTTCAGATTTGATCTTAAGGTTAATAATAAGCTATTATCCAGGTTTTTATCATTTCCATATGATTCAAAAAAGTTGATGGCTGTGTTATCTGCCAATCCGTTTTTATTAAAATCATAAGTAAAGTTATTTCTTAAGGTTAGTAAGTTTTTAGGGTTGATCTGCCAGTCTAAACGTAGGAATCCGGCATCAGAATTCCTTACTTTATCAAAGCTTCCGAATTGCGGAGTATTTCCGACACCATATTTAGCTCTCCCAATATTTAAAACCTGATTAAGTGTTTCATTGGTTACATTAAACCTTAAAGCATCATCTTTAGTTCTTACATCTGCAATGATCAAAGGCCTGGAATCCAATTGATGATCCCATGCGGCAAAGAAATGCAACTTATTTTTAATAATCGGACCTCCTAAAGATACCCCGAACTGTGAGGTTGAAAAGTCGTTTACCCTTTCATTTCCCCTGATATCATATTTGCTGGATAACCATCCTGTTCTCAGATATTCCCAGGCACTTCCCGTAAAGGTATTGGTTCCTGATTTCGTTACAGCACTCACCGTACCTCCTCCACTTCTTCCCAATGTAACATCATACTGGTTGGTCGTAATTTTAAATTCACGTACTGCTTCAATTGAAATGGAATAGGGTGCGCCACTTCGGCTGGTTGTAGATCCTGCAGAAGTTGGATTCTTGGCAGTCATTCCATCGATGGTAAAGTTGGTTGAAGATCCTAATTGTCCTGATAAATTCCCTCCCTTTCCACTTAACGGAGACAATTCTGTAAGATTGGTAAAGTTTCTTCCATTAACTGGCAATATTCCCATGTTTTTAGCAGAAATAGCTGTTGCCGCACCAAGATTTCCGATCTTATTTTTAAGGTTTCCCGTTACAACTACGGTTTCAATTACCTTTTCATGATCCCCAAGATTAACATCTACGGTAACCTGATCTCCAAAATTGACATTGTAGCCCTCTCTTTTTTCATCGTTTACAATAACCGTATAAGGACCACCAAGAGGAATTTCTTTAAAAATATACTCTCCTTTTGAATTGGTTTCAGTTTCTGTTCTAAAACCTGTAGACTCATTAACGATGGTTACCTTTACTTTTTCCTGGGCTTTAGTCCCGGTGATTTTTCCGGTAATGGATGCCTGTGTGGTCTGTGCATAAGCCATTGTACCAAAGCTCAAAAACAATAATCCCAATACAATCTTTACTTTTCTCATCTTTTCAAATTAGCTGGGGCAAAGGTATTGGGTCTGTACAAGCTTGCTATTTAAGGAAATTTTAACATTTCTTTAATTAAATTAGAACGATATGTTAAGCTATTACTAACAAATAAAATAAAGAAATGGCAATCAACAACTTATCATGTATTACAAATTTTTAATGTATCCATATTATTTAATTATGTTATTTTCTTAATGATATTAGTTTTAGCTATTTTTGCTTAAAAGAAAAAATAGCAATGTCCGAAAACATTCAACAAAAGATAGAACAGCTTCGTAAAGAACTTCATCAGCATAATGAAAATTATTATTTACTGGATGAACCTACCATTTCAGATTTTGAATTTGACCAATTATTAAAGGAACTTCAGGATCTCGAAGCAAAGCACCCGGAATTTTATGATGCCAACTCTCCCAGTGTACGTGTTGGAGGTGGGATCACTAAAGTCTTTCCTACTATTCAGCATCAGTTCAGAATGTATTCCCTGGATAATTCCTATGATTTTGATGATCTTGAAGACTGGGAAAAGCGAATTATTAAAACGATTACCGGCCCCGTGGAATTTGTTGCAGAATTAAAATATGATGGTGCTTCTATTTCTATTTTGTATGAAAATGGTAAACTGATACAGGGAGTTACTCGTGGAGACGGTTTCCAGGGAGATGAGATCACTGCTAACGTACGTACTATTTCAGATATTCCTTTGACATTGAAAGGAGATTTTCCGTATCGTTTTTTCATGCGTGGGGAAATATATCTGACGAGAAAAAATTTCGATAAAATCAATAAACTAAGAGAGGAAGAAGGATTAGATCCTTTTATGAATCCACGAAATACGGCAAGCGGAAGTTTGAAAATGCAGGATAGTGGTGAGGTAAGAAAACGCGGGCTTTCTTCTGTATTGTATCAGTTTATTTCCGAGGAAATTCCGGCAGAAACGCATTGGGAATTGCTTCAAAAAGCTCAGACCTGGGGTTTCAAAACTTCCCAACAGGCAAAACTTTGTAAAACTTTAGATGAAGTAAAAGATTTCATTACTTTCTGGGATACAGAACGACATAATCTTCCTTTTGAAATTGATGGAATTGTACTAAAAGTAAATTCTTTACAACAGCAGAGACAACTTGGATATACTGCAAAATCACCTCGCTGGGCAATGGCCTATAAATTTAAAGCTGAAAAAGTAGAAACGGAATTACAAAGTGTATCCTATCAGGTCGGAAGAACAGGAGCCATTACTCCGGTAGCTAATCTGAAACCTGTTCTATTGGCAGGAACCACTGTTAAGAGGGCATCTCTTCATAATGAAGATATCATTAAAAAGCTGGATCTGCATGAACACGATTTTGTTTATGTAGAAAAAGGAGGTGAAATTATACCCAAAATTGTGGGTGTCAACAAAGACAAAAGAACAGAAAAAAGCAGGGAAATCGAATACATTAAACATTGTCCTGAATGCGGAACCGAACTTATAAAAGTGGAAGATCAGGCGATTCATTTCTGTCCGAATGAACTCCACTGCCCTCCGCAGGTAGTAGGAAGAATGATTCATTATGTTTCAAGAAAGGCTTTAAACATAGAAAATTTAGGGAGCGAAACCATTGAACAACTCTACCGGGAAAAATTAATTGAAAATCCGGCAGACTTTTACACTTTAACCAAAGAACAATTACTTCCGCTGGAAAGAATGGCTGAAAAGTCGGCACAAAATATTATCTCAGGAATTGAAAAATCTAAGGAAATTCCTTTTGAGAAAGTATTGTATGGAATCGGTATCAAACATGTAGGAGAAACAGTTGCCAAGAAACTGGTTAAAAACTTCCCTACTATTGATGACCTGAAAAATGCAACTGCCGAAGAATTGTGTCAGGTGGAAGATATAGGAGGTAAAATTGCATATAGTATTGAAGCGTTCTTCAATAATCCGGAAAATATTTTAATGATTGAACGCTTAAAAACCTACGGTGTTCAGCTTGAAAAAGGAGAAAGTACCAACGAAGTTTTATCCCATGTTCTGGATGGAAAAACATTCCTGTTCACCGGAAAACTGTCTCTGTTCACAAGAGAATCTGCAGAGGATATGGTGGAAAAACACGGTGGAAAAAATATTTCTGCGGTTTCTAAAAACCTTAATTATCTTGTTGTGGGCGAAAAAGCCGGCAGTAAATTGAAAAAAGCTCAGGATATCGGGACTATTGAGATCCTTGATGAACAACAATTTTTAGATTTGATAGAAAATCAATAAAAAAAACAGACATTTTAACAATAATTAAATAATAAGCCATTGATATATACTATTGATGGCTTATTTTTGCTTTTTAAAATAAAAAAATAACTACTAACTAGTAATACATGAAAAAAATCTACTTAATCATTTCTCTGATTATATTTGCTATGTTTCAGGCACAGATTGTGAATATTCCAGATGCTAATTTTAAAGCCAAACTTCTGTCAGCAAACACAACAAACGGGATCGCATACAACAATAACCACCAAAAAATTGTAATTGATACAAACGGAGATAGTGAAATTCAGGTTTCAGAAGCATTGAATGTATCAGAACTTTTTATTCCCGGTCAAACAGGTAATATGATTGCTGATCTTACAGGTATCAATCAGTTTACCAATCTTACGGCTTTAAGTGCTTTTAATAATGCTTTGACTAATCTTCAAATAACAGGATTATCCAACCTTACACTTATACATGTAGCCAACAACAATCTTACTAACGTTTCTTTTGATAATTTGAACAGTCTGCAGACTTTATCTATCGCTAACAATCAACTTTCTGGTTTCTCAATTACTAACTCCCCCAATCTACAAAGTCTCTCATGTAGTGGAAATCAATTAGTATCGGTAGATATTTCCAATTTCCCAAATCTGGTCACTTTAGAATGTAATAATAATTTAATTACAACATTAATTTTAAATAACAATAATAATTTGACAAACATTGTTGCCTCACATAATAAGCTTGTAACCATTCCGTTTGGGGAGGCTCCTAATGTGGCAAATTTATATATTGATTATAATCTTTTTACTACAATTGATGTGGGACAACTTACACAGCTTGGTAATTTTAATTTTTCTAATAATCCCAATCTCGTAAGCTTTAATATTAAGAACGGAAAAAATAACTATACTCAAGGAGCAACTCCATATTTTTCAAACACACCAAGTTTAAGTTATATATGCGTTGATGATATCGAGTTGGGAGCGATAAATGCACTGGTCAATTATTACAATCAGCCTAATGTTGTATTAAACTCATATTGTTCTTTTGCTCCCGGAGGAAATTCTTATACCATACAGGGAAGCACGAAATATGATTCCAATAATAATGGTTGTGACATCAATGATCCTATAAAAGCGTTTCAAAAATTCTCAATAACAAATCCTTATAATGCCGGTAATATGATAGCAAATGCTTCAGGAAATTATTCAATTCCAGTTCAAGCCGGCAATTATACCATTACACCTGTATTAGAAAACCCTACTTATTTTAATATTTCACCAACAAATGTAACTGCAAATTTTCCTACACAAACAAGTCCCCTTACTCAAAATTTTTGCATGTCCGCCAATGGAACACATAACGATCTAGAAATTATCATTATTCCTGTGACTGCTGCTGTACCAGGTTTTGATACAAAATATAAAGTTTTTTTCAAAAATAAAGGTAACACATCACAATCGGGAACTTTAGTTTATAATTTTGATGACAATCTGATGAATTATCTAAACTCCACGATTGCTCCAAACACTCAGTCAACTGGAATATTATCCTGGAATTTTACCAATATTTTACCCTTCGAGACTAAAGAAGTTACATTAACCTTTACATTAAACACACCAACACAAACACCACCCTTAAATGGCGGAGATCTATTGCACTACACAGCACAGATTAATGGAGGTACAGATGATACACCAACAGATAATATATTTACTTTAAATCAACCTGTAGTTAATTCTTTTGATCCCAATGACAAAACATGCCTTGAAGGAACCTCAATTGCACAAGCAAAAGTTGGAGATTACGTTCATTACCTAATCAGATTTGAAAATACAGGGACAGCCAATGCGAAAAATATTGTGGTAAAAGACGAAATTGATCTTACGAAATTCGATTTATCCAGTTTGATTCCTCTTAATGGAAGCCATAATTTTGTAACGAGAATCAATGGAAATGTAGTCGAATTTATTTTTGAAAACATTCAGCTTCCTTTTGATAATGCGAATAATGACGGATATGTTTCATTTAAAATCAAAACAAAATCTAATTTGGTTATCGGAGATAGTTTCAGTAATACAGCCAAGATCTATTTTGATTATAATGCGCCTATCATTACGAATACTGCTACAACTTCTGTTCAGAATACCTTAGGAACATCCGAAATTACTAATGATAAAGACCAGTTCAGTATCTATCCGAATCCGGTAAAAGATATTGTATTCATAAAGTCAAAAGAGAAGATTGTAAAGGCAGAAATCTATGATACAGCTGGAAGGATTTTAAATTCAATAAGCGTAAGCAATAATTCTGTCAACACCTCTGAACTTGCTAAAGGAAGCTATATGATCAGATTGTTTACAAAAGATCAGGTTATGGTACAGAAATTCATAAAAAATTAATTTCAATTAAGTATATTTTTTAGATACCATTAAATAGCAATTAAGTAATGCTAAAAAAACTCACATAAAAAATGATAAACCAATAAAATTTATGAAAAAACTTTACCTCATTCTTTTCGTAAGTATTCTGCCTATATTTAAAGCACAAATCTTAAATATTCCAGATCCGAACTTTAAATCTTATTTATTATCTGCAAATAATACAAATTATATCGCTCTCGACGTTAACCACAATCCTGTTGCTATAGATCTTAACGGCGACAACGAAATTCAGGCTAGCGAAGCAAGTTTAATAAAAACTCTTGATATTAATGGAACAACGAGTACAGTGGGATCGCAAATCGGCGATATTACAGGTATTAAAAGTTTCACAAATCTTACGAAACTCTCTGTACAATTTATACCGAACAATAACTTCACCTCTTTTGATGTTAGCGGGATGACTTCCCTTACAGAATTATTTGCTGCTGGTTATTATCTTTCAGCGCTTAATGTAGATAATTGTACCGGTCTTAAGAAATTGAATATTCAAGGTGGAAATTTCCAGACACTTACTTTAAATATTCCCTCTTTAACACATTTGTCTATTTCAGAGTATTTAAATTATTTAAATTTTCAAGGTTGCCCAAATATCAAAGTCCTAAATTTAGAACGAGTATTGCTAAGTAATATTAATCTAAGCGGTATAAATAATTTAGAAGAAGTTACGATTTCAAGTTATGGTTATTCATGGTTAAATAATACTATAAATATTAGTGGCTGTAATGATTTAAAAAAAATCTCCCTTTTTGGCCCGGACATACAATCTTTATCTGTTTCCAATAACCCATTGCTCACAGAAATTACCTCCAATTATAGCACTACAGTTCCTAATGTAACAATATCTAACAACCCACTACTAAAAAGTATTTCACTGGTTGATAATGAAATTACAAACCTGACAGTAACCGGATCCCCATTGCTCGAAATTTTTGATGTTGATGAAAATGCTCTTAACAGTATTGATTTAACAGGTTTTCCTATTCTTACAACTGTAAAGTGTTCAGAGAACCAACTCACACTATTAGATTTGAGTTCTAATCCTTTACTTTCTTACTTAGATTGTTCGGATAACAATATAAAGATTTTAAATTTTAAAAATGGAGGACAAGGTGTTCCATATAATTTCAATATTGATGATAATTCAGAATTACAATATGTATGTTGTGATTTACAGCATACCAATGCTGTTTTATCCTACTTGAATATGTATGGTTATACTAATGTTAATGTTAATTCTTATTGTTCTTTTACTCCTGGTGGAACTTTTTACACCATAAATGGAGACACAAAATACGATTCCAACAATAATGGCTGTGATATTTCGGATCCAGGAAAAGCATTTCAAAATTTCTTGGTTACAAGTGGGTCTTCCACTGCTAATTTTATTGCAAATTCGGCAGGTGTCCATTTCATACCGTTACAAGCTGGAACTCACACTATTAGTCCTATACTCGAAAATCCTACTTACTTTAATGTCTCGCCAGCAAATTTAATAACCACCTTTCCTACTCAAGCAAGCCCATTTACACAAAACTTTTGTTTAACGGCTAATGGAATACATAATGATTTGGAAATTATGATTATTCCAATTGAATCAGCAAGACCTGGATTTGATACAAAATATAAAATTGTTTACAGAAATAAAGGAACTTCCGCACAATCAGGAACCTTAGCTTATAATTTCAATGACAATCTAATGAATTATCTAAGCTCCACGATTGCTCCTAATTCACAGTCAACTGGAATCTTATCCTGGAATTTCAACAATATCTTACCTTTTGAGACTAAAGAAATTACAGTAACCTTTAAATTGAATACTCCTACACAGACTCCTCCTTTAAACGGTGGTGATGTACTGCATTACACAGCACAAATCAACGGAGCTACAGATGATACTCCTTCAGATAATACATTTACATTAAACCAAATCGTTGTCAACTCTTTTGATCCTAATGATAAAACCTGTCTGGAAGGCTCTTCTATCACTCAGGCACAAGTCGGAGATTATGTTCATTATTTGATGAGATTTGAGAATACAGGAACGGCCAATGCTCAAAACATTGTCGTAAAGGATGAGATCGATACTTCAAAATATGATATATCCAGCTTAGTTGCACTGAATGGTAGCCATAATTTTGTAACGAGAATCAATGGAAATGTAGTCGAATTTATTTTTGAAAACATTCAGCTTCCTTTTGATAATGCGAATAATGACGGATATGTTTCATTTAAAATTAAGACAAAATCCACTTTAAATATTGGTGATAGTTTCAGTAATACTGCCAAGATCTATTTTGATTATAACGCACCTATCATTACGAATACTGCTACAACTTCTGTTCAGAATACCTTAGGAACATCCGAAATTACTAATGATAAAGACCAGTTCAGTATCTATCCGAATCCGGTAAAAGATGTTGTATTCATTAAGTCAAAAGAGAAGATTGTAAAGGCAGAAATCTATGATACAGCAGGAAGGATTTTAAATTCAATAAGCGTAAGCAATAATTCTGTCAACACCTCTGAACTTGCTAAAGGAAGCTATATGATCAAATTGTTTACAAAAGATCAGGTTATGGTACAGAAATTCATAAAAAATTAAATCACTTTACATCAATAAACGAAAGACTGCCTTAAGAAGCAGTCTTTTTTTATATGCTTGAACGATCACGTAAGAATTTATTGTATTTTTATTCAAGGTTTTAATTATACACCCATGGATTTTCTACAAGATCACTATTCCATTCAAAATGAACTGATACTGATATTTATTTCAGTTATGCTCGGGCTTTTTATCGGTGCTGAACGTGAATATAGAAATAAGTCTGCAGGACTCCGCACGTTTATTCTGGTATGTTTCGGATCTTGTCTTTTCACCATATTATCAATCAAAATAGGAGTTCAGAATCCAGATCGTCTGGCAGCCAATATTATTACCGGTATAGGTTTCTTGGGAGCAGGGGTCATTTTCAAAGGAGATAATAAAATCGATGGAATTACAACGGCAACAACCATCTGGGCAACTGCTTCAATAGGAATGGCTGTGGGTTCAGGATATGTATACTTTTCGTTGCTGGGCACTACATTGGTCCTTCTTGTCTTGAGCTCGCTAAGTTATTTGCAGAATTTTATCGACAATAATCATAAAATCAGGGAATATAAAATATCTATCTCCGCTTCTGATCACATCAGTCATTGTGAGGAATTATTCAGGAATAATCATTTAAAATTTCTTATCATGAGACAGCAATATTCCAAAGACAGTTTAATTACGACCTGGAGACTTACGGGGAATACCCGGCAACACGAGCTTTTGATTAAGCAAATGATGAATGACCCTAAAATTATGTCCTATCAATTTTAAAATAAAAAATAAAGGCAGCAGCCTTTATTTTTTATTGAAAACATACAGATCTTTATTGGGACCGGTAATCTCCTTTCCATCCAAATCAAGCTGAGTAAGATGGTTTTCACCTACCTTGTATTTGTAATTAGCGGATTTTCCTTTTAAAGTCACAATACTGCCCGTTTTATCCCACTCCAAGGTTCCTTTATCTTCATTCTTTGATTTTCTGTCGATATATTCTTCTGTAATATGGAACGTATTATCCTTATTCAATGTGAGAGAAGTTTTGATCCCCGGGCAATCTGCACATGGAACCACAGCCTCATAAGTTCCGTTCCAATCCAATGAATTCTGAGAGTTATGCCCATCAATCAAAGCGTTGCCAGCCACTGAATCCAACGGTTTTTGGATCGAAGCTGAATCTGTTTCCGGGGCAGAAAATATTTCTCTTTGTTTTTCTTTGGGTGAACATGAAGCCAGTAATATGGCCAGTACAGTTCCGGATAAAAAAGTTTTGTTTTCCATAAATATTGTTTGTTACTGGTTATTAAATAACGGAATCCATCCCATTATATTTTTCAATACAAATTATTAAATGCCATTATCAATGAATCTACCTCGTTTTCAGGATGACTTGTAACTTATAATCCTAATTTTCTTCGTAAATTGGACAAAATTTTTGATTATGATAAAAAAGATACTTTTATCTGCATTTCTTTTGCCTGCCGCAATGGCTTTTGCCCAACAATATGGGGGAATGTGGATTCCAACGGAGCTGAATGAAAAGGAAATGAAAGACCTGGGAATGAAAATCTCTGCAAAAGACATCTTCAATCCTCAAAAGGCCAGTATTAAGGATGCCGTTGTTCAATTTAACGGTGGCTGTACAGCAGAAATTATTTCTCCTAAAGGACTTTTATTAACCAATCATCACTGTGGCTTCGGACAAATTCAGGCACATTCTACAGTACAAAATGATCTCCTTTCCAATGGATTCTGGGCAACGAATATGAGCACCGAGCTTCCTAATCCCGGATTAAAAGTAGATTTTATTGTAGATATCAAAGAAGTAACCAATCAAATTCTGGAGGGTACGGATCATCTTTCCGAACCTGATCTTTCAAAAAAAATCAACAACAATATTGAGATATACAAGAATTCTCAAAAAATAGAAAATTATCAGTCTATCACTGTAAAGCCTATGTATTATGGAAATAAATACTATGCTTATACAATAGAAACTTATAAAGACATCCGTTTGGTAGGAGCACCGCCACAAAGTATAGGGAAATTCGGAAGTGATACGGATAACTGGGTATGGCCAAGGCATACGGGAGATTTCTCCATGTTCAGAATTTATGCAGATAAAAACAATAAGCCTGCAGAATATTCCAAAGATAATGTCCCTTATGTACCTAAACATTTTCTACCTGTTTCCATCAAGGATAAGAATGAAAATGATTTCACATTTGTATTTGGCTTTCCGGGAAAAACCACTGAGTATCTTCCATCAATTGCAGTTGAAAAAATCATGAATGAGATTGATCCTGCAAAAATTGCAGTCCGCGATGTCGCTTTAAAGACTTTGGATGAAAAAATGCGTGTGGACAATGCAACACGTATTAAATATGCTTCTAAATATGCTTCAGTGGCAAATTACTGGAAAAAATGGATTGGAGAAGTAGAAGGCCTGAAAAAGTCTAATGCTGTAGAAAAGAAAGTAATGTACGAAGGATCCCTGGTAGCTAAAAATCCGGAAATCAAAACAACATTAGACCAGCTGAATAAGCTATACACTGAGCAGGCTCCTTATGCTTTAAATAATGCCTATTATTCTGAGTTAATTAAAAATGCTGAGACATTAGCATTAGCTAATATGTATTCCAACTATATCTTATCCGTAGAAGCAGGAAGAATGGATGAGAAGGAAATTACAGCATTTAAAAATAAGCTGACTTCTTTCTATAAAGATTACAGTCCGGAGCTTGATGCAAAAGTAACTGCAAAGCTCCTTGCTCTGTATGCCAACAAAACAAACGCTCAGTTTTTACCAGCGGGATTTGATAAATTTAAAAACGAAGCACAGAACATTCAGAATATCGAAGAGATTTCTAAAAACTCTATCATTACCGGCAGAACAGCTGTAAATGGAGCTTCTTTAAGTGCAGATATTGACAAGGCATTTTCTAATCAGGATAAACTGGTAAGAACATTAAAAAAAGACCCTGTTTATCAATTATTTTCAAATATCAAAGACACTTATTCAAAAACAGCTGATCCTCAGTATACCTCAATCCAGACAAAAATTGATGCGCTGCAGAAAAAATTCATGCAACAGCAAATGTCGACCGATAAAGACAGAAAATTCTTCCCTGATGCCAACTCCACACTTCGTGTGACTTACGGTAAAGTAAAAGGTTCAAATCCGAGAGATGCTGTTTCTTATGGTTATCAAACTCATTTGGCAGGAGTTATAGAAAAATACATTCCGGGTGATTATGAATTTGATGTTCCTAAAAAGTTAATCGATCTTTACAATAAAAAAGATTTTGGAAATTATAAAGATAAGGGAGGTGATGTTCCTGTAGGATTTACGGCAACCAATCATACCACAGGAGGAAACTCAGGAAGTCCGGCTCTTGATGCTTACGGAAATCTAGTAGGATTAAATTTCGACAGACAATGGGAAGGAACTATGAGTGATATTAATTATGACCCCCGTTTTAGCAGAAACATCATGGTTGACACCAAGTACATTCTATTCATCATTGAAAAATTTGCCGATTCCAAGTGGCTGATTGACGAAATGAAAGTTATCAAATAATTCTTATCCATAATAAGATGTTTTAAACCCTATCTAAAGTTAGATAGGGTTTTTAATTGAAAAGATAATCTTTCCTTATCCAGGAGCAGTTAAGCGCAATTTAAGGATAGGTAAAATCTATATAAAATAACATACCGATCACTGAACAGTATGTATTTTTAATAAAAACTTTTTTATGAATGATAACCATCTTAAAATGTGTACGGAATGTGGTATACAATATCCAGAAAGCTATCAGGGCAATCTTTGCCTAATTTGTAATGACGAAAGACAATCAGTCCCTCAAAGCGGACAATCGTGGACTGCCCATGAAAAGCTTCTGGAAAAGCATAGCATAAAAATTAAAAAACTGAATAATAACCTTTACGAACTGGTTGTTAATCCGAGGTTTTCTATTGGACAGCGGGCCTTGCTGGTACTTTCTAAAAACGGAAATATATTATGGGATTGCATTCCCCTTCTTGATGAAGCAGCTATTGCATTTATTAATTCTAAAGGAGGCTTAAAAGCTATTGCTTTCTCTCATCCACACTATTATTCCAATATGAAAATGTGGGCAGATACCTTTAATTCTAAAATTTATATTCATCAAAACGATAAAGAATGGGTTGTAAATGGAGGTGATTTTGTAGAATACTGGACCGGTCATCAGCTTAATCTATGGAATCAATTAAAGCTTCACAATATTGGTGGCCATTTTGAGGGAAGTTCTGTCATAGAAATACCATGGATGAGCGAAAACGGAACGCTTTTAATTGGGGATACCATGTATCTTTCCCCATCCATGAATCATTTTGCTACAATGAGAAGCTATCCCAACAGAATTCCTCTTCCTTTAAATGAAATTAAAAGAATCGAAAAACGTTTTGAAGAAATAAACTATGATACCATCTACGGCTTTTATTCTTATCAGAATGTAGAAAAGAATGCCAGAGAAGTTGTAGAGAAGTCATTTAGCAGATACCATTGAGGAGTGAAGAATTATGAATGATAAATAATAAATGATGATTGATAATTGATGAATGATCTTTTATCATTTATAATTCATCAATGATCAGTGATCATTGATCTTTTATTCCTATGGTATGGTGTAGTAGGTATAGATATGTATAGGTATAGGTATAGTTATAAAACAAAAAAGTCTCATACAAATTCATGTATGAGACTTTTAATAAAAACTGGCGGCGACCTACTCTCCCGCTTGTCGCAGTACCATCGGCGCTGGTGGGCTTAACTTCTGTGTTCGGAATGGGAACAGGTGAGCCCCACCGCTAAAACCACCCTAAAGAAGGTATATAAGATATCAGAGGCTAGATTTCAGATTTCAGACCTATTATAAAGTCTGTTATCTGATGTCTTGTATCTGACATCTGTTTTATCGGTAAATTTCATCACAAAGGCAAAACCAGTATTGCACTTATAAGACTTGAATTAGTGTAACCTATAGGCTATAAATCTACGGGTAATTAGTACTACTCGGCTATGCTGTTACCAACTTTACACCTGTAGCCTATCAACGTGGTCATCTCCCACGACCCTTAAAAGATGTCTCATCTTGAGGCGAGTTTCGCACTTATATGCTTTCAGTGCTTATCTCTTCCAAACATAGCTACTCAGCGGTGCACCTGGCGGTACAACTGATACACCAGAGGTTTGTTCAATTCGGTCCTCTCGTACTAGAATCAAGCCCTCTCAAACATCTAACGCCCGCAATAGATAGAGACCGAACTGTCTCACGACGTTCTGAACCCAGCTCGCGTGCCACTTTAATGGGCGAACAGCCCAACCCTTGGGACCTTCTCCAGCCCCAGGATGTGACGAGCCGACATCGAGGTGCCGAACCTCCCCGTCGATGTGAGCTCTTGGGGGAGACTAGCCTGTTATCCCCGGAGTACCTTTTATCCTATGAGCGATGGCCCTTCCATACGGAACCACCGGATCACTATGTCCTGCTTTCGCACCTGATCGACTTGTAGGTCTCACAGTCAAGCACCCTTATGCCATTACACTCTACGCACGGTTACCAAGCGTGCTGAGGGTACCTTTGAAAGCCTCCGTTACTCTTTTGGAGGCGACCACCCCAGTCAAACTACCCACCACGCAATGTCCTTCCTAAAGGAAGTTAGGCTCCAAGTAAGTAAAGGGTGGTATTTCAACGTTGACTCCACAAACACTAGCGTGCCTGCTTCATAGTCTCCCACCTATCCTACACATTACTTACTCAAAGTCAATACGAAGTTATAGTAAAGGTTCACAGGGTCTTTTCGTCCCATTGCGGGTAATCGGCATCTTCACCGATACTACAATTTCACCGAGCTCGTGGCTGAGACAGTGCCCAGATCGTTACACCATTCGTGCAGGTCGGAACTTACCCGACAAGGAATTTCGCTACCTTAGGACCGTTATAGTTACGGCCGCCGTTTACTGGGGCTTCAGTCAAACGCTTCGCTTACGCTAACGCCCTTCCTTAACCTTCCAGCACCGGGCAGGTGTCAGACCCTATACAGCATCTTTCGATTTAGCAGAGTCCTGTGTTTTTGATAAACAGTCGCCTGGGCCTCTTCACTGCGGCCACCATTGCTGATGGCGTCTCTTCTTCCGAAGTTACGAGACTATTTTGCCTAGTTCCTTAGCCACGACTCACTCGAGCACCTTAGGATTCTCTCCTCGACTACCTGTGTCGGTTTTGGTACGGGTTGCTTCACTTCGGCTTTTCTTGGAAGCACTTTCCCTGCAGCAGCTTCGCCCGAAGGCTAGGCCTTGACTATTCCGTCAGTCTCCAGCAGGTACGGCACTCCGTCCCCTTTTTAGTGTGAGCAAGTATGGGAATATTAACCCATTGTCCATCCACTACCCCTTTCGGGTTCGCGTTAGGTCCCGACTAACCCTCAGCTGATTAGCATGGCTGAGGAAACCTTAGTCTTTCGGTGAGGGGGTTTCTCGCCCCCTTTATCGTTACTTATGCCTACATTTTCTTTTCTGTCCGCTCCACAATACCTCACGATACTGCTTCGGCGCAAACAGAATGCTCCCCTACCAGATGTACAATGTACAAATCCATAGCTTCGGTAATATGTTTATGCCCGATTATTATCCATGCCGGACCGCTCGACTAGTGAGCTGTTACGCACTCTTTAAATGAATGGCTGCTTCCAAGCCAACATCCTAGCTGTCAATGCAGTCCAACCGCGTTGCTTCAACTTAACATATATTTGGGGACCTTAGCTGTTGGTCTGGGTTCTTTCCCTCTCGGACATGGACCTTAGCACCCATGCCCTCACTGCTGATCAACATTTATTAGCATTCGGAGTTTGTCAGGAATTGGTAGGCGGTGAAACCCCCGCATCCAATCAGTAGCTCTACCTCTAATAAACTTATAATCAACGCTGCACCTAAATGCATTTCGGGGAGTACGAGCTATCTCCCAGTTTGATTGGCCTTTCACCCCTACCCACAGGTCATCCGAAGACTTTTCAACGTCAACCGGTTCGGTCCTCCACTCTGTGTTACCAGAGCTTCAACCTGCCCATGGGTAGATCACAAGGTTTCGCGTCTAATCCTACTAACTATCCGCCCTATTCAGACTCGCTTTCGCTCCGGCTCCGGACCTGAAGTCCTTAACCTCGCTAGTAAAATTAACTCGTAGGCTCATTATGCAAAAGGCACGCCGTCACCCAACTTGTGGGCTCCGACCGCTTGTAGGCGTACGGTTTCAGGTTCTATTTCACCCTTCTATTCGAAGTGCTTTTCACCTTTCCTTCACAGTACTTGTTCACTATCGGTCTTTCAGGAGTATTTAGCCTTGGAGGATGGTCCCCCCATATTCAGACAGGATTTCACGTGTCCCGCCCTACTCATTTATCATCTATATATACCTTTCGAATACCGGGCTATCACCGTCTATGGCCGCACTTTCCAGTACGTTCTTCTAAATATATAAAGACTTTTGGGCTAATCCGCTTTCGCTCGCCACTACTTACGGAATCTCTTCGATTTCTTTTCCTCCGGGTACTTAGATGTTTCAGTTCTCCGGGTTTGCTCCTCTTACGAGGTAATACATCTTCAATGTATTGGGTTGCCCCATTCGGACATCTGCGGATCAATTCGTGTGTGCCAATCCCCGCAGCTTTTCGCAGCTTACCACGTCCTTCGTCGCCTCTGAAAGCCTAGGCATCCGCCATACGCCCTTAACGATTTCTTTCCTATTTTTAGGTTACTCAAGCACTTATAAGTGCTCGGTTTTCTCTTTGTGATGTCTTTACCGTTAATGTCAATGATCTTTATTTCTTCTGTATTAATGTAAAACGTATTCATGTATCAATGACGGCTCTCGTCATGAGGTTTACATGCTTCTTTTTTACATATACAAACTGTGGAGAATAAGGGAGTCGAACCCTTGACCTCCTGCGTGCAAGGCAGGCGCTCTAGCCAGCTGAGCTAATTCCCCTCTAGTAGACTTCAGATATCAGATCCTAGATCTCAGACTTAATGTCTCATGTCTTATATCTGATCTCTTCCCGTCTTATAATTAGTAGTCTCGGGCAGGCTCGAACTGCCGACCTCTACATTATCAGTGTAGCGCTCTAACCAGCTGAGCTACGAGACTGTCTTGTTAGACTTGCAGATTCAAGATCCCAGATATCAGACTTACATGGTCTTTCTTCTTCTATCTTTCCTCTTGTCTCTCTTCCCTTTACTAATTTCTAGTGGGTGTTGTATTTTTTTATATATCAACCAAATAAAAAACTAAAGCTTCTCTTTAAGTAAGTACATGGTACACTTAAGTACCTTTATTTTGTTTAACGTTCTTCAACGCTCTAAAATGAGATGTTCCAGCCGCACCTTCCGGTACGGCTACCTTGTTACGACTTAGCCCTAGTTACCTGTTTTACCCTAGGCAGCTCCTGTTACGGTCACCGACTTCAGGTACCCCAGACTTCCATGGCTTGACGGGCGGTGTGTACAAGGCCCGGGAACGTATTCACCGCGCCATGGCTGATGCGCGATTACTAGCGATTCCAGCTTCATAGAGTCGAGTTGCAGACTCCAATCCGAACTGAGACCAGCTTTCGAGATTAGCATCCAGTCGCCTGGTAGCAGCCCTCTGTACTGGCCATTGTATTACGTGTGTGGCCCAAGGCGTAAGGGCCGTGATGATTTGACGTCATCCCCACCTTCCTCTCTACTTGCGTAGGCAGTCTCACTAGAGTCCCCAACTGAATGATGGCAACTAGTGACAGGGGTTGCGCTCGTTGCAGGACTTAACCTAACACCTCACGGCACGAGCTGACGACAACCATGCAGCACCTTGAAAAATGTCCGAAGAAAAGCCTATTTCTAAGCCTGTCATTTCCCATTTAAGCCTTGGTAAGGTTCCTCGCGTATCATCGAATTAAACCACATAATCCACCGCTTGTGCGGGCCCCCGTCAATTCCTTTGAGTTTCAAACTTGCGTTCGTACTCCCCAGGTGGCTAACTTATCACTTTCGCTTAGTCTCTGAATCCGAAAACCCAAAAACGAGTTAGCATCGTTTACGGCGTGGACTACCAGGGTATCTAATCCTGTTCGCTCCCCACGCTTTCGTCCATCAGCGTCAGTTAAGACATGGTAACCTGCCTTCGCAATTGGTGTTCTAAGTAATATCTATGCATTTCACCGCTACACTACTTATTCCAGCTACCTCTACCTTACTCAAGACCCGCAGTATCAATGGCAGTTTCATAGTTAAGCTATGAGATTTCACCACTGACTTACGAGTCCGCCTACGGACCCTTTAAACCCAATAAATCCGGATAACGCTTGCACCCTCCGTATTACCGCGGCTGCTGGCACGGAGTTAGCCGGTGCTTATTCGTATAGTACCTTCAGCTACCCTCACGAGGGTAGGTTTATCCCTATACAAAAGAAGTTTACAACCCATAGGGCCGTCATCCTTCACGCGGGATGGCTGGATCAGGCTCTCACCCATTGTCCAATATTCCTCACTGCTGCCTCCCGTAGGAGTCTGGTCCGTGTCTCAGTACCAGTGTGGGGGATCACCCTCTCAGGCCCCCTAAAGATCATTGACTTGGTGAGCCGTTACCTCACCAACTATCTAATCTTGCGCGTGCCCATCTCTATCCACCGGAGTTTTCAATATCAAATGATGCCATCTAATATATTATGGGGTATTAATCTTCCTTTCGAAAGGCTATCCCCCTGATAAAGGTAGGTTGCACACGTGTTCCGCACCCGTGCGCCGCTCTCTAGATCCCGAAAGATCTATACCGCTCGGCTTGCATGTGTTAGGCCTCCCGCTAGCGTTCATCCTGAGCCAGGATCAAACTCTCCATTGTATGTTTGTCTGACTCACTCAAAGTTTTGACGCTTTAGTTTTTCCTTACTTGGTTGTTATATTGTATTTCAATGATCTCTCTTCTTCCGCTTTTCTCTAAAGCTTTTTTTCTGTCGTTTTTGCTTTAGATTTGCGAGTGCAAAAGTAATTAATGTTTTTGAACTGACCAAATGTTTTTGAAGAAAATTTTAAAGTTTTTTCTGTAACCTTAATCCATCTCTAACACTTATCTCAATTTTACTCCGCGCTCCCTTAATTGGGACTGCAAAGATACAAACTATTCTCAATTTTCAAAATAAATTATTATTTATTTTTTTAAATCTTTCGTTTATAATTACCCTCTTCTGCGCTACCTACTATCTCTCGTTTTCAGTGGGGCAAAAGTATAAACTTTAATGATACCGGCCAAGCTTTTGATAAACTTTTTTAACATAATATTCATAACTCATTGACTACCGGAGACAAAACTTTTAATTGGCATTGCGAAAATTAAAAATAATAAGACAATCCAGATTTCAGAATGTTTATAAAGTACTGTAAAAACAGAGACTGACTTAAAAAGCCAGTCTCTGTTTACATTATATATATATTAATAATGATGAATTATGTATTCATTCTCAAATGAGCCGTCATCATAAAATTTTAATATAGCATATCCCGGTGGTGTTTCCTGATAATAGAAAGGTTTCGCGGAACGCTTATCACCTTCCCCCCACCAAAATCCTGACATAGCTCCGTTACAGAAATAATATACATCATTATACCATGCTCTGTCGAGGAGATGCTGATGACCACTAAGACAGCCTTTCACTTTATCTTTATGCTTATAAAACAAGTCTTTCAATGCATTATGGTCTTTATGCTGCCCTCCTTCCCAGAATCCTGTAACCGTAAGTATAGGATAATGCGACATAATTAATGCATATTCTCCCTGCGGAATATTTTCTAATTGTTGTTTCAGCCAGTTCATTTGTTCAGGATCAAGGGTAATACTAGAGTTATTGCCATCCAACATTATAAAATGCCATTTCTCTTTTTTAGCACTGTAATAACGCTTAGGCATTTTAAGCCTTTTGGCCGCATAGGGAACTCCATGCATTTCATCTGATTTTTCACCTGCCCACCAGATGTCATGATTTCCGACGCAACTATACATATCATAGTCTGCAATTTCCTTCATACAGTTATCCCAGGCATTCCACTGGTCATATACTTCCTGACGGGTAGAGTTTTCCCGGTCCACAGCCATAATGGAGTCTCCTGTGTTAAGGAAGAAATCTACTTTCCTGTTTTTGATTTCTTTAAGACATTTTACAAACCGCTCCATTATTTTAGGATCTGCCGGTAAGTGTACGTCTGTAATGTGAGCTACCGTAAACAGCAGTTTCTTTTTTTTGCTTATATCATCCTTCGGAGCTTCGGCCAGCAAGCTGGCTGCAGGTCCTCCCAGAAGTACCCCTGAAATGGCAAGCGGAATATTTGTCAAAAATTTTCTTCTTTTCATAGTCAATGTTTCTCTGATACCAGCGTTGTATATAATTTTATCTTCAAAGACAATACAGCAACAGTTCCATATACAGAATACCAATAATATTTCGGTGGACAAATTTGACTCAATATTTACAAATAAAAATTTCTTACATATTATAAAATTGTTAAGCTCCCATTAATTTTTTACTGCAGTGTTCAATAATGCAGAAAAAAGCATAGCTTATATTTTTAATCAAAGATTATGAAATATTAAACCCCGAATTTCTTCGGGGTTTAATATGATTAGTATATTATATATATTAATATCTAATGTCCAAAAATATCTTTTAAACTGACTTCTTTAAAACTCCCCATTTTATTGACAGCGTCCATATCAAGATTTTCTTTTTTGCCAAGAATAGCTGTATTAAAACGCAAGGGTTTTATTTCTGTCCGGTAAAATTCTTTTATCCCGTTAAAATCCAACTTTTGAATTTCCTCATACATATCTTCTCTGAAATCATGACTAATTCCGATTTTCTTTAATCTTAATGTATTAAAGAAAATGTTCGTTCTGGTAATTCTCGTAGAAGCGATCTGTTTCAGAGCTGTACTTTTTGCATTTTCAAATTGGATGGGCACTTCAGGGAGTTCATTCATCAGTTCAGACATCGTATCTACGGCAATCTGTAGCTTATCAGGCTGTGTCCCAATATATGTCGTTACATAATCCGGGTGTCCGGATTCTGAATTTGCAGCATAAGAAACGTATGCTGAATAGGCTAAGCTCTTGCTCTCCCGGATCTCCTGAAATACAATGGAAGACAATCCCCTTCCAAAATATTCGTTGAAAACGTTAATCTTACCCAAGTTAGCAGTATTGATATTGTGCCCTCTCCCGATTTTGCTCATTTCAACCTGTACCATATCATAATTGATGAAATTCACTTTCCCATCGGTTTCAGGCTCTGGATATTTCTTAGGCTCCGGAATTTCAAGGCTTGAAACCTCAACATAATTGTCAATATACGTTTTGAAATTCTCCAGATTTTTTCCATAAAAGAATATCTGGTATGGAAACGCAAATATTCTTTTCATCCTGTCCGTAAATATTTTAACTTCACTGTTTTGAAGTTCCTCTTTAGAAATCACATCTGTAAACCTGGAAAATTCGCCCAACTTGGTGTAATTCGTTAGAGCTGTCATGATCCGGTTTTTATCTTTTTTCATCGCTTCACGGTTTTCAAGAACTGTTTCTACAAACTGTTTGTAGATTTCCTGCTCCGGCTTTACGTTATACATCCAATGTTGAAGAAGGCGAATTCCTTTTTCAATGTTTTCCTCCAAACCGCTCAATGAAATCGTTAACTGATCATTGGTCGTTTTAAAATCATTACTCACACCAATTTTAAAGAACTCTTTCTTCAGATCTTCAGGAGCATAATCTTCAGTTCCCAAATATTGTAGCAGCTGCGTTGATATTGCCAGATCACGATCATGATCACTTCCAAGTGGGAAAATGAAATAGACCTGTGCTATATCGTTATATTTGTTTTTGACAAAGCTAAGTTTCTTATCCTTAACCTGTCCGGTTATGATCTCTTTATCATAATCAATAAATTCAGGTTGAATATCTTCCGTTTTTTCCGCTAAAATCTGTTTTAAAAATTCCGATTGAGCATCTCTGTTAATTTTAATCGGTGTAATTCCGGGGTTTTCAACCCTGATCAGCTTGTCATTAACTCCTTTTTCCTTATTTATCAGAACATAATTGTCCTTAAAAAAATCATTGGCAAAATGAATAACATCCTGTTTTGTGAATGAAGCATATACATCCATTTCATTAAGCTCCTCTTCCCAGGTTCTTCCTTTTATATAGGTATCATAGAGATTGGTAGCCAAACCATCAGCGGTTTCAAGAGCCTTCATTCTCTGAAGTTTGAAATCATTGATGATGGCAGGAAGCATCCAATCCGGAAATTCTCCTCTTTTGATCAGTTCTATCTGCTCCAAAACCATATCCTTTGCATCTTTCAAAGATTGGGTTTCTTTAGGAACAGCCACAATTGAAAAATATCCATATTGCTTTAATCCTACTGAAAATGCCTGTGCCCATAACATCCGTTGGGTCTGATTAATATTAAGGTCCAGTAATCCGGCTTCTCCCCTGTTACTCATAATATTTGCAGTAATATCTGCCAACATAGCTTCCCGGGATCCATAGCTATCCGTTCTCCAGGCCATCTGAACCCTCGGTGTGGTAGGACTTTTTACAGTTCTTTCTACAATTCCCCGGAGAGGCTGTTCTACCACCGGAGTTTTCTTTGGTAATTCTTTATAAGGAATTGTTCCGAAATATTGATCTATAAGCTGAATCGTACGTTCATAGTCAAGATCACCAACCATGACCATGGCATAGTTATTAGGAACATAATATTCATCGAAATATTTGTGAATCGCCTTCATGGAAGGATTTTTCAAATGTTCGGCTTTTCCCAGAGTTGTTTGTTGGCCATTGGCATGGGTAGGAAAAAGAGCATCCATCAGTTCATAATTTACTAACCTAGAGTCATTATCCTGCGCCCGGTTAAATTCTTCGTATACTGATTCCAGCTCGGTATGAAAAAGGCGTAACACAATTTCTGAAAATCGCTCTTTTTCAACTTTCAGCCATTTCTCAAGCTCGTTACTGGGAATGTTGTTTTTATAAACCGTCTCATCAAACCACGTATGAGCATTAGTTCCGCTTGCTCCCAATGATGAGATCACTTTATCATATTCATTCGCTATAGCATATTGACTGGCGTCCTGGGATACCTCATCTATTTTTTTATAGATTTCTTTCTTCTTTTCAGGATCTGCCTCTGCCTTATGTTGTTCGTACAATTCTGAAATCTGATCTAACAAAACCTTTTCTTTTTCCCAGTTTTGGGTTCCGATTCCTGAGGTTCCTTTAAACATCATATGCTCCAGATAATGGGCAAGCCCTGTATTATCAGAAGGATCATTGTTACTTCCGGTTCTTACGGGAATATAGGTCTGAATCCTTGGCGAATCAAAATTCTGGGCAAGAAATACTTTTAATCCGTTTTTAAGGGTATAGATTCTGACTCCGTTTTCATCGTGAGTAATGGTTATATATTCGTAGTTGTTTTTATCAGTATGAATTGTTTCCTTGTATCTTTTGTCCGTCATATGTAAATTCATTTTCATTCATTAAAATAGAATGCTTTACAAATGTAAGGAATACTAAAAGAAAGCATATTACTTTTATAATTATTACATCTATGATGGCAATTCAAAAAGTGGAATTGCTGAATTGCCAATTTGCCGAATTGAAAAGGCTATTTATTACCCACCAGGATCATATGGTACTTTATCCAATAGTACATTTTACAATAAATAAAATCTCTCACATTCGGTTTGTATCTGTAAGTTTGATTAAGTTTGCATCAGGTTTTACCTAAAATTTATACCATGTCCGGAAATATTCTGATCATCGATGATGAGCTTAAACTTCTCAAACTTTTGGGAATGATTCTTTCTCAGGAAGATTTTAATGTTAAAGAAGCGTCTACTGCCCGTTCTGCCATGACGATGCTTGAGCAATACGAATTTGATGTTGTTTTAAGCGATGTCCGGCTTCCGGATGCATTTGGAGTTGAGCTTGTAAAATCCATTAAAACAAAATATCCGCATCAGGAAGTTATTCTTATGACTGCCTTCGGAAATATTACGGATGCTGTTCAGGCAATGAAAAACGGCGCCTACGATTACCTGGTAAAAGGGGATGATAATGATAAAATTATTCCTTTGGTGTATAAAGCACTGGATAAAGTAAGGGATAATAAATCTAAAATTGTCCAGAAGAAGGATTCACAAAAAGGATTTAATCAGATCATCGGTCATTCACCTGCCATCCTGGAGGCTAAAAAATTAGCGGAAAGGGTTGCTCTAACGGATGCTACAGTACTTTTAACAGGGGAAACCGGAACAGGAAAGGAAGTCTTTGCCAACGCTATCCATGAAGGAAGTGAGAGAAAGAAAAATAATTTTGTTGCCATCAACTGTTCTGCATTCAGCAAAGAAATTCTTGAAAGCGAACTTTTTGGCCATAAACAAGGTTCATTTACGGGAGCGGTAAAAGACAAAAAGGGTTTGGTAGAAGAAGCTAATGGCGGGACTTTATTTTTAGATGAAATCGGAGAAATGCCTATAGAGCTTCAAGCTAAATTACTCCGTGTTCTTGAAACCCATGAATTCATTAAAATGGGTGAAACCAAGGTTTCGAAGTCAGATTTCAGGTTGATCGCTGCTACAAACAGAAACCTGGAAGAAGAAATAAAACAAGGAAACTTTAGAGAAGACCTGTATTTCAGATTGAATGTCTTTGAGATTAGCCTACCTCCTCTTCGTGAAAGGAAAGAAGACTTAAAAATTCTTGCAAAGAATTTTATTGATATGTTCTCTCATAAATTGCACCTCAACGCTGTACAGGTGTCTCCTGAGTACTATAAAACACTGGAAAAAAATGACTGGAAAGGGAACATCCGCGAATTGCGAAATACGGTAGAAAGAAGTTTGATATTAATGAACGAGAATATTCTGAATGCTGAGAGCCTTCCGCACTACTCAGAAAAAGTGACCGGTGATAAGGATTCTTTAAGCATCCGTTCCCTAGAAAAAGAACATATACAAAAAGTTTTACATTATACTAAAGGAAACAAAGCCGAGGCTGCAAGACTTCTGGAAATCGGTATTGCCACATTATACCGCAAGCTGGAAGAATACGGATTACGATAAAACCGAGCCTATCATTTTAATAAAGAGCCTATCATTTTGATAGGCTTTTTTGTTTTCAACACCTTTTCAGAATACCAATAAAACACTGTAATACAAAACATTAAAATAAAAAACAAAAGAATGGATTCTTTTTTGGCATTAAGGATAACATAATAAATATTTTAAAATGACTATTTCAAAAAAAACATTCAAAACACGGCGTCATTCGAAGTTCAGCTTCCTGATCGTGTCTTATGTACTGTTTACCCTTTTAACCTTAATTATGATAAGATGATGTTGATAATTTTATTAGTCCTGAGCGCCATTTTATTTTGGCTATTGTATAAGTCCGTTGAATTTTTTGATAAAATATAAAGCTATGTGGAGTTTGTTTTTTCTTTCAATACTGGCCTTCGTGTATATCTGCTATGTTCTTATAAAACCAGAAAAATTTTAATCTATCATGAACACAGAAATTTTAGGCATCATAGCGATGTTTGTTATCACATTGGTAATAGGAATATTTTTAGGAAAATATATTGCTAATGTTTATGGCCATAAAAAAACTTTTTTGGATCTTGTTTTTCAGCCCATTGAAAAATTAATTTATAAAATATCCGGAATTAACCCTAACCGTCAAATGACATGGAAGCAAAATATGTTTGCCATGTTGAGTATCAATCTGGTTTGGTTGATTATTGGATTTTTCATTTTACTCAATCAATCCTGGCTTCCTTTAAATCCCGACGGAAACCCTAATATGTCTCCCGATCTTGCTTTTAATACGGCAATATCATTTTTAGTCAACTGTAACCTTCAGCATTATTCAGGGGAAACGGGTGTCAGTTATTTAAGCCAGCTGTATTTAATGTTTCTTCAATTTGTAACTGCTGCAACCGGAATGGCTGCTATGGCCGTACTTTTCAAAGCATTTAAAGAAAAGACAACAACAGAATTGGGAAACTTCTTTGATTTTTTTACTAAATCCATGATCAGAATCCTGATCCCAATAAGTATTGTTGTTGCTCTGATTCTTTCTGCCAACGGAAGTCCGATGACTTTTGAAGGAAAAGATCACATCACTACTCTGGAAGGACAAAAAGTTGATATCTCCAGGGGTCCCGCTGCGGCTTTTATTGCCATCAAGCATTTGGGAACGAATGGTGGAGGCTTCTTTGGAACCAATTCGGCACATCCTCTTGAAAATCCTAATTACTTAACTAATATGACAGAAATGGTCACTCAGATGATCATTCCATTCGCTTTAGTATTCGCATTGGGATTTTATTTAAAAAAGAAAAGACTTTCATGGACGATATTTTCAGTAATGACCATAGGCTTTCTGGCATTGGCCACTCCTACCATCTTAAATGAAATCCATGGAAATCCACTGATCACACAGATGGGTGCTGATCATCAGCTAGGTGCAATGGAGGGCAAAGAAATACGTTTTGGAAGTGCTGCTTCGGGATATTGGAGTATTGCTACAACTGTTATTTCTACAGGCTCAGTCAATGCAATGCACGACAGTATGATGCCTCTTTCAGGAATGAATCAGCTTCTTGCTATGATGATCAACTGTTTTTACGGAGGTTGTGGTGTCGGAATTTTAAACTATTTCATTTTTATTATTCTGGCTGTGTTCATTAGTGGATTAATGGTGGGAAGAACACCCGAGTTTTTGGGTAAAAAAATCGAAGCCAAAGAAATGAAAATTGCGATGATTGTGGCTTTATTTCACCCGTTTTTAATTCTTGTGGGAACAGCATTAACGGCTTATTTCCCTGAGTTCGGAGCCAAAACGCTGAATAACCCGGGATTCCATGGCTTCAGTGAAATGCTATATGAATTCACTTCTTCATCTGCCAACAACGGATCAGGGTTTGAAGGATTAGGCGATAATACTCCATGGTGGAATATCTCTACAGGAATAGTACTGCTGCTTTCAAGGTTTATACCTATTATCGGTCCTATCGCAATTGCAGGATACCTGGCTCAGAAGAAATATATCCCTGAAAGTGCCGGTACTTTAAAAACAGATACTGCAACTTTCGGATTTATGACTCTCGCGGTGATACTTCTGATAGCAGCATTATCTTTCTTCCCTGCATTGACACTGGGACCTATTGCAGAGCAAATCCAGTATTTTTCTAAATAAACGTGAACACTACCAAGTAAAAATCAACAGTACCATTAAGGATCTGAAATCAAGGAAATTCAAACTAGTCTGATATCATAGAAACATTCACTTGAATAATATTATCCATACCTCACCTTATTATTTTAACCAACCTTAATGGTTCCTCTTGATTAACAATTATATAATTCTTTTCAACAATGAAAAATCAATCACAAACATTATTTCAAAAAGATTTGGTCAATGAGGCTATCAAACAGTCTTTCGTAAAGCTGAATCCGAAAATTATGTTTAAAAATCCAGTGATGTTTCTGGTAGAAGTCGGAACCGTCGTTATGCTCATCGTAAGCTTATTCAGCTTAACGGGTGATAAAACACAGGGTAGCTTCTTATATAATTTTTTAGTATTTATCATTTTATTCTTCACCGTATTGTTTGCCAACTTTGCTGAAGCCATTGCTGAGGCAAGAGGAAAAGCCCAGGCTGATACCCTTCGAAAAACACGTGAAGAAACTCCTGCTAAACTAATTGTTGACAACAAGCCCGGATTTCAGGTAGACACTACATTAAAAATGTCTGCTGAAATGAAGTTAGGAGATATCTTCCTTTGTGAAGCTGGTGACCAGATTCCTATGGATGGTGAAATCATCGAAGGGCTCGCAACAATTGATGAGTCAGCCATTACTGGGGAAAGTGCCCCGGTCATTCGTGAAGCAGGTGGTGATAAAAGCTCTGTAACCGGAGGTACCAAAGTACTTTCAGACCGTATCAAAGTGAAAGTAACCACAAAACCCGGTGAATCTTTTCTTGATAAAATGATTGCCCTTGTTGAGGGTGCATCCAGACAAAAAACACCTAATGAAATCGCATTAACCATACTTTTAGCCGGGTTCACCCTTACTTTTATAATCGTTACCCTTACTTTAAAACCCTTTGCAGACTATGCGCAAACCCCAATTACTATTGCGGCATTTATATCCCTTTTCGTTTGTTTGATCCCGACAACAATTGGAGGTTTGCTTTCTGCAATCGGTATCGCCGGGATGGACCGAGCTTTAAGAGCAAATGTGATTACCAAAAGTGGTAAAGCTGTAGAAACAGCCGGAGATATTGACGTTCTGCTTCTGGATAAAACAGGTACCATCACCATTGGGAACCGTAAAGCAACCCAATTTCATCCTGCCAATAACATACGACTTGATGAGTTTATTAAAGCGGCAGCTTTAAGTTCTGTAGCGGATGAAACACCGGAAGGGAAATCAATTATTGAACTGAGTGAACTACAGCCTCAGGACCTGATTGTCTCCAGCCCAACTTATATCGATTTTACGGCAGAGACAAGGACGTCAGGGATTGATTTCGAAGATACACGTATCCGAAAAGGAGCTTACGATACGATTAAAAAATTAACTGAAAAAGCAGGAAATATCTTTCCTCAGGAAACTCAGGATGCAACCACTAAAATTTCTGAAAACGGAGGAACTCCGTTGGTGGTGTCGGTTAACGAGAAAGTATGGGGAGTAATTGAACTACAGGATATCATTAAAACAGGAATCCAGGAACGTTTTCAGCGTTTAAGAAAAATGGGTGTAAAAACCGTAATGGTAACCGGAGATAATCCTTTAACGGCCAAGTTTATTGCAGAAAAGGCAGGTGTTGATGATTTTATCGCTGAAGCTAAACCTGAGGATAAAATGAACTACATCAAAAAAGAACAGCAGTCCGGAAAACTGGTTGCGATGATGGGAGATGGAACGAATGATGCACCGGCTTTAGCTCAGGCAGATGTAGGTGTTGCAATGAACAGTGGGACACAAGCAGCGAAAGAAGCCGGAAACATGGTAGATCTTGATAATGACCCTACGAAGCTGATTGAAATTGTAGAGATCGGAAAACAATTATTGATGACCCGTGGAACTCTTACCACTTTCAGCATTGCGAACGATGTGGCTAAATATTTTGCTATTATCCCTGCATTATTCATCACTTTTATTCCAGCTCTTCAGAAGTTGAATATCATGAATCTTCATAGCCCTGAATCTGCGATATTATCTGCGATCATTTTCAATGCGGTTATCATTCCTGCACTAATTCCATTGGCATTGAAAGGTGTGGCTTATAAACCCATTGGTGCGAGTGCATTGCTCAGAAGAAATCTTTTGATCTATGGTTTAGGAGGTGTAATCGTTCCATTCATCGGAATAAAACTTATTGATCTGTTTATCAGTTTATTCTTTTAAAATTTAAAACAATGAAAATTTATTTTATTTCAGCATTAAAATTAACATTCGTCATGCTGGTTTGTACTGGCTTTTATTTACTTTTTGTATTGATAGGTTCAAAATTACTTCCTACACAGGGAAATGCAGAAACCATTACTTATCGGGACCAGAAGTTCTACGCTAATATCGGACAGGAGTTCAAGTCGCCAAAATATTTTCACAGCCGTCCATCCGCAGCTAATTATAATGCAGCGGGGAGCGCCGGAAGCAATAAAGGACCAGGTAATAAAGAGTATCTGGAAACAGTTCAAAAGAGAATCGATACTTTAAAAATGCAGAATCCTGAAATGAAAGATACAGAAGTACCTGTAGAGCTTGTTACCGCCAGTGGAAGCGGGTTGGATCCTGATATTTCAGAAGCAGGAGCTCTTTACCAGGTAAAAAGAGTGGCAAAAGAAAGAAATCTTTCTGAGGCCAGAATTGAAAGTCTTGTTAAAACAAATACTGAAAAACCCCTATTGGGACTTTTTGGACCTTCAAAAGTCAACGTACTGAAGCTTAACATTGCTTTAGATAAATTACAATAGAAACAGATCTCCTTTACATTAAAATTTAGTAATCAAAAGAGAACCTCAGCTTATAATGAATTCTGTAATCTAAAATTCTAACTAAACGGATATCAAAGTTTCCATTACGAAAAGATTTAGTTTCTATATCATAAAAATATTCCTATCGTTTACAGAATTCATTTTTTTAACCCCCTTTTATAGTGGAAAGCCTTTTCCACCATTACTGCAACACATTATTATCAATATTTATAATGAAATCAAAAACTTTTCATGCAGCATGTTTCTTAGGACTTACTGCTTTGAGCCAAATCAACGGCCAGGAAATAAAAAAAGATTCCCTTCTTGGCAAACCCAAAGATTCATTAATCACAAAAACGGAATCCAGAACTCCTTTTGATGGATATGACCTGACGTGGATCAACGGTCAGAATCGTCAAACCGATTTTCCTTTAACCCTAAAAGACAAAGATGGAGAAACTATACTTACAGGTGTAACCTATGTGGACGCTTATTACAATTATGATTTTAACCGCCCAAAAGATAACACACACACTATTTCCTCAGCTATAGGACGTTCTAATGAAGTGACCATTAATATGGCTAGTATTGGTTTAGAGACCAATTATAAGAATGTAATCGGCCGTTTATGGTTACAATACGGACAAATGGGCTCTATCGTTCAGGATCTTGATGGAACTGTAAATCACGGTAAAAATACGAGCGTAGGTAATTTAAAATATATCCGTGAAGCAGCAGCAGGTTATCACTTTAATGTAATGCACGGCTTGAATGTGGAAGCCGGAATTTTCATGAGCTATATCGGTTTGGAAAGTTATGTACTGGGAGAAAACTGGAACTACCAGAGAAGTTTGGTGTGCGATTTTACCCCTTTCTATTTTCAGGGAGCAAGAATTCAGGCTTATCCTTCAAAAAAATTCAAAACTGAGATCTGGGTTCTCAATGGATGGCAAACTTACAATTCCTGGAATACGGGGCTTGGTTTAGGGGTTTCCAATTATTATCGTCCTACAGAGAATCTACAGCTGGTAGCTAATTTTTATCTTAACGGAAAAGATACAAGAAACAACCCTGGAGTTCGCCGTTTTCACCACGACCACAGTATTGTAGCCAGATACTATAAAAATAAAGAAAGCAAAGGCTTATCACAGGCAGCATTCAGTATCAATAACCATTACGGGTTTCAAAGTGGAGGCGGTATAAAGGCCAGGGACAATTATATGATTGGTACTTCTGTTGCTAACAGACTCTGGTTTCACCATAATAAAATTGCTTTAACTTTAAGAGCGGATGCGGTTTCGAATCCGGGAGCTTATTTAGCATTTTCACCTTCTCCTGTTGCTCAGAATGATTTCAACGATGCAATTGCATCAGGAGAAAAACTTAAAATGTTTCAGGGAACAGCAACAGTAGATATCATGCCTAATCAGTTTGTGACCTTCAGATTAGAATATGGCTTCAGAAAAAGCAATATCCCCTATTTTGCCGGAAGAGAAGGAACAACCAGTCCGGATGGATGGATAGATACTCCTATAGAATCATGGAGACCGGATCTGAGAAAGTCTGACAGCAGATTTACACTCGCTGTAATGTTCAGATTGTAATAATATCATTTAACTATTAAAACCACATGAAAAAATATATTGTTGTTGGAATACTATTAGGATTTTTTTTTCCGAAAGCACAATCTTCAGATTCAATGAAACTGAGTCCTAAAGTAAAATTTTCTGCTTATGCAGAACTGTTTTACACTTATGATTTCAATGAACCCAGTAATCATCTTCGCCAAAATTTCTTGTATTCCTACAACAGACATAACGAAGTAAATCTTAACTTAGGTTTGGTAAAAGCTTCTTACGAAAGTGATCATCTCCGTGCCAATTTTGCCTTGATGGCGGGAACTTATGCACAAGATAATATGGCAGCAGAACAGAACGCCTTACGTTATGTAAATGAAGCAAATATTGGAATTAAAATTTCAAAAAATAAAAATTTATGGATCGATGCGGGGATAATGCCTTCTCATATCGGATGGGAAAGCGCAATAGGAAAAGACAACATCAATCTGACCAGAAGTCTGGCCGCTGAAAACTCCCCTTATTTTGAAACCGGTGCCAAAATTTCTTACACTTCAGATAGTGGAAAATGGTTTTTAAGCGGATTGATATTGAACGGATGGCAGAGGATAGCGAAGCCGGAGGGAAATCAAACCATTTCTTTCGGACATCAGCTAACCTTCAAACCTAATGATAAAATAACACTAAACAGCAGTTCATTTATAGGAAATGATAAGCCAAAAGACGATAAAAGAATGCGATACTTCCATGACCTACATGGGATTTTCCAGGTGACAGAACAGTTTTCTACCGTAATAGGTTTTGATATCGGTGCGGAACAGAAATCAAAAGGAAGTGAGCAATATAATATCTGGTATACTCCCAATGTCCTCATGAAATATCAGCTTGACAATAAGTGGACCTTAGGTGGAAGATTAGAATATTATAATGATAAAAACGGGGTCATTATCAATACAAAAACACCAAACGGATTTCAAACCTTTGGGTATTCTGTGAATGTTGATTATGCCATTTTAAAAAACGTCCTCTTCCGTACAGAAGCCAGAGGCTTTACCTCTAAGGATGCGATCTTTGTAAAGAATAATGAAATGCAACAAGGTAATTTTTTCATTACAGCAAGCCTTGCAGCCTGGTTTTAATAATATCATTTAATCACATAAAAAGTGTTTAAAATCAAATTAAAAAGAATAAAATCAATGTCTTCAGCAAAACAATTTTTAGAACTGATTCAAAAATCCAAAAAGGGAAAATTCAAGATCTATATTGGAATGAGTGCAGGCGTGGGAAAAACCTTCCGAATGCTTCAGGAAGCTCATGCCCTGTTACGAAATGGTATTGATGTAAAGATTGGTTATATTGAGACCCACGGTCGGGAAGAAACCGTGGCATTGGTTGATGGCATTCCTGAAATAGCAAGAAGATCTGTCTTCTACAAGGGTAAAAATCTTGAAGAAATGGATCTTCAGGCTATTATTAATGAGCATCCGGAGGTAGTTCTTGTCGATGAGCTGGCTCATACAAATGTTGAAGGTTCAAAAAATAAGAAAAGATGGCAGGACGTCCTTGAAATTCTTGATAATGGGATCAATGTGATCAGCGCAATGAACATCCAGCATATTGAGAGCCTAAATGAAGAGGTAAAAAAGATTACCGGTGTGGAGGTTACTGAGCGTGTTCCGGATAAAGTTCTAGCCCTTGCTGATGAAGTTGTGAATATAGATCTAACGGCTGATGAGCTTCTCACGCGGTTGAAAGAAGGAAAGATCTATAAAAAAGATAAAATTCAGACAGCACTGAACAATTTCTTTCAAAGCGGACATATTCTTCAGCTCCGGGAACTTTCCTTAAAAGAAGTTGCTACCCACGTTGAACGAAAGGTAGAAACGGAAATTAAAACTGAAAACTTTAAGCCTATAAAATTCCTCGCCTGCATAAGCAGTAATGAGAAAATTGCCAAAAATATTATCCGGAAAACAGCACGTCTGGCAAGTTATTACAACAGTCCGTGGACAGTGTTATATGTACAGAAACCTTCGGAAAATCCGGAAAAAATAGCTCTAAATAAGCAACGATATTTAATTAATAATTTTAATTTAGCACAGGAAATGGGGGCTAAAGTAATCAGGATAAAGGAAAACAGCGTTCATAAAGGGATTCTGGATTATGTGATCCAGCATAATATTACAACGGTTTGCATTGGAAAACCACATTCTCATTTCTGGCAAAGAATTTCGGGATATAGCTGGATTTATACCTTAATGAACCGATTGAACGAACGACAGATAGACATTATCATTTTATCTTAAGAGTAATGAAACTTAAAACTAAACTCACATTAGGCGTTGGTCTTTTATTTTTACTGATTGTTTTACTGTCAGTGATCGGTTCTGTGTACATCAATAAACTAAAATCAGACACCGAGAAAATCCTTACAGCCAATTACAACAGCCTTGAGTATTCTAAAAATATGCTGATTGCCCTGGACAGAATGAGCACAGACAGCGTTGTTTCCGTCAGAGATTTTGAAAAAAATAATGCACTACAGGAACATAACCTTTCAGAAATCGGCGAAAAAGAAATCACTCAGAATCTGAAGATCCACTTCAGCAGTTATCTGAAGCAACCTGATTACAAAAAAGAAAAGCTTATCCGTGAAGATTTAGTAAAGATCATGTCTCTGAACATGAAAGGAATTGAGCGTAAAAGTGACATTGCTATTGTTACTGCTGAACGCGCCACATTCTGGATCGTAAGTTTAGGAACCGTATGTTTTCTTATCGCTTTTATCCTCTTATTTAATTTGCCACAGACTATTGCTGAACCCATCAACCAACTGACCTTCAGCATCAAGCAGATCGCCAATAAAAATTATAATGAAAGGGTTCATTTTAAAGGAAGTGAAGAATTCAATGATCTGGCCAACTCTTTCAATATCATGGCAGAGAAATTACAGGAATACGAAAGCAGCACCCTTTCCACACAGCTGATGGATAAAAAGCGGATCGAAACATTGGTTAATAATATGCATGACGCTGTCATCGGCCTTGATGAAAATCATTACATCTACATGATCAATGATGAAGCTTTAAAAATCACCAACCTTCGTAAGGAAGAAATTATTGGTAAAACAGCTCATGAAGTTGCTGTAAACAATGATCTGATCAGGGAGCTGCTTAAAAATATGGACCATCCTGTAAAAGATCCGATCAAAATTGTCTCTGATAATAAGGAGAACTATTTCGAACAGGAAATTGTTCCCATTAATATTGCCAAAACAGGCGAAAAGGAAAAAAAATATATCGGAAAGGTAATCCTTCTCCGGAATATCACCCCTTTCAAAGAGCTGGATTTTGCAAAAACCAATTTTATAGCAACGATTTCCCATGAGTTAAAAACCCCGATTGCGGCTATAAAAATGGGGGTTCAGCTTTTAGGGAATCAGAAATTCGGAGAACTTAATGATCAACAACAAGAATTATTGAAAAGCATCAACGATGACGGGCAAAGGCTCCTTGATATTACAGGTGAGCTTTTAAATCTGTCGCAGGTGGAAACCGGAAATATCCGTCTGAATATCAAAAGCTGCTCACCGAAAGAAATTGTTGCTACCGCTATTAAAAATGTTGAAAAACTAGCGGAACAAAAGAATATTTCTATCAGCACCGACTTTCTCACAAGTGAAGAAGATCTTGTTTCCGCAGATTTTGATAAAACCGTTTGGGTGATGAATAACTTCCTGAGTAACGCCATTAAACATTCTTTTCAGGATGAAAACATCCGGATACTCGTGGAGAAGTCTGAAGCAATGATCTTATTTAGCATCACAGACACAGGAAGCGGAATTGATGAAAAATACCACCGCCAGATTTTCGACCGCTACTTTCAGGTACCGGGAGAACATCAGAACGGAACCGGCCTAGGGCTGGCCATTTCGAAAAACTTTATTGAAAAACAACATGGTGAAATTGGAGTAAAAAGTGCACCCAACCAAGGAAGTACTTTTTATTTTGGGTTGCCGGTGGCTTAGATTAAAATTTTAGGATAAGATTTCATAAATTTGGTTGTTATAATTTAACAGCCAAATTTAGCATATCAAGTAAGGTGATAATGAAAGAAATCCATTTTTATTCAAATAAGATTAAAAGCTTATTTCTACTCATTGTTTCAATTGGTTTTTGTTTACTACTTAGTCAATTTTATAGAAAGTTAGGAAATGACGGCTTAGGTAAAATTATTCTATTTTACCTTGGGTTCACTATCTTCATTTTTTCATCCATTCTTTCAATACTGTTATTATTAAGAACAAAACCATTGCTTACTATTACTGATGCGGAGGTCATAATTCATAACCTATTAAGAAAATCTGTTTCAGTAAAATTTGAAGAAATTTCAAAATTTCTCGTATCCGACACAAGATACCGTGGAATTAAAACAACTGAACATATTTATATTGTTATGAAATATTCAAAAAAAGAACCATCGAAAGTATTTTCGGGCTATTTTAATGTCGAACATATGATACAAACTGATAATTTGAATATTAAAACAAATAAATTACTAGAAATATTAAATAAAAAATTGAAGTCTTACCAAGTATAAAGTAATTTCAAAATTGTAATATATTAATAAAAAACTAACTACTAATGATTCCAGAAAATCTTATTGAGTTTTTATACTGGGTAAAAGAAAATACCGAGACTCTATGGAGTGAAGACCTTGAGACTTCAGGCTGTGAAGAATGGATTCATGGTGCTAAATGGATACCATTAACTGATCAGCAAATTGATGAAGTTGAGAAAAAGTATTCAATACAATTTACTCCCGAACATAAAGAGTTCTTACGAATTTTACATACCATTGACAAAAAAGAAAAAATTGAATATACTGAAGATGGTGAAGATGATGCAGAAACATTGATTGAGGAAAACTCACTTTTTTATAATTGGCTGCAAGATGATGATGAAATTAAGAAAATGCTAGAGTGGCCTTATCGTACAATTTGTGAAGATGTAATTGGCAAAAATCAGGTTTGGCTTAAATCATGGGGAAAGCGCCCCTCAGAAAAAGAGGAAAGAAAAAAAACATTCACGGATTGGTATAATGAAGCACCCAAATTAGTTCCAATGCACAGACATCGGTTTGTAGTTGGTGATGGCTCTTTTATGCACAACCCTGTTTTATCGATATGGGGCTCTGACATAATTGTTTATGGATGGAATTTAAGAACCTATTTACTTAATGAATTGAAATATCACTTAGATATTTATGAAACAGTCTACGATGAAACTGAAAAAGAGAATGTAATCAGTTTCATTCCACAAGTCAAAACAATATTTGAAGAAGATTATATTTTTGATGAGAATAAACACATCCCTTTTTGGGAAGAACTTATTTTACTTTGGACTTCAGGCTGGTCCTCCTTTGGTTTAAAATTTCCTGGTCAAGATGATTCTAGTGTATTTCCCATAATGAGAACTTATATTCCTGAAGATGGAGAAAATCAACAAAAGACCTTTGACGATTTTAAATAAAGTTAAAATTCCCAATTATGAAAGTAGAACTAATTCCCGTTATAGAAATCACCAATTATGATCAAGATATTCCCACCCCCTCTATCAGGTCCATATTGGAATATGCTGATGAATGGGAAAATTATCATATTTCTATTAATTTAAGTGCAGGTTATACAAAACAATTAAAACCTTATTTTAAAGGATCTTCCTTTTATAAAATTTCTGAAATTTCTGATGCTGATCTATTAAAAATTATCAAAAAAAAATTGCCGTGGAACAAACTGAAGAAAGCGGATTAGTACATCTTATTTCTCCTCTGGATGGAGGATATGTTCTTAAAATAGATGCTAGAGATAAATATTTTCCTCAATGCTGTTGTGGACTGGATGATATAAAGAGTTGGGAAGAATTACTATCAGAAGATTCTGACAGTTATTTTTATATTGACCACCCTTCCCCTATTGTTACCCAGAATGAAAATCAAATTATTTTCGATTTTAGTGATAGTAGTATAAGTGAGGCTTTTACTCCACCTATTGCAGAAAAAATACTTATAGTTGATAGAATTCTATTGGACAAGGCGATTGAAGTCGTAAAAAATGAAGTTAATTTATTTGCAGAAAGGCTTTAAAAAAATAAATTAGAAAATTTAAATATTCCTGAAGTATTAATTTATGGAACTGACTAATAATCTTATCTATGCTTCTCAACTGCCTGAGCCTTCTCTTAAAGACTTTGTAGAAAGTTTCTGGATGTTGGATAATCCGTCAGAAACAAAAGAAACTATTCTTTTACCTGACGGAAGGATAGATATTATATTGTCACAGTCATCCACAATGCCTTTTCATATTGTTCTTTTAGGCATTGGAACACATCCTGAGGAAATTGTAATTGCTGAAAAATCCAGAACCTTTGCAATTAGTTTTAATTTACTGGCAACCGAATATATACTTCACGAAACTGTTTCTGATATTTTAGATTATGCTAAAAACCTGCCTGATAATTTCTGGGGTTTCACAGTGGATGATATGAACGATTTTAATCAGTTCTGTAAAAAAGCAACAGAGAAAATAGCATCTGAACTTTCTCTGCGGAAAATTGATGAGCGGAAACGGAAGCTGTTTGACCTTATCTACTCTGCCAACGGAGATATTTCTGTGAAAGAACTTTCTGAAAAGGTGATATGGAGTGAACGGCAGATCAACCGTTATTTTAATCAGCAATACGGTATTTCCTTAAAGTCTTATTGTGGAATTCTCAGATTCAGAGCCTCTTTTACACATATTAAAGAAGGAAAACTTTTCCCCGAACAAAACTTTAGTGACCAATCTCATTTTATAAAAGAGATTAAAAGGCTTTCCGGATTTCTCCCCAAAGAACTCAGCCAAAATAAAAACGACCGATTTATACAATTTTCTGTTCTTCCCGGGAAGTAATTTTGCTTCATAATTTAATAGATTATGATAATACAAAATAAAAAAATAGCCATTATTGGTGGTGGTCCCGGCGGGCTTACTTTGGCAAATCTCCTGCAGATCAACAAAGCTGAAGTTCAAGTTTATGAGCGTGATGAGCATAAAGATGTCCGTGTACAGGGAGCAACTTTGGATCTGCATGAAGAATCAGGACTGGAAGCTTTAAAAAGAGCCGGGTTAATGGATGCTTTTATCGCTCACTACCGTCCAGATGCGGGAAAATTAAAAATTTTAGACAAAGACCTTACAGTTTATCTCAATGAACATGACTCAGTGAATTCACATAGTGAAGACCGTCCTGAAATCGATAGGGCTCCATTAAGAAAAATTCTGTTGGAAGCACTTACTCCGGGAACCGTGGTTTGGGATAGTCAGTTTTTATCTATGGAAAAACAAGGTGATGGCTGGAGGCTTTATTTTAAAAACGGGAAATCGTATGATGCAGACATCGTTATTGCCGCTGACGGAGCCAACTCCAGAATACGACCTTATATTACAGATATTCAGCCTGTTTATTCAGGAATAACTATGGTTGAGGGAAATATTTACCACGCAGCTATTAATGCTCCAAAGCTCTGGAAGCTTGTAGAAGGGGGTAAAATTTTTGCGTTGGATGAAGAAAAAACATTATTGTTCAGCACCAAAGGAGATGGTACGCTCACTTTTTATACAGGATGTAAAGTCGATGAAAATTGGGTCAGAGAATCCGGAATCGATTTTAGTAACCGAGAGCAGATCTTCGAATGGTTCAGAAAAGAATTTGGAACATGGAATGAGATCTGGCAGGAATTGTTTATGAGTGAGGATTCATCATTTGTTGTACGTCCTCAGTACCACTACCCGCTTGATCAAAAATGGGAAACACTTCCTAACCTGACCATGTTAGGGGATGCTGCCCATAGAATGCCACCTTATGCCGGAGAGGGAGTAAATATGGCGATGCAGGATGCATATGAGCTTGCAGAATGCCTCACTAGCAACAAGTATGACACCGTCCAGGATGCTTTATCTCATTATGAAAGCCAAATGCTAAAAAGAGCTTCAGAAATTACCCGGGTTACTTTGGATAATACGGTGCTGATGCATGAACCTAAAGCTATAGAAAAACTAATGAAGATGTTTAATGGGGATTAAAACAGCTCTGTGAAGGCCATAACAAAGAAATCATAGATTGTGTTTTATACTCATATTTATTTTTTGGAATTATATCCTAAACATTTATATTTGCGAAAAAGTGAAGTAATGAGATTTTATTCTTCACCCTTATAACACACAACAAAAATGAGAAAAACGATTTCCAATTTTTTAAATCTCCATAACGGAGAAGAAAATCCTGCTATTGTTCTTGAAAATGTGACCAATAATGTATCCTTCAGGGGAGCCAATTTATGGATTCTGGCCTGTGCTATACTTATTGCGTCGGTAGGATTAAATGTAAACTCAACGGCTGTAATTATAGGAGCCATGTTGATTTCCCCACTTATGGGACCTATTGTAGGAGCAGGTTTTGCTTTGGCTACGTTTAATTTCAGTCTTTTAAAGAAATCCATGAAAAATCTGCTGATCGCCACGGTGGTCAGCTTAACAGTTTCAAGCTTATATTTTTATTTAAGTCCGTTCAAAGATATTCAGTCTGAACTGCTGGCTAGGACTTCGCCTAATATTTATGATGTCCTGATTGCTTTTTTCGGTGGAATTGTGGGAGCGATATCCATCACAAGAATTGAAAAAGGAAACCCCATTCCGGGAGTGGCCATCGCAACAGCGTTAATGCCTCCATTGTGTACTGCAGGATTCGGTATTGCAACTGCAAACTGGTCTTTTGTGGCAGGGGCATTTTACCTGTATACCATCAACTGTTTCTTTATTTGTATTTCTACCTTCCTGATCATAAAATCTCTCAAATATCAGGCTGTAGAAACCACCAATAAAGCGTTTGAAAAAAGAATACGTTATGGCATTTCGATCCTGATCATTATTATGATTGTTCCGAGTTGTTATTTGGCTTATAACCTTTTAAACCAAAAAAAATACAACCAGAATGTAGAGAACTTCATCAATGAAGAATTTTCAAAAAAAGGATATACTGTAATCTATAAAAAAGTGGATTATAATGCCAATCCCAAATCTATTGAACTTGCTTTTTTATCTACAAAATTCGACAGTACGGAAATAAAGAAATTTAATACTTCATTACAGGATTTTGGGATAAAAAACACCAATCTCGTTATTAAACAAAACACCAGCGATCTTAAAAAAGAGATCTTAAGCGAAATCAATCTTCAAAAAACCAATATTACAGAAAAGGATCTTCAGGTTAATGAATTAAAGAATGAACTGAACCTCTATAAAATGGATAATCCTGAATTGGTAAAAGAAGTAAAGATCCTCTTCCCGGAGGTTCAGGAGATGGCTATCGGAAAACTCCAAAATTATTTTACTACGGATTCAACAAGTCTGGAAACTGCTTTTATTTATCAGTCGGAAACCAAGATAGATGAAGAAAAATTAAAAACATGGTTAGTTAACCGGCTTAAGACCAGTAATATTATTGTATTCAACACCCGGAAAGATCCTGTAAAGAAAAAGAATTGAGACACACCAGCCTTGTCCGGTAGGAATAAAAGCAGATGAAATTTCATCTGCTTTTATTTTTCTCTGTAATTTGTGTAAATTCGGATTTGAATATTAACTGATATCTGATGAAAATCCAAAGAAATAAATATCTTCTTCTCAATTATATATTTGTAGTCTGTCTGCTCATTTTGTTCCTGAATGATCATTTTTTTAAATATGAATTCGCAAACTTCCTTACAGGCAAACTCTCGGATGTTGTTGGAATTATCATCCTGCCTTTACTCCTGTCTTATATTTTTCCGAGACTTAAAATTCATTCCATATGGATTGGTGCTTTACTCTTTCTATTCTGGAAATCCGGTTATTCCGAAGGGGCGATCAATTGGTATAATCAATATGCATTGATTCCTGTAACAAGAGTTGTTGATTATTCTGATCTGCTGGCTTTGCTGTTCTTGCCCATCCCATATTTCATCATTCAAAGAGCTGACAACTTACACAGGATCAAAATACCATATCTTCATCCAACCTTTATTTTAATTCCTTCATTGTTTGTTTTGATGGCTACTTCTCCCCCGCCAAGCTTCAGCTATACCGTAAGCCGTGGTAATCTGCAATGTTCAAAATGCCATATTACAGTTAATTATTCACAGGAAGAAATTGTAGACAAACTTAAAAATAACAATATTATTTTCGACACCATCTTCCCAATGAGTGAAAGAATGTTGGAAAGATATCCGGGTTTCCGTAAAAATGACATTCGCTTTTATAAAATCAAAAAGTTAGTTATTGACCGGGATACATTACGAGATCTTGATTTTGCCATGCGAAGTATTAACAGTCATAGAACCAAATTTTATTTTAACGGGATGCAGGTCAACGAAAATATTTCTACCCCTGAACTTATGAGGAAAGCTAGAAAATATTACCGGAAAATAGTATTCAGGGAATTGAAAACATCTTTAAAAAAGTAAAAGTAACGGATGGAAATACAATTTTTTTCAACACCACAGGATTTTCGGGAATGGCTGGAAAAGAACCACGAAACAAAAACAGAACTGTTGGTAGGATTTTATAAAATAGGGACAAAGAAACCCTCTATGACCTGGTCGGAATCTGTAGACCAGGCTTTATGCTATGGCTGGATTGATGGAGTAAGAAAAAGTGTAGACGACGAAAAATATACCATCCGCTTTACTCCCAGAAAACCGACAAGCATCTGGAGTGCGATCAATATAAAAAAGGTTGAAGATCTGACTCAAGCAGGATTAATGAAAACAGCGGGTCTCAAAGCATTTGCATTGAGAAAACAGGAAAAAACAGCAATATATTCCCATGAAAATGCTCTGGCCGAATTAAGTCCTGCCTTTGAAAAACAATTCAAATCGAATAAAAAAGCCTGGGATTTTTTTAGTAATCAAGCACCATCATATAAGAAAGTCATGCTGCACTGGATCATGTCTGCCAAACAGGAGAAAACCATGATATCCAGATTGGAGAAAACAATCCGTGAAAGTGAACAACAAAAACGAGTTTTATAATTATGGAAAAAAACTTCACATTAACAGGTGGTGCAAGGATTGGTCTTGCCAATGCCACTTATCCATTTGCTGACCTGTATGTTGATGCAGATATACTAAAGATTAATGCTTCCCTGGTAGGCAATCTTGTTTTCCAACCTCAGGATATTATCTCTATAAAGCCGTACACTTCAATTCCTCTGATCGGACAGGGAATCAAAATCGATCATCGCGTTGAGAAGTACAATTCAAATGTTATTTTCTGGACCTTTAGAGATCCTGCAGGAATAATCAATGAAATAGAAAAAACCGGATTTTTAGCAGCTAAAGAAAATACTGCACCTCCAAAGAATTATACAATTATTGAACAGCAAATGCAGGGTGGATTTCCTTTAAAACCTTTAGTCCCTATATTGCTGATTATTGCGTGGAATGCACTTTTCCTGTATGATTTTCTTCCTCATTCCGGAAATAAAAATACCTTACAAACATTTCCCGGGCCGGGAGTATGCTCTGCTCTGGGACTGGTCTTTATCACAGCATTACTCTCATTAATATCAAACGGCTTCAGAAGATTGATCTTAAAAAAAGGAAGGAGTTTTGAAGATATTAAGAAATTTTCCATTTTTATTTTAGGTATTACAGGTTTTATGCTGATCGTTTTTCTGGCTATAGGAACCGTGAACTAATATACAGTATCTGAGAACCTATGAAACCAACCATTTTTGATAACGAACAATACCGGATCTACATTCCTTTCCGAAAATCCATAGACTTCGAAAGCAAGCTCTGCGAAGCTAATATTGAATACTGGACTGATTCTGAAATGCAAACTGCTTCCGGTGATATCAGATTTTACTTCAATAAAAAAGATGCTGCCAGAATTGAAAAAATATTGAAGGAAAATAAGATTCAGTCAGCTGATGATTTTAAAGTTCCTTCTGATTATCCGGCATATCAAAAGCTTTATTTTAGGGCTATTGTTCTTGCTATAGCACTTTTTGTGATTGGATTTATTATTTTAAAAGTTTATCAAATTTTATTTAAAGACCGCTGATCAAATATTTAACAATGAGAAACAAACTGATCTTTATATCAGTAAAAGGCGAAAAAAAATATAAAGAAACAGTGCAACCCTACTTGGATAAAAGAAATGGAAAAGGCTGGGAAAACAGAATGGAGAAAGAAGTGGAAAATATAAAGAAAACTCCATTAAAATAAATGAGAACTAAGAAAAAATCAAAACTCCGGATTATTATCCGGAGTTTTGATTTTTTATCCTATCCAATTACCCAAACTGACCACCTCGGCCTGAATAGGAAATACTTTAGCAGTAAGTACCTGATGAACTTCAGAATCCCTGTCTGCACAACAATCTTCAATCACCGTCAATTCATAATCCTTATCTGCAGCTTCCCGTAAAGTAGATAATACTACTCCCGAAGTACTGATGCCAGTCAGTATAAGATGTCGGATCTCCTTTCCTCTTAATACAACCTCCAGATCACTTCCTGTAAATGCACTGAACCGTTTTTTTGTTACGATCACTTCATCTTTTTCAGGTTGGACTTTCTGGTGAATCTCCTGCCATTGTGCTGCAAATTCCGGAGTCCACATTTCTTTGTTTCCAAATCTGGAAAAAGTTTTGTTATGTTCACTGATCTCAGGAGCTCCGGGTCTGAAAGCAACCACGACGTAAATAACCGGGATCCCGTTTGACCTCGCATGAGAAATGGCTTTGGAAATATTGCTGACTAATGGCTTCGGATCGTCAATATTCTGTAAAATAGAATTTTGCATATCCATTACCAGCAAAGCGCTTTTGTTTGTTTCTTGCATTTTTTTTAATATTAAATTGTTTCACGAGTGAATTCCTCTTTTTCCGGAGAGGATACTTTATTTTTTTCAGGAATTGTAAATAACCTGTAGAAACATATTGCTATCAGGATTGCGAGTATTCCTTGAATCAGGAGTGTATTACTACTTCCTATATGCTCTGAAGCATATCCTGTGACTAAACTTCCCAACGGAAGCATTCCAAAAATAGCCGTTAATAAAATACTGATCGCCCTCCCTTTCATATGAGGTGCCGCTTCGGACTGCACGATAATATTACAGCTGGTCAGTTGCATCACACTTCCAAATCCTGTAAAGACCACAAACAGCATTGCCCAGTAAAAATTTGTTGACTGCGAAAACAGAATGAGCCCCAAACCAAGGGCTGCTGTACTCAGAACAAGATAGAACCTGAGCTTATCATTTCTTTTGAGTGAGGCCAGTAAAATGGTTCCTGAAACAGCTCCTAAACCTATAAATCCTGAAATATATCCAAAAGTGGATGCACTTCCTTTAAAAGTAATTTTAGCAACCTCAGGAATTAAAGTATCGTAAGGTAAAACCAGTAAACCCATCAGGGAAAGCATAAGAATTACCAAGCCGATTCTGGACTCATTTTTAAGATAAACCCACCCCTCTTTGAATTCTGAGAGTACTTTTTTATGCGTTGTTTTCTTTTCATATGTCGGCAACTTCATCATCGAAAAACAGACAATTACAATCATAAAACCAATTGCATTAAGTACAAAACAAAAACCGACATTCCAATGCTCTAATACAAAACCCGCAACTGCAGGACCTAATACCTTGCTGATACTTGATGTTGCAGAGCTGAGAGAAAGTGCACTTGGAACATCACTTTCCTCCATCACTACCTGGCTGATCATTGTTTGCCTTGCCGGAACATCAAAAGCATTGATTATTCCCAACACCACACTTAAAGCCAGAATTTGCCAGACAACAATATGATGGGTTAAAAATAAGACCGCCAGTAATGATGTTTGCAATACTGCCGCAATCTGTGTCCATCGTATGATCGTACTCCTGTTGAACCGGTCTGCCGCAACCCCTCCGGCAAAAGAAAAAAGGAATGAAGGAAATTGCTCAGCAAACACTGTAACCCCCAACATAAACGAAGAATGGGTAAGCGAATAGATGAGCCATACAATAGCTGTTCGCTGCATCCATGTTCCAAACTGGGATATGGAACGTCCTGCAAAATAATATTTGAAATTGCCACTTTTAAAAGCCCTGAATGTGCTTACACTGCTGATATTCATTATGTATAATATCTTGTTTTAATTACTAATACAACTCCAATCTAACTATTTGACAAAAATCATCAAAACGTCAAATTTTGAATAAAAAAAATCATCCTTTTATCTTCTCAACAATCATTTGGGCAAACATTTCTGCACCATCTTCCCATTGATCCTTATAATTCTCACTAACTGATTCACGTCGGATCCCACGAATGCTGCTCAGTAAAACAAACAAGAGAACATCTAGAGCTGTGGAATCAGGTTCATTAATTTCACCTGCTGTTACAGCATCGCGAATTACTTTTTTTAACAAAGCAGTCTCAGAACGCATCATCCTCTGATGAATTTCCCATATAATGTCAGAATATTTAGAGCGTTCCTCGCTATCCATACGTGCTTCAATAGCTGTTATAAAGTTTCTGGTCTTTTTAAAACCCTTTACTTTAGCAAAACAAAAAGCCCGGATGCGCGATTCTAAAGTTTCTTCTTTATAAATCATCTTTTCCAGCTCATCCTTCACTTCATCTACTAAGGAAATCATAACTGCCTCAAAAAGCTCATCCCTGTTTTTGAAATAATAATAAAGAGCACTTCTGGTCTTTCCCACAGCTTTAGCTACATCATCCATCGTCACCTTTTTAATGCCATACCTTTGATACAGATCCTGTGCGGTCTGTAAAATCTGGCTTTTTAAAATTTCTTCCTGGGAAAGTGGTTGACTCATCTGGTTAATTTTCTGTATAGAAATATTTGACAAATTTACAAATTTTGTCGAAATGAAAAATATTTTTATCTATTTTTTACTCTTTTTGATTAAAAAAACCTCTAAAAAAGTTTTATGAAGTGAAAAAGCAAGATCGGAATAGTATTTAGACTCTCCTTTTAAGGCATTTTTATACCTTTGTGAAAAATTATGATTCCTATCCATGATCTTTTATTTTTCGCTCTGGCAGCGCTTATTCTGGTCATAAGTCCCGGGCCTAACATGATCTATTTGATTTCAAGATCCATTACACAGGGAAAAAAAGCGGGACTGATTTCTCTTGCCGGTGTGGTCTGTGGCTTTTTATTTCATATTGTCATGGTTTCTTTTGGACTTACCGCTGTATTATTTGCGGTTCCATACGCTTATATTATTTTAAAAACATTGGGAACAGTATATCTTTTATACCTTGCTTATCAGGCTATCAAACCCAACAGTAAGAACATCTTTGAAGTGGATAAAGACATGACCATAGACAGTCCCCGAAAACTCTTTACCGTTGGTTTTTTAACGAATGTTCTTAATCCAAAGGTCGCTGTTTTTTACCTTTCCTTTTTCCCACAGTTTATAAAACCTCAATATGGCTCTATTTTTACACAAAGTATTGAACTTGGGATGATACAGGCCTTCACAAGTTTCACCATCAATTTCATCATTGTTCTGACCGCAGCAAAAGTAGCTTCCTTTTTTGCTAAAAATCCTCTCTGGGTGCGAATACAAAAATGGTTTATGGCCAGTGTACTGGTTTTTCTCGCCGTGAAAATGGCACTTTCAAAAGCTAAATAGATTCAGAATTCTAATAAAAAAATTAACCGTAATAATGGCAGCCTTAACAATAGTTTAAGGCTTTTTCTTATTTAAAAAAAATAGCGAAAAAGGGTAATTGAAACTGAATGGTGATTATTCCAACTTTGTTTAGAGATAAAACTAACCAAAACAAAGAGCCATGAAAAATTATTTATCAAAAACTTTAAGCCTATTCAGCGTCTTGCTTTTTCTAGGCAGCTGTACTCCGCTAAAAACCGCATTGAATAAAAAATTTCCGCCTGTTTCTACCATCGACCAGCAATATACCTCGGTTGAAAAAAACCTTTCTGAGCTTACTGATTTCAGCCCCCATATAGGAGTAAATATAGATAGGGATATCATTCTGCAATATTTACCTCCTGAGATCAAAAAAGCAGCGGAAGCGATAAATGATGAGAACATCCTGGTACAAAATGTAACTCCAAAACTATCCTTTGATAAACAGGGAATATTTGTAGAAGCTGATTTTTCAGTCAGGTTTCCTAAATATAGTATAGAAGCCACGGGGAATTTCAAAGGGGTTACTGCTGTTTCTACCAAATCAGATTCTTTATACCTGAGAAGTGCTTTAACTTCTTTAAAAATTGAAAGCATTCAATTTTTGAAACATCCCAAAATATCACAAAAGGTATTGGCAAAATTGCTTTCCCCCATTCTTAAAAATTATATCGACAATGTGAACGGACAAATTTTTAAAAAGCCAACAATTATTAATATTGGCTGGGGACAATCTTATCAGCTTAGCCTAAAGGAAATGTTTAAAAATCCGGATACTGAAATTATTGCTGACTCCATAAGAATATCACGGTTTGTAAAAAAATCATCAGTAAGAATACAATCCACAGGTATTTCGATAATGGCTGAATTAACAAAAGAGAAGCCTTTAATTAATGACTTAATAAGTCTTTCTCAAAGCAAACCTAGAAGTGAAGCTGAGTTATCTAAACTGTTCAAATCATTTAGTGAAAGGTATGAAAATTTATGGCTAAGCGTTTTTGAGCCTATTGATACAAAATCTTCAGTAACGGCTAATGTAAGCAAAGCAGAGATTTCATCGATTTTCAATGAAGCCTTTTCCAATCCTATTATTTTAAAACAAAATTTCATTATTCCTCAGACTTCATTCAATGAGAAGCTGGAAGTAAAAAGAGATGATATCAACTGCCAGAAAGTAAGAACTGATTTTAAATATCCTGATTTTAAAGGCCCAAGCTGTAACTGGAGATGCTCCAGATGGGACCCGATATGTCACAGTACAAGGGCTGCGTGCAGAGTACGAAGAGAGGCGCAAAGAGTCATTTGGCAGGCCGCCCGTGAAACGGCTCGTATTGCCCATCAAGTTGAAAATGAAGCCAAAGTAGCAGCCTGTAACGTCTGGAGGGAAACACTGGATTTCTTAGCTTTGGGAAGATTTAAAGGAGAAATATCCGGTAACGGAAAAGCGTTTGTTCATTTTCAATCTCTCCGTTTCAATCCGGATCTTTCAGAAATGAGCATGCAATACTATGGTAATGTCGATGCTACTCTGCAGTCCAATCTTGAGTTAAAGCCTGTGGACCTTGGACATATTTTCTTTTGCTTTTCCGATTATGATAAAAGAGTATCAAGTGATATTGACATTAGTATACCAGAGTCCGTATCAAAAATATCTATCATCTCAGCACGTGAAGGAGAAAACCTTCTTTTACATATCAAGCCCGATGATATATTATACAATGCATCTATACAACCAAGTCCTCTTCATAGTCTTCTGCTGGACCCTAAATTTCAGGTACAATGTCCTATCAGTGTTTTATTAACCTTAGGGCAAATAGGAATTGCTGCCGGAGAGTTTCTTAACATGGTTAAATTAGCTCCCGAACAAAAATTATTACTTTTGGGACGGACAAATGGAAAATACAGCATCGATAGCTTTAGAATTCCGTTCAAACCCATTGAGTTTAAAATCAATGGTGTCCAAAAAAAATCATCTGTATTCTGGAATAGTAAATCGATACAGTTCACCTATTTGGAACCAATCCTTTAAGATCAATAATTATCAACGAAAAAATGCTGAATTCAATTCAGCATTTTTTTATTGTTACATGAAACAATTGTATTTTAATGGGCTTCCAGCCAGTTGTTCCCTACTCCAACCTCAACCAATAAAGGAACCTGCGTTTCGATGGCACTTTCCATTTCGGTTTTGATAAGTTTTGTAGCTACTTCAATTTCTTCGATCGGTGATTCAAATACCAATTCGTCATGTACCTGCAGCAGCATTTTGGTTTGAAGATTTTGTTCATCCAATTGCTTGTCAATTTTGATCATTGCCATTTTTACAACATCTGCCGCGCTTCCCTGAACAGGAGCATTGACGGCATTCCGCTCTGCATGGCCACGCACAACAAAGTTATTGGAGTTGATATCTTTTAAATAACGCTTTCTTCCTAAAATAGTTTCTACATATCCTAGCTCGCGGGCTTTTTTAACCTGCTCAGCCATATACTCTTTCAGCTTCGGATAGGTCTCAAAATAAGCTTCGATCATCTGTTTGGCTTCTGATCTGGATAGCCCTGTTTGTTCTGCTAGTGCGAAAGCGCCCTGACCGTAAATGATTCCGAAGTTAACTGTTTTAGCCTGCCCTCTTTGTGTTTTGGATACTTCTTCCAAAGGAATTTTAAAGAGTTTCGCAGCTGTAGAAGCGTGGATATCTTCACCGTCCTGGAACGCTTTGATCATATTATTTTCACCTGAAATCTCAGCAATCAAACGTAATTCGATCTGAGAATAATCGGCTGAGATGATTTTCTTTCCTTCTCCGGAAACAAATGCACCACGAATCTGTTGTCCTCTCAATGTTCTGATCGGAATATTCTGCAAATTCGGATTTACACTTGCCAGACGTCCGGTTGCAGCAGTTGTCTGCGAGAAATTGGTATGTACACGCTCATCTTTATCAATCTGGGATGGTAAGGCATCTACATATGTTGATTTCAGTTTCTGATAGGTTCTGTATTCCAGGATATGCTGAATGATCTCATGCTTTGAAGAAAGTTTTTGAAGAACATCTTCTGAAGTAGCATATTGCCCTGTTTTAGTTTTTTTAGCTTTCGGATCAAGCTGCATCTTTTCAAATAATATTTCTCCTAATTGCTTAGGAGAGTTCATATTGAATTCCTCTCCTGAAAACTCGAAAATTTTAGATTCAAGCTGTTTCAGATCGTTTTCAAGGTCAATACTTTCCTGAGCCAACCATTTTTCATCAAGAGAAATCCCCGCCAGTTCCATTTTTGCCAGAACGACCATTAATGGCATTTCTATTTTAAAAAACAGGTCTTCAAGGTTTTCTTTTTTCAATTGCGGAGCAAAAAGCTCATATAATTGGAACGTTACATCTGCGTCTTCCGCAGCATAGTCCGTTTGTGTCCTTAAATCTGCGTCTCTGAAAGTTCCCTGCTTCTTACCTTTTTTACCAATAATGGTTTCTATGGAAACAGGTTTATAATTTAAATATACTTCTGAAAGGTAATCCATTCCGTGTCTTCCGTCCGGATTCAGAAGATAATGAGCAATCATAGTATCGAACATTGCACCTTTTACAGTAATGCCGTATTGCTTTAATATCTTGTAATCGAATTTCAGGTTATGGGCTACCTTAAGAAGATCTTCTTTTTCAAAAAAAGGTCTGAAAATTTCTAATGTTTGCAGCACTTCTCCTTGATCTTCTGACAAAGGTATGTAATAAGCCAATCCTTTCTTATAGGAGAAACTCATTCCTACCAATTCAGCTTCCAACTCATTTAAAGAAGTTGTTTCTGTATCAAAACATACTACCCTTTGCTGTAATAAATTGTTAACAAGGATTTTCTGTGCCTTAGGATTATCTATAAACTGGTATAAATGTTCGTTGTGTTCTATTGTTGATTTTGTAGAAGTCGCCTGATCCAATTCCTCATAAGTAGCAAACAGATCAAGCTGTGTAACCTGACCCTTTACCTGAGTTCCGGCAGGAGTCTGTGTAACCTCAACCTCACTTACCACAACAGTTTCTGTAGGAGCAAAAGCACGGTAAAGATTTTCATATAATCTTCTGAATTCTATCTCGTCAAAAACCTGTTTTACTTTTTCAAAATCAGGAGTTTCAAGATCGTATTGTTCCTGATGGAACTCGATAGGAGCATCACAAATAATGGTGGCTAGTTTTTTAGATAAAATTCCTCTTTCTGCCGATGCTTCTACTTTTTCTTTCAACTTTCCTTTTAACTGATGGGTATTGGCTAAAAGATTTTCGATACTTCCGTATTCTTTCAGGAATTTCATCGCAGTTTTTTCTCCTACTCCTTCTAATCCCGGAATATTATCTACGGCATCCCCCATCATCGCCAGGAAGTCAATCACCTGTTTCGGATCATCGATTTCATATTTAGCTTTTACTTCTTCTACACCAAGAATTTCTATATCTCCTCCCTTTAAACCTGGTTTATAGATCTTGATTTTATCGGTAACCAATTGGGCAAAGTCTTTGTCGGGTGTTACCATAAAAGTAGTATATCCTTCTTTTTCTGCTTTGCAGGCAATGGTACCGATTACGTCATCCGCTTCATATCCTTCAACCCCTAAGTAAGGGATATGCATGGCTTCCAAAATCCTGTGAATGTACGGAACGGCAATCTTGATCGCCTCAGGGGTTTCACTTCTGTTCGCCTTATAATCTGCAAAATCATCTGTTCTTACACTGGCTTGTCCTACATCAAACACCACTGCCAAATGCGTAGGTCTTTCTCTTCTGATCAATTCGATCAGAGAGTTTGTAAAACCAAAAATAGCCGAAGTATCAATTCCCGTACTCGTTAACCTTGGATTTCTGATCAATGCGTAATATCCTCTGAAAATCATCGCATAAGCATCGATGAGAAATAACCTTTTATCTTGAGTTGCGTCCATATTTTCTATAATGAACAAATATAAGAAAATAGGAATATTTATGTTCTACAATTAAAGATGAGATTTTTAATTTTAAAGTTCCATCAAATAAAAGAAGACCTTTTCAGGTCTTCTTTATTTTTTACTATAATTAAGATGCGGATTATCAGGTTTAAATTCATAATTAAACAATTCTTCTTTGGAAAGGCTTAACAATTCCCGTAAATAATCCGGCAAAAATTCTCCGAATTTATCCTGGTAAGAAGTTGTTTCCTGAAATGTCCCATCAATAAGTTCAATAGATTTCAGATACTCATTATTAAAAACGATGCTTGCATTTACAATATTCCCATCTTCATCATATTCTTTTGAAACACCATACATTACATTGCCTTTGTTTTCATTAGCCTGCTCCAGATTTCCGTCAGAATCATAGATGTATTCGATCCCATTTTTGTAGCCATTCTTATATTGGGCTTCAGATTCTATAGCATCTTTGAATTTTACATATATTTCTCCCGTAAAGGGTTCTTTACATTCTTTATCTAAAAAATATACAGCAAATCCGTTACTATCATTTTTAGTATACAAACGATCATCAGTATCTTCTAATCTCAGCTCTGCATTTTTGTCAATCATATAAGTTTATTATTTATGTCCATGAGTGTTTATTCCATCTGTCAGGAAACCACAATGAGGGCATCTTACCTTAGGAGGAGGTGTTCCATTATTATTTTTAATTGCATTATTCTGTAAATCCCTATTGTGAAGATCCATTTCCCGGATTGAATTTTCATCTACCGGAAGACCGGCTTCCCTTCTTGCTTTTAAAGCCTGATCGTAAGCTCTTATTTCAGAGTGAGCTGCTAATCGGTTGTCTGCAGTTTCAGGAAGTTTTATTTCACCACTTTTAATTTTAGCTTCGTACTCTGCTACTTTTTGTTTGATAAGAGGATCTGCACCACCCAATTCAGGAGGATCACTCAACCATTTTTCATAAGCATTCTTGCCTGTTACGTTATTTTTAAAGTTTTGTCCAAAAAAGGTTTTACCTGTTGCAGGATCATATACGCCTGATAAACATGGTCCCCTTTCTTTAGCACTTTGAGTTTCTACAATTTCTTTAGCCTTCGCCTCTGTATCAGCAATTAATTTATCACTAGGTTTTTGAGGTGTACTTTCATAAGCATCACCTTTTTTATTTTCTCCGGAATTGTTTTGCCCTTCATCACCTTGTCCTTTATTTCCGTTAGGTCCATCTTCCTCTGCCGCTTGCTGTTTCTCGTCTTTTGGTGGTTCTTCGTCCTTTGGCTGACCTTCATCTTTTGGTTTTCCTTCTTCTTTATTACCGGTATTTGCGTCATTATCGGAAGGAGTATTTCCATCCTTATCACCACCGCTGTTTGATTCTTTTATAGGCGGAGCAGGCTCTTTCACTTTAATATTAAGCAAATATAGGAAAAGAAGATAATCGGACGGATGGGCCTGTCCGGTAAAAATACGTTTTCCCATACCTATTTCAGGAATTCCTCCATTGACTAAAGCAGCTCCGGCATCACCGGCATCCTGAACATTTCCATAAGCATGCTCATTAGCCAGCGCATTTAATCCGAACAATGCACGGCTGCCTCCCCAAATTCCGGTAAAACTTCCGGCAACGTTTGAGAGAACACTGGAAAAGGTTGGCGCTGCTACGGCTAGTGATCCGCCTGCCAGTCCCGAGACCAGAAATCCTCCAGCCCCTACCGCCGCACCACCAAGGGCACAGCCTGCAAGCTGAGTGACATAATTAAAGCTACCCAAAGCTAAAGCATGGGTCCAGCTTTTGATTTCAGGAGCAAATTTTACCACTCCACCTATAGAACAGGTCATGGTACGGTCCCCTGTAATACCTGGAGTTCCCGTAAGTATTAGATTGCTCTTACTTCCATCCCATGTTCTTGCCGTCGCATTTTTTTGCCCACACTTCAATGCTCCGTCTACGGCTGCAATAACTCCACCTGCAACCCCAGCAGCTGCGCCTATAGCCATCATTCCGATAAGACCTATAGCAGCAACTCCTCCGGTACCTACAATTAAGGCAACTACTACCACTACAGCCACAGCAGTTAAAAGTGCGGCCCAAAGCATATTTTTTGTACAGCCGAAATCGATCCAGCTGCTTGTGGCGGTATCCGCTACAGTGATATAGACTTCTCCTGAGCTTTTTTTATTGCTTTTTCTGGTTCCCTGCAATTGTGCAGGCATTGCACCACTGGAGCACATCCAGAAGTCTTTTTCTGTAATAATCTTATTTCCCATATCTGGTTTTTAGGATTTATATTTTATATGGGGTTGTATATTTTAAATTAAAAAATAAGGCAGTTCCTTACATTTACCAGAAACACTCTTTTATTAAGAAATTTCATTTTATTATCTTCTATTTTATAAACCAGGCCAAAAGAATACCCTGAACCTTCATCAACATTATATACCTGAGAAACAATAGCATCAAAACTATCGTCTTTAAGAGTAATCTTATTACTGTAGATTAAAACCACCGTCTCTTCATCAATGCTTTCTATTTCTTCTTCTGCCATTTCAATAGCTTCATCCAAAGAGTCCGCAATCATCTTTTTAATATTTTTTTCGCCAAAATAAATAAATGGAGAAAACCGCACGCCATTCTGAATATTTTCAATCGCAATCTCTTCTCCTTTTTCTACTTCAGCTTGTAAGTCTTTTTCTAAATCTTCAAATTCCATGAATCTTCATTTCTCTTGGTAAGCTTTGTTTTTTAATATACTTCTAGTAAAGATTACATACTATGGATATTAATATCTTTATTAATACTTTTTGCAGCATCAAAGGCTTTATAGAAGACATTAAAAAGATCTTCACCATCATTGGTATAAAAATAATTGGACAGATCGGTTATTCTTTCGGCAATATTATCTCCCCAAGGTGGTTGTTTCGACAGATCCTCAATATCCCACACTATCATAGATGGTGAATATTCTTCCAATTCTTTTTGGATCGTTTTTAATTCATTAATTGCTTCATCTACCTTATCTGCGGGTAAAGTTTTATAATACAATTCATTCATTAGCAATGGAAATCTACTGCCCCATTTATTATTTTCCAGATTATAAGCAATTGTAGAAAAAAAAGAATGTAAAAAATCACCCGTGCCTATCTTATAAAATATAGGTCCTACCTTTAATCCTGTCATTATTTATTTTTTATAAATATATTAATTATTGAATAAAAATTACCTCTAGATTCGGACAACTCTTTTGAATACTAGATTCTAACTGAACTAATGCCTCAGGAGACATATTTTGGCCTCTAACATCAATTACTGCTGTCTGTCTTGTTCCTGGTGGAAGATTTTGTAATCTGTCTGTATATTGTCTGTTAAGCTCATTCGTTAAATTTCTTCGACCCGTATTAGATGTGACATCATAATTTTTCACCTCAACACTATGTCCTGTATTATATAAATCAGGCCTTGTACTTCCTTCCGTTCCATACGGCACTTCTTTGCCATCAATGAAACTTTTTTGAGTATCATAACCAGGATACATTTGTTCCGCATCAATTTCACTTTTTCTCCAGCTTGGTCGATTTGTATCATTTGGGTTATTAGGATTAGGTTCGGTTGGTTCTGCAACCTGGGCATTAGGATCCTTAACGAATTTATGAGTTTGAGAATCTTTCAATCTTCCATTGCTATCTCTATAGGTACCAGGCGGATCACCAGGCTGACTACTTTCATAAGAATTTGCTTCCCCGCCTTCATTGGGTTTTGTTGTTGTTTCTCCTTGTCCTTTGCTTCCATTAGCTCCTTCTTCTTCAGGCGTTTTGTTTCCTTCTTCTTTAGAAGTATTATTTCCATCTTTATCGCCTCCACTATTCTGCTCTTTAATGGGTGGTGCAGGTTCCTTCACTTTTATATTTAATAAATATAAAAACAGAAGATAGTCAGAAGGATGAGCCTGTCCGGTAAAAATACGCTGTCCCATACCAATTTCCGGAATTCCTCCATTGACTAAAACAGCTCCGGCATCCCCGGCATTCTGAACATTTCCATAAGCATGCTCATTAGCCAGCGCATTCAATCCGAACAATGCACGGCTGCCTCCCCAAATGCCGGTAAAACTTCCGGCAACGTTTGAGAGAACACTGGAAAAAGTTGGCGCTGCTACGGCTAGTGATCCGCCTGCCAGTCCCGAGACCAGAAATCCTCCGGCTCCTACCGCCGCACCACCAAGGGCACAGCCTGCAAGCTGAGTGACATAATTAAAGCTACCCAAAGCTAAAGCATGGGTCCAGCTTTTGATTTCAGGGGCAAATTTTACCACTCCACCTATAGAACAGGTCATGGTACGGTCTCCTGTAATACCTGGAGTGCCTGTAAGTATTAGATTGCTCTTACTTCCATCCCATGTTCTTGCCGTCGCATTTTTTTGCCCACACTTTAATGCTCCGTCTACGGCTGCAATAACTCCACCTGCAACCCCTGCCGCTGCGCCTATAGCCATCATTCCGATAAGACCTATGGCAGCAACACCTCCGGTACCTACAATTAAGGCGACCACTACCACTACAGCCACAGCGGTTAAAAGTGCGGCCCAAAGCATATTCTTTGTACAGCCAAAATCTATCCAGCTGCTTGTAGCGGTATCCGCAACAGTAATGTAGACTTCTCCTGAGCTTTTTTTATTGCTTTTTCTGGTTCCCTGTAGTTGTGCAGGCATTGCACCACTGGAGCACATCCAAAAATCTTTTTCTGTAATAATCTTATGTCCCATATTACAGTCTTTTTAGGGTTTGTTTTCGAGTATGGGCTTTTATCCTGTTTCTATCATCGATCCGCTGATGTTCAATTCCGTAAACGGTTTTTCTGATAAATTTCTCCTGATCTTTTTCATATTCTTTAGCCATAAAGATGAAAAAGCTTTTAATACAGTTTTTCCTGTCGAATTTTAAATTAAATCCGAGGCGGTAATTTCTTATAGAAATGCTCTTTATATAAGACTTTACATCAGGAAGTCGCTGTATTGTATTCATCTGACATTTTATATTTAAGAATTTCGTCGCTATAAAATGTATATTTCAATTTTGCATAAAGATTTTCAGGATCGGCAATTTCTTCTCTCGTAAGGGAAGCTTCTATGATTCTTCCTGTAGATTTTTCCGTTCTGTAAATCCCTTTTTCGTTGAGTGAGGTTTCCAGTTTGGAAACATCGATCTGATTGGAAAACTGAATATACGCCCGGTTATAAAATCCTATGTTCAATAAAATGGATGGTTCTCCGGAAAGTTCTACAATCATTTCATCGGAAGACAGTAATGGATTACTGCTATTCTTCAGGTCAAAACTCCAGTGTACATTGGCTGAATTAAAAAGGTTTAATGCATTTTCCTTGTAATTTCCCGGGATTTTTCGTCCATAGATTTTATTAAAATACATCAGGAAAAATTCATTATTCTGAATGCCTTCTATCAGCTTCTTTTCATCTTGGAAGATGTTATCATTTAAGATAATCGCATTTTTAATTTCAGGATTATTTTCTGCTATCTTTTCCATTTCAGCCTTGGTCTGCTGCCACTTTGAACGAATGACATTCATATTGGAAACTTCCACTACTTTGCCTTCATTATTTATGGTCAGATACAATTCATTATACAACCTGGAAAACGCATTCGTAAGTGCTGCCACCTCTTTAATTAGAGGATTATTGGCTTCAAGAAGAATGTGGTCCAGAACAATTATTTTTACTTTAATATGATCCTCTGCTACCTGTAGAACGGTGAAATCCCATCTTAACTGTGAACGGGAAATCATGTGTACATTTACCGCTTTAATATCTGAATCTATTATAAGAGTATATTGTTCAGAAAATTTATCTTTTATGTTGAATGATTCACTCATAGATCTGTTTAATTAATAAATGCGTCCCCACCATCAATCTTGGTCTGTCCGCCACCGAGATGATTGGCAGGAGATGAAAGATCAATTCCTTTGGTACCTACAACTCCGATTCCCTCTCCACTGATCCCAATGATCTTTCCGCTGAGGATAATTGTTCCGTCAGCTTTTAATGTAATTGAACTGGCACCTGTCTTGATCGTTACATTTGTGTCGCACTCTAAAGATATATTTCCGGCATTATCCATTGAAAATACAGAATTGGCACCACCGCCATCTTTACTTCCGACATTGATGACATTTTTGCTGCCTGTATTTACTGTATTGTTATTACCTACTTTTACTGTCTTATTGTTATTGGCATTGGTCGTTGCATTACCGGCACCATCAAACTTCATATTCGCACCTCCCTGATCTGTTAAAAAAACAGAACCTGCTCCGTCATCCAGTTCCAGTTTATTACCACTTCTGCTGCTTAAGCTTTTAATATTATTTCCTGCGCCACCGCCACCGCCAACACCTCCGTGAAACATGCCTCCCATAACAAAAGGACGATCCGGATGCTGATGAACGAAATTAACCACAACCTGATCTCCGACTTCAGGGATGGCCATAAATCCACGATTTTTGCTTACTTTTTCACTTCCTCCACCATCGGGAGTCATCACTCTGATAAATTCCGTGGTTGCAGATCCGTTTTGCCAGTCAAACTGTACCTGTACACGACCCTGGTTTAAGGGATCGGTATTGGAGATCACTTTGGCAAACTGAGGTTCTGCTTTAGGAGTTTCAAACTCCGGCCGTGGAATAAATCCTGTATCAGATGCAATCGCATCAAATGTTCCTGTATAATATCCTCTTGCATCTACCTCATGAGTCATATCTATGATCATGAGTTTCGTGAAATAAGAGGTTTCATTACTGTCTGTTTTCCGCATCTCAATATCGGCAGTACATCCTGGATACAGGAAAGGAACAGTAGTGGTTCCTGAAGTAATGAAAACACTGGATGCTTTACTTCCCGCAGTACCTTTTTGGGATGCGTCAATGTCCATAAATGATGAAGCCTTAATCGGAGCTACTCTCAGAGATGGCGTTGTAAATGTTTTTTCTGAAATTTCGTATGCACGCTTGGCAATATCTGAAGTATGGGTAATTTTTGAATTACCGGTGGTAAGTTTTTCATTTTTACTGCTGTTATACCCATAAAAAGTAGGATTAACATGCTGAGCCTTCATTCTTATTTTTATATCCTGAACGCTGCTGCCATAAGTAAGCTTGATTGGTTTTTCCTGAGGCGGCAATTTTCCGAAATGAAGAACTTCACCGTCATAATAGAATTGCTCACCATAGGCTTCGGCAATTCTTGCAAGATAATTATAATGGGTTTCCTCATATTGGGAGCTGTAAGAGACATTTCCATGTTGTGAATCAACCCGGAAGTCAAACTTATTTTGCCCTAATCCTTCTTTTATAACCTGATCTGCGATGCTATTTAAACTTATTTCTTTACCTCCTCCAAAGCTCTGGATATGAGGAGCCGCATCAAGCAGAACGGTAGGGCTTGATCCCGTAAGTACTACATTTCCAAGGCTGCCCTTCTCCTGGCTAAAACCTACTTCGGTAATAACCCCTACAAAACTTCTTTCAGGTCCATCTTCAACATCTTTGTATTTAAATACGACAGTGATTCTTTTTCCAAGGAAATTTTGGGCTTCTTCAAGGTTATGGTTTTCCGGATTTCCCAGTGTATCATGAGCAAGCATTAAATCGAATTCATGATGTTTTGTAGCACTCTGTTTAAGCTTAAAGTGTTTAAAGTGTTTTACAATTTTTCCTTCAATAATAATATCAAGTTTCACCACCCTATTGATACCCATGATCTGGCTTTGAGGGAGCGCATTCGCATTATGTATTTTGGAAGTAGGTTGCTTGGACCATACTTTATCTTCTATAACAGAAGGAGCTGTAGGCTGTACAACCTGGTTCATAAAAAGACCGGAAGCATTTTGTGCCATGCCTGAATAAGCCTGAGCCTGGGATAGCTTTTGGGTTACTTTCTGAACTTTCGGATTTGCTTTTTCCTGTATTTTTTCACTACCCTTTTGTATTGCCTGTGTTTTCACTGTATCTCCCAGTTGTTCAGCAGGACCTTTTATATTTTTGGGCGCCGACATTTTCGGCGATTGACCATCCTTAAACATAATCTTAATATTTGAATTGATTAGCTGATGTTGTGAAATAAAATCATCTTATGATCAGATAATTTTCTATATTCCCTCTAAACCAAAAATCATAAACACCTAATTAATAGACATATATGATATTTTTATAGAGTTATGGATCTCAAAACGAAAAAACAGAATAGTCAACTCTGGTGAGTAAACTATTCTGTACCAATTTTATTTTTACTAGGATGGTTTAATTAATTGCTGCTTCCACCTGGCCAGATACCTTCATAGATACCGTTACCATAATGGATTTTTTCTGCACTTACGATGAAGCTGATCAGCATACTGTTGTCATCCACAGCATCAAAGTCTACTTCGTGCTGAATAACATATCCGTTCTCCCATGTCAAAGTAATTAATGTTCCTTCTTCGTGAGATTTATTGAAAGTAACTTCACCTGTTGTAGGCTTGTATTTCCCGTTAAGTAAGCTTTCTAAGATGTCAGATTTTTCTGTAGCTTCGATCGTTAATTTGATGATTGCGTTGGAAGGGTCAGAAGCTACACGTCCTGAAACGTCTGTAGATCTTGATACGCTGTAATTAAGCTTTAATAATTTCTGACCTTCGCCTCCGTTGAATTTTAAGATTCCTCTTGAATTTGCTGCCATGATTTGTAAATTTTAATCGTTAATATTTTGTGATGTGGTGTTCAATTGTATAGCAAATATAGATTGCTTATTCTTAATCTAAAACTTTTTGATCACCTATCTGAGTTTTTGTAGTAATTCTACGATTTGGTGTAGTAATTCTACGACAATAGAAATAAATTATACATTAAAATACTTATAATCAATTTATTACATTTAAAATCCAGTCAATATATCTAATTATTTTTAACACCCATCCGAGAAATATTAACAAAAAATTAATAAAATTTAGAAGGTGTTAACATAAGATTAGATTCAAAAAAAGCTGTGAAAATCACAGCTTAAATTTAAAATTTATATGCAATACTCCCGAGGACCTGAGTCGGATTTTGTGGAGTTAATCTTACCGACCATGTTTTTTCATTGGTCAGGTTATTCACTTTTATTCCTGCTCTGAAATTTTTATGATCATAAAAGACTGTAGCATCTAAAGTAGTATATGCCGGGATAATAACTTTAGCTGTTGTCGTATTGGTCTGGAAAGAATGATTTCCCTTATTTCCTCCAAAACCCACTCCGAGTCCTTTTAATTCTCCCGCCATGATTTGATAGCTCATCCATAAATTGTAAAGATTGGATGGTCCGGATAAAGCAGGACGCAACCCATTGATTTTTTCTTCTGCTTTGGTCATTTTACTGTCATTATAGGCATAGCCTGCAATAATATTGAATCCACGAAAAGGGTTTGCAGTAAATTCTACCTCTACTCCTTTACTTCTCTGTCCTCCGTCTTGTAAAGAATACAGATTATTAACAGGATCAGGTCGCACCATATTTTTTACATCAATATCATAATAGCTTACTGTTCCTACCAGCCTATGTCCAAAAAGGTCTCCCTTTATTCCTATTTCTTTCTGGTTTGCCTGTTCCGGTTTGAAAGTGTTTCCGTTGATATCTGATCCTCCTTTATTGGTAAATCCATTCATATAGTTTCCGAAAATGGATACTTTGTCTTTTACCACCTGGTAAACCAAACCGAATTTTGGGGAAAAATTAGTCTGCCAGTAATCACCTGAGTTTACATTTTTAGCAATATCGGTAACTCCAAGATTTTGATATCGGTCTGCCCTCAGACTTACCATAGCCAGAAATCTGTCGGTAATATTGAAGACATCGGATGCATAAATAGCATAGCTGTTGTCTCCATTTTTTTCGATCCTTGGGGTTCCTGAACTAGCAAGATTATCTATCGTAGATTGATTGGCTGAATAGGGCGTATTGCTGGTAAAATCAAATGGAGCACCTGTCACCGTTACCCTGTCGAAACTATTCGCATTGTTGTAATAATCCAGCCCAATGATCAATCTGTTTCTATGTCCTGAAATCTGAAAGTCCCCAATAAAATTTTGTTGAATATTGGTCGCAATGAAATTGGTATTTCCCTTCATCACCTGTAAGCTTGCTTTTGTATCAGAAGTCCCATTGATGGCAGTAATGTATCCGTCTATGGTCGATCTTGCACGTGAGAAAACGGTTTGAGATGTCCAGTAATCAGAAATCTTATAGTTCATTTGTGCAAAAATATTCATCATTTCTGTTTCATAAGCAATATCATTGCTTCCAAATAACCGGTTATAAGGAAATCCCATATCAGCAATAGATTGTACTTTATTGCTTTTCAGGTAAGGATTAAACCTCACAACAGAGGTAGCCTTCTCGTGACCATATTCGATGTCAAATAAAAGAGAAAGCCTGTCATTGATCTGATAGGAAATAGAGGGTGCCATTGAGATCGCATTACTAAATCCAAGATCCTGAAAGCTTTTCTGGTACGTGGCCGCACCATTTAACCGGAAAAGAATGGTCTTATCCTTATTCACTGGTGTATTAATATCTGCAGTAAACCTGTTGTAGTTCCAGCTTCCTGCCGTATAGGACACTTCTCCTCCGAAACCATTATACGGCTTTTTGGTTACCCTGTTAAATAAACCTCCATATGTCGACAGATTTGAGCCAAATAAGGTTGCCGAAGGTCCTTTAATAGCTTCAATTTTTTCAAGGTTTGCCGGATCAATGGTAGTGTAGGCAAAACCTGAGATCCCGTTTCTTACCATAGGCTCCGTGGTAAATCCACGGGAAAGGAATGTAACACGTCCCTGATTGGCAAGCATGGGAATTCCGGAACCCGGAATATTTTTTGAGATACTTCCCAGATTAACTGCAATCTGTTCCTGAATTAACTCTTTTGGAACACTGATGTAAACCTGCGGGGTCTCGATATTTTTCAAGGGAAGCTTGGAAACATAAGGACTTTCCTTTTTAGAAAACTTATTGGTGAGCGTAGATAAAGTAATTTCCTGAATAACGGAAATATTTTCTTTCTCCAGCTGGTAATTGACCACTGCCGGTTCATTCTGCTTTACATGTACTCCTACAATTTTCTCATTGGAGCCAATAACCTGTATTTTAAGGTGGTAATCTCCTTCCGGCAATTCATTAAAACTGAAGTTACCATTCTGATCAGTTAGGGTATGCTTATGAGTCTCTATCAGCTCTATGGTCGCTTCGGAGAGATTATCTCCATTATACTGTTTGAGAGTCCCGGAGATAGATCCTGAATTTTGGGCAAAAGCCCAACCCAAGCCCCCGAAAAAAAAGGCAACAATAACGGCACGTTTCATTTAGTCAATTTTTCAGCCGCAAATGTAAGTTTTATTTATACTAAGTAAAAATAAGAATAGATAACATTGATTAAAATCATGTCCTTGTTCAAAAAGAAAAACCTTCTTTTATTTCTCTATTGATTATTTATAAGAATCGTGAAACTCTTTTTCGGTCTTGAAAATTCTTATGCTATCAGCCGGAAAAGGCTCCCCATTCAGAGAGATCTGAAATCCGCTGTTATCAGGAGCTATTGTTAGTTCAAGATTTCCCTTGCTTCCTGTTTTCCTGAAGGCTTCATTTGCTTTTTCCCAACTAAAAAAAGCACGCCCCAGGTATTGTTGTCCTTTTCCTGTTTCCCAGGTAAAGTTCAATTCTTTAGGTATTGCCCTTTCTTTGATCTGAATGTTATTAATCCATGGACGAAGCATCACTTCTGTTTCACCATTGTAAAAATCCAGGTTCATATCAAATAAGCGGAGTCCTTTATTCTGGGAGGTAATCAAAGGTTTCCAGGAATACTTTGTTCTATAATTATCCCATGTAACGGGTGATGCATCAGGATTAAAATCCCTTTTTTTAACCTCTTCTCTGGTCATGCTCCATTTCGCAAACAGCTTTTTCTCAAGCTCTTTATCATTTTTTACTACATCGGCCTGAAACCTGCCTAATTCTATTTGAACAGCACGAAAACGAAGCCATACAACTACCATTCCCTTGGGAGCAAAACCAAAAACCAAAGTTGAAAAGCTATTGTAAGGATTCTGTGCACTTCCAAAAGTTTCATTTCGTCCCAGGTTTTTATATTCCTGAAGTTCTTCGGTGTAAAGAGGAGCTTCACTTTGGGCATAAGCCCGTTCCATATAGTCTTTAATTTTATCTTCCGGAAAGTCCGCTTTCAGATGGTAAAAAGTATCTTCATACCCTGCATAGTAAGTAATATCAGCTCCAATCGGAGTTCCATGCTGCTCGGTCCATCCTTTTCCGGATGTCCCCCATTCACCTGATGTTCCGCCATAAGGCAAGCTGGCAGGAATGCCTTCGAGGGTTATGATCTTATCATCAACGAACTCTATTCTATATGGATTGGCTGGAGCACATATTTCTACCTGAAACTGGGGTATTTCTTTTTCTTTCATTTTCTGACAGCTTATATTTTGGGCAAAAATTGCCAATAAAAACAATATCTTAATCAATCTCATATCAATTTCATTATTTTTGAGAAGCGGGTTGTACAGGAAGCGGGGGATCAGAATCATTGCTTTCTTCCCTTATCAGTCCCGGATCCTTCAAACATTTTGCGACAAGGAAGTTTTGGGGATCATCTCTGTATTTCAGTTCTTTAGCCGGCTTCTGTTTTATTTTAACATATGGATAAATGATCCTGAGATGCTGATCGTTTGTACTATTCTTTTTTTCGTATTGATTTTTATTTTTGTTAAAAGAATAAGTTCCGAGATCTATTTTATCCTGAACAACATGATAATCTTCATTCAAATATATCTTATCCTGATCGAAAATTGAATATATTTTGTCGAATTTCGCTAGTATATTTTCCGGTTTTTCTTCTTCAATATCAGTGGTGTTTCCCAACTTAAGCGGTGAGCGGCGCACGAGGTCACTATCTTTAATGTGTCCCTCCTTAATCGTAATGATGCCATTAAGTTCAGAAATATCCTGTTCTTTTTCAAGAAAGAATAACAACAGATCGTTGCTCATATTGTCCAGCGGAAATACATTTACAACATCAGCGTTATTTTTTACGGTCAGATCCTGTACTTTATTTTGAAATGGAATGAAGTAACCAGTTTGTCCGCAATCTTCGGTAAGGCGGACAGGACGCAGAATATCTGATTCTGTACTCATGTATATCTTGTTCCGGATGATCTGCTGATCGGTAATAATCAATCGGTTTTCACCAGGAGTTTTCCTACTATATAAGAGGTATTCTGATTTTTGATGGATAGGATTAAAAATCAAAGCATTATTTTGTATTGACGCTCTTCCAATAGCAACCGTGGACGCTCCTATCGCAACAAACCGGTTATCAGGAAAAATATACAGATAAATCTGCTTTTCTCCAAAATAATATTGTCCGGTTATGTCTGGCGTTTTCTGACCATAATTATAATTAAAAATGAGTACTAAAAATAAATAGATCAATCTTTTCAGCTTATCCATCCTGTATATTCCTTTTTCTGTATTTCGCTTCCAATGCGCCTCTTTCCTTAGGAGCATTATCATTAGGTCTTGTATCTAACCCAATCTGATTGGTCTTAGCAGACCAATGAAGGTACTGATTTCTAAGTATTTTCAGATCTTCTTTATCGATATGCCCTAAATAGGAAATAGCTTTAATATCCTTTATATAACGGGAAGAGGAAGAGGTATCCCCTGAGTTATATGCTTCTATATATTTATTCCGGAGATCATTGCATGCATTCATATATGTGGATAACTGCGAATAGATCTTCTTCATAAAGCTGTCATTTATTTTATGATTTTTTTCGATGACATCTTCTAGATACTTAATATCATTATTTCTGGAATAATGAAACATTTGGTTTAAGGGAATTTTATCATACATATTGGAAAGCTTCCTTGTTCCTACCAAACCATAATATTGTGCTCCTTTATTCCACCACCGGTCATAATTGACGTCTTTTTGGTAAAAATATTTAATTTTCAATTGGTCTTCATGATACCAGCCTTCCTCTACAACAATTTTTTTAAATGCTTCACACTCTTTATGCGTTTCTACATTCTGATAAGGATCATAAGGATCACAATACAACACGGAAATTTCCTCTCCAATGCCGTAGGACCCTCCAATATCGGAGTGAACTCCCGGAAGGGTAAATTCCAGACCATACAATCCTGTACTATTGATGTTCGTAAGGTCAAAATTATCCCTGTATTCATCATCAGAAGCCAACTGTAGGGCAAACTGTACTTTCCCTCTTCCAATGGTATCCAGCCCCAGCTGTTTGGTATCATTATCAATACCAAAGCCCCCTCTGTGATTAAGTCCATAGGACGCTACCGTATCATATAGCCCGGCAAATCTGAATCTGATCTCTTTAACCTCCAGTCCCTGCGCCAGGAGACAAGCTCCAAAATAACCATGTTGATTTATAAATGCATCTTTGGATCCATCTTTATCACTGATGGTCAGATATCCGTCTTTGATGTCTTCAGGTGGAAAAACCTGCAGGACTTTTCCAAAGTTAGAATAAGAGACATAAGCTTTTGAGTTGGCTACATGTACAAAATGTCTTGCCGCCGCGGCTCCGCGGCTAAACCCGAACACATTTACAGTTAGAATATTGATCGGCCTAATGTTATTTTTTAATTTATCTAAAATCGCCTGTGCTCCCTTTAAACATCCTTTAGCCACCTTGGCGACTACTCCTGTGCTTCCGGTACCTTGTGCAACTCCTTTCAGGATACTATCGCTTTCTTTATTTTCTGTTCCGATCCCCTCAATGTACCACGACACCTGGTTATCAGCATTGGGATCTATAGCGTCATATCCTTTCGCTACGTTCGTAAATTCATTGTTATAGCTATCATCCTTATCGCTGCTGGCTTCCTTAAAACCTCCACCCAGCATGGTATTGGTTTTATTATTCTGGGTTCCGTCAAAAAAAAGATTCAAGCTGATATCAATCGAATTTACGGGCTTATCATTGGGGTTTACTTTTTGTGCCTGTCCATAGCTTACCCCGGAATCCTTGCCTTTCTGCTCTACCGAAACCGAACTATTATGCTCTATGCCTTCTTTGGCGTAGGTTAAATAATTCCCTCCGGTTCTCGTAGTCGTCTTACCTTCTACAAAATACTCGATGCTCATGACTAGTGATTTTTAGATTTCTCACCACTATTGTTTTGAACTTCTTTTTCAGCGTGATGTTCTACTTTTCCTTCACTATTGACCTCAACTCCTTTTAAGCTGGTCAGCTTGTGTTCTTTTTCTCCGTATACCTCCATGTCCCCTTTCACATAATGGCTCATTTTTCCAATGACATTGGTTGTAAAATCCGCCCCGGTAGTCAAATATTTCATAGACCCTACGCTTTCCGTATTATTGAGCATTATTTTATCCATTTTGTTCATCCCGACATAGGTATTCATATTTTCTCCAACATTAATATTCATATTCCGGCAGTTCAATGTCATGGTTTCAGGAGCTGTGATTGTGATGTTACTTCCGGTGGTGTCCAAATGGATCTTATTTCCCGATTTATCCGTAATAATGATGCTTTCATCTTCCGTAAAAATAATACGGTGCCCACTTCTTGTCTGAATGGATTTTACACGGTTATCTACTCCTCCTCCTAAACCTACACCACCATGAAACATTCCCCCCATTACAAACGGGCGGTCAGGATGGCTGTGAACAAAATTGACCATCACCTGGTCTCCTACTTCCGGTATGGCTACGTAGCCTCTGTTTTGAGTAATCTGATCCGTTCCCCCTGCATCAGGAGTCATTACGCGGATAAAATGGGTAATATCATTAGTCTGCCAGTCAAATCTTACCTGTACCCGTCCCTGGTTTTCAGGATCGGCATTGGAAATTACAGTGGCAATCTGTGGTTCTGCTTTCGGAATTTTAAAATCCGGTTTTGGTAAAAATCCGGTGTCCGATGCAATGCCTTCAAAGCTTCCCTGATAATGACCGATTGTATCAATTTCATGGGTGGTTTCGGTGATCATGATCCTGGTGAAATAATCACTTTCATTGGTATCAGGCTTACGCATCTGCACATCTACAATACATCCCGGATGTAAAAAAGGAACCGTAGTTTTTCCGGAAATGGAAAAAACACTTACCGCTTCACTCCCCGCAGCACTTTTCTGGGAATATTCCACATCAAGGTGTGTTGACGCTTTTACAGGTGCTACCTGTAGAGCCGGTGTTTTGAAGATTTTATCATTATGGGCATACGCTGTCTTAGCAAGATCACTTACATGCTGGATTGGTGTTTCACCGGAAGTAAGTTTTTCATTTCTACTGCTGTTGTATCCATAAAACTGAGGCTTTGTATGAACTGCTTTCAGTTCTACTTTTACATCATTGGCATTACTCCCGTAGGTAAGTTTGATCGGTTTATTTTGAGCAGGAAGCTTTCCAAAGTGCAAGACTTCTCCATCATAGAAAAATTGCTCACCGTAAGCTTCCGCCATTCTCGCCAGATAATTATAATGGGTTTCATCATACTGGCTGCTATAAACAATCTGGGAATAATCATTAGTATCTATCCTGATATCAAACCGGCTTTTATCGATGCCCTGCTTAATCACTTCCTCTGCAATAATCCCCATATTAACGGCCTGGTCACCTCCAAAACTCTGAATATGCGGAGCACCGTCCAAAAGGATGGTAGGGCTATATCCTGTTAAAACAATGTTCCCAAGGCTCATTTGCTCCTGGCTGAATCCCACTCCCGTAATTACTCCCACAAACGTTCTTTCGGGGCTGTTTTCTATGTCTTTGTAAGAAATCACAGCTGTAAGACGCTTACCCAAAAATTTATTGGCTTCTTCCAAAGTATGCGTTTGTCTTCCTCCAAGTGCATCGTGCGCTAAAGTAAGCGTAAACTCGTGGTGACGTTGTGCACTTTGCTTCAAAGTGAAATGCTTATAGTATCTGATCACATTTCCTTCGATCACAAGAGACAATTTTACGAGACGGTTGATCCCCGTATGATGGCTCTCCGAAACGCGATCAGCATTTTGTGAAGGACGAAAAGAAGGATTTTGGGATATGTTGGGTGATTTTGTTTTCATATAAACTGCATTTGGATCGTTAAACATTATTATTAAACCTTAATCATTACTTTATTTCTTCCTGACAGAGCGGCTCAGTATTTTATTCTTTTTTAAAAGAAAATCAGGCATGAGATCTACCGGCAGATAGAATATGCTTTCGCCGCTTTGCTTGAGCTCATCCATGATTCCCGGATTCCAGGTAAGTATTTTATCTACATCTACATCCAGTTCTTCGGCTATAATACTTAAGTCAAACCCGGCATTGATATCTGTTTCAGCTAAATTAGGTGCGGTATATTTGCCTGTCCTGTTTTCAAATATCATATTCATGCGTGAATTGTTATAATCATTCAGAACGCTTTGCAATTCACCTGTGGCATAGCAGGCATTTAAATATTTTTTAACATGGTTTATTGTTTCTCCGGGAAGATATTTACTAAAAATATGATATTGCGAAGATCCCGCAGCATCCATTGCTCTTGAAATATTACCCTCGCCACAGTTATAAGCAGCAACTACAGTTACCCAGTTGTTGTATTTTTTGTACAGCTTCCCCAGGGAAATCACCGCTGTTTTGGTACTTCTGTATAAATCCGAACGGCTTTGCTCAGAAAGACCGTATTGATTGGCATGTGCTGTCATAAACTGCCATACACCTACCGCACCGGCACCGGAAATTTGTTTCCGGTCAAAACCGGATTCAATCAGGGCTAAATTTCTAAGATGCCTGGGTAACCCTTTTTGAGAAAGTGAATATTCTATAAATTCTACGATCTCTTTGTTCGAACTGATGATACTTTTATATCTTCTCACACTGTTTTCGGAAGTATCAGAAGCTGAAAGAAACTGCCCATTTACAAAATGAGAAGAAATCAGCAACAACATTCCAGTTACAATATGTTTGAAATTAAATTTCATTGTACTAATAACTATTTTAAATTAAAAATAAAAACATTTTCAAATGGATTTATCTTAACACTACGCCACACTCCATGTCAATTTATCCTCTTCAGCATTCCAGCCTACATGGATTGTTTGCCCGGATTTTACTTCTTCACGAACGATCATTTTGGAAATAGGTCTGGCCAGCTGTGCACGAATAACACCTGAGATCTGCCTTGCTCCGTATTTACTGCTAAAGCCTCCAAGAGCAAGGTTTTTTACAGCCTCGTCACTTATTGTAAGCGTCATACCTAGTCTGGTTAGTGAAGTATGGAGTGATTTCAGCTGAATATTAAAGATCCTTTCTGCAATAGATTCGGTAATTGGGGCAAAAGGAATGATCTCCGTAATCCTTGCCAAAAATTCCGGTCTGAATCTTCCGGAGTTCGACATGATCTGCATTAATGAAGATGATTCAGGAACCTTACCTTCTTCAAATTGCTTTACAATTTCTTCACTTCCGATGTTGGAAGTAAATAATATAAGGGCGTTACTGAAATCTCCTTCTTTTCCGAGTTTATCATGCACTTTACCCTCATCCATAATCTGAAGGAATACATCAAAAACTGAGTGGTGGGCTTTTTCAATTTCATCAAATAAAACGACTGTGTACGGTTGCTGTCTTATTTTATTAACCAGCATTCCTCCTTCTTCATATCCTACATATCCCGGGGGAGCTCCATAAAGCAGGGCTGCGGAATGTTCTTCTTTAAATTCAGACATATCGAAACGCACCATCGCTTTCTCATCATTAAAAAGAAGTTCTGCCATTGATTTGGCCAGCTCTGTTTTTCCTGTTCCTGTAGGTCCCAGTAAAAAGAATGATCCGATTGGCTGCCCCGGCTTGTTCAGTCCGCTTCTGTTTTCAACGATAGCATCAGAAAGGATCTTTAAGGCATGATCCTGTCCGACTACACGGTTCATAAGAAGCGATTCCATATTAAGAAGCTTCTCTTTTTCCTGTGCCTGAATCTTACCTATCGGGATATTTGTTTTTGCAGCCATCACTGCCGCCAGTTCCAGACGGTCAACTTTTTCTCTTTTTATGGAAGCATGCTGAAGAAGCTCAGTATGGGTATCATCGATGATCTTTTTGATCTGGTCTACAGGCATTGAGTTATCGATCGTAGGTTGCTCACTCAACGATCCCCACAAAATAGGGCTGATCTTATCCCTTAACAAATTATAAGTCCATATCAGCTCATCTGCCTGATCCTTAGCATCAGGATATTCTTCTTTTAGAATTTCTTCATAACTTTCTTTCCAGCTCTCCAGCTCTTTTTCGGAAAGTTCATCAAGCATTTTGATGGCAGCCATAGTCCTGTCCAGCAGATCAATCGCCGCATCAGGAAGTTTTTTACCTTTTGAATAGCGCTTCGCTAAACGTACACATTCCGGAAGGGCTGTTTTTTCAACCTCAATGTTATGGTGTTTTTTGTAACCTTCAAGAAGAACATCGATCATTTTCACACAGGTTTTCTCATCCGGTTCATTTACCGTCAATACCTCAAAGCGTCTGTTAAAGGCCTGTTCAGGTTCGATAATCTTCCGGTATTCCTCCTGAGTGGTAGCTCCGATAACCGTGATCTCGCCTCTTGCTAATTCAGGCTTCAGTAGATTGGCAACATTTCCGATGCTCCCCTTTGGATCTAAAAGTGTATGAATTTCATCGATGAATAAAATAGCTTTTTCAATCTTTTTACATTCATTAATTACTTTCTTAAGGCGATCTTCAATTTCACCTTTATAGGATGTTCCTGCCAGCAGTGCTCCTGTGTCCAACTCCAATAAAGTGGCATTTTTTAGCATTTCCGGAACATTTCCCCTGATGATTTCAGTAGCAAAGCCTTCTACTAAAGCTGTTTTACCAACTCCGGGCTCACCAATGATAATCACATTAGGTTTGCTTCTTCGGCAAAGGATCTCTACGAGCATCCTCAATTCTTTGTCCCGTCCGATAATATTTTCCAATGTTCCTTGCCTCGCCTGTGCTGTTCTGTCTACACAATAGTTTTTGATCGAAGGAAATGAGGCGTCCGTAAAATCCGAAGTATTGGAAAAAAGTGACGAAAATTCACCATCTTCCGCTGTGCCGTAAGGCATATCCTTCCTGTATAGGGCGAATATTTCATGCTCTCTTAAGGGAAGGGATTTCAACTGCTGTAATGTAAATGCAACCTGAGGCTTTACAATAGCAGTAAGTATACAAATAGGAGTGATCTCATCAAGTCCAAGTTTCAGCCTGATGTCATCTGCCTCTTCGGTAATTTTATCTACATATTCATCTTGTCCCACATCATCAGGAAGGTGGGTTGTTTTAGGGTAATCTTCTATGCGAACATCAGCCCATTCATAAAAGTATCCAGGGTCTTTATCAATATTTTTCAGAAATTCGTTAAGTCCTATATCTTTGTGCATCAAAGCCTGTAAAAGATGTGGAGCTCCATATGTGGCATTATAATTTTCTCTTGCAATGGATTGTGCAATATGAAAAAGCTGTTTTACGGTTTCGTTGGTTACTAGTACTCCCATTGATAATGTTCTTATTAATATGTTTTGTGTTGTTGTATGCAAATAGTTTCACGTCTGCCTGTACAGTTCATCAGCAGGAATGTTCTTACATTAAAATATCATGAGCCTCATCAGCAATAATATGATCAGAATAGGGTCTTATTGGTAAAGTACACATCTGCAGATCCTTAATGAATCTGCCGGGTTTCTGTGATAAACGGAAAGAAATTCCGTAGGTATGTTCAGGTATCGGTAGCATATTTTTGCGATTGTGGTGAGGCTTAAAGGTAAAAAAAAATATCCAATCAGGATTTCTTTTAGGCAAAGTATTCCCTGATAAAGATTTCAGATTGTCTTTTCTGTGGGTATCTAAATTATCTCAGGCAAAAAAGACTGTCTTTTTATGGACAGTCTTTTTCTATGAATGTGGATTAAATGTGCCTTTTTTAATTAGCTTGATGGCCATAGACCTTCATAAATACCCTGACCATAATGAATGGTCTCAGCGCTTACGATAAAGCTGATCAGCATACTGTTTTCATCTACTGCATCGAAATCTACTTCATGCTGAATAACATATCCGTTTTCCCACTTTAAAGTAATTAAAGTACCTTCTTCATGAGATTTGTTAAATGTAACTTCTCCGGTGGTCGGCTTATATTTTCCATTAAGTAAGCTTTCCAGAATATCAGATTTTTCCGTTGCCTCTACTGTAAGTTTTATAAGTGCATTTGAAGGATCTGATGCTACCCTTCCCGATACATCTGTAGATCTGGAAACGCTATAGTTAAGTTTTAATAGTTTTTGACCCTCGCCTCCGTTGAATTTTAAAATCCCTCTAGAATTTGCTGCCATGATTGTAAATTTTTAATCGTTAATTGTATATTGTAACTCAATGAATGTACAACAAATATAGTACCCCTGCTGCTTTTATAAAAGTTTTCAAATGGATTTTTACAAATTTGTAGTAGTTCTACGATCATCGATGTAGCAACATTTTAGAACTCCCTGGCAATGATTCTTTTGCAATAATCCGGAATTGATAATCCGGAGATATTTCTTCAGGATTTCAATATGTGTAAATACAAAAAAGGCGGAAATAATTCCGCCCTATAATTGATTTTAATGTTTTGTATACTCTGGTTCCTCTACCGGAAGCATGGTCGGCATAAAATATTCATTTAGCCAATAGAAAGTCTGTCCGTTTTGCTGGATTTTCACCGCCGGATTATTTCTGTGAGTAAGCAATCTTTCTCCCAATTCTTTGTAGTTAAGGAAATATTTTCTTACTGTTTCATTTAGAACGATCTTAGATTTTCTCCATCCTTTAAGCTTATATTTTGACATTAGCTCTTCTTCAGACAAATCGAAACCTGTCGTCAATCCCACCGCATAAGACATAGGCTGCTCATAAAGATCACCTTTATCTATGAATGTTGTTGTCGGATTATATTTTTTAACAAGACGAACATATTCTTTAATTGCTTTTGACTGGTTGAAGTCTGCTCTTGCCGGACCAGTTTTCTCATATACTTCCCTATAGAAAGCTTTTAGGTTATCATATTCTGTTTCAGAGATCAGAATTCCTTTTTCAAGACCTGGTTTATAATCTTTAAGATCTTTTGGAATATACCCTTTTACCAGAAACGGACTTCCGTAATTGATCAGCTGAGCGGCAATTCCCGCCGGAACGCGATTGGTAAGTCCCGGATACAGATATTTATATTTCAGATCCACATCTGTTCTTCCCGCTCCTACTGAGGAATGGAAATAAGCATTCAGGGAATTATCTATCGACATATTATCCATGGTTACCTGTGAAATTAAACTATCAACTGATTTTTTCAGATAGCCCGGTGTCGTTACATCTCCTTTTTTAGGGAATATTACAAATCCCTGAGACATACTTTGCTTTGGATAGTCTAAAGAGAAGAAACCTTCATCTCCTTCCACAAGGTTAAAGTTATTCTTAGTTAAAACATCATTCTGGTTAATGATTTTTTGCTTTTTCAGCTCGGCAATATTTTTTGCCGTATTGGAAACAACATTTTGCCCCAGCAAAACGAAGTCATTATACGTATCAGATGATCTAGAGCTCGTCTGGAACATGATCAGCCTTGCCTGTGCTTGCGTAAGAGAATTGATTACGCCATACATATTCCCGCTCTGGTTGGCAGATGTCCCCACTGTAATTACAAGGTTCGTTTCATCAGGAACCGCTGAAAGAAGATTTCCTGCCGCCGTTAAACCTTCACTTACGGGTTGATATCCACTGTTGGTAGGACAATTCATCTCATTAATCTTATCTTCTATGAAAGAGATTATTTTACTGTAATCAGCATTTAAGCTGGAAACAGCTACATTATCTCCGCAAGAATTGTTTTTATAGAGAACCACTCCATATTTTACAGAATTGAAATAAGAAGGTTTTTCAAATCTTAACTGCAGGTCCTGTAACAGGGACTTTACAATCGGAGCATAGAGTGCATTAGGTGCACTGATATCTAAAGCAAAAACAATATTGATGTTTTTATTTCTTTCCGTGATCTCACGATAACGGTCAAAATAAATAGGTTCTCCCAATACATTTAAGACATAGTTCTTACTATAGTCCAGGATATTGGTAAAATATTTGGTTTTAGAATCCGGAGTTGGTGCTTCTTTTAATGCAAGCTTAACAGGGTAAATATTTTCAAGTGGCGTTCTCTTATTAACATCCGTAAGAAGAATTGCAGTCCTGCTTGCGGCATCACTACCTCCCGGCGCTCCTTCATGTAACCCTAAAGCCGTTTCTGTAACACCGGTTGTATTCTTCATTTTTACTGCAGAACGTTCCCCCCATGCTGAAATCACATTGGAACTTACCCATCCATACAATCCTGTGCTGATACTATCGATGTCAATATTCGGTTTTTTACCCACTAAAAATCTTTTGTTATTCTCAGCTTGTTTGTAAACATATACAATTTGACCGTTAGGTATCTTTACATTCGCATTTTCGATCAGACTTGGAGAGTTGAACACCATGATCGAATCATTTTTGTAATATCTTTCAGCACTTCTGATAACATCACTATTGCTTGGTACCACAGCAACCCTTACCGGATAACCGGTCTTTTCATCTTTTAAAGAGCTGTTCCAAAGCAATAGCTCGGACTCAGGAATCCATCCATAGGTCTTAATAGCCTTCGAAGAAACTTTTTTCATTAAAGCGTCCGGAATATACTCGGCTACTTTTACCATGCCGTCTCTATGCTTTAAGACCATTAAAGGTTCTAAGAATTTTACTTCTTTATATGATTTTTCGTCATTTTTATCAAGATAAGCCGTATTTCTGGAACGATCCGAAATGGCAATCCATGGAACGGACTTCTTTGGATAACCATTCATCACTGAGGCATTATCAATTTGCCCGTATTGCGTTGGCTCCGGAGTTCTTTTCGATGGTAATTTTACCTGACAGCTGGTCAGTAAAAATGAAACTCCGATATAATATGCTGCTAGAGGAAATTTATTTTTCATCCTATTTTCTTTTATAATTTGGTGTGCCCGATACAGGGTTGTAATTATTTACTTTGGTTAATATCCACTTTGGTTACACAATTCTGTGTATCATCAAAATTTACCTTAACGGTCTGAATAACATTATTTTTATCAAACTGAAGTCCCGCGCAATACATGTAAAAGTTATTTACTTTACTGTCATTCACCTTCACAACCGTATTCTCATTATTACAAAGGTATTTCTGAAGAAGGTAATTATAGTGTGAATTGAAATTACTCCCGTTGGCAATCTGCTGCAAATGATATTTAAAATCATTATCGATTTTTGCATAGGCGTCTTCTACGCTTACATCCTGATCATTTAATGCATCATAAGAAGGATCAATTCTAATGTGGTGTATAATCGGTTCAATGCTTTCATCCGTGTATAAAGTAACAATATAATCTCCCGGTTCTTTATAGGAGTAGATTGCTAGCTTATCTTTAGAATCCGTAGTTCCGCTTTCCCCGAATTTCCAGCTGAACTGTTTAGCATCGGAGATCGCACGAAACTGTACATTCTCGAATTGCATAGCCCGTAATGGTGCATCTATGGTTGTTTTTACCATCGCTGTATCTTTTGCTTTCTGAATTGCTCTGGCAGAAACCAGTACAGGGAAGGATTTAGAGTATTTATTATCGATAATAAGCGTTACCGGATAATATCCCGGTTTGTTATAAAAGTGGATACCACTGCTTTTCTCAGAAGTTGTCCCGTCTCCGAAGTTCCATTTTTTGCTTTTGGCAAATTGTGTTTTATCTTCAAATACCAATGTATCCCCTACACTTAATGTAGATGGATATACAACCCCTACAATATCATCTGCAGAATGAATGACCTTTTTCTGCAACCAGAGTGCAACAAGAGCCGCAATCAGCAATGTCGCTATAACACCGATAATAATGTTCTTTTTGTTCTTTTGAAAATAATTCATAGTTATAATGTGATGTGTGATTGATTGAGTATTAGTTTTTACCGTTTACTGGGTTCTTTCTTTTAATGCATTCTGTCGCTGAAAGACACGGTCTTTGGTTTCTTTAAGTCCGATCAGGCAATCCTGATACTGTTTTTGAAAGAGTTTGATATCTTCTGTAGTTCTTGAGATGATCTTTTTGTCCTCAAAATACATTTTATAGAATTGTGCAATCTGGGGATAAGCATCTTTTCTGATGTCTATATATTCCGGACCAAAGCTGTTATTAATATCATTAATCCCTGTCTGAATAGAATTTTCCACAAAAGGTTCTGTGGTTTCATCCGTAAGTCTGCTCACCTGGATGAAAGTACTATCCTGCAAACGCTGGGTTAATTTTTGTTGCTGATCAAATTTGGCTTTTTGTTCAAGTTTCTGAATGGCAATAATATCATCTTCAGAAAATGGCGATTTGAATCTTTTCAGGAAAATAATTCCTAAAAATATGAGTGCTGCCAAAAGCATTAAAATCAAATAAAAAAATTGATATTGCTTTTCTTTTTTGGATAATGTGATGTGTCCCTGCATAACTTATCTTTTTCTTCGACTTCCTGTAAACTTTCTGGTAGGATCTATCTTCAGTACCTTTTCCATACTTCCTACTTTCCCCATGCATCCGTTGACATCTCTTATTGCGATTTTTTTCTGGTTGGAAACCTCTACAATACGATTTTTCAAAGTCAGCATCGGACTTATTTGTTTCATTAAGACAGCATAATGCTTAAAATTATCCGCACTGTCTTTTCCCATAATGTTTTTAGCATTATTCACATTGTCTATAATATCATTTCTTAGGAAAATATCATTTTCCACTCTGTTGAGCCTGCTCATTCTGCTGAAAATAGTATCCACCTGAACTCTAAGAATATCGCTGCGGCCCAGTAATTCTCTGTAGGCTTCCGCATCACGGCTTACCCCTTCCGTTTGGGCATCATAGCTTTTAAAAAAGAAAAATACGCTGGTGAAAGAAACAGCAGCCAGGACAACAAAAGACAGAACAAACTTCCAAATGCCTATTCTGACGTCTGATTTATTTAATTTTTTCTCTCTATTTGAAGACATATTTTGTGGTTTGTTTGGGTCTGTGAAAGTATAAAAAAAAAATTTCCTGCACAATATCTATCTTTTCCGTGATATAACGGATCATTTTTCATTTAAATTAAGATTAATTTTAACTTTAATAAGTTTTTATTAATTTAGACCCCTAAATTTAATTATCATAAGCCAAATCGATATTAAATATTAACGTGAGTAAAATATTAACTAATACTGTGCGATTCTCAATAGCAGACAGCGATTTTTATTTTAAAAAAATACTTGTCAAAACGCTTTTGGAAAACCCGTTTTACATGCTTCTCAATGATTGTAATAACGGGCATGAACTTGTGAACAGAATTTACAGAAGACAGGAAGACGTCTTTATCATTGAACTATTTATGCCTGTATTAAGCGGAATTGAAGCGATAAAATACATCCGTAAAAGCAATTCCGAAACTCCCATTATTACCTATTCAGGAACCTATCAGGAAGATATGGCTGAAATACTTTCCAAAATTCCCAATATCTATTATTGCGAAAAGAAAAGTAATATCATTCGAGATATCATAAAAGGACAGGTAGCGTCAGACACCTTCAACTATGAAGCATATTCCAAAGAATGGGAACAGCAACCCCTTGCTGTTATGGAGTATATGGAACGGCAAAAAAAGAGCCAGGAAGAGCTTTCTTCCACAGAGATCCAGCTGATGAAATTTTGCTATGAAGGCTTTAGTAATAAGGAAATCGGAGAGAAACTTAATCTTAGTACGAGAACGATTGATACCTACATCAACAGGTTAACGGAAAAACTGGGACTAAAGACAAAACTTCACCTGATCCGCTTTTGCGTAGAAAACGGATATTACAATTCCAGCATGTAAAAAACATCATTACGTAATATATATAGAGAGTAAATATAAAACCATCAACCGTTTACCGAAATTTTTTTTACCACTAATTTGCTAGTATTCAATTTTTTTAACTAAATTTGCACACCTAAAATTTAAAATTAAAAAAGGAAATGACAAAGGCAGAATTGGTAAACACCATCTCAAATAAGTTGGGAACAGAAAAGAATGAAACACAGAAAGTTGTAGAAGCTTTTATGCAGGAGATCAGAACTTCTATGTATAATGGAGATAACGTTTATCTAAGAGGTTTTGGTTCTTTTATAATTAAAACAAGGGCTGCTAAAACAGGAAGAAACATTTCTAAAAACACTGCAATTGAGATCCCTGCTCACAATATTCCTGCTTTCAAACCATCAAAATCTTTTGTTGAGAAAGTAAAAACTAAAGTTGCAGTAAAATAAAAATTAACTGAATATTAACTAGTTACTAAAAAATTTAAAATTATGCCAAGCGGAAAGAAAAGAAAAAGACACAAGGTTGCAACTCACAAAAGAAAGAAAAGAAGAAGAGCGAACAGACATAAGAAAAAATAATCTCCTTTTTCGAGATTTAAAAATATATTAATATAGTTGGTGTTTTTAATTTTTTAATCTACACCGACTATATTTTTATTTATAACTATAGGATTCCCAAAAGATCGGGACAGGTTTTATTTCATTGAAATAAATAACACAACTTTCATTATGAATTCGTAAATTTATACATGCATTTATTAAAGAAAACCATGCCTGTTTCCTATAATCTTAACAATTTTATCTTATAACAAAATGAAGAAAGAACTAATAGTTTCGCATGAGGATGAACTTACAAAGATTGCATTACTGGAAGACGGAAGACTATGTGAACTTCATGAGGAAGAGGACAAAAGTGATTTTATAGTTGGAGACTTATTTATAGGAAAGGTAAAAAAGCTGGCACCTAACCTTAATGCCGCATTCGTAAATATAGGTTACGACAAAGATGCGTTTCTGCATTATCAGGACCTGGGGCCACAATATCTTACTTATAGAAAATTTTTAAAGGACACCATTTCTAAAAAGCAAAGTTCTTCAAGCTTAAAAAATTTCGAGATACAACCCGAAATAGACAAAAACGGAACTGTGGATAAGGTCATTGCAAAGGATGACATTGTCCTGCTGCAGATTACCAAAGAGCCTATCTCCACAAAAGGGCCAAGGATCTCTACCCAGGTATCTTTAACAGGACGTTTTTTGGTTTTAATTCCTTTCGACAACAAAGTTTCTATCTCCAAAAAGATTAAAAGCTTTGAGGAAAAAGAAAGACTAAGAACTCTTATCGAGAGTATCAAACCTGAAGGTTTTGGTGTGATCATAAGAACCGTTGCCGAAGGAAAAAAAGTGGCTGATCTGCATAACGATATGAATCAGCTGATTCAGAAATGGGAAAGTACTTTTAAAAATATCCAGAAAAATAAAGTTCCATCTAAGGTCTTAAGCGAAGAAGATAAGGCTTCAGCTATTTTAAGGGACAATTTTAATCAGGATTTCGTAAGTATCATTTGTGATGATGAACAAATGGTAGAAGAAATGAAAAATTATGTAGAAGTAATTGCTCCTGAAAGAAAAAATATTGTTCAGTTTTATGATTCTCACATTCCTCTTCTGGAATATTACAATGTTGAAAAACAGCTTAAACAAAGCTTTGGAAAACACGTCAACATTCCAAGTTCTAAAGGAGCTTACCTTGTTATTGAACATACGGAAGCTTTACACGTAGTCGACGTGAACTCCGGGAATAACATTACAACCGGAAATGCAGCCAATAAAGAACACGCTCTCAACGTGAATAAAATGGCCGCAACAGAAATTGCAAGACAATTGCGCCTTCGTGATATGGGTGGTATTATTGTAATCGATTTTATCGATATGCCGAACGCCGATCACAGAAGAGATTTGTACGAACATCTGAAAGAAGAAATGAAGCGCGACAAAGCTCGCCACAAAATTTTACCTCCAAGTAAATTTGGATTGATACAGATTACCAGACAGAGAAACCGTCCGGAAAAACAAATCGAAACCAAAGAAGAAAACCCTAACAAGGACGGAGAAATCGTAGCTCCGATTGTTATTGTGGAAAGAATGGAAGAAACCATTAGAAACATCATGCAAAAGGAAAAAGGAAAACTTTACCTGCATGTACACCCATTCGTGGAAGCTTATCTTACAAAAGGAATTAAGAGCATCCAGATGAAATGGTTTGTAAAATATAAAAAATGGGTAACCATCATCCCAAGGGATTCTTTTAAATATTTGGAATACAAGATCTATAACTCTAAGAAAGAAGAAGTATCAGGATATTCCAATTAATACAAAATTACAACCTCCAGTTTTCTGGAGGTTTTTTTATTTAAATTAGTACCTGTTTTAATAAACACAAAAAACATGAACAAGGAACACCACTACTCCACTTCCATTGAATGGACCGGAAATAAAGGAACAGGTACCAGCGGCTACCGGAATTACGACAGAAGCTATACCATCTCAATAGAAAATAAAGTTACTATTGATGGGTCTTCTGATCCGGCATTTAGGGGTGATAAGACCAAACATAATCCTGAAGAGCTTTTTTTAGCATCCTTATCTTCATGCCATATGTTATGGTATCTCCATTTTTGTTCGGAAGCGGGAGTTATCCTAACTGAATACACAGATAAAGCAACCGGAATCATGGCAGAAACCGCCAATGGAAGCGGCCATTTTACAGAAGTAACACTACACCCTGAAATAATCGTGACGGATGAATCCATGATTGAAAAAGCGGTGGAACTTCATCAAAAAGCTAATGAATTTTGTTTCATTGCCAACTCAGTTAATTTCAAAGTAAAGCACAGCCCGACAGTACAGGTTAAACAAGGATGAATTTAGCAGCATCAATAGCCTATTCGCGTCCGGTATCTTTAATTTTTTCATCTTTAATTTTTCAAAACCATATGGTTAATTAATGTTAATGGCTATTCCATTCTTCAGGATATATTGCTAAATTTGAGCTATGGAAAGTTTTGGAAAAGATTTATTAAGAAAAATTAAAAGTGTGGAATTACCAGGAGAGAATGCTCACGGCGTATTTTCTCCACCTTATCGTCCTGTTTTCAACCACGATGAAATCTTAAAGAAAAATCCAAAATTCGCGGCAGTAAATATTGTTTTATATTTAAAAGATGATGAATGGTATTTCCCTCTGATTCAAAGGACCATTAATGAGCACGACAGGCACAGTGGTCAAATATCACTTCCTGGCGGAAAGCGCGAAGAAATGGACCGGGATTTTGCCGACACTGCTATTCGTGAAACTTCAGAAGAAATAGGAATAGATAAACATTACGTAAGGATCATAAGAGAGATGTCCCCTATTTATATTCCTCCAAGTAATTTTTACGTATATACCTATATTTCATATACAAAAAAGAACCCCACTTTCGTTTTACAACAAAGTGAAGCAGTAGAAACCATAGAATTTCCTATTACTTCGTTTTTAAATCTTCCCGACCAGCCTGAAATTATGGCTCTGCCAAGTGCCGGAGGACATGAAGTTCCGGTCATTAATTTCAATGGATATATCATATGGGGAGCTACAGCAATGATATTAAGTGAATTCAGTCAGTTGCTGAAAAAAATGTAACTTTGCACAACCGTGTTTAATTGAGAGATGGCGAAGAAAAATATTTTCACCGATGCATTCGGGACACCTTACTTTTTGAAAAGGTTAGTTATTTTTATTTTAGGATTTGTTTCTTACAGAAGATTCAATGGTTTTAATAAGCTAAAAATAACCGGTACTGAACACCTTGTTGATCTGCCCGATTCCAATGTGTTGTTTGTATCTAACCATCAGACTTATTTTGCAGATGTTGCAGCAATGTACCACGCATTCTGTGCTGTAAATAATGGCTATTTAAATACCATTAAAAATCCGATCTATCTCCTCAATCCAAAGATTGATTTCTACTATGTGGCAGCAGAAGAAACCATGAACAAAGGAATTCTTCCTAAAATTTTTAAAATTGCAGGTGCTGTTACGGTAAAGAGAACATGGCGTGCGGAAGGAAAAAATGTAAACAGAATGGTAGACCTCACAGAGGTTGATAATATAATGAAGGCTCTTGATAACGGCTGGGTAGCCACCTTCCCTCAGGGTACTACTTCCGCTTTTGCACAGGGCCGTAGAGGAACAGCAAAACTGGTAAAAAACCAGCGCCCGATTGTAATTCCTATCAAGATCAATGGTTTCAGAAGAGCCTTTGATAAAAAAGGATTACGGGTAAAGGTTACCGGTGTAAAACCTACCATGGAGTTTAAGGCACCTCTGGATATTGATTATGATAAAGAAAATGCACATGAAATTTTATTAAAAATCATGACTGCCATAGAGCAAACGGAGGACTTCAATCTGCTGCACCAGTATGATGAAGAATTAAAAGCTAAAAAACTAGAGAAGAAAGATTCAGATAATTAAAAAAGGTAAATTACATATGAAAAGAATAATAGAGATCTTATTCGCAATCATAGTATTAGTTTCATGCAACAGTCAAAAAGTATATTCAAATTTCGACATTAGCTATTCCAAAAGCGGAGGCTACGCTCCTGCTTATGAAAACCTGCTTATAAAAGATAATACTGCACACTATTCTTTTGAGGGCGAAGGAAAAAAGATCAAACAGGATTTTAAGGTTTCGGATGAAGACCTGAAGAAACTCAATAACATTTTGTCTCAGAATAACTTCAGAAGGATACAGGAAGATCACAAAAAACTGTATGATAACGTAACGACTTCTATTAATGTAAAGAAAGGCCCTAATGAAGGAAGTAAAACGGATGCCAGCCTGATTATGCCGAATTTCAGGACCAATTGGACGAATATTACCAATGCATTTCAGGAGATCATTAATAATAATGTTAAAAAATAATAAATACAATTGAAGACCCATTTCATTGCGATCGGAGGAAGTGCCATGCATAATCTTGCCATAGCACTAAAAGATAAAGGATATCAGGTGACAGGCTCTGATGATGCCATTTTTGAACCGTCAAAATCAAGACTTGAAAACAAAGGAATACTTCCTCAGGAAATGGGTTGGTTCCCCGAAAAGATCACTTCAGATCTTGATGCAGTCATTTTGGGGATGCATGCTCATCAGGATAACCCTGAATTGGCAAAAGCAAAAGAATTAGGCCTGAAAATATACTCTTATCCTGAATTTCTTTACGAACAGTCTAAAGATAAAACAAGAGTAGTTATTGCAGGATCACATGGGAAGACCACCATTACTTCCATGATTCTGCATGTCCTTAATTTTCATCAGAAAGAGGTGGACTTTATGGTAGGAGCACAATTGGAAGGCTTCGACTGTATGGTGAAATTAACTCCTGATAACGATTTTATGGTATTGGAAGGTGACGAATATCTTTCGTCCCCTATCGACCTGCGTTCTAAATTTTTATTATATCAGCCCAACATCGCTCTTTTAAGCGGAATTGCCTGGGATCACATCAATGTGTTCAAAACATTCGATGATTATATAGAACAATTCAGAAAATTTGTAGCCAGCATCACTCCTGGTGGTGTATTAGTATACAATGAAGAAGATCCGGAAGTGGTAAAAGTAGTGGACAATGCGGAAAATTATTTCAGAAAAATACCCTATAAAACTCCGGAGTATGAGATCAGTAATGGGCAGGTCCTGTTAAAAACTGAAATGGGAGATATCCCACTTTCTGTTTTCGGAGCCCATAACCTTCTGAACCTGGAAGGGGCCAGACACATCTGCCGTCAGCTAGGTATTATGGATGAAGACTTCTACGAAGCAATTATGAGCTTTAAAGGAGCCTCAAAACGTCTTGAAAAAGTAGAAAGAGAAGATAAAGCCATTCTTTACAAGGATTTTGCCCACGCTCCAAGTAAAGTAAAAGCTGCGGTAAAAGCTTTTAATGAACAGTTTAAAGGAGAGAAAAAATACGGATTCCTTGAACTGCACACCTATTCAAGTTTAAATCCTGCTTTTTTAGAGCAATATGATCATGCCATGGATGGCCTGGATGCGGCTATTGTATTCTATTCTGAAGATGCTTTAAAGATTAAAAGAATGGACCCGATATCTCCTGATCTCATTAAAGAAAAATTTAAAAACGACCATTTAAAAGTATTTACCAATGCAGAGGAGCTTCATGCGTATTGGGATATTCTGGATAAAAAGCAAGGTGTTTTCCTAATGATGAGTTCGGGTAACTTTGGTGGATTAGATCTCACAAAATAGAAAATTACATTATTCATGTACCTATAAAAAAGCTTCCCTCTTTAAAAGAGGGAAGCTTTTTTATTCTTGGAAATAAAATAGTAAACTCCAACGAGAAATTTTCATCAGTTTAGATATTGAAAAATTTCTAAGGTTAGATTAAAAATTATTCTAAGTGGCAATATTTTCAATTACAATAATTAAGATGCAATGAAATTATAAAAAATAATTTCAAACAAATTATATAATCAGTAATAAAAAAAACACAAAACAAAAATCATATATCAATGATTTACAGTAAATTAAAACAATATTCCTCTTGATAACTTGAATATTTTTAATTACTTTTATATCAAATAATACACAGCAATGAAAAAGAAATTACTGTTTTTTATGGTATTGCCTATGGCCATATCAGCACAAGTAGGGATTAATACAACCCAACCCACAAAAACTCTTGATGTAAATGGAGAGCTAAGGGTTCGAACTTTAAATCAGGGAACTGAAACGGATGTTATTCTCTCGGCAGATGCAGCCGGGAATGTAAGAAAAATTTCGAGAAATGAATTGAACGGTGGTGGATCATCAGGTTTCAATTCCACGATTCTGGGATATGATCCCCAGCCTGTCTCCAAAAGACAAATTCCGCCAGGACCAGTTCCGGGAGGGGGAACAGCTACAGAACTCGGATGTAAAAAATGGGCTGTTAATAACCATACCTATTGTGCGTACCAGATTTCTCAACCTATTACCTGGTTCAATGCGTTTAACTTTGGAAAGCAAATGGGAGGCTATCTTGTAACAATGCCCAGTGATACAGAAAGAGCATGGGTAAATACAAATATTGTAGCATCCGGAACTGGATATAATCTGGCCAACAATATTTGGATAGGATTCAATAAGATCAGAAGACCGGGGAACCCCGACCAGCTACAATGGATCACCGGGGAAGAGTTCAGAATCAATTGGTCCACGAATCCGGCAACAACTGAAAACTGGTTCGCATCCGGAGAGCCTAATAACGCCGGAGGTACAGAAGGAGCCACACACATTCTGGTTGGTGGAGAAAGAAAATGGAATGATATGGCTGGAACTGTAACCAATTCAAACAGCAGCCCGATGGATCAGCTTATTATTGAGTTCAACGAATAAACAAATAACGACCTTTATTTTCAAAAAAAGCTCCTTTCGTCCGAAAGGAGCTTTTTTTAATTTATTCTGGTAAAAAACCTTCTGATCACATCATTTATTCCATCGCCATCCATATCTTGGGTACGGTCTTCCATGATCATTTCGGATTGAGTAAGTTTTGTAACGAAATATGGATAATCCTGTTCCCCCTCATACCAAAATTGACCGGTTGGTTTATCAAAAGTATAGTTTCTGGTAACAACATCAGTCTGAATACACATAGTACTTTGCTGGGCATAAGTTGTTGAAGTCATATTGGTTTGCCTGAACTCATGCGTGCTTTTCTTCTGACAATCTGTAGAAAAATTGGTTTTTGTCTGATGATCTTTTGAAGTGTACAATTCAGATTTTTCAATATACCACTTTCCGATTATTGTTCCTACATTGGGATCAATAGTATCCAATGTTTCACTATCACTACCACATGCAAGCATTGACAATAAAGCTAAAGGTAAAAATATTCTTTTCATATATGCTGGGCTTAAAGCCTGCAAAAATAGACAATTTTTCAGGATATTTTTTCAACATCAAGAATCAGTCTTTTTAAAATATCCATAGTGGATGCTTCACTGTACGGATGAACCGATTGCCCTAGCCATATATTCACAAACTCCACATTACCCTTAAGTTTTGCCGTTTTTCTTAAAATCCCTGTCAGCTTGTTTTGATAAGGGTAAGGCAGAATATAGTCAGAATTCTCAAGGGCTTCAATAAATCTATTTCTGATTCCTCTTGCATAACGTCCCGAGAAGCTTTTGGTCAAAAGAATTTCGTCTTCTCTTACTTTCTTTAATCTTTCTTTCTCAAATGACTGCAATGCGCTTTCCTGAGAAGCCAATAATATACTGCCCACCTGAAACCCTTTTGCTCCAAGTTCATTTGCCGCCAATATGGTTCTTGCATTATAAATCCCGCCTGCATAAATCAAAGGAACTTTCACATGATCGAATACCTGTGATAAAAGAGATAGACCTCCGATCTGCGGGATCCGATCTCCGTCAAATGTTCCCCTATGCCCTCCAGCCTCAATTCCCTGAACACAGATTATGTCAATCCCAGATTTCTCCAGGATCAAAGCTTCTTCCACTGAAGTACACGTTCCAATAAGGGTTATTCCATTTTCTTTTAATTTCTGAATGCTATTATCGTCAAGATTTCCAAATGTAAAGCTCAGGATCTTACATCCTTCTTCAATGATGGCGTCAATTTGCTCGTGATAAGTGTTCACTTTAAGATCTTCGAGATCAGGAAGGCTGACCTCCAGATTATTTTCTGCTGCAAGCTCTTCAATAAAGTTTTTGGTCTTTATGTATTTCTGTCGTATGGAGTCTGTGATCGGAGGGATATCATGGGTAAAAATGTTAACGGCAAATGGCTGGTCAGCAAGTTCTTTTGTGGCCTTAATCAATTCAACGGATTGTTCCGCAGATAAATCAGCTAATGCCAGAGTTCCCAAGCAACCCACCTTTGAAGCTGACGCCGTCATCTCAGGAGTACTTACTCCGAACATAGGGGCCTGAATAACGGGATATTTTACGTTTAATTTTTCAATAAGTGTATTTGACCAGAACATACAAATTATTTTATTTTAAAGTACAAAAAATAGATACTGCTCCATCTCAGTAGATATATCTACTTTAAAAAAACAATTCCCACAGATCTCACAAGCATACAGACTATTTCTGTAAAAACCTCAGGAGCTGTGGGAACTGATAGATCTTATATTAGATATCTGCTATAGAATTCAGCATTTTCTTCTCCCATTCAGGATCTTTCGGATCAAAGAACAGTCTTTTACCCGTATCCAGCGAGCGAACGATATTCATTTCATCTTCTGTTAAGCTGAAATCAAACACATTAAAATTCTCCTCAATTCTGGATGGAGTAATGGATTTCGGAATAATAACAAAACCTTCCTGTAGATGCCATCTCAAAATAACCTGCGCTACTGTTTTGGAATATTTTTCTGCAATTGATTTTAGCTCAGGGTTTTGTAGAAGCTCAGCATTTCCGTTTCCAAGCGGACTCCATGGCTCCGTTACAATATTATTTTCACGGTCATAAGCTACCATTTCTTTTTGCTGGAAAATAGGATGCAATTCAATCTGATTGATCACCGGAAGAACAGTCGAATTCGCTTTTAACTCTTCTAGTTTTTCCACTGTAAAATTACATACTCCAATCGCTTTGATCTTTCCTTCATGATATAATTCTTCCAATGCTTTCCACGCACCTAAGAAATCCCCGAAAGGCCAGTGAATAAGATACATATCAAGGTAATCCAGTTGCAATCTGTCCAGTGTTCTTTGAAATGCCGCTTTAGCTTTTTCATACCCATGATCCTGCACCCAAAGTTTTGAGGTAATGAACAGCTCATCCCTATTCACACCACTATTTCTCACTGCGCTTCCCACAGCCTTTTCATTAAGATATATAGATGCGGTATCGATCATTCTGTAGCCTGTTTGAATAGCTTTGATCACAGCATCTTCACAAACTTTCAGATCATCAATCTGCCATACTCCGAATCCTAGTGCCGGAATATCAATTCCGTTATTTAAAGTAACAACCGGCTGCCCTGTGTACATTTTTTTCTGCATAATTCTTTATTTTAATTTTTAACATAAAGTCTAACAAATTTGCAACAAAAAATTGAAATTTTACACCTTAAATCCCTGCTTTATGAAATTTAAAAATTATTTATTTTTGCACAAAAATTAAGATAATGGACTATCAGATTATAAAGGCAGAATCAAAGGATTATTCCAGGATCATGGAAATCTGGGCTTCATCAGTGAAAGCAACCCATCATTTTCTTGCAGAAGAGGATTTTAATTATTTTCAGGAAGTGATTCCTAGAGATTATCTGCCTCATTTAGATGTTTACCTGATAACGGAAGATAATAAAGCAAAGGGATTTGCATCAGTTGCCGGTGATACTCTTGAAATGTTGTTTATCCATGATGATTTCCGAGGAAAAGGATACGGAAAAAAATTATATCAGTTTATGAAAGATCAGATCGGTTTTACAAAGCTGGATGTCAATGAGCAAAATCCCCAGGCGATTGGCTTTTATGAGAAAATGGGGTTTAAAAGAGTAGGAAGATCAGAAAAAGATGGCTCCGGAAAAAATTATCCTATTATCCATATGGCAATATAATGGATCCGTTCACACTGATTAAGATTGGGGTCTCTTCAGAGATGCCCTATGAATTGCTTCTGCTGGCTGACGAAACTGTGGAAGCAATCCATAAATACATATTTGATTGTGATGTGTATGTTTTTAAACATAGGTCCCGATCGATAGCCGTAATGGCCCTTTACCGGATTAGTAATACTGAATTGGAAATTAAAAACATAGCAGTTGGCAGCCCGTATCAGGGAAAAGGTATAGGAGGTCTTTTAATTGATAAAGCGAAGGAAATAGCAAATAAGAATCACTTTCATTCCCTATTAGTAGGAACTTCAGATACAGGCTTCCGTCAAATCCGCTTTTATGAGAAAAATGGTTTTGTGAAAAAAGCAATACGCAAAGACTTTTTTATTCAAAACTATCCGGATCCTATTTTTGAAAATGGAATTCAGATGCGGGATATGGTCGTTTTAGAGTTTTTAACTCATCACTTCTCTGAATAATTTCTTGATATGCCCGATCTCTGCCTGATAACTTGTTTTTTTCCGGCATCCGAAATATAAAGTATTTTCCAGCTTTTTATCTCCTTCCCAGATCAATTTTACATCTCCGCTTTCAATTTCGTTTTTACATAAAAAATCAGGAACTACAGCCAATCCTGTCCCTCCTTTCAGACAACGGATAATAGAATTAAGATTAGGAACGATATAATTGGGACGGAAATTAGGTTTATGTCCAAAATTCAGGATCCAGAATTGGAATAAATGTTCCATATCACCTGTTGTCCCATACCATTTCTCCTGTTTAAGCCATTCTTCTATCTTATCAATATCTTTGGTTTTAAGAACCTTTTTAAAAGCATCGGTATCTACATCTTTACCCCCGACCAGAATAATCTGCTCGGATGAAAATGCTTCATGCTCAATATTGAGTGATGATCCCTTTTTGGGTGTTATGATAAGATCAAGAATCCCTTTATCAAGCTGATCCAGCATCTCCGGATACTCCCCGAAACTTATGATCAAATTAAAAGGTAAAGTGGAAACATATTGCTCCAAAGTAGTTTGAAAAGTCTCAAAACACATCCCTACACTGATTGTCGGTGTATGCTTTTCTGTTGACTTCTGAAAGTTTTTCTCTACATTCTCAAGCTTTAAAAGCGGTTCAAAAACAGCATTATAAAGCACCTTCCCTCTTTCTGTGGGAATCATTTTTCTTCCGGTACGGTCAAAGAGTTTATATCCCACATAAGCCTCAAGTGAGCTTAGATGCAGGCTTACGCCAGGCTGTGAAATGAACAAACTTTCCGCAGCTCCGGTTAACGTTCCCGTCTTGTAGATCTCTTTAAACGTACGGTACCACTCTAAATTAACCATATCAAATCATTTAAATTATGATACAAAACTACAAAATAATCAGAATACTAATAGATAGAAATTGACTATACTTTGCATCAATAATTGTAATACCTTTGTGTAAAGGCTTGATTCAGGCATGAAAAAGGACATTCAGACATTTCATCAATTTCTAAATTCTATCGGGGAAATTTCAACACAAGATTTTGACCTGATATGTCAATATATGGAAATAAAGGAAATGGGAGTGGGAACTATTCTCCTGCAGGAAGGAAAAATCGCAAAAGATCTGTTCTTTGTACTGGATGGTATTTTAAAGATCGTCTCCACTAATGAAAAAGGGAACGAAGTCATTCATTTTTTTATTAAAGAAAATAAATTTTGTACAATCCTATACAGTTTTACAGATGAAGTTATTTCAAGGGAAGAAATCATTGCTGCAACTTCTGCGCGGGTTTTGGTATTTTCCAGGAAAAATCTGAATGAATTATTTGAGAAACTACCCCACTTTAAGAATCTGATAGAAAATATTACCCAAAAAACCCTGATGGAAAAAATTAAAGCCAGAAACCATTTAATGGGAGAAGAAGCCACAATACGTTATCACAAGTTTATTTCCGACCACCCAGACTTAATGCTTAAAGTTCCCTTAAGTGATGTGGCTTCCTACTTGGGAATAACGCAACAATCTCTTAGCCGGATCAGAAAAAATATTAACTTTTAATTTTTGACTTAAAGTCATTGGATACCAAGAAGTATCTTCATTCAATTACAATCATAGCTGCTTTTTCATCATAAAAGTTATCTTCATTCATTAAAAAATCCCCCCGATGGAAAAAAGTACAATAAATATATACTTTTAGCCATTTTTTCGAACCCGTACCGTCTCTATCTTTGCCCTGTTAAGTTATTCTAAAGTCAGATAGCTTAGCAGGGAATCAGACAATTGCTCTGGTCCGTACCAAAAAAATTTAACCTTAAAATATATACTTATGAAAAAGACTTCAATTTCAAAACAATCAAGGTTCTTACCTTTCTTAGCTGTTTTATTTATGTTATTCGGTGGAATATCTGCTTTATCAGCTCAATCATCTAAAGTAGTGAAAAACATTGTGCTGGTGCATGGGGCATTCGTAGATGGTTCCGGTTACAGGGGTGTTTATGATATCCTTACAAAAAAGGGATATAATGTTACCGTGGTACAAAACCCGCTAACTTCGTTGGCAGATGATGTTCAGGCAACAAAGGATGCACTTGACAAGCAGGACGGTCCAACTATTCTTGTGGGACATTCCTATGGCGGAACAGTGATTACTGAATCCGGAGATCATCCCAATGTAGCAGCATTGGTTTATGTAGCGGCATTTCAGCTTGATGAGGGTGAATCAGCTGTAGACTGGGCAAAAACAGAACCTGCATCTCCTAAGAGCGGAATTTTGCCTCCGGATGAAAAAGGCTTTCTTTACTATGACAAAGCGAAATTTCACGCAGGATTTTGTGCAGATCTACCTAAAGAACAAGCTGATTTCATGTATGCTTCGCAAGGACGTTTTTCTGCAGCAGCTCTGGGCGCTAAAGTAACAAAAGCACCATGGAAAACAAAACCATCTTATGGTATCGTTGCCACACAGGATGAGGCGATACTTCCTTCTATTCAACGTAAAATGTACCAAAAAGGACATGCAAAAATCACAGAAATAAAAGGAAGCCATGTTGTAATTATTTCTCATCCACAGGAAGTGGCGGAGGTGATCATCAGAGCATCAAAAGAAGTAAAATAATAGTAATAAACATCCTCACATTCAAAGCTGTTTCAAAAAATTGAAACAGCTTTGAATTATTTAGATTAAAAATTAACCGCCTTTTCGTTTCTCAGAAAAGATGCATAATAATTGGGAATTCCACTGGCTTCAATACTTTTAGCCACCGTTTCGAGCGGATACTCCAGTTGAATGATCTCAGGGACTACCTCTTTTTCATTCAACGTCAGAATTACGTAAGATGCTAATCTGTTTTCTTCCTTTGATCGACCCACAGAACCAGTATTAATTGCCCATTTTTCACAAATCTTCTTCTTGAAAGAGATATGAGTGTGTCCCATCAGAATAAGATCCGAATCAGAATCCTTCAGCATTTCGTTAAACACCTCATCAGCTTCATATTCGTAGAGATAAGTATCATTACTTTTCAGAGACGAATGTACCAGCTGGATATTCCAATATCTGCCTCCTGTCTTATAGTTTAATTTGATGTGGAAAGGAAGCTCGGCCAAAAAGGATTTATTCTCATCCGTAATAGATTTCCGGGAGTGGTCTACAGCTTCAAACCGGGCTACTGTTTCTTCTTCAGAATGTTTGATTAGCGGAATTACGGGCAGGTCGAAAGCAATTCTTTCATCATGATTCCCCAGTATACAGGGAATATGGTTCTTCCTGATCTTTTCAATTACTTCATTTCCCCACGGTGCAAAGTCCACCAGGTCACCCAGACAGAATTTTTGAGTAATTCCTCTTTGATCTATATCCTGTAAAACCACTTCTAAAGCCGGAAGATTACCATGTACATCACTAAAAACGGCTATCTGTATCATATACCACTCAAATTTACCTAACAAAATTACATGAGAAAATAATAAATAGCGTGCAGAAGGAATATGATATTCAACCATACTGCCTTAAATTTAATGTATCATTATTCTGATATTAAACTATAATTTATATTATTTTTATCATAGTAAAACACAACCTAACTTTGCATCATAAATTTTAAACAATCATAAAACAATGAAAAAAGTATTAATAATTAATGGTGGACAAAACTTTGGACATTCCGGAGGAAAATATAATAAAACAGTTGCTGATAATACATTGGAAGTATTAAAAAATTTTGAAAATGTAGAAGTTAAAGTAACCAACATAGCAGACGGATATGACAAAAATGAAGAAGTTCAGAAATTTGTGTGGGCCGATTATATAATTTACCACACTCCGATCTGGTGGTTTCAGCTTCCGAACGGATTTAAGAAATACATTGATGAAGTTTTCACTGCCGGACATGCTAAAGGCATTTATCTGAGCGACGGGAGAACAGCCGAAAACCCAGAGATCAATTATGGAACCGGAGGGATGCTCGGTGGCAGAAAATATATGGTAACAACCAGCTGGAATGCTCCAGAAACTGCGTTTACTCTTCCCGGAGAGTTTTTTAATGAAACGAGTGTAGATAACGGACCATTATTTGGATTCCACAGGATGAATGCTTTCGTTTCTTTACAGAAAATGGATAGCTTTCACTTCCATGATGTGGAAAAGAATGCCAATATAGAACGTGATATGAAACGGTACCAGGATCATATTAAAAATGTTTTCGAAAAAGAATTAAAAGTACAATTAGCCTCATGAAAAAAATACTAATAACTGGAATTACAGGCTATATCGGAGGAAGTATTGCTAAAAAATTACAGGATAAAAACTATACAGTAATAGGTCTGGTCCGTAACGAGACCCAAGCTAAAGAACTGGCGTCTGCGGGAATTGAAACCATCGTCGGAAGCATCCATAATGAAGCCCTTCTCCGCGCTGCCATTGAAAAATCAGATGCAATCATTCACAATGCCGATTCGGCAGATGATGCTTATGCTGTGGACAGCATTATCAATGCACTGGAAGGAACCGGAAAAACATTTATTTTCACTTCAGGTTCAGCTATTTTGGGAGGAAAGGAAAACGGAGAAAAAAGTGACTTTATTTTCACTGAAGATATTCCTTTAAACCCAAGGCTGGAAATGGCTTCCAGGGTTCTGATCAATGACTGCGTTTTAAGATCTGCACAAAAGAATATCAGAAGTATTGTTATTGTCCCTACAATGGTATATGGTACAGGTCTTGGGATCAAAAAAGACAGCATTCAGATTCCTGCCCTGACTCAATTCTCAAAAGAAAAGGGATTTGGCGTTTATTTCGGGAAAGGAGAAAATATCTGGTCAAATATCCACATCGAAGATCTGGCAGACCTCTATGTACTTGCTCTGGAAAATGCAAAAGCAGGTTCCCTGTATTACGCAGAAAACGGCTCATCCAATATCAGGAATATAGCTGAAACCATCAGTACAAAATATGGGTTGCAACCTGCACAATCTTTAAGCGTACAGGAGGCAGTAGATCGGTTTAGCCCTGCGGGTGGTTATTTTGGATTTGCCTCTAATAGCCTATGTAATGCGGACAAAGCAAAAAAAGAACTGGGCTGGGCTCCAAAGTATCATTCAATCGAAGACTTTATTTAAATACAATTATTATGAAAATATATTTAACAGCGATTATAAAAGCAAAAGAAGAACACCGTGCAGAAGTACTTGAAGTTCTTCAGAACATGGTAAAAGAAACGAGAAAAGAGGAAGCATGCGAACTTTACAGCCTGCATCAGGGTATAGAGAACCAAAACGAATTTGTTTTCTATGAAATATGGAAAAATGCAGCGGGGCTTGACCAGCACAATCAACAGCCATATATTAAAGCTTTCGGAGCTCTGGTTGATGAAAAACTTCAGGAAGTTCCACAGATTTATAAAACCAACATTTTATAGCCATGAAAAAACTTGCAATTGTAATATTCAGCATATTCATGATAGGATTTGTCCAGTCACAAACCAAAAAATCAATTCATATGAAAAAGAAAATTTTATTTGTCGTAACAAGTCATGACAAAAAAGGAGATACCGGCGAGAGTACCGGATATTATTTAGGAGAGGTTTCTCATCCATGGGAGGTACTTCATCGCGCAGGCTATGATATAGATTTTGTAAGCCCTAAAGGAGGAACACCGCCAGTAGATGGCTTTGATCTTAAAGACCCGGTGAACAAAGAGTTTTGGGAAAACAAAGAATACAAAAATAAAATTGATCATTCTCTAAAACCTTCTGAAGTAAAGCCTTCTGATTATTCAGCTATCTTTTATGCCGGAGGTCATGGAGCAATGTGGGATCTTGCAGATAATACCGAATTAGCTTCCATTGCCTCAAAAATTTATGAAAATGGAGGAATTGTTGCCGGAGTTTGTCATGGACCCGCAGGTTTGGTCAACATTAAACTGAAAGACGATAAATATCTTGTTGATGGTAAAAAGATCAATGCTTTTACCAATGAGGAAGAATCTGAGGTAAAACTAACGAATGTTGTTCCTTTCCTTCTGGAAGACCAGCTCAAAGCAAGAGGAGCGAAATTTGAAAAATCAGCACTTTGGCAGACGCATGTTGTTACAGATCAAAGAGTGATTACAGGACAAAATCCTCAATCAGCAAAGGCTGTTGGTGAGGCTATTTTAAAAGAATTAAACAAATAATTTCAAACAATTTTTAAATCAAAATGGAATATAGAAAACTAGGTAATACTGACCTTGAATTATCAGTAATTACTCACGGGGCTTTTGCCATCGGTGGAAATATGTGGGGCGGAAATGAAAAACAAGATTCTATAAACTCTATTCATGCTTCTTTAGATAACGGAGTAACCTCTATTGATACGGCACCTTTTTACGGTTTCGGATTAAGTGAGGAAATGATCGGGGAAGCAATCAAAGGAAAAGACCGTTCAAAGATCCAGCTATTAACTAAGTTTGGCTTAGTATGGGACGGCAGCAATCAGGGAAAAGGTGAGTTCTTTTTTAATGCAGAAAAAGATGGTAAAACACTTCCTGTATATAAATTTGCATCTAAAGAAAACATCATTAAAGAAGTAGAAGAAAGCTTACAACGTTTAGGAACCGATTATATTGATCTTTTACAATTACACTGGCCGGATAACTCGACCCCTATCAGTGAAACCATGGAAGCTTTAGAAATGTTGATACAGCAGGGAAAAATAAGAACTGCCGGTGTAAGCAATTACCTTGTGGAACAAATGGAAGAAGCTTCTAAAACGATTCAGCTGGCAAGTAATCAGGTATCATACAGCATGCTGAACAGAGCTATAGAAAAAGATTTAGTACCTTACTCTTTAAAGAACAATACCGGAATTATAGTGTATAGTCCAATGGAGAGAGGATTATTAACGGGTAAATATTTTAAACAAGCGCAATTAAAGGCTGATGATCACCGTAACGGATATTTTGCACAGTTTGATCTTGAAAAAGTAAAAGCTTTTCTGGAAACTTTGGAAACAATTGCCCAAGAAAAAAATGCTTCCGTTTCACAGTTAGTCCTACGCTGGACCAGTTTACAACCCGCTATCAGTGTTGTATTGGCAGGAGCACGAAATGCCCAGCAGGCCATTGAAAACGCAAAGGCAATGTCGTTTGAACTTTCTCGGGAAGAATTAGATACGATTAATTCTGCCCTTACCGGAATCTAACATAAAACAAGTTGGAAGAGAGAAGCTGCATACTCATTACATCTAATTGAATATCACTTATTCATACAGGGTTCAATAAACTTCCCTCTTCTAACTTCCCTTCTTTCTAATCCTAAATCATAGAAAATGAAAAATAATCTGATCACTTTGTTCGGGTTGGCTGCTTTATTGTCTTTTAACACCACAATAGTAAAAGCTCAAAAACAGTATATCAATCCTGACGATCAATCCTGGTACCCCTCAACATACGGGGTAAATGATGAAATAGGAGCCGCTAATCTCCTGACATCGCAAGTTGTAAAAGCAGCCATTTCGCTTGTAAAACAAGGTAAAACATTACCTCTGGCTGTCGCTATTGATAAAAACCTTCCTGCTTTCCGTCACAGAAGCTTTAATTTATATAACATTCAACCCGGGGAACAGGCCGGCCAAAGTTTGGGTCCTAATAAATTCACATTCAATGACGAACTGGTTAATGGCTGGACCGGCGTTGGAACACAACTTAACGGAATCGGGCACATTGGTATCAATAATATCTACTACAATGGCAATAAAGCCGCTGATTTTGTAACTGTAGAAGGTGTGAAAAAGCTGGGTATTGAAAAAGTTCCGCCATTTGTAACCCGCGGAGTGGTATTAGATATGACCGAACATTACAGAAAATCCATCGTTCCCGGAGGAACGGAATTTACAGTATCCGATATCAAAGCAGTATTGAAAAAACAGGGAATCACACTCAGAAAAGGAGATGTTGTTCTTTTCAACACAGGATGGCTTGAGCTCATTGGTAAAGACAACAAACAGTTTTTAGAAGTTGAACCCGGTATTGGTATGGAAGCAGCACAATGGCTTGCCGACCAGGGAATTGTTGCTTTTGGCGGCGATACGTGGGCTTCCGAAGTCTACCCCAATCCCAAGAGTAAAGAAGAATTTCCTATTAATCAGTTTATGCTGGCAAAAAAAGGAATCTACAACCTGGAACTGATTGACAGCCGTCCTTTGGTAAAAGAAAAAATATGGGAATTCATGTTCGTCCTTGGGCAACCATTTTATAAAGGATCAACACAAGTAAATATCAACCCTGTCGCTATTTATTAATACTTCAGCGGAATTTGTAGTTTGAAATGATCAGTAAACTGATTTTAAAAAGAGCTTCTCAATGATGAGAAGCTCTTGGTGTTAAATAAAACAATTTCAAAAAATTATTTCATAATCGGTAAATGTGTGCTTATGGCAATTCTGTTCCATCCATTAATCGTTACAATCGCCATAATGATCTGGGCAATCTGATTATCATCAAAGAATGTTTTTGCTTTTTGATATGTTTCTTCCGTCAATCCTTTATGGCTGATTAAGGTAATTTCTTCTGTCATTGCCAGTAAGATTTGTTCTTCTTCTGTGAACAGTTCTAAAGCCTCTCTCCACGCATTTAAAAGATATATCCTTTGTGGAGTTTCCCCATATTTCACAGCATCTTTCGTATGCATATCCAGACAAAAGGCACAACCGTTGATTTGTGAAGCTCTGATTTTAATGAGCTCCTTTTGAATAGGATTTAAAGAAATGGTCTGAAGATATCCTTCCAATCCCATCATAGCTTTATAAGCTGCTGCATCCGTTTTTGCAATATTTACTCTTGCACTCATAATATTTATATTTTTTTGGTTAATTGATCTGCACTTAATGAAAATTGTCGTTGACTTGCCAATAAAAATGCCCCTGCACTTCCTACCCAGACTGAATAATCGAGAGGAGCTTTAGCCCCCAAAGCAATCGTCATGGATAAAGCAAAAATGAGCAATAAAAATCCGGCTCCGTAAGCTGCTATTCTGGTTTTATACCCCACAAGTAATAACAACGGAATAGCAATTTCAAAGAATGTAGCGGTATAAGCCGAAAACTGACTCAGCCCTTCAGGAAGAAAAAAAGTTAATTTCCGGGTGTATTTCTCAAAATTCTCCCAGTTCCCCCAGGCTGAATTTTTTCCCCAAAAACCAAAACGGTCCGCCACTGCTGAAAGCATTGTCACGGCAATCGCTACTCTTAAAAATAATTGCGGGAATTGCTCTTTTATATTTGTCATTGTATTAGCTTTTAATAACATGACAAAATTCCGATTTTAAAATCTTAAAAAACTTAAACTGGTTTAAGAACGCAACTTAGCTCTAATTTCACTAAGATATTCTGGGGTAAAACCTAAAAACGAAGCAATCAAATATTGTGGAATACGCTGAATAAACCAAGGATATTGTGTGCTGAAATGAATATAAAGCTCTTCCCTTGACATTTCATATAAATAACGGATTCTTCTCTCAGAGGACGCATAAGCCCGTTGATAGATCATTCTGAAATAACGTTCCATGACGGGATGCTTTTTCAACAAAAGTTCCTGGGTTTCAAGGTCAATTACCAGAATTGTTGATCGTTCTACAGATTGAATACTAAAATCCGATTTAATCTGTCTCTCAAAAGCAAAAGTATCTGTGATCCACCAATTCTCAATCGCAAATTCAGTTGTTTGCTCGACTCCCTTTTCATTCACAAAAAATTTTCTGAGGCAGCCATTTAAAACAAAATACATGGATTTACAAACTTCACCTTCAACAAGCAGATTCTGTTTCTTCTTAACTTCCATGATCTGGAAAAAAGATAATACAGAACTATAATCTTCATCATTAATCGTAATAAATTTGTCAAGATGTGTTTTAAAAGTATCCATTTTACAATTTAGTAGTCAAACTTAACTTTATTTTTTTAGTTTTACAATTACAAAATAATTAATCATGGAAATTGTTGCAAAAATTTTGATTGCTGTAGTAGCACTGGAACATATTTATATTCTCTGGATGGAAATGTTTGCATGGGAAACAAAAGGAAAAGAAGTTTTCAAAGCCGCACTTCCTGCAGAAATGTTCAAGCCTACCAAAGGATTGGCTGCCAATCAAGGATTATACAACGGTTTTCTTGCAGCGGGACTTATCTGGACTTTTTTTATTAAAGATGCTGAATGGCAAACCAATATCGCTCTGTTTTTCCTGGGCTGTGTTGCCATTGCAGGAATTTATGGTGCTATTTCGGCTACCAAAAAAATATTTTTTGTTCAGGCATTACCTGCTATTTTAGGAATTATTGCTGTGCTTCTGAAATAACTTTTCATAAAAAGTCTGATATTGTCCAATCTTTTAATTTTTCAATTCTTTAATTAATCATTTCTGATCCCCCATCGACTGTCTGATCTTCTCGCGGTGGATAATTCCCCAATTTACTAAAGTTTCGGTAACAGGAAGTACCGATTTTCCGTAATCAGTAACCGCATAGGTTACAGTAATAGGTTTGGTATCCTGGATTGTACGCGTAATGAGTAAGTTCATTTCCAGTTCTTTCAATTCCTTGCTCAGCATTTTTGCAGAAATACCATCGATTCCTCTCTGAAGCTTTTTAAAATGGATCAACTGAGCCGTACGGTTCGTTAAATAACGCAGGATCATCAATTTCCATTTTCCACCTAAAACATCCAGACTATCCCGCATTGCGAATAATTCTTCAGTACAGGTTGCTTCCCGCTCAACTCCGTTTTCTATAATTTTTGACATAATAGTATCCTTAAAGTTACTAGTTACCAATAGTTAACTAGTAGCAAATATAAACTATTCCTGTTTTACATTTGTCTTATAAATTGATTATGATGAAAGCAGTAATACTTAATAAAGATTTCAGATTAGAAGATGGGACGGTTGAAAAGCCCCAACCCAAAAATAATGAAGTTCTGATTCAGATCAAAGCAAGCGGATTTAATCCAATCGACTATCAGATGCTCGAAAACGAACTCGAGAAAAGATTGATAAGCTCCCCCGTTTTAGGACGTGAGCTTTCCGGAATCATTGTCGAAAAAGGATCCGATGTTTCCGAATTTGAAATTGGAGACGAAATATTCTGTGGCAGTGGTTCCATGGGAAGCAATGGTTCTTATGCCGAATACATCAGCGTCCCTGCAGCAATCGTAGTTTTAAAGCCTAAAAACATTTCATTTGAACAGGCTGCTACTATTCCATCTGTGGGGATGACGGCTTTGCAGACTTTTAACCGCTTGCAGTTGAAGCCTGCTGACACAGTATTGGTTACAGGTGCTACTGGAGGTGTAGGATCTTTTTTTATCAAACTCTTAATTGCTAACCACTTTAAAAATGTGGTTGCAACGGTAGGATCGGAAGAAAACAGAATGCTATTGCTGGAGATGGGTCTTCACCATGATCAGATTGTAAACTATAAAGAAACTCATCTTCCTGAAAAATTACTCAAAGCGAATGGAAATCAGCCTTTCGATATTGGAGTAGATCTTGTGGGTGAGGGTATGTCTGAAGTGACGGCCAAAGTACTGAAAGTTCATGGAATGTATGTGGATGTTACTGCGCTAATTAGCAAAGAAGCCAAGGAAATCCTTTTTAATAAAGGAAATATTATTATGAACATTTCTAACTACACCTACAGTATGACAAAGAACTACGATTACTATAAAGACAGTTTAACAAAAATCTCAAATCTCATTGAAGATCACTTGATTGTCCCGCCCAAATATAAGATCGTTGGAAACTTATCTCTGGAAACCGTTCTTAAAGCCCATCAGATGCTTAAAAACAACCTCACCCGAGGGAATAAATTAATTATGACCCATTAAGTTATGAATAGAATACCAAGACGCATTGTAACGGGAAGTCAAAATGGGAAGTCAACTATTATTGAAGACCATGAAGTAGAAAATACGGTAGAGCATTTACCCGGACTGATTATTTCAGATCTCTGGAATACACAAAAGACTCCTGCAAGCATGGATTTTGAAGCCCCGATCCCAAACACAGGATTCCCTCAGACACCAAAAAACGGCACCTACTTTCGCTATGTGGTTATACCTCCTGATAAAAATCTGGGTGTTGAATTTAAACCAGGAGAACCTCATCCGATGATGCACCGAACGCAGACACTAGATTACATCATTATTCTTTCAGGTGAGCTTTATCTGATCATGGAGGAGGGTGAAACGCTTCTTAAAGCAGGAGATATTGTTATCCAAAGGGGGACAAATCACGCATGGAGCAATCGTTCCGATAAATCTTGTATTCAGTTGGCAGTTTTGATTGATGGAGGAGAGTAATTGAAAGACGTAAGAATTTAATCGTTAAAGGATCAACGTCCTTTTCATAATTAAAAACTTATTTAATCGATAAAAATTCCTCGCAGATTGAGATAAATTCGGCGGGGAAATTTAATTGTACAAAGCCGAAATTTCTTCAAGTTTCTTCTTCATCTTTTCCGGTTTAAATTCGCCTTCATGGTAATACACCAAATTCTGGTTGGCATCCAATATGATCCAGAGCGGATAAACCGGCTGGCTTTTATTTTTAGACAGTGCTAAAGCCAGTTCATGAATCCCGGAATTCCCATTAGGAAGATAATGAAACTCTTTTCCTTCAAAGTTGATTTTTTCTTTCGTCTTTTCCGCTTCAAAATTGATAAAATAGAAATGATCATTAATTATAGTGACAAGCTCCTTATCTTTATTCAGATTGAAAGATTCGATTTTACAAATAGCACACCACCCGGTATACAAATGAATGATAACAGGCTTTTTCTGATTATTCCGCAATGTTTCAAGTTCAGAAAAAGTGCCCTCTCTCATCTTTTGAGAAAGACCAAAGAAGGGCACTAACATTAAAAATAAAATCAATATTTTCATTTCAAAGTATATCTTATTCCCAAAAATCCACGTATCCTCTGCATTGGTGCGTAACCATATGCCGTATCAAACTTGTAGTTATTGGGATTATTAATAGGATCATTGACATGCTGGTCAAACGGATCAAAAGGTCTCATCAAAGGATCTTTTGGAGTAAAGTTGAACAGATTCTTGATTCCGCAGTACACTTCAAATCCTGACTTAAATGCTTTTGAAACCTGGATATTAGCTAACGAATAAAAAGGTGAATATTCCGGACGGAAATCATCCGGAAGAACCGGAAGACGCATAGGTCCGTAGAACTGTCCGGTAAAATCTAATGTCAAAGCATTCGGAAATTTATACGTCAGACTATACGTTCCACTCCATTTCGGTGCATGAAGCTGCTGAACTTTAGAATTGCCATCATCCAGTTTCTGAAATACTTCAAGGTAAGTCACCCCAAGATTGACACTTAAGGGAAAACTGAAACTGAAATCCACATTCATAGAAACTCCCTTAGAAATCCCATATCCATGAAGGTTGTCATAAATAATTTTATCAGGATCCGTGTCGAAATCACCCACGATCTTATTACTGAAGTAGGTATAAAAAGCTGAAGCGTCAAGGTTAATCAGGCGATTACCCACAGGAATCTTCCAGATGTAATTTAAATTTCCATTGATCGATTTTTCAGGCTTTAAATCAGATTTAATAACAACCTCACGGGAACCTGTTAATGCAGCATGATCCTCGGTAAATAAATTCACTACCCTAAAGCCGGTTCCAAAATTAAACCGTAACGTGTGGTAGGGATTAGGAGAAAATTTCCATGCAAATCTGGGAGAATGAACAGAATGATGTATTTTATCGTAATCATACCTGTAGCCCAGTAATATTGTGTTTTTAGAATCCAAATCCCACTGATCCTGGATGAAGGCACCCAAAATAGGAGATTTCATAGGTTGATTGATGAGTCCGTCTGCAGACGAAGTTCCCGGAGTATTGTCATCATAAAATGTCCTCTTGTAGGTAACTCCTAAGATCAGATCATGATTTCCGAATTTTCTATCCCAGTAAGTCTGTACAAAAGCAACTTTCTGTTGTGCGTCATAAGGATTGGTACCATAAAACGAATCCTGGTTATGATAATTGTATGAAAACTGGGTAATGATCTGCTCTTTCAATGGCCATTGGTATACCCCTAAGGCTTCTACCCTATTTGTATAAATACTTTCACCATATATTTTGTCACCACCCCTATCAGCCTTTGTCCACTGCATCTCACCGCCGAACCGATCTTCATAGAGATACCTCAGTGCTAAGCTTGCCAGTCTGTTCTCTTTTCTCTGGAAGTTCCATTTGTTGAAAACAGAAATTCTGTTCTGTAGTGTGGCATCCGTAAAATTATCTTTGTTCTGGTCTATTCTTTTGGTAAAGTTAAAATAGTTCAAACTCAATAAAGAGGCGGCTTTCTTACCTACGTTAAATTTGGTAGATAAATCTATATTATCTTCACTCCAGGTACTTGTCATTACATCCAGACTTAATTTAGGAGCTGTTAAAGCATTCTTTGTGATGATATTAATCACTCCACCCATAGCCTCAGATCCATAAATTGATGAAGCCGGACCTTTTACCACTTCTATCCTGTCGACCAGGCTGTTGGGTATCCCACTAAGCCCGTAAACAGTAGATAACGAGCTCACAATAGGCATCCCGTCAATAAGGATCATTGTATAAGGACCTTCAAGACCGTTGATATGGATATCTCCGGTATTACAAACCGAGCAATTGAGCTGAGGGCGGACTCCGTTAACCATTGAAATCGCTTCAAAAATATTCGGAGTAGGATTTTTCTGGAAAAACTTCTGGCTATAGATTTCTACAGCTACAGGGCTTTTGGATCTGCTGATAGGTTTTATGGTTCCTGTCACCACCACATCATCGATCAGCTTTGTTTTGATCTCTTTTTTAGCAACAGAAATAGAATCAGGCCTTTGATTTTGATTTAAAGTTAAACTATCTGTTTCCTGAGAAAAACAATAAGAGGATAAAAGTACACCAGAAAATAATATTCGCTTCATGAAATAATAATTGTTAGGCAAATCTAACAATTATTTTCGAAACAAAAAACTCTATGATAAATATCCTCTAAAATAATTCGTCAAAAATTATTAAATTTGAGAAAATATAAAGGTAAAAATGAGATATAACCAGTCCGGGAAAATCCCACAGAAAAGACATACGATTTTTAAATCTCCTGAAGATAAATTCTACTATGAACAACTTTTCGGAACGGAAGGGTTTCATGGTATTTCCTCTTTGCTTTATCATATCCACCGTCCTACACAGATCAAATCTATAGGTACACCAAAAGATGTAACTCCGAAAATTGCGGTAGAAAAAAATGTGACTCCGCGAATGTTTAAGGGGATGCAGGTGACTCCTGAAGACGATTTTCTGGACAGCAGAAAATTCCTTTTGGTCAATAACGACTTGAAAATGGGATTATCAAAGCCAAGAAAATCTACGGATTATTTCTATAAAAATGCAGAGTGTGATGAGCTTTTGTTCGTTCATGAAGGAAAAGGTGTTTTAAAAACCTTTGTTGGAAATCTCGAGTTCTCAACCGGTGATTACCTCATTATACCAAGAGGAACCATCTATCAGGTGGAAATCCAGTCAGAGAATACTGTATTTTTTGTTCTTGAAAGTCATTCTCCGATCTATACTCCGAAACGTTACCGAAATGAATTCGGGCAACTCCTGGAACACTCTCCTTTCTGCGAAAGAGATATCATTGCCCCTACCTTCGTTGAACCTAAAGACGAAAAAGGAGAATTTCTCATCAAAGTAAAAAAAGAAAATCAGATTACCGATTTCATTTATGCAACTCATCCATTTGACGTGGTGGGCTGGGACGGTTACTTCTACCCTTATAAATTTAATATCAAGAATTTTGAACCGATTACAGGGAGAATACATCAACCACCACCAATCCATCAGAACTTTGAAGGGCATAATTTCGTAGTCTGCTCATTCTGTGCCAGAATGTACGACTACCATCCATTAGCCATTCCTGCACCGTATAACCATTCCAATATCGATTCCGATGAGGTCTTATTCTATACTGAAGGGGACTTTATGAGCCGTAACCATGTTGATCTGATGGACTTCAGTCTTCATCCGGGAGGAATTGTTCATGGGCCACATCCGGGAGCTATGGAAAGAAGCATCGGAAAGAAATTCACAGAAGAATACGCTGTAATGGTAGATCCTTTCCGTCCTTTAAAAATCACGGAAGAAGCAATGAAGGTGGAAGATCCTACATACAAAACTTCCTGGCTGGAATAAATCCGGATAAACACAAATAACCGCAGGCAGCACGCGGTATAAATATTATTTCAAAAAAATTCAATATGTACAATTATATTAGTGCAGAGGAAGCCGTATATACAGTAAAAAGTGGTAATCGCGTATTTTTTCACGGGAGTGCCTGTACACCAAATTATCTCATTGACGAGCTTGCGAGACAATCCCACAGGCTGGAAAACGTGGAAATGGTCTCCATTACCCAACAGGGAAATGTGGAAATTGCAAAACCTCAGTACAAGGATAACTTTTTTATTAATTCCCTGTTCGTTTCAACCCCGGTGAGGGAAGCTGTTAATTCAGAGCGTGGAGATTTTGTTCCTGTATTTTTAAGTGAAATTCCGATTTTATTCAGAAATAATATCCTGCCCCTTGATGTTGCATTAATTACCGTTTCTCCTCCTGATAAACATGGTTTTTGTACGCTGGGCACATCTGTAGATGTTGCGAGAGCTGCTGTAGATACAGCGAAAATAATTGTCGCTATTGTTAATCCCCTGATGCCCAGAACACACGGGGATGGAATGATCCATATCAGCCGCATTCATAAGCTTGTGTGGCACGAAGAAGAATTGCCTACTGTAGATTACGGATCCAAGGTGGGGCCTGAAGAAATGCTGGTCGGCAAAAATGTGGCAGAACTGATCGATGACAGATCTACCTTACAAATGGGTATTGGTACAATTCCGGATGCTGTTCTTAAATGCCTGGGTAATCATAAAGATCTGGGGATCCACACCGAAATGCTGAGTGACGGAGTGATAGACCTTATCCAAAATGATGTCATCAACAATAAGTACAAAGGATACAACGATAATAAAACCATTACCAGCTTTTGTTTCGGAACAAGAAAGCTTTACGACTATGTAGATGATAACACCGTATTTGCTTTTAAAGATGTAAGTGATGTGAATTTTCCAATCAACATTATGCGTAACAAAAAAATGGTTGCAATTAATTCGGCTATTGAAATTGATCTTACAGGGCAGGTTTGTGCAGATTCGATAGGCACTTTGCAATACAGTGGTATCGGAGGACAAATGGATTTTATGAGAGGAGCTGCGCTAAGCGAAGGAGGAAAACCTATTATTGCTATCACTTCCAGAACCAAAAAAGGAGTGTCAAGAATTGTCCCTTACCTGAAACAGGGAGCAGGAGTTGTAACTACGAGAGGACATATCCATTATGTTGTCACAGAATATGGAACAGCTTATTTGTATGGAAAAAATCTTCGTCAGCGTGCCCAGGAATTAATCAGTATCGCACACCCTGACGACAGGGAGATGCTGGAAAGAGCAGCCTTTGAAAGATTCAAACATTAAGAGAATTGATATATTTCAAACGGATTTTTAACCGAACAAAAAGGGATTGATAAAAATATCCTATAATTCTTTGGCAGTATTTTTGATAAAAACCTTCTAAAGTCAGGAAATTGAAAACCATATATAACTCAATCCGGGAGGAAATAGTAAAACATTCCAAAATAAAAAATTCAGTTTTAGGTAATGTTAAAGATTGGAAAAGAAGCCATTACATTATTCTCTCTGAAATCATTAAAGAGGAACTTTCAGAATCTGAAGAACTGAAAGGAGGAAGAAAATTTGAAATAGGGAATACCATTTCGCACGTCACTTTACAACGCTTTTTTGAAAATGATTATCAGGATAAAACCCACAATGATCTTCGTTTTTTAAAGACACTCGATAAGATCTGTATCTTTTTAGGATTCAAAGATCTGAACGATTATATTCAGTTTGTCAGAGAAAAAAAACAGGACAATGGTACGGATGATGAAGCATTTTTCAGCAATATGGTCTATCAATACTGCTCTACAGCTTTTAAGTTTTATAAAAAGTTTCCTGAACACGACACCGCACTTTTCAAGGATCTTGTTTTCGATGACTCACCTTTTCTCGAAAGAGCAACCCAGTTTAGCAAAGAATTATGTGAAAGAAAGTTTCAGCTTGTAACCAAGAACAACCGTTCCAACTTTGAGGTTTTTGATATTCACATGGTCACAGACGAACCGGATAAAAAAATACTGGAGACTCAAGAATTCTGGAACCTATTGTTTAAAATAGGGGAAACCGGTGAAGAGAATTTTGTTAACCAACTGAACACCCAGATCTACTTTATCAGAAAGATAGATAACGTCTGGAAAATATGGGATAATTATAATCCCGACGCTGGTAGACTCAACAATAAAAAATGAAAGCCGTAGGAATCTACGGCTTTCAAATTTTCGAAAATATCTTTCTTTCACTTGTCTTTGTATTACAAATGTAATTAACCGAATTGTAATAAATTAAACTTAAAATTACTTAAATGAACTTTTCTTTAAGATTATGTTAACTCAATTTGAGGATTTCCCATTAATACTTTTGCCATATCTAAGATTTTTGTAATTTGCATACCAATAAAAATAAAAGTAAAAAGAAAATATGTCAACACTTACATTTGCCGAAAAAATTGCTCAAGCAGAGAATTTTTTGCCAATTAATGGTACAGATTATATTGAGTTTTATGTAGGAAATGCTAAACAGGCTGCTCATTTTTATAAAACCGCTTTTGGTTTTCAGTCTGTAGCATATGCTGGTCCTGAAACAGGAGTAAGGGATCGTGCTTCTTATGTTCTTCAACAGGGAAAGATAAGATTAATCTTAACGACAGGACTTACCTCTGAATCACCAATCAACGAACATGTAAAAAAACACGGAGATGGAGTAAAAGTTTTAGCACTTTGGGTGGATGACGCTTACAAGGCTTTTGAGGAAACGACAAAAAGAGGTGGTAAGCCTTATTTGGAGCCTGTAACTTTAACGGATGAGCATGGAGAAGTAAAAATGTCCGGAATCTATACATACGGAGAGACCGTTCACATGTTTATTGAAAGAAAAAATTATACAGGACCTTTCATGCCTGGCTACGAGAAGTGGGAAAGTGACTATCAGCCGGAAGAAACAGGTTTATTATATGTAGACCACTGTGTGGGAAATGTAGACTGGAACAGAATGATTCCTACTGTAGAATGGTATGAGAAAGTAATGGGATTTGTGAACATTCTTTCTTTTGATGACAAGCAGATCAATACAGAGTATTCTGCCCTGATGTCTAAAGTAATGTCCAATGGAAACGGATACGCTAAATTCCCGATCAATGAGCCTGCAGAAGGAAAGAAAAAATCTCAGGTAGAAGAATATCTTGATTTCTATGAAGGTGAAGGTGTTCAGCATATTGCTGTTGCTACCAAAGATATTATCCATACGGTAACAGAACTTAAGAAAAGAGGAGTAGAATTCCTTTCCGCACCGCCAGAAGCTTATTATGACATGGTTCCCGAGAGAGTCGGACACATCGATGAGGATCTTAAAAGACTACAGGATTTAGGAATTTTGATCGATCATGATGAGGAAGGTTATCTATTACAGATCTTTACCAAGCCGGTAGAAGACCGTCCTACCCTATTCTTTGAAATCATTGAAAGACATGGCGCACAAAGTTTCGGGGCAGGTAATTTTAAAGCATTATTCGAAGCTTTGGAAAGAGAACAGGAAAAAAGAGGAAATCTTTAATCCCAAATAACAATACTAAGTTTTGTCAGGATGAAAAGTCCTGACAAAACTTTTTTTTAAACACTTAATATGAAAAAAATTGTATTCGGAATTTTATTTTTCAGTGCATTAGGGCTAAAAGCTCAATATGGAACACTGAATGAAATTCTTACCAGACTTGAAGAAAGAAAAGGCATCAATCAACATCTTGAAAATGTAAATATTGATGATAAAAAATTTGTCTTTATCAAAGATTTTGACGACCATACGGAAAGGGATTTCATTATCATAAAAGGAAATAATGCAACCTATGTTGAAGTTTTCGATGATAAAACCACAGGAGAAAGCAGTTCTAATGTTTTTACCGGCGATATCATCAGGAAAAAAAATATTGTTTCTTTAAGAGCCAATATCCTGGAGGGAAAAAAAGTTCCTATGCCGGTAACCAAAACCTTATTATTAACAAGACAGGATAATATCTTATATCTGATTGACGTTAATACTAAAGACAGGTGGATTGACGAAGCCTCTTATTCAAAAAAATAATACAAAATATCTTGAGGGCGCTCGTATTTGCGAAGAGCGTAGTGAGAAGGTAATTTATTTCATATCTCAATATTGAACCGACAGGTGATCATTGGATAACCAGTCAAGGAGTTTTAAGAATATTTAGTTGGAAAACATCGCTTTTCTGCTACGGCCGCTTGAGATATTGGAACCCAAATTTTAACAGATTTATTAATCTTAATTAAATTACAATCTTATGAAATCATTTGTAGAGTATTCCTCAAATTCAGACTTTTCTATACATAATATTCCTTTTGGAGTAGCTGTTTTCAATAAAGAATATATCGGATGCTGCACCAGAATCGGTGATCAGGTCATTGACCTTGCCAGCCTGTATGATCTGGGCTATTTTGAAGATATTGAAGGACTTGAAGATAACGTCTTCGAAGCTTATACCCTTAACGAATTCATTGAATTGGGGAAACCCATTACCAATGCCGTGCGTACTAAAATCCAGGAATTATTACAGGAAGGCTCCACTTTATCAAAAGACCAGAAAACCATAGAAGATGCTTTCTACGAACTGGATCAGGTAAAAATGATAATGCCTCTGCATATTCCAAATTACACCGATTTTTACAGCAGCATCGAACATGCCACCAATGTAGGAAAAATGTTCCGTGATCCTGCCAATGCGTTATTACCCAACTGGAAGCATTTGCCTGTAGGATATCACGGCAGAGCATCGTCCATTGTGATTTCAGGAACTGATATCAACCGTCCCAAAGGCCAGACTAAACCTGCTGATGCAGAAAAGCCGGTATTCGGCCCTTCTAAACAGCTGGACTTTGAACTAGAGATGGCTTTTGTTATCAACAAAAATACGGATATGGGCGAGAGCATTTCCACAAAAGATGCTGAAGATGCAATTTTTGGGATGGTTATTTTTAATGACTGGTCTGCAAGAGATATCCAGGCATGGGAGTATGTTCCGCTTGGACCGTTTTTAGCTAAAAACTTCGGTTCTTCTATTTCTCCATGGGTTGTTACTTTAGAAGCATTAGCTCCTTTCAGAACCGCTTCACCGGTACAGGATCCGGAAGTTTTGGATTACCTGAAGTTTGAAGGTGATAAAAATTATGATATCAACCTTGAAGTATACTTACAGCCTGAAAACGGAGAAGAAAACCTAATTTCTGAAAGCAATTATAAATTCATGTACTGGAATATGACCCAGCAACTGGCACACCACACGGTAAACGGTTGTAATCTTGAAGTTGGTGACCTTTATGCCAGTGGTACTATTTCAGGAAGCGATCCAAAATCATTCGGATCTATGCTTGAACTGACATGGAGAGGCCAAAATCCTATTCAGCTAAGTAATGGCCAGGAAAGAAAATTCATTGAAGATAATGATACCATTACCATGAAAGCATGGGCTGAAAAAGATGGCGTAAGAGTAGGTTTCGGGGAAGTATCTGGTAAAATAATTCCAAGTTTATAAAAAGAGTTAAAAACGTTTGAGCTACTTAAGTTAAAATATTATGGTAAAATTAAGTTCACTTTAGTTTTTCAATTAATATTGGTAAAACTGAAGTGACTTATTATAAAATATGAAAACAGTTATCCCATCTGAAATAACACCGGTTCAATTACAAACGATAATGCAGACCGCTGTTTCACCGAGGCCTATTGCCTTGGCTTCGACAGTTGATAAGAATGGTACTATTAATTTATCGCCTTTCAGCTTTTTCAATATGTTCAGTACCGTTCCACCTATCCTGATTTTTTCACCTTCAAGGAGAGTCCGTGATAACACCACTAAACACACGTTGAAAAATGTTTCAGAGGTTCCAGAGGTGGTAATCGGAACAGTCAATTTTCCTATTGTACAACAAATATCTTTAGCTTCAACAGAATACGGAGACGGGGTTAATGAGTTCATCAAATCCGGCCTTACAATGAAGGACGCTGATCTTGTACAGCCCAAACTGATTGAAGAATGCCCGGTTAATTTTGAATGTAAAGTACTCGAAATAAAACCCCTGGGAGATCAGGGCGGAGCAGGAAATCTGATCATCTGCGAAGTACAGAAGATTCACATAAGGGAAGAATATCTGAATGAGGAAGGCAATCTGGATCAGAAAAAACTGGATATGGTAGCCCGTCTGGGAGTAAACTGGTACTCAAGAAGTAATGAAAACAGTCTTTTTGAAGTTCCTAAACCATTGATAACAAAGGGAATTGGATTTGATCTTCTTCCTATTGAAATACGATACAGTAAAATTTTTACAGGAAATGACCTGGGCATGCTTGCCAACATTGAAGTTTTACCGGACGGTAGTTTTCATTCTGAAGAAAACATTCATCAGGAAGCGCAGAAACTTCTGCTTGAAAGTAAAATTAACGAGGCCTGGAGTATTTTAACCAAGCCGACACAGAATGACTAAACATGAAATCTATAAGATCTAAAATAAAAAAGGAGTGGCAATGCCACTCCTTTTTTATTTTTATTCGTGTACAATCTTATTGTTAATAAAGTCAATACATTTTTCAATAGCTTTATCCAGGTCTTCCGGTAAATCCAGGCTTTCCCAGGGTTCTTTGGCTCCGAATGTATGATTCGCATCTTCAATTAAAAACAATTCAGAATTCGGGTTCAAAATATGGAGATGTTCCGCTTCTTTTGGAGCAACACTTTCATCGTTGGTGCCATGGATAATTAAAATATGAGCTTTTGCCATTTCCATTGCTCTTTCTACATCGAAACGATGCACATTCTCTTCAAAATCTTTATAAAACTGAAAATAATGAGGCATTTCCTGCTTTGTTCTGCCATTCATAACATAATACACACCTTCTTTTTTCCAGTTTTCAAAAGCATTTCCTGTTGGAAAACGCTCAAGGGTATCTACACTTGCAAGGGTAATTAAGCCGTTTATTCTTTCATCTTCGGAGGTTTTTATAATCGAAATACCTCCTCCTCTGCTATGCCCTATTAAAATGACCTTTTGATCATCTACCCTATCATCTGTAATAAAAAAATCAATAACAGCACCGAGATCGGAAAGTTCCTTAGAATAATTATTTTGCCCAAAAGCTTCCAGATCCCCGAAGTTATGAGGATCATTTGTTGTTGTCCCGTTATGGGAGGAATTAAACTTAACAAAGAAAAAACCGGCTTTTGCTATTTTTTCAGCCATACCCCCCCATGCTCCCCAATCTTTATACCCTTTATATCCATGTACAAAAATTACCAGTGGTAATTTTCGTTTACTTTCCGGATAATAAGCATCTGCAAGAAAATCCTTTGTTTCAGGATTTGAAATAACAATATTCTCTTTTTTTATAACTTCCATACTCACTTCTTAAAGAATCAGCCAGAAAAGAACATCTTATCACAAGAATATTTCTTCCACTTTGATGGCTGACATAATTTCAACTAAAAATATTAAAAATAGGAACAAACACAAAGTAAAATCTTATTTTTGCGGTATGTTGGATTTAAGAACAGTAACGGTAATGCGCTACATCCTTCCATTAAGAGAGGGTGGTTCGCTTCCGGCTTTGGCAGAAGCTGATGATGACTTTAAATATGTCCTGAAGTTCCGGGGTGCCGGCCACGGAGTAAAAATGCTGATATCTGAACTTTTAGGAGGAAAAATAACAGAAGTTCTGGGATTAAAAATTCCGGAGCTTGTTTTTGTAAACCTGGATGTAGATTTTGGACGAACGGAAGCTGATGAAGAAATTCAGGATTTGCTAAAATTTTCGGAAGGGCTGAATCTGGGACTTCACTATCTTTCCGGATCGATCACATATGATCCGGGTGTAGTCATCGATCCTCTACTGGCCTCAAAAATAGTATGGCTGGATGCATTCATCACCAACATCGACCGTACTTATAAAAACACCAATCTGCTGATGTGGCATAAGGAACTCTGGGTAATTGATAACGGAGCTTCTTTTTATTTTCATCACTCATGGCAAAACTTTGATGCAGCGGCAAAGACTCCTTTCAAATATGTAAAAGATCATGTTCTTCTTCCCAAAGCTAAAATGCTGGATGAAGCCGACCAATGGGCACATGAGGTTTTAAATGAAAAAGTATTCCGGGAAATTGTAAATCTGATTCCCGAAGATTGGCTACACTGGAACGATGCGGACGAAAGTCCTGAAGAAATCCGTGAGGTGTACTTCCAATTTATGAAAACAAGGCTAGAAAATTCACAAATCTTTGTAAACGAAGCTAAAAATGCAAGAGGATAAAATATACGAATATGCCGTAATACGTCTGGTACCTAAGGTTGAAAGAGAAGAATTTTTCAATATAGGCCTCGTGATGTTTTCAAAAAAAGAAAAATTCATTCGTGTAGATTTTTATCTATGCCCAGATAAATTCAGACTTATGCACAGCAAACTTGACTATGAAGACATTATTCAGAACCTGCAAAGTTTTCAAAAGATTGCCAATGGAGATAAGGATGGTGGACCAATAGCCCTTCTTGATATTCCCGAGCGTTTTCGCTGGTTAACAGCGGTAAGAAGTTCCGTTATACAAACATCAAGGCCTCATCCCGGAAAATCCAAAGACCTTGAAAAAACTTTTGGTAAACTTTTTGAGGAGTTAGTAAAATAACCAATTTCTCAAAAATTATATGGCATCATTCAAAAGCAATATTACAGTATACAGGTTTTATGTAAACCTGTTTTTTATTTTACTTCTGAGCATTTCCCCTGTCGCTTTTTCCCAGAATCAGCTTCAGCCTAAAGCCCCAAAAAGCAGTCTTTTAAAAGAAAGGACCATTTCATCAGAAGATATTTTCTATAAAACCAATAAGGAAGGTTCAATAGCTTTGGATATGTATAGCCCAAAAACAACCTCTGCGGAAAAACATCCTTTGCTTATTTATGTCCATGGAGGTGGATGGGTCGGCGGTGATAAGATCATTCACGCAGATTCCTATATAGAAAACCTTATTCTCAAGCTGGTAGAAAAGGAATATACTGTAATCAGCATCAATTATACTTTAGTGAATAAAGATATCCATTTTCCAAATCCTATCCAGGATACTAAGGATGCTATACGATGGGTCAGAAAGAACGCAGATAAATATCACTTTGATACCAACAATATAGGACTTTTCGGGGCGTCTGCCGGGGCGCATCTTTCATTGCTGGCTGCCTATACACAAGATAATGAATTCGTCGGAGCACCTGAGCTCTCATCTTATTCTGCAAAAGTAAATTATGTAGTCAATAATTTCGGGCCTACTGATCTTAATAAACTTTTACATACCCGTGTGGGAAATGTAGGTGCCTTTTTTATTAGCCTTTTTTCAAAGAAAATTGTTGATCTAAGGGGAAAACTGATCTTAGGAATTTCAGGATACGACATCAAAAAAGACAAGAAGAAAGTCATCAAATACTTTGAAACGCTTTCACCGGTAACCTATGCTGATCTTGCAACCCCAACCCTAACTCTGCAAGGAAATAAGGATAAAATTGTACCTCTCAAACAATCGATACTACTGGAACGAAAACTTGAAGAAAATGAAGTACAAAATAAACTGACTATCGTAGAAGATGGTATACACGGCTTCGGAACCACCGATAAAAACTACCTTAATCAGCTTGTTGATGAAATGGTAGATTTTATTGTTTCTCAGAGAAAGACTAAGCCCAGCAATCATTAATGTTGAAATGAAATATACTTCTAAACTAACAATAAATTATAGTTAACTCAAACGGATAACAATATAAAATATTAATTATCAGACTATTAAATAAGTAATTATTTTCAATTTTTGTTAATTTGCTAGATTAGTATACATATTCTTATTTTTTATTTACAAAATAATTAACTTGGCCATTGTTTAAATTATTCAAAATAAATTAAACAAAAAATTTAATTATTTATTCATAAAAAATCAAGACGATATGGATTTCCTAAATAACATCAACGCCTTAACTTTAGTTTTCACATCGCTCCTTATTTTCGCCATAGCATATCGTATCTATGGAATTTTTCTCGCCAATAAGGTATTACGTCTTAATAACAAAAATACGACTCCTGCATTGGAGTTTGCGGATGGTAAAGACTATGTTGCAACTAATAAGAACGTTCTTTTCGGACATCACTTTGCTGCAATTGCAGCTGCCGGACCATTGGTTGGGCCTGTTCTTGCCGCACAATTCGGATACCTTCCCGGAGCATTGTGGATTCTGATAGGCTGTGTATTAGGAGGTGGTGTTCATGATATGGTCGTTTTGTTCGCATCCGTAAGGCATAAAGGCCAGAGTCTGGCAACCATTGCTTCTAAAGAAATTGGAAAAACAACCGGAACAGTAGCCGGATTTGCCATTCTATTCATTCTCATTCTTACGCTGGCAGGACTATCGTTGGCGTGTATCAATGCTATGCACGAAGCCTCATGGTCATTATTTACCGTAGTGATTACAATGCCTATTGCCATCATTATGGGTCTGATTATGCGCTATCGCAAAAATAGTGTCACTTTTGCCAGTATCCTAGGAGGAGTCCTTCTTATTGCGGGTATTATCGGAGGGCATAACCTGATGCAGAATGAAACCATGCATAATTTGTTCTCCTGGGATATCACCACCATTTCTATAGCTATTCCTTTGTATGGTTTTTTGGCATCCGTTCTACCGGTATGGCTGCTGCTGGTCCCAAGGGATTATCTGTCGACATACCTGAAAATCGGAACTATCATCATGCTTGCTATCGGAGTAATTGTGATCCACCCCACGATACAGATGCCTGCCCTTACACAGTTTGTAAACGGTGGCGGACCCGTGATCGGAGGACCTGTCCTTCCATTCATTTTCATTGTTATCGCATGTGGTGCTATTTCGGGTTTTCACGCTGTTATAGCAACCGGAACAACGCCTAAAATGCTAAATAAAGAAAGGGAAATTCTTTTTGTAGGATATGGAGCAATGCTTGTTGAAGGATTTGTTGCCCTAATGGCATTGATCGCAGCATGTACATTAATGCCCGGAGATTATTTTGCCATAAACACTCCGAAAGACTCTTATGATGCATTTCTGGCTGCTCATCCTTCTTTACACGGAGTTGATATTGATTATTTTTCACAGAAAATCGGGATCGATCTTCATGGCAGAACCGGAGGTGCTGTATCTCTGGCTGTGGGAATGGCTCATATATTCAATAAGATCCCCTATATGGATCAGTTAATGGCTTATTGGTATAATTTTGCAATCATGTTTGAAGCTGTTTTTATTCTTACGGCTATTGACGCAGGAACAAGAGTAGGACGTTTCTTTTTGCAGGAAATGCTGGGTTCTGTAATTCCGAAATTCAATGACAAAAACTGGACCCCGGGGATTATTATCAGTAGTCTGATCTTCACTTTTGCATGGGGATACCTTGTATTTACAGGAAACGTCAGTAGTATCTGGCCATTATTCGGGATCAGCAACCAGCTGCTTGCTGCCTGTGGACTGATCGTCTGTACAACAATGCTCATACGGTTAAACAGAGGCAAATATGCCTTGTGTGCAGCTATACCGGGTGTGTTCATGGCAGGGATCACATTCTGGGCAGGTTATATCCAGGTTACCTCCATTTATATTCCCAAAGGGCAATACTTACTGGCAACACTTGCTGTGGTTGCAATGGTCTTAATGCTTATTGTATTTGTAGGAGCCTTCAGAAAGTGGTATGAGCTTATCAAAATTAATAAATCGGAAATTGATTATTACGGAGAAAGCGTAAAGGAGCTGGTAGAGAGATAAAAGGTTTGGATTACTAATTAATGATAAGGCCATATCTGATATTTTTCTTACATTTGTTATGCTTTAGGGGTATTCTGAGAAGAATTGAGAGAGTCCCTTTGAACCTGATACGGCTTACACCGACGTAGGGAAAAGCAAAAAGACATTCTTTACAATGTACTTTTGTTTTGGATTTTTTCCTGAAGCTATTTATTTAATCAATAATAATGGATAAAAATCTTTGGGAACAAGTACAGCTCGTAAAACAGCAATCCCCCCTTGTACACAATATCACCAATTACGTGGTGATGAATAATACAGCTAATGCCCTTTTGGCTGTGGGAGCTTCTCCGATCATGGCGCATGCAAAATCTGAAATTCATGAAATGGTAAGTATTGCACATTCAGTCGTTATTAACATAGGTACGCTGGATGAATATGGGGCAGAGTCAATGATAATAGCCGCAAAGGCTGCCCATTCATTAAAAAAACCGTGGATTTTGGACCCGGTAGGTGCCGGCGCAACGGGCTTCCGTGATGAGATTTTACACCAGCTTTTACCGTACCGGCCGACTGTAATCAGAGGCAACGCATCAGAAATTATTGCTTTGGCTAAAGCAAACACAATCGTTACAAAAGGAGTTGACAGCACAGCAAAAAGTGACGAAGCGATCAATGCCGCCCAATATCTCGTCAATCAACACGATACGATTGTCTGTATCTCCGGAGCTACAGATATTATTACTGACCGACAGCAGACCTCCTTTATCCGTAACGGGCATCATTTAATGACCAAAGTTACCGGATTAGGCTGCTCGGCAACTGCCCTTATTGGTGCTTTTGCAGGAGTTACCGAAAAGTATTTTGAAGCAACTGCGGCTGCAATGGCATTAATGGGTATCGCAGGTGAACTGGCTGTTTTGGAAAGTAAAGGTCCTGGAAGCCTTCAGGTTAACCTTCTCGATAAATTATATACTATTACCGAAGAGGAGTTTCTCAGTCATCTCAAGTATGAAAGATAATGAATCGACATCCTTTTCCTTACCAGCTTTACCTTGTTATTTCTGAGGCAGATTGTCCCGGAAGAGATTTTTTAAAGGTTGCAGAGCAAGCTATTCTAGGCGGCGTTGATATCATCCAGCTAAGAGAAAAAAACAGCACTCCCGATGAATTCCTCCAAAAAGCCATGCAACTGATAGCAATTACAGAAAAACATCATATTCCACTGATTATTAATGACAACGTAGAAGTGGCCACAAAAGTAAATGCGGCAGGCATCCATGTGGGTAATACCGATGCAAGCCCCGTCTATTTGAGGGAGCAGCCACTCATTCACAATAAAATGATTGGTTACTCCATTGAATATCTCGATCAGCTTGAAAATGATCAGACTGCAGCATCAGACTATCTGGGCATCAGCCCGGTCTTCCGCACGACTACCAAATCAGATACAGTTACTGAATGGGGATTGGAAGGAATAGTAAAAATAAAGCAACTCACCTCAAAGCCCCTTGTTGCTATTGGCAGTGTCAACTTAACCAATGCCAAGGCTATTATGGACGCGGGAGCGGACTGTATTGCCGTGGTTTCTGCAATATGCGGTGCTGATGATCCTCAAAAAGCAGCTTATGAACTCAAAAATGAAATTGTAAAATGAAATTGTAAAATGAAAAAATTTAAATATCCATCCGTATTAACGATAGCAGGATTCGACGGAAGCGGAGGGGCTGGCATCCAGGCTGATATTAAAACCGCTTCTGCCCTGGGATGCTTTTCAACATCGGTATTAACTGCTTTACCGGTCCAGAATACCCAGGGAGTAAGAAAGATATATCCAATTCCTGTAGAAGCAGTAGCTGATCAGATCGAAGCTATTTTAGATGACATTTTTCCTGATGCAATCAAAATCGGAATGGTCCATACTTCCCAGCTTGTGGAAACCATCGTTTCAACACTCGGTAAATATAAAAAGATTCCTATTGTATTCGATCCGGTAATGGTCGCGACAAGTGGACATCGCTTAATAGAAGAAGAGACTATTACCGCTATTACAGAAAAACTTTTCCCTATTGCAGATGTGATTACCCCTAATATGGATGAAGCAGCAATTTTAGCCAGCATGGAGGTGAAAACGCTTGAAGACCTTTATGCAGCAGGAAAACTGATCAAAGGTCTGGGCTGCAAAAGCATTCTTTTAAAAGGCGGACATCAGGACACCTCAACGATTACCTCATTATTCTACGATGAAAATAATCAATACCATACCTTTGAAACCATCAAATTGGCAACCCACAACACCCATGGTTCAGGCTGCACCCTTTCTTCGGCTATAGCAGCATATCTGGCTCAGGGAAAAACCTTATTTGATTCTGTTTCTCTTGGACAACAATATGTTTATAAAGCCATAGAAAATGGAAAAGATGTAGAAACCGGTTTAGGAAACGGCCCGCTTAATCACTTTTTTAACCCTCAAAAACTGATCAAAAATGAAATGGTCTGAACAAACCTGGCAAGCCATTGAAGACAAATACATGTCTATTTTGCAAATGGATTTTATCAAAGAGCTTTCAGCTGGCAATTTGCCGCTTGAAAATTTTAAATTTTACATGGCTCAGGACTCTCTATATCTTGAACATTTTGGACGAACGCTTTCGCTAATTGCTGCTAAGATCCCAGATCTCCAGGATGTTCTTTCTTTTATCAGGTTTGCCGAAAATGCGATCGTGGTCGAAAATGCTTTACATGAATTTTATTTTAAGGATTTTGGTGTTACCGATAAAGGTGTTTTACAGCCTGCATGTCATCACTATATCCATTTTCTGAGGAGTACTGCTGCTCTGGAATGTGTTGAAGTTGCAGTTGCTGCAGTGTTGCCGTGCTTCTGGATCTATAGGGAAGTAGGAAACTTTATCTTTAAATATCAGAACAATATTAATAATCCTTATCAAAAGTGGATCGATACTTATGGCGGAGAGGAATTTTCTGCTGCTGTAGATCATGCCATTGCTATTTGTGATAAGATCGCAGAAAAAGCTACAGATGATACAAGACATAAAATGACAGAAGCTTTTATCATGTCAACCCAAATGGAGTACCATTTTTGGGAAGCGGCCTATGAATTAAAAATATGGAAATAAAACCTGCAAAAGCTGTTATTTTTGATATGGACGGTGTTCTTATCGATAGTGAAAAATTCTGGAAACAAGCGGAGTCCGAAGTATTCAGCTCATTGGGTGTAAAGATTACTGATGAATTCACACAGCTCACTCAGACGATGACTACTGCTGAGGTTACCGAATTCTGGTATAAAAAATACCCTTGGGATAACATTGCATTGGACATTGTGGAACAACAAGTCATCTCAAGGGTCATTGAACTGATCGCAACAAAAGATTGTACTATTGCGGGTATAAAAAAGTTTATAGAAGATTTAAAATCAAAGCAATACAAAATAGGCCTAGCCACCAATTCTCCTTACAGGATCATTCAAACCGTTCTTGATAAAGCGGAGATTGCCCATTTATTCGATCATATTACCTCAGCTGAGTTTGAAGAACATGGTAAGCCTCATCCTGCCGTATATTGTACTTCAGCAAAAAACCTGAAAGTTGACCCTCAACATTGTTTTGTAATAGAGGACAGTCAGTCTGGTATTCTTGCTGCCAAAAATGCAGGAATGACTGTCATTGCTTTTACCAATCAAAATTCAGAAATTTATTTTGATCTCGCAGATCACAGAATAATCAGTTTTGAAGATCCTTTGCCTGCATTGTTCAGGTAGTTTTTATTTTTACTTAAAAAGTAAAATTAAGTCTCGTAAAAACATATCTTCCGTTCTGTCCGAATTGAGACGTGGAACGGGAGTAGATAAACTGGTCGTTATTGGTTGATACCGGAAGGTTTTTGGTTGGATAAATATCAAAAACGTTATTCACTCCCAGCGTTAAGCCTACATTTTTAGTAAACTGATACGCTACAGAAAGATCAGTAATCACCTTATCTGCTATTTTCTGATGTTCATCAAATGCAATAACCCCATCTCCATTAGCATCTAAAACATCAGCACCGGTTACCTTTCCGAAATACGTATTTCTTAAATAGAAACTGGCATTTTTCCACGAAATACTGTGGGATAAACTTGCCTTTACTCTTGGAACCGCTTCTTCAAGATAGACTCTTGATTTTTCAGAGAAATAGGTATTTTCAAGATTAGCAGATTCCAACAAACCCGATGAATGAACGTTTCCTACTTTTTTGGTCTGATTCAGGTTAACCGCAAAATTATTATCCAGCTTCACTTCCGAGAATCGCGCATTATGAGTAATTACAACATCCAATCCTTTCGTTTCAGTATCGATTGCATTCGTAAAAAACTGAGCTGCATTAACCCCTAATTGAGTATACACATTTTGTGCTTGTACCGGAACATCTTTTTTAAGGAATTGATCTGTGAGTATAATCCTGTTTTTAATTTTGGTGAAATAGCCATCAGCTGTAAAAGTCACATTTATTGATGGAATCCTGTATGTGAAACCTACACTTGCAGACTGCGAAGTTTCCTGTTTCAGTTTTGGAATTCCTAATAATCCTGCAATTTCAGAATCATTACTGAATGTCCCCACATCTAAAAGCTGACCGTTGGTAAACAATGTAGACGTAACGTTGTAATAGATCTGGTGAATAGAAGGTGCTCTGAAGCCAGTGGATCCCGCAAATCTTACATTGAAATTCTTATCAAGTTTAATTCTTGAAGCGATCTTATAATTAAAAGTAGATCCGAAATCCGAATAGTTTTCATATCTCGCAGCAGCATCTACCAGCAACCAATCTGTAAAATTGAATTCAAAATCTGCATATCCCGCAACAGATTGTCTGTTTTTATTTACAGCATTTTCAGGTCTGAAACCGCTAAATACCTGTGATCCTCCTGGAAGTGAATTTCCAAAGAAATCGGTAGGCCTGGAAGTGGTCCCGTTCCATACATTTCCATTGATATCATAAGTTGCATAAGAAGCTTCTTCTCCTGCTGTTATTTTAAAATTTTCATATCGGTGCTCAGCCCCAAATGCTATGTTGATTCCCTGCCACACATCATATTTCTTTGAAAAATCAAGATTGATCGTATTTTGAGAAAACCTTAGTCCTCCGGCACTAAATTCATTGGGGGAAGCAAATCTTAAAGAAGTATTACCTGTATTCTGGATAGTATAATCAAAGGAGTTTTGTCCGTAAGTATTACTGAAGTCAATATTCCAGCCATCCCAGTTTCCTTTTATACCTGCTGAAAGAGACAAGTCCTGAATATCTGTTCCGATCTGCGGCAGATAACCATCCTGGTATATTCCTGTAAAGGTTCTGCTTTGATTAGGTCTTCTGAAAAATCCTCCCGAAGTACCATGCCTGAAGCTATAACCTCCAAAAGTATAGACTTTCCAGTTATCATCAATCGGAACCTCTATATTTGCAAAAAGCTGGTGGTTATTCAGTTTTGACTGGCCTACCTGCATATTGAAATCTTTTCTTTCAAGACCTCTGTAGCCCAACTCCTGATTGGTTACATCAGCTCCTAACAATCCCTGTAGCGCACCAATTGTATTGGCTCCCTGAATTTGATTCTGAAAATCCTGGGAGAAATAATTGACATTCTGTGCATATTGATGAATATAATTTACGATCTGCTGAGCGTTAGGAGTAGTACCGATATTTGTAAATAATGAAGAAAGATTCACGCCATCATTTAATGCTCTTTTCTCAATAGCATTGTAAGCATTGTAAATTGCCCCGCTTTCGGTTCCTGCTCTATAGGTTGGATTTCTAAACTGTGAAGTCCAGGTAATATTGAAAAAACCTCCCTTTTTTCCTATTTTATCACCATAATTCAGATCTACCTGAAAGTTTTGTCCGTCAAAATTTCCTGTATGATCATTGGCAGCCGGCGTAAGATTTCCTCCGTAAGTAAACTGACCTGTCAGTCTTCCGGTATCTCTTTTAAGCCCTAAATTAATAACCCCTGCAATGGCATCTGATCCGTATTGTGCCGCAGCACCATCCCGCAACACTTCAATCCGGTTGATCGCGAAAGAAGGAATAGCATTCAAATCCGTACCTACAGTTCCTCTTCCCGGAGTTCCGTTCACATTAACCAATGCCGAAGTATGTCTTCTTTTACCATTGACCAAAACCAGGACCTGATCGGGACCAAGGCCTCTGAGCTGTGCAGGGTCCAAATGATCCGTACCATCAGCGTTGGTCTGAATCGTAGAGGTAAATGAGGGTGCTATAGCGTTAAGGATCTGAGAAATATTGGTCTGAGGAAGAACCAGCGAAGATTCTTTTATATTAAATACATCCACAGGAACCGGGCTGTCAACTTTAGATCTTGCTCCGCTTCGGGATCCCAGAATAACAACCTCTTCCACATTAGCGGTTTTCACTGTATCCTTCTCCTGTCCATAAACATAAGTTGCCCCCAGAAAAAATAAAACAGAAGCTGAAAAAATTGTCTTTCTATTTTTCATACATTTTATGTTAAGTTTTTTTAACTTTTTTTGAGGAGCAAATGTATGTCATATTTACAAGTCTACAAAATAAGTAGACTTATAATTTATAAAAAGTTCTGATAGCTTACGTCTATGTTTTTAAATTTTGGTTAGTTTAGCATATTTCAGAATAAGATTTTTCTCGCCTTCATGCATGAAGACCACTTTAGCCTTGATATTCTGAGGGTCTGTTCCATCCAGAAAAGTAACTTCCCCGACACCAAAACGATCATGTCTCACCTTATCTCCCACTTCAATATCCTGAGAAGAGGCTCCGCTTGGGTTAATGATTTTGGCCGTACTTACGGGTTTCAGTTTACGAGGTTCAGCAATTGGTTTTGAATTCTCATTCTTTTCAATGGTTTTCTTCTCTACCTTTTTAAAACTACGTATTTCTGAAGGATGTTCATCAAAAATATTGGATTTAAGCCCGCTTTGATTAATAAAACGTTTTTCCATTGCAGGATTGATGAATTCCAGATACTCTTCATCAATTTCACTTAAGAATCTTGATGGTTCTGCATCTGTAATTTTTCCCCATTGGAATCTGGAAATGGCATAAGAGAAAAATGCCTGCTTCTCGGCTCTTGTCAAGGCTACGTAAAACAAACGTCTTTCTTCTTCCAGATCTTCCCTTGTTGCTGAACTCATAAAACTAGGGAAAAGATTTTCTTCCATTCCTACAAGATGCACAACAGGAAACTCAAGTCCTTTGGAAAGGTGAATGGTCATCAGGGAAACCATATCATCTTCTTCATCTTTTGCTTGCGTATCTGCTGAAAGGGCAATATTTTCAAGGAAATTGGATAAACTAGGATCTCCGTCCTCCAGCTGCATCTGCTCTTCTATAAAACCCTGCATAGAGTTCATGAGTTCCTGTACGTTTTCTACCCTTGAAATCCCTTCGGGAGTTCCGTCATCTTTCAGAAATTTGATCAGACCACTTCGTTTTGCAACTTCCATGGCAACACTGTAAGCTGTTTCTGTTTTCAGCAATACCTGAAAAGCCTTGATCATTGACCAGAAATCATTCAGTTTGTTGAGAACACCATTATTGAATCCTAACTGTTGAGAATACATCGGAAGATTATCCAGGACCTTTGCTACAGACACGTTATGGGCATCTGCAAAAACGACCAGTTTATTCTGCGTTGTTTCTCCGATCCCTCTCGTAGGATAATTGATGATCCTTGTCAATGCTTCCGAATCATTTTCATTGATAAGAAGACGCAGGTAAGCAATAAGGTCCTTTACCTCTTTCCTTTGATAGAAAGATAAACCTCCATATACTTTATAAGGGATATTCTTACGTCTCAGAGCATCTTCAAAAGCCCTGGTCTGAGAGTTCGTCCTGTATAAAATGGCAAAATCACTAAATTTTCGCTGGTCCCTGTTATGAAGCTCCCATATATTTCCAGCCACAAAGTTGGCTTCATCCGCATCCGAAAGCGAACGGTAGATTTTTATTTTATCTCCTTCTTCATTCTCACTGAATACATTCTTTTTGAACTGCTGAAGGTTTTTTGCAATCACCACATTAGCGGCATTCACGATATTTTGTGTTGAACGGTAGTTTTGTTCCAAAGAAACCGTCACCGCATCAGGATAATCTTTCTTAAAATTTAAAATGTTATAAATATTGGCTCCCCGGAATGAATAGATCGATTGAGCATCATCTCCCACTACACATATATTTTCAAACTTTGAAGCCAGTGCCTTTACAATCAGGTACTGAGAGTGATTCGTATCCTGGTACTCATCTACCAGAATATAACGGAATCTGTCCTGATATTTGGCTAAAACCTCAGGAAACCGGGTAAGCAGTTCATTGGTTTTTAACAATAAATCATCAAAGTCCATCGCCCCGTTTTTAAAACAGGCTTCTACATATTTCTGATAAATCTGACCGATAAACTTCATATTCGCTTTTTCATCAGCCTCCATCAATTCAGGGTTGTTGAAATAGGCTTTTACCGTGATCAGGTTATTCTTATAGTTTGAAATTCTTGCCTGGACTTTTTTAGGTTTATAAAGATCCGCATCTATATTCATGTCTTTCAGCACTTTCCGGATTACATTCAACGCATCCTGCTGATCATAAATTGTAAAATTCGATGGAAATCCCAGATAATGAGCTTCACTTCTCAAAATTCTTGCAAATACCGAGTGAAAAGTTCCCATCCACAAACTTCTTGCATTACCGGGGCCTACTACCTTTGCAATACGCTCCTTCATTTCACGTGCTGCTTTATTGGTAAAGGTAAGGGCTAAAATATTGAAAGGATCGACACCGTTTGTAATCAGATGGGCGATACGCATAGTAAGTACACGCGTTTTCCCCGAACCTGCTCCTGCAAGTACCATTAAAGGTCCCTGTAAAGTAGTAACGGCTTCGTATTGTGATTCATTGAGTCCTTTCAAATAGTCCATGCTGCAAAAAATTTTGGGAATACAAAAATAATGTATTAAAAGGAGAATTCAAATTTTTGAAATGCAGGTATGATATATTTAACAAAACCAATAATTCAGTTAAAAATTTCACATAATAATTGTAACAATTAAAGTATTTTTAGGACTTATTGACAAACAATTTCTACTTTATGAAAAAACGACTTCTTTCTGTTGCTGCTGTAGCTTTCTTTGGAGTGATGCTGAATGCACAACAAATCAAATTCGAAGAGTATGATTTACCAAACGGTTTACACGTGATTCTTCATCAGGACAATACAGCACCGGTAGTTACAACAGGAGTAATGTACCACGTAGGTGCCAAGGATGAAGTAAAAGGAAGAACCGGTTTCGCTCACTTCTTTGAACATCTTTTATTTGAAGGAACACCTAATATCAAAAGAGGTGACTGGTTTAAAATAGTTTCTTCCAACGGAGGGCAAAACAATGCCAATACAACCAATGACAGAACATATTACTATGAAACTTTCCCTTCCAACAACGAACAACTGGGACTTTGGATGGAAGCTGAAAGAATGCGTCACGCTGTTATCAACCAGGTTGGAGTAGATACTCAGAGAGAGGTTGTTAAGGAGGAAAAAAGATTGAGAATGGACAACCAGCCTTACGGGAATCTTTTTACCACCATCCAAAAAAATCTTTTCACCAATCACCCGTACAATTGGCCAACCATCGGATCAATGGAGGACCTGAATTCTGCTAAACTTGAAGAATTCCAGGCATTTTATAAAAAATATTATGTACCTAACAATGCCACTTTGGTCGTAGCAGGAGATATTAAGCCTGAACAGACTAAAAAATGGATTGAAGAATATTACGGAGGAATTCCAAAAGGAACAATCTATCCTAAAGATTTCCCGAAAGATGCTCCTATCACTCAGGAGAAGGAAGTTACTGCTACAGATCCTAACATCCAGCTTCCGGCCTATGTTTTTGCCTACAGAACACCTGCCAATAAAGAGAAAGATGCCTACGTTCTGGATATGCTTTCAACTTATTTAAGCAACGGAAAATCATCTGTTTTGTATAAAAAATTAGTAGATCAGGACAAAAAAGCACTTCAGGTAGCGGCTTTCAACCAGGGACTTGAAGACTACAGTATATTTGCATTTTTCGCAATCCCAATGGGACAGACTACAAAGCAAACTTTACAGTCTGACATTGATGCTGAGATCAAAAAATTACAAACAACTCTAATCTCTCAGGAAGATTATCAGAAAATTCAGAATCAGTTTGAAAACCAGTTTGTAAATCAGAATTCAAGTATTCAGGGAATTGCTGCTTCATTAGCAACAAACCACGTATTGATGGGGAACACCAATTTAATCAACAAAGAAATTGACATTTACAGATCCATCACAAGAGAAGATCTTCAAAATGCTGCTAAAAAGTACCTGAATCCTAATCAAAGAATAATCATTAATTACGTACCTGAAAAAAAATAATCCAGATCAGTTGGGTTAAAAGTGATTATAACAAACAATTATTTACAAATGAAAAAGCAATTAACATATATAGCCGTAGCATTTTTATTTACCGGAATGCTTTCAGCACAAAAAATAGATCTTAATGCAATGCCAAAGCCAGGTCCTACTCCAGCGATAAACATTGCCAAGCCAAAAACTTTCCAGCTAAGCAATGGCCTTACGGTGATGGTTGTAGAAAACAACAAGTTACCACGAGTAAGCGCCAATCTATCTATGGACAGACCTCCTTACCATGAAGGAAATGTGACCGGTGTAAGCGAAATCATGGCAGAACAGTTCGAAAACGGAACAACCAATATCGGTAAAGATGAATTTAATAAAAAGGTAGATTTTCTGGGAGCTAACCTTAACTTTTCATCTTCCGGAGCTTTCGCAAGTTCTCTTTCAAAATATTTCCCTGAGGTATTGGGATTAATGGCTGATGCTATTATTAATCCAAAATTTTCTGCTGAAGAAATCCAGAATTCTAAGGAAAGAGCTATTGAAAGTTTAAAATCTGATGATAAAAACGCTTCTTCTATAGCAGCAAGGGTTTCCAATGCTTTACAGTATGGAAAAAACACATCCAGAGGAGAGTTTGAGACCGTTGAGTCCATCAATAAAATCCAGCTGGCCGATGTTCAGAATATCTACAAAAAATATTACGCTCCGGACAATGCTTATTTAGTTATCGTTGGAGATGTTAAATATGATCAGGTAAAACCTTTGATCGAAAAAGCATTCAGCGGATGGAAAAAATCCAATACTGCTTTTACCGCATTAGAACCTGCTTCAAATGTTGCAAAAACAGAGATCAATGTTGTTGATGTTCCTTCAGCTGTACAATCGGTTGTTTCCGTAGGCAATCTGAATACACTGAAAATGAAAGATCCCAACTACTTCCCTGCAACAATTGCCAACTACATCCTTGGAGGAGGTGGTGAAGCTAGACTTTTCATGAATCTTCGTGAAAAAAACGGATTTACTTACGGAGCTTATTCAAGTATGTCTGCCAGCAAATATTCTCCTAATTTCTCAGCACAGGCAAGTGTAAGAAACGAAGTTACAGACAAAGCCGTTAAAGAATTCATGAATGAACTGAATGCTATTTCTACCGTAAAACCGGAAGAGCTTGAAAATGCTAAAGCAAAGCTGAAAGGAAACTTCATTATGTCTTTGGAGAAACCTGAAACCATTGCAAGATTTGCATTAAATCAAAAAGTACAGGATCTTCCTTCAGATTTCTATACCAATTATCTGAAATCTATTGACAAAGTAACCGCTGCAGATGTTACAAGTGCGGTTAAAGCGACAATACTTCCTAATCAAAGCAGAATTTTCATCGCAGGTAAAGCTTCTGATATTTCTGAAGGTCTGGAAAAATTAGGCTACCCGGTAAAATATTTTGATAAGGAAGCTAATCCTGTAGCAAAACCGGCTGCACAAAAAGTAGATGCAGGTGTTACGATCGGATCTGTAGCGGATAAATACATCAATGCAATCGGAGGTCTTGCTGCTGTTCAGAAGATCAATTCTATTTCCAGTGACGCTACTACAAAAGTACAGGGCATGGAAATGAACATGAAAATGATTCAGGCTAAAGAAGGTAAAATGGCTATGAACATCAGCATGATGGGAAATACCGTACAAAAAATTGTATTCGACGGAAAAGATGGCTACATGGAAGTTCAAGGGAAAAAGGTTCCTCTAAGCGACAAGCAGAAAGCCGAAATGTCTGATGAGAAAGAACTATTCCCGGAAATTAATTTCGCAAAATCTACTGAATATAAATTAGCAGGAATTGAAAAATATAACAACGAAGATTCCTACGTAGTGAAAGGCGCAAAAGACACATATTATTATAGTGTAAAAACTGGTCTGAAAACAGGAGAAGTAAAAAGTGGAGAGCAGGGTTCTACCCCTACAAGCTATGCTGATTATAAAGATGTATCCGGCGTAAAATTACCTCATACCATTATTCAGAATATGGGCGGAATGGATATAAACCTGGCTGTAAAATCTTATCAGATCAATCAGGCCAAGGATTCTGATTTTAAATAAGAATAATCTCTTTTAAAGAAAAAACAGCAACAATTGTTGCTGTTTTTTCTTTTTACTAAAATCTTATTTTGCTGTTCGGTAAAAAAAGATTAAATTTGCCCATTCAAAAAGATATCAAATTAATGGATTCTATATTTATACTATTGATGGTTCTTGTTATGATTGCTAGTGTTTTACTGGTAATTATCGTTATGGCTCAAAATCCTAAAGGAGGAGGCCTTTCCAGTACCTTCGGAGGTGCTTCATCTGCGCAATTCGGAGTACAAAGAACCAACGACTTTATGGAAAAAGCAACATGGACCTTGGGAGCGACAATCATTGTTCTTATTCTTATCAGTGTTGTAATCACAGGAAAGCCATCACAAACGGCTCCGGTTCAGCAACCTGTTAAAAAAGAAGCTCCTGCAAAACAATCTGCTCCGGCTTCTCAAACAACAGCACCAGCTCAGGCTCCTGTTACTCCTGCTAAATAAGCAAATACTATTTTTACATATTAAAAAAGCAACTCAATTGAGTTGCTTTTTATTTTAATTTGATCTTTTCTATTTTGTGCCGGAGCCTTAAGCCTGCTTTTAAAAATGAATACTGCAAAGGCTTCGATTCCTTGTAATATTTACTGATAAAAATCTGCATAGCCCCATAAAAGCGCTCGAGATAGAGCTCATTTTTTACCGTACTTTCTCCTTTATAGTGCAATATTGAAGCTTTACCATAATAGTAATTCGTAAAGCCATTCCTAAGTAAGGTATAACATAAATCGATATCTTCACCATACATGAAATAAGCTTCATCCAGGCCGCCTACTCTTTCATAAACCTCTCTCTTAACAAGAAAAAATGCACCGGTGATCACTTCCACCTTATCAATTGCATTTTCATCAATGTCATTCCGATAATAGGATTTTGAATTGTTATTCTTAAAATTCACAAATAACTTTTCGAAGGAATTGAACATATCCGGAACCGAACGTTTGCTTTCCGGTAAAAATGCGCCTTTTGCATCATGCATTCTCACTCCCAGACACCCAAAGTCAGGCTGAGCATCTGCAAAATCTAAAATCTCATCCATATAACAGCCTTCAAGTTCGGTGTCAGGATTGAGGATCAGAACATAATCTCCCACTGCCCTTTTTATAGCTGTATTATTGGCTTTTGAAAAACCATCATTACTTTCGGAAGCGATAAAATGAAAACCCGGAAATTCTTCTATCAGATTTCGCCATGAGGTGTCTGTAGAAGCATTGTCAATAATGATGACTTCATAGGGAACTTCTTTTACATATTTTTTAATGGATAAAAGGCAATTCCGAAGTAACTGGGTAACGTTATAATTAACAATTATTATTGAGAGCCTGGTATTCATTTTTAATCCTTTTCGTTATAAGGAAGCCTGTTGATAATGGACCTGCCCAAAGAAATCTCATCCGCATACTCAAGTTCATCCCCTACTGAAATCCCTCTGGCAATGCTTGAAAAACTTACATTGAAATTTTTAAATTTCTTATAAATATAATACGCTGTGGTGTCCCCTTCCATGGTTGCGCTCAAAGCAAAAATAAATTCTTTGACCAGCCCTGTATTCAATTTCCTTTCAATGCTTGGAATATTAAGCTGATTCGGACCGATTCCTTCCATAGGAGAAATCTTACCTCCCAGAATCAGATATTTCCCTGTGTATTTTCCTGTATTTTCAATAGCAATAACATCCCGTACATCCTCTACTATACAAATCACCTCATCACTTCTTTTGGAACTGCTGCAGATTTCGCAAACATCAAAATCCGAAAAATTATGACATTCCTTACAGTATTTTATATCATTAACTAAACTGATAAGAGAATTGCCGAGACCAACTGCCCTGGAATTGGGCTGTTTTAATAAATGAAGCGCCAGACGCAAAGCTGTTTTCCTGCCAATTCCGGGAAGTCCTGAAATCTCATCCACAGCTTTTGCCAAAACTTTACTTGGATAATCCATAATTACTTACAAAAATAATATAAAAAGATGAGTCTATAGGGCTTTCTCAAGCATAAATCATCTCCTTCTCCAATAAAAGATATATCTTTGGAAAATATATGAAAAAAATAAACTAAATGATTCTTAACAACCTTAATTATCCTCTGGATTTCAAATTCAAAATCACAACATTAGCCAGTGATTTTAATATTACAGACAGAAACGGGAACTATGTGGCGTATGTTCGCCAAAAAATGTTTAAGCTAAAGGAAGATGTTATTGTCTTTAATGATGAAAGCAAATCTAAGGAGCTTTTCAGGATACAAGCCAATAAGTGGATCGATTTTAATGCATCCTACTCTTTAAATGATCTTGTTGATAAAAAAAACTTCGGAAGGCTGGCAAGAAAAGGAATGCGTTCACTCTGGAAGTCAACTTATAATATCCTGGACGCAAATGATCAGCCTAAATTTACAGTAACGGAAGATAATGCATGGACAAAATTCTTCGACGGGATGGTAAGTGAAATTCCGATCATCGGTATGTTTACCGGATATTTCTTAAATCCTGCTTACACGGTAAGAGGCGTGGATGGAAAAGAATATTTTAAATTAAAAAAGATGCCTTCATTTTTTGGCAGAAGATTCCAGCTAGACAGAATGATCGATATAGATGATGAGGACGAAAGTCTGGTTATACTTTCTTTATTAATGATGGTTCTGCTTGAAAGAGCCAGAGGATAAATGCATTAAAACCACAAACAATGAAATACCTTATTATTATCTTTTCAGCACTCTTGGTAGTAGCTTGTAAAAAAGAACAACCAAACGTTTTAACAACCACTCCCAAAGATTCACTGAATATTGTTCAGGATTCTGCAAAAGTGGAGAGTTCAGGAAAAATCCTGGTTGAAACGATAGCCTTCCCCAAGGAGATTAAAGAATGCTCATGTTACTTTGCAAAAAGCAAAGCTGATTTCGAAGCGGAAAAGTACATCTATGCTGATGATGCAGGAAAAACAGCTTACATGAAACTGGACGGAAAAAGATTAGCCATGAACCTGATCTCATCCAGCGATATGGAAGCTGATGAACTTCTAACCAAAGAAATAGAAAATGACGATTATAAAATATCCGTAAAAGGTAAAAAAATCAAAGGGGAAGAAGCTCTATTATTTGAAGGGACCATAACCATTGAAAAACCTGACGGAACTGTCATCACATTGCCTATTTATGGAGAATGTGGGTGCTAATCATTCTGTAATTCCGCTTTTCAAAAATTTTCCTCTCCAAAATAAAAAAGACTGCTCCCGAATTTACGGGAGCATTTTTTATTCGTAATTTTGATAAAAATAAATTTTATGGAATTATCCAATATAGAACCGCAGATTATCTGGAAGAATTTCTCCAAATTAAATGCTGTTCCAAGACCTTCAAAAAAAGAAGAAAAAGTAATCGCATTTATTAAAGGATTTGGTGAAAGTCTGGGATTACCCACAACAGTAGATGAAGTAGGAAATGTTATTATTAAAAAACCTGCAACAGCAGGAATGGAAAACCGTAAATCGATTGTATTACAATCACATTTGGATATGGTTTGTCAGAAAAACAGTGATGTTAATTTTGATTTTGATACAGAAGGTATCAAAATGGAAGTTGACGGAGACTGGGTAAGAGCAAAAGGAACTACATTAGGAGCAGATAATGGTTTAGGTGTAGCTACGATCATGTCTATTTTAGAAAGTTCAGACATTCCGCATCCGGATTTAGAAGCACTTTTTACCATTGATGAAGAAACAGGAATGACCGGAGCTCTTGGGTTAAAGCCAGGACAGCTTACCGGACAGATCCTATTGAATCTTGACACCGAGGAAGATGATGAGATTGATATCGGCTGTGCAGGAGGAATAGATGTTACTATCACTCAAAACTATGAGCTTGACGCAGCGAAAGGACAAATTGTAAGAATTGAAATCAAAGGACTACAGGGAGGTCACTCGGGAATGGATATCCATAAAGGTTTCGGGAATTCCAATATTATTTTGGGAAGATTGCTTTACAGCGGTTTACCAAAAGAAAATGTACAATTAATTTCAATTGATGGTGGTGGTTTAAGGAATGCGATCCCAAGAGAAGCAGTAGCTATTATCTCTGTAAGAAATGCCAATGAGTTTATTGAGGAGCTAACCAATGGTCTTAAAAAAGAAATTTTAGAAGAATTTGCAACTGTTGAGCCAGGTCTTCAGATCAATATAGAAAATTCAACAAGCTCTGATAAAGCCCTGTCTGAAGAAGATTCTAAAAAGGTTATTTTAGTCCTAAAATCTCTTCACAATGGTGTTTACAGAATGAGTCCGGATGTAAAAGATCTTGTAGAAACGTCCAACAATGTGGCAAGAGTAGAACTTAAAGGTGGAAATTTAAAAATATTAAACTTGTCAAGATCTTCAGTTGACTCAACTAAATATGCTGTGGCAGAACAGTTAAAATCAGTTTCTGAACTGGCAGGAATGCAGGTAGAATTCAGTGGCTCTTATCCCGGATGGAAACCAAAACCCGGATCTGAAATCGTTCAGCTCATGGAAAAGATCTATACCGAAAAATTCACTGAAAAGCCTCATGTAGTAGCTTGCCATGCAGGTCTGGAATGTGGGATCATCGGTGCTAACTATCCGGAAATGGAAATGGTAAGCTTTGGACCTACCATCAGAGGAGCCCACTCTCCTGATGAAAAGGCCAATATCCCTTCAACACAAAAATTCTGGAGTTTCCTGAAAGAAATTTTAGCGAATATTCCTCAGAAATAATTATTCAAAGTAATAATCAGTCATGTGGAGTCCATAGGTTCCACATGATTTCATCAGCAGGAAAATACAATTCAAAGATACAGTATACGTATGCTATCCGGGAATTCTAAATTTTCCAATACATAAAAAAAGTCCTGAAAAAAAATTTCAGGACTTTTATATTTTAAGTTAAAAATTTTCTAAGGATAAGGAGCAATCTCTACTTCCAGCCCTTCCATGTCTTCCACGATGTGCAGCTGACATCCTAATCTGCTGTTTTCCTTCACATGGAAAGCTTCAGCTAACATAGCATCTTCTTCATCTCCCATTTCAGTTAAGCCCGGATCATTGATCACATACACCTGGCAGGAAGCACACATAGCCATTCCTCCACAAACACCGATTGTTCCTTCTTCTGCTAATTCATAAGAACGGATAACTTCCATTAAATTCATAGACATATCCGTTGGCGCAATAACATCGTGCGTTACACCTTCCCTATCGGTAATTTTTATATTGATATCTGACATAATTTTGCAAAATTAGTCAATTTTTTTCACAACTGCTTTTTCTGCTTCTTTACGGCTTCCGTCGAACCCGTCTACTCCACTCACAGTAGTATATTTAAGAACATATTTTTTCCCAGGGTTCAATCTGTTATAAACACTTTGACACATTAATGTTGCTTCATGGAAACCACATAAGATCAATTTTAATTTACCCGGATATGTATTAATATCACCAATAGCGTAAACTCCGTCAATATTTGTCTGATAATCCAGCGCATTGTTTACAACGATGGCATTCTTTTCAATATTCAGCCCCCAGTTAGCAATATCTCCTAACTTTGGAGTTAAACCGAATAAAGGAATAAAATAATCAGTTTCAATATCATGAGCTTCTTCACCATCTACCTGAACGGTGATCGCTGAAACTTTTCCTTCTCCTTTTATTGCAGTAACCTCGGCAGGGGTAATTAATTTTATTTTTCCCTGGTTCTTTAAATCCTGAACTTTTTCTACGGAATCCAATGCTCCCCTGAATTCATTTCTTCTATGGATCAAAGTCACTTCACTGGCAACGTTAGATAAGAAAATACTCCAATCCAATGCTGAATCTCCACCTCCTGCAATAACCACTTTTTTATTTCTGAAGTGTTCAGGCTCCTTAACAAAATATTCAACACCTTTTTCTTCGTAATCTGCAATATTTTCGATGGTAGGCTTCCTTGGCTCAAAAGTTCCTAATCCACCGGCAATAGCAACCGCTTTCGCTCTGTGAACCGTTCCTTTATTCGTAACAACCTCAAACCATTCCTCATCTACTTTTGTAAGCGTAACCGCCGTTTCGCCTAAAGTAAACCCAGGTTGAAACTGCTTGATCTGCTCCATTAAATTATCTACCAGATCACCGGCATTTACCGAAGGATAACCCGGAATATCGAAAATAGGCTTTTTAGGATAAAGCTCGGCAAGCTGACCTCCTGGTTGTGGAAGTGCATCTATAATATGGCATTTCATTTTAAGCAAACCTGCTTCAAACACTGCGAAAAGTCCAGTTGGTCCGGCTCCTATAATCAATATGTCGGTAGTAATCATAATAAAATTTAATTTTACATATAACTGCAAATTTACTAATTTTAACGCGAAGCTGATTTAATTGAGTCTAAATAAAAACCTGAGATTTATCAAATAACGGGTAAAATAGAAAAATTTTAATTTTGGCAGCGTTTTTGTAAAAACCATATTATGAAGAAAATTCTCAATATCATTGCATTATTCGTATTCTTTCTCGGTTTTGGCCAGATTGATAATATAGCAGATGGCGAATCTATTACTTTCAGGATTCATTACGGAATACTAACTGCCGGAAATGCAACGCTTACAACTCAAAAAACAACTTACAAAGGAGCTCCCCACCTCTATGTAAAAGGAACGGGACAAACCTCCGGTGCTGTAAAAGCTTTTTTTAAAGTGGATGATCTTTATGAGAGTTTCATTGATATACAGACGGGACTTCCCAGTTTCTACGTTCGAAATGTAAAAGAAGGAAGCTATCGCCAACATTTTGAAACTGTGTTCAACCATGACAACAATACACTGATCCTGACGGATAAAAAAACACCGGCTAACGGCTCCAAAGTAATCAAGTCTGTAAAAGGAATACAGGATATGCTTTCCTGTTTTTATTATCTCAGAAGCCAAAGCCAGACGGAGCTTAAAGTGGGTACGGTAATTAATATGAATGTTTGGATTGATGATGAAATGTTTCCTTTTCGTTTAAGGGTTGTAGGTACCGAAAATTTAAAGACAAAGTTCGGAGTCATCAATTGCTTAAAAATCGTTCCGTCAGTAATGAGTGGAAGAGTATTTAAAGATAAAGAGGGAGTAACCATGTGGGTTTCTAATGATGCTAATCACGTTCCTATGTTACTTAAAGCTGAATTAGCTGTCGGTTCTTTAAAAGCAAGTATCGACGATTTTAAAAATGTAAAATACCCCTTAAGGTTTTCTAAATAAAAAGCCACTAACAAATATAAAAAAGCCTCTACCGGAGGCTTTTTCTATAGTGTCTTAAATTGTTCTAAAGTTCTGATATCGTTTTCAAAGAACATTCTGATATCGCTCATTTGATAAAGAAGCATTACAATCCTCTCAATACCCATTCCGAAAGCATACCCAGAATATTTTTCCGGGTCAATATTTACATTTTTTAAAACAGCCGGATCTACCATACCGCAACCCATAATTTCCAGCCAGCCTGTTCCTTTAGTAATTCTATAATCCGTTTCAGAGTTTAATCCCCAGTACACATCGATTTCAGCACTAGGTTCAGTGAAAGGGAAATAAGAAGGTCTCATTCTGATTTTGGACTTTCCAAAAAGTTCAGTAGTAAAAAACTGGATGGTTTGCTTCAAATCCGCAAAGCTTACATTTTCATCGATGTATAGCCCTTCAATCTGATGGAAAATACAATGAGAACGGGAAGATACCGCTTCATTTCTGAAAACCCTTCCAGGAGATAAAATTCTTATTGGGGGTTGGTTTTCCTCCATATAACGAATCTGTACTGAAGAAGTATGCGTCCTCAAAAGAATATCAGGATTTTGTTCAATAAAGAAAGTATCCTGCATATCTCTTGCCGGATGATATTCAGGAAGGTTAAGTGCCGTAAAGTTATGCCAGTCGTCTTCAATTTCAGGTCCATCAGCTACCGCAAAACCAATAGATTTAAAGATCTCAATAATTCTGTTCTTCACCAGGTTGATAGGATGTCTCGATCCCAGCTCCAAGGGAAAAGCAGGTTTTGTAAGATCATCTTTCTCTACTACGACGGAAGATTCAGAAGCGCTTTTCAGATCTTCTAATTTTATGGCAATAGCCTGTTTTAAAGAATTCACTTTCTGCCCGAATTCTTTCTTCTGATCGTTTGGAACTTCCTTTAATGTTTCGTAAAAATCGTTTAGAACTCCTTTCTTACCATTATACTTGATTCGGAAATTTTCGATCTCCTCTTTAGATGTAGTATTGAAGTTATTTACCTCAACGAGTAGTTCTTCTATCTTTTCTATCATTATTTTACCCTTTCAAAATGTTTTGCAAAAATACGATTTTTCAGTTTAAAAACTTTCTTATTTTATCATAAAAAATCTGCCCCTTATTCAGAGGCAGACTTCAATCACTTATTTCACTTAAATAAAAAAATTATTTCTTTTCTAAAGCTTTAACGTTGATCTGAAGAGTTACCTCATCTTTAATCACTCCGTTTTCAGCAGGAGCCTGGAATTTCACACCAAACTCTTCTCTTTTAATATCTTTAGGTTCAGTAGCTACGGTTACTTCACCTTCTTTTACAGACACATTAGCTTTAAGCTGAAGCGGCTTGGTAATTCCTTTAATCGTTAAATTACCATCCAATAGAGTATTATAATCACCTTCAGCTGCCGGTGTAACTTTAGTAATTTCATAAGAAGCAGTTGGAAATTTTTCAACTTCAAAGAAATCCCCGCTTTTCAAATGCCCGTTCAGTTTTCCTAATTGCTCTGCGTCATCTTTTAAATCCACAGATGTTAATGAATTCATATCAGCAACGAACTTTCCACTTTCTAATTTTCCGTCTTTCACTGTAAGATCACCGCTTTCAAACTTAATTGTTCCGAAATGGCTTGTACTTTCAGATTTGAAGACTTTATATCCCTTCCACTCTATTTTACTATTTAAAGTATCCAATGCATATTGAGCACCTTCTTTTGTTGTCGTAACATCATTACTTTCACTTGTAAGCGGTTTGTCTTTTTTACAAGAAACAACAACAGCTGTAGCAAAAACGGCAGGGATAACGAAATAAAACAGTTTTTTTCTCATTTTTGATATTTTTTTATTACGTTCGCTAAGATAATAAAAAAAATAATTCTTTTTTAAAAATACTACATTTGTAATATGCTATTAGAGATAAACAATCTTTATTTTTCACATCGTAAAGACCAGCCTCTTTTTCAAAACCTCAATATACGATTTGAGGAAGGGAAAATCATTGCCCTGGCCGGTGAAAGCGGCTGTGGAAAATCTACATTATTAAATTTAATTTATGGACTTTTAGACTGGGAAGGCGGTGAAATTATTTTTGACGGCACTCCACTTATGGGCCCGAAAGGCAATCTTGTTCCCGGAGAACCTCAAATGAAATTTGTTGCACAGAATTTTGACCTGATGCCTTATTCCACCGTTGCAGACAATGTGGGTAAGTTTATTTCAAATATCAATCTATCAAAAAAAAGAGAAACCGTTCATGAACTTCTTGAAGTAGTAGGCCTGCAGGAATATGCTGATGTTTTCCCAAAAAATTTAAGTGGCGGACAGCAGCAAAGAGTTGCTATTGCGCGTGCTTTGTCTATATTGCCTAAGCTCCTGATCCTGGACGAACCTTTTAGTAATATTGATTTTCCAAGAAAAATAGAACTTCGGGAAAGGCTTTTCAGGTATGTAAAGCAACATAACATTTCCTTAATCATCTCAACTCATGAACTTCAGGATATTATACCTTGGGTAGACCAGATCGTTGTTCTTCAAAGTGGAAGACTGATCCAAAACACCCATCCGGAAGAAACTTACAAAGAACCTTACAATCCTTATGTTGCTAAACTTTTTGGGGAAGTAAATATTTTCACCGATCATGAAATGAAGAATTTTGGGATCTCTAAATTTTCCTATTACCCGCATGAAATTAAAGTTTCGGAAAACGGTATGGATGCAGAAGTTCTGGAGAGCAGGTTTGCCGGTAACCATTATTGGAATAAAGTAAGAGCAAAGGAAAAGGATCTCGTTTTATATACCAACAGCAAGATTGAAGGCCCCGTTAAAATTGTCTTTGCATAAAGCCGAACTGCTAAATGGCGGAAAAAACAAAATTAACATATTCTTAATATGCTTATTGTTAGTTTGTGGATAAAAGTCCGGATTTCGGAAATTCATTTTTAAAACTTTTTATTACATTTGTAATTCTATAGCATAAGGAAACTTTTGGTTAATTCTCTTTCTGCCTCCTGGACGAACATTAGCAGAATCCTGCAATCTAGTCTTTGAAAGATTACACTGTCCAATCTTTTCCTTTTTTTGTTTCCTATAACTTCTTACATATCAAAAATGCGTCCCTAAAGACGCATCAATGAATATATTATCAGGTTTACGCTTTCTTAACAAACTCTGATTTCAAAGCCATCGAACCAAAGCCGTCAATTTTACAATCGATATTATGGTCACTATCAGGTCTCAGACGGATATTTTTCACCTTTGTTCCCGCTTTTACAGGTTTTGGAGCTCCTTTTACCGGCAGGTCCTTGATAACCACTACAGAATCACCATCCTGTAACTCATTTCCATTGGAATCAAGTATCTTGCCTTCATTGGCTGTTTCCGCAGCTGCCTCATCAGCATTCCATTCATAAAAACACTGGGAACAAACCGTCATGTTGTCGCTAGGATAAGTAAATTCGGAACCACACTTCGGACAAAGAACAATATCACTCATATTTTAATTTTTTGCAAAGGTAGAGTTTTTTAAAGGATCAAGTCAACAGAAAGGTTTAGAGATAAGATCAGGTATCGGGAGAAAAATCACCCACCCTATTTATCTATTTATGTATTAACTATCAACATCTATCGTACCTCCTGTTTCCCATCTCCTTCATCAATCTCAAATCTCAACTATAATTTGTACTTTTGCAGATTGAAAACAGCAGAAGCAATTATGGAACTTATTCACAGAAACCTGGCAATCGGAATTCACGATGCCCTACAGGAGACATTTTTTGAAAAAAACAAATACGCTGATAAAGTTATTGAAAGACTTTTAAAGGCTCACAGAAAATGGGGAAGTCAGGACAGAGCCGTTGTTTCTGAGATTTTTTACAATATCATCCGTTGGAAAAAGCGTTTGGAGTATTATATGGGAGAAGGTGTAAAACCGAATAACATATACAAACTCATTCTTGCTTATTTGCTTTGGAGCAAAACAAACTATAAAAAGTTTGAAGAGTTCGACGGGATAAAAATCGCTGATATCATTACAAAGCTAAAAAAAGATACTGTTCCTACAAAAGCTATTGAGCACTCTATTCCTGAATGGCTGGCTGAAACCCTTGAAAAAGAATTAGGCGCTGGCTGGGAAAAGGAAATGAGAGCTTTAAATGAGCAGGCTCCTACTGTTTTGAGAGCAAATTCTCTTAAAACAACGCCCAGAGAACTGATCTCCGATCTATCTGATGAAGGTATCATCTCTTTTACCGTGAGAAATTATCAGGACGCTGTACAGCTGGAAGAAAAAAAGAATGTTTTTTTAACAACAGCTTTTAAAGAAGGATTATTTGAAGTTCAGGATGCTTCTTCACAAAAAATAGGATATTTCCTTGATGTAAAAGAAGGACAAAGAGTAGTTGATGCATGTGCAGGAGCAGGAGGAAAAACACTTCACCTCGCAGCACTAATGCAAAATAAAGGACAGATCATCGCTTTGGATATCTTTGAATGGAAACTAGCAGAACTAAAACGCCGTGCCAAAAGAGCAGGCGCTCATAATATTGAAACCCGTATGATCGCGGACAATAAAGTGATCAAACGTCTTCACGAAAAAGCAGACAGGCTTCTTATTGATGCTCCTTGCTCAGGCTTAGGAGTTTTAAAAAGAAATCCTGACAGTAAATGGAAAATCGACCAGGATTTCATTGATAGAATCAAACTGGAACAACAACAGATCCTTCAGGATTATTCTAAAATCCTTAAAAAAGGTGGAAAAATGGTGTATGCCACATGCTCTATTTTGCCTTCTGAAAACACCGGACAGGTTAAGGAATTCCTTAAAAACAACCCGGACTTCAAACTTATTAAAGACGAAAAAGTAATGCCTAGCGAAGGATATGACGGATTCTATATGGCTCTTATAGAAAGGTTAGCCTAACCAGCCTTACATTATAAATATACTAACTACTCCATTTTCTGGAGTAGTTTTTTTTACAATACATCATTAATCAAAAAAAAAATTTCTCAATATTCGTAACATTTCGTATCCTTGGAATACCTATTCATGAAATGCCATTGAATTTACAGGTAGACATTTGTAAGACATTGTATATTTGTGATAAACCACCCGCACATGTGTAAACGATTTTTATTTGCTTTCTTTGCTTTTCTGTATTATGTTTCATCTGCCCAAACCTATGAAATCCAGTATACCAATTCTTACAACGGAAAAATACAGACAGAGCAGTCACCGACTTTTATATGGGTTAACGGCAGTGAAAACTTTATCCTTAATAACTCTATCAGGGAACAAAAGAGCGAATATCCGTTTGAAATTACAAAAATTGAAAAACCTTCAAATACAATTGTATCATACGGGTTTTTAAAGCCTGATGAGATTATTTCTACTGCCGATAAAGAATCAGTAGCCAAACAGACCTTTGAATTAACCAATGAAACAAAAAAAATTCTCGGCTACACCTGCCGGAAGGCTGTCACTAAAATCAACTCCAACACCATAGAAATCTGGTACACAGGAGATTTAAAGATAAGTGGCGGACCTTCAGTGCTAGGACAAAACCTGGGATTGGTTCTGGAAATTGAAAGAAATAAAAATTCTCTGATTACTGCCACTTCTATTAAAAAAGTAAAAAAAACCAATATTGCGGATATCATTAAAGGGCCCATTACCTCTACAGATCTTTTAGGTTACAAAGACCAGCTTTGGAAAAGCCGCTTTACTACTTTGAAAGTTTTTGAAAACGAAATGATCAACTTCTCGGACGAATCCAAATCCAACGAAAAGATAAAAAGATTTGCAAATGGAACAATTATCTTAAAAAAGGTAAAGTTTCCAAAGATATCTGAAGGAGAAAATGTTTTCATTGAATTAAAACAGCAATCCAATGGTGATGCTTATGACAGAACAGGAACCGTTTTCTTTATTCCTCAGAATAAATCGCAATCCTTTTTTGATGGCCTGGAAAAAGGTGCTAAAACACTTCCGGTATACGAAAACGGAAATGGAAAGCAATATTATGGCATTATCCCTACAGATAATTATGATCCGAGCATTGAAATGATGCGCTTCTTTACCGCATTTGGGATTCAAAAATTCAACCACATCCAGCTAAAAGGAAAAGACTGGCAAACAATCAGTCCATACCGTCAGGATATTACAGAACTAAAGCCTTCTTTATCTGATAAAGAATTATGGATTGGAACCTTTATAGGAAACTATGATAAAGGTGGACATACAGTAAATCTGGAGATCACGATTCATAAAAGTGATCAGACTGTTTATAAAAACAATACTGTAATTCCGTTGTTCAATACCGTCAACATCATGGAAATGGCGGGACAGGATTATTCCACGATGTTTAATGCCGAGAAAGGACTCTTCGTAGAATTCACTCTAAAAAAAGATCTGAAAAATGCGCAATTACGTTATATAACGACAGGCCATGGCGGATGGGAAAACGGAGATGAGTTCGTTCCGAAAGTCAATTCCATATTTGTAGATGGAAAAATGATTTTCTCTTTTACACCATGGAGAACAGACTGTGGTTCATACCGTTTATATAACCCTGCATCAGGAAATTTTCCGGATGGACTCTCTTCATCAGATTTAAGCAGATCAAACTGGTGTCCCGGGACTATTACGAATCCAGAATTTATTTCATTGGGAGATTTAAAGGCCGGAAAACACAGTATCCAGATCAAAATTCCTCAAGGCCCTACAGAGGGCACAAGTTTCAGTTCATGGAATGTTTCCGGGGTTTTATTAGGAATTCAATAAAAAAACAAAACCTTCTCGTGATATTAATCACAAGAAGGTAAAAACACAAATGATGAAAAAAAATTATTTCGAGCCACAAAGTAAAAGTAAAAATTCATATAATTAATTACCATATATTAATAAATATCCCATTTTAATTTCGTATAGCTACACATAGTATTCTTCTGTAAGAAAAATATTAACCAAAATCATATTTATCATTCAATTTAATTAATTAAATTCTTTAAAATAGATTATTTAATTAAAAATATTAACTTATATTTAATTAATGTTTTCTTTTTTAAATTACAAGTCTATTTTTGCTCCTAAATAAATGATAAAAAATGTGTGGAATCGTATGTTTGTTTGACGCAAAACAAAAAACAGAAATATTAAGACCTCAGGTCTTGGAAATGTCAAAAAAAATCCGTCATAGAGGTCCGGATTGGAGTGGAGTTTTTCAGAATGAAAAAGTGGTGTTTTCTCACGAAAGATTAGCCATTGTAGATCCTACATCCGGAAAGCAGCCTTTATTTTCTAAAGATGGGAATATTGTCTTAGCCGTAAATGGAGAAATATATAACCACAGAGAACTGAAGGAAGAATTTCCCAACTATGAATTTCAAACCCAATCCGATTGCGAAGTTATTTTAGCACTTTACGAAAAGTATGGTAAAGACTTCCTGGAAAAGCTTAATGGTATTTTCGCATTTTCGTTATATGATATCAAAAATGATGTTTATCTCATCGCGCGGGATCATATGGGAATCTGCCCGCTTTATCAGGGATGGGACAGAAACGGCAACTTCTATATCGCTTCAGAATTAAAAGCACTGGAAGGAATTTGTAAAACCATTGAAACCTTTTTACCGGGGCACCTTATTTACAGTAAAGACGGTATGGAGCTTCAACAATGGTACACAAGAGACTGGACCGATTTTGATCATGTGAAGGATAATGAGAGCGATATACAAAAACTGAGACAAGGATTAGAAGATGCAGTTCACAGACAGCTTATGAGCGACGTTCCTTATGGAGTACTATTATCGGGAGGATTGGATTCTTCTGTAATTTCAGCGATCACTGCAAAATTTGCCCGTCAAAGAATTGAAAGCGGAGATACCCAGGAAGCATGGTATCCGAGACTGCATAGCTTCGCAGTAGGGTTAGTAGGATCTCCTGATCTTACAGCAGCACAAAAAGCAGCAGAACATATCGGCTCTGTCCATCATGAAGTTAATTTTACCGTTCAGGAAGGACTAGATGCTATACGCGATGTAATTTATCATCTGGAAACCTATGACGTAACAACCGTAAGAGCTTCTACTCCCATGTATCTTTTAGCAAGAGTAATCAAATCCATGGGCATTAAAATGGTACTATCAGGTGAAGGTTCTGATGAACTTTTCGGCGGATATCTATATTTCCATAAAGCTCCGAATGCCAAAGAGTTTCACGATGAAACAGTAAGAAAATTAGGAAAACTTCACCTTTATGATTGTTTAAGAGCCAACAAAGCATTGATGAGCTGGGGAATTGAAGGACGTGTTCCCTTTCTTGACAAAGAATTCATGGACATTGCTATGAATATTAACCCTAAAGATAAAATGATTGATACCGCTGATGGCAAAATAGAAAAATGGATTTTAAGAAAAGCTTTTGAAGATATCCTACCGGAATCTATTGTCTGGAGACAAAAGGAGCAATTCTCCGATGGCGTAGGCTATTCATGGATTGATACCTTGCGTGAAGTGGCAGAGAAAGAGGTTACGGACGAAATGATGGCGAATGCAAAATTCAGATTTCCATTGAACACTCCTCAGAATAAAGAAGAATACAGATACAGAACGATCTTTGAAGAACATTTCCCAAGTGAAACGGCGGCAGCAACAGTTCCGTCTGTACCATCTGTGGCTTGTTCCACTCCTATTGCACTGGAATGGGATGAAGCTTTTAAGAAAATGAACGATCCAAGCGGAAGGGCTGTAAAAGTACACGAAACTTCTTATGAGGGATAATATTGGGGGGATAATCAAAGGAGTTTTTGTACACCCTGGTAAAAAATTTTCCAACTCACCTTTCAAACCCTTGGGAACTAAAATTTATTAATCCTGTAGCAATACAGGATTTTCTTTTGAATAAACATCAATAATATTAACAGATTTTAACTAACAATCAAAAATAGTATCTAATAAATAATTATATTTGGAAAACGAAAAAATCAATATTATAAAATGAGAAGAACCGTTACTATCTTTTTTGCTTTATTATCTATAAATTTTGCTTTTGGCCAGGGTAAATTTGGTAAATATCTTAACTCAAAGAAACTTGCACTTACTTATAAGACTGTAAAGGACAACGAAAAAGAAAATTATTATCAACAATATTACTGGCTTGCGAAAGCTGAACAATTAAAAACCTATCCGCACCTTAAGGATGTAAAGCCAGTTGTTCTCTATGAATTTGTGAAAAAAGTAAACCCACAGAATCCAACCAAAAAGCTGGATGCCAGAGGAAAAGAACTACGCGAAACAGCTGAATTATCTCTAAATCAATACTTTAAGAATAAGAATTTTGAAAACAATGCCGTTTTAATGTATAATCTTGAAACGTATGTTGATCCTTCTCAGGGTGAGTACTTCACAAAGGTAGATCCTGAAAAAATCAAGGAATTGGTGCCTAAAGAACTTTTTGCCTTCAATTCCCTGAATAGAAAAACTCAGGAGGAAAAGACTTATTACCTTTGGATAGACAAGAAAAAAGATGATTTTAAAATTGTAGATATTATTCCGAGTGAAGAAGATAAAAAGTTTTATGCTTCACTAAAACAATATCTTCCCAACTATAAGTTTTCAAAATATGTTCCTTCTGTAAAAAAAGGGAACAAAACCGATAAAACAGATGTGGATTACTATTACATCATGCCGTTTGAGCAAAATACAGATAACATCGAGTATAAAACAACAGATTTTAAAACTTTCATTTTAAGCCAGTACAGAAAAGCCGGCGATGAATGGAAAGGAGTAGAAAAAACTAAAAAATAAATCAAAAAGTCCTGTGAAATCTCACAGGACTTTTTTAATTTTATACATATTTCTTTATCTAAGAAACAAGTCTTTTAAGTTTCAAAATACATTACATTAGATAATGGCCGGAAGAGAGGGAAAAAACCTGTTCAATCCATTTATTTTTATTCCAGAATGATCTCTTCAATTTGCCTTGATCGAAATAGCAAACTTATCGAAAGACTAAATTATATAAAGATCCTAGCCGATATAACATGTCTGAAACCAATTCATCTCTAACGTCGATTAAAAAAATCCTTCCACTGATTCTTGCTACCGCTATTTTCATGCAGATGCTTGATTCTACAATTCTGAACACTTCTTTACCTTCTATTGCCAAAGATCTAAAAGAGTCTCCGCTCAATATGCAAAACGCCATAATCAGCTACGTTCTGACTCTGGCAGTTTTCATGCCTGCGAGCGGCTTTTTAGCAGATAGATTCGGAACAAAAAGAGTTTTCATCTTCTCCCTGGTTCTCTTCAGCCTGGGTTCCTTATTCTGTGCATTATCGCAAAACCTCACTCACCTTGTTATTTCAAGAGTTATCCAGGGAGTGGGCGGCAGTTTAATGACACCCGTTGGAAAATTAGCCCTCATTAAAACCTTTGATAAAAGTGAATTATTAAAAGCTATGAATTTCGCTATCATTCCCGCTCTTATCGGTCCTGTATTGGGGCCGTTGGTTGGTGGTTATATGGTAGATTATTTATCCTGGCACTGGATATTCCTTATTAATATCCCAATTGGCTTTTTAGGGATTATTCTGGGAATTAAGTACATGCCTAATTACAAGTCGAAGGACGTTGATTTCGATCTCAAAGGCTTTATGATTTTTGCAGCAGCCTCCCTCCTGCTATCCATTTCTCTTGAACTTTTTGGAGATCTTCAGAATATAACACCGGTTCTTCTGATCTTTATCTTAGGATTTCTCTTTCTATATTATTATTATAAACATGCAAAAAAGGAAGGAAATCCTATATTTCCTTTAAATCTTTTCCAGGTGCGAACTTTCCGTGTGGGAATTGTAGGAAATCTGGCTACCCGTCTAGGAATCAGTGCTGTTCCTTTACTACTTCCCCTGATGATACAAATCGCCTATAAACAAACAGCAGTTACGTCTGGCTGGATCGTTGCTCCCATGGCTCTGACAGCTATACTCGGAAAATCATCAGTCATTAAAATCCTGAATAGATTTGGTTACCGTCAGACGTTAATGGTTAATACATTCGTCATTGGAACATTAATATGCATGCTGGCCATTCCTGATATTCATACGAATCTTCTATGGTTCATCCCGATCATAGCGGTTTTAGGCTTTTTCAATTCTATCCAATTCACCTCCATGAATACCATTTCCATTGCTGATTTAAGAAATTTCCAGACCAGCAGTGGTAATTCATTAATATCTGTAAATCAACAGCTCGCCATTGGTTTTGGAATTGCTTTTGGTCTTATTGTTCTAAAAATATTTGAAAGTACCGATCTTATTAAAGGAGAAATCCATAATGCTTTCCGCTATACTTTTCTTACAGTTGGTTTTCTCACAATATTATCCGGATTGGTATTCCGAAGACTTCATATTTCAGATGGCAAGAATATGAAATCAAAGGAGTAACCCTATTGTTTCGACTATAATAAGTCATGAAAATCAATCTAATCCGAACTTAACACAGATCAATGCAATTGATTCTTATCTACTCTATTTTTGTTATTATAAAAAATCAACATTATGATGACAACTAAAAAAGTAGAAATCGTAGTATCTCCAAAGCCTGCCCATTTTGTAGGTGATGGGTTCAGAGTTCATAATTTTATACCCGGTGCATCAGGATTAGATATGAAAAGAATGGATCCTTTTATTATGCTCGATTATAATTCAAAATTCCATTTTAACGGATCTGAGAAACCAAGAGGAGTTGGAGTACATCCGCACCGAGGTTTTGAAACTGTAACCATAGCGTATCAGGGAAAAGTAGAACATCACGACAGTTCGGGAGGTGGTGGTATAATTGGTCAGGGAGACGTTCAGTGGATGACCGCTGCAAGAGGTGTTTTACATAAGGAATACCACGAAAGGGAATGGTCTAAAACCGGTGGAATCTTTCAGATGGTTCAGCTTTGGGTGAATCTTCCAGCGCAGGATAAAATGAGCAAACCTAAATATCAGGCCATCAAAAACTCCGATATGAAGATCGTTGATCTGAAAGAAAACGGGTTTATTGAGGTGATCGCAGGGGAATATTCAGGAAACAAAGGACCTGCATATACCTTTACTCCGGTACACATGATGAACGCAAAATTAAAATCCGGAGGAAAAGCTGATTTTAATTTTCCTGCTCACTTTAATACTGCTGCCCTTATCATTGAAGGGAGTATTATTGTGAATGGAAATGAAAAAGCAAAAACCGATCAATTGGTATTATTTGAAAACAAAGGAGAGGAATTTAGCATTGAAGCCAGTGAAGACGCAGTGGTACTGATCATTAGTGGAGAGCCAATCAATGAACCCATTGTTCCGCATGGCCCTTTTGTAATGAATACAAGAGAGGAAATCATGCAGGCTTTTGAAGATTTCAACACCGGAAAATTCGGATATTTAGAAGATTAAGCATACAGAATTTGGCAATAATTAAATAATCTTAATCTTAAGTCGGTTATTTAATTATTGCTTTTTATTACCTTTAACATAATACTTTTACTTTTTAAGTATACAGACAAAAATTTAAACAATGAAGCCAGAGTTTGAAAATATTCCACTTGTAAAAAATGAATCAAAAAAGAGATTCGAAATTGAAGTAAATGGGCATTTTGCTTTCATTGATTACCGTGAAACCGACAGTCAGATCATTTTAATTCATACGGAGGCTGACCCAGAATTGGCAGGTACCGGAGCTGCCGTAGCAGTTGTAGAGAAAACATTGGTTTACATTGAAGAAAGTCTTAAAAAACTACTCCCGTTTTGTCCTTATGTTTTTGCTTATATTAAAAAGCATCCGGAATGGAAACGCATTGTGGACATAACGTTTGAAAGATATGACCAGCTTTAATATCTAAAAAAGCTAAATAATTTAATTAAATAACACTAGCAATCGTAAAGAATCATAATTATGTCAAATATTGGACTTATCATAGAAGAAAAAGCCGCAGATATAGGAAACTTTTTAGTCGGAAGACTTTTACCTTTCCGTGAAAAAAGAGCCGTAGGCCCATTTGTTTTTATAGATCACATGGGACCGTCAGAATTAAAAGATTATCAAAACCTGGATGTACCACCTCATCCCCATATCGGATTATCCACTTTAACTTATCTTCTGGAGGGATCTATTTTTCACCGTGACAGTATCGGAAGTGCCATGGAAATAAAACCGGGAGCCGTCAACTGGATGACAGCAGGAAAGGGAGTGGTACATTCCGAAAGAACTCCGGAATATTTAAGAGAAACTGATAAAAAATTACATGGTTTTCAAATCTGGGTAGGCCTTCCAAAACATCTGGAGCAAAGTGAACCGACGTTCCATCATACGGAGGCAGATGAACTTCCGGTTTGGGAAAATGGAGACATCCACTACAAACTAATTGCCGGAGAAGCCTTTGGAAAAAAATCTCCCGTTCCCGTTCATAGTAAGCTTTTTTTCATTGAGATAAAAACAAAATCGGCACAAAAAATCAGCATCGGACAGGACTTGTACGGTGAAGCGGCCATGTATGTTCTGGATGGCACTGTAAATATCGAAGGAAACACCTATGGCTCGAAACAATTGCTTATTGCAAAGGACACCAAGCTATGTGAGTTTGAAATGAGCGAAAATGCAACCGTCTATCTTTTCGGAGGCGAACCCTTTGAAGAAGAGCGCTTTATATTCTGGAATTTCGTAAATTCGGATAGAGAAGTAATTGATCAGGCTAAAGTAAACTGGAATGACCAGAACCACGATGCCTTTCCTTTAGTTCCAGGAGATGAGGACGAATTTGTTCCGCTTCCTAAAGCAATTCTGAACAGAAAATAATTCCGGACAGAAATTTTATAACGACAAGACACCATGAAAATATTAGCATTTGCGGGAAGTAGCTCTTCCACCTCTATCAACAAAGAACTGGTTAAATTTGTTTTGAAGGATTTTCAAAATGAAGATATTAATTTAATTGACCTTAACGATTATACAATGCCTGTTTTTTCTGTAGATCTTGAAAAAAAAGGATTCCCGGATGCCGCACATCAATTCTTAAAAAGAATCGAAGACTGTGATGTTATTATTTGTTCACTGGCCGAACATAACAGATCATACAGCGCTGCTTTTAAAAATATATTTGACTGGGCTTCAAGGATTAATGTGAAGGTTTTTCAGAACAAGCCCATGCTTCTCATGAGCACCTCACCGGGTGGTTATGGTGGTGGAAATGTAATGAATACAGCCAAAACGTTCTTCCCCCAGTTCGCAGCGGATATTAAGGAAACCTTCTCCTTACCGAAATTCTATGAAAACTTTGATCTGGAAAGTGGTGTCATAAATCCGGATATGCTCAAAGAGCTGAATGAAAAAATCAAAAATTTTAAAACAGAGATTACAAACTGATGACCAAAGGAAGACTGGAAGCGTTCAGTGATGGTGTTTTGGCCATTATCATTACCATTATGGTACTGGAACTTAAAGTACCGGAAGGTGACAGCTGGGCAAGTCTCAAACCGATTATCCCAAAAGTTCTGGCTTATGTCTTTAGTTTTATCTATGTGGGAATTTATTGGAACAATCATCATCACTTGTTCCAGGCAGCCAAAAAAATCAACGGAACTATTCTTTGGGCAAATTTGCATTTACTGTTCTGGCTCTCTTTAATGCCGATTGCTACGGAATGGATAGGTACTACACATTTCGCTAAAAACCCGGTTGCTGCCTATGGAATCGGATTGTTCATGTGCGCCATAGCCTATACAATTATGGAAAACTTAATTGTCCGCTGTGAGGGAGAGAATTCAAAGCTAAAAGAAGCCATCCATTCCAGGTTTAAGGAATATATTTCAATTGTATTTTATATATCCGGAATCGCGACTTCATTTTTTTATCCTTATATTGCTCTATGTTTTTATTACATTGTTGCTCTTATATGGCTGATTCCAGACAGAAGAATCGAAAAATTACTAAAAGAAGAATAATGGAAACACACGAATATACCAACGGAGATCTTACCGTAGTCTGGATGCCTAAGAAATGTATCCACTCTGCAGTTTGTGTAAAAATGTTACCCCAGGTTTATAATCCAAAGGACAGACCATGGATCAAGGTAGAAAACGCAACAACTCAGGAACTCATCAATCAAATAGAACAATGTCCTTCCGGGGCATTGAGTTACAAAATTAATACTGAAAAATAATGGGCGTAACAGTAAAAGCAAGTTTAGGAAAAACAAAATACTATACAGAAGTAGTAGCCGGTGAAAATAAAATCATCACGGATGAACCTTTAGATAAAGGAGGGCAAAACAAAGGATTCAACCCCTTTGAGATTCTTGCCACTTCTTTGGCAAGCTGTACTGCTGCAACCTTAAGAATGTATATTGAAAGGAAGGAATGGGATGTGGAAAAAATCAACGTAGAGGTTGATCTGGAAAATTTCCCCCTTACCAAAAGAGCTGTTTTTAAAAGAGATATCAGCTTTGAAGGAACCAACCTCGATGACGAACAATTGAAAAGGCTGCATACGATTGCTGATGCGTGTCCGATACATAAGATACTAACAAACGATATAGAAATATTAACCAAATTTTCATAATATGATAGAGGTAAAACAAAACAACGACGAAAAACACGGAAGTTTTGAGGCTTTCATAGACGGAAACCGCGCAGGGCTAATGACATACACCTGGGCAGGAGAAGAAAGATTCATTATTGATCATACGGAAGTAGAGGAAGCTTACAACGGAAAAGGCGTTGGCAAAGAAATGGTTTTAGCGGCGGTAGATTTCGCAAGAAAACAAGGCAAAAAAATAATTGCACTTTGTCCTTTTGCGAAAGCTACTTTCCAGAAAAACGAAGATCTTCAGGACGTCGTAGTCTAGTTAACAGGAAAAGGCAGATGAAAAACCTTTCAGGACAGATCCCTGAAAGGTTTTTCTTTTTTATCAGAACATAAAAAAACTATATTTGTAAAATTTTAATTACAAAAATATGTCTCCAATTATATTACTGTCCATTATCGTTGTATACTTTGCGCTGCTTCTCTGGGTAGCTTATAAAACCGGTAAAGGAAGTGACAACGAGAGTTTCTTCATTGGAAACCGTAAAAGTAATTGGATGCTTGTTGCCTTTGGAATGATAGGAACTTCACTTTCCGGAGTAACTTTTGTGAGTGTTCCGGGAGCTGTGGGTAAAGACAGTTTCTCCTATCTGCAGATAACCCTGGGCTATCTTATCGGGTATATTACCGTTGCATATGTATTGCTTCCTTTGTATTACCGCCTTAAACTCACTTCCATCTACGGCTATCTTCAGCAGAGAATGGGACAGCTTTCTTACAAATCTGGAGCCTGGATATTTATTGTTTCAAGGTTGGTAGGAGCTACAGCAAGATTGTACCTGGTTGTCAATATCCTACAGGTAACCATATTGGACAGCTTAGGAGTTCCGTTCATTGTGACCACTCTCATCATTCTGGCTATGATTATTTTATATACCTATGAAGGAGGAGTAAAGACCATTGTGTGGACCGATACCCTGCAGACTTCCTGTATGCTTCTGGGACTGATTATCTGCACCATCTACATGCTGAACCACCTGGATCTTAGCGTTGGACAAAGTTTGAGTGCCATGAGCAGTAAAGGTTATACGAAAATATTTGAAATGGATTTTAATTCTCCGGGGTTCTTTATCAAACAGATTCTTGCGGGAGCATTTATTACCATCACCATGACCGGAATCGATCAGGAAATGATGCAGAAAAGCCTTTCCGTAACGAAACTGAAGGATTCTCAGAAAAATATGGTAACCTTAGGATTTATTTTGTTAGGAGTAATATCATTGTTCCTGTATATGGGAGGCCTTCTTTATCTTTTTGGAGAAAGCCAGGGAGGTCACCTTACAGAGGTCATTGTAGATGGTATCCCCAAAAAGGAGTTTATACTGAACGGGAAAGATATTTTTGGAGATAAGATTTTCCCTGAAGTGGCATTAAACCATATGCCCGGGTTTATTTCAATTATCTTCATCATTGCTTTAATTTCAGCTTTATTTCCAAGTGCAGACGGAGCCATGACAGCACTTACCTCCTCTTTGTGTATTGATATCTTTGGAATGAAGGAAAAGAAAGAATGGACAGATCATAAAAAGGAGAAATTCCGTAAAAATGTTCACCTTCTGGTAGCGCTTTCTTTCCTGGTTATGGTAATTATTTTCAAGGTCATCAATGATAATTCCATGATCGGATTGATCCTGAAATTAGCAGGATTTACATACGGACCTCTTTTAGGACTTTTCGCTTTTGGTATTTTTACTACATACAAGGTTAAAGACAAACTTGTTCCTTATGTTTGTATTGCAGCGCCTATTATATCCTATTTTATTGATAAGTATCAGACGCCTATTTTCGGAGACTTTAAAATAGGACTGGAATTACTGATCATCAACGGACTATTAACATTCCTGGGGCTTTTAATCATCAGAAAAAAATAAAATCAATAACCAAACTCAAAATAATTAATACATACCATGAAAAAAATCTTTCAGCTTTTATTGGGTCTTTTGGCTTTCAGCTTTGTGTCAGCACAGGAAAACTTTGAAGTTTCAACCCTTAGAATAGGCCCTTATAAAGTATTTATGAAAAGTGCGGAGATAGAAAAAATTTCAGGAACAAAACTGAAAATAACCGACGGAGAATATAAAAACTCTGTAAAATACAATGGTGAAATCCTTATGATCAGCACCAGCCAGGAATATGATAATGACGGAAAAGAAACTAATCGATATAGTATATATGGAATTTCCACAACCAGCAAAAAATTCAGAACCAAAAGTGGTATTGGTGTAGGCAGTACAAAAGATGAGATTATTAATGCTTACAAAAATTATCCTAGCTATAGTGCATATCCGGGATGGGATGATAAGGGCAAGCCCATTAAAAATCAAAGTTATTTCATTCTGAACGACAGTGATGCCTCAACCATATTGTCTTTTAAATTGGTTGATAATATTGTTACCGAGATTTCAGTATCGCTTAATGAAGGCTGCTAAAAGCCTCAAATCTTTAAATAATTCAAAATCCGGGCATTCCGTCCGGATTTTGAATTTCCATAAGCCAGTAAAAAATCGTAAATTCGCGTGCAAATAAATCAGATATAATGAGTAAAAGTATCGAAGAGTTGAAATCTCTTACTACACAAATCAGAAGAGACATTTTAAGAATGGTTCACGCTGTTAATTCAGGACACCCTGGTGGAAGCTTAGGATGTACGGAATTCTTTACAGCGCTTTATGGAAAAGTATTGAACTATCATCTTCCTTTCACTATGGAAGGTAAAAATGAGGATCATTTCTATCTTTCCAATGGCCACATTTCACCTGTTTTTTATTCTACTTTGGCTAGATTTGGCTTTTTTCCGGTTGAGGAATTAAAGACTTTCAGAAAGCTTGATTCAAGATTACAGGGACATCCGACTACTCATGAGGGATTACCTGGAATCCGTATTGCTTCAGGTTCTTTGGGACAAGGACTTTCTGTAGCTTTAGGGGCTGCCTTAGGTAAAAAATTAGACGGAGATAAATCATTGGTTTACTCACTTCATGGTGATGGTGAATTACAGGAAGGACAAATCTGGGAAGCTTTAATGTTTGCTGCGGCAAAGAAAGTGGATAATATTATTTCTACGATCGATTACAATGGTCGTCAGATCGATGGTGATACTGATGATGTATTGAGTTTAGGTGATCTGCATGCTAAACTGGAAGCATTTGGATGGACTGTATTAGAAGAGAAAAACGGGAACGACCTTGAAGCGGTGATTGCTATTCTTGAAAAAGCAAAAACAGAAACAGGTAAACAAAAACCGGTAGCGATCCTTCTTCATACTGAAATGGGTTATGGAGTGGATTATATGATGGGAAGTCATGCTTGGCATGGTAAAGCGCCTAATGACGAGCAATTAGACACAGCATTTAAGCAACTTTACCTGGAAGCTCCTGCAGATTACTAATATCTTTGATTGTCACAATTATCAAGTATTCCATGAAAAAATTCATCATAATCTGCTTGCTTACAAGCTTTATTTTAGGAGTCGCTCAAGAGAAGAAAATTTCTTTCTCCAAAGTGTTTAATTATCAAATGATTGATAAGAAAGCTTCTTTACTTACCCTAAAGATGTATGCAAGTAAGAATAATGAATTTCTCACCCGTCTGAACATTAAAGAGATTCCTATGTATTATTATACCGACGCATTGGGAACAAGTACGGTTTCATTAGAAATGAACAGCCGTCTTACTGGTTCAGGTTTGAGTGCTTTGATGTATTTGGGCTACAGTGGCTATGATTATGGAGAAAAGGAAGAGTATACTTTGGAAGCCAGAAAACTGGATACAAAAGAAACTATTCTGGGAATGCCCTGCTCACATTATCTGGTCAACTACCGTTCAAAAGATGGAACGAAAAAGGAAAATGAAGATTTAAAATTGTGTATTGATGATCAATCGTCTATCAATAACATGTCTGTATTTAACGGACTTTTGAATCAGTATCTTCCGGGCGTAAAAATGAAAAGCTCCGGCCTGAAAGGCCTTATTTTAAAAGTGGGTCCTGAAAAAACGTATGATAAAGAATACTTTGTACTGGAATCGGTAAAAGATTCTCAAGATCAGGTATTTTTTGATCATAGAAAAGCAATGATGGACAGACAAAGAAAACAGGACTCTCTGATGATTGCCTACAAAAAGCAGGAAGAAGAATATGCAAAGGCTGATTCCGTATATGCAACAACTGATTCTACCGCTATCGTAGCTGATTCTGCTGCTACAGCCGCAGTTCCATATGCTGATGAGACTTATTATTATATTCCCGACTATGTTTCTTCATATAAGGAGAACCAGGATGAAGAAGGAAGTTTGGCTATTGCAAACATTCCGGCTGAGACTCTTTGGAAAGGACTGCCTAAGCATTGTAAAAATTTCGAAAAAGATCTTCCAACCTTTAAGCTTAAAGAAGTAAAAGGACATTTGAGAAATTATGTGGGTCAGATGTGTGATATGTATCTTACACAATCGACAGGACACAATGTAGGTATCAAACTTACTTTGGATGAAATAAGAAGAGAAGTTCTTTACCTTAATACGATTCAGGAAAAACTTGATCAATCTGATAAAAAGAAATTAAATAATTATTTAAAAACTCTAGATTAAAAAAATAAAAATGAAATATACATATACAGAAAAAAAGGACACACGTTCAGGATTCGGAGCCGGATTAGCTGAGCTTGCAGATAAAAATCCAAATGTAGTAGCACTTTGTGCAGACCTTATCGGATCTTTAAAAATGGAGAAATTCATTGAAAAGGCACCGGAAAGATTTTTCCAGGTAGGAATTGCTGAAGCCAATATGATCGGTATCGCTGCAGGTCTTAGTATTACAGGAAAAATTCCTTTTACCGGAACGTTTGCCAATTTCTCTACTTCCAGAGTATATGACCAGATCCGTCAATCTGTTGCCTATTCAGGAAAAAATGTAAAAATCTGTGCTTCACATGCCGGGCTTACATTAGGAGAAGACGGGGCTACTCACCAGGTCCTTGAAGACATTGGTATGATGAAAATGCTTCCTGGAATGACGGTAATCAATCCGTGTGATTACAACCAGACAAAAGCAGCTACTATTGCTATCGCTGATTTTGAAGGTCCTGTATACTTAAGATTCGGAAGACCTACCGTTCCTGTATTCATTCCTGAAGATATGCCTTTCGAAATCGGAAAAGGAATTATGTTGCAGGAAGGAACAGATGTTACAATCGTGGCAACCGGACATCTTGTTTGGGAGTCTCTTGTAGCTGCAGATGAGCTTGAAAAAGAAGGTATCTCTTGTGAGGTGATCAATATCCACACTATTAAGCCACTTGATGAGGAAATTATCTTAAAATCAGTTGAAAAAACCGGCAAAATAGTAACTGCTGAAGAGCACAATTATTTAGGAGGTTTAGGAGAGTCAGTTGCGGGAATGTTGGCGAGAAAAAGACCAACAAGACAAGAATTTGTGGCAGTAAATGACACTTTCGGAGAGTCTGCTACTCCTGCTGAATTGATGAAGAAATACAAGATTGATGCTGCTGCTGTAAAAGAAGCCGTAAAAAGAATTTTAGGGAAATAATTTCTCTGACAATTTTTATATACATAAAAGCATCCCAGATGGGATGCTTTTATTTTTTACAGAATCGCGTTCTGCTGTTATTTAAATTTGCGTTCTTCTTCCTTAATCGCTAAATCATTGATGCTGGCATATCTCTTTTTCATAAGTCCGTTTTCATCAAACTCCCAGTTCTCATTTCCATAGGCTCTGAACCACTCTCCATTTTTTGTCTGATATTCATATTCAAAACGTACGGCTATACGATTATCGGTATGTGCCCAGTATTCTTTCTTAAGCCTATAATTGAGCTCCTTTTCCCATTTATGACGGAGAAATTCAATGATCTCTTCTCTCCCGTTCACAAACTGGTCTCTGTTTCTCCATTCACTGTCTTGAGTATACGCTTTAGAAACCCTTTCAGGATCCTGACTGTTCCAGGCATCTTCTGCTAACTGGATTTTTTCTTTTGCCGTTTCAAGGGTAAAAGGTGGAAGTGGGTGTTTCTGTTCCATTTTTATGGTATTAAATTGGTGATTATCTTTTTTGATTTTTCTATAAGTTCATTGGATCTAAACAACTGGCTTTCTATAATACTGCTCTCTAAAAGCATGTAAACATGATCACTGATTTCAGCATCATCCACTATTTTCATAAAGTAATTACGGAGATCTGTTTTATGATGTTGAATTACATTAAGAATCTTGGTATTATCAGTTGGAATTTCAGATAAGATATTGAGAAAGCTGCAGCCCCTGAAATTCTCTTTTCGATTCATGTCAATCAGGAAGTCAAAAGCAGCCATTACTTTCGATTTAGCACCTCTTTTCCCTGCCGTAAAGGTTTCAAGTTCATTGAACCAGTAAGTATGCCTGGTATTCAAAAACTCAACACACAAATCTTCTTTGGACTTAAAATACTGATAAAAACTCGCTTTGGCTACACTCGCTTCTGAAATGATCTGATTGATCCCTGTAGAGTTGTATCCCTGGGTGGAAAATAATTTCATTGTCGTTGCTACGATCCTTTCTTTTGGAGATATCATAAACCAATATATTATTGAAACAAAGGTAGAAAAAAATAGTAACATACAGACAGGTCTGTCTGTTAATTTTCAAATAAAAAAAACCTTCATTACGAAGGCTTCTTATTTTTATTTGAAAAATTTCCATTTAGGAATTATTGCAAGCATCCCAAATCCTGTGAAGAGGAAAAGATTGGTAACATCCGTGTACAGGAATGTTGAAAGATAATAGTTGTGCATAAAAAAATGCAGAACCAGCAAAGCAGGAAAAGTAAATATGCCTATCTTCCTATAAAAAAACATCAGTATGAGACTTATCATCATAAGAATGTCTATAGAAAAGATGACATAAAAATACCATCTGGGAATATTAAGGTATTCGTGCTGCAGGTATTCATCTACATCTATCCCCAATCCCATGATTGTAAATAACATTAAAGATGCAAATGCTAAAATAAAACCCCATCCCTTCTTTGGGTCCTCATCAAAGTAACTGTATTCTTCCATAGGTACAAAAATAAAGAACTTATGAATCATATCATAAGTTCTTCTATAATTATTCGTTTAGAATTTGATTAAATAGAAATAGCGTTGATTAGTCTATTTTTATCACTTAAGTATTCTTCCATGGAAATCATACTTTCTGTTCTCATAACATCCTGAATATCGTCTATCTGATAGATAATTCTTTTCGCGTCTTCCGTATTCTTCGCTCTTACTTTACAGAAAATATTATATTTTCCAGAGATCACACTCGCCTCGATTACGTTTGGAAGAGTTGATAACTCTTTTAAAACTTCCTGAGTACGGTTTGATTTAGTTAAAAGAATTCCGATAAAAGCAGTAAAGTGATAATCCAACTTACCATAATCGATATTAAGGGATGACCCCAAAATAATACCTGCATCTTCCATTTTTTTCACTCTTACGTGAATTGTACCCGCAGACACATCCATCTGTTTAGCAATTTCAGTAAAAGGCATTCTTGTGTTTTCTACTAAGAAATCAAGAATCTTTTTGTCTATTTCGTCCAGTTGATAGTTCATATTAGTTAAATTACAATTTTTTTAAAAAATCTATGTATTTTTTGCAAATCTATAAAAAATAATTTAACTAAAAAAATTATAACAATAATTAACAATAATTAACACGGATGATAAAAATCATTAAAATATTCAAATTATTTACCCATTGCTTTTAGGGAATCTGTTTTTATTTCTTTTCCAGTCTCTACAGGTTTTTTGTCTTTTTTCTTTCTTTTAAACAAAGAATTAAAGCTTTTACTCCACACAACACCGCCTCCATAGGCTTGATTTGCAGATCCGTTAGTGCCTGCACCTACCACACCCATTCCGATATTCGTAGGTTTAGAGTAACCTCTTAAAACTAAACTTCCGTCATTTTTCTTAGAAATATCGTATTCAATAGATCCCTCTCCGGAGAGATAATTAGCTTCCGTACTCTCTGTTTTTGTTAAAGGAATACCCAAACCTGTCTTCACTTTAATCCTTGGAGAAAGTGCAAAGCTTACACCGGCGTTCGCCCGGTCTCCTGTATTGGAGTTCTGGTCTCCTTTCACATAATTCAGGTCAATCTGAAATTCGTTACTCATTGTATTAAGAACAGATCCCAATTGCTTTAAAAGCATATTATACCCGGATGATTCCGCTACACCGGCAACATCTACACCCACACCTCCGGTATTTGAAATATTAAAACTATTCAATAGTAATATAGATCCGAACTGCAATACTTTTTCTCCCTCCTGGCTCATTTTTGCAGCTAAGGTTTCTTTTACCTGGCTGGAAACGTCCAAAGCAGAAACATCGAGGTCAATTTTAGGATCCGTCAATGACTGTGTAATATTTGCCTGTAATAAAATACTGATTGGCTGAAGGCTACCCATATTCAAATATTGCCCTGCATTTGAAACCATCCTTACATAATTCGCCGTAATATTAAGTGCGGGCCTCATTGCATCACCATCCCAACGGATACTGCTTCCTTTTTCTATCTGGAATGTTTTATTAAGAATAGCTTTTGAAACGAAAGTACCATTTTCTACCTTATAAGTTCCTCCCATTGCAATAGCCCCTTGTCTGTTCATGAGGAATTTTAAGTTTTGAGCCTCCCCTTTTACCGTAATATTACCTACATCATCTCCTACCAATACATTTACAGTCGTTCCCTTATCTACATCAAGAGAAAAGTCTATATTCATATTGGCTCCCGTCTTTTTCTTTTCTTCAAGAGTTACCAATCCGTCTTTTCCTTCTTTTAGGAACCTCAGCATTTTGAACTCCTCAACATTGGAAGTTGAACCTGAGTTAAAGGTAAATGTACTTCCACTAAGAGCCTTCATATTTGGCGTGGATATACTGAGACCAGACACAGGACCATCAATATAGAGATCCCCTTGTCCATATACTCTACCCCAGAAAAGATCTAGATCTTTTTGAGTGCTGTTCAGGACTAAAAGATTATCAGCCCTCATTACAAGGTTGACTCCCATTGAAGAAAGGGTTTCAAACTGGATTGCCCCGGAAATATTACCTTTAGAATTGGATCGCCCGTCATGAACTTCAATATTATTTAAAATTGCCAGTCCTTTTGATAGTGGAATGACTGTATCGTCAAACGAATAGTCTACTCCTGTAAACAAAAGTTTCAATCCAAAATCTTTTAAAGCTATATCACCACTGTAGTCCAGATTCTTTAAGGTACCGTTTATTTTAAGGTCCCCGGTTGCCTTACCTCTCAGGTTTCCGAAGATAGACTGCACAAACTGCTGAGCAAATGAAATATTAAAATCCCTCATTTCCGCTACCAGATCAATCGTTGGAGAAGCAGTGTTGTTATTTACAGTTCCGGTAAGATTCAAATTATTATTTCCCAGCACTCCTGCTGATGTTACTTTTACATCAATATCGTAAACATTAAGCGAGAAGCCATTAGTTGCAGAGATGGTAAGATCTCCCATATCCGTTCCGTTCATCTTGATATCATCAACCGTTAAATCCACCAAAGGTTGTAAGGTGCTCTTATCCATCCTTATTTTCACACTTCCGTTTGCCAGCCCTTTGATGTCCATGGAATTCCCACCAGACTGCATTTCCAGGAGCTTTTCAATAGCAAAATCATTGATATCTGCATCTACATAAAAGTCTTTAGCAGATTTGAAGGTAGATTCTTTAATAAACAGAACACTTTTATCCGAATATATTTTCAAATTACTGATTTCAAAGTCACTGGTCTTCTTCCTGTAAGTAATTGAGTGATTCAATTCAGGACTTGTATCTATGGCCCAGGTTACATCATTGAATTTTACTTCAGTAGGATCAAATTTAAAAACAAAATCACCTCCGGCATTGGTAGATTGATTAACGTTAATAGCATATTCTTTAAGATTATCATCCAGTTCATCTGCCGGACTGCCATGTTTAAATTTGGTTGCTAAATGTAATATGGAATTGTTTTCATTTTTACCACTAAGCGTGATGTCTTTAAGGATATTATTATTGTATTGTACCTTATTTATTTTAGCGTACAATTGTTCATCCAGGTTAGCCGTATTTATTCTTACCATTACACTATCCACTAAAGCACTGTCTCTGGTAATATTTCCTCTCTCGTTTATTTTATAAGCAGGATTAGCTTCTGCCAATGCCTTATCGGCTTCTGTAATCTCCGCTTCTTTGGTCATTATATACTTTAGGGAAGCAGCATCTACATTCAACCTAAGATTGTTGGCATTTCCATCATATTCCCCTTCTACTACAGCACCTTGAGGCAGCTTAAGATCCGGCAGGAAATAGCTTACCAATCCTTGCTGAACATCAAAATTCATGGCAAAATTTTGTCCGCGATACAGCTTTCTGGGTGGCGGCCCTACTAGGATTTTCCCCAATCCGTTTTCTACCATTCCGGTAAGATCAGCCAGGTTATACTTCCCTGATATTTTTCCATTTACAGCTCCCGGAGCATCAACGGAAATAATCCTGCTACCCGATTCTATAAATGTTTTGAGTTTAGCATTGGGAATGATATATTTTTGCGTTGCCGTAGCAAAATTAATGTTATTAGCCTCTACATCCATCGACAGGTCATTAATGGTGGCCATGGACATTTTTCCGATTACCTGTCCGCTTACCACCTGACTTCCGGGCTTATCTGTAAAATAATTCATGTTCAGGTAATTCACATCAGCATTTACATCCATAGCGATTCGCGAAGTGCTGAAGTCAATAAGACCTTTTACAGTAGCCTTAGCCTGTTCATCATTGACAGTAATGGTTCCGTTATACTTCTTGTGATCCAGTAAGCCATCCAGATAGAGGTTATTAATTTCCTTATTCATGATTTCAACCTTCGAAATCTGAGATTTTGTGGTCAACCTCATGGTATTAACATCAAAGCTTTGTCCGGTAATATCAAATTTCCCGGAAATTAAACCTACAGCCTTATTTTTTGTAATTACGGAAACATTCAGATCTGTTGCTTCTACATATCCTGCATATTTTGGCATAGCTGTACTATAGCCGGACAAAGTAAGTTTTGTAATCCTGGCTTGCCCGATTCCGGTCATCAGATTTCCGTTCGGGATAAAGATCTGATCAGGGTTTACTCTTGCCGCTCCGTTATACTTCAGCCTTCCGAAATCATCTGCAAAATTCTTCATCTTTTTTGAAATGAATGAAGGCATCATGGCCTTTAGATCCACGTAGGTAAAATCAGTAGAAAGATTGTTGGTTTCGATCTGGAAGTTTCCTTTCAGAAGGTTATTGACCTTCATCGTCTGCGTAGCTATATTGACGTCAGGGTTTCTGATAAGGAAATTTTCAAGATAAAATTTATTCAGCGGGCCGGTCATTTTCCCGGAGACATTGAAAGGTTTAAAGTTATCCCAGTTGGTGACAAAATAACTGATATCGTATCCGCTTAACTGGCTTCCCTGTTTAAGATTCATATCCCACCGTACCCGGTCTGCAAAATCCGCCCAGGATCCGTTATTGAGGTTAAATTTAATATCTCCCTGCAAAAGGGTATGATCTGTATTTATCGTTAAATCTTTAAGAGAAAGATGTTTATGGGTTAAAGACAATTCCGTCGAGAAGGTGTCCACAAAATGAGATTTTCCCCATCGTGTTGTAACGAAGGACATATTATTGATCAACGCAGAAACATCAGGACCACTCACTTTAAGATTAGGAGCCTTCAGGTTGAACTTTGTCGCAGTAAGCCACTTCCCTGCCTCTCCCAGAGAGTTTTGGTTAACGATAGAAACTTTAGAGTCAATGATTTGTATGCGAGAATTCAATTCAAAAGCCGGCTTTTTCGGATCCCTTTTTTTACCGTTATCAAATAATTGGGTAAAACGAATAAAATTTGAAATGCTATCTCCTTTATATGTAATTACTTTAACATCGGCATTAATCATCGTAAGGGAATTAAAGCTCAAAGAATTGCTTTTCCCGGAAATAGCCCCTGCTGCCAGCGATAACCAGTCCGAATTTGCCCGGAACTCACGTGCCTTAATAAACTCTAATCCTTTATAATCTTTAACTTTTAATCCTTTGATGGTAACATTTCCAAAATAATTTACTTCCACACTTTCAGTGGACATATCTGCTTTAAAATCCTTATTGACAATCTGCAACGCCTGATCTGCAGCCCATTGTTTGGTAACAGGAAGATTAATAATAATGACAATAGCAACAACAACAGAAACGACCAACCAGAATAAAATAAGTAAAAGTCTCGCCCACCATGAATAGCTGGTAACATCTTTAGCGGCCTGTTTCCCAAATTCCTGAACAGTTTCCACCGGATGATGAACAGCATCGGAAGCAAGTTCAGAGGCTTCTTTTACCGTTTCTTTTACTTTTTCCTCAACATTTTCTACAGTCTTTTGTACCTGATCACTTAAGTTTTCAGTTACAGATTTTTTATTCTCATTTTCGTTATTATTCTCTAACTTTGCCATTATTATGAGCGAGTCTATAATTTTAGGTATCGAGTCGTCTTGTGACGACACATCAGCAGCTATCATCAAAGGGAACACTATTCTTTCTAATATTGCTGCCAATCAGGCTATTCACAAAGAATATGGAGGCGTTGTTCCTGAGCTGGCCTCAAGGGCCCATCAGCAAAACATCATTCCCGTTGTTGAAAAATCTCTCACCAAAGCAAATATACAACAAAATGCGATCTCTGCTATAGGATTTACACGCGGACCAGGACTTTTAGGTTCTCTTCTTGTGGGGACGTCTTTTGCTAAATCCCTGGCTATGAGTTTAGATGTCCCATTGATCGAGGTAAACCATCTCCAGGCTCACATTTTAGCGCATTTTATTGACGATGCAAATCCTATGCCGCCAAAATTCCCATTTTTATGCCTTACGGTGAGTGGAGGACACACCATGATCGTTTTGGTAAAAGATTATTTCGATATGGAGATAATTGGTAAAACCACAGACGATGCAGCGGGAGAAGCATTTGATAAAATCGGAAAAATATTTGATCTTGATTATCCTGCAGGTCCTATTATCGACAAATTAGCGAGAGAAGGAAATCCCGACGCATTCAAATTCAACAAACCCAAACTGGAAAATTACGATTACTCCTTCAGTGGGATAAAAACTTCAGTACTCTACTTTATCCAGAAAGAGGTAAAAAAGAATCCTGACTTCATAAAGGAAAACCTCAACGATCTATGTGCTTCCGTACAGAAAGCTATTATTGAGATATTAATGAACAAGCTTGAAAAAGCCGCAAAAGAACTTAACATCACTGAAGTAGCCATTGCCGGCGGTGTATCAGCCAACTCAGAATTAAGAAAAGTAATGCAGGACAACCATCAAAAACTTGGGTGGAACATCTACATTCCAAAATTTGAATACACAACGGACAATGCAGCCATGATCGCTATGGTAGCACAACTCAAGTTCGAAAGAGGAGAATTTACAGATTTGAGAACGAGTGCAACATCAAAATATGATTTGTAATTTTTTGCCAAATTGTAAAGTTGCAAATTTGAAAATCGTAAAAGATGGATCAGTTTAACTTTGAAAAATTAGAAGTCTGGCAAAATGCCCGGCAATTGGTTAAGGAAATTTATATTGCAACTCAATCTTTTCCAGAAAGTGAGAGGTTTGGAATCACCGGTCAAATCCGAAAAGCAAGTGTAAACATTACGGCTTATATAGCAAAAGGGGTGTTAAGAAAACCAAAGAAAGATAAATCCCGTTTTTTGGATACCGCTTTTGGCTCAACAATAGAAGTAATTAATTTTTTAATTCTTTCGCACGATCTGCAACTTTTAAATTATGAAGATTACCTTCATTTAAGAGGTCAGTCGGAATTCATTTCTAATCAAATTAATTCATTAAAGAAGTCCATCCATAATGAATCTTAGCCCTAATTAACAATTCAGCGATCAAAAGCTATCAACTTATGAAATTATTTCACGGACACATAGAAAACAATACCGTAACAATACATGATGAGGAACAACAACATATTGTAAAAGTTCTTCGCATGAAAAACGGAGAGGAAGTCCATGTAACAGATGGAAATGGAAATCTTGCCTTTGGAAAATTGATTTTGGAAGGTAAAAAAGCTCTTTTGGAGGTATCCGACATCAAAACCGGACTTCCGGATTTCAATCCTAAACTCCATATCGCAATTGCTCCTACCAAAAATATTGACCGGATAGAGTTTTTTGTAGAAAAAGCTGTAGAAATGGGTATTTCCGAAATCAGTTTTTTAATAACTGAAAAGACAGAACGTAAAAATATCAACATTGATAAGATAAGAAAACAAGCTATTGCAGCTTCAAAACAAAGTCTGAGATTTCACTTTCCTGTCATTCATGATCCCGTAAAGTTTTCAGATTTTATAAAAGGTATATCCCCGGAAAGTACTTTTGTTGCTCATTGCCATGAAAACCTGGAGAGAATTGAGCTTAATCAAATTCCCAAACTGGATCATTTCACTTTTCTTATTGGTCCTGAGGGTGATTTTTCTGAAAAGGAAATTCAAACTCTTGCAGATCAAAAAGTAAGAGCCGTATCCCTTGGAAATCAGAGACTCAGAACCGAAACAGCAGGCATATTTGTCGCATCATGGAATTACCTTCATCTAAAATAGCTGCATAACATTACAAGCTTATCCTTTTTAAGCAACCGAATATTTTTTTCTAAACAGAGGTCTCAAAAGATGATAAGGGAAAAAGATGACAATCAGGAAAAAATTTGCATTTTCAAATTCAGCTAAAACAAATATAGCTGTATAAACATGAAAAATGTAAAGGAATATTAAAAAGAAGGTAAGCAGTTTCCGATTAAAAGCCCCAAGAAAACAAAGGAATTGCGTCAAAATTCCTAATACAGTTATTACAACCCAAATATAATCATAGGCATAAATACTTTTAAATGCAAGGGGTATTTGCATATCTGCCATCCAATAATTATCATAGGTATTAAGCTTTGCAGCATCTTTGCTAAGCCAGGTGAGCTTATCCGTATTTTTAATCACATTCTTTACCGTACCCAGGATTTTACTCATTCCCGCAAGGGTATAGGTCATTAGTATTCCCAAATAAAAGTATTGTACAAGTTTATAATCCTTGTCTTCTAATTCCTTTGGGAGTAAAAAAATACTAAGAAAAAATCCCAGAACGATGATGTGCCCATCGTGATGGACTCCAAAGTTGGCCGCAATAGGGAGATTAATAATAGCGACTAACAGAAAAGTAAAAAAATTAAGAAGATAAGATGGTTTGAAAACCGTAATAATCAAAAGAGCAGCACATATGATCAAAAGTCCGGCAAAAACAAATGTCCCCGGAAATTCAGGAAAGATCAGCTTTTCAAGCTGAAAAACAGGTTCATAGATTGCCGCAGGTCTTTCTTTCAATCTGATAAATTCCAGATACTGCGCTACCAGCCAGTACAATCCGAAAAACCTTACCATGTAGTAGGCAACCTTATAATTGAATACAGTAATCTGAGGATAGTTCATCACAGTTTTACAATCAGTTTTTTGTTGATATTCATCTTTGCTTCTCCTATTTCCTTCGGACGATAAGTCTCTTTATAAAGAAGATAACCTTTATATTGAGGTTCAGTATCTTTTGCGAAAATCAGTAGCTTCCTCTTATTTTCTTCCTTGTTCACATTATCTTCTATTCTTTTACCATAGGTTCCCACGATTACAGCTTTGTCATTGGCATCATAGCTGCGGACGGATTTATTTACAATTCTAATGGTATCACTATCGGTGATTCCATAGAGTTTATATTGGTCTTCCGTAGCCTCTCCTCCGCTAGGCACTGTAAAAAGTTTCCAACTGAAAAACGGATATAATTCTTTATACCCTTTTTCCATGATAACTAAACTGATAAGGGACATTACAAAAGAAAAGATAAATAAATGTAGGGTATATTTTTTCATCAGATTAACAATGGGAATTATGTTTTTAAATAATGTTCAAGGATTTCATGGCCGCTTCTTATAGAATTCACAGCCCATCGTATTTTCATTTGCAGGAGTTTCTCTTCATTGAGTTTGTATTCTATTCCTGATCTGAGAAGTTTTTGTTTTAATTCATACATACAGATTCCTGCAGCAACGGAAACATTAAAACTCTTTGTGAAGCCATACATGGGAATAGCCAGTGTTTCCTCTGCAAAGTCAAGAACTTCTTCTGACACACCTTCCAGCTCAGTTCCGAATACCAGGGCAATAGGCTTCGTAATGTGGTAATCAGGAAGCATCACAGCATTTTTTTCCGGTGAAACGGCTAAAATTTTGTAACCTTCATTTTTAATTTCCTGAAGTGACGAAATATCTTTAGCCATTTTCTTTACTTCAACCCATGTTTCAGCACCTTTTGTAACGGTAAGATTGGGATTAAAAACATTTTCTTCTTCCATAGCTACCACTTTATGAAACCCACAGGCTTCCACAGATCTAACAATAGCTGCTGCATTTCTGAACTGATAAATATCTTCCATTACGGGAAGTACAAAATCAGAACTCTCCTGGGAAAAATGTTCGATCTTCCTTAATCTCTCATCCGTTAAAAATTGTTTTAAATATTCAAAAGTTTGTGCTAAATCTTTCATCTGCATTCAATTTCTTTTTAATAACAAGATGGAACGCAACTCATTATAAAATGATTTTATAAAATTTATCATGAAGCGTTTCATTCATTTTCAAATCTTTGCAAATTAACGTAATTTTGAGTTTATAAACCTGCACAAGGTTCAACTTCTTAATAAAAAGTAATACATGAAACGAAAAGTCCTGTTGATATACACTGGTGGAACTATTGGAATGGAAAAAGATTATGAAACCGGAAGCCTTAGAGCATTTGATTTCGGAAATATCTTTGAAAAAATGCCGGAAATGAAACTTATGGAATGTGAAGTTTTCGTCCATCCTTTTGCAAAACCTCTGGACTCTTCAGATATGGGACCGGAAGAATGGAAAATCATTGCCCATTATATTCATAAAAATTATGATCATTATGATGGCTTTCTGGTTCTTCACGGAACCGATACCATGTCTTATACGGCTTCTGCACTAAGTTTTATGTTGAAAGGACTGAGAAAACCGGTTATTTTTACCGGTTCACAACTTCCTATTGGAGATCTCAGAACCGACGCTAAAGAAAATCTGCTTACAAGTTTATATTACGCCAGTTTATATGAAAATAACGAACCTGTTATTCAGGAAGTTGCCATCTATTTTGAGTATAAACTATTGAGAGGAAACAGGACATTAAAATACTCCGCAGAATATTTTGATGCATACGCAAGTCCGAACTACCCCATTCTGGGTCAATCCGGGGTTCACCTTAATATCATCAAAGATAATCTTCACCGTTGTGACCAGGATGTGGAGTTTCACGTTGATGATCATATTTCCGAGGATATTTTATTCTGGAGAATTTTTCCGGGAATGCACTTAAGCCATTTCAAGGAAATTCCCAAAATGAAAGTCCTTATCCTTCAGGTTTTTGGTTCCGGAACTATTTTCAGCAGCGAAAAAACACAACAGACACTTGAGGAAATCCGAAATAACGGAACTGAAATCGTAGTGGTAAGTCAGTGTATTTCAGGAGGAATCTCGTTTGGAAAATACGAAAACAGCAATATTTTCTCGAGGATTGGTGCCATAAGCGGAAAAGATATGACCGCAGAAACTGCAATAACAAAAGCGATGCATTTAGTTGGCAATCCTAAATATCAGGGAAGCTTTGCAGAAAACTTTTCAAAAAGTTTATGTGGAGAAATTACAGACTAATTGCTTTAATTATTTGTAAATTCAAGAAAATACATTACTTTTGCAATCTCAAACAGAAAGGTGTCCGAGTGGTTGAAGGAGCTACCCTGGAAAGGTAGTATACGGGTAACTGTATCGAGGGTTCGAATCCCTTCCTTTCTGCAAAATAACGTACTGAAAACCAGTACGTTATTTTTTTTATACAACATCATTATTTTTCTATAGTTTTATTTTCAGAGCTTTATATATACAAAACAGCACTTAATACTTCGTTTTTACATGATTTTTACACAACAAATATTACTATCAAAATACAACTAATATTATGATCACGATCATAAAAAAGCTTGTTCACACTTAGTATATTCGAATATTAGTTTTCCAACTGATAAATTTCATCAAGTTAAATTAGCTTCCCTGCCCCGGGAAGCTTTTACGCAAAAAACACTTTTTAAAATTTTTTTAAATACTGGATTGGAGTCTTTCAATTGAAAGGCTCCTTTTTTGTAATAATTTCTAGTCTAAAATAAAATATTAATCCGGATGAACCAACAACTATACGCCCCTAATAAAGAGAATTAATTCAAAAGATATAGATCATAAAAAAACGACTATCATTACTGAAGTCGTTTTTTCTTATTTTTTCTGAAAAAATTATTTCTTTAAATCTGCTTTCACATCTTTATAACCATCTGAAACCGCATCGGCTCCCTTCGTGGCTGTTTTACCAACCCATTTTGTACCTTTTTTAACTCCTTTTTTAGTAGCTTTTGCACCTTTGGTCGCTGTTTTACCTACCCAATTAGCACCATCTTTCACACCCTCTCCAGTTGCTTTTGCTCCTTTCTCAATGGCTTTACCTACATTTTTAACTTCTTTTTTTACAGTCTCTTGGGCATTAATAGCTGTAGCGAACAACACAAAAGCTAATAAGCCAAATAATTTCTTTTTCATTTTTTTATTTTTTAAACTGTGGTATATATTACATAAAACAAGCCAAATTTATTCAGCCTAAAAAGATTAGTAAAAATAATTTAATCAAAATAAAGAGCAAAAAGTTAAAAAACTCTTGTGAATGCCGAACCGAAAGCTTGGTTATCTTTTTAAAATAAAAAAACATTGAATTTCAATGTTTTTTTATTATTCTGTGCATGCTTATCTTATAAACGGCTAACCGTTAATTGGTATGTTTTGGATACATTTCCATTATTGGTTATAGTGTACGAATCAGTTGTAGCCTTCATAACAGTAAAGTCGAATTGCGTTCCCGTACCTCCATCAGCACAATTGGTTACATTGGGAAATACGACACTCCATGTTCCCGAAGTATTGGCAGAAGGAGCAATCGGAGCAATAGTGGGATTGCCAATTTTATCTCTTGCTACTCCTGATACATATCCGAGAGACAAGCCATTATATACAAAGGTTGTAATCATAGCTCTTGCACATCCATTTGTAGATTTTACAATGAAAAGACCGGTAGCAATATTCACCGTAGAGGGTACTGTAACTGTTGCACTGGCTCCAGCCGCCACAGTTACAGCTTCGGTATAACTATAAGACGTAGCTACAACATCACTGGTAGCCAAATCCCTTGTAAGTATATCGAAACTTGAAGGTACTTGTCTGATTAAATTCCGGATTCTAAGGCTTTGATTTTTGGCATCTACATCCAATGACCTTTGTGGACTTGCGTTTCCTATTCCCACATTTCCCGCTGCGGTAACAACAAAATCATTAGCTTCCTGAGCTGCAGTCGGGGCGCCTGTGGCCGCATTGTCTTTTGCTCCGTCAACATGTAAAACTGCCTGAGGGTTAGTTGTACCGATACCAACCTGTGAAAAATAAAGCATTGGTAGGCATAAACAGTAAAATAAAATAGTTTTTCTCATAACTTGATTGGTTTTAAAAGATTAGATATAAATAATTCAATTTTAAGAACCTGATAAAAAACATGATACAATCTTAATCTGTCTGCCTAATGTACTCTTATAAGAATATTCCACTATCGTTAACTCAAAGTTAAAAAAATAAATCAAATGTTTTCAAAATAAATAAGTTATAAATTATTTCAAATAAAATAACTCATCATTTTCATCGCAATTAATCTTATAAAATATTTTTCAAACATCATCCATAATGCGGATTTTAAATATTTTCTATAAATTTTAATTAAATTGTACTTCGAATATGCATAATCTATGATTTTACAAAACATAACAACAGGCTTATTTCTGACCATCACCAGCTTAGCATTTGCACAGAATAGTAAGCAAATGTCTGAGCTAATTCAGAATGAATTTCAGCTCGCAGATAAGCAATACAAGAAGCTAATGAAAAGCATACCACAGGATAAAATGCCTCAATCTTATAATGCGTCTATTGATAAAGTAACCACAAAAGATATTACATGGTGGTGTTCAGGTTTCTATCCCGGATCATTATGGATGATTTATGAACAGACAGGAGATCCTGAGATCAGAAAAGAAGCAGAAAAGAGATTGCAGCTGATCGAACCTAATAAAACATTTACACGAGATCATGATTTAGGCTTTATGATGTTTACCAGCTTCGGCAATGCATACAGAATCACTAAAAATCCTATATATAAAGACATCATTCTTACTTCAGCGGAATCATTATCCACAAGATTCCGGCCGGGAATGCAGGCTATTTTGTCCTGGGATAAGATGGCAGACTTTAAAGGTCCCGTTATTATTGACAATATGATGAACCTGGAAATGCTCAATTGGGCAGCCCAAAATGGAGGTAATAAAAAGTTAGAAGAGATTGCAATCGCCCATGCTAATACAACCATGAAAAATCACTTTCGTTCCGATTACAGCTCATATCATGTAATTGATTACAATGTCAATACAGGTGAAGTTTTCGGTAAAAAAACCTTTCAGGGCTATTCAGATTCTTCTGCCTGGGCAAGAGGTCAAGGGTGGGCTTTATATGGCTATACCATGATGTACCGCTTTACTAAAAATAAAGCATATCTTGACCAGGCCAGGCATATCGCAAAATTTATTCTGAATAATCCAAATTTACCGGAGGACAAGATTCCTTTTTGGGATTTCAATGATCCAAAAATTCCTGAAGTTCCCCGTGATGCATCTGCCGCTGCAATTATCGCATCTGCCTTACTGGAATTAGGACAGTATGTAAAAGCGGATGAAAGAAAAAACTATATCGACAATGCACGGCAAATGATAGTAAGCTTATCAGGAGATCATTATCAGGCAAAAGCCGGAACGAATGGTGGCTTTCTCCTCATGCATAGTACAGGTGGGCTACCACTCCATTCAGAAATCGATGTCCCGTTAATATATGCTGATTATTATTTTCTGGAAGCATTGAAACGATTTAAAGATTGGTATTTACAATAAACCGGAAATTCATGAAATCAACATTATGGGGCTTAGTAATGATACATTGTGTATCTTTCATGCATGCCCAGCAATCCATATTATTAAAATTAGAGCTAAAAAACAGTCTTACGATTCCCCGAAATATGGAGTCCGTAGAAATTCCTTTAAAAAAAGTCAGGGTTCTTACCGGTCAAAGCTTTACCATTAATGATGCATCTTCCAAAAAGGAGCTCCCCTATCAGTGGTTGGCTAACGGCGACCTGCTTATTCAAAGCGACTTTAAAGCTGGCGAAATAAAAAAAATAGAATTTTATAAATCTTCCCCACAACATTTTGAGCCTAAAGTGTACGGAAGATTTGTACCCGAACGTCTTGGAGATTTTGCATGGGAGAATGATAAGATCGCTTTCCGTATGTATGGAAAAGAACTGGAAAAAGTTCCTGAACAAAACGGTTGGGGAATGGACGCCTGGACAAAAAGAACCAACAAAATGATTATCAACCAATGGTATCAACTCAATAATTACCATCAGGATAATGGAGATGGGTTGGACTTTTTTCAGGTGGGCCATACTTTGGGAGCGGGTGATGTTCTTCCTTTTATAAATAATAATTTTGCCTATCTTGGAAATTATACTTCCTACAAAATCATTGAAGAAGGTCCTCTTCGATTTACATTTGAACTCACTTATCCCCAAGTAAAAATTGACGGCTATGAAATTTCCGCACTCAAAAGGATCAGTCTGGATGCAGACTCACAACTTAACAAATCTGTCATTAGGTATGAGTTTAAAGGAAAAAAGACCCTCCCTGTTTTTACCGGTATTGTTCATTGGGATGGTAAGGGTCAAAAAATCATCGACCAGGATAATCAGCTGGCTGCTTACTGGCCTGAGAATTCAAAAAACGGAACTGTAGGTAGCGCCATTCTATACCCTCACAGCAATAACCTTATTATTGATAAGAATAAACATCTGGGCTCGGAAACTAATGTAAAAAGCAATCAGGCCGTTACCTTTTATACGGGTGCTGTCTGGGATAAAGCAGGTGAAATTACTTCCGGTAAAAACTGGCTACATTACCTTCAGGAATTTTCTCTCAGATTAAAACATCCTATACAGATAACCCAATAATAAAAACAAAATCCTGATCATGTAATCAGGATTTGTTTGTTTGATCAGTATCAAATACCAATCAAACCATAATTGAGTTATAATGAATGTTTTGGTGTCGGTTGTATAATTAGTTACACATGGTAAGAAACTGATGGCTCATTTGTACCTTGAATCTTGCATCTGATTTCAGCTTATTATAAATAGTCATTTCTGTAGCCTGTACAGCTCTTAATTTCCGATCGATAAATTGAGCGATCTGAACAACAGAAAAAATAAAATCACGATAAACTCCAATATTTACAGTTTGCCCATGGCAAGGAAGATAAGCCTTTAAAAAAGAAATAGTTTTCTGATGTTGATTGTAATTCACACAATATCCCGCTCCCTCTTTAAAAGTAATGATTTCACGACTGTTAATATAATCTAGAACATTTTTATCTTTAGGAGAGATCTCGTTTTTAGCAAAATACCGGTTTATTTTATCAAGAATATGTTGCGCATATTCCATCATTGTTATTGTTCTCCATTCAAATACATGGTTCATTTGCTTTTTATGCTTCTTCTCTGTATCATTTTCACAGTTGATACAAAAAGATAAGCCAATTTTTTCATGGTATGGGAAAAAACAATCTTTGATTTGAATAGATGCATCAGCCTGAATCCTGTCATGAGTGAAATTGTAATACAGATATGGACAATACATATCCACAAGACTTTTCAAAAAATCAGTTTCACTGGTATTCAGATGCTCTTCAAACCACTTTTCAAGATTATTGTAATAATTATTTTCAAACTCTTTATAGCTTAAATAAAAAGGCAATTCCATAGCTTTATATTTTGATAAGACAAAGCTATTTCAGTAAAGCGTCAAAACTTGACGTTTAATATTTTTTTAGTAAAAATTTAAATTTGAGGCGGGATCAATTACAGGCTATCAGGCTATAATACGTATGAATCACTTATCATAATTCTTCATGATATACTCAAAATAATGAATCATTTTAATGTAATTTTCAATACTGATATACTCATTAGTACTATGAATGCTTTGTTTTTCAGCATCAGTAATCTTAATAGGCATAAACCTGTAAATATTTTTACTTACGATCTGATATTTATAAGCATCTGTTCCGGCAATGGTAAGATAAGGAGTAATTAAAGAATTAGGATAAACCTCCTTAATCCCCTGTTCAATCACTTTATATGCCCTAACATTCGTCGGTGATATCGCAGAAGCCTCTCTGGTATTGTCAATCTCTTCCACTTCTACATCAAAACCTTTGGTCGCCCGAGCAATATGATCTCTTATATCTTTTACAGAATTGCCTGAAAGTAATCTGAAATTAACCACAAACTCAACTTCGGGGGAAAGTACATTAGTTCCGTCACTCCCTTTCATCATGGTAAGAGCAGTTGTAGAGCGTATCAAAGCATTGGTGGAATTGTTTTTAGCCAACTGTGAAAGCAACACGGATTTTAAAAGCCATTGATTAGAAATAGCCAATCTATTTGCAAATGGCATTGTTCCGCCAATATTATCAAAAAACTCTTTAATAAGAGGAGTGATGGTTGGCTTCATCTGATCTTTTTCCAATCTTTGCATGATAACAGCAGCTTTACCAATGGCACTTTCCATAGGTGGCATTGAGGAATGCCCTCCCAATCCTTTCACTTTTATTTTTGCAGAAAGAAATCCTTTTTCAGCACAACCGATTACGGCAACATCAGAATCTATTCCTTTAATCCCTCCTTTTTCCAGGATTAATCCACCTTCATCATAAACCGCATCAAACGTCAATCCTTTTTTCTTAAAATCCTCGGCGATCTGTTTTGCTCCTTTTCGTCCTCCTACTTCCTCATCAAACCCAAAAGCTAAATAAATATCGCGTTGAGGAACTGTTCCGCTTTTAATCATATTGGTAAGAGATTCCATCAGGGAAAACAGCATTCCTTTCATATCGATCGCTCCTCTTCCATAAATTCTTCCATTCGCAACCGCCCCGGAAAAAGGAGAAAAATCCCAATCTTCTGCTACTTTGGTTACAGCGGGTAAAGCTTTATCATCGGGTCTGAAAACATTTTGTTCATTATTTTTGATATCAGCATCGCCCGGAGGCACTACATCTATGTGTGATAAAAAAAGGATAGGCTCCAGATTAGGTTTGCTTCCTTTTAATTTAAAAACTAATCCATAGGTATTAACTTCATAGTTTTCTGTGTTTTGATAGACTAAAGGATATGATTTTTTCAAATATTCTTTGAATTGTCCAAATGGAGCATAATCAAAAACATCCAGATCACCCGCTGACACTGTAGGTATTTTAATTCCACCTGAGAACCTTTGGATGGCAGAATCATTTTTAACCCATTTTGTTTCCGGAACAGAACTTAGATTGTTTTTTTTAAACGGATACGTAAATGTCTTGATCAGCAATACCGCAACGATCACCACGACAATGACTGCAATTGCTAAAAGGAATTTTTTCATGATCTTTTGTTTTGTGATAGCTTTTCAATAAATATAATAAAGATATTCATAAAAAAAAACTCAAAACAGAATATGGATATGAAGTAAATGTTTTTTTACGCAGGATTAAATGCCGAGAAACTATTTTTACTATCTAGTTCCTGTTTTCTTTTGCGGATAAAATCCGTTGGTCGGATCCCATTAATTTCATAAAATAAATCTGAAAAATTCTGTCTGGATGCGATACCACACTCCTTTGCTAAAGTTTCTATGCGGTACTTAAGATATTCTTTGTTCTCAAATAGAAGTGCTGTTATGTAATTGATCCGGAGCTCACTTAGATATTTATTGAAATTAACTCCTTTACAATCATTGATCACCTGAGAAAGATAATTTGAATTGGTTCCCAACTGCCCGGCCAGTTTATGAATAGTAAGACCTTTTTGGGTATATTCTTTTTTTGCTTCAAATATCTTTAGCTTGGTGAGAAGCTCTTCTACCTTATTTTCATCCAATCCGGTTTTCTTTTCCTCAGCATCTATATTCAACAATGATTTTTCAGGTACTGAATTTTGATGTAAACTGAATTTTTCCTCCAAAAGGATATATTTCTGCTGTATATCCTTTTCTCGTCTATATCTTATGATAAGAAGAATGGTAAGAATAATCGCCAGAACAATTAAACTTCCTATAATAATATTGCCCCAGGAATTCGTGCAAAATCACCGCTTTTCTTCATAGGAAAAACCGACTGTTTCAAATCATCGACAGCCGTTATATAATCTTTTCTGTCAAATTCCGATATTCCTTTTGCAAGCTGAAAATAGCCTTTCTCCTGCGAGTATTCACCATTGGCACCTACCTGCTCTAATCCAGTGTGGATAGCCTTATCTGCCTGATCCGGCTTATGTAAATTACGGTAGCAGATAATCAATTGATGTAAGCTGTTGAGATAACCCTTTTTATTGTTATACACTTCATTAGGATGCAATCCGGATTTTGATTTCGGTCCGTAATAGGCGATACATTGTTCAAATAATTTTGAGGCCTCCTCATAATATCCTAAATAACTTTTTACAACACCTATATGATACAGATTCTGATATTTCAGGAAATCATTTTTCGTATCCTTCGAATATTCGTAAGCGAGCAGATATTCATTCAATGCTGCCTGGAACCTTTTGTAATGATAGTAATAAACAACCCCTTTTTCTAGATAAGCAGTACTTATGAGATCTTTATCTCCGGATTGCTGAGCAGCCCATACCGTGCTGTCTGCATAAATAAGCTTCTGTTCGTTGGAAGAGGAATAGAATAGTCCATCCTTATATCCCTGAACAAGCTTTTCAAAATTCTTTTCCTTTTTAGCTTTATTAATATAAGGTTGAATATATGGAAACGCCTGAGTGTTATTTTCTTCGAAGTTTTCGTATTTCAACCGGAGTTTATAATAGTCACTGTATCCTTCCTGAGAAAAGGATAATTTAAAAATTACTAAGACGAGTATAAAAAGCAGTTTTTTTATCACTTCGAATATTTAACAAACCATATTTATAAACCAAAAATACATAAAATCATTTAATTCCTATTAAACAATTATGATTTAATCCCCTTGGTTTTCGACACATTAAAACTTTGAATAAACAATTGAAAATCAAATATTTAACATTGTCCTTATTTATGAATTAGGACGTCTTAATTGCCGAATAGAGACAACAAGTACTTTTTTTTATCATTTTATGCCTATAATTTCGGACTCAGAATTCTGAATGATAAACCTGGCCGGGATAACCTTTTAACTCTGAAATTTTATGAAAAAGATTATCTCATTAAAAACCTTTCCATTAATAATTGCTATGGCAGTTTGTATGACTTTAGGAGCTTGCAGACAGGATGATGAAAACGACTTTCAAATGGCAAAGAATAATGCCACTGGGCTTAAAATTGCTAGTGACAAGCAATCAAAGACGGTAGAAGGAAAACTGATTGCAAAAACAGATCCTCCTGTAAAAAACGGAACACACTGGAAAACACAACCATAACAGGAAGAAAGCATTCCTGAATGTTGATTATAACGAACTAACAACCATGTTTATATATAATTTAGTTGCAAATTGCAGGTAAATTCCAAAGGGCCCGGCATATTACAGGGCCCTTTTTAATGGAAATTTAATTGATAATTTAAACAAAAAAAGAGGCTGTCTGACGACAACCCCCTTCTATTAAAAAAACATTAAAGATTTATAATCACTTCCAGCCTCCGCCTAAGCTCTTATAAATATCAACAACTGTACTCAGCTGTTTTTCTTTTGCTTCTACCAATTCCATTTTGGCATCTAAAGCATCTCTTTGATTTAATAATACTTCAAGATAGTCTGCTCTTGAATTTCTGAACAATTGATTGGCAATATCAATAGATTGGTCTAATGCATGGGTTTCCTCAGACTTCAGCTTATAATACTGATCAATATTCTTAACTTTCGACATCAGATTAGCAACATCCAGATATGCATTGAGAATTGTTTTATCATATTCGTACAATGCTTGTATCTGTTTTGCATCAGCAGTCTGGAAATTAGCCTTAATCGCAGTTTTATTAATCAGAGGCCCTGCTACTTCTCCTACCAGATTATAAGCGATAGACTCGGGCATTTTTACCAGATAAGAAGGTTTGAAAGCTTCCAGTCCAAGCGCTGCAGAGATCTCAAGGGAAGGATAAAATTCTTTTCGCGCAACTTCCACATCCAGTTTTGCAGATTTTAATTCCAATTCAGCCTGTTTGATATCTGGACGATTGGCTAATAATTGCGATGGAATACCGGTGTAAACGGTCTGAGGAATTGTAGACATAAAGCTTTCCTTAGTTCTCACAATCGGCTGTGGAAATCTTCCTAAAAGAGCATTAATCTCATTTTCCTTTTCAGTGATCTGCTGACGGATTGTATATTCCGTTGCCTTGGACTTAGCCAATTCTGCTTCAAATTTCTTTACAGCCAGTTCTGTTGCCGCAGCAGCCTCCTTCTGGATTTTAGAAATCTCCAACGCCTTATCCTGCAGCTTGATGTACTGCTGAATAATATCCAACTGGTTGTCAAGTGAAAGCAATTCATAATAATTGTCCGCCACTTCTTCAATAAGGCTGGAAAGAACAAAATTCTTTCCTTCAACTGTAGACAGATAATGGGCTACAGAAGATTCTTTTTCTGTTCTAAGTTTTTTCCAGATATCAATCTCCCAGTTTGCCATTAATCCTCCTTCAAAATTACCCAGTGGATCAGGCATTTCTCTTCCGGGTTCAATCTCCGTAGTTGCATCTCCTGCTCCTTCACTGGTATAACGTCCGGATTTTTTCAACCCTGCTCCCAGTTTTGCCTCTACTGTAGGACTCAATTTACCTTTCTTGTAAAGAACTCCGCTTTTTGCGATTTCAATTTCCTGTAAGGTAATCATCAGCTCCTGATTATTTTTCAGGGCGGTTTCAATCAGCACTACAAGATTTGGGTCAGTAAAAAACTGTCTCCATGGAGTTGTCCCACTGTTGGTATTAGCATCCTGCTGATCATTTTCTCCAAAGTTCTGAGGTACATTTTCTTTTACCTCGTCTTTTATAACAGTCGCCATAGGTGCTTTACAACTTGATAAAACAAGGGATAATGCTATGGCTGTAAGTATTGATTTAGTCTTCAAATTTTCCATCATGTTCATAAGGTTCAGTTTGTTCTGTTAAAGGATTTTCTTCCTCATATCTTGCCAGCCTGGACTTTTCAGCGATTGTTCCGAAAATATAGTATAATCCAGGAATGATCATTAATCCAAAAATGGTCCCTATCAGCATTCCTCCTGCTGCTGCAGTTCCGATTGTTCTGTTTCCGACTGCTCCCGGTCCCGTTGCCATTACCAGCGGAATCAATCCAGCAATAAACGCAAATGAGGTCATCAGGATAGGACGGAAACGGATTGTTGCTCCTTCGATAGCAGCTTTCACTACAGAAATTCCTTCTTCTGCCTTTTTCTGTACGGCAAATTCCACAATCAATACGGCATTTTTCCCCAAGAGACCAATAAGCATTACCATTGCCACCTGAGCATAGATGTTATTTTCCAACCCTAAAAGTTTCAGACATAAAAATGCTCCAAATATCCCTGTAGGAAGAGAAAGAATTACCGGCAAAGGAAGAATGAAACTTTCATATTGTGCAGAAAGAATAAGATATACAAATCCAAGACATACAAGGAAAATAAATATGGCTTCATTTCCACGGCTTACTTCATCTTTGGAGATACCCGCCCAGTCGATTCCAAATCCTCTCGGTAGAGTCTTATCTGCAACCTCCTGAATGGCTTTGATTGCCTGTCCACTACTGTATCCCGGTGCTGGGGTTCCACTTACCTCTGAGGAATTATACATATTATGTCTTGTAATCTCAGATAATCCATATACTTTTTCAAGCCTCATGAAATCTGAATATGGAACCATTTGCTCCTTATCGTTTTTAACATATAGCTTCAATAAATCAGTTGGTAATGCACGATATTGCGGCCCTGCCTGAACGATTACCTTATAAGGTCTGTCAAAACGAATAAAACTGGTTTCATAGTTCGAACCAATCAATGTTGATAAATTATCCATTGCATTGGCAATAGTCACTCCTTTTTGCTCCGCCAGGTCATTATCAACTCTCAACATATATTGCGGGAAACTTGCCGAATAAAAGGTAAACGCTGATCCAAGTTCAGGACGTTTTTTCAACTCTTTAACGAAGTCATTACTTACTTGCTCCATTTTATGGTAATCCCCGCTACCCGCTTTATCTAAGAGACGAAGCTCAAAACCTCCGGCAGCACCATATCCCGGAATAGAAGGCGGTTGGAAAAACTCAATATTGGCACCCGGAATATTTTTGGCTTTTTCTTCTAGTTTCTCAATGATTTCTGCGGCAGATTCCTTACGATCTTCCCAGCTTTTGAGGTTGATAAGACAGGTTCCGGAGTTAGATCCCGTTCCTTCTGTTAGAATTTCATAACCAGCAAGGGAAGAAACAGACTGTACTCCATCAATATCTTCCGATTCTCTTAAAAGTTCTTTTGCTATCTGATTTGTTCTTTCCAAAGTAGATCCCGGAGGAGTCTGAATAATAGCATAGATCATCCCCTGGTCTTCACTAGGAATAAACCCTGATGGAAGTGAATTGCTTAAAAAGAATGTACATAAACAAAAAGCTAACAACAAAGGAAGCGTAAACATCTTTTTCGTTACGGTCTTATTCAGTAACTTTTCATATTTCCCGGCTCCTTTAGTAAATAACCCATTAAATTTATCCAGGAATATTGTAATCGGAGTTCTTCTTTTTGCCTTTCCGTGATTATTCTTTAAAATTAAAGCACATAAAGCCGGAGTCAGTGTCAATGCCACAACCCCTGAAAGTATAATTGCAGAAGCCATCGTAATAGAGAACTGACGATAGAAAACACCTACAGGTCCTGACATGAATGCAATAGGAATAAATACAGACGCCATTACCAAAGTGATTGCTATAATCGCTCCACTGATCTCATGCATCGCCTCTTCCGTTGCTTTTAATGGTGAAAGATTTTTTTCTTCCATTTTGGCGTGGACGGCTTCAATAACCACAATGGCATCATCCACAACTACACCGATCGCCATTACAAGCGCAAAAAGTGAAATCATATTCAATGTGATCCCAAATGCAGACATTACGGCAAATGTTCCTACCAATGACACCGGAACCGCTAAGGCGGGAATCAATGTTGAACGCCAATCACCAAGGAAAAGAAACACCACAATCGCCACAAGGATAAAAGCTTCAAATAAGGTATGAACCACTTTTTCGATCGAAGCATCCAGGAACCTGGATACGTCATAACTGATGTCATAATGCATTCCTTTAGGGAAAGAAGTTTTCTGAAGATCAGCCATCAGGTTTTTCACATTCTTAATAACATCACTTGCGTTGGATCCGTAAGATTGCTTCACTGTAATTGCCGCGGAAGGTTTACCATTCAATGTTGAATAAATATCATACATTGAACTTCCGAATTCAATATCGGCTACATCTTTTAGTCTTACAAACTCCCCGGCTGACTTTGCCTTAAGGATAATATTTCCATAGTCTTTTTCACTATTAAAACGACCGGGATATTTTAGAATATATTCAAATGATTGAGAACGTTTTCCCGAACTTTCTCCGGTTTTCCCCGGTGAAGCCTCTAAACTCTGCTCATTCAAAGCTTCCATTACTTCGTCTGCTGAAATATTGTAGGCCGTTAATCTGTCCGGTTTTAGCCAGACACGCATCGCATATTCCCGGGTTCCCAGGATATCAGCGAAACCAACGCCACTTACCCTTCTCAATTCAGACATTACATTGATGTCCGCATAGTTAAACAGAAACTTCTGGTCAGCTTTTGGATCATCACTATAGAGGTTGATATACATCAACATGTTAGGCTCTTCACGGGTGATCTTCACCCCCTCTCGGACAACCAATGGAGGAAGTTTGTTAACCACTGAAGATACCCGGTTCTGAACGTTTACTGCTGCAACGTTCGGATCAGTTCCCAAATCAAATACAACCTGAATGGAGGCTTCTCCGTCGTTTCCAGCGTCAGAAGTCATATACTTCATCCCCGGAACACCATTGAGTCCTCTTTCCAGTGGAATAACTACAGATTTAATTAACAGTTCATTGTTTGCTCCCGGATATTCCGCAGTAATATTTACTTTAGGTGGAGAAATGGACGGGAACTGTGTTATGGGCAGCTTAACAAGTGATAAAACTCCCATAAACACAATAATCAATGAGATTACGATAGACAGAACAGGTCTGCGAATGAATTTCTTAAACATACAGCTTCATTTTATGAGTACACTACTCTGCTTTTAATTTCAATGATTGAATTACTTTTCGCGGATCCTGGAATTTCACTTTTACTTTTTGGTCGTCCTTCACTTTCTGAACGCCTTCTAGAAGAAACTGCTCTCCTGCTGCCAGGCCTGAAGCCACAACATATAGATCAGGTAATTCATAAGCCACTTTTATATTCCGGGATTTTAATACACCATTTTTTCCAACGACAAATACGTATTTCTGATCCTGAATTTCATAAGTAGCCTTTTGTGGAATAATTAAAGCATTTCTGAGCGGTAAGGTCATTCTTACCTTTCCTGTTTCTCCATTTCTCAAAAGTTTATCAGGATTAGGAAACTTTGCCCGGAAGGCTATATTACCCGTTTCATTATCAAATTCCCCTTCTATAGTCTGGATCTCTCCTTTTTGAGGAAGCGCATCTCCATTTGCCATAATCAGAGTTACTTCTTTGCTTCCTCTATCTGCGGCATGAGTCTGATAATTAAGATATTCGGGTTCTGATACATTAAAATAAGTGTAAACATTGGTATTATCAGACAAACTGGTCAACAGATCTCCTTCATCGACAAGACTTCCGAGTTTCAATGGAATCCTGTTAATAATACCTGAGAACGGAGCTTTTATATCGGTGAATGATAAATGAATCTGGGCAAGTCTCATTTCTGCATTAGCAGCATCAAGCTTAGCTTTTGCCATTGCCCGTTCGTTCTTTGAAACAATATTATTACTGGCTAATGTACTTGCATTTTTTAATTCAATATTGGCCTGTTCCACTTCAGCTTTGGATTTCATTAATTCAGCCTGATACAATTGAGGCATAATACGGAATAAAGTCTGTCCTGCGTGAACAAACTGACCTTCGTCCACATAGATCTTTTCAAGAAATCCTTTCTCCTGTGCACGGACTTCGATATTTTTTACAGATTGGATCTGCGTAACATATTCTTTGTTGATTACAGTGTCCATTTTTACCGGAGACGTAACCGGAAAGGTTGTTACTTCTTCTTTTTCTTCTTTTTTGTTGTGACAGCCAACAAATAACAAGAGGGTGCTTAGCGCAATGCCCGAGGCAGCTCTTTTCATAATTTTGAAATTATATAAATCGTTAATGTTTTAATAGAATAGAAATGGTAATTGAGAGAGAACGCTATGCCCACTACCAACAAGCACAACGCATACTGCTCCACTCTGTAATCAGAGCAGAATCATACATTGAAAAATGAATTTTAAATTCTGATAGATCGGATCAGAATAAACTTTTTTACAGAGGAATAATTGGAAACAAATCCTTGAATACGAGCTTTTAATTTTTTATAATTAAATAGTCCGAAGAAATACACCAAACCGAAAACGCCTACAAAAAGAATAGCATCCTGAACACTATCCGACCATTGAAAATCTTCTTCTGTAAGCTCTAAAGAAGAATTATCAACACCATCCGGCATTTGCTGGATCGATAATTTATCGTAGGTCTGATTTAAACGATTGGCTTTTTTAGGTAAATGATGAGAAACAGGTAGATGGTTATGTAATGTTTTGACATTGATTTTACTTTCCACTATGAAAAGCAGAAATAGACTCGTCAAAAAATACACAATATAGTTTCTCATTTTGAAGTGGCAAAGGTAAGCTTAGATTTGAATATTTTTATACAGATTAACAAAATTTAACTCACTCACAAATATCAATCATCGGAATTGATTTATTTTCTTTCGATTCCCAGCATCCAGATACCTGAGATTACAACAGGTTTTTTCATCATTTCTAATGGGAAATACAGTGTAGATTGCCGATACAAATAATTCCGTAAAACAGAAACAATCGTTAAAAAAAATAAAAATAACCATTTCCGAAACAAAGATGCATTCCATACTATTGATATGAATATTTAATTAATTTATTAAAAATTAACAAATACACCGTAAATATTTTGTAATTTTACAGTTCACAAACAAGTAACCAATGAAACACCTAATCACAAATACTTATGAAAAAAATAGTTCACATTATTATCCTTGTTCTCGCTGTAGTTTCCGTAGCAGCATGTAAAAGCTCAGCCAAAGAAGAACCCGAAGTTATCGCCTCTCAACCTGTAGAAACAGATGATATTACCAAAGAAGTTTTTACAGACAATTATGGAGATAAAATAGAAGTCGCAATCAATAATACAGATAATACGGCTGTTATTCACCTTGATGGTAAATCTTACGAACTTAAAAAGAACAAAGATCTGCCAGATTATACTGCATCCAATCCAGAGTATCAGTATTCTAATATCAGAGGAAATATAACTTTTCTAAAAAGAAATGTTGACATGGTCTTGTTCCACCACAAACAGGAAAAGAAAGGGGCCACTGCCAGCAAAATGGCATCATATTAGTTTTGTCAAACTAAAAATTAGATGCTTTAATTAAAAACAACACCCATGAAAAAACTACACAACTATGTCTTAATACTTTCTGTACTTATCCTGGCGATATGCTGTACTGCAAAAACAGCCGATAAGAACAGTAATGATATTACCGGAAAAACTTGGAAACTGATTGAAATTAACGGTCAGCCTATACAGCTAAAAAACCCGAAAAATAATCCTTATTTCAAATTGAATATGACTGACATGCGGTACGAAGGAAACGCTGGATGTAATGGTCTGGGAGGTACTTTTGAAATCAAACAGGACATTATGCGTATCAAGTTCAATCAGGGGATTTCTACCATGATGGCTTGTGATGATCTGGAAATAGAGCAACGTTTTACCAAGGCTTTATTGGCAGCAGATAATTATTCTGTAAGTGGCAAAATCCTGAGTCTTAATAAAGCTAAAATGGCACCCTTGGCAAAATTTGCCCTACAAGAATAAATAAAAATGTATACAGATAAGAAGGCACTTTCATGAGAAAGTGCCTTTTATTTTTTTTTATAAATCATATAACAGATTAAAAGTACCACATTCAGCACGACAGCAAATGCATTGGATAAAATAATGGGAAGTTCATCTTTCAGTAATCCATACCACACCCATAAAGACAAACCGGAAATAAGAACCAGAAGCATGATCCATGAAATATCTTCAACATTCTTTTCTTTAAGAACTTTTATCAGCTGAGGAACCATCGATACAGAAGTGAGCACACCTGCCACAATACCAAGAATATTTTCATTCATTTTTATAGAATTCACATATCCTGAATATACTAATTTTTTCCTTAGGTAATGAAAACACACACATATTATGTAAACCTTTTAAGGGCAACTTCATCAGGTAAAGGAATTCCTTTCTCTATAAGCTGATACAAACTTCCGGAAAAATAACATCCGTTTAATATTCCCCTCGCCCCCAATCCGTTGAAAACATACATATTGGAATATTCACTATGACTCCCAATAATAGGTCTCCTATCCTTCACAGTTGGCCTGAAACCAAAATTAACTTCCTGTATCTTAAAATCGTAAGGATATACTTCAGATAACCCTCTTAACAGCTGGTCTACCGCAGAATCATCAATTTCGTGATGCAATTGCTCACGATCGTATGTGCCACCATAAAAATAAAGTCCATTATCAATGGGAAATAAAAAATGTTTCTTCTTTATGGTATCGACAGTTGAAATTTTTTCTGATAATTTGACCCTAATATGATGCCCTTTGTTTGGAATTACAGCAATGTCTGAAAAGTACGGGTTTTTCATTACCCCCATTCCTTCACAAAAAACAATATTCTTAAAACGAATTCCTTTATATTCGGATTCAGACACATCTAAACTATCATAATCAAACTTCTCATTGATAAGATTTCCTTTGTCCTCAAAATAATTGAAAAAATCGTTAAAAAAATTACTGACATCCAATCTCGCAGATTGATTAACGATTCCCGTACTAAAAGGATTATTAATTCCTTCCAAACTTTGAAACTCCTTATTCAAAAAGTTTTGTAATTCTAAATGATCAGACTTCTTAACCCAAAGCTTTTGTTCATTCTCATCATGGAAAACCCGATGAATAGGTTTATCAATCAAATAGTTTCTCCCTGTATATGATTCAATTTCTAAAAGGGTTCTTTTCAGAGTATTTATTTGTTCCTGAGCTAACCAGAACGTTGTAAATTTCTTTAATACCACAGGATTAATAATCCCTGCAGAGACCTGTGAAGCACTTTTCTTTTTCTCGGAAAAAATAATAAATGATTTATTATTCTGTATTAACTGATGGGCAAAAAAAAGCCCGGCATATCCATCCCCTACAATAATATAGTCTACATTTTTCATAATAAAAAAACCTGAGTAAAAATACTCAGGTTTTGTATAAATATCAAGTGAAATATTAATAATTCCACATATCATTTTCCATGTCAAGAATCTGTGCTTTAATTCTGTCGCTTTCTTCTATCTGCTCGTCCGCATTTCTAGGAATATAATCTTTGATTACACCATCTCCTAAACCACTTGAAGATTTATAGATAATTGAAGAGAATCTTCTAGCATTGATGATATCATCGAAAGAAAGATCAGCAGAAGAGTTTTTTCTATTATACACGAAGTTATTCGCTAATATCTCTCTTGCACTTGGGTAATAAATCCAAAACAGGTCAATAAGCTCATTAGCTCCGGCCAAAGGCTGTCCGTCTGGTCCTGTTCTACCTTGTACAGCAGGATCTGGTCCCATTGCTGCAATACCCAGTGGTCTGTATTTCATCTGCCCATCTCTTCTATCGATAAACCACATACCCATAATTTTTAATACTTTAACTTTATCAGTCGTCGTTTTAAAAATATCGGTATACTCTTTTTTCTCCTGTTCTGTAAGCTGTCTTCCAGAGTTTAGGATATCAATAGCAGCGTCAGAAACTCTTACACTTTCCAATCTTTTCTGAATTCCTTCAGGAGTTAATTTAGTTACAAAATTCTCATCATCATAAACTTCCTGGATTTTACCTGTTATTGCAGCATCCAGCAATAATTGATATAAAGATCTTGTTTGAGTAGCAAGAAGACCATCAGGATTATCATAGTATAATGGCTGATTAATCTTATCATTCATGTCAATAATCTCCCAAACAAACATACTTTTTAAGATATCTTTGTCCTCAACAAAACCGTATTCCAAAGGTTTTACCGTTTTATCAACAATAGTATCTCCAACTTTCTGCTTGTTTTCAGCTCTCATTTGTCTGAACTCTTCAGGAGAAGAAGCATTCAGAATAGTCTGGGAAAAAGCAACTCCCGAAACTACTACTAAAAAAGCGCTTATATATTTTTTCATAATATTATTTTAACTTATTAAAATTACTGAACATTGATTACAACAGGAGAGATATTCTTCAATGTTTGATTTCCTAATCCTGTAGCAGTCGCTTTAATATCAAAAACATACACTACATCACCCGCTCTTACATTTTTAACCAATCCGGCAGCCTCTTCAAGACTATTACCTTTGATCAGCAATGCTGCTCTACCAGGTACTTTCACCATAAATTGATTAACAGTGAATGAAACAGGGAAATCGAAATCTGGTATTGCTGCCTGTACCATCTGATTTGGAATCGAAGTAGCAGGAATATTCAATACTGTCTGACCTCTCATCTGACCTTGAGGAGCCGGAACATTCTTAATTCTGTATTCAAATACCTGAGATACCGTTTTACCATAAGGATCAGTTCCAGATAATGTTAATTTCACAGTATTACCCGTAGAAGGAATAATATTCCATTTTCCAGGACCATTACCTTTTACTACAGCACCAGGAGCAGATAATGATAATTTAGAATTGTCAGCACCCAGGATAGAACCAGATACCGGGTTTTCTAATCCTCTGTACAACACATTCATCTTATCCGGAGAAAGTAATAATCCTTTTTCAAGTTTTACTTCTCTTGGTCCTGCAATTACATTATATGTATGCGTCCAAGGGAAACTTTGAGGTTTACCGGAAGCATCTGTTAAAGTAATAGTACCGTTTAGTTTATGCTCTCCAATACCATTTCCTGAAATAGAAATTGTTCCTTTTCCATTTTCTACTTTATTTACTCCCGTAATGCTAATCTTATTGCTATTAGAATAAGTACCTAACATTACTTTTACTTCAGCCTGTTTTCCAGCCTGAATATCAACAGGTCCTGCAACAATTGGCTCATAGCTGCTGAATTTAATACTAGCATCTACTTTCTCTTGAAGTAATAAGGCCAATGCATCAGACTGTACGTTTCTCGCATCATTCTGGATAATTTCCAGGTTAGAAATTGCTGCAATTAAAGGCTGATGATAAAACTTATTCTGAAACCATGTTTTCTCGTTTGGAGATTTTCCTTTAGGGTATTCAGCAATTAAAGATTTATTGGCTCTTTCAATCAAATCATTTAACTGATTGTTTTTTCCGAAAGTTGCTACAATATAATTTCTTACTTCATCAATTTTGGACTTCAATTCCAATGCTCCTTTAGAAGGGCTATTTTCATCTCCGTCAGCAAAAAAATAATGCGTAGTTGCTTCGTTATTATTAAGAGCTGCAAAATTCTCACTTACATCCACTTTATCAGAGAATTCTGATTCAGTTTTTAATTTAGTTTTAATTGTTTCAGCACTTTCTACTAAGGCATTAATTTTAGCTTTTAAAACCTTATACTGTTCCCATGGAGTAGCATAAGTATCCGGCACTTGCTGTGCCTTTAATTCTAGAGTTTTTTCAAAAATTTTCTCATTCTTTCTTTCTGTTAAAGTTCTTGTTTCATTAAGAGCTTTAGTCGAATCATAATAAGATCTGATGATTTCCGCATCAATATTTAGGGCCATCATAGCGATGAACACCAAATACATTAGGTTGATCATCTTCTGACGTGGAGTCTGTTTTCCTTGTGCCATTCTTTTTCTTTGTTTGGATTAAAAATTAAATTTAGAAATGGTTTGGAAATTAAGACTTCATAGCAGTTAACATACCACCATAAACTCTGTTTAAATTATTTAAGTTTGATGTTAAACCTTGTAACTCCTGGTTGAATTTTTCTGAATGCTCAGCAGACTTCTGCATATCTGCCACATATTTATTGGCAAATTCAGATTGTCTTTTACCATTCTCCAACTGCATCGCGTATAAAGCGTTCATGCTTTCCATATGCTGAGCGGCAATGTTTAACTGATCATTATATTTGTGAGTAGAAGCAGAAACATCTACCGTCTGATTGATCTGATCCACTGAATTTGAAAATTTATCAATTCCTGTTCTTAATCTTTCAAACAATTGAACATCTAATTTAGCATCCTGTAACATTTTATCCAATTTTGTAGAAAGAGAGTTCTCTAATTCTGCAAATTGAGCAGCTGCATTATTTCTTGAAGAAACATTAGAATGTAAAGGGTTCGGGTTAGCATGTTTATCTAACAATTCAGGATAAACATTTTCCCAGGCATAAGACTCTTCTGATTTTGGAGGGTCGAAAGCGAAAATAATGAAGATGATTGCTTCAGTAATAAGTCCTACTGTAAGAGCAACGTTACCACTGATTGGTCCCAAGTTAATGTGAGTAATCTTAAGCCAAGCTCCAAGGATTACAATTGCAGCACCGAATGAATAAAAGAAATTCATCCAAGCATCTTTAGTCTTAAACATATAAGTTAGTTTTTTTTAATGATTAAAAATAAATTGTATTGAAAAATAATTATGTATCTGATTATCTGTTAACCCTTCTTGGCTTAACAGCAGCTTCAGGAATATCCTGTACAGTTCTGAATCCAATATAACTTCTTGCAGAATCTTTTCTTTCCCAATCTCTTGCACCAGTCATAAGCATTGCGCCTATATCTTTCCAAGAACCTCCTCTTACAGATTTCTTAGAATCTGATTTATCTTTAGTAGAAGGGTTTAGAGTTGAAGAAAATCCGTATGAAGAATTGTTGTAAGAAGATTCTGTCCATTCAGAAACGTTTCCAGCCATATCAAATAACCCAAATCCATTTTTCTTAAATTTCTTTACTGGAGCTGTATATGTATAAGTACCTTTTTTATCGTCTTCCATGTAATTACCACGCTTAGGCTTAAAGTTAGCCAGGTAGCATCCTCTGTCATCCATCAAATATGGACCTCCCCAAGGATAAGTAGCATTCTGCATACCTCCTCTTGCAGCATATTCCCATTCGATCTCTGTAGGTAAACGGAATTGTAATGGTCTCTGTTTTTTTCTTTTTAAGCTTTCATTGTAATCCGTTTTCAATTTAGATCTGAAATTACAATATGCTCTTGCCTGATCCCAGGTTACCCCAACAACAGGATAATCTTTATAAGCTTTATGCCAAAAATATTGTTCAAATAATGGCTCGTTATAGGCGAAGTGGAAATCTTTTACCCAAACAGTTGTGTCCGGATAGATTGCTATACTTTTGCTTTTAAGGTAGTTTACCCCTCTTTCATTGTCAGCAAGAGCAGCATCCATATCTCCCCACTGGTAATTATATTTTAATTTACTAACATCAAGGATTCTTTCATTACCAATTCTGGCAGAAGCTGGTAAATATAAAGACTCAAGAACTTCCGCATATTCTACATCAGGATATTTTGAAGTATTCCAATGCAATGGGATTTTCCAATCCAGTCTTTTACTTGCATCATATCCTCCATCTTCTCTTCCTCCTTGTCCTTCTAAATATTCCTGATACGGAGTTAGGTTTTCTTCTTTCTTAGCAAGGTATGCATAATCTCCGATGCTGGCACCTCTTCCTCCACCTTCACCACCTTCTCCGGCAGCTTCAGCAAGTAGAGTTCTGGCAATAGAGTCTCTTACGTAGTTAATGAATACTCTGTATTCTGCATTAGTAGTTTCTGCTTCATCCATAAAGAATGAGGACACAGTTACTGTTTTCAGTGCTGATTTCTCAGGAGTATGAGTGATATCCTGATCAGCTAAACCTGCGATAAAAGATCCTGCAGGAATTGCAACCATACCGTATGGTCTTTCAGCAACAAATGATTTAGTTTTTTCTCTTGGTATCAACTCTCCTTTTGTTCCTGGCTTCCCTACAGAAGAGCTACCACCACCTGAACAAGATACCGACGCTACCGACGCAGACAATAATAAAAGAAATATCCTTTTCATGTTAATTTTTATAATTAAGCCGTAAATATATAATTTTTTTAAGAAACTTTTAAGATTTTTTTTGAAATAACGCGAGAAATCTAAATTTATTTTATTTCCTAGTATTTTTATTCTACAGTTACCGACTTAGCAAGGTTTCTGGGCTGATCTACATTGGCTCCTCTATATACTGCAATATAGTAAGCAAGCAGCTGTAAAGGCACAGATGCAACTATTGGAGAGAAGCATTCTGAAGTTTCAGGAATTTCGATAACGTAGTCTGCCATTTCGCTTACCTGCTGATCCCCTTTATTAACAACAGCAATCACCTTTCCTTTTCTTGCTTTAATTTCCTGAACATTACTTACGATCTTATCATAGTGTCCTTTTTTAGGCGCAATAATAACGATTGGCATATTCTCATCGATCAAAGCAATAGGTCCGTGCTTCATCTCCGCTGCAGGATACCCTTCTGCATGGATATAAGAGATTTCTTTCAATTTAAGAGCTCCCTCTAAAGCCGCTGGATAATTATAGCCTCTACCTAAATACAAGAAGTTATGAACCCCTACGAAATCTTTAGCAATACTCTGAGTCAATTCATGTGTTGAACTCAAAACTTCTTCAATTTTCTTAGGAATTGCATCAAGCTCTGAAATGAGACTCATGAATTCAGCATTACCAAGGTTTCCATTATGCTTTCCTAGCTTGAATGCAATAAGTGTAAGGATCGTAAGCTGGGCAGTAAACGCCTTTGTAGAAGCTACTCCGATCTCTGGTCCGGCATGTGTATAAGAACCGGCATCCGTAATTCTTGCAATAGATGAATCCACTACATTACATATACCATATATAAATGCTCCTTTTTCTTTTGCCAGTTTTAAAGCCGCCATTGTATCGGCAGTTTCTCCCGATTGGGAAATCGCAATTACAACATCTTTATCTGTAATAATCGGGTTTCTGTATCTGAATTCTGATGCATATTCCACTTCAACAGGGATTCTTGCATATTCTTCTATAAGATATTCACCAATTAAACCTGCATGCCATGAAGTACCACAAGCTATGATGATAATTCTGTTGGCATTTTTGAATTTCTCAACATGATCCCAGATTCCCGCCATCTTGATGATTCCTTCATCCACAAGTAATCTACCTCTCATTGTATCGTGGATCGATTTCGGTTGCTCAAAAATCTCTTTAAGCATGAAGTGTTCATATCCACCTTTCTCGATCTGCTCCAGGCTTAATTTCAACTGCTGGATTTCCGGCTCTATTCTTGAGTTTTCATTGATTGTTCTGATATCCACTCCTCCTTCCAAAGAAATTGTAGCCATATGTCCTTCTTCAAGATAGATTGCTTCTTTTGTAAACTCTACAAAAGGCGAGGCATCAGATGCAATAAAATATTCTTTATCTCCAATACCAATTGCTAAAGGAGAACCTAATCTTCCTACTACCAAGACGCCAGGATAATCCTCGTGCATTACAGTAATAGCATAAGCTCCGTATACCTCATTAAGTGCATATCTTACCGCAGTTGGAAAATCTGTTGCTACATTTATATCCATAAAATACTGGATAAGATTCACTAAAACTTCAGTATCTGTTTCAGACTTGAAAGTAAATCCTTTATCAGCAAGCATTTTTTTAATGGTATCATAGTTTTCAATGATTCCATTATGAATGATTGCAATTTTATTATTATTAGATAAATGCGGGTGAGAGTTTCTATCACTTGGAACCCCATGAGTTGCCCAACGTGTGTGTCCCATCCCAATTTTCGCAGTACCTTTTAATTGAGCTGAAATATTAACAAGATCGTCTACCTTTCCTTTTGTTTTTTCAACTTCAAATGAATTGTTTGCATTTTCCAAAACAATTCCCGCACTGTCGTATCCCCTGTATTCTAGTCTTCTAAGACCATTAATAACTACATCATAGGCATCCTGAAAGCCTGTATATCCAACTATTCCGCACATAATTTATTTTATTTGGTGTATGTTTTAAGTTTATTTTGTCGCGTAAGTAACTTTTAACCTCGCTCTTTGAGCATTTGTCTTATCAGATCCTACAAAAACGGCTCTTTCCCTAGCATAAGATCTTGATGTAAATCTAGCTCCTGCTAACCCTGTATTATCTGAATTGGATAAGAACGCTCCAATATCAATTCTATAATATTTATAGGTATTGTTTGATGCATAATTATCTACTTTTCCTTCTACTAAATCTTTTACTGATTTCGTAACAATAAAATCATAATAACCAGGATCAGGATTCTTATCTAAATCAAAGGTTTTATAAATTGTATAATTAGGAGAGCCTGCAAGAGTTAGTACATCACTAGTAAAACCAGTAGTTGTAATTAAAGGTTTATCCTTATTTCTATCTTTCTGCAAAAAGGTTAATGCAGTCGGTTTTTTATAGCTGTTATTCCATGTTGCCTTGTCCGTATATATTCTGATTTTAGCACTTATAATAGCAGCTTTATTTTGTTGATATAAAGTTTTAAGACTATCAACAGTCTCTTTTGGAATCTTAATTCCAATAGATGGGCCACCCATTCCCTGTGCATACAATTTTTTATCTCCAGTCACTCTATTTCCTATCACTCCTGTAGATGCTCCAGAACCCGTTCTATCATACTCATATTGTCCAATATGAGAATTACCCGCTCCTAAAGCAAATGCATATGTTGATTGTGGTCGGGTATTAGTTCCATTTTCTACTTTATCATTTTTATAATACATGATCAGCTCCATATCATTGGGAGAAAACTGGAATAAATATCCGTCATTTTCCTGAACTGAAATCCTAAGTCCTTTAAAATGTCTGATAAAGTTGGAAGCATCAGCGAGTTCAGGCTTACCCTTCTTATCAATAATTTTTTCCTGGAACAGATCTTTGTTCAATGAAATTCTTATACCTGGTGTTGTAGTAGTAAATAATGAACTATTATCAGAATCTTTAGTTATAGCGACTGTATTAATTGTCCCTTTAAATTCTTTTGTTCCTAATACAGTTGCATTGTAAGCAAAATTAGCATTTGATTTAACACTGTCAGTCGCTGCTCCTAGGAAATCGGTAACTTCATTTACATTGATATGAAATGTTGCTTTAGCTTTACCATATTTATTAATAGGATATGTTTTTACTTCTTTTTTCGCAGGTACATTACCATCCGGATAGACATAATTTTCGTCTGTAGTTGTTGTAAGCGAATCTGATGCATAAGTTGGTTTAATAACCAAAACCACTGAATCTACCTTAGCGTTAGTTCCAAAATCTGGATTATAAGTAGATAATCTTAACTGTGTAACATAAGATGCTTTCTGCATTCCAAATTGCCCTTCTTGAAAAGCACCTAGAACAGCTGACCCTAATTGAGTAGCATCACTTTTGATTGTATCTTTATTATCAATATTGAAAGCAATTACTTCATAAGCCTTTTCATTTCCCTGAGCTGCCCCATCTAAAAATAATTGTTCTCCCAAAGAATCCGGATCCGGTTCACAATTATAAAGTAACACACTGCCGAAAATTGCCAGAGAAAGTATGGCAAAAGTTCTTTTAATAGTACGAGTCATTAAATGTCTTTTTAATAAAGTTTGTTTATGGAATCTACATCAAGATATTCCGATTTGGTTGTAGATGTTTCATTGAATGCCTTATCCAGGTCTCCATCCAGGAATTCATCTCCTTTTACAACCCCGTCTACATAATTCATGCTTTCAATGACAAAACTTTGAAAGCTTGGTTTATCTAACGCTTTTAGTCCCGAAATATTATCGAATTCTAGTTTTTCTCCGATTTTATCGTTAAGAGGTGCATCTTTTTCATTATATAATGAAAGCACAATCTTAGCGTCTTTAAAATACGTATCGGATTTGTAGTAAGTTTTAAGATAAATAGGAACAAAAGAAGCCATCCAACCATTCAAATGAATGATATCGGGAACCCAGTTCAGCTTTTTAATAGTCTCAATTACTCCTCTTGCAAAAAATATTGCTCTTTCATCATTGTCTTCAAAAGGACTACCGTCATCTTCATAGTAATATTGTTTTCTTTTGAAGTATTCTTCATTATCTATAAAATAGACCTGAAGTCTTTCCCCCGGAAGAGATGCCACTTTAATGATTAGAGGTTGGTCCAGGTCATTAATGATAATGTTCATTCCTGAGAGACGGATAACTTCATGGAGTTGGAATTTCCTTTCACTTATTTGTCCAAATCTTGGCATAAAAACTCTTACATCATTGCCTTCATTGTGCATTTTAAGCGCCATTTTGTTTACCACAGTAGCCATGTTTGTATCTTCCTGATATGGATACATTTCTGTAGTAATGTACAGTATTTTTTGATTCGGCATAAATTTCTATCTAATTTTTTGTAAAAATGCTTTAATGTGCAAAATTACAAAAAAACATCCAACATTATTTTAATTAACATTTTTTTACGAAAATTACCTTTTTCAAATTATCAAAAACGCAGTTTATTATCTGATATTTTAGTATTTTTGAATTGCTATTAAAATTAATTATGGAAGTTTTAAAAAATAAAAAAACACTTCAGGATTTCATTGAAAGACAGAAAGAAATGGGAAAAAGAATAGGATTTGCACCTACAATGGGAGCTCTTCACAATGGGCATCTTTCTCTTTATGATGTAGCAAGGAATGAAAATGATCTTGTGATTTCTTCAATTTTTGTTAATCCTACTCAATTCAATAACCCTGATGATCTTGCAAAATATCCACGGGATGTGAACCGTGATATACTTATTTTAGAAAATTCCGGATTAGTTGACGCCGTTTATATTCCTGAAATTACAGATATCTACCCTGAAAAAGCTGAAAGTCATCATTATGATTTTGACGGCCTGGAAAATGAAATGGAAGGAAAGTCCAGACCTGGCCATTTTGATGGTGTAGGAACGGTAGTAGAAGAACTTTTCAGGCAAATACAACCTGACAATGCTTATTTTGGAGAAAAAGATTTCCAGCAGCTTGCTATTATTAAAAAATTGGTTGAGAAAAAGCATCTTCCTATAAAAATTACAGGTGTTCCTATTTATAGGGCAGATAACGGGCTCGCTTTAAGTTCAAGAAACCAAAGACTGCATGAAGATCGCAGGGAAGCTTCAAAAATTATTTATGAAACATTAAAAAAGGTCAATGATTGGTTCAGAGTAATCACCGTTCCTGAAATTAAAGAAAGAGTTGTTGATATTTTCGATCATCAGCACGGTATGAAGCTTGAGTACTTTATGATCGCAGATGAAAACTCATTAAAAGAAACAGACTTCTTTTATAAAGATAAATCCTATAGAGCTTTTATCGTTGTTGTAGTAGACGGTGTAAGACTAATTGACAATATGCATCTGGATTAACACAATCTCCTGATAATTTCGCAATACAAAAATGTAAACTTTGATTCCTTAATCGAAGTTTTTTTTGTTCACCTGCTCATATACAAAAATCAAAGGCCTCCTGAAGGAAGCCTTTGAACACCAAATCACAAAATATTAATATGAAAAAAATTTACTTTTCAGTAAACTTGTGACCCGGCTGGGATTCGAACCCAGGACCCATACATTAAAAGTGTATTGCTCTACCAGCTGAGCTACCGAGTCGGTCGTAATTCTAATTTACAAATTTTAAATCAATATGCAACTTAAAATTTACTTTTCTTTGCAGTGCCTGCGACTGGACTCGAACCAGCACATCCTTAGGAAACCACCCCCTCAAGATGGCGTGTCTACCAATTTCACCACGCAGGCAAAAAAATTACAAAATTTAGTAATATTTTTGCTAGTGACCCGGCTGGGATTCGAACCCAGGACCCATACATTAAAAGTGTATTGCTCTACCAGCTGAGCTACCGAGTCGGCCACTTATTTTAAACAACTTTCATTTAAGTAATGTCCCTTGTTTTAAGTGGTGCAAAGATATAACTTTTTTTAATTTCTCAAAACTTTTTCGCAAATTTGTTTAAAAATATTTCATGATAATTTCACTAGTCGGATACATGGGTTGTGGCAAATCACACATTTCCAAAATTTTAAGCGAAAAAATAAATTTTAAATTAATTGACCTCGATAAAGAGATTTCCAGACGAAATAAATTAACTATTCCGGAAATCTTCGAAAAAAAGGGTGAAATCTACTTTAGAAAGCTGGAAAGAGAAACTTTGGAAGAAATACTCGCTACCGAAGAAAATCTTATTTTAAGTCTCGGCGGTGGAACTCCCGTTTATTACAATAATATGGAGATCATTAATAATAACTCTAAGAGCATTTTTCTGAAAGCTTCCGTTAGTACTTTAGCAGAAAGGCTTTCAAAACAGAAAGAAAAAAGACCATTAATCGCTAATATTTCTGATGAAAACCTTCCTGAGTTTATTGCTAAGCATTTATTTGAAAGAAATGAATTCTATAGCAAGGCTATGATTAGTGTGACTACAGACTCCAGAGAACCTGAAGCTATCGTTGATGAAATTATCGAGAAACTCTATTTATGATTTCTCTTCAACCTCATCTTCAATTCCGTCGTCTTCACTTTCACCGAAAAAGTCGTCCCAATCCGTAAAATCTGATGCAATATCATTTTCCACATATCCATCCATGTCCCGTCTGTCCTTTTTAGTTGGTCTGCCTTCTCCTCTGCTTCTGTAATAGTCCTGGGTCATTTTACGCATTTTAAGCAATTCGTATTGCTCTTTGTCTGTTACATCTTTGATATGAAGAGATACCAGTTTAGCTCCTATCCTGCTTTTCGGGATCTGGATTACTTTAATCTTATAATCAATCTGATTTTTACGGATTTTTATTACATCTCCTTCTTTTACCTCTTTTGAAGACTTTACAACAGTATCTCCAATGGAAACTCTGTTCTTCTTAATCTCCTCAGTTGCAACAGTTCTCGTTTTATAAAAACGAATGCTCCATAAAAATTTATCTATTCTCATAATTTTTTATACTTTTGCCGTTATATTATTTGTAAAGTAATTAAAGTTTTTGAAATGAAAAAAATATTTTTATATATCCTTGCAGGATCTCTTTGTTTTTCTGCTTGTAAAAAAGATGATGAGGCACAAACATTTGTTGAGCCCGATGATGTAGCAGTAAGAAATACCTATGATGATCAGGCTATCCAAAAGTTTCTGAACGACAACTATCTTGATACCCAAGGAAATATAAAAGCTTTCAGTGCTACTGATACCATTGATGACCATGAGAAGAAGTTAGCTGAATTAAATCCTGTAAAACTTTCTTCAGGAGTTGTGTACATCGTAAGAGCAGGTGCACAGCCTTCTCCGTCAAAAACAATAGGCGCTACCGATGTTCTTAGAATGATGGTAAGAGCAAATTATTACCTGGCGACCAATACAGACGGAACCGTAGCGCTTACAGCATCTTCAGTTTCCCCTTACCTTGTCAATACAGTAAATGGAACCGGATCTCCCCTTTCGGATCCTATGTGGTATTATGTAAAGAAACAAGTATTAACAGATGCTACAACAGATGTTGCAAAACAAAGAAAATACTATGAAATAGAAGGATTCCAGGAAGGGTTGAAGTTTTTCAAAGCAGCATCACCTGCTTTAACAGATGGGGCTCCTTATAACCTGCAGGGAGTAATTATTGTTCCTTCCAGAGCTGCTTTTGGAAGAGAGGCCCATTATAACTATACGGGATATTCTCTTCAAAACAGAACATTTGTATTTAATTTCCAGGTGTATGGAACATCAGATAGACCTGCAAATGAATAAGTAAAAGTAAAACATCCAATAAAAAAGCGCTTCAGAATAACTGAAGCGCTTTTTATTTATCTACATTCTTGTTTTCTGTCTTACATTTCCTAAAATATCCGGAAAATAAAGATCCGCAAGATGATCGAATTCATCTCCCCTCATAAACATAGATGCATCTACTTCTTCATAAGAACTACGTCCTGCTGCAGCAATCAACTCATTACATGTATGAAGGGTATTTTTATGGAAATGGTACACCCTTTCACTTTTATCTGTAACATCCAGTCCCTTGATCAGCATCTTATCCTGCGTAGCAACACCTGTAGGGCAATTGTTTGTATTACATCTGAGCGCCTGTATACATCCCAGTGAGAACATAAATCCTCTGGCATTATTACACATGTCAGCTCCCATGGCTACCGCTCTTAAAATATCAAGACTTGTCAGTACTTTACCACTGGCAATGACCCTTAGCTTTTTTCTAACATTATAATTGTTAAGTGTTTTATTTACAAAAATCAACGCCGGTTCCAAAGGCATTCCTACACCATCTGAAAATTCCGGTGGTGCTGCACCCGTACCTCCTTCGGCTCCATCTATCGTAATAAAGTCCGGGTATATTTTTAAAACATTCATCTGAACACAGATGTCTTCAAATTCTTTTGTATCTCCTATACAAAGCTTAAATCCTACAGGCTTTCCTCCGGAAAGTTCTCTTAGTTGCTGTACAAATCTCAATAAACCTGCTGCATTGGAAAAAGCAGAGTGCGATGGTGGCGAAATCACGGTTACTCCAGGTGTTACGTGACGAATCTTTGCAATTTCAGGTGTATTTTTTACTCCCGGCAAAACTCCCCCATGTCCCGGCTTTGCCCCCTGAGATAATTTAATCTCAATCATTTTCACATTAGGCAATGTAGAATACTTTATAAAGAGATCCGGATTAAACTTTCCTTCTTCATCCCGGCATCCAAAATATCCTGTCCCTATTTGCCAGCATAAATCACCTCCTTCCAGGTGATGTGGGGAAATACCTCCTTCCCCTGTATTATGATAAAAATTACCTTTTTTCGCACCCCTGTTCAGTGAAATCTGTGCCCTGTCACTTAATGCTCCAAAACTCATCGCTGAAATATTAAATAACGACGCATGGTAAGGTTGTGTACACTGTTCCCCTCCTACCCATACTCTTGGTAATTCTTCGGATGGCGATTTAGCATATATAGAATGCTTAATCCCTTCATATTTTCTGTGATTAACCTCCAGTTGTGTTCCGAATGCCACGGTGTCGCTAAGGTTTTTTGCACGCCGGTAAACAGCTGAACGCTGATTTCTGGGAAAAGGCTTCCCATCTGTTTCCCTCTCAATAAAATATTGTTGCATCTCAGGAGAAATGCTTTCAAAAAAGTATCTGAAATATCCTAAAACAGGAAAGTTTCTTAAAATTGCATGCTTTGATTGTGTAACATTATAAACTCCAACAGCATAAATAATAGTAAGTAAAATAGGAATCCACCAATCCGCTTTTATCAAGAAAGCGATAGCCCAGGCTACAACTAAAATTATAGCGCCCCAAAGCAAAAATTTATCTCTCATATCGTTTTTGAATTTTATCAAAGTTAAAAAAATACAGAATACTTTCCCGCATTCAGCTCCATTAAAAACGGTTCAATTTATTGTATTTTTTGTTTTTTTCAGTTTTCAACAGAAGCATGAAATTTATATCTTAAGACAAATCAGCAAAATCGTGCCGTCCTATGCACTTTCGGAATCTATAAGGTAAGAAAATCTCTCTGAATTTGGGTAATGGCAATTTGCTTTCTATTTTCATCAATAATGATGAAAAGTCTGTAATAATATGAATAAGAAAGGAGATAAAAAGGCTATACCTTTTCTAAAAAGCTCTCAAAAGAATTAAGTACTGAAACCGTACCGTCAGCTTCTATTTTTTCAAGTTTTAAAAATTCAATCTGGTTAATCGATGCCTGGTCAAAATCTTTTTGGACTCTTACGTAGTTTTCAGTGAAACCATACATCTTGCCATCTTTATTTTCATGCTCCCAAAGGACCGGAAGTGTTTTTCCTAGCTGAGTTTGATAAAATGACATTTTTTTCTTTTCCGAAAGGATCCGCAACATTTTGTTGCGTTTTTTTCTTTCAGGGATGGGAACAACCCCTTCCATATCTGCTGCTTCGGTATTTTCTCTTTCAGAATAAGTGAAAACATGAAGATAACTGATGGGAAGATCATTAAGGAAGTTATAGGTTTCCATGAACTTTTCTTCAGTTTCTCCAGGAAATCCAACAATCACATCAACACCAATAGCCGCATGAGGCATAACTTCACGAATTTTATTCACCCTATCCCGGTAAAGCTTTGTTAAATAACGTCGCTTCATTTTTTTCAACAGATCATCGCATCCGGATTGTAAAGGAATATGAAAATGAGGAACAAAGCTCCTGCTTCTGGAAACCAGTTCAATGCTCTCATCCTTCAGAAGATTAGGTTCAATAGACGAAATACGTATTCTCTCGATCCCATCTACCTGATCAAGCTCAGAAATCAGATCCAGAAAAGTATGCTCATGTCTTTTATTCCCGAATTCACCTTTTCCATAATCTCCAATATTCACTCCGGTAAGGACAATTTCTTTGATATCTTTTGCTGCAATTTCTTTAGCATTATTAAGAACACTATCGATCGTATCTGATCTTGAAATCCCTCTTGCTAAAGGAATGGTACAATAGGTACATTTATAATCGCAACCGTCCTGAACTTTCAAAAAGGCTCTTGTTCTGTCACCGATTGAGTAGCTTCCTATAAAAAAGTCGGTTTCTTCAATCTCACAGGAATGAACAATTCCCTCACTTTCAGATTTTTCTAAATCGTCAAGATAACTCAGGATATTGAACTTTTCTTTGGCTCCTAATACCAAATCAACTCCATTAATCTGTGAAATTTCTTCAGGCTTGAGCTGAGCATAGCAACCAACAATAACAACCAGTCCTTCTGGATTCGCTTTCATTGCTCTTTTTACATGAAGTTTACACTCACGATCTGCATTTTCAGTAACGGAACAGGTATTGATCACATAAACATCAGCCTTATCATCAAAACCTACCTTATCATATCCGGCATCTGTTAATTGACGAGCAATAGTAGATGTTTCCGCAAAATTTAATTTGCAGCCTAGGGTATGAAATGCGGCGGTTTTATGAAAATTTGACATTTTTATCAGTCCTGAATTTTATGAGTGCAAAGATAGTAATTTAAATAAAGACTCTAAATTGATTCGGTCTATTGTTTGTAATCGTCTCTGACTTCCGGATTATTTTCAAAACAAACAGGTGAGGAATTACCTTTAAATTCAGTATCATTCCATTTATTTTTCATTTCCATGTTGAACTCCTGAGATTTATTTCTTGGAATCGAAAGCGTTTTCCAATCATCATTTTTTATCATTTTAGCAATATAAACGATCTGCCCGATATGATAGGGATAATGGGCCAGCTGACGAAAAACAGCATCTAAAACCGTGTGCCCTTCTCCTCTAATATAAATCGTAGCATACAGGTTTTCATCAGTGATCTGATCTAATGCATTCAATAAACAACTCCAGCCTTTTTCCCAGAAATTGATAACCTCCTCCTTTGTTTTGAATGTATTGACAAATTCTTCATCGCGGTTTCTATATTCCTTTTCCCCATCTTCTGTTAAAAAATTCGTCCATCGTGAAATCATATTTCCTGCAACATGCTTTACAATTACTGCAATAGAATTGCTCTCGTTATTAAACTGCCAGAATAGCTGCTCTTCTGACAGTTGTTCAAAAACCCTGTCTCCAAGAGATTTATAATAACTGAATCGTTTGATAAATAATTCTTTCATTCATTAAATTTAAAAATATTGAAAGAAAAAACCATCTTTTTAGGATGGTTTTTTTTATGATTATCAAATATTAATCCCTGTTTTTCACCAGTATCCAGCTTGAGAATTTAACCGGTGTATTTTTCTTATCATTTTCGTTCCAGGTCACAGAGTACCAATACGTTCCTGTCGGAACCTTTTTACTGCCATTAGTAGTACCATCCCATTTATATCCATTTGTTTTGTCGGCCTGGTGAACCTTATTACCATACCTGTCGAAGATACTCAATATTAAATTTTGTTTGTTAGCCAGCGCTGAATAATCAATTACATCATTAATTCCATCATTATTCGGTGTAATTACATTGATCAGGTTCGGTACCAACACTGTAATATCAATTGGATCACAGTCATAAGAATCCTTTACATAAACCTGGCTATCTCCTCTCGGTACATTGCTAAATACATTAGAAGTCTGCCAGTTGATATTATCTAATGAATATTGATAAGGAGGTGTTCCTCCGTTAACCGCAACTGTAATAGTGTTAGTCGAAATATCAATATTGGATATTACAGGCTGCTCACTTGCATACACTTTTACCTCCTGAGTTGTGATGCATTCTCCAGTTTTTAGTTTTACCCAATAAGTCCCTACGCTTACATTTGTGATCGCCTGGGTTGTAGCTCCTGTACTCCAGAGGTATGAATCGAAACCGGGACCGGCATCCAATGTCGTAGTATCCTCCATACAGATGGTTTTATCAGTAAGGACTGCCGATTTTACCGGCGGCAGCACAGCTAGAGTAACTTTCGCGACGGCAAAACAATTATTTGAATTGAATACTTTTATGTATGCCACACCATTAGAAGCGATGTACGCAGACGGTGTTGCGATTTCATTTGTTCCATTCACCGCGTCAGTAAGTGAAGGATAATATTTCTTGGTTACGGGTGCCTGTGTAGTAACCGATGCGGCGGTAAGATTAAAAGACGCTGTAGAGGAGGCACCTTCAATGAAACATGATCTCAAAATAGCATCATTTACAACCACCACAGGATAAAACTTAAGATAAATCATTCCTGTTCCAATACATCCCAGCTGGGAAATTATTTTTACATATACTGTTGCTTCGGCAGATACATATGCAGAAGGATTCAGAATTTCATTAGTACCTGCATTAAGATCGTTTAAAGACGGATAATATTTTTTAACTGCTGTAGGATCACCAAAAACAGCAGCGGTTGTAAGATCAAATGTTGCCGTACCCGCATTATTATTGTTACAGGCAAATAAAGAAACGTTATTCCCTGTTATATTTCCCAGCTTAAATTTAAAGGCACCCACCTGCCTGCATGAATTGATTGGATTGTTGGGATTTGCAGGATCCTGATAATGTATACTGAAATAATAAGTTGTTGTTGTATTAACGGTAATAGGAGTTAAAATCGGGCTTGCACCGGAAAGGGCATCATTTTGTGAAGTATGGTACGTTATCTGGAAATTAGGGTTCGCATTAAGAATGCCTGCCGTCAAAGTACTGAAATCAAAAACAGCCGGACTATTACATATAATAACTTCGCGTGGGTCAGCAGGATTAGCCGCAGGAACCCCCGGTGGGACAAATGGATGTGGCTGTATCGCAGGATCAGTGAAAGGAGACGCCAAAGCAGCAGTACCTCCCCATGTCAAAGAAAACGGAGCCATTGTAGTACTGGCAGCACCCACCCAGTTATCTATATATAAATAATAAGTCTGACCTGGCAAAACATCTAAATATTTACAATAAGGAGTCAGTGATCCTCCGGGAGCGTCTACAATCGTACTTGTCATATTTAATCCTGTAGACGGACCTACACCAATCACAGTTGCAGCATTACAGCGTATAGGAGATCCTAAACTTCCGCAAGCTACATTAGGACCATAAATAGCCCAATCATAATCCGCATCCGGATCATTGGGCACCAAATCAAAAGTAAGCGTTCCGCCAGTGGCAATAGTAAGTTTATACCAAATTGAATTGTGCTCGCCTGTTATTAAGCACCCTCCTAAATTTTCATTTACAGCTCCAATTCCTGTGGGAGAATATGTAATGCTTGAATTTCCACAAACCGATAATGCAGATGAACAATCTGCCTGGGAAAAGAGGATTTGTGAGATCAATAAAAAAATAATAAGTAAATTTTTCCTCATGAATACATGCTTTTGTTAGAAATTAATCAATAATTAAATCAATACACAACACATATATCAAATATACTTATTATTTCATTAAAATTCATAAAATAGCAAAAATCATTAACAATACATATTAAAAATATGTAATTATTAAACAAAAACACATCTATTAAAGAATTATTTTATACTTGTCAAATTCCCACATAAATTCTCAAGATGGAAAATTTTGTGAAAAGGACTTTTGACTTCATTCAGATGTTCTTTATCCTGAATAAAGGTATATCGCGATGCAATAGAATTCATATCTGAAACGATCACAAGCCAGCATTCGTCTACTGAAGTGTCGTAATAAGGAAATTTTTCATTCTTTTTCTCAATCAGTTCAAGTATTTTATCCGAGCATAATTCATCAAATAAATTCATACTGTATTCATGTGTAATAAATACATTTCTACGATGAAAAGACTTCCTGATTTTTTTAACGCAGCCTACCGGTTTGTTTTTCTTTATGCTCTTACAGATGGCAAGAATACTTTCCTGCTGTTCCTCGGGATTATCAAACCTGAAATCCGAATGAAATTCTAAAAAATAAACACCACGATATTTCGTAGTGTCTTCTTGTTCTAATAATATTTCAGCCTGACGGAAAATCTTGTTAAGATTACTTTCTATCTTCTTCATTTCCAAATGATTGATAACCTCAGTGAGTTCTATTCCAATTTTTTTATCATTTAAATTAGCGATAAAGTCGGGACTTTCACAGGTAAGGTTTTCAAATTTAACATCAGGAAAATGATGCATAAAAGAATTTAACAGTAAAATTTCTGATTTTTTCTTATACTTTTCGCGGTCATGAAGCTGAGATTCGTCTATTTTACGATGATACTTTTCTATCGGCTTTTTTTTCAAATGTCGATTCAGGTAATATAAGCTTAGATTCTTGATTAAATCTTCATCGGAAAACACCTTTTTCATGACTGCCTTTTTATTAATGGTTAATAAAACATGGAACCTAAAGTTTCATCTGAGAAGTTTTTGATTATCAAAAAATTACACTTAAAGGTAAGCAAAAAAACTATTCAACAGATATTTTTAAAAATAAATTGTCAAATAATTAATGTATAGTTTACTTTCATATTCAATACCTTTGGCTTTTAAATACAAAATTGTGATACATGGATTTTAAAAACTTTAAAATACCTTTTAATACCAATCCCCAATATTCAAAAAAAGTTGCCTATTTTTCAATGGAATTTGCCATTGAACAGGTTTTAAAAATATATTCCGGAGGACTTGGCTTTTTAGCCGGTTCACACATGAGAAGCGCCTATAATTTAAAGCAGGATTTTATAGGAATAGGAATACTCTGGAAATTCGGATACTATGATCAGGCAAGAAACCACGATCAGACACTACAGCCGGTATGGACAAAAAAAATGTATAGTTTTTTGGAAGATACCGGAATAAAATTCCAAATTGAAATCCACAGCGCTCCTGTTTGGGTGAAAGTATGGTATCTGGATCCTGAAATTTTCCATACCGCCCCTATGTTTTTTCTATCAACAGATGTACCGGAAAATGACCACGTTTCAAAAACAATCTGTCATAAACTATATGATGCCAATGAATCGACAAAGCTGGCTCAATATATTTTATTGGGAAAAGGAGGTGCCCAATTACTGGACGAAATGAATCTGGAAAGAGATATTTATCATCTGAATGAAGCACATGCCCTACCCGCTGCATTTTATTTATTAAGAAAATACAATGGAGATTTAAGCAAAGTAAAAGAGAAACTTGTTTTCACAACGCACACTCCTGAAGAAGCGGGAAATGAAAAACATAATCTGAAATTATGTTATGACATGTCTTATTTTTCAGGCTTTAGTATGGAAGAAGCCAAAAGCATAGAAGGAGTAGATGATGAACGTTTCAATCATTCTCTTTGTGCATTAAAAATGGCTAAAGTTGCCAATGGTGTTTCACAACTTCACGGTGTGGTTTCCAGAGCAATGTGGAGTAAATATCCCGGAATTTGCGAAATCAAATCAATCACCAATGCACAGGAATTTAAATACTGGGCAGATAAGCGCCTCTACAACTCCAAAGATGAAAGAGACGATCAGGCATTTGATTACCGTAAAAAATATTTAAAAAAGAGACTCTTTAAAATCGTTGCCGATCAAACAGGAAATCTTTTCAATCCAAACATTTTTACTATAGTCTGGGCAAGGAGATTTGCCGGTTATAAACGTGCTGATCTGCTTTTGCACGATAAGGACAGATTTTACAAGTTATTGAATAATCCTGAACATCCTGTTCAGATAATTTGGGCAGGGAAACCCTATCCAATGGATTATTCTGCCATTTCTACATTCAATACACTGGTAGAAGAAAGTAAAAATCATAAAAACATGGCTGTCCTTACAGGTTATGAACTTTCTTTAAGCAAATCACTAAAACAGGGTTCGGACCTATGGCTGAATAATCCCAGGGTTCCAAGAGAAGCTTCAGGAACTTCCGGAATGACTGCTGCTATGAATGGTTCTGTAAATCTTTCGACAGATGACGGCTGGATTCCTGAATTTGCAAGACACGGACAAAACTCTTTTGTCGTTCAAAAAGCAGATTACCTGAATATGAGCATTTATGAACAGGATAATTATGATTTAAACCAGTTATATGAAATCCTGGAAAACCAGATCCTTCCAACCTACTACGACAATGCAGATAGCTGGAGGAAAATACAGTACAATGCCATGGATGATGTTAAGCATCAGTTTAACAGCGATAGAATGGCTGATGAATACTATAGCATGCTGTATAATTATTAGGGTGAAATTGCTGAATTGAGAAATTTAAAAAATTGAGAACCTTATAATTTTTAGGTCAATATTATAAATAAAAGCTGCCGGAGAATTCTCCGGCAGCTTTTATTTTAAGTTAGTCTTTTTTCTTTTTAGGGACTTTCAAGCCTTTCTCTCTTGCCTCAGAAATTCCGATTGCAACAGCTTGTTTCTTACTTGTCACTTTTTTTCCAGAAGAAGATTTTAATTTACCCTCTTTGAATTCGTGCATTACTTTTCCTACTTTTTCCTGAGCTTTATCTGAATATTTTGTCTTGCTCATGATGCTATTTTTTTAAGATTTTGGCAGGGATACCCCTATTTCATAAACTTCAGCGTGTTTCAAATATTTTGAACGCTCTCTTGAAGTAACCGATTCCAAACGATCATTTTTGATCACAATAATCGGATCTTCTGCATTTTCAATTTCAAAATTGGCTAAATATCTTTCGTCAGGAGCATCCTGACGCATCTTAGCTTTTATTTTCTGCAGATCGTCTGCGTATTTTCTGAATCCCGGATCTGAGGAATGGATAAATTTATATTCATCACCTGCATATACATAATAATGTAATTTTTTTTCAATAAGCCCTGCTTCATCTGAAATCTGCGGATTATCATTTCCATCTTTAAAGCTTACTTCCACTAAAGTTCCGCCCTTTTTCTGTGCACATGCTTCAGCATCTTTAAAGCTCGAAAAACCCGTATACACTATTTGATCATTCAAAACGTAACGATTTAATTTCTGATTGAATGCATTCGTTTCCATAATTATTATTTTAGCTTGATTTGTAATAATACATTCAATTTTTTTGCCAAAGCCTTATATTAAAAAGCTTTTTTGTGCGTTTGATAAAATTATTATCTTTGAATCTGTTTAAAATTAGAAATGAAAAAAATCCTATTAAGTCTTGGTGTTGCCATAGCTCTTCAAAATCTATCTGCACAAGAAATCACATTAGATAAAATATATTCAGGATATTACCGTGGGAAAGGCATTGCCGGAATTACTTCCATGAAAAACGGAGAAAACTACTTGGTTATTGAGCAAGGCGGTATCGCAAAATATTCTTATAAAAATTCTCAAAAAGAAGGTAATATAGTAGACGGGCAGTTTGAAAGCTATGAGTTTTCCGATGATGAATCCAAAATTCTTTTGCTTAAAGAAAGACAGCCTATTTATAGACATTCGTTTTTAGGGAAATTTGAAGTTAAAGACCTTAAATCAGGGAAAATCATTTCTGTTAATGAAGGGAAACCCGTTCAGGAGCCCAGGTTTTCACCGGATGCATCTAAACTGGCATTTATTGCAGACAATAACCTGTTTTTTCAGGATCTGAATTCCGGAAAAATCACTCAGATAACGACGGACGGAAAGAAAAACTCAATTATCAATGGACTTGCTGACTGGGTATATGAAGAAGAATTCGGACATGCAAGACAGTATGAATGGACCAAAAATTCGGATGCCATTGTTTTCATAAAATCAGATGAAAGCCAGGTTCCGGAAATTTATATTCCTATTTATGGTAAAACTCTTTATCCGACAGAAATGCGTTATAAATATCCAAAAGCCGGAGAAAAGAATTCTGTTGTATCAGCTCAATTATACCGTCTTGATTCAGGAAAAACAATGCCCCTAAATCTTGGATCCTTCAAGAATTATTATATCCCCAATGTATTTCAGACAGCAAAACCTGACGAAATGGTTTTGATTACTTCAGAAAGAATACAAAACGCTTCTGATGTTTTAAAAGTTAATACAAAAACCGGTGCTGTTCAAAAATTATTTACAGAAACAGATGATAAGTGGATTGATACGGACAGTCCAACATTGGAATTCCTGGAGGATGATTCTTTCCTTTGGGGATCAGAAAGAGACGGGCACCGTCACCTATATTGGTATGACAAAGATGGTAAACTGAAGAAGCAGGTTACAAAAGGAAACTGGGAGGTAACTGATTATTATGGCTACAATCCAAAATCTAAAGAAATCTATGTTCAGACCACTGAAAAAGGAAGTATTAACAAGGTAGTATCCAAAATCAATATTGAGAATGGGAAATCACAGCTGATCTCCAATACAGAAGGAAATAACTCTGCTAATTTCAGCAAAAACTATAATTATTTCATTGAAACCTCCTCCTCTGTTTCAAAGCCTTATACTTTTGTACTTAAGGACGGTAATGGTAAAACAGTAAAAGAACTTCAGAACAATAACGACCAGCTTCAAAAATTACAAGCAGATAATTTTGCCGTGAAGGAATTCATTACCATTCCAAATAATGCAGGTGATCAGATGAATGCATGGATCATAAAACCTAAAAACTTTGATCCGAATAAAAAATATCCTTTATTTATGTTCCAATACTCCGGGCCCGGTTCTCAGCAGGTTTCTAATTCTTGGGATCAAGGAAATACCTTGTGGTTCAATCATTTGGTTCAGAAAGGATATATTGTAGCGTGTGTAGACGGACGTGGTACTGGTTACAAGGGAGCTCAATATAAAAAGGTAACATATATGAACCTCGGAAAATATGAAATTGAAGACCAGATTACCGCTGCGAAATGGTTTGGAAATCAATCTTATATTGATAAAAGCAGAATCGGAATGTTCGGATGGAGCTTTGGTGGATATATGACAAGTTTAGCTATGACAAAAGGAGCCGACGTCTTCAAAGCAGGAATTGCTGTTGCTCCGGTTACCAACTGGAGGTATTATGATTCTGTTTATACGGAAAGATTCATGAGAACTCCACAGGAAAATGCTGACGGTTATGATAAAAATTCTCCAACAGAATACTCTAAACTGCTCAAAGGTAAATTTCTACTAATCCATGGTACTGCCGATGATAATGTACATTTTCAGAATTCTATGGAATTCTCGGAGGCCTTGATCCAAAACAAAAAGCAATTTGATTTCATGGCATATCCTGATAAAAACCACGGAATTAGTGGCGGACAAACAAGACCTCAGCTCTATCAAAAAATGACGGATTTCATCCTTAATAATTTATAATCCATCGTTAAAAATATTTATTAAACCTTCTGATTTACGTTAGAAGGTTTTTTAATATTCATTTCATTTATCGTTTTTCTAAAGAGTAATTTATTTTATCAATTAAAATTAAAAACTTATTTTTGGGAAATTTGAAATTTGTATAGATGAAGACTAAACATCCTAAAGGCCTGCCTTTTCTATTTTTTACCGAAATGTGGGAAAGGTTCGGGTACTACTTGATTCTCGGAATTTTTGTTTTGTATGTTATTGAACCTACCGGTTTAAAAGGAGGTCTGGGATTACCGGACAAAACCGCTGACGATATTTTCGGGACCTATATTGCACTTACCTATCTAACCCCGTTTATTGGAGGTTTCTTGGCAGACAGGGTTTTGGGATATATCAAATCTATTTATCTGGGAGGAATTCTGATGGCTGCTGGATATATAGGAATGGGTGTTTTCAAGGATCTCCCTTTATTCTACACTTCTCTGGCACTTATTATCATAGGAAACGGTTTTTTTAAACCAACCATTTCTACCCTTCTCGGAAATCTGTATTCTGAAGAACCTTATAAAGCCAATAAGGACTCTGGTTACAATATTTTCTATATGGGGATCAACATAGGAGCATTTATCTGCAATATTATTGCTGCTTTCATGCGTAACAAATTTGGTTGGGGTGAAGCTTTCATTACGGCCGGAGTAGGAATGCTTATCGGTATGGTTATTTTTACCATTGGGAGGAAGCACTATATCCACGCAGCTCAGATGAAACCTGTTCAGGAAGGAGATACTAAGCTTTCGGAAATCTTAATTAAGGTTTTTTTACCGGCTATTATTGCCGGAGCCATCGGATGGTTTATTCCGGGTAATATATTTGGAAGCGATAGCACCGATGCATTTATTTTTGCATGTATTCCTGTCATCTATTTTTATGGATCACTTTATTTTAAAGCAAAACCGGAAGAAAAAACGGCTATCGGAGCATTATTATCTGTTTTTATGATCAGTATGTTTTTCTGGGCAGTTTTTAAACAGAACGGAACCGCTTTAACAAGATGGGCGAATTATTATACCGATCGAAGTGTTCCCGCAGCCATAGAAAAACCTTTAGAGAATATCTATATGGTAGATGGTAAAAGTTATGAGGACAAAGAAGTTCCTGTTTATGACAATCAATTCCAGTCACAGAAAGATAAAGACGGAAATACAATTAAAGTGCAGGGGAAAGATGTTTATTTTAAAAATATATCTTCTGAACAACGTGCAGAATTAGAGAAAAATCCAAATAATAAGGTTTATTTATACAACACTGAATTATTTCAATCCATAAACCCTTTCTGGGTTATTGCTTTAACCCCTCTGATCGTAGGCTTTTGGGCAATATTACGAAGAAAAGGAAAAGAGCCGCTTACTCCTACAAAAATTGTTTTAGGCTTATTCATCTCCGCATTATCCTGCCTGGTAATGGTATTGGCAGTAATGGCCGGAGATAACGGAGCTGTAAAAGTTTCTCCATGGTGGCTTGTTGCCGGTTATGGAGTGATTACAGTAGGAGAACTCTGCCTTTCCCCAATGGGACTTTCTTTTGTTTCAAAGCTTTCTCCTGCAAGAATTACAGCATTGATGATGGGTGGTTTTTTCCTTGCCAACTCAGTAGGAAATAAGTTATCAGGAATATTGGCAAGTACGTGGTACAGCTATGATAACAAGATGAATTATTTCCTGGTTAACTTTGCTTTATTGATTTTTGCTACGCTTTTAGGGCTTTCAATGCTTAAAAGATTAAACAGGATCATGAAAGAAAAAGGGCATTAATTAACCCTTTTTAATAAATAATAAAAGCTGTAGAATTGATCTACAGCTTTTTTATTTAAATATAAAATTAAAATCTTGCCAAAAACTCAAAAAAAACTATATTTGCTAGTCTTAACAAAAATTAACAATAAGAATGGATAATATTGAAGCATTAAGTCCGAAACCGGATGAACTTGTAGAGAATAAGAGCTCCAGACATCCCAAAGGATTATGGGTTCTTTTCGGAACAGAAATGTGGGAGCGTTTCAACTTTTATGGGATGAGAGCACTTTTAACGCTCTTTATGGTAAACTCCCTATTGATAAAAGAAGCTGATGCAGCGATCATTTACGGTGGATTTTTAGCTTTGTGTTATTTAACACCTCTTTTAGGAGGATTTATTGCTGATAAATATATTGGTAACAGATACGCCATTATTATTGGTGGATCCTTAATGGCCATTGGTCAGTTTTTACTGTTCATAAGTGCCTCCACTTTTTCTGCTGATATCGGAAGTGCCAAGCTTATCATGTGGCTTGCCTTGTTCATTATCATTTTTGGTAACGGTTTCTTTAAACCGAATATCTCCTCAATGGTTGGAAGCCTTTATCCCAAGCAGGAAAAATCAAAGCTGGACTCTGCCTTTACTATTTTCTACATGGGAATCAATATCGGAGCATTCCTTGGGCAATTTATCTGTCCATACGTTGGGGATGTTAAAGATGCAGCAACAGGGGTAAGAGATATTTTCGCCTTCAAATGGGGATTCCTTGCAGCTTCTATTGCCATGATTATCGGAACTGTAACATTCTTCATCCTTAAAAACAAATATGTGGTGACTCCGGAAGGAAGACCTATCGGAGGATTACCAAAACATAATACAAGTGCAGATTTTGAAGAAGGGGAAACCCAAACGGCTAAATTCTCAGGTCCGTCATTAGGAATAACGGGGCTTATATTTGTCGTTTTATTTTTTGCTTTCAGATATCTTCTTGTAGGAGAATTTGGATTCAATTCAGTAGAGATGGGACAACTTATCAAAGGAATTATCTATCCTTTCATCTATGCGGCAGGTATCGCTTTAGCATTCCTGATTATGACTTCTGCTGAAAATAAAGTGGAAAGACAGAGAATCTGGGTAATTTATATCGTATCATTTTTTATTATTTTCTTCTGGGCCGCTTTTGAGCAGGCAGGTTCTTCCCTGACGTTCATTGCGGATAACCAGACAGACAGGAATATTTTAGGCTGGAATATGCCTCCTTCCATGGTTCAGATCTTCAACGGGATCTTTGTTGTTATACTTGCCGTTCCGTTCAGTTTGATCTGGGACAAATTAAGAGCCAAAGGAAAAGAACCTGTATCTCCGTTCAAGCAAGCTATGGGATTGGCATTAATTGCGCTTTCTTATTTCATTATTGCCCACAATGTAAAAGATCTTGGAAGCTCAGGTTTGTTAGCAATCAAATGGTTGATGCTATTGTATTTCATCCAGACATGCGGTGAGCTTTGCCTTTCTCCTATTGGTTTATCACTAGTAGGTAAGTTAGCTCCAAAAAGATTCGCTTCATTACTATACGGGGTTTTCTTTATCTCCAATGCAGCAGGTTATGCTTTAGCAGGTTCGTTAGGAGCTCTTATTCCTGCAACAGGTGATAAATTTAAAAAAGCGGAGGAAATCGGAGTAAACCTTCAGGATGTTTTAGATAAAAAAGTAACTTTAACAGCTGATCAAATAGCTGCTTTTGATAAAGCCCAGCTCCCATTACACAATCCTACATTTGCCGGATTTGAAATTCACAACCTGTTTCAATTCTTCATGGTATTCGTAGTACTTTGCGGTATTGCTGCGGTAATTTTAGGTTTAATTTCACCTATTTTAAAGAAAATGATGCACGGTGTAAAGTAGTTGCATTAATAAAATACTATAAAACCTCTGCTTTGTCAGAGGTTTTTTTATAAATTAGCACGCCGTTTCAAAATGAAACCGCTTTTCGTTTATTTTCATTTACTATGTATACATTAGAAGAAATACAAGATTTTAAAGGCAAGTATCCTAAACAGCTTTGGACGCTATTCACAGTAGAAATGTGGGAGCGTTTTTGTTTTTACGGGATGCGCGGAGTTCTTACCATTTTTATGGTGGACCAATTGGGCTTATTGGAAGATAAAGCCAATTTACAATATGGAGCAATACAGGCCTTCATTTATGCATTCACCTTTATCGGGGGAATTTTTGCAGACAAGATCCTGGGATTTAAAAGATCATTGGTTTTTGGCGGACTTATCATGTCCATTGGTAATCTTATTATTGCCTTTTCGCCCCATGATTTCTTTTATTTCGGAATTACCTGTTCAATCATTGGTACCGGTTTTTTCAAACCTAATATTTCTTCGATGGTAGGAGAACTTTACAAGGAGGATGACCCAAGAAGGGATGCAGGATATGGATTATTTTATGCAGGTATTAATATTGGTGGGTTACTTGGGGGTGGCTTATGTGTTTATCTGGGGAAATATTATTCATGGTCATGGTGTTTCCTTGCAGCTGCCGTTGTAATGATTTTAGGCTTGATTACATTTTTTGCGACAAAGAAAACCTTAGGCCCTATCGGAGATTCTCCATTACAGGCTCTTCCACAATCCAAAAGAACGACTCGTGAAGTGTTGGTTTATATCGGAGCGTTGCTAAGTATGCCGCTTATTTTTATCATGGTCAAGAATACTGATTATACCGATTATTTTATGTACCTGATAGGAATTGTTGCGGTCGGATATTTTATCATAGAAACATTAAAACAAACCACACCTTATCAGAAAAAGCTTGTTGCCGCATTCATATTCATCTTCATGTACTTTGTCTTCAACTCTATTTATGAGCAAAGCGGAGGTTCTTTATCTTTATTTGCAAAAGATAATCTTGTACATAAGCTTTTAGGCTTTGGTATGGATCCTAATGTTATTAATAATAGTGCCAATTCATTTTTCATTATCATTTTCAGTCCATTGATCGGGCTGGCATGGATTGGTTTAAATAAAAGAAAATTAGAGCCTAATACCATCAACAAATTCGGGATTGGATTTTTATTCCTTGCAGCCGGATTCTTTTTATTTTATAGTTTAAGATATTTTGCGGGTGCTGATGGAAAATCTTCACTTAATCTGTTTACCTTTACCTGGCTGGTCATTACTTTCGGAGAATTATGTTTGGGGCCGATCGGAATGTCTATTATCACAAAACTATCACCAAAGAAAATGTTCGGAATGATGATGGGATTGTGGTTTCTGGCAAGTGCATTCGGACAGTTTGCAGCCGGTAAAATCGGAGCAAGTTTTTCGGAGGCCAATACCGGCAATACCAACATGAGTAAACTTATTGCTTATACCGACGGATATAAAACTCTGGGAATCTATGCATTGATAGCTGGTGTGGTATTAATTTTGATGTCCAAGCTTGTGAGAAAATTAATGCAAGACGTAAAATAAAATATAAGCTTATTATGCTTAATTTTATTAATAATTTAAAATTATATGAAAAAAATTCTAAGCATAATAAGTTTGTTTTTGTTTACCCTGAGCTTCGCACAAGTCAAATGGATGACTATTGAAGAAGCCCTGAAGGCTCAGAAACAAAATCCTAAAAAAATTCTTATTGATTTTTATGCCGACTGGTGTGGTCCATGCAAAATTATGGACAAAAAGACATTTGGTCATCCAGTAATTGAGCAGATCCTGAATGAAAACTATTATCCGGTGAAGTTCAATGCAGAAGAGAAAAAAGATATTGAAATTTTCGGGAGAACATTTTCCAATCACACCGTTGAACATAAAAAAGGAAAAAATTCACTCCATGAATTCACACAATATATGAACGTTGCGGCAGTTCCCAGCACTGTTTTTCTGGATGAGAAAGGAGGACCCATCACTATTCTTCAGGGTGAACTTTCAGCTATAGAGCTTGAGCCTTACCTGGAATTTATTTCAAAGGATATGTATAAAAAAATCAAAACTCGGGAACAGTGGGAAGATTACCAGAAAAAGTTTAAATCCAAAATAAAAAACTAGTTTGGGATTTCCAAATTAATAATTAAGGCTTCCAATTTTTTGGAAGTTTTTTTTATTTTACCGAAATTCGGACTTTTATTTTTTCATTTACTATCGCGGATCAGAAACCTGTATCCAAGCTAAAATTGAATCTAGAAACCTCTATAGAATACGTTAAAGGAATCGGTCCTGAAAAAGCTAAACTCATTAAAAGTGTGTTGGGAATTTCTACTGTGGAAGATTTGCTTAACTTCTATCCTATCCGGTATCTGGATAAAAATAAAGTGTATAAAATTTCTCATCTTCAGGAAAACAATCTGGAGATTCAGCTAAAAGGAAAAATTACCCATGTTCAGGAAATTCAAACCGGAAAAACCAAAAGGCTCTCCGCCAAATTCAATGATGAAACCGGAACAATGGATCTTGTATGGTTCCAATATTCAAAATGGCTGAAAGAGCAGCTTCCCATCAACAGGGAAGTTTATATTTTCGGAAAGATCAATCTTTTTAACAGTCAGTTTTCAATGCCACATCCGGAAATTGAAATTGAAGAAAAAAGAGAAAATGATAATCGCCTGAGACCAATTTATCCAAGCTCTGAAAAGCTGACAAAACGTGGTTTAAACCAAAAATATTTTCAAACAATTCTCAGAAATATCTGCAAAGAGATCCCCAATCTTATTGAGGAAAACCTACCGGATTACCTGATAAAATCCTTTAAATTCTTATCAAGGCAACATACTTTTTTAAATATCCATTTTCCACAGAGTATGGAATATTTTGAAAAGGCCGATCAGCGGTTGAAATTTGAAGAATCATTTTTCTTTCAGCTAGGCTATGTTTTAAAGAAAATTCATCATAAAAGCCAGGCGTTCGGCAATCCATTTCCTATTGTGGGAGACTACTTTACCGGTTTTTATGAAAACCATCTTCCTTTTGAGCTTACCAATGCCCAAAAACGTGTTTTAAAAGAAATACGCTTAGATATGAAGAAACCGATACAGATGAACAGGCTTCTTCAGGGAGATGTAGGCTCAGGAAAAACGATGGTTGCTTTGCTTACTATGCTTATTGCAATGGATAACGGCTTTCAAAGTTGTATGATGGCACCTACTGAAATCCTTGCCCAACAGCATTATAACGGAATAAAAGAATTGCTGGAAAAAACAGATATTAATGTCCGGCTTTTAACCGGTTCCACAAAGGCTTCTGAAAGGAAAATCATTCATCAGGAGCTTGAAAACGGAGAGCTGTCTATTTTAGTAGGCACTCATGCCGTACTTGAGGATAAGGTTAAGTTTAAAAATCTCGGGCTTGCCATTATAGATGAGCAACATCGGTTTGGTGTTGCACAACGGGCAAAACTTTGGGCAAAAAACAAAATTCCGCCACACATTCTTGTTATGACAGCCACTCCTATTCCGAGAACCCTGGCTATGAGCTTTTACTCGGACTTGGATGTTTCTGTGATTGATGAAATGCCCGTAGGTAGAAAACCGATTATAACAGCTCATAGAAGAGAAAAAGACAGAACCTATGTTTATAATTTCTGTAGAGATGAAATAAAAAAAGGCAGGCAGGTCTATTTTGTATATCCGCTGATAGAAGAGTCTGAAACTTTAGATTATAAAAATTTAATGGAAGGTTTGGATCATGTTATGAACTCTTTTCCGGATTATAATGTGAGTATGCTTCATGGAAGGATGAAGCCGGATGAAAAAGACGCAGCCATGAATTATTTTGCATCCGGGAAAACAGAAATTATGGTTGCAACGACAGTAATTGAAGTGGGTGTGAACGTTCCCAATGCCTCAGTAATGGTTATAGAGAGCGCTGAGAGGTTTGGTTTGTCGCAGCTCCATCAGCTAAGAGGACGCGTGGGCCGCGGAGCGGAACAAAGCTATTGCATTCTCATGACTTCAGATAAACTATCAACTGAAAGCAGAACCCGCATCAGGACAATGACAGAAACCAATGATGGATTTAAAATCTCAGAAGTAGATATGCAATTACGCGGACCCGGTGATATTTTAGGTACTCAGCAAAGTGGTGTTGTAGATTTTAAAAGACTTGAACTGGTAAAAGATTCCGGGATTATAAAAACAACAAAGAAAACAGTTGAAAAGATTCTTGAAAAAGATCCCCTGCTTGGTCTTGCGGAACATCAGATTATTAAAAACTACTATCTGAAATACTATAAAGGGAAAAATAAATGGAGCAAAATATCATAAAAAAACCGCAAAAAGAAAAAGATCTTTCCGCGGCCCCCTTATAAAACTGTTATTTAGAAGAAATTATTCTCGTGGTAAAAAATTTATTTAGTAGAATGCTTATTATTCTGTAATTTGATGTGGAGTGAAAATATTTATAGCATTTGCATTTTTATTTTAAGCCACTACTAAATAAATTTTGAAAAAACAAAATGAATTATGTTTCCAACTTACTTATTATAAAAACTAACTGTGTTTGTCGAAAGGATTTTAAAAGAAACGACTATAATATCCCCCGACGCTTGAGTTTTCATGATTGTACCGTTTTGTTTAAAGATCTTCTACGCTTAACATTGGAACTGAATAATCCATTTTGTTTTACTAACATCGTGATTAACATTTTTTACTTTCAAGATTTGAAAAATAATTATTTATATTAATTACTTTTATGATTAATTTGTGTTAGCACGTTTCTTGTACAAATTTCATCAATTGTTATTAATAACTATTTATATTATTATATTTAATAGTTATAAAATTTTCACCTATTGGTGAGTATTATATAATATGTCTTTTTTTATTCCTGAATTAAAATCCAGAAACATCAATGTTTATCATACTTTCAGGATAAGATTATCCTTATTGAGTCCTGATGTGTGGTATTGCCAATTTAGAGTCACTACCTCGGAAATTACCCTTTTCAGGTCTTTATAATTATCTGGTTTTTTTATATAAATATTTGCACCTTTTACAAAAATCCTTTCGACTTCTTCTTCTGACAATGTATCACAATATACCCCTGTGACCATACTGTTCAACCTCACATCTTTTTTAATCTCTTCCAGACATTCCAGCATCCCTTTTTTTGGAATGGTGTAGTTCATCAGCAGCACTTCCGGAATAAGAGCCTCCGCATTATTTAAATATTTCATCAAATCCTCACCATTGGAAAACGACTGCACCTTTACTGTTATTTTAAGATCTTTAAGTATACTTTTAAATAGAATAATATTGCCTTCGTCATTATCAACAAGTATGGTATTTAAATATTCTTTATTCATAAAGCATTTTATTAGTAACAGCCACAGTCTGCTCTTTTCTCCTTTTGATAATAATTTTCTGAAACTGGGAAGGAGTAATACCCGTTGTATTTTTAAATTGTGTACTGAGATGAGCAACACTGGAGTAGTTCAGCTTATGTGCAATCTCCGTAAGGTTAAGTTTATTTGTAATAATCAGCTCCTTGGCATATTCTATCTTCTGTAGAATAATAAAGTTTTCTATAGATGTATATGCGACTTCTGAAAAAAGATTGGAAAGATATCCGTAGCTATGATTCAATTTTTCAGCAATGTAAATAGACGCTTTAACAGCAACAATATCTTTTGAGAAAACCAATTCTACGATTGCATCTTTTATTTTCTGGAGTAATGCAATCTTCTGGCTCTCGATAATTTCGATGCCATAATCTTCAAGATTCTTTTTGAAATTATTGTGCTGTTCCTGAGTAAATGCTTCATAAAATTCAACTTCCCCAAAATTCAGCAAACGGTATTTCAAACCCTGTTCTTTAAGCTTTTCATCCAACACTTTTTTACAAAGAGCATTGAAATCAAATTTCACATACATTTTCATCCTAGTACAAGTGTGTTAATTATTTTGTAAATATAAACTTTTATTTCATATAAATGTGAAATAGGTTAATAAAGTTAAAATAATTTTCATAAACGCAAAAAACTCCTGCATTAAAGAATACAGGAATTTAAACACTAAGGATGAAAAAAATATACTGATAAAAGCCAATACAGCTTAAAACCAAGTATATGAACGTATTATTTTTGAAGTGATTTGGTTCTTTGCAAATATCACAATTATAACCAAGTCACCCGTTATAGAATTATCAGATATTGTTACACAATTATAAGTCTATTGTTCGTGAATTATAAATTCCATGAGATAATCGTCCATCACGAAACCATTCCCAATATCAAATACTCCTTCATCGTAAATTTTGTATCCCTGAGATTCGTAAAATTGTCTTGCGGCATTAAATTTATTTACATTTAAGATTATTCTGCTATCTCCAGCTTCAAGTGTTTTGTCTGCCAAAAAAGCGAGTGCTTTTTTCCCAAATCCTTTTCCTTTACTCTCGGGAACCAAATAAATCCTGTGGAGTTTTGTTGTTTGATCTCCGTAGGCATTTTCGTAGCCTATAAATCCTTCAAAAGAGTTACTTTCTCCATCTTTAATAAGATAATAATGATAATGAGGGTGCTGCAAATGCCCTGCAATCTCTTCTGTAGAATACATTGTACCCAACATATACTCCATCTGTTCAGCCGAAAGTATTTCTGCATAGGCATTTTCCCATGATCTTCTGGCTAAATCCTGAATTAAAGGAATGTCATTTTCTGTTGCTTTTACTAATTCCATAATTTTATCATTAAAAAAAGTGAAAGGCACGAACCTTTCACTTTATGTTATTTAATTTATTGACAGATAACGTAACCGCATATTTATTTTTAACGTCTTACGTATCTTAAATATTCGCCATTTCAGCTTTTATTTTCGCGTAAAGTCCTTCTGATGCTGCTACGAGAGGAAGTCTTAAATAATTTTTAATAATTCCTTTTTCTGTCAAAATCACTTTAATTCCACATGGATTTCCTTCGGCAAAAATCAATCTTGTGATTTCCACAAGTTTGTTATGAATTTCATAAGCTTCTTTTACTTTTCCATCCAAAGCTAACTGAATCATAGTAGAAAACTCTTTTGGATATGCTTGTCCTATAACGGAAATAACTCCTTCACCCCCTGCCAAAGTTACAGGCAATGCATATTCATCATCTCCCGATACTAATGCAAAACCTTCAGGCTTCTTTCTTAAAATATCGAAATATTGAAGAATGTTTGGAGCGGCTTCCTTAATTAAGAATAAATTAGGAAATTCTTTAGCCAATCGAATCGTAGTATCTGCCTCTATATTTTGTCCTGTTCGGGAAGGCACGTTATAGATAATGATCTTTTTTCCTGTAGAAGCCAGAGCTTTATAGTGCTGATAAAGCCCCTCCTGATTAGGTTTATTATAATAAGGAGAAACTGATAAAACTGCTTCAAATGATGAAAGATCCGTTTCTTCAATTTGTTTTTTTACCTCAAGAGTATTGTTCCCTCCAATTCCCAGAACCAAAGGAAGGCGTTTACTATTTACCTTAATGATATGATCTGTAACCTGTTTCTTCTCCTCTGCAGAAAGTGTTGCAGCTTCCGCTGTAGTTCCTAAAACAACTAAATAACTGGTTCCGTTTTCAATGTTATATTCAACAAGTTTTGTTAAACTATCAAAATCAACGGATAAATCTTCATTAAAGGGTGTTACCAAAGCCACACCTACTCCTTTTAAAATGCTCATCTGTTAGAATTATTTTTGTCAAATTTAATAATTTCGACTAAGAATTTATAATAAATAATAATGTTTTATTCTACATATAATTATATTTGCATATACTAAAAGAAATTATGAAAAATAAATTCTTATTGCTGGGAATTGCCTTGGTTTCGCTTACTTCTTGTAAAACAATTCCTTTACAGGTAGCAAATGTGGAAACACAAAAGAATATTTCCATTAATAAAGATCTGAAGAATGATGAGGCTTTTGTAAAAGTTATTGAACCTTATAAACAAAAACTGGATCGGGAAATGAATCAAAAAATTTCCCATACGAACACAGATCTTACCAAACAAGGTGATAACAGCAATCTGGGAAATCTTTTAGCTGATTATACTTTTGAAGGAGCCAATGAATGGGCAAAGTCACACCTGCAAAAGAATGTTGACGCTGCCCTCATCAATATAGGAGGTATTCGCACTTCCATTGGCAAGGGTGATATTTTACTCAAAAATGTATACGAAGTGATGCCATTCGAAAATGAAGTGGTCATTGTTAAAATGAAGGGATGCGACTTGCAGGGTTTGTTCGAATACTATGCAAAAAATGAGGTCAATAATCCGGTTTCTCACTTGTATATAGAAACTCAAAACGGCAAACCATCCAAAACTTTAATTGACGGAAAAACCATTAATTCAAGTCAGGATTATTATATTGCAACTTCTGATTATTTGGCATTAGGAGGTGATAACATGAATTTCTTTGCAAAAGGGGAATCAATTTCTACGGGAATTAAAATGAGAGATCTTTTTATTGATTGTTTTAAGAAAAACCCGCAGATTGTTCCCAATACAGATGTTCGTTTAAATTTTATCGGTAAGAAATAATGGATAGAAAAAGATTTATAAAAACAATTGGTGGCGGGACTATGGCAATGGCTTTAGCTCCCAATATGATGATGGCTGAAGATTTCGGACTGAGTACCTTATCTTCAACAAATAAACTTACTATTCTTCATACCAATGATCAGCACAGCAGAATAGAACCTTTTGATGAAAGTTATACAAAAAATCCTAATCAGGGAGGTTTTGCAAGAAGAGCAAGTTTAATACAGCAAATCAGAAGTAAAGAAAACAATGTATTGCTTCTTGACTCGGGAGATATATTCCAGGGAACACCATACTTTAATTTCTTTGGCGGCGAACTTGAATTCAAATTAATGTCCATGATGAAATATGATGCTTCTACCATGGGGAATCATGATTTTGATAATGGATTACAGGGGTTTCTGAATGTTTTGCCTAATGCACAGTTTCCATTCATCTGCTCGAATTATGATTTTAAAAATACAGTTTTAGATGGTAAAACATCTCCCTATAAAATCTTCAATAAAAACGGAATCAAAGTAGGGATTTTCGGATTAGGCATTCAATTGGAGGGGCTAGTGGGTAAAAAACAATATCAGGAAACCGTATATTCGAATCCGATTGAAGTTGCACAACATTATTCAAACTTTTTGAAAAATGAACAAAAATGTGATCTTGTAATTTGCTTATCACATATTGGCTACGATTACAAAGGAGAGCCCGATAAGGTAAGTGATAAGATACTGGCTGCAAGTACAGAAAATATCGATCTGATTTTAGGAGGACATACCCATACATTTTTACCGGAACCCCAAACCTTTAAAAACCGTCAAGGAAAAAATGTCCTGGTAAATCAGGTGGGATGGGCAGGACTTCTTTTAGGCAGAATAGATTTCCATTTTGACAATAACAAAAACGTACAACATATCTCCTGGAATAATCAGGTAATAGATAGCAGTATAATAGCATAATATGAAAAAACTCTCCATAATTTCCCTTGGTATTTTAGCATGCTTTCAAATGGCTAATGCTCAGGTTATCTCTTCAAAAAAATGGGCGGATATATTCTCCTACAACAATGTTATCTCCATGAAAGAAGATAATGGGAAAATAATTGCAGCTGCAGAAAACGGGCTATTCTATTATACCATCTCGACAGGTGAAATTACGAAGTTATCCAAAGCAAACGGCCTTCATGAAGTAGGTATTTCCGCTTTTGATTACAATGCTCAAACCAAGATCGGACTTATTGGTTATCAAAACGGCTCCTTGGATATTGTTACTCCGGAAGGTGTTACTTATGTTGTAGATATCCCCATTGCTACAGGATACAACGGAAGCAAAAAAATCAATCATATATCAATTACAGGAGATAAGGCTGTTATTTCAGTTGGCTATGGACTCTCTATTTTTGATCTCAGAAAAAAAGAGTTTAACGATTCTGCTTTTTTTCTTTCAGGAGGTGTATACGAAGCGAGTAATGAAGCAACTATCGTAGATAATAAGGTATATTCTGTAACGAATACTGGTTTAAAGAGCCATGAAATGAATACGACTTTTCCGGTATTTTCTACCTGGACAACTGATGTTCCGGGAACATTTACCCAAATCGATTCTGATCCTGTTATTAGCTTTTCTTCTGCAACTACAGCATACATCTTTAATAATGGTGTCTCTACTCCACTATCACAGACTTTTGGAAAAGTACAGGATATCGTAGTAAGTTCAAATGGCATTATTGTTACCGATCAGAGTAGGATTTACACTTTCAATACCAACGGAAACTATGTTGGGACAGCGAGTGTAGGAGAAGAATGTAATACCGCCATAAGGACAGGTTCGAAGATATATGGAGGAACTATTCTTTCGGGAATTAAAGATGAAACCAATAATGCATTTAAACCGGATGGTCCCTATTTCAACTATGCTTATAAACTTAATTTATATGGTGAAAACCGAATTTTAGTTTCAACCGGAGGTAGAGAAGCAAGATTCAACACTCCTATAAGTAATCCTAGAAACCCCGGTTTCTACTACTTTAACGGAATGCAATGGATATATTCATCTTATTTTATAGGACAAACACAGTCATTTAATATTTTAGATGCTGTAGCCGATCCGAGCAATTTGGATGAAGTCTATTTCACCAATTATGTATATGGAGGACAGGGTATTTACAAAATGAAATACAACAGCACGAATAAAGATTTTGATTTTACAAAATATTACAGCTTATCACCACCTAATAACTTTGCCTATAGACCTGTAGGCTTAACTTATGATGATCAAAATAACTTATTTGCTACTGTAGGTTTTATGGATAATGGATCTATGGCTATAGTTCCGTATGATAAAACTGCTGACAATTTTATTATAAAGGAAGTAGCAGGTCTGAGCCACGGTGTGCAGAAAGCTCTATATTATGAAAATCTTTTATGGGTACCGATCCCAAGGACGAACAACTTTTTAGTATATGATTATAAAAAGACTCCAACAAACGTATCTGATGACACCGCTTATATCCTGACTCAAGCCAGCGGATTTCCAACCAATTCAGGAGGAACGGTTTCTGTCGCCATTGATAAAGCCGGAGATGCGTGGATAGGTTCTGACACAGGGTTACGAGTTTTATCCAATGCGGTAACAGCCATTAAAGAACCCAATCCTACTGTAAACCCTATTATCATTGAGCAGAATAATCTAGGTGAGGAGCTTTTCCGTGATTCTCAAATTCTACAAATAGAAGTAGATGCAGGAGATTATAAATGGATTTCAGTAGATGGTGGAGGAGTATATTATCTGTCTTCAGATGGACAAAGAACCATAAAGCATTTTACAAAGGAAAATTCACCATTGCCTACGAACAGCATCACTGATATTAAAGTAGACAGAAAAACAGGAAAGGTATATTTTGCTTCTTACAACGGAATTGTAACCTACCAGGGAGATGTAGCAGATGTAACTTCGGGCTTCGGAAATGTAGTGGTGTATCCAAACCCTGTGGTATACTCTAATTTCAAAGGAAAAGTTACAATCAAAGGTCTGGCGGAAAAAACAAACATAAGAATAACTGATGTTGCAGGAAACGTCATTCACTCGGCAGTAGCAAGAGGTGGTTATTATGAATGGGACCTTAATAATCAGCGAGGAACCAGAGTAGCATCAGGTATCTATTTTGTCTTAATGACCAATGAAGATGGTTCTGATAAAGCGACCGCCAAAATAGCTGTGGTTAATTAATGAATTCACAAAAAGGATTTTTACTTTCATTTATCAAATACGGGGAAAATGATGCGGTTCTTCATTGCTTTACAGAAGAGGAAGGCTTTCAGACTTTTTTCCTGAAGGGTATTTACTCCAAAAGAAATAAGAAAAAAGCATTATTGCTTCCGTTAAACCAACTTAATTTTTCCATTCCTGTAGGAAAAAGTAGCGGAATACCGTCCGTTACCAGATTCGAGTTGGTAAAAAACAACGATATGTATACCGATATAAAGATCAATACTGTAGTTTTCTTTATTTCAGATTTTCTTAATCAGATCCTGAGAAATGAACATAAAAATTCCAATCTTTATTTTTCCATTGACGAGTTTGTTGATGAACTCTCTCTAAAGAATTATCAATCCCATTTGATTTTTTTAATTAAAATTTTAAAAATCCAGGGTGTAGCACCCCTACTCGACAATCACCAGTATCTGGATCCGGAAACAGGAACTTTTTCACCTCAACCGGCTCATCAATTATTCAGCCATGAGATCTCAGCCGCTTGGAAATCTATTATTTCTTCACAGAATCCTTATGAATTAAAAATTCATTCAGCATTAAGAAAGGATCTCCTGGATAGTATATTGGTTTATTACCATTACCATATTACAGACTTTAAGATTCCAACTTCCCTGGAAGTGATCCAGCAGATATTTGAGTAAATAAATTACACAATCATGAGTTCATTCTTATTATGGTTGTCATCGGTTTATGTTGTAAGGTAGCTGAATTGTGAAATTGTATTTAATACATTATTATTCTGCTCGCTTGCTTTTTAGCCAATTGCTCCCAGCTCAACTATTTCGTTTCTTCCGGCATTTCCGTTTGAGATTCCGCTATTTCCTTTTTGGAGAATTTTGGTTGAAGAATTTTAGATATCAGTCCGGTCCATCCTGTCTGATGAGAAGCTCCTACTCCACGCCCTGTATCACCGTGGAAATATTCATAAAAAAGAATGTAATCCTTAAAATCAGGATCTGTCTGAAACCTTGGATACTGTGAATTGACGGGCCGATTTCCATTTTCATCTTTAAGGAATATTTTTGCGAGTCTTTTACTTAGAGCATCTGCAATCTCCTCAAGATTAGAATAATTTCCACTGCCAGTAGGATATTCTACCATAAAATCAGGACTATAATAAAAGAAAAAACTTTGAAGACTCTCAATAATCAGAAAATTAATAGGAAACCAGATAGGACCTCTCCAGTTACTATTTCCACCAAAAAGCCCACTATCACTTTCTGCAGGTGTATATTTTACAGAATAATCAACCCCATTGAGATTAATTGTATAAGGATTTTTTTCATATACTTTGGATAGGGCGCGCACACCATAATCACTTAAAAACTCGTTTGGATCCAGCATCCTGTTGAGGAGCCTCTTTAAGCGATGTCCTCTCAGCAGGGAAAGCAAATGCTTTGAATCCTGTCCCTTCACTTCCCAGTGCGAAACAAGAGCTGCCAGTTCGGGTTTGTTTTCCAATACCCAATGCATCCTCTTTTTAAAATTAGGAAGTTTTTCAATCACCTCATCGTCAATTACCTCAACCGCAAACATAGGAATGAGTCCCACTATTGTCCTTAATTTAAGATACATATGATTTCCATCACTGGAAGAAATAGCATCATAAAAGAACTCATCTTCTTCGTCCCAGAGGCCAAAGTTTTCGTCACCCATATTATCAAGAGAATGGGCGATAGAAAGGAAATGTTCAAAGAATTTCATTGCCATCTCTTCATAAACCCTGTTATAGAGAGCCAGTTCTAAGGCAATTCTCATCATATTGAGTGCGAACATCGCCATCCAACTGGTTCCATCCGCCTGTTCCAGCTGTTCTCCATTCGGGAGCGTACTGTTTCTGTCGAAAACGCCTATATTATCAAGTCCTAAAAATCCGCCTTCAAAAATATTATTCCCGTTGTTATCCTTTTTATTTACCCACCATGTAAAGTTCATCAATAGCTTCTGGAAAGCACTTTCCAGAAATTCAAGATCAGGCTTATCCTTCAGATATTCATCGATTTTAAAAACTTTAAAAACCGCCCAGGCATGAACGGGTGGGTTTACATCACCGAAATCCCACTCATAGGCAGGTAACTGCCCGTTAGGATGCATATACCATTCGAACAGGAACAACTTTAACTGATATTTAGCAAAATCGGGATCAATCAATGAAAAACTTATGGCATGAAATGCCAGATCCCAGGTTGCATACCATGGATATTCCCATTTATCAGGCATCGAAATGATATGTTCATTATTCAGGTGTTTCCAATCGTAATTTCTTATTCTCCCACGGGATTTAGGTGGAGGCATTTCTGCAGGATCACCTTTCAGCCACTTTTCAACATTATAATGATAATACATTTTATTCCACAACAAGCCTGCAAATGCCTGCCTCTGAATCAGCTTTTCATCATCAGACCGGATTCCTTTCTGGATGTCATTATAAAAATCATCAGATTCTTTTTTTCTTGAATTGAAAATTTCTTCAAAATCCTGAAATGGTTCTGATAATTCTTTATCGGAGAGCCGAAACTCAAAGGTCTTTGTTTCTCCTGCTTTAAAATCATCTTCAATATAAAAAGAGGCTTTTGTTCCCTTATTCTCCGAATTTATGGCCGATAAATTCTGATTAATGATAAAGTCATTAATTCCGTCCTTACAGTATTTTGATTTATTAGCCGAACGATATATCCGTTCATTATTGGTCTCATTATCACAAAACAATGTTTTCCGGGATTGTTTGGAATAGATATTTCTGACCTCAAGATCCTTATGCTCAATTTTAATCTTTGAAAATTCTTTTGAGCTTAGCAGAGGCTTATAATCATCATATCCCCAACTCCAGGTATTCCTAAACCAAAGTGTTGGTAAGATGATAAGCGGAGCTTCATTTTCAGATTTATTGGTAACCGTTACTAATATTAAAATGTCATTTGCCCCTTCTTTAGCATATTCAATGAAGATATCGAAGTATTCGTTTCTTTCAAAAATACCGGTATCTATCAATTCATATTCATCTTCATTTTTACTTCTTCCTGCATTGATGTTTAGCAGATCTTCATATGGAAAAGCATTCTGAGGATATTTATAAAGCATTTTCATGTAGGAATGGGTAGGTGTGGAATCGAGGTAATAGAAATATTCTTTAACATCTTCACCGTGATTTCCCTGGCCGTTTGAAAGACCAAAGAAACGCTCCTTTATCATCTTATCTTTTTTATTCCAGAACCCTATGGAAAACACCAATTTCTGCCAGTCATCACAAATCCCGCAAATTCCTTCTTCTCCCCAACGATATGCCTTCGCTTCAGCAATATCATGATTGGTATAATTCCAGGCATCTCCATTCGCACTATAATCTTCACGTACCAATCCCCATTCCCTATTGCTTACATAAGGACCCCATTTTTTCCATTGTATATCAGAAAGTCTCTGCTTTTCTGTCATATATGTAGTTTTAGTAAATTAAAGGCAGATCATTATTTATCCGCCTGTGGAAAAGCTTTCAAAAGTCGTCATTCCTCCATCTACAAAAATGCTGGTTCCTGTTATATAATCTGCAAGATCACTCGCCAGAAAAGCGGCCAGGTTTCCGATATCTTCCGGTTGTCCGATTCTATTGTATGGAATTAGGTTAAGAAGACTGTTGAGTGCCTCCGGAGTATCCCAGGCATTTTTATTTATTGGTGTCTGGATAGCCCCAGGACAAATAGAATTAACTCTAATTTTTTGTGCTCCATACTCTTGTGCCAGGGTTTGCATCAGCATACGGATAGCCCCTTTACTTGATGCATAATTGGCATGGCCTCCCCATGGAATAATTTCGTGTACAGAACTGATATGAATGATTTTTCCACAAGCCTTAGAACGAGAAAGGTCTATTCCCCTGCGAAGAAACTCCTTAATGGCTTCTCTGGCACAAAGAAATTGTCCGGTAAGATTAACTCCAATTACAGCATTCCACTGATCCATGGTCATTTCGGTGAATTTAGCATCTTTCTGAATCCCGGCGTTATTAACAAGAATATCCACAGTTCCGAATCGGGAAATCACTTCCTGAAACATAGCGATCACCTGATCTTCTTTCGAAACATCACACTGATAGGTGATTCCTTTTCCTCCAGCATCCGTTATTTCTTTTAAGACAGCTTTGGCTTCCTCAACGGATCTTTCTGAAGAATGATTAACAATGACCGTGGCACCTGCTGAAGCTAAGGATTTAGCGATTCCTGTACCTATTCCACTTGATGCTCCCGTAACGACAGCCACCTGATTATGAAGGGATATTTCCATATTTTTTATTTGATGTTACTCAAAGTTAGTGGAAAGATCGCGCCAAGCAGAATTTTTTTACTTTAAAATTTTCTTAAAGTTTTTTATACATCAGCCGTTGCGGACCACTGCGTCCCATTCTGGTTTTCCCCTCGAATATGTAGCCTACTTTTATGTACAGCTCATATGCAGAAATATTGTTTTCGTTGACAGCAAGAACGATTTCATCACAATCTTTAAAATGATTCTTTACAAAATCGTCTACAAGGCTCATAGCAGCTTTTCCAATGCCTCTCCCCTGAAAATCGGGATTAATAGACAATGATCTTAATAAAACAGATTTCGTATTATGGGTAAGATCCAGTTTATCATCACCGAAATCCAAGGCAAAATAGCCTGCAGGATTCTCATTTTCAAAAATCGTCACGGAAAATCCTTTACCATCATTTCTTTCTCTGATTCTCTCTATAGCAAATTCGGCAGTTGATGTATACTGCGATTGAACGTCATCCAATGTATAGTTAACTCCGGAAAAATCTTCGGGCTTGTAAAATTCTAAATGAATCATATTAATGGTGGTAAATATCGTTATACATTACTCCGGCACGGATCTCCACAGGTAGTTTATTTTCTTCGGGAACAACCGGACAGTTATAATCATAAGCGTTATATGCACAATACGGTTGATAAGACTGGTTAAAATCCAGAATAAGAGTGTTTCCTTTCGGAATTTTAAGGTCCATATATTTTCCGCCACCATAAGTTTCTTTTCCATTGGTGAGGTCCCGGAAAGGAAGGAAAAGATAGTCTTTATATTTTTCTTGTTTTAAAAGATCCAGACTTTGATATAAAGTAAGCGTATACTCCTGCCCTTCCAACGTAAAGCTAGCCTTACCATATTCTTTATATTGTTTAGTCTTTCCTGATGAAGTAGGAATTTTAAACGGTTCAGCATTAGCTGTTCGTACCAACTTAGCTTCTACTCTGTATTTTAGATCCACAGGAAAAAAAGGATGTGCTTTAAAATTTGTAAAATTATCTCCCCTTAAAGGAGTTTCTTTAGGATTTAAATACTCTGCATTAAGGTTCTTCTGGAATTTTTTGATTTCAGCCTTCTCCTTAAGGATTGATTTCTGTGAAAAAACGAAACAAGGAAACAGCAGCAATAGTAACAGGTATCTTTTCATTATTCATCTATTAAAGGTTAAAATTACAATAAAAAGTCCCATTAATTTTAATTAAAAATTATAATTTTTTGTGTTTTTCTAGCATAGTTTTTGGAAAATAACGAACATGAATAGAAAAGAGTTCATTAAAACAGGTATCATTGGAATATCTGGCTTTTACTTTTTAGGTACGCATCTTTTATATGGTTCCGCTCCAAAATGTCCTGAAAAAACAGAAATTTTGGATGCCCCTGTCATTATTATCGGTTCCGGATACGGAGGCGCCGTAGCAGCTTTGCGTTTATGTGAGGCGGGAAAAAAAGTATTAATGCTTGAAATGGGACTGAATTGGGAAAAATCCGGGATTCCTTTTTCCAACTTATTAAAACCCCGAGAAAGTGCTGCATGGCTGAAAAAGAAGACCATTGCACCTTTTATGAACCTGTTCTCTTTAAAACCTTTTACAGGTGCATTGGACCGACTGGATTTTGAACATATCAATATCTGGATGGGAAGAGGTGTTGGTGGAGGATCTATCGTAAATGGCGGAATGGCTGTAACCCCTAAAGAAAGTTATTTTAAAGAAGTTTTTCCACAGCTCGATGCCGAAATGTTTTATGACTACTATTTTCCTCTCGCCAGAAAAGAGCTGAAGGTCAATGTGATTGACGAACAGTTTTTGCATGATTGTCCTTATTATAAATTTACAAGAGTAGGTGAAGAAGAGGCTCATAAAGCAGGCTTTAAAACCATCCGCGTTCCGAATGTGTATGATTTCAAATACATGGAGAGAGAATATAAAAATGAAGTTCCGAGATCTGCGCTTAATACAGAAGTGATCTATGGAAATAATCACGGTAAAAACAGTCTTGATAAAACGTATTTAAAAAAAGCATCAGATACGGGAAATCTTGAAATACTGGATCTCCATTCAGTTACTGCCATCAAATTAAATGATGAAAAAAGTTATACACTGGATGTTACACAGATCAATACCTCTGGAGAAGTAATCAAAGAGAAAATTTTTCATTGTAAAAAGCTGATTGTATCTGCAGGAACTATGGGAACTTTAGAGCTTCTTTTAAAATCCCATGCGAAAAACCAGCTTCCACTCAACAGTAATGTAGGGGAAAATTGGGGTAATAACGGAAACTTTATGACCGGTAGAAACTGGGTCAGACCTCTGTCCGGAGGTACAGGAGTTCAGCAATCCACTATTCCTGTAGGTGGAGTTGATAACTGGGAAGATAAAGAACATCCTTTTTTCACGGAGATTGCACCATTGCCAATGGGTATGGATGTGGCTACTGCACTATATCTGCTAATCAACAGGGTTGATAAAAAGGGAAAGGTATCTTTTGATACCACAACTCAAAGACTCCATATTGACTGGAATGAAAGTCATACAAAAAAGATGAGAGAGAATGCAGATTATTTTATCCGGAAAATGAACCGGGCTAATGGAGGTACCAGAAGTCATTTTCTTTTTAAAAATGGTTTTGGGCCTAATATATGTTATCATCCATTAGGAGGTTGCGTATTAGGTGAAGCCACCAATCAATATGGTAAATTAAAAGATCATGAAAATCTTTTCATCCTGGACGGATCTTTAATTCCGGGAACCATTGGCGTAAATCCTTTTGTAACGATTGTTGCAATTACTGAATACTGCATTGAAAACTTAATCAGGCAAAATGAATTCGACTAATCCTGAGTCTTTATCATCGTAAGGTACTTTCGTATTTTACTTTCATGCTCTTCAGGATATGAAGTTTCGAGCTTTCTGGCTAGGTCAGTTCCTATTTCATGAAAAAGATCTGCATATGCCAATAAAGCATTCCAGTTTTCTTCAATACTACTTCCGGAAAAAGTAGCTTCAATCCTTTTCCATAGATCTGGAGACAAATACTTTTTGAAAAGTCTTCCGTGTTTATTCGTCGTTATATTGTTCCATCCGTTTTCACTGGCAATATACCATTCCAACAAAGGAACAAGATAATCAGTTCTGATTACATCCTCACTCATAAATTTAGCATAAAAAATATCTTCACGCTTAAGGCATTTTGCCACATAAGTTGTGTCCCACCAGAAATCATTCATCAGTTGCTGAAACCTTTCCGTTGTGGGTTTTTTAATCATCACAGACTGATAAGTCGGGTCCTTGAGATTCTTTGTCAACTCATCTTTATCGATCAGAACTTTATAGCCTACGTCCCAATCTTCAGGAAGCTCATCTTTTTTTATTTCTTTTATAAATTCAGATTTTTCATAGAGTTTGAAGTCCACTTTCACAAGATCTTCATACAAAACCATTTTCATTGCATGGACTCCGTCAAAAAATGTTTCATTTTCTTCTACCATTGAAATGGGCGCCCCAAAAAGTTCCAACCATGACTTATCAGATTCATATGGTTTCATTTTTTCAAAGACAAGTTCAATATCCAGATCACTAAAATCATCAACAGGAGCATAAGGATTTACTAATGAGCTGGTTAACAAAACAGCACGAATATCCGGATTCGTTTTCGCCCAGTCAATGATCTGTTGTAATTTTTTTTCTCTGGTTTTCATTTAATAAGATTCTGATATTTTCACTCTGTATACATCCATTGCATTTCTCTTAATGGATTGTACAAAAAATCCACCTTCTTCAGGAATGACTTCTTTAAGATCAAAACTTTTACAATCTTTTGGCAATCCTGAAAATATGAGTGTAAACCAAAAATCCCGCATAAAAGGAACCGTAGTCCAGTCCGGAAATATTGTAATATTTTCAGCGTGGATCAGCTTACTTTGATGCTCCGAACTGTTATCAAAAAGATACGTGGTATTCCATATCCGGATAAGGTTGCCCAAAAAAGGAGAGGCCGGGAAGCAGCAGTGCACAATAACCTGCTTCTCCTCTTCCACTTTTGTCTTAAGGGATTCAAGAAGTTCTCTGGCAATAATAGGCTTTACAACAATTTCTTCCACGGCTTTATATGAATTGCAAATAATATCCTGCAAATTTATTTAAATTTCAATTGAAATGTATATTTTGAATGGATTATGATTGTGTTAAGGAATTTTTATTGGAAAAGTACTTTACAATATAAAAGCCGATTCATTGGAATCGGCTTTATTACTATTATTGATATTAATTTATTCTTTGATATAAATAATGCTTCAGAGAAAATATCGCATCAAAATTTCAGCACTTCCCATCAATTTCACTACGGACATTTTTTAATTCAAGAAGCTTATCTCTAATATCTTTTATCTTTTATCTTTTATCTTTTATCTTTTATCTATACTAATAATGCAGCTCCAGCTTCTCTTTCGTATAAGCTCTCACTTTATCTGTAAGTTCAGGATTATCTGCAAGTTTTTGTCCGTAAGAAGGGATCATTTCCACTAATTTGTCTTTCCACTCCCCGTGAAGTTTTTCACCGAAGCACTTCTCAAGAACATTAAGCATAGCATAAACAGCAGTAGAAGCACCCGGTGAAGCTCCCAGTAAAGAGGCAATGGTTCCACTCTTATTAACAACCACTTCGGTTCCGAATTCCAGTTTTCCGCCTTCCTTTTCATCTTTTTTAATAACCTGAACTCTTTGTCCGGCTACCTTTAATTCCCAATCTGCTTCATTGGCATCTTTAACAAACTCTCTTAAATGCTGCATCCTCTGGGCTTTCGTCATGGCTACCTGCTGAATAAGATATTTTGTCAAAGGAATATTATGCCACCAGGCCCCAAAAAGGGATCGTATGTTTTTTGTATTCACACTTTCAGGAAGGTCAAGATAACTACCCTCTTTTAAAAACTTGGTTGAAAAGCCGGCGAAAGGTCCAAACAGGAGTGCTTTTTTACCGTCAATAATTCTAAGGTCAAGGTGAGGAACAGACATTGGCGGAGCATCTACTGTAGCCTGTGTGTATACTTTAGCCTGATGTTTTTCTACCAGCTCAGGATTATGCGTTACCAGCCATTCACCCGAAACAGGAAAACCTCCATACCCTTCACTTTCCTTAATATCTGAACTATCAAGTAACGGAAGCGCATAACCTCCGGCACCGATGAATACAAAATCTGCAACTACTTCTTGTTTGTGATTGTGAATCCTGTCTTTAACCTTCATTTCCCATTGTCCATTTTCTCTGGGATCAATATCTTTTACTTCATGATATAAAAAAACCTCCACATTGGAATCTTCTAATAAATGCCTTCCCATTTTTCGGGTAAGGGAACCAAAATTAACATCCGTTCCCAGATCCATTTTGGTTGCTGCCATTACTTCAGAAGCATTTCTCTTGCTCATCACTAATGGAATCCATTCCCGCAGTTTTTCATGATCCATAGAATACTCCATTCCTTTAAATAAAACGGATTCCACCATCTTATCATGGCGCTTTCTCAGGTATTCTGCGTCCTTATCTCCAAATACCAGACTCATGTGAGGACATGAATTGATAAAATCTTTTGGATCTTTGATATATCCCTTTTGAAGTAAATAGGACCAAAATTGTTTGGAAATTTCAAATTGTTCTGCAATACTTTCTGCCTTTGAAATATCAATGGTCCCATCTTCTTTTTCCGGAGTATAATTCAATTCGCAAAATGCTGAATGCCCTGTTCCGGCATTATTCCAGGCTGCTGTACTTTCTTTGGCAAACCTGCCAAGCCTTTCAAAAATTGCGATCTCCAGATCGGGATCAAATTCGTGGAGTAATGTGGCTAAAGTGGCACTCATGATACCACCCCCAATGAGTACAACGTCATATTTTGGTTTTGGCGTTCTGCTTATAAGCGAATGTGACATAACATAAAATTTACTACTAATTTCGTGAAAAGTTTTAAAAAGAAGATTGCGTTTAAGGATTTTAACACAAAAGTTATTAAGAATATCTAACCTGTATCTGCACTAGAAAAATTACAAAATTTTAGGTTAAATTTTGTACACCATTCAGGTTATGGATTGATGAATACTAAATGCTTCTAATTAGACATCAATTTACTTCTCAATTCCCAGAGTCTTAACCAATTCCCTTGCCGCAGCACTTCCAGCTCTGTTTGCTCCGATAGTGGAAGCTGAAGGCCCATAACCCACCAAATGAATTCTCGGCTCTTTTGAAACTTCAGTGGCAAGTCTGCCGGACATGATGATACCTCCACCTTCTTCCTTAGGCAAAACAGCATCTAAATGAGACAGAGACCAGCGGAAACCCGTATTCCAAAGAATGACATCAGCTTTTTCCTGTCTTCCGTCTTCCCATTTAACACCTTCTTCCGTAATCTCACTGAACATAGGAAACCGTTTGAGAACACCTCTTTTTTCCATATTTTTAATTTCATCAGTAACTGGTAATCCCGTTACCGAAACAACAGATGTTGGCAATAATCCGCTTCTCACTCTTTTATCAACCATCGCAACGGCTAAACTCCCGGCCATATCATCAAACGGTCCTTCACGAAACTCCGGAGGCCTTCGTGTAACCCATGTAGTGGTGGTTACTTTTGAAATCTGATCCAGCAATTGAATTGCAGAAATACCACCTCCGACAATGATCACGTGTTTTCCCCTGAAGTATTCAGCATTTTTAAAATTCCGAGTATGCAGCTGTTCGCCCTTAAAAAGCTTAGCACCCGGATATTCCGGGATGTATGGATTTTCCCAGGTTCCCGTAGCATTAATGATGCCTAATGCAGAAAAGGAAACAGACGATGTATCAATGTAAAACCGTTCTCCGTTCAGGCTCACTTTTTCAACCTTTACGGGCCGATAGACCTGTAATCCAAACTCTTTCTCATACAAATCATAATAATGCGGAACGGCAATATTAGCACGGACTTCCTTTTCATCTCCCTGAATAGTTTCTTCAAATGACATTCCCGGCAGATCATGAATGCGGTTTACTGTACTCAAGGTCAGGGAGTCCCAACGGGATTGCCATGCACCTCCAGCTGAAGGTGCAGCATCTAAAATAATAAAATCCCGACCGATTTCCAGTCCCATTTTTTTGAGGTGATATGCTGTAGAAAGTCCGGCTTGCCCGGCTCCAATAACTGCAATTTTTGTTTTATACCAAATTTTTCCCGCCATTTCAGATTTTTAACGCCAGCCCAATTCAGGAGCCACATATTTCAAAATGGATTCAAGTACATGTACATTGTAATCCACACCCAATGTATTGGGAATTGTCAATAATAAAGTATCTGCTTCCTGAATGGCTTCATCCTGAGCCAACTCCTTAATGAGCTGTTCCGGTTCAGCAGCATAACTTCTTCCGAAAATAGCACGTTGGTTCCCCTCTAAAACACCTATTTTATCTGTTCTGTCGGCTTCATGCCCGAAATAATATCTATCCTGATCGTTGACGATTGCGAAAATAGACCGGCTCACAGAAACTCTCGGGGTCCGTGTATGTCCTGCTTTTTTATAAGCCTCTCTATACAAACGAATTTGTTCAGCCTGCTGAATGTGAAAAGGTTTTCCACTTTCATCAAACTTCAAAGTAGAGCTTTGCAGATTCATACCGGTTTCTCCCGCCCAAACTGCAGTGGCATCCGAAGCAGAGCCCCACCAAATGCGATCACGTAATCCTTCAGAATGGGGTTCTATCCGCAATAATCCTGGAGGATTAGGAAACATCGGATTAGGGTTAGGTTGAGCAAACCCTTCTCCTCTCAACAAATCAAAAAACTCCAAACCTTTACGACGTCCCATATCGACATCTGATTGTCCATCTTCCAAATCATATCCGAAGTATCGCCAACCATCAATGACCTGTTCTGGCGAACCTCTACTGATGCCTAATTGTAACCGGCCTCCAGAAATCAAATCTGCTGCGCCGGCATCTTCTACCATATACAATGGGTTTTCATACCGCATATCGATGACACCCGTTCCGATTTCAATTTTTTTGGTTTTGGCACCAATAGCCGCTAACAAAGGAAACGGCGACGCCAACTGGTTAGCGAAATGATGTACTCGAAAGTACGCTCCGTCAATCCCAATTTCTTCTGCAGCTACAGCCAGATCTATGGATTGCAACAGAGTGTCACCTGCTGTTTTGGTATCATATGAAGGATGATTTCCCCAATGTCCAAACGATAAAAATCCTATCTTTTTCATGTATCTAATTTACAAAATGTAATCTCTTGAAATATTATCATATGGTAAGTTCGGAATAGAACAAGTCCTTACTATTTACCAATACATTTCAGATACAAGACAGATTGCATTCCGTTTTTATAAACACTGGACTGGATCAAAGATCTGTGCCCCGATAAAAATAGTCTCCAATAAAAAAACATCAGCAAATTGCTGATGTTTATATTCTGTCCTGTAACTTTCAAGTCGTTTTAGTTCAATTTTGCGGTCAGCTTTTTAAACTGTTTTTCTGCATTTTTACCTTCATACAGAATTCCATAAATGGTATCAACAATCGGAAGTTTCAGATTTTTTTGTTTAGCCGTTTTATAAATAGAGTTAGCAGCGTAGTATCCTTCTGCTACCATGTTCATGGACTGGATAGCAGATTTTACAGTGTATCCTTTTCCTATCAGATTCCCTAAACTTCTGTTTCTGGAAAACAATGAATAGGCCGTCACCAATAAGTCTCCCAGATAGGCACTTTCATTAACATCTCTCGGTGCCTCATATATGGCTTCAAGGAATGTTTCCATTTCTCTGATCGCATTCGACACAAATACGGCCGTGAAGTTGTCTCCATAACCCAAGCCACTTGCTATTCCTGCACCAATGGCGAAAATATTTTTAAGGATTGCACTGTATTCGTTTCCTAAGATATCTTTACTTGAGTGGACTTTTATAAAATCGGAATTAAAGATATTCAACAGTTTTTCGGAAACTTCATCCTCTACAGTGGCTACGGTAAGATAAGAAAGACGTTCCATCGCTACTTCTTCAGCATGACAAGGTCCGGCAATTACCGCCTGATTCCGGAATCCGATCTGAAATTCATCTCTCAGATAATGAGCAACCACATCGTTTACTTTAGGAATAATCCCTTTAATTGCAGAAACAAAAATTTTATCTTTATAATCGCAGGTCATCTTATCCAATGTATCTGAAAGATAAATAGAAGGAGTTGCCAGTACAATAATATCACAGGCTGTAACAAGCTCATTGATATCAGTTGTCAGTTTTAAATTTTTAAGATTAAAGTTAACTGCAGTTAAATAAGTAGGATTGTGCCCGCGAAGCTCAATAGCTCCTTTTACAAATTCACTTCGTACACACCAATGTACTACTTTACAGTTTTCAACAAGCATTTTTACAATCGCAGTTGCAAAACTTCCACTTCCTACCACTCCTACGGAAACTTCACTTTTATTCTTTTTCGGATTTGAAGATTCTGAAATAGTTTTCTTTTTCGCCATAATTGAAATGTGAACTGCAAAGATATTAAAACAAAAAATTAAGAACTCTTTCGGAGCGTGATAAAACCTAATTTTTTGAAAACATTAACACTTTCACACAATTAAACCTTTAAATCCACGTTAAATACAGAAATAAGTAAATTTTAATTAAAAATAATTCATAAAACTGTTTTTTAATTAAATTTGCAGGCTAATACTGTTTTAATACTAACTGAAGAAATATGAATAAATTTCTAAGCAGCAAAAAGAAGGTAAATATACTCCTGGGAGGACTTTTACTGGTAGTTTTTGCTCAAGGCATCTTTATAGCTAAGTTATCTTCCGAAAAGGATGATAAAACATACGAAGTAAACCTTGTGAAAATAAACACTGAAAAAGACAGTGTAGATTACTTAAAAATGAAAACAGATCTTACTTTAGTAGATCAAACCGTAGCACAGCTTAACTCATTCCTGAAGTCTAAAGATCTCCCGAGTGAAAAGCTGATGTTTCTGAGTAAAGACAGTATTTCAAACTCTGTCTATCTGGCCAAACAAGCCAACCGTTACAGTCAATATTTAATGGATTTACAAAAAAAACTGATGCAGGTTCCATTGGGAATGCCAACTGACGGATATATTTCCTCCAATTTTGGAGTCAGAAAAAATCCTATTCCATTTAAGACCGTCTATGCTTCCGTAAGGACAAGTGCGGTTGCAGATTCTAAACCAGCAGTTGCCGCAGCTCCAAAACTGGAAGTGAAAGCCGAACCTGTTGAAAAGATCATTGAATTGACAGACAGTTACGGAAATAAAAGAGAGGTAAAAGTAATGGTTACTCCAAAAGCAACCAATGCTGCTACTCCATCCGCTGCATCAACCTCTACAAAAACCTTAGCCGCCAATCCGTCATCTTCCAAAACAGCACCAACAGAAAAAAATAATCCACCTGCCGAAGCAGATCAGATGCAATTTCATAAAGGTCTGGACATTGCTGTTGCTTATGGTTCTGATGTAAGAGCAGCCGCAGCCGGAACCATTATTTTCTCAGGACAGAAGGGAGGTTATGGGAATTGCGTAATTGTTTCCCATGGAAATGGCTTGGCAACTTTATACGGCCATTTATCCGAATTGATCGCAAAAGTAAACGATAAGGTAAAAGTAGGTCAGGTGATTGCCAAATCCGGAAATTCAGGACGTTCCACAGGTCCTCATCTTCATTATGAAGTGCACAAAAACAATACTCCGGTGAATCCGAAATTATTTATGAATTTATAATATAAAAACGGCTGTCTTTTGACAGCCGTTTTTGTTATTTTATTAGAAATTTATACTTGAAAAAGAGACTGTGTAATCCGTTATATCTTAGAGAGTTTTACACACAAAGATTCTATCGTTTTAATTATAATCAATCAAGAATCCGCTAAGGTTGCCGGCTACGTTATGTCATTTAATTCAAATACCTAAATGAATTATTGGATTAAAAAAACTCGGCTGCCTGACGGCAGCCGAGTTTTTACCTATTATTTTATTTCAAGATTTTAAACGGTACTTTAAAATGATCGAACGATCCGTTTTTTCCAGCAATATTCGTATAAATTATGTTTTTATTATAATCCTGAATATGGGTAACATTTTCACCGGTTTTAGGTTCATGCCAATACACCATGAATATATTTTTTGCAATCTCAGTTGCCGTATACTCAACAGTATCTGAAATACCTTTAAAAGCTTCTGTACCACTAAAAGACATCGTTTTATTATCTTTATAATCCAATACAAATTTTCCTTTTCCAAAATCCACTTCAATCTTTCTTCCGATTGCCGGATATGGCGATTTCAGATCCCAGTTCATCTCTCCTAAAAATACCTTAACGCCCATCCCCAACTCATCTTTTCCAGGAAGATCCGGATATTGATTCACCATATATTTCACTACAGCATCTGAACTTTTGTTCTCATGAACGGCTTTTTTATAGTTTTCTAAATACTTTTTAACAAAGTCCAGAGATTGTGGAGACAAATTTAGTTTCGCAAAATGAGACGGAACAACTTGTTGTGGTTGCAAAGCCTTCATTGCGTCAATCTGTGCAATCCATTTATCAATAGCTTCATTGTTTTGAGTATCTGCCATCCAGATATGAGAATCTACAGAAACGGAAATACCTCCAACAATTGTTTTTAACGAAGGAATCCACAGAAAACTATGGGCAGGATCGTCAGGGTTCTGTCTGATCTCAATTTTATTTCCTTCCAAATCGGGAATTGAGTCTACAGCCTGAGGAACATAAACCTCTGAGGGAGCATCCGCTTTCAACTGAGGATTCCATACTGCCAGCTTATCATCTTTAGAAGCCGAAATAAGGTAAGCTGTCTGCGCTGTGGAAATGATCCTTACGTTAGGAAATGCTTTTTTAATAACATCAAGCCCAAAATAAAAGTCAGGGTCGCTGTGCGAAATAAAAACGGTTTTCAGATTTTTGCCTGTCGCCTTTATTTCCTTTACCAACTCTTCCGCATATTGTTTTTGGAATTGTGCATCAATCAGTATGGCATCTTTATCTCCGTATACAAGAGTAGAGGTAATCGGAAAAATAGCTTTTGCCCCCGGATTATATACTTTTATTTTCAGGTTTCCAGCCCATGCACTCCCTACAAAAACTAAGACAGCGAGTAATGATAATAATTTTTTTCTCAGCATCATAAAATGTTGTTTTGATTAGTAAGCAGCTGTAAAACGTTCACGGATATGATTGTTCTGTTCCAATTCATCAACCAGAACAACTGCTACATCTTCTACTGACAGAATACTTCTTCCCTCTTCATTCAATACCGGAGTTTCTAAAGAAGTTCTGTATTTTCCTGTTCTTGTTCCTACGTTAGCCTGGTTCATTTCAATTGCAGGGCTAAAGAAGGTCCAGTCAAGCGTATTATTTTCTTTGATCTTATTCAAATAATCTCTGGCAGCGGTAGCTCCAGGTTTATATGCTTCGGGAAAATCCGGCGTGTCTACAATTTGTACATGATCCGGTGTATAAAGACTTCCTGCACCTCCTACTACTATAAGTCTTTTTACTCCTGATTTCTCAACTGCTTTTTCAATGTTTTCAGAACCGGTAAGAAAGTCATTGTATAGATTCGGATTTGTCCATCCGGCGTTATAAGTACTGATTACAGCATCAATTCCCTTTAAATTTTCGGCTAGCTGTTCTACATTGTTTACATCAACACTTTTAGCCTTTACTTTGTCATTTTGCTCTACTTTAGAAGCATCTCTTACGATCGCCTCTACTTCATAACCTCTGTTTTCCAATTCTTTCACTACATGTGAACCTACAAATCCTGTTGCACCAATTACTGCTACTTTTTTCATAATGTTTATTTTTAAATTAAATTGTAATAAATTTTGTTACATTTAAGGGTAAAAAATTTTAATTGAATTGATCACAAAACTCCTGTAATGTTTTATCCCCTAAAAACTGAATCACTAACTTTTCTGTTTCGCTGAATAATGTGTTTAAATGATTATTAATCTCTTTTCCAACATTACAAGCCGGATTAGGATTTAGATTTTTTTTACCCAGAACTTCAGTGTTTTTTACTGCTGAGTAGATATCAGAAATACGGATTTCGCTCGCATTCCTTGAAAGCTGGCTTCCTCCTTCTTTACCTTGTCTGCTTGCAACCAGACCAGCGTTTCTTAAAACCCCTAACTCCTTACGAACAACAACAGGATTAATATTGATACTCCCAGCCATCCACTCAGAAGTTAACCACTCCTCCGGACTATCTGCCAATAAGGTCATAATATGTACTGCCGTAGCAAATCTTGTATTGTTCATTTTAATTACAGGACAAAGGTAAAACATTTTTTAATTGTAACAAAATTTATTACAGTTAAATTTTTCTTAAAGTACCAATTTATCCAAATCCAAAAGCAGATAGTTGATGTTCTGATTGATCGTCCTTGTTGCTGATTGCATCTGATTAAGCATTGCTGCACGGTTTTGCAGGTCATCAGCACGATAAAATCCTCCGTCACTAAAAATAACCGAACTGTCTGCAGCTTTCCTATCATCATCGAACTGATAATGAAGCCATCTCTGTTTCATACTCTGGATGATGGAACTTGATTCTTTATTGGAAAACTTCTTCTCGGTATACATGTACCAGATAAATGGTGGAAAATTAGGAGATTCAAGTCTTTCGTTCCATATATCCCTGAGAAGATTTCTTTGATGGATAAACTCTACCTTCTTCCCCTTCGGGTTCAGGGTAGCCAATCCGAATCCGGCTCCCAAAGCACCCCCACCAATATCTATTGCACTGCTCCATCCCTCATCTTTTACAATTCCTCCCGCAATGGATGCCGCAGCTCCTGCCACAATGGAATATAAAATAAGTTTATTATTCCTGGAAGCATTGAGATTATCTACATAACTTCCAATCTGAGCCACCCGCTCTCCTTCGCAATCAAATTCAGCCGCTACAGCATCCAGCTCTGTGAGTGCAATCGTAATTTTACTGTTAATTTTAGTTTTAAGTTGTAAAACTTTAACCTGAGCACTTAGTGAGGTATCTTTTTTAAGTTCCATAATCTGATGCACTTCGTCCAGATTATCCAGAGCATTCAGGATAAGGATACTCTGATCGGAAAACATTCCTTTAAGCTCCTTGTTCGCAGCCAGAATAGAGTCAGAATTATAGGAAGGAAGCTTTTTGCTGTAATTGTATTGGAACGGCGCTTTGCAGTAGCTATCTTTTAAAGTAAGAATATTCTGCTTTATGGCCTGATTTTTTTTGGAAACACATGAAGTTATTAAGCTAAAAATAGCAAAAAGGTAAAGCAGCTTTTTCATTCAATCTATTTTTGTGTAGTCAGCTGTTGAAGGAGATTGCATGCATTATTAAAAATAATCTATCACCTATTTAAACAACTTAAAATCTAAAATACGAATTTAAAGTAAATAAAAAAATTTACCCAGAAATCGGGTAAATTTTAAGCTTTATTTAATCAGTAAATTATTTAATTCCCAATAGTTCAACTTCAAAAATAAGGGTACTGTTCGGGCCAATTTCTTTGCTGATCTGTTCCTCACCATAAGCCAGGTTAGGAGGAAGGAATAATCTCCATTTACTTCCTACTGGCATTAGCTGAAGAGCTTCTGTCCATCCGGATATTACTCTGTTCAAAGGAAATGACGCCGGAGTTCCTCTTTTTACAGAGCTATCAAAAACCTCTCCTTTGATTGTGGTTCCGTGGTAGTGACATTTTACCGTATCTTTTGCTTTAGGCTGAGCTCCATTACCTTCTGTAATGATCTCATACTGCAATCCGCTTGGCAACGTTACAACACCATCCTTTTTGGCATTTTCTTCCATGAAGGCTTTTCCCTCATTAAGATTTTTTTCTGCCAGTTCTTTTTTGCGTTTAAATAACATATCTGCTACTCCCATTATTTAATTTTTTACAAAGATAAACTTTCTGAAAAACACTGAAAACCGAATGTTAAGCAGATAAAACACTAAAATAACATTATCTTAACATGCAATTCGAAACTTGGTGTTATAATTGGATTTAAAAATTAATGCCAAGCCCAATATTATATAATAAGAAATTCAATGAACTGACGGAGGAGGAAAAAGAACTTCTTACGATCAACAAAAAAAGTATTTCAGATTTTGTTGAACAGTCATCCATTATCAGCGATGTAGATTATGCGACGCGAAATGCTCATGCTACAACATATGCGGTTCTAAAGGGAGAGTTCAAAGTAAATACAAATCTACCCGATAATCTGCAACCCTTTTTTGATAAGGAAAAATATGATCTTATCATCAGGTTTTCCAATGCACATCTGAAAATTACAAAATCGAAAAAAGAAATACCAGCCTATGGTTTTTCAGTAAAAATAAAAGACGAAACCGGCGATGTTCTGGCCAATTATCCATTGGTTAATTTCCCTTTGTTCCCGGTTAACTCAGTAAGTACATTTTTGAAGCTTTTTACCTCAATAAACCAATTTTTTATAAAAAAATGGAACCATGTATTTCCTCTTGCTTACCAGATAATAAAAATAATCCCATCAGTATTCACCTTTTCATTTTTAAAGCATCTGTTCAGGTTGATCAGCCGGCGTAACAATTTCTTCCTTTCATTTGATTTTCACTCTATCGGAGCCTACCGATTAGGCGAATATATGATCAAAATACAGCTAAAACCTCAATCTCCGGAGAAGAATTTTGGAAAAAAAACAGGTACCCGTGAAGCTATTGAAAATTACTTTTCATCCAATGAGTATGTAGCGGATGTATTGGTTCAGCTGTGTTGTGATTTAAAGGATCAGCCCATTAATATTTTAAATCGTGAATGGAAGAATGCTCCCCTTATTAAAATAGGTGAAGTACTAATCAAAAAGGATGGTATACTGGAGCGATCGTGTGAACATGAACTCCTGTCTTTTAATCCTTTTGAAAGCAAGACTATTTTCCAGCCTGTTGGTAAAATCCAGAAACTCCGGGATGAAGCGTATAAGGTATCTGTACAGACCCGGCGTAAGATCAATAAACTGTTGCATGGATAGCCTTGAAAACAATTGACACGAAATAAAAAAACTAGGTTCAATAAAAAAGCCTTACTTTTCAGTAAGGCTTTATGATTTATTTTTCTTCAAGCTTTTCTTTTGCTTCGTCCTCTTTTTCAGGGAACATGATTGATAAAATAACTGAAATCACCAGTACTCCACCCACGACCCCTAATGAGATTGGTGATGAAATATGAATCCATGGTGCAATTAACATCTTAACTCCAATGAAAGATAGGATGATAGCTAATCCGTAAGGTAATTTACTGAACATATGAATAAAATTCGCTAATAGGAAATACAATGATCTAAGTCCTAGAATTGCAAAAATATTCGAAGTATAAAGAATGAACGGATCATCTGAAATCGCAAAAATAGCAGGAATTGAGTCTACAGCGAAAAGAACATCCGTAAATTCTATTACCCCTACAACAACCAAAAGTGGGGTCGCCATTCTGATCCCGTTTTTAACGGTAAAGAACTTATCTCCATCATAGTTATCGGCAACTTTCCAGAAGCTCTTGATAAGCTTGGCCCCGGCAGTATTACTGAAATCTTCATCCTCATCATCGCCTCCGTCACCCCAGGATTTAATACCAGCGTAAATAAGGAAAATACCAAAGAGTGCCATTACAATATTAATCTTAACAGCTTCACCAAAAATGTGCATTTCAGGTAAATAAGTTAAATTGATCAGTTCGACTCCGGCAAAAATAAATATCGCCCTGAAAATCAACGCGCCTATAATTCCCCAGAACAAAACTTTATGATGTAAATATTTCGGAACTTTAAAAAATCCGAAAACAAGGATAAATACAAACAGGTTATCCACTGAAAGGGCTTTTTCTATCCAGTAAGCAGCCTGGTACTGGGTAAACTTTTCTACAGCAAGATGATGCCCATCAGCCTGATTGAACACCCAATATACCACTCCTGAAAAGATCATGGACAATGAAATCCATACTACAGACCAGATCGTTGCTTCTTTAGATGAAACCTCGTGACTTTTTTTGTTGAAAACTCCCAAATCGAGAAGCAACATGATAACAACCGTTACCGCAAATCCCCACACCAATCCAGGATGCAGTTCTAAAATACTTTGATGTTTTTCCACTTTACTATGTGTTTATTATATACGATAAAAGCAATAGCTGTACAGAGTACAATTATTGCCATTTATTTCAATTCGCGTAAATATAACCAATTTCAGCATAACTAAGCCTGACAAAAGTCTTGTTTAATAAATTTACAATCAACAATAATCAGCTCACTACGCCTGTAAATCAGTCTATGTGCTATATTTTTTTCTTATAAATACTTTTGCTGTACGGTCTGGATTGTCTGCTCCAGTTTTCTGTCTGCGGTAGGATCTCCGATTGCGTTGAATTTCCATTCCCCGTTTCTTCTGTAAAAAACTCCCATTACCATCGCAACATGCCCGCTGAATGATTTGTCGTTAGCAATATCATATTTAGCGAAAACTTCTTTTACATTAGTCGGTGTTCCCTCATAAATACGAATGGACGCAAACGGAATGGTTCCGAAATCCTGACCTCTGTAGCTGTTCAAAACCAGAGCAACATGCTCAACACCGGGATCCAGCTGATTGAAATCCACCGTAATAACCTCATTATCCAAACCGTCATCTCCGTCTACATCTCCTGTAAGATCATCCCCACTGTGCTTCACAGATCCGTTTTTAGACTTTAGGTTTCCGAAGTAGATTACTTCCGTTGCATTTTTATTGGAATCATATAAAATACAGCTCGCATCTAAGTCTACTGCTTCTTTTTTACTTCCCCCGAAAAAGCTCTTTTTCTCAATCGCCCCCCAGTTAATTCCCACACAGGCTTGCGTAAGAGTAGTTCCGTTTTCTTTGGTAAGATTAATTCTTTGACCTTTCTGTAAGTTAATAGCCATTTTTTTATGTTTAATTATTTTTTTAGTGAATTGCGAAACCGCTGAATCGCAAAATTACTTTTATCCTACCTTTTTTGAAGGTAGTTTCTTTTTTAAGTTAATCCGTTAAACTGAATAATTGTGAAATTGCTTCCTTTTTATCTTATAGTAACTATTTTACAGTTTCTACAAATAATGCAATTTGGCCTTTTTACAATTCAGCAAATTTGCATTTTCCCTCCTTCCTAATTATTCAAATTCAAATTAAGCATTGCACGCAGAATATTTGTTTCTTCATTGACATCAAATATTTTGCTCATCATATCAACGTTTTCTAAGTTTCGAAGATAGTCCTTTAAAACAGACTCTACATCTTCAGGTAGTGTACGTTTTCTTTCACCGATTGATTCCTCCAGCTCCTGATTTTTCCTCTTTAGCTGGTTGATAATAACAATCTGGTTCGATTCATTTTCCGCAGTATTTAAGTACGCAAGCTCATCATCGATCAGGTATAATCTCTTCTCTTCAATGTTGAAGATAAAGTGTTCATCCGATTGAAAGATCCGAAATAACTCATATTCATTTCTGTCGATTCTGTAACCACACATAAAGCGTACTTTAAAGTTTTGTATATTAAGCTTACCTAATAATTTCCTTTCAATAAAATAATCATTGTACTGGTAAGAAGGAACCGGATGAGGCTTAAGTTTTGATTCATCTGCCTCCGTTCTGTAAAATTCCGTTGCATATTTTTTATGAAAATATAAAACATCATTCCAGTTCAGGGTGAATTTATCTTCTGTAAGATCTTTATACAAATTTTTCAAATGCGTAGAAAATATACCGCTGTACATTTTCCTGTCTATTTCAAAACTATCAACTTTCCCTTCTTCAAAAGCTGAAATATATTGATTATTAATATCAATTTCATTAATAACCGCCAGCAGATCGTTTTCCTTTTTCTTCTTTATCTTGGTCAACAATTCTATCAGGCTGTCCGTATACTGAAGGTGAAAAAGCTCAAGCTTCTGAAAATCCAGTGTCTTATTTTCATTGAATAGATTATGTATAATATCTGTTTTAATGTAAATGGATATTATATTAACATTTTCAAAGAAGTTGGCAAGAAGTTTAAGTTTCGTTAATCTTCTTTTACTCTGAGACAGTATGGTTACAGCTTCATCATTCACCGGTGTATCGTATTATTAACCTCTGATATTTGCTTTTAGTTCGCTTTCTAATGTTTGCAGGTCCTGATCCAGCTTTCTTCTGTTTTCTGTTCCTTGCTTTTGGATCTGCTTTACTTCATTCAGGGTATTGATCAACATGGCTGTTGTTTCTTTCAAGGTTTCAGCGGATACAATGGTCTGCTCGTTTGCCTTCGCAACGTTTCTTGAGTTTTGCCCCAGACGTTCTGCATTTTTCCTTAAAATTTCTTCTGTAGTGGAAGATACCTTTTGCTGAATTTCAATATTCTGTTGCTGTCTGTGCATGGCAACAGCTAAAGAAAGCTGATTCTTCCATACCGGCAATGTTGTGGTAAGGATAGTCTGTGCTTTTTCAGCTATGGAAACATTATTGTTCTGTACCAATCTGATTTGCGGAAGGGACTGCATCATGATCAGACGAACAACTTTGAGATCAGCCAATCTTCTGTCCAGCCTGTTAATGAAGTCTCTTTTATCTGCAATCTGATAATCAGCATAATTCTGGATATTCGCTTCCATTTCTGCAAGTTCTCTTCCCGCTCTCTCCATTCTTAGATTCCCTGCAATTACAAGATCTTCTATTTGTTTAATCGAGTTCACATTGCTGTCAAAGATCGTTTGCAATACTGCATTATCCTTTGTAGAAGTAATGATCCCTGCATTTACTTTATAAGAGATCTGATCAATATTATTGATAATCTTATCGTACTTCGCAAATAAGTTCTCAACCTGGGTAATTACTTTTTTCATGAATGGCAAACGGCTTAAAAAGCTTTTCGCTTTATTTCCGCCATTGATTTCATCTACATCCACGTAATTAAGCTCAACCAATAAATTATTGATCAGCTCTCCTACTTCACCAGAATTGGACCTCCTAACGTTATTCAGAAAGCTGTCACTCTGGTTTGCAAGCGTCTTCTGCAGTTCAGAACCAAAATTTACGATAGAACCGGGATTAGTTTCATCTATGGCATTCGCTGCATTTTCATATTTTTGCAGATCATCATTTTTGATCTGGCTTAAATTCACATTTCCATCGCGGTCTACCAGAACCCCAGGAGTTCCCTGGTTGGATTGAACAGGCTGTGCCGGCTCAAATGTTTTAAGAGGTTCAATTGACTGAAGTGGGTCGATAGGTTGATTGGGTTCGTTATCCATGATAAATTATTGATAAAGTGATACAAATTTTTCAAGCCCTTCTCTCTGTCCGCTTCCTACCGCTTCAAACTTCCACTCTCCGTTTCTGTTATAGATTCTTCCGAATTCTACCGCCGTTTCGATGGAGAAGTCCTCATCCAGTTCATATTTTAGAATTTCTTCGTTGGTATCGGTATTGAAAATTCTGATAAAAGAGTTTCTTACCTGTCCGAAATTTTGTTTTCTTGCTTCAGCTTCGTGAATGGTAACAACCACTGTTATTTCCTTTACAGCAGAATCGATTTTGGTAAGATCAATTTTAATTTGCTCATCGTCGCCATCTCCATCTCCTGTCAAATTATCTCCCGTATGGATTACTGCTTTATCCGGAGATTCCAGGTTGTTGTAAAAAATAAAGTGATTATCTGAAACCAATTTTTTATTTTCTCCCAATAAAAATAAAGAAGCATCTAAATCGAAAGAACCTCCCGTTGATGTATTATTGATGTCCCATCCTAAACCTACGGTAAATTTAGGTGCGTTTATATTTTCTCTTTGTCCTTTTTGTAAGTTAATAGCCATAATATAATTCTGTTTGTGTTAAAGCATTTATGTTATTTTCGTATTCTTCTATTAAATGATAGTTATTGCTGATTGCCAGTTCAAGCAAGCTATCGATCTGTTCCTTTTTTACTTTAGACGTAAGATACTCAAAATTACTTGAATCCAACCCTAAAATATATTTCACAATTCTCGTATTAAACTGAAAACCAGATCTCGCCATCACTTCAACAATGTGATCTACATTTTTTACTGCATAGTAATTGAAGTAGTTTTCAATTTTCGGGTCAATATTAAAATTCATTAACTCCGCATAATATAAGAATATGAAATCAGCTTGTACGTCATATTCATTCAATATTTTGTTTACAGTATGCTCATGGCTTCCTGTAATTTTGATATCATCTATAAAAATACAAAGTTTTCCTCTTAGAAAATCCTTGTCAATATAATACGTATCATTAGCAATCAGATTTTTCCGATCCTCGAAATTAAGATTTCCATAATCTGTTGTATAGGTATGATTACGGTTGATCTTTGATAAAATACTTGACTTCTTTCCTTTTTGAAAAAGATAGAAATCAAGGCACTTTTTAAAATAAAAGCATAAAAAGTTTGAAGCAGTGGGAATTGCCATATAAGGACTCGGTAAAATCACGATTTCTTTATCGGCATCGAAAAGCCCTTCATAATGTCTAATAAATCCTTCGAATAATTCTTTAGCAAACTTCTCGGCATAAGATTTATCTCCATATTTAAAATAACTGTATTCTGCCGGAGAAAAGCTAAACTCTTCCGCAGAATGAATATGATGTAAACTGTACCTCGTGTTCATAGTTATTATATTGAATGTTTAAGTAAATGTGCATTGAAACCAAAGCTTTTCGCTCCATTAAAATCGGCAACCGCATTATCACCGATATGCAAAATCTGACGAAGTTCCAGCTCCTGGTTTTTGATTTTACTTTTCACTTCCTGAAAAGCAATCGGATTGGGTTTTGAACAATTGATCTCATCTGAATAGATATGGAAATCGATATAATCGTCCAGATTCTCTTCTATTAAAAACTTTCTAAGCGTTTTCCCTTTTATAAAGCCGGTATTACTTAAAATATTGATGGTCTTCCCCTGGTTTTTGATCTCGTCGAAAAGCTGGTGTATATTGTCAAAAATAATAACCGGTTTGTACTCCAGGAACAATTCTTCGCTTTTTATATAAAATGCATTGAGATCATCCGTATTGATTTCTTTTATATCAACCTGTAAAGCGCTTAATATAAGAAGATAAATTTCAAATGTATCCACATTCCCTCCTGTTACTTCATTCATCGTATTACACAAATCATCATAATATTTTACTGTTTTTGTAACAGTTTCTATGGGTTGATTAATGGTAAAAAACGAGGTGAACAGCTCAACTCTTTTTGCTTTAAATTCAGGGTGAGATTTTATCAAAGTAAGCCACAAATCAAAAGAGAAATGATAGTGGTTGTGGATGTCAATATCTGTTTTCAAAATGGTACGTATTACAATTTACACAGAGCATTGCTAAAAATTACTCCATATAATTTCATTTTTTCGTCGTTAGTTTTTAGTTTGAATCTATTCAATTCCTCCCAAAGATAATTTTTTAAAATTAAAGTCTGTTTTTTTTATAACTTTTTAAGATTTATGATTAATAATTAAGAAAAAAAACGACAACTCATCATGGCACGTACCTACCATCTGTCTATTTCTCGGGCATTACCTTATAAGTGGGATCATCTTCTATGCTAACATCAATTACCGCTTCCGCTGTTTTTAAAATTTTCCTGCAGTCTTCGCTTAAATGGCGTAGGTGTAAGGTTTTATTGAGCTCATGATACCGTCTGGACAGCTTATCCAAAGCATCAATTGCACTCATATCAACAATTCTGCTTTCTTTAAAATCCACAACAACTTTATCCGGATCGGCTGCCGGATCAAATTTCTCTGCAAATGCGGTTACAGATCCGAAAAATAAAGGGCCGGATATTTCATAATGTTTTACTCCGTCCTCATCAACGTACTTTCTTGCTCTGATCCTTTTTGCATTATCCCAGGCAAATACCAACGACGCAATGATGACTCCTACAAGAACAGCTAAGGCCAGATTATGCAAAACTATTGTTATCATCGCGACGATCACCCCAACAAATATGTCAGACTTTGGCATCTTATTGACAATCCTTATCGAAACCCACTGAAAGGTACTGATGGCTACCATCATCATTACTCCTACCAAAGCAGCCATTGGAATTTTTTCAATAAATGGTGCTCCTACCAGAATAATAATCAAAATCGTTATTGATGCAATGATTCCTGAAAGCCTGGCTCGAGATCCTGCATTGAGATTAACTAACGTCTGAGCTACCATGGCACAACCGCCCATTCCGGCAAAAAAACCATTGGTAATATTAGCAAGTCCCTGAGCCACAGATTCACGGTTAGCATTTCCTTTGGAATTGGTGATCTCATCAACCATCGAAAGAGTTAAAAGAGATTCTATAAGGCCTACACCAGCCATGATTAATGCGTAAGGAAATATAATTTTCAGGGTTTCCAATGAAAATGGTACGGCAGGAATATGAAATGCAGGAAAACTTCCGCTGATGTGTGCAATATCCGCGACAGTCTTTGTATGGATATTTAATCCCAGGACAAGTCCAAAAACAATAATAATGGCAACCAATGAGGCAGGAACCACTTTGGTCAGTTTAGGAAAAAAATAAACAATGGCTATTGTAAAAGCCGTAAGTCCGGCCATAATATATAAAGAACTTCCCTGAAGCCAATGAACGGCTCCGTTGCCATCTACAAATTTAAACTGTTCTACCTGAGCCATAAAAATAATGACCGCTAAACCATTCAAAAACCCATACATAACGGGCTGAGGAATGAGGCGAACAAATTTCCCCAGTTTAAAAATACCAACCAATATCTGGAAAACTCCTGCTAAAGCAACGGTTGCGAACAGATATTCTACTCCATGCGATTTAGCCAAAGCAATCAATACCACGACTGTAGCACCTGCTCCTCCGGACACCATTCCCGGCCTCCCTCCAAAAACAGCCGTGATCAATCCCATTAAAAAAGCGGCATACAAGCCCGTAAGCGGAGAAAGTCCCGCAAGAATCGCAAATGAAAGAGACTCCGGGATCATGGTCATTGCGACAGTAAATCCCGCAAGTAATTCATTTTTATAATTAATTTTTTTAGGAAAATCGAAGATATTAGTGAATGCATCCATAGTTAATCACAAAGGTAAATACTTGAAATATTATACACAATAAACGAATTCTCAAAATAGCATAAACGAATAAGCATTATTTCAAATAATTCACACATAAATTTATATTATTAAAAATATAAAAATTTAAAACCTTAATTTTTCCGTTAATGTCATTTTTTAACATTATTTATTACTTATATTTTTTGCATCAATTTTAAATTTTTCTATATTTGAAAATCAAGAAGTTGATTTTTTATTATATAACTTTAAATTAAAATAAGATTTTTCTTATTTAACTTTTATAAAAAAAATTAATCTACGAGTAAACAATATAAAGAAAAAATTGAATGAAAGGGCTTTAGATAATATATTATTGCTACTGCAGTCATAAAATCTGATATCTATAGTATTTTATTAGACGAGACAAAAGATAAATAATCGCTAAAAGCATCGATGGAGGTTAGAAGGATACTCAAGTCATTCTTTACATACTAAAAAATTCAGCAAATAATAGCCATGCTATTCCAGAAGTTTTGCTTTTTACCATCTTCGCTGCTCACAAGGGCAATTGATTACCTATTTTGTAACATATTCTATTATTTCTATACGTATCACATATTCAGAATACAGTTGATATACTATTTTATCTAATCTATCTAAGCAAACACTAATTATAAAATATTATCTAATAAAAATGTTATACAAAGAAATACATATCGGGCAATTCGTGAAAGAGCGGGTTGACGATAAAGGAATTACAATGGAAAGAATTTGTAATTTCTTAAACAAGGATGAAGAATTTGTTGAAAAGATGTACAACAGCAAATCGATAGATACAGAAGTTCTGCTACGATGCAGCAAATTACTGGAGTACGATTTTTTCAGATTATATAGTTCTCACCTTATTTTATACGCTCCACCGGCAGCTGTAAACAAGAATACGGAGAAATCAGACAAAATCCCTTATTTCAGAAAAAACATTTACACACAGGAAATAAAAGAATTCATCATTAAAAGAATTCAATCAGGAGAGATGACTCTGAATGAGGTCATTAAAGAATATTCTATTCCTAAAAGTACCCTTCACCGTTGGCTGCAAAAAATAAACACACCCATTAAATAAGATATAATGCGACCAAATTACAGCAAGATTTACCACGATATGCTCAGACTGGAGCATCCGGATAAATTAGAAGAACCCAAAATTAAAGAATTACTGAAAAGACTTAACACTTCTGATGATGTTTTAAAATTCAATGAAAGAATTTTTGAACAATCAAAAGAAAGCTCAAAAAACAATCAAAAACTAAAGACCTACGACAAAAAAACAATGCTTAAACTGCTGCAATATCAAAAAAAGCATGGCTTTTCGACAAGTTATATGTCTAAAAAGTACAAGATAAGCAGAACTACCATTGCAAAATGGAAAAAGAACTTTGAAGAAGAAATCAGTTAAAAAAAATAATAAAAAGCCGGCGAATGATTATTTGCCGGCTTTTTATTTAAGCTAGATAGGTCTGTACATTCGAATCATAATGCCTATCATAGCTTTTCTATAAAGAAATAAAATATTGATTTTTTTAATCAACAGATTGATAACTTTGTTCATCATGAAAGAAGAGCACGAGCTGAATATTGTATCATTTGTCGGTCGTTATTTCAATTACATCCTTCCCGAAAAGGAAATGGACATTGTATGCCTGTCCGTCAGTGGCAAAGAGATAATACCTCTTGAGGGTAACCGCATTCATTTTTATATGATTATTATAGGAGTGAAGGGTAAAACCAGAATCAAAGCAGGCTCGCATCAATTTTTAATCATGCCCAATAGTGTTTCTGTGATTCCGGCAGAATCATGGGTAGCATTAGAAAAGCCCCAGAAAACATTTGATGCAAAATTCATCTTTTTTGAACCTTCATTTTTAAAAAAAGGCTGGGCTTATAACCATGTGCTGAATGATCTCATGTTCATTAATCCCAACTATCCTCCGACATTTCCTCTGAAAGGAAAACAACAAAAAGATTTCCTGTACAAATTCAATAAAATTTCACAGGAAATAGACACAGAAGCTCCCTTCGGAATGGAAATGATACGACTTTATCTTGTACAGATTTTATTTGAATACAATAGGATTTGCGAAATCTGCCTGCTGAATTCCGATACTTCGATCAACCGGAAATTTCAGATTATGCACCGCTTCCGGCAGCTTGTTGACATGCAATTCAAAGAAAATAAAACCGTGGCATCTTATGCGGACCAAATGAACATAACCCCTAAATACCTCAGCGAGTGTGTAGCTGAACATTTAGGATATCCGGCTTTAAAAGTTATTCAAAACAGAATCTTGCGGGAAGCTGAAGTACTTCTGAAATATACTGATAAAAGTATTAAAGAGATCAGTAATGAGCTGCAATTTGACTCACCAACGCATTTTTCCCGCTTCATACAACATCAGAAAGGCAAAACTCCCACAGAACTTAGACAGCAACCGTAAAATTGGTCACTTAAGCCGAAATCCGGCTCTCCTATTTTCCTGTCTTTATGTATAGCTTTGTATCATCACATTAAACAAAAAAATCATGATCAAAGGATTATATGAAACCCATATCCAAGTGAGTAACCTGGAGAATGCCATTCAATTTTACACCCAAGTATTAGGCCTCACACTGGCTCATCGTGACGAAACGAGACCTATTGCATTTTTATGGATTGGTAAAGGAAAGGACTTTATGCTGGGTTTATGGGAGCAAAAAGAAAATTTACAACCACGGCATTTTGCTTTTTCAAGTGATAAGGAAGACATCCTGAACTATTCTGTTGACTATTTACAAAACAGAAATCTGAAACCTTATAATTTCTTAAAAGACGGGATAGACAAGCCTATGGTTTTTGCATGGATGCCGGCTTTAGCTATTTATTTTAATGATCCCGACGGAAATCAACTGGAATTCATCTCTGTTTTAGAAGGTGAAGGCAGACCTGAATGGGGTGTAATTTCTTATGAAGAGTGGGTCAGTAAAAATAACGAGGGGAAATAAATTCATCCGCTCAAAATCTTTTGAATTAAAAATTCTGGCCCGTTTGCGGACCAGAATTTTCAAATTGGCATACCATCAATTCTGAAGAAAATTAACAATTTCTTCAGACGTGTCCACGAGTACATGTCCCTTATTTTCATCAATAATTGTTTTCAAGTCCGGCAATATACCTCCAAGACGTTTTGAAATCTGTTCTGTAGACCGGATTACATCTCTTCTTCCTCCAATGAACAAAACCGGCATGGTAAGGTTCTCCAACTCCTCATCCTGAAAGATATACTCCTTATCCATCCTTGCATTGACATGATCCTGCATTAGATCCATAAACTCTATAACCTTTGGATCAACGGACTGTTCTCCCAATATAATTTCGTTGATTTTTTTCCTGCCCGCTTTTCCAAACAGCGAGTAGAATATCGCCTTAAATATAAAACTCCCTGCAGTTCTTACAATACCGGCTGGTGAAAGCAAAACCATTTTGTATACCCTTTCAGGAAAACACCCTGCAAAACGCACTGCCAGCCATCCTCCCTGGGACAACCCTACAATATGTGCTTTTTTTATCTGCATTGCATCAAACACCTCTTGTAACCACAGGGCATAATCCATGGTTTCATAGGAAAGCCGCGTCTCCGCACTTTTCCCGGGTTCACCGATAATATCAACGGCTATTACTTTATACTTTTGAGCATAAACATGGAAATCTGAGATCCATGACGTCGAATTGGATGACGCGCCATGTAAAAGCACAAGAATGTCTTCATTTTCCTCACCGGCTTCTACCATATATGTATCTCCAAAACTTGTTTTACATACTCTTTGCTTAATTCCCACACCACAACCCAGCAGCGCAGCATCATACATTGTCAAGATCTTTTGTCTTCCCTGATCATTCTTAAAAACGGTATTTTTTCTCATTACCTATAATTTTTAAAATTTCCTTTTACTTATTCAGATGGTACTAAAAAAGCAGATTTCTTTACAGAAACCTGCTCATATATAATAATTGGGGCAGTTTTCTATTTTGCGAAAATCTCTTTAAGCTGGGAAACAATATTGCTGTTTCCGGATACGGTAATATCTCCGATTTTATCCGCGATCCTTTCCATATATTCCATTTCTTTCAGTTTCCACAACACTTCATTTTCTTCCATCAATTTTGCGGTATTCAGCAAGCTCCTTGTAGAAGCTGTTTCCTCCCGACGCATGATGCTATTAGCCTGAGCCTTTTTCTCGGCAATCAAAACCTGATTCATGATCTCCTTCATTTCTCCGGTAAGAATAACGTCACGGATCCCCGCATCCGTAGTTCTCAGTCCAAGATCTTCACCCTTTTTATCCATATTAGCAAGAATCTCCTGTCCTACATTATCTTTTTTCACCAGCAATTCATCCAGTGTTAAAGCCCCAACAAATTCACGCAAAGCCAATTGCATGATAATGTATAGTTGCTTATCATACTCCTTATTATCCATCAATGCTTTCACCACATTTTCAACCTGGTAACGGACATAAAAATTGATACGAAGCATTGTTTTATCTTTTGTTAAAAGTTCCTGACCTGCCATCTCCATTTGTTGCATGCGGGTATCTACACTTTTTACTTCAACAGAAATTTCATTCATCCAGAAATAATAAGTCCCTGCTTCCAGCACTTTTGTCAGCTTTCCATCAATAATGAGCAAACCTTTGTATTGACTGGTTACCACAAATTTTCTCACCAGGTTTTTCAATTTTGGATTTTCCAGAATCGTTTTGGAAATTTTTTCGGTAATATCAACTTTCGTCATATCAATCTTTTGAAAGGTCCTGTTTACAACATCTTTCCAGGCAGCATACTGCCCTACATGCAGAACTTCTTTAAAGATTCCGTTTTCATAGACTAAAACAAGTTCTCCGTCTTTTACCTCAACCAATTCAAGCATAGCGCTTAACTCCTGATGTTTTAGTAGAAGCAGCAGGTCATCATTTATCTGCAAAAGTGTTTTCATTTCATAGGTATCCACAGATTTATTTCCAAAAATCCAGTGATGGCCTTCTCGTAAGATCTCAATAAGATTCCGGTTTTTAAATACCAGACCTACCTGATATGCATTAATTTGTACATTTCTAAACATCATATTATATTTTAAGGTTATTTTATACTTTATAAAAGGAAAAAAACTGAGGATTTTTCTTCTGAAAACAGCGGAAATAAGCATTTCTGAAAGAATCATTTCAAGACATACATGACAATACTACTTTTTGGGTACACGAGCTTTTGAGCGTATTCACTGTCACTGCTACACAAAAAAAACTTCATTTACACCATCCAGCTTTTTATCATGATCCGTCAGGTTATTTTTTCACAAAAAACTTTTTTACAGGCTTCTCCAAAATATTGACTGAACAACTGAAAAAGCTCAGACTTTTTCCATACATACATTTTTTGAAGAGAAATATTAAACTCTGCAAAATAGATTTTGAGTCTATTTTAACCTACGTTAAAAGCGTAGTGCTCTGACCAACTGAGCTATCTCATCCGAAATGAGAGTGGGAATCGAACCCACGCATAAAGCTATTACTCTACCAAACTGAGTTATATTTCCATAAGGAAACAGAAGGATTCGAACCTTCGACCCATAGCACATGGTAGAAGTTTTTGGAAAACTCCTCAAACCTTCAGATCAAGTTGAACAGAATAAGATCATGTTTCTCAACAATCCTTCTGCAATGGTGATATACCGAAACACTCAACAAGACCTGTCTGATATCTTCATTAAGGTTTGTTTTTTCCAAACCTTATTATTATTTCATTTTGATAATGCAAAGTAATAATAGAAATACGCAATCATTTTGCGTAATAAATTATTTATACAGGAAATCGATTTTCATACTCTAAAAGACTTGTTTTTTAATTACCTATTTGGGCTATTCAGTCATTCATATTTTAAATCAATTAAATAATAAAATTAACTAACATAATACGTAATTAATTAAAATGTTTATATTTGCACAATAAAAATACTTGACAACTCAAATATAATTCAATGATAAGTACAGATTTACTACTACTTATGAACATTACAAAAGTACAGGCCATTATTTCAAGAAAATTTGATGCATTGAGTGTGCATGGACTTAGCTTCAGTGATTTTACGATCCTGTATATTCTTATAGGGTCTTCAGAACATAAGATCCGCAGGATAGATCTGGCTGAGAAAACAGGTTTAACAGCTTCAGGGATTACACGCCTTTTGAATCCCCTTGAAAAAATAGGTCTTGTATCCAGAGAAGCCAATGAGAGAGATGCAAGGGTCAGCTATGTTGTAATCACTGATACCGGGAAAAAAGTCTTTGAAGAAGCAAAAAAAACAGCAGAAAATATTACAGCAGAAGTATTATCATTTAAGAAGAACAAATCTCTTAAAGCTACTTCAGAATTCCTATTTGAGCTGGGAGGATCGATACAATAATGAACAGACAATGAATTTAAATGAAAAATACAATTAAACAGCAACTTAGAGAAAAAGCTAAAAATCATCCTGTAACAATGGGAGTTCTTTCTATTAAAAATACCATAAACGGAAAGCAGTTTATCCAAGGCTCCCTTAATGTGGAAGCATTGGAGAATAAAATAAAATTCTCACTCAATATTGGCCAGTACACGCATCGGCAATTGCAGTCTGACTGGAATGAGTACGGTGAAAATGCATTTATATTCGAATGTATTGCGGTAGTGGAGCCTCAGAACAATCCTTATATCCATTACCGTCAGGAAGTTTTAAAGGCAGAAAAGAATTGTATCGAAGATATTGAGCTCCCGGAAAATCTTTATTAGTTATAAAAAAATGACAACATCTTATCTATATCCTACCTTCGAGGCAGGAAAACATTTATTCAGTAAAAATATAAAAGGTTCTATCGTTAATCTGAATCTTATTAAATTAAAAAAAGAAGCCGATTATTCATCTCATCCGGAACTGAATTCTCCGGGGATCACAAGTGGCTGGGATGCATATTGCCGATACATACAGGAAACAGAACCCTTTCTCACAGCCAGTGGAGGTGAAATTCTTTTTATTGGAAAAGGGGATCATTTTTTAATAGGGCCTGAAAAAGAGTATTGGGACATTTGCATGCTCATCCGTCAAAAAAGTGTAGGTGACTTTTTAAATTTTGAACAAAACGAAGAATACATGAAAATCGCAGGCCACCGCACCGCAGCTATTGAAGATTCTCGACTGTTACCACTGGAAGAGATTCTGCTTCAATCGATAAAACCCAACAATGGAAACAGCAATCATTAACAATGTAGATTTATGCTACGAGATCTTTGGAGAAAATAATAGTACTTCTATAATTTTAATCTCAGGATTAGGCAGCCAGATGATCCGATGGGATAATTCTTTCTGCGAGCAGCTTTCTTCACAAGGCTTCAAAGTCATCCGTTTTGATAACAGGGATTCCGGGGCTTCTGTTTTTACTACGGAAAAAGAAATCCAATTCGGAGGAAATATCGAGCAAACCTTTTCAGAGATCAGAAAAGAAGACATTCCCTATTCACTGATGGATATGGCAAAAGACGTTATAGGGCTTATGGATCATCTACACATTAAAAAGGCTCATATTATTGGCAGATCCATGGGTGGGGTGATTGCACAATTGCTGGGCTCTTACTTTCCCGAAAGAGTATCATCGATCACCATTATTATGTCTACCTCGCTCAATCCTCAGCTGCCTTCTGCACATCCGGAGGTTATGGCAATGATGACCCAACCACCTGTTGATTATCTTACCAACAAAGAAGCTTATATTAAAGAAAAAATAATTTTTGCCAAAAGGATATCAGGCAATTTCCCTTTGAACGAAATGCAGGAAAGAAGTTTAATAGAACAAGAATTAATCCGTTCTAAAACAAAAAATGGTATGTTCAGGCAAATGTTGGCTATGGGCTCCTGGATATACAACCCCAATGACCTGCAACAAATTTTAGCACCTGTTCTTATCATTCACGGAACAGATGACCCTATTTTTCATCCTGAATCTGCCAGAGATCTTTACCGGACTATTCCGAATTCAGAGCTTATGATGATCGAAGGAATGGGACATTCCATCCCGGAAGAGCTTTATATCCCGATGTGCAAAAAGATTATACAAACTGTAAATTTATCGGAAAAATAAAACTCCCTTCTTAGAAAGGGAGCTTTACCGTAATTAGTTATTTTGCAGGCACCAATGTAAAATCTTGGCAATATTTTTAGCATCGTCCACACCGCGGTGATGGATTCCTTCCAGCTTAAGATTAAGTTCCCCTAAAGCCCTGCTCATTCCTACACTTTTCCTGATCGAAGGATGAACACACCCGAATAATGTCTTGACATTAATATGACTATCACTTAAGGGATAATCAAGATTAAATCTTCTGGCCTGGTTTTGAAGCATGTTCAAGTCATAATTGCCATAACTTGCCCAGGTAAGATGTTCTGAATGATATTCTGCCCGGAGTATATCTAAGGCATCATCAAATAAAACACCTTCTTCATCCAGCATCTTTTGGGTGATGGTAGTCAGCTCCGTACAGAATGGGCTCACCTTTGAATATTGAGGTCTTACCAAAATCCCTTCGTTTCTTGAGATCTCGCCGGTCTTTGCATCCATAACGCAAACCCCGATTTCAATGATCTCACTTTCTTGTCCTCTTGGCGGCCGGCTGTCCCAACATGTTGCTTCGAGGTCTATAATAAGTATATGATCTGTTGTTTTCATAGTTTTTGTCGTACATGTATAAAATGTACTTTGTTATTAATAATTGGTCAACTTCAAATGAGCTCTGGTTCCTATGTCAGATTAACCTAAAAGAGCTCATTCTGTCTTCTAAAATTTTCAAGCAGGTTAACAATATTCTTTTTACCCACCGGATTCATGGAATGACAGTAAAATTGAGGTAAATCCACATGATGATCCATACAATATTCAATCAGCCATTTTGCACAGTCATATCCAGTTTTTTCGGAATCCCAGTTACCGGTGTGCTCTCCATCAGCAAGGTCGTGATCAAAAGAGATCATTTCCGGAAGTCCATTTTCTGAAATCCAATGGATAAACTGCTTATAATTCCGAACGATGATCCAGTCTTTCAATAAGAAAAAATCCTGTTTTGTATAGCGATAGGCTTCTTCCGGACACCTGATATCATCAAGAAACAAAAGCTTTTGTATCATTTTCATAAAATCATCAAGATTTATTATTAAACCATCATATCTGCACAATTGGAGCTCGCAAAAGCATAAGGTTTAGCTTTGAATACATATCCCATTCCCAAAATATACCCCATGGCATCTTTCAAGGCTACATTGGATTTAAAATCAGGATCTGTATTGATATCAGCATGAACCTCCATTTCAACCCCATATTTATCTAAAACAGGACAGATGGTATAAGCAATTTCTACAGATTTATTCACCTCATTAAGCATCCGCTCTTTGATGCTGATTGTTTGAATTTCTTTTTGTTTTCTGATAAAAGTAAACGCACCTTTTCCTTCACGAATAAATACCACTGCCGTAGCATAGCTAATAGTATCTCCATACACATGAGAATCTGATCCCACACAAACTTTCAGTCGGTATCCATTAGCTTCTTCGCGGATGATGGCTTCTTCTATCAACTGCGTGATAGGCTTGTGGAAAAATTTCCCACTCATATTCTGCCATATTTCTTGTTGCGTTTCCATTTTTTTACATTTTTTAAAATTCTACATATTGTTCTTTATAATTGATAAGCGATGATTGAGTAAAGATTTTGTTGATTCATCAGGACTCGAACCTGAACAACAAGAGTCAAAGTCTTGTGTGCTGCCGATTACACCATGAATCATTCTGCAGTACTGAGTTACATATAAGTTTTGTCCGCAATTACAGAACAGACAGGATCGAACCTGTACCTTCGTAATTATCATTGATTATAGATAAATAAAAATTCATTATAAAAACCAAATGGTTATTTATCTTTATATGAATTAACATTTTGTACAGGAAAAGGGAGTCGAACCCTCAATATCTTGAGTCTAAGTCAAGTGCGTCTGCCAGTTCCGCCATTCCCGTATTTTTTTACAAATTATAAATGATGAGATATTATAACAGATAAATTATAATAGCTGCAATCATTGATCTATGATCAATCATCACTTTTAGTTAAGGTTAGAGAAAGTTTGTCGGTGTAAACTTTTGCTTGTTAGTGTTTGTAAAGATCTTCTGCGCTTGACAAACCCTTCTCTTTCCCCTTTCGTTATATGATTGATCAATGATGATTAATCATTGATTGATAAGATATTAGTCTTAAGATTTATGAATCATCTTTTATCTTTTATCTTTTATCTTTTATCTTTAATTAATAATAATCGACTGATTAGGAATCGAACCTAAGCGACAAGAGTACAGTTCCTGCATGCTGCCATTACATTATCAGTTGATTGTGGTGGAAGTGGTAGGATTCGAACCTACTCAGCAATAAAGCAACAGATTTACAGTCTGCCCCGGCTCTCCAACTCCGGCGCACTTCCCGATTTGTATAAGGATCAGTGATAAAAGATGAATAGAGGTTTTGATTTCATCATAATTTATGATCATTATAATGGAGTAAGAAAAAGGCCTGTCTTAATTTTTTGTTTGATATAAGAACTTCTGCGCCCGACATCCTTTTAACTTTTCTCCGGAACTAATCTCATTTTAGTTATTTGAGATGGTTATGGGATTCAAACCCACTCAGCTTACGCAACGGTTTTGCAGACCGCCCCGACTCTTCCACTTCGGCGAACCATCAGGTTTTATTCATTATAATTGATCGTTCATTAGTGATAATTGACCTGCATTTCAACTTTTCGCGTTCAATTAAAAATAGTCTGGAAAGCAAGATTCGAACTTGCGACCTCCCGCGTCCAAGGCGGGTAAACAACCACCGTTATCTTTCCAGTTATAAGGTTCAGCTTCCTATTTCTTTTCCGAGAGACAGTCGGAGCCGAAATATTCCGTGAACCTTGCGGTCTATGCGAGAATCGAACTCGCAGTGCCCAAGAGACAGTCGGGCAGGTTAGCCATTACCTCAATAGACCTTTTTGCGGAGAGCAAAGGAATTGAACCTTCACGACTATCGTAGAACTTATGAGCATTAAGCCGCAACCAACCCCTATTTATCTACTCTCCTTTTAATCCCAGAGAAATTAAACCTCCGCTTTTTCCGGTTTTAAAAGACCGGTGGTCGGTTCATTAAGCTAAGGAATTGTACTTTGGGTTTCTCCGGGGATCGAACCCTATTCTCCGGTGCCACAAACCGACGCTTTACCAAATAAGCTAAAGAAACCATAAAAAAAGCACCTCTTTTCGGGAGGTGCTGTATATATTTTGACGTGTCAGATCAATAGCTGACCCACATATATAAGCACCTTTTATCCACAAATTCACTATCCTGAAGACATGGGTAACCTTTCGGCTCCTCTGCTTGTAGTCTTGAATACGGATTAAATATGTAATGCAATTGTTTCATTATATTTTTTGTTTTAAACACTTTTTGAAATTCTGAAAACCTGTTGCTTTCAATTTTCGATTGCAAAGTAAATATGATTTTTTTTAACTCGCAAATAAATTTCAGACACAATAACTTAAAAATCAATAAGTTACATCAATAAAAAAGAAATAGAAATTCCTGTCCGCAAATTATTGCAGATACTTTAATTACCTAAATGACTGTCTCTCACCGGTTTATTTATCACTCTATTTTATTGTATTAAAATTTCATTGCTAATTAAAAATTTTCACTTTTTTGGTTATTTTTTTTCATTCTAAATAATTTCTGTTCTAAAAACACAAAAAACGCCCCGGGAATCGAGGCGTTTTTGCAATATTTTGATTAAATCTTTACGAGTTTACAGTAAATAATTTACAAAGTCAGCACATTTTACCTCATTCCATATCATGCATTCATATCCAAACGAATCCTTTAGTACAGGGCTATCGCATAGATTTAAACTGATATGTGCTGTTTGTATTGTCATAATTTTATGTCCGCAAAGATAATATTTTTCCTGATAAAATGGTGGTTTTGAAAGCTTCAGCCATTATGTTTGTTAGGAATTTATAAAGATTACTATGGAATTCTTAAGTCTTTTAATCTTTTAATTCAAACATCAATTAATTCCTGAACATCTTATTCCTTCCAGTCTTATACCTTGAAATATCTTTTAAAATAAGCGAATCATCAGGATTAAAATATTTTAGCTCATTTACAATTTCGGAATGGGTTTCTACCTTTTCGGAAATGATCTCATAAGCAATATTTCTCGCGACAGTCTGAAGGGAAGAGTTCTTTTTAAATTCATACTTCATAGCCTCCAGATAAATCAGCTTTTTATCTGCTGGCGTTTCTTCATACAAATGCTGAATTTCCCTTTCTAATGTTGTAGAATCAAAAATATTTGCAAAATAATTGTTCAGGCAATTGAAGGCATCTTTATTTTCTTTCCATCCTGTTAATAGGATTTTCTGTGCTTCATCAGGCATTTCCATCTTTTTTCTGTAGATCAGCGAGGCTTTTACCATCTGGCTGTTATCCACGAAATCATCTGCCAACATCTGATAATAGACATGTGCATTTTTTATATCATTCATCTCTTTATAAAGATCACCTACTTTTTCTTTCTGATCGAGTTCTTTATAAAGATCAATTGCTTTTTTGTATTGTTTTGCTTTTTCATAGCAAACCGCAGCATCGGATTTATTATGCAGTCTTTTCAGATAAATAACCGCTGCCTCATTATAAAATTCACCATTTTCCAGTGTTTTTGCTGCCCTGTAATTATCCTGGAGAAGGTTCATATAAACTTTTGTGGCTTTTTTGTAATCTCCTTCTGTAATATATTTTTCTGCCAGCTCTTCATATTTACTACGGATTCTGTCAAAAAGAGAATTTTCAAGGTAAAAGTTTCCTCCCGAATTTCCTCGCCTTCCGGAACGTTGATCATTTTTTTCTTTATCCTTCAGGCTGATCATTACCACAAAAATTATGATAGCCACCGCGATAAAAATACCCAAGGTGCCCAATACACTCCAGAAACTCTGATGAAAAAGTTGCGCTACAAGCCCCAGCACTTTAAGAAGTACCAGTATTAAAAATGCTCTGATAAATTTATCTATAAACTTCTGCTTATTCATCTTTATCGGATTTTAAAATGGTTTTGTCCTCGCTGAATAAACGATATACCAATAAGATGACACAAATAACCAGGAACCATACAAACCAGTTATACCCGTACATCCCGATCAACGGATAAAAAAGATAAATCAGCATTCCTATCAAAATAAGAACCAGGAATATTTTAATACCACCGGGTACATTATCGCCTCCGATATTCAAGGTTTTCTTCCGGAAGAAATAAGAATAAAGTCCTACACTTCCGATAATCAGAATGATCAGCCAAACAATCTCGGAGAATGAAATGTCTTTCGATGGTGTGCTTTCATCACCCAAACTTCCTTTTGTATCTGCATTTTGACCGGATGAAAAATGGGGTTCCGCACTTTCTAAAGTTCCATAAAGCCTTCCAAGAGAATCTTCCATTAACACCTGCTTTTTTCTCCAGATACTTTTTACAATTCCCTGATCAACAGGTTTATCATGATTTTTATTTTTAATGGAATCGGAAATTTTACGCTGGTAATCCCTGGATTTGTCTGCAATATGTTTTGCTATTTTCCTGTTGTAAATTTTCTTTAGAAAATCCCGCGTGTTACTTTCTTTTGCCCTGTAATTTTCAAGCTTCTTTTCCACCTTATTCATTTCCTTCGCGTCGGATCCTTTGGAAGCTGCGGCATAGTCTTTCATTAATTCCTTTCTTTCATTATGATACAGGGAATCAATCTTCATATCTATCTCGGTGAGACCGGATTCAAAGGCTAACTTGCCGGGATTCTGATTTTTCAAAGCCTCCTTTGAGAATACATTTCCTGAGGAAACAGGGCTTTCTGTTGTTCCCTCTTCTTTAGTAAAGCCTATCATAATTCTCCCGACAATAATTATGATCCATAATGCAAGGAGAACCCACCGGTAATCCCTTTGTTTGCCATTTGCCCCGTTTCCTCCCCATAACCGGCTCAGCCAATTGTTATTAAATCTGAACTTTCCGGAGCCATCTCCTCGGGAAGTTCCCATAATATCCAGAGGCACGCCCAAATCTACAGCCCGATCAGGATATTTTTCTATATACTTTAGATATTTTTCGATTTCTTTTTTGTTTCCCGCCATCACTTTTTTCAGATCAAAAGGCAGGTTTTTCATCCATTCTTCTTCCGTTGTTGAGGTCTGCAGAGATTCCATCATTTTTTCATCATCAATTTCCACTGCAAAACTTTTGATTTCTTTTGGAATATAAACTCCGTTTAATGGTTTGCTGACAGAAGATCCATTCTTTTGTGGTTGTTCAAGCAATGCGGTCCAATCTATTTCTTCTCTTAATTTTACCATTCCGAATTCGGGATGGATAATCAGAAACTGAGAATCAATATGGAGCCAGTCTTCAGGAGTGACCTTAGGATAAAATGTAGTGTATTCAGGGATAAATAAGACCTCATCTATACATTGAAAATAAGAATTCCTGCCAACTTCCCGGGGTGCCTCATTATTAAAAACAATAAAACAGCCATAGAGAATATTAGGTTCATTGGAAGGAATCGCAAATGTCATTACCTGGTCTAGGTCAATTCCTAAAGCATCCATTTCACTGAGCCATACGGATGGTGAAGAACTCCTGATCAGAAGTCCCTTCCGGGGATAATCATTCTTTGGAAAAGGTTTTATTCTAAGTTCCATATTCCAGAATTTGATTGATAAAAGTCTCCAGATAATCTGAACACATATCCCCCATTGTTCTCATCTTAAGCAAGGTGGTTTCAGGAAGGTAATATTCAGCTCCTCCAAATTCGGTATGGGTTGCCAGAGACAAAAAGCCATGTTCCGTAGAAGGGATATAAAATACCGGAATATTTTTATTACTGCTTTTGAAAGTTAATATCCCACGGGAATCCGTGATAATCTCACTTCCGTCTGAAAAAGTAAATTTATTTTTGTATTGATTCGCAATTATTTTTATCCTGTGATTATTTCGGTATAATGTCAGAGAATTGTCATAAACTTTCGCCAGCCTGTTATTTGATATGACGAGGCTGTTTTCAGTGTTGATTCCGATATTATTAAAGTTATTTAAAATCTTTATTCCGCCATTCGCCAGCTTTTTCATTTCAGTTTCTACTTTTGAATGATTCCGGGCTATCTCTTTATCATTCTTCACCGATTCAAATGAAATATTTCCATCAATATTAATATGATAGATCCAGGAGGATTCCGCATGATGCAGATAAAAACTTTTGTTAAAATAAATCAGCCGATAATCATTGGGTATGTTTTTCCCGGTTAGATTGAGCTCAGAATATTCTTTGGTATTAAGGTTAAGTTTTGAAATAATATGCTTATCAGGCTGGTACTGGCAAAGGATAAATTGTTGTTGCTTATTTTTAGCCAGAGCAAACTGCCCACGGGGTCTTACCGAAATATTTTCAATTAAAACCTCACAGCCCCTATGTATTCTGTATCGGTCATAATAATCCTTATTATAATAATTATCAGACAAATAGGTTTTAAGCAGCTGCTTTTTATTGCTCAAGATAAAGAACTCCCCTTCATACAAAAAGGAAGCTATTTTGTTCATGGGTGTAGGAAAAAGAATAGGATAGTTCTTCGGAACATCCGTTTTTTTGCCATTCCCAGAATCCTGATCAGCTTTCTGTTTTCGTTGTGGTGGATTAGCCCATAAGTCTTTTAAAGGAAGTACAATTTTCTGGATGTGTTTCCTTGTTCCTTTATGATGTTTGAAGAAGTTAACCTCTCCATCAGCAGATGTGGTTACTATAAACTTAAGCCTATCCCTGTTTTCATGAATTACTTTTTGCAAGCTTTCATTCATAAGATTTTCCTGGTTGGTGATAAAAAATACTTCAAGATCTTTTTCCGTGTGCTCATCCTGGAAAAACTTAGCCAGAGCCTGGGAAACATCCAAAGCTGAGCTTACCTGGTTTAGATGATCCACAACATTTTCCACGCTATCAAGAGAAACAGGAACACTTGTTTGCCCCAGAACGAAAACTTTACATTCCGAATGAGCCTTCGGATGCTTAATGACCGCAATTGCGGATGCATAGGCCAATACTTTCGGTGTTCCCCAGTTTTTCAGAGAGGTATCTATTAAAATTATTCTTTCAAAAACATTTTCTTCAGGAGGTATCTCCCTTTGAATATAAAGGGTTTCGCTGTTGGCTATTCTGCTCATAAAAACCTCATCTTCATTTGCGAATTCCGACAAAAGCATTCTGTGAAGCTCACCCTTATTGGTCATATCAGAAATTCCTCCTATCGTCTGCTTACCGGGAGAAAGATGACGCATGGGAATTTTGAGGCCACTCCAGATTCTTTTGATCAGGCTTCCTACCTGAAATGTTTTTGGCTCTTCTATTAAATCCTGGATAAAATCATTATTGGATTCTACGGTTATCTCCTCTTCTGCAACCTCATCATCCAGCTCCGGCTCAGTGCCAAAGCCTTTCATCGCATAAATAATTGACTCTACCGAAGGAAATTTTTCATTGAGCCACACAAGAACTCTGGTATCCTTTACCAGAGATGAGGATGTTACGGGTATTTTTTCAGCACTTTTGGCCAGAGCATAAGGATTTTTTGCAAACTTTTTCAGAAGCAATGAACCCAATGGTGCAGAGATCCTGTTATGGGCATTGTGAAATAATGTTTGCAGCAAAAGAATTCTGTTCTGCCCTTTTTTATAAGATTTACCCAATTTATTCAGGTTCCCCAGAAAATTGATAATGCAATCCACATCAATATTTACTTTGGCTTCCCTTTCAAGCTTTTTTAAATAATACGAAACGGCATTGAAATTAAGATAGCCTTCCTGGGTTGCATAAAGTACTAACAATAAAGCTCCAAAGGGAGGGATTCCCTGCAGATGTAATTCTTTCAGGACTTCAATTATGTAAGGCCGGTATGCAATGGCTCCCACATTCGGAATGGATACAAGGTTATTTTCGTGATAACCTGTCCCATCACGCACATCTTCATCTGTATTCCATTCCCAAAAATATCCTTCGTAGGACTGGAAGTATTCATTTAGCTCCATTCTTTCGCTTTTTGAGTGAGCCGGTATGAGCTTATGGAAAGCTTTTTCAGATCTTTCTTAGCAATGGACAGATAACTTCCGTCTTCATTCCATAAAAGCCAATAGCTCATGTTCTCATTATATTTTCTTTGAAGTAAAGCACTTACATTCTTAAATTCAAAATCAAATCCGGTGGGTAAAAGATGTCCTTCTTTCTCCCAATAGGTTTTTCCCGGTAGCCCCAGTAAAGGTGTACCCAGGAATAGCGCCCTGTCTCCAATGATAATCCATTCGTTTCTTTCAAGTTTGAATGTAGGTAATGTCGGAATAACCGCTCCAATCTCCGACATAGGACTTAATAAAGCGATGGCAGGCTGTTCTGTAGTTTCAGGTTTTAGCCTTATCCTGATTTTTTCATTAATTCCAAAAAAATTCTGATTGGATGGCGGCAGAACCAGACGCAATGCCTGGTCAATAGGAGACCATAATAATGCAGTTCTTACTTTCCGGGTAGGAACTAAGGCTTTCTTTTTAAATAATAAACCATTACGGAGCTCATATAAAATGAAATTGGGCAATTGTTGTACCTCCGGAGAAGCAGCCTGCTCTTCAGTAAATCCTTTAAGCCAGATCGTCTCATCCTCCAAAGCAATCTGAAGATTTTTCCAGTTCCGGATCGAACCTAAAAAATCTTCATCAGCACGAGGCAATTCCGCCCAAAAATCAATTACATGCTCTGTAAGATCCTCTGCCATAAGCCTTCTATTTCCTGTTGAATATATTGTTTCTGTTCAGGATTTTTAATCCAGTCACAGCGGGTTTGTAGATATCTCAGTTTATCTTTAATCACATTTTGTTCTTCAAATGTTGCAGATCCGCTATCCCATTTTTCCTGTAAGATCTTCACATCCTTCATTACCTCTTCAGGATTCGGCATTTTATTGTGCAATGCCTGAGGATGGCTTTGCGGGTTTTCATCCTTTTCGATGGTCCTGTTAATGATCCCTTCCAGAATTTCAATCTGCTCTTCCGTATCCCAGATATGTTTCAATACCCAAAGGTCAGAAAGTATTGCTTCACTTCTCCCGCAAATCAAAGCACTTGCAGCAATAAGGTTCTGAAGCTTTACCGCTCTACGGTCGGAAATTGCAATTCCGGTATTCCGGAGACTAATTACGGTATTAAGGTAAACTTCATAAATAGGTTTCAGATCCACTGTTTTACAAAGGTTCTGAAGCTCTCTTATTTCCTCGGCCCTAATTTCAGGAATATCCCTTTCCTCTGCATTTTCTAATCTTCTGCCTGCTAAAAGAACCTGTTGAAGCAGCTCAGGATTCACATAATCTACATTGATCCTGATAAGAAAACGGTCGAATAAAGCATTTAAAGCTTCATCTTCAGGTAAAACATTGCTTGCTCCCACAAACATGAGTGCAGGCAGATGCTTGGTTTCCTTTCCCCTCTTAAAGATCTTTTCATTCAAAGCCATCAAAAGCGAATTGAGGATCGCTGAATTGGCATTAAAAATCTCATCCAGAAAAACCATTGAAGCCTCGGGCATCATCCCTTCTGTATTGGTAAGAAGTTCGCCTTCTTTTAATTTCCTGATATCAAAAGGACCGAAAATTTCATTCGGTTCCGTGAAGCGGGTCAGCAAATACTCAAAATTCTTCCCATCTTTAACCGTTTGGGACAAGGTTCTTACAATAGCTGATTTTGCAGTTCCCGGCGGACCATATAAAAATGCATTTTCTCTGGCCAGAAGGCAGATCCCCAGCAGATCGACCACATCGTTTTTACCTACAAAAGTGTCTTTTACGTAATTGAGTACTGCATTAAGCTTTGAAATATTCGGAATCATTTATTTTCTTCTTCGTTTATAATTTTTAATTCTCGCCAGAACCCGTCTTTATGTAAGCCAAATTCAGCAACCAACAACTTATTAATATAGGGTATTTCAGCCAACCTTTGAGCTCTTTTTTCAACAATCCTTTCAAGATATAGCTTCCGGTATGTCGGCTCTTTCAACTCTTCCTGCCAATTCATATTTTCGAGATCAAGATCATACCCTACACCCGAGTAATGGAATTGCAGCAAAATACTTTCCAATTTTTTTATCAAAGGATCGTCGGGGTCCAAATTCTGAAGAACTGTAATTATCTGTGGTAAAAATCTCAGCGAAAGATCTGCTGATAAAAGTGCTCCGGAATTTTTCATTCCTCTAAATTCAGGGATGAACTGATCCAGGTCTTTTGCCGTGTTTTCCCTTATTAAATACAATTGAGCAGCATAATAAAGGACCTTAGCAGCCCAGACTGCAGTCTCTTTATCATACGCCAAATGATCCGTCAAAAACTCCAGTCTTTCTTTTTCAAATTCTGATTCAAAATAATCCGCGGCATCCTGTTCTTCTTTCTCTGAAATTTTTTGAATATTTGAAAAAACGGTGATACATTCTTCTTTACGGAGAAGAAATAAAGTATCCAGGAAAGGAGATGTATTTTCGGTCATATAACAAAAGTAAAATTATTTTTTTGAGAATAAAACTTTAATATCATTATGATTAAGAATTAATTAATGCCTCTGTCTTCGGTCAGCCACGGGAATACAAAGGCCTAAGAACAAGTTTTTTTAGAGGATACAAAGATTTTTAAAACCGACGAAGTTGATAATAAAGTATTTTTGTTCATAAACATTTGAAAATCTTAGATTTTCCAGTGCTCTGAAAACATAAAATAATAAAATAACCTTTGCGTTTTTGCGATTAACTTAAAAAGCAATAAAAGTAAAAGTTGCTATCTTTGCCGTCATTCAAAATAACATTATGAGTATTCACATTAGTGCAAAAAAAGGAGAAATAGCAAAAGTAATATTGCAGCCGGGGGATCCGCTTCGTGCACAATATATTGCCGAAAACTTTTTAGAAAATGCAAAACTGGTAAGCAAAACCAGAGGTATTTTGTATTATACCGGACTTTATAAAGGAAAAGAAATCAGCGTAGGAGCAAGTGGAATGGGTTTTCCAAGCATCGGTATTTACTCCTATGAATTGTACACCGAATATGATGTAGATACAATCATCCGTATCGGTACCTGTGGAGCTTACACCACAGATCTGAAAGTATTTGATATTCTAAATGTTGAACATGCGGCAAGTGAAAGTACCTATGCAAAATATGCATGGGAAATAGAAGGAGATATTATTTCTCATCAGGGAAATATTTTTGATGTGATCAATGCAACGGCAGAAGAATCTTCTTTGAAAACCAAGGCTGTTACTATTCACAGCAGCGATATTTTCTATCGAAAGGATTTAACCGTTCCTGAGATTGCAACAAGATACAATTGTCCGGCTGTGGAAATGGAAGCCTTTGGATTATTCGCCAATGCTAAACATTTAGGAAAAAATGCCGCCACAATTCTTACGGTAACGGATATCATTCCGACGCACGAAAAAATTTCAGCAGACCAAAGAGAGACAGCTTTGAAACCGATGATTGAGCTGGCTTTGGAATCGGCATTGAAAGTTATTTAAAACCTTATATCACCCTAATTATAGAAAGCAATATTGCGATTCGCAATTTGCTTTTCAACCATAAAAAAAGAGCTTCACTTATTCAGTAGAGCTCTTTTTTATATCCTGAAAAATTTCCTGGCGACCGCTGTTGTTTCTTCTGCTACATCCGTCAAACTTATTTTCTTGATCTGAGCAATGGTTTGCGCCACATAAGGTAGAAAGGCAGGTTCATTTCTCCGGTTCTGACTTCGCGCTGAGATATTTTTCGGAAGCATAAACGGAGCATCCGTTTCAATCATCATTCTTTCTAATGGAACATACCTGATCACTTCCTCAAGGTGTTTAAATCTTTTTTCATCACTGATTGCTCCTGTAAATCCTAAATAAAACCCTTTATCCAAATAGCTTTTTGCTTCTTCTAAAGTCCCGGTGAAACAATGAACGACTGATTCCGGAAGTTGAGAAAGGTAATCCTCTGTAATTTCGGTAAATCTTTTAAATGCAGATCTCTCATGAAGAAATAAAGGTTTATTGATTTGAATTGCCAGTTCAAGTTGTGCACGATAACACTTCTCTTGTAGAGGCCTTGGTGAAAAATCACGGTCAAAATCCAATCCGCACTCTCCCACTGAAACCACATGGTCCTGTTTTAGAAGGTTCCTGAGTTCGCCGATACTTTGATCATTAAATGATTTAGCATCATGAGGGTGAATGCCCGCCGTTGAAAATAAAATATCCGGATAATCCTGCGCTATATCTGCAGATTCTTTACTTCCTCGCACACTTGTCCCCGTAAGGATCATATAGTCTACGCCATTGTCCAGAGCACGGTTAATCACTTCGTCTTGTTCATTATAGAACTGTTTATTGATCAGATTAATGCCAATATCAATGTAGGTATTCATTTTTCTTTTTTTGTTTTGTTATTGATATGAAAATATCTTATTATATGGGGACTGGTTACGGCACTTCTAAAAGATCTTTCACTATGGAATTTCTTGTACCTGGAATATTTTGTTCCATTAATTTCTTTGATTATTTTCACCCAGACAAGCTTTTGTTTTTGTCTTCTTACTTTCCGGAATGGTATGGATTCAGATAATTGGTCATCTATATCGGATTGCTCAGTTCTCCGCCACTTTTTGTTCCCATACTTTTTCAGGTAAGGTCCTATTTTCCCATATTCAAAAGCCCGAAAAGCTCCTTTGTTATAGATATTTTTCATTCAAATGAGTTTTTGGCAAAATAAAGCATTTGCTACGTAATCTTTTTACGCAATATATTATTCATTGATAAAAGTTTCCAGAAAACCAATAAGCTGTGTTCCTCCACTTGCCCAACGAATGCCGTGTCCTTCTTTTTCCCTTATTTCGTAGACAACCCCATGCTTATAATGAAAGAATACATTCCACCAGGTTTTATTCTCGATGATATAATAGATTTTAGCCATTACCTTTTCCTGTTTTTGAAAATTACTGCCTTTTACCTCACCCCAGAACTGGTCGTCCGTTCTTCCCACATGTTTTTCCCATGCCCTCTGTGCAATGGTGATTTCTTTATTAAAATAGACCTGACAACTACCAATCAAAGCATCTTTTAGAGGTGGAATGGCTTGTTCATCACGAACGCTTGCTGAAGTAAGTCTCTGCCCCAGAACATCAAGCCAGTATTCAAAGGGGATCTCTTCCAATTGTCTTGCTTTTTCTTCATTTTGATCCTTAGTTTCCAGAATATGGATAAAGTGCCCGAAACTTTGCTTCCGGTCAATCAGAATTTCTTCGTTAAAATAAGGAAGATGCCAATCTAAAGTTCCATCTTTAAATCTTTGAATGTTTTGATCGATAGTCCGAAGATGTTCTTCCGAAACAATGGCTTCATATTTTTCTTTCCAGGAGCCCGAAAAAAACAAAGAACATGGCTGAATTCCGCTCATTTAAAAATTTTTAACCAAAATAGCAGATTTTTTTCAGCAATAAAAGTACACTCTACATTATTGTTGACGTAAAAATGAAAAATTTAAAATACATTAAATAATCTTTGTTCATTAAAAAATCCCCATCAGTGACAGGGATTTTATAATTTATTATTTTGATGGGTTACTCATTGCTTTTAAGCTGTGCCAGGACTACCGATAAATTGTTAATTCCCCAATGCTCAAAATATTTCCCATTTTTAAGACGGACAATATCAATGACATCAATACTTATTCTTTTCCCTGAAGGTGCAATTCCCATAAAATTTCCGGTGTGAGTTCCGGATATATTTTTTCTGGTCGTAACGAGATCTCCTTCCGCAACCTGCTGAAGAATAGTCACCTGGATATCTGGCATGGCAGGTCTTAATATTCCATTGAAAGTATTGATCATTCCCTGTTTTCCATTATCAGCACCTTGTGGGGCAGAGTGGTTGATGAAGTTTTCATCCATGAGTTCTTCAAAGGTTTCAACGTTCCCCTTTTCAATAACTTCTATATTAAAGCGTTTTACTATTTCTTTGTTTTTTTCCTGTTGCAAATCCATATCTTATTATTGATTTTTTTCTTAGATACGTAAATTTAGGATAAAACATTATTCGCTCCAAGGAGAATGCAGAATACAGTTGCAGAAATTTTTCCTTTCAAAATTTGGAATCATAAATGCACAGACATCTGCTTTTATATTTCCGAAAGTGGTTTCGGTTTTATGTTTAAAACCATCAAAAAACGTTGGAATAATTTTATTCTTAAAATCATTCCGGGGGAATGCATCTATAATCTCATTCCGGTGTGGATCACTCAGATACTCATACCCTTCTCCCATTACATCCAATCCTACTCCGGAGTACATCAAAGCTACTTCATTCTCTTTATGTTCTGCAATCCCAATGGTTGTATGCAATGCTATCGTATCCCAAACCAGCTGCAATTGATCTTTCGGAAGACCGTGGCTTTTCAGAAAATCCCTTGCTGCATTAGCTCCGTCTACTTCAAATCTCAAATCGGGACTGCTGTAATGGGGCACTAAACCCAGATCATGAAAAACTGAGCTTATATACAAAAGTTCTGCATCATACTCCATATTTTTTCGTTTTCCGTTAAGTGAAGAAAAAAGGAAAACCCGTAATGAGTGGTTATAAATAAATTCCGTTCCATGCTCTAACAGCAATTCAGTGGCTTCTGTAGCAATTTTACTGTCCGGAATTATAATTCCGGCAACACTTTTTAATCTTTGGACTGACATATTTTTTATATTTTAATCAATACAAAAATAGGCCTGTCCTTCTTGCTCCGGAATGTCAGAATATACCTATTACCTGCCAATATTTACAAACATCCTACGGTATTCCAATGGTGAGATATCTGTGTGTTTTTTGAAAAAATGACTGAATTGTTCAGGCGTACTGAATGCAAGGTGATAAGCAATTTCTTTTATTGTTTTAGCAGAAAATTGCAATAATCTTTTTGATTCGGCGATCACTTGTACCGCAATGACCTCTTTAGCTCCTTTACCGCTTTTCTTTTTTGATATATCGGATAATTTACGGGGTGAAACGGATAGGTGTTCTGCATAGTACAATACATCATGCATCTTGTTATATTGCTGACTGAGTAATTCAAGAAACCTGCGATAGATCTGATTGTCGAAATCGTCAATTCCATCCTGAAATGAAGGCATCGCATTGGCCAGCTTAATCATCAGAATTTTTAAATAGGCTGCCATAGCATCTAATTTATTGGGATAATCGGCACTTTCATATTCTTTAAAAAGAATCTCACAAACCCCAATCAGTTCAGTGAAGTCCTTTTCCTGTAAAGGAAAATTCTGATGAAGGGCAGCATCATTAAAAAGCAGCAATTTACAATTGGAGGCACTTGAAGGTGCCTTTTCCCAAAAGCAATCTCCAAAGCTTATTTCATATCCGGACAACTGATTGGGATGGGATAAAGAAAATATTTGTCCTTTCGATATGACAAATACCTCCGGCCCCTGAATATTAAATTGTTTCCCATCAATAATGATGCTTCCGTTTCCTTCGTGAACAATGAGCACTCTGTTATAGGTAACACTGACTACATCCGTTTTTTCCAGAACCGAATGATCCAGTTTAACCACCTGAAAAGAATCCTTTATTTCCTTATCGAAGATGAGCACTTCATCATACATATTATATGCTTCTCTAATGGTTCCAAAAGTACGAATATCAAAAAAGTTCACAACAGATCTGCCATACTATTTCCGGAATCACAAAATAGCAACAATCAATGATGCTTTTTACAACAAAAGGAATGTTTTATACAATCTTTTGATTTTTATAAACGATAAGTTTGTCCTGTTTAAAACCTATTTATGATGAACATTTTAAAAAAGCTATTTTACGGACTGTATGTATTGATGATGATATCTGTAATCTCATGCTCCGACAATAATGACGAAACTACTGTTGGGGAAACCGTTCTCACCCCTTCACAGATACTTTCGTCTACTCCATGGGAAACAACCCATGCTAAAAACCAAAATGGACAGCCGGTTCCTTTAACGGACACTCATGTAACGAACTTTGTAGGCTTTGCTTATTTTAAAGCAGATGGTACATTTACGATGTATAATCTTGATGATTCTCCTAAAATGCATGGAGACTGGTCCGTTTCTGCAGACGGAGCAACCAGAACTATCATAGCAAAAGATGCGAACGGAAACGTACTTTTTACAAGAATAGTAAAAATTACAGTTTTAACGGAACAGGAATTTACTTACAGAATATTTCCTGATGTTAATGATCCATCTGTATATTATGATATCATCCATACTCCAACAACTCATCCCGAGCCTTAGGCTCTTTTTATAATAAGTGAAAGCCGGTTCAATGAGCCGGCTTTGTTTTTTACTCATTTCTCTTCCAAAATAGGGCAGCTCTGCTTTACATACTTTGGAATATATTTATTTTCTTGATTTTTTTTCATTTTTTTCCCAATATGGATGTAACATATGTCACCCTATGGTTGTCTTATCAATTGAAACGCCCCTTGAAAATGAAAATAATAACATGTACAATCGCCCTATTAACCGCTTCTTTAGCTTTGGCTCAGGCCAAAAAAGACACCGTTAAACTAAAAGACATAGAAGCAGTTACTTTAGTGGTAAGAAAACCGACAGTGGAATCCAAAGTTGACAGGACGGTTTTTAATGTAGCCAACAGCTCCATCCTGGCCGGAAATACCACCTGGGATGTACTGAGAATGACTCCTTTAGTAAGTATAGATAATAATGATGCTATTAAAGCAGAAGGCGAGAACGTTACGGTTTATATTAATGACAGAAAATCTGTTTTTACAGGAAAAGAACTAAAAGAATATCTGGCAACAATTCCCGCCGATAATCTCATGAAAATCGAGGTGATCACCAGTCCTTCTTCCCGTTATGAAACGACAGGGTCCGTCATTAATATCGTACTGAAAAAGCGGGATGATGAAGGAATGAAAGGAAGCATCACCCTGAATAACAGACAAAACAGAAAAAATTCGCAATACACCAACTTCAACCTGAATTACCATAAGAAAAAATTTACACAAACGGTTATTGGAAGTTATAGTGACAATACATGGGTACAAACCAATTCGATTGTTAATTCCCTGTATGAAAATAATGATATTACCACAATCAATACTTTAAACACAGATAAAAGTAAAAGTCCCTCCATTTCTTCCACTTCAGAATATGAGCTGAACGATAAAAACAACATCGGTTTTATTGTGGAATATTATCAAAGTAAAAGAACGTCTTCATCAGAAGCGGAGGCAAGCAATTATGCCAATGACCAGTTCAAGTATTCTTATGATCAGAGCCAAAACTTAGCGGGTATGAATCGTACTTTGGGAACCAATCTGTTTTACAAGTATTATGATAAAGAAAAAAACAGGATCTTGGATGTCAATTTAGGGACGAACTACGACTCTCAAAAAGATTCCAATGATTTCCTGAAAACATTTAGCAATAAACCGATTCCGGATCAAATAGGAGTTAATTCCAACAATCAGATGCGTAACTATTATATCAAAATTGATTATACGCAATCCATTGGAAAGTCGGGAGCCACATTTGAAGCCGGAGGAAAAATAGATTTCAATAATAATGTTGCTCCTTATTATTTGACGGGGAACAAGCTTGATCTGCTTCAAAAAACAGATAAATTCCATTATGAAGATAATATCAGTTCCCTTTATGCCAATTTTAGTAAAACCTTTTTTAAGAAGCTGGAAACCAGAGTCGGGATACGCTATGAATATATTGATTTCAAAGTAAGACAGGATATTGCAGGAACTTCAAGAAAAGACGGCTATGGTACTTTCCTTCCGAATCTATTGTTAAAATATTCTTTTTCAGATAAGTACGATCTAAGCCTTACCTACAACCGTAATATCTGGCGTCCGTGGTATGCCGAGTTCAACCCTTTCCTTCTACCTAATAATGATGGGATCTACTCCAGAGGAAATATCGACTTACAACCCAACCCAAGCGACAGGCTTTATCTGAAATTCGGAATCTTGAAAAAATATTTCCTTTCTGCCAGATACATGTTTACCAAACAAGATTACTGGACCACGTATAGTACTCAGGTAGTTAATACACCTGGAGATCCCGACAACCCTACAAAAGAAATAACAGTGACCTATCCCGGCAATTTTAGCGGAAAGGTTCAGAAATACTACCTGTTTGCCAATACCAACCAGACTTTTCTGAAGAATAAATTAAATGTAAATGTAGGCTTTGGCTGGTATTATATTGACAACAGTGATTTCAATCAAAGGAATGACCTGAAAGCAAGAGACTACATCAGCTATTGGGGAGGATCAACCAACCTTTCGTACACCAACCTGTTTAACAAGAATATTAATCTAAGTGCTTGGGTAGAAATATCCAATCAGAATAACGGGAACTCTTACGCCAATAAAACGAATGTATTCCACAATATTTCCATGACAAAAATATTCCCAAAAACACAGATGGAAGTCAGCCTTCAGCTGATGAATATTTTCCAGAGACCGAACTTTGATTCCACGACCTTCAGTCCTGTGGGAACTTTCAGAAATTCCACCCAATCCGATTGGTACGGAGTTTCCCTGTCTTTTGTGAAACGTTTCGGAAACCAGAAAGTAAAAACCAATACAAAGACCGATGTCGAAAAAGGCGGCGGTGGCGGCGGAGAAAAGTAAATACTATTTTAATTGTTACTAATAGAAAAGGACTTTTTGAAATTCAAAAAGTCCTTTCTTTATCCGTTCGGAACCGAACTCTTATAATCTTAATTAAGAATCCCGTTCATCTCTGTTAAAATTACCGGCTTCCCATCAGTCACGATGATTGTATGTTCATGCTGTGCCATGTACCCACCTTTATTTCCTACCATGGTCCATCCGTCATTCAGCTCAACGGCAAGGCTGGAAGTGGTTGAGATAAATGTTTCGATAGCAACAACCGAATTCTTTTTGAATCGTCTGGAATCATAACGGTTTTTATAATTCAGCAGATCATCCGGCTGTTCGTGCAGACTTCTTCCAATGCCATGCCCGGCAAGATTTTTAATCACTTTAAAACCTCTTTTCTTAGCCTCAGTCTCCATAAGCCATCCGATATCTGAAATTTTAACCCCACCTTTAATACTGTTAATTGCTTTTTCAAGAATATTTTTAGAAGCATCCACTAATTTCTGATGCTGATGAACATCTTCCCCAATAATAAACGAACCTCCATTATCCGCCCAGAATCCATTTAACTCTGCTGAAACATCGATATTAATTAAATCTCCTTCTTTCAGAACTCTTTCTTCCGTTGGAATACCATGGCAGAATTCATTATCTACGCTGATGCATGTCCAACCTGGAAATCCATAGGTCAGATAAGGAGCCGATTTAGCGCCAAAGTCAGAAAGTATTTTTGCTCCAAACTCATCAAGTTCTTTTGTCGTCATTCCAGGTTGAGCATAGTTGGTCATTTCCTTTAAGGTATAGGCAACTGCTTCACTTGCTTTTTGCATTCCTATTAATTCGGATTCGTTTGTTATTGACATTGTTATTTGTTTACGTAGGTTATTTTTGAATCGTTGTTCACAAAATTTACTGGAAACTACAAAGTTAGGCAATTAGAGCACAGGATGATGTGGCAGAAAAAAATTTCTTAGTGAAAATATTGTAGATAAATCTGAGTAATGTTTGATTAAAAATTCCTATCTACGCTTTTTGTTCGATGTTTAAAAACAAAATATTGATCGGTATAAAAAAACCGCTCACATTACTATAAGCTGTTTAATTTTCTGTGGTCCCACCTGTAATGTCCCCGGTGTATTTACTTGGAGTCAGATGGAGTTAGATTTACTTTATATCAGCTATTTATTAAAATATTGTAATTGTGTGAAGCGCTGTGGATGCAGATGGGTTTAAGCGTGTTTAGGCTTAAAAAAATACTTTCTGATACAGAAATTTCCTAGTCTTGACAATTTTACAAAGAATAGTATGAAATTGGCAATATAATTAATTTCCAACTTCTTCATCAAGATATGTGAATAAGTTGGGTTGATTTTTTTCATAATCCTTTTTTTGTCGATGGTTTTTTCCTTCTTTCGTTTCAATCGGTTTTTCGTTCTCAAAATAATGATTTACCCTTATAACATCATAACCAGTGATTTTAACTGCTCCATCATTATCAATTTTTTTCTTCACAATAAGTGCGCAATTTATTGAAGAGCCATTCTTAAATTCTATTTTGCCATTTTGGACTAATGTTTTAAACTCATTAGATTTCATATTAAAGTTAATAGGTTCACCGTTTAAATATCCTGTCCATTTGTAATGTCCTTTTTTCAAAACAGGGGAAATTATTTCTATTATTGCATCTTCAATTTCAATAGGATCTAAATCGTCACTAATCAAAATGAACTCTTTAAATTCATTCTTTTTAACAACTCTCTCATTTTGAATCCTACTTTTGTTTTCATCAGTCACCTCAAATGAAATCTTATCTACTTTTGGATATTTCTCTAAAGTTTCATAAAAGTTAGATTTACGCTTTTTTATCACTGGGTTTTCAAGAATATTAACTGAATTTTCTTTTTTTAATTTATCAATTTCTAACTTTAATTTCTCTTTTTGCAGATCACTCATTTCTGTATCTTCAAAAATTTTATCTATAAATTTTTCAGAGATTTTGGTTAACGGAACTATTAATATTACAGAAAGTAAGGCAGTGATAATTGCTGTGGATATAGTTGCTTTTTTATTTTCTTCTTTTGATATTACTTTTAACCATCTTTTTAATCCACCTTCCCCAAATGGCTCTGTCTCAATGGAAATATTTAAAGAATAAATCTTCGCAACTTCTTTAATTATTCCCAATACTTCATATTCACACCTATTCTGAACAATAGCATCCATTGTGTGTGTATTATCATTAAACCAATAGTGAATTTCAAGTCTACTTTGGCTTTCTATATATGATTCTAGTCTTTCAGTCATTATTTGTTAAAAGTCAAATATATATAATATTTCAATAGTGATTTTTGAAAATAATTAAGGAAATTTATTTCCTTAAAAAGTTCCGGAGAAATTTTATCATATAAAAAGTTATTCTTTAAATTTGAGTAATAATCTAAAAATATTAAAGTGAAGTATATTTTATAAAAACTTCTACAAATTATTTTCTCTAATGCTATTCTAAAATTTTATCAAAAAAATTGAGAACAGCCTAATCAGGCTGCTCTACTTGATTTTCTGACATTAACTAAACCTTTCGTTTTAATTTTGAAACTTTCTGCAATTTTTGAAAATAATTATTCCACATTTTTTCTTCATCACTTTTTGAAGCATGTCCACTTGAAGGATTTGTACCATCATTGTAAAGAAAAACTGTTTCAATTTTCCCATTAGAATCTCTCCTAACTCCTCTTTCTCCATCAAAAGAAAGCTCTAATAGTAATTTCTCAGTAAACCCATTATATTTTGTATAGATCGGGTTATCATTGTAGCTTTTCCCAACATGCTCTTTAAAACTCAGATCATTAAATCCAAGAGGCATATATTCTCTATTGAAAGCCATCCATTCATCTTTATCATTTCTTGCAATTCCGTAAGGTAGGTTTATTCTAAAAAAATTTGTTAGCATAATTATATATTATTTTAAGTTCTGTAATATTATATGATTTATAAATTCCAAGTATTAATAACTTTATTTACAGACTGTTTTTCAACTTTTCCTGTCAATAATTTCCCATTTTCTGAAATATAAATATTATGTTGACCTTTATACGGCTCAGTATCACTTTTGACAATATAAAGTCCAAAATCAAGACGCATTCTTTTTGAAATTATTGGAAATATAATTTTGGGGGATTCATTTTTACTATAAATTTCATAATGGTGATTAAAATATTTTAACCATGAAAAAATACCGATAACTTCATCCTCCGTAAAATCAAATGAAGTTTCGTCAACTATTTTAATATCTTCAGGAAGTCGTTTCTGAAATTCTTTTAAATACTTACTTTTTATCATTTTATATTAAATTTTATATTAAAATAATCAAATAGATTTAATTTATTTATATTTTTTTTATTCATATTGTTTTTAATGTAATATTAGGATTACCATACAAATGCATCGCTAATCTCCCTTCAGGCACATAAAATGAATCTGAAATTTCTTGTTGATAATCAGCTAAACTATTGTTTGCTAAATACACAGATTCACTTATTGTATATCCCTCTCTAAAGTTTTCTAAAAAAAATCTTAACCAAAAAGATGGGATAGTAGCTTCTAATGCCCAAAATGGAGCTATTACAGAACTATAACCATATTGAATTAATTCATAAATGAGAGATTGAACCTTATTTGAAAACAAGTCTTCATTAATAGACCCTGAATGACAAATAAATAATATTGCTATTTTTCCATAACCAAAAATTTTTTCTTTGTTAACAACAAATTTTTCTTCATTAACAGAAACCACCTTAAAACCAATTTCATCTAATTCTCCATGAGCAAAAAAGATATTAATATCCTTATCAAATGGCACCTCAGGAATGCTTTTAGTAAAAGTTTTTATTTTAAATTCGTCAAAAACAGGTTTTATTTTGTCATATCCTAGATTTAACGTAGGATCCCCATCTTCAATAGGTATCCAACAATTTATTAGTAAATTTTCTATTATTACCTCATCGCAATTTTCTATAAACCAATCGATTAATAAAACATTTGTAATAGGTTTATTTGAGCCAATAAAATCTCCATTATTTACAATTAGATTAAATGGAGTTTTAGAAACTTCTAAATTTGTGGTAATAAGTAGTTCTTCAAACTCCTCTTTTATATCTATTGAAGTATACTTTAATTCCTCTATCAACTCTGAATAATGTTCTTCTTGTTCTTCAATTCCATAATAATCAGCAGAATTAAAGTAAAATTTATTTTTACTCTTTAAAAAATTATAATTAGAGTGCCAAGTCATGGCATCTTTAATCATAATTTTTTTCTCATGATTAATCATAAGATAATAAACTTTATTTTTATGACTAAAAAAGTATACGAATAATTGTTTTGGCTTTAATGTTAGTTTATCTAAAATATTTTTCAAATATTGATCAAATATGTCACTATTTGAATTATTAATAATAAACCCTACTTCTTCACCACTAACATTATTGCTTTCTTTATAAATAAGGCGAATATCGTTAAGAACAATTCCAGTTAATAGTATGCTTTCAAAATCATTTTCCTTTATGGCATTTTCAATAATGACATTTGTATCCATTTCAAGATTGGTTATCTCAGATACAAAATCATAAACATAATACGTTGAAAATATCCTTTTTAAGTTCTTAATAAAATTTTCTTTTGTATCTGCATTATAAAAATGTCTACTTTTTATAGGTAAGACATCTTCTTCATTTAAAATATCTTCTATTGATTTAATAATATCATCCACATTTACAGTCTTAAATCCTTCATCATTTAGTCTTTTTACATTATAAAAATAATTCAACCAAGGTATTGCCCCCTTATCTCCATATTTAAAAATACGCTCTCTATTTTTACTGAAAAACACAATAGAATCATCTACTATTTTTTCTCTATCTTTTTGTTTTCTATTTGCTATAGATAAATAATATGTTAAATGAGCTTTCTGAAAATCATATTCTTCTAATTTTAAACTTATCATAAAATTAAATACATCATCTAGAACTTCAGGCAATTCTAAACTTCTAGCAAACTTTAAAATATTATAAAATACATCTATTGCTTCCGTATACGGTAATTTGTCAACTACAGATAATGAGTTAAGATAAAAGCAACTATAAATAAGGGAATTAAATTTATTACGTTGCTGATCAGAACACATAAATAATGTTCCCCAACCTTTGAATTCCTTTCCTTCTTTTATTGCAATTGCAAATATTTCTTCGGATAAATTTCTTGCTTGTTGATATAGGAAATTATGATTTAAAGCTGAAATTATATTGCTAGCACCCAAATAGAAATAATCATTCAAATTATACTTTGCTTTAAAATATCGAATGATGGCTAGCATTAATAAATAGTTTTCTATTTCTTCTGGTTCATATTTTTTGATTGTTAAAGTTGAAATCACATCTATCGCTAGAGAAATAATTTCCTTCTCCTCTTCTTTTGAATATTTATGTTCAAAATCTAATGTAGTAACGCTAAACTTATTATTTTTTTTAAAGTTTTTTTCTAAACTTTGAAAAACTTGATCGCTGTTATATTTTACCGATTTAAACTTTATAGTTTTTTTTAATTTGACGTTATTTAGATACCTCAATGAGATTCTGAAATAATGCAGTAAATGTATATAACCATTAACATTAATTTCAGAAAAGACATTAATTAATTGATGTCTGTATGAAGTTAATTTGTATTTGCTAAAAGTTATATAGTGAAATATATTTGTTATTCTAAATAATATAACTTTATTTGCCAAATGATTTAATTTACCTTCAGGATTAGTTAGATATTGACGTTTTAGCGTTTCAGATAAGAGAGTTAATTCATATTCAATATTTCCCTCTTCACTTTCATAATTATAATTGTCAAGATAAATCTGCATCTTTGCATCTGAAGGCAGTACAGGAGTTTCTAACCAGTATATTTTATTTTTGATTTCATATACAGGAACGGGATAATATAAAAAGTTTAAAAGATTGTTGTTAAAATCGTCTTCATCATCATAGTATGTGAAGCCACTTAGAATATCTTGTTTTATTTTGTTTTTATTCCTGATAATTTGTCCTTTTTGAAAAGCTCCTGTAACTAAATAATTATTTAATAAAATAATATCTAAGACAGGTATTTCATTTAATATTAAACCAGAATATTTATTATAATTAGTCAAAATAATTGGAATATATGGCTTTTCTCCAGTGTTATTTAAAACTTTTAATTTTTCCGTTATTTTTGAAATCTCAAGACTAATTTTGTCTAAATAGTCAAGATTTTCTTTTTTCTCAATTGGAAATTGTGTAATATAAAAAGTATTAATTGATAGATAGTAATCTTGGAGTTCTAAAAGAATCACATTTGAAATTTCCTCATCAATTATAATTTTACAATATTCAATATCTGTAAGTTCAGACAATATGTAATTTTTGAACCTCTGTTGTTTCCCAACTAAATCTATTGTCAAAGTTTCACAATAGCTCTCTAGCAACAAACTATAATTTGGTGCTTTAAGTAATGAAAATGATAAATATATTTTATTATCACTTTCAAATAAGGGTTTTCGCCAAAAATATGGAGAATCATTTTTGTCAGTAATAGAATTAATTACAGGAACTATTTTATCACTATCCAAGTTTGTGATAAAGCTAATTTTCTCAATCAATAAATCTTTATTAATAACAAAGGGTATATTCTTTATAGTATAGTTTTTACTAAAAACTTCTTGTGATACTTTTTTCACTAATTGAGAAATAGAACTAAATATTTTAATTAAATCAATTAAATCTAATCCCCCATAGTCATCCTTTGAAAATATATTTCCTGTTCTAAGAGATAAAACAGCATCACGAATAAATGATTCATTGGAGTTTTTATAACCTACATTTGGAAAAATTTCTCCCTTTTGAATTTTTATAGAATCAAAATACTTTTCTCTTCTTTTTTCTTTTAAAAAGCTTTTCAATCCATAAGAGTATTCACTATAGTTATTTAGACTTCTTACTTCCCCTATAACTTCTAAAGTGGTCAGTTTTATATTTTTCTCAGATTTTTTTATTTTAATTACCTTGGCATCTTCTTCAATAAATACATTTCCATTTTCATACTTCACAATTTCATAAAAAGAATTAAATGCATAGAGCTCTGAAGCTAAACTCCATAATTTCGTAGATGATTCTGCTAATAAAAAATCTGGGAAATCATCAATACATTTTTTTCCTATTAATTCTTTACCTAACAAAATGAAAAACTCTAAAAGAATAATAACAACATCACCTCCCTTTTCCATTCCTTGCCCTACAGGAATATTTAAACCATTTTCAAAATTAATCTTTTCAAAAACAGCTGATTCCAAATTAATTACATTACGTTCATCTCTAGTTGACTTTAATTGCTCGAAATAAAATTTTTGAATTTCGTTATAATGATAATTAACTACTACATATATAAATCTTATAGATTCTTCATAGGTAAGTTTGAGTGCCTCAAAAACTTCTATAAATCCCTTATAACAATTTCTGAATATTTGATGGCACAAAAATAAAAAGTCAATAATATCTTTGTTTTCATCCCCTAAATTCTCATCTTCAATTAATTCATTTAATTTCTCAATGTCAAATTCTAATGAAAAAGGATTTTCTTTTAATATGATTTCTCTATATAATTCCATGGTTATAAATAATTATAATAAAAATAACAAAATTGAGAAAGTCTTCTTTGAAGCTATTAAAACGTTCTTCATTTACATACAACGGAATACGGTCATATCTTTTTAAAGCATATTTTTTAACCTCTATTCCAATATTCTGTTTAACAGGTTCGATAAAGTCAAATTTAAAATACGCTTCTTTGCTTTTTTTGAAATGTATGTATTCTTTCTCCAAAAATTTTAGAATTTCACGATCTGTTATTATAGTGATAAGTTGGTCAGCATTAGAAATAATTTCTGCCAGATAATCTTTACTATCCTCAAAACCGTATAAATAATTGATTTCCTTTACCCAGTTAAATAAGAAACTCCCTTCATTGTACTCAAAATACTTTGAAGCATATTTGAACAGGAAAAATAATTCTTCTTCGGAAAACTTATTCAGATTACTTTCAAAGTATGCAGGATCAAGATTTTTCTTCTCTAAAAAGTAATTTAAAAATCTAAATATCTTTACCGAAGATTTGATCGGAATTTCTGTTAAATCATATTCAGTCATAAAACAGGGCTTTCGGAAGAACTAAGATAAAAATATTTGGTGGAATCTGAAGGGATATCGGAGATTGACGAAAATGGAAATTTTCTCAATCTCTTTAGGCAAAGGCAATACAGATATAAAGCAGGAGAATAACTTCTGTAATTTTGAAATCACAAAGTCATTTTAATTTTTATTTTAAAATAGAACCATATTCTTGAAAAGTCAATCCAGCAAGGCTTTTCCGAGAAAGTTTAAGCGTATATTTCAGCGTTGTGATTTTGGGAAATAAAAAAGCCCCATGAATAGGGGCTTGTCGAGTTTTTGTAGTGGTCCCACCTGGGCTCGAACCAGGGACCACCTGATTATGAGTCAGGTGCTCTAACCAACTGAGCTATAGGACCTCAAAACTTGGTTAAATTTTGTGCTTGCAAAAATAGTAAAATTTCTTTCACTACAAAACTTTTTATGACTTTTCTTGACAAAGTTCTACGAGCACTCCGTTGGTGGATTTAGGATGAAGGAATACAACTAATTTGTTATCAGCACCTTCTTTCGGCTCTTCGGAGATAAATTGAAAACCTTCTTTTTTTAATCTTTTTACTTCTTCGACGATATTTTCAACACCAAAAGCCAGGTGATGGATGCCCTCTCCCTTTTTATCGATGAATTTTGAGATCGGACTTTCAGGGTTGCTGGCTTCAAGAAGCTCGATTTTGCTTTCACCGGTTCCATAAAACGAGGTCACTACTCCTTCCCTTTCTACGGTTTCTTTTTTGTAGGAAGGTTTTCCTAAAAGCTTTTCAAAAAGTTCATCGGAAACCCCTAAAGATTTTACGGCAATGCCGATATGTTCTAACTTCATAAATAAAATACTATAATTAAATCGTAAATTTGAAATACCCATTACATTTCAAATGAGCAATTCAAACAAAAGTACTAAATTTGCATAAATTATGGAAAGTAACAGACAAAGAAAAGTAGCACAGATTATACAGGAAGATTTTGCAGAATTATTCCGCAAACAGGCAGCTGACAGCAAACAGAACATTTTGGTTTCTGTTTCAGATGTTAAAGTAACCGCAGACCTGGGAATAGCAAAGATCTACTTAAGTATTTTCCCTCAGGAATTCCGTTCAGATATTATGAAGGAGATTGAGGAGAACAAACCTCAGTACAGAAATTTCATTGGCCAGAAAATGGCTAAACAAGTTCGTATCATTCCACAGCTTAGTTTCTACCTTGACACTTCTCTTGATGATGTTGAAAAACTGGAAAAAGAATTAAGAGGCGAGGGAGACAATCCTGTATTATAAATTTTGAAAAACATTGCATTCTATATTGCTTCCCGATACCTTTTAGCAAAAAAAGGAAGCACTGCCGTTACCTTCATCACATGGTTATCCGTGGGAGCAATGATGGTTGCCGTTACTGCAATGTTTGTCATTATTTCAGTTTTCTCGGGTCTTGAGGATCTTAATAAGGACCTCATCTCTAATCTTCATGCGGATCTTACGATCAAGAGCTCTGCTGGCAAGACCTTAAAGAACCTGCCAAAAATTGAAGACCTTCTTAAAAAAAACAAAGATATTACCAGCTTTTCCCGTGTCATTGAGGAAAAAGTATACATTAATTATAACGGTAAAGGAGACATTGCCTATCTGAGAGGAGTGGATTCAGCTTACACCGTAGTCAATCCCATCAATAAAGACGTATTTTACGGCAGCTATCCAAGTTTCGATTATTCGAATGAGGTATTGATGGAAAATTCACTGGATAACAGGCTTTCGATTCCCGTGGCTTCTTCAAAGGATTATGCCACCATCTTTATGCCGAAACCAGGACTTGGGATCATCAATAAAGAGGATGATATTTATAATAAAAAAGACATTCTGGTGACCGGTATTTTTCCGGGAAAAGATCAGCTGGACAGTTACATCATTTCCCCGATAGAATTGACGGAGCAACTATTGAACCTGCCCAAAAATTCAGCCTACCAGATCGTCATCAAATTAAAAAATCCTGAAAATGCAGATATCGTTAAAGGTAAATTACTTTCTACTTTAGGCAAAGGGATTGATATCAAGACCAAAGAAGAAGAAAATGCCGCTTTCTGGAAAATGATCAATACAGAAAAGCTTTTCATCTATTTAATCTTCGCACTGGTTATTTTTATCACGACCTTTAACCTGGCAGGAGCCATTATCATTCTGCAACTGGATAAAAAAGAACAGGCCAGATCACTGATCTCGCTTGGATTCCCGTTAAGCCACCTGAGAAGAATTTACTTCTACACCGGGGTCCTTATTGTAATATCAGGGATTATTTCCGGGTTGATTCTGGGGACAGCATTATGCTATTTCCAATTGTTTACAGAATTTTTTAAAGCCAACGAAACTTTGCCGTTCCCGGTAAAGATCGTAGGTAAAAATTATATCATTGTAGCCGTTACGGCATCTCTATTCGGCTTCATTATTTCATGGGTATTTTCAAAAATAAGTAAGGAATATATTACTAAAAATTAATATACGTAAGATCGTATTTTCTTTACCTTTGCGACCCAATTTTTAAATAATGAAACGAATTTTATCTTCTTTTTTATTGGTATTAGCTTGTTTTTATACATTAGCACAAATACCTGCAGGCTATTATGATTCGGCTGTTGGATTAACCGGTCCTTCATTAAAAACCCAACTTAAGGAAATTATTTCTACCGGATATGTTCAACATACCTATAACGACCTTTGGGATGCTTATCAATCGACCGACAAAGACAATTTTTACGAGATGGATGGCACCGTTCTGGACATCTATTCCGAAAACCCTACGGGACCGGATAATTATAACTATACCTTTATAGTCAATCAATGCGGCAGCAACAATGGACCTGAAGGAACCTGCTACAACAGAGAGCATATTGTCCCTCAGAGTCTTTTCAGTGAAAACCTTCCCATGAAATCTGACATTCATTTTATACGCCCTACAGATTATAAGGTGAACGGCATGAGATCTAATTACCCTTTTGGAGTTGTAGACGTACCAACATTCGTTTCCCAAAACGGATCCAAGCTTGGAAGTTCTGCTTCCGCGGGATATACAGGTATTGTATTTGAACCTAACCATGCTTTTAAGGGCGATATAGCAAGAATGGTCCTTTATTTCGTAACAAGATATGAAGCCCAGCTTTCTACTTTCAGCACAGGGAATATTCTGGGAGGTTCTCCTTTCCCGGGGCTTCAATCTTGGGAACTTAATCAGTTGCTGGCATGGCATGCGGCAGATCCGGTGTCACCGGAGGAAATTGCAAGAAACAATGCATCTTATGCTTATCAAAACAACAGAAACCCTTATATCGATCACCCTGAATATGTGGCACTGATCTGGGGAACTCCGGTTATCGATACCCAGGCGCCAACAGCAGCGACCAACCTGATAGCCAACAACCCTACTTCTAACTCCATGTCATTGAGCTGGACGGCAGCAACAGACAATATAGGCGTAATTGGCTATGATATTTATGCAAACAATACATTCAAAACTTATGTAACAGGAACTACGGCTGTGGTTTCCGGATTATCTCCGTCTACTACGTATGATTTCTATGTAATTGCTAAGGATGCAGGCGGAAATTCATCTCCTCAAAGCAATATCGCACAAGGGACTACCTTGGCATCACCGGCAGGAGGAAGTTGTGGAACCGAAACTTTTGATGCCATACCAACCGCTCCTAATCCTAGTTCTTACATCGATAGAACATGGACGAGCAATGGAATTACATGGAATGCTACCTCTGCAAGAACGGATGAAACGATCAATGGAAAATCCATCACGATCAAAAACGGAGTCTTAACAAGCTCTACCATTTCAGGAGGTGTACAAAGCTTAACACTAACTACCCAGTTGAAGTATAGTGGAGCAGCCGGAACATTGAATGTTGAAATCAATGGAAATCTTGTCGGTACCATACCGTACAGCGCTTCCGTACAAACAACAACGATCAGCAATATTAATGTTACCGGAAATGCCGTGATCAAAATCATCACAACATCATCTGCAACAAACAGAATCGCTATGGATGATCTTAGCTGGACATGTAATTCAACATTAGCTACTGTTGATGCCACTAAAAATTCATCATCATTTGTGGTTTATCCTAATCCGGTTACAAATAATGAGCTTTATGTAAAAGGTGAACAGCTGAATAAAATTTCCAAAGCAGAGATTTATGATCTGTCGGGAAAACTGATCCGGGTGATTAACAATCCATTCAAAAATTCTAACAGAATTCATTTAAATGGTTTGACCAAAGGAAATTACATCCTAAAAACCGACAACATTTCTGCAAAATTCATTGTGGAATAATCTTAAAAATATTTTAATCTATAAAGACCGATTTGTTCGGTCTTTTTTTTATTTTTGATAGATGGATTCCAATAAAAAATTAGGCTTAATAGGAAGAAATATTTCTTATTCTTTTTCCAAAAAATTCTTTGAAGATAAATTCCAAAAACTAATGCTGAAAGGCATCTCCTATAGTATTTTTGATCTTCAGGAAATCGAAGAGGTTGAAAACCTGTTTTCAACACCTGGGCTCCTGGGCTTTAATGTGACCATCCCGTATAAAGAAAAGATCATCAATTATCTGGACAACTTGAGTGAAGAAGCTGAAAAAATAGGCGCTGTAAATTGTGTTTTAATTGAAGATGGAAAGAAAACAGGTTATAACACGGATGCTTTCGGATTTGAAAAAACCCTGCTTCTCCATAAAAAACCACACCATACTTCAGCATTGATTTTAGGTGATGGCGGAGCCGCCAAAGCGGTACAATATGTATTGGATAAAAATGGCATTTCTTCACAGACCGTTTCCAGAAAGTCTATATTAAATTTTGATAATCTGGATACAGAAACAGTAAACAACCACAAGCTGATCATCCAGACTACTCCCGTAGGTACATTTCCGAATGTTGAGGATTGCTTAAAATTCCCATTTGAGGGACTTTCCCGCGAACATTTGATCATCGATCTTATATACAATCCCAATTACACGAAGTTCATTATTAATGCTTCGGAAAAAGGAGCAAAGACTGTAAATGGCTATTATATGCTTGAACAGCAAGCAGAAAAAGCTTGGGAAATTTGGAATTTTCAAAAAAAATAACATAAATTAGTGCATTAATTGGCTTTTTAGCTACGTGCGACAGATAATAAACGCCATTCACATAAAAGATTTGCTATGACAACAGAAAATAACCTTTCTGAAAACGAAGAAAGTAAAAATTCTATCGAAGGATCAAATGAAGAAACTTCAGAAAACACTGTACCTCAGGAAGAAAACCAGCATGATGATGCTGAACATCTGGAAGAGGAAGCAGATACTGATATTTCTTTGGCTGATGCATTGAAGGAAATGGAAAAAATCATCAACGCTCCTAATGCGGGCGAGGATGTAAAAAAATTCAACCAGTTAAAAGAAAAAGCAAGTCATTACATCCATGATGAAGTGGAGGACAAAAAGCACGAATATGTAGAAGCCGGGAATGCTCCTGAAAATTTCAGCTATGAGCACCCTTCTCAATCCAAGCTTTCGGCTTTGGTTAACATCTTCAGAGAAAAGCATGACAATTTCCAGAAAGGACTGGAGGAAGAACAAAAAAAGAATCTGGAACACCGTCAGGGAATCATTGAAAGGCTTAAAAATCTTTACACCAATTCCGAACCCAATACCAATTTATTCAAATCGATCCGCGAGATCAAGGAAGACTGGTCTAACGCGGGACAGGTAGCAAAATCTGAATTTAAAATCCTTAACAATAATTATTTCCACCATCTGAATCAATTTTATCAAATGCTGGATTTAAATAAAGAATTTCTGGAGCAGGAATATGGTCATAATCTTGAAAAAAGACAGCATATTATTGCCCGTGCTAAAGAACTGGAAAATGAGCCTGTTATTCAAAAAGCGCTGAATGAGCTGCAATATCTTCATAAGCTTTGGAAAGAAGAGGCAGAACCTGTAGCAGAAGAATTCCGTGAAAAAACATGGGAAGAGTTCAAAGAAATTTCGAATAAGATACACGAAAGAAAATCTGAACTTTCCGCAGCCATAGAAACTGAACAGAATGATAATCTTGAAAAGAAGAACAAGATTATCGAAGAGATAAAGAAATTATCCGAACCTGCGGAAACTCCTAACCACAATTACTGGCAAAATGCCATCAGAAGAGTTGAGGATCTCCGTTCAGAGTTTTTGAAAACGGGAAGTGTTCCAAGAAAGTTATCCAACCAAAACTGGAATGATTTCAAAACCACTCTAAGGAATTTCAATACGACAAAGAACAATTATTATAAATCTTTGAAGGGTTCTCAGCAAACCAACCTGGAGGAAAAATTAAAACTGATCCAGACTGCCAAGGACAATATGAATAATGAAGAATGGGATATTGCCGTTCCATTATTTAAAAAACTTCAGGAAGACTGGAAAAAAATCGGCCATGTTCCAAAAAGCATGACCAACAAGATCTGGGATGAGTTCCGTGATGCCTGCAATACTTTCTTTAATAATTACAGAGAAAAAAGCAATGCATCTACAGATAACTGGAAGGAGAACTACAAACAGAAAAAAGAGCTTCTTGAAGAGCTGAAAACGATCTCTAACGATGAAGGAAGTATTGAAAAAATAGAGACGATAAAAACAGCATGGAATAATGTAGGAAAAGTTCCTAGAGATAAGATCTCTATCAACTCCGAATTCAACAAAACTTTAAGAGAAAAATTAAAGCTGAATAAGATCAATGAACTGGAGTTGAAAGAAGACGGTCTTTCTGAAAATCAATTAACCGATAAGGCAAGAAAAATGAAGAGCCAGATCTCTGACCTGGAATCAGAAATCGTTAAATTAGAGAACAACCTTTCATTCTTCAATAAACCTTCAAGGGACAATCCTCTTTTAGCAGATACGTTCAACACGATTGATGAGAAGAAAGCTCATCTAGAAACTTTAAAACAGAATCTTCACAACATTATTGTCGGAGAATAACAGATAAAAAAATAACACCCAAGGCGAAGCAAAGAAATTTGTCTTCGCCTTTTTTATATTATGCAGGACGAATTATACATAAAAAGATGTATCGAGCTCGCTCAAAAAGCTTTGGGCAGAACATATCCTAATCCTCTTGTAGGAAGTGTGATTGTACATAGCGGCGAAATTATTGGAGAAGGCTATCATCACAAAGCCGGAGAACCTCATGCAGAGATCAATGCAATCAATTCCGTAATCAATAAGGATCTGATTCCTGAATCTACCATTTACGTATCCCTTGAGCCCTGTGCTCATTACGGGAAAACTCCACCATGCGCATTAAAGATCAAAGAACTGGGATTCAAAAAAGTGGTGATCGGGGCGATGGACTCTCATGACAAAGTGAACGGGAAAGGCAAAAAGATCATTCAGGATGCCGGAATAGAAGTCATTTCAGGCATACTTGAAAAAGAGTCTGTTGAGCTGAACAAAAGATTCTCTACATACCATGAAAAGAAAAGACCTTATATCATTTTAAAATGGGCTGAGTCAAAAGACGGATTTTTGGATAAAGATTTTAAACCGACTTCAATTTCAAATTCGCTGGTCAATCAGTTTGTCCATCAACTACGAGCTGATGAACATGCCATTTTAGTAGGTACACAAACCGCACTTAACGATAATCCCGGCCTTACCGTAAGAAATGTTGAAGGAGTAAATCCTGTAAGAATTTTAATAGATCTCAACCTGAAAGTCCCTGATAATTTTAAGATTTTCAACAAAGAAGCCAAAACGTTGGTTCTTAATTCTGTCAAAGAAGGAAACGAAGAAAATATCCACTGGATCAAAATCAGAAAGGATGATTTCATTTCCGACCTGATGGACATCCTGTATCAGGAGCAGATCCAATCCGTTATAATAGAAGGAGGGCGTTTTACCCTTCAGCAATTCATTGACGCTAACCTTTGGGACGAAGCTATCGTTATCAAAAATGAAAATCTCATCCTTAAAAAGGGAACACAAGCCCCTGAATTCCATTCAGAACCTTTTAAAACCGAAACCGTGAGAGATAATACGATGGCTTTTCATACTTCCCGTATGGTGTAACCGTTTTAAACTGAACCCGTAGTTAAATTATAAAAGTCTATTGGGGTTTCAAACTAAAGCATTTTATACTTTTGTACTTTTAAAGCCGGCCATAATGATGCACGAATACAAAACCATTGATAAACCCATCGAAAACACTTTAATCAAGGAAAAGGGAAGCAAATTCATCGGATTTGCTTATCCCGTTGCGAACGAAAATGAACTTAAGGACGCGCTTGAAAAAGTAAGAAACGAGCATCCTAAAGCGACACACCATTGCTACGCTTTCAGAATGGGCCTTCATGGTGAAAATTACCGAGCAAATGATGACGGAGAGCCTTCGGGAAGTGCCGGGTTACCAATCTACAATCAACTATTAGCCCATGAAATTACCAATGTTCTCGTGATTGTAGTCCGCTATTATGGAGGAACTAAACTGGGCGTATCAGGTCTTGTGAAAGCATATAAAGAGTCTGCAAAGTTAACCCTTGAAGAAGCCAATATTATTACACGGGAACTGGAAACAGAAGTTGAAATCCGATTTAATTTTAATCAGCAAAATACCATTTTCACCCTGTTGTCAAAATTCGATGCAAAAGTCCTGAATTTTGATGCGAATGAAAACTGCATCCTTACCGCCTCTTTAAAAACGGCACAAAAAGAAAACATCTCAGATAAATTATCCGAGATGCAATATGTATCCTTTACATTTAAAGATTAATTTCTTCGGCCTCCCATCAGGATCGACAACCAGTAAAGAAGTTGTACCAGTGATCCGATAGCTGCAACTACATAGGTTCTGGCAGCCCATTTTAAGCTGTCCTGTACTCCTACATATTCTTCAGGAGTTACGGTTCCTGTATCTTTAAGCCATTTCATCGCCCTGTTACTTGCATCGTATTCTACAGGAAGGGTGATAAAAGCAAATAAAGTAGTCACGGCAAACAATGCTACGCCAATAGCCAGGACGGTTGTATTCCCATTAGGATTCTCAATTGTTCTGCTGGCAGCCATAATGGCAATACCTGCAAAAATGACAAACTGCATTAAATTAGAACTGATATTCACAATAGGAACTAATTTTGAACGCATCTGAAGCATGGAATACCCTACTGCATGCTGTACTGCATGGCCGCATTCATGAGCAGCCACTGCGGCTGCCGCTGCATTCCTCTGCATATACACCCCTTCCGAAAGGTTGACCGTTTTATCTGCTGGATTATAGTGATCTGTTAATTGTCCGGGAACCGAAATTACCTGAACATCATTAATTCCGTTATCTCTTAACATTTTTTCAGCCACTTCTTTTCCTGAAAGGCCATTTCGAAGGTGTACATTGGAATAATACTCAAATTTGGATTTCAACTTTGATGAAACATACCAACTCACCAACATTGTAATCCCAATAATTACATAATAACCAATCATTTTAATAAAATTTTATAGATATTTTTTAACCTGTAAGATGTAAAAACTGTGCCAAAGTATTACATTTTATTTATTTATATTTGCCTTTTAATTACCCCAGAAAAACCATGTCTAAAGTTTCAATTCTAGAAGTAAAAAACCAGAACGAATTAAAACAGTTTGTGATGTTCCCCATGGATTTGTATAAAAACAATCCTTACTATGTACCCTCATTTATCAAAGATGAAATGAAGATCTGGGACGCCAAAGAAAATCCAGCACTGAATTACTCGGAATCAAAACAGTACCTTGCCTATAAAGACAAAAAAGTAGTGGGACGTATTGCCGTGATGATCAATCACAAGGAGGAAAAGGAACTGGGCATAAAAAAAGTTCGTTTTGGGTGGATCGATTTTATCGATGACAAAGAGGTTTCTGAAGCATTGATTCAAAAAGCAATTGACTACGCAAAAGAGCATCATATAGACATGATCGAAGGTCCTATGGGATTTACCAACCTGGATAAAGCAGGAATGCTGACCATGGGGTTTGACAAACTGGCAACCATGATCGGAATTTACAATCATGATTACTATCCTAAACATCTTGAAAGCCTTGGCCTCACCAAGGAAAAGGAATGGGTGGAATTTGAAATGGAATTCCCTAAAGTCCTTCCTGAAAAAGTAGAAAAATTCAGTGGATTGATCGCTCAAAAATATAAACTGAAAGTCCTGAACTTCAAATCTAAAGAGGAAATTCTTCCGTATGTGGAACCTATGTTTAAGCTTTTGGATGAAACCTATAAGCACCTCTCCACGTATACTCCTATTTCCGACGAACAGATCAAAACATACAGAGAAAAATATTTCCCGTTTATCGATAAAAACTACGTGATCTGCGTTGTTGATGAAAATGATCAGCTGATTTCTTTTGCAATCACGATGCCCTCTTATTCGAAAGCGTTACAGAAATCAAAGGGTAAACTATTCCCGTTCGGGTGGTGGCATTTTTTACAGGCCGGTAAAAAGAATGACCGCGCTAATTTCTATCTTATCGGTATTCATCCGGAATACCAGAGAAGAGGAGTTACGGCTATTATTTTTAAGGAAATTTTCGTTCGTTTTACCAGTATGGGAATCAAATTTGCAGAAACCAATCCGGAACTGGAAGAAAACAAAAGTGTGCAACTGCTTTGGCAGGATTACAATCCGGTTAATCATAAAAGAAGGAGAACCTATTCACTGAAGATCAATAGCTGATAAGGTACGAGGTTTGTATTGCTGGATTTTCAATTCCGGTTATAAACATAACATAAGTTTCAATTTGATAATTTAAACCAATGATTTTCAATCCTGAACATCGACACATACATCCATAAATCGAATTTCACATCCTGTATCTCGTCGCTCACAATTAATTACTCAAACGTATAAATCCTCTCCTATGAAACCACATCTCATCGTCTTCGCTATTTTAATTGCCGGGTTTATTATTTACAACTTTTTTTTCCAAAACGGAGACGATAAAACAAACACGGTAATCAATATTATTTACGCCAGTATCCTTTTCGGTTATATTTCATTTATGGCTTACTCTTTACTCAAAAAAATGCAGAAATAACCGTTATTTTTATTAATTCTAAATTACCGGTTTTTCCCATTTTAACTCCACATTTAAGGTTATTAATTTCATGCTTTCTTGTTTATTCGCTAAATTTGCAAATTGAGATAATAATGCAAAAATGAATTTACCTGAAAGTTATATTCCGATCCTTATCCAAGCTGCCGTTGCCATTGGTTTTGTAGCTGTTTCATTGCTTGGAGCGCATTTCTTAGGACCTCGTCAGAAGAAAGGAAATTCTGTGAAAAATCAAAGTTGGGAGTGCGGTGTTCCTGTTGAAGGAAATGCCAGAACCCCTTTTTCGATCAAATATTTCCTTACAGCTGTCTTGTTCGTTCTATTCGATATCGAAATCGTATTTTTTTATCCATATGCCGTTAACTTCAGAGAATTCGGATTCGAAGGATTCCTTGCAGTCCTTACCTTCGTGGCTATTTTCTTCGTAGGTTTTATCTATGTATGGAAACGTGGCGCGCTAGATTGGGATAAATAAATTTTAACATTAAAAAGATTTAATTATTTGATGGATTTAAAGCTTTATCATGCTTTTAAACTTCTAAATTTTTAATCTTTAAATATTTAATAAAATGTCAGATAAAAAACCAGTAATAAGAACAGATGCACCTGCTCCCGAAGGATTTGAAGGAGAAGGATTTTTCGCAACGAAACTGAGCAGTGTAATCGGAATGGCAAGAAAGTTTTCTCTTTGGCCGTTACCATTTGCTACCTCTTGTTGTGGTATCGAGTTTATGGCGACTCTTAACCCAACATATGATGCTTCAAGATTTGGAATGGAAAGAAACTCTTTCTCTCCAAGACAGGCAGACATGTTGATGGTTTGTGGAACTATATCCAAGAAATTAGGCCCGGTCCTAAAAGAAGTGTACACTCAGATGGCTGAGCCGAAATGGGTGGTTGCTGTAGGAGCATGTGCTTCCAGCGGTGGTATTTTTGACACCTACTCTGTTTTACAGGGAATCGATAAGATTATTCCGGTTGACGTATACGTTCCGGGATGCCCGCCAAGACCGGAGCAGATCATTGAAGGAGTAATGCAGGTTCAGGCTCTTGCAGAAAGCGAAAGCATCAGAAGAAGAGATATGCCTGAATATCAGAATTTATTAGACTCTTACAACATAAGCAACTAAACGGAAATGACGAACGAATTTGTATTAGAAGCAATCACCAGGGAGTTTCCTGAAACTGTAATTTCCAGTTCAGAGCCTTATGGAATGCTTACCGTTGAAGTGAAGAAAGATGACATCAAAAAAGTGATTCATTACCTTAAGGATTCGTCTTTAGAAATTAATTTCCTTACAGATATTTGTGGAATTCATTATCCTGAATTTCCGGAGAAAGAAATCGGCGTAGTCTACCATTTACATAATATGATGACGAATTTCAGAATCCGTCTTAAAGTATTTATGTCCAGAGAGAATATTGAGGTAGACTCTCTTACAGATCTATATGCCGGAGCGAACTGGATGGAAAGGGAAACCTATGATTTCTTTGGAATCAAATTCAAGGGACATCCGGATCTGCGACCTATTTTAAATATGGAAGATCTTGGTTACCACCCGATGCTGAAGGAATATCGTCTTGAGGATGGTACAAGAACCGACAAGAACGATAGCATGTTCGGAAGATAAAATAAAAATATAATGATTGCTGATGATTGATTAATGATCAATTATCGCTTATCAATTATCAATTATATATTATGAAAGATAACTCATTATCTAATATACTTAACCAATACGAAAGTAAGGAGCAGATTGACGGTCAGTTGTACACCCTCAATTTAGGTCCGACTCACCCTGCTACTCACGGGATCTTCCAGAACGTTTTAACGATGGATGGGGAAAGAATTCTTCATGCTGAGCAAACCGTAGGTTACATCCATCGGGCATTTGAAAAAATTTCTGAAAGAAGAAATTATACCCAGATTACGACCCTTACCGACCGTATGAATTATTGTTCTGCTCCAATTAACAATCTGGGCTGGCATATGACGGTTGAGAAACTGATAGGAATTGAAGTTCCAAAACGTGTGGATTATATCCGGGTAATTCTTATGGAATTAGCAAGGATCGGGGATCACCTGATCTGTAACGGAGTAACTGGTATGGACTCTGGAGCAATTACCGGACTTACTTATATGTTCATCGAAAGAGAACGTATTTATGATATTTACGAACAGATCTGCGGTGCGAGAATGACAACCAATATGGGAAGAATCGGAGGTTTCGAAAGAGATCTTACACCGAAATGTCATGAACTGATCAAAGATTTCTTAAAAACTTTCCCTAAGAAGTTTGCTGAATTCTGCCAGCTTTTGGAAAGAAACAGAATATTCATGGACAGAACCATTGGTGCGGGAGCAATTTCAGCTGAAAGAGCTTTAAGCTATGGTTTTACAGGTCCTAATTTACGTGCTGCAGGTGTAGATTATGATGTTCGGGTAGCACAACCTTATTCTTCTTACCAGGACTTTGATTTTATCATTCCTGTAGGAACAGCTGGTGATACCTACGACCGTTTCATGGTTCGTCAACAGGAGATCTGGGAATCTATTAAAATTATCGAGCAGGCATATAACAATCTTCCGGAAGGGGATTTCCATGCTGATGTTCCTGATTTCTATCTTCCTGAAAAAGCTGACGTTTATAACAAAATGGAAGCCTTGATCTATCACTTCAAAATTGTAATGGGAGAAACCGAAATTCCGAAAGGAGAAGTATACCATGCTGTAGAGGGAGGAAACGGAGAATTAGGATTCTACTTAGTGAGTGACGGAGGAAGAAGTCCTTACAGACTACACTTCAGAAGACCATGTTTCATCTACTACCAGGCGTATCCGGAAATGATTACAGGCTCTGTAATTTCTGATGCCATTGTAACCATGTGTAGTATGAATATTATTGCGGGAGAATTAGACGCATAATAAGAAGTTAGAATAAAGATGAAAGAAAAAAGACTTTCATCAACCCAATAAAAACGAATTTAGAATATCGAACTTAAGAATCTTTTTTCTTTGTTCTTTACTCTTTAATCTAAGAGATAAAAAATGAGCGAAACAATAGCTTTTAAACCGGAAAGTTTAGAACAAGTACATAAAATTATCGCAAGATATCCTGAAGGAAGACAGAAGTCTGCCCTTCTTCCTGTTCTGCATTTAGCACAAAAAGAATTTGGAGGATGGCTGGATGTTCCGGTAATGGATTACGTTGCTGAATTATTGAGTATTACGCCAATTGAAGTATATGAAGTAGCTACTTTTTATACCATGTTCAATATGAAACCGGTTGGTAAATATGTTTTGGAAGTTTGCCGAACGGGACCTTGTATGGTTTGCGGAAGCGAAAAGATCCTGAATCACATCAGGACTAAACTGAACATTAAGGATGGTGAAACGACTGAAGATGGTATGTTCACTCTAAAACCTGCTGAATGTCTTGGTGCATGCGGATATGCACCGATGATGCAGTTGGGGAAATTCTTTCATGAAAATTTAACGATAGAAAAAGTAGATGAAATCCTTGATCTTTGCAGAGAGGGGCAAATCGCTTTGGATTAATTAAAATATACGATGAGTAAAAAACTTTTACTTAAAGATGCACATATAGAAGGTATTCGCTATTTCGAAACATACCGCAAACAGGGAGGTTACGAAGCTGCTGAAAAAGCCTTGAAGATGACACCCGATGAAATTTTGGAAGAAGTAAAAACTTCAGGACTTCGTGGTCGTGGTGGTGCAGGATTCCCTACGGGGATGAAATGGAGCTTTCTGGCAAAGCCTGAAGGAGTTCCAAGACACCTTGTAGTGAATGCAGATGAGTCTGAACCGGGAACTTTTAAAGACAGATATCTGATGGAATTTATTCCTCATTTATTGATTGAGGGAATGCTTATCTCCTCGTTCTGTTTAGGCTCAAATGTTTCTTATATCTACATCCGTGGAGAGTATTCATGGATCCCGGATATTTTGGAAGAAGCTATTGAAGAGGCTAAAGCAGCAGGATTTTTAGGTAAAAACATTTTGGGAACAGGTTTCGATCTTGAAATCTATGTTCAGAGAGGTGGTGGAGCTTATATCTGTGGTGAAGAAACAGCATTGCTTGAATCGCTGGAAGGAAAAAGAGGTAACCCGAGATTGAAACCACCATTCCCGGCTGTAAAAGGACTTTGGGAAAGACCTACGGTTGTTAACAACGTGGAATCAATTGCAGCTGTGGTACCGATCATTAATATTACCGGTGCTGAATTTGCAAAAATCGGAGTGGGAAGATCTACAGGTACGAAATTAATTTCTGCATGTGGAAATATCAATAAACCGGGAGTTTATGAAATTGATATGACGATCACTGTGGAAGAATTCATTTATTCTGATGAATATTGTGGAGGTATTCCAAACGGAAAAAGGTTAAAAGCCTGTATTCCTGGTGGTAGTTCGGTTCCTATTGTTCCAGCCAACCTATTGTTGAGAACAGTAAACGGAGAACCAAGATATATGAACTATGAATCCTTAGCAGATGGAGGATTTGCTACCGGAACCATGATGGGTTCAGGAGGTTTCATTGTTTTAGATGAAGATCAGTGCATCGTGGAACATACCATGACTTTAGCAAGATTCTATAATCACGAAAGTTGTGGACAATGTACACCTTGTCGTGAAGGGACAGGATGGATGTATAAGATATTGAAAAAGATTGAAAACGGACAAGGAAAGATGGAAGACATCGATTTGCTTTGGGATATCCAGAGAAAAATCGAAGGAAATACCATTTGTCCTTTAGGTGATGCCGCAGCCTGGCCGGTTGCAGCAGCAATACGCCATTTCAGAGATGAATTTGAATGGCATATCAAAAATCCAGAGTTATGTTTAACTCAAAATTATGGTCTGGCTAATTATGCTGATCCTATTCCGGCTGTTGAAAAAAATGTATAAATGAAGAAGTTGTTTGTGATCGGCGTAATGATGTCGAGTTTTGTTTTCGGACAAAAAGAAAAAGATACTTTAAGTGTGGAAAGAAATCTGGAAACATTTACAGGTGCAACTCCAAAAAAACAAAAACCAGACCCTCTATCCAAAAAAGGTCAGATGTTTGTTTTCTTTGGCTGGAACAGAGCTGCTTTCAGTAATTCTGATATCAATTTTTCAGGAAATGGTTATAATTTCCAGCTGAATAATGTATCCGCTCATGACAGACCTACAAAATTTGGAATTGTATATTTTGATCCTACGTGGTTTACAGTGGTTCAGTACAACTTCAGAGCTGGTTATTTCATAAAAGATAATTTAGCGCTTGTTCTTGGGATTGATCATATGAAGTATGTGATGGATCAGAACCAAACCGTTAATTTTAAGGGACATATTTCAGATCCTACATATGCAGGCATGGTTCAAAACGGGCAGGTAAACCTGGCAGATGAGAAGTTCCTTACTTTCGAACATACAGACGGACTTAACTATGAAAACTTAGGTCTTGAAAGATACCAGAGCCTTATCAATAAGAAAAATATTGACCTGGTATGGTCTTATGGAGCAGGAATTGGGGTAATGTTTCCCAAAAGTAACGTAAGACTTTTTGGGAATGAAAGGAGTGACCGTTTTCACGTTGCCGGTATGGGAACTGATGTAAGAACCAGCTTAAACCTTGTGTTCTGGAATCACTGGATGGCAAGACTGGAAGGAAAATTTGGATATATCAATATGTGGGATATTAAAACCACGTTGAATAATAAACCAGATAAAGCACGACAAGATTTCGTTTTTGGACAAGTCCTTGCCGGAATTGGATATACATTTAATACGAAAAAATATAATTAATAAAGCCTATTGCTTATTGCAGAAAGCTTAAAGCGTATAATATGAGCGAAGAAGTTAAAAAATTCAAAATAACGATAGACGGACAGACTACTGAAGTGTTGCCTGGGACTTCCATCCTGGAAGCAGCAAGACAAATCGGTGGAAAATCTGTACCTCCGGCAATGTGCTACTACAGCAAGTTGGAAACCAGTGGAGGAAGATGCAGAACTTGTTTAGTAGAAGTTTCTAAGGGATCTGAAGCGGACCCTCGTCCCATGCCAAAACTGGTGGCAAGCTGCAGAACCAATGTAATGGACGGAATGGAAGTGAAAAATCTTACTTCTGATAAAGCTCAAGAAGGTAGAAAAGCCGTTACTGAATTTTTATTGGTTAACCACCCGCTGGACTGCCCTATTTGTGATCAGGCTGGAGAATGTCATCTTCAGGATCTTGGATATGAACATGGTGTGGAAAATACCAGAACGGAGTTTGAAAGAAACACCTACGAAGCGGATGACCTGGGACCACATATCAAGCTGAATATGAACCGTTGTATTCTTTGTGCAAGATGTGTTCTTACAGCGAATCAACTTACTGAAACCAGAGAGCATGGTATTCTTTTCAGAGGAGATCACGCAGAAATCTCGACTTATTTAAATAAAGCTTTGGATAATGATTTCATTGGGAACGTTATCGACGTTTGTCCGGTAGGAGCTCTTACAGACAGAACCGCACGTTTTGCAAGCAGAGTTTGGTTTACCAACCCGATGAATGCTTCATGTAAATGTGACAAGTGTTCAGGAAAAGCAGTTGTATGGTTGAAAGGAGATGAAGTGGTAAGGGTTACAGCCAGAAAAGACCAGTGGGGAGAAGTTGAAGAATTTATCTGTGATACATGTCGTTTTGAAAGAAAAGAATTGAAAGACTGGAATATTGAAGGTCCAAGACATATCGACAGACATTCTGTGATTTCACTCAACCATTATGAAAAACCTAAGGATGAGCTAAGAGTTTTAGACAATCCTATGGCTAAAGAAATCAGTGAAAAAGACGAAAAATAACTTTAATAAGATTTCAGATATCAGACTACAGACATCAGATTAAAGATCTGAAATCTAGCATCTGACATCTCATATCTAACATCTATAATAAAAATGGATTTAATTACATTTAAATTGATACTTGTACTAGCACTTTTCTTGCTTTCGCTAACGATAGCGGCCTACTCTACCTGGGCAGAAAGAAAGGTTGCTTCTATCATGCAGGACAGAATCGGGCCTAACAGAGCCGGACCTTTCGGATTGCTGCAGCCTCTTGCTGATGGTGGAAAGTTTTTCTTTAAAGAAGACTTTACTCCTGCCAATGCAGAAAAATTCCTTTTCGTATTGGGACCTGCTTTGGTGATGTTTATTTCATTAATTACAGGAGCTGTTATTCCTTGGGGGAAAAGTTTAAATATCGGAGGAATGTCTTACGACCTTCAGGTGGCTAACATTGATGTCGGCGTACTTTTCATTATCGGAATGGCTTCCATTGGGGTTTATGGGATCATGATCGGAGGTTGGGCATCTAATAATAAATATTCATTATTGGGTGCTATCCGTGCTTCTTCTCAGATGATCTCTTATGAATTGGCAATGGGATTGGCGCTGCTTTCTATCATCATGATGACAGGAAGTTTAGATTTAAAAGTAATTACTGAAGCTCAAACAACAGGAAAACTGTGGGGACTTATCCACATTGACGGGATGAACTGGAATATTTTCTATCAACCGTTGGCTTTCCTTATTTTTATTGTTGCTGCACTAGCAGAAACGAACAGACACCCTTTCGATTTACCGGAGTGTGAATCCGAACTTGTGACAGGATATTCTACGGAATATTCCTCCATGAAATTAGGTTTATACATGTTCGGAGAATATGTAAATATGTTTATCTCCAACGCATTTATGGTTGTTCTTTTCTTTGGTGGTTATAACTATCCGGGAATTGAGTGGGTAACACAAAACTGGGGAGAAAATATTGCAGGAATATTAAGTATCGGAGCGTTTTTAGTTAAAACTATTATCGGAATTCTGATCTTTATGTGGATCAGATGGACACTACCGAGATTCAGATATGACCAGCTGATGCACTTAGGATGGAAAACTTTGATTCCATTGGCTGTTTTGAACCTGATTGTTACCGGAGCTTTGATTTTAGCATTCGGACATTAAAAAATTGAACATTTGAAATGAGCTGATTTGAAAGTGAAATCAAATTTTATCTTTACTTAAGCAGCTCTATTCAGACATAAAATATTAAAAATTAAGATAAAAGACAGAATTAGTCTACCATCTATAATCTATAATTAAATGAAACTTACTAACAGATCAAAAGTTGTTTCTAATAAAGAAATGACCCTTGCTGAGAAAATCTACTTACCGGCGATTTTCAAAGGTATGGGGATTACATTCAAGCATGCTGTAAGAACCGTTGTAAAAGGAGCTCCTGCAGTATACTCGTATCCAGAAGTACAGAAACCAAGAGCAGATATCTGGAGAGGTCAGCACGTTCTGAAAAGAGACGAGGAAGGCAGAGAAAGATGTACCGCTTGCGGACTTTGTGCGGTGGCATGTCCTGCAGAAGCAATTACCATGACTGCTGCTGAAAGAACTAAGGAAGAAAAACATCTTTACAGAGAAGAAAAATATGCATCAGTATATGAAATCAATATGCTGAGATGTATTTTCTGCGGAATGTGTGAAGAAGCATGTCCAAAATCAGCAATTTATTTAACCGATAGATTGGTAGATGTGGAAACCAACAGAGGTTCTTTTATCTATGGAAAAGATAAATTAGTTGAAAAGATAAACGAAAGGATTGACATCACGACAAGACAATCCGAGAAACAAAAAAATGCGGTAAAATAATGGATCAGTTTTTATTTTTCTTGGTGGCTTTTTTAGCAGTGGCAGGTGCAGTATACTTTGTATTTGCAAAAAATCCTTTGTATGCTATCTTATCATTAATTGTTACAATGTTTTCCATTGCAGGGATGTACATTCTTTTGAATGCGCAGTTCCTTGCTATTATTCAGATCATCGTATATGCAGGAGCGATTATGGTATTGTTCCTTTACATCCTGATGATGCTTAATCTTAATAAAGAAGACGAAAGTAAGAAGAACAATACTTTAAAATTTATTGGAGTCTTTACAGCCGGTCTATTATTGATTGGTATTTTAGGAGTATTCAGAGGAGTTCAGGACAACCATATTGTAGTGGAAAATGTAGACAGAGGTGTGGGTCTTACTAAAAATCTGGGTAAACTTTTGTTTAATGAATATGTTTTACCGTTTGAGCTTGCTTCCATCCTTATTTTGGCAGGTATTGTAGGTGCGGTATTAATCGGTAAAAAAGATTTATAAAATTATGGGAGAAGTAAATACATTTATACAAAGCGTCCCTTTAAATTATTTCATTATTCTTTCATCAGTATTGTTCTGTTTGGGAGTATTGGGAGTGTTATTGAGAAAAAACGCTATTGTAATTTTGGGTTGTGTAGAGCTTATGCTCAATTCTGCAAATCTTTTATTAGCTGCTTTTTCGGCGTATAAAGGAAACAGCGATGGACAACTTTTAGTTTTCTTCATTATGGTGGTTGCTGCTGCTGAAGTAGCAGTAGGTTTGGCAATTATTGCTATGCTATATAGAAATACCCGTTCTGTAGATGTTAGTATATTTAATAAATTAAGAGGATAAAGAATGGAAAATTTAGTGTATGCAATAGTACTTTTACCACTTTTAGGCTTTCTTATTAACGGTTTATTCGGGAAAAATCTTCCAAAAATAGTAGTAGGGGGATTGGCAACTGCAGCGGTTTTCGGATCTTTCTGTATCGCGGTAAGTATTTTCATGAATTTCAATTCTGAAAGCCAGCCGGTTATCGTAAAAGCTTTTGAATGGTTCAGAGTAAATGGAGTTCAGATTAACTTTGGTTTCCAGATCGATCAGTTATCTTTAATGATGATCATGATCATTACAGGTATCGGATCATTGATCCACTTATACTCTATCGGATATATGAGCCATGATAAAGGTTTCTATAAGTTCTTTACTTATCTGAATCTTTTCATCTTCTCTATGTTACTTTTAGTAATGGGAAGCAATTACCTGATCCTGTTTATCGGATGGGAAGGTGTAGGTTTGTGTTCATATCTATTGATCGGATTCTGGTTCACAAATGAAGAATATGGTAAAGCAGCAAGAAAAGCGTTTATCATGAACAGAATTGGGGACCTTGGTTTATTGATCGGTATTTTCATGATCGCTTCTCAGACCAATGCTATTGATTATCTTTCAGTATCTCAAAACGCTTCAAAATTTGAATTGGACGGAACTGTAATTATCTTTATTACGGCGAGTTTATTTATCGGTGCTACCGGTAAATCGGCACAGGTTCCTTTATATACATGGTTACCGGACGCAATGGCCGGACCAACTCCTGTTTCTGCATTAATTCACGCAGCAACAATGGTTACTGCGGGGATCTACCTGGTAGTAAGATCTAATTTCTTATTTACTTTGGCTCCAACTGTTCAGGGCGGAATTCTGTTGATCGGATTCTTAACTGCAGCTTTAGCAGGTTTCTATGCACTTCGTCAGAACGACATCAAAAAAGTATTGGCCTATTCTACTGTATCGCAGCTTGGATTTATGTTCATTGCTTTGGGATTAGGAGCTTATACTACAGCGATGTTCCATGTAATGACACACGCCTTCTTCAAAGCATTGTTATTCTTAGGAGCAGGATCTGTGATCCACGCTATGAGTAATGAGCAGGACATGCGTTTTATGGGCGGACTTAAGAAAGTAATTCCTGTTACGCACGCTACTTTCCTTATCGGAACACTGGCAATCTCTGGTTTCCCTTTACTTTCAGGGATGATTTCCAAAGATGAAATTCTGGTAGCGGCATTTGCAAAAAATCCAATCTACTGGGTAATGTTATTCATTCTGGCAGCTATTACGGCAACGTATATGTTCAGACTGTATTACCTTACATTCCACGGAGAGTTCAGAGGAACTGAGGAACAGAAACACCACTTGCATGAAAGCCCGATGAACATGACGTTACCGTTGATCGTATTGGCTATTCTTTCTGTTATCGGAGGTTTTATTAACCTTCCTCACTTTATCGGCCACGGTCATTATGCAAAATTAATGGAATGGCTGAAGCCGGTTCTTACTGAAGAAAGTTTCAAACAAATGGAAGCTACGCTTTCAGGAGTTGATTTTAATACTGAAATGATATTATTAGCAGCCACTGTTGTAATGTTCTTCGCGGTATGGTTCATCGTTAAAAACACGTATGTGAATAAGCAAAAGAGAGCCCTTCCGGAAGAAAGCTATACAGGCTGGGAAAAGCTGTCTGCTAAAAAATTATATATTGACGAACTTTACAATGCATTAATTGTAAAAACTGTTGAAGGATTAGGACGTGGAGGTAAAATGTTTGATAAGGGTGTTCTAGATCGTTTTGTAGACTTCGTAGGTGAAGGAGCTGAGGACAGCGGTAAATCTATGAAACGTATTCAAAACGGAAATGTTGAGACATACATTCTTATCATGTCTTTAGCTGTGGGAATTATACTGATTGTTAACTTTATATTACAATAATAATGTCTTGTTTATTATTAACATTATTGCTTTTACCTCTAGTAGGGTCGGGACTTGTTTTTGCCTGGAAAAATAAATCCAGCAAATATTTGGCACTAGGAATTGCATTGGTACAAATGCTTCTTACATTTTATATACTTTCGGATTTCGATTTTACTCCGACCGTAGATAGTGTATTGCAGCATGAGATCAATTATCCATGGTCACAATTTATTAAAAGCTCGCTTCATTTCGGTATTGACGGGATGAGTATGCTGCTTTTATTGCTGACCAATATCCTTTCGCCAATCATTATTTTATCTTCATTTAATGAGAACATCAATTACAGAAACTCATTCTATGGTCTTATCCTGTTGATGCAGTTTGGACTTGTAGGAGTTTTCACATCTCTGGATGGATTATTGTTCTACATTTTCTGGGAGGTAACACTGATTCCAATCTGGTTCATTGCCGGACTTTGGGGCCAGGAAAATAAAAGATTTGAATTCACCACGAAGTTCTTTGTATATACATTCGTAGGATCTTTATTCATGCTTGCCGGATTGATTTATGTGTATAATCACTCTGCATCATTTGCCTTAACAGATCTATACAATGCATCACTTAATGAAACTCAGCAGACGGTTGTATTTTGGTTTATATTCTTTGCATTTGCTGTGAAATTACCGATCTTCCCGTTCCACACATGGCAGCCTGATACCTATACCTACTCACCTACCCAGGGATCGATGTTATTATCAGGGATCATGCTTAAAATGGCTGTGTATGGTGTTATCCGTTATTTATTACCGATCACTCCTATTCCTATTATGGGAATTTCAGGGCAGATCGTTATTATCCTTGCGATAGTAGGAATCCTTCATGGAGCATTGATCGCAATTATCCAGGATGATATGAAGAGGATCATTGCCTATTCATCTTTCTCTCACGTTGGATTGATGGTAGCAGGTATTTTTGCATCTGCTGTTGTTACACTAAGAGGAACATTTACTACTGAAGGTGCTGAAGGTGCTTTGGTACAAACTTTTGCTCACGGTATTAATGTCGTAGGTTTATTCTATTGTGCAGACATTTTATATAAAAGATTTAAATCAAGAGACATCAGACAAATGGGTGGTTTAGCGAAAGTAGCTCCTAAATTTGCCGTATTGTTTTTACTGATCCTTTTAGGTTCAATGGGCGTTCCGTTGACTAATGGTTTTATCGGGGAATTCATTTTGATTAAATCAATCTTTGACTTTAATGTATTAGCTGCTATTATTGCAGGTTTAACTGTGATTCTTTCTGCTGTTTATCTATTGAGATTCTACGGAAAGGCAATGTTCGGAAAAGGAGATGAAGCCGTATTGAGTACAGCGAAAGATCTTTCAGGAGTGGAGTTTTCTGTTCTGGCCAGTTTAGCGGTTTTTGTGATCTTACTTGGTATTTTCCCTCAACCGGTAATCGAAATGGTGAGTAGTTCGCTGAAGTTTATCTATGCATCTTTGATTAATTAAAAGATTGAAAGATTCAAAAATTTAAAGATTAATTTAATAATTTAAAAAATTAAGAGAGTATGAAATTGAGAAGTCAGTGTTTTTATCTTGAATCTCGAATCTCGAATCTCAAATCTATATTATGAGTGTTTTAATTATTGTTTTCCTAACTGCAGTTGCTGCGTTATTTTCAGGCGTTTTTGAACAAGGAAAATTCGCAAGGTACATTGGGATTTTGGGGTTAATCATTGCATTATATGTTAGCTTCCTGCCTGAATGTTCATTTTTCGAACATTACAGACATATGTATGAATATGGCTCTAATACTGCCTTATTTACAAAAATCTCAATTGTAACTACTTTACTATTGTTCTTTCTGGGTGGTTTCGCATTCAGTAATCACAGAAGCCATCAGTCCGAATTGTATGCATTGATGCTATTCGCTTTGTGCGGAGGTATTACTCTTTTCGGATATCAGAATCTGGTAACCCTGTTCTTAGGTATTGAAATCCTTTCCATCCCATTGTATGTGATGGCCGGAGCTAATAAAACTGATTTAAGATCAAACGAAGCCTCTATAAAATACTTCCTGATGGGAGCGTTTGCCACCGGATTCCTTTTATTCGGTATTACGTTCATCTATGGAAGTACAGGAACTTTTGATATCTATAAAATCCATGATTTCGGAGCTGCTCACCCAAAAGATGTAATGTTCATCTTAGGGGTGATCCTGATGCTTTGTGCATTGGCATTTAAAGTAGCATTAGCACCGTTCCATATGTGGAGTCCTGATGTATATTATGGTTCTCCATCATTGATCACAGCTTTCATGGCAAGTGTTGTAAAAATTTCAGGATTTTTCGCATTCTTCAGATTAATGAATATAAGTTTTGCAGGAGTAACCCACGAATGGATTAATATACTTGGAGTATTCATTATCATAACCTTGCTTCTGGCCAATGTTATGGGTCTTGCACAGACCAATGCGAAGAGAATGCTGGCTTATTCTTCTGTTTCTCATGCAGGATATATCGGATTGGTATTCTTTGGAATGACGAATCTTTCTACTTATAATCTGGCTTTCTATCTTTTTGCTTACTCATTATCTACTGTAGGAGTATTTATGTGTCTGATATGGGTAGAAAAATTGAAAAGAGAAACTTCTTTTGGAGCATTTAAAGGATTGGCAAAATCAGAGCCTCTTTTGGCTACCGTAGCTGCAATCTCCATGCTTTCAATGGCTGGGGTTCCTTTAACAGCCGGTTTTATGGGTAAATTTGCATTATTTTCCCAGGCAATGAACGGAGCTGCCTTTTTAGTGCTGGTTGCCGTTTTAGGTTCTGCAGTTTCAATTGCTTATTACCTGAGATTAATCATAGCCATGTTTTTCTTTAAAGAAACAACATTCAAAACTTCAGAAAAAGTAACAATTACGTACAATATTGTAGCGGTGGTAATTATAGCTTCTATCATCATTTTAGGAGTATTCCCTGACCTGTTCGCAAAACAATTTGGACTGTAATCAAAATCATAAAAATATAAAAGCACAACATAAAGTTGTGCTTTTTTTATAACTTTACTTTATAATTTTCAGCATTGTTACATCTTTACAAAAAAGACGCCCCTTTTCAAGTATCCATTTCATTCAAAAAATATTTGGATGTTCTTGAGCATATCCGGTACAATGACCGATTAGAATACCGGGTGAATTATGCGGAATCCCTTATCGAGAAAACAAAAAAAATCAAGGAACTCAAAGACGGTTTCCAGGATGTTTCGTTATTAGAAAAACACGAGGACCTCATCAGGCTTTTATTGGCTGACTTGTTTCCAACGGGTTTAACCAATAATGAGATAAAAGCCGCCAGTATTCCTCTTTCAAAAACGACATTCAATTATACCGAACGATTCAAGAATATTTTAAAAGATGCCGGTAAGGATTTTGAAATTGAGCTTAGGAATATCAGTGATGATGAGTTCTATGTATTCTGCTGCTGTCTTATCCTCCAAAGTTATTTCAAGAGAGATGTGAAAAGTACAATGCCATTGTATTATGATATTCCCAATAAGCAGGGAATCATGAAGCATTATAAAATCACAGTAAATTCAGATTTCACAGATATTTATCCTACGGAAAAGGCTAAAATACCGGCGGATGATGTTATCGACATGCTTCTTGAAAACCTGGATGATTACAAGCTGTGGAAAAAACACTTTCCATCGAAATCATGGGTCTTAAAAGGTTTTACCATTGTTTCTCTGGTCGACTGTACATCTGAAGTTGCACTTTCCGATCTTAAATCAAGTATGATCCAGATTAATCCTGAAAACCTTACTCCGGATAACAATTTGATCGAGATATTTAAGTCTTATTTTGATGTCGCGGAATTGAACTTCGGGCTGATGCTTTTCAACAAAAAAGACCAGAGGCTGGAAAAGGTTCCGATTTACGAAAATCTTTTTACGAATCATATCCTTGATTTCTGGATCAATACCTTTGATGAAGAAACCCGGAAAAGCACCTTTGAAAATTTAAATAATAACTCCAGGGCTATTGTCATATCCAATGTCAATAATATGGAGCAGGAAATAAAAGATCAGCCTTCCTTTAGTATCTTAAAGGAAAACAACATCAACAGTTTCATGGTAATTCCAATCATGAAAGATGGGGAATTACTCGCCATTATGGAGTTTACCTCTCCTATTCCCAATAGTCTGAATGGCTTAAAATTGAAAAAGCTAGAGTTTTTCAGTGATATGATTCTTTTTTCGCTGAACAGATTCAGTTTTGAAAAGAATTATCAGATTGAGGCAATCATTCAACGGGAATACACGTCCATCCACAACAGTGTGGTCTGGAAGTTCAGAAATGAGGCAGAAAAGTATTTTAATGCTTCGTTAGCCAAGAAGATCTATACCTTAAAGCAGATTTCTTTTAAAAATCTTACGCCGCTGTTTGGGTTCTCTGATATCCGTTCTTCCTCCGAAAAACGATTCAATCTTATGTTGGAAGATCTTAACAGGCAGATTGATTGTCTTCATGATATTTTCACTCTGGTCAATTCAGATTCCGAGAAATATTTACTGGCTTTGGAGATTTTTGAAAATGAACTGAATAATGAGATCAAGGCCGATACGGAACAGCGCTTCCAAAGGTTATTAAGGGATGAAATTCATCCGTATCTTCAAGCAAAATTAGAGGTAAGGTCCACTAAGGAGGTAAAAACAATGATTTCAGAGTATTTTTCCCAGGTCTTCACTCAAACCGATCTGTTTTACAATAGCAGAAAAAGCCTTGATGATTCGATTACTCTGATCAACAGGAAACTTGCCGATATACTTGATGAGAATCAGATCAAAGCGCAAGCCATATTTCCCCATTACTACGAAAGGTTTAAATCAGATGGTGTAGAGCATAATTTATTCATCGGACCAAGTATCACTCCGGATCTTCATTACACATCCAAGGTGGTTCACCAGTTAAGATACTGGCAGCTGAAAACGATCTGTAAAATGGAACAGGAAATTAAAACCTTTAAGGAAGAGCTTCCCATTCCGTTGGATATCGCTTCACTTATTTTCGTTTATAATGAAAAAATAGATATCCGCTTCCGTATGGATGAAAAGCGTTTCGATGTAGATGGTGCTTATAATTCGTATTATGAAATTATCAAAAAAAGAATAGATAAGGCCCACATAAAAAATTCAACCGAAAGAATTACCTGTCCTGGAAAAATAACTATTGTTTACTTTGGAATGGAAAACCAGAAAGAATACCTGCAATACATCAGTAAGCTTCAGAAAAAAGAAATCCTTCAGTCTGATGTTGAGTTTTTAAAGGTTGAAGACCTCCAGGGGATAACAGGATTATTAGCCCTGAGGGTTTCGATTGCTTAAAGATTTTCTCCACAAAAAAACATCAGGCTTCCCTTTAGTTCACTTGTAAAATATAGTGGGAATAATCCAATTTCCCTATAGAATTATCCTATCATCCTGAACACGATTAAAGTGTAAGGAATGCATAGGCAAAAGAAAGTACGGAAATTATAATTCCTGCCATGAAAATCTGATACGTAATCGATAAAAGTTTATATTTTCTATCCAGTACCTTTCCCAGGTAATACAGGTCTTTTACCATCGAATCATAGATATAATCCCTGTCCTTGATCAGATCCTTCATTGCATTATGGTAATCATCAAAGATCATCTGATGAAAGTTTCCAAAAAACAGGAGGTTTACTTTTCTATTGCTAACATCTGTGTTCGTAAATTTCGTTTTTGTCACATTCGGCTTTGTGGATAAGATGGCAAAAATAATGGTCATCACACTTGAAATAAGCAACAGAAAACTAGGTACAATCAGGTGGGCGTTTTTAGGTGCATCCAGCTTTGGTACCAGAACTGAAAGACAAACCGAGATAATAATCGCATTTACAGAAAGTAATATGTTGGCCTTGCTGTCTGCAATATCACTAAGGCGGGTATGGTTATTTAAAGTAACCCTGAACAGAGTATCCACACTTCTGTCGGATTTCGGTTCTTTAGGTTCTTTTTTATTGTCTTTAGCATCGGAATTTTCCTTCTTCTCCTCTTCCTTTTCCAACTTCTTCTCAATCTTCTTAATATTCTTTTTCTTTAAAGGCTCCCAATTTTCTTTGGCATAATCGGTATAATATTTATGCTTGTTTTTCAGAAGCTCAAGGTTTCCGGCATTCCATTCATCATTAGAAAAGCATCTTACATTGGTAAGCTCCCACTCTTTCCTTAAAGAATCTGAAATATCATTATAATCATGGCTTGCAAAATGACTGCAATCGGCATCTTTTGCTATTTTCTCCAGTAAATTCTGTGGTTCATAGTTGATCTTTGTCGCCAAAATCAATTTAGAAACGTCTTCGATATAATTTTCAGGATAATTTTCATTGATGAGAAAATTTTTCATAATCTCTACTCCCTTCTCTTCATGATCCTGAGCACATTCAACATATCCTGCATCATGAAACCACAGAGCTAATATCACTTTCTCCTGGTCTTCTTTGGAGACAGGAGTATTTTTCATTATTTCTTCGGCCTTGTTAACCGTATATGTGGTATGAATAAAATTATGATAGAAATATACAGAAGATAACTTATCTTTGAATAAGTTTTCAACATAATTTTTAGCTTTTTGTAAAATATCCATTACTGAATTTTTGTTAATGTAAATTTATGAATTTATCCTTTAAAACTCATCTAAAAATAATTTCAGTCCCATTTAGGTTCTTATTGGTATCAGGACTCTTATATTCTTGTGCTACCTATAACGTAAAAAAGGGAAAAAACTTACAGGAAATTAAAAATTCTGCTATAAATTCTGAAAACGACTTTAAAATTTTCCTGGTTGGGGATGCGGGCAACGCAGATGAGCCACAGGCGAAGCAAACGCTGGATATTCTTAAGGGTAAACTGGACTCAGCCGACAAAAATTCGATGCTGATCTTTTTGGGTGATAACATCTATCCTTCAGGAATGCCTAAAAAGAAAGATAAAGAGTATCCTCTGGCCAAAGAAAAAATGGAAAATCAGCTTTCCATTACAAAAAATTTCAAGGGAAGAACCCTCGTCATTCCCGGAAATCATGATTGGTATCATGGTTTAGACGGATTAAAAGCACAGGAAGATTTTGTGAAGGATTATCTGAATGATAAAAAGGCTTTTTTACCTAAAAATGCTTGTCCTATTGATGATATAAGCCTGACCAGTGATATCAAGTTAATCGTTATCGATAGTGAGTGGGTTATAGCCAACTGGGACAAATATCCGGGAATGAATAAAAACTGCAATATCAAAACCCGGGACGATCTTTTTTATGAATTCCAGGATCTGATTACTAAAAATCAGGGAAAAAGGATTATTGTCGCTTTACACCACCCTGTTATCAGCAGTGGAACTCATGCGGGATATAATTCTGCTAGGTCTCACCTTTTTCCATTTAAAGGAAATATTCCGGCTCCCGGAATTGCAACAATTATTAATATTCTCAGAAATACCTCCGGTGCCAGCATGGAGGATATCAACAACCAGCATTATGCCGACCTTGCCAACAGGTTAAAGAGTATCGTCCAGGATAAAGAAAATGTAATCTTTGTTTCGGGACATGACCATAACCTTCAATACCACACCGACAGGAATATCAAACAGATCATCAGCGGCGGAGGTTCCAAAGTAGATCCTGCAACCATCGCTGAACAGACCGATTTTTCCTATGGAGGAAGTGGTTTTGCTGTTTTAAACATCCGCAAAGATCAAAGCTGCGATGTTGAGTACTTTTCCACTAAAAATAGCAAGGTTAAAACATTGGCCCATATCGACGTAATATCCAAACCTGAAACCTTTGTCAACAACTACCCTAATTCCTTTCCGGCTACCATCACCTCAACGGTGTATCCGGCAAACTTAACGGAAAAAAGGAAGTTCTACAGATGGTTATGGGGTGACCATTACAGAAAATATTATGGAATTCCTATTGAAGCTAAAACTGCCAATATTTCAGAATTAGACGGTGGATATATCCCTTTCAGGGAAGGAGGTGGAAACCAGTCCAACAGCTTGAGACTAAAAGCTAAAGATGGTCAGGAATTCGTCATGAGAGGCATTAAAAAAAGTGCCGTACGTTTTCTGAATAACATGGCCTTTAAAAAAAGTACCTTCGGAGAGGAACTGTATGACACTTTTCCGGACAAATTCCTGCTTGACTTCTATACAACCAGTCATCCGTTCACTCCATTTATTGTTGGAAATCTGGCGGAAAAAGTAAATATTACGCACAGTAATCCAAGATTATTCTATATTCCAAAACAACAGGCCCTTGGAGATTACAATGAACATTACGGTGACGAAATGTACATGATCGAAGAACGCTTTTCTTCAGATCCTAAAACGCTTGAATCCCTGGACAATGCAAGAGATATTCTTTCAACCGACGATGTCCTGAAAAACCTATCCAAAAATTATAAATATTCTATCGACAAAGAATCGTACATCAGAGCCAGAATTTTTGATATGCTTTTAGGAGATTGGGACAGACATTCTGATCAATGGAAATGGGCAGAATATAAAGACGGTGATAAGATCATCTATAAGCCGATTCCAAGAGACCGTGACCAGGCTTTCAGCAAGTATGACGGTGCTGCATTTAAACTGATCATGAACGTTCCGGCTATCCGCCATATGAAAACGTTCAAGGAAGACATTCAAAGTGTAAAACTCCTGGCTACAGAACCTTATCCTATTGATCTTGTTTTCTTAAAAGGTTCAACACAGGAAGAATGGGTTGCACAGGCAAAATATATTCAGGAACACCTTACTGATGCTGATATCAATGAAGCATTCGATCATTTGCCGAAAGAGGTTAGAGATGAAACCAGTGAGGATATTCAGAGAAAATTAAAATTAAGAAAAGAAAAACTACAGGACTATGCTGTTCAGTATTATGATGTTTTACAGGAAAAAGTTCCGTTAGCAGGAACTGTAAACCAGGATAAATTTGTAATCGTTAAAAATGCAAATTCCGTTGATGTTAAACAGTATAAACTTGACGATAAAGGTGAAAACCCTGAATTGGTATTTGAAAAAACATATTACGACAATAAAACCAAAGAGCTTTGGATCTACGGTCTTGAAGATGATGATGTTTACGATGTGTCAGGAAACGGCAAACCTAAAATGAATATCAGATTGGTGGGAGGAGATAATCACGATGTGTATAATGTTGCCAACGGAAAAAAGATCAGCATCTATGATTTTAAATCCCAAAAGAATACCTATAACGCAGGTTCAGCGGCCAAACATATTTCTGATGATTATGATGTTAACACCTATAATTACAAGCATCCGAAGTATAACTTCTTTGCCGGCTATCCCAATGCAGATTACAATCCGGATGATGGATTGATTATCGGTGTTTTAGCCAATTATACAGTAAATAACTTCGTTCGTGATCCATTTACACAGAAACATAGTTTAAAAGCCAATTTTTACACCAATACGGCAGGTTTCAGCCTTGCTTACAAAGGTATCTTTAAGAAAGCAATTTCAGGATGGGATTTCAATCTTGATGCAGCCTATACCACTCCCCGTTTTTCCGAAAACTTCTTTGGATTATCCAATGAAAGTGAATATGACCGTGAGGATACTAAAGCAAAGTACAACAGGGCCAGGATCTCAAAATTTAATTTTGCACCTTCCATTTCAAAGAAGAGCTGGCTTAATTTAAGCCATCAGTTTCAGCTTACCTTTGAAGACAATAAGGTACAGAGAAAGGGTGACCGCTTTGTGGATCAATCTCCTGATGTAAATCCTGGTGTTTTCAAAAGTCAGCAATTCGGAGGAGCCAATTATACCTTTAGTTTCAAAAACCTTGATAATAATGCTTTTCCTACCTTAGGTCTGGAATTTGTCGCGAGCGTGAACTGGAAAACCAATCTCTCGGACTTCGACAGAAACTTTTTATTTGTAAACGGATCATTAAATATTCACCACAGAATTGATAAAAAAGCAAATTTTGTTTTTTCGAATTCCAATAATGTAATGTGGATCAACAACAATAATTTTGAGTTTTATCAGGCGGCAAGTATCGGAGGTAATAATGGCTTAAGGGCATTCAGAAATGACCGGTTTTCCGGAAAATCGTACTTCACTAACAACTCCGAGATCCGTTGGGACTTTGGAAGGATCAAAAATAATATTATTCCGGCTAATCTGGGTATATTGGTTGGATATGATCTGGGACGGGTTTGGAATGATAACGAGAATTCCAGAAAATGGCATCAGGCTGCAGGAGTTGGTTTATGGTTAAGCCTTGTCGAAATGTTTTCCGCAAGATTAAACTATTTCTATGGATCTGACGGGGGAAGAATTTCTGCAGGCGTAGGAATGAATTTCTAAAACGGCACTATCCATTTTTATTGTTAAAAATTTTACATTTTTCAAAACAAAAGAGAGCTTTAGAATACCTTATTAAAATAATAAAAGTCGCACAGAAATTTCTGCGCGACTTTTTTATATTATATATTTGAAAGATCAATTTAAAAGGAAGTGCTGATTCACACGTCCGCTTAACTGAAAATTATCTCTAAGGTTTTAATGTAAAAAGATAAACATTACCTCCATCCTTCTTATCCTTTTCATCAGCAATTAAAAGATTTTTATCATCCACAAAAGTAACCGCTTCTTTCTGCGAATTATGGTGTAATGAAATTTTTTGAACTTTAATTTTCGAAAAGTCATCAGGAGTAAAGCCTGTAACGATACGCACATTTTTATGATTCAGCAATACGATCTGATCCCCTTTACTATTGATTGACGCTGCTGTGATCGCTGCATCGGCATACTTTCCATCCAGCTTGAATTTACCCATTAGCTTTGCTTCAAAATCACCTGCTTTATTGGGTACACGGAAAATCAGAAAACTCCCGTCAAAACCTTTGCTTCTGTTTTTAGTAAAAAGATAAAAATTTCCGTTCATCTCAACAAAAGCTTCACAATCATATAAAAGGTTTGACTTTTTAGGCGGAAACTCTGTTTGTCCTTCATAATGAAAGCTGGTTTTCTGGGTAACTTTTGTTGTTGTCTGAGAGGCATCTTTTAAATCAATTTTCAAAATAGAAAGATTGCGTCTGTCATTATCATTGTTCCCAAAATCACCAATATAGATATTTCCGTCACGGTCGCTGGTAATTTCTTCCCAATCATTATTTTCAGCATTCTCCACCAGCACATCCGAAACAAATGCTCCCTTTCTGTCCAGTCCGTACACCCGGTTTTTATTTCCCTGGTCTTCTATAGCCCATATTGTCTTTTTATCCGGAGACAAGGTAATACCGGAAACTTCTTTTAATTTTTTAGGTAATGAAAACTCTACTTTTAAAGTATCTTCTTTAGTTTGTTCTGAATTTTTAGGATTACATCCCATTAATAAAAGAGAGGTTACCATACAAAAGATATACATTTTCATTAATTTTTATTTAATATTTTAACTTCATCCCAAAGCAAATCCATCTCTTCCAGGGACATTTCTCCTAAATTCAGATTTCTTTCCGACGCCATCTCTTCCATCTTCTGAAATCTTGAGATAAATTTTAAATTAGTTTTCTCCAGGGCAGAATCAGGATTAATTCCGGTGATCCGTGCGTAATTAATCAGGGAGAAAAATACATCTCCCAGTTCCTGCTCTTTTTTCTCAAGATCCGTTTCAGCATGAAATTCTTCAAGTTCCTCATCTACTTTCTTCCATGCATCCTCCGCATCATGAAATTCAAATCCAATTCCTTTCACTTTATCCTGAACCCGGTAAGCTTTTACCATACTTGGAAGACTTTTGGGTACCCCTCCTAAAATGGATTTATTCCCTTCTTTCAGTTTTAGTTTTTCCCAATTCTGCTTTACTTCTTCTTCATCTTTCACCTCTGTATCTCCATAAATGTGAGGATGACGGAAAATAAGCTTTTCATTAAGGGAATTGATGACATCTGCAATATCAAAACTTTCTTTTTCAGAACCTATTTTAGCATAGAAAACCAAGTGAAGCAATACATCTCCCAATTCTTTTTTGATCTCCTGCAGGTCTTCCTGTAAGATCGCATCAGAGAGTTCATAGGTTTCTTCAAGTGTAAGATGACGCAGAGATTGTAAGGTCTGCTTCTGATCCCACGGGCACTTTTCACGAAGGTCGTCCATAATGTCCAATAATCTTCCGAAAGCGTCTAATTTTTCTTGTCTGGTATTCATAGGTCAATTGGGAATTCAATCTTATACAAATGTAAGGGTTATTTTAACTTGGGTACAAAACTTCGTGGGGAAAGTTAGATGTTAGATGTTAGATGTTAGATGTTAGATGTTAGATGCAAAATTAAGGAGAAGCCTTTGAATAGATTTTTCTGGCTTTAAAAATTTTATCCGGTACTTTTTTTATTAAAAAAGCCTTGTTAAGAAATTCTCAACAAGGCTTTATTTTAAATCAGGGCAAAGGGATTATCCCATTTTTCTGTGTGTACTTTTAGTAGCAGCTTTTGCTCCCGTTGAAGCTTTTGCTTTTGGAGTAGCAGGTTTTTCTGCTTTTGGAGCTGCTTTTTTAGGAGCTGCTTTCTCAGTAACAGCAACTTCATCCTGTGCCGGGTCTAAAGTTTCAGGCTCAGCTTTAACAAAGCTTTCAGGTGTAATATATCCTGCCTTGTGAAGGATATTATACCACTGTGCTAATTTTTTGATGTCAGAAGCATATACTCTCTCCGTATCATAATTAGGAAGAGAAGCTGCCATAAATTCTTTCAACTCAGCGTCAGAAGATTTATGAGAAATTGTTTCTTTGTAATCCTGGTTTTTAGCAATATTTTCAAAAACCTCAAACAAAGGAACCTCCTTATCAAATGTAAACATAGCAATGTTATCCAACAAGCTCACCTGGCTTGAGTTTCCTATACTTACTTTCTTCTTTGTAGATACATCTTCAATAATAAATCCGTTTCTTAATTGAGAAACTAATTTAAAAAGTCCTGGCTTTCCAGAGATTGAAATTATTTTTTCTAACAACATAATTTTATTTTTTTAATTTTTAGTAATCAGTAGAAACCTTTTACTGTCTATTATTTTTTGTTTATAATTAAATACACCTGTTACTTCGGAAATCTCATTTTGTAGTTGATGCTTACATCCCCCTGAGATATTTTTGTTAATTTACCTTTTACCAGCTTTTTCTTTAAAGCACTAAGGTGATCGGTAAATAATGTCCCTTCAATATGATCATATTCATGTTGAATTACGCGGGCTCTAATATCGGAAAAAGTTTCTGTATGCTTCACAAAATTTTCGTCATAATATTCGATCAGGATTGTGCTCTTTCTTTTTACATCTTCTCTCACATCCGGAATCGAAAGGCAGCCTTCGTTAAACTTCCACTCTTCCCCGGATTCTTCCAGAATTTTAGCGTTGATGAAAACTTTTTTGAAGCTTTTCAATTCTTCTTTGATATCTTCATAATCCTCATCATCAGCCAAAGGAGTTACATCTATTACGAATAAACGAATATCTAGGCCAATCTGCGGAGCTGCAAGGCCAATTCCGTTCGCACTATTCATAGTTTCGAACATATTATCAATCAGTTCTTGTAAATCGGGATAATTTTTGTCTATATCTTTGCCTACTTTTCTTAAAATAGGATCCCCAAAGGCTCTTATTGGTAGAATCATCTTGTTCTTTGTTCTAAAAAATTCTGCAATATGATGGTTGCACTTATTTTATCTATTAAACCCTTTTCCTCTCTCTTTTTTTTACTTTTCCCACTCTGGGAAATAAAAAATGATGCCATTTTGGAAGTAAACCTTTCATCAAAACGGTAAACGGAAATAGTTGGAAATTCTTTTTTAAATTCATCAATGAATTGTAAAATATCTGTTTCCACCTCGGATACGTTTCCTTTTAAATCTATCGGAAGTCCTATTACTACATCATCTACCTTATTTTCGCTGAAATATTTTTTCAGAAAAGACAGTATATGTTTTGTTTCTACAGTATCAAGGCTGCTCGCTATAATCTGCATGTCATCCGTTGTTGCAATGCCACAACGGGCCTTTCCATAGTCTATTGCAAGGATTTGTCCCATAGGTTTGCAAATTTAGTAAATTTTAATGATTTTATTCACAACGTAGTTTTTTTTATAAATCATGTTTCATTCCATATTTTTTTTTATAATTTTAATCTTCCAAAAAACGAAATTATGAAGAAACTCATTCTTGTGAGACATGCAAAGAGCGACTGGCCGGAAGAAACTGAAGATTTTGACAGACCTTTGGCAGACAAGGGTTTGGAGGACGCAATGAACATGTCCAGATTCTTAAAAAACAATAGTATTTCTATAGATTATTTAGTGTCGAGCCCAGCGGTTCGTGCATTGAATACCTGTAAGATTTTCAATCAGACATACCAGTTGAATTACATGACTGATGAAAAGCTATACAACCCTTCTGAAAGGAATTTTGAATCTGTAATTTACAACCTGGATGACCATCATAATTCGGTAGCATTTTTTTCACACAACAACGGAATTTCCAATTTTGCCAACTCTATATCAGAGGATATTTTTCATTTTCCTACCTGCGGAGTTGCCGGTTTTGAAATAGACTGTGATTCATGGTCGGAATTTGATGGAGCAACGAAAAAGCTTTTATTTTTTTACGAACCTGGAAAAATCTAAAATTATTTTAAAAATTTATTGTTTTATTCTTTTTACAATCTCCTTTCTTATGCATAATGCATGAGAAAATTTTTATAAAGATCATATCTCCAGTTCCGCTTTTATACATAACAGTTTCTAATATATGGGCAAATATCATGTTGCCCTTTTTGTCATTGTATTCAGAATAAAATATTTTTGCTTTATTAATATTTATTCTAAATAAAAGTAATAATGCAAAAACAATTCTATTTCTTACTGTTGATCCTGTTGCTTACAGGGAACACAATTTACGCACAGGTTTCGGCCAGTTCAATTATTACCAATCTGAATACACCCAACCCCATGATCATTGAAGACAATGAAATGTATATCGGCATTTATGCTTTGGATAAAGTGGTAAAGATAAACCTCGATAATCCCGGCGCCGCGCCAGTGGATGTGGTTACAGGAGTAAACAGACCTTATGGTCTGGCATTAAAAGATAAATATCTATATATCTCTGAATTTGGAGGAAATAAAATTTCAAGGGTCAATCTCAGTATTTCCAATCCGGCGCCTGAAGTTATCCTGACGAATGTAAACAGTCCTCTAGGGCTTGAATTCGTTGGAAATGACCTGTATATGGCTCTTGAGGGAGATAATAAGATTGCCAAAATAGATGTAAGCCAACCGATCCCACAATTAGTGGATATTACATCCGCAGCATCTCCATTTGAATTGGAAATAATCGGAGATGAAATTTTCTACACTGAACGGTTTGAAGGAAGAGTTTCAAAATTTAAACTCAATAGTTCTACTTCTCCAATAACAATAGCTCAGGGATTAAGTTATCCTTCCGGTTTAACCTCTCATGGAAATCAATTATATATTTCTGAAGCAGGAGCTTCTAAAATATCCCAATTAAATTTCACCCTGGCTAATCCAATAGTTTCCGATGGTATTGTCTCCAGTGAATTCAGCTACCCATCAGGATTAGCCGTAAAAAATAACACGATTTTTATTACGGATTTCTTCGGAGGCTCATTATTAAAAGCAGATCTGGGTGCTTTGTCTGTTTCTGAACAACAGTACAAAAATAAAACACAGATTTATCCCAATCCTGCTAAGGATTTCATAACAGTTATGAACCCTCCATCAAAAGAATATAAAATATATGACATGGTAGGGAAACTTATATTGTCCGGAAAACTCGAAAGAAATAATATCGATATAAGTCAACTGATAAAGGGAGCCTATATCATTCAGACCGGAGATCTGATTAAAAAATTCATTAAAGAATAGCTTATATTAATAATCCGGGCTCTAACAAATATTAGAGCCCGGATTATTATTGTATTTATATTAGAGAATTTTTTTTAAATCCAGATCATCAAAATCAAAACTGAAGTCCGTCACATCGGAAATAGCTTTTAGCCTTGCGGATTCAGCCTTCCCGCTTTCATCATAATTAAAGATAATATACGCATCTGCATCATAACTTCTATCATCCCATTTGATAATGAAAGAATTGTTGGAATAAGGAAGCAATTCTCCCTTTAATCTCGGAGAATTTTCACATGTGATTCTGTAAGCATTTCCCTGCTGGGTAATTTCTACATCCCCAAACCAGATATCATTATATTTTCCAACAAACTGTTCTGCTTTTGGCTGTAGGTTTTTATTCTTTTTAAATGTTTCGGATTTTTCAAAAGCTTCCTTCTTTTGTTTATCGTATTCAGCATTCATTTTAGCCATTCTGTCCCCGTATGTTTTGAGCCAGTTCCGGTCTGCAATTCCCAGATAAGAATCCTTTAAAGTATTGGTCACGGTATTAAAAGCTGCTCCGGACTGCTGATTGGTTAAAACGACAATCCCTAATTTCATATCCGGAATCAATGTAAACTGGGTTACGGTGCCGATCAGCCCTCCTGTATGCTGAATTTGTTTATGTCCTTTAACATCACTCAGGAACCATCCCATTCCATATCCGTAAAAGCTTGTATCATAAGGATTTTTAGGAGCTACTCCGCTAGGTATCTGCAGACTCCATAACTGTTGTACCTGTTTGTCAGAAACCAGTTTTTTTCCTTCTTTCGTTGTGAAATTATTTAATAAGAACTGGGCCCAGGTGGTCATATCTTTGATATTACTCATAATCCCTCCGGCTGCATTTCCTGTTTCATTCCAGTCGTGGGGAACAGCAATTGCTTTTCCATCTACCGGAGCATGGGCATCAATTTTATTGGTTACCCCTTTTGCCCTGTTATAGCTTCCAAAACTGGAGTTCATACCGACAGGTTTCATAATTCTTTGCTCAATAAAATCTGCCCAGCTTAAGCCGGAAATCCTGTGAATAACCTCCCCTGCAACAATGAACATGATATTATTATAATCTAACGTTGTTCTGAAAGGATTTTCAGGTTTCAGATATCTTACATTATGGACGATATCATTTACCGTAAGACTTCCTCCTTCCGGAAAAAACATCAGATCTCCCTGTCCTAATCCCAATCCTGCCCTGTGAGTTACCAGATCCTTGATGGTTACATTTTGAGAAACGTACGGATCATACATCTGGAATTCAGGAAGGTATTTTGAAACCTTATCATCCCATTTCAGTTTTCCTTCGTCTGCCAGAATTGCCAGTGCCGTACAGGTAAATCCCTTAGAATTTGAAGCAATTCCTACAAGGGTATTTTCGTCCATGGGTTGTTTTGAAGCCAAAGAACGAACACCGAATCCTTTCGAATAGATCAATTGTCCATCTTTAATCACTCCAACGGACATTCCCGGAACATCAAAGGTTTTTAAGGTATTTTGAATGAGCTCATCCAGTTTTTTTTCTTCAACCTGTGCATTCATCAAGCCGACTGTCAAAAGAAATATGAAAAAAGAAATTTTCTGTTTCATTATTTTTTAAATTTTCTCAAAGTTAATCAATTCGACATTTATTAAGTAAATTTGAACTTTATTTTAAACACGAAGAATATCCCTGAAAGAAAATGTAAGATAATGACTAAAATCCTTCTTCTTTCCGACTCTCATTCCTATATTGATGACAGGATCCTGGAATATGCCAAAGACGCTGATGAAATCTGGCACTGTGGTGATTTCGGTAGTCTTGAAGTGATCGAACAACTTGAGAAAATCGGTCCACTAAAAGGCGTTTACGGAAACATTGATAATGCAAAAATCCGGTCCGAATTTCCGGAGGTAAACAGGTTTTTCTGTGAGAATCTGGAAGTTCTTATGATCCATATCGGAGGTTATCCCGGAAAATATACCGCAATAGCTAAAAAAGAAATTGGAGAAAAAGCTCCTAAGCTATTTATTTCAGGACATTCTCATATTCTGAAAGCGATGTTTGATGCAAAAAATAATTTACTTCACCTTAATCCCGGGGCATGCGGAAAACAGGGGTGGCACAAAGTGAGAACAATGATGCGTTTTGTGGTCGATGGTGAAGAAGTAAAAGATCTGGAAATTATTGAATTAGGTCCAAAATAGAAATACATATGAAGATTGGAGATCAGGTTTCTGTGGTAGATGAAGATTTAAGCGGGGTTGTAACTTCCGTAAAAGGAAATATTGTTGTTCTTAAAGATGGATATGGTTTTACCCATCAGTATCCAAAGGAAAAGCTGGTTCCGAAAAATGCTTCCATATATGATAATATAAAAGTAGTAAAAAAGGCTGAACCCAAAAAAATCACTTCAAAGAAACATCAGAAAAATCATATGGTTCTCGACCTGCATTTTCATAATCTCGTTAAAAACCCAAATGATTATGACGGATTCGAGAGACTTTTCCTCCAAAAGGAAAAATTAATCGATACATTGATCTTCTGCCGGAAAAATCATCTTAAACGGTTGGAAATTGTTCATGGCATTGGAGACGGTGTTCTGCAAAGGATGGTTTTAGATGTTTTAGAAAGCCAGACCGATCTGGATTTTTACAATAAGGAAATACTTCATCATCAATCAGGTGCGGTAATGGTAGAATTTCACTAAATTTGCAGCAATAGAAATATGAACGTACTTAATTTACTTTTTACAAAAGACGGATTAATCTACCAAATTGCGAGGAATAAAAGCATTTTGGAAGAGAAATCTTATTTCGTTAATGAAGAGTCTCCTAAAAATTTTATCGCTGAGAAACTGGATGAAGTTTTAATAAAGCAAAGGTTCGATGAGATTTCTGTCATTTCAGCCTTGAACCATTTTACCCTTATGCCTGAAGGATTTTCAGAACATGAGGCGGGGTATGAACTTATTGCATTCAATGCTCCTGTGGATAAGGACAATGAAGAGCTGATGCTGTCCCTTAATAAAAAGTTCAGGATTCAGTTCTATTATACTTTTCCTAAAAACTTTTATAAAAAGATAAAGGAGCTGGCCGTTCCCGTTCACTTTAATTTTTCAGGAGAAAAATTCCTGAATTCAATCAGCCATAAAAACAATAAAGAAATCCACATTAACCTTTATCATAACCAATGTGAATTTTTTGCCCTTGATAATAAAAAACTGATCTTATACAATAATCTGGATGTCAATTCTGAGGTTGATTTTCTTTATTTTGTAATGTTCACATTAAGTAAAATAGGATTTGGGATCAATGAAACCAACTTCTATGCTTATGGTGAAACCACTGAAAATGAAACATTCATTTCTGAATTACAAAAATTCGTAAAGAACCTGAAAATTGTATATGATAACGTTCCTAATAAGAATTTTATACTTAATTAGGTCACAGGTTGCAGACGCCAGGTCTTACCTGACATTGCATCCATTACCAACAATCTAATATCTAAACAACATGTACAGAATAATTTCAGGCCGATGGAAAGCCAAAAAAATTGCCGCCCCAAAAAACTTTGATGTAAGGCCAACTACTGACTTTGCAAAGGAAGCTCTGTTCAGTATTCTGGAAAATAAATATGATATGCAATCGATCTCTGTTCTTGATCTTTTTGCAGGAATAGGCTCTATTTCATTAGAATTTGCCTCCAGAGGCTGTCAGGATGTAACTTCTGTAGAGATGAACCCCAAACATACAAGCTTCATTAATTCTACGGCATCCGAACTGGACATGTCGTTACAGGTTAATGTGCAAAGAGGGGACGTGGTGGACTGGCTCAAGAAATTCAGAAATAAAAAATCTTTTGAAATTGTTTTTGCCGATGCTCCTTTTGAAACTGAAGAGAAGAAATACTATGAAATCATCTCTTTGGTATTAAACAATAAATACCTAAAAGAAAACGGAGTTCTTATTATAGAGCATCAGAGTCGCTTAAAATTTGAACACCCGAATCTTATAGATACCAGAAAATATGGAAACGTAAGTTTCAGCTTTTTTGAACCAACTCAATCAGATACAGAAAACCAGGAACTCTAATTCCTGGTTATTTTTTTGGAATTGGCAATGGCTTCGTCTCCCCATCTTGTAATTTCATTCAAAACAGGAAGAAGCGTCTTTCCAAAATCCGTTAAGGCATACTCCACTACTAACGGCGGTTTTTCCGTATAAACCTTTCTGCTGATAATACCGTCTTCCTCCAATTGTTTTAATTGAAGGCTTAATGTTCTTTCCGTAATGGTAGGAATATCTTTCCTGATCTCATTATATCTTTTTGCCCCCTCAATAAGATGGTATAAAATCACTGCTTTCCATTTCCCACCAATAAACTTCATGGTGATACTTGTACAACACGGGTACGTTTTATTATCTATTGTATACATTTTACTACTATCCTTTTTGACCGTTCTTGCAAATTTATTAAACTTAAATTAGTTTTGCAACTATAAAAAATATAGTACAAAATTATGAATTTTTTAAACAAAATGAAAACCAGGTATACTGTGAAAAAGTATAATCCACAAGGTAAAGTAAGCGAAGAACAAATTCTTGAATTAAAGGAAATCCTCAACCTGAGCCCTTCTTCTATCAACAGCCAGCCATGGAATTTTATTTTTGTAAATAATCAGAAAATAAAAGAACAATTGGCTGAAGCTTCTTATTTTAATAAGGAGAAAGTATTGGACAGCAGTCAACTCATTGTCTTCCAGGTTCTGAAAAACGTTGAAGATTTTGAAAAGCAAATTCAGGAAAACTTACCTGAAGGATCGATTAATTACTATAAAACGATGGTAAAACCTAAAGGTGACATTGCAATACGGGCCTGGTTAGCCCATCAGGTATATCTCTCTCTTGGTGTATTGCTTGCTGCATGCGCCGAAATGGGAATAGATTCCACTCCTATGGAAGGAATTGAAACGGACAAGTACGATAATATCCTGAAGAATGATCTTTATGAAACTCTATTTGCTGTCACTATCGGAGAAAGATCCGGAACGGACACTAATCAACCGACAATCACCTCTAAGAAAAGACTGAAATCAGAAAAAATAATAGTAGAACTATAACTTTTTAAATGTTGATTAAAATAAAAGCTGCTACATTCCTTGTAACAGCTTTTTTATATTATAATACTTTCAATTCCAGGTCAATACTTTTACCAAAGAACTTTTTGGATATCTTTTCGAAATTCTTCGTCAGATCCGAAAGATAAAAGTGATAATTTGGCTTGGCATTAAGATCGTTTAAAAGATTGTATTTATCCAGAATAATTTTCAAATGGCTTGCCACGATATTCGGGGAATCGATAACACGAACACGGTTTCCGTAATATTGTTTGATCTCATCAATTAATAAAGGATAATGAGTGCATCCTAATATCAATGTTTCAATATTTTTTAGCTTGTTATTGCTTAAATAATTGTAAATGATCGCATGTGTAATCGGATGGTTTTTAAATCCTTCCTCAATGGCAGGAACCAGCAACGGAGTTGCCAGCTCATCCACTTTGATCCATTTATTATGCTTTCTTATACTTTTTTTATACAGCCCTGAATTCACAGTTGCTTTTGTAGCAATCACTCCAACATTGGTGTGGATCTCATAAGATACCTTCTCTGCAACCGGATTAATAACATCAATAACAGGAACTCTTCCGGCAACTGTCTGCATCACTTCATTAAGAGCATTTGCTGTTGCTGTATTACAGGCGATAACAATTGCTTTACAATTCTGCTCCAATAAAAAATTTGTGATTTTGGTAGAATATTCTATAATAGCTTCACGAGACTTTTCTCCGTAAGGAAGGTGCTTGGTATCACCAAAGTAAATAAGATCTTCATGAGGAAGAAGCCTTTTAATTTCTTTAGCAACGGTTAAACCTCCTACACCACTATCAAAAATTCCGATAGGTTGTTTAGCCGAAAGATGCGAATAATCTTGTTTCTTAGTTTTCAAAAGAGTTGAAATTTTATACAAAAATAATGAATTTCACCAGTATTACATCAAACTTTTACAATCAAATCAGGAACAGATCTGAAGCAATTCCATCCGCCATAAACCAGTGCTTTTCCGGTATTTTCAAATGATTATTTTCAATAACAAGTATGCCGTCAGCTATCTTTTCTTTAATCTCCTGATGAAATTTCTCAACTATTTCAGGAGAAAACTTATTCTTCAGTTTATCCAGGTCCACTCCCCATATCGTCCGTAATCCGATCATGATCATCTCATTAAACTGGTCTTCCTGCGATAGAATTTCAGTTTCTTTAGCCAAAGAATTTGAATTCAGCTTCTTTATATAAAGCTGATTATTTGCGACATTCCAACTTCTCACGTCAGCTCCGTTATATGAATGGGCTGAGGGTCCTAGTCCCAAATATTCTTTGTACTTCCAATAGGACGAGTTGTGCCTTGAATAAAATCCTGGTTTAGCAAAATTAGATACCTCATAATGATCAAAACCATTGTCTTTTAAAAAGTCTGACAAATAGTAGAACTCTCTATTTTGCTTTTCTTCTTTTGGTGTAGCCACTTTCCCTTTCAAAATCCAGTCATTCAATACCGTCTTAGGCTCTACGGTCAGTGCATAAGAAGAGATATGAGGAACATCCAGGGCAATTGTTTTATTCAGATTTTCTTTCCAGATTTCCAAATTAGAAGTGGGAGATCCATAGATCAGATCAATACTCAGATTTTCAAAACCGAAATCCTGTGCTCTCTTAATAGAATCCTCTGCCTGTGAAGCATTATGAGCACGGTTCATCAACCTAAGGTCATCATCAAAAAAGCTTTGCGTTCCGATTGACAATCGGTTAACCGGTGATTTCGAGAGATCTTTCAGGAAGGTCTTATCCAGATCATCCGGATTGGCTTCCAAAGTAATTTCTATATCCTTTTCAAAACTATAATACTTCAATACCTCATCAACAATTGAATTGATCTCATCTCCTGATAGGATTGAAGGTGTTCCGCCACCAAAGTACAACGACTGTAGTGTTTTATTATGTAATTCATCTTTCCTTAAAAAAAGTTCTTTCTTAATAGCAGAAAGCACCTCATCTTTAGACTGTAAAGATGTTGAAAAATGAAAATTACAATAACTACACTTTTGTTTACAAAAAGGAATGTGAATATAAATCATAAAAAAAGCTCTGAAAAATTCAGAGCTCAAATTTATTTAAATTAAATTGATTAATATCTATATCCTCTATGATTAATAAAGTTATCGAAGTTATAACCCAATCCGATCATAAAGCTGTTTCCTCCATAAGTCTGAATATCAGACAAACCTAAATTATAAGTTGCTCCGATCATAAACTTATTGAATCTTACTTTTACTAGTGGTGAAATACTTAATTGCTGGTTATCAAATCTGTTCTGAACTGATCTGTAACTTACCCCAAAAGAGAATGAATTGATATCATTAAAGAATGTGGCCATCAAGTTATAATCAATTGTTCTTGTAGAATTCGTATTCAAATTGATTAATGCAGATGGTGTAACGTACATATTATCTGCGAAATGCCAGTCATATCCTAAGTTTAAGAAGAACTTGATAGGAGAAGGCTCACGACCATTCACAATAGATTCGTCATTCGTCAAAGCAATATCATTAACCGATACTCCGGCAAAGATATTTCTAAAAGTCGCGGCTAAACCAAAGTTGGCATATGCCATGAAAATATTACTCTCCGTACCCTGCAATAAAGGATCATACCCATCTTCAGTATTGATTTTAGTATAATCAAAATTCATATTGTAAAAACTAACACTGGTACCGAATGAGAACTGATCTTTTCTCTCTCCTTCACTACTAAGCGGAATAAAATATGAAGCACCCGCTGTAATACCTCCTGCTGAAATAGGACCATTACTATCTCTAAAAACAGATATCCCTGCACCAACTCTATCAAAAATGTTAGCATTGATCCCTACTGACTGCACATTAGGAGACTCATTAAATTTTGAAAATTGCTGTTGATAATTGAGGTTGAGCTGAACATAATCTGTTTTACCGTATTGTGCCGGGTTGAACAGGAACTCACCATCCAAAAGATATTGTTGATAATATGGTAGTGTTTCTTGTGCTTTGTATGCATTTGACAAAAGAGCCAAACACACTATAGCATATAGTTTTCTCATAACAAATCTTGATTTCAATTCAACAAATATAAAAAAAATCTCAATATATTTTTAGTTTTCCAAATAATTTCTCCATTTTTTTACAGCATCCGCCATATCTTGAGGCATTGGGCTTTCAAAATACAATTCCTGTTTAGTGGTAGGATGTATAAAACCTAAGGTATGGGCATGAAGTGCATGTCTTGGCAGGATTTCGAAAACATTTTTAATAAAATGCTTATATTTAGGTAAATTCACTCCTCTTAAAGGCGTATGACCTTCATATCTTTCATCATTGAAAAGGGTATGGCCAATATGTTTAAAATGAGCCCTGATCTGATGGGTTCTTCCCGTTTCCAGTTTACATTCTACCCAGGTCATATATCTGAATCTTTCCAAAACCTTATAATGCGTAACCGCATGCTTCCCGTGGCTTCCATCCTCGTAAACCGACATCTGCATCCTGTTCTTAGGGTGACGCCCTATATGCCCCCGAATAGTACCTTCATCATCCTGTACATTCCCCCATACAAAAGCCCAATATAATCTTTTCGTCTTTCTGTCAAAAAATTGTTTGGCAAGGAAGCTTAATGCATATTCATTCTTGGCGATAACCAGTAGACCCGAGGTATCTTTATCAATCCTGTGAACAAGGCCTACTCTATCCAGATCAGATTTCTCACCATTTTTGGCAAAATGAAATGCAAGAGCATTTACCAAAGTACCATCCCAGTTTCCAAATCCGGGATGCACAACCATTCCTGGTTCTTTATCTACAACAACAAGATCATCATCCTCATAAACAATATTGATCGGAATATCCTGAGGGATAATTACATTTTCTCTCGGAGGATGGGCCAGTAGAACAGAAATCTGATCTCCCGGCTTTACACGGTAATTCTGTTTTACAGGAGTTCCGTTTACGACAACGTTACCTGCTCTGCATGTTTGTGAAATTTTATTTCTTGAAGAATTCTGCCTGAAAATCAGTAAAAACTTATCTATTCTTAAAGGCTCCTGGTTTTTATCGACAGTAATATTGAAATGCTCATACAGTCCTTTATTTTCCTCATCAATATCAATATTGTTGGAATCCAATAATTCTTCATCAAAAAAATCCTCGTTATCTTCTGTCATGATTTTTATTTTTTACACAAAAGGCTTCAACATGATAAGTTGAAGCCTGTATTTTTAATAATAAATGGTAACTACTCTACTACAACTTTCTTAGCCTTTGGCTTTTGAGCTGGTTGTTGTGTACCATTTGTTGCTGTTTTGTTATTTCCAGCATTATTATTTCCCGCAGGAGTATTGGTTGTTGTACTCTTAGGTTTACTTTCGGTTGTTGTTTTCGGCTTCGTATCAGCAGTCGCAGGTTTTGAAACCGGAGTTTTAGAAACTTCCGTTTTAGCAGGTTCAATTTTTTTATGAACCACTGGTGGTACAGGAACTGGTTCGTAAACAGGCTGCTGATGAACAGGAACTTCTTCATATTGTATAGGTGGCAACGAAGTATCTACCTTCATACGGTATACGGAGTTCAGCTCTTCTATTTTAGAGCGCAATTCTGCCGGAGTCTTTTTACTTGCCCAGAGGTCCATCTGCATTCCCTGATCTCTTACATCTCCTGCAGCAGGATCCTGATAATAGATAATATCAGATTCATCTTTACCTCCATCTTCATGTTCTACCAGTCCTACTTCAAACATACTTCTTGTAATTAATGCTCTGGCCTCTTTTACCGTTAAGCCAACTACATTAGGAATAGATATATTTCTCATGGGTCCAGAACCAACTACTACATCTATCGTTGAGAACCTAGGAATCAGCGATCCTGGTTTCATAGGGTTTCCTTTAAATAAAATTCTAAGTACTGCATCTTTCTGGATGCTAGGTTCGAAGATAGTATCTCCCACTTTCAGACCTACCTGATCTATCCTTTGAAAAGCCAGACCTGAATATTTGTTAATAACATCAGGAATTGCAACCGGAGCCCAGCTTCTCGGGTTTACGATCAGATAAATAGCTCTTCCATCCTTTACATGGGAACCAGGAGTAGGAGACATCTTTAAAACCTGGAAAGGTTTGTATTTTGGATCATAAGCAGCACTGTCTACTTCATAGCCCAGACCGGCATCATCTAATATTTTTACCGCCTCATGAACGGATTTGTTTACAACATTGGGAACCGGAATTTCCTGACCATGATTCGTATGGTATTCTAACCAACGAAATGTAAGCCATACCAACCCTATAAAAACACCGATGGCTATTAACAAATTCAGTAAAACTTTCCAGTTGAAAAGTGATTTAAGCATACTTAAAAATACTTTAATTATAATGGCAAATATAGCTAATAATTTTAGAATGTACTTTTTATTTATCACATTTCATATTTGGTTTCAAAATTTCGGATTTTCACCTGTTGCATTACATAAAATGATTAAATTTGCCTTAATTGATACTATTTGGTTATGAGCAAAAAAAGTGTTGCCGTAGTTATGGGCGGATATTCTGATGAATACGTAGTTTCCCTGAAAAGCGGTCAATTAATTTATGATTCGTTGGACAGGAATCTGTATGATGTATATAAAGTAGTTGTTTTAAAGGATAAGTGGTATTTTCTGGATCAGAACGAAAAGGAATATCCGATCAATAAAGGAGACTTCTCTGTAACATTGGAAAATAATGAACAATTGAAGTTTGATGTATGCTTTAATATCATTCACGGAACACCTGGTGAGAACGGCATACTTCAGGCCTACTGGGATGCTATAGGGCAAACTTATACGGGTTGTGATTTTTATCAGAGTGCCTTAACTTTTAATAAAAAGGACACTTTAGCAGTTCTGTCCAAATATGGTATCCCATCAGCAAAAAGTATTTATCTGAGAAAGGGTGAAAATATCAATGTTGATGAAATAGTAGACTATCTTGGTCTTCCCCTATTTGTAAAGCCTAACCAATCCGGTTCATCATTAGGGATTACTAAAGTAAAAGAAAAGTCCGAATTACTTCCGGCGACAGAAGTTGCATTTAAGGAAGATCATGAAATTTTAATAGAAAGCTTCCTGGATGGAATGGAAGTATCTGTAGGGGTAATTGATTTTAAAGGAGAGACAATTGTTTTGGGAATAACAGAAATTGTTCCTACCAATGAATTCTTCGATTATGAAGCCAAGTACGAAGGTGCTTCAGAAGAAATAACCCCTGCAAGAATTGACGAAGAAACAACAAAAAGAGTTGAAGAAATTTCAAAAAAGGCCTATGACTCTTTAGGAATGAGTGGTTTTTCACGCAGTGAATATATATTGATGGACGGCATTCCTTATATGCTCGAAATGAATACAAACCCGGGATTTTCTCCGGCAAGTATTCTTCCACAGCAGGCAAAACATTACGGTATATCCATAATGGATCTTTGTGGAAATGAAGTTGAAAAAGCATTAGCGAAAAAACCAAACTAATTATGAAAATTGCTGTTTTTCCGGGATCATTCGATCCTATTACTCTAGGTCACTATGACATTATAGAAAGAGCTGCTCCCCTTTTTGATAAATTAATTATTGCCATCGGACAGAATTCCCAAAAGAAATACATGTTCCCGCTTGAAAAAAGAATGGAATTCATCCAGAATTCTGTTGCAGAATTTCCCAACGTAGAGGTTGACTATTTTGAAGGCCTTACTGTCGATTATTGTTTTGAAAAAAATGCACAATACATAATCCGCGGATTAAGAAATCCTGCAGACTTTGAATTTGAAAAAGCAATTGCCCATACCAACCGAACTTTGGCCCATAAGAAGCTTGAAACTGTATTTTTATTAACTTCATCAGGAAAATCTTTTATCAGCAGCAGCATTGTAAGGGAAATCATCAACCACAACGGAGAGTATGAACTTCTGGTTCCTGAAGCGGTAAGAGTAGAGAAGACAAAAAAATAAATAACGGTTGATCAGTGATAAATGGTAAAGGATTTGCTTATGGAAGAATCATCAATCTATTATCAGCTATCATTCAAAATATATGCACGAACAGTTCAATTTTGCCATAGAAGTATTGGGGACAATTTCCTTCTCGATGTCGGGAAGCTTTGCTGCTATGCAAAAACGACTTGATCCTTTTGGAGTTCTCATTATAGCTTTCGTAACTTCAGTGGGAGGAGGAACTGTTAGGGATCTGCTTCTGGATATTCCGGTATTCTGGATGCATGATTTGCTGACCTGCGCTGTTATTATTATGACGAGCATATTTACGATGGTCTTTAAATCTTTTGAAAAAAACTTTCAGGTTACCTTATTTATTTTTGATAGCCTGGGACTCGGCTTATTTACCATTATAGGTATCCAGAAAGGTTTAAATGCAGACATCCATCCTTTGATATGCATCGGGCTCGGAACTATTACAGGTTGTTTCGGAGGGATTATCCGGGATATTTTACTCAACAGGATACCTCTGATCTTCAGAAAAGAAATTTATGCTACAGCCTGTATTTTTGGCGGAGCTGCTTTTTTACTAATGACAAAATATTCTAACCTTTCCTACACTTTTATCCAGATTTTTACGATCCTTCTGATAGTGGTGATCCGTACACTGGCGGTAAAATACCACTGGCAGATGCCTAAGTTCTACGGATATGACCACAATTCGGAAATGTAGATCATACAAAACAATATAAAAAGGCAGAAAGTAAACTTTCTGCCTTTATTTTTTATGATAAGGAATCAATTATCTTATTTTCCCTCCTCTTTGTCTCATATTAGGGTTATGCATATGTTTCTGCATTGTCGGCATCTTCAACTGATCTTTCATCATTTTGATCTGATCTGTCATCATTCCTGCACTATCCAATCTTTTAGCTTCTTCCAATAATTTCTGCCCTTCCTGTTTTCTTCCTTTAGAAATGGCAGAAGCAGCAAGATTTAAAGTAGCCATTGCTCTGTCATGTTTCATATTTAAACCGTACTCAAGTGCTTTCCTCATTAAAGGCTCAACTTTGGTAGGATGTTCCTGAGCCAGAGTTAATCCCTGCAGATAATGGAAATAACCATATTGAGATTTATGAAGCTGTGTCTGATAGTTCCTGATATGGTCTAAATAAGTTACAGCTTTTTCCATATTCTGTTTTCTCAATTGCCAGAAAGCCAAAAGGATATATTCATTTTTAAAGAAAAGAAAGATCGGCAAAGCTGAAAGAAGAAAGATTACAATTCCCCAACCTAAATTTCTTGTGAAAATCATCATGGCAAGTCCACCCAATATAAGAAGAGCTGCGATTACAATTTTTATGTATTTATTCATTATTCAATTTTAGAAGTGCAAAGATAAAAAATTTAGAGGTTAGAAGCTAGAACTTAGCCGTCAGAATTCTACTCCTGTTTACTTTTAATCCTCTCAAACGTTTGAAAACAGAAATCATACGGGTTCTTTTCATCCTTTTCATGGCAAATTTCATTTGTTTTTGCCCAGATTTTACCATCTATTTTTGGAAAAAAGGTATCCGCTTCAAGATCTGCTTTTACTAAAGTTACTTCAAGCTTGTCCACAACATCCATCGTCTGTTCATATATGTTTCCTCCGCCTATTATAAAGATCTCCTCATCAATTTTCTTGGCAAATTTTACAGCCTCCTTGATACTGCCCACGATCAGGATTCCTTCTTCAAACCAATCTTTTTTTCTTGAAATAACAATATTGGTACGGTTAGGAAGTGGCTTCCCGATGCTTTCATAGGTTTTTCTTCCCATGATTACCGGATGTCCGGAAGTTATATCTTTAAAATGTTTTAAATCTTTCGGAAGATGCCAGAGTAACTGATTATTAAAACCAATTTCATTTTTCTCCCCCATTGCTACCACAATTGTTGTCATTCAAATAATTTTCCACAAAATTAGCACATAATTTGTATATTTGATTAGCACAAAAAATTAAAAAAAATAAACTATGAAAAATAAAGGCTGTTTGAGCGCCGGAACTATTGGCATTGCTCTCCTTATCATTGTTGCCGTAATCTTCTTCTGGGGAAAAAGCGGATATAATAATTTCGTAACAAAAGAACAGAATGTTGACAGCAAATGGTCTAATGTAGAGACTGTTTATCAGAAAAGAGCCAACCTGATTCCTAACCTCGAAAGAACGGTAAAATCATATTCTAAATTTGAACAGGAAACTTTAACCAAAGTAATAGAAGCCCGTTCGAAAGCAACCTCTATAAATATTGATCCTACCAATATGACAGAAGCTGACCTTGCGAAGTTTCAGGCTGCACAGGGAGAATTATCAGGAGCTTTAAGCAGATTAATGGCTGTGGTAGAATCATATCCTAATTTAAAGGCTGATCAGCAGTACATCAATTTCCAAAGAGAATACACCGCAATTGAAAACAGTATCAGATCTGAAACGGTTTATTTCAATGATGCTGCGAAAGATTATAACACTACGATAAAAACTTTCCCAAATAATATTTTGGCGAATTTTACAAACTTTAAAGAAAAACCTTATTTCAAAGCAGAAGCCGGAGCTAATAAAGCACCAGAAGTTTTCTCTGAATAATGAGCAATTTCCTGACAAATCAACAAATAGCTTCCCTGGTGGAAGCTATTCAGTCTGCGGAAGAGAATTCTACAGGTGAGATCAGAGTGCATATAGATTCCCATACGGAAACCCAGCATGCCCAAACAGCGCTGGAAGTTTTTAAAAAGCTTGGTATGCACAAAACCACGCATAGAAATGCAGTACTTTTCCATGTTAATTTTGAACAAAAATACCTTACCATTATTGGTGATACGGGAATTCATGAAAAAGTACATCAGTATTTCTGGGACCACCTGCATGACTATATAACTTCTGAATTTGCCAAGGGAAATTATTACAAAGCTTTGAAGAGTGCCATTCTTGAGACTGGTATTGAATTAAAAAAATATTTTCCTGTAGAAGGAGAAAATCCCAATGAACTCCCCAATGAAATTACGTTCTCTTAAATCAGTATTTTCATTTCTATTGATCTGCTTTTACACTTTTGTATCAGCACAATATACCATTCCTAAAAAACCAGCTGTTTTATATCCTGTATATGATGAAGCTAACCTGCTTTCACAACAGGAAAAAGATGATCTTAATAATAAGCTGATCAAATTCGCAGATTCGACATCTACAGAAATTGAGGTGATTATTATTCCAAGTACAAAAGGAGAAGATGTCAATTTTCTGGCAACAATGTTTGGTGAAAAATGGGGAATCGGAAAGAAAGGGGTAGATAATGGAATTGTTTTTCTTATAGCAACTCAGGACAGGACGATGTCTATACAGCAGGGAAGAGCAGTAGAACAATATCTTACCGCCTCAGTTTCCGGACAAATACTGGATTATATTGTAACTCCTAACTTCAGGCAAGGATTGTGGTATGAAGGGATAAACCGCGGTACTTCAGCCATTATGGAAGCTGTTCAGGGGAAATTTAAGCCTGTAAATGAACCGGCAACAGGGGAAGGAAATGGAAAGGCATTGAGAGTTCTTATCATTGCTTTCGTCATATTTATTATTCTGGCTATTCTCTTCGGAAACCGAGGAGGTGGTGGCGGAAATAATGATGATGACGATGTAATCCTGAACAGAAGAGGACGCAGAAATTACCCTGGTGGGTTCTTCCCTTTCCCGGGCAGCTTCGGCGGTGGAGGCTTTGGTGGCGGAAGTTCCGGAGGAGGTGGATTTGGCGGCTTCGGAGGAGGTGGAAGTTTTGGCGGAGGAGGTGCATCCGGAGGGTGGTAACATACACATTAACAAAATATAAAATCAGCCATATAATGACTGATTTTTTTTATTTAAAACACTAAAATAAGAACATTTTATTGCTTTATTTTAATAAAAAATTTAAGTTTTTGTATTAATAAATTAACAAAACCTCTTAAAAACTATCGTTTTTCTATTAATTTTTTAATATATTTACTGAAAACAGGATTATGAAAAAGACATTGGTGGTTTTTGCACATCCTTATCTGGAACATTCAAACTCGAATGTAGAGCTTATCAATTTCTATGTTCGCCATCAGCATTTCACGCTTCGTGATCTTTATGAAGATTATCCGGATTTTCACATTGCTGCCTTTAGAGAAAGAAAACGGCTGAAAAATTATGACCGTTTTATTTTTCAGTTTCCCATTATCTGGTTTGGAATGCCTCCTTTGTTAAGATTATGGATTGATGAGGTTTTTGATCGCGACTGGCTTAAAGAAGGGGAATATAATCCCCTTGAAGGCAAAGAAGTATATATTCTGGTAACAACAGGAGGGAAAGAACGGTCTTTTACCAAAACAGGAACATATCAGTACACGATTGACGAGCTGATCAGTGGATTAATTGTTTCTTTAAATGTTTTTAAAGCCAATATCAAAAATATTAAAATCGTTTATGAAGCCAATAAGCTTACGAAAAAAGAAATTATTCTTCATAAAAAAGAGTTTATGGAACTATTGAATCAATGAAATAATATATGGAATCTTCTTTAGCAATTAACACGTTACTTTTTCTGGGTGTAGCCATTATTATGGTTCCGCTTGCCAGGAAATTTGGGTTAAGCTCCGTCATTGGATATATTGCAGGAGGAATCATTATTGGCCCTTACGTACTTAAGCTCACAGGCAAGAATGTCAATGATATCATGCATGCGAGTGAGTTTGGCGTAATCATGCTTTTATTTTTAGTAGGATTAGAACTGGAACCCAGGAAGTTCTGGGAAATGCGGAAAAAGATTATAGGATTGGGATTAACCCAAATGGTTCTCACCATCTCCCTGCTCATTCTGGTTTTCATCAGTGTTGGATGGAGAGCAGACCAGGCTACTGCTGTAGCAATGTGTTTCGCTTTGTCATCTACTGCTATTGTATTGCAGACCTTACAGGAAAAGAACAACCTCAAAACAACAGCAGGAGAAGCCTCTTTCTCCACTTTATTATTTCAGGATATTGCTGTAATTCCCATTCTGGCCATACTGCCTGTAATAGCACATTATAAACCAAGAAACCATAACAATGAAATACAGGTGATTATTCAGAAACTTCCTGAGTGGCTACAGGCTGCAACGGTACTTTTTGGAGTAGCAATCCTTATTCTGTTGGGAAGGTATGTATTTGTTCCTTTCTTAAGATATGTTTCGAAATCCGGAATGACCGAATTGTTAACAGCCTCTTCCCTATTTCTTGTTATCGGGGTTGCCGAACTTATGGTTGCCATTGGTCTGTCTCCGGCATTGGGTGCTTTCCTTGCAGGCGTCATGCTTGCAAACAGTGAATTCAGACATGAACTGGAAGCACAGATCGACCCTTTTAAAGGTTTATTGCTCGCGGTTTTCTTTGTCAGTGTAGGATCAACGATGAATTTCAATATCATCCAGGATGATCCTTTATTTATATTCACTACTGTTTTTGCAGTTTTGATCGTAAAGTTTATAGTTCTCTATGCTATCGGAAAATTCTTTAAAATAGACACTCCTCAAAGTCTGTTTTATGCGTTTGCCCTTTCTCAGGTCGGAGAGTTTGCTTTTGTCCTTATAAATTACGCATCTGATCTTTACCTACTCGGTCCTGAATTAAATGACCAACTTATGGCAGTAACAGCCATTACAATGTGTATTACTCCTTTTCTTCTGATTGTAAATGACAAATTTTTCACACCTAAATTTATCAAAGAAGAACCGGATACTGATCACGATTTTGATATTCTGGGGAGCGATGTTGCACAAAAGAAAATTATTATTGTTGGGTTCGGCCACTTTGGAAGTACGGTAGGACGGCTTTTAAAAGCCAATAAGATTTCAGCAACTGTTTTGGACAGAGATTCTGATCGGGTAAAATTGTTGCGTAGCTATGGCTTTAAGGTCTATTATGGTGATGCAACCCGTATTCCGATTTTACGTGCAGCAGGAATTGAAGATGCCGAGATACTGGTCCTTTGCCTTGATGATCCTAATGATAATATGTTTATTGCTGATCTTGTCCGGGAGCATTATCCCGATGTGAAAATTTTTGTAAGAGCTAAAAACAGAATTGATGCATACAGCTATCTCAATAAAGGTGTTGATAAAATTTACAGAGAAACATTGGGCACAGCTGTAGACATGGCTATAGACGTTCTTCATGAAACAGGCATGAGAAAATATGCTGCCAGACGTCTCGGACAGAGATTTATGGCCATAGATAAAGCATCTATAAGAAGGCTGGCAAAAATAAAAGAAGAAGATGAACTGCTTCTGTTTACGACAAAAGAACTCCTCCAAAGAGAGGAGGAGTTATTGGCATTTGATAATCTTAGTTTCGATAATAAAGATTGGGAAGGTGCCTCATCCGTTGAAGAAGAAGAAGAGGATTCTGAAGATTAATATCTAGTGTATATTAACGCTTCCTCCACTACTTTCTTCTTTATTTACAGAAGTTACATTTCCTTTTTTGTGAACATCGATACTTCCGCCTGAAGATGCATTAGCATCTATTTTGGATGTAGCGCTTATCTCTACGCTTGCTCCGCTGGAAGCTTCTGCTTTTACATTTTCTGCAAGAACCTGCTCTGCAGATACGCTGCTTCCTGAAGAGGATGTAATATTTGCATTTTTAGATTTCCCCGTTAATGAGATGCTTGCAGCTGAAGAAGCATCAATTTCTAAGTCAACAGCCCAGATTTTCCCTTCAAAACTACTGCTGCTACCCGCTGAAATTTCAAAATTATTCGCTTCCAGATCTCCGGTAACACTTCCCGCGCTGGAAATTTCTATATCCGTTTTCTCCTGGGTAAATTTATCTTTAACTGTGATTTTTCCGGCAGAATTTGCGTCAAGTTTGGTAAAATCCTTGGCATAAATTTTAGCGGTAACATTATTTTGATTCATCACTCTGATTCCCGGCTTATAATGGATATGAAGTTTCCCACCCGTATTATCTACAAGGATTTCATCAATAAGATTCTCTGGTGCAGAGATCACTACTCTTTCAGTTTCAGATTTTATAATCTCAGCATCAATAGCCTGAGAAACCTCAATTTCATCGAACTCGCCTTTAAATTCTTTCTCTCTGATAGGGCCGCTTCCTTTGTCCACTACCTTTGAAACCCAATCACTTTTTTCCTTGTTTTTCCTGTCATATTTTTCATTACATGCAGACACTGCTATTAAAGTTGAAAAAATAAAAAGAGTCGTCGTTTTCATATGTATTAATTTTTTAATTTAAGTTTTAGTATTCTTTTATATTAATAACAACTAAAGTATAAAAAATATTACAACTGTTTAGTTAATTACATTCCTAAAACTGACCAAAGGTAAAATCTTATATTTTTGATTTAAATTCTGCGACCATGTTATTTTCAGGAAAGACTTTACCGGAAAGCAGCTATTATAGTTTAGTTTTTAATATCTTTATGCTTCAATAATAAGTAATTTTATGAAAAATATTTCATCGGTATTATTAATTTCTGCCTTGGCATTTAACTACTCTTGTACTACAATGAAAAAAACCGATACTCAACAGGAAGTTCCTGTACCAGATTCTTCTCTTTCTTCAAATCCATTTATGAAAAAAAGTAAGCTTCAGTACGAGGCTCCGGAATTTGATAAGATTAAGAATGAAGATTTTAAACCTGCTTTTGATTTTGGATTAAAACAGCATGATGCTGAAATTGTTAAAATTGCAAACAATCCGGCAACACCTACTTTTGAAAATACAATTGTCGCTTTGGAGAAAAGCGGGGAAGTATTAAAAAGAGCCCTGATTGTATTTTCGAATTTAACAAGCGCAAATACGAATCCCACATTACAATCACTGGATGAAGAATACGCCCCGGTTTTTGCAGCGCACTCTGATAAAATGTATCTTAATGACAATCTTTACAAAAGAATACAATCTATTAAAGAAGATGGTTTAGATTCTGAAAGCAAGAGATTATTACAATATTATAAGCAGAATTTTGAGATCGCTGGTGCTAATCTTTCTGCGGCGGATAAAGAAAAATTGAAACAGATAAACCAGGAACTGGCTTCGCTTTCCACTCAATACTCCAATAAATTACTGGAAGCAAGAAAGCAGGGAGGTGTTTTCTTCTCGGACGCAAAGGAACTTGATGGCCTTTCTGCTGATGAAATTGAAGCAGCAGCAGCGGATGCAAAAACAGCAGGACAACCCGGCAAGTATTTATTAGCATTACAAAATACAACACAACAACCGCTATTACAGAATCTTAAAAACAGAGCTACCCGTGAAAAACTATTCAAGGCTTCATGGTTGAGAGCTGAAAAAGGAGATGCCAATGACACAAGGGAAACTATTGAAAAACTAGCTAAACTAAGACTTAAAAAAGCCCAGATCCTTGGTAAAAAAAGCTTTGCAGAATGGAAACTCCAGGATCAGATGGCTAAAACGCCGGAAGCAGCTACTAAACTGATGAATCAGATTGCAACTCCAGCAGTAGAAACTGCAAGACGTGAAGCAAAAGATATCCAGGACCTTATCGATCAGCAAAAAGGAGGCTTTAAAGTAGAGCCCTGGGATTGGAATTTCTATGCAGAACAGGTAAGAAAAGCAAAATTTGATCTGGATGAAAATCAAATCAAACCTTATTTTGAAGTAACCACAGTTTTAGAAAAAGGAGTTTTTTATGCTGCCGAAAAGTTCTATGGGCTTACGTTCAAAAAAAGAACTGACCTTCCAACCTATCATCCTGATGTGGTAACATATGAGGTTTTTGACCACGACGGAAAATCAATTGCTATTTATTATCTTGATTTTTACACAAGAGATTCTAAAAACGGAGGTGCATGGATGAGTAACTTTGTTGAACAATCTTACCTTTTAGGAACAAAACCTGTGATTGTAAATTGCTACAATTACCAGAAACCGGCACCCGGTAAACCTTCATTGATCAGTTATGATGATGTTTCTACCATGTTCCATGAATTCGGACATTCAATACACGGAATGTTTGCAAGCCAGAAATATCCTTCTCTTTCCGGAACTAATGTCCCTAGAGATTTTGTAGAATTTCCTTCACAGATTAATGAACATTGGGCTCTGGATCCTGTTATTCTGAAAAACTATGCCCTTCATTATGAAACTAAGCAACCTATCCCACAAGCATTGGTTGATAAGATCAAAAAAGCGGGAACTTTTAATCAGGGGTACATGACTACCGAATTGGTTTCGGCAGCAGAACTGGATATGGATTGGCACACAGTAACAAATGAAAGTCAGCTTATTCCTGTTCTGGAGTTTGAAAAACAATCCCTTGCCAAGCATGGATTTAATCTGGCTACTGTTCCACCGAGATATCACACTCCTTATTTTGCGCACATCTGGGGCGGTGGATATTCAGCGGGATATTATGCTTATTTATGGTCTGAAACATTAGATAATGATGCCTGGGAATGGATCAAAAATAATGGCGGCTTAACAAGAGAAAATGGAGACCGTTTCAGGAAATACATTCTTTCTGTAGGAAACTCTGTAGACCTGAACCAGGCATTCAGAGATTTTACAGGACATGATCCGGATATAAAACCTTTATTGAGAAACAGAGGGTTCATTAAATAATAATTGAAAAGCATTCATTAATTTGAATGCTTTTTATTTGTAAAATACATAATGTGAAATTTGTGGTATTATGATAAAAAATCATGATTTTTGTATTTTAAAAAATTGAAAAATGAATTGTCCATGTTGTTCGGGTAAATTATACGCTGAATGTTGCAAACCCCATCACACCGGAGAGAAGCATGCTCCAACTGCTGAAGCATTAATGCGCTCCAGATTTTCGGCTTTCGCAATCCCCAATGGTGAATATCTGATGGAAACTACTCTACCTGGAAAACGTAAATATCACAATAAAAAAGATCTGCAGGAGTGGGGAGAGATTAATGAATGGGTACAACTTGAAATTATCCGGACACCTGCTTTGAACCATGTGGAATTTAAAGCCCACTACATTGATCAGGATGGAAATCCACAAGTTCATCATGAATTTTCTGTTTTCCAGAAAATGCACAATCGATGGTACTATGTTTCCGGAGAATTTTTAGATTAAAAATACTTAGCTGAACTGATTATAAAAAAAATGTCCGAAAAATCGGACATTTTTATTTTTTAGTGAACATCTGTTCCGTCGATCCCATGAGAATGGCCATGTGATAACTCTTCTTCCGTAGCTGGACGTGTATTTAAAATTTCCACTTGAAAATCTAATACTTTTCCAGCCATAGGGTGGTTAAGATCTGCAATTACAACATCTGGAGTAACTTCTACGACCAATGCCTGAAAATTATTCCCTTGATTATCGGACAAAGGTAAAATAGCTCCTACAGGAGGTACACCGGATTCTTTAAACATGTCAATCGGTAATTGTGCAATGGCATCCGGTTGTCTTTCACCATAAGCTTCTTCAGGAAGAATAGTAAAGGATACTTTATCACCAGCTTTCAAACCAAGGATATTTTGTTCAAATTTTGGAATCATCATTCCTACACCGTGTAAAAATGTAAGTGGGTTTTCTGCTGTTGTTTCTTCTACAAGAATTTTACTTCCGTCTTCTTCGATAGTGTGAAGTATATAACTTACAGCTACAACATGATTGTTTTCGATTGTCATATTTTTATCTTTTTTTCGTGAGTCCTTTCACGATTAACAGCACAAATATACTACTTTTGATTTACAGAAAAAGTACTGAGAAAATCTTCAATCCATATTGAGTTTTTCTAGTTTTTATTCCTTGTCTGATCCCTTTTTTTCTGCCTCAATACAAAGAGATACAGACTTTCAACTTTAGCTCTTGCCCAGTCCGTTTTTCTTAAAAACTTCAGAGAAGAGCTGATACTCGGATTATCCGTAAAACATTTGAAGTTAATTTGTTCCCCAAGCTTCTCAAATCCGTTATAATATTCCACAAGTTCTTCCAGAATTGTATCCAGTCTTTTTCCGTGCAGCGGGTCTTTGGATTGTTCCATCTTTTTTTTTACAAAAGTACTAATAATACTGTGAGATTTTGAAAGAGGATTCCTGACCTACCTTTTATATGAATCATTAATTCGGGGATAAAATTTACAATAGAAATAATTTTGTAATCAGCCCCCTCTACTAAAAAAGTAAGATCAACCTGTTCAAATTATAGAATTCCCCTCTAAATTTCTCTTTCCCTTTTTTGTTTCTTACATTTGAGATATGAAAATTCTGCATACTGCCGACTGGCATTTAGGAAAACGTCTGGATCGGTTTTCACGTCTGGAAGAACAAGTTCAGGTAATGGATGAGATTGTTCAGATAGCTGATGCCCAAAAAGTAGATCTCATAATTGTTGCCGGAGATCTTTTTGACAATTTTAACCCAAGTGTTGAAGCAGTCGAGTTGTTTTACAAAACTTTAAAACGTTTATCATTAAATGGAAAGCGCCCGGTCGTTGCGATCTCTGGAAATCATGATTCTCCGAATTTAATTGATGCACCGGATCCACTTGCAAGAGAATGTGGAATTATTTTAATAGGTCATCCAAAGGCTAAAGTAACTCCCTTTGAATTAGAAAATTTTAAAATTTCAAATTCAGCTGAAGGATTGATTGAATTACACCTAAAGGAGATAAGCTTTCCTGTTCGGATCATGCATACTTCCTATGCCAATGAGATCCGGTTAAAAGAATATTTTGATGAAAATAAAGAGGAAGAACTTAATAAGATTTTAGCAGAAAGCTGGAAAAAGCTCGCAGAAGAATTTTGCGATGAGAATGGTGTTAATATTTTATGCGCTCATTTATACATGAATAAAAGAGGTGCAGAACTTCTGGAAGAGCCCGAAGGTGAGAAACCCATTAAAATTGGTACCGCGGACCTCATCTATTCAGATATTATTCCTGACCAGATTCAATATACGGCCTTAGGACATCTACACAGTTTTCAAAATATCGGAACAAAAGAAAAACCTGTTGTTTATTCGTCTTCACCTTTATGCTATAGTTTTAGTGAAGCAGGGCAAACAAAATATGTAAATATCATCGAAGCAGAACCGGGTAAAGAGGTTTCTTATGAAAGAATCGCTTTAAAAACCGGCAAGCCATTGGTAAGAAAGGTTTTTGATTCTGTCGAAAAGACGGTTTCATGGTTGCTTGAAAATCCCGATATGCTGATCGAATTAACCCTGGAAAGCGATACTTTTTTAAAGGCGGAGGACAGAAAACGTATTTACCAATCTCATCAAGGGATCATCCACTTAATCCCTAAAGTAAAAAATCAGGATTTTAGTGAAAACCAACCGCACGAAATTAATCTCAATCAGGATATACAAACTTTATTCAAAGATTATTTCAGGTCTAAAAATGCTGGCCAGGAAGCTAATGAAGAACTAATAAACCTGTTTAACGAAATCTTAAATTCCCAGTCATGATTCCCATTCAACTAACAATAGAAGGACTCTATTCCTATCAGGAGCGTCAGACCATTAATTTTTCCAACCTTACGGAAGCCGGATTATTTGGAATTTTTGGTTCGGTGGGTTCCGGAAAGTCATCGATACTGGAAGCTATTTCTTTTGCTCTGTATGGAGAAACAGAACGATTGAATATGCGGGATAAGCGAGCTTACAATATGATGAATCTCAAATCCAACAGTTCTTATATAGCATTCGATTTCGTCAACCATGAAAATAAGTTATTTCGTGCAACCAGGGATTTTAAAAGAAATTCAAAAAAATTTGAAGATGTAAAACCCTCTTCAGTTACTTTTTATGAAAACAAAGATGGAAAATGGATCCCGCTCGATCATTCTGATGCAGAAAAAGTTATCGGATTAAGCTATTCCAATTTTAAAAGAACCATCATTATCCCTCAGGGTCAGTTTAAAGAGTTCCTTGAATTAGGTGCTGCAGACAGAACCAATATGATGAAAGAGATTTTCAATCTTCAAAGGTTTGACCTGCAAAACAATGTTTCGAATTTAAATGCCAAAAACAGGTCCGAACTAGATCAGCTTCAGGGTGAATTGAAAGGATTTGAGGAAATTGATGAGGAACACATACGTTTACAAAAAGAAAATCTTAAAACAGAACAACAAAAATTCAGTGACGTAAAAAAAGAGCACCTGCAAGTTTCTGAAAAATATCAACAGCTAAAAATTTTAAAAACAGACTTCGAAAACTTACGTCAAAAAAAAGAAGAGTTTGAAAAGATTTCAACTGAGAAAGCAAAAATTGATGAGCTGGAAAAGAAAACAGATCTTTATGATACAACCTTTCGTATTTTCGACCCTTTATTGAATGAAAAGAAGAAGCTTTCCGGTGAAATTTCTGAGAGACAAAAGGAGTTGGAAATCCGGACAAAGTCTGTTGAAGAAACGGAAAAAAGCTTTAACCTTATCAAAGAAAAGCTTGTTGGCCTTCAACCTCAATTTGATGCTTTAGATCAATCAAAAATCCAGGAAAATGATCTTGGCCTGATCTTACAGATGCTACAATTTTCCGAAGAAATTAAGACACTTCGGGAAAGAACGCAAAAGGGTGCTGAAAAAGTTCTCGAAGTTGAGGAGAAACAAAAGCTTGGACAGTCAGCAATAAATACCCTTACTAAAGAAGCTGAGAGGCTGAAGCCTCAAAAGATCGAGGCTAATGTATTAGTCAGCGTCGGAAATTGGTTTGTCCAGAACAGAAACCTGAGAGAGCTGCAACAGAAACAAAGCCAAAAACTGATGGATCAACAGGATTTGATCTCTAAGATCCTTAATGATCTGAAAGTTTACAAAATTGATACTGAAAATTTCAGAGAAGATTTCAAACTCAAAACAGAAAATTTAGAAAATAAAAGGAAAAATCTGCAGCAAAAACTGGATCACCTGAAGATTCAGAAAGAATTATCCCGTTTTGCAACAAAGCTCCATTATGGGGAGAACTGCCCTCTTTGTGGCTCTCTGGAACATCCTCATATTATCGAATTTCATTATGTAGATACTGAGCTTAATGAAGTTCAGGAAGAAATTCAATTAAATGATCATGCTATTTCCAAAATCCAAAAAGAAATAGCAGAAATTGAAAAGATTCTGGATAGAAAAAAGATCTTTGAAGATCAGCTGAAGGCGGAACAGGAATCTTTCGATCTGCTTCAAAAGGAAAGTCAACTCCATGTTCAAAGATTCATATGGAACGAATTTAGTGCTGATCGTGAAACTGATTTCGAATTTAAACGGCAACAATCCTTTGCCATAGAAAAGCAAATTGAAGAAATTAACCAGAAGATCTTACACGAAAGGACAACCTTTGAAAAAGAGCAGGAAATCCTTGAAAAATATAAAAAAGCTTTAGATGAATTCAAACTAGAAGAGGCGAAGAAGGAAGAGCAGATCAGAACGAACCAATCCAATCTGAAGAGCCTGGACTGGAATGACTATCGGGATAAATCTCATCCAGAAGTTATGAAGCTTCACCAAAAATTAATTGAATCCAATCTGACAGTTGAAAAAGAATATCAAGCCTTAATCAACCGGGAAAAAGAAATCGTCCCCAAACTCGCGGAAGAAAAAGCGATTGCGAGCCAATTAAACATCCGAATTTCTGAATTAACAAAAGAAACATTCTTAAATGAAGAGGCATTACAAGTTGCCTTACAGCAACAAGGCTTTGGTTTGCTTACCGACGTCCAAAATATTTTGATGATCGAAATTGATGTTCATAAAACAAGGACTCAAATCCAGCAATTCCGTATTCAGTTTGAAACATTAAAAAACGGTATACAAGAGCTGGAGATCAAGCTGAAGGATTTTTCTTATGATCAGGAGGTATTTGAAGCTGCCGAGAAACAATTGAAAGACATTGAACTGCAATTAAAGGAAGCTAATGATTCTGTTGTAAAAGTAACTTCCGAAATTGAAAGACTGGAAAAAGAATATAAGAAAAAGGAGGCATTACTTAAAAACCTGAGTGAACTCCAAAAGCGGTCCGATAATCTAAAAATAATGACCAATCTGTTTAAAGGAGCCGGATTTGTTCAATATGTTTCCTCCATCTATCTTAGACAGCTTTGTGATCATGCCAATGTAAGGTTCCACAGAATGACCAGAAATCAACTAAGCTTGCAGCTTAATGACAACAATGATTTTGAAATTATTGATTATTTAAACGAGGGTAAATCGAGAAGTGTAAAAACTTTATCCGGCGGACAGGCGTTTCAGGTATCTCTGAGCCTGGCACTGGCATTGGCGGAAAGTGTACAGGCTACTACAAAAGCTGATAAAAATTTCTTTTTTATAGATGAAGGTTTTGGAACCCAGGATCTGGAATCTGTAAATATTGTTTTTGAAACACTGATGGGACTGCAAAAGGAAAACAGGATTGTTGGAATTATATCGCATGTTGAAGAGCTTAAAGAAAAAATTCCGGTATCACTTAGTATTGTTAAAGACGAGGAACGTGGAAGTTTGATAGAAATGCTTTAAAATATAGGTTTATTGAGTCCTTTTGCAGTACATTTGACTTTTGAAATATTATGGAGAAACTTCCCGTGACTTTTTATCCCAGCAAGCTTAAGCAAAGTATACTTTTGATCATTAGTTTACTGTTTGTAATTATGGGCTTTTATATTGTTACCACCAATCTTTGGATTGGGCTTGCTAATATTATCTTTTTCGGGCTTTGTGTAATTGTGAATGTCATCATGCTTATTCCTAATTCTTCTTATTTAAGGGTTGACCGAAAGGGATTTGAGATGAGATCATTATTCAGGTCGACTTTCATCCCCTGGCATGTTATTAATGGCTTTTCTACTAAAAGAATATTTATTAACAATATGGTAATGATTGATTTTGATTCTGAGTACATAGATATTTCCAAACTAAAATCGAGGACAGGAGCTTTTCCGGATACTTACGGAATGTCTGCCGGAAAGCTGGCAGAAATTATGAATGACTACAAAATAAATTCCGTGAATTCCTAGACTAAAAAATAAAAACTCCATTGAAAATTCAATGGAGTTTCTTTTTATAATAGCTTGACCTTCGGAAGCACTTCCTTACCAAACAATTCTATTGATTTCATCATCACGTTATGCTCCGGATCCCCAACATCCATATGTCCCACAAATCTGGTGATACCAAAAATCTCCTTCATATAAGCAATCTTGTCATACACCTCATCCGAGCTTCCAATAAATAAAGCTCCTTCTTTGCTTCTCCCACCATCATATTGTGCTTTGGTATAGGGAGCCCATCCTCTCGATGCCCCTATTCTGTCCATCTGCGATTTGTAAGTATGAAAATAGCCATCAATAACCTTTTGGTCATCGCTCACAAAAGTATGAGAGTGAATAGCAATCTGCATCTGGGAAACATCATGTCCTGCTTTTTGATATTCCTGCTTGTAAAATTCCACGAGATTTTTAAACTGTATCGGCATTCCTCCAATAATAGCTACAATCAATGGCATTCCTAATTTTGCTGCGCTTAGAACCGATTGCGGAGTTCCTCCCACGGCTCTCCATATAGGAAGTTTTCCTCCATTCTTTGCCCTTGGATATACAGTCTGATTGTGCATAGGTGCACGAAGTTCTCCAGACCACGTAACATTCTCTTCAGAATTGATTTTTAATAACAATTCCAATTTCTCATCGAAAAGTTGATCATAGTCATTAAGAGAATATCCATAAAGAGGAAAAGATTCTATAAAACTTCCTCTTCCGACAAATATTTCAGCCCTACCGTCAGAGATCAGATCCAATGTTGAAAAATCTTCATACACTTTTACAGGTTCTGATGAACTTAAAACAGTAACACCACTAGCCAATTTAATATTTTTTGTAATACTTGCCGCTGCTGCCAGAACCATTTCCGGAGATGATACTGCATAGTCCGGGCGGTGATGCTCTCCCATGGCAAAAACATCAATTCCTACCTCATCCATTAGTTTTACCTGTTCAAGAATTTCTCTGATCTTTACTCCTGCATCTTTATATTTTCCCGTTGTCTGGTCAAAAGCTAAGTCGCCAAACATTCCAATTCCTAATTCCATATTGTATTTTTTTATTTACATCAAAATTACAGGAATCAAAAATCAAAAACATTGATCAATGGTAAGATCGAAAAGCAGAGAAAAAAATTAAACTGATTTTTTAAGTTTCAGAAACTGCTTTTCAAAAAGATGATAAGAGAGATAGGCCAGAAATATGGTGAAAAGAAGTGCCGATATTATTACTGTATAATTACTTAGATCATATCTTTTCCCGATTCTATCGAATAAGACCAGGCAGATTGTATGTATAAGATAAAGACCATACGTATACTTTCCAAGCTTTCCAAAAATAGAACGGTCGGAGATTTTAAATACATTCCGGTCTCCTAATGTAAATAAAATGAGTACAGAGAATAATATCCCAAAAATGATAATTCCTATCTGAATATGTTTAAAGAAAATAATATCGGGAAGCAGTGCTATGGCAAGAATAACTATAAAAAAATAAAGATATTTATATATTGAAGGAATCATGCTCAATTTTCTAATGATATCCTTTTTAAAAACAAACAGATAGGCAGGAATAGCACCAAAAGCAAAATAACTGATGTTGGTAAATATATCCAGTGAACTGATACCTAATATGTGATAAATAATCCTTGATACAAAAGAAATGAAGATGCAAACTACAATAAGCTTCGGAATATTTTTTAAAGAAATAAAATACATAATGCATCCCCAAATGATATAAAAATGCTCTTCTACACAAAGAGACCAGATCACCGGCAACGGAGAAACATTGGCAAGCATCCCCGTAGACATCATTTTGTAATTTTCAATAAATGTAATAGTAAGGAGCCAATTGGGTTCATATCCCTTATTTGAAAAAGGCAGGTGAAAAAAATTAATGATATATGGTGTACAAAAAGCAAATATGATCATTGCATAATATAATGGCCATATCCTTAAGATTCTTCTTTTAAAAAATTTTTTAAGTGGAATTGTCTGATTATTTAATTTTTCAAGTATCAAAATGTACGTAATCAGAAAACCACTTAATACAAAGAAAAAAGAAACTCCTACTTCTCCTCTCGAAAAATAACGTAAAATACTACCCTCCGGAACAGGAGCATGCTGTATAAAGACCAGCAAAAAAGATAGAAACCTTAGTGAATCGAAAGTATGAAAATGAATCCTCTTACCTTTTTCAAAGTTCATTCTACTGTAATAAGTGGTTTTTAGTATGTTAATTTGATTACTTTTTCAGGTTCTGATCAAAATAATCGGTAATCTTTTGCATCAAATGTACCCTGTCTTTTCCTATTACATTATGAGGATGCCCAGGATATACAAAGTAATCAAGCTGAACCCCGTTATCTACCGCAGATTTAATAAATTTAATAGAATGCTGCCAAACTACCACATCATCTTGTGCTCCATGGATCATAAGAAGTTTACCTTTCAGATTCTGGACTTTGTCCAAGAGGTTTGCTTTTGCATATCCATCCGGATTTTCCTGCGGAGTATCCATGTATCTTTCACCATACATAATTTCATACATCTTCCAATCGATAACAGGTCCACCTGCAACTCCTACTTTGAATACGTCAGGCTGACGAAGCATAAAGCTTGTAGTCATAAATCCACCAAAACTCCATCCATGTATCCCCATTCTTTCCGTATCTACATAAGGTAGCGACTTCAGATAATTAACTCCTTTCATCTGATCATTCATTTCAGTAGTTCCCAGATTTCTGAACACAGCCTGCTCAAATTTTAATCCCCGGTTTGAAGATCCCCTTCCATCCATAGTAAAAATAATATATCCGTTTTGTGCCATATATTCATACCAAAGATTTCCTGAAGCCGGGAAAGAATTAGTAATCAGCTGTAGGTGTGGACCATTATATAAATAAACAATCACCGGATATTTTTTATTAGGATCAAAGTTCGTCGGAAGAATAATCTTTCCGTATAAAGGAGTTCCGTCATCCGCTTTCAAATTCACATTTTTGATTTCAGGGCGCTGATAGTTTTTTAATGTATTTTCAGAGGTGAAAACATTATTGTATTTTAAAGTGGCTGTATTAATAATATTACCTACTCTGGGTGTATTGGCATTGGTATAGACATCAAATAAATAGTTTCCATCACTGCTCAGGACTCCTGTATGCATTCCTTCCGCATCATCCAGTCTCTGCATTTTAAAGTTTGTCCAGTTGATCTTATACAAATGTCTTTCAAGAGGGGTTTCTTTTGTTGAAACAAAAAATATTTCCTTTTTCTTTTCATTAAAGCCCAATATATCCGTAACCAACCAATCTCCTTTTGTGATCTGGGCGATCAACCCTTTTTCCAAGTTGAAATGAAATAAATGATTGTATCCTGTTCGTTGACTTTGCCAGATAAAGTCAGTGTTGGATTTAGGAAAAAACACAAGCGGATGCTGAGGTTCCACATATTTATCATTTGTTTCTTCAAATAATGTTTTTACAAGATTTCCGCTTTCGGCATCATACTGATTCATTTTCATATGATTCTGTCCCCGGTTCAGCACAGCCACAAAAATATATTTAGAATCCGGACTCCAGGTAACCGCTGTTAAGTACTGATCTTTTTCTCCGTCAATTTTTAAAAAAGTTGTAGACTGATTTTTGATATTATAAACACCAAGACTTACCTGATGAGAGGTATTCCCAGCCATAGGATATTTTATATTATGATTCACCGCAGGAGTTACAGACCAATCGATAACGGGATAATCTGCAACCATGGTCTGATCCATTCTGTAAAAAGCTACAGATTCTGAATTAGGGGCTGGAAAAATTCCTGTATCAATACCAAATTCATTTCTGTGAACGGCCTGACCGTTAATTATATTTTCATCAGCATCATTGGTTACGGCAACAGATTTTCCGTTTCTGTTAATATAAAGATTATTCTTTACGGTGTAAGCCGCGGTCTGATTATCCCCAAAAACCTTTACATTGGCAGCATTTTCATTCAATGCCGAAGTCTTTTTTACCTTCCAGTCGTTTCCGGATTTTTCCACCCAGAACATTTGGTCATTGGCATTAAAATATGCATTGGTATTATTGATAAACTTAATCTGTGGAACCGCGTTCAGCTTATTTGAAGAGAATTGTTTGTTTAGCTGATTCAATGAAATAAGGGTATCCTGCTTATTGTTTTTTAAATCTGTAATTAAATACCCACCTTTTACAGCCTGAATATACGATTTGCCATCTTCAGACCATGAAAATTGAGAAATATTTTTAACTGCCAGATTTGTTCTTAGCCCATTTACAGCCTCCGCCATTGTAAATTTTTGGGTCTGAGCATATAAAGAACCGCCCAAAACCACCATCAGTAAAGTAAACTTATGTAATTTCATTATATAAAATTGAATCCATCAAAAATAAGAAATAAAAGTCAGCCGTTAAGAAAATGTTAAATTAAAAACATTCATAAAATGATATAATCATGTTAAGTGAATAATTTCTTACCTTAATATGGAAATTAATGAAGGAGTAATACGATTATGAATAAGAATAGAAAAAAAGTTCTGTAAGTTCAATTCACAAGCATGATATCGGATTTGTTTTTTGTGAAAAATATCTTGATCGCATTTTTAATACTAAATGGTAATCAAAAGGGATAACAATAGCCCCGATAGTAATAATTACCCCGCAGCAAGGGTATGGAACAGAATTGGAGCGAGGAGTAAAAATGGATAGCGGGAAACAGCTCCAAAAGAAACTTCATTTCTTATCCTATATCAATGGTTTCTATTTAAGCCTTAATGTACATTTGCAATATAAATAACAAATAAAAAATACAACACAATGGCAACAAAATGGAATTTAGACCCGGCACACAGTGAAATTACTTTCAAAGTAAAACACATGATGATTTCCAGTATTAAAGGAAGCTTCACTAATTTCAATGCAGAAATCGAAGCTGATGATGATACGTTTTCTAATGCTAAAACCAGTGCAACGATTCAAACCAATTCTGTTTCAACACACAATGTAGACAGAGATAACCATTTAAAGTCTGAAGAATTTTTCAATGCTGAGCAAAACCCTACCATTACGTTTGAGTCTCAAGCATTGAATGGAGATATAACCGGAAATCTTACGATCAATGGAATCACAAAGCCTGTAACTTTGGATGTAGATTTCGGGGGTATCAATAAAGACCCGTGGGGTAATACAAAAGCTGGTTTTTCTTTTGAAGGAAAAATCAACAGAAAAGACTTCGGATTAAACTGGAATGCAGCTCTTGAAGCAGGAGGTGTAATGGTAAGCGATGAGGTAAAAGTAGCTGGTGAACTACAGTTTGTAAAGCAAGCATAATTGTATCATAATACTTATAATCAGGTTCAGGGATTTCTAAAAACCTTGAACCTTTTTATTTTTTAAAAACCCTATTATGAACCTCAACGATTTACAAAACATCAGTGATCATTTCAATAACACAGAGAGAATGCCCGTATTATTTCTGGGTCATGGTTCACCCATGAATGCAATTGAAGAAAATCAGTTTGTTCAGGGGTTCAGAAAATCAGCTAGTGAAATTCCAACTCCCAATGCTATTCTATGTATTTCTGCTCACTGGTATACTCAAGGTACATATGTAACGGCTATGGATATGCCAAGAACCATTCATGATTTTGGAGGTTTTCCGAAAGCACTGTTTGATGTGGAATATCCAGCTCCCGGAAGCCCTGAATTGGCAAAAGAAACTATTGAACTTTTAGCTCCTTCGGTGGTCGTAGAAGATCACAATTGGGGATTAGATCACGGTGCATGGTCTGTAATTAAGCATATGTACCCTGATGCAAACATCCCGGTTATTCAATTGAGTATCGACTACACTCAACCTCCGCAATATCATTTTGATCTCGCAAAACGGTTGAATAAACTACGTGAAAAAGGCATCCTGATTATCGGAAGCGGAAATATAGTTCACAATCTGAGGTTGATCGACTGGCAGAACATCAATACGGTGGGTGCGGGCTGGGACTGGGCAATTGAAGCCAGGGAAAAAACCAACAACTGGCTCTTAGATGGCAATTTTCAAAACATAATTGACTATCAGAAACAAGGTACTTTTTTACAATATGCTGTCCCAACACCAGATCATTATTTACCTCTGATCTATACTTTAGGATTAAAAGATTCTTCTGAAGAACTTCGCCTATTCAATGACGAGCTGATAGGTGGGTCACTAAGTATGACAAGTGTAAGAGTGGGATAAATTATAGTATTTTTAACTTTAAAACAGTCTGGTTTTAAGTGTATACTTTCAAAAAATAAAAAAAAGGAAATATCCGAAGATATTTCCTTTTTTTATTATCCTGTATGAGTTATTGAACCGCGTTGAGAACATTGATATTCCCATAACCATAACTGGAATCCGGATTTGGATAGTAAGTAGCAGACTGCCTCATTTTTGTGAGTACCTGCTCTCTCGTCCATGATGGATTTTTTGACCAGACTAAAGCTGCAATACCAGCAGTTGCCGCAGTTGCAACAGAAGATCCTCCTACATAGTCAGACTGTCCGTTATAATAGCTCAATACCGGAACATTACTTCCTGAAGATCTTTCCATCTGAAATGTAAAATCAATTTGACTTCCGGAGTGGCAAACATCACATTTTTTATTGGAAGTATTTTCCTTTACTCCTGTTATTGCTTGGGTCTCCGGCATCCAGGCAGGGAATATCACCCCCACAAAATTGGTAAAGCTTGTTGATGTTCCCCCTGCACAGAAAATAAGTTTTCCCTTAGAGTAGGCATATTTTACACCATCCTCAATTTTTCCCACAGAAAATATATGTCCCATCGACATTGAGATAATCTTTACGTTATTGTTATTACCCAACTCAGTAAAAGCAGTTTTAACAGCAGTTTGTTCACTTGAGGTTTCCAACACAACATTTTCTGCTGCCCTGTATGCGATAAGATTGGCATTATAAGCTACCCCTACAGGTAATCCGGCATTATTTCTTGGCGCGGTCATTACAGAAGCCATTTTTGTTCCGTGACCACACTGATCTGCTGAACCATCTGAGTTATAAACTCCGAATTTACTGATGGTTCTTCCTGAAGATGCTCCGTTATTAAAACTATTTCCCAACAAGGTTTGCTCAGGGGAAACTCCGGTATCAATCAAACCAATAGTTATACCTGCGCCGGTACTGTAATTCCAGGCATTCGGAATACTGTGTTTTGTAAAAGCCCATGGAATTTTTGCACTTGGGGTTGTGCTTGTATAATCAGCTGTGTTGAGTGTTGTTGAAGAAAAGCCACATCCTGAAGAACCGCTCCCTGAAGATTTTGCATTTGTATTATATGCTGCTTCATATTCAAAATAATGATAATCTGCAGGCTCCAGATATCTGATAGTTTTCATCTTTCTGAGTTCAGTAAGTGTTTCCTGCTTCTCAATTACAACATCCATCTGATTAAGATACTGATCAGAAAGAAGAAGAAATCCTCTTTCATCTTTTCCTTCATACTTTTTGATGACAGATAAGAGCTCTTTCTCTATTTCACTGCTGTTAGGAGATTTACTTCTATCGAAATCATCTTTGGAAGAACCAAATCCAATGGACACCATCCTGTTTCCACGGAAGACGGCGCTCCAGAGGAAGTGATCTGAAGTCTGGCTCCAATTGAAGGAACCTTTACTTTTAATGGATTGATTGATTTCCGCGTTAATTTGTTTTGCTGTCAGAGGATCTTTCTGATAAGCTTCAAGACCGGAAGTTTCATTTTGGATACTTTCTCTGTTACATGATACGATAAAGAAAAATAAGACTAAAAGGTAAAATACATTTTTTCTCATATGTTATACTTTTGATTGGTATCACCAATATAACACTTTATCGTGAATTGTAATTCCCTGAATATTAATTTACTATTTCCCGAATATTAATTTTCTCAAATCATCCTGTAATAAAGTAAAAACAGGATTTACATACCCTTGTTTTCTATATCTCTTTTTCATAACAGACACTATTTTCAATCCCAATGTATTGTCCGTAATTTGGTATTCTTTTATAACCCATTTTTTCATATAAAGCAATTGCTTCGGGCTGCATAATTCCGGTTTCTAAAACACATCTGCTAAAACCGGACTCTTTAGCCCAGGTTTCTAATTCGGTTAATGCTTTTCCGGCTAGTCCCTTTCCTCTTTGCATCGGGCTCGTATACATTCTTTTGATTTCAACCGTATCTTCAGAAAAGATCTTAAAGGCACCACAGGAAACTGCAATATTGTCTGCATACATTACAATACAGTTTTTAAGGAGATCAATTCCATTGAATTGATGGTAGAAAGCATGATCCTTACCGTCGCGGATAGCAAGATCTTCATCCAGGAACTTCACAAGATTCTGGAAATCGATATCAGAGGAATCTACTCTTTTTATAATCATTGTTTTTTCAGCAAATATAAGAGATAACGAATTGAAAAAATAAAAAAGGCTTCCATTCAGAAAGCCTTTTTTAATATCCTGAAGATGCCAGAATAGATTTTAGATATCCTTATTCGGCATCTATTTTCTTCATGAGTTCAGCGGATGTTTCTTCTCCCATTTTTCTTCCGGCTTCCATACTTTCCTTTAGAATCAATGGCATAACCTCCAATACTTTTTTTCCTAGTGGCGTATTGTAGAATTTTATCAGCTCATCAATTTCCGTTTCGGTGTAATACTTATTGTAAATCGGCACATAAATTTCTGCAAACTTTTCGGGACTCATTTCCTTTGAAAACTCTTCCCAAAATTTTCGGGGTACCCCCGGATATGCCTGTTGATATTTTCCTATATTTTCACTTACTGCTTGGGAAGCCAGTTTATCACCTCCCGTAAGAGCAATGAGTTCTTTAATTTTCGCCTCTTTTATTTGAGCAAAGGTATTTACTCCTAAAAACAAAATACTTACGGCAATTATTCTCTTCATCCTCACTACTAATTCACAATGAATTTTCTATCATTGATTAATTCTGCAATAGCAAGCATATCTTTACCGATTAATCTGTCATCTTCCAGTTTTGCTACTTTGGAACGAAGAATACTGAAATTCTCTTCAATAATTTTTGAGCATTTAGCCGGTCTTCTGAATTCTAGCCCCTGAGCCGCAAACATCAATTCAACAGATAAGATATTGACCAGATTACCAAGAACCTGATTGAATTTTCTCCCGGAAATACTTCCCATAGAAACATGGTCTTCCTGTCCTAAGCTTGTTGGAATAGAATCTGCTGATGCAGGGAAGCAAAGTGTTTTATTTTCTGTAACCAAAGCAGCAGAAGTGTATTGAGGAATCATAAATCCTGAATTCAGTCCTGAGCTTTCTGTCAATAATCTTGGAAGGCCATATTTCCCTTCCAGAAGTAAATAACTTCTTCTGTCAGAAATATTTCCTAATTCAGCTGCAGCTAAAGTTGCATAATCCAGTGGCAAAGCCATAAGTTGACCATGGAAGTTTCCTCCTGAAATGGATTCCTCAGCGCTCAATACAATCGGATTATCCGTTACAGAATTCAATTCGGTTTCTGCCATCATTTTCAGGTGTTCAAAAGCATTTCTGCTTGCCCCGTGTACCTGAGGAACACATCGCATAGAATAAGGATCCTGTACTCTTTCACAATCCTCATGTGCTTTCATATTTTCAGAGTTCTTAAGGAATTTCAGCATTCTTGCTGCTACTTTTTTACTTCCTTCAAAAGGTCTGATCTCGTGAAGTTCTTTTTTAAAAGGGCTTTCAGAGCCTCTGTAAGCTTCAAGGCTCATGGCAGCAGTCATATCTGCAAGGTCCAATAAGTATTCAAACTTCTCCAATCCTTTGATCGCGTGAGCCAGGATAAATTGGGTACCGTTAATAAGCCCCAACCCTTCTTTAGGTCCTAAAGCTAAAGGATCCAGATTATGTTTTTCTAAAATTTCAGAAGTTTCATAGATGGCATCACCTTCCCAAACTTGTCCAAGACCCAACAATGGTAAAACAAGATGAGCTAAAGGAGCAAGATCTCCGGATGCTCCCACCGAACCTTGTTCAGGGACAACAGGAATGATATCTTTTTCCAACATCAGGATCAATCTTTCAATAACCTCTAAAGAAACACCGGAAAATCCTTTTGATAATGCATGAACTTTTGCAATCATCATAATCTTTGAAAATTCTTTATCAATAGGTTTTCCAACTCCAACAGCGTGGGAAATGATTAAATTATATTGTAACTGAGCTGTTTCATCAGCTGAAATTTTCGTATCACAAAGAGGACCGAATCCCGTATTAATCCCATAAACACATCGATCAGATTCAACAATTTTTTGAACATTTTTCTGGGATTTTAAAATTTGTTCTTTTGCTGCTTTATTAAGTTTTGCTTTATTGGGTTTTTTACAGATTTCCAATACATCATGGAAAGTGAAAATATCTACACCGTATATCATTTCTAAAAAATTTCTTTAAAATTACACATTTAGCGACTATTGTAAAAGCTAAATTTCACAGCGTTAATTTTTTCGGCAGAAAGTAATTTAATTTGCTATTTTTACGTCCGTTAAAAAATAACCAATGAAATCTAAAACTCTACTATTTGCACTATGCCTTATGGGCACAGCTTCCTTTGCACAGGACAAAGTGAAATACTCCAAAGAAGAAATTAAAAAGATGGAAACTTACCTTTTCAACGAAGGTTTTAATACACCATCTCCCAGAAAAACCTCTACTATTATTTTAAAAGATGGAAGCTCTCATAAAGGTTTTTGCAGTAAAATAGAAACCAAAAAAGGACAGATCTACGAAGTTTCTATTAAAGACAGTATTTCAAAAAAGAACGAAATCTTCAATGCTGAGCAGATCAGCGAAATGTATGTCTATCCTAGCAACGTCGAAAAAATAGCAAAAGTTGCTAAATACATGGGAAATATCCGGAATTTCGGAACTAAAAAATTAACTAAAAACACAACCGGCGAACGAATTCACTTTGTCAATCAAACAGTATCACTGAAAAATAAAAAAGAGGATAAAGAATTTCTGATGCAATTGATCAATCCTGATTTTAGTGAAATCATCTCCGTGTACTATGATCCCAGAGCCAAAGAAACGGGAGGTTTTTCAATTGGAGGTTCTCCTCAGCTCGGAGGTGGTGTAATCAAATCCTATTATATTAAAAAGGGAGATAAAGTACTTTGGCTGCATAAGGATGACTTTGAAGACAATTATGATTTTCTTTTTGGTGACAATGCAGAATTCATGAAAAAATATCCTAAGAAATCTGCTGAATGGGATTATTTTAGCTTTTTGGTCAATGAGTATACTGAAATGAGCAACGGATAAAATATCTTACATAATATGTCAAAAGCTGTAGAAAATTCTACAGCTTTTTTGTTCTTTTAAATCCCGGATGGATTCCGTAATTTTGTTATATGAATCCTTCTTTAGAATTACAACTCAAAACTTTACCTTCTGAGCCTGGCGTTTATCGTTATTACGATAAAAATGAACAGTTATTGTATGTAGGCAAGGCTAAAAACCTAAAGAAAAGGGTTCTTTCCTATTTCAATAAAAATTTATCGGGGTACAGGATAAAAATAATGGTCGGAAAAATCCAGCGATTGGAAACCACTATTGTGAATAGCGAGTATGATGCGCTTCTATTAGAAAACAACCTGATCAAAGAGCATAAACCTTTTTACAATGTAATGCTCAAGGATGATAAAACATATCCTTGGATTTGCATTAAAAATGAAGCATTTCCCAGAATTTTCCTTACGAGGAACATCATTAAGGATGGTTCGGAATATTACGGTCCTTATGCCAAAGTTCGTCCTGCAAAAATACTGCTGGATACCATAAAACATATTTATAAGCTCAGGACTTGTAATCTGAATCTTGCTCCCACTAAAATTGAAGATGGCAAATATAAGGTCTGCCTCGAATATCACATCAAGAACTGTGAAGGCCCTTGTGAAGGGTTGGAAAGCAAAGAAGAATATGATGAAAAGATTGACTCCATCCGCGGTATTATAAAAGGAGATTTCCGAAAAGCTAAAGATTACCTTATTAACCAGATGATGAAGCATGCTGCTAATCTGCAGTTTGAAGATGCACAGATCATCAAGGAAAGGCTGGATATTTTGGAAGATTATCAGGCAAAAAACACCGTTGTCAATCCCAATATTGACGATGTGGATGTTTTCGGAATGACCAGCGACGAAACGGCTGCCTATGTCAATTTCTTTAAGATCAGAAATGGAAATATAATCCAGAGTTTTACAACAGAAATCAAAAAGATCCTTGAAGAAACAGATGAGGATATTTTGGAAGAAGCTCTTATTGAAATTCGTCAGAAGTTTGGTTCCGACTCTAAAGAAGTTTTGCTTCCCTTTCATTTATCCGTTGAAATCCCTAATGTAAAACTTATTGTTCCTAAAGTAGGTGATAAAAAAAGGATCGTTGAACTTTCCGAGAAAAATGCTAAAGAATACCGTTTGGAAAAACTAAAACAGGTTCAGATTGTAGATCCTGAAAGACATTCCAACCGGATAATGGCTGAGATGCAAAAGCTACTGCGAATGCCTGTAGAGCCAAGACATATAGAGGGTTTTGATAATTCAAATATCCAAGGTACCAATCCTGTTTCAGCGTGTGTTGTTTTTAAAGATGGTAAACCTAGTAAGGCAGATTACCGCATCTTTCATCCGAAGACCGTAGAGGGTCCAAACGATTTTGCCACTATGGAAGAAGTGATCTATCGTCGTTACAAAAGAATGGTAGACGAAGGAGAGAGCCTTCCCCAACTTATTCTGATTGACGGTGGAAAAGGCCAGCTATCATCAGCCGTAAAAAGTTTAAAGCTTTTAGGTCTTTACGGAAAGATTACTATTATTGGAATCGCTAAAAGACTGGAAGAAATCTTCTTTCCCGAAGATCCTATCCCATTATATCTGGATAAAAAATCCGAAACTCTTAAAATCCTCCAAAGGGTTCGTGATGAAGCTCACCGTTTTGGTGTAAAGCATCATAGGACCAGAAGGAAAAACTCTACCATCAAATCTGAACTGGAAGAAATTCCCGGTGTAGGAGAAAAAACAATTGAACTATTATTATCCAGATTAAAATCAGTAAAAAGGATCAAAGAATCCAACCTGGAAACATTAGAGGAAATATTGGGTAAAAGTAAAGCCAAGGTTATTTGGGAGTATTTTAACGACTAACAAAATTTAAAAATAAAAGCGCTCTTTTGTTACATTACAAAAGAGCGCTTTTATTTTTGATCAGAAGGTATTTATACACCTCCCATTACGTACATATTTTCCATAGTTGGCACATCACTTCCACCCGCTTTTTCAAGGGTGATAGCAAATGCCTGCGCTTTCGGTATGTTAGAAAGAGCAATTTTACTATCTTTTTCTTCCGTATACATTCCTGCACTTATGGGTTTACCGTCTGCAATGGCCCATAATTGATATTGCATTCCTTCCGGAGCTTTAGGCAAAGCCTCTGCGTTCAGATAGACCTCTTTGGTCTTTTTGTCCCAAAATACCATTGCCTTGGAATCTGCATGTTTTTCCACTCCTTTTAGCATAACCATTTGCATATCAGGGCTGGATATCATCGTCCATTTTTCATTCATCTTTTGCAGAGCCGCATCTTTAGATTGTTTTTCAGTTTCCAATTTTGCGATCTCTTTTTTGCTTTCAGACTGATTATTCATCCAAAACAAATTTCCGGTAAGGCTTACTAAAAATAAGACCGAAGCTGCGATTGCATAAGTTTTCCAGATGTTATTTTTTGTATTTGCAATTTCTTTCGATCTATTTGTTACATCTCCGAAAGGCTGCGTTGGCTGCGCTGCAGGTGTAATTTTTTCAAAAGTTTGTTCTTTTTGAATCTTTTCCCAAATCTTAGATTTTAACTCATTAGGTGGGGCAACAGCCTGAGCAGTTGCCAGATCCTCTAGTACTTTTTGTGCTTCATCAAAAGCAGCTTTTACTTCAGCATTATTTTTCATCACACACTCCAAAATACCTGCCTCCTCGGGAGAAGCAAGTCCTAGAATATAAGATTCTATAATTCCGGATGATATGTATTCCTTAGTGTTCAATTTATTGATAATCTTTTAACAAATCCTTTAATTTTATTAATGCATTCCGCATCTTCGTTTTTACCGTACCCAGGGGTATTTTCAATTTATCAGATATTTCATTCTGTGTGTATCCCTGATAATAAGCCAGATCAATAAGTTCCTGTTTATCAGTTTCCAAACTTTCAAGCACATTATTAAAGCCAATAAAATCAGAGGTATTGTTTGTGGTAGAAAGTTCAGCACTGTTATATACGAAATCCGGAATTGGTTGGTTTTTTAATTCGTTTTGAAAACTTTTAGATTTTAGATAATCGATCGCTGTATTTCTTGCAATATTGATCATCCACGTATAGAATCTTCCTTTACTGGTGTCATACTGTTGGATAGAATTCCAGATTTTAACAAAAACATCCTGAATAATTTCTTCAGTATATTCTTTTGATTGTACGATTCGAAGTACTACACCATATAGTGCACCGGAATAATGGTCATACAAATAATGAAAACCAGCTTCGTTTTTATCCTTCAATAAAACGATAAGTTCTTCCTCCGAATAGTTTGTTTTAATAGCGAATATTTTTCGATTCAAATGTAATAAAATAAAACATATAATAACAAAAATCTAAAAGTTCTTTTACATCGTATATGAAATTAACAATTACAAGAATATGAAAGGTATATTAAAATCAATTCCTACAGATCCATATTTTTTCACTAGTTCTGTTTGTTTGGATTTTTATTTCCGACTAAAAAAATAAAAATCTTTAAATCTAAAACAAGATGAATGTCGTAAATGATCATAACAAGAAATCAAATACTATTTAATTAAAAAAATCAAAGAAATGAACACAAGATCAAAAATCGCAGTATTCGGAATGGTTGTATTATCATTCGCATTTAGCGGAACGGTAACTGCACAAACGATGAAAGAAAAAACAGTAATGGTAGGTGGAGCCGCTATGTATCCATCCAAAAATATCATTGAAAACGCTGTTAATTCCAAGGATCACAAAACACTGGTAGCAGCAGTAAAAGCTGCCGGATTAGTGGAAACCCTACAAGGAGCTGGTCCATTTACTGTACTGGCGCCTACAGATGCGGCATTTGCTAAACTTCCAAAAGGAACAGTTGAAAACCTGGTTAAGCCGGAGAATAAAGAAATGCTTACTAAAATTCTGACATATCATGTACTAGCCGGAAAGTTTAATGCTAAGGAAATCTGGGCCGCTGTAAAAGCAGAAAATGGAAAAAGTATGATGAAAACGGTGGAAGGAGAAGATGTTACTTTCTGGACAAAAGGCAAAGACCTTTATGTAAAAGATGCGAAAGGGAACAGTGCAAAAATTACCATAGCAGATGTTAATCAGTCTAATGGCGTTATCCATGTAATAGATACGGTTCTGATGCCTTAATTCTTAGTTTTTTTTATGGTTTAATAAATAACCCCTTACCTATTGTTATTTTGGTAAGGGGTTGCTTATTGTATTTAGTTTCCTAAAAACCTCTGAAGTTTTTACATTTTCTTATTTACCTGCATAAACATCTTTAGAATAACTACCATTTCCGGTAGGAATCTCTATTACAATATTTCCATTTTCATAATAACCGATAGTATTATCTCCATTTGCAAGCTTCACTCTGAACACCTCTCTTTTTGTTGTTTCCTTAAAAGTTGCATAAGGAACAGAGCTATCCGATTTCACAAGTATAAACTGACTGTTATCAATCTGAATTTTCTGTAGGGTTACTGCTCCGTTACTATATTTGTTTACAGAACTTCCTGTTGATGAAGCTGTATTAGTGTTATCCTGAATTGAAGCAACCTGCACCTGCTCATTGGTCTTCGTTTCAGCCGGAGCAGCTATTATCGTTGGATAAGAAACAGGAATAGAAACAAAAGTTTGTTTTAATGCATCCTGAAATCCCTCTTTATAATCTTTAATATTTGATGCTCCTTTACCGGTTAGTAATACCTTATCATGACAGTCTTTAAACTGAACGATCACTTTATTTCTTAAGAACCCGCTATCATCAATGACATCGGCATTTACAATATTACAAGGATTTTCTTTAGCTTCAGCAGGCCATTGCTCCCGGCTTCCCTGAAGAACAACATATTTTTTACCTTTTAAAGCTTTCGCCAAAGCAATATCCAAATCGAAACTTTCTTTAAAAGTGCTGAATTTTTCAGGTATAGAAATATACTTATAATCAGATACTTTTTGTCCGAAAGCAAGTATCGAACAAACTGTCAATATAGCAAATAATCCCTTTTTCATATTTTATTTTTTAATCATTTCTAAATGTTCCCATATCTAATTTAAGTGAAAAGAAGTTGGAATAAAAATTCGATCCTCCAATTCCTGAATTAGTAATAGCATAGTCAAGGGTAAGTCCTCGGTATCTGATTCCCAAACCTGCACTCGGCTGAAAAGAAACCTTTCTTTTCAGATCTTCAATATCCGTGATAGACTGAAAACGATTCACTCCCAAACGTACAAAAATCATTTTCTGATATCCCAATTCCGCTCCTGCATATGGGGTTATACTGGCAAAATCTGTGGAAATTAAAGCTGCTGTTTTAGCGAAATCCACATTGATTCCGGCTTCCGGTAAAACATAAACGCTGCTGTTGATTTCAAACATTTTACTTGCTCCTACATTAAGTTTAGGCATAGTAAGCTCCATTTTATCTTTTGGAGCAGGGTTAAACTCTTCTCCATTCACAACTGTAGATAACTCCTTCTGATTGATGCTCCAAAAGTTAACGGTGGTGGTAGCGTCACGAAGCATTCCCCCAAATTTCCATCCATTATCAGCTTTATAAATTGCCCCTACATCAAAACCAAATCCATATCCGCTCGCAAATTTCCCTACATTCCTGTAAACAATCTTGGCATTAACACCCACATCCAATTTTGTGTTACCGCCAGGATGAAATGCATAGGACAGAATAGCAGCATAATCTGACTGTGAAAACTTGGTGATTTTGTCATAGTCAATATTTCCCTCAGAATCGATCATTTGAGTCGTATTCAGAATATTATCTACCCCCAATCTCACTACTGAGACTCCGAAAACTCCCTCTTCCATCACTTTAGCATAGGCCAGATAATCATATTTTGCTATAGATTCAAAGTATTCGGCGTGCATGGCAGCCCCTTGCCAGTCTCTTTCGATAGACATCAGACCTGCTGGATTCCACATAGGAGAATAAACGTCATCCTGATTGGAAATAACCGCTCCACCCATCGCCAGGCCTCTTGCTCCTGCACCTATATTTAAAAATTCATTGGAATATTTTCTAATGATCTGAGATTGAAAAAATCCAAATGCTAAAGAAAATAGGAATAGTAGATATTTTTTCATCATATAAATTTGATGCTTAATTAGTTTTTTTTTGTTTTCTGGCTTTTATCAGCCCATTAGCGATAATTGCTAATATCATCACCAATGATGCTATATAAAATATAGGGCTCATATGCTCCGATTCGCCAAAGATAAAAAAAGCTAGTATAATTCCGTAAACTGGCTCTAAATTAACTGTTAAAATAAGTGTAAAAGGAGAAATATACTTCATCAGATTCACTGATTCCAACATTGGAAAAGCAGTAAAAACACTTGCTAACAAGCATATTAACGCCAAATCCCTGTAGTTTATTTCATTCATTTGAAAAATTTGCCCTGAAAATAAATAAAATATCAATAAAACTGACCATCCACAGAATATTTCATAAAAAATAATATTCCCTGAACTTGTTTTTCCAAACATCTTACCATTGAAAACGGAAAATATCGTCCCAAAAATAGCACACAAGACACCAAAAAGTATCCCTTCCTTATATTGAAACTCTGTTTTAAAAATCAGCAGGATACAAGCCACGATAACAATTCCCATGATAACTTCCGAAATATCTATTTTTCTTTTAAAAATGACAGGTTCTAATATTGACGCAAAAAGAGTAGATAATGATAAACAGCTTAATGCAATAGAAACATTCGAAACTTTAATGGAATAAAAAAAACAAAACCAATGAGCCGCCATTGCAGTACCAATCGCCGCCAATTGGAAAAATATTTTCTTTGAGACTTTTATACTCTCCTTTTTATAAATTCTTATGTAAGCATATAGGAATATCGCGGCAAATAGCATTCTGTAGAAAACCAGAATCTGAGCATTGGCATGAATCAGTTTCCCCAAGATTGCAGTGAATCCCCATAAAAAAATTATTAAATGCAATCTGAAAAGTGCTAATTTATGCATAACCTACCTTTAAATTTTTAAAATGCAAATTTACAAATAGCATTTCCAATTCCTTTCATAAAAAATAGATTTGAATAAGAAAAACAGATATTATTATAATAAACTCCCATTTTCATTTACTAAACTTCATGAAGAATCATATTTAATGATGAGAAGATCAAAAAAATCTTAATATATCTAACCGCAAAATACAGATACAAAAAACCCCGAAAATTTGGACAACTTTCGGGGCTTTCAAATAATAAACTATTAAAAAAATAAACTAGGAACAGAGTAATTAAAGAGCAATAATACTCCTCAATACTCTTACGTAAAGTTAGAAAAAATATCAATTAATTAAAAATAATTTCTTGTTAAATATTTCACAATTTTCTGTAAACCAAACTATTAAACACGTGTTTTAATAAAATTTATATTCTCTTTAAAAATAGTATCTTTAGGCGTAAAAAATTATAATTTTATGGATATCGAATTCAACAAACGAGAAGATCAAAACAGATTAAAATTATCCGAAATAAATCGTTTACTTGCCGAAATAAAAAAAGGAGGTGGAGAGAAAAAACTTCAAAAGTTACGTGAAGAAGGAAAAATGACTGCAAGAGAAAGAATTGATTATCTTCTCGATAAAGATTCAGATTCCATAGAAGTGGGAGCATTTGCAGGTTATGAGATGTATGAGGAACATGGAGGCTGTCCCGGAGGAGGTGTAGTGGTTGTCATTGGTTATGTTTCGGGTAGACAATGCCTTGTTGTAGCGAATGACGCTTCTGTAAAAGCAGGTGCCTGGTTTCCAATTACCGGAAAGAAAAATCTCAGAGCGCAGGAAATTGCTATGGAGAATAAACTTCCCATTATTTACCTTGTAGATTCAGCAGGTGTTTATTTGCCTATGCAAGATGAGATATTTCCTGATAAAGAACATTTTGGAAGAATTTTCAGAAACAATGCCAAAATGAGTTCTATGGGAATTATACAGATTTCTGCTGTTATGGGTAGCTGTGTGGCCGGAGGTGCTTATTTACCCATTATGAGTGATGAGGCAATGATCGTTGATAAAACAGGATCTATCTTCCTCGCAGGAAGCTATCTCGTAAAAGCTGCCATTGGTGAAAGTATCGATAATGAAACTCTGGGCGGAGCAACTACGCACTGTTCTATTTCAGGAGTTACAGATTATAAAGCAAAAGATGATAAAGATGCTTTAGACAGGATTAAGAATATCATGAAATCTATTGGAAGTACTGAAAAAGCAGGTTTTGACAGAATTGAAAGTTTTCCACCGAAAGAGAATCCTGAAAACATTTTTGGGATAATGCCAGCTTCAAGAGCTGAGCAATATGATACATTAGATATTATTAAATGTATGGTAGATAATTCCGAATTTGAAGAATATAAGCCGGATTACGGAAAAACTATTATTTGTGCTACGGCAAGAATAGATGGCTGGTCCGTAGGAATTGTTGCGAATCAAAGAAAATTAGTAAAGAGTGGTAAAGGAGAAATGCAGTTTGGAGGAGTTATTTATTCCGACTCTGCAGATAAGGCAACGAGATTTATCGCTAATTGTAATCAGAGAAAAATTCCTTTGATCTTTTTACAGGATGTTACAGGATTTATGGTAGGATCCAAATCAGAGCATGGAGGGATTATTAAAGACGGGGCAAAAATGGTAAACGCAGTAGCCAACTCTGTAGTTCCTAAATTTACTGTGATTACCGGAAACTCATATGGAGCGGGAAATTATGCAATGTGTGGAAAAGCATATGATCCGCGACTCATTGTTGCATGGCCATGGGCTGATCTTGCTGTAATGGGGGGAGCTCAGGCTGCAAAAGTTTTAGCTCAAATCCAGGAATCAACATTAAAAAAACAAGGAAAAGAAATCAGTGAAGAAGAGCATAATGAAATTTTAGATAGCATATCCAAAAGATATCAAAAACAAACCGAATCTACCTATGCTGCAGCCAGATTATGGACTGATGCTATCATTAATCCTACAGATACCAGAAAATGGATCTCTATGGGTATTGAAGCTGCTAATCATTCCCCTATAACAGAGAAATTTAATTTGGGAGTAATACAAGTTTGATGATGATACAATTTTCAATATATATTTATTGCCCTATTTGAAAAAGTAGGGCTTTTTGTATTTAGTGGCTTGGCTATCATTGATAACTGATAAAGAATGATTGATGATTGATATTTGATGAATGATCTTTTATCATTTATCATTCATCAATGATAAATGATCACTGACCCTTATCGTTTATCATTTATTCCTATGGTATGGTAGGTATAGATGTGTATAGATATAGTTATAAAACAAAAAAGTCTCATACAAATTCATGTATGAGACTTTTAATAAAAACTGGCGGCGACCTACTCTCCCGCTTGTCGCAGTACCATCGGCGCTGGTGGGCTTAACTTCTGTGTTCGGAATGGGAACAGGTGAGCCCCACCGCTAAAACCACCCTAAAGAAGGTATATAAGATATCAGAGGCTAGATTTCAGATTTCAGACCTATTATAAAGTCTGTTATCTGATGTCTTGTATCTGACATCTGTTTTATCGGTAAATTTCATCACAAAGGCAAAACCAGTATTGCACTTATAAGACTTGAATTAGTGTAACCTATAGGCTATAAATCTACGGGTAATTAGTACTACTCGGCTATGCTGTTACCAACTTTACACCTGTAGCCTATCAACGTGGTCATCTCCCACGACCCTTAAAAGATGTCTCATCTTGAGGCGAGTTTCGCACTTATATGCTTTCAGTGCTTATCTCTTCCAAACATAGCTACTCAGCGGTGCACCTGGCGGTACAACTGATACACCAGAGGTTTGTTCAATTCGGTCCTCTCGTACTAGAATCAAGCCCTCTCAAACATCTAACGCCCGCAATAGATAGAGACCGAACTGTCTCACGACGTTCTGAACCCAGCTCGCGTGCCACTTTAATGGGCGAACAGCCCAACCCTTGGGACCTTCTCCAGCCCCAGGATGTGACGAGCCGACATCGAGGTGCCGAACCTCCCCGTCGATGTGAGCTCTTGGGGGAGACTAGCCTGTTATCCCCGGAGTACCTTTTATCCTATGAGCGATGGCCCTTCCATACGGAACCACCGGATCACTATGTCCTGCTTTCGCACCTGATCGACTTGTAGGTCTCACAGTCAAGCACCCTTATGCCATTACACTCTACGCACGGTTACCAAGCGTGCTGAGGGTACCTTTGAAAGCCTCCGTTACTCTTTTGGAGGCGACCACCCCAGTCAAACTACCCACCACGCAATGTCCTTCCTAAAGGAAGTTAGGCTCCAAGTAAGTAAAGGGTGGTATTTCAACGTTGACTCCACAAACACTAGCGTGCCTGCTTCATAGTCTCCCACCTATCCTACACATTACTTACTCAAAGTCAATACGAAGTTATAGTAAAGGTTCACAGGGTCTTTTCGTCCCATTGCGGGTAATCGGCATCTTCACCGATACTACAATTTCACCGAGCTCGTGGCTGAGACAGTGCCCAGATCGTTACACCATTCGTGCAGGTCGGAACTTACCCGACAAGGAATTTCGCTACCTTAGGACCGTTATAGTTACGGCCGCCGTTTACTGGGGCTTCAGTCAAACGCTTCGCTTACGCTAACGCCCTTCCTTAACCTTCCAGCACCGGGCAGGTGTCAGACCCTATACAGCATCTTTCGATTTAGCAGAGTCCTGTGTTTTTGATAAACAGTCGCCTGGGCCTCTTCACTGCGGCCACCATTGCTGATGGCGTCTCTTCTTCCGAAGTTACGAGACTATTTTGCCTAGTTCCTTAGCCACGACTCACTCGAGCACCTTAGGATTCTCTCCTCGACTACCTGTGTCGGTTTTGGTACGGGTTGCTTCACTTCGGCTTTTCTTGGAAGCACTTTCCCTGCAGCAGCTTCGCCCGAAGGCTAGGCCTTGACTATTCCGTCAGTCTCCAGCAGGTACGGCACTCCGTCCCCTTTTTAGTGTGAGCAAGTATGGGAATATTAACCCATTGTCCATCCACTACCCCTTTCGGGTTCGCGTTAGGTCCCGACTAACCCTCAGCTGATTAGCATGGCTGAGGAAACCTTAGTCTTTCGGTGAGGGGGTTTCTCGCCCCCTTTATCGTTACTTATGCCTACATTTTCTTTTCTGTCCGCTCCACAATACCTCACGATACTGCTTCGGCGCAAACAGAATGCTCCCCTACCAGATGTACAATGTACAAATCCATAGCTTCGGTAATATGTTTATGCCCGATTATTATCCATGCCGGACCGCTCGACTAGTGAGCTGTTACGCACTCTTTAAATGAATGGCTGCTTCCAAGCCAACATCCTAGCTGTCAATGCAGTCCAACCGCGTTGCTTCAACTTAACATATATTTGGGGACCTTAGCTGTTGGTCTGGGTTCTTTCCCTCTCGGACATGGACCTTAGCACCCATGCCCTCACTGCTGATCAACATTTATTAGCATTCGGAGTTTGTCAGGAATTGGTAGGCGGTGAAACCCCCGCATCCAATCAGTAGCTCTACCTCTAATAAACTTATAATCAACGCTGCACCTAAATGCATTTCGGGGAGTACGAGCTATCTCCCAGTTTGATTGGCCTTTCACCCCTACCCACAGGTCATCCGAAGACTTTTCAACGTCAACCGGTTCGGTCCTCCACTCTGTGTTACCAGAGCTTCAACCTGCCCATGGGTAGATCACAAGGTTTCGCGTCTAATCCTACTAACTATCCGCCCTATTCAGACTCGCTTTCGCTCCGGCTCCGGACCTGAAGTCCTTAACCTCGCTAGTAAAATTAACTCGTAGGCTCATTATGCAAAAGGCACGCCGTCACCCAACTTGTGGGCTCCGACCGCTTGTAGGCGTACGGTTTCAGGTTCTATTTCACCCTTCTATTCGAAGTGCTTTTCACCTTTCCTTCACAGTACTTGTTCACTATCGGTCTTTCAGGAGTATTTAGCCTTGGAGGATGGTCCCCCCATATTCAGACAGGATTTCACGTGTCCCGCCCTACTCATTTATCATCTATATATACCTTTCGAATACCGGGCTATCACTGTCTATGGCCGCACTTTCCAGTACGTTCTTCTAAATATATAAAGACTTTTGGGCTAATCCGCTTTCGCTCGCCACTACTTACGGAATCTCTTCGATTTCTTTTCCTCCGGGTACTTAGATGTTTCAGTTCTCCGGGTTTGCTCCTCTTACGAGGTAATACATCTTCAATGTATTGGGTTGCCCCATTCGGACATCTGCGGATCAATTCGTGTGTGCCAATCCCCGCAGCTTTTCGCAGCTTACCACGTCCTTCGTCGCCTCTGAAAGCCTAGGCATCCGCCATACGCCCTTAACGATTTCTTTCCTATTTTTAGGTTACTCAAGCACTTATAAGTGCTCGGTTTTCTCTTTGTGATGTCTTTACCGTTAATGTCAATGATCTTTATTTCTTCTGTATTAATGTAAAACGTATTCATGTATCAATGACGGCTCTCGTCATGAGGTTTACATGCTTCTTTTTTACATATACAAACTGTGGAGAATAAGGGAGTCGAACCCTTGACCTCCTGCGTGCAAGGCAGGCGCTCTAGCCAGCTGAGCTAATTCCCCTCTAGTAGACTTCAGATATCAGATCCTAGATCTCAGACTTAATGTCTCATGTCTTATATCTGATCTCTTCCCGTCTTATAATTAGTAGTCTCGGGCAGGCTCGAACTGCCGACCTCTACATTATCAGTGTAGCGCTCTAACCAGCTGAGCTACGAGACTGTCTTGTTAGACTTGCAGATTCAAGATCCCAGATATCAGACTTACATGGTCTTTCTTCTTCTATCTTTCCTCTTGTCTCTCTTCCCTTTACTAATTTCTAGTGGGTGTTGTATTTTTTTATATATCAACCAAATAAAAAACTAAAGCTTCTCTTTAAGTAAGTACATGGTACACTTAAGTACCTTTATTTTGTTTAACGTTCTTCAACGCTCTAAAATGAGATGTTCCAGCCGCACCTTCCGGTACGGCTACCTTGTTACGACTTAGCCCTAGTTACCTGTTTTACCCTAGGCAGCTCCTGTTACGGTCACCGACTTCAGGTACCCCAGACTTCCATGGCTTGACGGGCGGTGTGTACAAGGCCCGGGAACGTATTCACCGCGCCATGGCTGATGCGCGATTACTAGCGATTCCAGCTTCATAGAGTCGAGTTGCAGACTCCAATCCGAACTGAGACCAGCTTTCGAGATTAGCATCCAGTCGCCTGGTAGCAGCCCTCTGTACTGGCCATTGTATTACGTGTGTGGCCCAAGGCGTAAGGGCCGTGATGATTTGACGTCATCCCCACCTTCCTCTCTACTTGCGTAGGCAGTCTCACTAGAGTCCCCAACTGAATGATGGCAACTAGTGACAGGGGTTGCGCTCGTTGCAGGACTTAACCTAACACCTCACGGCACGAGCTGACGACAACCATGCAGCACCTTGAAAAATGTCCGAAGAAAAGCCTATTTCTAAGCCTGTCATTTCCCATTTAAGCCTTGGTAAGGTTCCTCGCGTATCATCGAATTAAACCACATAATCCACCGCTTGTGCGGGCCCCCGTCAATTCCTTTGAGTTTCAAACTTGCGTTCGTACTCCCCAGGTGGCTAACTTATCACTTTCGCTTAGTCTCTGAATCCGAAAACCCAAAAACGAGTTAGCATCGTTTACGGCGTGGACTACCAGGGTATCTAATCCTGTTCGCTCCCCACGCTTTCGTCCATCAGCGTCAGTTAAGACATGGTAACCTGCCTTCGCAATTGGTGTTCTAAGTAATATCTATGCATTTCACCGCTACACTACTTATTCCAGCTACCTCTACCTTACTCAAGACCCGCAGTATCAATGGCAGTTTCATAGTTAAGCTATGAGATTTCACCACTGACTTACGAGTCCGCCTACGGACCCTTTAAACCCAATAAATCCGGATAACGCTTGCACCCTCCGTATTACCGCGGCTGCTGGCACGGAGTTAGCCGGTGCTTATTCGTATAGTACCTTCAGCTACCCTCACGAGGGTAGGTTTATCCCTATACAAAAGAAGTTTACAACCCATAGGGCCGTCATCCTTCACGCGGGATGGCTGGATCAGGCTCTCACCCATTGTCCAATATTCCTCACTGCTGCCTCCCGTAGGAGTCTGGTCCGTGTCTCAGTACCAGTGTGGGGGATCACCCTCTCAGGCCCCCTAAAGATCATTGACTTGGTGAGCCGTTACCTCACCAACTATCTAATCTTGCGCGTGCCCATCTCTATCCACCGGAGTTTTCAATATCTAATGATGCCATCAAATATATTATGGGGTATTAATCTTCCTTTCGAAAGGCTATCCCCCTGATAAAGGTAGGTTGCACACGTGTTCCGCACCCGTGCGCCGCTCTCTAGATCCCGAAAGATCTATACCGCTCGGCTTGCATGTGTTAGGCCTCCCGCTAGCGTTCATCCTGAGCCAGGATCAAACTCTCCATTGTATGTTTGTCTGACTCACTCAAAGTTTTGACGCTTTAGTTTTTCCTTACTTGGTTGTTATATTGTATTTCAATGATCTCTCTTCTTCCGCTTTTCTCTAAAGCTTTTTTTCTGTCGTTTTTGCTTTAGATTTGCGAGTGCAAAAGTAATTAATGTTTCTGAACTGACCAAATGTTTTTGAAGAAAATTTTAAAGTTTTTTCTGTAACCTTAATCCCTCTCTAACACTTATCTCAATTTTACTCCGCGCTCCCTTAATTGGGACTGCAAAGATACAAACTTTTCTCAATTTTCAAAATAAATTATTATTTATTTTTTTAAATCTTCGTTTATAATTACTCTCTTCTGCGCTACCTACTATCTCTCGTTTTCAGTGGGGCAAAAGTACACCTTATTCATCACATAATCCAAATCATTTTATACTTAAATTCATATTTAGTTCATATTTGATCTTAACTCACTGATAAGCAACTTCAAAAATTTCAATGCTTTTTCCTGGGTTTAGAATGATAAAAGCAAAAACATAGGAGAAAACTGCTATAACAAGGGAAAAAATAAAAGCTATAAAATGAAGGGTTTTCTATGGAAAAATGGAGGGTTGAGACAGGAAAAACAAGAAGTAGAAAGGGAAAAGTAAGGAGAAAAATGGAAAATGAAGTGCTGAAGAGTAAAGAAAAAAATATCTGACTAAAAAAAGACTGCAATAAATTCGGTTTGAACACAACAAAAAATATGATGTAGCATTTTATAAGATCAATAAGTATCTCTTTATTCTTTATTCTTTATTCTTTATTCTTTATTCTTTATTCTTTATTCTTTATTCTTTATTCTTTATTCTTTATTTAAATTTCCTCCTCTTATTTCGCACATAATAGATAGCTGTATAATAAATCAGCATACTTATTACTGGTAAAGGTAGAAGATAAAATCTTTATATGATCCCTCCTATTATATTGATATTCGTAATCCATATCATTATGCCCGGTATTAAAGTATAGATCATATTATATCTTGTATTGCTTGGGATGGCAGGATAAAATCTGGAGTTTAAATTTCCTAGGATTTAGATCCTGTTCCTAAAGGAAAGCTTTTCATCAATTGCAATATACTGGGATATCTTTATTCCGGATAAGGTCATTCTTCCAGGCATATAATTCATTAAGCCGTGCATGCAATAACAATATGGAATAATTTATAATTGATTAAGATATTATTGATGATTGGCGATTAAAACCTAAAAGTTGAAAATTAAAAATGGAACGTTTTTAAGTTGGCTAAACCCACTAGGATTTTGGAGGCTATTACTGAAGGGCTAAAGACCACCTCTATTGATGAAAGCTTGTAAAAGAATAAAGAGCCTAAAGTAGTAGTAGTAGTAGTAGTAGTAGTAGTTGTTGTTGTTGTTGTTGTTGTTGTTGTTGTTGTTGTTGGAAGAGGAATAAAATACAAAGTCCTACTAACTATGAATGATAAATGAGTGCTATTAATTGATAGTTGTCTGTTAATCAATAATGATTGATAGTTGATGATTGATAATTGATGGATGATCTTTTATCATTTATCATCCATCATTTATTTCTTATCGCTTATTAATAGCCATTTATCATTCATCAATGATCATTTATCTTTTATTCCTATGGTATGGTAGGTATAGATGTGTATAGATATAGTTATAAAACAAAAAAGTCTCATACAAATTCATGTATGAGACTTTTAATAAAAACTGGCGGCGACCTACTCTCCCGCTTGTCGCAGTACCATCGGCGCTGGTGGGCTTAACTTCTGTGTTCGGAATGGGAACAGGTGAGCCCCACCGCTAAAACCACCCTAAAGAAGGTATATAAGATATCAGAGGCTAGATTTCAGATTTCAGACCTATTATAAAGTCTGTTATCTGATGTCTTGTATCTGACATCTGTTTTATCGGTAAATTTCATCACAAAGGCAAAACCAGTATTGCACTTATAAGACTTGAATTAGTGTAACCTATAGGCTATAAATCTACGGGTAATTAGTACTACTCGGCTATGCTGTTACCAACTTTACACCTGTAGCCTATCAACGTGGTCATCTCCCACGACCCTTAAAAGATGTCTCATCTTGAGGCGAGTTTCGCACTTATATGCTTTCAGTGCTTATCTCTTCCAAACATAGCTACTCAGCGGTGCACCTGGCGGTACAACTGATACACCAGAGGTTTGTTCAATTCGGTCCTCTCGTACTAGAATCAAGCCCTCTCAAACATCTAACGCCCGCAATAGATAGAGACCGAACTGTCTCACGACGTTCTGAACCCAGCTCGCGTGCCACTTTAATGGGCGAACAGCCCAACCCTTGGGACCTTCTCCAGCCCCAGGATGTGACGAGCCGACATCGAGGTGCCGAACCTCCCCGTCGATGTGAGCTCTTGGGGGAGACTAGCCTGTTATCCCCGGAGTACCTTTTATCCTATGAGCGATGGCCCTTCCATACGGAACCACCGGATCACTATGTCCTGCTTTCGCACCTGATCGACTTGTAGGTCTCACAGTCAAGCACCCTTATGCCATTACACTCTACGCACGGTTACCAAGCGTGCTGAGGGTACCTTTGAAAGCCTCCGTTACTCTTTTGGAGGCGACCACCCCAGTCAAACTACCCACCACGCAATGTCCTTCCTAAAGGAAGTTAGGCTCCAAGTAAGTAAAGGGTGGTATTTCAACGTTGACTCCACAAACACTAGCGTGCCTGCTTCATAGTCTCCCACCTATCCTACACATTACTTACTCAAAGTCAATACGAAGTTATAGTAAAGGTTCACAGGGTCTTTTCGTCCCATTGCGGGTAATCGGCATCTTCACCGATACTACAATTTCACCGAGCTCGTGGCTGAGACAGTGCCCAGATCGTTACACCATTCGTGCAGGTCGGAACTTACCCGACAAGGAATTTCGCTACCTTAGGACCGTTATAGTTACGGCCGCCGTTTACTGGGGCTTCAGTCAAACGCTTCGCTTACGCTAACGCCCTTCCTTAACCTTCCAGCACCGGGCAGGTGTCAGACCCTATACAGCATCTTTCGATTTAGCAGAGTCCTGTGTTTTTGATAAACAGTCGCCTGGGCCTCTTCACTGCGGCCACCATTGCTGATGGCGTCTCTTCTTCCGAAGTTACGAGACTATTTTGCCTAGTTCCTTAGCCACGACTCACTCGAGCACCTTAGGATTCTCTCCTCGACTACCTGTGTCGGTTTTGGTACGGGTTGCTTCACTTCGGCTTTTCTTGGAAGCACTTTCCCTGCAGCAGCTTCGCCCGAAGGCTAGGCCTTGACTATTCCGTCAGTCTCCAGCAGGTACGGCACTCCGTCCCCTTTTTAGTGTGAGCAAGTATGGGAATATTAACCCATTGTCCATCCACTACCCCTTTCGGGTTCGCGTTAGGTCCCGACTAACCCTCAGCTGATTAGCATGGCTGAGGAAACCTTAGTCTTTCGGTGAGGGGGTTTCTCGCCCCCTTTATCGTTACTTATGCCTACATTTTCTTTTCTGTCCGCTCCACAATACCTCACGATACTGCTTCGGCGCAAACAGAATGCTCCCCTACCAGATGTACAATGTACAAATCCATAGCTTCGGTAATATGTTTATGCCCGATTATTATCCATGCCGGACCGCTCGACTAGTGAGCTGTTACGCACTCTTTAAATGAATGGCTGCTTCCAAGCCAACATCCTAGCTGTCAATGCAGTCCAACCGCGTTGCTTCAACTTAACATATATTTGGGGACCTTAGCTGTTGGTCTGGGTTCTTTCCCTCTCGGACATGGACCTTAGCACCCATGCCCTCACTGCTGATCAACATTTATTAGCATTCGGAGTTTGTCAGGAATTGGTAGGCGGTGAAACCCCCGCATCCAATCAGTAGCTCTACCTCTAATAAACTTATAATCAACGCTGCACCTAAATGCATTTCGGGGAGTACGAGCTATCTCCCAGTTTGATTGGCCTTTCACCCCTACCCACAGGTCATCCGAAGACTTTTCAACGTCAACCGGTTCGGTCCTCCACTCTGTGTTACCAGAGCTTCAACCTGCCCATGGGTAGATCACAAGGTTTCGCGTCTAATCCTACTAACTATCCGCCCTATTCAGACTCGCTTTCGCTCCGGCTCCGGACCTGAAGTCCTTAACCTCGCTAGTAAAATTAACTCGTAGGCTCATTATGCAAAAGGCACGCCGTCACCCAACTTGTGGGCTCCGACCGCTTGTAGGCGTACGGTTTCAGGTTCTATTTCACCCTTCTATTCGAAGTGCTTTTCACCTTTCCTTCACAGTACTTGTTCACTATCGGTCTTTCAGGAGTATTTAGCCTTGGAGGATGGTCCCCCCATATTCAGACAGGATTTCACGTGTCCCGCCCTACTCATTTATCATCTATATATACCTTTCGAATACCGGGCTATCACCGTCTATGGCCGCACTTTCCAGTACGTTCTTCTAAATATATAAAGACTTTTGGGCTAATCCGCTTTCGCTCGCCACTACTTACGGAATCTCTTCGATTTCTTTTCCTCCGGGTACTTAGATGTTTCAGTTCTCCGGGTTTGCTCCTCTTACGAGGTAATACATCTTCAATGTATTGGGTTGCCCCATTCGGACATCTGCGGATCAATTCGTGTGTGCCAATCCCCGCAGCTTTTCGCAGCTTACCACGTCCTTCGTCGCCTCTGAAAGCCTAGGCATCCGCCATACGCCCTTAACGATTTCTTTCCTATTTTTAGGTTACTCAAGCACTTATAAGTGCTCGGTTTTCTCTTTGTGATGTCTTTACCGTTAATGTCAATGATCTTTATTTCTTCTGTATTAATGTAAAACGTATTCATGTATCAATGACGGCTCTCGTCATGAGGTTTACATGCTTCTTTTTTACATATACAAACTGTGGAGAATAAGGGAGTCGAACCCTTGACCTCCTGCGTGCAAGGCAGGCGCTCTAGCCAGCTGAGCTAATTCCCCTCTAGTAGACTTCAGATATCAGATCCTAGATCTCAGACTTAATGTCTCATGTCTTATATCTGATCTCTTCCCGTCTTATAATTAGTAGTCTCGGGCAGGCTCGAACTGCCGACCTCTACATTATCAGTGTAGCGCTCTAACCAGCTGAGCTACGAGACTGTCTTGTTAGACTTGCAGATTCAAGATCCCAGATATCAGACTTACATGGTCTTTCTTCTTCTATCTTTCCTCTTGTCTCTCTTCCCTTTACTAATTTCTAGTGGGTGTTGTATTTTTTTATATATCAACCAAATAAAAAACTAAAGCTTCTCTTTAAGTAAGTACATGGTACACTTAAGTACCTTTATTTTGTTTAACGTTCTTCAACGCTCTAAAATGAGATGTTCCAGCCGCACCTTCCGGTACGGCTACCTTGTTACGACTTAGCCCTAGTTACCTGTTTTACCCTAGGCAGCTCCTGTTACGGTCACCGACTTCAGGTACCCCAGACTTCCATGGCTTGACGGGCGGTGTGTACAAGGCCCGGGAACGTATTCACCGCGCCATGGCTGATGCGCGATTACTAGCGATTCCAGCTTCATAGAGTCGAGTTGCAGACTCCAATCCGAACTGAGACCAGCTTTCGAGATTAGCATCCAGTCGCCTGGTAGCAGCCCTCTGTACTGGCCATTGTATTACGTGTGTGGCCCAAGGCGTAAGGGCCGTGATGATTTGACGTCATCCCCACCTTCCTCTCTACTTGCGTAGGCAGTCTCACTAGAGTCCCCAACTGAATGATGGCAACTAGTGACAGGGGTTGCGCTCGTTGCAGGACTTAACCTAACACCTCACGGCACGAGCTGACGACAACCATGCAGCACCTTGAAAAATGTCCGAAGAAAAGCCTATTTCTAAGCCTGTCATTTCCCATTTAAGCCTTGGTAAGGTTCCTCGCGTATCATCGAATTAAACCACATAATCCACCGCTTGTGCGGGCCCCCGTCAATTCCTTTGAGTTTCAAACTTGCGTTCGTACTCCCCAGGTGGCTAACTTATCACTTTCGCTTAGTCTCTGAATCCGAAAACCCAAAAACGAGTTAGCATCGTTTACGGCGTGGACTACCAGGGTATCTAATCCTGTTCGCTCCCCACGCTTTCGTCCATCAGCGTCAGTTAAGACATGGTAACCTGCCTTCGCAATTGGTGTTCTAAGTAATATCTATGCATTTCACCGCTACACTACTTATTCCAGCTACCTCTACCTTACTCAAGACCCGCAGTATCAATGGCAGTTTCATAGTTAAGCTATGAGATTTCACCACTGACTTACGAGTCCGCCTACGGACCCTTTAAACCCAATAAATCCGGATAACGCTTGCACCCTCCGTATTACCGCGGCTGCTGGCACGGAGTTAGCCGGTGCTTATTCGTATAGTACCTTCAGCTACCCTCACGAGGGTAGGTTTATCCCTATACAAAAGAAGTTTACAACCCATAGGGCCGTCATCCTTCACGCGGGATGGCTGGATCAGGCTCTCACCCATTGTCCAATATTCCTCACTGCTGCCTCCCGTAGGAGTCTGGTCCGTGTCTCAGTACCAGTGTGGGGGATCACCCTCTCAGGCCCCCTAAAGATCATTGACTTGGTGAGCCGTTACCTCACCAACTATCTAATCTTGCGCGTGCCCATCTCTATCCACCGGAGTTTTCAATATCTAATGATGCCATCAAATATATTATGGGGTATTAATCTTCCTTTCGAAAGGCTATCCCCCTGATAAAGGTAGGTTGCACACGTGTTCCGCACCCGTGCGCCGCTCTCTAGATCCCGAAAGATCTATACCGCTCGGCTTGCATGTGTTAGGCCTCCCGCTAGCGTTCATCCTGAGCCAGGATCAAACTCTCCATTGTATGTTTGTCTGACTCACTCAAAGTTTTGACGCTTTAGTTTTTCCTTACTTGGTTGTTATATTGTATTTCAATGATCTCTTTTCTTCCGCTTTTCTCTGAAGCTTTTTCTCTGTCGTTATTGCTTTAGATTTGCGAGTGCAAAAGTAATTAATGTTTTTGAACTGACCAAATGTTTTTGAAGAAAATTTTAAAGTTTTTTCTGTAACCTTAATCCCTCTCTAACACTTATCTCAATTTTACTCCGCGCTCCCTTAATTGGGACTGCAAAGATACAAACTTTTCTCAATTTTCAAAATAAATTATTATTTATTTTTTTTAAATCTTTCGTTTATAATTACCCTCTTCTGCGCTACCTACTATCTCTCATTTTCAGTGGGGCAAAAGTACACCTTATTCATCAAACAATCCAAATCATTTTATATTTAAATTAAGCATTGTGGAAAAACAAATGCTTAAGCAGCTGGTATCAAATGGTTTAAAACAAAAATATAGTTATCCACAATATGAAATAAGATTTCAACTGCAATCATGGAATGGAATTTTCCGGCTGTAAAGGTTAAAAACTCAATGAAAATAACAAGTGAATAAATATACCATGAAAAGAAGGGTATGCATTTCAGTTGCTATAATTAATGAACAATGATCCTTGTTATAATCAACTATCACAAGAAAAACAGTTGAACAAATATGCTATATCTTATAAAAGGTCTGACATTCTAGCCCCGATAGTAACGGTTACCCCGCAGTAAGGAAGGGATCTGAAAGAAAGCAAGGAACGAGGAGTATGAGTGGATAGCGGGATTTGCTCCAAAGAAAAATTAAAAAACAGCTTAATCTGTCATTTCAATTGTATGATCAAAAAAAACGCTTGACAAGCATCTTATATATATAGTATCCTAGTAAGCATCCGACAACATCGGCTACTATATCTAAAGTTTCCATGGATCTTCCCAATCCCATTTCCTCCTGAAGGATCTCTGTAAGGAAGGCATATATAAGGATGATCTGAAAAAAATACGAAAACTTAATTTTAGGAAACGCAGCAATAAAGCAAAATCCAAGCATTGCAAAAATGCTGACGTGTAAAACTTTATCGATCCCATTGAACATAAACCAATATTCATGGTTCTCTTCTCCGGGCTTGAGAAGCATATAAGTAAGAAATGCCCAATAAATGGGCAATATCTTACTAAATATTTTTGAAATCCTATCCAATGATAGCCTGATATTCTTCTGCAGTGAGTAATCCAGACTGATCAGCACCATCAGCGATCTCTAATTTAATGATCCATCCGTCACCATAAGGATCCGTATTCAACAACTCCGGCTGAGCTTCCAGCTCTGAATTGAATTCCGTAACTTTTCCTGCGATAGGCAAGAATAGATCAGAAACAGTTTTTACAGCTTCAACACTTCCAAAAACAGCTCCATTATCAAGATCATCATCAACTGTATCGATATCAACATATACGATGTCACCCAACTCTCCCTGAGCAAAATCTGTAATACCAATAGTAGCTACGTTTCCTTCAATCTTGATCCACTCGTGATCTTTAGTGTACTTTAATTCCGATGGTGTGTTCATTTTTTGATTTTTATTATTCTACAAATTTATTCAAAATTATATAAGGTTCAAAAAAAGTATGTTTGTTTATTTGAAATGTTTTTTTACTAATTAAAAATAATAAAACTATAATGTATCAGCAAGCTATATACTCAATTAAAATCTACTCATTATTTACTAAACAAAAAGGTCTTTCAAAATAAAAGCATCACCTATTTAATAAAAAAATCATCCCTTTAGTAAAGGGATGATTTTAACGTAATTTATTTGTTATTCTATTTAAAAGCCTCCGGGGTCCCCAAATGTAAATGTCGCAGACAAGCCAGCTCTAACTGTAGATAACGGGAACGCTGTAGAGATTTTATATTTAGAAGTCATTTGTTCATAGAAGACTCTTAAATTTAAGTTCTCAGAAACATTATAGTCCGCTGAAAGCTTTATATTCATTAATCTCTGTCCTCCAGTAATCTGAGAATCATCCAATAGGATATTGGTAATACTGGTTCTGCTATCTCTTAATGAGAAGTCTCCCCTGATATTAAGATCACTTCCCTTTCCTTTACCTCTCTTTCTGGTATCATTTACTCCCAATCGGAAATTACGAATAATATACCCCAATCGAACGACATATTCTGTATTGGCATCTTCCGTAAGGGTTTGGTTTACCAATCCTAATAATAGCATTCTATTCCTATTATATTGGATACCGAACTGCATGTTGTTCCTCATCGTTACGTCAACCCCGATCAGTGGAGAGAACGACTCAACATATCCTACCTGAGAGAAAGTAAATGGATTAATATAGTTATTATTGACATCTAATAGACTACCACCTGTTGAAATTGCATTGAAATAATCAATACTTGACTGTATTCCTGTCGCAGTATAGGTAGCATTATAACTATGTAAAATATCAAACTTAGAGAATTGCCCATTGATGATTGGTACATTTCTTAAACCAGAATAAGTAACTTTCCAGTTTGGTATAGGCAAGCCCGCTTTTTTGGCGTCGCCAATTCCTTTAGGTGATTTTCCTTCAACAGCTGCTCTGAATGCGGGAATTAAAACATACGCGTTTGCAATACCATATCCTTTAGTAAATCCATCGTTTCCTATCGTAGAGATATCCCCTATTTGCTGAGAAATGGCTCTGGCATTCTGTCTGATCGATTGATATACCGCTGCACCATCTTTGAAAGAAGTTTTCAAAAGTACTACAGAGTTTGAATAAGTAATTAGATCATTAGCGAAAGTAAAATTAGGATTAGCTCTGCCCGTTGATGGATCCACATAATTGAAGCCAGATTGCGAAAAATTTCTATTGTAATTATGCAATACACTTACATCAATTCTCAAATCATTCATTGGTACAACCTGTAAATTAGCCCGCAATTCCCTTGTTGACATTCGTACATATGGGTCTGTCATTAAGTCTCTTGTACTCACCCAGCCATTTTCAATAACTGTTCTTCTTATGTCAGCCTGTGAACCCAATAAAAAGCCAATAGTAGGTCCACCTAATGTCTGTCCATATCCATACCAGTTTGGCGCGGAAAGTAAACCGGGTAGCACAGTTCCGTTATTTTCTGAATAATTCACATCTAACTGTTTGAAAGACGTAAGTAAAAATGCGGCACTTTGTAAAACAGTCAGTCGATTTTTAAATTTATAGTTTTTAAACTTATATCTTTTCTTTTCCCATTGCTGTGTATAAACATTATTCAAAGAATCAATTTCCTGTTTACGTTTTGAAAGTTTGGTCGTGATATTTTTGAAATATTTAAACTGGCTAAAGAACTTTGGAAAATCTGCAGTTGCAGTTGCTTGAATGACATTAGTATTCTGACCTATAGATCCTAAACTTCCTTGTGAATCATATAATAGAGCTGTAGATCTGGCATTCCAGTTATAAGTAAATCCATAGCCTAACTCTGCGTCAATAAAATCCAGATATGGTAAATATTGGAACGGAAGTTTATAATTCAATTGTACCCTGTGGTTATACAAGACGGGTCTTCCCGATCTGAATACATTTCCAAAAATGGAAGAATTATCCATTGTGTTTACATCTACATTATCGTTCAATGTTCTTGTTGCAGAGTTGATTTCCAGTTTTAAGGACTTGGTAAAATTAAACCCTAAACCATATTGCCATCCAAAATAAAAGTTCCTGTTTCTTATCGCCTGAGACTCATCATTGAAGTTACCATTGATTATAGCATCTACACTTCTGAATTCAAGTTCATTATAATTCCTGTCAATTTCCGTTCTGAAAGAGAATCTTGTAGGTATAGGATTTAAATTAAACTCTTTGATCCATCTCAGGTATTTAGTAGACTTAGCCGTATCACTGATCATTTTATTGAACGGCTTAATAACCCAAGGTTTAAAAGTATAATTATAATCTATATACCCTCGGAGATACTGCCTGTAGTTTTTCTTTGTATAAATATCCCTGAAGAAATCATCATTATAAACAGCCGTAACGGATAGGTTTTCTACATCATAGAATTTAGGCTTCTTATTAGGATTTACACGTTCTTTATGCATATTGACAACTCCTAAACTTCTCTGTTGGGTATACGTTCTTGCCACTTTTTTCAATTGCTCTCTATTTGGCGCCTTTTTAAACTCAACGTCTGTATCTAAAGGGTTGTACTTTGGATCTTCGATGGTTTGTGAGTAGGAATAATTAACCGGAATTTTAACCCCGGTTTTTTCAGGTAGGAACTTATCTAGGTTTACCGCCGTATTAATACTGAATGCTGATTGAGTAGACTGATTTCTTTCTGCCGGTTTAGAATCTATATTCCCAAATCCGACAGATGTATAAGATGCACTTGTATTAACAACCGCAAAATCTCCAAGGTTAAAATTTAAACTTGCATTTCCTGCATATCCTCCCTGATTATCTATTTCAGAAAGTCGGATTTCATTTACCCATAATATTCTATCAATAGGTCCTCCAGGCGCATCTCTATCAATCCCATTTCTAATTCCGATAACTATAGTTGTAATATTACCTAAGCTTGGTCGTCCCTTAATATAAATATTCTTTAAATTGTCCGCCTCACCAAAAACCGCATCCCTAATTCTTTTTGAAATATTATTTGGAGAACTCTTATCCCTCCTTATTTTAGCATCTACAAAGTTTTGAATTTCTAAATTAACTTCATTCTCCATTGGCCAAATTTCCATTGGCGTAGTTGCTGTTTTAGGTGTTATTTTCAAGGAAGCTTCGTACTCATAATAATTATCTGCTGCATCACTTCCAAAACGAATAAAAAATTTAGTTTTAGGATCCATGCCCTCTTCTCTTCTTAAAGGATCTTCGGCATGCACAAAAAGTTTTAATTTCTTATATCTTCTCATGTCCAAGGTTGTATTTTTAAATACTCCCCTTGATTCACTTTTTGGTAGCTGATTTGCCCTTAAATATAAAGAACTTTCATTTTGCCTTTGTACTCCCGCATTACCACTAAGAATTTGCCTATCTATTCCTGGAGGCAAAACATAAGGAGGTTGATTTAAAGCATTTTCCTCAATATTTACACTTCCAATTTCTAAATTTTGCGGATCAGGGACATTCACTGTTCCTTCTTCTGTTATTGGATTCGTATCGCCATCAGCTATTGACACTGCAGTATTTTTAGGATATTTTCTCCAGTCTGATCTTACTAAATCAAAGGTTCCAAATCTCAGTGTGGAAGTCTTATCAAATCCGGTCAATAACATTCTTGCAAATCGTACATTATTTAAAACTCCCGGATCATGATCCCCAGCATCCATTACATATGAAGAAACAGGAATCCTGAATAAGTACCATTTCACCGGAGCGGTCTGCCCATTTTGAAACTGTGCCTGAACAGTTTTCATATCAACAATATTATTTTGTCCTAAAACTAAACTTTGCTGGTCCAGTTTAATCTGGTATTCGTTATAGTTTTCACTTTGATCCAGGTTATAATCTTTATTAATATCTTCAGCATCAGGAGTCTGAGATGCTACCTCGAGTGAATTGCTTTGTGAGTTTCCTTCTGGTCCTCTGAAATATTTGTATCTCTGAACCAAAGATGAAGCCTGCGTTCCTGTAAATTTTGCTGATAGATAAAACACAAAATCATCTACTGCAGGGTCAGCAAGGTTTGTCACTGGATTGGTGAATGTGTTTCCGAACCTCATGGCTTCCTGATCCGAAGTCAAACCATCATATCCGGCATCCTGCGCTGTTCTCTCTTGTCCTTCACTTGAAAAGGCATAAAGGATAGGTGGTTGCTTTGGCTGAATTCCCCAGTTTGAGCTTGTTGTTACAGAAGGTGTGGATGGTGTCGGTAATCCATTTTCATATTGCATATACCCATCCTTTAAAATATCTTCAGACACATTACCTAATTGCAATAAAATCTTTGGTGGATTATTTAAATCGTTTCCTAAAGTGTTTCCATCTGCGTACGGATCCATCATCCAGAATTCTACATACTCAATATTTGAGTTCGTAAAATTGGAAACCGTAATGGGTCTCATCATACCTGCCCATCTCTGTTGTGTAGATTCATTATTAGGGTTTACATTATAAGGCCCTTTTTCTGCTGGATAATAAGAGATATCCATAGTATTTAAAAAGGTCTGTTCACCAGCTACAAAATCCCTGTTATTGTAGATCTCTGAGTATTGTACTCGTCTAGAAGCATGATTAGATACGGACTGAGGTGTAATTCCTGCGGGAGCCCTTCCTCCAATTCCCCAAAATCTCGGATCAATTGTATACCAGGATAAGAGTCCTCTTCCATATCCATTAGTAATGTCATTACCTGCCCCTGCTCCCTGAAATACTCCTCCTGATTTTTCGGGTTTTGAGGCTAAACTCCACGCAGCTGGTTCTTTTAATGATATTTTGGATGTTGTCTGCTCAAAATCATCAATATAAGACTGATCATTTGTCCCCTTATTCAATCCAGGAAGCAAATAAGCACCTTCCATTTTAAAGTTTAAATTAGATGGAGCTTCAGTCTTTACCATCGGAATTTTATTGGTCAATCTTGTCAGGAATGGAACCTGATTGTTGTACATCAAATTGATGCCGGCCATAGTGTTATTTACTGCCTCTTGTCCATAATTTACCTTTTGAGTGAGCGGAGACTCAGAATAATTGACAACAGTTGCTCCTAAGATAAAATTCTCATTAAATCTTCTTTCTAAATTTAATCCTAAAAATCTTTTTCTCTGCGTATTGAAAGTTAACTGGTTTTCCAGTGAGATGTTAATTGCCTGACCAGATTGTTTTACATTCTCATTGATAATTGTAACTGTTCCCAGCATATAATCTACGGTATAATCAATCCCTTCCGTTAACTGTACTCCATTCGCAGAAACTTTTACGGAACCTTGTGGCACATTGACCGCTCCCAAAGAAATTCCCTGTCCTGCAGTTCCTTTGTAACGTCCTTCTAAAGTGTATCGTTTAGGAACATAGGTTGCAAATTGTTTTTGCTGGTTATAAATATCTGTTTGCACATAGGTAGGATCACTACTTCCAAGTACATTGCTCATATAGCTTCCGAACGGCTGTGTTTTCGTAAAGATGATCTTTCCTGTTTCTGGTCTTATGGTTATTCCATTGACAAAATCAAAAAGGCCGTCACCTGTTCCTCCACCACTATTATTTTGTATATCGCCGTTCATATTCAAACGGTCCCAGTTTAAGAGTTTCAATAAATTAGTGTCTTTAACACTTGTGTTAGGAAGATAATTAACCTTACCTCCTGTCTGGGCATCTCTATAAAGAACATTCAATATAAATCCATCCTGGCTTATCTGTCCTGCGTCTAAAGCATAAATATTCTTCATCATCAGAGGCCACATCGGAGACGAAACATCAATTTTCGTTGATCTCAGGACTTTTGTAATCAGTACAGGACTTTCTTCAGAAAATTCCCCAACTTTATATACTTTATTTGTTCCATCCGTATATGAATAAGATACCGCTAAAATCTGATTATCATTCAATTTTTGATTTAGCGAGATATATCCTAGCTGTGGCTGTAATGTATATTCACTGGCATTTAGCCTTCTCGCTTTTTTATTAAAAATATAATGAACATTATTATTATAAGTCTCTGTACCTCCGGTTGCAACAGGCAGTGATTGTCCCTGTATCAGGTCTGCATAGTTTACACCTGCATCACGTGGTATAGGTCCCATTGTGGTGGAAACTGTCTGGTAAAGATTATTATTAGGGTTGTCTGGTAGTGATCCACCCATATCTCCCAGGTCCCTGATACCAACAATGCTCTTTTGAGCCGCCAGATTACTGTTGCCCTGATCTAAAACATATACTTCAAGCCTTGTAATATTAACTCTGGAGTTGATCTGCGGATAATTAGCCAAGGCATTATCATAATTATCCAGGAAATAATGACTTAAAAAGAAGTGCTGATTATCTTCATAATCAATTGCGTCTATTTTAAAGGTGTTTACAGCACCTCCACCCTGTACAACTATATTTCTTGCTTCTCCCTGCTGTTGAGATAAGACTACTGTTCCAAAAGTTTTCCCTAATTGAAACTCAGTCTTCACCCCGAATAACGATTGGGAACCCCTGATTAAACTGGTAGAAAGCGGCATATTTACATTACCAAATTCCACCCTTTTAATGATCCTGTCTTCTGAACCTGCTCCGGGTGAATTCACATCTCCAAGCCCTTTAGTCTGCAGGTCTTTCCAGCTTCCTTTAGACTGCCAGACTAAATTCATCCTGTTTTCAAATGCAAAACCACTTTGAGTATCATAGTTAGCCTTCAGCTGCAAATTTTCTCCTACTTTACCCAGTAAACCGAGCTGAATTCTCTGATTGATATCAAAGGTAAAACTGGTTCTGTTTTGTGGTAAGATTAAAGGGTTATCAATCTTTTGATACAATCCTGCAAAGTCAAAGGAAGCAAATCCTGTAGGGATAATTTCTATTTTATTGCTTCCGAAAATTGTTTCAAAAAGTTTATTTCGGATAGTTAATGCCGGAATTAATCCTCTTCTCTGTGCATCGCTTTTATCTTTTCTGAAGAGTAGATTATATTTATCCGATTTATCTTTGTAATAAGCCTTGGTCTGGCTTGCCATCATGAATTCCTTGTATTCCTGAGGTGACATTGCAGTCGGCGGTCCGGTTACTGTATTTCCTATTTTCGGATATACATAATACATTCCGGTTTTTATATCGTAAAAGGCTTCAAATTGAGTAGGATCAGCCAGTTCATAGTCCTTCTTTATAATTGCAGTGTCACGTCTTACCTGTGCAAAGGTAGTTACTGACATACATAAGAACGACAGGAACAAAAATATATTGAGATACTTATTATTTGCCACCAAATGTTAAAGGTTTTTTAAAATTTGTTTTACCAATTCTTCTACCGAAATGCTTGGATTTTGTTTCATCATGCGGTCGGCGATTTTTTCGCTCATGCGTTTAGGAATTCCTAAAACTTCTAATGCAGATAACGATTCTTCCTTGATTTTATTATTCACCTGTGTAGAAATATTTTCCTCAAGACCATTGAATTTTTGGACTTTATCTTTCAAATCCACAATGATTCTTTCTGCTGTTTTAGCGCCAATACCCTTGGCTTTTTGAATGAGGGCACTGTTTCTCGAAAGTATAGCTGTGGCAATCTCATCAAGGCTTAAAGTAGATAGTAAAATAAGTGCTGAAACCGCTCCTACACCATTAACACTTATTAACAAATTAAACATCTCTTTTTCTAAACGACTGTTAAAGCCAAACAACAAATGAGCATCTTCACGAATGATTTGCTGGATGAATAAAAAAGTCTCTTTATTAAGAGTAAGAGTTTGCGAGGTCATTAAACTAATACCTGTATAATAACCAACTCCATTAACGTTGATTACAGCATAAGTTGGCGTAAGTTCTTGAACAATGCCTTGTAAAGAAAATATCATTATTAATTTTTAAAACTCCCAAATATAGTAATTTAAACTAATTAATGTTTTCATTTCACGCACGAATGATTTTTAACTTAATTTTTGAGGTGATACTCAACCATTTGGTTGAAAAACAAAAAACTCCAAAATTTGGAGTTTTTAAATATTTAAATCGAAGATTTTTTTTAAGAAATTATTTTTTAGCTTCTCTTCTCTGGGCATCAAGAACTGCCACTGTTGCAAGATTTACAATTTCATCTACACTTGAACGCATTTGTAAAACATGCACAGGTTGTTTTAATCCCATAAGAATAGGTCCAATCACCTGAGCAACTTTCATCCCCCTGATAATTTTGTATGATAAATTAGCACTTTCGAGATTAGGAAATATAAATGTATTTGCCGGAGTTTCTCCTAATTTTGAAAATGGATAATCACTAAGGTGATCCGCATTCATAGCAAAATCAGGTTGAATTTCACCATCTACAATCATTTTAGGATACTTTTCATGTAAAATACTTACTGCTTTTGCAACTTTTTTAGAAGTTTCAGAGATCGCTGCAAAATTCTCGAATCCAAGCATTGCAATTCTTGGTTCAATAGCAAAAGATTTAATAGTAATCTCCGCCATTCTTGCAATATTTACAAGATCTTCCGAAGTAGGATTATTATTAATAGATGTATCAGCAAAGAAAATCGGTTTCTTTTCAGAAAGGATCATCATCATTGCTGCCACTTTATCTACTCCTTTTTCTTTTTCAATAATCTCTAAAACAGGACGTAAAACGGATGCATAATTTTTAGAAAAACCTACAATCAGCGCATCTGTATCGCCATGCTTCAACATTAAAGGACCAAAGTAATCCCTTTGACGCACAAACCTTTTAGCCTTGTATTCATTCATTCCTTTTCTTTGACGAAGTTTCCAAAGCGTTTCTCTATATTTTTTCCTGTTTTCTTCCTGATCGTCATCATTCGGATCAATAATCGGTACATCCAGATTAATTCCGTAACGTTCCATTTGCTCCTTGATGTATTTCTTTTCGCCCAACAAACTTGGATAAGCAATTCCTTCTTCATAAAGAATCTGAGCCGCCTTCAATACGTTGTATTCTTCTGCATTTCCTAAGGTCACCCTTTTTGGATTGGATTTCGCACGGCTTTGCATCATCCTTACCAATTTTTCATCTCTTCCCATTCTATCAAGAAGCTGATGTTCATACTCTTCAAAATCAGAAATAACTCTACCAGCAACTCCACTTTCGATAGCTGCTTTTGCCACAGCACTGGAAACCCTGGTAATTAACCTGTTATCAAATGGTTTTGGAATAAAATACTCTCTACCGAACTGAAGGTTTTGAAGATTATAAGCCAAAATAACAGCTTCAGGAACTGGTTCTTTTGCCAAATCTGCAATTGCATGAACAGCTGCAAGCTTCATTTCTTCATTAATTCCTTTCGCCTGTACATCAAGTGCACCACGGAAGATGTAAGGAAAACCAAGTACGTTATTAACCTGATTAGGAAAATCACTTCTACCGGTTGCCATAATTACATCCTTACGTGTTTCAATAGCAATGTCATAAGCAATCTCCGGATCAGGATTTGCCAATGCAAAAACAATAGGATTTTCATTCATACTGTTGAGCATTTCCGGGGTCATTACATTTCCTTTAGATAACCCGACAAAGACATCAGATCCTTTTACAGCATCTTCCAAACTCTCAATATCCGTCTGAGCGATAAAATCTAGTTTTTCAGGAGTCAGGTTTTCTCTCTTATGATTGATAACTCCCTTACTGTCGCACATTAAAACATTTTCTTTCCTGAGGCCTAATGAAATATACAGTTTGGTGCAGGCAATAGCCGCAGCACCGGCACCATTTACCACCATTTTTACGTCCTCAATATTCTTATTGGCAATCTGTAAAGAATTAATCAGTGCAGCAGCAGAGATAATAGCCGTCCCATGTTGGTCATCATGCATCAACGGAATATCCAATTCTTCCTTTAATCTCTGTTCAATATAGAATGCTTCAGGAGCTTTTATATCTTCAAGGTTAATTCCTCCAAAAGTTGGAGCAATCCCTTTTACAATCTGAATAAATTTATCAGGATCTTTCTCATTGATCTCAATATCAAAAACATTTATATCAGCAAAAATTTTAAATAACAGCCCTTTTCCTTCCATTACAGGCTTCGATGCTTCCGGTCCAATGTCACCTAATCCTAAAACAGCTGTACCATTAGAAATTACAGCTACAAGATTACCTTTTCCGGTATAATCATAAACAGTCTCCGGCTTTTCGTGAATCTCCATACAAGGAACAGCCACTCCAGGAGAATATGCCAAAGACAAATCTCTTTGAGAAGAGTGGGGTTTGGAAGGGATCACCTCGATCTTCCCTTTGGGTTCAGCTTTGTGGTAATCTAATGCGGCTTGATTAAAGTTCTTTTCGTCGCGATGGATTTTATTTGACATAGAGTGTATTTTTTTATAGTATATATTTAATATGGTAATTTACTAAACTTTCAATCGGTTTTTGTACAATATTACCAATGTTTAAATTAAGTTCTGCAGCTGCAGAGCGAAGAATATCTTCATAATAATAAGCAATAGATCCGATAAAGTTAATTTCGGCATCCTTGGATTCTTCATAAGGAAGAACCTGGTATTCAAAGAAATTTCTCATCTCCTCGAAAACCATTTTTTGAAAGTATGGGTGATCCTTCCGTTCTACAACGAATTTATTGAAATTAGCCAAATAAGCATTTGGCCTTGAGGTATGGTACATATTTTTTAATGCCTCCTCAATTGTTAACTGATAGATTTCCTCAAATTCTATATGTAGGTCCTGAGGAAGTTTCTGCATGAAAAAGCGACGTACCAATTGTTTCCCAATAGCACTTCCGCTACCTTCATCTCCAATAAGAAATCCCAGAGACGGAAGCTTTATTTTTAGATTTTCTCCGTCAAAGTAACAAGAATTGGATCCCGTTCCCAGAATGCAAACAATAGCAGGCTTTCCAGTATAAGCGGCATACGCAGCAGCCATCAGGTCTTCTTTTGCTAAAACATCAGCTTTAGTAAAAAATTTACCCAATTCTCTTTCGATAGTCGCACAGTTTTCAGGGATACCACATCCTGAACCATAGAAAAAAACCTTTGTTATCGAGTTTTTAACAGCACTAAGGTTGATGTTTTTTTCAATTTCGGGTACAATAAGTTCTGCGGCAATATTATTGGGATTAAAACCAATAGTCTCCGTCTTCATAAAGACCTTTTTAAAGTCATCTAAAATTACCCAATCACATTTGGTAGAACCGCCATCAACAATAGCAACCATATATTACATTTTAGTTTAAGGATGCTAAATTATGAATTTTATCTCTAAATAGCTTCACAAAGAAGCCACAACGTGACTGGTATAACTAATGTTTTATATCATCTTTTTTTTCATTGAACTGTATCAGCCAGTCCTGAATTTCATCTTCCAGATAAGAAGCCTGTAACATCATCGCATTGATAAAATCATCTGGCACCTGTTCACCCTTGGAGTTTTCAAGACTCCAAAGCTCATCAGACATATTTTCATATTCAGAATATACTCTCCTGAAACGGGAATTCTCCTTCTCAAGAGCTTCAATATTTTTCTGTTGGAGCTGGAATTTTCTGTATTTGTTTTGACTTTTCATACAAATATTGTTATAAATTGGGTTATAAATTTGTGGAGAATGCTTTCAATCGGGCATTACAAGATAGAAAAAACCATCAACACAACTGGCTGAAAATGAATTTATTATCAGGTACTTTTTATTTACTTCTGAAATTAAATTTAGAACTATTTTTGATTTAAAAAAAATATTTAACATCTTTTTTTACTGTTTAACATATAGTTATAAATTTGCACATCAGATAAATTCGATGAGAGAATTAATACTACGTCAGAAACAAATATTGTTCTTCATAATAGCAGGAGGACTCAGTGCTGTTATGGAGATAGGAAGTTTTAAGATCTTCAGCACATATCTTCCTCAATTTTTGCATTCGGAAACAAATTTTCATGGAATCCATTATCCATTGAGTAATATTTTTTCTACCTGCTGCGGAATTATCAGCAATTATTTTTTAAGCATCTGGTTTGTTTTTGAAAGAGGAAAACATTCAAAAAGAAAAGAATTTGCCTATTTTATGATTATCTCTTTTATTTCAACACTACTCAGCCTTAGTTTCTTTCAAATATTTTACAGCTTTGTATTTAAAGATAATATCAATTTAATTTTTTATACCTTGAGTCCAGAAATTCTGAGTAAGATCGCTGCGATTTTATTGGTTTCAATTCTTAATTATTCTGTCAAGAAGAAAGTAATTTTTAATGGTTAGTTTGTGGTAAAGATTTTAAATTATTTGTGGAGATTCTGGCTTCTGATATTAGCCTTTTTTTTAACGATCATTTTTGGAATACCTGTTTATATTTTATCCTTTAGCAAAAAACACTACAGATATGCCTATCAGTTTATCCGCTTTTGGTGTTACGGAATGTTTTATGGTATGGGGCTTCGCTATGAGCTGATTAATCTTACGGATAAAAAGATTGACAGAAAAAAACAATATGTAGTTATTTCCAACCATACCTCTATAATGGATATTATGCTTCCATGCATTCTATTTCCACATCACCCTCTTTGTTATGTAGGAAAAAAGGAGTTAGTGAAAATTCCTATTTTCGGCACCATCTATAAAAGGATCTGCGTTATGGTAGACCGAAGTAGTGCCAGAAGCCGTGCAGATGTTTATAGAAGATGTGCTGAAAAAATGGAAGAGGGAAATAGTATTGTTATTTTTCCGGAAGGCGGTGTGCCTGACGACACGTCTATTCTTCTGGACGAATTCAAAGACGGACCTTTTACCTTATCTACAAAACATCAGTCTCCGATAGCAGTCTTTACTTTTATTGGCTTGAAAGAAATGTTTCCCTTCGATAATTCTAAAGGCCACCCCGGTAAAGTAAAGGTTTATTTCAATGATATTATGGAGCCTTCGGCATCTCAAAAGGATATGAAAACGCAAGCTTTTAACGAAATAAAAAAAACCTTGCTAGAACGCTCTATTTAAAAGAAATAATTATATTTGTTATTAAGAAATCTTTAACAAACATGTCGAATTATTCTAAACAAACTAATTGGGGACAGTTTATCCCATTAGTCACTGTATTTTTTTTCTGGGGATTTGTTGCAGCAAGTAATGATATTTTGATCCCAGTCTTCCAAAAAGCTTTTAACTTAAGTCAAACCGAAAGTATGCTGGTGCAGATCTGTTTTTATGTCGCCTATACTGTCGGTTCTTTAATTTATATGGTTATTTCTAAAGGTATTAAGCAAGACCTGGTTAACAGAATCGGATACAAAAATGGATTAATTGCCGGGCTTCTTATTTCTGCCGCTGGAACCCTATTATTTTATCCAGCAGCCAATTTGGGATCGTTCCCACTGATGATATCAGGTTTGTTTATTGTTGGATTAGGTTTTTCTTTACAACAAATCGTAGCCAACCCATTGGCAATTGAGGTAGGACCTACTGAAACCGGATCACAAAGGTTAACAATGGCAGGAGGAATCAATAACCTGGGAACTACAATTGGACCACTGATTGTTTCTTTTGCTATTTTCGGATCTGCCGCTGCTGCCAATACAGAAGCGAGCATAGAAAGTGTAAAAACGCCTTATTTAATATTAGGAGTGGCCTTTGTTTTAGTTGCAATCATGCTTAAATTCTCCTCTCTTCCAGCAGTTACTCCAACCAATTTAGAAGACACAGATGACGCTGTTCCGGGAGAACATAGAAAATCAGCTTTTCAATATCCACAGCTGGTACTTGGAATGATCGCTATTTTTGTTTACGTGGGTGTAGAAGTTTCTACAGCGAGTAACTTACCTGCTTATATGGAGAAACATTTAGGTTTTGCAACAAAAGATGTTGCTCCTTACATATCTTTATATTGGGCTTCTCTAATGATTGGTCGTTGGACCGGTGCTGTTGAAGCTTTTGATCTGAGTGCCGGATTTAAAAAGATTTTACGATTTCTAGCTCCTTATTTAGCTTTTGGTGTATTTTTACTAGTAAATGCAATCGCAAAACACGATCTCAATCATTTTTATGTTTATGCGTTTATTATCATAGCAATGATCATCTGTGACATTCTGAGTAAGGGAAATCCAGCCAGGATGCTTCTTATATTTTCCTGCGCAGGAATTACCGCTTTATTAATAGGAATGTTTACTACAGGAATGGTTTCAGTATATGCCTTCACAAGCGTAGGATTATTCTGTTCAACACTCTGGCCTTGTATTTTCGCTTTGGCTATCAATGGTCTTGGTAAGCATACAAACCAAGGTTCCGGATACCTGATCATGATGATTATGGGAGGGGGAATAGTAAGTATTATTCAAGGTTATGTAGCCGACCTCACCTCTATTCATTTCAGTTATATTGTAGGTGTAATCTGCTTTGCTTATCTGGCATTCTATGCAATCCGTGTAAGTGGAATCTTAAGATCTCAGGGAATTGATCTTGACAAAATTTCAAAAGGTAGTGGACACTAAAAATATACATACATATAAGAAAAAAAGATTTTGGGCAGGTATATTACTTGCCCAATTCTTTTTGTTTTTTGCGTTTTCAAAATCACAATTATTCATTTCTGTTTTTGAAAAGTTTTTTGAACTACAAAAGGTATTTCATCAGATTATATTCTCATGGATCCCTTTCTCATTTGGAGATGTTTTATACGTCCTACTGGGCATTGTCTGTCTATACCTTATTTTCCAGCTTTTCAACAGGAAAAAGAGAAATAGTTCCTTACTAAAATTTTTAGTACTGATTAATCTCTTTTATTTTTCTTATCAGGTTTCATGGGGAATGCTATATTTTCAGACCCCGATTATTAAAAAATTAAGAAATCAGGAAAGACCCAATATAGAAAAAGCCAGAAGGCTGGCTTTGATATATCTTGAAAAATGTAAATCTACCCGACAACTTGTGTCCGAGGATAAAAACGGAATCTTTGTGATCCGTAATTCAAAAATCATTCAAAAAGAAATTCTTTCGCAGCAATTAATGCTTCCCCAGTACATTTCAGATAAAAAAGTAACGGCAGTAAATTCAATCAAACCGAGTTTATTCAAGGATATAATGAATTTCACAGGCATCCTAGGGTACTATAATCCATTTACTGCAGAAGCACAATACAATTCCAAGCTTCCCTCTTCGTTTATTCCATTTACTCTAGCCCATGAAACTTCCCATCAATTAGGATTCGCAAGAGAGCAAGAAGCCAACTTCATCGGATATCTGGTTGGTATTAACTCTAAAAATTCAGATTTGCGATACAGCACTGAATATTTTACATTAAAAAGTCTTTTAAGGTTTATTGCAGAGGAAGACCCTGCGTTTGCAAAAGCAGTAATAAAAAATTATTCTTCTGGGATGAAAAGGGATCGCTTATATGAAAAGAGCTTTATTTTAAAACATCAGGGATGGCTTGATGACTTCTTTGGTTTTACGAATAATTTATTTTTACAAAGCAATCAACAGGAAGGCTCCGTAACCTATTCCTATTTCATTGATTTACTGTTGAATTATGAACAATAAAAAAGAATCGTATCAGGCGATACGATTCTAAAAACACAAATGATGAAAAAAAATTTATTACCTTGACTTGTTCCCTCATTCAAGGCGATGTAAAAGTACAACAATATTTATAAAAACAAAAACATTTTTATTTATTTGTAAAACTTTATGAAAACTTTATGATTTTTTAAGTTTATTTGAGTTTACACCAAATATATGTTTCCTGTAGCAAATTTTACTTTTAAATAAAAAAAAATGTAGATTATTGAATTATAATTAAAAAATTCACTAAATAAAGCAATAAAACAAAATTTAAAATTTATCACTTTTATATAAATAACTCTACTTTTCGATAGTTGGAATTTCTATATAACTATCATTATACCATTCAATATTCAATGGTTCTGTAGCATCATCAATTGTTTCTTCACTTACATCCTTTCCAGTACCATAATTGACCTGATATGCTGAATTCTTGTTTACTCCTAAAATTACAACCAATTTACTTCCTTTAGGTATTTTTTTACTAACAAACATCGAATTTACGACCGGAATGGTTTCAATTTTTCCAGGCTCAAGAAGACGTCTTTTTTCTCTGTTTTCAGCGTAGCTGGCCCTTCCAAGAAAGTCGGATAAAAAGAATATTTTATTATCTGGCTTTATCTGGATTAAGGATATTGTAATATCCATATCTTTTTTATTCAGAGCCGCTTTTATCTGTGCATTAAATGCACCACTAATAATAAGATCTTTATCCAATACCTCTGTCTGATAAACAAGAGAATTATTTATCTTTATACTATCACTTTTTCCTACTTTAAAATATACATCTTTATCGTCTCTATTTTTAAAATCAACTGTTTGTTTTGTTGAATTCAATACACCAGGTTTATCTTTAGTCAAAACCAATTGTTCATTTTCTTTTTTTGTGAAATAAAGCTTTAGTTTACTATTATGCGATTTTTCTAAGGCAGGTACATGGAGCCACTCATTAGTGTCCATTATTTGAATATTTATCTTGTCTTTTAAAAGTTCAGGTTTCATCCCGTCTTTCAGAATATAATCAAACCAAGAGAAAGCGAGATCGCTTATATTGATTCTAGCCACAGGATCTACTTTATATCCTCTTAATATATTTACACCATAACTTTGAGCTCCTCCATGATCGTAAGGCCCCATTACAACATAGTGATTGGCATTTTTATTATATTTAAGATGTTCCCGGAAATAGTACATCGCTCCAAGCTGATCGTCATCATAAAACCCCGTTGTGGTAAGAACAGGAATATTAATTTTTGAAAAATCTTCTTTGTAAGGGACCATATCTTTCCAAAATTTATCGTAGCTTGGATGGTCCAGCCATCTTTGAAAAATTTTATCTCTTATACCTTTTACAGAATTAAGAGCTCTAAAGGACTTTCCGCTTTTATACCAAGCTGTATTAATAGAATCCCATTTTGCAAAATTCCGGAAATCAGATTCATCTGTTAATTTGTTGTTAGTGACATATGCTATCCATTGCAGCATATAGCTCATAAATACATTATTAGTCATCGGATAATCAATTCCAATTCCTACGGAAACCTGAGGTACAATTGTTTTTAGCGCTGGATGTAGTTTTTTCACGGCTCCCCACTGACTGAAGCCTAAGTAACTACCACCAATCATCCCAACTTTTCCGTTACACCACGGCTGTTTACTGATCCAGTCGACTACATCATAAAGATCATGCGATTCATGCTCGAAAGGCTCTATTTCATCCGGACTATTTCTCTTCCCACGCGTATTTACAACCACTCCGACATAATCGTATGCTACAGCTCTTTTTCCAACAGCATAATCATATTTTCCGGCATAGATATTATTGGTAAGAATAACCGGCAAAGGTTTTTCATTCCCTTTCCTACGCATAATTGTTATTTCAACATTGCCCCCACCGCTTGTTTTTAAATTAAATGACTCAATCGTATATCTTTCTTTATCTTTTAAAATTAAAAGGTCTGTCACTTTAGATTGAATTTGAGAAGAAACCTTTAGATCCAGGTAACTCATAGCAAGCCCCAATGCTGCCGCATTCGCAATACTATCATTCTTCAGTGCCATCAAGCCTTTTTTCAATTTTGTTCTCTGTAATGGAATATCTTCACTAAAGATTTCAGCCACCCGGAATGAATATTTTTCAGGAAGCTCAGCATATTTAATATTAAAAGCTTTTTCCAGTGCTTTTGGAAAAACCGCTCTTTCATTTTTTTCAATATCTTTAGCTAAAGCATATATTTCATAGTTAACAAATCTGGTACAGGCATATTTACTGTTTGCAAAAACATTTCTGTATTTCCCAATAGTTGTAACGGCGTTTTTAAAACGACCTGCTAAAATTTCCAATTTCAGTTGCTTTTCCAAAGAATCTAATCCTTTAGATTTTTCATATTTCCCAACTGACTTGGCAGCAAAATCTGAAATATTTTTTTCGAGAATTAAGGAATCATTTGCAGCCTTTGCTGAAAAGTATATTTTTTGTGCTGACATGGTATTGATAAAGAACAATACGATAATTACCAGTTTTATTTTCATTTTAATAATATTTATAATATTTGTGATCTTTGATAGAAATAAATTAGTAAAGCCTCTTATCACAAAAATAAGAATAATTCATAACCCGAAGATTAATCTTTCAAAAGATCAATCTAAACACCTGGCTTTCAAAACGCTTTAACTAACATTCGACCGTAATCAACAAAGATTACTAATTTGGTCTATTTGTAAAAAGAATACTTTTATAATATCTGTGTAAATAATCATATATAATCATTTCAAATATTCTTTGATCGGAAGCAAAAAGTCTATTAATGTTCATATGGAATATACTTTGAAAAAAACTTTGCCCCTTAAACTCTACGGATTGATTAATATTGTCAAATACTTGGCTACTGTTAGTAATACTATAAACAATCCTATTTCTTATTGTTCTATAATTATCTGAAAGAAAGTAGTCAATTAATCTAGGCTTAATTTCTCTGTATTTTTTATCCAGCTGGCTATTGAGGCTTTTATCAGAATTAAATTCTTTCTTAAATGCATAATTATAGTCTTTAAGCCAACTAAGTTTTTCCTCAACAGAAAGATGAAGCATATCCAATGTTTTATCAATATGAAAAAGACTTAATAAAATTTTCTCTTCATCATCCATATATAAACAATCCAAAACTAAACTACTATTGAAAGAGAATAAGGTTTCTGCGTCTTCAATAGTATGTTCACCGTACCTTTCAATCTCCCTACTATAAGTATCAATGAGAATATTAGAGATTTCTCCACTCACCGTATAATCCTCTAGACTTTTGTTTATTTTTTTTAAAATTTCATCATAGCCTCCAGCACTATTTAATTTAAATCTAACCCGTATATGTGATTGAGGATCATGATATCTGATAAAAAACCATTTTGAAATGATATTGCTTTGTAGAAGATAATCAGCTAAAGGCTTGATTGCTTCATCTAAAATATAATCTGCTGTTTTTATTCCGGTATAGATTTTAAAGTATATCCATTCATTACCAGGAGTAAATTTTCTTATAGTTTCAGTTTCCATCTATTGATTCCTATAAAGAGGAAATATAAACTGATGACTAAAATCATCAGCATCATATAAAAACTCCTCAATGAATATTGATTTTTTGCTTTTTATTGTTTGTACAAAAAGCTTGGCCATTTCGTAATTATCCAGGTTTAAAGTCAAAGTATTGTCTGACTTAACCCACCGTATCCAGTTAGGAATTTTTCGAATTTCTCTCCACTCTTTTAAGCTCTGTAAAAACAATTCTTCATCACTAATTAACTGGCTCACGTCAATTATATGCTCATCCGTAATACGCCATTGGGCCTTAGAGAGAATGCTATTCTTGTACTCTACTCTTGGAAGGAAATAATAGATTTTTTTTAAATCCCCCCAATTGAAATATATACCAACTCTACGATCCTGGGCATTAAGATCGGATAAAAAATGATAAACAGGTAAAGAATGAGCAGAATAATTATGTGCATTGCTCAGATAAGGCATAACTTCTTTATTTAATTTTTTAGAACGCAAGACAATCCTATTATTCTTAAAAGAAATATATAAATCATCAATAAAAATCTGATTCTCTATAGGTAAAGTGGATTGTGCCAGATAAGGAATTTCATATTCTCGTAAAGATGGTCTTCTAATCACATTTCCTATCCTTGCTTCTGGCAAATGAATAATCTCTGCATGAATAACATTCTTATTTAATTCTGATTCTTTTTCAGCAATTGCTTTCGTTAAATTTTTTATATCCGATTTTTCTGAACAAAACCTGCCCAGCAAGTTAGCTGCACTCGCACCTCCACTACTGGATATGTATAATTTTTCCTGATCTTCAGCAACTATTATTTCAGCCATGAAGGAGATAGTGTCTGGTAAATCTCCCCAATTTTCATCAAAGCCCTCGAAATCTTGGTCGGAAAGCTTAATCGCATAACTATTTGTTAGGATGCTTTCCTGAACTTTTTTGTTTAAAATAACCTGAACAGGGTTGAACTTGGCATTCAACTCTGACTTCCTTTTTTCTTCAGGAATTACCAGATCATCTAAATAAGGATGCACTCCTTTGGCACTGGCATTTTGCAAATACCCTATACCAATTTCTGTATCCAGAGCATATAATAATGGAATCTCCTCACTTTCAAATCTATTATAAAATGCTTTTTTAAACCTATCAAAATTAGTATCATTATTTTTCAAAGAGATCTTATTTAGAAAACTGATTGTTTCTTTAAGTTCTTTTTTCCAAAAGACCGGCAATGCAAATTGATCTGAAAAATACATATCAGTCTGAAAAAGATATTTGTTTTCGTATTCTATTCCAAAACTTTTGATCAGGTTTTCAATCTCACTATAAACGCCAATGTGATTTCCAAAACAATCATCTAAGCCACTCAACTTATCTTTAATAGATGTCAAAACCCCAATTTCAACTTTTGCCCCAATTTTATCAAGTACAGAAATTAGTTCATCTAAAAAATCATTCCCGGAAACATTAGGATCTATTTCACTTATTAAAACCTGGTTTTCAATAAGTTCTTCAACAAAACCGATAGCCTCTGTTATGGTTATATCCTCTTCAATTAGTATTTCTGCAATTTCAATAATTGTTCGTCCTTCCTTTACGTAATATAATACTTTCTTAAGTTCGTCAGAAAGTGGGGCCGATGATATTATATAATCTCTTTTTCCATTACGAAACTCGTATTCAATAAAGCGAATTTTATTTCCAATTATATGAATACTGTTGTTAGGAAAGAATAAAAGCTTACTTTTAATTTCTGGCACGTTAACTAAATAATCAGCTAATGCAACCAAGAAATACATATCTAAATTAGTTTGACGAATTTTCGTTCCTCCATCATGCTTTTTAACAGTATGTTTAAATTCACCCAACCCTATACCTGAAAACAAACCGAATGGCGTACATCGTGTACTCATACGACCATAATATTTTATTACAGTACTTTTCAGTTTATCTTGTTTTTTAGGCGCAAGCTTTTTCCCTGAATCGAGCCATTGATTAATTTCTTCATAAAGATTTGGAGATGCCAGGTAAATAGATTCCTGAAAAGAAGGCCGTTTACAGATTTCTATCAATTCTTCATCACTAAAAAACCTCTTACTTGAATTTTCTAGAAATTCTTTATTTGAATAGTGAGGTGTGCGGACCACATATTGGTCAAAAAATGAATAGGGAAATTGTGGCATTTATTTTTTTATCTCTTCTACTGGTTGATAGTCTGGATGACCTAGCTGCCAAAAAGCGAAAGCATAAATTAACGAATTTCTTTCATGAATTTTATAAACCGGGTCTTCTATTCCGTGACCAGAATTTTGATTCACTTTTAACAATACTGGATTATTCGATTTCTTATTTGCATTTAATTTTGCTGCAAATTTTATTGATTGCCATGGTGCCACTCTTGTATCATTCATACCAGTAATTAATAAGGTTGACGGGTACTTGATATTCTTCTTAATATGATGGTATGCATCCATTTTCAATAAACTTTTAAAACCTTCTGGATCGTCTATATTTCCAAACTCATCGGCATCAGTGCCTCCAACTCCATTTAATTTGCTTCTTAAAGTATTGAGTGTACCAACTTCAATAATTGCAGTTTTAAATAAATCCGGTCTTTCGGTAATTGCTCTTCCAACAAGGATACCTCCAGCACTTTGTCCCCAAACTGCTATTTTATCAGGGGATGTATATTTTTGATTAATCATATATTCTGTACATGATATTAAATCCTTCCAAGAGTTGGGCTTATTGATTTTTCGCCCATCTAAATGCCATTTCTCTCCTTTTTCTCCACCTCCTCTAACGTGTGCTATAGCCATTATACCACCTTGGTTCGCCCAAAGCAAATAACTTCTTGCAAAAAAAGGCCGAATTGATTCGCCATAAGCTCCATATCCATAAATTAACATCGGAGATTTTCCGTCTTTCTTTAATTTTTTATTATAAATAAGAGATAATGGAATATCTTGATTATCGTGAGATTTTACGGTAATTTCTTCTACAATTATATCTTTAAATTCAGGATAATAAGTTATAGGAACCAAATTTTCCAGTGTAAATAAATTGTTCTTAAGGTCGTATCTGTACCTTTGTTCATCATTTGCCCAACCTGAACAACTAACCCACAATTCAGAAAAATTATTTCCCTTTGATTGCAAATTTATACTTCCACTTACATAAGGAAGTTCTATAAACTTTTGTTTTCCTCTCTTATATAGATACAATTTAGCTTCAACACCATTCTTTGTTGTAGTATAATAAATTCCATCCTTCGTAATAACATAACTTTTAAGAACTTCATCCTTAAATTCAGCGACTAAAACTTCAGGGTTTTTAAAATCTGGATTTTGTACATTCGTTTTACATAATTTAAAATTAGGAGAATTATATCCAGAAAGGAAATAAATTTCATCTCCCACTAAACGAACATAAAATACTTTATCCTCCTTTTTATATAAAGCTTTCCAACTTTTTCTGTTTTTAAAAAAATCGTCTTTATTTATAATAAAAGTATCCCTGTAATCTTCAGCATCCACTAGCATTCCAATGTAATATTGATCATCAGAGTTAAATGCTAAAATACCCGGGTATTTTTCTGTTGCTATATTTAGTTCAGGATTATTTTTCCTTGAAAATACATCTTTTCTTAAATTGGGATTTTCTCCTACTTTATATAGTACGAGTTGCGTGTTTTTAGCAAATAGCTGAGATTTTGGATCAACTACAGGATAATACACATAAAAAAAACCAGAATTATCGTCTAACCATTTAACACCTGCAATAGAAGACGGATTTGCATGAGTAATAATTTCCGGGTGAATACTTCTGTCCTTTACTTCCAGTATTATTATTTCAGATATTTCTTTACCTTTTTCTGATAATGAAATTGCTACTCTGCTACCATCCCAGCTTGGGCTTATAAGATTAATAATGAATTCATGCTCTTCCTCGCTTTTTGTTGAAGAAATAAAATTTGAAGGATCATATAGCATTTCTTCTTTACCGTCAAATCCATCTTTATAATAAAGCTTAGCATATTTTTCATCACCATTTCTTTTTAAATAGAAATACTTATTATTACTTATAATTTTCAGATCTGAAATGAAATAACCTTGTCTTTTTTCAAGTTCAAGTCTTTTATCCAGATAATAGTTTTTGTTAGGAACCTTATTTAAAACCGAGTCTGTATAAATATTTTGTGCATTTATCCATTGCTTGGTTCTATCATCATTTAAATTTTCCAGATTGCGATATTCATCAATAACCGTAGCCCCATAATAACTGTCGGTCACAGGAATTGATGGGGCTAAAGAGGCTTGCGAATATAAAAAATTACTTACAAATGTTATAATTATAAATATTCTAAATTTCATTCTTTTAATTAAAAGCGGTTCCAGATATTGTATCTTTTGGCTTACTTGTATTATCAATATCAGCACAAGTACCCGTATCTTCAAGTCCATCGCCAAAATTCTTAGGACCTCCTCCAATAATTTTGTTCAGGTTGTTAATCTTTACCATCTGAACCTTCTTCAAAGATAGTTTTTTCTCCTTTTTCATTTCATTTAAAGTTTAAGTTAATTCATAGGAGCTGCAAATAAAGTAATTTTTTTGATCATATAGCAATTTACACTTATAAATTTATAAATTCAATACCAAATAAAACAACATAAATCACTAATAAACAATACATTAAATACAAAAAACAATATGTCATCATTTGTCGATATATATATTAAAAAAAGTATAATTTTGCACTCAGTTTATTTGTGAAACAATGAAATCAAAGTACTTCTTATTTCTTATACTATCATTTAATCTATTATTCTCTAAAAGTGCAGTAAATGATACTTTAAAAACGTATAGTTATTCGCAACTAAAAGAAAAATTCTATGACTGTATGCATAATGATAGAATTAGTGATGCTAAAATAATTTCAAAATATTACTTAAATAAAGCAAAAGTTGAAAAAAATGCTGGTGAAATATCTGAAGGATACATTCTTGCACATTTTAATCAAAATCTTAAAAATGCTTTAATTTATATAGATAGTGCCTTTATCAACAAAAAAGGGCTAGATCAAAATATTTATCCGGCAAGGCTATATTTGTTACGAGGTAATTTGTATTTCCGAAATGATAGTTTAAAGCCTGCATTCAATAATTATATGTTAGGGCTGAAATTCGCAAAAGAGAAAAATAATAAAAGACAAATAGCTTTTGCCAATATCAATATAGCCTATTTAAACAACTATATAGGTAAACACACAGAAGCTGCCAAAATTTTAAAATTTTATTTTGACAACGGTATATATTTAAATGAAAATGAACGTAATCAGATCCATTATAATTTAGCCGACACTTATATAGAGATTAATAAAATGGACTCTGCTAAAATACTTATTCAAAAGGGTATTCAATTTTCACTAAAAAATAAAAACACTTATCAATATCATCAATACTTATTTTTAGATGGTTTTTACAATTTAAAACTTAAAAAATTTAATCTTGCAATTGAACAATTATTAAAATGCAAAAAATTCTTTGCAAAAAGTGAAAATGATCTCAATATCAATTATACTTTATTAAACCTGGGTAAAGCTTATGATGGCTTGAAAGAAAAAAATAAAGCTGCAGAAAGTTTTGCTTCAGTAGATTCCATAGTACAGAAAAGCAATAACACATTCCCTGAACTTCGTGAAGTATACACTTATCTGATTAACTATTACAAAGGAAATAATAATAAAGAAAAACAGCTTTATTATATAGATCGTTTCTTAACCGTTGACAAGGTACTCGACTCACAATTCAGATATATTTCAAGGGAATTACCTCGCCAATATGATACTCCCCAACTATTAAAAGAAAAAGAGAATATAATTAATGATTTACAAAACAGAAAAAAAATTCTCTACATCTCAATAAGTATATTATTTATTGGTCTTTTAGTCCTCTTATATCTATATAAAAAATCTAAAAACTCGGAAAAACGGCATCGAGAAATTGCTCAGAAATTAATTCATTCCATAGAAGAAAAGAATAATGCGTTTACAGAACCAGAGCCTAATGTCATAATTACTGAGATCTCTGATAAAAAGATACCATTTAATCAAATTGAATCTAAATCTAAATCAATTCCTGAAGAAGTTGTACAGTTTATTTTAAAGGGATTAGAAAATTTCGAGACCAAGCAACAATTTTTGAAAAAGGGAATTACACTTAGTAGTCTGGCAAAAACTTTAAAAACAAATTCTGCCTATTTATCGGATGTTATTAATACATATAAGGAAAAAAATTTCGCATCATACCTTAATGATCTTCGTATTAATTATGCGTTAACAAGATTAGTTCATGATAAAAAGTTTAGATCTTACAAGCTTTCTGTCATTTCAGAGGAGTTGGGATACAATAATGAACAAGCATTTTCCATTGCTTTTAAGAAAAAAACAGGAACTACACTTTCCATTTACATTAAAGAGGTAGAAAAATCCCATAATCAGAATTAAACTTCAAAATCCTTAACAAAAACCTAATTAACAGATACTTAAATAAAATATATTTATAAATCAATGCCTATACATTTATAAATACACATCCTATTCCTTTTTTTTGAGATGTAATGTTCTGTAAGTTTGCTCTGTAATCAAAAACAAAAATTGATTAACAAATAATATTTTTTAATTGTGCGCACAAAGACAAGAATATTACGCTAATAGCAAACACTCCCGGATGTCAGGGATTATATGACAGAATAAATTATTATTAAAAATCAAAATTAAAACAATGAAAAAACAAGTATCATTAGGCAAATTAAGCTTAAACAAGGAAAAAATCGCTCAACTAAGTGCAGAGGGAATGTCAATTGTAAAAGGAGGAAATTTTGGAGGTAGCACTTGTGCCGGGTTTACTTGTGGATGGTGTACATCTACAATGGATTCTTCTACTACAAAACCACCTAAACCAGAAGAAGGACTAGAGCCTCAAGGTTAAGATTAATAAAATTATAAGAGATTATATTTTGGAACTAGCCCCGTGTATACGGGGTTAATTCCTTAATATAATAACATTAATCACTTATAGATTAGATCTGTTATACTGATTTTTAACACTCAATACGTCACAACATCGAATTACTCTAATTAAGTTCAAATATGCTGTTTGTTGCTCTCTTATTAATAAAACTATTACTCACCACTTTATCATAATTAACTATGAAAACAAAACATATAAATATCAGCAATATTATACACGAGCTGGAACAAGATATAACAGAGAATGTATTTAATACTAATGATAACTCTCTATTCAATGGTAGAGCCGGTGTATTGATTTTATATTATTTATTATATGAGAACACTCAAGATTCTCAATACATTGATAAAATTGGAGATGTAATTACCCAAATTTTTCAAGATATCAATGAAGATAATTATTCTGGTGGCAATTCATTTTGCAATGGTTTGGCAGGAATAGGATATGCCCTGAATCTTTTAAAAAAGAAAAAAATAATTTCAGAAGAATTTGAAGTCGTTTTAAAAGATTTTGACACCATTTTATTGCAAGAAATTGATGCCTGCCTTCACAATAAAAAGTTTGATTTCTTACATGGCGGATTGGGAATAGCACTTTGCCTGTTAGAGAGGGCAAGTGAAAATGTCTTATTACAAGAAAAAATTGATAGTTTTTTTTCAAAATATATTTTCATTGTAGAAGAGCAAATAAAAAAAGATAATAGTTTGGAATTCTTTGATGAATCAGGAGATTATACAGCTAAATATAATTTGGGAATGGCTCATGGACTCATTTCAAACTTATGTCTCCTTATAAAATATTCAAACCAGATATCTCATGATGTAAGATCCATAATTAAGGCCATTTCAGATAAGATATTGGAATTTTATAAAAAAGAAAACTCTTGTCAATTTCCAAGTATTATCTATACAAACAGGGAAAGTACATATAACGCTCCATTAGGATGGTGTTACGGAGACAATATTATTGCATTGGGATTATTAAAAAGTGCTGTCTTTCTGGAAGACTCCTATCTCTATTCTATAGCAGAGCAAGTTGCAATTAATGCATTGAAGAGAGACCATGAACGATTCGTTGTTAAAGATGCCATGATCTGCCACGGTACTGCAGGTGTTTCGTACATCTACGAAAAATTGTATAAAATTACCTCGAATGAAAAATTAAAGGAATCATCTCAAAAATGGTTTGAAACTACTCTCGATTTTTACTCAGTAGACGAAAAGTCTCATAGTTATAAAACTTATGTTGGAGATGATGAATATACCAGTACTATATCATTACTCAATGGAAAAATTGGGATAGCAATTATGCTATTAATGCGAGAAAACAGTAATCTAGATTCAGATTGGGATAATATTTTATTATTAAACTAAGGATATGACTTATACACATTTTAATAAAGCCATCATCAGGACTCCGGCATTGCCATTATCATTTTTTAAAAAAATTTTTGAGCCTACTACGGATATCTGGGAAGTCATAAGACAAAATGATCAAATTAGAATAGCAATCCATTATGCTTCGCCAGAGTTATCAGAACAAATAAATCTTTATCTGAACAATAAAATTACGGATTCTAAAAAGAAAGAAAAACTCGAAAAGTCAGTATTGAAATATTTATCAAGAATGTCTACCAGATCTACCCCTTTTGGTACCTTTTCGGGAATTTCTGTAGTTGAAGAATCTCATCAAAATACCCAACTTTGCATTCCCAATGCAAAATCAGATTATAATCATGTCAAAGTTAAATTTGATATGGAATTCTTATATCAATTATCTGACTATGTTGAAAAGCAGGAATATGTTTTTCCATATTTAAAATATAAGCCCAATAACTCATTATACAAACTTGGTAATAAATACAGATATGTAGAGGTTAGCTTAGAACAGGGAGGGAAAAGTTATGATTTATCATCTGTAGAGTATTCTGAAATTATCGAGGAGCTTTTAAAGTTTTCCAGAGAAGGACGCTACATTCATGAGATGATAGATTTTGATTTAATTAAAGACTATTCCTATGAAGAAAGATCATCCTTTATAAAAGAATTAATTGACGCTCAAATCTTCATGTCTGAATTAAAACCTTCTACGACTGGGGAAAGTCATGAAAATATTATTATTTCCACGTTAATGAGAATTGATAGTGAATGTCATGGAAAAAATACTGAAATTCAGAAGCTAAAGAAAAAAATAGAAGATATTTTGGATAAGGTAGCTACCTTAGATAATCAAAATTTTGAAAATCACACCCAAGAACTGGAAGAGCTATACCAATCTATAAGAAGTATTGGGAATTTATATTTTACAAAAAGTAAATTATTACAAGCTGATTTAATAAAAGAGCCTAATAACTCATCTTTTGATTCTGAAAACATTAAGATTATATACGAGGCAATGGACGCTTTAACCAGACTCAGTTTAAAAGGTAGAGAAAATTCTGAACTAAAAGCCTTTAAAAAGAGTTTTGCTAAGAGATATGAAAACCAATGGGTCTCTGTAGCAGATGCCGTTGATATGGAATACGGTATCGGATATGGAGACAAAAGTGGTACCCATAAAAATTATTTGGTTGATGATTTTCAATACACAGCTAGAAATAGATCACCTCTAACAAAAATTACATGGGACAATAGTTTACACGATTTTTGGAAAGACAAAATACTAGCTGGCTTATCAAATCATTCCAGCGATATTGAGATCACAGAATCTGAACTTAAAAAATTCCCTAAAGACGAAAAATCACTTAGTGCGACGTTTTGTGTATCAACATCTCTTGTTAGCAATGAAGAAAATAATAAAAAAATATTCTTAAAATATGCTGGGGGACCTACAGCCAACTTCCTAATTGGAAGATTTTCAACAATAGATGATCAAATCAAAGATCTTTATCATGACATTGTGGACGCCGAGGAAAAAATTCATCATGATAAAATTGTTGCTGAGCTCAACCACCTTCCTCAGGATCGGTTAGGAAATGTTATGCACAGGGCAAATTCAAGAAAATATGAAATACCTTATTTAGTAAATTCAAGTGTAGATCAAGAATATCAGATCCCAATTTCAGATTTGGAAATAAAACTTGTTAATGATGAATTTATATTAAGGTCAAAACAAAAGAAAAAAGAAGTCTTACCTTATTTAAGTTGTGCTTTAAATTACAAAGCAAAAGGATTACCAATTTTCACATTTTTAGCCGAACTTCAGGAACTTCAGGGGACTGGAAGCTATGCATTGGATTTAGGTTTTTTACCCGACTTCTTCGAAAGAATCCCAAGAATAAATTATAAAAACATCATTTTAAGAAAGGCATCCTGGAAAATACCAAAATCAATTATTGAGGCCCTGGAAAATACTTCTTCAGATCACGAATTGTTGGAAGCATGGGAAAAGTATACAAAAGAAAAAGGAATTCCAGCCTTCTTTAGTATCAGTATGTTTGATAATGAAATGATGATTAATTCACATCATGCTACATCTTTGAAAATATTTATTGAAGAAGCTAAAAAACATTCCGTAATTAATATACAAGAGTCTATATTGGAAGAATATAATGCGATCAAAGATATTGACGGAAATGAGTATCATAACGAAATGCTTTACTTTTTCAAAAAACAAATTCCGGCTAAGAAAAGTTCTAATGATATTTATTGTTCTGAAAAAGAATTGAGTGCTCAAAGAAATTATATAATTGGAAGTGATTGGACATATTATAATATCTATATGGGATCTAATCAATCTGATAAAGTTTTAACTGATCTAAAGGAAGAACTTGATGTATTAGTAGAAAACAAAAGTATTGACAAGTGGTTTTTTATTAGATATAACGATCCAGACTATCATTTAAGATTAAGAATTTTCAGCAATAAACAATCATCAATACCTCATTTAGCTTTAAATAAAGTATTCAATGCCTTATATCAAGATAAACGAATCATAGATATTTCTCAAAATACTTATAAAAGAGAATTAGAAAGGTATGGGGCGAAAACTATCGAGCCTGTTGAAAGTATATTCTTTCACGACAGCATGATGTTGACAGAATTGTTAACAGTAATCACTCATAATTATCAAAATCCTGAAGAGATCAAATGGAAAGCGGGAATTTATATTGTACACAAATATATAGAAGCATTTAATATTTCTTTGGAAGACGCTTGTCAATATGCAAGCAATGTTTGTGATTACTTTACTAACGAATTTTCGTTCAGCAGGGAAACAATCGTCCAGCTAGATAAGGATTATAATCAAAAGAGAATCTATTATAAGAATCTTATAGATGAAAAGAAAGTAGAAGATATAGAAGAAGGAGAAATATTATTTCAAATTATAGATCATTACTTTAGCTTAATAAGGGAAGAAATAATCCTGCATCAGCTTTCTCATGATAAATTAGTAGAAAGTATTATACATATGAGTGTCAATAGGCTTTTTACTAATAAACAAAGACTATACGAGTTTTCATTATACCATATCCTTAAAAGATATTATAATCAAAAGATCAATCAGAATAAAGTAAAAAAGCCGGTTGAGATTTTAGCAAAATAAGGTTTTTAAAGGGAATTACGTCTCTTCTGGTAATACAGCTTAGAAGAATGAATGATGAAGTTATCTTTATTTATACAAATACTTTTGAAATGGAAATAAACAAAAATATTATGCTAAGTAGACTCAAAGTGGTTTATATCCTCCTATTTATATGGATTAATAATTCCACTATAAAATCACAGGAATACAAACATACTTCTATAAATATGGAAACAGGGAAAAACCTGAAACAAGTAATAAATGCCTTTGATATAAAAAGTATTATTGGCTTAGGGGAAGGAACACATGGCACTAAAGAATTTAATGATGTTAGAATAGCATTAATAAAGGAACTTGTCAATAAAGGTTATAAAACAATAATTTTTGAAAATGCATTCGGTGATACTTATTTCCTTAATCAGGAATTAAATTCTGAAGTCCCTTTGTCTACTGTGATGCAGAATAATCTTTTATCCATATGGCAAACAGACGAAGTTAAAAATTTCCTTACATGGATTAGACTTTACAATCAAAAACATTCAGATAAAATTACTTTGTATGGAGCTGATTTTAATTATGTATCTAATGCAATTAAAATTCTGCAGCAACAACTTGGATCAAATAATGAAGATATAAATAAGGATCTTTTAAGGCTAAAAGAAATTGGAAATATCCAGGATTCTATCTGGAATAAACAAAATGACAAAAATTTTAAGATTGATATGAATACTCTCATAGAAAATGGGAATGAAGGATATGAACTTACACAAAAAATTGATGCATTTACAAAGCAAAATACAATGAAATCCTCTAAGTCTTCATTAGAATTAGCCCTTGCCAATTGTACCTACGCTTTTTCAACTTTTTATGCAGCAAAGAAGAAGACAGAGGAAAAATCAAGAGATGAATTAATGGCAAATATGATTTCAAAAATTCAGGAAGAAAAAAAGAAAGTCATCATATGGGCACATTCTGCGCACATTTCTTTTCAATTTCCTTATAATGTTACAGATCTAGCTATGGGAGGATACCTAAAGCAACATTACGGTGATAAATATTATGCATTGGGAACTTTAACCGCTAAGGGAACTTATAGTGCAACACTTGATAGAATTGACACAAAAAACAATAGTTTTAAATCCTATACCCTTAACCCTATCGTAGAGAAATCATGGGAATATTATTTCTCCCAAAACAAAGACACTATGTTCTTCATCGATTTACATCAAAACTCTAATCTGAAGAAACTGCTGAAAATGAAGTTTATTGGTTATGGTCCTGAAAGGGAAGACTCCTATACTAAAGACATTAATATTAGTGACTTCTTTGATGGCATTATTTTTATCAAAAATACATCCGCAGCTGTACATACCCTTTAAAATATGTCACCTTGCAAAAATTCAGCAAATCTCCATTTTAGCATATATAAATGATTAACAATAATTTACTAAATCTCTATTAACACATAATAAGCAACGAAATTCAAAAATCAGTCTTAAGTCACCTATAAAGGAAGAAATATTTGTTTTATTAAAACATCTTTGTATTTTAGATAAAAAAATTAACATGACCTTAGATAAACTAATCAACTACTTAAAACTTGATAAGCAGGAGTTCATTTTCCAGTTTAATTCGCATCCCAATTATCCTTCAGCACTTGCTTTTAGTGATACGCTCAACTTTTTGGGTGTAAGAAATGATGCTTATGAATTGGATAAAGAATATTGGGATGAACTTCCTGAAGAATTTATTGCAATTGTAGATAATTCTTTCTCTTTGGTTAAGAAAACGGGAACTCAATATTCCGTTTATTCTGATAAATCAAAGACATTAAATAAAGATGAACTTCACAAAAATGCGACCAATTTTGTTTTGTTATTTGAGAAAACAGAAAATGCAGAACAAAAAATATCAAATTACAAACCTTTTATATATGCAATTCTTGCCGTAATCCTTTTATATTCCATTCTGAATTTTTCATGGTTTGAAATCCTCTTTAATTTCTTATCATTAGTGGGAGTCTATATTTCACTGGAAATTTTTAATCAAAAATTTGGGAATACATCAGCAGTAATTGGTAGCATTTGTGGTGATACATCAGCAAATCAGATTAAGAATTCTTGTAATAAAATTATTAATGAAGATAAAACAAGTATTCTGGGATTGAAATTTTCTGATTTCTCTTTAATCTATTTTGTTGGAATTACAGTATTGGGATTATTTTTGCCTGCAACAAGTTATGTAATAAAGGGCTTTACCATTGTTTCCCTTATTGCCATTGGTTATTCACTATATGTTCAGGCTTTTGTAGAAAAAACTTTTTGTAGAGTTTGCCTATTAATCATTTCAGTTCTTGTAGCACAACTTATTTTAACATTATTCTTTTTTGAAAACTCTTATTTCAATGCAAATATTGCCATTTTAAGCATATTATTATGGGGAATTACTTTTTTTGCGGTTTCTTATTTCAATACTTTGCTTACAGATAAGGAATCTCTTCAAAAGTCGAATGCAAAAAATTTAAGATTTAAAAGAAATTATGATCTGTTTAAAAGAGAGCTTTTAGATAAGGAAAAAATTACTTTCAGTGATAACGAAACTTTTTCACTGGGAAATAAAGATGCAAAAATCCATATTTTAGTGGTTTCAAATCCTTATTGTGGTTTTTGCAAGGGTGCACATGAAATTTTAGAAAGTCTTTTAAAAAAATATCCGAATGAAATTTCTGCCCAGATAAGATTCAATTATTTTGCAGAAAAATCCAACGAAAAAGCAACAGGCCTCCTATCAGATTTTATGAGTATCTATAAGAACAAGCATGAAAGTGAGTTTTTAAAAATAGTAGAAACCTGGTTTGAAAATAAAGATGAAAAACAAATCAGAGATCTGGCAGGTACTAATGGCCAATTAGAGGATCTTAATTCATTAAACGAGATGTCAAAAGAAAATCTAAATGCGGGATTAAGCTTTACTCCTATTTTAATTATTAACGGATTTCAGTTTCCTGACAAATATGATCGTGAGGATATTCATTATTTCATTGATGAATTAATTGAGGATGATGAAATTTAAAATAATTACAATAATTTAACAAATTTCACTAATTTAGGAAAAAAATAACCATCATTATACAAGTCATCACAGTGCTTACACTGATCGAAAACTAATAGCATGAAAAACATACCACTTTTTTCACATCAGAATCCTAAAAGCATTCAAATAGAATCTTTAATCAGCAGACCATTATCCAACGGAAGACTTGTGTTATATTCTGATTATTGTCCTTCAGAAATTTGCAGGGTAATAATGTCCAAAAGATGTTTACTGATGGACGGCAATTACTAGAAATAATGACAATTAGTATAAAAAATATTAATAAAAAATGTCGTCAAAATATGACGGCATTTTTAAATGATTTTGAATTTTGAAGAAATTTCCTTTTTACAGGCAACCTGACGCTAAAGACTGTGGTCCTACATGTCTTAGAATAGTCAGCAAACATTATGGTAAAAGTATATCGTTACAACAAATCCGCAGCCTTTCTGAAACTACACGTGAAGGAAGTAGTTTATTAGGGCTGAGTGATGCTGCTGAGGATTTAGGATTCCGTTCATTAGGAGTTCAGGTGGACTTTAATACTTTTGTTGAAGAAGTTCCTTTTCCATGTATAGTACATTGGAATAAGAATCACTTTGTCGTAGTCTATAAAGTTGATAAAAATAATAAAGTATATATTTCTGATCCAAGTTATGGACTCATCACCTACAATAAAGACGAGTTTATCAAATTATGGATTGGTGAAAATGCCACTGAAAATACAGAGGAAGGAATTGTTCTTATCCTGGAAACAACTCCAGCTTTCTTTCAAACAGAATTTGATGATCAGGAAAGTAAGGCTAGTTTTTCCTTTCTTTCTAAATATTTATTTAAATATAAGTCTTTGGTTATTCAGCTTGCTGTAGGATTATTGGCAGGAAGTTTATTATCCCTTTTATTCCCTTTTCTTACTCAGAGTATCGTAGATGTGGGAATACAAAACCAGGATCTGCATTTTATTTACCTGGTCTTACTTGCACAAATCATGCTTTTTATAGGAAGGATGGGAATTGAAGTTATTCGAAGCTGGATTTTACTTCACCTTTCTGCAAGAATCAACATCTCTATTATTTCGGATTTCTTTATCAAACTTATGAAACTCCCTATCAGTTTCTTTGATACAAGAATGACAGGAGATATTATGCAGAGAATTAATGACCATCATCGAATTGAGCAGCTTCTGACCAATTCATCACTTAACACGTTATTTTCACTTGTTAACCTAATTATCTTCAGTATAGTATTACTTCTTTATGATTACAGACTGTTTATTGTTTACCTCGTGGGAGCTATCTTATATATCGGATGGATCACATTCTTTTTAGGCAAAAGAAAAGAGCTGGATTATAAAAGATTTTCCCAGGTTTCTCAGGAACAAAGTAAAGTTATCGAACTGATCAATGGAATGCAGGAGATAAAAATGCATAATGCAGAGAAACAGAAACGTTGGGATTGGGAATTTCTTCAGGTTAAGCTGTTTAAAATCAGGATCAAATCTCTTTCTTTAGAACAATGGCAATCTGTAGGAGGTAACTTTATTAATCAGATGAAGGATATTCTGGTAAGCTTTCTTTCCGCTAAACTGGTTTTAGATGGAAACCTCACGTTAGGGATGATGCTTTCTGTACAGTATATCATAGGCCAGCTTAACAGTCCTCTTTTACAGCTCATTGATTTTATCAAACAAACCCAGGATGCTAAAATTTCCCTTGAAAGACTAGGAGAAATACATGATAAAGAGGACGAAGAGAATAAAGATGAACAATATGTTTCAGACCTTCCTCAAAAGGATATTGACATAGAAAATCTTTCATTCAGATATATAGGCTCGGATTCTTATGTGTTTGAAAATCTTAATCTGAGTATTCCATATCAAAAAACAACAGCAATTGTGGGAGCCAGTGGAAGCGGTAAAACAACTTTGCTCAAACTGTTAATGAAATTTTATGAACCCAATCAGGGAGATATTAAAATTGGTAACACAAAACTAACAAATGTTTCACCCAGATTCTGGAGGGATCATTGTGGTGTTGTTATGCAAGAAGGCTATATCTTCAATGATACCATTGCTAATAATATCGCGATAGGTGAAGATCATATTGATAAAAAGAAGCTACGGAAAGCAGTAGAAATAGCGAATATAAAAGAGTTTATTGAAGAACTTCCACTAAGCTATAATACCAAAATAGGAAATGAAGGTGTGGGCGTAAGTGGTGGACAAAAGCAAAGGCTCTTCATCGCAAGGGCAGTTTATAAATCCCCGGAATACATTTTCTTTGATGAAGCAACTTCCGCATTGGATGCAAACAATGAAAAAGTAATTATGGAAAATCTTGAACAGTTTTTCAAAGGTAAAACAGCCATTGTCATTGCTCATAGACTCTCCACCGTAAAGCATGCAGATAAGATTATTGTTTTAGATAAAGGAAAGGTAGTGGAAGAAGGAAGCCATACTGAGCTTGTTGCTCTGAAGGGGGAATATTACAGACTCGTAAAAAATCAGCTTGAATTAGGAAATTAATCTGTGTTTTTTATTAACTTCACTATACTAATCCCATAAAATATTAATTATGAACAATTTAAAAAAAATCAAAAGACAAGTTTTAAAAGAAGTAAATGGTGCAGGCCCAATTCCTGCATACCCATGCAATTGTTTTTGCATTATAGGAAATGATAAAGTGTGGAATGCATGCAACAGATATTGCCCGGGAGGAGTAATTCCAGGTGTTGAAATGGGAAATGATCCCAAATGTGATTATAATTTACCCCTATAATTTTTAGCATTATAGAGATTAAAGCAAAATCCTCTATTTGAGGATTTTTATTTTCAATTGTTTATTTTAATATGGAAAAAGAAATTTTAGATAATATAGAGCTTCGTTCGGAAAGTGTTCAGGATATTCTTACAAGACCGCCCCATTGGATGATACGCTGGGGAAACACCATCATATTTATTATCCTTATCCTCATTTTAATTATGAGTTATATAATAAAATATCCTGAGTTTGTGTCAGCTCCTATTGTGGTTACTTCCCAAAACCCACCTGAAAAATTAGAGGCCAGAACAAATTCTAAAATTGAAAAAATTTTTATCAAGGACCATCAGGAGGTTAAGAAAAATGATGTCCTTATGGTTATGCAGTCTGCTGCCAATTATAAAGATGTTCTTGCTCTGAAAAAAATCATCGACTCTCTTTCTCCTACTCACTTAGCTTCCTTTCCTATAAATGAAACGTCTCATTATAAATTAGGAGAGCTTCAGGGAGATTATAACAATTTTGCAAAAGCATTTCAGGATCAGGAATTATTTACAAGACTTCAGCCCTACGCTCCTGAAAATCTTGCTGCTAACCAAAGTATTTCTGAATACAGGGTAAGGATTGCCACGACAAAACAACAAAAGAAACTTGAACAAGCTAAATATGAGCTTACAAAAAAAAGCTATCAAAGATCACAGGAACTTTTTAACCAGGGAGTCATCGCTTCCGTAGAACTTGAAGGGGAAAAAATAAAATACATCCAGGCTCAACAAAATCTGGAAAATATTACCATTTCTTTATCTCAAATGGAAGAAGCAATATCCAACCTTAACAAAACTAAAAGCGGGACTGCTATCAATACGGAAAAGGATAAAATTAATTACTCTTCACAATGCCTGCAATTGTTTGAGCAATTAAGAAAATCGATGAAACAGTGGGAGCAGAACTTCCTTGTTATTTCTTCTACAGATGGTATTGCCAGCTTTCAGCAATTCTTTGGAGAAAACCAATTTGTAAAAACAGGGGATGCGATCTTATCTATATTACCTCGGAATAAAGAGAATTTAGTTGGAAGAATGTATGTCCCTCCTACTAACTCTGGAAAAATTGCTCCCGGAGAAAAGGTTTTGATCAAACTGGATAATTACAGGTTTCAGGAGTATGGTATTGTAGAAGGTAAAGTACAGAATATCTCTCTCTCTGCCGATGAAAAGGGAAATTACTACGTAGATGTTCTACTTCCTAAAGGCTTAAAAACATCATATAACAGAAATCTCACATTTGATAAAGAGCTTAGAGGTAATGCTGATATTGTTACTCAGGATCTAAGACTCATTGAAAGATTTTTCTATCAAATCAGAAAACTATTGGGATATCAAAGCTAATAGAGCCAAATCACAATATATAAAACCCACAACTAATAGTTGTGGGTTTTTATATAATCTTACAATAGTAATCACATATCAATAGTAATGTTTATCACATAATCATATGCACGTCAATTGTGTTATTTAGCCATAACTAGTTCATAAAAACATTTTATATATAAACGCTTACAAAATTCTTTTTATACGGCTTAATTGAGATTTATTCTAAGAAAACTACGGAGATTCGGAACCAAGAATGAGAATAAATATTAATGGGTATCATCTTTTAAAACAAAAAAGGAAAAGTAATAATTTACTTTTCCTTTCTATAGTAGCGAAGACGGGAATTGAACCCGTGACCTCAGGGTTATGAATCCTGCGCTCTAACCAACTGAGCTACCTCGCCTTTTTGGTGGTGCAAATATATAAAATATTTCTAAACCTCCAAAATTATTTTAGCTTAAAAAACTCCAAAACATCGGCAACATGGTCTGGTTTATTGATTATCTTATTGTTAGCATCTAAAATAAAATAAGTCGGAGTTGCATGAATATTATAAGTTTCACTATAACTACTATTCCATCCTCTTAGCTCGGAATCATTAATCCAAGGAAACGCGGTAATTCTTTTATTGTAAGAGTCTTTATCTACATCCAAAGAAAGCCCAATTACCTGAACATTCTTCGCTTTTAAATCATTATATTTCTCCAAAAGTTTTGGCAATTCAGTTTCACAATGAGAGCATGTGGAAGACCAGAAAACAATGATTTTCTTATCTGCTTTTACATCATAAATAGACTTGGCATTTGTATTAACCGGAGCCTGGAATTTATAATTAGGAAAAGTTGCACCAATCTGTACATTGGCATTTGCCTTAAGCGTTGATGCTAACCTGTCTGTAATCGTACATTTGAGATCTTTAGCCTGATCAAGATATTTTTTCTTTAAATCAGCCATTTCATACACATCAAAAATGTCAATCAATTCGGATAATACCGTTTGACCCCGTGGTGTTTCCACCTTTAACCGATCAAGTAATTTATCTACAGAAGCTCCAACATTGCTGTTTCCACCAGAATTAAGATAAGATACCAATACAGGTCTCAACAATGATGATGTCTCAAGCATATCATTAGACTTATCAATAAAATTGATTATTTCTTCCTGTGATACCTTTTTATTAGGGTCATTAATTAAAAATTTACTATAGTTTGTATTATAGTAATAAATAAACGGATGGTCCGTGGAGTTCACTTCTCCAAGGCCTCCTGATAATCTTGATATTTCTGCTTTCAGAGCTTTTCCAAAATCTGTATTATCTTTATAGTATTCTTTAATCTGTGCTAATGCCGGTAATATAAGCTCTTTTTTCTGAGAACCTTCTTGTTGTTTACTCATTAAACTATTCGACTCATCCTGGTAAATAACATCTTTAATCTTATTACCCTGAGTATCTAATTTAATGTTTACATTCTTATTTTCTGATATGAAATTGAATGTATTATTGGTAGTAGGAAAATACATTTTCATCATACCAACATAGTTCTGCGGATATTTAAAAGTCCATACATTATTCTTACTCTGCTCTTTTGTAAAAATAACATCTTTGGAACCATTTAATGTATATAGAATTGCATCTTGATCTTTAAAATCAGCCGGTGCCTGAACGGTAATTGTGAATTGTGCCTGTAAAGAAAAAGCAGATAAAACTGCTGATAATACAAATATCTTTTTCATAATGTAAAAATAAAAAAACTCTCTGATTAATCAGAGAGTTTTCAATATTTTAATTAAATTTTTATATTTTTTGACCCTTATATTTTCTTGTAAAAAATACAATAAATGCTACTGCGACTATTGATAGTAAATAAATATACATATCAATTGGCACTGAATCTCCACCGGGGCCAGTAGGAGGTCCACCTGGCTCAGGAGGTTGTCCTCCAGGGCCCGTTCCTTGTGCATTCAATACACAAAAAACAAAAATAAAAAGACTATATAATAGTTTATTTAAAGCTTTCATATATTTTATTTTAAGATTTTAGTGTTAACAGTTTCTCCCTTATCTGAAACAATTTTTACTACATAAGAGTTTTTAATAGAATTGTTTAATTCAATTACAAAATCTGCAGAAGTATTTACTGCTTTTTTAGAGATTACCAGTTTACCACTCATATCATAAACTTCAATATCTGCTTTCTTCCAATCCGGATCAAATCTTACAATATAATTTGTAATATCCGGGTTATAAACTACTTTAGTTCTTGATGAAGGCTTCACTGCTGCTCCATCCATTGCAAGATTTCTTGCTGTTGAGGCCTCAGGTGCACCATAATATAAACTGTACTCAGTTCCTTTGGCAGGAATTATATCTCCTTGTTTTGCTTCAGTTACTTCTCCGTTTGGAGCTTTGTAATAGAAACCTGTACCTGAAGATAATTGGTGTGTCCCCTTACTTACCAATTCAGCATTCTCTCTAATTTCAAATTTAAAAGATTTTATATTAGAACTGTAAGTTGCTAACATCACATTTTTTCCTTTAAAATCATTTTCATTGGCTTCATTGATACGTAACCAATACTTTGAAGTATAATCATTATCATAACCTCCAGCCTTATTTTCTTCAAAAGTACCCACAACATCTGCTGTTGATGCAGCATACTGTGTTTTAGCAGCTGCTGAATGTCCAGTAGTTGCATTTGGATAAACCACATAATAAGTTTTACCAATTTCTACACCATTAGCATCAAGAGCAATAATTCCTAATTGCTTTACAGTGCCTTGACTCATGCTACCTGCAGCACTTCTGCTTGCATTAACATTATAATCAGTATTCGCTGCTCTGCTATAATAATTAAACCTCCTAAGATTGCCAAAGTTTAGAACATCCGTATTATTATTGTTATTAAGCTTAATCGTAAAAGTTCCAAATGGTCTGATCATCAAATAATCAACATCCCCTGTTGGAACACCAGCATTAAACGTAACCGATTTATAACCTCCGGTAGTTGTTCCACCTTGATTATTTACAACCCCGGAAACATCAAGTACTACACCATATATATTACTAAGGTTTACTCCGTCACCATTAGCAGCCGGTTCGTTATATGCAATTTTTGATAAGTCAAGGTTGGTTAGGAATGGATTACCAAATTGATACATGTTTCTAGCATAATTACCTGTCCACAATGCTCCACCTGAAGGAATTTCGAATGGGTCATATGCATAGGTATTGTATTTTTCTCTAAATGAATTTAGATTATTTCCACCTGCCCCAAAGTTGATTCCAGCTCCAGCATTTTGTAATGTAACACTAGTTCCAATAACTCCTGTTGCAATATCACTCACAGGTCGCCCTTTTACGGTACGTGTAATAGAACTAACATCTAAGCCGGCTCCACCTAATGCCCAATAAGAATAGGTAGGTGCTGCATCACCAAACTTGTAAATACCATTGATCGGTGATAAATGAACAAACTGTACCGTATTGTTATTCCAATACAGGATATCATTCTTTGATTTTCTTACTGTTGTGAATGTTTTACCAAATTCAGCATTTAAAGTAGCTGGAGTTTTAAAATAGAACGGCATCCCAATTTGTTGATAATCACCCTGACGAACTTGTCTGAATTCCTGATCTACAATTCCAGTAATGTTTGCTTGTGGAATACCTGTGATGAATAATTGTCCGTAAGTATAAACGGGAGTAGCAGTAGAGCTATTGGTATTAACAGATGCATAAGCCGTAGGCTCATTAAGTTTGTTAATAAAATTACCTCCGCCGTTTGCTTCTGTCTTATCAGCATTTGACGCATCAATCGTCTTGACAAGATCAGTTGCTGTACCAGAAACCATAAAGTTTCCATGGTTTTCTATAGTACCATTAGCTTTCATTTGTAAACCTCCCCCGCTATAAACTAGGGTACCTTTACTTACATACATATTAGCATTAGCGTCTACGTGACATAATATCTGCGCCTGAACAGAATAACTAATTGCTAAAAGACCTATAGCAAATAAACTTTTTCTCATTGTATAAATTATTTGTGTGTGTTATAATACAATCTCACCCGCAAAGGTATGATTTTTTTCATAATAAAAAAATTATTTTTATTTATTAACAATAATATTATCTTCAGTTAATACTATTTTCTTTTCCTCACCTATTGCAAACATGTAGTCTTCCAAGACTTTTTCGGTAGTTCCCCTAAGTCCTCTGGCTCCCAATCCTTTATCAAGGGTTTCCTCCACGATCTTTTCAATAGCACCATCCGTAAATACCAATTCTGTGCCATCCATTTTAAAAAGCTCAATAAACTGATTGACGATTGAATTTTTGGGCTCTTTCATGATACGTACCATCGTTTCTTTTGTTAGTTTTTCGAGGTATGTAATGATTGGAAATCTTCCCAAAAGTTCGGGAATTAATCCGAAAGAACGGAGATCTATTGCATTAATATTTGTTAATACATATTCATCTTCATCTACATTATTTATCTTTTCAGCACTGAAACCTATTGCCTGTTTGTTCATTCTTCTCTCGATAATTTCCTTTATACCATCAAAAGCACCACCAGCAATAAATAGTATGTTTTGGGTATTAACCTGGATATATTTCTGATCCGGATGTTTTCTTCCTCCTTGTGGTGGAACATTTACAATACTTCCCTCAAGCAATTTTAAAAGCCCCTGCTGAACACCTTCCCCAGAAACATCTCTGGTAATACTTGGATTATCAGATTTTCTGGCAATCTTGTCTATTTCGTCAATAAATACAATTCCTTTTTCAGCTTTTTCCACATCATAATCTGCAACCATAAGAAGTCTTGAAAGAATACTTTCAACGTCTTCTCCTACATATCCGGCCTCGGTTAAAATCGTAGCATCTACTATACAAAAAGGAACATTAAGTTCTCTTGCTATAGTCTTGGCCAGCAAAGTTTTTCCGGTTCCTGTTTCACCGATCATGATAATATTGGACTTTTCAAGCTCTACTTCTCTATTTTCATCCTGTGCATGAAGCAATCTTTTATAATGATTGTATACAGCAATCGAAAGTTGTTTTTTTGCCTGATCCTGTCCGATCACATATTGGTTAAGGAACTCTTTAATCTCCTTTGGTTTTTTTAGCGTATCTATATTTTCCGCAGGTGAAAATTCAGTTTTAGTAGCACTGTCTTTTACAATCGCATGAGCTTGTTCTATACAGTTTTCACAGATAAAGCCATTCTGACCAGAAATAAGCATCTGCACTTCATTTCTTTTTCTGCCACAAAAAGAACATTGGTTTGAATTCATACTATTTATATAATATATATGTTAAAGAAAATCGTAAAAAATTTCTTTTTTACGATTTCTTGATTTTTTAAGAATTAATAATTGATTTTTGAATTTCGGTATACTCTTCATCCGTTAATTTCAGTCTCTCATTTTTAAAATTCATATCTTCCACTGTATTGAGTGGTATTAAATGAATATGTGCATGAGGAACTTCCAGGCCTACCACTGCAATCCCTACTCTAATACAAGGAATTGCTTTTTTAATCTGCTTGGCAACTTTTTGTGAAAATCCCCAAAGGTTTTTATACTCCTCGCTTTCCAGATCAAAGATCAGATCCACTTCTTTTTTAGGGACTATTAATGTATGTCCTTTAACTAAGGGCATTGCATCTAAAAACGCAACGAAATTTTCATCCTCTGCGATTTTGTAGGAAGGAATTTCGCCATTAATGATTTTTGTGAATATAGTACTCATATGCATCAAAAAATTTACTTCAGAGAATTATACATGTATTAATTTATCCTTATAGGGTAATTTCAAGTACTTCAAAAGATAATTTATTTCCGTTCGGTAAAACAATCTCTGCGGTCTCTCCCACAACTTTACCTAGCAAACCTTTTGCAATAGGTGTATTTACAGAGATCTTGCCGCTTTTAAGGTCGCTCTCATTATCAGGAACTAAAGTAAATATCTGTTGTTGTTGCGTTGCATTATTTTTTAGTTTCACAGTTGTTAAAATGGAAACTTTTGAAGTATCTAGCTGACTTTCATCTATTATTTTAGACCCTGAAATAACATCTTTCAGTTTAGAAATTCTCATTTCAAGCATCCCCTGAGCTTCTTTTGCCGCATCATATTCTGCATTTTCAGACAAATCACCTTTGTCTCTAGCTTCTGCAATCTGTTGAGTAATTTTAGGTCTTTCTACAGTTTCCAACTGCTCAAGCTCGGCTTTCATTTTATCTAACCCCTCCTTTGTAACATAGCTTGCCATAATTTTCAAAATTTAGTTTTAGTATAAAAAAATAATCCGACATTTGCCGGACAATGTTTTCGTGTTGTAATCGTTTAATTTTTACAAATATATAAAAATTTAAATTGAAATGAAAAAAACTTTTTCAATCTTATTCTTTTCCACTTTACTGATAATCAGCAATATATCTGTTAATTCTTGCGGAAGTCGAGAAGACACGGTAAGCTGCTTTCCCAATACTCCAATTAACGTAACCTTGAACCTTAATTTAGCTGCATATAATAATTTGAACTATGTAGGTGGATGGATCTATGTGGATGAGCAACAATCAGGAACACGGGGTTTAATTATTGTCCGTAGATCAGATAATCAGTTTATGGTATTTGATAGAAATGCACCTCATATATGCCCTGATAATGATACTACACTTGAAGTAAAAGACAATATTAGTATCATTTGTCCAAAGGATAACGCTAAATGGATTTTACTTACCGGCCAACCTTCGTCAGGAACAAATGTACCTCCGAAAACTTATCCTTACAATTATAATCCCAATACCAGAGTATTAAATGTTTATTATTAATTTATGAAAGTTGTAATACAGAGAGTTTCAGAAGCTCATGTAAAAGTAGAAGAGAAAATCGTCGGCGAGATCAATAGTGGCTTTATGCTACTCATTGGAATTGATGAAAATGATGAGAAAGCAGATGCAGATTGGCTCGTACAAAAAATATTGAACCTTAGAGTTTTTGCTGATGAAGATGATAAGCTCAATCTTTCATTAAAAGATATTTCAGGAGAAATCCTTTGTATCAGCCAGTTTACGTTGATAGCTGATTATAAAAAGGGAAATCGTCCATCCTTTATTAAGGCAGCAAAACCCGATAAAGCAATTCCCCTTTTTGATTATTTCAAAGAAGAAATTGCAAAATCAGGACTAAAAACAGAATCCGGAATTTTTGGTGCAGACATGAAGGTTTCTTTAGTTAATGATGGTCCTGTCACTATTGTAATGGATAGCCAAACAAAAATGTAAGACACTTTATATCAATACATTAAATTATATTTAATCCCAAATAAAAAAGGTCCTTCAAAATTTGAAAGACCTTTTTCCTAATAAACTTTTATAAAAACTAATTCGCAGGTATACTGCTGAAATTCAATGCTACTTTTAAGTTCATATCTGAACTTGTCTGATTTTTCAGTTCATAAACTGTTCTTACTGTAAGTCCGTTGCTCTTTACGACCTCATCCAAAAATCCATTATTATTAAGATCGAGGTTTAAGCTGGAACTATTTGAAGAGATGTTGGATCTTGATGCAACAAGTCTTTCACCCGTACCATTTGAAGAAATATAAACTTTAATGTTTTTAAAAGCACTTAAGTTGCCACCAGAAGGAGAAACCACAGAGATTTTTGCATCTGCCAATCTCACATCCTTTATTTTAGCATTATTATTCCCACCAAACCAAGTCTGTACATTAGAAGCAGTAGCCGTAGAAGACACCTCTTTATCGGCAGGCACTCCTGTGGATACTAATACATTAGCCGTATAAGGAAACGTATTCTGAACCAATGACTGTACTGTTCCACAACTAACAAGGGCAACAGAAGCTGCCACTGCAGTTAAAAATATATTTTTCATAATTGTAAATCTTAATACAAAAATTATCTTGCAGAAACTATACCAAAGAATTATTATTCGACGCTTACTGAAAAACTTCCTTTTGTGTTTCCGGAAGCCATGTTACTTTTGCCTATAATTAACCATACTTCACCTTTGCCCGCCATCTGATAAAAAATATCTCTTCCAAAAGGACCATCGTATTCTCCATTTGGCAATTTTATCTGATTGAAACGAATATTAAAATCTTTTTCTTTTGTAGAAATGGATGCCTTGATATCACTTTTATTATAATTTGTGATTTTGAGAATCAGCTCCTGTCCTTCTTTTGTAAATTGCTCTCCTACTGTAAATGGAAGCTGTGAGGCATCGGCAGTTCTTATTATTTGCCCATCTTTCTCACTTCTCATCACACCTTTTTTTAAGACATGTTTGGTGACGGGAGAATTATTAATGATAGAATCTTTTTTTCTTATAGCAGCTGAATCTACTGAATGTTCAGGACCCGGCTGTTCTGAAATCATGATCGAATCTTTGTTGGCTGTTTCGTTTACATTTGGTTCTTTTTTACAAGAAACAATAATCAATGGGATCAGCAATAAGGACTTTTTCATAATAGTTATTCTTTTAGTGTTTCATAGTAAAGCACTTCTGACAAGAAAGAAAATGATTTCTTTTGTTTCACTTTACTTATAATTTGTTTTTTTAGTATAATATCTTTTTTTTCGGCAGCAAACTTCAGTAAACTTTTCTCACTAAAGTTGATTTCTGTGAAGTGATAATCCGCATTAAAATCACTTCGCTTCATATTGTGAGAAGTAATTAATCCTCCCCAATTGATATAACTACAAGCCAAAATTGTTCCATAAAAATACCATGTCATTGTATTAAACAGAAAAGCATTTCTTTTTCTGTATTGAATTTTAATATACGTCATTGTCAAACCAATCAATGAAAGAGTCAGGAAAGCATATACTCCAAGCCTTTTATATGTAAAACCATAATTGATAATGTATTCGGAGTTCTTTATCATCGTGGAAATAATCAGTGCCGCATTTAAAAAAATCCAGATCTTAGCCAGGTTTTTCATAAGCCCGGCTTTCGGATCAAAATTAAATCCGGATTTAAAATAAAACATAATCACCAGAATAGACATAATAATAGACATGATCACAGCATTTACTCTTTGGTGGGTTTCTTCTGAAAGCTGGCCGGGAGTTTTTGAAGCTTCGTAGAATAGTTCGTAATTATAAGTGATGATAAAAAAGATCAATAATACATTTAATGCTAAAAACGAGATTATGCCGCTCATCCTTTCTGCATCAATATCAAGAAAAGAATATGTTGATTGTACGATTTGATCTTTCGTGTGAAAAGTATCATCTAAAAAATGATTTTGTTTATAAATAAATTTTTCTACAGCATAATTCCAATAGTTGAAAGCGATAAACATCCCCAATACTGTTATGCAGAACAGTTCCCAAATATTAATATCTATTTTGATATTCGTAAACAAGCTGGCAAAATGATCACTTCCTACAGAGTAAATTCCAAAAAAAACAGCAACTAATACCAATGGAATCAAGATAAAGGCAAATATTTTCTGTCCTAACCCCGAAATATTTTTTTGGGGAAGCCAACTATCAAAATTAAAAAATCGACATAAAAAAGTAAAGCAGTTCACTATAAAAACAGGAATCAAGAAGAGAATTTTTAGTCTTTTATTTCCTGATCTGTAAGATAAAAGCAGAAGTGAACTTACAACCGCCACAAAAGAAGCAAAATCTCCATACCAGGCAAAAGCTACTGAAGAAAAAATACTTGTGAAAAAAAGCATGAAAAATACTTTTGTTTTGTTTGACTTTGGTGTTTTGTACCATGTTAGTAACGCATAAGCAATACCTAACAGTCCAAGATTTAAACCTACATTTTCGTTATAAAAAAGAATAATAAATAAGACGGTTGTAAGGAGTATATAGTGATGTGTTTTCATGATATTTAATAATAAGTTATTGTATTTTTTTGCTGAATAAAATCTTTCAGATTTTCAAAATTTTGCCATAGCAAAGCTTCAAAATCCCAATGATGAAAAGACCTCATATTTTGACCTTTCCGAAATGCCTGCAGGTACATTTTTGAATATTCCGGTAAAATCAAAGTTCCTAATATGATTGCTGCCAGAAGATGGGCATTAAGTTTTCCATTTCCCAACAGCAGATATTGCATGGCAATTTCATCTTCGAAATTAGTTCCGCAACCTGTAATCAAATGATGAACATCGTGATTTTCCATTTTAGGAATCATGGTAAATCCATAACGCTTATAAAATTCCCCCAGTTTACGGCCTAAGGTATCTTCATTGAAACTAAGCAGTTGTTTTTCGTTGAACTGCCATTGTCTTTTCTTTTTCTTAAAATATCTTCTGTAAAACTTTTGAGTTTTATCATATACAAAAAGTAAAAACTGAACACGTAATTTTTTCATAGTTGATTATTTAATTAAGATTAACTCCAATAACAGTATAAAGACAGGCGATAGGGATATTGATTAATAATATTCCGATTGATTGTAAACAAGCATGAAGCTTGGCATGATATATCGACCCATAAATTAAAAGTCCGGCGATGACCAATAAATTCAAGATGGATCCAAAAATGAGCAATAAGAAGCCTCCTATCGCAAATACATCAATTCTGCTGACAAGGTATCCGAACAGGCATATATTCCCAAGCAAAAATGAAAGCCAGAAAACATATTTTCCTATATTCACAATTTCTTTATTATCCATATTATTTTAAGCTTTTGTTAAGGTAAAAACAGTAATTTCCGGACGAACCATAAACCGAACTTGATAAGAATGTCCGATTGCCCGGTTGATGTAAAGCATTCTACCATCCTGCAAATCAATTTCTCCGGAAACATATTTCTTATTTTTAACAGGGAGTACGGGAGTGATCACACCGGGAATCCGGCATTGTCCGCCATGGGTATGCCCGCTTAGGATCCATCCCTGATATCCGTTCCATACATCTTTATCACAAACATCAGGATTGTGGCAAAGAACCAGATTCGCTTTAGACTGATCTAAATCTTTCATAACCTTCAAGGGATCAAAATTGGGAGAGCACAGATCCTCAAATCCAATAAAGTTGATTCCATACCGATTATTTTGCTCATTATTTAGCATCTCAATTCCATAGCTATTTAAAATCCGACAAATACTCCTGGAAAGCTCAATGTCTTTCCACCCTGGTCCATAATCGTGATTCCCCAAAATTCCAAATGTTCCATGGTTTCCATATACGGCTTCTTCCATTACTATTTTTAAATCGTTTTGTTCTTCCAGTGTTCCGTGATTTACAAAATCACCGGTGTACACTACAAAATCCGGATTAAATTTTTTAGCCTTATGGAAAGATTCAATAAGGAAATTCCAGTCAAATCGGTTACCTACATGCAAATCGGAAATCTGCATCAAAATTTTACCTTCAAGGTTCACCGGTAAATTTCTAATGGGAAGCTTACGTTCAACAAACTCCACCCAAAAAGGCTCTACCTGCCAAGAGTATAGAGCAGGAAAGGATCCTACTACAGCGAGCTGAAAGAGCTTTTTTAAAAATGTTTTTCTTGTCATGTACTATTTTTACATATTGAATTAAAACAAAGAACTTTGAATTACAAAGTAAATTGATAAAAAAATATAGTTTTATCTGCCTATTAATTTTTCAAGAGCATCTAAATGATCAGAAAAAGCCTTTCTTCCACTCTGGGTAACCCTATAAGAGGTTTTAGGTTTTTTCCCAACAAATTCCTTCTTTATTTCTATGTATCCAGCCTTTTCCAAAGCGTTACTATGACTGGCCAAGTTACCATCAGTAATCTCCAATAATCCTTTCATTTCCGAGAAATCAACCCAATCGTTAACCATAAGAACAGACATAATGCCTAATCTTACCCGACTTTCAAATTCTTTGTTGAGCTGATTTATTTTAATCATAATCTTTGGTGGTAGGTATAGTATACAGTATTACTTTTTTAGAGCTGCAAATTTAAATCATTATTTATATTTTTTATGCATAATGAGGCCATATACTATATGTAAAAAACCAAATCCCAGCGTCCACGCTACTAATCCCCATCCTAGAAAGAAAAGGGAAACTAACCCTAGTATAATCTGGCAATAGCCCAGATATTTGACATCAGTTAAAGTATATCTCTCAGCATTCACGAGTGCTAAACCGTAAAAAATTAATGTCGCTGGGCCAATCAATGGAAAAAGGTGATGATATAAAAGACCAAGACATACTACGCCTCCTGTTATTAATGGAACAGAAAACGTTAATAGCAGACGTTTTGTCGTAGCATCCCATATTTTCAATCCTTGCTTTCTGCTTTTATTCGCTGTAAAAAAGTATCCGCTCAGTACCGCAACAAATAAGATCAAAGTTCCTATAATCACTAATTCTCTCACTAAAGAAGGATTGTAGATATTTCGATCCCCATCAAAATAATCGATTCCTTCTCTCTGAAAAACAAAATACACATACACTGCACCTGCAATGGCAGCAAGTCCGGCAAAAACACCAGACAATCCACTCAATGAAATAAATCTGGAAGATCGTTCCATCATAGAACGGATGTGGGATAGATCTTCGTGGTAGTTTTTTGAATCCATATAAAGAACTTTGAAATACAAAGTTAAATATTTTTCTGAAACTTAAAAATATTTCGAAGATTATTTAAATAAAAAAACCGCTGATTATTTCAACGGTTTTTTTATTTATGAAGTAAGCCTTTACTTAACTCTTAATTTTTCTTTAATAGACTCAATATTTTTCTTTGCAGATTCTTCCAGGATGAGACTAGCACTCATATGAATCCTTTCCGGCATTAATTCATTGAAGTGTTCTGTTCCTTCCCATGATACCTTTTTAATAAGTGCAAGAGCATCACTGCTTCTGGAAGCTAATACCTGTAGAAATTTATCCAGTTTAGCATCCATTTCTTCGATATTTTCTGAAACAGAATGATAAACATTATGTTGTTCAGCCCATTCAGCAGATCTGAAATCGGCATCAATCGCCATTGCAGAGAATTGTGATTTTCCTATTTTCCTTTCAACATACGGGCCTATTACAAAAGGACCAATACCTAAATTAATTTCAGTCAAAGCCAAGGCAGAATCCTTTGTTGCAAAACAATAATCAGCTCCACAGGCAATACCTACTCCTCCACCTGTCGTTTTTCCCTGAACTCTTACCACAACTATTTTACCACAATTTCTCATCGCATTCAGTACCTTAGCAAATCCTCCAAAAAACCTTGTAGATGCATCTAATTCTTCAATAGCAAGAAGTTCATCAAAACTGGCACCGGCACAAAAAGCTTTTTCACCACTGCTTTTTACAAGAATAGCTTTTACTTCATCTTTTGCACCTTCATCTAAGATCGTTTGTGCTAATTTTTCCAGAATCGCTCCAGGAAGTGAGTTACTTTTAGGGGTCCCAAAGGTGATTTCTGCGATATTGTTTTTAAGTTCTGAGACTACAAATTCGTTCATTTTAATTTAAATTGGATTCTTACAAAAATACGAATTACAGCCTGTTAACGAAAATTTAACCACAACAAATTGACCTGCAAAATAGTGATCAGCATGTCACTCTATTTTAAGCCTATTACGTAGAAATACGGATGCATCAATTTGGTACTTTCTACTCTACTTTCGGGTCCCATTATTATTGTTCCTTTGAGATACTAAACATGCTGCTTTTTTCCTGCTACAGTGCCAGCTCTTTAAAAAGCACAGACATTAAAAAAGGAGTACATGAAAAAGATATCTCTGAGTTCCCTGCAAGAGCATATCTAATGAAAATTCCTTTGGGATCAAATAAGATCATAAAGAAATAGCTTACGACGATAAAACTAATAACCGTGAAAATTATATCATAAGCTATCATTGTACCGTGAAAGATTCTACTACACAAATGGAAAATCCCTTGAGCTATCCAAGGGATTTGTTTTTTAATGCAAGTATATATTTATCAATATAGCTTTGCTTTTCTTTTAGTTTATATTGCTGTATATATCTGGGATGTTCAAGAATGGTCATTTTTTCAAAGAGATTTGCTTCTTTATTCAGTTTTGAGATAAAATCTGCATTTTTCTTTCCTAAAACAAATACTTCTGTAGTATCAAGATTTAAACTGATATGCTTTTTTAAGGATTCAATCATAAAATCTTTAACATCAGAAAATAGCTCCTTATCATCATAGTAATTGGCATTAAGCCAACCATTTCCGGATCGTTTTACGATTGCTAAGGGAAAAGGAGAGTTTATATAAAAATCTTTGTAAAATTCAGTGGCTCCTCCATACTGTTCGATCATATCATACATGAAAACAGATGAAACCTCATGCGTACGTGCAGATTGCATTGCTATCCCACAAACACTTTCAAGTCGTTTTGTATCTGTAAATGGTACTCCAGTTACACCAGCGCCATGTCTGCTGGGATTAATTCCTACCATAAACTTTCTTTGTATGGAATCATTATAATACTTTTTATAAAACTGTTCCATAACAGCCATCGTTTCCGGATTGTCAAAATATGGATTCAACACCTCAAAATTATGTGGCAGCTTACCGTTATAATTAAGGTTTCTATTAAAGTCAATAACTTTATCAGCAAAACTAGCTCCCATCATTAGAAATCTTCTTCATCCTCCTGCTCTTCGGAAAGGGCCAGTTCAATGTCAATAAACTGAATATATAACCCGCATACCTGATTATCTTCGTCGTAAGCAAAGTATACAGGATAAGCGCCATCACCGAACCCACTGGCAAACATCGGAATTTGATAAGATGTACCTGGTATGGTCCAATTGATCCAATCCCCTAACTCCCTCTGGTTTTTGGGGTTGTTTTTATAACTCTGAGCAAAGATATCGGCAAAATAATCATCGTAAATGTTACCCACATTTTTTTGGGTAAGGAACTTATCGAAATAAGGCAATACCTCCGCATCAGTAATACAAGCAAGACCAGCGTCTACAGAAAATCCAAAATATTCTCCTTCTCCCACTCCTTCCAGTTCTTCATGTCCAATTAAAGCCTCACGATAAATTACAGGCCTTTTATCCGTAAATGAAACTTTTACCGCTGCATAGCGATTCCCCCAATCTTCAGATTTTACTACTGCTATTTGTACCGGAAAATTTCCTTTCGGAGAGTTAATAAAGTAAGGTTTTTCTGCTGCATTCAAATAGACCAAAGGATCTCTTACTATTACTTTTCCAGAAGGGATAGAAACATTTCCAACATGTATTACTTCCATTTTTTTTCCGAAAATCTCGTCTGAAGTAAAATAAGCTTCTAAATCTGTAGGACAAACCAGAAGGTCTTTCATTTCATCCCATTTTTGTAGCCAGCTTTCATTCATGATATTATTTTTTATCAATTCATTTAAAAATTAAAATTACTATTTATTTAATCCGGATCAAATGAAGACGGACTTTTAAAAACAAAAATATATACAAAATACTATTACCTACTGATTTTCAATTATTTTAGTTATTTTAGTCATCGAACTTATCGTGCTGAAAATACGATATAAAAACTATTTACCCATGATCGGAATTCTTGCTGAACTTATTATTTCAGGGCTCTTGCTATGGTATATCGATAAAAAAACACTTTCTGTTTTAGGATTTAAACCCACCAGAAATAGAATTATAAACTGGACAACAGGCTTCCTGTTAGCAGCATTGGTATGCTTACTTTATCATGTAATGAATAAGACTTTCAGCGATAACAGCTGGATATTAAATAAACATATGACCTTACAGACAATATTCACCAGCGTCTGGTGGACTTTAAGATCAGTCATATTTGAGGAACTCATTTTTCGGGGAGCATTACTTTACTTAGCCATTGAAAAATTGGGAATTAAGATCGCCTGTTATCTTTCTGCCATTTGCTTTGGTGTCTACCATTTGTTTTCTTATAATGCATTTGGAAACCCTATTCAAATGGTGATTATTTTTTTTATGACCGGAATATTTGGATTGATGCTTGCATTTGCATTTGCAAAAACAAAATCACTTTATCTTCCTTTTGGGCTTCACCTGGGATGGAATATCTTTAATATTGTTATTTTCTCAAACGGTCCTTTGGGACAACAGGTTTTGATTAAAACCAATGAGCATAAGCCGGAAGGTCTCATCTCACTTTTTATATTTCTATTTCAAATCTTTGCACTTCCCATTTTGGTTTACTGGTATCTGAGATATCTAAAAAAACAAGACATCAGTACCCAAAAAAAGGAAGCTTTATAAAGCTTCCTTTTAATATTATCAGATCAATCCAAATTGTTCAAAATGATGGGTAAAATGCTTCCTATGCATCAATTCCCACATTTCTTTATTTAGTTTTCCGAATACAAAATTCAGATGTTCTGCTTGAGGATTTTCTTTGTAATAAATTGAAAATCGTTTCAGGTTTTCTATGAATGATTCTTTTGCCGCATCAAAATTCTTATGTCTTAATTCCAACAGTTTTTCATCTTCAGCCAAGTAAGGTGCCGGAAAATCCTTAGGCATTTTCCTGTGATTGTAAAGGGAATCCTGCCATTTTTCGAGCTGTTCTTCAGGAGTAAAGCATTTTTCAGCTTCAGGTTCTCCCATACTTACCAAAACGCCATGCTCAAGATGCTCAATCATTTGTTGTGGAGACATATTCCCCCAGTTTGGTTTTGTACTTTGGGTCAAGCCTCCTAAAATTTTCTGAATATTTTTAAGATTAAGATCAACGAAAGGAGATTTTTTTGCAACTAAAGTTAAAATAGTAGCCACACAAACCACCTCATCTCTTTGATTAATTACTTCCACTAACCATTTAACAACCCCGGATGGAATATTTCTTCCTTTGACTCCTCTATTTATTTTTTCTTTAGCTGTCAAGTAAACAGTAATTGTATCTCCAGCATATACCGGTTTAAAGAAGCTGCAATTTTCCAGACCATAGTTTGCTATTACCGGTCCTTTTTTACCCGATACAAATAGTCCGGCAGCAGCAGAAAGGATAAAGTATCCGTGAGCAACCGTCTTATCAAAAATAGTTCCCGTTAAGCTTGTAGCATCTGTATGTGCATAGAAGTGATCCCACGAAACATTGGAGAAATTCACAATATCTGCATCGGTAACTGTTCTTCCTGCTGTTTCCAGAGAATCTCCAACTTCAACATCTTCAAAGTATTTTTGAAATGGATGCTTATCTGCATATTTTTTCTCTGCCCCTTGCTGGTAAATTTTGGTGATTGCCGTCAAAATATCAGGTGACCCTTGAATAGCTGTTTTTTGTAAAAAGAAATGCAGCCCGTTTAATCCTCCCATTTCTTCTCCTCCTCCTGCTCTTCCCGGTCCTCCGTGCATCAATGTAGGAAGTGGGGAACCATGTCCTGTACTCTCTTTAGCATTATCTCTGTTCAGTACATAGATTCTTCCATGTTGCGATGCCATTTTCCAAGAAGTTTCAGCTACAAATTGATCATCGTGGGAAACAATTGAGCCTACTAAACTTCCTTTTCCTCTTTTTGCGAGTGCTGCAGCTTCTTCAGCATCTTTGTAAGGCATCAAAGTAGAAACGGGACCAAAAGCTTCTACATCATGAGAAATATTTTTCTCGAAAGGCTTATCGTTCAGGAATAATTTAGGACTCATGAATGATCCTTTTTCATAGTCTGCATCTACAAGCTCATGTTTACCATCATAAACTAGTTCTGTTTCAGTTTTCAGAATATCTACTTTTCGGAGAACCTCATCATACTGTTGCTTTCCTACCAATGATCCCATTCTGGTTTCACGGCTTAGAGGATTTCCTATTTTAGTTTGATCCAATGCTTTTGCCAATGCATGCTGTACATCACCGATAAGGTGTTCCGGTACAATTATTCTTCTTATAGCAGTACATTTCTGGCCGGCTTTTGTTGTCATTTCATTACGAACCTCTTTGATGAATAAATCAAATTCCGGAGTTCCTGGTTTTGCATCCAGTCCCAGGATAGAACAATTCAATGAATCTGCTTCCATATTGAAACGAACAGCATTACCTGCCACTGAAGGCAATGATTTCAGTTTTCTTCCTGTATTCGCAGAACCCGTAAACAATACGGAATCTCCATCCTGAACATAATCAAGAATATTTCCGGGTTCGCCACAAACCAACTGTACAGCACCTTCCGGAAGAAGACCACTTTCAATCATGTCCTGGAATACTGCATTGGTAAGATAAGATCCAAAAGGTGATGGCTTCACAATGGACGGAACACCTGCCAACAATGAAGTAGAAAGCTTTTCCAGCATTCCCCATACCGGAAAGTTATACGCATTGATTTGTATAGATACTCCTTCACTTGGAGTAAGGATATGAGTTCCTAAATGAGTTCCGTTCGCTGAAATTTTCTGTGTATCTCCATCTACCCAGAATGGAGTATTAGGCAACATTCTTTTTGCCAATCCCGAGTAGGTAAAAAAAGTCCCAAAACCTCCTTCAATATCCACCCAGGAATCCACATGGGTAGCTCCAGTTTTATAGGATAACTCGTAGTATTTTTTCTTTCTTTCCAGCAGGTAAAGCGCCACTTTTTTCAACATTTCTCCACGGTCATAGAAAGTCATTGAAGAAAGATTTTTATATCCTACAGTTCTTCCATAGTCAAGAGCCTGTTCAAAATTAAGGCCTTCAGTATCGGAAACAGCTACCTGCTCTCCTGTAACGGCATTGTACAAAGGAACTCCGCTTCCGGTCCCTTCTATCCATTGTCCGTAGATATAGTTTTTTAACTTTTCCATATAGTTTTTTTACTTTTTACTTAAATTAATTAGTGAGCCCTAAGGTATTCACAGTAATAACCGAATTACTATTACGATCTAATATTTTTAGGAACACCGATCAAGTGAAACTGATTTACTTCGGTTCCTGGTAAGGAAACATTTTTACCAATCCCTCATATAAACTTCTGTGAAGAATAGTAGCATGATTGTCTGTTTCCATCATTTTATATTCTAATGTCCAGTTTTTCTTTCCGGCTTTTTTCAAAACATCGTAGAAAGCTTCGGCATCTTTTACCATTACCGGATGTTCTCCTTTTCCTACAGAAACATAGACAAACTTTTTAGTATCCGAAGATTTTGTAAGTAATTGAGGAGCTTGCTTTAAAAGACTTTCATCATCCCACCATAAACTTGGACTGATAATAAAATAGTTATTGAACATTTCCGGCTTTTTCAAAAGAATTTCCGTTGCTAAAAGTCCGCCCAGAGATTGGCCAAAAAGGTATTTTTCCGTAGTTTTAAACTGGCTTTCAACATAGGGTTTTAGCTCTTTTTCCATGAATGTAATAAACTGATCAGAATGCCCTGTGGTAGGATAGTCTTTCTGCAAGTCTTTTAAATCTGTATGAAAAGTAAAATCTCTTTTTCTATCTAAATTAGCAACTCCCACTACAATGGTTTCCGGCATGGAATACATCTGATTAAAGAATTGTACTAATCCCGTCACGTGAATAAAATCTTCATTTATGCTTCCATCCAACAGATAGATTACCGGGTATGATTTTGTTTTGTCATATCCTTGTGGAAGATAAATATTCAATATCCTGTCTTCATTTAAGGTTTTAGACTTAATCGTCCTCACTTCTCCAATTGTAAGCGGTTTTGTAGCAACAGTTTGTGCTGACACCACACTATTCATCGTCAACATCATGCTGCATATAAGTGCAATTTTTTTAATCATATTTAATTTTTTGTTAAACCTAACGGGTTTTAAAAACCCGTTAGGTTTAATTGTTAGCAATTATTCAAAATTTAAAAAATCATATTCAATAGTAGACTTATGATAATTTTTAAAAACTTCAACCGAATCAAAATATTGCATAACTTCCTTTCTATTCAATTTACTCTCTTTTTCAGGATTTAGATATGAATTATACGAAGAATGCTTCCATTGATCAATTTTACTTACAAATCCGTGATTAACCGGATTATTATGAATGTAATGGAAAACTTTCAATAAATATTTCTCATCTGAGATTTTCTTTCGTTTTACCGCATTTAGAAAAAGAGCTCCTTTTCTATTATATTTTTTGTTGTAAGCTTTAGCATAAGCATTTAATAAATTACCAAAATGCTTCATTAAAAAATGATGCTCATTTTCATTACTTACATTATCAAAATTCTTAAATTTTAATAACAAATGAAAATGATTAGGTAATAGACAATACGCATAAATATCAGCGACTGGAAGAATATATTTTTCTATCTTTTCGAGAAAAAATTGATAATTTAAGGATTCACGAAAAATAATTTCAGTCCCATTTACATGAGAGAAAATATGATACGTACCTTCAAACTCAAAATTTTCTGTATTAATCATTTTAAATCTGATATTTAGTCTAAATCTAACAGATTTTACTAGATATTTATTTTATATCATCCCAGATACTGTAATCTACAATTTTCGTTGGAATCTGCTGGACATATTCTGTAAAAGGCTCACAAGGCAGAATAGCTTCTTTTCCCTCTCTTGCCAATTCCTGATATAACTTTGTCCCTTCTGTTTTCCAATGAATCATTTCATCGGAAACATCACGAATGATTTTTGCAGGACTTCCTACAACCAGTTTTCTTGGTTCACATCTGAAATTCGCCGGTACAAAAGCCAATGCTCCGACAATACTTTCATCGCCAATATAAGCCTTGTCCATTACCACAGCGTTCATTCCGATCAGACAGTTTTTGCCGATGTGTCCGGAGTGAATAATAGCTCCATGTCCGATATGTGCAGATTCTTCTAATATCGTTTCTATATTCGGAAAAACATGCAGGGTACAGTTCTCCTGCACATTAGCTCCATCCTTGATGATAATTTTTCCCCAGTCCCCCCGGATTACCGCATTGGGACCAATATATACTTCTTCACCTATTTCTACATTCCCGATAATGACTGCCTGCGGATGAATGTATGCAGAAGGTTTTATAATGGGACGAATCCCGTGGTATGAATAGATGTTCATCTTTTTTTAATTTGAAAATCTGAGAATGCGATAATTTGAAGATTAGGAATGTCTTTAAGCATTTTCAAATTCTCAAATTAACTCACTTCCAAATTAATTATACTTTTTCGATTACCATCGCATATCCTTGTCCTACACCGATACAAAGGGTACACAACGCATATTTCTTATCCTGTTTATGAAGCTCCATTGCTGCAGAACCTACGATTCTTGCTCCCGAAACTCCCAGTGGATGACCTATTGCAATGGCACCTCCATTTGGATTTACTCTTTCATCATCATCTTTCAACCCTAAACTTCTGGTTACGGCCAGTGCCTGTGCTGCAAATGCTTCATTCAACTCGATGATATCCATATCTTCAAGAGAAAGGTTTAATCTTTTCAGTAGTTTTTGAGTTGCTTCTACCGGTCCTATTCCCATGATTCTTGGTTCAACACCTGCTACTGCGGATCCTAAAATCTTTGCTTTTGGCTTAAGACCATACTTTTTAACCGCTTCTTCACTCGCTAAAATTAAAGCAGCAGCTCCGTCATTCATTCCTGAAGCGTTTCCTGCTGTAACTGTTCCTTCTTTTCTGAAAGCAGGACGAAGTTTTGCCAATCCCTCCATAGACGAAGATGGCTTAATAAATTCATCTTTTTCGAAAATGATTGGATCACCTTTTCTTTGAGGAATTTCAACTTTTACAATTTCTTCTGCCAGCCTTCCGCTTTCCTGAGCTCTTGTTGCTTTTTGCTGAGACCAAAGGGCAAACTTATCCTGATCCTCTCTATTGATCTGATGTATATCTGCTAAATTTTCGGCAGTTTCTCCCATTCCATCAACACCATACAGTTCTTTCATTTTAGGGTTGATAAAACGCCATCCGAAAGTAGTATCAAACATCTGGCTGTCTCTTCCGAAAGCAGCACTTGGTTTTGACATCACATAAGGTGAACGGGTCATATGCTCTACTCCTCCTGCAATATAAATTTCTCCTTCTCCTGCAGCTATTGAACGAAAAGCGTTTGCCACGGCGGACATTCCGGAAGCGCATAGTCTGTTGACAGTTTCTCCCCCGATTTTATAAGGAAGACCAGCCAGTAAAAGACCCATTCTTGCAACATTTCTATTATCTTCACCCGCCTGATTGGCACACCCGAAAATAACGTCTTCAATTTCTTCTACCGGAACTTCGGGATTTCTTGCAACAATTTCTTTGATAACAATTGACGCCAAATCATCCGCTCTTACTTCCGATAATCCTCCCTGCAGTTTTGAAATAGGAGTTCTGATATAATCTACAATGTATACGTTTTCCATTTTTTATTTAGATTTTGAAATACCAGGCAAAAAAGATTTCATTCGTTTTTAATCTGATATCTGAGTCTTATGTCTGATTTTATAATTCTGTTACTTTCTTTCCGATCTTATATACTGTTCCTACAAATTTTGCAATAAGCTCTTCATTCTGATTGGTGATCTGAATATCATAAACAGCAGTTTTCCGGGTATCGTTAACCAGCTTACTTTCTGCCCTAAAGATATCACCTTCTTTTCCTGCTTTAGTAAAATTGATGATACAATTTAACGCAACTGCAGCGTCCCCGGAATTATTGGATGAAAAGGCCAGTGCAGAATCTGCAAAGGCAAACGTCACCCCTCCATGGACCGTCTTAAGTCCGTTAATCATATCTTTTTTAATAGGCATTTCTATTAGACAATAATTTTCTTTCACATCAATCATTCTGATATTCATCCATTGGGAAAAATAATCCTGACCGAGCATATAATCTGCAATTTGTTTTGGATTCATTTTTAGTTTATACTTGTTATTTCTTCATATAATTCTTCAACCAATATCTCATAAATACCCATAGTTTTACCTAGAATCATATGTTCATATGAAAAGTTTTCGGAAGGATAAGAAGCATTCAGATCGAAATTATTTTCATCAGCTATCCTCTTGATCGCCTCCTTATATTTATCGTTAAATTTCCCCAGCAATTCCAACCTTTCCTGATCATCTTTGATCAAAGAACATTCCCGGACCAGGTATTCTTTTTCCATCAAAAGCCTCTGTTTTAATTCTGCTCCGAAAATATCTAAATCCATTATAATAGTTTTATCCTTCAAATTAAGCAAGCTTATTTAATAAAGGGCTTTGTCGGTATCTTTCTTCCTGATATTCGTTATAAAGGTTCTGCAGGGTTTCCGAGATTTTTGTATATCCTATTTCTCTCCCCCAGCTTAATAAACCTTTAGGATAGTTGACTCCTTTTTGCATTGCCAGCTCGATGTCTTCATCATTCGCTACACCTAATCTTTTAGCTTCTACAGCTTCATTGATCAGCATGGAGATGATTCTTAAGAAGATCTGCTCATACAACGCATCATCTTTTCGAGCAATCGGTTTCTCAGCTCCTTCCCTGTAATCAAAAAAACCTTTTCCGGTCTTTCTTCCATGAAGTTTTGCTTCAGACATACGTTGCTGTAACAAGGAAGGTTTATATTTCGGATCATTAAAATAATCCTTATAGACAGTTGTTGTAACTGAAAAATTAACATCAACTCCAATGAGATCCATTAATTCAAAAGGTCCCATTTTAAAGTTTCCTAAGGTCCTCATGGCATCGTCTACCTGCTCTGGTGTGGCAATATTTTCTTCAACGATTCTCAATCCTTCACCATAAAAAGGACGTGCAATTCTGTTGACAATAAATCCTGGGATATCTTTAGCAATAACCGGAATCTTTCCCCAATCTTTCATGAGGTTATACATTTTCTCTGCTAAAGACTTCTCTGTTAATAAGGAAGGAATAATTTCAACTAAAGGCATCAGAGGTGCAGGGTTGAAAAAGTGGATTCCGATAAAACGTTCAGGATATTTCAATTCTGCGCCAAGAGATGTGATAGAAATGGACGATGTATTGGAACCTATAATACAGTTTTCGGAAACATGATTTTCCAGTTCTACGAAAACTTTAGTTTTAATTTCTTTGTTTTCAATGATTGCTTCAATGACTAATTCACAGTCTTTGAAATCTTTCAGTTCTGTAGCGATAGAGACATTAGCAAGAACTTCGGTCATTTTTTCAGCTGAAATCTTCTGTTTATCTACTAGTTTGGTTAATGTTTTTTCCAAACCTAGCGTTGCCGTTTCTACCTGTTTTGAGTTGGCATCATATACCCAAACTTTACAGCTATTTGTTGCTGCTACTTGTGCGATGCCTATTCCCATAGTTCCGGCACCGATAATTCCTACATTCATATTTTAAATTTGAAAATTTGAAAATGAGCTAATTTGAAAATTACTTAAGCTTTTGAACTTGAAATAATTTTAGATAAGATTAACACAATCTCTTTTAAATCTGATCGTATTTTTTCATCCGGAGATTTTAAATATTGAGATTGAGAACATAACAAAAGCCAATACTCTGTTTCTTCAGCTTCTTTAGCAGCGATTTTTAATTTATGAATAAAATCGGCCTTGCTTTCTGCATTTTGAGCTTCTCTAACATTAGCCCCAATTGAAGTTCCTGATTTAAAAATCTGGTTTGCCAATGGAAATCTATTAGCCTTATATAGTTCTTCAGAAAATTCAATAATGTTCAATGCAAAGTCAAAAGTCTTATTTACAATGATATTTTCTTTGTCATCTCTCATTTTCAAATTTTCAAATTAGCCCATTCTCAAATTAATTATCTTCCCTTATAATCAGGTTTTCTTTTTTGTAAAAAGGCGTTTACACCTTCTATGAAATCTTCTGTTTCTGCAGCTTCCTGTTGCAGGTCGCCTTCTAACTCCAGTTGCTCTTTGAGTGTATTGTTGTACGACTGAGCAAATGCTTTTTTAGTAAGTTTTATAGCAGCGGTAGGCATATTGGCCATTTTCTCCAGAATTTCCATTGATTTTGGAATAAATTCCTCTTCGTTGAAAACTTCAGCTACCAAACCGTAAGCTTTTGACTCTTCTGCTGACAATCTTTTTCCTGTAAATGCAAGGTAATTGGCTAATTGTCTTCCCAATAGTTTCGGAAGGAAATAAGTTCCTCCCGTATCAGGGATCAACCCGATATTTGAAAAAGCCTGTGCAAAATAAGATTTGTCAACTGCTAATACGAAATCACAGATCAAGGCAAGCATGGCACCTGCTCCAACTGCCGGGCCATTTACCAGTGCAACCACAGGTTTTCTGCAATGTGTGATTTCTGTAACCAATGGATTGTAATAATCCACTACTATTTTTCTAATGATATCATGATCATGGTGTTCATTTCCCTGTACAAAAGCATCATCTAAATTCTGTCCTGAGCAAAATGCTCTTCCTCTTCCGGAAATCGCCACACATCTTACCGTTTCATCTTCATTACAGGATTTTATAAAATCTTTCAAATCTGCCAAAGAAGGTTTTGTTAATGCGTTTAATGATTCAGGTTGATTCAGGTAGGCAATTTTGAGTTTTCCATCAAAATGAGTTTCGATATCAAGTTGTGTATACATAGTTTTTAAATTTATTATTTAACAATGCTCTAATTTAACAATATAAATTAATGTAACCATCTACCAGCTTAGTAATCCGGCAGTAGCTTCGTTATGCTTTACATAGCCATATGCCTTAAATATAACAAGTACATTAATTTATCAATGGCATTTAAAATAATCAAAAGGTTCTAAACAGTCCAGACATTGGTATGATGCTTTGCATAATGTAGATCCAAATCTGCTGATCTGCTTAGAATGCATAGAACCACAGCGTGGACATTTTTTAGGTTTCCCTATATGGTGCTCATCTGCCCCTTTCTCCGGAGGAGTAATTCCATATTCACGGAGTTTTTCTCTTGCTTCATCTGTTAGCCAATCCGTTGTCCAAATTGGAAACATTTTGGTAACAACCTTTGCATCCCACCCATTTTCCTTCATGATTTTCATGATATCTTCCTCAATGGTAAACATAGCGGGACAGGCAGAGTAAGTAGGCGTAATTATTACCTCGCAAGAGCTTTCGCTGGTAGCTTTTGCCTCTCTTACAATACCTAATTCCACAATATTGATTACCGGAATTTCCGGATCAGGAACCTGGGATAATATGTTTAATAATTGGTTCATTACTTATTAATCATTTGCCTATTTGAAAATCCATTATACAATTGTTTAATTTTTAAATGGGGGTATATTTTCAAATAAATCTTATTTTACTACCACGTACACCCCGGATATGCTCTCTGCATATATTGTAATTCACAAAGAATATATCCAAAATACTCGGTATGGTAACCTGTTCTTGATTTTGGCTGCATAAAATGATCCGTTGGATATTCTAGTCCAAAATCAGCAAAATCTTTTTCTGTAACAGCAATAAACTGCTCATAAAGGGCATCAACATCAGGTACAATATTAAGAGTGATCAGATCATCTTCGCCTTCCACCTTTGCAAACAGACCTTTTGTGTATTCCCAGATATTTTCAATTGCTTTTATCAGACGTACTTTACTTTCTTCTGTTCCCTGTGCAAAAATTTTCATCCAGGATGAAGCATGAGTATAGTGATATTTAACCTCTTTCAAAGATTTTTGGGCAAGCGCGGATAAGTCTTCATCTGAAGAATTTGATAAAGCTTCATACATTAATTTCTGATAGATAGAAAAAACATACACTTTAAGAATTGTCTGGGCATAATCTTCATTAGGGAGCTCTACCCAATGAGCATTGATGTATTCATGTTCATATCTCAAAAATGCCAGATCATCCTCGCTTTTACCATTATCAGCTACTCTCGAAGCATACTGATAAAAGTTATTCGCTTGTCCAAGTTCATCAAGAGCAATGTTGGTCAATGCAATATCTTCTTCCAGATAAGGACCTTCACCGCACCACTCGGATAGTCTCTGCCCCATGATGAAACTATCATCCGCGAATTTTAATAAATAATTATATAATGGATTCATTTTTTGATGGATTTCAGATTCAGATTTCAGATTTCAGATTTCAGATATTTAATTTTCATATCTGCAGTCTCATATACTGAAGTCTTTATTAATTACATATTTTTTACATCATTAGGAATGTCATAGAAGGTTGGATGGCGGTATAATTTATCATCTGCCGGATCAAAAAATGATTCCTGATCCATACCTTCTGAACTTACAATATATTTGCTGGGAACAACCCAAACGCATGTTCCTTCTTTTCTTCTGGTATAAACGTCTCTTGCATTCTGAAGAGCCATTTCTGCGGTTGGTGCCTGCACTGTTCCTGCATGTTTGTGGGATAATCCCGGTTTAGTCTGAATAAACACTTCCCACATATCTAAATTTGCCATAGTCAATTATAAATTTGAAAATTTGAGAATTTGAAAATGTGTTAATTAATTTTCGATCAGTACATTTTCAAATCATCACCTTATATCACTTCTTTTTGTTGTTTCTCCGCAAAAGCTGCTGCAGCTTCTTTCACCCAAAGGTTTTCCTGCTGTGCCTTTACTTTAGTTTGTAATCTTTTCTTATTACATGGTCCGTTTCCTTTCAGAATGGTCATAAATTCATCCCATGGAAGTTCTCCAAAATCATAATGTCCTCTCTCCTCGTTCCACTTCAGATCTTTATCCGGAATCGTTAATCCTAAAAACTCAGCCTGGGAAACAGTAACGTCAATAAACCTTTGACGAAGGCTATCGTTACTTTCTCGTTTTACTCTATAGTTCATAGAGATCTTCGAATTTGGTGAGCTGTCATCATTAGGTCCAAACATCATCAGAGCCGGCCACCAAAAACGATCTAACGCTGCCTGAGCCATTTCTTTCTGTTGTTTTGTTCCTCGGCAAAGTGCCATTAAAATCTCATACCCTTGTCTCTGATGGAAAGATTCTTCCTTGCATATTCTTACCATTGCTCTGGAATAAGGTCCGTAAGAGTTACCCATCAGCATTACCTGGTTCATAATTGCAGCGCCATCAACCAGCCAGCCAATAGCTCCAATATCTGCCCAGCTCAGTGTAGGATAATTAAAGATACTTGAGTATTTAGCCTTTCCTTCCAACATATCTTCATAAGTAGCATCTCTGTCTGCCCTGATTGTTCCGTTTCCTAAAGTTTCAGTTGCAGCATAAAGATATAACCCGTGCCCTGCCTCATCCTGAACCTTAGCCAAAAGAGCCATTTTTCTTCTCAAAGAAGGAGCTCTGGAAATCCAGTTAGCTTCCGGTAGCATTCCTACAATCTCGGAATGGGCATGTTGTGAAATCTGACGAACCAATAATTTCCTGTAATCATCAGGCATAATATCCTTGGGCTCTACTTTATTTTCTTCGTGAACGTATTGAACAAATTTTTCTAAGTCCATTTCTTTTGTCTTTTGTAAAATGTAAAACGTATTAATGTATTCATGAATACTTTTTACATTTAATCGTTAATACAATTTAAACATCATAATTAAGCATCACCACATTGGTTGTCGGGTGACATTGACATGTCAGAACGTAACCTCTGGCTACTTCTTCTTCGGTAAGTGCAAAGTTTTTTTCCATGAAGACTTCTCCTTCCAAAACCTCTGCTTTACACGTACAGCAAACCCCTCCTTTACAAGCAAAAGGAACAGGCAACTGATCTTTTAATGCTTTATCTAAGATACTCTCTTTTTTAGAATTAAGATGGAAGGAATATTCATCGTCGTCAATGATCACCGTTACCATACTTTCTATATTGGCGATAGCTTTGAATTCATCACTCATTTCCTCAGAATTTTCTTCATCCGGAGCTGTGAAATATTCAAATAAAACCTGAATAGCAGGTACCTTTTTTTCTTTTTTCAGATAATCAGCAATACCTTTGATCATTTCTGCAGGACCACAAATGAAATAGGTAGCTTCTTTAACATCTATATCGGTATATCTTTCAAATAAATGATTCAGTTTTTCCGGAGAGATTCTTCCTTCAAAAATAGGATCTTCATGCTTTTCACGACTTACCAGATATACTACATTCAGCCTTCCTTTGAAGTGCTCAACCAGTTTATCGATTTCAGCTTTCTTCATCACATGATTCATGCTTCTGTTGCTGTAAAATAAATATGCCTTACTATTAGGCTCCTGGTAAAGACTTTCCTTGATATTGGAAAGAACCGGACTGATTCCACTTCCTGCAGCCAGACCAACATATGTTTTGGTATTCGATGGGTGATAGGTGGTATTGAAACCTCCCATAGGGGGCATTACCTCAAGCACCTCATCCATATGAAGATGTTCATTAAAATATCCTGAAACCTTTCCACCTTCTAAAAGTTTGACCAATACTTCCAATGTATTGCTTTTTTCACTTGGAGCATTGCAGATAGAATAAGAACGTCTCTCCTCATTTCCGTCGATCATCATCCGGAAGTTAAGGTATTGTCCCTGCTTGAATCTGAATTTATCTTTTAGTTCATCAGGAATTTCCACTGCTACATTCACAGCTTCATCGGTATCTTTCTGAACTTTTACCGTTTTTAGTTTATAAAATGAATTCATTTTTTCTTTAGTATTCTATTAATTTTTCCACCTTCGCATTTAGGTAAGCTATCCTGAGTGTGGATTTTCACTTTTGTGGTTATTCCTACCCGTTTCTTTATTTCGTTTTCAATATTTTTTCCAAAATTTCCGACAAAAATAAGATAATCATCGGTATTTATTTCAAGTTGATGAGATTTAATAAAATCATTATCTATTTCCAGATCAATGTCTAAAGCAACGCACATTTGCTCCTTTTCGATCGGTGTAAGATAGTAATTTGGTACGACTCCTTCTACATGGGAAAAAGCTTCTTCAATCTGACTTGGATAAACATTTACCCCTCTTACAATCAGCATATCATCAGCTCTTCCGATAAGAGGTCTCATTTTTACCATCGTTCTTTTTCCACTCTCATCATAGTAAAGACTTGTAATGTCATTTGTCCAATATCTTAGAAGTGGCATCGCTTTTTTCGTCAAAGTGGTAATCACCAGTACGCCTTCTTCTCCAAATGGAACCGGTTGTTTTGTATTCGGATCCAAAATTTCGGGATAAAAATGATCTTCCCAGATATACGAACCGCCTTTTTCTTCGAAATCCTCCATCGATACTCCGGGTCCGATAATCTCACTTAATCCATAAATATTAGTCGCATGAACCCCCAGCCTCTCTTCAATGTGATGTCTGATGATTTCTGTCCATGGTTCAGAACCCAATACAGCATACTTTAAACTGATTTCATCAGCAGAAATTCCTCTTTTAGCAAATTCATCAGCTATTGTTAAAGCATACGAAGGTGAGCAACAAATTACTTCAGGCTTAAAATCCATTATCAAATCCACTTGTCTCGTTGTCATTCCCCCCGAAATAGGAAGAACACTCATTCCAAGCTTTTCAGCTCCATAATGCAGACCTAATCCGCCGGTAAAAATTCCATAACCGTATGCATTATGCAATTGCATCCCAGGTTGGGCTCCTGCTGCGTTCAAAGACCTTGCAACCACTTCGCTGAAAAGATCAACATCTTCCTTGGTGTATCCTACTACCGTTGGTTTTCCTGTGGTTCCACTTGAACAATGTATTCTCTGTAATTCATTCTTCGGAACCGTAAATAATCCAAATGGATAGTGATCCCGCAAATCCTGTTTATAAGTAATGGGTAATTTCGAAATATCTTCAATCGACCTTATTTCCTGAGGTGATATTCCCGCTTCATTAAATTTTCTTTTATAAAAATCTGATCTTTCCTCAAGATAACCTACAAGATCTACCAATCTTTTGGACTGGAGCTCCCTAAGCTGGTCGAGCTCTAAATATTCAACTGAAAAATCCATAAAACTAACTAACATTTGTTAGGTGTAAATTTAAAAAGATTTTGGAAGCTGACAAAATTTTTATGATTTTCATCATATTTTGAATGATTCTAAATAACCGGAACGGTAATTTTTTATCTCTTTTGATTTCCAAGCAGTCCAAAGAGTATCTTATTCCTGATTTCATCAGTGATCTCTACATTTGATCCTGTATTTCTTTTGAACCAGAAATAAGAATTATTGAGTGTATGAAGAATAAACCTTGTAGTAAAGGATGGGGATTTTAATTCCCAATTTTCGGCCTTATAGATCCCGGAAATTAATTGTTCGACTTCCTGTTGATATTTTTTCCTCAACTCAACAAATTCAGGAAGCCTTTCCTCAAGATGCTTCCATTCGTTGGAATAAATATGAGTAACATCGGGATTTTTAAGAACAACAGATAAGTGTTTATCAATAAATAAATTCAGCTTATCACTGGGTTTGATATCTGTGTTCAATACTTCCTGAAGCTCAACAAAGAAATCCTGAGCAATACCAAAGCAAATCCATTCAAGGATTTCTTCCTTAGAACGTATATGTGCATAGAGAGAGGCAGCTTTTATATTCAATTGAGTTGCCAGATCTCTTACAGAACTTCCCATATAGCCTTTCTCTTTGAAAAGCTGAACGGCTTCGTCTAATATTTTCTTTTGTTTTTCTTTAAGCTCCATCAGTAGATTGCAAAAGTAACTTTTTTGATCCAAACTGTTGTTTTTTGCCTCATAAAAGTTTTACATACCTCTTTTAATCTGATTTCAAAATAAAAAAGAATGTCAAAATTTACAGATGATATGATGAAAATGGAAATTTTGTCTAGTTACTTCAGTGTTAAAAATACAATATTCGGAAATTTTGTCCAATTTATTTATAAATTCAATAATTGAACACTTTTTGTGTTATACGACCCGAATTAAATGATTAAATTAGATCAAGGACATCAGACTTTAGATACGGATTTAAGAAATTAAATTTAATTCAAAGTCTGAATGGTCTGAAATCTGATGTCTAAAATCTATACACTTTAAGTCAACCCAAAAATATAAAATATGAATTTAAATCAATATACTGTAAAATCACAAGAAGCCATCCAGGCAGCCCAGCAAGTTGCTATGGAACTGGGTAATCAAAGCATAGAACCTCAACATTTACTGGAAGGAATCTTTCAGGTAGATGAAAATATTTCACCTTTTTTACTGAAGAAATCGGAAGCCGATGCATCTTTGGTAAGAGAGAGGAACCGTGAAAGTTTAGAAAGACTTCCTAAAGTTCAGGGGGGTAATATTTATCTCTCACAATCAGCGAATAAAGTCCTATTGGATGCGCCGAACATTGCAAAAAAAATGGGTGATGAGTATGTAACAATCGAACACTTATGGCTGTCACTTTTGGATACTTCATCTGAAGTTTCTAAAATGCTTAAAGATATGGGGGTTACCAAAAGCTTACTGGAAGGCGCTATTAAGGAATTAAGAAAAGGGAGCAAAGCCAATTCTGCAAGTTCAGAAGAAACTTACCAATCTCTCAATAAATATGCTAAAAATTTTAATGAATTAGCAGCAGAAGGAAAACTTGATCCGGTAATCGGACGTGATGAAGAAATCCGTCGTGTATTACAGATTCTTTCCAGAAGAACAAAAAACAATCCGATCCTAATTGGAGAACCAGGTGTGGGTAAAACTGCAATTGCAGAAGGAATTGCACATAGAATTATTAACGGAGACGTTCCGGAAAATCTGATGGATAAAACTTTATATTCATTAGATATGGGAGCATTAATCGCCGGAGCAAAATATAAAGGAGAATTTGAAGAGCGTTTGAAGTCTGTCGTTAATGAGGTAATAAAATCTGACGGACAAATTATTCTTTTCATTGATGAAATCCACACATTAGTAGGAGCTGGTGGTGGTGAAGGCGCTATGGACGCTGCAAATATTTTAAAACCTGCCTTGGCAAGAGGAGAATTGAGAGCAATAGGTGCCACTACCCTGAATGAATATCAAAAATATTTTGAAAAGGACAAAGCCCTTGAAAGACGTTTTCAGAAAGTAATGGTGGAAGAGCCGGATACAGAATCTGCGATCTCTATTTTACGTGGAATTAAAGATAAATACGAAGCTCATCATAAAGTAAGGATTAAAGATGAGGCTATTATTGCAGCAGTTGAAATGTCTCAGAGATACATCTCAGACCGATTCTTACCGGATAAAGCAATTGACCTTATTGATGAGGCTTCTGCCAAGTTGAGAATGGAAATCAACTCCAAACCTGAAGAGCTTGATGTCTTGGATAGAAAGCTTATGCAGATGGAAATTGAGCTGGCTGCTATTTCAAGAGAAGGCAATCAGACCAAAATTGACCATTTAAAAGAAGATATTTCAAAAATTTCCGAACAACGGAATGAGATTAATGCAAAATGGTTGAAAGAAAAACAAAAAAGTGAAGATCTTACACAGATTAAAAAAGATATTGAATCTTTAAAACTAGAAGCGGAAAGAGCTTCCAGAGCTGGAGATTATGCTAAAGTAGCAGAAATCCAATATGGAAAAATCAAAGAAAAAGAAGATGACTTGCAGAAGCTGGAACTTGAAATGCAAAATCATCAGAACGAGTTAATAAAAGAAGAGGTAACTGCAGAAAATATCTCCGAAGTAATTGCTAAGTGGACAGGAATTCCTGTAACAAAACTTTTACAATCGGAAAGGGAGAAATTGCTGCACCTTGAAACAGAACTTCATCACAGGGTTGTGGGACAAGAAGAAGCCATTCAGGCTGTTTCTGATGCGATCAGAAGAAACCGTGCAGGATTGAGTGATGAGAAAAAACCAATAGGATCCTTTCTTTTCCTCGGTACAACAGGTGTTGGTAAAACAGAGTTAGCAAAAGCGCTGGCTGAATTTTTATTCGACGATGAGAACAATATGACCCGAATCGACATGAGTGAATATCAGGAACGTCATTCTGTTTCCAGATTAGTAGGAGCGCCTCCCGGATATGTAGGATATGATGAAGGAGGACAACTTACAGAAGCAGTGAGAAGACGACCTTATTCAGTTGTTCTTTTGGATGAGATTGAAAAAGCCCACCCTGATGTTTTCAATACCTTATTGCAGGTTTTGGATGATGGTCGTTTGACAGACAACAAAGGTAGAGTTGTCAACTTTAAAAACTCAATTATCATTATGACTTCTAACCTGGGATCACATTTGATTCAGGAAAATTTTGAGAACATTACTGAAGCCAATCAGGATGAAATCGTAGAGAAAACAAAAGAAGAAGTTTTTGACTTACTAAAGCAAACTCTTCGTCCGGAGTTCTTAAACAGAATTGATGAGATTGTATTATTCCAGCCTTTAAGAAAAAAGGAAATTGGAAAAATTGTTCAATATCAGTTGCGAGGCTTTAATGATATGTTAGCAAAACGAAATATTATCATGACAGCAACTCAGGATGCCGTAGATTATTTAATGAATAAAGGATATGATCCTGCTTTTGGTGCAAGACCTTTAAAGAGAGTTATCCAGCAGGAAGTTTTAAATAAACTATCCCGCGAGATTCTGGCCGGAAATGTAAATGACGGAGACCGAATCACTTTGGATTATTTCGATGAAACAGGTCTGGTTTTCAGACCGGCGGAAAAATAAATAGTTTTTTTCATATATATTATTTTTGTAGTAAGTGCTGTAGACAAAATCTACAGCACTTATTTTTGTTAATTCACATTGACATAAATCTGGACAACGCTATGAAAGTAACACATAACGATATCAAAAAAGATTCAAGTGTAAAAAAAGCGGTAGAAATTATTATTTCTACCGCTTTTTTATTTTTATCCGGACATCAAAGTTATTTAAGAGCCGGGAGATTATTTAGAATATTCAAATTTTTACTATTTGCCTCATTTCCCTTAGGAAATGCTGTAAAAAAGATACATTGACTTCCTGCCTTTTGCTTCCCTTTATTCACAGCGCCCGAACTGAAGCTATTCTGTCCCATATTAATTGCAATATTCACGTCAGTAATACCATTAATCACAGCCTGTTCTTTTACATATTGAAGATATCCCTTCAATAAACCAATACTATAAAAATATTGCCTTTTAACTTCAATTCCCTTTGCATCCAACGTCTTTTCATTGTTTAATGCATAGGTTTTATCCAGAAGTGAAGCCGTTTCATTAGCTATGAGATAATTATTAATATTCTTATCTAAAATATCATTTTTATCTGCCGTCGCATCAGGAGGAATAATACTACCATGATTCATTGCCTCTACACAATTAGCCGCAGAAACAGTATCCGCAGGAGTTTTGTAAGACATTAGATACATAGTCTGATATCCTTTATAATCTTCTCTCTGATGAGCGTCCACTATTTCGGAAGAAGGGTATTGTCCGATATTAACCCCAATTAATGCATCTTGCCCTGCTTTCTCTTCTACACTTGCAATAAACGCTTCCAAAATTTCTATTGGATAAATTACCTGTCTTGCATCTTCGGCTGACAATCCCCTAGCTGTTCGTCCCCCTAATAATACAGCGTAGTTATTAGTGAGATAAGTATCTCCCAGCGCCTGAGCTGTTTTACTATCAATTAATCGGTCCTTGTAATTTTGAGAAATTACTTTATCGCTTGATGCTTCACTTTCATTATCACTGTAGCATGATTGAAATAACATTCCAACCGATAAAAGTCCCAATATGGCAATGCTAAAAAGTTTTGTTTTCAAAATTATTTTTTTTTCTACAAGTAAATATATTCAATTATTAATAATTATAATATAATAAGCATTTATTTTAACATAAAAATAAAATCTAATTAAGATTCGAAACATCAATTTTTTCACCAAAAAATTGCCATTTTATAAAGAAAATCCATCTTCCCGTAAAATCACGGATAACAAATAGGAGAAATCCCTGTCATTTAACCTAAAATTTTTCCGAGATTTGCATTACTAACTAACACTGTGTTTAAAAAACTAACATTATGGAAACAAAACCTATTCTCGAAGGTGATGTGGAGACACTAAGTCTTCCAAACACCATGAGTAATGTCTTTATTCAGGAGCTGATTAATAATTACCGTAATAATCAACTGAAAGCAATTAATTCTACTCTTGAAATGACTGATGCAGATTCTATCTGGTTCGACTTACCTAAATTGAAAAAATTCATTAACGATCTTGAAACAGAAGCTAAGAAAGTGAATCCCGCAACCAATGAAAGTGATTTGGGTATTAGATTTTATTATGCTGCTTATCCTAAGATTGACAATTGGACAATTATGGAAAATCATACTGTTCCAAAAGAGTACGCTGAACGACATACTTTAATAATGGTTCCCACTCTAAAAAAAGAAGACAAAAACGGAAAGATTTTACATTACGATTTCAATCCATCCAATTCCAATGGTCAGGTAATCGCTATGGCATTAAAATCTCGAAATACAACAGATCCTATTGAAGAAGAAGGCGGACTAGCACAAAACCACGGAAGCTTAATTCCTCCTGATTCTCCAATTGTTCAAAACTATTAAGTAAAAAATGGATTCATTGCGAAGTGTACTGGACTATTCATTATATTGTACAGAAGGTTTATCCGCTTTAGTTTCGATTTTTTTTCTAAAGTCATTAAAAAATCAATACTGGAAATACTTTTCAATATATTTGATAGCAATTTTTATATTTGAGTCTTTTGGCAGGTATGGAAATTTTTCCTTATTCTCAAAAATCAAATATTATAATTATTTTGTAATCCCCATGGAATTTTTGTTTTTCTATTGGTTATATGCTGCAAAATCGTTCAACAATAGAAAACTATTCGGGATCCTTTCCTTATTTTATCTGATTTCATTTATTCCCAGTGAACTGTATTTTAAGGAAAGTAAAATAATTTATTCATTTAATTATACTTTTGGGTGTTTACTTTTAATGATTTTAGTTATCATGGAGTACTATAAACAGGTGAATTCTGAAGATATAATCAATTTCAGTAACAATAAAATGTTTTATATAAACCTGGGAGTAACATTATTTTATATTGGAACACTTCCATTTTTTACATTTTATACACTTCTATATTATGACAACCGGGAAATCTGGAGTATTTATTGCAATTACTCACAGATTTCAGATATTATCATGTATTTATTATTTTCAGCTTCATTCATATGGGGAAAACGGAACTTTTAATAACCATTATTTTATTTAACGTATTCTTTGTATTATTCGTAGCTGCGCTAATGGTATATATTAGAAAATACAGACAGCGAAAAAAAGAGTATTTAAATGAAATTGAAATAAAAAATGAAATCCATCAGAAGGAGCTCTTGGCCACTCAGCTGGAGATCCAACAGGCTACTATGCAACAGATTGGCCGTGAACTTCATGACAACATAGGACAGAAACTCACATTAGTAAGCTTGTACACTCAGCAGCTTTTATACGAAAATAAAGTTCCTGAAGTCAATGAAAGAATAGAACAGGTATCACAGATCATCAACCAATCCCTTCAGGACCTTAGAAGTCTTTCGAAAACTTTAACTGATGATAATATCAATCAAAAGGAAATCGTAACCTTAATTCAGGAAGAAGTTGATAACACCAATGCTTTTAAAAAATGTAATGTAAGCTTTAAACATAATTTTAAACAACTCGACCTTGGATTTGTACATAAGAATGTACTTTTGAGAATCACCCAGGAATTTATTCAGAACAGTATAAAACACGCCCAGTGCAAAAATATTTTCATTAACCTCAATACTTCGAGTGAAGCACTTTGGGAACTGAATATTCAGGATGATGGTATCGGATTTGACAGGGCTAACATAAGATCTAATGGCATTGGATTAACCAATATGAAAAACAGAGCGGAAATCATAGGAGCAGACTTCACTCTGGAAAGTTTAAAGAACAAAGGAACAACCGTTAATATTACACTAAAAAGACAGCCATGAAAAAAACAATTGTTATCGTTGACGACCACATCCTTATTGCGAAGGCATTGGAAGGTATTATTGACAACTTTAAAGATTTTGAAGTTATTTATGTCTGTGAAAACGGAAAAGATCTTATTCAGAAATTCGAAAATAACAATAAAATTCCTGATATTATCTTACTCGACATCAGCATGCCAATTATGGACGGTTTCGAAACCGTGTTATGGCTCAAAGAAAACCACCCCGATATTAAAGTAATGGCCTTGAGCATGCAAGGGGATGACAAAAGCGTCATCAAAATGATAAAAAACGGGGCAAAAGGGTATTTATTAAAAAACACCCACCCTAAAGAACTGGAAACAGCTCTTGTGAAATTAAATACGGAAGGATTCTTTTATCCGGAATGGGCGTCACGCATTATATTTTCTAATCTGAACAATGAAACTGAATCTAAAGATACAGTGCGGATTTCTGAGCGTGAAAAAGAATTCCTGAAATATACAGTTACTGAACTAAGTTATAAAGAAATAGCTGATAAAATGTGCTGCAGCCCAAGAACTGTGGAAAGTTACAGAGACCAGCTTTGTGAAAAATTAGATTTGAAAACCCGTGTGGGACTCGCTGTTTTCGCCATGAAAAATGGATTCGACTAGCTTCTCGAATTGTTTACTGATTAAAACCTTTTCAAATTTAAATTATAAAAAGTCCCTTTCTGAAATTCAGAAAGGGACTTTTTACACTGTAAATACTGGCAAAAGAAAGACAAAACATTCGAAGAGCAGTAAATCATACCTCCACACAATATGTTTTTATTAATTATGCAATGAATATCAATTTTACTTACATAATTATAACCAAAATAAAGATTTAGATATGGAAATTATGAAAATGAATAAAAACACGAAAACACCGCCAGTAAAGTATAAAATCACCATAAAATGAAATAAATTACTGAATTAAAATTTATAAAAATCCATAAAACAATAGCAATTCACAAAAATGAAATCTTGCAAACTCACCCAAAATAATATAATTTCGTTTTTCCACAAATAAATTTATAGAAACTATGAAAAAACTATTATTTGGAATCCTGGCATTAGGATTCATGTCTGCTTGTAACAGCGACAATGTTTCAAATCAAGGTGAAGAGACTGCAAACAAATCTGCAACTGCTTCAGATTTAGCCAACAGAAGATCTTGTCCTTCAGAAGAAATCAGAAAGCAAACACTTCAGAACAATCCTGAACTCAGACAAAAGTATGCAGCTATTGAAGCGAATACTGAAAGATTTGCAAACGCAATTAAAATGGGGAAAGTTCTTGCAGATGGTACTGTTGAAATCCCTGTGGTAGTAAATGTATTGTACAATACTTCTGCACAAAATGTTTCTGATGCCAGAATAGCAGAGCAAATTGCTGTTCTTAATGCTGACTACGGAGGTACGAACAGTGATGTAAATAAAATACCAACAGAATTTCAATCTGTAAAATCAGGGGATGTAAAAGTGAGATTCAGACTAGCAAATACCGTAAGAAAATCTACAACTAAAACAAGCTGGAGCACTAATGATGCCATGAAAAAAGCTTCTTCCGGAGGTATTGATGCCACCAATCCTACCAACTATTTCAACATCTGGGTAGTAGGCAGCATGGGACAAGTTCTTGGATATGCGACCTTCCCTGAATCAGCAGGATTATGGAATGATGGGGTGGTGATTGCAGCTCCTTATTTTGGAAAAACAGGAGCATCTTCTCCTTTCAATTTGGGAAGAACGGCTACTCATGAAGTAGGACACTATTTAAATCTTAGACATATCTGGGGTGATGCAAATTGCGGAAACGATCAGGTAGCGGATACACCTACACAAACAGGAGCTAATTATAACAAACCTACATATCCTGTATACAATACTTGTAGTGGGGTATCAAGATCTATTATGTTCATGAACTATATGGACTATGTAGATGATGCTGCAATGTTTATGTTCTCTGCAGGGCAAAAAACAAGAATGCAGGCAGTTGTAAGTTCTTCTGGTCCTAGAGCAGGTTTAAGAGTATTATAAGTTTTCTTAATATGTTAAAAAAGCCTTTCTCAGTTTTGAGAAAGGTTTTTTTTTATATTTTTGGCAAATTTTAAAATTTAAAATAAAAAACACACAATGATGAATAAATTAGTATTAGCATTTTTTATGCTGCTTACCTTATGCCTATACAAGGCACAGGATACTCTTCAGCAAGAAAACAATCTCTCTCATTCTATTTCAGAACCTCCCGCACTTTCAGAGAAGGTACCTTTCTTAAAAAAAGAATGGGTCCAAAAATCAATTGCCCCAACATTATTATTTACCGCTTCAGCTGCTACCTGGGGTGAGCGTAAAAACATCCGTGACATAAGAAATCGATATCTGCCGGATTTTAAGGCTAGTTTTGACGATTACCTTCAATATGCTCCTGCTGCTACGGTGTACGGTTTGAAGTTAGCGGGAATTAAAGGACGTAATAATATTGGAAGAGCTACTTTATCTTATGCCACAAGTTTAGCTATTATGGGAATCATCGTCAATTCTATAAAGTACACATCTAAAGTTGAACGTCCGGATGCATCAGCCAAAAACTCTTTTCCATCCGGGCACGCTGCAATGGCTTTTGCCAACGCCAGCTTTCTACACAAGGAGTATGGACTCGTAAATCCGGCTTACAGTATTGGAGGATATGGCGCAGCTACATTGACAGGACTTGGAAGAAACCTGAATAACAGACATTGGATGCCTGATATTCTTGCGGGTGCAGGAGTAGGGATTATTTCTACTGAATTAGGATATTTTTTCATTGATAAATTTTACAAGAATAAAGGAGATAATCTAAGCCTGCTTTCCAGGATAGAAAGTAACGGATATCCTTCTTTTCTGTCTATAAAAGTGGGATCAGCACTCGCCACCACAAACTTCCTGAAAGAATCTGAGCTCGATAACAGAAAGCAGGTTGGCTTTGATGCAGGATTAGAAGGAGCCTATTTTTTTTCAAAAAAATGGGGAATTGGAGGAGATCTTAGCTTTAGTAGTTTCCCGATCAAACCTCAAAGACTTACTTTGGATGATGAGGAACACTATGAAAACTTTGATATCACGACTCAGTCATTAGGATTTCTCAATTTTGGTTTGGGTCCATATTTTTCTCATGAATTTGCAAAAAACTGGGAAGTCATGTTAAAAGCTACAGGTGGCTATTCAATACCTGCAAGCGGAAAAATTTTTGTTAAAAGTGAGCATATTGGCACTCCAGACAATCAATTGGAGCTGGCAACTTATAAACCTTCAAAGGCTTTCAGGCTTAATTTAGGAAGTGCTATCACTTATAAATTCAATCCTGAACTCGGGATTACCGCCTACGCCGAATACAACCAGATTAAGTCCACGATGAATTACCACTTTAGCGACCTGGTAAAAGACGACGAAGAAATGAACGAAGTATTCAACACTTCTTTTGCTAAAGAAAAAGTTAGATATATAACGATTGGATTAAGATTAACAGCTTATTTCTAATAATCAAAAAGCCTTCAGTATACTGAAGGCTTTTTGATTATAAATTTTTAGAATTATTTTCAGGAGTATAATCCATAAAAATATCCCCATCCAGTTTAATCGATTTTACTTTATTTTTTACAGGAATCGTAAGAACTGCCTGTTTTTGATTTTTCTCCCATAATGAAGGTGTAAAATGAAGATTTTCAATTCCTCCGTCGTCGTAAGTTATTATAGCATCAAAAGGAATTGCAAAACCTCCGACATTATCAATATTTACTGTAAGCAATCCGTTCTCCTGAGTTCCTTTTGTAATTTTGAGATCTATATAATTGTTTGTATAGAACCAATTATTCCAGAACCAGTTCAAATCTTTCCCTGATCCTGTATTCATAGAATTAAAATAATCCCATGGAATTGGGTGTTTTCCATTCCAATTGTTCATATAATGGTGTAATGCTTTTTTAAACAGATCATCTCCAAGATAATCTTTTAAAGCCAGATAAGACAGAGATGCCTTTACATAAGAATTATTCCCATATCCTGCTCCACTTACCTGTGTGCTCATGGTAATAATAGGCTGATCCTGTTCGGCAGAAGGATCATTGATCCATTTCTTTACCCTGAAATTTTTATAAAAATCCTTTGCTTTAGCTTCACCATTCTCATCAATTCCAATCAGGTATTCCAGGGTTGTTGCCCAACCTTCATCCATAAAAGCATATCGTGTTTCATTGATCCCCATATAAAAAGGAAAATAGGTATGAGCAATTTCATGATCTGCTGTTAATCTCGCATCTTCAAAATTATCCGGAATACTATTATCATTAATCATCATTGGATATTCCATATCAGCATAACCCTGAACAGCAGTCATTACAGGATATGGATACTCCACGCCCGGCCAGTTTTTAGAATACCAATCAAGGTTATAACGCATCCAGTCTACATAACGTTCAAAATCTTTAGCACCTGCTTTGTATGCAGACTGCACACTTGCTCGTTTTGTTTTGAGCTGAACACTTGCCCCATCCCATACATAATGATTACTCAAGGCGAAACAAAAATCCGTGATATTAGCGGCTTTGAATTTCCAGGTATTCCACTTATTCTGCTTAGTTACCTTTCCTGATTTCATTTCCTCCTGGCTTGCAATATGAACAACCTGATCGCTCCTCAGAGATGTCTTGTATCTTTTTAAATAATTAGGCTGTAAAACAGCTTCGGGATTGAGAAATTCTCCCGTTGCCCAAACCACATAATTTTTGGGTGCAATGATTGCAAAATTATAATCATTAAAATCATTGTAGAATTCTTGCCTGTCTGAATGTGGCAGCATATCCCAGCCATTATAATCATCATACACTGAAATTCTTGGGAAAGAATAAGCAACATAAAATGTTTCAGGATCAATCTGTCCTTCTCTTTCACTTTTTACAGACAATGGATATTCCCACTCTATTTTAATTTCTGATTTTGATCTCGATTTAATAGCGGTTTGCAGCTTTACACTTGCAACAGTTCCCCAATCATCACTGTTTATGTTATATTTTTCCCCATTTACAATAAAAGATTTGATATGCAATCCTGAAGATAGAAAGTCTTTGGATACAAAGCCTGATCTCGGAGCCTGTGGTTTATGAAGGTTATTGACAAACCTTATGGCTAAAGAGTGTAAATCGCCGGGGCTATTGTTACTATAAGTAATCGTTTCTTTTCCGGAAACGATTTTTGTATTATCATCTACTTTTACTTCTACATTGTATATCCCTTTGTTCTGCCAGTAATTTTTACCCGGAGCCCCGGAAATATCACGCGTCCCATTTTCATATGCTTTTTTTACATTTCTTGGTATGTATAGTTCTTGTCCTGAAAAATAGTGTGCTGAAGCAACCATTAAACATCCAAAAAGCAATCTCTTCATATCTATTTTTTAAAAATAAGTCTCAAAATTAGGTAAAATGTAACATAGAAATATAATTAATCACCGCACAGATGCTGATATTAGTAAATTTTAACGTATGTTTTTTATATCCACCCTTGTTTATCAGTTTTTTTGTTGTTCTGGCCCTATTAACACATAAGCTAATCCAATCCCTGAGAGGAATTGGATTTGAAATTAATTTTCCGAATAAAGAAGATTAGATTTATAATGAAAGCTCTGCAATAACCGGAAAATGATCCGAAGGATACAGCAGGTTTTCTCTTCTGTCATTAATATGCCTGTGAGATTTTATTTTCATTCCCTTTACAAAAATATAATCAATTCGGTCTTTAGGAATTTCATTGACATTAAATCCGGTGAATGTCCCTTTTGGACCATAGTGTTGGGTTTCAGAGTTATAAAAACTATCCTTCAGATTTTGGGAAATAATCTTTATAGGTTCACTGTTGTCTGTTAAATTGAAGTCTCCACTTAAAGTTAAAGGCAGATTTCCAGGATTCAATTCTTTTATTTTTTTAAGAATCAACTCCGCAGATTTCACTCTTGCAACATTTCCAACATGATCAAAATGAAGATTCATTGCTAAGAATTCTTTTTTAGATTTTCTATCTTTAAAAACCGCATACGTACATACCCTGTTGCATGCCGCATCCCAGCCTCTGGAAGGCTTATCCGGTGTTTCCGAAAGCCAGAATGTATCGGATTTCACCACCTGTAACCTTTCATTATCATAAAAAATAGCTGAAAATTCACCTTCTTCTTTTCCATCGTCCCTGCCCACACCGACATAATTATAATTTTGCAATCCTTTTTTAAGGTCTTTCATCTGTTCTGGCAATACTTCCTGAACCCCAAAATAATCCGGATGATAATACATTAATAAATCCTGTACATCTTGCTTTCGTTCTGTCCATGCATTTTCCTTATCAGATTCTACCTGTAATCTGATATTGAAACTCATAACTTTAAGGTTTTGTGAAAACCCTATAACAAAAAACAAGACAAACACAATTGAAAATCTAAAACTCATAATCATCTATTTTAAATAATAATTAAACAAAAATAAGGCTTCTCTACCAGAGAGAAGCCTTAAAACCATGATTATATTGTTAATTTTCTGTATTCTTTTTTAAAACAGAATTATTATTCCTTCGTTAATTTAATTTCCTTTTCACCCTGAGTAATCGTCATTGTTTTCTTGTCTTTAGCAAATGTAAAAACAGACTGCCCGAAAAGAAATTTATTATCTCCGTTGTATTCAAGAGGAAATTGTGCATCTCCACCGGCCTGGCCGAAAAGTTGTCCGTTTTTTACTTTAAATGTCAGCTTTAATGGAATCTCTTTGCTTCCAAATGTCCCTGTAAAATCTTTAGGATCAATTTTATCAATTTTCTTAGTATCTGTTACAGAAGCAGAATTGTTTTTCGGATTGATATCGGGAATCTGAGAATTAGGATCCACCTTTACCTCTTCGATTTCCTTAGCAGATTCAATTTGAAAAGTCCATTCTTTATTACGTTTCCAAACCTCAACCGGAAGCTTTACAATTTGTGTTGTCCCGTCTTTAAATCTTACCTGAACTGTAGTTGGCATAGGTAATTGCCCCAGGTTTTCTACCGTAATCTGAGCTCCATTTTTAAAGTCACCACTTATATATTTTACACTTTTAACGGATTGATCAATTTTCCATTTATTAAAGAACCATCCTCGCCAAAACCAATTAAGCTCTTCACCCGAAACGTTCTCCATGGTATGGAAAAAGTCCCAGGGAGTAGGATGTTTGAAAGCCCAACGATCTATATATGTTTTAAATGCTTTATCAAATTTTTCAGGTCCAAGGATTGACTCTCTCAAAATGCCTAAGCCCATACCCGGTTTGAAATAAGCAAGAACTCCGATACTGTGTTCTTTCATATTATCCGGTCCTACCATAATCGGTTCAAAATTATCGCTCATCAAATAACTTCCTGTTTGTGCAATATTTTGCTTTTTGTAATACTCCCCTTTATTGAAGGCTTCAGTAGAAAGCTGATTAATGAATGTATTAAAACCTTCATCCATCCAGGCAAATAACCTTTCATTAGATCCCACAATCATCGGAAACCAGTTGTGTCCGAATTCATGATCCGTAACTCCCCAAAGATCATCTCCCTTGGAATCCATATGGCAAAACACAATACCCGGATACTCCATTCCACCTTCATTACCCGCAACGTTTGTAGCTGCAGGATAGGTATATTCATACCATTTCTGAGAATAATGTTCTATCGCAGCTTTCGTGTATTCGGTAGATCTTCCCCAGGCTTTTTCACCTCCACTTTCAGCCGGATACGCTGATATTGCCAAAGACTTCTTGCCACTCGGCAGATTAATTCTTGCCGCATCTAAAACAAATGCAGAAGATGATGCCCATGCAAAATCCCTGGCCTGTTCTATTTTAAACTTCCATGTTTTCGTTCCTGAAGATTGATTTTTACCTATCTCCGATTCAGGGCGGATCATTACTGTTTTATCACTATTTCTTGCCTGTTCCCAACGGTTATTTTCCTCCTTGCTATACACTTCTTTCCCATTAAGAAGTTCCCCTGAAGCAACAACATAATGATTAGCAGGAACGGTTATACTGGCATTGATATTTCCATATTCCAGATAAAACTCCGAAGCTCCCAGATATGGCAACGTATTCCATCCCAGAACGTCATCATACACACACATCCTCGGATACCATTGTGCAATCGTAAAAACTTTACCATTTTTAGTTTCCTGTACTCCCATCCTATCAGAACCATATTCAGGAGAAATAAATGAATAATCAATACTAATTTTCGCTACTCCTCCTTTTGCCTTCAAAGCTTTTGGTAAATCAATCTGCATTCTGGTGTCGGTAATCGTATATTTTACATCTTTACCATCAAGTTTTACCGATTTAATTTTGTAACCACCCTCCAATTTTTCTCCATGGGCTCCATTTCTACTTCCTGAAATAGGAACTACCGCATTACCACGGGAATCCTGATTAAACAAATTCTGATCGAGCTGAAGCCAAAGAAAACTCAGCTGATCCGGGCTGTTATTGGTATATTTTATTTCAGCAGTACCGGTTAACTCATTTTTAGTGTCATTTAAGCTTATGTTAAGATTATAGTCTGCAGAATTTTGCCAATAAGCATGTCCCGGCTGTCCACTTGCAGAACGGGTTTCCGTGCCTGTTTGTGGATAGAAAAACGGCTTAAATGCCTCTACATAATCATATTTAGGTGTTTCCTGAGCAAAAGCAGATCCTGAAAACAGAAAAACCGCTATCGCAGAAACAAAGGTTGATACTTTACACTTCATTTTAAAAATTTATAAACTTACATAATGGATAGGTAAAAAAAATCCCGGAATTGTTACAAATCCGGGATTTTTTAACTTATTTTGAATTAATTTGATTTTTTAGACTTGATCATTGCCTCCAAAGCATCCCACATTTCCTGAGGAATATCTTCCAACATATTAAACTCTCCTGCTCCTTGCAACCATTCACCACCATCTATAGTAACAACCTCTCCGTTCATATAAGCAGAATAATCCGAAACGAGGTAAGCTGCTAAATTCGCCAGCTCCTGATGCTCTCCGACTCTTCTCAACGGAACTTTTTTTCTCATATCGAATTTCTCCTGGAGATCTCCCGGCAATAATCGATCCCATGCTCCTTTTGTGGGGAAAGGTCCCGGAGCGATTGCATTAAAACGTATTCCATATTTTGCCCATTCTACCGCTAAAGACCGAGTCATTGCCAAAACTCCTGCTTTAGCACATGCGGAAGGAACAACATAAGCAGAACCTGTCCACGAATAAGTCGTTACAATATTTAAAACAGTTCCGGGAGTTTTGGAATTTATCCAATGTTTTCCTACGGAAAGTGTGCAGTTTTTCGTTCCCTTTAAAACAATATCTAAAATAGAATCAAATGCAGAATGTGTTAATCTTTCTGTAGGTGAAATAAAGTTCCCGGCAGCATTATTAAGCAAAATATCAATCCTTCCGAACTCCTTTAATGCAGCTTCCTTCATAGCTTCCACTTCATCCCAGTTTCTCACATCACAAGCCACACATAGCACTTTTCCTCCTGTTTCCTCTTCCAGTTCTTTGGCCGTTCCTTGTAATTTTTCGATATTCCTTGAAGTAATCACCACTTTAGCGCCCAATTGAAGAAAATATCTGGTCATTGCTTTTCCCAAGCCGCTTCCTCCTCCCGTTACAATAGCTACTTTATCTTTTAATGCGTCTTCACGCAACATTGGTTGTGTATACAGATTCATACGATTTAATTTTTCCTAAAAATAATAAATATTCAACGGATAAAGCTCAGAATAAGTTTATAAATAAATGTTATAAATAATTGTTCTTTGTTTTTTATTTAATTTTACCACTCTAAAATTTATGCATCCATGAAAATATCAGGAACTCCATTTCTTTTATTCTTCCTGTTTTTTAGCCTTAATTATAACGCTCAAAAATTTGAAAAACTAGCTCAATATGTAAATCCTCTTATAGGTACTGAAAAAATGGGACACACCTATCCCGGAGCCACTTTTCCTTTTGGTTCCGTACAGCTCAGCCCTGAAACAGATACCATTTCATATGAACTTGATGGAAAATATAATGGAGAAGTCTATAAATACTGTGCTGGCTACCGCTACGAAGACAAAACCATCGTCGGTTTCAGCTCTACACACTTTAGTGGAACCGGGCATTCTGATTTAGGAGATTTTCTAATGATGCCTACTGTTGGAAAACTTCAGTTTAATCCGGGCACCGCTTCTCATCCGGAAAGTGGTTACAGAAGCAGGTTCTCTCATCAGAATGAAAAAGCAGAAGCCGGTTACTATAAAGTGAAACTGGATGACTCTAATATTTTGGCAGAGCTTACAGCTACTACAAGAGTGGGAGTTCAGCGATATACTTTTCCAAAGTCTGATCAGGCCCACATTATTCTGGATCTGATGGCCGGAATTTATAATTACGAAGGAAAGAATGTCTGGACATATGTTCGGGTAGAAAATGATCATACCATTACCGGATACAGACAGACTAATGGTTGGGCAAGAACCAGAACAGTATACTTTGCGATACAGTTTTCAAAACCATTTAAATCATACGGCCAGAAAAATTATGATGGAAAGCAGGTATATGGAGGCTTCTGGAGAAAATTCGACCAGGCTAAAAATTTCCCGGAAATAGCCGGAAAAAATCTGAAAATGAATTTTGATTTTGACACCAATGAAAATGAAGCCATTGAGGTAAAACTTGCTTTATCCCCGGTGAGTCAAAACAATGCTCTTGATAACCTGGAGAAAGAAACAGGAAATTTATCTTTTGATCAGGTAAAAGCCCAAACACAGGAAAACTGGAATAAAGAGCTGAATAAAATCATCATTAAAGGTTCCGATACCGAAAAGACCAATTTCTATACCGCCATGTACCATACCTTTATTAATCCAACAATATATATGGATAGCAATGGAGAATACAAAGGTTTAGATCAGAATATTCATAAAGCAGATGGTTTTACAAATTACACTACATTTTCCCTCTGGGATACCTATCGGGCATTACATCCCTTATTTAATATTATTCAGCCTAAACGAAATAATGACATTGTAAAATCCATGATGGCCCACTATAACCAGTTCTCTTTGAAAATGCTCCCGATCTGGTCTCATTACGCCAATGAAAACTGGTGCATGAGTGGTTATCACAGTGTGAGTGTTGTTTCAGATGCTATCATCAAAGGTGTTTATACCGGTGATGCAAAAGAAGCGCTCTATGCCTGTGTTGCAACAGCAAATAAAAGGGATTATGAAGGAATTGGGCAATATATTGATTTAGGATATATTCCTGCTGAAAAAAGCGGGACTTCTGTGTCCAATACTCTGGAATACGCCTATGATGACTGGGCAATTGCTCAACTGGCAAAACATTTGGGAGAAACAGAAATTTACAATCAATTTATTACACGTTCTGAAAACTGGAAAAATAATTTTGATAAAAGTATTGGTTTCATGCGGCCCCGTTTAGCAGATGGAAGTTTCAAAAAGGATTTCGATATTCTGAGTACTCACGGACAGGGATTTATTGAAGGTAATTCGTGGAATTATAGCTTTTTCGTTCCACAAAACCCCAATGAACTTATTACCATCATGGGAGGAAAGAAAAAATTTGCATCCAAACTTGATGAATTGTTCACGATGCATTTATCCGATGAATTTTTTGCCGATACTGAAGACATTACGAGAGAAGGAATCATTGGAGGATATGTCCATGGTAATGAACCCGCTCATCATGTAGCTTACCTGTATAACTGGGCTGGGCAGCCATGGAAAACACAATCCCAGATTCGCCATATTCTTGAAATGCAATATAAAGCTACTCCTGATGGATTAGGCGGAAATGATGATACAGGACAGATGAGTGCATGGTATATTTTAAGCTCACTCGGATTTTACCCGGTAGCTCCGGGTTCAGAAGATTATGCGATTGGAAGCCCGGCAGTTGATTACGCAGTACTTAATCTGGAAAATGGAAAAACGTTTGAAATTGAAGCAATTGATCAGAGTCCACAAAATGTATATGTTCAAAAGATTCTTTTAAATGGTAAAGAAATTAAAAACTTTACTTTAAAGCATTCCGATATTATAAAAGGTGGAAAACTCAGTTTTTATATGAGCGGCAAAGCAAAAAAATAATCAGTCTGCAGATTTACAAGATCCGTTTTTCGAAACAAAAATAAAAAAAGACTACAGTGAGTAGTCTTTTTCTTTATTATATACACAGCTGGGTTTTCAATCTTCCAACTTACTCCTCAACTTCAAAAAGTAATCGCTCACCAAATTTTTCGTCAGCAATTTTTCCATTATCGAATACAAGATTCCCATTGACAAATGTCTGGGTAATTTTAGAATGAAAATTCATACCTTCTAAAGGACTCCAACCACATTTATAAAGAATGTTTTCTTTATTTACTGTCCAGTTTTCATTTAAATCCACCAAAACCAAATCTGCTTTATATCCTTCTCTTATAAAACCTCTTTTCTCTATTCTGAAAAGAATTGCGGGATTATGGGACATCTTTTCAACGATTTTTTCCAGAGAAATTTTCCCATTCCTGAAATTTTCCAGCATTACATTTAATGAATGCTGAACCAACGGTGCTCCGGATGGACATTTTGTATAAACATTTTGTTTTTCTTCCCAGGTATGAGGAGCATGATCGGTAGCAATTACATCAATTCTACCATCTAAAAGAGCTTCCCAAAGTCCGTCTTTGTCCTTCTGAGTCTTTACTGCCGGATTCCATTTAATTAGACCTCCTCTTGTTTCATAATCATCGTTGGTAAATGTTAAATGGTGTACACAAACTTCCGCGGTGATCTTTTTATCTTTTAAAGGAATGTCATTTCTGAACAAGGCTGTCTCTATAGCTGTTGACAGATGGAAAACATGGAGTCTCGCTCCTGTTTTTTCTGCTAATTCGATGGCTTTGGAGGAAGATTTATAACAAGCTTCTTCACTTCTGATGAGATGATGAAACTTAACAGGAATATCTTCTCCATATTGTTCTATGTATTTCTGGGTATTTGCTCTTATCGTTGCTTCATCTTCACAGTGAACAGCAATCAGCATTTTTGTATTGCTGAAAATATTTTCAAGGGTTTCAGGATTATCAACCAGCATATTCCCTGTAGAAGAACCTAAGAATAACTTGATTCCCGGAACATTTCTCGGATTGGTTTTAAGCACCTCTTCAAGATTATCATTAGTCCCTCCCATCATAAATCCGTAATTAGCGTATGCTTTTTGGGATCCTATTTCATATTTATCCGCCAACAATTCCTGCGTTACAGCGTTAGGTACAGTATTCGGCTGATCAATAAAACTGGTAATCCCACCTGCAATTGCTGCTCTCGATTCACTTTCAATATCTCCTTTATGAGTTAACCCCGGTTCACGAAAATGCACCTGATCATCAATCACCCCTGGTAAAAGATATTTTCCGGAGCCGTCAATAATCTGATCTGCTTCATCAGAAATATGGGGTTGTATTTTAGAAATTAAATCGTCTTCAATTAAAATATCGCTTTCAAAGATTTTTCCTTCATTTACGATAGTAGCATTTTTGATAAGGGTCCTCATTTACTTTTCTTTAGACTTTATATTCCTTACAAAATTAAGGTTTATGAATGAATTTTAATATCCCTGATAAAAAATCAATTTCTAAATATTTACATTTGCAAGAAATTTCGCATTTTGAAAAAACTTCTTAACGAAACTATTATCTATGGAATAGGGGCAATTATGCCGAGAGTGATTGTAGTATTGCTGAATTATTTATTCATTAAGCATATTAATGTTAATGATTTTGCCATCTTCACCAATCTGTATGCATTAATTTCTTTTGTTAATATTGTTCTTTCTTTCGGCTTCGAAACGGCTTACTTCAGATTTTCCTCCAACAAGAATGACGAGCAAAAAGTCTTTAATACCTCTTTTTGGTTTTTAGCCACTTTATCTCTTGTCTTCCTTATCTTAGTATTGCTTTTCAACCAGCCTATCGCCGATGTTTTTGGCTATTCAAAGACTCCTGAATTTATACGATGGTTTGCATGGATTGCTTTTTTTGACAATCTTCTTGTCATTCCTCTGGCATGGCTGAGGTTCCATAACAAACCAATAAAATATGCTGCTGTAAGGGTAATTCAGGCAGTATTTCAAAGTATTTTTGTAATTGCTTTATTTTTATACATTCCTGAAACAATCAGCTCCAAATTTGGGCTACGGGAAAAAGTAACTTATCCGTTTTATAGTAATTTAGTCGCAAGCTTTTTGGGATTTCTTCTGGTTTTTCCCATTATTCTGAAGCTTAAATTCCAATTTTCAAAAGGTCTTTTCCTTCAGATGATCAAATATTCCTGGCCGATAATGATTGCTGGTCTTGCATTTATGGTGAATGAAAATTTTGATAAATTTATTCAAAAATTCATTATTGATGACAGCTCAGCAGGAGCCTATGGGGGATGCTACAAGATGGCGGTACTCATGACGCTGTTTGTAACGGCATACAGAATGGGGATCGAACCATTTTTCTTCAAACAAATGCAAAATGAAAATGCAAAACTAACCTATGCGAAAGTAACTGAATATTTTTCTTTTTTTGCCTCCATCGTTGCATTGGGAATCATTGCGAATGTATCATGGATAAAGCTTCTTCTGGTTCCCAATAGTTCTTATTGGATCGCCATCAACATTATCCCTATTATTGTAATTGCGAACTTGTTTTTCGGAATATATTATAACCTTTCAACCTGGTATAAAGTAACAGACAGAACCCGGGTAGGAACATATATTTCATGGACAGGCGCTATTCTTACTATTGTTTTGAATCTTGTGCTTTTGCCTAAATATGGCTTTATGGTTTCGGCATGGGTAACGTTAGCTGCTTATTTTACCATGATGGTACTATCTTATTTCCTGGGCCAAAAATATTATCCTATCCCCTACCGAATGAAAAAAATCGCGTTTTTCATATTACTTTTGGGAGTTTTCAGTTATATCATAGCAAATGTATCCGACTATAACTTCTGGATCGGAAACCTATTGTTTTTGTTCTACACAGGAATTCTATTATATACTGAGAAAAATATGTTATTAGCAAGAATGAGAAAAAACTAAACTTTGGTCTCTATTTTGATGCTAATGAATTTGAAAAATTAAACAAATATTTAATATAATACACCGTTTCAATACTATGGCTTTATTTATGAACAAAAGCCATCAGATTAAAAACAACTAAAAATACCCTAATATAACTTATGAAAATTATCGTTCCAATGGCTGGACGTGGTTCCAGATTACGTCCACATACACTAACCGTTCCAAAACCTTTGATTCCCATTGCCGGAAAACCAATTGTACAAAGGCTTGTAGAAGACATTGCTAAAGTTGCCGGTGAAGAAATTGAAGAAGTAGCCTTTATTATCGGAGATTTTGGCCCTGAAATTGAAAAATCCCTGATCCATATTGCAGAAAAACTAGGTGCAAAAGGAAGCATATATTATCAAAATGACCCTTTGGGAACGGCTCATGCCATTAAATGTGCGGAAGACTCTATGCAGGGCAATGTAGTTATCGCGTTTGCTGATACTCTTTTCCGTGCGGACTTCCAGCTTGATAAGAATTCAGATGGTGTTATCTGGGTGAAAAGTGTAGAAGATCCTTCTGCATTTGGTGTTGTGAAATTAGACAATTATGGTTTTATTACAGATTTTGTTGAGAAGCCAACAACTTTTGTATCCGACCTTGCCATTATAGGTATTTATTACTTTAACAGTGCTGAGAAGTTAATGGATGAAATCAATTATATCATGGATAATGATATAAAAAATGGAGGAGAATATCAGTTAACAACTGCATTGGAAAACTTAAGAGCAAAAGGTGCCAAATTCACTTTAGGAAAAGTAAATGACTGGATGGATTGTGGAAACAAAAATGCTACGGTAGAAACCAATAGCAAAATTCTTGCTTACGAAAGAGAAGAGATGTCTCAATATCCATCTTCGGCCGTTATCGAAAACTCGCTGATTATCCAGCCTTGCTTTATCGGTGAAAATGTAAAAATTTCGAATTCTAAGGTAGGTCCCGGGGTTTCATTGGGTAACAATACTATTATTGTAAATTCTAATATTGAAAATTCGTTGATCCAGGAAAACACAAGAATCAACCATGGAAACCTGTCTAATTCTATGATTGGTAATTCAGCACAGTATTTTGGAGTTGCCAGAGAAATTTCTTTGGGTGATTATTCTGTTTTAGATTTTCTATCTAAATAGTTATAAGAAAAGCAGCAATAAATAAGATATATTCAAACCACACAAAATGTTTTGTGTGGTTTGGCGTTAATATTGCAAAGTATTATTTTTAATCGAAAAGACAAATACATGAAAAATTGGATCCCATTAGTTTTATTACTTCTTATCTTGTCATCCTGTAAAACACGGAACGTTTCCAAAAGTGGCAACGGTGGAATTAAGGACAGCACAGTTGTGGAGAATAACAACAATCCAAAAGATGCAGGAGAACCGGTAAGGGATAAACTTACATTTTTCGAGCATGTAATAATCCCTCCTCAATTCGAACAGATTAAAATTAACAGCAAAGTTAACGTAGAAACAGGAAATTTCGTTCCTACCCTGGATGCAACGATCTATATTGAGAAAAATAAAAAAGTATGGATGAATTTATCTGTATTATTTATAAATGCTGCCAGAGGAATAGCTACTCCGGAAGGAGTAAAGGGATTTGACCGGACAAGTAAATCCTATATCGATTCTGACTTTGAATATCTGAACCATCTCTTAAATGTAAATTTCATTGATTATCAATCCCTGGAAAAAATACTTCTTGGACGAACTTTCGTAAAAGTTAACGATTCTCAGTTCATCCTTACAAAAAATGCGCAGGGTTATCAGTTGGTTTCGTCTGTGAATCAAAAGATTGTTACTGATGAAAAAACGAGAGAGTATAAAATCTCATTACAATATGATGATAATTATGATCTGCTGAACGTTCAGTTAAAGGATGTTTTATCTCCGGACCAATTAGAAATTTCTTATAGCAATTGGGCTGAATATAATGAAATTCGTCTACCAAAAAATGTTAAAATAATTATAAAAGGTTCAAAAACAAGCCAGATTTTATTAGAAAATACGAAATTTGATTTTTCGAAGATGGAAGTGGCCTATTCAGTCCCAGCCAATTATAAGAAAATTGAAATTAAATGATTAAAAAATTTAGCTTTTTAATAGGTATTTTATTGTTCGGATTGCACAATGGGCAACAAAATAAAGAACAATTGCAGAAGCAAAATGCTGAACTTAAAAAACAAATCACACAAATAAATTCAGATCTCGCTAAAACAAGAAACGAATCTAAACTCTCCATAGCTTATCTTAATAATATCAACAAAAAATTAACCCTAAGAGAAAAAGTTTACAACAACACTCAAAAGGAAAAAAGATTTATAGAAGATGATATTTATCTTCGTCAACTGGAGATCAACCGTCAAAATAAAGAATTGGCGGTACTTAGAAAAAATTACGCAGAAGTTTTAGTGAATGCTTATAAAAACAAGGGAGTACAAAACAAAGTAACCTTTATTCTTTCTGCTAAAAACCTGGGAGAAGCTATTCGTAGAGTTCAATATCTTAAAGAATATTCGGACTATCAGGATAAAAAAGCGGCTGAAATTACAGACGCTGCAAATCAGATCAAAAAAACAATTGCCCAAAGACAAAAATCGGTTGCAGATAAGCAACAACTTTTGATAGATCAACAAAAAGATCTGGCTACTATTAATGTGGAAAGAGCTCAGAAAGAGCAGCTTGTTGAGGATTTTAAGAAAAATGAATCGAAATTAACTGCTGAATTAAAACAAAAACAAGTTCAATCTAAAGCTCTTGAAGGGCAGATCAGAAGCATCATTGCAGAAGAAATCAGAATAGCAAAAGCGGAAGAAGAAGCCAGAAGAAAGGCTGAAGCTGAGAAAATCCGTTTAGCTAAAATTGCAGCGGAAAGAGAAAAAGCAAGAATAGAAGCTGAAAATAGAGCAAGAGCAGAAGCACTTGAAAGAGAAAGAAAATTAGCTGAAGCTGAAGCTAAAAGAGCCGAGGAGCTAGCCGCAAAAAGAGCTGAAGAGGAAAGAAAACGTACAGAAGAAGCAGCTAGAGCAGAGGCTAATGCAAGGGATGAAGCTCGGAAAATAGCCGCAGCAAAAGCTTCTTCGGAAGCCAATGCAAGGGCAAAAGAAGCAGCCAGCAAACTGGCAGCCGCAAAAGCAGCTGAGGCCGCATTAGAAAAGAGAAAAGACGACGAGAAAAAAGCAGCAGAAACCAAAGCGATGACGAATTTTGGAGTTTCTACTGCAGCAGGCAATAATTTTGCTGAAAACAGAGGAAAGCTAGGCTTCCCTGTTGACAAAGGCCAGATCACCCATCGTTTCGGAAGACAACCACACCCTGTTTTTAAAAATATTACAGAAGAGAATAACGGAATTAAAATCTCCGTACCATCGGGTACACGGGCAAAATCAGTATTCCCGGGATCTGTATCTTCAGTTCTGGCTAACAGTGACGGAACCAAAACGGTAATGCTGAAACACGGAAATTATTTTACGATTTATTCAAATCTGGGAAGTGTCAATGTTTCTAAAGGCCAGCAGGTTTCCGCAGGCACCATTGTAGGTACTGTAGGACAAGACTTTGATGGGTCTTATACCCTTGATTTCCAAGTATGGAACGGAACTACACCTGTTGATCCATTAGGGTGGGTTTCTTATTAAAAAAAGACTAACTTTGTAAAAAATTTAGAAATGGAAACATTAACAATACTTGCCTTATCATGGCAGCATATCCTTATCGTAGCAATTCTGCTTGTTTTACTTTTTGGAGGTAAAAAAATTCCGGAATTAATGAGAGGTGTTGGATCAGGGATCAAAGAATTCAAAGACGCAGTAAAGGAAGAAGATAAAAATCCTACTGAAAATAAAAATTCTTCGACGAACAATCCTTCAAGCAACTAAAATTCTTCAGAATTAATGAATTTCACTGAGACTGCATGGAAAGTCTTCAATCAATCTATTGAAGACTACCACGTATTTGATGACGTTAACCATCTAATTAATAATCCTTTCGAAAAAGACAGTTTGGAACGAATTTTGTACGCAAAGAACTGGATTGATACCGTTCAATGGCATTTGGAAGATATTATAAGAGATGAGAACATAGATCCGGTTGAAGCTCTTCAATTAAAGAGAACAATAGACGCCTCTAATCAGAAAAGAACTGATCTGGTGGAATTTATTGACAGCTGGTTTCTTGATAAATTTAAAAATACAACTCCTAAACCTCATGCAAAGATAAACACAGAAACACCCGCTTGGGCTGTAGACAGATTATCAATACTTGCGTTAAAGGTTTATCATATGTCATTAGAAGCAAACAGAGAATCTGCTTCAGAAGAACATCGATTAAATTGCCAGGCAAAATTAGATGTACTTCTCATACAGAAAGAGGATCTGTCGACTTCTATTAATCAGTTGCTTACTGATATTGAAAACGGTGATGTTAAGATGAAAGTATACAAACAAATGAAAATGTATAATGATGAAAGTCTTAACCCAATCCTTTATCAAAAGGGGCAACAAAAATGAAAAGATTATTTTTTTTTGGAATACTGTTTATACTAACTTCTTCTTGCGCATCGGAAAAATTAAATTTTTCTCCGTTGTCTAATAATTTTTATAGTGAAGCAAAAGGTTCAGATTCTGATAGAGGACTAAAAAAAAGCATAGACATCAATATCAAAGAAAATGTAAATGCTTCTGAAATATCCAATTTAATTTCCACCTTTCCTAAATTCAAAACTATTAGTATAAATGAAGAGGTTCTGTCGCTAAAATACAGCCTACAGAATTACTTGTATGCAATTGACGCCAACAATATTTCAGGAAAGAACAGAGCCATTAAAAGCTTTGAAAAATCTTATAAAAAAATTCAGAAACTCAGACAGGATCTTCCAAAAGATGATGATGAAATCCTAAACAGATATTTGGTAAGGTTAAAAACCAATATTTCTGTTATAGAGGATTCTCTTAAAGGAAATTAAAAACTAGTTCAACGACCTTATTATTAATGATTAAAATTCAAGCGGAAGCAAACGTTCCAACGGAACACGGAACTTTCCGAATGATCGCTTTCTCTGAAAACGAAAATGACTGGATGCCTCATATGGCTATTATCGCTGAAAATACAGATTTTTCAAAACCAGTTAATGTACGTTTCCACTCAGAATGTATTACCGGTGAAGTTTTCCATTCAAAAAAATGTGAATGTGGGCAGCAATTAGATGCAGCCATGAAATATATCCATGAAAATGGAGGAGTTATTGTTTACCTTCGTCAGGAAGGAAGAAACATTGGAATAATAAATAAGTTAAAGGCTTATTCTTTACAGGAAAAAGGATTTGATACAGTAGAAGCTAATTTAAAACTTGGACTTCCTGCAGATGACAGAAACTTCAATGTAGCCATTGAAATTTTAAATGTGCTGGAAATTAAAGATATCAATCTTCTGACCAATAACCCTGAAAAAGTAAAATATGTTACGGAAAGTAACATCCACCTTAATTCGAGGGTTCCTTTGCAAATACCCGCGAATGATATCAGCAGAGGTTATTTAAAAACAAAGAAAGATTATTTTGGTCATCTTCTGGATGACAATGATAATTAAAAATAAAACAAAGGGCTTCCGGAATAAATTCTGGAGCCCTTTTTAATTATAAAAAAACTGAAAAGATATATCTTAATTCTTAGTCTTTATTTTAGACTCGTCAATATTATAATATTTAATTACACTGTAGTAATCATTGTAATCGACAGGAGCTGCTGCAGTCTTGGAATTTTTCCCACCTGTATTAGCAGGTAAGATTACCACTCTAAATCTTTTGTTCGTATAGTACGTTGGATTAGCCGTTAGATTCAAGCTTGAGTTAACATTAATTCCTATATCAAATTTGCTAAAATCAAATGAATAATCAACAGCAACGTTGTTATTAGTAAAGAACGTATAAGGTAGTAATCTCCAGATTGGAGCATTGTTATTAGTAAGACCCGTTTGTAAGTAAATAAGCACAACATCAGATTGTACTAACTCATTTGTAAATGCATCTGAATACTGATATAAATTATCATTGGTTTTCGTAAAAGTTGGGGTAATGTCAAAAGCAGTCCCTATTGTATCATGATCCACAAAATTATTATCATCGTCTTTATTATCACAGCTGAATATAAATAAGCTGACAAAAGCTAATAGTAGGATTGGAAGAAATTTTTTCATTTTTATAAAAGTTTTAATATTATTTATAAAGCACATCCAAAACATATACCAAAAAACTTAAAAACATCCATTCTGATGATTTTTTTAATTGTATTTTTGTTCTTATTCAAAAGTTATGAACAAAATAGTTTGCACTTCTCTATTCATATTCTTATCTATCAGTTCAAAAATCGCTGCCCAGTATATACCAAAGGGCATTTCACAGTCTGATGTAAGTAAAGCAAACCAGTGGGTTAATCAAACATACAAATCGCTTTCCCAGGATGAAAAATTAGGACAGCTTTTCATTGTTGCTCTTTATACCAACAAAGGCGAGGATTATATCAACCAGGTAAGAAATATTGTCACCCGTGATAAGATCGGTGGATTGATTCTGATGCAGGATGATGCAGCAAGAGAAATATCTCTGGTAAATGAGTTTCAGCAAAAATCTAAAGTTCCGTTGATGATCGGAATGGATGCTGAATGGGGATTATATCAGAGAATCGCAGCGGCTCACAAATTTCCGTGGGCGATGACTTTAGGAGCCATACAGGATAAAAATCTTATTTACCAGATGTCCTCTAAAATTGCCGAAGACTGTAAGAGGATGGGAATCAATTGGGATTTTGCCCCGGTAGTTGATGTGAATACAAATCCTAATAACCCAATCATTGGAAACAGAAGCTTTGGTTCAGAGGTAGATAATGTCATCAGCTCTGCAATAGCATATTCTAATGGATTACAGGACAACAACATACTAGCAGCCATTAAGCATTTCCCTGGCCATGGGGACACCAGTACAGATTCACATCTGGATCTTCCTGTAGTTCCTCACCAACTCGAAAGGCTGAATGCTGTTGAATTGGCACCTTTTAAGGCTCTTATGACTAAAGGTATCGGTGGAGTAATGGTAGCTCACTTATATGTGCCAACGTTAGAATCGGGAAAAGGAATTCCTGCTTCGGTTTCCAAAAATATTATCACCGGACTTTTAAAAGAGAAGTTAGGGTATAAAGGCCTCATTATTACGGACGCACTCAATATGGGTGCAGTAGCCAATAAATATAAGCCCGGGGAATTAGATGCATTAGCCTTTAAAGCAGGTAATGATATTATGCTTTTCTCGCAGGGAGTGTCTGAAGGAAAAAAATTAATTCAGAAGGCTATTGACAATGGAGAAGTTCCACAATCAAGAGTTGAAGAAAGTGTAAAAAAAATATTACTGACCAAATATTATTTAGGGCTGGATAAATACAATCCCAAAAATCCTGAAAACATTAATAACGACCTGAATAATGATTCTCACAAACTTTTGGTTCAGAATCTTTATTCTAATGCACTTACCCTATTAAAAGATGAGCAAAAGCTACTTCCCATTACCGGAAAACAAGTGTATTATGTTCCTTTAGAGGAAGCTCCTTATCAGACGTTTGCCAATCAGCTAGGTTCAAATATCATTCTTAAAAAAGCTGACGAAATCAGTACAATTCCACCTAATTCTATAGTTATTGCAGGACTTCATAAGGATAATGCAACAGCATATAAACCATATAAAATTTCCGGAGAATCTAAAAAGATTCTTGCTGATTTAACTAAAAATCAAAAAGTTATTTTAAATGTATTTGGAAGTGCTTACGCTTTAAAAGATATCGATATTTCAAAAATTTCCACGGTTCTTGTTTCTTATGAAAACAATGATGATTCCATGATTGCAACAGCTAATGCGCTATTGGGAAAGACAAAGGTCCAGGGAAGACTTCCGGTACTTGTTAATGATCAACTAAAAGCAGGAATGGGGCTCGATTTGAATCCTGCAACTGCTTCTGAAACAAAAGTGAATTCAACTATATTTACAACATCAAAACAATAATATTCCAATGAAAATAGGCATACTTTGCTATCCAACATACGGCGGAAGCGGTATCGTAGCAACAGAACTGGGAATGTCTCTTGCTAATAAAGGCTATGAAGTCCATTTCATTAGCTCAGCCCTTCCAGCGAGACTCGATATTACCAATCCTAATATTTTTTTTCATAGGGTAAATGTTCAAACTTATCCCCTGTTTCAATATCAACCTTATGATATTGCACTGAGTTCGATGATTTACAGAGTTGTTAATCTGTATAAACTGGATTTATTGCATGCACACTACGCCATTCCTTATGCTTACGCAGCATTTACGGCTAAACAGATGCTACAGGAAGATAATAACGACATTCCTTTGGTAACAACACTTCACGGGACAGATATTACTTTGGTAGGACAACATCCCAGCTACAAACATGCTGTAGAGTTTTCAATTAACAAATCCGATGCAATTACCTCTGTATCTGAAAGTTTAAAAAAAGACACGCTACAGTTTTTCAATATTAAAAAACCAATCCAGGTGATCACGAATTTCATCGACAATTCTGAATTTGATGAATGTAATGAATGCCAGAGAACGCAGTTCGCTGATCCGGATGAAAAAATATTAATACACGTTTCCAATCTTCGCCCTGTAAAACGTGTGGATGAAGTTCTTCAAATTTTCAAGAATGTTCATAAGAAGGTAAAATCCAAACTGATAATTATCGGAGAAGGTCCGGATATGGAGAAGGTGAACCAGTTTTTAGAAGAAAATCCGGATTTGATTTCTAAAATCAGGCTTCTTGGAAAGGTAAATGACCTGTATAGAATTCTTCAGCTTTCTGACGTTTTCTTATTACCATCAGAACAGGAAAGTTTTGGATTGGCTGCATTGGAAGCCATGGCAGCGTATACTCCGGTGATCAGTTCCAACGCAGGAGGAATTCCTGAAGTAAATGTCCAGGGAGAAACAGGATTCTTAGCTGAAATCGGAAATGTAGAAGCTATGAGCAACTATACGATCAAGTTATTGAGCAATGATGAACTTTTAGCCAAAATGAAGATAAATGCGAAAGAACAGGCGATAAAATTCGATTTGAAAAACGTTCTTCCTATATATGAAGAAATGTACAAAACAACCATAGAAAATTTTAAAAACGAGTTGTCAAAAGTATAATAGATCTATTATATTTGTGACACACTCATGACGGAAAAATTACTTCAATATCTTTGGAACTTTAAAGTTTTCAAAAATTTTGACTTCAAGGATATTGAAGGAAATTCCGTTGAGATCATACATTTCGGGAAATGGAATACCAATGCCGGGCCTGATTTTCTTCTGGCTTCCATTAAAATCAATAACCTCATCCTGAGTGGAAACATAGAGCTTCATGTAAAGTCTTCAGACTGGATCTTCCATAATCATTCCGGGGATCCCAACTATCAAAATATTATTCTTCATGTTGTTTTTCAAAATGATATTGAGATTGAAGAATTTAATAATAAAAAAATTCCTACTCTTGAACTGAAGAATTATATTGATGAAAATATTCTGTGGAAATATGAGAAACTCATCAAAGAAAATCATTTTATTCCCTGCGAAAGTATTTTTGATCAGCGTAATATTCCTCTTCATTTCCACGAAGAAAATGTTTTAAGAAAACTAAATGAAAAATCAGAGGAACTGGAACATGCTTTACAACAGTCAAAAAACAATTTCGAAGCTATCCTCTTTCATAGTCTTGCCTATTCTTTCGGACTAAAAGTAAATGCCTATATATTCAGACAAATTGCTGAAAGTATTGATTACAGTGTCATCAATAAAATCAGGCAAAACCCAACACATCTTGAAGCCTTATTCTTTGGGATTTCGGGGTGGCTTGAGGACACGGAAGACGAACAAATGGAAATCTGGAAACGGGAATTTCAGTTCATAAAGGTAAAATACCGAATCCTGGACATGAGGTTTCCACCTAAATTTTTAAGGTTAAGACCTCCTAATTTTCCTACCATCAGACTTTCACAACTAGCCGATCTTTATCACCGGCATCAAAATTTATTTTCTAAAGTCATACATTCAAAAAATAGTAAGGACTTGTTTGATATTTTTAAGAACGTACAGGCGTCCGGCTACTGGAATACCCATTTTAAATTTGGGAAAATTTCCTCAGTTAATAAGGTTAAAACATTAAGTAATGACTTTATTGAGCTGATTATATTAAATACGATTCTGCCATTAAAATACACTTATCATAAATATCATCATGAAGAAATTACAGACGATATATTGAAATTTTATACGGAAATAGCTCCGGAAAAGAATACTATTATTAAGTCCTGGAAAAATCTGAACATGAAAATTACCAGTTCCTTAGAAACCCAAAGCCTCATTTATCATTTTAAAAATTCCTGTGAAGAAAAAAATTGCTTAAATTGCAGTATTGGATTTAAACTTTTAAAAGATTCTTAGATGCTTGATAATATCCGTCACAAAATGGAAAGAGAATGGTTTGGTGTTCTTACAAGAATGGGCGCTAAACTTGGGATTCCTGTTTCTAAACTTCGGGTATTCTTCATTTACTCAACTTTCGCCACGGCGGGTTTCTTTTTTCTTATCTATCTGGGATTAGCGTTTACGCTTTGGATTAAAGATATTTTCATCACAAGGAGACCAAGTGTTTTTGATTTATAATTATGGAATTTTTACCTATAACTTCACCGGAAGACTACAAAATAAAAGATATTTATCACTCCTACTCCACAACCTTTCCGGAGGATGAAAGAAGAGACTGGGATCAGTTTGTGAAGTTATTCAGCAATCCTCATGTGAAGGTTATTTCTGTATTGCACGAATCTAAAGCGATTGGATATCTTATTCTCTGGGAATTAAGCGATTACATTTTCGTAGAACATTTTGAGGTTTTTGCAGAGTTCAGAAGCCAGAAACTAGGTTCTCATATTACAGGATACTTATTCAAAAATTATCCAAGGATTATTCTTGAAATTGAACCAGCCCATATTGGGGAAGATGCTCAGAGACGATATTCTTTTTACCAGAAAAACGGATTCTCATTAATAGAAGAAATGTATGTACAGCCAAGTTACGGGGAAGGTAAGCAGCCCTTAGACTTATGGTTGCTGGCAAATTATTCTCCTGCAGATCTTAAAAAGATAAAAGAAGAAATTTATGATGTTGTTTATCATTAAAATATAAAAAGCCAGCACAATCTGCCGGCTTTAAATTTATCGTACATTTTGGAACTTTAAATGGTCAATAAGTTTAATACAGTTCCCATTAATTCACTTCATACTCCAGTTTTATCGTGATACTTGCCACTTTCTCTTTAGAGGTTGTGTTAAAAGCCCCACCATAAGAATAATCTTCATTTGAATTAGGTGCAGTGATCTGGATAACTCCCATGGTTGCCTTTTTTAAACTTCCAAGACCACTTCCTGAGTTTTCCGCAATTTTTTCCGCGCGTTCTCTGGCATCTTTTGTAGCGGTAGCGATCATTTCCTGCTTTACAGCAGTTAGCTTTGTATAAAAATAAGATGGCGAAGAGGATGTAAATTCTATTCCCCGATTGATAATCTCTGTAATATTTCTTGAAAGGCTTTCGATCTTAGCCACTTCCTTACTTTCTATAGAAACAGTCTGCGTTAGATTATATCCTGAAAATTCTCCCTGGACACTATTTCCATTGGCATCATTATAATTACGAAATTGTTTCTGAATGTCTACTGAGGAATAAATAATTTCATTTTGCTTTATTCCTTTTGAAATCAGATAATCATTGATCACTTTTTTATCGGCAAGCAACCCGTCGTAAGCAAGTTTTAAGTCAAAATTATTTTTTGAGAAACTTCCGGACCATGTAATAAGGTCTGATGTAAATTGCTTTGTTCCCAATCCAGTTACAGAGATTGTATTTTCAGATTTATTTCTGTTTTTAATAGCATTTCCCAGTAGTCCCAGTCCAAGAACAAAACCAATGGCTGCAATAGCCATTACTATGATATTTCTGTTCATAAAATTTTGTGAATTTGATTGATTGGTCATTTAAATTTAAATTTTCTTATGAACGGATACATCAATTTCTATTCCGTAATTTTAAGATTTCTTTAACAAATCGTTCAATCCTTTTTTAATCGTTCCAAAAATGCCGGCATAGTTTCTTCTAATCTCAGCAACACCCCCGAGAGATTCCTTGCTTTTACATAAGTTCGGGCCTGTGGTTTGATAACAAAAGAAAACTCTATAAATTCCGAGATTCTTTCCGCAGGAATCCCTGCATTAGTAAAATAATCATCATCCACTCTCTTTCTCACCCATAAAATATTGTCCTGCAGATCGTCATATCTGTATTGACGTTTTTGTCTTCTTGCTTTTCCACTAATGAGATCAAAGGCTCCCTGAACATTCAGCTGTCCTAAAAGTATCGGAAGTAGTACCTGTTTTACTTCTGCCGGTTTTTCCCTCATTTTTCCAACAGGTTGTGGAAGGCCCACTGCCTGCTGAACAATTTCCCCTTTGTCAACTTTAGCAACACTTCTTGAATCCTTAGCCAGGTCCCCGGATAATTTCTTTACCTCTACTTCCTCTATTTCTTCAGGAATTTTTATCATTGTTATGAAAAGTTGAGAATCAACACCATCTGCAAAAACTCTTTTAGAAATCCTTTCATATCCAGGTCTTACAAACCTTAATTCATCATTTTTTGAAGCTTCAATAGAAAACTCGCCCGAAGAATTACTATAGACTTTCTTATCTGTTGAAAGGTTGATGACCGTAACAGATCCAAGATTAATGTCATTATCATCTGTTATTTTCCCCGTAACGATCTGTTGCGAATAGGCAATTCCATATATAAACAAAACAATAAATAAAATTATATTTTTCATTTAATTATGATTGTTTTATTGCACTATTAATTTTTAATTACGTGGGTCTTGTCGTATTCTATGAAAGCAATTCTTAGTTCTGATTCGATCACGCTTTTATTAAAAGTTTTCCTGTATTTTTTTGCAAGATACCTTTTATCGTTAGCATATACCAGAAATTCATCTATCTGCTCTTCATTCATTCCCTTTTCTACAAGAAAATCTAAATTGATCTCCAGTTTAAGCCTGTTAATGAAATTTTGGGTTTCATAATAATCAGGTTTGGTAACTTTGGGTTGGCTTGCTTTTTTTACAAGACCTATACCCGTGAGAAACAATTTGACCATATCGACCTGTCCTACATTAAAATCATGTCCACTAAAGGTTTTAGGAATTTTGTTCTCGGGTAATGGCTCTTTCAAAGGGCTTCTCATATAGGCATCCATTTCAGATTTCAATACAAGGGTCTTCCTTGCCTGATCATAATGTTTGCTATCTTTTTCCAGATTACCTGTGGGTTTATAAGGAATTTCAACTTCCGGAATTAGAGTTTCAATCTTGAGGAGTTTAATATCTAATGGTAAATTTATATTCTCCTTATTGATCTTCTTATCAACACGGTAATAATCTTGCTTTAAAAAGCGGATCTCTTCGTTTTCCTTAGCTTCAATTATAAATTGACCGGAAGAATCACTTTGAGTTTTTGTGTTGTTGGAAATATTGTAGATAAGAACAGACGCCAGAGCATTATTATTCTCATCCGCTACTCTGCCTGAAATCTTTTGTTGCGAATAAAAATGGGCAAAAGCAAAGCACGGTACGATATACAAAGTATTTTTAATCATAAAACATTCATAGATTATCTCTGGGTTTGAGGAGCGCGATATGAGGAAATTCTAGCCAGTACAGCTCTTTGAAATCTCATCAGGTCTGCATCACTGCAAAAACCGTATTTAAGGATCTGTCTCCTCTCAAAACCTGATCTTAAGACATAATAAATGAAATGCTCGATTAAAGATTTATCTATTTTTAAATCTATAAAATACTGATCTCCGAGGCTTTCACGCAAGTAACGCATGAGATCCACATCGTCCCACTTATCTTTCACTTTCCCGATTGAAAACCCTTGTCCTTTTGGCTGGACAAACTCTCCTGCTTTTGCCGCCAGGATTCTCGGATCAGATTTTTGGGCAATGTATTTGTCAATATCTTGGGTTAACTTTTCTACTTTTCTGGGTCTGTTCAGGTTTTTAGAATCTACTTTCAGGTCGCCTGTGAGTCCCTTCTTTACTTCGACCTCTTCAATAAGAGTAGTCTGCCGGATTAACGTTATGCTTAAAGGAGCTGAAATATTGTCTTTTGTAATTCTCCTGTTCATCCTTTCGTAACCGCTTTTTATAAATCGAAGTTCATCTCCTTCCCTGCCCGAGATCATAAAATGTCCATCAGCATTAGTGGTTACACGTTCATCAGTTCTTATGTTGATTACAGTAACATCAGGCATTTCTATATGCTCTTCTGAAGTTATTTTTCCGAAAAGATAATCCTGTGCCTTTATTTTTTGAATGAAGAAAATAAGTGATAAAAGAAAAAGTAGTTTTAATTTCACGGAAAGTTTTTTTATAAAACAAATCTAAACTTATTTTTAATGTTTTCCACAAGTTTAACCACAGTTAACGCGTTTTAGCATTTTTTTTGATTTTCCATTCTGATTTTGTTAAAGCACCATTTTCAATTGTTAAAATTTCATTTAAATTTTAGCTAACTTGCATCTTCAATTCATCTCAAAAAATGCAAAATTCTTATACAGTAATCAATGCTTCCGCCGGTTCCGGAAAGACCTATGCGCTGGTTCAGAGGCTCCTGATGATCTGTCTTCGTTATCCTAATCAGCAGCATGCCATCAGAAATATTCTGGCATTAACGTTCACCAACAAAGCGGCCAATGAGATGAAGGAAAGAATTTTATCCTGGTTGGGAGCCTTTTCTGCAAGCAACTTCGCTGACAATAATGATTTAAAAAACATTCAGAAAGTTTTTGAAGAAGAAGGTTTAAAGATAACCATTGATGAATTGCACATCCGGTCTAAAAAATTACTGGATTATATTCTTCATAATTATTCTACCTTAAATATTGGTACAATCGATCGTTTTAATTCCCGCCTGGTAAGAAGTTTTTCTTACGAATTAGGGTTAGCTAAAAATTTTAATCTCGAGATTGAAGCAGAGCCTTTCCTCATTGAAGCTGTAGACAAAATGCTTGATCAGATCGGTGAGAATGATGCAATATCAAATTCTTTCATGGATTATGTGGATTACAGTCTGGAAAATAACGAGCGAATCAATCTTAACAAGAACCTTTATGACTCTGCAAAAGAGTTTGTAAAAGATATTCACTATGAACAGCTGAAAAGCAATACCAATTTTGACGATTCCAATTATGAAAATATAAAGAATACTATCCGGAAAGAGATTGTATTTAATAAGAAAAGAGCTGTTGAAATCGCTACGAAATCTATTGATCTTTTTAAATCAAGAAATATCGATGTTGAGGACTTTGCACAAGGTAAAAACGGTATTGGAGGATTTTTTACTAAAGTTCTGGATTTTTACCATCAGAAGAGACCTGGTTTTCCTTTTCCAACAACTCAGGAAGACTCTGTGGTTAATAATTACAGAAAAGGAGCCGCCTCAAAATCAAAAAGTAAAGAGCCTGAAATTCTAGAAACTCTTGATGAATTATTAGAAAACAGAATGCAGCTTATTCTTCTTTATATTGAAACACAGAAAAAGGAGAAAATATTATCTGCATTACTTCCTTTAAAAGTAAACAAGGACATTCAGGATGAATTAAAAAAAATTGAAGAGGAAAATGATCTTGTTCTCCTTTCTAAATTTAATATCCTCATCAATGAAAACCTGAAAAATGAACCTTCGGCTTTTATTTATGAAAAAGTAGGCTCCCAGTTTCAGCACTATTTTTTTGATGAATTTCAGGATACTTCGGAATTACAATGGCAAAATTTCGTCCCATTAAGAGACCATAGTGTCTCGACAGAGAATACAACATTTACATTGGTAGGTGATCCCAAACAAAGTATTTACAGATTTAGGGGTGGTGAGAGCAAGCTCATGCTGGACATTATCAACAAAAAAGAAATTTCTCCCAAACAAGCCGAACTTCTTGTATTAAAAGATAATTGGCGAAGTGCAAAAAATATTGTTCGATTCAATAATGAACTGTATCAATTTCATGCCTTAAATCTTGAAGAGGAACATAAGAATATATTTGGGACGGATGCCGAACAAAATCCTAAATCAGAAATTGATGGAAGGGTCAAAGTAAATCTTATTGAAAATCTCACCAATGAGGATTTCTACAATGACACTTCCGAAAGAATGCAGAAAGACATTCAGGATTGTCTTGACAACGGATTCAGGTTTGCAGATATTACTATTCTATGTCGTGGCAATTTTGATATTTTCAGCTATTCACAGAAGCTAGGGAACCTGAAAGTGAGGTATAAAGGAGAAGAAACCAATATTAAAACCATATCAGATAAAGGACTGACGCTAGAACTCTCAAATACCATTAAGGCTGTCATTGAGTTCTTAAAATGGGAAACCAATCCTAAAAACAAAACCAATTTAATCATGATGATGTATTATCTGAATAAATTGGGAAAAGTAAATATGCCGGATTTTACCCTGAGTATGAAAGAAATTCTGGATATTGAATCCCACGATGACATCCTCCAGTTTATCCAAAACAAATATGCTTTACGACTAAAACAAGATCACTTCCCCCGATTTAATTTATACAATTTTGTAGAGTACTATATTAATGAGTTTTCTTTTGATAATAAAGAAACCGACTTCCTGTTAAACTTTCTTGAAATGCTCTTTAACTTTACTCAAAATGCAGGAGCGAGCACTAAAGAATTTTTAAAATACTGGGATGAAGAAGCCTCCACATATACCATTCAAGCCTCAGAAAATATTGATGCTATCCAGATCATGACGATTCATAAAGCCAAAGGACTTGAGTTTCCGGTTGTTTTTATTCCTATGATGAATAAAAACCGTGATGCTGAATTTTCCAACTGGTTTGAAACCAACAGCAATGAAGCTTTGAAATCTGTTAATATCAATCAGTTTAGCAAAAGCCTGGAAGTCTATGATGAAGAAATTGAAAAATTCAATAAGAAGAATTCCTATAAAAATCTGATAGACAGGTTGTGTCTTCAGTACGTAGCCACTACACGTCCTGTAGAACAGCTGTTTTTCTATATTCAGAAACAAAATAAAACTTCAAATAATCTCGAAATCCTGGAATTTATTCAAGGTAAAAATACAGAACAGTCCGATGAATTTGATCTTTATGAGGTACATCCTGAAATGCTCAAAAAAAACTCTAAAGCCAAAACCTCATCTTTCAGGACAAAAGATATCAGGAATCTCAAAAATATCAACGAAAAAAATACATCTGTAAAAATTGCGACACCATCCAAGAACTATCAGGTTCGCAATGAGAAAGTGAGGATAGGACTTTTCGTTCACGAACTGTTATCTAAGATCAATACTAAAAAAGATATTCAGAAAGTATTGGAAAGCTACCTTCTTGAAGGGCAAATCACAGTAACTGAAAAGAATGAAATTGAGGAAACGCTTCAGGAAATCGTTACAACTCATGCTGAATTCTTTGACGAAAGATGGGAAGTAATCAACGAGAAAGATATCATGATCTCCGAAAGAGGGGAAAGCAGAATTTACCGCCCGGACAGGATTTTGAAAAATGGTGAAGATTATATCATTGTAGATTTTAAAACCGGAGAAGTCACTGAAAAAAATGACCGTCAAATTGAAACTTATAAAAGTGTACTGGAAAGTCTCGGAAGGAAAGTTATCAAGACCCAGCTCATCTATTTATAACGCAAAATCCCTTTAAAAGAAGGATTGCAGGGATCTTTAAAATTTACAAATCGTAGAATTACGACAAAATATCGTAGAACTACGACATGAAATCGTAGAACCACTACAAAAATCAAATCTTGTCTTTAAAAATTTTTGAGTCCGATTAAAGTACTATACATTTGCTACATAATCACTGAATTATATAATATTTAATAACGATTAAAATTTACCATTATGGCAGCAAATTCAAGAGGAATCTTAAAATTCAACGGAAGTGAAGGTCAGAAATTATTAAAACTTAACTACAGCGTATCAAGATCTACAGACGTTTCAGGACGTGTAGCTTCTGACCCTTCCAATGCAATCATCAAATTAACGATCGAGGCTACAGAAAAATCTGACATCTTAGAAAGCTTACTTAACGGAAAATATAAGCCTACAACAGGTGAAGTTACTTTCAACAAATCTCACGAAGAAGGAACATTAATTACTTTAACATGGGAGAACGGATATGTAATTCAACATGAAGTAGACTTTGATGCTGTGGATGACAACAGTATGCTGATCAGCTTCATCGTAAGTGCAGAAAAAATTCATTATGGTAACGGTATCTATGAAGGTATCTGGCCAGGTGCATAATCAATGCCTACAAACATTTATACATAAAAGATCATCCCTATGGATGATCTTTTTATCTCTCCGGGAGAATATTATACAATTAATCATTCTCTTTGGGCACTTAAAATGTTCAGTTAGTAAATAAAATATTTTATACTTGTTTTTTAATATAACGATTATAAAATAAACATTTACATCTATAAAAGTCGTAATTCTACTACAGTTTTTAAAATTTAACAAAATTAATCAACTTGAATTGGAAAACATTTCTAATTTAGTAAGTGAACACCAAAAACATAAGAATGAAAAATAAGACTACCAACGCAGATAAAATTGCTGAAAATCATATTGCAGGAGTACAGCGTGTGGTGAAGCTGGACGTAGTGATTGAAGGTAAAATTATTAACCATTTCAAACACTTCCGCTTACAGCAAAGTACAAGAAGACATCATAGCTTTGAGTTGACCTTAGCTCACGATTCTTTAGGGTCTTTGCAAAATCATGAGCTTGATCAGGCTCAGCAGTTTCTCGGAAAACGCTTAACGGTCGTTTTTAAATATAAGGATGCTGAAAATGAGAGTCCTGAACAAACTTTCGTTGGACTCATTACCAAAGTGGCCTTTAGTCAGGAAAAAATGAGTTTAGGCAATATTGTTCTGAAAGGATACAGCCCTACTATTTTAATGGATTCCGCTCCACATACACAAAGCTTTGGAGGTGATAAACCGGTGAATACTTCTATCATTGCCGATAGGATTTTAAAGGAGACCCTTAATTCAGGTAAATTTGACTATAAAGTTGATACCCAGAACAAAAGCTATATTAATTACAGCGTCCAGTACAAGGAAACCCATTACAATTACCTTGCGAGGCTTGCCGAAACCTACGGAGAGCAATTCTATTATGATGGCGAAACACTGTATTTCGGTAAACTTCCACCCAAAGATCAACCCATACGCCTTACTTACGGAAGTAATGTAAGTGATGTTTCCGTGGAACTGAGAGCGGTGCATACTAAACCGGAGTTTTTTGGATATAACAGCAGTAATCACACAAAATTATTAAGTACATCTGCAAGCATAAAGCATTTGGGACAGCTTGCTGCCAAAGCTTATGATCTTAATAATGACATCTATAAAACCCGTTCACTGAACCCATCTCCAATTAATGCCAATATGTCGTTAAATGTTGATGATTCCCAAAAAAGTGCTGCAGGAAGTGCTGCAGTAGAAGTCTTTACCGTATCAGGGACAACCTCTGTTCCTTTTTTACATCCTGGTTGTGTTGCAGATATAGAAATGAGAAAACCGGATAGCAACCAGACGACTTATTTCACCAAGCTTATGATCACTGAAGTCTCTCATGAAGTTAATACCAGAGGTATCTATACAGGATCATTTGAAGCAATAGCCGAGGGGACCGGATTTATTCCAAAACCGGAATTTATTACCCCAAGTGCAGAACCACAGATTGCCACAGTAGTTTCCAATACAGATCCGTTAAATCAGGGACGGATACAAGTACAATTTGACTGGCAGCTAAATGACACCACTCATTTTATAAGAATGATGAGCCCTGATGCCGGAGGGACAGATGTAATCACTCAAAACAGAGGGTTTGTAGCGATTCCGGAAGTTGGAGATCAGGTAATGGTTGGCTTTGAATATCATCATCCCGACTTTCCTTTCGCCATGGGTGGAATGTTTCATGGAGCTGTTGGTTTAGGAGGAGGCGTTAACAATCATATAAAATCGATACAAACGCGAAGTGGAAATAAGGTAATTTTTAATGACGCAGAAGGAAGTATCTACATAGAAGATCCGAGTGGGAATACCTACTTTATGGATGGAAAAGGAAGCATTATTGTGAATGCCCCAAAAGATATGACCTTTACTGCAGGAAACAATATAAGAATGTCCGCAGGAAATGATATTACTTCCATAGCGGGCAGCAATATATTTGCTACAGCAAATGTCAATATCGTATCGAATGCGGGAGTAAACATGGTTGATACAGCCGGAAGAGACCTTTTACAAACTGCTACAGGAAATATTCATGAGTCTTCTGATATGAGAACAGAGATTGCTGAAAATGAAAGAAATGTTCAGTCCAAAAAGAGCGACTCTTATGCTGAAAAGGTTACCGTTGTGAGTACTAAAGAAAATATGATCTTACAAAGTGAGAAAACCGTAAAATCTCAAAGCGGAGAGCAAGGAAATTCACATTAAAAACAGTGATATGGCCATTGTAAAAAAAGCTAATAATATCAATATACAGGTCAGTAATAACTATACTAATCTATGCAAAGTTTCCAATGAAGAATCGGAACATGTAATTATTGAGGCTACGAAGCAAAATCTTGAGCTCTCAAGTCAGAAACGTGCCATATTACAAGGTTTCGGAAAAGATGGAAAAGGTGATGAAGGATGCAAAGAAGGGGTAGTCCGAATAAGCCAGAAGCTCATTGGCAAGGCCAAAAGGGATCCTGGATTCAATTTTGACGGAACAAAGGCCGAAGACATGTATTTTGCCGATAAGCCGGCATCTTCCGCCTCCATACAAAATGATCCGGTTTTTAAATTAAATGATGCAACATTAGGAGCATATCTGGATCAGCTGATGAAGTCTTTATCTATTGGTGATATGGAAACTGTAGCCCTGGAAATGTCGGATCGGTTTAAAAAGGGCACAGGTGGAACTTATAAGAGTGATGTTCTGAATAAAAAAATTGCAGGCAATGATGCCTTTATCACTTATCATAATAAATTTCTAACGGATTTTAAAAAGGAGCTGAAAAAAAGTAATTATGATCCAGCTGCAATGGGAGTTATTTCGATGGGACTTTTAAATTTTTCGTCATTCTGGGATAAAGTATCAGGATTAGGGATTACAGTACATCAGGTATGGAGTGCCAAAGCAGAAATCCTGGATTATTCTTATAACAAATGTACCAAAGTATGGAGCGGAAAGCTGAAATATACGTTTTACGATCACTATGGTCTGGATTGGGATGATATCGTAAAACATGGTGGTGACATTATCCCGCAATACCATACCGGAGATTTTTTCAAAGCCTGGTATATTCTACAGCATTACAGAACGGCAAGACCTTTCATTACAGAAATGGAAAAAAGCGTAGATTTAAATGGCAATTCCGATAAGGACTAAATTTATCATGAAAAACTTAATCATTTTATTAACATTATTTGTGGCATGTATCCAAAACAAGTCGGAAGACTTTCAGTTAGTTGCTTTATCTCCCGTTACCTACGAGTTTAAAGCAGGAGAAAATAAAAATAGAATCGACTATTTTTATGTAGAAGGAAATTTTTCATACGACGTTGATGAATATGAAAAATTGAAAAAGAAAATTGATGACAAAACAGCAGGGACAGATATTAAGAACTATCAGTTATACTCTGTTTATATCTATAAAAAAACAGATGTTCTGAATCAACAGTATAAGGCTGGAAGAGAAGGATTAGACGGTCACAACCAGGATCTCATCGCTTATATCAGATATGATAAAGGAAACAGGGATATTTTTTATATAACCGAAAGAGGTAATGTGGTTTATGATGTTCTTTCAAACAAGGAAGAAGATTTTGAGTTTGAACAATAATACAAAAACTAAAAGCAACCATGGGCGCAGGTGTAGTATTTGATGAAAAGACCAACATTCCCAGAAAAGGGATTGAGGCAACGCAAGTCAAAAGTATTAAGCTGATTTCTGACCTGGATGATGGTTCTTTAAACGACGGAAGTAAAACGATCAAGGAAAAGTCAGGGCTTGTATACGGAAAGACCTATACATTCAAAGTAGAAACATATACCAACGATGCACCAAAGGATCCTAGTATGATTCGGTGGGCGGTTAGCTATACAGATACTGAAACAGGTAAATTCTACAAAAATGCTTTGGAAGGTCCCAATACTGGTGAAGAAATCAGTATAACATTTAATGATGCCAACGGATGTGGAAATAATCTGGAGATCAAAGCATATATCAACGATGTAGATAATGAAGGAAAATTAACCCTTTTCAAACACAACAGATTCCGGTTTTTTGACCGCAAAACATTAAAATCGGAAATCCAGCAAAGGATGAATACCGGAAAAGATATAGATCAGGGACAAAGCTCAATGTGTGCTATTGCACTGATCGGGCACTTTCTGGCTATCCAGAAACCCTCTGATTACGAAAAAATAATTTTAGACATGCACCGTACGGGTGAAGCTATAGTTCCGTCTACTCAATATAAAATTAAACTGGATAAGGATGAGCACCTTATCAAAGTGAAAGATTCCGATGCCAGCTATCCGAATAACAGCAATGGTGGAAAAATGTCTTATGCTGACTTTATATTTTTATTCACCATTAAGGACTATTTGAATAGTGTTTTTGATTACGATCCCGACGGTACAAGTGCAGGCGGTTTTGTAGAAGGAGGTACTGGACTCACACTTCCTCACGAAGTGGCAAGCATGATGAAGAACATTCTTTCTTACACTGATGTGAAAAATGAGACCAACCTTGTGACAAGTAAATGGGCAAGTGCAAAAAGTTCGGCAAATGAATTGTCCGGGCTTCTCACCAGTGACTATAGTATTGGCCTCCTTATTACTGCCGGTAATTTTCAGAATAACAGCAAAGGTACATTTACGATTCCTAACCACTGGGTAGGACTTAAGGGAGTTACATTAGATGAAAAAAATGAAAAAGTGATATTGACCCTGTTTACATGGGGGGATATCAGTAAGGTATGGACTGTATCTTTTGATCCTTTTGAAGACGGATATTTCGGGTATGTAGCCGGAAAATAACTCAATGATATAACTAACGAACGGATTATGATAAATAATTTTATAATAAAGAACTGGAAAACAATTTTCAATATTCAGGTAGTCATATTTGTGGCATTTGCTATCCTTACATTTATTTATTACTGGGATAAACCAGCACATACCTATTTCAACAGAAGCTTTGACACTTCAAACCTCCAGGCCGTGTTTTCTTTACTAATGACTTATCTTTTCGTCTTTTTTATAGCTATGGCTTTTATTTATCCTATCCTCTTTTTAATTCAGATATTGAGTTTACGAAAGGAAAAGGACAACAAAAAAACAATGAAGTTATTGATACTGTTTGTATTATATATTTTAAGTATTATTTCAGTTTTTGCGTTATATACCATTAACAATGCTCAGGCCATAAAAGCTCTTAATCACTAACATCAATAGGAATGTTTTTCTAACCACAATTATAAGAACGCAATGATACCTTCTAAAGCTGACATATTCCCTACATCCACTTATTTTTTACAGGATAAATGTACCGTGAAAATAGGAAGAGAGGAACATGAAGCCTTACTGTCTTATACATTATACGTGGAAACCAAAGAGGATGAAGATTATGATGTATCTATCAGCAGGACGAATCTTAAAGTAAATAATAAAAAAATAGATACGAAGTTCCTTGAAATATCAAACAGTTATATGGAAGCATTATTTCCTATTCACTGTAAAATAGAAAACTACAAACTTAGCATCCACAATATAAATCAGATAAAAAAACGCATACAAAAAACGGACTCAGAAATACGATCTGTTTATAATGGAGAAGGCACAGATCATATCCGGAATCATTTTTTCAATGCTACAGAAACTGAAGAAAAACTTATGCAATTTATCCGAGAGCTCCATTTCATGAAAGTTGCTGAAGCCAGTATGCAAAAATTCAACAATAAAAGGCAATATGACACTTCCTGGAAGATACTTCCGATCGGGACATCACAATGGAAGGGAGAAACTTTCTATGAAAAGGAAAAAAACACCCTATTCTTTGAACCTAAAATAGATAATGCCCAGGAAATTATGAATGACGTTATCAGATATATTCATCAACATGAATATGCCGTTGATTTTGAGAAAGAAAACGTCCCTCTCTATGCAGATTTTAAACATAATATCAGCTACACGGGTAAAACAGCAAGGATTGAATCAGCCGAAACCGATGTCTGTATAGAAGTAGAAGATAAATTCTATTACCAACACATTATAACCATACAAACAAAATAACGATATGGCAGCTTCCATCCCATATAAGGTTCAGAGCGGTGAGACGTTACAGGATATAGCCAAAAAATTGGGTATCAAAGACTGGACTAAGCTCAAACAATACCATGATCAAAATGCAGGAGCTGACCCAAAGGTTCCGAATGTTCCCTATCCGGGGTTTAATCTCCTGACTCCGTCAAAAGAGGAAATATATGAGATGAACGGAGAAACTCCTCCACCCGACCCTGCTGAAGAACAAAAAAATGCCGAACAAAAACAAGGGGAGGAAAAAAAGAAGGAAGAAGAGCAGAAAAAAGAAGAGAACGCTGCTAAAAGTGATCACGATGGAAAATACTTTGTCGTACATAATGCAAAATGTGTTTGTGATAAAGCTGAAAATCCAAAACAAACCGCTGACCTTCAAGTAACCACTCATAAAATAATTGTTCTTAATGACGATAGCAGTAAGCTGGCTGCTACGGAAGAGGACAAAACCTTCAATCCACCGGTAGCAACATTCGGAAAATGTACCCTTAAGCCCTCTGCCGGAGGCAACCTGCCTTGCGCTCTGGCTCCAGCACCCAAATGGAGCAAAACCTATGAAAGCACACAGGTAATGGGCAAAAATACTCTTACAGAAATATCCGAATTGCAATGTATGGTTGGGGGCAAAATAACCATAGACAAACATGGACAGACCGATTCTGTAAGTAACGCACATGCAGATAATACCAATCCCTTAGAGCTTGCCATGGTAAATCCTGCAGTAGCACAGCCTAAGAAAAAAGAGGAATATCCTGTAGTTACTTCTATAACGCTTACAAAAATAGAAAACAGAAAAGATTTTAAAGAAATCGATTCAAAAGGTAAAAAAGATATCATTTATCTTCGAAAAAATGAAGAAACTGATTTCAAAGCCAACCTGAAGAGCGGAAACAAGCAGCTTACCTCCTGGATGGTTTACAAGAATCATCAGGGTAAAAAAGAAGACAGGATTCTTCTCAAAGAACAAATCGGAACTGAGTTTTCACAGAGCTTTGCGGAAACAGGCAAATTCAGAGTAGAAGGATATGGGAAGCCTAAAAGTCCTGATTTTGAAAAAGGAAAATATGACAAATGTGACCCTTCATGCTCAATCGATATTGAAGTGGTAGAAAACACTCTGCTCGATATACAGTGTGCATCAGGAGATTTTTCGACAAGGATTGATCCTTCTAAAAACAGAAAATTCAGACGCGGTGTTCCTTCTGTCTTTAAAGCTAAATTTTTTATTCCTGATCTCACTGAAGAAGAAAAATCAAGACTTACATTATCTTTACTTGATGGAAGCGGAAATGTTGTTACGGATGCTGTTCAAGATGGAGATACATTGACGTTTACTCCTCAAAATACCCAGGCAAAATATACTATTATAGCCCGGTATATAAATGATACAGGAAACGTTATAGAAAAACAAATGTCCGGAGAAACTGAGGGTAATGCTGTAATCGGAATAAGCCATGGTGCCGAAGTAGTAAGACCGGGAACCGCAATGTCATTCAGTGTTTCGAAAATGAAATATAACTTCGGAAACAATCCTCTTTATGACCTTACTTCAGATGAGTCTTCAGAGATCAAGTGGAATTTAAACGGAATATTACAGGGCACAGGTAAAAGCATTACAATACCTGGCAATCTGCTTATGGTGCCTGGAAAATATGTTGTGGAAGCCTATAGCAAAGTTGCCAACGCTACGGGAAAACGAGCAAAAGACGAAGATGACGACTGGCGTTTCGAAGTAAAAAATAATGTGGTCACCGAAATAAAATATGATAAAAAACCAAAAGTTGGAGTCAATATTTTATTTGAAATAAGCAAAATGCTTATTAAAGACTACGATGCTTCAAAAGACGGACCTATTATCTGGAAGATCACAGGTCCGGTTACGGCAGGAGGCACAGGTGAAAAATTTTCATATAAGTTTTTAGTTCCCGGAAAATATACTATCAATTGCAGTATGGGAGGTAGAAATTGTGAAAAGCCTTTATCTTTGGATGTTATTCAGCCCAAAGTAATTGCGGATACTGCAAAATGGATGGATAATGACGGAAGCAGCGGGAATATTATAAAAGAGGCCGGCTATGGCCAGGATATATCTGCTTATGTAAGATATGAGGGATTACAAGGTGAGGAAGTAAAACTGGAAGTATACGATAATGACAGCACGGGAAGTAATATTATTTTTGAGAAGACAGGAACTTTAAATGAAACTGCTACAGCGGTTTACTGGCCTTTCACGTTAGATGACTCTATAAAACAGAAAATAGAAAGCAAGGGAGTAACTAAAAAAGGAGAATTGTTCTTTAAAATGAAATCCACAAACCCTTCGCTCATCATTCAGAATGCAGATAAGGCACTCGCCTCTTCTCTTATAGTTTCTGATGTTCCCAAAATCGTGGATGCTTATTTTTGTGATGCATCAGACACTGAGAAAAGATACAACTCCCCCATCACCACTCCGCTCTATTTTAAAATTTACGCCATCAATATGGTAGACAAAAATGTTGAGGTACATTTTATTACAAAATCAGACATATATTTCGGAATAGCATGGAGTCCTAGACAATGGAAAGACTGGAAAGACGTAAAAGAAAAATTTTCTAAAGAGACTTTTTTCAATACACAAACAGGCAAAATCAATAAAAAAGGTGAGCTTATATTAAAAGTTGATCCTGCGAAATTAGGAAAGCCTAAAAATTATTTTAAAATTTCCGCCATTATTAAGGTAACAGAAGGAGAAGGAAAAGAAGCCAAGGAAAGGGCAGTGTATCTTGATCATTCCGATATGGCTATCTTATATGCAACTGCCAGCCTTCCTAATATGGTAGAAAACAAAGCTGCGGTAAAAGTTGGAAGAGAATCCTTATCAACAGGAAAAAATGAAGACGGAGTATGTGAATGTGAAGCAAAAGTAAGAGCATTCATGAGAATGCTAAGGGTGGGTGAAGGTACACAGGATGAAGGAGGTTATTCAAGAATTGTAGGAGGAAGTACATTAAAAGATCATGGAAAAGATTTCAGTGACCACCCTAAAGTAATGGTCTGGATAGATCAAATAAATGACTATTCTTCAGCCGCCGGAGCCTACCAGATTACAAAAAAGAATTGGCAGGATAACGGTTTTGCAACATGGAGAACCAATCATGGTATCACAGATTTTTCACCTGAAAGCCAGGATAAATATTGTGTATACCTGATTAAAGAAAAGAAAAAAGCATTAGATTTAATTAAGAAAGACGATATCAAAGGAGCCATCAGTAAGTGTAGAACTGAGTGGGCAAGTTTACCGGGAGCAGGATATGGTCAAAGAGAAGAAGCACTTGATCATGTTTTGAAAAAATATGAGCAATTCTATCAGGAAGAATTAAAAGGGCCAACAAATCATTTACATCTTAAAAAAGGATTTCTCAAAGAATTTGGTGAAAAGTGTTGTGACGAAGTTAAAGCAGTGGCAGGAGATATTAATAAATACAAAATTGATGTAGATAAATACACTTGCCCTAAGGTTATGAAATGCGATACATCTAAAAAATACCAATATGATATCTATGACAATAACCAATTAGTGAAAACAATTACACTGGAGAAAAATGAGCATAACCTATTACCTTTTCCAGAGACAGGACCTAATTGGGGTAGATTCGGAACGAGAGACAGAGGAGGCGATAACTGGGTTGCGGAAGATGTATGTGCAGCATTATTAGGATTCTTTTATTCATTACCTAAAAATAATTTTTCTGAAACCTTGTATTTCAATGATATATCTGCAAATGATGGACGAAATATAGGACACTCCGGACATAATGAAGCAGGAAATGACATCGACATAAGATATCCGGGTAGTTCAAACGGTGGCCAAACTTTATGGAGTGATGCAAAAGAAGCCTATAAAACAGAAGAGAAATTTATTGAAGTTTTGGAAAATATACTCCTGGTGGGAACCAAATGGGGCTTTAATAAAAACTATGCTTATAAAAAAGATATCAAGCATACTACCGGTAAGGCGACTTCAGTTCACCAGGATCATTTCCATTTAGGATTAAGATAACAAATATGATGAAAACAAATTTTTCCCTTTATACACTCATAGCGTTTGTTTTATTATTTTTTAATAATTTTAAAAGCCAGGAGAAAAGAGCGCTAAATTATCAGAATGATGATTTAATACAAACTATTGGGATAGGTCTGGTACAATTAGTAAAAACGGATAAGGATATTGCTCTGTATACTGATAAATCCTTATCTCATATTAAAATAAAAAAAGCACAACCAGGAAAAGATATTATTCCTCTTCTTAATAAGGCAGATTATGGTATTCTTTTCTTCAGCTGTGTAGAAAAAAATGATAAGTTTTACAAGGTGGTAACATCCAAAAATAATTATGCCTATATAAAACCTTCAGAAAACTATTTATTTTATAGCTGGAAGGATTTTTTGGAGGATCAGATAACTAGTATTGAAACGAAAGATCCTAAAAAAAATCCTCCGCGTGAAGCAATTAATGGCAAAATACTAGATATAAAAAACTGGAAACCTGATGATGAAATCGAAGTACTGAAAATCCAGGGCACCTGGTTACAGGTTAAAAACATAACCAGAAATAACCAGATATTTTGGATCGAATGGCGCAGTAATGATCAATTAAAAATATACTTAAACCTTTTAATGTAAGAATGAAAACAACCCTATTAAGTATTATATTAACTTCCATTTTCTTTATAAATTGCAGTAAGCCTACCCCTGAAAAAGGACAAGGCTCAGAAAACCCTACAACAGAAAAAAAAGAAGTCAAAACATCTAAAAATGAAAATTTTGATTTTAAGGTTAGTGTTGCTGCTAAAGATGACGAAAACAGACCTGTTCAATTAAAAATTAACATCTTTAAAAATAATAAGGGTTTCCAGGAAATCATGTATACACCAGGGACGTGGCCTGTCGTTGAAGATTCTTTGAGTTTAAACAGAATTAATTATTTCTTATCCGGAGAAAAAATAAAAGAAGGAATCGAAAATTATCATGATTTTATCATTGCTGATTTTAACTTTGATCAGCTTGAAGATTTTGCCATTCTGTATGATTCCGGAGGCAATGGTGGACCTGTATACTCTTACTATTTCCAGGATAAAAATGATGGCACATTTAAAATGAATAAAGAATTTCCTTTAAACGAAGGAGCCTTTCCAAAAATTATAGATAGTAACAATAAAACTTTGACAACCATTGCGCCATTAGGTTGCTGTAAAATAAATACTACCATTTTTCAGCTAAAAGAAAACAAGTGGAATATTCTGTCTTCAAAAGAGCAGGATATGAAACGTTAATAAAATATATCCCTACTTGTGGTTTTTTTTCATAAATTTAGTTTCTAAAACAAATTTAAGATGAAACAATTTATAACCTTAATGAGTCTGGGCGCCCTATTGCTGGTAAGTTGCAATGCTCCCAAAAAAGAAGCAATAGCAACAGATAAAGCTTCTCAGGGAAAAAATGTAAAAATCGAGTTTACAGGTACAGACAATGTAATTCCCAAAAATGCAAAGCTTAAAGTTAATTTGTATGGGGTACCTGCTAATATGGCTGATGTACCGGCAACCTTGATCGCAGAGAAAGAATATTCACAGGAAAAAATTCCTTTTACCATTGAACTTCCTGTACCTAACAACCCCGAAAGTCTAATTAAACCGGAAGTAAAGAAAGGAGATCCGGTAAAGTATTACGTTACGATTAATTGGGATTCCGATGGAAACGGAGTTGAAGATAAAGGAGATATCGTTATTGATTATGATAAAAAATTTCCAACCATCGATATTAATCAAGACCATCAACAAATCTTTTTAAAAGTATCAAAATAGAAACATCATATTGTAAAAATAAAAAAGAGTGAACTTGGATAAGGTTCACTCTTTTATATTTAAAGCTATTAAGTCTTATGCATCTGCAGCAGGAACAAAAACTCTTTGAGCTAATTCCTGATCAAAAAGATATAATGCCGAAGGATTATCACAAACCATTTTGATTTTAGTAACCAATTGAGATGCGCTTGCCTCTTCCTCTACCTGCTCATTAATAAACCACTGTAAAAAAGAAGTTGTTGCAAAATCCCCCTCATCATTTGCATTCTTTACAATATTGAAAATACTTTTAGTTACTATTTTTTCGTGTTCAAGTGCTTTTTCAAAAATATCTGTTGCATTATCAAACTCATGAGGTGGTTTTGGAATTTCTCCGATAATGATTTCTCCTCCTACATCATTTAAATAATCAAACATCTTATCTGCATGCATTAATTCTTCCTTACTCTGAACCCTGAAATAATTGGCAATCCCGTCAAGATCCTTACTTGAAAACCAAGCAGACATTGAAAGGTAATATTGTGCGGCATATTGTTCGTGGGCTATTTGTTCGTTGATTAATTTTGCAATTTTTTCGCTTACCATAATAAAAGATTATATTCAAAATTACGGAATTAAAGCCCGATTTCAAAAAAATTAATGAAAATTAATGTAAAAAGGACGGAATTACTTCCGTCCTCAACACATTAAAAAAACACAATTATAAACTATCAATTTGCATTCGCAGTACCTGCAGGCATCGGCTTAACCATCATTTTTCTGTCTTTCATTTCTGCCTTTCTTTTTTCCATTTTAGCTTTTCTATCAGCCTGCCATTTATCATACTGCTCTGGAGTTAATATCTTTTTCATATCCGCATCCATTTGTGCTCTTTTGGCTTTCATTTCCTCCATCTTCGCTTGTCTCTCTCCTTTATTCTTTTCGAAATCAGCCATCATTTCCGCTTTTCTCTTAGCCTGAAGGTCTTTAATCTGAGCAACCTGATTCTGGTTTAGATTAAGATCTTTCTGCATCTGATTCAGGCGCTCCTGTTCTCTTTGTTGCATTTTTTGCTGCATTTCAGCCTTTCTTGCCTGCTGATCCTGAGGAGTTGTTTGTTGAGCCATTGCAAAGCTTCCCATTCCGATAAAAGCTATTGCTAAAATTAATTTTTTCATTTTTTATATCTTTAATTAATTGTTATACACCTTTTGGATACTCAAACAAAACAGAAGTTAAATGAAAATATTCATAAAAAATGTTAATTTAAAGTATAAAAATCATAAAATAAAAACATAACATTAAAAAAGGACAGATTATAAAAACCTGCCCTTCACACCACTTAAATATAATATATGAAAATTAATTATTTGCCAGTTTTTGTCTGAATCCGGAACCTCTGTTGTCGTTTCCATTATTTTGCTTTCTAAAACCGGAGTTTTCAGTTCTTTGTTGTCTGAATCCTTCTCCTCCTCCGTTCCTGAAACCATTATTGTTTTCTCTTCTCGGTCCATTGTCCCTTACGGCATCCTGATTTCGGTTTGTACGGAATCCACTGTTTCCGGATCTTTCTCTGTTTATATTATTATCACTTCTGAATCCGCTGTTATTTCTAACGTTGTTATCCTGATTCCTGAAACCTCCCTGACTTCTGAATCCATTGTTTCCCTGATTTCTGTTGTCATTATCTCTAAAGCCAGAATAGTTTCTAGTGGAAACAACTTTAAGAGTAGGATTATCCATTCGTCGGAATCTTGCCCTATCTACTCTATAAACATTGATGTTTATATTTCTGTAACGTGGCATCACCGCATATCTTGGAACATAATAGCTTCTTCTGTAGTTTTGAAAGTAAACAATAGGACTTGAGCCGTGATAGTAATTGTTTTGGAAAACAACGAAAACCCTTGGTCCTAAAATTCTTTGCATTGCATAAAATCTATCATAATACCATCTGTCCGGATTGTACCTGTAGAAGTTATTCCAGCTTGCAAAACTGGAGTAAAGATTATTCAGATATAAGATCTGATCAATCTGCCACCGGTTTAATCTGTTTTGAGCAAAGAATACATTCCAGTTTACATTGATGATACTGTTCCTGTAATCATTGTAGTAGCTTTGGTAATAAGCATTAGGATAATAGTCCTGAGGATAGTTGTAATAGTAATCGTCAGGGAAATAATTCTGATCGTCCTGGTTGCTGTAGTATCCGTTATTATTATCATACCCATCATCATCCCATCCGTTATGTGGATACTGCTGGCCGAACGACAAAGTCGCCAAACCCAGTGCAAATCCTAAAAGTATATTTTTCATCTCAATAGCGTTAATTGGTTAATATATAGTAGAATATCTCTATTCTATCTCTTTGATACGAATAAAAAAAAGAAGTTAAATCTTTTCATTCAACTTCTTTTAAAATATCATTAATTAATTGATAATCAATTGTTAAATCTTACTTCCGACCACTATCTTTTACCAAGTGACTGATTTTTTCATTAAATGCAGTTTTGTCCATTAAGCTTTCGAGGTTCAAATGCATGCGGTAACGCCAGTAATGAGGGAAAACAGCTGGATCATTAATTCTTTCATTATCCATTTCAGGGTTTACAAGCTCTTCATCAGTCGCTAAATATTCCTGAAGAGGAAAAACCGCCAGCATAGCATCATTGTACAAATGCTGCTTCATAATGATTTCCGCCAAATAAGGGTTAAGATCTTTTGGAGCCTTTCCATATTGTATCAGCTGATTATTAAAATATTTTTGAGTTAAATCCGGATCCTCCTTCCACCATTGCCGTAAAGTTGAGCTATCATGTGATGATGCCGTAACCACATTCATATAATTTGCAATTTTGGGATTATAGAATGGAATATCATCCGAAGGCATACGCTGGACTTTTAGAGCTATGATACCGAGCTCATCCATCACTACAGGCACACAAGCCGGAACCATTCCTAAATCTTCCCCACAGATCAACATTTTTGTTGCGTTAAGTATCATAGGTAATTTTTCCATGGCCTTTTCGTACCAAAGGTGGTCTTGCCTTCTGAAAAAATAGTCGTGATACAAATTATAGATCGAATTCTTCTCCCAATCAGACAAATAAAAATAAGAATCCGTATTGTATACATTGAATCTTGGATGATACACAGTTTTCCCATTTCTCTCTTCTGTCACAAACAAAACATTTGCGCAAAGAGAAAGAAGCTTTTCTTCCAAAAAAGAATTCTCCTTATTTTTTTTGAAATAGTCCGATAATTTCCTTTGTGTATCAAACTCTTTTTTAAATGAGTAAGTTCCATCGGCATTCTTATTTACAAACTCCAGAACCTTACTACTCTCGTCTGCAAAATACTTCCATAAAATATGGTCATTAATAAAAGGCTTACAATACCGCTCAAAATTAAAAGGAATGTTCAGAGCTTTAAATTCCTCAGCTACTATAGGAACAGCTGGATAAAAATATCCGAGTATACCCTGAGTGGCGGATATGGGCATTCTCCATATTCTGAAAAAGCCTAAAATATGATCTATTCTCATGGCATCGAAATACTGCTCCAAAGCTTTAAACCTGTTCTTCCACCATCGATAATCATCTTTCTTCATGGCTTCCCAGTTATAGGTTGGAAATTCCCAGTTTTGTCCCAGTTCAGTAAACTGGTCAGGTGGTGCCCCAGCCTGGAAATCCATTCCAAACAGTTCTGGTTCAGCCCAGGCTTCTACAGAATACCTGTAAATACCAATAGGCAGATCTCCTTTTACCGAAACACCCAAACTATGAATATGATCTATAGTTTCCTTCAGTTGCTTATGAAGTTGATACTGAACCCAGGCATGAAGCATCGAATCATCATAATCTTTACTTTTTGCAGAAAAAAATGGGGCAATTTTTCCGGCAATATATTTTTTGTGTGTTTTCCAGTTATTAAAGTTGGGCGTTTTATATTTATCCCTCAATACACAAAACGCACAATAAGGAATCAGCCAGCCTTCATTATCTTTTATAAACTTTTTGAAATTTCTGTCTTTATAAATCTTGGTCTTCTGCAAGCTAAAAACAGCTTTCAGAAATTTCCATTTGCCGGCAATTACTTTTTCATAATCAATCAATTCTAAAGCATTCAATTCTTTTTTTTCTGACTGATATTCTTCAACTAAATCATCAGGTAAAGCATAATCAAGATTTTCCAGTGAAATATATTGTGGGTGTAAAGCATAAACAGAAACAGCGGCATAAGGATAGGAATCCGTCCAGGAATAATTAGCTGTAGTGTCATTAATAGGAAGGATCTGAATAATACCAAGATCAGTCTTTTGTGCCCATTCGGCTAACTTTTTCATATCAGCAAATTCTCCTACACCAAACCCATCTTCACTCCTCAAAGAGAATACAGGAACTGCAACTCCTGCATCATGGTACATCTGATAAGCTTTAAATTTAAAATAATGGTTGGCAAGGACCTGTAAAACATCAGGCTGAAGATTAGGAACCGTAAATCTATTCTCACCAGTTTCTACGTCGACAACTTTCTGTAAACTTTTATCGTAAATACAATATTTATACTGTATAAATTCATTTTCAGGAATTTCCACTGTTGCTTCCCAAACTCCAAAGTCAGTTTGGGATAAATGAATTACCCTTTCATAATCCCAGCTACCTAAAGATTCAGTGTTCCCAAAAAGAACGACCTGCCAGTCCGGGTTATAAATAGGAGCTTCAATCCTGAATAAATGAGTATGCTTCTTGAGAACCGTAATTTTCTCCGGAATAAACTGATTAAGTTTATTATAAAGAATTTTATTGTTGAGATAGTTTTCAGGAAAGTTCTTATTATTCCACTCATCAAAGATTAAAAATTCTTTATAATTATGGGGAAAATTCAAATGATGGGATACAAACTCTTCCCTCAGGACATTCCCTCTTTCATTGATATGTTGATATTTATAAGAAATAGATTTTGAGAAATAATCCACCTCACATTTCCATAAACCGTTTTCTGTGTAGAACATTTTATGAACTTTAGATGCAGCTCCTTCTTCTTTGATCACCAACTGTAATCCTTCTCCAATTTGCGCGCTGTATCCTACATTAAAGTATAATTTCATCTCTATTTTTTTATAAAAATACACTATAATCTCGAAAAACAAAACTTATTCAAGATCAAATATTCATTAAAAAAACCTTTTCAGTCACTTTGAAAAGGTTTTAAAATCATAAAAATTCAGGATATTATTTAGTGACAATAATCTTCTTATTTAATAATATTTTACCTGAGTCTTCTGTAAGATTTACAATATATGCTCCGTCCACTAAATTATTCAGAAATACTTTTTGGTTTAAAGTTCCTCCTTTAGCAGATATATTTTGTTTCATCACATTTTTACCAGACATATCAAACACATTAAGTATAATATTTTCTTTGATCTTTTGATCATTCATATCTATTGTAATAAAATGCTCGTTAACCTTTGTGGGATAAATATCTACGTGGGTTAAAATATTTGAGCTTACGGACTTATCGTTTACAAAATACTTACTTGCCAGGTCATAAATATGCAGATTCAGATCTCCGGGAATTTTATCCGCGGTTAATGTCTGCATATCCACCTCATACAATGGGGCTCCCTTTGCACTTGCAATCACTACCTTTCCTTTTGAATTAACGGCAGAACCATTCACTGAATAATTTTCAGGTAGACCGGTGATCTTCCCCACAAACCTTGCCTTAAGTTCTTTTTTCAGAATCTTAAAGACATTTCCTGATGTCGAAAAAACATAGAAATTACCGTCCGCATCAGCAATCATATCTCCACCAAAACCTGTTTCAATAGTTGTAAAAGAATTCTTTCCGTTAGATATATCATCTTTAATAATTCCCAGGTCATGAACCGAATATTGATTACCTGTTCTGGTAATTTGTAAAAATTGAGTTCCTGCATTATTAATAGCATAAACATTTCCATCGTATCCTGTCGCCATTCTCGTTATATGGGAATTAATATCACACGCAGTTACTCTTGTTACGTTGTTTTCTACCAAAGTAATTTCTTTGGTTTTATTATTTAAAACATATACATTAGAAGAAAACATCGGCATGTATATCAGATTATTTCCCGACGGATCATAAGCTAAAGCAGCCATCGTTGCCGACTGGGCATGGTTATAAGAGTTTTTATCCTCAGTAACAGATCCGTTTCTCGACTGTGAAAATACTTTTGCCATAGAATCTGCTGTCAACATTGTTTCACCGGAAGTTCCATTGATAACATCCAGGGCCCGGAAATCATTAAAAATAATGCTCGGAGTATCTTTTCCGGTAAGTGCAAAGAAATCTTGCTGCCCGGAAGCTTTCACTCCTAATAACAGTAAGATGACAGGGAATAAATATTTTTTCATAATTAATAGGATTTATTATCACTAAGTTACATATTTTCTAGATTAAATAATAAAAAATACAATTATTTAAAAATTTAATAATACATCAGTAGCTTTAATTAGCATATTCATTAAATCTAATATTTATTCAAATAAAAAAATCCCACAGATTCTACTGATTTGAACAGACATTCTATTTGAAAGCTGCGTAATCCGTAAAACCTATGGGAGGTAATATGTAAAAAGATCTACTTTTAATTCAAAACATAAGTAGTTCCATCTCTGCCATCTTTTAGCTCTATTCCTTCAGCAAGTAACTTATCCCTGATCTGGTCTGAAAGCTCAAAGTTTTTAGATTTTCTGGCTTGATTTCTTAATTCAATCAAAACCTGTAAGGTCTGATCAAGCTTTTCATTATTATTTTCTTCAATAGGTTGTAGGCCCAGAACATCAAAAATAAAAGCATGTAAAGTAGATTTTAAATCAGCAAGATCCTCAGTAGAAATGGTTTCTTTCCCATCATTCAAAGCAAAAATAAATTTCACCGCTTCAAACAAATGCGCGATCAGTATTGGTGAGTTAAAATCATCTGTCAGCGCGTCATAAGCCTTCTCCTTCCACTCTTTAAGATTGAAACCTGATTCTTTACTATCATCCGGCATAACAGAATTCAGCACTTTTACGGCTTCCATCAGCCTGATAAATCCTTTCTCACTGGCAATCATAGCATCATTAGAAATGTCCAGGACACTTCTGTAATGAGCCTGAAGGAAGCAAAATCGTACGATTGACGGGTGGAAAGGCTTCTCAAAGAAATCATTTTCACCGGAAACCAGCTGCATCGGCAGGATATAGTTTCCTGTTGATTTACTCATCCGCTGGCTGTTCATAGTTAACATATTGGCATGCATCCAGTAATTAACCGGAGCTACATCATTGCAGCCTTTACCTTGTGCAATCTCACATTCATGATGTGGGAACTTAAGATCCATTCCTCCACCGTGAATATCAAATTTCTCACCGAGGTATTTAGTACTCATTGCAGTACATTCCAGGTGCCATCCCGGAAAGCCTTCTCCCCAAGGAGAATTCCATCTCATGATATGAGCAGGCGACGCTTTTTTCCAAAGTGCAAAATCCTGTGGGTTTTTCTTTTCCCCTTGCCCGTCCAGATCACGGGTATTAGCAAACAGTTCTTCTATATTACGTTTTGAAAGTTCCCCGTAATTCAATCCTCTTTTATTATACTCCAGAACATCGAAATAAACAGACCCATTACTTTCATATGCAAAACCTCTTTCAATTAACTTTTGAGTCAGCTCAATCTGCTCTACAATATGCCCGGTCGCCGTAGGCTCAATATTAGGAGGCAAAAGATTGAACATATCTAAAACTTTATGAAAATCCACAGTATATTTCTGTACGATCTCCATAGGCTCTAATTTTTCAAGACGGGTTTGCTTTACAAACCGGTCATTATCTACATTCCCATCATCAGTAAGGTGTCCCGCGTCTGTAATATTTCTAACATATCTTACTTTGTACCCTAAGTGCATTAAAGTACGGTAAATAAAATCGAAGGAAAGGAACGTTCTTACATTTCCTAAGTGTACATTGCTATAAACCGTCGGGCCACAAACATACATCCCAATGTTTCCTTCTAAAATAGGTTTGAAAATTTCTTTTTCAGCAGTTAGCGAATTATATATTTTTAATTGCATTGATTTTAAAATTAAAAGATTTAATGATTTATAATTTAGTTTAAAGTTTTAGTATTAAAAGATTGTGACCTTTTAACAACAGCATTTCTGGCAACAACAAATAATTGTGGTTACAAAAATTTTATCTGAAACTTTTTTAAATTTTATCATTATTAAATTGTTTTTAAATGGTGCTGCAAATGATCCATATAATCCTGAATCAGATACTCCAGCGTATACACTCTCTGCTCTGTCTTTGAAGTATCACAATTTTTATGCAAAACCTCATCCGGCATATTTTCAACAACATTCACGATCTGAAGATTGAGATATTTCCAAAGATTGATCACGTCAGCTATCGGAATATTTTGATAGTTCTGAGCTTTCACCCAAAAATTCTGATCGTACACTATATTTTCATTTTCCTTGTATTGGGTAACCACAAATCTCCTGATATTGGTTAGTGCACTATCACAAAGATGACCTAAAATTTCTTTTTTGGACCACTTCTCAGCAGAAAACTTGTAACTCCATTCTTCTTCAGAAATCATTCCAAATCTTTTCACCTCCGCCTCCACGGTATCTTTTAAAATCTGATAATCCATTCCGATTAATCCAAAGTCGTATGGCTTCCTACATAGTGCAGGAATTCCTGTCTGGTAATAGGATTAGTCCTGAATATCCCACTTAATTCTGCCGTAATCGTAGAACTTGCCGTATCTTTAATTCCTCTGCAGTTCACACAAAGATGTTTCGCATCAATAATACACGCTACATCTTTTGTTCCCAAAGCTTCTTTAAGGGCATTTACAATTTGCATTGTAAGTCTTTCCTGAACCTGAGGTCTCTTTGCATAATAGTCTACAATCCTGTTAATTTTTGAAAGACCAATTACCTCACCATTTGAAATATAGGCAACATGTGCCTTTCCAATGATTGGTAAAAAATGATGCTCACAGAACGAATATACTGTAATATCTTTTTCCACCAACATCTGACGGTACTTATATTTATTGGAAAAAGTAGAAATTCCCGGTTTGTTTTCCGGAAGTAGTCCACCAAAAATTTCATTCACGTACATTTTTGCAACACGTTTGGGAGAATCTTTTAAGGAGTCATCCGTCATATCCATTCCCAAAGTTTCCATAATTTCCCCAAAAAGCTGGGTAATCTTTTCTATCTTTTCCTGTGGCGATTTATCAAAAGCATCTTCCCTTATAGGCGTATGTTCTTTTCCAGTGAAAATATCATCGTCGTTATCAGTAAAATCAACCATTTTTTATAATTTGCAACAAAAATACGGATAAAATCGATTCATTGATTTCAATTGAAACCAAAAACATTATCTTTCACCCTCTATTTTTATAAAATTTATGATTATTGTTGAAGAAGTACAGGATCAAGAACAAAAAAAAGAATTTCTGCAGTTTCCAGCTGTACTTTATCAGCACGATAAAAATTACATCAGACCTTTAGACAAAGATATCGAAGAAGTTTTCGATCCCAGTAAGAATAAATTTTTCAAAACCGGTGAGTGCCAAAGATTTTTGTTTAAAAATAAAAACAATCAGACTGTTGGAAAGGTCGCTGTTTTTATCAATACTTTCTACAAGCAGGATCAGCCAACCGGAGGATTAGGTTTTTTCGACTGCATTAATGATCAGGAAACAGCTAATTTTATTTTTGATTATTGTAAAAACTGGCTGCACGAAAGAGGTATGGAGGCAATGGATGGACCTATTAATTTTGGAGAAAGAGATAAATTCTGGGGTCTCCTTTCAGATGGATTTTCACCTCCCTTATTTGGCATGAACTATAATTTTCCTTATTACAAAGATCTCTTTGAAAATTATGGATTCAGGTTATATTTTGAACAGCTCTGCTTTTCAAGACCTATTTTCGCGGACGTTTCACGGGTATTTAGGGTAATGCATGAAAAGCACCGCCGAAATCCGTCCATCTCTGCACAGCCTATGAAAAAAAATAATCTGGAAAAATTTGCAAAAGATTTCACGGAGGTTTATAATAGTGCCTGGGCAGCGCATGGAGAAGGAAAAAGACTGGAAGAAGGCAAGGTGCTGAAAATGTTCAAAACTATGAAACCTATTATCAACGAACATATTTCATGGTTCGTTTATGAAAATGAAAAGCCGATTGCCATGTGGATGAATATTCCGGACGTGAATCAATGGATCAGATACCTCAACGGAAAGTTCGGATGTATAGAAAAATTGAAGTTCCTTTGGTACAAAACATTCAAAAAAAATGAAAAAATGGTCGGATTGGTTTTCGGCGTTATTCCCGAATGGCAAAGGAAAGGAATTGATGGATATATGATCTGGGAAGGAACCCAGCATCTGAGAAAACATACAGATTTTAAAGTAACCGAGCTTCAATGGATCGGAGACTTTAATCCGAAAATGATAAAAATTGCAGAAACTCTCGATACTACTGTAACCAGAAAGTTAATTACCTATCGGTATCTTTTTGATAGGAACAAACCTTTTGAAAGGCATCCTATCCTTTAGTTCTATTTAAGAACGTTTCCAGAAATGGAAACTGATGGCTTTTTTTAATATATTAAACTCGGCTATAATCTCCTGAACATTTTTTTGGGAGATAAACAACAATCTACTTAGCATTTTTTTGCTAAAAGCCCATTCCATTCTATGAATATTTTTCAAAATTTTAAAAATCCAGATTTATTTTTTTCTTTATTTTTTTAAATAAATTACAAATACAGACCAGAATATCAAATTGTTACGTGTTTTAAATCTACATATAGTGAACATTTCATATGTTTGCAAAAACACAAATAAATTTGATCACTGCATGAAAAATAATTTCCCCTATACATTTTAACAGATAAAATGTATTTCTAATGACTTTCCATTTTTAAAGGTTTATTCCCTTTAATTTTTTATGGACTTAATCCTTTTAATGATTCTGATTCAAAAATCAGGACCATCTAACCATTATACCCAAAAGTATATTTAAATCTACAACTATCGTAATAAAAAATTCAATAATGAAAAAAAGTTTACTCATTGGCATTATTTTATTCACTCAGTTACATTTTGCACAGCAGGCCGCTAATCTTCAGGTTCAGGATACAAGAAATGTAAATCCACTTCCATCTGAATATAATCGTGAATTTAAAGCTGAATTTAAGGACAGAGCTATCATTGAAGCACCCGGCGCCGGAAAATTTTCAGGATTACTAACTATAGCTCCGTGGTCAGGAAATTCAGGAAATAAAAATCATCAGATCAATTTTAATGATGGAGGTGTATTTTATAGAAATGCTCTTCCTAATGATCCCAAATGGAGCAAATGGGGCAAATTTCTTATCGAATCAAGTGAAGGTACAGTAGCCATCGGAGGTCCAACAGACCCTAATATTGCTTTTAAAAACTATGGAAGAGCTCAATTTTACACCAATATCAACAGTGATGGTGTTCAGGTAAGAAGTACAGTACAAAATGTAAGTTCAGGAATGGACCTGATGTGGCTTGTATATGACCACTATCAATCTAATGATGTAGGATTGCTTACACTTTCTTCTCCCCATACACAAGGGGATTGGGCAAAATACGTGTTCACTGTACGAGCAAATGGTAAGGTACTTATCGGAACTTCATGGAATAATACAGCACTCTCCGCCTGTAGTGACTGTAATGAATATCGCTTATTTGTAAAAGACGGAATAAAAACAGAAAAAGTAAAGATTGAAGTTCCTTCTACCAATGGATGGGCTGATTATGTCTTCGGGAAAGATTATCACCTTCGTTCGTTGGAAGAAGTCGAAAAACATATTGAACAAAAAGGGCATTTGCCCAATATTCCTTCCGCTGAAGAAGTTGTAAAAAACGGAATCAATGTTGGTGAGATGGACGCCAAGCTACTGGAAAAAATTGAAGAGCTGACACTATATTCTATTGAACAAAACAAACAATTAAAATTTCAATCTGAAAAAATAAAGCAACTAGAAAAACAATTAAAGTCTCTTTTTTCAGGAAAAATCAAGTAAATGCAACTTATGAAAAGAAAAATATTTTCCTTCTCTGCCTTACTGATGGGATTCTTTGGTTTTTCGCAAACTGAAGTTTATTTCAAATACGATGAGGCTGGAAACCAGCGATATCGCGGTACTAATAACACGAGTAAAAAGGCTTCAGATGAAACAAAGAAAGAAAGTCAGGAAACCAGAACCATAGCTCCCTTGCAGCAAAATCCAGCCATGGATGAAAAAACATTCTGGAAACAAATCAGGCTTTATCCGGTTCCTGTGAACGATATTCTTACTATAGACTGGACCAACGAAGCAGATGGTCTTATTGAATCTGTAGCACTATATCAACACAACACCATCAACTGGAAATTCCGGAAGCAAAACATGCCTGATCTTAATAAAGAGATTAAAATCAATATGTCCGGCTACGATTGGGGAGTATATATCCTTCAGTTTACCTTAAAAGACGGAAGAATCTTCAGCAGGAATGTTACAAAAAGGTAGTTGTTTAGACAAAATTAAGTATTACTTATTATTTTATCATCTATGAAATTTTTATACTCGTTTATTATTTCATTCTGCTCACTATTGGGCTTTTCACAAACAATTCTATATCAGCAGGAAAACGCCTCACGAACAGTACGGGATCCACAGGCCATACTACTGGCACAGGGATTCAAAGCAGCTGCAGATACCTCAAATCCATTTGTGGCAAAGATTGGACCTGCAACAGAAAATCCGGGAGGAGGTCCAACAGATTCTAATGCAGGATCAACCAATCCATATGGCACAACTGCCCCGGAAGGACAAAGCTTCCATGATACGAAAGGAAATATTGAAGTAAATGGAGCCGGACAACTTCAGTTTACTTTACCCATAGCTTTACCGCCAGGAGTAAAATCTGTAGCACCACAAATAAGTCTTATTTATACGAGTGGTTCCGGAAATGGAATTGCCGGATATGGATGGAACCTTTCCGGAATTACCGCAATTTCGAGGATAGGAAAGAACATTGAAAAAGATGGAGAAGTTAAAGGCGTACAACTGGATTACTCCGATTATTATAGTTTTAATGGGCAAAGGCTCATTTTAAAGTCTGGAGAATATGGTAAAGATGGAGCAGAATATGTAACGGAGAAGTATTCTAATGTTAAAATTAAATCAATTGGTAATACCCTAGGTCTTTCGGGGCCTGATTACTTTTTAGTTTTATATGAAGATGGTTCACAGGCTAAATATCAGAAAACATTTACAAACGGGTTCCGAGGTGGTCCTGCTACAGAATATAACATCACTGAATGGGCAGATGCACAGGGAAATCTCATTGTATACAGTTATGAATCTGATCAATTAGGGGGACGAAACGGAGGTGTCTCAAGGTTATCTACAATTTCATGGGGAGGAAATAAATTATTGAATACACTTCATTTTAATGAAATAAAGTTTAACTATATAAATAGAGATCTTAAGGAATCGTCTTATGTAAATGGGGCATTTTTTATACAGGACAAATTATTAAAGGATATCACTGTAAAGATAAGTGGGAATCAATTTAAAAAATATATTATTAAATATACACGAAATGGAACATCATATCAGTTTGTAGAATCTGTGCAAGAGATAAATTCGATGAGCGAAGAAGCTAATCCTATATCATTTACTTACGAAACCGACACCACAACGAATAGCATTATGAAACAGGACTCCCGTTATGATGAAATTCTAGGTAATAATATTATATCCGGAGATTTTGATGGTGACGGAAAGGTAGACTTTATAAATAGTAATAAGTTAATGTTGAGGAGATTGGATGGAACCGGAGATATCTATACTTTTAACAGAGAGCTAATCGGATGGAAAAATGAAAATATTTTTGTAGGTAGTCATCCTAATGTAAGCAATGCTAGTGCCTTATTCAATGTTCACGCACCATTTAGCTATACTACGTGGTATGAAAATGCAATAAAAATAAATATTTGCAAATATGATAAGGGTTTAAATACTATTATTTTACAAGAATCTAAAAGATATGACCTAACAGGATATTACACAAATTCAGACCCAGAGCTTCAGGTACTACTACAAACATCGTCTGGAGATTTCAATGGTGATGGAGTCACTGATTTTATTGTATCTGCTACTTGGGCAGTATCTAAAGATATAGGAGAAGAAGGACCCAATGTTGTATGGACCTATTTTGATAATAAAAGATTTTATGTAAACCCGTTATCTGATACTATTACTCCAATTGATATGGCAGATATAAACGTCGGTGATATAAAGACTGTAAATGACTTTTTAGGAGATGGAACTCAGCAAATACTAATTCTTAAAAACAATCTATACAAGCTGTATAAACTTGATATCAAAACAAATAAGCTACTCCATTTATATGATTTCCCGAATACCGAGGACGCATCTTTACCATTATATTATGGAGACTTCAATGGTGATAGAAAAACAGATATAATAATCCCTGTAGCAGAAGATTCCTCAGATTGGAAAATGTATATTTCTACGGGAAATAGTTTTAGAAAAGAATATTATTCTAATCTTTTTCTATATAAACCAGCCTATACGGGTGCTGCAACAAAATATAGAAATACATTAAGATCATACTATACACCTGACTTAAATAAAGATGGAAAGAGTGACTTTCTCATCTTTGAATCTCAAGTATGGTTTAGGCAGCTTAACATAAACAATAAGGATTCTAGTTATGGATTTAATTACTTAAGAAATGACGGAGTAGATGCAACAGGAAAACCTATATTCAATAATATATATAGCTTATCACCTAAAGAGATTCCGGTTTCCGGAAATCTGGAAGATGAAGATATCAATTACTCTAAATATGGAGAACATTATATTCCTTTAATAGGAAATTTTAGAATCGCAGAAGTTAATACTGAATTTGCTATTATTCATAAAACAAAATTAATCACCTGGGAATTGGGTGGCAAGCTAGATAAAGTATCGAGGATAACATCAATTAATCAAGGGGCAGTAAAAACAGATATAGAATATTCAAATTTGGCTAATAATGGAAATATTTATAAATCATATTCCAATATTTCTCCAATTCAGTATCCCTATGTCAATATTGTAGAAAACATCAACTATAATGTAGTTTCGAGGCTAATTCAAGGAGAGAGAAAACAAGAATTTAGATACAGAGATTTAATTGGTCATCTACAAGGCAGAGGTATGATCGGTTTCAGGCAGACCGCAAGGTCTACCTTCTTTGCAGATGGATTTGAAAACACAAAAATATGGACAGGCTCAGAAATCAATCCTTTAAATGAAGGGTTACCCTATAAAGATTGGTCAATAAGAACAACTAATGAGAACAATATATTTCCTGCTAACATTTCTTTAAACAACACACAATTATTATCATTTAAACAATATGATTATAAGATTGATAAACTTCTTAATGGAAATATAGTTAACAGTATTGTTATTGGTGATGCTGACAAATCAAAAGTAGTACTTTCGATAAATCCATATATAACAACGACAAAAGATTTTCTAAAGAATATCAAGATAGTTCATACCGTAGAACAGTATAATGAACTATACCTTCCAAAAAAGTCTGTGACCAAAATTAATGATGGTTTTGCAATTTCTACGCTCGAACTGGAATATTATCCCTCTAATATGATTCCAGGATCAAATTATAGTATTGGTAAACCTAAAATTAAAACCAATGTAGTACAGGCTTATGGTGACACTAAATCTGGAAAAGAGGAATATACCTATGAAAATAATCTACTCAAAACCCAAATAACCTGGAATCGAAATAATTCAGAATCAATAACCGAAACTTATACTTATGATGGTTTTGGAAATATTACCAGAAAGCTGGCCAGTAATAGTGTAGATTCCCAAATCCAATCCACTGAGACAGAATATGATTCTAAAGGGCGATTTGCCATCAAGAAAAAAGACAATCTGGGACTTGAAACCAACATTATTTATAATGATTGGGGTGAAATTCTGAATCAAACTGATCCATTGGGTAATACCTTAACGAACACTTATGATGGCTGGGGAAAACTCCTTACCTCCAAAACTAATTTAAGTGGTACAACAACCTATCAGTATGAGCGAGACAATAATTCGAATATCATAGTTACAGAATACAACCCAAATGGTGGTATTTCCAAAAAATACACCAATAAGCTTATTCAGGAATATAAGGTTTCAACTAAAGCTTTTGGACAAGGACAATATATTTCTAAAGAGACACAGTATGATATTTTGGGTAGGAAGATCAAAGAAAGTGAATCTTACTTCGAAGGACAATATCCAAGTCAATGGAATGATATCCTTTATAATGACACTGTTTTTCCAGCTACAACAATAACGACTGCCTTTAATGGTAAAAAATTGGAAACTTCTATTTCCGGCCTAACCACTAACTTTAAAGAACTGAACGGATATGGAAGAACAACTACAAAGAGAGAAGATGCTTTGGGTAATACAGTGGCAACTACAGATAAAGGAGGAACGATCAACTTTTCTTACAATGCAGCAGGGGAGCAGATCAAAGCACAATATGCCGAAAATACAGTGACTACCCAATATGATGTCTGGGGAAGAAAATCAGAATTTAACGATCCTTCGAATGGCATATACAAGTACGAATATGATGGATTAGGAAAACCCAAAAAAATTGTCAGTCCAAAAGGAACTAAGGAATACACATACAACAATAATGGACAGCTTATTTCTCAAAAAGAACTTTCAATGTCAGATGGTGGAGAATCCACTAATAAAATGATTTTTTTTAGTTATGACAATAAAGGAAGAGTCATTTCAAAATCGGGAACCTCAAAAGGACAGGCTTATAGTTCCAATATTTCTTATGATGCTCAGGGAAGAATTTTATCCTCTACAGAAAACAACAATGGAAAATACTTTATCCAAAAAGGAATTACCTATGATGATAAAGCTAGAGTTATTTCCTATGAAAAGCAACTTTATTCTTCCGGAGTTTTAACTAAAGTACAGATACAAAATGAGTACAGCAATTGGAGTGGTGAACTCTTTCAGGTAAAAGATAAAAATACTGGAAAGGTATTGTGGCAACTTCAGGAAGCTAATGCCAAGGGACAGGTATTAAAAGCCAAACTTGGAAGCGCAAATATCAACAATACCTATGATGCTAATGGATTCTTGCTGCAAGTTAGTCATTCTTCAGTAGTGAAACCTGGAATTTTACAACTCTCCTACTCTTTTGATGCCATTAAAAACGAATTAAAAAACAGAACGACAGGTGGTGACTTCAATATCATCGAATCATTTGACTACGATGACAACAATAGGCTGGTAAACTGGACAAATCCGGTTACGGGAACCAAACCAACTACCAATAGAAATACTTACGATGTGAAAGGGCGTATCCTGGAAAATGACCAGGTGGGAAGCATTAAATTCCAGAACAGCCAGAAAATCTACCAACCTACGAGTATGGTGTTGAATGCTGCCGGAACCCAAAGTTATAATAATGATCTGATTCAAAGCATTGTTTATAATGAAAATAATGATCCCGTATTTATTGATGGAGAGAAAGGAGATGTAAGCTTCCAATATGGGTTGATCAGCATGAGACAACGAGCTTCTTATGGAGGAAATTTCTCTTCAAATGGAGAAGGAAAATTCACGAAGTTTTATAGTGAGGACGGAAGCTTTGAAGTGATTAAGGATAATACAACAGGTAAGGAAAAGCATATTTTGTTTATTGGAGGAACTCCTTATGAAAGTAATATTGTATATTTAAAAGATTATAGCGAGAGCAGTAGTTCTTTCAGGTTTTTACATAAAGATTATATAGGTAGTGTATTAGCCATTAGTGATGGGTTTGGGAACAAACTGGAACAAAGGCATTACGATGCGTGGGGGAATTTTAGCCACCTTCAAATTGGAAACGGAGCTATCCTCACCGGAAATGCTCTCAACCAGCAACTTTCAACTTTCAACTTAGTAATAGACCGTGGTTATACAAGTCATGAACACTTTGCAGAAGTGGGCATTATCCATATGAACGGAAGATTATATGATCCCCTTTTAAGGAGATTTTTAAATGCGGATGAAAATATACAAGACCCCACCAATACCCAAAATTATAACAAATATGGGTATGTGATGAATAATCCACTCATGTACAACGACCCTAGTGGAGAGTTTATTTGGTGGATACCTCCACTAGTAGCAGCAGTTTCCGAATTATTTAATATGTATTACACGCAAACACCCTTCAATTATGGACGGTTTTATGTAGGATTGGCTACTTCATATTTTAGTGCTGGAATTTCATCAGGAATAGGATCTATTTTCCAAGTAGGAGATGCTGTAGCAAATAAATTAGGAAGTACATGGACCATTGTAGCTAAGGCTGGTGCCCATGCCTTTGCCCAAGGCAGTCTTTCTTACGTACAGGGTGGGAATTTCTGGTCTGGGGCTTTAAGTGGAGCCTTTGCGAGTGTAGCTAATGATTTATTAGATTTGGCAACAACTAATGCAGGTGAGAATAGTATATTAAGAAGTGATGGGTTTGTCCTTTTAAACGGTGCAGTAAGTGGAGGTATTGGATCTGTACTAGGAGGGGGTAATTTCTGGATGGGAGCTGGACAAGGATTAATAGTGTCAGCATTTAATTTCTTAGCTCATAAAGAAACTAACGCTGTTGAAGATAATAATACCGATGTAGATTGCCCTACTTGTCCAAAAAATGCAAAAAATTGGCAAACATATACTGAGGATTTTACAATATTAAATAAGGAGTTCTGGACTTGGGACAATATTATTAATGGGCGAAGGTCCTATTATTATTTGGATGGTACATGGAATGAAATTGTACCTTTCGCTGGCACAGTTCCAGTCGGCCCGGCAGGTGGCTTTAATTTGCTTAAATCGTTTAGATCTGCCTTATCACTAGCAAAAGGTGGTTTAACAAATGTCGGTAGGGCAATACAAAAACATCCTAATATTTTAAGGCTTATTGGAAAAGAAGCTTCATCAGTAACAACTAATGCATCAAGAAATGCTTATGGCGCAAAGTCCTTGAAGTATATAATAAAAAATGGGACAAAGGAAATAAGATCACATAATAACTATGGGAAAGTTGTGGATTATAAACTTCCAAGTGGTTTAGGAGCAAGATTTAACGCTGTTACTAATGAATTTATTGGCTTTTTAGGAAGAGGATTATAATAATTAATACTATGACAAACTATAAACAACTTTGGAATAAAATTATTAAAGATTTAGATAATGATGATATAGTAATAGAAGTGAAGGTCTTAAATACAAGAATTCAGGATTGGAAAAATCTTTTAAAATTTTTACATGACCGATTTTCAAATATAATTTTTGACGATAATATATCTAGTGAAATTAATGCAAATAGTTTTCCTAAGTCTGATAATGATACGATTAAAAGTTTATCGTTAAGTTTCAACTATTTTAACTTAACATTATCGCTATATACCATAGAAGAAATAGAATTTTTTTCTGATTCAGTCATAAAGTTAAATGCAAATAATATTGAGCCACTTTTTTCATTTTGTGAAATGGTTTCTCATACTTTATCCAAAAATATTTATATCTATTGTGAAGCATCAGATCACCGTTCTTTATATTACAACCACTATAATAAATTATGGGAATACTAAAAATTTACATTGGAAGCTGAAAGCAAAAGTCAGATAAAAATAGATTATAACAAGAATGGCTATGTTATAATTGTTTTCATTGTCTTTTTTAGAAATAATGATGAACTAGCGACATATTTTATTGATAATCTCAAGTTTAATACGGATTAATTTTAGTACAAGGATCCTTTTACATGAAATAGAGAAGAATATTTCCTAATAAGGAATGGCTTAAGAAAAAATCAAAGGAGGTAAATGTCCTCGTCAAAATTTAAGTTATGGGAAAAAGTATTTTAAAAAGGCTTATTATAAGTAAATTTTCAGTGTTTTATGTTTTGTTTTTTTTATTTTATTTCTATTTCTATATAAAAATCCCTGCAACAGACTTATTAATAACAATATTAAAAACGGATTTAGGGGTGTTATTTTAGAGAAAATTGCGGTTAGGAATGGGATAATTTCTCATGCTAAAATAAAATTGAACAAAAAAGACACAATAATATTCTTAAATAATTTATCTGACGTTATTACTGGGGATAGTATAATAAAACCCAATAACTCTCCTTTTTATTTTTATAAAAAGAATGGAATCTGGTACAAACAAACCTTTGAAATAATTTCTAAAGATCTTCAAAAAAGCAAATGTTTTCCTGAAGAATGGAAAAAAAAATGTTGTGCTGAATGGAAAGAAGCTTGTCTGTAAGAAAATGATGAATATTAAACCAATTTCTCAAAATATTGTTGATATTCATACAATAACATATACCGGTATTTAATAGATTTATGCTTTATGGAAAATAAAAAAAACAAAACAAAAACTCTATTCCTAATTTTTTACATTATTAATTTTCAAAGCTGTATGGTTCAAAAAGAAGATAAACTTTATTTAGAATATAAAGATATTTTATACCATAATAATGTAATTGACGAAGTTAAATCTTACGATAGTAAAACTTCAATTTATGAAGTAAAACAATTCCATCTTAATGAAGGATATAAAAGTAAAAACGTAACAGTTAATCTGACAAAAAAAAATATTAAGGAAATCTATGATTTATCTTTAAAACTACAACCTAAAAATTTACACAATTGTGTTTTTAATAATAATAAACTCATATCAAGTTCAACAATCATATTTAATAAAAAAAAAGAAAACTTACTATGCAATACCAATTTGGCGGATAAAGAAAAATATGATAAGATCGAAGCGAAATTGTATGAATTTATTTTACCTACTTATAAATTAAAATATCCAAACGAATTTGTTGGAAAGTAATTAAAATAAATTGTTAGCTACAAATTACTATTGGGAACTGTAGTACATTACATAAGTGACATAATGAGGTTGAAAATATAAATACATTTAAAAATCTAAAATTAAGCCCAAATGAAATTCAGATACTTAATGAGAACATTAAGTATCTGAATTTCATTACAAGCTTGTAAATCTAGGAGAGATCAAGAGATATAAATTTTATATATCACAAAATGTACTATAAAAATTCCGTGCTTTCACGAGATTATTTCTATGATAGTAAAACAGGTATATATAAATTTATCTATAATAAAAATAATGTCTCGGTAAATTATGGTGAAAATGAAATTGTTAAAACAATTATAAAGCTTGGTACAGAAGATCTGCAAAGAATTTACAATTTATATCTCAATCTTAATCTAAAAAAAAGACTTTATGTATAAATCCAGAAGATATATTTTATAAATCATTAATAAACTATAATTTTGAGGTAAACAGTAAGACAAATAATTGTATCCAAAATAATGAAGAGGTAGAAAAATACAACAAACTCGAAGCAGAAATTAACCAAGCTTTAAGATCAACAAACGCATATAGAATGCATTCCCATGGGAATTCATAAAAAAATAACTATGACTTACTAAATATTTTGAGAAGTGTAAACCCTTATAAAGATAAAATATCTATTATATAAAAAAATCCCTGTTGACAGAACAACAGGGATTCCTTTCATTAATACTCCTTCATTAAAATAATTCCCCTGCGACTTTCTTTATGTTATCACTTTTACCCATAGAATAAAAATGTAAAACAGGCACTCCAAAATCCAGAAGTTCCCGGCACTGATTGATTGCCCACTCTACCCCAATTTGCTTTACAGCTTCATTGTTTCTGGCATTTTCAACTTCACTGATCAATTCTTCGGGCAAATCGATTTTAAATACTTGTGGTAATAATTTTAAATGCTTTTTGGTTGCAATAGGTTTGATTCCCGGAATAATAGGAACCGTAATTCCCATTTCCCTTGCTTTGTGAACAAACTCAATGTACTTTTTATTATCAAAAAACATTTGCGTGACGATGTAATCTGCACCTGCATCTACCTTTTGTTTTAGCCATTTGAGGTCATAGTTCATTGAAGGGGCTTCAATATGCTTTTCGGGATATCCTGCAACTCCAATACAGAATTTATTCAGTTCGTCACCAACCTCATCTTCATTATGAAGGTATTTTCCACGTCCGAGATCATTAATTTGATATACAAGATCCATCGCACTTTCATGTCCGCCTGGTGTTGCTTCAAAATACTGATGTCCTTTCATCGCATCTCCTCTCAGTGCCATAATATTCTCAATCCCGAGATACATACAATCTACCAAAAGGTACTCTGTTTCTTCTTTTGTAAAGCCTCCACATAATAAATGGGGAACGGTATCTACATTATATTTATGCTGAATAGCAGAACATATCCCCAGGGTTCCGGGGCGCATTCTTGTAATTCTGCGTTCCATCAGACCATTTCCTTTATCAAGATAAATATATTCTTCCCTGGAAGTTGTAACATCAATAAAAGGCGGTTTGAATTCCATCAAAGGATCTATATTCCTGTAAAGGTCCTCAATACCAATTCCCTTTTGTGGCGGAACCACTTCTAAAGAGAATAAAGTCTTTCCATTTGCTTTTTTTATATGTTCAGTAATCTTCATGCTTGTTTTAATCTGCTAAATTAGGTGACAGCCATTTTTTGGCTTCCTGAATGCTACACCCCCTTCGTGCGGCGTAGTCTTTTAATTGATCTTCTGTGATTTTCCCCAACCCGAAATATTTTGCATGAGGGCTGCCAAAATAATATCCGGAAACTGACGCTGTAGGGAACATTGCTAAACTTTCGGTAAGATAAACGCCTATATTTTCTTCTACTTTTAAAAGATCCCAAATGGTTTTCTTTTCCAGATGGTCAGGGCAAGCAGGATATCCGGGAGCAGGACGTATTCCTTTATATTTTTCGGCAATAAGTTCCTCATTGCTTAGCTCTTCCTGTTTTGCATACCCCCAATATTCTGTTCTTATTTTTTTATGTAAAAATTCGGCATATGCTTCAGCGAATCTGTCTGCCAAGGCCTTTACCATAATGGAATTGTAATCATCATTCGCCTTTTCATATTCTGCAGAAAGCTCATCTGTTCCAAAACCTGTTGTTACACAGAAAGCTCCCATATAATCTGTCTTTCCTGAACTTTGGGGAGCGATAAAATCACTTAATGCGAGATACTCTTTGCCTTTGGACTTTTGAACCTGCTGTCTTAAAGTCAAAAACCTTGTCTGTTCCTGATTATTTTCATCAAAGATGATGATATCATCCGTTTCATTAGCATTGGCTTTAAAAACTCCAAATATGGCCTTTGCAGTAAGAAGCTTCTCATCAAGAATTTTTTTCAGGATCACCTGAGCATCTTTAAATAGCTCTTTTGCCTGAGCCCCTACTACCTCATCCTCTAATATGTTCGGGTATTTCCCATGAAGATCCCAGCTCCTGAAGAAAGGTGACCAGTCAATAAACGGAACCAATTCATTCAGATCCTGATCCTGAAAGATTTGTACACCGATATTGTTGGGTGTAAAGATTTGTTCGCTTTCCCAGTCTATTTTAAAATGATTTCTTCTGGCTTCTTCAATAGAGACGTAATCTTTATCGATCTGTCTGTTCAGGAACTTTTCACGGAAATCCGAATATTCACTTTTTAAGTCATCCACATACTCCTTATTCCGGTCTCCCAATAAAGAACTTACCACATTTACCGCCCGGGAAGCGTCGTTTACATGTACAACAGCGTTTTTATACTTCAGATCTATTTTTACGGCTGTGTGCGCTTTTGATGTGGTAGCTCCTCCTATTAGTAATGGAAAATCCAGATTCTGTCTTTCCAGCTCAGCAGCAATATACACCATTTCATCAAGGCTTGGTGTAATTAAGCCGCTCAGTCCTATAACATCCACGTTTTCTTCAATTGCCGTCTGAATAATTTTCTCAGCCGGAACCATTACTCCAAGGTCTACGATTTCATAATTATTACAACCCAAAACAACACTAACAATATTTTTTCCGATATCGTGAACGTCTCCTTTTACGGTAGCCATAAGTATTTTACCATTCGCAGGTCTTGAACCATCTTTTTCCGCTTCGATGAAAGGCTGAAGATAGGCAACTGCCTTTTTCATTACCCGTGCAGATTTTACTACCTGCGGAAGAAACATCTTTCCGCTTCCGAATAAATCTCCTACAACACCCATTCCCGTCATCAGGTTGACCTCAATAACATGCAATGGTTTTTCTGCTTCTTTTCTTGCTTCTTCTACATCTTCTTCTATAAAACGATCTATTCCCTTTACCAAAGCATGGGTAATTCTGTCCTGAAGAGGTTTTGTTCTCCATTCCAGATCTTCCGTTTTCTCTTTTTTTACAGATTTATGCTTTTCAGAATAATCCAGAAGCCGTTCAGTAGCATCTTCCCTTTTATCTAGAATAACATCTTCTACAAGCTCCAGTAATTCTTTATTGATTTCATCATATACCTCAAGCATCGCAGGGTTCACAATCCCCATATTCATTCCTGCCTGAATCGCATGATAAAGAAAAACCGAGTGCATCGCTTCTCTTACCGTATCATTCCCCCGAAAGGAAAATGAAACGTTACTAACTCCACCACTTACAGAGGCATAGGGAAGGTTTTGTCTTACCCATCGCGTTGCATCGATAAAATCCAAAGCATTTCTTCTATGCTCATCCATTCCTGTTGCAACAGGGAAGATATTTAAATCGAAAATAATATCCTCAGCAGGAAAATCAATCTGATTAACTAAAATATCATATGACCGCTTTGAAATTTCTATTCTTCTGTCTAAGGTATCTGCCTGTCCTTCTTCATCAAAAGCCATCACAATAACAGCAGCACCATATCTTTTTATTGCTTTTGCCTGTCTGATGAATTCTTCTTCCCCTCCTTTTAAACTGATAGAATTCACCACACATTTTCCTTGAACAACCTGTAGTCCTGCTTCCAGGATCTCCCATTTGGAAGAATCCACCATAATGGGAATTCTCGCGATATCAGGTTCGGAAGCAATCAGATTCAGGAATTTAACCATTGATGTTTTTCCATCAATCAGTCCGTCGTCAAAATTAACATCGAGGATCTGCGCTCCCCCTTCCACCTGATGTCTTGCAATATCTAATGCTTCAGGAAATTTTTCTTCTTTGATTAATCTTAAAAACTTTTTAGAACCGGCAACATTAGTCCTTTCACCAACGTTGATGAAATTACTTTCCGGTGTTATGATAAGAGGCTCAAGGCCCGATAATCTTAAATATTTCATCAATTTTTTATTCTTCTAAAATGTAATATGCATTATTTGCATTTTGCCTCAGCAACTCCACATGTTTGCCTAAAGCGGTAAAAATTGGAAATCTTTTGTATACTAAACCATGTTCTCTAGCAAACTCTTCTATTTCTTCTGTTATCTCGTTATAGTACATATAGCTATAATTTGGAAAGAGGTGGTGAGCCACATGAAAATTGAAATTCCCCAATACATTTCTGATCATCCAATTATTATTGGTTAAATCATTGGTTACTTCCAACTGATGCCGAATCCAGCTGTATGGAAGCCCGTTTTCCTCATTTAATTTTGGAAAAGCATTATCAGGAAGCGGATGTAATGGCAATAAAACAAACAAAGCAAAAATGCTTGCTGTAATGACCTGTAAAAACCAGGCTCCTATCGCCAATCCTATCGAAACTTTAAAGAATACAACAGGAACAACAATCTGATAAAAGAAATAAAAGAGTTTATAAACAACCATCTTTACTTTCTCAACAACCGGAATGGCGCCCTGGGTTTTTAAAATAACCCTTTCCTTATCAAAGAAATCCCTGAAATCCCTGATAAACATCCAGTTGAATAAATATAAAGGATACACCAAAAAGAAAAACAGATGCTGGTATTTCTGCACTCCTTTTGCACGGATCCATGGAACAATCAGCAGTAAACCACTCTGCTCTATATCAGTATCCCATCCGTCTACATTCGGATATGCATGATGGCTTGCAATATGCCTTTTCTTCCAGATATAAGAATTGGCTCCCACAAAATCAAAAATTTGCAGTACCCAGCTATTTAATCTTTTGTTTTTGAATATATTATTGTGAGCCGCTTCATGAATTAAATTCAGATAGATCAACACCAACATAATTCCCATTAACACAAAACTCAAAATATAAAGCAAAGATTTCTCAACATTAATCAACGCAAAAACATATAGCCCAATATAAATAAGGGGCAATAAAACAGCTTTAATCTGAATGTAGATATCTCTGTTTTCCTCTATGTTTTCGACTCTCTGGTTCACCTTTTTTCTTAATTCATTAAAGATTTTTGTGTCTTCTGCACTCTTTAAGTAACTCGGCTTTTCCATATGATTAGTTTTAGTTTAACTTAAAAATAATAATACTAAACCGTTATCTTACAATTGATTCAATGAAAAAAATCTATCAAATCATGCAAATTTCCTCAATTTTCTTGGCTCATACTTATTCACTAAGTCTGCTATAGCCCTGATATGTTCAGGGGTTGTACCACAACATCCTCCAATAATATTGATCAGACCTTTTTCCACATATTCTTGTATCTGTTCTGCCATAAACTCGGGTGTCTCGTCATATTTACCGAAAGCATTCGGTAATCCCGCATTGGGATATGCTGAGACATAAAAATCCGAATTATGAGCCAATGTTTCCAGATAAGGTGTAAGCTGATTAGCTCCCAGCGCGCAATTGAATCCGACACTCAAAAGATTCAGATGTGAAACCGAAATTAAAAATGCTTCTGCCGTCTGACCACTCAAAGTTCTTCCTGAAGCATCGGTAATAGTTCCTGAAACCATTATCGGAATTTTTATTCCTCTTTCATCCTGAATTTCATCAATGGCAAATAAAGCTGCTTTCGCATTTAAGGTGTCAAAGATTGTTTCTACCAGCAAGATATCAGAACCCCCATCCAAAAGAGCTTCGGACTGCTGTTTATAAGCAATTCTCAGTTCATCAAATGTAATGGCGCGATATCCCGGATCATTTACATCAGGGCTCAGGCTTGCCGTTCTGTTCGTAGGACCAATAGATCCTGCAACAAACCTAGGTTTATCCGGGTTCTTAGCCGTGAATTCATCACATACTTTTCTGGCTATTTTTGCAGATTCATAATTCAGCTCATAAACCAGGTCTTCCATATGATAATCTGCCATTGCAATTGTAGTTCCCGAGAATGTGTTGGTTTCGATAATATCAGCTCCCGCTTCCAGATATTTTCTATGAACTTCTTCAATAGCGTGAGGCTGTGTGAGGGAAAGTAGGTCGTTATTTCCTTTAACCAGATGCGGATAATCTTTGAAACGCTCACCACGATAGTCTTCTTCTTCAAATTTGTATCGTTGAAGCATCGTTCCCATCGCCCCATCAAGAACTAAAATTCTTTCGGAGAGTGCCTTATATAATTGTTCTGAACTTTTCATTTTGTAGATTGTGGCTAAAGCCGTTAATATTTTTTTCATAAATGGATTAAAGCCCATTTCAATTGAGTTAATCCAATGCCTGTTTTAAATCAGCAATAACATCTTCCACGTTTTCCAACCCTACAGAACAACGTACGAGGCCGGCAGTGATTCCCACTTCATTCCTTTCCTCATCGGTTAATTTGGAATGTGTAGTAGAAGCAGGATGTGTAACAATTGTTCTGGTATCACCAAGATTTGCTGAAAGTGAACACATCTTTATTTTATCTAAAAACTTTCGACCTCCTTCGATTCCTCCTTTGATTTCAAAAGCGACAATATTCCCTCCTAATTTCATCTGTTTTTTTGCTACTTCATAGCTTGGATGTGAAGGTAAAAAAGGATATTTTACTAATTCCACATTCGGGTGGTTTTCTAAAAATTCAGCGACTTTCAATGCATTTTCACAATGCTTTTCAACTCTGATGGCTAAAGTTTCAAGACTTTTAGACAAAACCCATGCATTAAAAGGAGACATGGCCGGACCTGTATTTCTTGCAAAAAGATAGATTTCCCGGATAAGGTCTTCTTTTCCTACCGCAACTCCACCAAGAACCCTTCCTTGTCCGTCAATTAATTTTGTTGCCGAATGAACCACAATATCAGCTCCGTACCTGATAGGTTGTTGAAGATAAGGGGTAGCAAAACAATTATCTACAATGAAGATAAGATTATGTTTTTTTGCAATTTTCCCGAAAAACTCAAGATCCAGAATCTCAATTGCCGGATTAGTCGGAGTTTCCAGATATAAAATTTTTGTATTAGGTTTGATAAGCTTTTCAACATTTTCTGCATCTTCTGCCTTAAAATAGGTAGTCTCAATATTCCATTTTGGGAAATACTTTGTAAAAAGTGTGTGTGTAGATCCAAAAACAGACTGGCAGCTTACAATATGATCTCCGGCATCAAGCAAAGTTGCAAATGTTGAATAAATTGCTGCCATTCCGGTAGCAAAAGCATATCCCGCTTCCGCACCCTCCATTTTCACAATTTTATCGGTGAATTCAGTAACGTTTGGATTAGAGAATCTGCTGTATAAATTTTTTGATTTTTCTTCTGCAAAGCTCGCCCTCATATCCTCTGCATCCTGAAAAATAAAGCTGGATGTAAGATAGAGCGGAGTAGAATGTTCATCAAACTGAGTTCGTTCAGTCTGCGTTCTTATTGCAAACGTTTCAAAATTTTCCATATAGTTTTAATTTTAATATCATGTATCAATGCAACAGTTTACCAATGAATCGATCGAATCTGATCTGAGCCATTTTTATCGGCACACTGTTATATCGTTACATTCGTACATTGATTTATTTTGTTTCACTTACTCTTAAAATATCACCAAAAACACCTCTCGCGGTTACCTGTGCTCCCGCACCGGCTCCCATAATTACAATAGGGTTTTCACCATAGCTCTCCGTATAGATTTCAAAAATGGAATCTGATCCTTTTAATTGCCCTAATGCGGAAGTAGCCGGCACAGAAATTAATTTTACATCAAGTTCTCCTTTTTCTTTTTGAAGATCGCCATGTAGATCGCCTACATATCGTAGAACATGATCTGCCTCCTGATTTTGTTTAATTTTCTGGTATTCCTCGTCTAATTCTCCCAATCTGGAAATGAATTCATTTTTGCCAATAGAAAGAAGGTTTTCAGGAATTAGATTCTGAATATTAATATCATTGAATTCATTAATCAGATCCAACTCTCTCGCCAGAATCAAAAGCTTTCTTGCAACATCATTTCCTGAAAGGTCCTCACGAGGATCCGGTTCAGTAAATCCTTTCTCCATTGCTTCTCCTATAATGGTTGAAAATTTCTCATCTCTAACTGAAAAATTATTGAAGATATAACTTAAAGAACCTGAAAACACGCCTTTAATTCTTGTAATATTTTCCCCCGACAGGTGCAATAGTTTAATGGTATCGATCAAAGGCAAACCTGCTCCCACATTGGTCTCATAAAGGTATCGCCTGTTATTTTTATTCAACGTATATCTTAGTTTACGATATTCTTCTATTGGAAGGGTATTGAAAATCTTGTTGGAAGATACAAGATCAAATCCGTTCTCAGCTAAAGCATGATAATTCTTAACAAAATCCTTACTCGCCGTATTATCAACCACAATAAGATTCTCCAGCTGATTCTCTCTGGAGAAACTGATAAGTTCATCAACATTGGAAGGGCTTTCGGCAACTAAAACCTCATCATTCCAATTATGATCAAAGCCTTTTTTATTGAATGCTATTTTTCTTGAATTAGCAACAGCCACTACTTTAAGATCTATTTTTTTCCGTCTCTTAATTTCTTCGGAAGATTCCAATACCTGGTCAATCAGAGTTTTACCCACATTCCCATGTCCAATGATTGCAAGATGAACGGTTTTAGGTTTTTTGGATATTTCAGATTCAATGATATTTTTAGTTTTCTCATCCTGAGAAGAAGTAACTACAATATTTACTCTTTTTTCACTTGCTATCTGATTCAGAAGCAAAGGAAAAACATTATTTCTTGCGAGTTCCGCCAGTATTTTATTAAAATCTTCAGCTACAAACCCCAGAACTGAAACGTTATTAATACTGTAAATCTGAGATACTGCTCCTGATTTCCTTTCCGCTTCAAATTCCTCAATCAGACAATTAACCGCATTTTCAGAATCATTTTCGTGAACCAAAATTGATATTCCGTTTTCTATAGCCTGTTGTGAGATCACTCCTACACTAATCCTGGCTAAAGTAAGTGCTTTAAAAATTCTACCGTCTATACCGATTTCCCCTAAGAAATCTTCTCCTTCAAATTTGATGATTGATCTGTTCTTTAAAAATTTTATTTCGTTAACATTTTTCATCTGTTCATTCTTTATTGTTTAGCTTTATTACAGGTTTCTTGTAATTGTTCAGTTTCTTTCTGTAATAAAATGGTTTTAATGATATTATTTAATTGTTTGTATTCCATTAGGAAGGCATCATGCCCGTGAACTGAGGTGATCTCGTGATAAGAAACATCCTTTTTTTTACCTTTCAGTTTTTCAAAACACATCCGGATTTCGGAAGCAGGAAAGAACAAATCTGTATCAACGGAGATCAAATGCATTCGAGCCTGAATATTTTCCAGCCTTTCTTCCTCGGCATTAATGTTCATCAGCAAATGATTCATCAGTTGATAAGATTTTAAACTAAATCTTTCATTAAGAGCTTTTCCGTGATATTCAAGCCAATCTTCCGATTCAAGCTTATTTTTTGCGGTATTGTATTTATTTTGAAATCTGTCGTTTAAAGATTGTGGGGTTCTATAACATAGCATTGCATGGATTCTTGCCTTTTGTAACGGAGCGTCATTTCCGTTTAATAAAAATTTCTGAACCATACATTGCGCATGCAGCCAATCATGAGTTCTGAAATCACAGGCAATGGGAATAAATACTTCTGCAAGTTCCGGACGTTTAACCAGCATTTCCCATCCTATTCCTCCACCAAGAGAACCTCCGATAATCGCATATAGGCTTTTAATGTTAAGTAATTCTAGCCCTTTTAAAAATATGCCTGCAATATCCGAAGGAGTAAACTCTTCATATTCTTCAATTAAAAAATCATCATACCCATTTCCGGGAATATTGAAACACAAAACCGTATAGACATTGGTATCAACCACCTGGCCATCTCCTACTAATTGCTTCCACCAGCCATTTGTTCCCGATACATTGGAATTTCCCGTTAAAGCATGGTTGATTAAAATAACAGGTGCCGAAAACAGCTCTTTCCCGAAGGTCTGATAGCTCAACGGGATATTGCATTCCTTTCCGGAATTAGTTTGATATGAAAGATTAATATGTTTTAGTTCTGTTTTCAATTCTATTATACATTATTTATAATACAATTGAAAATGCCACAGGAAATGGCTGAAAAACTCAGTAAGTTATCTGTCCAAAAAACAATTTGGTAGAACGTAGCACCTTCTTCGCTTGCACAAAGGGTTGCTAAGGTTTCATCGGGTCTAATCCCTCAACCTTTCTTGATAACATTTTCAATATTTGAATGATCGAATGCTGCAAAGATATAATATTTTATTTAATTTTTTCATGAAAAAATTAATTTATTCTGAAAATCCCTGTAATCATTATAGTTACAAGGATGTATTAAGAATTATTCAGATAGAAAAAATTGGAATTATTTTTCAAAAAAATTACCTTCGTAGTGAAAAATGATGAACTATGACTGCAGAAAAACAAAGATTACAGGATATAAAATGGAAAAACTGGGGGCCTTATGTAAGCAACAGACAATGGGGTAATGTTCGTGAGGATTATAGTCCCAATGGCAATGCGTGGAATTTCACCAATCATGATAAAGCTGAAAGTTATGCCTACCGTTGGGGTGAAGAAGGGATTGCCGGAATATCAGACACCAAACAGCTTTTTTGTTTCGCTCTTTCATTTTGGAACAAAAAGGACAAAATGATCAAAGAACGTTTTTTCGGATTGAGTAATCCCCAGGGCAATCATGGTGAAGATATCAAAGAGATCTTTTACTATCTGGACAACACGCCTACCCATAGTTATATGAAGATGGTGTATAAATATCCGATCCATGAATTTCCTTATGATCACCTGCTATCTGAAAACGGAAGACGAAGCAAAAAAGAAGCTGAATTTGAAATCTTTGATACCGGAATCTTTGATAATGATGAATATTTTGATATTTTCATCGAATACTGTAAAGCAGATGCTGACGATTTTTTAGTCCGTATCACAGTTTGTAACAGGAGCCAAAACGATGCACCTATTGTTGTCGCTCCAACAGCCTGGTTCCGTAACAACTGGAAATGGGGATATAATACTTATAAGGGGCAGCTAAACGCCTCATACGACGGCTGTATTGATATTAACCATGATAGTATTTCCATCAAAAAATTCTATTCAAGAAACACCGGTGCCAAAAGTCTCTTTTGTGATAATGAAACCAATACACCTAAATTATACGGAGCTCCTTTAACAGATAACACCTATTTCAAGGATGGTATAAACGATCACATTATTCATAACTCCAATACCGTTAATCCGGAAAAAAGAGGCTCAAAAGCGGCTTTTGTGATTGAAGAAATTATTGGTGGGGGACAATCAAAAACCTTTGATTTCAGGCTGTCGCCAAACGACACCGATGAACCATTTCATCATTTTGATGAGATTTTCAACACCCGGATTGCTGAGGCCAACGAATTCTATGAAGAAGTTCAGCACGATGTAACGAATGATGATGAAAGAAATGTTCAACGTCAGGCTTTCGCAGGGCTATTATGGAACAAACAATTTTATCATTATAATGTTGGGAAATGGCTTAAGGGAGATCCTAATTTTGATGCACCGAGGGATTTCAACCACTATGTAAGAAATACAGAGTGGAACCACATGCACAATAAGGACATTATTTCAATGCCTGACAAATGGGAATATCCATGGTATGCTACCTGGGATCTCGCTTTTCACTGCGTTCCCTATGCATTAATTGATGCCCAGTTTGCAAAAAACCAACTTCTCTTGTTAACCAAAGAGTGGTATATGCATCCTAATGGACAACTTCCGGCGTATGAATGGAACTTAAGTGATGTAAATCCACCTGTCCATGCCTGGTCTTGCTTCAGGGTATTTAAGATTGATGAAAAGACCAATGGAAAACCGGATCTCCTGTTTCTGGAAAAGGTTTTTCAAAAATTACTTTTGAACTTTACCTGGTGGGTAAACCGTAAGGATAAAAACGGTAAAAATATTTTCGGCGGCGGTTTTCTAGGTCTTGATAATATCGGAGCTTTCGATCGTAATATGGAACTTAAAGACGGTGAGCATCTTGAACAGGCAGACGGTACAAGCTGGATGGCAATGTATGCATTGAATATGATGAGAATTGCAATGGAACTTGCCCAATACTATCAGGTATATGAAGACATGGCCATTAAGTTTTTTGAGCATTATCTTTACATCGCGGAAGCAATGGAAAACATGGGTGATGGAAAAGAAGGCCTTTGGAATGAAGAAGATGGTTTTTTCTATGATGTACTACAACTTGGGAACGGCGAAAGTGTTACGCTTCGTTTAAGAAGTATTGTCGGGCTTATTCCTTTATTTGCTGTGGAGATTATTGATCACGGATTATTGGAAAAAATGCCCAACTTTAAAATAAGAATGGAATGGGTGCTGAAAAATAAGCCGGAACTTACGAAACTGGTTTCCCATTGGGATGAAGAAGGTCACGGCAGAAAACATTTAATGAGTATCCTTCGTAAAAACAGACTAACAAAAGTCTTGACAAGAATGCTGGATGAAAAAGAATTTTTAAGTTCTTATGGTATCAGGGCCATGTCTAAAGTATATGAAGAAAATCCTTTTATTTTCTCTGTTCATGGGACAGAAAATGTGGTTTATTATACCCCTGCGGAAAGTGACAGCAGAATGTTTGGAGGAAATAGTAACTGGAGAGGCCCGATCTGGTTCCCTATTAACTTTTTGATTGTCGAAAGTCTGCAGCGTTTTCATTTCTATTATGGAAACAGCCTGAAAGTGGAATTACCGACAGGAAGCGGAGATAAAAGGAATCTGGATGAAGTAGCACAAAATATCAGTAACAGGCTATGTTCTATATTCCTTAAAGATGAACAGGGACAAAGAGCTTTTAATGGGGGAAACAATAAGTTTAATCACGATGAGCATTTCAAAGATTATATCACCTTTTATGAATATTTTCACGGAGATAACGGACGTGGAGTTGGCGCCTCACATCAAACAGGATGGACGGCAACGGTCGCTAAATTGATGAAACCGAGATAGAATAAAAATGTACCACTTTCTTAAGTGGTACATTTTTTTTATCAATTAATTAACCTTTAGTATTGAACATCATTGATGCCTTAATTTTAGCCATAAACCAAAACAAGCAACAAAAATAATAATTATAATAGATTATTGATAAATATTTCATATATTTACATCGTTAATCTTTAAGAAAATGAAACTCAATGTTTAAATCTTAAAGAAAGAAAATACCCTCAACAACACATAATAAGCATAAAGCCGGATTTTAACAATCCGGCTTTTTTATTTTGTTTATAACATCCTTAAATTTTTTCTCCATTTACAAATACATCATAACCGATTTCTACGTTAGGCTCCAAAGTTTTAGAAACAGAACAGTATTTATCAAATGATAACTGCGCTGCTTTCAAAGCCTTAGCAGGGTCTATGTTACCTTCCAAAAAAAACTGAACTTTAATTGATTTAAAAGGCTTAGCATCATCGACAGGGACTCTCTCACCTTCTACTTCTGCTTTAAAACCTGTGATATCCTGTCTTTGTTTTTTTAATATGGACACGACGTCTATTCCACTACATCCTGCAACTGCCATTAAAACACTTTCCATGGGAGAAACTCCTTTAGCTCCAGGCTGCGAAGTATTATCCAAAAGAATGGAATTCCCTTGGGAATTTGTACATTCAAACAAAAAGTCATCGTTTATTCTATTAAGTGTTATTTTCATTGTTCTGTTTATATTATTAAATCCTAGAATTAATCTATGATGTATTAAAGTTATCTATGCAAAATTATAAAATTCCTCTTGCTTTGATCTCAAGATATTTATTGATAACGTCAATATTTAAATTTTCAGGAAGGGTATACACTGTATAAATACCATACTTTCGAAGTTCCTGTATGATTAGTTTTTTTTCAAATTCAAATTTTTCAGCAATAACTTCATCATAAATCTCCTGCATACTCTCCGGATTCTTATGAATTAAAGTCTGGAGTTCCGAATTCTTAAAAAATACAACGACTAACAAATGATTTTTTGCAATGCCACGCAAGTACTTTAACTGCCTGTTCAAACCATCCAGCGTTTCAAAATTTGTAAAAAGTAAAATCAGACTTCTTTGGTTGATTGAATATTTTACATCCTGATAAAGGCGGTTAAAATCACTTTCAAAAAAATTGGTTTTAATATTATAAAGTGATTCCGAAATTTTCTTTAGCTGACCGGATTTGTTTTCTGCAGCTATCTTGTTTTCAGTTTTTTTAGAGAATGTCATCATCCCTGCCCGATCTCCTTTTTTTAATATAATATGAGACAGGGCCATTGTCGCATTGATAGAATAATCAAGAAGACTTAACTCTTTAAATGGCATTTTCATGGTTCGCCCAGTATCAATCAGCATGAAAATCCTTTGAGATTTTTCATCCTGAAACTGATTAACCATCAAACGATTGGTCTTTGATGTAGCCTTCCAATTGATTGTCCTGATATCATCCCCGGGAACATAATCCTTGATCTGCTCAAACTCCATGGTATGGCCGAGCTTTCTGATTTTTTTGATACCCCCCAATAAGAATTCACTTTGAAGAGCCATTAATTCATATTTCCGTAAATGAATAAAAGAAGGATATGCCGCTAAATTTGCATTTTTCTGGAATCTATATCTTTTTGAAACAAAACCTATCGGAGAAGAAGTATAAACATTTAAGCTACCAAAATTATATTCACCTCTTTCTTTAGGCTCAAGAATATATTGAAAGAATGCATTTCTGCCGGGATCAATTTCTTTTCGAATTAAAAAATCCCTTTTCTGAAACTGAAACGGAATTTCATCGATGATTTTAGTATTGATCTTAAAACCATAATTATTTTTAATATCAATTTTTATTGGATTCTCATCACCATTTGATAACTTTTCAGGTAAGATCCTTTGTGCTAAAACACCTTCTTTTTGATTAAAAAGTAAAAGATAATCTACCATTGCAGCCAAAAAGCAAAGCAAGAGCACAATATGAGCTACATAAATAAAAATTGGAAAGAAAAAAGCCAGAACATAAAGTATCCCCACTCCAATGAGCGTAAAGAAAAAGCGATTATTAATGTATAAGTTTCTCATTTTTCAGGTTGTGGATAACAGATTTTATGGCAGCCTTATAAATCCACTACAAGGAATCTATTAATCTCTTCAACATTTTGAAATTCTATAATATCACTTATTATTTATCTTGGAATTTCTATTCCCTCCAGAATCTGTCTGATTATTTCGTCAGCACTTAAACCTTCCATTTCTCTTTCCGGCGAAACAATTACTCTGTGTCTCAACACTGCATAACTGGCTTCTTTGATATCTTCCGGAGTTACAAAATCCCGCCCCCTTAAAGCCGCAAACGCTTTAGATGCCGTAAGTAAGGCTAAACTTGCCCTTGGTGAGGCTCCTAAATATAAAAACTGATTTTCTCTTGTATTAACAATGATTTTAGCAATATACTCCATCAGCTGTGCTTCTACAATGATTTCTTTCACCAACTGCTGATAGTTTTTTAATTGCTGCGCAGTGATAACACGTCCTACTGCTTCTGTTTTATCTTCGGTCCTGCTTTCATGTTGATTCTTAATAATCAGAACTTCCTGTTCAAGATTAGGATACCCAACATTTATTTTAAACAAAAACCGGTCTAACTGTGCTTCCGGAAGCCTGTATGTTCCTTCATGCTCAATCGGATTTTGTGTAGCAACGACTAAAAACGGCTCCTCCATCGTATATCGGATACCGTCCATTGTAATCTGCCTTTCTTCCATTACTTCAAACAAGGCAGCTTGTGTTTTTGCCGGAGACCTGTTGATCTCATCAATTAAAATAAAATTGGAGAAAATAGGTCCTTTTTTAAACTCAAACTCCGAATTTTTCACGCTGAATACTGAAGTCCCTAAAATATCCGAAGGCATGAGATCAGGGGTAAATTGTATTCTGCTGAAATTTACATCAATAGTTTTTGCCAGCAACTTTGCCGTAATGGTTTTTGCAACTCCGGGAACTCCCTCAATGAGAACATGTCCATTTGAAAGGAGCGCTGCCAAAAGATGTTCTATCATACTCTCCTGCCCCACAATCACCTTACTTATTTCGGCTTTTACTTTTTCTAAACTCACACGGAGTTCAATCATATCGATTCTCGATTGAAAATCGTTTTCTTCTTTATCAAGATTTATAGAACTTTGATTTTCTACATTTTCGTTCTCAAGGTTTTCCATACAATTTAATTTATCATTTGTCAATGTATCCGTAACCACAGTTACTACATCGTTATATTATTTATCGTATTATTTCATCCAGGATCGTATTCATTCTGGTGAGATCTTCTTTCATTACACTGGCATAAGGATCCTGAGCTTTCCGGATAAGAGCAATAGCTTCGGTAATTACCTCTATATTTTTCCCTGTTTTCAATTGCAGTTTCTTTGCAAACTCACTATCGAGATTCTGGGTATCGATAAGAAGATCCATTCTAACTTTATTCAGGAAATATTGGGCTTTTTTAGCCATCATATCATGAAAATCACCTTCCTGCAGATAAAGATTTCCGATACTTTTCACAAATTCTACAGAAGTATTTTTCAGAGGTTCTATTACAGGAACAATTCTCTGTTTCCTTTTTGCATTGAAAAAAATAAATAAGATCATCCCTCCTAAAAATACCCACCATGCATATTTCAGCGCTGGTTTTGACAGAATAAATCTCATAAAAAAGCGGGAAGAAGCCTTGGCATCTGCAGCTTCCACAAACCAAACGGTTTCCTTATCGTTAAGATACGAAAAAACATCCTGTGCATATTTTATATTTCCAGGTTTCAGAAGATAATAGTTGGTGAGAAAAAGTGGCTCACTATGAACGAAAATATTTCCCTTTCCCAACTTTACTTTTATAAAATTTGCCTGATCCGTGTTATTCTTTTCAACAGTCTTTCCTAGTATCTCAACACCGGGTTTAACATAAGAAAATCCTCTTCCAGACGGAAATTTATCTAAGTTAATAAAATCATTCTGATATTTCTTATCTGTAAACTTTAACACATTCTGATCTTCAAAAGAGATTTGAGAAGCATAAAAGCCTATACTATCAGAAATTTCTTTTGGTATCCTGCCTGCAATCAACATAGCATCCGATCCTTTGGAGACTTCATTCAAGATACTGCGCCAGGATTCCCTGTCAATTTCTTTTTCTATTATTAAAATATTGTGAGACTGCTTTTTATTCTCATTATAATATTCATAGGGTGTTTCAGCTATTTTCTTAAGCTGATTTTTAAAAAGATCTTTAGACTCTTTGTTAAATACAAATAACCCAAAAGGTGATTTTTCATTTGGATCAAAGTTCTTTCGCCAGTCTGTAACTTCCTTTTTATTAACTTCAAGCAATGCCAGAATCACCATGATAATGATGAAAATTACAGCATATATTTTGAAAGTTTTATTCATTTTTAAAGATTTTATTATGGCTTAAATGTCTGATATTGATTTTTAAATTTCAAATAATCCTGTTCGGTAATACTAAATTCACCATACCATACATAATCAAATATATAGGAAAGGTTTGAAAATTCTTTTTTCAGGTAATCTGCTTTAAGCTCTGTCGCATAATCTTTATTCGTCTTCTCAGGATTCCAGATGATAAGCTTTTTATCGCTCAACTTTTTAAGAACGTATAAAAACTGATAACGTACTGCGGAACGGTAATCTCCTGTTACTTCAAATTTTGCAATGCTCTCGGGAAAATTGATTTCATGGATATTTTCATGCAATTCTTCTTCATTGATATTTACTTTTTTATTCTTTTTCCCAAAGAAGAAGTTGCCGTCTTTACTTATGAGATACCTGACAATAAAATATAGCAGAAAACCTATAAGTAGAATGGCAAATAAACGCATCACAATAGTGGTAACCTTTGCAGAGGTTCCAAAGGTATCCTCACCGAAAATACCCTCAAGAATTCTTGCTATTTTCCGTTGCAGTTTTTGCCAGAAAGATTCCTTGGGTTTTATCGTTGTGTAATCAAACTCGTTTCCTTTGTATCTTGACTTAAGATTTTCCCTGAATTTTTTAGGATAAACCGTATTTTCAGAAACCGGGTGTTCTATCAATACAGAATCTGCACGGTACATATTTTTATAATGCCCTGTACTCAAAGAATCTTCAACATATGCTTCCGGTGGCAATTCATTGTCATCCTGAGCATACACGAATCCTGTTGAGAAAAAGATCAGTAAGAAAAAAACAATTTTATTCATTATTACCGATGGTTTCTATTTCTGCAAGTTCCACCTTCTGATGCAGATCTGTCCTGCTATCGTAATACATCAATCCAGAATTGATATACATAATATTTGAAAGAAAAAATGAAAGCAGCATGGAAATCCCATATATCACAAAAAAAAGCACTCCCATGGCTCCCTGAAAGGGATTTTGTTCAAAATTTCCATCAGGAGCTGAAGTAAGAATTGAACTGTAGAAAAATATCATGGGAATAAATGTGAAAATGGTGGTTATGGTATACATGATAAGAAAAATGATCGTTGTAGCTCCCCAATACTTCCAGTAAGGAGACTTTTCCCTTCCGTTGGTATAAGAAAACTGTGATCTTATCGAATAACTTAAACTCTCAAAAAAGCCGCGGCCACTATTAAAATAATCATACATCAAAAATGTAACAACATTAAACAATGTCGGATACACCAGCAACATAATAAATAATCCGATGATAATTAGTATCAATGCGTATGAGATGCCGATCATAATCAAAGCCAGGGGAGTTACAATAAATACCATTCCCAAGCAAAGTGTACCTATTCTTCCTGCGTTATTTTTAAAATCGCTGAGAATATCATCTGTCCTTATTTTTTCTTCGCCCTTTGAAAGTCTTTTCAGATAAAAAACAGGATAAAGATAATTGACAATCACCAGGATAAAAAAAAGCAGAAACGTAAGCAAGCAAACAACAATTAACATCCCTGCATTATCTTCAAAATACTGCTGAAAATAGTAACTGTTACCATTCATATTTGACCCGAATATCTGGGAAAACAGTTCCCTGTATCCAAAAACAAAAATGGTAGTCATTAAAATCAGCAACAAACCATTCAGCAAAATATAGTTTTTGAAATAATTCTTTCCATATAATTTGAAAAAATTAAAACTATCACTGATAAAGGTCCCGAAATCTCTTTTTTTATATAGCTGCATCATCTGTGTTTTTAATTTTTTTATTGACAACGGATGGATAAATAAAATAATAATATCCGATAACCGTTAGCGAACCTAGGATAATAATTAAATTTAAAGCTAATGGCATTTTTAAAGCATGCCTTGTAACATAGCCTTCAATAATTCCCGCACAAATGGTAAAAGGAATTGTACTTAAAAATATTTTGAAGGAATCTTTAAATCCATTTTTAAATGAGTTGAATCTCGACAGGGTTCTTGGAAATAAAATTGATGCCCCGAGAATTAATCCGCACATAGCTTCAACAACCATTGCGAAAATTTCAAAAACACCGTGTAACCATATTCCTCTTGCACTATCCTTAAGTGCCCCATAGTCATAAAAGAAGTACTGGAAGGATCCGAGCATCACACTGTTTGAAAGTAATGCATACAGTGTACCTACTCCTCCAAAAACTCCGTAAATATACAATTTAGCACCTACCCCAATGTTATTAAAGATAATCCCAATGGTACTTCCCCATGTAGAACCACTTTGATAGACACCAACCGCATTTCCTTTCTTAATATTCTCTATTGTTTCATTCACATAACTTTCACCCAAAATTATATTTACAAAATCCTTATCATAAATTGCTGAAAGGACTCCTATTGAAGTAAACAATGCAAAAAACAAAAACGCGTAGAGCAAATATCTTTTGTATTGATACACTAACAAAGGAACCTCTGTTTTGAAGAAATAAAGGACTCTGTTTTCCTCTACCCTTTTTGTTTTGTAAATTTTCTGGAATATCTGTGAAGAAAGATGATTTAAATAAACCGTAGTATTACTTTTAGGATAATAAGTCTGAGCAAAAGAAAGATCATTAATGAGGTTGATATACAACGATGACAGGTCATCCGGATTTTTTTTTATTTTCCCTTGAATAACCTGTTCAATTCCCAACCATTTTTCTTTATTTTGTTTTATGAAATAAACTTCTCTCATAATCTAAAGGCTAAAATAATAAAAATTATGTCTCAAATTGCGATTAATACCTCACAAAATGTAAATATTAATTTCAACATTGCCAGTGTTGGAGAAAGAATGCTTGCATTTATTATAGATCTCCTGATCAAAGTCGCTTATGCAGTCGTTACTTTCTATGTATTTTTCAATTTTCTTGATTTGGGATATTTATTAAATGGCCTGGATCAATGGTCTCAGATGGCTATTTATATTGCCATCACATTTCCCATTTACATCTATCCTTTGGTTTTGGAAAGCTTAATGGAAGGGCAGACTCCCGGAAAAAAAGTAATGAAAATCCGTGTGGTAAAAATCGACGGATACCAGGCTGGTTTTGGAGATTATCTGATCCGTTGGGTATTCAGGATAATAGACACATCTTTTGCGGGTGTTATCGGATTAATTTCCATGATTGTTTCTAAAAATAATCAGCGCCTCGGGGATATCGCATCAGGCACAGCTGTTATTTCATTAAAAAATAGCATTAATATTTCTCATACTATCCTGGAAAACATACAGGAGGATTATGTTCCTTCATTCCCTCAGGTTATTGCATTAAGTGATAATGATATGAGAATTATTAAAGATAATTACACAAAGGCCCTAAGAGTAGATGACCGGCAAATCATCAGTAAGCTTTCCGACAAGATCAAGAATATTTTGAAACTGGAAGTTGATCCCGTAAAAATGACGGAAAGGCAGTTTATCAATATTATCATCAAAGATTATAACTATTATACAGGAAAAGATAATTAGAATTTCTGTTTGGAATTATCTTTGTCCATAGATTACACTCGAATCCAAGTCGGTGCAGTTTTTGCACGTGATACAATACTAAGCTTTTAATTATGAAATTTGAAAACAATAAATCCGGAAATGGAGGAGTACTTACACTAAACAATGAACTTACAGAAATTGGCAGACTGACCTATACCATCTTCCCGGAAGAAAACAAATTCATTATATCCTTCGTTTTAGTGCATCCTGAATTTGAAGGCAGAGGAATGGGAAAATATCTCGTAGAAGAGGCCATCAGATTCGCAAGAGAAAACAATTGGAAAGTGTATCCTCATTGTTCTTATGCCAGATCAGTAATGATGAGAATGAATGATGTAGATGATATTTTTTTAAAGAATTAAAACCTCATTTAACAGTATTTGTTCAATATCATCAGGGTAATCTACTTTAATGTGATGATCTGAAGCTACCCATTCCATTATTTCCCCAAGCTTTAATACTTTAGAATTGGGAATTCCCATCGTATCCAGAGCACAGGCATTGCACTCCTGCTCATATTGATTATGAATTGGAATAACAAACAACTTTTTATCCATAAAGAGAGCTTCAGCCGGAGCTTCAAAACCTGCATTACATAAAATACCATCACAATTTTCAAAACAGGTCAGGTATTCCTTTTCATCGATGGGGAATATTTCAACATTTTTTATTTTAAGTCTCACTTTGCTGTACTTGGAAAAAACCTTCCACTGCACAGGAATTTGTTTTAATACTTTAATAATATTTTCATCAGAAAAGCTTGGTAAATAAACCAGGTAGTATCCTTTTTTATCAGGATTAAGATTTCGTATTTTATGTCTTATGACCGGCTTCTTTATTTGTGGATGATAATTTTCAAAATGAAAACCAATCCTTCTTTCACTGGGTACATAATACTTCAAGATAAGTTCACCCAGGAAGTCTCTTTTTTTAGGTTTTGGAGTTTCAGCAAAACTCATCGAAGCCTGATGACTAAGCTCAATCATCGGAAGATTCTTTAGCTTGCTTGCCCACCCCGTTAACGGTTCATAGTCATTAATGATGAGATCGTACTGCTTTAGTTCCAGATCATTGATTGTTTTTGCCGCCTCAATAAATTTATTTTCAGTAAATGTTTTTCGATAGGATAAACCACCTGTTTTGTTATAGAGTAAGGAAATCCCTTTATATTGAAAGTTAATGTCAAAATCAGCCTTTAATTGCGATTGATGACCACTGATTAAAGTATCAACCGAAGCATATTTTTTTAATATAGGAATGATCTCCTGAGCCCTTGCAACATGTCCGTTACCTGTGCCTTGAAACGCATATAAGATTTTCATTCAGAAAAGTTAGTTACAATTTTAAGAAGTTCGTTGGTATCAAGATCCTGAATTTCCTCTGTTTCATCATCCTGCAGCAGATGTTTATGCTCATCATAGTAAAAGATCTTCCATTCTTTATCATGGTACTCCAAAGCTGATAAGTTCTCTATCCAGTCTCCGGAATTAAGATAAGTGCAAGCGCCTTTTTTATTGGTAACTTTACGAATTTGAGGCTGATGGATGTGACCACATATGACAAAGTCGTAATGATTATCTATTGCAAGTTCAGAAGCCGTAAGTTCAAAGTCACCAATATACTTTACCGCCTTTTTTACGTTATTTTTGATTTTTTTGGAGAATGAGTATTTTTCCCTACCCATTTTTTCCAGGATCCAATTAACGACGTTATTGATCATGATTAGCAAATCATATCCTTTTCCGCCTAGTTTTGCGATCCATTTAGAATGTTGAACAGATGCATCAAATACATCACCATGAAAGATCCATGTTTTCTTTTTATCAATATCAAGACAGATTTTGTTGCAGACTTTAAGTTTACCTAATTCGAAATCGGTAAACTTTCGGAACATCTCGTCATGATTTCCGGTAATGTAATATACCTTGGTATTTTTTGTTGCAAATGAGAGAATCTTTTTAATTACCTTCAAATGAGGTTTAGGGAAGTAAGACTTTTTGAATTGCCAGATGTCAATGATATCACCATTCAAAACCAGAATTTTCGGTTGAATAGAATTCAGATATCTTAACAATTCTTTAGCCTTACATCCATAAGTTCCCAAATGCACATCCGAAATTACAACTAATTCAACGTTTCTTTTCATAGTTTTATGCAAAGAAACTAATTGAAAGTTAACTGTATATGAATGTTATATTATTTTTTTACAAAGAGTTCATAAGCTCCTCTGTAATTTCCATGTTATGATAAACATTTTGTACATCATCATCTTCCTCAAAGCGATCAAGCATTTTCATATTGGCTTTAAACTGCTCTTCAGTAACTTCTTTTGTATTGTTTGGAATTCTTTGAAGCTCTGCACTTTTAACTTCAATTTTTAGTTCATCTAATTTATGAGATAAAGAACCGAAATCTTCAAATGCAGTAGTGATCATTATTTCTTCATCATCTTTATCAATATCTTCTGCACCACCATCAATCATCTCCATTTCAAATTCATCCCAATCCATTTTTACCTGGCTCGGATCGATGTAAAAGATCCCTTTTCTATCGAAGATAAAGGCCAGTTCCCCGTTTTTCCCCAGGTTACCATCAAATTTATTAAAGACAGCTCTTACATTCGCTACCGTTCTTGTCGTATTATTTGTAGTACATTCTACAAAGAAAGCAACTCCTCCTTGTCCATACCCTTCGTATGTTACCTCTTCATAGTTTTCAGCATCAGCTCCACTTGCTTTTTTGATTGCTCTTTCTACGTTATCTTTCGGCATATTTGCACCTTTGGCATTCTGGATGCATCTTCTTAACGCCGGATTTGATTCCGGGTCTGCTCCACCTGCTTTTACTGCTAACGCTATATCTTTACCAATTTTAGAGAAAGTCTTGGCCATTTTATCCCAACGCGCCATTTTCGAAGCTTTTCTATATTCAAACGCTCTTCCCATTTTTATTTTTAAATTTTGAACAAAATTACTTAAAAGTCAACGAAAAAAAAATACCTCCAAAAAATTTGGAGGTATTAATTATTTAGAAAAATTAATTATTTTCTTTTTTTAGCTGGAGCTTTTCTTTTAGCTGGAGCTTTACCTTTCTTCACTACAGTCTTCTTCTCTACAACTTCTAGATCAGATTTCTTAAGTGCATCCCAAGCAGCACCGTTAACAGCTTCTACAACTACTTTTCTGTCTACCATTCTTTCAGCATCAGATGCTTTTTCAGATACAGTAGCATCTCTTTCACCTACACCTACAGATTTCAATTGAGTTCCGCTAACACCTCTTGATTCTAAAGCAGCAACTACAGAAGCAGCTCTTTGTCTAGAAAGTTTCAAGTTGTAAGCATCAGCACCTTTCTTATCTGTGTGACCAGTTACTAAGAATGTTCCGTCGTTAGATTGCTTAATGATTGTTGCAGCTTGATCTAATTTAGCGCTAGATTCAGGTCTGATAGTCGCTTTGTTGAAATCAAACAAGATATCTTTAAGAGCACCTGTAGCTTCTTTAGCGATTACATCTTTAGGCTTAGGACATCCGTTGTATTCTGGTAATCCAGGAACTGTAGGACAAGCATCATCTTTATCAAGGATACCGTCACCATCTGTATCTGGCCAAGGACAACCATTGTTTTCAGCTGGACCTGCTACTGTAGGACAAGCATCATCTTTGTCGATAACACCGTCACCATCTGTATCTGGCCAAGGACAACCGTTGTTTTCAACTGGTCCTGCTACATCTGGACATTGATCGTCTTTATCTGGAACTCCATCACCGTCAGTATCAGGACATCCTTGGAATTCTGGTAAACCTGGAGTATCAGGACAAAGATCGTCTTTATCTAAGATACCATCTTTATCTCTATCTCTGTTACCAAATCTAAAGTTCAAAGATGCAGAAGCTTGCCAGAAGTTTGCAACTGTAGATTTATCACCTGGAGTTGAAACATAATCTCCTTGAACACCTAAACCGAAGTTTTTAGTTACCCAGAAGTTGATACCTGCACCAGTAGAAACTGTAAAGAAGTTAGCTTTACCATTTTCATTACCGTTATCCCCGTTACTGATAACATAACCGTTAGCGTCAGTTCTTGGGAAAGTTAATGCAGTATAATCATGTCTTAAATAGTTCGCACCTACTCTTAAGTATGGATCAAACCAAGACTCCTCGTTCCATAAAAGACCCGCTGCCTTAGCTTGGAAACCAAGACCAGTCATTAGGAAAAATTCTTTCCCGCTGTTGAATCTCTTATTGTCAACGTTCCCTACTGAAGTCTGCCAGTCGATTACTAAACCTTTACCGATATTTCTTGCTACAGTAAGTTTAGATAATGGAGGCGTAATAGAGAAGTTGTTCATATTGAACAAAGTCTTTGTTAAATTTCTTGCAGCAAAAGTATTACTGAAGTTGTTTCTCTGAGCTGTATGATTTTCCGCATGAGCACCAACTCCGATCATCCACGGATTGTTGGTAGTCTGTGCGAATACAGTAGAAGCAACAGTAAGTGCCAATGCTGAAATTCCTAATTTTAGATTTTTCATAGAATTAAATGATTAAATAATTGATATTGCAAAATAAATATAATTTTTCTTTATATACAAAGTTTTTTGAATGATTTTTAACTTTTCTTTAATATTCTATCCAGGGTTCGTTTATTTTCTCTATCTTTTATCGCTTCCCTTTTATCAAAAAGCTTTTTCCCTCTTGCAAGGGCTATTAAGACCTTAGCTTTTCCCTTATCCGTAATATATAACTTCAAAGGTATAATTGTGTTCCCTGCATCTTTTAACTTTTTCTCGAATTTTTGTAATTCTTTTTTGTGCAAGAGCAATTTCCGTTCCCTTTTTGTTTTATGATTGTAAAAAGTACCTAATTTGTATTCATCAATCATCATGTTAATGATGTACAATTCCCCATCAATAAACTGACAGAAGGATTCTGCGATAGATGCTTTTGAAGAACGTAAAGATTTTATTTCTGTGCCTGTTAAAACCATTCCAGCTTCAATTTCTTCAATGATTTCGTACTCAAAACGGGCTCTTCTGTTTAATATGTTAACTGTTTTCTCGATCTTCATTATATTAAAATTTCTTTATGAAATATACAAAAATACCTTTCATTTAAAAACTTGACTATTACATTATTATAAATTACCCAAATTCTTTTCGTATTTTTGCGCCAAATTTACAAAACTATATGTTAACAGTATCTAACTTATCTTTACAATTCGGGAAAAGAGTTCTTTTTGACGAGGTAAACATTATGTTTACTAAAGGAAATTGTTATGGGATTATCGGAGCTAATGGTGCAGGAAAATCAACATTCCTTAAAATACTAACCGGAAAACAAGACCCAACCACAGGAAGTGTATCATTAGAGCCTGGAAAAAGAATGTCTGTTTTAGAACAGGATCACTTTGCATACGACCAATATAATGTCCTTGAAACAGTATTAAGAGGTAACAAAAAGTTATTCGAGATAAAAGCGGAAATGGATGCGTTATACGCAAAAGAAGATTTCTCTGATGAAGATGGTATCAAAGCTGGAGAGCTTGGTGTTATCTATGATGAAATGGGAGGATGGAATTCAGAATCTGATGCGCAAACAATGCTTTCTAACGTAGGAATCAAGGATGATATGCATTGGCAGATGATGAGTGAGCTAGAAAACAAAGACAAAGTAAAAGTTCTTTTAGCTCAGGCATTATTTGGAAATCCTGATGTTTTAATTCTGGATGAGCCTACCAATGACCTTGACATCGACACTATCGCATGGCTTGAAAATTTCCTGGCTGATTATGAAAACACCGTTATTGTTGTTTCTCACGACCGTCACTTCTTAGACACCGTATGTACGCACATCGGAGATTTAGACTATGCAAAACTTAATCTTTATACCGGTAACTATTCTTTCTGGTATCAGGCGTCTCAGTTGGCAACAAGACAGAGAGCCCAGGCAAATAAAAAAGCAGAGGAAAAGAAGAAGGAACTTCAGGATTTCATCGCAAGATTCAGTTCAAACGTAGCAAAAGCAAAACAAGCTACAGCAAGAAAGAAAATGATCGACAAACTGAATATTGATGATATCAAGCCTTCTTCCAGAAGATATCCTGCGATTATTTTTGAAATGGAAAGAGAAGCCGGAGATCAGATTCTTGAAGTAAAAGGTCTTGAAAAATCTAAAGATGGAGAACTTCTTTTTTCTGATATTAACTTAAACCTTAAAAAAGGAGATAAAGTTGCAGTTCTTTCAAAAAATTCATTGGCTATAACTGAGTTTTTCCAGGTATTGGCTGGGGAATCACAACCAGACAAAGGAACATTCAATTGGGGAATTACTACTTCTCAATCTTATATGCCTCTCGATAATACTGACTTTTTCCAGGAAGACATCAACTTAGTTGACTGGTTAAGACAGTTCACTAAAAATGATGAGGAACGCCATGAGGAATTTGTAAGAGGATTCCTTGGAAGAATGCTATTCTCCGGTGACGAAGCTTTGAAATCTTGTAAAGTGCTTTCAGGAGGTGAGAAAATGAGATGTATGTTCAGTAGAATGATGCTTCAGAAAGCCAATATTCTATTGTTAGATGAGCCTACCAACCACTTAGACCTGGAAAGTATTACAACATTGAACAACTCTTTATCTAATTTCAAAGGAAATCTTTTACTGGCGTCTCATGACCACGAAATGCTTCAAACAGTCTGTAACAGAATCATTGAATTAACTCCTAACGGAATTATCGATAGAGAGATGAGTTATGATGATTATCTTGCGGATAAAAAAGTAAAAGAATTAAGAGAAAAAATGTATTCTTAATTGATCAAGACAAATTGAAAATAAATAAAAAATCCTCAAATAAATTGAGGATTTTTTATTTTCAGGTATTTACTATTTAGTAAGTTTAGTTGTTGGTAACGTGACAGTTCCAGGATCTTTCCATAGACCATCCTTTTCTGCTCTTTTCTTAATATTCTGAGCGCGCTTTTCACTATCTGGATGGGAATTAAACATTTTTTGAAAACCGGATTGTGTACTTCCTTCGGAAAGCAAAGCCAACTTTTTAAATGCTGTATATTCTGCTACGACATTATACTTATTCGTTTTCATAAAATCGTATGAGTATACATCTGCTTCAGATTCCTGTTTTTTACTGTGTGAAGCATCCATAAATGCATTAGCCATCTTCCCTATCTGGCTGTCATTTAATGTAGCTACCGCAGAGGATGCTGAAGATGCAGCATCTAATGCCGCAGCCTTTAAATAAGCCGATTTAATAGCGTCTTTAGTATCCTGATTTTTAACATGACCGATTTCATGTCCGATTACCGCCAGCAGTTCATCATCTGTCATTATATCCATTAATGAGGAAAACACGCGAACGCTTCCGTCTGCACAGGCAAAAGCATTAATGTCTTTTACTTTATACACTTTGTAATTAAGATTAAGACCATCTTGTGATTTATGTTTACCGAAAAGTTTATTCAGTCTGATGGTGTATGGGTCTTTAGGGCCGGCTACAGGATTATTTTTATCCATCCATTCTACAGATTCTTTAGATAACTTTACAGCATCTTCATTGGTAAAAGTGAGCGCCTTCGCTCCTTTAGAAGCAACATCTGTAATTTTTCCTAAACTAATTTTTTGTCCCTGAAATGCGTGAACAGCTCCCAGTAAGCATACGCTTAAAACAATTCTTTTCATATTAATTTTATTTTCCTTTTGGCCGGCGAATATATGATTTTTTTCAACAAAAAAATCCTTTTCTGAAAAATTTCAGAAAAGGATCCACACCTAATATTAAGAAATCACCTACACAATAAATAAAGATGCAATTGCTGTTGCATCACTACCACTTAAAATTTCATCGTAAGCAGCAGAACCTGCTGCAGCTCCAAATGCAGTTGAAGTATTGTATCCGGCTTGATTTGTATTATCCTCACCCGCGTACACAGGGTTTGTTGCAGACGGCATGTTTCCTCCGTTGGCCAGTTCAATCCACCCTTTATTTCCTCTCATTCTTCTTACTTGCGAAGCATGTCTGGCTTCTACAGAGTGAATTTGTAAAGCAGCCTGTAATACTACTTTATTAGACATTACATTTCCTGCCTGTCCCTTATAGGCTCTAACGCCCGTATCTTCAAAGGCTTGCGCCAGAACAAGAAACTGATTATAATCTGTAAACGGAGTAAAATTACCTCCCGCCGTAAAGTCAAAAGTAGGTTTCGATGCGGGTGTAACTCCCAAAGAAGTTAATGTACTTTTCAAGAAACCAACATGTGCAGACTCATGTTTAGAGATTTGCATAAAAACGGTACGGTCAGCATTAGGAATTAAACTTGCTGTAGATAGTCCAATACTGTAATATTCATTTTCTAAGTATTCCAGCGTCAGGGCCAGTTGTAACGCATCGGTTAAAGTACTTTTTAAAAAGCTTCCTGTAACTGGTGTTGTATTTCGGTTTTCAGCTTTCGCCGGAGTTGACATTGCGACTCCTAAGCCCAGAGGAACCGAAGCAATAGCTGCTTTTTTTCCAAATGCTGAAAGATTTGTAATGGTCTCTAATCTTGATGCTTCTGTTGTAAAGAATTTATCATCAGAAAATCTATCTAGTAATTTAAGAATGTTCATAATAGTACGTTTTTAAAAGTAAATAATTTAGTTAATGCCTCTTTCTTTCCAGGTAAAAGGTGTCTTTATAAATCCTCCTGCAGCCATTACAACATCTTTTGGCTCTTTTGCCACATCCAATCCATTGGCATCAATCACATCATCCCCTGAAAAATCAGCAGATCCGGGATTGATAAGATTTCTGATCGCAGAAGCATGTCTTGCTTCCACAGAAACTATTTTCCCTGCAATTACTAAATAATTAGGATCCGTAATATACTTTCCTGCTGCATTATACGCAGCAACACCTGTATCTTCCAAAGCCTTAGCAGTAGCTAATACTGAACTTCTGTTATTAAAATTCACACCCGGATATTGAAATTCAAGCTTTGGCAGTACATTAGCAGTAACTCCTGATATTGCAGCTTTAAAGAAATCCCGATGGATTAATTCGTGATGATAGAGGTCAGTAAATAATTCTTTTTCAATGGTTGAAATACCTGAATAAAAACTGTTAACAACTTTAGTATAGAAATCTGCTTCGAGCTGCTCAAGAGCATAAGCATAATTCAATACCCCGACATCGCCTTTACCAAGGTCGAATACCTGGCCGTCTGTCATTTGAAAATCATCATTATCATCACAGCCTACTAATGCAAGACCTGCCATGGCAAGTCCAATGCCGCCGAGTTTTAAGAAATTTCTTCTACCGGTATCCAGTGTGGCTCCCTGGCTAGAAACATTAATCGTCTTTTTCATAATATTAATTTTTAAAGTGTTTAGTTATTTAATATCATTTACGACAATCAATTATCTTTGGATTTACAAAATCAAAAAAATGTTAACTTTTCTCTAAAACTTTTCCAAATAACCTATTGAACATCTAAAAAGCGACTCGATAAATATTAATAACAAATCAGAATTGAAAGGTCTTTAACGTCACTTAAAATCTTTGTTTTATATTATTATATTAACAGTTCATCATTCCTTTTTAAAATATATTTTCCCTATTTTTGTGAAATGAGTCAAAAATGGATTTACAGACCTGAACCCGATGAGGAAGTTGTAGACAGATTAAGTTCGTCACTTGGTTTCGGAACTTTTGAATCTAAACTTCTCGTTCTTAGAGGAATTGACAATTATCAAAAGGCAAGAGAATTTTTTAAGCCCAATCTCACTGATATACATAGTCCGTTTTTAATGGCTGATATGCAAAAAGCTGTAGAGCGTATTGCAACAGCTATCGAGAATGGTGAAAAAATATTGGTTTATGGAGATTATGATGTAGATGGAACAACTGCTGTTGCGCTGATGTATTTATACCTCAGCAAAATAGTTCAGAAAAAATATCTTGATTATTATATTCCGGACAGAAACTCTGAGGGATACGGTATTTCAACAGAAGGGATAGATTTTGCAAAGGAAAATGGATTTTCTTTGATTATAGCTCTGGATTGTGGGATCAAAGCAATTGATATGATTAATTATGCGCAGAATTTAGGCGTTGATTTTATTATTTGTGACCACCACTTACCAGGAGAAGAAATTCCTAATGCAGTTGCCGTATTAGATCCTAAAAGAAGTGATTGCAGATATCCTTTCAAAGAGCTTTCAGGGTGCGGAGTTGGCTTTAAATTATGCCAGGGTCTAAATACAATCTACAAAATACCGGATTCGGAGTTGTTTGAATTAACCGATTTGCTTGCAATTTCTATTGCTGCAGATATTGTCTCAATGACCGGAGAAAACAGGGTTCTGGCCAAAATGGGTTTAAAAACCCTTCGAAAAACAAGAAATTTAGGATTAAGACTCTTAATTCCCGAAGATAAACTTTCCCATTTTGAAATTTCAAACATTGTTTTTGAAATTGCTCCAAAGATCAATGCTGCCGGTAGAATTTCTCATGGAAAAGCAGCTGTAGAACTTATGGTTTCAGATAATCTGAAACATGCGCATCAGATTGTAAGTGACATTATGGGACTTAATGATGAAAGACGGGAACTCGATATGAATTCGACGCTTTCGGCACTTAATCAAATTATTGAATCTCAACAGGAAACCAATCTGACAACGATTGTTTACCATCCTGAGTGGAATAAAGGTGTTATTGGAATCGTAGCATCCAGACTCATTGAGACTTATTACAAACCCACTTTGGTTTTTACAGATGGTAACAACGGAGAAATGGTTGCTTCCGCAAGATCAGTTTCTGATTTCGATGTTCATGAGGCGTTGGATATGTGCTCAGAGTACTTTTTGAAATTTGGAGGACATCATGCTGCAGCGGGACTTTCAATGGAAAAATCAAAATTCGAGGCCTTTAAGGAAAAATTCGAAAAGGTGGTCGCTGAAAAGATTCAGGAACACCAGAAAGAATCATCGATCATTATAGATTCTGAAATAGAAATTGATGATATCAACCGCGAGTTTATAAATTTCCATAGAAAACTTGCACCCTTTGGTCCACATAATATGAAACCCATCCTCACTTTAAGAAACCAGAAATTATCGGGTTATATAAAAACAATGGGGAAAGATAATAACCACGTGAAATTTTATATTAAACAGGAATCCACCGGTAGAAATATAGAATGCGTTGGTTTTAAATTGGGGCAATTCTCTGAAGACTTCAGAAATAAACATTTCGATCTCGCATTTACTCTGGAAGAAAATCACTGGAAAGGAAATGTAACACACTACCTGAATATAAAGGATGTGAAGTTTAGGGACTAAGGATAAAATACAACTTTAACGCTATACTTTGCATCTCATATACACCTGCAAATGAAAATGAAAAAAATCGGTTTATTCTTCGGATCTTTCAATCCTATACATATTGGACATCTTATTCTTGCGAATTATATTCTGGAAAATTCAAATATGGAAGAATTATGGTTTGTTGTAAGTCCTCAAAATCCTTTTAAGGATAAGAAATCATTGCTTAAAGATCATAATCGACTGGATATGGTACAGGCAGCGATTAAAAATTACCCGAACATGAGGGCTTCCAATGTGGAGTTTTCTTTACCCAGACCAAGTTATACTATTGACACTCTGACGTATCTCAATGAAAAATACCCTGATCATTCATTCAGCTTGATTATGGGAGAGGACAATTTGCAGGGACTCCATAAATGGAAAAATTCCGAAACTTTATTAAAGAATCACCATATTATTGTTTATCCACGAATTTTTGAAGGCGAGAAAAAAGATTCTGAGTATGTACAACACGAAAATATTTCTTTTATCAAAGCCCCTATCATTGAAATTTCTGCAACCGAAATTCGCCATATGATCAAGGAAGGTAAAAATGTGCGGCCTATGCTCCCTCCTGAGGTTTTTGAATATTTGGATGGTAGTAGTTTTTATAAGTAACAAATATGAAATTTTATATCTTTTTTTTCATTTTTCTCACTCAAGCCTTTTTATTTGGTCAGGATACATCTACTAAAATAGCAGATTCTTTACGAAAGGAAAAAGAGATAGAATACATAAAAAGATTTCAGGAAAGGCAAAAATATTATAATGAACAATGTAGTAATGATTCAATTAAAGCAGTTGAAGATTCAAAAATTGAAAATAAATATTTTATATACCATATCGCACCAGGTGGAGATGATTTTCCAGCAAAGAAAGAGCTCGAACAAGCTTTAAAGAAGCACAATATTATTTGGGGAGGAACTTTTATCGGAAGCGACATACCAGCACATTACACCAGTAATTTATGTTATCATCGATATATGAATTACTTTACAGAAAAAAAATTTGGTAAAGATCTTATCGAGGACATTGTAAAACAATCACTTTTAGATCATGTGAATAAAAATCCTTCTATAATTTTTGAATATAATGATAATTTAAATTGGATCTATAAAGGAGATCCTAAATTAGCTGATATTTTACTCAATACCTTTTTTTTCAAAAATTTCATGTATCCAAAAGGATACATAGATTCTTCACAAAAGAATCAATCTTTTACTAAAGTTATGTTATATGTAGATGAGAATGACAATACTTTAAAAGTGGAAAGCTTTGATCATCATATAATAAATCTATACAATAAGCAGTTTATTCCTTACTTTGAAAAAAAGATTAAGAGCTTTATAAAATCTAGTAAATTTGTCCTCTCAAAACGAGCCATTCTGTATAATGGTATTAAATATTCTTTTAAAATTTATTATAAGTAATCGAAATGAATTTCATCGAAAAATTTTTCTCAAAATATCCCCAGGAAAAAATCATTAAATGGTTCAAGCAAATCTGTGTAGCTGAAGCAGTTTCCTGTTTTTTACTTTATGGGGTTGCCATGATCTGGAAAAGATACGATGACGAAGGATTGCTTCCCACAATTTTTATTATTGTCATCGGAAACATTCATGGTCTTTTTTTTACTATATATCTTTTACTTTGTCTTCCGGTGAGAAAAATATTCAAATGGGATGATGAAGATTTTGTTTTTGCCCTGCTCTCGGCATTTTTCCCATTTGCCACAATATGGGTAGACAAAAAATTAGCCCGTTTCGACAGAGAATAAATCGGTTTTCCACTGAATATACAATATATTAAAAAGGACTTATCAGTCCTTTTTTTATTTATCTACATTGCATTCCTAATACATATCTATCATATCACTTTTAATTGAGTAATAATCAACATCGAAATATAACTGAGACAGAAACTTTTTTAAGTCTCTTTTATGTTAATTTTTCCTAATTGCCGATTATGATGTAACAACTTTAGAACTTAAGTTGTCTAAATAATTGAAACAATCTTAATCTTTAAAATTTTTAATTTAAAATTTACATCCTGAAAATCAACAAGTTAATAATAAATCAAAAACATTTCAAGTACTTTGTATTGCATAATACTAAATTTATTATATATCTTTGTAATGTTAAATAATAACAAATACAAGCTATTAACAAACTAAAAATAAAATCATGAAAACGCCACTTCTCATTTCAGCTTTATTTTTCAGCGGATTTATTTTTGCCCAACAAAAATCTGATACTTTAAAAACTAAAAATATAGAGGGTATAACTTTAAAGAAACAGGTCTTCAGAAAACAAAGCGACCGTTTTATTTATGATGTTGCATCATCCCCTATTGCGAAAGGAACCAACTCTTTCAATCTGCTAAAACAAACTCCTATGATTTCCAGCATTGACGGAAAATCGTTAAAAATTATGGGAAAGTCAGAGGTTGTTATCTACATCAATAATAAAAAGACCAACATGGATTCTGAATCATTAATTGAAATGCTAAAAAATACGCCTTCAGAGGATATTCAGAAAATTGAGGTAATTACAGTCCCTGGCAGTGAATTTCAGGTTGAATCCAACGAGGGAGTTATCAATATTGTGATGAAAAAGAAGAGGAATAATGGTTATAATGGAACTTTGAAAATGCAAAATGAACAAAGTTATTATAACAATCCTTCAGCCGGAGTTTCTTTTAATTTCAGACAGAATAAATTTGCTGTAAATACCAATTTCAATACAGGAAGCTGGACAGAAAGAGAAAAATACAGGTTGTCAAACGGAGATTCCACCTTTAAAAATGAATCTTTTGGATTTAATGATGATCCAAACAAAAATTTTGGAGGAAGCGTAAATATTGATTATGAAATCGATAAAAAACAGAACCTCAGCTTCACTTATAATATGAGGTATAATAAGAGCTTTAACTCAATCTTAGATATCACAAATATTCAGAACGGAGTTTTAAAAAACAGAACCGTAAATGATGAAGACGCACAAAGAAGAAACCATTCTTTCAATTTAAATTATGAAATAAAAACGGATACATTAGGTAGTAAACTAACTTCCAATATTTCATATTTGTGGTTCAACAGGGATAAATACAGTATTAACGAAACCTTTCCATTTGTAACTGACAAGGATAACAAATATGGAGCGTTTAAACAATGGGTTCCCCAGATCATCAATAATTATGCTGCTAATATCGACTACCTTAAAAAAACAAAATCTGGAGATTCATGGTTGATGGGAGTAAGCTATAACAATACGAAAACAGATAACGATACAAGACAGGATATTTATACTGCTAATGGTTTTGTAAATGACTACGATCAAACAAATTATTTTATTTACAAGGAAAACATCTTAGGAGCATACATCACTTATGAAAGGAAATTAAACGAAAAATTGTCCGGTAAAATAGGAACCCGCTATGAAATGACTAAGAGCAGCGGAGAGATTCTGGGAAAAACCAGCTTCGACAGAAATTATAACAACCTGTTGCCGTATGTTAATATCAACTATGCAATTAATGCAGATAATAACATAAGCTACACTTTCTCAAGCCGGATCAGAAGACCAAGATTCTGGGAACTGAATCCATCAAGAACTTACTTTACACCGGATAATTATACTCAGAATAATCCTTTTGTATTAGCTTCTAAACACTACAATCAGGAAATTAACTATATGTTTAAGAATGCATTTTACGCAAATTTAAGCTTTAACTATGTAGAGGATGCTTCGAATCAGGTGCCATTACAAGGAACAGTCACCAAACCGGAAAAGGACAAAAATGGTCAGATCATTCTGGATGAAAATGGAAATCCTAAAATGGTTACGACTAAATTCCTAAGATATATCAGAACGAATTATGGAAATAACAAACAGCTGGGTCTCACTCTCGGAATGAATAAATCATGGATCAAAGAAATCTGGACAACCAATTACTCTGTTAATTTAGCTTATGTAATGTATTCAGGGACAGTAAGTGAAGATCCAACATCTGTTCAAATACCAGGACAAACAGAAGTTCTTGCCCCGTATATCGTTGATGTGAAAAATTTCAATTTTTCAGCACAGTTTAATAATACCATCCGCTTATCTGCCAAAAAAGACTGGTTCCTGGGAATCAATTATTTCTTTGCAAGCAAAAGTAAAATGGAAATCGGAGAAATGGGTATCAGACAAAGTCTCGACCTGAGTGTCAAAAAGATCATGGGTAACTGGACTTTTGTAGCAGAATTATATGATGTGTTTAATCAGAACTTCAATAAAATCAACGGTGTCCAGCCTAATGGTAGCTATAATAATGTGACCAATTTTGGTTATCCAAGAATATTGAATATCGGGGTCACTTATAACTTCGGAAACCAGAAACTGCAAAAAGCAAGGGAAATAAAATCAGCAAATGATGCTGTAAAATCAAGAACTTAATTAACTAACCTATTACAGCTTTAGATCATATACATAAGAGTCCAAAGCTCTACAAAAAAATAAATTTCATGAAAACGCCACTACTCATCGCAGCCTTATTTTTCAGCGGATTAGCACTCGCCCAGGAAAAAAAATCAGATTCGGTAAAAACCAAAAATATCGAAGGAGTTACTCTAACAAAACAGATTTTTAAAAAGCAGAGCGACCGCTTTGTATATGATGTAGCTGCTTCACCAGTTGCTAAAGGAAATACAACATTTGATCTTTTGAAGCAAACACCACTGCTATCAACTACAGATGATAAAACATTAAAAATAGCAGGAAAGAATAATGTACTGATCTATATCAACGGACGAAAAACCAATATGGACTCTGAGTCTCTGGTGCAGTTCCTTAAAAATACTCCTGCAGAAAATATCCAGAAAATTGAAGTCATTACGGTTCCCGGAAGTGAATACCAGGTAGAATCTTCTGATGGAATCATCAATATCGTTTTAAAGAAAAAAATGAGCGACGGATTGAATGGGAATATGAGAATGTCCAATAGCCAAAATAAATACAATGCAAGTTCAGCCAGTTTTTCTGCTAATTACAGAAAAGATAAATTAGGAATCAGTGCTAATCTCAACGGGGGAGAAAATATTCAACCTCAATCTTATATTCTGCGAAATGGTACAGATCAGCTAAAAAATGAATCGGTAGGAGATATTGATGATCCAAATAAAAATATTGGTGGCTATCTGAATATTGATTATCAACTGACCGAAAAAAGTAATCTGGCATTATCATGGAATTCCTGGGCTAACAGAAGTTACAACTCCACGATCGATTTATTTAATACCTTAACGCAACCAAACTCGTTGGGTGTGGTAGAAACAACGCATACATGGACTAAAAACAGAGAAGATTCCAGAAACTACAATAACTCTGTGAATTTAAACTATGAGCTAAAACTGGACTCCCTTGGAAGTAAATTTAATGCAAATGCCGCATATCTTATTTACAAAAGGTTTCAGTTTTCAAAAAATAACACCATGATTCCGGATGAAAACGGTAACGGTTATTCCAGACCAGGAAAAACAATCACACAAAATACTCCGCAGGTCATTAAGAATTTTTCAGGTACTGTAGATTATATTCAGAAATTTAAGAACGACTTTACCCTCTCTTTAGGTGGAAATTTCAATAAAACCAAAACTGATAATGATACAAAGAACTTTACATATCAGTTTATAGATAAGGATGGTAATTATAACAACAATCCACAGCCAGCACCGGATTTCAACCATTTTATATATGATGAAAATATCTATGGAGTGTATCTCACTCTTGAAAAAAAGTTTTCAGATAAATTTTCAGGAAAGGTTGGTGCCCGATATGAAATTACAAACAGCCTGGGAACAGCAGATAGTCCTACCAATATAATAGAAAGCCAAAAACATCAGAGAATTGAGAGAAATTATAATAATTTCCTGCCGTACCTCAGCTTCAATTATGCTATCAATGATAAGAATAATATTTCCTATTCATTTTCAAGCAGAATGAGAAGACCAAGCTTCTGGGAATTAAACCCGATAAGAAATTACATTACAGAGTTTAACTACACACAAAACAATCCCTTTGTAAAAGCTTCATCAACATACAATCAGGAATTGACTTACATGTATAAAAACTCTTATTTCCTGATTTTAAACCACTCTTATTTTAAAGATCAGATCACACAGGTTCCTTTACAAGGCTTTATAAAATCTGCGGATGGAAAAATAGGCACTCAAAATGTACTGCGTTACATCAGAACAAATTTTGGAGACAAGCAGGAAATGTCTGCCATGGTAGGAATTCAGAAAAATTTCTTTAAACAATACTTGACCCTGAATTTTAATGCCGGTGTTCAGCACAATATCAACAATGGTTCTTTGGCTGAAGATCCAACTACAGGAGACACTTTTGTTGATAAGGACGGAAAGCCATTGGTTTATACTAATACTGTAAAATCGACAAGCATTGTAATCACGAGTAATAACACCATTCGTCTAGATAAGAAAAAAACCTGGTTTTTAGGAGTTAATTATTTCTTTATTGACAAACAACAAATAGAGCTTGGAATGCTGAAAAACCTGATGAGTCTTGATTTAAGTATAAAGAAAAACTGGAACGACTGGACCTTTGCTCTTAATGTGAATGATGTTCTAAGAACCAATATCGTAGAAATAGAAGATTATCAGCCAAACGGAAATTATAATTACATCAGAAATGATCAGTACAGAAGAGGAATGACTTTAAGCATCACTTACAATTTCGGAAATCAAAAAATAAAAAAGGTAAGGGATATTGAAAGCGCCTCAGATGATATTAAAAACAGAACCCGATAAAAACATTCATTCTTCATATCAATTATTTTTGCCAAACTCACTGATTTCTCAGTGAGTTTTTTTATTCTGATTTCATTACTTCTGTTCTTTCCGAGATTCCATTAGCGTTGAAAGCTTCTATCTGAAAATAATACGCATCCGTTCTGTCTGCTCCAGTAAAGAAATACTCATTCTTTCCATATACCATGATGCTTCCGTATAATTTATCCGGCGACTTACCCCAATATATTACATACCCATCGGCATCCTGGTTTTGCTGCCATTTCATCCAGATACTTCGTCTTTCTCCATATTTCTTTGCATCAGCCCGCAAAGGAACAAAGTTCTGAACTTTTGGAGGTTTTTGTCCCGCTCCTTTTCCAAATACCCTGAAGCCACTTAATGCAAATTTTCCGGTAGGCATTTTAAGGTTTTCCATTTTAAGGAATCTTGCTTTTGCCGGTTTTTCCAGCTCCACATAATCGTGAGGAACATCCTTTGTGTTTTTACTTTTATCCACAATAACAGTCCATTTTTTCCCATCATTGGATCCATAGATTTTGTATTGATGCATCTTCCCTAAAGTTTTCCCTAAGAATTCCACGTCCTGATCAGCATAATTGATCTGAATTGCATTGATCGTGGAAACTTCGCCAAGATCCGTCTGAAACCACTCACCAGAATTACCTGTTTTAGCACTCCAGTAGGTCTTTATATCTTCATCAACAGCATAGTTTGAATGATATCCTCCTAATGTCGAAGAAACCTGGACAGGCTTATTATAATTCAACAGCATCCAACCTGCAAAAAGACCTTTGGAGAAATCTTTTCCCTGCGCATATTGTGGAAGATAAGTAGGGTAATCTCCATAGGATGTATCACAATACATTACATCATCTTTATCGAAACCTGCAGGCCAGATCCCCAGTCTTCTCTCAAAATTATTTTTTGTGGAAATAAAAATTGTTGAAACATGCCACCAGTTTTTATAATTGTCTTCGAAGGTTGCTCCATGTCCGGCACCTCTTGCAAAACCACCTGGTTTGTATGAAAAGGGATTATGCTGTTGATATTCGAAACCTTCTAAAGGGTTTTTACTCACATACACTCCATCAGAATATCCACTGAATTCAGTAGCTGGAGCTCCGTACTGCATATAATATTTGTTATTATGTTTCGTCATCCATGCACCCTCAACAAAAGGCTGTAAAAATACATTATCATTATACTCTCCAAAACGTTCCCAGCCATGATCCTCCGGCTTTAATCGCAATATAGGTTTTACAAATCCTTCAGATTGTAATGTCTTTACTTTTACTTCTGTTCCAAGCAAGGGCCATTCATTACTTGAACCCCAATACAGGTAGAGTTTATTTTTGTCTTCGTCATAATGAAAGGCAGGATCCCAGGCTCCGACTTTTAAAGTATCTACAGCAATTTTCCAATCATCTTTCGTGGGATTTGTACTTTTCCAGATCGGAAAGTCCTGTTCCCAGGTCGAGCCGAAAACATATAAAGTATCTTTCATGGCCCAAACTGCAGGTGCGTTTAGATCATGAATATATTTCTTATCCCGTAAAAATTTTCTTTGTACAAATTTCCAGTCAAGCATATCATCACTATACCAATAACCTTCTTGGTTTGTGGAAAACAAAAAAAGTTTGTTTTTAAAGTTTACGATAACCGGATCAGCAGTCGCCCGGTGTTTTCCCTGTTGGGAAAAAGATTCAAAAGGCGTATATCCGTAGTCGATATTAATGGGATTACAAAATGTTTTTTGCTGGGCTTTCAGACTTGCTCCCAACAAAACAAGCATCATAAAAAAGTACTTCTGCATCTTCATAATTTTTATGTAAGATCCAAATTTACTTAACTTTTTTCGGTTTTCTCCAAATAAAGCCATCTAATAGGTAATGGGTTAATTGAGGAACAACTAATAAAGGGACAATAAAGTGAAGCCAATTTAAAGAAGAATGGAAGCCTACTGAAAAGTGCTCTCGCCATACCAATATTTCCCATAAAAATTCTTCAAAAAAAGCGAATGCAACAATGATTATTATGAATAAATAAATTCCAAAAGCAGATTTAAACAGGGATAGCTTGTTTAATTGGGCATTATCCTTTTGCTTAATTTCTCTAATATAAATCAGGGAGATGTATGGAATTCCATGCGACAATACATTCAATAAAGTGAATATCAAATCATTATTAAAATATACAATTCCAAAGTACCAGGAAAGATATGTCCCTACAATTAGGGCGACTTTTGGGATGTTCATTTGCCTGGCCTTAAAAATATCAAAACCAGTTTTGACGATCCAAACGGACAAAATAATAAAATATAAGACTGTAATAAGATTTATATAATCTGGTAAGCTTCTAAGCCAGACAAATTCATTTTCAACAAACCATGTAAACGCCCTAGGTGTTTTTATCCAATATAGCATAGGATAAATCGTTGCTGTGTAAATAGCCACCTCATCTATTTTCTTACTCCAGATATTTGGTTCTAAACGGGAATAAATTCGCATGAAACCATATTGCTGTCTAATAAAATGAAAAACAGCAACCAAAGCCAAAAATGACCAAAAGGTCAGGCTGCCGAATTGATAGAGCAACAAACCCAAAATCCAACTCAACAAAGGAATCCCCAAATATAAAAGCTTTTTGCGCTGAACCTCTTTTTTAATAAAATAAGTTTTAAATAAGGTTGAGTAAACGTGAGCTACATCTACAAATACAATCAGGAATAACCAGGTGTAAAAAGAATATTCGTTTTCTAAATTTAGAATTTCCTTCTGAAAAACACAAATGATTAACAAAATCAAAAAGGGAGGTGCAAGTATAAACCAACCATCTGTTTTAGCATTATGAATCCAAGGCTGCTTCATATCATCTTTTCTGCAGTTCTGATTCCCTGATAAAAAGCTTCCTCAAAAATAGATATTCCTGAAAGGTCAGTATGAGCGAAAAATATTCTATTTCCAATAGACTGCTTAGCCATTTCAGCCTTTCCAAAAATTTGACCAGGAACAGGAGCAATCATAGCATGACCAATTTTATGAAATTGCATCTCAATAATAAAATCTTCAATTAAAGGGTGAGCTTTCTTAAGATCATCTAAAACGAAATTCTTAAGGTTATCTTCATCCATAGAAAATAGTTTTCTCCTTGCTTTTCTACAATCATTAGTCGAAAAACTTCTATAGTATGTGATTACTTTTTCACCCATAATCTGATTGACATTCTGATGCTGATTATAGATATACCCAAGACCATCAGATCCATAAATCACATTATCCCATGCTAATTCTTCATCTCCTCCAAATTCATTTTTCAAGGTAATTGTTGCTAAAAGCCAAGGTACATAGTTGAAAGATTTTGTATCTCTATCCATAAAAATTCTCTCATTTACAAATTGTGGCGTTGCGAATAGAACTTTTTCAGCAATTATTTTTTTTGTCTTTTTTTGAACATTATCAAAAGATAAAATCTCAGCATTATTCTTATTTAACTTTACGTCAAAAACCAAATGATTCGTTAATTGTTTTCCTTCTATATATTTAAAAAAATGTTTTACCAGATTGGCGTTTCCTTCAGGCCACGTAAAAACCTGATCCTTATATTTTTTGCTCCAATTATTTTTCCTTCCGGCAAAATAGTGAATACCAGCCCATGCTGAAACATAATCAATTCCTAAACCATAGTCATCCCTGCAGGAATAATCCAGTACCCATAGTAATTCTTCAGATTTAAAACACTGGTGTTTTAGCCAGTCTTTGAAAATTATTTTTTCCAATTTTACCCCCTCAACTTCCCTACTGGAATCTTCAACTGGAATAGCAAACCAATATTTATTATTTAGATCTTTTTTCTCACGATAATCATCCATAAGTTTAAAAAACCGATTAAGCTCATGTTGGACTTCAGCAGAAATTCCTTTTTGAGGAACAATATCATTTTGCCAGGCATTTTTATAAAATAGTCTTTCCTGCTGGGGAAACGTCATTTGGTATTCATCGAGTATTGGCTCTCCACTTTCATCATCTCCCTCATAGATCCCGCATTCTTGCAAAAAATCAATAATTTCCTTATTCTCCTTATTAGGTAAAGGCAGATAGTGTGCTCCTAAAGGGAATTTTGAATATCTATTTTCACCATTCGAAGAGTTCCCTCCAAAGTGATTTTCCATTTCAATTAACAGATAATCATCCTGGTTATTTTTGTTTAAAAATCGACATGCAGAAAGGCCCGATATTCCACCTCCAACGATAAGATATTTTTTATGTATTTCTTCAGTAGAGGCGGGAAAATCTTTAGCCCAAAGTTGATGTCCAAGAATGTGTTTAGTACCTGTAATTCTAAGCAATAGAGATTTCCCCTTCTTTTCACAATATTGTAAAAAAGGAAAAATAAGACTCCCAAAAACCATCGTTTTAAGAAAATCTTTCCTACTGTACTTTCCCCCACTCTTCATCAAAGTATCGAACTAATATCTGGTTATCCAATCTATTAACTTCCACATTATTTATTTTCATGTCCTTGCTAAAGTATGACAGCTGTGAGAAGTTATAATCATAAAATCTCAAATTAGGAATTCTTCTGTAGACTTTGTTATTTATTGGTTCAAAAGAGGCCATAGAGAATCCCCACTCACCGAAAGAAGGAACATAAGCATGATAAGCAGATGTAAAAGGAAATATCTGATGGAGTGTTTTCTCAATACACCAAAATGACTTTGGTGCAAAATAAGGAGATGTTGTCTGCACTACAATTTTAGTACCAGTTGTTGCAAGTCTTTCCAATTCTTTATAGAATTGCAGTGAATAAAGCTTTCCCAAACTGTAGTTTGACGGGTCTGGAAAATCAACGATAATCACATTGAATTTCTTTGTACCCTCTTTAGCCCAAACATAAGCATCTTTATTGATAACATTTACTTTGGTATTTGATAGAGAGCCATCATTAAGTTTGCGCATTGTTTCATTAGTTTTGAAAAAATTGGTCATTTCACCATCCAAATCTACTAAAGTGATATTTTTAACATCCTTATATTTTAGCACTTCCCGAACTGCAAATCCATCACCTCCGCCTAATATCAATACATTGCTGATATTTTTAGCCATTGACATTACCGGATGCACCAATGCTTCATGATATCTGTATTCATCTGTGGAAGAAAACTGGAGATTATTATTTAAATATAATCGAAACTCACGATTATTCCTTGTTAATACAATCCGTTGATAAGGCGAACTTTTTGTATACACTACATTTTCGCCATATAATCTCTCTTCAGAATAAGACAGAATCCTATCTGAGAATATAAAAAGTCCCAACAATAATAGAAATGCTCCAATTGATTTCACTCTTAAAGAAAGTGGACTTGATAATTCTTTCTTAAGATAAAAACATAAAAAGATAGCAATCGAAATATTAATTAACCCAAAGAATAAAGGGGTTTTTACAATTCCTAAATTTGGAATAAGGACAAGAGGAAAAAGGATAGATGCTAATAAAGCTCCGACATAATCAAATGCAAAAACATTGGAAACTAAATCCTTAAAACCAATTCTATCTTTTAGAATATTCATCAGAAGAGGGATTTCCACACCCACAAGCGTTCCGGTAAAAAAGACAAACAAGTACAAAACACTCTCGAAATGAGCTAAAGCATTGAATAATGTAAATAAAATAACAGAGCTTATCCCCCCGATTATTCCAACAAGAATTTCTATTTCAATAAATTTATCAATAAGATTTCCTTTTATGAATTTTGCAAAATAGGATCCAACCCCCATTGAGAAAAGATAAACTCCAATAATAAATGAAAATTGCTTTACAGAATCTCCTAAAAGATAACTTGCCAATGCCCCAGCAACCAATTCGTAAATTAATCCACAGGTTGCAATAACAAACACTGAAAACATTAAAAGTAACTCCAGAGGAATCCTCTTCTTATCCATGAATTGCTGCACTTATGATAATTGAAATTCCAACGATGATCGCTCCAAAAATAATAGCTAAAGCTACGTTTTGATTTCTAGCAATTTCATGCCATGTCCTTTCGGGTGTTAATTTTTCAACGATAAGATAGCAGATTAATAAAATCCCTATTCCTAAAAATGAATAAAGAATTGAATTAATTATTGGCAATAAATTAATTTTGTCCATATGTAATTTTTATTTGTGGTAAAATCTATAGAAGCCAACTCTTGAAGTATGACTTCTTGTTGTTCCATCGCGATAAGTTTCTGTTTTTTCACAATCGCAAACTTGATTTCCTTCATATGTAAGGTATATAAACCAAGTCAGAAATATCCCCCCTACTAAGAAGACGAACCAATTTTCTTTTAGATAATTAAATACTACTGACATAATTAAGATTGCATATATGGTGAATTTGAACTATCACTCCATTTGGATACATTGAAGAGATGTCTGCCCCAATAACAAATGATAAAGAAAATAATCATCAAAGTTAGGACAATTCCAAAGTTCCAGAATGAGACAGGTAACCAGGTTGCTTTAATATCCACAGAACTATTATCTCTATTCTCTATATTTCGTGAAGCCTCTGATAACGTTGTATTTAAACTAAGAAGCGAGTCTAGATTTTGATTTCCAAAAGTTCTTCTTACAAGTTCACCTATATCAGATTGATCTTTTCTTAATGTATTAAGATCTCCAAATGACACTGATTCTCGTGTATTATTGTTCACCACATTAATTATTCCAGATGCTTCCCTGGATAAACTTACACTACCGTCCGCGGAGGTATAATAATTAGAAGCTGTACTAGTTAAAATAGATTCCTGTTTTTCAGCTGAAATTACAAAATGATATTTCCCGGAAGAAATACCACAAAGATTAAATTCTTCGCTTGTACTACCTTCACTCCAGTTTTCACCATCTTCATATCCATGATACTCTTCAATATCTTTAGAGGTATAAACAACTTCGTTTGTATTTTCATTAACAAGACTCAATTGAACATTCGCCCATGAATTATCTACAGCTGAATGTAAATTTACTTTCAAAGGAGCTGAACCTCCGGAAAGAGAAAAGCTTTTGCTAACCATTTCTTTATTTTTCACATCTTCAAACTTTACCGTCTGCTCAAATACTGTATAGTTACTTCGTGAAGTATAAACATACAATTGTAACAGGCAAATTAAGAGTGCAACAATACAAAGAATATTAATAGCCTGTTTTAAATTAAAATAAAATGGCTGTACAATCCCAATTCCTGAATAATTAGGAAGATGTGGAATTTTAAATGCTCTTTTTATAGTATGCTTAGAAACATGATTGCCCACAAAATATTCCGTGGCGCTTACAGACTGTTCTTGAGAAATCATTTCTGTACCATTGACATATTCTTTATAAGTAGCCAAATTAAAGTTCAATGCATCTTCAAAAAAACCAGCTGCTGCATCAATATAACATTGCGTAGTTTCATACCATCTATATGTCTTCTGATCCCTAAAAATCTGCTTAGAACTTTTTGTTCTTAAGTTCTCTTTAGCCAGAGGTAACAAGAAGATCCAATGCCCATTACTTTCACTCAGAAAAGCATCATTCCTCTTTTCATCCTTCAAATAATACTCACGCCAATAAATACTTGAACCATATTTACGAACAATAATTCCTACAACACTATATTCTGTATCATTTATTATTCCTTTTCTTCCAATATCCAACACAACATTTTCAACTGGCTTTTTAACGACCCTACTTGAAGCGTTTTTGTGTACATTAATAAGATTAGCACATGATCTGCACACGTACTCATTTACAGGAAAATTAATTTCGTGTGTGTTTACAGTTTTGCAGACGGGACAAACATAATCCATTTTTTATCTATAAATCTTGTGTTTTTGGATGACTTTGGCTTTAAAGTAATGAATAATCTCATCTGCAATTTGTTCAACTTTATCGGTGTTATCCCTTAGATAATTGCAAAGGAAAACATCAAATGTTAATTGCTTATACTCAGGCCATGTGTGAATACACAAATGAGATTCTTTAAGGCATACAGCAGAAGTAAAGCTTTGGTTTTCAAATATGTGATTCGTTATTCCCACGATTTCAACTTCTTTATTTTCCAAAATTCCTTCGGTATATTTAAGAAAACCATTACTGTCTAATAGCAAATCTTCTAACTCCGTTTCCAAAGTTAGAAGAATATGTAAACCTTTACTGGTTGATAATTCCAATTAATTATATTTTGCGCAAATATATTATTTTCCTTTTATATCTAATTCTTAGGCAAGAAAACCTCTGCCAGCATACAACGTGCACTTCCACCACCATTTACTTCTATTGTATTTAGATCTGAATAGATAATTTCACAATATTTTTCAATGGCTGATACTTGATCTGATGTTAAAGATTCATATGCAGTCTGGCTCATTACTAGAAATTTCTGACCCTCCTTATTCTGGACCTGAAGCATATTCCCCGCAAATTGCTGCATCTGTTCTTCTGAAATCTCAATAATTTCTTTTCCTGAATTTTTGATGGTTTCAATAACCTTGCTTCTTTCAAGCTCGCTATCTATACAGTCCAGGCAAATGACAACAAATTTGTCAGCTACACACATCATAACATTGGTATGGTAAATAGGAAGTCTCTCTGAACCTACGGTCTGAAAAGAATGAAAAACAATAGGTTCGAAACCATATTTTTCGCAAAAATCTCTGAATAATTTTTCATCCAATCTTAAAGAAACAGAACCATAAGCGATTTTATTGTCATGGTCAAAGATCATGCTTCCTGTTCCCTCTAAAAAGTGTCCCTGGATTTCAGGAAGTGACCAATCATCTACTTCCGTTATTTCAAAACCTTTACTTTTTATTGTTTCCAGGATATCTTCTCTTCTCTCAACTCTTCTGTTTGAAGCAAACATAGGGTATAAAACTACTTTACCATCATTATGGAAGCTTACCCAGTTATTCGGAAAAATAGAATCCGGAGTATGAGGATCTGGGGTATCTTTAATTGTAATCACATTGATCCCCTTATTTCTTAACTTTTCAACAAAAACATTGAATTCGCTTAAAGCTTTAGCCTGAACATCCGAATCTTTCTGTTCAACCTGAAAGTAATTATTTTCTGCGGTCTCCGCATTATAACCGAAAGCAATCGGTTCAATCATTAATACTGTATCTGTAGTTTGCATTGTTTTTTAATTTAAAAATTGAAAGATTGGGCTATTAAACCTCTTTACTCTCTCACACTCTTACTTTATTATTCTCTCACTAATGGCATTGTAGAGCAGCGTAAAAGTCCGCCCATTTTGGAAATTTCACGGTATGGAATCTCTTCTACGGTCATTCCCCATTCATTTCTCAGATGGTTGTTCATTCTTGTAAATGTTTGATCTGAAACCACTATTTCAGGAGATATAGAAAAGATATTAGGAAACATTTCAAACATCTCTTCATCTGTCAAATGGAAACAATTTTCCTCCCCGAAAATATCAACAATCAAACGATAATCGCTTTCGTCCACAAAACCATTCTTATAGATAAGGCATTTATCCTTTCCAACAGGATTGAATGTACAATCTAAGTGAAGGATACCCTCGAAAGGAATTTTATCATTCTTTTTTAACTCGAGGTCTATGATCCTCTTTTTGGGAAAGTACTCTTTTAGGATCTCTATGGCGTATTCGTTGGTTCTTGCTGTTTTGTAATTTCTGTAATCTTCGCTAAAGCAAGTTCCTATAAACAGGAAATCATCCCAGACAATAACATCTCCACCTTCAATATGAGCCGTTTCCGGGAGATTAATAATTTTTCTCCAGGCCACTTTCTCAAAAACTTTTTTGTAAGCTTCCTGCTCATCTGCCCTGTCAGCAATTACATTGGAAATAATCATCTTATCATCAATTACAAAAGCAACATCTCTTGCAAAAACCTGATTGTAATCTTTGATAATGCTCGGACGCAAAACTTCCACATCGTATTTTTTCAGTACTGCTTCAAAAGCATTCATTTCATCAATAATATCCGATTCTTTAGGATATATGTTGTGTTCGATTGAGTAGTATGACTTGGCATCATAGCTTTCCTCAAGGGTGGGAACCGGTCCCAGAGAATTAGGTTGGCCCAGAACAACTGATTTTAACCTCCCCGTTTCGTTTTTAATATTTAGTTTCATAAAGATTTATGCAATGTACAAATATAAGTAAAGGTCCCTAGCTGGAAAACTTTTGAATTAGTTTCTCGAAGAATTTATTCTTGGTTACAATAGAATAATGCTACTCATTCATTTCTGAGACCCGTTAAACTTTAAAAAAATCTATAAACAACTGTTTATCATCTACATTTGTTGAAAAATAATAGTAAATATTACAAATAAAACTCCTATATTAGTGATATAATTTTATATAAAATTAAAACTAAATCATCAACATCAAAAAATCAAAATCATGAACAAGAACATTTCAGTGCTAAAAAATGCACAAAAATTAGGAAGAGATCAACAGAAATCAATTATTGGAGGTGCTGGCCCAACGAAGCCAAGATACTGCTGTGAATGGAATGATGACGGAAGCTGCAGAATCTGGACATGTGGTAATTGTGTATGTCCATAATTAAAAAACAAAAACCTGCTAAAATAGCAGGTTTTATTTTATCTTGTTCTATTCTCCTCGCCAGTTTTCTGTATTTCCTTTCCCTGATATTTTGAGCTTCCGAAATTGCAACTTACCCCCGAAAGTCATTGTATATTAGTTTTTTACACCAAGTAAAAATAAGAAATTTCAACATCCGATTTTTAAAATCCCATCATTTCTTTATTATAATTCTTCCTCCTACACCCTACAAAGAATATGATAAGAAACAAAAAATCCCAAAGCTCACTTTGGGATTTTTTTATTGTTGAAGCAGATATTATCTGTTTACCATATCGATATAGTCTCTTTGCTGAGCTCCTTGATATACCTGTCTTGGTCTTCCGATAGGATCTCCTTTTAATCTCATTTCTTTCCACTGAGAAATCCATCCCGGAAGTCTTCCTAATGCAAACATTACAGTGAACATTTCTGTAGGAATTCCTAACGCTCTGTAAATAATTCCTGAATAGAAATCTACGTTTGGATATAATTTTCTTTCAATGAAGTATTCATCCTCAAGAGCTACTCTTTCTAATTGCATTGCAATATCTAGAGCTTTATCCTGGATTCCTAATGCACTAAGAATATCATCAGCAGCTTTCTTAATGATTTTAGCTCTTGGGTCGAAGTTTTTGTAAACTCTGTGTCCGAATCCCATCAAACGGAAGTTATCGTTCTTATCTTTTGCTTTTGCAACATATTTAGAAACATCTCCTCCATCTTTTTCAATTAATTCAAGCATTTCAATTACTGCCTGGTTAGCGCCACCGTGAAGAGGCCCCCAAAGAGCAGATACCCCAGCAGAGATAGAAGCAAAAAGACCTGTATGAGCAGAACCTACCATTCTTACAGTAGATGTAGAACAGTTTTGCTCGTGGTCAGCGTGAAGAATTAATAACTTATCCAATGCACCTACAACTACCGGATCGATTTCGAAATCAGCATTTGGTAATCTGAAAGCCATTTTATAGAAATTCTCAACATAGTTAAGATTGTTATCTCCATGGTTTAATGGTAAACCTTGAGTTTTTCTGTAAGTCCATGCACAAAGATGAGAGAATTTAGCAATCATCAATTCAGCAGCATGGTCCATTTCCTCTTTAGAATTTACGTTAACAGCTTTTGGGTTAAAAGCGGTTAATGCAGAAGTCAGGGAAGATAATACTCCCATAGGGTGAGCAGAACGAGGAAAAACATCAATGATCTTTTTCATTTCGTCTGCGATGAAGTTATATTTTTTGATATTGTTTTCGAAAGAACTGTACTGATCCTGAGTAGGTAATTCACCGTGTAATAAAAGATACATTACCTCCGTAAAGTTAGATTTTTCAGCAATCTGCTCGATTGGATAACCTCTGTAGAATAATTCTCCTTTATCTCCGTCTAAGTAAGTAATATCACTAATGGTAGCTCCGGTGTTTTTATACCCTAAATCCAGGGTAATAAGACCCGTCTGGTCTCTTAGTTTTGAAATATCTATCCCTCTGTCTCCGATAGTACTATCCACGATAGGATATTCATATGAATTACCGTCGTAATTCAATATAACTTTGTTGTCTGACATTATTTATTTATTTTTTTTAAATTTACTAAAATTCCATAAAAAAACAGCAAACAAATTATCGTTCGCCGTTATTTATATTTTCAATTATCTTTTAATTTTAAATGCTTCCAATCCTGGGAAAATAGCTGTTTCTCCAAGAGCTTCTTCTATTCTCAATAACTGGTTGTATTTAGCCATTCTGTCTGATCTTGAAGCTGATCCTGTTTTGATCTGCCCGCAGTTCATAGCTACTGCTAAATCAGCAATAGTAGAATCTTCTGTTTCTCCTGATCTGTGAGACATTACTGAAGTAAATTTGTTGTGCTGAGCCATTTGTACAGCAGCCATCGTTTCAGATAGAGAACCTATCTGGTTTACTTTTACAAGTATTGAATTGGCAATACCTTCTTTAACACCTCTTGCAAGTCTCTCAACATTGGTTACGAATAAGTCATCACCTACAAGCTGAACTCTGTCTCCGATTTTATCCGTTAACATTTTCCAACCTTCCCAGTCATTTTCCTGCATACCATCCTCGATAGAGATAATAGGGTATTTAGCTGCTAATTCAGCAAGATAAGAAACCTGCTCACTGCTTGTGAACTGAGCAGCGTCAGCCGTCTGGAATTTTCTGTAGTCGTAAATTCCATCTTTATAGAATTCTGATGCAGCACAGTCCAGCGCCAGCATAATATCATCTCCAGGTTTGTAACCTGCTTTCTCAATAGCCTGAAGTAATGTATCCAAAGCATCTTCCGTTCCTGTAAACGTTGGAGCAAAACCTCCTTCGTCACCCACCGCTGTAGATAAACCTCTTGAATGAAGAATAGATTTTAAGCTGTGGAAAATTTCAGTCCCTTTTCTCAATGCATGGGAAAATGAATCTGCTTTTACAGGCATGATCATAAATTCCTGGAAAGCAATTGGCGCATCTGAGTGAGATCCTCCATTGATTACGTTCATCATAGGTACAGGAAGTGTATTTGCATTTACTCCTCCTACATATTTATATAATGGCATTCTTAACTCTGTTGCTGCTGCTTTTGCTGCTGCTAATGAAACTCCAAGAATAGCATTTGCTCCAAGATTTCCTTTATTCTTAGTCCCATCAAGGTCGATCATGATCTGATCTAAAAGGTTTTGGTCATAAACCGGAAGCCCTACTAATTCAGGAGCAATAACTTCTCTTACATTTTCAACGGCTTTAAGGACACCTTTCCCCAAATATTCTGAACCTCCGTCACGTAATTCAACGGCTTCATGCTCTCCCGTAGAAGCTCCTGAAGGTACCGCAGCACGCCCCATTGCACCATTCTCCGTGAATACATCAACTTCTATTGTAGGATTCCCTCTTGAATCCAAAATTTGTCTCGCTTCAATGTAAGAAATGTAACTCATAATTTTTCTGTTTATACTATCTGCAAAATGCTTCCAGTTGTTTATTATTAATTAATATACTTGAGTTACAAATTTAATGAAAAAAACAGTGGTATGAAAAAACTGGACTTTAATATTTGGTAATAAAAACATAAAATTCTCCAAAATTTTCAGGGTAATTTGGAGAATTTAAAAATGCATGACATAGCAACTGATTTTTGTTGCTTATTTCACGGTGTCAAATCATATTTTTTTCGTTCTTCCGGCGTTAATGTTCTTAAAGTTTTAGCTTTTTCTTCTTCAGCCTGGGCTTTTGCTTTATTGGCTTCCTCTTTTGCCGTTTCTGAAATTTTGCCCTGAAGTTCAGTTATATTATTAACAATATTATTAAAACTAGTCCAATAGAGCTCTCCTTTGCATTGCTCTTCAAAATTAATACAATGTTCTTCCAATCTGTATAATGCATCTCTAAGCATATTAACTGGAGCAGTCCTTTCACCAAGCCTGGAAAGGCTTTCTGTAATTTTAGTCATTTGTTCAGCAGAAACACTATCCCCCGACTTCAGCTTACCCATGAGCGTACTTGTTATATCTGTGGTTCTGGCAATGGCAGCATCTGGTTGCACCTCCGATAATATTTTGTTGATTTTCCCATCTGGTTTGATGCTTACTATGGCTCCTCTTCGCATGGCATCATACGACATCTGATAGTTTGAGGTTGTACTTTTCAGTTCTTCCAATGTTGCCTTATGCAGGTTACTGCAAGAAGTGAACAAAAGAACTGTTCCCAATGTTAAAAATATATTTTTCATCACATTACATTATAAATTGAGTTATCAGTTGGGTCATATTTGGCTTTGCCTTTTCCAAGTACATGTGCTAATGCACTGAAAGTTTCGTAATCTAAATCCTCCATGATTTCTTCAGATCCTGCATCTTTAAACTTTAAGATGATCTTTCCGCTTCTGGATTTAATGTTCCAATCTAATAGGTAGTTTGTGATAATTTTAGTCATGATTATAGTTTTTAGGTTATTTGTTAGGTGAAGGAGCTAAAAGTCCTGCCAGGGCTCCAATCGCTCCTGATGAAATAGCAGTAAAAATGGTAATTAACTGCTCGTTTAAAGTAATTTCCTTGTGCAAGGATAATATAATCAATCCTGTTATGATACCAATAATCGCAAGCCCAAACATCAGGACGATAATTCTATATATCCAGGTATCGGTTTCTTTGGGATTTTTTACTTCAATACTATTGACAGCCTGAATAGGATTATCCCTAAATTCCTGCTGTAGTTTATTGTTGTTGCTTAGTGTCTGTTTGAAATCTTCAAAACTGTTGTTAATTGTAGTTTTCATGATGGTGAATTTTACTCTATCAAATTTCTCACTAAAAGAGATTAAAGTCAATTACACAAAAGGGTTATTATGCAATTAGTCTGATGGTTATATCACTATTGTAAAAATCAAAGCAGTTCCATCTTCTTTGGAAACAATTTCAAATTCTCCATTTAGTTCCTTCATCCTGCGTTTCATATTTCGAAGACCATTCCCTTCATTTTTTCCTTCAATCATCCCTATTCCATCATCCGAAATCTCCATACTAAATTCACGATCCATTTGTGAAAACGAAATTGATATTTTATTTGCCTTGCTATGTTTATAGGCATTATTCAATGATTCTTTTAAGCACAAAAACATATTTCTTCTAATTTCAGCGGAAACCGGCATATTGTGAATGATCCCCCGATCTGTCACAATAAAATTGATGGATGTTTTTTTCAGGAAGCTTTCAGTATACATTTTTGAGTAACTTGTAAAGCTTCCAATCGTATCGTTTCCTGTATTCAAATTCCAAAGCATTTCCCTCATCGAAATATTCATTTCTTCAGATGTTTTTAGCAGCTCGTCAATATCATTTGTTAGATCACTATTTTCTGCTTTTTGTTTTAAAAATTCTGCCTGAAGCTTAAGAGCTGAAATTCCTGCTCCCAGATCATCGTGCATATCATGTGAGATCCGTTCCCGCTCCTGCTCAATCAGTTTTTGTTTTTCGAGCTCTTTTTGTAACAATTGATTTTGGTATTCTGCTTCTTTAAGTTGTTTTTCTTTTACAAACAAAAGCTGCTTCCTATTGTACATTAATACTACAAAGATGATAAATACCACAAAGAACAGCATAACAACTGTAATGATTGCATAGGTTAATTTTAATTCATTAAGAGAAGTCATTATGTTTTTTTGTGTATTTGGATAAAGAAATTAAAAAAAGGAAATAAAAAATGATATTAACAATAAAAAAAAATGACTGTGACGCAATTAATACTTTATCATCAATTTTATCAAAAACGTACCGCGGTATAATTCTTAAAATAAAAAATACTCCCCAAAATAATAGCCCACAGGAAATCCAGAACTTTGGATCCTGCATGATGCTCCTGGTATTTGGACGTTTTAATTTTCCATAGAACCAAATTAGACTATAAAGTATGTATACTAACGAAAAAGCAATACCTATTGTCTGATTGACTTCTTTATAATTTTTTAAAATGAAACCAAGATAGATAATGAGAAAAAGAAAGAAAATTACATTATTGATTTTAACCAGGACGATATCCTGTCCCCGATTAAAATAAATGAGGAAAAATAATGTACAAAATAGAATATAAGCATTGTATAAGAAACCAAAGTTCGCGGTGGTCTTAAAATATATCTGGACAATGTACATTAAAAATTCAAGAATAAAAGTCAATCCGAGGTAGAGACACAAAAATTCCTGTTGCTTCTTTCCATTCCTTATACTTAGGATCAACGAAAAAGAAGCAACAAGAAAAAGAATAATCAAATATGCTAATTGGAAATCAGAGTACATTATGGTTGCATATTACCTATATCATAGAATCCTTGATCTTCCTTTTGAAATGCTAATGATAATCTGCTTTGTTTTTTATTATCATTTAAAACTCTTGATACTGCAACATTTTGACTGTTAATATCACAATTTTTATGTATTGCAATTAACCTCACATTCACCTCTTTAAAGTTTCCGGACAAATCATTTCTAAAGGTTTCAAACATAACATTAGAAAAAGATATATATTCTGTAATTGCATTGTACGTAGAGTTTTCTCTAATAGCCTTTCCTACTCCTCCCAAAAACTCTTTTCTCATTTCAGCATAAATTTCATTTGGCAGTTCTATTGTTTTAGCCATTCCGGCACTATCTACTAAATAAGCATCATAAGTGATAAAATCAAAAACATTCAGATCTTCATGATCACACACAACAATTATATAGTATAAATTATGCTTATGACTTCCCGGTTGAATAGTAGGGAATCTCATCAAAGAGGTTTTATCCACAAAAATAAAGTGTATATATTTATATTTTATGGGAAGGTTTTTGAAAGATCCGGTTTCAATTTTAAAGTCTTCAAGAGTTTCCTTCAGTATTCTATTTGCTCCCTCGTTCATACATCCGGTTTGTTCTGCTGAAAGTTTCAAGTTCACAAGTGGACTCAGTGTAGAATAATCATTGATTACCTCGCAATCTAATTGTAAAATATCTCTTATTAAGTCCAATTTTTTTTCAGCACAGTCTGTGCTTTCATTCTCTAAGTTTCTCATGGTTTTTTAGTTTTTAAAGTGGTTAAATTTATTGATAGCTTCTACTTTATTGCTTACATGCAATTTTCGATAGATATTTCCAACATGCTTTTTTACCGTATCCATGCTTATGCATTTTTGATCTGCAATTTCTTTATACAACAAGCCTTGTGAAAGTAGTTCAAGAATTTCTTTTTCCCGATGCGTCAATTCATCAAATTCTTTTACATCGGTTGTCTTTTTTTCAAAATGATTTAGCACCCTTCGTGCTATAGAAAAGCTCATCGGTGCACCTCCATTGTATACATCACGAATAGAGGCGAGAATTTTGTCCATGCTTTCTCCTTTGATGAGATATCCCATTGCTCCTGCTTTTAGAGAATTAAAGATCTTTTCATCATCTTCGAAGCTTGTACACATGATAAACTGGGTATCGGGCATATCTTTCCGTACTTTTTCAATGATTTCAATTCCAAGCATATCCTGAAGTTGAATATCCATCATCACAACGTCCGGAGAAATAAGAGGTAAATTATGCAGTGCATCGTTGCCGTCAAAGAACTGGGCAATGACTTTCATATCAGCCTGATAATTGATGACCTTCTTCAACGCATTGTTGTAGTTTTTTTCATCTTCTACTATGGCTATTGAAATGGTCATGTCCTTTACTTATTTGAGACAAATATCTACAGAAAACAAAGCAGAATCAATTACACTTTTGTGTAATCTTTAAATTTGAGTTGGTTTATTTAGTTTTTCTTCTTTTAAAGTTAATCAATTTCTTTCAGTTAACGACTGATATCATATCACTTAATTTAAAATAATATTTTTTTGATTATTTAATCAATTCATCTAGAACTGGTGTACTTACACTGTTAATTTCTGATATGTTTTTATCATTAATCTGCTCAAAAACCTGAATAGTGTTTTCTCCTTTTTTCAACCATACACCAGGAACATACAATGTAAGCTGGGGACCTACCTTGCTCCAGTATCTCCCTACATTTTTTCCATTCACAAACACAATTCCTTTTCCGAAATTTCTCATATCAAGAAAAGTATCTCCTTTTTCTTTGAGTTGAAATTTTGCTTCTTTTATTACAGGGCTCCTTTCAGGAATATCTTTCGACTTATTTTTTAGTTCAGGTATCTTATCAAAAGGAAGCGAATACATTTTCCATAGACCTTTAACAGGATCTCCATTGATTTCAACAGGACTTATTATTCCCTTAAGGTTATGTACAATTTCAGCTCCGTAATTGATCCGTCCCATATTTTCAACAAGGATATCCAAAGTCTCCCCGGCTTTGATTGAGATATCAAGATCATATTTTTTATAGTATCTGTTCAATTCACCTTTCCAAACCTTATCAATATAAATATTTGCATAATCTCTCAACCCTTTTATTTCAAGTTTCCCTTTATGATCCTTATCAAATTTTATCCAGTAAAGAACGTAGCCGTTACCTTGATTCAGTTCTTCAAATGTATAGGGTCTTTCTGCTGATATAAATTTCTGTCCCTGTACTAAATCAAAAATAGAAAGAGTTTTAGAAAATTTCACATGTGAGAATGTAATAACCCTTTCCCTGGCGGGTACTTCAGGAAGCTTTTTTGGATTCAGTTTTTGAAATATAGTACGTAGTGCTGTATACTTTGGAGTTTCCCATCCTGCTTCGCTTATCGGAGCGTCATAATCATAGCTTGTAATATCCGGTTGAATGTCGTGGTTCTTATCATAATTAGCACCACTGGTAAATCCGAAATTGGTTCCTCCATGAATCATATAATAATTAAATGACACTCCATTCTTGATGTATAACTCAGTTTGTTTTACTACATCTTCTACAGGAACTTTCACAAAAGGTTCGGCCCAGTGGTCAAGCCATCCCGGATAATATTCAGCTACCATATACGGTCCTTTATTTCCGTTATATGCATTCACTTTCTCTTTAAGGGTCTCAATATTATCTTCCCCGTTGGCCGTCGGTAATGCACCTTCTATCGCTCCGCCCTCAAAAAGGGAGCTTCCGTCCGAGGTAAAGAATGGGACAGAAATGCCCGATTTAATCAACATATTTTTAATTTCATGGCTGTATCTTCGATGCTGCTCCAATGGTATGTCTTTTCTTTGGGCAACATAGGAGCCAAACTCATTTTCTGCCTGAACCATTATAACAGGTCCGCCATTATTGATCTGCAAAGGAATGATCTGCTTTGCCAGTTGATTAATATATTTTTCGCACTCTTTCAAAAAGGGCTGGTTATAGGTCCTTATTTCTAAATTTTTATCCTTTTGCAACCACCATGGATATCCTCCAAATTCCCACTCTGCACACACGTAAGGTCCAGGACGTATAATCACATACAATCCAACTTCCTGTGCTGTTTTTATAAATTTTTTCAGATCTTTTTCTCCAGAGAAATTCCACTTTCCAGGAGCTTCTTCATGATAATTCCAAAATACATAGGTAGTAACCGTGTTTAGCCCCATTGCTTTCATCATCTGAAGACGGTGTTTCCAGTACTCTGATGGCACTCTAGGATAATGAAGTTCACCCGAATGGATAATAAACTCTTTTTCATTCAAAAAAAAATGACCGTCTTTAATTTCAAATTGATTTCTTTTTATTTGAGAAAACACTGAATTAAAGGACATAATCAGAATGATCAGAAGAAAATATTTATAGTGAGATTTCATAGGGCAAGGCATGATTTTTGTAAAAATAAAGAATAAAATTAAAGACTTCATATTAAACTTTATCAATCATGAAAAAAACGATCATTTTACTCAACACTATATTTCTTTTAGCAGTAGTAGGCTGTAAAAAATCAACCGATGGCAATAAAAACATCATTAAAACTGATAGTTCAGTATCAGCAGTATCTGATCAAAATGGAAAGATAGATTCAGCTTCGGCAAGTTCATCCATTATAAACGTAAACGGTAAAAGAATTGAAAAAACAGATTTTGTATATAAGGCAACCGATGGATCCTTGGTAAAAGTAGTTTTCAAAAATGATCCAAAAGAGAATACTGTCGCAATAACCAGTAACAAAAAGACGTTTACCCTTCCTAAAGAAGAAACTAAAGATGGGGAAACAGTCTATAAAAAAGACGACATGACTGCAAGGGTAAAAGGAGATAGCCTGCACCTTGAGCAAGGAAACAATGTGATCGAATTAGTAAGAACCAAAATATAAAAATAAAAAAACCGTTCAGAGTCCTGAACGGTTTTTATTTATATCTGAATGAATATTATTCTTCAGTCTTTTCCTCTGTAGAATCAGCTGCTTCAGCCTTAGGCTCTTCAACTTTTTCTTCTACTACAGGAGCATCAGCAACTACAGTTTCTGCTTTTTTAGCAGTTGTAGATCTTCTGCTTCTTCTTGTAGCTTTTTTCTCTTCAGCATTAGGATTGTAAAGCTCATTGAAGTCTACTAACTCGATAAGAGCCATATCAGCAGCATCACCTTGTCTGAAACCAGTCTTGATGATTCTTGTATAACCGCCATTTCTTTCAGCGATTTTAGGTGCTACAGTTCTGAATAATTCAGTAACAGCTTCTTTATTTTGAAGATATGAAAATACAGTTCTTCTATTATGTGTAGTATCTTCTTTTGCTTTTGTTAATAGGGGCTCAACATATACTCTTAAAGCTTTAGCTTTAGCAACAGTAGTGTTGATTCTTTTATGCTCAATTAGAGAACAAGCCATATTAGAAAGTAACGCACTTCTGTGAGAAGCTGTCCTTCCTAAGTGATTGAATTTTTTACCGTGTCTCATTATTAATTATTTATCAGCGTCTAACTTATATTTTGCAACGTCGAAACCGAAGTTAAGACCTTTTGAATGCACTAATTCTTCTAGTTCTGTCAAAGATTTTTTACCAAAATTTCTGAATTTCATCAAATCAGACTTACTGTAAGAAACTAATTCTCCTAACGTTTCAACTTCTGCAGCCTTCAAACAGTTCAGAGCTCTTACTGAAAGATCCATATCTGCTAGTTTAGATTTAAGAAGTTGTCTTGTGTGAAGAGTTTCTTCGTCATATTGGATAGATGCTTTTACAGCTTCTGTTTCAAGCGTGATTCTCTCATCAGAGAACAACATGAAGTGATAAATTAATATCTTAGAAGCTTCTGTCAAAGCATTTTGAGGACTGATGGAACCATCAGTTTCTATATCTAATACAAGTTTTTCGTAGTCTGTTTTTTGCTCTACACGATAATTTTCAATACTGTACTGCACTTTCTTAATTGGAGTGAAAATAGAGTCAATAGCAATAGTACCTACAGGTGCATTGTTTGACTTATTTTGTTCAGAAGGAACATACCCTCTACCCTTTTCTATATTGAAAGTAATTTCGAAAGTTACATCACTGTTCAGGTTGCAAATCACCAACTCAGGATTCAAGATCTCAAATCCGTTGATTGATTTACCTAAATCTCCAGCAGTAATAATCGTTTGACCAGAAACCTTAGCAACAACCTGCTCGTTGGACTGGTTTTCCGCTATAGATTTTAATCTTACCTGCTTAAGGTTAAGAATAATTTCGGTAACATCTTCGATTACTCCTGGAATAGTTGAAAATTCGTGCTCTACACCTTCTATTTTGATAGATGAAATAGCATATCCTTCCAGAGAAGAAAGCAACACTCTTCTCAAAGCATTACCTATTGTAAGCCCGAAACCTGGTTCTAAAGGTCTGAATTCAAATTGACCTTTAAATTCATCAGAGTTAAGTAAAATTACTTTATCGGGTTTTATGAATTGTAAAATTGCCATATTATTGGGTTGAGCAAAAATTTGATTAAAAAATTATTTAGAGTAAAGTTCGACGATAAGCTGTTCCTTGATCTCCTCCGGAATCTGGATTCTTTCAGGCGCAGATACGAAAGTACCTTCTTTCTTCTCATCGTTGAATTGTAACCACTCATAGTTTGCTTTATAAGCTAATGCATCAGTAACTACTTCAAGAGACTTAGACTTTTCTCTTACTGCAATTACATCACCAGCTTTAAGCAAATAAGATGGAATGTTTACCAGTTCTCCATTCACAGTGATGTGTCTGTGAGAAACCAATTGTCTAGCACCAGCTCTGGTTTTAGCAAAACCTAATCTGTATACTACGTTATCCAATCTAGATTCGCAAAGTTGTAATAGAACTTCACCTGTTACACCTTTACTTCTGTGTGCTTTATCGAATAAGTTTGCAAACTGTCTTTCTAAAATACCATAAGTATATTTAGCTTTTTGTTTTTCAGCTAACTGAACTGCATATTCTGATTTCTTAGCACCTCTTCTTTTGTTAGGACCGTGTTGTCCTGGCGGTTGGTTTTTTCTTTTCTCGAAGTTTTTATCATCTCCGTAGATTGCAGCACCAAACTTTCTAGCAATCTTAGTTTTAGGTCCAATATATCTTGCCATAATGGGTAAATTCTAAAAATTAAACTCTTCTTCTTTTTGGTGGTCTACATCCATTGTGCGGCATTGGAGTCACATCAATGATTTCGCTAACTTCAATTCCTGAATTGTGAATAGTTCTGATTGCAGATTCTCTACCTGCCCCAGGACCTTTCACAAACACCTTTACTCTTCTTAATCCAGCTTCATGAGCAACATTAGAGCAATTTTCTGCTGCCATTTGAGCAGCAAATGGAGTATTCTTTTTAGAACCTCTGAATCCCATTTTACCGGCAGATGCCCAAGAGATAACTTCTCCGCTTTTATTTGTTAAAGAAATGATGATGTTATTGAAAGAAGCCTGAATATGCGCTTCACCAATAGCTTCAACTTTTACTTTTCTTTTCTTAACTACTTTAGTTTGTTTTGCCATAATTCCTAACGATTATTTACTAGCTTTTTTCTTGTTAGCAACAGTTTTTCTCTTTCCTTTACGGGTTCTAGAGTTGTTTTTCGTTCTCTGGCCTCTTAAAGGTAGTCCTAGTCTGTGACGTATTCCTCGTTGGCATCCTATGTCCATCAATCTCTTGATGTTCAATTGCACTTCAGAACGTAATTCTCCTTCTACTTTAATGTTTTCAGAGATATAAGTTCTAATTGCAGCCAATTCATCGTCATTCCATTCGTTGACTTTCTTGTCTTCGCTGATACCGGCAGCTTTAAGGATTTCAGAAGAAGTACTTCTTCCCACCCCATAAATATAAGTTAAACCGATAACGCCTCTTTTGTTTTTTGGTAAATCAATACCTGCAATTCTCGCCATAATTTAATATTAGCCTTGTCTTTGTTTAAATTTTGGGTTCTTCTTGTTGATCACAAAAAGTACACCTTTTCTGCGTACAATTTTGCAATCAGCGCTTCTTTTCTTAATTGATGCTCTAACTTTCATTTGATAGTATTTATTTTTTAACAATAGCCAAATGGAAACCCGAAGACTCCATTTGGCGTTTGTTTAATATCTAAAAGTAATTCTCCCTTTTGTCAAATCATAGGGAGACATTTCTAGTTTTACCTTATCTCCAGGTAAAAGTTTAATATAATGCATTCTCATTTTACCAGAAATATGAGCTATAAGTATATGCCCATTTTCTAGCTCTACACGGAACTGAGCGTTCGAAAGTGCTTCCGTTATTACGCCGTCTTGTTCAATATGTTTTTGTTTCGCCATAAATTAATATCCAGTCGTTCTTGATAATTTAGACTGCATTAAGCCATCATAATGATGGTTCAGCAGATATGTATTAATCTGTTGAACAGTATCTAAAATAACTCCAACCATAATCAATAGTGACGTTCCCCCGAAAAATAGGGCGAACGCATCTGTCTGAACTAAGCTTCCGTGTACAATTGCCGGAAGGATTGCAAAGATAGATAAAAATATTGCACCTGGCAAGGTAATTTTAGATAAAATATCATCTAAATAATCAGCCGTCTCTTTTCCTGGTCTTACTTTCGGTACCAAACCTCCGTTTCTCTTTAAATCATCGGCCATTTGGTTCACCGGAATTGTAATTGCAGTATAGAAAAATGAAAAGATTATAATCAGTAATGCAAACAATACATTGTACTGCCAGCTAAAAACATTCTTGAAACCTGCAAGAAAAGTATTGGATTCATCAAATTTAGTTAATAAACCTGGAACAAACATCAATGCCTGAGCAAAGATAATTGGCATAACTCCGGCAGCGTTAACTTTCAATGGGATCCACTGTCTTGCTCCCTGCATAAGATTTTTATTTACACCTCCTCTTGCTTGTGCTCTGCTTACATATTGAATTGGAATCTTTCTCACAGCAACAGATAACACTACTGCTAAAAGAACAACCAACATCCAGAATATCACCTCAATAAGGATCATAATAGATCCCATCCCTCCTTTTCCGTTCTGCACGGCCATTTCCTGAACAAATGCTTCTGGAAGTCTAGATAAGATACCTACCATAATAAGGATAGAAATACCATTTCCTATTCCTTTATCGGTAATTTTCTCACCTAGCCACATTGCAAATACTGAACCGGCAACCAAAATAACAATACTTGGTAACCAGAACATGATAGAATTTGGCTCTACATAGTATGCAGACTGGAACTGAGCATATGGTAAAAATAATTGAGTAATAGAAGTTAAATAAGAAGGTGCTTGTACTAAACACACACCGATTGTTAACCATCTTGTAATTTGATTCAATGTATTTCTACCTGACTCTCCATCTTTCTGAAGTTTCTGAAGATAAGGAATAGCCATCCCCATCAACTGAACAATAATAGAAGCTGAAATATAAGGCATTATACCAAGTGCCATAACAGAAGCGTGGCTGAAAGCCCCCCCTGTAAACGACGAAAGCAAGCCAAGGAGACCTGCTCCTTGCTTGTTACCGCCTTGACTTTTATAATGCTCTAAGAGATCTCCTACTTGTGCAAGGTTAATTGCAGGTAGAGAGATATAAGATGCGAATCTATACACAAGGATAATACCTAACGTAAAAAGAATTTTATCTCTTAATTCCTTTAGGCTCCAAATATTTTTGAGGGTTTGTATAAATTCTTTCATTAGTTACTATTATAATGTAATTGCTTTTCCACCTGCCTTAGCAATAAGCTCTTCAGCAGATTTAGTGAATTTGTCAGCAGAGATTGAAACCGCAGATTTCAATTCTCCTCTACCCATAATTTTCACTATTTCGTTTTTAGTAGCTAAACCGTTTGCTACCAAAACTTCTTTAGTAATATCTCCAGTGATAGATTTATTTTCTATTAAAGTTTGGATAGAGTCCAGGTTAATAGCTCTATATTCTTTTCTGTTTACATTTTTGAAACCAAATTTCGGTAATCTTCTTTGTAAAGGCATCTGTCCACCTTCGAAACCGATCTTCTGAGAATAACCAGCTCTAGATTTCTGACCTTTGTGTCCTTTTGTAGAAGTACCTCCTTTTCCACTACCTTGTCCTCTACCAATTCTTTTTGAATTAAAAGTAGAACCTGCAGCAGGTTTTATGTTGTTTAAATTCATTTTAATTTCTTTTTAAAATTATTTTTGAACTTCAAGTAAATGACTAACTGCAGCTATCATTCCTAAAATAGAAGGCGTAGCTTCGTGCTCTACAACTTGGTGAAGTTTCTTAAATCCTAATGCTTCAAGCGTTCTCTTTTGGGTTTTCGTTCTTCCAATAGCGCTTCTTACTTGCTTTACTTTAATTGTTGCCATTGTTTTTATATTAACCGTTAAACACTTTAGTTAAAGAAACTCCTCTCATTCTTGCAATTTCCTCAGGTCTTCTGATGTCTAACAATGCTTTGAAAGTAGCTTTCACCACGTTGTGAGGGTTAGAAGATCCTTTAGATTTTGAAAGGATATCGTGAATACCAGCAGATTCCAATACCGCTCTTACCGCACCACCGGCGATAAGTCCTGTACCGTGAGAAGCAGGTCTTAAGAAGATATCTGCACCACCGTATCTAGCAGTAGTTTGGTGAGGAATAGTGTGGTTCATTACAGGAACTTTCACAAGGTTTTTCTTAGCATCTTCAACTGCTTTAGCAATTGCAGAAGCAACTTCCTTAGATTTTCCTAAACCGTAACCAATAATTCCATCTTCATTTCCAACAACTACAATAGCAGAAAAGCCGAAAGCTCTACCCCCTTTAGTTACTTTTGTTACTCTGTTTACAGCTACGAGACGATCTTTTAATTCTAATCCTCCCGGTTTTACTCTTTCTATATTATCTAGTCCTAACATATTTTCCGAAATTTAATGATTAGAATTTAAGTCCACCTTCTCTCGCACCATCAGCTAGAGCTTTCACTCTTCCATGGTATACGAAACCGTTTCTATCAAACACAATATTTTCAATTCCTGCAGCGATAGCTTTAGCAGCGATAGCTTTACCAACAGCAGCAGAAACTTCAATTTTAGTTCCATTAGCGTCTACTCCTTTCTCTCTTGAAGAAGCAGCTACTAAAGTTTTACCATCTTTATCGTCGATTAACTGAGCGTAAATTTCCTTATTACTCTTATATACCGATAATCTTGGCAATTCAGAAGATCCAGAGATTTTTCCTCTTACTCTTCTTTTGATTCTTATTCTTTTTTCTAATTTACTTAATGCCATTTTCTTATAATTTATTAAGCAGATTTACCAGCTTTACGTCTAACATTTTCACCTACGAATCTTACACCTTTTCCTTTGTATGGTTCAGGTTTTCTGAATGAACGGATCTTCGCAGCCACCATTCCAAGAAGTTGCTTGTCGAAAGACGTTAAAGTAATAATTGGGTTTTTACCTTTTTCAGTCAATGTATCAATTTTAACTTCGCTAGGAAGCTCTAATGTAATACCGTGAGAGAATCCTAAAGCCAACTCAAGTTTTTGACCTGAGTGAGATGCTCTATATCCTACCCCTACAAGTTCTAGTTTCTTTTCGAAACCTGCAGATACACCAACAATCATGTTGTTGATTAACGCTCTGTATAAACCGTGAAGCGCTCTGTGTTGTTTAGAATCAGATGGTCTGTTTACATTCAGTTCTCCATCTTTTTGTTCTAAAGTAATTCCTTCTGTAAGTTCCTGAGTAAGTTCTCCTTTAGGACCTTTTACAGTTACTACACTGTTATTTTCAGTGATGGTAACTCCAGCAGGAATTGTTATAATTGCTTTACCAATTCTTGACATTTTCCTTTGATTAAAAATTAATAAACATAGCAGATTACTTCACCGCCTACTTTCTCTTCTCTAGCTTTCTTATCTGTCATTACTCCTCTTGAAGTAGAGATAATAGCTACACCCAAACCGTTCAATACTCGTGGAAGTTCAGCAGAACCTTTGTACTGTCTCAAACCTGGTCTTGAAGCTCTCTGGATAGATTTAATAGCTGGTTTGTTAGTTTGCTTGTCATACTTTAAAGCGATTTTGATAGTCCCTTGAACAGCGTTATCTTCAAACTTGAAGTTTAAGATATACCCTTGATCAAATAAGATTTTCGTAATCTCCTTTTTGATTTTCGATGCAGGAATTTCCACCACTTTGTGGCCTGCGCTTTGTGCGTTCCTTACTCTGGTTAGGAAATCTGAAATTGGATCTGTTACCATTTTTCTATTTTAAATTATTGGTTGAAGAACAATCAGTATTGAAAGGACTTGAAGAGTAAAATATCAGACTTCAGAAATCTTAGGTCTGATATTTTTTTCTTTAGTATCCAGACAACTTAATTGTCCCGATTATTGATTAATGATTACCAACTAGCCTTTTTAACTCCTGGGATAAGACCGTTGTTTGCCATTTCTCTGAAAGTTACTCTGGAAATTCCGAACGTTCTCATGTATCCTCTTGGTCTACCTGTTAGTTTACATCTGTTGTGTAATCTTACAGGAGAAGCATTTTTAGGTAATTTCTGAAGTGCTTCATAATCACCAGCTTCTTTTAAAGCTTTTCTTTTGTCAGCGTATTTAGCAACTAGTGCTTCTCTTTTGCGCTCACGCGCTTTCATTGATTCTTTAGCCATTTCTTAGTTCTTTTTAAATGGTAAACCGAAGTGAGTTAATAATGCTTTCGCTTCTTTATCTGTTTTCGCAGTTGTAACGAAAGTGATGTCCATCCCTTGGATTTTTTTCACTTTGTCGATTACGATCTCAGGGAAGATAATTTGCTCAGTAATACCTAAGTTATAATTACCTCTACCATCGAAACCATCAGCTTTGATACCAGAAAAATCTCTAATACGTGGTAAAGCAGAAGAAGTAAGTCTGTCTAAGAACTCATACATTTTATTCGCTCTTAAAGTAACTTTAGCTCCTACAGGCATTCCTTTTCTCAATTTGAAAGCAGCTTCGTCTTTCTTAGAGATAGTACCTACGGCCTTTTGACCAGTAATGTTTGTAAGTTCTTCTACAGCATAATCAATGATCTTTTTGTCTGCAGTAGCATCACCTAATCCTTGAGATAAGATGATTTTTTCCAATTTAGGCACCTGCATTACAGATTTGTACCCAAATTCTTCCATCATTGCAGGAACAATTGTTTCTTTATATGCTTTCTTGGGTCTTGCTATATATTCCATGTGTTATTTAAAATTATAAAGTTTCACCCGTTTTTTTGTTGATTCTTACCTTCTTATCTCCTTCAGTTTTGTAACCTACTTTTACAGCTTTACCGTCTTTACCAACTAAAGCTACATTTGAGATATGAATAGAAGCTTCTCTTTCAACGATTCCTCCTTGAGGATTTGAAGCTGAAGGCTTAACGTGTTTCTTAATGATGTTAAGTCCTGCAACAATTACTCTAGGGTCTCTACCTTCTTTTTTGATCACTTCAATAACTTCACCAGTCTTACCTTTGATATCTTTCTTACCAGTAGTAATGATTACGTTATCTCCTCTTTTTATTTTTAACTTTGACATTTTCTTTTAAAAATTTTTAAAATTAAAGTACTTCAGGAGCTAATGAAATGATTTTCATATATTCTTTGTCTCTCAACTCACGAGCCACAGGTCCGAAAACACGTGTTCCTCTCATTTCTCCTGCTGCGTTTAGTAATACACAAGCGTTATCTTCGAATTTGATGTATGATCCATCTTTTCTTCTAACTGCTTTTTTAGTTCTTACTACTACAGCTTTAGATACCTGACCTTTTTTAGCATTTCCTGATGGTGTAGAATCTTTGATCGTAACTACGATTTTATCACCAACTGAAGCATATCTTCTTCTGGTTCCTCCCAGAACTCTGATAACCAATACTTCTTTAGCACCTGTGTTATCAGCAACTTTTAATCTTGATTCTGTTTGTAACATTACTTAGCTTTTTCAATGATTCTTACTAATCTCCATCTTTTACTCTTGCTCATTGGTCTAGTTTCTTGGATAAGAACTGTATCTCCTTCTGTGCATTCGTTGTTTTCGTCGTGTGCAGTATATTTTTTCGTTTTTAATACGAATTTACCGTACATCGGGTGTTTCACTCTAGTAGTCTCACTTACAACAATGGTCTTTTCCATTTTATTGCTGGAAACTATTCCGATTCTTTCTTTTCTTAAGTTTCTTTCCATAATGTATGAAAATCTTATTGTTGTTTAGTGGTTAACTCTGTATTTAGTCTTGCGATTGTCTTTCTCAAATCTCTGATTTGAATTGGATTTTCAAGAGGACTGATTTTGTGAGCTAATTTCATTTTAGAGAACTCAGCTTTAGCTTCAGTCAATTTAGCTTGAATATCTTCTGCGCTTAGATTTTTAATTTCAGCTTTTTTCATTGTATTCAAAGATTATAGAGGTTTAACAAAATCGTTCGCAACTACAAATTTGGTCACTACCGGTAATTTCTGAGCAGCAAGTCTTAAAGCTTCCTTAGCGATTTCGTAAGGTACACCACCCACTTCAAACATAATTTTACCTGGCTTTACTACAGCTACCCAATATTCCACAGCACCTTTACCTTTACCCATCCTTACTTCAGCTGGTTTTTTAGTAATTGGCTTATCCGGGAAAATTTTGATCCATAGTTGACCTTCTCTCTTCATATATCTTGTCGCAGCGATACGCGCAGCTTCAATCTGTCTTGCAGTGATCCAAGCTCCTTCTGTAGCTTTGATTCCGAAAGTTCCGTAAGCAAGTTGATTACCTCTCTGAGCAATCCCCTTCATCTTCATCTTATGAACTCTACGGAATTTGGTTCTTTTTGGTTGTAACATAATTTCTTAAATTTTAGATTTTAGAATTTAGATTTTAAAAAAGTAACGGTCATTTAAAAACTATCCTCTAAAATTTTATTAATTATTTTTTTTATCTCTTGAAGGTCTTCTGTTATCTCTGTCTCCTCTGTTTCCTCCTCCTGAAGGTCCTTTTTTCTGTTGTCCTACTAAAGGAGAAAGTTCTCTTTTACCATAAACTTCACCTTTCATAATCCAAACTTTAACCCCAAGTCTACCATAAGTAGTATGAGCCTCTGCAATGTGGTAATCGATATCAGCTCTGAAAGTAGATAAAGGAATTCTTCCGTCTTTGAAAGATTCGCTTCTTGCCATTTCAGCTCCGTTCAATCTACCAGAGATCTGAACTTTGATACCTTCTGCACCCATTCTCATTGTGCTTGCAATAGCCATTTTAACAGCTCTTCTGTAAGAAATTCTGTTTTCAATTTGCTTAGCAATGCTATCAGCAACTAATACTGCATCAAGCTCAGGTCTTTTGATTTCGAAAATGTTGATCTGAATATCCTTACCAGTCAATTTCTTCAACTCTTCTTTCAATTTATCAACTTCCTGACCTCCTTTCCCGATGATAAGTCCCGGTCTAGCAGTAGTAATAGTAACTGTAACTAATTTTAATGTTCTTTCAATAAAGATTTTTGAAATTCCACCTTTAGATAATCTAGCTTCAAGGTATCTTCTGATTTTGTAGTCTTCAGCGATTCTGTCTCCATAATCGTTTCCACCAAACCAGTTAGAATCCCATCCTCTGATGATACCTAATCTGTTACCAATTGGATTTGTCTTCTGTCCCATACCTTGATTAATTTTCTTTATTACCTAAGATTAGTGTAACGTGGTTAGATCTTTTTCTGATTCTATGACCTCTACCTTGTGGAGCTGGTCTTAGTCTCTTCAATTGTCTTGCACTATCCACGAATATTTCTTTAATGATAAGGTTAGCTTCTTCTATATCCGAACCTTCGTTTTTCGTCTGCCAGTTTGCCATAGCAGAAAGAAGTAATTTCTCTAACTTGTTAGATGCTTCTTTTTTAGAATATTTAAGGATATAAAGAGCTTTATCTACCTGCTCTCCTCTGATGATATCAGCAACTAATCTCATTTTTCTTGGAGAAGACGGGCAATTGTTTAATGAAGCCTTTACAACGTCTTTGTTAGCTTCTTTTCTTGCGATTGAACTATCTTGTTTTCTTGATCCCATGATTATCTGCTTCCTTTGTTTTTGTTACCACCATGACCTCTGAAAGATCTTGTTGGAGAAAATTCGCCTAACTTGTGACCAACCATGTTTTCTGTAACATATACAGGGATAAAAGATTTCCCGTTATGTACAGCAATAGTTTGTCCTACGAAGTCCGGAGAGATCATCGATGCTCTAGACCAAGTTTTGATAACTGTCTTCTTACCAGACTCTATATTTGCCTGAACCTTCTTATCTAAAGTATGATGAATGAACGGTCCTTTTTTAAGTGATCTTGCCATAATTATTTTCTTTTAGATACGATGTAACGGTTAGACACTTTGTTTTTCTTTCTAGTTTTGTAACCTTTAGCCGGTTTACCGTTTCTAGACCTTGGGTGACCTCCTGAAGAACGTCCTTCACCACCACCCATTGGGTGATCTACCGGGTTCATTACAACCGCTCTTGTTCTTGGTCTTCTACCTAACCATCTGCTTCTACCAGCTTTTCCTGATACTGTTAATTGGTGATCAGAGTTAGAAACAGATCCAATCATTGCATAACATTCAGTAAGGATCATTCTAGATTCTCCTGAAGGCAATTTGATGATTGCATATTTTCCGTCTCTTGAAGTTAATTGAGCTGAAGAGCCAGCACTTCTTGCTAAAATAGCACCTTGTCCAGGCTTCATTTCAACACAAGAAATAACAGTACCTAATGGAATATTTTTCAATTTCATTGCGTTACCGATATTTGGCTCTACGCTTTCTCCTGCAATCACCTTTTGATCAACTTTAATACCGTTTGGAGCGATGATATATCTCTTCTCTCCATCTGCGTACTCTAATAAAGCGATAAATGCAGTTCTGTTTGGATCGTATTCTACAGATTTTACCGTTGCTTCAACATCATGTTTGTTTCTTTTGAAGTCGATAATTCTGTATTTCTTTTTGTGTCCACCTCCGGTGTAACGCATGGTCATTTTACCTGTTTGGTTACGTCCACCTGACTTTTTAATACCAACTGTTAGAGATTTCTCTGGTTTGTTGGTAGTAATTTCCTCAAAATTATTTACAATTCTGAATCTCTGTCCCGGGGTGATAGGTTTTAATTTTCTAACAGACATTACTATTATTTATAATTAATAATTAATTTACAGCAAAAATATCGATAACCTCACCTTCAGCAAGTTTGATTACCGCTTTTTTCAATTTGTTTGTCTTTCCTACTTGAAGACCTTTTTTAGTGTATTTCGAAGAAACCTTCGGAGCATAAATCATTGTGTTAACGTCTGCTACTTTTACACCGTAAGCTGCTTCAACAGCTTTTTTGATCTGGATTTTATTCGCCTTAGTATCCACTAAGAAAGAATAAGAACCTCTTAAATCTGTAAGGTAATTAGCCTTTTCTGAAATAACTGGTTTAATAATAATAGACATGACTTATTTCTTTAAATTTTCTTGGAATTTCTCGATAGCACCTTCTAAGAATACGATCTCACCTGCATTGATTAGGTCATAAGAACTAATTTCGTTATAAGCAAGAACTTTAGTCTTAGGTAGGTTTCTTGAAGATAAATAAACATTTTTGTTTGCTTCATCTAAGATGTAAAGAGATTTTTTACCTTCGAATCCTAAAGCGTTATTGATGTTGATAAACTCTTTAGTTTTAGGAGTTTCGAAATTGAAAGCCTCTAATACTTTAATACTGTTATCTCTCAATTTCTGAGATAAAACAGATTTTTTTGCTAATCTCTTAAGAGCTTTATTCAATTTGAATCTGTAGTCTCTTGGCTTAGGTCCGAATACTCTACCTCCACCTCTGAATGTTGGAGATTTAATATCACCATATCTAGCAGATCCAGATCCTTTTTGCTTCTTAAGCTTTTTAGTAGAAGCCGTAATTTCGCTTCTTTCTTTTGATTTATGAGTACCTTGTCTCTGAGCGGCAAGATATTGCTTAACTTCTAAGTAAACCGCGTGCTGATTTGGCTCAATTCCGAATACTGTTTCGTCTAGAGTTACTTTTCTTCCGGTCTCTTTTCCTGATGTATTTAATACTACTAGTTCCATTTTCTGATAATTACATAAGAATTTTTAGCTCCCGGAACAGCACCTTTTACTACTAAAAGATTTTGTTCTTGATCCACTTTTAATACTTGAAGGTTTTGAACAGTTACCTGCTTACCTCCCATTCTTCCAGCCATTCTCATCCCTTTGAATACTCTTGAAGGGTCTGAACCAGCACCGATAGAACCTGGAGCTCTAAGTCTGTTGTGCTGACCATGAGTTGCCTGCATTACACCTCCAAATCCGTGTCTTTTAACAACACCCTGGAAGCCTTTACCTTTTGAAGTCCCTGTTACGTCAACATACTCACCTTCAGCGAATAAATCAACTTTTACTTCTTCTCCTACTTTTACTTCATCAACGAATTCTCTGTAGAATTCTACCAATTTAGCTTTAGGAGCAGAACCAGCCTTTTTAAAATGGCCAGCTAACGCTTTACCAACGTTCTTTTCACTCTTGTCATCGAAACCTAATTGAACTGACTTATAACCGTCCTTTTCAATGGTTCTGACCTGTAAAACCGAGCACGGACCAGCTTGAATAACTGTACAAGGAATGTTTTTTCCTTCTTCGTTAAACAAAGACGTCATACCGATTTTTTTACCAATAATACCTGACATTGTTTATGTTATAATAAAATTTATCCTTTATTTATCCTCATTTTCAGCAAGCTAAGTAATTTCCACGTTTGAGATGGGCATACTTTTCCCCTAAAATGAGTGTGCAAATTTATGGATAATTTTTAGATTGACAAATTTTTACAGCAAAATATTTTGATTTTTAGTCGTTTACAAAATAAATTACTTTTCAAGCCCGAATCTAACCAGAGCATAGAACATAGCATGGCTACTTCGTGATAACACTCAGACCTATTTCTTCGAGCCTCTTTTTATCCTCTTCTAGTATGCCATCATCGGTAATCAGATAATCTATTTTATCTAAAGAAGAAATCTTACCGAAGCCTTTTTTGTTTAGTTTGGATGAGTCCGCCAATATCATCACTTTATCGGAACATTCTATCATTAATTGATTGAGATGTGCTTCAGCTGCATTGGAAGTACTGATTCCAAAATCCATATCAATGCCGTCTACCCCCAGGAATAATTTATTGCATGAAAACTGAGCAAGAATTGTTTCGGATATAGAGCCCACGATCGATGTAGAACTTTTACGAACCTCACCCCCCAATTGTATAATATTTATATTAGGATTATTGCATAACTCCAATGCCACTCTCAGCGATGACGTAAGCACAGTAAGACGGCCGAAATTCACCAGCATCCTTGCCAGATAATGCATTGTAGTTCCTGAAGCCAGAATAATACAATCGTTTTCTTCTATAAGTTTCACTGCCGCCTTGGCAATATTCTGCTTAGCCTCTACATTAATATTCTCCTTTTCATCTACGTTCTTTTCATACGCATACCTCACATGCTTGCTTGCACCTCCATGATTTCGAAAAAGAAGACCCAAGCTTTCTAAATAGTTCAGATCCTTTCGAATGGTAACGGAAGAAACATTATACTTTTCGCATAATTCCTGCACGAGAACATAATCTTTCTTTTCCAGCTCCTGCAGTATCTCAGTATGCCTTGGTATTAATTTTTCCATTCTTTTTCTTTCCCCAAAGTTATTGTTTTTTTCCAAGAACATAAAATTTCACTTATTTTCTTTTTACTTTCATTTTTAATTACTAGCTTTGAATTCGAAACTTAACGAAACATTATGAAACGAAATGAAGAACTCAGCAAATTAACCACCGTAAAAGAATGGGACTTTTTAGTCATTGGTGGAGGAGCAAGCGGTTTAGGTTCGGCATTGGACGCAGTAAGCAGAGGGTTTAAAACATTACTGCTGGAATCTCACGATTTCGCGAAAGCTACTTCCAGCAGAAGTACAAAGCTGGTACACGGCGGCGTAAGATATTTGGCACAGGGAGATATCGGTTTGGTAAAAGAGGCATTGAAGGAAAGGGGATTATTGGCAAAAAATGCAGCCCATGTGGTAAAAAATCAATCATTTATTATTCCTAATTATACATGGTGGGGAGGAATTTATTACAAAATAGGACTTTCGATTTACGATTTTCTGGCAGGGAAATTAAGCTTAGGTAAAACAAAATATATCAGCAAATCAAAAACAGTTGAAAAACTTCCGACGATTGAACAGAAAAATCTGGCAAGCGGGGTTGTATATCAGGACGGGCAGTTTGATGACGCGAGATTGGCTGTTAATTTAACCCAGACCATTATTGAAAAAGGAGGCACAGCAGTTAATTATGTTAAAGTAATTAACCTGATAAAAAACAGTTCCAATAAAGTAATCGGTGTAATCGCTGAAGATCAGTTTACTAAGCAGCAATTTGAAATCCACGCAAAAGTAGTCATTAATGCGACAGGAGTTTTCACGAATGATATCCTGAATATGAACAACCCGAAACATGGAAAATTCGTTGTTCCAAGCCAGGGTATTCATTTGGTACTGGATAAGTCCTTCTTGAAAAGTGACGACGCCATTATGATTCCGAAAACTTCTGACGGAAGGGTCTTATTTGTCGTTCCATGGCACGACAGAGCGCTTGTAGGAACAACCGATACATTATTGGAAAGTGAAAGTTTTGAGCCACGAGCATTGGAAGAAGAAATTAAGTTTGTTTTAAATACAGCAAGACAATATTTAGCAAAAAAACCTACTCGGGAAGATGTAAAATCTGTTTTTGCAGGACTTCGGCCGCTTGCCGCACCAAAGGATGGAAGCAAAAGCACAAAAGAAGTTTCGAGAAGCCATAAAGTGGTAACATCCGATACAGGATTGGTTTCCATTATCGGAGGAAAATGGACTACCTATCGAAAAATGGCAGAAGATACTATCGATGAAGCGATGAAAGTTCACCATCTGGGAACAACTACATCCAAAACAGAACATCTTTCGATTCATGGAAATGTAAAACCTGAAACGGTAGACAGAAGCAATCATTTGTATGTTTACGGATCAGACATTCCGGAAATCAAAAAACTACAGCAGAGCAATCCTGAATTTTCAGAAAAAATACATCCTGATCATCCATTCACAGTTGCTGAAGCAATTTGGGCAATCCGTCAGGAAATGGCAGAAACCATTGAGGACATCCTGGCCCGAAGAGTCCGTCTTTTATTTTTAGATGCAAGAGCAGCAATCGACAGTGCACATAAGATTGCTTCTATTATCGCAAAAGAAAACGGACATTCAGAGGAATGGGCTAATGAGCAGGAAAGAGAATTTATCGAATTGGCAAAGGGATACCTGTTAACTCCTTATTCGCCAAGATCCATTTAACCTAAATCAACGTCACAACATGAGTGAAAAGTTAATTCTCGCTCTGGACCAAGGCACAACTTCGTCAAGAGCCATTTTATTCAATCACAGCGGAGAAATAGAATTTGTTTCTCAGAAAAGTTTTGAACAGATATTTCCTACCCCGGGTTGGGTAGAGCATGACCCTAATGAAATCTGGTCTTCCCAGGTATCGGTAGCAGCAGAAGTTATCGCTAAAGCAGGTATCTCAGGGCTTGAGGTTGCAGCGATAGGGATTACAAACCAGCGCGAAACAACGATCGTTTGGGACAGAGAAACAGGTGAACCCGTTTATAATGCTATCGTATGGCAGGACAGGAGAACATCAAAATACTGTGACTCGCTAAAAGAACAAGGGTATACAGACATGATCAAAGAAAAAACAGGTTTGGTTCTTGATGCTTATTTTTCAGCAACCAAAGTAAAGTGGATCCTTGATAATGTAGATGGAGCAAGAGAGCAGGCAGAAGCAGGAAAATTGTGTTTTGGAACTGTTGATACATGGCTGGTATGGAAGCTAACGCGTGGAAAAATGTTTATCACAGATGTTTCGAACGCAAGCAGAACAATGCTCCTAAACATCCAATCTTTAGAATGGGATGAAGATCTTTTAAAGTTATTTAATATTCCAAAAGCGATCCTTCCTGAAGTAAAACAAAGCAGTGAAGTTTATGGAGAAACCGCTACCACTTTATTCTCAACAAAAATCCCAATTGCAGGTATTGCCGGAGACCAGCAGGCAGCTTTGTTCGGACAAATGTGTACAACACCGGGAATGGTAAAAAATACATACGGTACAGGATGCTTTCTTTTGATGAACACAGGGAAAGAGGCCGTTCACTCTAAGAACAACTTGCTGACAACCGTTGCATGGAAGATAAACGGAGAAGTTAATTATGCACTGGAAGGCAGTGTTTTTGTGGGAGGGGCTGCAATTCAATGGGTAAGAGACGGGCTCAAATTAATTAACTCAGCTGACGAAATTAACAGTCTGGCCAAAACCGTCGAAGATAATGGAGGTGTTTATTTTGTACCGGCACTTACAGGTCTGGGAGCTCCATATTGGGATCAGTATGCAAGGGGAACTATTGTTGGAGTGACAAGAGGAACCACTAACGGACATATTGCCAGAGCTACTCTAGAAGGTATAGCATTCCAGGTATATGATATTGTAAAAGCGATGGAGGCAGATTCCGGAACTGGTAGTTTAGAGCTAAGAGTTGATGGTGGTGCTTCCAATAGCGACTTACTAATGCAAATCCAGTCTGATCTATTCGGTTTCAAGATTACACGCCCAAGAACTTTAGAAACAACAGCCCTGGGTGCTGCCTATCTTGCCGGACTTGCAGTAGGTTATTGGAAAAATATTGACGAAATTCAATCTCAATGGATCGTGGATAAAGACTTCCACCCTCAGCTTGAGAAAGAAAAAGCCGACAAGATGATCCACTTCTGGCACAAAGCAGTAAAGCGTTCTCAAGATTGGATTGAAGATTAATTTCCACTAAATAAAATAAACTATGACTCCATTTATAGCAGAAATCATCGGAACAATGCTTATGATCCTACTCGGAAACGGTGTAGTGGCCAATGTTGTTTTAAAGGATACAAAAGGAAACAATTCCGGTTGGATTGTAATTACCACAGCCTGGGCACTTGCAGTTTTCGTTGGGGTAACGGTTGCAGGGCCAGTGAGTGGCGCTCATCTGAACCCTGCCGTAACGTTAGGCCTGGCTATCGCGGGAAAATTTTCATGGGATCTGGTTCCCACATATATCGCCGGAGAAATGATTGGCGCCATGTTAGGTGCTTTTCTTGTCTGGCTATTTAATAAGGATCACTTTGCCATTACCGAAGATGAAGGGGCAAAATTAGCATGTTTCAGCACAGGTCCGGCAATAAGAAAGCCGGTTTCGAATCTTATCAGTGAAATTATAGGAACGTTCGTGCTTGTTTTTGTGATCTTCCATTTTGCCGATCCAAGCCTCACTTTGGGTAATGATCCGACCGCTAAGATCGGACTGGGGACTGTTGGTGCTCTACCTGTTACCTTACTTGTTTGGGCTATTGGCTTATCATTAGGAGGAACTACAGGTTATGCCATTAATCCTGCCCGTGACCTTGGACCAAGGATTATGCACGCTATTCTTCCGGTAAAAGGAAGCAGTGATTGGGGATATGCATGGATTCCTATTGCAGGACCAGTGCTAGGAGCAACCCTTGCGGCTTTATTGCATCTCGCTTTAAGTTAATCAAAGAAAGTTTACAGTATGAAAAAACTACTTTTTATATGCCTGATTATTTTAGGTACAGGGAGTCTCTTTGCCCAGGAGGACACAGAAGTCAAGGATGACGGTCGCCTGGATTTCACTGCTAATATCCAGAATAACCACTTGTGGAGAGGCTTGATTATTACAGATAAGCCCGTGGTAATGGGAAACCTTTCTTACGCTTTGGATAAAGAAAAAAAATGGAAAGTGGGAATATGGGGAGCATCCGCTTTAACCGACGACAAGGATGGCACGCATTATAAAGAGATCAATTATTATGTTCAGTATTCTGACGGACGGCTTTATATTGGGTTATGGGACTTATTTAACTCCAGAAACATCAATACTGCAGTAGCTTCGGATGATATCTTTAATTATTCAAACAGAAGAACCGCCCATATTATTGATCTGAGAACAAATTACACCTTCGGTCCTTCGTTCCCTTTAAACATTGAAGCAGACATCATGCTTTATGGAGGCGCTAATGCGGGAGAAGTTGTTTTGAAACCGGACGGGAGCTATAAAAAGAATAAATATTCCACGTATGTTCAGGTAAGCTATCCTGTTATTGCCCATCAAAAAGTAAATCTGGATGCATTTGTTGGTGGAGGCTTTGCCTTCAATGACAGCACATTTTTATATGGTAATGGAAAAAACAGTTTTGATATCGTAAATGTAGGTATCAAAGTCAGCAAAGCTTTAAAGATAACGGAACATTATACCCTTCCCGTATCAATGATGGCCATGTGGAATCCATCAAATAAATATGCAAGGATTCAGCTGGCAGCAACCGTATTTTAAAAAAATCAACATAATAAGAGGTCCATTCCGGTCACAACCGGAATGGGCTTTTTTACATATATCATTGATATCCTTAAGACAAAGTAAATACCGTGTTTTTACGGTGTAATTCTTGCATAAATCTTTTTACATTTGATCAAAAAAATGAAAAAGATATTCTGCGTGCTTATCCTCTGCATCGCAACCCTTTCCTTTTCACAATCTAAAGTTCCGTTTACTGGAAAAAGATCTTTCAATATAATAGAAGGATATAGCGGAACCGGCACACCAGCCTATTATCTTGATGTAAAAAAGAACGGCGATGTTTATTTTGGCTATGTACAGGTAAATCAGGCTAGCGGAGAAGAAACCAGTGAAGAAATAAATGCAGGGAAATACACCCCTCAGGTCATGAAGGTCCAGTTCAAAAAGTACAATGAAACTTTCTATGTAAAGTTTGATAAAGAAAAAATATACCTTACTGATGAAAAGGGAAATATCCAGAAATCTGAGGATTGCTGTTCTGCGATGGAAAATGATAAAGAAAGTTGTACCTGTGAAAGCGCTTTTTACCAATAATGAAAATAATTAAGTTTTTAGTCATTCTTATTTTGCTTGTTTCATGCAGCGAAAGAGAGAAACATCCGTACACGTTTTATTACTGGAAAACAAAATTGTCTTTAGACAATGAAGAGAAAAAAGCATTAGATAAAACAACCGTCCCGATTCTTTACACAAGGTTCTTTGACATCAATAAAGTAAACGGTAGATTTCAGCCTTTAGCCGTCATCACCAAAGACGAAAGTTTCGAGACAGACAAACAAATTGTCCCTACCGTATTTATCACCAACCAGACTTTTGTTAATATTTCAGGGGAGGAAATACACTTCCTTGCAGAAAGCATACATCATTTAATTGACAAAAAGAGTAAAGAATATAAGCTGAAGACCAATCATGAAATTCAGATTGATTGTGACTGGACAGCCGGAACACGTGACGATTATTTCGCGTTTTTAAAAGAACTTCACAAAATTTCCGGGAAAGACATTGACTGTACGCTTCGGCTTCATCAGGTAAAAGATAAAGCAATAATGGGAATCCCTCCTGTAAAAAAAGTATTCCTGATGTGCTACTCCACCTCTTCTCCTTTGGAAACATCTGATAAGAATTCAATTCTGGATGTTAATATCCTTAAAAGCTATCTTTCAAAATTGGAAGATTATCCAATCAAGGAAATTGAAGTGGCTTTACCTATTTACTCGTGGGGAATTGTTACCAATCATTTAGGAAGACACAAGCTCATCAATGCTTTATCACAAAATGACCTGAAAAATCCTAATTTTAAAAAGATTTCAGATCATGAAATTGAAATTCAAAAAGATGGATTTTACTTTGGAAATTACCTGAATAAAGGATTTACCATAAAAGTTGAAGAAATTACAAACGACCAGCTCAGAGATGTCATTGCTTTTTTAGATAAAAAAATACCGTTGTTTAATATCGTTTATTATCAATTAGATACTAAATTTGTTATGAACCAAAATTTCAAACTGATGTCTAAATTCCAGAGTGATTTTTAACATCATAGAATACAATAAAACACAACGTAAAAAAATACTACATACCCATGAAAAAGTATATTCTCACAATTGCAGTCTTTTCACTTTTTTATACAAAATCAGAAGCTTGCGCCTGGTCAGATCCGGACTATGAGTATTTTAATCTTTTTACCCAAAGTATTATCAAGGATAAATCATATCTGCCATTTCTGCACAGTTACTCAACAAGATTTTATACTGACTTTAAACCAGGTCAGATTCCGGATGAAAATATTGGGGCATGGAGGAAATTCTTTGGCAATCAGCTGAGCTATCAGGAAACCAATTATCTGGTAAATAATATAAGCCTTAATGAGCTTAATGAGCTCAAAAAAGGAAATCCGGGTAATCAACTATTGAAAAAACTGGGAACAGGTTTCTATCAGAAATATCGCGAGGGAATTGATTACTTAATTGAAGCCAAATATCTTGAGCCCTATATGAGAATCAATTTTATTGAAAATCCTGACTCTTATTTTTACAACGGCCCTCAAAGTGATAAAAATGCAACCAACCTTGATTATAACAAAACTATTTCAGCATTAACCTCTTTATATAATGCTGCAAAAAATCCTGAGATAAAACAGCGATACGGTTACCAACTGGTCCGTTTCAATCATTATACCAGAAATTATGACGCTGCACTTCAGGCTTTCAGAACCTATATTGAGCCGATCAAGTTAAAAGGAGTTCCTTACTTTATGGCCCTTGACCAATTAGCCGGCGCACAAAGAGGTATGAAGATGAACAGTGATGCCAACTGGAACTTCTTTCAGGTTTTCATGAATAGTGATAGCCGTAAAGAGTCTGCTTTTGTTTCTATGAAACTTTCTGATACCGCATCTTTTAATAACATTTTAAAAAGAGCAGGTACTCCGAATGAAAAGAATATGGCTTATTTTCTTTTGGGATATGAAGATTTCACCAATCCTATTCCTATAATGGAGAAGATGTACGATATTGATCCTAATTCGGAAATTCTGAAAGTAATGGCGGTAAGAAGTATCAATGAACTGGAAAGAGCTTATCTTCCTACTTATTATTATTCTGACGACACAGATAACGCAACCGTTCAAAAAGAAAACTCAAGTACATCTGCTGATTCTCAGAAAAAAGAATCTCCGGAAGTAAAAGAAAAAAAACTTTCATTCTGGCAGAAGATTATCCGGTTCTTTAAAAACCTGTTCGGAGGGTCTAAATCGGATAAGACAGCTGATGGAAAAGCAGATCAAAGTGATGATGAGCTATTAGATAATCCTAATCGAATTCCTATCCACACAAAAAATCAAAGTTTTTGGTATGGAGATAGCAAGCAGATAGATTATCTTAATGATCTTGAAAAATTTACCTCAAAAACCAAAGAGAAATCTAAGGATGAATATTGGCAGATTGCAGATGCATACCTTAAATTCTTAAAAAAAGACTACAAAGCAAGTACTGAAATTCTGGAAGATATTAAAACAACCAATCCTGAATATCTTGAAGAGATCAAAAGGATGAAGGTCTTAAATGATATTGTTTCCCAACCGAAGATTACTTCCGATTACGAAGATCATCTAATGAAAGATTATCCGGAATATTTCATCGAAAAAGAAGTGAAGACAGACAGTACAAATTCCGATTATGACAATTATTACGGTCCTGTTCCATCTACTGCCTCATTCCTTAAGGACGTTTTAGCGAATCGATATTTCCTTCAGGGAGAGGATGGGAAATCATTCCTAATGAGTAATAAGCTTTCTGATCTCCAATATAATCCTAATTCAAGTTTGGTTAAAAGTGTAGAGGACTTTTACAGGAAGCCTAATAAAAATCAATTCGAACAGCAGATCATTGCCAAAAACATGGACGATGTAGGAAATATTGAGGCATTCTTCAGTGTAATTTATGGCGACCGGGCGATGAGAGTTGCCGATTTTGAAAAAGCAAAATCATATTATCAGAAAGCGCAGGACTTTGTAGGAATTCCTAGGATCAATTATGACTGGGTTTCCAGTGAACAACCAAAAGTTCCTCATCAATATGCTAAAGACGAATACAATGGTTTCAGAAATATCCCGGATTATGTTTTTGGCCATAATGTATGGGAAAGCTTCGAAAGTGATGCAGCCACCAGCATGGAAAACGAAGACTACACTCAATTTCCTTTCATAAAGACCATGATGAATAAGCTTGAATTAGCAGATGCTGCTATAGAGCTTAAGAAAATTGGTAACGGAAAAGATGAAAAAGCTGCTAAAGCGAGCCAGCTTATTGGTAATTTATTGTATAATACTTCTATTCTTGGTTATTACCGACAGCTGTTCGTAATGGATGTAAATAATAGTAATGGTGGCAAATATGATTTCTGGAATACAGATAAGAAAACACCATATCAATATTATTATAAAAATTTCCTTGACAGATCTTACATTGAACCGGATAATTTTGATCTGGCTATCAATTATTATAAAAAAGCACTGGCCCTTTCAGGGAATAAGGAAGAAAAAGCGAGAATCTTATTCCAGATGGCTAGTGCAGAGCAAGGAAAATACTATCAATACGAAGCAAAAAATCCATCAAAGATAAGCTACTCCGATCCTCAATATTCTGAGAAAAGCGATGCCTATCAAAAGCAACTGGACAATATAAAGAATGAAAAGTTCCGAACCTATTTTGCTTTATTAAAAACCCAGTATTCTGATACGGAAACTACCAAAAATCTAATGGGAAGCTGTTCTTATTTTAGTTACTTCATGAAATAGGAGCAATAGCTTTCGGTCTGAAATAAAAAAAGGAATCATAATGATTCCTTTTTTTGTTTTTCCAACCATTCCTCATGCTTCTTTTTAAACAGATCATGTTTGAAGCTTTGATTTCTTTTAGCCGCATCAATAGAATGGGAAGTATGGATATCCACATCATCTTGAGCAAAATCAGCTAATTTCTCATAATAGGTATGCAGCTGATCCAATTCTTTTTCGGATAAGTCTTCTATATCCACAATCCGGTTACTCGCTTTTTCATGGGCTGCGATCAGCTCATTTAGTTTAATCTGTATAGCTTTAGAATCTTTATTCTGGGATTTCTGAATAAGAAATACCATCAAAAAAGTAATAATCGTCGTTCCTGTATTGATCACCAGCTGCCAGGTTTCAGAATAATGAAATACAGGTCCGGAAAGGGCCCAGATTACAACAATAGCAGTAGCTCCAATAAAAGCATGGGAACTTCCTGTAAATTTGGTTGCCCAATCTGAAAATTTTTCAAAAAAATTATTATCCTTATGACTCATAGTGATTATTATTTTAAAGAATAAAAGTATTAAATAATATTGTTCTTTAAACAAAATAACTACAAAGCACTTTAGAAAAAGTAATTTGCTCCAAATTGATATCTGATTCCGTCGATCCTGAAGCCAAAGTTATTAGCCGGATCGGAGTTATCATTGCGGATATTTTTATCCAATAGATTATAAACACCAAAAGTAAAGCGAACATTTTTATTGAGTCGATATACCGCTCCTAAATCCAGTAAAAAATAAGATGGTATTGGAAATTCCTGTGCTCTTCCTCTGGATACTCCCGGCTGACTTTCACTTCTGTAGTTCATTCTTGACCAAAACTCGAGGCTATAATTTGCTTTCCAAGCTAAGTTTGCATTTACCATATGCTTTGGTATTCTTGCATATGCTTTATTGTAAAGCGAAGGAACTTCATTGGATTTAATTTTGGTGTCTGTATAGGTATAGTTGGTTTTTAAGGTAAGATCTTTTGTCAAGTTGATTCCAAGATTAGCTTCCATTCCTATACTTTTAGCTTTACCCAGATTTTCCCTTGTTGAAATAAAATCATAAACATGATTGTATAGACTTTCAAATTGTGCACATTCCTCAGTATTATTACACTTTCTTACTTCTACCAATTTATTTTTGAAATCAGTATTAAAACCTGTTACACTCAGACTAATAACTTTCTTGTTATCTTCAAACATTATAGTTGCTTCCTGATTAAAACTTTTCTCTGGTTGTAAGTCTTTATTTCCTATAATTACCCCATCCTGAGATCCTCCACCGGTTACTTGTCCCCAAGCTGGATTTACAGCTCGCAAACATGGTGCCTTGTACCCCCAAGAAGCCCCACCCTTGGCAGTGAAGTTTTTATTGATACTCCATACCAGGTAGCCTCTCGGAGTAAAATTGGATCCATAATTCTGATCATTATCCAAACGTGCTCCTGTAACTAAATGAAGCCTTTGAATCAATTTCCAGTTTCCTTCAGCAAAAGCGGACCAGTTCCAACGGGTTAATTGATCCACTACATCATTTTCTGATTTAAGTTTATTTCCAAAATCATTCAATCTTTCATATCTATATTCAGCACCGAAACTGATGACATGTTCCTTTATATTGAAATTGTTAAGGCTATAAGCGACAAAAGTCTCATACCTCATATCCCTGTTAGGGTTATTGGTATTGTCATATTGCAGATAGGAATTCGTATGAAAATTAGAATAGTCACCCTTATGGCTTAATGACAATACATTTCTTTCATAATTATTACTGGAACTTTTTGCATTAGCAGCTAATGAATACCCTGCATTCTGATTTCTTTCTTGACGATTAAAATCATAATTTAGCTTAAACGTGTTCTTCGTGTCAGGAGTAAGACTAAGTTCTGTTCCAAAAGCTTTAATAATACGTTCAGTAAATCCTCCAACAAATTTATCTTCATTTCTATCCGAATAACTTCCTGTAACTTTTAGTTGAAGAAGGTTTTTGATTAAAGATCCAGCAGTATATCCATCTATTTGATAAGTATTACCAGATTCTTTATGAACTTGCTGTATCAAACTGGTCGCTATTGACCCTTTCCAGCTATCTGTAAGCTTCTTAGTAATGATATTGATCACTCCTCCCATTGCATCAGAACCATATAGTGAGGACATCGGTCCTTTTACTACTTCAATTCTTTCAATAGTCTCCAATGGAGGCATCCATCCTTGTTCAATTCCGGGACCATCAGAATTTGGTCTTGTCTCCCTTGTATTAATTCTCTTCCCATCAATTAAGACTAATGTCTGCCCGGATTCAGCCCCTCTTATTGAGAAATCACTGGTACTTCCTCCTCCCGTAATAAAAACTCCGGGAACATCCTGTAAAGCATCTGTTATATCCCGATATGCCCTCTTTTTTAGATCTGCCTGTGTAATCACAGAAATAGTAGCTGGAGTATCTTTAATTTTTTGTGCATATCCTGATCCGGTTATAACCACTTCATCAATATTTCCGTTTTTTAAAGAATCTTTTACCTTCTGACCATTTGCTAAACCAATCCCTAGCAATGCTAAATAAATAGATACTGTTCTTTTCATCTTTTATTTTTTGCAAAAATATTATTTTTATTAATTCTAAATAAATTAATACTGGTGATATATGTCATTGCAAAGAATTACTCTTTGTAATTTTATTACCTCTCAGTTTAATTCGCAAAAAATTCTACAAACATAAAGTTCAATATTTACCAAATAAAAAAAAGGTCAATCGTTCTCAACAGACTCCTCTACTTCTTACGGTTCCTCATCCAAATACCATTGAAATCTTTCTTATTGATACATAAAAAAATCCGCCCCTTTTACAGAGGCGGATTCTATAATCATTGCAAAGTATGCAATTATCACACTTTAATTTCTACGTCAACACCGCTTGGTAACTCTAATTTCATTAGAGCATCAACAGTTTTAGAAGAAGAAGAGTAGATATCCATCAATCTCTTGTGAGCTGATAATTGGAACTGCTCTCTTGCTTTTTTGTTAACGTGTGGAGATCTCAACACCGTGAAAATTCTCTTGTTAGTTGGTAATGGAATAGGTCCGTTTACAACAGCCCCGGTAGCCTTTACCGTTTTTACGATTTTCTCAGCAGACTTGTCTACCAAGTTGTAATCGTAAGATTTTAGTTTTATTCTGATTCTTTGTGACATTTCTTTAATTTAAAAATTAACCTTTTGCTTTAGCAATGATTTCTTCAGCAACGTTTTGTGGAGTCTGAGCGTATTTCTCTAATTCCATAGAAGATGTAGCTCTTCCTGATGAAAGTGTTCTTAGAGTTGTTACATATCCAAACATTTCAGAAAGTGGAACAGAACCTTTGATAACAACAGCACCGTTCTTTTCTTCCTGACCACTGATCGTACCTCTTCTCTTGTTAAGGTCACCAATAATGTTACCCATATATTCTTCCGGAGTTACAACTTCCAGTTTCATAATAGGCTCCATAATTACCGGCTTAGCAGCTTTACCAGCTTCCTTAAATCCTAATTTAGCAGCTAATTCGAAAGAAAGAGCATCAGAATCCACCGCGTGGAAAGATCCATCTTTAAGAGTAACTTTAATACCTTCAACTTCGAAACCAGCCAATGGACCGTTCTTCATTGCAGCTTTAAATCCTTTTTCAATTGCAGGAACGAATTCTCTTGGAACGTTACCACCTTTGATCTCATTGATGAATTCTAAACCAACTTTACCTTCGTCAGCAGGTCCTAGTTCAAATACAATATCAGCAAATTTACCTTTACCACCTGATTGTTTTTTGTAAACTTCTCTATGGCTGGCAACTTTTGTTAAGTTTTCTTTGTACTCTACCTGAGGTTGTCCTTGGTTCACCTCAACTTTGAACTCTCTCTTCATACGATCTACAATGATATCCAAGTGAAGCTCACCCATACCAGAGATAATCGTTTGTCCAGAAGCTTCGTCAGTTCTAACAGTAAACGTTGGATCTTCTTCAGCCAATTTCGCTAATGCGTTACCCATTTTATCCTGGTCCGCTTTAGTTTTAGGCTCAACAGCGATACCGATTACCGGATCAGGGAAAACCATCGATTCAAGAACGATTGGGTTTTTCTCATCACACATTGTATCACCAGTTTTGATAGATTTGAATCCTACTGCTGCACCAATATCTCCTGCTTCAATATATTCTACAGGATTTTGCTTGTTAGCGTGCATCTGATAGATTCTTGAGATTCTTTCTTTATCTCCAGAACGAGTGTTCAGGATATAAGAACCTGCATCTAATCTTCCAGAGTATGCTCTGAAGAATGCTAATCTTCCCACGAATGGGTCAGTAGCAATCTTAAATGCTAAAGCCGCGAAAGGCTCATTTACGTCTGGTTTTCTTGTAATTTCAGCGTCTGTTCTTGGATCAGTACCTTTGATATCATCTTTATCCAATGGAGAAGGCAAGTATTTACATACTGCATCCAACATGAACTGTACTCCTTTATTTTTGAATGAAGAACCACAAGTCATTGGGATAATAGATAAATCAATAGTAGCTTTTCTAAGAGCTTCGTTGATTTCTTCTTCAGAGATTGAATCCGGATCTTCGAAGAATTTCTCCATCAAAGTCTCATCATAGTCAGCTACAGCTTCAACTAATTTCTCTCTATATTCGTGAACCTCAGCTTTCATGTCTTCAGGAATTGGCACTACTTCAAAAGTAGCTCCTTGTCCTGCTTCATCCCAGATGATAGCTCTGTTTTTAATTAAGTCTACAACACCTTTAAAGTCTTCTTCAGCACCGATTGGTAAAACGATTGGAACTGCATTAGATCCTAACATTTCTTTAACTTGTTTTACAACGTTAAGGAAGTCAGCACCTTGTCTGTCCATTTTGTTTACGAATCCCATTCTAGCAACTTTGTAGTTGTCAGCAAGTCTCCAGTTTGTTTCAGACTGAGGCTCTACTCCATCTACTGCAGAGAATAAGAATACCAAACCATCCAATACTCTCAAAGATCTGTTTACTTCTACTGTGAAGTCAACGTGTCCCGGTGTATCGATGATGTTGAAGTGGTAAGGTTTAGTGTCGGCTACAGGTTTTCCTTGATCTGTTGGAAAGTTCCAAGAACAAGTAGTTGCAGCAGAAGTAATGGTAATACCTCTTTCTGCTTCCTGCTCCATCCAGTCCATTGTAGAAGCACCATCGTGAACCTCTCCAATTTTGTGGTTTACACCAGTATAGAATAAAATCCTTTCTGTAGTGGTAGTCTTACCTGCATCAATGTGAGCAGCGATACCAATATTTCTTGTAAATTTAAGATCTCTTCCCATTTCAGATTAGAATTTAAAGTGTGAGAAAGCTTTGTTAGCTTCCGCCATTTTATGAGTGTCACTTTTCTTTTTATAAGCAGCACCTTCTTCTCTAGAAGCAGCAACAATTTCGTTAGCTAATTTCAAAGCCATAGACTTATCATTTCTAGCTTTAGAATATTTAATTAACCATTTCATCGCCATAGAAATTTTTCTATCAGCTCTGATTGGCATTGGGATTTGGAAGTTAGCACCACCTACTCTTCTTGAACGAACTTCTACGTGAGGCATTACGTTAGTAAGGGCATCTTTCCAGATCTCAAGAGAAGTCTTTTCAGTTTCTCCTTTTTTAATTTCTACAACGTCTAATGCATCATAGAAAATTTTGAATGCGATAGACTTTTTACCGTCTAGCATTAGGTTATTTACAAATCTAGTTACCAATTGATCATTAAATTTTGGATCTGGTAACAACGGTCTTTTTTTCGCTTTTGTCTTTCTCATTGTTTTGTACCTTATTTAATGATTATTTTTTCTTTCCTTTAGCTGGTGCAGCAGCTGCCTGACCTGGTTTAGGTCTCTTAGCTCCGTACTTAGATCTTCTCTGTGTTCTTCCATTTACACCTGCAGTGTCTAATGCACCTCTTACGATGTGGTAACGTACTCCCGGTAGGTCTTTCACCCTTCCGCCTCTTACCAATACTATCGAGTGCTCTTGAAGATTATGTCCTTCGCCCGGGATGTAGGCGTTGACTTCTTTACCGTTTGAAAGTCTTACCCTTGCAACTTTTCTAAGTGCAGAGTTAGGTTTCTTAGGAGTGGTAGTATATACTCTCGTACATACACCTCGTCTTTGTGGACAAGAATCAAGGGCAGCCGATTTGCTCTTCTTGGCAAGCGTGGCTCTTCCTTTTCTTACTAATTGTTGAATAGTAGGCATTTAATTGCTTTTTATTTTAAGCTGCAAAAATAGTAATATTTTTTTAATTGACAAGTAGTTATATATTTTTTATATACTTGAAACTAAAATATTTATTTGAATACTTCTTTGATTACTTTTCCTTTAGCGTACTGTAAAGGAACTCCTAAAAGTTCGGCAATAGTACTTGCTATATCAATCTGCTCATAATTTCCGGTACTAATCGTAGTGTTCTTTTTAAAATCCGGCCCAAGAGCAAAGAACTCAATATGTCTACATCCTTCACAATCATCACCATGATTTCTAAATCCACCTTTGCTGTCCAGATGTCTTCCATGATCATTAGAAACAATTAGTGTGGTCTTATCTTTATAAGCGGGCAGAGACTGAATATAATTCCAAATATCCTTAATAGAAGCATCCGTAGTTTTTATTGCCTGAATGTATTCATTATATTTATTATCATGTCCATATGAATCTACGTCTTTAAGATTGATAACAATCATATTAGGATTATACTTTTTCATGATCTCTTTTGTATTGGCCATCGTAACGGCATCCGCTCTATATCCAGATCCATTTCCGCTCACTCCGCAATCTACACTTGGCTGGAATTTGCCTTTCCAATCTGCCAGTTTACAATCGTTCAAAACTTCCAGTTTATCTTTAGAGGCAATAACCCATGCTTTTGTTTTATCTGCTCCTGTGAATTTAAGCCATTGCTGCATTACAGACGGAAAGCCTGGTAATTCTGTCCCATCATTCTTAATATTTTCATATACTCCAGAACACATGGCGCTATGCCCGGGGTTGGTGCTTGTAGTTCCATTGTTTTTAAAATTACTGATAAATACTCCTTGACTCAAAAGGCTCACTCTATTAGGAATATTCTTTTTTGTTGATTCTTCCCAGGTCTCAGAAATACGGGGACCATCTACAACCAATAAAACAATATTCTTGGTTTCGTATTTTTTTTCAGTAGGCGCCTGCCTGTCTTTATCTCTATCTGAACATGAAAAAATAAAAAGAAGGAACGCTAAAAGTAAAATAGTCTTTTTCATAATTTGTAGAATTTTGGTCCTAAAATTAGGAAAATACATCATCGAGTAACATTAATTAATTGTTATACATTTTTAAAATTAATCATAACAACAGTATGCAATAGAAATCACGAAACTGAAATTAATAAAAAGCTTTCTTCATCTACTAGTCCACAATACGAACTTCAACGTTCTTATTCCACTTAAAATCCCGGATATTTCTTCTTAATGTCTCCGGGTTAGTTTGTTCAAGCGCATAAATGGAAACCTCATCTTTTGATACAGCAATCATATTTTTAATCTTCAAAACGGCAATTTTTTTCCAATTTCGTGGAATATGACCCTGAAACCATTCATCATATATTACTGCGATTTCATATTTGTTATTAGTAGTATATTGAATTAGAAAATTCTCAAATTCCTCATCTAAATTTCTTTTATCAGCGGTAAAAGGAATCATTTCTACAGATCCAAGCCCCACAATATCCAGCAAATGGATATCTGTATAGTAACTTATAGCACCAATATCGTTCGCTACCACTTTAGATGTATTATAATAGGTATGTAAAAATCTTGCAGATTGTATTTGTTGTTCATAAATATTTTTTCCGCCATTCTCAAGAATACGATCTGCGAACCAACTTTTATAAAAAAGAAGCAGGATATTCATAATTACCAGGATAGTAATAAGTTTTTCTCCTTTGATGTAACTTTTATAGTTAGAAAACAGAGCAGATATTCTAGGAATAATTGCCATACAAAACCCTATCAATATATAGGCTTCGTATCTGAACATCCCTTTAAGATCAGCAAACATGGCATGGCAAATCATTAAGAGAGAAAAAACAATTAGGAAAAAGTCCTTTATAATCATTTCTTTTAAAGATTTATTCCTGATAGTATCTCTGCATATGAAAACAATACTTATTAAAATTGGAAAAATACCTATTTTATAAAAGCTTTTATTAAGGAATAAATGATCAAGAAAGATCGTTTTAAGCCGCATAAACATTTCAGGTCCTAAAGTCAATTGAGTTCCTTTTACCACAACTGAATTGGGAAAAAAATAACCATCCTGCTGATAATTGAAATAACAGAATAGTAATACAGGGACAAAACCTGCAATTAAAACACCTAAGGCATTTTTCCATTTTTTAACCGTAATAAGAACACCAGCGAGGATCACAAAATAAAACATACTTTCGAAGCGGACCAGCCCCATCAATATAAGGGAAAGATAAAATGCCGGAACTGCCATCCTGCTCTTATTCCAATTGCTGAAGGAATACATATTGACGATAAAAAGAAATACCTGAAAAACATGTTCCATACCGGAGAGTACCTGCAAATGCAAAACAGCAAAAAACAAAGTAACCAACGTTGCTAAAACAGTATTTTTTACATTCCTGAAAGTTTCTCCATAATACATGGAAAGGAAATAAAGAATTCCTAACGCGAAGGTTATATTAAAATACAGAGGGATCTGATCATGATTACCGAATACTTGGATTAAAAAACTGATCATAAAAGTAAACAACGGAGAGGAAGAAGTAGAGGAAAACCCATACCTTGTAATTCCCCATACATCATGTAAAGCAAAATTCCTAGCGATAGCGAGATGAATATAAGCGTCGTCAAGAGGATATACATATTGTCCATCTGTTTTTGAAATACTAACTATATAATAAAATATACAGATACCAAAAAATACAAAAAGAGATAAAAAGAAACTCTGCAAACCTATATTTCGCGATGACGACATTTTATGATAAATTATAAGAATACCAAAGATAAGTATCATCAATCAGGAACCTACTATTTCGGCACAATATTTACTGCATTTATAGCATAAAAAAATAAACGTATGAAAAATGCCAGTATTATCGGTCTTAAAGAAACCGATTGTAAAAACATTTCGGAAAAGCTTAATGTACTATTAGCCAATTATTCAGTATTCTATCAAAACACAAGAGGTTCTCACTGGAACATCAAAGGTGACCAGTTTTTCACACTACATCCGAAATTTGAAGAATTATATAATAGCCTTGTATTAAAGATCGACGAAATTGCTGAAAGAATCCTGACCTTAGGAGCAACTCCCGGACATAATTATTCAGACTATTTAAAAATATCTACAATTAAAGAAAGTAAGGAAGTAAGTGACGGAACGAAAAGCGTAGAAATCATTTTAAATTCTTTCAAAGTAGTTTTGGATCTTCAGAGAGAGCTTCTTGATATCACCGAAAAAGCAGGAGATGAGGGAACAAATTCACAAATGAGCGACTATATTACGGAGCAGGAAAAAGAAGTATGGATGTATAACTCTTATCTGGGTAAATAACCCACAAAGATCATCGATATATAAAAAAAATCGTCTTACATTTAGACGATTTTTATTTTTAATTATTAAATTTGCGTTAAAATTACACAATATGCACGACGTACGATTGAATTCCATTCTAGATAATGATTTCTATAAAATAACCATGCAGAATGCCGTGGTCAAATTATTTCCAAGCTCCATAGTTAAATATGAATTTATCAACAGAGGAAAACATCAGTTTCCGGAAGGTTTTGATATTGCCCTAAGAGAAGCTGTAAACAAAATGGCCGAACTTAAACTCACCAAAGATGAGAAAAAGTTTATGGCGAGAACCTGTCCTTACATCGACCTTCCCTACCTTGATTTTTTGGAAGGGTACCATTATGATCCTTCCGAAGTAAAGATCCATCAGGATGGTGGCGATCTTTCGGTAACTGTTGAGGGGCTTTGGTACAGAACTATCTTGTGGGAAGTTCCTTTATTAGCATTGATCAGCGAGCTGCATTACGAAATGAACCATATGGAAAGGGATTCCAATGAAATCGTTATGCATAGAACCATAGAAAAAGCAGATTCATTAGGAAGGCTTGGTGTTACTTTCGCAGAATTCGGAACCAGAAGAAGACATTCTTATAAAGTTCAGAATCTGGTGATGGAAGCCCTGACACAAAAAAAAGACTCCACTTTCATAGGAAGCTCAAATGTTCATTTCGCCATGAAATATGGGGTAAAGCCTATCGGAACCCATGCACATGAATGGTTCATGTTTCATGCGGCCGAATATGGCTTCAAAATGGCCAACGAACTGGCCTTGGAACATTGGGTAGATGTGTACAGAGGTGACCTTGGGGTTGCTCTTTCAGACACATATACCACTGATGTGTTTTTCCAGCAGTTTGATAAAAAGTTTGCAAAGTTGTTTGACGGAGTACGCCATGATAGTGGTGATGCACTGGAATTTGCTGATAAGACGATCGCCCATTACAAGAACAATGGAATCAATCCACTCTTTAAATACATCATTTTCTCTGATGCATTAAATCTTGAAAAAGTAGAAGAAATCACTAAATACTGTAAAGGTAAAATCGGTGTTTCATTCGGAATCGGAACCAATCTTACCAATGATGTCGGTTTGAAACCGATGAATATAGTTATGAAATTAATTGGTGTACAGGCTCCAAATAAAGAATGGATCCCAACTGTAAAATTATCTGATGAACATGGAAAATATACAGGTGATCCAAAAATGATCGAATTAGCAAAAGAGTTTCTTAGAATAAAAGATTAAGTAGATGCTAGATGTCAGATCTCAGACTTATAACTAAATAACCACTGTATCATGAAATTTAAAATTTATTTTTCTCTTAGTTTCCTGATAGCAACTTTATCTGTCGCTCAAGAGAAAAAAGAGGTAAAACCGAAATTCAACCAGGAACTGGCTACTTCGCTGGGAGCAGATCAATATGGAATGAAGGCTTATACTATTGTTATGCTTACAACAGGACCCGCAAAGATTGAAGACAAAGCTAAAATGAGTGAGATAATGAAAGGACATATGACTAATATTGGAAAATTAGCTAACGAGGGAAAGATTATAGTAGCCGGACCTTTTTTAGAAAAGAATAAGGAAAATTATCGTGGAATGTTTATTTTCAATACCAAGTCTAAAGAAGAAGCCGAACAATGGGTAAAAACAGACCCTGCAGTAAAGGCCGGAGTCTTCAGCTATGAACTTCTTCCCTGGTATGGATCAGCTGCCTTGCCTCTGTATGTAAAGCATCACCAAGAGATCACTAAGGAAAATCCATAAACAGGCTTTTATCCTCTTTATATATTTAATTAAACAGGATGAATTACCTGAAAAACAAGAGACAATCTGGCTGTATTTGTTACAACTGTCCTTAATTGCTTTTGTTTTATATTATTTATTTCCAATTAAAATAATAATTATATCTTCACCCATAACAAAATAACAACAATGAAAATAAGACTATTTGTATTGATATTTTTAGTATCGGCAAAACTACTCTTCGGGCAAAATACTCCAAAAGAATATACGGAGAAAGTAAAAAAGGCCGAAGCATTTTATAAAGCCAAGGATTTTAAAAACTCTGCTAATAATTATTCCGAAGCATTTAGGTCTAATGGGTGGAAAGCCTCTCTTAATGACAGATATAATGCAGCATGCTCATGGGCAATGGCATCCGTAACGGATAGCGCATTTTCTCAGCTGGAAAAAATTGCTACTCAATTTAGTAATTATAACCATATAACAGGAGATACGGATCTGAACTCTTTGCATGCAGATGTTCGATGGAAGCCATTGCTTGAAAAAATTAAACTCAACAAGGAGAAAGCAGATGCCAAATTGAATAAACCTCTGGTTGAAAAGCTTGGAAGCATTTATAATGAAGATCAAAACGGTAGACGCGAGATTGGAGAAATTGAAAAAAAATACGGCCGGGATTCAAAGGAAATGCAAGAGCATTGGAGAACTATAATTAAAAAGGATTCTTTAAATTTAATAGAAGTAAAAGCTATTCTTGATAAATATGGTTGGTTAGGCCCTGATGTAGTAGGTAACCAGGGAAATACCACCTTATTTCTTGTTATTCAACATGCTGATTTGGAGACGCAGGTAAAATATTTGCCTATGATGAGGGAAGCTGTAAAAAATGGCAAAGCCCAAAGCGGTAGCTTAGCTCTTTTAGAAGATAGAATCGCTTTAAGACAAGGTAAAAAGCAAATTTATGGAAGCCAGATTGGGCAAGATCCTGAAACTCATGCATTTTATGTATCACCTTTAGAAGATCCTGACCATGTAGATAAAAGGCGGGCAGAAGTTGGACTTCCTCCATTAGCAGAATATGTAACCCATTGGAATATGAAGTGGGACCCGGAACAATACAAAAAAGATCTACCGAATCTCGAAGCCAAAGAAAAACGCAAATAGAATAAAATTATTTTCAGATAGTTATATTCTCATGGAATAATTTACTACTTTAGTGTATATAACTCATTCTTATTTACTTAATTATAAAAAAGTAATAAAAGATAATCACTAAACAAAAAAATTAAACCATGAAAAAATCTAATTCAAAAAAACTTTCAAGAACAGAATTAAAAGATGTAATGGGAGGAACATTGTATCCGGCACAATGCCCGGGAGGATGCCCTGGTGAGGCCTTGATCAGATGTCCTGACGGTTCTACCACGATGACTAATTTTATATGTATGGGTGGAAGATGCGAACCGGCCGCAATGTGCAAGCCATTGGTTCTTGAGCCGTTCCCGGATCCGATTATCATCACGCCATAATCTGACCAAAGACAATATACAAAGTGAGCTTTCCGGCTCACTTTCTTTATTCATAAATCAAAAAAATGCCGGAATCCTCACATTCCGGCAAACAAAACTAACATGTAATAAAATTGAAAGAATTATAATGTTGCTTTGTATTTTTTCTGATATGCATAATAGAAAATAACAGGCAATACGGTAAAAGACAATATCATGCATATAATCAATCCTCCCACGATCATAATGGCTAAAGGCTTTTGAATCTCAGACCCCATTCCATTGGACATTGCTGCGGGAAAAAGTCCCATTGATCCCATCAAGGCAATCATTATCACCGGTCTGATTCTGCTTTGAACTCCCTGGCTGATTGCTTCTTTCAGGGACATTTTATTCTGAAGATTTTCTTTCATAACCCCTATTAATACAATTCCGTCAATTGTTGCAACACCAAACAGGATAATAAACCCTATTCCCGCTGAAATTCCAAAAATAGTTCCGGTAAACCAAAGTGATAAAAACCCGCCAATAAATGCAAAAGCCAATGTTACAGATGAAATCAGTGTATCTTTAATGTTACCGAAGTTAAAGTAAAGCAACATCAGGATAAGCAAGAGCGAAATCGGAACAACCATTGCCAACTGTTTGGCAGCCCTCTCTTTACTTTCGAATTCCCCTGCCCAGGTCATTTTATGGTTTTTAGGAATATGTACATCTTTTGCTACTTTTGCTTTTGCATCTTTAATCGTACTTCCAAGATCTCGTCCCTCAATATTAAATCCGACACCAATATATCGGCTATTACCTTCGCGATAAATAAAGGATGGCCCGGTATGGTAGTCAATCGTTGCAATTTCCTTCAACGGCACCTTCTTATTATCCTGTGTCGGAATCAGAATATTTCCTATTTTCTCCGGATTATCACGATATTGTTTTTCAAATCTTAGCATCACGTCAAACATCCTTTCATCTTCATAGAATTTTGTTGCTGCCTGTCCTCCGATAGTCATTTCAATCACCGCCTGTGCATCAGCAGTTGAGACACCGTATTTTGCCATTTTGGAATCATGAAGCTGGATCCTTAATTCCGGTAAGCCTATATTTTTAAAAACATTCACATCGGAAATTCCGGGTACGGTTCTAATGGAATTCGCAACCTGATTGGCATAGTTTTCAAGCTGGAAAAGGTCATTACCAAAAATCTTGATCACCAGAGGAGCCTTTACCCCTGCCACATATTCTTCCACATTATCCTGAATAGGCTGGCTGAACCCAAAATTAATGCCCGGATATTTTTCCAGCGAAACCCTCATTTCCTCCAGAAGTTCTTCTTTGGAAATCTTTTTCTTCCATTCATTTTCAGGTTTCAACTGAATATTAAATTCAATATTAAAAAACCCTGTCGGGTCTGTTCCGTCATTCGGACGACCGGTTTGCGTCATTACAAATTCCACTTCATCATATCTGGAAAGTATTTGTTTCATTTCTTTAGTAAGCCTCACGGATTCATCGAGATTTACACTATTGGGAAGGGTGGCACGAACGTAAATTGCTCCTTCATTAAGCTTTGGTAAAAATTCCGATCCATAATTGGAAAACCTCCATCCACAAATAACCAAAAGAACCCCAAATCCAATAATAAAAGCTTTTTTGTAGCGGGCGCTCAACTCATAAAGTTTAAAAATGTTCACCCTGAAAAATTTCGAAATAAAATTCTCCTTCTCTTCTATATTCTTCGTGAGCAAAAGTTTACACATCGCAGGAACATAGGTTAAACTCAGAATCAGAGACCCCAGCAAAGCATACCCTAGGGTAAATGCCAATGGAGAAAACATTTTACCTTCTACTTTCTGGAAGGAGAAAATAGGCATTAACGCTACAATAAGAATTAAAAGGGCAAAGAAAATATACCCTGCGACACTTCCCGCACTTTTCTTGATAATGCCCAGTTTCGACATTTTATTGAATCGCCGTAAGCCTACCTTTTTGGCCTTTTGTTCGAGAGCTACAAAAACATGCTCTACAATAACGAGTGTCCCCTCAAGAAGCAGTCCAAAGTCAAGGGCTCCCATTGAAATAAGATTAGCCGGCAATCCCTGGATCCTCAGCATAATGATCGCAAATAAAAATGCCAAAGGAATAACCGACGCCACAATAAATGTTGTTCGCCAATTGTATAAAAATATAAATACAATAATAGATACCAGAATCACCCCTTCCACCAAATTTTTGGATACGGTATGCACAGTGGTATTTACAAGTTCTGTACGATCGATGATAGGAACGATCTTTACATCGCCTGGCAATTCTCCTCCGTTCAATTCACCGATTCTTTCTTTAAGACGTCCAATCACCTCACTCGGATTCTCCCCACGAAGCATGATCACAATTCCTTCTACAACATCATTTTCTTTATTGTACCCCACCTGCCCTAACCTTGGCTTGGCAGAAACTTTTACTTCGGCCACATGCTTCACCAGGATCGGGGTGGATCCTTTAACCTCAATTTGTATGTTTTCAATATCTTCTTTACTTTCCAGAAGCCCTATACCACGAACCACATATGCCTGATCTCCTTTTGAAACCACATCTCCCCCTACATTAATATTACTTTTGGAAACAGCTTCATAAACATCCAATGGCGAAAGATCATAATTATGTAATTCAGTTGGATTGATCTTTATTTCATAAATCTTTTCTTCTCCCCCGAAACTTACAACATCCGCAACCCCCGGGACCGCACGAAGCTCTCTTTCAATCACCCAATCCTGAATAGAGGTAACCTCTTTAATAGGCAATTTACTTTTAATGATGTATCTGTAAATTTCTCCGGTAGCACCTGAAGGTGGTTCTATACTGTAATTTGCTCCATTAGGAAGTTCAACATTCCCCAATCGGTTCGAAGCATATTGCTGGGCATAAAAATCATCCACATGATCATCAAAAATAACCGTTACCACAGATAAACCAAATAAAGAAATAGACCGTACTGAGGTTTTATTCGGTATTGTGCTCATTTCTTTTGAAATTGGAAGCGTGACAAATTTTTCTATCTCTTCAGCACTTCGTCCCGGCCATTGTGTAATTACCCTCACTCTGGTGTTTGTAACATCCGGAAACGCTTCTATTGGAGTATGCATGTAAGAATAAATTCCACCAGCAAGCAAAAGCAGAGTACCCAGAAGTACAATCAAAGAATTTTTTAACGAGAAAGAAACTATACTTTGTACAAATTTTCGCATTACTTCGTAGAATTATTGGATTGATTTTTCATGTTTTCGTAGATAAGCAATCCATTGGAAGCAATAACCATCTCCCCTTCTTTAAGGTCTCCTTCTACGTAAATGTACTGACTGTTGGATGCCACTTCGGTAACAGCTCTCATTTCTATGGCACAATCTTTTTTATAGACCACAACATAACTTTGGTTATTATCAAAGATCAGAGCTTTGGCAGGAATTGCCAATGCTGTTCTGTTTTGTGCATTAATAGGTAAAACAATATCTGCAGACATTCCCGGTCTAAGTTTCATATTATTATTGTCCATAATAATTTTAGCTTTCAACACTCTTTCATTTTCATTAAAAACCTGGGAGATGACATTAATCTTTCCGGAAAAACTATCATCCGGATAGGCAAGCGTTTTTACCACGACAGGCTGATTTACGTACACATGTCTCATATTGGTAGCATACACATTAGCCATTACCCACACCTTATCAAGATTGGAAATGGTAAAAAGCTGTTCACCTCCGGCAGTTACAGGCATACCGGTAGAAATATTTTTAGCAATTACGTAACCATCTGCAGGAGCTTTAACCTGCATATTTGTACTGCCTGCAGAATACAGCTGCATATTCTTTTTGGTTTTGGAAATATTGGACTGTATGATCTGAACTTCAGACCTTGCTTCCTGCAAATCTTTTTGTGAGGCAATATCATCTTTATACATTGCCTCCACAGAAGAGAGCTTTCTTTTAGCAACAGCCAGCTGAGCCTGTAAAGTTTGGGTATCATCCTGCATTTCGTTTAGGGATACACTTTTTATACTGGCAAGGACTTGTCCTTTTTTCACATAATCACCCAAGGAAAAATAAGTATCCGTAACCACTCCATCCACTAAACTTACAAAAGGAACTGTTTTATCAGAATTGCTTTCAACTTCTCCGGTAAGAGTAATACTTTCTTCCACAGAGCGCATTTCTACTTTTGCCAGCTTAAGATCTTTTTTTAGCTCTTTGCTAATGCAGTAGTTTTCGGATCCCGTATTTTCATTGAGCTTTTTCTCTGTGCAACCGGTCAGGACAACAAGTGCTAAAAAATAGCCAGCTGCTATATATTTTGTGCTATTCATTTTCATATTTATAAGTCTTGCCCTACAACGTACTGCAGGTTTTCATAATATTGATTAAGTTCTTTTTTCGTATCGAGTATGATCATTTTATTTCCAATGTAGGTTTCCAGGAAATCCATATATTCCAGCATGCTGATATTTCTCAGCCTGAAGTTTTTCTCATGACTGGCCAATAAACCATCCAAAGTACTTTCATACGATCCATCAAGTTCCTCAGAAATCTTTTGCGTTCGGGTATAATTCTGAAATACGGAAACGATTTCATTTTCCGATTTAAGGATGTTTTTGCGGGTCTCAAAATTGGATTTGGCAACCTCCAGTTTAGCCTCCTGGATATTTCCTTTATTTCTGTCGAAAACCGGAAGGTCAAATGAAATACCCAACCCTACAAAATCCTTCATTATATTTCCACCCCGGTCATATCCCACGGAGAGCGCTATGTCAGGAGTTCTGAGAGCTCGTTGTAATTCAAGATTTTTTTGTGCGTATTTCTCTTTATTTTTTGTAATCTGGATGTCCGGACGATTTTCTTTGGCAATATTCACCCAGTTGGGTAATTCCAACTCAGAAAGCTCCTTTTCAGGAATTGACAAATGATCTGTAATAACAAGATAAGATGTAGCCGGAAGAATGAGTAAAGCTTTCAACTCGACCTGTTGTTCCGCAATTTCCTGTTGTAATGAAATTAATTTCTTTTTAAATTCAATTTCCTGGGCCTTCAGCCTCACATATTCGGATTTGCTTATGTTTCCAAGGTTTAACTGATTCTGATAGGATTTTGTTAGTTTTTCTATAGAGGAAATCTGACCGCGATACAGTTTCTGCTGTTCCTGATTGTAGATAACCTCTGTCAGGGTGTTCCGCAATAACTTTTTGAGCTCACGCAATACTTCCTGCAATTCATACTTTTCTCCATCTACTTCAATTTTCTGTAGTTCTATATTTTTCCTCCTTTTTCTTGCAGTCTGGATTAACTGCTCTATCTCAGCAGAGAATTGGGTATTCTTTCCCCAATTCCCTATTAAAGCTGGCTGCTGTTCGATATCGTAAGTACGCCAAAGATTAACTTCATTGACAGTCAGCTTAGGATTAGGCCAGAATTTCGCCTGAACGACACGGGCTTCCGCCTGGGAAATTTCCAGTTTTTGCGCAATAATATCCAGGTTATTCGCAAGAAATAATGTTTCCGCTTCTTTTCTTCCAATCTGCAAGGTGTCCGCAATTTGTGCCGAAAAGAACCCGAAAAAATGAATATAGAATAGTGTAAAAATGATTTTCTTCAAGGTCTTCTGTTTAAGACCACAAAGCTATTTTGTAAACATTAAAGCCAATTCCAAATACCATTAAGATTCGGTTAGTCCAAAATTAGAATTCGATTAGAAAACTATTTTGTAACCGGAAATATGAGCGAGACCTGGGTTCCTGAGCCTACAACAGAATTAATTTTCATCTGAATATGATGATGATCGAATATGCTTTTAGATAAGGATAGGCCAATGCCACTTCCTTTTATATTATCCACATTTTTTCCGCGATAAAAAGTTTCCGTGATCTTTTGAAGATCATCCTCCGAAATACCTCTGCCCTGGTCCTTAACTTCAATCAATAAATGCCTATCCTTTTCTTCAGACAACACAATCTCTACAGAATGATGCCCGGAATATTTAATAGAATTTTCAACAATATTGTACAATGCCAGATAAAGCAAAGTTTCATTACCCGGAAATTCCAGTAAATCCGGAGTGTTTACCTGAAGATTGATTTTAATAGAAGAATTATTTTCCTGGGCTTTAGGATTCAGCTTTTCATATATCTTCCAGATCAGCTCATCAATTCTTACCTGCTGGTGAGAACTTTCAAGCTTGGTAAGACCTGACATCAGCAGCAGGTTATTAAGGATACTTTCAATTTCATATACGTTATCCAATGATTCTTTGACCACTTTTCGATATTCTTCAGGCGTCCGGTCCTTTTGAGCAAAAACCTCAAGATTGCCCGAGATAGCGGCTAATGGTGTTTTAAATTCATGAGACACATAGTTGATAAAATTCTGCTGAAGCAAAATACTTTCAGAAATCCGTCCAAACAATTTGTTATAGGACTTGATCAGGTCATCTATTTCATCATGAGTATGGGTAGATGTAATTGCGCTGGAAATATTGGTATAATCTACATTATTGATCCTATCCACAACATTGGATAGAGGTTTATACACGATTTTGGAAAGATACCTGCTCAGGAAATAAATAGCAAGTAATCCTAAAATCAGTACTGCCAGCATAATTATGGAAAGCCTTACCATTTGTGATTTAAAAGAATCATTCGGGGCTTTGACAAAAACGACAAAATCACCCTGATTATCCGGATAGAATATGCCGTAATAAAAATTATTCCCGGCCATAAACTGTACCATCTTATTATTTCTTGCAGACTTCAGATGAAGTGCTTTGATATTCTTATCATTCAGGTTCTGCCCAAAAGTAACTTCATTGTATTTATTGTAAACGGCTACTTTTTTATTCTCTATCAAATGATTGTATTCCGTTTTTATCTGGGCATGCCTGCTTTTTGGCAATTCATCTTTTTCCAGATAATAAATGGCAGAAATAAGGGCCGTATTTCTTAATCTTTCAAAATAAGAGATTCTGGTACTGTCATAATAAGCAAAAAACACCACCGCAAAAGCGATGATGGTAACAATACCGAATGAAAGACTCGAAATTATGGTAAACCTGTTTCTTAACGTCATCTTTAATCTTTAATCAGATATCCTGTTCCTTTAATTGTGTGGATAATCTTTTGATCCGTTTCATTAATTTTATTCCGCACATAAGAAATGTACACATCAACAACATTCGTTGTACTGTCAAAATCAATTCCCCATACATTATGTAAGATCTGAGTCCTGCTCAGAACTTTGTTTTTATTTTCTAAAAGGAAAGTCAAAAGTTTATATTCTGTAGGGGAAAGTTCAATTTCTTTATTATCCTGAACCACTTTGTGGAGATCTGTATCAATTGTAAGGTTACCACAACGTAAAAGCTGCGATCCTTCCTGATAGCTTAATTTATTTCTTCTGGTCAATGCTTTGATTCTCGAAATCAATTCTTCAAAATGGAATGGCTTTGATAAATAATCATCGGCTCCCAGATCAAGCATTTTTATTTTATCATCAGGACTATTCAGAGCGCTAAGAACCAAAATCGGAGTATAATTTTTTTTGAAGCGGATGATCTGCGTCAGCTGCATTCCATCCAGCCCTGGCAACATAATATCCATGAGAATAATATCAAAGTCATAGGTACTGATTAGATCACGGGCTTTCTCTCCGGAATCTGCGAGAACCATTTGATATCCGGCCTCGCCCAAGCCTTTGACAAGAAATTTACTGATTCGCTCATCATCCTCTACTAACAAAATGTTCATAAACACTTAAATTTCCTATAAATATAAGTATTCTTATTCAGAAAGGAGGTTGTGGAAAGAAAGCTGGGAGCAATTGAAATCTCACAAAAAGTCAACAAGTATTTTATTTTTATCTATTTAAAAAACTTAAACTATTTAACGGAAAACAACAGGTTCCTGATCTCACTTCCAGCTTCCAGCGTTTTTTCATAATTTTGAAGAATGGAGATGACATATTTAATCGTAGGTTTTATAACCGGTGCCTTATTAGGTGCCGTTATTTTATATTTTATGCTGAAATCTTCAATGGTTTCAAGGGCTTCTTATGACGAGATAAACAATTTATATATAAGAAAGAATTCTGATCTGGAAAATATCAATCAAAAAATCCAGGAATTATATCAGGACATCAATCATGAAAAAGATCAGAATCAGCAACAATCAGATCTTCTCAATGATCTTAAAAATGAATATGCAAAAATTTCCGCGGAATATTCATCTTTAAATAGTCAGTTTCAGGAACAGAAACAAATTATTTCCAAACAAGCCTCGCAGCTTGAAAGCCTTCTTACGGAAAAGCAGCATTTGTATGCGCGTAACTCTGAACTTTCGGCAGTGAATGAAAATTTACAGAAATCACTTCAAACCCAGAAAGAAGAAATTATTAAGATACAGAAAGATTCAAAGGTTCAGTTTGAAAATTTAGCCAATAAAATCCTCGAGGAAAAAGCTGAAAAATTTACTACTCTGAATCAAAATAACCTTAAAACTATTCTTGAGCCTTTTCAGGAAAAGATCACTGATTTGAAAAACAGGGTAAATGAAGCTTATGAAAAAGAAAACAAGGAGCGTTTTTCGCTGGCTGAAAAAGTAAAAGAACTGGCAGAGCTCAATCAGCAGATTTCCGAAGATGCAAAAAAACTGACCCGGGCCTTAAAAGGAGAAAGTAAAACACAGGGAAACTGGGGAGAAATGATTCTTGAAAGCATTCTTGAAAAATCAGGCCTGGTTAAAGGAAGGGAATATTTTCTAGAACATGAACTGCGTGATGAGGATAATAAGGCGTTATTTTCAGAGTTTTCCGGAAAAAAAATGCGCCCGGATGCGGTAGTAAAGTATCCTGATGAAAGAAATGTTATTGTGGACTCCAAGGTTTCCCTCACTGCCTTTACAGAATTAGTAGACGAAACTGATCCTGAAATCTACGCCATGAAATTAAATCAGCATCTATCGTCCGTAAAAAATCATATCTCTCAATTAAGTCAGAAGGCTTATGATGATTATGGCAAATCTTTAGATTTTGTGATGATGTTCATTCCAAGTGAACCGGCCTATATTGCAGCAATGCAGGCCGATCAGAATTTATGGAATTTTGCTTATGACAAAAGGATCCTGCTTTTAAATCCAAGCAACCTGATTACTTCCTTAAAACTCATTGCAGATCTCTGGAAACGAGAATATCAGAACAGAAATTCTATGGAGATTGCAGACCGGGGGGCCAGATTATATGATAAGTTTGTAGGTTTTGTAGAAAACCTTGAAAAAGTAGGTAAAAATCTAGATCAGGCCAAAAATGTTTTTAATGATGCTTATAAACAGTTATCTACCGGAAATGACAACCTGATTATCCAAACACAAAAACTTAAATCCCTGGGAATAAAAAATAAAAAAGAGTTACCCCAAAGTCTAATTGACACCAATGAAATCATCCCGAATATAGAATAATAACATCTAAAAAATAGTGAAGTTTCGTAAAAACAGGATTTAAATTTTGTAAGATGAATCAGCGAGTTTCTTTTACATCCTTTCCCTATCCAAAATCGGAATCTCAAAAAGAGATTTTAATTTCCTCTGTACTTGCAGGAATTCTTATTTATCTGTTTTTAATAGTTTTTCAACCATTTGGAACGGATCAATTTCAGCATAGGCTTAAGTACCTTTTACTTTTTCCTTATTCCATTATTTTTGGAGCTGCTTTTTTTATCGTCAATCTGCTCACTATAAAAATCAACAACTGGAATATTGTTTATGAATTACTAAAAATAGCGGTCATCCTTTTATTAGCGTCTATCCCATCTTATTTTTATAATACATTATTCCTTAGCCATGTAAAACTGAGTTTCTCAAATTATCTCTACATGATTATGCTCACTTTTGCATTAGGCATTCCTATTTCTATTATTTACGTTCTATCAAGATATATTTATCTGAAAAAAAATCACGAAAACACTGCTGATAAGATTTCTGCTCAATTAGAGGAAATTGAACTTACTAGTCATTCGGAAAAAAAGACATTGGACATTATTGCCGGTACTACTCATTTACAAATTTCCGAAGATGATTTCCTTTGTGTCCAATCTCTTGAAAATTACTGTGCTATCTATTACATAGAATATAATTCTTTTAAAAAAGTTCTTTTGAGAATAAGCCTATCTAAATTATTGGATCAAATAGAAACCCATTCGATTAAAAGAAGCCATCGATCTTATATCGTTAACCTGACCAAAGTAACACATGTAAAAGGTAATGCGCAAGGCTATAAGTTAAGCCTCGAAAATATTGACTTCACAATTCCGGTTTCTAGAAGTTTCATTTCAACCACCATTAGTCATTTGCAAAGCCTGATTGAATGACCTTTGTTGCCCGTCACATTATCATGTTACTCGTCACATAAATTTGATTACAGGAATAATAAGCCACAATTTTGCTCAAATTTTCAAATATGAGTAAAACTGTTTATTTCTATACTGTATTTATCCTTGGGTTTTTAACCTATTATTTCTTTGATCTTTTCTGCTTTAAAACCATTCAGAATTTTAGCAATAAAACCATTAATAATAAAGTGATTGACCACGTGATTGCTTATTCCGTCACACTAATTCCTTTGATCCTAACAGCAAAGCTTTTATTCCCCAAAAAGAAACTATCTGAACTATTCTCTGTTGACAAGCCCATTTTTGTTGGATATGTTGTAGCCTGTGTAACAACTTTACCTATGCTAATTGGTTATTTTCTATTTTTTCATCTGGTGAAAGACATTCATTTTGATTCATTATTTATCAATACAGCATGTGCAGCTTTATTTGAAGAAATAATATTCAGAGCTTTCTTAATAGGGATTTTATATAGATATACAGGAATGGGCTTTATCACTTCCATACTATTTGGCTCCCTTCTGTTCGCGCAGGTTCATTTATATCAAAGTAGTGACACCAAAGAAATCATCGAAATACTAAGCATCACATTTTTAGGATCTATCCTTTTTGCATGGATCTATTTTGAATGGAATTTTAATCTTTGGATAGCAGTTTTTGTACACTTCTTCATGAATCTGTATTGGGAAATCTTTGCCGTTTCAGATAATGTTTCAGGCAATTTATATGGAAATATATTCAAATTCCTATCCGTACTCCTACTGATAGGTATTACCATCTATTATAAAAGGAAAAAGAAAATCCCTTTTAATATTACCATGAAAAGCCTTTTCTTAAAAAGGAGGGAAATTGAACAATAAATTTTGCATAATTTTGCAGGATGCTAATAGAAAGTTTCCAGAACGAAAAAATCAAGAACATTACTAAACTTCTTACAGATAACAGATTCCGAAAGAAATCCAAAGTATTTGTTGTTGAAGGGCAACAGGAAAATGAAAGGGCACAGAAATTTGATTTTGAACCGGTCGAATTTTATATCTGCGAAAAAATTTTCAAAGGAGAAACTCCTCTTGGGAAGGTATTTTATGTCAGTGAAAAAGTATATGAAAAAATTGCATATAGAGGCACTTCGGAAGGGATCATTGGAATTTATAAAATCAAAGAAGTTGACCTTTCCTCTTTTAAACCTAAAAAGGATGCAACTGTAATTATTGTTGAAGGAATTGAAAAACCAGGAAACCTTGGTGCTATTTTAAGAAGTTGCGAGGCCTTTGGAATAGATGCACTGATTATAACAGATGCAAAAGCTGATTTCTATAATCCTAATGTGATCCGATCAAGTGTCGGATGTCTTTTCGGAATGGAAGTATTCCAGGCCGGGAATGAAGAAACCCTTGATTTTCTGAAAAAGAATCAGTTCGATATTTATACAACCATTATGGACAAAGACTCTGAAGATCTCTACAAAAGGGATCTGACCCAAAAGTCTGCAATCTTATTCGGAACCGAGCATTCGGGTTTAAGTGATTTCTGGATTGGCAAAGGGGAAAATACATTAATTCCTATGGCAGGAAGTATAGATTCTTTAAATCTTAGTAATGCCGTAGCCATTACGTGTTACGAATCCCTGAGACAGAAAAAGGAATAAGGAAGATAATATATATAATAAAAAAACCGCTTCGCTGAGCGAAACGGTTCTTTTATTTAGTAACGTACTAGAATTATTTCTTAGCAGCGTCTTTAACTTCTTTAGCAGCTTCTTTAGTTGCATCTTTAGCAGCATCAGCAGCACCTTTAGCAGCATCAGCAGCTCCAGCAGCAGCACCTTTAGCAGCGTCAGCAGCAGCAGCAGTAGTTGCAGCAGCAGCACCTTTAGCAGCGTCTACAGTAGCAGTAGCAGCAGAATCAACAACTTGAGCAGCAGAATCAGCTACAACAGCAGCAGAATCAGTAGCAGCAACAGCAGCAGAATCAGCAGCACCTTCAGTAGAAGTAGCTTCAGTTTTTTTACAAGCAACTAGAGAGATTGCAGCGATAGCAGCTACGAATAACGACTTTTTCATAATAAATTAAATTTAATTTTGTTAATATTGTTTTATAAAATTTTCTTTCGTTCTGTTATTTGAACAAGACAAAGGTAGAGCAGATAGAAAGTTTGTCTATGAAAAATAATTGTAATACCTTTGTAAAACAATTTTACAAATAAGTACAACTGATAATCAATAACTTAATCACTTTATATAAACTTGACAGATTTAGATCTATTACACTTTGAGCAGCTGAAAAGGGATGTACAGGCTCAATATTTAGAAGAATACACTCCTTCCTATGATGATATTTCTAAATGGAAAGGGATTGATATTATCTATTTTCAGGAGGATCTTCGGAAAAAGGCGAAGGGAAACATCAGCGAAAAATCATTTTACACTTATTTCAAGAACTCACCGGTAACAAAATTGCCTAGGATAGACATGCTCAATTTATTGAGTATTTATGCGGGATACGACTCATGGTACGAGTTTAAAAAGCAACATCTTTTTGCAGGAGAATTATTACAGGATGAGAAAGATCTCAGCGATGAAGAACTGCAGGAATTGGAAGAAACGATCAACCAGCTACCTTCAACTCCAAAAAATGATGATCAGCCACAAAAAACGCCTATAAAAGGGCAAGAAAATGTTGATTTACAAAAATCAAATACTGAAAATCAAATAGTTAACCAAAATCAAAATTTCAACACTTTATCCGATACGGTTTCCCCTGAACCGGAAAAAAAGTTCATGAAAAAGAATGCCTGGGCCATGATAACCTCTATTTTAATTATCATTACCGGAGTTTTAGGCTTTAAGGATGAAATTTTCTCCAAAGAATATAAATATTGTTTCACAGATGCAGACAGAGGGGTTGCAGTAATCAATACCTTAGAAATAAAAGTATTTAAAGAAAACGAATCCCCGATCCTGTTTAAAATTAATCCGGGAGAATGTTTCAGGTATTCTACGAAGGATAAAATTCTGAAAATGCAGATCACGGCACCTTTCTACGAACCTCTAACTGTTAACAGAAGCCTGGAAAACGCCCCTGAGGAGGAAATGATCGAAATGAAGCCGGATGATTATAAAATGGCGGCTTATTACTTCTCTATCAAGGATGTAAAGGGAGGAAATCCGGAAGAACAATTTGCCCTGATCAAACAAAAAAGAAAACAGTTAGAAAATTTAATCAGCAACAGTGCCGTAATTTATCAGGTATATGACAACGATACGTATGGTATAGAAACTTTAGACAAACAAAAATATATTACCCTTGTGACGACTCCTACAACATCCCTGAAAAATTTAAAGGTGATTGAGATGAAAAAGGATGATAAGGGTAAAATAATATCTATTAAATTTAAAATTGCAAATACTGATGAAAAGAATAAATAAATTTTTAATTGCCTTATTACTGATAACAGCTTTTATTTCCTGTAACAATAAGAAAAGCGAGGTAAGTGATCTGGATAAATTGAGGAACAGCAATAATACAAAAACCTATCCGGCAGTTCAGATGGACAGTATGCAGGCTATTAATTCTATTACCAAGCAGAAAGTGCAGGAGCTTTTAGACTTATCTACATTATACCTGTCAGGAAAAAGAAATACGGAAATTGATACGGTAATTTACTCCCAGATGGAAAGCTATTTTCACAAACCGGACAGCCTTACCTTCAAAAATCTTTTCAGGGAACTAGACAGCTTAAAGGTGAAATCCGTGAAAGTAAATAACCTGGAAGTACATAAGGACTTTTATAAAAAAGATACTTTGGATTATGCAAAATTCAATGTAGAGTATTTCGACGATAAGAACAGATCACTTGGAACTTTTGAGAAAAACGCTCAATACACCCTTATGTCAAAACCAATAAAATTCAAAAAAGAATTCAAATTTTACTTTTTAAAATTCTATTCCTCTCCTGTAAAGAAAGACAGTACCTCAGTAGGAGTAACCAAATAATCTAAAGGGATATCATTTTCCCAGATATCATCTATAATCTCATCGGGATTGAAGTAATTCACCCCGATTTTTTTTGGTTTTCCGTAAAGTTCCTGAAAAAAGCTGTCATAAAAACCTTTTCCATATCCTACCCTATTTCCTAAACCATCGCAGTAGAGAACAGGGGTTATCACAAGGTCAAATTCCTTTATGCCGGAATCCTGATTGGAAACAGGCTCTGAAATCCCCCAGGAACTGGTTTCAAACAGGGAGTCTCTAAATATTTCAATTGAAATAAGCTTCTGATCAACAACTTTCGGGACGAAAACACGAATGCCACTGTTTAAGAAATACTCAACAAAAATCTGAGTATTGATCTCATTAAACTTTGCAATAGGAAGAAAAATATGCACCTTCTGACCTGGGAATGGCTTAAAAAAATTAACAAAATTTTTGAAAATCGCTTCAGATAACAAGAAAACCTCATCAGATGACAAGGTTTTTCTTTTTTGCATATATTCTTTTCTAAGTTCGGACTTTAGCATTTGTACTTCTCTTCTTGTTATACTCCTTCCGAAGGTTGTCCGACCTTATATAATTTATCTGACAAACGAATTCTAAAAGGAATTTCAAAAGTAATCTGATCTCCTTTTTTTGCCGTTTCACTTGAGCTTCCATTCACATAAATCTCAGTAATGGTCAATTCCTTTTCACCTGTTGTGGGCCCTGAAATCAATACTTTGTCACCCACGGTAAGTTCTTTATTTTCAATCAGGAATTGTCCGATCTTTGATTTTGAATAATAATGTTCTGCTTTCCCAATCAATACTTTTTTAACCGCTATTTTTTTGCGGATATCTTTGGTTTCGGCTTTTGCTAAAGGTTTAGCAGGTAAATCACCGGAATTCTTAAATTTCAAAGCATCGGATTTGCCTTTTCTGAAAACCTTGTTTCCTACCTGTAATCCTTTCCTTAATTTCACCTGTTCTTCCATTGGCAAATGTATGATATCCAAACACTCTGTAGAGCAGCAGTTTTCCATTGCCGCTTTACATTCATCACATTGGATAAAGAGTAGATGACACGCATCATTAGAACAATTGGTATGATTGTCACAAGGCTTTCCACACTGGTGGCACTGTGAAATGATATCATCTGTAATTCTTTCGCCTAAACGGTGGTCAAATACAAAGTTCTTACCGATGAATTTACTTTGTATTCCTTCCTCTTTTATCTGGCGGGTATATTCAATAATTCCACCTTCTAGCTGGAACACGTTTTTAAAGCCCTGATGTTTAAAATAAGCACTGGCTTTTTCACAACGGATCCCGCCGGTACAATACATCAACAGGTTTTTGTCTTCTTTAAAATCCTGTAATTGCTCGTTGATAATCGGTAAGCTTTCTCTGAAGTTTTCCACATCAGGTGTAATAGCCCCTTCAAAATGACCGACTTCACTTTCATAATGGTTCCTAAAATCAACCACAATGGTGTTAGGATCCTCAAGCATATTATTAAATTCCTGAGCTTTTAAGTGAACCCCTTTATTGGTTACGTCAAAAGTATCATCATTTAATCCATCGGCAACGATTTTATGTCTGACCTTTATTGTTAATTTTAAAAAAGAATGATTGTCTTGCTCAACAGCTACGTTCAAACGAATTCCTTTCATAAATTCATACACCTCCAGTGTATCGCGGAAAGCCTCAAACTGATCTGCAGGAACGCTCATCTGAGCATTGATTCCTTCGTGAGCAACATAGATACGCCCTAAAGCATCAAGTGCATTCCAGGCTATAAATAATTCGTCGCGAAATTTTTTGGGATCTTCAATTTTGGCATACGCATAGAAAGACAATGTAAGACGTTCCTTACCGGCTTCATCAATAAGTTGAGCTCTTTCTTCTGCGCTTAAGGTGTTGTACAGTTGCATGCTATAAACGTTTTAAGTGAGAAAAATTTTTGCAAAGATAATCATTTTTTCTATTAGCCCTATTCTCGGTTTAAAACACTATCTTTAATGGTGCTGAAGAAAAAGATTAATAAATATGGTAATTTGTTGTATGAAAATACAGATAATTTAACCTTTGTGACAATACAACCATCTATATGTCATATTGTCTTTAATAAATTTTTAAGTTTCGTTAATTGAGATTTCATCAATTATCAGTAGTACCATAAAAATACCGTATTCCTGTTAAATTTTAGTTAAAGTTGAAACACATTGCACTAATTGCACACCTATTTAGCATTAAATTTGTTTACTGTAAAACCAGAATTAATTAATAAAAAATAAAAGAAGATATACAATGAAGAGTACTTTAAAAAAACTATTACCATTTGCTGTAGTAGGAGTTATCTCAGGAGCTACTACCGTTGGCACGATACAATATTTCGGTCACAATGCCAACAACGGAGACCAATCTTATTTTACTAAATCTGCCAATACTTCTTTCGCTGGAATGAATACGGCAGCTACAGGAGATGATTTTGTAAAAGCTGCAAAAACAACAGTTCCTGCTGTAGTTACCATTAAAAATTACCAGACCAGGACTTCAAGCAGAGCGTCGGAGCAGGATTTATTTGATTTCTTCTTCGGAGATCCTTTTGGAGGAAGAGGCGGACAACAAAGACAGAAACAACAACAGATTCCGGACAACATGCCTTCAGGGATGGGTTCAGGAGTTATCATTTCTCCGGACGGGTATATCATTTCAAACAACCATGTTGTAGCAGGTGCCAATAAACTGGAAGTTGTTTTAAGCAATAAAAAGTCATATATCGCTACATTAGTAGGAACCGATCCTAATACGGATATTTCCTTATTAAAGATAGAAGAAAAGGGACTACCCTATTTGAATTTTGCTAATTCAGACAACATTGAAGTAGGGCAATGGGTTCTTGCTGTAGGTAATCCGCTTGGGTTGAACTCTACGGTAACTGCCGGTATTATTTCTGCAAAAGGAAGAGGAATCGGCATTCTTGGATCACAAGGAAAAGCAAGTAATCCGATTGAAAGTTTTATCCAGACAGATGCTGCTATTAACCCTGGAAATTCAGGAGGAGCCCTTGTAAATGCCAATGGCGACCTGATCGGGATCAATTCGGCCATTCAATCTACCACAGGTTATTATCAGGGATATGGATTTGCAATCCCTTCTAACCTGGCAAGAAAAATTGTTGAGGACATTAAAAAGTTTGGAATTGTACAGAGAGGATTCTTAGGAGTTGCTTCTTTAGACCTTTCAGATGATCAGCAGGTTGCTATGTACAACAAGCAGAAAAAAGCCAACGTTAAAGTAGGTTCCGGAGTTTATGTTACAGAAGTTACGGACAACAGTGGTGCTGAAAATGCAGGAATCAAAAACGGAGATATCATCACTAAAATAGACGGAACATTAATTACAGACTTTGCAGATCTTTCTATGGCGGTAGGAAGCAAACGTCCTGGTGATAAAGTTCAGGTTACTTATCTGAGAAACGGTAAAGAAAATGTGACTACGGTTACTTTAAAAGACCAGAAAGGAGGAACTTCTACGAGAACTAAGGCTGACCTTAGCGTTACAGAAAAAATAGGATCTGAATTTGAGCCATTAAGTGACTCCTTTAAAACCAGCTACGGACTAAACAGTGGTGTTATCGCTAAAAACGTATCAGAAGGAAGCGAAATGGCTAAAATAGGAGTTGTAGATAACTATATCATTATAGAGATCAACGGTAAGCCTGTAAACTCACAAAAAGATGTTGAAAAGATCCTTGACAAGTATCAGGGAAATGTTCAGGTGAAGTTTGTGGATGAATATGGAAGAATCTATACAAAAGGTTTCAAAATGCCTTAATCAATAAAGAAACTATAAATAAAAAAACGCTGCAAATGCAGCGTTTTTTTTATTTTGTTTTATTCATTTTATCAGCAATCCTCTTTTTCTTATTCCTCTCATAAATAACTTCTACAATCTTACCTCCGATCCAGGAGAAAGGGAAAAAGGTAAGAAATATGGAAATTTTATAAAATGTAGGATGGTAAGGAAATATAATAACATCCAGCATTGCTATGAACAGCATGATAAAACCAATGAGAATAGCATAGGCTACTTTAGCATATTTTACAATAATCGCGGTTGCCACACCTCCTATTGTTGTTCCTAAACCGGAAATAAACAACAGAAATCCAAAAAAGGCTCCGTCATTTCTCATGCTGTACAGAAATCTTTGCCAGTGTTCAAAAGGGGCAAAAGCGTCAAAAGTAATCCACTGCGGAAAAGCTCTTATACCAAGAGTAATAATAAGCCCTGCAATACCAAGACCTACCAACACCGCAAATGTATTTCTTATAAAGCTCATTAATCCTGATGTGCAATCATCGAAATTTCAATATCAACATTCTTAGGCAGGCAAGATACCTGTACCGTTTCACGAGCCGGATAGCTTTCTGCATCCAGATAAGATGCATAAATATCATTCATCACAGCAAAATCATCCATACTCTTAAGAAATATTGTCGCTTTTACAACGTTTTTAAAAGTCATCCCAGCTTCAGTAAGAATTGCCTCAAGGTTTTTCATTACCTGATGAGTTTCTTTCTCAATTCCTTCTACCAATTTACCTGTTGCAGGATCTACAGGAATCTGACCTGAAATATATAAAACTCCGTTAGCCATATTTGCTTGTGAGTAAGGTCCGATTGCTGCAGGAGCATTAACTGTGTTGATTATTTGTTTCATATGTGGATATTTATTTTTTTATCTATACTATCACCATTTGCTTTATCCCTCTTCCGGGACTTTAATGGATTCAGCAAAATTTATTTTGGGTGCAAATATAAAATTTATTCTCAAAACTCCACCTTATATTAGAAAGGTGCATTCGGTTGGGTAAAACTTCTATCCTTATATTTAAGTGCATCACTCAAAATATTAGCTTTTATCCCTATAAAAAAGTCATATACCTTATATTGTCCGAAAGGAACCCAGTTAAAATTAATCGTAAAACTTCGCTGATCCCTGGAGAACCCTATCCTTGTATATGCCAGCTGTTTGGTGATCATATCATAGTGTGTACTCCCGTTAATGTTCCAATAAGGAGTAAGCTTAATACTTCCATCCAATCCTACTGAAGCAATTTTCGTCCCAAATCTGGATAAGTTTTTGGAATAAGCGTAGTTTGCATTAACATTCAAAGTCCATGCCTGATCAAAATGAGCATAATGATCATCATCGAAATAATAATTTTCATTTCTTATTTCTCCTTTAGACTGGTATTTTTTAGCATAATCTGTTTTAGCTCCAAAGATCTCACTGCTTAAAGGATATGACACCTGAATATTGAACCCCTGTACACTAAATCCCCCAAAACGTTCAGTCCTGATACCAGTATCTGATCCCGGAACAAAAAGAATTTTATATGGATCTAATGACAGGCTGGTATTAACACTTAATTTATTCTCAAAAAATGAAGATTGTCCGTTAATTGAGAAAATTGACCATGGATGGTCTTTAGCAGCAAAATTATAACTTCCGGAAAGATTTAATGATTCGAAGATTTTTATTTTCTTCACTCCTGTAGAGTCTTTCTTAGACTTTACCTTCATTTCAATGTTATTCCCTATATTAAAACCTAATGATCCTTGCATACCACTTGTAGGCGATCCTACAATCCCACCGTCAAAAATAGAATAAGGAGTTAAAGCCCCGTTGGCATCATAATAATTCTTATAGTACCCGAATCCAGGTTTTCCGAAGTCAGGAGAATAAGTGAATCCGATACTTGGGGTCATCATATGCCTGATGGCTTCTATTGCAGATCCTTTTTTGAAATTAAGCATTCCGTATAATGTAGTCTGTAAACTCGCTGTACTTGAAAAATAAGAATATCCTGCAATCTGCTTATTCACCTGGTCTACCACTTTATTGGAATTGTTGCTTAAAGGATCATAATATCTGGTAAGGGTCTTTGTTGTCAGGGCATTATTAATTGTAGTTCCTAAACTGAAGGTAAAATATTTAGCAACGGTGGTATTCGTCCCTAAAGTAATATTATTCGTAAGACCTGTTTGAAGCTTATCCCACATAGCCTTAGTAAATAGCTCCCCTTCGTTTGTTGTCACAAAGTTTGTTAAATTTAATCCGGTATTTACCGTAATATTTTCCAGAAGACCTTGTCTTACTCCTGTTTTTGATTTAAATAAATAAAACTGATTGATTGCAACGTTCATTTGCGGCAAACGAAGATCTGCCAATCCGGTAGCAAAGTTCTGTGAATACGATGCCGTTGCCGTAACAGTAGCAGGAAGTTTTAAGAACCTTTTAGTCACGGTAACCGTCGAGTTCTGCTGTGTATTCAATACATTCTGATTGAATATATAGTTATTGTTGATGGTATTATTATAGAATTTATTACTTACGATATCTACCGATGCAGAAAATGTAAGAAACGGATTTGCTTTTGTATCCTGCGTATGTCTCCAGGCAATCCTGTATGTACTGCTTCTTGAATAATCGTCCAATCCTTTAATTCCTCTGATGGTCGTTCCTATATCAGCGGTGAAATTCCCCGAGTACCTGTATTTCTTTACATAGTTCATTTCCGGTCTCACGTTCCAGCTTCCTTTCGTATAAATGTCAGCAAGGACTTTCATATCAAAATGGTCTCCAATGGGCTGATAGTATCCGATGCCATTCAGGAAAAACCCTACATCCTGTCTTTCCCCGAAACTGGGGATCAGGATACCTGCAGACCTTTTACTGGAAAACGGTAAAATAGCAAAAGGCATAATTAGAGGTGTAGGCACCTGCTCTATATACATTTGTATCGGTCCTGTAATAATCTGGGATTTTTCTTTGGTTTTTACCAGTTTGATATTGGAAGCGAGCAAATGGTAATCTGCAGCAGTATCTTTTTTCTTCAGGAAATACTCATCTGTAGTATATAATGCGTGTCTCATTGCAAAAACAGAGTCATTATACTTTTTTGTTTTATTGGCAATGATTACCCCTTCACTCTCTTCTGTTCGTGCATTATAGGCAATCGCCTGTCTTGTCTTATAATTATAATTGAACTGATCCGTCTCATACTTTTTCCCGGCCTGGGTAGTAAGTACAGGTTCTATAATCTTCTTTCCTAAAGAATCCTGCTTTCCACGGGCATAGATCAGATTTTTCTGCTCATCAATAGAAATATAATCCGCATCAATCTGCATATCCTGATATTTTACCTGAGCTTTTTGGTTCAGGTATATCATTTTTTTAGGGAAATCTCTCCGGATATTATCTGCTTTTGTCATAAGAACATCATCTAATGATTCCTTCTTTGCAACAATGGTATCCTTTTTGGAAATAGTATCATTAATTACCGTATTTTTAGGCAATTTTTCAGGGGTTTTCTGTGCTAAAAAATTGTTAAAAATTAGGATAATTAAAATTTGTAATATATTTTTGAGGACGGTTTTGGCCAATTTTATTGTATGTAATTAAGGCTCAAAATTAATATAATTTTTAAAACTGTAAGATGTACAAACAAAAATTTAAAATAATTTTATCATTTATCCTCATTCTTTTGAGCCAATTTATTTTTTCACAAAAAAAATTTACGATCGTTTTAGATGCAGGACATGGAGGCAGTGATTCAGGGGCGAAGAGGACTTATAGTGATATTGGACTTCTTGCTGAAAAAGATGTAACCCTTTCAGTTGTCCTAAAATTAGGAAGGATGCTTGAAAAAAATAAAGACTTTAAAGTAATCTATACCCGCAAATTTGACGAATATCCTTCTCTTTCCGACAGAACCAATCTCGCGAACAGAAGCAAAGCTGACCTTTTTATCTCGGTACACTGTAACTCGGCACAAAGATCTTCAGCTTACGGAACGGAAACTTATGTACAGGGGCCCGACCAAAATGACACCAACCTGGAAGTTGCCAAAAGGGAAAATGATGTGATCTTTCTTGATGAAAAAGACAGACAGACCTTTGGTTCCTATGATGCCAGCTCTCCGGAATCTCTGATCGCCTTAAAGCTTCAGCAAAGCAAATACCTCGAATCGAGCTTATTATTCGGTGGATTGGTAGAAGATAACTTTGTAAATAAAGACAAAAGATTTTCAAGAGGTGTTTTCCAAAAGAACCTGCACGTTCTTCGTATGAATGCAATGCCTTCCGTACTTATTGAGACCGGATTTATCAATCATGCAGAAGAAAGTCACTATTTAGCCTCGGACAGAGGACAGGAAGAGATTGCAGAAAGTATCTATCAGGCGATTATCGATTATAAAAAAGCAATTGACAGAAAGTCAGGAGGTCCTTCTATGATCGCAACCAAAAAGCCTGAACCAGAAAAACCTGTAGAAGTTGCATTAAAAAATGATTTCAGAATTCTGCTAATGAGCTCCCCTACTAAATACAATGATGGAGATCCAGCTCTTAAAGGATTGAATTACATTCTTCCTATCAAAGAAAACGGACTGTACAAATATTATTATGGAGTAACGAATATGGCTTCCGTAAAAGATATTAACCTTAGAACAGCCAAAGATGCCGGATTCAAAAATGCATTTGCCGTAGGATTTATGCCTAACCAAAAACTAAGTACCGGATACTATACGATAGAGGTATATGTAGGAGATAAATTAAATGGTAACTCATTTATTCTCCAGACCCTGAAAGACGTGGAAAGGAATAAAGAAAGTGGAGTTTTCTACTACACTTATGGAAAAGTATACACATTGGAAGATGCTGTGAAAATCCAGAAAGAGCTTGAGACAAAGGGCATTAAGAATACTATCATACAAAAAGTTTACAGATAGTGTAAAAAATAATTTTGAAGTTAAGAAGTTAATTATTACTTTTGCAACCTCAAAATTTGGCCTATTCGTCTAGTGGTTAGGACTCAAGATTTTCATTCTTGCAACAGGGGTTCGATTCCCCTATAGGCTACCAAATTTGATATCATGCCGGATTTAAAAATTCAAGAAGCAACATTGCTTTTTAAGAAGATCCACTCTAACCCAAAAAGTTACGACTTGAAAGTTAATGAAGATGGGATAATAGGCAGAGATGACAAGATAAGTTTCAGACTTTACAGGTATGGAGAGAGGGTAGCCTTTGAAGTAACTATAGATGGACTAACTTTCACCAATACTACTGGAGAATGGAACAACGCAATGATAATGTTGGGAAATATTATCAAGAAAATAGATAAGGAACAAGAAAATTTTAAAATAGAACAAGCAATAGACAAACTGAGAAAATATTTATCTGAAGAAAATTGAAATTATTTAAAAATAAATTTGGCAGATAAAAAAAAAGTTTTTACTTTTGCACTCACATTTGAACGATATGGCAAATCATAAATCAGCATTAAAGAGAATTAGACAAAACGAAGTTAGAAAAGTTCGTAACAGATACTACCACAAAACTGCTAGAACAGCAATGAAGGTTTTGAGAAATGAAGAAGACAAAGCTGCTGCTGCAGAGCAATTGCCAAAGGTTATCTCTTTGTTGGATAAATTAGCTAAGAAAAATATTATCCACAAAAACAAGGCTGCTAACTTGAAAAGTAAATTAACTAAGCACGTTAATAAATTAGCGTAATACGGATAGTTGGCCCGTTCGTCTATCGGTTAGGACCTCAGATTTTCATTCTGGTAAGAGGGGTTCGATTCCCCTACGGGCTACTAATAAGAGTTGTAAACTTATAAAAACAAAAAATCTAACACATTAAGACATCTTAGTGTAATGGTAGATGGCCCGTTCGTCTATCGGTTAGGACCTCAGATTTTCATTCTGGTAAGAGGGGTTCGATTCCCCTACGGGCTACAAAAGCTGCAAACAATGTTTGCAGCTTTTTGTTTTATAGTCCCTCTCATTCATAAAGACGGGATTTTTAAAAATTTATTTATATATCTCTTTGCAATATATACTATAAGTCCTAGCTTTGCAATCATCAGATGATAAGATGTATATGACACAGATCCAAAAAAAGACATTAGCTCAGGAAGTTGCAGAAAGACTCACCGAAGGAATACTCAATGAGACTTATTCAATCGGTGATCAGCTACCTACGGAGCCGGAACTGATGAAAGTATATGGTGTGGGACGCTCGAGTATTCGCGAGGCTATTAAAATACTATCCATTAAAGGTGTATTAAGTGTACAGCAAGGTGTCGGTACATTTGTGGTTTCAAAAAATGTCCAGGAATCTCTGGAAATCCAGATGAGCAATGCAGAAATTGAAGAAGTAGAAGAAGTACGATCTCTGCTGGAGTCAAAAGTTGCCGCAAAAGCAGCTCTCAATCATACAGAAGCTCAACTGAAAACCATAAAAGAATATCTGGATCTGAGAAATAAGTTTGCGGAAGAAAATATGGCACTCGAATGTTACCAGGCTGATATCAATTTCCATTTATCCATAGCGGAAGCGTGTGGAAATAAACTCCTGAAAGAAATTTATAAAATAGCGAGCAGACAAGTCCTCAGAGTCTTTGAAAGCAGCCATAAAAACAATACTGAAGCATTCAGGATTTCACAGAAATTGCATGCGGAACTCTATGAATATATTAGGAACAGAGATGCGGATAATGCGGCTCTTATTGCTGAAAAAATAATTCACAAACTATTATAAAAAAGACTTTCTATTAACAACTTAAAATTCATCAGATGACAAGATGAATTAAAACTATTATTCTATGAACACTGTACAGACAAAAACAATTGACACCCATAAGATTGTTTATCCCATTCTCTTTATGATCAGCTTTTCTCATTTTTTAAATGACCTGATCCAATCTACAATTCCTTCCTTGTATCCCATTCTAAAGGGAGAGTTTAAGCTATCATTTTCCCAGATTGGTATTATTACCCTGGTGTTCCAGCTTACCGCATCTATTCTACAGCCCTTTGTTGGTATATACACAGATAAAAAACCTAATCCAAGGTCACTGGCTATAGGTATGGCGCTTTCCATGGCAGGATTATTACTCCTTGCGGCAGCACATGAGTACTATGTTATTCTCATTTCAGTTGCACTCATCGGAATGGGATCTTCCGTTTTTCATCCTGAGGCTTCACGGGTTGCCCAACTGGCTTCCGGTGGCCAGAAAGGGCTGGCCCAGTCTATATTTCAGGTGGGAGGAAACTCGGGAAGTGCAATCGGTCCCTTATTAGTTGCACTTATAGTCCTTCCCTTAGGCCAGGGTTATGTGGGACTATTTGCTATAGCTGCTTTCATTGGTATTATTGTTTTATGGAGAATTGGAAACTGGTATGCTGAAAGGCTATCCATAAGAAAGACGGTAAAACATTCAGATATGGTCGTACACATAGATCTTTCAAGAAAAAAAGTAATATTCTCAATTACTATCCTTTTGGCCCTTGTATTTTCTAAATACATCTATCTGGCATCAATGACCAATTACTTCACATTTTTCCTTATTGATAAGTTTCATATTTCAGTAAAGGATTCGCAGCTGTATTTGTTCATGTTCCTTGCAGCAGTTGCAGTAGGAACGATCCTTGGTGGCAAACTGGGTGATAAATATGGCAGAAAGAAAATAATCTGGATTTCTATCTTGGGTGCTGCTCCTTTCACGCTTTGTCTTCCTTATCTTTCTTTGATGTGGACAGTTATTTTTGCAATTCTTATCGGATTGATCATTGCATCCGCTTTCTCTGCTATTCTGGTTTACGCTACCGATCTTATGCCGGATAAAATCGGATTAGTAGCCGGGTTGTTTTTCGGATTCATGTTTGGAATGGGAGGTATAGGATCTGCTGTTCTGGGGGCGGTAGCAGATGACACCAGCATAGAATATGTATTTAAAATATGTGCTTTTTTACCTCTTATGGGTATTATTACCGCATTTTTGCCTAATATAAAAGGAACAAAAAAACACTGATTATAATTATAAATTTGGCAAATGTAATCCCCCTTTATACATGGTAAAGGGGGATTATTTTTAGTCTCATTTTCAATAGATTATACATTAAGCCATCGTTAATTCTTAATGAATTTTTCACACTATAGGTAGAATTAAAATACATAATACAATATTTGACATCCCTTTATAGACAAGGGATTACTTCATTTTCAACGACTTGCTTAGGTTAAGGAAAAAATAAAAATCATTATTAAATCACATAAATATGAAATAAATACATTATCGTAACCTTTTTTTTTGTAATTTTAAAATTCTAAAAACTAATTTCTAACATATGAAAACAAATCTATTCGCAGGCCAAAGCATGACGAAAAAAGTAGTCTTGGCTTCCTTACTATTGTTCCTAATGAACACAATGTCTTTTGCACAACTTAACAAAGTGTACGCAAGCAGTCAAACAAACCGGGCATATGGTATCTGTGTTGCCTGTTTTGTACAAAATCCAGAAAACGCAGTAGGCAGTAACGAAAACGACTACTCTACCCTACTTGTTCCTATTGGATTATTAGGAAGAACAGAACAGACTCTGATTTTCCCTACGTCCAATATCCTTGCTGATACGAATAAACTTGTCATTGGTGTTGGTACAGATCAATCTATTCTTACTGCACAACTCATAGGAGGAATATCTATAGAGACATTTCTTGGTGATGTTTCCAATAATGATTATATGAATATGTTCGATGATGTTCTTAAGCTTGGTGGGACGGATGCAAGTAGAGGAGCTATTGAACTTACCATGAACAAACCTTTTGACCGTGTGAAAATAAGCCTTAACTCAGGATTGCTTAACCTTAATGGAGGTTTCCGTATTTATTACGCTTATCAGTACAAAGATCCACACATCAGCTTAATGGCATACAGCAAGAATGGTCAGGTTACCCTTGATGGAAATGTACCTTTCGAAGGATCTGACGTTGCTTTAATCAATACATCAGGAAAAGAAGTGTACCGTTCAAAACTAAAATCAAAAACGTTTGAATCTACACTACCGGAAGGAGTTTATATTATGACCCTTACAACAAAAGAAGGAAAAATATACTCTCGTAAAATCATGATTAAATAAAAAAACATGTAATAACAACATGTGAAAAATACGGCAGGCTAAAAGCCTGCCGTATTTATTTGTAATCAATTTAGAATAATCACGATCATTGTGCCACTGAATATTTTCAACTCTACGAGAGTAAGCATTCGGGTAATCAGTTAAAAAACGGATATATAATCTGTTTCATGGTATCTTACAAAAGCCCTTAACCTATATAAAAAACCCTCTATCACATGATAGAGGGTTTAATGTATAAACTATCATTTAAGAATTTAATTCTTAATAAATTTCTGCTGGTAAACTGCTTTATCAGTAACTACCTTTAGAATATAAATTCCCTTTGTAAGCGTGCTTACGTTGATTTGTCCATTACTGAACTGAGTAGGAATAATTTTTCCGGAAGCATCATATACTACCGTATTCAATACTTTATCCTGAGTTTTAATATTAAGAACATCTGTCGCAGGATTAGGATAAATCCCCAATTCAAGCTTTCTAACATCCGCTGTTCCTAATGTAGACAAATTAGCATTTACTACAAGTGATTTTTCCACAAGCTTTCCATTTGAATTAAAGCTTATAACAACTGTAGAAGTTCCCGTACTTTGCGGTGTTAATACCAACTCATCATTTGTATTAATCACAGCATTTACAACTCCTGAATTACTATTGGACTTTACAGTTTTTACAATAGCTAACGAAAGGTTATCAGCATCAGAAACCATTGTTTTAAGGTCGATGGTAGTCGTACTGTTCACAGTAGTTTGTGATGGGAATGTACTTTGTACAACTGGAGCAATAGTATCCGGGAACACAGTAACCGCAGGGAACCAATAATAATCATTTAATATTTTAGTATTGGTAAGAGTTCCTGTACTACTGAATGTATGTACCCAGTTTTTCTGATAGTGTGCTCCATAACCACTTTCTGTTGTATTCAAAATCAATTCATCCGTAACAGGATTTACACGCAAAGCAGCTCCATAAGGAATCTGCTTGTAAGTTCCCGTTTGTCCTGGAATTGCGGCAAAGCTTTCGTTAAATGTTTTATTGGTAACATCAAATTTCACAATCTGGCTACCCGAAGAGAATGCATTAATTGAGTTGATCCAGTACAGCGCATTTTGTTTGGTACTATACGTCAATCTTCCGGCATACCATGCTCCCCAGTCTCCAATGTATTTAGTGGTAGGAATAGCATAATCTGTTGTTACAAAAGTAGTAGGATGGATATTCACCAATTTCTGTTGCTGAATCGCCCAAACACTTCCATCTTTAGCCTGTACAATTGAATAAAATGCACCTGCAATAGTCTGAACAACAGCGTTGGTATTCGGGTTGATCACAAGAATTCCCCCGTTTTGTGTCACAGCAAATACATATTGCGATGTACGAATCATATTCCCAATCTGGCCTTTACCATTAGTTTCGGGCACTAAAGTTCCAACCTGCAAATTATCAATATCAAATAAAAAGATTCCGGTAGTGGTCCCAATATATCCCTTATGTTCATTGACACCCAGGAAAAACCTTCCGTCTCCTCCTCCAATAGTATTAAATCCAGCGATCTTTTGCATGGTAGTGGCATTCGCTACAACAAGTCTACCTCCAGGTGTATATTGTGTATCACCCCCATCAGCAGCCTGTTTCGAAATAAAGTAAAACTTATCACCATAGATCGTTCCATACTGTGTAGTAGCTCCGAATGCTTCATTATTGTTTTTGTCACTATATATCCTATAGTTGATCTGACCATTATTATTTACAAAATTAACAGAGCCATTGGTATGTCCATACCAATCTTCATTCACCATAAAATAACCATCTGTAAACGTTGCCGGTGAAGCATAAGCCGATACTGGTGTTAATGTTGTAGAAATCGGCTGATCAACCATTCCCGGATAAAAATTCCAAAGATCCCATGCTCCGTTTTCTAAAGTACGGCTGCTGGCACCTAAACTAGAATATCCAAAATCGGTATCTGTAGGATTCTTCACCCAATAAGACCAGTATCCGGTAGTCCAGCCAGACTTCCAGTGATCATTAGCCGCATCTATCGCTGTATAATCATCGAAATCATATGCTGTCGTATTGATGATACCATTTAAAGGATACAATGGATATGTTACATTGTTATTCTTGTATAATCCATTGGTCCCTTGTCCGTTCAGATCAAAACCAAGTCCTCCGATCGCTGTTCCGAAAGTAGTTCCCTGATACAGCAAAGAATAAAAACGGTGGTCCGCTTTAGCAATGGCCTTTAGCATATCCTCTCCTGTAGCATTTCCATCCCACTTAAATCCCCAAACTAAAGCATCAGGATTTTTTCCATCATTCCATTGGACAACAAAAGCCGCCTTTTTAGAACCCGTCCCCACCCAGTACTGAATATCAGAAAAACTGGTTACGGTAGTTATTGTTTTCAGCCCATTTTTATGTACTGAATTTTGTTTGATGTCATTTCGGGGCACGCCCTGAACTGTGACCTGTGCATTCGTGAAAAATGCAAAGAATAACAGTAAAGTTAAAAGATAGATCTTTTTCATTTTTAAATAAATTTATTGTTGAATTTTATTTTATGTATAAATCGTATGCTCCTGCTACTTCCGTAGACACTTCTCCCAGCCAGCCTGCTTCCTGATTGATTCCCGTGTGCACTTTTACAAAATCGATCCCCGGAAGCTTTACATATTTCCCGCTCTTATCTACAGCCCAGGAAATATCAATATTGGATGCCTCATCATTATTCGGAGCGTTATCCGCGTATCCAAAGTCATATGATTTACCAATCCAATAAGACCCATTTCCACTCTGATCGTAAAAATTGTTTTGTAATCTAGTTCCTGACAAGCTGTAAGAAGCATCAGAAATCCATAAAGGGAAGTAGCTGTGATCATGGAACCCGTTCTTGGTTTTAAATCCGGTATTTCCCTGATTATCCTGCCATTTAATATATTCGATATCAGTTTGCCATGGCTCACTTCCGGGAACAGGAAGTTTAGTTTCATTGGGTTTGAAATAAGTGATGCTGTAATTCTTTACGGTTGTATTTTTAAAATATTCACTTCCAGCAATTTCGTACCACTCATTATCATCAGGTTTCCCGTTTTTATTTCTGTCATAAGCCACCATAATAATTCCCGGCTCACAAGAACCCGAACGTGGATCGTTAGCATTATTTCCCCAGAAAGCATTTCCAAGAATCTTAAAATCCCGGCCGTTCATATTTGGAATCGTATGATCAAACCCAAAAACAACATAGCCCCCGAATCCTCCTAAACTGATCATTGTGGAATTTGAGCCGATTAAAGATTCCCTGGCTTTTTGCAACATAGTATTGGCTGTATTTCCAGCAAGATATTCAGGAATTTCATTGGTAAACTGTCCTATTGCAGGGCGGAAATCCAGTACACTGGCAATATATTTACTGTAGGAATCTGTCTCCTTATTTACAATAATGGTAGATTGATATGTTTTCACATTTCCATTTTGTTCTATTTTCAGTGTCAGTGGATATGTTTTCGCGTAAGGGCTGATAAAATCGAGTTCGGATCCTTCAGAAATAATGGAATCTTTAATACTCCAGGTCAGTTTACCAGGAACATTTGCGGGAATATTCAGTACCTTAAAACGATTGATCGTGTAAGACTCTTCCAATCCCTTAAATGAAGACTCTTCATCTCTGTCACTTTTACATCCTGACATTCCGGTTAAAAGAAATATAACCAGTACAGCAGGTATTATTTTTAAAATTTTTCTGTCCATATCTAAGATTCAGTTATTTATATAAAAAGGTAAAGTGAGCCGGAATATTCCCTCCTTCCGTTTTCCATTTAAAATGACCACTTTTATTAAAGCAATAGACAAATCCCGTGGATACATAATTCCTCGCATCGGTAATATAAATATCCTCAGTAATGGGATTTACAGCAATTCCATAAGGAGCCTTGATTGCATCTGCATATTCCTGATCGATAATTTTATCAGAAATCACCTGTTCGGTATTTACATCAATAATTCCAAAAGTTTTAGTGTAAGAATGGGTATTATAATTGAATTCATTTCCATAGTAATAAAGCTTATCATTCACAATGGTCATTTCACTCACTGCGAGATGAAAATCTTTTTTCACAGTTCCAGTTGCTGCATCAACGAGGAATAAACTTGACGGTACATTGTAATAATCTCCTCTTGAGCTTACATACAAATCCCCGTAATTATCCTTTTTAAGGCGGTGAAGGTTGATTGCAACATTTATTTTTTTACTTTCTGTAAATGTATTGAGATCGATCACAGAAACAGTTTTATCATAATTTGGAACCATATACCCTCCTGAATTAGCTACAAAAAGCTGGTTTCCCACAATCTCAATTTCTTCAGGCTGATATCCTACGGTAACTTGTCTTTGAATGGCCAGGGAAGTCGTATCAATCTCTACAACTTTTCCTTTAGGAGAATTAGGATTAATATCAACCGGCCCAGCGTAACTGCTGGCATAGGCTTTTCCATCTTTGAATTTAATGTACCTGCAGTTTTGTAACTGGATTGTTTTGATTCGCTTTGCTGTTTTTGCATCCAGCACCTCGATTTTATTGGATACATTCACCACAACATACAATTTACCTCCGTAAATCTGAATATCATTTCCCACATCGCCTAATTCTTTGACAACATTGGGATTAATTTCTGCATAAATATTCCTTCTGTAGTTTCCTGTTGTATAATCAAAAAAATCAAGTGTGCATTTATTGCTCCCCATATTTCCTTCATTCAAAACATAAAAACCTTTGATTGCAGTATTTTCCGGTTGTGTAAGACCCGTCTCAACTTCTTCTTTCGGAGTGTATTCATCTGTTCTGCATGACAGTAATGAAAACGCAATGAATAAGAACACGTAATAGCTTATTTTTTTCATAATGTATAGCTTACAATAAGTTTAAAATTTCTTCCTGGCATTGGATAGTTCCTTACCACATCATAGTGCTGATTCAAAGTATTATTGACCTCAAAGCTTACCTTGAACTGGTGAGAATACCAGTTAAACTTTTTCTGAATCGATAAATCGTGCGTATACCAGGGTCTGATGAGATTATATTCAATATTGTTTTGTTGTGCATCATAACGTTTCCCCGTATACATAAAGCTATAATTAAAGCTCCACTCCTTATAATCAGCCATCAAAGTAAAAGTTCCTGAATGCCATGGCACATAAGGAATCTGATCTCCATAATATGACTCTCCTTTTTCAGTAAAATCGCGTGCACTTTGGTAGGTATAGCTCAACAATGGCTTCAATATTACTTTCCCAAGGTCCAGCTCAGCCTGTATATTCACATCTGATCCTATGATCTGAACATCTCCAAGATTCGTCATCATCCATCTGAAAAGATTGGTTGTGGGTACTGCAATGATCTTATTTTCCACTTTGTTATAATACCCGTCTGCCTTGAAGTAAATACTTTTCAGAACCTGATGGTCGTAAGTCTTCTGATAAGTAAAACCTATGTCATATTGATTGGTAAATTCAGGTTTAAGAAAAACATTCCCGATCATAGTATAGTACAGGTCATTGAAAGTCGGCATTCTAAAAATCCTTTTATAAAATGCTCTCACTGTTAAATTCTTAAAGGCCAGTGGCTGGTAACTCAAAAATACAGAGGGTGTCCATTCACTCTTATCCGGCGACTTTGAATTACGTTCAACATTCTCCCGAATAAAAGTGCCTAAAACACTTCCAAGAAATTTAAACCGGTTCCATTGGTAAGTGGTTGCAAAAGCAACCAATGAGGTATAACGTGTGGGAAATGAGAAAAGCTTAAGATCGGAATCCAGATTATTATACTGGAAATCAACATTAGCACTAACATCCCAGTTTGGTGTAATTGAGTAGATATTGGAAGATGATAAATATAATTCTCTCTGGATATATGTATTATCTGTTTTTAAAGCCGTTTCAGCTACATTTACCGTATCCATATACCGGGTATAGTCGTAGGCAAATTTAGCTTTGAGCTGAGTCTCAAATTTTGGAAATATTTTTTTCCTTAGGTGAGCCTGAACAAAATAATTTCTATCAAGTAATTTTTGTCCTTTCGGATCAAAACCATTATTCACAATTGCTGAGGGAATCCCACGATCTGAAATATATCCGTAGCCCCGGACATTCCAGTCTCCATTATTCAGATTTCCCTGCAGGCTGGTCTCAAATCTTTTGGCAGTAATATAAGAATCATATCTTGTTGCAATTGTATCATTGGCTATAGTACCATCGGGGCGTTTTTTCTGGTATTTGTATTTATATTGTCCGTCACTCTGTATAAATTCGGAGCTGAAACTTGCGGAAATTTTATCTGAAAGCTTTTGCTCCAATCGAAATGACGGGTTGAAAAGATCGATTGAGCTGTTTTTTATTCTAAGTACAAGATTCGTTTTTTTATTTCCGGAGAAATAAGGAGTCTTGGGTTGGAGATAAATTGAGCCGGAAGATCCAAAATCTTTTGCAGGCTGAAAGATCTCACTTTTCTGTCCGTTGTATAATGAAATTTCTCCGATATCATCCAGCGAAAACTTTCCCAGATCGATAACCCCGTTTTGTGCGTTTCCCAATTGAATCCCATCATAGAAAACACCGACATGCTGGCTACCCATGCTTCGGATATTAACCGTTTTCAATCCGCCAATTCCACCGTAATCCTTGATCTGTACTCCCGAAAAATAGCGTAATGCATCGGCTACGGACTGGCTGTTCAACCTTTCCAGCTGTTCTCCTGAAAGAGTTTGAGCGGGAAGAATTTCTTTAAAATCTTTTTTATAAATGGTAACCGGAAGGATCCCTTTTTCCTTTATACTATCTCTTGACTGAGAAAAATAAAGCTGGTTAATTAGCACAAGGATTGTGATAATTATTTTTTTAGTTGTAAAAGTAAATTTCGGTTCCATTAGCTCATTGAAAATAATCTTGACACTAATGGATATAAGAAAGCAGCAATAACATAGTACAGCCATAGCTGCACAGAAGCATTGTTGTCCTTAGCTTTATTCCACGAAAGCATCAAACTTTAATCTTCTGGCAGGTCTTCTGACTTACTCCATTTTTGAAATCCTTCCCATTAAAAACAGTGGATATATACATCAAAAATTTTGGTTTAGAGTTTACAGCAGCGGGTCTGTTCCGGATTTACACCGGATTCCCTTTTAAAAGCCTTTTACAGCTCACCAGATTCCGGCAAAGATAGAAAATTCTTCTTAGAAACAATATTATACCTAATAAAATGATTTTCAACAGAATAAAAACAAACATTCCATTACATGAGTAACGGAATGTTCATTTGATTTTTATATCCCAAAGTTAATAAACACACTGAATCTGGATTTAGCTTCAATGTTTCCACCGGCCAGATTTGAATAGGCCGGAAGCATCAGTTCACTACCCAGGCTCCATTTGCTATAAGAAAGTTCAAAACCTAATTTTCCATATAAAGCACTTCCGGCAGTATCCGGTAAGGCTTCATCAAATTGCTTATTCCTATCATATACTTCTCCCTGTAATCCGGCTTTCCCGGAAAAGATCATTTTTTTGTCCGCATGAAGCTGATAAAATCCGGTAGCTGCATAGTTCCATTGGTTTCCAAACTGATAATACTTCTTATTTTCACCTTTAACAGTATAATCCGTATTAACAATTACTGCAACTTTGTTCTTTTGGTATTTATAGTTCACAACCATCTGATAATCCCAGCTTCCTGTTCCCAATTGGAAACTCGGATTCACTCCCGTAATTCCTTTTTCATCAAATCTTCCTAACGGAACTTTTATTCCTAATCCTCCATTTAATTGGTGAGATGCATCTTTAGAATTGATCAGCTGATAAATACCCATTACATTCAGATCCCCCATTCCATTAATTCTGATGTCTCCCTGCATTGTTTTTTTTTCATGAAACTGAAAAGGGAGACTCCCGTAAACACTCAGCTTTTTCGTAATGGGAACTTTTCCCCATAACTGGATGGTATTGAAGTACTGATCCTGGGTGAGATCATTCACAAAAAGGTTTTCTTTGGCTTTATAATGCTGTGCAAAATATTTTATTCCTATAAATTGAGGATTAAGCAAAGACTCAAATCCTGATGATCCATTTCCTGCAGCACAGCCACAAGCATCACAATCATCATCAAAAAATTTGCTGGGGTTAAAACTATTTTCAGGAATATACAAACTGTCTCTTATGGGTTCTGCGTAGGCTATTTGGCATAAAAATAAACCCAATCCTATTAAAAAAATATTTTTCATGTTCGATTAAAATTTATTCTGAGAATTTTGGGTTGGTAACAAAATCTTTATCAGATAGAGTTTTCAGGAAAGCAATAATGGACTGCTTCTCCGCATAGTTCATCGTGAGTCCGATATGTCCGTTTTGTTTAAGCAGCGGATCAAGGTTAGGATCGTCCTCTACATTATCCGAGTAAAAATTAAGAACAGCATCCAGGGTATAGAATCTCCCGTCATGCATATAAGGAGCTGTATATTCCACATTCCTTAAGCTGGGCACCCGGAATTTCATCCAATCTACCTGATCCAATGTTACCCTATAACGCCCGGCATCCTTAAACTGACTATTGTAATACATCCCTGTATTGCGGAAGCTTTCATCCGTAAACAATTCTCCGCTATGGCATGAGGAACATTTCTGCTGGAATAGTGCCATTCCCTTCGTTTCCGTTGTAGTAAAAGTTGCTTTTCCCTGCTTATACTGGTCATACTTAGAATTAGCAGAAATCATCGTTACCATGAACTGTGACAAAGCCTTCAAAACCCTTTCCCCTGTAATATATTCATCACCATAAGCGGCTTTGAAAAGATTTCTATACTTACTGTCGGCATTTAATTTAGCAATCACTTCAGGCATTGAACTATCCATTTCGTTTGCGTCGGTAATAGGAATAATGGGTTGCTCATTAAGGTTATGAATTACCCCATCCCACATATATCGTTTTAAGAATGCCATATTCTGGATAGGAGGGGCATTGCGTATTCCGATCCTGTCTTCCACGCCATGGCTCACATTATGCCCATGGTGCGTAAAAGCATTTTCCTGTATATGGCAGAATCCGCACGAAATGGTATTATTTCGGGAAAGCCTTCCTTCGTAGAATAATTTCCTTCCCAGCTCTACTCCATTTTTGGTGACCGGATTCCCAGTTTTATCAAACGTCATTTCAGGAAAATAAGCTGGAAACTGTAAGTTATAAGCCTCATCCTTTTCCAATGGCTCAATAACCTCATCTGAGCACGATATGATATTAAAAAATGTAACAATAATCAATCCTGCCTTCAGAATATTTTTAATCTTCATCATTATGAACGTGGTTTACGGTAAACATTTTAGTAAGGTTGTTGGTTACACTTACCAAATGCGGACTCGACCCCATCATCATATCGTTAGATGTATTCAGGGTAAGTTTTGTGTCACCACTCAGATACTGATTAAGATCGGCCAGAATATGAATCGACGGTCTTATTTTTCCGGTCACTCTAGCCGTTGTTGGGAGGTCTAAAGTAATTTCCCGGTATAAATCAGGAGTATTATTAGCCGCTACATTTCCCATATTTCCCGTATGATTCATAAACTCCTTCTCTGCCGCAGTACTTCCGTATTTTCCTTCCAGTTTTACAAAAACATAGCCCGCAGCCCAGGACCAGGACATTCCTTTTGTTTTAGCTTTATTCCAAAACTCTGCCTGCCCGTCCATTCCCAGGAGATAAGCATTCTGGCTGATTCCCAGACCGAACTTCACTTTTTTATAATTGTTTTTAGGAATTCCGGTAAGGTTTACATAAACGATTCCTGCTACGGCATCTGCCTGGTCTATGATAAAGGCTCCTTTATCAGGATTATTTTCATTGTATTTAAATTCTTTCCCGGATTCATCAATCAGGCTGATATTACTTATAATATATTTTAAAGTAGAAAACTGGTGTTTTTGTCCGCTTGAAGAAGTTTGGGTTGTCTGATTCAAAACAATACCGCCAAGGTTATTGAATCCGTTTTCAAACTTTATCTGTAGGTTTCCCGGTGTAGTATCCTGTGAATTATCCCTATCGTCATTATTTTGACATGATGAAGCACTAAGTAATATAAGGCCAATAAACAATAGAGATAAAAATTTATAAATTTTCATTGTTGATTTTTTAAGTTGTATTTGTTTGAATAGAAATAAACATCGAATGTTGAAAACATTCATTTTTTCAATCCCAATAGACATAAAAGTTTTAGCACTTTAGAATTATAAAGTGAATCATGAAACAATTATGATGAACACATGAGTGTGGAAAATCTGTAATTTTCGCAGTACGTGAACTTTAACAATTGGAGATAAAATGTATAAACAACTTTAAAAAACCGGCGGCCTGAAAATATGTTTCAGGAAAAGAAAAGAGTAATTCTTTTGATAAATAAATGTAAAATTGTGATCGTATGTTAGACCTGTGTTTTTTATTTCTGTAATTTCCGGAAGGATGTAGATATCAAGAATTTTTTGTCCGGAAGTTTTTCCCTTACTCAAAGGGGCTGTTTCTGTATCATTGGTTTTAGCGAGTTCTTTACTCAGATAACATTTACCATTACAATTCAGCTCTGGTTTGTTTTTGTTAACACAAAGAACCTCAACAATATAATCATAATTTACAGCATATTCCATGATGGGGATCAGAGGTCTGACCACCATATAGAAGGTAAGGAATATGCTGCAAATATAATTCATGATCTATTTTTTGCTCAGTGCATTTTCATATCTCTTACTTACCTCTTTCCAGTTTAATACATTCCAGATCGCGGTAAGATAGTCAGCTCTCTTATTCTGATATTTTAAATAATAAGCATGCTCCCAAACATCAATTCCAAGAATTGGAGTTCCTTTTTCTTCTACAACATCCATTAAAGGATTATCCTGATTAGGTGTTGAAGAAACAAACAACTTCCCGTTCTTATCCACAGAAAGCCATGCCCAGCCGGAACCAAAACGATCAGCTCCTGCCTTGCTCATTTTCTCCTTAAAGGCATCAACACTTCCAAAAGTTTCTGTAATTGCTTTTAGTAATTTCGCAGAAGGTTGAGTATTTTTCTCAGGCGTTAACATGGTCCAGAAAAGTTCATGGTTAAAATGTCCTCCGGCGTTGTTTCTGATCGTTGGACTAAGAGTTGAAACTTTAGAAAGGATCTGGAATAAAGTCTCTTTTTCCTGGGGTGTTCCAGCAATTGCCTTATTCAAATTACTTACATACCCCGCAGCATGCTTTGTATAATGGATTTCCATCGTTTGTGCATCTATTGAACCTTCCAACGCATTGTAAGCGTATGATAATGGAGTTTGCTTGAATTGCGCAAAAGCAAATTGCGCCGCCAAAACTGCACCTACGGCAGCTATTTTCATAATCTTCATAATGTTTTGTATTTATGGTTTAACATTTTTTTTAAGAGTAAGTTTGATGATGGAAGACAAGGGTCAAAGACCTTTATTTATAATCAATACACTTCCTGACATCCAACTTTTAATTTAATAACTTCTTAATATCTTCAATCAGCCTTTCCCTGTCCGGATGATATTTGCCGGTAAGCTGTGTTTCTTTTCCTTCAGGATCCTTATAGTTTAATCCTGAATAGTAAAGGATAGGCATATTGTCTTTATTATATCTGCACCGGATATTTCCTTCCTGATCAACAAGCGCAATCATCCCGCTGTGATTAAGACTCTCTCCCTCATCTTCTTTATCCCCAACATAGATATTGAACTGATCCGCAAGGTTTCCAATGTACGTCCGGTCTCCGGTTAAAAAATGCCAGTTGGGAGATTTTGCTCCGATTCTATTGGCATGTTGTTTCAACGTTTCCGGAGTATCGTTCAACGGATCTATGCTTATGGAAATAATCCCAAACTCAGGATTGTTAATCTCCTCTTCGATCACTTTCATATTGCTGTTCATTACAGGACAGATGGTGGGACATTTACTAAAGAAGAATTCCACCAGATATACTTTGCCCAGCATATCTCTATTGGTAATCTTTTTATTATTCTGATCGGTAAGCTCAAAATCAGGAACCTTCATTACAGTATAAAGGTTTTTTTTAAAATAGCTCATACCAAAACCTACTCCCAGGAAAATAACTGCAATAATTGCAATGGGAATAACGATCCTGCTTTTTGAGCTTTGGGCTGTTTTTTTATTTTTGGACATATTTTTCAGGATTTTTGTTGAATTCGTCCTTACAGGAAGCACTGCAAAAACCGTACACCTTGTTCTTATATGTTGCTGTAAATTTTAAATAATCTGCCGTTTTCATATGACATACAGGATCTTCAGCGTTGACTACTTTTACCTTAAGGTTCTCCTTTGGAGTCATCATACTTTTACTATGCTTTACTTTAGGTGTTTCCTGGGCACAGGAAATAAATGATACTGACAGCAGCAAAGCTGTCAAAATGAATATATGTTTCATTGGATTGAAATGAAATTTATAATAATGGATTAATTCAGAGATGTGATTAAAACTAATCACATAATAAATAGCTAATAAAGATTAGGTATTCGACTAGTAAATTAGTTATTATAAATTATACTAAAGGAGGATGGAATATCCTGGAAAAATAATCTGAAGAATGCGATTTGATATAGCCTGGATTAGCAACTTTTTGCAAGATTTCAAATCCTTTGGCGTCAGCAAATGAAAGAATATCATTGGAAAGAAATACATCAATAACAGAAATTTTTATCGTTTGTGGCCCCGATTGCTTTTCTGTTTTAGCGAGTTCTTTTTCTACATAACATTTACCCTTACATGTAGATTGCGGTTTATCTCTGTTTTCACAGAGATTTTTTACAATATAATCATAGTTAACCGCATAGTTCACTAATGGCAATACAGGACGTATTGCTATGGTAAAAATAATGAATATGGATATGAAAAGCTTCAATGATCAATTCTATTCCACAAATATACTACTCAAATTCTTTTTAAGTATAATTTATGATGAAAGTCATCGATATTTTTCAGACAGAAGCCTCACTGAAATCCAGCAAGGCTTCTTATAATTAAGTTTAATTATGGTTTATGATTAAAATTTCATCCTTTGAATCCTTACGGCATTTAGGATTGCAATCAGTGAAACTCCGACATCTGCAAAAACCGCTTCCCACATGGTCGCCAAACCTCCTGCACCAAGGATCAAAACAATTCCTTTTACCACAAATGCCAGGGTAATGTTTTGCCATACAATCTGTTTGGTCTTCCTACCTATATTAATGGCCATAGGAATTTTACTTGGCATGTCATCCTGTATTACAACGTCAGCTGTTTCAATCGTTGCATCACTTCCCAATCCACCCATTGCAATTCCTACATCACTCAAAGCGACAACCGGAGCATCATTCACTCCATCACCAACAAAAGCAACCGTCTCATTTTTAGCTTTGATAGCTTTTACTTTATTCACCTTATCCTCTGGAAGTAAATCCCCATAAGCATTTTGAATTCCCAAAGTATCCGCCACATATTTTACAACTGAGCTTTTATCGCCACTCAGCATGGTTGATTTTATATTTAATGCTTTTAATTTATTGATCGTTAATTGTGCATCGTTTTTAATGGTATCTGCAATAGTAAGATATCCTACAAACTTATTATCATAAGCGACCGCAATTAATGTATACACAATATTATCCGGGTTGATATCATACTGAATATTGAATCTATCCATCATTTTGAAATTCCCAACCAATAAATCTTTTCCATTAATTGTTGCTTTCAGCCCGTGCCCCGCAATTTCCTCTACGTTTTCCATAGGAATGGAATGATCTATTTCTCCTACATACTCATGAATAGCTGTTGCTACAGGGTGCGTACTCTGGCTTTCTAAAAGGTTTACCAGTTTCAATATATCATTTTTATCAAACTCAGGCTTGAAGTCCACTTCCTGAACTTTGAAAACACCTTCTGTCATTGTTCCGGTCTTATCCATTACAACATTCTGGATTTTAGCAAGTGCATCTAAGAAGTTACTTCCTTTGAACAGAATTCCATTTCTGCTTCCCGCTCCAATCCCTCCGAAATATCCCAAAGGAATTGAGATCACTAATGCACATGGACAAGAAATCACAAGGAATACTAAAGCTCTGTACAACCAATCTTTAAATTGATAGTCCGCTACAAAGAAATAAGGTAATAATGCAATTGCTATAGCAAGCAATACCACAATCGGAGTATAAACCTTCGCAAATTTTCTAATGAATAATTCGGTTGGAGCTTTTTGCGCTGTAGCATTTTGAACCAGCTCCAGGATCTTACTCAGTTTACTATCCTGATATGCCGTGGTAACTTTAACCTGGCTAACAGTATTTAAATTGATCATTCCCGCAAGCACTGCATCACCTTTGGTTTTGGTATCCGGCTTACTTTCCCCTGTAAGTGCAGCTGTATTAAATGAAGCAGTTTCTGAAAGCAATTCTCCATCCAGCCCTAATTTCTCTCCGGATTTCAATTGAATAATTTCTCCTATACCTACAGTCTCTGCTTTCACTATTTGGGGTTGCCCACCTTTTAAAACAGTTACCTCATCCGGACGCTGATCTAATAATGATTTGATATTGCTTTTCGCCCTTGTAACGGCCAAAGTTTGAAATACTTCTCCAACGGCATAAAAAAGCATCACTGCTACTCCTTCAGGATATTGGGCAATAACAAATGCGCCAATTGTTGCAATCCCCATTAAGAAGAATTCTGAAAACACATCTCCTTTAATGATGCTTTCATAAGCCTCTCTTAATACTGGAAGTCCAACAGGAATATAGGCCGCTGAGTACCAAACGATCCGAACCCAACCGGTAAACCATTCTGTTTTTATATAATTGTCTAAAGCGACACCGATCATTAATAAAACAAAAGAGATTACTGCAGGTAAAAACAACTGGAAAGTCGTTTTATCTGAGGTATCATGAGAGTGACCGTGATCATGGCCATCTCCTTCAAAATGATTGTGCTCTTTTTTTTGAGGTTTTGTATTACAGCATTCTTCCATAACTTATAATTTTCAACAAAATTAATTTTAAAACAAGTGCAATACTATTGCAAACTTTCCAAACAATCTTCGCAAATCCCTTTAGCAAAAAGCCTTATTTCATCAATCCGGAAATTAGTTTGGATGTTATCTGGAAATGAAATATCTTCTTTACAGGTGGTTTGCTTACAAATTTTACAGTAAAAATGAAGATGCCAGTCTTTATGTGTTTTCTCGTCACAATCATCATCGCAAAGCTTATACTTGGTAGTTGTATTTTCCTGTATCCCGTGAACAATTCCTTTCTCTTCAAAAGTTTTTAAGGTCCTGTAAATAGTTGTTCGGTCTGCATTATCAAAATGACTTTCAATTTCAGACAATGACAAAGCAGCTTCCTGAGAGCTCAAAAAATCATATACCAGGATACGCATACTCGTTGGTTTGGTATTTTTGTCTATAAGCTTATCTTCTATTTCTTTTTTCATTTCTGATATTTTTTAATTAATAATGGGTAACATCTTCCTGATAACTTTCTTCCTCAATCTGAAAAGTAGTATGGCTGATGGTAAATCTGGATGTTGTTTCTTCGGTCAGTTTTTCCAGCAGCTGATTTTGAGTAATTGTATCATCTTTAACAATATGAGAACTCATGGCATTTACGCCGGAAGTAAGAGACCACACATGGAGATCATGCACGCTTTTTACGCCAGGAACCTGTTCCAGTGATTTACGTAACAGATCAATGTCTACATCTTCGGGAGTACTCTCCAGTAATACATTAACAGCTTCCTTAAGAAGTCGCCAGGTTCTGGGAAAGATAAGTAAGCCAATTGCTGCCGAGATCAATGGGTCGGCATAGTACCAGTTGGTTGTAAGCATAATTACACCTGCAATCATAACTCCTACAGAAGTAAGCATATCCGAAAGAACTTCAAAATACGCACCTTTCATATTAAGACTCGCTTCGGAATCTTTTCTAAGGATCAACATTCCTGCAATGTTTACTAAAAGTCCTATTCCTGCAACAATCAACATTGATTTACTCTGCACTTCTGGAGGGCTTTTAAATCTCTGATAAGCTTCAAATAAAACATACACGGAGATTCCCAGCAGTACCACGGCATTGATCACCGCTGCCAATATTTCTGTACGGTAATATCCAAAAGTCTTTTTGGAGTCCGCTTTCCGTTCTCCGATTTTTATTGCAATAAAAGCCAGTAATAATCCTACCACATCTGTAAGCATGTGAGCGGCATCTGCAAGCAACGCAAGACTATTGGTAAGAATTCCTCCAATAACCTCCGCAATAAGATATGCTCCACTAAACGATAATACAATAAGAAGATTCTTTTTATGTTTACTGGCTGCGGAAACTGTTTGTGTGTTTTTTTCGTTCATCATTTCAAAAATAAGTTGGGTTACATTTCGTAGTACAAAGGATTTTCTTTCTTCATAGGAACATTCTTTTCCCCGACCATCTGTCTCAGGTTAATTTCTATTGTCTGTGCTAAAGAAGTCATTGGGGTATCAACAGGGGTATTTTCAAAAGGATCCTGCATGATGATTGATGTTCTTTCTATAGCGATAAACATTGTAGGAACTAAAATAGTGACCAATACTTCGATTATCAATTGATTATCATCCAATCCAAATGGTAAAATAGCAGCAAATACATAGATTAACACATGGACCAAAATACTATATGATCGCGGGAAAACCGTATTCTTTAATCGCTCACATTTTCCCATGCTATCACAAAGCTTTGTAATGGCATCATTAAGTTGTAATTGTTGAAATTCTGAGATTTCCCCTGAAGAAAAAGCTTTTCTTACCTGCCTGGAATGTTCATCGAGTAATGCATTCGGAACATTTAAAGCATCAATTTGATGAGCAGTAAGATATTCCTGTACCTTTATGGAAAAGGGCAGCTTTCTAAGCGATTCCCCTAACGCAAAAGTCCAGATGATCTGTCTTTCCGCGAATTCCTGTGCTTGTTTTTCAGGTAAAAACTGAATTGCTAATCTGATCAAAGTCCGGGAATCGTTTACAATGGCTCCCCAGACAATTCTTGCCTCCCACCATCTTTCGTAAGATTGTGAAGTACGGAAAGCCAATAACAGAGAAACGGCCGTTCCCACTAATGCAGGAATATTCAGAGGAAGTGATATTTTTCTAAATCCGGGAAGTAAATCTAAAAGCCCTATACAAAAAGCAAATATGCAAATGAAAAGAATCTGAGATTTTATTTCATTAATGAAATACCAAATGGATAATCTTTTGTTTAATAACATAATTATTTTTTTTAAATTAAGTTCTAACCCTTTAAGATCTGTTGTTTTCTAAAAGTTTCGTTTTCATTTTTAATACTTTGAGTACAAAGTACATCATCATTGTAATGATCGTACCAGAAATGAACAACAAATTATGATCAGAATGATCTCTAATCCATTCTCCTGTAATATCGAACAGCGTAAAGATCAAAAACATAGCAAAAAGCCCATTCTTTTCTTTCTTCAACACCTTTTTTAGACTAAATGAGAGTTCGTTTTTCCTAAACAATCCTAAGTTAGGAATAAAAACCGGTACTTTGGATGCCCAGCTTCTATATTTTTCTCCAAATTTTCTTTCTAAAAATTGTTCCTCTGCATAAATAATCCGCTCATAATAAATCCAGTAAAAAAGAATGAAGGAAACGACAAACCATAAATTTTCTGTAAATAAGGCAAGTCCCAGCCACATAAAAAAGTTCCCAAGATATAAAGGATTTCTTACTACACTGTATATCCCTGTTGTATTAAGTGTATCAGCTACCTGACCTTCTGAGGTATTCCTTCCCGAGGTATTTTTAGGTGTATATCCCACTGTATAAACTCTAATCCCTAAACCTACAGCACTTATTAAAAGGCAGGCAAATTCGTATAGAATTTCGCAGCTCGTTGTTTCTTCTTTTAAATTCATTTGAACAGAAACCACAAAACCGATAAATAAAATACCTATCGGTAATGTGCTTCTATATTTGAAAAGCCAATTCCCTTGTTTTTCAAGTTCTTCTTTTAAAGCCATCTTGTGAAATAATATTATTGTGTTTTTTTGTCGGAAGGCTTTTAATTAATCCTGCTCGCCAGCATTGGTGAGCTTTGCATTTACAAAAAATGTACTTTTCACTACTATTTTAGAATCAGGGGCAATTTCTGTTACCGGAGTTATTGCTGTATAACCCATATCAGAAGACCCTTTTACTACTTCAATTTTCTCAAAATTGATCATTTTCACATTTTCTTTAGGCATTTCTTTCTTAGGTTTTTCTTCATCATGATTTTCTGCAGGCTTTTTATTCGTTTGAACAAAAATATAAGACTTGCCATCTGCTTCTACAATTGCATCATTAGGAACAGCCGGTGTGGTTGTTTTTTCGAGACTTACAACTCCGGTAATGCTCATTCCATCAATTAATCCTTCCTTATTCCCGATTACATTACAGTGTACAGAAATGGTCTTACTCGCATTCTCAAAAGATGAACCTATGCTGAATACTTTGGCATCATACTCTGTCTCCGGGTTGTTGGTTAGATTAAAATGAACAATTTGCCCAACTTTCATTTTCGGAAGATCTTTTTCGTATATCTGTAAATCCAAGTGAATGGATTCATTATCAATAACTTCAGCCACCGGAGATGAAACATCAACATAGCTCCCTATTTGTGCAGAAATACTACTCACAGTTCCATTGATAGGTGATGTTATTACCAAACCTGATCTCATATTTGCATTGTTAACAGCACCGGGGCTTATTCCCATCATCTGAAGTTGCCTCAACAAAGAGGCCTTCCTCGTTCTGAGGGTTTTTAATTCTGCATCGGAACTCTGCAGGTTTTTCTTGGCTCCTGCATCATTATCAAAAAGCTCTCGTTGTCTTCTGTACTCCTGTTCCGCAAATGTAATTCTACTATTCACAGTCAGGTATTCTTCCTGAAGTCTTATAAATTCAGGATTGGCAATTGTTGCGATCACCTGTCCTTTTCTCACCACACTACCTACCTGAACAGTAAGCGTTTTAATAATTCCTCCATATAAAGAGGTAATGGTGGCTTTACTGTTATTAGGTACATCCAAGGTACCATTGGCTTTAACGGTAGAAGTTAACTCCTTCATTTCAATGGTTCCCATTGTAATTCCAACAGCTTTTATTTGTTCTTCCGTTAATGAAGCAATAGTCTCGGAAGCTTCTGCGGGTTTCTCAATTTTTTGCTCTGCTTTTCCCGCAGGATTTTCCGCCACCTCTTCCTTTTTACTACAACTTACAGTTAACAAAGAAAGAGCAATACAATATATGATGATGTGTTTTTTTCTCATTTTATTTATTAATTATTGAATTAATCGTTACAACAGATTGGTTCACCTGCTGGATGGATTCCAGGTATTTTAATTGAATATTTGTCGCAGTCTGCAAGGCGAAAAGATACTCTACATAAGTAATTTCACCTGTTCTATATCCTAACTGAGCAGCTTTTACAATTTTCTCAGCATTAGGAATCGCTTGCCCCACATAGTAATTATATTGCTGCGTATCCTGTTGATATTGGGTTAATGCATTTTGCAATTGAGTGGAAAGCTGATTCTTCTGATACATAGCATTGGTTTCCGCAACCTGCTTCTGAAATTCCAAAGATTTTATTCTCGCCTTTGTCGCTCCGAAAGTTAGAGGAATTGCTATTCCTACATTTACAAAGCTAAACCGGTTGCCTGAGTTATAAAATACTTCCCGTCCGTTTACTGGATAAGATCCTGTTAAAGACTGGTTGGTATATCCTAAACTGAATTCCGGAAGTCCCTGCGCTTTTTCTACATTTTTGTTTCTTTCAGCAATTTCCATTTCCTGATAAAATGCTTTAATTGTAGGGTTATTATCAACCTCTTTGCTGTCCAGAATATTTCCGGATTTAAGCGGCTCATAATTTCCGTTAAACGGAACCTCAATGTCCTCAGAAATATTTAAAAGTGTCTTTAAATTTTTATATGCGTTATTTAAAAATACCTGATTTTGATTGAGCAAAAGGTTGATTTCTCCTTGTTGGGTTTCAGCAGTACTGATCTCAATCTTTTTTATGTCCCCAGCCTTGAACCTTACGGTGGCTATACGAATGAAATCGCGATACAGGCTGTCCAGATTCTTTAATTGCGCTTTATTGTATTGCAGATATTCAATCTGATAATAATAGGAGCGAACCTGTTTAACAAGCTCATTCATAGAAATTTCCTTCTCTATCTGTTTACCTTTTATAGTTTCCGCAATTAATTCTTTTCTGGCCTTGAATATAGTCGGAAAAGGAATACTTTGTGAAATTGCAAAAGATTGGTCAAAAGTAGGACTATTATACTGTCCGAGCTGTGCATTAAAATTCATTTTTGGTAATTCTTTAGCCGTAGGTTTTAAAGCCTTTGCAGCCTCAATGCCCAGGTCTTTGGATTTCAGTCCGGGATTGTTCGCCACGGCCTGCTCTACCGCCTGTTCTACAGTCAATGTTCTGGATTGAGCGCTGGCGAATTGACCCAACATTATAAATCCAAGAATAATCACCGGTGTAAATGGTTTCATTTTCATCTTCTTAATTCGAAGTTTTGTATTGAAAATAATATACAGCATTGGTAACACAAATAAAGTAAGAAAAGTAGCACTGATTAATCCACCGATCACAACGGTTGCCAATGGTTTCTGAACCTCAGCTCCTGCGCCCGTGGAAATTGCCATCGGTAAAAATCCTAACGATGCTACCGTTGCAGTCATTAATACCGGTCGAAGCCTTGTTTTAGTCCCCTCCATCACTCTTTTAAAGATATCTTTTTCGCCTTCTTTTTCTAATTCATTGAAGGTTCCTATCAATACAATTCCATTAAGAACCGCTACTCCGAATAAGGCAATAAATCCAATTCCGGCACTGATACTGAAAGGCATCCCTCTTACAAGAAGGGCAAAGATCCCACCAATAGCACTCATTGGAATGGCTGTAAAAATCAATGCTGCCTGTTTTAAAGAGTTGAAAGTGAAATACAATAATAAAAATATCAATAACAGCGATATAGGTACCGCAATCATAAGACGCTGGCTAGCCTCCTGAAGGTTTTCAAATTGCCCACCGTAAGTATAATAATATCCTGCAGGTAGCTTAACGTCTTTGTCAAGCTTCTTCTGAATATCCTGAACCACACTCTGTACATCACGTCCTTTAACATTAAAGCCTACAACAATTCTACGTTTTGCCTGTTCGCGGCTGATTTGTGCGGGCCCCATTTTGTATTTGACATCTGCGACCTGTGAAAGCGGGATCTGTTCTCCTGTTTTAGTATTGATCATCAGGTTATCAACATCATCAATATTAGTCCTGTTAAGACTATCCAAGCGAACAACCAGATCAAAACGTCTCTCATTCTCAAAAACCTGACCGGTACTTTTTCCTGCAAACGCGGTACTTAAGGCATTATTTACATCTTCAATATTGATTCCGTAATTAGCCATTCTTGTTCTGTCATAAGTAACATTGATCTGTGGAAGTCCACCCACTTTTTCAATTTGAGGAGCATTAGCTCCGTTTACCGATTGTATTGCTTTTCCAACTTTCTCTGCATAAATGGCCAGGGAATCCAGATTCTCCCCGAAAATTTTAACCGCTACATCCTGTCTGATCCCGGTCATTAATTCATTAAAACGCATTTGGATCGGCTGGTTTCTTTCAAAATATACCCCGGGAATCGCTTCCAGTTTTTTACTGATCTCATCTCCCAGTTCCGCATATGATTTTTTTGTTTTCCACTCGCTCTGTGGTTTTAGCACCACAATGATATCTGAAGCCTCTGGTGGCATCGGGTCGGTAGGTACTTCGGCTGATCCGGTTTTCCCTACAACCATTTTTACCTCATCAAATGACTTGATGATCCTTGATGCCTGCATGGATGTTTCCAAACTTTGACTCAATGAGCTTTGCTGAGGTAGGATACATTGAAATGCATAATCTCCTTCCTGCAATTGCGGGATAAACTCCCCTCCCATATTTTTGAATATGAAAATTGAAATCACAAAAATTGAAATCGTTATAGTGACAATTACGAGCTTCAATCGAATGGCTTTTTGCAACAAAGGCTGATAAATACCTTGAAGAAAGTCCATAATTTTGTCACTGAGTGTCTTTTTATGACTAACATTTTTAGAAAGGAACAACGAGCTTACCATTGGAATATAAGTAATGGATAAAATGGTAGCTCCAATAATTGCAAATCCTACTGTTTTTGCCATTGGGGTAAACATTTTACCTTCTACTCCAGCTAAAGAAAGTATTGGAATATAAACGATCAGAATAATAATTTGTCCAAAAATGGCACTATTCATCATTTTGGACGCTGCCGTTCCTACTTCCTTATCCATCTGGATCTGCGTAAGCTTCCCGCTGTTTTTATTATGTAATAAATGCAATGTTGCCTCTACAATAATAACGGCTCCATCTACAATAAGTCCAAAATCTATTGCCCCCAGACTCATCAGGTTGGCACTAACCCCAAACACGTTCATCATCCCTAAAGCAAATAATAAGGATAGAGGAATTGCTGACGCAACAATAAGCCCGGCCCGAAGATTTCCAAGAAAAACAACAAGTACGAAAATTACAATTAATGCACCCTCTACCAGATTTTTCTCCACTGTTTTCATTGCTCTTCCCACGAGATCAGTCCTATCAATGAAAGGCTCAATGACTACGTCGTCAGGAAGAGATTTTTGAATAGTAGGGATTTTAGCTTTCACATTGTTCACCACTTCATTACTATTCGCTCCTTTCAGCATCATTACAACTCCACCCACGGCATCTACTTTTCCGTTATAGGTCATCGCTCCATATCGCACAGCACTTCCAAAACGAACATCTGCGACATCTTTTATGTATATAGGAATACTTCCTGTTTCATTTTTTACTGCTATGTTCCGAATATCTTCTAACGAAGTGACCATTCCGACCCCGCGGATAAAATAGGCATTCGGTTTTTTGTCAATGTAAGCACCTCCGGTATTCTGATTATTTTTTTCTAAAGCAGTAAAAATATCGGAAATACTTACTCCCATCGCTTTTAGTCTATTGGGATTAATACCAACTTCATATTGTTTCAACTCACCTCCAAAACTGTTGATTTCTGCAACACCAGGAGTTCCGTTAAGCTGTCTTCGAACAATCCAGTCCTGCATGGTCCGAAGATCTTTAGCACTGTATTTTTTTTCGCTTCCTTTTTTCGGATGCAGAATATATTGATATATTTCTCCTAATCCCGTACTTACCGGAGCAAGTTCCGGAACGCCCACTCCTTTGGGAATCTCTTCAACGGCTTGTTTAAGTTGCTCACTAATAAGCTGTCGCGCAAAATAAACATCAACATCTTCTTTAAAAACAACTGTAATCACAGAAAGTCCAAACCTTGATACACTTCTCATATCTTCAATGCCTGGAACATTTGCTATACTCTGTTCAATTGGAAAAGTAACCAATTGCTCTACCTCCTGTCCCGCTAACGTAGGACATACTGTAATAATTTGAACCTGATTGTTCGTAATATCAGGTACCGCATCAATGGGTAATCTGGTAGCACTCCAGACTCCCCAGATAATCCACAGTAAAGTCATTAAACCAATAATGAACTTATTCTTAATACTGAATTTTATAATTTTATCTAACACAAAAAAGATTTATTTTATTGAAATTATATGCACAGACATTTTAAAATGTCAAGTGCAAAAATATCATGAAGATCCATGCAATAGAATTGCAAAGTTTCACGTAAGGTTGGAAAGCTGTGCTTTCCCTAAATCAATAAAATTAAATTTTAGGAGGCTGCCAGATGTTTTCGTAAACCTGATAGGCAAAGTTATTTTTGTGGAAAAGAATCTTTTTGGAAAAGTAGGCCTGTTCTTGTCTTGGAATACTTATCTGAGGTTCCATTTTAAAAGCCGCAACCGTTATCTGACAACAATTGCAAACACATAAAGGAGAACAGATATCTCCCTGATCCTTTGAATGAGACTGTTCAACGCTTAATGAGAAGTCAGTCCTGGAAGAACCCGATTGTTTATGCACATCTTCACATGGCATTACAGACAATGCCATAAAATAAAGCGCTAAAATCAATCTTAAGAAGTTCATTTGGACAAAGGTAGAATTTTTTTATTAAAAAAATATTAAATAAAATTAACCATACTCCATTAGCGCATTTTTTTAACAAACTAGTATAGTACTATATAAATTTATGAATCTATATAGTATTTATTTGTACAATTATTCAAATGATCACATCTTTGAACAGGAAATAATTCTTCAATATTTAATATATTAAAAAAAATATTAAATCAGTAGAATTTAAACAAATATAAATTATATTCGCGTTTTAAAATTTAACAAAAATTAACAATTCATGAAAACGACACTTGTACCGCTATTTATAGCCGTATCTTCTATGGCTTTTGCCCAATCCTGGAATCTTACAGGAAACTCAGGAACTACTCCTCCATCTAATTTCATCGGCACCATTGATGACCAGGAACTTGTTATCAAAACAAATAACATGGAAAGACTTAAGGTATTTAACGGACCTTATGCCAATGGTATTGCTATCGGAAACTCTGCTGCTGCAGGAACCGTTAACGGAGCCAAATTAGAGCTTGCAACAGTTCTTTGTAACGGCTGTGCTTCACGTTGGTCTGTTGCATCAGATGCAGTGATCAGAACTTTGGGAAGTCATAATCTGGAATTCCATATGCCTAATGACAATGCAGTTGATCCTAACTCTGACACTTCAACTCCTAATTCATCCGGAATCACCAGGATAAAATTTACAGATTCAGTACACCCCAGCAGCCTTGTGGTTTTCAATACCGGAAAAGTGACCGTAGGAACAGATCAGTATGATAGCGACCCTAACTTCATTTTTTATGTAAGAAAAGGAATAAAGGCTGAGCAAATAAAAGTGGAAAACCCTGCAACCAACGGATGGGCTGATTATGTATTTAAAAAGGATTACAAATTGAGATCATTGGAAGATGTTGAAAAACACATTTCAGAAAAAGGACATTTACCAAACATCCCTTCTGCCGGAGAAGTAGAAAAAAATGGAATCAACCTGGGAGAAATGGATGCTAAGCTGCTTGAAAAAATTGAAGAGTTAACATTATATTCTATTGAGCAGAACAAAACATTGAAACAACAATCCGATAAGATTGAAAAGCTTGAAAAACAATTGTTGTTGCTTCTTTCAGAAAAAACAAAATAAGTAAACTATGAAAAGAAAATTACTTTCCTTATTTTCTTTGTTGATTGGTGTTTTCGGATTCTCACAAACCGAAGTCTACTTCAAGTATGACGAAGCCGGAAACCAAAGATACAGAGGGACAGATGTGAGTGGTAAAAAAGCACCTGAAGACTTAAAAAATTTGGCTAAGACCGAAGAAAAACCTAAAGCTGAAGAGGTAAAGACCATCGCTGAGATCAAGCAACAACCGGTTCTGGATGAAAAAGCATTCTGGAAACAGATCAGGCTGTATCCTGTTCCTGTGAATGATTTCCTTACTATAGACTGGACCGATGAAGTAGACGGACTCATAGAATCCGTTTCTCTTTACCAGCACAGTACGGTTCACTGGAAATTCCAACAACAGAATACTCCGGGATTAAATAAGCAGCTAAAAATTAACATGTCCAATTACGAATGGGGTGTATATGTTTTACACTTTACATTAAAAGACGGCAGGGTCTTTAGCAAAAATATTACAAAACGATAAACTTTTAATCACAACAATTTACTAACAACCAAGAAAATATGAAGATTCTTTCATCATTGGTACTTTCCCTCTGCTCGGTTTTGGGCTATTCCCAGACCATACTCTATCAGCAGGAAAGTACATCAAGAACAGTACAGGATCCGCAAACCGTTGTCTTGGCTCAAGGGTTTAAGGCCTCCTCCGGCACTTCAAATCCTTTTGTGGCAAAGATCGGGCCTTCTACTGAAAATCCAGGTGGGGGACCTACAGATTCCCAAGCAGGAGCTAATAATCCTTATGGGACAATTGACTCATCAACTCTTAAATACGATGATACCAAAGGAAATATAGACGTTACTAATGGTGGTCAACTGCAATTTACACTACCAATTGCTTTACCGCCAGGGATAAAAAATGTATCGCCAAACATAAGTCTGGTATATTTAAGTAATTCAGGAAATGGAATTGCCGGCTATGGCTGGACCCTATCCGGATTAACCGCCATTTCAAGAGTTGGAAAAAACATCGAAAAAGATGGTATTTCCAGTGGTGTCCAACTAGATTATTCAGATTATTACAGTTTTAATGGGCAAAGACTCATTCTAAAATCAGGAGAGTATGGTAAGGACGGAGCTGAGTATGTTACTGAAAAATACTCTAATGTAAAAATTAAATCAATTGGAAACATCGCAAACTGGAAACAACCTCAATCTTGGGAAGTAACGTTTGAGGATGGTTCCCAAGCATGGTACGGAGGAACAAACGATTCTACGAATCGGATGGAATTTAATATTGTAAAGTGGAAAGATTCTCAAGGAAATTATATTACATATAATTATGCACAATCTGAAAATGTTGCAGTTGTTACATCTATTACCTGGGGAGGAAATCAAGATTTAAATACAACCCCTATTAACGAAATTGTCTTCAATTATATAGACAGAGATTTTGTCGAGGGAGCTTATATAAATGGGCCTGGAACCATGTATGTTCAAAGTAAATTACTAAAAGATATACTTGTAAAATCAAAAGGGAACCAATTCAAAAAATATGTATTTGATTATTTTAAGAACGGTACAAACTACCAATTTATTAATAAGATTACAGAATACAATGCAAATAATCAACCGGCAAATCCAATAAAATTTGAATATCCTGCACCAACAGGACCGGCAATCGCGAATGCTGATTACTCGAATGCTGATTATAATAATATAAAATTTACTGGGGATTTAAATGGAGATTCTTATGTAGATTTCATATTCAATAATGGCAATATAAGATTAAGTGCCTTTAACGATAGTTTTGTCACTGTAACTCCTAATAAAACATTCAATTCCACAGCACTCATTGTTAATACTTTACTTGACGAGGAAGGCCAGGTCCACAATGGAAATGGTATTGTACAATATGAAGATGGAAAAATTACAGGTTACATTTTTAAAAACAACGCCTTTGTAAAAACATTTGAAAAACAAGTATATGATTTGGCAAATTGCACAAATGTAGGCGATGAAAAATGCACACTACAAGCTAATTTAAGTGAAGGTGATGTAGATGGGGATGGGATATCTGATATCTTTCTTACACTCAATGCACGCAGATGTATTACAATAACTAATCCAGACTGTATTGATCCTTCAGTTAACTCTGATCCTACTTCTAAAAATGGGATAATTGGACCAATCAAATGTGTAGAAACCATTTGCAATACTGATTTTATCGGAAACTACATTGTGGATCTAAAAAATTCCAATAATCCTATTTCCTCCTATACTCTTGAAACAGGAGTTAACGAAAGTTCATATACCAATCAAAAATATATTGACATTGATGGAGATGGAAAAATAGATATCATTAATGTATCCAATAATGCATATACAGTTTTTGAATTCATAAAAACAGCTCCTAATCAATATCTTAAAAAAATTAAATTTACAGATAATTTAGTTGAGACTAAAGACAACGAGTTTCCTGTTCTATATGGAGATTATAATGGTGATGGAAAAATTGATTTTGCAATACCTACAGGTATTAAAAGCACAGGCTTAGAGGATTGGAGATTTTATATCGGAACAGGAAAAAGTTTTAATAATTATTTTAAACAAAATTTTTTAGGCTATAAAAAAAGAAATTCAAGCTCTGATGGCCGATATTTAAAAGAGTATTTTCTAAGTGTTGGGGATCTTAATAAGGACGGAAAATCAGATATTATACAAGTATTTTCGTATAGTGATGTTAATATGCAATCTAACGGCTGGAGAAATTTTGGCTTTACGATGACATCGAAAATGTCCAATGGAAATATGATGGATGGTTCTCCAGGCTTTGCATCATCACTTGAATATAACAGTACACAAGGATGGGTACAAAACATTTATAATACAAGTTTATATATTCCCGTTACCGTTCCTTTAAAATCGAATAACAATTATTATGACGTATTTATATTCAGGGAAGACGTCTTAATGAAAATTAGACCTCAGACTCCTATTTCAGAACTTGCAAGAGTTAAGGTAATTACTCAAGATGCCAACGTTATCACTTACGTAAAATATCTAGAAGCTGTTCCTGATGTCAATCCTAATTTTTACAGAAAAACTAAAAAGGAGTTTTATCCATATTTTTCACTAGAAAGAGTTGATCAAACATTTGTAGTCTCCCAATTAGAGAAGATCGGACGAACTCAAGATTTCCGTTATAGAGGAATGACTGGGCATCTACAAGGTAAAGGTATCACTGGGTATAATCAAATAGCAAGATCAACTTGGTACACCAATGGATATGAAAATACTAAAGTTTGGTCAGGAATTGAGACAGATCCTCAAAACGAAGGTCTTCCTATTAAAGAATGGTCTATAAGAACTAATGATGAGACAAAAATTTTTCCTGCGGATATTTCGGAAAACAACACTCAGCTACTTAGTTTCAAATCTACATCATATAAAATTGACAAATTATTAAATGGACAATTAGTAACAACTATAGCCGACTCTGATAAACCGAAAATTGTCACGGCAATTCTACCCAATGTTACGAAATCGAAAAATTTCTTGACAAATAATCTTATCACAGAAAATACTTCATATGGCGAATATTATCTGCCAAATAATTCTGTTACCAATATTAATAATGGATTTGCAATAACCAATTCTGAAATGACCTATACTCATAATCCTAATGGTGTAGGAAAAGATTATTACATTGGTCGTCCGGCATCTAAGATATTAAGCAATAATGTTTCTTCATATAATAGTGTAATTACTAATAAGGAAGAGTATACCTATGACTCCAATCTTTTAAAAACTTTGAGAAAATGGAATAGAGATAATACTGGCTATATTACGGAAACCTATAATTATAATGGATTTGGAAACATTATTGAAAAAACGGTTACCAATAGTGTAGATTCTCAAATCCAAAACACGAAAGCTCAATATGATCCTACTGGAAGATTTATCATAAAAAAAACAGATAACTTTGGTCTAGATACCCATATTACCTATAATGATTGGGGGCAGGTATTAACCGAAACCGATCCTTTAGGTAATACAACCACTAATAATTATGACTATTGGGGAAAAATTGTTAAATCTAAAAACAATCTTCAAGGTACTACTACCTACCAGTATCAGCATATTAATAATACTCAAAACCGAAAGATAACGACCTATTATCCAGATGGGAATCAAAATATTTCGTACAGAAATCAGCTCAACGAAAATTATCAAAATTCAGTTAAAATATTCAACCAGAATAAAATCATATCTACAGAATATTGGTTTGATCTTATTGGTAGAAAAACCAGAGAAAGTGAACCCTATATTGAAGGACAATCATTTGCTGACAAATGGAACAGTATACAATATGATGACACCGTTTTCCCAGCAAAAACAACGGTAACAACCTTCAATGGTAGACAAATCGAAACTACTATTTCTGGAAACATTACAACGGTAAAAGAGCTTAATGGCTACGGTAGAACAACTACTAAAACTACAGATCCCTTAGGAAATGTAATATCTACAACAGATAAAGGAGGTACTATCAATTTCATATATAATGCAGCTAAAGAACAGGTACAAGCAATATATGGACAAAATATTGTAAAAACTAAATACGATGTATGGGGGAGGAAATCTGAATATAACGATCCTTCGAACGGAATCTATAAATACGAATATGACGGGTTTGGACAAATCAAAAAAATGATAAGTCCGAAAGGGACCAAAGAATATTCGTACAATAATCTTGGTCAAATTATTTCTCAAAAGGAAATTTCAACTTTAGATGCAGGCCAGTCGACCAATAAACTAATTACTTTTACCTATGATGACAAAGGAAGAGTTATATCTAAAGGTGGAACATCCAATGGAAAAGCCTATAGCTCAAATCTATTATATGATCCACAAGGAAGATTGATCTCTTCGTCGGAAAGCAGTAATGGAAAATACTATATAAATAAAGGAATTACATACGACGATAAGTCGAGAGTAATATCTTATGAAAAAAGTTTGTTTTCTTCTGGGACAATGACAAAAGTAAATATAGAAAATGTTTACAGTGACTGGAACGGAGAACTATATCAGGTAAAAGATAAAAATTCAGGAAAAATCCTTTGGCAGCTTCAAGCGGTAAACGCAAAAGGACAGGTTTTACAATCAAAACTTGGAGAATCGAATATTGTTAATACATATGATAATAATGGTTTTTTAACAAATGTAAATCATTCTTCACAGGTTAAATCGGGTATTTTACAACTTTCCTATTCTTTTGATGCCGTGAAAAACGAGCTAAAAAGCAGAACTACCGGAGGTGATTTTAACATTGTAGAATCATTTGATTACGATGACAATAACCGATTAGTAAATTGGACCAATCCTGTAACTGGTGTCAAACCATCTACTAATAGAAATACTTATGATATTAAAGGTAGAATTGTAGAAAATGATCAGATAGGAACCATTAAATATGAAAATTCCGCTAAAATTTATCAACCTACTGGAATGACATTAAATGCAGCGGGCAGTCAGAATTATAACAATGATCTGATTCAAACAGTTGTTTATAATGAAAATAACGATCCTGTATTCATTGATGGGGAAAAAGGAGATGTCGCTTTTCAGTATGGCTTAACAAGCATGAGACAAAGAGTTACATACGGTGGTAATTTTGGTTCGAATGGTAATGGTAATTTCACTAAATTTTATAGCGAAGATGGAAGCTTTGAAATAGTAGTAGATAATACAACCGGAAAAGAAAAGCACGTACTTTACATTGGAGGAACTCCTTATGAAAGCAATTTTGTTTATTTAAAAAATTATAATGAATCAAATGGCTCATATAAATTCTTACATAAAGATTACCTAGGAAGTGTTCTGGCTATAAGTGATGAAGCAGGAAATAAAGTAGAACAAAGACATTTTGATGCTTGGGGTAACTTCACTCATCTTCAAATTGGAAGTGGAGCAATAATTACAGATAAAAATGTTATTAACAATACTTCGTTATTAGTAGAAAGAGGCTACACCAGCCACGAACATTTTGCTGAAGTAGGAATCATTCATATGAATGGAAGATTGTATGATCCTTTATTGAGGAGATTCTTAAATGCAGACGAAAACATACAAGATCCTTATAATACTCAAAATTATAATAAATATGGTTATGTATTAAATAATCCTTTAATGTTTAATGACCCAAGTGGAGAATTTTTACAATTTTTAGTTCCTATACTTATCAAAGTTGCTATAGGAGCAGCCTATGGAGCAATAGTTGGTGCAGGTGTAGCAGCTGCAGCATATTCTATAAAAGGACTAATTACAGGAAATTGGAGCTGGAGTGGTTTTGGAAGAGCAATAATTGGAGGAGCTATTGCTGGCGCAATATCCGGTGGATTAAATGGGCTCGGTGCAGCCTTATTTAGTACAAGCAGTTTCATGCTTAATTCCGGAACATGGGATCTTCTTTCAAACATGGCGACAATGTTTTTACAAGATGGCAAAATAGATGTAGCTACTATTGGTGCTTCTGTTATCGGAGCTTTTGTTGGTACTCAATTACCTGGATGGAATGGTGTTAGTGGAAAGGGATTGTTAGGATGGACCAAAAATGCAGTGGGTGAAATCTTACATAGCTCTTTAAGGTATGGAATCACAGGATCTATATCCGGAGGGTTCTCAGCTTTATTCAGAGGTGAAAATGTATGGTTAGGGGTAAAAGGCGGATTTGAGAACGGGGCAATAAATGGAGCTGCACAATCTAGCTTTATGATCATGACATTTGGTGCAACTTATAAACCTTCTGATGAACAATTGCAGTATGTTAAAGAAATTTCAAAAGGAAGTGGCGTAGGTTATGAAAATGTAAACTGGAGAAGTGGTGGATTATACCAATTAGCACAGCCATACATTGCCCGACTATTAGATAAGGAAGGAAAAGGACAACCCATTGAAAATTATCGAAGAGAGGTGACATGGGGAAATAATGTAGCCACTTTTGGTTCTTCAGGTACCTTTACAAGTCCCGCTACTTTTGGGCACGAATTTGGTCATATCTTCCAGGTTCAGAGACAAGGTTGGGGTAATTTTCAAGCTAGAGGAATATGGGAACAGTTATTTATGAAGGGTAATCCTTATGAAATTATAGGAACTAACGAGAGCCAAGCAGAATCAATTTATCAACATTATAGAAATAAAATGTATGGGTATTAAGAAAATTTTCCTTTTAACGATACTTTTTTTTACAACAAGCTGTGTATCTACAAATTTTGAGAGCTATAAAAGCCTGGATAATCTCAAGAAAGATAAAAATTATTTTGAGGTTTTAGAATCACAAAGTAAGAAAAATTATGTTGAAATTGGAGTCCATACCATTTACAACAGAGAGAACATTTATTCTATTTATGTTTCTTTTAAAAATAAATTGTTAGAACCTGTTGAAATTGAATCCTATAGATTTGGAAAAATCCCACAATCTGCAGAAGATGACAAGGTGTATCTTAAAAGGATTGAATATCGGAGGCCTCAAAATGACACTATATTGATTAAATTTTCCGGAAATAAAATATATAAATTTTGTAATGAAAAAAGTCAATAAATAGCTAAACCGGTACAGAAATTTCTGTACCGGTTTTTTTATTAGTTTTAATCTGATTTATAATAAAGTATTTTACGTTATCAAATAAAGTTAATTTTAGATATATATTAACCAGATTAGTCAGGAAAAGAAAATAGAATTCTCCTTCGGCTTTTTTTACGATTCCATCCGAAACTTCTTTTTAATACTGAATCCATCCTATTAAATCATTATAAGAGCATAACATGAATATAAATTTATGAATCTATATAGTATTTATTTGTATGATAATTCAAATGATTACATCTTTGAATGAGAAAAATATTGTTTATTCTACTTTTAAAGAGTTTTTCAAAACTCATTTAAAAAATAATTTCAATCAATATAAATTATATCACGTTTTACAATTTAATAAAAATTAACAACTTATGAAGACTAAACTTGTACCGCTATTGATAGCCGTATCCTCTATGGCTTTTGCCCAATCTTGGAATCTTACTGGAAACTCAGGGACTAATCCGTCTAGTAATTTCATTGGAACTACAGACAATCAACCTCTGGTTTTTAAAACGAATAATACAAAAGTAATGAGTATTCTTCCAAATGGAGTAGTAAAAGTAGGAATTAATGATCCCGGAGGAAGCGGTGAAGCTTATTTCAGAATCTATAAGGAAGACAATCCTGCTTTTGAAATTGCAAATTCATTAGGCTCTTTCCAGATTGGAAAATCAGGGTGCTCGGGCTGTTGGGGCGGGCAAATTGGAGATACCGTTCTTAGAAACCTGGGGCAAAGCCACAATATCATTATTGCTCAGCCTAATGATGGTAATGATGGCTCCACGTATTTCGGTATTCAAGACGCTTATAACGGAACTTGGGTAAAATTCTTCAACAATGCTATTGCCAGATTTGATGGTAAAATTAAGGCTAAAGAAGTTGAAGTAAAAGCTAATGTATGGGCAGATTATGTGTTTAAAAAAGAATACCCACTGAGATCTTTAGAGGATGTTGAAAAACATATTCATGAAAAAGGACATTTGCCTAACATTCCAACGGCTAAGGAGGTACTTGAAAACGGGATTAACGTTGCTGAGATGAATTCCAAACTTCTTGAAAAGATAGAAGAACTAACTCTTTATTCAATTGAACAGAATAAACAAATAAAGCATCAGGCAATACAACTAAAGCTGCTTCAGGATGAAAATGAAGTTTTAAAAATCCAATCTGCAAAGATTGAAAAACTTGAACAGAAGGTTCAAGAGCTGCTTTCAACACAAAAATAATTACAAAATGAAAAGAAAATTACTTTCCTTATTTTCTTTGTTGATTGGTGTTTTCGGATTCTCACAAACCGAAGTCTACTTCAAGTATGACGAAGCCGGAAACCAGAGATACAGAGGGACAGATGTGAGTGGTAAAAAAGCACCTGAAGACTTAAAAAATTTGGCTAAGACCGAAGAAAAACCTAAAGTTGAAGAGGTAAAGACCATTGCTGAGATCAAGCAACAACCGGTTCTGGATGAAAAAGCATTCTGGAAACAGATCAGATTGTATCCTGTTCCTGTGAATGATTTCCTTACTATAGACTGGACCGATGAAGTAGACGGACTCATAGAATCCGTTTCTCTTTACCAGCACAGTACGGTTCACTGGAAATTCCAGCAACAGAATACTCCGGGATTAAATAAGCAGCTAAAGATCAATATGTCCAATTACGAATGGGGTGTATATGTTTTACACTTTACATTAAAAGACGGCAGGGTCTTCAGCAGAAATATTACAAAACGATAAACTTTTAATCATAACAATTTACTAACAACCAAGAATATGAAGATTCTTTCATCATTGGTACTTTCCCTCTGTTCGGTGTTGGGCTATTCCCAGACCATACTCTATCAGCAGGAAAGTACATCAAGAACAGTACAGGATCCGCAAACCGTGGTCTTGGCTCAAGGGTTTAAGGCCTCCTCCGGCACTTCAAATCCTTTTGTGGCAAAGATCGGGCCTTCTACTGAAAACCCAGGTGGGGGACCTACAGATTCCGGCGCGGGAGCCGGTAATCCAACCGGGACATCTGCACCAACAGGCCAGAGTTTCCATGATACCAAAGGAAATATAGAGGTTTCCGGAACCGGACAACTGCAATTTAGCTTACCAATAGCTTTACCTCCAGGAATAAAAAGTGTAGCACCTCAGATCAACCTGACATATACAAGTGGTTCTGTCAATGGAATTGCGGGTTATGGTTGGGATATTTCAGGAATAACAGCAGTATCTAGAATAAGTAAGAATATTGAAAAAGACGGAATAACCAAATCAGTACAGCTCGATTATTCAGATAATTATAGCTTTAACGGACAGAGGCTCATTCTTAAATCCGGAGAATATGGAAAAGATGGAGCTGAATATGTTACTGAGAAATACTCCAATATCAAAATCAAATCATTAGGAACAAAAAATGGAGTTCAAGGACCCATGTTGTTCCATGTTACCTTTGATGACGGCTCGCAGGCATGGTATGGAGATACTGAATACAGCGATCCGGAGCATTATAGTGCAGCCAGAACCTCTATGGGATATAATCTTGTAAAATGGATGGATGCCCAGGGGAATTACATCACCTATGAATATGAGAAGAACCAATATCTTACTTCTCAACCAGTTCCAGGTGGGGATGTTACCCGGATAAAGAAAATAAAATGGGGTGGGAATGAAACCCTGAATAAACCACATTTCAATGAAATTTCGTTCAATTATAACCTGGATAGGACTTTTAAGGAGATTTCCTATCATCAGGGATTTTATTACAATCAGGACAAATTATTAAATGAGGTTGTCGTTTCCACTAATGGTAATCAGTTTAGAAGATATGCATTAGAATATACGGATAATGGTACGAGTTATCAGTTTGTCAATAAGATTACGGAATACAACAGTAATAATGAGGCAGCCAATCCCATAGCTATAGAATATGAACCTGCTCAGACTGCAGGAGAGGAAACAACTAAAGAATATAATATCACCACGACCAATACCAAAAAATATGGTGATTTTGATATGGATGGTATCACAGACTATCTGGAATACGTTCCCACTCCAGGGACTGCGGGATCCACACAGGTAGGTGTTTTGAACTTTAAGAGCTCTGTGTACAAAGATGTTCCGGTTATGCCGCTACAGTATGAACTTAATCGATTTACAGCTGCTGAGTTTGGTAAGGCGGCATCTGTGACTTTCAAAAAAGACGGATACGTAAAAAACAAAGCAGGAATTGTTATTCCTCATACCGTTGCTACAGGAGATCCTAAAAAACCCAATTATGAATTATTGGTATACTCTGTAGATATTTCAGATTTCAGATTCAAGCTGGAATATTCGAAACTAATTACGTATGATCAGTATGCTATTGGTGATCCCGGAGATGACGATCTTCCTATGACGGGCTGTAACTATTCGGTTGTAAGCTTATCGGAATTGACAAGCTATGATTATGACGGGGACGGAATTACGGAACTTCTTTTTAATTTCAGAAGAACGAGAACATGTATTAATGGAGGATTTGATCCGGAACCTATTGGTAAAACTATTTCAAATCCTGTTGCCTTGGATGAAACTACGCCGCCTACACTCCCTTATATCGAGCCTTCAGTTAACTCATCCAATACTGAAGAATATGGAGTACCTCCGATCGACAATGGAGAGGTAAACATTATTCCAGGAAGTACTTTAACAAGTTTTTACTCATCCATATTATTTGATCTAAGTGAAAACCTTCCGGTTGCCGAAAGCATTTACAAATATGACGAGGGAACAGGAGCTGCAAAGAAAATCCAGTTCGCAGATTTTAACGGAGATGGAATCCAGGATATTATCTGGCTCAATAGCTCCAATGGTACTATGACCAAAGTATTTAATATCAATAAAATATCTGCAGGAAACTTTGTATTATCCAATGTAGGAAACTTCACAGGACAAGCATTGGGAGGATTCTTCAATGGTGCACTATACGGTGACTTTAACGGCGACAGCAAAATTGATGTCTTAGTTCCTCAAGGCAATAAATCTTATAACTGGAATTTATTTTTATCTGATGGGAAAAAGCTGAATCAGTTCTACATCAATAACTTTATTTTCTACTCTTCAGGAACCGAAACCTTAACACAAGGTGTTCATAATACCTTCTTTGAAAGTGGATGTGCGTATGGTATGAGCAGATATTTCCAGTATAATACAGCAGATTTGGATGGCGATGGAAAATCTGAAATTATTGTTTCAAATGTTTTAATTACTGACCATACATGGAATGCTCACCATGACAAGGAATGGACTAATACCAATGTTACAGTTTACTCTGTTAACAAAGTATCCGGAGCCAATGATAAAAGTATTGTTTACAATCCTCCTATTACTATTCTGGGAGCAAGCATTCCACAACCTTATAATACTGAAAACACAGTTTCGATCCAAACTAATAGTGGTATCAACTTCTACAAAACAAGAAACTGGTTAAAGTCTTTTAACGAAAAGGTAATTCCTTTTAGTAATTTGACCATTAATAAAGACAACCAACAGGTTATCCTTTTAGGAAAACCAGATGATTGTTCTGGAGTTATCGGGTGCGGTTACAACTATGTGATTCAGTATGGATATCCTTATGTACCCGCTTTGGCAAGAGCTAAGAATATCAAGCAAGGAGGAATCACCACAGAGATTAGCTACAAAGAACTTAACTCAAAAACAGATGCTAATTTTTATCAGCCCGTACAAAAAGAACTTTATCCTTATTTTGAATTGGAGCAAGCACCATTATCCGCTGCTGTATCACAGATTAAACAGTATACGCCAGCCGGTACTCTGATCCAGGATTTCAGATACAGAGGTTTTTTAAGTCACTTTACAGGAAGAGGGGTAATTGGCTTCCGTCAAACTGCCCGCTCCTCCTTATATGCTGCCGGATTTGAAAATGCTAAAATTTGGTCGGGTATACAAATAGACCCTTTATTGGACGGAGTTCCGGTAAAAGAGTGGTCCATCAGAACCAATAATGAAAACCTGATATTCCCGGCAGATATCTCTGAGAACAACACTCAGTTATTAAATTACAAATCAACAATTTATAAGACAGATAAACTTCTCAACGGGCAAGTTGTTACAACAGTTTCTGATGCTGACAAACCTAAAGTTGTAACAGCTACTGTCGCAACCTCTACATTAGCTAAGGACTTTTTGACGAATGTTACAACAGCAGGAACAGCTATTTACAATACCTACTACCTGCCGTCTAAAACCACTTCCAATGTTAATGATAATTTTTCAGTAACCACGACGGACTTTATTTACACTCATAATCCTTCAGGAATTGGAAAAGATTATTTCATTGGTCATTTGGATGCAAAAACTATGCAGCATGCGGCTTATAATACGACCAATAAAGTAAGCCAATATTACTTGTACCAAAATAATCTCCCTAAAACAGTAATTAATGTTTCTGGAAATAACTTCTCCAATAACTTCTCGGACAATCTTACCGAGGATTATAAATATGATGGATTCGGTAATGTCATTGAGAAGAAAGTTACAGCCGGAAGTGATTCACAGTTCAGAATTAACAAAAGCGAATATGATGATAAGGGAAGATTTGTTATAAAGAAAACGGACAACCTTGGATTAGAAACCAGTATTACCTATAATAACTGGGGACAGATTTTGAGCGAGACAGATCCATCAGGAAATACAACAACCAACACTTATGATTTCTGGGGAAAACAGTTGACTGCCAAAACAAATATTGGTGGAACTACTAGCTACCAGTATATAAAAGATGACCAGGGAAATACCATGGTGATCACATATGAAGCAGATGGAAGTATCTCTAGAAAATATAATAACAAATTGGGTCAGGAATATAAAACCCAGACTAAAGGTTTTGAGCAAGGGAAATTCGTAGCAGTTTACCGCATGTTTGATGCTTTAGGCAGAAAAATTAAAGAGTCCGAGCCGTACTTTGACCAGGCAACTGAAGACTTGCCTGCCAATATCCAGTGGAACACATTTACCTATGATGATAGTGTATTCCCAGCTAAAATGACAGCTTCATTCTTTAATGGCAAACAGACGGAAAGTTGGGTATCAGGAACTGTCACAACTTTAAAAGAGCTTAACGGATATGGAAGAACAACGACCAAAACGGTAGATGCTTTAGGCAATGTAATCTCTACAACAGATAAAGGAGGGACTATTAATTTCACGTATAATTCCCTTGGAAAGCAGCTGACTGCTCAATATGGAAGCAACGTTGTAACAACAAAATATGACGTTTGGGGTAGAAAGACAGAACATATTGATCCATCCAACGGAAAATACACATATGAATATGATGGTTTTGATCAGGTTAAAAAAATCATCAGTCCTAAAGGGACGAAGGAGTATATCTATAATACTGTCGGTCAGCTGATCACTCAGAAAGAAATTTCAACAGTAGATGCAGGGGCTGCAACCAATAAACTGATTTCATTTGTTTATGATAATAAAGGAAGGGTAATTTCTAAAACCGGAACTTCTAAAGGAAAAGCGTACAGCTCAAGTCAAGTTTACGACCAACAAGGAAGACTTTTATCTGCATCTGAAAACAGCAACGGTAGATACTATATGCAGAAAGGAGTTACCTATGATGATAAAGGAAGGGTGATTTCTTACGAGAAGAGCCTATATTCATCTGGAGTGCTTACAAAGATAGATATTGAGAACGTTTATAGTACATGGAACGGGGAACTTTCCCAGGTAAAAGACAAAACATCAGGTAAAATATTATGGACCTTAATGCAGGCTAACGCCAAGGGTCAGGTATTAAAAGCAAAACTTGGAGCTTCAGAGGTTAATAACGTATATGATCCTAATGGATTCTTAGCAAGTGTAAACCATTCCTCACAAGTAAAGCCAGGTATTTTACAACTTTCTTATTCATTTGATGCAATAAAGAACGAGCTGAAAAGCAGAACAACGGGGGGTGATTTTAATATCGTTGAATCATTTGATTATGATGACAACAACAGATTGATCAACTGGACCAACCCTGTAACAGGAATCAAACCTTCAAGTAACCGTAATGTCTACGACGAGAAAGGAAGAATCTTAGAAAACGATCAGGTTGGAACTATTAAGTTTAATAATTCTGCCAAAATTTACCAACCAACAGGAATGACTTTAAATGCTGCAGGAACTCAGAATTATAATAATGACCTGATTCAAAGTATCGTTTATAACGAGAACAATGACCCGGTATTTATTGATGGTCAAAAAGGAGATGTAGCCTTCCAGTATGGATTAACAAGCATGAGACAAAGGGTTACTTATGGAGGTAACTTTGCAGCTGACGGAGATGGTAAGTTTACTAAATTCTATAGCGGAGATGGAAGTTTTGAAGTCGTATTAGATAATACTACAGGTAAAGAAAAGCATGTTCTTTACATTGGAGGAACTCCTTATGAGAGTAATATTATTTTCCTGAAAGATTATAACGAAACCAATGGCTCATATAAATTCCTTCATAAAGATTATATTGGAAGTATCCTAGCCATCAGTGATGAAGCAGGAAATAAACTAGAACAAAGACATTTTGATGCATGGGGTAATTTCACCCATCTTCAAGTTGGAAATGGTGCTATTATTACCGATAAGAATATTATTGACAATACAGCGTTACTGATTGAAAGAGGATACACCAGTCATGAACATTTTGCCGAAATAGGAATCATCCACATGAACGGAAGATTGTATGATCCACTGTTGAGAAGATTTTTAAATGCTGATGAGAATATTCAGGAACCTTACAACACCCAGAATTATAATAAGTATGGATATGTAATGAATAATCCATTGTTATTTAATGACCCAAGTGGTGAATACATCTTCGGTATTGAGTCTGCTTTATTGGCAGCAGTAGTTATCGGAGCGATCGTTGGTGCGGCAAGTTACATTGTAAGTGCTATTATCACAGGACAGAAGTTTTCTCTTCTGGGATTATTTAAATCTACTGTATTTGGTGCTATATCGGGTGCCGTCACCTTTGGTATAGGCCAGCTCTTTGCCCCCGCCATTCAATCTGCAGTGCAGGTATCTAATACAGCTTTGAAGGTAATGGCTCAAACAGGTGTAGCATTAGCGCAAGCCACAGTACATGGAATTGCTCAAGGAACTTTATCCTTAATGCAGGGTGGATCTTTCCACCAGGCAATGCTTTCAGGGGCATTGGGTAGTTTAGGAGCTTCAGCATTTGGTGCTTTTGCTAAAGATTTTGCTAATCAAACCGTAGGAAAGGTACTCTTTGGGGCTATCTCAGGAGGTGTAGGTGCCGAATTGTCCGGAGGTAACTTCTGGCAGGGTGCTGTGATCGGTGGAATTGTTGCTGGATTAAATCATGCGATGGAGCATCTACAAAAGACTTATGAAGTAAGTGTTCTTCACGATTATGGCGGTGCTAACGGAGCAGGTCATGAAGCCATAGCATTTGAAAATCCAGATGGTACACTACTTTATATATCTAAGGATGGAACCCATGAAAATGGAGGGGTATATGGAGAAACTCTTAAAACTGATCAAAATTTTAAAAGTATTGAGGAAATTAACGACTTCTACAGCACCAAGGTTTCACCAGGTAAAAGGTATGATGCGGTTGCTGTTTACAGAGCGACAAGAGCCCAGATCAATCGCGGAATTGCTGCTGCAAGAAATGTAATCTCAACGAAGTACAAACTGCTTACTTCAAGTTGTACTACTGTAGTGGAGCAATCATTGAAAGCAATGTATAATGCTAGAATATATTCAGGTATGATGGCTCCTAATATTAATTTCTTCATTAATAATTTTATATTTGATAAGCATTTAGTTAAGTTTTATGATATTAAATAAATTATGAAAAATCTGATTTTCTTATGGGCAATATTTTCAATCACTGTTTCGTGTGTAGGTTCTGATACTGAATTTTTACCTGCAGACATATCTGAAGCAAGAGAGAAAAAATTACTGATCCATGTGTATAAACCAACCAGCAATAAAATAACAATTAACCGGACAGAGTATTTAATTCAGGAAGTTTTTACAACTTTTAAATACAATTCGAAAAATGATCAAAGAATCAACAAAAATTTCTTTGCTTTAAGTATTAAAATCAAAGATTTAAAAACCAATCAAAAAGGTTTAAGTGTTGAGGATAGCGACCATAGTCGGTTTATCAATTTTCACTGTGATTTTTGTGGTGGTTTGAATAATGATAATATTGTGATGTACTACGATGATATCAGCAAAAGGAATACACTAGATTCCGTAAAAATCGGCTTTAAGGATTATAAGAATCATGAACAACTTATTTACCTTATAAAAAAGTAAATAAAAAATTCCCCGCTTTTAGCGGGGAATTTATTTTTTAAATATCATTAGATTGGTGACTTATGGAAAACCTCCTCATTAAATAATAGGCTACAAATTCGGGTTATTCTCCACCTCCTTCTGCGGAATCGTAAACAAATAATACTTACTGTTTGGCGCAAAGGCAGATTGATCAGGAAAAGAAAATACAGAATGTCCTCTTCCATTCACTGTTTTTACAGTTCCATCCGGAGTTGTTACTTGTACTTTAATTGGCTGACCATTGGAATCAGTAAAAGGTTTTCTTACTACAGTTCCCTGAGTTCTTATGATATCAGACAATGAAAATCCTTCTCCAAACAATTCCTTTCTTCTTTCGATCAGGACTTCTTTGATCACATCATTCTGGGCTAAAGATCCACTGTACAGATTAGCCTGTCTCGCTGATTTCAGTTGATTCAAAACTGCCACAGCATTGGTCACATTTCCATTTCTGGCTTCTGCCTCAGCTTCAATTAAATACATTTCAGCTGATCTCATAAACACAATATCAGCAATGAGATTGGCTTTAAACTTAAATTTAGCATATCTCAAGAGACCTTCCCTCCCGGGAAGTCCGTCCCATTGAAACAATTGGTACCTGATGTCATTGGTGTCAAATAAATCTTTAAAATAAGGGTCCGCCATAAAACTGTAGTAATAGCTTCCTGATGAAGAAACATCTAAATAATGGAATGCATAGCTTTCCCCTGATTGTTCCTGCGTCTGACCATGTCCCCAGATCCATTCCCCATTGGTAATATCATTAAACCCGTCCTTATACTTTTCGGGAGCCATCAACGGAAAACTAGCTTTTGCAATTTGAGCAGCAGCAGTAGCCTTAGTCCACTCACCCGTATTTAAGTAAGTCCTGGCCAATAATCCATATACTACAGACTTATCAATTTTATCCTTATTATTTCTTGTATAATTTGCTAATAAAAGTCCTGCCTCTGATAGGTCGTTTTTAATCAAAGTATAAATTTCTTCAAGGCTAGCTCTCTTTTTTCCTACAGAATTTGTGGTTGTAGGTTCTGTATAAATTGGAGCTACTAAAGCGTTTTTATCTTTTAAATAACTAAACTGATAAAGGCTTGCTAAATTCAAGTAACAAAAAGCACGTAAAGCTTTTGCCTGGCCCCTAACCTGATCCTTTTTAGACTGACTTCCTTCTACTCCATCAATACGACTAATCACATTATTCATGTTATTGATTGCAGAATATAATAAACTCCATACAAATTGAGAACGACTTCCGGTACTATTCACTAAATCGGTAAAAGCGTAAGCCGATGCAAAGCCATATTTATTAGTAAGGACAGCGACATCACTTCCCATAGCATCGCTGGCCCGTAATACTGTTGAATAGCCAATGTTAGCATAGGTAGGCCCGTCATCATTGAATTTTGCCCATGTCCCATTAATCACCGTTTCAGCACTTTCAGCTGTCTTGAATATCTCGGCTTCATTAGCCTGATTAGTAGGAGCTGTTTCCAAATCATTAGTACATGCAGTAGAAGAGAAAGCTGCTATAAGTATAAATGATATATATTTTATTTTTTTCATTGTTTTGATTGTTTTAATATAAACTTAAAGTGTAGCCTGAAGACCGAATGTTATTGTTCTCATTGCCGGATATCTGTAATAAGTGGTACCATCTATAGCTTGCTCGGGATCCATTCCTTTGTGCTTGTAGAAAGTTAAAAGGTTTTCAGCCTGAAGATAAATTCTGAACTTTTTCAGTCCCAGTCTTCCGAAATAATCTGAAGGTAACGTATATCCGATACTCACATTTTTCAATCTGGCATAAGTCCCCGAGTATAAAAACCTTGAGGACGTTGAAGTCCAGTTATTTGTCGTTGTACTTAAAGCCGGAACATCCGTGTTGGGATTTTCAGGCGTCCATCTGTTTAACATCTCTGCGCTCCATGCCCTTCCAGCATTGCTTCCATTTGACATTAACATGGTGTAATCTGTATCAAGAATTTTTCCTCCAACACTAAAAGTTAGCAGCGCGGATAAATCAAAATCCTTATATGTAATATTTGTAGTGATTCCACCGGAGAATTTAGGCAAAGAAGAACCCTGCAATGTTTTTGTCGCCTTTGCATATTCAGAAGTTGTTCCTTCTATTGTATTCCCATTGGCATCCTGATAAACATATTTCCATAGCGGAGCACCGTTACTTGGATCAACTCCAACCCATTCCGGAATAAAGAAATCATAAACAGAACCCCCAACCTGCAATAATTTAGTTCCTGTTACAATTGGGCCTTTAGGAAGTTTCGTAATTCTGTTTTTTAGGGTTGTTACATTAACATCAACATCCCATTGGAAATCGTCCGTTTTAATCGGAGTTGTGAATAATGAAAATTCAAAGCCTGTATTTTTCAATTCTCCAATATTCGCTGAATAACCACTAAAACCAAGAGAGGGAGCCAAAGGCCTGTCAAATAAAAGATCTTTACTTTGACGCTGGAAATATTCCACATTACCCTTAACCCTGTTTTTAAGAATAGCAAATTCCAGCCCCACATTCAAGTTAAGATTGGTTTCCCACTTAAGATCAGGAGTGGGAAGCCTGCTAGCAACTGTTCCTCCTTCTCCCAGATTATTGTAAAATGCGTAAAGACTTTGGTAAGCATAATAAGTACTCAACTTATCATTTCCCTGTCCTCCGTAACTCGCACGAAGGGTTAGCTGATTAAAGAAATTTAGATTTTTAATGAATTGCTCATTAGACGCCTTCCACGAACCTCCTACTGACCAGAAAGTTCCCCATCTATTTTGAGGTGAAAAACGGGAAGATCCGTCTGATCTTACAGATCCGGAAATAAAATAAGTGTTATTGAAATCATACTCTGCTTTACCTAAAAAACTCAGTAAACCTAATTTATCACTATTACCACTAAAACCTCCTAATAAAGCCGCTGCATCCGGTTCATAATAATAAGGTAAAGAAAACTGACTTCGGCTTCCGGATATCGTCTGATACTCATAATGATAAAACTCCTGTCCGGCTAGAATATTGAAATGATGCTGATCGAATTTTTTGTCATAGGTCAAGATATTACTGGTTGTATAAGATAATGTCCGTGAATTTGTCTTGGTCACCGAACCTCCGATTTCACTACCCTCCCCAAGTAACGGATTTGAATAATAATGCCCATTATAATTTACCAGGTCAATTGAAAAACTGGATTTAAATTTTAATTCCGGTAAGAAGGTAAAATCCAAATACCCTTTTCCTGAAAAGTTATCTTCCCTGTTTTCATTTTTGTCTAATGGCAAAGTTGCTGCTGCATTTTGATTTTGCAAAGCACTTGTCGGCCTGTACTTTCCGAAGTCGTAAATTGTATTTCCGTTAGCATCAAGCTTATAGCTTCCATCAGGATTTCTTTCATAGTATGGATAAAAAGAAGGAATTACTCTGGCTGCATTAATAATATTATCAGTTCTTGAATCGGAAGATGGTGGTGCCTCCTGAAGACTATTGGTATAGCTAAGGTTTGCTCCAACTGTTAACCATTTTTTCACTTCATTATTAATCTTCAATCTCGTACTGTATTTTGTAAATCCGGATCCTATGGCAATACCCTTATCATCAAGATATCCCAATGAGAAAAAATAGTTTCCTTTTTCATTTCCGCCACTAAAATCAAGATCAACCTGGTTTCTTGAGGCCACTCTTTGTAGTATATCCCTCCAGTCATCATTCCATAAAGGCCTTGCTCCAGGCAGCAGTTTTCCATCTGTCCCTACCGGTTTTGCATAGTTAGAACCATATGGATTGATGCCCAGATTATTCACAAGATTATCTGTGGCCATTTGTGCAGCCTGTTGTGCTGAAACCTGTCCTGATTTATATCCATTTCTCATTGCTTCCCAATATAATTGAAAATACTGGTCCGTGGTAACCTGTTCATAGTCCTTTACAGCCCTGCTGGAAAATCCCTGACTGATATTAAAATTGATTCGTGATTCTCCTTTTTTCCCTGACTTTGTAGTCACAATAATCACTCCGTTAGCACCTCTTGATCCATACAGAGAGCTTGCCGTAGCATCTTTCAAAACACTAATTGATTCTATATCATTTGGGCTGATAGAATTGATATTTCCATCAAAAGGAATTCCATCCACCACGAATAAAGGATTACTTGAGGCACTAATAGATCCGATCCCCCTGATACGGATTGTTGCCGTAGCACCCGGTTGGCCTGAAGCACTTACTGCCTGTAATCCCGCTACCTGCCCTTCCAAAGCTTTTGTAATATTGGTTACCGGCCGATTATTAATCTTTTCGCTGGAGATCGTCGCTACAGAACCTGTGTAACTCGTCTTTTTCGCTTTACCGTAAGCTACCACAACGACTTCATCAATATCTTTTTCCCTAAGCGTATCTTTCTTCTGCTTTATCTCCTGCCCATTAACACTAATAATGCCTAAGAAAAACAAAGCACCGGGTGAAATCCAAACACCAGCTTTTAATAAACTTTTACTAACCATAATCAATTTTATTTGTTAAATATTAAAAAAACACCCTTTGCGGAAAACACAGCAAAGGGCATCAAGAAATTGATTTAACCAAATGCTTATTTTTCCTTAAAAGGCTGAATGTAACACCTTGCATCATGCAGGTTGTTAAGACTTCGTAGGGTCAGTTCCCTCCATCTTTCTTTATAAGCCGATCGAAATATGGTTGCAAATCTAAAAACAATTAGTCTATAAAACAAGTAGACTAATTTATTTTTTATTTTAAATTCTCAAAAATTAACTTAATTTTCACTTAAGACACCTGTTAATAAACCATTAGAGAAAATGTTAAATTTTTAAACATGAGAAATATCATTAAAAATAATGTAAAACATTCCCTTCAAATAAAACCCGTAAAATATCCGCACTAATCGAAAAAAACTTTTTAATTTTATGTTATGAAAATTTTAATCATAAACGGACCGAATCTAAATCTGTTGGGTACAAGAGAACCTGAAATTTATGGAATAATTTCAATGGATGAATATTTGGAAAAATTAAAAGATGAATTCCTTTCTTACGAACTGAACTATTATCAATCGAATATTGAAGGAGAATTAATTAACAGACTTCAGGAAGATGATTTTGATGCTGTTATTATCAATCCGGGGGCTTTTACTCATTACTCTTATGCGATAGCCGACTGTTTAAAGAATATACAGAAACCTAAGATTGAAGTACATATCAGCAATATTTATAAAAGAGAAGAATTCCGGCAAAAGTCAGTAACAGCGGCTCACACAGATGCTGTATTATCCGGCTTTGGAATGAAAGGATACAGACTGGCTTTATTAAGCTTTTAGGATGTTTTAATACATAAAAAAGCCTCATCAATGATGAGGCTTTTCTTTTTTTATATTGTTTGTTCTTGTAATTGAGGTCCGGAAGCAACCAGCTTTTTCCCCTCTTCAGTGTTACAATACTGTTCAAAATTCTTAATATATCTTGATGCTAAGTCTTTAGCCTTCTCTTCCCACTCTGAAGCATCACTGTATGTATGTCTTGGATCCAGAATGCCTTCTGAAACATTGGGTAAAGAAGTAGGAATTTCCAAGTTCATAATAGGTACTTGTGCCTTAGGAGCGTTCTCAATAGATCCATCAATTATTGCATCAATAATGGCTCTTGTATCTTTTAATGAGATTCTTTTTCCTGTACCGTTCCATCCTGTATTTACCAAATAAGCTTTTGCTCCATGTTCTTTCATTTTACCAATCAAGGTTTTAGAGTACATGGTAGGATGTAACGTAAGAAATGCCTCACCAAAAGCCGGAGAGAATGAAGGTTCTGGAGAAGTAATTCCTCTTTCAGTTCCTGCTAATTTAGAAGTATATCCACATAAAAAGTGGTATTGAGCCTGATTTTCATCTAAAATTGAAACCGGAGGTAATACTCCGAATGCATCAGCTGAAAGATAAACAATCTTCTTAGCATGCCCAGCTTTAGAAGGCAGTACAATTTTGTTAATATGGTAAATCGGATAAGAAACTCTCGTGTTTTCAGTGATTGAATTATCAGTATAATCAGAAACACCATTATTTACAACAACATTTTCAAGAAGAGCATCTCTTTTAATTGCTCTGAAAATGTCCGGTTCTTTTTCTTCCGATAAGTCAATTACTTTTGCATAGCAACCTCCCTCATAGTTGAAAACTCCATTGTTATCCCAACCGTGTTCATCGTCACCAATAAGATATCTTTTAGGATCAGCGGATAAAGTTGTTTTACCTGTTCCGGAAAGGCCGAAGAACAAAGCAACATCTCCTTCTTCTCCTACGTTTGCAGAACAGTGCATAGATGCCATTCCTTTTAGCGGAAGGTAGTAGTTCATCATTGCGAACATTCCTTTTTTCATTTCTCCTCCATACCAGGTTCCTCCAATGATCTGTAATTTTTCCGTAAGGTTGAACATTACAAAATTCTCGGAATTTAGTCCCTGAGCTTCCCAATTCGGATTCGTTGTTTTAGAACCGTTCACAACAGTGAAATCAGGTTCTCCAAAGTTTTCCAGCTCATAATGAGATGGACGGATGAACATATTAGTAACGAAATGCGCCTGCCATGCAACTTCTACGATGAATCTCACTTTAAGTCTTGTGTCAGCATTTGTTCCACAAAATGCATCCACTACATAAATTTTCTTAGAAGAAGAAAGTTGGTCTAGCACTAATTCTTTACAAGACTTGAAGATTTCTGCTGTTGTAGGCAAGTTCACTTTGCCATCCCAGAAAATTGTGTCTCTTGTAACATCATCCTGAACAATGTATCTGTCTTTTGGAGAACGGCCAGTAAAAATTCCTGTTTTTACTGATACTGCACCAGATTCCGTAAGTTCAGCTCTCTCAAAACCCTGATTTTCAGGAGAAACTTCTGCTTGAAATAATTCCTCATATGAGGGATTATATATTATTTCGTAGTCTCCCTTAATCCCTAATTTTTGCAAATCCTGGATGATTTTAGCGTGTTTCATTTTACTTATATTTTCTATTTCTTTTTTTAGTCCAACAAAATTAAATATTAATTTAGTGTTACAGGTGGTTAAATATAATGATATAAGTCAGAATGACAAAGAAAAAAACAGAACGGCAAATTACTAAATATCAAGCAATTATATCAGTCCATTCAAAAATAGTCGCAAAACCTTTTCCCCGAAAATAGTCCTCAAAGCCCCTAAATTTGGCACTCATTACAAAATCTCCCCCCCAGGCACCCAAACTTTTCACAAAAACCGGACAGTCGGAGAAGAATTTGTCTTTAACGGTAGGAATATTCAGAAAATCAGAAATTTTTCTTTCATGAACAGTCATTAAATGACAAAAATCATTTAATTCATTACATAATAGAATTTCATTGGTAAGGGCAGAAAATACTTCGATCAGTTTCCGGGATTTTATTTTAGACTTATACAGTTCGATTGCTTCCCTGCTGTCTTGTTTTTGATTTAAATGGATAAAAATCAAGTCGTCCTTAAAGATAGGATCAAAGGTTACTCTTTTATATTGTATTACCGGTTTATTCTGATACAAAACTGCTGATTTTTCCTTTGCGACAGCAATATCATAACCACTTCCACCCAAACTTAGACTATTTAGCATGAAAGGATCTGTATCAGCCCACACAGAAAGGTTGTTCATTAATGTTGAACTGCTTCCCAATCCAAAATCGGAAGGGAACTGTAGATTTGTTTTTAAAAAGTATGAATCTGCATTCTGGAATTTACGAGTAGAAAGCTTTTGGACGTTTTTCAACGTTTTTATAAGAAATTCGGCACTGGGAGCTATATTTGTCTCAAGGATTTTCCAAGAGGAATAATCAATGATCACTTTCAGCCATAGTTTATTTTGATGGTAAGCTTCCCAAAAAACCAATGATTTCCCATCTTCCGTTTCTTCAAAGAAAAACTCTTGTCCCAGCCTGGTTGGTACCGCTAGGACAAGAGCTCCATCTATAGCGAAATATTCTGAAGTAAGCATGAGCTTTCCCGGTGAAAATATTTCGCCCATTTGTTTATTTTTTAGATTGCCGAAGCAACGTCTACAGAACTATCAATTTTCTTGATCAATCCCTGTAAAGTTTTTCCTGGTCCAACTTCTACAAAGTTAGATGCTCCGTCTTTAATCATATTCTGAACAGATTGTGTCCATTTTACAGGACCTGTTAACTGAGCAATCAGGTTTTTCTTAATTTCGTCAGGATTTGTAACTGCAGTCGTGGTAATATTCTGATAAACTGGAATCGTTGCTTTTCTGAATTTAGTTTGTTCAATAGCAGCGGCCAATCTTTCTTGTGCAGGTTGCATCAATGGAGAATGAAAAGCCCCATTAACAGGTAGCAATAATGCTCTTTTTGCTCCCGCTTCTTTCAATTTAATACAAGCTTCTTCTACGGCAGCAGTTTCTCCTGAAATTACAAGTTGTCCAGGACAATTATAATTTGCAGGAACAACAATCCCATTGATCTGTGCACAAATTTCTTCAACTTTGGCATCTTCCAATCCTAAAATTGCAGCCATTGAGCTTGGATTAATATCACAAGCTTCCTGCATTGCTTTTGCTCGCTCAGATACTAATTTAAGACCGTCATCAAAAGACAGAACTCCATTAGCGACCAATGCTGAAAATTCTCCTAAAGAGTGACCGGCTACCATTTCAGCACCAAGTCCATTTACAGCTTTTAAAGCAGCTACAGAATGTATAAAAATAGAAGGCTGAGTAACCTCGGTTTTCTTTAGATCTTCTTCTGTCCCATTAAACATAAGGGATAAAATATCGAAACCTAAAATTTCATTGGCAGATTCCATCAGGTCCTTTATGTCTTTTCGAGAATCATATAGTTCTTTTCCCATCCCAACAAACTGAGAACCCTGCCCAGGAAATACAAGTGCTTTCATCTAATAATTTAAAATATTATGCAAATATAAACATAATGTGAAGATTTTCTTTCATCCAATCTACTTCACTAAGGAACTAATCGGATTACACGATAACCAGTATTCACATAAGCTCCATTAGCTTTGGACTTTACAAATTCAAACTTGGTTGCAAGCTGAGTTTGAACTTTATTCATTTGTTTAAAAATTTCTCCTTTTTTATTCTCTCTGGTTAACATGTCATTGACAACATCAAAACCAATAATTGCATATTTGGGAGGAGTCTTGCAATATTTACCTTTATAGGCTGCCAAAATCTCTTTTTCAAAACTTCCGTCCGTATTGATTTTTCTGTCCATTAAATAAACCAAACTCGCCTGACTAAGGTCGTCTACCTTTTTCTCAAAACTTGGAGCATAATACATGCTAAAAGCTTTTATTCCCTGTACTTCTTTTGTCAGGGCAATAACTCTATTTGAAAAAGCCTCGCCCGTACTATCGTTATCACTTGCTAAAATAGCTATTACAGGAGCAGATTGTCCCGTCATCATATTCTGGTCTGCCTTAATTTCTGCAGGAGAACTTACAATTGTTACATTTGGATTTTTCACTGCCTTTTCGAGACCAGCTTTAATATAATTTGCATTTTCCTTTTTGCTGTCTGCAACTATATAAATTTTTTGATCCGAGTATACAGTTTTTACTTCATCTACAATTTTATCCGCATAGGTTTGATCATTCGTTTCAATAATAACCAGATTACTGTAGTTATACAATTCCGGAGAATTTGCAAACGGCGCTACAATTGGAATTTTCTGGCTTTTAGTAAAGTCTAAAACATCAATGACATTCGATTTAAAGAATGGGCCTATAATTAAATCTGTATTATTAGGATTGATTTGAGTCAATGAATTCCTAAATGAAGCTTCATTACCGGAATCAACTACTTTAATATCCAGTTTCTGACCGTTTCTTGCATTTCTTTCAATGGCTAATTTAGCTCCTGTAAGAAAATCCATTGCCATTCCCCTATATTGAGTTTCATTTGTACTATAGCCGAAAGGAAGCATCAAAACAACACTTAAAGCATCTCCGCTTTTCTTAATGTATGCAGGATCAAGCTTCTTAATTTTCAAAATCATTCCGGTCTTTAGTCCGTGGGTTAAATCCGGGTTTAAAGCGATTAATTCGTCAATGGAAATACCATATTTATTGACAATAGAAAAAACAGTATCTCCTTGCTGAACAGTGTAAGTAACATATTCATCTCCTGCCTCCTCATTCACGTTAGAGGAATTATTAGCAGATGACTTTTCGTTGCCTGAATCAATTTTAGTTTTAGGATTAACAGGCTCCGTAATCACATTAGCAACATTGCTATTTGATTTTTTAACACGGATAACCTCTCCTGGTTTTAATCCTTTTTCTTCCAATCCAGGATTTAAAGCATACAGCTCTTGCTGGCTAACTCCAAATTGTTTTGTAATTCTGTAATAATTATCTTTTGATTGAATTGTATAGCTATCCTCATCCGTTGCCACGGCAGTTGATGGAGTATTATTAGCAGTTGCTTCTACAGTTTTTGAAGCTACAACAGGTTGTTGGTTGCCTCCATATTTTTTTATGCTTTCAAAAGGTAATGTAATCTCATCACCGATCTTCATATGAGAATCCAATTCAGGATTCAGCTTTCTCAAGTCAGTTTCAGAAATACGGTATTGCTTTGTAATTCCATAGATGGTTTGTTTCGGCTGTAATACAATTTTACCAAGCTGAGCATTGGGTTTAGCTTTTTCAATGACAGCACTTTTTGTAACAGGAGCAGAAGTGCTTTTATCAGATTTAACTGTAAGCACATCACCGACTGTCAACTTTCCATCTTTAAATTTTGGATTTAGTTTCAGCAGTTCATCCACCGTTATACCATACTTCTTGGCAATATTATAAGGATTGTCTCCTTTAACTACGGTATGTGATTGTTGAGCGGAAACGCCCAAAACCATACATAAACTGGATAGAATAAAAAACCTTTTTATCATAGTAGATAATTATAATTTACAAAAATACTCCTTTAAAATTAAATGGCAACAATTATTAATTTTGATTCTTGAACCACCATTTCTTCTAAACAAGTTTCAAGCCATGAATATCCATAATCAGCGAAAAATACACTAAAATTATAAACCCTTTCCTGCCATGTTTTAGAAGGATGTACGTTTAAAAATAAATTTTCCAACCTTTCAAGCAATTCACTTTGTTTTATCTTTTCTGCATGAAGAAGTCGCTTTTTCATCCTTTTGTAAGATTTGAGCTGTCTAATTTCTTCCGCCTTAACCATATTTCCAAAAGATTTCTCGGTAGTTTCGGCGATAGACCGTAATTCAGAAAAGCTATTGATCAAAAGAGATTCTTTTTCTTCAAGTAACCTGAGAATACTACTATTATCTAAGATCCTGTTGTTCGTAATAGCTGCAAAATTCTGAAAGAAATCATCAACTTTCAGATCAAGCTTATCTATTTTTTTTAATACTTTCTCCTGTAAGAACAACATTGAGTTTCGGGGAATCAAAACAGGAAAAGGGATATCTATTTTAGTAAAATAGTCTTTTAACTCAAGCCAATACATAATTTCTGCATTACCCCCGATATAGGCTAAATTAGGCAATACTTTTTCCTGATAAACCGGACGCATTAATGCATTAGGGCTAAATCTTTCCGGGGCTTTATCCAACTCATTTAAGATCTCTTCCTTTGTAAACCGGATGGGAGTATCCACCACACTATAATGATCTCCTACCAATTCTATCCGATCTCTCGTGTCAGAAAGGTAAAACAAATTAATTTCCCTGGGATTCACCTGAACCTTTCCATATTTATCTGTGAGAAATTTCACTTTTTCTTTAGAAGCATGATATAATGCAGAATGAATTAACTCTTCCCGGAAAATTTCTTTGACCTGATTTTTCAATATGCCTGAATCCCCATCAATGATTAACAAACCAAACTCTGAAAAAAGTCTGTTCACTAATGTCTTTATAGCTTCTGTAAGAGTATTCCCGACTTTGTAAGCTTCTTTAAGCATTAAAATAAGCTCTGTCCCAAAAACAGAATCCTTAAATTCCTTTTCAAACTCAGAAATGAAAAATGTATCGCTTATCTGAATTCTCCCGACAGGTCCACCAGACTTTTCATTAATTTCGTAATAATTATTCTCGGTTTTGAAGTGATTGATCTCAGCAAAATCGTGATCTTCAGAAGCCATCCAATATACAGGAACAAAATTAAAGTCCGGAAAATTAAATTTTAAATAAGAACAAGTCTTAATAGTTTGTAAAATTTTATACACAAAAAAAACAGGCCCCGAAAAAAGGTTTAGTTGATGACCTGTTGTTATAGTAAAAGTATCAGGAAGCTTTATGTTGTTTAAATTTTCCCTTTGCTTTTTAGAAAGTATGAGTCCGGATAACTGTTGTTCAAGAGCGGTGGATAATACCACTCTCTGTTCTGAAGTAAAAGATTCTTGTTTTAGATGAATTTTTTTTCTAAAATGGTCTAATGAAAATGTATTTTCTTCAAAACCCTCAATTTTATGATTTAAAAAATCTTTTATTAACTGAGGTATATTTTCTATATCATTAAATGATATTTTACTGATTGTTTTCAACTGGTGTTATGATTTTAGTTGAACAAATACCAAACAATTCCAAGGTTCAGTCTAAAATCATAAACCGGATAATGTGGAAATGCATAGGCTTTATTAGATGAGATAAGTGTACCTATCTGTTGCCCTTCAATAAAGAAGAACATTTTTTTAACTTTCATATTGATATAAACATCGGCAATAGGCTGTCCCCCGATTGAAAATGAATCCGCTCTTGGTAAAATGTATTCGTTAAGTATCGGAAAATATTCTCTTGAAGCAAACTTTGAGAAATAGTAAACTTTCAGTCCAGCTTGGATTTCTGCAGCATTTTTAAACGCTTTGGTCTGATAAAAGAAATTAGCACGGCCTATAAATCCAGGCATCGGATACAAATCTTTATTTGTTAGCGCGTTCTGAAACTGCACTCTTGTATTTAAATGATATTTACCAAAACTGAATGTAGCATCTCCTCCGATCTGAGAAATATTCAGCGACCCTTGACTTTGTTTAGGCATTGATGCCGCATCGAGATAAGTAAAATTGTCTATTCTGAAATAATTAACAAACAATTCTGTTTTAAACCATTTTAAATTAATATTCCCACCAATCTCAGTTATCGATTGGTTTTTAACATTCTGTTTATAATAATTAAAATTATTATAAACAGAAGTATTTAAAAGATAATTAAAAGAAGGATAAGCACTCTGGAAATTTACTTTAGCATTTACAAAGTAATCTTTGATCGGTTCAAATTTAATGTTGTTAGTAGTTTTTACATAAGTTCCGAACTGACTTCCATTAGAAAATTCCGCAAATGAATTAAGCTGGATTTTATCTAAAAGCTTTATCTGTAAGTTTCCTACTGCTCCAATTCTATTCTCTTTAATCTCATTTGGAATCTGTAATGTAGGCAGAGTAACTTGCGTTGCTCCAAACTTTATCATTTGATAACGCACTCCTGCATCCAGTTTGAACTTTTCATTATCCCAAACCAGACTAACAGTATTGCTTAGATTATTGGAATATTTCTTTGTTGAAAGAGGAAAACCATTAACGATTTCGGCGGGTGTATCGTACCAATACCCTTCTAAAGCATTTTGGGAGTAATAATATTTATTCCCTTGGTTAAAAATGGTATGCCTGATCCTAAAAGGAAATTTTTCAGCGTTAAAAGGAGTAAACTGATGGCTTAAATAATATCTTCTGTATCCAAATTGCGAACTTGAAGATGCAAGATTCACTTCTGCATTGATTCTGTTTCTGAAATCACTGTTCCCACTCTGGAACAGATCATCAGCCACAATTCCCCCGTTTTCCTGATTATTAACATTTTGATGCAGGTAATGAGCAAATAATTCATAGTTTCCGCTCTTACTTAGATAGTGTCCAGAGAATAGTGTATTATTATTAGCTGCCAATGAGTTCCTGTAAAGACCTTGTGATCGCAGTCCCATATATTCCAAAGCAAAATTAAATCGCTTCCCAATATTTTGAGTGTAGGTAGATCTTAAAACCGCTCCGTTCTTTATAGAATTATGATAAACAAAAGTTGCTGTTGGAGTTTTTACGTCATAATATTTCACGTCATTAATCCCAATAATTCCATAAGATTTATTGGAAGGCAACAGTGAAAGATTCTGCTCTGCATTCACCTCATAAGAAAGAGGATTAAATCCCGCCCCCACATTAGGAAATTGAACTCTCCCAAAGTTATCCTTATTGTTATATTGTGAAAAGATGTATGTTTTTTCGTAAGTCATCACCGTATCAAATATTTTCTTTTCAGAAAATTGAGTCTGATAAAGATAATCATTGATGGTAGGTTTGAATATTTTTAAAGAATCCTTCTTTCCAGAGTCAATGACTAAAGTATCAGCCAGTTTTTTTCCAAGCTTGTTAGAATCTGTTTTATTAACAACCTGTGCATTGAAAAAATTAGCAAAGAAAAGGATGATAAGAAATATATATTTCATGCGTTAATTTATATGGTTCAAAAGTGATACAGAACCATAACGGTTTTCATATTACATTTTGTACAGCAAAAATAAGAAATAAAAGGAAATAAAAAACCCTGCTTAGAGCAGGGTTTAATATTATATGATTATTGTTTATTAATAACCGTCGTTTTGCTTGATGTTTGGATTCTGTTGGATAGCTGTTTGTGGAATTGGCCACTGCCATTTTGTGCTTCCACTTGCTAGTGTTTGTGCAACAGAGGGGGTTCCAGTTCCATTTGATTGCTCACCTTTTCCAGATCTTTGAACAGGTAAGCCCAATCTCTTCAATGTGTACCATCTGTCATTTTCAAAAGCTAATTCTAATCTTCTTTCTTTGTAGATAGCATCCAGTAAAGCTTGCCCTGATTCTGTACCAGGAACGTAAGGATCAGTAGCCGTACCATATCTTTGTGATCTTAAAGAATTAAGCAAAGTTAATGCTTTAGTAGCATTTCCAGACTTATATGCAGCCTCAGCAGTATTTAATGCAACTTCTGAAGATCTAAGATACTTTACTGTTACAACGTTAGGAGCTCCTCCATTAGAAGAATACTTAGTTATATTATTGTATGTCTTTCCATTATAATTTGAAGTAGTAAAATATACTGATTTTCTCACATCTGTATCTTGATAAGAATTAAAAAAATCATAATCTGCTACAAATTCAGATCTTATTTGACCTCCTATTGTTTGGTTATAAGCAACTCCTACAGTCACACCTTCAGCAGCAGAATTCAAAATTTGAAATAATACTCCATCAAGATTTGTAGCTTTCCATAATGAAGTAAAGTTAGCTTTAGAAGTTAAACTAGGCGATGCAGCCAATGCTAAATCTCCATACTGTACTGTTTTAGCATAATCTCCCTTATATAAGTATACTCTACTTAGAAGACCATATATAGCAGTTTTACTTAATCTTCCTTTATCCGCATCATTTTGAGAAATATTATCAACTGCAAATAATAAGTCATCGATAATTTTATCGTAAACTTGAGAAACAGTTAAATTTCTACTAGCAGATGTATTAAGGGGGTCATATTTATCAGAATAATAAATACCTATGCTTGATCCTGCATCTGTAGACTGCGTAGGTATTTTAGCATAAGCTCTTACAATGTCGAAATGCATAATAGCTCTCAAAGCTCTTGCTTCAGCAGCAGTATTTGCTTTTGCCGCCCCTGTAAGAACACCATTATCAATATACTTTAATACAAAATTTGCTTTGCTTATTGCATTATAGGCAGCACCATATAAGCCAGTCGTTTGAGTATTATCAGAAGAAAATTCAAAGTTTGATGCAGCAAAATTACTTCCTCTTCCTGCAGGACTTCTTACAAGATTATCAGAAGTTAGGTCAGCGACTATAAGTTGACTTCCTGTATCGCCTCCGTAATAAGAAACTCCTCCTACGCCATTAAGGTTTACAGTTTTAAAGGCTGTATAAACTCCATCTAGAGCTTGTCTGAACGACTCAGGTCTTGTCATAGCACTTTCTTCAGGCTCATTAAGATATGATGACTGATCCAATTCTCTGTCACATGATGTAAGAGCAAGAGAAGTGAAAGCAACTGAAACGGCTATCCCTATTTTTATTATATTATTCTTTTTCATAGTAGTTTAAATATTAAAATTCAAATTGCATCCCCACCATAATTGTTTTAACAGCAGGATAAGTATAAAGGTTATATGATCCAGGAACAAAAAGAGAAGTTGATCCCGCAGATCCTAGAGAAACCTCAGGTTCTCCGTGGAATTTTGTTGCCGTAAATAAGTTTTGTCCTTGAACATACAATCTTACTTTGTTTAATGGAACATTTTCTCCAAAGAAATCCCTGTCAAATGTATATCCTAAGGTAAGAGATCTTAATCTTAAATAATCAGATTTCTCAATCCATTGATCGGAATCTCTCAATCCATTAGAATCAACCTTTTGGAACACTCCGGTATCACCTGGTTTTTGCCAGAAGTTAGCTGCCGCTTGAGCAACATTATACCCTGAAACTGCACTTAAAGGATCAACCGCTTGATAATACATATTATTATAAGTATATCCACCTAGTTTGAAAGTAAAATCTGCACTGAAATCTAATCCTTTATATTGCAAAGTAGTTCCAAATCCACCAAAACTTTTTGGGAAAGGAGATTTACCTTCAATTGCAACTGCATTATTAGCACTGTAAACATTGGTTACATTCCCATTTTTATCATAGTACAATGCATCACCATTATTAGGATCAACACCAGCGAACCTAACATTATAGAACATATAAGGAGTTTCACCTACTTTTAGATATGTGTATCCTAGATTTCTTTCAGTTTGTCCGTTGGATAATTTATCCAATACACTTTTTTGGAAAGAAATGTTTGCATGCAAATTCCAAGTAAAATCTCTATTCTTTAAAACATCTACACTTAGTTCAGCTTCAAGACCTTTCTGAGTCATATCTCCTGCATTGGAGTATTGTTGATAGCTTCCTTGCTCCGTTGTAAAAGGGAACAACTGGATAAAATCCTTTCTCTTATTTTGATATACTTCCACAGAACCTCTTACTCTTCTGTTCCAGAATACATAATCCACCCCAAGGTTGGTAATTGCATTAGATTCCCATTTCAAGTCTGGGTTACCAATAGTATTCAAAGGAGACAAAGTTGGATTTGTTCCATACAATCCATAACCAACATTAGTTACATTAGTGTAATCAACAACAGTTCCATCATTACCTGTAGTACCATATGAAGCTCTTAATTTTAAATCATTAATAAAACCTCCACTCATGAAATCTTCTTTCGCGATATTCCATGCCGCACTTGCAGACCAGAAAGTACCATACTTAGAGTTAGCTCCGAATCTCGAAGAACCATCTCTCCTAATTGATCCAGTAACTAAGTATTTACCTTGGTAATCATAGTTTACAATACCTGCCAAACTGAATAATGTATTTCTAGTTTTAGTACCTGTAAAAGTATTTCTCGCTGACGGAGTAGTTATAGAAGGTACACTGATCTGATCACTCTTTAGACCATATGCACTTGCATTTAAAACTTCGTTGAAATTGTCATTATATTCGACAAATCCTAAAACATCAAAGTGATGCCCTCCGAATGATTTAGTATAGTTTAATGAGTTATTCCATGTGTAATTAAAACCATAGAACGAATTTTTAGCAAGCTGACCGGTTGGTGTTCCGTTAACCGTTAAGTCTAGGTTAGATCCTTTTTTCAACCAGCTCGTACTCATAAACCAATCATAAATTGCATTAAAGTTTGATTTAAACTTCAATCCATTGATAATCTTATACTCGCCAAATACAGTAACAGGAATTCTTAATCTCTGATCATGAAGAGGATAATTTCTTACTTGTTCAACCACGTTAGATCCAGCACTCATACCTTGGTTATAGCTACCATCAGGATTATATATCGGCTCATAAGGAGCATATAAGTACATTGCAGCAAAAGGATTCTGAGTATTAAATCTATCAAGATAGTTATCTGTCTCCTGATATTGAGCACTAAGATTAACTCCTAATTTTAATTTTTCACTTAATTGATTAGTAAATGCAAAATTACCAGTATATCTGTCTAGGCCGTTAATATCCCTTAGGATACCTGTATCTTTATCATACCCTAATGAATAGTAAAATGTACTCTCTTTTGATCCTCCTTGAGCACTGAATAGGTATGACTGAATTGAAGATGGTCTTAAGATATCTTTTTGCCAATTATGATCAAAAGCAGAAAGTTGAGCTATTTCGCCAGGTGTCCAAGGTGTTACCCCTAAAAATCCTAACTGATTCTGAAAGTTCAACAATTCATTTGAATTCATCATTTTGAAGTTGTTATCCTTCAACTTTTCACTGAAACCAAACTTTGTTTCAAATGAATACACTGTTTTACCAGCTTTTCCTGATTTTGTAGTTACAACTACAACCCCGTTTGCTCCTCTAGCTCCATATTGGGCAGTTGCAGCAGCATCCTTAAGAATGGAGATGGATTCAACATCTGCAGGGTTAATAGCACTGAATTGTCTAGCGGTCATATACATACCGTTGACTACATAAGCAGGTTCAGAAGAACCTCCTACTCCAGCAACACCTCTTACTAAAATAGTAGCTACAGAACCTGGTTGTCCTGTTAAACTCTGTACATAAACACCAGAAGCTCTACCCTGAAGAGAGTTACCAAGTGAAGTAGTAGGAGTGTTTCGTCTAATCTCATCACCTCCGACTACTGATTGAGCCTGTGTAATTTCATCAGCTTTTTTCTTCTGATAACCCGTAACTATAACTTCATCAATTTGAGTTTCTTTAGTTAAGGTGTCCTTTTTCACAGACTGTGCAAAAGCAGCTTGTCCTAAAAAAAACAATGCTCCAGCACTTAAAACACGCAATTTCACATTCATATTAACAAATTTTAATATATTTAAGAGAGCAAATATGTTAATAAATATTAATACTGGCAACTTTTTAATTTGGCGATAATTATGATGAATACGATATATAAAAATTAATAATTTACTTCATAGATTAAAATTTAACAAAAAATAACATTTAACATTTCAATAAAACAAATTTTCCACAATTCAAAATATCTTTAACAAACATTTATCACCCTTAAAAATATTATTTAGAATCGTTATAAATTATTAAACAGCTATAAATTCCAAAGGAGCCTATTTTCCAATAGGCCCTCCTGAATTTCTTTGTATGTCTAATTTAACAAGCAATAATGCTTAATAAACTATTAAAATCATCAATATTTTTAAATTTATTCTTTTTAAAATTTTGATCTAATTCTTCAGATTTATTAGGAAATAATGCTTTAATTTCATCTTTTTTCAATGGAGTAATTACCTTTTTAGCCATATCAAACAAAAAATAATCCGGTTTAGTTCTTGAAAACTTCGGAGATCTAGCTTGATCATAGGTATTCTCCGCAACTTTTCCTGGCGTAAAGGCTATATTCTCTTTTCGAACAATTACATAATTATTTTTATCCGAAGAGGAATCAATATAATATTTCCCATTAATCAATCTCACAACATATTTATTATTGATTTTAAAATAATCAGCCTCTTCTTTTGGGATTTTATAATATTTATCATCACTCTTTAAGATAATTTCATCATTATAGATATTATATCTTAAAAGAAATGCTCCACTCTCTCCTTTAATCATTGATGGTAAAAACTCTTTTTCTAAAAAAGGAGAACCTTCATAATTATCATTATCGGCACTTTCCCCAACGCCAATTTTATTAACCGAATTAGACAACAATCTATTGTTATTAAGATTGTAAAGCACAGCACTTTGTCCAAAACAGAAGCTAAAGCCTAAAATTGACAATATAATTCCCGTCTTTTTCATTTTAAATTATTTTCTTTTTTTAGTGAGGTTGTTCTTAATTTCCTACAAACGCTTCTTTTTTGTTTCCGTAAGCCGCCGTAGTACCTTTAAGGTAATAATTCCCATACACAGTTAATGTCTTCGTACACGGATTAAATGATGAAACTTGCGAAGCATCAGTAGATTGCTTAACCCAAATTGGAGCTCCGGCATATGGAGCAGCACTATAGTTTGATCCCGTATATTGATCCGGAATAGTAACTACATATGTATCCGGATTATAATTTAACACCAAATCTATACCTACGTCCAAAAAGTCCTTTACCTTCAATTGATTTGTCGTTGACGATTGAACAATATCATAATTTCCATTTGGAGTATTCCAAAAAGCCTCTGTATTTTTAAAATTAGCATTCATCAACGTAGCCGAGCATTTCAATGACATACTCATTGTATATGTTTGATAATCTATAATAGCATTCTGAATAGAATTCGATTGTAATTTAAAAACAGCTTTTTTAGCCACACTGGTCGCTCCGCTTTCCAACAATCGCACAACGAAAACTCCATTAACTTTACCCGAAGGATTATCAGTACCTTTCACAAGTTGGAAATCAACTCCCTCTTTTGCAGTTGAACTTGGATCTAAAACTAATTTAACCTCCTTATCTCCAGATACCTGCGAAATTGTCCCATATTTAACTTCAACATCTTTATGTCCACTACCCTGTTCTATTAATTGATCCGAACCTGAAGTTACAAAATGTAAATATGGCTCACCTTCGTAATGAATTTCATCATTTGTACATGACATAACAAGACAAACAAGAAATAGATATATATACTTTATTGTTTTCATTTCTAAGTTTTTTTTAATTAATACCCAGGATTCTGTTGAATTGTTGGATTTCCTTGCAGCTCAGCCCTTGGAATAGGCAGCGATCTCATACGATAATCATTAATTGGTATAGTCACCGGGATCGTTTTCACATCGTCTGTAGGATCCCTATCAATAGCCACTCCCGCAATTGCTCCCAATCTTTTTAAGTCTAAATATCTATGCCCTTCCAAATAGAGCTCTTTCCTTCTCTCCAAAAGGATATCAACATATGCCTGCTGTTTACTTGAATACACCGGTAAATCCACAGGACCCAGGTAGTTACGCGCATCCCTAACATTCTTTATAAGTGTTGCAGCCGTAGTGAAACTACCTTCTTCAACAGCGCATTCAGCTAAAATAAAATACATCTCAGATAACCTGAAAATTGGAATATCGTTTCTTAATACATTCTGACTTAAAACCTTTTCCCGTGTAGGATCTGTAGGAATTGGATCAGGCGCCAAAGTTGCTCTGCCAGGATATTTATCTATCACAAGCACATCCAAAGCTCTGTAATTATCTATAGTCGCGTAATTGGAATTAATTACAGCAGTAGGATCAATATACGCAAACCTCCTAATATCTCCAGGAGTACTAGCATACAGGTTAAAAGTTTTTCTACCCATATCATACAAAATAGATCCATTAGCCTGCGACGCATTGGTTGCAAACAGAGTTACAATATTTCCCCAGCTTTGAAGTTGCGGCCTGTTTAAAGAAAATATTAACTCTCTCGGATTACCAGTATCTGTATTATTCCACATTTTAACGTATGGATTCTTGGAAGTATATGCATTCAGATCTTTATGAGCCTGATTATTTTGAGCCAGATTACCTGGATTAGGAGGACTTGCCACCGTAAGTGATAAACCAGAAGTATTTAACACCGCCTGTGCCGCAGCTTTAGCTTGAGGATACATACCTCTGTATAAATAATACCTTGCTTTAAAGGCATTTAAAAAATTTTTCGTAATCCTGTAATAATCACCACTGGTTGTCAAATTACTTTCTGCAAAGGTGATATCCGCATCAATTAATGCAAAAATTTGAGAATTCGCAACCCTTGGTTTAGTTTCTGTCAACTCAGGGACATCTTCTATTAGCATAACCCCTAAAGCATTAGGATCTTTCATGTCCGTAGAAAAATAGGACAAAAGAGTAAAATAAGAAAATGCTCTTATTAGTCTAGTCTGCGAAACCACATTATTATATCTAGCTCGTTCAGACTCTGCCGGCACTATACCCTTGGCTCCTACCAAAAGCCTGTTAGCCCTATTTATTGTTGTATAATTCCCGAGCCAGATACCAGAAGTAGGTCCATTAGTAATATCAAGGTAAAATTGATGAGCACTAAGTGCCAACTCAGAATTCTGAGGCCCCATCCCCAACTCATCAGTTATTTGAGCAGATAAAAATAAATTATTGGTAATATCTAAACTAGTATATACAGCACCATTAAGATATTTATCTAAATCGTTTGTATTAGTGAATGTCGACTCACCATTCAGTTCTCCCGCCTGAGTGATATCCAATGCATCATTACAAGAAGATACACTTACAATAACAGCTAAGGATAATATTGTTGTTTTAAAAATACTTTTCATATTGAATAATTAATAATTACTAAAAATCTAAATTAGCTCCAATTGAGAACGTTCTTGGGTTTGGATAAACACTTAAAGGAAATGTACCCAATCCTTCAGGGTCATACCCTCTCCATTTTGTCCAGGTAAAAATATTTTCACCTTGAACAAAGATTCTAGCAGCCTTTAGTATAGATTTTTCATTAAAGAATTTTTTAGGTACATTGTACCCTAGAGTTACATTCTTCATCCTCAAGAAGGATGCATCATATAGAAGCCTATCAGTAATGCTAGACATGGGTGCATTTAACGAAGGAATATCTGTATTAGTGTTAGTAGGAGTCCACGCATTAAGCAAATCAGCAGAAACATTATTTCCAGCACGCATGTATGATGGATTTAACGCCCACGCCAACTGATTGTCTGATCTCCAGAACTTAGCTTGAAATGAGAATAATGCATCTAAGAAAAACCCTTTATATTCACTATTAAAGCCAAAACCTCCCGTGTACTTTGGAAAATAGTTTTTCCCCGTTTTTCTTCTGTCTTTATCTAATGCTTGTTCTGATACATTTCCGTTTGAATCCAAATATAACTCATTTCCATTATTAGGATTCACCCCTAAATAAGGCACTAGATTCCATTCATTGATGCTACCTCCTTCTACTAAAAGTAAAGATCCTGTACTTACTGGAATTGACAGTTTTTTAATAGTATTTTTATTATATGAACCGTTAGCAAATATTGTTAACTTATAATCTGATTTGTTAAAAATATTATATCTCAGCACCGCTTCAAAACCTTCATTTTTTAAAGCTCCATAATTACCTCTATAAGTATATTGACTGGTAATTGCTGATGAAGGAATATTATAATAAAGCATATCGGTATCTTTTCTGTAGACATCAAAATTACCTTCCAGCCTATTCTTAAACAATTTAAAATCCAACCCGAAGTTTGTTTGTTTAACCTCTTCCCATCGAAGTGTAGGGTTTGCTATATTACTAACAAAATAACCTGAAGTGTTGGAATACCCATTTCCAACCACATTCAAATCCCTTGTAATACCAGTTCCTAAAAGCATAGGATTCGTATCATCTCCAGCCGCAATTACGTTAGCATTCCCTTGGGTACCATACGAAGCTCTCAACTTCAACATATCGAATATTGATCCCTGCATAAAGTTTTCTTTATCAATATTCCAACGTCCTCCGACAGACCAAAACGTTCCCCATTTATTACCAGGAGCAAATCTATAACTACCATCCCGTCTTAACGTTCCACTAAAACCATATTTATCTTTATAATCGTAATCTGCCGTTGCAAAATAAGAAAGGGAACCAGCAGTAGCCTTAAATGCCGAAACCGATGGTAGATAAATATTTCTCACAGGATCGAAAGCAATATACCCGACACCTGAACCAATCGCAAATGATCTTGGATCTAAACCATTTTGAGTTTGACTACTGGAATAGAAATGAACCTTGTTATACTCTAAGTATGCTCCTACTCCAATAGTATGATCTCCTAATACTTTATTATAATTAACGCTGGAAACTGTAGTAAAGTTCAGCTCTCTGGAGTTACCAATAGTCTCACTACCTCCGTACTCTGTCCCATTTGTTGCAGCAACCACCAACGAAAGATACCCGTTAGGATTTCTTCCTGCCATTGAATTTCCTATTTTAACATCTACCCCCGTTCTATTATTAAGCGTAAAGTCATCTGTAAGTTTGTAGGATGTAGTTACATTAGTGAAAATAGAAGTTTCATTGAAACGTCCAAATACGGATTGATCACCCCTCAGTACATCTTCAAGAATGTAGGCAAAATTACCCTCCGCTCCGGAATTAGTCCCAATTGCATTAAATAAATCGCGACCATTAGCATATTGCCCAGAAGCAATATAAGGCAAAGCCAGAAAAGATCCTATTAATGGATTTTGAACATAATTTCCATTTATACCCGAATTACTTTCTTGATTCAGCTGTTTTCTAGCAGAATACCCCAAACCAACTATAGCAGTATAATTAAACCTCTTATCAGCTGATCTACCTGTGATATTATTTCTAAATGTAAATCTCTTAAAATTAGTATTCGGAACCAAACCTCCTTGCTCCAAATATCCTAAAGATGAATATACCGATGTATTTTCACCACCAAAAGTTGCAGAAACATTATGTTGCTGGGTAACATCTGCCTTAAAGAAAGTTTTTTCCCAATTTGTATTAATTGGATAGTTTGCAATTTCTTCATCAGTAAGTTTTCCCCCTGTAAGACTTGTTTGATTATTATTTTTTTGAATCCTAAGTAACTGCTGAGCATTCGCCATATTATATTTGTTTTTAGGCATAACACTAACCCCAGTCATAGTACTATAGCTTAATCTCAATTTTGAGTTAAACTTACCTCCTTTAGTTCTAATCAACAATACTCCATTTGCTCCCCTATTTCCATAAATTGAAGTCGCTGCCGCATCTCTCAAAATTGAGATAGATTCTATATCCTCCGAATTTAAATTCCTAAACTGATTAGCCCCAGTAGGAACCCCATCAATAATCACTAATGGCTCTGTATCTGCCGAAAGTGATGAAATCCCTCTAATAACCAGATCAATTTTTGCAGAACCAGGAGAACCCGAATTAGACGCAATAGTAACCCCAGGAGCAGAACCTTGTAATGAGTTTAGAAAACTAACATTTGGCCTGTTCTCTAAAACCTCCGCATTTACAGTAGTATTTGCACTGACATCCTTAGGCTTAGTTAAAGTTCTATTATACCCTAAAACCACAACCTCCTCAATATCTTTTGATTTGATTGTATCATTTTTTTTAACAGTTTGTGCATTATATAGGCCACATATAAAAAATAGCGCGCCAGCACTCACCACCCGTAATTTAACATTCATATTAACATATTTTAATATATACAAGACAAATATGTTAATTAATACTAATATTTACAAATACACCAAACAAATAAAACCAACCAATTTTAACTTTAATTTAAAAATCACATACAAATGAATAATTATTCATTAAAAAAAGGCGAAAATATTAAATAAAAATATAATTATTATAATTATTTAACTTAAATAATGATAATATAAAAAAATGTTAAAAAACCAATTTAGAATCAATATAAATTATATTTTTTAAACAAAAAAACCACTTTTATAAAAAAGTGGTTTTCAAATATTTAGATAATTAATAAATTATTTCAATTTCTTCTTCACTGCAACTTCTTCATATACTTCAAGAATATCGCCGATTTCAATATCGTTATAACCTTTTAAATTCAATCCACATTCGTAACCTTTAGTAACTTCCTTCACATCATCTTTAAAACGCTTTAAACTCTCCAGTTCCCCGTCAAATTTAACGATACCATCTCTTAGAACTCTTACTTTAGCACTTCTTGTAACCTTCCCTGAAAGAACCATACATCCGGCAATTGTTCCCACCTTCGAAATTTTAAATACTTCTCTGATTTCCACATTACCAATTACCTGCTCTTTAATTTCAGGAGAAAGCATACCTTCCATTGCCTCTTTTACCTCATCAATAGCTGCGTAAATTACAGAATAAGTTCTGATTTCAATTTCTTCCTTATCTGCTAATTCTTTAGCATTACCACCGGCCCTAACATTAAATCCAATGATAATAGCATCCGAAGCTGTAGCTAAGTTAACATCAGATTCTGTAATCTGACCAACTCCCTTATGTAAGATATTAACACTGATCTCTTCCGTTGACAACCTTTGTAATTGATCTGATAATGCTTCAACAGAACCATCCACGTCACCTTTCAGGATTATATTCAACTCCTTGAATTCACCTAGAGCAATTCTTCTTCCAAGTTCTTCAAGTGTTGTATGTTTCTTAGTTCTGATAGAAAGTTCTCTTTGAAGCTGCTCTCTCTTATTGGCAATAGTTTTTGCCTCACTCTCATCAGCATAGACTTTAAATTTATCCCCTGCTGTAGGAGCACCATCCAGACCTAAAATAGTAACCGGGATTGATGGCCCTGCCTCTTTAAGGTTTCTACCACGTTCGTCGAGCATTGCTTTCACTTTACCATGGTTTTTCCCCGCAAGTACATAATCACCAACCCTTAAAGTTCCGGTTTGAACAAGCATCGTAGCTACGTATCCTCTTCCTTTATCTAGTGAAGCTTCAATTACAACTCCCTGAGCATTTCTATTCGGATTAGCTTTCAGCTCAAGCATTTCTGCCTGAAGCAACACTTTCTCCAATAAAAGGTCAATATTGTTACCAAACTTCGCAGAAATTTCCTGAGCCTGAACATTACCACCCCATTCTTCAACCAAAATATTCATCCCAGATAATTGCTGACGGATATTATCAGGATTTGCACCCGGCTTATCAACTTTATTCAAAGCGATAATCATTGGTACACCTGCTGCCTGCGCATGAGAGATCGCCTCTTTAGTCTGAGGCATCACATCATCATCGGCTGCAATTACAATAATAGCAATATCGGTAATCTGAGCACCCCTTGCTCTCATAGCCGTAAAGGCTTCGTGACCAGGAGTATCCAGGAAGGTAATCCTCTGCCCGTTTTCTAACTTCACATTATATGCTCCAATGTGCTGTGTAATACCTCCTGATTCACCAGCGATAACATTGGTTTTTCTGATGTAATCAAGTAAGGATGTTTTACCGTGGTCAACGTGTCCCATTACGGTTACAATTGGTGCTCTTGGAGAAAGATCCTCCTCAGCATCCATATCTTCTTCAGATTCTGCTTCTTCAAGATCAGCATCCGAAAACTCAATTTTATATCCAAATTCATCAGCTACCAATAATAAGGTATCAGCTTCAAGTCTCTGGTTCATAGTTACCATAACACCTAGAGAGAAACATGCAGAAATAACTTCTGTTGGAGAAACGTTCATCAAACTGGCAAGTTCCCCTACTGTAATAAATTCAGTAACTTTTAATGTTCTGTCCTGCGCATCAATCTCTTGCTGACGTTCATCCTGCTCTCTACGATAAGTTCTCTTATCTTTTCTATGCTTAGCAGATTTAGATTTACCTCCTTTATTAGTTAACTTCTCAAGGGTTTCTTTAATCTGATTCTTTACTTGCTCATCAGTTAGCTCCACAGGCATTGTTCTTTGACCCGGTCTATTATTCTGACCCCCTTTCTTGAATCCACCACCTTGACCTTGTGGACGGTTTCCTTGATTGTTATTATTGTACGGACGGTTTCCACCAGGACCACCTTGACCTTGCGGGCGATTACCTTGGCCACCCTGACCTTGTGGGCGGTTGCCTTGATTACCTCCTTGCGGACGGTTTCCTTGCCCCCCTTGCTGATTGTTTCCTCCAGCCTGCTGATTGTTCCCTATATTCTGTTGATTAGGTCCTCCAGGTTTTTCAATCCTCTTTCTTTTCTTCTTCGCACCAGAGTTAGGCTTAGGAGCAAATTGCGTTAAATCAATTTTTTCACCAACAATCTTAGGTCCGTCTAATTTTTGATAAACGGTTTCAATCTTCTGAGGCTCCTGAGATTGCTCGTCATCTTTTACAGATTCTTCCTTCACAGCATCAATTGGTTTGGCCTCAGTTTCAACAACTGGTTTTGGAGTTTCTTTCACAACTTCAATTGGTTTTTCTTCAGCTTTTTTCTCCTCCACTTTTGGTTTATCTTTTTTAACTGGTCTGTTTCTTGACTCTATTTGTGACAAGTCAATTTTATCCAGAACTTTAAATTCCTGTTTCTCTGTAGCTGCTTTAGTTTCAGGTTCCGGTTCTGACACTATCTCTTCCTTCTTCTCAACCGGAGGAGTTACAGGAACAACCGGAGCCTCAGAAATCTCTTCAGCCTCAGGTTTCTTAGAATCCAAATCTATTTTACCTAAAATTTTAGTTTCTGGTTTATTAGCTTTAGCTCTTATTACTTCAGGGGTTTTCTTTTCTTCTATTTCCAGTTTTTCTTCCGGAACTTTAATGATCACCACCTCATGGGAAGCTTTACGTTGTTCGCCATCCTTGGCAAACTCAGCCTCCAATGCAGAATATGCCGCTTCTTCTAATTGAGCGTTAGGATTGTTTTCAACCTCGAAATCCTTTGACTGTAAAAACTCTACTAATCTGGACATCGAAATGTTGAATTCCTTAACCGCTTTATTTAATCTTATTTTTGGCATTTATATTATTTACTGTTTTTTTTAATTTCTAAAATTAAAGTATTTCTTTTTTACTTTTTATTAAAATTTATTTAAAATCTTAATCTTCAAATTCTTCTCTCAGAATGCGCTTTACATCTTCGATGGTTTCTTCTTCAAGGTCAACCATATTTAAAAGACTTTCAGTATCCTTATCCAATACTGATTTCGCAGTAGTAAGACCTACTTTCTTAAATTCATCCAAAATCCACTGCTCGATATCGTCATTAAATTCTCTCAAATCAACATCGTCATCCTCGCTAGACTCTCTATAAACATCTATTTCATACCCTGTCAACCAAGAAGCCAGTCTGATATTTTGACCTTGCTTTCCAATTACCTTAGAAATTTCTTCTACAGGTGTATAAACTAACGCATAGCTACTGTTCTCATTGATGTCTATTTTGTTAATTGTAACGTTACCTAACGCTCTCTTAACTAAAATTTCAGGATTTTTAGACCACTGAATAACATCTATATTTTCATTTTTCAACTCTCTTACAACTCCATGAATCCTGGATCCCTTAACACCCACACAAGCACCAACCGGATCAATTCTATCATCATAAGCATCTACGGCAATTTTAGCCTTTTCACCAGGAATTCTTACCACTTTTTTAAGCATAATCGTTCCATCCTGAATCTCAGGAATCTCCAGCTCCAATAATTTCTCAAGGAACTTAGGTGCAGTTCTGGAAATAATAATTTGTGGCTTTGAACCTTTAAAATCAACTGACTCTACGATAGCTCTGATGTTCTCTCCTTTTTTAAAGAAGTCAGAAGGAATCTGGTTTTCTTTTGGTAAAATAAATTCATTACCCTCATCATCTAACAAAATTACATGTTTGTGACGAATATGATGAATTTCTCCAACAACAATCTCTCCAATTCTGTCTCTGAACTGCTCATACAACATTGCATTATTATGCTCCTGAAGTTTTGTAGCGAGAATCTGCTTCAAAGTTAATATATTTCTTCTTCCCAGCTGTGCTACAGGAATCTCCATTGTAAAGTCTTCCCCTACTTCAAAAGTCGGATCGATTTTTTTAGCTTCAGAAATTTCAATTTCCAAATCATCGTCTTCCGACATCTCATCCTCTACGATTGTTTTATTTAAAAATATCTGAAAATCCCCCTTATCAGGGTTTACAATCACATCAAAATGATCATCTGAATCAAACCTTTTTCTCAAAAGAGTTTTCAGTGAATCTTCAATAATTGCCATAAGATCAATTTTACTGATCCCTTTTTCGTCTTTAAAATCACCAAAGGATTCAATCAACGCTATATTATCCATTTATTCTTTTTTCTTTTTAAAATTTAATTACTACTAATGCTTTTTTTATCTCAGAGTAAGGAATTTCCTTTTCCTCCTCCACATCTACTTTACCCTTTCCAATATCTTTTGGTTTTCGGTATCGTAAAATAAGTGTGATTTTTTCTTCATCCACTTTTGACAATTCACCTTCTATTTTAGAAGAATCCTCAAGAACAATTTCAATTTCTCTTCCTATATTTTTGTTAAACTGTCTGGGAGTAGATAACGGTTCGCTTAGTCCCGCAGACATCACCTGAAGACTAAAATCATGTTCTTCACGATCCATATTGAACTCTATTGCCCGGCTTGCATCAAGACAATCCTGCAAAGAAACTCCATTATCACCATCTAAAATCACTGTAATATCATCCCCTGCAGAAAACTTCAGATCAATAAGAAATAAATCTTTTCTGGTTTCAAGGAATTCATTTAATAATTCTTCAATTTTCTTTCTAAACTCCATAATTTTATGCTTGATTTACAGTACGAAAAAAGGCTTTCTTCCGAAGCCTTCCCATTTTTTTCCGTAAATCCAATGCAAATATAAGATATTTTTTCTAAAAAAGCAAAATCATCTTATTATCAGATAAATAACCCGGCAATGTATTAACATTAAATTTAAAGAGGGGTTGACAGTATTTTTATTATTTTTGTGATGAATTTTAAAAACAAACATTTTGAATATAACAATTGTAGGAACAGGTTATGTGGGATTAGTTACCGGAACTACCCTTGCAGAACTTGGCAATTCAGTATACTGTGTTGACATTGATGAAAAAAAAGTTGAAGGAATGAAAAACGGCATTGTTCCCATATATGAGCCGAACCTTGAAGAGATGTTCCATAGAAACATTCAGTCTCAAAGGTTATTTTTCACCACCAATTTAAAAGAAGCATTAGATAAAAGCGAAGTCGTATACCTTGCTTTACCTACCCCTCCCGGGGAAGACGGATCTGCTGATCTTTCTTATGTGTTGAGTGTTGCCAATAGTATTGGCGAACTGATGACTGAATATAAGGTCATTGTTAACAAAAGTACAGTTCCCGTGGGAACGGCAGAAAAAGTAAGAGAAGTTATTTCTTCAAAAACAAACATTCCTTTTGATGTTGTTTCCAATCCGGAATTTTTAAGGGAAGGCTTTGCTGTAGAGGACTCTATGAACCCTGCAAGAGTTGTTGTCGGATCAAGTTCAGAGAGAGCTAAAAATATCATGTCCAAGATATATCAGCCTTTTACCAATACAGGAATTCCTATTATATTCATGGATGAAAAATCGTCTGAACTTACCAAATATGCATCAAACTCATTTTTAGCGGTGAAAATTACATTCATGAATGAGATTGCCAATTATTGTGAAAAAGTAGGCGCTGATGTTGACAAAGTAAGACTGGGAATGGGAAGTGATGACAGAATTGGTCACCGCTTTTTGTTTCCCGGAATTGGGTATGGGGGAAGTTGTTTCCCTAAAGATGTGAAGGCATTAATTAAATCTGGGAAGCAGGAAGATTTTAATTTCCAGATTTTAGAAGCTACAGAAAATGTAAATACAACTCAAAAAGTTATTCTGGTTTCTGATATTGAAAAATATTTCGGAGGAGATCTTAATGGAAAAAAGATTGCAATTTGGGGACTAGCTTTTAAGGCAAATACCGATGACATACGTGAAGCTTCCTCTTTGGACAACATTAATCTTTTGTTGAAAAAAGGAGCTAAAATAACCGCGTATGATCTAGTCGCTGAAAACAATGTTCGTCAGATTATTGGAGACCAGATCCAATATGCAAAAACGATGTACGATGCTTTAGAAGGAGCTGACGCATTATTTATTGCTACGGAATGGCCCGAATTCAAAAATCCTAATTTTGATCTGATGGCTGAAAAAATGAACAATAAAGTTATATTTGACGGAAGAAATATGTATCCTTTGGAGGTTCCCAAACAACATGGATTCTATTATAAAAGTATTGGAAGACAAACTATCCCGAATCCATAAGCTCAATAACAAAAACAAAGTACCGTTTATTTTCTGTATAAAAAATTCAATACCCTATATTTATAATAGCAGGTATAGAATTTATATTAATACCTTAGTAACTTTAATCTTAACTGTTTCAAAATATTAAAATGAAAAATATAATTATTACGGGAGGAGCAGGTTTTATTGGCTCCCACGTTGTTAGAGAATTTGTCAAGAATAACCCTAACACCACGATAATCAATCTGGACGCCCTTACTTATGCTGGAAATTTAGAAAATTTAAAAGATATCGAAAACGAACCCAATTACGTTTTTGAAAAAGCAGATATAACAAAACCGGAAGAATTAAGAATAATTTTTGAAAAATATAACCCTGATGCTGTTATACATTTAGCTGCAGAAAGTCATGTAGACAGAAGTATTACTGACCCCATGGCTTTTATTAATACGAATGTAAATGGTACTGCCAATCTTCTTAACTTGTGTAAAGAATTCTGGACGCTTAATCCCGAACATACCCATGGAAGATTTCCAGATGAAATCAGAAAGAATTTATTCTATCATGTTTCCACGGATGAAGTATACGGCAGTTTAGGAGAAACTGGTTTCTTCCTGGAAACAACATCTTACGATCCACAATCTCCTTATTCCGCTTCTAAAGCAGCTTCCGATCATTTAGTAAGAGCTTATGGAAATACCTACGGAATGCCTTTTATCGTATCCAACTGTTCAAACAATTATGGTCCCAATCACTTCCCGGAAAAGTTGATTCCTCTTTGCATTTCCAATATTATTAATGAAAGACCGTTACCTATTTATGGCGATGGTAAATATACCCGCGACTGGTTATTTGTTATTGATCATGCAAAAGCAATTCATCAGATATTTAATGAAGCCAAGACAGGTGAAACTTATAATATCGGAGGATTTAATGAATGGCAAAATATTGATCTGGTAAAAGAATTAATCAAGCAAATGGATGCAAAACTTGGAAAACCATCTGGTTACTCTGAAAAATTAATCACTTTTGTAAAAGACAGACCAGGCCATGATAAGCGTTATGCTATTGATGCATCAAAGCTGAATAAAAACCTGGGATGGAAACCATCAGTGACATTTGAGCAGGGATTATCAAAAACAATTGACTGGTATCTTGAAAACAAAGAGTGGTTAGAAAACGTAACCTCGGGAGATTATCAAAAATACTACGAAAAACAATACAACTAAACCATCAAAAAACAATCATTTCACCAAATGCAATGTTCCAATAGGACATAATTGAAAAAATAAAAAAAAACAAATACATGAAAGGAATAATTTTAGCCGGTGGTTCCGGTACTAGACTTTACCCTCTTACCATTGCAGTAAGTAAACAGCTAATGCCTGTTTATGACAAACCAATGATATACTATCCTTTATCTACATTATTATTAGCGGGAATAAGGGATATACTAATTATAACAACCCCTCATGACCAGGAAGGTTTCGTTAAACTACTAGGAGACGGATCTCAGATAGGTTGCAATATTCAATATGTGGTGCAGCCAAGCCCGGATGGTCTTGCTCAGGCTTTTATTCTTGGAGATTCTTTCATTGGGAACGATCCGGCAGCACTAGTATTGGGAGATAATATTTTTTATGGATCTGAAATGGGAACCCTTTTAAAAAACAAAACAAATCCTGATGGCGGAGTTGTCTTTGCCTATCACGTTTCCGATCCCGAAAGATATGGAGTTGTAGAGTTTGACGATGATTTTAAAGCTGTTTCTATAGAAGAAAAACCTACACATCCAAAATCCAATTATGCAGTTCCCGGTTTATATTTTTATGACAATGAAGTTGTTGAAATTGCAAAAAACATACAGCCTTCTGTACGAGGTGAGCTTGAAATTACAGATGTAAACAATGTTTATCTTAAAAAAGGAAAGCTGGAAGTTGGTGTTTTGGACAGAGGGACAGCGTGGCTTGACACCGGAACTTTTGATTCTCTTCATGATGCTTCAGAGTTTGTAAGTGTTATTGAAAAGAGACAAGGATTTAAAATCGGATGTATTGAAGAAATTGCATTTAGAAATAAATTTATTAACGAGGAAAAGTTATTACAGACAGCTTTAAAGTACGGAAAAAGCGGATATGGCAAATACCTTACGCAACTCGTAAACAAATAATCTTAAATCAGGAATTTATAAAGCTGTTATCTTCAATGATTACAGCTTTTGTTTATAATAATAAATATCAATATATTAGTTATTATTTTTAGTTTTTACATGAATAACAATTCATAATATATAGAACTATGAGAAAATTAATTATTATAAATTTGCATAAACTTAACACAAATGAATGAACCACAACAAAAGTGGACAGAAACCATTGAGGCCAACCATACTTTATTTGACTTAAGGCTCAAAGAAGTATGGAGATATAAAGATCTTATTTATATGTTTGTGAAAAGGGATTTTATATCCAGTTTCAAACAAACGATTCTGGGACCTATATGGTTTTTTATTAATCCGATTTTCACCACAATTACGTATCTGATTGTTTTTGGGAAACTTGCTAATTTACCTACAGACGGTGCACCACCATTGCTATTTTATCTAGCTGGGGTTACTCTTTGGAACTATTTTTCAGGGGCACTACTTGGTACTTCAAATACATTTGCAGGAAATGCGGCTATCTTCGGAAAGGTGTATTTCCCGAGACTTGTCACCCCTATTTCAATTGTAATTTCAAATTTAATGCGTCTTGGTGTTCAATTCTTTTTGTTCATCATTGTTTGGGGATACTATCTCGCTAAAGGAGATATTCATTTTAATATATGGATCTTGGCTACTCCGTTTTTGGTCGTTCTTATGGCTCTTTTCGCATTAGGTGTTGGTATGATCTTTTCTTCTCTTACAACAAAATACAAAGACCTTAACATGCTATTGGGCTTTGGTGTAAGCTTATACATGTATGCAACTCCGGTTATCTATCCTGTATCATCGCTACCCGGATATTTTAAAAAGTTAGCCTATTACAACCCATTAACAGGTATTTTTGAATGTTTTAAGTATGGATGGTTAGGTGTTGGAGATTTTTCACCATTGATGCTTGGAATAAGTACTATAATCATCCTTATTCTTTTGGGGATAGGAGTTGTTGTTTTCAATAAGGTTGAAAAAACATTTATGGATACTGTATAATTATTAAACTAAAAAAATATGCTCGCTTTAAAAGCAGAAAATATATCAAAACAATATCGTTTAGGACAAGTTGGAACAGGCACACTTTCTCATGACCTTAATAGATTCTGGTACAGGTTAAGAGGTAAGGAAGATCCTTATTTGAAAATTGGAGAAGCTAATGACAGAACTTCAAAAGGAGATTCCGAATATGTTTGGTCACTTAGAGATATTAATTTCGAAACAAAGCAAGGGGATGCTTTAGGAATTATTGGCAGAAATGGTGCAGGAAAATCAACACTATTAAAACTTTTAAGTAAAGTTACCAAACCCACAACGGGAAAAATCTACACCCAAGGAAGAATAGCTTCTTTGCTTGAGGTTGGAACTGGCTTCCATCCGGAAATGACAGGCAGGGAAAATGTATTTTTAAATGGGGCAATTTTGGGTATGACCCGAAAGGAAATCACAAGAAAGTTTGATGAGATCGTTGATTTTTCTGGCGTAGAAAGGTATATAGATACTCCGGTAAAAAGATATTCATCAGGTATGTATGTACGTCTGGCATTTGCTGTGGCTGCCCATTTAGAATCGGAAATTCTTATTGTAGATGAAGTTTTGGCTGTTGGAGATGCAGAATTTCAAAAAAAATGCCTGGGGAAAATGGGTGATGTCACCAAAGGAGAAGGAAGAACTGTACTTTTTGTAAGTCATAATATTACTGCTATTAAAGAGCTTTGTAACACTGCATTATTATTAGATAAAGGATTATTAATAAATCAAGGGGATATTAATAAATGTATTATAGAATATCAAAAAAATAATGAAGCCAAATTTTTCTATAATTATCTGGATGATCCTATAAAGCTTGAAAATGAGAAGATTTTAATTAAATCCTTCAAAACCGAACCAATTAATGGAGATATGATTAATATAAAGTCGGGTATCCTTGTGACTGTTTCTTTTATGTCAAAGATGGCGAATGTCGATATTGATCTTTCCTTTCTTCTTAAAAATAGCCACGATCTTACAGTAATGAGTACTGGACTGATGTTAAGTACTAACAGAGAATCTCAAAAAGGAGATTATACTGTTACATTTGAAATACCTCCTTATACCCTTAATGAGGATTCCTATTATTTTGATTTTTTCTGGGGTGTTAATAGATCAGACATTGCATTCAGAACACAAATTTTTGGTTTTGAAGTAAATGGAATGCAAAATCAATTCGGGGAAATAATTAAATCTCCAGGAGTTTTATTTCCAAAAATCACACATAATGTAAATTATGAGAAAATGTAAAAATAATGGATATCTGGATAATATATTATTAAAGTCCATTACATCCTTTGTTATATAAAATTTATACATTTACTTGAAATAATTTATTACTAACTAATTATATTCATTCGATGGATATCCCACATATCATAAATTTCTCTAAAATTGGTTCCCAGGATTTGGGATATATTACTGTTGCAGAAACACAAAAAGACACTCCTTTTGAAATAAAGAGAGTTTACTGGACCTATTATACTCCTCAGGATGTTATAAGAGGAGGTCATGCACATAAAGAACTTCAACAAGTGATATTTGCAACCTCTGGTATTATAGAATTTAACACGCTTGATCTTCAGGGAAATAGAGAAACTTTTATTTTAGATTCACCTTCGAAAGGCCTCTATATTCCTAAACTAATTTGGAGAGATATCAAGTTTAGCCACAATGCTGTACTCCTGTGTTTAGCATCAGAACTGTATGATGAGAAAGATTATTTCAGAGATTTTGAGGAATTTAAAAATTATAAAAAATGATTCACTCTCTGGCTGATGTACAATCTCAAAATATAGGTGAAGGAACCTACATATGGCAATTCTGCGTCATTCTTAAAGACGCAGAAATTGGAAGTAACTGTAATATCAATTGTCAGGTATTTATAGAAAATAAGGTAATTATAGGGAATAATGTAACAATAAAGCCCGGTGTTCAGATCTGGGATGGAATTACAATAGAAGATGATGTTTTTATTGGCCCTAATGCAACTTTCACGAATGACCTGTTTCCAAAATCCAAAAATAAGCACTTTAAACTGGAACAGACATTGATAAAAAAAGGAGCATCTATTGGTGCAAACGCAACCATACTGGCAGGTGTGACAATTGGAGAAAATTCGCTTATCGGAGCAGGGAGTGTTGTTACCAAAAACATTCCTGCCAATGAAATCTGGGTTGGAAATCCAGCAAAATTTTTAAAGAAAAATACTCATGATTAAATTTCTTGATTTACAGAAAATAAATCTTACCCATCAACAAGAAATTGAAGATGCCATCTTAAGTACTTTCCGTTCTGGATGGTATTTGTTGGGTGATAGAATAAAAACATTTGAAACAGAGCTTGCTCAATATTGCGATGTTCCTCATGCCATTGGCGTGGCAAATGGGTTAGATGCATTAAGGTTAATTTTCAGAGCTTATATTGAGCTTGGTATTATGACTGAAGGAGATGAGATTCTTGTTCCCGCCAATACCTATATTGCTTCTATCCTTGCCATCACAGATAATAAATTAGTTCCGGTTTTAGTAGAACCAGATCTTAATACTTACAACATTGACACTTCTAAAATAGAAGAAAAAATTACTTCACGGACCAGAGCAATTCTACTTGTTCATTTATATGGGAGTATTGTATTTTCAGAGAAAATACAACAAATTTCAGAAAAATATAATCTAAAAATAATTGAAGATAATGCTCAAACAATTGGAGCATTGTGGAAAAACAAAAAATCAGGAAGTTTAGGAGATGCTGCAGGATTCAGCTTTTATCCAGGGAAAAATCTTGGAGCTATAGGAGATGCCGGCGCTGTCACTTGTAAAGACAATGAATTGGCGACTTGTGTGAGAACTTTGGCAAATTACGGTTCTCAAAAAAAATACGTTAACCAATATCGTGGTTACAATTCGCGTTTAGACGAAATTCAGGCTGCTGTGTTATCTGTAAAATTAAAATATTTAGACGCAGAAAATTACGAACGAAAAAAAATTGCAGATAGATACCTTAAGGAAATTATAAATCCAAAGATTATTCTCCCTCAACATAAATTAGAAGAAAACAGCCATGTATATCACCTTTTTGTAATCAGAACAGAAGATAGGGATAAGCTGCAAAAGTATCTTGAAGAAAATGGAATCCAAACCCTCATACATTATCCCATTCCACCTCATCATCAGGAAGCATACTCAGAATGGAAGGAACTTAGTCTGCCTGTTACCGAAAAGATTCATAATGAGGTTTTAAGTTTACCAATTTCCCCAGTAATGACAGATGAGGAAATTTTAAAAGTTATACAAACCTTAAATGCATTCTAATGGTTCTCAATATAATATTTTCTTACAATCGTGCGATTCAGTTAGATTACTTATTACAATCTACTTTAAAACATTTTAAAACAGATTCAAAAATCGTTGTTTTATATCATACGAGTGGACCTCATAAGGAAGGATATGAGCTTCTTAAGAAAAAATATGCAGAACAGCGTGTAAATTTTATTGAAAGAAAGAGTGTTATTTTCGATTTATCTTATTTCAAATCACTTAATTCAAAAAAAGATTGGGAATTCTTCAAGAAAAAAAATTTATTTAATAAAAACGGAGATAATTTCAAAGGATTACTTCAAAAAATCATTCGCAACAGCAATTGTGAATTCCTAATGTTCAATACAGATGATGGAGTTTTTTATGATGATATTACAATTCCGAAAGAAGTGTTTGACATCATAAGAGCCAATCCTGAAAATGCTTCTTACAGATTGTACGTTGGTGAAAATTTGGATGGACAACCATCATATCTTGAGAAAAAGAACAACTACTATCAATGGGATTATTATACCGATACGGTTATTCATCACTGGTCTTATCCTTTTTCTGTTGATGGAACAATCTATAATTCCAAAGGACTTCTTAAGCATCTCGAAAAAATGGTTTATCATAATCCGGTAACCCTTGAAGAAAATGGATTTCAGTATATTAAACAACGTAAACTTTTCCGCATTGGTTTAAGTCCATTAACATCCAAGTTAGTAGCAACTAAATTGAACAGGGTGTCGGTAGACTCACTTAATCCGACAATTCACATAAAACCGGATTTCCTCAACGAAAAATTTATTGCTGGCTACACGTTAGAGCTAGTGATTCCAAAGAAAATCGACAATGCTAATATAGTCCCATCTGAAATCTATCTGGTAAAGAAAGATCAAAGAGAACTTATTTATTCCTTAGATGCTCACGGAGAAAAGGTACAGAGTTTGTTAGGAATTGAAGGGGCAAAGGAACAATTAGAATAATTATTTTGGAAAAAAAAGGGTTAGTAAGTATTATAGTTAGTAGCTATAATCATGAAAAGTATATTAACGAATGTCTGGATAGTATTAAATCACAGACCTATCCATACATAGAATTGATTCTTGCAGACGATTTTTCACCGGATGATTCGGTTTCTGTATATGAAAATTGGCTTAAAAAAAATAACTATTCAGCCAAAACCAATTTTCAGAAAAAAAATACTGGCCTTTCAACTATGCTGAACAATTGTATGAATCTTGTAGAAGGAGAATACATAAAAATAATTGCAGCCGATGACTTTCTCCATCCTGAAGCGATAGAAAAATGTGTAGCAGAACTGGAAAGACTAGGTAATGGGTTCGGAATGGTATTCACAGACACATATGGAGTAGATGAAAATTCAAACAGCATTCCGGATATCGCAGATTATAACTCGCTGGGAAATGTTGATAAAGACCTTTTTAGGAAACAATTAATTAAGAGCAACAGAATTGCTGCCCTAACAGTTCTCATGCGAAAAAAAGCCCTTGTAGATACAGGAGAATATAAATCAGACTTTTTAGTGGAGGATTATTTTAGATGGCTAAAGATAAGCGCTCTTTATTACATAGCTTATATTCCTCAAAAACTAGCTTATTACAGAATTCATGATAATAATCTTTCTTCTGCTAAAAAAGAAAGAATAGAGATGGAAACCTTGATTCTTCAGATGATGTTTGATAAAAATGGTGATATAAAAGATAAAATAAACGGAATAACACAGAAACATTATATATCGGGTGAAAAATTACCTTTGCGATATCTCAAAGCCTACAAAAATTATCCTTTTAAAGTAAAACGATTATATACTGCCATGCATTATAAGCTACCGGTTCCATTATTTAAACTTTTAAATAAAATCATTTAAAAAAAATGAATCCAGAAATTTCCATAATCGTTCCATGCTACAATCAGGCTCAATTTCTTGATGAATGCTTAGAAACAGTTCTCGATCAAAATTATGAGAACTGGGAATGTATTATTGTAAATGACGGTTCTCCGGATAACACAGAAGAGATAGCAAAAAAATGGATTGAGAAAGACCCTCGTTTTCAGTATATTTATAAAGAAAACGGAGGATTATCTTCAGCCAGGAATGCGGGTATAGAAATCTCAAAAGGAACATGGATATTACCATTGGATGCCGATGATAAAATAAGCAGCCGGTACCTTGATTTAGCTGCAAAAGAATTTAATAAAGGATATACAATTATCTATTGTGAAGCAGAAAAATTTGGTTCAGAAAATGGAAGTTGGGAACTACCGGCCTATAGCAGAAAGATGCTTGCCGTAAAAAACATGATTTTTTGTTCTGCTTTCTTTAAAAGAGAGGACTGGATGAAGGCAGGAGGCTATGATACTAACCTTATTTACGGATGGGAGGACTGGGATTTTTGGATTTCTCTTTTGAAGGAAAAAGGTAATGTTTTCAAAATTAAAGAAGTAGGGTTTTATTATAGAATTAAAGAAATATCTATGATAAAAGAAATGTCGGCAAATGGTAATTCAAAGAAATTGTATACTCACAATATAATCTATAGAAAACATATAGAGTTTTTCACGAAGGAGCTTGGAAGTTTTGAAAATTTATTCGAAGCTAATGAAAAGTTAACCTCCGAAAACAAACACCTAAAAGCTATTTTAAACAGTAAAAGGTATGTTTTAGTAAGTAAAGTTTTTAAATTTTTCAAATTATGAAGGTATCAGTAGCACTGTGTACATACAATGGTGAAAAATATTTATCCACTCAGCTAGATAGCATTTTACATCAGACTTTGATTCCTGATGAGCTGATCATCTGCGATGACGGCTCTACTGACCGAACAATTGAAATTTTAAGCACTTATGAGAAAAAGTATCCTGAGATTATCAAAGTATTTACAAACGAAACCAATTTAGGATTTATAAGAAATTTTGAAAAAGCGATCTATTTATGCAATAATGAAATCATAATTATTAGTGATCAAGACGATGTATGGGAAAAGAACAAGATAGAGGAGACGATTCTTTTCTTCCAGAAAAACCCTGATTCCGATGGAGTATTTCATGATTTAAAACTAATCGATGAAAATAATGTTCAGCCATCATATCTTAATTGGAAAAATATAACACACGAAAGTATTATTAATGACATTCGGGAGCATAAGCTTTTTGTTTCATTAGTAAGTAAAGGTAGTTTTATTCTGGGTTGTGCACTTGCCATAAGGAAAAATGCACTTGAAAAATACAATATCAAAGATTTTCCAATGGCTCATGATTATTTTATTGTACAAATACTGAGTATTAAAAATAAATTGGGATTCATTCCAAAAGCCCTTTCTTCCTACAGACTTCATCCTGGTCAGGTATATGGGCTCAGATATAATTCTGAGAAATCTGAAACTCCCTCCAGTCTTTCGGTACACCAAAAGTATTTTAAAAATTATGTATGGCCATATTTAAAATCTATCGAAAGGCTTCAGGAAATAAATCCTAAAGAGGATCCTCAAAAAACAGAAATATACTCTGCCTTTATTAAAAATAGGAATTCTTATTTGAAAACAATGAACTTTCTTGACAGGAAGATATATATAGCGAAATGTATTCGTCATAAATATTTAGACTTGAAATTGTCAGACCTGTTTACAATCTAACTCATTATGGATATCAGTATTTGCATCACTACATATAAACATGAAAAGTATATCAAAGAATGTCTGGAAAGTATTTTTTCCCAGGAATTTTCCGGTTCCTATGAAATTATTGTATGCAATGACAATTCTCCCGACAACACAGAAGATATTATTAATCAACTCATTACCACACATCCCAAAGGTAACAGAATCAAATATTTTAAAAACATACCCAATTTAGGTTATGTTAAAAATACTTTATTTTCTTTTTCAAAAGCTTCAGGAAAATATATTGCTATTCTAGATGGAGATGATCTGTGGATTGACCATTCAAAAATTCAAAAGCAATTTGATTTTTTGGAATCTCATCCCGATTTTTCAGCTGTAGGAGCAGATTCCAAGGTTGTTTATGAAGATACTCCAACCCCAAGCCATAGCTTTACTGATCATCCGGGAGATGAATTGTTAAAAGATGATTTAACCGATCTGAAAATATGTCAGACATCCACCTTTTTTTTTAGAAAATCGATATTAAAGGATGACTTTCCAACGGATATTATTTCCGCAGACAGATGTTTATATTTATTGGCAGGTTGCTATGGCAAAGTAAAAATATTTCCGGAACAAATGAGTACCTACAGACAATTTGGAGCCAGTATTTCAAAAAATGTAACTTCAGAAGTCATGAAAAAAGATTTTGCTATTATTCCCTTTATAAAAAAATATAACTCAGATTATAGCCAATTAAAACTTAAGAGCTATTTTTATTATACCCTTATGTCTTATTCAAATATGATAAGCAAAATCGATTTTTTTAAGGCGAGCATTGGTTATTTTTTTTATAATGTTTTGTCTAAATTTTCCTTTACTCCGACCAAATTATACCATACCATTAAATGGAGCAGAAGAACAATTAAACAAAAATATCAGATAAAAAAACAAAACAATAGTTTTGTATAGATTAATAAACACAAAATATGATTATAGGAAACGGGCTTATTGCTAATTCATTAAAAAATATTGATACTGAAGATGTTCTTTATTTTGCTTCTGGTGTTTCAAATTCCCTTGAAACTAAAGAAACCGAATTTAAAAGAGAATTTGATCTTTTAAGCAACGCCCTTGTAAATAATAAAGAAAAGAAATTGGTATATTTTTCCACTCTAAGTGTACATGATCAATCAAAGCAGAAAAGCAATTATGTATTACATAAGCTTGAAATGGAAAATTACATTAAGAATAAATCTAATAATTATCTTATCTTAAGAATTGGAAACATTGTAGGAAAAGGAGGTAATCCCAATACTCTTTTCAACTTTCTCAAAACAAAAATTAAAGATAACAGTAGATTTACAGTTCACCGTAATGCCAGAAGATTGTTATTAGATATTGATGATATTTCAGGCTTTCTTGATACTACATGCAGATCTGTAAAAAACGAAACAATCAATTTTGCATTTCCTTATTATTATAACTTAAGAGAGATTGTCAATGCTATTCAGGATCAGATACAACAGGAAGCTTACTATGATGAGGTCGAAGAAGGAGATTTTTATAAAGTAACTTTTGACCAAAATACGGATGCTTTTTTTTCAGGAGTAAAACCTGATGTCTATTTAAACAATTTAGCTCAAAAGTATATTTAAAAATAAAAAATAGTGATACCTAAGATTTATTTTATTATTGTTACCTACAATGCCATGAAATGGGCAGAAAGATGCTTTACAAGTCTAAGAGAATCTTCTGTACCTGTACAGTGCATTGTTATTGATAATGGATCTACTGATGGCACACAGGAATATATAAAAGAAAAATTTCCTGAAATACAGTTTATTCAGTCCCCAGAAAACTTAGGATTTGGAAAAGCTAATAACATCGGAATTGAGAAAGCATATAAGGATGGTGCAGATTTCTTTTATTTAATGAATCAGGATGCATGGTTATATCCGGATAGTATAAAGAACCTCCTGCAAGTCTACAATACCCACCCCGATCAAAACGACATTGGAATTATAAGCCCAATGCAAGTAGACGGATCAGAAAAATACCTGGATATTTTTTTAGATAAATATATAGCTCAGAACTGTGATAAGACGAGATTAATCTCTGATCTTTATTTTCAAACAATAAAACCTTTCTACGAAATCAATTTTATTAACGCAGCACATTGGCTTCTACCGAAGCAAACGATAGAAACAGTTGGCGGATTTAATCCTTATTTTTTCCACTATGGCGAAGATAATGAATATGTAAATCGGGTTCATTTTCATAAAAAAAAGATTATCCTCGTGCCCTCTAGTAAGGCAGTGCATGATGGAGTACAGTTACTGAATAAGATTGATTACAATAAGTATAAAGATCTGCGTATTGAAACAAATATTATAAATCCAAACTTACCTAACGCTCTACAACTGGAGAAAAAATCACTGAAACAGAGTATTTTCAAAAACCTTTTACTAGGGAACAGAACCGAATATAAAAAATTATCTCACCGATATAAAAAAATATCCCAAGAGGAAAAAACACTTATTGATATTCGAAATAAGGTAAAACAGGAAGGTCCTTCTTTTCTCAATCTTTCGTAAATTAGTCCCAAGAGATGGAATTTTTTTAACAAAATGGTGATGAAAAAACAAAACAAATGTGTGGAATAGCAGGAATTATCAGCAGTAATGCCAGAAATTATACAGAAGAAATCCAAAAAATGACTGATGCAATTGCACATCGTGGCCCGGATTCTTCCCATTATGAATTTTATGATCATATTGCTTTGGGACATCGCAGATTATCAATCATCGATTTATCTGAAAATGGAATTCAACCCATGTACTCCAACACAAAAAACGAGTGCATCGTTCTGAATGGTGAAATTTACGGTTATCTTGACATCAAAAAAAGGTATGCCGAATATCCATATCATGGAAGTTCTGATACGGAGGTGATTTTAGCCATGTATCAAAGGAAGCAGGAAAACCTCATTCATGATCTTCCCGGGATGTTTGCATTTGCTATTTGGGATGAACAAAAGCAACAGTTGTTTTGTGCCCGTGATCGTTTTGGAGAAAAACCTTTCTTTTATGCTATTGGAAATAACAATGAATTTATTTTTGCCTCAGAAATCAAAGCAATACTTGCTTCCGGACTTATACAACCTAAGGTAAATCCTGATGCATTAGGACACTATCTCCAGAATGGATATGTAAACACATATCAAAGTATATATGCTAATATCTTTGCACTTCCTCCAGCCCATCAACTCATCTGGAAGGATGGAAAAATTGAAGTTTCACGCTATTATAATTTACCTGCGAAAGACAGAGTTATAAGCTTATCTGATGCTAAAGAAGAATTTTTATACCTTTTAAAAAATGCGGTTAAAAAACAGCTCATAGCAGATGTGGAAGTGGGAAGCTTTCTAAGTGGAGGACTCGACTCTTCCTCTATTGTTGCATTAGTTAATGAATTTTTACCTAAACAAACTACTATTAGTTTTGGCTATGATCATAAAGATAGCGAGCTGAAATATGCAAAAGAGATTGCTGAAAAGTACAACACCAACCACATTGAAGTTCATGAAAAAAAACAGGATATAGCAGCTTCACTTTTAAAAGTTTCACCCTTTCTGGATGAGCCCTTTGCTGATATTTCTTATCTCCCACATTATGAAATCTGTAAGAACGCAAGAAAGAATCTCACCGTGGTTCTATCAGGAGATGTTGGCGATGAATTATTCGGGGGATACCATTTTTATAAAGTTGAAGATCAATTAAGAAATCATTTTAGCTATAAAAACATCATCGCAAAATTTGGATTAAAGCTTTATCAGAATTTTAGAAAGACTTCTTTTGTTACCCAAAAGAATCTGCAATATTCTTCTGTTTTGGATTTTCATCAGAATTCTGTGAGAAATGCATTTAATAAAAATGAACAAAAGCTTTTGGGAATCTCAACAGATTATCATCAGTCTTATAGTTTTATTCCTGACCCTGATTCTCTGAATGATATTATGAGGGTAGATCTTGAAAATTATGTACCTGGCAATATGATGATGAAATCCGATAGGATGGCAATGGCTAATTCGCTGGAAGTTAGAACCCCTTTTCTCGATATGGATTTTGCTGAATTTTGCATCCAACTTCCGGAACAATTGAAATTGAACGGTAATGACGATAAAATCATACTCCGTGAAGCTATGGGGTCGTATTGGACTGAGACTATAAGAAAACGGCATAAGCAAGGATTTGGAATGAGCATTAAGGCATGGTTTGAAGAAGAGTCACTCATTAACCTTTCTGACGACCTGCTCAAAGATCCTAATCAGAAAATCTTTGACTATATTGATTTTGGTAATGCTCAAAAATTTCTGAATAACGATCATAAACATTGGAATTTATTACAGCTTGCTTTATGGGCTTATAACAATAAATCTGTATTATGATGCTTGAAATCTCAGTAATTATTCCTGTATATAATGCAGCTGAGTTTTTAGAAAAATCAGTTCAGTCAGCATTACAATTTGAAGAAGTAAAAGAAGTTATTTTAGTCGAAGACAAATCAATTGACAATTCACTGCAAATCTGTAAAAGATTAGCTAGTGAAAACAACAAAATCATACTTCTTCAACATCCTGATAAAGAAAATCATGGTGCTGCAGCCTCGAGAAATCTCGGGATGCAAAAATCCACAGGAGACTTTATCTCATTTTTAGATGCAGACGATTATTACTTACCCAATCGTTTCGATGCAGAAAAAGAAATATTTAAAGATCCTAAAATAGAAGGAATCTTTGGTGCTATTGGCATAGAATACCTGACCGAAAAAGGGAGACAGGAATTTCAGTCTAAGTTTAATGATACCTTTCTTACCACAGTAAATTATCCCGCAGAAGGCATGGAGGTTTTTAAAGGACTTCTGGGGTTAACACCTAAAACCTTCGGTACTTTTTTTCACTTAAATGCACTCACTATAAGAAGACATTCTATCAACACACATAACCTCGGCTTCAACGAAATCCTCAGGGTTCACCAAGATTCGGATTTTATAATTAAACTGACTTATCATTGTTACTTAAAGTCCGGGATTATAGATAAACCTGTCGCCATTCGAGGCATACATGATGACAACAGAATCACTAAAATTATTAAATATTCTCCTCAATACAATCAAAGGCAACTTCTTTTCTGGAAATCATTATATGATTGGGCTGAGCAACAAAATATTTCCTCTGGATCCAAAGAAAAAATTTATTTAAAGTATAAATCCTTTGATTTATCACAAAAAACCGGACTCATAAAATATTATAATATCTTTATTGAAGCAATTAAAAACCCCAATATATTAAAAACACAATATCGATTTAACTATCAAAAATAGATGAAATGAAAATCTCAGTAATTATTCCTGTATATAACGCTGAAAAGTATGTTTCTCAGGCAGTGGAGTCAGCAATAGTGCATGATGAAGTATTCGAGGTGATTTTAGTAGAAGATGCATCACCGGATTCTTCTTTAGAAGTTTGTAAGGAATTAATCTCAAAGCATGATAAAGTTAAATTATACCAACATCCGGATAAAAAAAACCATGGAGCCGGCCCCAGTAGAAATCTTGGGATAGAAAAATCTACTGGAGACTTTATCGCCTTTTTAGATGCTGATGATTATTATCTCCCCAATCGTTTTGAAGCGGAAAAAAAGCTTTTTATAAATCCTGAAGTAGAAGGAGTTTATGGTGCAATCGGTGTTCATTATTATTCGGAAAAAGCAAAAGAACAGTATTATAAGCTTTTTAAAGACTCACTTACCACCGTATATAAAAAACATAGCCCAAAAGATGTTTTTCCCGGATTAATTCATAAACTTGGAAGTTTTGGACTCTTCAGTTTGGATGGGCTGACTATCAGAAAAGCTTCGATGATAAGAAAACTAAATCCATTATTTAAACCGATGAAGCTTCACGAAGACACGGAATTCTTATTTCGTTTGTCTTATTATCTTGAACTATATCCTGGAATTATTGAACAGGCAATAGCAATGAGAGGAGTACACGAAAGTAACAGAATTACTAAAGTAGATTCCAATAAAACCAAGCCTGCGATTTCAAGAACTATCCTCTGGAATGAAACTTATAAGTGGGCAAAAGATGAAGCAACCATATCTGATGATATTAAAATTCATATCAAGAGAATGCAGCGCAGTTTTGAAATTGCTAATGCCCCTAAACTAAAAAAATGGGGTATGATAATCAAATATTTAGTGACAGATTATGAAAGTATAAAGTCTGGATTATATAATATTAACTTCAGATATTCATTAATTTCGTAATCTTGTATAATATTATATCGTTTGCCTGTTTAAATTAATTGATCATAATGAAAATATCTGTCATTATACCTGTTTACAATGCAGAGAATTACATCTCTCAAGCTGTGCAATCAGCTCTTCAGTTTGAAGAAGTATTTGAAGTAATTCTTGTGGAAGATAAATCTCCGGATAATGCATTGGTCGTTTGTCAAAGACTGGTGGAAGAGCATGACAGAGTAAAATTATATCAGCACCCTGATAAACAAAATCATGGTGCCGGAGCATCTAGAAACCTGGGGATCCAAAATGCCACAGGTGATTTTATCGCTTTTTTAGATGCAGACGATTATTACTTACCCAATCGTTTTGATGCAGAAAAAGAGCTTTTTCAAAATCCTGATGTTGAGGGGGTATATGGGGCAATTGGAGTACACTATTATTCGGAAAAAGCTAAGGAACAATACTATAAAATTTTTGAAGACCGCCTGACCACTGTTTATAAAAAACATAATCCTCAAGATGTATTTCCCGGCCTTCTTAATATGAAAGGAAGTTTTGGCCTTTTTAGTCTGGATGGATTAACAATAAGGAAAAGTGCTTTATCTAAAGTAGGACAATTCTTCAAAACTCAATTAAGACTTCACCAGGATACTGAATTCATCTTCAGACTATCGTTCTATCTCCGCCTTTATTCTGGGCTATTGAATACTGCAGTTGCAGTAAGAGGAGTTCATGAAAATAACAGAATTACACAGGTAGACGTTGGTAAAATAAAACCTTCATCCACCAGAATTATGCTCTGGAGAGAAGTCAATAATTGGGCACAGCATGAAAATTTGATTTCAAATGATATAAAGAAACATATTGAAAGGACTCTCCGAAGTTACCAGATTGCAGAAGCTTCTCTTCCCAGAAAATGGGGGATGATCACAAAATATTTGTTCACAGATTTTCGAAGCATTAAATCTGGATTGTATAATATTAACTTTAGAAAGTATTTACTTTAGTATCTTTTTAATATATCAAAATTTCATTACTATAAGAAAATAATCTATACTATTGTTCTGATATAATTTACTTGATAAAAATTCCTACAAACTTATTATCCATTTCAATAATGGTCGTTTCAATATGATTTTTTTCACAGAAATCCTGATAGGCTGAATTATCACCGATATCATCACTAATAAACACTCCTCCACTCCTTAAATGGGAATAGAGTTCATTATAAGCCCATGACATCCCGTTATAACTCTTGTCTGAATCGTAATGGATAACATCAAAAATTTTATTCTCAACAAAAATTTTCGGCAAAGATTCTTTATCTGCAAAACGGAATAGTTTCCAGTTTCTTTTAAGATTTTCAGGAACTACATATCCAACATATTGATCTCCATTTTGTCCCAGGTAAGGCATATCGGAACTGTACAAGGTTCCATTTCTTTTTTCCAGAGAAAGCAATGATGCCAATGAGGACCATCCATAGGCTACTCCTGTTTCTACTACATTTTTCGCCTGCGAAAATTCACATGCATAATAAATAAGTTCTAAGGCTCCAGGTCCTCCCATTTTTATTGGACACTCCTTCTCTCGTTGCACAGCATAATCTAAAATTTCACGATAACTGGATTCAAATGAAAATGTATTTACGCCAAAAAGCTTTGTTATAGCATCTCTCTGGGAAATTGCTTTTGATCTTGCCCAAAAATTTGCTTTTTCCTTTCCTTTAAACGCATTATTTCGGTTAACTGTATTTTTTAAAATTTTCCTACCCAGTTCAGGATAGAGATCCGGCCTTTTAAGATAGGCTACAAATGTTGTAAAAACTCTTTTTAATTCTCCCATCGTGTTACTTTACACAAAAATATATTTTTTTTTAGTTACATTTGTTTAAACTAAAATCAATTTTAGTACTCAAATGATAAAAATTAGTGTAAGGTACTTGCAAAAGATCTGCCAATAATTTTAAAAAAAAATAAACAAAGATAAAAGAATGCTTTCCCGATTTTTTGAAACTCTTCAAAGAAAAAAACAAATTACTATCCTTCACAAACATCCCAAAGTAATTTTAGGAAGTATAAAACTGGGGATTTCTAATCACTTTATCATCTATAAAAACATTGGAAAAGCAATTTTTGGAAAAAATATTAATTTCAGAAATTACATTCATATTTTAGTTAAGGATGAAGGAGTCCTGGAAATTGGGGATAATGTTTTTATGAATAATTTTTGCTCTATCAATTGTTTAGACCACATCTCTATCGGTGAAAATACTTTGTTTGGTGAAAATGTAAAATTATATGACCATAACCATGCACATCAAAGTATACCGGAATTCAAAATTTTCCATAATGAGTTTACAAAAGCTCCTATAAAAATTGGGAAAAACTGTTGGTTAGGAAGCAATGTTACTATATTAAAAGGTGTAAATATCGGCGATAACTGTATAATAGGAGCAGGCTGCACCATATATAAAGATATTCCTGCTAATACAACAGTCCTTAATAAGCAGGAATTAATTTTCAAATCATAAAAAAATGAAATTTTCAGTTCTTATAGCACATTATAACAATGGTAATTACTTTAAAGATTGCTATGAAAGTCTTCAACAACAAACCTATACGAACTGGGAAGCTATTATAGTGGATGATTGTTCTGCTGATACCGAGAAAGAAATGATAAAATCCCTGATATCCGATGACAGTAGGTTTTTGTTTTTTGAAAATGAGACCAATAAGGGAGTAGGCTATACCAAACGAAAATGCGCCGAGCTTGCCACTGGTGAGATCTGTGGATTTGTGGATCCCGATGATGCCATTTTTCCGACAGCTATCGAAGAGTCAATAGAAGTTTTCAAACAGAAAAAAAATGTAGTCCTTACCTATTCCAGATTTTTATCATGTGATCAGAACTTAAATATTCTTTATCCTTTTAAATCTGCAAAACAGATCCTAAATAATGATCCTTATTTTTTTAATTATCCAATCCAGATTGCTCATTTTGTAGCATTCAGACGAGAAATATATTTAAAAACTGAAGGTATTGATTCTACATTAAAGAGTGCCGTTGATCAGGACCTATATTTAAAAATATTAGACTTTGGTGACGCATACTTTATTGCCAAGGATCTATATAAATACAGACTTCATCCTAATGGGGTATCTCAGGCAACATCAAAAGGAAAGGCTAAAGACTCATTTGCAAAAGTTATTTTTAATACATTTAAAAGAAGAAATATTATATCTATAAATGGGCGAGCTGTTCCCCAAGTTTATCAAAATGCTGAAGAGGTTTTCAGTTTACTTGATTATCAAAACAAAATGGCACACAGATTAAAGATTAAAATATTAACATTTTTTCAGAACAATTGATATACTTGAAACTAAACACACTTCATAGAAAAAATTATTTATACAAAAGTTCAGAATAATGGAGCATAATAAAAAAATAAAAGTTCTTTTCAGACATCGCTCTATGGAGATTGGCGGTGTGGAAAAAGTAGTATTAAGTATGCTCAACAACCTCAACAAGGATAAATTTGAGCTCACAATATGCTTAAGCCTTAATCAGGGAGAGTTACGGAATGAGTTTCCTGACAACATTAGAAAAGTATACATCGCGGAAGGGAAAGAAGATTTCTCAAAAAATCCGATTATTCAAAAAATTCAACTGGCTAGAAGAAAATTTAGACTTAATAAGATCGACAAAAATCCCAGGCTTACGGATGGGATTTTAAAAGATCAATATGATGTAGAGATTGCAACTACATACGGCATTTATAAAGCCGTTCTAAACTCAACAAATAAAGAATCTAAAAAGATTGCATGGCTTCATTCAGATCTTTCATTGGAAGGCTTTGCTCCTTACCGTGAGGAAATCTTTAAAAACATGCAACAGTTTGATTATATCATTTATGGTTCACAGCAATGTAAAGATATATTGACTGAAAAATTTCCGGACCTTAAGTTGCCTCCGGGCGAAGTTGTTCTGAATGCTATTCCCATAAAAGAGCTAAAAACAAAAGCAAAAGCATTCATTCCTGAATTTGAAGAGCTCCCTACTTTTGTATCAGTGGGCAGACTGCACTATAGAAAAGGATACAGAACATTACTGGAGGCTCACAAAAAACTAATTGATGACGGGTTTGATCATCGGATTGTTGTTATCGGTGATGGAGAGGATTATGAACTTCTTTCCAAAAGGATTGAGGAATTAAATGTAAAAAATTCTTTCAAGCTATTAGGTACCCAAATGAATCCATACCCATACGTTTCCAATGCAGATTTTTATATCATGCCGTCGGAAAGCGAAGGATGGCCATTAATTATTGCAGAAACCCTGATTCTCCAGAAACCAATATTAGCAACCAATGTTGGGGGAATTCCTGAAATGATTACTCATAAAGAATCCGGTTACCTGACAGATTATTCCCAGGAAGGCTTGTACAACGGTATCAGGGAATTTTTAACCAACAAAGAGCTTGTCCAACATATACAGGACAACCTGAAGGATATCGAAAAGCGTTTTGATAATGAAAAGATTTTCAAAAGTGTGGAAAATATTATCGAGAATCTATATCAAAGTAAAATTAAAAACCAATAACTCTTAAAGTATATCATAACACAAGTTGCAAAAGATGAATTCCTTTATTGAAAATTTACACCAATCTTTTCTCCTCAACAGCAAACAAGTCTGTTTAAGCGTAGAGGATAAAGAATACACCTATGAGGAAGTCTTAAATTTGACCCATCAAATAAGATATCAGCTACAAACCATAAATTCTCAAAACGTAGGAATCTATCTCACTGATGATGTATACATGTATGCTTCAATTCTTGCAGTTTGGTTTGCAGGAAAAACATACGTTCCCATACATCCGGAATTTCCTTTCAGCAAGAATATGAATGTTATTCAGCAAGCGGATATAGAAGCAATCCTTACATCAGCTGAAATAACAGAGAACTATGAAACTAAGCTGATTGACACAAAAAAGATGGCTGAAGGGGTACTTTCTACATTACCCTCAGGGTCCTCCATAGATAATAATGCCTACATCCTCTTCACTTCCGGAAGTACAGGAAAGCCGAAAGGTGTTCCTATCCGGTTCTCCAATTTATACTATTTCTCTGATGCTTTCCATTCAACTTTTGGAAAATTAAATTCTGAGGATCGTGTGCTGCAAATGTTTGAGCTTACATTTGACCTTTCGGTAATGAGTTATCTGATTCCCTGGTTAAACGGAGCAACGGTTGTTGGTCTTCATAAAAAAGAAACTAAGTTTTTGCAGATCCTGGACCTGTTAGAAGCAGATAAAATTACGATAGCCTTAATGGTTCCAAGCATCTTAAATCTGATTATACCTTACCTTGATCCCGAAATAAAAAATAGAAGCTTAAGGCTAAATTTATTTTGTGGTGAGGCATTATTGACAAAGCAGATTACCGGGTGGAAGGATTTCGTACCCAATGCCAGTATCTACAATGTATATGGACCAACAGAAAATACAATTTTCTGCACTCATTATAAAGTGGAAGACCCCATAAAAGAAAAAAATGGCATCATAAGTATCGGAAAATCGGTTATCAACTCTACAATGAGCTTTTCTGACAATGAAATGAATGAAGGAGAACTTTTATTATCCGGAAAATTGTTGGCAAATTCTTATTGGAAAAATGAAGAAAAAACAAAAGAAGCATTTGTTCAAAGAGATCACACAACTTTCTACAGGACAGGTGATTGGTGCGTAAAAGATAATGAAGGAGATTATTTCTATCTGAACAGGATCGATTTTCAGGCTAAGATCAATGGTTTCAGAGTAGAGTTAGCAGAGATCGAATATTTTTCAAATGAAAAACTGGAAAATGCAATCAGTGTTGCTGTTATTCACAAGGACAAAAACAATAATGATATTCTCGTCTTGTTTATCAATGAGCCAAGTGCCGATGAGGATTTAATTCTTTCTCACCTGAAAGATAATCTTCCGGAATATTGTATTCCTTCAAAAATCATTAAACTCGAAAAGTTTCCGGTCAATACATCCGGAAAAATAGACCGAAACGAATTAAAAAAGACTTTGTTATGATCAGCATCAGAAAAGCCACAAAAGATGACATTCCCTTGATCATAAAAGGAATATTAGCCATTGAGACCCACCCAATATCACTGTCTGATACTTTCAGCAATATTTTCGGAACCGACATTGATACGACTAAAGAATATCTTAATCAATTTTTTTTAGATGATGAGAACTTCGATACTGAATTATCTCTGAATACATATACCATAGCAGAAGTGGATGGGATAGCCGCAGGATGCTGTGCACTGATCCTTACCAATGTCAATTACTATCAGAATAAAAGTGAATTATTTCCCATTCATCTGAAAGGTGATCATTTATCTTCATTCATAAATAAGGCAAAAAACTTACCTGAGACCAAAAGTTATTCTGAAAACAAATACCTGATCCAATATGTTTTTGTAGATGATCTCTTCAGAGGAAAAGGAGTGGCGGAATTTTTATTAAAGCACATCATTTCGGAGATGAAAAATCTTACTGATGAACTTTACATAGATGTACTCGAAAGCAGCCCGCACCTTATACAATACTATGCTAAATTTGGATTTTCCGAATATGAAACAATGGAAATAGACACTCAGGAAAATAAAATTTACCCCAGTATCAAAAAGGTTATTCTGAAAAAGAATTTAAAAGACTAGTCGAACTTCTCTTTTCCTATGGCCTCCGTTAAATCTTTTATAGTATTAATACTTCTGAAAGATCTTGGATTAAGGCTTACGCCAAATTGATTTTCAACCAACTGCATAACCAAAACTGCTGACAGAGATCCATAACTTTCTAATTCCTTAAAATGAGTATCCGCAGTTATTGTAGTTTTTTCGTTAAGTTCTTGCTGAAGCAGTTCGCAAAAATGTTCGATCTTCATTGTGTTATATATTTGGAGGGACAAATTTATAAAATAATTTCTAACTTTGTTTTACTATGATGATATATAAGATTATTAATAAAATATCTACCCTTACTCAGGATTTCCAACATTCCGTTTACCTTAAAATATGCAAAAACAGCGGGCTAAAACTAGGAAAGAATGTAGTGGTACGAAATAATGTTTCCTTTGGCTCCGAACCATTTCTCGTGGAAATTGGAGATGATACAAGAATTGCCTCTGGGGTAACGTTTGTAACCCATTCAGGAGCTACTGCCAATATCAGGAAGCTGGAAGGCTATGAAGAGGTAAGAAATTTCGGATGGATAAAAGTTGGGAAAAACTGTGCCATCGGTAGCAATTCGGTAATATTACAAAATGTTGAGATAGGAGATAATTGTGTTCTCGGAGCTAATTCAGTTTTGTCCGAATCAATGCCTGAACATACTGTCTACGCAGGAAATCCCGCCAAATATGTTTGCGAAATAGAAGATTATGCTGATATTCTAAAAAAAACCACGATTGACTATCCTATCCATCTTGAAAAGAATAGAAAAGAGCTTAACCAGTGGCTGAAATTGAATTTACCTCAAAAGTTCAAAACTTCGAAATAGTGCCTAAGAAAAAGATCCTTATCAGAATTGGTTCCCTACGTCACGGCGGCGCAGAAAAAGTACTTGTAACTTTTCTAAAAAATTTACCTTCTGATCGCTATGAAGTTGATTTACTCTTAAACTTATACTCTGGAAAATATTTACCGGAAGTCCCGGATTGGATCAATGTCATTTACCTTAATAAAGGTGAAATGATCACTACAAACCGCATACAGGATATTCCTAAAAAAGCAATCCGTGTTATTTATCAGAAATCACTAAACCGATTTCCGTCTCTTCTTTACAATGGCAAATTAAAAAATAAAAAATACGACATTGAGTTTGCCGCTATCCACGGAATGCGGGATGAAATTCTAAATTCTCCTCTTCAATCATCTAAAAAAATCGTCTGGATCCATAATGATTTATCACAAGTCAAAGGATATACCCATGATGAAATCCGTAAATTTTTCGGATTTGATAAAATACTGGTTATTTCTGAAAAGATTGAACAGCTATTTTATAAGGCAGCAAAAAATGAATCGGAGAAACACAAAATTATTAAGATCTACAACCCTCTTGACACAGAGGAAATTCTACAAAAAGCAGAAAAATCAATTGATGATTACAGCTTTGATTCGTCTGTACCCACTTTTGTTTCCGTGGGAACCGTATTTCCACAAAAAGGATTTGACAGACTTTTAAAAGTTCACCAAAAACTTATTGATGAAGGCTTAAAACATAGGGTTTTAATTATCGGAGACGGATATGATTTTGAAAACATCAAAAAATTGAAATCGGAACTTGGAATAGATGAAACGGCTACCATGCTAGGATTTACGGACAACCCTTATCCCTACTTCAAAAGTGCCGACTTTTATATTTTAAGTTCAAGATATGAAGGTTTTCCAACGGTTTTATTTGAGGCCATAACTTTAAAAAAGAAAATTATTGCTACAGATGTTTCCGGGGTAAAGGAAATGTTGAACAACGGAGAACTTGGTATGATCGTAGACAATTCCGAAGAAGGCATCTACTCCGGAATGAAGCAGGCTTTATTACATCCAGATACTTTTCTACAATATAAAGAGGCTTTGAATAATTACCTTATGCCTTTTAACCTTAAAAATTCCGTACAGAAAATAACCCGTATTTTAGATGAGTTATAAATAAATTTATCTTTCTAACCCTACATATAATTTATATGCCAGATCAATATACTACTATCCAAAAAGACTTCTACCGCGAAAATGGAAAATGGCTTTCTAAATTTGAGATGTGGGCTAAATGTGTAAACCCCAACCTCCATTTTATTTATATACTTAGAAAAGCCCAATCCTACAAAAAGAAATCCCTTGCCGGAGCATTCTGGAGATTTGTATTAAGGCACCACCAGATAAAGTATGGGTTTCAGATCTATCCGGAAACCCAAATTGGAGAAGGGTTCTACTTAGGACATTGGGGAAGTTTGGTCATTAATCCTAAAACTAAGATCGGAATTAATTGTAACATTGCTCAAGGTGTAACCATTGGCCAGCAAAACCGGGGGAAAAACACTGGAATTCCGACTATTGGAAATGAAGTATGGATAGGCGCTAACGCTGTAATCGTAGGTGGAATTACTATTGGAGACAATGTACTAATTGCACCCAACTCCTATGTTAACTTTGATATTCCTTCCAATTCTGTAGTTGTTGGTAATCCTGGAAAAATATATCCCAAAGAAGATGCTACGGAAGGATATATCAATAACAAAGTATAAAATTTCCGCCTTGCTGAAAAGCATGTTTTAAGCATTTAAGAATATTTTAATTCTTAAATCCACACATTCTGTCTAATTGTTCGTATTTTTATTTAGATTTTTGTTCCGTTTAAATTTTGAAAAAGTCAATAATTGGTATTAAAAATAAGATATAATGCTTGGTTTTAAAGCAGATGTATGATTTTAAGCATATTTTAATATTAAACTTTGTTAAAAGAGATCAACTTTTCATCAAAAATTATATTTTTGCATAATTATTGATTTGATCTATTGGATTTGAAAATAATTTAAACGAAATGAATAATTATAAACCTTAAAAATTTATTTTATGTCCCAATCGTACGAAGTTATTTTTGAAAACAACAAAAAATGGGTCGAATCCAAAATTTCACAGGATCCGGCTTTCTTTGAAGAATTAGCCAAAACCCAACATCCGGACTACCTATATATAGGATGCTCGGACAGTAGGGCGACAGCTGAAGAATTAATGGGAGCTAAACCTGGAGAAGTTTTTGTCCACAGAAACATTGCCAATGTTGTAAATACTTTGGATATGAGTTCTACAGCGGTTATTCAATATGCAGTAGAACACTTAAAAGTAAAACACATTATTGTTTGCGGGCATTATAACTGTGGTGGAGTAAAAGCAGCGATGACTCCTCAGGATTTAGGATTATTAAATCCATGGCTTAGAAATATTCGCGATGTTTACAGATTACACCAGACTGAACTGGATTCAATTCAGGATGAAGGAAAACGTTATGACAGGCTTGTAGAACTTAATGTTCAGGAGCAATGTATCAACGTAATCAAAATGGCTTGTGTTCAGGAGAGATACATATTAGAAGAGTATCCTATAGTTCATGGCTGGGTTTTCGACCTTCGAACCGGAAAAATTATAGATCTGGAGATTGACTTTGAAAAGGTTTTGAAAGACATCCAGAAAATATATAATCTAACCGAATCAGACTGGGTCATGAATAGAAAAACAAAATAGTTTTTCCAAAAAAGAATGAAATGAAATTCTGGAGTATTATTGTATTGACGGTTTTCCTAAACTTTACAGCCTTGCCGAGCATTGCTGCAGTAGCGGGCTGGGATTTACTGAGAACCAATATAATAGTCAATGAAGAAGAACCACACTCCCATCCTACTTCTTTTACAGTGTACGAAAAAACACTTCCTAAAACATTAGATGTATTTGATTATCTCAAGTTCTTTGAACCGGACGTAAAAGACAGATCTTTTGTATTGGTGGATGATGATTTTCACCTGTCTCCCTTATTAACCATATTTTCTCCGCCTCCCGAAGCTTAATTTTTATAGTTAGAGTTTTTTGATACCTATTCCTTATCAACTTTTTTGATAATGAATACATACGTGCTTTAAAAATTAAATTTTCAATCTTTATAACTAGCTTATTTAAAGACAAATATGCTGGTTATATCTCACAGCTTCACATCATGAAAAAGACATCATTAATAGGAGGAATCAAGGAAAATTTCCCTTCAGGACTCGTGGTATTCTTAGTAGCACTTCCTCTTTGTTTAGGAATTGCTTTAGCATCAGGTGCACCTCCTTTATCCGGAATTATCGCCGGTATCGTAGGTGGCCTGGTCGTAGGAACAATAAGTAATTCAAACATTTCTGTTTCCGGCCCTGCAGCTGGTTTAACAGCAATTGTTTTAACAGCCATTACAGATCTTGGCGCCTTTGAATTGTTTCTTTGTGCAGGAATTATTGCAGGATTTATTCAATTGATTTTAGGGTTTGCAAGAGCTGGAAGTATTTCCAACTACTTCCCTAATAATGTAATTGAGGGAATGCTTGCGGCAATAGGAATTATTATTATCCTAAAGCAGATTCCTCATGCATTAGGATTCGATAAAGACTACGAAGGACATGAATCTATTTTCGACAATGGCTTAAACTTTAATTACTTTACCGAACTTTTCGGAGCCATACATCCGGGAGCCGTTCTTGTAACAGTAGTATCAGTGAGCATTCTTCTGCTTTGGGATAAAGTTCCCGCACTTAGGAGAATGAAGATGCTTCCTGGAGCATTGGTTGCCGTAGTTACAGGAATCCTATTAAATGAAACTTTTAAAATGACTGGAAGCCCACTGGCCATAAAAACAGAACACTTGGTTTCATTACCTGTTCCAAAATCCATTGATGATTTTAAAAATTTAATCTTATTACCGGATTTTACCGGATTTACAAATCCCAAAGTATGGATCGCGGGTGCAACGATCGCTATTGTTGCCTCCATTGAGACCTTGCTTTGTATTGAAGCATCTGACAGGCTGGACAGACAGAGAAGAATAACAGATACCAATTTAGAACTTAAAGCACAGGGAATCGGAAACCTTGTCAGCTCATTTATCGGCGGATTACCTATGACCTCCGTTGTTGTAAGAAGCTCGGCAAATGCTAATGCAGGGGCAACATCAAAACTCTCAGCAATGATTCACGGTGTTCTGCTTCTGGTATGCGTACTGACCATACCATTTCTACTCAATTTAATACCATTGGCAACATTAGCCGCCGTATTAATTTTAGTAGGTTATAAATTAGCAAAACCGGCTACATTCAAACATTTCTGGCATTTGGGAAAATTTCAGTTTATCCCTTTTTTAGCAACAGTTATAGCTGTTGTGGCAACAGACTTGTTAAAAGGGGTTGGAATAGGTCTTGCCATTTCCATTTTCTACATCCTTCAGGGAAATATGAAAAGAGCGTATTACCTTAGCAGGGAGAATCTGGATGATGCAGACGAAATCAATATCAAACTGGCTGAAGAAGTTTCTTTTTTAAACAAAGCAGCCATCAAAAAAACACTTAAAAATATAAAACCTAATTCTGCAGTAACCATCGATGCCAGGGATACTTCATATATAGCGACAGACGTTTTAGAAATGATCCAGGATTTTGCCAACATCCGCGCAAAAGAAGAGGATATAACGGTAGAGCTTCTGGGCTTCAAAACCTCGTACAGAGATTACGAAAAAAATGAAGATTCACACATACTGGTTACACACAGAAGAGCTATGTAAGCTCATTTATCAACAATTATTTTTTAACTTTAAAATTTGAAAAAACCATTAAATTATATGAAAGCACATACGTACGAAACCCAATCAACGATTACTCCCGAGAAAGCTTTAGAGTTTTTAAAAGAAGGAAACCAAAGATTTGTAAACAACTTAAAGGCTAACAGAGACCTTTTGGAACAGGTAAATGCTACCCGTGAAGGACAGTGGCCTTTTGCAGTTGTTTTAAGCTGTATAGACAGCCGTACCTCAGCAGAGCTAATCTTTGACCAGGGATTGGGTGATGTTTTCAGCATCAGAATTGCCGGTAACTTTGTAAATCAGGATATTCTGGGATCAATGGAGTTCGGTTGTAATGTTGCAGGTTCCAAACTTATCGTTGTTTTAGGGCATACCAAATGTGGTGCCTTAAAAGGAGGACTTGATGCCGCACAAATCGAAGGAATGGGAATGGATAACCTGAACCACCTGATTAACCATTTTGATCCGATCATCAATGAAGTGATTGAAGAGAATGAAGAACGTTCATCAAAAAACAGTTCATTATTAGAAAGACTGAATCATCAGAATGTAAAAAATGCTATCGAAGACATCCGTAAACAAAGTTCAACGCTTAGAAACCTTGAAAATGAAGGTAAAATCAAAATCGTTGGAGCGAACTACGATGTTGAAACAGGTGCTGTAACCTGGTTATAGTATTCAGATATTACTATGTAATAGTTTAGATTAATTAATTTTTAAATTCACAATAAAGAACCATCGCACCCCGGTGGTTCTTTTATTTTAAGCGTAAGAATTTTCAAGGCTCAATTTTTCCTTACATTTGATGCGTAAAAATTAATGTTGCAGACAAACTTATGAAACTACAGGAAAACTTCATTCTGATTGGAATTTTAGTAATATTGAGTGGATCTTTAAAAGCACAAAAGCAAGTTACAGATACCCTCGCTTATCTTAAAAAATTTGAAACAAACAAAGAAAAATACATTGGTAAACCTTTTTCACTACTACTAAAAGACCTTTCCCAGTTACAACCTAAAAAAGCAAAATCAGATATTAATGAAAATCCCGGTAGTCCTTTGTTAAATACAACATTCAGGTTTTCAGAAAGCGATATCAACTCCGCTCAGGAACCCACAATTATTATTAAATGGAAACCCGATAACTCTCCCACAACTCCAATAGAGTTTTTTGAACAGGAGCATAATTACCGTTTTACAACCAGTGAAAGGAATTTTTTTGAAAAGAAAATTGTAAAGGATATTGTTGTTGCTAAATAATAAAACCTCCTGACGGAGGTTTATTGTTTTATGTAAAATCTGATTTATTTCCCGTTGAAAGCTGACATTGTATTATTAATGCCCGCAAAAACAAATGAAAGGCAGGCCTTTGAAAATTGTTCAATTCTTTCTGGCAATTTTTCTCTTTCCTCTTCATTCCACGTACCCAAAACATAATCTACCTGTCTCCCTTCAGTAAAGTCCGCAGAAATTCCAAAGCGAAGCCGTGCGTAATTCTGTGTCTTCAGAACTTCATTAATATTTTTTAAACCGTTGTGTCCCGCATCAGATCCTTTCATTTTCATTCTTAATGTCCCGAAAGGAAGTACCAGATCATCCGTAATAATTAATATATTTTCCAGAGGGATATTTTCTTTCTGCATCCAGTATTTTACAGCATTACCAGAAAGATTCATATAAGTGTCCGGTTTTAAAATAAAGACTTTCCTGCCCTTATATTTCCCTTCTGCCATCCATCCGAAATTGGTTGTATTAAATGAAGCTTCAAGACTTTCTGCTATTTTTTCTGCAACCTTGAATCCTATATTATGACGTGTATTTTCATATTCCGCACCCTTGTTACCAAGTCCGACTATTAAATATTTCATTTGAAATTTTTTGCAAAATTAAGGGATAAAAAATAAAAAAACTCAATCCGTTAAAGAATTGAGTTGATCTATTGTTAAAAAAATTTTATAAAGGCTTGTAGATATAATTTATTCCATACCCTTTTGTTACGTAAGTCTGTGGATCGTAATGATAATCTGTACTGAACACTGCCGGAACAGGAATTGGTGTCGTAAGATCCGTTATCGCCATTCTCTTAGGACTGTTTGGAGATAGGATCAGACTTCTCTTATCATTCATTTCTGTAGAAAGGATCACAGATATTTTATAAGCAAAAGGAAGCAATGTATATGCACTTATCTGAGTGTCAAAGTTCGCATAATCATAACCCAGTTTACCTGTTGGTGCGCCAAATACGTCATTACTCATCGGGCCATAATGTCTTACTACTTTACTTACATTATCCCCTAAATAAGTATACCCAGTTCTTGAATAGTTTTTGTAAACAAACGGAACTCCTGAAACATCCTCTCCTGATCTCATGATAATACTGTCAAGCTTGCTTGTTGAAGCTGCATATTTCAAATTATAAAGAGTCTTGGTTTTTCTGAAAAGAGTTTGAGGACCTGGAGGATCTCCCGGAATAACCGGAGGTGTTCTCCTGAACACTGAACGGCTTTCAGATACCTTGTCTATTTTTCCCGATACACCATAAGTGAAAATCTGAGAATACGAAACACTATCCTTATCTAATTTTCCATTATTATCTAAATCAAGAAAACCTCTGAAATCAATCTTGCTTACCTTATCTCCGCTATACATAATATCTGTAATAGAAGCACTATCTGTAAGCACACGGGATAAAAGCAGCCCACTGTAATGATACTCTGCAATGGTATCAGCATCCGTAATTTCTCTATACAAAGCTCTCGGCCCTGTCAGTCCGGTATTGTTATGTAAATCAACAAGTGGATTTCCGTCTTCATCAATAAGATCTTTACACGAATGAATGGAAGAAAAACCAGCAAACAGTAAAATAAAATAGAAAAGTTGTTTCATTTCCAAGGGGATTATTTATTTTTTCACAAATATAATTTTTTTTTAAACAAAAAGCATATATTTATTTATATTATAAGAAAACTAACAATCAAATAAGCAGGTTTTCTTGTACTTTAGATATTCTGAAGAGAAAAGTTGGGTAAAAAAACATATTTCACTGTAGACTATATCTTTAGATGAGCTATTTACTTATAAGTAAGTTGTGCTATAAAACAAAAAAACTAAAAGACCCGCTTTTAGTTTTTTTGTTTTTTTATCGATAAAATTAATGATTAGTAAGGTTGCAGTACCTGAGTAGTAAGTACTGATTGTGCCATATCATCATTTAAATAAGTTGTATTTACAGCTTTTCCTGTTCCTAAAGTTCCGGAGTTCAGGTTTCTTTTAGTACATGCTGCTTTAACGCTATAGTTATTCTGAGGAGTAAGGTTAGTAAGTGTAGCATTAAGATTGAAAATCTTATTTGTACCATCACCTCCAACCAAAACGTCTGTTCTCACAGCCTTAAGCGTATTGTTCACAAAAATTCCGCAAGCATAACTTATTGAAGAATTTGCATTAGCCGTTTTTTGTGTCGTTGTCTGAAAAGTAAACACTACTTTATTCGTTGCATTAGTAATAGAAAAAGTATCAACAGCTCCTGTCAGAACAGTCCAAGTAGCATCCAGTGCCGCATTTTCTGCATAAGGTGATGTAGAACCGTTTGCCCCTGAAAAAGTAGCACCTACTTTATCAGAAACCGTATTGATGGAAAACAAAGCCATACTTCCCTGTCCATCTGCAATCTTTATACTTTTCCAATCGTTACTAACCAAATCGGAATTGTTATGAAAAATCTCTCCGGCATTTCCTGCGTTCCCTTTTACGGTATTAGTCCCTCCTGTTCTCAATTCTTTATTTACATTGACATCTCCATTAATATCTAATGTGTTTACAGGTGTGTTAGTATTGATTCCCACTTGAGCTTTAGACAAACCAACACCTAATAATAATGTTATTAAAAATATTTTTTTCATGATTTAATTTAAAATGGTGTTAAAGACTTGAGGGATTTCGTAAACGTCCACTTTAAGAGAAGACTGGGCAATAAAGCTATCGATATTGGTTGCCACATTGATTCCTATTCCCAAAGTAGCATTATTCGTATTATATGACTGCAATCTTGAACAAGCCACACTTACAGTATGAGTTCCTTTTGTAAGATTCGAAGCAATTCCGATTTGATTGTGAGTTAAAAAGGTATTACTTGCAGTACTTGCTTTAATATTACCTTGTCTTAGGTTCACCAATTTATTATCTACAAAGATTCCGCAAGCATAATCAATCGAAGTATCTGTAGCACCATTAGCAGGGAAATTCGTATGAATTACAGTTTCAAACTGAAAATACGTTTTACTATCCGTACTGTATACCTGGAACGGCTGAGATAAAGCATTGATCTTTTTAAAGTTATTAAAAGTGCTGAAGTCGCTCCCTTTTACAAAGCTCGTAGATCGTGTAGATCTTGTAGAAGATTCCTCAGTTCCAGTAAAAGTAACACCTGTTCTATCTGAAAAAGAGTTATTAAAGATCAGGTAAAACTGATTAGGTTCATATTCAGGAATTCTAAGTGTTTTCCAAATCGGAGGATAATTTTCTCCCTGTGAAACCAATATCTGGCCATTTGTCCCCTGAACGAGGCTATTGTCTGTTGTATTTAAAACAACCAGTTTATTACGAAGGTTAATATCTCCGTTTACATCAAGTTTTGCTCTTGGAGTTACTGTTTTTATTCCTATCTGCGCAGAAACAGAAAGTCCGATTGATAAGAATAGAAGCGATAATATATTTTTCATAATTAGTTGGCTTTGTAGGTTACGTATTCAATAATATCAATCTTTAGATCCGATTCTAAAGTAAAGGCATTAGAAACTGTATTGGAATTCGAAATGTTACGTCCAATCGAAAATTGGCTGTTCACATCAGAAGACTCAATTTTTCTACAAGCCACTTCAATTTTCTGAGCACCAAGGGGAACGTTTTGCTCAGTGTAATTCAGTGTAAAAATATAATCCTGAAATCCTCCTTTGTCTGTATTATTTGTAGAAGAGACCTTATCAGGACGAACAGCAACAAGCTTACCTCCTCTGAATACTCCGCATGTAAAGCTTATATTCTGGGAAGTAGTAGCCACGGGAGCTTTCAATTCAATCCCTGTCTGGAATTGATAAGTAATCCTGTTTTTAGGATTTTTAACTGTAAAATTATTTTCAAGGCCTTCAATCTTTACCCATTTACCCTTGCTGGTATCGGTTATATTATCCCCAACAACATTGGTATAGATCATATCACCTGCCACACCATTAGATAGACTGGTAATTCCTTTTTGATCCAGAGACAAGTACGAGTTAATTAATTTGTACTGTCCTTCTTCCATAAAAGATACGTTGATTGATTTCCATACAGGAGGTAGATTTTCTCCCTGCGAAACTAAAACTTGTCCGTTTAGTCCGGCATTTCCAACTTGAGTAGGAGTACCTCCCACTCTTAATTCTTTTCTTAAGGTGGTTTTCCCGTTTACATCGAGAGTCGAATTTGGTGAATTAGTGTCAATTCCCACCTGCGCGTGAGCATAGACAGAGCAAAGCCCTGCTATGCAGTAATACATAGTTTTTTTCATAATAAGCGGCACAAAGGTACACAATTTTAATATAAAACCCTATAGTTTAATTATTTATACCATAGAAATATGCCTATGTATTAATAGAATTCTTCGTAACGAAAAGTAGAATTATCTTTAAAACAGGGCTATAGCTGCAATATAGACCTCAACAAAATATTTACTTCATCTACATTTTTCACCTTATCTTTTCTCATCATTAAATTATTCCCTTCTTTTCCTATTTTTTCTTTTAATTGAGCCTCCGAAGGATTTTGAGTAAGGTAATTGATAATGTTTCTGAATTTTTCTGTCTGATAAAACTTATCTTGAGGATTACCTGGAAAATACCCTAAAAACACACCATTCTTCATAACTATTTTTTCAAATCCAATGTCTGCAGCGAGCCATTTTAAAGACACACTTTTTAAAAGATTAACAGCTTCCTCCGGTAAAGGCCCAAAACGGTCTATCAATTCGGATTCAAATTTCTGAAGATCTTTTTCATTATCAATTTCTGCAATCTTCTGATACAGCAATAACCTCTCTTCTGTATTAGAGATATAGAAATCAGGAAGCATGAGCTCCAGGTCGGTATCTATATTCACTTCCTTTACAGATTTAAAAAGTTTCTGCCTGTCCTCTTCATTGTCAAACAGGTTTTCAAAATCTTCATCATCTTTTAACTCCTCCAAAGCTTCCTGCATCAGCTTCTGGTATGTTTCAAATCCCATTTCATTAATAAATCCACTTTGCTCAGCACCTAACAAATCTCCTGCGCCACGGATTTCCAGATCTTTCATGGCAATCTGGAATCCACTTCCAAGATCTGAAAACTGTTCAATAGCTTCCAATCTCTTTCTCGCATCAGAAGTCATCATATCATAAGGAGGAGTGATCAGATAACAGAAAGCTTTCCTGTTACTTCGTCCAACCCTTCCCCTCATCTGGTGGAGATCTGCCATACCAAACCTTTGAGCATCATTGATAAATATCGTATTGGCATTCGGAACATCTACCCCACTTTCCACAATGGTTGTTGAGACCAATACATCATATTTGCCCTCCATAAAATCAAGGACATTCCGCTCCAGCTGCTTCCCTTCCATTTGGCCATGACCGGTAATAACCCTGGCGTCCGGAACCAATCTCTGGATGAGTCCGGCAATATCTTTTAAATTTTCAATCCGGTTGTTGATAAAATAGACCTGTCCGTCTCTTTGTAATTCATACGAAACGGCATCACGAAGAATCTCTTCATTAAACCCGATAATCTGAGTGTCTACCGGCTGCCTGTTAGGCGGTGGTGTTTTGATGACAGATAAATCTCTTGCAGCCATCAGGGAGAACTGCAAAGTCCTCGGAATAGGTGTCGCTGTCAGTGTAAGTGTATCCACATTGCTTTTAAGCGTTTTCAACTTATCTTTTACGGATACTCCAAACTTATGCTCTTCATCAATAATCAACAAGCCTAAATCTTTAAACTTAACACTATTGCTGGCAAGCTGATGCGTTCCTATGATGATATCTACTTTACCATTTTTTAATCCTTCTAAAGCTTCCGATTTTTGTTTTGCTGACCTGAATCTATTGATGTATGAAACATTCACCGGAAAATCTTTCAGCCTTTCCTTAAAGCTTCTGTAATGCTGAAATGCAAGAATTGTCGTTGGAACTAAAACCGCAACCTGTTTGCCATCTGTTGCTGCCTTAAACGCAGCCCTTATTGCAACTTCTGTTTTACCAAAACCTACATCTCCACACACCAGACGATCCATCACAGTACTTGCCTCCATATCCGCCTTCACATCAATCGTTGCTTTTTCCTGATCCGGAGTATCTTCATAAATAAAACTGGCTTCCAATTCATTTTGTAAATAAGAATCCGGGGTATAAGCAAAACCTTGAGCGGTTTTTCTTTGTGCATAAAGTTTGATAAGATCAAAAGCGATCTGCTTTACTTTTGCTTTTGTTTTTTGCTTTAAAGACTTCCATGCCGGAGATCCTAATTTACTCAGAACAACTTCTTTGCCATCAGGCCCGTTATATTTTGATATTTTATGAAGTGAATGAATACTTACGTAAAGTAAATCTCCATTTTTATAGGTAAGTTTAAAACATTCCTGAATTTTCCCATCATTATTAACTTTTACCAATCCCATAAATTTACCGATCCCATGATCGATATGGGCAATATAATCCCCGACTTTAAGAGACATAAGATCCTTGAGGGTAAGCTGCTCAGATTTAGCAAAAGTATTTTTAGCCTTATATCTTTGATAACGGTCAAATATCTGATGATCGGTATACACAGATATTTTATGGTTATTATCAACAAAACCTTCATGAAGTTCAGATTTAAAGCTTTTGAAGATCATTTGATGTTCAAGTTCTTCAAAAATTGACTCCAGTCGTTCTCTTTGTTTTTCTGTTGAAAACGAAATCCAGGTATCGAAACCGTCATTCTGCTTCTCTTCCAGATCCTGAATTAATAATTCAAAATTTTTATGAAAAGAAGGCTGGGAAGTTTGCTCTATACTAATCTCATAAGTGTTAAGCCCTTCAATAGCAACACTACTGAAATCAATTGTTTTGAACTTCTTGTAATCAAATAAAAACTCCTGATCGGAAATAAACAATTCATCAGGGGTCCTGTGGGCAATATCTTTACTTAAAGATTCATACTTTTCCAACGACTTCTCATAGAATGATCTTATTTTTTGCAATCCTACCACTCCATTTTTCGAAATCACAAAACTCTCTTTCGGCAGAAGCTGAAGTAAGGAAACCCGGCTGCCAGAAACCGAAAAGTTCATATTTGAAACAAGCTGAAATTCTTTTATCTTATCTACCGACAGCTGCGTTTCGATGTCAAAAGTTTTGATGCTTTCCACCTCATTACCAAAAAAAGTGATTCTATAAGGCTTTTCATTAGAGTAAGAAAAAACATCTACAATTCCTCCTCTTACTGAAAACTCTCCTGGCTCGGATACAAAATCTGCCTGCTGAAACTGATAATGGGAAAGCAATTCATCCACAAAATCAAAATCGAGCTGATCTCCTACTTTGATATGATGTGAAATTGCTTTAAAATCTTCTTTTTTCAGAACTTTCTCTGATAAAGCCCCGGCATATGCTACAATTACTTTTGGAGATTTCCCGGAATTTATTTTATTTAAAACCTCTGTTCTTAAAACAAGATTTGCATTCTGAGTTTTTTCAACCTGATAGGGTTCAAGATGAGTTGCAGGAAAATAAAGAACCTTGTCTTTACCCAACAGGTCTTCCATTTCCGTATTAGCATAAAGAGCATCTTCCTTATCATCTATAATGTAAAGAATATTCTTCTTTTGGGTCAGGAAAAGCTCTGCCACAAAAACAGAAGTGGAAGATCCTGCATTCCCTTTTACCGAGATGTGTTGATTCGCTTCCAGTTGTGTGAAAATTTCTTTGCCAAATTCTTTTTGTAGTAAATCCGGAAGAAATTTTTCATGAATAGGTTTTAACTGCATAAGTAATAACGGTATAAACGACAAAATCGATTTCGGGAGTTCTCCGAAACCGTTCATCAATTTAGAACAAAGGTAGCTATATTTTTTCCAACACAATAAAATAGCAAATTATTTAAAAATCAAAATAATCCACCAACGATAATCTAAATAGCATCTTTTTACTAAAAACTCTAATTAAAAGTTAAAAAACTAACCTTTTTACTTCATGGCACAGTGTTTGAAAACTTCATTCATACGAATATAACAACACTAAAAATAGTATTATGAAAAAAGCAATTAAAATTCTGGGCATTTTTATGGTGACATTTTTTGCAGCAGTCACTATAGCATCATGTAGCAGGGATGATGATCCTGCAAACAATGATTTCTTCGCAGGCACATACCGTGGAAGCGTATCTTATAACGACGGTGGTTCAACAAATACAAGCACCAATGACGGTAGTGTATTTGTAACAAAAATCGCCAGCGGTACAAAGTATAATTTTGCATTTTCAAATGACATTCCTGCTCTTAATGGAATAGAGTTTGAGCAAAAAGGTGATAATAGTTTAGTTATGATTGGCTCTAGCGCAACCTCTTATATAAGGATTGATAATAATGAATTAAAGATCCTTTATCTTAAAGATGGCAAAACGTGGACAGCCAATTGTACACGCTAATAATTATTTTTTTTTAACAGGCCTGTTTCTTTTTAGAAACAGGTTTTTTCTTTTAATATCTGCGATCGTTTAATCTTTTTTTAATCTGTAATAAACTTTAGTTAAGTTTCTATATACTAGATCTATCTGTACGATTTTTGCATACCTTTACTCAACAAAACCAAAATAATGTAATTCTATGAAAAAATTATTAACCGCAATGTCATTAATCTTAGGATTAGGTCTTGCAACTGCTCAACAAACAACTCCGGCAACTGCGACTAAAACTGTTCAGCAGGCTCCGAAAACTTTGAAAGCTCAGGAAGCGCCAAAAGCATTGAAAGCCACTGAAACTAAATCTGCTGCTACGTCAAATGGAATGAAAATGAAAAAGGACGGAACTCCTGATAAAAGATACAAAGCAAACAAACATTTAAAAAAAGACGGCACACCAGATAAAAGGTATAAAGCCAACAAATAAACTCAACATATAGTTGTTATTTTCATAATCAAATTTCGAAGAACCGATGAGGCTATCATCGGTTTTTTTTTATTTCATATTCCATAAAAGTATTCTCAGATTATTTAGTTATTTATAAATTTGAACCATGTTAAGCTTCCTAAAGAAAAATATAGCACTGGCCTGGGCAAAAAAACATGTCCAAAAAGCCGAAGAATTCAAAAAGAATGCAGAAAAGGATCAGGAAAAATTGCTTTTATCACTGATTGATACTGCAAAAAAGACTCTTTTTGGAAGAGAACATCAATTCGAAAATATTCAGTCTGTACAAGACTTCCAGGAAAAAGTACCTGTATCCGATTATGAAGATTTAAAGCCTTACATCGAACGGGTAAAAAAAGGACAAGCAAATATCCTTTGGCCGGAAACTCCCCAATACTTTGCCAAAACCTCGGGAACAACTTCAGGATCAAAATACATTCCCATTTCAAAAGAAGGAATGCCCTTTCAGGTAGCAGCAGCTCAAAGTGCATTATTCCATTATATTTCCCAGAAAAAAAACGCTGATTTCGTCAATGGAAAAATGATTTTCCTGCAGGGAAGCCCTGTTCTTGAAGAAGTGTATGGAATAAAGACAGGACGTCTCTCAGGCATTGTAGCCCACCACATTCCTAACTATCTGCAAAAAAATCGTCTCCCAAGCTGGGAAACGAATATCATTGAAGATTGGGAAACCAAGGTTGATAAAATTGTAGAAGAAACAGAGAAAGAAAATATGACCCTGATATCGGGAATTCCGCCATGGCTCATCATGTATTTTGAAAAGCTTACTGAAAAGCATGGTAAAAAGATCAAACAACTTTTTCCAAATCTTCAGCTTATTGTTACCGGAGGAGTAAACTATGAGCCGTATCGTGATAAAATGGAGGATCTTCTGGGCGGACCGGTTGATATCATCCAAACCTTTCCTGCTTCAGAAGGCTTTTTTGCGTTTCAGGATAGCTATACCAAAGAAGGACTACTCCTTCTTACCCATCATGGTATTTTTTATGAATTCATTCCGTTAGAGGAATACGGGAAACCGGATGCCCGAAGATTAACACTAAAGGATATTGAACTAAATAAGGATTATGCTTTGATATTAACAACCAATTCCGGACTGTGGGCTTACTCTATCGGGGATGTTGTGCGATTTATCAGCAAAAATCCTCACCGGATCTTAGTAAGTGGGCGAACAAAACATTTTACATCCGCTTTTGGAGAACATGTCATAGCTTACGAAGTAGAGGAAGCCATCAAAGCCACTTTAGAAAAGTTTCCCGCTCAGATTACAGAGTTCCATCTGGCTCCGCAGGTAACTCCCATTGACGGACTCCCATATCATGAATGGTTGATCGAATTCGAAAAAGAACCTGTAAACCTTCAACTTTTCAAGGATGAACTGGATAATCAGCTACGCAAACGTAACACCTACTATGATGATCTTATTTCAGGAAACATCTTGCAAAAGCTGCACATTACGCTTCTGAAAAAAAATGCATTTCAGGAATATGCAAAATCTCAGGGCAAACTGGGAGGACAAAATAAAATACCAAGATTGGCAAATGACAGAAAAATTGCTGATTTATTGGAAATTTACAAATTATAATTACATTTTTTCAATTCCAAAAACAAATATTCAAAAAAAATTATAAATTTGAAAAACTAAATAAAAATAATGAAAGCATCTGTACTTTTAAAATCATCTTTACTTACCTCTTTATTTTTAATCTCTTCATGTGCTACTACAAAGTACAGTGAAGATATTTCAAAAAATAATTATTCTAATCTGGAAGCGGGAAGAATATACATTGTCACTATGAAAGACGGTTCTAAAAAACAAAAAATGTTATTCCGTAATATCCAGGGTGATAATATCGTAGGAACAGCAGGTAAAAAAGACAGTACAGAAGTAATTATTCCAAAATCCAATGTTGCTGCCGTAAAAGACAGATCAAGAGCAAGGGTAACAGGAGGAGCAGTGCTTATCGGTGCAGCTGCGGCTGCGGCCATCGTAGTGAGTGCTTCAAGGGCAGACTAAATAGATTTTATCTTTCAAAATACATTTGATTTATCATTTGAAAAATCAACTTCTCAGTAGCTCTAAATAAATATTTAGAGCTACTTTTGCGTATGATTTCCTTTACTCCCTTAAAAACCTTAGAAAATATTGAATTCAGAAATCTACTTACCGGAAGATTTTTCATTGTTTTAGCCTTCAGAATGCTTGCCACTTTATTGGGGTGGTGGGTGTACCAGTTAACAAAAGATCCTTTCTCAATAGGATTAATTGGTCTTTCGGAAGTAATTCCGGCTGTCAGTTGCGCACTATATGCAGGACACGTAATTGATATGAATGAAAAAAAGCGACTCTTGCTCATTTGCAACTATGCTTATATTTTTCTCATCGGGCTCCTGCTTATTCCAGCTTTTTTCAATGTTGAAATGCATTTTAGCGGGCATCAGATCACCTATTTTATTTATAGTGTGATTTTTTTTACGGGAATTGCAAGAGCGTTTATTGGTCCCATCGTTCCCTCGATGATTCCTAAGATTGTAAAAAAGGAGAATCTTCCTCATGCTGTCACCCTTAATCAAGCTACATTTCTGATATCTTCTGTTTGTGGTCACGCCATAGGAGGTTTCCTTATTGGTTTTTTTGGCGTAAAATGGACTCTTGTGGTCATCATCCTGCTCATTTTTATCGCCTCGTTATTTTTCTGGCAATTGAAAAAACAATTTTCTGAATATAAAAAAGGGAATATTAATGTTGTGGAAAGTATGAGGGAAGGTATTTCGTATATTTTCAAAACTAAAGAAATCTTAGGAGCATTATGTCTGGATATGTTCGCCGTACTGTTTGGAGGTGCCGTAGCCATGATCCCGGTTTATGCTACCGACATATTAAAGGTGGGAGCTGAAGGTTTCGGGCTTCTTAATGCAGCCTCAGATATTGGCTCCATGTGCATCATCACCATTCTCTCCATTGTTCCACTGAGAAAAAATCAGGGAAAAATATTACTTGGTGTGGTTACCGGATTCGGGCTTTGTATTATAGGATTCGGACTCTCTCATATATACTGGTTATCATTTATGTTTTTAGTGATGAGTGGAATGCTGGATGGTATTTCCGTTGTAATTCGTGGAACCATTGTACAATTGAAAACACCTGATCATATAAGGGGACGTGTACTCAGTGTTAATTCAATTTTTATCATGTCCAGCAATGAAATGGGACAATTTGAAAGTGGGTTATCTGCAAAACTACTGGGCGTGGTCCGTTCGGTAGTATTCGGAGGAAGTATGACGGTTCTTATTGCCTTACTTGTCGGAAGTACGAATCCTAAGCTACGAAAAATGCAATATTAAACACATATTCCACGTTATATTAAATAAAACTTAAAAACATTAATTAAAATTTAATAATTTTTTATATTTGTCGTACAAAATCCCCCCTTATGAAAAAATTTCTACTAATTTCAGGCTTCTTCTTGGCTGGCTTTTGGGTAAACGCCCAAACCTACTCAGAAAAAGACTTCCAACAATCTATATCACAAGTAAATACAGCTAAAACAAAAGCCGACTACGACAACCTTTTCCAAAAATTTTCCAAATTCACAGGATACAAAAAGAATGACAGATGGCAAGCTTATTATTATGCCGCAGTTTCTATGTATCTTAAAACAGAGATTCAGCTAAATCAAACCATGCATGAAGATCTTCCGGGCGCTAACGCTCTCGCCAGAAAATTTGCAAAAGGGGCATTTAATGCTCAACAGGACAATGCCGAAGCTAATATTCTGTTAGGATTGCTATATTTCCAGAAAATGCAGGTGAGTCCATCAGGTGACACACAAAAGGATATGGAAATTGTTTCTCAGGCAGTCGCAAAAGCTGAGGCTACCTCTCCAAATAATCCAAGACTTGCCATTCTAAAGGCGAGAATAAAAGAAAAATCAGGAAACCAAGCTGACGCTGATGTACTACTGCAAAAAGCAAAAAACGGATTCGACAGTAAAACTTCTATGGGCAGTGCTGCACCAACATGGGGCAGACAGTTAATTTCAAATAAATAAGAATTAAAATTTTAAACTGATCAAAATGAAAAAAGTTCTACTTATTTTTCTGATAATTATATCTCAGATAAGTTTTGCCCAATCCAGCTCTGACTGTGGTGGAAATGTTCAGGTTTGCGGAAATACACCTATTTCTTTCACCCCTACAGGACCTGGAGACATCCACGAAGTGTTGGGAGATTGTCTAAGCATGGAACATTATTCCATCTGGTATACTTTTACGGTTGCCACATCAGGAACCCTGACATTTAATATCGATCCAAACGTTTTCGCTGACGATTACGACTGGGCTGTTTATGGACCGAATGTTACTTGTGCAAATCTTGGGTTTCCCATAAGATGTAACTATTCCGGCGCCGATGGCCCTACCGGTTTAAATATGACCGCAACCGGAACATCAGAAAATGGAGGAGGCCCGCCATTCTGTTCTTACATGAATGTTGTTGCTGGCCAAACCTATTATATGGTTGTTGATAATTTCTTATCCACTGCAAATGGTTTCGTATTAACATGGGGAGGGACTGCAACTTTGGTTTCCCCTTTCAACAATGCTTTCCAACCTTATCCGTTTATGGAGCCAGGAAGCGCAGGACCAACACCTAATGATCCGAGAGAGGTTATTATCTGTTCAAATCCGGCAGTTTTTAATTTTAATTCATTATCTGCAGGAATTATAAACAATAACCCAAACTTCATAGTAACTTATTATACTAACGCAAACGATGCGATTACAGGTAATAATCCGATAACAACGCCTATAACCGTCAATACTACTGATATTTATTATTACGCCATTAGTTATTCCGATCCAAATGCCCCTTCAGGCGCGATCAACAGGTGTAGGATTCCGGGTAAATTTAAATTTATACAAAGAGCTATCACAGCGACTGATGTCACATTAACAGAATGTAATAACAACAATACGGGTACTGCTATATTTGACCTGACTACTGCTGCTGTAATTGCCGACCCAACCGTGACAAAAAAATACTATCCTACCCTTACAGACCTTAATGCAGGCACCAATGAGATCACGAATCCATATCAGTATAATTCTGCAGGAGGTAATGTTTTCGTTCTGGTAACTTCACAATTCGGATGTACCACTACTGCAAAAATCACCTTAGCATTCCATCCTGTAGTCGTGGTAAATGAGGCTACCCTTAGATCTTGTTTCATTGAATCGAATCCTTCAACGGCATCTTTCAATCTTACAGCTGCTTCCGTAACAACACAGCCGGGTATTACTAAAAAGTATTACCCATCCATGACAGACGCTGTTAACGGAACCAACGAAATCACTACGCCATCTCCGTACATTGCACCGAATGGTGTGGTTTATATCAAAGTGACCAATGCAAATAATTGTTATACTGTTGCAAAAGTAAATCTGATCGTATTACCTCCTGTAAAATCTACAGTCCTTGCAGATAAAATAATCTGTATGGAAGACACAACTACACTGGATGCAGGACCTGGATTTGACGGGTATTTATGGAGCACAGGTGCTACGACACAAACCATCAGTAATGTAACTGTTGGTACTTATTCAGTACAATTGAAAACCGGGGAATGTACTACCAACCAAACTGTAACAGTTTATGCATCTGAGCAACCTGTTATATCCAATGTTGATATAGCAACAAATACGATTACTGTAAATGTAATCGGAGGTACTCCGCCATATAAATATTCATTGGATAATATCAACTGGCAAGATTCTAATGTATTCAATAATATACCAAGAGGAGATAATCATATTTATGTTAAGGATTCTTATGATTGTGAACCGATTGACATCAATGTGGTTGTTCCAAATTTAGTCAATGTGATCACTCCTAATAATGATGGTGTGAATGATGTGATTGATTATTCTGCACTGGCAGGAAAGCAAAACCTGATATTAAGTATTTATGACAGATACGGTGCAAAAATATTCCAGGCTGACAAAACGAATGGTTACAAATGGGATGGTACTACCAACGGAAGCAAAAAAGTTTCAACAGGGACTTACTGGTATTCTGTGACATGGAATGAAAATGATAAGAAAAATACACCTATCAAATTCTCCAGTTGGATTATGGTAAAAAACAGAGAATAGTCATATTTTTTGATAAAAACCGCTTTTTTAAGTGGTTTTTATTAATTCGAGCGAACTATAATCCAATTATTTTGTTATTTTCGCTATTTTTGTTACATTAAATTCATTTTAAAATGAGAAAATTCTTACTTCTTTTTATTTTATTTACTTATCAAATATATTTTTCACAGTCGGACTGTATCACTGCAATTCCCGTATGTGGAAATTCTGATATTTCCTACACCCCTAGTGGTCATGGTAATGTTCAGGAAGACTTAATGGGATGTTTGGCCACTGACGAGCATTATAGTGTTTGGTATTCTTTTACCATAGCCACTTCAGGAACTTTAACATTCCTTATTACTCCTAATCAGTATTCTGATGACTATGACTTTGGTGTTTATGGTCCTAATCAAACATGTGGCGCTTTAAGCCCACCAATCAGATGTAATTATTCTCCTGCAGACGGACCAACTGGTTTAAGTCTCACACTTACCGGCACAAACACTGATGAGGCTATGAGTGCGTATATGGACGTAGTTGCCGGAGAAACTTATTATTTGATTGTTGATAATTACTCACACACAGCACATGGTTTTTCCATGACATGGGGTGGAACAGCTACTTTAACTTCAGCATTTAATGATCCGGCAGTAACACCGAATCCATTTATTACACCTGGGGTACCTGGTCCTACTCCGGATTCTCCAAATGAAATCCTGAAGTGTGCTTTGCCAACTTCATTTGACTTCAACTCATTAACAACAGGGATTCTAAATGGAAATGCAAATTTTACCGTTACTTATCATGATAATGTAAATGATGCGATAACGGGATCAAACCCATTACCAAGCCCTACGATGGTAGATGCTACAACGATCTACTACTACCGATTAAAATATACAGATCCGAATAACCCTAACAATCCGATTAACGGCTGTTTCCAGACAGGGAAATTTAAATTCAGGCAGGGAAACATTGTGGCAAGTGACGATACCATTTATGCTTGTAATAATAATGGTGCGGGGACGGGAACATTCAACCTGACGTTGGCCAATACATATTCTGGTACCGCGACAAAAAAATATTATCCTACATTGAACGATTTAAATGCAGGAACCAACCAGATTATGAATCCTGCCGCTTACGTTTCAGGAGAAAAAACAGTATATGTAAAAGTAACAACACCTGAAAACTGTTCAGACGACTCGGCAATCACCTTGAAATTCTTTCCGGTAGTAGTGGTGAATGATGCAGAAATTGAATCCTGCTATATTGACACCAATATTACAACAGCAAAATTTGACTTAACAACAGCTAACGTATCAAGCCAGGCGCCCATCACGAAGAAATTTTATGCAACCATGGCCGATGCGGTAAGCGGAACCAATCCAATTGCTAATCCTACAGCTTATGTTTCTGCCAATGGGAATGTTTATGTAAGGGTATTCAGCGCAAATATGTGTTATGCTATTGCTAAAATCACCCTTAAAGTTCTTCCTCCGGTAAAATCGGCGGTTTTAAAAGACGTTACAATTTGCCCTGAAGATACTACAACATTGGATGCGGGGCCTGGTTTTGACGGATATGAGTGGAGCACAGGAGCAACAACACAATCTATCCAAAACGTTGCGATAGGAAGTTATTGGGTAAAACTTAAAACAGGAATTTGCTATACAGTACAGCAAGTAAGTGTAAAGGCTTCCCAACAACCAGTGATCAGCAGTGTAGACATTACAAACAATACAATTACCGTAAATGTTTCAGGAGGAACACCACCATACAAATATTCACTGGATGGTACCAACTGGCAGGATTCTAACGTATTTACCGGACTTCCTAGAGGGGAAAACAAAATATACGTAGTGGATTCTTTTGATTGTACTCCGATTGATATTCAAGTGACAGTTCCTAACTTAATTAATGCCATCACACCTAACGGAGATAATGTAAATGATTACGTAGATTACTCTGAGCTAGGATACAAGAAAAATTTAGTATTCATCGTTTATGACCGATATGGAAATAAATTGTACGAAGCTGATAAACTGAGAGGCTACAAATGGGATGGAACTACCGGCGGTAAAAAAGTGATTACCGGAACGTATTGGTACACCATTTCTTGGAATGAAAATGATAAAAACAATACTCAAACGAATTATAGCGGATGGATATTGGTAAAAAATAGAGAATAATTGAAATTATAAATAGAATTTAAAAAATCACCTCAAAATCGAGGTGATTTTTTTATTAACATTGCTTATCTTTTATTGGTGGTATTTTAATAACCCTTAAGAATAATTTGTTGATTACTATTTTTTAATTTTTTTTTAAATAAACTATCTTTGCACAATGGCGCAGAAAGAAACATTATCATCTCTTACGCATGGAAATTTTGCGAAAGAATTGTCAATTGCAGATGGAAAAATGCCTCCTAATGCAGTGGATTTTGAAAGATTGATTATAGGAACTTTTTTAATTGATAAAAAAGGTCTTGACCATTCCATCGACCTTCTTACTCCGGAGGTATTTTATGATCCCAGACATCAGGTGATATTTGCTACCATTTTGAAATTATATGAAGCCAACCATCCGGTTGACTTAATGACTATTATACAAGACCTAAAAAAGGAAGACAAATTAAATTCAGCAGGAGGGGATCATTATATTATTGATCTCACCATGGGAGTAAGCTCCTCAGCTCACATAGAATATCACGTTCGTGTTATCCTAGAAAAATATATTTTGAGAAGTCTGATTAATGTTTCAGCAAACGTTATAGACTCTTCATATAAAGAATCCACGGATGTTTTTGAGCTGCTGGATAAAGCAGAACAATCTTTTTTTGAAATCACCAACGGGACCATCAAAAAAGGCTTTGATACTGCAAATTCTTTAGTAAAGCAGGCTATCGATACAATTAAATCCCTGAAAGACAAAGAAGGACTTTCCGGAGTACCCTCAGGATTTAGGGATGTGGATAAAGAAACCGGGGGCTGGCAAAATTCCGACCTTATTATTATCGCGGCTCGTCCTGCGATGGGAAAAACAGCATTCCTTCTTTCCATGGCTCGAAATATTGCGGTAGGATATAAAATCCCAATGGTGCTGTTCTCTCTCGAGATGGCATCTGTTCAGCTTATCACAAGGATGATTGCTTCTGAAACCAGAATTTCATCTGAAAAATTAAGAAAGGGAACCTTAGATGATGAAGAATGGCAAAGATTGTTTTCCAATGTATCCGAACTGGAAAACGCTCCGCTTTTCATTGACGAAACCCCATCACTTTCTATATTCGATTTCCGGGCAAAATGCCGGAGACTTGTAATGCAGCATGGTGTAAAGCTTATCATGGTCGACTACCTTCAGCTTATGACCGCAGGAGGAGGTGGAAAAGGGACAGGAAACCGTGAACAGGAAATCTCCATGATCTCGCGTTCATTAAAAGCAATTGCAAAAGAACTCAATGTCCCTGTTATTGCACTTTCCCAGCTTTCAAGAAGTGTGGAAACACGTCCGGGGAAAAGACCTCAGCTTTCAGATCTTAGAGAATCAGGAGCGATTGAGCAAGATGCTGATATTGTATCTTTCATCTTCAGACCTGAATATTATAAGATCACGGTTTGGGATAATGATGAAGAAGGCCAGGAAACTTCGACTGAAAATCAGGCCGAGCTTATTATTGCAAAACACAGGAATGGTGCTACTGCCGATGTACGATTATCTTTCCTTAAACATTTTGCAAAATTCGGAGATATCGAAGCAGCAACGGGTGGAAACCCAGGTTATCCCTCAGGTTTTAATTCGAATGAACCTAGTGGTTTTGATAAGATAAAAACAACCATTCAGCCGGGGGCAGCATTTGATCTTCCGGACAACTCCCAATTGTCAGGATCTTCGATGAATGATTTTGATGATGATGACGACTTCCCTTTTTAATGATGTTGAACTGATAAGAAAAGACAATTTCTGAAATTTTGAGAATTGAGATTTATACAGACGGAGCATGCAGTGGAAATCCCGGAAAAGGAGGTTATGGAATTCTCATGCGTGTTCCGGAAAAGAACTATCAAAAAACATTTTCTAAAGGATTCCGTAAAACAACGAATAACAGGATGGAGCTTCTGGCAGTAATTACGGCTCTGGAAAAGCTAAAGTCAACAGAAAATGATATCCATGTTTTTACAGACAGCAAATATGTAGCAGACGCGATCAACCAAAACTGGATTTCCGGCTGGATAAAAAGAGGGTGGAAAAATGTGAAGAATCCCGATCTCTGGAAAAGGTTTGTTATTCTTTACAATCAATATACTCCTAAAATGCATTGGATCAAAGGGCATGCCGGTCATTTTGAAAATGAGCTGTGTGATAAGCTGGCGGTTGCAGCTGCAGCTTCTTCTGATTTAGAAATAGACACCTATTTTGAGAATATTGAAAACAATTCTCTATTTTAACGAATAAGAATCAAAAAGCACCCCATTATCAAATTCAATTATTCTGTTAAATAATTTAGTTATTTTACTATCCAAATTAACTTTTATTAAAAAATCATTAATATTTTCTGCAAAATTAACACTGAACACATATTTATTACTTAGGATTTAATATATTTACATGTCCAATTTTTAAACATCCTAATTAATGAATAAAAATCTACTATTTTATTTCACTATATTTTTATCCTGTTTATCCGGAAATCTTTTTTCCCAAACCTATCAGCTCACCGGAAATCCTGTGAATACGACAGGGTGGACAGTTGTTCCTTCTGCCGTAGTTAACACAGATTTTGTCATGCTGACTGATGATCTCACCAACAAATCAGGAGCAATCAAACTTAATGATCCTATCAACCTGAAGTACTGTGATAAATGGAGAATCGAGTTTGATTTCAGACTTGACGGTAACGGAACGTCGTCGGGAAGAGGAGACGGTTTTGCATTTTGGTATCTACAGAATCCTCCAGTAACCAGCCAGTTAGGCTCAGGTCTGGGAATTCCGCAAAATGCAATCGGCCTTATGATCGGCTTTGACCTCTACAATAATACTACAGGGGGACAGATGAATAAAGTTCATCTTGCCTATGGTGTGGTTCAAAATACTACTGACACAAATAATATCGAGTATTTCAATACTGTCGGAAGCTCCTTTCACTCACCTGATCTTACGTCTACCATTCCTTTGGTGGGAGCTACTTACAAACATGTGGAAGTAACCGGACAGGTGGATCCTGCTACTCCGGCCAATTGGATTATCAACCTGAAAATTGACGGAACATCAGTCATTAATCAATCATTTGCACCTGCAGGTGCTGCAGCTTCAATGGGAGTGGGATACTTTGGATTCTCAGCCTCTACGGGAGCGGCTTCAGTGAGGAGCTCCATAAAAAATGTAAAAATCTATACAGACAAAGTATCTATTTTACAGAACTCAGTTACCCAATCCTTATGCCCGAATCCTTCAACAGGAAATGGCACGGTCAATCTTACAACCTTTAATTCACAGTTTGTGAATACCCCGGCCAATTACACATTTACATACTATGTACTAGGGAGTTCAACACCTATTGCCAACCCCACCAACTATCAATTCAATACCAATACAACAATCTCTGTTGTTATTAAAGACAATGCAGGTGTCCTTTGTGATAATCCCGACGGAAAGATTCAGTTGGTTCTGGCGCCTTTTACAGCAAATAATGTAACTATTTCCGCTTGTAACAACAATAAAGCCGGGACAGCAACATTTAACCTAAGTACTGCAGCTGTAACGGGAGTACCGGGAGCCGTTAAGAAATATTACAAAACACTGGCTGACCTCAACGCAGGAACCAATGAAATCACTAACTTTTCAAACTACATATCTGCTCCGGGAGTCGTATATGTAAAAGTGACAACACCACAAGGTTGTACAGGAACAGCTCAGATAACGCTGGCATTTCTTCCTGAAGTAGTCGCTAATGATGATACTATTCGCTCCTGTTTCATTGACACCAATACAACATCCGCTTTATTTAACCTGACCACTGCCAATGTAACACCACTGGCCGGAGCAATAAAAAAATACTACACAACTTTAGCAGACGCAATGGGCGGAACGAATGAAATTGTAAATCCGCAAGCATATGTGTCTACAAATGCCGTAGTCTATGTAAAAGTAATTGATGGAAATAATTGTTACACCATTGTGAAAATTACCCTTGTTGTTTTACCTCCTGTTCCATCAACTGTTCTTAAAGACCAGACAATATGTATAGACGAAACTGCAACATTAGATGCAGGTCCAGGTTTTGACGGCTACCTATGGAGCACCGGTGCAACCACTCAATCCATACAAAATGTTCCGGTGGGAATCTATTCGGTTCTGCTTAAAACAGGAAGTTGCTTCACCAGTCAGATTGTAAAAGTACAAGCTGCACCTCAACCGGTGATTTCAAGCATTGATATTACTAATAACACGATTACAATTAATGTAAATGGAGGTACACCCCCATATCAGTTCTCATTAAACGGTACAACATGGCAAAGCTCTAATGTATTCTCCGGTTTATCCAGAGGAGAGCATAAAATATTTGTTAAAGATTCATATAACTGTGATCCTATTGATGTACAAATCACTGTACCGAACCTGATTAATGCAATTACTCCAAATGGGGATAATGTAAACGATTATATTGACTATTCTGCTTTAGCCTATAAAAAGAATCTGATATTCATCGTTTACGACAGATATGGAAATAAGCTTTACGAAGCTGACAAATTAAGAAACTACAAGTGGGATGGTACCGCAAGTGGTAAAAAAGTACCTACTGCAACATATTGGTACACCATCTCCTGGAACGAAAATGACAAAAACAATACTCAAACAAACTATAACGGCTGGGTATTGGTTAAAAATAGGGACTAACAAAAAAAGACCACTCCAGCATTGGCAGTGGTCTTTTCAATACAAATCACTATTTTAAAGAAAGCATCCGAAATTAAATAAATGAATAAATAACAACTCCTTATTTCACCCACTCCAAATGAAAAAACTTTTACTCTTCTGCCTTTTTGTTCTTTTAACCAATCTACCCGGAAATCTTCTATCCCAGACTTATCAACTTTCAGGAAATCCCGTCAATACTACGGGATGGGATCTTGTTTCAAGTGCAAACGTAAATACTGATTTCATACAACTTACTGCTGATCAGGGAAACTTATATGGAGCTATAAAATTAGCCAGTCCTATTAATTTAAGATATTGTGATAAATGGAAAGTAGAATTTGACTTCAGAATTGATGGAAACGGAACCGCACAGTTTGGAAGAGGAGATGGATTTACCTTCTGGTATTTAGCTAATCCTCCTACAGGATTCGTTTCAGGAGGAGGCCTTGGAATTCCGGCTAATGCGTCGGGCTTAATGGTAGGATTTGATATTTTCAACAATACTACAGAAGGACAAATGAGTAAAGTTCATATTTTATATGGAACCAACAACTCCCTTAACAATAACATTGAATATAACAACACTCCGGGAAGCACATTTCATTCACCGGATCTTAATCCTACACAGCCATTTGTTGGCTCAACCTATAAACATGTAGAGGTAAATGGCGAAACAGACCTTGCCAATCCCACCAGCTGGATTATAAAGGTAAGAATTGACGGAGTCTTAATTGTGGATCAGTCATTTGCCCCCTCAGGAGGAGCAATTGGTATGACTCAAGGATATTTTGGATTTTCAGCAGCCACAGGGGGAGCCAGTGCAAGACATTCAATAAAAAATGCTAAAATATTTGTGGATAAGGTTCCCATTTTACAAAGCACCGTTACACCGTTTGTTTGTGTTAATCCTGCGACAGGAAACGGGACAGTGGATTTAACCTCATATAATTCGCAATTTGTAAATATTCCGGCTAATTATATTTTCACTTATTATGTTTTAGGAAACTCTACTCCAATTGCCAATCCTACAAATTTCCAATATTCCGGACCCACAACAATTACGGTAGTAGTAAGAGACCCTTCTTCCACTTTATGTGATAATGGCGATGGGGTTATTCAGCTAAATCCTACTCCTTTTGCTGCGGATGACGTAACATTAACAGGCTGCAACAATAATAATGCAGGAACCGCAATATTTGACCTGACAACAGCTGCCGTTACTACTGTTCCAGGCGTTACTAAACAATATTACCCGTCTTTGACAGACCTAAATGCGGGAACTAACGAAATAGTAAACCCTACAGCCTATGCATCACCTGCCGGTTCAGTATATGTAAGAGTTACAACTCCACAAGGCTGTTTAGATGTGGCAAAAATTACACTCACCATCAACCCTGTTGTGGTTGTCAATGATGCTATATTAAGATCCTGTTTTATAGAAACAAGTCCGGCAACAGCTTCATTTAATCTTACAGCTGCTTCAGTAACGACACAAGCTGGCGTCAGCAAAAAGTACTACCCATCATTAACCGATGCCTTAAACGGAACAAATGAAATTACCACACCTGCAGCTTATATCGCCCCTAACGGTGTCGCTTATATTAGAGTTACCAATAATGCAAACGGATGTTATTCCGTTGCTAAGGTTACATTAGTTGTACTAGCACCTGTACTGTCTGCAGTTTTAAAAGATAAAACAATATGTATTGAGGACAAAACAACTCTTGATGCCGGCCCAGGCTTCGCTTCTTACCTGTGGAGCACGGGAGCGACTACCCAGGCTATCACCAATGTAGGTGTTGGTGTCTATTGGGTACAGCTCAAAACCGGTGAATGCACCACTACTCAGAGTGTGACTGTCCACCCTTCCGAACAACCTGTTATTACTAATGTAGACATATCTGGCACCACAATGACGGTCAATGTTATTGGCGGAACACCAGCATACCAATACTCATTAGACAATATCAACTGGCAGGATTCTAATGTATTCACTAATCTTCCGAGGGGAGAAAGCCACATATATGTAAAAGACGCTTACGACTGTGAGCCTATAGATATTAGCGTAACTGTTCCGAACATAATCAATGTGATTACGCCAAACGGAGATGGAGTAAATGATGTTATAGATTATTCTGCATTAGCTCACAAACAAAACCTTGTCTTTAATATTTATGACCGGTATGGAGCTAAGATTCACCAGGGTGACAAATCCAATAAATATAAATGGGACGGAACAATAGCAGGCAGAAAAGTCTCTACGGGCAGCTACTGGTATTCAGTTTCATGGAATGAAAACGATAAAAAGAATACAGCGATTAAATATTCCGGCTGGATTCTGGTAAAAAACAGAGATTAATAAAAATAACCAACCATATAAAAAATAAAGAATCACTTCTATTTCCGGAGTGATTCTTTTTACCAAAAAATAGAAGATTTATAAAACCATAAAAAACTAATACCCTTTATAACAATGAAAAAAACTATACCCTTTTATACTCTCCTTTTTCTGCTCTGTTTCCCGGTAATGATTTTCTCACAAACCTATCAATTAACAGGAAACCCTGTGAATACTACAGGATGGACAATGGTTGCACCAACGGTTGTAAATACCGATTTTGTGCAGTTAACTCCGGATATCAATGACAGATCAGGTTCCATAAGATTAAACGAACCCATCAATCTGAAATATTGTGACAAATGGAGAGTAGAGTTTGATTTCAGAATGGATTCCAATCAGACTTATACAGGTGACGGAATTGCATTTTGGTATCTCGCCAACCCTCCTGTTGCAAGTATTCTGGGCTCCGGACTGGGAGTATCCCAAAATGCGATCGGTTTTATTACCGGATTTGACACATATAACAATGCAACCGGAACCTCCGGAATGAGTAAAGTACATGTTGCATATGGCCAGGTTGCAAATACTACAGATACCAACAATGTTGAGTTTTTTAATGTTCCCGGAAGCTCTTTTCACTCCCCTGATCTGAATGCCACACAACCCTTCCAAGGTACAACCTACAAACATGTAGAGGTAAGCGGAGAAGTAGATCCTGCAGCTCCGGCCAACTGGATCGTAAAAATAACCATTGATGGAAACTTAATCGTTAATCAATCTTTCGCACCTTCAGGAGCTGCTGCTGCCATGACAGTAGGTTATTTTGGGTTTTCAGCTTCTACAGGAGGGGCAAGATCGAGACACTCTATAAAAAACGTAAAAGTCTATGTAGACAAAATTCCTCTGCTACAAACAGCTATAACAAAATTCATATGTCCTGACCTTGCCGGAATGGCAAATATAGACTTAACAACATTTAATCCTCAACTTACAGCAACTCCTAGCAATTATACATTTACTTACTATATTACAGGAAGCGGAACCCCGATTCCAAATCCTACAAATTTCCAGTATACCACAGATACCAATATTTCTGTAGTTATAAAAGACCCATCGTCGGTATTATGCGATAACAATGATGCAACAATAGCCTTAAAAGTAGCCCCCATTGTCACTGTAAATGATGCTACCCTAAGGTCCTGTTTTATTGAATCGAGTCCTGCAACAGCATCTTTCAACCTGACGGCCGCTTCGGTAACTACACAATTAGGGGTAACCAAAAAATATTACCCATCGCTAACGGATGCAATGAACGGAACCAATGAAATTACCACACCGGCAAATTATATTGCCCCTAATGGTGTTGTATACATCAGAGTTACGAACTCAAACGGATGCTATGCGATAGCAAAAGTCACCCTGGTGGTGATCGCTCCTGTTCTTTCGACGATTTTAAAAGACAAAATAATCTGTATTGAAGACAAAACTACTCTGGACGCTGGTCCGGGTTTCGCATCCTATCTTTGGAGTACCGGAGCAACAACCCAGAGCATTACTGATGTGGGAGTAGGTGTTTACTGGGTAAAATTAAAAACCGGCGAGTGTACTGCTACTCAGAATGTAACCGTATACCCTTCTGAACAACCGGTCATAAACAATGTTGATATTTCCAGCAATACCATAACCGTAAATGTAATAGGAGGAACACCTCCTTATCAATACTCGTTGGACAATATCAACTGGCAAAATTCCAATGTCTTTTCTAATTTACCACGAGGTGAAGCCAATATATTTGTAAAAGACGCCTATGACTGTGAGCCAATAGATATTACCGTTACCGTTCCAAATCTGGTCAATGTGATCACTCCAAACGGCGACGGAGTGAATGATGTTATCGATTACTCCGCACTGTCCGGTAAACAAAATTTAGTTTTCAGTATTTTCGACCGGTATGGGGCGAAACTCCATCAGGGTGATAAATCCAATAAATACAAATGGGATGGAACGATAGCTGGCAGAAAAGTTTCTACTGGCAGCTACTGGTTTTCCGTAACGTGGAATGAAAACGACAAAAAAAATACCGCTATCAAATATTCCGGATGGATATTGGTAAAGAATAGAGAATAATATCCGTATTCACATAAAAAAAGGATTGTTTCATTTTTTGAGCAATCCTTTTTCATATTATTTATAAACAGATATTTCCTGATAACTCCATTTTATTCATATTCAATTCTTAAATTTGTCTTATGAATTATTTGGAAGCTTTAAGCAGAAGATATTCTGTAAAAAAATTCAACAAAGAGATTATTCCTCAGGAAACCCTTCATAACATTCTTGAGTCGGGGAAATTGTCTGCCAGCTCTTTGGGACTTCAGCCGTACAAGATCTTAGTTGTTGAAAGCGAAGAAATGAAACAAAAGCTTATTCCGGCTTTCTATAATCCATCTCAAATTTCTACATGTTCTCACCTTATTGTAATTGTTTCTAAAAAAACAATTGATGAAAGTTATATAAGAGGTTATTTTAACCACATTTCTGAAGTGAGAAATATTCCACTGGAAACACTTGATCCTTTCAAAAAGAGCATTAACCAGCATATTGTTCAAAAAAAGGATGACGAAATTTTCAATTGGGCTGAAAAACAATCCTATATCGTCTTAGCAAACCTAATGTATGCTGCCGCTATTGAAAATGTAGATACTTGCCCCATGGAGGGGTTTCGCGAAGATCTTATCGAAAACATCCTAAATCTGGATCCGAAAACAGAAAAAGTAACGGTTACACTGGCAATGGGCTACAGATCTGAAGAGGATCATTTTCAGCACATGAAAAAAGTACGGAAACCAAACGAAAAATTGTTTAAATTTATTTAATGATTAGACCATTGTCTTAAAGCAAGCATATGATAAAAGCGGATGTATTAATAATTGGTTCCGGAATCTCGGGACTTTCTTATGCAATTAAAGTTTCTGAACAACTTCCTGATGCCAATATAATAATAGTAACAAAATCTGATGAAGATGAAAGCAATACAAAATATGCTCAGGGCGGCTTAGCTGTCGTTACGGATTTCAAGAAAGACAATTTCGAAAAACACATTGAAGACACCATGCGTGCCGGAGATGGAGAAAGTAAACGCGATGTGGTAGAAATGGTGGTGAAAGAAGCTCCCGCAAGGTTTAATGAAATTGTAGAATGGGGTGCTCAATTCGACATGAAAAATGGAGAATTTGCATTAGGAAGAGAAGGAGGACATACAGAAAACAGAATTGTTCATCATAAGGATATCACGGGATTTGAGATAGAAAGAGCTCTTTTACAGACGGCCAAAAATAGTCCAAACATCGAAATTCTCGATCACCATTACGTTATTGACATTATCACTCAGCACCATGTTCCCGGAAAAGAATTAAATGAAGGAGACATCCACTGTTATGGTGCATATATTTTGGATGAAAAATCCAAAACCATAAAAAAAATAACTTCAAAAATAACACTCGTTGCAACCGGAGGTGCTGGCCATGTTTATAAAAACACAACCAATCCCACTATTGCGACAGGTGACGGAATTGCATTTGTAGCCCGCGCAAAAGGAAATGTTTCCAACATGCAATATTACCAGTTCCACCCTACAGCCCTGTATAGCAAAATTGACGGAATGTTATTTCTGATTTCAGAGGCAGTACGTGGTGATGGTGCAAAACTCAGAACAAAAAGAGGAGAAAAGTTCATGCATAAATATGATGAACGTGAGGAACTTGCCTCCAGAGATATAGTAGCAAGAGCTATAGACAACGAAATGAAAATTTCCGGAGATGAATATGTAGGTCTGGATTGCCGGGAAATGAATCAGGAAAAATTTTTAGACCATTTCCCTAATATTTATAAAAAATGCAAAGAAGAAGCCATTGATCCTTTCACTCAATTAATTCCTGTAGTTCCCGCCTGCCATTATCTGATGGGAGGAATTGAAGTGGACAGAGACGGGCAATCTTCTATCAAAAATTTATTTGCCGTGGGCGAATGCACCAACTCCGGCTTACACGGAGCTAACAGACTTGCTTCCAACTCTTTACTAGAAGGACTTGTGTTTGGGCATAATGCAGCGATGAAGACCGTAGAGCTGTTAAAGGATAACAACTTTAATTTTGATGATCTAAAAGCTGTTCCGGAGTGGAACGAGGAAGGAATGAAAATTATTGATGAAATGGTTATCGTAAGCTACCTCAGAAAACAACTTCAGGAAATGATGAGTGACCTGGTAGGTATCGTACGAAGCAACAGACGTTTAAAAATGGCTCTTCAAAAGCATCATGAAATTGCCGCGGCTGTAGATGAAATCTATCGCTACTCTATTCTTTCCCCTCAATTATCCGAACTAAGAAACTTAACAACCGTTGCTCATCTCATCATTACCCAATCTATGGAAATGACTGAAAATAAGGGGGCATTTTATAATAAAGATTTAGCTTAACCAAGTATAAAGAACATGAAAAAGCCAAACTACGTAACAGATAAAGCACTTAAAACATTTATAAAATCTGCTCTGGAAGAAGATATCCAGGATGGTGATCATTCTACCCTATCAACAATTCCAAAAGATCTTAAACAAAGCGCTCAACTTCTGGTTAAGCAAAATTGTATCCTTGCAGGAGTTGAATTAGCTGAAATTATCTTTACAACTTTCGATAAAAACCTAAAAGTTGAAACCTTTATTAAAGACGGTGAGGCAGCCAAAGTAGGCGATATTGCCTTCATAGTTACAGGACCAGCTCAATCAATTCTTTCAACAGAAAGGCTGATCCTGAACTGCATGCAAAGGATGAGCGGTATAGCAACCCTTACACATGAATGGGATTCAAGATTAGTGGGGACAAAAACCAAATTATTAGATACAAGAAAAACTACTCCTAATTTCAGGATATGTGAAAAATGGGCGGTTGCTATAGGAGGCGGAACCAACCACAGATACGGGCTTTATGACATGATCATGCTGAAAGATAATCATATTGATTATAATGGCAGTATTACCAATGCGGTAAAAATGGCAAAAGATTATATTAAAAAGAACAAGAAAAAACTGAAAATAGAGGTTGAAACAAGGAATCTTGAAGAAGTTGAAGAAGCTATTAAAGCAAAGGTAGACAGAATCATGCTCGATAATATGGATGTGAAAACAATGAGACAGGCGGTTGAAATGATTAACGGCAAATGTGAATCCGAAGCTTCCGGCGGAATTACCCGTGATGAGCTAAAAGATATTGCCTCTACAGGTGTTACTTACATTTCTGCCGGAGCCCTTACACACTCGGCTAAAAACATAGATCTAAGCCTCAAAGCCGTGAAATAGCATTGTATTTTTAACAAAAATAATATTACTTTTTTATGTATTATGCAATGCATTTTTTTAACATAAAAACAGGTAAAAAAGCTAAAATACTATAAATCAACAAATTAATAATTCTTAATATTCGTTAAAAATTAACATTGGGTTAATATTGGTTAAAATTTAAATACCGACTTTTGCATAAAATTTAAATCTAACTATTACTAACGATTATGAAATTAATCAACAAATCGATACTGACTGTAGTAATTACATTGTCTACAGCTAGTGTTTATTACGCTCAAGAAACACAGGACACGATTAAGAGGTCTAAAGACATTGAGGAGGTAATTTTACAAGGTGTAACAGATATCGCTAAAGATAGAAAGACACCGGTTGCTGCATCTACTATTAAAGCAGCACAAATTATCGAAAGATTAGGAAACCAAGAACTTACCGAGATTTTAAACACTACACCTTCAGTGTACGCTACTAAATCCGGAGGTGGTTACGGTGACGGAGGTATTACCATGAGAGGTTTCGAGTCCCGAAACATCGCAGTAATGGTAAACGGTATGCCTGTAAATGATATGGAAGGAGGTACTGTATACTACTCTAACTGGACAGGTTTAGCTGACGTTACTAGTTTTGTTCAAGCACAGAGAGGTTTAGGTTCTTCTAAATTAGGGATAGCTTCTGTAGGGGGAACTATTAACTACATTACTCGTTCTGCGGACATGAAAAAAGGAGGTGTGATAAGATTAGGAGTTGGTAATAATGACTACTTAAAAACATCATTTGCATATAATACTGGAAAACTTGATAAAGGATGGTCTTCATCTTTTCTAATGAGTAGAACTGCAGGAGGAACTTATATCGAAAACACAGACTTTGAAGCTTATGCTTACTATTTCGCATTAGGTTGGGAGCCGAACAAAAAGCATAACTTCCAATTCACTATAACTTCATCTCCACAGTGGCATGATCAGAGAACCTTCTCTCCTACTATTGCAAACTATATAAAATATAATCCGGACCAAGATGGTACTCCATACAGACAATACAATTCTGATTATGGTTACTATACCGATGCAAATGGAAATAAAGTGGCTTTAGCAAACAGATCTAATTATTACGCTAAGCCCGTAATGATGTTGAACTGGGATTGGAATATGAATGAAAAATCCAAATTAAGTACTGTTCTATATATGTCTAATGGTAGAGGTGGTGGAACTGGTGATTTGGGTAGAGTTGGCGGAAAAGGAGCTACTGGTTACTATGACAATATGGGGCATTTCAATTATGATGCTATTTTTGCAGCTAACCAGGCTGTTGACCTAAATAATCCGGCTACTCCAGCAGGAAGTACATTAATCCGTAGAGCAAGTATTAACTCCCACAACTGGTATGGGATTTTAGCAAATTTCCAACATAAAATCAATGATAACTGGAATTTCTCAGTAGGTACAGACGACAGATATTACTATGGTTATCATTATCAAGTAGTTTCAGATCTTTACGGAGCTGCAGGGTATAAAGAAGCCGGAAACAAAAATGTGGCGCCATACATTGTTAATAAAGTGTATGATTACAAGAGCCTTTCATGGAATCCGTTTGGAGGAAAAACTGCTCCAATAGGAGATCAAATAGGCTACAGTAATGATGGTGAAGTACTTTGGTACAGTGGATTCGCTCAAGTAGAATATTCTAAGGATAATTTATCAGCATTCTTACAAGGTTCCGTTTCAAATCAGGCATATCAAAGAATTGATAACTTTGTAAAAGATGGTGTAACCAGACAACCTAATGCAGTTACTGGACAGATAGTAAATACAAAAACTGGTTTCAAGAATCTTTTCGGATACAACATTAAAGGGGGGGCAAATTATAATATTAATGATAACCATAATGTTTTTGCTAATATCGGATATTACAGCAAGCAGCCTTTCATGAACTCTGTATATCCAAGTAACTTTCAGGTTCTTAACCCTACTTTGACTAATGAGAAAATCTTCTCAGCTGAAGTTGGTTATGGATTCAGATCATCTAAATTAAACGCAAATGTTAACCTTTACAGAACTGAGTGGAAAGACAGATGGTTCAGAAGAGGAGGAATGACATTTGAAGTAGTAGATCCTTCTTCTCCAACAGGAACGTCAACATTAACCGGTTACGCAGAAATCAGTGGAATTACACAGGTACATATGGGAATTGAAATAGATGCAACCTATAAGCCAATCCCCATGCTAGAATTCCAAGGAATGTTATCTATTGGAGACTACAAATATAAAGGTAATGCTAGTGGGGCTACATTTGATGATAACAACAATCCAGTAGTAACTTCTGGAAACGCTTCTAACAATACTACTCTTTACCTAGATGGTGTAAAAGTAGGGGGAAGTAGCAGTAACAGTATTCCTCAGATGACTGCTTCATTGGGAGCTACCATAAGACCTGTAAAAGATTTAAGTATCTATGGTACTTGGAGATACGTGGGTGAAATTTACTCATCTATTGATCCAGGATCATTCTCCAAACCTGAAAACCAGGCAAGAGGATCACTTAAATTACCAGATTTTAACCTGTTTGATGTAGGATTTTCTTATAAAATAAGATTAAATAACACGTCACAATACTTCACTGTAGGTGCTAACGTTTACAACTTATTAGATACTACTTATATTTCAGATGGAGCAACTAACATCTTTGCTAAAGGAGAGGGAGATTTCTCAACGCCTCAGCAATATGCTGCATATCAAGCTACTTTATACAAAGGGCTTGACCCATCGAACAGAGTTTATTTCGGTTTCGGAAGAACTTGGTCTGCTAATTTATCTTTCAACTTCTAATAATATAAATTTAGATTTTATAAATATCAATCCCGGCTTTGGCCGGGATTTTTTGTTATCTTTGTCTACTAGAAAAATAGAAAAAAACAGGATATGGATTTTTACAAGATTTTACTTAGTGCCCACAAAGGATTTGGGTATCTTGAGCTTCTTTTGGTAGCACTATTTATTATTGCACTTTTAGGGACCATGTTTGGCTTCAGTGGAAAAGTGAACAAATTTTTAAAGAAGACCACTCTTTTCACCATGATCTTCTTCCACGTTCAATTTTTGATTGGAATCATTATGCTGATCACCAACTTTACAAAAGGATTGGATATGGGAGCAGTAATGAAAAATGCAGACCTAAGATTTCAATATGTGGAACATCCATTTTCTATGCTGATTGCAGCCGTATTGATGACGATCATCAATAAAAAAGTAAAATCCAATGATACCATTTCGTTAGGAATTGTAATCATGGGACTTATTGCGGTTGGCTTATTTGCATTCGCGTTCCCGTGGACAAGGGTCTTCGGGGCATAATATATTAACTTAAACATTGTAATCATTAAGATGAAAGTAGCTGTAGTAGGTTCAACAGGAATGGTTGGACAAGTTATGCTTAAAGTTTTGGAGGAGAGAAACTTCCCTGTCACAGAATTAATTCCGGTAGCTTCGGAAAAATCTATTGGTAAGAAGGTGAAGTATAAACAGGAAGAGTATACGATTGTAAGCATTAATGACGCTATAGCTGCCAAACCTGATATTGCTATTTTTTCAGCCGGAGGTTCTACATCTTTGGAATTTGCTCCCAAATTTGCTGAAGCAGGAATTACTGTAATCGACAATTCTTCTGCGTGGAGAATGGATCCTACCAAAAAACTGGTGGTTCCTGAGATCAATTCGAATGTTTTAACAGCCGAAGATAAAATTATTGCCAACCCCAACTGCTCTACCATTCAGTTGGTTATGGTTCTGGGACCACTTAATAAGAAATATGACCTTAAAAGAGTGGTTGTTTCAACCTACCAGTCTGTGACCGGAACTGGGAAAGCAGCCGTAGATCAGTTAAATTCTGAAATTAAAGGCGATGATTCCGTAGCAAAGGTATATCCTTATCAGATCTTTAAAAATGCTTTACCACACTGTGACGTTTTCAGTGATGACGATTACACGAAGGAAGAGATTAAATTAATGAAAGAGCCTAAGAAAATCTTAGGGGATGATACTTTTAATTTAACGGCAACGGCAGTAAGGGTTCCGGTTCAGGGCGGACATTCGGAAAGTGTGAATATCGAATTTGAAAATGAGTTCGACCTCGATGAAGTAAGAAAGATCTTATCTGAAACCCCGGGAGTTATAGTAATAGATGATGTGAAAAACAACCGATATCCGATGCCACTAGACTCAGAAGGAAAAGATGAAGTCTTTGTAGGAAGGATAAGACGGGATCTGTCACAACCCAAAACGCTCAATTTGTGGATCGTGGCGGATAATCTGAGAAAAGGCGCTGCAACGAACGCAGTACAGATCGCAGAATACCTGGTATCAAAAAACTTAGTTTAAACTAACAAAATAAAAAAGAGTCTCAAAATTGAGATTCTTTTTTTTATCAAACTAGTAAGATTAAAGAATATGAATAAAAATAAAATAGGCTTTCAAAGATTAATTGCCGTTTTTGGAGTTATTTTGTTCATCGGTAAAATTATCGCCTGGAAACTCACTAATTCCGATGCTGTTTTTTCAGACGCTATGGAAAGTGTCGTGAACGTTATCAGCGCATTTATGGGACTCTATTCACTCCATCTGGCCGCAAAACCTAAAGATGAGGGACACCCTTACGGACATGGAAAAGTTGAATTCGTAACTTCCGGAATAGAGGGAGCACTAATCGCCATTGCAGGTATTATGATCATCTACGAAGGTACCCATAGTTTAATCGTCGGTAAGACGCTTAATAAAATGGACTGGGGAATTGCAATCATTGCTGCCACTGCAGTAGTCAATTATCTGCTGGGTTATATTTCCATTAAAAAAGGGAAAGCGGATAACTCATTGGTTCTGATCTCTTCAGGAAAACACCTCCAGTCTGATACCATTACCACTCTTGGAGTTGTTCTTAGTTTAATTGTTGTTTACTTTACAAAGATCTATTGGCTAGATTCTGTCGTTGCCTTAGTATTTGGAGCCTATATTATATTTGTAGGATATAAGATCATCCGCAAGTCTTTAAGCGGAATTATGGATGAACAGGATCCCGAGATACTGATCCAGATTGTTCAAGTTCTTGAAAACAACAGAAAAGCAGAATGGATTGATGTACATAATATGAAAATCCAGCAATTCGGAGCTTCGCTCCATATCGATGCACATATTACGCTACCATGGTATTATAGCCTTCGTGACGCCCATAAAGAAATGGAAAATGTGATTATCCTCCTGGCAAAAAATATCAACCGTACCATTGAATTTAATTTTCATATGGATGACTGCAAAACGATTTCATGCCCGGTCTGCCAGATCATGGATTGCCCAGTCCGCGAAAGGGATTTCGTAAAAAGAGTGGAATGGACTACAGAGAATATAACACTGGAGGTTAAACATACTGCAACATAGACTGATATATCTAAGCTCTTTTTAATAATTGTTGCCTGTAATAAAACATAGGAACAACAAGAAGTATAATCAAAGGCTGGATCACAAACCTTCTCATATAGAAAGAAAAAAGATATCCCACTTCAAACCTGTCGTGAATACAGTAAAGATAGATGGGAAAAGTAATAAGAAAAATTATAGTAATCAATACTCCACCCTGTAGGGTCCAGGTCTTATTTTTAAATAAAAAATGAATAATAAGGCAGGAAAAAAATAAATTCAGAAGAAATCTTAGGACATGCCCAAGAATCAGCTTTCCCCAATCAAAAGCAGGAAAAGCAATAGTCTTATCGGCTTTATGAAAATACTCAAGAAAAGGATCATAAAAGATCTTATTTTCAAATACCCGTACACTCATAAGTCCCGCAACTCCAAGTATCACTAAAACCCAGTTAAGTATTTTCATTCTTTAAAGCAAAAAATTTAATCCAAACAAGCCACAGGATAACTACCGTTCCATAGATCACAGCAGGAAAAAGAAAATCATGGGCCATCTTTTCATACTGCTTGTAATCACTGACCAAAAGATTAATTCCTACGATCCTAAGAACATTGATCACATAAAGTATCACAAGGCCGATCAAAACAAAAATAAATGTTTTAGCTCCTTTATAGAATGCAAAAACAAAAGATACGAAAAGAATCATTACGGAAATTGCATTACATCCTTCAACCATTCGTGTAACGTAAACATTCTTTACATAAAACCAGACCTGTTCTTTTTCAACGTCATTATACAGCTGTGTAGGATATTTCAAAACATTCTGAATATAGCTCACCTGTTCAGCAATCATCCTTGAAAAAGGATCCAGCCCCGTTTCCTTGTAGCTGTTCAGATAAAACTGATAACCCAACAGCAACACCACATAAATGATGATGAACCTCAACAGAATACTTAAAACCGGCTTAAAATCCTTTAGCATAATACAAAGATAAAAATTAGACTCTAATTTAGTATATTTGTTTCCATATTATGACTTCTGAAAACGCACAACGATTTTTTGAAAACTATATAGGTAAAAAATCTTCTGAGTTCGTCACATTGGCTCAAAGCGGATCCGCGAGAGTGAATTTTCTGGCGCAGGCAGATAACAAAAAGTATATTATTACCTATAATGAAAATATTCAGGAAAATGAAAGTTTTTTTTATTATTCAAATATTTTCTCTCACTTACACCTCAACACTCCTGCTATTCTTATTATTTCCGAAGACCGGAAAACATATGTTCAGGAATTTTTAGGAGAACACACCCTCTCCGAAATTATTGCAAAAGAGGGTCTTTCCGTGAAAGTAAAAGCCATGGTCAGGCAGACTTTAGAAAAGCTTTTTCAGTTACAAATACGGACAAGTGGGGAAATAGATTTTACCAAAACATTTGAATATGAGAACTATGACGAACTTCCGGTCATCCACGATTTGTATTATTTTAAGAATTTCATTGCCGATGTCCTGGAGCTGGAATACCATAAATCAACCCTACTAAAAGAATTCAAAGCCATAGCCTCTCTTATTGAAAGTCTTGAGCCAAAAGGAATAATGATACGGGATTTTCAGGCAAGAAATATAATGGTTAACGAAAATAACCATGTTTCCTTCATTGATTATCAATCTGCAATGAAAGGCCCTCTTATCTATGATGTTATTTCCTTTCTTTTTCAGGCTAAAGCAAACTTTCCCGAAGATTTCAAAAATGAAATGTTAGAATTTTATATTCAGCAATTTGAAAGTGAGCAGACACAACATCAACTAAGAAACTCGGTAAAACCTATTCAAATGATGAGATTTCTCCAGGTTCTTGGTGCATACGGTTTTAGAGGTCTTATTCAAAGAAAGCCACATTTTATATCAAGCATCAATCAGGGGATTGAAAACGTGATCCGTTTCGCGGAAACTTGGGAAGGTATAAATGAATATCCTGAGCTCAAAAAATTAATACAACAATTAGATCACGAGAAAGTACATTTAAAAATAAACACAATTTTAAACCCGTAAAAGCCCTAAGAAAATACATCTAAATCTTAAAGGGTAAATAAAAAATATATACTTATGTTACACATAGACATCCACAGTTTTTCATACAAGAAAGGAGGAATTCCCAAAGACGAAACCGGTAATGGTGGAGGTTTTACTTTTGATTGCAGAGGAATTCTTAATCCCGGAAGAATTGAGGAATATAAAAGTCAGACAGGAAGCGACAAAGGAGTCCAGGAGTTCCTTGAAAATGAAACCGAGATGCCACGATTTCTGGAATTGGTAAAAGGAATCATATCCATCAATATTGATAATTATCTTTCCCGGGGATTTGAAAATCTGCAGATTAATTTTGGGTGTACCGGAGGACAGCACAGATCGGTATATTCAGCAATAAAAATAGCCGAATTTATCAAAGAAAAATATCCTCAGGGAACTGAAATAAGCTTACATCATGATGAGCAACATCATCTTAATTCATAATTGATAAACGATCAATTATATAAATAATTAATGTACTCAGTGTATGTTTTAATAATCATCTACCCATTATAACAAATGAAAGCTCTAATCTTCGCTGCCGGTAAGGGAACACGCCTCAAGCCTTTTACAGACCATCATCCGAAAGCCCTGGCAAAAGTAAATGGAATTCCACTACTGGAACGAAATATCAAATACCTTAAAAGTTTTGGAATTAATGATTTTGTCATCAATATCCATCATTTTGGAAATCAGATCATTGATTTTTTAAAGGAAAATAACAACTTTAATTGCAATATTGAAATATCTGATGAGCGTGAAGAATTACTTGAAACCGGAGGTGGTTTAATTTTTGCTAGAAGATTTCTTGATCATGGAGAAGATTTCTTAATCATGAATGCGGATATTCTTACCGATATTAATATTAATGATCTTGTAAGTTATCACAAAAAGATAAAAGATTTTGCTACTTTAGCCGTCTCGGACAGGGAAAGTTCGAGAAAATTACTTTTCAATGATGAAATGGTTTTAAGAGGCTGGCTAAACGTACAAACCGGAGAACAAAGGCTTGCAGAATTCAATAAAGGATTTAAAGCATTGGCTTTTAGCGGTGTACATTGCATTAACCCTTCTATCTTTGAAAAAATAAAAAGAACAGGCAAATTTTCTGTTATGGAAGAATATCTGGATTTAATGCAAACCGAACATATTCATGGATTTGTACACAATAATCTGCTGATAGATGTTGGAAGACCAGAATCTGTAAAAGAAGCCGAAAAACATTTTAAATAATTTTGCAATGGAAATGGATGGTACCAGAGACGAAAGTTTAATAAATCCGGAATTTGATGTTAATGAAACAAAACTACAAAACAGTTTAAGACAAAAAACCTGGGACGAAATCATTACTAAGGATAGCTGGATGGTTTTCAAAGTAATGGCTGAATTCGTAGACGGTTATGAAAAATTAGCTAAAATAGGCCCTTGTGTTTCCATTTTCGGGTCTGCAAGATTAAAGCCCGAAAGCAAATACTACGAAATGGCCGTAGAAATTGCAGAAAAAATAACGAAAATAGGTTTTGGTATCATTACAGGAGGGGGTCCAGGAATTATGGAAGCGGGAAATAAAGGAGCCTTTAATGCTAAGGGTAAATCTATCGGCTTAAATATAGACCTTCCTTTTGAACAGCATTTCAACCCTTATATCAACAAATCCTATTCGATGAATTTTGATTACTTCTTTGTAAGGAAGGTCATGTTTGTAAAATACTCCCAGGGATTTGTTGTAATGCCAGGAGGATTTGGTACCCTGGATGAACTGACTGAAGCTATCACCCTGATCCAGACGAACAAAATCGGAAAGTTCCCTATTGTTCTGGTTGGGTCTGAGTTTTGGAGCGGACTGTTAGATTGGTTTAAGGCAACTTTACTAAAAGAAGGGATGATTGCTGAAGACGATCTTGATCTTTACAGAGTGGTAGATACTGCGGATGAGGCTGTAGCACACATTAAAGCATTTTACGACAAGTATGCGGTAAACGTGAACTTCTAGTTGGCATATTATTTGTCACTTATAACGAACAATTATGATTGTAAATTTATTAATTAAGATGAAAAAACTTTTATATATATCAGGAATTTTAACATGTTTTATGTTAATGAGTTTTATGTATGTAGACTTTTTCTCTTCAATGACTAAGGTTGATTATATAGATGGAAGCAAAACATTGAAGTTCACCACGAAAATGAATACGAGTCATATTTCCGATGCTATTAAGATAAATCCGAATACAGCAGGTTTTGAGGCAGAAGTAAAAAAATATGTCAATAATAATTTTGATGTGTACGTCAACGGCTCTCCAAAAACAATAACATTTACAGGAAGTCAGGTAAGCGGAGAAACTGTATGGGTATATTTTGAAACCGGAGGTGTTTCAGATATCAATACCTTGAAAATAAAAAACACGATCCTTCTAAGCGCCTTTCCAAAACAGAGTAACATTGTTACTATCTCGTATAAAGGAAGTCAGAAAGTAATGAATTTCCAACGAGGGAAAGAAGTGAACGAAGTATCTTTTTAAAGAGTTAATTTAAATTATGAAAGCCACTACAGATGTAGTGGCTTTTTTATTTAGAAATTGTAGTTTTTTAATTACCCACTACTCTAACATTGTCTAGCTCCCAGGTGGCAGCAGCCGATGTTGTGGAGGTATATTTAAATGCAATTGAAATACTTTTATTAACATAGGCATTAAGATTAATATCTCCGGAATAAGTCCAGGTATTAAACGCAGCCGCATTTGTATCCAGTATTGCAGATAAAGGCACCCAGTTTGTTGTCGATGGATTTCCGGTGTAGTTTTCAGTAACAAAAACTTCAAGTGGGTTACCATTATATCTTGCGTCAGTTTCAAATGATAAAGCTGCCGAAGTAAAGCCCTGCAAAGAAATTGGTTTAGAAATCAGCCAGTCCTCATTAACATTATTACCTCCGGAAAAACCATTCATCACTACACATGGTTTTGGATTTCCAAACTGTTGAATATTCCATACCTGCGCTCCTGTGATACTTACAGCAAACCAATTATCATCCAGACTTCCATCAAAACCTTCAAAGAAAAACCTTTTCCCCGTAAATTGTACATCGTTCAAACTTCTGATCAGCATTTGCCATGAAGAATTGTAGCGGCTTACTACAAATGTCAGTTCCCCTTTTCCTTCAGGAATCAAAGCAGAGCCAGAAGTAAAAAACCCTGAATTTCTAATATTCGTTGCATTTCCAAAGACATCCACGATACTTCTATCAGTATCTACTCCTGCACCACCTACATAATCTATGTATTTCTTACCCATCTCAGAAGCAGAAAACTGAACATTCGGAACCTTCACCAGCACATTCAGATAATTAGCATCCTGGGCCAACTTCAGATTCGCCAATTCAAGAGGCTTTAACGTAGCAATATCAAGTCCGTTTCCATTACATACCCCAGACATATATCTGCTCAGTAAAGGTCCCGGGATTCTTCCTATAGCATAAGTATTATCCACGGAGCCTATCTTCACAACTCCTCTGTCAAGTCCAAGTCTTAATCCTTTTGCATTAATTCTGATATGGGCTCCCACAGGGAAATCAGCATAATTATTTGCTCTATCTACTTCAATTTGTAATCCCACGGTAGGATTTTCAGGTTTATCCTGAAAAGAAATCGTTTTATAGAAATTGCCGTTTTCATCTGAAGACACTACATAACCATCGAAAATCTGATCCGTATTGATGAGAATATAACCACTCGACGGAGCCTGGGCTTTAAAATCAGCCATAGTCATCGTAACCGCAGGAAATTTATTCGTGCACTTAACGGGTGGAGTTTCCCAATCATCTTTTTGCACGCAAGATGTAACAGAAGCTGCCAAAACCACTCCCATTACTATACTAAAGTATTTTTTTATATTCATTGTTGTTGTTTTTAATAATGGATGATAGAAATTAAAATCTAAGCTGAAGATTAATGAAATAAGATCTTCCCTGTGTATACCAGTATTTTGGGCCAAATAAAGTAAACTCCCTGTCTGTATCCTGAACAAAATCCGGGAATTTGGCATTTCTTGTTTGCTCAAAGCCTCCGGTGATATACCTCTTATTGTTCAAAATATTATTAACCGAAGCTGAAAGCAAAACGTAATATTTACCAATGACCCAGGATTTTCCTGCATTAGCATTGATAAAAAATGAAGAAGGCAGCTTATTGGGTTGCAACATTCTTCTCAGTTCAGATTCGCTAAGATTAATATAAGGAGTTGAAGAAACATTATTCTGAACAAATGATTCTGTCCTTATCAGAGCGGATGGATCCAAATAATTATCATCAAAATAATTCCAGTTGGCACCGAACCACCAGTATTTGGGAGAGTTATATCTGAACCCCAAAGAGTAAGCCTGCTGTGGAGTTCCTCCCTGACGATAATTTTTAATGTAAGCCTTTCCTAAATTCATATAAGAAAGTCCATTAGAAAAAATACCTGAAGCGTCGGAAGCAAAATAGGTAACAGGATCATTCTCATAGGTAAACTGTCCAAGGCTTACTAACCCCTGTAGTGATAATGTAGGAATAATCTTTACGTCTAACCCCAGCTCTGCCCCCATATTTCTTCTTTTAACGTCGGTCATTACCTGCGTTACAAATGCACTTTGTACAATAGTTTCATTTCCCTGGTCATCAGAATTACTTAACTGAATACCATCAGCAAAAAACCTTTGCACGGTGGTTTCATTGCTTGTATTCACCAAGTATCCTGTTAACCTCAACTTAAGAAACGGTGAAGAAATAACATAGCTAATATCATTGGCATTGATTACCATATTCTGAATATTAGGCGCTACAGATCCGTTTACTCTGGGATTGATAAAGAGATCTTCCAGATAAGGAGCCTGCGAATAATATGCTCCATTGTATACCAGAAAGTTCCTGCCATTCAGTTTATAAATTACCTGACCTTTCAGTCCATAATTCCAGTAATTGTAGTCCTGGCCTTTCCCATTAGAGTCTTTATACAAATAATGATTGAATAATCCTTCCCTGCTGGATGTTGAGTAGCCTGCAAGAGCAGAAACAAATACATCAAATTTTCCAGTTGCAAATTTTAGTCCCGGATTCACTTTAACTTCCTGTCTTCTGAAAATATAATCGTAAGTCATTCTGTCTCCGACCTTTTTCGTTACATTCTCTTCTCCATCATTGAACAATCCAGATTTTCCCGGTTGATTGGTTGCCGCAAACGGATCCCGGTTTAAAACAAAATCAGCACCTAAAAGATCCTTGACTTCCCTGTATTGTTCTGATTTATAATATTGATATGATACATTCAATAGGAACTTAGTTGTATCATTAAAATTGTGGATAAAGTGTGTTGCTGCATTAAAAATCTTATCATTACTTACATCATCAATCAGATAATATAAAGCCCTTCGTCCCGTCTGCCCGTAATACTTTCCTGCCGCCTGTTGCCCATTCCTTTTGTAAAGAGCATCCCAATTAAGCTGAGTAATTCCCGGATCTCCGGAAGTCCAGGCTGCCAGAGATGTCTGATATGCGTCCTGGGCAGTCGTCATCGTTCCACCAGGTCCTACAGCGACCGATGCATTAGGGTCTAAGGAATCATAATAACTTGGTAAATTCCTGTAATACGTAGGTGATGGATTTTGTACATTCTGCCAATCTAAGCGCGAGCCTCTATCCTTTCCAAACTGATACGAGACAGAAGTCCAGAGACTTGATTTCTTGTCAATTTTCCAAAAATCCTGGATTTGGAATATCGGCTGAAAACCCTTTCTCACTCTTTCACTTCTTTGTTTACCGTCCTGATATCCCCAATAGGAATTATAATGCACTCCTCTGTAATCATATACTTCCTGTGTACTTGGGCTTGCTGTCGATCTTCTATAAGGAGCTCCAATAAAATTGAAGGTCATACTATGCTTGTCATTGAATTTCTTTTCAATACCCAAATAAGCTCCATATGCATCGTAAAATGTTCCTTCCTGAATTCCATCTTCCGCCCATCTTCTTGCTCCCATTACTGTAAATGCCCACCCGTTTTTATTCATCCCGGAGCTATAGCGTAGGGAGGTCCTGTTTCTGTAGTTTCTATTGGTAAGAGATTGTGTAAACTGAAACCCTTTCCTGTACTCACTAGCCTTGGTATTTTTGTAAATAACCGAACTATTTCCCCCAAACGCGTATTCTGATGGGGAATGGTTCGCAGAAATTTCAGGGTATCTCGTCACTTCATTAAGTCCTCCCCAATTTCCAAAATCTACGTTTCCTTTATCAGATTTGATCATAGAAACTCCGTTTAACATAGTTTCTCCCATTCGTCCATCAATTCCTCTGGGCCGAAACCAGTAAAAACCTAAATCAAACGCTGCAATTCTGCTGAATACATCCTGGGATGATTGAAGAAGTCCAACCGTGGAGGTCTGGCTGCCGCTACCGTCGTCGTCATTATCACTGTCTATGATAGCCAATCCCTGATCAACATTAGTTAAATTAGAATACAGGATAATAATGCCCAAATCTTTCCTCTTTTCATCATGAGTCACATCGAATTCCATAACTTTGGTTTCGTAATTCGATTTTGTAATAACAATCTGGTAATGTCCGGGCTGCAAATCGACAAATTGAAAGTAGCCAATCTTGTCTGCCGTAACATCATTTTCATTCCCTTTTAAATCTACTTCTGCCCTTTCAATAGGTTTTCCATCTGCATCTTTTAAATAAGCAAACACAGTTGTCTGCGCGAAATAATAAGAAGCCGGAAGTAAAGTAAACAAAGAGACTAATGATAATTTTTTAATCATAAGCAAATGTATTTTTTATAGTTTTCCCTTAGTTTTCAACGCGTTAAAAAAGTAGGGAAATATAAATTTAACAAATTTTTATAATCTGAAATACTTTTAAAATTATGTTATCTTAATATTGCGGCTTTGTAATGTATCCGGCTAAACGCTCCGTTCAATTATTTTAAATTTACTTATATTTAAAGATGAAATGAGTTATAAATCAATTGTCTACTTATTAATCTTGACGCAAAATGAAAAAAAATTTAAGCCTTTTTATGTTCCTTTTATCAATGTTTACCTTTGCCCAGCAAGGCCAGCTAAGAAAGGTAGCGGCAGTAGGTTTTTTGAATGTGGAAAATTTATTTGATACTATACCTTCAGCTGATTATATTGATGGCACTAAAGCAATAAACAATCCTGCATTTCATCGGAGTATCCCATTAGATTCAATCAGATTTCTGGAGGCTGAAAAGTATGATGGCCCATGGAGTGATGGCTTGTTAAAAGGGAAAAAAGCAGTGAGATATCAAAGCGGATATGAAGAATTCACCCCCAAAAGCTCTAAAAACTATAATACTAAAGTTTATAAAACCAAACTTGCCAATGAAGCAAAGGTCATTTCTGAGCTTGGGTCTCAGTATACAAAAACAGCTCCCGCGGTTGTTGGTCTTATAGAAGTGGAAAACAGGCAGGTAATTCAGGACCTTATCAAAGAACCCGCTTTAGCTAAATATGATTATGGGATCATTCATTATAATTCTTACGATTACAGGGGAATTGATGTTGCATTGATCTATCAGAAGAGAAGATTTACGGTTACGAACTCTTTAAAAAAGGAATTAAAAATTTTCAATGAGACCGGAAAAAGAGAATATACAAGAGACATCCTGGTGGTAACAGGTTTTTTAGACAATGAAAAAGTAGCTTTCTTTATGAATCACTGGCCTTCCCGAAGAGGAGGAGAAGCGGTCTCATTACCTAAGAGAAATGCCGCAGCAGTACTTCTGAAACAACAAATGGACAGTGTACGGGCAGCAGATCCTTCTACTAAGCTATTTGCAATGGGAGATTTTAATGACGACCCGGTAAGTTCCAGTTTAAAGAATCACTTAAAAGCTGTAGGCAATTCAAAAGATCTTAATGACAACACCCCCTATCTGAATCTGATGTATCCTCTATACAAAAAAGGAGTTGCTTCTCTGGCGTATCAGGATGCACCTAACCTATTCGATCAGATCATTGTCTCCAAAAACCTTATTTCCGATCAGGTAACAAAAGAGTACTCTGTTTACAGGGCTGAAATTTATGCTCCCGCATATCTCGTCAATAAAGAAGGAAACTATAAAGGTTATCCTTTCAGGTCCTGGAATGGGGATCAGTTTACCGGAGGATATAGCGACCATTTTCCAGCATTTGTTATTCTTCAGAAGGAACCCTAACTAAAGTACTTTTTGCGTAACTTTATAAGTATGAAAAATCTGATTTTAATAGTATGCATGTTTTGTCTGCCTTTTAGCTGTTTGTCTCAGGACAAACCTAAATCGGACAAAGAGAAATCTGAGATAAAACCGGCCAAAAATGACGATGGAGAGTGGGATATCACTGTATTGGATACTCAATATGATTATTTTTTAAATGCTATTGCAAAACCGATGAACCAATACACAGAGTCTTACTTAAAATCAAGAAATATAATTCTGGTCAGTGAATGGAATTCCTATTATAATACAGGAAAATATAGGAATGTAATCGAATCGTCGATCAGCTATGATCCAAAAGAAAATTACGGATTAAAGTTTGAATACAAACTTTACCAGGTTTTCGCTTACGTCAATTGGAAATACGGTTTACGAATGAACGGTTTGAGCGGTAGTGATGTCACAAGATATTAATAAAAAAAGGATCAGAAATTTCTGATCCTTTTTTTTATTTTTATTGGAAACGATCAACTATTTGTTGAATAATTCCTCTACTTTATCCCAGTTTACTACATCGAAAAACGCTGTAACGTAGTCAGGTCTTCTGTTTTGATAGTTTAGGTAATAAGCATGTTCCCAAACGTCTAATCCTAAAACCGGAGTTCCCTTAACATCTTCCACAGGCATTAATGGATTGTCCTGATTAGGAGTAGAAGATACGGAAACTGAACCGTCTGCATTTTTAATCAGCCATGCCCATCCTGAACCAAATCTTGTTTTAGCAGCCTCAGAGAAATCTGTTTTAAATTTATCAAAACCACCATAGTTTTCAATAGCAGCCTTTACATTTCCTACAGGTTCTTTGCTTCCTCCCGGAGTTAAAATTTCCCAGAATAAAGAATGGTTAAAGTGTCCTCCTCCGTTATTTCTTACTGCAGGCTTATCTGTTCCTGTTTTGCAGATTTCTTCTATTGTTTTTCCAGCCAGGTCCGTACCCTCGATTGCTTTATTCAAATTATCTATATAAGCCTGGTGATGCTTTGTATAGTGAATTTCCATTGTTTTCGCATCAATAGTTGGTTCTAATGCATCGTACGCGTATCCTAGTTTTGGTAATTCAAATGACATAATTTTATTTTTTAATGTTATATTTCAAAGTTAGCCAATAATTGACCGATTATCAAAAATAGCGTATTATTTTAATAAATCTTTAACATTGATATATTATATTCCACATCCTGTTTAAAAGTAAAAAGCACAGATTATGAAAACCCGTGCTTTTTATTTAACAATATTAAATTAATCTATCTATTCATAGACATCAGGAATTCTTCGTTATTAAGAGTTCCTTTGATATTTTTATTAACAAATTCCATGGCTTCCACAGGATTCATTTCAGAAAGATATTTTCTAAAGATCCACATTCTCTGAGAAGTTACTTCATCCAGAAGAAGATCGTCCCGTCTTGTACTGGAAGAAACAAGGTCAATAGCAGGATAAATTCTTCTGTTGGCAATTTTTCTATCCAACTGAAGCTCCATATTACCTGTACCTTTGAATTCTTCAAAGATAACCTCGTCCATTTTAGAACCTGTGTCAATCAATGCTGTAGCGATAATTGTCAGGGAACCACCGCCTTCAATTTTTCTGGCTGCTCCGAAGAATCTCTTCGGCTTATGCAAAGCATTTGCATCAACCCCTCCGGAAAGAACCTTTCCAGAAGCCGGCGTTACCGTATTGTATGCTCTTGCCAATCTGGTAATGGAATCTAATAAAATAACAACATCATGGCCGCACTCAACCATTCTCTGAGCCTTTGCCAATACAAGATTAGCAACCTTAACGTGCTTTTCTGCTGCTTCATCAAATGTAGAAGCAATTACCTCTGCATTTACACTTCTTTCCATATCTGTAACTTCCTCAGGACGTTCATCGATAAGAAGAACCATCATATAAACTTCAGGATGATTAGCTGCGATAGAATTCGCAATGTCCTTAAGCAACATGGTCTTACCTGTTTTAGGCTGCGCAACGATCATTGCTCTTTGCCCCTTTCCGATTGGAGCAAACAGATCTACGATTCTCGTAGAAATGGTTGAATTGTTTCCTGTAAGGTTAAATTTTTCTTCCGGGAAAAGAGGTGTAAGGTATTCAAATGCTACCCGATCTTTGATAAATGCCAGATCACGGCCATTCACCTCCGTAGGTTTTAATAAGGAAAAGTATTTCTCACCTTCTTTTGGAAGCCTTACGATACCTTTTACTGTATCTCCGGTTTTTAATCCGAAATTTCTGATCTGTGCAGTAGATACATATACATCATCCGGAGAAGAAATATAACTAAAATCTGAAGAACGTAAAAACCCATAATTATCAGGTAAAATTTCTAACACACCTTCTATACTTACCATTCCATCAAAATGGAATTCTTTTTTAGATTCGTGTTGCTCTTCCTGCTTATCAGAATGTCTGTTTTGATTCTGATTATGGTTATTTTGGTTCTGGTTCTGATTTTTGTGAGAGTTTCCACCGTTTTGTGGATGGTTCTGGCCTTTCTGAGGTCTGGCCTGAGCTTGGGGATTACTTTGCTTTTCTTCTGCCGGAGCAGATTCCTGAGTATCTGTGTTTTTTTGTACTTCCGTCCTTTCCTGAGCAGAAGCTTCAGTGGTATTGGTATTTGGAGTAACTCTTTTCCTTTTTTTCTTTGCTTGTGGCTGCTGTGAAGCAGTATTTTCTTCTGTAGTTGAAGTAACTTCTTCCTGCTTTGGAGTTTCAGTGACAGTTTCTTTTTCTTCTGTTTTTTCTTCAACCTTTGTTGCTGTCTCTGATGGCGTTGGAACCTTTGCCTCCGTTTTAGGTTTTGCCGTCCTCTTTGGGGCGGCTTTCTTGGCAGGAGCTTTAGTTTCTTTTTCCACCGTTTTGTCTTCAGTATTCATACTGTTCTCTGTGGTGTTGAAATAATCTTTTGTAACTTTAGGGTTAGAAGCTTGAAAATCAAGAACAGCAAAAATTTTATCGTTTTCAGAGCTGTTTCTTGCAACCTTAACGCCTAAATCCTTTAAGATTTTAGTCAATTCCGTTACGGATTTTGACCTTAACGTTTCAATGTTAAACATATGTATGTAAAAATGTAATTAATTGTGAGTAAGAAAAGTAAGTCCGGTGACTTTTGTTTTCAAGTACATTGTATAATGCAAATCTACACTTATTTTTGAATTGTGCAAAATTTATGTTATTTTTGCCAAGAATTTAATATTCAATGCTACAAAGAATACAAACTATATGGATTTTTCTGGCAGTTTTAGCTGCTGTTTTTCTTTTCATCACAGGACAAGATGTTGCTGTTTTTGGTAACATTCCTGTAATAGACAGTGCATGTATTGTACTTGTTTTAGTTGGATTACTAAGTGTATTCAGCTTTAAAAACAGAAAAAGACAAATTTTGCTGAATACAATCAGCATCATTATAAACGCTTTGTTGATTGGTGTATTGGCTTATTGGCTACTAAATTTATCCGGAGGAATTCAATTTCCTGAGAAGGGTATTGAGCCTGTTTTTCCATTAATCGCGATTATCTGTTTGTTTATTGCAAACATATATATCCGTAAAGATGAGAGGCTCGTAAAATCTGTAGATAGACTTCGATAACCTTACAACGATTTTTTGAGTAAGAACAGCTTCTTTTGAAGCTGTTTTTTTCTTTTAGACCAAGATTAAGTTTTCAATTTCTGTATTTCCTTCTTACCTCTCCATATTTTTTTTAAAATCAATGCAACATTTTCTATGTTTCAACGACATATACTTATATAACAGGACTCCAATGAAAAAATTAACTTATCTCGCATTCTCGTTTTTCTCAGTAATTACCTTTGCCCAGGAAGTTCAGAAAAGTACAGTAACAACTGTTCTTTCCACACTGGCATCTGATGAAATGAAGGGCCGGGAAATCGGGACCCCGGAAAACGACAATGCCGCCCAATATATTGCCAAACTTTTTAAAGAAAACAACTTAGAATACTGCACCGGGAACTCTTACCTTGTCCCTTTTGATTATAAAGGGAAAACCGCTTATAACGTTTGTGGTATCAAAAAAGGAAAAAGCGACAAGTATTTAGGCTTTTCAGGACATTTCGATCATATCGGCACCAGTAAAAAAAGTGGTGATAACATCTACAATGGGGCAGACGACGATGCAAGCGGAATTACCACTCTTGTAGGAATAGCAGATTATTTCAAAAATAAAACTTCTGAATTTTCAATGGCATTTATTGCTTTTAACGGAGAAGAGAAAGGAATGTTAGGTTCAAGGGCGATTTCAACTAACAAGGATCTTGATCCTATTTATAATAACATGTCTGCCCTCTTTAATTTTGAAATGGTAGCTACGGAATCACAATTCGGGAAAAATGCCCTCTTCATGACAGGTGATGAATTTTCTGATCTTGATGAATTGTTTAATCAACATGCAGCAAACGGCTTGAAAATATATCCTGATCCATATGCCACACAACAGTTATTCTACAGATCCGATAACGTAAGTTTCGTTAAAAAGAAAATCATTGCACACTCGTTCTCTACAGTTGACATGACCAAAGCAACACATTATCACAATGAAAGCGACGATGTATCCGTTGTAGATTTCAATAACCTGACCCAAATCATCAATAACCTTGGGAAAACTTTTGAGAAATTAGGACCAAAGAATTTTACACCAAAATATAACGATAAAGTAAAATTCAATTAAGATCGTCTACTCTTTTAAAAATACCTAATTTTGCCTTTCCAATTTTTCATTAATGAACGAATATAAAAAAATATTAAAATTCGCACGGCCTCACCAGAAATACATATACGGAAGTTTGTTTTTCAATATCCTGTATTCTGTGTTTCAGATAGCTTCCTTAGGAACTATCCTTCCGGTCCTGGGAATGCTTTTCGGAACAATAAAACCGCAGAAATATGAATCTGCACCTGTGTATTCAGGAGATGTTATTGATTTCTTTTCCTACATAAAAGACTATTCCAATTATTATGTACAAAGCCTTGTTACTGAGTATGGTTCGCTGAAAGTACTTGCATGGCTTTGCGTTGTCACTGCTTTTATGTTTCTCTTAAGAAATGCGTTCCGTTATTTCGGATCTTTTCTTTTAATTAATTACCGGGTGGGAGTTACCAAGGATCTCCGTGGTGCGATGTACCGCAAAATACTTTCATTGCCTGTGTCATTCTTTACCGAAAGCAGAAAAGGGGATCTGATGTCCCGTATGTCCAATGATGTCGGTGAAGTGGAAGGTAATATCTTAGGTAGTTTAATTGACCTGATCAATGCACCGTTTATGCTGATCAGTACTTTGATCACACTTTTCTTTTTAAGCCCTGAAATGACACTTTTTTCATTACTTATTTTACCGGTAATGGGAACAATGATTGCTTTAATCGGAAAAAGCCTTAAAAAAGACTCTCATGAGGCTCAACATGAATTAGGAAATATATTCTCTATCGTGGATGAGACCCTTAAATCATCAAAGGTTATTAAAATCTTTAATGCTGAAAAAATAATGGATAACCGATTTATGCAATCGATGCACAAATGGATTTCCAGCTCTATAAGTTTAGGACGAAAAAAAGAATTGGCTTCGCCAATGAGTGAATTCCTGGGCTCTATTACATTTTTGATCATTGCTTGGTATGGAGGAAAGCAAATCATCGTTGATCAAAGTATTTCCCCTGCAGATTTCCTTGTATTTTTAGGGATGTTTTTCCAGATTTTACCTCCGGCAAAAAGTTTATCTACTTCGATTTCCAATGTTCAGAAGGGAGAAGCTTCTCTGAAAAGGGTATTGGAAATTCTGGATGCAGATGTTAAAATCGAAGAAATTGCGGCACCGGTTTCTATTACAACACTTGAAAACAATATTGAATTCAGGAATATCGGATTCTATTATGATAAGGATAATGTAATTCTTAAAAACTTTAATTTAACGATTCCTAAAGGAAAAACAGTTGCTTTAGTCGGCCAGAGCGGAAGCGGGAAGACAACAATAGCCAACCTGCTTGCCCGTTTCTATGATGTTTCCGAAGGTGAAATTTTAATTGACAATGTTGATATCAAACACCTGAAGCTACAGGAGTACAGAAAGCTATTAGGCATGGTAACCCAGGAATCCGTTCTTTTCAATGATTCTGTTTATAACAACATCTTAATGGGTAAACCTGATGCTACCAAAGAAGAGGTTATCGCAGCTGCTAAAGTGGCCAATGCAGATACTTTTATTACACAGCTTCCAAAAGGTTATGACACCAATATCGGAGATGATGGTGGTAAATTATCCGGAGGACAGAAACAAAGGGTTTCTATTGCAAGAGCAGTTCTTAAGAACCCACCGATTATGATCCTTGATGAAGCAACTTCAGCATTAGATACAGAATCTGAAAAGTTTGTACAGGATGCTCTCGAGAAAATGATGGAAAACAGAACCTCTTTGGTTATTGCCCACAGGCTTTCGACAATACAAAAAGCAGACTGGATCGTAGTGATGGAAAAAGGGGATATCGTAGAACAGGGAAGCCACCACGATCTGATCGCGAAAAGAGGTGTTTACCACAAATTGGTTGAACTCCAGAATTTTGATTAAACCTTTTTAAATTAAATTTAAAATGAACCCCATACAAGAGTATTTCTACAGAATTGAAGAACCTGATAGAAGTACTCTTTTGTTTTTGCGGAAAAAGATCTTGGAATCTGATCCGGATAACATAACAGAGACACTAAGCTTTGGATTGCCCTTTTTTAAATACAAAAAGAAGATGCTTTGCTATTTGTATTACAGCAAAAAATATAAGAAACATTATGTAAGCTTTTATCATGGAGACAGACTGAATGCTCCGGAATTGCTCCAGGAAGGCAGAGAGAAGTTTAAAATCCTTTTAATTGATATGGATAAGGATTTACCCATACAGCTTATTTTAGAACTTGTAAACGAGGTAAAAAAATTTATTAAGGTTTAACCTTAAACAAAAAAAGCAGCTTCTCCTGAAACTGCTTTTATATTTTTCTGATTGAAATTACTCTTTCATTTTAGCAATGATATCCAACCCTCCTTTTGTGATATCTCCGATTTTACAAATAATCTCCGTGTCCAATGGTAAGAAAACATCCATTCTTGAACCGAATTTTATAAATCCAAATTCGTGCCCTGCCTTTGCCTGATCTCCTTCATTACAATAGAAAACAATCCTTCTGGCTACATAACCCGCAATCTGCCTGAAAACAACTTTGTGATTCGTTAAACTTTCTATCGCCACAGTTGTTCTTTCATTTTCAGTAGAAGACTTTTCGTGCCATGCTACCAAATATTTTCCAGGATGGTATTTTTTATAGATCACCTCCCCGGAAACGGGATATCTGCAAATATGCACATTCAGAGGTGACATGAAGATAGAAACCTGTATTGCCTTCCCTTTCAGAAATTCCGTTTCTTCCACTTCTTTAATCATAACCACTTTCCCATCTACCGGTGCAATCACATTCTCTTTATGATCAAGAATTTCCCGGTTGGGAACTCTGAAAAACCAAAATATAAGGCTGTACACAACCAATAAAGGCATAATGATCAAAAGCGACCACATTTTAAGAAAATAAATTGCTGCAACACCAATAATGATGAAAAGGATGGTTGCTACAGTGATCGTTCCTTTCGATTCTCTATGTAATTTCATGAGTTTAAATAAATTTTTCTAAAATAAAGTACAAATATACAACAGGAACGCAGATTATAAAACTATCCAGTCTATCTAATACACCTCCGTGCCCTGGAATAATGTTTCCGCTGTCCTTAACGCCAAAACTTCTTTTAAGCTGGCTTTCTACCAGATCCCCAAGCGGAGCAAATGAAGCGACGAGAAAACCTACAACGATCCAGTTTCCACGCAGATCGTGTTGATATTTTTCAATAAAGTAAGACAATACTAATGTGAGAATAACACCTCCCGCATAACCTTCCCAGGTTTTTTTAGGAGATATCTTGGGTGCCATTTTATGTTTTCCAAAAAATTTTCCCGTAAGATAGGCAAATGTATCACTGCTCCAGATCAGAATAAACAGGAACAACACTTCTAAAGAAAACGAATTATCAAAATTAGAATATTTTGGAAGTCCCAGAGCAAAGCTAAAAGGCAGTGCAACATAAATGACCGTAAAGATCAATTTCCCGCTATCGTAGTATAATTCTGTAGGATACTTAAATAAAGTAACTACAGCTATCCCTATTAATGATAATGCCAATATTTCGCTTAGCCTGAAATCAAAAAAGAAATCATGATAGAAGTATCTTTTGGAAAACATGTAAAAGATAACTGCAATAACGGGAAAAACAACCCACTTTTCATATCCTTTTCCAAACTTCATGATCTTCACACACTCCCATGAACCCACCAGCATTAAAAATGTTATTAAACCGTAGTACAGGTATTGCTGTTTAACGAGGTCCGGAGATATGGTATTGATCAGTTGGGCTCCGAGTGGAGTTGCACAAAGGATAATAACCGCAACGTACACAATCCCTGAAATGGTTCTTTGAATGAGATTTTTGTCCAAAATGTATAATTTAGAAATTGATGCTTAATCTTCAAGCAGCAATAAAAACAGTTTTGTATTGGAATTAGAGGATGTATCTAATTTTGACTGGCTTCCGCTGATTGAAGTCAGGTTTTTAATATTCCCATTACGCTTTATTTTTCCCATGGCATCATTCAGGTTATTAACGATCTGAGATACGTTAGCCATGATAATAATCTTACTGGGTAGTCTCGACGAATGATAATGGAGAATGTTATTGTGCGACAGCATAATTCTTCCGTCGTAAGCAATAAGATATTCACAGGTTATAAATGCAGCATCATTGGAATGTTCCAGCTCTGAAGTAAAGGGAGTTTTTACAACATTCAAAAAATTCTGCAGTTCCTTATCCCAACAAAATATATTGTGAATGCCCTCTATTTTAATGATTTGATTCAAAGTTTGTAGAGCCTCCGCTTCATCTGCACAATAATTAAAAAATCCCCCCGAATGCGTAAATAATTGCGCAAACTTATAATCGAGATCTGCATTTTTCAGCGAATCCCCTAGCTTTTCCAAACTTTGGTTGTCATCTTCCTCGGGTTGGTTAGTTAGTTTGCTTACAATTTTTTTAAATAAACTCAACTTAATGTTTTTTAGTCAACTTTATACAAAAATAGAAAATAAATTATAATAGATTCCAAAAATGTACGTTTAAATATGAAAAAACCTGGCAATTTTGAAATTACCAGGTTTTATTTCTTTTATTTTTTAAGAATTTTAAAGTTGAGTCGGGCTTTCCGGAGCCTGAATTTCACTTTCTTCTTCTTTATCCTTGATTAGAGGAATTGTATTCGTTACCGGTCTTTCCGTCAATTCAGGATCCCAGGCTCTTTTACCGAATATTTCTTCTAAATCCTCACGGAAGATTACCTCTTTTTCCAGAAGCTTACCAGCCAGCGCATCCAGCTTATCTTTGTTTTCTGTAAGGATCTGTACTGCACGTGCATATTGATTTTCGATAATCGATTTGATCTCTACGTCAATCTTATTCGCAGTTTCCTCAGAGTAAGGTTTTCCAAAATTGTATTCCGACTGTCCTGAGCTATCATAGTACGAAATGTTACCGATATTCGGACTCAATCCGTAGATTGTAACCATAGCCTGAGCTCTTTTCGTTACTGTTTCAAGGTCAGATAATGCACCGGTAGAAATATTATTGAATATTACTTGCTCTGCTGCTCTACCTCCCAGAGTTGCACACATTTCATCCAGCATCTGCTCAGTAGTAGTAAGCTGCCTTTCTTCCGGAAGATACCATGCTGCTCCCAGGGAACGTCCTCTTGGAACGATCGTTACCTTTAAAAGTGGAGAAGCGTGTTCTACCAACCATGAAATGGTTGCGTGACCGGCTTCATGATAAGCAACTCTTTTCTTTTCAGAAGGTTTTATTGCTTTATTTTTCTTTTCAAGACCTCCAATAATTCTGTCTACCGCATCAAGAAAATCTTGTTTTGTCACCGAAGTATGGTTATTTCTTGCTGCAATCAGTGCTGCCTCGTTACAAACATTGGCAATATCGGCTCCACTGAAACCAGGAGTCTGTTTTGCTAAAAACTCTCTGTCCACATTATCATCCAGTTTGATTTTCTTTAAGTGAACATCAAAAATCTGTCTTCTTTCGTGTAATTCCGGAAGGTCTACAAAGATTGAACGGTCAAAACGCCCTGCCCTCATTAAAGCTTTATCTAAAATATCAGCCCTGTTGGTAGCAGCCATTACAATAACATTGGTATCAGTCCCGAAGCCGTCCATTTCTGTAAGAAGTTGATTGAGGGTATTTTCTCTTTCGTCATTTCCTCCTGAGAAATTATTTTTTCCTCTCGCACGTCCAATGGCATCGATCTCATCAATAAAGATAATGGCAGGAGATTTAGCTTTCGCCTGAGCAAAAAGGTCTCTTACTCTTGACGCCCCAACTCCTACAAACATTTCAACAAAGTCTGAACCCGAAAGCGAAAAGAAAGGTACTTTTGCTTCTCCGGCTACTGCTTTCGCCAATAATGTTTTACCAGTTCCCGGAGGCCCTACCAAAAGAACTCCTTTTGGAATTTTACCTCCCAGTTTTGTATATTTTTCAGAGTTTTTAAGAAAATCTACAACTTCTTGTACCTCTTCTTTTGCTCCTTCTAATCCTGCGACATCTTTAAATGTTACCTGAATTCTTTCTTTTTCGTCAAAAAGTTTTGCCTTAGATTTACCGATAGAGAAGATTTGTCCTCCAGGACCTCCACCTCCACCCATCTTTCTGAAAAGAAGGAAGTAAAATAATCCTAAAATAGCAATCCATATCAATGCAGAGAATAAAATATCCATGAAAGGATTTTTACCCGCTCCATAATCTTTAGTTGTTTTAATAGCCGCATTTTCTGCTTTTATCTGATCAAATTTTTGAAGGAAAAGCTGAAGATCTCCGTATTTCACTGTGTAATCAGCTTTAGGAGCCATATCGAATGCTGACAAAGGATTGTTTTCTTTGGTGTTTTTATTCACCATTGCTGTTTTAGCAGCCTGAGTTAAAAATACATCAGCCTTTTCAGTGTCTTTATATATAATAATATTCTGAACTTTTCCCGATTGCATTTCTCTGAAGAAACCGTCTTCATCAATAGCTTTTGCGCTGTTGTCTCCTAAAAAGTTGGATCCAAAAAATAACAAAAGAGCTATGATCGCAATTGGAAAAAACCAGTTAAATCCTTTATTGTTCATTTATACTTTTTAAAATTAAATTTCATTTTCAATTTTGGTGATTTTCGCATCACCCCACAATTCCTCAATATCATAGTACTCACGCACCTGCTTTTGGAATATGTGAACGACCACTGTTACATAGTCTACCAAAACCCACATTGCATTATCCGTTCCTTCTACGTGCCAAGGTCTGTCATGAAGTTCGTTTCTAACTTTCTTCTCTACACTCCCCGCCAATGCAGAAACCTGTGTATTAGAGTTTCCACTGCATATTACAAACGTTTCTGCTACTGAGTTTTCGATGTTGGAAAGATCAAAGATCATAATGTCTTCTCCTTTTACATCCTGGATAGCTTCAACGATTTTATCTATTAATTCTTGCTTTTCTACTGTCTTATTCATTAAAAAAATACTATAATCTGCAAATTTATTGTTTTTTCTTTACTTTAACCTTACTTTTACCCTTTTAAAGTCTTAAAGTTTTCTTAAATGGCCCAACTGTTCTATCTAAAAGAGTGCCCTTCTACTAATGACGAAATTTCAAAGTTTTTACTTTACGAAAATTCAGATTTTATTGCTTTACATACATTTAATCAAACCAAAGGTCGCGGGCAATATGGAAATACATGGTCTTCCACTGCTGAAAAGAATGTAGCTTACACATTAGCTGTGAGCACTCATCATTTCACGCTTTCGGATTTTATGTTCAATTATTATACCGCAATTATTATCAGGGATTTCCTTGCCAATATGACTGAATGTGATGTAAAGATAAAATGGCCTAATGATATTATTCTTAAAAGTAAGAAAATAGTTGGAATATTGATTGAAAAGAAAAAAATTAATCAAAAAAATTATTTCATCATCGGCGCAGGATTCAATGTTCTACAGGAGAATTTTGATGAAATTTCGAACGCAAGCTCGCTTTCTGTTCTTACAGGTAAGAGATTCCGTCTTGAAGAATTTACTGTAAGCCTTCATGATTTCCTGATTGAAAAACTGAGCAACATTCCGACTGATGGAGAAATCCTGAAACGATTCAATGATCTTTTATTCCGTAAAGATGAGATCTCTGTTTTTGAAATCGATAAAAAGAGACAAAATGGCATTATAAAGTTTTGCGACGAAAAGGGAGAAATCTGGATTGAACTGGAAGAAGGCCTTCGTTCTTTTTACCATAAAGAAATCAAACTTCTTTACTGATTTGCTCTTTTCAAATAAAGATATAACGCAATCGGAAAGAAAATAAGGTTGGGAAACCACATGGCCAGAGCCGGAGACATGCTCTTATTTTCGGAAACTACTTTTAAAGCCTCAAATGAGAATACAAATATAAATGCAAGAGAAATACCTATTGCAAGGTTAATTCCCAAACCTCCCCTCTTCTTTTGTGAGGAAAGTGAAAGAGCCAGAAATGTCAGGATAACAATAGAAACAGGCATGGAAGTCCTTTGGTACAACTCATTCAAATGGGTATTCAGGTTACTGTTTCCTTTTTCTTTCTCCCTTTGGATAAACTTTAAAAGCTCCGGAGTGGTTTTATTCTGCCCCAAAAGCTCATTTGGGAAAAGTTCTTCAGGTGCATGCCCATAGCTTTTCCTTAGTTCAGTTCCGTTTTTCAGCTTTTCAGAATCATCTTTATTAACATTTTTCTCAGTATAATTATTGAGAACAAATTGTTTTTTATCCTGATCCCAATACACATCAGAAGCTTTCAGTTCATAAAGCATCTTTCTGTTGTTATCAAATTTCTGGAATATAAAACCGGACCCCCTTCGCTCCCTCTTGTTCCAGGAGTTGATAAAAATATATTCTGTTCTGCTGAGCTGTGCCGTTACCGGTGCTGTTCCCAAAACTTTTTCTTTATTGGCTGCATTGTAAGTATAAGCTTCCAGCTCATTTTTTTTGATATTTGCCCATGGGAGCACAAAATGATTGACAACCAAAGATATAGACGCAATAAACAAAGAAGTAATTAAATAGGGCTTTGCAAAGCGATGAAAACTCGCTCCACTACTGATCACAGCAACAATTTCTGTATTATTTGCCATTCTGGAGGTAAAATAAATTACCGATATAAATACCAGAATAGACAAGAATGTCATGACCAAATTAATGATCCAGAACGGGTAAAAATGAACGAGAAAATAAGATAGATTTAATTTTGCATCAATTGCTGTTGCATTTTCTATCCTTGGAATTTTCTGCTGAACATCGATCACCAAAACAACTATAGACAATAATATAAGCATGAAACCAAAAGTTCCAAGATATTTTTTGATGATATACCGGTCTATAATTGTAAACATAATTTCCTTTTATAATCTTTGTCTGAGAACAGGAATAACAGATTGTTTCCATTCATAGAAATCACCTGCCAAAATATGCTCCCTTGCAACTTTTACCAAATCCAAATAAAAAGCCAGATTGTGGATAGATGCAATCTGCTTGCCTAAATATTCTTTAGAAACAAATAAATGACGAACATATGCTTTTGAATACTCTTTGTCTACAAAACTTGTCCCAAACTCATCCAAAGGCGAAAAATCACGTTTCCACTTCTCATTTTTTAGGTTCATAACCCCTTGCCAGGTAAAGAGCATGGCGTTTCTGGCGTTTCTGGTTGGCATTACGCAATCCATCATATCGATACCTAAGCCAATAGATTCCAAAATATTCCAGGGAGTTCCTACCCCCATAAGATACCTTGGCTTTTCTTTAGGAAGAATATCTGTTACCTCATCTGTAATTCTGTACATTTCTTCTTCAGGTTCTCCTACAGAAAGTCCACCAATTGCGTTCCCTTCAGCACCGGCCTCTGAAATCACCTCTGCGGATATCTTTCTCAAATCGGAATAAGTAGAACCCTGAACAATAGGAAACAATCTCTGTTTATAACCATAGAGCTCCTGGTTTTCTTCAGTCCAGTCAATACATCTTTTCAACCAACGGTGCGTAAGTTCCATTGATAATTTTGCCTGATTATATTCGCATGGATAAGGAGTACATTCATCAAATGCCATAAAAATATCTGCCCCGATCTGTCTTTGGATTTCCATAGATTTCTCCGGAGTAAAAAGATGATAACTTCCATCGATATGCGACTTGAATTTCACACCTTCCTCAGACATCTTTCGGCTTCCTGAAAGCGAAAAAACCTGAAAACCTCCGGAATCTGTAAGAATAGGAAGATCCCAGTTCATGAATTTATGTAATCCTCCGGCCTCCTGCATAACATCCATTCCCGGACGTAAATAAAGATGGTAGGTATTCCCTAATATGATCTGCGCCTTAATGTCTTCTTTTAATTCTCTCTGGTGAACTGTTTTTACACTCGCAACAGTTCCTACGGGCATAAATATAGGTGTCTGAACCTTACCATGATCGGTTATAAGTTCACCTGCCCTAGCTTTCCCTTCAGAGGTTTTTTCTATATTAAAAAATTTCATTTATATATTTTATTAATTCATCATCATTGGTTGATCTCCAACGAATACATTCTACATTAGTTTGATAAAACAGGAGGACTTAAATTCTTCTTGATTCTATCTTTGACATATTGATCTGCTTTCGGATCTTTTTTTAATAATATTTTTTGAGCATCATCAGCAATCCCACTCATCTTTTGCTCTACCACATAATACTTAAAACTTGCAACAAAGTCATCCGGCTTTACATTATGAGTTTTAAGAACAAAGCGGGTTCCGCTTTCCAGATTGGTATTCTGAAACATAAAAGTAGCCTGATCATTGATTGCCAAATCAGCAAGAATCTCTGACATTGTACCCTCAGAAACAAGATTCTTAGGCTTATCAATGTACTTCTTACAGGAAAATACAAGCATCAAAACAAAAAGAAAAATTAATTTTTTCATAATCTGTTAATTAATGATTTCCATTTTAAATTTAAAACCCCAAAAACCGCTTCATGGATAATTCCGCCATTCATTTTACTTTCTCCTAAAATACGGTTGGTAAAAATAATAGGAACTTCTACAATTTTGAAGCCTTTCTTAAATGCCCTGAATTTCATTTCAATCTGAAAACCATATCCTTTTAATCTTACATTATCCAGATCTATATTTTCCAGAACCTTTCTTGAAAAACACACAAAGCCTGCCGTTGTATCATGAATTGGCAATCCCAGGATGAACCTCACATACTTTGAGGCAAAATAAGATAGCAAAACCCTGCCCATAGGCCAGTTAACCACATTTACTCCTTTGGAATAACGGGAACCAATAGCCATATCAGCCTGTAAGCAAGCCTCATACAATCTTGGAAGATCATCCGGATTATGGGAGAAATCGGCATCCATTTCAAAAATATAATCATAATTATTTTGAAGGGCCCATTTAAATCCATGGATGTAAGCTTTTCCCAAACCGTCTTTAACATGTCTTACGGATAAATGTAAAGAATGAGGAAACTTTCTTTGAAGCTCCTTTACAATGGTGGCTGTTCCATCCGGTGAAGAGTCGTCCACCACAAGAATATGAAAGTCATCTTCCAATGCAAAAACCGCGGAAATAATATTTTCAATATTTTCCTTTTCGTTATAAGTTGGAATAATGACAAGTTTTTTCATTTCAGTTTGCAAAGATAGTTTATTTAACCTTTTTATTTTATACAAAATATTCTATAATTTTGCAAAAAACAATCGATTGCTATTATCACAAAACTTCGTAAACCATGTAAGGATTCCTGAAAACAATGATTGGGTAATCTTTATATTGCTGGGCTGCATATTTTTGTACCTTTTTATGATGAATATTGTAGAAAGAGGAGCCAATCTAAAAGATTTCCTTCTTCAAAAATATTTTGATGCCAGTAATAATTTAGCAAGCTGGATAATAACTTCCTGTGTGGCCACCCTCACCCTGGCTGTACTTCTATCTCAATATATTCCAATTGTTCCTAAATATATTGCCGACCTACAGATTTTAGGATATCAGATGAACAAATTTGGATATTGTCTATTTGCAATCAGTATTTTTTATTTAATAAAATCAACTTTAGGTTTTTTATTTTACCAAAGTATAGGTGACACAAAAAAATGGCTTATTTTTTATTTTACCTCCACTAAATTTTATTTCATTTTGTCTTTTTTACTAATAATTCTGTGTATAACCCACTATTATTTCCCAGTCGACAGAAATAAAATATTTTCTTACTATTTGATATTCTTTTCTTTTGTGTTTATTTTTAAAGTTTTTTTCTATTTATTTCACAAGAACAAGGTCTTACCTGAAAAATGGTATTATAAATTTTTGTATATTTGCACCCTCCAAATCGCACCATTATTGTTGCTTTGGAAATTGTTATTTTTTTAATAAAAGTCAATGATGAGAATAAAGTCTATATTGGTTTCTCAACCAGCGCCTAGTGAGTCTTCTCCATATTTGGATATAGCGAAGAAGGAAAAAATAAAGATCGATTTCCGTCCGTTCATCCATGTAGAGGGGGTTGACAATAAAGAACTTAGGACACAAAAAATAGATCTTACGCAATATACTGGCATCATCTTTACCAGTAAAAATGCTATAGACCATTACTTCAGATTAGCAGAGGAACTGCGTTTTGCAGTCCCGGATACCATGAGATATATCTGCCAGTCCGAAGCAATTGCGAACTACCTTCAAAAGCACATTGTCTACAGAAAGAGAAAAATCAGCTTTGGGGAGAAAAACTTCTCAGACTTGCTGCCTCTTTTCAAAAAGTTTCCTACAGAAAAATATTTATTGCCTTCTTCAGATGTTTTAAGTCCTGATATCGTTAAAACATTAGATGCGGCAAATATTGACTGGACAAGAGCTATCATGTACAGAACGGTATGCAGTGATCTGAGTGATATCAACATTAAAGATTATGATATGCTGATATTCTTCAGTCCGCAAGGAATTAAGTCGCTTCAAATGAACTTTGAGGATTTTAAACAAGATGAAACCAAAATTGCCGTTTTTGGAAATACGACTTTAAATGCAGCCGAAGAAGCAGGATTGAGAGTAGATGTAATGGCTCCTACCAAGGAAACACCATCTATGACAATGGCACTTGAAAAATATATTAAAAGCCTTCATAAATAGGTTTTAATATTTTACATAAAACAGCCGTCTTTTCGATTAAAGGAAAGATGGCTTTTTTTTAATTACATTTGACCAAGAATTAATATTGAATGAAATGCCTTATTCATATTTCTATAGTGAAAAATTGATATGGCATTCCACATGATTCACAGACCTATAAAAATCAAACTACCGGATGAAAGCTCCCCAGCCAAAAAAAATAGAAAAAATACTCGAAATACACGGAGACAAAAGAACTGATAATTATTTCTGGCTCAATGAAAGAGAAAATCCCGAAGTCATAGAATACATCGAACAGGAAAATGCTTACGCAGATTTCATGATGAAGGAAACGGAAGATTTTCAGGAAGAGCTTTATGAGGAGATGAAGTCCCGCTATAAAAAAGATGATGAATCACTTCCTTATTTTTTTAATGAATACTGGTACATGGTTCGTTATGAGGAGGGAAAGGAATATCCTATTTTTTGCAGAAAATATAAAACCCTTGATAACCCTGAGGAAATTGTACTCGATGTAAATATCCTTGCTGAAGGAGAAAGCTTTTTCGAAGTTGGAAGTGTTGCAGTAAGCCCGAGTAATAAGATCGCTTCTTTTTCATCTGACAATGTCGGAAGAAGAATATATTCCATCAATTTCAAAAATCTGGAAACAGGAGAAATCCTTTCGGATAAAATAGAAAATACAACAGGAAAGGCAGTCTGGGGAAATGACAACCAACATGTTTTCTACATCAGAAAAGATGAGAGTTTACGTGCGTTCCAGGTATACAGACATCAACTGGGAACTGAGTCATCGGAAGATGTTTTGATCTTCCATGAAAAGGATGATACCTTTGATGTAAATGTCTTTAAAACAAAATCTTTGCAATATATATTCATTGCAAGTTCAAGCACTATCTCTGATGAACACCGGTTCATTCCATCTGATGATGTCTTCGCTGAATGGAAAATTATACAGCCCAGAATAGATGATCTGGAGTACTCCGTTGAGCATTATGAAGACGAATTCTATATCATCACCAATGCTGATGATGCGTTCAATTTTAAGCTTGTAAAAACTAAAATTGACAACTGCGGGATGGAAAACTGGGTAGATGTAATTCCCCACCGTGCTGAAGTCCTGCTTGAAGGGTTCGAAATATTTAAAGACTACCTTGTCCTTGAAGAAAGGGAGCAAGGTTTGTTACAGATAAAAATCATAGACGAAAAAACTCAGGAAGCCTATTATCTTCCTTTCTCAGATCCTACTTACACAGCCTATATTGGAATCAATCTGGAGTTCGATACGGAAATTTTACGATACGGTTATACATCTTTAACCCAACCAAGTTCCACTTACGAATACAACATGAAAACCAAAACCACTGTACTTCTTAAGCAGCAGGAGGTTTTAGGAGGGAAATTTTTCCCTGAAAATTATATCTCGGAGAGAATATGGGCGGATTCAAGAGATGGAAAAACAAAAATTCCTATTTCACTGGTTTACCATAAAGACACAGAAAAATCAGAAAATACTCCCCTACTGCTTTATGGATACGGAAGCTATGGGCATACCGTAGATGCCAGCTTTTCAAATGTCAGGTTATCTATTTTGGACAGAGGCTTTATCTATGCAATTGCCCATGTCCGCGGTGGTGAATACCTGGGAAGAGAATGGTATGAAGATGGTAAAATGTTATTTAAAAAGAATACCTTCTTTGATTTTATAGATGCCGCAAAATACCTGATCAAAGAAAACTACACTTCATCCAGGCATCTTTATGCAATGGGAGGAAGTGCCGGAGGATTATTGGTAGGGGCTGTAGTTAACTATGAACCTAACCTGTTTAACGGTATTGTTGCGCAAGTCCCTTTTGTAGATGTGGTAACCACAATGCTGGATGAAACCATCCCATTGACCACGGGAGAATATGACGAATGGGGAAATCCTAATGATGAAGAATATTATCATTATATGAAGGAATATTCCCCGTATGATAACGTAGAAGCGAAAGATTACCCGAATATGCTCATCACCACAGGACTGCATGATTCCCAAGTACAGTATTGGGAACCTGCAAAATGGACTGCCAAGCTGAGAGAACTGAAAACAGACCAGAATCTTTTACTTTTCAAAACCGACATGAGTGCAGGACATGGAGGAGCAAGTGGAAGATTTGAATCATTAAAAGAAGATGCATTAGAATATGCGTTCCTGTTGATGATTGATAAAAGATAATGTATAAACGATAAATAATGGATAATCCGGATTACAATCAAATTTTCGCATTGAAAACAAAACAATTAGCCATTAGTATTATCAATGAATTATCAAATCTACCTTATCAGGAAGCTTTTGCTGTGATCAGAAAGCAAATATATCGCTCTTCTACTTCAATGGCGGCTAATTATAGAGCAATGTGCAGGGCCAGATCACAAGCCGAAAGATATTCAAAAATATCAATCGTGATCGAAGAAACAGATGAAACTCTCTTCTGGCTTGAAATGCTTGAAGAGCTAAACTATGTCAAAAGTGAGACTTTAATAGATTTAAAAATTAGAGCTGAAGAAATTTTAAAAGCAACTTCTTCATATAGAAAGATGTTAAAGACATAGTCTTTCATCATTTATAAACTATCATTTATCATTTATAAATTATGATTAACGAATCCGAATACTGGAAAAAAATAGAACAGTTTTTTGAAGATAACTTTCAGACTGAAAAAAATCCTCCCATTGAAACTTTATTGTTTCTGATTGGACTTCAGGAACTTGGAAGTGGTCATCAAAAATATTCAAAAGATGACAAACTCAATATTCTTCATATTGCAGTTTGCAGATTACTGGAGCCCTTTGGCTACTATAAGTTTACGCATTATGAAGATGGATGGCCCCAATTTGACAAATTAGAGGACCTTCCTGAACTTAGGGCTAATGAGCAAACCTTATTAATGAAAAAGGCCATCATCCAATATTTTCAGGATGAGGAGCTTCTTTAAAATTGAAATGTGGCAGTTAATCATTTTAAACTGCCACATTTTCGTTTTTAATATAATTTCTTAATTGTTGAATATATGTCATTCAATATTAATGAACGGCCAGAACTTCGTGAAGTTGACTCAAGCCCATTTTAAATCCTTCTTCAAAGCCCATTTCAAGATGTTTCTTTAAAGCCTCCTGGGATTCGAAATGGATGTTGGTTGTTACTTTCGTTCCCTCTTCAATTCCAGTGAATCCGATCAGCCATTGGGCTTGCGGAAAATCATTATTAATATTTCCGTTTTCATCACAAAAAGCATCTATCCCATCGAAGCTTCTGTGTTCCATAATTTCCCCATATTTAAGCTGTCCATACATTTTTTCCCCTTCGGGACCTATCATTGCATAATGCCAGATTCCATTCTCTTTAAAATCCATTTTTACCGTTTCACATTTCCAGGGTTTTGGAGCCCACCATTGGTCTAATAATTCGGATTTGGTAAAATAATCCCACACTTTTGAAACATCAGCTTTGTAAATAATCATTACATAAATGCTGTTTGCGTCAAAATCTTTGTTAAAAATGATATTTGATTCCATACGTAATTATTTTTAACAAACTTACTTCTTTATTTGTAGGTGAGGCTTTTCATAAGACAAGTTATTTTTGATTTATAAAAAAATTGTTAAAAAACATGGTTTTAAGAAAAAAAATACAATTTTTTGGCTCGTTTTTTGTTTATCAAGTCTGAAAACAATTAATTTTAACATTCATCATTCCGAACAACCTAAAACAAGCTAATGAATAATAAATTCATCCCAATAATTTCAGTGTTTATGACAATATCATTGATTGTCTTTGTTACACTCCAATTTTATTGGTTGAAAGGATATTATAATGCTTTAGAACAAGATTTTTCGAATAAAGTCTATGCGGCTTTAGAAAATACAGCAAAAAATATCTCTGAAATTGAAGTGGAAAAGTACCTGAATGAAGATTTTAAAAATTTCAGAAAAAATGTCATTTCCAATAATAATCAACCTTCTTTAACTACGATCCAGCAGGTAGAGGATTCTGGGGCTCAGAGGCAGATTATTTATTCTAAAAATATCATTGAAAAAACACAGCTTCCCATTTCTCAGAAAGGAGATTCATTAAAGCTGACAACCTTATATACGGACGAAGCCGCTTACAAACTGAAAAGAGATACCACCAACCGGGAACTGCTTACGGCTGACATTAATCAGGATATAGAAAGCGGAGATTACTCTATGAAGGAGTTTGCAAAAGTATATGGAAATAACCTTCCGATTACTAAAAGAGTGGATGATGCTATTCTGGATTCTGTTCTTGCCAAAGAACTGAAAATGAAAGGCATTACCGCAAAGTTTGGTTTCGGGGTTACTGATAAAAACAATAAACTCACAAGTGTTTTTAACAAAGTATATAAAGAGAAAAAGGATAATAATGCATATAGCTATCCCCTTTTTACAGACAAAAAGGACCGTACTTTATACAGCCTGGCATTGGTTTTCCCTAAAAAGGAATATTCCTTAGCCATGAATAACTGGCCGATGCTTTTGGGAACCTTCCTTTCTTTGCTTACGATATTGGGAATCTACATCATCTCCATCAACTATATGATGAGACAAAAGAAACTGGCAGAAATAAAAACGGACTTCATCAATAATATGTCGCATGAGTTCAAAACTCCTTTAGCTACTATTTCCGTTGCTACGGATTCTCTGGCGAATGACAAAATTGCCACTAATCCGGAAAAGGTAAGATATTATTCCAACCTGATCAAGCAGGAAAATCTTCGGATGAAAAAACAGGTGGAGAATGTCCTTAATATGTCGAAGCTTGAAAGAAATGAAGTTAATCTGTTCCTCAAAGAAACCAATGTAAGAGAACTGATCAAAAAAACGACAGAATCATTTAATCTTATTGTAGCACAGAGAAACGGTTCACTGACGGAAGAGTTTACTGCTGACAGATATACTTTTAAGATCGATGAGTTCCATATTTCCAATATGCTGGTGAATTTACTGGATAACGCCAACAAATATTCTCCTGATACACCGGATATCAAAATCAAAACAAAAAATGAAGGCAACTTCTATGTGATTGAAATTTCCGATAAAGGAATGGGTATGGAAACACAGAATAAAACTAAAATCTTTGAAAAATTCTTTAGAGAAGAAACGGGAAATATCCATAATGTAAAAGGTCAGGGATTAGGGCTTTCGTACGTTAAAAAAATTGTAGAACTTCATAAGGGCCAGATTATCGTGGAATCGCATAAGGGAGAAGGAAGTGTGTTCACGATAAAACTTCCCATGACATAGAAGAATAGACAGGAAGCAATAAAAGATAAACCAAATAACAAATATAAAAGAAGAGAGAGTGAGGAAGTTCATTCTTATTATTAATTTTTAATTTTTAAAATTATGAGCAACAGAATATTATTAGTAGAAGACGATCAGAGTTTCGGAGCTGTTTTGAAAGATTATTTAACCATCAATAATTTTGAAGTAACTCTTGCAACAGATGGAGAGCAGGGGCTCAAGGAATTCACAGAAAATGAATTTGACATTTGTATTTTCGACGTGATGATGCCTAAGAAAGACGGGTTTTCATTGGCAGAAGATGTAAAAAAAATAGATAAAAATACTCCTATCATTTTCCTTACAGCAAGAAATATGAGGGAAGACATCCTGAAAGGATATCAGTTGGGGGCAGATGATTATATTACAAAACCATTTGATACGGAATTACTTTTATACAAGATTAAGGCAATTCTTCAGAGAAGCTCAACCCTAGAAAATGAAGAACAGGAACAGTTTAAGATTAGCAATATTTTCTTTGATTCCATGCTGAGACAATTAAGAGTAGGTGACAAAGAATACAAACTTTCTCCGAAGGAAAATGAATTGCTTAAACTTCTTTGTATCCACAGAAATGATTTTATGCCAAGAGACCTTGCATTGAGAAAGATCTGGAAAAAGGAAAACTATTTTACTGCAAGAAGTATGGATGTTTATATCGCAAAACTTCGTAAGCTCTTAAAAGATGATGAAGGACTGGAAATCATCAATGTTCACGGAGAAGGATTCAGACTTTTAGTTAAGAATTAATTCCAAAAGAAGATTATAAATATAAAATTAGCAAAACAATTGAAAATGTTTTGCTAATTTTGTTTTATACGATAGGATATGAAAAATATATTTTTAGGTCTTGCTGCTTTTTCTCTGCTTACTGTTTCCTGTAAAAAAGATGAAAGAGCAACTTACATTAAAGAAGAGGCATCCATTCAGCAGCCTGCATTAGCTGTTAATAATACTCCAAAAGCTTCTATTTTAGATCAGGCAGGCATAAAGAGCAATGTGCAACCTGTAAATTCATCTCCACCTGTTACCGCTCCCGGAATGAATCCACCCCACGGACAACCGGGACACCGTTGTGATATCCCTGTAGGACAGCCATTAAACAGCAAACCGGCTCAGGCCCAGACCACTCAAAATGTTGTGGTAAATAATAATGGATCTCAAACGATACAAATCGATCCCAATTCACTAAAACCAGGAAAATTTACGGTGGATAATAAAACAGGAAAGGCGGTAAAAACTGCTCCGGGCATGAATCCACCTCACGGACAACCGGGACATCGCTGTGATATTCCTGTAGGACAACCTCTCAATAGTAAACCGTCTCCGCAGCCTGTTCAAAGTACTGTACAAAATATTCCCGTTTCAGCACCTGAACAAAGTCTGGCAACTGGTGAGAAACCGAAATTAAACCCCGCTCACGGAGAGCCTTTTCACAATTGTTCTGTAAAAGTAGGTGATCCATTACCATAATTTTTGTAATTTTGCCATCGTGAAGTTATTTCAGATCATAACCCTTATCTTCTGCTTAGGAATTTTCTTGATTCCTAAAGATAACTTCTATATGATGTCAACCCAGCAGACCTGCTGTAAGGCGGACGCTAAAAAAGACGACTGCTGTAAGAACCATCAATCAAAATCATCTAAAGAACACGAAAAATCAAAATCATCTTGCAACGATGATTGCTGTTCAACATGTGTGGCTTGTTTTTCATATATAGAAACTCCTTTTTCCAAAGGTTTTCTATTGGAATTATCATACTATAAAGCCAATAAAAAATTACTTTTCCAATATTGTGATCCTCATCTTTCGGATCGTTTAAAAGAGATTTGGGAACCGCCAAAGCTAGCTTAATTAAAAATACAGCAGGTTCATTAGAGCGCTAATGGACTATTTTTTAATTAATCTAAATTTTAAACAAAATGAAATTATTTATTTCCAGGATAATTCTTGGATTATGCTTATTATCTGCACCCTTTATATTTGCCCAAAATCTTAAAAGCCAGTTTCAGGTAAAAGGAAACTGTGAAATGTGTAAAGAAAGAATAGAAACCTCAGCAAAAAAAGCAGGGGCAAAAGCGGCAAGATATTCTATAGATTCTCAAACTTTAACATTAGAAACAGAAGGAAATGTTTCTCCGGATGACATTCTTAAAAAGGTAGCTGAAGCGGGACACGACAATGAGAAATTCAAAGCTACTGATGAAGTGTATCAAAGTCTTCCTGACTGCTGTCATTACGAGAGGACTCTTCAACCGTCCAATGCAAGCACAAGCGCGGTAGTACAAAAACCCAAAGCTGACAATGAATTTTATGTCAAAGGAAATTGTGCATCATGTAAAGCAAGAATTGAAAAAGCAGCAAAAGATTCCGGTGCTACTTCTGCAAATTGGAGCGCTGAGAAACAAACTGTTGTTTTAAACTTTGACAGCAACAAAACTTCTGCAGATAAAATTTTAAAAAAGATTGCTGATGTTGGGCATGACAACGAAAAGTATACTTCAACAGACAACGTTTATAACAATCTTCCCTCATGTTGCCTTTACGACAGAACTGTAGCATTGGGAGAAAAAGGATCTAACGTTCATTTTGAAGAAGATGAAAAAACAATGTCCGGTAACAATAATGTATCTGCGGAAAACGAGAACCACGATCATCATGAAAAAAAGATTGAGGAAGTAAAATTATCCGCGTCGAAAGCTTCAACTTCATTAAGCAAAAATGAAGCAGGTTTGGTTTTTAATATTGACAAAAAGGAATTGTTGAAAGCAGCCTGTTGTAATCTCTCGGAAAGTTTTGAAACAAATGCTACCGTAGATGTTTCCTTCAGTAATGCTGTAACAGGCACGAAACAGCTTAAAATGCTGGGTCTTGATCAGAAATACACCAGCCTAACCAAGGAACTTTTACCGGAGATCAGAGGTTTGGCTTCCGCTTATGGGCTGAATTTTATTCCCGGCAGATGGATCGAAAGCATCCAACTTACAAAAGGAGGAAGTACGGTAACCAATGGGTATGAAAGTATTACCGGGCAAATCAATACCGAACTTCTGAAAAATGCCAAAACTCCCGAAACATCACTCAATCTTTTTTCTGATTTCAACGGGAGAGCAGAGGCAAATATAACGAGTGTATCTCCTATTAATGAGAAATGGTCTCAGACTTTCTTGTTGCATGGAAACGGAACTTTCGGAAATACGGATATGAATAATGACGGATTTCTTGACCGTCCGAAAGGGACACAAATCAATGCAGCATATTTGCTTAATTATAATGACCTGGAAAAATCCGGTTTCGGATCTCACTTCGGAATTAATTTCGTGAAGGATAACAGAACAGCAGGACAGACCGATTTTGATAAAAGGCTGTCTCAGGATAAGCAAAACCCGTACGGGGTTGGAATTGATATTTCGAGATTTCAGGTATGGAACAAGACCGGATATGTTTTTAAAGGTAAACCTTATCAAAGTATAGGCTGGATGAATCAGTATGTATACCATCAGCAGGATAGCTTTTTCGGGTTGAGAAATTATTCAGGTAAACAGAATACTTTTTATTCCAATTTAATTTTTGAGAGTATTATCGGGAATACGAATCACAAATATAAAGCCGGAGCCAGTTTTATGTATGACGGTTATGATGAAACCTATCTTACAACTCCATACAAAAGAAATGAAATCGTACCTGGAGCTTTTGCCGAATATACCTTAACAGGATTAAAATATACTTTGGTAGCCGGAGCAAGAGTAGACTTCCACAACCTGGCTGGAACACAGTTTACACCAAGGATGAACTTTAAATATGATTTCACTCCCCAAACCATTTTAAGGTTGTCAGCAGGAAGAGGTTTTAGAACGGCTTCGGTTTTTGCGGAAAATCAACAGTACTTTGCATCGAACAGAACGATTCAAATTATACAAAATGGCGGAGATATTTACGGATTAAAACCTGAAATTGCATGGAATTACGGAGCAAGTTTACAGCAGGAGTTTAAAATTTTCGGAAGAAAATCTTCCATCGTTGCCGACTTTTTCAGAACAGATTTTCAGAATCAGGTGATGGTTGACCTTGACCGATCTCCACAGCAGCTTGTATTTTATAATTTGGAAGGAAAATCTTTTGCCAATAGTTTACAGATACAGTGGGATTTTATTCCGATTAAAAACTTTGAAGTAAAAGCTGCCTACAAATATTATGACGTTCAGGCAGATTATCTTGACGGAAGAAGGGAAATTCCTTTTATGGCTAAAAATCGCGGATTTGTAAATCTTGCTTATTCTACGAACAAAAGTGATAAGGGTGGCTTCTGGAGTTTTGATACGACTCTGAATTGGGTTGGAAAGCAAAGACTACCGGACACATCGGGCAATCCAACCGAGTTTCAATTACCCGGTTATTCCAAATCTTATGCTATTTTGAATGCACAGATTTCTAGAAATTTTAATAAAAAACTGAGAGCCTATGTTGGAGGCGAAAACTTAACCTCTTACTATCAGAAGAATGCGATCATCGATTTTAAAAATCCTTTCGGGAATTATTTTGATGGTGGAATGCTCTACGCTCCTATTATGAAAGCTAATTTTTATATAGGTCTGGATGTGACATTCTAAAAATACCGATAAGTTTTTAAATATAATAGGCAGCATTAATCCAAATGCTGCCTTTATTTTGGAATAAAATTTTATCGGTACGGACATTTTTTCAAGATTAAAATGTGGTTCCTTCTCCGTTGACAAAGGTGAGCTAAGGCATTAAATGACAATTTTGCAAATCTCCGATTTTGCCATTTTACAAACAAAGAACAAAAAAATACTTAAAAAATCTATTTACATTAAAAATTTTATATATTTACACTTTCTAATATGTATGAACATACCAACCAAAGATTTCACGATAGATCATCATAGTAAACTCCCTCTGCATGTACAGGTAGAAGAACTTTTCCGTAAACTTATCAAGATGGAAGTTTATAAAAAAGGAGCTCTGTTACCTAAGGAAGTTGATCTGGCTAATCTTTGGGGAGTTTCCCGGAACACCATCCGACAGGCAACCAATAAACTGGAACATGAAGGTCTTATTGTACGGAAAAAAGGGGTCGGAACACGTGTGGCTGAAAATAAAAGCCTTACAACAGGATTGGATCATTGGTATAGTTTTACAAGAGAAATGCAGGAGAAAGGTATTCATGTAATTAACCAATTGTTAAAAACAGAAACAGTACAGCCTAATGAAGAAATCTGCCATTTTTTTAACAGTTCACCAGATAAAAAAATATTTAAGCTTTCTAAATTAAAAGGAGAAAATTCCGGTGATCCGATTGTCTATTTTGAAAGCTATTTTCATCCAAGAATAGGCCTTGATAAAAATGATGATTTTGATATGCCATTGTATAGCATGTTGCAGGAGAATCATGGAGTCATAGTACACCGGTCCCGTGAAAATATAAGCGCCTGCCAGGCTGGTGCCGTGATAGGAAAGAAACTAAAAGTACCGGCTGCTTTTCCGGTTCTGAAACGAGAGCGTTTCGTGTATGATATCAATGGAAAGCCGGTAGAATATAATGTGGGATACTACCGTTCTGATAAGTTTACCTATACGATAGATATTAATAAATCTTCTTAGCAGGTTTTATTTTTTTAGACATTAATATGTTCAAACATTCTAACATATAACCAAAAATGAAGTCCATGTACAAGTATTTTCTTTTGCTGATGTCCTTCCTGATGACAGGCAATTTTGTTTATAGTCAAAAAAAAGTTCCTTATTTTGGTAACATACAGTCTACCAACGGTTATGAAAAGGAAATAAGTGGTGAGAATATTGATTATTTCTCTGCATTTCCGGATCATGCAACGAGAGCTTTACTTACGCGCACAACGGATGGCGCAAAAGCAATTGAGTGGGAAACTGCTCCTGTGCCACAAAAAGGCAATAAGCAATATGTATATTTTAACTGGCTGGTCTCCCATTCTTCGGGAAGCAGTGGGGGTATTCGCCATTTTGACTTGTACATCAACGATCAAAAAGCACTTACTCTCACTACTTATCCCGGAAATAAGCATCCGGACTGGATTTCCAAAGCAGCAGACAGTACTGCATTTGTATTCAACCAGACTAAAATGGACGGCTTAAAAGATTCTTATGGTATTGCGTATCTCAGAGTTCCTGCCAATAAAGTAACTCCGGGAAAACCTTTACGTCTGAAACTTGTAGGACAAGCTCAGGATAGCAGGGACTGGTTCATGACATACAAATTTACCTTCCAGGAGAAAATGGATGCTTCCTCCACTCCGTTCATTTTAAAAGATGGAAAACGTCTTATTACCCTTACTACATTACACTTTGGTCCTGAACAAAAAATTACGGTTAAAATAAACAATAAGAATTCCTTCTCCTTTACTATGCCGGATGGTATTAAAACATTTGACCTACCTGTAGATCTTGCACCTGAAGGAGGCAGTGTTCAGTTATCAGTTACCTCAGGTAATAAGGAACTTCTCCGTAAAACTATTGAGGCTGGAGCTATCGTTCCCCGCACCTTATATTTCATACATCATTCTCATACGGATGTAGGATATTCCCATTTACAATCTGAAGTGGAAAGGATTCATACTCAAAATATATATGATGCCTTGAAAATGATTGAGAAAACACGGAACTTACCTGAAGAAGCTCGTTTTAAATATAATGTCGAAGCACTATGGGATGTAGAAAACTTTATGCGAAAAGCTACTCCTCAGGATAAACAATTATTTGTAAAAGCAGTAAAAGAAGGAGATATAGGTCTTTCAGCAATGTATGGTAATATTTTAACGGGACTTAGCCAGCCCGAAGAATTATACCATTACACGGAATATGGGAAAAAGCTGGAAAAAGAATATGGATTAAAGATCAACAGTGCCATGATGTCTGATGTTCCCGGCTTTGCCTGGTCATTGGTTCCTGCACTTACTGCATCGGGAGTAAAATATTTTTCCAGTGGCCCCAATTATCTTGGAAAAACCAACCCATATCTTGGAGACCGGGTTGGAAATTTTGTAAAAAACTGGGGAGATAAACCAGTATGGTGGCAATCGCCTTCGGGTAAAGAAAAAATATTATTCTGGACAGCCGGAAGAGGTTATTCTTCATGGCACGGCATCCATCCAGGTGGTGTATTTGAAAACGGGCAAAGAAAGATTGCCGAATATCTTGATGACCTTACCAAAACCAATTATCCTTATGATATGGTACAGTGGCGTTATAATATTGTTTCTGATAATGGTCCTATAGATCCTTCAATATCAAAGTTTGTAGATGAGTGGAATAAAAAATATATCTCGCCTAAAATCGTTCTCAGTACGAATGAAAAGATGTTTGAAGTTTTTGAAAAGAAATATGGAGATCAGCTTCCAATAGTAAAAGGAGATATCAGTCCACATTGGGAAGACGGAGCAATGTCTACCGCCCGGGAAGAAGGGATTAACCGAAACAGCAGCCTTAAGTTACAACAGCTAACCACCCTGTACTCAATGCTCAATCCTACTCAATATAACAGCCAAAGTTTTTATGAAGCATGGAGAAATGTCATTTTATTTCATGAGCATACCTGGGGAGCCTTTAACAGTATTACTGCTCCTGACCTTCCGTTCGTTAAAGATCAATGGCAGGTAAAAAAGCAGTTTTCTACTGACGGAAGTTCTTTGGCTAACAAACTGGAAGCTGATTTACTAAAGCCTATAACCAATCCTGTATCCAAAACCATTGCAGTTTTCAACACCTCATCATGGTTACGAAGTGGTGCGGTAATTATTCCTGGAACATCATTGGGGAATGCCGTCCAGGATGCATCAGGTCATACAGCTCCTTTACAAAAGCTGCAGGACGGAACTATGGTATTCATCGCAAAAGATGTTCCACCACTAGGGTCAGCAAACTACATTATCATTAAAGCAAAAGTATCTTCCGCAAAGCCTTTTTCTGTTACTAACAATAGTATTTCTAATGGAAAGGTAGCTGTGACCTGGGATCATAAGACTGGAAGCATTACCCAGTTTACCGATAACAACAATATTAATTACGCAGGAATTTTTAACAACCAAGGGTTAAACAGTTATTGGTATGTTCCTGGTTCTGATCCAAAGGAAGCTCAATCCAACATGAATGTGCAGATAAAAGTATTAGAGAATGGACCTGTTATGAGCAAAATCTCTCTGATATCAGAAGCACCAGGTGCTAATAAACTGGAAAGAATTCTTACTTTGTTTGCGGATAGTGATGAAGTAGGATTGGAAAATATTGTGGATAAAAAACCTATACGTACCAAAGAATCGGTTCACTTTGGTTTTCCCTTCAATGCTGAGTTCAAGAATATAACAGTAGATGCAGGTTATGGTATCATGAGATATCTTACTGATCAGCTTCCCGGTTCCAACATGGATTATTGGTATAGCCGCCGATGGGTAGATGCTTCTTTTGGACAAAAGGGAATGCAATGGATGGTTTTAGAAGCACCCCTTATTGAAGCTACTGAGATGATCGACGAAAAAATGGTTATTGATAACAGCCACAAAAAATGGAAAGACAAAGGAACTCCCGGCACTACCAATTGGTTCAGCTATGCGATGAACAACTATTGGCACACCAACTATAAAGCAGATCAGGAAGGTCCTGTGCATTACCGCTATGCTCTACGTCCACATGGATCATTTGATTCGGTAGAAAATGAAAAGTATGCGTCTGCTTTTACGCAACCTCTTATTGCCGTTTCTGTCGATGAAAAATTCAAAGCTGGCGGAAGTCTTTTCAAAGTTGGCAATGACAAAATTGTTGTGACAAGTGTAACACCACAAGAAGATCACAGCTTTATTATAAGACTATACAATCCAGACGAGCGGGAACAGACAACAACATTTGCCTGGGAAAAGCTAAAACCATCTCAGCTTATTGATGTAAAAACAGGTAAAACAATAACACCTGACGAAAAACTTAGTTTATCAGGAATGGATGTTATTGAAATTAAACTTATTCCTTAATTAAAGTCATGTCGAAACCGGTTATTGCCATAGATATGGGAGGTACAAGGATTAAAATCGGCATTGTGCAAGATGGCATTTTACTGGATTCCACCTCTATTGATGCCTATTCCACAAATGGTCTCAGATCCAGGCTTCCTTATATCCGGGAAGCTGTAGAAAATTTATTAAAACCCCAACAACTTTCTTTATCGGATCTGGGTGGATTAGGTATTGCTTCTCCCGGGATCGTAGACAGCCACCGGAAAAAAGTACTTTCTATCGATAAGAAATTTGGAGATGCTCCTGAAATCGATTTAGAGGAATGGTGCCAGAAGATGTTTAATCTTCCTTTTTTCATAGAGAATGATGCCAGGAGTGCGTTGGTAGGAGAATGGATATATGGTAATGCACAAAATCATGACAATGCAGTTCTCATGACACTGGGAACGGGAATAGGCAGTGCGGCTATCATAGAAGGAAAATTATTGAAGGGTAAACATTTTACGGCGGGTATTCTTGGAGGACATTCGGTGATCAATTATAAAGGGAATGTATGTAGTTGTGGCAACAAAGGTTGTGTAGAAACGGAAGCTTCAACATGGAATCTCGCAAACATGCCTAAATCAGAAGATCTGCCAGCTTCTTCGGTAGTTGATTATGAAATGATCTTTACTCTGGCTGAAGAAGGAAATACAAAAGCATTAGAAATCAGGAATCAGAGCCTTCAGGCATGGTCTGCATGTGCTGTTAATCTGATTCATGCTTATGACCCGGAAATACTGGTGCTTACCGGTGGAATTATGGCCAGCAGTTCTTCTATCATACCCTATTTACGGAATTATATTGAAACTTACTCATGGACACCCTGGGGAAAAGTTCATCTTACTGAAGGAAAATTCTCCGGCACAGCTGCGCTATTGGGCATAGCCCATCTCATCAACAACCAATAAAATAATATGACAGATAAACATTGCACAAGATGAAATCAAACTTTAATAAATTTCCCATCATTGAAATCAAAGGCCACTCTTGTTTTTCAGGTTGGCAGAATATTACTGAACAAATAAAAGAAAGCAATCCTAGAGTTATCGCGATTGAGTGCTATCCAGGGGTTTATCTGGAAGAGGTCATCAGCTCATTGAAAGAGATACTAAATCCTGAATTGGTGATCAATACCATTCAGGCCATGAAACCGGAAAAAGAAATTGCAGCACTGGTACAGCCTTATGTAACGGATGATCCTGTATTTGGTTATATATCCTCCCTAAAACTGGAAGATTATTTTGATTTTAAAAAGATTAAAGATCTCAAAAGCCTTCTATCAGAAATCGGTGATTGTGCTGTGATCATAGGCCCTGGTGCCACTATAATTGCAGACGAGGCAGACCTTTTCATGTATGCAGATATGCCTCGATGGGAAATACAAATGCGTTTCCGAAAAGATACAGCCTGCAATCTGGGCAGAACCAACTATACTGATTCTTTTGCATATCAATACAAACATGCTTATTTTGTAGACTGGCGCGTTAGTGACCATTATAAGAAACAAATATTGAATAAGTGTCAGTTTCTTCTGGATACGACCATACCCCATCAACCTAAAATGATAAGTAATGTTGCTTTATTTGATGCATTTCAGCAAACGGTAAGCGCTCCTTTCAGGGTTGTCCCGTTTTTTGATCCCGGCCCATGGGGAGGCCAATGGCTAAAAGAGGTATGTGATCTGGATAGAAGTCTTCCGAATTACGCCTGGGGATTTGATTGTGTCCCTGAAGAGAATAGTCTCTTATTGGGTTTCGGAAACCAGGTTGTAGAAATACCTTCTTCCAATCTTGTTTTTTTCCAGCCAGAAGCTTTGCTGGGAAAAGAAGTATATGAGGGATTCGGGGACGAGTTTCCTATCCGTTTTGACTTTCTGGACACTATGGAAGGTGGTAATCTGAGTCTACAGGTACATCCGCTTAAGGAATACATCAAAGAAAAGTTCGGGATGTCCTATACACAGGATGAAAGTTACTATATGCTGGATGCTAAAGAAGATGCTTTTGTCTATTTGGGGTTAAAAGAAAATATTGGCCCTAAGCTTATGATGAAGGAGCTGGAAGCTGCGCAACATGATCAGGTTCCTTTTGACGCAGAGAAGTATGTACAAAAATGGCCGGTCCGCAAACATGACCATGTATCTATTCCTTCGGGCACTGTACATTGTTCGGGAGCGAATTCTGTGGTATTGGAAATCAGTGCAACTCCTTATATTTTTACTTTTAAATTATGGGATTGGGGGCGTATGGGACTGGATGGCAAACCGCGTCCCATATCATTGGCACATGGTAAAAATGTTATACAATGGGATCGAACCACTTCATGGACCAAAGAAAATATACTAAACCTTACAGAACCTATTGCTGAAGGAGATGGCTGGCGGGAAGAACGTACAGGTTTAGATGCATTATCATTTATTGAAACAAGAAGACATTGGTTCACTAAAAAAGTAGTTCATCATACCGGAGGTGTGGTAAATGTACTCAACCTTGTTGATGGAAGGGAAATTATTGTGGAAAGCCCAGAACATCTTTTTAAGCCTTATATTATTCATTATGCTGAAACATTTATCGTACCGGCTCATGTAGGACTGTATACCATAAGTCCATATGGAGAGAGTGAAGGAAAAGAATGTGTGACTATTAAAGCGAGCATACGTACTCAGATGATTTCTCAAAAAGTTATAAAATAAACCTCTATGCAGCAAACGTTTCATTCTACAATCCTTAAGGCAACTCTTGTAGCATCAGTAGGCGGATTGTTATTCGGTTATGATACCGCTGTAATCTCCGGAGCCATTGGCTTTATGCGAACTTATTATCATTTATCCGATCTGATGACAGGCTGGGTAGCTTCATGTGCTCTGCTGGGCTGCATCATAGGTGCTGTGTATTCAGGAACATTAAGTGATCGTATCGGTCGTAAAAAAGTATTAATGCTTTCGGGTTTATTGTTTACTATTTCATCCATAGGAACATCACTGGCTCCTAATCTGTGGATATTTGTAGTATTCCGGATGATAGGAGGAATGGGTATCGGAATTGCTTCCATGCTCTCGCCGATGTATATTTCAGAAATGGCTCCTGCAGCCATAAGAGGACGTCTGATATCCATATTCCAACTGGGAATCGTGAGTGGTATTCTGGTTATCTATTTTGTGAATGCCTATATTGCCGGCATTCATAACGAAAGCTGGAATATTTCTACAGGATGGAGATGGATGTTTGGTTCGGGAATTATTCCTGCCATTATCTTTATTCTGTTGCTCTTCACTGTTCCTGAGAGCCCGCGTTGGCTGGCCGGACAAAAAAGAGAAACTGAGGCATTAGCAATCCTGAAAACCATCAATGATCCTACGACTGCCCGGCAGGAGCTGGATTCCATCAAGGGGGCTTTAAAAGAGGAAAAATCTCTTTCTTTCAGCGCGCTTAAGGAGCCCAAATTAAAACGGGCATTGGCTATAGGTATCTTCCTTGCTATATTCTCACAAATTACCGGCATCAATGCAATTATGTATTATGCTCCGGAGATTTTCAAGGCAACGGGAGTCGGCTCAGACTCTGCATTCATGCAAACCGTTCTTGTGGGGATCATCAATGTTCTTTTTACTTTTGTAGCCATAAGATACGTAGACACATGGGGACGAAAAAAATTACTGCTTCTTGGTATTTCCGGCATGGCTATTTGCTTATTTATTATTGGCTTTGCCTTTTTTAATGAACAAAAGGGGTATCTGATACTTATCGCTATTCTTGGATATATTGCTTGTTTTGCCATGTCCCTTGGTCCTCTTGCATTCGTTGTTATTGCAGAAATCTTTCCAACAAAGGCTCGAGCTACCGCTATGTCCGTGGCTACTTTCTTTCTGTGGTCAGCCGTTTTTTTAGTTTCCCAAACTTTTCCGGTTCTTGTCGGAATTATTGGTAATGCTTTTACATTTTGGTTATACATGGCCATCGCTATCACAGCACTCTTGTTTGTATGGAAAAAAGTACCTGAGACCAAAGGAAAAACTTTAGAAGAAATACATAATTCTCTATAAAAGAAAAAGAGTGATTGAAATTCTTAATTTTGGGATTTCAATCACTCTTTATTATTTTACCGGCTTTATACTCATCGCAAATCCCCCACCGGGAGCCGTTTTGATTTTCAGCTTAGTATTGGTTCTCACTATTTGTCTGGAGATCTCATAACTTTTAGGATTGTTTTTCCAGCTGGCATTTTTACCGTCTTTATAAATTACCGCTTCAAATTTTTGGTTTTTAGGTAGAAATGACAAATCTACCGTTGCTTCTCTTGGATTTTCATCAGTAATACTTCCTACAAACCATTCATCTTTATTTTTAGCTTTCCTTGCAATGGTAATATAATCACCCGGCTCAGCTTCAAGAATATATGAAGAATCCCAATCTACTGCCACGTCTTTGATAAACTGAAAAGCATCAGGGTATTTTTTGTAATTATCAATCAGATCTGCAGCCATCTGAAGCGGGCTGTACATTGTAACATAAAGTGCTAATTGCTTGGTAAGCGTTGTACTCAACTTCGCTTTATTAGTTCCATAAACCGAAAAATCTCCTTCGAATATCCCTGGTGTATAGTCCATCGGGCCTCCTATTAGCCTTGTGAATGGCAATATGGTGGTATGATCCGGACGGTTGCCATTGAAAGATTCAAATTCTGTTCCGCGTGCCGATTCCTGAGCAATCCAATTGGGGTAAGTCCTGTAAAGACCTGTTGGCCGCACTGCTTCATGTGAATCTACCATAATATGATATTTTGCAGCCATTTCAGCAACGTAGTTGTAATGGTTAACCATCCATTGGCTGTCATGATATTCACTCCGCGGGATAATTGGCCCTACATATCCCGTTTTTACGGCATTGTATCCATTGTCTTTCATAAACTGAAATGCGTCCATCAATTGTCTTTCATAATCTACCGCAGATGATGTTGTTTCGTGATGCATGATAATCTTTACATTTTTGCTTTTGGCATAAGCCTGCAGTTCTTTTACATCAAAATCGGGATAAGCTTTGGTAAAGCTATAAATATGTTCTTTTCTATAAGCCTGATTATCTTCCCATCCTTCATTCCATCCTTCCACTAAAACAGCATCAAAGCCGTTTTCTGAAGCAAAATCAATGTATTCTTTAACATGCTTGGTATTCGCGCCATGCCTGCCATTCGGCTTGAGGGTTTTATAATCCGTTTGCCCGATCCGGATATCCTGATCGTCTGAATAAGCCCAGGTAGATCCACCTCCTGTAAAATATTCCCACCATACTCCAATGTATTTGGTCGGCTTGATCCATGAAGTATCCTCAATTTTGCTTGGCTCATTAAGATTAACAATCAGGTTGGAAGCCAAAATATCTCTTGCGTCACTGCTGATAATCAAAGTTCGCCATGGGCTTACAGAACCTGTTTGAACAAAACCCCTGTCTCCGTTTTTATCAGGTGTCAGATTGGAAGAAAGAATAAAATTCTTCTCATCAAGATTGAGTGTCATTGCAGCAAAATTGGTAAGAGCTGCTTCATGAATATTAATATAAATTCCGTCTTTTGATTTCAGCATCAAAGGTGTTTGTACAGCAAGACTGGCACTGGGTGCTTTTGCTGCCAGAGGTTCTTTCCGTACCTCAGCGATCAGATTTGAAATTTCGGACAGATTTGATGTAGTAACCGGAAACTCATTCGTATCATAATCGGCAGGGATCCAAAATGCCTTATAATCTTTTCCTAAATTAAAGCTTGTTTTCTCACTGCTTATGGTAAAATGCCTTAAATCCTTTTGGACAGGAAACTCATACCGGAAACCTAAACCATCGTCAAATAGCCTGAATCTGATATCCAGCTTCCACCCGGTTTTATCTTGAACTAAATGGACAAGCATTTCATTGTAATGATCAGCTACTTCCTTATTGGGTCCCCAAACCGGCTTCCAGGTTTTATTGGACGATGAGTAATCAATCCCCTCTACTTTAAAATCGGAGAAATAGGAATAAGAGGGTTTTAAAACAAATCCTAACTGGCTTTCTTTTAAAACCGTTTTATCTTTATAATTTAATGAATAATATGGAGTTCCCTCCCCTTCTATTTTAAAATTCAGTTTAAACTGATTATTGGGTGACGAGAGTATTTGTCCGTTCGTAACAATCGTGAACAACATACTCATACAAAAGTATATAGTCTTTATTTTCATTATAATAATCTTAAAAAACACTGTCCGCCATTCTCTGGGAAAATGGCGGACAGAGATCAATTATACTTACCGGAATTATCTTCCGAAATCATCCTGTACTCTTACAATATCATCTTCATCCGATGGATTTGATGCATCCGTATGCTGCCAGATCTCGGCTACAACACCCCAGCCATCCAGTCCGATCAATCGGTGTCTTTCTCCCTGTTGAAGTTTTACCTGATCCTTTGGCTTGTATTCCTGCAGTTCACCTTCTTCATCGGTATTACTTCTTTTTATACCTACTGTTCCTTCAACAACCTGCCAGATTTCTGCTCTCCTGTGGTGATACTGCCAGCTCAATCTTGCCTGTGGCGCCACCAGAAGAATTTTCGGACTTAATTTTCCTCCGATCTTCAGGCTTTCCACATCTATTCCGTCAAAATATTGATTCGCAAAATCCTGTGCCTGCGCTTCATCAATCACAAAAAATCCACCCCACGGTCTTGTATCATCTTTTGCAACAAGATTAAAGCCCTGAGCTCCTAGCATCTTTTCTACTTTATCAAATATTTCTTTCTTTTCCGCACTCATAATTATCGCTATTAAAGTTTATTGTTAAAATGATTTATTCTTTTGACATCGAATAAGGAAAGTCCTTTTCCTGTGATCCTCTATCTTTATTCGGCTGATTGCTCATCTTGAAATCCAGAACTGCACCTTGAAGAAGGTCTTTGTGACTCAACCAGTTTCTGGAGTAAGGCTGATTGTTTACATTCAGGGATTTTACGTAAAGATTCTCACTGCTATTCTCCGGAGCCTTTATTTCGATATTTTTACCGTTCTCCAGATGTACGGTAACTTCTTTAAACAACGGCGCCCCTAAAACATATTGATCCGTAGCGGGTGTTACCGGATAAAATCCTAATGCAGAAAAAACATACCATGCAGAAGTTTGCCCGTTATCCTCATCCCCACAATATCCGTCCGGTGTCGCCTGATAAAGTTTATCCATTACCTGCCTTGCCCAATATTGGGTTTTATATGGTGCTCCGGCATAATTATACAGGTAGATCATATGCTGTATAGGCTGGTTACCGTGGGCATACTGCCCCATATTCATGATCTGCATTTCCCTTATTTCATGGATCACACTTCCATAGTAGCTATCATCAAAAACTGGAGGAAGAGAAAACACCTCATCCAGTTTGGCTTCGAATTTCTTTTTACCACCCATCAGCTTTGCAAGGCCATCTATATCCTGGAAGACCGACCATGTGTAATGCCAGCTGTTTCCTTCGGTAAAGGCATCTCCCCATTTAAAAGGATTAAAAGGTGACTGAAATTTTCCGTCTTTATTTTTACCTCGCATAAGACCTGTTTCAGGATCGAACATATTCTTATAGTTGTAGGCTCTTTTTTTGTAGATATCAATTTCTGACGCTGGTTTCCCTAAAGCTTTTCCTAACTGATAAATCGAAAAGTCATCGTAAGCATATTCTAAAGTACGGGCTGCATTCTCATTAATTTTCACATCATATGGAACATATCCCAGGGTATTATAATATTCCACACCTTTACGGCCGACAGCCTCAATAGGACCTTCATTATTCGCCCCGTGTTTTACGGCCTGCCATAAGGTTTCAATATCATATCCACGCAATCCTTTAATGTAAGCATCAGCAACAACGGAAGCAGAATTGTTCCCGATCATAATATCAGAATAGCCGGGACTGCTCCACTCTGGCAGAAAACCTCCTTCTTTGTAAGCATTGGCAAGGCCTTCCTGCATCTCTACGTTGATGCTTGGATATACGAGATTCAGAAATGGGTATAATGCACGAAATGTATCCCAAAAACCGGTTCCTGCAAACATTTTCCCATCCAATATTTTACTGTTGTACGGACTCCAGTGCTTCACTTTATTCTGAGCATCGATCTCATATAATTTTTGTGGGAAAAATAAGGTTCTGTATAAAGAGGAATAAAAGGTTCTCATTTGCTGATCTGTTCCTCCCTTTACTTCAATCTTTCCAAGTGTCTTGTTCCATATCTCTTTCGCATTATCTTTTACCTGCTCAAAACTGCGGCCGGCAATTTCCCTTTTAAGGTTAATTTCTGCCTGTTCGAAACTGATAAATGATGAAGCTACCTTTGCATAAACCGATTCTTTATTTTTTAACTTAAATCCAACTATGGCTCCTGTGTGATCGCTGGTAATTTCCAATTGATCATTTACCAACCGATCATCTTTCCATGTTGTCGTTACATCAAAGTCTTTATCAAACTGAACAATAAAATAGTTTTTAAAATTCTCATATTTTCCTCTGGCATACTTAGTCGTGTATCCTATGATTTTCCTTTGTTTCGGAAGAATTTTGATATAAGAACCTTTATTCAGCGCGTCAATTACAACATAAGCACTATCCGTTTTAGGGAAATCAAATTTGAAAAATGCTGCTCTTTCTGTGGGTGTAAACTCCGTAGTAACATTAATATCAGCAAGATAAACACTATAAAAATATGGTTTTGCAATTTCTGCTTTATGGCTGAACCAGCTGGCACGATCTTCTTCTTTAAACCTGAGTTTTCCGACACCCGGCATAATTGCAAATGCCCCATAATCATTCATCCATGGAGAGGGCTGATGTGTTTGTTTAAATCCTCTGATCTTATCCGCATCATATGTGTAAGCCCATCCATCACCCATTTTACCTGTTTGGGGAGTCCAGATATTCATTCCCCATGGAAGCCCTATCGCAGGATAAGTATTACCGTTAGACAATGATGGCTTAGATTGGGTTCCCATTAATGGATTTACATAATCTGCAGGAGATGGATTCTGACCAAAAACCAGCGCATTAAACAGAAGAAAAAGAGTTGAAAATAAAAACTTCATTATATCATTTTATTAGTTGATTAAGGTCTTCTTCAAAGCATAGCTTGCAGCACCTAAGATGGCAGCGTCTTCAAAAATAGCCGAAATTTTAACAGGCAAGTTAATATTATTTTTTACTAAATTCTCACTAAATCTTTCTTCAAAATAAGGATATGCTTTCGCAATGTTTCCTCCTATTACAAGGACCTCCGGCCTGTAATCCCATACATATTTGACAATAAATTCCGAGAAAGAATCTGCATACTCCTGAAATATCCTGAATTGGATGTCTTTAGGCTTATCAAGTAATTCTTTGGTTCCTGAGATTTCGCTTCCTGTTAATTCCGCATATCGTTTAACAAACCATCGAGTGGCAAGATAATCTTCAGCTAAGGAATCTTTAAAAGGAGAATTCCACAAATCCTCATCTGTTGAAGTCTCACCATTGTAGAATGTTGTTCCTAATCCTGTTCCCAGCGTTATCCCAAATACACGGTTATATTCAGTGACGCAACCTCCGAAAACTTCGCCTTCCAGAAATGCGGCAGCGTCATTTACAAAGTGGATCTGTTCATTTAATATAGAAAGCCTGCTGGCCAGTTCTTCTTTGATATTTATTTGGTAGATATCGATAAATTTTCCCTGTTGCATCAGAGAAATTCCGTTTTTATAATCAAAAGGTCCCGGCATTGCAATGCCTATAAGGAGTTCTTCCCTGTTCAGATTTACTACAGCTTTCCCGATTGCAGAAACCCAGGCGGAAAAAATATCTTCCCGTCCGCCAAATGAGTCAACATGCTCCCTGATATAAGTGGAACCTATAATTTCATGCTTTTCAGGATCTACCTGAGCCATTGTAATATGCGATCCGCCAATGTCTATACCTAATGCATTTTGCATAATTCTCTTATTTTTTAATTCCAGTAGATATATCTGATCATCTAAAAACAGACAAACAAGAAAGCAAAATCATTATTATTCAATAATTCCTAAATTCATTTTTTAAATGTTCCTGCCACTTGTCTGCCTATCTTAGATTCCAAATTTAAATTCTAACTGTATAATTTTATTAATTTTTTAAAGACTTACTCCACTATTATTTTTCCTGAAAATATAATGCGGTCATTTTTTGATTCCACTTTATAAATATATGTTCCGGACGATAAAGCTTGAGTATTGATCGTTATTTTATCTTTATCTACACTCTGTTTTTTGATCAACTTCCCTGAAAGATCATATAGGGATACTTCACTAGCAGAACGATCATTAATTACAAAATGAATATCATTTCCCTTTTTAACAGGGTTTGGATAGACATTATTTCCTTTTTCAAGAACATTGTCTTTTGTTGATAATGAAATATTGCAAGGTACATCTGTTGTCCAGTTGGCATTTGACATATTAATAAGAGTCGCAAAATGTGTATTCGAAGTCGCGTCTAAAGCTCCGTTACCACTTCCCTCATCCATTTTCCAATTAGCCTCAAGCCCTGCACTATTAGAAGCTATATTACATTTGTCATTCATAATTTCCTGAGCTGTCAATGCTTTTTTCCACACCCGGAATTCATCAAGGAAACCGTTCAATGTTCTTGAATTATCATAATTTCTTGCCAGATAAAGAATTCCATTGGCTGTAAAGTTTCCGCTGGCTGCAGCACTTGCATCAAGAGTTCCGTTAATATAAATTTTCATCGCCGTTCCGTCATAAGTGGCAGCGATATGATACCACGTGTTGGTATTCAATCCAGTATTGCTGTTCAGCTTAATCTGAGATGAGCCGAAACTTAATATAAATTGTAATTTATTGTTTGTAAGACCGGCATCCCCAAATCTCAGAATGGCAGAATTATTATCTCCTACTTCAATCCCAATTACTGAAGAAATATTAGGGAAAGCAGTTTTAAACGCATTTACTTTCACCCATCCTTCAAAAGTGAGTGCATTCCCACTTAGATTAAACTGGCCGGCATTGAGATAATGACTACTGCCGTTAAAAGAAAGAGATCTTGGTCCAGGACTTTGAACCGGCGCAAAACCACTGTTAAATGAAGCCTCTGCAGAATATGCACTTACAGTAGATGCACTGCATACTCCCTGTACTTTCCAAACGTAATTTGTATTTTCAGTTAAATTTTGCAGATTATATGTATTGGTTGTAATATTCTGAATCGTTGTCCATGTTGTAGCGGCAGCTGTTTTATACTGTAAGGTATAAGAAGTTGCACTTCCGGCATTCCATGACAGCTTTGTTGTCGTTCCCAGGAAGTTTTCCGACTTAAGGCCTGCCGGAATTTCACATCCGCTTCCGGAATTAAATCTCGGAGCAAAAAGATATGTACTCTTCAGCGTAGAAGAACAATTGGACTGAATTCTCCAATCGTAATCTGTACTTAAAGCCAGGTTGTTTACATTGATATTATTTCCGGAGTAATTGGTTGCCAAATTAATCCACGTTGTTGAATTGGCTGCCTTATAATCTATATTGTAGGTTTGAGAACCGTTTGAAGTCCAGTTTAATTTAGCTGAAGTTCCTGCAACATTGGTCACCTCAAGTCCTAATGGTGGATCACATGATGCTCCCTGTGTCCAGGTATACAGCTGGCCACTAAGTTGTGTGTTCTCGTTATAGAGAATGTTAGATCCCGTACTCAGATAGCTGGCAGCATTGGTTCCTTTAAGATCATACCACATAAAAACTCCATAGCCGTCATTCTTTGTGCTCGTTGCTAAAGTAGAAAGTGTAGAAGCAGAAGTATTCTGGATCCAGGTTGCTGCCGCAGAAATTTTAGAATTGGCAAGAGGAGGTATTGAAGGAGCATTATAAGTGCCATAATAAGCGTTCCATCCGTAATTGATATAGTTTCCGGCATTATCTCCATTATAAGCTTGCCTTGTTGTTGCCGGGCCAATGTAATACCATGTAATTAATTTATCCGGCATGGCAGCTTTCAACTCCTGTAATAACATAACAAAAGAACTGTTATTCGGCTGTCCGGTAGCGTTATTTCCATAATCTGCATATTCGTCGTCAAGATCAACTCCATCCAGGCCATAGGTATATACGGTGTGGGCTATCTGCAAAGCAAAATCACGTGCCGCTTCCCGGGTCGGAAAGTTACAGATACCCGCCCCCTGATGATTCCCCAGGATATCTAATAATACTTTGATTCCTTTTTGCTGTAGAGGCCTTACATAAGTGTCGACATCGTTTAATACTTTTGTCACATTATTATTGTTGGAAATATAAGCCCGGCTTTTGGAAACATCATAATTGATGTTGGCCGCGAAGATAATAGCAACGTCAAAAAGTTGTTTGTTACTGTTTTGCAAAGTATATGACCCTGCGTTCAGAATATTGCTGTTATTAACCTCCACATAGCATATTCCTAAAGGATTAAGCTGTGCCCGTAATAAAGATGTTGCCTGCCCTATTAATAAGACCAATGCAATAAGAATAGATTTTCCTTTCATAGTATAATTATTTCGTTTTTGACCTGGTTTATAAAATCCGGAGATATAACAATGGGTCAGAAGGCTCCTTCCGTTGACTTCTCCAGCTCCCTCGCAGATTGAAGGAATTCTTCTACATTCATTTCTTTAAAGAATAATAATCCGTGGGTTGCCCTCAGCCTCGGACTCTCGTTATCATAAAAATATGGTTTCCCTAATACCAGCTGAACCGCTTTGAGCTGTTCTACCCAGGTTTGTATTGACAGATGACTGAACTTCCCATTGTAACGGTAACTTGGAAAGGACGCATCTACCTGGCTCAGATAGCTGTTGGTAAAGCTCTCATCCATTGTGCTCATGGCATTAAGTGATACGGGGAATATATGGCTGACGTCTGCAGCATTAAACTGATACCATACATTTCTGTAACCCCAGATTTTAAGACCGGAAAGATCTTTTTCTTTGCCCCATTCTCTTACCGCTTCAGCGATAGCCTGCAAAACTTTGTAATGAGTATCAGGGCCGCTTCCTTCAGGGTCAAAAGCTAAACTTATAACTGTAGGGTTAATTTCCTTTAACTGTTGTAAAATAGGAAGAACATCCCGTTCTCTTTTTGGTTTTTCCGTAAAAATGGCTCCCGTATAAAAGCCGAGCCTCAGATGGCTTACGTTTTTTGTTCTCACCCCAAAATGTGCCCATACAAGCTCTTCCTCATATTCACGGATCATCCCTTTTAAAATCTGAATTTTCGGTTCAGGGTTTTGTCCGTCATAGCTGGAGTTAACCGTGTCTATGATCTCCCTGATCTTTTCGCGTAATCCAGACTTGCTTTTCAGATTCCAGAGCTCGACAATATTCCTTACCATTCTATGAGAAACAGCTCTCGCCCGCTCTTCTTCATTTCCGGAGGCAATATTGATCAGATAATGATATACATCTTTATCTTTTTTATTTTTATATCCGTTTTCAAAAAAATCGGGATAATTGAGCATTTCAACTTCTTCTCTTCCGATAAAAGAAAGCGTATCGCGAAGGATTTTTATTAAAAATTTATTGGTAACAGCAGTAAATCCTGAGGTAAGAACTGAATAGTGAGAAGAATTGGTCTCATTACGGGACTGATAATGAATATATGGTAATAATCCTAAAGAAATATCATCATGATGGGGTCCGGTATGATAAAAGACTTCATTGCTGAGCGGTTTTGTTCCTGTTTTTATTTTATTTTCAATGGACGCAATAACTTGCTGTACCGTAGTATTGCTTACATCCGGAATTAGTTTTGTATAATCATCCCCTTTCAGATCATCCAACGAAAGATGTTCTGCATATTTGTTCAGCTTTTGGGTCAGAGACATTACAGCTCTATCGGTCTTTTCCTGGGACCAGCTTCCAGAATGATAATAGTTATCAATATAGTCTTTCAGCATACTTGCCGCACCTTGTGTAAGATAAAACCGTCCGTTAGAAAGTTGGGAAAGGACAGAAGCCGGATATAAATTGGAAGGAGGAAGTTCCATTGCATCTTTGATCATAGGAGCCTTCGCTTCACCTGCTGCAAAAATAATAGCAACCGCATCTTTGTTATAAATAATGGTTTCAAGACCTATAGTGATCACCAGGCGCTCTTTTGAAATTTCAATTCCTCCCAGATCTCCCGCAGCAACTGCCTGCGTCTCAAAATTAGTCGAAGTCAGCCTTGTCGTAGAATAAGGATCCGAACCTTTGATATTAAAAGCAATGTGTCCGTCTGGACCAATACCCCCTAGGAAAAAACCAATCCCTCCCAATTGGCGGATTTTTTGTTCATATCCTGAACACCAGTTATCAATGAGGAAAATAGATTCTTTTTGTAATTTTTCAAGAGGGTTCAGGGCTTCACGATATCTTAGTTCAAGATTTACTTTGCTGTCCGGGAAAACTTCTTCAAAACTTTTACCTTCCGCCAAAGGGATTTCATCACAATTAATAAGTAAAGCATTTTCTTTTTTAAGCCCAAACCCTTCAATGTAATATTTGTTTACATAATGATAAAAACTATTAGCTTGTGAAGATTTTATGGGATAAAACTCATCAATTTGGACAAAATGAAGATCAGCCAGCGATGGTTTATCAGCAAATAACAACTGATGCTTTTCCCTTAGCCTTACTACATTTTCTTCCTCCCAATGATCGAGAATATACTTTGTCCAGTAAATAAAATATTCCGGAGTCTTTCCTGTTGGCAGACTGATAACTCCTTTTGGATTCTTGTGAACCCACTCCAGAAACCGAAATGCCGAAAGCATCCCAAGCTTCGGAAAGTTATCTACGACGATGTAGGGAACGTTTACCTTATTGCTTCTTGGAACATCATTCAAAAAGGTAAGTTCTACGGGGGTAAAAATTTTAGTATTTTCCATCTTTTAATTTTTTTTATTTGTGTTGAATTTGATTATTAAATTTTGAATTTATCCCAGCAGTTCCGGATTTTCATTATAGGTTTTCCATAACAATTCTCCGAATAATGTATTGGACCAGGCAAACCATTCTCTGGTAAATTTCTTATCATTATCTTTATGGAAGGACTCATGCATAAAACCTGTTCCTCCATGGGTTTTCTGTAAAGTTTCTATACACCAGCGGATCTCGCTTTTATCTTGGGTCGTAAGCGCTTTCATAATGATACTCATCGGCCAGATCATATCTAAACCAATGTGAGGCCCCCCGATTCCTTCTGCCAGCTTACCTTTGAAAAAGAAAGGATTATCTTGTGACCATACATATTTCCGGGTATTAAGATAAACAGGATCATCAGCTTTTACAGCATCCAGATAAGGCAATCCCAACAAGCTTGGACAATTGGCATCATCCATTAGGTTATAGCTACCAAAACCATTCGTTTCAAAAGCATATATTTTTCCATACTGCGGATGGTCATAGATTCCATATTTCTTTATGGCAGCATCTACCTCATCAGCAAGACTCGTTAATTGTTTAGCCAGTTCCTTTTCATTTTTGATCTGGGAAACCATTTCTGCTGCCTGGCGTAAACTTACCACAGCAAATAAATTGGAAGGTATAAGGAATGCATAAATGGTAGCATCATCACTTGGTCGGAACATGGAGCTTATAAGACCAACAGGTTTTGTAGGATATCCATACCCTCCCATTGGGATTCCATCGGTAGCCCAGGCTGTTGTCCTTTCAAACTGATAAGGTCCTAAACCTGTTTTTCTCTGCTGTTCAATAAAAGTTTTCAGAGTCAGCTTAATTCCTTGCAGCCAGTTATTATCAAAAGGTTTTGTATCTCCGGTCGTTTTCCAGAAATGATACGCAAGGCGGATTGGATAGCAGAGTGAATCTATTTCCCATTTTCTTTCGTGTATACCGGGTTTCATATCCGTATGATCGTACTCTTTCCACTTACTTATCTTTTGATCATCATTATAAAATGCATTCGCATAAGGATCCTTCAGAATAAACTGGGTCTGTTTATGGATTACTCCTGATATCAATTTGTGCAGCTTTTCATCTTTTTTTGAAAACTGCAAGTAAGGAAAAACCTGTGCAGAACTGTCACGAAGCCACATGGCATCTATATCTCCAGTGATAACATAAGTATCCGGTGTTCCGTTGTTTTCTGTATAGAAAACCGTTGTATCTAATGTATTGGGAAAGCAGTTTTCAAAAAGCCAGGTCAATTCTTTATTTTTCACTTTCTTTTTAAAGGCTGAGATAGCATTTTCTACCGCTTCACTGGTAAAATGCCTTTTATCTTTAGGAACACGGACAACAGGGAATTCTTCTACGCTTAACCCTTTTGCAAAAGCATTCTGCGCAAATAATAATCCGGCTCCTGCCAGTGCACTTGTTTTAATAAATTTTCTCCTTTCCATTGATACTTATATTTCGTTATTGTTTATTAATTCTATTTTACGGGCTTACTTCCCATCACAAATTTCAGTTCGCCCCCATTCATAATATCACTGTGATTCAATTCCCAGCTTTTAAATTCTTTACCATTCAAAAACATTTTCTGAACGTAAATATTTTTATCCGATATTTTCTCTGCGATCACAGTAAATGTTTTTCCGTTCTCCAGCTTTAAGGAAGCTTTTGGGAATTGTGGTGCTCCGATCGCATACACAGGTTTTCCCGGAGTAACGGGATAAAAACCTAAAGAAGAGAAAATATACCATGCAGACATCTGGCCGCAATCTTCATTATTTACAATCCCGTCTGGCTTTGCTGCGTACATATTGTCACGGATAAATTTGATCATTTTCTGGGTTTTGTAGGGAGCTCCTGCATAATTGTAAAGATAAGGAACATGGTGTCCCGGTTCATCTCCAAATCCAAGAGATCCGATAAATCCTGAAATATCAACATGTTGTTCCCCTTCCATTTTAAGGGTTTCTGTAAATGTTCTATCTAATTTTTCTTCAAATCCTTTTTTTCCACCATAAAGATTCATCATTTCATCGATCTGGTGAGGAGCAAAGAAATCATATGCCCAGATGTTTCCTGATACCCAGTGCGGCTGAAGCTTTTTCCAGTCGTTTAAAGGGAAATCAGCCAGAAATTGTCCGTTTTTTTGCTTAGGCCAGAAGTGATTATTTTCTTTATTGAAAGTATTAAGAAAATTCATTGAGCGTTTTTTATAAACTTCTGCATCTTCTTTTTTGCCTAATTTTTCAGCCAATTGCTGGATGCACCAATCATCATAGGCATATTCCAGGGTGGCGGATACAGAAGCTCCGTTTTCTGAAGGAGTATAACCTAATTTAATGTAATCGTTAAGACCTCCACCGCCATCGCTGCTGCTCATTTTATCCGTTAAGGAAGCATCTTTCATCGCGGCGAACGCCTTCTCATGATCAATTCCCGGTACACCTTTAGAAATAGCATCCCAAATAACCGAAACACTATGGTAGCCCAACATACAGAAATTGTCATATCCACAAAGTTCCCAGATTGGCATGTGATCCTTGCGATCTGTATACCTGCTGATCAATGAGTTTGCAAATTCTTTGGTGTGTTTCTGATCCATAATGGTAAGCAACGGATGTGTTGCTCTGAAGCCATCCCAATAAGAATATGTGCTATAATTGGTGAACCATTTGGTATTCATATTTTCCTGGGCAGCCACATAATCTCCATTGGTATCCATATAAAGATTCGGAGCAATGAAAGTATGGTAAACACCAGTATAAAATATTTTTCTCTGGTCATCGGTTCCGCCTGTGATCTGGAATCTGTTGATCAGGTCTCTCCATGTTTTTTGGGCAGTTTCTTTAGCTTGAGCAAAATCAACATTCTTTGCTTCTGCATCAAAATTTTCCTGTGCTCCTTCCGTACTTACCGGGGATAAAGAGACTTTTACTTCAATGCTTTCATTTTCCTGTGTAGAAAATCTTACAAAAGCCTTTGCATCTTTAGCCAGCGCAAACCTTTCATTTTCTGTTATTTTACCTTCAGAATAGGTTCCGTATGATTTAAATGGTTTTGAAAACTCCATTACAAAATAAGCAAATCTTTTACCACCCCAGCCATTACTATAGCAATAACCGGAAATCTTATTGTTTCCCTGGATTCTTACCAGTGTATGATAAATATTTCCGAAGATTTTGTTGGTAGGATCTATGATTACATTAGCCTCTTCGCTTTTTGGAAATGTATATTTATGAAACCCTACCCGTGGAGAAGCCGTCAGTTCAGCTTTTATTCCATAGCTGTCAAGCATTACAGAATAATACCCTGGAGCAGCAGTTTCTCTTTCATGACTGAATTTGGAACGGTATCCGCTATCAGGATTTTCTTCTGATCCCGGAACCATTTTTACTTTTCCGGTAGTTGGCATCACTAAGATATCTCCGAGATCGGCCCAGCCTGTTCCACTAAGGTGATTATGACTGAACCCCATAATCGTTTTACTGCTGTAATGATACCCTGAACACCAGTCCCAGTCACCACTTTTGGTATTCTGATCCGGACTCAGCTGTATCATCCCGAAAGGTGTTGTAGCTCCCGGAAACGTATGCCCGTGCCCTCCGGTTCCGATAAACGGATCTACCCATGAAAGCACATCGTCTCTACGTTGGGCGTTAACAGATTGAACAAACAGGACAACAAAAAAATAAATAAACAGTTCCTTTTTCATAACGGAGAGATCTTGAACATTTTTAAGACTACACAAAAAAATGAAAATTTTATTTTAAAAGCGAGAAAATGACGCTTTTCCTTATGGTTTTAATCTTATCTAATTTAAAGAGAATTTTTTTTCATGAAATCAATGATTTCTGAAATATATCCGAATGCAATGGAAACCACCGTATCAGCAGCTCCATAATATACCGTAACTTTGTCTCCTTCTGATAATGCCGCACAAGGAAAAATCACATTCGGAACATCTCCCGTAAGCTCATATAGCTCTGCGGGAGCCAATAGATAAGGTTTTGTTCTGTACAATACTTTTGAAGGATTTTCAAGGTCAAGCAATGCTGATCCCATGGAATAGCGAAAACCATTACATGTATTGATCACCCCGTGATAAAATAGCAACCATCCTTCTTCTGTTCTTATCGGAACCGGGCCGCCTCCGATCTTGGTACATTGCCAAGCACTCTCTTCAAATGGAGCTACTTTCATTACGCAACGATGCTCTCCCCAATATTTCATATCAGGACTATAGCTGATATAGATATCCCCGAAAGGCGTATGTCCGTTATCACTGGGACGGCTCAACATCGCATATTTTCCATCAATCTTTTCAGGGAAAAGAACTCCATTTCTGTTAAAAGGCAAAAAGGCATTTTCACACTGGAAAAATTCTTTAAAATCAAAGGTATACCCAATTCCGATCGTAGGTCCGTTATATCCGTTACACCATGTGATCCAGTAACGATCTTCTATAAAAGTGACACGCGGATCATATTTATAATCAGATTCGATCATTTCTGTATTTCCTGCTTTCATTTCAATTGGATCGTGGTTGATATCCCAATTGATGCCATCCTTACTGAAACCAGCAAAAATATTCATTTGTACAGATTTGTTATCACATCTGAAAACACCGGCAAATCCATCTTCAAAAGGGACTACCGCGCTATTGAATATACTGTTCGATGTTGGTATTGCATATCTGTTGATAATTGGATTTTCAGAGAAACGCCACATTATATCGTGACGATCTGCCGGACGATCCTGCCAAGGGATCATTGCTGATTGAGATGTCATAAAGTATTTTTTACTTTTATTTAAAATTATTTAATAATAGAATTATTGTTCTTTTTGTTTTTCCGGATAAGGAAACGGTGCAACTAAAGTGACCAAAAATGCCGGAATCGTAGCGATCAAAACCCATACGAAAAACATTTTGTATCCTATCCAGTCACTGATCATTCCACTGAACATGCCGGGAATCATAACTCCAAGATTCATGATCCCTGTTGCAAATGCATAATGGGCCGTTTTATGTTTACCAGGTGCAATCTGCTGCATCATATACAACATAAGTCCAACGAAACCGAACCCGTAACCAAAGTATTCCACAACCACAGCAACACTTACAGGAAGCAATGTATCCGGCTGATAGTGAGCCAATAAAGCATACACAACAAATGGAATATTAAATGCGCAGCATAACCAGATCAATGATCTTTTAAGGCCCCGGGCTGAAATAAAGTATCCAGCCAGCACCGACCCTAAAATAAATGCTGCAGAACCATAGGTTCCGTAAATAAGCCCTATATCAGAAGTAGATAACCCCAAGCCTCCGGAGGTTCTTGGTGCTTTGAAAAATAAGGGCGCAATTTTGATAGCAAATCCCTCTGCAAAACGATATAAAATAATAAATAATACCGACCAGAGTATATTTCGTTTTTTGAAAAAAGAAGTGATGACTTCCAGAAGTTCCTGTCGGACATTGCCGGCCGTTTTTCCGTTCTTTTGCTTTTCAAGCTTGTTTTCGTTGGGTAAAACAGAATAATGATAGACGGCAAGAATAAAAAATAGCAGGGCGTATACTCCCATAATGATCATCCAGGCATGCGTAACGCCTTTGGTTTTTTCCAAAACGCCTGCAAAATAAACGAGGACTCCACTGCTGATAATTTTGGCCAGATTATAAAATGCACCTTGCCATCCTATATATTTTGCCTGTTCTTTATTGGTAAGAAAATTAATATAAGTTCCGTCCGCTGCGATATCATGTGTTGCTCCGCAAAAGGCGACTACAGCAAAGAGGGCAATGCTGTACTTAAAAAAATCTGGCATAGGCAGACTTAACGCAATTAGCGCAAAAAGAATTCCTATGGCAAACTGGGTAAAAACTACAAAGAACTTTTTTGTCTTATAAATTTCAAGGAAAGGGCTCCACAATGGTTTTAATGTCCATGAAAATAAAATGAGAGCTGTCCAGAAAGCAATCTTTGAGTCCGAAACACCCATATCCTTATACATAATTCCGGAAACAGCATTAATGGTTACAAAAGGTACTCCCATTGCAAAATATAATGACGAGATCCAGAATATCGGTTGTATAGAACGGGTTCCGGAAGTGTTTTTTACCATATTAAATTATAGATGTAAAAAAGAGGACATCTCAAAAGTTTCACGCCGGCATAAACGAAACATTGTGAGAAATAAAAATACTGTACATTTTTACACCGGAATGAAAAGCATGAATCCATGCTTTTCATTTGAGACGGCCTCTGTGCTATTTTAATTATTGAGTTACAATTATGGCTTCTTATCCCACCAAAGTTTTGTTCCTCCAGTGTCTGCTCCTCCTAAATATTGTAATGCCTGAGGATAGTTGAATAAAGAATTCTTGGTATCTACCGTGAAAGGAATTCTGCGAATCATCGCATCTGTACTGATTAACCCTCCACTATCATTTTGTCTTACTTTGAAAAGGATCGGATAATCGGTTCTTCTTTGTTCTGCCCAGGCTTCAGGTCCGTTCGGATAAAGGGCAAGCCATTTTTGAGTAATGATTCTTTCCAATTTCCTTTCATTAGAATCTGCATTGTTCCATGCAATGGTAATGGTACTCAGCTCAGGATGTCCTACCCCAATATTATTCGCCGCATTTTTCGGATCAACATAGGGAGCTTCTGTAGCTGTTGTATTGGCGAGATAGGTAGCAACACTTGCACTTTTTCCCCACTCTCCAAATGATTGTTGAATACCTGTCTCGTAATCTGCCTGGATTGCTCCTGCTCCAGCATACCCTCTCAATGCAGCCTCCGCTTTAAGGAACCATGTTTCAGCTGCGGTAAACAGTTTCATTTTACCATCTGTTGCAGAAAAATAATCTCCGGCTGCTGATTTTGCCTGTGGCTGAGAAAAACCACCATACGTAGATTTTCCGTTCAATAAATCGATACCTTGTCGTATTCCTATGTATTTACCATTGATCTGTGGATTGCTGTCTGTTGCCGGAATAGCATAGGCAGGAAGCCTTGGATCGTTATATCCGTTCATATAAGCCATTAATGGCGCCCCTATAAGACAGTCTCCCCACGAATAAATGATAAAACTCAATTCCGATTGACCCACACTGATCAAAGCATTATCTTCATTGTCAGTGATCAATCCTGCTGGTGACGCAAGTGCTTCTTCAGCATATTGTTTTGATTTTGCAGGATCTGCATAACTCATACGCATTGCTAACCTCAACTTCAATGAGTTGGCCAGCTTAGCCCATTTACCCATATTTCCCTGGTATACTAAGTCTGCCTTTTTTAATGCTGATTTATCTTCTACATTTTTTGTTGCCGGGCTATTCTGTATGGCTTGAAGGTCATTTATTGCAGAAGTAAGATCAATAATAAATTGATTATACGCGCTTTGCTGAGAATCAAAATCTGTAGTTCCATTAGCATTTGGTGTGTCGTATTTACTATACACAACCGGGCCATGGTTATCGGAAACCCTTGCAGCTGTAACAACTCTTAGTATTTTTTTCACAGCGAGTGTTCCCGTAAAATCTATTCCTGCATATATATTTTTAGCAGCATTATCCATGTTGATAGCATAGTTAAAAATGTCCTGCTGTCTGGCAATAATCCTATTGTTCCATCCATCCATCATATAATAGGTCATATTATTCTTACCTCCATTAAACTGTGATGCTGTACTGAACATACCGCTAAACATATCTGCACTTAGATTGGGATAGAGCTGATAATCTGACTGCAGTCCTCTCTGCATAGATACCAACGGGTCTACCACTAGTTTAAAATCGGCATAAAAATTTTCAGGGCCTCCTAACTTTTCCTGATTATATTGATCAAGTTCACTGGTACATCCGGAAGCAGAAGCTAATACTATTGCACCTAGTACCCATGTTTTTATATTAATGATTTTCATTTTAGTATTGTAAAATTAGAAGTTAGCTTTTAATGATAATCCTATAGATCTTGTGATTGGCAAACCAAATGAATCTACTCCTACTCCACCCGGTGTATTTCCTGATACCTGCTCAGGATCAAACGGCGCTTTTTTATAGAAGAAAAACAGGTTAGTCCCTACCAGACTTAATGTTGCACTTTTCATATATTTTGAATTCACGTCAAAGGTATATGAGATCGATGCCTGACGTAAACGCACCGTGGTAGCACTATACATATAGGCTTCGTCAATCCCTGTATTATTTTCAATTCCTCCCACAGCTTTATAATAAGCTTTTGCATCAGTTTTGCCATTATAAGCCTGTCCTGCATTAGGCGTTCCCGGTGCATACACAGAATTTGGGATAGATACCCCACCAGCATCACGAGCATCCGCAGAAGCTTTGCTTACACCATATACATCATTTGCTTTTTCAGTAAGTGATAGTACCTGTCCTCCGAATTTTCCATCAACAAGGAAGGAAATACCTAACTTACCAATATTAAAACTATTATTGAAACCTAAAATAAATTTAGGATTCGGATTCCCTAAGTATCCAAGGCTCCCTGTAGTCGCCAATGGAATACCATCTTTATCCACCAAAATACGTCCCTGCGCATCTCTTTGGTATTTAATTCCATAAATATCACCAAACGATCCACCTAATTTCATTTTTGTATAATTTCCACCACCTGTTAATGAAAACAGTTGATCTTGCGGAATATTCAGGCTTGAAGGAAACAATTCAACGATCTTGTTTCTGTTCACGGACCCATTCAATGTTGTGGTCCAGTCAAATTTTCCTGTATTGAAAACCTTATAAGACAATGAAGATTCAAAACCTGTATTTTGTATTTTTCCAGCATTAATGTAATATGAACCGGTAGGAATACCCCCTAAATTGGAAGAAATCAGTGTTTCTAGTAATTGATTCGTCGCATTAGAGTCGTAATACGTGAAATCAAAATTAAGTCTGTTTCTTAGTAATCTTAATTCAGTACCCGCCTCAAATGTTTTATTCAATTCAGGTTTTGGAAACAAATCCTTATAACGTGGATCTGTAACAAAAGAACTCTTAGGATATACAATTGTTCCCGCATCTACCCCAAAAGAATAACCTTTGTTATATTCTAACATTGCATTCGATATATTTGGCGGTAACCCAAGCCCAACTGTCGCATAAGAAGCTCTTATTTTCCAGAAATTAATAACCTCAGGAAGCTTAAAGACTGAGGATAATATGGCATTGGCTCCTATGGACTCGTAATCAAATCCTTTTCTGCCCGTTAAGGCCAGAGTAGAATCCCAGTCATTTCTAAATGTCATATCAACATATAACATATTTTTGTACCCAACGGAAGCGCTGGCAAAAACAGATTGCACTTGTTTTTTGAGATTGTAATAAATATAATGATATCCATCACCAGGTGCTCTGTTTCCTGGCCACAAAAGGTTATTTAATGAAAATAAGTTGGGGGTTACCAAATAGGAATTATCGATTTGAGTAACTTTATTTCTCGAGGTATTAATACTTCCTCCTACTGTAAAGTCTAAAGAAAAATCCTCACTCAACTTAGGACTACCCACCAACAAAACATCTCCATAAGTAGAAGAATTTTCATATGTATTTCTAAGAAGCCTTCCATTAGTACCATTGGCTAACAAAGCAGGATCTGAATACGCTGAAATTCCTCTTTGGCTATCTGAAATACTCCAACTATAGTTCCCTCGAACTCTTGCTGTTAACCATGGGTTGATCTGGTAAGATAAAGCAACGGCACTGTAGGTATTTTTGTTATTTACTGTAACCTTATCCCTGTTCAATATCCAATATGGATTCTGTGTAGCCGGATTTCCTTTAAAGGATCCGTCAGGTTTTACCTCCCACCAGTTTTGTGCCGGCAGTAATCTGTTTTTATCAATATAAGAATAGTTATCTGGGCCATATTGATCAAAATCTACTCCTCTTGGTAGCCAATACAAACTCGTTAAAGGAGAGAAAGATACCCCTGGAGATTGTCTGTTTATACTATTCTGTAAAGAGCCTATAAAGTTAGCATCTAATGTTAGTTTATCATCGAGAAATTTACTCGAGTTTCTGAAAGAAACATTATATTGATCAAAATAGGAAAGGGGAACGACTCCTTTATTAGTTGTATTTCCTATCGAAAAATAATTGGTTGATTTCTCATTTCCAGATTGAAAAGAAAGGCTATTCACCCATGTTGTTCCATTTTGTAGAAAATCTTTTAAATAATCCTTTGAAGACCCTTTTGCTCCCCAACTCTGCACAGAAGCCCCCGGAGCATCACCTGATACAGACGGATCATAAGACAAATAACTGTGCTGTAACTTAGGAAGACTATATGCTCTTTCTACACTGAAACTAGAGCTATAACTGATCGAGCTTCTACCTACTTTCCCTTTTTTTGTCGTAATAAGTATTGCTCCATTACCTCCCGCAGAACCATATAGAGCTGAAGCTGAAGCTCCTTTAAGGAAGTTGATGCTTTCAATATCATCCGGATTGATGGAGCTTAATACATCTCCTGCATCCGGCATGCTCGAGTACTGGCTGATTTCAGGAGCTTTCCCTGCATCATTGATAATAGGAATTCCATCAATTACATACAATGGCTGACTATTAGAAACAGATTTGTTTCCCCTCATTACTACTCTTACGGAACTCCCTACACCATTGGTTCTATTGATCTGCACATTGGAAACTTTCCCATTGATTGAGTTTAAAAGGTTGGGAGTCTTTACCGCCGTCAGTTCATCTCCTCCAATCTGTTGGCTGGAGTAAGTTAAAGAACGGGCTTGTTTTTTGATCCCCAAAGACGTCACAACAACCTCTTCGATGTCGGCTGTTTTAGTTGAATCGGCAGGCTTTTTTACTTGTGCATATCCAAACACAGAAAAAGCTAATAAAACCGGTACGGCAGTTTTTCTCATAGGTAGATTAAATAGTGTTTAATTTAGAATCAATACTTTACAGCTTGTTTTTATTTATAAAGCAAGCCCACTTTATTTTGCTTAACATTTATGTATCATAAATAGTAAACAATTAAAGTTTCGTTAAAATTTAATTCATATTGACAAATCTAATTTTTGTGCACAATCAGATATAATACTATTTTGTCATAAAACGATATTATTTTTTCTACACTTTTCTTCTTAGCCTTTTTTTGACCTGAAATACAATACATTACAACATTTTAGAGAATTTATAAAATCATGTTTTTTTCCTATTTTTTATAGCCAAAATGTGATATATGCATAATTTTTTTCGTGATTTCTGTCATTTTATGACCATAAAAAGAAAATCCAAACCCCAAAATCCGGGCCCGGGAATATAAAATGCTCTTAAAATAAAAATATCATTCTATTTTCTTTACTCCCTTGAACTGTTCTCTGAATTCTGTAGGTGTTGTTTTTTTGAGCGATTTAAAGACCTTATTAAAATTGGCAATATTATTGAAACCTGCTTCAAATGCAATTTCAGATATGGTAAGATTCTTTTCCATCAGCCACCGTGCGGCATAACTGATCCTGATCTCATTAAGGTAATTCACAAAAGTTTTGCCCGTCCTTTTTTTAATGAACCTGTTGAACGTAACATTGCTCATATTGACCAGAGAAGCAGCGCCTTCAAGAGTAAGTTTATTTTCAAAATTCTTATGCACAAAATCATGGATGATCTTCATTTTATCACTATCCACAAATGTTTCCAGCTCAATACTGTAAGAGGATAATAATGTTTTGTTTTCAGCTGTTGCCAGTTCATTCAGGATTTTCATGATCTCAATAAAAGATTCAAAACTATTCATCTTCGAAAGATTAAGAAAAGACTCTTTCAGCTTTTCAGCCGTCTCCTTCGAAAACAGGATGCCTCTTATAGACTCTTTGATAAGATTGCTGATCGGTTTGAGAATATTCTTCTGCATCAGGGATTGGTTGAAAAAATCCTGATTAAATTGTACTACAATTTCATATGTTTTTTTGTTCTTACATCGGTAATTTGCCCAACAGTGAGGAAGATTAGGGCCAACCAGCACCAATTCAATATCTCCGATCTCTCCGGTATGGTCCCCTACCATCCGACGGTATCCCTTCCCTTTGTAGATAAAGTTAATTTCAATTTCCGGGTGGTAATGATACGGGAAATCAAATGAGGTTTTTATCCGGTCAAATACAAGAAAACTGTCCTCGGGAGATAACGGAGTTATTTCTCTCAAAATATTTTCTAATCCGCTCATGTGTTTACAATAGTTAAATTACTGAATTATGGGCATTTATAATATAAATGTAAGATAAGGAACCTTACATCCGGTTGTTTTTATAATTTGATTGACTAAAGTACACTTATTTTAGTAAAAGATAATGACTGACACTTCTTAACTTGTTTTGATCCATCTCTAATAAGAAAAATAAAGCCGGATCCAACAATTAGAAGCGGCCATATCACTAAGTAAACTAATTATTACCTCATCTTTTCACATTTACTGGTTTAATTGATTGATGCTGGTAATCATTTCACTATAAATTTTATAGTCCTGTTTTTTATCAAAATTGAATCCATAAGCACCATATCCTCCTGCCTTAGCTTGATATTTCGTAGAATTGTAATACTTTTTTAACCTCAAAGGTCCCTGGCTATCATTACTATAAGAATAAGAAGATTCAAAGTCAGCAGAAATCAACAGGATATTTTTCTTTGGAAAACCGGCTTGTATGTAACCATCAATTTTATTATCAGTGGATGCTTCACTTCCCCAATAATCCTGGATATAAATAAGATCGATCTTTGAAAGGGTCGCACTAGACACCCCTAATTCTGATAACCCTACATTCGTATCAATGATGAGTAGCTTTCCTGAGTTTGATCCCGGTCCAAAATATTTAGCAAAGGCCTTAATATAAAGTTCCCAATCTCCGGCATTAAAACCGGCATCCGTATAGCCTGGCTCCAGATCCAGATCAACCCCATCAATCCCCCATTTCGTCAAAGAATCTGAGACCTTTTTTGCGTAAGCATCATAATCTTCAGGCGTGTTTTTAAATTTTACGGTTTTCCGTTCATCCTTATAATTTTCGAAGATTTCATTTGCGAACTGGGTCTGAATAACAACAGTTCCTCTTTTCTTAAGGAATTGTACATCACTGATGATCTCTGTTAATGTTTTTGCATCCTCTCCTGTGGCTCCGGGAATCCTATCTCCTCTCTTTAAATTACTTAAGCCCAAAAAACGATGAAAAAGGTTGACAATATCCACACCATCCGGAATATCCCTCAAGTTGTAGTAATCAGGTATCACTCCTCCTCTCGTCAATCCATTAAAATATCCTGTTACCTTAAATTTTTTACTGTTGATAATTTCAATCGGAGTTTTTTCCTTTGGAATTGTTCCTTCATTATCATCCTGGCAGGATATGAAACCGAAGCACATAAAAATTAAAATCATATGTACGTAAGCAAGCCCCTTTTGTTTTCTCATCTTAATATTTTTTGCGGTTTTTTCTATATAAACATGTCAGATCTCTTTTTCTTAAATATCATTCATTATAAACAACAGATAATTAAATTTTATTTAAGATTTAATTCATATTAACAAATCTAAATTTTGAAGAGTGACCGGGATAATACTATTTTATCATTAAGCAATACTATTTTACAACCATAAAAACCTCTATAAAACAACAGGTTACAAATCCCGATCATATCACAGTTTTTTTACTGACAAAGAGAGGCAAAAGTGATTTTTATTGTAATCAAAGATCTGTTTCAGGGATTTAATACATCTGCACCCAGCTTTTTTGTATCTTTATTCTTAAAGTATACCAATGCTGCGACAAAGTTTTATTTTTGAAGACTCTTATAAAAAATTTGGATTCGATGTTTTTTCTGAAGAAAATCTTGGCATTTTAAAGGAAAGTAAATTGACTTCCGAGATCAAAATCTTCTTTATTCCTCCGGGATATGAATTGAGTGTGGATTTTAACCATTACAAAACTACAGTTCCTACCCTGTTTTTTTTAACCAATCAATATTTGGATATAAAGAAGGGAAATGCTGATGAATCCATATTATTACATTACAACAGAGATTTCTACTGTATTCAGATTCATGATAAGGAAGTGGCCTGTGACGGGATCCTTTTCCATAATATATTTGAAATTCCAAAGGTAGAGCTGAATCCAGAGGAGGCTGTAATTATCAGAAATTTGCTAAAAAATATAAAGGATGAACTTGAATGGAAGCAATCCTCTAACGAAGAAATGATAAGGACCTATTTGAAACAGATCATCATTCATTCTACCAGAAAGTGGAAAAAACAAAACCTGGAAACGGAAAGGGTAAGCATCCCGAATAATGATCTCGATGTATTCAGGGATTTCAGCAGAAACCTTGAAATTCATTTCAGACAAAAACACAATGTGGCCGACTATGCCGAGTTATTGCATATTGCGCCGAAAACATTGACCCACAAGTTTAAAAACCTAAACCTGGAATCTCCCAATCAACTCATTATCAACAGAATTTTGCTGGAGGCAAAAAGACTATTGTTCTATACGGATAAACCGGTAAAAGAAATAGCTTATGATCTTGGCTATGAGGACCCCGCGTACTTTAACAGATTATTCACCAATAAGGTAGGCAGCACACCGGCTCATTTTAAGAAAAATTACTCTTCGGGAAAAAAGTACAATACTTAAGCCTTTTTATCTATTGAAACCAACCTTGATGTGACATACCTTTGTCATATCAAAAAACAAATTAAATATTAACTAAAAAACAAAACATTATGAAACGTAACGCAACAGCCGTTTGGAATGGCAACATCAAAGAAGGAAACGGACACCTAACAACTCAAAGCACCACATTAAATGAAACTCAGTATTCTTTCAACAGCAGATTTGCCGATGGTGTAGGAACAAATCCTGAGGAATTATTGGCGGCTGCCCATGCAGGATGCTTTACCATGAAATTAAGCGCAGAATTATCACAGGCCGGATTTACCCCTGAGGAACTTAAAACAACCTCTGTTATTACTCTTGATCCAAGTATTGGAAAAATTACTAAATCTGAATTGACTTTAACCGCAAAAGTTCCAGGACTTTCAGAAGAAGACTTTCAAAAATATGCTAAAATCGCTGAACAAGGATGCCCGGTAAGTGCCGCTTTCAATTTTGAAATTACACTCAACGCGACTTTAGCATAATCAATCTACTATTATAACCAATTACCAACCTTAAAAACCAAAAATTATGTCACACAATGTTCAACCCGCAGAAAATGATCCCCATATTTTAAAAGATATCCGCGTTTTTCTTAAGGATCTCAACAGTGGAGGCGGAAAACCAATTGAAGAAATGTCTCCTGAAGATGCAAGACAGGTTCTTGTAGGAGCACAAGCCTCTGTAAACTTTGATTATTCAGATATTGAAGAATTTGAAAAAAAGATTACCCAGGACGGAATTTCATTAAATATTCATATTGTAAAACCCAAAGGAGCAAACGATAACCTTCCTGTATTTATGTTTTTCCATGGAGGGGGATGGGTATTAGGAGATTTCCCTACTCATAAAAGATTAGTAAGAGATTTGGTTGTAAAAAGTGGGGCCGTCGCTGTATTCCCTGATTACACTCCATCTCCGGAAGCTCAGTATCCAACTGCTGTTAATCAGGCCTATGCAGCTACAAAATGGGTTTCCGAAAATGGCAAAGAAATCGGAGTGGATGGCTCTAAGCTGGCTGTTGCAGGAAACAGCGTAGGTGGAAATATGGCTGCTGTAGTTGCTCTGATGGCAAAGGATAAAAATGGTCCGGAACTTCAATACCAGGTTTTATTGTGGCCGGTTACTGACTCAGATTTTACAAGAGAATCTTATGAAAAGTATGCGCAGGAAAGATTCTTAACAACTCCGTTAATGAAATGGATGTGGGACAATTATACTGCAGATCTTGAAAAAAGAAAAGAAAAATATGCTTCTCCAAATAAGGCATCTCTTGAAGAGTTAAAAGGATTACCTCCTGCATTGATCCAGATAGCTGAGAATGATATTCTTCATGACGAAGGGGTAGCGTATGGAAGAAAGCTTGATGAAGCCGGTGTTCCTACTACACTTGCAGTGTATAAAGGTTTTATCCATGATTATGGATTATTAAATCCTATAGCTCATATTCCGGCAATTCAGGAATCTCTTGCCCAGGCAGCTTCCACAATAAAAGAAGCTCTCTTTAAATAAAATATCTTAAGTCTGGACTAATATTCAAGTTCAGACTTAGTTTTTATTCTAAATATACCATTTGGTATATTTTCATATATTTGCATATAATTTCATGATTATGTCAAAAGCAGAAAAGACCAAACAGTTCATTATTGAGACTACTGCTCCCTTATTTAATAAGAAAGGCTATCTCTCAACGACGCTTTCGGACATTACGGAAGCAACAGGACTAACAAAGGGCAGTATTTACGGAAATTTTGAAAACAAAGATGAAGTAGCTCTTGAAGCTTACAAGTATAACTCAACTTTTCTGAGTAGAAGCATGTCCAGATCACTAGGAGAAGACTTTCCTCTGGCTGTGGATAAATTAAAAGCTATTGTCAATTTTTACCGTAAAAGCTGGAAGGATGTTTTCGTTAATGGAGGATGCCCGCTGATGAATGCCGCTACAGAGTCTGATGACACTTTTCCTATCCTGAAAAATCAGGTTACTCTATCTTTTCAGGCCTGGATCAAAAAAATTTCAGCAGCTATTCAGGAAGGTCAGCAAAGCGGAGAATTAAATGAAAAAGTAAATGCAGATGAAATGGCCTCATTATTCATTATGCTTATTGAAGGTGGTATACTTCTTTCCAAAACAACAGGTCATGAGACCTATCTGAACCTTGCTTTAGACAGGATCCTTTTAATCATAGACCAGGAACTCAATATTATTCCATCATAAATTTTTATCATATGGAAACAAAAAAAGTGGCCATCGTAGGATACAACAGAATTCCTTTTGCCAGAATGAACACTGCTTATGCAGATAAAGGGAATCAGGATTTGCTGCTTTCTGCTTTAAACGGACTGATTGACCGTTATCAGCTCACAGGAAAACTACTTGGTGAAGTTGCAGGCGGAGCAGTTATTAAACACATATCGGAAAGCAACCTCATCAGAGAAACAGTAATGAATACATCTCTGGATCCGGCAACTCCGGCATGTGATCTTCAGCAAGCATGTGATACGGGAATCGAAGCAGCTATATATATTGGGAATAAAATCGCCCTTGGACAAATAGAAAGCGGTATCGCCTGCGGAGTAGAAGCTATGAGCAATATCCCATTCGAATCGTCCCCCAAATTGAGAAAGGCTCTTTTAAAAGCAAATAAAGAAAAATCAGCTTTTGGAAAGCTGAAACATCTCTTAAGCCCGTCATTGAAAGACTGGATGCCTATTCCATACAAGGGACAGGAACCTAAAACAGGATTGGTAATGGGTGAACATACTGAAATTACCGCAAAATATTATCAGATATCACGTGAAGACCAGGATCAGCTGGCTTTCAAAAGTCACCAAAATATGGCTAAGGCTTACGAGGAAGGATTCTTCAGTGATATGATCACACCCGCATTTGGTTTAGAGAAGGATAATAATTTACGCCTTGATACCAGCCTTGAAAAACTGGCTCAGTTAAAACCCGCATTTGATAAACAAAACGGAACACTCACTGCAGGAAATTCTACTCCATTTACAGATGGGGCCTCTGCTGTCTTATTGGCCAGTGAGGAATGGGCGAAGGCCAACAATCTTCCCATCCTGGCCTATATTACCTTTTCCGAAATAGCAGGAATAGAATATGTGGAAAACAGACAAAATTTACTTCTTGCACCGGTTTTTGCCGCAGACAGAATGTTGAAAAAAGCAGGAATGAACCTTGAAGATTTTGATTATTACGAAATCCACGAAGCTTTTGCAGCACAAGTTTTGGCAACAATTAAGATCTGGGAGAATGATGACCTCGCCAAAAAATTTGGATTAGAAAAAGCTTTGGGAAAAATAGACAGAAATAAGCTGAATGTAAAAGGCGGAAGCCTTGCAGCTGCCCACCCGTTTGCCGCAACCGGAGGCAGAATTATCGCTACACTGGCTAAGCTTTTAAACCAAAAAGGAAGCGGGAAAGGTTTTATTTCTATTTGTGCAGCAAGAGGGCAAGGTATCATCATGATTATAGAAAAGTAAAAGTATTATATGGATCGATTAGAACAATTAAGACAATTTATTGGAAAAGAATTTGATCAGTCCCCTTCCCCATTTATGAAATGGCTGAATCCTATTGTAATTTCTGTAGAGGAAGGAAATCTGGAGTTTCAATATACCATTCGCCCGGAATGGCTGAATCCAATCGGTAATCTTCATGGCGGAGTAACCGCGGCTATTGTGGATGACATCATCGGTGCTACGATGTTTTCCTTAAATGAAAATTCTTTCATTACAACCATAAATAATGTCATCGATTATTTTTCAACTGCGAAAGAAAATGATAATATTGTAGCCGAAACTAAAATCATTAAAAGGGGGAAGCAATTTGTAAATGCCCAATGCGAGATATGGAACGCAGATAAAACAAGACTCATTGCTAGAGGAACCTCCAATTTATTTAAAATCAGTAACTAAGTATGAAAAGAGTTGTCATTACAGGACTGGGTGCAGTTACACCCTTGGGAAACAATGTCGCAGATTTCTGGCAAAACAGTATTAATGGAGTAAGCGGAACGGCTTTAATCAAGCATTTTAATGCTGAAAAATTTAAAGTTCATTTTGCTTGTGAGGTAAAAGATTTCGACCCTAAAAAATATTTGAACCATAATGAAATAAAAAGAAGTGACCTCTTCACTCAGTATGCAATGTATGCCTCTGCTGAAGCAATTGAAGATTCAGGATTGGATTTTGAGACGATGGATCCTTTTGATACAGGTGTTATCTGGGGAACAGGACAGGGAGGTATGCTAACCTTCGAAAATGAAGTCGCAGAATATTATGGTGGTGAGGGCATACCGCGTTTCAATCCGTTCTTCGTTCCAAAATTCATTGCCAACATGGCTTCAGGAATGATTTCTATGAAATACGGACTGCAGGGAATCAACTATACGACAGTTTCCGCGTGTGCCACCGGAAATACAGCTTTAATGGATGCTTTTAATTATATCCGTTTGGGTAAAGCAAAAGTAATCATCAGCGGAGGTTCAGAGGCTGGTATTACTCCAGCTTCCGTGGGCGGATTCTCCGGCATGAAAGCAATGTCTACGCGAAACGACGATTTTGCTACAGCAAGCCGTCCTTATGATGTAGACAGAGATGGTTTTGTAATCGGTGAAGGAGCAGGATCATTGGTCCTTGAAGAATATGAACATGCCAAAAGCAGAGGAGCAAAAATCTATGCCGAACTGGTAGGTGCTGCCATGACAGCAGATGCTTATCACATGACCGCTCCGCATCCTGAAGGAGCAGGTGCTATAAAAGCTATGCAGCTGTCTCTTAACGAAGCCGGAATTAATGCAGAAGATATCGATTATATCAATCCCCACGCAACCTCAACGCCTTTAGGAGATCTTATTGAATTAAAAGCGATCAACAGCCTTTTCAAAGGAAGTAAAAAACTTGATATAAGTGGTACAAAATCAATGACAGGGCACTTATTAGGGGCAGCGGGTGCTGCGGAAGCCATACTTTCAATTAAAGCAATTGAGAACGGAATCATTCCTCCAACCATTAATCTTCACGAGATAGATCCTGCCATCCCTAAAGATGTCAATATCGTGTTTAATGAGGCTAAAGAAAAAGACATTACCTATGCTTTAAGTAATGCTTTCGGATTCGGTGGACATAATGCGACCTTGATTTTCAAGAAGTTTAGCTAAGGAATTAGTTTAATAAAATAAAAAAGCAGTCAAAATTGACTGCTTTCTATTTTATTCTGATTCAGGAATAAAAAAATCATCTCCACCCTCTTCAATTGGAATATAAAGTCTTTCCCATTTTTCTCCTTCCACTATTTCCCAACTATGTCCAACTCCATCAGTATCCTCTGCTATAAGAATTATTCCCGGTTCAATTAGAAATGTAGAACCATCACTAACTTTAAATAAAATATTTCCTTTTAATGTGATCACATACTGTCTCCGTGGAGCCGGATGCGTATGTTTTTCCCATTCTTCTGTTATCGTACTAATCCAAAAAGTCCTGGTATTCATGGGCTTCAAAGTGGGTATTTTACCTTTCTCAAACCTGCTTGTCTGATCCGGATTATTCGATAACCTGAAAGCAGGAATATACTCACCTGTAGATTTCATACGACCTTTTAGTTTATGTTCAAATCGTCTTTATGCTTATTGATAAAAATTCTTATTAGGACTTTAACCATTCTGAAGAAGAAAGATAATTTTGATCCGGATAATAAATAAACAGACAATTTCTTCCTTTTATGGTATTAATAATTGGAGCCGTAAGGTCTTTCGGAATGGCAGGACATCCCCAGCTTCTCCCGATTCTTTTATGCATTGCTGCAAATTCTTCACTTACATAATTTGCTCCGTGCATTACAATCGCTCTTCTGTAAGCCGCATCATTAAATCCTTTATCCATACCAAGCAACCTTAAAGAATATCCGTTATCTCCGTTATAGGTAGCATCGGTAATATAGAATCCCATACTGCTTTGAAGCGAGCTTTCATTATTTGAAAAATTGGTTGCAAACTCCTCTCCTGTATTTTTACCATGGGCAACCAAAGAATTAAACAAAACTTTCTTTTCCTGTGTATCAATTACCCATAGCCTGTTGGTATTGGAGGACATCGAAAAATCGCAGACTGTCAGTAAATGTGAATCCTGACTCAGTAATCCTGCTTTTTTTAAATTTTCAAATCCTGTTAAGGCTTTAAAGAACACCTCTTCATTAAGTTCATGTCCTGGTGCGAATGCAATTGATTTATATAATTCTTCTGACGAAGATACCGCATTGGTTGTCTTCTCAGATTTCGTGTCAGCTACTCTTTCAATTTTTTCTGTGCCAATGGTTTCACTTCTTAAATTCGTTTTCTCCGGAGAAATGTAAAATGAAGTTGTAACCATGTACGCAAAGCCCAAGAGGCTATATAATCCTTTCATTCAATAACTATGTAAAATATAAATTAGTGGGGCAAAATTATAAAAACATAATTACGCGACAGGAAAAACAAACCGAAGTTTAACGCTATTTAAGAAACTTTAACTTCCTGATTCTGTGAATTAAAGCCGTTATTTTAATGCATTTCGGGTCAATTCCTGTCGCATTGATTTTATGCGATACTGCGATTTTACGGGTTTTGCTATCACATGATAAAATACTTCGCAAGGAATTCCTGCATATAAATCTTCAATAATTTAATATTCTGCAATAGGCATCTTTATATTAAGAAAATTCTTACTTATTGTAGATTCATTGAAAATAGTAAAGATCAGATAGAACTATTCATCGAAAATCTAGTTTTTAGAATCCGGGACAAATTCCAGACTTACAGAATTCATACAATAACGTAGTCCTGTTGGTTTGGGACCATCATCAAAAACATGCCCCAAATGCGAATCACAACGTTTACAAAGCACCTCTACTCTTTCCATTCCATAAGTTGTATCTCTTTTATAATAAACTCCTTCTTTATCCGCTTCAAAAAAGCTGGGCCATCCGCAACTGCTTGCAAACTTTGAGGTAGAGCGAAATAAATGGTTTCCGCAAACGGCACAATAATATTCACCTGTTTCATCGAACTCATTATATTTTCCCGTGAAAGCTCTTTCAGTAGCAGCTTCTCTTGATACGGCGTACAAATCGGGAGCCAGGATTTTCTTCCATTCTTCATTGGGAACTTCCAGTTTTGTGGTATCTGTTCTTGAATAGTATGGATTGTTTTTTGCTTCGTTTTCCATAGATGTAATTTTGATGGGTTATGATTCTGCGAATATGATTGCAGAAAAACAATTAGTATTAATGAAATTAAAAATTTCATAACCAAATTTACTAAATTTGATCATATGAATGATGAAGCCAAAAGAAAACAACTAAGAAAATACAAAGCATTTGCGACAGGATTATTTGTACTGATGGCAATTATTTTTGTCATTACAACAGTCCTTCAAAAGACAAATCCTTCACATTGGATAGGATACGTCCGCGCATTCTCCGAGGCTGCAATGGTGGGAGCCCTAGCCGATTGGTTTGCCGTAACCGCTTTATTCCGACATCCACTGGGGCTTCCTATTCCACATACCAACCTGATTGAAAACAGCAAAGAAAGACTCGGAGATAATCTCGGAAGTTTTGTAGTGACCAATTTCCTTTCACCACAGAACATACGCCCTTACATTCAGAAACTTAAAATATCCAATTTCGTAGGCGAATGGCTTACCAAAGAAAAAAACCAGGAAATTTTAATTAAAAATCTATCCGATATTGTTCTGGATATCCTCAATAAGCTTGACGATTCAGTGGTCAGTGATTTTATTACCAAAAAAGTCTCCGAAATGTCCAATGGGATAAAACTTAATGTGATTATTGGAAACGGAATTAATTATTTGCTGGATAAAAATGACCATCAGCGGATTATAACCAATCTATCAAAACAAATCAAAGAATACATCATTGAAAATGATGAGATGATCGAGGAGCGTGTAAAAAAAGGAAGCTATTCTTTTATCCCTTCATTTGTTGACAATAAAATTGCAGAAAAAATTGCCAATGGATTATCCGATTTCTTTAAAGAAGTGGAGGAAGATCCTCAACATGAAATCAGATCATTAATCTCAAAGAAGATCTATGAATTTTCATCGGATCTGAAAGAAGACCCGAAATGGGAAGGTGAGTTTAAGAACATTAAAAATGAGATCCTTAAAAACGATAAACTCAGCCAGTATTCGAATGACATCTGGTCTTCCATTAAAAACACTTTAACAAAAGAACTTCAGGAAGATCACTCCTCTTTAAAAAATTATATCTCCAAAAATTTAAATGAGTTTTCAGAGAACTTAAAAACTGACGAAAAACTTCAAAACAAAATAGATCATTGGGTACGCGTTACTGCCTATAAATATATTCTGAGAAACACTCACCAATTTGGAAACCTCATCAGCTCCACTGTCGGAAACTGGAAAGGCAAAGAACTAAGTGAGAAAATGGAGCTTGAGGTGGGTAAAGACCTACAGTTTATCCGTGTAAATGGTACATTAGTCGGTGGATTGGTTGGATTGATCATTTATACAATTGCTCATTTCTTTATTTAATACAACTAAAAACTAACCATAAAACCCGCATGAAAAAACTATTTTTATTACTCCTGTGTTCCATAGGCTTCTACTCCCTCGCTCAAAAAATAGAACTCAAAGTAGTTACTGATTCTTCCCAGATCTTTAAAGGGGAAGTTGCAGGAATTCCTGTTACCATGCAATTGCATTATAGGGGTATCGTGGATTGCAGCCAATATCAGCACTTTGTAGACGGCTGGTATTTCTACGATAAATATCAGAAAAAAATTCCGCTAACCGGCATCTACGATTATGGAAACCTATACCTCTATAATTTTGGAAATAAGCAAAAACAGAATTCAAAAATATTGGGAGAAAAAATCACATCACCTCAATGGATTGAAAAAGCTGACCGTATTGCTAAGACGCTGAACCCCAAAGAAAGCTTCATTTTTAAAAATGATCGGTCCAATAAAGAAGTCCAAGGTAAATTCATTTTAGGAAATAAGGCACAATCTGCAAGTTTGTTTACCAAAAACAACATGATCTACAGATTTAATAATTATCTGATCCTGCCCAATAATAAAAAAATAAACACCTATGATTTTATAGATTCTTACGGAGGTAATGAACTGGTATCATACGTTTCAGATCAATCGGGAAACAGGATTCTGTTATATTTTGAGCATACGTCCAATTTCAATGCCTGCGGAATGTGTGGTGCCAGTGAAGGAGAAAAGGGCTATAGGGTATTATACTTTACCAGCGACTGGAACTATAAAAAACACGAAGATTTTCTTACAGAAAGCTGTATCAATAATATTTACGATACTGTAGTAACCAAAACTAAAGATTCTAAAGTTTTAAAGTTCGCTATTAAAAAGACAACAACAAGCCCTGCTTATACCTTGGTTGTAGATCGTAACAATGCTTCAGTTACAAAATCAAAATAGATGCAAGGCCTGCCATTACTGATCAGATTTGGAATATGCTTCCTTATCTAGGTAATCTTGAAGCCCTTTTTAAAAGTTCTTTGTTGATCTCATTGATCAATTCCGGACCCTCATAAATAAATCCTGTATAAAGCTGGATAAGGCTTGCTCCTGCATCAAGCTTCTCAATTGCATCTTTTGCAGAATGGATTCCTCCCACTCCGATAATAGGAAATGCTCTACCACTCTTTTCAGAAAGAAAACGGATCACTTCTGTAGATCTTTTAGTTAGTGGCTTTCCTGATAATCCTCCTGTTTCAGATTTATTCTCGGAACTAAGATTCTCGCGGGAAAGTGTAGTATTGGTTGCTATAACTCCCGCTATTTTAGTATCTTTTACAATATCGATAATGTCCAACAACTGATCATCGGATAGATCAGGTGCTATTTTTAGAAGGATAGGTTTTGGATTGGCTTTTCCGTTATTCATTTGTTGCAAAGTTCCCAAAAGCTGAGTTAAAGGTTCTTTATCCTGAAGTTCGCGGAGGTTGGGTGTATTAGGCGAGCTTACATTAACAACAAAATAGTCTACATACGGGAAAAGTTTCTCAAAACAAATTTTGTAATCATTTACCGCTTCTTCATTAGGAGTTACTTTATTTTTCCCGATGTTTCCACCGATCAGTACATTTTTATTTTTCTTAAGCCTTTCAACAGCAGCATCTACTCCTTCATTGTTGAAGCCCATCCTATTGATAATGGCTGAATCTTCTTTTAATCGAAAAAGTCTTTTCTTGTCATTTCCCGGTTGGCCTTTGGGTGTAAGTGTTCCGATTTCCACAAAACCAAAACCAAGATCAGCGAGTTCGTCAAAAAGCACTGCATTCTTATCAAAACCGGCTGCCAAGCCTACCGGATTTTTAAATTTCAAGCCAAAAACTTCTCTTTCAAGACGTTTATCTTCGATTGGTTTAGGAAAAAATAGTTTGGTGAGAAATCCAAAATTCTTAAGCATTGAAAATGTTAAATGATGAACTTCCTCGGGATCAAATTTGAACAGAATGGGTCTGATGATACTTTTGTACATTGAAAAAAAGTTTGACAAAAATACTTAAATTAAAATTAATGGTCGTATTAACTTTTGATATTTTATCAAAAATGAAATTGAAACGGCAAAATATGAGAGGTTAAGAATACGAGCTCAAGTCGAAATTAAGAATGCCTCCTACTCTTTTAAACTCATCGTCTATCGTTGCATTTACCGTAATCCTTTCATTAGAAACTGGGTGATTAAAAACCAATTGATGGGCATGAAGCGTCATTTTGTTGATGCCAAATGTCTGAAGCCACAACTTGTTTTGTTTATTGCATCCATGCTTACGACAGCCTAAAATAGGATGCAGAATATGCTTAAAATGCTTTCTCAGCTGATGAAACCGCCCCGTTTCTGGAATGGCTTCAACTAAACAATATCTTGACGTCTGATGTTTTAAAAAAGGCAATTCTATTTCTGAAGTCTGTAAACGATGATAATACGTAACTGCTTTTTGCTTTACCTCGTCTTCATTAACTAAATCATAATCAATGGTTTCTTCTTCTTTTGCCCAACCACGAAGAATTGCGATGTATTTCTTTTCCACCTCCCGTGATGCAAACCGGTCACTCATTGTTCTCAAAGTTTCTTTATCTAGTGTAAACAGCAAAACTCCTGAAGTTTTTCTATCGAGACGATGCACCGGATAAACTTTTTGACCAATCTGCTTTCTCAGTTCCTGAATTGCATAAGTATCCGCTTCCCCGGAGTAAAAGGACTTATGCACCAGTAAACCGCTCGGTTTGTTGATGGCAATAAGATGTTCGTCGCGATAAAGAATTTCTAACATGGAGCAAAAATAGAGGATTCTTATCTATTTACTCTTAACTGCTACGGAAATACTATGAAAATTTTATAGTATACATTATTCCTCAAATTTCAAATGCGTATTGAAAAAAGGTAACATTTGATTTTCAATTCGTCCGTTTTCTTTGCTAACCTCACTTCCATGTGTTCCGATATATTCTTCGGCTTCATGCTTTATTTTTAATATTTCAAGATTTTTGCTTAAACTCATACAGCTTGGTGGAATATGCTTCAGCTCATCATTTCGGCCCCAATCAAATTTTATCGCCTTCAGTTTTTTGATGTTTTCATATTGCGTGAAAACCAGCTCTGAAGTAGAATTTTTCTTGAGTTCTTCTAGGACAGGAGCGTCTATTTTCAGATCATCTCCCTGAAAATAAAATGGGAGATCAGCAAAAAAAGGAGGCTTATTCACATTTCCGTTATAAGCTCTGGCAATGGCAAAAATAATATTGGTTCTTGAGTTTTCAGGTTTTGAAAGATCCTTGACTTCTTTAATATTCTGTACGTTTTTATAAGATTCAATTTCTGTCAAAGCAAAATACCTGGCATCCAGAATTCCCGGAGATAAAGCGTATACAGATGAAAAAACATCCGGATGAAGAAATGCATTTCGAAGCGCTCCGTTTCCGCCCATAGAATGTCCTGAAATTCCGCGACTGTCTTTACTGGAAATCGTTCTATAATTTTTATCAATAAACTCCACCAGTTCAAGAGAAGTGAAATCGGACCAGTTTCCGGAAGATTTCGAATTGGCATAGAAGCTTCCCTTAAAAACTGTACTTTCATCAGGCATAACAATAATTACAGGTTTTATCTTTTTTGCTTCGATTGCGCGGTCGATAATATGATTGATTCTATCACTGCCTACCAAAAGACTGTCATTCCAAAAAAAACCGTGTAAATAATATATAACAGGATACCTTTTTAAAGATTTTTCATAATCCGGAGGAAGATAAACTGAAATTCTCCGCATAGGGTTTTCACCGGCTTTGTTATGAAGTGTTTTTGCAGTAATGAAAGTTGTTACCACTTTTCCTTCAGGTATTTTCTGGGCAGAAAACAGATGAACAGACAAAATAAAAACCAAAAATATAAAACTGATTTTTCTCATTGTAAAATCTTTAATCAAAACAAATTTCGACAAATTGTCTCAAAATAAGACAATAAAAACAATCATATTCATTATTTCTTTCCAAAAAAATAGATTCTTAGTTCGCTAAAAATCAAAAGAGAAAGAAAATTTCTTTTTTAGCCGCTTTTTTTGTTGAATTTCATGATTTTGGAATCCAAATTCATATTTTTGCAAATCAGACGTAAAAAAATTATGGCAAAGCAAGAAGATGTTTTCAAGAAAGTGATTTCTCACGCTAAAGAATATGGTTTTATTTTCCCTTCCAGTGAGATCTATGACGGTTTATCCGCTGTTTATGATTATGGGCAGAACGGAGCTGAACTGAAAAATAATATCAAACAATATTGGTGGAAAGCGATGGTACAGCTTAACGAGAATATTGTAGGTATTGATTCAGCCATCCTGATGCACCCTACTACTTGGAAAGCTTCGGGCCACGTGGATGCATTTAATGATCCGTTGATTGACAACAAGGATTCTAAGAAACGTTTCAGAGCAGACGTTTTGGTTGAAGATTATTGTGCTAAAATTGAAGATAAAGAGAACAAAGAAATAGAAAAGGCAGCGAAAAGATTCGGTGATGCTTTTGATAAAGATCAATTTGTTGCTACAAATCCAAAAATTCTGGAGTACAAGGCAAAAAGAGAGGCGATTCTTTCCAGGTTGGCAAAGTCCCTTGAAAATGAAGATCTTGCTGATGTAAAAGCTTTAATTGAAGAGCTTGAAATTGCAGATCCTGATACAGGTTCCAAAAACTGGACGGAAGTAAGACAATTCAACCTGATGTTCGGAACAAAACTGGGAGCTTCTGCAGATTCTGCAATGGATCTTTATCTTAGACCAGAAACAGCTCAGGGTATTTTCGTTAACTTCTTAAACGTACAAAAAACATCACGTCATAAACTTCCTTTTGGTATTGCCCAGATCGGAAAAGCCTTCAGAAATGAAATTGTGGCAAGACAGTTTATTTTCAGAATGCGTGAATTCGAACAAATGGAGATGCAATTTTTTGTGGCACCCGGAACTGAACTCGAATTCTATGAACAATGGAAGCAAAAACGTCTGAATTGGCACCGTGCCCTAGGTTTAGGTGATGAAAATTACAGATTCCATGATCATGAAAAATTAGCGCATTACGCGAACGCTGCAGCAGATATCGAATTTAATTTCCCTTTTGGTTTCAAAGAACTGGAAGGTATTCACTCAAGAACCGATTTCGACCTCAAAGCCCACGAAGAGTATTCAGGAAGAAAGCTTCAGTTCTTCGATCCTGAAAGAAATGAAAACTATGTTCCTTATGTTGTGGAAACTTCAGTTGGTTTAGACAGATTGTTCCTTTCAATCTTCTCTCACTGCCTGAGAGACGAAGTACTGGAAGACGGTTCGGAAAGAACGGTATTATCTTTACCTCCTGCGTTGGCGCCTATCAAAGCTGCTATCTTGCCATTAATGAAGAAAGATGGATTGGCTGAATATGCAGAAAATATATTCAATGATCTGAAATACGATTTCAATCTATTCTACGAAGAGAAAGATGCGATCGGAAAACGATACAGAAGACAGGACGCTATTGGTACTCCTTATTGTATAACAATAGATCACGATTCTCTTACGGATCATACGGTAACCATCAGAGACAGGGATACAATGAAACAGGAAAGAGTTCCTGTAGCAGACCTGAGAAGGATCATTGATGAAAAAACCAACTTCAGAAATTTACTTTCTAAAATATAAATACAGAGCCCTGATTTTTCAGGGCTTTTTTTATTGCTATCCCCTAATTTATTTTAAATTTGTTTAAGACAGATCTTAAACAAATGCTAAAATATATTATCGGCGGAGCTGCTGCAGGTGTAGCTTTTGCTTACCTTTTCGGATATGATTATTTATTCAGTGGAATTTCCAAAACTTATCTGAAAGGTAAATCAAGTGCCAACATTGACGACGGAAAACTGTTTCCCAGCAATATTATTTCGACAGAGTCTCCAAAGCTTTGGGAAGAAGATCCTGCTTATAACAAAAGTACTTTACCTAAAACAATCGTTGAAAACCTCATCCAATCCAATACAGCCTCTTTTTTAGTGATTAAAAATGGAAAATTGCTTCATGAGCAGTACTGGAATGGCTATAACCAGCTTTCTAAAACGAATTCTTTTTCTATGGCAAAAGCAGTGACTGTAATGCTCCTGGGAAAGGCTCTTGAAGAAGGTAAAATAAAAAGTATTGACGAAAAATTCTCCAACTTTTTCGAAGATTTTAAAAACAAAGAATTAGGTAATCAGCTAACTCTTAAAAACCTGGCCCAAATGGAATCTGGCCTGGATTGGGACGAAGATTATAAAAATCCTTTTCGCCCTAATGCAAAAGCCTATTACGGAAGGAGTCTCTTAAAAGCTACTTTTTCAAAAAGATTTAAAGCAGAACCCGGGACGCGGTTTGAGTATCAAAGTGGTTCTACTCAGCTATTGGGATTTGCCATAAAGAAATCAATAAACCAAACACTCGCAAGCTACTTATCTGAAAAATTCTGGACTCCTTTAGGCATGGAGCAAAATGCCGAATGGAGTGTAGATAATAGCCGAATGGAAAAGACATATTGCTGTATTCATTCCAATTCCAGGGATTTCGCAAAGCTCGGACAGCTATTCCTGGATGATGGCAAGGTAGATGGTATCCAGGTTCTTAATTCTGATTTTATTGAGCTGATGAGAACCCCTACAAAAAAATCTGAATACATCTATGGGATGGGGCTCTGGATTAATCATGACAATCCTATTAAACACTATTATTTTCTTGGACTTCAAGGTCAGTATATCATTATGGTACCAGATCACAACATGGTTATTGTAAGAACAGGAAGCTATGAGAATTCCCCTAAAAATGACAGAGGAAGACCAGACCAGGTAAGATTTCTTGTGAATGAAACAGTAAAATTATTTAATTAAAAGGATCATGAAAAAATATAGCGCACAGGTTGATGAATATATCGAAAAATCCCCCGATTTTGCAAAACCCATCTTACGCTACCTTCGGGAAACGGTTCATGAGTTTTGCCCTGATGCAGAAGAGGCGATCAAATGGAAATTTCCTACTTTTATGTACAAAGGCAAAATACTTTGTTCCATTACTTCATTCAAACAATATTGCAGCCTTGGATTTTGGCTTCACGGGGAAATGAAAACCATTGCAGAATTGGAAACGACAGCTGAGAAAACTTCGATGTTTAGCTTAGGTAAGATTACTAAAATAGAAGAACTCCCTTCAAAAGCTCTCTTGAAAAAAGCCATTCTTGAGGCTATGGAACTAACAGATATGGGAGTAACCATGAAAAAAACACCTCCAATAAAAACAGAAACTGAAATTCCCGATTATTTCAATAAAGCTTTACAGCAAAATAAAAATGCTTTAAAAGTATTTGAATCAAAATCTCCATCTTTTAGAAAAGAGTATATCAATTGGATTACCGAAGCAAAAACTGAAGCTACAAGAAATAAAAGGATAGAACAAGCTCTTGAATGGATAGAAGAAGGTAAAGGAAGAAATTGGAAATATGAGAAAAAATCCTAAATCATTATCTTTTATCTTATTTACGCATCTAAAAAATCATCTCTCAGTCACTGGCAGAGATGGAAACAGGCTATAAACTCCCTATATTGCAAAACTTAATTCCACACCCGTTGAATTCATTCTAATATACGTCAAGTTTTGGCGCTATCCATATCTACTTTTGTTTTCTAAAAAGACTAAATTTTGTAATTATGGATAAAGTGACCTTAGAAAGAATAGAAAAACTTCACCCTCTGGTAAGAGCGGAAGTAAAGCAAATCATTAAAGAATGTGACGAAGCCCTCACCGGAAGAGCAAAAGTAAGAATTACGCAAGGTTTACGGTCCTTTGAAGAACAGGAAAAGCTCTATGCAATAGGACGAATTACCTCCGGAAAAAAAGTGACCAATGCCAAAGCCGGACAAAGTATCCACAATTATGGTTTGGCGGTGGATATTTGTTTGATGATAGATGGGAAAACAGCAAGCTGGGACACTGCAAAAGACTGGGATAATGACGGAATAGCAGACTGGTATGAATGTGTCAAAATTTTCGCGAAGCACGGCTGGGATTGGGGAGGAAACTGGAAAACGTTTAAAGACCTTCCTCACTTCGAAAAAAAGAATTTTCCAACCCAAAAAGGGCTTGTAAAAACCACCTGGAAAACCCTTTCTAAAATGGCAAGGGACAAAGCCGGATATATTATTTTTTAATCTTTTTTATTGAAAATAATTATAATACGACAAGTTCTGTCGCTTTTTCCGCCTATCTTTACTTTACAAGAAAACAACAAAAGCAAACAAAGTCTGCATGATAAAAAAAATTGTTTTATCCCGAAGAATGACCCATGGTTTTGAATATTAAAGATTGTAAGTGTTCTATTAACAATTAATATCAACAAATGAAAAAGACAACCATTCTTTCTTTAGACGGCGGCGGAATAAGAGGCATTATCACCTGTATTATTTTACGCTATATAGAAGAGCAGCTCCAATATTATGATAAGCCCAATGCAAAACTTGGAGATTATTTTGATTTGGTAGCAGGAAGCAGCACGGGAGGACTAATCGCTTCAATTATTTTATGTCCCGATGAACATCGAAAAGCCAAATACTCTATTCAAAAGGGGTTAGAGCTGTATGCTGAAAAGGGGGGTAACATATTCCAGGTTTCTTTTTGGGAGAAACTTGTAAACCCTTTTGGATTGATTAATGAGAAGATTTCTCAGGAAGCACTTGAGAAAAATCTGAATGATTTTTTTGGACATCTTGAATTAAAGGAATTGATAAAACCATGCTTAATTACCAGCTATGATATAGAAAACAGAAGAGCTAAACTTTTTAATTCATGGGAAGCCAGCCTAAGTACTGATAATTTTTATGTAAAAGATGTTTGCAGGGCAACTTCGGCGGCACCCACCTATTTTAGTCCGGTCCAGATAAAATCGATGTACGGACAGCTTTTCAGCCTTATTGACGGAGGGATGTTCGCCAACAATCCTGCACTTTGTGCGTATGCCGAAGCAAGAAAAATTCCTTTTGCCGAAGTATTGAAAAATCACCAGAAAGCCAACCATCCCACTGTTAATGATATGATTATCGTATCAATAGGGACCGGGATTGAATCCCGAAGTTATTCTTTCAAAAAACTGGAAAAAGCAGGAAAAATCGGCTGGGTAACTCCTATAATTGACATTCTGATGTCTGCGAATGCAGAAACCGTAGATTATCAGTTATGTCAGATGTTTCAGACATTAGGGTTAAGAAATCAAAAAAATTATTATCGTATCAATCCTTCATTAAAGAATGCATCTCCGGCTATGGATAACGTAAGACGTTCGAATATTGAAAATCTGATCCAGGCTGGATTGAGCTATATTGATGATAACAGAGAAACATTAAATCAAATTGTACAGAAGCTCATTAAAAACAAAATATAAGCTTTTAAGCTTATATGATATGATAATAAGCTTTAAAGCTTATATAGATAAATATTTGTTCTCAACAGAAACATTTTATAACACGACGAGTTTTGACGCCACAACTAATTATCTTTGAAATAACAAAATAACCAGGGAAGCCAAAGCAAACAAACTGCTTCAACCCTAAAATATCCCTATTAATTTTAATCCGTTTTTAGTTTCAGTTTATGAAAACTGAGCCAGGATATGTATTACCTATAGAATATTAGTCTGCTAGCACTACTATATATTATTAACCAATTAATAACCTTAACAATTTTAAATTATGGCAAATTTAGTACAAGAATTAAACAGTTTGGATTTCAGTGTTTATATCGGAGGACCGATGCAAGCAGCCATTAAAGCTCAACATGATGCCTCTATTTCACAAGTGGATTTCATCAAAGAAGTCGGGTTCTATCCGGAAGGACACCCTAAAGCAAAAGAGCTAAGATATGTAGATTTCAAATATAAGAAATCCGTACCTGGTGCAAATGATACGGTGACACAGTCTGAAGTTACCTTACAGGTGCCTTTTCTTTCCATGCTTACGATTCCGGCTTTGAGAATCGATGAAATGACCATTGATTTTAACGCAAAATTAAATTCAGTAGAAACACAGTCTGCTTCAAGTGAGTTTTCCGGAAGTGCATCCATAAGTGCAAAAATCTGGAAAGTAAAATTCAACGCTTCAGCTGCTTATAAGAAGACTACTTCAAGTACTTCTACCACAGAAAAAACATATACGTTGGGAGTACATGTAAAAGCTGTAAATGATGAACTACCTGCCGGTCTTGCAAAGATTATGGACATGCTGGAAGATGCTATTGTAGCTAATGCTGCTGCACCAACTGCTTAATCTCATTTATTCAGATGGCTGCCCGGGCAGCCATCTCTTTTAAACTTTTAAATATAAAAAACTTATCATGCCAAAATTGAATGAATATTTGGGAGGAATTGTTTCTGAAATTGCTTCTGCCAGAAAAATGGCAGACCTCCAAACAGTACAGATTGCAAAAGAATACGCACAAGACGACCTACTGAAACATTTTTCCATTCCAAGAATGAAAGTCGGAACTGTAGATCTTACAATACCTTTCGCTACGGCAGGCAATTCACCCATCATGGCCTTTAGAGATTTTGCTTACGACGAGATTATTAAAATAGCTAAGACCAATTACAATCCTTCCGATATTAAAAGCGATCAAAGCCTGAGGGCTTTTCTGGTGGATCTTGAAGTTTATTATAATGATGCTATCAAAAAAATACAAGACGATAATACTTCTATCATTACCGATTCACAAATACAATATTTTGATACAATTCCCAAATATACACTGGAATTCTGTCAGTCGTTGCCCAATTTCAGCTGGAGGCAAACAGATCCTCAGTTTTTCCAGCAGAGTATCCTGAACAGAGTTGTTCGGGAAGCAAGGAAAATCATAGAAAAGATCGACGATTACGAAATTATTGTGGAAGCAAGTAGACTGATGGAACTGGATGCAAAATGCCTGATCTATGCTAAAATGAGTGTAAGTGAAGCAGGAATGGAATGGTCCAGATATGAAGACATTAACGGAAATATTATAGAAACCTTAATTCCTGAATAATATGGTAAAGAAATCACAATTCATTCTGGTATCCCAGTTAAAGGATAATCTTCAGGAGTTTCCTGTGATCGTTACTGCATTAGAAAAAAAGGAACCTTTCTTTATTGAAAAAACATTATCATGGCTAAAGTCTGTAGAAGAGATTTTTTCCCATAATAATATCAGTGAGGTTTCTGAAATTGCAGGATTCAGAAGTAAAATTCTGGCAGCTAAATACAGTGATGAAAGAGGTTTTAACACAAAGAAAAACCAGATAAAAATTGCAGCCAACCTTCTGTATGATGTACAAAACTGTGTAATTCAGGTTTTAGCACCTCACGAAGGGAAAATGAATGAGTGCAGGGACATCACAAAACAGATACTTACCATAACAGCACAAAAAAAAGGACTGCAGTATACCAAGGAAATAGACTTCAATGATTTTGTTCAAAAAGTGTGGTGGTATATCCTTTCCGATGCGGACCTAAAACCCGGAGGAATCAAACTTAAATCAATGCTTTCAGAGATGGACATTAGTATGCTGATTGCCGATGAAATAGATCTTGAAGATTTTTCCTAATCTAAAAAATAGCTCAATTTTTTGAGTTATTTTTTTTAATACGTCAAGTTTTGTCGTCCCCTCTTTCTACTTTTGAATCATAGACCAAGGCACAAAAAAACAATCTTTAAAAACTTTCAAAAGCCATTGAATTCAACATTAATTAATGCTGAACAGCCTAAAATATGTTCAATCTTTAAAACACACGACATGGAAACACCAAATCACAATCCAGATATAACTTTTGATACCGATCTCTACACTATAGAGTGGAGTGACATCGAAAATGTGGAGATAGATTATGAAAACTATCTCAATGATATTGAGCTCTTTTTCAAAGAAGATTTTGAGAATGAGATCCTCGAAGACGATATTTATTTATAAACCTTGTTAGTTATGAAGTTCCGTTGCTATCTGATAATCTCACAGCTCCATAATACCTTTTAAACACCAATCATCATTATTGGATAGCCGGAACTTTTTACCTTTTTAGCGTTCAGAAAGAAATGATTCCAGAAACTCAATTAAAAAAAACAAAAATACGACATTTTTTGTCGCATTAAGAGCATATATTTGTATTATAAAAACTTAACCGTGAAACGCTTGCGTTCCATTTGAAATAACTGACTGGAAAGCTTTAAATAAAATTAACCCGAATGAAAAAAGATTTTTACTTAACAAGATATGCTCTGATTATTAAAAAATTAGAAAGTGCTCCTGCGACCTATTCTCAGCTGGAAGATTATCTTTTAAATTCTTTTGAATTTCAGGACGCTGATATTAAGAGTTACTCCATCCGTACTCTTCAGAGGGATATCCGTGAGATATCTGATCTTTTTAACCTTTCTATCCATAATAAGAAGAAAGGTGATAACCGTTATTATATAGAAAGCCGTCCAACGATGGAAGTGGATGAGTATAACCAGAAACTCCTGGAATCCTTTCAGGTAAGTAATGCTTTAAATGTTCATCCGGATTTTTCAGGGTACATCTTTTTTGAATCCCGAAAACCAACGGGTGTAGAGCATTTCTATGATCTTTTCTTTGCCATTCGTAATAAACGTGTCGTTTCTTTTGAACATTACAATTACAAAAATAAAGTTATGACATCAAGAAAAGTACACCCTTTAGCATTAAAAGAATCTAAAGGCAGATGGTATCTCATTGCTATAGATACCAATGATAAAGCACTTAAATCGTTTGGACTGGACCGGATCAATTATCTGGATGTAAGTAAGACCAAATTCCGGGAAAAATATCGTTATAACTTCCGAGAATATTTTAAAAATGCATTCGGGGTTATGAATTTAACAGAACAAAAACCTCAGAAAATTACATTGAAATGCTCACGTCATCAGGGAGAATATATCAAAAGTTTTCCGCTTCACCAATCTCAAAATGAGATTAAAGAAACTCCTGAAGATATATACTTTGAGTTCTTTTTGCATCCTACTTATGATTTTATGCAGGAAATCCTTTCTTACGGAAAAGAGGTAAAAGTCCTTGAACCTAAATCTTTAGTTGATGAAATCCGCAATCATCTGAAAGAATCATTAAACAGCTATCTGGAAGACTAATAAAGGTTCATTTTGAATTAAGTTTTTTTGACTATTTTTACATAAATATCCACAATTTGAAATCTTTATTACTGTTATTATGCTGTTTTTGTTCTGCAATATTCTTCTCTCAGCAACGGGAAGAGTTTAAGCAGGTAAAAAACTATTATAATCAGCATCGCAGTATGCTGAACACTGAGTTCAGAAAAAAGTTTGATGCTGAAACCGGTAATTTTCAAAAAGCAGCCATTAAGCAGGATTTTATTTTTTTCATGAAAAAAATGGATAGTATAGAAAATGTTGCGTTAATCGGAGCTCTATTAAGAGTAAAAAATACTGAAGACCTCAGCAGAATCCGATTGGAAAACAGAATGGCACCCCCCGAAAAGGCTCCGGAAATCTTTCCCATTACAGACAAATCAGCAGATTATCCCGGCGGTATTAATGCTCTGAGGCAAGAGGTCGCCCATTTGTTTTATATTGATGGAGTTTTCTCAGAAGAGAAAACAGTAAAAGCCAATGTTGCTTTTATCGTGGAGAAGGATGGCACTATCAGCAATGTAGAAGCACAGGGGGATAATTTCACTTTTAATCGCCAGGCCCAGATTGCATTGTATTCTCTTTCAGAAAAATTTTCTCCAGCAATCATCAACGGTGATCCCGTTAGATATCGTTTTAAACTTCCACTAACTATGACTATTGAATAATAAAATGTTTACTGACGAATACTTTATGAAGATGGCTTTCCAGGAAGCAGAGATGGCTTTCGAAAAAGATGAGGTTCCGATCGGCTGTGTAGTCGTTTCCAATAACCGTGTTATTGCAAGGGCACATAATTTAACCGAAACCCTTAATGATGTAACGGCTCATGCAGAAATGCAGGCGATTACTTCTGCAGCAAATTTTTTAGGAGGAAAATACCTGATCAATTGCACATTGTATGTTACTTTAGAGCCTTGTGTCATGTGTTCAGGGGCACTGGCCTGGTCACAAATATCCAAGGTAGTTATTGGCGCAAGAGACGAGCAAAGAGGCTTTATCAATAAACACCTCAGCCTCCACCCCAAAACCGAAGTGGTTACAGGAATTATGGAACACGAATGTTCGGCAATCGTTAAAGAGTTTTTCAGATCAAAGAGATAAAGATTAATCCTTACAGGTAATATTAAAAATACTCTTTTCAATTTTCTTATATGATTTTTGTTGTGGTTTAAGTTCCATTCTATGATACTTATACATTGTATCAAGATTATGGTATTCATCATCTTCTGACGCTCCCTGGGGGTGTTTTGCCGTATAGACCTCTTTGGATGCATCGTAGTTATAGTTGTAATTAAGATAGGACTCCTCATCAAAGTCCTCCTGCATTGATCTTTCTCCAGGCCCATATGCCTCAATATTATAAGCCAGATTACTGATGATAGATTCTTTTGAAAAGCCGGATACCCCTCCATTAATAAACGTTTCCATTTCTTTCAGTTCTGCAGGCTGAAGATCTTTTCTGAGAGAAGAAGGGCGATTTTCATTTCTGAAATATAATCTTCCTTCTTTAAATTTTGCCGTAAATGGTTTTTGCCTTAAAGCAGATGAATAATACATAACAATAAAATTATTATACCTTTTATTTTCTGCTACATAATGTAAGTCTTTAGCCTGATCAAACAAAGCCACAGAAAGGATAATATCTTTAAAATTACTCCCAAACTCTTTTACCATTGGATAAGAGAAACAGTTAGCATCATCATTTAATACAGGCTGAATGCCCTGTTCTGAATTTCCCATATAAATTTTGGTATCCCTCTCAAAGTTATCAAACATAACTTTAGTTCCTTTTTGGCCGGCATCATATCTGCCGTACACATCAAAAGGATACTTAGGTGTAGAAGGGATAAAAGAAATGAGATTATCATTATCCATACTCCATGTTCCAAGAATAACCTGCCCAAATGTAGCCATCACAAAGCGGTGGTTTTCCAAAAGTATCCAATTATAGCCTCCGTCATCAGGATTTCCAGAATCCACGTGATAAGATCCGGAAACTTTGGTCTGTGCAGTAGAAAAGATAGTATTGGTGAGCAGAAATAAGATAATCAGATTTTTCATGGTATAGGTTGGTGAAGTTAAAACCTACACCTAAGGTACTGAAAAACTATTTGCTCCTAAAAATGGAATACATGAGAACGTCAAAGTACTGTCCGTCTTTTTTAAGATGCTGTTTTAGTATGGCCTCCTGCTCCATTCCTATTTTTTGCATAATCCTTCCGGATGACGGATTGTGGAAAAAATGAGTGGCAAAAATCTTGTTAAATCCAAGCTCTTTAAATCCAAACTCAACCACTGCAGAAGCCGCTTCTGTTACGTATCCTTTATTCCAGAACGGGACAGCCAGCCAATAGCCCAATTCAGCTTTATCATCTCCTCTGTCATGAAGTCCTATAGCTCCAATAATCCTATGTTCTTTATTTCGGATCGCAAAAGTGAACCCTGATTTATTTTCAAAAGCTTCTTTTGAAATTTTCAACCAGAATTCAGCATCCTTTTCAGTGTAAGGATAAGGAATATTAGAGGTGAGCTCTGAAAAAACTTTATCCTGAAGATATTCGACAATTAAAGGAATATCGCCTTCTTCCAGCTGTGAAAGAATCAGTCTTTTTGTTTCTATTACAGGAAATTTTTTCATGATTGATCTTTACCTAAAAAATAAAGTCCCTTTAAAGTATGAAGTCTGTCCGTAATATGTATTTTATTGGTTAAAGGCTTATACACATGAGAAACACCACCGGTCGCAATGACGAAACAATCATCATTCACCTCTTCATTAATACGATCTATAAATCCTTCCACCATTCCCAGGAAACCATAAACCATTCCGCTCTGCATACAGGTTACAGTATCGAGCCCTAAAACAGATTTTGGTTTTTTAAGTTCTATTTCCGGTAATTGGGCAGTCTGGCTGATGAGAGAGTTTAGCGAGGTAACAATTCCCGGCGCAATAATCACACCCAGCGTTTCACCGGTCTCAGTAACACAACTTGCTGTAAGTGCGGTACCGAAATCTATAATAATCTTCTTACGGCCAGGGTACATATTATGTGCTGCTACCAAATTGGCATAGATATCTGTTCCCATTTGTTTGGATTTTGCCTGAACCCCGGAAGGAGTATTTCTATCAACAATGACAGGGGAAATTCCGTGTATTTTTTTAATGGCAGAGCTCATTACTTTAGTAAGCTGAGGAACTACTGAACCAATAATCACATTTTGTATTGCGCCCGGTTCAATCTTATAGGTCTGATACAACATCAGCATCTGGACATACAATTCATCAGCGGTTCTGTAAGGCTTTGTATTAATCACCCATGAAATATCACAGTTGTCATCATCAAAAAGACCAAATCTTATATTGCTGTTTCCAATATTTATAACAATAGAGTTCATTTATTTTAACTAAATGGGTTTGAAAATGAGTGTAAAAATAAGGCTTTATGGTGAAAAGTTCTATGAAACTACCTATTAATTTAAAATCACTGTTTGCAAATCATTTCATTTATTAAGTCTGCCGCTACACTTATAAAAATAAATAAGACACTTATCAATTCATTCTATCGGGCATGTAGGTTTTAAGGTACATTTGAAATATCAACTCATTTAAAACCAATACTATGAAAAACTTCAAAAGAATTTCAAGGCATGCACTTAAAACAATCCACGGGGGAAATATAAACTGTCCAGTTCCCGGAAGCAGTGTTCCGGCAATATGTCCGGGAACGAGATGTCCTGCTAACCCATGTGCTACTCCCAACTGCATTATACCCGCTGCATGCTCACCTGATTAAGACAAACAAAAAAGGAGTATTTTCATACTCCTTTTTTATTCTATTTTACTTCAACAAAGTTATCTGCCATATTTACGTCAGCTAATCTCTGACTGAAATCGATCCCCAAAACCTGCAACTGAGATTGAGAATAAGGTATCGTTAAAGTATATTCCTTTTGTGTCCATGGCCAGTAATTCATGGTCTTAAAATCTCCGTATGCATCTTTCTGTTTCCATGTACGAGTAAGATTTGTCGGAATCTGATAAGTAACAATTTTCTTATCTTTTGTCATTACACTAAAATCAACAGGCATTGGAACCTGTCCATTATTCACCAATGTGATCGTTGTGGATTTCGCATCATATTTTACATCTTTAATCCCATAATCAATGGTCTTGGTTGTATTGATCCAGTAATGATGGAACCACTTTAAATCCATTCCGGATACTTTCTGTGCAATATGAAGAAAGTCCCGGTCTGAAGGATGCTTTAAACTCCAGTTGTCAAAATATTCCTTCAAAATTTTGGCAAGATTTTCCTCTCCAACAATATATCCTAACTCAACAAGATATAATTCTCCTTTTACATAGGAAGCATAAGTATAAGAAGTACCATTGTCATGGTGATCTCCTAACCATACTGCTGGTTCTTCAATTCCTTTTTTTACAAAATTCCGGTAAGCTGTCAACCTATCAACAAAAGGATTAGGCAGCTTATCTTTAGGTGGAAACAACTGATACATTACGTATCCCTCAGCATAACTGGTAAATCCTTCATCCATCCATGGTTTCATAGATTCGTTGGTAGCCAGCATTTGTTGATACCAAGAATGGGAACCTTCATGTGTCATAAGCCCCATCAGGTCTTCAATATCTTTTGATTCGCCTAAGATCATGGTACACATCCCATACTCCATTCCACCATCACCACCCTGGATAAAGGCATAGGTAGGATAAGCATACTTTCCAAAATGAGAATTCATTATCTCAAAATATTTGGTAACATAAGGTTGCGCCTGTTCCCAGACTTTGGTTTTATCATTTTTTTGATAAACCAGATATACTTTAGGTCCATTAGGAACATCAAAGCTATTAACTACATAGTCTCTGTCCGCACTCCAGGCAAAGTCCAGGATATTTTTAGCTGTCCACCTCCAGGTTGCCTTTTTATTTTTCTCTGTCTTGATCTTCGCATTCGCATCATAACCCTTCACTTCACCTGGGTTTTGAAGAATGCCTCCGGCTCCTACTACATAATCTTTATCAATTTTAATAGTAACGTCAAAATCAGAGAACGGGGCATGAAATTCTCTCCCTATATAGTCGAAAGTTGCCCATCCGTCATAGTCATATTCAGAAATTTTCGGGTACCATTGGGTCATGGTCATATCAATTCCCTCTTCATTGTTTCTTCCGCTTCTTCTGATCTGTTGAGGTATCACAGCGTCCCACTCCATCGTAAATGATGTTTTGGAATTGGGTTTAATAGGCTCATTCAGATAAACCTTCATAATGGTTTCCTGAATTTCAAACTTAAGATCTTTGCCATTTTGCTTGATCCAGTGTATATTTTGCGCACCTTCCTGATCCTTAGGAATCGAGGCTAGTCTTGAAATTCCTCCTCTCTGCAATCTTGAATCACCATTTTTACCTTGACTAGCTACTCTTTGATCCATCATTGAATTGGGTTTAAAAGCATTCCAGTATAAGTGGAAATACACTACATTCAGCTCGTCCGGCGAGTTATTTGTGTATTCTAATGTTTGATTTCCCTGGTAAGTAAATTTTTCTGCATTAACATCAATATCCATCTTGTACTTCGCAGCCTGCTGATAATAAGGATTCTGCTGGGCATGAAATTGTGAAATGACAAACGCAAAAATGATTGCAATCGACTTTTTCATTTAAAAATTATTTTTTTTAAAGGTAGGTATTTTATCCAAAACCCTCAAAAAAGTGGAGTTATTTGGAATTCGAGATGTTATCTAAGGATCTCATAACAAAATAAGAGTTCTTTAGTTTATGGATGGGTAATCATTTTTTTGATCAAAGTAATTTGCCCTAAATGATAATAACAATGCTCAATCATTCCATCTATATTTCTTTGATAAGTTCCGTATTTTTCGTCTACAAAAACTTCACTAAGCTTATTGTCCGACATTTGTTCAAGTAGCTCGGCAAACCTTTCCGAATCTGCCCAGAGTTTATTAAGGATTTTCTCCCATTGCTCCTGAGATTCTACCGGCGGTAAATCAAAACTAAATTTATCTTTTATTTCAAGCACTCCTCCTTCAAAAACCTGTAAGACACCAGCAATATAATAATCGATATGGAATGCCAGCATTGCGATCGTATTCAAAGAACCTATTTTTGTTATTGCCTGTTCCCAGGTTACATCAGAAAGCTGATCTTTAAAATTGGTATTGGCGATCCAGAGACCGTCAAGCATAACTTCTCTGAATCTTTTTGATAATTGTATGGCTGAGCTCATGCTTTTCATTTTATTTTTTTAAAGTTAATTAATTTCATGTTCTCAGTTCTTGCAGATTTGGAGATAATCCAATTTTTTGATCCACAAGTAGTGTACTTGCTGTTAGTGAAAAACATCAATGGCATTGGTATTTAAAAATAGAAAACCTCGAGTTTTATACTCGAGGCTTATATAATTTAAAGTAGATTATTTTTATAAACAAATTTTACTAAAATCAATCCTAAAATAGGAAATACAATTGATATAAGTATTAGCACTATTTTCTTTACAGCAGAAAAGCTACTTTGTATAACTTCTTTAATTGCGAAAACCATGATTATAAAATTCAATAAAAATACGATCAATAATATAGCATGATGAGAACTTATCATAATAAATTTATTTATAATACTATAAAAATTGCATTAACACATCCATTGTTATGCACAACAAAAGTTCCGCTGTATCTATTTAGTTTAAGCAGGATTATTTTTTAGAAGTAACTTCTTTTTTTCCACTTAGTAAAATCTTTTCAAGAATTTTCAGGGTAATAAGATACGTTGGTTTTACACCTGTAAGTCCTAAACCTCCAGAAGAAAGAGTACTTCCTGTTTCTAAAGGATTATCAGAAGCATAGTATGCATAACAAACAAAAAGGTCCGGTGCAATATGATGTCTGATCTTAGAAGCCACCTGGATGGCTTTTTGATAATGAGCCCCTTCCATTTCAAGACCGATAGCTTTCCAGGAGGTATTCATGAAATAAGATAAAATATCCCTGTTCTGAAGTGAAGTCCCTAAAACCGTAATCATAGCTCCCTCAAACGCTTTCAATTCATCATCCTTAAAATCATCCAGTTTTAAAGCATTTTCAAAAGGATAATTATCGGCTGTTCCTTCAAAAATATGAGAAGTAGGAATCATAATATCTCCCTTACCTCCGTTTAGAATTCCGGCTTTACCCATAATGGATACGGATTTTACTTTCATCATATAGACTTCCCCTTTGTGTTCGAAAGGTCTTAAAAGTTCATCCATTACTTCAAAAGCCTGTTCTCCGAAGGCATAATCAAAAACCATGATTACATCATCTCCTGAATATTTTATATGTCCGAATGGAGTATTTTTAAGATCAGTTTTACTTAGATCAATGATTTGAACATCTATATTACTACCGCTCTTGTCATCTATATATATAAGTCCCTGGTCTGCCGCATATTTTGAAACTTTATCTCGAAGATCCTTCTTATCGGAAATTTCACCATACAGTTTATAATCAACTTCCTTATGGTCTTTTTTCTTAAGTGCATCATTAGCATACAGCATATTTTTCACAGAATGCATGTTTGCTGAGATTATATGTAAGGGACGCATGTGAAGCCCGTTATCATACAAAACTTCTTTTACTTTATTTGCCCATTTTTCTCCAAAATAATGATGCCCTACTCTTTCTTTCAATATAGCACTGAAGTGGATTTCTCTTTCTCTGCTCTGCTTAGCATCTTCTAAACTTACCTTTCCTAAGTTATAGATGATTTTGAATAAACGGTCAGGATTTTCATCATCTCCAAAAGTATTATACGCTTTTAATGTTTCTTCAAAAGTTCTCCCGATCAGAGAAGAAAGATGAATAAGTGCAACTTCCTTTTCTTTTCTGCTGAATTTCTTTTCTCCTTTTACTACCTCTTCAATAATTTTAAAGGCACGTGTTGGCTTCCAGTTTTCATCCTGAATAAATGCCAGATTACGGATTTTATCCGCTTCTATAAATAAGAATGTTAAGTGAGTAAGAATATCATAGATCTCTGAACGTCCCAAAAGAACTTCAATATTCATTTGGTGTTCATCAATTCTATAACAGTTTCTTCTTCTCTTTTTGGGAACAATAGGCTCGAAACTACCTTTATCAAAACCCTCATCTGATGTAAGATGAATAAAAGCACACTCCTCAATTCCTTCAGGAAGCCTGTCTAAAACATACATCAAACCATCAAGCTCCAGTTTATTCGGAACATTCATGGTACCATAAATTTCAGGATTGATTGTTTTTAACAAACTTCTTATACTTTCTCCCGAAACACCTCCTGGCTTGAAAAATCCTCTATAGAATAAATGTCTCATAGAGATGTATAGTCTTTCAATAGCCTCTGTTGTTTCTCTTGCTCTAGAATTTGTCATAAAATAAATTTCACACAAATATACAAAATTACACTGCAAATCATTTTAAGTATCTTTTAACAAGGAGGTTAAATTGTATACATTTTTGTATCCTATATAATAGTAAAGTATTCATATCTTTGAGTTATAAAATATTTGATTTCATTTTCCCTTCTTATTTGAAATCCTTCCATTCAAGACACCTATTTTTCTGTTAATTTTTATAAATTTTACAAACACCCCCTAAAAAAATAAGGGTTAAAACATTTTCAATTCATTTTTTTTGTAAATTTGCCCTGTAAAAATTAACCCTATTATGTCAACTTTAAGATTCAAAGCGTTAGAAACATTACCATTCAAGGACTTCAGAAAGGATAACTCCATTGAAGTTCCTGCAAAATTGTCTGAATTATTCTGTCAAAATGTTTTCTCAGAAGAAACCATGAGAGAGTATTTGACGAAAGAAGCATTCACATCTATTATGGATGCTATTAAAAAAGGAACTAAAATTCAACGACACATTGCAGATCAGGTAGCGGTAGCTATGAAAGACTGGGCAATGAGCAAAGGGGCAACACACTACACACACTGGTTTCAACCTTTAACAGGATCAACTGCTGAAAAGCACGATTCATTCTTCACTCCAATCGAAGGGGGAAGAGCCATTGAAAGATTCAGCGGAAACCTGCTTATCCAACAAGAGCCGGATGCTTCTTCTTTCCCGAACGGAGGAATCAGAAATACTTTCGAAGCAAGAGGTTACACAGCCTGGGATCCTACATCACCGGCTTTTATCATGGGAACTACACTTTGTATTCCTTCGATCTTTATTTCTTATACGGGAGAAACGCTGGATTATAAAGCTCCTCTTCTAAGAGCTCTGAATGCTGTAGACGAAGCTGCAACTAACGTAATGCAGTATTTTGACAAAAATGTAACAAAAGTAACTCCTACTTTAGGATGGGAACAGGAATATTTCTTAGTGGATTCGGCATTGTATCAATCGCGTCCGGATCTTGTATTAACAGGTAAAACTTTACTTGGACACTCACCGGCAAAAGGACAACAGCTGGATGACCACTATTTCGGGTCTATTCCGACAAGAGTAATGAACTTCATGAAAGAGTTGGAAATAGAGTGTATGAAATTGGGAATTCCTGTAACAACCAGACACAACGAAGTAGCACCTAATCAATTCGAGCTGGCTCCGATGTTTGAAGAAGTAAACGTTGCTGTAGACCACAATTCTTTATTGATGGATATTATGGCAAGAGTGGCCCATAAACACCATTTTCATATTTTATTCCACGAGAAACCATTTGCCGGAGTAAACGGAAGTGGAAAACATAATAACTGGTCATTGGCTACAGATACAGGTGAAAACCTACTAAGCCCAGGGAAAAATCCTAAGAAAAACCTGCAATTCTTAACATTCTTTGTTAATACCATTAAAGCTGTTCATGAATATGCAGATCTTTTAAGAGCAAGTATCGCTTCTGCAAGTAATGACCACAGATTAGGGGCTAATGAAGCTCCACCTGCAATTATTTCTGTATTTATCGGAAGTCAGTTATTCAGAGTATTGGAGGAATTGGAAAAAGTAACCAGCGGTAAATTATCCCCTGAAGAAAAAACAGAATTAAAATTAAATGTTGTTGGAAAAATTCCTGAAATCCTATTGGACAATACCGATAGAAACAGAACTTCACCATTTGCATTTACAGGAAATAAATTTGAGATCAGAGCTGTAGGTTCTTCTGCAAACTGTGCAGAATCTATGACCGTAATGAATACGATCGCTGCAAAGCAGTTAAATGATTTCAAAAAAGAAGTTGACGCTTTAATTGAAGGAGGATTAAAGAAAGACGAAGCGATATTCAACGTATTAAGAGAATACATCAAACAATGTAAAAATATCATGTTTGAAGGTGACGGATATTCTGATGACTGGGCAAAAGAAGCTAAGAAAAGAGGGTTAAACAACTTAAAAACCACTCCGGAAGCTTTAAAGCAGGAAATGGATAAGAAGTTCTTAGCTCTTTATGAAGAAATAGGAGTGTTTACTCATAGAGAAGTAGAAGCAAGAAATGAGATCAAACTTGAAAAATACTCTACCGTTATTGATATTGAAGCAAGAGTTCTAAGTGATATCGCAAGAAACCACATTATTCCTTCTGCATTAAATTACCAGAACAGATTAATTGAAAACGTAAAAGGTCTTAAAGAAATTTTCGGAGATAAAGAATTCAAAACGTTGGCAAAAGAACAAATGAGCTTGATCACTAATATTTCTGAAAATGTTTCTGTAATCAAATTAGGAGTTGAAGATCTTATCAAAGCCAGAGAAGCAGCAAAAGCAGTATCTAACAGCCAAAAGCAGGCAGAAGATTATTGCAACAAAGTGAAACCTCTTTTCGATGTAATCAGAGATGCATCTGATAATCTTGAAATGATGGTGGACGACGAGCTTTGGCCGATGACAAAATACAGAGAAATGTTATTTACAAAATAACATTTTGTAAAGTCCATATTAGTTAAACTCCCCTTTTGGGGGAGTTTTTTTATTGTATTTCCTTTATTTTTATTCCTGAAAATAAAACAAACTAAACACTTAACAAACAATATTTTACACAACTTCAAAATTGATATAAAATTTAGATTTAACTTTGCTGTTCTATGAAAATCCTGATCATTGAAGATAATAAAGAACTGGCTCACAGCATGACGTATTATCTGGAAGAAGAACACTACATCTGCGAATGTGCCTATAGTTATAATGAAGCTTTGGAACGCCTGAGCTTCAATACTTATGATTGTTTGTTACTCGATATTATGCTCCCGGATGGAAATGGGCTAAACCTCCTCAATCATATTAAAAGTGAAAAAATCAACAGCGGCATATTAATTATTTCAGCTAAAGATGCATTGGACGATAAAATCAAAGGCCTTGAAAAGGGTGCCGACGATTATATTACAAAACCGTTTCATTTACCTGAATTACACGCAAGACTTAGAGCAGTATATCGCAGGAAAAAAATGGATGGTTACAATGATGTCCGTTTTAATGAAATATTATTGAATACCGATACCTTTGAGGTCTTCATCCATGAAAATAGATTAGATGTCACGCAGAAAGAATTTGAGCTATTGCTTTATTTTTTGGTTAATAAAAACAGGGTCCTGTCCAAACAATCCATCGCTAACCATCTTTGGGGAGATCATACCGATAATTTAGCTAACTTTGACTTCGTTTATCAGCATGTTAAAAATCTCAGAAAGAAAATAGCAATTGCACAGGGTAACGATTATGTAGAAACAATCTATGGTCTGGGCTATAAGTTTAATGCGTCAAAATATAACGGCTCATGAATTTACTAAATAAAATATCGATCTGGTTCATTGCCATTGTACTATTGGTTACTCCTCTTAGTATGTACATTTCTTATTCCAATATTAAAAAAAGATTGGACAATGTTGAAATAGAGCGACTGAGATCAGTAAATAATTATGTAGCCGCCCAACTAAAAAGAGGAGAAACACCTGAAAAAACATCTCAGGGATTACCCATTTCTATCAAACCCTATACAGGAAGTGGTATTATTCCTACCAACCCTGAAATTATCCACACCTGCCTGGATAATAATGGTCCCTCTCGTAACGAATGTAAAATACAAATCAATACGTTTGTCACGGCCGCAAATAAAACATACAAGATCTCTTCTTATAGCTATATCACTTCTACAGAACAGATCATGAAAGGTATGCTCACTGCATTATTGTTAAAAGTATTACTCATCACAGCTATAGTATTCATTACCGCAAGAATATTATCCCGGTATATACTTAAGCCTTTCCATCACGCTATAGATAATATTCATCATTTTAATATTCAGAAGCGGGAACCTCTTCAGTTACTCTCAACAAGCACAAATGAATTTAAAAAACTTAATGAGTTTCTCAGGCTCATGACCGATAAAGCCATTGAAGATTACACCTCCGTTAAAGAATTCAGTGAAAATGCGTCTCATGAAGTACAAACCCCTCTGGCAATCATACAGAGCAAAGTTGAGCTTTTAGCTGAAACAGAAATCAATGCAAAACAGGCGGCATTATTGACCGACATCCAAAACTCCATAGATAAACTTACCAGAATCAACCGCTCGTTGATCCTGCTTACAAAACTTAACAATCAAGAATTTCTCACACATGAGAAATTAAAATTCTGCCGGGTGGAAAAAGAAACCATCCACGCTTATTCAGATCATATTGCATTAAAAAACATCACCCTGAACAGGCACTGTGAAAAAGATGTATACATAAAAATCCATCCCGCACTCGCAGAAATTCTTTTGAACAATCTTTTATCCAATGCAATCCGGCACAATGTGAAAAATGGAAATATAGAAATTTCACTGACCCATAAATTCTTCAGGATCAGCAATACAGGATTGCCTCCTGATATTCCCACCCAGGAACTTTTTAAAAGATTCAAGAAAAGCAATCAATCCACAGAGAGTATTGGTTTGGGCCTTTCAATCGTAAAACAAATTTGCGAGGTCAATACATTCCCTGTTCATTACGACTTTAGTGACGGCTGGCATTGTATTACGGTGTATTTTGATTCAACAGAAAACCACTCTTTATTTACTCCAACTTCCTATTCCACCCCTGCCCAAGAGATTGAAAACATAAAGACATCACTTAATTTTGCTGAATAAAATCAATCCATAAAAACGGTTGTTTGATTAATTTATACAGAACTTCAAATTTGCTTCAAAATGTGTTTTTTACTTTGAATAAAGAAAAAAATATACTCGATGCTTTTAAGAGCTTTTATTCTATCCGTCTCTACGATTTTTTTAATCAACAAAGTAAGCGCACAGGAAGTCATCACACTTCAATCCGCACTTGAAACAGCTGTTCACAATTACGGAACCATTAAAGCCAAAGAATCCTACCGTTTATCATCGCAGGAATCCGTAGAATTAGCCAAAAGGCAGTATTTGCCCAACCTCAACTTAAGTGTACAGCAGGATTTTGGAACTGTAAATGGACAGAACGGCCCTTTATATGGATTTGGTGGTTACGGAGTAGCCTCTTCCGGACTTCCTCTTCCTGAACAAAACTGGAATGCTTCATTCGGAGCCCTGTATCTTGCTAATGTCAATTGGGAGTTCTTTTCATTTGGAAAAGCAAAACAAAGAATAAAGGTGGCACAATTTAAAAACCAAAGAGATACCAGAGACCTTTCCGATGAAATATTTCAGCATAAAATAAAAGTCGCGGCAGCTTATCTGAATGTTCTGGCAGCGAAAAAGCTGAAATTATCCTATGAAAAGAATTTAGGAAGAACCGACACCATAAGAAGAATTGTTGAGGTTAAAGAAAAAAACGGGCTCGTTCCCGGGGTTGACCTTTCTCTTGCCAAAGCAGACTATGCCAACGCCATGATCACTTACACAAAGGCAAAAGACAATGAGCAGGAGCAGGAAAATAAACTTGCGCAGTTAATGGGTATTCCGCCCCAGGAATTTAGACTTGACAGTACCATTCTCAAAAGAATTCCAACAGATCTGCCATCAGAAAAAAACTTGGTTTTAAAAGACCATCCTCTTCTTGCATTTTATAAGAGCCGGATCGATGTAAGTGAAGAAGAAAAACAATTGCTCAGAACCCAATACTATCCATCATTTTCCATGGTTGGAATTATACAAACACGCGCCTCAGGATTCGGTAACGGATATGCTCAAAACCAAAATGACTATTCTATGTCTTATTGGGACGGAATCCACCCAACCAGAAGCAATTACCTGATCGGACTGGGAGTATCCTGGAATTTCACACAGACCTTCAGATTATCAAAAGAAATCAGCGCGCAGGACTATGTAAGCCAGGGGCTAAAGCATGAATATGATCTTGCAGAACAGCAGCTCAAGGCACAGCTTGATTTGTCTGAAAATAAATGGAACAATGCTCTTACCGTGTACGATCAGGTTCCGGCTCAATTAAAATCTGCAAATGATGCTTATATCCAGCGATCTGCATTATACAGAAACGGCCTCACAGATATTGTTGACCTATCCCAGGCCATATATGCACTGATAAGAGCAGAGACAGATAGGGACATCGCTATTAGCAACGTTTGGAACGCATTACTATTAAAAGCAGCCGCAACAGGTGATTTTACAGTTTTCGAAAGTGAACTGTAAGGTTAAATATAAATTACATCAATAATAGATCAATGAACTTAATAAGATTTGCATTAAGAAAACCCATTACGATTCTGGTGATTGTAGCCGGACTGTTTTTCTTTGGAATACGGTCCGCCAATTCGATCAAAGTCGACATCTTTCCTAAACTGGATTTACCGGTTATTTACGTTTCCCACCCCTTCAGCGGATATACTCCACAACAAATGGAAGCTTTTTTCGCTAAACAGTACATCAATATTTTCCTTTTCGTAAACGGGATCAAAAGTATTGAAACTAAAAACATTCAGGGATTGACACTGATGAAAATCAATTTTTATCCGGGAACCAATATGGCCCAGGCCGCTGCTGAACTCAACTCTTTTTCCACAAGGATCCAGGCAGCATTTCCTCCGGGATCCAACCCTCCGTTCATTATCCGTTTTGATGCGTCTACCCTTCCCGTGGGGCAGCTTGTTTTGAGCAGTGATAAAAGAAATAACAATGAGCTTCTTGATTTAGCCAACGTATATGTTCGCTCCACATTTACTTCCATTCCCGGAATTGTTTCTTCTCCCCCTTTTGGAGGAAATATACGGACTGTGGTAATCAATGCCAACCCGGATTTACTCCGCCAGCATAATTTAACTCCTGATCAACTTGTAGAAGCATTACGTCTTAATAACCAGACTGCACCTTCAGGGAATGTACGCATCGGGGATAAATATTATATTACTCCAACCAATACGATGATCAAAAACGTAAAAGATTTTGGAAACATTCCTTTATATAAAGGAGGAGTACAAAACCTTTATTTAAAAGATGTAGCAACGGTAACCGACGGAGCAGACATGACCTCCGGGTACGCATTGGTTAATGGACGCCGTTCAGTTTACCTGAGTATTGCCAAAAGTGCTGATGCCTCAACCTGGGATGTTGTCCAAAATCTTAAGAAACAACTTCCCCAGATCCAGTCTAATCTTCCCGACGATGTTAAGGTAAGCTTTGAATTTGACCAATCGACATATGTTATCAATTCCGTTAAAAGCTTGATGAGTGAAGGAACAATAGGTGCCCTGCTGACAGGACTCATGGTTATTTTATTCCTTGGAGATATACGGGGTGCTATCATTGTAATTCTTACTATTCCTATTTCCATTATTTCAGCGGTACTGTTTCTTAATCTCTTCGGGCAGACCATTAATATTATGACCCTAAGTGGGCTTGCGCTGGCTATCGGAATCCTCGTTGATGAAAGTACCGTTACCATAGAGAATATACATCAGCATCTCGATATGGGAAAACCAAAAGCCTTAGCTATCTGGGATGCCTGTAAGGAAATTGCTTTTCCAAAACTCTTGATCTTGTTCTGTATTCTTGCTGTTTTTGCCCCGGCTTTTACAATGGAAGGAATTCCAGGCTCCCTGTTTCTGCCTTTGGCTTTGGCAATAGGATTCAGTATGATCATTTCTTATTTCCTTGCACAAACTTTTGTTCCTGTAATGGCCAACTGGATTATGAAAGTAAAGCACCACAAAGCGAAAGACGGCCATACCATGACCGAAGCAGAAGAACTTGATGCTGCGGGACTAAGTGATGAAGCAGACACCTGGAGCCAGAAAGAAATACTCCTGCAAAACATCGACAGCAACAGGGATGGTAAAGTAAGCCTATTTGAAAAGGTAAGATTTCGGTACCTTAAATTTCTTGACCGGATTATGCCCTTTAGGAAAATTATTGTCTCGGCTTATATTCTGGTAACGATGGGACTGGTCGCTCTCTTTCTCAACAGTATAGGAAGAGACGTACTACCTCAGGTAAATGGCTCCCAGTTTCAGGTAAGGATGCGTATCCCGGATGGAACGAGGATTGAAACTACAGAACTTCAAACACTGAAGCTGCTCGACGGCATTAAGGATATTGTCGGAAAAGATAACATTTCTATTACCTCAGCTTATGTTGGAACCCATCCGAATCTTTTTTCTGTAAGCCCGATATATCTTTGGATGGCAGGATCACATGAAACGGTATTACAAGTGGGATTACATGAAGGCTTCCATGCAAACCTGGATGATCTTAAAGATAAAATCAGAGAAAAGGCTAAAAGCATCAATCCGAATATGAAGCTTTCCTTTGAGCCCATAGAATTAACAGAAAAAATATTAAGCCAGGGATCTCCAACTCCGATTGAAGTAAGATTATCAGGCAGAAGCAAAGAGCTTAACGAAACTTATGCTAAAAAAATAGCAGAGGAACTTAAAAAAATACCCTACTTAAGAGATGTCCAAATCGGGCAATCGATTAAATACCCTTCGATTGACATCAACGTAGACAGGATCAGAGCAGCCCAACTGGGAGTAGACATGACCGACATTTCACGTTCATTGGTTGCTTCTACCTCTTCATCCCGATACACCGAAAAAAACATCTGGACTGACGAAAAAGCAGGATATAGCTATAACGTACAGGTACAGATCCCTGAAAATAAAATGAATAGCAAAGCTCAGATTGCAGGAATCCCTCTGCTGAAAAACTCTAACAGACCTAATTTAGGGGATGTGGCAACTATAAAAGACAGCTACACGTACGGGGAAACAGATAACCTCGGTGCAATGCCAATGCTTACAGTAACGGCCAATTTAAATCACACTGATTTAGGAAAAGCATCAAAAGATGTCCAGAAGGTGATTAACAACCTTGGAGAATTACCGAGAGGTCTGAATGTCGGGTTAATTGGTCTAAGCCAGACTCTCAACGATACCCTGAGCAGTTTACAAAGCAGCCTGATCATTGCCATTCTCGTAATCTTTCTGATGCTTGCTGCCAATTTCCAGTCGTTTAAAGTATCCGGAGTCGTATTGGTAACTGTCCCTGCGGTATTATTAGGCTCTCTTGCATTGCTTATTATTGCGGGTTCAACGCTTAATCTTCAATCCTATATGGGAATTATCATGTCCGTAGGGGTATCTATTTCCAATGCCGTGCTATTGATAACGAATGCAGAGCAACTGAGAAAACATAATGGAGATGCTTTACTATCAGCAAGAGAAGCTGCGGCACTAAGGATCAGACCTATTGTAATGACCGCCTTAGCAATGGTCGTAGGAATGGTTCCTATGGCACTTGGATTAGGAGAAGCCGGAGATCAGGTCTCTCCGTTAGGACGTGCAGTAATCGGAGGATTAATTGCTTCTACATTTGCAGCATTGTTTATTCTTCCGTTGGCTTTTGCATGGGGACAGGGAAAAACTTCTACCCAAAGCGTATCACTTGACCCTGAGGATGAAGAAAGTATCCACTTTATACCAGAACTTTTAAAATAAAATAACCAAATGGCTATTAAAAATTTAAATATGAACCGTTTATATCAATATTTCATTCCGGCAGTTGTTCTATTATTCAGCTTGCAAAGCTGTGAACAAAACAAAGCGGAAGTAAAAAAGACCGCAACACCATCAGCACCTGAAATAGAAGCTATCAATCCTAAGCAGGGAGATTTCGCTTCATCCACCACTATTCCCGGGGAACTTCAGCCTTTCCAGAAAGTAGACGTATATGCCAAAATAAGCAGTTTTGTTAAAAAACTGTATGTAGATGTAGGAAATGAGGTTGTAGCAGGACAGTTGCTGGCCACACTGGAAGCTCCGGAATTGAATGCGCAGCAAAATGCTGCAGCGTCAGCATTAAAATCCAAAGAAGCAATATATATAGCCAGTAAAGCGAAATATGATCGTTTGAAAGAAACCAGTAAAACACCGGGAACCATATCTGCACTTGATCTGGAACAGGCACTTGCTGCCCAAAGATCTGACATAGCACAGCTTGAGGCCGCAAAATCCTCTTATCGAGAAGTCATGGATGTTAAAAACTACCTTCAGATCAGGGCTCCATTCAGTGGGAATATAGCAACCAGAAATGTAAGTGCAGGAGCCTATGTGGGACCTTCCGGGAAAGGATCCGAGCTTCCCCTTTTCAGTCTTGTTCAGCAAAACAAACTTCGTTTGGTAGTAAATGTTCCGGAATCTTACACAGGAAGCTTAAATAAGAATGGAGAGATAAAATTCTCTGTACAATCTATCCCGGGAGAAACCTTTACCGCTAAAGTATCCAGATTTGCAGGAGCATTGGATAACAGGCTGCGCTCTCAATCCGTGGAAATGGATGTTTACAATAATGATAAAAAATTATTGCCGGGAATGGTTGCCAATGTAATTCTTCCGTTAAGTGATAACAATAAAGCCCTATCTGTTCCTACATCAGCAGTATTAAACTCCACATTAGGTGTTTTCGTTATCAGAGTTGAAAAAGACATTGCCCATTGGGTTCCTGTTACTGCCGGAATTTCAAATAGTGATACGACAACCATTATTGGTGAAGTCAGCCCTAACGATGTGATTATCAAATCGGCAACGGAAGAAATCCGCGACGGACAGAATATAAAAGTAAAGCTCACAAAATAATTAATCTTAATTAGTTGTTAAAAGATATTTTTTATTCGTTTTTCTACAAAAAGTAAAAATTAACCCATTATTAAAGGAATGAGATTTTACTTTGTTAAAGAATCTTAATAAAAAAAACCGCAGTATCACCAAAAATGGGATGTTGCGGTTTGTTTTTCTTTAACATACGTAAATAATATGTTAAAATGTGTTAAAGTAAGAACCTGACATTAATCATATCGAAGCTCTTTTGGTTGGAATCTCTACTTTTGTAATGCTTTTAGAAATAAATATTCCTTATTTAACACGGATAATCAAATATATATGAAGAAAAGAGTTTTGTTTTATTTAGCTGCTTTCGTTTCTACGATGTCATTACAATCTTGTGTTACAAACTACGTAGTTTCAAAACCAGCAACTTACACTAAAGAATACAAAACAGATGCCAAACTAGCTTCTATAGATACCAGAAAAATGGAACAGGATAAGAAGCAATTAATCAATTCTTTTATCTCTGAGAAGGCAGCCGTTTTATCTAATGCAAAAAATACTTTAAGAAATTCTGAGATTGCCAAAGCAATCAAACACAATAAAACGATCGACAATATCCTAACCGAAGCTGAAACGTACCTAGGAACTCCTTACAGATATGGAGGAACAACAAGAAATGGTATAGATTGTTCAGCTTTTGTTCTTTCTGTATTCGGAGCAGCAGCAGGTCTTAGTTTACCTAGAGTTGCAGCATCTCAATCTCAGGAAGGGGAGAGAGTTGAAAAAGAAAACCTACAGAAAGGAGATTTGATTTTCTTTTCTCACGGTAGAAGAATCTCTCACGTTGGTATTGTAGAAAGTGTTTCTGAGGATGGGGAGATTAAATTTATTCATGCAGCTACTTCTAAAGGAGTTATGATTTCGTCACTTAATGATTCATATTGGGGACCGAAATTCAGATTTGCAAAGAGAGTGATTAATGAAGAAGGAGATGTTTATAATAACTTAGCTGCAACTACAGCATCAACAGCAACAAGTTTTTAATTTTAAATAATTGATTTAAATAATGAAAGCCATCAAATATTTGATGGCTTTCTGTTTTATCTGTCTTCAATTGGTTTCTATTTGATGACATCTTTCTTTCAACGCCAAAAGCTAACTATTTCGATCAATATCTATGTCAAGGCGATAAAGTAGTCCATGCACTTCCGAAAGTGAAAATTTAGCCTTCTTCAGCCTGTTGGAAGCAGGATCTATAGTATAATTGAAAGATGTTCTGAAATCAGCCTTTTCAAGGTTGGAATTTTCGAAGATTGCCCCGGAAAGATCACAATTATTAAATACGGAATTCGATAAGTCTGCCTCTGCAAAATCGACTTCCGTCAATTTTGAGTTTTTAAACAAAGTTTTCTTGATCGATGTTTTATAAAAAACAGAATTGTTTAAAGAACAGCCTTCAAATCTGAACGACATTCCAAACTCATTGCATTCATCAAAGTGAAGCCCGAACATCTTACATTCTTTAAACAACACTTCCCGAAATGCTGTTGAAACAAGCTTTGCCATACTCAGATTACATCCGATAAATTCACAATCGTTAAAACTGAAAAAAGAAAGGTCCATATACTCAAGATGGCAGTTCCGGAATATACAATTTTCATATTCGCCTTTTTGAAATTGGGAAAAGTCCCCATTTTCAAAAACCTGATCAATAACGTATGCTTCTTTCATACCAGGATGTTTAAAAGAAATTTTTGTAATAAGTTTTAATAATAACGATGAGTTTTTAGAAAGCCTTTTGTAGCTAACCTATAACGACCGCTTCTATACCAGACTGTTTTTATCCGAATAGTTGAGCTTAAAAAAGATGAAGGTCATAGTAGAGAAGGCCAGCAAAGAACTTCCTCCATAACTAAAATAAGGTAACGGGATCCCAACGGTCGGAAAAAGTCCCATAACCATCCCTAAATTGATCGAAAAGTGCATTAACAGGATGGAAGCAAAACAGTAACCAAAAACCCTGTTAAAAATAGACTTTTGCTTCTCTGCAAGGTAATAGATCCTTCCAATATACAATAAGTAGCACAAAACAAGTCCCGCACTTCCTACAAATCCCCATTCTTCACCAACGGTACAGAAAATATAATCCGTACTCTGTTCAGGTACAAATTTACCCTGGGTTACTGATCCCTCACGATATCCTTTTCCTAAAAGTCCGCCAGAGCCAATTGCTGTTTTTGAATAAAGAAGGTTATATCCTGAAGTATCCCTGAATGCCTTTTCTCCTTTATAAAGAACCTCTATCCTCTCCCTTTGGTGTTTAGGTAATTTCTCTAAAATATAAGGTGTTGCAAATGCCAATCCGCACAACAGAATAATAGAGCCTGCAATACTTGAAATGGATATAACATTCCAGGACATTTTATAATAGTTCATTGCAATTAAAATTCCTGCAATGACCAGGATAGCAATCACTACATAAATAGGATTCACCGCAAGAGAAACAAGAAAAACAGCAGCAAAAAGAAATCCTATCCCGAATAATAATCCACTTAATCCTTCTCTATACAATGCAATGAAAAATGCTACAAAAACAAGCAGTGAGCCAACATCCGGAATTGCCAGTACAACAACTGCAGGAATTCCCACGATCGCCAGAGAGGTCAATAAAGATTTTCTATTACTTAAATTAAAATCGGGACCCGAGACATAATTAGCCAGCATCAATGCTGTTCCCAGTTTTGCAAACTCTACCGGCTGCAAACTTAAAGGTCCGAATTTGTACCAGTTCTTTTGCCCAAGAACCTCTTTTCCAAAGGGAAACAGTCCGATCAGTAATAAGACTCCGATAATATAGATAATCCCTGCCATATTCTCAAAGAACTTGGTACGGGTAAAAAAGATAATGAGCCCTACAAAAACAGATATTCCAAACCAAACTGCTTGTCTGGTCCCACTTGCCGGTTCCACACTGTAGATGTTTGCTATCGCAAAAATGCAAAGCAGGAAATATAGACCAAGGCCTAATTTATCTAATCCTTCTGTCCATTTCATTGCTTTTTATCTTTTTTAGTTTGAGTTTCTGCGTCTATCTGTTTCTGTAATTTTTCTTTCTGTTTCTTTATAAAATCCAGGCTGTCCTGTATTTTTTTTAGTTTTACAGAATCCTGTTTCGGATCTTTGTATAAACCTTTACGTTTTAAATCGACGATCCACTGTCTTTTATATTCAGGCATAAAGCTGGCAGATGTCATCTTTTTGTAAAGATTTTCTCTTTTCAGATCTCCTGTAATATATTTCTCCGCGATCACCGTACTTGCTGGTCCTGCCCATGTAGCACCGAATCCTGCATGCTCCATTACAGCAACTACTACAATTTTTGGCTTATCCGCCGGTGCAATCAAAACAAATATGGAATTATCTTTACCCTGAGGAACCTGAGCAGTCCCTGTCTTGGCCAGCTGAGTAAAATCATTTGATTTCAATCCTCTTGCCGTACCTCTTAATACCACTGCTTCCATTCCTTTAAGAACAGGCTCAAAGTGTTTAGGATCAACCAGAGTTTTATGCTTTTTCTTAAATCTCGGATCCGGATTAGGCTTTCCGTCAATTGATTTTACAATATGCGGAGTATAATACCATCCCCTATTGGCAATAGCTGCCACGTAATTGGCAAGCTGCAAAGGAGTAACCATTACGTCCCCCTGTCCCATTCCGTTGAAAACAGCACCTGTAGCCAAAGGATCCCAGTTTTTACTGTCTTTTTTAGAACCACTTGCTTTAAGGATGGATGCCATTCTTTTTTCATAAAATGCTCCAGAAGGAATTCTTCCTCTTGCACCAACGGCAAAATCATTGTTTAAAAATTCTCCAACCCCAAAGCTGCTCATAATAGCTTTCCACTCGTCAACACCTTTAGATGGATTTCCCGGATATTTATTAACAATCGCTAAAAATGCATAAGAAAAATAACAGTTACTTGAAACCTGTATGGAAGGAATTAAAGGTTCCGCTCCACCGTGCCCCTTGATTCGTAATCCTCTGTAATTGAATCCGCCCCCACAAGGGAAAATCGTGTTTTCATCCATTACTCCCATTTGCATAGCAGATAATGCCGTAAGTAGTTTAAAAGTGGAACCAGGAGGATACCCTGCCTGCAGAGACCTGTCAAATGTTGGCTTATTTTCGTAAATCGTATCTTTAGATAAAGCGTATAAATTTTTGGATTTCATAGGCCCTGTGAAAAGATTAGGATCAATATCCGGACCTGTCGCCGACACTAAAACCTCCCCGTTATTAGGATCTAAGGCAACGATGGCACCATGTTTATTCACCATCATTTCCTCCGCCATTCTCTGAAGATCATAATCAATGGTCAGAGTAATATCTTTTCCTGTAATTACATCCTTATCTAATGCTCCGTTTTTGTATGAACCAATGTTTCGAAGTCTGATATCCTTCTGGATGTATTTCATCCCTTTTACCCCACGAAGTTCTTTTTCGTATGATTTTTCAACTCCTGTTTTTCCAATGAAATCTCCCGGCAGGTAATAAAGAGAATCCTTTTTTATATCCCTTTCATTAACCTCACTTGTATACCCTAATAAATTTCCGGAAGTGGAGACCTCATATTGACGCTGAGGTCTGGAAACGATACTGAATGCAGGATATTTAAAGATGATTTCCTGAACCCTCGCAATATCTTCTCTGCTCAGATCTTTGATAAAAGTCATCGGAGTGAGCTTAGAATAATATTTTTCTTTCTTGATTGTATTGATTTTATTAATGAAGTCGGATTTGCTTATCTTCATTAAATTACAAAATCCCAAAGTATCAAAATCAGGTTTCATTAAAGCCTGAGTGAAAGATATCTCATAAGCCGGCTGGTTACCTACCATGATTTTTCCATTCCGGTCAAAAATAACACCCCTTTGCGGGATCACATATTCTATTTTGATAGATGTGTTAGCCGCGTTTAGCGCATACCTGTCCGTAAACAACTGCAAATATGCAAGCCTTGCCACAAAAATAAGGGCAATAACAGCAACAACGGCAAAGATTTTTAAATAACGTGTGTTCAAACTTTTTGTTTGATTTTAAAGATTAATGCGTAAACAACTATAAATATAAAGGAAATTACACTTGTTACCAACACATTAAACAATATTTCAAAAAATCTGCTGAACTTAAAGAACTCAATATACTGTACTAAAAGCTGGTGCAGGAAAATACTTGAAAATAGAAAAAGTAAGAACTGCCCCCATTGCAGAGATTGAAAAGAAAAGAAGTCGGTGGACGTATCAGTGGACGTCCTGAAGATCAATGTTCTGAAATACGCAATAAGTGTCGTAGCCAGTGCATTAATTCCCCATGAATATAAGAAGGCATCAATAGAAAGTCCTATTAAAAAACTCAATGCCAAAAATTGAAATTTATTTCTGAAAAAAGGATAAAACATGACAAATACAGGATATAGCACGGGAGTATACTTCCCGAACAAAGTGATCCTGTTCAATACAAAAATCTGTAATGCAACAAGAAAGATCATGATTAATATATCCGTAAAAAGTGTTCTGCTAATCATTTTCCTTTTTTATTACTGCCTGTAATGTATCCTGGATTTTTTGAACCTCAGCTTTCTTCAGGCTTTTTACCACATACACTTTATTCAGGGAACCCATTTTCTCACTGAGTTCTACTGAAATATCCCAGAAACCGGTTTTGTTATCTACTGAGTATCCTGCCACAGTACCAATCATTACCCCTTTAGGAAAAATCGCTGATTTTCCATCGGTAACAATCGTATCTCCAATTTTCAGGGCTACATATTTCGGGATATCTGCCAAATGCATTACCCTAGAGTTATCTCCGTTCCATGTTAAGGTTCCAAAATACCCAGATTTTTTTAACGAAGCATTGATCCTGATACGGTTAACACTTAAAACCGACTGAACCAAAGCATAACTATCTGTTGAATTTATAACGATCCCTGCAATTCCCTTCGGAGCCATAACTCCCATCTGAGGAAATACCCCATCTCTGCGGCCACGGTTAATTGTAAAATAATTATTTCTCCTGTTAATACTGTTGAAAACAATTTCGCCATCCACAAAGGTGTAGATCTGGCCACCTCCTAAAGTATCGTGAACTTTTCTGAAGATCGGCTTTTTAGCACCATCCTTTCCATACAGTTCAATCATTAAAGCTTTATTCTGAGCAACAAGATCTTCATTGATTTGCTTAAGCTTCAAATAAGAAACCCCTTCATCAATATAACCGGAAACCCAGGAATTTAACGCTGCGGACTGACCAGCAATCCAGGATTTTTGCATGGCATTTTTAGAAAATATAAGGACCAGAGCAATAATTTGCAAGAAAATAAAGAAGACAAAAAGAGCGTTCTTCGAAAATAATCTCAGCAAAAATCCCATTCAGATAGTGTTCGTAAAAGTTAAAATTATTTAATTAAGAAATTGAATTTATCCATATTCTTAAGTGCAATCCCGGTTCCGCGAACAACCGCTCTTAACGGATCTTCAGCTACAAAAACAGGAAGACCTGTTTTCTTATGTAATCTGTCTGCAAGACCTCTCAACAATGCACCTCCTCCTGCAAGATAAATACCTGTTTTATAAATATCAGCTGCCAGTTCAGGTGGTGTTAAAGAAAGAGTTTCCATTACGGCATCTTCAATTCTGATGATCGATTTATCCAATGCGCGGGCAATCTCTTTATACCCAACCATGATTTCTTTTGGTTTACCTGTGATAAGGTCTCTACCTTGTACCGGAATATCTTCAATATCCACATCCAGATCTTCAACAGCAGACCCTACTTCAATTTTCACTCTCTCGGCTGTTCTTTCACCAATATAAAGGTTGTGATGTGTTCTCAGAAAATAAGCGATATCATTCGTGAATACATCCCCTGCAATTTTCACAGACTTGTCACAAACAATACCTCCTAAAGCAACTACTGCAATTTCAGTTGTCCCTCCACCTATATCAATGATCATATTACCTTCCGGTTTTTGAACATCAATTCCTACTCCTATTGCAGCCGCCATTGGTTCATAAATCAGTCTTACCTCCTTAGCATTTACTTTTTGTGCAGAGTCTCTTACCGCTCTTTTTTCCACTTCCGTAATTCCGGAAGGGATACAGATTACAATTCTTAAAGCAGGCTGAATGAATTTACCTTTGATACCAGGAATTTTTTTAATAAACTCCTTGATCATATGTTCAGAAGCATGAAAATCTGCAATAACCCCATCTTTCAAAGGACGAATTGTTTTGATGTCTTCATGGGTTTTCCCCTGCATATGTTTAGCCTGTTCACCAACAGCTATCGGCCTTCCAGTAGATCGCTCAATTGCAACAATTGAGGGCTGGTCTATAACAATTTTATTATTATGGATGATAAGTGTGTTAGCGGTTCCCAAGTCTATCGCAATTTCTTGCGTAAACATATCGAATAAACTCATATTTTTCTTCTGATTTAAGTTTACAAAGATATAAATTAAACACTACCAATAAAATTTGGCAAGCATATAATTTGGTTAAAATTTTATTAAAATTTGAAATAATTCTTTAACGGTCAATTTAATTTCTTATAATATCAATCCAAACTCAGAACAGTAACGGATTTATAGTTTTTCACGATAATTATCATACACAATTTCAGAAAGTGTTTAATTAAAAAAAGCGTAAATTTGCCCCCGGATATGTTACAAAACACTCATACAAATCAAACTTCAAATTTCGCCGTTCTTTCCATAAGCTACGAAAAGGCAGATGGAGAAACACGAGGGAAATTTGCGTTTTTTGATGAAAACATAAAAAATTTCGTTACCCGTATTCACGATGAAAATTTAGGGGATGCCTTTGTGGTTTCTACCTGCAACAGGACCGAAATATATACCACTACTTCCAACTATCTTTTGGTTGCTGAAGAATACTGTAAAACGATCGGGGTTAACATTACTGATTTCTTGCAGTTTGCCAATATCCTTACCAAGGAGGAGGCTTTAACTCATTTGTTCAGGGTTGCCGCAGGTCTTGAAAGCCAGATCATCGGGGATTTTGAGATTATCGGGCAGATCAAAAAAGCATACAGCCGTTTTAAAAAAGAAAGAAAGAACTCTAATCCTTATTTGGAAAGAGCGATCAACTCGGCGATCCAGATTTCAAAAAGAATTAAAAATGAAACCGGGATATCCAATGGGGCCGCTTCAGTTTCTTATGCCGCTGTTCATTACATTCTGAATAATCAAAAAAGGATTACCGAGAAAAATATTCTGCTTTTAGGAGTGGGTGAAATCGGACAAAATACGGTTGAGAATCTTGTAAAGCACGTTTATCAGCCTAAAATAAAAATCACCAACAGAACCCAGGAGAAAGCTGAAAAGATTTCTCAGAAATACACCATTCCTCACGTTGATTATGCAGACTTCGATAAAGAACTGAAAAATACAGACATTCTGATTGTGGCAACAGGGGCAAAACATCCTATTGTAAACGCTTCACATTTTCCAAACGGAAAAGAAACTTTGGTCATTGATCTTTCCATTCCCCACAATGTTGAAAAAAATGTTACGGATAATAAAAATGTAACCTTGATCGATGTGGATGAATTATCAAAACAAATTCAGGAAACAATCCAGCAAAGAGAAAAAGAAATTCCAAAAGCAGAACAGATCATCAAGGAAATGTCTAAAGACTTCATAGAGTGGGAGAAAAAAAGAAAACTCGCTCCCAACATTCATCATTTCAAAGCGGTCCTGAAAAATATGGAGCGTAATGAAATGCATCAGTTCTACAGAAAAAATAAATACATCAATGTAGACGATATGGCACTTTCTGAAAAGATGATTCAGAAAATTACCAGCCGTTTTGCAAAATACATCATAGATAACCCTTTAAAAGCCGAAGAAATTAGTAAATTAATGCACGAAATATTAGTTGAACAACCAAACAACGAATTCAATGAAAAGCATTAGAATAGGAACAAGAAACTCAGCACTTGCTCTTTGGCAGGCGAGAGAGGTCGCAAGGTATCTGCAAAATAATAATTACACGACTGAGATCATGCCCATCCTTTCTTCGGGTGATAAAAATCTTAATCAACCTCTTTACGCTTTAGGGATTACAGGCGTTTTTACCAGAGATCTGGATACCGCATTATTAAATGATGAAATAGATATTGCTGTACACTCTCTGAAAGATGTCCCTACAAAACTTCCCCAACATACAGAACTTATCGCATATCTGGAAAGAGATTATCCGCAGGATGTTTTAATAAGAAAAGAATCAGCAAAAAATAAAGAGTTTCATGAACTTAAGTTAGCAACAAGCAGCTTGAGAAGAAGAGCGTTTTGGCTGAAATATTATCCGGAAGCAACTTTCTCCGATATTCGTGGAAATATACAGACACGCCTTCAAAAATTGGAAGAACAGGATTTTGATGCCACTATATTATCTTTAGCAGGCATCAAAAGAATGAAAATGGACATTGATTACGAGATGCTTCCTTTAATGATCCCAGCGCCTTCTCAGGGAGTTATCGCAGTTGCCGGACATTCGGATAAAAAAGAAATCAATGAAATAGTACGTCAGATTAATCATAAACCCACACAAATCTGCGTTGAGATTGAAAGAAATTTCCTTAGTACCCTTGAAGGAGGATGTACTGCACCCATCGGAGCCTTTGCTGAAATATTTGATGACCAGATCCGCTTTAAAGCAGCACTTTGCTCACTGGACGGAAAAAACTGCATCGCAACGGACGAAAATTTCACATATAATGAGAGTGAAAATTTCGGAGAAAAATATGCAAAAATAGTACTCGAAAACGGAGGCAAGGAATTAATGGCCGAAATAAAGAGCCAGATATAAATTCAGGCTTTTGCCGGCAATCAATTTTATCTCAAATGAAAATCTTATTTACCAAAAATATAGACCCCTCTGTTTTATCCAAAGAATTAGGAGATGACATTGGGGTTGATTGTATTGAGGTAATTAAAACAACTCCGATTCGTGTTAAACCATTCGATTTAAAAAATTACTCACTTATTTTCACAAGTGCCAACGGAGTGACTTCTTTTTTCGAAAATCAGTTCAGACCTAATGAGGATTTTACGACAAAAAATTACAACAAGATTTATTGCGTCGGGGAAAAAACAAAAAGAATCCTCCGAAAATATGGGTTTGGCACCTTTAAGGTTCTGAAAAATGCAGAAGCACTTTCAGAATTTATCATTGGGCATTGTCCACATGAACAATTCCTGCATTTTTGTGGAAACCTGGCCATTGATGTTCTGGACAATGAACTGCCATTACAAAATATCAAGTACAGAAAGATAACGGTTTATAATACCGAAGAGATCAATCCGTTAATATCTGAAAAATATTATGGCATAGTCTTTTTCAGTCCAAGTGGAGTTCGTAGTTTTGCAAAGCGAAATTCATTAGATCATACGAAACTGTTTTCTATTGGAGAAACAACCTCCAATGAAATAAAAAAGTATACCCGGGAAAAAATTTTCACTTCAGAAGGTAATACTCTGGTTTCCATTTTAGAAATGATCAGAAGAGAAAGTAAGAACAACCTGTAGCAAATTTGCGCTATCAATTTTACTGCAGATTTAAATAAATTATGATTAAGAACGACCTATATTTAAAAGCCCTTCGCGGAGAGACCGTAGAAAGACCTCCTGTGTGGATGATGAGACAGGCCGGAAGATACCTGCCGGAATTCATTGCATTAAGAGATAAATATGATTTCTTTACAAGATGTCAAACTCCTGAACTCGCTTCTGAAATTACCGTACAGCCGATCCGTAGATATCCGCTGGATGCTGCTATTTTGTTTTCTGACATTTTAGTAGTGCCACAAGCAATGGGAATCGACTTTAAAATGAAGGAATCAGTGGGCCCATGGCTAGACACTCCCATCAGAACAATGGAGCAGGTTCAGAATGTTGTGGTTCCCGATGTGAATGATACTTTAGGATACGTTTTTGATGCCATAGAATTAACCTTATTAAAATTAGATAACGAAATCCCGTTGATCGGTTTTGCAGGATCTCCATGGACTATCCTTTGCTATTGTGTGGAAGGAAAAGGAAGTAAAGCTTTTGATATTGCCAAATCATTCTGTTTTCAGCAACCGGAAGCAGCCCATTTGCTTCTTCAAAAAATTACAGATACTACCATTGCCTATTTAAAGAGAAAAGTAGAAAAAGGAGTATCAGCAGTGCAGATTTTCGATTCCTGGGGAGGAATGCTCTCTCCAGATGATTATCAGGAATTTTCATGGCAATACATCAATCAGATCGTGGAAGCTTTAAGCCCATTGACCCACGTGGTTGTATTTGGAAAAGGATGCTGGTTTGCCCTGGAAGAAATGACAATGTCCAAGGCCTCAGCTCTTGGAGTAGATTGGACAATAAAACCTGAGTTTGCAAGAACTTTAACCAATCATACAATGACCCTTCAAGGGAACTTTGATCCGGCCCGATTGCATTCAACCCCTGAAACCATAAAAAAGATGGTAAACGAGATGATTCATCGATTTGGAAAAGATCGCTATATTGCTAATTTAGGTCACGGAATTCTGCCAAACATTCCACTGGAGAACGCAGAAGCCTTTATCAGAGCTGTTGTAGACTGGAAACCTTAATAGTTTCACGACTCAGATATAAAACAAATCCCTTTCAATAATTATTGAAAGGGATTTGTTATTACAAAAAGCCCCTGTTTAAGAGGCTATTTCAGAGATTATTCTTTTATAATTTTCTTACTGATAATTTCCTTTTTATTATCTATCAGAATCAGATAGCTGCCTTTCGGCAAGTCAGAAAGATTATATCCGTCCGCCAATCCTGTAAAGCTCTTAACTTGTCGGCCTGCTAAATCCAGCACGGTGATTTTAGAGTCAAATCTTAAGTTTCCAGACTGAATATGTACAAAATCTTTCACAGGATTAGGGTATACCTGCATCTTATCTGCAAATGAAACCTCAGAAGTACCTAATGCTCCGGAAGTAATGGCAACATCATCTACGACAACACCGTAAGAATAATCCCCTGCATCGTCATATACAAATCTCATTTGAAAATTAGCATTGGCATAAGGCGTAAGATCAATATCCGTAGCTTGCTCATAGGTTGTAACAACATATAAAAATGTATTAAAATCAAGATCCCACTGACCAGCATCCCCCGAAAAAGTAAATACCTGTACCCATGATGTCCCGTTAAAAACCTCGACTTTTAACGTTGAATCATCATCATAAATCATGTTAGCATACTTAAATGAGAGTTTAGGGTTCTGAACCGCCGATAGGTTAATAACAGGAGACACAAGCCTGGCATTGGAGTTTATGCTTGAGGGTCCTGCATTATCATCATCAAAAAAAGCTGCACCTGAGGGAAATGTAGCGAAGCCATTTTCAGATCCTACGTCCCAATTAAAAGAAGTATCGGGATTATTTGTCGTCCATCCGGATGGTAAAACATTTCCATCAAAATTTTCAGAGAACACTTGGGCATTGTATATTCCACACACCAAAATAAAAGAAAGTAAATATTTTTTCATAACGCATCTTATTTATTATATTAAATTTAATAATTAATATCATTATAATTGTAAAATTTAACACAATAATTATTTTTTATGAAAATTAAACACAAAAAAATATAAGAGTTTTACTTGAATTTATGATTATATTTAACTTCTAACACTTTAAAAATCAAATAACATGAAAAAATTAAACAAAGAAACAATGAAGGCTATATATGCCGGCGGCGAAATATGCCTGGAATGCGCCTACGGATATTACCAGGTTATTATACAAGGAAGATGTTACTGCGTTCCTTGGGAATAATAAACCTATAAAAAAAGCAGTTTTACAACTGCTTTTTTATTTCTTTTATTTCGATTAACTTAACATTCTTTTGGCCTTTTTTACTCCTTCTACAAGAAGATCAATTTCCTGAAAAGTATTGTATACTGCAAAACTTGCTCTTACAGTTCCTGCAATATTAAAGAAATCCATTATAGGTTGCGTGCAGTGATGCCCTGTCCTTACAGCTACACCCATCTTATCCAGAATCATTCCTACATCGGAAGATATTCCTACGCCTTCTAAATTAAAGGAAACAACGCCCGTTCTTCTGGCCTTTTCTCCATAGACTTTAAGACCTTCAATCTCTAAAAGCTGTCTTTGAGCATATTCCAACAAAGCATTCTCATGTCTCTGAAGATTTTCGTGTCCTACTTTTTCGATAAAATCTACTGCCGCTCCTAATGCTATATTACCTCCGACATTTGGCGTTCCTGCTTCATACTTAAATGGCAATCCGGCATAGGTCGTTCCATCGAATGAGCATGTGGCAATCATTTCCCCTCCTCCATGAAACGGTGGCAAAGAATCTAAAATATGTTCTTTCCCATACAGGATTCCGGTTCCCATTGGAGCGTACATTTTATGCCCCGAAAATACAAAGAAATCACAATCCATTGCCTGCACATCAATTCTGAAATGAGGAGCAGACTGCGCACCATCAATAACGATATAAGCATCGGAATTCCTTCTGGTCCTTGAGATAATCTCCTCAATAGGATTTACAACCCCCAATGCATTTGAAACCTGGTTTACGGCAACAACTTTAGTTTTCTCGCTTAGATACTGATCCAAATAATCAAGCTGTAAAATACCATTGTTATCAATCGGAATCACACGAAGCTTTGCACCTGTTCTTTCACATAGCAACTGCCATGGAACAATATTAGAATGATGTTCTAAATATGAAATAATGATCTCATCATCTTTTTTCAGCTTTCCGGTAAGAATATAAGCGATGAGGTTTAACCCTTCCGTTGTTCCCTTTGTAAAGATCACCTCAAAATCATGCTTTGCATTAATAAATTTCTGTATCTTTCTTCGCGAAAGCTCCATTTCTTCAGTAGCAAGCTGACTTAAAGTATGAATCCCTCTGTGAACATTTGCATTAATTTCTGTATAGTATTGGTTCCAAACCTCTAAAACGGAGTTTGGTTTTTGTGATGTCGCTGCATTATCCAGATAAACCAGAGGCTTACCGTTGACCTCCTGATCTAATATAGGAAACTGACTTCTTATTTCTTGAATGTCAAACATTTATTATAAATTTTACAATTATTATGTTCTTATTTAGAACACTTCAAATTTACATCTTTTTTTTTGAAAGGCTAAAGAAAGAATAGCATTATAGATGCAATCTAAAATAAAAAACCTGCCAAAAAATTGACAGGTTTTTATATCATTGTTATTAAGCAATTCTTATTCAGCTGCAGTTTCCTCAGCTGCTGGAGCAGCTCCTTCAGCTACAACCTCTTCTTCATCCTCATCATCTTGTGCTGCTGCACCTCCCTTCATTGCATTTCTAGACATCTTAACAGCTACAACAACTGCATTGTCAGGGTGCATGAAAGAATATCCTTCAGTTTTGATAGCACCAACATATAGTTTGTTACCAATCTTAAGTGAAGTAATATCAATAACGATCTCATCCGGCAAGTTTGCAGGGATCGCTTTTACTTTTAGCTTTCTGAATGACTGACGTAGAACACCCCCAGCAACAACACCTTTAGAACGACCAGTAACTCTTACCGGAACTTCCATAATAACCGGCTTATCAGCAGATAATTGATAGAAGTCAGCATGAAGAATTTTGTCTGTAATTGGGTGGAACTGAATATCCTGAAGAACTGCTGGAATTGTTTGTCCGTCAACTTCAATAGATACCGTGTGTGCTTCAGGAGTATATACTAAACCTTTGAAAGATTTCTCTTCTGCAGAGAAGTTCAATGGTTCTGTCCCTCCATAAACAACACAAGGAACTAATTCAGCATCACGTAAAGCTTTTGTAGACTTTTTGCCCACGCTTTCTCTTTTTGTACCTTGAATTGTAATAGATTTCATTTATAAAAATTTAAAATTTTGTTTTAAAATACAATTTGCAAACTTCAGTAAATCAATTAGATAACAAATTTACTACTGATTGACTGGTGCTCATGAACCATCTTCATAACATCTGCAAATAATGGGGCGCAAGATAGCACTTTTATTTTAGATGACAAATTATTTTTAACAGGAATTGAGTCAGTTACAATAACCTCCAGCAATTTAGAGTTCTCAATATTCTCATAAGCCTTTCCTGAAAGCACTCCATGAGTAGCCATTGCTCTAACTGTTTTTGCTCCTTTCTCTATTAAGATATCAGCAGCTTTGCAAAGCGTTCCTGCTGTATCAATCATGTCATCAATAAGAATAACGTTTTTACCATCTACATCCCCGATAAGGAACATTTCCTCTACAACATTAGCTTTCTTTCTCTCTTTGTAAGCAATTACTACTTCAGCACCCAGGTGTCCGGCATAGTTTTTAGCTCTTTTTGCCCCACCCATATCCGGTGAAGCGATGGTAAGATTATCCAGATTCAGGTCTCTGATATAATCTACAAAAATAGTTGACGCATACAAGTGATCCACAGGAATTTCAAAGAATCCCTGAATCTGATCCGCATGCAGATCCATGGTCATAATTCTGGTCGCTCCCGCAGCAGTTAAAAGATTAGCAGCCAACTTAGCACCTATAGGAGCTCTTGGCTTATCTTTTCTATCCTGTCTTGCAAGTCCGAAATAAGGAAGTACAACAGTAATACTTTTCGCAGAAGCCCTTTTTGCAGCGTCAATCATTAGAAGAAGCTCTAATAGATTATCCGCGGGAGGGAATGTAGATCCAATCAGGAAAACCCTACCTCCTCTTACTGATTCGTCTAAAACAGGTTCGAATTCCCCGTCACTAAACTCCTGGAAGTTTATTTTTCCTAATCCCTGCCCATAATGCTGAGCAATTTTTTCTGCCAAGTCCTTACTTGTCCTTGTACTAAATAGATAACTTAACTGATCGGCCATTTTTACTTTTTAAGATTTTGCAAATTTAAAAAAAAACCACAAGAATTAGTCTTGTGGTTTCTAAGTTTTTGTTTCCTTTATATTTTAAGGGAATCTTACTCCTGAATAATTATTCGCATTTACCTGTGGTAAAGAAGAATTATACTTTGCATTAATTGATTTAATAAATTCATTCGCAACAATAGCATAACCTCTTCCTGTCAAGTGAACTCCATCAAGAGAAAAAGCTCCACCCGTTACAAACTTCGCAGTGTATCTTACCCCGTCAAATGAAATTCCGGATTGGCTATTAAGTTCAACCATCTTTTTGTTGGCATCTACAAAAGCGTATCCTTTAGCATCTGCTGCTGCTTTAATCGTTACGTTATAAGCATCAATGGTTGTGTTTACATCAGTAACTTCTGTTGCCGTCAATACATATTTATCAGCAAACGGATAAGCAATTCCTTTTGCACCAAGGCTAGCGGGAACCCCTGGAGGCAATGTTTGAAGTGTTCCTATCTCAGCTTTAGAAGTTAAAGGAACCAAATCTCCTGCTTTCGCCTGTCTTGCTTGTCCATAAGTAGCTCCTAAATATGTTGCTAAAGCAATCAGGGTTGGATTTCCGGATGCTAAAGCAGCACCTGTAATCTGAGCACCTAGATTTGGAAGGCTTTCGTCTACTATAAGCAATGGATTAGCTTCAGTTTTAGACAAAGGCTTTATTCTTCCAGCACCTCCTACTGCAGCCAAAATCTGACTCAATGGCCCGTATAAGTTTGTATTTAAATTATCTATTGTTGCATTTCCTACAGTAACATTACCTCCACCTAGAACAGAAGCTGTTAAAGGGTTATAAGGAACAGTTGTTAAGGAAGGAATAGAAGTAACGCTAGGAATATTTGCGATAACACCTTTAGCATTTGTAGAGGCAATCTCATTAATTAATGCATTATAATATTGTGTAAATTGTGCCGGTGGTGTAAGGGTTTCAACCGTAGCATCTCCACCTGCAAGAGCATATAACAACGCATCATTATTTCCTATCCATAATGAAAAGAAAGTAGGCTTCTGTGCTTTAAAATCAGCAATTACAGATGTTGTAGGACTTGATGCAAATCTTACAAAATACGGATTAGCTGTTTTAGTAGCAATTCCTTGAATGTTACCATATCCAGGAGCCAGCAAATGAGCCACTTTTGCTCCCGGAACTCCCATGTTATTGAAAGGACCCGTCAAAATGGTATTTACAAGTGCTGTTGCTGTATTATTATTCGCATTTTTAATATCAGGAGAACCATTTACAAAACCACTAATGAATAATTTTGTATTGGCAATCTGAACAGGACCGGCTAAGGTATTTAACAGCAATCCACCATTATTATCCGGCATTAACGGTTGTTTGAAATCTCCTCCTCCGACAAGTTTCATTTGCTGAGCTATCATAGAAGGATAAGATTCATTTTGTCCATCTGAATAAAGAGCTCCATCTCTATAGCCTGATGTTAATGAATTACCCAATGCTACATATTTAGAAAAGTCTGCATTCCCTTTCGATACCTGGATATCTTTAACATCCGTATCAAAATCATTTTCGCAGCTCGTTGTAAATAAAAGCGCAGAGACAGCGATTGTAGAAATTATAATTTTTTTCATAGTCTTTCAATTAAAAAGGATTATAAGATAAACCTAGACCAAAATAAAACGCCCTGGCTTTTGCCTGTCCGTAGAATCCAAGATTCGCATTATTAACGTCTCTTGCCTGAGGCATTGCATATCCTCCAGCAATATCAACTCCAAATTGTTTCAACTTAAAGCCTACCCCTCCTGTTACTACATAAGTATTAAATGAAGGTGTTTCAGCTATAAAATTGTTGTCAGAATAAGGAGATTCATCATAATAAGCTCCCAAACGTCCAAAAATCATATCGCTAAATGCATATTGCGTTCCTAACCTGAAGGTTTTTGAGTTTCTGAAGTTTTTTGGAGCAACAAGCACCGTAGGATCTGCTTGGTTTCCAATAGGAGCATTGGCAAAATCCAATGTCAGTTTACTGTATCTTTCCCATCCATGATAGTTAAAATCAGCAGAAACCAACCATTTTGGTGTAATCTTATAGGTTAAACCTATTGTATATTCTTCCACTAAAGGAAGCGTTGCAGAGAAACCATCTTGTCCGTTCGCTCCTAATCCTAATAATGAGTAGATAGACTGTGATGGAAATTTAAATGTTGCTGTTCCATTCTTCGCTTTCATATCAACCGGAGAACGGTATGCAATACTAACATCCAGTTTTTCTTCAGGTCTGAAATAGAAACCAAACCCGTATCCATGTCCACTTGCTTTCTCATCATTAATATTTACCTCACCTCCAAATTGAGTAATTGCTTTATCCCAGTCTACTTTTCCTCTTGCATATATATAACTCGCTCCAAAAGCTAACCACGGGGCCAGTTTTACTGAAACCATTGGCTGGAAGTAGAAACTTTTTAATTCTAATTTCTGAACCATTTCTCTTCCTTCCCAATCATTTGGCCATTGGATCGTACTACCAAAAGGTGTTGAAAAGCTGAAACCTACTGATAAATTCTCCAGCGGTTTATAAGCAATAGCCGCATAAATAGGTGTTCCAAGAGGATTATCAGTTTCTGTACTTTGTAAAGTATTTAAATTCTGAAAAGTAACTTTATTACTTGCTCCAAATCCTCCGGCAACTATACTCAGTTTAGAAGGAATGAATGACATACCCGCAGGGTTAAAGAATGCCACACTTGCATCTTCAGCATGAGCACTAGTATGTGCCATTGCCAATTGCTTTACCCCTTGCAAAGAAACCCTGAAGCCTCCAGCGTAAGATAAAACACCCGCCAATAAAGCAGTTGATACTAATATTTTTTTCATAGACTATTATTATATAACCCAAATATAAAATTATTTTGCATAGGTCTGTTAATATTTCTTAATATTTTAAACATTATACGAAAAGAAAATTATGTTTAAAATAACACTTTAGGAAAAATTCACCATAAAAGCATATATACTAGTACATTGGTAAAATTCGGTGATAAAAAAGTGTTTTTTGTTTAATATCAAACAATGATGTTGACGAATATTTGAATTTTTTAGAATTACATAAAGATAAAAATATATAAATTTGCAAGATTAAATAATAGTTATATGAGTTGTGGATGTAAAACATCCGGCGATTCTGCGCATTCTTGCGGACCCAAGAAATCCGCGAATGGTTGTGAAAATGTAAATACCTGTGGTAATAGTTATAAATTAAGTGTTTTCGACTGGCTATCTAACATCAATAATCCCGCATCTAACAGGTGTGATTTTGTAGAAGTTAGATTTAAAAATGACAGAAAATCGTTTTATAAAAATGTAAATAATGTTCCATTACATATAGGTAGTGTAGTCACCGTAGAATCTAGTCCCGGACACGATGTTGGTGTGGTAAGTCTCACCGGCGAATTAGTGAAAATTCAGATGAAAAAGAAAAAATTTTCTGAAGAAAACTCACTAAAAATATACAGATTAGCCAATCAAAAAGATATTGAAGTTTGGCAGGAAGCTAGAAAAAAAGAAGACAGCGTAAAGATCCAGGCAAGAAAGATTGCCCATAATCTGGGGCTTGAAATGAAAGTTACTGATGTAGAGTATCAGGGAGATGCCTCTAAGGTAACATTCTATTATACTGCAGATAATCGTATCGATTTCAGACAGTTAATAAAAGAATACGCCTCTACATTCCGAACAAAAATCGACATGAAACAGATCGGTTTCAGACAGGAAGCCGCAAAAATCGGAGGAATCGGGTCTTGTGGAAGAGAACTTTGCTGTTCGACATGGCTTACCGACTTCAGATCTGTAAATACCAACGTTGCGAGATATCAGCAATTAAGTATCAACCCGCAAAAACTTGCCGGGCAATGTGGTAAACTAAAGTGTTGTCTAAATTATGAATTAGACAGTTATCTTGATGCATTAAGTAATTTCCCTTCTTCGTCAACAACATTGGATACAGAAAAAGGAAGAGCTTTCTGTATTAAAATTGACGTTTTCAAGAAGAAAATGTGGTTTGCCTATGTGGATAGCTCTGTAGCATGGTATGATTTTGATATTGACCTTGTAAAACAGTTCATTTCTAAAAATAAAAGAGGAGAAAAAATACTCCCTCTTGAAGAACTTAAACAACCGGATATCCCGTTGCATAGCATTGATCTGATTCAGGAGAATAATGTGGATCGATTCGAAAAGAAAAATAAAGGATTCAACAAAAACAGAAACCAGAATCACAATAACCAGAACAGGCAAAACAACAATCAGGGACAAAGGAAAAATAAACCGGAGAGATCTGAAAAACCAGACCATACCAATTCTAATCATAACCCCAAACAGCCAAGGCCTCAGCAGCCAAAAGCTCAATTGGAGAAAGTAGAAGCGAGTAATTCCGGTCAGGAGAAAAAGCCTCAACAAAATCCAAACAAGAAAAAATTTAAAAAAAAATTTCCTCCAAAAAAAGATAACAATGCATAAAGTTTTAGGATTTTTATCCCTTATTCTTTTCTTGAGCTGTAATTCTCCGGGAGAACATGTCACGATGAATTCCATTGATAGTAAATGGAATAAGAAAAGTGAGCAGAAATTTAATCTTGAGATTTCGGATCCACAGAATCCTAAAAATATTATATTTGTTGTAAGAAACAATAACGATTATCCTTATAGCAATATAAGGTTTATCGTTAATTTCACCAATCTTCAAAACAAGAAAAAGGAGACGGATACGTTGAATTATATTCTTACAAAACCAAATGGAGAATGGCTTGGAACAGGTTTTGGAGACACGAAGGAAACGCTTTTCCAGTATAAATTAAATTACAGGTTTCCACAAAAAGGAAAATATGAAATTGGATTGATACAAGCGATGAGAAATGATTTCCTTCCGGGGATTGAAGATATTGGAGTAAAAATAGAAACGGCTAAACCGTAATCATAAATGGAAGAAAACAAAAAAAACACAGGAAGTAAGGGAAAGACGTTTCCGCTTCCTCCCAAAAAGAATAATAAAAATACCTCCTGGAAAAAGTGGGTTAGATTTATTTGGCTTGGACTCATTGTAGTTGTTTTGGGAATTTCCGGAACTTTCTTTGCTGTTTCACAAGGTTTTCTTGGTGAAATGCCGGATGTTGAAGAATTGGAAAACCCTGACATTTATGTTGCTTCTCAGATTTTTTCTGCAGATGGTGTTCTTTTAGGTAAATTTGAAAAAGAAAAAACCCAACCTATTACCTATAAGGATCTTCCTCCTTTTCTTGTATATGCACTACAAGCTAAAGAGGATGAGCGTTTTAAAGAACACTCCGGAATTGATTTACAATCAATTGCCAGAGCAGTTGTTTATGGAGGTGGCAGAGGAGGTGGCTCCACCATTACCCAGCAGCTTGCAAAACTACTCTTCACAGGGGGAGCTTCACAAAACAAGTTAGCAAGGGCTTTCCAAAAGCTAAAAGAATGGGTTGTGGCAGTAAGCCTTGAAAGAAGATATACCAAAGAAGAAATTGTAACGCTTTATTTCAACAAGTTTGACTTTTTATACAATGCAAACGGAATTGAAATGGCTTCAAAAATCTATTTTAACAAAAGCACCAATCAGCTTACATTACCTGAAGCAGCTATGTTTGTTGCCATGCTGGAAAATCCGGTAAAAAACAATCCTATGCGTAATGAGACAAGAGCGAAGGCAAGAAGAGATGTTGTTTTGGAGCAGATGCAGAAAACAGGTTATATTGATGAGGATACTTACAACAAAGCGGTAGCAACGCCTATTACTTTAGACTATCATCCGATCAAAAACATCAATGATGACTACTCTGCTTACTATAAGTTTTATCTGAAAAAAGAGATCGATAGTTATCTTAAAGATCACGAAAAAGAAACCGGTAAAAAATTAAACCTTTATAAAGACGGACTTAAAATATATGTTACGCTTGACTCTAAAATGCAAAAATATGCGGAAGAGGCAATTAAAGAACATTTGACAGACCTTCAAAAAAGATTTGATGCAGAACAAAGAGGCAGAAAAAACAGACCTTTTTATTACTTAACGGATAAGCAGATCAACAGTGTAATGGTTCAGGCTATGAAAAGAACAGGACGTTACAAATTGCTTAAGGCAGCCGGAGTATCTGAAGATTCAATCCTTATGGAATTCCATAAACCGATAAAAACATCACGCTTTACATGGAATGGAGAGGAAGAAGTTGAAATGTCTCCTTGGGACTCTATCAGATATCATAAGCAGATTGCTCAGGCAGGTTTGATGTCTATGGTTCCTGGAACCGGTGAGATTAAAGCATGGGTTGGAGGAATCGACTGGCAGCATTTCCAGTACGACCATATCAAACAAGGTAAAAGACAGGTAGGATCCACATTCAAACCTTTCGTATATGCAACTGCTATCATGAAGCTTGGAATGACACCTTGTTCAGCTGTTTCAAACGGAACCTACGATCATAATGGATGGCATGTTCCCGGCAGAGGCGGAATGCTGACGTTAAAAGATGCTTTAGCGCACTCTCAAAACCCAGTTGCAGCACGTCTTATAGAAATGACCGGAGTAGATGCTGTAATACAGACTGCAAGAGATCTAGGAGTGACTGAGGAAATTCCAAGAAACAATACAATTGCATTAGGTTCATCTGACATCACGATTTACGAAATGCTTGGTGCTTACAGTACTTTCGCCAACTATGGTAACTATAATAAACCTGAAATGATCTGGAGGATAGAAGATGCCAACAGCAGGGTTATCAAAGAAGTAAATGTAGATCCAAAAGAGGTAATGAATCCTCGTTATGCCTACACCATGATTGAATTGATGAAAGGGGTAGCCCAATTTGGTACCGCTTCCGGAGAACTTTCAAGAAGGGGCATCTCAAAAGCGGTGGAAATTGCCGCCAAAACCGGTACTACACAGAACAACTCCGATGGTTGGTTTATGGGAATAACTCCTAAGCTAGCAACAGGTGCCTGGGTAGGATGGGAAGACAGAGCAACTCACTTCTTTGGAACAGGTGAAGGACAAGGAGCAAGAATGGCATTGCCGATCTGGGCGATATTTATGAAAAAAGTCTGGGCAGATAAAAGTTTAGGCATTACTCCAGATGACAAGTTTGTGAAACCATCAGATTGGAAAGACGGATGTTCGGATCTCAAAGGATTGAGTGGAGGTTATGGAGATGAGGGAGGACTTCAGACAATCGATCAAATTAAAAATCCTAGGCCTGTAGATCCTACCCCAAAAAGCAACACGACGAAGAAAGAAGAGAACGTCAATGAAAACCTCAATAAGAGTGAAGAAATTGATTTTAATAAATAAATTCTCTTTTACAAATACACGAGACCTTTCAATCTGTTTGAAAGGTCTTTTTTTATTGTTGTATCTTTGATTCATGAATATTAAAGAGATCAAACAGCCTTTTATAAAGAAGTTTCCCGGAGACTTTTCAGGAAATCCAATGCAGAGAGCAACGCCTAAAGTTTTGTTCTCAACGGTTAGTCCTGCCGGGTTTGATAATCCGGAATTAATTATTTTCAATGAAAAACTTTCTGAAGAAATCGGTCTAGGAAAGTTTGAAGAGAACGACCTGGATTTTCTTGTTGGAAATAATCTACCTCCTAATATTCAACCTTACGCGACAGCATATGCAGGACATCAATTTGGAAACTGGGCAGGGCAACTTGGTGATGGCCGGGCAATATTAGCAGGAGAAATAATAAATAGTTCCGGACAAAAAACTGAAATTCAATGGAAGGGTCCAGGAGCCACTCCATATTCAAGACATGCAGACGGAAGAGCTGTATTAAGGTCCTCAGTCAGGGAATATCTGATGAGTGAGGCTATGTATCACCTTGGTGTTCCGACTACAAGGGCATTAAGCCTATGTTTTACAGGAGAAGATGTGATAAGAGATATGATGTACAACGGGAATCCCCAAAAAGAAAAAGGAGCGATAATTATCAGGACTGCGGAAAGCTTTCTACGGTTTGGACATTACGAGCTCATTTCTGCTCAGGCAGAATACAAAACCTTACAGGATCTCGTTGACTTTACTATTCTCAATTATTTTCCTGAAATCACTTCATCGGATTCTGAAAAATATAAAGATTTCTTTAAAAGCATCTGCACAAGAACGGCTGATCTGATGACAGAATGGTTCAGAGTGGGTTTTGTACATGGAGTTATGAATACAGATAATATGTCTGTGCTTGGGCTTACCATTGACTATGGTCCATACTCTATGATGGATGAGTATGATCTGAATTTCACTCCCAATACCACCGATTTGCCAGGAAGAAGATATGCATTCGGAAAGCAGGGGCAAATCTCACAATGGAATTTATGGCAGTTGGCAAATGCGCTTCATCCATTAATTAAGGATGAAAAATTTTTAGAAAATACCCTCAAGAATTATGGTAATTATTTCTGGGAAGCTCACGACAAAATGCTTTGCCGAAAATTCGGATTTGATCAGCTATTAGATGGTGACGAAGAGTTTTTCAGCAACTGGCAGGGATTGATGCAGGAATTAGAATTTGATCACACCTTGTTTTTTAATCAGTTGGAAAAACTCAAAGAGGGAGATGACCTGAAAGGGTTGTTTGAAAATGTATCTTATACCTTCCTAAATGATGATCTTTTGAATAAGCTTAAACACTTTATTCAAAAATACAAAGAAAGAATTTCAAAAAATAAAATTACAAAGGAAGCCTCTCTCAACCTGATGCAAAAAGCTAATCCAAAATTCATCCTTAGAAATTATCTCTTGTACCAATGCATTGAAGAAATTAATGAAGGGAAGAAAGATTTATTAAAAAAATTAACACATGCCCTCGAAAATCCTTATCAGGAAATTTATCCTGAATTTTCCGTAAAAAGGCCTGTTGATTATGATGATATTTCCGGATGTTCCACGCTGTCTTGCAGTTCGTAAGTTCATAATAATAAGCAAGATAAGTGATATCTATTAAAAAAAATGTTTAATTTTGAGTATAACTATAAAATTACATTATGAAAAAGACTTTACTATCTTTAATATTATTAACAAGCGTGATGGGTACTGCTCAAACCGTCTTGTTAGATGAAGGCTTCGAATCTTACACGAATTTTGCCATTACAAATATCGGAAGTTGGCTGACTTTAGATTTAGATGGTAGAAATACTTACACAGGAGGTGGGCCTGTAGTAGGAGGCAGTACCGTACCAACCTGGACTGCTAATTGGACAAATGCCGGTGGTGCTATGGCATTTCAGATTTTTAACCTTTCAGCAAGTAATGCCACAAACAATCTGACTTCAGTACCAGGAGTGGATGAAGAAATAAGAAATTTCACTCCACATGGTGGACAAAAAACAGCTGTATCCTGGGCCGCAGTGCCGGCTGCTGGTGTAAATGCAAATAACGACTGGCTTATTTCTCCAGCTGTAACATTAGGAGCAGGTGGCAATCAATTAAGCCTTTGGGTAAAAGCTCTATCTCCTGCCTTTACAGAAAACTATAAAATAGGAGTATATGTCGGTAACGGTACACCTACGTCAGCTGCGAACTTTACAATAATATCTGGTGCAACTCCATTAACAGCCCCTTATGCGGCATGGCAGCAAGTTACGCAAAGTTTGGATGCTTATAGTGGTCAAACAATCAGGATTGGTATCCAATATATGTCCTCAGATCAATATATGTTTATGTTAGATGACGTTAAAATTACCACAGGCACTCTTTCAACATCCGAAAATTCTGCTAAAGTTAGAACAGGCATTTATCCCAACCCTACAAAAGGAGAAGTTGAAATCAGAACAGACAAAAAAATAAAGTCAATATCTGTTTTTGATGTTTCAGGAAAATCAGTTTTAAAAATGGCTTCGGTAAAAGCAGATCTTTCTTCACTCCCTAAAGGAAATTATTTGATGCAAATCGAATTTAACGATGGGACATCATCCTCAGAAAAAGTCATCAAAGAATAAATGATTTTTACACATAGAAACAAAACTCACCGGAATTGGTGAGTTTTTTATTTTACTTTTGCAAAAACTTTAAACAGGTGAATTTCAAAACGAAACTAATCCATTTTTTTAAACTCATATTTCCTTCTTCACTCACTGAGCTATGGGTATTTCTTTTCTTTCTTTCTCTGTATGGGATACTGGGATCTTACATTGCTATTAATTACACCATCATTTTTGATAACAGAATACCTTGGGATGCTTATTTCAGTTTTGACAATCGTTCAATTGTGATGACCGGTGGTAGTTTCGAAAGACATCCTTTATCCTACTATTTTTTTAACTGGATAAGAGAGTTTGCTTTTCTAATCTCGAACGGAAAAACGGATGTTACCTTTAGGTTAGTTCTGGCATGGTTTAGCATAACCACGGTAAGTCTAGCTATATCACAAGTATTTAAATATTTAAAAAATATCATCAGAATACCATTGATGATCAACCTTATTATTATTCTTTTTTTCGGGCTTTTCTCAACAAGCATCCTGCTTTCTTTCACTCCGGAAAACTTTACTTATACATTTTTTCTTCTTTGTCTTTATAACCACTATGCGGCCATTAAACTTAAAAAAGAAGAGAAGATATCTGGTCTGGCTCTGGTTTTCGCTGGAGTTTCCGTGGGAGGACTTACTATTACCAACATTTTTAAGGTTTTCATTCCTGTCTTATTCGAAAAAGACCTGTTTACAAAATGGAAGAAATTTGGAAATGCTGCACTAAGAGTTGTAATTACTTGTATTTGCTTTATACTACTATACCTAAACCGGATAGACTTTAAATATAAAAATATCTTCAATAAGACGAACGAACAATATGAAAAGTTCTCTAATGTAAAGTCTACACCAACCTGGGACATGATTCTTTCGTATTTTTTTGGAGGCAATATTCTTTTTTCCAATTTTATCATTCGTGATAAACATAATATGAAAGGCTTTCATTTCAAAGGCCTTATTATGGACATTTATTCTTCGTGGGTTGCTTACTTATTTATTGCCCTTTTATTGAGTCTTATATTTTGGAGTTATTTCAGAAATTTCAAAAATAAACTGGTACAAGTTGTAATGATCTCTTTTGTTGTAGATATTGTTATCCACTGCATTATGAGATTCGGATTACATACGTCTTACATCTATGGCGGTCACTTTGTTTTTGTCTATCCGATACTTCTAGGCTGGCTGTTCTACTCTTATCGGTCTTCTCCGAAAGCACTCTCATTCCTGACACTTACATTGGGAATATTATTGGTTTATCTGGGAGTTAATAATTACCTCAGGATGACAGAATTTTTCTGGTTCTTAGATTCTTATTATCAATAAAAAAGCTGAGAAGAAAATCTTCTCAGCTTTTATTTTTATCGTATAGCTTATATTATTTAGCTTCTGCACAAAATATTCTATACTGTACTGCAACAGCAGATTTAAAATATTCTCTGATCTTTGAAAGGTCCGAAGAAGCACTTTGTTTCGTGAAATAACTTCCTGCCAAAATCTTATAATTAGGTCTCAAAGACGCATCGGTTTCCACCTTTAGATTAGGAAATCTTTTTCTGAAATACGACTTGATCTCATTCGCTTCATCGTTACTTTTCACAGTTGTAATTTGAATTTTATACCCTAAAATTCTTGGGTTTTTTCTACAGATTTCCGCATTGGTCAATTCCCTATTCGGAACATATATTTTTGTAGGTCTGGTGTAAGTTTCGTCACTACTATCCCGGGGTGTTGTTGTGGTTACAACTCTTGAACATTTGTCTTCGAGACTCTCTAAAGCATCTTTTACCTTAGGATCCATTGACATTACTAGTTCGGTTCCGGACAATGTATCCTTCTTTACAACCTGCTGGGCTTCAATCTCATAAAATCCAAAAAAGGATAGTGCCGACAATATTTTGATTAAATTTTTCATTTAAACTTGTTTGCGCAAATTTATACAAATTAAAAAATTATACCAAACTGAGTTATTTAGAATCAATACAAATTAAACGTAAATGATATTTTCCCCTTTCTATATGCCGTTAAATTCCTGTTAAAAATATTATTTTTGCGGGATTGATTGAATGTTCAATATTTTACTAACATAAGATAATTTAAATGATTAGTTGGAGAAAGCATTATAAACAAACGTTGATCGCAATAGGCTTATTGCTATCAACCAGTGCTTCATTTTACGGGCAAGACGGCGATCCTAAAAACGGTGAGAAACTTTTCAAAGCGAATTGTACTGCATGTCACGCTCTGGATAAACAAGTGATAGGACCTCCTTTGAAAGGAGTTGTAGAACGAGTAAAGACAGAGGGTGGTGTAGACAGAGATTGGCTTCACAAGTGGATCAAGGATAACAAAGCTCTGAGAGCTTCTGGAGACAAATACGCCAATGAGATTTTTGAAAAATATAATAAAACTGAGATGCTTCAGTTTCCTAATCTTACAGAGAAGGATATCGATGACATCTTAGCTTTTACAACTAATCCTCCGGCTCCGGAAGAGAAAAAACCGGAAGCGGGAGCAGCCACTGCAACAGATGCTACCGCAACTGCAGCAACCGACAAAACAACAACAAACGTTGTTATCATTTCACTTTTAGCAATTGCAGCCTTACTGGTATGGATCTTACTTAAACTAAGACAATTAGTTAAATTAGGACAGTCAGAAGACTTAGCAGGGCTTAATGAAACGAGAGTTCGTTCATTCAGTGAAATCTATAAAAAATACCATTATATAGGTAAAGGAGCTTTGGTTATTTTAGCGATCCTTGCAACCTATGGAATCTGGAACTGGTTAATGTGGATCGGTGTTTACAAAGGATACAAGCCTGAACAACCTATCTACTTCTCTCACAAAATTCACGCTGGAGAACAAAAAATTGACTGTCAGCTATGTCACTCAAGTGCTAAATATGGTAAAGTCTCTGAAATTCCTTCTATGAACGTTTGTATGAACTGTCACAGAACAATTTCCGAATACAATGCAGATCACTATATGGAGCCAGGAAAAGACAAAGCTTTCTATGACGGTGAAATCCAAAAGATTTATCAGCATACAGGTTGGGATCCTGCAAAACAACAGTATACAGGAAAAACTGAACCAGTAGAATGGACAAGAATCCACAACATGCCGGATTTCGTGTACTTCAATCACTCTCAGCACGTTGTAGCGGGTGAGCAGGCAATCATCAATTCTTTCAACAAAAAGAATCCGAATAACAAAATCGATGTTGTTTGTAAAGCTTGTCACGGAAAAATAGACACAATGAATGTTGTTCAGATGGCTAATGACTTCACTATGGGATGGTGTATCGAGTGTCACAGAACTACTGAGGTTGATATGAACAACGGTTATAATAAAGAATACTTCAAGAATCTACATGACAAGTTGAAAAAACAATACCCTAAAGATGGTGGTAAGATTACTGTAGATGCAATTGGAGGTCTTGAGTGTGGTAAATGTCATTATTAATAACTAAAAATTAGAAGTATAAATGGCTTCAAACAAAATACAATTTAGAAGTATTCATGAACTTAAAGACCCGGCTTTAAATAATAAGCTGGCTCAAAAAGAGTTTCAGGAAGAAATTCCGGTAGAAGATTTCCTTGGAGATGCTGAACAGAACGGATCAAGTACTTCAAGAAGAGATTTCTTAAAATTATTAGGATTTTCTACTGCAGCAGTAACACTTGCTGCTTGTGAAGCTCCGGTAATTAAAACGATTCCTTACGTGGTAAAACCTCATGATATCATTCCTGGGGTTCCTAACTACTACGCTTCAACATATTTTGATGGTTTCGATTTCGCTAGTGTTTTAGTAAAGACACGTGAAGGAAGACCTATTAAAATTGATCCAAACCCGGCTGCAGGAGAATTAGGTAAAACGAATGCAAGAGCTCAGGCAAGTGTACTTTCTCTTTATGATAATGATAAAGTAAAACAACCTAAGCTTGACGGTAAAGACGAAACTTTCGATAAAGTAGATGATTTTGTTCTTAAAGGTTTGGCAGAAGCACAGTCAGCAGGCAAAAAGATTGTTCTTTTATCTCAGTCTTTTGCTTCACCAACTTTCAAAAAGTTGTTCGCTGAATTCAAAGCTAAATATCCTACAGCAGAACTTGTAACTTATGATGCTTTCCCTTACTCCGCAGCATTAGATGCAGCACAGGAAGTATTCGGACAAAGAGCATTACCGGTTTACGATCTTAAAGGTTCTGAATTAGTAGTTTCTTTCCAGGCTGATTTCTTAGGAGATTACAATGCCTCAAGTTTAGAAACTTCTTATGCAGAAGCAAGAAAACCGGGAGCAAACATGTTGAGACACATTCAGGTGGAATCCAACATGTCTCTTACAGGTGCAAATGCTGACTCAAGATACAGACTAAAGCCTAGTGCGGTAAATAAAACATTAGTTGAAGTTTACAATGCAATCGTAGGTGGAGGTGCTGCTTCTGATAAAATTGCTGCTGAGATCGTAAAAGAACTTCAGGCAAAAGGAAGCAAAGCTATCGTATTTGCAGACGGATCTAAAGGTGCACAGGTTTTAGCACACTTAATTAACCAAAAATTAGGTTCGGTTGCCTTCACCGGTAAAGCGAACTTCTTAAAAGAATTTGATAAAGCAAGATACCAGGAATTCTTAGGATGGGTAAATGCAGGACAGGTTGGAGTATTGATTACAAACAATGTAGATCCTATCTATTCTCATCCAAAAGGAGAAGATTTCAAAAAATCTTTAACAAAAGTTCCTTACGTAATTGCTGTTGCAGATAAGAAAAATGAAATGTATAAAGCAGCGAAAGCTGTTATTCCGGTAGCCAACTGGTTAGAGTCTTGGGGAGATATGGAGCCTCAGACAGGAGTTTATACATTAATGCAGCCTACTATCCAGAAAATTTACAAATCAAGACAGATTGAAGAATCATTATTGGTTTGGAAAAATGGTAAGAACAATGCTGCCAATAACTACTATGATTACTTAAAAGCTAGTGCTTCTTCTATATTAGGAGGTACCTCTTTCAACAAAGCTTTGTATAACGGTATCGTTCCTTCCAGTAATGCAACGACATTATCTTATGCAGGAGGAAATGCCGCTCAGGCACTTGCTGAATTAGGTAACTTTAAAGCTTCCGATCTTGAATTAGTACTTTATACTAAGACTTCTATCGGAGATGGTACTCAGGCTAACAACCCTTGGCTGCAAGAATTACCGGATCCGTTAACAAGAATGTCTTGGGATAACTACTTAACTATTTCTCCTAAAGATGCAGACAGATTAGGTATAAAAAATGATCTGAATGCCAGAATGCAGTTGGATGGTTCTATTGTAAACCTTACGGTAAACGGAGTTGTAATAAAAGATGTTCCTGTATTCATTCAACCAGGTCAGGCAGACGGATCAGTAGGTTTAGCACTTGGATATGGTAAAAAGAATTCCGGAGCAACGGCTGATACAGGAGTAAATGCTTATCCTTTATTTGACGGTTCTAATTTAGTTGTTTCTAATGCTAAAATAGAAAAAACAGGTGAAGAGCATGAGTTCGCTGGTATCCAGCTTCAGAACACCCTAATGGGTCGTTATGAAATCGCTAAAGAAGTTCCTTTAACAGAATATCTGAATGTCGCTTTTGATGACGAGCACAAAGGATGGAACAAGCCTTTGGAATACCACACGATCAGTGGAGCTCTTCCAGCAAGAAAAATAGACCTTTGGGACGCTTTCGATGACACTGATGGTCCTCACTTCAACTTATCTATTGACTTAAACTCTTGTACTGGTTGTGGAGCATGTATCATTGCCTGCCAGGCAGAAAACAACGTTCCTGTTGTAGGTAAAGAAGAGATCAGAATGTCCAGAGATATGTACTGGTTAAGAATCGATCGTTACTATTCTGCTAAAGAAAAGATCGAAACTAAAGAAGGTATTGAAAGAGGATTAAATGTTCCTAATCTATATGACATCTTAATCGAACCGAATGAAAGTCCGGATGTGATTTTCCAACCGGTAATGTGTCAGCACTGTAACCACGCTCCATGTGAAACAGTATGTCCGGTAGCGGCTACTTCTCATGGTAAGCAAGGTCAAAACCATATGGCTTACAACAGATGTATTGGTACAAGATATTGTGCAAACAACTGTCCATATAAAGTAAGACGTTTCAACTGGTTTACATATAACCTGAACGATCGTTTCGATTTCAACATGAATAACGATCTTGGAAGAATGGTACTAAACCCGGACGTTGTGGTAAGAACAAGAGGGGTTATGGAGAAATGTTCAATGTGTATCCAGCAGACTCAGGCTACAATCTTAACTGCAAAAAGAGAGAACAGAAAAGTAACAGACAGCGAGTTTAAAAATTCTTGTGCTTGTGCTGCTGCTTGTTCTACCGGAGCAATGACGTTTGGAGACATGAACGATAAAGAATCTGAAGTAAGAGAATTATACTCAAGCAACAGAAGATATTATTTACTGGAAGAGATCGGAACCAAGCCAAATGTGTTCTATCACACTAAAGTAAGAAACAGAGTAGAAAAATAAAGTTTAAATAATAAATAGGTAAAAAATGTCAGGACATTACGAAGCTCCGATAAGGGAACCTCTAATTATTGGTCACAAAACTTATCACGATATCACAGAAGATATTGCACGACCTATCGAAGAAAGAGCAGGTAAATTATGGTGGATATCACTATATGCAGCCCTAGTTCTATTCATCTATGGATTCGGGTGTATCGCTTATACTATCGGAACAGGTATTGGAGCATGGGGGCTTAACAGAACTATTAACTGGGGTTGGGATATCACCAACTTCGTATGGTGGGTAGGTATTGGTCACGCCGGAACCCTAATCTCAGCGGTATTATTATTATTTAGACAGCGTTGGAGAATGTCTGTAAACCGTTCAGCTGAAGCGATGACGATCTTCGCTGTTGTACAGGCAGCTATCTTCCCTGTAATTCACATGGGTAGAGTTTGGGTAGGATATTGGGTATTCCCTCTTCCAAACCAATTCGGTTCTCTTTGGGGGAACTTTAACTCTCCTCTACTTTGGGACGTATTTGCGATCTCTACGTATTTCTCAGTATCTACAGTTTTCTGGTTCATGGGACTGATCCCTGACTTTGCAATGATCAGAGATAGAGCTAAAACTCCTTGGACTAGAAAAATCTATACATTCCTAGCATTCGGTTGGGGTGGTAAAGCAAAACACTGGCAAAGATTTGAAGAATTATCTTTGGTTTTAGCAGGTTTGGCAACTCCACTTGTATTCTCAGTACACACTACCGTATCCTTTGACTTCGCAACTTCAGTTATTAAAGGGTGGCACTCTACGATCTATCCTCCGTACTTCGTTGCCGGTGCGATTTTCTCAGGATTTGCAATGGTACAAACACTATTGTTAATTGCCAGAAAAGTTTGTCACCTTGAAGATTATATCACTATGTATCACATTGAAATTATGAACATCGTAATTGTGGTAACAGGTGGTATGGTAACTGTAGCTTACGCAACTGAATATTTCATAGGATGGTACTCAGGATCAAGATTTGAAGATTTTACGTATCTTTCTCCAGGTGCAGCAACAGGTCCTTATTGGTGGGCTTTCTGGTCACTAATTATCTGTAACCTTGTTATTCCGGCTTCTTTCTGGTTCAAAAGAGCAAGAACGAACATTATCTGGACTTTCATTGTAGCACTAATTATCAACATCGGTATGTGGTTTGAGCGTTTCGATATCATCGTAATCAACCTTTCAAGAGATTACTTGCCAGGTTCATGGACGATGTTTAAACCAACCATTATTGACGTAGGTGTATATTTAGGAACAATCGGATTCTTCTCTGTACTATTCTTATTATACGCAAGAACATTCCCTGTAATTGCACAGGCTGAATTAAAATCGATTTTGAAAATCTCAGGTGAAACTTATAAAGCAAAAGAAGGAGATGAGCACCACTAAAATTGTATACGGACTTTATGCTGATGACGACGATTTAATGAACGGCGTTAAAGCATTCAACGATAAAGGAATAAAAATCAACGAGGTTTATACTCCATTTCCGGTTCACGGACTAGATAAAGCTTTAGGTCTGAAGAAGACAAGAATTTCTGATGCTGCCTTTATCTATGCTTGTTATGGTGTTACGATCGGTGCAACTGTAACCTGGTATGTAATGAATCATGACTGGCCTCAGAATATCGGTGGTAAACCAGCTTTTGACTGGGGACACAACATGCCGGCATTCGTAGTTCCGATGTTTGAATTAATGGTATTCTGTGCTGCTCACATGATGTCACTTACTTTCTTGGTAAGAAACAAGATGTATCCTGGAGCTCCGGCACAAAATCCGGATCCGAGAACTACAGATGACAAATTCATGATGGAATTTGTAACTGAAGATGTAGAATCTGTAAAACAGCTACTTATTGAGACTGGAGTTGAAGAAATAACTGTTAAAGACGCTTAAAATGAAAAAGAATGTATTAAGAATTACTGCAATCTTAGGTTTAACAACAGTTTTACTTAATTCTTGCGGACCGAAAGAAAATGCACCTCTGGTATATTTCCCGGATATGTATTTCCCGGTAGCATATGATCCATTGATGAAGGCTAAAGATGCTTATTCAGATCATGACAATGAAATTCCAGCGTTTGTTAAAAATAGCTATGCAACAGGACTTGCTCCAGTAGAAGGAAGTGTTGCTCAAAATAAAGACGGAATTTTTGAAGAAGGATTACTTCCTAAAAATGCAGATGAATATAATGCAGGATATGATGCATCAAAAAAGTTGACGACTTCTCCTCTAAATCCAGCTAATGCAGCTAAAGATATAGAAAGAGGAAAAATGTTGTTCGACCATACTTGTGCGGCATGTCACGGAACAGGAGGTGATGGACAAGGACCAATCGTACAAAGCGGTGCTTTCTCAGGTGTACCTAACTATGCTGATAGAGAAATTACTGTGGGATCTGTTCATTATGTATTAACAAACGGTAGAAATGCGATGGGGTCTTATGCAGGACAATTGAATGCAGGAGACAGATGGAGAGTAGCAATGTATGTGATGAGTGCTTTCAAAAAAGGAGCAGCAGCACCTGCGGCAGCTACAGCTACAGCAGCGGCACCAGCAACTGAAACGACTACCGAAACTAAAAAATAAGAAAAGAAATGTATACTTTTTCACCAAAATTAAAATCAATTTCTATAATACTGCTTGTTGTAGGTTTAGTTCTATTTGGTATTGGTTTTTTCTTGAATAAAGGAATCAGCACAGAGAAAATTGAACAGATGATGGAAGCTGTTCATGCTTCAGGTCACAATGCTCCTACACATTCAAGTGAAATGGTAGGACCTCAGGACCACGCTGCCCATTTGGAACACGCAGAATTGCAGGTTCACAACCAGCCGTTGGCATCACTACACTTTGTAGCTGTATTTTTCTTCGGAGTAAGTTGTGCAGTATTATTTTTCTACTGTATTCAGCATGCAGCTCACGCAGGTTGGCCAATTATCATTACAAGAGTAATGGAAGCTATTGCTTCTTATATTCCATACGGGGGAGCTATTTTGATCATCCTTATGCTATTAAACATTTCTCACAATGGTCACCTTTTCCATTGGATGGATCCGGAGTTAACAAACCCTGATTCTCCGCACTTTGATGTGATCTTATTCGAGAAAAAAAGATTCTTAAATATCCCTTTCTATGCGTTCAGAACGTTCTTGTATGTAATCGGAGCATCATTCTTCGCATGGAAATTAAAAGCTGTTTCAAAGAAAGTAGATGAAACTAAATCAAGAATCGACTACCAAATGCTTTACAGATGGGCAGTAGGATATATTGTATTCTTTGGATTCTGTTCAGCTGCATGGGCTTGGGATTGGTTGATGTCTATTGACCCTCACTGGTATTCTACAATGTATATCTGGTATTCTATGGTTAGCTGCCTGTCTAGTGGTATTGCAGTAATCATCCTAATCAGTGTATACCTTAAGAAGAACGGTTTCTTACCACAGTTCAATGATAACCACTTACACGATCTTGGAGTATTCCTTTTCGCGACAAGTATGCTTTGGACATATACATGGTTTGCACAGTTCATGCTTTACTGGTATGCTAACGTACCGGAAGAGGTTAATTACTTCTTTGGAAGATTCCAACACTACTCACCTACTTTCCTGCCAATGTTGATCATTAACTTCTTATTACCTTTATTGGTATTAGTAAGCAGCAGCATCAAAAGAAACTATAAAGTAGTTACTACAATGGCAGTAGTTGTAATCCTTGGACACATTCTAGATTACTTCAATATGGTAATGCCGGGAACAGTAGGACCATACTGGAATACTCCTGAAGTATTCATCCTGATCTTAGGATCTATCCTATTCATTGTTGGGTTATTTATGTTTACTGTAATGACTGCATTATCTAAACTTAAATTAATTCCTACAGGAAACCCATTCTTACATGAATCTGAAATTTATGAGTATCCTTTCTAAGGACTTGTAACAAAATAAAAACTATAAAAGACTGATTATTAAATAATCAGTCTTTTTTTATGATTATAATTAAAGTATCAGGCAACTATTTTCAAAATCCGGTGTCTTTATATATGAATACAAACCATTAAACAGCTTTTATTATGAAGAAAAATTATGTACTACGGATCATATTCCTGCTCATCTTTAGTTTCATGCATTCACAGACGATAACTTTTGTTTCTGAAAAGGACAATAGGCCTTTGCCAAAAGTATCTGTCTTTGGAAAAGATGGAAGCATCCTATCCTATTCAGATATTGATGGTAAAATAGACAAAAAAGCATTGGATCCCTCTCAGGAAAAATTTCAGTTGGTTTACGACAATTTTTCCGTAGCAACACTATCCTACTCAGAAATTGACCACGACATTATAAAACTCAATGATCGGATAAAGGAAATTGAGACAGTCGTGGTCAAAAATAATAAACCGGCTAAATACATTTTCATCAAAGGAAATTTCAACTCTTATGTTACGGTTAATAATAAGCTTAATGCATATGCGGATGGAATAATTACCTATATCTTTGACAATAAAAGTAAAAAGCTGAAAAGCACAAATGTTCAGCAGTACAGAATCTATCGTCTGGAAGATCCTAAAAATAAAAAAAAACAAACTTCATCATGGGATTATGGGAACTCGCTGAATCTTCCTAAGCTTAAGCACCTGGGAAATCCAGAGGATTATAAAACAAAAATTACTGAAATAAAAGAATTAAAAGGAGACAGGAAAGACCAGATCGAAATTTCCGGCGGTGTTTTACAGGAAAAAGAATTCGCATTTCTTGGATTCCGGTTTTATGATATCAGGACAATCCTTAATCTCACATTTGAAAAAGGATCATCAAAAGGTTTAAGAGATTTTCTAGAATACAATGAGCGCACCTTTGTTAAATTAAAACATAAAACTGAGCCGGACTACAATCAAATCATAGTGTATTCTAATTTCTATCCCACCGAATTCAGCTTCGAAAATGATAACGATACCAATAAGGTAAGATTTGATAAAGATAACAGCAATTACAAAATATCTTTTTGGCAGGACGCCTCATTTCCAAATATGCAAAGCATTTTCAGTTCATTCTTTAAAGGAGATCTCAAAGAACAGCCTAACAAATACAACCCATAGTACAGGATGATTTGATACTAAAATCAGCTAAAATGAAGAAGAAATAAAAAATAAAAATTTCTATTCATAAAGGTTTTACTAAATTTGTATCAAACTCAATTAAAATGAAAAAGTTTTCTCTTCTACTCATTTTTAGTTTATTGCTTTTTACAGCATGTAAGAAAGATCATGTAGATGCTACGAGTACAAAAACTTTACAGTCAAGTATCAATGACATGGCTTCAAGTCTGTCTACCATTAAACAAATCAAGTTTAATGAGGCGCTTTATATTCTTAAAACCTTTGGTGTAGATGCTGATGGTGACATCAATGAGGTAAAAGCTCTTGGTAAGTTGATCGACGGAAAAAAAGTTCCTGAAATTATGGCAATGGCAGATGAAGTTGCTCAAAAAAATAATATCGAATGGGCAAGTACCGCTCCTCCGTCATTAGGAGAAATGAATATCTTCGGTGACGAAAAAGCAAAAGAGACAGATCCCAATGATGTAAAAGCAAATTCATTAAGTATTATAACAAGACCATCAGCTGACGATGGAAACGGAACTACTGCTATACAAATTATCCCAAAGCTTGTGGATAACGCCGGTAATCCTGTTACTTTTACAGGAGCTGGTTTAGAAACAACCCTGGAAGTTTTCAGTAATGGAGTAAAGCTCTCTACCGCCAAAAACCTAATGACTGATAACAACTTTAAAGGCTTCAATTTAAAGTTTTCATCCCTTCTTGCTTCAAAAGTTGTGGACAATAAAATAGATATCACGGTGTCTGTTAAGACAACTGCAAAAACATTCAAAATGTCTAAAATAGGACTTGAAGTTAACCCTTCAGCTTTGAAAGTTCCGGCTCCTCCTAAAACAGATTCTACAGTAGTAAATCAGGATCCTAATGCTGTAATTGATCCAAATAATCCTACAGGAACAGCACCTGTTTCTACAGATCCGTCTGCATCAACATCTCCGGCAACTCCTAAACAACCTGCTGCAGATCCAAAAAATACAGTAAGTAAATTCCTAAATAATGTAAGTTCGCAAAATCTTAAAGCTGCTTTTGATGCTTCAAACAATCCAAGTTGGGGAAGCTATGAATCATTTTCAAATCCTACTTCCGGATTTGGATCTGTAAAAAATGTAAGTGTAAAAAACATTACAACCAATGCTACAAACGCAAACAGCTCTAGTGTGAATGCAACTTATGATGTTACCGATAAGAATGGAAAAACCACTTCTCTAAAAGTAACTTTCGGACTTAAAAATGTAAATGGTGACTGGAAAATTTCCAGCTACAAAATAAACCCATAAATGGCCTCAAAGGAATTAATTAAGCAACTGGAAAATACCATTGAAAATGTTCCTGACTTTCCTATTCCGGGAATACAGTTTAAAGACATTTCACCAATTTTTCTAAATCCAAAGTTATATGAAGACGTTATTGAAGATCTAGTGAAATTCAGTAAAGGAAAAATAGATGCTGTTTGTGGAATTGAAAGCCGTGGTTATCTTTTCGGGATTGCTATTGCTGTAGCCCTTGAAGTTCCATTTATCCTGATCAGGAAAAAGGGAAAGCTACCCCCTCCTATTGTTTCTGAAAAATATGATCTAGAATATGGAAGTGCAGAGATTGAAACCCGTGAAGGTCAGATCAAAAAAGGACAGCGAATCCTCATTCATGATGATTTGCTTGCAACAGGTGGTACAACAGAAGCAGCAGCAAAATTGGTAGAGAAACAAGGTGCAACAGTAGCCCAGTTCAGCTTTTTATCTGTTTTGAAAGATTTAAAAGGTGATGAAAAACTACGTAAATTCAATGCGGAAATCTATCATATATTAGAATACTAAAATATCATACTGTCAGAATCAAAAACCTGTAATGGAAAACCTGAGAGCACATTTCGAAGAAATAATTGATTTGACTGATGATGAATTTGCTTACATTCTTTCTCACTTTACAATAAAAAAATTAAAAAAACATCAGTTCCTCATTCAAAAAGACGATTCTGTTAATCACACATATTGGGTGAAAAAAGGATTATTGAAAGCTTCCTATACTGATGAAAAAGAAAAGGAACACATTATACAGTTTGCGATGGAAAATTGGTGGATCACAGATTATCAAGCTTATTTCACCCATACAAAAGCCATATTTAACGTAGACTGCCTCGAAAATACAGAGCTCCTTTGTTTATCTTATGAAAACCGGGAAAAACTGTGTAAAGAAATGCAAAAAGTAGAGCATTTTTTCAGAAAAAAAGCCAACAGTGGATTTGTTGCTCTTCAAAAACGAATGATTTCGCTTTTATCCGATAATATAAAGGAGCGTTATGAAGTTCTCCTTGCACAATACCCTGATCTTTTTCAAAGGGTTTCGAAAACAATAATTGCCTCTTACATTGGAGTTTCAAGAGAATCCCTAAGTCGTCTGGGTTCTAAATAGTGAGATTCGTCACAAAATATTTGTGAGAATCATCCTTTTACATTTCACCATATACATCCATTTTTGTACTAAAGTTTACTAAAAAATAGATGTTATTATGTACAAATTAAAAAAAATAGTTTTCTTATGTTTGTTTATAACAAACGTGGTGGCTTATAGTCAGGAAACAACCAGCAAAGTTCAGATGAGTATCTTTGCCGAAAATCCACAACAATGGACCGGAATTGCCATTTCCAAAACTAATCGTGTTTTTGTCAATTTCCCAAGATGGTCTCCGGAAACACCGGTTTCTGTTGCAGAAATTATTGACGGAAAGACCATCCCTTTTCCTAATCCGCATTGGAACAATTGGACAGAAAATACATCAAACAATAATCAGTTTATTTGTGTTCAAAGTATGTATGTAGATAGTAAAGACTTACTTTGGGTTTTGGATACAGGCTACGAACTTTTGACCGATACCACAAAAGGCGCCCGCTTATTTTGCTTTGATCTTAAAAATAATACCCTTATTCACAATTACTTTTTACCTGCCGAGAAAATAACAAGCAAAGCTTACTTAAATGATTTTAGAATAGACCTTAAAAATCACATTGCTTATTTTACAGATTCACAGGTCGGTGGTATTGTCATGTTCGATTTAAACACCACCGAAGTACGAAGAGTTCTTGTCAATCATTACTCTACCTTAACCGAAGTAGATAAGATTATAATAGAAGGTTACGAAAGGAAACACCCGGTGCATTCGGACGGAATAGAACTTGATGCACCGAGCGGATATTTATATTTTTGCTCATTGATGGGTAAAAATGTCTACAGGATACCGGTTGCATATTTATTAGATAAAAATATTTCTGATACCGAATTGGGAACAAAGGTGGAAAAGTATGCGCAAACCGGAGCCAATGATGGGATTATATTCAACAAGAAAGGAGAACTTTTTCTAAGTAGTTTAGAGAAAAATGCAATCAGTAAAATAAATAAACAAGGTGTTTTTACCGAAATAATAAAAGATGAAGCTATAAAATGGCCTGATTCATTTGCTTTTGACAACCAAGGGAATCTCTACTTTACAACTTCTCAAATACACTTACCTAAAGAAAAAAGAAGCACTTACAAAATATTTAAATTGAAGTTTTAAAAACAAAGCCCAGAATCTTTTGACATTTAAGGCCACAAAAACTAATATTCATAATTTATATTTTGTAAATCATTCAGAAACAATTAAATTTGCAATTCAATTTTTAAGAATTTATGGCAAAACTTGCAAAGAATGCTCAGAAAGAGCAAGAAGGTAAAGAAACAGTGGAATTTTTTAAAGATCTTGACAGAGAGGCTTTGAATACAGAAAGATTCCTTGAAAAGTACTCAAAACCATTAGGTATTGTTTTTGGGGCTTTGATTTTAGGAGTTTTAGGATTTTTCGCCTATAAGCAATTTGTTGTTGCTCCTCAAAATGCCGAAGCAGTAAAGACATTCCTTGCCGCTCAGAAAAACCTTACCGAAGGTAAAGATAAAGAAGCTTTAGGAGGTAAATCTGCTGCTAATCCAGGTTTTATTGGAACTTATAATGATTTTTCTTCTACAGATATCGGTAAGCTTGCAGGATATAATGCCGGTTTGTTAAAATTCAAAGAAGGAAAATTTCAGGAAGCATATGATCTTTTGGATCAGTTTTCTTCTGATAATAAAACATTGATGGCTATGAAGTATGGTGCCATGGCTGATGCTAAATCCGGTCTTAATAAAAATGATGAAGCTTTAGCATTATTAGACAAGGCAGCAACAGCATCTTCAGATCCTTATACTTCTTACTACTTTACAAGAAAAGCAGGTATTGTTGCATTAGGATTAAAGAAAAATGCAGATGCAAAAAAATACTTCTCAACTATTGACGAGAAATATCAGGACTACGATAACGGAATGTCTGATTCTTATATTGAAATGACTAAATATTATTAAAAATGGCAACAGTTAATCTTTCGGATTACAAGCCACTTCATATAACCAATGCCGAAGATTTTTCTATCGGCATTGTTTTTTCTGAGTGGAATGACTTTGTAACTTACAATCTTCGTGATGCAGCTTTAGAAATCCTTGAAAAAGAAGGAGTAAAAACAGAAAATATAAAGTTGTTTTCGGTGCCGGGAGCCTTCGAGTTAAATTATGCAAGTATGCAGCTTTGCAAAGAAAGAAAATTCGATGCTGTGATTGCAATAGGATGTATTATCCGTGGAGAAACTCCACACTTCGACTTTGTATCTTCTGCGGTAGCTCAGGGAATTAAAGATTGTAATATTTTAACAGATACCCCAACCATCTTTTGTGTTCTTACCGATGACACCAAAGAGCAATCGATTGCGCGAAGCGGTGGAGATTTGGGAAATAAGGGCGTAGAAGCAGCCGTTACTGCCTTAAGAATGATAGATTTCAAAAAGAATTTATCAGATAAAAAAGGGAACATTGGCTTTGGCCATTCTTAGCATATCTCTTTTCTTAGAGAATATAAAGGGACATCAAATGATAGTCCCTTTTTCTGTACCTAGGTTTAGGGACCAATTTGAGGCTACAGCTTATAGAGAATTCAACTTAAGAATAATTTAATTTATTATAAAAAATACAACAAACTACCTGTTTTTATTTTTTCTCTTGAAAAACTGTGCATAAAAACTATCTTTGTAAAGTCAACATATATCTAATCTGAATGTATTCGCAAAAAATAAAACCATTTTTATACTTAGGATTCTTTTATCTTATCGTATCACTGATCATTAGGATAGTGTTTTTTTTCCATCCAATAACTACAGCAAGCTTTGGCTTTTTTGAAGTCCTTAAAGTTTTAGTAGTTGGTGTGGCTAATGATGTTTTTGTGTTTATACTGGCTAGTACATTTCTGGCGCTTTACTTTTTATTTCTTTCAGATTCAAAATACAAAAAACCTTACGGACAGATCATATTGGGAGCTTTAGTGCTCCTTTTTTTCTACATACTTCTTATTCCTAATAATATTTTCAAACAATATGGCGGTTCTATAGCAGAAATTGCACTTGCTTTTATTGGAGTAAAGATCCTTTGCTTTGCATTAATGCTTTTTTTTCCTTCCAAAAGGATTAAAATCAGAAATATCCTCTATCTTATCACATTATTTATATATGTACTGCTCATCATATTTAATGCAGTAAGTGAATATTTCTTTTATAATGAATTTGGATTACGATACAATTTTATTGCGGTAGATTATCTCATATATACTAATGAAGTGATCGGAAATATAATGGAAAGCTACCCTGTCCTTCCTCTCTTTCTGATTATTTTTGCACTTACCTCTGCAGTTACATGGTTTATCTTTAAAAAGACCAAAGATGAACTTAAGGAGCTTCCTGACTTCAAGCAAAAACTGGTTTTACTAGCGTCTTTCATAATACTTGCCGGAGTCAGCTTATTCTCTCTTACATTCACAACCCAAATCAAATCCTCAAATATATTTGCAGAAGAAATCGAAGCCAATGGTTTTCCGAAATTTTACTGGGCATTTACCCATAATGAATTGGATTACTTTCAGTTTTATCCGCAGATAGATCAAAAAACAGCAGAACATAATTTTTTAAGCCAATACCCTGAACCTACCCTTACGAGAAATATTACATCCGACCAACCGGAACTTAAAAAGAACGTGGTTCTTATATCCATCGAAAGCTTATCTGCAGATTTTATGCAGCATTATGGAAATGATCAGAAAATAACTCCTTTCCTGGATAGTCTGGCTAACCGATCCATGATGTTTACCAATTTGTATGCAACAGGAAACAGAACAGTTCGGGGCCTCGAAGCCTTAACCCTTTGTATCCCGCCAACAGCCGGAGAAAGTATCATAAAAAGAGAAAATAATAAAAACAAATTTACAACAGGAAATATCTTTAAATCAAAAGGATATGATGTAAAATTCCTGTATGGAGGCTACAGCTATTTTGATAATATGCAGGATTTCTTTGCCGGAAATGGATACGGAATCGTTGACAGAAATAATTTCAAGCCGGAAGAAATAACCTTTGCCAACGTTTGGGGAGTCGCTGATGAAGATATGGCGAAAAAAGCCATTCAGGTAATGAATGCAGAGTCAAAATCCGGAAAACCATTTTTTAACCATTGGATGACTGTTTCCAATCACAGACCTTTCACTTATCCGGGCGGAAGAATAGATATCCCCGGAGATGCAAAATCAAGAGAAGGAGGTGTAAAATATACAGATTACTCCCTTCGCAAGTTTTTCGAGATGGCAAAAAAACAAGATTGGTACAAAAACACCGTTTTCGTTATTGTAGCTGACCACTGTGCTTCAAGTGCAGGAAGTACGGAATTACCTATGGACAAATACAGAATTCCCGCAATGGTTTTTTCAGAAGATTTTATCCAGCCTGTAAAATTTGATAAGCTTATGTCACAAATAGATCTTATGCCAACTGTTTTGGGATTACTCAACTTCAGTTATCAATCGAAGTTCCTGGGCCAGGATGTTCTCAAAAAAGAATTTCAGCCTAAAGCATATATTGCCACTTATCAGGATCTGGGGTTTGTAAAAGACGGATATTTAACGGTAATTTCTCCTGTTAAAAAGATAAAGCAATATTCCCTTTCCCAAAAGAAGGATAAACTTACTCCGGAATTTAGCATTTATTATGATGAAAATCCTTTAAAAAAGCCGGATCAAAAAATTGTTGACGATGCAATTTCCGCCTATCAGTCGACTTCATATTGGCTAAAAACAAACCAGCTCAATCGCTAATGTATTGTAGACATCAATATAGTAAATACATAAGAGGATTTTATAGTCCTCTTATTTTATTTTCAGCATTAAATCTTTAAATTTACATACACAAAAAAATTACTATGAAATGGACAGACGATAGAGGAGGGAACGTTGAAGACCGCCGAGGTTCAGGAGGGAGCGGTGGTATGATCGTTGGAGGAGGATTAGGAACATTAATTATTGCAGCCATTGTTTTCTTCTTAGGCGGGGATCCTTCCAGCATATTAAGTTCAGGGAGCAACATGTCATCACCTACCCAAACAGAGCAAAGGGAACTAAATGCCAATGAAAAGAAAATTGGAGAAATGGTAGATATGATGAGTGGCTGGAATAACCTTACATGGAATCAGATCTTCAAGGAAAATGGAATGACCTATACTCCTCCGAAAATTGTTCTTTTCGAAGAAACAACACAATCAGGTTGTGGTACGGCTCAAGCAGCAATGGGACCATTCTATTGCCCCGCAGATCAGAAAGTATACATGGATATGAGCTTCTTTAACGAGTTGCAACAAAGGTTCGGTGCGAAAGTAACAGAATTTACTATAGCCTATGTACTTGCCCATGAAGTCGGGCACCACGTACAGACTTTGTTAGGAACCACCCAAAAAGTAGATGCACTGAGAAGAAGTGGAAGATATTCGGAAGCGGATATGAACAGAGTATCAGTCGCTACTGAATTGCAGGCCGATTTTTACGCTGGAGTCTGGGCGAAAAACATAGATCAGGAAAGGCATATTCTGGAACCGGGAGATATCGACTCTGCGATAGAAGCTGCTCAGGCTGTTGGTGACGACAATATTCAAAAAAGATCCCAGGGATATGTTAATCAGGAAAGTTTTACTCATGGATCATCTGCCCAACGTAAGGAATGGTTTATGAAAGGTTATAATACCGGGGATATCAGACAAGGAGATACATTTAATCAACTTTTAAAGTAACAACTATACTCTAAAAAACAGCCTGAAGAAATTCTTCAGGCTGTTTTTTTATTGCAGTTCGATTGGATTACTATTTTTCTTTGCGTCGTCCTTAACTCTCTCCTCCATTCTTTTTCGGAAATCGACAGGATTTCCACCTCCATTCCCTCTTGGTCCGGATATTCCTCCTCCCCCAATTCTGGTTTGGGCAAAACCTCCACCGCCCTGTGTCATGAACGATGCCGGATCTGCATAGAACTTTTTCTGCTGTTTGATATAATCTGTCCTTTTAACCTTAATGGTATTTCCAAACTGATTCATCGTAGGGAAAGCAGCGATTTTATAATTCTTCATCAAATCAAAAGAGTAATCACCAAGATCATCTTCTACTTTTATAATAAGGCCTGGAAGTCCGCTGAATTTATAAGGCCCATCCTGATATGGAAGATCTGTAGTAAACCAGGCTGTCCATTTTCTTCCCCCAAAATCGGTCTCTGCCTTTTGAACCTTATAGTCTCCTATTTTTGTGGTCTCAGATAATATTTTCCAGTTTAACGGCCTATCCTCTTCATATGAATACATATCACGGCCTAACCGGTCTTTAAAATAGATCTTCTGATCCTTTTTATCTTTCTCAACTGTATAGTTGATATTACTCCGTAAGCTTTCCATTTGATCTCTGTTAAAGCCCCTCGCTCCACCACTTTGGAAAGTATTTTGTATAATCGAATCTCTTTTTATCCTGTTTTCTGAATAAAAAACAGATTTATCCTGTGAGATATCCAAATAAGCATTCTCTGTTTTTACATCATTTTTATTTGTAGCATCAGATTTCATAGTTACCTGATATACAAAACGGTTCACCTGTGCAAAGGTTATTTGCATACATAGTATTAAAACTATGATTCCTATTTTTTTCATTTATTTTATATTTTTATTGTAATTCGATCGGATTTTGGCTTCCTGTATTAAAGGATGTATTTCCAGAGCCGAAACTTTGCGCAGGAAGGTCACTGTTCCCCCCATTCATTCCCGTTCCTCCACGACGCATTCCTCCTCCTCTCATTCCGTCTCTTCCACCACCATTCATTCCTCCCTGATGTCTACCTGCCTCAAAACCTTGCATACCACCGTTATTTCCTCCGTTTATACTTCTTTTGTTTTTACTAAGCTCCAATTCCAACGCCGCTTTATCTCCATGGAAATTGACCCTTGAACTTTTTCTCGCATCAGAATCCATAGGCTCTTCAAAAGAGTTCTTTACAACAACTTTTTTTATGAGATCAAATTTATAATCTCCTTTATCATCTTCAAGCTTTACAATCAATCCTGGTAACCCCGAAAATTTGTAAGGCCCATCAGAAACATTGATGTCTTTCGTAAACCAAGCTGTCCAGGTTCTTCCAGCAAAGCTGGCAGTTGCCTTTTGTGACGAATAGCCATTCTGTTTTTCGACATCATTTGTTACATTCCATTGTATAGGTCTGTCCTCCTGATAATAAATCTGCTTCCCTCCTACTCTGTCATAATAATATACTTTTTGATCCGGAATATCTTTAAGAATATAATAATCAAAAAAAGACTGTTCTCCCGATTTTCCTATTCCTAATTTTGAAAAATCTTTACCCTCTTTTTTATTACTTATCCTTTCATCCCGTTTAAAGTTTGACACAAGAGAGTCCCTTACTAATTTATGTTCACTTATGAATAACGATTGACTGCCTTTGATATCGAGGAAAGTCCTTTCAGTCTTCAGCCCTACCAGGTTAATTGAATCCGGATTTACAGCTGTTTCATAAATATAACGTGTCGTCTGTCCATAGGACATAGACAATAGAAACAACACAAAAAAGACCGGTAATTTATTTTTCATAATAGTTCTTTATAGATAAAAAATACTGTCTAAAGTTAAATCGAACCAGAATCACTAATTTTGCCGCAGAAAATTTATCCATTTTTAATAGCAGTGATCATATGTATAATGATCCTCTTGTGATTAGAATTATTAAAATAGATATCTTCAATTTGAGATTGCGGAAATTAGTTCGTATTTTTGCAAGATTAAATCATTCTAAATAAATACAATGATAACAGTATCAGATCAAGCGAAGTTAAAAGCCATCCAACTAATGACGGAAGAAGGCTTTGACCCTGCTGAAGATTATATAAGAGTGGGGGTGAAAAGTGGAGGATGTTCTGGTTTGGAATATGTTTTAAAGTTTGATAACGAAAAAACAGAAACAGATCAGATTATTGAAAATAACGATGTTAAGATTGTTGTGGACAAAAAATCTATCCTCTATTTAGCGGGTACAATTCTTGAATATTCAGGAGGTTTGAATGGAAAAGGATTTGTTTTTAACAATCCGAATGCATCCAGAACATGTGGTTGTGGAGAAAGTTTTTCTCTATAGAGAAAAGACATTAGATGCTGGATATCAGATAAAAGACCTATTCTTCAATCTGAAATCTAACATCTGAAATCTAAAAAAAAATAATGAGTAAATATACAGAAGACGATTTACGCGTCGATTTAGAAAATAAAAAGTATGAATTCGGTTGGGAAACCAAGATCGATTATGAAGATTTCCCAATTGGTTTAGATGAGAATATCATCCGTGCCATTTCTGCTAAAAAAGAAGAACCGGAATGGATGACAGAATGGCGTTTGGAATCTTTCAGAATATGGCTTAAAATGGTAGAACCTACTTGGGCAAATATTAAATATGAAAAACCAGATTTCCAAGCTATCCGTTATTATGCAGCTCCAAAGAAAAATCCTGAGTTGGCAAGCCTAGATGAGGTAGATCCTGAGCTTCTCAAAACATTTGAAAAGCTAGGTATCAATATCGAAGAGCAAAAAAGACTTTCGGGAGTTGCGGTAGATATCGTCATCGATTCTATTTCTGTAAAAACAACTTTTCAGGAAACCCTGGCAGAAAAAGGAATTATTTTCTGCTCTATTTCCGAAGCGATAAAAAATCACCCAGACCTGGTGAAAAAATATCTTGGAAAAGTAGTTCCAAGAGGAGATAATTTTTATTCTGCATTAAACTCCGCGGTTTTTTCTGACGGAAGTTTCTGCTATATTCCAAAAGGTGTAAGATGCCCGATGGAGCTTTCTACTTACTTCCGTATCAATCAGGCTGGAACAGGACAGTTCGAAAGAACCCTTGTTATTGCGGATGAAGGAAGTTATGTTTCTTATCTTGAAGGATGTACAGCTCCTTCCAGAGATGAAAATCAGCTCCATGCAGCTGTTGTGGAATTAATAGCAATGGACAATGCAGAAATTAAATATTCAACTGTTCAGAACTGGTATCCGGGTAACGAAGAAGGCAAGGGAGGTGTATTCAATTTTGTGACTAAAAGAGGACTTTGCGAAAAAAATGCAAAAATCTCCTGGACGCAGGTTGAAACCGGGTCTGCAGTAACATGGAAGTATCCTTCTTGTATTTTAAAAGGAGATGGCTCAATAGGTGAATTTTACTCCATTGCGGTGACAAATAATCACCAGTATGCTGATACAGGAACTAAAATGATCCACATCGGAAAGAATACGAAATCAACGATTATTTCCAAGGGTATTTCAGCAGGAAAATCTCAGAACTCATATAGAGGGCAGGTAAAAGTAATGCCTTCTGCAAAAGGAGCAAGAAACTTTTCACAGTGTGATTCATTACTGATGGGTAATGAGTGCGGTGCGCATACTTTCCCATATATTGAGATCAAAGACCCGACTGCACAGCTGGAGCATGAAGCTACTACTTCAAAAATTGGGGAAGATCAGATCTTCTATTGCAATCAGAGAGGTATTGATACAGAAAGGGCTATTGCTTTGATTGTAAATGGGTTCAGTAAGGAAGTTTTAAATAAACTTCCAATGGAGTTTGCTATTGAAGCCCAGAAATTATTAGAGATATCATTAGAAGGTTCGGTAGGGTAATTATGAAGGAAACTACGGAAAGATTGATTTTAAGAAAACCTGAAAAAGACGATTTTGAAAGATTTTTTGAAATTAATAATGATCCGCAGACTAATTTATATAATCCAAATGGACCAATGAGTCTTGAAAAGGCTACAAGTACATTTAATAGAATGCTGGAACACTGGGAACAAAATAATTTTGGAGCCTGGGCTGTTTCAGAAAAAGAAAATCCGGAAAAAATTATTGGTTTTGGAGGGTTAAGCTATAAAATGTATGGTGAGACAGAAAAATTAAATCTGGGATATCGCTTTGCTCCCGAAGCTTGGGGAAAAGGATATGCAACAGAATTTTCAAAAAAGACAATAGACTTCGGTTTCAATGATTTAAATGAAAAGGAAATTTTCGGTGTTGTCCGCCCTAACAATATAGTTTCCATCAAAGTATTGGAGAAAGCAGGAATGGAGCAGACAGGAAAACTTAATGATGTCTCGGATCAGCCGGAAAGTTTAGTATATAGAATTCAAAAATAATTTGTTTAAGCAAATAAAATGTTAGAAATAAAAAACTTACACGCCAGAATTGAAGATGGCGCACAAATTTTAAAAGGTATCAATCTTGAAATAAAACCAGGTGAAGTCCATGCTATTATGGGACCTAACGGAGCAGGAAAATCTACCCTTTCTTCTATTATCGCAGGAAAAGAAGATTATGAGGTTACAGAAGGTGAAATTATTTTTGAGGGCGAAAACATCAATGAGGATGCTCCTGAAGAAAGAGCGCACAAAGGAATATTCCTTTCTTTTCAGTATCCGGTAGAAATTCCTGGAGTTTCTGTTACTAACTTTATTAAAGCTGCTTTAAACGAAAACAGAAAAGCAAACGGACTCGAAGAAATGCCGGCAAAAGAAATGCTTGCTATGATTCGTGAAAAATCTGAAAAACTTGGAATTAAAAAAGATTTCCTTTCAAGATCATTAAACGAAGGATTTTCGGGAGGTGAAAAGAAGAGAAATGAGATCTTTCAGATGATGATGCTTAATCCAAAATTAGCTATTCTTGATGAGACAGATTCAGGATTGGATATTGATGCTTTAAGAATCGTTGCAGATGGAGTAAATTACTTTAAAAACGAAGGAAATGCAGTTCTTTTGATTACCCACTATCAAAGATTGCTTAATTATATCCAACCGGACTTTGTTCATGTACTGGCTAACGGTAAAATTATAAAGACTGGTGACAAATCTCTTGCTTTAGAATTGGAAGCAAAAGGTTACGATTGGCTTCTTAACTAATTAGATAAGAAGAAATATTTTTAGTACCGATTTTATCAATCATTACTAAAAGTCAAGCGGAAAAACCGCAAATGGTAATACAATTTTTAAATACATAAAAAAGGTGTGATGGCCGAAATTTCAGTAATGGCTTTATACGATCAAATTATTGACAACCACGATGAGTTTTTGGAAAGTCTTCGTCACAGATTTCTGGATGAAGATAGAAAGTCAGCTCTTCGGGCGTTCGAAAGTATTGGTTTTCCAACCAAAAAAGACGAAGAATATAAATATACCAACCTAAAAGAGATCACGGAAAAAAACTATAATTTTTTCCCTAAAGAAGGTCACAATATTACTAAAGAGCAATTGGAGCAATTGCATCTTGGTGAAGAAAATTTTGACTGGATTGTTTTTGTGAATGGTAAACTTCATAAAGAATTATCAAAAGTTTCTATTGAGAATGTAGAGTTTTTGTCCTTCAACTATGCTTTGAATGATGAAAAGCATAAAGAAGTATTTGATAAATACTTTAATACAATTGCTGCAGAAAAATCAGCTTTCACGGACCTGAATCTTGCTTATTGCAAATACGGGTTCTTCCTGAAAGTTCCTAAAAATGTAGTTATTGAAAAACCTATCCACGTTTTCTATCTTTCACAAAATCAAGAGGAAAACACCTTCTACAACACAAGAAACCTACTTATCGTAGAAGACGGAGCAAAAGTGGAAATTATTGAAAGTCACCATAATTTTGATGATACTTTTGTATTAACAAATTCAGTAACTGAAATTTTCACTTATCCCAATGCAAAAGCAGACTGGCATAAGCTTCAGAATGATAATGACACTTCTTATCTGATTGACAACACTTTTGCAAAACAGGAAAAAGATAGTTTAACAACTGTAAACACGTTTTCTTTTGGAGGAAAACTGGTAAGAAACAATCTCGATTTCATTCATAACGGACAGAATATCAATTCATTTATGAACGGGATTACGATTATCGGAAAAGATCAGTTGGTGGATCACCATACTGCAGTTCACCATAATCAGCCGAATTGTGAAAGTTATCAAAACTATAAAGGGATATTTAAAGATAAGGCACATGGTGTATTCAACGGAAAAGTTTTCGTTGATAAAATAGCTCAAAAAACCAATGCTTATCAGCAAAATAATAATGTTTTGCTAAGCGAGGGAGCAAGTATTGATACAAAGCCTCAATTGGAAATCTTTGCAGATGATGTAAAGTGTTCACATGGTTGTACTGTAGGTCAGCTGAATGACGACGCATTATTCTATCTGAGAGCAAGAGGAATCTCTAAAAAAGAAGCTCAGGCATTATTATTATATGCATTTGCCAATGATGCCATGCAAAACATTGATATTGAACCTTTAAAAGAAAAAATTTCCAGATTATTGGCTGAGAAATTAGAAGTAGACATTGAATTCTAAGAAAATAAATTGATACCAAAAAAGCACTTCGTATGAAGTGCTTTTTTTATTATGATATATAGTTTCTCTATTTCTTGATCCACCATTGATTATCTTTCCTGTCCGATCTCTTCACCCCGTTATTCACAGTATAGGCAATACCAATTCCTAAAGTCTGTTTAAGCTGTGTCTTTTGGATTTGATTATGGTCATAGAGTACATCCACCGTAATATTGGAAGAAATATATTTGTTGATTTTTAAATTGACAACTGCTCCATAAGCGAGAACAAGTCTATCCGGATGATCTAGGTAATTTGAAAATACCGACGCAGTATTAGTCAGATTAATATTCTCCATAAGCTTAATTTTGTAGACAGCATTCCCTAAAAAACCAAATTGCAGAAGAGAACTGTCGCCATCTGCTTTTAAGCCATAATTTCCCGCTTTCTGGAGGTCAGGATCCAGAACAAACGTCCATCTTGCATTGACCGGGCGCAATGTTACCGTCAGATTATCATCTGGCCTGTAAGTAACCCCCAAACCCATGTTAAAGTATCCCGGAGCCATGAAATTAGAGATTTTCTTTGCTTCCGGGTTATTCCCGTCTTCATATCCTGCTGAAAATTGAGACTGTAAGCTTGCCCCGGAAGAAATATACCAGCTTTTAGAAAACTGTCTTCCATAGTTGGTAGAAATATTGAGAACATCCTGTGTCTTTCTTGTTCCTACTCCTTTTGTATTATTCTGTCCATAACCCATGATAATAATGTTTTCCCATAGGTCCTTATCTTTTTCATAAGTAAGATTATAATCGATACCTGCAAGCCAGCCAACATTGTTGGCTCCTCCACCAACCCAATTTGAAAAAGCGGCCTGATTGAACATTAATGTATTTTTACCTAAAACCGACCAATGTTTAACAGTGTCTACAACGATTGAATCTTTTTTTATGTCCTGAGCATTTACAAAAAACTGCATTGAAATACCGACAAGCAATAAAAACTTCTTCATATAATAAAAAATTTTTCAATTACAAAAGTATAAAATATAATTTGTGTGAACCCATAATTTATAAAGCAGGTAGCCTGTTTTGTTCACAAATTATCCTTTAACATACGAAAACCGAGCCACTTTCAGGCAATCAAATCTTTTATATTTCTTTAAAATTTAAATCTTGATAAAAATCATTACCTTTTGTCGTAAAAAAAACTTCGTATCTGGAAATCATCGCCAAAATTTCCGAAATTTATTATTGGCTTTTGATTTGACATTATCTCTTCATGTTTAAAAACGCAATTTCCAGAAAAGCTATCATAAATCCACTGCTGATGCTTACAGCAATGTGGCTGGGGTACTTTTTACAGACACAAGGCTTTTTTCAAAGCTGTTTTGGAGCTATTATACCTCTGCTACCTGAAGGCTTGCTTGGAATAATTACTTCTCCCCTTCTGCATGGAAATATGGATCATATCATTAGCAATTCAATTCCGATCGCCGTATTGATGTTTCTTCTATATCAGTTTTACCCGTTAGTGGCTAATAAAGTATTTGTCATAGGCTGGCTTGCAACAGGTTTGCTGTTATGGTTACTTCCGCCCATAGATATTCTTACAGGAGAATATATGTACACATGTACAATTGGAGCGAGCGGTATTGTTTATGTTCTAGCTTTTTTCCTCTTTTTCAGCGGGGTCTTCAAATGGAATATGAAGCTTCTCACCATTTCTTTACTGGTCGTACTTTATTATGGCAGTTTAGTTTGGGGAATGTTTCCGGAGGAACTATTTTACAATCTTCAGGAACCGAGTAAAATATCATGGCAAGCCCATCTATCGGGAGCAGTTGTAGGAAGTATTATTGCATTTGCATTTAAAAACATAGGAGAAAAAAAGAAAAGATATATCTGGGAATTCCCCAATTATTATAGCGAAAAAGATGACAAACTTTGGCAGGAATATAAAGAAAATCACCCTGAAGACTTTTTAGAACTGCCGTACAAAAAAAGAGATGATATCTGGGATCATTTGGATGAATTAAGAAAAAAATAAAACTTAATTCGTTACATTTGGATAAAAAGCACACATGATATCCGAAGAACACCTTTATTCAATCGCATTACGCGAATGTAACCTCATTGGTGACATTAACCTTTCTAAACTCACAAAAGCATTCGGGAGCGCTAAAAACGCCTGGGAACAAGCCAAAAAAGAATATAAAAAGCTGGATGGATTTGGTCACAAAATCGTATCAGATATTGGCAATTTGTCTCATTTACACTTCGCAGAAAAAGAATTAAAATTTTGCGAGCGTAACGGTATTCAGATCAGGTTAAAACATCTGAAAGAACTTCCTTATTTACTCCATGAATGTGAAGACGCTCCTGCTATTTTATACCAAAAAGGAACCTACAATGAAAACTTACAACCATTAAGTATTGTGGGTACACGTACTATCACATCATATGGAAAACAATTTATAAGCGACTTTTTTCATGAAGCTCAATCCTGCAATTTTGTTTCCGTCAGTGGCCTGGCTTTGGGAGCAGATAAGGAAGTTCATGAACAGTCTCTGCATCATAAAATCCCTACGATTGGTGTTCTAGCCCATGGCTTCCATACTTTATATCCGGCCAAAAATAAGAAACTGGCTGACAGAATAATTAATGAAGGAGGGGCTCTTTTTACAGAATTTAATTCTTCCAGGAAACCCGACAGAGAAAATTTCATCCAGAGAAACAGGATTATTGCGGGTTTGTCTTCTGCTACAATTGTGGTAGAAACTGCTTTTGGTGGAGGGTCTGTAAGTACAGCAACTTTTGCAAACGGCTACAACAGGGATGTTTTTGCTCTCCCGGGAAAAGTCACCGATCTACATAGTCAAGGTTGCAATCAGCTCATTTCTCAAAATAAAGCAGCAATAATTTCTACAATAAAAGACCTTATTTATACCCTTGGTTTTAACAAGCCCAAGGAAAAAATGGAAGAACTTTTTCCTTATTCTTCCACAAGCATACAACTAACTGATAATCAAAATATAATCTATAAATTTATTCTAAAGAATCCACAAATAAATTTAGATGATCTAGCCCAGCAAATTACGCTTCCGACACACAAAATTTTGCCCATAATTTTGGAATTAGAGCTTTTAGGGAAAGTGAAATCACTTTCCGGGAGACAATTTGTGGCAATTTGAAATTTAACTATTTCTTAATATTGCATTATTTCACAAATAACATTTAATTTTTAATAAAATTTAACTGCTAATTATTAATTTAATAATATTTTCCCTCATAATTATTAAATTTTCAATAATCATCAATTAAGGTGTTGTGAATCTTGAAAAAAAAATTAAATTTGTTGGCAATAATATTCAACCTTAATATATGGAACAATATAATATTGACCAGAAAATCCAGGAGTTTATTGCAAAAATTGAGGCAAAAAACCCTAACGAGCCAGAATTTTTACAAGCCGTAAAAGAAGTTGCAGTTACTGTTATCCCATTTATCGCTACAAAGAAGGAATATACAGGAATGAAGCTTCTAGAAAGAATGGCTGAAGCTGAAAGAATTATTATTTTCAGAGTTCCATGGGTTGATGACAAAGGAGAGATCCAGGTAAACAGAGGTTTCAGAATTCAGATGAACTCTGCAATCGGACCATACAAAGGAGGAATTCGTTTCCATCCGACAGTAAATTTATCTGTTCTTAAGTTTTTAGCTTTTGAACAAGTTTTCAAAAACTCATTAACTACTCTTCCAATGGGAGGTGGTAAAGGAGGTTCTGACTTTGATCCACAAGGAAAATCAGATATGGAAGTAATGCGTTTCTGCCAGGCTTTCATGACTGAATTATGCAAGCATATTGGTCCTGAAACTGACGTTCCAGCCGGAGATATCGGGGTAGGATCAAGAGAAATCGGATACCTTTTCGGACAATATAAGAAAATCAGAAATGAATTTACCGGTGTTCTTACTGGTAAAGGACTTGCTTATGGAGGTTCATTGATCCGTCCTGAAGCTACGGGATATGGTGTTGTGTATTTTGCTGAGCAAATGCTGAAAACCATTGGCCAAACTTTTAAAGACAAAATAGTTTCTGTTTCAGGTTTTGGTAATGTAGCGTGGGGAGTAATTAAAAAAGTATCTGAATTAGGAGGAAAAGTGGTTACCATTTCAGGTCCTGACGGATATATTTATGATAAAGACGGTATTGAAGGAGATAAAATCGATTACTTATTGGAATTGAGAGCTTCCGGTAATAACAGAGCTGAGGATTACGCTAAAAAATATCCATCTGCTGTATTCCATGCAGGGAAACGTCCTTGGGAAGTGAAGTGTGATGTGGCAATCCCTTCTGCAACCCAAAACGAATTGGATTTCGAAGATGCTAAAATATTGGTTGAAAACGGAGTTTTATGTGTAACTGAAGCTGCTAATATGCCTTCAACGTTAGAAGCCATCAACTATTTCTTAGACAGCAAAGTATTATTCTCTCCTGGAAAAGCATCTAACGCCGGTGGTGTAGCTACTTCAGGATTAGAAATGACTCAAAACTCAATTCGTTTGAACTGGACTTCTGAAGAAGTAGATGCAAGATTAAAGGAAATCATGATTGGAATCCATAAAGCTTGTAGAGACTACGGAAAAGAGGAAGACGGCTATGTAAATTATGTAAAAGGGGCAAATATTGCCGGCTTTGTGAAGGTTGCAGAAGCAATGTTAGCTCAAGGAGTTGTGTAAGATAAAAATATAAAGGTTGGGAATCTTCCCGGCCTTTTTTCTTATAGCCTGTTCCCGGGGATAATGGGAAAAAAGTAAAAAGTGAAAGGAGAAAGCATTGATATATTCAATGCTTTTTTTATGTAAAAACATACAAGATAAGTGCATCTCCCATCATCATTTGGCAGGGAATAATATGCTTCCAGACATTTTATGCTCAAAAAAAATCCTGAAATACATAATTTCAGGATCTTCATTTCAACTTTTTAACAATTTATTTCGACTTTTTCTTCTTAGCCTTCTTCTCTTCTTTAGTCGCTTCAGAAGGTTTTGTTGCCTCAACAGCAGTTTCAGTACTAACACTTGTTGTTCCATCAGTCATTTTAGTTGGGTTGGCTGAAGTATCAACAGTAGTGGTTGTACTTGTACTTAATGTTTGATTCGGTGTAGTCGTATTGGAATTAGACTGCATCGTTTGTGGAGTTGTCTGGGTTGTAGTCTGATTAGGATCAACCTTCTTCTGTGTCTCAGTCTGAGCTGATACAGCAATCATTCCTACTAAAGAAAATGCTGCTGTGAAAATTAACTTTTTCATATTCTAATATTTTAAATGGGTGTTTAGTATTTCTAGAACGCCATTTATTTTATTAAATTATATGTAAAGGTCTTATTTAACGTACTTTATATTATTTTAAGATGAATTTTGATTATAGGTTATTTTCCTAAATTTTTCATAATCCGCTCCACAAATTCAAACGCAGCCGGACAAATAACAGTATTTTTTACCATTAACGAATTAATCTGATAAATCTTCTTTCTATCCGTATGAGGATATTCCCTACAGGCTTTAGGTCTCACTTCATATATCGAGCACGTATTATCATCATTCAGAAAAAAGCAGGGTAAGTTTTGTAGTACCTTATCATTATCCTCATCTATCCTCAGGAATTTTGATTCAAAATCTGCAGGCTTCATTCGAAGATGCTTAGCAATGCGCTCAATATCCTTCTCTGTATATAAAGGCCCGGTAGTTTTACAGCAATTTGCACATTGAAGACAATCCACTTTCTCAAATACTTCTTCATGGGTTTCCTGAACAACATAATCAAGATTTTTGGGCGGCTTTTTCTTTAATCCGTCCAAAAATTTCTTATGCTCCTTTTGCTTTTGTAAAGCTTGTTTTCTGTATAATTCTATATCCATTACCCCTTTTCGCTAAAAACAGGAAGATCTGCTTTTTGGTGTTCATTAATCTTATCCAGATCCAGAATTGTCGACTGATTATCTTTATTCGGATAATACATTGGGACAAACTTGGCTCCATAAATAATTTCCCCCGTCACATAAGACGACCTTTGAACCACAGTATTGGAAAATACCTCGTCAAAAGCGCGAACCTGAACAATCAGTTCAATATCTGTATTTTTAAAATCTTCCTCAGAAAAGCCATAAAACGGTGAGTTTTCATCAACCTTATGAACAACAGTCCAGTTAAGTGCCAATGTATTAATTTTACCCAGCTGGGTATCCAACCGGTAAAAATTACTTTTAGGAACTCCATCTTCAATAACTTCAATAGCTACCGAAACAATAACCTCTGCATCTGTAAGCGCATTATTTTTATAAGGCGCTAGCCTGAACATTAAAGCAGATGTATCTCTAAAAGGAGCAATCACTGCAATATCAGAAAACCTTAAGTAAGCTCTGGGTCGTGAAAATCTTCCATAAAAAAGTCCTGTTGCAATAGCAAAGGTAAGCAATCCTAAAAAAGCTTCAAAAGTAGCCACCAGACTCGCCAGAAAACCAACCGGTGCAATTCTTCCATATCCTACTGTCGTAAATGTTTGCGAACTGAAAAAAAACACATCAATAAATTCATTGAGGGGATTACTTTTATCAATTCCTGTAAGATGCTGTACTCCGATCAGATAATAAACCAATGCAAAAATAAGATTGACCACCACGTAGGAAATTACCAGATACGAAAGAAAACGAAATGTGGATAAATTAAGCATCGTATGATACCAACTTAGCCGATTAAAAACATTGACTCCTGTTCGCTGAACATTCGGAAAACCATCCTTATTGATAAATCTCCCTGAGGCATTGTTACCAAAACCACTGTTCTCCGTATTTGTCTGACGGATTTTTTTTCTGAATCCCCGGGTCATTCTTACACTTTTTTTAATTATTTTAAAGAGCAAAGTTAAGCATAGAATAAATCATTTTTTTAACATTTTTAATAAAAAACAGGAACTCTACAGTTCCTGTCTATATTATATATTATTTTAGATCGATCTATATTTTTTGGGCCGGTGATTCAAGAACAGTTACACTTACATTACTCACCGACTTTACAATACCCGATTCTCCATGTATGTTTGAAATAAAGTTAGGAAAATCTTCCACGGGAAAAGCCCAGTAGTAATGTCCGTTTGCAGGGTTGGGAAAATTGGCCAGCAAAGTTCCGGTTAACTTCATTGGCACAGAATACTCCACCGAAGATCCTTTCAACTTTGTCAGAACAGAAATTATTTTTTTGGAATGAGCTGGTACAATAGCTTTATATGTACTTGTTTCTGTAATTTCTTCCGAGCTCTCGGTTCCATCTGTAGTATCGCCTCCCACAACAACTTTTGTACTGGCAGATGCTTTGGCAACTAACGGAACATCTATGGATACCGAAGCTCCTACTTCAAATGATCCTGAAACCGTACGTTTCCATGAGGTTGAATACCCTTTTTTATAAGAATAGGTAACTGTAATCTCACTTTCCCGGTCACCATTATTAATAGCTTCAGTCGTATACGAATCATCAGGTAGATCTACTCCGTCTGTCTTTATTTTTACATCAGGGGTTCCTAAAACAATAGATACATCCGGACTTGCTGCTGTATTTCGCATATCGCCATCAACGGATAGATCCGGATTAAAAATAATTCCGTCAGGAACTTGTCCTGAATAAGCGAAAATATTTTTGAGCCTTGTTTTTTCACCTGAAAAATTGATATCATATCCCATATCCTTCAAGTGATTTGCTTTAAAGGGTATCTTGCTTTTTTCATCAGATATACCACGTATCACATTCGTGTTGCCCGGCAACTTAAATTCATCTACAATCTTCCAGCCCTTCTGAAGCATTTCCGCCTCAGTCATTGAAGTTCTTTTTAAATCAGTATAACTTGTGTTTTCTGTATCATCACCAATAGAACTGACTTCATCCCTTGAACAAGAAACAGAAATCCCCAATAACATAATTACTAAAACAGAATTGATTTTTTTACTCATCTTTATTATTTTTTAGTGTTTAATTATTAAATTTACAAAAACCGCTCTGTTTAGTAGCTTATTTTTGCGAATTAAACAATTTTAACACTTATAAATATTTTATTAATTGCAGTTGTGACTGATAACTAGCAGGTAATGAGATTGATCAATTTTCAAGTCCCTTTTTTACCTGATTTACACTAAATTTGAATTATGAAAAAGTTGGAATCAAGAGAAGATATAGAACACCTTGTTAATTCATTTTATGGAAAGGTAGTTAAAGACGAAACCATTGGGTTCTTTTTTAATGATATTGCAAAGGTAAACTGGGATAACCACCTTCCTAAAATGTATTCTTTCTGGGAAACGATTCTTTTTGGCCAGATGAGCTACAAAGGAAATCCAATGGCCGTTCACTTTCCCATCAACGAACTTCATGCAATGGAAAAAAAACACTTCGATCAGTGGCTCTTTCTTTGGAAAAGCACAATAGAAGAGCTTTTCATCGGTGAAAGTGCGGACATGGCCATCTACAAATCTGAAAACATCGCAAAACTTATGTCCTATAAAATGGAAATGGCGAGAAAATTAAATTAAGGAACGATTACAGTAAAAATATAAGCCGCCAGGTTTACCAATAAAACAGTTCCGTATAAAATATTGGTTTTCCCTCTGCTTAATGAGAGCATAACGATAAATACCGATAAAGAAAGCAAAATAATGTCCTTTCTATCCAGTCCTAATACAAAAGGTATGTCATACATGATACAAACTATAGACACAGCAGGAATGGTTAATCCAATACTTGCCAGCGCAGAACCTAATGCGAGATTAACGCTTGATTGTATCTGATTATTCCTGGCTGCCCTGATCGCCGCAACTCCTTCCGGAAGCAAAACCACAGCTGCAATAATCACTCCAACCAAAGATTTTGGCGCTCCAACACTCTGAACCATATTTTCGATGGTCGCAGAAAGCCCTTTCGCCATTAAGACAACAATAATCAGACAGATAACAAGAAATATAAAACTGATAAGAGTCGCTATTTTTGAAGGGATGTAATGTGAATCCGGGTCATCTGATGTAATAATGAAATAGTTCCTGTGCCTCACTGTCTGAACCATAAGAAATACACCATAAATAACAAGACAGGCAATTGAAACAAAGATCAGTTGGGCCGTATTGTAAAAAGGTCCGTTTACACTTGAAGTAAAGTTGGGAAGAATAAGAGTAAGCGCCAATATAGACACAATACTTACCAGATAGGTTGTAGCAGAAGTTCTCGCAAAAAATTGCTCATAATACTTTACTCCACCTACTAAAATACATATCCCCAATATTCCGTTCAGAATAATCATTACAGCCGCAAAAACAGTATCCCTTGCCAGCGTTACCGCCTGATCTCCTCCTGCTATCATTAAAGAAATAATTAACGCCACTTCAATAATGGTAATACAAAGAGCAAGAATAATTGTCCCGAATGGCTCTCCTACTTTATGGGCTACCACTTCCGCATGATGAACAGCCGAAAGCACACTTCCTGTAAGTAAAATTCCTGCTATTATTTCAAAGATGACACCGTTTGCCATCAGACCAGAAAAGTAATATCCCACGGCTAAAACCGGGAAAATAAAGGTATAATGTAAAAGTTCTTTTAATTTCATAAGTGTTTACAAAATACAAAAAATCAATGAAGATTAAAATATTAAGAGAAAAGATTAATGATATTTTAATGACACCAAAGATTGAAATCCTGATAATCAGTCAGCATATGCAATAAAAGCCCGATGCCAACAATTCTTATATTTCCTTTAAAAAAAAGCAGCAAAAAGTACACCGCAATTGCATAGTAAGAATGTAAAAAATGGAATCCTATACTGTTTCTGTCAGGATCAAATATGGGATTAGCAAACAGATGGTCCAGATCAACTAACATGGTAGCTAAGAGTATCAGGTAAGTTCTTTTCCAGTGATCCCTATAAAATATATATGCTATCAAAACAGGAAATACCAGGTGTAAAAAATAATGTGTTCCTGTTTTCCAAAATAAACAATCCATTAGATCCTTCCTTTTAAATAATCCTGTCGTAGCTCCTCATCCAGTTTTTCAATAGCATACCTCAGGCAGGTCCTGGGCATTTCCTTATAGTACTTATTGAGATAGGCAACTAATTCTCCTTCATTTTTATTTCCCATCTCTCTTAATAACCAGCCATTTGCTTTATGCATAAGATCATGCGTATGGCTCAGATTCGTCGTTACAAATTCCTTTGTCAGATGAAAAAAGCCTTTTTTAATGTAATGCATTGTTCCAACTACGGCTATTCTTTTATGCCACATTTCATCAGAATGAGAAAGATCCCTTAATAGGTGTTCTTGTTGATTTTCAAAAGCATATCTCCCTAATATTTTATAGCAACTTGAATCCACCAAGTCCCAATTATTAATGTATGGCAAATGATTAAGATAAAAATCTACAATTTCTTTTTTCTCCTCTGCCACCTTTGTTTTTTCAAATTTACTGATCAGCATAAATAATGCAGTCAACCGATATTCGTGAAAACCGGATGCAAGCAAAACACTGAGCTCTTTCAAAGAGATTTTGGAATAGTATTCTTTCGCTACAATTCTCTGGTCAGGAACTTTTACACCTAAAAAAATATCTCCTTCACCATATTCCCCCTTTCCTGTTTTAAAAAATTTCGGGAAGAATTCCGCTTTTTCGGGAATTGATAAAACAGCTAGAGCTTCCTGTATTTCTTTTACTACGTTACTCATAACAATCAATCAATTAAACATCTTTATCTAAAGCAATGCTTCCCTGTTCCAATTCTTCTTTTGCAATCTTTTTAGGATTAGCAACCTTAGCAATGGTAAGTCCCTGTACTACAATAGAAAATACTACCACACAATAAGTAATACTTAAAATAATATTGCTATACTCACTTTTAGGAATAGACATTGCCAGCGCAATAGAAACTCCGCCACGAATTCCACCCCAAAACAGCACTTTTATCGTTTGGGGACTAAACCTTGTTCGGAAAGACATAAATTTTGTAGGTCCCCATATTGAAATAAATCTTGCTACCAACACAACAATAATTGCAATAATCCCTGGAATAATAAAGTGATTCAGATCCTTTATCATGAGCAGCTCAAAACCTATAAATAAGAAAAGTACAGCGTTCAATATTTCATCAATTAACTCCCAGAATTTAATAAGATAATCCTGAGTAATTGATTTCATTTTGAATCTTACGTTAAAATTCCCCATAAATAATCCGGCAGCAACCATGGTGAGAGGGCCTGAAATATGCATCTGCCTTGCGATGAGGTATCCGCCCATGACCACAGAAAGGGTAACCAAAACTGAAATAATATAATCATCAACCTCACGCATTAGCCTTGAAGTAATCCAACCTAACAAAACACCCAATAACAATCCCCCTCCAGCTTCTTTAAGCAGTAACAGTCCAATACTTTCCACTCCTAAATCTACTTCTTTCCCGACAGCTAACTGCAGTACTACGGTAAAAACAACAACAGCCATACCATCATTGAAAAGAGATTCTCCCGCAACCTTAGTCTCTAAAGATTTAGAAACTTTTGCCTGCTTCAAGACACTCAGAACAGCCACGGGATCAGTAGGAGATATCAGAGCCCCGAAAACAAGACAATAGATAAAAGGAAGTTGGATGCCCACTAAAGGCAACAGGTAAAACATTCCGAATCCTACGATAAAAGTAGAAATGACAACCCCTGCCGTGGAGAAAATAAGAACGGGCCTGAATTGTTCTTTAAGGTCATTAATATTAATATGAATTCCTCCTGCAAATAATAGAAAATTAAGCATTGCGCCCATTAACACTTCAGTGAAGTCTATGCTGTTCATCAATTTATGAAGATGCCCAAAAGTTCTTGGCAATACAGTTTCACCAAATAAAACCAGGAAAATTGAAACCACAATGGCAATTACCATGATCCCGATAGTACTGGGAAGTTTGAGAAATCTGTAATTAAGATATGCGAATATGGATGCTAAAACTATTAACGCTGAAAATGAATAATATAATTCCACTAAGTTATTTTTTAATTAAAAGTCCAAATAAAGGACTTTGATATATATTTTGTTATTTTCTTTTTCCCATAAGTCAATAATGCCTTCTTTTACTGTTTTTGAACTTTTTGTATAGCCTTCTCCGATATTGAGAATATTCAGGAAAATATATTCGTCACCAACAGAATTGACCTGATAGGCGGTTTTTTCGGTTTTCCCATCTCCCGAATTTTTGATTGCGTCGGCAAGTAATCGAAGCTGTGCGAGATGATGAGTAAAATTACTTACATCTTTTTTAGAATCATAAGCACGCAGCAAAATCAGCAGTACGTCCATATTCGTTGGATCCTTACCATATAAAACCTTACCCAATCTTATGCAATCATCGAAATTATTATTTTTAAATGCTTCAGCAAGACTTTTAAAATCATTATCTGAAGTATTTAATTTATTTGATTCGAAATTTCTACCGTAGTACAAATACTGAGCTTCTATACTATCCAGTGACTTTGGAATCCCTTTGTACTTGAAAATCAATTTATCATAATTATAAAGTGATTCGGGATTTTTAAGGTTTTTCTCTATACTTTTAAAATCAATTTTCGATTTTTGACCGAAGCCTAAAACCGAAATATTCAGCAGCAAAAGGAAAATGTAATATTTCATTAATTGTTGTTTTCATCTTCCTCGTCGTTATCGAAATACTCAAACAGGAAGTCATTATATGGAAATCTTGAAATATGGATTTTCATGACTTCATCATAGATCAATTTCTTCATCTCCGGAAAATTCTCTTTTGTCAAAGCCGAGATAAATACCGTTGGATATTTAGATTTTGCCATCCAGGTCTTTTTCCATTCTTCAAGGGAAACATTCTTTCTTGTTGAAGGTGTCAGATCATCTTCATCCTTCTTCTCATAGCTAAAATCATCAATCTTATTGAAAACCATAATCATAGGCTTCTGATGAGCATTAATTTCCATCAAAACATGATTAACGGATTCTATATGATCTTCAAAACTTTCATGAGAAATATCTACGACATGGATCAGCAAATCAGCTTCCCGCACCTCATCCAAAGTCGATTTAAAGGATTCAACCAACTGGGTCGGTAATTTTCTGATAAATCCTACAGTATCGGTAAGTAAAAACGGAAGGTTCCCGATAACCACTTTTCTGACAGTGGTATCTAATGTTGCAAATAGTTTATTTTCTGCAAAAACTTCAGATTTTGAAAGTGAATTCATCAGAGTAGATTTACCTACATTCGTATACCCTACCAACGCAGCACGAACAACTTTCCCACGATTATTACGCTGAGTAGCCATCTGCTTGTCTATCGTCTTTAGCTTATCTTTCAGTAAAGTGATTCTGTCACGGATAATACGACGGTCAGTTTCAATTTCAGTTTCACCCGGACCTCTCATTCCAATCCCTCCTTTCTGACGTTCCAAGTGGGTCCACATCCTCGTTAATCGAGGTAAGAGATATTGGTACTGTGCCAGTTCCACCTGGGTTCTAGCGTAAGAAGTTTGTGCTCGTTGTGCAAAAATATCGAGAATAAGATTGGTTCGGTCCAGAATCTTCACCTCCATTTCTCTTTCCAGGTTTTTAAGCTGGGATGGTGAGAGTTCATCATCGAAAATTACTGTTCCTATCTCGTTTTCTTTTACATATTCTTTTATTTCAAGTGCCTTTCCACTTCCAATGAAGGTTTTGGAGTCCGGCTGAGTTAATTTTTGAGTGAAGCGCTTTTGTACCGTTGCTCCTGCTGTGAAAGCTAAAAATTCTAATTCATCCATATACTCTATCAGCTTTTCTTCATCCTGATTTTGAGTAATAACACCTACTAAAACAGCTTTCTCGTAATTATGTTCTTTCTTTTCTAGCATTAAGTTCTATCTATGTTTGTGAGTTTTACAAGATACCCTTTTTAGGGATAAAAAGCAAAACGATTTTTAAGACAATCTAAAATTTTAATGTTAATTTAAGCTTTAAATACTATTAATTTGCGGAAAAATAATAATCAACAAATGCTTTTTTATTACTTTCAAACATTAAACCTTACAAATCCATTAAAACAAAAATAGTACCTGAATGACCGTTTAGAGTATCATTCTGATCATAAAACGATTTTTCATTATATTGAGTCTTCAATTTCAGCTTTAAAACAATATTGTATGGCCAGCCAATCAGAAAAAGATTTTACAAAAAAAACAATGAAATTGAGCATCCTGGACCAATCTCCTGTTGTAATGGGAGAGCATACGCAGGATACCCTTCATAACAGCATTGAACTGGCCCAATGGGCAGAGCATCTTGGTTATGAAAGCATTTTATTCTCCGAACATCATGGAGCTCCTGGTTACGCAAGCTCAAGCCCCGAAATATTAGCCGCTGTTATTTTAAGCAAAACACAAAAAATAAAAGTTGGAACCGCAGGGATCATGCTCAGAAATTATTCTGCATATAAAATTTCTGAGATCACAAAATTACTAGCGTCAATTTTTCCCGGACGTTTTGTACTGGGACTAGGAAAAGCACCGGGCGGTCTTAAAATATCTTCCCTGGCCCTGAACGGCGATAAACTTCCAACAATAAGTAATATCAGCGAAAAACTCCGAGATATCGCAGCCTATATTTCAGATGATACAAGTATTACGCAAGAGCGTTATGGTGATCTGATTGCTCAGCCTCAAAACCTTCAACATATGCCAGAAATATGGTGGCTGGGCTCAGGGAATAATTCGGCAAAGGAAGCTGCAAAAAACGGATTAGGATATTCCTTCTCTCATTTTTTGATGGACAACAAGCAAAATGAAAGCACGGAAATCTATAGAAATGAATTTAAGCGTGGTAATCTGAGCGAAACACCTCATTTACAAATTGCCGTTTCAGTTTCAGTCGCTGAAAATTACGACACCGCAAAAAGAAATGCCTTATCCATGGCTTACCAGTTTCTTGAAGCACGCAGAGGCCTAGCTCCCTCCCCATTATTACATCCGAATGATATAGAAGAAAAAATGTTAAGTCCTACAGAAAATGATGATTTAAAAAAAATTCTGAAGAATATAATTATTGCCACTCCTGACACAATTCATAAACATCTCTTTGAAATTACAACATTTTACCAAACCAATAATCTGATTATCCTAAGCAATATTTACAATAAAGAATCCCGTTTCAAAAATTTTGAATGGATTAGCAATTGTGATGTATAAAGCCACCACCGTTCACTACTTTGTGATTATTACTCCAAATTACGCATTTTAATATTAAAATAAACACAAAACACTAAAAACCAAAATAATTTTAATAACTTTATAAGGAGATTTTTGTTTTATTTACATTGATCTATAAAAACTAATTAACATCCGGAGAATCATGATTGCCAATATTAAATGTATGGTTATTGATGATGATGAACTGGACAGGCTGGTTCTTCAACATCATATCAATAAGTATGATAATATAGAAATTGTTGCATCTTTTGATTCAGCCGAAAAAGCAATTCCATACCTTGATCTACCAGTAGACGTCCTGTTTATTGAAACCAAACTCCCCGGAATGAGCGGAATTGAATTCTGTAAATTAGCCTATAAAATCCCTATTTGCATTTTCATGAGTTCCCACTGTGAGTTTGCTGCCGAGGCTTTCGAACTGGACATACTCGACTTTATTAAAAAACCTTTAAAAACGGATCGTATTCATCATTCGTTACAAAAACTTTTGGATTTTCTTGAAATGAAGGAAAAGAGTGAATGTCTTGATATTTTGCTTGGTGAAAATACGATTAAAATCAAAGAAGGGAGTACAATTCTACAAATCAAAATAACAGATATTCTTTATCTGGAGGCATTAAAAGATTACACCAGAATTGTAACTTCTGAAAAAAAACATTGTATTCTCGATTCCCTTGGAAATCTTCTTCATCAAAACCACTTCGATTCTTTTGTAAGAATACACCGCAGCTATGCCGTTCCAAAATATCTTATCCGAAGTAAAACTTCTCACGAAGTGGAACTTACCCATAAGATTAAGCTTCCCATAGGAAGAAGTTATAAAGATAATCTGGCATTTTTCAACATGCCCAATTAAAGTATTCCTCTATTTCTTTTTCGGATTGTCATTTGTCGATTTTTCGTGTCGTTTATCTATTTTCCCAATATCTGCATCCGGGATGTGGTAATTTAGTCTTCCGAAATTCATTAACCCGAATTTATAAACTACTAACCAAAAAAAACTCACATGAAAAGAACATTTATTTCCGGCTTCCTTTTCATATTGTTTATTGTAACTGGACAGCTTAAAGCTCAATCAGCTGTTTTAACTACAGGAACAACTGTCTCAGGAGGTAATGGCTCTATTTCTTATAGTGTCGGCCAGGTCACTTATCTCTCTAAGGGAAGCGGATTCCAGGTTATGGAAGGAGTACAGCAAGCTTTTGAAATTACGACCCTTGACACCCATGAAACGTCATCTGCAGAGGACGGTATTTTACTCTATCCTAATCCCTTTAGAGATTATCTATATCTGGATTTTACAGTAAACAGCTATAAGAACTCAGATTATCAATTATTCGATGCACAAGGTAAGTTGATCAGGAGTGAAAAAATTATGCAGACAAAATCTGAATTTAATTTTTCTTCTCTTCCATCTGCCATGTACATTATAAGAATTAATCAGGATGGTAAAAACATTAAAACATTCAAAATCATAAAAAAATAACTACCATGAAAAAAAATCTACTCATACTAGGGCTTATACTGGGCTGTTTTTTAGCCTTTGGACAAGTACCTGAAAAAATGAGCTATCAGGCCGTTATCCGAAATCTTTCGGGACAACTGATCATCAATCAGAGTATTGCAGTAAAAGTAAGTGTTCTTCAAGGCTCAGCCGCAGGCCCAGTGGTATACTCAGAAAGGTTGACCGGAAATACCAATGCCAATGGTTTAATCAGCCTTGAAATAGGTACAGGAACTGTTCTTACTGGGACATTTGCCGCGATTAACTGGACCACTGGAAATTATTATTTGAAAACAGAAACAGATCCGTCAGGTGGAACCAGCTATACGATATCAGGCACCAGCCAACTTCTCAGCGTTCCTTATGCCATGTACGCAAAATCTGCAGGAGGCGGTGGCGGAAGCTTTACCCTTCCATATTCAGCTACCGTAAATAACACAGCCAGTCTTTTTGCTTTAACCAATGATGGTGATGGAGCAGCCATTGAAGGCACCAACAATACAACAACTTCAAGTATCGCTTCAATAAGGGGTGTTGTAACCAGTACTTCTGCCGGTGGATTTTCTTCGGGAGTCCGGGGAATCAATAATGGCACAGGAGGATTAGGAGTGGGGGTCTGGGGCAGTCAGAACGGAAGCGGATGGGGAGTATATGGAGTTACTCCTAATGGACTGGGTGTTTATGGAAATGCATCGGGAAATGGATACGGTGTATATGCAAACAGCAACGCAGGAACAGGACTTGCCGCAATAAGTACAAACGGGGTTGCTGCTAATATTTCAATAACTAATAATTCCAATGCCAACAGCGCGATTATTGCCTCAACGGCGGGTAACGGAACGGTTGTCAATATTTCTACGACAGGAACCGGTGCGGGATTGAGAAGTACTTCAGGAGCTGGTTTTGCCCTACATGGGATTACAAGCCAAGTATCCTCTGCAGGTGTTGTAGGTGATAACAACGGCAACGGAGAAGCCGTGGTCGGAAGAACAACAAGTGATATAGCTGGTGCTGTAGTCGGAAGAAATGATGGTGGAGGATATGGCGTGAGGGGGTTTATTGCAACAAATAGTACCGGAACAGCGATAGGTGTTTTAGGCCAGGTTGGACTCAACAACAGTAAAGGTCGAGCTGGCCGATTCGAAAATTTCAATCAAACCAATGAAAATAATACGCTTGAAATCGAAACCAACGGAAATGGAAATATTCCTGATAACACACAAGGAAATGCTTCTTCATTCCTCGTTAATAATACCAATAGTGTCGCCGCTGCCGTAAGAGGTGAAGTAAAAACCATATTCGGCAATTTTGGAGCTGCCGGTGTTTTTGGAATATCCTCAGGGACCGGAGGTTTCGCAGGCTTATTCCATGCTTCTAATACGGCCGGAAACGGTCCGGCCCTGGTGGCACTCACCGATGGAAATGGAAATGCAATCACTGCCAATGCCGGCAAAAACGGTAATGGTGTGGAAACAAATATTGATGGAAACGGAAATGCTTTATACGCATGGGTTCCATCTTTTGCAACCGGGCGTGCCGGTAGATTTGAAATTTTCAATGAAGACAATGATACCGAAGTAATCTCTGTGAAAACTGTTGGTAATGGTACTGCAGGAAACTTCAAGGTGGATCGCACAACCGGTACCTCACCGGCAGTAAAAGGTGAAGTGAATTCCATTTTTGCTAATTTCGGTACTGCAGGTATTTTTGGTCTTTCATCAGGAACCGGTGGCTATGGAGGCTTATTTTATTCATCAAATGCCAGTGGAAATGGGCCGGCTGTATTAGCCCTTACGGAAGGGAATGGAAACGGGATTACCGCCAATGCGGGTGGTAGCGGCGATGGTATAGAAGCATCATGCGACGGAACAGGTAATGCGATCTCAGGTTTTATTCCCAATTTTGGAACAGGTAAGGCCGGTAGATTTGCTAATTTTAATAATGCCAACGGACAACCTGTTGTACACATAACCACTACTGGTACCGGCTCCACACTTCTTGTCAATCATCAGGGCCCATCTGGTAATATTTCTGTCTATCAAAGTGCATCAGTTAATGTAGCCCGGATCAATAAAGCAGGAAGAGGTTTTTTTAATGGCGGAACACAAAACAGCGGTGCAGACGTTGCAGAAGCATTTGATGTGGAAGGAAATGTTTCTGAATATGAGCCCGGCGACATTTTAGTTATTTCAACAGACTCTGACAGAACGATAGAAAAGTCCTCAAAGCCCTACTCTACACTTGTAGCAGGAGTTTATGCAACCAAACCCGGGGTTTTATTGACTGAAGAAAATATCGATGCAGATCTGTCCGGAAAAGTTCCCATGGGAGTTATCGGAGTGATCCCCACAAAGGTTTGTCTTGAAGGAGGAAAAATTAAAAGAGGAGACCTTTTAGTAACCTCTTCAAAACCAGGAGTTGCCATGAAAGCAAATCTCAAAAAAGTCAGAATTGGACAGGTAATCGGAAAAGCTCTCCAGGATTACAATCAGAGCGAAACTGCAAAAATTAAAGTACTTGTAAACATTAAATAAAAAATTATGAAATCATTATATATCATCGCATTATTATTATCAGGACTAAGTATATATGCCCAGGAAAATAAAACTTCTGAGTCGCAGGATCAGGCCCTTATTTTAAAAAATGCAAAGGTACAGGAAGCTAAGCTCATTAAAGATTATGAGCAGTATAATAAAAACAATCCTCCACACAGCGGGCTGGTATCAGATTATGGACTTGAAGTTAAAAAACAAAATCTAAAACCTAAAAACACATCGGACAATCCAGGAAAATTACTTCCCAATACAGCTAGTTTTGATGAGGTCTTAGCAACAATTCCTAATCGGCGTTCACGTAAAGCAAGTCAACCTATTAATAAGAAAATAACCGTTACGGGACTTTCTAATACGGCAACACTTGAAGAAATAAAAAAAACTATTCCTAGAAACTAATAACCGAAATAAGTCCGCTACTTAGCGGACTTATTTTATCTGTACATTTTTCAAAAAAATTACTGTTAATCCCAATCTGAGGCAACAAACTTCATCACTATACCTTTATCATCATACAAAGAAAGAAAATGACCCTCCACTGAATACCGCGTAATCCTTTCAAAGCTATTAACAAACGCTCGCTCAAGTTTCATATTCTGACAAGCCATCATTGTACTTCCAACTCCGGAAATCTTCATTTTCCCATTTTTTCTGAACTCTCCGGTAAAAAACATTTTATTACACCCCATGAATGCCCCTCCACGAATCTTTTCTCCTTCCATTGCTCCTGTAAGGTTAATTCCCGCGCGGCTTTTAACCATTTCTTCTTTATCAAATTTCCCAAAAGATATAAGCATCCATTCTCTTTGAACTGATAGGTTTTCACCCGGAACTGATGAACAATTAATCATCATTCCTAAAAACAATACTCCTAATAGACTTATAAATATTTTTTTCATGCAGCCTATCCTTCCATTTTCATACCAATCACGGCCGGAATATCGTAAAAATTAGTAAATTAGCGACACAAAATTATTTTATAAAATGAAAAGACTATTTCTACTATTCACTTTTTTATTGGGCTTTGCCCAGATGAGAGCGGATGAAGGTATGTGGCTGCTAATGCTCATTAAAAGATTAAATGGTGTTGATATGCAAAAAGAAGGATTGCATTTAACTCCAGAAGAAATTTATTCCGTAAACAATTCTAGTTTAAAAGATGCTATTGTAAGTTTTGGAGGCTTCTGTACCGGTGAAATTGTTTCTGATAAAGGACTGATTTTCACAAACCACCACTGTGGTTATGGTGCTGTTGCAGCAGCTTCTACTCCGGAAAAAGACTATCTGAAGAATGGATTCTGGGCCATGAAGCAAAAAGACGAATTCAATGCTAAGAATCTATACGTTAGATTTTTAGTAAGAATGGATGATGCTTCGCAAAGAATCAATTCTAAACTAAATAACAAAATGACCGGTGAGGAAAGAAAAGCCATAATTGATGCTGAAACTAAAGCAATTCAGGCTGAGAATTCTGAAAACGGGAAGTATACAGTAGTAGTAAAAGATTTCTTCAATGGAAACGAGTTTTATTATTTCGTTTATCAGGATTATAAAGATATAAGATTGGTAGGTGCACCTCCTTCATCATTAGGTAAATTTGGAGGTGATACTGATAACTGGGAATGGCCTAGACACACAGCAGACTTTACGGTTTTCAGAGTGTATGCTGATGCAGCAGGAAACCCTGCTGAGTACTCTCCAAGCAATACCCCTTTAAAGCCTAAACATTTCCTACCGGTTTCTCTTAAAGGAATTAAGCCTGGAGATTTCTCTATGATCCTTGGTTACCCAGGCAGAACAAACCGTTATTTAACTTCTTATGGAATTCAGCAAATGGTAGATAAGGACTATCCGGCTTGGGTAGAAGCTTCTAAAGTAGCAATGGATGTAATGAAAAAGTACATGGATAAAGATAAAGCTACTCAGTTGAATTACGCTTCCCAGTATGCTTCGGTTGCTAATTACTGGAAAAACAGACAAGGAACTATTGATGCTGTTATCAAAAATGGGACAATCTCAGATAAACAAAAGATCGAAGCAACCTACAGACAGTGGTCTGCACAACCTGGAAATACAGAATATGATGGAGTTTTAGAAGATATTGAGGCCTACTACAAACAGGTTTCCGAGAGAAATGTTGAAAGAAATTATATGTCACAACTTTCCAGAAACTCAAAATATATCAGCGTTGCCTATCAATTAGGATCTTTACTTAAGACCTATGCAGGACAAGATATGCAGGGAAGACTTGCCATGAAACCAAAAGTAGAAGCTGCGGTAAAATCAATTTATGATAATTTCAGCCCATCATTGGAAGGGGAAATGCTTGCTGCTATGGTAAGCCTTTATCAGGCAAGAGTTAAAAATCCGGATGTGGCATCTGCAACTATATTAGGATTAAATGCTAAAACATTATCCAATACAGCCTATTCATCTATTTTTGCCAATAAAACCTCGGTAACTAACTTTATTTTAAATCCGGATGCATTAAAACTTGATTCAGATCCGCTTTGGAAAATAGCAAATAGCCTTGCTGAAGATCAAAAGATCGCAGTTGAAAAGTTTGTAAAAGTTGATGATTTCTTTGCTAAAAACAATCGACTTTTCTTAGCAGGTTTAATGAAATCCATGCCTGAGAAAAAGTTCTATCCGGACGCTAACTCTACTATGAGGTTAACATACGGAACTGTTGACAAATTACCTATCAGAACAGACAGAAACTACTTCGGTGTTACAGATAACTATTATACTGACATGACCGGTTTGGTAGGAAAATATAAAAAAGGTGATGAAGAATTTGATCTTCCTCAAAGAGTAATTGATCTTTACAACATGAAGGACTTCGGTCAATATGCTGATGCTGCCGGTTACATGCCAGTTAATTTCCTTTCTAATAATGATATTACAGGCGGAAACTCCGGGTCTCCGGTAATCGATGGTGACGGTAACCTTATAGGGATCGCATTTGATGGAAACAGTGAAGCTTTAAGTGGTGATATTGTTTTTGAACAGGAATGGCAAAAAACAATCAACGTTGACGTACGTTTTGTTCTTTGGACTATCGATAAGTATGCTGGCGCAAGAAGATTAATTGACGAGTTGAAGCTGGTAAGAAGTGAAAACACTCCAGCTGATACTAAAACCCGTCCTGCAAAAGCTGAACATGTAAAATCTACCAAAAAGAATAAATAATCTTTTTTTAAAATTTTAAAAGCCGTGAGATTCTCTCACGGCTTTTTTTATACCATTTAATGAAATAAATAAGTGATTGAGTTCCCTCTACACACCATAAAATTTTGTGATTTTTACGCCGTTTTATAGAATAAAGACAATACGAGATCGTTACAAATAAGATGAGGGAGTTAAATTTTCAGCAATAATATGCATTGCTAAAAAAAGATTATTTAAGAAAAATAAAAACAGTTAATTTATTTTAAAATAAAAATTTTATTAAAAAATAGCAAAATGTAAATATTTATTTACTATTTTTGATTTCATTACGCAGTGATATAAGGTTTTTATAACAGAAAATTTTATTATCATTACACAATGAAAAGAATTAGTCTATTTTTTTTAAGCTAAATTTAAGTTTTAAGACTTATCTTTAAGTTGTTAAAAAAAATATATTGTTATGAACTTAAAATTAATTTTATCCGGGATCGCATTGCTGACCCTTTTGGTAGCATGTGATGACAGAAGTAATGAAGACGCTCCCGCTTTACAATCGGAAGGCACAAAAGCAGATTTAAAAGCGGCAAAAAATGTAAAAATCGTTAGCGATACCGTAACAAAACCAGTAGAAACACCAAATGAGCCAGATTCAAAAGATGGAACAAGCAACAGTACCGCCGACACAATCGACCCGACAAAGCCGGATAGGCCTAAGTAAGCTGATTATTCAGATTACGATGTCTGCATTCGTGTTGATTTCGGCGATCTTACCTTTTCTGAATAATATTGTGGGTTATTTTATTGATGTTAATGTCCAGCTGGCAAATAATGCCGGCGAAAGGCGTTTGGATTTAGATTCAGCAATCTATTTTCTATCAATCCCATCGTGCATAATCCTCCTTGCATTAGGAGGATTATTCAAAGCTCATAGATATACCTTCTATGTGGTTTTTGTTTCCGGATATTTTCACTTAGCGACCTATATTAAGTTTATATTTTTCAATAAAAATATAATTTCCGGATATGCTGATATAGCGATTATCGCCATTATTGCTATAATTGTTTATCTTATCTATCGATTAGACAACTACTATAGAGAAATAAGTGTTATTGATAAATTTAACAATAGTACCTTAGAAAGGTTTTCTTCCATATTATACAAACGTAACGATATCACAAAAAATGAGTAATCACAGAGAAAGTTTAAAAATTCTTGTTGCTCTTAGTGATAAACTTTGGGAGGATTACATTGCGGAAATTTTGTCCGAAGAGCAATATCTTGAAAAAATGAGATTGGTAAAAAAAGAGATCAATAATGGATTTATTGGTACTATGCAGGATTTGGAGCTTTTTACTAACGAACTCGGCTATCTCATTCTCAGTACCCGAACTAAAACATTATTATCAGGATCTGAAAAAATCATCGTAAACAAGAACTAGCTTACTTTGATCTTGATTCTTTTTCCTCGACCTGAGCTAAAATTCTTTCCAAATATTTGCTTTGCTTAGCGATAGAGGCTTCCAGTTTCTTTTCCATTTTCGATATCTGGTTCTGGATGAACAGCAAGCTTTTATCCTGTGTATTGTATTGGGCATAAATATTAGCTAATAGGTCACCTATATCTTCATTAAAATCTTTACTCTTCAACATATGATCAGGTTGTAATTCTTGTTCTTCAACCTCATATACTTTCTCTGAATTACTTAAATCCAATACCCCCTCTCCCTTTATAAGCCAATGTAAGTGAGCATTCAGCTCCGGATACACCTCTAAAACTTTAACAACCTTATCAATACCAAGGTCACTTTTTAGTCCTGCTCCTTTGAAATTAGAAGCGGACATCCCTGTTTCCCTGTAAAAAGACTCCTTTTTAATGCTCTTTTCCTCCAAATAAAATAGGATTCTTTCTTTTATGGTTGTTATTTTGTCCATTTTTATTTTATTTTGGTCTAAATTTTGACTATATTTGTGCAAAGATATAAAACAAAATTAAAATAAAATTCTAAAAACATGAAAAATTTCGTTGAACCATCACATGCTTACTACAAACATTTTGAAGCATCTGAATCTTTCCGTCAATTTAAACCTTCTTCCATAACAAAAACTAAAACCATGAACAACAAACACAATATTCGTCGAAACTCAGCGAATGAGTTATATAATGTTTATTCAGTTGCTCAGGATTTACACGACTATAAGGAGGAATACCAATTTACAGAAGGGATTAATGATATGGTTAATTTTGAAGACTGTTTGTGGCTATTTGATCTTATACTGGATGAGCAGCCTCATTCCGATTCCGAAACTCAAATATGGACCTTAAAAAGAGTTCTTCCCCATTCCTTTACACTTACATGCAAAAATAAAGAAGGTCAAAAATTAGCCGAGATTAAGAATGTTGAGGCAAGTTTTTATTTTGATGATCTTATTGTAATAAAAAAAGATAAATTATTCTGTTTACCGGTTGAAGAGAACATTTACTAAACATACAGATTTTGCATATCAGTATGATGCATTTACAATATAAAATTGATGAAGGCTTTTACCCCATATAAGTCCATATCAAACATTCCAAAATTCCCGATCCAAACTTCTATATTGTATGGCTTCAGAAATATGATGTGAGAGAATATTCTCAGATTCGTCAAGATCTGCAATTGTCCGTGCAACCTTCAGAATTCTGTCATACGCTCTTGCGGACAACCCCAGCTTGTCCATCGCTTGTTTTATCAGAGCAAATGAAACCTCATCTAAAGCACAAAATTGCTCAATTTGTCGCGAGCCCATTTGCGCATTGTAACTAATTTCTAAATCTTGATATCTGGCCTGTTGGATGTCTCTGGCTTTCAGTACCCTTGTTCTGATCGTTTCACTTTTTTCACCCTTTCTCTTTTCAGTTAATTGCTCAAATTCAACTTTTTGGATTTCTATGTGGATATCAATACGATCTAAAAGAGGGCCTGATAATTTATTCATATAACGCTGCATTTCCGCAAGGGATGAAGTATTATTAGGATCATCAGGGAAATATCCACTAGGACTTGGATTCATCGATGCAATAAGCATAAAGCTCGAGGGATAGTTTACTGTAAACTTTGCCCTTGAAATGGTAACCTCACGATCTTCTAAGGGCTGTCGCATCACTTCAAGCACTGTTCTTTTGAACTCAGGCATTTCATCAAGGAATAAAACACCATTATGTGCGAGGGATATCTCTCCTGGCTGTGGATAGCTTCCCCCTGTAAATTTGTAAAGTAGATGATAAAATTTGAACAAATATCCTCATTCTTTACAAAAGAAAGTGATAATTCTGATCTTAATAAATCATCTACGCCATTAAAATTATAATACATGGTGATAATAAGTTCAAAAAAGACTTATGAGATTGATTTAACAAAATATCTTATAAATACAGACTCGCTCATTATTCAGAAAACCTCTGAAAAGAAAGTAACTCATCAAATAGTAAAAGATTACATGCACATTTTAGAAAAAGATGATAATATCATAAGTTATTGTGAACAGCCCTTCAAGGTTAACTATTTCTTTAAAAATATAATTAAAGAATTTGTTCCTGATTATTATGTAAAATATAAAAATGATAAAGAAGAATTAATCATATTAAATGTTGGCACTAAAGAAGCTTCAGAGCTTTTAGAAATTGAAAAAACACTTCGAAAAAATACGATCAAATTTAGCATGCTACATTATAGAGACATAGACTCAAATCTTCTTTTTAATTATAAATTTTTAAGTAATTACTACCACAAAGGAAGGTTTATTAATGATATGGATATTCAGACAATATTTACAATAGTCGATAAATTCAAAAAACTGACTGTCAGTCAATTATTAGAAGAAGTTGGAAAAACTTTTGAAAGAAAAGCAGAAATTCTCTATGTTACTTGGTACTTAATTAACTGTAATTTACTTAATTTTAATAAAGAGGAAAAGCTATCGCTCAAAACTATAATTTGGGATAAACATGAATAGAACATATATTTCAAAGGGTGAAAAGGTCATTTATGATAACAAAGAATGTATTATTATCAAAATAATAAGTACATCTAAAGTTTCTATTTCTGAAATTCATTCTAATATAATCCATACTGTATCTTTAAAAGACATAACTCCATTCGCAGATTCAAGCTGTATTCCCATGGAAATACTTACTGATAAAGATTGGGAAAAGGCTAAAGCCCGCTTTAATATTATAAAGCCCATACTTTCCAATCGAGGTGATCTTTCATTGATAAATCGTATTGCTTTTGAAAATAATGTTAGTGTTCCTACAATATACAGGTGGCTAAAATTTTATGACAATGGCCAAACTGTAGCTTCTCTTGCTGGAAAGAGAAAAACTGGAGGTCAAGGCAAAAGTAGGCTTACTAATAAACAGGAAGAAATTATTTCTGACAAAATAAATTCAGTTTATTTAAATCAGAATAGGAGATCAATAACGAAAGTCATTAGAGAAGTAAAAATAGCATGTCATGATTTAGGAATTCCTTCTCCTCATGACAATACTATTAGAAGCAGGATTAAGGGAATATCAGATGAAGAAAAAATAAAAAAAAGATTAGGGATAAAGGAGGCACGTTATAAATATGAACCTATAAAATCAAATTATGAGGAAGCAACCTTTCCTCTATCAATCGTACAAATAGACCATACTCTATTAGATATAATATTAGTTGATGAATTAGAGAGGAAAGCCTATAAAAGACCTTGGATTACAGTTGCTATAGATATATATAGCAGAATGGTTATTGGCCTCTACCTATCTTATGATCCACCAGGAGCAATTGGTACTGGAATGTGTATTTCGAATTCAATTCTTCCTAAAGAACTATGGCTAGAGAGAATCGGAGTTTCTGCAAATTGGCCGTGTTGGGGAGTAATGGATTCTCTACATTTAGATAACGCTAAAGAGTTCCATGGCAAAATGTTAAGGGATGCATGTGATAACTATGGAATATCTTTAAAATACAGACCAATTGCAACACCACATTATGGAGGACATATAGAACGGTTGCTTGGTACATTTGCTTCAGAAATACATAACCTTCCCGGAACTACATTTTCAAATGAACAAGAAAGGAAAAATTATAAAAGTGAAGAAAATTCATCTCTAACTTTATCAGAGCTTGAACGTTGGCTAATAACCTATATTACAAAAATCTATCATACAAGAACTCACTCATCACTTGGAATTTCTCCATTAAAAAAATATGAAGATGGGATAATGGGTAATGAAAATATACCCGGTCGGGGTATCCTTCCTAGAATAAATGATATTAGAAGAACAAGATTAGATTTTATGCCTTATGTTGTTCGCTCTATTCAGGAATACGGAGTAGTTATTGACCATCTATATTATTATGCTGATGTTTTAAGACCATACATCCATAAAAAAGATAACAATAAAGGTTATATTTTTAAGAGAGATCCTAGAGATATAAGCTTAATTTATTTTCTAGATCCAGTAACAGAAGAATATTTTGATATTCCATTCAGAAATGCTACTTATCCAGCTATTTCTTTATGGGAGTATAGAGATTCTCTTAAAAAAGTTAAAGAAAGAAATAAGGAAATTACTGAAGAAAATATTTTTGAAGCATTCAAAGAATTGACAAATATTGAAAATAAGTCCGTTTTGAAAACAAAAAGGCAAAGAAGAGAGCCTAAATCCTTTGACTATAGAAATGAAAACAATACCTCAAAAATTGACTTGAATAATTTTATACCTGAAGATAATGAGATAATTAAACCCTTTGAAGATTTAGACGATGAAACATTTAACAAAAAATACTAGAGAATTTGTTGAACGGGCAACCGAACACGAAAGGATCTCGTCTTGTAGATTTCCAAAATGGATTGGATACAGCCAAGCAACTAAAATTATTAATAGAATGGATGAACTATTGATTTATCCTAAAAGCACTAGAATGACCAACATTTTGCTTGTAGGAGAATCTAATAACGGAAAAACTGCCATTCTTAATAAATTTAACCAAAGATATGAGGCATCTTATGATGAAAAAACTGGGAACGTAATAAACCCAGTAATCATGGTTCAAGCACCACCAGAACCCGATGAAAGAAGATTTTACAATGCAATTTTAGAACATATTTTTGCACCATATAAGACATCTGAAAAACTGGATTTAAGATATTTACGTGTAAAAAAGATGTTAACAGAATTGCAAACAAAGGCATTGATAATAGATGAGATTCATCATGTATTAGCAGGTACACCAACAAAACAAAGAAAATTTTTAAATGTTATTAAGCATTTATCAAATGACTTACAGATACCCATTATATGTGCAGGAACAATGCTTGCTTTCAATGTCATACAAAGTGATCATCAATTAGCAAATCGCTTTGAACCAAGAGTTTTACCCAAGTGGTCTAATGATATGGAATTTAAGCGTCTCTTAGCAAGTTTTGAAGCTCTAATTCCATTAAAAAAGGAATCAATGCTCACAGAAAATTCGATGACAATGAAACTTCTTGTAATGAGTGATGGTCTGATTGGAGAAGTTGCAAGAATACTTGAACTTTGTAGTATTGAAGCTATTAAAAGTGGAGAAGAAAAAATAACTAAAGAGATAATACTGAATATTGATTATATTTCACCTCAAGACAGAAAAAAAAGATATTTTGTTTGATGGTTTACATTAAAAAATTCAAAAAGAATATATTTCCTGCATATATTAATCCTGAAACTGACGAACTATTTAGCTCATGGTATTGTCGATTAGCCATTAATCATTGCGTAAAACCATTAACCTTTATAAAGCATAATTTTGGTCATAATGCACCAATTTTTGGAAGAGATATCGACTACCTTAAACCGGACTATGTTGTCAATTTTTTATTAAATCATACTCCACTATCTAGCAAAGAAATTGATAGATTATTTCTCACTTCATATAATGATGTTTATTTTAATAATTATTCAAATAGAAAAAGCCATATTTTAAGTTTAGGATTAAACAATAGAAAGCGAAAAAGATTTGGTACTATGTGTTGCCCCAAATGTTTATCTACAAATCCTTATTATAAAAAAGAATGGCGATTATTTTCCACCATCGTTTGTACCAAATGTCAATCATCATTAATTGACAGATGTCCTAATTGTCAAAAGCCAATCTCTTACCATCTTATTTATAGTAGCGGAAATCAATCTATTCCGGACCTTTCCTTTATATTTTCACTATGTTGGTATTGTAAAATGGATTTATCTAATTTTGCCCCTCAAAAGGCTACACCTTTAGAAATGGAATATCAAAGTTTTATAAATTCGACTTTGGATAAGGGGTTTAATTATTATACAAACTATTCATTTTCATTCATTAATGGGCTTATATTATTATGTAGAACAGCTAGAGGTACCAGAAAAAATAAGTTTAATCAGAAATTAAATATTCTTTTAGCAAATACATATAATTTTAATTCCCTCCCGATAAAAGAGGAAACTGGCTTTTGGACCTTACAAGAAAGGAAGGAAACTCTTCCTATTATTTATAAATTCATAAAAGATTTTACTATAGCTAAAAATTTACCAAAGGATCTTAACTTGACTAAATCATATCTTAATATTTACAATAAAGATATAGACTATTGGCTTATTTCCCTGTTAGATCTTTAATCCCTTTAGCTATTCGATTATAAAGGCTTTCCACACTATCTTCAAAAGTTTCTCTTTTAATTTTATTAAGCGAATCTACAACCATAAAATTGTAGAGTTTTAATTTTGATGTTTTTAGTAATGACCAATTAGATTTATGGTCTCTTCTTACTTTTATTATTCCATTTTTTAACCCTTCATCATGTTCTGAGTCAAAACCACCTTCCCCAATATATTTTATAATTCCTATCCTCTTTGATTCGTTATTACTTGCTATAATACAATATTGTTGATATTGATATTCAATTCTAAAAAAGACAATGGAACCATTTTTTGTAAAATTTAATGGATCATAAGAAAAAACGCTATTACCTTGTCTTTTCAAATAAATATAATCACAAGCAAAATCTTTATCTTTTTCTAAAAGATCAAAAGCTGATAAGATAATACGCATGTAATCAGAATTCTCAGAAATACCAGAAATCAAATTTACAAGACCTGTGTCACTATCATTACTATGATTAGATGTTAGTTCATCATAATCTCTGATATGTTTAATAAAACTATTTTCAAAGCTTGTATTATTTTTAATAACTGTTGGTATAGCGTCTGTAATATTTGGAGATTCCAAAAACTTAGGTCCTTCATCATTAACAATAACATCCAGAATAGCTTCATTATTTGTATAAAGTGTATCTGCTACAAGTTCTCCATTATTATTATGATTATATCCCACGCTTGTTCCTTGAATTATTTCATTTGCATTCTCATCTTCAATTTTCAAAGCTGCATCTTGATCATCTAAGATAAAATTCTCAACCTCAAACAATGCTTCACCGGAAGGTAATGATACATTGTCAATAGCATAAACCATATTAATTACACCATCCTTATCAACGGGATGATAATGAAGATCCATTTTTATTATAGCATCTTTTTCAAAGGGCAATGAGTAAAGTATGTAAGACTTTAAATCCTTATTATTTCTCTGTTTATCAAACAATTCCTTTAAAAAGCTTCGTCTTATATTATACAGCCTTTTAATATCACCTTTGTTCAAGAAGTAAAATTTGCCTAATATTCTTGCCTCTGGTTTATTGATGAGTGATGACCTATAAGCAACAACTGCATAATCATCAAATTCATATGGTTTTACTATACCCGGAATAAAAACTCCATATATTAAATAATAAAGAGTTAAAGAGGATAACGAGTAAAAATAAGCCTGTATTACGTTAAACGGTATTATAAATTTCAAATTCTCTATATCAACCTGATAACATGGTACATCTCCGTAAAGCCGGGAATTAAGCAATGGGTAAAATGTTTTTCCGTTTCCTAGTGTATTCTCAATATTTAGTATTGTTCCATTATGTATTCGATTAATAAGAATATCTTTTACAATATTAATCTTTTCATGATTATGAGCTGATTGTAGAAAATCTCCTAAGTATTCATAATAATTACCTTGTCTATGCCTAATTGTATATTCTTCTCTAAAAGGGATACAGAATGTTTTCAAATTTTTTTGAAACTTAAAATAAGTATTATTACATAACGTAATATAAACCTCTCTATAAATAACATCATTAATATAATAGCTTCTGCCAAGCCATGAAATAAACCAAAATTTATTTTTAAAGTCTACTTTATCGGCTTCTTCATATACCCAATCAGGAAGCCTGAGCTTTTTAGGAAGTCTTTGTGCAATTTTTGGTAACATCTTGTGAATTACAATAGGTAATGATAAAAATATCAAAAAAATTGAGCCATTCAAAAAAATTGTCTTTAATAAAAATATTATCATATAATACTATTGACTTTGTCAAAAAAAAACTTTAACTTTGCATCATACTAATTGCATATATGCAATTAGTATAATAGAGAAATTAATTTTTAAAGGTTAAATAATGTCTTTTTTTTTGTTTTTCACTCATAATCATTGACTTTGTCGAAAAAAAAATGTAACTTTGCTTCATAATAATTGCATATATGCAATTATTATTATTACAAAAACTAATTTTCTCTCTTTTCCTAATTGCTATTCATATCATTATTGACTTTTTAAATAAAAATTCGTACCTTCACAGTAAGTAATTAATTGCATATATGCAATTAATTACTTAAACAGAAATAAATTTGACTTTGTCAAAAAAAATAACTAACTTTGCCCCATAATAATTGCATATATGCAATTATTATATAATTAAATATATGGCTAAATTCGAAAAATATACTGTTGAAATTGAAGATGCTTTAGAAGAAAATGATTATAAAGTGCTTACAACAGAAGAATTTGAAAGATTAGTTTCATCAATTAAACAAATTAAAGGAATTAAAAGTGCTTCAAGAAAAAAAATTAAAGAATTTCTTCTTGAACATTATATAGTTCAAAATAGACTTCAAGGTCAATCAAATTCTGAATTCTATTATCTAAAAGATAGTAAAATTGATCAATATGATATTGCATCAACTCGATCTAGATCTGCTTTTTTTAGCCACTACTCTGCATTAGCGATACATAACTTAACAATACAACTTCCTAAGCAGGTATATCTAACTTGGGAGAGAAAAGGGTTACGTCATCAAAATGACACATTCTTAATTCAAGAAAATGTTGACATCGCCTTTAGTAAGACTCCCAGAATAACTCAGGATAAAAGAAAATATAAAGGGTTTACAATTAATTTCATTAATGGTCAAAACCATAATCTCTTAGGAATAGAACCTTTTAGAAACAAATATTTAGTATCAAATATCGAAAGAACATTAATCGATGTTTCTGTAAGACCTTTCTATGCTGGTGGGATTACTCAAGTTCTCCAATCTTTTGAAGAAGCTAAAGATAAATTAGATACACAGAAATTATTTGATTATTATGTAGAAATGGATTTTACTTATCCATATCATAAAGTCATCGGCTTTTATTTGGAAAAAGCAGGATATAATGAAAAAGACTATGAACCATTTCTTAATATGGATTCAGACATTGACTTTTATTTAACATATAATATCCTGCACAAAGATTATAATAGCAAGTGGAAGCTATTTATTCCGAAAGGTCTTTAAATTGACTGGCTATTTTTAATAACTCGTCAAAATAATAATCATACTCTTTTAATTCTTCATCCGCAGAAACAGTCTGTATAACTCTATTCCAGTCATCTCTGTTATGTTCTCTTAAACTTTCCAATTTATTAATTAATGATAAAGGTACTTGCTTCGCTTTGAAAATTTCCCTCAGAATATCTTCTTCTAAATTTAATTCTGCTTGACTATATATAGTATATATATCATATACATCTCTAGCTCTTTGTTTTTCTTTGGCACTAGGTACAATTTCTTTATATTCAGGCATAGTTTGACACAATGCTCTAATCTTTTCCAGGAGAATCATTTCCAAAGTATAAACTCTTAAAAGAATACCTTCAACCTCTTTTGTTGTTGCTGTTTCTACATATTCATAAGCACTAATATCCACCGAATATTGTGTGGAACTATTATCATGAACAGAAATAGCATTTCTCCTAATGCTATCGATATCATCCCCAAATTCAATAAATTTATCTAGCTCAATAAGCTTAAATAATATGATATAACCTTTCCATTCAGGAATAACATTGTTCTTTGGCTTTAATTCAAATTTAATATCGAACGCTTTTAAGTTTTCTTTACGAAATACTCTATCAAGTATCATATCTAATACTATAGGCATTTTCTTTATTTCTTCTTCTGTAAATTCTCTTTCTACTGAAAAATCAATATCTATAGATCCTCTGTTTGTTATTTCATATGCAAGTTGTAAAGCATTCCCTCCTTTTAGAACTAAGGAATGCATAAGAAACTCTTCTGACATTAATGCTCTTAATGTCAACATTTTAATTTTGTTTATATCCATGGTTATTTAATAATATTTTATTGATAAATAATTAAAGATATTAATTAAAATTAATATTGACCACTATACCGAAAAAGTTATTTTTTGTAGTATTTTATTTGAGATTATGGTAACATTTCAATAATATATGAAAATACTTGATAAAAGTATTATAATACAACTTTAGATACTAGTATCAATTCAGATTTACAAATAAATCTTCCTCAATATTCTTTCTTAATATCTTTTCATAATATTTAACATAATTAATCATATTTCCCTTATACCCTATATATTTTAATATAAGCATATTTAACACTTTATTAAGCCTTAAAGAAGTTTCGAATATTTCTAATTGTGCAATTTTATTATCTTCACCCCGCAAGGTTCTTCCATGTAAAAAATCATTCCTAGCACCAATAGCTTTTTTATCTTCTTTTGTTAAACAAACATTATATATTTCAAATGGTTTTAATAGTTTCTCTTTATTTGTTGGTTTATTAATATTCTGAATGTTTTTTTGTAAAATTTGGAAAGCATCTTGTGAACCATTTTCATCAATAAAATTTTTACAGTCCTCTAAAACCGCATTCAATTTTTTAATAAAAATTCTTGCTTTTTTCTTATCTTCAATGGGCTGTAAATTATTGTTTTCCAATGCAATAATATTTGTAAGCTTTTCAAGTGCAACTGAATATCCTGCAGGCTGTAATGTTAATGTAGCATTATTAGCTTCTATAAATAATAAAATCAGATAATTAAATTCGTCATTTCTATAAACATGACCTATTAAACTTTCGAAATTTTCTCTATTGAAAACTATTAATTCATCTTCATAAGGATTTCTATAAATTGGATTATAATTAGCTTCTGGCAGAATAGATTTACTCAATGTTTTATAATATACATCTGGATTAAGGAAATTTTCTTGTGCTGATTGAAAATAATAACATTCATTTTGATAATAGTTCGTGGTAATAAAACCAACACAAATCAGAATTGAATTAACAATTAATTGAAATTCATTATGATTTATCATGTCTAATGAATCTATTATTATATAATCACTTTTTCCATTATTAAAATTTATAATTCTAAACTCCTGTTTATTAAAAGTAAAACGAAAATTCCCTGTAGCTCTTAAGCTTCCTTCAAATCTAAAACTATTAGACTGAAGATAATCCGAAAGAATGAATTTAGGAGTTTCAATGACACATCTGTTAAAACAATTTAATGAAAAATCGCCTGAGCATAGGCTTGTTATATATGAATAAAAGATTATTTGACCTTCAAAAACATTATTTTCTTCATTTTTAATAAATTTTGCAGGCCTAGTACAAAATTGAACTCCCTCTATATGATAATTTTTTTTATCTATAATAAGGTCCAGAGAGTATAATTTTTTAACATCAAAAAAAATATTTTTAATTTCTATTTCAAAACGATTCTTGTCTGGATTCTTTTTTATGATAGCTACTTGTTCAAAAATATCTAGTTCATAACATGAAAAATTTATTTCACGTTCTTTCTCAAACATTTCTATAAAGGAAAAAGAATTATAGAAATCTACATCTTCAAAGCTTTCATCTACATCTTTCTGTAGTTTCTGAATGTATTCAAATAAATTATCTAAAGAGTCCATATAGTTTAATTAGTATTTTCGATTAAATATTTATATAGAGTTTTACATCTTCAATATAGGTTTGACTTTTATTAAGAAACATACCTTAATTTTTGTTTCCTCGTATTTAGGCTTATGCTAAAACTAATCATTTCAAAAATGATTTGCAATACTATACTTGGATTTAAAATTAGTTTTAAAAAACCTATTTTTACTAAACAATTAAATGAGACGGAAAATAATACTACCTGAATTTGTAAAATTCTATATTTCTTTTTGTCTCTTAAAAGGATCATTTTTTTAAACTAAAAATTATGACTGTAGGTTACGCCAGAGTTTCAACTTCAGAACAGAACATTTCTACTCAAGTAGAAATCTTAAAAGAAAATGGTTGTGAAAAAATTTTCACAGACATAGCAAGTGGAGTTCGTGAAGATAGATCAGGATTAAATGAAATGCTCTCTTATTTAAGAAAGGATGATACCATAATAGTTTATAAAACAGATAGGATTTTTCGATCTCTTAAAAATATGATTGAACTTATTGAAAAGTTCAATCAAAAGGGTGTTCTTTTTAAAAGTATAACAGAACCTGCTTTTGATACCACATCAGCAAACGGAAGATTTATTATTCAGATTTTTGGGGCTGTAGCTGAATTTGAAAGAAATTTAATTAGTGAAAGAACAAAGACTGGGTTAGAGGGAGCCCGAAAAAGGAAAAAACTTTTAGGAAGGCCTACAGGATCTAGTCAAAAAAGCCTAGAAAAATATCAATTTGTCAAGCATTTATATGATAACAAAAATATTCCTATTGATAAAGCTTGTAAACAGGCTGGTATCAGCAAGGCTACTTTTTATAGAATTGACAAAAGGGATAATTCTGCTAGCTAAATAGTATTAATATATAAATAAGCCACTCTTTGAGTGGCTTATATTCTTTTTTCATGTTATAGTTCGATGGATAGTTTCCGTAAAATAGTTTTTTTAGGTATAATTGTTGAAAATAATTCTTCAACAACATTTTCTTTAAAGCCCAATTGCTTTAAGAAGGAAAAATCAGTTTCATCTTGAGCCAACTTAATAACTTTTCTTAAAAGTGTAGGTTGACTAATTTCAAATTCGAATGGTTCTAGTTTTCTATAAGGAGATAACCAAAATATACATTTGTTATACCAATCTTGTGTAATATTTCCAATATCCTTAGTTCTATATAAAATAGCTGCAGCTGACATTTTCCATACTTTTTTTAGACTGAAAAGCTTTTCTTTATTTAATCTTTTGAAAACTGATTGTACCTCTGATTTAGGTGCCAAAAAAGCAGCAGCAAAGGCATCAGCTTCTTTTTCTTTATTTCTGCTTTCAGGAATGATAAAGTCAAAATGAAAAATTAGATGCGCAAGCTCATGAGCTATCGTAAATACTTTTCTTGAATTTGGAATTTTATTATTAATTAAAATTAGTGGAACTCCATTTACATAAGTGCTAACTCCATCAAAATTTCTATTATCACCACTGATAAAATCAAAATCAAAAAAATGTATAATAATTCCATTCTTTTCCAGTAAGCTTACAATGTCATCAATTGGACCTCGTAAAACTCCAAATTTTAACCTAATTTCACTAGCCAAGTATTCAAAGTTGAAATTATGATCTTCAAGATCTATTATAGGAATTTTGTTTTCTGGAATATCAATAATATCTAAAAGGTTAGCTACGGTCATAGATATTAAAGTAAGTCTCGCTTCAAATGCACTTACAAGGCTTTTACTTGTTGATGCTAATTTTCTGTAAAACAATTTTTGAGACGGCAAGTTTATCTCACTTTTAAAGAATTTAGCAGTAAACTGATCACTAAGATTTTGAATCTGCTCTAACTCTAAAGGCCTTTCTCCATTTTCAATGTTGCTAATAATAGATTGTTTTGTATTAATCTTTTTACCAAAAGCTGTCTGGCTTAATCCAAAATAATCTCTTGCCAATCTTAAAGTTGCATTATTAAAGATTGTTGCATTCATATTGTTTTTCTCATTGTTAATAAATAGATGATGATTGAAGGATGAGAAATATTAATACTTACCCAACTTTAGAATCTCCGTCTTGGGCTTGATTTTTTAACTTTATACCTAGGCTTTCTCCAGATATAAAATACTCAGATAAATTTAACTCATAAGCTAATTCATCATTTTCAAATCTAACTAATTTTACAGTAATTCCTCCATTTTCATTAGGCATATATACAAAATAAAAAATTGGAGGTTGATGCTCAATCCCTCTTCTTTGCAACTCTTTTCTGACGGACTTCTTTAATGAGACATCATTTCCTGCTGTTGTGTTCTCAAATCTCTCAGTTGAGATATTTTTAATTTTCCCATTTTTATCCATAGCTTTAAAACAGAATAGGGCTTTATTATCCAATAAAAAATAAGTCATGCCATAAGTGCTTATTTTTAAGGTCATATCAAAAGCCTTGAAATCTGAACTAAGTTTAGAATAAAAATTTGCAAATACCATCGAATTTATAGTTGATGCCTGATGTCTTTTATTAAAAAATTCAAAAGGGTTATCAATTATATATTTCTGACTCTTTGCATAACCTTCTATAATGCCTGTATAGGCATATTTCACAAAATCACTGTATTTTTTATTAGTGATTTCCTTGTCAAATACACTTTTATTGTGTATATTTGTTCTCCCATTTGGGGAAATACTTTGTGTGTTAAAATCCATTATTTTACAAATTATAAAGTATCTCACCCTTCAATGACCATCTTCCATCTTCTTGCTGCAACAAGAAGATTTTTTTTTGCTGTCTATTTAGACATTACAAATGTACGAAAAAAAACAAAACCACCAAAAAATATAAAATTTTATCATAGTTTTATTCAGTTTTTAATTTTATCCTATCCAACATGAAATATAAATCACTGAAAATCAAAGATATAATCAATTTATTAAATTGATTTAAAATATGAAAAAATTAATTACTCAAAATACGAAACCTTTTTTAAAGGTGAAATTTCGAATTTATTTGTTATTTTATCATTTCGAATTGTGGATTATCATCTTCTTTTGGAATTGACAGTTTCCTGCCCTTTTACTTCTGAAAAATCAAAAGGAAACTGATTTACTTTTTCCTGGAATTCTTTTTTTATATCCAAAACAACCTTTTCAATGGGTATTCCTTCATTAAAAAAATCAATCACCTCTTTGATATTACTGACTCCATAAACATCAATTCCTTCCACCACAGCAGCTTCTCTGGTATTTTGCATGGGTAAAATAATCCCCTTAAAACCCTCCTCCTTCGCCTGGATTGCAATGGGTAAAATTCCTTTAATAGGTTGTAAGCTTCCATCCAATGAAAGTTCTCCCATAATGATATAGTTGTGGATATTTTCAGCAAGAATTTGGTCTGATGCAGCTAAAATCCCTATCGCAATACTTAAGTCATATGCGGAACCTTCTTTCCGAAGATCTGCGGGAGCCATATTAATTGTAATTTTTTTACCGGGAATCTTGAAACCGACATTTCTTAATGCTGCAGAAATCCTATAGCTGCTTTCTTTGATCGCATTGTCGGGGAGACCAACTAAATGATAGCCAACGCCACCTGTATCAATATTAACTTCAATAGTAATCGTTTGTGCCGCAACTCCATGAATTGCGCTTCCATAAATTTTGATCAGCATAAGTGTGTTTTAATGTAAATATATCATTTTTTATAAATGAATGAAATATTCATCATTAAAAACTCTGGCAAGAATTTATGTATTTCCTTTGTTGTTTTCAACCGCCTTTCGTAACATCAACCCATTTTTTGAAACCAGATAAAACCTCTAATTCAGAAATAGAAAGTTTTATAGCTGAGTTAGCACTTCCACAAGCCGGATACACAAACTCAAAATCTTTAAGCGAAATGTCTAAAAAAACCGACACTTGCGAATTGACACCAAACGGACAAACACCACCAACAGGATGTCCTACCAAAGGTTCCACATCTTCAAAAGCAAGCATCTTTGCCTTTAATCCAAATTCATCTTTAAACTTTCTATTATCGATCTTCCGGTACCCTGCGGCTACAATTAAAATAACATCATTATTCTCATCGTACAATGAAATAGATTTTGCTATTTTATTTCCACTAATGTTCAATGCTGCTGCAGCCAGCTCCACCGTGGCACTGGAGGTATCGAATATTATCACTTCGGAATCCTTATTCCATTTTTTCAAGTGAAGCTTTGCTTTTTCTATCCCCATTTTAATTACATCTCGTTAAATATAATTCATTTCTTACAAAAAAAGAAGGACTCATCACGCTATATTGGTTCTGTTTCCGGATAAAAAAACCGGTGCAGAATAAATTCTGCACCGACTCCACAATTATTGAAAAAACTAACATGAGTTATAAAGGGGCACTCATATTTTACTTTTTAATGAACTTATTTTTGTACATTTTATCTTTAGAATCTTTGGAAACAATAATATAATTGCCTGTAGCAAGACTGCTTACATCGATAGGCTGATTATAGGTATGGTTCTTTTTTTGTAAAACCAGTCTTCCTGATGCATCAATTATAGAAACTTCTTTATAAACTTTATCCGAATCTTTCCCAATGAAGATAAGCTGAGTCGCAGGATTTGGATAAATACTCATTTCATTCCCTTTTTTAGGATCAACTTCTCCGGTTCCAAGATTACAAAAGTTCCAGTTTCCAAAGTTTAGCTTTACAAAAGATTGTAATCCCAGGAATTCACATTGATCAGGACAATAAGCCGTACATGCATAGAAGCCATACTCACCTGATTCTGTCGCTACATAAGTATCTCCGGTAGCTCCAGAAATGATGCACCCATCTCCTGAAACCGGTGGTATATTGCTCGGTGCACATTTGTACCATGTATGAACTCCATACACAACCGGAAAAATATCATCAAATTGTACCGATGCACCATTACATACATTATATTCTCCCGGACCTATATCTTCGTAAGTTCCCGGTGTGAGTGTCGTCATCATAGCCGGAAGTGCATAGGCATATCCATCAGCCATAATTTCTGCGCTTTGTGCTGTACAATCATTAAGGGTAGCTTCTACTTTAAAATAATAAAGCATATCACTTGAACCATTAATCGTCAGAGTCTGGGAGGTAGCCCCAGAAATAGGAACCCAAGGATTAGTATTGGGGGACTGCCATGTCCACGCCTGTTTGTACCATTGATAACTACCATAAGTTTGTGTTGAAAGTACTTCTGATTCCGTGTTGCAAAACACGACTTTATTGGGAAATTGAGCTCCTAATCTAGGACTGGTAATGGTAGGTGTAAATGAACACTGCGCACTTACTTTTAAGAGATTTAAAAGTAAAAACAGTGATAAAAAAATTAGTTTTGTTTTCATAGATATTAATTTAATTTTGGTTGTTATTTTTCGGTCCTCACAAATCAATCAAGTAATACTCTTATTCCGAATTTGACATTAAAATTCAAAGGCTTCTCTTTATAGATTGTATTCAAAGCACCATCGTTTTTAAAATGATAGCCTATACCGGGCTCTGCATATATGCCTATTTTGTCAACAAGTTTTAGCTGCAGCCCTAAAGCTGTATTTAGTGAAACCTGTACCGGCTGGTTTCCAAGCTTTTCTTTTGTTTCACCATTCACTTCATTATCAACAATATATTGTGTCTTAAAGCTTCCTCCAACGGATTTTTCAGCAAGCGCTCCTGCGGTAACATAACCCGTAAAATTCCCTTTCTGGATAACGTTGTAGTTAACCTGAACAGGAATGCCCAAATAATGTATTGTCTGTTCACTTTTTACAAAGTTCGACTGGCTTCCGGAATGAAGTTCAGAAGATAGTTTAGTATAGTTTAAACCAGTCCCTATACCCCACTTTTTACCCAGATTATAATAAAGAGAAACGCCAAGATTCAGAGGAACTTTATGCCTTACCGTTGCTTCTACATTTTGACTCTGGTTAGCCACAAGAACTTTTACAAATGGATCTTCAGAAAAAGCAGATGCACTCCATACCTGATCAAGAGTTAACGGACCTCCGCTGATTGTAGCATATCCCGGAAATTGTTGTGAGTTTGATGAGGCTTTACCTGTCAGTAAACTCAGCATCCATGACTTTTTGTTCTTCTGTTTTTTTTCTTTTAATGTATTTGCTAATGATTTGTCCTGTACCCCTAAATCCGTTTCAGAAATAAGTTTGTTAATCTCCTCTTCTCTATTAATAGGTAAAAGATTCTTCATTTCACGAATCCCAGGAATCTGATTTTGAATTACAGGAGCATATTGTGTGTGCAGGCCAGCCAACAAATCCGTTCCTTCGTTTATCAATCTATACTGGACATTTCTTACACCACTCCTATTCCCATATGCATATACATTCGTTGAAAAAATATCCTGATCCGGGGTACGATATTTCTTCTGCCCAAATTCCTTAACATCGGACTCTCCTTTTTCGTTAAATGAGGAAATGCGATTATCTGGCGTCTGAGAATTACTTTCAACAGAACCCTTATCTTCTGACTTGGCAATTTTGGGTTTAACATTATTGTTTACTTCCCATAGTTGTTTGCCCACAATAAAAAATAATGCAATCGCAGCGGCTATACCGGCAATACGATAAATGAATGCCCCTCTTTTTTTATTTGAATCTGAGTCTTCACTATCGATCGCTTTATTTGCTTCAGTAAAAAGCCCAACAATATTTTTATCCTCATCTTTATCGAATAATTCATCTTTGATGTTATCCCATAATCCATCCGGAACATCACCTTCGTGATCTTCCATCTTCCTGCGCAGATCGTTTAACCATTGATTACTCATATTGCGCTTTTATTAATATTTTATATTCTTTAACTTTCTGAACAAGCATAGCTTTAGCTCTGTGAAATTGCGACGCCGAAGAATTCTCTGCTATCCCCAACAATTCCGCAATCTGTTTATGGCTTTTATTTTCAAATACATAGAGATTAAAAACAGTCCTATAGCCTTCCGGAAGTGAACGGATCATTTCCATCATAGCCTCCTGCGGCATCTCTTCTATTTCCGGTTCCTCATCGTCCGTTATATCAGGAATATCAGAATCGTTCATCATTACTTTAAAATCTGAATGTTGTCTGATATGTTTTAGTGATTCATTGACCACAATACGGGTAATCCAGGCTTTAAGCGATCCGCTTCCCCGATACTCAAATGAATCTATTGAGCGGAACATTTTGATAAAACTATTCTGTAGTACGTCACGGACGTCATCCTTATCAATGATATAGCGAGAGCACACATAAGAAAGATTCCCGGAATATGCTCCGAAAAGCTCCTTCCATGCAGCTTCTTCTTTTAAGAGAAGACGATTAACTAAAATCTGCTCCTTATTTGCCTCCATTGATTATGTTTCCCTGACGCCTCGTTTAATGATTGATAAATCTTAATGCAAAAATAGGTTGCAACATTGCAAAGCGCAACCTATTTTAATTTTGCATCTAACTATTACTTAATTTTTTATACAATATGGAAAATCATATTTAATCATTTCATACGGTGTCAGCACTGTTCCGTCTACCGTAATTTTTTCTGCGACCAAACCAAATTTCATTGCATAGTTCTGGCCAACATAAAATCCTTTTTCTTTCGCTGTAAATGTCACAATTGTTTTTTTCACCGCTCCATCCATTGGAATATTGAGCTCTAAAGTCTTAGGAGTAAAAGTTAATTCCACTGCATTATAACTTGCATTTACCACAGCTGTATAATTAAGGTTATATTTTATTTTTCCTATTGCCGTAAGAGCAGCTTCAGTTTTTGCAGGGTCTTTTACTACGGCTTTCACAATTTCTTTTACGGGAAGGTCTGCGAACTTTATGGTGTCTTTCTTCACAGCAAAACTTACTACCGCCTCAGCTTTATTGTTTCCCTGACTTGTTATTAGCCTTCCTTTATAATTTCCAATAACATCTTGTAATTTTACTGGTGGAATATCTGGTCCGTCATTGTTACATGATATTAAGCTAAGTCCCATAAAACCAATCAACACAGCCATAAAAGCTTTAAGTACTATAAATTTCTTCATTTTTTAAATTTGTTGCATTAAACACTATTTTATTTATTTTGAGTACTCACTTATATAAACCCTCTTTTCTTAAAATCTTGCACAACTTTTAAAATAAAAATGAAAACGCAAAAGTAAGCAACTGATTATCAGTTAAAAAAAATCACAATATCAATACTTTAATAATAAACCAGTAAATTCAGGCTTCGAAATAATTACCCCTTTGCATATCTAAAATATCCTGCAATGCTTTTTAAAAAACCAATAAAATCCATACATTAGATTATCATAAAAAAATAATATGAAAGCCATTATAATCAATGAATTTGGAACGGCCGACCAACTTAAAATCGCAGAGATAGAAAAGCCGGTAATTACTTCTGATCAGGTTTTAATAAAAGTAAAAGCCATAGGAATTAACCCTGTAGAAACAAAAATCAGAGCTGGCTCACATATTTCATCGAAAACGCTTAAGTTTCCTGCCATTTTAGGAAAAGATTTCAGTGGGATTGTTGAGGAAGTGGGAAAGAATGTTCAGAACGTTGAGGTCGGAGATGCTGTTTTTGGATTAGCTACTCAAACTTATGCCGAATATATTGCCGTCAGTCCGGAAGTATTCGTAAAAAAGCCTGAAAATATCACTTTTGAAGCAGCAGCAGCTGCTCCTTTAGCTGGTCTCACCGCTTATCAGGCTATTCATGATCATTTAAAAGTTCAGTCTGGCGAACACATTCTGGTTCAGTCCGCAGCGGGAGGAGTTGGTCATTTTGCCGTTCAATTGGCTAAAATAGCCGGTGCTTCAGTGAGTGGTACAGCCTCCGGTAAAAATATTGAGTTCATTAAAGAGCTTGGTGTGGATCAGCCTATTGACTATAAAAATCAAAGGTTTGAGGAAATCTTATCCGGTCTTGATGCTGCCCTTGATACTATGGGTGGAGAAGTATTGTATGGATCAATCAATTGTGTAAAGCCCAGAGGAAAAGTCGTTTGTTTACCTTCCTATACTAAAGATGATCCTAAAGCAATTGAACTGGCACAAAAACGCAATATCAATCTGATGTGGACCATGCTTACTTTTAAAAGGGAAAGCCTGATGAAACTATCAGAACTGATCGAAAAAGGATTATTAAAGATTTTTGTTGGAGAAATCTTGTCCATGGAGGAGATAGCAGAGGCGCACAGAGAAATTGAGACCCATCGTACAAAAGGAAAGATTGTAGTTAGAATATAGTTTTTATTATTTTAATATATTTGTTAAAAACATCATCTGAATGAACCTTGAACAGGTTAGTTTACATCTTGAGGCATATAAGGAACATGATCAGATATTAGATGCGGCCAATTATCTGATCCGCACTTTTAACCTGGAGCATGAAAACTTTGCCGGCTTTGGATTCCGGGAGGAACTCTCCCCTAATTCCATGTTATTGACTGCTGAAGGACAATTGGGTCACCCTCAAAAGGTAATGATCCCCAGAAACTTATTCGATTTTGATTTAAATCTTATTCTGAATATGCTGGCTCATGAAATGCTTCATGTAAGGCAGAAAGCTCCTGGTCAATTTATTGAAGATAAAAATGAAAGGGAATTTCAGGCATATTCGGAAATGCTTTTTCATCGGATTTTTCCACAAATTCCTGAAGTTTCGGATTTTCATAAAAAATTTTTTGGAAATAAAGCTTTGGAATACTACAGAAGAATGGGAGAAAATTCTCAATTACAGCAAAAATATGCAGGGCAGAAATTAGAAGTTGAACAATTAATAAACCAAATATCATGATAATAAAACCAGATATCTCCTGGGCAGATTTTGAGAAAATAGATATACGATGCGGAACTATTATTTCCGTTAATGATTTTGAAAAGGCAAGGAATCCTTCCTACCAGTTGGAAATTGATTTTGGCCCGCTCGGTATTAAAAAATCTTCTGCTCAGATCACAGCATTATATCAAAAAGAAGACCTAATTGGAAAACAAATTTTAGCTGTTGTGAACTTTCCGAAAAAACAAATTGCCAACTTTTTTAGTGAATGCCTTGTTTTAGGATTGTATGGTGAGAACAAAAGTGATGTTACTCTTTTAGCACCTTCGCTACCTGTAAAAAATGGAATGCAGGTGGGATAAAATATAAAATACTTATGATACAACACATTCCTTTAGAAAAGATCTTATTCCTTGATATTGAAACAGTTCCGAATGCAGGATCATGGGACGACTTATCTGAAACAGACCAGAAGCTTTGGGATAAAAAAACCAGATTTCAACGGAAAGATGATATTTCTGCCGAAGAATTTTATTCTGAAAGAGCAGGAATAATGGCAGAATTTGGGAAAATCATCTGCATTACCATAGGAATGGTAGAAAAGAATGACACTTTAAAGATAAAAAGCTTTGCTCATCATGATGAAAAAAAGCTCCTTACAGAGTTCGGAGAAATATTCAACAGTCCAAGGCTACGGGATGTAATTTTATGTGCACACAATGGAAAAGAGTTTGATTTTCCCTGGATTGCACGACGTTTTCTGATCAATGGAATGCAACCTCCGGTTCCTTTTCAGATGTTCGGAAAAAAACCTTGGGAAATTCCTCATATCGATACGATGGACCTTTGGAAATTCGGAGATTATAAAACGTTTATTTCCCTTGAATTGCTAGCGCATGTTTTTGGAATTCCAACGCCTAAAGATGATATAGATGGCTCAATGGTTTCATCAATCTACTACATAGAGAAAGACTTGCAAAGAATAGTTGACTATTGTGAAAAAGATGTCTTAACTTTGGCAAATGTTTTTCGCCGCATGCGGCAGGAAGATTTGTTGAAAAGAAATATCAATCAAGATTAAAAAATGAAATTTACAGACGATCAAATTGCTGATATAGGAGAAGAAATTATAAGAGTACTTAAGTCCGTATACGATCCTGAAATCCCTGTGGATATTTATGAATTGGGACTTGTGTATGATGTACAGATTTCTGAGGATGGCGATGTTAAGATCATCATGACTCTTACAACTCCAAACTGCCCGGTTGCAGAAACATTACCGCAAGAGGTAAAGGATAAGGTTCAAAGTGTAGAAGGAGTAAACAGTGTTGATTTAGAACTTACTTTTGAGCCAAGCTGGAATAAAGATATGATGAGCGAGGAAGCCAAATTCGAACTAGGAATGCTCTAAAAATCAGAATAGAAAATAAAAAAACCGCAGGAATTTCTGCGGTTTTATTTTTCAGTCTCTGTTGCTATTTTTTTCCCTTCTCTTCTGCTCCATTCGCTCCATGAACCTACATAAAGATCAGGGATTGGTAAGCCGGCATAGTCCAAAGCTAATATGGTATGACATGCCGTGACCCCTGAACCACAGTGAATGATCAGGTTTTGAGATTTGTCCTTTAATAATTTTGAATATTTTTCTTTTAAAACTTCTGGTTTAAGGAAATTCCCGTTTTCATCAAGATTTTCAGAAAAAGGAATATTAATTGCTCCGGGAATATGCCCCGCTGTCAGATCAATCGGTTCAGACTCTCCTTTATAACGGTAAGCATCCCGTACATCAATTACTGTTGAAGAGTTGTTTATTAATTCATTTTCAACATCTTCCAGGCTTGATGTTGGCAGAAGCCATCTTTGATTTTTCATAGGTGCAGTTTTTTCATAAACCTCCTCTCCTGATGCAAATTCCACACCTTCTCTTTCAGCCGCCTGAAACCCACCATCTAAAACCTGAACATCTTTAAGTCCAAAAGAACGCAACATCCACCATGCTCGTGCAGCCGCATTGGCACCATTTTTATCATCGTAGATAACCACATGGCTATCTTCAGAAATCCCCAGGGCTGCCAATGTTCTACCAAATTCTTCAATCCCGGGTAAAGGATGCCTTCCTCCAAAAGCTGCATCTTCTCCGATTTCAGCAAGATCTGTATCTAGATTGATGAATCGCGCTCCCTTAATATGCTTTTCCAAATAACTCTGGTATATATCTTTACCTACTCGTGCATCAAGGATGATTAGATTTTGAGTTTCTAAATTTCTTAATTGTGAAGCTGAAATAATCGGGGACATACAATTCTTTTGTTAATTAGGTTCTGGCTAAAGCCGAATGATATAATAATTCAAATACGGGCTAAGACCCGCCTACTGATTGATTTTATATTCTAAAAATGAAAAATATCTTTTGCTTTATTATATGAGCTCTCGAAGTTTAAAAGATTAAGATTATGGTCTATCTTCTCTACACTCATAAAGTTAATTACCTGCTCGGTAGGCATATTACCTACCAGATCATCTTCCGCCATAGGACATCCTCCAATTCCTTTAATAGCACTATCAAATCTTCTGCACCCCTGGTCATAAGCCGCCTTTAATTTGGAATAAGAATCTTCATATCGGTTATGAAAATGTCCTCCAAAATTAATTTCAGGATGTTTTAAGGGTATTTTTTCGAATAAAAGGGCAATTTTTTCGGGAGTTGCAACACCTGTTGTATCGGACAACAAAATATTTTCAATTCCGATCTCCGAAAATCTTTGAGCCCAAAACTCTACATCTTCCAACTTCCACATTTCTCCGTATGGATTTCCGAAAGCCATGGAAAAGTAAATATTCAGTTCTTTATTCTCTGATTTTACAAGCTCCTGCATTTTAATGATCTCATTAAAAGCTTCTTCCTGATTTTTGTTGGTATTCCTGTGTTGAAAAGTTTCAGATATTGAAAAAGGAAACCCCAGAATATCTACAGACTGATGCTTTAGTGCTTTTTCAGCTCCTCTGTAATTTCCTATAATGGCAGAAATCTTCGTATTTGATAAAGATTTGTCTATATTTTCAGCAACCTCATCAGAGTCAGCCATTTGCGGGATAGCTTTTGGAGAGACAAAACTGAGGCTATCCAACACATCAAATCCCACTTCCATCAGAGAGTTGATGTAATCAATTTTTTTATTTGTGGGAATAAATTCCCCCCAGCCTTGCATGGCATCCCTAGGACATTCGGTAAGAAACATTTTCACTTTAGATTTTCTCAAATATAATAAAACTTAACAAGTTTATCTACGATCAATACAAAGCTAACATAATTTTGATTTTCAATTATTTATATATGATTCAAAATTTCAATAACTGATATTCAGCCGCAAATAATGTATTCTGAGCAGCAAATTTGCTAACTTTGTTAAAATTTATACCGGATAATGAGTACTATAGAATTCAACCAATTATGGAGAGAGAAGTTATTGAATCGTTTTCTTAACTATGTAAAAATATATTCAACAAGTGATGCAGAGAGTGAAGCAACTCCTTCTACTCCGCAGCAATGGGACATCGCTAATTATATTGTTGAGGAATTAAAAACAATCGGTCTGGAGAATGTTTCTATTGATGACAATGGTTATATTATGGGTTATGTTCCATCTAATCTTGAGAATAATGACCAACCTACCATTGGATTTATTTCACATTATGATACTTCACCCGACTTCAGTGGTGAAAATGTAAATCCTCAGGTTTGGGATAACTATGACGGAGGAGACCTCCTTCTTAATAAGGCAACCGGATTCACTCTTTCCTCTTCAAAATTTGAAAGTTTAAAAAAATATATTGGGCAAACTTTGATCACAACAGATGGGAATACCCTTCTCGGAGCTGATGACAAAGCCGGATGTGCAGAAATTGTTACGGCTGCTGAATATCTTATCGCTCACCCTGAGATCAAACACGGAAGAATTGCGATTGGTTTTACACCTGATGAAGAGATCGGAAGAGGTGCTCATAAGTTTGATGTAGCAAAATTCGGAGCAGAATGGGCTTATACAATGGACGGAGGTGAAGTTGGGGAGTTAGAATATGAAAATTTTAACGCTGCTGGAGCTGTTGTAAAAATCCATGGATTAAGCGTACACCCTGGTTATGCATATGGAAAAATGATCAATGCGAGTCTTTTAGCTGCTGAGTTTGCACAATCTCTTCCAGCGAACGAAACACCATCTACAACTAAAGGATTTGACGGGTTTTATCACCTGATGGATATTACTGCTGATATTTCTGAAGCCAAGCTTCAATATATAATCCGTGATCATGATGATGAAAAATTTGAAGCACGAAAAAAATTCATTGAGCAAAAAGTTGCAGCATTTAATGAAAAACACGGTGAAGGGACTGCAGAAATTGAGATTAAGGAACAGTATCGTAACATGAAACAGCAGTTCGAAGGAAAAATGCATATCATTGATCTTGCAGCCAAAGCAATGAGGGAAGCTGATATTGAGCCTAAGATAAAAGCGATCAGAGGAGGTACAGATGGGGCACAATTATCTTATATGGGACTTCCTTGTCCAAATATCTTCGCTGGTGGAATCAATTTTCATGGCCCTTATGAATATGTTGCATTAGAAAGCATGGAAAAAGCTACTGAAGTTATAATCAATATTGTAAAGAAGTAATAAAGCATTTGATTTAAATATTAAATAATAAGCCTCTGTTTGAACGGAGGCTTTTTCTTTTTCACACACAATCATCTCATTAACAAATTATTATATGCATAACGGTTTTTTTATTTTCTACTTCTCTTCATAGTGATTAAATAAAATTAATCTGTAACTTGGAAGAACTAAAAATCTTTCGCTTATGAAAAACAACTTTAACAATTTCAGAACTTATAGAAGATTTTTTAACCTTATAATTCTTTCTATATTCACAGCAGTAATTCTAACTTCGTGTTCACAGGACAATTTGAACGAGGACCCGGTAGCACCTCAAACAGAATCCGGTGGCTTCAAAACTCTGGGAAATCTTACTTTACAGAAAAATGTCATTATTCTTGATGATGAATCCGTATCAGCAATTTCCAAACTGGATAATCAGAATATTACCTTTAATAAAGCAACCGATCAAACTGATGACATTCAGGCCGGGAGTGTTTTAGTTGGAACAAAAATAGAAGGAGATCAGGTAAAGACAATCCTTTCTAAAGTACAATCTGTAACTAAAACAAATAATCAGTATTTTGTGCAGACATCAAGCGCTAAACTTGAAGAATTTATATATAGTGGAACGTTGAGTGGTGTTTATGATCCCTCAGGCAAAGCTCCCATCAGTGTTAATGGGAGGATGGTAAATTATGTTCCGGTTGAAGGCTTTATTTCCCAGGAATTAAATAATAAAATCATCAATATAGAAGCTAAAAGTCTAAGTGATCAGAAACTGGTTACTTTTAATCGTTTCAACTTTAACAGGACTTTTCCTATTAATCAACAAGTTGGTCCGGTAGGATTAGCTTCAAGCGTAAATGTAAAAGGCGGTGTAACTCCTAAAATTGATTACAATATTACATTTTCATGGGGACATCTGACCAACTTTTCTGTAAACTTTATCATGGATGATATTGTTTTACAGTCCACTGCGGATATTCAAGCATCAGTAGGTTACACGGTAAGTACTACAGATTTTGTAAGCATTCCAATTGTACCTATCGTATTAGGTCCGACCGGGCTTGTACTGAGTCCTACAATATCTGCAGGTCCTTTTCTTGGAATCGGGGCGACCGGCAAAGCAAAAGTAAACCTTCTTGATGTAGGAGGGACAGCTAATTTCCTGGTTTCAAAAAACCCGGCTCTAAACATCAGCTTGGAAAAAAGATCTGATTTCAGCATCACTTCTCTGGAAGGCACGTTATCTGCGGAAATAGGTCTGGAAGCAAAAGGCGCTGTTGGCTTACAATTTCTAACAGTACCTATTGCCAATTCAGGACTAAGGGGCAGAGCCTCAACTATTGCTGCCTTAGGTGTACAGCTTATACCACAAAGGAAGGGGATTATTGACCTAAAGGCAAAAATCCAGGCAGACATGTTTTATGGATTTGGAGTCTTCCCACTAAGATATGAAGGAACCATTCCCCTTTTCCAAAGAGAATATCCTCTATATCACAAAGAGATCGAATTTTAATATATTATCACTTAAATAAAAGAGAAGCCACGACAATTGTTGTGGTTTCTTGCTTTTGGAGCATAACAACATCATTTAGCCTGTAAGTATTTTACTTATAAATAATTATATTTTAAAGTGAAGGTGTTTTTTTTAATATATTTATTACTACAAAAAATCAAATTACATTATGAAAAAACTATTTAGAAAAGATTTGCTAACAATTCTGGGTAGCGGAGGAAATGGCTGCCACAGCAGCGGAGACTCCGCATATTGTTGGACAGATTGTGAATGCACTTATGGTAAGGCATGTGAAATGCAGGACGATGGTAACCCGGGAACCTGTGTAAGTATCGGCAGCCCCGGTAGTGGTGGAAATCCCGGAAGCGGCTGTCCCCAAGGGATGATTTGTGAAGAAGAACCGTTTTAATAATATCAATCGGAAAATTACTTTTCCGATTTTTTTTGCCTACTCATCAGATAAAATCATTGAGGGGAAACTAATTTACATAAAGCCCTTTATCAAAACACAAGTGCTCTTCGTTTTAGAAAACTCATCCTGCACTCACTAGCGACAGCTGGTTTGCGCCTGGTTAGTCCTTTATTACCATAAATCTTTATTCCTTTTAAGTAGAAACAAGCATATAATTCAATTATTCGTAATGGAACTAAAACCGAAATAAGTTTCAACTAAAAAGACTCACCACAACCTATAATAGTTACTTTCACAAAACCAACTAAAAAGACATGATATAAATCATGTTTTTGATAAAAATTAGATGTTTTATAAACAATAAAAGCTTTTGTAGTTTATTTTTTTGATTAATTACACCGAAACAATAAATACAAAACGCTTTATATCAATAAAATAGATAATTTTTTACAGTCATTTAGCTTAAATATATTTTATATTTTCGCGCTGAAAAAAAATTTTTATAAAAAAAAGGAGATAGATTTATTAGTTCCCACGATTGTACCAAATTGCTTATTCTTTTTAGCATCGTTAATTAGCACTAAAATAAATTAAGTAGCTCATTTTTAATGCAAAATATGTATTTGCGGTAAAAATCCGACATAAAAAAAATCCTTCTCCTGTGATTTAATAATATAAAAGAAAAAGAAGAAGACAATTCTTCTTAATAATATTATATAACCAATTAAAAACACAAGCAATGACTAAATTAAAAAACCTACTATTGTTGGTGACAACAATCTTTTTATCCAGCATAACTTATGCTCAGGTCGGGGTAAATACCACCTCCCCACAAGGAATTCTGCATTTACAAAACATACCAAGCAAACAAATGGGTTTGGTAATGCCTCGCGTGGACTCTACCGATGTTGCAGTAAGCAACAGCAATACAACTCCAGTAGAAGCTACTGTTGTTTATGATAATAACAAACGATGCCTTAGGTTGAAAACAACAGATGATTCCCAAGGGTGGAGTTCTTGTCTTATAGATGAAACAGAAGTTGAAAACTTAATCCAAACAGAAATAACCTATAATGGTAATAAGCCAGCCAGAGCTAATAAGGTCGCTGCTGCTGACCTCTATGCAGCAACATACATAGACCCTTATAAAAACAATTATGTTTATGGTATGGGACTTCAATCTTCCAATCAGCTAGGAGCTTTAACAGCTGGATCAAAATACCCATCTCTTATTTTAGGCCGCTCTTGTAAGGAGCTTACTATGGGACGATATAATGGAATGGCTATTACCACAAGTGGCGAGCTCTGGGTATGGGGACAAAATAGCTATGGAAAGAACGGAACCGGAAATACCACTACTGTAGCTTCCCCACGACAAGTTGCGCTTCCCGGAGGTGTTAAAGCTAAAAAAGCAAGAACCGGACAATACAATTCTCTTGTTTTAGGGGAGGATAATCAACTCTATGTAACAGGATATAATGGGTATGGTGTTTTGGGTGACGGAACAACAACCGGCCAAGCCGATACCTTTACAAAAATTAATTTCTTTAACGGGATGGAAGTTATAGATATGGATGTATTTATCTATGGAGCCATCGCAGTTACCAGTGATGGAAATGTTTACACATGGGGACTTAATAGTACAACGTACAGAAGAATAGGGCTTCCAACTAATGTAGGAACCGCTACTACCCCTACTCTTCTTAATTCTCAATTTACCTTGAATTCAGGAGAAAAAGTAGTGAAAGTACAAGTTGATGACTACTCCAATTATGGAGGTGGATTTATCACTGATCAGGGAAGGTTCTTTGCTTTTGGTTATATGTTATATTTTGGAGGAGGAAGCGTATATTCAGGACCTACAAATTTAACTCCTAACCTTCAATCAGGAGAACGTTTTACAGAATTCTCAATGAATAATGGTGTCGCTTTTATCACCAACCAGAATAATATCTATGGTGTTGGACTCAATACCAACGGTCGTTTTGGGACTGGAAATACAAATACCTTAAACACCGTTACAAGCATTACCCCAGCTCACCTTAATGGTTTTGAATATAGCGGAGTTAGTCTGGGATACAACAATATGTATCTTCCTGCTTCCAATAAAAGAAATGTACTATACGGAGCAGGACAAGGCGCTTACAGACAATTAGGAAGACTGAACGAGTCTGGATCAAATATTTTGGTTCCTGTGTATGAAGATAAGTAAGTTGACGATACTCATTTAACTGATATTAGTTATTAAAAGGCTGCCTTAAACTAAGGCAGTCTTTTTTATACACAAAGAATAGCTTTTGTTATTGCCTGGCATTTTTAGATAATGGTACAATTAGGATATTTTATCAATGATTACATAAAATACCTATTAACGAAGATGAGCTCAACCCGATACAAAAGCTTCCTTTTATCAAAACACCCATGCTCTTCATCAAATAAAATTTCATTTTCACGCTCACTGCTGTTGTTTTGCACCAGATTTAATACTATTTATTATTATGAAACAACGTTTTTTAGCAGTAAGCTCTTTATTGCTTTGTATTACCTGCTCAGTAGAAGCCAACGCACAACAAACACCAATCGTTCATATTGGAGTTAAAGCCGGTACAAATTTCACTAAAACATCTTCTGCCTCTTCTGACCTGAGCGGAAAATATGGAATGGGATATCAGGCGGGACTTATGGCAAGAGTAGACTTTAACCGGATATACCTTCAGGGAGAAGCTATATTCAACAAAAGAAAAACATCATATGACTTAAAAGATGGAAGTTCTTCGCAATTGAAATGGAATTCAATCGATATCCCTGTTGTAGCAGGTTATAAGATCGTAAGTTCCAAAGATTTTAATGTCCGAGCTTTTGCCGGAGGAGTTTACAGTTATGGATTTAATGATAATATTTCTACCTCAAAAGCACTGCGCGAAGGTTTAAAAAAATTCGATAAATCCAATATTGGTATTACCGGTGGAATTGGTGTGGATTATAAAAACTTCACCGTTGATCTGAGGTACGAAACAGGACTCACCAGCATCAGCAAAGAATTTAAATCCAAACCTCACAGCTTCTCGCTTGGAATCGGATACTTCCTGTTCTAAAAACTTAAATTATCTTTACCATTAGAAACTGCATTTCCTGCAGTTTCTAATTTTTTACCCTATCAAAATATGCTTAAATCTTTTATCGTAAGAAAACATCTATTTGTTATTGGTTTCTGGCTGATTTTCGGGATAACCATGTGGATTAATTTCCAGGCAGATTCCGGCAGATACAATTCACTTATCCAGACGTTAGCCATTGTAATAAGCTCCTTTATTTTCACTCAGTTTTTAACAAAAAACTTACTCCCGCAAGCCTTAAAAGAGAGGAAAATGAAAAAATTCCTACTCCAGGCAACGATTATGATTCTTTTACTGAGCTTTATTTACTCTTTTGTTTTTGCTTATATAGAAGTAGATTCCAGAACACCCCTAGCTCCTGGTTTTAAAAGTCACCTCCCTATTTTATGGAAAGGATTTTATTTAGCTCTTCCTGCATCCTTTCTTATTAATGGAACAGCGTGCGGAATAACATTTTATCAGGAACACGGAAAAATTGAAAGGGATCACATTCTTTTGCAACAAGCCCATCTGGAAAATCAGCTTAAGCTATTACAGGACCAGATAAATCCCCATTTGGTTTTCAATATTCTCAATCATATTCATATCTTGATGAAAACCAATACTGAGCTTGCTTCATTTTTATTGCTAAAGTTTTCAGATATACTGAGGTATCAGCTTTATCACTGTAATCAGAATCAGGTCCTGCTAAAAAAAGATGTTGAATACCTACAAAATCTTGTAGAAGTTGAAAAATTGCGTTGGGGAAATGAACTGGATGTAAAAGCAACCTGGGAACTTTCCACCGATAAAGCGACTATTGCTCCCCTTCTTCTCGTTCCTTTTATTGAGAATGCCTTTAAATATGTTTGCCGCTTGCCGGGGCATAAAGGTTATATTTTAATTTCATGTAAGGAAGAAGATAACCAACTTTCTTTTTATGTGGAAAATTCCTACTCCAGTATAACTGTGCATAAAAGTAAAGATGGTGCTCATGGAATAGGGCTTAATAATGTACAGAAAAGACTTGACCTTCAGTACCCGGATTCATACTCTCTCAATGTGGAGTCTGATAATCATGTTTACAAAATTTCTTTAATCCTAAATCTCTCTAAGGAAAATGACAAACAATAATATTCCCAAAATGAAATGTCTGATTATAGATGACGAACCCTTGGCAAGATTCTATCTAAAAGACATGGCGGATCAAATTGATTTTTTGGAAGTGGTGGATACCTGTGCTACCGCATTAGAGGCTAATAACAAAATACAAGAGAATCAAATTGACCTCATCTTTCTGGATATTAATATGCCTTATCTTACAGGCCTTGATTTTTTGGAACAACTGGAGAATCCGCCCTTATGTATTTTCACAACTGCTTACTCAGAATATGCCTTAGAGGGCTACAGACTACAGATTGTAGATTACCTTTTAAAACCTATAGCATTTAATCGTTTTTACCAGGCAGTAAATAAGGCACAGCAGCAATTCATTTTATTTGAAAGATCCAAAAGAAATATTTCTCTGGATGATCCTTACTTATACGTACGTCAATCCGACACCTTTATTAAGGTTTCCTGGGTAGATATTTTATATATTGAAAGCATGCAGAACTACACCAAACTGCATTTTAAAGATAAAACACTTGTCATTCATCAGACAATGAAAGCTATCGAGGAGTCCTTATCCCCTGAGCATTTTTTTAGAATCCATAAATCATTTCTCATCAATATCACTCATATTGAAATGATTGCAGGAGGCAGGCTTTATATTAATAAAACAGAGCTTCCTATTTCGAGAACCCGTAAAGAAGAATTGCTTAACCAGGTAGTCTATAAGAAGCTCATAAGTAAATAAATTAAGGGAGATTCCAGCGAAGAGAAACAGCCATATAAAAGGTGGAAGCAAAACGAGGATCTTCCATCTTTTTTGATTTAAATATGCTTTTGATCTTACGGTCATTTTCACTAAAGCTCCTCAGGAGAGCAGTTCCTCCGGTAAGACGTAGACTTACATTTTTGCTGATCTGTAATTCAGGCCGTATCCCTGCTGTAATTTGCTGATAGCCAAGCAGCGTGGATTTTCCTCCTTTATTCCTTTCTACCGTCATCCCGTTTAATCCAACGACTGCCTTGATAGCAAATTTATCTGAAAACTGATAGCCCGCCTCCATTCCTTCAGGAAAGTTGATGTTGAATTTGATTTTATTTCCCGTTTTCCAATCGAAATAGATCCAAGGCATAATCATGGGTACTCCAAATGCAGTAGTAAGCACAGGGCCTGCTCCAAGCGCAAGATTAGGAGTAAAGTTTTTTATAAACAATAAACCTCCCTGGCCTAAAACATCATCAAAGTTTACATTTTCAAGGTCGGTATAAACGCCGGCTGAAGCGGTAACCATCATGCTCCATTTTCCACCCAAAGGTCTTATATGCTGTAATCCAACCTGCGCATTCAGCATCTGATCAGGAAATAAATGAGTTTCATAGTTCTTATGGGACAGTTTAGCATAAGATCCATTAACAAGTAATGACCATGATTTTATTTTTCCTTCACTTATTTTTTTCATGGAAAGAGGAATGCTGAAGCTTATATCCATTCTTTTAAAATCACTTTTGGAATCCGTTTTCATACTATCCTCAGGGCGGATGTAACTTGAATAAGGAATATATTCCGTTTTTAATTCTCCGGATAATCCGGATTGTGCGTTGAGCAGGCAACTTAAATGAGTAAAACCATAAAAGGCAATCAAAAGACCCTTCTTCATAATGTAAAATTTTCACAAAGAGAGTGTATTCAAAAAGCGAAACAAAAAATACTTGATTAAGTGTGTACATCTTGTGATGACCTGAAATAACTGCATGACCAATAGATGCCATACGCTTGTTCCTATCCTTATTTATGATCTCATGCGGCTTAGTCTCAGCGCAGCAATACGATACAAAAGCCACAGTACTAGTACTGTGGCTTCTAACAATATTGAAAATTAAGTATTACTTTATTATCCCTGCTGGTTTCCCAAAAAAGCATCCCAGCCTTGCGCTGTAAGCGATATCAACTGGTTGGAACCTCTGGCCACCATAAAATTCCCGTCCTCCTTATCTACAGCATGTCCTATAATCGTAAAATCAGGGTGGTTTTTTATTTTATCAAAATCTGCCGGTGCGATTGTAAATAATAATTCGTAATCTTCACCTCCACTTAATGCTGTTACAACAGGATTCAAATTCATTTCATCAGCAGTTGAGATCGTAAGGCTATCCATAGGGATCTTCTCTTCATATAGCCTGAATCCGACTTTTGACTGGTCAGAAAGGTGCAGTATTTCAGAAGCAAGCCCATCAGAAATATCGATCATAGAAGTTGGTTTTATATCCAGCTCTTTAAGGATCGTTTTAACATCTGTTCTTGCCTCTGGCTTTAATTGTCTTTCCAGAATATAATCGTATCCTTCCATTTCCGGCTGCATATTCGGATTTGCCAGGAAAACGGCATGCTCTCTTTCTAAAATCTGTAACCCCATATAGGCTCCTCCAAGATCTCCGCTTACGACCAATAAATCGTTCGGCTTCGCACCACTTCTTTTAACCAGATTCTCTTCATCTTCAATTCCTATAGCGGTAATACTCATTACCAACCCTGTATTAGAACTGGTGGTATCTCCTCCTATTAAATCTACTTTATATCTCACGCAAGCAGCCTGTATACCGGAATAGATTTCCTCTAAAGCTTCTACAGGAAACCGGTTGGAAACGGCAAGAGAAACTAAAATCTGTGTAGGAGTAGCATTCATCGCCGCTACATCACTTAAATTGACAACAACAGCTTTGTATCCTAAATGCTTTAATGGAACATACCCCAGATTAAAGTGAACACCTTCTGCCAATACATCAGTAGTAAGGACCACTTTCTTTCCGCCCGGATTGATAACTGCTGCATCATCTCCAACTCCAAGCTCCGAAGATTCATTGGACAAAGGAAAATGTTCCGTTAAGTGTTTGATCAATCCAAATTCTCCTAATTTGGAAATGGGTGTTAGTTCCTGAGATTTATCTTCAAACATATCTTTTTTATTTATAAATGATGACAGATAATTGATAAATGCTGTTCGATATTCTTTTATCCATGATTATTTATCAATTATCATTTATTTGTTAAACTCTGAAGGATCAATGTTATGAGGATGGAAAGGGAACTTTTTAAAATCCTCTCTGGTTAAAACTTCAGTGTCTGGTGTTTTATATTTATTCATTGCTTCAATAACATCATCCGGAGGAGTGGTCATTTTTCTCAGCATCATATCAATCCATACCCCTGTAGCTTCAGACGTTGCACAATGCACACCATCCGGAGTATAGAATTTGTGTATAAAACGGTAGATGGAAGAATCTTCCGAGCAACCGCCTATTTCCACACTCACGATCACCGTCTGATCAGCATAGATTTCTTTAAAAAAAGAATATCTTTCATGAAGCATAACAGGTCCTATCCCCCATCGACTCAACTGGGTAACTCCCATTTTTTCTTTTGTCATAAAAGCCATCCTGGCTTGTGCACAATACTGCACATAAGATGAATTTGCTAAGTGTTTGTTGGCGTCAAGATCGCTCCAACGCACTTCGAAGGTATGGTAGAATGTCATTTGAAATTGTATTTAGAATAATAAAATTATAATCTTCAAAAATACTCAAATAAGATGGTTTATAAAAATTGTACTTTTGGAAAAATAATCTTCACCATAAGATTACAGGTACATGAAACAAATTATTATTATCGGAGGAGGTGCAGCGGGATTTTTCTGTGCATCCAACCTTGACGAAACCAAATATAAAATTATTATTCTCGAACAAAACTCGGATGTCCTCCAGAAAGTAAAAATCTCAGGAGGAGGTCGTTGTAATGTAAGTCACGCTTGTTTTGACCCCAAAGAATTGATTCAGTTTTACCCTCGTGGGAACAAAGAACTTTTAAGTGTTTTTACCAAATTTCAGCCCGGAGACACCATGGAATGGTTTGAACAACGAAATATTTCGTTGAAAATAGAAAATGACAACAGAATCTTCCCTGAAAGCAATTCTTCACAAACAATTATCAATACTTTTCTCAACGAAGTCCAAAAGAAAAATATAGATGTAAAAACAAAATCTGTTGTAAAAGAAATTGTAAAGGATGGTGAAAGATACATTGTAAAGACCAGCTCGGAAGACCTTGTAGCGGATTACATCATTTATGCTACAGGAAGCTCTCCAAAATCTCTGAAAATTGTAGAAAGTTTAGGACACAGAATCATTAGCCTTGTTCCCTCACTTTTTACTTTCAACATTAAAAATGATCTTCTGAAAGACCTTGCAGGAACCAGCTTTGAAAATGCAGAAGTTTCAATACCAAAGTTGAAAACAGCGGAAAGTGGGCCGCTCCTGATAACACATTGGGGATTATCCGGACCTGCCATACTGAAAATTTCGGCCTGGGAGGCGATCAATCTGGCAAAGGTGAAATATAACTTTGAAATTGAAGTAAATTTCATTTCAAAAACACTAGATGAAGCAGAGGAGATATTTCAAAACTTCAGACACAGCAATCCTAAAAAGACCATAGGTCAGTCGAAAATATTTGAAGTTACCAACAGATTCTGGCAGAAAATTCTTGACACTTTAAAAATAGATCTCAATAAACAGGTAGCTCATATTTCCGGAAAGGAAATGCAAGCGATCCTTATCAGTCTCTGCTCTAAAAAACTTCAGGTTACAGGCAAATCAACCTTTAAAGATGAATTTGTAACTGCCGGAGGAGTGGATTTAAAAGAAATCAACTTTAAAAATATGTCTTCAAAGATCCTTCCTCGGTTTTATATTGCCGGTGAAGTATTAAATATTGATGCAGTAACGGGTGGGTTCAATTTTCAGGCATGCTGGAGTGAAGCATGGTTGATTGCACAGGATCTGAACATGAAATGATTATCTAGTCAATTATAACAAGGATGTAATTGCAGTGTTTTTAATTCAAAAGAAATATCAGAATATTCTTAAAATCCTTTTAATGATAGGATTCGGTTATTTCTTTTGGCTTATGCTTCAAATTACCCTGGAATATATTCCTATAAGCCCTGAAGTAAGCTTTTTACAGATCAAACAGACGGAGGTAAGTCATAGACCTGAATATCTTTACCTCTTCTACATTCATGTTTATACCAGTATATTTGTACTGTTACTGGGCTTTTTAGCGATTCTGAGAAAAGATTTCGGTTTGAAAAGCCTACACAAAAATATAGGAAAGAGCTATATTTTTGTGGTATTATGCCTCTCTGCTCCCTCGGGAGTTTATATGGGTATATTTGCCAATGGAGGATTCCTTTCAAAATTTTCTTTTATTATTCTGGGAATCCTGTGTGGATTACGACCTTCAAAGCCTTTAAGCTGGCAAAACAAAAAAAATTCCTCCTCCATAAGCAATGGATGTGGAGAAGTTTTGCATTGACACTATCTGCTATTACTTTAAGAATGTGGAAAGTTATTATTGTATATTTATTTCATCCAAATCCGATGGATGTATATCAGATCATTGCCTGGCTTGGTTGGATTCCTAATATCCTTTTAATTGAGTTTTTAATCACAAAAAAAATACTATGAAAATTTTAAATTACACTCTCGTATCTCTGTTAGCAGTCGCGTTATCAAGTTGTAAAAAAGAAGCTAAAAGTGCAGGCCCTGCAATGGCAAAAAAAGACTCTGTTGTAATTCCGGAAATCCATAAAGAATACTATGGAATCTACACGGGTGATTTCGGCGGAAAGGAAAAAGTGATTGACGAATATGACGGTAATGAATATGAAGATAACATATTTAAAAAAATCTCTGTAAAAATTAACAAGATTACCAAAGACAGTGTATATGGACAAAGCATTGTAAATGGCAATCAGCGACCATTCCGTGGCATTTTTAATGAAGAAACAAAGTCTTTTGTACTGGATGAACCCGGAAATGATAAAACCGATGGAAGATTTGAAATAAAGCTCAATAATGACAGCTTAACAGGTAAATGGACAGCCTTCAATAAAACAGCAGTAAAGTCCCCTTCAAAGACGTTAAAGCTTATAAAAAAAGATTTTGTGTATAACCCTAACTTTATGCTGGACGAAAACTCTGACCTGGTAGATTGGTCGAATCCTAAAGATTTTATTGAAAAGTATACTGATGAAGAGACGGGAAAAACAGAAAGCTATACAACCTCGAAAAACAGGGTCGCTTCTGAGGCTATTTTTAAAATCAATGCTTCCAAACAGAAGTTAACAGAAAAAGATCTTAAAAACCTGAGAAAACTTGATATGGAAATCATCAAAAACTCTGTCTTTGCAAGACATGGATACTCATTTAAAAAAGAAACCTACAGAAACTTCTTTGAACATACAGACTGGTATATTCCCGTTTCGAATAATGTAGATCATGATCTTTCCCCAGTAGAAAAGGAAAATGTTGCTTTATTAAACCGTTTCATCAAATATGCCGAGGATAAATACGACAGATTTGGCCGTTAAAAAATAAAAGATGATAAAAAAATATCTTAGCCTTTTTGCTTTAATTTTCTGCATGGTCTTTCTTTCTGCACAAAAAGACTCTGCTTCCACTCAGAAAAACCATTCGGTTATTTCTCCCGACGAACTTGCCGGATACAAAAACCCTGAATTTCCTGGTGGTCATCAGGCATTTGTAAGAAAGATTCAAAGCAATTTCCAAACGTCATTATTAACTAGGCTCAATATCAGTACAGCAAAAGCGGTAGCTACATTTATAGTAGAAAAAGATGGCAGCATGAGCCAGATACAAATAGAATCCTACGAAAATGAAATCATAAAAAAAGAATTCTTGAAGGCTCTTCACAGTGTACATACAAAATGGATTCCCGGAGAAAAAAATGGAGAAAAGGTCAAAATGAAAATGAAACAGCCTCTAATTTTCTGGCTGGAATGATTTATTTTCAGCTACTTTTATGATAAGATAGAGAAATAAACATCCTATCGCATAACATGTGATATCTACCCATGAAAATGAATTTCCTATAACAATATACATCAGGCTTCCTTTTTGGAAGCCTGCTTTTTCTGCAACATTAAAATACTGAGCAAATTCAATGATACAAGAGAATATAAAAATTCCTGTAATAAGTTTTGTATTATCAATTGTAATGAAGCTTTTGACAAAAGTATAAAGAAGGATTACAACAATAACATCTCCCAAATAGGCCCTGACAAAGAAAACATTTTTTATTGCAGTAGCAATTATAACTTCTGTCAGAAATAGTAGAATCGTCAGAATAAGGTATTTGATATTAAATTGTAGTTTCATTTTCCGGGTTTAACAAAAGTCATTATACTGGATATAATAAAGCGGGCATGTGCCCGCTTTATTCATTTTTATTACAAATAGGAGATTATTTTTTTACTTTTACGGTACATCCTATTGCAACCGTTTTTGTCATTTTAACAGGCTCTCCCTTTAGTAAAGCATTGACTGCATCTTGTGCGTAATACTCTGAAACATCATTGGGATTGTCGTAATTGTTATCGATCGCTCCTATATATTTAACAATATTCTTTCCATTTTCTTTTTGTAAAATAAAAACATGCGGCGTTTTAGTTGCCCCATACTGAGGATAAATTTTTTGTCCCTCATCCACTAAATAAGGAAATGTAAAGCCTTTTTGTTTAGCCCTTTCAATCATTTGCTGGTATCCGTCTTCCTGTTGTACATTCGGATCATTCGGGTTAATGGCAATTACGGGATAACCTTGTTCTTTGTATTTTTTATCCAGCGCAATAATCCTGTCTTCGTATTTCTTAGCATACGGGCAATGGTTACAGGTGAAAATAATAATAAAGCCTTTAGCACTTTTATAATCACTAAGGGAAACCATTTTGCCATCAATATTTTTCAGTTTAAAATCTGTTGCCTCATCTCCTATTTCGTATCCTTTTTCAGATGTTATAAAACTATATTTCTCTTTTACTGTGTTCTCATTATTCTTTGCGGTAAAACTCAATAAGCCGAAACCAATAATAAAAGATGTTATGATAATTTTTATGTTCTTCATAGTATTATAAATATTTAAAGTAAATTTTTATTAATAACAGACTCAAGTTCAGTTTTGCTCATTTCTCTATCATTAAAAAAGATCTTTTCGCCTCCATTATAAAACAAAGTTACGGGAATATTTCCATCCCAGCTTTTTTCGAACCGGGGAATCCATGTATTCATTCTTTTGATATCATCCAATAAAATAACTTCAGCAGTAAGCTTTTTATTTTTGATAAACTTTAGCACTCTTTCCTTATCCGCTAATCTGTCGAGTGAAACTAAAATCATTTTAAATTTCGGATTGTCTTTATTCTTGTTATTTACTTCCATAAAATCAGGAAGTTCTTTTACACATGGAGCACAAGTCGTTGACCAAAAGTTCAGGACAAGGAACTTATCGGTTTCCTGCTGAATACGTTTTTCAAGCCCTTCATATTTCACAGAAGAAATTTCAGTCTGCTGTGCCTTTGAAATGGTAACGCCTAATGATAGGAATAAAATTTTTAAGAAATGCTTCATATTCAAAATTAATAAAAAGTTTCATTGATTAATGATTTTCAACTAATTAATGTACCTGAATTCAGGTATTTTTCATGAATTTCATTCACCAATTATGGATATATCAGAATTAAAAATGTAATTTAGTTTAGTCAAATTAAAAGTTTTTATTATGAAAAAATCAAACACTAAATCAAAAAAACTAACTAAAAAAGAGTTGAAAGAAATTAACGGTGGAAGAGTTGTCTGCCCAAGGGTAATCAGCTGCATTGACCGTCATACAGGTCAGGAACGCTATGGTGTGCCAGGAGTTCAGGATGATTATTGCTGCTAATTGGTTGTACTAATAGCTAACCAAATAATAACAAATCTACGATGACACCATTATCTGGTGTCATTTTTCACACAAAACAATGTATTTTTAAACAAATTAAATATTATAATTATGAAAAAATCAAACATCAGAATCATAAAATTAACTAAAAAAGAGTTGAAAAAAGTTAACGGAGGTGTGGGACATGATTGCCCTGTTGTATTTAGCTGTTTTGACAGAAATACAGGGGAAGAATTAATAGGAGTTCCGGGAATACAAGATGGGTATTGTTGCTAATTCAAATTAGCTACAGCATAAAAAAGAAAGCCATATGGCTTTCTTTTTTCTTATTAAATTAACCCCCAATCATCTTTTTTATTGCATTAAGCTTCATTAAAGCTTCTATTGGGGTTAGCGTATTGATATCTATTTTAGTAAGTTCTTCTCTGATATTTTCCAAAACAGGGTCGTCTAGCTGAAAAAATGATAACTGCATATTTTCATCTGTCACTCTTTTAATACTTTCCGATGAAGTCCCCTGAGTTCGGCTTGCTTCCAGGGTTTTTAGAATCTCATTAGCCCTGTTAACCACTTTCGCCGGCATTCCGGCCAGTTTTGCCACATGAATACCGAAGCTATGCTCACTTCCACCCGGAACCAGCTTTCTCAGAAAGATAATATTCCCTTTATTTTCCTGTATGGAAACATGGAAATTTTTCACCCTTTCAAAATTAACTGTCATCTCATTCAGCTCATGGTAGTGGGTTGCAAATAATGTCTTAGCCTGACTTGGATGCTGGTGCAGATATTCTGCGATAGCCCAAGCAATTGAAACCCCATCATAGGTTGATGTTCCACGACCAATTTCATCCAACAGGATCAGACTCCGTTCTGAAATATTATTAAGAATGTTAGCCGCTTCATTCATCTCAACCATAAAAGTAGATTCCCCGGCAGAAATATTGTCTGTCGCTCCTACTCTGGTAAATATCTTATCTAAAACCCCTATTTCAGCATGTTTTGCCGGCACAAAACTTCCTATTTGCGCCAGAAGACAGACGATCGCCGTCTGACGAAGAATTGCAGATTTACCCGCCATGTTTGGGCCGGTAACCATAATGATCTGTTGGGAATCCTTGTCTAAAAAGATATCATTAGGAATATATTTTTCTCCCAAAGGAAGAGCATTTTCAATAATTGGGTGTCTTGCCTCCTTCAGATCAACAATGTAGCCATCATTCAAAATAGGCTTTGTATAGCTTTCTGAAACAGCAAGCTCCGATAATCCTACCGCTACATCGAGCTGCGCAATGATATTCGAATTTTCCTGAATCTGGTCCATATAAACCATTGTTTCAGAGCACACATTCCTGTATAACTCATTCTCTAAAACACTAATCTTTTCCTCAGCTCCAAGAATCTGACTTTCATATTCTTTTAATTCTTCAGTAATGTAACGTTCCGCATTAACGAGTGTCTGCTTTCTCAACCAATCTCCTGGAACTTTATCTTTATGAGTGTTCCGGACCTCAATAAAATATCCGAAAACATTATTAAAATCTATTTTAAGGCTTGAAATCCCGGTTCTTTCTATTTCCCGTTGACACATTTCATCGAGAAAGCCCCGCCCTTTGCTTTGAAGGTTTCTAAGCCTGTCGAGTTCTTCCGAAATCCCCTCTTTAATTACTTTCCCTTTTGAAATATTTACAGGAAGTTCTTCATTGAGTCTATCCTGTAAAGACTGAATCAGTTCTCCAAGATCATAAAGCGGTTCAATCCATGCCAGCACATCAGCAAACGGATGAAGTAAGTCCTTAATTGTATGGATATTAACTAAGCTCTGACGAAGATAACCTATTTCTTTCGGGGAAATTTTTTCTGCTGCTAACTTTCCCATCAAACGATCGAGGTCGGAAATAGATTTCAGCAATTGAGAGATCTCATATTTTAATCCATCGTTCTCATTTAAGAAGTCAATAAGGGATAACCTCCTTTGAATTTCATTAACAGATTTGAGCGGAAGAATAATCCTTCTTCTTAAGAGCCTGCCTCCCATTGGGGTTGAAGTCCTATCAATAATATCTAACAAAGACTTTCCTTGTGGGTTGCTTGGATATACAATCTCTAGATTTCTTAATGTGAAATTATCCATCATCAGGAAATCATCTTGGGGGATCACCTTGATTTTAGTGATGTGGGCAAGTAAGTTATGATGAGTATCTTCTACAAGGTACGCAAATATAGCTCCTGCCGCTGTAATTGCCAGGGAGAGATTTTCTATACCAAATCCCTTTAATGAATTGGTTTTGAACTGCCCCGTTAACTTCTCATATGCAAAATTGTATTGAAAAGCCCAATCTTCCAGTTTGAAAGCACTTTTATTTTTCAACTGTTCAGGGATCTGAACACTTCTCTGATAGATAATTTCGCTGGGATCGAAAGTGCTTACGATATGCAAAAGCTTTTCGAGAGTTCCCTCACTTACCAAAAATTCTCCGGTAGAGATATCAACCAGTGCGATTCCAAACTTTTCCTTTTCTTTATGGATTGAAAGCAAGAAATTGTTCTTCTTGGAGCTAAGTACTTGATCATTAAAAGTAACTCCCGGGGTTACCAGTTCTGTCACTCCTCTTTTTACAATACCTTTTACCATTTTAGGATCTTCCAGCTGATCGCAGATAGCCACTCTAAGTCCTGCACGAACTAGCTTAGGCAGATAAGAATCTACTGAGTGGTGTGGAAATCCTGCCAGTTCAATATGACCTTCTCCGTTCGCTCTTTTGGTAAGCACAATTCCAAGCACCTGAGAAGCACGGATTGCATCCTGTCCAAAAGTCTCATAAAAATCTCCCACTCTGAATAATAAAAGAGCATCCGGGTATTTTCCCTTGATGGTATTATACTGAGCCATTAATGGAGTCTCCTTCTTCGTTTTTGCCATAATAAAAAATGAAGGTCAAATTTAAAAAATAAATTCAGGGTTAAAAAATTGTTTCTCTATTAATCTTACGAGCTCCTCTTTTGTTTTGATTAATTTTTTATCGTACTTTTCGATAAAATTAAGTAATGGATTTTCCAATATTAGAAACAGACAGATTAATTTTACGACAACTTACCCGGAATGATGCTAAAGATTTATTTGAATATTTTTCTTTAGATATTGTGATGGAATATTATGATCTGGCAACTTTTACAGAATTGGAAGAGGCCGAAAAACTAATTGACACATTTAATAACGATTTCGAAAATAATAAGGGATTTAGATGGGCTATTGAGCTGAAAGGAGAAAATAAGGTTATAGGAACCTGTGGCTATCACAATTGGTTTCACGAACATTTTAAGGCGGAAATAGGATATGAACTGAATCCTGAATATTGGCAAAAAGCTTATATGAAAGAAGCGGTACAACCTATTTTATCTTTCGGATTCGAAAAAATGAATCTTCACCGAATAGAAGCTTTTATAGATCCCGCTAATATCTCTTCTGAAAAACTTTTGTTTTCAGCTGGTTTTCAAAAAGAAGGAACCATGCGCGATTTCTTTTTTGAAAAGGGTAAGTTTGTAGATGCTACTATTTTCGGCCTTTTAAAAGACAGAAAATAAAAGAGTATTCTACCGGCCTTTTCTCAGATGTCTTTCTAATGCTTCAGTACTTTTTTCGTACGCCCATTTCTGTTTATAGTTTACCCATTTTGCTTTAAAAACTTTTCTCAAAAGCTTATCGGTATACCTCATGATAAATACATGATAAAGCATACTGGCAAAAACTTTAGGCTTGTTGGGGAGTGCGCGTAGCGATAGTGAAAATCCCGGCTCAAGATACCTGTTGAAATGCCAGAATGCTCCCGGAATAAAGAGTGCATCTCCATGCTCCATGAAGATTTCATATCCTTTTGCATATTTCAAGGCTGGAAACTTTTCATAATCAGGATTTTCATAATCTACATCATAAACAGTATGAACCGATAATGGTACTTTATACAGAAAAGCAGACTGTTCCTGATCAAAAAGCAGTATCCTTTTTTTTCCTTCAAAATGAATGTGCATAAAATCTCCTAAATCCACATCATAATGCATTAAAACATGAGCCTCACTTCCTCCAAAAAATAAGGTTGGAAGTCTTTTAAAAAACTTCATTCCAAGATCAGGATAGGTAAAGTTCTTTAATAGCTCCGGAAGCCTGTCGGTAATGATATAGAAAAAAATACGAAGGTCTGAAGGTTTACTTTTAATCGTATCGATATAATCCTTCATTTTCATATGGGTAACAGGAGCATCTGAGCTTTTAGAAGCATTAGCAGGTTTGTTATCATATAGCGGAACTTCCTGCTCCCCTGCTTTTTCACGAATGTAAGCAAGGTTCCACAAATCAAATGCATCCCAACGTCTTGCAAAATTTTTGATCAGAACGGGCTTCTTTTTTTTGAAATAATTTTTCTGAAAATCTTCTTTACTGATATCGTTGACAACATCTACTTTTTCTAGAATCATCCATAATTGATTTAATGCGAAATAAAAGTAATGTTTTTTTGAAATTTATAAAAACTTTACCTTTCACATTTTCTTATTCTTTGAATATTATCAATTAAAAATCAGGAAAAAAGATATACCAACACGGAAATAATTCCTCCAAAAAAGATAAGAGCACATCCACCCGGCCCGTTCTGAAATTTCTTTCTGCTGTATTTATTTACATAATGTCCGCTTACCCAGGTGCCATCTCTTTTATAGTGCCCTTTTCTGTAATATCCCATTTTTAGTTTTTTTACAAAGAAAATAAGCTCGAAGAAGATCCCATTACGGGTTTCCGTAAAGAAAGTATAAAATGAAAAAAATTATCTTTGTAAGATCAACCTAATTTATGAGAGTTTATAATACAAAACATTTCCTGAAAATACTTTTCAGCCTACATAAAAGCGATACCCTGAAGATCCTTTTTCCAACAATGCTATTGGTGGGAGTATATTCTTACGGAATCGAATATCTTGAGGTGGAGTATCTACATCTCACGTCAAAATCTGCGGTAAGCAATGTAGGTATGATCCATTCATTATTAGGGTTTGTGCTTTCTTTACTATTGGTATTCCGGACGAATACGGCTTATGACAGATGGTGGGAAGGAAGAAAGTTATGGGGAAAACTGGTGAATGATACCCGGAATATTGCCATAAAGCTCAATTTAATCCTTGACAATGACAGACATAGTGCAGAACAGGTGGCAAGATACTTGAAGTTCTTTCCTCATTTTCTCGCCAAGCACCTTTCTAAGGAATCTACAAGACTTGCATTGGATGAAGATTATTCTGAGATCGAAAAATCCCTTAAGCACCATGGCCCCAGTGAAATTGTAATATTACTCAGCCATAAATTAAATCAGCTAAAAAAGGAAGGTAAAATTACAGATGTAGAAATGGTATATCTGGACACTCAGCTTTCAGGGTTTCTGGATATTTGCGGAGGTTGCGAAAGAATCAAAAACACACCTATTCCTTATTCTTATTCGTCTTTTGTAAAGAAATTCATCATTTTATATGTATTGGCTTTGCCTGTAGCATATGTTATCAGCATTGGTTTATTTATGATTCCTCTGACTGTATTCGTCTATTATGTCTTAATGAGTCTGGAACTTATTGCCGAAGAAATTGAGGACCCTTTCAATAATGATGAAAATGATATTCCGATGGAAACCATTGCTCAGAATATTGAAAAAAATGTCCATCAGATCATGGGATTAAAAAATAAAATCAACCTTTAGAGGTTGATTTCTTTTAGTTCTCCATCTTGCTTGATTTCTACAAATTTACTTTCGCGATTTGCCGACGAATAGTTATAGAAAAAAGTCTGGTATATAGGTGTTGAATAAAGGTATCCTCCGTAAGCATTATAAGCATCCGACTGTCCTGTTTGCTGCTGATAACTTGCCGTTGCAGTAAAATTCACAATCGTCTCGAGATAATAATTACCCGGTTTTAATTTTTCAAATTTAAATCTGCCATGATCATCAGTCAGAGCTTCTATTCTGTATTTAAAAGCTTCATCAGACATGTAAACGGTTGTTTTCTTATTCTCATACTTTTTCCTCATCTTATAAAATTCTTCAAAATAAGGGGTTACAGGAAAAAGCATAACAACGGTTCCTTTTGGTGCATAATGTTTTTCCCCCAGTAAAGGTTTGATTCCCCAGTTGTTTTTTTGTTTGGTAGACGCCACTCCTTCAATGGTAGAATTTCCAAAACCGATCATGTTTTGAGCCAGTTTTTTATCAAAGAAGGCCTGTGGATAATATGTATTCTGAGCTTTTGATAGTATAAAAGCAGAGGTTAGCATCCCGAATACAAGTAAATTTTTCATGTCATATTTTTTAATCAAATATAACTATTTTACTATTTTTGAAATAAAAAAATCTATGAAATACATTTTTCTTTTATTATTTTCTGCATCTCCTTTGGCAATAGCACAAAAACCATGTGGATTTAAAGACGGATTACAGGAAGGAACTTGTAAGCAGTTTTTTGAAAACGGGCAGGTCAAAGAAATCGCTGAATGGAAAAAGGGAAAACTGGATGGTGATGCAATCTTTTACTATGAAAATGGAAAAGTTCAGGCAAAAGGAGAATACAAAAAGGATTACAAAATAAAAGAATGGGCGTACTACGATAAAAATGGTATTCTGACTTCTAAAGAGGTTTTCAGAAACGGAGAAAAAAATGTCTATGACAATGCTTCTACCGGTACGTTTTATTCACCTTCCGGCACCATCACCGAAATTTCAAATTATAAGTTCGGAAAGCTGAATGGTGAAAGCAAGGTTTTTTACGAGAACGGCAAATCGGTGAAACAAATTGGCTACTACGAAAACGGGATAGCCACAGGAAAATGGAAAATGCTTTATCCATCAGGAAAAGTTCAGCGTGAAACAGAGTTCGCCAACGATAAATGGAATGGAACACGTGTTCATTACCGTGAAGACGGAAGCATTGAAAAAACAGAAATATATAAAGACGGAAAATTAATCTCTACAAAATAATATAATTGGTACATAAATTAAAACTGGAAGAACTCAACAGAATAGATGTTGAAACATTTAAAAAGGTTGAGAAAATTCCTTTGATCGTCATTTTGGATAATGTAAGAAGTATGCACAATGTAGGAGCCACGTTCCGAACAGCCGATGCTTTTTTGATTGAAAAAATAATTCTTTGTGGTATTACTCCGCAACCACCCCACCGTGAAATTCACAAAGCAGCTTTAGGAGCTACAGAAAGTGTAGACTGGGCATATGAAAATGATATCAACACAGCAATAAGGGATTTAAAAAGTCAGGGGTTTGAAATTATTGGCATAGAGCAAACCAGTAATAGTACTATGATCACAGATTTTACCATCGATAAGACTAAAAAATATGCCTTGATACTGGGTAATGAGGTAGAAGGAATAAGTGATGAAGCTTTGGAAAACATTGATGTATTCCTGGAAATTCCTCAACTAGGAACAAAACATTCATTGAATGTAAGTGTATGCGGAGGGCTCGTTATGTGGGAGTTTACAAAGGCTTTAAAATAAAAAACTGCATATGTCCAATAGACAGTGCAGTTTGAAATAAATCTAATAAAAAGTAAAAATGAAAGGCGACAAAGATACTTTATTTTTATTTACAAACAAATTTTTGGCCCGGATTTTTCATTTTCACGAAAAAAAAAACGAATATTACAAAACAGTTTCGTTTAATTTTTTATAAATTAGCACAATGTTTATCAAGGACTATATCTCAAAGGATTTCCCATGTTTTAGCCTGACTGACTCAATAGAATCAGCAAGAAGTACATTAGAAGACTTTGGATATACTCATGTTTTCATTAAAAAATCCCATCACTTTTACGGAGCTATTGCCAGAGAGTTTCTTTATGACGCTGAAGGAACATTAAAAGATCTGGAGCACCAGGTTGAACGATTTGCTATTCTTGAGGATAACAATATCATGGACAGCATTCGTTTGTTTTACACCTTCAATTCGAATGTAATTCCGGTCATCAATAAAACAGAAAAATATTTAGGATATATCATGTGTGAAGATGTCTTTCAGGATTTATCACGCTATCCTTTGTTTTCTGAATCAGGAGCTATACTTACTGTAGAAGCTCCCGCAAGAAAATATTCCATGACAGAAATTGCCAATATTGTGGAAAGCAACAATTCTAAATTCTACGGTGGATTTATCAGTTTTATGTCGGAAGAAGTGGTTAGGGTAACCATAAAGATCAGCAATGAAAATCTTGCATCTATTGATGCCACGTTCGACCGTTATGATTATAGAATTGTTGAAAAATTCTACTCTGATGAAAAAACAGACCTGTTTAAAGACAGATTTGGCTTTTTCCAAAAATTTATAGAAATATAACATGAAGGCAGCTATATATTCTCAAAAAAAAGATCTTGATACTTTTTTATATTTAAGCAAATTCGTTTCAGAGCTTGAGAGCAGGGGCGTAAAATCTGTTTTATACGATGAAATGGCTGAAGCCCTTCAGTTTTCAAAAATTTTCGAAACCTTTAATAATAAACAGGATCTTGTAGAGAAAGAAGTTGATCTTTTTTTCACATTCGGAGGAGACGGAACGATAGTCAACTCTTTAACCTTTATTGAAGATCTCGAAATTCCTATTGTCGGAGTAAATACAGGAAGGTTGGGTTTTTTAGCCAGCTTTACCAAGGAAGAAGCATTCAAAGAACTTGACGCAATTCTGAAAGGAGATGTAAAAACCAGCCGACGCTCTGTGATCGAAGTGGTTTCCCCAAGATCTGAAGAATTTTTTCCATACGCTTTGAATGACGTCACCGTTTCAAGAAAAGAAACAACGTCCATGATCACCGTAGATTCATTTATCAATGATGAATTTCTGAATGTATTCTGGGGAGATGGTGTTATTGTCTCCACTCCTACAGGTTCTACAGCCTACTCATTGAGTTGTGGAGGGCCTATTATTTCTCCTAATAACGAAAACTTTGTCATAACTCCTATTGCGCCACATAATCTGAATGTAAGGCCACTGGTAGTAAATGACCGTGTTGAGATAAAATTCAAGGTAGAAAGCAGGGTATCCCAATATTCTCTTTCACTTGATTCAAGACTAATACATATAGAGACTGATCAGGAAGTCGTTATAAAAAAGGCTGATTTCCAGATTCTTTTGGTTCAGCCTAATAATTTAAGTTTCTATGAAACAATCCGCCAGAAACTACTTTGGGGGCGGGACAAAAGAAATTAGCATTTAAGCAAATTTTATTACCTTTACAACAACTTTACAAACACCTAATAATTTATTTAAAAAGTAAAACATGAGCAGAATTTTTCCGGCAGGAGTTGCCACAGGTCAATTGGTTACTGATATTTTTCAGTATGCTAAAGAAAATAAATTTGCGTTACCAGCTGTAAACGTTATCGGTTCCAGCAACGTAAATGCTGTTATGGAAACTGCAGCAAAACTAAACTCTCCTGTTATTATTCAGTTTTCAAATGGTGGAGCTGCGTTCAACGCAGGAAAAGGATTAAGCAACGACGGACAAAAGTCTGCTATTTTAGGAGCTATTGCCGGTGCTAGACATATTCACACTTTGGCAGAAGCTTATGGAGCTACTGTAATCTTACATACAGACCACTGCGCAAAAAAACTATTGCCTTGGATTGACGGTTTAATGGATGCTAATGAAGAGTATTTCAGACTAACAGGAAAATCTCTTTATTCTTCCCATATGCTGGACCTTTCTGAGGAGCCTTTAGAAGAAAACATTGAAATTTCTGCTAAATATTTCGAAAGAATGGCAAAAATGCAGATGACTCTGGAAGTTGAAATCGGTGTTACAGGAGGAGAAGAAGATGGTGTTGATAACTCTGATGTAGATAATGCAAAATTATATACGCAACCGGAAGATGTAGCTTACACATACGAAAAACTAAAGGCTGTTTCTGATAACTTTACTATTGCTGCGGCATTCGGTAACGTACATGGAGTTTACAAGCCTGGAAATGTTGTTCTTACACCAAAAATTCTGGATAATTCTCAGAAATTTGTTCAGGAAAAATTCGGAACAGCTGCAAAACCGGTCAACTTTGTATTCCACGGAGGTTCTGGTTCTACTTTAGAAGAAATCAGAGAAGCAATTGATTACGGTGTGATCAAAATGAATATTGACACGGATCTTCAGTTCGCTTATACAGAAGGTGTTAGAGATTATATGGTTAACAATATCGATTATTTAAGATCTCAAATCGGAAACCCTGAGGGAGAAGAAAAACCTAACAAAAAATTCTATGACCCAAGAGTTTGGGTAAGAAAAGGTGAAGAAACGTTCTCTACAAGATTGGTTAAAGCTTTTGAAGATTTAAATAACGTAAATACTTTAAAATAAGAACTGTACATTTGTATTAGTGTAAAACGTATTCATACATTTGCACTAATACATTTTACATTTATACATTAATACAAACAAAAATGGCATTCGACTGGTTTAAAAGAAAAGCAAAAAACATTACCACTTCTACTGATGAAAAAAAGGATGTTCCTAAGGGCCTTTGGCACCAAACTCCATCAGGAAAAATAGTGGAACACGAAGAGCTAAGGAAAAACAATTATGTTTCTCCTGAAGATGGATTTCATGTAAGAATAGGAAGTGCAGAATTTTTTGATATCCTTTTTGATGAAGGTAAATTCACTGAACTAGATGCTAATGTTGAAAGTATAGACATCCTAAACTTCAAAGATACAAAGCCATATGTTGATCGTCTGAAAGAAGTAAAAGCAAAAACAAAACTTACAGACTCTATCAGAAATGCTGTAGGAACAGTGAAAGGCACTGAAATGGTGGTTTCTTGTATGGACTTTGCTTTCATCGGAGGATCTCTGGGATCTGTAATGGGAGAAAAGATAAGAAGAGCTGTAGATTATTGTATCGCACATAAACTTCCTTATATGATCATTTGTCAGTCCGGAGGAGCAAGAATGCAGGAAGCAACTTATTCTTTGATGCAGTTGGCAAAAGTACAGGCTAAATTAGCACAGCTTTCAGAAGCGGGCTTACTGTATATTGCTTATTTATGTGATCCTACTTTTGGAGGAATTACTGCATCTTTTGCAATGACAGCAGATATCATTATGGCTGAACCTGGAGCTCTGATCGGTTTTGCAGGACCAAGGGTAATTCGCGAAACAATCGGTAGAGATTTACCGGAAGGCTTCCAGACATCTGAATTCCTTCAGGAAAAAGGATTTGTAGACTTTATTGTGAAGAGAACAGAAATTAAAGATGTGGTCTCTAAAACAGTAAATTTATTAGCAACACATGCTTAAAAATTTGTAACAAATACGATATAATCTCTCTCTGATTAGGGAGAGATTTTTATTTATGAGAACCTTCAGAATATTTTTCAATACCATTCGGGCCATGAGTTTTAAAAAGATTCTCCGTCTTTTATCTCTTGTTCTGCCACATCCTTTATTTTCCATATTGAGTTTTTATGCGACTGTTAAAGCCTTCACCATTGCACAGGCTCGTTTTCCTGAAACAGCTTCAAATAATGGAATTGGCAATGCCTTCAGACATGCATTATGGTGTTGTTTTATTTTGATGTATTGTTCCAAGATCTCCTCACCTCAAAAAGCTCTTGATTTCTGCAAAAAAATAACAGATTTACACGAAGAATTATTTCCAAATAAACCTTTGGAAACCAAGATGGACCTTCATAATAATAAGATCGGAATGGATTATTTTATGGAAATTCTTCCTGGTATTCACCGGCAGTTTTTTGAAAAAAGTTTTTTTATAGATGCTTTGGTTAAAAAGATGGACGACGCAAAAGTCCTTAAAAACCTCGATGACCATTTTGAGGGCCATCTTGTATATCTTGAAGAATAGCCGGTTTAACTAAAAAAAACATTGGCCCCTTTGTGTCCTTTGTAGTTTAAAGTATTTTTGATAAGTTTAAACAATTAATTCAATCAAATGGTTTTAAGCAGAATTTGGTCCGCTTTTATTATCGTTGCTATCGCCGTTGCAAGCATAAAATATATCTCTTCAAGTCATTATAATACCATTTTCAATGATATGGTAGTAGGAAAAGCAGGAGATACAGTACAGATCGCATCGAAAAAAATGAATACGCTTTCTCCCATTATCAGGGACAGCCTTACGAAGAAACCTGATTTTGCAGAAGACAGAATTCATTATAAAACAGACTCATTACAACAAAACGTAAAGGTATATCGTGTTCAGGAAGCTGACGGGGTCACTGGGACGGCAGAAACTGCAGTTAAAATATGCATTGGGCTAATAGGCATCATGACTCTTTTTATGGGTTTTATGAGTATTGCGGAAAAAGCAGGTGGAATCAATTTGCTAAGCCGGCTTATTCAGCCTTTCTTTTCAAAACTTTTCCCGGAAATTCCTAAAAACCATCCTGCTTTCGGCCATATGCTAATGAATTTTAGTGCGAACCTGCTGGGACTTGACAACGCAGCCACTCCTTTCGGACTTAAGGCCATGGAAAGCTTACAGACCTTAAACCCCAATAAAGACACCGCCAGTAATTCCCAGATCATGTTTCTGTGTCTTCATGCTGGTGGAATGACGCTGATCCCGGTTTCTATCATTGCTATAAGAGCCTCCATGGGCTCAAAGACGCCAACGGATATCTTTCTTCCATGTATGATTGCTACTTTTACCGCAACACTGGCAGCAATGATCATCATTTCTCTTTACCAGAAGATCAATCTGCTTCGTCCAATCGTAATTGCATATGTCGGTGGAATTTCAGCAATTATAGGTTTTTTGGTTTTATACCTTGTCCGATTGAGTAAAGATGAGCTGGATACATTCAGCAAGGTTCTAAGTAATGGCCTTATTTTGTTTATTTTCTTAGCGATCGTGCTTGGAGCAGTTTATAAAAAGATCAATGTATTTGACGCCTTTATTGATGGCGCAAAAGAAGGATTTACAACTTGTGTTAAGATTATCCCCTATTTAGTTGGAATGTTGATCGCTATTTCTCTTCTCAGGACCTCGGGGGTTTTTGATGTGATCATAGATGGAATGAAATGGGTTGCCAATGCAGCCAGTTTAGATGCAAGATTTGTGGACGGATTACCCACAGCTTTAATAAAACCTCTTTCAGGGTCGGGAGCACGCGGAATGATGGTTGACACCATGTCCACATTCGGAGCAGATAGTTTTCAGGGAAAATTAGCAGCAGTTCTGCAAGGAAGCTCAGATACGACGTTTTATGTAATTGCTGTCTATTTCGGGGCCGTAGCGGTTAAAAATACAAGATATGCGGTAATTGCAATGCTTCTGGCCGATTTAGTAGGTGTTATCACGTCAATTGCGCTGGCTTATTTATTTTTTGCGTAGTATATATCATTTTTAACCATTCAATAACCAAATAAACAAGCAACCAGAATATGATTACAGATAAAGAATTTACATTACGCCTGATCCGTCAACTGACACAGGCCCTGGAAAAACTTATTTTAGACAAGCCTGAAGAAAGTTTGATGCAGAAAGAATTGGATTTTGATTCTCTGATGAAGGATATTTTTAAAATAGATTTTACGGCAATCTCTTCTAAGACAAAGGAGGAAATCATAGAAATCGTGAATGAAAGACAGGAAAGGGATCGTAAAGACTATTATGAAATGCTTGGAAACCTTTTTTATTTTAAAGGAAAGGAAACAGAAAACCGCGATTTTCAGGATAAAGCAAAAACATTTTATGAACTGTATCTTCAGACAAGTGGAATCTTTGCCCTTCCCATAATCAACAGAATCAATGAAATAAAAAAAGCACTTGAATAAAGTGCTTTTGTATTTTTAGAATGTAATCTTATAGGTCCCGGTGGATGATGTACTGGCCTTTTCAGCTTTTACATATTTTTTAACCCACGCTACAGAGGTTGAAGATACACAAGGATCCGATATTCCCCCTACTCTTCTTGCAGAGACTACATTTCCGGCTTTATCAACGGTGTAAGCAACTGTAACGGATCCACTGGCTGTACAGTTGTGTTGTGGTTGTGCTCCTCCTCTGCCCATTGTTCCGGGGATGTAGCCAATCAATTTTCTGTCGATTCCTACTTTACTGTCTCCATTTCCATCTCCGCCTAAAGGATCTCCTGCATTTCCTATACCTGTTCCCGTCCCTTGGCTGCCCGCTTTTGTTCCTCTTCCTTTTATCAGATTACCGATTGCCGCATTCCCTTTTCCATCTCCATTTCCGGTTTTAGAATTTGCTGTGGCTCCGGAAGTCTTTTTAGTGTTTTTCGAAGCGGATGAACTTGTCGTTTCTTTTTTATTCGATTTTGATTCTTCTTTTTTCGGAACGCTCGCTTTTTTACTATTTCCGGTGATTACTTTATCTTTGGGTTCAGATTTCTTAGTTTCCGTCTTGGGTTCAGGTTTTACTACGGTTTTAGTTTCAGGAACAACGGCTTCTACAGGTTCGGGAGTAACTTCTTCCGATTTTGCAGCTAAACTTCCTTCCTGTTCTGCCGGTTCTTCGATACCATTTCCATTCCGGTTATCTCCAAAGTTTACCAACATAGTGGTTACAACCTCAGGCTCCTTATTCTGTTCCGGCTTTAATTTATATAGAAAAACAAAAAGCAGGATTGCAGACCATACCAGGATAGAAAGTATTCCACTTTTTATCCGGTCCCGGGTTTCCTCATTTTTGTTTACAGTATAACTTTTCATTTTTTACTAATTACCAGGATCTTAAGTTCCGGTTATTTATCTTTAACAGTTGCAAGAGCAATATTGAATTTATGCTTCTCTGCAATTTCCATGGCAAAAACAACATCTTTATGCAACGTGTTTTCGTCTGCCCGAATCGTAAAAGATTTATTCGTTTGATTGTTTAAATTATTGACAATCGTTTGTTCAAGCTGTTCCCTTGATACAGGCTTATCGTCAATATAATAAGTTCCGTCAGGCTTAATGGTTACTGTAAGGGGATTCGGTATATTATCATCAGCAGTGCTTGTCTTTGGCAAGTTTACGTCAATAGCGCTTTGATTAGCCGCTGAAGATGTTATCATAAAGAAGATCAGCATGAGCAAGATGACATCAGTCATCGCCGCCAAACTAAACTCCGGATTTGCTTTATTTCTTCTTTGAATTTTCATCTGTTTATTCTAAATTTTTACGGGTCAGATGGAATCGCTCTTAATAAGTCTATACAATGAATTTTTTTCACAGCGATTTCATAAGAAAGATTTATAAAGGTTTGTTGATAAGATCCAAAAATTCACCAGACATGTTCTGAGCTCTCAAAACAAATTTATCAATCCTTGTTAAAAGGATATTGTAAAAAAAGTTAGCAGGAATCGCTACCGCCAAACCAACAGCCGTTTGTCCCAAAGCAGTATAAATACCTTCTGACAGTGTTTTCGGAGAGAAAGACCCCGTTGCATGTGACAAATTAAAGAACGCTAATATCATCCCGATAACCGTCCCCAAAAGTCCCAGCATCGGAGCAATACTTGGCACCACTGCTAATAGATTTAGGTTCTTTTCCATGTTGGCTACTTCAACCTGAGCCTGAGATTCCATAGCACTTACAATATCTGAAACAGGCCTTCCCAATCTGGAAATCCCCTTTTCCAATATTCTGCCTTCCGGTGAGTTTTGTCTTTTGCAATAATCTACCGCTGATTCAATTTTACCTTCTTTAATAAAGTCTTCAATATTATTCATAAAATTGGAATCTGTTTTTGAGGACAATCTTTTAATAAAGAAAAACCGTTCAAAAAACAGATATACTGAAAACACACCAAGCAGTAATACGGTCACCATCACTATTTTAGCGAAGGCTCCTCCATGGAACATGATATTCCAAAATGAAAATTCTAAATTGTCTGTGGCAACTGCGGGTGTTGCAATTTGTGCAAATAAGATCTGAGTAAGTTCCGTTAACAGCATTAATGTGAATATTTTATAATGAATTTAAACGACAAAAGTAATGGAATATTATTAATTCATGTCTTAAAAAATGCTTAAAAACAACTTAAATTTTCCATTGCCACATAAACAGCAAATTTCTTTCCAAAAAGAATTTTGAAAAGAAATTGAATATAAAATTATTGAGGAAGATAAATTTTTTAATCTTCGTCTACCTCAATATTATCCTGTTTTAGTTCACATTTAAGTCTAAAAGCAATCGGAGTATCTGATCCTGTGTAAAAATCATCAATCGTTCCCTTCCAGATCAGATCCAATTCGCCTTCTTCATTTTTTTCAAATACCAGCTCATTATCGTAGATAAAAGCATCTTCATCGTCGAACAAATCCACCTCTGTAAAGGTTTCATCTTCAGAATCATTGATGTTTATCGTTTTTCCTTCAAGGTCCGCAGAATCAATAGGAAAGTCGAAAACTTCTAGTGAGAGTTGTGGAAAATTGTATTGTAAAGAATCATCTTCTACATGATCCAAGCCATCATCCGTTATGATTTCAACTTCAAGGAAATGTTGTTGATTACTATAAATAGCCTTGCAATAAGTACTTCTTATATTGTATTTTAACGTTTCGTCCGGATGGTAAATTTTTAAAATCCCTTTCATTATTTCTTAAAAAAGAGCTGTAATAATATGATTGTTAAATGTTTTAAGCAAAGATAAAAAATAGATTGAATTTGAAAAATATTTTGAAAATTATTTTTTCCAAAATCATGATCCTATCTTTTTCTGATCCTCCAATAATACTTACTTTTGTTACATAAAGATTCTGAAATGAAAAATTTTTTATCAAAAAGTATTTTAAGCTTAGGATTGGTGATAAGCCTGACAGCGTGTAAAAAGTCTGACTCCCCTTTAACGAAAGTAACTCCAACGAATTTAGACTCCATTGCTTCTAACTATTATGAACAATATCTGAAGCTGTATCCTCTTGATGCTACTTCTCAAGGAGACACAAGGTATAATGATCAATTACCTATTAATATTGATAAAGATTTTATTTCAGGAGAAATTGCTTTTTATAATTCTATTCAGAACCAATTAGATAAAGTGGATTATAAAAATCTATCTGATGATGATAAAGTAGTTTATGATGTACTGGATTATACCTTAAAAGACAAAATAGAAGCCTATGCGTATCATCCGGAATACATTCCATTCAGCCAGTTTACAGGACTTCCTCTGAACTTTCCCCTGTTTGGCAGTGGAGAAGGAAGCCAGCCTTTTAAAACAGAAAAAGACTATGCGGACTGGTTGCAGAGAATGAATAAATTTCCGGTGTGGATGGACACTGCAATAGAAAATTTTAAAGAAGGAATTAGCAATAAAATAGTTTTGCCTAAAAAGCTCATTGTAAAGATGATTCCCCAGATGAAAGCTGAAGAAATTATTACTCCGGACTTTGAAAAAAATATATTTTACGGTCCTATCAAAAAATTCCCTAAGAATTTCACCCAAGCACAAAAAGAAAAGTTCACCACACTTTACAAGGATGCTATTCTCAAAAAAATCATTCCTGCCTACACAAAAATGGGTAACTTTTTAGAAAAGGAATACTTGCCTAAAGGCAGAGATACAGATGGTTACAACAGCTTACCAAAAGGAAACGAAATTTACCAGTATTATGTAAAAAGCTGGACAACAACCAACAAGTCTCCTGAAGAAATTAATAAAATCGGTATTCAGCAGGTGGCCATGCTTCGTTCAGAAATGGAGAAGGTAAAACAGCAGGTCGGATTCACAGGAAGCCTGGAAGAGTTTATAACATTTGTAAAGACAGACCCTAAGGCAATGCCTTACAAAACGTCAAAAGAAGTTCTGGCTGGTTTTAACGGAATCTTAGCCAAAATAACTCCGAAACTGAAAACCATGTTTAATGTAACTCCGAAAACAAAATTTGAGATCAGACAGACGGAAAAGTTTAGAGAGGCCACCGCAAGTGCTGAGTATACTCCCGGAACTCCTGACGGGAAGAGACCTGGTATCTTTTATGTTCCCCTTCCGGATCCGGCAAAATTCAATGTAACTTCCGGAATGGAATCCCTTTTCTTACATGAAGCGATACCGGGACATCATTATCAGGTTTCTCTTCAGCAGGAAAACACAAAGCTTCCTAAGTTTATGAGATTCGGGTGGTTCGGAGCTTATGGAGAAGGCTGGGCGCATTATTGTGAAACATTAGGTCCTGAGTTTGGATTGTATACAGATCCTTATCAGAAAATGGGATATTTAAGCGACCAGATGCTGAGAGCTGTAAGGTTGGTTGTGGATACTGGACTTCATACAGGAAAAATGACCAGAGAGGAAGCAATTAAATACTTTCTAAGCAATATCTCTTATGATGAAGCAGCAGCCACTGCAGAAGTGGAAAGATATATGGCAATGCCGGGACAGGCGTTGGGATATAAAATCGGTTCTTTAAGAATACGTGAGTTGAGAGATCAGTATCAGAAACAGCTAGGAAAGAAATTTAATCTGGCCAATTTCCATGATGAAGTTCTAAGCCAGGGTTGTCTTCCACTCGATGTTTTGAACAGAAAAATGGAACTTTGGGCGAAGAAGCAAAAGTAATCTTTTAAAGAAATAAAAAATTAATATTTTTGGTGGAGCAGTTTATTAAAATTGCTCCTTTTTTTAAGTTTAATGGTAATTAATTTTTTGCAAAGAAGCTTTATGATTACTTCTTTCAAAGACACAATCAATAACAGACAAAACTATAAACATGACAATTGAATCTTTACAATCTCTCTTTGCCAGAGATTTAAATAAACTAAAAGCAGAAATTGAAGCTTACCATAATGAAGCATCTATTTGGAAAACAGATAAAAACATTGCTAATTCTGCAGGAACCCTATCTCTTCATCTGGTCGGAAACCTGAGCCATTTCGTAGGCGCTATCCTTGGAAATACCGGATATATAAGAAACCGTGAACTTGAATTTTCTTTAAAAGATATTCCAAGAGCAGAGTTACTTCGACAAATTGAAAATACTCTTGAAGTTGTAAACTCCTCTTTAAATAACCTTACAGATGCTGACCTAGAATACGAATATCCTTTTGAACCATTGGGATACAAAATGACAACCGGATATTTTCTGATTCATCTTATGGGACATTTAAGCTACCATTTGGGACAGATCAATTATCACAGAAGATTACTGGATAGCTGATTATTTTTCAAACATCATCTTGGTAATGAAATCTTTATCTCCTTTTCCCCGTGCCGGAGAATATTCTCTTCCATAGAAAATGATCTGGAGATGAAGTTTATTCCATACATCCTCCTTCCAGATATTTTTGGCATCCTTTTCTGTTTCCACAACATTTTTCCCTGAAGTAAGCTTCCATTGGGTCATTAATCTGTGGATATGAGTGTCGACAGGAAATGCAGGAAATCCGAATCCCTGGCTCATGACCACTGAAGCTGTTTTGTGTCCTACGCCTGGTAAAGCCTCAAGCTCCTCATAAGTTTGCGGCACTATACCATTATGCCTTTCAAGCAATAATTCCGCCATCCTTTTCAGGTTTTTGGCTTTAGTATTTGACAGCCCGATCTCTTTGATAAGTTCTTTGATCTCTGAAACTTCGAGCTTCGCCATTTTTTCCGGTGTTCCCGCTACTTTAAAAAGTTGTGGTGTTACTTCATTCACCTTTTTATCCGTCGTTTGTGCTGAGAGTGCGACGGCGACCATCAATGTATAAGCATCGGTGTGCGCAAGCGGAACAGGAACTTCAGGATATAATTTTTCTAATTCAAGCTGAACAAGCTCAGCTCTTTGCTTTTTTGTCATGTAACCACTAAATTTGAACAAAAATAAACAATATGTTGAAAGTAGGCGACAAATTACCCGAATTTGAAGGGACCAATCAAGATGGAGAAACAATAAATTCATCTAAACTCATTGGAAAAAAACTAATTATCTTCTTTTATCCGCAAGCCAACACTCCAACCTGTACTGTGGAAGCATGTAATCTGAGTGATAATTATTCGCAGCTAAAAAAAGCAGGATTTCAACTTTTAGGTATCAGTGGAGATTCTGTAAAAAAACAGAAAAACTTTCATAGTAAATTTGCTTTTCCTTATGATCTGATTGCGGATGAAAATCGTGATGTTATCGAAAAATTTGGTGTTTGGCAGGAGAAAAAGACTTTTGGCAAAACGTATATGGGAATCGTGAGAACTACTTTTATCTTTGATGAAAAAGGCATCTGCACAAGAGTTATCGATAAAGTAACCTCGAAGACTGCAGCAGAACAAATTTTAGAAGGATAAAATTATATAATAAAACAAACCTTTAAACAAAGTCCATACTAGGAAGGCTGTTTAAAGGTTTGTACTATTTATTTTAAAGAAATTTTATTCGGTTTCGTAGTATCTCAATTCTTCATTATCCCCTGGAAGACTTACGTATTTTTGAAATTTCAATCCCAGTTTTTCAATTAGCTTTTGAGAAGAAAAATTATCTTTAGAAGTAATGGCAGATATTTTCTTTAACCCGAAGTCATCCATACCGATAGATTTAACTTTTAAGGCAGCTTCATAAGCATATCCTTTGCCTTCGAATTCATCCAACAAAGAAAATCCTATATCTAATATTTCCAGTCCTTCCCGCTCGAAAATTCCTACTGCACCCACCTTATTATTTCCTTCTTTAGTTATAACAAGATAGTTTCCAAATCCTAACCGTTCCAATTGAGAGAGAAACCTGTTTTTGATATAGGCTTCGGCATCGGAGACATTCTTAAGATGACGGTCACCAATAAACTGTATAAACTTTGGTCTGTTGTAAAGATCAAATATAAACTCACGGTCATCCACGGTTATCGGACGAAGGATAAGTCTTTCTGTTTCGTAGAAATTACCTTCTTTTGGGTGATTTTTTAGACTCATCTTTAGATTCTTCTTTTTTTTCGATTTTTAAAAGCCTTGGATTATTAGCACATTTCTTATTATAAAGCTCTATATAAGTCCCATTATCTTTTACCTGAGTAACTGCTCCTGAAGCTTTATTTACAGTTAATGTAAAATGGGTTTTCTGATAAGGACATTCCTTTGATGTTAATTTTCCTAAATCCAGGTAATAGTTAGATTGATCTTCATAATAATTTCCTGCTACATCCTTAAATTCTTCATCGATCATATAACCATCCACAGTAGCTAAAATGGCTGCTTCCTGAACATTATCTATCTTTCCGACAAACTTTTTTAAGGCATCAAGATCCGTAACGTAATTAATTTTTCCACCGGAGGAATAAACGATGTAATAAAAGCTATCTTCATCCGGAAATAAATCAAATCCTGATGTCTGCGGAATAAAGTCTTTTTTAGTCCCTGAAACTTTTAATTCCTGATCTTTTCCATAAGTATTGTAATTCAACACCCAAAAGTCAATTTTATCGTTAGGCTCTATTCCCTGCAAAACATTAGGAATGCTCGAAAATTTTATTTTTGCCTGAGAATAAGCTGATATTCCTAAAAGAATAAAAGCAATTACCATACATCTTGAAATTAATTTTCTCATAGTTCCGAGGTTAATAATGGAGAATTACTACATAAATTTTTCCCCTTTTTTAAAGTTTTTCAGATCCAGAACATAATCTTTTATAAGCTGATCGTTATCTCTGGGACAAATAAGCAAAGCCTTATCCGTATCTACAATGATGTAGTTTTCTAATCCATCTATAACTACCGCTTTATTGTTGCTTTTTACACGAACGATATTTCCTTTGGAATTGTATGCCAAAAGATATTTTAGTTTTACTGTATTTTCGTTCTCATCTTTTTCAGCATTTTCATAAACCGAGGTCCATGTTCCTAAGTCACTCCAACCCAGATCGGAAGGTATTACATAAACATTTTTTGCCTTTTCAAGAATTCCATTATCAATAGATATTTTCTGTACTTTAGGGTAAATAAGTTCTATACAATTATCCTCTGCCTCTCCATTATATTCACATGCCATAAAATGCTGAGTCATTTCAGGAAGGTAAGTTTCAAAGGCACGATGAATACTTTTCACATTCCAGATGAAAATTCCGGCATTCCAAAGGAAATCACCACTCTCTAAGAAACTCTGTGCTATTTCAAGTATTGGCTTTTCAGTAAATGTTTTAACCTTAAAATAATCTGCGTCCTTTTTGTCTACAAACTGAATGTAACCATATCCAGTATCTGGTCTCGTTGGTGTAATTCCCAATGTAACAAGATAATCATTTTTAGAAGCCAGATCAAAGGCCAACTCAACTTTCTCAAGGAAAATATTTTCCTTCAATATCAAGTGATCTGCAGGTAAAACTATTATTGTAGCATCAGGGGCAATTTCAGCTATTTTATTGGCCATATACAAATTACAGGCAGCGGTATTCTTCATCAGAGGTTCTCCAACAATATTTTTTTCCGGAATTTCAGGGAGCTGCTGATGGGAAAGATTCACATATTCCTTATTGGTAATAACAAATATATTCTCATCAGGAATAACCTTACTGATCCTGTCATACGTCTGTTGAATCATGGTACGTCCAACACCTAAAATATCCTGAAATTGTTTTGGAAACTTCTGCGTACTCATAGGCCAGAATCTACTACCAATTCCACCTGCCATGATAACACAGTATTTATCTGATTTTGACATGCTTAACTACATTTTTCTACCCTTGCCAGAGGTTTGAAAGAATACTTCCTTCCAGTAGCCAGGTTCTTACAAAGATAGTTTTTTTTAATCAGACCTTCTAAAAAATACTTTTCGTTTCTATAGATGAAATAATCTCCTTTCTGCAACTCTTCTATAAACTGAAGCTTATCATCTTGTTTTTCAATATGGAAATATTTGACCAGATCCGGACTAGCCATAAAGTTGGCCTTTGGAGATCTTGAAAACTTTACAATAATTGGCTTAAGAGCATCTTCATATACCTCAACACTTTCAAGAAGCATTCGTCTGAAAGTATCTTTCCACTCATTGCCATGTGGAGAAATTCTTCTGCCATAATTTTCAAAAGCAATGAGATGGGCCAGCTCATGAGTCAGAACAAAGAAAAACAGTTGAGGCGCTAATGTAGAATTGATTGTAATTTCATGGGAATTATCCGGGAGCTTTCTGTAATCTCCCAGTTTTGAATTCCTGTTTCTTGTAATCTTTATATGGATATAGTAATCTGAAAACCAGATTTTTAAATACTGAAGCGTGTTCTGTGGTAAATATTTTTCTAGTGACTGGATAGACATTTTATAAACTTAGTGGAATTCCTGCATAGAAATTCAACAATTTAAGACTGAAAAGATAATTATACTTAGCCTGCGCCACTGAACCCGCTGCATTAGCGTAATTATTTCTTGCCACGTTCAGGTCAAAAATAGTAGTCCGCCCTGCAGCATAACTTTTATCTGCAAAATCCAATGACAATTTTGTGCTTTTTGCAGCTTCTACAGCAGCAATATAAGCTTCATAATTAGCTTCTACGTCGAACTGGGCTTTCTGTACATTTTGTCTTACCGTCTGTTTTTGTTGTTCTAACGTATTCTTTGCCGCACTTTCATTAATTCTTGACTGCTCTACCTGAAGTTTTGTAATTCCCTTGTTGAAAATAGGAACGCTGATAGATAAGCCTGCCTGTTGCCCGAAATTATCTTTATATTGCTGAAATAAGTTTCGTTCCGCGATATAAATCAATTCATTTCCGGTATTATTGGTATTAAGCAGGTTATTGTAAAAACTACCGATCCCTGCACTTGCTGTTACCGTAGGCCAGTATGCTGTTTTAGATACTTCAGTTTGAGCTTCCGCAGATCTTATTCTGCTTTCCGCTGCTTTTATTTGCGGTTGATTTTCGTATGCTGTGTTCAAAACCTCATCCACAGATTTTAATTGTGGGGCCAGATCATCTGAGACAACTACATCTTCAACATCAAAATCTTTGTAATCCTGCAATTGTAAAAGTTGAGCAAGTGCAAATAGACTTCTTCCGGTGTCAATTTCAGCTGTTTTGAGATTTTGTTTTTCTCTTGCCAATGCAGATTGAGCTTCTGCAAGCACTGTTTCAGCAGTCGTTCCTACCTGGGTAGTGATTTTTGCCCTGTCATATTGTTTTTGAGCATTGTCAACAGCACTTTGCGAAATTTTAATAATTTCTTTTTTAAGTAATGTTGTTAAATATTGCTGTGCGATCTGCAATGAAATATCATTCTTTATGGTTTCAATATCATATTGACTTGCTTCTACATCAAACTGCGTTTTTCTGACAGTTTTTTCCAGTCTTCCATTATTATAAACCAGGATATCAGCTCCCAGACTGGCATTATTACTGAATCTGTCATTTCTAAGACTTCCTGTTCCGAATGACGTCTGTCCAAAACTGACTGTATTTCCTATACTTGCTGATAAAGAAGGTAAATACCCTTTTTTAGCAATTTTAAGATTAGAATCCTGGACTTGTTTAGAGTATTCATTTTGGATAACCTGAAGGTTATGCTTCACAGCATAATCCACACATTCTCTTAAGGACCATTTTTTCTGAGCATTCATACCCAGGAAAGTTAATCCGAAAACGATAGTCCAAACTTTTTTCATATTAAGATTTTACCATATTAGACGTACCAAATATAAAAAAGTTACACATTTAAAAATTATTGTTTCATTTTAATAAAACTTTTGAGAATTTTGCATCATGACAACCAAAGAATATCAGGAAGCCGTTGACTGGCTTTTCGTGCAGGCACCCAACTATCAGATTGACGGAGAGAAGGCTTATAAGCCTGGACTTGACAATATAACCAAGCTATGTGCATTTTTTGACAATCCACAGGAAAAAATAAAATGTATTCACATCGGAGGCACCAATGGTAAAGGTTCAACCAGCAATATGCTTGCTTCTATTCTTCAGGAAGCCGGCTACAAAGTTGGAATATACAATTCTCCACATCTTATTGATTTCACAGAGCGTATCAAAGTAAACGGGAAAAACTGTAACAAAGAATTCGTTTTTGATTTCATCACAAAATTAAAAACATTACCCAACGATATTTTGCCTTCGTTTTTTGAATTTACCACCATAATGGCTTTCGAATATTTTTATCAACAGCAGGTAGATTTTGCAATTATCGAGGTAGGTTTGGGAGGAAGACTGGACTCAACCAATATTATAAGGCCTTTGGTATCTGCTATTACTAATGTACAGCTGGATCATCAGAATATCCTGGGAAATACTATAGAAGAAATAGCCCGGGAAAAAGCAGGCATTATCAAAAACGGAATCCCTATTATATCCGGTGATGAAAATGAAGTTGTAAAAGATATCATCCGTACTAAAGCGGATCAAAATAATGCAACATTTGTCGATGCAACCACATTGTCATCGGGTTTCGCTTCAGATCTGAAGGGAAACTATCAACAGAAAAACATCAGCGTGGTTTTAGCGTTAACTGATGAGTTGTTAAAACTGAATGTTGAAATTTCTGAGAAAAACATTACAAACGGATTATTGCATGTTCATGAGAATACCGGATTTATTGGCAGGTGGTTTGAATTTTCAAAAACCCCGCTTACTATTTGTGATACAGCGCACAACCAAGCTGGTCTGGAACAGGTCTTCTCGCAGCTTAATTCCATTGGCTGTAAAAAGCATGTGATTTTAGGTTTTGTTAATGATAAAAAAATAGATGAAGTGATGAGTTTATTACCTGAAAATTCTACATTCTATTTTGCAAAACCATCGATTCACAGAGGACGTCATCCGAAAGATTATGAAGATTTGCTTATAAATGCAAAAATAATTTATAAAATTTTTGATTCTGTACAGGAAGCGTATTTATCTGCAAAACAAGAATGTACAAATGACGAAATGATTTTTATTGGCGGAAGCAACTTTGTAGTAGGAGAATTTTTAGAAAAAAATTTGGAGATTTCCAGATAAGTCGTATATTTGCACCACTCTAAACGAGAAAACAAGTATAGAGGGTTCTTAGCTCAGTTGGTTCAGAGCATCTGGTTTACACCCAGAGGGTCGGGGGTTCGAATCCCTCAGGACCCACAGAAAAGGAAACGAAACCTTTCAAAAAAATTCGGGTTCTTAGCTCAGTTGGTTCAGAGCATCTGGTTTACACCCAGAGGGTCGGGGGTTCGAATCCCTCAGGACCCACAGAAGATCTCTCAAGAAATTGGGAGATCTTTCTTTTTTGATCTTACCTTAATTCCTTAAATTTTCAAGTCTTTTCAATTCAATTCATTAAATTTGATCAACACAACACATGTCTGATAGGTTAAAATGTTTTTGCTATGGATGTTATATTATCAAAAAAAGAAATATTAAGACGATTAAATACTCTGAGAATAAACCCTTTAGGGCTCCCCTCAAGAAAGTATGGAGTTTCAATAAAGTATTTTTCAAATGATGAAGAAACGCCGGATAAAAGGGTTGATTATGAAATTACTACTGAATTAAACCTCGAATACGGGAAAGGTTTTCTAACAATTGATAAAAAAAACATCTACTTTAATCAGCATCAAGCCGATAACATTAGCGAGCTATTAGCCGAATCCATTTCGAAATCCCTATATCCTGTCCAGACCCAAATCAATGAAAAAGGAACGGGCACTAATGAAATTACAAATTTTGATGAAATTAAAACCCGATGGTCCCGCGAGAAGTTAAAATTATCTGAAAAGTATTCGGGACAGCCATTGGAGAAATTCTTATCCGCTGTTGACCATAAAATGGAAAATAAGAAAGAAATAGAGAACGGGCTGCATTATGACTGGTTCTGGAATCTCTTTTTCCATCCTAAATTCATTGATTATGGAGACACAAGAAAAACATCAACAGCATTATTTCTGGCTGTAATTCCTTATCAGAATCCCTTAAGATTCCCCGGAATTCAGACCATTCAAAAGATTCCGACAGATTATCATTCTTTTATTATTGAATTCAAAAGTGCAGAAATACCTGCGGACTTATATTTTATTCCTGCAAATGCTTTTAATCAAGATGCATATTGGATGTCTCTTAAGGTCACCTTTGATTTGGATGTATACCATCATTTCCCAATGCATACCCGGGCATATTTTGAAGTTTTCACCAGAGATTATTCGGGGGAAAAAAAATTAATTAAAAGAATCAGCTACAATCAGTTTCAGCTCCATAACGGAGAGTATTCTGACAAGAAACTAAGTAAGGATAGCCCTTTTATTACGGGCGGACTTGTAGTTTCAGAACCTAACAAATGGGGATTTTATAAAAACATATATGAAAATGACTGGTAAAAATCCATTTGTATAAAAAACACTAATTTTACAAACCACACAAATTACATTAATATGTCTTTAAAAGAGAAAGTAGTACAGGGAGCCTTGTGCCAATGTCAGTTTGGTACTACTCCCGATACATTAAAGGTACTTACGCAGCAAAAATTCTTCATCAATGACCTTAATGGCAGCTCTAAACTGGCTGCAACACATAAAGATATAGGATCTACTTTTGAAAAAAACAGCTTTGGTTCATGCAAAAAAAAACTCAATACACCTTGTGTAGCTGTTGTTACTGAATGGAGTGGTTATTATGAAAAAGAAAAATACTCTCCACCTGATGGCTATGTTTTACTGGAAGACAGCAAAGCAACATGCCCTATCGGTGGTAAAGACTGCATCAGCATTATTAAAACCGGACAAATTGGAGAACCTTCCAAAAGCAATATAAAAAAGGCAGATGAAGAGCTTCAGTCACATGTAAATCCTGTTATCAATATGTCACAGCATGATACGCAGGAGTTTTATAAATTTGGATTTTAAGTATGGGTACAGCTGGGATTAAAAAAGCTCTGATCAAGGAGCCCAAAGAAAACGTCAGGAAGTATGGTTCCGGATCCATTGTGGAACTAAGCCCTGCCAGAAACTCGTTTACCGCTTACCTGGATAAAACCTGTCTGGGAAAAGGAACCCGAAATCCGGAATCTACAATGAAGGAAGTGAAGTGGTTCCTTATAAGAGAGCATATCTGGACATCATTTAAACAACTTTACCCAAACCTTGGGCCGAATGACTTTTTTACAACAATAAAAGCCCAAAACGAAGAAAACAAGGATTACAAAATATTTGAAGGAAACAACAAAGTATTCACTGCCGGTGACATTCAAACAAGTGCTAAAAGTATTGGAGTCATCTATCTGTTAATCCCTTATAGTAATTTCCCTGAAACAGATGGTACAGAAGCCATGAGAGTGGTTGTTATTGATAAACCACAGGTCTTATACTGTCATTTTAAATTTCCTAAAGGAGGGTATATTCCTTTGACAAATAATGAAAAAAAAGCGTTGTATGGGCAAACAGTAGATGTAGAAGTTTATACGCACATGCTTCCCGACTGGAACAACAGCCTTTCAAAGTTCATTTTTGATGTTGAGCTCATTAACAAAGGTAAGGTCGTTTCCAAACAGCAAAGAATTGAAATTACCAATCCGGGACCATTCGTTTACAACACGGTAAAATCTTTAAAGTTTCAGTTGAATACCGAATGGCAAAAAAATCACAATAAAGAAAAGAAGGATGAAAAGTTCTTTCTAAGGTTAAAAGGTTATGTAGGATTCACAGGACCTGTTCTTCTACCCAAAGGTTTTCTTACCCAGGAAGGTGAATATGACTCTGAAAAAGACACTTCAAACTGGGGAAGAATGGAAAAAGGAAAATGGATCTTTAACACTTCTCCCGACCTATTGGTCCCTTATAATGATATGAGTGCCCTTTTCGGTGAATTTGAAAAACAAAAAAATAATCAGATTCAATATATAGGAGACATTGAATATCTTAAAAAAGAATATGATCCCTGCGGATACAGCAAAATAACGATAGCCGATGAGGATGATAAAAAACGATCTCCCTATGTTATATTTGATGAAGATGCCAAAGACAGGATAGACAATACACGAAATACTTTTGACCTTGTAATAGGAGATAAAACAAAGAAAAAAATAAGCATAACCCTGGATAACCTTCAGAATAAAAATGTTTTGTGTACGGGAGTTTTACTTCCTAAAGACCAAAAACATAATATCCCGCAACATGTTTTTTTATTAGATACTGTTCTGGTTCCCCATTACGCAAATAAAGTACTATCCGTAAAAAATGATCCCACACAAGCAAATGATACTGATGCTTACGCTGATGAAACGAAAGCCCCGTCAGGAAATGTAGCAGACGTGCAGGGATGGAAAGAGAATGAGGATTACAGCTTTATTGGAGAAAATAAACTCCAACTGAACCTTTCCTACATTTACAACAAAACTACAGCTATCGGAGATAAAGAATTCAATGATATTCCTGTGGCAGAATCCTGGCTGGTCAATTACTTCTGGCTATCAAAAGAAAAAATACAAACGTATTTTGTTCCTGTTTCTACTTGTCGGTATCCTAATCAACTTGTTAAAATCAGGATATTCCCGGATGTAGAATGGTCACTAAACTTCCTTTACAATACCTCCGACCCTGTTTGGTACGGAAATTCTGAGCCAACCTATAATATCTATGGTACGGAAAGTAAAGCAACAAGAGACACCATCTCAGTAGGAGACCTTAAAACAAAAGGGGATGTTGTTGCCCTGGCCGACTTAAGAAGAGAAGAGAGAAACGAAAACAAGAATATCAAAGACGGACAAAAAAAAATTGCCACTTCTGCTAACCGTTACATGGGAGATATGAAAGGGAATTTTGGACTTTCCGCCAAGGTCTCATATAATGGAGGTGTCTCCCATGAACTCAGTTGGAAATTTGCCGAAAAGTATCGTAAAATGCTGGGCATTTTAAAATCGGTTTATGATACGGTAGATGATATTGCAGGAGCAAAAGAGGCCAGAAAGGGAGCAGAGGCCCTTCCTCCTTCACTGGCAGGAAGAAGGAGCATGATGAGCCTTTCACTCCTCCCTCCTGCTCCATCAGCAGGGATTAGCTGGAAATTTGCAAAAACAGGGGACTTCGTTGGCCTTGAACTTGCCGGAAAGGTAAAATGTTCTCCCCTCATTGGGGGTGAGCTTAAAATTGATTTATTGGCCTTAGCTGATAAAATTCCTGTTTATGGAAAGTTTATTACTTTCCTGGACCTAACGACCTGGCTCATTGAAAAAATATCCATGAATGCCTTAAGCATTACCTATCGTATTGATTTGATATTTTATGCAAATCTGGCAATCGAGGAAGCCTATGTAAAATGGAATGATGCAAAAGAAGGCAATAAATTCGATACCGATTTAACCCTTTCCGGAACACTGGGAGGGAAACTTGAACTTGAACTGGGCCTTACCATGAGCGCTAAGCAGATCAATAAGTTTCCTGAGGTAGAGCTTCAGGCCGGGGTAAGAGCAGACTGTTCATTCAAAATTACAGCAAGCCCTAATTTCGATTGGGATAATAAATTTGACTTTACAACCAAGTTCTCAGGACTTATGGTTACTGTTTATTACAAATTTTCCATGAAGAGGAACTCCAAAAATAAAGCTCCGGAAACACTTGATCCTTTTAAACTGATCCCAAGCTACTCCGGAAATCCAGTCAGCATGACATTTGGAGCCGGAGAAGAACATAAATATTAATACAATGAACAAAAAGATATTATTTGGCTTATTGCTATTCAACATGATAAGCTGTCAAAAAAAAGATACAGCGTCTCATACATCTCCATCAAATAAAAGTAATTACGAAAAAAAAACAACACAAAATATGGCTTCTCAACCTTTATATGCATTAAGCCTTGATGCAGCTGGCGATTTTCAGGTTTACATTAATGATATCCTGGTTGCCTATTATTACAAAAATGGCGGAACATCGTTGACCTTGCCTATTAATCGTGAAATTTTAGGCCCGGGAAAACAAACCGTTAAAGTTATTTTGAAGTCGGATAAAGAACTGGATGAAAACGAGCTTAAATATTATAAATTCAGAATTTTAAAGTATGCTTCATTTGATTCCCCTGACTATGAGGTAATAGTAGATTGTAAGTTTAATGCAGAAACCAGTAAGCCCTCAAAAGAGATTACTCAATCCTGGGATTTTACTTCTAATGTTCCCTATCAGGTATCAGGATGGTCCCACTCCGCTGTTCTGTTGAATGAAGATAAAGATGCTCTTCTGAAAGAGGTCTTAGAGACTTATAATCATTTCAGGGAAATTCTGCAGAAAAAAGATATTGGTAGTTTTCTCACAAAAACAAAAGTCCGAGATGCCGAAATTGACAAGGCCTTATATCTTTCTTCTGCTGAGAGCAAAAAGGACCAGGCAGAAACATCGGAAACGATTCAGAATATCGTTGAAGTTTTACCGATAGACAATTATAAAATGGTTTTTTATGGTAATGGAAGAATGGTTGCTTTAATCAGGACTGATGAAAAAAATAAAGATGAATCAGCTTTGCAGGCAAAACTTAAAGACAAAAGTACAGAAATCTATGAATTGGTACTTCATCGTCCAAAAAAAGGCGCTCCTCTAGAAGTAATAAGATAATTAATTTTCAATCGTAGCATTGGCATTTTGTCAATGCTTCATTTTTACCTGAAATGATTCTAATAAAGAAAATCTTTCAGATATCCGCTACATTCAGTAGTAATCCCAGCTTATAAAAATCAAGGTATTTAAGGTTGATATTTCCCTTTAAAAGCTTACGCTCTATCCTTGGCCTGCTAACCCTAAAGAAAATGGTAAATAAGCTTTTTAAACCAAGCCTTTTTATAGCCCTGTACGCTTTTACCAGTTTAATTTCGGAAAGTTTTGCACTGAGTTGTTTGTTTTGAAGCATTTGAGATAAACTACCTACCGATTCTTTTACTTTTTCAAGGTAGAGTTGATTATCTTCTACATCATTGTTGAATACAGGATTTTGTAGATGGTTAATTTTTATATGACTGGATTTTAAGTCCATTGCAAATAACAGATCTTCGTACCCATAGCTTTGAAATTCGGGATTAAACGGAACTTTCTTGAGGATATTCCGATCAATGATAAAATTATTTGTTTGGAAGCTCAAGTAAGGATTTTCCACACGAAGCGAAACCGGTAAATTCTCACGCTCTACGGCAAATTTCCATCTTAAATAATGGTTTTGATCAACCGGTGATTCTGAGACAACTCGCCCTCCGTAGATCACCTTTGTATCCGGATTCTCTTTTATAAATTGTATGTAATTTTCTAGAAAACGGTCACTTGTTATCTTACCGTCACAATCAAGAAAAAGTAAATAATCTCCCTTTGAATAGGAAAGAAACAGATTGCGGATTTTTGATCTCCCAATGTTTTTTTCCAGACAGATCAATTTTTCTACTTTATCTTCGAGAACTTTATTAATCTGTTTAAATTGTTCTTCAGACCGATCATCGATTAATATGATTTCTGCATTAAAAGTCTTTGCTGTAATTTCTTTTTCCAAATCAGAAACTAATTCCCGGACATCAAAATTATAGACAGGAATGCAGATTGTAATTTTCATTTCATCAGATTTTTTCAATGATTTTCTGAATATTAAGCTCTTCCAGACATGCCCAATCTCCTCTGAAACATTCCTTATCTCCAAATACTGAACAAGGCCGGCATGTTAAATCTTTAATTTGCACCACATCATCTTCACTCTGTCCAAACCCTAAAAAACCGGCATAAGGATGTGTAGATCCCCAGATAGAAACGCATCTTGTTCCCACAAGGCTGGCAAGGTGCATATTGGCAGAATCCATTGAGATCATCAGTTTAAGTTCTGCAATTGTATCCAGCTCCTGTTTAAGGTTTAATTTTCCGGAAAGACTTTGGGTATTCGGAATTTCACGTTCCCATCTTTCCAGGGTTTCTGTTTCATTTTTTCCGCCTCCGAAGAAATATATTTTATCTTTTTGGGCTAAAATTTTAACGAGTTCATAGGATTTATCCAAGGGAAGCATCTTTCCTTTGTGTTGTGCAAAAGGAGCAAATCCGATCCCGGACTTTTGCTGTGTTGATGGCCTTAATTTATTGGATAAGTTCACTTTAAACCCCATTTCCCGGAATACGTCTGCATATCGCTCGACGGTTTTTTTCAGTTGTACTTTATCCAGATTCCAGACATCGGTAAGAATTTCCTTTTCTTCTTTTCCTTTATTGATCTTGAATACTTTGTATCCCTTTCTCCTATAGATTTTATCCAGAACCTTCGTCCTGATTACATCATGCAAATTAGCTATGAAATCCGGATGAAATTCTCTGATTAACTCATTGGCCAATCTGTTTAATCCAAAAAAACCCTTATAATCATCCAGGTTAATTCCTTTAAAAATAATGTTGGGAATATCTGAAAACAAGCTTTCAAAATTTTTTCTGGAAACCATTACGATTTCTACATCAGGGTTTTGTTCAAGGAATTCACGAAAAACGGGCGCTGTCATCGCAACGTCGCCAAAAGCGGAAAAACGATATGCTAAAATTCTTGTCACAACTACGACTTCAGTTGATAGGCAACTGCATAAAATTTAATCTGTTTAGTCATTGCCATTAGTCCATTGGCTCTGGAAGGAGAAAGAAACTCCTGAAGTCCGATCTCTGAAATAAACTGGAAATCCGAATCCAGAATTTCCTCTGTAGAATGCCCGCTGTAAATACTAACCAGAAGAGAAACAATTCCTTTTGGTAAAATACCATCAGAATCAGCATCAAAATAAAGTTTGCCGTCTTTAAATTCAGCATCAATCCATACTTTACTCTGGCATCCTTTAATAAGATTAGCATCTGTTTTCTTGTCTTCTGAAAGCCCTTTCAATTCTTTACCAAGGTCAATAATATATTCATACTTCTGCTCCCAATCGTCAAGAAATGCAAATTCGTCTATTATTTCCTGCTGTTTTTCTTTAATGGTCATCTTTTAACAATTCTTTATGCAAAGATACCATTTTTGTAAAGATAATTTATTGAGATGCCTTTCTAAAAACTTCCAGAAGTTTTAGTTCTTCATTTTCCCAACAAAGCAATTCCGAGGCTTTTTTCAATTCATCCTGATAACCCTTTCTTCCCTTATTTAAAATTCTGAAAACAGCATCTGCAATATTTTCCGGCTGATGGTCCTTAATGATCTCACCAACATCAAACTGCATTCTTATATTACGCATTTCAGGGAGATCAGCCATAATTAATGGAACCCTTGCCTGAATACAGTCCAAGACTTTATTCGGAAGGGAGTATAAGTAGCTGTCCCCGCCATTTTCCTCGATACTCATCCCTACATCTGCGGTAAGAGTAATTTTTCTTAGATCTTCAGGCACCAGCTTGCCCAAAAACTCAACTTTATGCTGTAGATTCTCACGAGCTACCAGCTCTTCATATTCCTTCTTTTTGGGACCATCTCCTGCAATCTTGAAAACAGCATCATCAATATGATGCATAGCCAGAATTGCTTTATCAATTCCCCTAAAAGGATTTATTGCACCCTGGTATAAAAATACTTTAGGCTTATTATCGGGAATATCTATTGGAAAGTTTATTTTTTTTGGTGCATTTTGTACCACTGTAGCCTCTACATGATATTTTTCTTTAAACCATTTTGCATAACTTCCGCTGGCTGTTATCATGAATTTTAAGTTAGGAAGTACTTTTTTTTCCAGGTAACGCCATATTTTTTGTGACATTTTGCCCTGAATGGCTGGCATTTCGGAAAAAATTTCATGACTGTCAAAAATTAAAGGGATCTTTAATTTTTTTGCGATAAGATAATTGGGAAGAAGAGCGTCAATATCATTAGCATGAAGAATGGTATTCTTATCAGCTTTCCTTTTCAGTTCTTTGTACAATTTCCAGTTAAATTCAAAATAAGCCGTCTTTAAACTTTTAGAAACCAGCATAATTCTTGAGAAAGGATAAGGTCTTGTGATTTTCTCAGCTCCACCCCAGTCGTTTCCGATCAGTTCCAGGGAGTATCCGTTTTCATACAAGGTGTGACAGACCTTTTCTATTCGCTGATCTGTATAAAGATTACTAAAAGCAGATGTAATTATCTTTTTTTTCATTAACTTTTCTTTCCGGCCATTAAATGGTAAATCTGTATGATACAGATCAATCCGTTGGGTATAATAACCGGCCAGAGCATTCCGTTAAAGATACCATAAATGACAAAACAAATACAGCCGATCATATTTACGATTCTAATTTTTCTTACATCTTTCAATATAAAGCTCAACACAAGAAAAAGTGAAGCAGAATATCCTATATAAGCAGCAATTTCGGGGTTCATAAGAAAAATTTAAGGGACACAAACTTAGTCATTTTCAATAAGATAATAAAACTTTTTTCTGCCATAAAGTCATTAATTGATTTTTGGTAAAATATTTGTAATTTAGAATAATGAATAAAAGATAATTCTATCTTTATTCTAATTGAGATATATTATGGATTATAAGTTTTCACAAGGTTTGAGCCAAGTGTTCAAACAGAGCAAAAATGAAGCTAAAAGGCTGAAAAGTGAATTTCTTAATACAGAACATCTACTTTTAGGTATTATAAAAACAGAAAACTCTGCAAAAGAAATCCTTCAAAACCTTAATGCCGATTTAACACAAATCAGAAGAAAAATTGAAACTCTAAATACAGCAAGTCTTAATCCTATTTCTGAGGAGGTAACCAATATTTCTTTCACGAAAATGGCAGATCATGCCGTTAAACGTGCAGAGTTAGAATGCCGACAATACAAAAGTAATGAAATTAATACCGTTCATTTACTTTTAGGTATTCTTTATAAATATGAAGATCCCACCTCAAATATATTAGGCGCTTACGATATCGACTATGAAGGCGTTTCAAGAGAGTACCAGACAATGCTTAAAAATTCCGGACAATCACCTCAGATGAGTGCTTATGATGATGATGATGAAAGAGAAGAATTTGAGCAGATGAGAAAACCGGCAGGAAATTTAGGCGCTGCAAAGAGCAAAACTCCTACGCTGGATAATTTTGGTAGAGACCTTACATCTTTAGCAAGGGATGGGAAGTTGGATCCTGTAATCGGACGTGAGAAAGAAATCGAGAGGGTTTCTCAGATTCTTTCCCGCAGAAAGAAAAACAATCCGCTTCTTATCGGAGAGCCCGGAGTGGGTAAATCTGCTATTGCAGAAGGATTAGCTTTAAGAATCCAGCAAAAAAAGGTTTCCAGAGTTCTTTTTGGTAAAAGAGTGATCACACTGGATCTAGCAAGTTTAGTTGCAGGAACGAAATACCGTGGTCAGTTCGAGGAAAGAATGAAGGCGATCATGACGGAATTGGAAAAGAATAGGGATGTTATCCTATTCATTGACGAGCTTCACACTATTGTAGGTGCAGGAAGCTCTACAGGAAGTCTGGATGCCTCCAATATGTTTAAGCCGGCTCTTGCAAGAGGAGAAATTCAATGCATCGGAGCCACTACTTTGGATGAATACCGTCAATATATTGAAAAAGATGGAGCATTAGAGAGAAGATTCCAGAAAGTAATGGTAGAGCCTACCTCTATTGACGAAACCATTCAGATTTTAAATCAGATCAAAGATAAGTATGAAGAGCATCATAATGTGATTTATACACCAGAAGCCATATTGGCTTGTGTGAATCTTACATCAAGATATATTACAGATCGTTTCCTACCGGATAAAGCGATTGATGCAATGGACGAAGCAGGTTCCCGTGTTTATATCAAAAACATGAAAGTTCCTACCGAAATCATTGAATTCGAAAAGAAAATTGAGGACATCAAAGAAATGAAGCAGAAAGCTGTAAAAGCTCAGGATTATCTTGAAGCCAGAAAGCTTAAAGATGAGGAGGAAAGACTTCAAATGGAGCTTAATGCCGCACAAGATCAGTGGGATAAGGATGTAAAAGAGAAAAAAGAAACGGTTACAGAAGAAAACGTTGCAGAGGTAGTTTCCATGATGAGTGGTGTTCCTGTAACCAAAGTTGGTAAAAATGAGCTTGATAAATTAGCTCAGATGGACAACAACCTGAACGGAAAAGTTATCGGACAGGAAGATGCTGTAAGAAAAGTAGTTAAAGCTATTCAACGTAACAGAGCGGGTCTTAAAGATCCAAATCGTCCGATCGGAACATTTATCTTCTTAGGAACAACCGGTGTTGGTAAGACTGAGCTTGCCAAGGTAATGGCAAGAGAACTTTTCGATTCAGATGAAGCATTGATCCGAATTGATATGAGTGAATATATGGAAAAATTCGCCGTATCAAGATTGGTAGGTGCGCCTCCGGGATATGTTGGATATGAGGAAGGAGGTCAGCTTACTGAAGCTGTGAGAAGAAAACCTTATGCGGTAGTTCTTCTTGATGAGATTGAAAAAGCTCACCCTGATGTATTCAATATCTTATTACAGATTCTGGATGAAGGACATGTTACAGATAGTTTAGGTAGAAAAATTGATTTCAGAAACACGATCATTATTCTTACTTCAAACATCGGAACAAGAGACCTTAAAGACTTTGGGGATGGTGTTGGATTCGGAACTTCTGCTAAGAAGTCAAATACAGACAACAGAGCAAGAAGCACAATTGAAAATGCCCTTAAGAAAGCATTTGCTCCTGAATTCCTGAACAGAATTGATGACATCGTGATCTTTAACTCTCTTGAACAGACTGATATCAAGAAAATCATTGATCTGGAATTAAATAAGCTTTACACCAGACTTGATAAATTAGGATATAAAGTTGATTTAACTGAAGCAGCTAAAGATTTTATTTCTGAAAAAGGATGGGATAAAGATTTTGGTGCAAGACCATTGAAAAGAGCAATCCAGAAATACATTGAGGATTTATTGGCAGAAATGCTGGTAAACAAGCAATTAAATGAAGGAGAAACAATTGTTCTTGATGTAAATGAAGCTAAAGACGGATTAACCGGCAAGGCTCAAAAGACCAAAAAGACGACTGAAAAGTCTTCTCAATAAATAAATAATTTTGTTAAAATAAAAAGCACGGAAGTATTTTCCGTGCTTTTTTATTATTTAAAATTTTATTAGCTGTCATTCAATAATATCTGAAAGCTTTTTATTCTTCATTTTTAAAAGACGCTTTAAAGAAATAAAATGGGTAAAGCCGGAAAGAGGAACTCCAAATAGCGGAATCATGATTAACGGTAACTGAATAATCGGAGCCATTTCATTATTTTCTGTAATGGTAAGAAAAACCCCCGTTCCTACAGCAATAATAAAATCTAGCGAGCCAATAATATTGAAAATATAATAGCTTAGCTTGGTACGTCCGAAAACAAAAACGGTGGCAGCAAGGATTCCTGAAATAATATCTCCATAAGCCGCATTATTAATAAATGTTTCTGACAGTTTTCCAGTATATGAAATAAAAATCCAGCCCGCAAAAATTCTCCAAACATGAAAAAGAGCAATCCCCTTTAAAGGAATAGAGTCGGAGAAAGTTCTAAAAGAAGGTTTGGACTGATAAATAATAATCAAGACCAAAAGTATTGAAGCAATTAAGACGCCAAAAAGCAGGCGCGGAATAAGGCTGAAAATATTAAAAAAACCTAATAAAAAACTTCCTGCTCCCCAAAAGATCAGAATAAGCGCGATACGCTTTTCCAAGCCCGTCTGTTGAATGTTTTCTGTTTGCATAATGTATCATTTATTATGCAAATTTCAGCTTCATACTTTATAAAAAAATTACCAATTGGCAATTTTTTATATTATTTTCTCAACCGGCTTAAAGAAGTATTTGTAATTCCAAGATAAGATGCAATAAATTTTAAAGGAACATTCCGGAAAATATCTGGCGATTCTAATAATAAATTTTCATATCTCCTTTCGGATTTTTCTTTAATCATGGAAACGGTACGTTGTTTAAGCTCCGTAAATCCTTTCACCAAAATAGCTCTTCCAAATTCTCTAAACTCTGGTAAGGTATGAAAAAGTCGTTGGCATTTTTCGTATTTTCCAATCCAGACAATACATCTTGTAATTGTTTCAATATTTTCATTTGACGGTTTTCTTTGAAAATAAGATTCTACTTCAAAAACCATTTCATTGGGCTTGAATATATTCGTTGTTACCTCATTTCCATCAATATCCAACACATATGAACGCATGTAGCCTGTCTCGAGAAAAATATAATCAGAATTAATACTTCCTTCTCTTAAGGTAAGCTGATGTTTCGGTAAAATTACAGGTTCAAAATTGTCGGCAATAAGATTGGCAGTAAAATCTGATACAGGATAAGTATTTTTAATGAAACTTATCAAACCATTATTTGAAAAATTTTCGCCCTTCATTCCTGTAATATTTTAACAATCCATTTTTTGATGTTGATTAAACCACCGCAATAAAACTACAATCCCACAACGAATCCAATGTTCGGAACCAATCCACTTGAAAAAACACTTGAATTCTCTTTCCATAAAACATTGTACATCAATCCCAGCTGCATAAAGGAATTCCCCCCTATCCTTTGCATATATCCTCCTCCCAGATATAGTGCCGTTTCTTCCCGGTTATCTTTATAATCATAAAATTTATCATGATAATTTATAAAATAATGTTGAAGATTCGCCCCTACATAAAAGGATCTTGCGAAATAGTAATTCACAAAAGGACCAACCCCGAACATCGTTGATCTATAATAGTCTGATGTCTGCCAGGAAACACTTCCCAATACTCCCGCTTCAAGATCATCGGTTAACCTGTATCCTACCCTCGGAGCTGCCTGAAGAGAAAATGCGCTGTTGCTTCCAAAACCTAAACCGATCCCGCCTCCGAAAGTCCATCTGTTGTTTTCAGTCATTGAGGGAGCTCCCACTGTGACCTGGGAAAATATTGATATTGAGCACATCAGCATCAATGGAATAATTATTTTTTTCATACTCTGATATTTAATTATTAATAAAGATAATATGCAATTGCTTTCCTGCGAACCCATAATTCCTTAAAATTCCGGGATTCTACATTACCATCGTTTTTATCAATGCTTAAAATTATGTTTTTTTTGCGAATCTTTTTAGTTGTATTTTTGCCGGATCAAACTAAGAACTCCCGTTAAGAGTTTCGTAAAATTGAAATACAATGAAAATAGTAGTAGGCCTCTCCGGAGGTGTAGATTCTAGCGTTACAGCCTATTTGCTGCAACAGCAAGGGCATGAAGTAGTGGCTTTGTTTATGAGGAACTGGAATGATGCTTCCGTAACATTAGAAGATGAATGTCCCTGGATAGAGGACAGTAATGACGCGTTAATGGTAGCTCAGAAGCTTGGAATACCATTCCAGGTTATTGATATGAGTGATCTTTATAAGGAACGTATCGTCGATTACATGTTTGCAGAATATGAAAAAGGGAGAACCCCGAATCCTGACGTACTATGCAACAGAGAGGTTAAATTTGATGTTTTTATGAAAACAGCAATGTCTTTGGGCGCGGATAAAGTTGCGACAGGACATTATGCCAGGGTAACCTCAACTTTTGATGAAAACGGAAAGGAAATTTTTCATTTACTGGCAGGTAAAGATAACAACAAGGACCAATCCTATTTCCTTTGTCAGCTGAGTCAGGATCAATTATCTAAGGCTTTGTTTCCTATTGGTGAACTTACAAAACCCGAAGTTAGGGAAATCGCAAAAGAAATTGGGCTGGTAACAGCGGATAAAAAGGACTCTCAGGGACTATGTTTTATAGGTAAAGTAAGTCTTCCTCAGTTTTTACAGCAGCAACTCAAGCCAAAAGAAGGTGAAATTGTAGAAATTTTCAGCGATTCTCCTTTATTTTCGAAAGAAAAGCCTTCATTTTCCTCGAAGGAAGAAGAACTCCAGTATTTATCACAAAAGATCAGTTATAAAAAATCTGACGGAAAGGTAATCGGAAAGCATCAGGGAGCTCAATTTTTCACGATCGGCCAAAGTAAGGGGCTTGGTATAGGCGGACATAAAGAAAGCTGTTTTATCGTATCCAGAGACATCGAAAACAATATTATTTTCGTAGGAGAAGGTCATAGCTTCCCCGGACTGCATAAAAAAGCTTTAAAAATAAATAATCCTGAACTTCATTGGGTGAGAGAGGACCTAAGACTTTCCAATGGTGAATCCATGGAAGTAATGGCCAGGTTCCGATACAGACAGCCTCTTCAAAAGGCTACGCTATACCAGTTTGAAGATGCTTTTTATATAGAATTTGAAAATCTGCAGTCTGCAATTGCTGAAGGACAGTTTGCATCATGGTATATGGAGGATGAATTGATAGGAAGCGGAGTTATTGCATAATATAAAATGATTTTTAGGATACTCACCAAAAATTAAAACAAAACAGTATATAATAAACCCGGAGCACTTTGTTTCGGGTTTATCTTTTGTTTGAGGAAATGAGTATTAAGAAAATTGTTTAATTGATTTAATATAATCCATTATAAATCATTGCCTTTATTTAAAATCAACGTTGTATTTTAAGGATAAAAAATATCAACGAAGAACTTAAGAATCCAGAATAAAAATTCCATGAATTGCATTTTATAAGTACATGTATTAGTTTTTAATATAAGAGCTTATTGATCTATTCAAAATTCTTCAAAGAAGAAATTTCAACCTGGCTCAAATAGCTTTCCAATTGGTAGTGGCGTCTTGTCTCCTCATATCAAACAACTTGAAGACACTAATTCTAACCTAATAGATTACAAATAGTTAATATTGATAACTGAATATCAAAATCTTTTATTTTAGCCTACCAACCACTCTTTAAAATCTTTCACACGATCCCGGCTTACCGTAATTTCCTCTCCCGGCTGGAATTCCAGATCAACCTTATAATTTGGAGAAGTATGAATATTTTTGATATAATCAGAGTTAACGATAAATTGCCTGTTCACACGGAAGAATTTTTTCTCATCCAATATCTCTTCCAGTTCATCAAGTGTAAAATCTGAAGGGTATGTTCTTTCCCGTGTCTGAAGGTAGACAATCTTATTTTCACTGAAAAAACAACTTACCTCATTGGTCTGAATAATTTTCAGGTTATATCCTATTTTGACCAAAATTCTGGAAAGGGTGGATTTGTCCTTTTTTATCAGCTGTTTAATTTCTTCAGAACTAACCGGGTTCCCGGAAGGAAGAAAAGATTTAAATTTATCTATAGCTCCTGCCAGGTCTTCTTCCAGAATTGGTTTTAATAAGTAATCAATACTGTTCAGTTTAAAGGCTTTAAGAGTATATTGATCAAAAGCCGTCGTATAGATGATGAATCCTTTTGATGGAACTTTTTCAAAAATATCAAAAGACAATCCATCTCCTAAAACAATGTCTGAAAAGATCAGTTGCGGATGTTCATTTTCAGAAAACCAAGAAAGACCTTCTTCTACCGATTCTATTTTTGCAATTACCTGTATATCAGGAAATATGCTCAACATCCGCTCCAATTTTCTTGAAGCTGGTTTTTCATCTTCAATGATGACAGTTTTGATCATAAATAACGGTTTTAGTTTTTCAAATTAAAGCATTAAAAGTAGATAAAAGAATCCGGTTTTGAACTATATTTTCGGCTTACCCTTATGAAGTTGCTTGTCTAAGGTTCTTTGTTCCCATTCGGAGTCAAAAATAAATAGCCTGACTGCTTTCATAGCTAATATTATTCCCCAAATAAGCAAAAGGATCGATCCATGAAAAGGAGAAAAATCAATTGTTCCGTGCTCAAAATAATCATTGAAAAACAAAATCCCTGCGATAACGCAATACCATGCAAGGCTTTTATAAAAACTCTTCAATCTTTTTACGCGTTCGTAGGCCTGGCTATATTCCATTGTATTTTTATTAAAGTACTTTTCCATGATTTCTTTTGCCTGTTTCCATTAATTCTTTTATTTTTCTCTCCTCCCATTCTTTCCCTATTCCAAAGACGTTTATGGCATGAACAATAATACCTATTCCCCATCCAAGCATCGGCCAATAGAACCACAAGTGGTCAGGTGATGTTAAAAGGTTTAAAACAAATAAAAATGGGATTACTAAACAATAGGAAGTCAGATTCCCATAGAATGCCTTTAATTCTTTTACCCGTCTTACTGCTTTTTTATAAGTCAGATTTTCCTTGTCGAATGATAATGTTTCCATACTATTGAATTTTGATTATTTATTTTCTTGAATCAAATGTATCACGAAAACCACCTTCAAATCAACTATATCTTACTGAGTCGTCGAATATCCCTTCTGAGTAGCAAAAATCCCGACTCAATTGAAATCGGGATTTTTTTATCTGGATTACTTATCAGTCTTTTCCTTAATTATAGTCTTCTAAGTAGCAAACTTTATTTTATTCAGCATTTTATCATTCCGTATTTTTATTATTAATAAATAAATGGAATAAGCTTTTTTGTTGCTTTCCTGTATTGTATATAATCATCACCAAACTGTCCAATGAGCACCTGTTCCTCTATTTTAATCCTGGAACTAAATGCTATACATGGAGGAATAAACGCCAGGGCAAAGGAAATCCAGTTATTTAGATATAAGCCTAGTCCCAGGAAAGTTAACAATGCAAAAGTATAGGAGGGATGTCTCACATAATGATAAAGCCCGTCTTTTTTAATTTTATGATCTTCCCGTATTGTCACATCTACAGTAAAATATTTACCTAAAGACCTGATGATAAGATACCGGCATACAATTCCAATGATAATGAGGGCCTGGCCGGTATATACAATCCAGACTGAATCTGTAATCACAAAATCAGATATATGAGACACCATAACAGCACTTCCGATTGAAAAGATGATAACTATCCAAAGAATACTGAGAGTGGATTGATCTTTTTTCTGATCCTTATCTGCTGATTTCAATTTTTGTTTATAGATGATTTCACTAAGAAACCAGACTGCCATAGAAGCGTAAAATAAGATTTGTAGATTCATTTGTTATTGTTTTTATTCTTAAAAGTAGCAAAATGACGATTCGCTTTTAGCGATTTTACAATTTTTTATCCTTGTTCATCAGCTCCCTGATCTTCTTCTCTTCCCATTTTTTAGCAAAGTCCATTCTTGGCAGAAAAACAGAAAGTGCATGAGCGATAAGTCCTACTCCCCAGAATATCGCTGTAAAGAAGTTTTTAAACTGGAAATAGCTTTCTCCCGGGTCCAGGTTGGAATAATTGAAATAAGCAATTATAATATTTACACCAATGTAAGAGAATAAATGAGCATAAAATCCTCTTAGTCTCTCTACCTGTTTTTTAGCCTGCTGATACCGAATATCATTTTCATCAAACGTTTCCATTGTTTTTGTTTTTTTGTTTATCCATAATTTCCTGAATTTTCTTTTCCTGCCAGGATTCTCCAATGCCGAATACCTGGAAGGCATGAGAGGCAACACCAAATCCCCAACCCAGGAGTGGCCACCAAAACCAATGATAACGGCTCTGAGTATAAAGATTGATAAAGATTAAAAAGGAAATAACAAGGCAGTATGAAATAAGATTGGCATAGAATCCTTTGATCTCTTTTACTCTTTTCTGAGCTTTTTTATAGGCCTTATCTTCATCTTCAGGTTTAATACTGACAACGTTCGGTTTATCTGATAGAACCGGAAGTTTCACTTTAAAATAATCATCCGATTTCTCAATAAAAACATTTCTTTTGGTCAGCAGTGAGTACCTTTGTACAATATTGGCAAGTCCAATTCCGGCACTTTCTTTAATCTGTTCCCGAACCTGCAGATTATTTTCAATACAAAGTGTATCATTCTCCGAAAAAACTTTTATGATCAATGGTTTTGAAGAGGTTGCAAAATTATGCTTGATACAGTTTTCAAGAAGCAATTGAAGAGAAAGCGGAACGACATACCTCCTGTAATCTTCTTTCCGGACATCAAAAATAAAATCTACACTGTCCTCAAACCTTGTTTTCAGCAATTCGCAGTATGTTTTTGCAAATTCTATTTCATCTTCTACAGTAACAAGTTCTTTATCTTTTTGCTCCAGTACATAGCGGTAAATCTTTGACATAGAAGCTGTAAACTTCTGTGCCTGCTTTGGATTTTCATCAATCAGGGCACTTAGTACATTTAATGAATTAAAAAGAAAATGAGGATCGAGCTGATTTTTAAGGGTTTCAAACTGTGCATTGGCAGATTTTGCAATCAATTTCTGTTCTACCACTTCTTTTTTAGAAGTTTTTTTGAGCTCTTCCATGAAACCCCTGGCATGAAGAAAAGCTGAGATAAGAAGAGCAATATTCACCATGAACCAGTTGATGAAATTATATTTCCCAGAAAAGAACTCTTCTGACGTTGCATCTTTCTGGAAAAGAACAAAATTGATGTAATTGCAAATATAGACGAGAATAATATTGGCTATAAGGATCGAAATAACGCTTATAACGGCTCTTTTGGTGGTAGCTTCAGACCATGGAACCTTTTTATTTAAATAATCATTGAGCATGCCATTCCCCATCCCCAGCACAAAAGAATAAAGACCAGAAATAAGAAAGGAAAGCATTAGATTGTCAATGGTCTTCTCCTTTGTAAAAAACAGGAAGAAGAATAATGCCGTTCCTATGGTTACCCAAAGCAGAACAATAAGGTTTTTGCGTTTCATGAGTTTATTTCTTGGTTCAAAATTAGCGGATAATAAATGTACCAAAAATTATTTTTCACTGAACCGTCAATTTCCTTTACTGAAAGGCAACAATAAAGTCTTCCTGAATCGGGAAGACTTTATTTTCTTTTATAGGCTGTTATTTTACGGGCTGGCTTATAAAATATTCTGCCTCTCCTCTTCCCCAGTTAGGATCCATGGAAGATTTTGGCTTGTAAGCATTGTACTGCTCCAATGATTTCTTGAACATTTCGAGGCCTTTTGTTTTACTTCCTCCGTATTGTTCCGGAGTGAAATAAGTATCTTCCGCTTTTATCAGAGCTATTCTGGGATTTCCCGGATCTAGCTTTTCAGCGATTTGAAGTTCTTCAGCAGCCTTCATTCCGTCTGTCATATACCTTTGCTGGGGATTGACCATCATTCTTAAAGAATAAGTCATTTTTCTTAATAAATGAATCTCTGCATTATCGGCGCCCGCAAGATTCTGTGCGTTCGCAAGATGCTTTTCTGCCTGGTTAGCCACCTCATCCAGATCCTGGTTTTTTCCTTCTCTCATCATTACCCTACCCTTCTGGATATAAGAAAAAGCAGCATAATAGCTTGGTAGCCATTTCCCGCTTTCCTTACTTTCTATCCTTTGGAAATCATTTGCTAATGCCTGGAAATCTTCTGGCGTTTTGCAGGTTTCGATCTTTGCGATCTTTTCAGACATTATTTTTTCGTAATCAGACTGAGCAAAAGCAGTTAGGCTCATGCAAACTAAAGCAAAACTTAATAAATACTTTTTCATTGTTTCTTAATTTTTTAGTGTTCGTTTTATGTACTGAAAGGTATGTATTTCATCAGTAGGATGTTCCCTTTCGTTATTTATTATAAGTTATTATTGATGGCATCCTGTGTTTTGTCTACTCCAAAGCTGATAAATGCCCCTACAAAAACAAAGGTATTAATTGGTGGGACAATAGCTGAACTTCTGGATCCGTCCTGTGAAAAATTGTATCCATACATATTCTTGGTTCCGAGCACATTGGAAATACTTAATACAAAAACAGTAAATGCTTTAGCATCTTTTTTACCCAGATTCGGAAGATAATTAAAACTTAAATTTAAAGCATTATAATCTTTCAACCTTCCTTCATTTCTGGTAAAATTAACCACATTTCCATTGATATCTTTTGTGGCAATATCATAATACGGGCGTCCTTTGGCATAGGTGTAAGAAAGATTGACTCCTAATTTCCACTCCGGAATGAATCTTTTACCCACTACTGAAAGGGTATGTTCTGATGCAAAGTTGGGCTTTAAGCTTACCGGATAATTCATAAAATCCCTTTTCGAGTCCAAAAAAGAATAGCTGATCCAGTAGTCAATATTTTCAAATGTTTTTTTATCCCTCCAGAAGAGCTCTAACCCTTTTGCATATCCGAATCCTTCATTATTAATCGCAGTCTGGACCGGTTGATTCTGATTCTCAATATTGGCAATGTTTCTCACTTTTATAAGCTGGTCATATTTTTTATAAAAAGCTTCAAATCTTAAACTTCTGCCTTCTGATGCTCTTTGAACCTGTAGAATATAATGTTGTGATTTTTGAAAATCAAGATGTGCTGGTCCGTTAATGTATTTACTTTCAGGATTCTGGTAAAAAAGGCCATAAGCAAATGAGGTGGTCCAGTTTTTTGCCAGGCGATAAGCTAAGGCAAAACGGGGAGCAATGTTACTTTTATTTAGAAAAGAAGAATTTTCTGCCCTTATTCCTATTTTAGCTGAAAACTCATTACTGAATCCCAGATCTGTTTCTGCAAATACAGAAGAAATAAGATCCTGATAATGTTTATTGACTTCTTCAAATTTCAGCTTTTCGTCAGTATTATTCAATTCAAATCCACCCCGAACAGCGCTTATTTTATTAATTTTTCTTTCCAGAACTGCTTTAAAATTAATATAATTACCATCTGTCAATAGCTGCGTTTTATCAGTTTCTATAGTATTGGTCTCTCCAGAAAAATTCAGGTCGGACCTGTTATAAGAATAAGAAGCGCCTGTATTCAGAAGATATTTTCCAAACTTTTGCTTAAAAGACAGGTTATGGTAGGTATTTTTTCCATTTATTCTTACCAATGCATAATCAGATCCCGGTTCAAGACTTTCTGTTCTTACCCCCATTTTATTTGTGTCATACATTCCGTAATACTTTAAAAATCCTCCTGATTTTGTTTTTATCCTGAAATTTGCATCTCCGTTAAATCCCTGGGGAGCATCTATAAAATCTGTATTGAAATTCAGAACTTTTTGCATCAGGCTCAAAAGAGAATATCCCAGAGTAGCACCATAAGAATGGCTCTTATCTCCACTCAGTTTTTGGAAACCTGCATTCAGGAAGATGGGTGAAATCCCGAAATCATAAGAGCTCTGATCTGGAAGATCTACACTTTCCAACATTAAAACTCCGGAAAGAGCCTGTCCGTACAAAGCTGAATATCCCCCACTTGAAAACACATTCCCTTTAAAAAGAGATGTATTGAAACGATCTCTTCCTGCAATACCTGGTACCGAACTGGAGAAATAGTTATTGATAAGGCTTCCATCCATAAAGATCCTGGATTCCGTTCCGGTACCTCCCCTGATAAATAAACCCTCGGATTCCCCTACTTTTTGCACTCCCGGAAGGTAGGTTAATGCAGAGGAGATCTGGCCATCCGCTCCTGCCGTTGTGTAGATATCGATTGGTGTTAATAATGCTGTTGCTCTTTTCCTATCACTTGCTTCTATCGCTCCTGCTGAGATTACTACTGCATCGATTTCATTGATCTGCTCTTTCAGTTCTGCATCCACAGAGATATCCTGATTCTCAATAACAATCTGTTTTTCAATATCATTATATTTCGGATGGGTAAAAGAAAGTGTATGATTTCCTTTTTCTGATGTTTCAAAAGAAAATTTTCCGTTAGAATCTGTAGTTGCCCCATCATAAGTCCCTTTTAGGGTCACATTTATTTCACCAATCCCTTTATTTCTAAACGTTACCCTTCCTGTAATTTTTACCTGGGCATAGCTCAGACAGAATGATAAAAGGGTGATGAGAAATAATAATCTTTGCTGTCGGGTTTTCATTGTTGTTAATTTTCGGATCAAAAATAGGACAGAAAATACCTTTCAGTGAAAAAAATATGACTGAAAGGTATAGATTGTATACTGAGTGGGAAATTAGTGTATCGGAATGCAAAAATCAACATGCATCTTTCCTTCCGGATGTTCCCTGAAATTCGAATGATACACTTCAAATGGGTAAGATTTCCTAAAAGTATAATGGTTTTCATTCATCCACATAAAAAGGGATACCCAGCATTGTTCAAAATCATCTAATGTAAACTCTCCGCTGCCTACAATGATCCTTCCCGCTTCAATGGTTTCCGGGAAAACTTCTCCATCCTGTTCTTTTAGCTTATCATCCAATAGCATTCCTGCGTGGATCCTTACTTTATCCGGAGGTGTCACTTTAAAACTATCATGATATACCGATATCATTTTTACATCATCTCTAGGAAACAGATGTTTTCGCCTGGCCCATTCTATAAGAATGTCATAAGAAGGTTCAACGTTTTTGATCCCAATGCTCATGACTGAAGCCAGGTGCATTTCTTTAAGGGTGGTTACTTTAATTTCTATATTCATTTTTCTCCAGTTTAGCAGGTTTTCTACATTGCAAATGTACTGGTGAAAAATTGTATCAATTTGTCCGTTCTTGCTCTCTATAGGTAAAATCTTGTGAAAATTTTCCGGGACTGACCTTCGAAATTCGGATGGTGATTTTCCGTAATATTTCCTGAATGTTTTATTGAAAGCCGAATGGTTAGAAAAGCCAAGATCCATATAAATATCCTTAATGCCCAATTCCCTTCTTACCGCAAGATACAATGCGCTTTTTTCTGCTTTTTTTCTGATGACATAGCTTTGAAGCGTCTCCCCTGTAATAAGCTTAAAAACCCTGTGAAAATGAAAAGGAGAATACGCTCCCAGTTCTGCTACTTTTTCAAGACTGAGTTCAGAATCAAGGTGATCTTCTATATACCGGATGATCTTTACGATCCTTTTTTTATACGCTTCCAATGGTTGTTTTCTACAAAAATACCGAGATTATACACATGAGACTTGTCTTTTATTGCGGGATTTCCGAAAACAGACCGGAATCATAAAGTGTTTTAAAAAATTATGTCTAAATTTAGGTAATTATAAAAAATCACTTAAAATCATTTCAAAATGAAGCTACAAAAATTTGTATTATTAACAGGACTGGCTTTATTTGCTGTTTCTTGTGGAACAACAAATACCTATATGGTTAACGCAAAAAGCGGAACACAGACAGGAGGTACAGCCAAGTTTACGCAGAAAGGTGATGAAGTTATCATGAAACTTGATGTAACGAATTTAACACCGGGAATCCACGCTGTACACATCCATGAAAAAGGAGATTGTTCAGCTGCTGACGGAACTTCTACAGGCGGACACTGGAATCCTGCGAAAGATGATCATGGAAAGTGGGGAGCTGAACACTTCCATATGGGAGACATTGGTAACCTTGTAGCGGATCAGAGCGGAACAGCAACACTTACGTTTAAAACCAACAAATGGTGTTTAGGATGTACTGATGAATCCAAGAATATTATTGGAAAAGGTCTGATCATCCATGCAGACAAGGATGATTTCCATACCCAACCAACCGGAAATGCCGGTGGACGTGTAGGATGTGTGGAGATCAAGTAAAATGTAAAGCTTGATTATTACAACACAAATAAGCCGTACGGCTTATTAAATACAAACGGAAACCTAATGGTTTCCGTTTGTATTTTTACCAATTTATTTATGGAAATTCATTGAAAGGTTTATAAAAAATAACCCGGCTATCAGAGCCGGGTTATTTTTTATGATTTTACATTCATATCTGCAATAATGTTCATTGCTTCCTGAAGGTAGGTATCTTTTTTAAGATTTTTGATCCACATTTCAGATTTCTTCTTAAATGCTTCATCTTTTTTCTCTCTTTCGATCTCGTTTGGATACATGGTGAATTGTAACCCGTTTACAAATTTAGTGAGTGCCTTGAATTTTTCAATCTGAGCTTTTCTCTGCTTCATGACTTCATTAAACTTCGTAATATTAAGGGTAATGGTTTCCTCTTTATCCAGCTTCTCTCTCCATTGAGCAGATTCCAATAACAACTGATAGTTTGAGTTTTTAGCCATTCTATCGTTACTAGCCTTCTCTAATGCTTTGATATCAAAATAATTTAACTTTTGGAATTGCGTTCCAGGAATTTTATCCCAAGCCAGCGCAAAATCATCATATCTTTCTCCAATTTCAGCATAAGTAAAGAAGTCCTTCATCTGGATATCGGATACAATTCCTTTTCTTTGGGTAGATTCTCCCGTAATTCTGTAAAATTTCTGAATCGTTAATTTCAGTGATCCGAAATCATCTTCAGTATTTAAGAATCTGTTTAGGTCTACGAATGTCTGAACTGTCCCTTTACCAAAAGATTGTGGAGAACCAATAATCATTGCTCTTCCGTAATCCTGCATTACTCCGGCCAAAATTTCTGAAGCCGAGGCAGAAAGCTCATTCTGCATAATCACCAAAGGTCCTGTCCAGATCGGAGTTTCATTCTTGTTTTTTAACGTCTGAATTTTACCGTTCCCATCTTTTACCTGTACGTAAGGTCCTGCATTCATAAATAATCCCATGATATCACCAACTTCTGTTAATGAACCTCCTCCATTATTTCTCAGGTCTAAAACAATTCCTTCAATGTTCTGAGCCTTTAGTTTAATGATTTCATTTTTAATGTCATCTGAAGCGTTTCTTCCCTTAGCATCTTCGAAATCAGCATTGAAGCTCGGCAGATTGATAAAACCATATTTTTTTCCATTTGGAGCATTAACCACAATACTTCTTGCGAATGTATCTTCAATCGCTACTTCCTCACGGATCATCGTAACTTCTTTAATCGTTCCATCTTTTTTCTGTACCGTAAGAGTTACCGGAGTTCCTTTTTCCCCTCTGATCAGTCTTACAGCTTCGTCAGAAAGCATTCCCACTACATTTACGGCATCTTCTTTTGGCTTGGATTTTACTTTCAGGATCTTATCTCCTTCTGAAAGCTGCTTGGATTTCCAGGCCGGAGCTCCTATGGTTAAAGCCCCCAGATAAAGATTCCCTTTTTTCTCCTGGATAATCGCCCCAATACCAATCACTTTTCCTGCAAACTGAGTATCGAAGTCTTCTTTGTCTTTTGGAGAATAATAGTTGGTGTGCGGATCAAAAACTTCAGTATAAGCATTCATGTATACTGTAAACCAATCCATTTTCTTTCTTTTCTTAAACCTTGTAAAAGTTTCTTTTACAAGATCTTTAACTTCATCTGTTGCTTTTATCCTTTTCTGGTCAGGAGTAAGGATCTGAAGCTTGATGGTATCTTTCAGATTATATTTTTGTACAGAATCTTTTTTCTCTTTCTGAGCCTGTTCCTTACTGTTCATCGACTCAATTTCCTGAAGGATATTGTATTTGATGAATTTTCTCCATTCGTTATACTGCTCTTGCTTATTCGCGGGTACCTTTTTAAGTTTTGGTTCCAGTGTAAGGGTTTCATCTTCTTCCAGATTAATAGGCTTGCTGAAAATGTCCTGGGTAATCTGGTCAATTTCATCCACTCTTTGGTATAATCTGTCGATAGTTAATTTATAGAAAGTAAGGTCTCCAAGGTTCAGATAATCATCCAGCTTTGTTTCGTGTTTACTGAATTCATCCATATCCGACTGAAGAAAATATCTTTTTGCAGGATCTACCAATTCAAAATAATGCTTATAAACATCTTTTGAGTAGGCATCATTAATAGGTTTTGGGCTGTAGTGCAAATAAGAAAGTGTATTTTTCACGCTCACCATTATCGTCTGCATCTTTTCATCGTCATTCTTAGGCGAGTTGAAACAAAACATTAGACTTGTCAATGGAATTAGGAGTAAAAATTTATTAAGTTTAAAATTTTTCCACATAAATCTTTAATGTATTTTATTAATTTTTTTCTAAAATATATAAATTAGTAGTAACATTTAAATTACTGTTACAAACTATCAAATTTAATACCTTATTTACAAATATCGGATAGTTTTAAGTATTTTTGTTAAAATAAAATTTTTTTATGGAAAGACCTCTTATTCTGGTTACTAATGATGATGGAATTACAGCACCTGGTATCAGAAATCTAGTCAATTTTATGAATGAAATAGGCGAAGTAATCGTAGTAGCTCCCAATTCTCCACAAAGTGGTAAAGGACATGCAATTACGATCAATTCTACCTTAAGTTATGAAGAAGTAAACCTTGATGGCCCGCAGCAGGATTTTTCCTGTAGTGGCACCCCTGTTGACTGTGTAAAAATGGCCCTTGACAAAATATTGAAAAGAAGACCTGATATCGTGGTTTCCGGCATTAATCATGGAGCTAATTCATCGATTAATGTTATTTATTCAGGGACCATGTCTGCGGCCGTAGAAGCAGGTGTAGAAGGAATTCCTGCTATCGGATTTTCGCTGCTCGACTTTAGCTGGGAAGCAGACTTTACGCAGGCTAAAGAGTTCATTCAGAATATTGTAAAAAGAACCTTGGAAAACCCAATGCCACGAGGGATCGTTCTGAACGTAAACATTCCAAAACTTCCGGCTCAAGAAATAAAAGGGATTAAAGTATGTAAACAGGCACATGCGAAATGGGAAGAAAGCTTTGACGAAAGGGTCAATCCGCACGGAAAAAAATACTATTGGCTGACAGGGTATTTCAACAATATGGACGAGTCTGAGGATGCTGACGAAACAGCTTTGGCTAACGGATATATTTCCATTGTTCCCGTAAAGTTTGATTTAACAGCCTACGAATATATGAAAACCCTGGAAGAGGTAATGAATTTTGACTAATGTACGGTAAGCTAGACAATCCTGTTTATCATTCACTTAATGAATACCATAAAAAGTTTTGCTTAAACTTTGGAAATTCTAAATTTTACAATCCTGAGGTTGCTGCTTTTGGGGGCGCATCCGACATAGGAAAAGAAGAAGATATTGCAGAATATGCAAAAATCTGTGATGATTTTCTTGTTTTTGGCGCTAAACCCACAGTTAACTTTGCAACTGCATTATCTCAGCTTGTCTGTGATCAGTATGTTTTGGAAAATAAAATAGAAATCGACTTTACAGAAGATATTGTCCTTATTACAGAGGAAAATCAGAAGGAACTTAACGATTTTATCCTGAAATTTTATCCTTATTATTTTAAAAAGAGAACACCGGAACTTGGCCGCTATTTTGGAATTTTTAAAGATGAAAAACTGGTTGCCGTAACAGGTGAAAGAATGCAGATGGACGATATGACTGAAGTAAGTGCCGTGATTACCGATACGGATTACCTGGGAAAAGGCTATGCAAAACAACTTGTTGCTTTTGTTTCAGGAAAAATATTTGATGATAACAAAACCCCGTTTCTCCATGTAGCGGAAAGCAATATGGGAGCCAAAAAACTTTACGATAAGTTAGGATTCGGTCACAGGGGAAAGATCAATTTATGGGGTGTTAAACGATAGTTTTTCACCCCTTTTTATTTCTTGCTGATTTTGTTTAATCAAAGTGTATATAACAAGTCAGATTCTCAAAAAAGTACTTTATCCTCTTTTCTCAGTTCTTCAAGGTATTCTTTTTTTCCATCACGGTAGAAAAGATTCATGGTTTCAAAAGGGATTAATTTCAGGTCTTTGTTAACGATGTGCACGCAGGATTTTTTAACCGCACGAACATCAAAATCATGGGCATCCATAAAGTTCATAATAATGATCCTAAAGAGATTATCATAATCGAGATCAGGAGCTGAAACTTCAGGAAGACAGCAGAGTAACTGGTTCACTTTAGGTTTTACTTTATCTACGGAAATTCCTGTACTGAAAATATCCAAAAGCTGCATATGAAGCCCGGCATCCTGTTCATAGACAATCGTGTTTCTGGATTCATTATTCAGTAAATCAGCCGGATTGATATATCGGGTTAAAGGAATAATTTCACCCTCCAGCTTTAAGATATATCCCATTGCCAAGGCATCCGGATTACAGGGAACCGGAATAATATCATCTGAATTAAGCAACGGAAACTGATTCAGGATCTCTTGTCTTACTTCTGTTAACGTAATTTTTTCATAAGCAGAGTCTTCTCTGTTCCTCCCTGCTATCTCAACGGGCTGAAATGTAATTCCCCGCACACATTTCTGTTTTAAGGCAAAATCAATGATCTTTCCTATTTCATCAATATTTTTGTCCTTTTGGAGTACGATAACTAATGTCGTGGAAAGATTTAATTCATTCAGCTTTTCAAGAGCCTTCATTCTGACATCAGTAAGATCTTTCCCTCTGAAATCCATTAAAACCTCCGGTTTAAAGGAATCAAACTGAAGATAAACCTCAAACTCGGGAGCATATGTGGCTAATTTTTCAGCAAAACCAGGATCATTCGCTATCCTTACTCCATTGGTATTTAACATTAAATGCTTGATCGGCTTTGTCTTTGCAATATCCATGATCTTAAAAAACTCAGGATGAATGGTTGGCTCTCCTCCACTGATCTGTACAACATCCGGCTCTCCTTCATTTTTTACAATGATATCAAACATCGCTTCGATTTCTTCCAGGCTCCGGTGGCTTCCGTAATGGGGTGATGACATTGCGTAGCATGTGGGGCAAGTAAGGTTACAACGATCTGTAACTTCTACGATAGAAAGACAGCTGTGCTGTTCATGATCCACACAGAGTCCGCAGTCATAAGGACAACCATATTCTACATCCGTACCAAAATGCAAAGGCATCTCCGAAGCTTTATTATAGTTTCGGATGTTTTTATAGTACTGAACATCCGAGGCAATTTTTGTTTTGAAAAACCCGTGATCAGGACACCGTTTAGTCATGAAAACGGCTTCATCCTCTATAATAACCTTAGCTCCCACTCTTTTAAGGCATTCGGGGCAAAGGCTTATTGTATAATCGTAATAGGTATAATTTCTTACCGGCATAATGTAATTTTAAAGTCCTCCACCACAAATATATCCGCTGATCAGTCCACAGATCAACAAACAGATAACCATGGTCTGTATGAATTGTTTTTTCGAAAATTTCCTTCCATCTTTTAATTCATAAATGATTTTTACAAATAAAGTGGCAATAAAAGAAACAAATAAGGCTCCAAAAATAATGATCGCAATGACCATTATAAAGACACCGGCATAATTGCCCCCTTCCAAAAAAGTTAATGGTATCATTTTCAAATATTTTGATGTGAATTTACACTTTTTGTCTGCTTGATTTTAAAAATGTAATAAATAATTACAAGTATGCACACAATCTGAATTGTTCCCAGGTTTCCAACCAGCTCAACCCTCGGCTTAATAAAATCCAGGAAAAATCTGAATGTGAAATAATTCAGCATAAAAAGCTGGAAAATATATCCGGAAGGATATTCCCCAGTACTTTGCTTAATCCTTAAAACAACCCAGAGGCTGATTAAGAAAGCGATCTCGTAAAGCGCTACGGGATGTCGCAAATACCCATCCCCCAGATGCATTCCAAAAACAGAACCTGTAGGAAGACCATATGTTTCTTCATAGATTCCGGTCAGAAAACATCCTATCCTACCAATGATGATGGCAAGTAATAGAGGATACACAATCAGATCTCCCGTACTTTCCTTATGCCCCACAATTTTCTTAGCGAGCTCCACTCCTATCAATCCAAAGGCAAGTCCTCCGACAATCGTATTATTCGACCATATATTTTTAAAGCTGAAGTCATTAAAAAGCTTGTAAGGATTTTCAAGATTCCCGATCAATTTTGACCCGATCAAAGCTCCTGCAGTAGCACCGATGAGAATCGCCGCTGAAACATTGAAGGATAACTTTTCCGGGGATTTTCTTTTTAGGTAAAAGTAATAACGCATTCCCATGAACATTCCCAACGCTTCAAAAAGAGGATGCGCCAGCATTGTTTTACCAAAGATTTGAAAAGTAACAGGAAAATCCATGCTTTCAAAAATACTATATTTAATATTATTTGCTAATTTTAATATTTTAAATAATCACAATGCGTATAGAATATGACATAAAGTTAGGGTTCAAGGATGTAATGTTCCGCCCGAAAAGATCTACTTTAAAATCAAGGTCCGAGGTTGATTTGGAAAGGGAATTCACATTTCGCCATACAAAAAAAAAGTGGAAAGGAACACCTATCATTGCAGCAAATATGGACACTGTAGGTACTTTTGAAATGGCTGTTGAATTGGCAAAAGATAAAATTATTACGGCTGTGCATAAACATTATTCCATACAGGAATGGGATGAATTCCTGCATAACCAGCCGGAAAGTATTCATCAATATATAGCTCTGAGTACCGGAACAGGTAAGAATGACGAGGAGAAACTAAAACAAATCCTCGAAAGGCACCCAAAAATCGAGTTTCTATGCATCGATGTAGCCAATGGTTACTCTGAACATTTCGTAAGCTTTGTAAAGCAGGCAAGGGCCAATTTCCCGGATAAAGTCATTATGGCCGGTAATGTGGTTACGGGTGAAATGGTTGAAGAGCTTCTTTTAGTAGGTGCAGATATCATTAAAGTAGGTATAGGACCTGGTTCGGTATGTACTACCCGTGTAAAAACAGGAGTAGGATATCCTCAGCTTTCAGCGATTATTGAGTGTTCTGATGCAGCTCATGGATTAGGCGGCCATATTATTGCCGATGGAGGATGTAAAGTACCGGGAGATGTTGCCAAAGCATTTGGTGGCGGTGCGGATTTCGTTATGTTGGGAGGTATGTTTGCCGGCCACGATGAAAGTGGTGGTGAGATGATTGAAGAAAATGGAAAGAAATACCGGCTTTTTTACGGGATGAGCTCAAAAACAGCAATGGATAAGCATTCCGGTGGTGTTGCTGAATACCGGGCTTCGGAAGGTAAGACGGTAAAAGTAGCTTATAAGGGACCCGTTTCAGATACGGTAAAAGATATTTTAGGGGGTGTTCGCTCCACATGTACTTATGTGGGGGCTTCCAAACTTAAAGAACTTTCCAAAAGAACCACTTTCATCAGGGTTCAGGAACAGGAAAATCAGATATTTAAAGATTAAAACAAAAAAGCCGGATCGTTGATCCGGCTTTATATTTCTAATTAAGTTTTTTCTATGTCAGCATTCCTCCGTCAACATGTAAGGTTTGTCCTGTGATATAAGTTGACATTTCGCTTCCTAAAAATACACATGCATTAGCAACATCCTGAGGCTGTCCTCCTCTTTTCATTGGAATTCCGTCTCTCCATGCTTTCAGGGTTTTCTCATCTAACGAAGCCGTCATTTCAGTTTCGATAAATCCGGGAGCAATAGCATTGCAACGGATGTTTCTTGAACCTAATTCCAAAGCAATAGACTTTGTAAAGCCAATCACTCCTGCCTTTGAAGCAGCATAATTGGATTGTCCTCCGTTTCCTTTCACTCCTACTACCGAAGTCATATTGATAATAGATCCTGCTTTTGCTTTCATCATAGGCTTAATAACCGCCTTTGTAAGGTTGAATACAGAATCAAGGTTTACTTTGATAATGGTATCCCAATCGTCTTTAGACATTCTCAGCAATAAATTATCTCTGGTGATCCCAGCATTGTTGACCAAAATATCGATGTTACCAAAATCAGCCATTACATCGTCCACTAATTTTTGAGCAGCATCATAATCCGATGCGTCTGATTGATACCCTTTGATCTGAGTTACAGAACTTAAAGTTGCTTCCAATTCTTTTGCTTTGTCTACAGAACCGGCATAAGTAAATGCTACTTTTGCTCCGTGTTGAGCAAAAACTTCAGCAATTCCTTTTCCGATCCCTCTTGTAGCTCCCGTAATTAGCGCTACCTTTCCTTCTAATAGTTTCATATCTATGACAATTATTTTCTTTCTGTTTTCTAACCTGTTGATTGACGGCTAATTTAAGATATTTATTTTTGTAAATAAACAGCCGCAAAGATATTATAATTTGTTATTCAACGCATTATTAATTGCAAATTACTTCAATATTTCCCGTTCTTTTTGGTTAGTATGCAATTAATCCCAAGCAGTTTTATCCTCTGAATGAGTAAAATACAAATATTCGGAATTCTTTCCTTTGATAAGTTTTAATCCTTTTCTATCAGAAGAATAGCTATCGTACACAACCTCTTTAAGAGGTTCATTCTTATGATTGGTAACACCGAATTTACCATTCTTTTTTACAACCATCTCTTTGGCAGAAAGAAAAGTGACCATATCGTCGTAGATGGCAGGAATTACCTCTTTTCCGGTTTCATCAAGCATTCCGTATTTATCTTCTTTATTTTTGTAGATCAATCCGGGTAAAATTTCAAAAGGTTTTATGGAAACAACATCTGCTAATTCTTTATACTGCTTGTCTTTGGGTGAAAATCTATAAAATTTATTATCTTTCTTAACAATCAGATAATTGGCAAATATTTTTTCTATATCATACCCCTCCTCCAAAACATTTTTTAAATTTTTATCCAAAAGTGTTTCGGTATTGTTTTTCCGGAGATACATAAAATGATCTCCCGCAATTTTCAAGGCATCCACATCATCATACTCTTGTGGCAGTACGATTTCACCATTAGTCATAATTACCGCAACTTTAGGATTTTTATGTTCAGGAACAGTCCTGAATAAACCTCCGAATAAATGATTCACATATTCAAAATCCGTTGAGTATACTTTTTTCTCTTTTTTAGAAAAGATGCTTACTTTATCATCCTTTTTAAGATAAATGTATTCAGTTCCTACAAAAGCCTGGTCATAAATTTCCTCCGCAAGAACATTTTCCTGGGCATCTATAATTCCATATTTATCTTTGGGGATATTTTTGGTCACCATAAAAGGGTAAGAAACAATTCCATCAATATAATGATCCGAAATAGAGCTGATTGTCTTACCATTCTCATCAATCACCTCTCCTTTTCTGAATCCTGTAATGACATAAACCCTTCCTTTGTAAAAATGCAGATTTTCATCAAATTCCCTGTCAGAAACCAGGCGACCATCAAAATCATAAATCTTCCATACCTTTTCTGTTTTTACAAAAAGTCTCTTTTCGTTGGCAAACTCAATTTTATCAGAAAAAGGGATGATCTGTTTTCCGTTGTAATCATAAAGACAGTCCTTTCCGCCTTTAGAATAAATAAGCCTTTCTTTGTTCTCCCAAGTTCTGAATTTAAAATTATCCAGGGGGATCAGCTGGTTTCCTTTGGTATCAATTAAAGCCATTTTTCCATTGGAAGAACCTTCTTTAACCTTTAATATAAACCTTTCCCTGGCTAACCTGGAGATCTCATTTTTATATGGGAAAGCGGCTGTAACAGTTCCAAGGGAATCTATAATGCCTGATTTTCCTGCCTCAGAAATTATTCCATAGCCTTTTGAGTAAAGGCGTACTTCTTTACCCAATTGTTTTGATAATAAGATCTGTTTATATTGATCGGTTTGCTGCGCGATACAAGCCGATGAAAGTAGTATAAAAAATAGCTTTTTCAATTAAATAGAATTATTCACGATAAGAACAATTTCTCCTTTTAAAGTTTTACTTTTGGAAAATTCAATTAATTCATTGATAGTTCCTCTTTTAGTCTCTTCAAATTTCTTGGAGATCTCCCGGCTCAGGCTTACTTTTGTATGCTCACCGAAGAACTTTTTGATCTGTTCCAGTGTTGTGTTTATTTTGTGAGGACTCTCATATAAAACGATTGTCTTTTTCTCTTCAGCAAGTTGCTTCAACTTCGTTTGTCTGCCCTTTTTCTGGGGAAGAAACCCGGCAAATAAAAATTCATTATTCGGGAGCCCGGATACCACAAGAGCAGGAACAAATGCTGTAGCACCAGGTAGACAGATCATTTCAATATGATGATCAGCTCCCGCTTTTCCCAATAAATATCCGGGATCAGAAATTCCAGGTGTACCGGCATCAGTAATTATGGCTACATTCTGGCCACTTTTAAGGTCTGAAATTACCTTTTCTGTTGCCTGATGTTCATTATGCAGGTGATAAGATTTTAAAGGTTTAGAAATCTCAAAATGTTTTAAAAGAACACCGGATGTTCTTGTATCTTCACATAAAATGTAATCCACTTCTTTCAGTACATTTACTGCTCTGAAGGTCATATCTTCCAAATTTCCTACAGGTGTAGGAACAAAATATAGGGTTCCGCTCAAAATTAGAATTATAAAAATTTATTTTCCACCAGTACCCATAACCTCTGGGCATATTCATCTACTTTTCTCCAGTTTTTGGAGTAATACAAATCACTTAAATACTCTTTTGCTTCTTCCAGTGTTCTGAAGCTGTTCAATTCGAAAATTACCTCATTAAGCTCGGACTGGCTTCCGTCAAAAAGCATTTTTGAAAATGCAATTCTGTCATTGAGATCCAATTTAAATTCAGGCTTTGACTTCTCAGCCTCCATAAAATTCGTTGGAATATTCGTTTTAAGCAAACTTCCACTGTCTTCTTTGATGTTTGTTTCAGTCTTTTTCTTCGAAATTTCCCTCTCTAACGGGTCATCATCAAACAGTGATTGAATGGATTTAAGTCCCTTGATATTAGCAAGCTTGATTTTCTTCTCCTGATTATAGGCATCCAGATTTTCAAAACTTTCGTCAGAAGGATGTCTTTCCTTTTCAGGATCATGGTACCCATGATCTATATCAACGATTTTTCTCTTGTTATTTTCCTCTGAAGCTGTTTGTTCTTCCCTCTTTTCTTCGGTCTGAGCATCGCTTTTAATCTCTGTAACAATATTTTCAACATTAGACGTTTCCATTGCCATTTCTCCCTGCTCTATTGAAATATTAGAAGAAATAAACTGTGAATCAACCTCTTCTATTAGCATTTCATCATCTTCCAAAACCTCTGTGTCAAAAATACTAGGGATTTTTTCATTCACCTCAGAAAAATTGCTGGTATCATTTATGAAAGCTTTTGCCCTGTCTGTCGCTTCATCGTTTTCTATGCTATTCTGAATATTTTCTTCTTCGTCAAAGGAGTTATTACTAGATTCCTGATAATCAGAAGGCTCATTTTCAAATTCATTAATCTCATTCAGCTGGTTGGTAAAAATTACTTCTTCCTCTATCGGATCATCAAACGATTCTTCCGCTTTAAGATCAGCAGCTTTTTCTTCAGCAAAATGCACCATATTTTCATGGTATTCATTTTCAACTATTTCTGTCAATTGATTATTGAATATTTCCTCCTGTTCAGTCCCGTTTTCATCCGCCTGTTCATCATCATATTCCATCCCTTCATTTTCATCAATTTCATTCAGCTCGTTATTGAAAATCGCTTCCTCTTCCGTCACTTCGTGATTTGAATCCTGATTTTCAAATTCTTTCTGTACAGAAGATGTATGGTTTGGACTTTCCGAACTCTGTGATGAAGTATGGGGGATAAAATATTCAATATTTTTCTCTACCATTCTTAAAAAAGAAATCCTATTAGCAAGTTCATCCACAAGATCCTGCTTGGAAAGTAATTCATCCACGTTATTTATTTTTTCCAGTATATCGATGATATTCTTGGATTCGAAAAAAATTTTTTCCTTTAAATCTTGGATATTCTGCATATAAGATTCTTGTTAAAAATTGCGTACTTTTGATGTTAAAATATTACGGCTAATTTAACAAATGTTTTTAGAAAATACAATTAATCACTCCAAACAAAGCGGTTGGATGGAAGTTATTTGTGGCTCAATGTTTTCCGGAAAAACCGAAGAGTTGATCAGAAGGCTGAGAAGAGCAGAAATGGCAGGGCAAAATGTGGAAATTTTTAAACCGAAAACGGATACAAGATATTCTGAAGAAGATGTGGTCTCACATAATAAGAATAAAATTCGGAGTACAGCAGTAGAAAACCCAAACGAAATTCTCTTATTGGGTTCTAATTGTGATGTGGTGGGAATTGATGAAGCACAATTTTTTGATGAAAGCATTGTTGAAATTGCTAATGAATTGGCAAATAGCGGTATAAGAGTTGTTATTGCAGGATTGGATATGGACTTTTTAGGACGTCCGTTTGGGCCGATGCCTAATCTTATGGCAACTGCGGAATATGTAACCAAAGTTCATGCTATTTGCAAAAGAACAGGGAATCTTGCCAATTACTCGATGAGAACATCTCAGGGAGATAATCTGGTAGAGCTCGGAGAAACGGAAAGTTACGAAGCGGTAAGCAGAAGAGTCTTTATTGATGAAGTCCTGTTAAAAAAGAAGAAATAATTAAAATATATATTGGCGGAAACGCTGAAAAGACAAAGTTGTAAAGTCATTAAACTGTTGAATTGTAAAATTGGCTTTTCTTGTAGTTTTAAAAACCTACCGGAACCTTTTTACAATTTTCAGATTCTTTGATTTTGTAATTTTACACCTTTGCAGTTTCCTCACAAAGAGAAGAAAGAGCACCAATGAACTATACAGCAGACCAAATTGCACATATCACCAATTCAAAAGTAATCGGAGATGGTAATGCCATCATCAAAAATATTGCTTTTGACAGCAGAATCATCTATTCCATTAAAAACACTGCATTTATAGCTATTAATACCCAAAAAAATTCTGGTGAAAAATTCATTGAATCGGCGATTGACAGAGGTATAAAAATTATTATTTCCGAACATCAGTATCCTCAGTTTGAAAATATAACGTGGATCATCGTCAGCAATTCTGTTGACTTTCTTCAAAAGCTGGCCAAATATCATTTTGAACATTCTCATCTGAAATCCATCGGAATTACCGGAAGTAACGGGAAAACTATTTTAAAAGAATGGTTATATCAGTGTCTTTGGAATGAGTTCTCCACTGTAAAGAGCCCTAAAAGCTTCAATTCACAGATCGGTCTTCCCCTTTCTTTACTTCAGATCAACAATTCCTATGAGCTTGGGATCTTTGAGGTTGGAATTTCCAAACCTCATGAAATGGAAAAACTGGAGGATATTTTCAGCCCCGAAATTGGACTTCTTACTCATATTGGAACCGCTCACGCTGCAAATTTCGATTCCGAAGAGGCCTTAATTAATGAAAAGATCAAACTTTTTAAAGATTCCGGGGTTATCATTTACAATGGTGACAATTCCCTTGTTGATCAGAAAATAAAAACATTATACGCTTCTAAAAAATTGATTTCCTATGGCTTTAGAGATAATAATCAGGTATTTATTAAAAGTAATATTTCAAGAGAAGAAAATATAATTGTACAGTACTTTAATGATGAAATAAGTTTTCCTGTACACCAAAGGGATGAAGCCACTTTAACCAATGCCATGGCTCTTATTGCCGTTTTAAAGGAGTTGAATATCGACAATAATAAAATTGTCGAAAAGATCAATGCCTTGAAGACTATTGAAATGAGGCTTGAAGCTATTGAGGGAAATAAAAATAACATCATTATTAACGATTCCTTTAATCTTGATCTTGATTCCCTGAAAACTGCACTGCAGTTCCTGAACGAATATAATAAGCCGAAAAAATCTTTGGTTTTAACAGATATTGTAGGAGTAAATTCGAATTCACAGGAATTGTATGAGGAAGTTTCTGAACTTGTCAATGAACAGAATTTTGACTCTCTGTTCCTTGTCGGAAATGAAATTACTGCATTCAGCCATCTTTTTAAATCTAAAACTTTTACTTTCATTAATACTCAGGAATTAATTGAAAGCAAACACCTTACAGATATTGAAAATCAGATTATCCTGTTAAAAGGTGCGAGAAAATTCGAGATAGAAAGGCTTAAAGATATCCTTGAACTCAGAAAACATGATACTGTTCTTGAGATCAATTTAAATGCGATTCTTCACAATATTAATTATCACAAATCCCTGCTAAAACCTGAAACCAAAGTAATGGCAATGGTAAAAGCAAATGCATACGGATTAGGAAGCTATGAAATATCGGAATTTCTGCAGCACCATCATATCGATTATCTTGGTGTAGCGTACACTGATGAAGGAGTAGAGCTCCGAAAAAAGGGAATTACAACTCCTATTGTAGTAATGAATGCAGCTCAGCATAGCTATGATGCTATCATACAATACAACCTGGAACCTGAAATTTACAGCTTCAGGGTGCTGGAACTATTTAATGATGCGGTTCAGAAATCAGGATACGATCAAAAATTCCCTATTCACATTAAACTGGAAACAGGTATGCATCGTCTTGGTTTTAAAGGTTTTGAACTGGATCAATTAAGTGAAAACTTAAAAAATATGAATGTCCGGGTTCAGAGTATCATGACGCACCTTTCTTCTTCTGATATGCCGGATGAAAGAGAATTTACTTTAAACCAGTTCGATACTTTTGAAAAAAATTCCGGATACCTGATCGAAAAGTTGGGATATCAGCCGATAAGACACATCCTGAATTCATCAGGAATAACAAACTATTCTGAATACCAGTATGATATGGTAAGAATTGGGATCGGAATGTTAGGTGAATCACCAAATAGTGAAATACAAAAACAGCTGCAATCAACGGTTAGTTTTAAAACAGTCATTTCTCAAATATCGAATGTAGAAAACGGAGAATCCATTGGCTACAGCAGAAGATATAAAACAGATCACCGTACAAAAATAGCTACTATACCTGTAGGGTATGCGGATGGAATTCCAAGACTAATCGGAAATCAGATAGGTAATGTAGGAATACACAAAACATTAGCTCCTATCGTCGGAAGTATCTGTATGGATATGATGATGATCAATGTAGATCACATTCCTAATGTAGAAGAAGGTGATACAGTGACTATTTTTAATGCAAAGCCAAGTTTAAAAGAATTCGCAGATTACTGCAAAACCATCACTTACGAAGTATTAACCTCCATTTCGCCTCGGGTGAAACGGATTTATATAAAAGACTAATCCTATGAGAAAACTCCTGGTCCTCCTGTTCATATTCCAATTACTTTTGCTGCAATCGCAGGTAAGAAAAGGACTCGTGATTCCAAAAAATCCAAGGATAGGACTTTCACTTGCCGGCGGAGGAGCTAAAGGATTTTCTCATGTTGGAGTATTAAAGGTACTCGACTCCCTGGGAGTAAAAGTTGACTATGTTGCAGGAACCAGTATGGGAGCTATTGTTGGAGGACTATATGCTTCAGGATATTCCGGAAAAGAAATAGAAAAAATCGTTATGGATACCGATTTCTATTCTCTGATCATGGATCCTAAATCCAGAAAGGAAAGCACATTCTTTAATAAATCTGTTGACAAATATCTTCTTTCCATTCCCATTAAGCATGGTAAGATCAATCTCCCCTCTTCTATCAGTACTGGACAGAAAAATGTTTACCTGTTAAAGGAACTGTTTAAAAATGTTTCGAACATTGATGATTTCTCCAAATTACCAATTCCTTTTATGTGTGTTGCTACCAATCTGGAAAGTGGGAATATGCAGATTTTTGAAAAAGGTGATCTCGTAGAATCTATTATGGCAAGTTCCGCATTTCCGTCTTTAATGGATCCGGTAAAAGTTGGCGACAGTATTTACATAGATGGAGCTATGACTGTTAACTATCCATCAAAGCCATTAAAGGACAAAGGAATCGATATCGTTATTGGTGTGGACCTTAACCAGGACTTATCAAAAAGAGAAGATTTAAACAATATTATAGCCATTCTTAACCAGGTTATTGATATGAATATCCACAAGGATACAAAACGTCAGTACAAGTACACTGATATTAACATCAAACCGGACCTTAAAGGAATGTCCGCGACCAGCTATGATGAAAAGAAAAAAATCCTGGATAGCGGATATGTTGAAGGACTCAAATATGTTGATATACTGAATCAGTTACCCAAGCGTTCTTTTGACCGCCTCAGACAGCGCGTAAATCCAATTTATTCCAACGTATATAAGATTGACAGCATTTCTTTAATTGGAAGCAAAATTTACGGTAAAAACTATGCTCTGGGGAAAATGGGATTACACCTTCCCTCTATGGAAACTTACGGTAGCATTAACAAAAAAATAGACCGACTGGTAGCAACTAATAATTACAAGTTCATCAATTATGATATTGTATCGGAAAATAATGCCAATTATCTTAAATTGTATGTAACCGAAGACGATGCCAGACATTTTTTTAAATTCGGATTACACTATGATGATGTCTTCAAAACAGGATTGCTTCTAAACTATTCTGCAAAAAGACTCTTATTCAGAAATTCAAATCTGTCGCTTGACGTTATTGTGGGTGACCAGCCGAGGTATTATCTCAATTATTTCATTGATAACGGATACATTCCGGGATTCGGAATCTACTCTTCGGGAATGAGCATTGATCTTAAAGACATCAATAATAATGTTGTTGACAGCTGGAAATGGTTAAGAAATGAAGCCTATATCCAATCCGTATGGAAAGATAAGTTTGCAATCGGCGGCGGGATCAGCCACGATTATTTCAGTGCTGATATGAACGGATCAAATGAAAGAGTAAGCCGTTTCCTTAATCCCTATGTATTTATAAAAAGCGATACTCAAAACGATAAGGATTTTCCTTCAAAAGGAATTTATATAGCTGCTGAAGGAAAAGTGGTCGATCTGATGAAATCTGAACTTGAAAAAAGAATTGTTCAGGTAAAAGCTGATATCAGAATAAATATTCCTTTGGCAAAACAATTTACTTATCGTCTGAATTTATATGGAGGAATAACAATCGGTGAAAATCTTCCGGAATTCTATAAATATAAACTGGGAGGAATTTTTGAACAGAATGTAGTTAATTTCAGAAGTTTTGCAGGATTTTATTTTGCACAGCTAAGCACTAACAACGTTGTTTTAGTATCTAATGATCTTCAGTTTAAATTCAACAAAAATTATTTCATAAGTGGAAACTTCTCTTTTGCGAACCTTTCCAACGATATAACTTTTGAAAACGCAGCTAAACTTAACTACAGTTCCCTGGGAATAACAGCAGGATATAAATCTCCGTTCGGACAAATTAAAATTAATTTCAGTCACTCTCTAAAAAATAATCAAAAAGGCATATTCAGTGTAATACTAGGACACTGGTTTTAAAAAAATGATACAATTCTTTTACGAAAACTTACCGGAATCTGTGAACACAGATTATACAAAATGGCTGGAAGATATCATTCTTTCAGAAGGAAAAAAATTGGGTGAAATCAATTACATCTTTTGTGATGATGAATATTTACTTAAAATTAATCAGGATTATTTACAACATGATTACTATACAGACATCATCACTTTTGATTATGTTAAAGGCAAAACAATAAGCGCAGAGATTTTCGTATCTTTGCAGCGCATTTCAGATAATGCTTCTACCCTATCAAAAAATTATGAAGAAGAATTAAGAAGGGTTTTAGGACATGGCATCCTTCATCTTTGCGGATATAAGGACAAGACCGAAGAAGAAGAAAAAGAAATGCGAAGTAAAGAAGATTTCTATTTAGCTAAATACATTGGATAATGTAGTTTGGCATTTGTAATCTTTACACCATGTTTTTTTAATTTATTTTTTTGAATGAAACGAAATAAACATGGCGAAAAACAATGAATACAGGCTTATTAAAGCAGTATTTTAAAATAATGTTTCACGTGAAACATTTAGTAAAAAGATTAAAATTTAAGCCTTAAAACAGGTATAAAAAATGATTTCAGAAATATATGACGTAATAGTAGTAGGTGCAGGCCATGCAGGTTGCGAAGCTGCAGCCGCAGCTGCAAACCTTGGATCAAAAACCCTACTCGTTACAATGAACATGCAGACCATTGGTCAAATGAGCTGTAACCCTGCTATGGGAGGAATAGCTAAAGGGCAGATCGTACGTGAGATTGATGCTATGGGAGGATATTCAGGAATTGTAGCTGACAAATCAGCCATACAATTTAAAATGCTGAACCTTTCAAAAGGTCCTGCGATGTGGTCACCCAGAACCCAGAACGATAGAATGCTTTTCGCTGAAGAATGGCGTTTAGCATTAGAAAATACACCCAATCTTGATTTCTTTCAGGATATGGTAAAGCAGCTTATTATCGAAAATAACCAGGTAGTTGGTGTGGTAACTTCTTTAGGAATTTCAATTAAAGCTAAATCTGTAGTCCTCACAAACGGTACTTTCCTTAATGGTTTGATCCACGTTGGCGATAAACAATTGGGAGGTGGAAGAATGGGAGAACCCAGAGCTTTTGGCATTACAGAACAATTGGTATCTTTAGGTTTTGAAGCCGGAAGAATGAAAACCGGTACTCCACCGAGAGTAGATGGAAGAAGCCTTGATTATTCCAAAATGGAAGAGCAAAAAGGAGATGAAAAGCCACAAAAGTTCAGTTACTTAGATACTCCGAAGTTAACCAAACAATTAAGTTGTCATATCGTTTACACCAACGAAACCGTACACGATATTCTACGCGAAGGTTTTGACAGAAGCCCTATGTTTAATGGTACCATTCAGAGTTTAGGTCCAAGATATTGCCCTAGTATTGAAGATAAAATCAACCGATTTGCTGAACGTACAAGACACCAGTTATTTGTAGAGCCAGAAGGCTGGAGAACAGTAGAAATATATGTAAACGGCTTTAGTTCTTCCTTACCGGAAGATGTACAAATCAAAGCTATGAAACATATTCCAGGATTCGAAAATGTAAAGGTTTTCCGTCCAGGCTATGCCATTGAATACGACTACTTCCCCCCTACCCAGTTAAAGCATACCTTAGAAACAAAACTAATTGATAATTTATATTTTGCCGGACAAATTAATGGTACTACAGGATATGAAGAAGCGGCCGGTCAAGGTTTAATGGCAGGTATTAATGCCCATAATAAAGTACACGGTAAAGAAGAATTTATTCTTAACAGGGATGAAGCATATATAGGAGTTTTAATTGATGATCTTATTACCAAAGGTACAGAGGAACCTTACAGAATGTTTACCTCACGTGCCGAATACAGACTCCTTTTAAGACAGGATAATGCGGATATCAGATTAACTGAAAAAGCGTATCAACTAGGACTTGCAAAAGAAGAAAGATTAAGAAAAGTTGAGCAAAAAATAGCTAAAAGTGAGGAACTTGAAACATTCTTGCGAGAAACTTCTTTAAAACCCGGAATCATCAATCCTATTCTAGAAAGTGAAGAAAGTAATCCTGTAGATCAAGCCTACAGAGCTTCTCAGTTTCTTACCAGACCTAATATTACATTAGAAAAGCTTGAAAATATTGATATCATTAAAGAAGTAGCCTCTCAATTTGACGATGAAGTAAGGGAACAGGCTGAAATTAATATCAAATACAAAGGATATATTGAAAAGGAAAAAGAAAATGTTGCAAAACTGAATCGTTTGGAAAACATTAAAATTCCTGAAGATTTTGATTATCTAAAACTCTCAAGCTTATCATCTGAGGCTAAACAAAAAATGAATAATGTAAGACCAAAAACAATTGCCCAAGCAGGAAGAATCAGTGGTGTATCCCCTGCTGATATCAACGTTTTACTGGTCTATTTAGGACGATAATTACATTATGTTTCACGTGAAACATAATTAAATTTAAAACAAAAATTAAGGTATTTATGAGCTTTATATAAACTCTAAATATCATAATTTTTACTATAAAAGAATATTTTAATGAAAATTAAAGATCACTTTCTGACTCAGGAAATATTTGAAATTAAAGAAACAGAAACTAAAGGAGTTTTCAAAACCTCCCCTATTCCATCCAACATTTCAAAATACTACGAAAGCGAGGATTACATTTCACATCATCAGGATTCAGGAAGCCTAAAAGAAAAAGTATATAAATTCCTTCAGTCTTTCAATCTTCAGTATAAGAAAACAATTCTCATAGATCGTATTAATAAGAATTCAAAAGTTCTGGATTATGGTTGTGGCGCCGGAGAATTTGTAAAATTTATAGAAAATGATTTTCAGACGTTTGGATATGAACCTAATCCAGATGCAAGAAAAGCTGCCCAGAGCAAAGTAACAAAAGCTAAAATAATAGATAACATTACTTCCTTAGAAGATAATAGTCTTGATGCAATTACATTATGGCATGTTTTTGAACATATTGAAAATCAGTCAGAGATCCTGGAAATCTTTCATAATAAATTAAAAGAAAAAGGACTTCTGATCATTGCCGTACCCAACCCTACTTCGTATGATGCAAAACACTACAAAGAATATTGGGCTGCTTATGACGTTCCAAGACATATCTTTCATTTTTCAAAAAAAGGGATGGAAAATTTAATATCAAAAAATCCAGATTGGAAATTAAGAAAAATCAAACCGCTTGTCCTGGATTCATATTACATCTCAATGCTAAGCGAAAAATATAAAAAATCACCACTTTTTTGGCTAAAAGCTATCATCTACGGAACGATTTCTAACGTAAACGCCATTTTTTCGAACGAATTTTCAAGTTTGATATACATTATCGAAAAAAGATAGAAAATCGATTTTTGATATATTTCTGAAGGTCAATTTTTGACAAATTTGGCTCCAAAATAAAAAAGTGAAGAAATTAATAATTAAAAATTCAAGATAATTTGTAAAATTATCTTGAATAAAAGGTCTGATATTTTATCAGACCTTTTTTATTTATTTACGTTTACTATTCAAAATATAAAATGTAATAAGAATCGACAAAACTTAAATCAATAAATAATTTTTATCTCCCATTCTCATTTAACATTATTTCAAACTCTGCAATAGATCGTTAAATCAAAATGAAATATACATTTCCAAATTTCTCTCCTACCCTATCGATTTAAAAATTACCCTTGGATTATTAAAAATCACCAACTTAATAAATCTATAGACAAATACCATCTCTCACTTTTAAACTTAGTATTTTAATTAATAAAATCAACCATATTAGAAATAATAAAAAACATATTAATAACACCACTAATTCACTAGAGATATTTAAAAAATTACCAAAAAGAAACATTTAACACCATTTTTTTCATTTCAAAAAGGAAAAATTATGAATAAAATCAAAATTTCAGGTTAAAACTTGAAAAAAAATATAAATATTTTAAATTATATAAAATAAATTATTTAGTTAAATAATTTATTTAAAGAAAAAAAATAAACAAAATAACTTAATTAGTAATAAAAACACACTAAATATTAAAATATTTAAAACAAATGATAAAATATAAAAATAAAATAAACAGAAATAAAAATAATTAAGTAAAAAATATTAATAAATGCATTTTGTTTATCAATTCTTATGTTTTACATAAAATAAATCATTGATATGTGAAAATAATTTATACATTCACAGAACCATTTTAAATATTAATCAATGAAAAATTTTAAACTCGTAATGATAGCAATAGGAATGCTATCCATTACAGCATGCGAAAAAAGAGACGAAGATTTAAACACGCAATCTTCAGAAAAACAGCAACTTCACTCATTGGGAGCAAAGCTGATTGATCAAACTACTTACAACAATTTCGCTAAAGTAAACATCAATGAGCTAACCTTAAGACTAAAGGGTAAGACCGAAAAAGCAGCAAAAAATGCACTTGCTTCAAGTTATTTAATTCCCGGTCTTCCAGCAATTGGAGACCAGGGAGCAGAAGGTTCTTGTGTTGCCTGGGCAACAGCTTATACCACAGCTAGTGGTCTGGAATCTAATTTCAAAGGAGTTACTGCCAAAAGAAGCCCCGAGTACGTTTATAATCAAATCAAGCTCGGATCTTGTGATGCAGGTGCTTATGTAAGTGATGGATTAAATCTGATTAAAAATCAGGGTGTTTGCAGTTGGGCGGAAATGCCTTATACAGATACAGGATGTTCTACTCAGCCAAATTCCTCACAGAAAAATGCCGCAAGCACTCACAAATTTACCACCTGGGCAACGGTTGATAAAACAGATATCAGTAATGTAAAAACACTTCTAAGCATGAATTTACCCATAGTTATCGCAGTAACAGTAGATTACAGCTTTGATCATTTAAGTTCATCTAACGGATGGATCTGGAAGTCACATTCAGGTAGCAGCAGAGGTGGCCACGCCATTGCGGTAATAGGATATGATGATGCCAAACAGGCATTTAAAGTACAAAACCAATGGGGAACAAATTGGGGGAACAATGGATATTTCTGGATCGATTATTCATTCTTTGCCAAAACAACTAATGGTGCGATTAACGAATGTTACGTAGCATATGTTCAATAAATAATGATTTCAAAAAAAATAACCTTCTCACATTGAGAGGGTTATTTTCTTTATATACAATAACAGTTTTTATTTATTGATCGCAGCAATACCAGGAAGTTCCAGTCCTTCAAGACTTTCAAGCATCGCTCCCCCACCGGTAGATACATAGCTCACTTTATTTCCGTAACCAAATTGCTTAACAAAAGCAACACTGTCACCTCCTCCTACTAAGGAAAAAGCCCCCAGCTTTGTTGCCTCAGCTATACTGTCTCCAAGTGCAATAGTTCCGGCAGCGAAATTTGACATTTCAAATACTCCGATAGGACCATTCCATAAAATAGTTCTTGAATTCAATAGAACGTCATTAAACTGATCTCTTGATTTTGAACCTGCATCCAATCCCATCCATCCTTCAGGAATAGCATATATATCTACTTCCTTCCTATCAGCATCATTATTAAAACTTTCTGCAATGATCGTATCAGATGGCAGATAAACTTTCACATGATGGTCTTTTGCTTTAGCCAAAATTTCCAGTGCTAAAGGTAACTTGTCCTCTTCCACCAAGGAATTACCTATTTTACCTCCAAGAGCTTTAATAAATGTAAATGCCATTCCACCACCAATAATTAAATTATCAATGGCAGGTAGAATATTTTCTATAATGGTAATTTTAGTTGAAACCTTTGATCCTCCAAGTATCGCAGTTACAGGCCTTTCACCATTCTTTAAAACTTTATCAATAGCTGTAAGCTCATTAGCCATCAGTAAACCGAAAAATTTAGTTGAATCAAAAAACTTAGCGATTACCGCTGTAGAAGCATGTGCACGGTGTGCAGTACCAAATGCATCATTCACATAGGCATCTCCTAATTTAGAAAGCTGCTCGGCAAAGCCTTCATCTCCTTTCTCTTCTTCATTATGAAATCTAAGATTCTCCAATAATAAAATTTCACCAGGTTTAAGCTCGGAAGCAGCCTGCTCAGCTTTTGGTCCTACAGATTCTTCTACGAATTTTACCTCTTTTCCTAAAACATTGGATACTTCCTCAAGAATATGCTTTAATGAAAACTCGTCTTTCACCTCTCCTTTAGGTCTTCCCAGGTGAGTCATTAAAATCACAGATCCTCCATCATTAAGAATTTTATCAATAGTTGGTTTAACCGCAGCAATTCTTGTATTATCCGTAACTTTAAGCTGATCATCTTGCGGAACATTAAAATCCACCCTTACTAAAGCCTTTTTGTCTTTAAAATTGAAATCATTCACTGTTTTCATAAATATCTTAGAATTTTCGTTTCACAAATGTAAGATTTTAAACTTTTGAAAAAGATCGAATAAAAAAAAGTTTTCAAAAAACTTCCCACAAGCCCAACACTCACTAACCAACAATTTTTTTTTTTTGATAAAAGAATAATGAGTATTGTTGTTGAGTGTTGTGAGTTTCGGGGATAACTTTACCCTAAAAAGTTGATAACACTAAATTTTTATGTAATTCATATTTAATTCACAATATAATTTCTTGTAAATCTGATTATTTAGAGGGTTACTAACAAAAATCGTTTAGTTGTTAACAATTTTAATTATTAATTACTCATTTATGGAAAAGCTAATGAATTCTTCCAAAAAAGATTTTTGAAATTTTCCGTTGGCTTTCCAAAGATTTTTCTCATTAGTAAATTTTAGTATTGGAAAAATATTTAGTTTATAAAAGTTTTCCACAGTTATTCACAATGCTTTTCACAATTAACCAATGATCAACTAACAATTGATATTTAATACTTAAATTTGTAAGGAAATAAATCTATATAAAGTTTAATATAACTACTATGAAAAGAAAAATTGCGATCGCAGCCGATCATGCAGGCTTTGAATATAAGGAGATTGTTAAAAACTATTTTTCAGAACAATTTGATATTCAGGATTTTGGAACGTTTTCCACAGACAGTGTGGATTATCCTGACTTTGTACACCCTGCAGCAACTTCCGTAGAAAATGGGGAAAACGAATTAGGAATTCTGATCTGTGGAAGTGGAAATGGTGTACAGATCACTGCTAACAAGCATCAGAAGATCCGTTGTGCTCTTTGTTGGATGCCGGAGATTGCAACGTTGGCAAGACAACATAATGATGCCAATATGATTTCAATGCCTGCAAGATTTATCTCAAAAGAACTGGCGATAGAAATTGTAGAAAAATTTCTCTCTACTAATTTTGAAGGTGGCAGACACCAGACAAGAGTTGATAAAATAGCAGTTTGCTAAAAAAAAATATAAAGGCTTGTAAATCAGATTACAAGCCTTATTTATTTTAAATTACTTATCTTTGTGACCATAAATAGAAACATATTCTATATTCTTCTCCAAGAACCTACACTATTCATATTAAATATATTTATAATAGGTTTTTTCTCCTCTTCTCCTTTTTTGTATTAAATTTATACGAACTAAAGCTCCCATTATTAAAAGATTGGAAGAAAAAATGATACAATTTAATTAAAGGGACGATATTGAAATTTGAATGAAAGTAAAGTTATTTATAGTATTATTATTTACAATAAACTTTTTCCATGCCCAGGATATAGATAATGATGGAGTTTTAGATGTAGATGATGCCTGTCCAACCGTCTTTGGTTATGCCTCTGATATTCCTTCAAAAAATGGGTGTATGAAACAAGATTGTAAAAAACTGGAAGAAGAAAGACAAGCAAGGTTAAAAATATTTCAGGATGAATCAAAACATGTTGACTATAATAAATTAGTAGAAAAAATAATAGATGATATAGATTTGAAATTATTTACTTCTGATAATGTAATAATCTTTAATAAAATTACAACCCTCACTTGTGGAACAGGAAGTGCATATTATTGCCCGGTTAATTATAATTTTGAATCACCCGTTTTTTCGACAGATGATTTACTGACCGAAGAGACAAGTAAAAAACTATATAATAAGATCCCAAAAAATATAATTTTTGCAAAACGAATTTTTGGAGAAGCAGCTGGAATAGAATTTGAAAATGAACCTATACTGAATAATATAAGTAAAAAAGTCAAAATTTTTTATGGAATTGAAAAGGATGCTATTATATATCCCAAACATAAAAAAATACAAACAAAAATAAATAGATATAATGGTTTACTATTAAGTATCATCAAGAATGATTTTGAAAATAAAGTTGAAGTAAGAAAAGTATATACTGATTCTGATTTTAGAAATAGTAAAACTTTTTTAAATACATATCAATACATTGACAATCATTGGATACTGATAGAAACAAAACAAGATAAAGAAAATTAAAATGCCAAAAAAAAGAAAATATATAAGTCAAAAAAATGACCATAAATTAATGGAGATCGGTAGATTGATCCTGAGATTTATGAACGAAAATTCATCAAAGATCTATAACTATAAGCAGATCGCTGATGGAATTGATTACAAAAACCCAAGACAAAGGGAACTTGTGATCCAGGCTTTGCACAAGCTGCAGGCTTCTGAAAAAATAAAAGAGACTGATAAAGGAAAATACATTATCAATTTAAAAATCGCCGGAACACTTACCGGTGTGATTGATTTTAACCAATCCGGCAACGCCTACGTAAATGTGGAAGGAATGACAGATGATATTTTTATCCATTCAAAAAATGTGAAGGATGCTTTACAGGGGGATAAAGTACTGATTGTTACTTACACTTACAAAGGGAAAAAATTAGAAGGTTCTGTTCTTGAAGTTCTGGAAAGAACACGTACAGAATTTGTGGGGACCCTACAGGTGGTAAGCCATAAGGATTTCGGATTTGTAGTTTGTGATAAAAAGACGATCAATACAGATATATTTATACCGAAAGGAAAATTTGGAGGTGCTGAAGATGGTGACAAGGTTGTTGTGAAAATGACCGAATGGAAACCAGGAGATAAAAATCCCGAAGGGGAAATTATTAAGGTTTTAGGTTCTCCTGGAGAACATGAAACTGAGATCCACTCTATTCTTGCAGAATACGGCTTACCTTATGAATTTCCTGAAGAAGTAGAACAGGATGCAGATAAGATTAACAGAGAGATTACAGATGATGAAGTTGCAAAACGTCGTGATATGCGTGGGATCTGTACTTTTACCATAGACCCTAAAGATGCAAAGGATTTTGATGATGCGTTATCCATCCAGAAACTAAAGAATGGTAACTGGGAAATCGGTGTCCATATTGCGGATGTTTCCCATTATGTAGTTCCCGGAACTATTTTAGATGACGAAGCTTATCAGAGAGCAACCTCTGTTTATCTGGTGGATCGTGTGGTTCCGATGCTTCCTGAAGTTTTAAGTAATGATGTATGTTCACTTCGTCCGAATGAGGATAAATATACATTCTCTGCGGTTTTCGAATTGAATGATAATGCTGAGATTCAGAAACAATGGTTTGGAAGAACAGTTATTCATTCCGACAGAAGATTTACCTATGAAGAAGCTCAGGAACGTATTGAAACACAGCAGGGAGATCTTGCTGAAGAGATTCTGGTACTGGATAAGCTGGCAAAAATTATGCGTGAAGGACGTATTAAAAACGGTGCAATTACTTTTGACAGAAGTGAAGTACGATTTAATCTTAATGAAAACAATGAACCCATCGGCGTTTATTTTAAGATAAGCAAGGATTCAAATCACCTGATTGAAGAATTCATGCTTTTGGCCAATAAAAAAGTTTCTGAATTTGTTTCTTTAACGAATAAAGGAGGAATGACCAATAATACCTTTATATATAGGGTTCACGATGATCCGGATCCGGCAAAACTGGAAGCATTAAGAGATTTTGTTTCCACATTCGGATATCAGATGAATCTTGCCAATACGAAGAAAGTAGCTGAATCCCTGAATAAGCTATTGTACGATGTAAAAGGGAAAGGAGAAGAAAATATGATCGAAACGCTAGCTATGCGAAGTATGAGCAAGGCAGTCTACTCTACTGAACCTATTGGACATTACGGTTTAGGATTTGAGTACTATTCCCACTTTACTTCTCCGATCCGTCGTTATCCCGATTTACTTGCACATCGTTTACTCCAGCATTATCTGGATGGTGGAAAATCTCCGGACAGAGCTGAATTGGAAGAAAAAGCAAAACACTGCAGTGCCATGGAAAGACTGGCAGCAGATGCTGAAAGAGATTCTATTAAGTTTATGCAGGTGAAATTCATGGAGAAACATCTTGGAGAAAACTTCAAGGGAGTGATTTCCGGAGTTGCGGAATTCGGATTCTGGGTAGAAATTCCTGAAAATGGAGCTGAAGGACTTATTAAACTAAGGGATCTTGTAGATGATTCCTATGTGTATGATAAGACAACCCATGCTGTTTATGGTTCACGAACAGGTAAAAAATATCAGTTGGGAGATGAAGTTCACATCAAAGTAGTGAAAGCTAATCTGATTCAGAAACAACTGGATTTCAAGATTGTTGATTAATTAAATCATAAAGTCTAAATTTGTACAAAATGAGATGGATTTTTTTCCGTTTTAAAGCCATATTAAATGTTTGAACTTGTACTTTCTGCTGTCATATTAGGATTCATGTTAAGCCTGGTTTTCATAGGACCTATTTTTTTCCTTTTAATTGAAACCAGCTTCTCAAGAGGTCCCAGACATGCTTTAGCGCTTGATCTTGGTGTAATTACGGCAGATTTGCTTTGCATTGTGGCCGCCTATTATGCGAGTGCGGATCTTGTGAACCTGATTGATAAGCACCCTGGATTTTACAGGATTACATCCATTCTTATTTTTGTATATGGGGTTGTTATGCTGGTTACCAAAACCAAGATGCATATGCCCGGTGAAGAAAGAATCATTGGTCAAAATTATTTTAAGACTTTTATTAATGGTTTTTTCTTCAATCTTTTAAATGTAGGTGTTATTCTTTTCTGGTTGGTTACTGTTATTTCGGTAAGAAACCAGTACCCTGACATCAGTAATTTTATTCTTTATATAGGGATTGTAATAGGCACCTATTTATGCATTGATCTTGCTAAAATTTTCCTTGCCAAACAATTCCATGACAGGCTTACTCAAAAGCTGGCCAATAAGATCAGAAGAATCGTAGGTGGAATTCTTATTATTTTCAGTTTTTTCATCTTTTTACAGAGCTTTAAAAAATTTAATCAGTTTGATAAACGTCTGGAAGAAGCAGAGAAAAAAGAAGTCAAATATCAAAAATCAAAATGAAAAAAAATATCTTTCCAAAGTCCCTTAAAAAAGGAGATAAGATAGCTATTATTTCTCCTGCAGGAGCAGTTGATGAATCCCAGCTCGAAAAAGGAATTTCCATGATTAAAGCGAAAGGTTTTGAACCTGTTTTAGGAAAACATTTGTATACCAGATATTCTAACGGATACAACTATGCCGGAACAGAAAAGGAAAGATTGAAAGATATAAACTGGGCCTTCAATGACCCCGAAATTTCTGCGATCTGGGCCTCCAGGGGCGGATACGGGTGCCAGCATCTTATCCAGCGCATAAAACTTACACAGTTTTTAAAAGATCCAAAATGGTATATCGGATATTCAGACAATACAGTAATCCAAAGTTATTTACTGAAAAAAGGATTTGTATCTATTCATGGCCAGACAATTAAAACTTCCAGTTTCGGAGTTACAGAAGAAAGCTATGATTTAGTTTTTGATATTCTGAAAGGAAAAGCTCCAAAATATGGTTTACAGACCAATCAATTGAATAGAGAAGGCAATATTGAAGGCGAATTGATTGGGGGAAATTTAGCTCTGATCTATGCACTTTTAGGAACTCCCTACTCTTTTGATTTTAAAGGTAAAATATTATTTATTGAAGATATCGGAGAAAATTACTATGCCCTGGATCGAATGATCATGAGTTTGGAATTAGCCGGAGTTTTTAAAAAAATCAAAGGACTTATTGTTGGTGGAATGACCAATATGGGTGATGAAAAAGAGAATAAAAATTATGAGGAAAGTTTCGATGAATTTGCCTATAAACTAATCTCTGAAAGAATTTCAAAATATAAATTTCCCGTTATTTTTGGTTTTCCAAACGGACATATCAAAAACAACAGACCATTGATTATCGGTGGAAATGTGAAAATGAAAGTTGGAAGTAAAGTTAAGATAGAATTTTAATCAGGCATTAATTTTCACTTTTTTAATCTTTTAAATGTAAAAAAGACAGATGGCATCTCACAATGATTTTGGAAAAATAGCAGAAGATTTTGCCGTAGAACATTTGCAGAGAAACGGATATAAAATTCTTGCCAGAAACTATCGGTTTCAAAGAGCCGAGATTGATATTATTTCGGAAATAAAAAATCTGATTGTAGTTATTGAAGTAAAAGCACGTTCTACAGATGCTTTTATGCTGCCTCAGGAAGCTGTTACAAAAACAAAGATCAGATCTATTGTTAATGCTGCTGATCATTATCTCGAAGAGTTTAATCATGTGAAGGAAGTACGCTTCGATATTATTTCAGTTTTGCCGGATGAAAAAGGAAAATTGGTTCTTGAACATATTGAAGATGCATTTCAGGCATTTGACGCCAACTAAAATTTAATTCAAAATGTACCGTGATTCACTGATCGGGTTACTAAGAAATTGCTACAATAAGATATGAAAACAATATTAATAACCGGAGCAACTTCCGGGATTGGAAAGTCAACAGCAGAGCTTTTTGCAAAACAAGGAAACAGGGTTATTATCTGTGGAAGAAGAAATGAAGTACTGGAGTCTGTACAAAGCGAATTATCAGCTTTTACAGAAGTACTCAGCTTAAAATTTGACGTTAGGAACCTGGAAGAAGTACAAAATGCAATCAATTCTCTTCCTGAGGAATGGAAAAATATTGATGTTTTGGTTAATAATGCCGGAAATGCGCATGGTTTAGATCCTCTTTCGGCTGGAAAAACGGACGACTGGGATTCTATGATCGATGGAAATGTAAAAGGACTTTTATATGTTTCTAAAACGATTATTCCAGGAATGAAAGAAAGAAATTCCGGACATATCGTTAATATCAGCTCAGTAGCTGCCAGACAGACCTACGTCAATGGTGTTGTATACTGTGCGACCAAAAAGGCAGTTGATGTCGTTTCCGAAGGAATGCGTTTGGAGCTCACTGAATTCGGAATAAGAGTAACTAATATTCAGCCGGGAGCTGTAGAAACAGATTTCTCTTTGATACGATTCAAAGGGGATCATGAAAGAGCTTCTACCGTATATGCTGGTTATGAGCCTTTAAAGGCTGAAGATATAGCAGATGCTATTGCCTATTGTGTAAATGCTCCAAAACATGTGAATGTGTCAGATATGACAATCTATCCGAGTGCACAAAGTGAACCGAGAACAATCTACAGAAAATAGATTTAAAAGGATTAAATTTGCAGATATTATTTAAGTGTATTTAAACCTGCCTATAAGCTTACAAAAATGAAAATATTATATCTAGAAACCTCTTCTAAAAACTGCTCAGTTGCCATTTCAGATAATGATAAACTCCTGTGTGTATGTGAAGAAGTTTCTGAAAACTATAAACAATCCGAAAGCTTGCATACCTTTGTAGAGTGGGCATTGGAAGGGGCAGGAATTTCCATTAAAGAGATTGAAGCCATATCCTTGGGAAAAGGCCCCGGCTCTTATACTGGATTAAGGATTGGTGCAGCTTCTGCAAAAGGATTTTGTTATGGTTTAAAAATTCCTCTGATTGCGGTGAATTCTCTCGAAAGCATGAAAGAGCCCTTTTTAGGACAAAACTATGATGTCATCATACCCTTAGTTGACGCAAGGAGAATGGAGGTTTATACGGCAGCTTATGACGGTATTACGGGAGATGAGATTTCTTCTACGGAAGCTAAAATTCTTGATGAACAATCTTTTAGTGAATGGTCGGATAAAAAAATACTTTTTGTAGGAGACGGCGCTAAAAAGGCAAAAGAAATACTGCAGTTACCCAACGCAGAATATAATGAAGAGATATATCCTTCCGCACAACACCTGATAAAGAAGACGCTTGAAAAAACAGAAAGTAAAGACTACGAAGATATTGCTTACTTTGAACCTTTTTATGTAAAAGATTTTCATGGAGTAAAGAAAAAGAAAAGCGAAGATTAAATCTTCGCTTTTTTATTTATTTTGGCCTAGGAGGCTGTGAATTCGGATTCTGCATTTGAAGATCCTGCTTATTCTGATCAGGATTCCCAAACCTTTTTGATTTTTTCTTTACAGGTGGCTGGCCGTTAAAGTCCTGTATTTTTTGAGCATCGTTATTATCCGGGCTGGTAGGAACATTATTCTGTGAAGCAGGTTGTACTGGTACATTATTCTGGTTCTGAGGTATCGTATTTCCTTTGTTGTCCGTTGCCTGGAACGCAAGATCACTCTTCAGGTAGTTCAGCATTTCCTTAGCTTTAATACCTTCAGGTGTTTTGGCATAATTTAATGCAATCTGTTCCAATTGTAGAATCATTACTTCTTTACCACTGGACTTTCCGGTATTGAAAGCATTCAGTAAATACAATTTTGGGACTAATGCATCTTTCGGATACTTCTCAATAGTCTGGTCAATGACATTCTTACTATCACTGAATTTTTCTGCTTCATATAATGCATATGCTCTTTTATACTCATTTTCAACATCTTCAGAGGATTTTACAAATGAATTATTTTTAGGATTTCTTGCAAATTCCGCATACGAAGTATAAGGATAATCTGTCAACAGGATCTGTTTTGCCTTCTCTGATGCCTGTGGGTTTTTCTCATAATTCATTGCAAAAATTTCATACAACGCCTGCAATAGTACTTTTTCTTCCGGCTTTACATCAACGAGATCATACAGTGTTTTAGTAGCTAAAGGGGTGTTGGTAAAATAGTTCTGGTACATGATCCCTAATCCTAAAGAAGCCGTATCTCTATCCTTTTTCAGTTGTCCTAGTTTACCCGCATCCGTTGGAATCTGTTCAATATAGAAAGCAGGTTCAAAACGTCTCGGATCAGGAGCTGATGTTACTCCCAGAGCTTCATTCTTCATATCATCAATAGAAGACATTTTTTTAGAATAACGCCAGTTATCACTTAATGCCCTGTCACCCCAAACCTGTTTAAATGAGGAAGTACCCTTGCTTACAGTTCCCGTATTGCTAAAATAAAATCCTTTAGGAGCTGTTCCGAAATCTTCAAAAGAAGTTGAACTATTGGCGAAAATAGAGTTGGAATTATAATCTCCCGTGTCAAAACCTTTACTTCTTTCAGCACGTCTTCTTTCCAATTCTTCTTTTTCTTCCTTGGCTTTTAATTTGGCAATATGCTTGGCAAAAAATTCAGTTTTTTGAGCATCGGTCATTTTTGCTAATGAAAGAATACTGTCATTTTTTTTGATCAGGTAATAGTTTCTTGAGATCTTTTTAATATTCTCGGACTGATCTTTTAAAAGAACTTTAGATGGTTCATAGGTCATAACGGCAAGCGCAGAGTCATAATATGCTCCGGCACCGATGTAATCATTTTTGTCCAGGTAATTTTTTCCTATCTCGTAATAAGCAAGACCGCGAACCTGCGGATCAGATACCTTTTCCGTCAAAGATTTTCTGAAAAACTGTTGTCCCTCTTCTTTTTTACCCGCCTTGTTGGCCATAAGTCCTAAAGCATAATAAAATTCATTCTTTCTAGACATGTAAGTTCCCTTGTTACTGATCTTCTCCAGATAATTCTTAGCACCATTATAATCCCCTTTTCCATTGAAGGTTTTTGCGATTTCAATCTGCGATTTAACTTCAAATTCAAAATCATTCGCATATTTATAAGCTGCTAAAAAACTTTCTCTGGCCTTTTCATTCTGGCCCAGTCCTTCCAGGATCTGTCCTCTTAAGTATGAAATTCGGCTTTTTAATTTACTGTTATTGTTAAGTTCAAATGCTCGGTCAAGCTCTTTTACTGCCTCTTCTTTTTTACCTGCATCCAAAAGAGTTTCCGAATTATAAATGCTCAACAATTTATCATCATTTTTACTGATCCCCTCTCCTTTCAGCTTAGTGAAAATCTCCTGAGCTTTATGATAATCTTTCATCTGGGCATAAGCCTGTCCCTGATAAACCTTAGCTAATGGTAATCTTTTGTCTTCTTTCATATGAGTGAAAACATAATTTAAGGCATCAAGGGCTTCTAAAGGTTTGTCCTGATAGATCCGGGATTGAACAAGGATCATATAGGCATCAAAAATCTGTTTATTCTTTTCTTCCCCATTTCTCACTACCGAATACTTATTGATAGCTTTTAAAGCCTTTGATTCTGCAATTTGAAGCGCGGTAGCTCCTTTTACCTCAGGCTGATTGGAATCATTTCCCGTTAGACCTGCAACAGCGGAATTAACTTTGTCTTTTACCATACCGGGAATATCCTGGAGACCAGGCTTACCCGGAGGCCCGCTTGCTCCCCTTCCTGAAGAATTAGAAGGCTTATTGACTTCGGCCATTTTCATAGAATTTTCTGCAAAGGCCGTTGATTGTCCAAGATCACTTCCCAAGGGCTGATTTTCGTAGGTAAGTATAGGAATATAAGGAGCATAAAAGTTATCTTTATGCCCCTTATCTCTGGTCGTAAATTCACTGTTCAATGCATCTTTTGCATTAAATAAAGTGTTATAATATGTGGAAAAACCTTTTAAGAACTTTGATCGTTGCTCCGGTTTTTTTACCTTGGTGGCACAGGATACAACAAAACATGCTGCTAAAAGGAATAAAATATTCTTTTTCATTATTTCAATATAACTAGCTAATCTACTTTTTATTATCAAAAGTTTGATGATTTTGTAAAAATAATAAAATTTTATATTGGAAAAATTTATATTTCTTTCAATATTTTGTAAACCAGATGGGTTGGAAGCCCCATTATTGTATAAAAACTACCGGATAATTTTTTGATCTTTGCCATTCCCAGCCATTCCTGGATACCATAACTTCCTGCTTTATCAAAAGGTTTGTAATGGGTAATATAATAATCAATTTCCTCATTGGAAATTTCATCGAGTTCCACATCTGCAACATCCGTTTCTGTAAAAACGTGATCAACCGTCTGTATGGTAATTCCTGTATATACCTGATGCGTTTTTCCGGAAAGCAATCGCAGCATATGCTGAGCATCGGCTTCATCTTTCGGTTTTCCAAGAATTTGATTATTTAAGGCAACAACGGTATCTGCAGTGAGTAAAACTTCACCCGCCTCAAGTGGACGGAATGAGTTTGCCTTTAATTGAGAAAGATAGGCAGCCGCATTTTCAATAGCCATATCATCAGGAATGATTTCTTCACAATCTATTGTTACTACTTCAAAATCAAATCCAAGGCTGGAAAGCAATTCCTTTCTTCTGGGTGATTGTGATGCTAAAAGTAATTTCATATCAAGTATTTATACAGATTGTGTGTTGTCATCATGCCAGTTTCCCTGCACCTTCATTACCTGCTCGATGACGTCACGTACAGCTCCACTTCCACCCTGCTTTGTGGAAATATAATCAGCGATGCCTTTGATTTCGGGAACAGCATTTTCTGGACAGGCTGCGATGGCTGAACTTTCCATAATATGCAGGTCAGGAAGATCATCACCCATTGTCAGGATCTCTTCATTTTTAAGATTGTATTTCTTTTTAAAATCTTCAAAATCAGCCATTTTATCATGTGATTTGGCATAATAATCTTCTATACCCAGATAATTGATGCGATGTTTTACCATTTCATCATTTCCTCCGGTAATCACCCCTATTAAATAATTATTTTTTAAAGCTTTTACTACTGCATAGCCGTCCAGAACATTCATCACTCTGCTCATATTTCCACCCGGCATCAGATACACACTTCCATCGGTAAAAACACCGTCCACGTCAAATACGAATGCTTTAATATCTTTTAATTTCTCTTTATAACCCATACATTTTTTTAATAGAATGATTCATTACTTTATATATTTCAAGGCTTTCATCCTTTAGCAATTGCTCATGAAGTTCCAATATCCTTACATCATTTCTTACAGCCGGACCCGTTTGCGCAAGCCTGGGTTCAATTTCATGAATTTTTTGAACGGTTTCATCAATTAACGGAAGAAAATAGTCGAACGGAATCTCCTGGGAATCCGATATTTCTTTGGCTTTAGAAAAAAGGTGATTCACAAAATTACAGGCGAAAACCGCTGTAAGATGGATATATTTTCTTTTGTCATGGCTACTTTCCATTACATGATCAGATATTTTGGATGCCAGCTCAAAAAGAATCTCTTTGTCTTTTTCGGTTTCTGTCTCTATGAAAAAAGGGATTTTCTTGTAGGTGAGATCTTTAGATTTGGAAAATGTCTGTAAAGGATAAAAACTTGCTTTCCTGTACTCCCCTGCTAAAATCTCCTTAGGAAGCGAGCCTGAAGTATGAGCAACAAGTGAATCTTTTTTAGTGATCATTGCTGAAACATTCTGTACAGAGTTATCACTTACACAGATAATATATAAATCGGCATCTTCCAGCTTTTCCGTAGAATAAGGAATATGTAACTCCGCAGCTATTTTTTCCAAATCCTTTTCATTTCGTCCAAAAATCTGAGCTAACGGAATGTTATTCAGAACAAAGGCTTTTGCCAGATGGTATGCGACATTTCCGGAACCTATAATTACAATTTGCATATAACAAAGATAATATTTTATGAGTTTTGGACTGAAAATTGAACAAAGTATTTAACTTTTAGATATTTTTGTAATCCAAAACAGTGAAAGCATCTATGAAGATTAAGGACGCGGAAATTATTACGCTGATGCAAAATCCCCGAACTCAGGATAAAGGAGTTCGTGCCTTGATGGATGCTTATCAAAGTAGATTATATTGGCATATACGAAGAATTATTGTAGACGGAGATCTTGCTCAGGATACGTTGCAGGATACTTTTATAAAAGCCTATCAGAATTTTCATCAGTTCAAAAATGATAGCCAGCTGTATACTTGGTTGTACAGGATAGCTACCAACGAAGCATTACAGCAAGTTAATAAAATGAAAAAAATGCAGAAAACTGATGAAGATGCTGAGTATCATATGCAAAATCTTGTAGCGGATAATGCTGAAAAAGATGCCGATGAAATACAGGTTTTATTACAGAATGCTATACAGAGTCTGCCTGAAAAACAGAAACTCGTATTTATGATGCGGTATTATGATGATTTGCCTTACGAAGAGATATCAAAGATTGTTGATATGTCCGTAGGAACCTTAAAAACAAATTATCATTATGCCAAACAAAAGATAGAAGAATATATTAAAGAAAATTACGAGAATAATTTTTGATTAACATAATAAGATGAAAGAGTTCGATATAGAGAAATTAGAACGTAAAAACATTTACAAAGCTCCTGATGATATGTTTAATATGATCCAGGAAAGAGTGATGAATGACGTGAAGGCAAATAAAAAAGCACCCATATTTAAATTAAATTGGATGTATGCGGTTGCTGCGTCATTAGCTTTGATCTTTGGAAGTATTTTTGTTTTCAATTCCGATCAAAATACAATAAAAGATTCTGGTATTTCTGAAGTAAGTTATGCAAAGAATGACCAGGCTCCAAAGAGTGAAAGCGAGCTTGCCTACGAAACTTTGAAATCTGATTTAATTTCTGTGGAAAGCACGGATCAAATAGTTCAAAACAAGAAAAGTGCAGAGATAGACGATTCTCAGGATACTGAAGCAGAAACAGTTTCAAAACCCCAGAACGGAGTCGCTGTTTCAAAGCAGACTGAAACTAAAATGAACGAATATCTGGATTCATTTTCTAATTCTGAGATTGCAGAACTAGCCAAGAATTCAACAGAAGACGTTTATTTAGATTTATATAATTAAAAGAAGAGATGAAAAAGATATTATTTACCCTTTTTATTATTTACGGCTTTTGTTTACATGCTCAAAGGACGGATTATGACTGGAAAAAGATGGACCCTAAACAAAGAAAGGAGATCATCAATAACCTTTCTCCGGAAGAGAGAAAAGATCTTTTGAAAAAATTCAGAGATAATATGATGCTGGACAATCTGAATGTAGATGAGAAAGATAAAGCAGAATTTACGGCTATTTATAATGAATACATAGATAATCAGAAACAAATAAAAAGCCAGTTTAATCCTGATTTTGATCCTGATAAAATGTCTGATGAAGAAGCCAAAGTCAAGCTACAGCAAAGCTTTGAGCTGGGACAAAAATTACTGGATAATAGAAAAAAATATGCTGAGAAAATGCAGCGGGTAGTTCCCTGTCAGAAAGTACTGAAATTGTTTCAATCGGAGTGGAGGATGAGAGATAAGATGAATGACAGAAAGCCTCACGATCATAACAATTCGGGAACGCCGAAACAAAACCCATAATAGTTTATTTTTTTAATGTTGGACGACTCTTACGAATCTTTTTGTAAGAGTCGTTTGATTTTATGTTTGAAATGATATTTTGTGGGAAGCATTGTAAGAACAATTATCGTTACGGGAGACTACATTTTTTCAAAATAAGATTTAAAATAATATAGAGATTAATAACTTTTATGAATGTTTTTTGTTTGGTGTAGTTGGTTTAAAACTAATCTTTACTTTTGCAAAAAATATAAAAAAGATGAAGAAATTACTTCAGACTGCAAGCCTTTTTATTGCAATCACCGTATTATCTCAGGGAAAAGAATACATCAAATTCAAAGGGAGTATTCCAAATTACGGAAAAGAAACTTATAAGACTTTAACGGTTATTGATCAAAGAGAAGACAAAAAAATAGGAATTCTTCCTTTTGGAAATCAAAAAGAAGAGAAGGAAGTTGTTTTCCTTACAAGCCCGGGAAATGATTTAGGAAACTGGTATAAAAAAGGAAATGATGAGGGAGGAAGTGCAGACCTGGTTCTGATTTTAAAAAAGCTTAAATTAAGTGTTGGAGAAACAATTGGAAAAAATACAAGCGGGAGCATTGATTTTTCAGCCCAGACTTTTTCAAAGGAAGGGGATCAATATCGTTTCCTATATAAAAAAGATACTGTAGTTACATTCAATAATAAGGAAATTGCAGAACTTTTAGTTAAGAATGTTCCTAATGTTTTTTTTGATTTATTCATGAGAACATACAGAAAGAGACCTTTTGGAAATGCTGTATCTATCAACGAGCTTTCTGATTATGAATCATTTGTCAGGAACAATTATGCAGTATATAAGAGCGATCAGTTAAAGGATGGGATTTATTTGGATCACGTTTCATTCTTTAACCAGACTCCCGAGCCCGGAAATTATCTACTTGAAAGGAATGAAAAAGGGGAGGTGACAAAAGCACTCAAAGAGGAAAATGGTAAAAAGAATAAGATCCCTGCCTACAAAATGTTTGCTTACGTGGAAAACGGAAAGGCTTATAAAAAGGGATTGTCAGGCTTTCTGGATTTAAATAGAAATGAAAAAGGATTTTATGTGGTAAGCAACAGAGGATATCTTTTTCCTGCAGCTTCTAATAATACATTAGGAATGTTTGGTTTAATTGGAGGTGTTGCTGATGCAATTCAACAGGGAGCAGAACAAAAGAAAATGAAAAAAGGGGATAAGTTTGAAATCTATATTGATCCTTTAACGGGAGAATACGATTTTCCTTCGGAATTATAAATTAATTTCACTGATTAAAATTAACAGCAATGAATTGTCTTGCTTTTTTTTATCTTTGCAAATTACAAGGTTCTTAAATGAAAAACATACGAAATTTTTGCATAATCGCTCATATTGACCACGGTAAAAGTACTTTGGCGGATCGTTTATTGGAATATACCAATACAGTTACCCAGAGGGAATTACAGTCTCAGACGCTGGATGATATGGATTTGGAGAAAGAACGTGGGATTACGATTAAATCTCACGCGATCCAGATGGATTATGAATATAAAGGGGAAAAATATATTTTAAATCTGATCGATACCCCGGGACACGTGGATTTCTCTTATGAGGTTTCCAGATCAATTGCTGCCTGCGAAGGAGCGCTTCTTATTGTAGATGCTGCTCAAAGTATTCAGGCACAGACTATTAGTAATCTTTATCTTGCATTGGAGAATGATCTGACGATCATTCCTATTCTTAATAAAATCGATTTACCTTCAGCCAATCCTGAAGAGGTGACTGATGAAATCATGAATTTAATTGGTTGCGAATATGAAGATGTATTAAGGGTTTCCGGGAAAACCGGTGAAGGGGTTCACCATCTGCTTGAGCAGATTGTGGAAAGAATTCCTGCTCCTGTAGGAGATCCTGATGCGCCACTTCAGGCTTTGATCTTCGATTCCGTATACAATCCTTTCCGTGGTATAGAAGCCTATTTTAAAGTAGTAAATGGAAGTATTTCCAAAAATGAAAAAATAAAATTTTTTGCCACTGGAAAAGAATATGGAGCTGACGAAGTAGGGACTTTAAAGCTGAAGCAGGTTCCTAAAAAGACAATTGGATGTGGAGATGTAGGATATTTGGTTTCTGGAATTAAAGATGCCAGAGAAGTTAAAGTAGGAGATACCATCACTTCTTTCGATAAACCCGCAAGTGGACCGATTGAAGGATTTGAGGAAGTTAAACCGATGGTATTTGCAGGGATTTATCCTATTGATTCTGAGGATTTTGAGGAGCTTAGATTTTCATTAGAGAAATTAAGGCTTAACGACGCTTCTTTAGTTTTTGAACCGGAAAGTTCTGCTGCTCTGGGCTTTGGGTTCCGATGTGGTTTCTTAGGAATGCTGCATATGGAAATTGTTCAGGAGCGATTGGACAGGGAATTCAATATGAACGTTATCACTACGGTACCGAACGTTTCTTATTTCGGATATACTAAAAAAGAACCGGATGTTCCTATTTTGATTAATAACCCGTCTGAAATGATGGATCCATCTACAATGGATAGAGTGGAAGAACCGTTTATTAAAGCTTCTATTATTACCAAATCTGATTTTGTAGGATCGGTAATGACTTTATGTATTGAGAAAAGAGGAGAGATCGTTAACCAAAGTTATTTAACTTCTGAAAGAGTAGAGCTGATATTCAATATGCCTCTGGCAGAAGTTGTATTCGATTTCTACGATAGACTGAAATCCATTTCTAAAGGATATGCATCATTTGATTATCATCCGATCGGATTCAGAGCTTCCAAGCTTGTAAAAATGGATATCCTGATCAATGGCGATATGGTAGATGCCCTTTCTTCATTGATTCACGATAGTAATGCCTATCATATCGGTAAGAAGATGTGTGAAAAACTTCGTGAACTGATCCCTAGACAGCAGTTTGATATTGCGGTTCAGGCGGCATTGGGAACGAAGGTTATCGCGAGGGAAACCATTAAAGCTCTAAGAAAAGATGTTACAGCGAAGTGTTACGGGGGAGATATTTCCAGAAAACGTAAGCTTTTGGAAAAACAGAAGGAAGGTAAGAAAAAGATGAAACAGATTGGTAGGGTAGAAGTACCGCAATCTGCATTTATGGCGGTATTAAAGCTAAACGATTAATATAAAAAAGACCGATATCATATCGGTCTTTTTATTTTTATAGATTTCTCTGCTTATCAATCAGGTTTCTCTGCACGACCAGCGCTCCTAATCCCAGAATAATTTCAACGATACCAAGCATGGTTATCAGTTTAGTACCACATACAATACATTCAGGCTCAGGAAATGGTTTTTTGCCTATTACAATAATAATAACTCCGCCAATAATGACGATAATTACAATAAGTACTCTTAATAAATTTTTTGCATTCATGATAATGTTAGTTTGTTTTATGCCTACTTTTAAAGGTTTTCGGCCTGGACCTTTTTACTATATCAAATTTCTATAATAAAATAAGGTGTAGAATCAGGAAAATCACTGAAAATGAGGTGTGTTTTTTACTGTTGTTAATGTTTGCTGATACGTATGATCATAAATATATGTTTTCAACTCCACAATGAAGACATGGAGCGGGCAGGTCTACAACGTTAATTATTTAAACAATAATTTCAGCGTTCCGGTAACAAGTGCATCAGAAACCAATTAGCATAAAAAACCGCTTCAGAGGAAGCGGTTTTTTTATTTTCTATTTTTTACGGGTGAATTTTATTTCCATTGTTTTCATTTCCTTACCGGTTTTGGAGCCGGGACCATACATTTCCATGATTTGAGTGTTATCATCCACGAATGTAAAAACTTCCCTTACATCGCATTCTTTTCCAGGTCTTGCAATGTCAGGCATTTTACCTTTAAATTCAATTGATTTCTTTGAAGCGTTCCAATCTCCTGTAGTATACATTATTCCTGTTCCCATATTATCCATCCATGTACTTACAAATTTTTTAGTCGCATTATCGTATCCAACAATGCTCCTTCCTTCAAAAGGCATTCCCCACATATTACCGGTGTGTACGCTCTCCTGATAGCGTCCGCCAAAGATCATTTTATTGGTACACTCAGATGTACTTTTGATAGGTTTTCCTCCTTCTTCCATCCACATAGTCGTTTCTCCGGTCCACTTCCCATCTGATTTAGCAAGCATTTTGTGCATCTCTCCGGGAGTAGCATATTCAGTCCATGCCTTTACAGCGGTAGCAGAATCTACAGGTTTCCATGCTGCAGAATCAGATCCTGTGGATTCCTTACCCATATTGGGTTTTCCTTTTTCGCAAGCCGTCAATAGAAAAGCTGCGATTACAATGAACATTAGATTTTTCATAAATGTTTAGTTTTAAGTTGGTTATAATTTTAATTTAAAGGTAAGAAATTTTATTTTGTTGGTTTTTGCCTTTTTAACGGTGGAGTTTTTAATTCAAAACATTAACTTTGTGTATTCACAACGCAAACTATATTATGCAGAATATTAAAGTAGCAGTAGATGCAGTTATATTTGGATACTTTGATAAGAAGGATCTTCAGGTTCTTTTGATAAAAAGAAAAATTGATCCTTTCAAAGGAGGATGGGCATTACCGGGCGGATTGGTTCTTGATGATGAAAATCTTGATGATGCTGTAAAAAGGGAACTGTATGAAGAGGCTGGCATAAAGCCCGATTTTCTGGAACAACTTTATACTTTTGGTAATGTGGGTAGGGATCCCAGGAACAGAGTAGTTTCTATAGCTTATTTGGGCCTGGTAAACCCTTCTTACTATGAACTATTTGCAGATTCCGATGCCGAAGACGCACAATGGTTCAGTGTTAATCAGCTTCCAAAGCTTGCTTTTGATCATAAAGGAATACTGGATATTGCGTTAAAAAGACTTCGTACGAAAATTCAATACCAGCCGATTGGTTTCAATCTTCTTAATGAGGAATTTCCGTTTTCTGATCTGGAAAACCTCTATAAAACAATCATTGGCCAGGAGATAGACCGCAGAAATTTCCGTAAAAAGATCATGAGCTATGGTCTTCTCAATGAAACCAACAACCTTAAAAAAGAAGGGAGCGGAAGACCGGGAAAACTATTTACTTTTAATCAGGAGAAATATAAGGAACTTGAGGAGCAAGGATTTTATTTTGAAATCAAATAGGAGTATAAACCATATATTTCTAAGTAAATACATAATAACAAATGATCATCATATCAAATGAAAAACGGGCTTTAGCCCGTTTTTTTATAAAACTATTCGATGGATTATTTAAAATAAAAATGTACAGTAATAAATTAATGTAATTGAAAATCAATGTTTTAAAGATATTAGTGTAAAATTAACGCAAATAAATTTGGAGGGAAATAAAGTATTCTCTTACATTTGTGTAATAATAACGCAATCATGAAATATAATCTGCAAAATATCATCCAAAAGTTTCAAAATAAAGAGGAGTTGGAATTCTTATTTTTCTGGGGTCATACAGCCAAAGATCAGATCACGAAGGCGTGTTTCAGTCAGTGGTATCCGGCTGAATTTGAAGAAGGAGGAGTTATTTATAAAACGGCAGAGCATTATATGATGGCAGAAAAAGCAAGACTATTTAATGATAAGGATATCGAAGCTCTTATCATTGAAGCACATGACCCAAAGGAGGCAAAGGGATTAGGAAGAAAGATTAAAAACTTTGATCATCATATCTGGGATGAGCATAAATATGAAATTGTAAAGAGAGGAAACTTTTTTAAATTTTCGCAAAACGCAGAGCTTAAAAAATTTCTGTTATCAACGGATGATAAGCTTATTATTGAAGCAAGTCCTTATGATAAGATCTGGGGAATAGGGATGCTGGAATCAGATCCTGAAGCAAAAAATCCGCTTCATTGGAGAGGAGAGAATCTTTTAGGGTTCGCTTTAATGGAGGTCAGGGATGATCTAAAAGAATGATATGGTCCGGGACAGGGATTTATTATCCGTTAAGGCAATAATGTAAAATATTAATCAGCAGTGAAAATATGCATTCGGGAAGGATGTTATGTTCATCAATGAAGAATACATTCTTTTAAACAAGATAAACTTATGTCCTGTTTAATTAGCGTAAAAACAACACAAATATTAACTCTTAAAAACGTCAAGCTATGTTTGGTTTCAGACACATCAAATTCGATTCAATGACTTACGTTCTTCATTTTAAAAATGGGAAAACCGTAAGAGAAGGAAGAGGGCTATCATTTTTTTATTTTGCTCCAAACAGTTCTATTGTAGCAATTCCGATGGGAAGTAATGATCTGCCGTTTATTTTTAATGAAAATACGTTTGATTATCAGACGGTAAAAATCCAGGGACAGATCAGCTATAAAATTATTGATCCAAAAGCTTTATCGAATACATTGGATTTTACGGTTAATGAATCAGGAGTATATAAGAAAAATGATATTGAGAAGCTTAACCAAAGAATCATTAACCTGGCACAGACTTCTACTTCATCATTTATCCATGAAATGAGTTTAAAAGATGCCATCCGCTCCGCTAAAAAGATCGAGGAACATATTTTAGTGGGACTTAAGGCTTCAGAAACAATCCAAACGATGGGCATTGAAATATTGGGAGCCAGTATTCTGGCGGTCCAAACCACTCCGGAAATGGCCAGGGCATTAGAAACGGAAACCAGGGAGAAACTCCAGCAGCAGGCAGATGAAGCCATTTATGAGAGAAGAAACTTTGCCGTGGAGCAGGAAAGAAAGATCAAAGAATCTGAGCTGAATACAGAGATAGCAGTTGAGGAAAAACAAAAACAGATCGAAGAAAAAAGAATGGAAACAGAGATCCAGCAGGAGGAAAATAACAAGATCCTTAGAGAAATGAAGATTGCTGCTGATATTTCCGTTGAAAATCAAAGAAAACAGCTGATAGAGCAAAAGACAGAAAATGACAGAAAAGAAGCTGAAACCCAGGGCTATGTATTGGAAACCTCATTGAAACCATATAAAGAAATGGATTGGAGGGTTCTAAGTGCTTTGAGTGGAAACCAGGATGCAAGATCCAATATTGCACTGGCTTTTAGAGAGCTTGCTGAAAATGCAGGGAAAATAGGAAACTTAAATATAAGCCCGGACTTATTGGAAAATCTCTTAAAACAGCATTAAGCGATGAAAGGAATGAAAAGTATTTAAAATAAGCAATTGAAGTAAAGCCATGAAACCAGAATACGCAATTATTATTAAGAACAAAACGAGATTGGAAGCTTTGATTGAACGGTTCAATACAAAAGCACAGGCCCGGTTTTATATCGAAAGTTCTGGGGGTGATTTTCAGGAATATGTTATTGAACATGAAAAGTTCTATCAATCATTTCTTGAAGTCCAGACAAAACTTTCCAAAGTAATTAAAAATAAAGTGATAGAACGAGAATTTATACCCTCCTTTATTTTCTCTGAAAAGAATTTAATTGTGGTGGTTGGGCAGGATGGACTGGTAGCGAATGTAGCAAAATACTCTAAAAATATACCTATCGTAGCAATTAATCCTGACCAAGAAAGGTATGATGGAGTACTGCTTCCATTTAATACAAAAAACTTTCTGGATGGCATTCACTCTGCTATAAACGAAAATTTTAGTTCAAAGAGAATGAAGTTTGCTGAAGCAGTATTGAATGACGGGCAAAAGCTCCTGGCTGTAAATGATCTTTTCATTGGTGTTTCTTCCCATAGCTCAGCAAGGTATAAGGTGGTTATGAACGGAAAAGAAGAGATGCATTCCTCCAGTGGAATTATTGTTTCTACAAAGACAGGAAGTACCGGCTGGCTAAGCTCGATCTTTAATATGGCCTATGGAATTTTAGGATCTAAAGAACTGGAATATCCGGAACTCAATGAAGATGATCTATACTTTGCGGTGAGAGAACCTTTCAAAAGTAAAGCAACACAAACGGAAATTTGCAGTGGGCGCATAAAAAGAGGAAATAGGCTCGTGATAGAGTCATTAATGCCAAATAATGGCTTTATATTTAGTGATGGAATTGAACAGGATTTTTTGCAGTTCAATAGTGGTGCAACCGTAGAAATTAAGCTGTCTGATGAAGAGGCGGTTTTGGTGATAAATTAAAAAATGGAAACAAAAATTAAAATTAGATGAGCCCACTTATTGAATTAATAAAAGGCGATATCACTAAAGTAAAGGCTGATGTTATTGTAAATGCGGCAAATTCGTCTTTACTTGGAGGAGGTGGTGTTGATGGGGCTATTCATCGTGCAGGTGGAAAGCAGATATTAGAAGAATGTATTCATATAAGAAATAAACAAGGAAAATGTAAAACGGGCGAGGCGGTTGTAACTTCTGCAGGAAATCTTCCTGCAACTTATGTTATTCATACCGTGGGACCGGTCTGGAATGGTGATGAAGCAAAAGAATCGGTGCTTTTAGCTAATTGTTACAGGAATTCTTTACTATTAGCAGAGAGTCTTGATGCTAAAACAATAGCTTTTCCGAACATTAGTACCGGAATTTATCATTTCCCGAAAGAATTAGCAGCAAAAATTGCTATTAATGAAGTTCAAAATTTTTGGACAGAAAGGATTGAAAAAATTATTTTCGTTTGTTTCGATAATGAAAACGAAGCAATTTATGACAAACTATTAAAAGAAAAACAATGAAGAAACTGACCATATTAAGCGGTGCAGGAATTAGTGCCGAAAGCGGAATAAAGACATTCAGAGACGGAGATGGTCTCTGGGAAAATCATAATGTAACAGATGTGGCAAGTCCTGAGGGCTGGAAGAGGGACAGAGCATTGGTTTTGGAGTTTTACAATCAGAGACGCCGCCAGCTTCATGAAGTAGAACCTAATGATGCCCACCGGCTGTTAGCAGAGCTTGAGAAGTATTTCGATGTACAAATCATTACTCAGAATATAGATGATCTTCATGAAAGGGCAGGATCAAGCAACATCCTCCACATCCATGGAGAACTGTTTAAGTCATGTTCGAGTCATAACAAAGACCTGATCTATGAGCAAAAAGATGATATTAACGAGGGTGATAAAGCCGAAGACGGATCTCAGTTAAGACCATTTATCGTTTGGTTTGGAGAAGATGTGCCTTTATACAATGTAGCAAGAGAAAAGGTAAAAGAAGCAGATATTTTAATTGTTATCGGAACTTCCTTGCAGGTATATCCGGCAGCAGGTCTGATCCATGAAATTAAAGATGATTGTCTTTTGATCGTTATCAATCCCAATGAAACGGAGTTCGGATATGGTAAAAGAGCTGTAGTGATGAAAGAAAGTGCAACAAAGGGAATGAAATTATTGTTTGATAAGCTTGTAAATATGGCATAATGGAGAATGTGGTAAAATCTGGAATTTTCGGCGTTTGTGTTGGAGATGCGTTAGGGGTTCCTGTTGAATTTAAGAAAAGAGAAGATTTAAAGAAATCACCGGTTAAAGGATATTTGGAATATATGTCTTGGAATCAGCCTAAAGGGACCTGGAGTGATGATAGCTCTTTAACACTTTGTCTGGCGGAGGAGCTTACTAAAGGATATGATTTAGAGAAAATAGGACATAGTTTTGTTAAGTGGAATAAATATGGACATTGGACGGCTCATGGAAAACTTTTTGATATTGGCGGAACAACAAGATATTCTATTGCAAGGCTGATAAAAGGCGAAAGCGCAAAATTTTCAGGAAATATCTTTGAGGAAGATAATGGAAATGGTTCATTGATGAGAATTCTTCCATTAGCTTTTTATCTTGAAAAACAAGAGGATATCGACATGCTTTATAAAACAATTAAAGAAGTTTCTGCTATTACCCATGGCCATTTTCGCTCAGTATTTGCCTGTTTTATCTATATTGTTTTTGCTATCTAATTAATAAAAGGGAAAGGAAAAGAAGAAGCATATGAGTTTATGCAAAAAAGAAGTTTAAAATATGCAGAAATCAAAGGCTTTAATCCAAATGAAATTAAGCTTTTCGATAGGCTTTTAAAAAATGATATTTGGAAATATACTGAAGATGAAATTAAAAGCGGAGGATATGTTCTACACAGTTTAGAAGCTTCTTTATGGTGTTTTATGAATTCAGAAAGTTATTCTGAAGCGGTATTGAAAGCGGTTAACTTAGGTGAAGATACCGATACTACAGGGGCTATAACAGGAGGAATTGCTGGAATTTATTATGGTTTTGAAAATATTCCTGAAGACTGGATTTCAGAATTGGTAAGGAAGGAAGATATTGAAAAACTATGTGAAAAGCTGGAGACAAAATATTTTAGTAAGTAATAGAGCAATGAATATTATAAGTGAATATTTTAAAGTATAATTGAAACAACAGGAATTCAAGTATGATCAGATCATGAAGAATATTATTGCTAAATAAAAAACATAATCATGAACGAAATAGAAAATAAAAGAATAAGTAAATTTTTAAGCCTGATTCTCCGTCATCAGCCAGAAACAATTCATCTGCATTTAGATGAAAATGGTTGGGCGGATGTGGAAGAATTGATTACAAAATCGGCCCGCAAAAGAGTGCATTTTACGATGAAGGAATTAGATGAGGTCGTAGAAACAAATAACAAAAAAAGGTTTGCTTTTAACGAAGATAAAACGAAAATACGAGCTAACCAGGGACACTCTATTAATATAGATCTGGCATTGATTCCTCAGCAGCCTCCGGAATATCTCTACCATGGAACTGCAGAAAGTAATATCAGATCCATTATGGAAAAAGGGATTGAAAAAAGAAGCAGGCAGCATGTTCATCTGAGTGCAGATAAAGATACTGCTACAAAAGTAGGAATGCGTCACGGAAAACCTGTAATTTTGACCATCCGGACAGGCAAAATGTCTGAAGAAGGAATTCAGTTCTATCTTTCAGACAATGGAGTCTGGCTGACGGATTTTGTTGACGCGAAATATATTTCAAAGTAAAAATGAAGAGAAAGTTAGTAATAGGTGATATTCATGGAGGTTTTAAAGCGCTGATCCAGGTTCTTGACCGGGCTCAGGTAAAAAGTGATGATCAATTAATCTTTCTTGGAGATTATGTAGACGGCTGGAGTGAATCTTCCCAGATTATTGCCTTTCTGATTGAACTTTCAAAAAAGCAGGATTGTATTTTTATTAAAGGAAACCATGATGCCTGGTGTGAAGACTGGCTTTCTTTCAGAGAAACTCCTGAAGTATGGCTCAATAATGGAGGGAGAAAGACTATCGAAAGTTATGATGCCTATTCCGAAATAGAATTACAGCAACATTTGGAGTTTTTTCAGCATATGAAAAACTATGATGTAGACGATCAGAACCGTTTATTTATTCATGCCGGATATTCTTCAATGCACGGCCCGGAAAGAGAGGTCTATTCCAGTAATTACCGATGGGATCGGACGCTTTGGGAAACGGCTGTTTGTATGGATAAAAAGCTGAGCAAGAACTCTGAATTATATCCTAAAAGGCTGCTTTTGTATAACGAGATATTTATTGGGCATACCCCTACTATTGACCTGGGAAGCAAAGAACCTCTACACAAAGCCAATGTCTGGAATCTGGATACCGGGGCTGCTTATACAGGATCATTGTCCATTATGGATGCAGACACTAAAGAGTTCTGGCAGAGTGATCCTCTTCCTGCTTTATATCCTGATGAGACAGGAAGGAATGGGTAGCTGCTAATCGAGAAATCAATGATAATCAGATACTTTATTACGTCTTAAAAAGAAACCCCGGGTCTTTGTGATTAACCAAAAGATTCATCAATAATTTCAGTAATTTTATAATCTGAAATTTTATCTTCATGAAACTTAAATTTGTTCTATTATTACTTAGTTCTTCATTGTTTTTTTCACAGCAATCTTTCCAGACGCCTTTTGAAAAAGGAAATGGCAACCAGACCGTTACCTATGATGAGATGAATAACTATTACCAGGAGCTGGCTAAAAAATTTAATACAATTCAATACCTTGAAAAAGGGGAAGATGATAACGGAAAGCCAATCTATCTCGTTATTTATAATCCGTTTCCGGAAAAAGATATTGAAAAGCTGAGAAAAGAAAAAGCAATCCTTTTTGTTAATAATGGAATCCATCCGGGAGAACCGGACGGAATTGATGCAACCATGATGCTCATTCGGGATCTTGCCACAAAAAAAATAAAGACTCCACAGAATTTTATCATAGCAGCTATTTCGGCATATAACGTAAGCGGAATGCTGAACAGAGGGTCTTACTCAAGAGCGAATCAAAACGGTCCGGAACAATACGGATTCAGAGGAAATGCCAGGAACTATGATCTGAATAGGGATTTTATTAAAGCCGATTCTAAAAATGCCAGAAGTTTCCAGGAAATATACCAGTGGCTGAAACCGGATGTCTTTATCGATAACCATGTAAGCAACGGGGCAGATTACCAATATACGTTTACTTATATTTCAACTTTTAAAGAACGTCTGGGAAATGTACTGGGAAATTATTTTTACAATGATTATCAGGCAAAGAATCTGCAGGATTTAAAAAAAATGGGATATGAGAGCACTCCTTATGTGAATATTCATGGGGATGTCCCTGAAATCGGATTTGCAGCCTTTGAGGATTCACCACGATACTCAACGGGATATACTTCTTTATTCAACTCATTGGGCACAGTTCCGGAAACGCATATGCTCAAACCTTACGACAAAAGGGTTGATGCAACGTATAAGTATATGCTTGTTAACCTTCAGAATCTGGATAAAGAGTATAAAAAGATCAAAGACTATCGTATTGAAAACCTAAAGCAATATCAGCCAGGAAAACAATATGGTATCCGCTGGAAGATCGATTCTACAAAATTTTCCACGATGGATTTTAAAGGATATGAAGGAAAATATAAACCCAGTGAAGTATCCGGAAAACCAAGATTGTATTACGACAGGACAAGTCCTTTTACAAAAAATATAAAATTGTTTACGACGGCTGTTCCTACGGGTTACATTACAATTCCAAAATATTATGTCATTCCGCAGTCTCAGTACAGGGTTATTGAAGAATTCAAAAGGAATAAAATAGAAATGAAACCGATTCAAAAGGACAGTGCAATAGCGGTGGAATCCTATAAGATCAATGATTTTAAAACGGTTAAAAATCCATACGAAGGACATTATCTTCATTATGAAACAACGGTTGATAAATCCGATAAAAAAGTGAATTTCCTGAAAGGTGATTATATAGTTTCTACACAGCAGCCGGGAGTTAAATACATTATTGAAACCCTTGAGCCGGAAGCATTGGATTCCTTCTTTAACTGGAATTTCTTTGATGGTATTCTGGCACAAAAGGAATATTTTTCAGCATATATCTTTGAAGATACCGCGGCTGAACTATTAAAAAAAGATCCTAAACTGAAAAAGGAGTTTGACGATAAAAAATCATCAGATAAAAAATTTGCAGATGATGGTGCTGCTCAGCTAGACTGGGTTTATAAACATTCTCCTTATTTTGAAGAAAAGACATTCAGACAATATCCTGTGTATAGGGTTTTGTAAAAAGTAAAGGCGTTTCAGATGAAACGCCTTTTTTTATTTTGGTAAGCCTCTTTTTAAAGCATAGTTGGCTCGTTCAACAGCTTTTTTCTCTTTCCAGTCCATATACCTTTTTTTGAAATTGGACTTCATGATATCATCAAATTTACGCTGTACCGTAAGATTCCATAAAGAGTGTGCCTTTACTGCCCAGGATTTATCCCAAGCCCTTAAGGAAATAGAGAAACTTCCGTCCAGATACTTCATCCAGTGCCACCATCCTGTAGGCATAAACAAGGTGTCTCCATGTTCAAGGAAGCATTCAATACCTTCCACTCCGTCAAGCGCCGGGAATTTAGTGAAATCAGGATTCTCAATATCGTAATCTTCCAGAGCATACGTAGCATAAGGAATCTGATAAAGTCTTTCTTTCCATTTGTAATCAAAGAGCATGATATGTTTTCTGCCGTTGAAGTGCGTATGGAAGATATGCGCCATATCGATATCAAAATGAAGGAAAGTAACGGACCCTTTTCCTCCAAAGAACATATTCGGATATTTATCAAGGAACCCTCCCATTAATTCTTTGGGAGAAATATAATCTTCAAGAAGTTTTGGAGCAAATTTGATCGGATCAAAAAGGAAGATTCTAAGATCTGTAGGCTCTTTCTGAATCAAATCGATATAATCTCCAAATTTCATTTTGGCTGCAGATGCATTGATGGGAGCAGACGGGTCAGCCTTTGAGCTGTCATATAAGGGGACTTCTACATCACCTACCGTTTCCTTCATATAATCCATTGTCCATTTTTGATATGCAGGCCATTTTTTTGCCATGTTTTTGATGACAACGGGCCTTCTCGGCTTTAGATATTTTTCGTAGAAATCTTCTTTACTGATATCGTCTACAACATCTATAGGCTTTAAAATAATTCCCATTCTGTAAATTTTATGTTACAAAATTATTAAATTAAATAAATATAATATTGTGTTTAAGTTTTTTTTAATCTATGATTCAAATCACTATCATAAATATTTAGACCAGATAAAAATAATAAAAAGAAGTGTAATGCAATAGTATTTTATTTATCATGCGTAATAACTAAAGGACTCCACAAAATTTAAAATTCAATACAAATAGTCTTAGTATCCAACAAAAAATTATGGGTTCCGATTGGATCAAAACCTATGATTAAGAATTTTGTAAAATAAGAATATTTACTTAGGCAGGCCTCTGCGTAAGGCTATTTCCGCTCTTTTTATGGCTATTTTTTCCTTCCAGTCCATATATTTCTTCTTGAAATTGACCTTCATGATATCATCGAATTTACGTTGTACCGTAAGATTCCAGATAGAGTGGGCCTTTACAGCCCAGGATTTATCCCATGCTCTTAAGGAAAGAGAGAAACTTCCGTCCAGATATTTCATCCAGTGCCACCATCCTGTAGGCATAAACAAGGTATCCCCATGTTCCAGAAAGCATTCAATACCTTCGATCCCATTCAGTGCGGGAAATTTGGTAAAATCAGGATTTGAAATGTCATAATCCTCCAATGCATAGGTGGTATAAGGGATCTTATATAATCTTTCTTTCCATTTATTTTCAAAAAGAATAACGTGCTTTCTCCCGTTGAAGTGGGTATGAAAAATATGGGGAAGGTCTATATCGTAATGCAGAAAAGTAACGGACCCAGTTCCTCCGAAAAACATGGAAGGATATTTATCCAGGAAGCCGCCCATTAAATCTTTTGGAGAAATATAATCATCTAGCAGCTTATTGGCATATTTAATAGGATCAAAGAAAAAAATACGAAGATCGGTAGGTTCTCTTTGGATCAGGTCTATATAATCGCCAAACTTCATTTTTGTAGTAGGGGTATTGATCGGTGCTGAGGGATCAGCTTTGGAACTGTCATATAATGGAACTTCTACGTCTCCTACTGTCTCTTTGATGTGGTCCATTGTCCATTTTTGATATGCAGGCCATTTTTTTGCCATATTTTTGATGACAACAGGCCTTCTCGGCCTTAGGTATTTTTCGTAGAATTCTTCCTTAGTAATGTCATCTACAATGTCAATAGGCTTTAAGACAATTCCCATTTTATAAATTTTATGTTACAAAACTATTAAATAAATATTGATATTAAGTAAATTAAGATTTATTTAACCTATGGCTTTAATCATTTATTTTATTTAGTCAAAATAAAATGAAGCAAAACTTATATCCCTAAAATACACAAACAAAAAAAACCAAAAAAAATTATCACTAAAAACATAGTGAAAAACAGTGTTTTAACTTATTTGCCTGAAATGCATCTCTATAGATGTGTAACAAAAAACATCGAATAATAACTAATTAAGCAAATAACTAGAATTATGAAAAAGAATATTACTTTATTTCTGATGATTTTTCTTTCTGTGCTTACTTATGCACAAAAGACGGTTACAGGAAAAATCACAGATGAAGATGGTGTTCCTATTCCAAGCGCAAGTGTAACGGTGGAAGAACCGGGTAAAGATGCGATCTTAGCTTATGGAATTACCAATTCAAAAGGGGAATATAAAGTAACTTTTACTACAGCAGAGTCTAATGTTGATTTGAAAGTAAAGGCATTTAACCAAAAACCATTAACTAAACAGATAAGCAACAGTGATCAGACGCTAAGTTTTAAAATGCAGTCTGAGGCTACCGAGATCAAGGAAGTTCAACTGAAAACCAAGATGATTACGGCGAGAGGGGATACCATTGCGTATGATCTTAAAGCTTTTGACAGTAAGAGTGACAGGACGCTGGCTGATGTGATGAAAAAGATTCCTGGTATTGAGGTTAATACGGACGGAACGATACTTTATCAGGGGAATGCGATCAATAAATTCTACGTTAATGGGAAAGACCTGATGGAAGGAGGATACGGAACGATTAATAATTCTTTACCAAAGGATGCTGTACAGAAAGTTGAAGTACTTGAAAATCACCAGCCTGTAAAAATCCTTCAGGATAAAGTACCTTCCGACCAGGCGGCAATCAATATTAAATTAAAGAATTCCGTTACCATGACTGGTAGAGGAGAAGTAGGAACAGGATTTGGAGAACCTTGGCTCTGGAATGTGAAACTGACCCCTATGTTCTTTGGACAGAAAAGCCAATGGGTAGTTAATTATAAAACCAATAATATGGGAGAGCAGGTTGAAAATGAAGGAAATATATTGGCTTTTGGAAACAGGTTCGAAGGAAAGAGGATTAATGCCTCACAAAATGACTGGCTCAATGTAGAAAATGCAGACGCTCCCAGCCTTCCGGTAAAAAGATACTTATTAAATAATGTCCACTATTTATCCGCTAATTATTTAACCAATATCGATAAAAAGAAAGAATGGGAACTTAAGGCCAATGCCAACTATACAAATAATGCAGTAGAAAGAGAGGCTTACAACAGGAAAGATTATTTCGATGGAAGCTCCAATACAACTAATATTCTTAATAATTTTTATACGGATAAAGCTAAAGGAGAATTGATTTTTACAAAAAATGCAAAAAAAGGATTCTTCAAGAATACAACGAGCTTTTCTCAATACTGGAATGCAGACAGAGGACTGGTAGACAGAACCGACCTTGCTTCCGGAAAACAAAGAAATGCAGGGGAAAGCCTTGAATCTCCTACGACATCATTTCAAAACTCCTTAAGTACGATTATACCATGGAAGGAAAAAATGGTGAACCTTTTATCCTATGTAAGCTATCAGACAGACAGGCAAACATTGGAAGTTTCTCCAACATCATATCTGGATATCCCTGGATTTAAAGTGTTACCGAATTCTGATTTTGTTACCCAAAACCTAAGGCTTAAAACTTTTGAGGCAAATCATTCTGCAAATATTGGATTTTCTACAAAGGGATGGACCTTTACTCCTGAAGTAGGATTTAATTTCAAAACAACGGATCTGGTTTCAGACCTGTATAACATTGAAACAATTCCATCCACGAATCCGAATGATCTACCGACACTCCCTACCGCATACAGCAATGACCTGAGATATTCCACAGCAACTCCTTACGGAAGTTTAGGGGTTAATTATAAAAATGATTCCTGGATGCTTTATGCCAACTTCCCGGTCAATTCTAATAATATTAAAGCGGAGGACCCGTTCAGAAATGTTTCTAAAACGGTTAATAAAGTTACATTTGAGCCAAGTGTTTTTGCTCAATATACATTTGCTTCATTCTGGAAAGCGTCGGTAAACGCGAATATCAATAATAATTTTGGAGAAATTAATACAGCATATTCAGGATTCTTGATGACTTCTCCAAGTGGAATTAATGCAATGGATCCAAAAAATCCAATTCCTCAGAACAACAATAAATCAGCAGGAACAAGAATTGAATACAGAAACCCGCTGAATAATTTATTCTTTAATGTTAACTACAGGTATTCCGATGCGAAAAGAAACCTGATTTCCAATCCTACAATCAATGGTGCGGGATATACAATAATGAATTACAAAGAACAGGATAATCATGTATTGAATAATGGATACAGTGCAGAAGTTGGAAAGTATTTTCCAAAGTTTAAAACCAATGCCTCCCTTAGCTATAGTAACAACACTGTGAAATCAGACCTGTTTTTAAATAATGATTCCTATACCAACAAGAATAACAGCCAGTCGTACGGAATTAAATTCAATAATACTTATTTCAGCTGGATGAGTATAGATTATAACGCAAGTATTTCCCGAACAAAACAGACCAGTGTTGGAAAGGTTAGCTCTAACGCTACCAGAACAGGTTTCACCCATAATCTTGGACTTTTCTTCTATCCTATAGAAAACCATACAGTCGGGTTCAATTGGGATCAGGTGAACACAAATGCAGCTGAACAGAAGTACCATAACGGATTCTACGATGTGTCCTATCAGTTTACCTGGGCTAAGAAGAAAATAGATTTCGAACTGAAGTGGATGAATATTGCGAATAAAAAGGTATTCGAAACCTATGATATTAATACGACCAATATTACCTATACGAGATATCAGCTTCGTCCAAGTCAGGTAATGTTTACCGTGAAATTTAACTTCAAATAATAAACTACATAAACAGAAAAAGCCAATCCCTTGGGATTGGCTTTTTCATTTAAACTATATTTTAAAAGCTTTGTACGTCTGCAGACGGACCGTAACTTCCCGGCAAAGGAATATCATTGAGCCTGTAGTATACTCCCAGCTGAGCTCTGTGGTGGGTAATTTGATTTAAACTGTGGCGGATTGATGCATACTTGGTCCATTTTGCCAATTCATGCCCATTATGTTTTAAAGCCCAGGTAGAATTCAGGTCATCTTCTTTTGCATTTTCCAATGCGTCGATACCCGATTTATAGTTCTCATCCAGTTTTTTTAATAAATCTTCTTTCGTAGCAGACGTGGTTGGATGTTGTGCGGTTCCAAAATCCAGTTCAGATGTTTTCAGCATGGTGTTGGGCCACTCAAAAACATCAGCAAGATGGTTGGCAAGCGATTTCATTTTCATGCTTTTTTCGTGAGGAGCATACTCATTTTTGTCATCGGGATAGAGGTCAAAAAATTTTCTGGTGGTTTGATACTCACTATCAAGTTCGGATTTTAATTGAGCTAATGTGTCCATATTAATTTTGTTTTTAGGTATTTAAAGTTAAAACTTTTATAGCTATCAAGGTTTTGACGACATAATAATCTTTAAAAATGAATATGAAAAAAGAAGATGCCACTGAAAATAATTTTTTATATAGCTATTAACCTGGCGGAGCCATATTTCCGGGGCTTACCATAAAGAACTTATAAATAAAGAGAAAAAAGTTGTAACATTTTTGATACAATAGCAACTAATAAGTAAACATTATTACAATGAAAAAGTTGCTTTCAGTATTCTTAATTGCTCTCTTTGCTTTTGCCAATGCTCAGGAGTCTAAAGAAACTGCAAACCGTTTCTTTTACGAACTTACTTTTAAACCTAAAAAAGATTCTACTAAAATAGACAAGGTTATTACGATATTGGATATTACAGATAAAAACAGATCGATTTATCAGGATTATACCATTATCGCACAGGATTCGATCCTGAAGGTGGAAATAGAAGCAATGCAGAAGGCAGGTGTGATGAAAGACCTTTCAAAAACAATCAGACAGCCTAAAATTTCTGCCAGGGTTTATAAATTTTATCCAAGCATGAAAGTGCAGTATGTTGATAAAATTGCCAGTGGATTTACTCCAAGTAATATAGGATATAACGAGGAGCCGAAATTCAACTGGAATATTCTTACCGACAAACAAAAAATAGGAGCTTATAATACACAAAAAGCAACCACAGAATTCGGAGGAAGAAAATGGACAGCATGGTTCAGTACGGATCTGCCTTTTCCTGACGGTCCTTACAAGTTTTCTGGTCTTCCGGGTCTGATTGTCAAGATAGAGGACGATGCAAAAGATTATTCGTGGGTGCTTCAGGGAAATAAGAAGGTGAAAGATTACACAGAATATTCATACGTAGAAAACCTGATGCAGGCGAAAGGAGGAAAGGTAAACGAACTGACCAGAGAAAAATTCGAAAAAACGTATAACGATTTCAAAAAAGATCCTTTTGCTACTCTGAGACCGATGATGACACAGGACATGCTTTCCAAGACCATACCGGGAATGGATGGAACTGTAGGTGATATGTTGAAGAAACAGGAAAAACAATACAAAGATTTCTTTAATGCCAATGATAACCCGATTGAGAAGGTTGAAATAACTGACAAAAAGAAAAAATAGACATTCAATTAACTAAATTATATTTTATCAAATGAACCCAAATGTTTTTACAGCATTTGGGTTTATTTTTTTTAAGACTAAGGTTATTTAGATTAAATTTAAATAGCGTACATTTGCATGTACAAAAAGCAGGCTTTGAAAGAGAAGGATTTACATAAATTAAGCGGATTCCCTAAGAACAAAATGGGGAAGATATTGGGTTATGATAATGATCATCTAAAGATGCCAAACAAAATTATAGAAATGGGTCTTTTACCGGAAACCGTTTTCAGGATTTTGTATCAGGCTCCATTTAGTGGTCCCATGTATGTGGAATTTGGAGATGAAAAAAGCCGTATAGCTCTCAGAGAAGAAGAAGGGGATTATATAATTGTACAAGAATGGGATTAATGCAGGAAAATAAGAAAAAAAAGGTACTTTTAGTTGGAAATCCGAATGTAGGAAAATCCACAGTTTTCAATACACTCTGTAATAAAAAACAGAAGACCGGGAATTATGCCGGTGTTACCGTAGCAAGCTATTCCGGACATTACAGCTACAAGGATGAGGAAGTGGAAGTGGTGGATTTACCGGGTTCTTACAGTATATATCCGAGCTCTGAAGATGAAGCTATTTTTTCAAAATTTCTGATCGATGAGCAGCAAAACTATGCCGGAGTTGTTTATATCCTTGAGGCCTTAAGTTTAAAAAGGGGTCTTCTTTTGTTTCAACAGATCCAGGATCTGGGTATTCCTCTTATTTTGGTAGTTAACCAGATCGACCAGGCTCAAAGACGCGGGATTGATATCGATATCCAGCAGTTCTCAAATGCTTTAAATATTAAAATTATCCAAACCAATGCTAAAGAGCAAATTGGAATAGATCAGATACGGGAAGCTGTTTTTAATAATGATTTTAAAAAAACAGAAAAAACTTCTTTTGAAGTACCAAATGAACATAAGGATTTTATAGCAAAAATTGTAGCTCATAAGGGCTTGGGTAGTGATTATGAAGCCTGGATGAGTATATCATCGGGAGTAGAACTCAGCAAAATAGAATCTGTTCATGATATTCTCAATAGTCCGGATGCGAAAAGTCTGGTTCCGAAGAGACTACAGGTTCAGGAGACAGTAAGAAGGTACCAGAATGTTGATAAGATATTAGCGAATGTAATCACTAAAAAACCACAGTTCAAAGAACTGCTTACCGAAAAGCTGGATAAAGTTTTGGTGCATAAGTTCTGGGGATATGTGATTTTCATGCTAATCTTACTTATTATATTCCAAAGCGTATTCTTCCTTGCGGAGTATCCGATGAACTGGATTGAAAGTTTCTTCTCATGGCTGTCCGCATTCACCGGCGAGCATCTTCCTGAAGGACCGGTAAATTCACTTGTTTCTAATGGAATTATCCCGGGATTAGGAGGGATTATGGTATTTGCTCCTCAAATCGGAATTTTGTTATACTTCTTATATCTGTTAGAAGATTCAGGATATATGGCAAGGGTAATCTTCCTGATGGATAGATTTTTAAGGCCATTTGGACTCAACGGGAAAAGTATTGTCCCATTGGTTTCCGGAACAGCTTGTGCGATCCCTGCTGTGATTTCCACACGTAATATCGAAAACGTTAAGGAAAGACTCCTGACCATTTTAGTAACTCCTTTCATGACCTGTTCTGCAAGACTTCCTGTATATAGCATCATTATCGGCTTGGTTATTTCAGACAAAAGCTTTTTAGGAATAAAGTATAAAGCTCTGGTATTAATGGGAATGTATCTGCTAGGATTTCTTGTCGCTTTATTTTCAGCAGCCATCTTAAAAAGATTTATTAAAGATAAAGGTAAAACATACCTTGTAATGGATTTACCTACTTATAAAAAACCATTGTTCGGATATGATTTCAAAATGGTTTTAGGAAAGGTTTGGGACTTTATAACGGGAGCAGGAAAGATAATCTTTATTGTAAGCATTATCATCTGGTTCTTAAGTTATTTCGGACCGGCACAGAAGACCAATCAAATGGTTGCGACAGATGTTAAGCTGGATCACTCCTACCTTGCAAAAATGGGTAAGGCTATAGAGCCGGCCATTGCTCCTTTGGGTTATGATTGGAAAATGGGAGTAGGAATCATTACCAGTTTTGTAGCTAGAGAAGTTTTTGTAGGTACAATGTCTACCTTATACAGCCTGAGTGATGATGCTCCTGAAGTAAAAGTAATTGACAAAATGAGACACGATGTGAAACCAAACGGTGAAAAAGTGTTTAATTTTGCAACAGGAATATCTATCCTTTTATTTTATGCATTTGCAATGCAGTGTGTTTCCACACTTGCAGTAGTCTACAGAGAAACAAAAAGCCTTAAATGGACAGGCTTTCAGGTTGTTATGATGACTGGTTTGGCATATTTTGTGTCTATGTTTATTTATCAAATTCTAAAATAATGAACTCTTCATTAATTTTTCAATACATTATCGTACTACTCATTGTAGGATTCGCCTGTTACTCTCTTTTCAGAGTGATCAGAAAGAATTTTGCACCTAAAAAATTCAGCTCTAAAGGAGGAGGTTGTGATAAAGATTGCGGTTGTTCATAAATTTGTCACACAAATAATGTAAATAATTTCTAATTTTGCTCAGCCTTACGCAGAATATAAATAGAATTTAAACTTACAAAAGACCTACAATGTCATTAATTAAAAGTATTTCAGGAATCCGGGGAACGATCGGAGGAAAAGTAAATGATAACTTAACTCCACTTGATGTGGTAAAGTTTGCTTCCGCTTTCGGGACCTGGCTTCAGAACAATAAAAACAAAAAAAACTTAACGCTTGTTATAGGAAGGGATGCAAGGATTTCCGGTGGAATGGTTTCCTCTCTGGTAACAGCTACATTACAGGGACTGGGGATCAATGTTATTGATCTCGGACTTTCCACAACACCTACCGTGGAAATTATGGTTCCGGAACTGAAGGCGGACGGAGGAATTATCCTTACCGCTTCCCATAATCCAAAACAATGGAACGCCCTTAAATTGTTGAATGAAAAAGGAGAATTCATCAGTGGTGAGAACGGAGCAGAGATGCTGGCAATCGCTGAAAGTGAAGATTTCAACTTTGCGGAAGTAGACGATTTAGGGAAATATGAAACAAGGGACGATGCCTTTGATATTCATATCCAGCAGATCCTTGATCTTCCCATGGTAGATGTTGAAGCCATTAAAGCCAAAAAATTCAAAGTTGTTTTAGACGCTGTGAATTCTACAGGTGGAATAGCGATTCCGATGTTGCTGGATAAACTTGGATGTGAAACCATAAAACTGTATTGTGAGCCTAACGGACATTTTCCGCACAACCCGGAGCCTCTGAAAGAACACTTGGGAGACATCTGCGAACTGGTAAAAAAAGAAAAAGCAGATTTCGGAGTGGTAGTGGATCCTGATGTTGATAGGCTGGCCCTGATCGATGAAAAGGGAGAGATGTTTGGGGAAGAGTATACATTGGTTGCAGTGGCGGATTATTTATTAAAACATAAAAACGGAGTTGCCATATCCAATCTTTCTTCGAGCCGTGCATTGAGGGATATCGCCCGGAATCATAATTCTGAATATTTCGCAAGTGCGGTAGGAGAGGTAAATGTTGTTACCCTGATGAAAGAGAAAAATGCGGTTATCGGAGGAGAAGGAAACGGAGGAATTATTTATCCTGATCTTCACTACGGAAGAGACTCTTTGGTAGGCGTTGCCCTTTTCCTTACTTATCTGGCAAAAGAAAATAAAACCGTTTCAGAGCTGAGAGCAGGATATCCAAGCTATTTTATGGGGAAAAAGAAAATTGAACTTACCCCTGAAATCAACGTAGATGATATTTTAGCCAAAATGGAAAAAGAATATCAGAACGAAGAAGTTTCTACCATAGATGGAGTGAAAATAGATTTTGAAAACAACTGGGTTCACCTTCGTAAATCGAATACGGAACCTATTATCAGAGTCTATACTGAGGCCAAATCCCAGGAAGAGGCAGATCAGCTGGCAGACCAGATTATAGCGAAAATAAATAGCCTGATTTAAAAAGATGAAAGAACGGAACTTTATGTTCCGTTCTTTTTTTATATTTAAATATGTTTGAGCATCTAAAAGCAAAGTTTCCGTTTCCGAAAACAAAATGTGTCCGATTTATCAGGGAATTCAAACGCATTGAAGTACCGGCAAAGACCATTCTTTTAAAAGAGAATGAGGTGTCCTTGCATGCCTATTATATTGAAAAGGGATTGGCAAGAGCCTGGTATAACAATGACGGAAAGGATGTTACTTTTCAGTTTTTTACGGAGAATACCATGTTTTCTTCTTTGGAAAGCTTCAGAAAAGGTCTGCCGAGCATGGTTTCCTTTGAGACCATAGAACCTTGCATTTTATGGAAAATAGATAAGCCCACCGTTGACCGGATTTTAGCAGAAATATATAATGATCCTGAGCTGAGGGATCGCTTTATGGATTCAGTCTTTGAGAGAACATTTGATTATATGAAGCATTTCTTTTCATTTATAAAAGACAGTCCTCAGCAACGTTACCTTGATCTTGCAAAGGAGAAACCTGAAATTATTAAAAGAGTTCCCCAGCATTATATCGCTTCTTACCTCGGAATTACGACCGTCCACCTGAGCAGAATAAAGGCCAAAATCCTCAAAGGAGGCTAACGAAGTAAACTGATAACAAATGTTATTGCAGCAGGGGTTTCCTTCATCATAATTTTGTATAAAAATTAAAAAGAATGAAAGCAGCAGTAGTATTTGAAAAAGGAGCAACTCCTCAATATGCAGATTTTCAGGATCCTCAAGTTACGAAGGACAATGAGCAACTCGTCTATGTAAAAGCAGCATCCATAAAACATTTGGACAGGGCCAGAGCAAGCGGAAAACACTATTCTACGGAAAATGAGGAACATCAGCCTAAAATTATAGGAAGTGACGGGGCCGGAATATTGGAAAACGGAAAAAGAGTATATTTTTTCAGTAAAAGAGGAACGGTTGCAGAAAAAGCAATAGCTGATAAACATATGACTGTTCCCATTCCTGATGGATTGGATTTCGCTACAGCATCAGCATTACCTAATGCGATTATGGGCTCAGCAATGGGATTAAGGTTTAAAACACAATTAAAAACAGGAGAAACGGTCCTGATCAATGGAGCAACAGGGGTAACCGGAATGATTGCTGTACAGATCGCAAAATTATACGGAGCTAAAAAAGTAATTGCCACGGGTAGAAATGAAGAAGCATTGCAGGCGCTTCGGGAGTTGGGTGCCGATGAGGTTATTTCCTTGAAAATGAATGATGGGGAGTTTACGCAGAAAATAAAGGAAATTCATAGCCAGACTCCTATTGATGTAGTACTGGATTACATCTGGGGTCATTCTATTGAGCTTCTTCTGTCCTCCATAAAAGGAGATGGAAATTTTTCCCACAAAACAAGATTGGTGTCCGTTGGAGGAATGAGCGGAGACACTATTCAGCTGTCGTCACAGATACTCAGAGGAACTGATCTTCAGATTTCCGGTTCCGGATTGGGAAGTTGGACTCCTGAAGAGTTTAAGTTGTTGCTTACGGAAATTATCCCTCAAATGTTCCAGGCTGCAGCAGAAGGAAAAATAAAAATGGAAACTGAAGTTATTGATTTAGAAGATATTGAATCGGTATGGCAAAATGAAATTCCTAACAGAAAAAGGTTAGTCGTGTTAATTTAATGTGAATCCCTCTTTTTATCCACATTTCTTTCATTATATTCTTCTTTTTACTATCTTTAGGATAGAAAATTACGAAAACATAATTCAAAAAAAAGTCGCAAATTTGCAGTAATTTTGAATTAACAATCTCAGAAGTAGTATATTAATTAAATAAGTTTGCCGAGGTTCGCAAGTAAATTCGGGCGTTGGCTGACGGAGGAAACAGTATATTGGAAGAATATTTTGGAAATGAACTGGTAAAAAAGTTCGAAGAAATGATTGAAAATAATGATGAATTCTACTTCGATACAGAAGAACTGGAAGACATTATTGTTTATTATCTGGAGCTGGGCGATTTTAACTATGCGGATAATGCTGTTAACTATGGCCTAAAGCTTCATCCTAATTCATTGGACATCAAGATCAAAAAGCTTGAAGTTCTTTTGGAGTGGGAAGATTATAATACGGCAAAAGAGCTAATAGACGAGTTAAAGGCTTCATCTATGGAGCACACGGACTTTTTAGTTTGCTACGCCAAGTATTATTCGAATTTGGGAAATCCTAGAAAATCCATTGAAATTTGTAAAAAAGCATTAGAACTGAAGGAAGAAGAAAACTTTCTTCACAACTTTATTGCGGATGAATATGTGAACTTAGGAGATCCTTTCAACGCTCTTAAACATTACAGAAAAGCATTGAAAGAAGACCCAACGGATGAATATGCGTTGGAAAACTGTATGATCTGCTTTAATGATTTAAAAAAGAGCGAGGAGGCTATTGCCTTTTTGAATGAATATTTAGATGAATTTTCTTATTCTGAAACCGCATGGTATGAATACGGACAGTTCTATTTCAACAGAAAGAATTATGAAGAAGCGATTAAAGGGTTTGATTATCTTTTAGCGATCAATTCATCTTCTGTAGGAGTATATGCGAATAAAGCAGCTTGTTACGAAGCATTAGGGCAATATAAAAAAGCCATTGAAGTATATGAGGAAATGCTGGAGTTGGAATATACCAAAGCGTTTACTTACTATAAAATCGGATTATGCTATAAAGCAATGAAGCAGCCGATCATCGCATTGAACTCTTTTCAGAAATCATTGAGGGAAGATCCTCAGTTCTATCTGTCTATGATGGAGCAGTCTTATTTGTATGAGGAAATGGGGGGAATGGCTGAAGCGCTTCATTTTGCAAAAGAGGCAACTCATCTGAATGACAGCAACCTTGATTATCAAAAAAGGCTTGCATTTTTATTTATTGATGCTGGAAAATTTGAAGAAAGCCTTTCCTGTTTGAAAAAGCTTGTAGCTTCAGAACCGTCAAGGTTTTACAACTGGTATGCCTACTCAGAAGTGTTAATGCTTTTGGGTGAATACGAAGAAGCCGTTACGATTTTATACAAAGCTATAGAAAATCATAACAGGGCAGAATTGTATTATCAGCTAAGCAACTGCTATTTCAACCTTAGAGATCAGGAAAAAGGAATTGAAACCCTTCAGAAGGCATTAGATCTGGACCCGACTCTTGTTCAGGATATGCAGAAGAAATATCCTTTCATTAAAGATGGTGTAAAAAAGGCTAAAGCCAAAGTGAAGAAAAAGAATTAACGAATCAATAATGGTTCTTAAATAAAAAATCCTGCAGTAATGCAGGATTTATTTTTTTACGGCAGGTTTTGTCCTTAAAAAGATCAAACCTCCTATAATGATCGCTGCGCCTACAAACTGGAGGAAAGTTAATTTTTCGCCATCCAGAATGCCCCAGATAATGGCAACAATAGGCATCAGTAAAGTAACGGTTGATGCAAAGAGCGGAGACGATACTTTCAGGAGCCTGTAATTCATGGTCATGGCCAGTCCTGTTCCAAAAATCGACAATAAGCTTACAAAAAGCAATCCCGTCATATTGTCTTTTGAAAAACTAAACTCCGAGAAAAATCCTGTTAATGCTAAAGCAATGATCGAAGGAAAAAAGAGTATAAAAGAGAATATAAATGAGGATAAAATAACAGAAGACAATTCCATAAGCTTCGATTTTACAGTGGTCGTACTTATCGCATAGCATAATGTAGCCAGCAATAACAAAGCAATCGGAATCATTTTAAATTTCGCTCCGTCTCCTCCTCCGAAAGCGAGGATGCATACTCCCGCAAAACTAATACAAACTCCTATAATCTGATGTTTTGTGGTTTCAAATTTCCATACCAGTGCGCCTACGATAATCACGCAAATGGGCATCATAGAATTGATAATCCCTGCAATACTGCTGCTTACTTCTGTTTCTGCAATAGGAAAGAGGAACATCGGGATAAAATTCCCCGTGATCGCTGCCAAAATAAGCCACTTGATGTGTTTTTTAGGAAATAGTTTATACTTCGAAATTGCGATAGGTAATAATATGATCCCTGCTATAAGGACCCTTAATGCACCTACCTGAAAAGGATTAAAATGTTCTAAAGATTTTTTAATTAAGATAAAAGAAGATCCCCAAATGAGACTGAGCAGCAGTAAGAGAATCCATTTTTCATTGTGTGCTTTCATTATTTTTGTGTAAGTAGTGTAAGAATTGTTTTTTGGGGATCATCCTTGCGCCGAGGCTTTCCAGATGTTCTGTATGGGACTGACAGTCAATAAGATCAAGCTGGTCTTTATAAGTTTCCACAAAATGGATAAAACCTGCTTTGGAAGCATTGCTTACTTTGGCAAACATACTTTCACCACAAAAGACGTTACCGATCTGGAGGCCGTAAAAGCCACCTACCAGTTCACCATCTTTCCAAACTTCTATGCTTCTTGCCAACCCATAGTCATGAAGTGTGATAAATGATTCCATAAGTTCATCGGAAAGCCAGGTTCCGGCCTGGTCGACTCGGTTTATCTGCTGGCAGTTTCTGATGACTCCCCGGAAGTCTTTATTCTCAGTAAAGGTGAAAACTTCGCGATTGAGTATCTTACGCATCGATTTCGAAACCTTTAGTTCATCAGGGAACAAAACAAAACGGGGATCAGGACTCCACCAAAGAATTTCCTCCCCCGGATTGAACCAGGGAAAAATGCCCAGCTGATAGGCAAACCAAATTCTTTCTACCGATAAATCCCCTCCGAAAGCTATAACCCCTTCGTGCCCGTCATAAAGTTCCGGATCAGGAAATGAAATCTCGTTTTCGTCTAATCGAACCATGTTGAGGAAAAAAAATCCCACTTAAAAAGCAGGATCTATATTTTTAATCGTTGTATCTAATTAAAAAGGTAAATCATCATCTTCGTCTCCCGCAAATGGATTTTCATTTGAAACCGGAGATCCGGATTGTGAAGGAGCTGCCTGAGTAGGTTCTGATCCGTTATCAAAAACTTTTTCTACTCTCCATCCTGTGATAGAGTTGAAGTATTTGGTTTCACCCTGAGGAGATGTCCATTCTCTTCCTCTGATGTTGATTCCTACCTTTACATTTTCTCCTTCTTTAAGGTTGTCTAATAAACTGATCTTGTCAGACAAAAATTCTATGTTTATCGGCTGTGGATACTGCTCCTGAGTTAAAATAACCATTTCTCTCTTTTGAAATCCGCTTGCAAATGTCTGAGCATCAAAAAGTTTCTTTACCGTTCCTTGTAATTCCATATCGTATATATTAACGATGTAAAAGTAAGAAAATGAAATGTAATAAAAGGGGTCAGGAAAAAAAAATGCAGAAATTTTAATTTTTTTTGAAAAAAGCCTTGTGATTGTAGAAAATTGCCCTATATTTGCACTCACAAAAACGAAAGAAGTTCTTTTAAAATACAACTTAACCAAACAATGCGGATGTGGTGTAATTGGTAGCCACGCCAGACTTAGGATCTGGTGCCGTGAGGCGTGGGGGTTCGAGTCCCTTCATCCGCACAACGTTTGCGAAAATAGCTCAGCTGGTAGAGCACAACCTTGCCAAGGTTGGGGTCGCGGGTTCGAATCCCGTTTTTCGCTCCACTCCATGCCCTGGTGGTGGAACTGGTAGACACGCAGGACTTAAAATCCTGTGCCTCTTTTGGCGTGCGGGTTCAAGTCCCGCCTGGGGTACTAATCCTCTGTAACTTTGTTGCGGAGGATTTTTTTTGTTTTTTTTAAGTTGTATTTATTATATTTGTAAGAATAATGCTGAGGATATCTGTAGTTACAGATCAGCAGAACCAGCGGATGTGGTGTAATTGGTAGCCACGCCAGACTTAGGATCTGGTGCCGTGAGGCGTGGGGGTTCGAGTCCCTTCATCCGCACAACGTTTGCGAAAATAGCTCAGCTGGTAGAGCACAACCTTGCCAAGGTTGGGGTCGCGGGTTCGAATCCCGTTTTTCGCTCCATTCCACGCCCTGGTGGTGGAACTGGTAGACACGCAGGACTTAAAATCCTGTGTCCGCAAGGACGTACGGGTTCAAGTCCCGTCTGGGGTACAACCCTCCGTAACTTTGTTGCGGAGGGGTTTTTATTTTTAGAACATACCTCATTGCTACTTCTTATTTATTATACCTGAGGTTATACATATTTTATAATTAAAATTTAGAAAGAGAAAAGAAATAAGTAATTTCATATCTCAGTGTGAAGCTTAAATTGGATCACTCCAAACAAGAGTGAATCTATTATGGGAGTATAGTTTTTTTGATAGACAAATACATAAAAAATTGTGGGGAAAGACAATAATCTGAAAGAAGTTGCCGGTGTTTTCCTGAAACTGGGAGTTACAGCATTTGGAGGTCCTGCCGCTCATATTGCCATGATGCAGCAGGAAGTAGTAACAAAACGGAAATGGATGTCTGAGGAGCATTTTCTTGATCTGATCGGAGCAACTAACCTTATCCCAGGTCCCAATAGTACAGAAATGGCAATTCATATCGGGCAGGAAAGGGCCGGTTGGAAAGGACTGATTGTAGCTGGATTATGTTTTATATGTCCTGCTGTTATCATTACTTTATGTTTTGCATGGTTATATAAAGAATATGGGCAGCTTCCACAAGTTCAGCCCTTTATATATGGAATAAAACCTGCTATCATATCTGTAATATTATCGGCTGTTTTTCCCCTCGCAAAAAAATCTTTAAAAACCATCCCACTATGGATTATTGGTATTAGCGTGCTGATGCTTTCTTTCTTAGGAATCAATGAACTCTTTCTATTATTCGGAGCAGGTATAATCGCAATGCTATTTGCAATCATAAGACAGAAAAATACGGCCAACTCACTTATTCCAATAACTTTACTGCAGATTCCAGATTTTAGCTCTCTGTCACAAAGTAATATTAAATTATTTCTAATTTTCCTTAAAGTAGGAGCTATTCTTTACGGAAGCGGATATGTCCTGTTTGCTTTTCTTGATACAGAATTGGTGGGAAGAGGTTTATTAACAAGACAAGAACTATTAGATGCTATAGCTGTTGGACAATTTACACCAGGACCCGTCTTTTCATCGGTTACTTTTATTGGTTATCAAATAAATAACTGGTCAGGAGCTTTGGTTGCTACGTTGGGTATCTTTTTTCCTTCATTTATTTTTGTAGCATTACTTAATCCAATCGTAAGGATGATGAGGGGATCAAAAATATTCTCATCTTTCTTAGATGCAGTCAATATTGCGTCAATAGCTATTATTATAAATATATGTTATGAAATGGCAAAAGATAGTATTGCAGATTGGAAAACAATAATTATTGCTGTATTATGCATTATTTTGATGTTTACTTTCAAAAAAATAAACAGTGCATGGATTGTTATGCTGGGAGCTTTTTTAGGATATATTTTACAAAAGATGTAAGATATTCCCCAATTTTAGTAAAAATAATTTAGTAAATATAAGGCTGAAAATTACGAGCAAAACTGCATACACATTATAACTCAACTACGAACGAAAAACTAATGACAGAGAAATTTCCTACCATAAATAGCACGCTTTCACCAAATGAACTTGGTAAGTTTATTCAAAGAAATTATAAATTAACCGAGAAAACTGAATGCAAAGTATTTCGGCTTGCCATGAATCATTTATACATTGTTCATGATGACGAAAATAAATATGTTTTTAGAGTTTATACACATAACTGGCGATCTCAATTAGAAATTGAAGAAGAGCTAAAACTTTTAATTCATCTAAAAGAAGCAGGCCGACAAGTTGCTTTTCCCATAGCTGATCAATCGAACAATTTCATTCAGGAAATTGAAGCATCAGAAGGAACACGATTTGGTGTTTTATTTTCATATGCTAAAGGCATAAAAACAGCAAAATTCTCCCACCAAACAAGTTTTCTGATTGGACAGGCATTAGCAAAAGTTCACCAATCCACAGAAAATATTGAACTGAAGCGAATAACCTACAATGCTCAAAATTTGCTTAAGAATCCTATTATAAGAACTAAAGAATTTTATAGTAAAAATGTTAACGAAAATGAATTTTTAGAAACACTTTCTGCTTTTTTAACGCAAAAAATGAATAGTACGGACAAACGTAAAATGAGATATGGAGCTGTTCATCTCGACGTTTGGTTTGATAATTTACATATTGATAATGAAAAAGAAATAACATTTTTTGACTTTGATTTTTGTGGCAACGGTTATTTATGCTTTGATATTTCCTATTTTCTATTTCAGTTGTTTACAACTCATTTGAACGAAGAAGAATATCAGGTAAAAGCCGATAGTTTCATTAAAGGGTATGAAACTGTAACTAAAATTAGTAACGAAGAAAAAAAGTTTTTGCCCTACGCATGTTTAGCAATTATGACCTACTACATAAGTGTTCAGTGCGATAGATTTGAATATTGGACAAATATTTTCTTGAATGAAGATCATTTAAAAAGGATGGTTGGGAATTTAAAACGATGGATCGCTTATCAAAAAATTGATATTAATAATTAAAAAAGGATCAATAATAACAGAGCTCAAAGATTAAAACCAGTATTAATGCATGTGCCCACAAAAAATCCCACTTAAAGAAGCAGGACTTTATATTTCAATTATTCTTAGATAATTACTCGGGGGCTGATAATTTCTTCCGACTATAAATCAACACCTTCCTTCTACTGTAATTTTTGACCTTCAGGCAAAAACAAGAAAAGGTAAATCAGATTCTAAAAAACTGATTAATGAGATAAGAATTAAGTTTTTAGGAACGGGAAGTACTTTAAGGAAATATTTATAAAACTTCAGAACCTTTTTTATTCTTCGCTTGGTTTGTAAAGTATTGGCGGCTTTAACAATCTGTGTAAGGAAGTATTCCGAAGAAATTCCTGCCAGCCTAGAATATTCTGAACTGATCAGTTTAAGAATCTTCGGATCATTGGTTATCCGTGAGAAGTTTTTGATCCTTTTGGGCATTTCAAATTCAGTGTGGAAATTCATTCTGTTAAGGTCCACCATAAAAAAACGATAAGCGCCGTTGATTTTTTTTATAAGAAAATTCCCCGGAGAATTATCGATAAACTCAATTCCCTGTTCGTGTAAATAATAGATGAGCTGAGTGTACTCTTTAATGACTTCTTTCAGGTTTTCAAAGGGGCTTCGTGCGTACATCACATCTTCCAGAGTATATATGTTTTCCAGTTGTTCACTGATATAATAACTGTTGGTAAGACCCAGCCAGTCGTGAAACTCTACATAAGCAATCGGCTGTGGGGTGTGAAGGTTTTTATCGATCAGCATATGGGCATATTCGAAAGACCGCCGTGCCTTGGATTTCCGGTAGTATTTGTAGACATGCCGGTTGATAAAATTATGCTGCTTAAATGATTTAAAATTGATTTTTTTTCCATTGATGGAAAATGACTTTACAATATTTCTGCTTCCGGGACCGATTAAAGTCCCCTCACTATGGAAATTTTTGATAATACGGATTATTTCATCTTGGTAATGAGCATAATCTGGTGCAAGAACAAGATTCATATGAGTGGTATAATTGTGGTGTGTGTTTGTGTGTTTTCAATATTAGTCAACGGTTATTGAAGGACCGTTTTTATTAAATCCGGTATTTCGGATTCCTTAACATTATTTGTATTAATGGAGAAGCTCTTATCGTTATAGGGTTTATATGCATTTTCATCCGTTACCATAAACAATCCTATTGTGGGTGTTCCTACGGCACTGGCTAAGTGCATTACACCGTTATCTGCGGCAATAAAAACACTGGTATTGGCTATAAAGGCACCCATTTCCCGGATGTCGGTACTGTAAAAACTGGGAATTTTGAAATCTAATCTGGAAATATTTTCTACCGGTAGAAGTTCAACAATATTATAATCTGGAAATGTCATTTTCAGGCTTTCATAGAATGATGCCCACCAGGTATTGGAATAGCATTTATCGCCTGTGGCATTGGTAAAAAGACAAATGGTTTTTTTATCGTTTTTAGTAATTCCTTCTAATTTCCTTTTACCCGTTTCTATTTCTTCCGGGCTCAGCTTTATATTTAAAAAAGGGACCTTTCCTGTATTTCTTTCAAATCCCAGGTGGGTAAGAAATTTTCGCAAATTATAAATAGGATTTTTTGCCGCATGCGGATAATCCGGATATTCTGAATGAAGTTCATCACTCCATTCATTAAAGAACTTATAATCGCCATTGGCCAGTTGTGTGGATATTTTTCCCGATGACGAGCTATGGCTGGTATTGATCACTAAATCATACTTTTTCCAGCGAAGCAAACTCCAGCTCCGGATGTATTTCAGAAGATTGCTGAAAGGTTTCTTCGGAAGCTGAATGATCTGGTCAATATTTTTATAATTTTTAAAAATAATAGGTGATATGCTTCCCTTTACAAATAAATCAATCCTGGCATCCGGAAAAGTATCGTTAACCTCCTGAACGATAGGGGACAGCAATAATAAATTCCCTAATCTATGGTTGGGGCGTGAAATCAATATTTTTTTTATGATGACTTCTTTGCCGGGTTTAACGGTAGAATTCGACTGGCCCATATTTTTGGTAAGACCACGCATTACCTTCCTCCTGATCACATTGAGTTGTTTGGGTATTTTCATAGCTCAGCTGGGATCATGATAATCCCGATTTCGTATTAAACATTCCTTAAAAAAAACGTATGTATAAAATTAGCACAAAACAATCATTTGATTGATTATTTGCTGAAAAGTTAATTGTGTTTATAAAATTTAATATGTATACAATTGAAAATTTCTTTGTAATGTTTGTAAAGTCCTTTATTCATAAGGATTTCAGGTTATGGACAATTGATGTTTTTTTAGATAAAAAATTAATAAAAGGATAAAAAGTCTTTAAAATAAAGAAAGCATAGAATCAACCTGTTCGATTTGAAAATTTATTTGAACCTTTCAAATCTCTGCAAAACTATTTTCCGGATTTTAGCTGAAGGGTTTTCGATACCATACCGGTAGAATAACGCTCCGATAATACAAACCAATTCTTTTTAATAAATTTGCTGTACCCACAATAATAGTAAGTTCTGTATCTGTGTCCTTTTAGCATTGTGTTTTAACTTTACATATCTAATGTAAACACTATGGAAACATGCTTTCTGCCTACAGGCAAACTTCAGTTTGATGAGGTTTATATTTCTGATCTGGTGCACCTGAAACAGATTTTTGTAAAAGAGAGAAATCTGAAGCAAGTGAATGAAGACTTTGGACTTCCTTTTGTAATGGCCAAAAAAACAGATGAAATTATAGCTTTTGCAAGTCTTATCATCAATGATCAGGATACAATAGATTTTGTGATTTTTGAAGCCGGGAATATGGATGCAAAAGAAAAAGAGGCTTTCAAAAAGTATGCTGAAGATTGTTTTAAAAAAGCTCCTTCAGAAAATTATAATGACCCCGGGCAATTGAAAAGTACCATCAGCAGGATCATAAACTGGATCAATATTTAAGGATGAATAGCTTTTTGCTTGCTTTATGTAAAACAATGATATTATGGGCAAAGAAGTCTTATATCTCAAAATAGCAAAAATAATGATGGAGCAGATCCAGACTGAAACCTTACAGTTTGGAGATAAACTGCCTTCCCTAAGAAGTGCCCAGAAGTTATACAATGTAAGCCTGAATACGATCAAACTGGCTTATATGGAATTGGAAAGCCGGTCTTTGATTGAGTCCCGACCCAAGTTTGGATATTATGTAAGCCACACTTCCCAGCGGAAACTGGATCTTCCATCTGTAACCAAAATGAAGGATTCCAAAATAGAGGGAACCAAAGAAGATCTTATAGATAAAGTATTCGGAACGATTTCAGATTCAGGAATCACCCAATTTGCTTTAGCTATACCCGGCAAGAATTTTCTGCCTTTGGCTAAGATGAAGAAATCCATCATTAATGTAATCAAAAGTAAAAATGATTTTGGAACGAATTATGAGCCGGTACAAGGGAATCATAATCTTCGCCGGGAGATTGCCAAATGGTCTTTAGTGATGGAAGGGAAAATTACAGAAGACGACCTGGTCATTACGTCCGGAGCAATGAATGCCATCTATAACAGTTTGATGGCAGTGACGCGGCCCGGTGATTCTGTCGCGATTGAAAGTCCGGCCTATTTTGGGATCTTACAGGCTATTCAGCTATTAGGGTTGAAAGCCGTAGAAATTCCTACCCATCCGGTATATGGAGTAGATCTTGATGCCCTGAAAAAGGTATTGCCGAAATTATCGGCATGTTGTTTTGTGACTAATTTTAATAATCCGATGGGCTTTCAGATGCCCGATGAGCATAAAAAGGAATTGGTAAGATTAATTACTCATTACAATGTCCCGCTGATTGAAGATGACATTTATGGGAATTTATACTTTGGAGCAGAACGCCCCAAGCCCTGTAAATTTTATGATGAAGCAGGGCTGGTGATGTGGGTAGGCTCTGTATCCAAGACTATGGCTCCCGGATACCGGGTAGGTTGGGTCGCCCCGGGACAGTTTAAAGACAGGATCATCCGCCAGAAGCTGGTTCAGACGGTATGCAGTCCGTCATTATACTCCGATGTGATTGCTGATTTTCTTGAATATGGAAGATATGATCATCATTTAAGAATGTTCAGAAATAAAGTCTATTCCAATTATTTGCAGATTCAGAGAGCGGTTACCTCCTATTTTCCGGATAATACCAAAATCTCGGAACCTAAAGGCGGGTTTATGCTTTGGCTGGAGCTCGATAAAAGGATATGTACCGAGGATCTTTTTGACGAAGCTTTTAGTCATAAAATCAATTTTGCTCCGGGAAGGATGTTTTCACAATATGATCAGTACCGGAACTGTATGCGACTGAATTATGCCCTGGAATGGACCGATAGGGTGGAAAGTGATATTGAAAAACTCGGAAATATGATAAAGAATAATATTTAATACTATAAAGAATATGAATGACCAGAATAATGAAGTAAAGATTGAGGCGTATCACCCTCAATACAAAGAAGCTTTTAAAGCATTGAATGAAGAGTGGATCAAAACATTCTTCGTGATGGAAAGCGGGGATTACAAATTGCTTGATAATCCTGAGGAATATATTATCAGTAAAGGAGGTCACATTGTATTTGCCCTATTGGATAATGAAGTGGTAGGAACCTGTGCTTTAGTGAAGGCAGGACCTGAAACCTATGAACTTTCGAAAATGGCAGTAAGCCCCAAGGCCCAGGGTAAAAAGATAGGATATCTTTTAGGAAAGGCTTTGGTGGAGAAAGCAAAATCATTACACGCGGAGAAAATATTTCTGGAGACCAATTCTATTTTGGTGCCAGCGATTAAATTATATGAAAAGCTTGGATTTGAGCATATTCCGGTTACTCATTCGGCGTATAACCGTTGCGATACACAGATGGAGCTAAAGCTTAGGGATTAAATAAAAAAAAGATATTAGAACCTGGAGTAATCCTCGTTCTAATATCCAATTTAAATCTACTAATGATATTGAAATTCTTTCTTATTTCTTAATAAAGCTTTTCGTCAGGGACTTCTGGACTCCTGTAACTTTTATAAAATAAACACCTGTTGGGGCCTTATGAATATCAAATGTCTCGTCATATTGTCCATCCGATGATTTCGATGTTTTGGACAAAACCACGGACCCTCGGGTATCGATGATTGTAAATGTCATTTCTTTCTCATCAGATTTGAATTTTATATTGATATTCTGATTTGCCGGGTTGGGATATATCTTAAAATCTTCTGCTGATCTTTCCGTGTTTTTTGCAGATAAAGTATTGCTCTGGCAGCTGGATAATCTGTTGGTACCATCAATTCCCCAGGAGCTTTCTACAGGAACACATAGCCAGTTCAGTACAGTTGGAAGATGATCTGTTTCTCTTGTGGTAGATAAATAATTATAGATTTTAAAGTTAGTTGTTGTATTGAGGCTACGGGTAAGACTTCCTGTAATCGTACTGTTATTACTGTTTGAACTTGAATCTGTTAGTGTATTGCCGGAAGTTTCATTGCATTTCCAATTAGCCAGTAATTTAGCATAATAAGGATGGGCAGAAGTGATATTTTGGGTAGCCCAATTAACTAAAACATCATTAGGAAGGGCTGATTTCCAGATCCTGATGTCTTTGTACGAAGCGGCCAGGTTCTGTCCATAAGTATTGGTTCCGTCCTGATTGATCGTTAACGGAAGCCCTGAATCAATATTTCCGATTGTATTCATTTTGGCAAAAGTAACAGGCACACCGTCCTCATAGAGAGTTACAAGGCCATCCCTATCAAAACTTACCGCAATATGTTTCCACTTATTGGTTTCCATTTTTCCTCCTACCAGGTCAATTCTGTTCGTACCATCACCAATATTTACTTTATAGGTTTGTCCCGAATATCCTGAGATAACAAATCCTTTGTTTTTTCCGCTGTTCCAGTTTTTATTACTGATCATTACAGGATCACTCGAGAAGCTGGCATTAGGCTTTACCCAAAATTCAATCGTAAAGTCCTGATTAGCCCCAAAGTTAAAAGGAACCTGGTTGGCAGGCTTGGCATAAGTACCGGCAGGGAAGTTAAGTTGGTTGAAAGTGATATTCGAATCGATGTCCATTTTACTGATCTGTTGGGGAGTAAGGTTTGGATTAGAGTAGATCGTAAAGATATTCCTTTCAGAGAGATTTCCTCCTCCATGGCCATTATTTACTGCCCCGTGGTCTGTTGTCAGGACTACCAGCCAATCTTCATTGTTGTAAGTCGACCTGTTTTTCATCGCATTTACAATTTCTCCGATATAAGTGTCTGTTGTTTGCATTGAGGAAACATATTGTGGTACGGTCGAAGAAAAACCATAAGAGTGGCCTGCGTGATCCACGTCATCAAAATCCACAAACAGAATATCTGGGTTATCATTCTGCAATGCATCTACGGCAGCATTTTTTACCGCCAGATCTGTGCTGAAATTGGTCTTTACATCTGCATTTTTAATAATAATATCGTTAATAGACGACCAATGTACGAGGGAGATTGTTCTTAAATTTGAATTATAGGCCTCTGCACGGGTAAGGAAATCGCGATAATTTACATAATTCGGGTTTGTGAAATTATTATCCTGAACATTGTGTTTTGTTTGCCATACCCCAGTTAGCATGGTGCTCCATCCATTTCCACTCCAGGTGGTCGCAGCACAAAGGCCGTCAAGGGAATACACCGATTTTGTAATTAACGACTTAATATTAGGTGTATCGGAAGACATCATAACATCTGCCCGGCAACCATCGATTCCGATAAAAAGAACCTTTTTTGTCTGAGCACTTAAAAAGCAGCTCACCATAACTGCCATTGAAAATAGTTTTGTTTTCATAGAAATTTTTGTTTTTTGAAATGAAGATGTTTACAAATAGTAATTAATACTTTATTATTTGTAAAATTAATTTACTATTTGTAAACATGTGTGAACTTAAAGTTAATTAAAGGATAAAAAAACGATAAGAAACTGAGGCTGAATGATCAGTAGTAAGATGAAAGAATATGCTAGATAACTTCTTCAGCCTCAGATAGGGTATTGAATATATAATCAGGATTGGATTTTTCAAGTTCGGATCTTTTTTGAGCCCCAGAAAGAACGGCAATCGTTAATCCACACCCTGCATTTTTTCCTTCTTCAATATCAACCACCGAATCTCCTGCTTTCAGCACTTTTTGAGGATCAAGGATGTTGAATTTTTGCATGGCCAGATGAATCATTTCAGGACTTGGGCGACTTTCGGATACATCATTAGCCGTAATAAGGGCATCATAATATACATTCTCTTTCCATCCCAGCTTATCCAGAAGCTGCTGCGCAATATCATAGGTATATCCCGTATTAAGAATAATTTTTTTGTCCTTGGACCTCATTTTTAGCAGAAAATTTTCAATACCCTCGATCGGCTTTACATCAAGGTTCTGATACGCTACTTTTAGCTGATCAGAGAAATTTTCAAAAATGGGAAGGGAATCATTTGCGTCGCCACCTATTTCAATAAGTAAACCACTGATGGCTTCTAATTTTTCCTTTCCTGCACAGCTCGATAATACCTTTTCCAGAGTAACATTATAACCGTAATCATTTACTGCGTGCATTAAAGTTTTATAAACTACATTGTCTTCATTAATTGTTGTTCCGGCCATATCCAGAACCAATAATTCTATGTTCTTCATTATTTTATGCGTATATTTTATCTATATTAAATTTTGAGAATCCACCGCTTGCGGTCATACCCTTGCCGCCGATACCTGTGATGATATGAATATTGGGAGAAGCATTATGTTCGAAAATATCTTTTGTTTTACATTGAGAATAGATCCCAAACCATCTTCTCTGAATTTCATAGGTTGGAAGATCAATGATCTTTTTGGCCTCGCTGATCATAAACTCATCGATTTCCATATTCAGGTCATATCCCAGGGCATCCGAATCCTTTGCACTTGCATATTCATGAGAATCGCCTAAAATGATAGATCCATCAAGAGCCTGCTTAAATAGAATATGGACCCCATATCTCTTTTCGAAAGAATCAGGGGTTTCTAACGCCTTGATTTCCTGAAAGGAAGGACATTCCTGAAAGGACTCGTATCTTCTGATGGATAACCCGGTAAGGATATTTCCCTGTAAGGAATAAATACCCTGAGCTTTGGTTTGTAGCATCTGCAGTTTCGTGACCACTAAATCGCTTTCATTGAATACATTAGGGTATAAGGTTTTAAACTCATGACCTCCGCAAATGATTATTTTTGCAGCCTGTAACTGCTGTCCGTCTGATGTCTGGGCAACACATTGATTATTATCTTCATACGTTTCAATTACGGTCGTATTATTATAGATCTTTAAATCCAGTTTTTCCTGTAAAAGTTTATGAAGTTTGACGATCATTTCCCCCGAATCTATAGAAAGTTCCTCCGGAAAGAATAATCCGCCTTTACAATAATCTGAACGAAGTCCATCAAATTTCTTCATACAATCGTTTTTTGAGAGAAGAACAGACTCGTAACCATTTTTCCGGTTGATGTCATAAAGTTCATTGATAAGCTTAAGTTCTTCTTCATTGGAAGCAAGGTAAACAGAACCGTTTTTTCGTATTGTTAGATCTGTTTGGGATTGCAGCTCATTATATATGGCCAGACTCTCTCTTCCGAAATTTTGCCATTTAAGATCCATTCCCGATGGAACCACCTGCCCAAAATTTCTTACCGTAGCTCCCTGAGGCTGTGTATTTTTCTCTACCAAAGCTACTTTAAGGTTTCTTTTTAGTGCATGATAAGCGTGGAATGTTCCCAGAATTCCGCTACCCACAACAATAAGATCAAATTTTGTTGTCATTTTACTTTTGTTTTAAACCATTTTCGAAGCATCGAAATGGATGTATTGATTTTTATTTAGTTTAGGTTTGGATTTTTTTTTGAAAGCTAGGAAAGCAATCACTGAAGAAATCAAAACCGTAATTACGATGAAATAGTTGAGGTGAATATAAAAATTCAGCCATGTTGTTTTGGAAGATCCGAAATTCTTATAAAGTAAGATCAGAACGCTGCCCAGATAACCAAATGAATCTACAAAATAAATCAGAAACCCTACATTTCCTTTGATTTCAAAGGCCGCAATCATCCTGTCAAAATAAATTCCGTTGAATGGAATATAGCAAAGATACATTCCCATTCCGGAGACCATCATCCATAGAAACGGAGACATCATATGATGCTGAAAGAAATACGTTGAAAATCCTACCGTTAGTATTCCCGCAAAAAGAATGTAATGATAATAGGCAAAAGCTTTTTTATTGTTTTTTACCCTTACCATAAGACTTAAAATTAAAAGCACTACAATGGCGATCGGAATTTCCGTCAGAGTAAAAACAGAGCTGTCTGTTGTAAAGCTAAGGGCATCCCATATCTCACGGTTGAAATTGTCTCTGAAATCCCGGAGAATGGTTAAACTGATATACACAATAGTAATGCACATCATAGGAATGAAGAAACGGCGGATTAATGCCCTTCTTGCAGGCTTGTCTAATGGTTGTCTTTTATTCTTTAATAAAATGTCCTCTGCTGATGGCTTGGGAATTTTATTTAGCATGATGCCGAAAATGACCAAAGGAATAATAAAAACCAATCCCGCTGTAAAAGGCATCCAGAATTCTGAAACACCAAACGTATCCATTATAAATTTTCCGACAGATTTGGTAAACCCGGACGAAACGACAAAGCTTGAGCATAAAAACAAGCCTATGATCTCCGTCGTTTTTCTTCCTTCAATATAGGAAAAAACAATTCCCCAGATCAATCCTAACGGAAAACCGTTAATGAACATAAAAATAATGTTGTAAGGTGCCGGGCAGATTGCAAAACCCAGTAATGCAAGCTCTGCAATAGCAATAAAGCTCAACAGATAGAAGGTTCTTTTCGCGGGTTTTAGTTCAGAAATAAATCGGATTCCAACAAATTTTGAAATAAAATATCCCATAACCTGGGCAATGATTATCAGGACCTTATAATCCACTCCGAAGTATGCAAGGCCTTCGAATGAAGCTACCGTAAAAGGCTTTCGGAATCCGTACATGCAGAAGTAAACACCGAAAGCAGAAAATGCTGCCTTCAGTGTTACCATTCTATTTTTATTGGTGTTGCCTTCCATTTTGACCCTGCTAGAAGTTAAGTTTAATTCCCATATTGAACCTTACACCATAATATTCCACCTGTTCAGGGCGATTTTCATTCTTTCCGAAATGATAGATCAAAGGCTTATTCAGGATGTTATTTACATCTGCATACAGCGTCAGAAATTTTGTAAACTGATAAGATCCTCCAAAATCTAAGCTGCTGTACTTTCCATAGTACGTGTCATTGATATCATCTTCAGCGTATTCCACGGCGTATTTTCCTTTATAGTTATACGCCAGTCTTGCATTGAATCCCTTTTTTTCGAAGAATAACTGTATGTTGTATAGTTCTTTTGCCTGATAAGGAAGGGCAACCTTTCTACCACTGGGTTTCTCCATTTTTGAAGTCATGAAAGTAGCGTTTAGCTGTGTTCCGAAATATTGCAGGAATCCCGGAAGGAAGTCGAATCTTCTGTTCAGGCCAAGCTCAAGACCTCCCAATGACGCTGTTTTTCCATTATTGGGTGCTGTAAACTGAACTCCCGGATTTCCATTATATGAACCTACAAAAGAATCCTGGAAAATGGGGTCTGTGATGGATTTGTAAAAGATCCCTCCGCTTAAAATACCTACATTGGAGAAATAGTATTCTCCCATCAGATCAATGTTTAACGAATACGTCGGATTAAGATTAGGATTTCCTCCTTTAAACTCGTTGTCGGCCTCAATATAAGTTCCTCCAGGTGTCAGGTCCCCGAAATTGGGTCTTGAAAAAGTTCTTGTTGCTGCAAAACGAAAATTTGTTTTGTCGTTTAATGCATACTTGATGTGTAGCATGGGTAAAACGGCCAGGTATTTTTTAGTATCTTCTACCGGAACCAGTTTATCATCAATTACGTTATAACCTTTTACCTTCGTATTGGTATTAGACAACCTGATTCCTCCCAATATTGTAATTTTATCATTCAGTTTATATGTTCCCATTCCATATGCGTCGGCATGTTTTTCAAATACATCGAAGTTTCTACCCAATGCTTTATTGTATTCCAAAGATTCGGAATCTGCGGGATTTATTTTTAAATTTCCCTGATTCTGGAACCAGAACTGGTCCATTCCGGTAGTCGATAAAACGGGACCGAGACTGTTGCCAATATGGGCATTCATTTCACTTAAATATTTTGGACCGTTAGGCTGCGTAGTAATGTATTGCCCGTAGTCAGAAAGGAGGGGAGCTGTTCCGTTGTTCCAGCTATAGAAAATATCTGAAAATTTTGCATTACGCTCTTTATCCCTGTATTTAAAACCATACTTGAAGGTCAGTTTATCCGAGGCGTAAATCTCATGGTTGAAGGCCGCTACAATTTTGTCTTTTTCTTCAACAAAAACTTTGTAGAATTCAAGATCTGTGAATCTCATTTGAGAAGCATCCATTTTGAAATTAGGGTCACTGTAGAACCCAAATAATGCATCAGGATCTTTATAATCCAATTTTCCGCCATCGGCTTTCCAATACGCTCTAGGCCCATTTCCGCGATCTGCAATATAATTAGGATCAATGCCAACTCCGGACTGAGTGTATTTGATCACATAATAAGAATTGTTTTGTTTGTCCGGAATGTTTCCATATTTGAACCGGTTATCATAGTAGGACAAGTCCCAATCTATTTTTCCTTTATTCAATTGATGGATCCCTCCCAGAGACACAGAGGTTAGCTGCGTAATCAGAAGATTATGGATATTCTGTAATTCCACTCTTGCCGTATTGTTGGCAGAACTGAATTTATCGAATCTTATTCTGTGCTTGTAGTGGGTTTCATCATCTGCTAACGTTCCGTACATTCCTTTTAAATAAAGAGTGCTCTTTGGAGACAACACGTATTCGAAAGCTGTATTGATCCCCGTGGTCTTTCTTACCCCATTGTAATCCCGCAACTCCAATCTGAAGACTCCCTGGTCACCACTTCTTCTCGCCTCAAAATTATCTGTAGACCAGTTTCTCGTAAAGTGGGCAATATTGAAAAGGTATCCCAGCTTTTTATCCTTTGTTCTTCCTCCGTACAATAAGCCCAGATTATAAACTCCCTTGTCCGATTTTGCATTGTAACCGCTTCCAACCGTGATCTTTAGCTCTTGTTTCATAGGAGGGGTTTTGGTAATAAAATTCACACCGCCTCCTATTCCATCAGCTTCCATATCCGGAGTAAAAGATTTATTGACATGCACGTAAGAAATGAGTTCTGTTGGGAAGAAATCAAAAGCAGTTGCTCTTGAAGTGGTTTCTTCCTCTGCCGTTGGAAGCCTGTTTCCATTAATCGTTGTTGAAGCCCAGAACGGAGGAAGTCCCCGTATAGACACAAATCGTCCTTCTCCCTGGTCTCTTTCAATAGAAACACCTTGGACCCGTTGAACGGTTTCTGCGGCATTTCTGTCCGGAAGTTTTCCGATACCATCCGAAGCAATTACATTGGTCATGTTGATTGCATTCTTTTGAAGATTTAAAGCTCTTGCTTCGCTGTTTTTTAATGTGGCGGTAACAATTACTTCGTCAATATTTTTATGTTTTTGTTGTAATCGGATTATGCCCAGATCAGTATTTTCTTCGGATTGAATGCTTACAGGAAGAGTAGTGCTTTCATATCCTATATAGCTTATCTGCAAATTATATTCACCTGCCTTAAGATCATTAATGGTGAATTTACCATCAATATCGGTAACCATATTTTTAGATAATCCTTTTATTTTGATCGTGGCTCCGGGAAGAGGTTGATTCTCGTCAGATACAACTCCCGTAATCGTTTGTTTTTGGGCGGATGCCCATCCAATGAAACAAAGAAACATAAGGGGGAGTAATTTCTTCAATCTTGTTTTCATTTTTACAAATATTAAATTTTTATGCAAAACAAGCCAATAATTTTAATATATGTAAATATTCGGTATTAAGTAATGATTAACAAATAACACCATATTGTTAAGGGTGTATTACGTAAAATTGTCGTTAAAAAATAAGATTAATTGATAATTAGTGCTGTAAAACAGAGGGTTTGGTTGTTTTTTTTAAAGAGAGTATCTCAAAATGTGAATACACATGAAAGGAAGATAAGTTCATTTTGCATTCATTTTATTAGAGCCGTAAAAAGTAAAAGTTGAATATTTGTAAACTTTTTAATAAAAAAACAGATTATAATTAACTCCGGATATGGGCAGGAAAAATAAGTGGTTTACTTATCTGAGTAAAAATAAAGGACCAGCATAATACAGCTTTCATTGCTGATACTTACAGGAACGTGAGGTAACTTCCCGTTAAAATATAGAGAATCGCCTTCATGTAGAATGACTTCTTCATTATCTATGAGGTATTTTACTTCTCCTTTCAGGATATACTTGAATTCCCAGGCATCCGTAATTACTTTTTCTCTTTTGGAATTAGGTTCAAGGGTTAATAAAACCGCTTCAAAGCCCAGAGAATGAAGACTTTTACTGAAAATATGAACATATTTAAAGCCTTCCGCTTCTACTTCCTTTTCTATAAGTTGCTGACTGTCTTTAGGAAGATAGATGAATTTGGCATTTGATTTTTTTTCAACGCCTTCGAAGAAAAAACTGGCATCGATTTCCAAAGACTGGATGAGGTCCAACAAAACCGGAAGAGAAGGAATTGTTCTCCCATTTTCAATCCTGGACACAAGTCCATTGCTTACATTGGCTTTAAAGGCCAGCTCGTTGATGGTTAAATTATTTTTCTTTCTAATATCTTTTAATCTTTTGCCTATTCCTATTAAAAAATCATTCATACTTTAAAAATTTAACCTAAACTTTTTTCATTAGTTGCTTATCACAGCAAATGTAATATTATTCTCTATAGTTTTCACCAACTTTACCATCATTTCATTGAAAAACTCATGATTCATGCATTCCTTCCGTTTCCTATCTTTTTGCTATTTTTGTGAAATTCGTTACTTATGAAAAAAATTATTCTGATCGAAGACGAAACCAGTGTAGTATCTTTTATAAAAAAGGGACTTCAGGAAAAAGGCTATGAGATTTCTGTAGCTTTTGACGGACGTACAGGAGTACAGCTGGTAGAAGCCAATGATTTTGATCTGGTAATTTTGGATATTATGCTGCCCGAAATGAATGGGCTTGATGTCTGTAAGGAAATAAGAAAGACCAATCAGCATGTTCCTATTCTTTTTCTGACTGCATTGGGAACCTCCGAGAATATTGTCCTTGGCCTGGAGAGTGGCGGAGATGATTATCTGGTAAAACCTTTTAAATTTATAGAACTGGTTGCCCGGGTAAAATCCCTGCTGAGAAGAAGCGTTAATAATACCGCGACCCAAGAAGCGGTAGAACCGGATGCGGATAGTGAATATATTTATCAGGTTTCCGATCTGATCGTGAATGATTATACTAAAAAGGTAACCCGTGCAGGAGAAGAAGTTTCCCTTACTTCCACAGAATATAAGTTGTTGATGTATTTTCTGAATAATACGGAAAAAGTAATTTCCCGGGCAGAAATTCTGGACGCCGTGTGGGGCGTGAACTATGAGCTGGGGACCAATGTGGTAGATGTATACGTTAATTATCTTAGGAAAAAGCTCGACAACCAGGATGATCAAAAGCTGATTCACACGGTAATCGGGATGGGATATGTTTTAAAAAAACCTTAGGATGTTTAATAAAGTTGTTACTACCCAAACCAAAACAATGATACTTTTAATGGTGGTTTTTACTACCATTATATTACTGTTTGGAGGGCTGGTGTACTTCTCTATTGTCAATTTTTCACATCAGAGGTTTTATGAATTGCTTAAAATCCGGACAACAACGATAGTACAAATCGAAAAAGGAAAAGAACATCTGGACCTTCCGGAAAACTACATCCTGAACAGCCTGAATGACGAAGAGCTTCCCATGGAAAAGGACTATGTATTTATGGTTCCTGCAGATTCCAATTTCAGGAAGATATCCCAGGAAGTTCATATTCCGGATACCTTTTTCAAGAACATCATGAAAAAAGGGGAGGATAATTATAATGATAAAGAGTTTTATTATATAGGACAGTCATTCAGATTTCATGATAAAGATTATATAGCAATAGCTTCTGCGAAAAACCATTACCTGATTTATTATCTGGGATTCCTTAAGAGGACATTGGTTACCTGTATTATCCTTTCTTTGTTCTTCAGCATGATCTTTTCTTTTTATTTATCTAAAAATTTATTCAAACCTATTTTAAAAATTACAGGGAAAGTAAAAGAGATCAGTTCGGAGAATCTTCACTTAAGATTGGAGTCCCATCCCGATAATAAAGAATTGAATGAACTGGCAGATACTTTCAATGATATGCTCAACAGGATTGAAACTTCATTTGAAACCCAGAATCATCTGATCGGAAATGTTTCACATGAATTGAGAACTCCGCTTACTTCTATTATGGGAGAAGCAGATGTTGCTCTCTCAATCAACAGAACCGCCGAAGAATATAAAGAAACACTGGAGATCATTCTCGATGAAGCCGAAAAACTGGATAAGAAAATCAAAGCCTTGCTTATGATTGCTCAAACCGGATTTGATGGTAAGATCCAAAAGATAGATAAAGTAAGGATCGATCAGCTCCTTTGGGATGTTATTGAAACCCTTAGAAGGATTGATACGAGGAATAATATTTATTTGGATATCAGTATGTTGCCGGAAAATCCAAAGAAGCTGAAAGTTCAGGGTAATGAGCAATTGTTGCATCTTGCTGTAGCCAATATCATCAATAACGGGTGTAAATATTCCAATTTCCAGCAGGTAAAGGTTTCTTTAGGCGCCACGGATACCGATGTTTATATTATTATAAAGGATAATGGTATCGGAATTCCTCAGGAAGAAATGAATAAAATCTACGACCCGTTCTTCAGAGCCTCTAACACGAAAAACTATGAGGGCTATGGAATCGGCTTACCACTGGCAAGAAATATTGTAAGAATGCATCACGGAGAACTGATTGTAAGCTCTCATGAAAATCAGGGGACTACCGTCCAGCTTCGTTTTCCTAATTTCTATGTGATGCAGGCAGAAAACCAGGGATTGGGGGCGAAATCTTAAACTTGAAAGATCGCAAGATTCTTTTGGAGTTGAGGGGATGGCTTAATGTATTTTGTTCTGTAAATGAATAGATTGAAATTCTACTATTCACTCTTTTTTACCCATTCATTTCTCTATATTAAATTCTCTTAACAATTTTCTAATCTCATTTTAATCTCTTTAATGACATTTTAATTCCATTCCAAAGATCCTCTAATTTGGTCACTATAGTTTTGTATTATCAAAATCAGATAACACTAAAATCGAAGATATGACCAAAACAATTTTAATTGCCACCGATTACTCCCTTGAGTCATTAAATATATTAAAAAAAGTACTGAAGGAAAAAGACGGGAAACATGACGAAACAAAATATAACATCATATTCGTATCAGGATATGACATGGGAGATTCTATCAGAGATCTTTTATTCACGACGAAGAGTACCATATTCGGTAAAATAAGATCCCATGAATTTTGTGACGCATTCAGCATCATAAAAAACAAATATCCTCACCTGATTAATAAAATGACCTGCGATATTTTCACAGGAAGTTTTCAAAGAACATTTAATAATTATATAATAACAGAAAAAATTGACGAGGCTTATTATTCGCCATCGATTAAAAGTAGAGGGAAGGGGAAGTTCGACATCATTCCGTACATCAAAAAATGCAAAGATCTTGAATCACATGAGATTACTCTTGAGATTTCTGAGAGCCTTCCGGAAAGAGGAAGACTTGCTGAGATTTTTGTCGAGGTCTAAAAAAAACACACAATTCAATTATTTAAATTAATAAAAATGTTAAGAAATTATAGTAACAGCAGGACATTGGGAGACAACATCAGGTTGGGGACGCTGACGGCCTTTACGGCGGGAACTATAAATATAGCATCTCTCTTAATTTTTCTCTCTTTTACCTCAAACGTAACAGGACACTATGCCATTTTTGCTGCAGAGATCAGTAAAGGAAACTGGACGCAGGTGGCAGTGGTTGGTGCATGGATATTCCTTTTCTTTTTCGGAAGTTTTGTAGCGAACTTCTTCGTTATTAATTTTAATAAAAAAAGTAAATACTTTGCCCATGCGATGCCTATTGTGCTGGAAATTATGTGTTTGCTTTTTGTAGGGATCTACGGACAGGTTTTCTACAGGAAAACAGTAGAAGAAACAGAGTATCTGGTTGCCCTTATGCTTTTTGCAACCGGTTTACAGAATGGGTTAACGGCAAGTATTTCCAATTTCTCGGTAAAGACAACACACCTTACCGGTACCACTACCGACCTTGGAATCCTGGCGTCTATGTTTACCCAAAAAAAGTACAGGAGAAATCCGGAACTGATTGCAAGGGCAAAACTGCTTTCGAGTATCATGCTGGCTTATGTCTTAGGAGCTGTGTTCTCAGGATTAACCTATTATTATCTGGAATTCAGAGTGTTTTATGTAATCAGTATATGTTTATTAGTAGTTATTGGGTATGATTTCTATACGATCCATGTCCGCCACTTTAACACGCGGTACAGATACAGTAAGATCTATAAAAAGCCCAGCCTTCTGGCCAACCTGTATGATAAGATCCATGGAAAATCTAAAACCAAAGAAAAAAGAAGACTTGTATTTGATGATTAAAATACAAGAATAAATAAAGAAACTATCAGTATTAATTTTGTGTAAACAAGCTGTGAATCAATCCTCTATTTGTGTCGTACATTTAGGGGATTGTATTTTTTAGAAGGATGAAAAATAAAGGGATTATTATATAAATCATAAAAGGCAGAATTTTTGCATATTGATAATAAAATTTTAATTCGCGTTTTTATTGTTTTTATTCCCATTTTCATTGACTATTTTTGTAAGTTGATTTAACGTTTTTTATGTCAGATATTATTCAGCTTTTACCGGATCATGTAGCCAACCAAATTGCGGCGGGAGAAGTGGTGCAGAGACCTGCGTCCATTGTGAAAGAATTATTGGAGAATGCTATCGATGCAGAGGCTTCTAAAATTGAACTGATCGTAAGGGACGCCGGAAAAAATCTGATACAAGTTGTTGATGATGGAAAAGGAATGTCCGAAACGGATGCCAGAATGGCGTTTGAAAGACATGCTACTTCAAAAATCAGAGGGACGGAAGATATTTTCAGAATTGCGACAAAGGGATTTCGTGGAGAAGCATTAGCTTCTATTGCAGCTGTATCTCAGGTAGAACTCAGAACCAAACAAAAAGATGCCAAAATAGGAACCAATATTTACATTGAAGGTGGAGTTTTCCAGTTTCAGGATCCTGTGCAAACTTCAGAAGGCTCTAATTTTTTGGTGAAAAATCTTTTCTTTAATGTTCCTGCAAGAAGAAAATTTCTTAAAAATAATAATATTGAATTCAGGCATGTTATTGATGAATTCCAAAGAGTTGCTTTGGCCCATGAAAATTTGGAATTTTCATTATTCCATGATGATGAACCGGTTTTCCGCTTAAGAAAAGGAAGCCAGATGCAGAGGATCGTAGATATCTTCGGACGAAAGTTGCAACCACAGCTTATTCCGATCAAGGAAGATATTATATGGTGTAAACTGCACGGTTTTGTTGCCAAGCCTGAAGGGGCAAAAAAGACAAGAGGGGAACAATTTATTTTTGTCAACGGAAGATTCTTTAAGAGTCCTTATTTTAATAAAGCGGTTCAGGAAGCATTCGAAGGACTGCTTTTGCCTGGCTATATTCCTACCTTCTTTCTCTTTTTAGAGTTGGATCCCGAAAAAATAGACGTTAATATTCATCCGCAAAAGACAGAAGTGAAATTTGAGGATGAGCATCTTATTTTTGCACTTATCCGTTCTACAATAAAAAGATCTCTCGGAATTTACAATGTGGCTCCAAGTCTTGATTTTGAGAAAGACCCACAGCTGGATGAGCTGATGCAAAAAACTTTTCCTGGAAAGACAAATAGCGGAGGGGTTATAAAGATGCCGGAAATTGTAGTCGATAAGGATTATAATCCGTTTTTGGAAGAAAGAGGTGTAAGACAGGCTGAAATTCAGAATCTTGCAGAAATGTACCATCAGAATATATCTGCGGAACCTTCCAAAATAAACCTTTTTGAGGATGAAGATTTTGATGAAGATCTGATGAGGCTTCCCAACGGGTATTGGCTGTTCAATAAAGGGGACAGAACCCTGATGCTTGATCTGGGAAGAATGCACAGGCTTTTTGTTTCAGAAAATAATAAGCCGACAAAAAAAGGAACCATAAACAGTCACGCGCTTCTTTTCTCTTTAGAGTATCATATGAACGAGATTGAGAAAACAAAATATAAATCAATCAAAAAATATCTTCCTGAGCTGGGATTCGACATGAAAGTGGCCCACGAAAGTGTATTGAGGATAGATGCGGTGCCTGAGGGGTTAAAAGAGACTCAGGTTATGAAGTTCCTTGAAGACCTGTTTGAGATCCTGGATTATAAAACAGATGAGGAATTCAACCAGTATTATCAGAATCAATGGACGAAGATGCAGTCTAAATCCAGATTTGACTTTATTTATAAAAAGGATGCTGAACAATTGATCAAGAACTTTACGGCATTAGGTTTTCCTGAGTTTTTACCTAACGGGAAACGATGTTTTTATGAAGTTCCTTTCAATGATTTTAAAAACAAATTTTAAAAATGTTTAACAATATACCACCGATTACAAGAAATATAATTATAATAAATATTGTTGTATTTATTATATCCTATATTTTTCCACAACTGTATAATACACTTTCTGCGTATTATCCTTTTTCTCCCAACTTTAGGTCCTGGCAGATCATCACCCATATGTTTATGCACGGAGGATTGATGCATATTTTATTTAATATGCTGACTTTGTGGAGTTTTGGGCCTATATTGGAACAGTCTTTAGGTGAAAGAAAGTATCTGATCCTCTATTTTGTAAGTGGTTTGGGTGCATTTTTCTTATTCAATCTTTGGAATTTTATAGAAATTCAGCAGATTACCTCCAGCCTGGAAAGCTTAGGATTAAATGCGGCTGAAATTTATAAGAAAGCGGCAATAGGATATACAGGAGACATGAATATAAGTGCTACGACAGAAGAAGGAAAGGAGCTTTCCCAAAGTCTTTATAATGCACTAAGGACTCCTATGGTCGGTGCTTCGGGAGCCATATTTGGAGTTATTGCTGCTTTTGCTACCCTTTATCCGGATTCAAAGATCGGGATTATGTTTATTCCGGTTCCTGTTAAAGTTAAATACCTTTTACCCATACTACTTGTTATTTCAATTTACTTAGGGGTTTCAGGAAATGTAGGAGGTATTGCCCATTTTGCGCACGTGGGAGGGGCTATTGTAGGCTTTCTCCTGGCTTTACTATGGAAAAAGCATTTGTATAGATTCCGTTAATACTATCCTGTGAAAGTTGTTCGCCTAATATTTTTAATTGTACATCTGGGAATCTTGTTTCTTTTGTTGGGAACATTAATGAATGCTTATGTACCTCCTAGAATATATCCATGGTTTAATCTTTTATCATTAGGTTTTCCTGTTTTAATCATTGCTTATGTATTGCTAACTGTTTTCTGGGTTTTCACCTGGAAAAAAAGGGCTATAGTATTTACTGCATTCGGACTGCTTTTTTTGAACCCTGTTAAGAGATGGGTCAACTATTCTGCTGAAAAAAAGGAGACATCTGATCTGAAAATCATCTCATTAAATGCAAAAGGAGGAACGATGGGGATTAAAAATATTGAAGATTATGTAGATTCTCAAAATGCGGATGTGGTTCTGTTACAAGAACATGTTCGGGATTACAATTTTAAAGGAATGGGAAAAGGAAGAGGAGATGTTATTGTCTCAATCTCTTCAAAATATAAGATCATTGATCAGAAAGAACTTATTGAGAGTAATTCAGAAACCAATAATGCCTACGCCAATCAGACGGATATTGAAATCAAAGGAAATACGTATCGTTTTATCAATGTCTACCTTCAGCCTTTTAAATTTGAAAAAAGCATGGTAAAGCTTAAGGGAAATAGTGATGAAGATGAACAAAAGCTGAAAGATATCGTTAAAAGGCTGATCCCGACTTTCAAAATGCACCAGGATCAGGTTGCTGCGGTAAGAAAAGGGATTGACGAGTCTCCTTATCCGGTAATATTAGTAGGTGACTTCAATTCTGTGCCTAACTCTTACGAGTATTACCATCTTGGAAAAGGGTTAAAAGATGCCTTTGTAGAAGCAGGTAGAGGAAGTGCTACCAGCTTTCATGACTACAAATTCCCGATACGAATCGACTACGTTTTTACATCGGAATCCATACAACCTCTAAGTTATAAAGTTGACCGTTCTGTCAGAATTTCAGATCATTATCCGGTGGTTGCAACTTTCAAATTAAAAAAATAATATTCATAAAATACGTTAAAGCTTTTCATATTGGTAGGATTTTTGATTAAAAAAAGACTAGACCGTTTTTTTCATGAAGCCGAACCAGATATTGTTGTTTTTGCATATTGCAATTATCGTATTATTACTGTGCACCTTAGGGAATGCATGGATACCGCCCAACATTATTGGGGGCTTGAATCTTCTTTCATTAGGGTTTCCCTATTTAATTTTATTACATATTTTATTAACGCTGGTCTGGATCGTTAAAAGAAATAAAATCGCCATTGTTTTTCTGTTAAGCACTCTTGTTTTTTATAATCCCATAAGACGATGGGTGAACTTTTCTCCTAAAACTGAAAACTATAAATCAATACGGGATGTTAAAATATTGACATTCAATGTGAAATATGGTGAGTTTGGCTGGGATAAAGTATCAAAATATATCAAGGATCAGAATGCTGATATTATTCTTGTTCAGGAAAAAGATACAAACCGGGCAATACGAAAAGATATGATTAAGTATCCGGTAGTGAGCCTGAAGACAAAACATAAAATTGTAAGACAGGAAGAGTTAATTGAAGATAAATCAAGAGGAAATTCTTTTTATGCGGATATTGATATTAATGGAAAAATCATACGAATAGTAAATGTATATCTTGAACCATTCCGTCTGAACAAATCGATGTTTGATTTTAATAGTCTTGGAAAAGGATCTAATAAACTCCATCTTCTTCTTTCTCACATGACACCCACATTCAGGGCTCATGAAGATCAGATAAAAAAGATCAGAAAAGCAATCGACTTTTCTCCTTATCCGGTTATACTGGCGGGCGACTTTAATTCTGTGCCTAATTCTTATGAATATTATAATCTTGGGAAAAATCTGGATGATGCTTTTTTAACAGTCGGGAATGGTATTTCTACCAGTTTTCATGATTATAAAGTTCCTTTGAGAATCGATTATATTTTCACCTCTAAAGACATAAGACCCATAAGCTATAAAATAGATCAGTCCGTAAAATTATCAGATCACTATCCTGTAATTGCGGAATTTCTGTTAAATTAGTTCCATGAAAAATGTATTTTTTTTAGCAGCGGTTTTTTCTATTCTGATTACTTCCTGTTCTAAAAGAGAACCTGTTCGTGTTGAGGCGGATCAGGTGACGAAAGTGGATTATGATACAACTGCCATTGATTCCTTTTCTAATGGTGCCATATCCGTAGATATTGCAAGAAAGATCAGAATGTCTTCCCAGAAATATCAGGATTCTTTAAAAGAGGCTCTGAGAATCCAAAAGGAAGAGGAACGTATTAAACAGGAGCTGGAAAAAGAAAATAAAAAGAAACAGGAAGAGGAGAAAAAGAGTAAGGAAAAAGAAGGAAAGGCGAAAGAGGAAGCAGGAAAAACTTCTCCCTGAACAATGAAAACTATACGGAAGTTTTCATAAATTTGAATACATTCTTAAAAAATATCAATATGAAAAAACAAATTGTAACAGCACTTATGGTAGCCGGATTGGTCGTGTCCTGCACCAAATCGACAACAAAAACTGAGCAGGTTGAAAATCCGGACGGATCTATTACAACAACCAGCACTACAGTGACGCAAAGCCCGGCAGATATTGTAGATACTACTAAAATTAACAAGGCAAAAGAAGACGTTAAAGCTAAAGTGGATGCTACCGGAGATAAAATAGATAATGCAGCGCATAAGGCAAAAGCAGACCTTAATGAAGCTGGAAAAGATATTAAGGCAGGGGCGAAGGAGCTTGGACAGGATGTAAAGGATGCTGCAGCTAAAGGCGCCGGAAAAGTAGAAGAGGGAGCTAAAAAATTAAAAGAAGATCTGAAAAGCAAATAAAAAAGAACCGCAGTAAAAACTGCGGTTTTTTTATTAATTCTTATTGAGTTCTAATAAAGGGTCTATATATTCCCGGTCATTGCTGAGTCTTGGTACCTTGTTTTGTCCCCCGAGCTTTCCTTTGGACTCCAGCCACGAATAGAACAAATTGGGTTTGGCTATATGAACAATGGGTTTTTTTAATGTAATATTATTATACCTCTTCGCTTCATAATCCGAATTAATTGCCTTCAGGCATTCATCGAAGGCATTGATAAAACAGTCGAGATCGTCCGGCTTTTTACTGAATTCAAAAATCCATTCATGAGCACCGCTTTCATTTTCTTTCATGAAAACAGGAGCTCCTGTAAAATCTGTAATGGCTGCATTTGTCTGTTCACAGGCTTTTGTAAGTGCAAGCTCCACATTGGTGATCATTAATTCTTCTCCAAAAGCATTAATATAATGTTTGGTTCTTCCTGAAATTTTTACCCTGAACGGATTAACGGATGTAAAGACAACCGTATCACCGATGAGATACCTCCATAATCCTCCATTGGTGGTAATGACCATGGCGTAATTTTTTCCGACTTCAACATCTTCAAGACTTACAACCGGTGGATTCGAGAAATGGAATTTATCCATAGGAATGAATTCGTAGAAAATACCATAATCCAGCATCAAAAGCATTTCGTCACTATTTGATCTGTCCTGAATACCAAAGAAGCCTTCTGAGGCATTGTAAATTTCGTAGTAATTGATGTTTTTTCCGATGATCTGGCTGTATTGCTCCCTGTAGGGCTTAAAACTTATTCCGCCGTGAAAAAAGACTTCCAGATTAGGCCAGAGCTCAGAGATATTCTGAACATCCGTTTCTTTCAGAACCCTCTGGAGTAAAACAAGCATCCAGCTTGGAACCCCCAGTAAACTTCCGACATCTTCATTTTTAACCTCAGATATAATGGCTCTCAGTTTACTCTCCCATTCGGACATGAGTGATACCTTTTTACTCGGTGTTGTTGTAATCTCCACCCAAAAAGGAAGATTATCAATAAGGATAGCAGAAAGGTCCCCGAATTTTGTGTTAAAATCGGCATAGAGTTCGGAGCTGCCTCCGAGACGTAAATTTTTATTCGTAAAAAGCTGATTTTCCGGATGGTTATTGGCATAAATAGATACCATGTCTTTTCCGGCTTTCATATGGCAATATTCCAGGCTCTCGGCAGAGATGGGAATGAATTTGCTTTTAGCGTTCGTGGTTCCTGAAGACTTTGCAAAATGTTTGATATAGCCAGGCCAGCTTACATCTTTATAACCTTGTCGTGCTCTCTCGATATAAGGTTCGAAATCTTCATAGGTAACAATGGGAACTTTATTTTTAAAATCCTGATAACTCGAAATAGAATTAAAACCATACTTCTTCCCATATTCTGTATCCTCGGCATGAAACAACTGGGAAAATAGTATCCCTTTCTGTGTTTCAATCGGATGATTCATGAAATTCTGGATCTGGTCTATCCTTTGACGGATAAACCAATTCACCACAGTATTGAAAAGTGCTTTCGTTGCCATTTCAACAAATATAATGATATTTGATTTTTCAGAGAATTTTTTATGGCTTAAAATAAAAAACCGTTACAAATATTGTAACGGTTGATTATCTGGATATATTGTTTTTAGCAATATTCGTCGTAAGCTGCCTGAAGGTTTGCAGCAATTGCTCCTGCAGGATTTCCTTCAATGTGGTGTCTTTCCAGCATGTGAACCAATTCTCCATCTTTGAAAAGAGCTACGCAAGGTGAGCTTGGAGGAAACGGAGCTAAATGCTTTCTCGCTTCTGAAACAGCTTCAGTATCATATCCTGCAAATACGGTTGTCAAGTGATCGGGTTTTTTATCTCCGGTCAAAGAGTAAACAACTCCCGGTCTTGCAGCTCCTGCAGCACACCCACATACTGAATTGATCACTAATAGGGTAGTTCCTGATTGCTTTAATGCTTCTTGTACCTGAGAAGTTGTTGTCAAGTCTTCAAAGCCTTTATCTGTAAGTTCAGCCTTCATAGGCATTACTAAATCTGTTGGATACATTTTTTGTTTTTTTAAATCTGTACAAAGGTAAAAAATTATTTATGTTTCATCAACTTATAAAAACTATTGACGCATTAGGAAAAGTGCATGATATGTAACATGGTGATATGTAAATATTTCAACAATATTTGAAGAAATGTAAATAAAAGCAATGAATAATGAAAAATAATTATTAAATTTGAAATGATTCTAAAAACAACCAACCATGAAAAGGCATTTTTTACGTCATTCCCTCGACTTAAAAGATGCAATTAGTTAAGTCTGTAATTCACAGACACCTCAAGCATCTTAATGCATAAAATGAAGCCCGAAATTAATTTCGGGCTTCATTAATCAAATCGATATGCAAAGGTTGAATATCCTTAGTAAACGGGTTCAATGATCTTACCTGGACCTGCGTCCGGATTGAAGACCAAATACCCTTTAAGAAAGCAGCTTTTTAGCCATCTCGGAAATGCTTTTTCCGTCAGATTTACCGGCTAACGCTTTTGATGCCATTCCCATTACCTTTCCTAAATCCTTTATAGATTCAGCGCCGGTCTGTGAAATGATATTTTTAATTTCTGTTTCCAGCTCCTCAGCAGTAAGCTGTTGAGGTAAGAATTTTTCGATGACCTTCATCTGGGCTTCTTCGACGTCTGCGAGATCCGTTCTTCCCTGAGCAGCAAACTGGTCGTAAGAATCCTTACGTTGTTTGATCATTCTTTGTAAAATAGCGATCTCCTGTTCTGCTGAAACTTCTGCTCCTCTGGCTTCTGTTTTCAAAAGCAGGATCTGGGACTTTACTGCACGGAGAGAGTCCAGAGCCACTTTGTCTTTCTCCCTCATAGCGGTTTTTATCGCTTCGCTGATTGTATTTTCTAAACTCATATATTATGATTTGAAAATTTGAGAATGAAACAATTTGAAAATAGTAAAAGGCAATGGATGTATAATTTCCAGTGGATCAATTTTCAAATTCACAAATTATTTCATTTTCAAATTAAATTTAGTCTACGTCTTTATTTAAAAATCTGTTTTCTCTGATTTGCATAGAACCATTATTATCAGATAAATATGTATTTATATTCTGATCTGATGCGTTGGTCCCGTCAATAGAAATATTCTTTCTTTTGAATGCAGGCACAGATTCGAACTCATTAACATTATCAAAACTCTGATAACGTGAATTGAATTCTTTTAATTTATTTCTTCTTTCAACCACTCTCTCCTGGTCAATAGTTTTGTTCACAAAAGTGAACTCACTGTCTGATGCCTTTGGAGCTTCGGTTTCCGTTTTATTTTCAACAACCGGTTTGCTTTCATTGGCCGGAACTTCTTTCACCGGCTGGAAGAAACTTTCCATTTTCTGAAGAGGTTCTTCTGTAATGTGGCTTACCGTATTGGCTGAAGTGGTAAACTCTGCTTTTGGCTGTCCATAATCCGTTTTTGGCTCATTAACAGGCTCATTGACAAAGAAGCTGAATTCAATCGGTTTTTCTTCGGAAAAAGAAGGAACAGAAGAGTTTTTAGTCGGTTCTTCTTTCCTGTCTTCTGTTTCAAAAGAAAAAGACTGTATTTCCAGGTCATTCGGGTCGTTATCTTCATCGAAAGAAAATAAGTTATAAGCATCCTGATCCTCTTCTTCGTTTCTCCAGTCCTGAATTGGGCTGTCTACCGTATCTTGCTCTCTATCAGAGAACTTTATTTCTGTTTTTACCTCTTCATCCTCAATAATCATTTTTTTTTCAGTAGATGTCTTAAACTGAGGATTATCCTGGTCTTCATCATCAAGTCTGAAAAGGTTCTTTCCTCCGAAAGTATAGCCTTCTTCAGGGCTCATTTCTCTTTCTTCTCTCGTTTTAAAAGGAGAAGTTTTGTGAGAATCCAGTTTGTCATTTAAACCGATTCTTATTTTTTCAGTTGGCCCTGCAAATTTTTTATCCTCATTGGAGAAACCTGTAGCAATTACAAGAACGCTTACTGCATCTCCCAGCTCTTCATCCGCTCCAACCCCGAAAATAATATCCGCGGTGTTTCCTGCTTCTTTCTGAATGTGATCCATGATGATACCTATTTCATCCATGGTAACTTCTTCTACACCACTTCTGATCAATAGTAATACATTTTTAGCACCTGTAATCTTATTGTCATTCAATAATGGGGAATCCAGAGCCTTTCTTACGGCCTCTTCTGCTTTATTTTCTCCGGAAGCAGTACCTGTAGACATCAATGCAGTACCCGAGTTCTGAAGCACAGATTTAGCATCTCTAAAGTCAATGTTTACATCAAAGTAACCGGTAATAACCTCTGCCATACCTTTTGCAGCATTGGTTAACACTTCATCGGCCTTTGAGAATCCTTGCTTGAATCCAAGGTTACCAAATTGCTGTCTTAATTTATCGTTGTTGATGACAATCAGTGAGTCAACATTATTTCTCAATTTATCAAGTCCGTTTTCTGCCTGCTCAAGCCTTCTCTTCCCCTCGAAGCTGAATGGAACAGTAACGATACCTACCGTTAAAATTCCCATATCTTTAGCTACTTTGGCAATAACAGGAGCGGCACCCGTTCCGGTTCCACCTCCCATCCCGGCAGTAATGAATACCATCTTGGTATTTTGTCCCATTGCAGCCTTGATCTCTTCAATACTTTCAATAGCTGACTTTTCTCCAACCTCAGGATCAGCACCTGCTCCAAGTCCTTCGGTGATGGAAGTACCCAACTGAACTTTATTGGAGACGGGGTTATTATCTAAAGTCTGAGCATCCGTATTACAGATCACGAAATCAACACCGTGAATCCCTTTCTCGTACATGTGTTTAAGGGCGTTGTTTCCACCGCCACCAACACCAATTACTTTGATGATTGATGAATTTCCTTTTGGTAAATCAAATGAAAACCCTTGTGTACCTATATTTTCCATAACTTATATTTTTTAAAATTGACTCATGATAAGTGATAAGGAATAGCCGTGTATCGCTTATCATTCATCATTTTATAATTATTCTACTTCTTCAAAGAATTTTTTTACTTTTTCCATTAGCGACTGTCCGAATGTGAGCCTTGCCGCTTTTTTATTTTCCTGTTGCTCTCTTACCACTTCCTGCTCCTGAACAGGAGTCGCCTGCTGTGTGGCAGTTGGGGTTTCAGCTGTATTGGATACTACTTCCGGTTGTTGCTTCTCCTGAACGGTTTCTTCTTCTACGATCGTCTGCTTTTTGTCGCGGATTTTCAAACTTTCCATCAGTAACCCGATAGATGTTGCAAATTCAGGACCTTTCAGGTATTGGTTTTTGTCATTGGCGATATATTCGTTAGCAAAACCAATTCTGCTGTCGAAACCTGTAGTATAATTAGCAAGCTGGCGTAAGTGCTTCAAATTGGAACCACCTCCTGTAAGAACGATTCCCGCAATCAGCTTTTTCTTCTGTTCGAATGCTCCATAGGCTTTAAGCTCGGTGTTCACCATTTCAAGGATTTCTTCAACTCTCGCGTTGATGATCTGTGCCAGAGTTTTAAGAGAAATTTCTTTGTCCGGTCTTCCATGTAAGCCAGGAATGGTTACAAAAGTGCTGTCTTTTTCAAGCTCAGGAACTGCAGATCCGAATTTTACCTTCAGTTGTTCTGCATGTTTTTCTATAATCGAGCAACCTTCTTTAATATCTTCTGTAATGATTCCGCCACCGTAAGGAATTACACAGGTATGGCGAATGATATTGTCTTTGAAAATAGCAATATCCGTAGTACCACCACCTATATCTACGATTGCAACTCCTGCTTCTTTTTCTTCTTTTGTAAGAACAGCTTCAGAAGATGCCAGTGGTTCTAAAGTAAGGGCTTCCATTTCCAGTCCGGCTTCTCTTACACATCTTGCAATGTTTCTGATACTGCCCATTTGTCCTACGACAACATGGAAATTAGCCTCTAAACGTTTTCCGTGCATACCGACAGGTTCCTGTATCTCACCTTCAGAATCCACTTTATATTCTTGAGGAAGTACATGAATAATTTCTTCACCGGGTAGCATGACCAGTTTTTTTACCTGATCTTTCAATGCTTCGATGTCGTCGTCTGTAATAAACTTGTCTGGATGCTCTCGCATAATATAATCGGAATGTTGCAGAGAACGGATATGTTTTCCTGCAATACCAACCGTGACTTTGCGGATAGGAACTCCTGCACTGGATTGTGCTTCAGACACAGCCGCCTTGATTGAATTAATGGTTTGTGAGATGTTATTCACAATACCTTTATGAACCCCAAGACTTTTGGCCTTTCCTACACCGAGAACTTCTATTTTCCCGTGTGCATTCCTCCTTCCGACAATCGCGACTATCTTTGTTGTCCCGATGTCCAGACCTACTGAATACTCTTGATTTTCCATTTGTTTATATCGATTTGATTTTTTATTCTATTTTAACTTTTGCTTTTGGCTTTGTAGCCTTTTTCTCAGTTGTTTTCTTTGTCTCCTTTGGTTTGGTTGTCGTTTTTGGCTTTTTGTTTTCCTTTGGCTGAGATACAGAATTCTGCTTTTTTATCTCTGCTGGTTTTTTAGTTTCCGGTTTCTTTATCGTTGCCGGAACAGGAGCTTTTGCCAGTTCTTTACGTCCTGCAGTTAAAATACTGTCATTTTCTTTAAAAGCAGGATTTAAAGTGGTTACAATCTGGTTCTGATATTTTACAGAGATCATATTGTACTTCTGAGGATCCTGATACACAAGATATTTCTCAACAAACGCTTTAAAACCTTTTACTTTGAATTCAATATTATCCAGGTCTCCGATTTCTACTTTATAGTTTCCTTCACTTGTCAGAAGATTATAATCATCCTTTACTTTTGAGATTCCTATAAAGTATCTTTTGCTGAAGTCATCCTTATCAATCTTTTCAACCAGTTCAGCAAGCTTTTCATATTCGTCAGGTTTTACATTTCCTGTTACCAGCATACAAGGATGCGAATAGGTTTTTGAGATGGGAAATTCAACTCCTTTTTCGTCTACATAAAAATCCCTGCCGTCTTTATTCAGCCTGAATACCGGAACCCTTTGTTTAATATCCAGATTGAGCTTTCCGTTTAGGTTTAAATAAACGTTGGCACTATCCACAGCCGGAAGGGCATTGATCTTTTTTTCGAGGGATGGAATATTCAGATCACCTACTTTTCCTGAAGGGTTTTCTTTTTTTACAATATCCCTGATGTCTTTTTCATCAACGAAATATACCGGAGTCTTTTCGCTTAATTTTACAGAAATCTTATTATCGGTAATCTTCTGGCCACTGAATTTCTTCAAAGAGAAACTCAGCAGGAAACCAAGCAGGATTACTGTGATAGCAATTTTTAATATTCTGTATTTATTTTTCATATTCTATTGTATTCATGTATTAAAGTAAAATGTATTCATGATTATCGTGATTACATTACTTACATACACTACTACTATTTATCTTTTAAACTTAACCATTCACAAATCGGGTCATATAGGGTGTCTATATTTCCTGCACCTACGGTGAGCAGAATGTCAAAATCTTTTTCTTTTATCTTTTCAAAGGCTTCCGTTAAAGTGGACCCTTCTTTTTTATCCAGGGTTACCTTTTCCAGTAACCATGTTGAGGTAATCCCCTCAAAGTTTTCCTGAAGCTCTCTTGCCGGATAAATATCCAGTAAAATGAGTTCATCTGCATTGCTTAAACTTTCTGCAAAGCCATCAGCGAAATCTCTTGTTCTGCTGAATAAATGCGGCTGAAATGCAACCAGTAATTTTTTATCAGGGTAAAAGGTCTTGATGGAACCTACAACAGCATTGATCTCTGTCGGGTGGTGGGCATAATCATCAATGTATATTTTACCGTTCTTATAAATATGTTTTGTATATCTTCTTTTAATTCCTTTAAAGCTTGCAATAGCCTTTTTCAGGATGTCAAAATCCACTCCTAAATTATGCAGGATGGCTAATGCAACGGTGGCGTTTTCCACATTATGGATCCCCGGAATTTCCCAGACAAAATCTTTTACAGACTCACCGGGAGTATGAAAATCAAAATAGATCTTATCGTGATCCATACGCAGATTATCGGAGTAATAATCCGCTTTTTCGTTTACAGCATAAGTCTGATGGTCTCTTCCTATCTCAATACCTTTTCTTACAAAAAGTTTTTTATCTTCCGGAACCAGAGCGGCAAATTGACGGAACCCTTCTTCAATATGACTTTTGTCTCCGTAAATGTCCAGGTGATCTGCGTCGGTAGAGGTAATCACTGCCCAGTCCGGAGAAAGATTGAGAAAGCTTCTGTCGTATTCATCAGCTTCTACCACTGAGTATTCTGAACCGTTATATAAAAAATTGGATTTGAAATTTTCCGAAATACCTCCTAAAAAGCATGAAAATGGCAGGTCCGCTTCTTTACATAAATGGGAAACCAAGGTAGACGTTGTTGTTTTACCATGTGTTCCGGCTACGGCAATACAATCTGTATTTTCCGTAATTAATCCTAACACTTTTGCACGCTTTAAAATCTCAAAACCATGTTCATTGAAGTAATCAAGAATTCCAAGCTTCTTAATAGCCGGAGTATAAATTACTAAGGTGTTATCCTTTTGAAGCGTGGTTATTTGTTCATCGATGAGATCTTCAAAAACAATATCAATTCCTTCACTCATCAATTGTTGAGTAAGTTTGGTGTTGGTTTTATCATAACCTGAAACTTTTTTACCTGAAGCTTTAAAATAACGGGCAAGAGCACTCATGCCAATCCCGCCGATCCCCACAAAGTAAAAAGTATGATATGTTTCTAATAATTTCATCTTCTATTTTAGTTATTGATAATTGAATATCTTTTCTTTATCCAGTCCATACGAATCCCCCTGATACAAAAAGAATTCCATTACTGCATCTTCAAGGGTCTCATATGTAAATCCGTTGGTAATCCAGAAATAATATTTAAAACCGATTGAATTCTGACTTGGCAGATATTCTGCTTTTATCATTGCAAGCTTATTGATCTCGTTCAGCAGGGTATCAATTTTGTCTTTGCTTACCCCTTTATTCAGTAGGATATTTACATTAAGGTTAATGTATTTTTTCCCTGCATCCACATCCATAAAGAGTGTGGCTTTATCCTTATTTCCTATTTTAATAAAAGTTTCCTCCTGCTCCAGGATATCATATCCTTTAGCTTTCAAATAGTTGCCCACTGCTGCAATTTTAAAGTCAGCGGGTTTTATCAGGGTTTGTGCCGTTACCCAGTGGGTAAAGAAGCAAATGAGCAATACTGTTAGTAATTTAGTTTTCATACTTTATAGTGTTGGTTATTGTAGTTTTATAAAAATTTCATCAACAATTTCCTTTGCAGCATTGGGTTTGGCAAAATATTCCAGGTTATCAGACATCTCTTTTCTCATCGCTGTGCTGTCGCAAACCTCCATAAGCGTGCTCCAGAATTTTTCTTCCATTTCGGAATCTTTGACCATTTTTGCCGCATTCTTTTCAACCAGATTCAGTGCATTTTTGGTCTGATGATCCTCTGCCGCAAACGGGAAAGGAATCAGTAAAACCGGTTTTTGTGCAACAGCCAGTTCTGAAATGGCAATAGCCCCTGCTCTTGAAACAATGATATCTGCTGCCGAGTATGCTTTCTCCATATCTTTTATAAACTCAAGAATCTGAATATTCTGGCTTTTCTTATCTTTTGTTTCTTCTATAATATCTTTATAATCGAGCTTTCCTGTCTGCCAGATCAGCTGATAATCTTTGTTGATGAGTTCATCAAAATGTGATCTCCATGAATTATTTAAAGTTCTGGAACCCAGTGATCCACCAACAGAAAGGATTGTCAGCTTTTCCTTATTTAATCCCATTTTTTCTTTTGCCTGAGAAGATTCTTCCATTCCCAGAATGATATTCTCGCGAATAGGATTACCTAAAAATTTGATCTTATCATCCGGAAACCCTTCTACTTTGGGGTAAGCAGTAAAAACAGCTTTTGCTTTCTTACTTAAAATTTTATTGGTTACCCCTGCATGTGCATTTTGTTCCTGAATAAAAATAGGGATTCCCAGCTTGCTTGCTTCATACAGAGCCGGTCCGCTGGCAAAGCCTCCTGTACCGATCGCAAAATCAGGAGCAAAACGCTTAATGATCTTTTTTGATCTGGATAAGCTTTTCAAGATCTTGAATGGTAATCCCAGATTAGATAACATGTTACCACGGTCAATTCCGGCAATGTCGATTCCTTCAATAGGGTAACCTGCCTGAGGAACTTTTTCCATTTCCATTTTTCCGTTGGCTCCGATAAACAAGAATTCTGTATCCGGAAATCTTTTCCTGATCTCGTCTGCAATAGCGATTGCAGGGAAGATATGTCCTCCTGTTCCACCACCGGATAATAATACTTTTAGTTTCTTGTTCATTTTTTCAATTTTGAAATAGCCTGACCATTAATATGATTTTAAGCAATATCATTTATTTCCGCAATACTCTGTTTTTTACCCATTCCTTCCTCATCATAAATCTGTATCCTTGAGCTTATATTTAAAATAATTCCCAACTGTAAATAGGTCACCAACATGGATGTTCCCCCATAACTTATTAAGGGCAGGGGTTGTCCGGTCACCGGAATCAGATTGATGGCTACGGCTATATTTACCGATAGCTGTATAAAGATCATGACACCGAGGCTGAGAACGAGCAAAGACCCGAAAAACGCAGGCATTTTACTGGCTATCATTACGATCCGTATCACCATGATCAGATACATACAGATAAGGAAAGCTGCTCCTATCAGTCCGTATTCCTCTACAATTACTGCAAATATAAAGTCGGAAGCAGATTGCGGAAGCATTTGCTTTAATGCACTTTTTCCAGGTCCCATTCCTGTAATTCCTCCATGTACTATTGCTGCTTTAGCCTGCATTACCTGGTAATTCTTGGCTTTTACGCTTTCATCATCCACATCGGCTGATTTTGCTTTACTGGAAGTGAAGGTTTCTACACGGCTCATCCATGTATGAACACGGTTTCCACCAATCAGATTGGTATTTAAAGCAATCAGTAAGAACAATACGATCGCAATAAATGAAGCCGAAATAAAACCTGCAATATATTTCCAGTGAAGCTGCCCGATAACTAATACAATAACAGATACCATCAGGATCATCAGAGCCGTAGATCCGTTATCTTTTGCTACTAAAACAAAAACAAGGAGAATAGGACCGAAGATGTACATAATGTTTTCTATCGGAAGTCTTTCCCGGGTTATCTTCTTGGTTAAATACCTGCACAAGTAAATAACTAACATAAGAAAAGCAAATGATGAAGGCTGAAAAGAAATCGGTGTTCCCGGAATCTTTAGCCATCTGGAGGCACTTGCTCCATCGATCGTTTGGCCGGTAAACATGGTGACAACCAGTAATATAATCATTAACCCCAGAAGTATACTGCTGAGTTTTCCAATGTATTCATATTTTACGGTTCCTACCAGTCTCATGATTCCCAAACCAAGGACTACAAAGAACATATGCTTGATAACGTGGCCTGTTGTGGTCCCGTTATTTACAATATATTCCAGATTCGAACTTGCAGAATATACAGGGAAAATAGAGAAAATGGAGATCACGAGAATGACCATCCAAAGTACTTTATCTCCCTTTAGAAATTCAAATCTGCTTTCTGTGTCCTGTTCGTTCATACTCTATTGTATCTTTAACTGTATTATGTAAAGTATTAACGATTCTTAGTTGTCAAATACATGAATACTTTACATCAATACATCAGTACATTTATTTTAATACTTGTTCTTTAAACTGTCTTCCTCTGTCTTCATAGCTTTTGAAAAGGTCAAAACTTGCACAGCAAGGAGAAAGTAAAACCGTTTCTCCGCTTTTAGCAATTGATTTTGATATTTTTACGGCCTCTTCCATGCTTGAAGTATCGTATATAAACTCCTTTTTGTCTTTAAAAAAATTAATAATTTTCTGATTATCAATTCCCAAGCAGACAATTGCTTTTACTTTTCTTTTGACAAGGTCCTCAATCTCCGTGTAATCATTTCCTTTATCCTGACCTCCCACAATCCAAATCGTAGGTGTTTTCATGCTTTCCAAAGCATAATAGGTCGCATTTACATTCGTTGCTTTACTGTCGTTGATGTATTTTACGCCATCAATTTCAGAAACAAACTCCAGCCTGTGTTCCACTGCCTGAAAAGTCATTAATGAATTTCTGATGCTTTCATTGTTGACATTCAGTATTTTACTTGCGATAGATGCAGCCAGACTGTTCGCTACATTATGATTTCCCAATAAAGAAAGCTCATCAATTTTCATTGAAAATGTATCTTTTAGTTTTACCACAATACTGTCGTTATCTATAAAACCTCCCTCAGTCAATTTTTCTTTTGTTGAAAAAGGGATCATTTTTGCCTTTATTTCCAGCTTTTCAAGAATCGTTTTGCTCATTTCGTCATCTTTGTTATAGATAAAGAAATTATCGTTTTCCTGATTTTCAGCTATTCTGAATTTTGCCATCGCATATTCTTCATAGTTGTAATTATACTGGTCCAGATGATCCTGTGATAAATTAAGCAATAATGAAATATATGGCCTGAAGTTCTGAATGTCATCCAGCTGGAATGAACTTACCTCCAGTACATAATATTCATGGTTTTCATCTGCTACCTGCTTTGCAAAACTGTAGCCGATGTTTCCTCCTAGACCTACTTTCAGTCCGTCATTTTTCAGGATATAATAGATCAATGAAGTGGTGGTGGTTTTTCCGTTGCTTCCTGTGATCGCAATGATTTTAGCATTGGTGAATTCTGAAGCGAATTCTATCTCGGAAGAAAGGCGGATTCCTTTCAGATGGATTTTATAAATAATATCCGCTTTTTTAGGAATTCCTGGGCTTTTTACAATCCAGTCTGCATTTAAAATCCTTTCCTCGTCATGATTTCCTTCTTCAAACTCAATATTGTTTTCAGTAAGAAACGCTTTATAGTTATCTTTAATAGTTCCTTTGTCTGAAAGAAATACCTCCAGACCCTTCTTTTTAGCTAAATAAGCAGCACCACAGCCACTCTCTCCACCTCCTAAAACAACTATTTTCATATTACCTTTTTTGTATTTATGTATTGGCGTACTTTATTTATGTTTTTAAAATCATGAATACGTTAATACATTTACTTTTATAGAGTTTTATCTCATTTTTAATGTAATCAGACATACTATAGCCAACATTACTCCTATGATAATCATCCTGTTAACGATTTTACTTTCATGGAAACCGTCTTTCTGATAATGATGGTGTAATGGAGACATTTTAAATAATCTGTTATTCTGGGCGTATTCCAGCCCGTATTTTTTCTTTCTGTATTTAAAAACAACCACCTGCAGCATTACAGATATGTTTTCTACCAGGAATATTCCGCATAAAACAGGAATCATTAATTCCTTTCTTAAAATAATAGCCAATACAGCAATTACTCCTCCCAGCATCAAACTCCCGGTATCTCCCATAAAAACCTGTGCCGGATAGGTATTATACCAGAAGAATCCGATCACAGCACCTACCATGGCAACTACAAAAATGGTGGTTTCACCCATATTGGGCAGGAACATGATATTAAGGTAATCCGCAAAAATGATGTTCCCTGAAATGTAGGCAAAGAATGCAAGGGTAAGGAGTATTACCGTACTCGTTCCTGCAGCCAGACCGTCTATTCCATCTGTGATATTGGCTCCGTTGGAAACCGCTGTTACAATAAAGATGACAATTGGAATGAAAACAATCCATGCCCACTCATGAGCATCTTTATCACTCATCCAGAATAATATTCCACTGTAGTCAAATTCATTATTTTTCGCAAATGGCACGGTAGAAACCGTAATTTTTTCTGTAGGCATAAAATTCTGCTCCACATTATTTCTGTTAACTACTTTTGCATCTGCATATTTTCTCTTTACCGTAATATCAGGATGGAAATACATTGTTACTCCGACAATTAGCCCCAGTCCCACCTGACCTACGATCTTGAATTTACCGCTAAGCCCGTCTTTATTTTTCTTTACTTTCTTTAAATAGTCATCTACAAATCCGATAGCACCCATCCATAAAACTGATATTATCAGAAGGACGATGTATACATTGGTAATTCTTGTCAGGAGAAGAACCGGAATCATGGTGGCAAGGATAATAATGAGCCCTCCCATTGTCGGAGTTCCTTCTTTCTGCTTTTGCCCGTCAAGGCCAAGGTCGCGGACCAATTCGCCCATTTGCTTTGCTCTCAGGTAATTGATGATTCTTTTACCATACACAAGAGCAATAATCAGGGATAATAAGACCGCCATCCCTGCACGGAATGAGATGTACTTTAACATTCCAAGTCCGGGGATATGGATTCCATGGTGGGTTAGATATTCGTATAAGTAGTATAACATGTTTTCCTATTGTTAATAAATGATAAGTGATGTTTGATGAATGATAAGATCAATAATAATTGATCATTTATCGATTATAAATTACTTGCTCATTAACTTCCACAGTTCTGTAATTACTTCTTTGTCATCAAAATGGTGTTTTACGCCATTAATCTCCTGATAGTTTTCGTGACCTTTTCCGGCTACTAAAACAATATCTTTGGGCTCTGCAAATTTAATCGCCATTTTTATGGCTTCTTTTCTATCGGGTATTGAAGTGTATTTGCTGAAGTTCTGAGGTTCAACACCTGCTTCAATTTCTTTTATAATTGCTGCCGGATCTTCTGTTCTCGGATTATCTGAAGTGATAATTGCCAACGTGGATTTTTTCGTTGCAATGTTTCCCATTTCAGGTCTTTTGGAGTGGTCTCTGTCTCCCCCGCAACCGAAGACGGTAATCAGTCTTTCATTTTTTGTTCTGATATCATTAATGCTGTCCAGAATATTTTCCAATGCATCCGGAGTGTGGGCATAATCGACGATGAAAAAAATGCCACCATCGGATTTGAAGGTTTCAAATCTTCCTGAGACTCTTTTCAGGGTGCTGATGGCCTGAAGGATTTCATTGGATTCAAAGCCGAGTTCGGATGCAATTCCAAATACCAATAGAAGATTATAGACATTGAATCTTCCCGTTAAGGTGGTCCAGAATTCCTTCCCGTTGAAGTTCAGGAGCATTCCGTTAAAATCAATTTCCAAAGCTTTTCCATGGTAATCTGCCATTGTTTTCAATGCATATGATCTTTTGGCAGCTTTGGTGTTCTGGAGCATTACATTCCCGTTTTTGTCATCGATATTGGTAATGGCAATTGCGGTATCAGGAAGCTCATCAAAGAACCTTTTTTTCGTTTTCAGATATTCCTCAAATGTTTTGTGATAATCCAGATGATCATGAGTAAGGTTTGTAAATCCTGCAACTTTGAAATGGAGTCCTTCAATTCTGTTTTGAGAAATTCCATGAGAACTTACTTCCATGAAAGCAAATTCGCAACCTGCTTCTACGGCCCTAGCTAAAACCTGATTGATCGTAATAATATCCGGGGTAGTATGTGTGGCCGGAATTATTTCGCTGCCTATTCTGATTTCAACAGTTGAAAGCAATGCAGATTCATAGCCCAGATTTTTGAAAACATCAAAAAGCAATGTGGAAACAGATGTTTTTCCGTTGGTTCCGGTAACGCCGATGAGTTTCAGGTTTTGAGAAGGATTTCCATAAAAGTTTGAGGCCAGATGTCCCAGGGTTTTCGAAGAATCTTTTACTTTTACATAGGTAACATCCTCATTCAGCTGATCGGGCAATACTTCACAAACGATCGTTTTTGCTCCTTTTTCAATAGAAGATGCAATATATGAATGCCCATCTGCAACCGTTCCCTTTACTGCGATGTAAAGAGAATTTTCTGTAACCTTTCTGCTGTCGAATACCAGCTCCGAAACTTCACGGGTATTGTCGCCGTGAATTTCTAAAGTTGGGATTCTGTTTAATAATTCAATTAATTGCATTTCTCTGATGCTTATTTTTAATTCTGAAGAGATAAATAAATTCTCTGGTTCTTACTGATCGTAGTTCCCTCCAAAGGAAACTGTTCTTTTATTCTTCCTACTCCTTTGTAGTCTACACGGTATCCAAGGTTTTCCAGTTGTGGAATCACATTCTTACCTATTAATCCTACTACGTTAGGCATTTGTTTATCATTTACTGCTACTTTCACATTAGGCTCCACCATTTTATTGAGGTTTACCTTTTTGTCAACAAGCATTTCTTTTTCAATATTCTGAGGCGTCTTCAGGAATGTTTTTCCTGCAATTTCTTTAAAAACCGGGGCTGAAACAGTCGCTCCGTAAAATCCTTTTGCCGTATTCGGCTCACTGATCATTACATAACAGGTATACTTCGGATTATCAGCTGGATAGAATCCTGCAAAAGAGGCACGGTATTTCATCGGGCCCGGAAGCCAGTACTCAAATCTGGCGGTCCCTGTTTTTCCTGCCATTTTCAGATTCGGAGTGAAAATACTTCGTCCGGTTCCTTTTTCCACGGCTTTTGTCAAAGCATTGGTCATCATTTTAATTGCTTTCTCAGAAGCCATTTTGCTGACCATTACCTCCGGCTTGGCCTGATACATTATTTTACCATCCTTCATGATCTTATCGATGAATAAAGGCTTAAGCATTTTACCATTATTAGCAACCCCGTTGTAGAAAGTTGCTAATTGTAATAAGTTAATGTTCGAAGAATATCCAAAAGATATCGAGGCAAGTGTTGCTGCGTTCCATCTTTTATTTTGTGGAGTTACGATCTTAGGTTTTGTAATGCCTGGAAGTTCGATATCCATTTTATCAAATAATTTCCAGCGCTTAAGGTGATCAAGGAATATCTGTGGCTTATCGGCATAGTATTTCGTAATCAGTTTGGCAGTTCCTACGTTGCTGGATTTCGCAAGAACGTCACTGATGTCGTATGTTCCTCCTCCGTGGCCATCTGAAATTCTTTGCTTCGCATAGGTCCATACTCCGTTTCCTACATTTACCGTTGTGTTATCATCGATGAATCCGTCATCCATTGCTGCCAAAAGTGAAATGGTTTTGAAAGTTGATCCGGGTTCGATATTATCTTTTAAAGCATAATTATAAGCATCTTCGTACTCTCCTGAATCTGTTCTTCGAAGGTTTACCATGGCACGAACCTTTCCGGTTCCTACTTCCATGACAATTACAGTACCGTGTTTTGCTTCAAAATTTACGAGCTGCTTTTCAAGAGCTGAGTGTGCAATGTCCTGGATTCGAAGGTCTAAGGTCGTATATACATCTTCTCCATCTACGGGTTCCTGAACCTTCCAGAAATCAATAGGCTTCCACTGCGAAGAATTGATTCTTTGTTCCAATCTTTTCCCGTCGGTGCCTGTCAGGTATTTTGAAAAAGCTCCTTCCAGACCGGATTTGTACTCACTGTTATCCATTCCGATGGTACCTGCACCAATTTCAGAAGTTGCGAGTTCTCTTTTATAATTTCTGTCTACGATAAACCCACCTTTATTCTTTCCTTTCTTAAAGATCGGGAAGTTTCTGATCCTGTCGTATTCATCAAAATCCAAGCCTCTGGCAAGTGTATAGTATTGATTTTTCTTTCTTTTCTGTTCGTCAAATTTCTGTCTGAATTCACTTCTTGGTTTTCCAAACATCTTGCTTAGTGAATCCGTTAATGCACCGATATTGTTACTGTAAACCGTATCCTTTATTGTTTTGAAATCAAGATAGATATCATAACGCATAACGGTAGTTGCGAGAATAGAGCCATCTGATGCAAATAAATTCCCTCTGGCAGCCTTTAAAGTGGCTTCACGATAGTTTTTATTGATGTAGTCGTCTTTAATTTCCTGAACATTAGTGTTTTGGAGAATAACGATTCTTGTTAAAAAAAGTACAAACACGCACAAAGCTACCACTGCGAAGAGGTAGCCCCACCTTAACGTTTTTTTACGTTTGTTATCGTATTCATTTTGCTTTTGCATCTGTACTATCCAATTTTATTAGCAGTTTATGAGGATGGTTTTCCAGTGTCATTAAAGAATCCCGTGCTACTTCTTTTCCGAGCTCTGATTCCATTTTTACCTTAATCAGCTTACTTTGGGCATAAGCGTTTCGGGATTTATATTCTTCTGTTTCTTCTTTTAAAGCATTTACAATTTTGATCTTTTTGTTCACCAGGTGATTGGTATAGATCATGGCCATCATCAGTACAAAAAGCAATAAGAAATACTTGTAATGTATTTTTATCTCATCACGGTTGAGAAAATTCCCTTTTATAATGTCTATAAAAGTTAATCTCTTTTGTGGGCGATTTGTCGTTCTTTTAGCCAATTTATTATTGATAAATGATGATTAATAATTGATAATAAGGGTGTTACTCCTTATTTCTAACCATTTATACTTTTATTCCTGTTCTCATTTTTGCACTTCTTGCTCTTGAGTTTTCCTCAATCTCCTTATCATCAGGAATGATTGCCTTACTCTTCAGCAGTTCGAATGCCTTTTTATAATTTCCATAAATATCCCTCGTCGGTTCCCCTTCAAACATTCCGTTTTTAAGGAATCTTTTTACAAGACGGTCTTCCAGGGAGTGGTATGAAATAACCACCAGTCTTCCTTCCGTTTTTAAGATCTGATAAGCCTGAACGAGCATTTCTTTTAAAACCTCAAGCTCCTGGTTTACTTCGATTCTTATTGCCTGGAAAAGCTGTGCATAAAATTTATTAACCTTATGCGGGGGAAGATAGCTGAATAGTTTTTTCAGATCTTCCGTTGTATTGATGATTTTACTTTTTCTGTGATGAACAATATCCCTCGCCAGTTTACGTGCTTCTCTCAATTCACCGTAGTAGTAAAATATGTCTGCCAGCTGCTCTTCTTCATATTCATTGATCACCCTTTTGGCATCCAGGCTCTGCATTACATTCATCCTCATATCCAGCGGGGCATCACTTCTCGTAGAAAATCCTCTTTCCGCTTCATCAAACTGATGCGATGATACTCCCAGATCCGCCAATATTCCATCTACCTGAGAAACTCCGTACATCAGTAAGGAATTTTCCAGGAACCTGAAATTCTGATTAATCAAGGTAAACCTCGGATCATCAATATTATTTTTAAGAGCGTCTAAGTCCTGATCAAAACTGAATAGCCTTCCTTTTTCCGAGAGCCTGCTCAGTATTTCTCTTGAATGACCTCCGCCACCAAAAGTACAGTCCACGTATGTTCCGTCTGGATTCGTAACCAAATCATCAACACTTTGCTTCAACAAAACGGGATTATGATACATGTTTTAATTTGTGTTTTGCGCCTTTTTAGCAGCGTAGTTATTCTTCATCGAAAGAGCCCATCACATCTTCAGCAAGGCTTGCAAAATCGGTTTCGTTGGTAGAGATCACTTTCTCGTAAGCTTCTTTATCCCAGATTTCAAATAATTCCCCGGCACTTGTGATCACAATATCTTTATGAAGATTTGCGAAGTGGGTAAGGTCTTTGGAAATCTGTAATCTTCCGGCGTTATCCAACTCTACAGTTTTTACTCCTGCTGTAAACATTCTTATGAAATCAGCATTCTTTTTAATGAATCTGTTTAGTTTATTAATTTTGCCCATCAGCTGATCCCATGCATTCATAGGATAAACTTCCAGGCAGGGTTGAAACACGGAGCGTTTGACTACAAAGGCTTTATCGTCAAAGTTCTCCATCTGCTTGATCAGCGATGCAGGGACTTTTAAGCGACCTTTGTCGTCTATTTTACACTCATATGTTCCAATGAAATTCTTCATTTGGGACAAATTTATATAATTATTTCCAAAACTTCCCACTTTTTCCCACTTTTTGACTCAATGTTAATAAGTTTTATCAAAGATTGAAGACCGCAGGGGTAAGTGGTTGATATTTTGGATATTGGAATTGGTGTTATTTTGCCCATAACAAAAAGGATGTTAAAAAAGATCGGCAAAAAGCCTTTATTATATTATTTTTATCTTAAATTAGGAATATCAAAATATTTTTGAGGTTTAATTTGTATTTTTGCAGGGCTTTATTAAGGCGTTTTATGATATTTAGTACAAAAAAAGAAAAGAAATATACTTTTGTAGAAGCGGGAGAAGGACATCCATTGGTGCTGTTGCACGGGTTAATGGGTGGTTTGAGTAATTTCGATAAGATGGTGAATTTTTTTTCGGAGAAAGGATTTAAGGTATATGTGCCTCAATTGCCAATCTATGATTTGCCGGTACTCAATACCAATCTTACTACTATCGCAAAATATATTATCAAGTTTATAGAGAGCCATATTTCGGAACCGGTAACTATTGTCGGGAATTCGATGGGCGGTCATGTCGGGCTTATCTTAGCTTTGGCAAGGCCTGATCTTGTAAAAAATCTTGTTTTAACGGGAAGTTCCGGATTATACGAAAGAACATTCGGGGACAGCTTTCCGAGAAAAAGTGACAGACAATATATAAGGAAGAAAACGGAGGAAGTTTTCTATGACCCTGCAGTCGCTACAGAGGATCTCGTGGACGAGGTTTTCGGTGTTGTTAATGACAGAATGAAAGGAATAAAAACGGTAATGCTTGCCAGAAGTGCTATCAAACACAACATGCTGAATGATCTCCCTAAAATTCTGACACCTACGTGTCTGATCTGGGGAAAGCAGGATAATGTAACACCTCCTGAGGTGGCAGAAGATATGCATAAGTTTATTCCTAATTCCGATCTGTACTGGATAGATAAATGCGGCCACGCAGCAATGATGGAAAAACCAGATGAATTCAATGAAATTCTTTACAGCTGGTTAAAAGATAAAGTATAAATAACTTAAACCATTAAGATAGCTCTTAATGGTTTGTTTTTCTTAAAATAATTCAAAAATGGTAATTAAAACAGCAGAATTTGTCAAAAGTAGCGGGAAATGGCAGGAATGCCCGGAGCCCAATATTCCCGAATATGCTTTTATAGGAAGATCAAATGTGGGTAAATCATCATTGATCAATGCAATGATGAATCATAAAGATCTGGCAAAAACTTCACAAACTCCGGGAAAAACACAGCTGATCAACCATTTTTTAGTCAATGAAAGCTGGTATCTTACCGATTTGCCGGGATACGGATATGCTAAAGTTTCAAAGGTTCAGAGAAAAGATTTTGAAAAACTGATCACCAATTATATCCTGAACAGAAGGAATCTGGTTAACCTTTTTGTTTTGGTGGATTCAAGACACACTCCTCAGAAAATCGATTTAGAGTTTATCCAATGGTGTGGAGAGAGCGGAGTTCCTTTTTCAATTGTTTTTACCAAAGCAGATAAACTGAAGCCTAATGTTGTTATAAAAAATGTGGAGGATTATAAAGCTGAGCTTCACAAAACCTGGGAAGACCTGCCGGAACTGTACATTACTTCAGCAGAAAAGAAGGAAGGAGGCGACAAAATTCTGGATTTCATCCAGACCACCAACGAATTTTTAAAAAATAATAGCGTAAACTTTGATGAGTAATATAATCTGGAAAATAAAAACTTTTGATGAGTTCACCGTTCCTGAGCTTTATAAAGTTTTAAAGGCGCGTATTGATGTTTTTGTGATCGAGCAAAACTGCCCTTATCCTGATCTGGATAATTATGACCAGAAGGGTATTCATATCTGGGCGGAGGAAGACGGTGAGATCCTTGCCTATTGCAGGGTTTTTGATAAAGGCATTAAATATGATGAAACTTCATTCGGAAGGGTACTGACTACTGAGAAAGCAAGAGGAAAAAGCTTAGGAAAACAATTGATAAGATATGCGGTTGAAACCATTGAAAACAGGTTTCATACTTCGGAGATCAAAATCTCTGCACAGGATTACCTGTTGCGTTTCTATTCTGAGTTTGGTTTTATTGATACCGGGAAAAAATACCTGGAGGATGATATTCCGCATACGGAAATGATCAGAAAATAAAAAAGCGAAGACTTATCTTCGCTTTTTTTGTGGTTATATGTTGAGTGTTTTTTAGTTTTTATCCTTTAATAGCTTTTAAAATAATCGGTTCCAGATTAGAAGGAAGGTCTGCTGATTTAATCTGGTAATTTTTGACTTTCATTTCTTTGAACCAGTTTTCCCAGTATTCTTTGATGACTGCTTCTTCGAATGGATTGCCTTTTTCAGGGTTAATTCCCAAAACAATTACTTCCAGATTATTCAGATTATCATTGGCCTTTACAAAGCCCAAATGATTTTTCTCAATTTCTGCTTTATAATCTGTTGTGGTAAGATGAAATGATTTTATTAATTTTGATGTCAGATAAGAGGTCTTCTTTTCTTGTGAAAACTTGGAATCTTCATGATACATGTAGCCGTCAGTCAGAATAAAAAGAATATTTCTTCGATCATCTTTGATACAATAATCCTTTACTTTATTTCTAAAGAACTCCCAAATGTCAGAACCAACGTATTTATCATCTTTAATGGCTGATTGATAAATATTAGAAGGCAATTCAGAATATTTTTTTTCGACAGAACTAAAATAATCTTTGCTTGTATTTTTATCAAAAGATACCTTTAGTTCTTTGGTCAGTTCGTTCATTTTTGGATCGGAAGGTTCAGGATTAAAGAAGATCTGCATCTGATCATCATAAGTGATTATTCTTTTGGATTTAATATGGTTGAGAAATCCTTTTTCAATGGTTTTGATATATTCCACATCTCTCTGAGCATATTCCATTGATGGGTTTGGGTTGGTTTTGGGATCGATTCGGTCCGATAAATCAATTAAAATGCTAACATTTAAGTTATTCAGATCAGTTTGAATACTATCTTTTCTTTCATCGGAAGAACCACTTTCAGTTTTGCAACAAGAAACAAAAGAGATGATTATTAATAAGTATATTATTTTTTTCATGGCTTTCGATTTATAAAGAAGACAGGTATACTAAATTTTGATTATCAGAATTAGCTCCTACGGTTTCCAGATTGATATTATAGGTCTCAATACAGCTTTCGATCATCGTTTGTTTCTCTGTTTTGGAAACAGCTATCTTTTCTCCAATAAAAGTAATCCAACCCTGGACATACTCTGAGGCGTATAACTTGTAATCTTTGGTTGGAATGATGACTCCATCAATAATATTCTGAAGTTCTTCAATTCTCCCACGGGTTTTAATGATTAATTCTTTTGTGGTACCTATATTTCCCAGAATTTCTTCAATTTCTTTTTTCAGGACATTGATTTTTTCTAAAAGGAAAAGCACGTTTTTTTGTCTGATTTCTTGTTCATTTTTGATTTTATCTTTTTCTTTATGCTCCTTCATAACAAAATCAAATACCAACCCCCAGATAATGTAGACAATGAATCCTGCGAAAATAATTCCCCAAAACTGTATTTTAGTAAAAGCGATTTTAAGATTAAAATCAGGGGAATTAAATGTTTTATTTAATTCATACAGTTTTGATTCAATCTCATATGCTAAAATGGAGTCGAAAACAAATGTAACTACGAATAATAGTCCAAGTTTAATATAATTCGCTGTTGTTTTATTCTCGCTGAACATGTGAATGAGAAAGCCTAGTCCAAGAAATACAAATGGAATTAAAGTGACAAAAGCTCCTTCAATAGCTCCTGCGTTCCATGCTTTACTGAATGCTTGTGCGTCCAAAACACTTTGTATCACCGTACTTTTAGCATCAAAACTTTTAAAGAAAGCGGAGTAAGAAGTTGAAATATAGAATGTGATCAAGTAAAGGCTTATAGGAATGAGAAGGAATGCGCCAATCCAGAATTTAGTGGAAGCTCCTTTTGTTGCTTTTACATTGTGTTTTTCGGGGTTTCTAGGTAAATCCAGTATTTCAGCTTTTAGGGCCTCAATTGTGTTTTGATGATTTTCGACCTCCTTGTTTTTATTTTTTAGCTGTTCTTCTTTAGTTTCCTGGGAAACAGTCAGAGCTTTGATCTCAGTTTCTCTGTTTTTTTGCTCATTGATATAAGACTCCTTAAGCTTTTGCTGTTTTTCAACCATCTCTTTTTCCTCATTTTGAAACTTTGAGTATACGGCATCAAGGCAGATTGATAGTGTGGAATGATTTCCATTTGTTCTGGAGCTGTCCCTGTAACCGGCTTCGTGATAAGTTCTTTTTCTGCTTTCTTCAGGAGATTCTGTTTCTACTTTAGAGTCGGTGTCTTTGGGAGCTTCCTGTTTGGGTGTTTCAATTGGAACTGATTTCAGTTTGAATAAATTTTTTATGCTGATGGTGTCCATAGTGTTTTAGTTTTTTAATTCGTATAAAATGTCACTTTTATTCTTTCCGATTTTTACTGCTTCGATAAGGTAATCAACAATATCTGTTACATTATCTTCCAGAAAACCGAACATAAGTACATACTTTTCCATAGCGGAATACTCGTTTGGAGAGACGACGCCGTCTGCCCATATCATCACAGTGAGATCATATAGGTAATCAACTTTCTCCTCAATGGTTTGTGGGACCAGAGATTTAAAATTGATAGGATTCAGCAGAATATCATCCAGATTTTTTGAAGATATTCCTCTTTCTTCAGCACATTTGTAAAGCATTTTCAGCTCAAGAGCACTGAAATCATCATCACAAATAGCCATTTGATAAAGCCTTAAGAAGTGAGCTTTGAGATTTTCAGTTATTTGATTGTTTTCCATTGGTTGGTTCTTCTTTGGTCTTTTTAGGATTAATAATGATATCTCGTGAAGGAGATCTTACTTGTCTATTATGTTCTGGAATTTCTTCGGTAGTTTCTTCTTCCTTTTTAAAATCCAGTTTTTCAGCAAACGTTATAAGGAGAAAAAGGATTCCTGTAATGGTATCAATAGGGATCCATATACTTTTTCTATATAAATAAATGGGAAAAACCGGATTAAAAATGATCAGTATTACTATGAATATTGCTCCCCAGTTGTATTGCTTATTGTTCAAAAAACTATAGATGATAATCAGTGCTCCAACAGAGACTAAAACCCGGAGAAAGGTGTAATATTCAATAGGGAGTCTAAAAACACCTACAAAACAACATATTGCACAGAAGGTGAGAAATAGTTTCATTTTTTTAGTTTTTAGAATCCTGTAGTAAGGTTGTACTTGTAATTGAAACTATTTTCAGACATGAAAATGAAAACGATGAAGTCAATAAAGGCAATGAGTGCCGGGATAAAAGTCCAGCAGAATAAAAGATAGAATATTCCTAATGTATTTTGGCCTAAGTAAAATCTATGAATGCCCAACCCCCCTAAAAAGAGAGCGAGCATGGCTGTGGTAAATTTTGATTTCATAATTTCTAAACTCTTGATAAGATTTCATTCTTTTTTTCTTCAAACTCTTCCGGGGAAATAATTCCGGTTTGTACTAAGCCTTTTAATTTTTGCAAAATGGCAAAAGGATCTTCATTTTCTATCAACAAAGGTTGTTGTTGTTGTTGTTGTTGTTGTTGTTGGAATTGATGTGGCTGGGCAATAATAGGTGTCGTGTTATTTACAGTTACTCCTCCTCCAGCAGAAGCTCTTCTTGTTTCTAAATCTTTTTCTCTTCTCACACCTCTCATTTGTTCTTCAATTTCCTGAGCGTATTGATAGAGTTTTCTTGCTTGTGCTTTTGGTAAATAGTCCATCATGTTGATTAGGTTTCCTACAGTTTTCATAATGAAAGTAGCCCCAAGAATACCTTCTTTAATATGACAGTCTGCAACATCTACCCAACTGTAATCCTGAAAATCCATTGATAAACCGAAATTTTTGGGTCTACAAAAAATAACTCTCCTATTGGTAAGAGCAATACAGTCCGGAGATAAATTAAAAGCCGGCTTTTTTTGAACGGCAATATATTCAACAAACTCTTGTGAAGTAAGAAGGCTGTTAATTTTTTCAAGGAGCTTTTCAACAGCTTTAGGATCCTGTTCTTCGTTTAAAAATTGTTTTAAATTCATAGATATTTGTTTTTAGTTATTTCACATTTTTATAATATACATATCCTATTTTTCCTGATTTCTGTACTTTCACTTTATACCAAGAATCCTGTTTTGAAAGCTGAATCAGCTTTTCGTTTTTAGGAATAGTTTCTATTATTTTGGATTGGATAGAAGGTTTTTCATATATGTAGGTAATTGCAGTTCCTGTTCTGTATCTGCCAGAATTGATATTGATTTCATTCACAAAAACTGAAGGAGCTTTGGTAGATTTACCTCTTTTTGAAGAATAAGAATCATTATCTCCTGGTCTTTTATGTTTGTCTTTCTTTGAAGAAGATTTTTTTCTGGAGGATTCTCCTTTACAAACACCACAGGTTCCACCACCTCCTGCACAATGTCCACAACCGGAACAATTTGAACAAGCTGTACAATAGGCAGACCCCGTACATCTTCCATCGTGCCCAATATTATCGTTTGCCTTAAAACAAGAATGTAAAAGAAAAATGATGATTGGGATTATAATAAGTAAAAACAGCTTTTTCATCAGTTATAATTTTCAAGTGTTTTGTGAAGTTCATTTCTGAAATTGTAGATTTCATCGAGGGTACCTAATAAAATCTTTTCTCCGGAATCTTTCCCGTTATGAAATAGCTCCAGGTATTTATTTGAGGTATTAAAATGTAGTCTGCAAAGAGGTTTCCTATTGTTGTCATCGAATAAAATTCCAAAATAGGATAGAGTATCCCGATAAGCAATTCTTGATGATTCGACTTTTTCTCGCAGGATAGCCTTTACAATTTGAAACCCTTCCAGTTCTTCTTCGGTTGTTACAATTTTAGAATCATTGTTTTCATCAATAGATTGTGGTGTTTTTACAGCTTCATCCCTTTTTTCAATCTGTTCGTTAATGCTCAATGCAGATTTGAGCCTGAAACTTATGGATTCATTGATTGATGTTGTCAAAGCTTTCTTTGTGTACTCTTTGAAAGAAATCATTCTATTCGCGGTTAAAGGTTTTTCGAAAAAGCGATTGACTAACAGCCTAACCAACTCATCAGAGGGGTTTTCAATTTCTTTCTCAAATTCTCTCCGGATCGCTTTGATATACTTTAATGCTTCAGCAGAATCTAAAATGCTTTCCAGATTGTAGTCTTTTTTGGTAAAGCTTTCGAGAATTTTAATCGAACTGTCTTTGAGATCTTCAATGTTGATGGTAAAAAAAGGCTTTTCATCCATAATATTAGGCTTCTCCAGATCGGTGTAAAAATTATATACAATCCCATTGGTTAGCACTCCAAACCGGGTCTTTGAAACATGATAGTATCTGTGGAGCTGTGAATTGTGCGCATCTGCACTTTCTTTCCAATGCTTACATTCAATGATAAAAATAGGATTGTCGTTGTGTCTTATCACATAGTCTACTTTTTCTCCTTTTTTGGTTCCGATATCACAAATATGCTCAGGAACCACTTCTGTAGGATTAAATATATCATAACCTAAAATCTGTATGAATGGCATTACAAAAGCATTTTTGGTCGCTTCTTCCGTATTGATCTGGTCCTTCAATCCTACTACTTTCTGATGCAGCTGCTCTAGTTTTATTTTAAGATCCATTGCTTTTAGTTTTTAAGGGTTTCATCAATAATTTCTGCGGTTGGAGCGTTGGATTTTACAGAGTGAATTCCATTTTCCATTGCTGTTTTTGAGCTGTAGAGCTGGCTTTTTCCTATGATCTCCCCATTTCTGGCTTTCAGGACGAAATAATCTTTACCATTTACAGCCTCTCTTCTGTCGTATCTGGAATCGTCCTTTGAATTGATTCTTACAGACTCTATTCCTTTATGACAGGAGGCTTTCTGAACATAGCCTTCGCTGGTCAGGATAATTTCTCCGTTTCCAGCCTTAAGATTGAATTGATACTCATTGTTTATTCTCTGAGTAATTACAAATTTTCCCATGATTGTTTTTTATTTAACATTCCAAAAGTATAACCCTTTCAAAACCAATCCTTACGGGAATCCGTAAAACGGGCAAAAAACAAAAAAACCTTTCAAAAAAATGAAAGGCTATATTAAATCGGGATGGAAAATTTGTTTTTTAAATAATTCCGATGTCTTTGCAAAATGCAACCAGTTGTTCGTTGCTGGTTACCTCAAGATCTTCTTTTAAGCTGTTCAATTTTTTTTCAACACTGCTTAAGCTGTTAGGTTTTATGTTTTTTTCCTGTAGGAGATCAGGAATGTTTTTTTGCAGAACTCCTTTTGAAAGAAGGGAAACGAGTGTAATTTCATACGCAGAAAACTCATAACTATTTAGTTTTTTTATTTCCTGCTTTAAATCAAGAGACAGATAATTTTCATTAATGTAAACAGATGCAATTGATTTTTTCAGCTCTTTGGAATCGTTTCTTGCTTTACGAACATATCCATTGATATGATAGTCTTTGAAAAGAGAATCGATGATTCCGGATTTGTGTTCGGCGGAAAAGACAATGACTTTAAGGGAAGGCTGAAGTGCCTTTATTTGTTGGATAAGATCTCTTCCGTCTTTAATGTTTTGCTGCCGGTGATCTTCTTCATAATACAAATCAGTGATCAACAGGTCGTAAGGTTCATTTTCCCGAATGGATTTATGAACCTTTGCCAATGCATCATCACAGTAATATACATAATCAACATTCGGAATGTTGAGGTCTTCCAGTGTTTTTTGTACCGAAAGATTAATACTTTCATGGTCTTCAGCGATTAAAATTTTTTTGAACATTCTTTTTAGTTTTTAGGAAACAGGAAATGAAATGTTGATCTTCAATCCTCTTTCGGTTTTGGTGTCAAAAATAATTTCTCCTTTGATTGTTTCTATACGGGAAACCGTAGACGACAGCCCATTTTTATATATAATATCTCCGGGAATGCCAATTCCATTATCGGTATAGTAAATTTTGATAAATTCATTTTCCCTTTCAAATCTGAAAACCACCCGGTCTGCCCGGCTATGTTTTTTCATATTTACGAGTAATTCACGTACAATCTGGTATACTTCTGTCAGGGTTGATTCTTGTAATCCCTTCCATATGCTTGCATCGTTTCCGGCAAGATAGGTTTTTACAGTATCATTATTAAAGGAGCCTATAAGTTCCGATATTTTTTCATTGAAATTCTTCTCGTTATTAGTAAGATCGGTCTTTTCATAGGAGATATCCCTTGATTTTTCATAAACAAATTCCAATTCATCAAGCGCCTCATCTTTGCTAAAGCTTTCCTGGTTTTCAATCTTGGTCATTACCTGATAGATACCGTTTGCTACTACATCGTGTACTTTTTTGGAGAGCTTGAGTTGGTTTTCTTTTATTCTTAATTCGTTTTCTTGTTTTAACCTTATTTGCCTTTTTCGGTATAAGACAATAGTAATGACTAAAGCTAGTATGACAATTAAAAGAATGATTGATTGTTTAAAAAATAAGCTATCCTTTTGTGCCTTATCCGCTTTTAATCTCATGTTTTCTGCATTTTTTTCTTCCGTTTCATAGCGGATCAGTGCAAATTGATATTTAGAAGAGCTTCTCGCAATTTGTGTACTGTCATTTATGGATTGAAATTGATTAAAATACTTTAGATAATTTGTAGGATCTAAAACTATCAGTTTTTGTAGCGTTTCCAATTGATCATCTGGATTTTTCATCGCTTTGGCTACAGAATATCTCTGTAATGCATAAGATAATGCTTTTTGATTATCTTTATTCTGATAGAAATCTGTAAAGCTGGCTAAAACATAATTTTGCCCCTGCAAGTCTTTTTCTTTTATTCTTATCTGCAGTGATTTTTCATAAATTGGGATGGGGTTGTAATTGGGATTTATTAAATAACTTGCCTTAGCATAATTATTTATAACTCTCGCATAGTCAACTTTATTAATTATTGATTTTTTATTCTTAAGAACTTGTTTAAAGTATTCTAAAGCTTTTAGATAATTTTTGTTTAACAAATATGAGTTTCCAATATTATTTAAGTATGCTAGTCTAATAATTGTATCAGATGTATATTCTATGGCCTTTTGGTAATATTCTATAGACTTGTCATATTGTCTTAAATTTTCAGAAACAATAGCCATACAATTGTAATTTGAGGCAAAAGTTTCTTTACTTGTTGAATTCTTTAATATTTTATTCGCTTCTATTGAAGTTTGTAAACTACCATAGTTATCTCCTTGATTTGACAATATGATTGCCATATTAATAAGAGATTTTCCAGCCATTAGCGAATCTTTTTTATTCAAGTAGTCATCTTTAGCATAGTTAAAGTATTTAAAAGCTGTTTTTTCATCGTCTGAACTTTTAGCTAAATTGTAAAAATGACTATTATAATTTTTTTCAGGAAAATTAACTTCTGAATTTTTCTTACAAGAATAAAGCAAGCAAAGGGAACATAAAAAATATAAATATTTCAAAATCTAGTATTTGATACTAAAATAAAAAAAAGAGCTGTAAGAAACAGCTCTTGGATATAAATTAATTAAAGAGGTGGTTTTTGTCCGCTTCCTCCGCTAGTATCACCATCTCCTCCTACACCTCCAATAGGATCTGTAGGTCCTCCTTGTGTTACGGGTTGTACAATTGGATAATTGTTATCATTACTTGTTGCTGTATTTGCGTTATTATTTGGGAATGCTAAGCCTAATAGCATTAATATAAACTCGATCATTTTGTCAAAAAATTTAATGTTAAAGCATTCGTGTTCTTCCCTGCGAAACAGATCGCAGATAGTTTTACACGGTTAAAAAATTTGAAGCGCTTCTTAAATTTTTTGGGAAGTAGAACCTTCAAAAACGGAAGAGAAACATCTGCTTCCCAACCCGGAGTTTTCTTCCGTTTTATCTGGTGATTTAGAAATCAGTTTTGTAAATTTGTTATTGTAACGTTTTGTCTGTCATTGATTTCTGGAGCAAATATCCAACAATGGAGAAAGTGTGTGTTAGAAAGTTTTTGGAAAGTTCTTGGAAACTTTTGTACGGGAAACCGTAATGATTTTATTGATAAACCCTTTAATTTTCCGAATAAAAACTATTGCTATATGTCAAAATTTTTATCCCAGAAAAAAAAGCTACTGGAAGATGTATTTGAAAAGGCATCAAATGAGACAACTGAGAAATCTCCTAGTGGGATTCTAAAATCACTAGAAAGAAGTTTGTTAGATGATTTTAAAGTCAACCTGAGCTATAAAACCTTTGAGACTTATTATAAAACTATTGTTGAAAGTGAGAAAGATTATAATATTAAGCCTGTAATCCTTGATGATTTAAGCAATTATTTAGGATATGATAATTTCAAAAATTATTGTTTAGACTGGAAAACAATAGAATACACAATTAATCAAACGGTCTCTAGAATCGTAATTAATATTATTAATAAGCCAATTCTTGCAATGCCAGATTTTATTAAGAAAAATGGGCTTGGGCTTGTAGAAATGGCGTTTGTTATTTTTTTGGTTACAGGAGGGGTTATTTTTTCAAATAATAAGAAATACGATGATGGAATGATACATTCTTTAGGGATTATGTCTGGAGGCAAGCTTGATGTGGAAAAGAATTATATGTATTGGGATGGAGATAGATATATTGCCACAGATAGCAGTGATCTTGGTCCTCAATTGAAAGTGGTTGCAATGAATCCACATGATTTTAGATATTTTAAGCGGATTAATAGACCTGATACACTTAATGTTGATAATAGCTTAGGTAAAGTATGGTATGATAAAAGTAAAAATCATGTAGAATTTTTTACAAGTTATGGGAAACATCCTAAAAATGAAAAAGCTTTAAAAGATGTTTCTGAAGGAATATTAGAGAATTATGCAGGTCAAAATGCTAAATTGGAAGAATGAATTTTTTTCACAATTATTTAAAATTCCCTTAAATCAATTCCAAAAATAATCTTCTAATTTTCGGGTTATTTTTACCATGTTAAAAAAAGGAATTCTCTCCACTTTACTTTTTGCTTTTACTTATTTATCTGCCCAACAAAATCCGGTGCAGATTGCTTTTCTTTCGGATGTGCATTTTCAGGATGTATATGGAAGTTTTTCGGATCATGATTTTAAAGGGATTGTTAATCCTAAAACAGGAAAAGCAACCATTTTGAGGACAATGGATGCTCAATTGCATTCCACACGAGTTTTTAATGAAAATTATTTTGCCTTTCTGAAAGCGCTGGATGATATTGCTGCGAAAGGAATTAAGATTGTTGCCATGCCCGGTGATTTTTCGGATGACGGGCAAGCGTACAATATACGCGGGTTGCAACGGATTCTGAGGACGTATCATGAAAAGTATGGGATTAATTTTTACATAACAACGGGAAATCATGATCCTGTCGGCCCATTTTATCAGGATGGAGGGAAAGATGATTTTTTAGGAAGCGATGGAAATGCATTGGGGATTTACAGTAATAAAATCCTGTCAAAAAATAAAAGGAATATTATTACGAAGGACATTGCAGAATCGGGGTATCTCGAGATTTTGAATGAACTTAAAGATTTCGGTTTTTACCCGCAAAAAGGGAATCTGTATTGGAGTACTCCTTTTGCCAACTATTCTTATTCCGGCTACTCCTATGATCATGCAATGAAATGTGCCAATTACCCTAACAGGATGTATGAAGTCTCCAAAGGATTTTCAGTCCCTGACTTAAGCTATGTGGTAGAACCGGTAAATGGGGTTTGGATGATGGCTATTGATGGCAACACTTATATTCCCAAGAACCTCAATAAAAGCTCGGATGATCCCGGAAATTATAACGGAGCGAGTATAGGATATAATAATGTTCTGACGCATAAAAAGCATTTGATCCAATGGGTAAAGAAGATTGCAGAAGAAGCTGAAAGAAATGGTAAAACTCTGATTGCCTTTACCCATTACCCGATGATCGATTTTAATGACGGGGCAACAGATGAGATCAAAAATCTTTTAGGAGAGAAGAAATGGCAGCTGGAAAGGGTTCCGGAAGAAGAAGTAGCCAAAGACTTTGCAGATGCCGGGTTGCAGATTCATTTTGCAGGACACATGCATATCAATGATACGGGGATACGGAAAATAGGGGATAAGATGCTGGTGAATATACAGGTTCCTTCTCTTGCAGCCTATTTACCAGGTTATAAAGTGCTTACCATTCATTCACAGGATGTAATGGAAGTAAGGACAGAAGTTTTACATGAAGTCCCTCGTTTTGATGAGTTGTTTCCGTTATACGAAAAGGAATACAAAGCATTGCAAAAAATCCCGGGGAAGCTCCTGTGGAATAAAGAAATCCTGAAAACAAAGTCCTACCATGATTTTATGTTGTTTCATCTTAAGGAATTGGTTCGCCTTCGGATGATCCTGGATGATTGGCCAAAGGATTTTATTGAAAAAGGGAAATCCTTATCAGGGAAAGAATTGCTTTTGCTTTCTGAGGATTCAAAATATACATTGCCTAAAAATATCAATATACATTCGTTCAAAAAATGGAATCTTGAAGATCTGTTGTTCGACCTGTATAAATTCCAGTCTGCTGATGAACTTGCACGAAAGGATATTTCGAAGGAAAGGTGGATGCAATATCAGGTTCTGGTAAAATCTTTTGAGCAAAATCAATCGAAGGATCCTTTTATATTAAAGCTAAAATCTGTCTTCAGGATCTTATCCCTGCTTTCAAACGGAGATCCGGCTGATCATTTTGAAATTGATTTGAAAAAGCAATCAGTAAAAAAACTGTAGAGGAATCTTATGTTGAATGGCTGAATCATGCTTCTCAAACCTTCGTTATTAAAAGATTTTTTAAAATAAAAAGAAAGCAACCTTATGCTAAGACTGCTTTTCTTTGATATGAATGTGAACTTGTGTAATTATTGTCCGTTTACCGGATTTTTTCTTTCATAAGTATTATTTTCAAAACTTACCTTATAATCTGATTTAAAAAGCCTGCTGGGTAAGTAATAATCTGTTGAAATTATTTGTGCCCCGCTTGCTTTGGCTTTTTCAAACCTTGAATAATCTCCGGCTCTCGCTTCCATAGTATCTGCATCTGCCCTGGTGCGGATAATATATCCTTTTAGTACGAGTTCCCGGATTTCAGGACCGGGATCATTCCTGAACAATACTGCAGCTTCCGGGGTTCCGGGTACTGAATTAGTGAATATCATCCTTCCCGATAAAGAAGCGTGTCCCTTGATATAGAGATCCCTGTTTTCTCCGTCGTTATCCAGCACAAAAAGAAACTTTCCTTTGGCATTTTTTACGGTCGGCCAGTTCTTGTGAAGGACTGCTTCGTTCAATGTGGTATAGGATCCGCGAATATCATCCGGGGTGATGATCTTGTTTTTACCGAGGTACTTTTTAAGCTCGTTATCAAGGTCATCGAATAATTGGCTTGTATAGTGCTCCGGTTCGGTTCCGAATGTGTTGGCTCCGCCATCTTTAGGTTCCAGGGTAATGAATATAGGGTCGTGATCAGGGTGTGCGTCGGACCATTTTTTAAGATCCTTTAAACACTCTTCAAGTGTGTAATACCAGGTCTGATAATCAATATCCGTAATATGGATCATTTTGTATCCCGGCTTTTTCATTTTCCCTTCCGGATCAAAAGGTTGTTTTGTTTTGACAAGATCTAAAATTTTCGGGTGGGCATATTTTCCGCCTTTGCTGTCTGCATACACATCAAGTTCGAGGTTCCGTAATCCTAAATCCAGCTGTTCCGGGATCGCGATATGCTCGTATTGAATTTTAGGCAGGGAATGTAATGAATCTTTTTTTGCCAGAAAATCATACACCTCAGGAAGGATTGCTTTCTTATAGCTGTTATGGGAGCCGATCACCTGGATTTCATTCATCTTTACATCATCCAGATTCTGTCTCTGTGCCCATAGCAAAAAATAGGGTGATAAGGATAACAGAAAAACGGCAGCCTTTTTCATAATAACTCAAATTTTGTCATGGCGAAATTAGCGACTCTTGTCCTTAGATAATTTATATATTATGTTAATAAATTTTTAAGATTATGTAAATACGGTAAAAGATACTGTTTGTAAGACTCTGAAAGTTAAAACGATATTATTTTCTCATTTTGGGATATTTATATTTTGTTGATCTTAAGATAATATTATGTTAAAATAGTTTTTGGGGAAATGAATTTACTTTGTATGCCGAAAATAAGCTGTGAAAAGAGTTGAAAAAAACCACTGTTGCGGGAACAACAGCGGCTTTTTACTAAGCAAATGTTTATTACAATTTACTTAATGATATGTACCACAAAATTAATTTTTTTAAATTTAAAAAGCTAATTCCAATAGCGTTAATCTTTCTGGTGGCCAATCAGGCCAATGCAGAGGGGTTTACGACCATTAGCCCTGTTTACTCGCAGGTAAATGAGACGATTTCCGGAGTTGTTCTGGATCAGGAAGGATCACCGGTTGAGGGGGCAAAAATTATGGTTGCAGAAACGGGAGCTACAGCCATCTCAGATGCTTCAGGAAATTTTAGCATTTCTGCTACTATCGGACAAACATTATCAGTCTCTTATGACGGTTATGAAGTTCAGAAGATAAAGATCGACGGAACTTCTGTTTCTGTACGGCTAAAATCCAAAAAAGCAGCAACTTCTATCGAAGAGGTAACTTTAGTAGGTTATGGATCCCAGAAAAAATCTGATTTAACAGGAGCTGTCAGCCAGTTGAAGGCTGAAAACTTCAAAGAAGGAATGAACATTTCTGTGGATAACCTGATGCAGGGAAAGATTGCCGGTGTTCGTATAGTTCAGTCAAGCGGTGAACCGGGGGCCGGAGTGAACGTATCTATTCGTGGGATCGGTTCAATAAGGAGTGGTAGTACTCCTTTATTTGTTGTAGATGGTGTTCCTTTAAGTAATGATGCGGTGAGTGCAACAAGCCCGAATGTAGGTTTAGGAAATGCACAGGCAAAAAATCCATTAAACTTTCTGAATACCAGTGATATCGAATCAATCACCGTCTTAAAAGATGCTTCGGCTGCTGCCATTTATGGAGCCCGGGGATCGAATGGAGTTGTTTTGGTCACCACGAAAAGAGGAAAGAGAGGAGAACCTATGTTTACCTATGATACCTATCTTGGTTTTTCTTCTGTTATTAAGAAGCTGGATCTGCTAACGGCAGATCAGTACAGAGCTGCCGGAGTTGATAAGCTTTATGATCACGGAGGAAATACGGATTGGCAGGATGAGATCTATAGAAACGCGGTGTCTCAGAATCACTCGGTATCATTTTCAAAAGCTACGGAAACAGGAAATTATTTTGCTTCCATTTCTCACATGGATCAGGACGGTATTGTTCTCAACAGTGGTTTTAAAAGAACAACTGCCCGTCTGAATGCAGAAGAGTCTTTTTTTGACAATAAAAGGCTAAAGGTTAAAGTAAACCTTACGGCAAGTGACATCAGGGAAACAGGAATCCCGAACGGAGGTAATGCAGGATCGGATGGTCAAGTCATTATTCATGCCCTGATGGCGAACCCAACCCGTTCTGTTTATGATCAAAACGGGAACTTCACTAATTTTAATATGAACGCTCATTATAATCCATTATATCTGTTAAGTGTTTATAATGACAAGACCAATACCTTCAGGGTTTTGGGAAATACAGAGGCAACTTTAAGGATCTTGCCGGGATTGAATTATAAATTCAATTTAGGGATCGATAAAACAATGTCGGAGAGAAACACCACTATGTATCCGAATATTACCGACAGAACTCCCAAAGGAATGTATGTTCAGGCCAATCTTGATTCTTATAATATTCTGTTGGAACATTACTTAACCTATGATCTTAGTTTAAATAAGCATAATTTCAGTTTGCTGGGAGGTTTTTCATATCAGAAATTCAAATCTACAGGAACTTATTTCGGAGTAAAGGATATTGCTGCTCAGGGAGCGGGAATTGCACCGGAAATTAATCCGGGATATTCAGGAACGGCATTTATTCCCGGAGCGGGATATGCGCAGGAAAATGAATTGCAGTCCTATTTCGGAAGGGTAAATTATAATTTTGATAAAAAGTATTTACTAACAGCTTCATTACGAGCAGACGGTTCCACTCGTTTTGGTAAAAATAATAAATACGGATATTTCCCTTCATTTGCGGTGGGGTGGACGGTTTCCAATGAAAATTTCTTAAAGGACTCTCAGATCATCAATGAATTAAAATTAAGAGGTAGCTGGGGACAAACCGGTAACCAGGAAGTTCCGAACAAAATTACACAAGCGAGTTCTTCATTAACACAAGCTGCGGGATATTATCTGTATGATAACTTAAATCTGATCAACGGAGTGGCCATCAATAGAACGGTAAATCCTGACCTGAAATGGGAAGTTGTGGAGCAGACCAATATTGGGACAGATTTCAGTCTATGGAAAAATAAATTGTACGGATCATTGGAATATTATCATAAGACGACGAAAGATCCTATTTTAAATATTCCTTCAAGACCTTTGAGCCCAACAAGCACTGTTTGGAAGAATGTTGATGCACAGATTGTCAATAAAGGTTTTGAATTCAGCTTAGGTTCAGAGATCATCAAAAATGAAAATTTTACATGGAACCTTGATGTGAACGGGGCGACAGTGAACAATGTTGTAAAAAATCTTCCGGTATCAGCGATTTACTCCGGTGAAGTTTCGGGACCGGGGCTTTCCGGGGTAACGGCGAATATTTACAAAAACGGGTATGAGGCGGGTTCTTTCTATATGTTGAATTATCTCGGTGTTGATGCCAACGGAAAATATATCTATGAAGATATTAACGGAGACGGAAGAATCGATCAGAATGACAGAAAAATTTTCGAAGGAGCTATACCCAATTTTACCTTCGGGATCAATTCTTATATGAAATACAAGCGATTTGATTTTGCATTCTCTTTCATCGGACAAACCGGAGGCTATCTCGTTAATAATACGGCGCTTGACCTGAATATCAATAACCTAGCCTCAGACAGGAATGTTTTGAAAAATTTCTACGATTCGGGAGCAAGTTTCACCAATCAGCCCCAACTGTCCTCTTTGTATCTTGAAAAATCCGATTTCCTTCGTTTGAACAACGTAAGGCTAGGATATACTTTCGACATGGGACAACTGAAATTTTTAAAGAGCATTAATCTCTACGTAAGCGCACAAAATTTATTTACCATCACCAGTTATTCGGGATATGATCCTCTTGTTGATACGAACAAACAAGTAGGAGGGAACCAGTCTCTGGGAATCGACTATACAACATATCCGTCTGCCAAAACATTCATTTTGGGGGCAACTGTTAAATTTTAATTTGAGTTAAAGAAATCATGAGATCTAATTTTTTAAATATTAATAAAATTATTTTATCCATTGCTGCATTGGCCTTAATGGGATGTACAAATCTGGATGAAAAAGTAATCGATGAGGTTCTGGGTTCTGAAGTTGCAGATCCAGAGGCTGCTTTGGCTGCTGCTTACAGCCAGCTTGGCGAAGGAACTTTTGTGGACCATGGAAGTGTTTTTGCTTTGCAGGAATATTCTACGGATGAAGCCATTCTTCCTACGAGAGGAAGTGACTGGGGAGACGGAGGAAAGTGGAGAGCTATGCACGAATTTACTTGGGATGCCAACAGTGACGTGGTTAAAACGACATGGAACCAGCTGAACTTCGGGATTACCAAATCTTTAACGGCAATATCGAGCGCTAACAAAAGTACAGGAGCCAATAAAGCATTATTTTTAGCAGAAGCAAAAGGATTATTGGCATATTATACTTATACAACCATCGATTTATTTGGACAAGCTCCTTACAGGGATCCGGATAATATCAATGCCCCGATTGTGATCAGAAAGGCAGATACTACAATTGATGCTTTAATCACTGAAGTAACAGGGCTTATTCCCAATTTAGCAGATATTAAAACTCAGAATACCCATGCAGGAAGGTTTACAAAGCAAGCCGCCTATGCACTTTTGGCAGATATGTACCTGAACAGGGCAGTTTTAAAAAACAAAACGGCAGGTACTTTCAATTTTACAGAGCAGGCTGTGAATGGGGGAGGAAATGATATGGATAAAGTGATTGAATATTGTAACTTATTGATTAATAATCCTAACTTTAGCTTAGAGTCTAATTATTTTCACAATTTTGATATCAATAATGATACGAGCAAGGAGATGATCTTTACTATTGTTCAGAAAAAAATAGCCAGTTCAGACAAGGGTTCGGATAACGATTTAGCGTATATGTCAATGGAAAGGAGCCAGAAGCCTTCACCGGATAACAGAGGAACAAATGCATCATGTGTCACTCCTGAATTCTATTACTCATGGAACGGGAATCATGATGACCCCCGTTTTCAAAGAACCTATCAATATGAAGACGGAACATGGTTCAGAAATGACGGAACTGATGTGAGCGTGCCTTCAACAAGTAAAGTGGAAGGAACAGGAAAACCATGGTTTCATTTTAACAGAGGACTGCAGGTGGGTCAGCAATATGGGCCTAAAATTCTTCAAAATGGAAATTTCGATATGACCGCAGATGGAAGAATTAAAGTGTTTAAGTTGTTTACAGAAAAAAACACAACGCTTGCTGCAGATTTTACTCCTGAACTAAATTTTGATAACCCTTCTGAGGCTGTATTTACGCAGGCGCAGATCAACAGAGGAGTAAGAAATTTTAAATTTGAATTTGATCCGGGCTATGGAAACAACGGAACAAGCGGAATGGACGTCCCATTATACAGATTGGGAACAATCTATATGATGCGTGCAGAAGCCTATTTCAGAAATGGAAATATAGCAGCAGCGTTAGCCGATGTTAATAAATTAAGAACCAGCAGGACCCGCGAATCTTTATACAATAATGCTCCGGGTGTTGCGATTGCTTCTCTTGATGCAAATACTTTATTTAAAGAGTCCGGCTATGAACTGTATTGGGAGATGTACAGAAGGAAAGCGATGATAAGATTTGGGAAATTCGATCTTCCGGGAACGGCTAAGTCAGCGTCCCAACCTTACAGAAGAATTTTCCCGATTCCTCAGGCAACACTTGATGCATCAAATGATTTTACACAGAATCCGGGTTACTAGTTTTCTCATATAAATGATTATTTTCTGCAAAGAAAAGCGAAGAGATTATTCTCTTCGCTTTATTTTTTTATTCAGCATTCAACATGTTCAGTTCTCCGAAATGTTTTTTGAATTTTTGAATTTTAGGGCCTACCACAGCACTGCAATAAGGTTGTGTAGGATTTTCATTGTAATACCCCTGGTGGTATTGCTCAGCAGGCCAGAACTTATCGAATTTCGTTAATTCGGTAACATATTCTCCGGACCATCTCCCTGATGCTTCAGATACCCTGATGGCTTCTTCTGCTTTTTGCTTTTCCGCATCATCTTTATAGTAAATAACAGAACGGTATTGTGTTCCGATGTCATTTCCCTGCCTGTTAAGCTGTGTAGGATCATGAAGGAAAAAGAATACATCCATCAATTGTTCGTATGAAATGATCTTAGGATCATAAGTGATCTGTACTACTTCTGCATGACCTGTATTTCCTGTACATACTTCTTCGTAGGTCGGATTCTCTTTATGTCCTCCTGAATAGCCTGAAATTGCAGATTTTACACCCTTTAGCATGTTGAAACAGCTTTCTACACACCAGAAGCATCCACCGCCGAAAGTAATCTGTTCTAAATTATTGTTATCCATTGTAGGTTGATTGTTTGAATTACCGGTTTCTTTATCTATCCTATACTATAAAGGATATCAAAAAGCTAATCAAAAATATGAAAAACTTTTTCATTTTTTACGGGAACTGTCATGAGAATTTGTACATATTGCTCGTGATTTGCAGCGAGCCGAAAATCAAATATTCCGGATAATATAGGACAAAATAAAAAGCACCCTTAAAGGATGCTTGATTATATCTTTAAATAGCGTCAGATTATTTTTCCCAAACCAAGGCACTTGCCCCCAAAATAGCAGCATCCGCTTCATCAAGTTCGCTGAAAACCAATTTAACTTTATTTCTGAAAATCGAAAGAAGGTTTCTTTCCATATGAAGTTTTGCAGGTTTCAGGATAAAATCTCCGGCTTTAATAACTCCACCAAATAAAAGAATCGCCTCAGGAGATGAGAACATAACAAAATTAGCCAATGCCTCCCCTAATTTCTGTCCCGTGTATCTGAATACTTCGATAGCAATAGGATCTCCTTTTAATGCACATTCATGAACCGTTTTAGAATTGATCGCCTCTTCAGGATACTGGTTCAACAGGGATTCAGGAAATTCAGCCCTCATTTTTTTAGCAGTGATTGCAATTCCTGTGGCGGAGGCATACGCCTCAAGACTTCCTTCAGAACCGGTACTCCAATGCTTTCTTCCTCCCGGTTTCACAATGGTATGTCCGAGTTCACCGGCAAAACCATCATGTCCGTAGATCAGCTTTCCACTGGCCACGATACCGCTTCCTACGCCTGTCCCTAAAGTGATCATGATAAAATCTTTCATTCCTCTTGCTGCTCCGAAAAGCATTTCACCATAAGCTGCAGCATTAGCATCATTGGTAATGGTACAAGGCAGATTGAATTTGGCTGTCATTAATTCAGCAAAAGGAACAACTCCCTTCCAGGGAAGATTGGGAGCCTGCTCTATGGTTCCGGTGTAATAGTTCCCGTTAGGAGCACCTACACCAATGCCATCGAAATTTTTTTCATTGCCGTACTTTTCAATCAGAGGGTGAACCTTTTCATGCAGGGCTTCGATAAAATCTTCAACCTTTTCATATTCATCCGTTCTCAGATGCCCTTTTTCAAGGACCTCTCCTCTGTGGTTTACCACTCCAAACTTTGTATTGGTACCACCAATATCAATTCCTATGGCAACATGTTTTGATAAATCTATTAATGACATTTTCTATTCTAATAATTCTAAAGGGTTAAAATTATAAAAAAGATTGTATTAATGGATTATTAACGAAGAATTTATTAAAAAAAGTTTTCAGGCCGTTTTGGGTGTTTTCTTTTTTCTTCTTCCCCACCATACGAGGAAGCCAGTCACTGGTAATGAGGCACATATGAGACTTACAACAAAGGCAATGATTTTTGTAGGAAGCCCCAATATGGATCCGACGTGGATATCATAATTTGCTCCCACTACTTTTTCTCCGAAATTTTTGTCTTTAGGATCGTGAGTGTGAAGAAGTTCACCTGAGTTTTCATCAAAAATTAAGCTGCTGCTTTTATGATAAGAATAGGATAGGTGCTTTACGTATACTTCAAAATTAGGATGCTCGTGATCATCCATATGTTCGTGCCCGAGATCTATAGAAAAACCAAAGGAATCCGGATATTTCTCTTTAACAGTATTGCTTATTTTATCGAGTGTGGTTTCTGTTCTCTGCTCTATCGGGGCCTTTGTCTTGATATGGGAAAAATCAGGATAAACGGTACTTCCTCCTGAAAAGATCACATAGATTGCTGCCTGAACAAAAAAGAAGGCATAAAATAAACCGGTAATAGAGAATATTAAAGCGAAAACGGAGGCGTAAAAACCTAGTACATTGTGAAGATCATAGTTCTTTCTCTTCCAGCTTTTGATATTTTTCCATTTGAAAGAAAAACGTTGTTTCCTCGCCGCTTTATTTTTAGGCCACCACAATACGATCCCCGTAATCAGCATGATGACGAATATAATAACGGGAATCCCAACAAGGTATTTTCCCCAGTCCTGTTTCAATAAAAAGCTCCAGTGGATCATTTTTACGATCTGGAAGAATCCGTTTTTTTCGTCATACGTTCTTAAAACTTTTCCTGTGTAAGGATTTACGTAAGCCGCTTTATAGACAGGATATTCGTCAAAGTAATTCCAGGCATCGGTGTTGTGTTCGTACCAATAGAAAATGTATGACATCTTCTTATCAACAGGAATGTTAACCCAGTGAACAGGATATTTCTCTTTTACCTGTTCGGTAACTGATTTTTCCAGCACCCTGATCGGCATGATCTGTTTTTGATCTATATTTTGCTCGTTATGATAGATAACATCTTTTCGGGTAACGTTTTCAATCTCATCCTTAAAAACATATAATGCTCCGGTGATGGAAATAATGAAAATTAAAAAGCCGATTCCCAGTCCAAACCACAAATGCAGTTTAGCAGACCACTTTTTAAAAAATCCGGGCTTTTTTTTATGGTGATGTTTCTTCTTCATATCGTAACAGAAAGTCGTGCAAAGATAACACTTAACTTTTATTTAGATTAATTAAAATTTATATTCGATCATGAAAGTTCCTCTCATCCCTAAAGAATTGATGAAGTCACTATCTCTTGCAGACCACCATGCGATAGAAGGTTGGTAGAGTTTATTGAAAAGGTTTTCTATTCCTAAAGAAACTTTCCAGTTATTATTGACTTCATAGCTGGACTTAAAATTGAAAACAGTGTAATCCGGAACCCGACCTTCACCGTAAGCATATAATCCTGTTTTTGTATTAGGCTCGAACCTGTCCTGTTTAAAGGCATGAAGCATATCAAGTCCTAAAGATAGTGCCTTCACAGGCCTTACCTGAACATAAGCCAGGACCTTCGGAGCAGAAATTCTGCTGTTGTTGATTTTTGCAGAATAATCCCCGTCATTTTTTATAGAAGTAATGCCTTCCATCCAGCTGTAGCTTCCACCGAAATTAATCCATCGGGTAGGCGTGAAATGTAAAAATCCTTCTACTCCATATACTACTTCGGGAGACCTTTGAATGGTTAAAGCACGGTCCGGGCTCTGAACAAATGAAGCTCCTAATTTTGAAGTACTTACATAAGATGTAATTTCGTAATTGATCCATTTGGAAATCTGACCTGTGGCTCCCAATTCATAATTGTTAACAATAATAGGTTTGGTTTCGAGGTTTTGTATAGTTCCTTCCGTAGATGTCCTGAGGATCCTGCCCAGTTCATTAATCGAATAGGCTTGTGAAAAGCTTCCGAATAAATTGATATAATCTTCAATATTATAACGCACCCCAATGTTTCCTACAAAGGCGTTGTACTTTAAGTCTCCGCCGGTAACAAAAATACTTTTTGTGAATGTGCCGTCGTTTTTAATGGATGAGAGAGTATTGAAATCACCTACCTTAACTTTTATATTCTCATAACGGACACCTCCTTTAATGGTAAGCTTTTTTAAAAGATCAATTTTAATAAGTGCAAAAGGAGCAATGTTGGTCATGTCCATGTCCGGAGTCCAGTAACGGCCATCTTCAAGCTTCTGTACGGTTTGATCATTAAGTATATCGACTCCGTAAATAACTTCTGCCTGGGAGTTTTTCGTATTCCACAATTGAGTATCAAGATTAATACGGGCACCTTTTTTCTTGGAAATAACGTTGGACTGCCCTCCGTTCAGGAATGTATCACTGTATCCATACACTGTTCTGAAGTCCTGATAATAAAGGTTTACATTCAATGATGTCCCTTCAAACAGGTTTTTATTATCGTAGCTTAATTTATAGTTATGGTTTCTTGGTGTTCCCTGTGGAGTAGTTTCAAGATTTTTCCCCCTTCCTTCACCGATTGTTGGAGTAACTCCGTATTTTCCGGTTTTTAATCCTAAATCCAGATCTGATTTCGAAGCATATCCTAAATATGAAGCCTCAATTCTTTGATTAGGGGTAAGGTTATATCCCAGTTTCAGCATTCCGTTGTAATTGTCCATTTTTGCCGTACTGTAGGTAGGGCTGAGGTTTACACCGTCAGCATCCTTCAGGTATCCCGTTCTTTCGTAAGCCAATGAAGCTACATAATCAAATTTGTCTGTGATCTTTCCGGATAAAAGCTGGCTTGCCCTGAATCCTAATGTCCCGCCATAAGGCTGACCTGTAATTCCGATCTGTGAAAGACCTGAAATCTTTTGATCCGCTCTGCTTCTTTTGGTAATATAATTAATGATACCTCCGTCCGCTCCGTTTCCATATATGGACGAAGCACCTTTAATAACCTCGATCCTTTCAATAACCGACGGATCAATAGATCTTATATCCCTTGCTCCGTTTCTAAGTGGAGTGGACTGTGGAACCCCGTCAATAAGTACCAATACCTGGCGGCCTCGGAGGGTTTGTCCTGAATTGGAAGTTTGTCCCGAACTTGGTCCCAAACTTGGAACAGTATATTGAAGGATACTGGTAATATCCGAATTAACCGTCAATTGAGATTGTACCTGCTTTTCCCCGACAATGGTAATAGAGCTAGGAACTTCCTTGATATTTTCTTTTTTTCTTGAAGCCGTAAGTACAACTTCTTCAACATTCCTGGTTTGTAGTGTATCTTTAACTTGTGCAAAAGCAGTCACTGTTCCCAGGCATGCTACTGATAAAAAAGCTTTTTTCATTATATTTTTTTCCCTTGTTTCTTTCTTTTTCCCCACCATACCATAAATCCGGTAACAGGTAAAGATGTGCAGATAAGCCCTGCAATAAACCAAATGATCTTTCCCGCCAGGCCGAAATAAGAACCTGTATGGATGTCATAGTTGGCATTGGAATATTTCTCTGCAGCAGATAAATTCTGATGAGGTCGGTTTGCCAATAGTTTTCCGGAGTACTTATCGAATATGAGAACATTTCTTTCGCTGTACCTTCCGTCCTGCTGATAAATGGTTACCGGAATGTTCTTCAGTTCTTTTCCTTTTTTATTCTTTCCGTTCAGAGGAATTCTGAAACTTGAAGAAGACGCATATATTTTTCTCGTTTCATCGGCTGCCAGATCAAAAACTCTATTGTTTTTTGCCAGTAGCGAATCCGGAGACTTGGGTTGCTTTTCTTTTGGAAGTTCAAATGATCCGGATAAAGTGAAATTGAAGGCATTTTTAACGTAAGGGTAGGTAAAGTAAATACCGGTAATCGCCATAAGTAAAGCAATAAACGAGGAATAAAACCCCAGAACATTGTGGAGGTCATAGTTTTTCCGTTTCCAGGTTTTTACATTTTTCCAGTTAAACCAGAAGCGCCCTTTTCTTGCTTTTTTATTTTGAGGCCACCATAATACAATTCCTGTGATCAGCATTACAATAAAAAGAACCACCGGAATTCCCACCACATATTTTCCCCAATCCGATTTCAGAAGAAGACTCCAGTGAATATATTTTAAAATGGTAAAGACATCATATTTTTCATCATAAACAGCCAGGATTTCACCGGTATACTGATTAACAAAAACCTGCTTATTGATCAATACTTCCTGAAAATAATTCCATCCCTTTTTCCCTTTTTTATAATATAAAAAACCATAAGATTTTCCTTTATCCATTGGGATTTCAACAGAACTCAAAGGATATTTTTCGTTAAGTTCCAATGTTACTTTTTCACGGAGAAGGCTAATTGGTAAAGGTTGTTCCCGAATGGTTTCTCTTTTGAGTTCTATAGCATCTTTTCGGATTATATTCTGGATTTCATCCTTAAAAACATATAAAGTTCCGGAAAGGGAAACAATGAATACGATCAAACCCACAGATAAGCCGAACCACAAATGCAGCTGGGCAGACCACTTTTTTGTAGTGGATGGTTTCTTCTTATGATGATGTTTTTTACGCATAGAAAAAAGTTAACCGGAAAAAACCGATTAACCTTTATTTATTTAAAATTTATACCCTATTGAGAGTCTGAAATTTCTCGGAGCTTCAGCTTGATAATAATAACCTCCTCGTTGAGTATTATCTACCATCGTAAAGTTAATGCTGCTTCCGCTATATAGATATCTGTTGAAAACATTAAATACATTCAAACCAACTCTGAATTTTGTATTTTCCCAAGACAATCCTGCATCAAATTTAAGATAGTCATTCATTTGTAATGGAGCGTTAGTACTTCCCCAATTCCATGTACTTCTTCCTCCCAGAAATGTTCCTCCGAAGCTTAGCCCAAAACCTTCTAAATCACCTTGTGTAAAAGTATAATTTAGCCAGCCATTTACAGTATGTTTTGCAAACCCAGGAACTTTATCACCCTTATTACTTAATGGTGTTGTTTCTGTAAATTTATTTTCTGTGAATGCATAATTAAATATTGCATTGAATCCTCTTACAATTTCCCCTTTAAGATCAAACTCTACTCCTTGTACTCTCGTTTTACCAAGAAAGATTGAGAAAATTCCTGTTGGATCAGTAGGATCACCTCCTATTGCATTATTTTTATTAATATTATATAAAGATAGAGTTGTATTCCATTTTCCGGCAAACCAGTCCCGTTTGAATCCAATCTCTGTACTGTTTCCAGTGATTGGTTTTGCTGTAGTTCCGTCTCTGAATAATCCTGACTGAGGTGAAAAAGCTTGGTCATATAGAGCATATGCTGAAGTATTTGCATCTATGGAATAACTCAAACCAATGCGAGGAGTAATCCTATTTGCTTCAGTTTTTGTTCCATAACTATTTTCTTTAACATTAGTATAGCGTGCTGCTAAAGTTAATCTCAAAGCATCATCTAAGAACCCTAATTCATCTTGTAAATAAACACCTGTATACTCCTGTTCAATTGTTCCATATGGTGTGGCTCTTTCTAATAGAGATTTTCCTTGGTTATCGAAATGAGGATACGAGGTAGGTGGTGTGTATGTAGAAGAATTAAGATCAAATGGTTTTTGTTCTGTATCTAATGCTCCACTTCTTGACCAATCAGCAAGATATTTTTTAGATCCCAAATCTAGTCCTGCTAAAATTTTATGAGATACAGGACCGGTTTTTACATAACCATTTAGAAACGCCTGTCCAAATTTCATTACATTACTTGCCTCCCAAAAATTGAGTGTTCTGATAAATTGAGTGTCAGATATAAATTTACCTGGCCAGATATCACTACCCATAGTATACTCATTTACATAAGTTAACTGTGTAGTTAATTTCCAGTTTTCGTTAAATTTATGTTGTAAATTTAAGTTTACAGTATTGTTAGTAATTTTAGTAGGATCTATTCCAGGGTCGGTTACTGTAAATTCCACTGGTTTTGTACCATATCCTTCAAAACTATATACATAAGCGGAACCAACTTCAGACATTTTAGCTCGTTGATAAATGTATTCTGCCGTTAAAGTTGTTTTATCAGTGAGGTTTACTTTTAATGAGGGATTGATAATGTACCTGTCATTAAATTCATAGTCTCTGAAGCTCTTTTTATTCTGAGCCATTAAATTCAATCGGAATGCTACTTTATCTGTAATTTTTGTATCAATATCAGTCTCTCCTCTGTACATATTAAAGCTTCCAAGCGTTACTCTGGCACTTCCGTTCAATGATTGTCCGGTAGGCTTTTTGGTAACGATATTATAAATACCGCTTGGTTCACCATTTGACATCAGAAAACCGGAAGGGCCTTTGATGAACTCAATATGATCTACAAAGCTCATGTCCTCACTCAGAGGTCCCCAGTTTGAAGTGACATTTACCCCATTCATAAAGGCAGCTGCTCTTGAACCCCTCATGTTAACTCTGGTATACATATCTCCCCAGTGTTCTAACCTTTGTGCTCCGGCAACATTTCGTAATACACCATCGCTTAATGTGGTTACCTGCTGATCTTCTAAAGCCCTGTTCGTAATAATAGAAATGTTTTGAGGAATTTTGATAAGCGCTTCATCTAAACGCATTGAAGAAGAACCTTCTTTTTCTACATATTTTTTATAGTACTTACCGCTTACTACAACCTCTTCAATATCGTTTGATTTAATCGTATCTTTTTTTTCCTGAGCAAATACCATCACAGTTGATAATAAAGCAGCTCCTATTATTACTCTTTTCATTGTTTATAAGATCCTTATGTGTGTTGAATTATTTTGTTAAAATTTATAAGTCAGACGATTGATAGTAACACCGTTGTTCTTTTTGAACATGCCGGCTTGAATATTTCAGCGCCTTGATTGATTATGATCTAACTGTAGATTATAATTTGTTAACTAAAAATTTTTGCAAATATATTGTTTTTAATTATTCTAAATAAATTAGAGTATTGATATTTATCATAAAAATGTTATTTAAAGAATAATAAAAGCCATACTAAATGAAATGACTTTTATTGTGGTGCTTATTATAATTAAATAGAAGAAATTTCTTATTTAGAGGTAAAAGGGATATTAAAATTTGTAAGTAATACTTCCCAGGATATTTGCTAAAGGCTGGGCGTTTGCAGTCGTATATCCATTCCAGTAATGCTCATTTGTAAAATTGTCTACCTTAACTCCTATTCTGAATTTCTTGGTATCGTAAAATGCATTGGCATTTAATACCAGATATTTCGGAAGTATAAATGTTCCCATAGTAGTAGAGTTTACGATTTTATTATCACTCGCGTAATTACCTCCTACACCAAAGCCCAGTCCTTTTAAACCTCCATCTAAGAACTGATAGCTTGCATTAAAATTAACCAACCATGGAGATGATGCCGTTGACGGCCTTCTTCCTATGACCGTATTGTCTGCTTCAGTGTATTTCATATCATTGTAGCTTACTCCGGCGATTACAGAGAAACCTTTGATCAGGTAAGCATTGGCTTCTAATTCGACACCCTGACTTGTTAATGATCCGGCCTGGTTTTGTACAGCCTGCCCGGTTCCTGTCATTTCACCTGTATTAAGAAGGGTGTTCTTTACTTTGATATTATAATAACTTAAAGTAGTAGTAACTCTTCCTTTTATAAGATTCGTTTTGATTCCTCCTTCAAATTGATTGGCTCTTTCAGGAGTAGCTAGGTTGATGTTTCCTGCTTTATCTGAGGTATAATAACCATTACTTGAAAAACTATTTTGATAGTTTCCAAAAACGGAGAACTTGTCCGGAAGTATCTGATAGACAACTCCGAATTTTGGAGACCATGCTCCCTGATTGTAGGAAGAAGCAATGTTTGGTCCTATAATACCACCTTTATAAGCAACACTTTCATATCTTAATGAAGTTAAGATGTTTAACCCGGGCAATGGAGTAATTACATTAGAAATATAGCCGCTGTAGATATCTTTTTTACCGGCACTTTTATAGGTATTGTTTTTTTCAAAATCTTGCGTACTTTGAAGGTTTGCATATATTTCGCTCAGTGTTTGACCATTCATGTTGGAATAATTTCCTCCAAATGGGACCCAATCAAAATTTGTGAACATAAAGAATTGGTTATCATTTATCCTCATATAATCAAAACCGGCTACGGTTCTGTTTCTTACGCTTCCGATTTTAAAATCAGCATTGAAATTCTGCTGAAGTTGGAAATATGTTCTTTTACTGTCTTTGGTAGACTGATCGGCTCTAGTAATTCCTATTTCTGAACCATTATTGGGGTTGGGAGCAAAGTAGAAATAAGGATTGAACCCGTCAGAATAAGAATAGGAAGTACTTACATTGGTAGAGGATTTGATAAAATCATTGATCTTATAATTTACCTGCCCGAAAAAATTTCTGGCTTTTGCTGTTGTTTTAAGATCATTCCCTGTGTATGTTTGCTTGTAATCATATCCTAGCTTTTCCATTTTATCCATGCTGTCAGCTCCCAGTTGTGAACTTGGAAAATAAAAAAAGAAAGCGGTTTCAGGATACGCATTAGTCTCAAACATTTCCAATTCTGCATTGATCTCTAGTTTGTCTGTCGGGCGATAGGTAAGGGAAGGAGTAAATGCATAAAAGGAGTTTTTTGCATTTGGTCTTTGAAAAGTTCCCTGATTGGTATAAGCTGTATTTAATCTGAATAGCAGTTTTTTATCGTTGGTAAGTGGTGTATTTACATCGGCTTGTACCCGGTAGTAGTTATAACTTCCGCCAGCCAGAGAAACTGCTCCTGCAAATTCTTCAAAAGGCTTTTTTGTAATTCTGTTTACTACTCCCCCATATGAAGTTACATTACTCCCGAAGAGGGTAGCAGAAGGTCCTTTTAATACCTCTATTCTTTCTACATTAATAGCATCCATAGATGTGGTGATCGGAGCGACCATTCCATTTCTGATAGAGTTTCCGGCTACAAAACCCCTTAAGTTAAGATAGATTCCGCCATCACCGGCTCTGTTGGTAGCACTCCACATTTTTTGGGCACCTGCGACATTTCTGAATGCGTCATCCACGGTAAATAATAATTGATTTTCCAGAACACCTTTATCAATTGAAGAATATACCTGTGGATCTTCTATAGCTTTTAACGGCATTTTATTAGAATAGTCACTGTCTTTTTTGATATAAGTACTAATGATGACTTCATCAATACTTTTGGTTTTGGTATCTGCCGTGTCTTTTTTTTGTGCAAAAGTTAACATTGAGCCCAGCATTGAAACACCAATCAGTACATTTTTCATGAAAGCAATTTTTTTTGCAAATATATTGTTTTTAATTATTCTAAATAAATCATAATGTTGATATTTATCACGTAAGTCTTATTGAGAGGATAATAAAAAAGCCTTTTTATAACTTTTTAGTTCGGATGGGACGATGTTTTTCCCAGATAAAAGCTTTTAATTGTATGGATTATTTATTTTGGGCAAAAAAAACCGCAACAAATTTACTTGTTGCGGTTTTTCGTATGTATTAATTATTTCTTATGCTGGGATTTCTCCTTTGTACAAGAAAGAAATAATTTCTTTATTCATTTTGTCTACCATTTCACTGAACAGGTGGAAAGATTCTTGTTTATAAATTACAAGCGGATCTTTTTGTTCATAAACAGCTCCTTGTGAAGATCTTCTTAAGTCATCCATTTCACGTAAGTGAAGTTTCCAGTTTTCATCGATGATTGATAACGTAATATTTTTCTCGAAATCGTTGATCAGCGTATCGCACTGGCTTTCAAAGGCATCTTTAAGATCCGTAACAATTGTAAGCGTCTTATGTCCATCCGAGAAAGGAACCTGAATCATTTTGAACATTGAACCCTGATTTTGGTATACATTTTCAATGATAGGGAATGATTTCTCCTTCAACAGATTCAACTTCATCTGATAATCTTCCTGTGCTGCTTTGAAAAGGATATTCGTAAGATCCTGAACAGATTTGTTACCGAAATCACTTTCAGAAACAGGAGAACCCATTGTGAAATGTTTGATGACTTCAAATTCAAAATCTTTGAAACTGCCATTAGCTTTACCTTTGGCTGCAATAGAATTTGCAACGTCAAATATCATATTGGTAATGTCATACTTCAGGTGATCTCCGAATAATGCGTTCTTTCTTCTTTTATAGATTACGTCACGCTGCTTATTCATTACATCATCATACTCAAGAAGTCTCTTTCTGATTCCGAAGTTATTTTCCTCTACTTTTTTCTGAGCTCTTTCAATAGACTTGCTGATCATAGAATGCTGAATTACTTCTCCTTCCTTATGACCCATTCTGTCCATCATCTTGGCAATTCTTTCAGATCCGAACAAACGCATCAGATTATCTTCAAGAGATACATAGAACTGGGAGCTACCAGGGTCACCCTGACGTCCTGCTCTACCTCTTAGCTGTCTGTCAACACGTCTTGAATCGTGTCTTTCTGTACCGATAATTGCTAAACCTCCCGCTTCTTTTACTTCTTTGGAAAGTTTGATATCCGTACCACGACCTGCCATGTTGGTTGCAATGGTCACCACTCCCGGCTGTCCTGCTCCAGCTACAATTTCCGCTTCCTTCTTGTGAAGTTTTGCGTTCAATACCTGGTGTGGGATTTTTCTTAGCTGAAGTGCTTTGGATAGTAATTGAGATATTTCAACAGAAGTTGTACCAACCAGAACAGGTCTTCCTGCTGCTGTTAAGCTTTCAACTTCTTCAATAACTGCGTTGTATTTTTCTCTGTTGGTTTTATATACCAGATCCTGTCTGTCATGTCTTAAGATAGGACGGTTGGTAGGGATAACCACAACATCTAATTTGTAGATTTCCCAAAGCTCACCCGCTTCCGTTTCTGCTGTACCGGTCATCCCCGCAAGCTTATTGTACATACGGAAATAGTTCTGAAGCGTTATCGTCGCAAAAGTTTGGGTAGCAGCCTCAATTTTTACATTTTCTTTCGCTTCGATTGCCTGGTGAAGACCATCTGAATAACGACGTCCTTCCATGATACGTCCTGTTTGCTCATCAACGATTTTAACTTCACCATCAATTACTACATATTCATCATCTTTTTCGAACAATGTATATGCTTTTAATAATTGGCTCATCGTGTGAACACGCTCGGATTTTTCAGCGAAATCAGAGAATAATTTTTCTTTAGCCTCAAATTCTTCTTCTTTAGATAAATTTTTAGCCTCCAGTTCTGCAATTTCAGTTCCGATATCAGGAAGAACAAAGAAGTTAGGATCTGAGTTTCCTTGTGACATATACTCTACCCCTTTATCTGTAAGATCTACCTGATTGTTTTTTTCTTCAATTACAAAATACAGATCTTTATCTACGATCGGCATATCACGGTTGTTATCCTGCATGTATTGCCCCTCAACTTTTTGAAGCAACGCACGGTTACCGCTTTCCGATAAAAATTTAATCAATTGTCTGTTTTTCGGAAGACCTCTGTAGGCCTGAAGCAATTTAAAACCTCCTTCTTTCGTATTTCCTGCAGCAATTAATTTTTTTGCTTCATTGAAAATTGTTGAAACAGTTTTTTTCTGTACCTCTACAATTCTGTCGATAGAAGGTTTTAATACATCAAATTCCTGTCTGTCTCCCTGAGGTACAGGACCTGAAATAATCAAAGGTGTTCTTGCGTCATCTACCAATACAGAATCTACCTCATCCACGATGGCAAAGTTCAATTCTCTTTGTACCAGTTCTGAAGGTGAAGTCACCATGTTATCTCTCAGGTAATCAAAACCGAATTCGTTATTGGTTCCGTAAGTGATATCCGAGTTATAGGCTTTTCTTCTTCCGTCTGAATTCGGCTGGTGGTTATCGATACAGTCGATGGACATTCCATGGAACTGATAAAGAGGTCCCATCCATGCGGAGTCCCTTTTAGCAAGGTAGTCGTTTACGGTAACTACGTGAACTCCTCTTTCCGGAAGAGCATTTAAATAAATAGGTAATGTTCCTACCAGGGTTTTACCTTCACCGGTTGCCATCTCGGCAATTTTACCGCTGTGAAGAATAACCCCTCCGATAAACTGAACATCATAATGGACCATATCCCAAACTACAGGAGTTCCGGCTGCATCCCAAGAGTTTTTCCAAACGGCTGTATCTCCTTGAATTTCTACGAAATCTTTAGTTGCTGCAAGTTCTCTGTCTGTCGCAGTTGCTGTTACGCGGATCTCTCCGTTCTCTGCCCATCTTCTTGCTGTCTCTTTTATCAATGCAAAAGCTTCAGGAAGAATCTGGCTAAGAACTTTTTCTTCAATTTCGTATGATTCTTTTTTAAGAGATTCAATTTTTGAGAAAAGAGCTTCTTTTTCATCAACATTCGTTGAGTTTTTTATCTGCTCTTTTATTTGTTCTATTTGCGCTGTAATGGTACTTGTTGCTGATTTGATCTTATCTTTAAACTCAGCAGTTTTTTCTCTTAAACCATCATCACTCAATTGCTGAATGGTAGGTTCAACAGCTTTGATTTTTGTTACAACTTTTTTTACTTCTTTTAGGTCCTGCGCTTTCTTGTCTCCCAAAAACCCCTTAAGAACTTTATTTAAAAAACTCATAAAATTTTGATTTAGGCTCAAAACTTAAGCCTTGAGCATTTTAATTATTACACCTTAGCGGGTGCTTATGATATATCTAAAAAAGCTTTAAACACAGAGCTTAAAGCCTTTTACAGTTTAATATTCGTCTTCATTCCAAAGGTAATCCTCATCAGTAGGATAGTCACTCCAGATCTCATCAATGGCGTCATAAATTTCTCCTTCATCTTCAATAGCCTGAAGGTTTTCCACTACTTCCATTGGGGCACCAGTTCTGATTGCATAATCAATAAGCTCTGCTTTTGTCATTGGCCAAGGTGCGTCACTTAAATACGAAGCTAATTCTAATGTCCAGTACATAATTTTTCTATTTTTTTTGCAAAAGTATAAAAATAGGTTATATAATAAACTTTTTTATACCTGATTTTCAATTCTTTTTATTAACTTTTGTTCACTACAGGCGTTATTCCCTTTATATAAGGATGCCTGCAACTTACTTGTTGTCATTTTCTCAAAAACCATTCCATAAATTTTTTTATGCCATTTTGGAAGTCTGTGGCTGGTTTGTAGCCAATTAATGTCCGGGCTTTTGTAATATCTGCATTGGTTTTTATGACATCTCCGGGTTGCATCGGCAGCATTTTCTTTGACGCCGTTTTACCAAGTGCTTTTTCTATGGCAGAAAGCATGTCTGATAAACAGATGACTTCACTTTCTCCCAGGTTGATGATCTCGTATACTTTGGTGTTTTTTTCCAGATAATGGATCGATTTAATAATGCCATCGATAATATCATCGATATAGGTATAGTCTCTCGCTGTATTTCCATCACCATAATAAGGAATTTCCTGGTTTTCAGAAATTAATCGGGTAAACTTATGTATCGCCAAATCGGGTCTTTGTCTGGGACCGTACACCGTAAAAAACCGAAGTTGTATCATATCGATATCATAAAGATGATGGTAAACATGTCCGAGGATCTCACAGCACTTTTTGGTAGCAGCATAAGGGGAAATAGGATTGTCTACGTTATCTGTTTCTGAAAAAGGAATCTTGGTGTTGTTTCCGTAAACGCTTGAAGAAGAGGCGCAAATAAACTTTTTAATGTTGAACTCATTACACAGCTCCCAAAGATTCATTGTTCCTTTTACATTCACTTCTTCGTATTCAAGAGGTTTTTCTATAGAAGGACGCACGCCGGCAAGTGCAGCAAGGTGAATAACCATGTCAATCTTATGATTGCGGAATATTTCTTCAAGTTTATTTTTATGTCTGATATCCTGGAAATACAGTGTGTAATTATCTGACTGAGTGGTGATAATTAAATTTTTAATATCATTTTCCTTATCTGAAAAATCAAAATCCAAAGTTTTACCTACAGATTCTAATGTATTTTTAATTTTTATCTGATAATTATAAAAATTATCAAAGTTGTCTACGTTTATGACAGAATGTCCATTTTTCAACAGGGATTCTATCAAATGAGAACCGATAAATCCACTTCCTCCAGTTATAAGATACCTCATTCGTGTTTTTTTATTAGCACAAAAATATAAAATTTACTACTTGAAAATATAATCATTAAATTTACTTAAAAAAGTAATATAAAGTTAATATGCAGTTTCAAGGGCAAATTTTAAAAATGACGAGTTATGATGATCAGCCGATTCAGTACTATCTTAATCTTTCCGGGGACCTTATTCACATGAATGAATTGTTCGGGAAAGAGCTGACCATAAGACATACAGGGTTCCAGTGTGTAAACTGTGGAGAAAATAAACCCATATACAGAATGGGTTTCTGCAAAAGCTGCTTTTTTGAAAGCCCATATGCAAGTGACACTATTATCCGTCCCGAACTTTCAACCGCTCATTTGGGAGTAGCAGAGCGTGACCTGGAAATAGAAAAAGAAATCCAGCTGCAACCGCATACCGTATATTTAGCCTATACAGGAGATGTGAAAGTAGGAGTGACACGAAATACCCAGATCCCAACAAGATGGATCGATCAGGGCGCAACTTTTGCTTTACCTATTGCCAGGACGGAAAACCGCTATGAAGCGGGAATGATAGAAGTTGCATTAAAAGATCATTTACCGGATAAAACCAACTGGAAGAAAATGCTTCAGGATGATTTTGAAGGAGAGCTGGATCTGGCGGATTTTCAGCAGAAAATAAAACAGTATTTTCCTGATGACTTTCAGAAATTTTACAGTGAAGGAGAAGAACTTTGGAAATTTGATTACCCTTTTGACAAGCCGGAAAAAGTCAGCTCATTTACGCTGGATAAAAAACCTGAATTTACGGGAAAGTTAACCGGGATAAAAGGACAGTACTTAGGATTCCAGGGAGGAGATTTTATAAATGTAAGAGGACATGAAGGGTATGTAATAGAGTTGAGTGTAAAAAATTAATGTTATATTTAGATATAATTACCTGAAATCACAAATATGAAAAAATGGGTTAAAAAGCTATTGATTAGCCTGGGAGTATTAGCTGTCATTTTTTTGCTGGCTAACCTCGGATTAAATATCTGGCTTAAAACCCAGCTTCCTAAATATATCAAGAACAATACAGATTATAAAGTTTCCTACAAGAAGCTCGATGTGGATTTGGGAAGTGGAAATATCCTGGCCCAAGGAATAACAGTTAATAGTAAAAACCCACAAAATACGGATGTGATAGGTCTGCAAGGGACAATAGATACCTTGAAGATCAGTAGATTCGGGATTTATGATGCCTTATTTAATAAGAAGATCAGTTCAAAGGATCTTTCGTTGGTGAAACCCAATCTGAATATTACGCTTGCTAAGCCCATAGATAAAAAGACAGGAAAGAAGCGTAACCCGGTGTTGTTTGAGAATATACGGATCAACAACGGGAACATTAACGTATTCAGACACACAAAACAAAAGTTTGTAGGAGTTAAGGAGTTTAATTTATTTGTCGAAAACCTTCAGATGACTGAGGAGTCTGTAGAAGACAAATTACCCGTGGTGTTTGATCGGTATGATATCAAAGGAAAAGATTTTTTCTTTCGCCCGGATAATATTTATGCCATAAAAATCAACAAAATAACAACCACAAACGGGCAAATGCGGGTAGAAGATTTTAAGCTGTTGCCGTTATTGACCATCAATCAGTTCAAAAGATTTTATCCCCAGAAAAATAAATTATTCCAGTTCAACATTCAGAGAATGGAATTTAAGGATGTTGTTTTAAAGAAAAATAATATTTCTCTTGCTAATGCAAGCCTCCTTGATCCGATATTGCTAGTATATGATACCGGAGCTCCGGCCCAAAAAAAAGGTAAACCTTTCAATTTTGAAGTGAACCTCGAAGATGTTGTATTGAGAAACGGTGAAGTACGGATTATTAAACCGGATGGTAATAAACTTTTGTCTGCTCAAAGTTTGAACCTTAATATCAATAAGTTTGTATTTAATAAAGAGTCTGCTGAGAATATTATTCCTGTAGGGTATAAAAATTTTAACTTTTCTGGCAGAAATATTTATTATGCGGGCAAGCAGAATATTAAGGTTAGCAGCATTGCACTAAACCCAAAGAGTGGAGAGATAAGAGATATTACTGCATTACCAACAGATTCAAAAACATCAATGGATCTTAAGGCGAACCATGTTGCTTTTAATATCAACAAATGGGAATTTATCGATAAAAAACTTAATCTCGATGTTAAAGATATCCTGGTGAATGGGGTGCACGGTACAATAAAAACCCGTGAAGTCGCTCAAAAGCAGAAATCTGAAATAAAGGGAATTCAGTTTCCTGTCATCATAAGAAAGGTAATTGTAAAAAACTCAAATATCATTTATGAGAAAGGAAATCAGCCGTTAAGTTTTAATGATCTGAATGCTACAATAAATGGAATAGAACTTAAGCCTAAGGCAAATAATGACGGTATTGGATTAACGGCAAAAGATTATGGGCTTACGACAAAAAACTTTGCTTACAAGACGAAGTTTTATAACATGAGTATTGCTTCTTTGAATGTCAGTAAAAACAAAGTTCAGATCAGTAACTTTGTCATGAAGCCTATTGTATCAAGAGCGCAATTTATTAAAATGATTCCTGTTGAAAGAGATTTGTATGATCTGAAAGCGGGTCAGATTACCGCGGAAGGGAATTGGGATTTATTTTCCGGCAATAAATTTATTAATGCTTCCCATGTTGTCATTCAATCTGCTGATGCCAATATTTTCAGGAGCAAGATTCCAGCAGACGATCCAAAAGAAAAACCTTTGTATTCAAGGATGCTTCGGTCTATAAAAATACCGATGTATATTAATAATCTGGACTTAAAGAATTCTGTTTTGGTGTATGAAGAAGATACGCCTGAAAGTTCAGGACCTGGAAAACTGACATTCAGTAACTTTAATATGAATGTCAAAAACCTTAATTCAGCAAAGTTGAAAGGAAAACCTACCCAGGTACATATTAAAATAGACTGCTCATTCATGAACCTGGCTCCTTTGGGAGTCAACTGGAATTTTGATGTCGCCAATCAGCATGATGATTTTACAATTTCAGGAAAGGCTGTTAATCTTCCTGCGCAGGGAATCAATCCTTTTATCCGGCCATATCTTCATATAACAGCTACAGGAACCATACAGGAGATGCTTTTCAATTTTAAAGGAAATCCTGCAGGACTTGGCGGAACTTTTAACCTGAAGCATAAAGATCTGAAAATTGCCATCTTAAATAAAGAGAATAAGGAGAAGAAAGGGTTTTTAACTGCGGTAGCGAATTTGTTTATCAAATCAAACTCTGGGCAGTTTCCGGAATCTGTAACAGTGGAAAAAGTAGAAAGGGATCCTACCAAATCCTTTTTTAATTTATTCTGGAAAGGGATTCAGGAAGGGCTGAAGAAAACGCTGATAGGGGTTAATACGGATAAAGCTAAAAAAGCAGTTAAAAAGACAGTTGCGGCAGTGAATGATGTTAAAACAAGTATTAAGGATATTAAACAAACCGTATCAAGTGATCATAAGGAAGAACTAAAAAAAGAAGATCCTCCTCAGGCTGAAGAAGAAAAGAAAAAAGGATTTCTGAAAAATGTTTTTAAGAAAAAGGAAAAGCCCGAAAAAGAATAATTCCGGGCTTGATCAATTTATTTTAGAAGTTGAATTCGTCACTTTCCTGAACCGGAATGTCTCTTAAAAATTCATCAAATTTTTCTCCGGGATAATTGCTGTCGGCACCATAAGAATCTATGATCATTCCGATATTTCCTGCTGTATCCTTAACTACATATAAAACTGCATTGTCATCAGGAGCACTATCTCCTTCAAAACGGTAAGTTTTTAAGATGGTGAGATCAGACGGCTGGTATTTTTTTTCTGAATTTTCAAACTTCATCTCGCTCGATTCGTTCATTCTGAATTCCCTTTGTATACCTCTTTCTGACAAGGTCTTCATTACCTGGCTTAATGTGGTCATTCTGTCGATGTTTTCTGAATTATCCATAATTATACTTTTAAACATTAGTACAATAATTAAACCATTAATCAATCATTTTGTAGCCTGGATAAAATATTCTTCGTCTGAAATGTTTTTTTAATGTTAACAAAATTTATAATTGAATAAAATGGAAAAGGTACATTTTTTGTTGTAGTGAAAGTATTAAATCGAACAGAATATGAAAAAGGAAATTGGAGTTTTATTGGCAGGAGGTGTAGGACTTTTGGCAGTATTAAGTTTCTTAGGAATAAAAAAGATTTTAAATAAAAAAGATAAAAAATACAGTGATTATTATTCAGATTATCACAGACACTTTGATGGAAAGGATCATGAAGATGAATATCATGGTGTCGAATTTTATGCAATGAAGTAGTAAAACAATATATCTAATTATGTTAAAACCGGCGCCTGTAAAGGGGTCGGTTTTTTTGTGGAAAACTTTAGTGTTAAAACTCATTACTTTTTGATCAAAGCCATCTAATTTTACATCAGGATGCAGAACGAAAATATCATAAAAGGTCAGGGAGCTCAGCGAAATGTAATCAATCGTTTCGACAGGTATACCTTTGAGCCTGAAGATGAAGATTTCGAAACAATAAAAACATCTTTCACTGAAGTTTTTCCCAAGACAATTGTTAATCAGGTGAAAAGTGAAGATCTTCCAATGGAGTATTCAATGAATCCTTATCAGGGATGTGAGCATGGATGTGCGTATTGCTTTGCGCGGCCCACTCATGAATATTGGGGATATAGCGCAGGAATTGATTTTGAACGGAAGATCATGGTAAAGAAAAATGCTCCACAATTGCTGGAAAAATTTTTCCAAAAAAGAGGATATCAGGCAGCTCCGATTTTACTTTCGGGCAATACTGACTGTTATCAACCTGCTGAAAGACAATTTGAGATTACAAGACAGCTTCTGAAAGTTTGTCTCGATTACAGACATCCTGTCAATGTTTTAACAAAAAATGCATTGGTGTTACGTGATCTCGATCTCTTGCAGCCTATGGCAGAACAAAACCTGGTTTCTGTCTCTCTGAGTATTCCAACCATCAATGAAGAATTGCGGCGAAAGATGGAACCGAGGACCAGTTCCGCGAATAATAAATTAAAGGCAATAGAAGTTCTGTCGCAGCATAAGATCCCTGTTAATGTGATGGTGGCCCCAATTATTCCGGGACTCAATAGTGATGAACCATTACATATTTTAAAAACAATTTCTGAAGCAGGGGCGCAAAGCTTTGGTTATACCCTGGTAAGGCTGAATGATACGGTAGAGCCTGTTTTTGTGAGATGGATAGAAGCCAGTTTTCCTGACAGGGCACAAAAGGTCCTTAATCTTATACGTTCCATGAGGGGCGGAAAATTAGGAGATAAAAGGTATTTTGAAAGGCAAAAAGGAGAGGGGAATATCGCTGAGATGATCCATAATACTTTTAAAATTGGCAGGAAAAAGTATTTTGATGGAAAAGAATTTCCTAAACTATCTACAAAAAACTTCACCGGAACAAAAGAGCAGCAACTGAGGCTATTTGAATAGAAAAACAAAACCGCTCCATTTATGGAGCGGTTTTTTATGACTTTTAATTTCAATTACATTGAATCAACAGGACACTTGAAATCATCACTGCAGGTTGCACAGATAACAACTCCGTTACAGTAATACATGCAGAATTCTTCTACAGGTTTGATCCCGGCTCCTGAAATTGCTTTTAATTGGCTGTTGTTTAGTTTTTTTAAGTTTTTCATATTGTTTTAATTAAAAATTTGACACTAAAGTAAATATATAATTAAAATTCGAAATGAAAAAATTAAAAATATAGATTATTTTTTAATTAATCCGAGCTCAATCAGTCTTTCATGTAAGAATTCTCCGGCAGTCGTATCTTCGTACAATTTCGGATTGTTTTCATCTATACAATTTTCAAGACAATTCAGAGACATCCCACTTACCGGATGCATAAAAAAAGGAATCGAGTATCTTGAAGTCCCCCACAATTCCCTTGGTGGATTTACCACTCTGTGAATAGTAGATTTTAATTTGTTGTTTGTATGCCTTGAAAGCATATCTCCTACATTGATCATCAGTTCATCCGGTTCCGCAATAGCGTCAATCCATTCGCCGTCGTGGTTTTGGACCTGAAGTCCCTTCCCCTGAGAACCCATCAGAAGGGTGATCAGGTTGATGTCACCATGAGCCGCAGCTCTTACAGCATCATCCGGTTCCTGGGTGATTGGTGGATAATGGATAGGTCGTAAAATAGAGTTTCCTTCTGCTATTTTATCATCAAAATAAAATTCATCCAGACCAAGATATAATGCCAGAGCTCTCAGAACATATTTTCCTGTTTTTTCAAGCATCTGGTATGTTTCTTTACCTACTTTGTTGAATTCCGGAAGTTCTTCAACGATAACATTGTCCGGATACTCCGTTTTGTATTTGGAATCATCAGACACATATTGCCCGAAATGCCAAAATTCTTTTAAGTCTCCTTTTTTGAAACCTTTCGCGGTTTCTTTACCAAATCCTACATAACCTCTTTGTCCTCCGATTCCGGGAATTTCATACTTCTGTTTTGTTTCCGTAGGAAGATCAAAAAAGTTTTTTACCTCTCCATAAAGATTGCTTACCAACTGGTCATCAAGGAAGTGCCCTTTTAGAGCAACAAAACCAATTTCTTCGTAAGCTTTTCCGATTTCATTTACAAATTTCTGTTTGCGTTCCGGGTTGTCCGAAAGGAAATCACGCAGGTCTACACTAGGTATTTTATCCATTTTTAGAAATTTAACGTGGCGCTAAATTACGTCTTTTTTAAATTAAATGATTTTACAATTAAGTATTTATGAACTACATTTGTGATATGAAAAAATATTCTTCTAAGAGAAGCATTCAGATATTGGCAAATCTTCTCCAGCAGTACGGGATTTCAGATGTTGTTATTTCTCCCGGATCGAGAAATGCACCGCTTGCAATTCATTTTTCAGAGATTGATCATTTTAACTGTTTTAGCATTGTAGATGAAAGAAGTGCTGCCTTTGTTGCACTTGGGATGGCTAAAAGCGAAAAAAAGCCGGTGGCCATTACCTGTACCAGTGGTTCTGCAACAGTTAATTATTATCCTGCTGTAACGGAAGCGTTTTATCAGAATGTCCCCCTGTTGGTGTTAACTGCCGACAGACCAGTGGATTTCGTGGATATTTTTGATGGACAGACGATCCGTCAGAATAATATTTTTCATCAGCATTCTTATGGAGACTTCCAGCTTTTAGAGGATAAAGAAGAAAATGCAGAGGATATCAATTTTGAAATGATTAAAAAGGCGATTGAGCTTTGTTTTGAAAAACAAGGTCCTGTGCACATCAATATTCCTCTTGAAGAACCTTTATATGAATTGGTTTCTGAACTTCCTACTTTTCCAACCGTGGAAAAAACGATTAAAAAGAAAGAATATGAAATTCCTTCGAATCTTGTAGCGGATTGGAATACTTCACAACGTATCATGATCCTGGTGGGGACAAAGGATTATATTCCTGAGCTTGAAAATCAGCTGTCACAATTGGTTAAAAACCACACAGCGGTTGTTTTGAGTGAGGCGAATTCAAATGTATACCATGAAAAATTCTTTAGATTTATAGACCGTTATATCTTTAATTTTACTGAAGAAGATTATAAAAAATATGCACCGGATTTATTAATCACGGTAGGGCAGAACGTAGTTTCCAAAAAAGTGAAACAATTTTTAAGAAAAGCCCGCCCAAAGCAGCATTGGCATCTTGATGAAGTCTGGCAGCCGGATACTTATTTTTCTTTAACAGAGAAAATAGAGGTAAAACCGGAAGTATTCTTTTCTAAGTTATTGAAGTTTATTAATCTTGAGCCAAGGCCATATTATAACCTTTGGGATGTTCTTAGAGATAAGAAAGATGCTAAACACGAGAAGTTCTTAAACCTTGTTGAGTTTTCGGATTTTTATTTCTTTAACAAGGCTTCACAAACCGTACCGGAGAACTATAATATCCACTTCAGCAATAGTTCAGGTATCAGATATGCTCAATTATTTGATTTTGGCAGGAGAAAGATGTATTGTAACAGAGGAACAAGCGGAATTGATGGTTCTACTTCAACTGCAATGGGGTTTGCCATTAAAAACTCCAATCCTACTTTATTAATTACAGGAGATTTGAGTTTCTTCTACGATATTAATGGCTTGTGGAATCAATATATCCCGCCTTTTGTAAGGATTATCATCTTTAATAACGGAGAAGGAAATATTTTTAAAATTATTCCGGGACCTGGCAATGCCAATCCTAATACGCTCGATGAGTTTATAGCAACAAAACACCATAAAAATGCTGAACATCTTGCGAAGCATTTTGGGTTTTCTTACACCAAAGTGGAAGATGACAGAACGTTAGACCGGGTTTTAGACAATTTTTTCAAACCCGATACTTTGCCTAAAATTCTGGAAATCAATACCCACGGGACCAACAGTGCAGATGTCCTTAAGGGATATTTTGAATTTATGAAAGAAAGCTAAAGATCCAGATACTCTTCGTTGCCGGGTAAATTGTTAATCCTGGCAATGGGATAGATAAACATATCATCGAAGTCATTCAAAGCATTGATCAATTGGAAATGGGAAAACTCTTTAATGTTTTGTAGGGTGATTTCCGTTTCCTTTATTTTCTTTTTCTTTAATAGGTTCTGTCTTTGAACACCGTTCAAAAGGTGAGTGGAAGGAGTAAACCACTCCTTACCCTTCATAAATAAAATATTGGAGAACGAAGTATCAGTGATATGGTTGTTTTTGACAATGATAATTTCCTCGGCTTTAGATTTCATCTTCATTTTTTCAAGTTCCTTACGGTCTTCAAATTTAAATGAATAGTCAAAAGTATTATTTTCTACCAATTGAAAGTCTAATATTTCCGGAATGGCATAAGGAATCATTTGTGTTCTGACTTTCTTGTCCAGATCATAAGCAATTCTTAATTTGAAAAGGCCGTCTTCATCATGGTTGAGGCTTTTGAACAATTTGGAAAGATCTATTGATCCTTCTTTCCCAAAGTGTGCAAAGGTTTCATTCACCCTTTTTTGGTGAAGATCTAACAAAAAAACTTCCTGATCTTCAACTTTAATACTTTCAATAAATTGGAACATAAATTTTGTTTTTCATTTCCTGATATTCATCTTCTAATTTGCTCATATGCGTTATTCCGCCACCACTTTTAAAATATAAAGTGTCGTTTTCCTTTTCAATAAAACGGATCATTACACAACTGTCTACATTTTTACCATCAAACCAGCCGCATACGCCCGTATAATATCCTCTTCCATAGCCTTCGGCATCTAGAATGATTTCCAGTGTCTTTGGTTTTGGAGCACCTAAGATAGAACCTGCAGGAAGCAGAGTTTTCATGATACTTCCAATTTTGCCTTCAAATTCAGGTTTTATATTTCCTACAATTTCAGAACTCATGGCATATAGGTTCTTTTGTTGCGTTTTAATCAGGTCAATATTCTGAAAATGAGTTACCTCTACTTCGTCTGACACCATGCTTAGATCATTTCTTAGCAAATCTACAACCGTATAATGTTCAGCTTTTTCTTTTTTATCATTCTTAAGGATTTCTTTTGCATTTTCAAGAGAGGCATCGATGGTTCCTTTCATTGGATATGTGAAAATTTTACCGTCAATGATCTTTACAAAAGTTTCCGGAGAAAAAAATACGAAAAAATCTTTATAAAAAACTTTATATTTCGCATCTGAGTGAAGAAATATCTCTTCTAGGGATAAATTTGTTTCAATTTGAGTTTTTCTTGTATAATTAACTAGGTAGGAGTTTCCTAGACTAATATTTTTCTGAACTTTATCAAATCCTGCTTTAAAGCTCTCTAATGTTTCCGGATAGGACTTCCATTCAATTTTTTTGTCAAGGGTCTTGCTCTTTTTTAGCGTTGAAAATGATTGAAAATCAATCTGTAAACCCGATTTATCAAGTTCGTTTTCTAAGTAGATTTCCACATTTTCACACAAGAAGTCGATGATGAAGAAATAAGGAGTCTTCCGGATAGAAAGCTCATCCATTTCTATAAATTTTTGATGATTCATTGAAAACATTCGACAAAAGTACTTATTGATGTTTACTTTTGCACAAAATATTTTTACATGCAGAACAAATATCCGCAGAAACCGGGAATTGATTTTATACTGAAGCAGGCATTTTTCTATTGGAATAAAACTCTGATTTTTCAACTGATGTTTTCCATTATTTACTTTGCTATATTTTTTACGGGAATGTTTTTCTTCGGTTCCCGGTTTGGAATATGGGAGCAGAGCCAGGAGTTGTCTGAAGCACTTCGTTTGGGTACCAAAGTCTATATGGAAAAAGCGGCCGCAATGAGTGCAACCGAGAACTATCAGAAATTCAGCTATGGAATACTGGGGATCATTGTTTTTCTTTATCCTCTGAACCTTGGATTTTTCCAGATTTTCAGAAAAATGGACCTTAATGAAAAAATAGTTTTGGGGGATCTGTTTGCGGGATATAATGGACTAAATTTCTTTAAATATATCAGTTACTTTTTATTCTGGTTTTTCATTTATCTTTTAACTGCACAAACTATTATCCTTGGTGTTGCGTGGGTATTTGTAACCATTTTTGTTGCTCCGCTTATGTTTTTTGCTGATAAAAGAATTTTTGAAGCAATTACATTGAACTTTAAAGCTTTGAAAATGTACTTTGTAGAAATTGCAGTATGTATTATCGTAGCATTTATTTTTAAATATGCCGGATTTGCTCTGTTTCTGGTGGGAGGACTTTTTACATTTCCTTTTTGGAATGCAATTATATATTCACTATACAAGACTGTTTTTTCAGAAAAAAATTAAATTTTAGCATTGCTTAATGCTTTTTTTATCAAAAAAAATTAAATTTGGTAAAACATTAAAAAAATTAAGCCATGTCTGGATTCGACGAATTTGATCAGCAAGGTTCTGTTCCCAACAGGGATACCGGATCAATTATTTCTCATGCCTTTGAAATGTATAAAGGGGTATTTCTTTATGCTATAGTTGCTATGATAGTATATCTTATCGGGGGATTTATTATTCAGTCTGTAACAGGCTTCAATTCTGCTTCCATGGTGGAAGAGATGAAAAATGCAGGGGATGACATTTCCGCTTTTAGTTATTGGAATGCACCCGGATTTCCTTTATATCTTACTTTATCAGGATTGCTGGGAATTCTTCTGGCTCCGTTATATGTGGGATTGATCTATATTGTAAATAAATACAACACAAAAAATGCAATAGAATTCTCGGATCTATTTATCGGATATCGCCAGAATTTCGTGAATATATTGATATACAGTCTTATATCGGGCGTTATATCCAGTATAGCGATTTCTATATGCTTTTTCCCGTTCTTCTTTGTATATCCTTTACTGTTGCTAGGGTATCCTATTTTATTATTTGAAAATGCTTCAGCTACCGAGGCTCTGGGGAAATCATTCAATATCGCAAAAGAAAACTACGGAACTTTCCTTGGCACTACTATTGTAGGGTTTTTAATATCATTTGCAGGTATTGTGCTTTGCTTTATAGGAGTTATTATTACCGCTCCGTTCATCATGGTGGTAATGTACTCGGTCTATTGTGCTTTCCTGGGGAAACCAAGGCAAATAATGTTCAAATAATATATGAATAAAGAAAAACAAATAAGCGGGGTTGCAATAAAACAGGTTTTCCTGTTGGCTATAATTTTGGTATTGACAGGGCTGATTTGTTTTAATCTTGCGCTATTTATTCCTTCCGTATTAGGAGCCATTACAATTTATGTCGTTTGCAGAAAATATAATTTTTACCTACAGGAAGTAAAAAAATGGAAGCCCTGGCTGGCTTCATTTGTACTGATGCTGGCAAGCCTCATTATTCTGATTTTACCCATTTATTTTATTGCAGATCTTTTAATAGATAAGCTTGGGAACGCACAGGCTTATATGGCGAAATTTAATGTGTTTCTTGAGAAAATACATACTTATATTGATAAGAAATTTGGATTTGATATCCTGAGCAAGGAGAATATGGATAAAGTAAAAGGCTCTGTTGGAAAGGTTTCTACCATTGCCTTAAGTGGAACATTTAATACGCTTACGGTAATTATGTCCATGTATTTTATTCTTTATTTCCTTCTGGAAAAGCCCAGATTATTTGAAAAGATACTTACTTCATCGGCTCCTTTAAAAAGAGCTAATGTCTCTTTGATAGGAGAGAAAATGAGAAAACTCATCATAGCTAATGCAATAGGAATTCCTGTTGTGGCTATAGGCCAGGGGGTGGTTGCATTGATTGGTTATTTCGTATTCGGAGCACCAAGCCCTGTTCTTCTTTTTGCATTAACCGCTGCGGGATCTATGATTCCTGTTGTAGGGGCTGCAATTGTGTATATTCCTGTTTGTATTTATATGATAGCCGTGGGGGATACAGGACCGGGCCTTGGATTGGCAGCGTACTGTCTTGTTGTGGTAGGCCTAACAGATAATTTACTTCGTTTTACTTTATTGAAAAAACTGGAAGATATCCATCCGCTGAATACCGTATTCGGAATTATTATGGGGATGAATCTTTTTGGCTTTATGGGTCTTATTTTTGGGCCTATCCTGATTTCTCTTACCCTTCTACTTATTCAGGTGTACAGAAATGAATTTTCAGATAACGAAACACATCCCGACCTGCAATTACCGGATAAAGATGATGATGTGGAAAATGTGGACTTAATACTTTAATATTATAATTGTGGAAGGAATAAATTCGGAAATACTAAAGGAAATTTGTATTGTAAAAATGCCTTTTGGAAAATATGAAGGGACAATACTTGCAGATTTACCGGTAAGTTACCTGGAGTGGTTTAACAGGCAGGGGATGCCCAAAGGAAAATTGGGAATGCAGCTCTCAACCATTTATGAAATAAAACTGAATGGGCTGATGGATTTGCTCACTCCGATCAGGCAATTATACGGATCGCCTAAAAATAAGACCTATAAATTTTAAACTATACGTATGGATTCTAAAAAACTGGTGGAAACATTAAAGTTGGAGCCACATCCGGAAGGAGGATATTATAAAGAAACATATAGGAGTGAACAAACATTAGCCTTAAAAGAGGGGAGTGTAAGAAACGTAAGTACAGCTATTTATTATATGCTGGAAAATGAAAATAAGTCTTCATTTCACCGGATCAAGTCTGATGAGTTGTGGTTTTTCCACCAGGGTGAACCTTTGGAAATTGTTTTTATTAAAGATGGGAAATTGCATACCATATTATTGGGGAATTCTTTAGAAAATGGGGAAGTCCCACAAGTAAGAATAGAAGCAGGTATGTGGTTTGCAGCAAAAATATCAAATGGTACAGGCTATTCATTAGTAAGCTGTACAGTTGCTCCGGGATTTGATTTTTTAGATTTTGAACTAGCAGAAAGAAGTGTATTACTTCAACAATATCCTGATTTAAAAGAAGTCATCGAAGAGTTTACACATTAATGATCGTGTAGGCGAATTCTCATTAACTATTTAGTTGGTTTGATAAATTACGGGAATTAGAAAGAGAACACAACCAATAAAAAAAGCAAAAGTTAATAAGTGAATCCTGTAATCATTTATTCTTAAGAAAAGAAACTGATTGACTATTCTTAGAGCCCAAAATCCTGAATTCACGAATAAAAAACATTTACCAAAGTTTGTTTCTAAGATATCTTTATTAAAATAAAGACATATTGACCCTGTGGTAAAGAAAACAAAAATCATATGGATATTTAAGATTTGCATTATTCCTTTGTTAATCTGAGAAAGTTTTGACAAATCTTTTTTCCAATTAAAAAACGTCCAGAAAAATAAATGAAACCCACCAAGTAATAAAGAATAAATTCCACAAATAATGATGGTTGTTTCCATTGTTGTTCTCGATTAGTTTTTCAAACCTGCAATCTCATCTCTTAGTTTAGCCGCTTTTATGAAATCAAGATTTTTTGCTGCAGCTTCCATTTCCTTCTGCTTTTGCTCAATTATTTTCTCAATATCTCCGCTTGCATAATTTGCTTTGGTTTCAGCAACTTTCTGTAAAATTTCCTTGTGGGTATATTTTTCATCCGGGAAGTCCTTGCTTCGTCCTACTAGATTTTCAGAGATTTTTTTATTTAAAGCAGTCGGAACCAGGCCGTTTTCTTCGTTGTGCTTCATCTGCTTTGATCGGCGATATTCCGTTTCATCTAAAGTAGCCTGCATAGATTTCGTGATTTTATCGGCATACATGATTGCTTTACCATTGACATTCCTTGCGGCTCTTCCGACCGTCTGGATCATTGATCTTCTGCTTCTTAGCATTCCTTCTTTATCTGCATCCAATATGGCTACGAGTGAAACTTCAGGTAAATCCAGTCCTTCCCTTAAAAGGTTAACACCAATTAAAACATCGAAAACTCCCAATCGAAGGTCCTGCATAATCTGGATACGCTCCAATGTTTCAACGTCTGAGTGGATATATCGTGTTCTGATTCCAAATTTTGTAAAATACTTGGTCAGCTCTTCAGCCATTTTTTTGGTTAATGTAGTCACCAGTACTCTTTCGTCTGCTGCAGCGCGCTTATGAATTTCTTCCATCAGGTCATCGATCTGGTTAAGCGAGGGTCTCACTTCTATAACAGGATCTAAAAGCCCGGTAGGACGGATAATTTGTTCAATATAAGCTCCTCCCGTTTTTTCAAGTTCGTAATCTGCAGGCGTAGCAGACACATAGATCACCTGATTCTGCATGCTTTCAAATTCTTCGAATTTCAAGGGCCTGTTATCCATTGCTGCCGGCAGCCTGAAGCCATATTCTACCAGGGCTTCTTTTCTGCTTCTGTCTCCGCCATACATCGCGTGAACCTGAGGAACTGTAACGTGACTTTCATCAATGACCATCAGAAAATCCTTTGGAAAATAATCAATCAGGCAGAAAGGCCGGGAGCCGGGTAATCTACCATCCAGGTATCTTGAATAGTTTTCTATTCCTGAGCAGTAGCCAAGTTCCTTAATCATTTCAAGATCAAGTTCTGTCCTTTCCTGTAGCCTTTTTGCCTCCAGAGGTTTTTCAATTGAGTTGAAGAAGTCTACCTGTTTGACCATATCATCCTGAATGTTCCTTATCGCTCCGTTTAAGGTCTCCTTTGAAGTTACAAATAGGTTGGCCGGATAAATCTGAATTTGCTCGAAATTGGAAGTTACATTTCCGGTAACAGGATCAAAACTTTGGATTTTCTCAATCTCGTCTCCAAAAAACTGGATTCTTATCGCATCATCGGCATAAGCAGGAAAAACATCTATTACATCTCCTTTTACCCTAAAGGTCCCTCTCTGGAATTCGTTCAGGGTTCTTGCGTAAAGAGCACTTACCAAAGAATGAAGAAGAGCTGTTCGGGTCACTTTCTCGCCGATTCCGATAGAGATCAGTGATTTATGAAATTCAGTTGGATTCCCGATACCGTAAATGCACGAAACTGAAGCTACAATGAGAACGTCTCTTCTTCCGGATAATAAGCTTGCCGTTGCGGAAAGACGTAGTTTTTCTACTTCCTCATTAATGCTGAGGTCCTTTTCTATATAAGTTCCGGTAGTGGCAATATAAGCTTCGGGCTGATAATAGTCGTAATAACTCACAAAATATTCTACCGCATTTTCAGGAAAAAACTCTTTAAATTCCATGAATAGCTGAGCTGCTAAAGTTTTATTATGAGCTAAAACTAAAGTTGGCCGCTGAACATTATTCACGACATTAGCAATGGTAAATGTTTTTCCGGATCCTGTAACCCCTAATAAGGTTTGATATTTCTCGCCGATTTCAATGCCTTCGGTAAGCTTTTCAATGGCCTGAGGCTGATCGCCGGTAGGTTTATATTCTGAATGAAGATTAAAATTCATACATCAAATTTATAAAAAAAAAGAGTCCTTTTCAGGACTCTCATAATTATTATCATTTTTTCTTATTTTCAAATATCATAGCTAATGGCAGCTTAAAAACCGTTGGTGCGGGTTTACCATCTGCCAGTGCGGGTTTCCAGTTGATATTTTCTGTAGAGGCTTTAATGGCTCTTACGCTCTCGTCATTAAAAAGTTTGTTTTTTCCATCTGCCACTACTTTTTCTACTGTCCCTTCGGCATTTATTGAAATGAATACATTAGATTGGAGCCGGCCTTCATCTCCTTTAAATACACTACCGTTAAAATTTTTTGCCACCTTGTTTCGGAATTCATTAATTCCCTGAGGGAATTCTGCCTGGATAAAAGAAGTGCTCGCCGGAGGCGGAGGTGGTGGGATGTTCTGATCTCCACTCATGTTTGCTTTCTTAGATCCATTTTTTTCTACACGAGGAGGAGATGGAGGCGGAGGTGCGCTATTTTTATTGATTTTTGCCTTTTTTACATTCGCCTTTTTTGTGGGGCGAATGGTGTCCGTAATACTTTGGTGATCTTTCCTACTCTGCTTAGAAGATATTTCTTGTAAAGTACTGAAGGATTCTACTGCATATTCTTCCATGGGTGTACCGTTACCTGAAACGTAATTGCTGGCATAGGTCTTTTGGACAAATAAGGCAAAGGCTGTTATGAGTATAGGGATGGTAATGGCTTTTTTTAAGCTTGCGAATTTGGTTTTTTTAGTGTTCATCATAATAAATCGTTTTTTTGTGTTGTTGAAATTAAATGAGTGTGTGAAATCAAATTTTTGAGAATCAATTATTTCATCGAGTATCAGATTTTGATAATCTTTGATATTGAAATTGTTTTTCAATACGCGGTCATCAGCTAAGAATTCATGATTGGTGATCATTGCTCTTCTGTAGAAAAAGAGGGCAGGATTAAACCATGTTATTACCTTTAAAAACTCGATCAGGAATAGATCCCAGCTATGCTTTTGATCCAGATGGCTTTTTTCATGTAAGAATATCCTTGGATCAATTTGGTCGTTAATAAGATAATTTTTCCCCAGGTAAATAGTTTTTCCAAAGGTGAATGGGGAGAGGTTATTCTCAGAGATGATTATTTTATACCCTTCCTGATATCTTACTTTTCCTTTTATATTCCGGATTTTTAAAATTGAGAGCAATGCCTTTACTAAAAGCATTAAAGTAATAGCTCCATATATAATCCAAAGAATATTGGTCCATTCAAAAGCTTCTTCCTTAGCCGGAAGGCTTAATATCTGTTGAGTGGTTTCTTCAAAAATTAGTTGTGGACTTTCTGTTGTAACGGGACCTTTTGCTGTGATTGAGATAAAAGGAACCGTATAGGCAAATGCGAGGGAAAAAAGCAGAAAGAACCTGTTAAAGTGGTGCGTTTTTTCTTTTTCCAATAACAAATGGTACACTCCAATAAAAAGTGAAGAACACAAAACAATTTTAAAAAAAATGTAAAGCATCTTTATTCTTTTATTTTCTGATCAATTATTTCGCGCAGTTCAATCAATTGCTTCTGGGTTAGTTTTGTGTTGGATGTAAAAAATGAAGCAAACTGGGTCACGGAGCTGTTGAAAAAGCGGTCAATCATGGAAGTCATTTCTTCCCTGAAATATTCTCCTTTAGCTACTTTTGGGTAGTATTCACGGGAATTTCCATATAATGTGTATCCTATCAGATCTTTATTCTGCATTCTTTTAAGCAATGTAGCTACTGTAGTGGATGCAGGTTTGGGTTCCGGGTAAAGATCCAGAATATCTTTCATGAATACTTTCTGTTTATCCCAGATGATCTCCATGAGAACTTTTTCCGAATCTGTTAATTTTATTTCTTTCATATTCTACAATTTGAAATGTTGTTCTACAAATGTAGAATAAAATTTTAAATCAACAAATTTTATGGCACTATTTTTCCATTGTTTTTTTAACCAATAATCACAACGCTATGAAATTCAATAAGTTTTATGTACCAGTCATTAGTCTTTTTTTAGTTTTATCTTCATGCAAGAAAAATAACGTCAATGCTCAAAAGGTCAGCAGTGATGGAAGTGTGGAAACAGAAAAGCCTAATTCAGACTATAAACCTGCCTTTGCAGGACAAACCAGAATTAAGGCTGTAAAGACATCTACACCCTACAATGTTGAGGTTTTAAATAAAGATCTGGGCAGACCTTGGGGAATTATTAATTTACCAGACGGGAGATTTTTGATCACTGAAAAATCCGGGTTTATGAATGTTGTTTCTAAAGATGGGAAGCAGATTTCTAAGATATCAGGATTTCCTAAAGTCGATGCAAAAGGACAGGGAGGAATGCTGGATGTTGCACTGGATCCAGATTTTAAAAATAACAGTATTATTTACTTTAGTTTTTCTGAACCCTTTGGGAAGGGTAATCTGACCTCTGTAGCAAAAGGTAAACTTTCAGGAGATTTAAAAATGATATCAGATGTAAAAGTCATTTTCCGTGCTGAACCATCATATGACGGAGATAAACATTACGGAAGCCGATTGGCCTTTGATAAAGATGGGAATTTGTTTGTAAGTACCGGAGAAAGATCAGATAAAGAAACCAGGGTGTATGCCCAGAAAACGGATAATTATTTAGGTAAAATCCTTAAAATAACAAAAGAAGGAAAACCCGCTCCGGGAAATCCATTCATCGGAAAGGCCGGATTTAAACATGAGATTTATGCCTATGGTATAAGAAATCCGCAAGGTTTGGCAATAGATCCCAACGGGTCCTTATGGGATGTGGAAATGGGTCCAAGGGGAGGTGATGAAATTAACTTAATTCAAGCGGGTAAAAATTATGGATGGGGTGACGTAACCTATGGTATTGAATACTCCGGAGCGAAAGTGGGAGAGGGAATTACCCAGAGAGAGGGTACGGAGCAACCTGTTTATTACTGGGATCCGGTAATCTCTCCAAGTGGTGTTACTTTTTATACAGGAAATATAGATGAGTGGAAAGGTAATTTGTTTATTGGCTGCTTAAGTGGTGAACACATCAACCGGATTGTGATGAAAGATAATAAAGTGGTTGGAGAAGAACGTTTGCTTGCTGATCAGAAAGAAAGATTCAGGGATGTGTTGGATGGAATAGACGGAAACATCTATGCTGTTACCGACAGTGGGAAATTATATAAAATTTCTAAGAAATAAAAAAAAGGCTCCGATAAATCCGGAGCCTTTTTTATTTAAAATCTGAAATTAAATCTTGCAAAAGCCTGTCTTCCGGAAAAGCCCATCTGAACAGGATCGAAAATACCACCGGATTCTGTATTTCCTGCAGAAACAGCCTCTCTTTGTAAAGTGGGATATCTGTTGAATAAATTCTTACTTCCAATAGTTAAACTAATATTTTTTGAAAAATCATACCCGAAAGATAGATCAGTGGTTACTTTAGCGTTGTAGGTCTGATAATCATCAGGGCCATTGTAGCCAATTAATGTGAGTTTATCAAATCTAACCAACTGTATATTAGCATTGAACTTGTTAATTTTATAGTTAACATTTAAATTAATTTTAGTCTTCGGAGCTGAGGCGAGGATAAAAGCACGTTCACGCGCACTTAAATATATATCTTCTTTTCCTTTTAATTTTTCTGAAACGTTTACAGATGTGATCTCCATTTCGTTGTAGTTTCCTGCTAAAGTTGTGGTTAATCTTCCGTTTCCAAGTGTTTCATTGTAGCTTAATATAACATCTACACCCTTTGTTCTTGTGTCTATGGCATTGGAAAAAAATTGTGCCTGATCAATATAAGGATAATCTGCCTGAACATCAGGTGGAAGGTCTGTTCTGGCAAAGTTACCTGTCAATACAATTCGGTTTTTTACATTAATGTAGTACCCATCAACAGTTGCAGTAAACTTTCCCGTGTTGAATGTAAACCCTACACTCCCGTTAAGAGATGTTTCTTGTTTTAATTGAGATATCCCGGATTTTACAGCTAAATCACTGTCATTTGATGCTAATTGGATCGTTACAAGATTACCTCCCTGAAAATTCGTGAATTGAAGCGCATAATATTTTTGAGCTAACGAAGGAGCTCTGAACCCTGTTGAAACTGAACCTCGAAGTGCAAATTGAGGAGTTATCGCATATCTTGTTGCAAATTTCCCATTAATGGTACTTCCAAAATCACTGTAGTTTTCAAATCTACCTGCTGCACTAACCATCCATTTTTTGGTAATATCAAGCTCGGTATCGATATAGGCTGCAAAATTATTTCTACTTTTATTAACTTCCTGAGAATATCCGGGAAAGCCCTGGGAGCCTCCAGGTCTGATGTTGCCTGTTAAAGGATTTATTACTAAAAGACTAGGATCTGTATTTGAAGTTACAATGTTCCCGTTGACATCATACATTGCATAAGATGCTTCTTGCCCCCTTATAACATTAAATTTTTCGTACCTAAACTCAGATCCGAAAGCGATATTTAGTCCTTCTAACACTCCAAATTGTTTCGTTGCATTAAATCCTGTTGTATTTTGAAGTAACGAGTGCCCTCCTGCGTTAAAACTTGTAGGAGATTTTATACCTAATGTAGCATTAATTGTATTGTCTATCTGGTACGTAAATCTGTTATTGCCAAAGGCATTATAAACATCGGCATCCCAACCTGCAACTTTAAACTTTAAACCATTATCAAATGTAAAATCTGTGATGCTTGTATCCTGAATAGGGTTAAATCCATTTGGATAAACCTGCGGTATGTTTCCATCTGCATCTGCTTTTCTGGTCCATGCATTAGCATCTGTATTTCTATGGGAAAACCCGGGATGAGAATAAAATTTTATATTATCTGATAATGGAACTTCAATATTTCCAAAGAAATATACATTTTGTGATTTTGCATCTCCAAAACGTTGTCTTGGGGCATCATAAACCGTAGGATTAGCATTTCTGATTGCATATTCTTTATTGATGAATTCTGCGGTAAAATTTGCAAATCCTCCTTGTGATCCTATTTTTGTTCCATAATTTCCGTTAAAATCAAAAGTAAGCCCGTCAATTTTATGATCTGATACAACATCTTTATCTCCGGGACTTTTAAAAAGGTTCATCCCGTAAAATGCATTTCCTTCAAAGCCTTTATCTCGGTCATTTAAGATGACGTTGATAACGCCTGCAATAGCATCGGAACCGTATTGAGCGGAAGCTCCATCGCGAAGGACTTCAATCCTTTTAATAGCTCCGATCGGAATGGTGTTCATGTCATATCCGGTGTTTCCTCTTCCCTTAGTTCCGAAAAGATTGATCAGTGAAGACTGATGGTATCTTTTGCCGTTTAATAAAAGTAAAGTCTGGTCTGGTCCCAATCCTCTGAGAGTGGCTGGATCGACAGCATCTGCACCATCTGACCCCGATTGTTTATTGGAATTAAATGAAGGTGCCGAAAACTGCAGGAGCTGGTTCACTTCAACTTGCCCTGTAGATTGACTTACCTGTTTGATGTCAATAACATCGATGGGAACAGGAGTGTCTATTACTGTTCTTTTTTTGTTTCGGCTCCCCGTAATAGCTACTTCTTCAATTTTTGCTTCTTTAGAAATGGTGTCATTGATTTGCTGCGAATATAAAGCCGCAGTGCTGCCCAGAAATAAAGCGCTTAGATATTTAATTTTCATATATATTGAGTTTCTGAGATTGGTAATTCAATCAAAAGTATTGATTTTTGTTTTTAAATCATCAGAAAAAATCACTATTATTTGAAAAGTGTTATGAAAAATGGATGCGATGCATAATTATATGAAAATTTTCAATCAAATAGTAAAAATTAGTTAAAATCGTAAAATACATAAATGATATGTTGTGTATTTTTCCTTATTACGATTTTTTTTAACAATTTATTCTCGTATGTGTATATAAAATGAAAAAACCGGAATTACTCCGGTTTTAATTTTTATGCTTTTTCTAATTGAACAGTAAAATGTCTTAAAAGATCTGGCTCCCATGTTATCTTATATCCTTTTGCGATTTCATCACGGCGTTCATAAACGTTTTTGATCGCTGCAGCAATATAATCCATATGATTATTCGTATAGGTTCTCCTAGGAATTGCTAATCGAACCAGCTCCAATTTCGGATAACGGTTTTGTCTTGTCTCTGGATCTCTGTCTGCTAGCAAGGTGCCGATTTCAACCGTTCTGATGCCAGCTTCTTTGTAGATTTCAAGACCTAAAGTCTGTGCCGGATATTCTTCCCTTGATACTTTTGGAAGGAAATTTAAAGAATCAATAAAAACGGCATGTCCTCCGATAGGCTTTTGCACAGGAATTCCGTATTCAATCAGCTTATTTCCAAGATATTCAACCTGGGAGATCCTGCTTTCCAGATAAGCAAATTCCGTAGCTTCATCCAGTCCAACGGCTAATGCTGCCATATCTCTTCCGGCCATACCTCCGTAGGTTATGAAGCCTTCATAGATAATTGTAAAATTGGAAGCCTTTCTGAAAACCTCCTCGTTATTCAATGCGATGAAACCACCGATGTTTACCAATCCATCTTTTTTGGAGCTCATGGTCATTCCATCACCATATGAGAAGATCTCTTTGCAGATTTCTTTAATGCTTCTGTTTTCCTGGCTTTTTTCTCTTTTTTTAATGAAATAAGCGTTTTCAGCAAATCTTGCAGAGTCGAAAAAAACAGGAATTCCGTATTGATTGGAAAGTTCTCTTACTGCTTTCATATTTTCCAGAGAAACTGGCTGACCTCCTGAAGAATTACAGGTGATGGTAATTAAACAAAAAGGGATTTTTTCTTTTGGATAGCTTTTGTAAATCTCTTCCAGCTTTTCAAGATTAATATTTCCCTTAAACGGATGTAGATCATTAATATCAAATGCTTCATCAATTGTGCAGTCTACTGCATGTGCTTTGCGAAACTCAATATGTCCTTTTGTAGTATCGAAATGGGAATTTCCGGGAACTATATCTCCTTCTTTTACCAGAACAGAAAACAGCACGTTTTCAGCTGCTCTTCCCTGGTGAGTGGGCAAAAGATATTGAAATCCGGTTATATTTTTTACAGTATTGTGAAGTTGGTCGAAAGAACGGGAACCGGCATAGCTTTCGTCACCGGTCATTAATGCTCCCCACTGTCTGTCCGACATGGCTCCGGTTCCGGAATCGGTTAGTAAATCGATAAAAACCTGTGATGATTTTAAGTTGAATAAGTTGTAATTGGCTTCTTTAAGCCACTGCTCTCTTTCTTCTCTTGTTGATTGACGGATTTCTTCAATCATTTTAATGCGGAAAGGTTCCGCGTACGGTAAATTCATGAGTTAAGTATTTTATTGTTTTGTAAAGAAAATTTGTTTGAAAATAATTTCAATTCATCAGTATATATTTAAAGGAGCAGGAGAATACTACTCAGGCGCTTTAAATATATTTTCATCGGAGTGGAAACCGGCTACACCACCACTCACTGCAAATTTCATTGCAGAAGCAGCAGACATTCCCACTACAGGTTTGATGTTTTTTTCTTCCGTAACAATTACCCATCCGGAAATAGCATAGGAGTGAGGAAGATAAACAGCAACATAATTATGTTTATCCACATCTGCCATTTCTTTCTGGGTTAAAAAACCAATTCTCCAGATCTCAGGATGCTCATTGGTTTTTACCCATACAGGATCATTAAATTTTTTCTTGTCACCAACAAATGATGACATTACATCTTTAGTTGGCGTATAAATATGTTTTACCCCCGGTGTTCTTTCCAACAGGCTGTCCATTGTGTCGAAAAAAAATCTTCCCACAACGAATTTATTACCCAGGTAGCCCAAAAGTGCGGTGATTAAAATAGTTGATACAAAAACCAAACCCGGTATTTCTTTTGCCACAGATGGAATTATATTATCAATAGACGTGACAACATACCATATGACAAATATCGTTAGCCCGATAGGTCCGATAATAACAAGTCCCTGAAAGAAATTTTTCAGGAAAAAATTGGCGATATTTTCGAAAGTCAGTTTTTTCAACGTATTCAGTTACTAATTTTGTTTAGCCATGTATGCTTTCCTTATTGCCGTATGACTTAATAATTTTAGCTTCATATTCCAGCCACTCCTCCCAGCGTTTGTTTACTTTTTCGGGATCTCCAAGCTGTCTTGCAAAACTAATGAAAGTTGTATAATGGTTAGCCTCCGAAATCATTAAGTCCCTGTAAAAATTTTTAAGCTCTTCATCTTTGATATTTTCTGTAAGGACTTTAAATCTTTCGCAGCTTCTTGCTTCTATCATAGCGGCAAATAACATTTTATCAACGATAAGATCTTCTCTGCTGCCCTGGATAATGAACTTCATCAATTCATTTACATAATCATCTTTCCTTGCTCTTCCGAACTTGTATCCTCTGCTCTTGATGATCTCATGAACCTGATTGAAATGATCCAATTCTTCCTGTGCAATAGCAAGAAGTTCTGTTACAATTTCAGGGTGTTCCGGAAGCATCGTAATCAATCCGATAGCGTTTGTAGCGGCTTTTTGTTCGCACCAGGCATGATCGGTTAAAATTTCTTCAATGTTTCCTTCCGCAATATTTGCCCACCTTGGATCCGTGGGAAGTTTCAACTTAAACATGTTTTAAAATTTCTGTAAATTTAAAGTAAATTACAATAACAAATCTTGTTTTATTCCAGTTATTTAAGAAGCGGTCTTTCTTCGTAAAAATTCTAAAATATTCCACCCTAAACGATCTACTTTCATTAAAAATCCTGCAATCGTTGTTGCGAGGATAATATTCGTTATATAGATTAAAATCATTAATATCCACCACGGTACATCTTGCTTGAAATGAACGACTAAAAAATAAACAAGGGAAGAACTTATTCCCTGTGCAAAATAAAAGAATATTGCATTCTTTCCGATATAAGTAATAAAATTTTCTTTTGTGATCTTTAATCTGTTATAAAAAACAAATAACGTAACCAGTGAAAACAGGGTCCATATGATATAGGGAGTTTTAGGAGGGAACTTATTTTTATTGATCTTGTAAAATATTTCGCTTCCATAATACCAGAACATCCAGATTAGCAGAATTCCAACCGCTGCATAAAGTGCGGGGATGATACGGGAAGGGATTTTCTTTCCCCTCATTCTATTGGCAATTAAGAAAACAGCAAGATAAAAAGCAACATATCCCACCTGGCCTGTTGGATAAAACCACGGAAATAAATTAAATATTAGTGTCAAAGCAATACACAGTCCTATAAACCAATTAATATGTTTAGGGAAGAATCTTAAAATCAATACACCGAAAACAGCTAATATAAAGTATACTTTTAAATACCAGAAGCTTCCCATTACTACGGGAAATGTATCGGCATTGGTGTATTGATGGAGGTACCAGTTCCCTAAATTTTGCCATTGAGGTTCCGTAGATATATTTGTTGTCGCGTATTTTGAGCCGAATGTAGAGTAAAAGTTTTGCAACCATTCTACAGAAAAAAAACTTAACCCGAAAACTTTAAAAAAGTAATCCAGGAAAAACAGGAATGTTACAAAAATCATATAGGTGATTTGTAGTTTGAGCAGGCGGTAGAACGTTTTCTCAATATTGGCTCCGGATGTAATTCCACTTAATGCATAAAATAAAGCTACATCAAATACTAAAGAAAAGACCCTGACTTCCGCCGGGATATAAAACTGTCCCGACCAGAATGCTGTGTGGATGAATATAATGGAAAGCGTTGCTAATCCTTTTGCAAAATCAATGTAGAGATCCCTGTTCATTATGGTAATTGATAAAGTTCAAAAATAGATAAAGTTTGGAAATAATTTTAAAAATAAAAAAGAGGTAAAGCGAACTTTACCTCCTTTCCTAAATATGTTAATAATGAATGTTTAAAGTTTTCTAAACTCTTCAGCAGAAATTTCTCCGGTTTGGATTTTTCTTAACTCGTCCATATATTGGCTCATATAAGCGTCAATTTCAGGATTTCTTGAATTTTTCCCCATTTTATAGGTTCCGTTAAGGACTCCTTGATAGTAATAAAAGAAGTTATAGTCGAAATCAGCCGCAGATAAACTGTACTGTCCAAGCAGGAAGCCTAAACGAACAGCAGATCTTCTTTGAGGAGGAGTTCCGTGATGGTTATAACTTGAGGTCTGATAATCTCCGATGCTTTGTGCAAATTCATAGGCTGCTGCAATTTCAGAGAATTGAGTTTTGTTATACCCGTTCGGTCTTCTTAAATAATACCCTGCAAAACCATCGGCTTCAAGCTCATTAGGTCTTGCTGTAGATTCATTTACAGAAGGCAGGTTAAACGCATATTGTAGTTGGTGGCCATATTCATGTGCCAGGATCATAGCATTCACGATATCTCCGCCTTTATTTTTTGCATCAGCGTAGATCGCATAACCATAATAGATTTTTCCTGTAGAGTAGGAAATAGCATTATAGGTGGAGTTGAAATTGGAAGGATCGTTTACAAATCGCAATGTTGGGTTACTTCTTCCCCACATACTGGCAATTTTTGTCATTTGCCCGTTCATGAAGTTGGTGTCGGCACTCGTTTGTAAGCCGGTTAAAAGGACTGCTGTAGAACTCCAGTTTTGATCAACATAAGAGCAGCTTCTCTGAAGGTCTCCGGGTTGTTCAATTTTAGCATTTTCAGTGGATGAATTTGGTAAGACGTTGTCTTCCATTTTGTCGTCGTTACATGCTGATAAAGATAATACAGCAATAGCTCCTGCTAAAAAGCAGAATTTAAAGTTTCTTTTCATAAAATATTTTTTTGGTGAAAACGAAGGTATAAATTATTTTTTAGATAATTAATATATAAATAGTTAAAATTATTCCTTCGTTGGTGAAAAAGTGTTTATAGTGAAAAATATTGTTTTGATTGTAAGCAGTTTATAAAATAATTTGTATATTTGCACCTCGAAATAACTAAAAATTTATAAACAATGTTTGCAATTGTAGAAATAGCAGGGCTTCAATACAAAGTTGAGCAAGACCAGAAGTTGTTTGTACACCGTTTAAAAGGAGATAAAGGAGGAAAAGTTTCTTTCGATAAAGTTCTTCTTACTGTAAACGGTACAATCACTGTAGGCGCCCCAGCTGTAAGCGGGATCACTGTAGAAGCGGAGATCTTAGACCATGTTAAAGCTGATAAAGTAATCGTTTTCAAAAAGAAAAGAAGAAAAGGTTATGAAGTGAAAAACGGTCATAGACAATCTTTAACTCAAATTCAAATTACAGGAATCACTGGATTTGAAGGAGGTGCAAAGAAAGCAGCTAAAAAAGAAACAGTAAAGGCTGAAGTTCTTTCAGACAACGCAACTGTTAACTTTGGTGAAGATCATGAGTTGAACTATCACTTAAAGAAACACAATTTGTCTCAGTCTAAAGAAAACAGAGAAACTTTAATTACTTTAGGAAAAGCTGTTAAAGTTGAATTAGAGAAAAAAGTTCTTACTCACGAAGAAGTAGATGCTGCTATCGTTAAGAACATTGATCAATTTAAAGCTCTTAATAAATAATAATAATCTACAAATAAAATGGCACACAAGAAAGGAGTCGGTAGTTCCAAAAACGGTAGAGAATCTCACTCTAAAAGATTAGGTGTAAAGATTTTCGGTGGACAAGAAGCTATTGCCGGTAATATTATTATCAGACAGAGAGGTACTCAACACCACCCAGGTGAAAACGTGGGGATGGGTAAAGACCATACTTTGTTTGCATTAGTAGACGGTAAAGTAGTTTTCAGAAAGAAAGCAAATAACAGATCTTTTGTATCTGTAGAACCAAACGCTTAATTTAAGCGTTCTATAAAATAAAAGCCTCAACATTGTTGAGGCTTTTTTATGTTTAAATGGTATGGAATTTTTTCAATATCCTAATTTTGTCTTGAAAATCCGGGAAAGCCTACATAAAAGGATCTTAAAAAAATGATGTTGCTGATCTTGAGCTGTAATGATCTCTTCTAGTGTTTCTGGCTGTTCTAAACCGGCTTAGCTGTAGTAGCCTATATTTTGCCTTTAATCTATTTTGATAACGGAATAATGCTCGATATTCTTGAATGTTTTTACTTGCTTATCAGATGGAAATTATTTGTCTTTCTAAAGTATTTTAAAAGCCTACCTGGAATCCTGCTTTTACGCCAAATGTAGAAATGTCAGGCCTGTTGAGGTAGTTGCCTCTCCAGTTGAAATCTACCCTGAAGATCCTCAGGTTTCCAAATCCAATATTTTCAATTCCGAAACCGTATTCATAATAAATATGATCACTAGGAGCAGAATACTTAAAACCTTCAACGTTAATCTTTTTAGATGCATCGCTCAGTGTTCCGTATGCACTTCTGATAAAAGCTATTTCTCTTAATTTGAGTTTCTTGATTAGTGGAATATAGGAAAGGATTTTACCATTGAAATGATGTTCCAGATGCAGCGTCGTATATGTATCTGCAACGAACTCATAATAATTAAGTTGTGCAAATGTATTTCCTACCAAACTATAAGATTGGTTTCCGGGAATTATATTTTGTAAGGCTAGCGGAACTGTATTGAAGTTTTTTCCTGCTTCAAAATTGATTAGTGTTTTTCCCCAGCTTCCGATTAATACCGGTTTGTAAAATAAGAATTGTAGTTTATTATAATTGAAATCAGCATTAAACAGGCCTTCCAGTCCTCTTGTGTACTTTAAAACAATAGTAGGAGCCAAGGTTCCATGTTCGTGTCTGTCAACTCCGGTTTGTGAAAATTTAGCACCAGGTCTTGCTATTAAGCTAAGGGTTACATGGGAATCATTAACGGTTTTTCTTAATTCTCCGTTTCTGTAATACATAAGGTTGAAGCCGTCAGGATTTGCTGATTTGATGCTTTGCATAGTTCCATCTACCCGTATTTGAAAGTTCTTCCATGGCTCAATAGAAGCAAATACATTAGTTTGATTCAGGGAGCTTAAAGAGGCATTATCTCCCCTTGCGAAGACTGTAGACGAGGCAAATGTACGAGACATGATTCCGTCATCAGTTGTTAGCTGAACACCGAGCTGCATAACATCTCTTCTGGTGCCAGCTCCGATCATAAACCGGTTGACTTTATTAAACATATATTTTGCTTCAACACCATATTTGAACTGCTGATCTTTAAATCCATATGCTGTATAAAACTGGATTCTCCAAGGATCGTTCATGGAAAAATAACTTCTCGCTCCCAGTCTTATTCTGTCTCCCTCTACTTCGTTTACTCCATAAACTGAAAAAATGGGACCCAAATCTATTCCCTTTGTTATGTTGTAGTATCCTGATCCAAGGGTTTCATATAACTTTACAATCCGGTTGAATTTCGGGACCTTCTGAAGCTTATCAAGCATATCATAGACTCCCTGTTCAGATTTGGATAGCGTATCAGGTCTCGCTTTAGCCCAGTAAGCATCATCCTTATCTACAAATTTATTGTCATACTCTTCCTCCTTTCGGGTGAAAACCGATGGAGCAAGTGGCTTGTTAAATTCATATTCCGAATAGTCTACAGTTCTTTTAGCGATGATACTTTTAGATGTTTTCTTTTTTGAGAAAGGGGTCAGCTCTACTACGGTTACAAATTTTCTAGGCAGGAAAGTATTTTCGTCGGGGTTGTCGTATTCCAGCTCTGTGGAAATCCCATTGACGAAATTTACATTCATTTTTTGTGTTGATTTTAACGTCGCTCCTAAAACTGCATAAGTGTCGGTATCAATATAAAGATAGCCCTGAAATGCTAAAATTTCTGTTCTTTTAGGCTGATACCTGATTTTATAAGCATTCTCACCATGTATAGCAATCGTATCGATCAGATTATAGTCATACGTACTAAAACCATCAGTTCCTACAGGACTTGGAAAACCAATATCAAAATAATTCAGGGTATTGTCATAGATATTGATGTCCCTGTAGAGATTTTTTGCCGTTAAAGTTACAATTTGATTATCCTGAAAACCAGATGTTTTTTGAGCTATTAAAAGCTTTTTGGTTTTCTTGCCGGGCTTATTTTCTCCGTAATTTTCATAAATTGATTCATTCAGGAAGATGGGCAGAGCCATTTTTCCACTTGCCGTTGAGTCGGCATAATCAAAGATGAAATCCAGCTTGTTGAAGATCTTTCTCTTCATAAAGGCGCTGTCCAGATTATTAGCGTCAAACTGTATTTTTTCGTATTCCTTATAAGTGTAGGTATCGAATTTACTTAGACCATTATTTCTTTTTCTTTTCCATACTTCCTGCATAATGGCATAAGCGGGATTTTCCTTCTTGTTTTTATATTTTGTTTTCTCGTTATGGATCACAACTTCTTCAATGTTTTCCACCTTTTCTTTGGAAAGCTTTACGAAGATATTATTGGCATTATCTGGGGTAACATCTATACTTTGTAAGGCATAGCTTTTTCTTAAGAATTTTAATTTGTAAATAATACTGTCTGATTGAACGCTGAAGGCTCCCGTAGTTGTTGTTAAAAAAGGTTGATTACTATCATTGATAAATACATCCACCCCGGTAACTTCTTTATTGGTTTTGGCATCAACAATTTTGCCACTTGCAGCATTTTGTGCGCATACAATACCGGAAAATAAAAGAAAAAGGTAGAGATAGTGGTATTTAGAGTTATTAATTAACATTAGGTATTTCTTCAAGCATTTAGCATAAACAAAAAGTATGCTGTTTATTTAAAACGGATAAGATTTAAAAAAATTTCGTGTGTATTTACAAAAATGCAAATGTAACAAAAATAACAGGACCAATTTGATTAATTATGACCTATGATTTTAAAAGACAATAGGATAGGACAGAATTTATTCCGAATGAAAAATAAAAAAGACTTACATTTCTGTAAGTCTTTTTTGCTCCTCCTGCTGGGCTCGAACCAGCGACCCTCTGATTAACAGTCAGATGCTCTAACCAACTGAGCTAAGGAGGAATTTTCCTTTGTTTTAAGTGGTGCAAATATAATATGAATATTTATATCAGGCAAGTTTTACGTTCAATTATCAATGATTTTAAAGTAAATAGATTGAATTTCAATAAGAAATATTTTGCTTGTCATTATTAAATGGGGTAATCCTCAAATAAATAACGGAAATACAATTCCGGGGATTCTAAAAAACTTTTTGTTAACTGATAATGCTCCGTTTCTTTATAATCAATCTGTTTAATTTTATCATCCAGTAAATAGACTTCAGCTTCCGGATAGCTCATCAAAATAGGTGAATGGCTGGAAATAATGAATTGGGCTTTTCCAGCTTTTTCCAGCTTGTGAATAATTGACAATAGGGAAAGTTGTCTTTGCGGAGAAAGAGCGGCTTCCGGCTCATCAAGGATATAAATGCCTTTCTGAAAATGGTTATGAAATAATGATAAAAAAGCTTCGCCATGGGATTGCTGATGAAGAGATTTTCCCCCGTAAGCATCTAAAACACTTCTGTCTTCTTCGGCTACTTCATCAATATATGTTGCGAAATTAAAAAAGCTTTCTGCCCTCATAAAAAAGCCTTGTGCTGTTTTGGTATCCCATGAAAGTTTAAGGTGTTCTGCCAGTTCGGATTCCGTTTTATGAAAACTATAATTATGATTTCTATTTCCTCCGGAAACATTGAAATCGCATTTTTCGGCAATAGCTTCTAGTAAAGTTGATTTTCCAATCCCATTTTCACCTACAAAGAAAGTGACATTGCTTCGAAGTCTGAGATTTAACCCACTACTCAGAAAAGGAAGGTTGAAGGGGAAATCCTTCGGATGGTCTTCGTTTAAATAAATCCTGGATAAATAAGGCATTTGTTTGTTTAGTTGATATCAAGCAAAATACATGCAAAAAAAAGACCTACATTTCTGTAAGCCTTGTTTTTTATTTCCTTAAATCTTTAAGGATTTCCTGGACCGCTCTTTCCAGTTGCGGATCATTATCTTGCTGTCGGTCTATGAAGGTGTTTTTAATATAAATGTCTGGTTTTACACCTGTTTTCTCCAGGTTCTGACCGTCCAGAGTGTAGGTTCCCCATGCAGGAAGTCTATAATAAGAACCATCTACAAGACTTTTTCCGGAAGTGAAGATAATCCATCGATAGGTATCCTGCCCAATGATTTTTCCTAATTTCAGAGCCTTGAAACCGGCAGCGGTCATTTCGGCGTCACTCAGCGAAGCTTCGTTGATCAAAAGAACAATAGGCTTTCCGGAAGGTGCGAAATTGGGCTGTGTGGTCATTTTTCCTTCCCGGTATTTCCATTGTAAATAAGGTTTTTGAGAAAGGAAATTTAATACTTTATCATGAACATTTCCGCCCGTATTATAGCGTAAATCGAGAATAACAGCTTCTTTTTGAATTTCCTGTTCCACCATATCCAGAAGGAAGCGGTCCAGTTCATCAGTAGTCATATTTTTCATATATGAATAGGCGATGCGGTTGTCGCTCATCTGATTTACGCGTTGGCGATTATTGAATATCCAGTCGTCATACAAAAGTCCTTTTAATTCTGTATTTGAAATTGGATGTACCTTGGTGGTTATTTCCTTGCCATTGCGTGTGAAAGTAAGAATAATTTCTTCCTGCTTTTTAGGACTTGTAAAATAAGATTCACGATTTTCGTGTACGTCAATATTTTTTCCATTTACAGCAATCAATTGATCTCCTGGTTTAATGTCAACCCCGGAACGGAAAGCGGGTGATTTTCTTACAATACCTTCTACACTATAAGGCTGGTCCTTTTTAAAGATAATCCCTGTTTCATTGGTAAAATAATTCAGATATCTGGTTTCTTCCTTTCCTGTTGAAGAAAATCCCGTATGTGAAGAATTGAGTTCTCCCAACAGGTCATTCAATAAAATTCGCAGATCATTTCTGTTATTGATATACGGAAGATATTTAGCATACTGCTCCTTTTTTGCTTTCCAGTTGATGCCATGGAATTTTTCATCATAGAAATTTTCTTCAACCCCAGTCCATGTTTCATCATACATCTGGGTAAATTCAGAAGCGAGATTTTTGTTAAAAGTATACTGGATATTTATCTTTTCTGGCTTTAATGTTGCTATGGCCATTTTATAAATGTTACCCTCTATTAATGTAAAAAAAGACTTGTCATTTTTGATGATATAGCTGGCTTCTTTATCGAAAACCTTTTCTGATTTAGCGGTTTCAAAATCCGTGAAAACCTTTTTGAAAAGTTGTTTCTTTCCATTATCCTGATTGGAATTAAAGAATAAAATTTCCTTTTTGTCGTCCATGAAAACGGTAGGATCTTCCTGGTATCCATACCTGTCTGTAACCAGCTCAATCCTTTCCAAAGTGTTTTCAGGATTAATTTTCAATTCTTTTACAACAATTTCTTTTTCTTCCTTTTTTTCTTTGTCTTCTTCTTTTTTATCCTTGTTTTCCTTTGTCGTTTCAGGTTTCTTTACCTCCTCAGTAAATAGCTTATCGAATCTTTCAGATTTGTAAGGCTCATCAAACCAATCCAGCGCCATTCTGTAAATATTAGATTTCTGCATACCTAGCGGATAAGAAGGGTTCGTTCGGTCACTTGTAAAATAAATATACTTACCATTGGGTGACCAAAAAGGATCTTCCTCTGAAACGCCGGTGTTGGTAAGATTTATGATTTTGCCTTTTCCGATATGATAAACAAAGATGTCCAGTTCAAAATTTCTTTTTGCAGAGAAAAGTACATATTCGTTATTGGGAGAAAAAGAAGGTTTTGAATTTTGAAAAGCCCAGATTTCATCTTTTACGATAGTTGTAGAGTGTAAACTCTTTAAGTCCATTAATCTTACTTCATCACGACCACTTAAATACACTGCTTTTGAAAGGTCGTTATTCAGGGTTATATTGCGGTTGTTACGCAAATCAGTAGTTAATTGTTTTACCTGGCCTTTTCCGTCTGCAGCAATACTAAACCAGTTTTGATATCCCTGGTAAGTCTGGTTAAAAAGTAATGTGCGATTGTCCTTCAGCCATTTTACTTCCATTACACGTTCCTTTCCGTCAGATATCTGTTGTGTAAACTTTCCTTCAATATCAGAAACAAAAAGAACACCACGGCTCACAAAAGCTATTTTCTTACCATCTGATGAAATATCATAATAAGAAATATTATTTTCTATATTAAAATTTTGTTCTTTCTCCAGTGTTTTATTTGTGTTAAGGCTTATATTAAGAGCTTTTATATCTTTTGTAGCTACGTCATAGGTGTAAAGCTGATAATCTTTTTCAAATATTACTTTGGATCCGTTAGCTGAAACAAATGGCTTTTTAATAGAGGTTTCAAATTGTGTTAAAGGTGCCTTTTTGCCATTTTTAAGTTCATAAAGATTATATTCATTGTTATTTTCATCAGAAATAAAATAAATAGTCCCATTTTTATCTACGCTCGGATTAAAATCTTTTCCTGCATAGTTCGTATATTGTTTAAAGGAATTGTTCTTGGGATTATAACCTAAAATATCAGGATTGTTTTCTCCTTTATAGTGTTTGCGATGTACCTGATTGGCGCTTTCTGATGAACTTGTGAAAAGATATTCACCCGCAGGAGTTTCTGCCAGGCCGTTTGTATTATTAAAGTAATTGTTGAAAAGCTTTTGTGGTGTTTTGCCTTCAATAGTAGTTTTAAAACTTCCAAAGTTATTATTCCTGTTTGAGGTAAAATAAATAGTTTTACTGTCCCATCCCCAGTTTTCTATTTCATCTTTTCCTGTGTGAAATGTTAACTGTTTAATGCTTCCTCCTTCAGCAGGCATCACATACACGTCATAATTTCCGTATTGATTGGAACTGAATGCAAGCCATTTTCCGTCTGGAGAAATGCGTGGATTAATTTCCTCTCCCTCCAGGGCTGTGATTCTGGAAGCGTTTCCGCCATTGGAGTCCACTTTCCAGATGTCTCCATCATAAGCAAAATAAGCGGTTTTCCCATCCGGGCTTAATGAAGGACTTGATAAAAAATAAGATTTTTCCTGTGCTGAAACTTGAATGCTAGCAAAGGCTGCTAATAACGAAATAAAGATTCTTTTCATGAGATAATTAGATATTCCTGGGGATATGTTGTCATACTTTGCTCTGCAAAATATTTCCTCTTATAATTATTTAATAAGTTGCAAATATCTAATTTTTTAAGAATATCAGGATCTTTTGCATTATTAAATGTGATATGCAAAAAAAAGACTTACAGAAATGTAAGTCTTTTTGCTCCTCCTGCTGGGCTCGAACCAGCGACCCTCTGATTAACAGTCAGATGCTCTAACCAACTGAGCTAAGGAGGAATGTCCCTTTGTTTTTAAGTGGTGCAAATATAGGACGAATATTTATACCAGGCAAATTTTTCTTTTGAAAATTTAAAAAATATTATAATTTTCCTGTGAATATTTTAAAGATATCGCTTCCGAAAATCAGTAACATTAAGCCTAACAGAAAGATAACACCAATCATTTGTGCATTTTCCAATACTTTTTGAGGAACTGGTTTTCCGAAAATAATTTCATACAATGTAAATAAAACGTGTCCCCCATCTAATCCTGGAATAGGAATAAGATTCAGGAAAGCCAGCCAGATCGAAAACATTGCTGTAAAGCTCCAGAATGCAGGCCAGTTAATCGCAAAGCTACCATCTGCTGCCTTATTTACGGGCATAGATTTTACAATTGCAATAGGTCCACCTACATTTTTGTATCCTTGAATTTTAGAGTTGAACATAATTTTGAACTGCTTTACCTGCATGGTTAAAGCTTCAATGGTTCTTTCAAAACCTCTTGGAATAGATTCTCCGAAAGAGTATTTTTTGTCAGTAACTACACTTGCAAGACTTTTTTGGTCAACAGCAATTCCTAATTTACCATTTTTATCTACTGGTGCGGAGATAGTTTGCTTTTCAGTACCACGATTAACCTCAATGCTTACTGTTTTTCCTTTATTTTCAGCTAATGTAGAACTTACCTCGTCGAAGAAAGGAGTTGGTTTACCATTGATGGCTACAATTCTATCGCCTTTCGCCAACCCTGATGCTTTTGAAGAAGGAGTCGCTAAAGAATCAATGATCATGGGAATTCTGGGAGTGATATAAAGCTTTGCTTCTCTTTGTCTGATAACATCAGCTACACCATCTTCATTCACTTTGAATGTAATTTCCTTACCCCCTCTAAGAACAGTAACATGATCACTAAAAAGTATATTAATAGCTGAATTTTCCAATCTTTCTGCTGGTTTTCCATCGATAGAGACAATTTTATCACCATTTTGGAATCCCATTTTTTTACCGGCATCTGTTACGCCGATACCATTGTCAAATTTTGTAAGATCTGTATACATTTCTCCATTAAAAAGAGAAAGACAGCTATAAATTAACCACGCAAGGAAAAAGTTTACCGTAACTCCTCCCAACATAATGATAAGTCTCTGCCAAGCCGGTTTTGCACGGAATTCCCATGGTTGTGCCGGTTGTTTTAATTGTTCGGTATCCATGCTTTCATCCACCATTCCGGCGATTTTCACGTAGCCTCCAAAAGGAAGCCATCCGATACCGTATTCTGTTTCACCGATTTTTTTCTTTGCGATAGAAAACCAAGGATCGAAAAATAAATAAAACTTTTCTACTTTGGTTTTGAACCATTTGGCGGGCAAAAAATGCCCCAGTTCATGAAGAACGACTAAGATAGAAATGCTTAATATGAATTGAAAAATTTTAATTGCTAATTCCATTAATAAATTTTAGATTTTAATTTGCAAAGGTAACAATTATCAAAACTATGCCAAATAAAAAAGCTCCTCATATAGAGAAGCTTTGTCATATATTAAGACTGTTTTTACAAATTAAGGGAAACCCCCAGGCTGCCATTGTTTCCAACTTCTGCAAATACACCGATTCTCTCAGTGAAAAAGTAACGGGCACCGATATGGGCGCCGATTCCAAAATCTTTTCCGAGAACCCCAAGATCAACTCCGGGATAAATGTCCAGCTTTTCAGGGAGCTGTAATGCTTCTTTTAAATGAAAATTAAGCCTTCCAAAGATGAAGACCTTGTTGTCATTGTCATTATTTTTATATCCGCTAAAGTAGCCGTTCAGCCCGGCACCAACTGATATAAGTTTATTGAGCCCGTAATCATAAGTCCCTGTAATTCCTGTTCCATATCCCCATGCACTGAATCCCAATTGCACTTTCTGATCACCCTTTCCTGTCCATGCCTGGGCATTTACGGCAGTTCCAAAGAAGAAGACCGCTAAAATAAAAACCAATTTCTTCATAAATATTACACTTTAGTTCTATTAATTAAGAATAATCAGCTACAAAAATAGAACCGAAACCGATTAAAAATCCTATTTTTATACAAGATTTTGAACGACTTTTATGAAAATTAAAGGATTAAATTTAGATATTATCTGGAAAGATAAGGAAAGTAACTTTCGTTTAATAGAAGAGGAATTAAATAATCAGGATGCTGATATTTTTCTTTTACCCGAAATGTTCTCAACAGGTTTTTGTATGGATGCTTCTGAGGTTTCAGACCGTAATGAGGAAGCTTTAAGTTTCTTACACAAGATGTCAAAAGAGAAAGGATCCGCTTTTTGTGGAAGTGCTCCTGTAGAACAAGATGGGAAATTTTACAACAGGTTGTATTTCGTAAAGCCTGATTCGTCAGTTGTTTTTTATGATAAAAGACATTTGTTCTCTTTCTCTGGAGAGGATAAGGTGTATACCCCAGGAAAAGAAAGGGTTATTGTTGAATATAAAGGATTCCGCATTTTGCTTCAGGTTTGCTACGATCTTCGTTTTCCTGTTTTTGCAAGAAATAATGATGATTATGATGCAATCTTTTATGTAGCCAATTGGCCGGAGAAGCGAGTGGGAGCCTGGGAGCACTTGCTGAAAGCCAGGGCTATTGAAAATTTATCATACGTTTTTGGATTGAACAGGATAGGAACCGATGGAAATAATTTATTCTATCAGGAAAGCTCACATTGTTTTTTTGCTGATGGAAGAGACATTGCCCAAAAAGAAAAGAATATTGTGTCTGCAGAATTGAATATGAATGAGCTTTTGGATTTCAGAAAGCATTTCCAGTTTTTGAATGACCGGGATCAATTTTCAATTCAGATGTAATTATCGAAATAAAAAAGCTGTGAAATTTCACAGCTTTATTCATATTGTTTCAGCAATTGGGTTAAAGTATTGACGTCATGTACGCCACTTTCTTTCCACAAAAGTTCTCCGTGTTTAAATATAGCCAAAGTAGGGACACCACGAACTCCATATTGTGAAGCAATAGCCGGATACTGGTCTACGTCTACTTTAATAATTCTTGCTCCTTCACCTACATTTTCTTTAACTGTTGTGAGTACTGACGACTGAACCTTACACGGTTGGCACCAGGTCGCAAAAAAGTCAATTAAAACAGGTCTTTCGGAATTAATTAATTCTTTAAATTTTTCTGACATGATTTTTGGTGTTTTTATTATTTGGGGCTATCAGCCTCTTTCTGGATTGCCTTTACATTTTTCCAGCTTGTCCCGTCATAGGCTTCCACTCCGTTTTTCTTTAAAATCTCTACTGCCTGGTCCGCCTGGATTCCTTTGTTGCAAAAAACCACTACTTTTTGCCTTTTAAGGACTCAATATTATTTTGAATCTCAGCAAGCGGGATGTTGATTGCATCTTTTGCTGTTCCTTCCTTATACTGCTCCGGAATTCTAACGTCTACCAAAGTAACATCACTACTGTTTACTATTTGTTTAATATCAGCTGGGGCATTATTCTTCGATACACTTGAATTTTTACATGCACTTAACGTTACAGATACAGCAAAAATAAATCCGCAAACCTTATTTCTCATTCGTTAATTTACAATGTTTTCGACTGGCAGACAAAATCCGAAGTGGGTAGTTTTTCCGTTTTTTTAATTCCGTTAAAACCTCCTTCGATTTCAGTGAAATTTCTGATCCCGTGTGAGTTAAGAATGCTTGCGGCAATCATGCTTCTATATCCTCCTGCGCAATGAAGGAAGAAATGTTCCGAGTCATCAATTGAACTGATCCAGTCGCTGATGGAGTCTAACGGCTTATTAAATGCGTTATCAATATGTTCAGCTGCATACTCAGTCAGTTTTCTGACATCAATAACCGTAGACTGATCATTGAATTCTTCTACAAATTCTGAAGGAGAAATCCTTTTAATCTCATCAGTTTCTTTATTGGCATTCTGCCATGATTGAAAACCTCCATTCAAATACCCTAAAACGTTATCAAATCCAACTCTGCTTAACCGGGTAATCACTTCTTCTTCGGTTCCTTTATCTGAAACCAATAACAGTGGATGTTTTACGTCTACGATCAATGTTCCTACCCAAGGAGCAAAATCTCCTTTCAGTCCGATATTAATAGAATTAGGAATAAAGCCTTTATGGAAATCGGCAGCGCTTCTGGTATCTAAAATAAGTGCTCCGGAGTCTTCAGCGATGATCTCAAAATCTTCTACAGAAATTGGATTAAGACCTTTATCCATTACGGTATCTATGCTTTCATAACCCCCTTTATTCAAAGCTACATTCATTCCGAAATATTTCGGTGGGGCAGTAAGGCCGTCCAAAACTTCTTTTATAAAAGATTCTTTATCGGGTTGGTTTAAAGCGTAGTTGGTTCGTTTTTGGTTCCCAAGGGTGTCAACTGTTTCTTTCTGCATGTTTTTTCCACAGGCAGAACCTGCTCCATGTGCAGGATAAACAGTGATGGTATCTGCTAAAGGTATAATCTTGCTATGAAGACTCTCATATAATATTCCCGCAAGGTCCTCCTGCGTGAGATTAGTTGCTTTTTGAGCGAGATCCGGACGGCCAACATCTCCTAAAAATAAAGTATCACCCGTGAAAATTGCTGTTTCAACATCATTTTCATCTATTAAAAGATAGGTGGTGCTTTCCATGGTATGGCCCGGAGTATGCAGAACCTTTATTTTTACTTTTCCAATTTCAAAGATTTGATAATCTTCAGCAATTGTTGCTTCAAATTCCGGCTTAGCAGTAGGTCCGTAAATAATAGGAGCACCAGTCTTTTTACTTAAATCCAGGTGTCCGGAAACAAAATCGGCATGGAAATGTGTTTCAAAAATATATTTTAAAGTTACATGGTCTTTCTCAAGACGGTCCAGATATGGTTTTACCTCTCTTAGAGGATCTATAATTGCAGCTTCGTTTTCTGAGACAATATAATAGGCTCCCTGAGCTAGACAGCCCGTATATATTTGTTCAACTTTCATTTGCTTAGTTTTAAATTAAATTTCAGTTAAAGATACAAAGTATTAGATGAATTGTAAACGAAATGTTAAATCTGAATGATAGTTTCTTTCAATTTAAATGGTTTTGCCCGGTTTTAGGAATCGAAAGTTATTTATTTTCAACAAGAAAGGGCAGATTATTAAAATACTAAATTGGTAGACTGTTTTTTGTCATGCTTAAAAAACAAAAATAATTACGTACAGGAAATGGGTCTGTTTAAAAGAAATACGAAATAATTAATCAGAGAACTTCGCAAGAATACAAGTTTGTTGACTTAATATTTTGTAAAAAATTTTATATTTATAAGTTAAAAAAAATCAAATGGCAGATAAAAAACAATTTATTGATGAATTAAGTGCTAGATATACTCCGAAAGGAGATCATATTATATTAGGAAAAGGTATGCTTGATGGGGAGGTAGTTACCGAAGTGAATGTAACCATTCCATTAAAAACAATCAACAGGCATGGTCTTATTGCGGGAGCCACCGGAACAGGAAAAACCAAAACTCTTCAGGTATTTGCGGAACAGTTATCACATGCTGGGATTCCATCTTTAGTTTTAGATATTAAAGGAGATTTCTCAGGAATTGCAGAAGCAGGTGAAATGAATCCCATTATAGAAGAAAGATATGCAAAAACCCAGCTTCCATACAATCCACAAGCCTTTCCTGTTGAATTAATGAGTATTTCCGGTGGTAAGGGTGTGAAATTGAGAGCTACTGTCACAGAATTCGGTCCGGTTTTATTGAGCAAGATTTTACAGTTGAATGATACCCAGCAGAGTATTATGTCAATTGTTTTTAAATATTGTGATGATAAAGGACTTCCTTTAATCGACCTAAATGACCTGAAAAAAGTCCTGCAATATGTGACTGATAATGCAGAAGGTAAAGCAGAATTATCTTCCAATTACGGATCAATAGCATCTGCTTCTTTGGGAACTATTCTAAGATCAATAGTCGCTTTAGAACAACAGGGAGCAACTGATTTCTTCGGTGAGCTGAGCTTTGATGTTCAGGATTTACTTGAGACAAGGGATGGAAAAGGAGTTGTAAATATCTTAAGGGTTGCCGATATACAAAATAAACCACAGCTGTTTTCAACATTTATGCTTTCTCTCTTTGCGGAAATTTATATGACATTTCCTGAAGAAGGAGATAGCGGAAAACCTAAATTAGTTTTATTTATTGATGAAGCGCATTTAATTTTTAATGAAGCTTCTAAGGCATTGCTTTCACAAATTGAAACAATGGTTAAATTAATCCGTTCAAAAGGGGTAGGTATTTATTTTATTACACAGATTCCCGGAGATGTTCCTGAGAATGTTCTTTCTCAGTTAGGATTAAAAATTCAACATGCTTTGAGAGGATTTACTGCAAAAGATAAAAAAGAGATTTCAAAAGCAGTGGAAAACTATCCTACAACAGAATTTTATAATGCTTCTAATCTGATTCAGAATCTTGGAATTGGAGAAGCTTTTGTAACGGCGTTGGATGAAAAAGGAATTCCTACTCCTCTGGTTCAGACTTACCTGATTTCTCCGGAATCGAGAATGGATGTCTTGAATGATGCTGAGGTTTCGGAATTAACAGGAAATTCTGCTTTGGTTGCTAAATATGAAGAAGCGATAGATAAAGAATCGGCTTATGAGATATTAACGGCAAGAATGGAGCAGGCGGCACAGAATCCGGCTCCTACACAAAGAGCAAAGCCGGTAAAGGAAGAGCCAGGGATGTTTGAACAGGTATTACAGAGCAAAGCAGGAAGAACTTTTACCACCACATTGATGCGTGAAGGGGCAAAAGCAGTTTTGGGAATGTTTGGTCTGGGAGGAAGAAGGAGATAATAAAAACATTAGTGCAATTCTTATCTAATAACCATGAAAAATGTATCATCTTTTTATTGTATCGGATTAGCTTCGGTTAATCTCGTAATGGATACCATTCATAACCACTTTGGAATATTTGATATAATTTTTGTTATTTTAGCGGGATTGCCTTTACTGCTCAATAAAAAATGGATGTATGAATTGTTTGGAGGCACTATGGGCCTTATCAGTTTATATATTATTTTTGCCATTTTTGTGTCCATGGTTAAAGACGGTCAAAATGCGATGATGCAGCCTCTTTGGACGTATGGCATGGGTTATGTGCTTAGTTTTTTAACGCTAATTTTCGGACTTTTAATGACAAAAATTATTAAAATCCGCAACAGAAGAAATATTATAACATCAGGTTAAATGTATTCAATTATAGATATAGAAAGTAATGGTGCAGGTTATAGACATGAATGCATTATAGATATTGCCATTTATCGGTATGACGGGCAGAAAATTGTTGACCAGTTCATTTCTTTGGTGAATCCGGAAAGTGATATTACTCCGTTTGTACAAAAGCTGACAGGGATTACTCCTAAAATGGTTAAAACGGCTCCGAAATTTCATGAAATTGCAAAAAGAGTCATTGAAATTACCCAAAATACTACTTTGGTCGGGCACAATATTGATTTTGATTACAGAATGCTTCGGCAATCTTTTAAAAGTCTTGGTTACGATTTTAAAATCAATACTTTAGATACTATTCCGTTAGCTAAAAAGCTCATTCCTGATGAAGCAAGCTATTCGCTGGGTAAGCTCGTAAAATCTCTTGGAATTCCTTTAACCAATCATCACAGGGCAGACGGAGACGCAAGGGCTACTTTGGAGTTGTTCAGGCTGCTGGTTTCAAAGGATACTGAGAATGAGATTATACAAAAACATCACGATGAATCCAATGCCAAGACTTATATCAACAAAATCAAGCTGTTAACGCAGGATTTACCTAATGAAAGAGGGTTTGTGTATTTTCAGAATGCAGCTGGAAAAATCATTCTTTCAGAGTATGTTCAGGATATCAATAAATTTTCAAAAAAAGTATTTAATTCGAAATCCAAAAAATGGGAAACGATACAGAATGAGGTAGAACAGATTAGTTTCGAACTTACTGGAAATGATATTATTGCCAGATTGATACTCAATTCAAAAAATATCAAGAGGAGAGAAATTTTACCTTTTGGCCTTTATCACAGAAACGATAAATTTATTGTTGAGAAAAATAAACTGAACAAAGAAGATAAACCTATTCTGAAGTTCAGGTCTTTTACACAAGGATCAAAAGCAATCCAGTTTATTGGCAGCCAGAGAGAATATGATGATATCAGTATTTTTAAAAGAAAGATTGATTTTAAAAACCGTAATGAGCTATGGCTTGGCTCAGGAAGGAAATTGGGTGAGAAATTATTTTTAATTATTGAAAATGGTAAAGTTGTTTCATACGGTTTTTATGAACTGTTTACACAGATTCAGACTCTGAGCAGGCTCTCCAAGCTGAAAATCGACCTGCCTTTACCTGCTTCTGACCTGATTAATGATTTACAGTTAGCACTGCTTCGCGGTGATTTTGAGACACTCCCGTTGCCTAAATGATAAAAAGTAAGGTGGAGGCTTTTCAAATCAATTTGGATAGAATAAAAAAATAAATAGTATTTTTGCAAAAATAAAAATAAGCAATGCAATATTTTAAGCAAATTAAAACTGGAAAAAAGGGAGCTATAAAGTTCTCTAAGGTTTGGAATATTTAAAAGAGTTGTCTTGCATAAAAAATAGTTAATGTGGCGGACTCTTGAGGAAAGAATCTGCTTTTTTTTATGTTAAAATGAAATTATGAATTCAAAAGAATTATTAAAGATTGCCAATGAGTTTGGCACCCCGGTGTATGTTTATGATGCTGAATCTATCAAAACTCAATATGAAAAACTTACATCTTCTTTTTTAAAACACACAAAGTTCTTTTATGCCGCAAAGGCATTGACTAACATCAACATTCTAAAGTATGTCAAGAACCTGGGTGCTTCTTTGGATTGTGTTTCTATTAACGAAGTAAAGCTTGGTTTAAAGGCAGGATTTACTAAAGAAAAAATATTGTTTACCCCAAATTGTGTGGATCTTGCTGAAATTGAAGAAGCGATGCAATATGGAGTGCACATTAATATTGATAATATCTCTATTCTTGAGCAATTTGGAAATAAATACGGAGATACTTATCCGATTCTCGTAAGAATCAATCCTCATATTTTTGCTGGAGGAAATTATAAAATATCCACAGGTCATATCGATAGCAAGTTCGGTATTTCTATTCACCAGGTTCGTCATATCGAAAGGGTAATGAAGAGTACCAACCTTAATGTTGAAGGTCTTCACATGCATACAGGAAGTGAGATCAAAGATCCGGATGTTTTTTTACAGGCATTGGATATTATGTTAGAGCTTTCTGAGCATTTTCCTAATTTGAAATACCTTGATATGGGAAGCGGTTTCAAAATTCCTTATCAGGAAAGTGAGATGGAGACAGACGTGAAAACACTGGGTAAAAAAGTTGAGAAAGTAATTGCCGATTTTTCTAAAAATACAGGTAAAAAATTTGAATTATGGTTTGAGCCCGGAAAATTCCTTGTTGGGAAAAGTGGATATCTTTTGGTAAAAGCTAATGTTATCAAGCAAACTACAGCAACGGTTTTTGTAGGGGTTAATTCAGGATTCAATCACCTGATCCGTCCTATGTTTTATGATTCTTACCATACTATTGAGAATTTATCGAACCAAAAAGGTCCTGAAAGGATTTATACTGTGGTCGGAAATATCTGTGAAACGGACACATTTGCCTGGGATAGAAAATTAAATGAAGTGAAAGAAGGAGATATTCTGGCCTTCCATACTGCAGGAGCCTATGGTTTTGAAATGAGTTCGAACTTCAACTCCAGACTTAAGCCAGCAGAAGTACTTTTCTTAGATGGAAAGGCTCATCTTATTCGTAAGAGAGACGAGTTTGAAGATCTTTTGAGAAATCAGATTGAAGTAATTTAAATTAAAATATGATAAGCTCCGCAAGAAATTGCGGAGCTTTTTTTTAGATGTTAATTAAGGTAAATTAACAGACTATACCGATGGGGTTCCTAAAATAAATCATTAAATTTGATAGGGATATAGATTTTCAAACCCGAAAAATCTCAATCATCTATCTCCCTTTTTCTTTATTTCCAAAAATAATAAGTACCAAAAAATATTAATTATGGCAAAAAATATAGCAGAACAAATTGTTGAAATGCTTGAGAACGCAAATGTGAAAAGAATTTATGCAGTAACAGGTGATAGTCTTAATCATTTAAATATAGCGGTTAAAAAGAGCAGCATTGAATGGATTCATGTGAGACATGAAGAAGTTGGAGCATATGCCGCCGCCGCAGAAGCGGAACTTGATGGTTTTGCCGTTTGTGCCGGAAGCTGTGGCCCCGGACATGTACATCTTATTAATGGCGTTTACGAGGCGCACCGGTCCCATGTACCTATGTTGGTAATTGCATCTACAATTCCGAGTGAGGAAATGGGGATGGATTATTTTCAGGAAACGAATACGATAAAGTTATTTGACGATTGCAGCTATTACAATCAGATGATTACCAGACCTGAACAGGTTCAAAGAACAGTGCAGACCGCGATTCAGCATGCTATTTCCAAAAAAGGAGTTGCCGTAATTGGCCTTCCGGGAGATGTTTCTGAACTGGATGCAGAAGAGGCGACAACTTCCGCTCAGATATTTAGAACGAATCCGGTTATTCGTCCATCGGACGAGGAATTGAATAACCTGGCTAAACTTATTAACGAAAGCGAAAAGGTGACCATCTATTGTGGGATTGGAGCTAAAAAGGCGAATGCTGAAGTTATAGGATTATCACAATATTTAAAAGCTCCTGTAGGCTATTCTTTCAGAGGAAAAATGGCGATTCAGCCTAATAATCCTAATGAAGTAGGACTCACAGGTCTGCTTGGTTTTCCTTCTGCTTATCATGCGATGCATGATGCGGATCTGGTTCTTCTTTTGGGAACAGATTTTCCTTATGAGAAGTTTATGCCTGTCAAAAATAAGATTGTCCAAGTCGATGAAAGCCCTGAAAGATTAGGGCGAAGAGCTAAACTGGAATTGGGTCTTGCAGGAGATGTAAAAGAGACTATTAAAGCATTAATGCCCCTTTTAAAAGAAAAAACAGATGTTCATTTCCTGAATCAGCAACTTGAGTTTTATGAAAAAGTAAAAGAAAATCAACTTACTTATGTAAAAGATTCAGGAAAAGAAGATGCCATACAACCGGAATACGTTGCGCATACTTTAGACAGGATTGCAAAAAATGATGCAATTTTCACCGTGGATACCGGAATGTGCTGTGTTTGGGGAGCAAGATTTATAACGGGTACAGGAGAGCGTAAAATGCTGGGCTCTTTTAACCATGGATCCATGGCAAATGCGATGCCGATGGCTATCGGAGCATCATTGGCATACCCGGGCAGACAGGTGATTGCCATGTGCGGAGATGGCGGACTGTCGATGTTACTGGGAGATATGGCTACAATTTTCCAATATAAGCTTCCGGTTAAGCTGATCGTTTTTAACAACAGGGCTTTGGGCATGGTAAAGCTGGAAATGGAAGTAGGAGGGATGCCGGATAACGAAACGGATATGATCAATCCTGATTTTGCAATGGTTGCGCAGGCAATGGGCTATCCTGGAAAAAATGTTCATAAACCGGAAGAAGTTGAGAGTGCTATTGAAGAATGTCTGAACTATAACGGACCTTATCTTTTAAATATCTTTACGAATCCTAATGCCCTGGCATTGCCGCCAAAAATAGATTTTGATCAGGTGGTAGGGATGACCAAGTCTATGGCTCAGCTGATGCTAGGTGGTAAAATGGAAGAAGTTCTTGAAACCGTAAAGAGTAATTATAAGCACATTAAAGGATTATTGTAATGGATAATTCTTTAAAGAAACTGTATGTTGTTGCTTGGATATTTGGACTTATATTTTATTTTTTAGACTATGTGATCAGATCTGCTCCGGCAGTAATGATTCCACAGCTGATCAATAATTTCAATACAACAGAGTTGAAGCTGATCAGCATGGTAGGCACCTATTACTATACTTATTCCACCTGTAGTCTGATTGCCGGAATCGCTCTAGATAAATTCGGAGGAAAAAAATCCCTTTTTACCGGAGCGTTGATATTAGGGATAGGATGTTTATTGTTCCTGTTGTCTTCTCAAATTGCCGGAATTTCAGGAAGATTACTGCAGGGAGCAGGTTGTGCTTTTGCCTTTCCTGGATGTGTTTATCTTGCAAGTAAGGGGTTTTCGTCAAAATCCTTGGCAACGGCAATCGGAGTTACCCAATGCGTAGGAATGTTGGGGGGGACTGCCGGACAGTTTGTGGTAGGGCCCTGGGTGGAAGAAGGAGTGAATATTGATAGCTTTTGGTTATGGTCGGGAATTATAACAGTGATTACAGCATTAGGATTATTCTTTGTTATTCCTAAAGAAAAAAGACCTGAACAATCATCGGGAGTGTCAAAACCGGTAGGTTATTTAGAACCGTATAAAATCGTGTTTACAAATCCCCAATCCTGGTTATGTGGAGTGATTTCAGGATTGCTATTTGCACCGACGACCATATTTGCCATGACCTGGGCAGTAGCGTTTTTCCAAAAAGATAAAGGGTTTATTTTTCATGAAGCCGCTATCACAAGTGCTATGGTTGCCTTTGGATGGGTTTTTGGATGTCCTCTTTTGGGATTTATAACCGATAGGCTAGGAAAAAGAAAGCCTGTACTTGTTGGAGGGGCCGCTTTGATGATCTTAAGTTTGCTTCAATTAATTTACTTACCGGACCTGTACCCGGCAAAAGTGAGTATGTTTATTTTTGGATTAGGTTCAGGAGCGGCAATGATTCCTTATTCTGTCATTAAAGAGGCTAATCCTGATTATGTTAAAGGAAGTGCTACGGGAGCTATTAATTTTATTACGTTTGGAGTAACTACCTTATTAAGTCCTCTATTTAGCCGATGGTTTGGGAAGAATTTAGGGATAGCACCTGGAGAAGAGCATTTCCATAATTCTGTGTTGTTTTGGATAGGTGGAATTGTTCTGGCAATTTTGATTTCAGTATTGCTCAAAGAAACCGGAAGTAAGGCTAAAGAAGATCTTGTGATGCAATAATAAAAAGCTTGTGTTAATTTTATTTAGAGTTATAAATCTGGTCATATGAAGGATTTGGTTTTATTTTTATCGCTTTTAATATCTGTTTTTTTATTTGGGCAACAGGATGTTGAAGATCGGGATGATTCTTTTATTACGGAAACCAATAAGAATATTTTAAAAATTGATATTAAGGAACCCTTATTACAGATTGCAATTAAAAACTGTACAGACTTTAAACCGGCAGCCTATGAAGGAGGGGCATCAGTTTACAAAGAAACGCTGCGAAAGTATATGTACAATTATCTTAATTCTGACTTTTATGTACTGAACGGGGATTTCAATTTTACCATAACCATCAATGAAACTGGCAAGGTTGTAGGGATAGATGGCTCTCCAAAGGTTGCGAACAGCGAAATATTTTTTGATGATATGAAATATATTGTAAGGAGAATCAAAAAGAACTGGATACCTGCTACCTGTAATAATAGACCAATAACTTCTCAGATAAAGATAAAAATGAATTTATCATCTATGGCTACAGATTTATAATTAATTTTTTTTAATCAGAATTATTTTTTTTTCTTTGCGCGAAAAATACTCTGATATTAATGAAAAAGTTTTTATTTTTTTTAAGTATAACAATTTGTAATTTATTTTACTGTCAACAAGAAGTTTTGGAAAGTTATCCTGCTGGCCAGTTTTTTTATATAGGAGGACCAAATGCTTTGCACAAACAGATGATTCAGATCGTAAAGGATAAAAGTTTGATGCTATGCCCAAAAACTGATGAGGTGTATACAATGAAAATCTTGGTGAATCCAGATGCATCTATTAAGTATGTTAAAGATTTTGATACATTGAATATTGAGAAGAACAAATGTGCATTTAATTTCGGGCGTAAATTAGTTCCTTATTTAAAAAACTGGAAGTCAGCCAAAGAAGGAGATAAATTTGTTGGAGCAATTATTACACTAAAGATCGATCCATTTTTTCTTTATTATTCAAAGGACGATGTGAAGGATAATGTGTCTACACAGCCGATATTCAAAAAAGGGATGGATGTTTTTTCAAGTGAGGTTATTGAAATCTTTCAACAGAGAATAAAAAGAAATGAAGATAGAAATAGCTCATTTACTTTTGTAATTAATGAAAAAGGAATAATAGAAGATGTTAATATAGAAGGAGACTATTCTGAAGAGGATAAAAGACAACTTATTTCCGACATTAAGAGAATAAAGGGAACGTGGATACCTGCTACATTTAATGGAATTCCTATAAAAAGAAAGCTTAGACAGCCTTTAATTCAAAAATTTGAATTTAAAATTGAGGATGAAAATTTGAATAATTCTCTAAAGCAAAATGGATTTTATAGATCTCACTAAAGAGCTGCCATTCTGTCACAATATTTTGTATCTTTGCAAATTGATTATAAAAGTTTAGCATTCTAAAGTTGAAGGGAGTGCTTTAACTTTGTGATTTAAAACTTAAATTGATTATTGTGCAGGAAAAATATATAGACGAAACGAAACAGGGAGAAGCTTTTGCTATTGCTGAAAAAGTAGGGAATTCTAAAAAATTATTTTTAGAAAGCTACGGCTGTCAGATGAATTTCTCTGATTCTGAGATTGTTGCTTCTATCCTTAATGAACAGGGATATAATACCACTCTTAAAGTAGAAGAAGCAGACCTCATTCTTTTAAATACTTGTTCTATACGTGAGAAGGCTGAACAGACCGTAAGGATGCGTCTTTCTCAGTTTAAAAACCTCAAGAAAGAACGACCAAATATGACGGTGGGTGTTCTTGGATGCATGGCGGAGAGATTAAAAACTAAGTTTCTCGAAGAAGAACAGCTTGTTGATCTTGTTGTGGGGCCTGATGCCTACAGGGATCTGCCTAATTTATTAAAGGAAACAGAAGATGGCAGGGACGCGATCAATGTTATTTTGTCCAAAGAAGAAACCTATGCAGATATAAATCCAGTCCGTCTGGGTGGAAATGGAGTAACCGCGTTTGTAACTATTACAAGGGGGTGTGATAACATGTGTACCTTCTGTGTTGTTCCTTTTACAAGAGGAAGAGAAAGAAGCCGTGATCCACATTCAATTCTTGAAGAATGTAAAGATCTTTGGAATAGCGGATATAAAGAAATTACCCTTTTGGGGCAGAACGTAGATTCTTACCTTTGGTATGGAGGGGGGCCGAAAAAAGATTTTGCAAAAGCTTCTGAAATGCAGAAAGCTACAGCCGTTAATTTTGCTCAGCTGCTTGGTTTAGTCGCTCAAGCGGTTCCGGAAATGAGAATAAGATTCTCTACTTCCAACCCTCAGGATATGAGTCTTGATGTATTCAGGGTCATGGCTAAGCATGAGAACATTTGTAAATATGTGCATCTTCCGGTACAAAGTGGAAGTAATAATATGCTGGCTGCAATGAACAGACAGCACACCAGAGAAGAATATCTGGAGCTTATCAGAAAAGCTAAGGAAATTGTTCCTGATATCTCTTTTTCCCAGGATATGATCATCGGTTTTTGTAATGAAACTGAAGAGGATCACCAGGATACCCTAAGCCTGATGAGAGAGGTAGAGTATGACTATGGATATATGTTTGCTTACTCTGAAAGGCCTGGCACTCCGGCCCATAAAAAGATGAAAGATAATATTCCTGCAGATGTTAAACAGAGACGTTTGGCGGAGGTTATCGCTTTACAGGGAGAGCTTTCTAAAAAACGGATGAAATCCTATGTAGGAAGAGTGCATCAGATTCTCATTGAAGGAGTTTCCAAAAAGAATAAAAATCAATGGAAGGGAAGAAATTCCCAGAATGCTGTTTGTGTATTCGATATGCTGGAAGGTCAAAAGATAGGTGACATTGTAGATGTTTTTGTATTTGACAATACACAAGGCACGCTTTTAGGGGAAACAGTTAAAAACTAATCTACTTTTTACAGGAGTAAATTATAAACTATAAATTATTATCAATAACCATAAAATAGACAATGGAAAAGCTTCATAAATATTGCCTGAGTGTTTTATTGGTAATAATCTGCAGTAATATTTCAGCACAAAACACAACCTGTTCTGCTGAAAATACCACCATTCATAGGCTTTATGATGTCTATCATCAGTTTTTAAATTCTCAAGATTGTGAAGGATCTCATCTTTCCGAGAGAAAGCATAAAATTCACTACACCGCTATCAGCCAAAAGCAAAACGCCGGAGATCTAAGTTCAAATAGAGATCATAATCCGGGTTTTAATGAGCATGGAGGTAGAGGTGAAGCTGGAAAATATGATGAGATTCTAAGGAATTTTGAGAAAAAAGCGGCCGGATATGCATCTGCTAAAGCTTTCAACTTTAAAAGTAAAGTTTCCAAAATCAGAAACAAAGATTATTTGGATATAATAAGTTAAAATTAAAATTTAAACTTTTTTTATTTAAACAAATTAATGATGCTTACTAAAACAAAATTGAAGGTAGGCGAAATTTAAGATCAATAATCTAATTTACTTATGAGTAACGACTTACAAAATATAAAAAACCGTTTTGGAATAATTGGTAATTTTCCTGCATTAAACCGTGCCTTGGAAAAATCTATTCAGGTGGCACCAACAGACATTTCCGTTCTGGTCATCGGGGAAAGTGGTGTAGGAAAAGAATTTATCCCTAAGATTATTCATTCAGAATCCAGAAGAAAACATCAGCCTTACATCGTTGTCAATTGCGGTGCTATTCCGGAAGGAACCATTGATTCCGAATTATTTGGACATGAAAAAGGAGCATTTACCGGAGCTACAGCAACTAGAAAAGGTTATTTTGAAGTGGCAGATGGCGGAACAATATTCCTGGATGAGGTGGGTGAACTTCCTTTGCAAACACAAGTCCGCCTTTTAAGGGTTTTAGAAAGTGGAGAATTTATGAAGGTTGGATCTTCTCAGGTACAAAAGACCAATGTGAGGATTGTTGCTGCAACCAATGTAAATATGATGAAGGCGATCCAGGACGGACGGTTCCGTGAAGATTTATTTTATCGTTTGAATACTGTGCAGATCGATATGCCGCCTTTGAGAGATAGAAAAGGAGATATTCATCTGCTTTTCAGAAAGTTTGCAATCGATTTTGCGGAAAAATACAGAATGCCTGAGTTGGTTTTAGAGCCAAGTGCAGTTCATTATATAGAAAATTATAGCTTTCCCGGGAATGTACGTCAGTTAAGAAACTTAGTTGAGCAGATGACCGTGGTGGAAAGAGAAAGAAATATAAGCGTTGAAAAACTGGCGGAGTACATACCGACCGAAAGCCATTTGCCAATGGTTGTTAATACGCCTAATGCTCAGAAACAGAGTGACTTCGGAAACGAAAGAGAGATTATGTATAAAATCCTGTTTGATATGAGGAATGACATCAATGATCTGAGATCTCTGACTTCTGAATTAATAAAAAACAGAGGAGCAGGCGATCTAAGTTCCCAGGAAAAAACTTTGATCAACAGACTTTACACTTCGGATTCACAGCAAAATACTAATGCTAATTCCCTACTTTATTTTGAAGATAATCATCCTGTAGTCCAGACTCCAACTATTATTTCGACTCCCGATGATAGTTATGAAGATATTCAGGATATAGAGATTGAAGAAAATAAGCCGGAATCACTTTCGCTTCAAAATAATGAAAAAGATTTGATTATTAAAGCATTAGAGAAGCATAAGGGACGTCGGAATAAAGCAGCTGATGAGTTGGGCATTTCACAAAGAACACTATACAGAAAGATAAAACAATATAATCTAGAAGACTAAGTATGATGAATAATAAGGCAAAGCCTGTCGAATTTAAACTAAACGATTACCTGAACAAAGGCCTGGAACTTTTAAAGAAAGATTTTGGGAATTTTATAGTAGCTTACATTTTGTGTATGGTAATGTCTATTATACCTTTTTGTGGACTACTGGCAATGGGTAATTTTTACAAATATTGCCGGAAAGTCAATAAAGGAGAACAGGTGAGCGCAGGTGAAATTTTTAATTTCGATGATTTTTTACCTTATTTTATCGTACAGCTGATCATTATTGGAGGAGTTTTCGCTCTTTATATTCCGATGTTTATTTTTATTCCTTTTACTTCTGTATCTGTAGTGGATGGAGATGCTGTTCCACCCGCATTCGGATTATTTACGGTCCTTTATATATTCCTCATTGTAATTGCTGTTTTTATTGTAGCTTTACTTGGGTTTTATATTCCAGGGCTCATATCTCTTAAAAAGGTTAATGATATAAAAACAGCATGGATCATGTCGAGGATTATGACTAGGAATAATCTCTTGACTATCTTTTTATTTGCGATTATTGTTGGGTTTCTTTCCCAGATAGGAATACTTCTTTGTGGTATTGGTATTCTTATCACAATGCCTTATTTTTATACAACCCATTACTTTGCGTTTGAGGATGCAATCCAGCAGATAGAATATGATGAAATAAAAGAAATCGGAACGAAAAATGAATTTTAACATTAAGAATATCAGTATAATGCGCCTGAAAATTGTTGGGTTTTTGTTACTTTGCTTAAGTACCCTAAACTCGTGTTATAGTTTTACCGGATCGTCTTTAAAAGACGAGAAAACGATTCAGATTAATGAATTTCCCAATAATGCGGCTTTAGTAAATCCTACTTTATCTCAGCAGTTTTCTACCGATATTCAAAATCGTTTTCTACAAAGAACGACGCTAAAAGGAACAAAAGAGAATGCGGACATCTTAGTGGAAGGAGAAATTACGGACTATTCTATTACTCCTACTACTATTAGCTCCAATACTCAGACAACAGCTACGGGAGGAGTTATACAAGAATCTCAAAATAAGCTAACGATCACTGTAAAAGTGCATTATGAGAATAAACTTCATCCTGACCTGAGTTTTGACCGTACATATTCAGATGAAGCTGTATTCAACAGTAGCTTGTCTCAAAGTGCGATAGAAACCTCGCAGGTTAAAATTGTAAACGAAAGAATCATTAATAAGATATTTAACGATATTGTAGCGAACTGGTAAGATGAATAGCAGAGTTTTAGAATTATTAAAGAACCCCAAAAATATTCAATCGGAAGATCTTCATCTTTTGAAAGAAGAAATTAATTCTTTTCCCTACATTCAGAATATAAGAGCTTTACATTTATATGGTATTCATCTTTATGATCAGGAAAACTATCAGAAGGAATTGTCTACAACTGCAGCTTATACCACTGATAAGAAGATTCTTTATCAGCTTATAAATGGTAAAATTCAGGAAAAAACGAAACCTGCAGCTCCTGAAAATAAAGTGGTAACGGATAAAGAGAATGCTTCAAGGTATTTTCCTAAAAGTAAAAGCTTCCCAATCAAAAGGGAAGAGCTACCTGAGAAGATACAGACTAAAGAAGAAGCAACTAACAAGCTGCCGGCACCACTTCCGGAAATTAAACATATTTATGTAAACGGTGAACGAAACAGAATTTTGTTTGAAGGAGAGGAAAACTTTCTTGATGATAACAATATCGAAACAATTGACTTACAATCTACGCTGGAATCAGGAACGATAGTTACACAAAAGCAAATACTCCCTGAAAATTTACCTTTAGAAAAAGAAATTACTGAGCAATTACCGGCTAAAGAGGATAAAGTAGAAGAGTCCCCAGAAATAAATGCAGAGGAAATAGAAACGGCGACTTCTTCTGAAGCTGAAATTATTGAAGTTAGGGATACAGAAGAAACAGAGCTTACTTCGGATGAAAATCAGGATTTTACTGAACCTGAGTCACAAACTTACACCCCGGAAGAAATAATCAATGAGGATCAGATTACATCCCCTGTTGAAAAAGAAGAAATAACCGATGATTCGGAACTGAGTTTCCATGGTACTGATTCCTTTATGCCGGAAGTGAAGATTGAATCTGGCAGCAACGATGAGCTTGCTGTTGCTGAAGTTGCACAACAGGGATTCAATAAGCACGAAGAAGAAATGAGAAGGCTTATTGAAGAGGTAGAAAAGAAAATGAAGGCAACTAAGGCTGTCACTGAGGAAAAACGAGATCCGGAACCAGAAATTCTGAGTCGTGATATTAATTTTTCAGAAACGCAGAGTTTTCATCCTGAAGTTGAAAAAGGAATTGAAGCGGAAGAGATACAGAAAGCTGAACCGGTGCACGAAGTGACTAATCCTTCAGAAGAGATCAAAGCTGAAGCTCACCAGGAAGAATCAGAACCTCGAATTGCCACAGAAGTGAAATCAGAATGGAAGCCTATGAGTTTCGAATCCCATACTCCAGATTCACTTATCAATAAACCGGCACCTGTTTCTCAACCAAAAGAAGAAATTGTATCGGCAGAACTTCCTGAAGAAGAACAAGCACCAAAAGAAGAGACAACGCACCAGATTGTTAAAGAGGATATAGAAGAGCAGGAACCCGTTAAGGAAGAATCAGAAATATCTCAGGCAGCTTCTGTAGAAGAAAATAAAGAAGAAGCCCCTGTGATGAATGTTTCTTTCTTCAGCTCAGATATTTCAAGCTGGACGATGGCTACTAAAAATGATGAAGAAAATGATAACAATACGGAAGATCTTGCATCTGAGAAACCTCATTTGGAAGAGGCCACTGCGGATCCTGCTGACAGCAATGTTCCGGGATTTATCAATACATGGCAGAGTTGGTTAAAGATAGATCGTACTGAGAAAGATCCTGAAAAGGATAAAGCTGAGCTTAAAAATAAAGTGATTGAATCATTCATTGAGAATAATCCTAAAATAAGCCAGTTAAAAGATGAGAGCAACTTCGTTGTAAAAGAAAAAAACGATGATATCTCACATTTAATGACGGAAACACTCGCACGATTATATATTGAACAAAAACTATATACAAAGGCAATAAAAGCTTTTGAAATATTAGCAGGTAAACATCCTGAAAAGAAATCGTATTTTGAAGATAAAATACAGGAAGTAAAAGATATAAGAGGGAAAAATTAAAATTTAAAGATGAATAAGAGAGTAATAGTACTGATTGTTGGATTTCTTGTTTTAGGATTCTTGCTTTCATTTTTATTTTATCCTCCAAAAGAGTTTTATAAAGGACTGAAAATGTCTTATGCATCGGTTTTTTTCCCTTTTGCTTACGCCATTTATAAAACAGTTCGTTCGAATAAAAATACAGAAGGCTGAATTCATATTCAGCCTTCTGTATTTTTTATACTTTATCAATAGTCTGTTTACTGCGTTTTAATTTTTTCCAGGCCTTACGTCCCATAACAATTACCATAATTACTAAAATAACAGCCAGTATAGCCGCAATAACAGGAACGGCCATGGCCAGAACGGACATAATTCCTGCACCTGCTGTTTCAGTGGTCCCTACAATAGAATTGCCTAAGCCTCCTGTGGTGGCTGTGGAGGCAGCCCTGATTCCTGCAAATCCGGAACTGATTGTTGCGGCAGTTCCGCCTCCGGCAATAATAGCCAATGCCCATTGCGGAAATGTTCCAAAATCGGCAAACTGGCTTGCGAAAAGGATGGATCCTGCAATAGTTGCCAATGGAACAGACAGTGTATCCAGCAGATGATCAATAAATGGAATATAATAGGCTAAAATTTCCGCGATCGTAGCAATGCCTGTTGTAATAAGTGTTGGGAGCCCGGCAAGCCATTCAAATTGATCATTCATAGGGATCCAGTGTAAGTAGGATGCCAGGCTTACGGCAAACAGAGGAAGGAATACCCTGAAGCCTGTTGCTGCGGACAGGCCAATGCCAATGAATGCACTTAATACATAAGGGAGATAGGGAATATTGTCTAACATATTAATTTTCAAATTGGTTGTGTTCCCTAAAGTTACAAAAACTATTGTAAGCTTATCTGAAAATTACAGAAAATATGAGGAGTTTACTGTTTTTTCTGAGCCTGGCATAGTTTGATGAACTGGGCTTCTACATCCTGGAACTTTTGCGGAAGTTCAGGGGAGATCCAAAAAAGCATGGCCATCGTCTTTTCTCCAAAAGATTCTTTAAAAAGATCTTTATGTAAGCGATAGCATTCTCTCAATAATCTTTTGATGCGGTTTCTGTGAACTGCTTTTTTAAAATACCTTTTAGATACGGAAACCCCGAATTTAGAAACTTCAACAGGTAAATTAGGTTTGTCCTTAAGTAAAATAATTCTCAGATTCCCATTGGTTCTCCATTTACCTTTTTCGAAAAGCAAGGTGATGTCATTGGTCTTTTTGAGTTTTTCCTCCTTTGGGTATCTGAAATTCTGCATTAGCCTTTTTTTACTAAATGATTAATAACTTCTGCCGCTGCATACAATCCAAAAATGGCAGGTATATAGCTGATAGTCCCATAAAAAGACCTTTTGTAATTTGTTCCATCTGTCATTTTCAAACTTTCCTCATTTTGAAGTTCATTAGAGAAAACACAACGGATGCCTTTATTTATTTTTTCCTTTTTAAGCCTTTTTCTAACCTGCTTGGCCAGATAGCAGTTGTGGGTTTTGCTGATGTCTCTCACCATTACTTTGCTTGGATCTGTTTTTCCACCCGCTCCCATAGAGCTTACGATCTTAATTTTTCTTCTTCTTGCAGCAATTAACAATGTAAGCTTTGGAGTTACGCTATCAATACAATCAAGAATATAATCAAATTTGTTTTCATCGAGGATCTGATCCATTCTTTCAGGATTTAAAAACTCATTGATGGTTATTAAATTAAGTTTTGGATTAATATCTAAGAGTCTTTCGGCAACGATTTCAACCTTGTGCTTTCCAATAGTAGAATGTAATGCCGGTAATTGTCTGTTAATGTTTGTGATATCTACCGTATCGCCATCTACAATCGTCATATTTCCGACCCCGGATCTTGCTAAAAATTCAGCGGCAAACGAGCCTACTCCACCTAATCCTACTACAAGAACAGTCGCTTTATTCAACTTTTCGAGTCCTTCTTCCTTAATAAGAAGCTCTGTTCTTTCCAACCAATACTTATCCATTTTTTATCGTCTCTAAATTTTCTAAAATTTGTTTGTTTAAGTTTTCCTGAGAAATACCTTTTATTTCCGAAACTTTGCTGTACAATAATTCAATATTAAAATCATCGTTATCGGTTTCTAAAAAGATTTTATCTAAAGCAGTAATTTTCACAATATTTTGCAAAGATAAATTATACAAAACAGCTTTTCCAAAACTCAAATAGAAATTATTCTTTAGCAGATCTTCGGCGATGCTTTGTTTTTTATTAAAACCATGAATAATCATAGGCTGTTCTGCCTTTTTTTTAAATGAAATGACTTCGTAGAATTTTCGGACACAATGAATAACCATCGGCTTTTTTAATTCATTCGCCAATTTGATCTGTCTTAAAAATACACTTTCCTGGATTTTCATATCAACCGGAACAAAGCTGTCAAGGCCACATTCTCCTATAGTAAGGCAATTGTTATGAATTGCGGAATCCAGCCAGTTGAACTGCTCTTCAATCTTGTCCGGATCAATATCTTTTGGATGAATACCCGCAGAATAAAATGTACTGGGTACAGTATCTCCGATATCCAGATTATAGATACCGTCGCAGACATTTTTTTTATGATGGTGAAAATCAAAAAATTCCATCATCAAAAATACTATAATTTGGAATTAATTTAAAATTCTTAAACAAACGTTTATAAATATGTTAAAAATTTCTTAACTTTACTCAAAAGCGACACTTTATGAAAAAAAAATTTACCGAAAAACAGATCCATATTTTGGATATTGCGGAGGAGCTTATTGCGAAAAAAGGGTATGAAGGAACATCGGTAAGAGACATTTGCTCTAAAGCAAACATTAATGTAGCCATGATCTCTTATTATTTTGGGTCCAAGGAAAAAATGATGTCTTACCTCTATCAGTACAGAGTGCTAAAGACCAGAGAAAATTTTTCGGAATTTGCTGATACCATTAAAGACGGTAAACCAGAGATGCAGATGAAAGAAATTATAAAATATATTGTATCACAATTATTTAAATATAATTATTTTCATGGCTTTGTTACTCAGGAGCTTCGACATACGGATAACCTGAAAGTTGAATTGCTGGATTTTTATCAGCTTTTTGTAAAAAAACTGGATGAGGTGATCAAAAAAGGAGTTGCGTCCGGAGTTTTTACATTTACTCCGAAGCCAGAAGATATCCTTACAACGATTCTGGGATCTACATTATTTGTCATTAGAAATAAGAATTTCTATGAACTATATGTACCGAGTAAAAATGAGGAAGCTTATGCTAAAGAAGCGGAGAAAAAAATCAGAATGAACCTTTTATTGAGTGTTTTTGCAATATTAGGATACGCTGCAGACTAAAATTACGTTAAATAATCATAAAAAAAAATCTATTGATAAAAAAGTTATATTTTTGCAAATTAATAGATTGGAATAATCCAATAACGGTTGAATTTTTTATGAAAAAATATATTTTAGGTCTTTTTGCCATAGCTGTAATTTCATCATGCGCGAGTCAGCAGGAAAAAGCATTGAAAAGTGCTGATAAAGCCTTCATCTTAAAAGCAGCTAATGAAAATTTTGCTAAAAAGAAATGGAAAAATGCTTTGGCTCTTTATGACAGGCTTGCTAACCTAGTTGCAGGGACTGATGACTTTCCGAATGTTGGATTTAATACGGCTTATGCAAACTACTATGATAAGAACTATAAGTTGGCAGGACACCAGTTCAAAAACTTTGCAGTAAGTTTTCCAAAAGACCCGAGAGCTGAGGAAGCAGCGTATATGTCTGCACTATGTTACTATGAAGGATCTATGGATTATAACCTGGATCAGTCAAGTACTGAGTTGGCAGTCAATGAATTACAAGACTTCCTTAACAACTATCCAAATTCTGAAAGATCTAAAAATATCAACCAGCTTATTGATGAGCTGACTTATAAACTGGAATTTAAATCCTACGAAAACGCAAGACAATACTATAAAATGGGTGATTATAAATCAGCCACTGTTGCCTTGGAAAACGTATTGGAAGATTTTCCAAGTACAAAGCTTCGTCCGAAAATCTATGATTATATGATGAAGTCCCGTTATTTGCTTGCACAAAATTCAGTATACGGACTTAAAGAAGAACGTATTGAAAGTGCAATAGCATTTACAAGGCAGGTAGAAAAAGAGCTTCCGAACACAGAATATTCTAAAACAGCAGTAGATCTTAGAGAGAAGCTGGATAAAGAAAAGCAAAACTTTGCAGTTGTTAAGAAGCAGACAGAAGCCAGATTGGCGACATTAACAGCAAGGCAAAAGAAAGAAGCTGAGAAGCTGGAAGCACGAACAAAGACCGATCAGCAGATCAAAGATCAGGTCGCTACAGAAAAGAAAGCATTACAGATTCAGAGGGATAGTGCTGCGTTACAAACACCTCCTCCGGCTGCCACTTTCAAAATCAAAAGATAATTCGTAAATTTGCCACCTTATAAATAAATAATTTTCTCAAAATGAGTGTAAAAGATACAAAAGCAGAAGTAAATACAATTACTTACGATAAAGACAAGATTGAAGATAAAGTAGGTTCAATCTATGAAGCTATTGTTATCATGGGAAAGAGAGCAGAGCAGATTAATGCAGAAATTCGTACTGAATTGCATAATAAATTAGATGAATTTGCTGTTCACAATTCTACATTGGAAGAGGTTTTCGAAAACAGAGAGCAGATTGAAATCTCCAAACATTACGAAAAACTTCCAAAACCAACTTCTATTGCAATTGAAGAATGGTTGAACGAAGACGTGTACTTCAGAAAAACTGAAGAAAGAAAATAAAAATCATTTGTATTTTTTATAAATGAAGGTCATAAGGGAATAATTTCTTTATGACCTTTGTCGTTTGTAAACCTGTTGTGGGAAAAAATAAGTAATTTAGTGTTTTAAAAAATTAAAACTAAATGAGTGTTTCCGGAAAAAAGATTCTTATTGCCGTTTCTGGAGGAATTGCTGCTTACAAAATTCACCTTTTGATAAGAGACTTTATAAAAAATGGTGCGGAAGTGCAGGTTATCATGACACCTGATGCCAAACATTTTGTTACTAAACTAAGCCTTTCTACATTATCCAGGAAGCCTGTATTTACTGATTTTTATAATGAAAATGGGAGTTGGAACAGCCATGTTGAATTGGGATTGTGGGCGGATGTAATGATCGTTGCTCCCTGCACTGCAAATACGTTGGCCAAAATGACCCATGGGATGTGTGATAATCTGGTGCTGGCTACGTATATGTCTGCGAAATGCCCCGTTTTTATTGCCCCTGCAATGGATCTTGATATGTACGACCACCCAACTACAAAACAAAACTTGGAACTGGCTGAGGATTTCGGGCACTTTGTTATTCCGGCAGAAAGCGGAGAGCTTGCAAGTGGTCTAGTGGGTCAGGGAAGAATGGCGGAACCTGACACTATTTTCAAAACCGTTGATAACTTTTTTGCTGCATTTGCTGCAGCCGGTGACAATACAATTTTCAAAGGAAAAACAGTTTTGATCACGGCAGGTCCTACCTATGAAGCTATTGATCCTGTCCGGTTTATAGGAAATCATTCTTCCGGTAAAATGGGGTTTTCATTAGCTGAAGAAGCCGCGAAGAGAGGAGCTAAAGTGATTCTTGTATCCGGTCCAAGTTCTCAGGTTATCCACTCTCCTAATATAGAGCTGCATAAAGTGGTTTCCGCGAAAGAAATGCTTGATAAAGTATTTGAATTTTATGAAAATGCAGACATTGCGATAGCAAGTGCTGCTGTAGCGGATTATGCCCCGAAAGAGGTCGCCAGGGAGAAAATCAAAAAGAACGATGAAAATCTTACAATAGAATTGGTTAAAAATCCGGATATCCTTAAAACGATGGGAGAGAAGAAAACTCGTCAGTTTTTGGTTGGGTTTGCTCTGGAAACTCAGAATGAAGAGGAAAATGCTAAAGGAAAACTGGAGAAGAAGAATCTTGACATGATTGTGCTCAATTCACTTCGTGATCCGGGGGCAGGGTTTAAAAATGACACCAATAAAATAAGGATATTTACCAAAACAGAGAGGAAAGAATTTGATTTGAAATCAAAAGAGGATGTAGCCACAGATATTCTGAATTTCGTTGAGGATCAACTTTTAAAATAATTTGCTCAGATTTAATTGAGTTGTAGTGCTGTCTATCATTATTAATCTTGGAGAGTCTATTACATTAAGAAATAATAAGCCCGGATTAATAAATATTCCGGGCTTTTTTATAAAATATCAATTTTAAAGTTATTTTTTTATCAACTTACCATTATATTTTTTCAAATCAGTAATGATATTAAGGAAATAAATACCCGTCGGAATATGCTGAACATTTATAAATGGGCTATTATACTCGGAAATAAATCTACCATTGACATCATATATCATAATTTTTATAATTTTTTCCGAATTATTTAATAATTTAATGTTAGCATAATCTGTTGCCGGATTAGGATATATAATAACTTTATCGTTATTACTTATATTTTCTTCACGGGTTGCTAAAGTATTTATCTGTTCAGTAACAAAAAGTTCTTCACCATGATTGTAATCATCTATACTGAAATATATTTTAGAATTACGAGTGTATAAACTTTTCATCCAAAGGTAATCTGATGGCTGTAAAATCTGATTATTTATGACAAAGCTGAGTTCCTGATAGTTTCCGGAATTTCCGTTAGTTTTAAAAATCTTTTGCTTAGAATTTAATCCATATATTTCATTGTTCATACAATTAAGCTCTGTATAATTCTGAGCTCCTGTAGTGATCAAAATTGAACCGGATGCTGTTCCATCTGTTCTGAATAATTTCTGCTGATTAGAATCAAGGAAGTAATTAAAATCTCCACATTTTTTGACTACATAAGCTCCATCAACATTGATTTGTGTAATAACCTGAGTATTTTGTAGTGTCCCATCTGTAACATTCAATGCCGTGATAAACCCATTATTTGTTCCTGAAAAGAAAAATAATTTATTGTTTTTGACAAAAGATTTTCCATTTATATTATAATATGAATCTTTTACAAGATGTACTTGATTAGTAGTTTCATCAATATAATACAGTTTTGTATTGTTATAGCTGAAATTTGGATTATCAGAAAAGAATATTTTGTTATTTAGCTTGTTTAAAAAGATACTAAAAGGATATATATTATATAAGTCTGCAACTTTAACTGTAGTAGCAATAGTACCATTAGATTTCCAAATTTCTGTTGCTGAATTATTGATCATTTTAAAGTAAATGCCTGAATCAGTTTTCACAAAATCATCATCAACATTGAGTATATTCGGAAAATTGTTGACGGGTTTTTCTAATAACAATGAGAAATTTGAAGTATTATTGTCTAAGCTCCACATTCTCATATAATTGTCGGTACTATTAAACGTTTTGATAAGAATTTTATCGTTGTTTAATGAATAAGTACCATATATTTTTTCATTAACTGGTGGAGAAATTTGTTGGGTAGAATTTGCTATAACATCTGTTTTTATTAATTTATTGCTATGAAAGTAAATGTAATTTCCAGACACGGCAACAGGATAATACTCTTCGAAATTATCTGGAAATGATTCTTGCAAATCGTTACTTAATTTTATCATATTGTTATTAGAATCTATCTTGTAAACCTGAAAATAGTAACCATCACGCGCAACGAAAAAGATCTCTCCATTTAACTCAGTATAATAACGAGGTGTTCCGTGTCTGCCATAACTTATATCTTTTTCAACTTTTGAGATATTGGTGGACGGATTATAGGAAAACAATTCAGTATTCTTATATGTAGTATAGTAATCTACATAGGAGTCAATATATCCGGAAAATAACAATTTATCCTGATACTCAATAAATTTATTGTCAGGGGTAAATTTAATATTCGACTGCATGATATTGACGTCATCAAAAAAATATATTTTTGATATATCATTGTTGCGTTCTCTTAACGCTAAATAATTTCCATTGCTACTAGGTGCAATTGTCTGAAGAATGGTTCCGGAAGGATTATTTAAGGTATTAACTTGATCGGCTTGGTCAACATAGTATATATTGGTATTTGTATCAATATAAATTTTGTTTTTAAAATAGGTGAGTTTATTGATGTTAGGTATATTGTTATATATCAGGCTTGTCCCGTTTAATGTCCCATCTGTTTTCCATAAATCTCCGTTTATCGTGAAAAGCATACCATTATAGTTTTCAACATCGTAATCATAAAAAACTGAATAGCCACTTAAAGGATAGAAATTTATTGTGTTGCTAGTAGTTCCATCTGTACTCCATAATCCAAAACTATTGTTATTCGAGGCGATAAATACAATTTTATTATTGAATTTATACATTTTATCATTTCCAATGGAAGAACTAGAACCGGGACTAATATCTTTAACAATTGTTGTTCCGGCTAAAGTACCATCGGTTTTCCATAGTTCTCTTCCATATGTGCTATTACTTCCGAAAAAGAATACATTTCCGTTGTTTTCCTGTAGAGAATTTCCAACATTGTTAATGTCACTGATCTGGAAGGTTCCTGCCGTTGTCCCATCACTGATATAAAGCTTTTGTTGAAAAACTATATATAGCTTATTATTCAGAACTTTAGCAATTATATTATTGTTGCTAGAAGGATAGTAATAGATATTAAAATCTTTAACTTTTGAAGTGAAATTTGATGACAAATCAGTAGACCATAGTTGTAAATTAGAATTATCAGAGGCAAAATAATATGCTTTATTATTAAGTTTATAGAATTCATTCGTGAGCATACTACTTGTAAAATTTCCATTGATATCCTGTATCATTCCAGCTGTTCCTGTCTGTAAATTAAATTTGTGCGGTTCATTTCCGCCACCGGTATCCGCAGCAAATACCAAATTGTTTCCCATTTGTAATAATCCGTAAGGTTCGGATCCGGGGAAAAAATTCGTTTCTTTGATAGTAGCATTAATAGGTGCTTGGGACTTAATTGTCAATAAGGCAATCAAGAAAAAAGATAGTGATAGAATTTTTTTCATGTAGTGAAATTGAGAAAAAAATATGGAATTGAAAAATTAATTTTATAAAATATAATGAAGATGAAAAGCTTACAAGTGAGTCCCATATTTTACAGGAATAAAGACACTTACGAATCATTATTTATACTTCTTTTTTTTAATAGAGATTTGTTACAGTTTTATCTATAGGGGCAGCTTTAAATTATTTTTTTCTGTAGCTATCTTTAATTAATTTGAATTTAACTAATTCGTCGTATCTTTAGTACATACTAAGAATAATTTTAATAAATTTCCGTTCTCAATTTTTAATAGATAATGAAAAAACTAATAGGTTTATTTTTACTGCTCTTCATATATAACGTCAGCTTTTCTCAGGAATTACTGTCTACCGTGCAGGTAAATTCTCAACAGTTGGGAGGAAGTAATCAGCAGGCGTTTAAAACGTTGGAAAAAAGTCTTAAAGATTTTATTAATAATACCAGCTGGACGGGAAAAAAGCTTCAGAATTTTGAAAAAATAAAATCCAATTTTGCGATTGTATTAACTTCCAAAGATGGAAACAAATATGGGGGAAATATTGTTGTTCAGGCAGTTCGTCCCGTTTATAATTCGAATTATGAATCTCCGCTCATCAACTTGCAGGATACCAATTTCGAATTTGAATATGTTGAAAATGAAAACCTGATATTCAACGAAAGGCAATTCTCGGGTAAAAATCTTATTGACGTCATCAGTTTCTATGTATATCTTGTTTTAGGTTATGATGCCGATAGCTTTCAATCAATGGGAGGGACACAGTGGTTTGCAAAAGCACAACAAATCGCGCAGAATGCACAAAACAGAGGATACAAAGGCTGGGCACAGATCGGAAGTGAGGGGCCAAGAACCAGAGGTGTCCTGATCAGTCAGCTAACAGGTCCTAACTTAAGTCAGTTGCGCTCCATATACTATACTTATCACAGAGCCGGATTAGATAACTTATACAACCAGGATCAGACACAGCCTAAGAAAATTATATACGATGCACTGATGCAATTGAAAACGTATGAAAATAGTTTCCAGCAGAATTATGCATTGAATCTTTTCCTTGAAGTAAAGAATGATGAAATTTTTAATATTTTCAACTCTAACAACAACGGAGGAATAGTTTTAAATGATCTTAAGCAGATGATGATGGTTTTTGCTCCTAAGTTTAATGATAAATGGAATAAGTGGAAATAAATTTTAAGAACATAAATATCTTGAATTCTTAATTCTAAAATTTATATTTGCAGTACTAATCTGCTGGAAATTTATGCTTTCGAAAATCTTTATTAAAAACTTTGCTTTAATCGATACTCTTGAAGTTTCTTTGCACAACGGATTGCAGGTGATTACCGGTGAAACGGGTGCTGGGAAATCGATCATACTGGGTGCTTTGAGGCTTATTTTAGGAGAAAGAGCAGATCTGAAATCTATTTCTAAAACAGAAGAAAAAAGTATTGTAGAAACCGAATTTTCTCTGGATAACCAGTTTAAAAAATTCTTTATAGAGAACGATCTGGATTATGAGCATCAGACCATTATCAGAAGAGAAATCCTGCCATCCGGAAAGTCGAGGGCTTTCATTAATGATGTTCCTGTGACTTTGGATGTTTTAAAAGAACTTTCTTCCCAGCTGATTGATATTCATTCCCAATTTGAAACTTCCAATCTATTTACCTCGGAATATCAGTTTAAAATCATAGATGGACTTTCTGAAAACAAACAGCTGATTTCAGATTATCAATACGAGTTTTTAGAATTTCAAAGCTTAAAAGCACAACTTAAAAAACTGCAAATTCAGCTTTCTGAAAACAACAAAGAAAGTGATTACAAATTATTTTTACTGAATGAGCTGGAAGATCTGAAACTGGATGATATTGATTATGAAGAATTACAAAGCCAGCTTTCGATTCAGGAAAATGCGGAAATGATTTCTGATAATCTTGTTCAGATTTTATTAAGATTTCATCAGGAAGAAATAGGGATTTTATCCTTTTTTAATGAAGCTAAAAATAAGCTTTCAAAAATTGCAGATATTTCGCATACCTTTTCTGAACTCGATAGAAGGCTTGATGAATCATTCGTGGAAATAAAAGATATCATCTCGGAGCTTGAAAATGAATCTGAAAAAATTGAAATCAATCCTGAAAATCTGGCATTGCTTTCTGAACTTAACAATAAGCTGAATGCATTGCTTTTAAAGCACAATGTTGCAGATGTAAGCGAATTGAAAGAAATCAGGGATCAGCTTGCAGGTGAACAAAAAGGAGCGTCCGAACTGGAAGGACTAATCAGTGAAATTAAGGAAGATATATTAAAGAAAGAAAAATCGCTTCTATCCCTTTCTGAAAAACTTTCCAAGAACAGGAAAAAAAGTATTCCTGTATTTATCAAAAAAGCAGAAGAGCTTTTAAAGAAATTAGGACTTGAAAAAGCAAAAGTAGATATAGAGCTAGAGACAGTACCGGATTTTAATGCTTTTGGTAAAGAAAATATCCAGCTTTTATTTCAGGCTAATTCAGGATTTCCTTTACGTCCTATTCAGACGGCTATTTCCGGAGGGGAAAGATCAAGAGTAATGCTTGCTGTAAAAAAGATTATTGCCGAAAGTGATGATCTTCCTACGCTTATCCTAGATGAGATCGATACCGGAGTTTCTGGAAAAGTTGCTGAAGAGATAGGAAATCTGATGCGGGAAATGTCAAAAGACATGCAGCTCATTGTGATTTCTCATTTGGCACAAGTAGCAGCCAAAGGAAATAATAATTACAAAGTGGTAAAGCAGGATGTTGCAGGAAGGACACAATCTACAATTATCCCGTTAAATGAAGATGAAAAGCTAAATGAAATTGCCCAATTGCTTTCTGGAAGTAAGATTACCGAAGCGGCTTTAGCACAGGCCAAAGAGCTTATAGGCTGAGTTTTGTAACATTTTTTACATTATATTTACTAATGTAAAAAAAAGGTTATGTTTTTAAAATTCCTCAGGTTAGAAATCAAGAGTTTTTTTCGTGGTACTTCCGTTGGGATTAACATGGCAATGAAGATCCTTCGTTTTATGGGGATTCTTTATTTTATGGCATGTTTAGCAGGTGGAGCATTCGCAGCTTTCTTTTATGTACAGGAAGAGCTTCATCAGGATCCCTTAAAAATAGTTTCAAGATTTTTAATTATAGGATGGATTATCGACCTTGCTGCCAAATACATCTGGCAAGAAATGCCTACTCAGAACATCAAGCCCTTTCTTACCCTGAATATTTCAAAGAAAACATTGGTTAATTATATGCTGGTAAAGACATTTCTGTCTGCATTCAGCTGGTTTAATTCTCTTTTCCTGATTACCTTTTCTTTGATCGCTTTATTCAATGGATACGGGTTTTTAGAAATTTTTGGGTGGTTCATAGGAGTCTCTTCTCTTTTTTACCTAAATAATTTTATTAATATATTTTTCAATGATAAAGAAAAGGTTGCCATCGCAGTAGCGATTGTCTTTGGAGCTTTTGCTTTGTTGAACTATTACCAGATTATTCCTGTTTTATCTTATTCAGAAACGGTGTTTTATAGCTTTTATGAAAAACCGTATTATGCAGTAATCGCCTTTGTTTTGTTTCTAGTATTGTGGTGGTTATGCTTTAATCATATCCGTAGGGAATTTTATCTTGATCAGGGACTTGAAGCTAAAAAAACGATTGGTAAAACAGAAAATATCGCCTTTTTGAATAAGTATGGCGTATTAGGAACTTTTATCAATAATGACGTAAAAATGCTCAGACGAAATAAGGTAACAAAAGGTATTTTATTGGGAAGTTTCTTTTTTGTTTTTTATGGTCTTCTGATGCTGGTCTCTCCGGTATATAAGACTCCGGCTATGATGATGTTTATGGGATTGTTTGTAACTGGAGGCTTTCAATTTTTATTTGGACAGAGAGTTCCTGCATTCGACAGTTCTTATTATCCGTTGATGATGACCTTAAATGTGCCCTATAAAGAATATCTTAAAGCCAAATGGTGGCTCATGAATATTATAACCTCTCTGTCAATGGTGCTTGCAGCATTTTATGTGTATTTCGGATGGGAAATATATATCACTTTTTTAGCGGCAGGCCTATATAATATGGGAGTTAACTCACAATTTACATTATGGTCAGGAGCGTTTAATAAAACGCAGATCGATCTTAATTCAAAGGAAAAAAGAATCGGCCAAAAAAATAGTTTTAATTTAAAAGCAATGTTATTGCTGATACCTAAAATGTTGTTGCCCATGGCTGTTTTTGCTATCTCTAAATATTCTTTCGGGATCACAGGAGGCGTAATCAGCATTGCAGTTTTAGGCGTGATTGGCTTCTTGTTCAGAGAAAAGATCTTTGATATCATTGTGAGGCACTATAAAAGAGAAAAATACAGTACACTAGAGGCATTTAAAAATAAAGATTAACAGAATGATCACAATACATAATTTATCCAAAACATACGGTACAGCTACTGTTCTAAACATTGAAAACCTTGAAATCCCTCAGGGAGAAACTTTTGGGCTGGTTGGAAATAATGGTGCAGGGAAAACGACACTCTTCAGTCTGATGCTGGATCTTATTCAGCCGACAACAGGCTTTGTGAGCATTGATGGTATCAAAGTAAACGAATCTGAAGCATGGAAAAGTAAAGTTTCTGCGTTTGTAGATGATACGTTTTTAATAGGCTATCTAACACCCGAAGAGTACTTCTATTTTATCGGTGAACTGCGCGGGCAAAACAAAGCCTCTGTAGATGAGTTTTTAAAACCGTTTTATGATTTGTTTAATGGAGAAATCCTTAACTCCGGTAAATATGTCCGGGATCTGTCAAAGGGTAATCAGAAAAAAGTGGGAATTGTGGGAGCGATTATCGGAAGTCCGGAGATCATTATTTTGGATGAACCATTTGCCAACCTGGATCCTTCAACCCAAATAAAGCTTAAAAACCTGATCAAAGAACTCTCCAAGCAAGAAGGAGTTACTTTTTTGATATCCAGTCACGATTTATCGCATACAACCGAAGTGTGCAACAGGATTGTGGTGGTTAATAAAGGAAAGATGGTTAAAGACATTCAGACTAATCCGGAGACGCTGCGTGATCTTGAGCAGTACTTTGCGGATCAGGTTTCCCTATAATTTTAATTTTAAAACAAAATACAAATGAATCAAGAGTCTCAGAACGTTACTGATTATCCTAACAGTAACACTATTTTTATGGTGTGGAAGCTACATGAGGGTCCTCAATTGAAAAAAATATTTCAGCAACTATGCGCTTTGGTTTTAAATCTTAACAATTCTGTTTTCAACAGATTTCCGGATAGCAGAGCAAGCTGTATTATGGCGATTGGATATGAAGCATGGAAAAAACTGGATCTCCCAACACCACTTCCTAAAGAATTAGCCAATTTCGAAGAAATAAAAGGGGTAAAGCATACTGCTGTCGCTACTTCCGGCGACCTGCATTTTCACTTAAGGGCAGACAATAAAAGTATTTGCTTTGATATGGCCATTGAGATATCAAAATTATTAAGCTCCGTTGCTGAAAGTATATTGGAAATTCATGGATTTAAATATTGGGATGCCAGGTCAATTTTAGGGTTTGTAGATGGAACCGAAAATCCGCACGGAGAAGACCGCGATTATTTTGCAAAAGTAGGAGACGAAGATTTAGCCTACAAGGGGGGAAGCTATCTTTTTGTTCAGAAGTACCTTCACAATATGGATGCATGGAAAGGACTTTCGACTGACGAACAGGAAAAAGTGATCGGAAGGTCAAAGGAAAATGACATTGAGATGTCTGATTCCGTAAAACCATCTAATTCCCACATTGCTTTAGCCAATATTGAAGGTGAAAATGGTGAAGAATTAAAAATCGTTAGAGATAACATGCCATTTGGGAATCCATCAACCAATGAATTCGGAACTTATTTTATCGCATATGCAAGCACCTTTACAACAGTGAAAAAAATGCTTACCAACATGTTTATTGGCGATCCGGCAGGGAATTATGACAGGATTTTAGATTTTAGCACTGCTAAAACAGGGACATTATTCTTTGCTCCAACCCGAGATATGCTGGACGCTTTTTCGGGATAAAATACGGATCAACTGTTATAATATTTATCAATTAAAATAAAAAAATATTTTTTGGTGTAACCTTTTTGAAATCCTGTTGTCTTTAAAGTAGAAACTAATCTTAAATGAAACTTTTGTTTGGAAATAAAAAAGAGGATTTGCTTAGCCGCCTGAAAAAACAGGATGCGGCTGCCCAGAAATTCTTTTATGATCAAAATGTAAAAAAATTTCTAAGTGTAAGCAAAAGCTACGTCAGTGATCTGTATCAGGCAGAAGATTGCCTTATCAGAGCATTTTGCAAGATTTTTCAACATATTGAAAGTTTCAGAGGAGAAGGTAACCTTGAGGGATGGGCAAGAAGAATTGTTGTTAATGAATGTTTAAACTTTATCAAAAGCCGTAAAACCGTTTTTTACCTCGATGAAATCAACCAATCTTTCATGGATGAAAGCAATGAAGAGGAGCTAGTATTTGATTTTAATGCCCAGGAGCTCTTGGATCAGTTGCCGGATGCATATAAAATGGTTTTTAACCTTTATGTTTTGGAAGGATACTCTCATCAGGAGATTGCCGATACACTACAGATCTCCGTAGCCATGAGCAAGACGCAATTATTCAGAGCAAAAGAGAGATTAAGAAAAATTTACTTTCAACAACAAAAAACACTAAAAAATGAACACTATTAAAAATAATTTTGAAAATAAGATCAGAAAACAAATTGAAGAAAGGGAAATAAATCCTTCCAGAGATTTGTGGTCTGAAATTCAGAATCACACACAGAATAATCGTCCAAAATCAAAACTTAACTGGTTATTGGTTGCAGCGTGTCTTATCCTGCTTTTCAGTTTAGGCTCTGTTCTGGTATTTTACAATAAACAAAAGCCTTCAGAAGTTCAGATTACAGAAAGAAAAATACCTTCCGGTGCAAAGAAAGTGATAAGAGAAGTGGTAAAAGAATCTCCGGCAATGGTGCTACAGGATGTAAAAAAGAAGGATGAGACAAAGAATACTGAACCATCTGAGAATTTAGGGGCCCCTGAGGCAGTTGTATCCAGAGATAACAAAAAATTACCGGTCATTAAAGAAAACACTTCTGAGTTAATACCTGTTATTATAGAAACACCTCCTGCCAAAATTATTGCACAGACGGATTCTGCAAAGGTACCGGCTGGCAGGAAAAGATATGTTGACCCCTCAACATTGCTTTTTTCGGTTGAACATAAAGATGCCATTGAAAAGACCAAAGGCAAAAGTAATGTTGCGACTATCGATCTGAACGGCAAATAATAATTTTAACGATAAAAAAATAATACTATGATCAAGAAATTTATCCTGATAGGATTCGTGTGCCTTTTTTCAGCCACAGCATATGCACAGAAAAAACCTACGTTTAATCTTCCTTCAAAAGAAGAATCCGATGTGAGTCCTATGGTCAAGGAAAAAGTAGAAGAATATGCTACAGAGATTAATACAATTATTCAGGAGGAGAAAAAACTTATGGAAGCTGAGCTTTTAGATCTTCAGAGCAAAGGACTCGAAAAGAATGAGTTTAATAAGCAGAAAGCAGACATTGCAGATCGCTTTTCAGAAAAAATTGACCAAAGGATACGGGATTTGGGTTTTGACCTCGATATGGTGATTCAGAAACAGGTGAGGTATTCACTTCTCAATACTGATGTTACTTCCAAGGAAGAACTAAGGGCGAAGCTTTTGAAGAAGTTCAGGCCGACAAGAAGTTTAGATGGTTATTTCTCTTATGGAGTAATGACGCTTACAAATAATTTGTCCGATAATGACCTCGATAAGCATATGGGATATTCCAATAATCTGGAATTTGGCTTTAAATTTAACTATCAATTTAGCAGAACCAGTCCATGGGGGCTTATTTCCGGTGTTGGATTTTCCTGGAGAACACTGCGTTTGGATGATAATATGATTTTTGCAAAGGATGCCAATTCGAATGTCTATTTGCAGAAATATCAGGGAAGTATAGATAAAAGTAAGTTGAGAACGGGCTATATCATGATTCCTCTGGGGTTGCAGTATAATTTTTCAAAACTTAAAAGTGCAGGAATGGATATTCAGTACAGAGACTATAATAAGGGATTCAAGGTTGGAGCTAATGTGTATGGAGGGATAAAAATGTCGAGTAATAATATCTTCAAAGGAGACGGATTCGACTCGAGAGACCGTGCGAATTACCAGGTCAATCCTTTCGTATATGGTGGTCAGGTTACACTTTCCTATAACGATTTCAGTATTTTTGTAAAGAAGGATTTCAGCAATTTCTTTAAAGATGATACTTTTAAAAATGATAAAGCACTGATTTTTGGAGTAGCCCTTTGGTGGTAAGAAAACACATATATTTATATAAATCTATTGAACAAAGGCCGGAAAATGATTTTCCGGCCTTGTTTATGAAATTACATTGGCGGTTCTTCCGAACACATGTCTGCTTCTACAAAGCACATTCCAGAAGTACATGGATTTCCTGAAGGTGCGGATAAGCAGCAGCCATGATATCCGTTGTAAATGATGTGACGGGTTCCACTCGGACAAGTATGTCCACCCACTATTTTCTTTAAATTTTCTCTGTTAAGCTTTGCAAGATTTTTCATAGTTATTAGTTTAAATATTTATGTATCACTAATTTATGAAAAAAAATAATCAGAAGATCAGTGCTTAAATGCTTAAAACAAAAGCCTTAGATTTCTCCAAGGCCTTTCTGTTTGTTACTTTAAGCTTCCGACCATGTCTTCCGGTTTTACCCACTCATCAAATTGTTCAGCGGTTAAAAGTCCTAGATTAACGGCTTCTTCTTTTAATGTTGTTCCGTTTTTATGGGCTGTTTTTGCAATTTTAGCTGCATTTTCATAACCAATATGGGTATTTAAAGCAGTTACCAACATTAAAGATTTATCAACAAGCTCTTTAATTCTCTCATAATTAGGTTCAATTCCAACGGCGCAGTGGTCGTTAAATGAAATGCATGCATCAGCAATTAACTGAGCTGACTGAAGAAAATTATACGCCATAACAGGCTTGAAAACGTTCAGTTCGTAATTTCCCTGGGTCCCGGCGAAGGAGATGGTAGTGTCATTTCCTAAAACCTGCGAACAAACCATAGTTAAAGCTTCATTTTGGGTAGGGTTTACCTTTCCGGGCATGATAGATGATCCCGGTTCGTTTTCAGGAATATGAATTTCCCCAATCCCGGAACGCGGTCCCGAAGCTAATAATCTTACATCCTGGGCGATCTTAAATAGTGATACGGCCAATTGTTTTAAGGCTCCATGGGATTCCACGATGGCATCATGGGCCGCAAGTGCCTCGAATTTGTTTTCCGCAGTTATAAAAGGATGATTGGTAAACTTTGCGATATATCCTGCTACAGCTACATCATAACCTTTTGGCGTGTTAAGGCCTGTTCCTACTGCAGTTCCTCCTAAAGCTAATTCAGAAAGATGCGGAAGAGTATTTCGTAATGCTCTGAGACCGAATTCCAGTTGAGCGACATAGCCTGAGAACTCCTGTCCAAGAGTAAGGGGAGTAGCGTCCATTAAATGGGTTCTTCCGATTTTTACGACATCTTTAAAAGCTTTAGCTTTTTCGGCTAACGTATTTTTTAGTTTTTCAACCGCAGGAATGGTTACTTCAACTACTTTTTTATAGGCAGCAATATGCATTGCGGTAGGATAGGTATCATTGGAAGATTGAGACTTGTTCACATCGTCATTCGGATGAATTTCAGATTTATCACCAAGTGTTCCGCCATTATTAACATGAGCCCTATTTGATACTACTTCATTGATATTCATATTCGATTGTGTTCCGGAGCCTGTTTGCCAGATAACCAATGGAAACTGATCATTGAGCTTTCCTTCCAGAATCTCATCACAAACCTTTGCGATCATATCTCTCTTTTCAGCAGGAAGAACTCCCAGATCGGTGTTGGCATAAGCGGCTGCCTTTTTCAGATAAGCAAAAGCTTCAATAATTTCATGAGGCATTGAACCTTCCGGTCCGATCTTGAAATTGTTTCTGGATCGCTCGGTTTGCGCTCCCCAGAATTTATCAGCAGGTACCTGCACTTCACCCATGGTGTCTTTTTCTATTCTGTAATTCATTGTGGTTGAAATTTTTATAAAGTTAAAGATAAACTATAAAATTCACAATTTATAATGGTTATAAATATGGAAGGTTATTGGTGATTTTACTCATGTTTTTTTAAGTATGTTTTATTTTTGCATAAAGAAAAAATTGAATGGAATTTAGATATCAGGATCCGTATCCGATTCAGAAAGATGATACGGTTTACAAGAAGCTTACATCAGACTATGTGAAAGTAGAACAACTTGGGGAAAGAGAGATTTTAACAGTGGATCCTAAAGGATTGGAGTTATTGGCTGAAGAGGCAATGGCTGATGTTTCTTTTATGCTTCGTTCTTCTCATCTTGAAAGCCTTAGAAGAATTATTGATGATCCTGAAGCTACTGATAACGATCGTTTTGTGGCGTACAACTTATTACAGAATGCTGCCGTTGCCGTAGAAGGAGCCCTTCCTTCCTGCCAGGATACCGGAACTGCTATTGTAATGGGGAAAAAAGGAGAAAATGTGTATACAGGAGTAGATGACGGGGAGTATTTAAGTAAAGGAATATATAATACATATCAGAAGAGAAATCTGAGATATTCACAAATCATTCCTTTGAATATGTTTGACGAGAAGAATTCGGGGTCAAATTTACCTGCCCAAATCGATTTATATACCAAAAAGGGAAACTCTTATGAGTTTTTATTTTTAACAAAAGGGGGTGGTTCAGCAAATAAGACCTTCTTATATCAAAAGACCAAATCTTTACTTAATGAAAAATCTCTTGAAGAGTTTATTAAGGAGAGAATTTCAGATCTTGGAACCGCTGCATGTCCACCTTACCACCTTGCTTTGGTCATTGGAGGAACATCTGCGGAAGCTAACCTGGCAGCAGTGAAAAAAGCTTCAGCTAAATATTACGATAATCTTCCTACTTCCGGAAATGAAGGCGGACAGGCATTCAGAGATCTTGAATGGGAAGCTAAGGTTCAGAAGATTTGTCAGGAAAGTGCAATTGGGGCTCAGTTTGGAGGAAAATACCTAACACATGATGTAAGGGTGATCAGACTTCCTCGTCACGCAGCTTCTTGTCCTGTAGGAATGGGAGTTTCATGTTCAGCAGACAGAAACATTAAAGGTAAAATTACCAAAGAGGGTATCTTCCTTGAACAACTGGAAGAAAATCCTAAAAGATTTTTGCCTGAAACAGCGCCCCACCTGGAAGAGGCCGTTGAGATCGATCTGAATAAGCCAATGCCGGAAATTCTGGCTGAGCTTTCGAAGTATCCGATCAAAACCCGATTAAAGCTAAACGGAACTTTAATTGTGGCAAGAGATATTGCCCATGCGAAAATTAAAGAATTGATCGACAGTGGAAAACCGATGCCTGAATATTTTAAAAATCATCCTATATATTATGCAGGACCGGCAAAGACCCCAGAAGGGATGCCTTCCGGAAGTTTTGGCCCAACAACAGCCGGAAGAATGGATGTATATGTAGATGAATTCCAAAAAAACGGAGGAAGCATGATTATGCTGGCCAAAGGAAACCGCAGTAAGGATGTAACAGATGCTTGTAAAAAGTACGGAGGTTTCTATCTCGGTTCTATCGGAGGTCCTGCGGCTATCCTTGCCAAAGACAATATTCTTTCGGTAGATGTAGTTGATTTCCCGGAATTAGGAATGGAAGCGGTAAGAAAAATAGAGATCAAAGACTTCCCGGCGTTTATCATTACAGATGATAAAGGGAATGATTTCTTTGCAGATCTTGCGCATTAATTAGTTTAAAATCAAAATAAATAATAAAAATAGAGCCTGTATCTTTTGTGTAAAAAGGAAAAAAGTTCTATTTTTGCCTAAAATCTATAAGAAAAATGATGTTATCAGCATTTTGGCCGTTTTATCAGTTCCTTTGGACCATCTATTTTGTAACAATGTTCCTGGTAGGATTCTGGTGTATCTTTATGTTTTTTGGATTAGTAATCCCAATGTGGTTAAGCGAAGGTTTGATGGAATACTTCGGTAAAGTAAAGCCTTTCGATCCGGAAGATATCAGAAGAAAAAAAGTATATGAGCAGGAAGGAGTAGAGGTAATCTTCAGCGAGCCTAAAGGTAACGGTCCTTTCTTACACGATAGTCACGGACATCATTAATTGATTGTCATTGCTTTTCCGCCTTAATTCCGGGAAAGTGATATCAAAGCAAAACAACATATACAAAACCACTTAATCTGATTAGGTGGTTTTTTTATTACTGGTTTCTCAATTTCTCCGGAGAAAGTCCGAATTTCTTTTTGAAGGCCCTTGTAAAGTTTTGTACATATTCATATCCACATTCTATAGATATTTCCTTGATCATGATCTCCTTGTTGATGATCATTTTTTTTGCCTTAAGCATTCTGAGGTCTGAGATATAATCTGTTATGGTCATATTATACTGGGACTTGAAGGCTTTTCGAATGCTATTCTGATTAATTCCTATAATCTTGCCGATTTCTTCTACCCTGATATTTTTATGGAAGTTTTCATCCACAAATCTTTTAATGGCTGATGCGGTTTTAGGAGAGATTTCATTTGTTTTTTTTTCAACAAACTGTTCAATCATTAAAATCAGGAGTTTGATTATTTTAGCTTCGATCAGTAATTTTTGTGTAATTCCTTTTTTGGGATTGCTTAATATTTCCTTGACGATCATATGCATTTCCACTGTCATAAGTGGTGGAGTTTCCTTATGAAGAAATATATAATTATTATTCACCATTTTTTTTAAGATATCTGCGCTTTCGTGGTCAGATTCAGGTTGAATCAGTTTTTCCATATACTGATAAGTAACCTGAATTTGGAGATATTTTAGTTTTTCGGGATTTTCTGTCCAGAGTAATGAGGTATTTTCCTGGGAGGAATAATGTAATATATATTGATTTTTTTTGAATAAAAACCTTGTTCTACAATCCTGGGCCTCCAGATAGATGCCTTGACTAAGTAAAAAGAGAAGATTGAAGGTATTTTGACCCTCAGTCATAATTGATTTCGAGGATTGTTCGGGGCAAACTTCTTCCTGTATTATTTTAAAGTCTGCGGATCTGAATAATAATCCTTTTTTAGATTGTTCCTTCATGTGGCAATCTCCTTACGATATGGTACGATTGATATTTAGTTAAACACCCGATAACAAAAAGTTTGAAAATGATAACTTCAGATTACCTGAGTAGAGTACTTTTGCGCAAAGTTAAATTTAAATTTAGAATAATTAAAAATAATATTCATTATGTTGAAAATTTTATATTTTACAATGCGAAAATTGGTGCTGGGACTAGGGTTGTTCATTGGTGGAAGTATCCTATATGCTCAGCAGTGGGAAAATGTAGGTTTGAGCACAATTGTTTCTGCGGGAGGGAGTAGTAATAATAATCTGGCTATAGATCATTCAGGGAACTATTATTTATCATATTATGATGTGTCTGTTGGGAAAGGCTCGGTTCAGAAATTTGACGGAACCGTTTGGTCTTACGTAGGCGGAAGTGCAGGGATAACAAACGGATCAGCCCTTTACAATTCGCTGACACTTGACAGTTCAGGAAATCCCTATTATACCAATCAGATCGGTTACCCGGGTTCCGGTCTGGAAGTACGTCAGTATACTGGTCTTGCATGGGCACAATTACCCAATGTTACATCGAATTCAGTAAATTATCATGCTTCGGCAGTATCATCCTCCAATGTTTTATTTATATATAGTAACGATGACTCCGGAACTGTTAAACGTTACGTAAACGGATCCTGGGAACAGGTTGGAAATAGTGGTTTTTCTAATGGAGCAGCATTTGCTGAAATGGTAATAGGATCAGATAATAAGGTATATACCTGTAGTGTAGCGAACGGAGTTAATGTATATCAAAATTCAACGGGGGCAACAGCTTCCGATAATTGGACATTGGTTGGTGGAAGTGTTGTTGATGCTTCTTCATCAGGAGAACAGTATTATTCAGATATTGCAATTGATAGCAATAATAATTTGTATGTTGCTTATGTTTCCAATGCTGCGAATGGAAGGAAAGTAAATGTTAAGAAATTTAACGGAACTTCCTGGGTTCAGGTTGGAAATGCTTATTTTTCATCAGGAGCTGTTCAGTATACCGCAATTGCAGTAACACCTTCCGGTGAACCTTATGTAGCGGTTAGTCGATGGGAAAATGATAATCATTTAAGAAATACGGTTTACAAATTGGACAATGTAACTCAGTTATGGGGTGCTTTTGGAGGGGATTTTATTTCCGATGGAGGAGCTACATTTAATGATCTCGCGATCGATACATTGAACAAATATCTGGTTTTGGCTTATTCTCAGGATGGAACACGCGTAAAAAGAATTTCAATTGCCGGTTCATCTCAAACCTGTACCAATGCAGATCCGGGAAATAATCCCGGAGATACAGGATGTGTTTCTTTTACCTATAACGGAAGTCAGGTTTCTTATTCTACTGTTAGAGGTAAGGATGGGAAAATATGGCTTCAGCAGAATCTGGGAAGCATTCAGGTAGCTACCTCAATGACAGATGAAGATTCTTACGGAGACTTATTTCAGTGGGGGAGATGGGATGATGGACATCAGAAAAGAAATTCTCAAACAGTAGGCATTCCTACGCCGAATTCTCCAGATGGGTTAACCGGAATTACTTCTTTTGTAACCGGATCCTGGTGGAATGCCAATTCATTAACAGATCACTGGTCAGCAAACAATATGAATGCGGTAAACTCAGGAAACGGATATGATCCTTGTAAAGCAATAAGCCTGGATTGGAAAATGCCGAGCCAGGCAGATTGGGCTGCATTGCAAAGTGCTGAAGTAATCAATAATCCTGCAACCGCATACAGCAGTACTTTAAAATTGTCTGCGGGAGGATACAGAGGAGCTTCAACAGCTGACTTTACTTTTGTTGGGCAAAGAGGCTATTACTGGAGTTCCACCCCGTCAGCCTTCGGAGCCAAATACTTTTATATCGGGAATACTATTGGAAATCCAAATGCAGGCGGACCAAGAGGCCAAGGACAATCGGTAAGATGTGTCAAGGATGTATCTGCGCTAAGTACTTCCGAAATCAGACTTAATACAATAAGTGTATATCCAAATCCAACGAATGGAATTGTTAACATTGATGTGGATTCAGCAATAGAAAATGTGCAGGTAATGAATGCAGTAGGGCAAATTGTCAAAATTCCGTTTTTCAATAACAAGATTAATATGCAAGGAATTGCTAAAGGAGTTTATATGGTTCAGGTAAAGTTAAAGAGCGGGCAAACTTTTTCAAAAAAAATCATTAAAAACTAATACTTTACTATTGATTATTTAGAAGGTAATCGGTAAAGACCTTTGTTTTCAAAACTTATTCATATTCAATATATGACATTTTAAAAGATAGTTCATTTTTTAGTTAAATAAACCCGCAGTGTATACTATATTGTACATTGCGGGTTTTGTTTTAGGTTAAATTTTTGATTGATTTAATTTGCCATAGAATCTGCTTCAATAATAGCTTCAGCAAAAGCTTTCGGAGCTTCCTGCGGAACATTATGGCCTATTCCATTGAGGGTTTTATGTACATATTTACCGGTAAATTGTTTGGCATAAGCTTTTCCATCTGCAGCGGGACCATCAAAATCACTTGCTATAGTAATGGTGGGTACATTAATAACGGGGCGTTTGTCCAAACGTTTTTCAAGATTGTCATATTTGGGCTCTCCTTTGGCCAGGGATAACCTCCAACGATAGTTATGAATAACAATTGCCGTATGATCGGGATTTTTAAAGGATTCGGCTGTCTGATCAAAGGTTGCCGTGTCAAAATTCCATTTTGGTGAAGCAGATTTCCAGATCAGTTTATTGAATTCATATGCATTTTTAGCATATCCTTTTTCACCTCTGTCGGTAGAAAAATAATATTGGTACCACCAGCCATATTCAGCTTCCGGAGTTAATGGATTTTTATTAGCTTCTAAATTTGTGACTAAATATCCGCTTACAGAAACAAGAGCTTTTACTCGTTCCGGCCATAACGCAGCCATAATGTCTGCTGTCCGGGCTCCCCAGTCGAACCCTCCAACTACTGCTTTGTTTATTTTAAGGGCATCCATCAAGGCAATGATATCCAGGGCAACAGCAGATTGCTGGGCATTTCTCATTGTATTTGGAGAGATAAAACGGGTCGTTCCAAATCCTCTCAGATAAGGAGTAATTACTCTGTATCCTTTTTGTGACAAAATCGGAACTACTTCATTGTAACTATGGATATCATATGGCCATCCGTGAAGAAGAATAACAGGAGTTCCATTGGCTGGTCCGGCTTCAGTATACCCGATATTGAGTACACCTGCATCAATCTGCTTTAAAACTCCGAGCGAACTTTCCTGATCCTGAGGATGAGCGGATGTTTGCTGTGCGTGGAGCGAGCCCGTTGTAATAAGAATGAGAAAAACGGCATTTAGAATCAGCTTTTCCATTACATTTTGAATTTTGAATCTTTGTAACATAGCTTTAGGTTTTTGATTTTTTGGAGTGATTTTTATTTATGATTCAAAAGTAGGACGATTCGTAAAGCCTTACCATTGTTACTTATTTCAACCGGGCATTATTAATCGTGAAGCGGTCATTTTAAATTGTGAATGATTAATTAGTAATTTTTGTGTATTATTTTGTTTAAAATAAATTGCTTTTAAGAAATTAAACTATTTTAGTATATAAATAGAAAAACGACCCTTATGAAGAAATTTTACTTTTTTATATTGCTGTTGATCAATTTTTTTGTGTTCGGACAAATCAACTATACCATTACTCCCGGACAGTTTAACGAAACAGATCAGATCACACTGACAGTTCCTGGTGATCAGATTGATGAATCGGCCTGGAACGTTAGTAACCACGCGATTTATATTTGGGCATGGTCACTGGATACCAACTACATGAATAGTCAGAATTGTCCTACAAATGGGAACTGGAACAATTCTGATGATCAGAATAAACTGAATTATAATTCAACGACAGATACGTATTCACTGACTTTTACACCAACAACTTTTTTTGGAAGAACAGGAATCGGAAGATTTGGTTTTCTATTAAAAGACAAGGCGGGAACCCATCAAACTTCTCCGGATATTTTTGTAAATGTAGGTGTATTAAATCTCACCCTGACAAATCCGCTGCCAAATAGCTTGACATCTGTACCTTCAGGAGGTTCTGTTTCTATATCAGCAACAACAAACGTCGCCGCTAATTTTCAATTAAAAGCTAATGGAGTTGTTGTAAATTCAACATCTACTCCTTCTGTTTCGTACTCTTACACCTATATGGTATCTGCAGATGCTGATATGGAACTCATTGCTACAGATAATTCCGGGACTAAAAATGCGAAATTCATAATACAGATTCCAAGAAATGTAATATCTCAGGCTATTCCTTCATGGATACGTCAAGGCATTAATTATCATCCTACCGACAATACAAAGGTTGGTTTAGCATTGTATGCTCCCCATAAAAACTTTGTGCATGTCATCGGAAGTTTTAATAGTTGGACAGTAAATGATAATTACCTGATGAAAAGGGATACTACAAACCCTGATTTATATTGGATTGAGTTAGATGGGATTACTCCGCAGCAGCTGTATACTTTTCAATACCGAACGAATGACCTGAAAAAAGTAGCAGATCCTTTTTCTCCCCAGATTTTGTCTTCTTACGACGACCAATGGATTCCGTCATCCACATATCCCAATTTGCCACCCTTTCCTGCGGGACAGAATTTTGAAGCTTCTATGTTTAAAACAGGGCAGCCAAATTATAATTGGCAGGTTACCAATTTCCAGAGACCAGATAAAGAAGATCTGATTGTATACGAGTTGCTATTAAGAGATTTTACACAGGAAAAAAACTGGCAATCTCTTATCAATAAGATTACCTATTTAAAGAATTTAAAAATTAATGCGATTGAGCTTCTTCCTATTATGGAATTTGAAGGAAATCTTTCATGGGGATATAATACCTCTTTTCATTATGCATTAGATAAAGCCTATGGGACACCGGAGAAATTTAAAGAATTTGTAGATCTGTGCCACCAAAACGGGATTGCTGTGATTTTAGATGTGGCATTTAATCATGCTACGGGAAGGTCTCCATTGGTAAGATTATGGAATATTGATCCTGACGGGGATGGATATGGGGATGTAGCAGCTAATAATCCTTATTTTAATCAGGTTCCCAAACATTCTTACAATGTTTTCAATGACTTCAATCACACAAGTTCAGCCACGAGATATTATGTTGAACGGACCTTGCAGCAATGGCTGACGGAATATAAAATTGATGGTTTCCGTTGGGATCTCACCAAAGGATTTACCCAAAATTGTTCCGAAAATGATGAGACCTGCACGAATGCTTATCAACAGGACAGGGTAGATATTTTAAAGTACTATGCGGATAAACAGTGGGCAATTGACCCTAATTCATATATGATTTTTGAACATTTAGGAACAGATGCAGAAGAACAGCAATGGGCCAACTACAGAGTTGCTGAAGGAAAAGGAGTGCTGCTTTGGAATAAGCAAACAGAGCCTTATAACCAGAATACAATGGGATATAAGGAAAACAGCAATTTTGACCGGATGAATCATCAACTTCACGGATTCACCAAAATGAATGCTGTAGGATATGGAGAAAGCCATGATGAGGAAAGACTTATGTTTAAAAATTTAGAATATGGCGCGATAAACGGGGCTTATAGTGTAAAAAATCTTGATACGGCTCTTGAAAGGATGAAAGCTTTTGGAGCGACCTTCTTTACCATACCGGGACCGAAAATGATCTGGCAATTTGGAGAACTTGGTTATGAATTCAGTATTAACCGATGTGCCGACGGAACCATTAATAATGGTTGCAGAACCGACGAAAAGCCAATTGCCTTTACATTAGGTTACGATAACAACCCAAACAGAAAAGCGGTCTATGATACGTGGGCGCAAATTATTACCATTCGGAATACATATCCCGTGTTTAAATCAAAAACCTATACAGTAGAATCCAATAACCTTTCTAATGATCCGGATGGATTGATAACCAGGATATTTGTTTATGACAATCTTCTTAATAACGGGATGAAAAATGTAGTAGTTCTGGCGAATTACAATACAACAACGAAGAATGTTATTCCTTATTTTCCATATACAGGTCAATGGCAGAACTTAATGGATCAAACTATTTCAAATATTACCTCGACTACCGCTCCTATTGTATTACAACCCGGAGAATTCAGGATTTTTGGGAATTATACAGGCAATTTATCTACTGTCGATGAAAATGCACCTCATAGACTATCTCTTCAGGTAATGGAGAATCCGGTGCATAATAAAGTAGTAAAACTAAAATATTATAAGGCTAAGAATGCAGTAATTGCCTTGTATGATATGACAGGTAAAAAGTTGGAATCATTCGCGCTCAAAAATGAGAGTGGAACTTATGAGTTTAAAATGGATTATCCTGCAGGAACTTATCTTGTTCATCTGAATTCTGAGTCGGGAATTGCGATACAAAAGATCATCATTAAATAGTTTGAATGTTAAATGATTCTTTTGTACAATTGTATACTATTTAGTTTTTTTACTTTGTTGATCGTGCAAATTAGTACTTTAAAGAAGTTAATATGTATAAGGGGGCCAAAGACGGTATAAATCAGAAACTAAAGGAGTTTCAAATTGAATTAATAATTCATATCTTTGCAGCCACAAAATTTCTATAATGTCCAAGTCATTAATTCCAAAACTGGAAGCTATAAAACAACGATATAATGAGGTTGCCGACCTTATTATCCAGCCTGATGTTATTTCTGATCAGAAAAGATATTCTTCTCTGAACAAAGAATATAGCGATCTGGGAAAAATCGTTAAAGTGTACGACCAATATAAAGCGGCATTAGATACAATTGAAGAATCTGATGAAATTATTGCTGATGGTTCAGACAGAGACCTGGTAGATCTTGCTAAAGAAGAAAAATTAGAAGCTCAGGCAAAACTTCCTGCTTTTGAAGAGGAATTGAAAGTATTGCTGATTCCTAAGGATCCTGCAGATGATAAAAATATCATTGTGGAATTGCGTGCAGGAACAGGGGGTGATGAAGCAGCTATTTTTGTGGAAGATATTTACAGAATGTATACCATGTATTTCAAAACTAAAGGTTGGAGACATGAAGTAACAGACTCTAATGAAGCTGCAAAAGGCTATAAGGAATTGATCATGAAAGTGGAAGGTGAAGGAGTGTACGGAATCATGAAGTTTGAATCCGGAGTTCACCGTGTACAACGTGTACCTGAAACTGAATCCCAGGGAAGAGTACATACTTCTGCCATTACTATTGCTGTATTACCTGAAGCTGAAGAAGTAGATGTGGAGATCAATCCTGCAGATATTGAAATGCAGACTTCGCGTTCCGGAGGAGCTGGGGGTCAGAACGTAAACAAGGTTGAAACAAAAGTTCAGTTGACTCACAAACCTTCAGGTCTTGTGGTGGTATGTCAACAGGCACGTTCTCAGCTGGCTAACCGTGAATTAGCAATGGAAATGCTTCGTGCAAAATTATACGACATCAAACTGCAGGAAGTTCAGGGAGATATCGCTGCACAAAGAAAAACGATGGTATCTACAGGAGACCGTTCAGCAAAAATTAAAACCTATAATTATCCTCAGGGTAGGGTAACAGATCATAGAATCAATAAATCGATGTATAATCTGGATGCCTATATGAATGGGGATATCTCTGAAATGATTGATGCTGTAATCATGGCTGAGAATGCAGAAAAAATGAAGGGAGAAGAAGATAATTATTAAATTTTTTAAATTAAATAAATAAAATAGCCTCTGTTTTCAGAGGCTATTTTATTTTAAATGTCTCATTCGTAACACCAATCTATATTATGAAAGCTTACAGAGCTATTATTTTTATAAAACGGTATTTTCCAAACGATTAGATTGTATGGTTTGAAACAAATGGGAGATGTCTTAATTGACAAACAGCCGGATCGGATTGTCCCTAACCTTACCGATTTTATTTTGAAAGTTTTAATGTAAAATATTAATCAAATTGAGCCTGTATAACAGGTTTTTTTTATTTGATGATATTATGTATTTTTGATAAAATCCTTTGAAATGAATTTTAAACCGATCTTATTAACAGCTGGAGTTTTATTTTCAGCATCTTTTTATTCACAAAAAATGACTTATCCTAAGGCCCTAAAAGGTAATCAGACTGATACCTATTTCGGAACTGCTGTGGCGGATCCTTTCAGAGATTTGGAAAATGACTCCCAGCCCACTAAAAAATGGGTGGATGAGGAAGTTGCTTTCAGCCAGAATTACCTTTCAAAAATACCCTTTAGAGAAAAAATAAAAAATCAATTGAGGAATATCTGGAATTATGAAAAGATTTCTGCACCTTCAAATGAAGGAGATTTTACTTATTATAATAAAAATGACGGGCTGCAGGCACAATCTGTCATATACAGAACAAATAATAAAACGAAGGCTACAGAAGTATTCCTTGATCCCAATAAGTTTTCTGAAAAAGGAACCACTTCTCTTTCTCAGCTTTCATTTAATAAAAAAGGGAATTTAGCGGCTTATTCTATTTCTGAAGGTGGAAGTGACTGGAATAAAATTATCATTATTGATGCTATCACAAAGAAGCAAATCGATGATACATTGACGGATGTTAAATTCAGTGGTATTTCCTGGCAAGGAGATGAAGGATTTTATTATTCCAGCTACGATAAACCGAAAGAGGGAACTGTGCTTTCAGGGATGACCGATAAGCATAAAGTATACTTTCACAAATTAGGAACAAAACAATCTTCTGATCAACTGATTTTCGGAGGGGATAAAACACCAAGGAGATATATCGGAGCAAATGTTTCTGAAGATCAGAGATATCTTATCATATCAGCTGCTAATACTACAAGCGGGAACGAATTATATATCAAGGATCTTAAAAATGGAGGTGATTTCATACAAATTAATAAAGGATTTGACATTAGTGCGGGTGTTGTAGATACGGAGGGAGATAACCTGTTTGTTTTCACGGATAAAGACGCTCCAAATATGCGTCTTGTAAAAACCAGCATTAAAAACCCTTCTCCTGAAAACTGGATCGATGTCATTCCTCAGACAGAAAATGTATTGGGAATTTCTACCGGTGGAGGATATTTCTTTGCAACATATATGGTAGATGCCATTGATCAGGTAAGGCAATATGATAAAACGGGTAAACTTGTAAGAGATATAGTTCTTCCGGGAAAAGGAAATATTTCAGGTTTCGGAGGAAAGGAAGATGAAAAAGAACTTTACTTTTCTTTTACCAACTATATTACACCGGGAACAACTTATAAGTTTAACGCTGATACTGGTAAATCAGAGGTTTACCAGAAACCAAAGGTAAAATTCAATCCTGAGGATTACATATCTGAGCAGGTATTTTATACATCAAAAGATGGAACGAAAATTCCTATGATGATCAACTACAAGAAAGGGGTAAAGCTGGACGGTAAAAATCCTACTATTCTTTATTCTTACGGAGGTTTTAATATCAGCTTACAGCCATCATTCTCTGTTGTCAATGCGATCTGGATGGAGAATGGAGGAATTTATGCAGTTCCGAATATCCGTGGAGGTGGGGAGTATGGTAAGAAATGGCATGATGCGGGAACAAAAATGCAAAAGAAAAATGTATTTGAGGATTTCATTGCTGCCGGAGAATACCTGCAAAATAAAAAATATACTTCGAAAGAGTATATGGCGCTTTCTGGAAGGTCAAACGGAGGATTGCTGGTTGGAGCTACGATGACCATGCGACCTGATCTCGCTAGAGTAGCATTTCCAGGAGTAGGTGTTCTGGACATGTTGAGGTATAATAAGTTTACGGCAGGTGCCGGATGGTCTTATGACTATGGAACAGCAGAAGATAACAAAGAGATGTTTGATTATCTAAAATCTTATTCACCGGTACATAATGTAAAGGCCGGAACTTGTTATCCGTCAACTATGATTATTACAAGTGATCATGATGACAGGGTTGTTCCAGCGCATTCATTCAAATTCGGTGCTGAACTTCAGGAGAAACAAGCCTGTAAAAATCCAATCCTGTTAAGAATTGAAAAAAATGCAGGACATGGAGCCGGAAGATCGACCGAACAGGTTATTGGTGAAAATGCGGATTTAATTTCTTTTGCTTTGTTTGAAATGGGAATTAAATTGTAATTGATTAATTTTTTTAATAAAATATACAAATTGTTAAACCGAAAGATCAATCTTTCGGTTTTTTTGCGCGAAAAAACGTGTAATTATTTAATTTTTTTTGCATTTATGGTTTATTTTTTTAATATCAAATGTATAAGGAGGGGTTAAATTGATGCTTTAGTTGATTATTAACTTTTTTGATGTGTTATTAGTATTTTTTGTTTTTATTTTTGTTGAAATGCTTAACGTTTTTATTAAAATAAATGTAATTTATGAAAAAGAAAGTTCTACTTATTTGTGCACTAGCTGCTGGGCTTACCAGTAGTTATGCTCAAAGATGGGAATCCGTATCTCAAAAGACTTCCCAGTTACGAAAAGAAGTAGAGGTTAAATATGCTTATAAAGTAGATTTAACTTCGCTCAGAAATTTATTAAAAGATGCTGTTGAAACAGGAAACAATGCCAAACCTGTTGTTATTAATTTGCCTACCGTAGAGGGAAAAATTGAAAAGTTTGCTGTGTACAGTAATCCTGTTATGGAGAAATCTCTGGCAGATAGATATCAGTTAGGTTCATATGTTGGGGTAGGTATTGATGATCCTTCCAAATATGTAAGATTCAGTACCTCCCCAACTGAAATGCAATCTATGATTATTAAGGATGGCGTATTTCAATTTATAGAACCTATTTCTACAGATAAGCAGACATATGGAGTCTTTTACAAAACCAAGAGGACTGAAGGAGATCATGGGTTTGAATGTACAAGTGAGGAAAAGAGCTTTAAAGATATAAAGACGCTGGAGGGTAACGGAAAAAAAAAGCTTTCTAGTGTAGGAATTACAAGTAGACCTTCCAGTACAAAGTATAGAACATATAAGCTTGCACTGTCTGTTACAGGTGAATATACCCAGCATTTTGGCGGAGTACCTGGTGCTGTTGCACAGATGAATACGACGATGACTCGTGTAAACGGAGTATTTGAAAAAGATTTTGGAGTTAAATTAATTGTTCAGGATTTGCCAACAATTGTTTATAGTAACCCTGCTACAGATCCATATTCTGATGCTGCTGCTGGATCGGCAGGAGCTTGGAACTTAGAATTACAAAATACTTTAACAGCCAATGTAGGAAATGCTAATTATGATATTGGACACTTATTCGGAGCTGATGGAGGAGGGGGAAATGCAGGATGTGTTGGATGTATTTGTGTAGATCCGTCGACTGCAGAGCCAGAAGGTAAAGGTTCCGGATTTACTTCTCCTTCAAATGGAAATCCAAGTGGTGATACTTTTGATATCGACTATGTTGCCCATGAAATGGGGCATCAGTTAGGGGGAAACCATACTTTCTCAAAAAGCACTGAAGGTTCAGGAGTGAATGTAGAACCTGGGGGTGGAACAACGATTATGAGTTATGCAGGAATTACACAGGACAATGTACAAATGAATTCCGATGCTTATTTCCACTATGCTTCAATCAATCAAATACTAACAAATCTTGAAGGTAAGCCGGCTGCTTGTGGTATATCTCAAGATATTACAACGAATACTCCACCTGTAATTTCTCCTCTTACATCTTATAGCATTCCAAAAGGAACAGCATATTATTTAGATGCAGTAGCAACAGATGCTCAAAATGACCCATTGAAATATACATGGGAACAATATGACAGTGTTGATGACTTCGCTTCAATTTCAGGAGATAGTGGATGGGGATACAATACTCAGGGATCCTTAGCAAGATCTTTCTTTGGAACAGCAAGTGGAAGAAGATATTTTCCAAGTCTACCTTTAGTAATGAATGGTACTCTTACCAATAAAGCGACATGGGAAACAGTTCCTTATGTGCCTAGAACTTTACACTATGCAGTGACAGTAAGAGATGAGAATACTGTAAGACCAATGTTATCTTCTTCTGAGACTACTGTAACAGTTGGTAATGATGGACCATTTAAATTTAACGGATTAACTGCTTCCTCGGTATTATATAATAATGCTTCAAACACGATCCAATGGGAGGTGGCTAATACCAATGCAGCTCCTTATAATGTTACCAATGTGAAAATAGATTATACAACCGATAACGGAAATACATGGACTGATCTGGTAGCCACTACTCCCAATACAGGCAATTATTCCGCACAAATGCCAAGTAATTTAACAGGTGCTGTTAAGTTTAGAATATCAGCAATTGGAAATATATTTTATGCGGTGTCTCCTCAGGTTACTATTGGAACAGCACCTACATCAACGACTAATGCACCTACAGGAGTTTTCGTACTGCCTTCTGAAATTTTAAAGACCACGGCAAGAGTTTCTTGGAACAGTGTTCCCGGAGCTAATACTTATTCTATTAACTATAGAAAAGTTGGTGAAGTAAATTGGGCTAATGCGGTAAGTAATACTAATTCTGTTTCTTTAACAGGTCTTGAAGACGAAACCAGTTATGAAACCCAAGTTGCAGCTGTAGTAAACAATGTACCTGGAACATTCTCTACGAATTATACTTTCAAAACGAAAGGTTTAAGAACAGGAGTTGACTACTGTTTGATGACTACAGGAGGGAATAATCTTCTTGCACCCTACTACAGCGGGCTTATTCAATTAAATCTGGCTAATGTTAATTATTTCTCAGGTAACTTGAATACTGCAGCTAGAACCTATTTGGATTTTAGTGAAGATGCCAGTAAATTAATCAACTTAACAAAAGGTACTCAATATACTATTTCATTTAGAAATTTAGGTCATGGTCTTGGAACTTATAATGACTGGTTAGAAATATGGATTGATTATAATAGAAATGGTACTTTTGAAGCCTCAGAAAAGATAGGATCTAGTGGTGCCGTTCCTGTTTATAATGCTGCAAATGATCTTAATTTCCATGATGGGACGATTGTATTTACGGTACCTGCAACTGCCTACTCAGGTGACAAAACATTAAGAATGAGAGTGGCAAGTACTTTCTTTAATCCTGCCACTGGGCCATGTGGTACTTCCTCTATTCCGGTAGGTGGCGGTGGAGTAATTTCAACGGGTTCTTTTAGAGACTTTTCTGTAAAAATTACAGGAGCACTTGCTGTGGATGAAGTAAAAGGAACAAAATCTGAAATTGAGATTTATCCAAATCCTGCCGATACCTTTGTTGAAGTTAAAAATCTTAAAGGAAAAGCAGATTATAAGATCTACAGCGCTGAAGGAAGACTAGTACAAAGCGGTAAACTGGAAGGTCAAAGAATTAATGTAGCTTCACTTATTAAAGGAATGTATGTTATTACCATTACCGGTGAAACTAAAACATACAGTACAAAGCTGATTAAGAAATAATAAAGTTAAAAATTAGATCGGAGCCGGACAATTGTCCGGCTTTTTATTTAGCTATTGGTTTTAATAACAGGTGTTTAACTGTAGTTTCATGTTTCATTCAAAAAAATTAACTTTACGGGGATAAAATTATTGAAATGCGAAAGACAATTTCTGTAAGAAAACTGAATCTGGATATTTTGCCTAAAGAAGGTGAGATTTATAATTTCGAAAAGGATGGGTTAGAATTAAAATCATCCTACACCCATGAAGATGTTAAAGATAAAGCTCTTACAGAGACATCTCCCGGAATTTCACCTTATTTAAGAGGGCCGTATTCAACGATGTATGTTCAAAAACCTTGGACAATACGTCAGTATGCCGGATTTTCTACCGCTGAAGAGTCTAACGCATTCTATAGAAGAAACCTGGCAGCAGGGCAAAAAGGATTGTCTGTAGCATTCGATCTTGCCACCCACAGAGGATATGATTCCAATCATGCAAGAGTTGTGGGAGATGTTGGGAAAGCCGGGGTTGCCATTGATTCCGTTGAGGATATGAAGATTTTATTCAATGAAATCCCTCTGGATCAGATTTCGGTTTCCATGACGATGAACGGTGCGGTCTTACCAATCTTATCGTTCTATATTGTTGCCGCAGAAGAACAAGGTGTTCAACAGGATCAGCTCTCAGGAACCATTCAGAATGATATTCTGAAAGAGTTCATGGTAAGAAATACGTATATTTATCCACCTACCCCTTCCATGAAGATCATTGCGGATATCTTTGAATATACATCTAAATACATTCCCAAATTCAATTCTATTTCGATTTCTGGTTATCATATGCAGGAAGCGGGAGCAACCCCTGTTCTTGAAATGGCATATACATTGGCAGATGGTTTGGAATATGTAAGGACCGGAATTAAAGCCGGAATGAATGTGGATGATTTTGCCCCAAGACTTTCTTTTTTCTGGGCAATAGGCATGAACCATTTTATGGAAATAGCTAAAATGCGTGCTGCAAGATACATCTGGGCTAATCTTTTGAAACAGTTCAACCCTCAGAATCCAAAATCTTTAGCGCTGAGAACCCATTCTCAAACATCAGGATGGTCACTTACAGAGCAGGAACCTTTTAATAATATTACCCGGACTGCTATTGAAGCATTATCTTCAGCATTAGGAGGAACACAATCCTTACATACCAACGCATTGGATGAGGCGATTGCTTTACCTACAGATTATTCAGCAAAAATTGCCAGAAATACCCAGATTATTTTACAGCAGGAAAGTGGAATTTGTGATGTGGTGGATCCGATGGGAGGAAGCAATCTGGTGGAAAGTCTTACCCAGCAGATGATTGAGGAGGCAATGAGGTATATCGATGAGGTGGAACAGGAAGGAGGAATGACGAAAGCAATTGAAGCAGGAATTCCTAAAATGAGAATTGAGGAAGCGGCAGCCAGAAAGCAGGCAAAAATAGATAGCGGTGAGGAATTTATCATAGGTGTCAATTCATTTAAATCAGCTCTAAAACAAGAGCCTATCGAGATCCTCGATATTGATAATACAGAAGTTAGAAGAAAACAAATTGAAAGACTGGACTCCATCAAGCAAACAAGAAATGGAGAAGCTGTTGAAGAGATCTTAAATGAGATCAGAGAGAGTGCAAAAACAGGTAAAGGAAATCTTTTAGCTTTATGTATTGAAGCGGCAAGAAGAAGAGTGACACTTGGTGAAATGAGTGATGCGATGGAAGAGAGCTTTGGAAGATACAAAGCCAATATCAGAACAATTTCAGGAGTATATGCAATGAATGCGAGTAAAAATGAATATTTCGAAAAAGCCCTTCATCTCACTCAAAAATTTGAGGAAGAAGAAGGACGTCGCCCAAGATTAATGGTTGCCAAAATGGGGCAGGACGGACACGATCGTGGTGCTAAGGTAGTGGCAACAGCATTTGCCGATATGGGATTTGATGTGGATGTAGCTCCTTTATTTCAGACTCCGGAAGAAGTAGCGAAACAAGCTGTAGAGAATGATATTCATATTTTAGGAGTGTCTTCTCTCGCAGCAGGCCATAAAACCCTCGTTCCACAGGTCGTGGAAGAATTAAAAAAATTAGGGGCAGATGATGTAACGATTGTAGTAGGTGGGGTTATTCCTCAGCAGGATTATGAATTTCTTTACGCAAACGGTGCAGACTTTATTTTCGGCCCCGGAACCAATCTTCCTAAATGCGCTGTAGAGATCCTGGATAAGTTTCTAAACAAAAGTTAAATATTTTAATATTGGCCATTGTTGTATGGTTTTTGCACTTTTAAGTGAAAAATTTAGATATGGCTTATACAGTAATTTCAATATTCCCTGCTAATGCAGATGTAGAAGGAATAAAAAAAGAACTACAGAATCAAGGATTTAAAGAAGCGGATATCATTGTTTCAAAATCAAAATTAGAAAACGGAACATCGGCAGATGATTACGAAGAAGATGAGAAGACAAAAAGTTTTTGGGATCATATTTTTGTAAATGAAATAGAGCTGCTTACAGCTTATAGAGAAGGAAGTATAGGTAAAATTAATATAATCGTCTATACGGAAAATATAGAGGATGCAAGAAAAGCAAAGGTCATTTTGAATGAAAGTGGTGCTATAGAAGTTAAAAAAGAAGCACAGAATACGGATCAATCAACAGATAAAGATACTGCAGGTTTACCGGAAGACGTTTATAAAGGGATCATTGCTAAGGCAAAACACAATGTTTATTTTCTGGACCCGGAAAGAGTATACCGTCCTAACAGTAGAGGCATGGATGCAAGAATGGATACTTTCGGCTCTAAAGATTAAAGTAATACATGCAGATAAAAAGCTTCAACAGGAAACCTGTTGAAGCTTTTTATTTTTCAAAAATTTATAATTAAATGATTACTTTTCAGAAAATTGTATATATTTGCACCTGAAAATAAAGTTTAACCATTTAAAAACAACGAAGCAAATGTTCAAATTTCAAAAGAATTCTACAGTTGGATTGCCCCTTATGGTGGTAAGGCTTCGTGGTTTGGTACATTCATAGAACAATAGTATATTGAAATATCAGAACCCGGAGTCGTATAGATTTCGGGTTTTTTATTGCGCAATATTTCAAACCTAAGTTTCCCCGAAATCTTTTAATTTTTTTTTTTGTCTTCCAAATAATTCAGGAGAAATGAAATTTCATTAATACATAGAAATTTTTATTCAATCCGTTTTACTGGAAAGGCTAAAATAGGATCATTCAGACGGAAGAAAAATCTCTGTCTGGTTATGATGTTATTACAAATCAACTAAAATAATAGTTGAATGGTGTCTGTATGCTTAGAAGTCTATGATTCAGCATCTGGCATCTCATATCTAAATTTAAAACAATGGGAAATTTAAAACTTAAAGGAAAAGATATATTAAAATTAGGCTATCCAAATAATCAAAGTGTCAATATAGCTTTGGAAGTCATGAAAAGAAATTTTGCAACAAAGAATATCCATTACGTTAAAGCACTTCTAAAAGAAATTATGCTTCATCCGGAGAACTTTGAGAAAGATTTGACCTTCGGACAAATTGCAGAGGCTTTACTTTCTTCAAAAAAGACAGAAAAGAGAATGCTGAATACACAAAGAGCATCATTTCAGATATTTGGTAACCATATTTCTGAAGAAGCAAAGAATCAGTTATATACTGCTTTAAAATTACCAATAGCAACTCAGGGAGCCCTAATGCCTGATGCACATAGTGGTTACGGACTTCCCATAGGAGGAGTGCTTGCCGTTGAAAACGCAGTGATTCCTTATGGAGTGGGAATGGATATTGGCTGTAGAATGAGCCTTAGTATTTTGGATACACCTGTTTCATATCTGGACGGCGCTAAAGATAAATATGAAAAAGCGTTGGCTGATCATACCAAATTCGGGATGTATGAAACCCATAAATCTCATATTGAACATGAGATCTTTGATCGTGATACATTTGATCTGATTCCTATTTTAAGGAGATTAAAGGGAAAAGCAATCAAGCAAATGGGATCTTCTGGCGGGGGAAATCATTTTGTAGAATTTGGGGAGGTTGAAATTACAGAGGAAGAAGCACAGATAGGTCTGCCAAAAGGAAGATATCTGGGTATTCTTTCACACAGCGGTTCGCGTGGATTGGGAGCGGAGATAGCACAGTATTATTCAAGGGTTGCGATAGAGCAATGTCCTTTGCCTAAAGAAGCTCAAAATTTTGCATGGCTGGATCTGAATACCCATATGGGACTTGAATACTGGACAGCAATGAACCTTGCAGGAGATTATGCTTCAGCATGCCATGATGATATTCATAGAAGGCTTGTAAAAGCCGTAGGAGGAAGAGTGAAAGCAAGAATTGAGAACCACCATAATTTTGCATGGAAGGAAATTCATAATGGAAAAGAGGTAATTGTCCACAGAAAAGGGGCTACTCCTGCCAATGAAAATGAGCTGGGAATGATTCCCGGATCTATGACAGCAAAGGGATTTATTGTTCGTGGAAAAGGAAACCCTGATGCGCTCAATTCTGCTTCTCATGGTGCAGGAAGAGCGTATTCCAGAGGAGAGTGCAGGAATATGTTCACCCAGAATGATATTAAAAAAGAGCTCAAGCTAAAGAATGTTGTGCTTATGGGTGGAAATGCAGAAGAAGCTCCTATGGCATATAAAGACATCAATGAGGTCATGAACGCACAAAGTGGATTGGTGGATATTCTGGGAACATTTCAACCACGGATCGTGAGAATGGATAAATAATCAAATGATAGTTTTTAGTTGTCAGTTAAGAAATTTAGCTGGCAACTATTAACCATCAATTTTTAATTAAAAAAAGAGAAATGGGAGCACCACATAATATAAAAAGATACGGCGAAGTCTGGCCGGGATTTAGAATTCATTACGGACTTGAAATTTTAGAAAAATTAAAAAATAAAATCATTTTATCGGGAGGCTGGGCCTGGCACTTTATGTCTGAAAAAGGACATACAGAGTATAAACACGCCCATGATCATAAGGATATTGATGTTTTTGTAAAGAAAGAAGATGTTGCGGATGTGGTAATGCTGCTTGTGAAAGAAGGCTTTCAGAAGGTATGGACGCGATATGACCATCTGCCAAGTGAGGAAAATTTTAGGAGATACGAAAAAACAATAGAATTGGAAAGCGGGAAGTTCCATAGAATTACCATCGATTTTTTTGAAAGGGATGACCTGGAAACCATATTAGCCAATGGATTTACGGTTGTAAAGCCTGAAGTGTTGCTTACTTTTTACAGAAATATTCATTCCAGTGACAAATGCTGGGCAGTGATAACCGCCAGGGATTTGTTGGAAAAAGGAATTGATCCAGTGGGGCACCCAAGATTAAGTGAAATACCAAAATAAAATGGACAAACTTATACAAATCACTTCGGGAAGAGGACCTTTAGAATGCCAATGGGTAGTTGCTAAAGTTTTGAAAGTATTCCTTGAAGAAATAAAACAGGAAAAAATACAATACGAAATCATCCACAGAGAAAACGGGGATGAAAATCTGACCCTAAAATCGGTTACCCTTCTTTTAAAAGGAAAGGATACATCCGGATTTTTAAAAAACTGGTTGGGAAGTATCTGTTGGAGCGGAAGAAGTACCTTTAGAAAACTGCATAAACGGAGCAACTGGTTTATTGGAATCTTTGAAATTGAAAACACTCACGAGGTGGGTTTTAGCGAAAAGGATATTCAGTTCCAAACGACAAGAAGCCAGGGAAGCGGAGGGCAAAATGTCAATAAGGTAAATACTGCGGTAAGGGCTACCCATATTCCGACAGGAATAAGTGTTTTTGCACAGGATTCAAGGTCGCAGTTGGAGAATAAAAAACTTTCTGTTATGAGATTAAAGGAAAAAGTAATGGAATTAAATATTCAACAAATGGCCAATAGGATGCAGGAAACCTGGACCCATCATCTGCAGGTACAAAGGGGAAATCCTATCCGTACTTTTTCAGGGACGGATTTTAAACATAATTATAAAGATAAATCCTTTAAAAAAACAAGGAGCAGTCTTAAGAATGAACTTAAAAATTTAAAAAATGACCTTAACTAAAAATAAATATTATTTTGAAGCATTGGATAACTATCCATATAATCTTCCTTCTTGTCTGGAAGCTCTGAACTATGCTTTATCCTACGATCCGGAAGACGCCGACAGCCTTTGCCTGATGGGGAGAATATACAGTGAAATGTTAACAGATTATGAAAAAGCAAAATTATATTTTGCGGAGGCAATGTTTCATAATGTTTCAAATCTTAATACTCCCCAATATTATATTAAATGTCTTTTAGATAATGAAGATCTTGATGAGGCAGAAAAATTGATTGAGTACGCTTTAAAGATCAAAGGGATTGATAAGTCCAGAATATTAATTCATAAATCTTTATTGTTTGAGATCAGATTGGAATATAGGAAAGCTTTGAAACCATTAAAAGAAGCCAGAAAATACAGCTATAATAAGGAAATGATTGATATTCTTGAAGAACGGGTTAAATTTATTAAATCAAAAATGCCGAAAAAATAAAGAATTTGAACATAAGAGTATTTTTTTGATTAAAAGCAGTAGTTTTTATTAAGGATATTCTGTAAAAATTGTATATTTATTGCTTAAAAATTATATTTATGAGTAAAAAATTATTTTTATTGCCTGTGTCTGTGGTGATGCTTTTTTGTTTTGATAAAATGAACGCTCAGAATTCTGAAAATATCATTCATGATTTTTACAAAAGAAATGGACAGCTAAATTTAAAGAGCGGTAATAATAGCCAGGTTGGGATTGAGATTTTAAATAATGATTCTTCCAAAAGTTTGAACGCTAATATTTTGGATGTTCAACAAACTTACAATGGACTTAGGGTTTATAATGCTTTAGGCAAAGTCATTATAAAAAATGATAAGATCATTTCCGAAAAAAATACCTTTAGTAGAAATATTGTTATTGCTAATCAGCCAAAAGTTTTGAAAAGCCTTTCAAAGGAGTTTCTCAAGCAGCAATTGGGATTACGCGAAATCGCAAACATAGATTATTTGACAGATGTATATTTTGAGAAAAATGGATTATATATTTTATCTAAAGAGTTATTTGTTTCAGATAAAAATACGTCAGATGTTTGGCATGTAATTGCCAATGCGAGTAGTGGAGAAATACTTAGTAAGGATAACCTGACACTTGATTGTAGTTTTGAACGGAATATCCATCCGCACGAAGCCTCTAACGGATTGGAGGCAACTGAAAAGATGAATAATGTACAAATGCTTCAAGGAGTGGCTAATAAAATCCCAAATACAAAGTTGGTTAATAGCTTGTTTCCTCCTTCCAATGCTTCCTATAATATTTTTCCTTTACCTCTGGAAGCTCCCACATTTGGTTCTCGTTCAACTATTAATAATCCATGGGATGTACAAGCCTCTCCCGAGGGATGGCATTCGGATGGGACAAATAATTACACAAACACGAGAGGAAACAATGTTTATGCCTATTCAGATCAAAATAATGCCAATGTTCCAGGATATTCACCAGATGGAGGAAGCACGCTTAATTTCGATTTTCCTTTTGCAGATGGAAGATATGATGATCCTTTTGCCTACAAAGACGCTGCTATCACCAATTTGTTTTATATGAACAATAAAATGCATGATATATTTTATAAATTCGGATTCACAGAAACGGCGAGAAACTTTCAGACGAATAACTTTAATAATGGTGGAATAGGGAATGATGCCGTGAGAGCAGAGGCTTTTGATGGAAGTGGACTTAACAATGCTAATTTTAGTTCAGGTTATGAAAGGGTTGTTGGAGGGCAGCCCCAGGTTTTAGCGCCAAGAATGCAGATGTATCTTTATGATAGAACACAGACTCCTGATGATCCTATCATAAGGTATCAATACAACACTCCTGCATCAATTACTAGCAGGCCAAAAGTATTAACAGGTGGAGCAGGATTTGGACCGGTTTTTGGCCCGCCAGTGACAGGAGACCTCATTGTTTCATCACCTACAGATGCATGTACAGCGCCAGCGCCGGGGAGTCTTACAAACAAAATTGCAATTGTAACAAGTACAAGTTGTGAGTATGGTCTCAAAGTATTGAATGCTCAGAATGCAGGTGCTGTTGGTGTAATAGTCTATAGACCTTCTAATGATACTCCCACAAGCATGGGTGCTGGATCCTATGGATCTCAAGTCAATATTCCTTCTATAAACATTGGGAAAACAGAGGGGCTTTTTCTGGTTGGAGAGCTTAACAATGGCAATGCTATTAATGCCACATTGGACTTTGATTATGATGGATTTAAACATTCGAGTTTTGATAACGGAATTATTGCTCATGAATACGGTCATGGTATTTCAAATAGATTAACCGGTCAGGGATACAGTTGTCTATCGACAACTAATACCATTGAACAAATGGGGGAAGGATGGTCAGACTACTTTGCCTTGATGCTGACTACAAGACCAGGTGACACATCATCCTTAGCAAGAGGTGTAGGAACTTATCCGAAAGGGCAGCCAGTTACAGGAGTTGGGATCAGACCGGCTAAGTATTCTCCGGATTTTTCTGTAAACGGGTATACATATAATAGTACCAATACTGCTGTAGTTCCTCATGGTGTAGGATTTATTTGGGCTACCATGCTCTGGGATCTTACCTGGAAGTATGTTGAAAAGTATGGATATAATAGTGATGTATTGGCAAACCCAACATCCGGTAATGCAAAAGCATTACAGATTGTGGTTGATGGGCTTAAGCTGCAACCATGTAGTCCAACCTTTATTGATGGTAGAGATGCTATTCTTCAAGCTGATGCTATAGGAAATGGAGGAGAAGATAAATGTATGATTTGGAAAGCATTTGCCAAAAGAGGATTAGGAGTAAATGCTTCTGCGGGAAGTAAAACGGTGGGAACTGATCAAGTAGAAGATTTTACTATTCCATCGGACTGTGATAGTGTGCTTGCAACTAAGGAAAGTAACCTTGCCAATAATCAATTTATTATATTCCCTAATCCTACTTATGATGAGTTCTTTGTTGGAAATATAAGTAAATCAAAAGATGAAGTAGAAATAAGAGTATTTGATATGTCGGGAAAAGTGGTGATTACTGATTCAAGAATGCCAGAATCTAAAAAAGCCATTTCTACAAAAAGTTTTCCTAAAGGAGTATATATGGTTCATATTAAACAAGGACTTAAAAGTCAAATTGAAAAGTTAATTGTAAAGTAAAAAACAATTGTTAAGATTAGAATAAGGTTGTTTCAAGAACACTTTTACTTTCGAAATTCTGTCTGATGGCTTTGTCATTCTGGAGATTGGAGAGTATTGTTGATCTTTTGAGACAGCTTTTTTTGTAGCTTTAATGTATGGAACTGCGTTTTGAAATCAAATCCCTTCGATTAAAAGAAACTTTCTCAATAGCTTATGGTAATTATAACACCAGAGAAAGTTTGCTTATCGAATTATCTCACCATAATTGTAAAGGATATGGAGAGTGTGTTGCCATTGATTATTATAAGATTAATCTGACCATGTTGGTTTCAAAATTAAATGAAATCCGTTCCGGAATTGAAGCACGAAAAATTGAACACCCAAAAGAATTTTATCAATTTCTTTCTTTTTCAGATTTACACCCCTTTTTAAAATCTGCCTTAGATTGCGCCTATTGGGACCTTTTCGGAAAACTTGAAAATAAGAGTTTTATGGAGCTCAATGATCTTTCTTCAAAAAAATTAGTGGATAGTTCCATTACTATATCTGTAGGAACTATAGGTGAGCAAATCGAAAAAATCGAAAAAAGCATCTGGAATAAGTTTAAGGTGAAATGCAGTGGTTTACAAAAGGATGGTGTAACCAGACTTTTACAATTGGACAGGAATATCGCTCTGGATTCGAATGCCAGCTTTACGGATGATGATTGTTTATGGCTTCAGGGAAATTCCGATGTGCAAAAATTCACATACCTTGAGCAGCCGAGACCAGTCGGCCATTATCAGGTTTTAGAAAAAAATGCTTATGCTAACTGGATGGCAGACGAGGACTGTCAGGAGATGGATTCTTTAGAAGCTTTAATACCTTATTATAGAAGTGTCAATATCAAATTAATGAAATGCGGAGGTTTGACCCCTGCTTTAGAAATGATAAGAAAAGCCAGAAGTTCATGTTACAAAGTAATGATAGGATGCATGACAGAATCTACAGTTGGGATTTCTGCAGGGTGTGTTTTAACCGGACTTGTCGATTACGTTGATCTCGACGGGGCAAATCTGATCTCCAATGATTATGCTACTGGGAACTTTGTAGAAAAGGGTATCATAATTTTATCGGAGAAACCTGGATTGGGAATAGAGTTAAAAAAATAAGCTTTCATTTGAAAGCTTATTTTTTATTTACAGAAATCAGATAATCATACACCATTTGATGCTGATCATCAGTCAGTTTAGCTTTTGGAGCCATTCTGCTTAACGTTTTGATCCATCCCTGGTCGTCGTGTTTTGCAGGATCCGGTAATTGATGGCATTTGTTGCAGGAATTTTCAAAAATGGTTTTTCCCTGAGTCAGTTGTTCAGAAGCTGTATATTTAGGTCCTGTTACTGCTACACTTTTCGGTCCGCACGAAACCATAAATGCAGATCCTAAAACAATACTTAAAACTAACTTTTTCATTGTAATATTTTTAGATATGATTATTTTTTTACAGAAACAATATAATCATATACCCATTGATGCTGCTCGTCAGTGAGTTTTGCTTTTGGAGCCATAGAGTTCATAATTCCTACCCATTGAACCGGATTATGTGATGTGGGATCCGGTAGTTTATGACATCTCGTACAAGAGCTTTCAAAAATGGTCTTTCCCTGAGCGATTTGTTCAGCAGTAGATACTGCAGGGCCTATAGCTGAAGTTGCCGTTGATGATTTTGAGGTGCATGATGATACCAGAACAGCAGTAAAAAATGCTATAGCGATTATTTTTTTCATTGTTTCTTATATTTGATTGATAACAAATGTAGCAAATTCCTTATGCTATTGATAAAATCAGGTGTAGTTTTAATTTAGAAGAAATAAAATTAAAAGAGCTTTATGAGGTAGTTTGATGCTTATTTTTATATTTTTGACCTAATGAAATTTTCAACAGAAGACTTGGTGGAAGGAATACGATCAGGAAATAAACGTCTGATCGCAAAAGCTATTACTTTAGTTGAAAGCAAAAAAGCCGAACATCGCCTCCAGGCAGACGAATTACTGAAGGCAATTATGCCATTTACAGGAAATTCCATACGGATCGGAATTACTGGAGTTCCGGGGGCAGGAAAATCTACTTTCATTGAAAATTTTGGACGACTGGCTATTGCTCATGATAAAAAAGTGGCAGTTCTTGCTATTGACCCGAGTTCGGCAATCAACAAAGGAAGCATTCTTGGAGATAAAACAAGGATGGAAGAGCTGGCAAAAGAAGAAAACGCTTTTATCAGGCCTTCCCCGAGTTCCGGGTTTTTAGGAGGTGTTGCCAATACAACCTTTGAAACCATGATGATCTGTGAAGCTGCCGGATATGATTATATCCTTATTGAAACTGTAGGGGTAGGACAATCTGAGGTTCTGGTTGCCGATATTACAGACGTATTCCTGTTTCTTAAGATTATTGGTGGAGGAGATGAGCTTCAGGGAATTAAAAGAGGGATCATGGAGATGGTAGATATTATTTTTATTAACAAAGTTGAAGAAAGTAATTTACAAAAAGCCAAAACCACCAAACTTGAATTAAAAAGGGCGCTCGATTTTATTCCCCCAAAAGAAAAAGGCTGGAAAGTTCCTATTTTATTAGGTTCTGCACTTCATAATGAAGGACTGGGTGAAATCTACGATACAATAGCTGAATTTATTGATCTTAAAAAGAAGGCCGGAACATTTGATGAAATCAGAGTTCAACAGGCTGAAAAACGTTTTGAATATTGGGTTCAGGAATATATTTTAGCCATGATGAAGAAGAGTGATTCCGTAGAAGAAGCTTATTTGCATCATAAAAAAAATGCTTCAGGAATGGTTTCCAACCCAAGTACTGAAGCTAAATTGTTTGTAGAAAGATTTTTATCTAACGGGACCCGTGAAGATTAAGGAGCGGGTTCAGGCTCGTTCTTAGAAACAAATCCATCATATGATATAGGCTGTCTGTCATTACTTCGTACAGAAGTAAATGCTTTTCCGTTTTTATAAACCTCAATAATGATCTCGTCTACATTGTTTACATCATTAGGCTTAACTCTTACAATCCAGTTTCCTTTTTTATTCTGGGATTTATTCACCGTATAATCTTTCGAAGTGAACCTGTAGCTGTTGCTGCTGGTATTACCATAAGTGGGGTTAAATAGTCTTCCGAAATAAGGAAGGGTAACTTCTAACTTGTTTTTTCTCAGCTCTACCGTGTAGTTGCCGTTAAGCTGAAGAATTCTTGTCGATGTTGAGTTGGGCATAGAATTCATAATGTTGATGACGTCATAGTTGGTAGGGTTTGCCCGTTCTGCGTGGAATGTAAATTCCTGCGAATTAATCAGCGAATCTGTAGTTTTAGAATCGCCGGTATTTTGAGAAGCACAACTTTGAAAAAAGAAGATAAATCCCAAAATATATATAAGTGAAATATATTTTTTCATGACCTTAATAATTATTAAATTTAAATAGCAAAATGTATGCAAATATATGGGTTGTAAAACTTTTTGGAATAATAATTGTTAAAGTTGAATTATTAACACTTAAACTATGAAATTAACTTATCTATTAGGAATAGGAGCAATTGCTTTATCAGTTGTAGCTTGTACCACGAACCCTATTACGGGTAGATCTTCGTTGCAGTTGGCAAATAATTCTGAAATATTAACGATGTCATCTCAGGAGTATAGAACAACATTGTCCAAATCAAAGATTATATCAGGGACGGCAGATGCTAAAAGAGTGGTAAATGTAGGAACAAGAATAAAAGGAGCTGCTGAAAGATACTATCAGAGTATCGGAAGATCTGCAGATCTGGCAAACTATAGCTGGGAGTTTAACCTTCTTCAGAGTAATGAATTAAACGCCTGGTGTATGCCTGGTGGAAAGGTAGCTGTATATACAGGAATATTACCGGTAACTAAAAATGATAACGGACTGGCAGTAGTTTTAGGCCATGAGGTTTCTCATGCTTTAGCAGGACATGGAAATGAAAGAATTTCCCAGGCAATGGTAGCGCAATACGGCGGGACTATATTAGGCGGAACTATTTCTAATTCCCAATGGGCTAATATTTTCCAGAAAGTATATCCGATTGGTTCGCAGGTTGCTTTGTTAAAATATGGAAGAAATCAGGAGTCGGAAGCTGATCAGATGGGATTGTATCTGATGTCTATGGCCGGATATGATCCAAGGGAGGCAATTCCTTTCTGGAACAGAATGGAAGCTGCATCTTCTGGAAGCAGACAGCCGGAGTTTCTTTCTACTCACCCAAGTCCGGGAACGAGAATATCAGATATTCAAAAAGATTTACCAAAAGCATTGGAATATTACAAAAATGCAGGTGGGAAAATTTAATCAAATTCAGCTTTGCTAAAATTTCACTACATTAGTAAAGACTAAATCACCAAAAACACAACATTATGAAAAGTATATCAATTACAGGCCTTATACTTTTAGCAGTATCAGCTTTACTTTTTTATTTAACAACAGACTTTGCTGTTGAACAGATCAAGCTTTCTCATATTATGGGAATTATGGGGGGAATTGGGATCGGGCTTATCATAGGTGGAATGGTAGGCTATCTGAGTAAAGGATCTGCTATTAAAGAAGAGCAAAGAAGAAGGGAATTTAAGCAGCTACAGAAAGAGAAAGAAGAGTTGGAAAAACAAGCTGTGGAAATTGCAAAACGACAAACAGAATTAGAAAACCAAAATAAAAATCCTCAGGTATAATACCTGAGGATTTTTTAATAGTTGTTATTTTCTTTCGGTTAAAATTTATAACCCAAACCTACCATAAAGAGATTAGGGCGATTATCATATCTGATTTCTTCACCAGATACTCTGTTTACAAAATTTCTTTGATCTTTACTAAATGCACCTTCATATCTTGCGTTGATAAGAAGTTTTTTAATTTCAAGCTGAGCTCCGAACTGGTATCCTACAGTAAAATTATCTCTTGCATTTTCTTTAAAATCATTAAATGTATCCTCCTTAGCCAGGTTATAGCTGGCAACAGGTCCAATGAATACACCCAGCATATCCCCTAATACTTTATGACCTACAAGTACCGGTAAATCGATACGGTTGTTTTTAACATCGAATGTAGTATTGGAAACAGGATCCGTGAATTCATTTTTAAAGGTGGTGTAATACAATTCCGGCATCAGGAAAAATGCCATCGGAAGGTTAGCTTTTAATGAAAGTCCAATATTAAATCCTACATTATTCTTTCCCTTATTGTCTATTGCCGCACTTGCCGTATTGGAGATATTTTTCCACGATGGAGATCCTGTTGGAAAAATTAAGTTTGCCTTACCTGCAAGAGAAATCTGTGCAGAAGCAAACATCGAAAGGCTTAATAGCGCTATACTAAATATTTGTTTCATTTTCGTCTAGTTTTGTGATCGTATTATCAATAGTTTTATTATTTTCAAGTAAATACACTCTCAATTCTTTAAATAGCTCTGAAGAATAAACGAAGTCAATAAGATTTTTATTGCCTGCTGTAATCAGAATGTCTTTATTTCCTTCCCACTCTTTAATTCCTAATCTCAGATAGACAATCTTTTCACCTATCGTCATTACGGAGTTCATATCGTGTGTATTAATGATCGTTGTTGTGTTATATTCTTTTGTTATTTCGAGCAGTAGATCATCTATTACATTGGATGTATAGGGATCCAGTCCTGAATTTGGCTCATCACAAAACAAGTATTTAGGATTGTTCACAATGGCTCTTGCAATGGCCACCCGTTTTTGCATTCCTCCGGAAATTTCGGATGGAAATTTTTTGTTGGCTTTATCGAGATGTACTCTTCCAATAACTTCAAAAACTCTTTTTTTCTTTTCCCTGAAACTTAAATTGGTAAACATATCAAGAGGAAACATAATGTTTTCCTCCACTGTCAGAGAGTCAAACAAAGCGCTTCCCTGGAATACCGTTCCGATTTCCGATCGCAGGTGCTGCTTTTCTTCACGGGTCATTGTATTGATGTCTTTACCATCAAAAAGAATTTCACCTGAAGAAGGCTGATATACATTTAATAAACTCTTAAGAAATACTGTTTTTCCCGATCCACTTTGCCCGATAATCAGATTTACTTTCCCTTTATCAAAAGAAGTTGAAATTCCTTTAAGTACTTCAACATCATCAAAACTTTTTTTAAGATTTTTTACCTCAATCATTAGCTTAATATTAATTGGGTTAATATTAATTCGGAAATGATAATAAATACCATTGTCCAAACCACGGCTTGTGTACTCGCTCTACCTACTTCCAGTGAACCACCTTTTACGAAGTAACCGAAGTATGAAGGAACTGTTGCAATAACAAAAGCGAAAACGATCGTTTTTATAAATGCATAGTAAACGAATAAATTAGGCATATACATCTGTATCCCCGTAATATAATCGGATTCCGTCCAGTTTCCTGTTAAAATTCCGGCAATATATCCACCGCCTATACCAAACACAATACTGATTGCAATAAGAAGCGGGTTAAAAATGATACACGCAATTATTTTAGGGAGTATCAGAAAATTGGGTGAGTTAACTCCCATGATATCCAATGCATCGATTTGTTCTGAAACCCTCATTGTACCTATACTGGATGCAATATATGAGCCTACTTTTCCCGCCAGAATCAAACTGATAATGGTGGGTGAAAATTCCAGTACAAGTACTGCTTTTGTAGCGTATCCCACGAACGAAGTAGGAATGGGAAATGAAGAAGCATCAAAGTTGTTGAACATTTGGATGGCAACTACTGCTCCCACGAATATAGATGTAAAGATAACCAACCCGAATGAGTTGACTCCTAAATCATTGATTTCTCTCATGAACAGCTTCCAGAAAACCCTCATTTTCTGAGGTTTTTGCATAGATTTACCAAGAAGAATAATGTATTCCCCTACGGCTGTGAAAAACTTTTTTAACATTCTGCTAAATTAGACTTTTTTTATTAAGCATTCTTTATTTTGCGTTTTTATCTCCACCTAAAACCAGTAAAATAGTTTTCAAAATGATGATAAGATCCAGGATGAAGCTCCAGTTTCTTACATAGAAGGCATCAGCCAGTATCCGCTTTTTCATTTCAACCTCCACATCCCCGGAATCACCCCTGAGCCCGTTTACCTGTGCAAGACCTGTAATCCCTGGATTTACAGTACTTCTAAGACTATATCTTCCTATTTTGGGTTTATAATAATTATCTACTGCCAGCATATGAGGACGAGGTCCTACAATTGACATCTCTCCCCTTAATACATTAATAAACTGTGGCATCTCATCCAAGCTTGTTTTTCTGAGAAACTTACCAATCCCTGTGATCCTTGCGTCATTTTCCGATGTTGTTCTCGTTGTTGACTCATCATTCACCACCATTGTTCTGAATTTTATACAGCTAAATACTTCCTCATGAAAACCATATCTTTTCTGTATGAAAAAAACAGGCCCTTTTGACGTCAGCTTGATAAAAATTGCAATTATCGGAAATAGCCACAAGCAGATACCTATCATAACCACAAGTGAAAAAACGATATCAAACAATCTTTTTAAAAGGTAATTGGAATAATAATCCAAAGGATACTTTGCCTGATTGAGAACCGGCTGAGTCTCTACATATCCCAGGTCGTAAGCAAAAAGATCAGTCTGAGATATATTAGGGATCAGCGAAATATGCACCTTGCTTGCTTCAGCTAATCTGAAAATTTCATCCTCCATCTGAGAGGTAAATGTATTTTCCAGTGGCAGAAATAATGTATGTATTCCATTGCTCTTCCAGAAGGACTGAAGCTCTTGGGTCTGAATTATTTCAGTAGGGTATTCAAAAATTCTGTATCCGAAATCTTTCCTTTCATTCAATATGTTTTTCAAAACATTCGTAGAGCTGTTCTCACTTAGAAACATCACATTCCTGTTGTTAATTCCTATAGATCTCAGATATTTTATTCCAAAATAAATAATGGATTTTGTAATCAATATAAAAGAAAACAGGTACAGCGACAACCAAGAAAGCTCTGAGCTGAAAAATTTATTATTACTTACCTTTCTTATTAATACAAGACCAATTACAAACAATATAAAATGAGTAACGATACGTTCTATAAAAGTTGTGTAGGTAAGGTTTCTTCTTATATTGTAAATTTTGGTTCTTCCACTCAGCAGAATCCAAAAAGAGATCAACAAAAGCAAGGGGAACGAATTTTCGTACCAAATATCCTTGTCGTGTATAAGATCCCGGTTTCTGCTTAAAAAAAAGAAAATAAAAACAGATGCAATAACCAAAAGGTCAAGCAAAAGGATAATCGATTTTAAATATCTAGAGTATCGAATTCTCTGCATCTATCGCTATATAAGGGATGTCAGGAGCTAAGATATGTAATTTTTACGGGATATTAAGATATTTATGCGTCTGAACTGAGGCCTGCCATTCCGGATTTGCTAAAATAAAATCAGTAATTTTCGGATACATTTCATCACGTTTACTCCATTCACTTTGAAGATACAGCTTACAATCTTTTGAAACCTTAGCAGCTTGCTCCTGTGCAAATGCAAAATCGTGATTATTGAAAATAATTACCTTCAGTTCACTGGCTTTCTCATATACATCTTCTTTTGGAAGACCTGTTTTCTTTGGAGAAAGGGTGATCCAGTCCAGTTGTCCGCTTACAGGATAAGCCCCCGAAGTTTCAATGTGTATGGTACATCCCAAGCCCTTTAGCTTGGAGGTTAAAATATCCAGATTCCACATCAAAGGTTCACCACCGGTTAAAACTATGGTTTTACAATGTTTTGCTGCTGTTTCTGCAATTTCTTCCGCATTCATCAATGGGTGAAGATCAGGATTCCAGCTTTCCTTTACATCACACCAATGGCAACCTACATCGCAGCCACCCAATCGTATAAAATAAGCGGCTTTTCCTGTGTGTGCTCCTTCACCTTGTAAAGTGTAAAAATGCTCCATCACAGGGAGCATTTTACCTTCATTTAATAAAATATCTTCTTCTTTATTCATTTTTAAATTAGTCGTTATAGACTGAAGTTTTATAAGCAATGATGGTGTTTTTCATCAACATAGCTCTTGTCATGGGACCAACTCCTCCGGGAACAGGTGTAATCCAGCTCGCTTTTGCAGCACAGCTATCAAAATCTACATCACCTGCCAGATAATATCCTTTTGGAGAGTCATCATCCACTCTGGTAATTCCTACATCTACAATTACAGCACCGTCTTTAATCATTTCTCCCTTTAAGAAATGAGGATCTCCCAAAGCCGTAATGACAATGTCCGCTTTTTTAGTATATTCTTCAATGTCCTTAGTATAAGAGTGTGTAAGGGTAACAGTAGAATTTCCAGGGAAGTCTTTTCTTCCCATCAAAATACTCATGGGTCTCCCTACGATTTTACTTCTTCCGATAATTACACAGTCTTTACCTTTAGTTTCAATATTATATCTTTCTAATAATGTTAAAATTCCAAAAGGGGTAGCAGGTAAGAAGGTATCCATTTCCAATGCCATTTTCCCGAAATTTTCAGGATGGAATCCATCAACATCTTTTCTTGGATCAATAGCATTAATGATTTTCTCCTGATCAATCTGATCCGGTAAAGGTAACTGAACGATGAATCCATCCACAGCTTTAGATTTATTCAGCTCATCGATTTTTTCCAGTAATTCAGATTCGGAAACCGTACTCGGGAATTTAATAAGGCTGGATTGAAAACCTACTTCCTCGCAATCCTTTACTTTAGCATTTACATAAGCCTTGCTTGCTCCGTTGTTTCCAACAAGGATGGCCACCAAATGAGGTGCTCTTCTTTTGCTTTCAAGAATCTTTTCAACTTCTGTCTTGATTTCTGCTTTTATTTCTTTGGATACTTTTAGTCCGTCAAGAATTTCTGCCATTTTACTTTTTTATTAGATATTACTTTCTTTATTTATTGTCCTTATAATAATTGATCAGCCCGTTAGTCGAACTATCGTGTGACCCAATAGTTGCATCATTCTCCAGTTCAGGTAGAATTTTGTTGGCTAATACCTTTCCAAGCTCTACTCCGAATTGATCAAAACTGAAGATATTCCAGATCACTCCCTGAACAAAGATTTTATGCTCATACATTGCTATTAACTGGCCTAATGAAAAAGGAGTTAATTCTTTGAATAATATGGAGTTAGTTGGTGTGTTTCCGTGGAAGACCTTGAAGTTTAACAGCCTTTCTATTTCCTCATCCGATTTTCCTGAATTTCTTAATTCTTCCTCTACTTCTTCTTCATTTTTTCCAAAAGCAAGCGCTTCCGTCTGAGCGAAAAAGTTAGCCAGTAGTTTGTCCTGGTGATCAGAAACCTTATTACTACTTTTTGCATAGGCTATAAAATCAGCAGGAATTAATTCCGTACCCTGGTGGATCAGCTGATAGAATGCATGCTGTCCATTTGTTCCTGGCTCTCCCCAGATAATAGGACCTGTTTCATATTCCACAAATTCACCATTTCTGTCTACGCATTTTCCGTTGCTTTCCATATCTCCCTGTTGTAAGTACGCAGCAAATCTGTCAAGATACTGGGAATAAGGCAAAATAGCATAAGTAGTTGCAGCATAAAAATTACGGTACCAGATGCCAATGAGACCCATTAAAACCGGAATGTTTTCTGAAAAGTCTGTGTTCTGGAAATGTTGATCAGTATCAAAAGCTCCTTTTAACAATTCTTCGAAGTTTTCATAACCTACTGCCAGAACAATACTTAGTCCGATAGCACTCCAAAGAGAATATCTTCCGCCAACCCAGTCCCAGAATTCAAAGATATTATCTTCTGCGATTCCGAAGCTTTTAACTGCTTCAATATTAGTGGATAAAGCTACGAAATGTTTGGCAACGTCATCCTGCTTTCCAGCTTGTAAAAACCAATCTTTTGCAGAGTTGGCATTAGTCATTGTTTCCTGGGTTGTAAAAGTTTTGGAAGCAACGATAAACAGAGTTGTTTCAGGATTTAAATTTTTAACGACTTCTGCAATATGGTTTCCGTCCACATTAGATACGAAATGAACGTCCAGCCTTGTTTTGAAGTGTTTTAGCGCAGAGCATACCATCACAGGACCAAGGTCAGAGCCTCCGATTCCGATATTAACTACATCCGTGATTTCTTTTCCGCTGAATCCTTTATGCTCTCCGGAAATTATTTTCTCGGAAAAAGATTTCATATGGTCAAGGACTCTTCTGATGTGAGGCTTTACATTTTCTCCATCTACCAAAATTTCCTTATCCGAAAAATCCCTTAAAGCTGTATGAAGAACTGCTCTCCCTTCTGTTTCATTGATTTTGTCACCACTAAACATTTTAGAAATGGCGTCTTTTAGCTGGCATTCTTCAGCTAAATTCAACAACAATTCTTTAGTCCTTGAATCCATCAGGTTTTTAGAGTAATCAAAAAGAAAATTTTCTTTTTTTATTGAGAACTCTTCAAAACGATTTTCATTGTATGCGAAAAGGGTTCTTAAGTCGAAATCATTTCCTGCAAAGTGTTCATCAAGGGCTTTCCAGCTGTTGGTGTGTATGGGATTTATTTTTGATAGCATATGTTCAAAGTTAAAATTCTAGGTTGAGAATCAATAATTTTAATGGAATCTTGAGATTAAAATGCAAATTTAAGGAAAAATAAAACCTCCGGGAAAAATTGGCCATGGTAAAATGTAAAATTATGGTGATCATCCTGATGTTGTATCCTTTTCATGATTGTTGAGCCAGGAAGTGAGATTAATATTTGTTAATTTTCAATATATTATAAATTGATAATTAGTTTTTTACGGGAACCTTTGTATATTTATACGCCGTTACGTAATTCTGAATAATGCATCTCTCGCATTACCACAAAGCCTTTTAAAAGAGGTGAAACCGTGAATACATATCACTTAAATATATCGTTAAATGAAAAAAATTATTAAAATCACAGTATTATTACTGGTGTATAACCTGGGATTCGGCCAGACCAATTATTATGTAGATAAAACAAACGGAAACGATAACAATAACGGAAGCAGCACCGCTCCATGGAAAACAATACAAAAAGCAGCCACTAAGGCTACCCCAAACAGTATTGTGAATATTAAGGCAGGTACTTATTACGAAAATGTAGTTATCAACGTAAGTGGAACCAGTGGAAACTATATTACTTTTAAAAATTATGCCAATGATAATGTAATCATTGACGGAACAAATACCCCGGGAAGTACTCTGTTGACGGTGACGAATAAAAGTTTTCTGAAATTTGAAAACCTGACCATCCAAAACAAAACAGTAAATGATGCGCAGGGAGTGCTTGTTCAAACAACGGGAATCGGTTCATCTACAGATCTCACGTTCAAAAACATAACGGTTACAAAAATTAATTGGAATGCAAATAAAGATATACCGGTTAATCCTAATAATAATGCGCAGGGCTTTATTGTGTATGGTCGTAATGGCGGAATTACCAATCTTACGATAGACGAATGTAAGGTGTTTAATAATATTTTGGGTTATAGTGAAGCATTGGCTGTAAATGGAAATATAGATGGATTTATAGTCAAAAATTGCAAGGTATATGATAATACAAATATCGGAATTGATATCCTAGGACATGAGGGTACAGCATCAAATACATCATTAGATGAAGCCAGAAATGGAGTAGTGATTAATAATGAGTGTTATAATAATGTTGCAAAGTATGCAACTTCCGCAGGGATTTATGTTGATGGCGCGAGGAATATTACTATAGAAAGAAATAAAAGTTATCAAAATGGATATGGAATTGAGGTCGGAGCTGAGCGAGATGGGATTGTTCAGCAAATTACTGTAAAAAACAATTTAATATATAAAAATAAAGAAGCAGGGCTTTCGATAGGAGGGTTTGATGATAATACTACAGGTCAGGTTATTAATAGTGTTATCCGAAACAATACATTCTTACAAAACGACACTGCGAATAAAGGATCTGGAGAAATTTCGATGAGCAAAGCTTCTAATTGTACTTTTGAGAACAATATTTTTTACACTGGCCCGGAAAATTTATTGATGTTTATAGATAACAAGAGTCCACAATCGAACAATACTTTTAATTATAATTGTTGGTATACTCCAAATAATGATCAAAATGATATCGCAGTAGATTGGAGAGGAACAACGTATGATACATTTGCAGCGTATAGATCTGCAACTGGCCAGGACGCCAATTCTCTTTATGCTAATCCAAGTTTAGTATCCATTTCAAGTACACCACCTATTGTAAAATTAAACGCAGCAAGTGTTTGTATAAATAAGGGAAAACCAACTACTGCTATTACTTCAGGAGAATTGGATTTTTATGGAGCTGGAAGAATTTCAAATACAATTATCGATATAGGGGCAAGTGAGTATAGTGCTACATTAGGGACTACAACCAATGAAATTTTAAATTTTGGAACGATTTCCCCTAACCCATCAAGTGGTATTTTTAATTTTGAATTAGATGCAGATAAAAAGCCGTATTTTATAACTGTATATAATATGGGTGGACAAGAATTAAAAAATTATAACTTTTTAACGAACCGATTTTCCATAGACTTATCATGGCTTACGGAGGGGACTTACTTTGTTAAAATGCAAAATAAGAATGGAGTGTCTTCTAAAAAAATTATAATAAAAAAATAAGGAGATCATGTAAATAAAAGAAAACCTCCGAATAAAATCGGAGGTTTTTTAAATCTAAAATTATGGTGATAACCCAAAGGTTAGGATAGCATTGTGTTATTATGAAATGGGTGGGTTCGTCTTTTGAATAGGTTTTCGTCTTCTGATACAATAGATGATCACTGCTGCGATTAATAAAACCGGCCAAATGGTGATCAGTCCCACTGCAATTTTTTGAATAAGATAAAACCCTTCTACAAAGGCATTCTTAGCATCATAGATAAAATTGAATTTGTATTTATTATCAATATTTTTAGTATTCGTTATGGCAATTTCCGCAATCCGGTACTTAGGTTCTTTAATGTAAATGTCAATTGTACTATATTTCAGATTGTCAGTAACTTCAAGATTAGCAAGTTGCTGAAGATTGCCTTCCGACATATTGTCGTCGTCCAGTTTTACCTTATCCTTGTTGTTCTTCAGCTGAGTGATATTTTCACCTGTTTTTTTGATCCTTCTTCCTTCTAGTTCTGCGTATTTTATGCTCGATGTTACATCTTCTGCATTGATTGATCGAAAGTTTAGGAATAGCTTTTTGTTGTTAATCAAGGTTAAGAATTCTCCTAATTTTGGCGTAGGAATACGTACCTGCATAGCATTTTCAGTCTGGTATTTTTTTACAAGTATGGCGTCTTCATTGGAAGTATTATAAGTGTCCTCTGAAATTATATTGCTTCGTAAGTTACTATGTGTAACAAATCCTCCCAGATCCTGCACTGATTTTTCAATTGAAACGGTTGCATCATAAACGTCTTTTACCTCCATATTGACATCTGCAGTTTTAATGAACTGTTTGTCTTTTATCTTCATTGTTGCAGCAGAAGATACACTATCGGATACCATGAACGAAGCAGAGTCTGTAGCATTTGCCGTTTCGTAATCTGCTGCTACCGCTTCTCCTTTTTTACACGAGTAAATACCTAATAAAAGAACAGCAGCCATAGATAATTTAATGTAAGTAGTTTTCATAATATTTATTTTTGTTGATACCAAAGTTCAGATGGAATGGTTTGTAAAGTTTGAAAATCACAAGTAAAAACTTTGTAAATAGAAAATGATATTTAATTCATTGTAAGTCATGTATTTGTAAAATAAAGATGGTTGTAAGAATTAAATTTCGGAGTGATTTTTGTATATCTTTTACAAATTAAATCACAACTGTAAATATGTCGAATACTTTTTCCAAAATCAGAAATGCTATAGAATTATTCAGATCAATAGATTTTGATCAGTTAAGCGCAATATCCAGAAAAGTAGATCTTCCGAAGCTGATGCATAATTTCTCAAAATTAGATGACAAACAATTAGGAGGTTTAATGAAAATGCTGGATTCCGATAAAAAGAAGAGAGAGCTACCGCCCATTGACGGTGATTTTTACGATATTTATCATACGCTTACGCCTGAACAAAGAGAAATACAGCTAAAGGTGAGGGCATTTATGGAAAAGGAAGTTAAGCCTTTGGTTAATCATTATTGGTTAAGAGATGAATTTCCTTTTGAACTGATACCTAAATTCCAGAAACTGAATATTTGCGGGGTCACCTATGAAGGATATGGTTGCCCCGGAATGCCTTTCCTAATGGAGGGGGTTATTGCAATGGAGATGGCGAGAATTGATGCTTCAATAGCTACTTTTTTTGGGGTGCAGTCAGGATTGGCAATGGGATCCATTTATATATGTGGTTCTGAAGAGCAAAAGCAAAAATGGCTTCCTCAGATGCAAAAGTTTGAAAAAATAGGAGCTTTCGGATTAACGGAACCTGAAGTAGGATCCGGCGCAGCAGGAGGATTAACTGCTACATGCAAGAAAACGCCTGAAGGATGGATTCTTAACGGAGAGAAAAAATGGATTGGAAATGCTACGTTCGCTGACTTGGTGATTATCTGGGCAAGAGATGTCGATAGCGGAGAGGTGAAAGGATTTATTGTAGAAAAAGATAATCCGGGGTTCTCTGTTGAAAAAATTAAGGGAAAAATGGCTCTTCGTATCGTACAAAACGGATTAATCACTTTAAAAGATTGTCTTGTAACTGAAGAAAACAGACTTCAAAATGCTAATTCTTTTAAAGATACAGGTAAAGTATTGAGAATGACAAGGGCCGGCGTGGCCTGGATGGCGACAGGTTGCGCAAGAGGTGCTTATGAAAGTGCATTAGACTATACCAGGAAAAGAGAACAGTTTGGAAGACCCATTGCTTCTTTTCAGATGATTCAGGGGCATTTGGTAGAAATGCTATCTAATCTTACTGCGATGCAGACGTTGGTTTTCAGGCTTTCTGAAATGCAGGACGAAGGGATTTTAAAGGATGAACATGCTTCACTGGCAAAGGTTTTTTGTACTTTACGTACAAGGGATATTGTATCCAGAGCCCGTGAGGTAATGGGTGGGAATGGGATCCTGTTAGAATATGATGTTGCAAGATTTGTGGCAGATGCCGAGGCGATATATTCTTATGAAGGAACTAAAGAAATCAATTCACTAATTGTCGGTAGGTCTATAACAGGTTTTAGTGCATTTGTATAAAAAAAGACTGCAATTGCAGTCTTTTTTAGCTTACTAAAGCTTTGTATTTTTTGCTGTTATCTGCGATTATCCAGATGTTAATTAGGAAAAGGACCAGGGAAATCGCAATCCCTGTTGAAGATGGGTCTCTGTATGTATTATGCAATACAATACCCACCATGACGGGTAAAATTACAATTGCTCCTAAAGCTCTTGTTTTTGGAAAGATAAAAAGTAATCCCCCAATAATTTCTACTACCCCCACTAAAGGCAGCAGCCAGCCGATTTCACCAAATGCAGTATATAACTTTATTTGTGCTTCGGTAAGTTTGGGTGCCGGATTGTAGTGCAGAAATTTGTCGAGCCCTGCATTCAGAAACATAAGTCCGAACAGTAGGCAAAGAATGAATTTTATGACTTTCATGATTGATGGATTTTCATCAAATTTACATAAAAATACAAGAAATTGATTAAAAATATCTTTAAATCTAATGAAAGTAATTTGATTGTAGATTAAATGTTGATTATTCTTTAATGGTAAATTGGTGTTCAGTCCATTTCTTTTAAAGTAATATTCTTCGAAATTTTATAACTCTTTTTCTTTTTATTAGGCTTTTCATCTTCACCCAGTAATTTTCCCCATGGCTGTAATCCATCCACTCTCTCAAAGATGATTTTAATAATAGCAATTGCAGGAATACAAAGGAACATTCCTGATATTCCCCACAGATGTTCCCCAACAATAATCCCTATGAAAGAAAATAATGCGTTGATCTTTACTTTCGAACCTACCACAAAAGGAAGTACAATATTTCCATCCACCACATGCACTCCTATGTAACCGATAATTACATATATACAAGTAGAAGGAGTAGTCGTTGCAAAAGCTATAAAACAAGAAATGACTAAGGAAATACAAATTCCCAGATAAGGAATAACGTTGAGCAATCCTGTTAACACACCTAATAAAATAGCATATTTAACGCCTAAAATTGCCAGGATAATTGACGTAAGGCTGGATACAATAATAATCTGTATGCAAAGGCCAATAATGTACTTTTTCGTCATGACGCGAACCTCAGATACTACTTCCTGTACACTTGCTTTATGTTTTTCACTAAAGACATTAACAATAAAGTTGTTAAGGATTCTTCTGTAATTTAAAATGAAGATGAAAAACAATATAAAAAATACAAGGAAGCCTAGGCCTGTAGAAAAGATTCCAAAAGTAAATCCCAGAATAACTCCTGAGGATGATAACAGTTTATTTAAAGCTTGATCAATGTAGTCGAGTTGCTCATGAATCTTAACATTGAATGTATGATATACCCATTTTTGAAGACCGTTGAAAACGGTGTCGAATTGCATTCTTAGGTGTGGGAGGTCCTTGGTAAAACTTGAAAGTTGAGATCCAAAGAAAAATATTAATCCTGCTAAGATCACCAACATACAAAGAACAGATATCATTGTGGAAACAGAGCGTGGAAATCTTAATTTTCTTTCTAAGAATGTAGAAAAAGGCAAAAATAACATTGCCATTAAAAAAGCAAGAAAGAAAGGAGCCAGGATGCTTTGTCCTAACTCTATAAGGTATCCGATACCTATAATTGAAATAATAACAAGGGTTAGTTTTAAAAGGAAGGGAAGCTTAAAAAAATTCATAACTCATAATCTGTTTTATAAAATTAGTAAAACCCATTGAATTGAAAGGCTTTTTATTCAATTAACTTGAATTCTTTTCAGAATATAAATTAATTTGATTAAAGATGTGGTATCTAACTTCTGAATCCTGAGTAATTCTTTTAGGAAGACTTATAACTGCATGCCATACTTTTAAACAAAAACACATCTCAAAACTGAGACGTGTTTTTTTGTTTATTGACTATATGATAATATTACTTTTCTATGGCAATATCAATAACATCTTCCATTTTGTTAACGTAATGAACGTTAAGGTCTTTCAGATAATCTTTTTTGATTTCTTCCACATCTTTTCTGTTAGCTTCGCAAAGAATAACATCTTTAATACCTGCCCTTGTAGCTGCGAGAAGTTTTTCTTTGATACCTCCTACAGGAAGCACTTTTCCTCTGAGGGTAATTTCTCCCGTCATGGCCAGGTGAGGTTTAACTTTCTTGTTTTTAAAAGAAGAAACCATTGAGGTTAGCATGGCAATTCCCGCGGAAGGCCCGTCTTTTGGAGTGGCGCCTTCAGGAACGTGAACGTGAATGTTTTTCTTTTCGATATCTTCCTGATCGATTCCTAATTCTTTATGTTTTGCTTTGATATACTCCAATGCTATTGTCGCAGACTCTTTCATTACCGTTCCCAGGTTCCCTGTCATTGTCAGTGTGCCCTTTCCATTGCTGAGAATACTTTCGATAAATAAAATATCTCCTCCCACACTTGTCCAGGCCAATCCTGTAACTACTCCTGGAACTCCTGTGATCTCGGATAAACTTTTAGGTCTTGGGACACCAAGGATTTCATCTATTTTTTCAACAGTTATCTTAGGATCATAATCTTTAAGCAATGCGGTTTGTAATGCCACCCATCTTGCAATAGAAGCTATCCTTTTTTCTAATGTCCTTACTCCGCTTTCTGAAGTGTGAGCCTCTATAATATGTTTAAGTTCAGGATTTCCAAGCTTGAAAGATTTTGAAGTTAAGCCGTTTTCTTCCTGTTGTTTTTTGATAAGATGCCTTTTTGCGATTTCTGTTTTTTCCTCCATGGTATACCCTGCAATCTGGATGATCTCCATTCTGTCAAGAAGCGGGGTTTGTATGGTAGAGAGAGAATTAGCTGTAGCAATGAACATTACTTTAGACAAATCATAACCCATTTCCAGGAAATTATCATAGAATGCATTGTTTTGTTCAGGATCCAGAACCTCTAAAAGTGCGGAACTTGGGTCTCCATGGATTCCCTGTCCTACTTTATCAATTTCATCCAATACAATAACCGGATTAGACGTTCCTGATTTTTTTATGGACTGAAGAATTCTTCCTGCCATTGCTCCTATGTAGGTTTTTCTGTGTCCGCGAATCTCACTTTCATCATGAAGACCACCTAAAGATAACCGTACATATTTTCTTCCCAGGGCATCTGCAACAGATTTTCCTAAAGAAGTTTTACCTACTCCGGGAGGACCTACAAGAAGTAAAATCGGAGATTTCATGTTGTTTTTTAATTTTAAAACAGCCATGTGTTCAAGGATTCTTTTCTTTATGTCTTCCAGCCCGAAATGTGCTTTTTCAAGAACTTTTTCAGCTTTTACAATGTCGAAAACATCTTTTGTATAAGTTTCCCATGGAAGGTCCGTGAAGAAATCTAGATAATTTCTCTGAACATTATAGTCCGGAGAATTAGGGTTTTGTCTTTGTAGTCTGTTGATTTCTTTTTGAAAATGTTCTTCAACCTCCTTGCTCCATTTTTTAGTCTTTGCCTTGTTGATAAGATCTTCTACATCTCCTTCTGCTCCACCTCCAAGTTCTTCCTGGATCGTTCTGATCTGTTGGTTAAGGAAGTATTCTCTCTGCTGCTTGTCAAGATCTTTTGATGTTTTCTGATGGATCTGGTTTCTTAATTCCAGTTTTCGGTAGTCCTCGTGCATCTTTTCATAACAGCTGTTGGCTCTTGCCATCAGGCTTTTTTCTTCAAGAAGCTTTTGCTTTTCTACAGAAGGGAAACTGGCATTGGTGCAAATAAAATTCAATAAATCATCGTTATTGTTGATGTTTTTTATTGCAAAATTAGCTGCGTTTGGAATATTTGGATCAAGCTCAATTATTTTTAAAGCTAAATCCTTAATATTTTCCAGTAAAGCATCATATTCATCCTGGTTTTTGGCTTTGGTATCTTTTAATTTAGAAATTTCAGCCTTAAAATAAGGTTGTGTTTCAATAAATTTTTTGACCTTAAAGCGGTGAAAACCTTTAGTAATAGCAGTAATATTTCCTTCAGGAAGTTTGATGATCTTTATGATCTTCGCCAGAGTTCCTGTTTGATATAAGTCTTTTTCAGTAGGCTGTTCTAGTTCTGAGTTTTTTTGACTTACAATCCCAATGAAATCTCCATTTTTCTGAGCTTCTTCAAGAAGCTGTATAGATGCTTTTCTTCCCGCGGTAATAGGTATTACTACATTTGGAAACATAACCATGTTCCTCACAGGAAGAATAGGAAATATTTTTTGTTCGGAATTTTTATCAGTTTCCGAAAAGTCGGAAAGATTTATCTCTTCCGCCACAATATCAAATCCATCGCTAATCATTTCCTCCAAACTAATATCTTCAAATTCTGTCATAGTAAATCAAATGACAAATTGTCATTCTCGTTTTAAATCGTTAAAGTGATTAAGCATAATATGCTAAGAAAATACCTAGTATATTATGTTAATGTAAGATGCACAATACCTATGCCATTTGTTTTTCATTAAAAAATATGGTCAAAATTTCCTTTTTTATGAAATTTGAATTTTAAAAATTAAAAAAAGCACTTGGATTTCTGTAATTTCTTAAAAATGTGTATTTTCGCAACCTGATAAAAAACTATAATTTATAAAATGGCAATTTTAGGACAGATTAGGAATAGACCTTGGCTTTTGATGGGAGTAATTGCACTGGCGCTTTTAGCGTTTTTAGTTAATCCTGATAGCATTGATAAGGTTTTTGGAAAAAATCCTGATGTTTTAGGAAAAGTAAATGGTGAAAAGATTACCCGTGAAGAGTTTAACGATCAACTTTTCGTATTGCAACAGCAGGCAGAGCAACAAGGTCAGCCCAAAAATGGTCTTGAAGAACAAGCTTGGCAGTTGTTGGTTCAATCAAAGCTTATCAAGCAGCAGTTTGATAAGATGGGGTTTGAAATGACAGATGATTACTTCTGGAGTCAGATTCAGTATGATCAGATGTTTGCTCAAAACAAACAATTCTTTGATGAGAAAGGTAATTTTAAGACTCAAGAGCTTAAGAAACAAGTTGAGGAATTAAAAACAACAAGTGCTGAAGGATACAATCAGTGGTTGAAAACCAGAAAATCTGTTGAATACAGAATTATGGCAAGACAGGTTTTTGCTAATATTTCTACAGGGATCACTACAGGTAAGAAAGAAGCTGAAGAGTTGATGAGACAAAGAGATCAGATGGCTGATATCGATTTTGTGAAAGTAGATTACACATCTTACCTTCAGAAAAATAATATTAAAGTTAAGACAGAGGACCTTGCTGATTATATTAAGCAACATCCGGTGATGTTTAAGACTGAAGCAAGCAGAAATATTGGTATTGCTTTCTTTCCTTCTCAACCGAGTGCAGCTGATGATGCAGCAGCTTTAAAAGAAATCAATAAAATATTCTCAGGAGGAACTGATGCAAGCGGTGGGAAAGAAAATTTCCAAAATACAACCAATGACTCTATGTTTGTAATGGCCAACTCTGATATGCCTTTCAATAGCCAATATTTGAAGCCTAATCAATTGCCACAGACAATACAGTCACAGATTACAACTGCAGCTGTCGGACAGACTTTTGGTCCTTATAAAGAGCAAAATTTCTATGTGGTTTCTAAGCTTTTAGGTAAAAAGACTTCAGATTCTACACTATCAAGACATATCCTTATAGCATTCAAAGGAAGTCCTGCAGGAGAAGGTGTTACAAGATCCAAAGAAGAAGCTAAAAAATTAGCGGACTCTATCGGAGCTATTGTAAAAGCAAATCCTGCTAAATTCACAGAATTCTTAAAGCTTTCCAGCGATCCTAATTCTGCCGCTCAAGGAGGAAGTTTAGGATGGACTACTCCGGAAACTCCTTTCGTTCCTGAGTTCCTTACTTATTTGGCTAATAATCCAAAAGGAGCAACAGGTGTTGTAGAAACGCAGTTTGGATATCATATCATCAACATTGAAGATAAAAAGCCTGGTGCATTAGGATATAAAGTAGCGAATGTTGTAAAAGCAATCAAAGCTTCTGATGCTACGGAAGCAGATGTTGATAAAAAAGCAAGAAGATTCATTCAGCAGGTTCAGGGTAAATCTTTCAACGATTTCGTGAATATTGCTAAGAAAGGAAATTATCAATTCTCAAATCCTAAGGCTGCCAAAAGATTCGATGGTCAGTTACAAGGCTTAGGAACTGAAAAAGACGGTGATATTCTTGCGTGGGCTTTTGATAAGAAGAGATCTAAAGGAGATACAGAATTCTTTACAGTAGACGGAACGGGTGATAAAATTGTAGTATACCTTAATGGGAAACAGGAGAAAGGATTGGCAGATCCTGAGTCTGTAAGAGATCAGATCGAGGTGGTTGTGAAAAATAAGCTGGCTGCAAAACAGATAGCTGATAAGATTACGGCAGCTAAAGCTTCAAATCTTGATCAGATTGCAAAAATGTTTGCCACTACAAAACAAAGTGCTCAGGTGAATCTATTAAATCCTTCAGTAGCCGGATCTATGGAGCCTAAAGTTGCCGGTGCTGCTTTTGGAGTTAAGAAATCTCAACTTTCTAAACCTGTAGAAGGAGGAACGGGAGTTTATGTTCTGATCAAAAAGAATGAAACTGTAAATAAACAACCTGGAGATCTGAAGCAATTTACAGAGTCTGTTACTCAAAGAAGTGCAGGAATGTTCGGACAGGCTTGGTTAAAAAGCTTGCAGGACAATGCTGATATCGATGATTACAGAATTGAAATCTGGAATAAGCTGGGAAATCAGCATTAATAAAAAAGTAATTTTATAGATACAAAAAGCGGCATAAAAAATGCCGCTTTTTTTGTATTTAACGCAGAGGAATAAACAGAAAGATTAATTTAAAATGTGCTATATTTGCTCATTAGAAAAAAATTAGCAAGTGAAGTTCAGTAAAGAATTAAAAGCTGGTGTAATTGCACTTTTAGCTATCGTAGGCTTTGTGTTATTATTTCAATTTATGAAAGGCCGTAGCCTTTTTACTACCGATAATATATTTTACGCGAAATATGATAATGTTGAAGGGTTGGCACAATCCTCAGCAGTATCCATCAATGGCTTGAAAGTAGGGCAGGTTGATAAGATCATTCCTCAGACAAGCAAAGATGGGAAAATCAATTTTGTTGTTAAAATTACGGTAGATAATAAATTTGAGTTTTCAAAGAACTCTACTCTTGAAATTTTTGAGCCGGGATTAATGTCTGGTAAAGAAATGCGTGTTAACCTTGTATATGGAGGGGCAACGGCAAAAGATGGGGACACTTTAAAAGGAGCTTTCAAATTGGGGACATTGGGAAGCCTTTCTTCACAGGTAGGACCGGTTAAGGATCAATTGCAATCTGTTTTACATCGTGTTGATTCTTTGATGGCCAATGCCAATATGATTGTCGATGGGCAAAACAGGGCAGAGATCAAAGCTTTGCTATCCAATCTTAATAAAACTGTAGGCGCATTACAAACAACAGCAGGAAGCGTTAACAATTTAGTTGGACACAATGATCCTAAACTTCAGAAAGTTTTAGATGATGCGAGCTTAACCATGCAAAGTGGGAAAGTGACTTTAGATAAATATGGCAACCTGGCAGAGAGCATTGATACTAAAAGGTTGAATGCTACCATTGCTAATCTGGATGCTACCGTTGGTAAACTTAACCAGGTAATCGGAGGAATAGACAACGGACAAGGGAGTTTAGGGAAGTTGATGAAAGATGAACAGCTGTATAATAATTTGAACTCTGCATCTACGAATCTTAATTCGTTAATTGAAGACATGAAAGCCAATCCTAAGAGATATATCAATTTCTCCGTTTTTGGTAAGAATAATAAAGACTAATATTTACACCTTATGCAGTACATCGATAACGTTATTTTTCTGATTTTATTAATTGCTGGGTTTGGGTTGTTTGCTAAAAGCCTGATGAAAATTTACAGAAATATTCAGTTAGGCAAAGAAATCAACCGAAGTGATAAAAAGTCCGAGCGCTGGGAAACCATGGCACGGGTTGCAATGGGGCAGAGTAAAATGGTAAAGAGACCTGTAGCGGGTATTTTACACCTTTTTGTTTATGTTGGTTTTATTATTATCAACATAGAACTTATCGAGATTATTGTCGATGGGATATTCGGTACTCACAGGTTCCTTGCTTCGGTTTTTGGCCATAGCTTCTATAGCTTCTTTACGGCAACCCTGGAAGTATTGGCATTATTGGTCATCATTGGAGTTGTTGTCTTTTTTATCCGTAGAAATTTTTATGGAGTAAAGAGATTAACAATGAAAGAATTGTTTGGATGGCCAAAACACGATGCCAACTGGATTCTTATTATTGAGTTTGCACTTATGATTGCTTTCCTTAAAATGAATACAGCAGATTGGGTACTTCAGCAAAGAGGGCTTCTTCCCGAGCATGGAAGTTTTCCAGTTAGTTCAACATTATTGGGACCTATCTTCAGCAATTTTAGTGATGGCTTTTTGTTTTTCACAGAAAAAGCAGCCTGGTGGTTTCATTTTGTGGGAATTTTGTTCTTCATGAATTACCTTTATTATTCTAAGCACCTTCATATTATCCTGGCATTCCCAAGTACATGGTATGCTAATTTGGAGAAAAAGGGGAAATTCAACAATTTGGAATCTGTAACGAAGGAGATTAAACTGATGATGGATCCTAATGCTGATCCATACGCTGCGCCGGCAGAAGGCGCTGAAGCAGATGTTCCTTCCAAGTTCGGTGCTGAAGATATATTTGATCTGAATCAGGTTCAATTACTGAATGCCTACTCATGTACGGAATGCGGACGATGTACTTCTGTATGTCCTGCAAATATTACCGGTAAAAAGCTTTCTCCAAGGTTAATTCTAATGAAGACCAGAGACCGTATGGAAGAGGTTGGAAGAAATATTGACAAAAACGGAAAGTTTGTAGATGATGGCAAAAAGTTACTGAATGATTATATAACGAAAGAAGAGCTTTGGGCATGTACTACTTGTAATGCTTGTACAGAAGCTTGTCCTATATTACTGGATCCGCTTTCCATTATTTTTGAAATGAGAAGATTTCTGGTAATGGAGCAATCGGCAGCACCACAGGAACTGAATTTGATGATGACTAATGTGGAAAATAATGCTGCTCCTTGGCAGTATAATCAGGCAGACCGTTTAAACTGGGCAAACGAAAACTAGATAATTAATCAATTTGAAAATTTGAAAAATTGATTTCACTCAACCTATTTTCAAATTTCCAAATCCTCATATTTTTCAAATCGTAAGAAAAGATGGATTTCAATATAAAAACAATGGCAGAATATGCTGCCGAAGGAAAAGCACCGGAAGTTTTATTCTGGGTGGGTTGCGCTGGTAGCTTTGACGACCGTGCAAAGAAAATTACGAAAGCTTTTTGCAAAATATTAAATAAAATAGGCGTTGAATTTGGGGTTTTGGGCCAGGAAGAAAGCTGTACAGGAGATCCTGCAAAACGTGCAGGAAACGAGTTTGTTTTCCAAATGATGGCATTAACGAATATTGAAGTCCTCAATGCCTATGAAGTGAAGAAAATTGTAACGGCATGTCCTCATTGCTTCAATACGCTTAAAAATGAATATCCAAGCTTAGGTGGACATTTTGAGGTAGTACATCATACTCAATTTCTTAAAAGTTTAATGGAGGAAGGCAGATTGAAAATTGAAGGTGGTGCCTTCAAAGGAAAGAAAATTACCTTCCATGATCCATGTTATTTAGGAAGAGCAAATAATGAATACGAAGCGCCAAGAATACTTTTGGAAAAACTTGATGCTGAGTTGGTAGAAATGAAACGTTGCAAAACCAACGGACTATGTTGTGGTGCAGGAGGAGCACAAATGTTTAAAGAACCTGAAAAAGGAAATAAGGATATTAATATAGAAAGAACTGAAGAGGCATTGTCTTTTGAGCCTAAAGTAATAGCCACAGGTTGTCCTTTCTGTAATACGATGATGACGGATGGGGTGAAACATTTCAATAAAAATGATGAAGTAGCCGTAAAAGATATTGTAGAGCTTCTTGCCGAGGCAGAAGATTTATAATGTCGGATCTATTGCTGATGTATTGATTCTTAATGAAGACAAAATGGAAAGTTTCCTTCCTTTTAGTAATTCTCATTTTATCTTACCTTACGTTTTGGAATTATAAAAACAGAATATACGATTGGGATATGCCAGGATATCTGGGGTGTTTATATACCTCCCGGTTTCCGGATTCTCCTGAAAAAGTAAGGAATCTTACTTTCGGTTTTATTGAAAAAGAAGCACCCGCAGAGCAGTATAACGACATCATCGGATTGAAACCTGTAGACAGGGCAAGACAGGTTTTTAAAAACGATACGCAATCTTTTACCGAACAAATTCCTTACTTCCAGATAAAGGCCGGATATAACCTGGCGATTTCCTTTTTTTACGAAATAGGATTTTCTCCTCCTATGGCAGTTTTAGTAGCAAGCCTTATTTCTTATTTTATATCCGGACTACTGTTATTTTATATCGTTACAATTATATTTCCTCAGAAATATCTCATTGCAGCCGGGCTTACTATTGTAATAGCTCTATTACCTCCGATGACTTATATGTCCAGGGTTTCCACACCGGATATGTTTATATTTCAATTTTTACTTGTTTTTGCGATAGGTTGGATAAAACACTGGAATAAATGGATCATGTTTTTGATTCTTTTAGGCATTACATTTACACGACCTGACTATATTCCTTTTACTTTGAGCTATCTGATGAGTGTTATTGTATTTGAATATTATAAGGATAAAAAGATTGATTTCTATATCCTGATCCAGGGAGTGGCACTTTTGTGTCTGTATATGTTTATTATCAAGTTTTATAATTATCCCGGATGGAAAAATCTTTTTTATGACTCTTTTATCTACAGAAGACCAACAATATCAGCTCAACCTGCGGTGTTTACTATTGAGGAGTATCTTCATATTCTTTTAAATAAGATTATTTATTTTAAGAAAGTAAGTTTGATCTCTTTAAGTATGCTTGGTGCTGTTTTTTATCTTTCTAAGGATCAGTGGGTAAGATTATCTGCATGTCTTATTTTCGCCAATATTTATATTAAATTTATTTTTTTTCCGCATTCTTCGGGTCTTAGGTTCTTTTTTGGATTCATTATACTCCTTTTTATAATATTGTTGTATGCCTTAAGTAAAAAATACAATGGTTTTAAACTGAATAAAATTGTGTAATTTTATACTTTAAATTTACAGCAATGAAGATTGAAGAATCCAATATAGTAGAAACAAGCGATTACAGAGTTATCATATATCCGGCGACAAGGCCTTTCACCACAAAAGAAGCTAAAGTTATTACAGAGAAACTGTACGACTTTCTGGCAGGGTGGGCAGCCCACGGGAAACCTCTTTCATCATCTTTTAAAATTGAAAAGAATCAGTTTATCGTGATCTGTGTAGATGAAGAAAAAGAAATGGCTTCAGGATGCAGCATCGATGCTTTGGGAAAGGTAATGAGAGAAATCGATGCGGAGTATGAATTGGGGTTATTTGACAGAATGAAGGCGAGTTACGTTGAAGAAGGAGAAATCAAAACATTAAAATTGATCGATTTTAAGACAAAGCTTAGAAACGGAGAATTATCAAGGGATATTCAGGTATTTGATTTTTCTAAAAACACATACCTTGATTTTTTGAGTCATTTCCTGTTACCTCTTGATAAGAGCTGGGCTGCTGATATTAAATAAATTTATCGAAAGTCAAAAGAAAAGAAAAGCGGATTGTTCCGCTTTTTTTCTTTTTAAAGTATATTTGTATCCAACCGGATTTTTAACTCATTTTATTTATCCGGCTATCATTTTCCAGAACCATGCCTAAAATACTTTTTCTAACCACCGCACATAGATATGATGATGACAGGATCTTCTATCATCAGGCTAAAGAGCTTAAAGGGAAGGGGTTTGACGTGAAAATCTGTAGTTTGAGCTCCGGATACAAGGGAATTATTGACGGGATAGAAATTGAATCTTATCCGGTTTTAGACCAAAGCACGAGCAGTAAGATTAAGATTTTTAAAAGGGTTTGTGATAGTTTCCAGCCGGACAGTATCATAAGTTCAGAACCACTGGCTGTTATAGCTTCAAAAAAGATAAAGAAGGAACGGGGAATAAGTGTTATCTATGATATTACGGAATGGTATCCCTCCAAAAGAATGGTTGAAAACTTCTCATTTTTTCTAAAAGGGATTCATGCTTTTAAATTTTTGATGATTCAATTGTATGCAGGATGGATAAGTACTCATTTTATTTTTGGGGAAAACACCAAAAAATTTCCTCTGGCATATGTCTTTCCGTTTAAAAGGAATATTACTTTGCCTTATTTTCCCAATGATGTTTATATCCATCCGAATATTAAGAAATTAGATCCGAATAAAATAACATTGTGTTATACGGGGCAGATTTCCAAAGAGAAAGGGATTGAAAATTTTTTTAAAGCTATTGATACATTAAGAAAAAAAAGACCGGAACTGGAGATTGCAATTCTGATTATAGGGTCATCAAGAAAGGAAAAGGATGAAAAATATTTTTCTTACTTACTTTCAAAGTACAAGTTGGAAAATATAACCATTAAAAAGCCTGCTTCTTTTGAGACTTTTACAGAAGCATATGCTGAAGCTGATTTATGTTTTGACCTTAGGGAAATGAGCTATGAAAACCATCATTGTTTACCAATTAAAATATTCTATTACGCTGCATCTGGAAAACCTGTTATTTATACCGATTTAAAAGCTACCCGGCAGCACGTAGATGTTTCTGAGTTTGGGGTTTTGGTTGATCCTGAAGATGACGATGCTATTTCAGATGCCATTATCAATTACATAGATCATCCTGAGGTATATAACAGACATGCACTGAATGCCAGACAAGAGTATGAGGAGAAATACAACTGGAATCTCATAAAAAAGCGTTTTACAGACTTCGTCAAACAATCACTTCATAATTGATATGATGAAGCAAAATACAATTGTGAAAACGTTTATTTCCCGCTTTTTAATATTGATATTAAATTTCGGGCTGGTCATTTATACAACCAATATGTGGGGCAGTGAAGGGAAAGGGACAATTTCCATTGTGATTGCCGACCTTACCATTGTAGGCTTTTTCTGTAACATTTTTGTGGGAAGCAGCGTCACATATTTTGCCTCAAAATATAAAACGGAACAAATTCTTTTGTATGCTTATCTATGGTCTGTTTTAATAGGGATAGCTGTTCCGCTTATTTTTAGTATTATTCGTCCGGTAGAATATTTATCCTATCTCATTGGACTGTCTGTTTTGTCTTCACTTCTTGCCGCTAATATTAACTTGTTTGTCGGGCAGCAGAATATCAGAATGTTCAATCTATATACTATTTTGCAGCAGGTAGTTCATATTGTTTTTATTATAATTATTGTATACCTTATTAACATTACGTCAGTTGTTTCTTACTTTATAGCCCAGCTAAGTTGCTTTGCCGTTTTATTCATAACCAGTAGCTTTCAAATCTTACGTTATTGTGAAATTGGCCGTATTTCATTTTCTAAAAAAATTCGTAATAAGCTGTTTGATTATGGTTGGAAGACACAATTAAGTGCTTTTCTCCAGTTTTTAAATAACAGGTTATCATTTTACTTTTTAGAATTTTTTAAGGGGATTACGAGTGTTGGTGTTTTTTCTATCGGAATTGCTTTTTCTGAGGCGATCTGGACTGTAAGTAAAAGCCTTTCTGTGGTTTTATATTCAGATGTGGTTAATACCAGCAATCATAACATCGCTATTGAAAAAACAAAGATATCTTTGAAGATCAGTTTTCTGGTTACCTTACTTTTTATTATCATCATTTTGCTTTTACCAGCCCAGTTCTATGTGATGATTTTTGGTAAAGATTTTAGCGAAACCAAACGGATCACCCTGTTTTTATCTCCCGGCATTCTGGCTATAGCCGTAAGTAATATAATAGGATATTATTTTGCCGGGGTGAATAAGCTGAGAATATTAAATATTAAATCTGTAATAGGGCTTATTTTTACGATCGTTTCATCCTTTTTTATCATTCCAAGGTGGGGAATTACAGGAGCCTGTATCATAACCTCTGTTTCCTATTGTATTTCATCCGGATTATTGTTCTGGAAATTTTATGAACTGACAGAGTTCCATATCCGTGATTTTATGATTTCAAAATCTGAAATTAATTTGTTGCTGAATAAAGTATTAAGAAAAAATAATTAAAATATGTTTTATCTTTGTTCGAAATGAGAAATGTTATATTCGGAATTCTGGTAGTTTTTTTTGCGCTTCTGAGCTGTAGAAGCGACGAGGATAGTATACAAAGGATAGATCAGATTGTTAATCTGTATATGAAGAACAGTGCCGGACAGGATTTATTGAATGCCAAAAAGAGCGGCTCATTTACCGCAATTTCAATGAATGATATCAATGGGATCAGCGATAATGCTCCGGTAAGTTTTGCATTAAAGGCTACGGCAGATTCTACACTTTATATTGAGTATATTGCGGGAGCCAGAAGAGTAACTGTAGATTCAATAAGCCCTGCAGATCGAACTTACGAATCCCGTATTACATTAGCACTTACAAAAAAGCTTACAGAAACCACCAATGATGTGACAAATGATGTTCTCAGAATCCAATATCATTGGACACCTTCCGTATTCGAAGTCTCCAAAGTATTTTATAATGATGAGCTGAAGTTTACAAAACAACCAGGTGCTCCAAATGTTGTTACCATTATAAAATAATTTTAAATTTGCAAAACTGTTAGCCTGGATGATCTATGGTTTAACATTCTAATCAACTAACATCCAAATAAAATGTTACAAGTTAATTTTTTACGCGATAACAAAGAGCGCGTTTTAGAAGGTCTGAAAAAAAGACAATTCAAAAATCTTGAGTTGGTAGACGAAGCTATTGCTACCGATGACGAAAGAAAAAAAATCCAGTTTGAATTAGATTCTCAACTTTCCGAAATCAATAAAATCTCCAAAGAAATTGGGCTTTTAATGAAAGAGGGTAAAAAAGATGAAGCAGAATCAGCAAAATCTAAAACAGCACAATTTAAAGAGTCGAGTAAAGAATTACAATCACAACTGGATGTAAAAGAAAAAGACTTATTAAATATCCTGTATCAACTTCCGAATATTCCAAATGAGCTTGTAAAGAACGGAGCATCAGCAGATGATAATGAAATCATTTATCAGTCTCATGAAGTTGAAGGTCTTGGAGAAGGAGCAATTCCACACTGGGAGCTGGCAAAAAAATATAACCTTATTGATTTCGAATTAGGGGTGAAGATTGCAGGAGCAGGTTTTCCTGTTTATTTAGGAAAAGGGGCAAGAATGCAAAGAGCATTGGTACAGTATTTTCTTGATAAAAATGTAGATGCCGGATATATGGAGGTAAATCCTCCTCACGTAGTTAATGAGGCATCTGGATATGGTACCGGACAATTACCGGACAAAGAGGGGCAAATGTATCATATCGGTGCGGATGATCTCTATTTGATTCCTACAGCTGAAGTTCCGGTAACAAATTTATATCGTGATGTTTTACTGGAAGAAAAAGATCTTCCTATTAAAAATACGGCATTTTCACAATGTTACAGAAGGGAGGCCGGTAGTTATGGAGCTCATGTAAGAGGATTGAACCGTCTTCATCAATTTGAAAAAGTAGAAATTGTAAGAATTGAAAAGCCTGAAAATTCTTATGCCGTTTTGGAAGAAATGGTTGAACATATCAAAGAGATTCTTACGGATCTTGAACTTCCTTACAGGGTATTAAGACTATGTGGCGGGGATACAGGTTTTGCGTCTGCAATGACATATGATTTCGAAGTATGGAGTGCTGCTCAGGAAAAATGGTTGGAAGTAAGTTCTGTTTCTAATTTTGAAACATTCCAGGCGAATCGTTTAAAATGCCGTTATAAAACAGATGGCAAGTCTCAGCTGGTTCATACCCTAAATGGTTCTGCTATGGCCTTACCACGAATTATGGCTGCATTGCTTGAAAATAATCAGACCGAAGAAGGAATCAGACTTCCGAAAAAAGTGGCTGAATATGCAAAATTTGAATTGATTAATTAATACAGAAATATATAATATGAAAACCACCGGCATGCCGGTGGTTTTTTGTTTTTATTCTGTTGTAATAATGATCATTTTATCATCATGTTTGAACTTAAATTCTTTATCATAAAGTGCTTTAATATCGTATTCTATCCTAATCGAATGATCATCAACCTGCTGTACCCAGTCATGCTTTCCGCTAATGGATTTTATTTTGTTTTCAAATTTCAGAGTAGTTCCGATCTTCTTAAAAAGCATAGGTAACAAACCTTCAGCACTCTCGATTTCTTCTTGTGGTGTTTTTGATTTGAGCGCTTCCTCAATATTTTTAAGATTAAGATTTTCTGTATTGATCGTTAAGGTTTTACCATTCCAGTCATTATATACATTTTGATCAACAGGGAGCTGATAGCCTACGGAAAGACGATGGAGTGCATCATAATCAGGTTTTGAGAAATGGTCTAGTTTTAAAGAAAATCCTGCATATTCATTATTTTCTTTATTGGATTTCATAAAAACCTTCTTTAATATTTTTATGGAATCCTGATCCTTGATTTTACCTTTGTTTTTTTCTTTATCCAACTCATACATGCTTGTCCAGGTTGTGGGAAGTTTATCCATTTCGCCAAGCTCCTTTTTCTGTAAAGAATCCGTTGTCATGGCTTTCATTTCGGCCATAAACTCACGCACATCGATATCCATAACCGTAGAGGACGCAGCATCTTTATAATAAACTATTTCAGAATTGATGGTACAGGATTGCAATGCCAAAAGGCACATCGTGAATAACAGGAATGTTTTTTTCATGGGTATAGTAAGATATTTTAATGACAGTTTACATCATGATTATGGCCTTTCTGGATTGTCATGGCTTCAGCTTTGGGAGAAATGTAAGGAATTCCCAATTCAAGTCCTCTAACGATAAAGAGCCCGCCTAAAATAATCATGATAATAGGGATTGCTTTTAAAACCTTCATCCTGAAAGCCTGATTCATGAGATTTCCGACAAGAACTACCGCAAACATGAACGGAAGTGTTCCTAATCCAAATAAAGCCATATATAAAGCTCCCTGCAATATTCCTCCACTTGCTAGACTTGCCGTAAGAGCCATATAAACCATTCCACAAGGTAAAAATCCATTTAAAATACCCGTTGTAAATCTTGAACGGTAGTCTGCTTTTTGAAGGAGCCTTCCTAAATTTGATTTTACTGAAAAAAGGAATTTGGAGAAAAAAGGAATTTTGGACGCAAAATCTTTTCCACCAAAAGAAAAAATGGCCATAATAATCAACAGGATTCCAACACCGATTGTTAAGTACCGCTGAAATCCTGCCATTTCAAATCCTTGCCCAATGATCCCAAGAATACCACCCAAAAGAGAATACGTAAATATTCTTCCAAACTGATAGGTGAGATTCTGAAGATAAAAATTAGTAGCCTGTTTCTTTGTTAATCCCATCGATAATGCAATAGGTCCACACATTCCGATACAGTGAAAGCCGGAAGCAAAGCCTAATCCAATTGCCGATAAAATAAGTGCTATTTCCATATCACATCATAATCCATTCTGTAGTTGACCTTGTCTCTTGTCCACATTAATCGTAGGGTATAACCTCCGGTTTTTAATACCTTTGAGGGAATAACAAACGATTGATTTGCATCCAATTGTTCAGATCTTTTGATATCTAAATTCTGGTCATCTGTTCTGTTTAAAACAAACTTTACAGTAGTATTGGAATTGTTATAATCTTTTGGGAATACTATTTTAATTCCATTTGTATCTTGAGTGTAAGCAGGTTTTTCCTTAAGTTCATCTGCTCTCCTTTTAGCATCTATCACATCCTGGTATTGTAATTCTTCTTCGTAATAATTATCAGTTACCATTTCTGAATTTTTCTGCCCGTTCGGGAAAAGAAATAACATAGATAAAATAAAGATAATAAATGCAGCTAATGCCAATACAACACCGTGTCCCCAACTAAAGTTTTTCATTGCTTCCGGATTTTTTTTATTTGTCTTGTAGTATATCATTAAAAAACCTCTGTCATTTTCATTTGACTACATAAATGCGAAAATATGGAGGTTTCTGAGAATTAAAAATCTAATTTAAATGGTCCTTCGAAATAAGTTTTATAAGAATCAACCAGTTTTCCTTTCATATCGTAAACACCAATTGTAATGTTTTGCTTAGATAACTTCATGGCATCTTCAGGGAAACTTATGTTGATTGTCCCTTTCGATATCTTATCTCTTTCTACAGTAATTTTACTCGATGCACTGTAGATAATTTCACCTTTAGCAGGCTCTATTACTTTGATGGTTACAATTTTCTTGTCGTTTGTCTTATTTAAGAAAGTGTAATTATATGTATTGGTGATCTTACCATCCCTTACAAAAAATGTACTTCCTGCAGGTTTAATGAATTTAGCCTCCATTTCTCCGCGGTTGTACAGAAGGTAGCCGAGGAATCCAACAAGCAGTACGAGAACAACGGCAAATCCTTTCATCCTTCCCGTAAATTTGAATGGCGTTTGATTTTCAATCTCATTTTCAGATGCGTAGCGGATCAATCCTTTCGGAAGACCTACTTTCTCCATCACTTCATCACAGGCATCAATACAAGCGGTACAGTTCACACATTCCAACTGTTGCCCATCTCTGATATCAATTCCTGTAGGACAAACTACGACACATTGATGGCAATCTATACAATCTCCTTTTCCCGCAGCTTTTCTATCCTCGCCTTTTCTCCATTTTGACCTGTTTTCTCCACGTTTGAAATCGTAGAATACATTGATGGTATCTTTATCAATTAATACACCTTGTAGTCTCCCGTATGGGCAAACCAATGTACATACCTGCTCCCTGAACCAAGCAAACACAAAGTAAAATGCTGCTGTTAGAAGAATCATTACGATGAAATTGGTTGGATTGGCAAAAGGACCTTCAGAAACAATTCTGAAGACTTCTTTATATCCCACGATATACATAAACATAAAGTGGGTAATGATCAATGATATTACAATGTATACAAACCACTTTAAACTTCTTTTCCAGATCTTTTCGCTATCCCATGGCTGTCTGTCCAGCTTCATCTGCTTGTTTCTGTCACCTTCGATAAGGAATTCTATTTTACGAAATATCGATTCCATAAAAATTGTCTGAGGGCATATCCACCCGCAGAAAATTCTTCCGAATGCAATCGTAAAAATAATAATGAATATCAAAGATGCTATAGCACCCAAAGTAAGGATAAAAAAGTCCTGAGGATAGAAAGGCTGTCCGAAAATAAAGAACTCCCTATCGATAACATTGAATAAAAGGAAAGGGTTACCATTAATTTTTAAGAATGGAACAGCAAAGTATATAACCAATAAAGTATAACTTACAATGTTCCTATAGTTGGTGTATTTACCTTTAGGTTTTCTTGGGAACACCCATTTTCTTTTTCCGGATTGCTCCATAGTCCCTATAGAATCCCTGTAAGTCTCAGGGTCCAGAACCTGTCCCTGTCCGCCGCGTACTTCTATTTCTTCTATGTCTGACATTTTGTAGTGTATTTAAAAAAAGAAAAGCATAATCGGTTACTATTTTTTTTCTAATAACAAATTATGCTTTTCATATGTTTTAATTTTCTTTAAATTATTCTTTTTCCCAATGAGCTTCTGTTCCCTGAGGAGCTGCTCCACCTTGAGCCGGTGTAATTGGTGGTTGTTCCTGATTGATGTGATATACAAAAGCTGCAATTTTCTCAATTTCGGCACCTGAAACCTCACCATTTTTACCAAACGGTCTCATGGCAGGGTTCGTAGGAGAACCATTCCAGTCCATATGGAAAACATTTTTAAATAAAGTCTTCTCTGGTTGGTTGATCCAGTAATTATCCGTTAAGTTCGGACCAATACCTCCTCTTCCGTCTTCTCCGTGGCAAGATGCACAGTTTGTTTTGAAAAGCTCTTTACCATCTGCAATATTATCAGCCGAATATTTCGCTGTTTCAATGGTTACAGGAGGCTGAGATTTTTCGTACTCTGCAATACTTGCGATTTGCTCTTTATATTCTTTTTCATATTCGCTTAATGGATGAGCGAAGTCTGTAAAAGAGTATGCACATATATATACAATACAAAAAGCAGTCCCAAAATAAAATAACCCTACCCACCATTTTGGTAATTGATTATCGAGCTCCATAATTCCATCGAAGCCATGGTCGATAAGGATGTCTTTTTCCTCTGTAACAGATTGCTTTTTGAATGCACTGTCATACATTCTTCTTAAGAAAGGAATCTTTTTCTCAGCAAGGTAAGCCGCTTTTTCTTCAGGAGACAATTTTTTGAATCTATTATTTTCAATCAGGTCTCCAATGGCGCTATGAATATAAGCTAAGATAGCACTTATCACAACAGTTCCCCAGAAGTATGGTGAAGCTAGAAACGAGTAGCTTTGTACAAATAAATAATAAAAAACTATTAAAAGTCCAATTATTATTAAAATGTTTACAACAACCGGTGTTCTTTGTTTCATAATAAATTTTTAATTTTTTAAATTAAAGTCGTCTTCGTCATCCTGCAGAGGAGCCTCTTCTTCTTCCTTGTAATATTTTTTAGGTCTGCTAAAAACATATATTACCAAAGCTACGAAGAACAGCATAAAGAAAATCAGAGCCAGCGTCTGGTAAAAACCAGCGTTTTCTGTATTGGATAATATATCTTTAAAGTTCTGAGGAATCATTGAGCTTTAATATTTTTTAGTTATTACTTGCTGTTTTTATTTCTGTTGTTTTGATATCAGTACCTAATCTTTGAAGATAAGAGATAAGGGCTACAACCTCTTTTTTCTCTAGTTCACCTTTAGGTCTCTTCGCATAAGCCTCTTTCAGGTCATTTGCTTCAGAGAAAATATCTTTTACAATCTTCGCTGCCTGGTTATCTGCCCACTTGTTTGCAGAATCTATCTGAGGCTTTGTATATGGTACATCGAAAGTATTTTTCATCAGTAACATTTTATCAACCATTTTAGATCTGTCTAAGTTCGTAGCGATTAACCAAGGGTAACGAGGCATGATAGAACCCGCTGATGTCGATCTTGGGTTATACATGTGCTTATAGTGCCAAGAACTAGGGTTTTTTCCTCCTTCTCTATGTAAATCCGGCCCTGTTCTTTTTGAACCCCATAGGAATGGTCTGTCATAAACAAACTCACCCGCTTTTGAATATTGTCCGTTTTTACCGTTAAATCTTACGATCTCATCTCGGAATGGTCTTACCATCTGAGAGTGACAAGCGTTACAACCTTCACGGATATAAATATCTCTACCTTCAAGTTCCAACGGTGAATAAGGCTTCACTGCTGAAATGGTAGGTACACTTTTCTTAAGTGATAGAGTAGGTATAATTTCAACTGAACTACCGATAGAAATAGTGATGAAAGATAAAATACCTAATAATACAGGTGTTCTTTCTAACCAAAGGTGAGTTCCTTCTCCTTCTTTTCTGTTTTTGCTGATGTTTGCTAAAGCAGGAGCTTCTGCAGGAACTTCTTTCTGGAATGATCCTTTTCTTACCGTTGCAACAACGTTTACGATCATTAAAATAGCTCCTGAAATGTAGAAGAATCCTCCTAAGAATCTCATTTTAAAATAAGGGATAATAGCTGTTACAGTATCCAACCAGTTTTTCCACAATAGTGTTCCGTCCGGATTGAACTGTTTCCACATCAAACCTTGAGTAAATCCTGAAATATACATTGGTACTGCATAGAAAATAATTCCTAAAGTCCCTAACCAGAAATGCCAGTTAGCTAATTTTACAGACCATAATTTTGTTCTCCACAGGATAGGTACAAGATAATAGATTACACCGAATGCCATGAAACCATTCCATCCTAGTGCACCTAAATGTACGTGTCCGATTACCCAGTCAGTAAAGTGACCGATCTTGTTGATATTTTTAGTTGCTAAAAGCGGTCCTTCAAAAGTTGCCATACCATAACATGTAACAGCTACCACGAAGAATTTAAGGATAGGATTTTCTCTTACTTTATCCCATGCTCCTCTTAAGGTAAGAAGACCATTAAGCATTCCTCCCCATGACGGAGCGATAAGCATAATAGAGAACCCTGTTCCTACTGCCTGTGCCCATGCAGGAAGTGCAGTATACTGAAGGTGGTGAGGACCAGCCCAGATATATACGAAAATTAATGACCAGAAGTGGATAATAGACAGTTTATATGAGAAAACCGGTCTGTCTGCCGCTTTTGGCAAGAAGTAATACATCAAACCTAAAACCGGAGTTGTTAATACGAATGCTACTGCATTGTGACCATACCACCATTGTACGATAGCATCTTTTACCCCTGCATATGCTGAATATGATTTCCATCCTGTGAAAGATAACGGAACTTCTAAGTTATTAAAGATGTGAAGCATTGCTACTGCGATCCAGGTACCAATGTAGAACCAGATAGCTACATAAAGGTGTCTTACCCTTCTCTTAGCAATAGTTAAGAACATGTTGATACCGAAAATGATCCATGAGAAAGCAATTAATATATCGATTGGCCATTCGTGCTCAGCATATTCTTTAGAGGTGTTGATCCCCATAAAGAATGTAATGAACGTAGCAACAATCATAAACTGCCAAGTCCAGAAATGTAACCAAGATAATGTATCGCTATACATTCTTGTTTTTAATAATCTCTGTAATGAGTAATAAATACCGGTATAAACGATATTACAAACGAATGCAAAGATTACCGTGTTGGTGTGCAACATTCTGATTCTACCAAAACCAAATGCACCATGAGTATTAATTAGCCCTTGGATGTTACCACTCTTCAAACTCTGAATGGTAGTATCATCTGTACCAAATAAAAATTCAGGAAGTTCAGGGTAGAAAAGCATTAAGGCTGCTGTAAGCCCGAACAAAAACCCTATAAGCCCAAAAACTATGGTCGCATAAAGAAATGCCCGAACAATACTGTTGTCATAACTAAACTTTTGTGTCTCCATATCAACTATTCACTTTTTTCTTCAATTTTATTATTTTCTCCTTTTTCTTTCTCGTCTGTTTTGTTGCCATCTTTCTCTTTCTCCTTTATTTCACCGGAGTCAAAAAGAATTCGTACAGCAGGAGATTCATCATCCTCAAACTGTCCTTTTCGGGCGTTAACTATAAAAACGACCAAGAAAATTGCAGCTAAAGAAACACTGCATAGGATCATTAAATATAGAATATCCATCAGACAACAAAATTAACCTATTTTCGGGGTTCAAATTTAGTGAAAAATAATGACATTCATCACGAAATACCGATTCTTGCTAATTTAAAATCAGTCTAAATAAGGGCTTCTACGCCTCTTTGGTAAAGTATTTCCGTCCTAAGATCCAGGTTGAAATTGTAGTGAATGCAACTACAGTGATTGAGCTTATTGGCATGATTATCGCTGCGAATAGCGGATGCATATGGCCTGTAACAGCGTAACTTAAGCCTACTATATTGTATAAAAAGCTTATTATGAATGTCATTTTAACAATAGTAATTGAGCCTTTGCAAACGTTCAGGTACCTGTCAAGGGTAACCACTTTGTCACCATTCATGATGACATCAGATGAAGGAGTAAAGGTATTGGTGTCATCTGCAATGGCTATTCCTACATTGCTTTGTTTCAATGCTCCTGCATCATTTAATCCATCTCCCAACATGGCAACTTTGTAATTTTTATCCTGGAGTTGCTTGATGTAATTTAATTTATCCTCAGGGCTTTGATTAAATGCCATCGCTTGATAGTTGGGGATAATTTCCTTTAACTGATTTTCTTCAGAAGAATTATCGCCGCTTAAAATGAAGATTTTATAATGGTTGAGCGTTTTGAATAAGTTTTTAAGGCGACTTCTATATTCATTTTTGAATATGAATTTACCTAGAAATTCATTGTTTTTACTGATGTAGACTGCCGTTTCAAGATTTTTAGATTCCTGATTATTATATTTTGCAGATCCTATCTTATAATGGGCTCCTCTTACAGTAGCCTCATATCCTTTCCCGGAGGTCTCAACGAAATTATCAACAGGGAAGTAGTCATCATTAATATCAATAAATTCGTATAAAGATTTTGAAAGCGGGTGATTTGAATTTTTTAATAAGGTTTTGATATTCAGTGAGTCGAATTCTGAAATGGTGGAACCTTCATACTTGATATTTGTTTTTTTGCGGTGGGTAATGGTTCCCGTTTTATCAAATACAAGCGTGTCGATTTTTGCAATTTTCTCAATGGTCAGGGTATCCTTCACATAGAATTTATTTCGTCCTAAAATCCTCATAATGTGCCCGAAAGTAAAAGGAGCGGAAAGCGCCAGCGCGCAAGGACAGGCAATGATCAATATGGCAGATACCACCTGGAACATTTTTTCCAGATCAATGAATGACCAGTAAATTCCTGAAATCAAAGCTATGCCTAAGATGATAAATGTGAAATACTTGCTGATGTTATTGGTGAGAGTGTCAAGTCCTGTTTCGTATTTCTTAAATGCTTCCTTATTCCAAAGTTGAGTAAGGTAGCTTTGGTCCACATTTTTGATCACTTCAAGTTCAAGAGAAGAACCTATCTGTTTTCCACCGGCAAAAATTTTATCTCCCGGTTGTTTACTTATGCTTTCACTTTCACCAGTGATGAAACTGTTATCGATATTTCCTTCCCCGTTAATAAGAATAGCATCTACGGGGATGATTTCCTGGTTTCTAACCAGAATCCGGTCTCCTACTTTAACTTCTGAAAGTAAGATATTGTCCTGCTTTCCATTAAAATCGACTTTGGTAACTGCAATCGGATAAAAAGATTTGTAATCACGGTCGTATGAAAGAGCGCTATAAGTTCTTTTCTGAAAGGTTTTTCCTAGCAGCATGAAGAATAATAGCCCACAAAGTGTATCGAAATAGCCAGGTCCGTAGTCTGTTGCTACCTCATAAATACTTCTTCCGAAAAGAACGAAAATACCCAAAACAATAGGAACGTCAATATTAACGATCTTGTTCTTTAAACCATACCAGGCCGATTTGTAATAATCTGAAGCTGAATAGAAAACTACAGGAATGGCAAGCAGAAACATTAATGTTCTAAAAAGTCCTTTGTAGTGCTGCATCCAATAATCTTCACCTCCAATATACTCAGGAAAAGCAAGGAACATTCCATTCCCAAACGCAAAACCGGCAATGGCAAGTTTAACAAGAAGGGACTTATCAAGATGATCCACGTTTTTCTCTGCCGTTTCCAGGCTAATGACCGGTTTGTATCCGAGGTTGGTTAAAAATTTAGCGAGTTCGCTTAGTTTTAGATCGTTATGGTTGAAAGAAACCTGTAGGGTCTTTCTGGTAAAATTGACCTGTGAATATTTAATGCCGTCGTTCAGGGTATGAAGGCTTTCCAAAAGCCAGATGCAAGATGAGCAGTGGATTACAGGGATTTTAAAAGTCACAAGGCTTGTATTGCCTTCTGAAAAATCGGTGACTTTTTCAAAAATTTCCGGTGTGTCCAAATAATCGAACTGAGAGGAATTTTCGTCCGGACGAATTCCTGCTCTTTTATTCAGTTCATAAAAATTACTTAGATTGTTGGTATTCAGAATTTCGTAAACTGACTTGCAACCGTTGCAACAAAAAATTTTTTCATCAAAAAGAATTCGTTCTTTTTCTATGCCTTGACCACAATGAAAACAGTTCTCGCTCACCTCCATAAATTATTGAGGTACAAAATTATAACAAATTTTTTTGTTTATCGAGTTAAAATGTTCTATTTTTGTGATAAATGTCATATTAAAATGTCGCAGGAACAACAGATTGCAATTGAAGAGAGGTTCGCCAGAGTTTTTAATGATAAATCTTTTAAGGAAAGACTTTCAAGCGCAGATTTTGAAAAATACATTAGCACAAAAAAGAAATTAAAATTTCAGAAACACGATACTATTTTCGAAGATGGAGAAACTCCAAAGGGAGTATATTTTTTAGAAAATGGTGCTGCTAAACTTTCTAAATCCGGAGCCTTTGGAAAAGATCAGATCTTAAGGTTTATCAAAGAAGGTGATATTATTGGCTACCGTTCTTTACTTTGCGGAGAAAATTTTCAGGCTAAAGCTGAAGCAATGACTGATATTGAGTGTACTTTTCTACCTGCAGATGTATTTATGTATCTTTTAGAGGTGGATTCTCAATTGTCTTTCGTAATGCTTCAGAAAATAGCTTATGAATTAGGAGAATCTTCAAACACGATTACTTTCCTTGCTCAAAAAACCGTAAGAGAGCGATTGGCTGAAATTTTATTGCTTCTGGAACAGAAATTAGGAGTAGATCCGGAAGGGTTTATCAAAATTTCTTTAACAAGAGAAGAAATTGCCAATATCATCGGGACAGCTACCGAGAGTGCTATCCGTCTGATCTCCGAATTCAAACAGGATGATCTGATAGAAGTGGACGGAAGAAACATCAAGATCCTCAACCACGACAAACTAATGAAACTAGGTCACGTAGTTTTATAAATCATAAAAAAAATTTAAGTCGGCGGAAGCCGACTTTTTAACTTTTAAAATATAGATACATTATGTCTGTTCATTCTGAAATAAAAAAAGTTACGACTGAAACCTTGCGTAAAATGAAGTTCGACAAGGAAAAAATAACAATGCTTACAGCCTATGATTTCACTACAGCAAAGATGGTAGATGCAGGAGGAGTAGATGCTGTTTTGATAGGAGATTCTGCAGCCAATGTAATGGCAGGTTTTGAAACTACGCTGCCTATTACTCTTGATCAGATGATCTATCATGCTCAAAGCGTTGTACGTGGAGTAGACAGAGCTCTCGTTATTGCTGACCTTCCTTTTGGAACTTATCAGAGTAATCCTGAAAAAGCATTAGAGTCTGCCGTGAGAATGATGAAAGAGGGCGGTGCCCATGCTGTGAAAATTGAAGGCGGTAAAGAGATTTCAAAATCAATCAAGAAAATTGTTAATGCAGGAATTCCTGTGATGGGGCATTTAGGATTAACCCCTCAGTCTATTTATAAATTCGGAACTTACAAAGTAAGAGCGAAGGACGAAGCAGAAGCTGAGAAACTGATCAGTGATGCGCAGCTTTTAGAAGAATTAGGGTGCTTTTCTGTTGTTTTAGAAAAAATTCCGGCAGATTTGGCTAAAAAAGTATCTGAAAGTATCTCGATTCCGACAATCGGAATCGGAGCAGGCCCTGACTGTGACGGACAGGTTTTGGTTTATCATGATATGGTAGGAATGAACCAGGGATTCAGTCCAAAATTTTTGAGAAGATATCTTGATCTTTACAGTGAAATCACAGGGGCAGTTGCACAATATGTAAAAGATGTAAAAGAGGTTACCTTTCCTAATGAAAAAGAAAGCTATTAATGAGAGATAATCAACAGACTATACAAGGAGTTATTTCCGTTATCGCATTGATCTGCCTTGCCGTAGGATGGTTCAATTTCTTTTCACCGGAAACTAATGATATCCTCTCGAAAAGGGTATTTTACATCGTCATAGGAATAAGTTTTGCCATTCAGGCTCCTTTTCTGTCTAACAGAAATTTTGTATATCCAATGTATGCTGCCGCAGGCCTTTGTATTGTTGGCGCTTTTCTTCCATTGGAATCAAGGCTGGCTGCAATGAAAACACTTGGGCTTCTTGCGGGGATTATTCTTTCTTTGTCGAACAGACGACAGACTAATTAAATGTAAAATGGAGGAGCAGATTGCTTATGAAGACAACCATCTCCTGGTTGTAAATAAAAAAGTCGGTCAGCTTGTACAGGGTGACAAGACCGGTGATGAATCGTTATTAGAATCAATAAAGAACTTTATAAAGAAAAGGGATGCTAAACCGGGAAATGTTTTTCTCGGTTTGGTTCATCGTATAGACCGTCCGACATCAGGTTTGGTTATTTATGCCAAAACCTCAAAAGCCCTTTCCCGTCTTACTCAGATGGTTAAAAACAGGGAAATTAAAAAAACATACTGGGCTGTTGTTGCTAAAGAAATGATTCCGCATCACCAGAAGCTGGTTCATTATTTAAAAAAAAACGAGAAAAATAATAAAGCCATTGTTTTTCCAAAGGCAACAGATGGAGCAAAAGAGGCAATTTTAACTTATAATGTTATTAAAACCCTGGACAATTATATGCTTCTTGAAATTGATCTGGAAACAGGAAGACACCATCAGATCCGGGCTCAACTTTCCAAGATTGGAGTTCCGATAAAAGGGGACTTGAAATATGGAGCACCCAGGTCCAATCCGGACGGAGGGATCAATCTTCATGCACGGATGCTTACATTCATCCATCCTGTGACCAAAGAAGAGATCAGAATTGTAGCTCCTGTTCCGCAAAATGATGCCATATGGAGAGCATGCGAAGAATAAGTCTGAATATAAAAGTTAATCTTAACATTATACTATTAAACATACAAAAGACCATCTAAAAACAGATGGTCTTTTTGTTTTTAATGAAATCATTTTGCCTGTTTTGAAAAAATAACTAACTTCGTCCCATACTTTAGGGGTGTCTGTTCACAAGCAGACTGAGACTTTACCCTTTGAACCTGATCTGGATCATACCAGCGTAGGGAAAAGTGAGATGACTTTTTGCTGTACATTTCTATTGTACAATTATAGCCATTCCTAAAGTGATTTATAACAAAAATCTTGGAATGGAACTTATAATCAATTACACACGGAAAACTTTCGATATTCCACCGGAAAACCTGGAGGCTTTGATGGCTCTGGAGGCACCCGGCCGCAAAAAAGGAATCGCTGTTGCCTTAAACAATCGTATTATTCCCATTTCCTCCTGGCAGAATACTGTACTTCAGGACCAGGATTCAATTTTAATTATTACCGCAACACAGGGCGGCTAATCTTCGTAAAACCCCAATAATTTTATGGCACATTCAATTACGCGTTCGCCATTTCCGAACTCAAAGAAAATTTATGTTGAAGGAAGCATTCATCCTATTAAGGTTGCTATGCGCGAAATCCTATTGAGCCCTACAAAGCTCAGCAATGGAACATTGGAGAATAACCCTCCTGTCACGGTTTATGATACGTCAGGACCTTATACGGATGAAAATTCGCAGATCGATATCCAGAAAGGACTTCCAAGAATAAGAGAGCAATGGATCCTGGAAAGGGGAGATGTAAAAATTCTCGACGGAATATCGTCCGAATATGGGAAAGCCCGTTTGGCAGATCCGAAACTGGATGAATTACGTTTTTCTTATAACCATAAGCCAAAAGTCGCTCTGGAAGGAAAAGAGGTAACCCAGTTATACTATGCAAAACAGGGAATCATTACTCCTGAAATGGAGTACATTGCCATCCGTGAAAACCAAAGAATAGAACAGCTTGATTTTGTTTCCAAAGAAATGTCTTCCCAGCATGCCGGGAACAATTTCGGGGCAAGAACTCCTAAAAATAAAATTACTCCTGAATTTGTAAGAGAAGAGATTGCTGCCGGAAGGGCAATCATTCCTAATAACATCAACCATCCAGAAAGTGAACCGATGATTATCGGGCGGAATTTTTTAGTAAAGATAAATGCCAATATTGGTAACAGTGCTGTTTCTTCCAGTATCGATGAAGAGGTCGAAAAAGCAGTGTGGGCATGCAGATGGGGTGCGGATACTATTATGGATCTTTCCACAGGAAAAAATATTCACGAAACAAGGGAATGGATCATCAGAAATAGTCCTGTACCTATCGGAACTGTTCCCATTTATCAGGCACTTGAAAAAGTGAAAGGAGTTCCTGAAGATCTTACCTGGGAAGTATTTAAAGATACTCTGATAGAGCAGGCGGAGCAAGGCGTTTCGTACTTTACCATTCATGCAGGAGTGCTGCTCAGATATATTCACCTTACCGTTAATAGAGTAACGGGAATTGTTTCCCGCGGAGGCTCTATTATGGCTAAATGGTGTCTTTATCATCATAAAGAAAACTTCTTGTACACCCATTTTGAAGAGATTTGTGAAATCATGAAAAAATATGATGTAGCTTTTTCTTTAGGTGACGGACTTCGTCCGGGATCTATTGCAGATGCTAATGACGCTGCACAATTTGCAGAGCTGGAGACTTTAGGAGAGCTTACGAAGATTGCTTGGAAACATAATGTACAGGTAATGATTGAAGGTCCCGGTCACGTTCCGATGCATATGATCAAAGAAAATATGGATAAGCAGCTGGAAGAGTGCCACGAAGCACCTTTCTATACGTTAGGGCCGTTAACAACAGATATTGCGCCGGGCTATGATCATATAACTTCAGGAATCGGAGCTGCTATGATCGGATGGTTTGGATGTGCAATGCTTTGTTACGTTACCCCTAAAGAACATCTAGGACTACCCAATAAAAAAGATGTGAAAGACGGGGTTATTACCTACAAGCTGGCAGCACACGCTGCGGATTTGGCAAAAGGACATCCAGGTGCTCAGTACAGAGATAATGCTCTGAGTAAAGCAAGGTTTGAATTCAGATGGGAAGATCAGTTTAATCTTTCCCTGGATCCTGAAACGGCAAAAGCATATCATGATGAAACATTACCGGCAGAGGGAGCAAAGATTGCACATTTTTGTTCCATGTGTGGTCCTAAATTCTGTTCCATGAAAATTACTCAGGAAATAAGGGAATCCGCTGAAATGGGGATGATGATAAAATCACAGGAGTTTATCGAGAACGGAAAGGAAATTTATTTATGATCATTGTTATAAGTCCTGAAAACATTTTAATCAATGAAGCAGAATGTGTCAATAAGATGTTTCAGGATGGGCTGGAATTATTTCATATCAGGAAACCTTTTATCACTGAGGAAGAAATGATCGTTTTTTTGGATCAGATCGATGCATCATTCCGTCATCGATTGGTAATGCACGGTTATTTTGATCTGGCAGCAGAATATGGCATTTCAAGAATACACTTCAGAGAAGAGGACCGTATTAATGGATTGCATCCATGGCGTGCAAAAGGTTCGGTAATCTCTACATCGGTACATGATATCATTTCTTTTAATGCTCTTGAACCCAATTGGGAATATGCTTTTTTCAGTCCATTTTTCTCAAGCATTTCAAAACCGGGATATGGAGAACATTCCAAGGTTTTGGAGAGGATAGGACTTCGGAATAATCATGATGTAAAACTTATTGCTTTAGGAGGAATCTATGAGGAAAACATGGAGATAGCACTGAGATCGGGAGCAGAAGGCCTTGCCTTGCTGGGAGGGATCTGGATGAATGAGCAACCTGTAAAGGCATTTAATAAGTGCAGGAATAGAATGTTGGAATATAATTATCAAAACAGGTAGAAATTGGTCAAAGAAAAATTACAATATATTTCCCAGGGAAATACGAAAGAAGAACAGGAATTGAATATTTACAGGGCTCTGGACGCCGGTGTAAAGTGGGTGCAGGTTCGTTGGAAAAACGCGCCTGGGAAAGAGCTTTTTGAATTGTGTGAAAAATCAAAATTACAATGTACCGAATACGGGGCAATATGTATTATTAATGATCACATACATTTGGCAGAACTCGTAGATGCTGATGGTGTACATTTAGGATTAGATGATGGTACAATCACTGAGGCAAGACAGATTCTGGGTCCTGAAAAAATAATCGGGGGAACAGCCAATACATTAGAGGACGTCCTGCAAAGAATTGATGAATCTTGTGATTATATCGGTTTGGGGCCATTGCGGTATACACCGACAAAGGAGAAATTAAGTCCGGTACTGGGCTTTGAAGGGTATCAGCAACTGATCCGGGATTTAGAAAAAAGATCGGTTAAAATTCCTGCAATCTATGCAATTGGAGGTGTACGTCTTGAAGATGTAGAATTATTACAGAAAATTGGAATCCATGGAGTTGCTGTCTCCGGACAAATTACAGGCAGGCCGTCTGTCGTTAATGAATTTATAAAATCTTTCAAATGAATCAAATACTAACAATAGCAGGAAGAAATTTCGAATCAAGGCTATTTCTGGGAACGGGTAAATTCGGAAATCTGGCAGAAATGACACAATCTATTATTGCATCAGAAAGCAATATGGTGACAATGGCACTGAAAAGAATTGATGCTCAATCTAAGGATGACGGTATTCTCACGGCACTGCAGCCCACCAATACCCATCTTCTGCCTAACACCTCCGGAGCCCGTACTGCCAAAGAAGCAGTACTGGCTGCGCAATTGGCCAGAGAAGCGTTAGAAACAAACTGGGTGAAACTGGAAATACATCCGGACCCTAAATATTTACTGCCGGATCCTATAGAAACATTATATGCAACGGAAGAACTTGCGAAGCTTGGGTTTATTGTAATGCCTTACATTCATGCTGATCCCGTTTTATGCAAACGGTTAGAAGACGCAGGGACAGCAGTGGTTATGCCATTGGGAGCCCCTATCGGAACGAACAAAGGTCTTCGGACGTTGGATTTCCTGGAAATTATCATTAGCCAGAGCAACGTTCCTGTGGTAGTTGATGCAGGAATAGGAGCCCCATCTGATGCGGCAAAGGCCATGGAAATTGGTGCTGATGCCGTGTTGGTGAATACTGCTATAGCCGTGGCAAAGGATCCGATCAGTATGGCAATTGCATTTAAGGAAGGGATTATTGCAGGAAGAAGAGCTTACGAAGCCGGACTGGGCCCGATCAGTTCCCATGCTGAGGCATCAAGCCCCTTGACTTCATTTTTATTTGAATAAATCGTATTAGAATGAAAAATTTTGAGGAGGTTTTCACATCCTATGAGTGGAATGATATTAAACAAAAACTGGAAAATGTCACTTTATCCGATGTAGAATACAGCCTTCAGAAGAAGCAGAAAACATTGGATGATTTCCTTAATCTTATTTCAATGGCTGCGGCTCCGAAATTAGAAGTGATGGCTGGCATGGCGAGAGCGATTACCCAAAAACGTTTTGGCAAAGTAATCCAGCTTTATGCACCTTTATACCTTAGTAACGAATGTCAGAACATTTGTACCTATTGTGGTTTTAGCTTAGACAATAAACTGAAAAGAAAAACACTTTCCGATACTGAGATTATGATAGAAGCAACGGTTCTGAAGGCGATGGGAGTAAATCATATATTGCTGGTAAGCGGTGAAGCGAATAAGACCGTAGGGATTGCCTACTTTCTGAATGCTGTTCGGTTATTAAAATCCCATTTTGCCAACATTTCTATCGAAGTACAGCCATTGTCAGAAGATGAATACCGATTACTCCATCAGGAAGGAGTTCATTCAATCCTTGTGTATCAGGAGACTTATCATCAGGAAGTGTATAAGCAGTATCATCCGAAAGGTAAAAAATCAAATTTTAATTTTCGTCTGGAAACACCTGACCGAATAGGAAGAGCAGGGATCCATAAAATGGGGTTAGGTGTTTTATTAGGATTGGAAGATTGGAGAGTCGATAGTTTCTTCAATGCAGCCCACATTGATTACCTGCAAAAGCAATATTGGAAAAGTAAATTTTCCGTATCATTTCCGAGATTACGGCCCGCTGAGGGAATCATAGAACCCAACTTCATTATGGAAGATAAAGAGCTTTTGCAACTCATTTGTGCTTACCGGATATGGAATGAAGATCTTGAAATTTCCATTTCTACCAGGGAGAATGAAAATTTCAGAAATCATATTGTATCTCTTGGAGCCACTTCCATGAGTGCCGGATCTAAGACTAATCCGGGAGGCTATGCTGTAGATCCTCAATCGTTGGAACAATTTGAAACCAGTGATGAAAGAAGCATGCAGGATATAAAAAATGTGATCAGGAATGCGGGATATGATCCTGTTATGAAGGATTGGGATTCTGTGTACAGTGGTTTTTAATAGAATGATCATGAATAGCGAAGAAATGTTTTCCAGATACAGCCGTCAAATTTTTATTGATGAGATTGGTACTTCAGGGCAACGAAAAATACTTAATGCGAAAGTGCTTGTTGTGGGGGCTGGTGGATTGGGGAGTCCTGTTATTCAATATTTGGCAGCGGCAGGAGTTGGCATTTTAGGGATCGCAGACTTTGATAAAGTAGAGCTTCATAATCTGAACAGGCAGATTATTCATAATGAAAAAAGTGTCGGGATATCCAAAGTGTCCAGCGCAGTACAATTTGTTGAAGCACTTAACAGGCATATTACTATTATTCCCATTGATGAAAAGATAGATCTTTCAAATATTGAAAGGATAATTTCCACATATGACCTGATTGTAGACGGATCAGATAACTTTTCTACAAGGTATTTAATTAATGATGCTTGTGTGAGACTAAAAAAACCGGTGGTTTATGGAAGTATTCTGGGCTTTTCCGGTCAGGTGGCAGTATTTAATTACAGAGAGAGTAAAAACCTGAGGGATCTTTTTCCTGAACCACCGGTGGATGAAGATACCCCGGATTGTGATAGTTTAGGTGTTCTGGGATCATTACCCGGAATAATAGGAAGTATGATGGCACATCTGAGCCTGAAAATAATTACAGATCTTCCTGTGAATACCAATCAGCTGACTTTGGTCGATACTCTGGACTGGAGATTTCACACCATCGATTTTTAATTATATTGTTTTTAAATAAATCGGGCAATAAGAATATTCTTACTGCCCGATTTTATGATAATTGATATGTTGATGTAGTATTAAAAGACTATAACCGGATTATTTACTATCCTGCTGCATTACCCCTCCGTTATCCTCTTTCTTGCTGCTGTTTAAGATATTCGGATCCTCTTTAGCCAGTTTGTTTTTGGTTGGGATCTTGTAATTAATGGAAAGTCCGAAATTTCTTGTGTCATATTTTGTTCTCAAAGTAACCGCTTCTCCGGATGGCGGATTAGAACGAACTTGCATTACCTGTCCGTTAAAAATATCATTAGCAAATACAGAAACAGTAAGACGATTATCCAAAAACTTTTTAGTCAGTGTAATATCCAGTGAATTGCTGAATGGTTTTTCTGCTGTGAAGTAGAAATAACCTGCTTTTGGCGTCAGGTAGCTGTAGTTTGCTGTTAGCTTAATCTGTTTAGGCAGAATAAGTTGGGTCATCACATTGAAAATCCAGAATCCTTTGTTGTTTAGATTATCAATATCATGTTTCTGATATCCGGCATACAGATACATAAAATTGATTTTGTCCGGATTAAAATCAAACTTCATGATTTCGCTCATAGGCTTACTAAAAATCATGAAAGGGACAGGAAGCCCTACATTGAAATTGTGGATCCTCATGCTGGAAATGTTTATCTGCTCATTAAACAGGTTTTTTCCATTTTTTCTGATGATCTGTGCAACCTGATTTTTAGCAGAACTTACACTATATCCGATGAATGCATAATCAAAGGCGGAAAGTTTTACTTCATAATTGTCAAAGATCGTAGGCTGCAGATTCGGATTTCCGGTAACCTGGGTATTCGGTCCCTGGAATGTAGTGTTATTGGGATTAAGTGCAGAAATACTTGGCAGACTGATTTTCTTGTTATAGTTTGCTGAAACAGAAACCTGATTCATAAAGCTGTACTGAACACTTGCATTTGGAAATAATTTAAACTTATTAAAAGGGATCAGATTTTTCTGAACTATTGCACCGGTACTGTCAATCACCCTTGTAATTCCAGAGATGTCATAATTTTCAGCCCTTGATCCTAATGTGAAATCGAATTTTTTCAATTTAGCCTGGAACTCAAGATAGGTGGAAGCGGTCTGTCGTTGATAGTCCAGATTGGTCAAACCTCTGCTTTGGGTATCGAAGTTTTGTTTTTCATATAATCCACCGAAACTTACCTTTCCTCCATCAAGGATCTTGATGGGCTGCGAATAATCCACTTTAAAATTAGCAATTCTCATGTCAGATTCATTGTTCAGTAAAAGACCATCCGAAAATCTTGGAAAGTTTTCGTTAGGATTGATGTAACTGATATCTCTGAAAATATTATTCTGATCAAATTTACTCGTTGATTTGGTATATCCGAACTGGAAATCCAGTTTTTGAGATTTATCACTAAAGCGTTTCTGATAGGTTACTACCGCTTCCTGTCTCAAATTATTCGTGTAGGCGGCATCAAATGCATGAAAATATCCTTCCCTGATACTGTCTTTAACAGGAATGTACGGTAGGTCAGCAAAACCGTTACTATCTGTGTAATTGCTGTTTTTATTATGATAGATATCGTAATTTAATAATAATCTGTCCTGTCCCAGATCAAATGTTAAGCCTGATTTCGCGAAATAACCACGGCCGATTCTATCCGTATTGCTTAATAATAAATCATTTTGATTCGAATTCAGCATACTTTCCCGATAGTTCTGTCCGATGTTCAGCTGCCATCCGAAATATTTATTACGGGCGTTTAAATTTAAAGAGTTGCTGGTTCTGCTTCTCAACTTACCGTAGTTGGTAAATGAATAATTTCCTGAATAAGTTGCCGTAAGATATTTATTAGCATTTTTGTTCGTAATGATATTCATAATTGCGCCCCCGGAAGTTGCCGGGAATTCAGCGCCAGGTTGAGTGATCACCTCAATTCGGTCTACAGAATTGGCAGGCATCCCTTCCAAAAATGAATTAAGTTCATTGGAAGTAATGTTTAAAGGGCGTCCGTTAAGATAAACATCAAGGATCTTTCCCTGATACATCATACCGGCAATATCAGTAGACACCAGACCCGGAAGTTTTTTGATACCCTCTAAAACATTTCCGTTGTTCAGCTGGGGCTGTTCTGAAAAATCAAAAATAGTACGGTCTGCCTTTTGTTCAACGGCTTTTTTAGTTTTGGTAATTACAACGCCTTCGATCTGCTTTTCCTTGACCTGGTTGTTGGTTTTTTCCTGAGCCTTTGTGACAATAATGCTTAAGGAAAATAAAACGAGTACAATTTTTTTCATAATGGTTTTTACTACTATTCAGTTAGACGTTTAAAATAAAAAAATGTTACAAGGAAAGTTTTTAGAGGGTTGTTTTATTCCATGAAATACCTCACAATAGAATATAATCATATTGCATCATCATACGACTTGGTTTTGCGATTAATTTAAAAATTTTACAAATTATTTTTTTATTTGTAAAATAGTTATATCTTTGCCTCACAATTATCAAGAATCTCATAGATGGGATAGCAACCTGCAAAACAAGCAAGGTGCTGAAATAGATAAGCCGGCAAGCTCCGGAAAAAATGTTTTTCTATTCATTCCCATCTTACAATTTTTGTTTAAAATTTAAAACCAATGTTTAAGAACAGGGAAAATTACAGCACAATGAATTTGACTTTTTGCCCGGCAGATATCGAAGCAAAGCTTCTGTATGCTGGTGATCACTCATGGCATTTCGTGATGTGTATGTGTTGTTGTTCTTAGCCTCTGGTTTCTATTAACTAATAAAACCGTTTATCATTTTTCTTTTAGCCTTGTGTTTTCAAGGTTACAGGATACTTTTTGCTTAAAATTTTAAGCAAACAAAAAAATTATAATAAAAATTTAAAAATAAAACACATGCGCCATTTTAAAAATAGAAGTATCATTGCTTCGGCCACTTTAATTTCGACGTTTTACTTCGCCCAGTCTGATACTCTAAAATCAAAAAAAATCGATGAGGTTGTTCTTCTCGGTTCAAGAGGATCAGGTAGATCATTAACAGATACTCCGGTTCCGGTAGACGTTATTAACATTTCAAAAATATTGAAACAAAGCCCGGTTAATAATATAAGCCAGGCTCTAAACTATATTGTCCCTTCTTTTTCCTCCACATCGCATACTGTAAATGACGGGACGGATTTTGTGGATCCTGCACAGTTGAGGGGTTTAGGTCCCGATCAGGTTTTAGTTTTACTTAATGGGAAAAGAAGGCATCAGTCTTCACTCATCAATGTAACCCTTACACCAGGTAGGGGTTCGGTGGGAACGGATCTTAATGCTATTCCGGCTTTTGCTCTGGATAAAATTGAAGTGCTTCGGGATGGTGCTTCTGCTCAATACGGATCTGATGCTATTGCAGGAGTTGTCAATTTAGGTCTTAAAAAAAGATTGGGGTTATCCGGTCAGTTATTTTTGGGAGGATATGCTTCACCGGTTACCAACAATTTTTCCGGTGGACTGGATGGAGAAACCATCTCTTTAGACCTGAATTATGGATTCAAACTTGGAAAACAGGGTTTCTTCAATATTACCACATCAACCCAATACCGGGATCCTTATTCCCGAGCTGGTGTGAGGAATGGCGATATATACAATGCCTATAATGCTATTAACTACAGGGCTGCTCAAGATGGGATAGATATAGACGGGCTTTATAAGAATATAAATAATACTTCCAATAGCCAGCAAATTATCAATACGATTAAACAATATGCAACAAAAGTAAATTATTTTTCATCTGATTTACAGAATAAAATTGCAAACGCCAATAACATTTCAACTTTACAGGGTTTATTAGGAGGGGATGTTACCAATGATGAACTTGCATATAGAGGACTTCAACGAAAAGATTTCAGTATCAGAGCTGGACAATCGAAACTGCAGTCAGCACAGGTCTATTATAATTCGGAAATGCCGATTAATGATGACTGGAAGGTGTATTCTTTTGGAGGATATAGCTACAGGCTGGGGAATGCCGGAGGTTTTTTCCGTTTGCCTAATAGCGAGAGAAATATCAATTTTATAACACCCAACGGATATCTGCCACAGATTGAGTCTACCATTAATGATTATTCATATGCAGCTGGGATCAAAGGAAAATGGAATGACTGGAATATAGATCTCAGTAACACTTTTGGAAAGAATACTTTCAATTTTGGAGTTGTTAATACTTTTAATTCTTCATTGGTCAACAACTCTCCAAGAAGATTTGATGCAGGTGGACTTGAGTTTTTGCAAAACACCCTAAACCTTGACTTTTCCAAAAAGTATGATGTATTGCATGGGCTGAACATTGCATTTGGAGGGGAATACCGTTATGAAAATTATAAGGTGAATGCCGGTAACGAGAATTCTTATGCCTCTTATGATATTTATGGAAATGTAGTGACCGTAAATACTCCAAAAAATGAGCTTGTGACTGATTTTTTTGGCGTAACAAGACCTGCCGGTTCCCAGGTATTTCCGGGATTTAGTCCGGATAATGCTGTTTCCGGAAATAGAAATAGTGTGGCCGGATATGTAGATGTGGAGCTGGAACCAACGGATTGGTGGCTGGTAGAAGGTGCTTTGCGCTATGAAAACTATTCAGACTTTGGATCTACCTTTAATTATAAACTAGCGACTAATGTGAAGTTGGCTGATAATTTTAATTGGAGAGGTGCTGTTTCTACAGGTTTTAGAGCCCCTTCATTAGCCCAGATCTATTATAGCTCAACATCAACCTTAATTCAACAGGGTAATACTACCCAGGTAGGAACTTTTAGGAATAATTCCGAGGCTGCACAGGCGCTTGGGATTCCAAAACTGAAACAGGAAACCTCTCAGTCGTACAGTACAGGACTTACTTGGAAAGCTCCAAATTTGAATCTTGTGGTTACAGCAGATGTTTATTATATTAAAATTAAAGATAGAGTAGTGCTCACTGATTTGTTTTTCAGACCTAAAGGTACTAGAGGTGTAGATTTTCCTGAAGGATCGGATCAGGCGATTCTGCAGGATGCTTTTGACCTTGCAAGAGCTAGTGCCGCCAATTTTTTTGCGAATGCTGTAGATTCCCAGACCAAAGGGCTTGATCTTACCATTTCCCAGACATCCAATTTAGGTTCAGGAATTAATCTGGAAAATAACTTTGGGCTCAATCTGAATCAGACCAGAAGAATAGGAAATATTCATGCCTCCCCAAAATTAGTTAGCCAGATAGACAGTTACTTTTCTGAGCCTAACAGGATTTATTTTGAAGAAGCTGTACCCCGTGTAAAAGCAACTCTATCCAATAATCTTAGAGTTTCCGGATTTAATATTTTATTGAGGAATTCTTTCTTTGGAAAAGTAACCGACGCTGATGTATTGGATGCTAATTTTGATGGTGTAGTAGGAAAACAGGAACACTTTGTATTGAATAATCGTTTTGTAACAGATCTTTCAGTAGGCTATGACTTCAGTAAAAATATATCTGCAACCATTGGAAGTAATAATATATTCAATGTGATGCCTTCCAAAAATCCACTAATCAATTCCCTGACAGCAGATAATCAGTTTGTATACTCCAGACAGGTTTCCCAATATGGTATTGGAGGACGATTTCTGTTTGCAAGGGTAGAATTTAAGTTTTAAATGCTCTGGAAGCTTTGAAGCATAAAGCCATATAACAAAGGCAGAGATTTCAACTTAAATCTCTGCCTTTATATTTATAAAGAAGAAAATTCTGTGAATTCATATTCTGCAGAGCAGGTTAAAAGTTGTCTGAGGACTGCTGCATGTCCGTTTCCTATGATTACTAGAATTCTGTCGTCACTTTGATGCGGAATATTCTGTATATTACGGAATATTCTCAGATTCCTGCTATACCAATCCATGGCAAGTATATCAGCTCCGTCATAATCCCTTAATTTAAAATCTCCACTCAGATAAGCGCCATATCCATATTCGTGATATTCTTTGCTGTTAAGATATTGGAAGGTGTTCATAAGTGAGCTAAAGTTTTTGGCTTCTGAATGATTATAGAAATCAGTAAAATTTTGAGAAATGGGGTCATCACTTTTATAATCATATCCCTCTGTAAGTTTCTTAAAATATAGTGAGTCAGTCTTTCCAAACTTTTCCGTAAGGTCTTCTAATACGGAAGAGGCGTCTACACTGAATAGTTCATTGATCTTCAGTTTATTGGCAATTCTCATGGCAAGCTGATACCGTTCGTCTCTTTTATCATGGTGTTTTCCTTCATTATACTCTTTGAGTTTTTGATTGGCGTTCCATTCGGGTGAAGCTTCAATAGCAATCTTTGTTGGCCTGAACTTCTTAATATAATTTACCAGATCGGTAACCTCTTTGGATGTTTTAGGAGATAGTACATCGATCTGGTCCTGTTTTTTGATTTTATGGGCATCCAGATTAGGATAATCAAAATGGAATGAACCAACCACTAAAACTTTTGTTTTTGGAGTAGGGAAGAAATCAGATGGTTTTTTTTGAGCCTGAACAAAGCAGGAAAATAATAGAAGAGTGTAAAGAAGTGTTTTCATGATATTTTATTACTATTATTAAAACAACTTATTATATAGATTTATTACATATTCCTATAAAAATTGAAGGTTATCATATAAAGTATACATATAAATAAAAAAAACATCCCGACCGGGATGTTTTTTTTATTATCGGGGCATAAATCTATTTATGCCTCTTGCTGTTTAATAAGATTCAATGCTGAACCAGCTTTGAACCAGTCGATTTGTTGATCATTATAGGTGTGGTTAGCCATAATAATATCCTTGGTTCCGTCAGCATGTACAAATTCCAGTGTTAATTGTTTTCCGGGAGCAAACTGATCTAAATCTAAGAAGTTAACAGTATCGTCTTCCTGGATTTTATCATAATCTGCCTCATTAGCGAAAGTTAATCCCAGCATCCCTTGTTTTTTAAGGTTGGTTTCGTGGATTCTTGCAAATGATTTTACCAATACTGCTTTTACACCAAGATGTCTCGGCTCCATTGCTGCGTGTTCTCTTGATGATCCTTCACCATAATTCTGGTCACCCACAACGATGGTAGGAATACCTGCCGCTTTATAAGCTCTTTGAACAGCCGGAACTTCACCGTATTCACCCGTTAATTCGTTTTTAACATGGTTTGTTTCCATATTATAAGCATTTACTGCTCCGATTAACATGTTATTGGAAATATTATCAAGGTGTCCTCTATATTTTAACCATGGTCCAGCCATAGAAATGTGGTCGGTTGTACATTTTCCAAAAGCCTTGATTAAAACTTTAGCTCCTGTAATATTTTTACCATCCCATGCAGGGAATTCTTCTAATAACTGAAGTCTGTCTGATGTAGGGCTTACTTTTACTACCACTGAAGAACCATCTTCAGATGGAGCCTGATACCCATTGTCATCTACAGCAAACCCTTTTGCCGGTAGCTCAGATCCTTTCGGTTCGTCTAGTTTAACCTGATCTCCATTCTCTGCAGTAAGCGTATCGGTAATAGGATTAAAGTCCAGTCTTCCTGAAATTGCTACAGCAGCTACCATTTCCGGTGAAGCTACGAAAGCATGCGTATTCGGGTTACCGTCCGCTCTTTTTGCAAAGTTCCTGTTGAAAGAGTGAATAATAGAGTTTTTCTCTCCTTTATCAGCTCCCTCTCTGTCCCATTGCCCTATACAAGGTCCACAGGCATTTGTAAAGATTCTTGCGTTTTCAAATTTTCTGAATGAATTTAAGAAACCGTCTCTTTCTGCAGTGAATTTCACCTGCTCGGATCCTGGATTGATACCCAAAATAGCTTTAGGTTTTACTCCTTTTGCCACAGCATCCTCAACAATAGAAGCAGCTCTTGATAAATCCTCATAAGACGAATTGGTACAAGAACCGATCAGTGCCCATTCAACCTCTAAAGGCCATCCGTTAGCTTCTGCCTTTGCTCTGAACTCAGAAACAGGAGTTGCTAAATCCGGAGTAAATGGTCCGTTTAAGTGCGGAGCCAGCTCAGAAAGATTGATTTCAATTACCTGATCAAAATATTGTTCAGGATTTGCATATACTTCGGCGTCACCAGTAAGGTGTTCAGCAATTTTATCAGCAGCATCCACAACATCCTGTCTTCCTGTAGCAGCCAGATATCTTCTCATGGAGTCATCATACCCGAAAGTAGAAGTGGTAGCTCCAATTTCAGCTCCCATATTACAGATGGTTCCTTTACCTGTTGCAGAAAGAGATTCTGCTCCTTCTCCGAAATATTCCACGATGCATCCTGTTCCTCCTTTTACAGTAAGGATTCCTGCTACTTTTAAGATCACATCTTTTGCAGAAGTCCAGCCACTCATTTTACCGGTTAATTTTACACCGATTAGCTTAGGCATTTTAAGCTCCCATGCCATTCCTGCCATTACGTCTACAGCATCAGCACCACCTACTCCGATGGCTACCATCCCAAGTCCTCCTGCATTTACCGTATGCGAATCAGTACCAATCATCATACCGCCAGGGAAGGCGTAATTTTCCAGTACTACCTGGTGGATAATACCGGCTCCAGGTTTCCAGAAACCGATTCCATATTTATCACAAACAGAACTCAAAAAGTTGAAAACTTCAGAGTTTTTATTAATACCTTCCTGTAAATCTGCTTCTGCACCTACTCTGGCCTGGATCAGGTGATCCGCATGGGCAGTAGAGGGAACGGCAACTTTGGCTTTGCCGGCTTGCATGAACTGCAAAAGTGCCATTTGTGCTGTTGCATCCTGCATAGCTACTCTATCCGGAGCAAAATCTACGTAAGAGCTTCCTCTTTCATGTGCTGTAGTTGCATTTCCTTCCCAAAGGTGGGTGTATAAGATTTTTTCTGAAAGTGTAAGAGGTTTTCCAACGATTTGTCTTGCCGCAGCAATTCTTTCAGGGTAACGCTCGTACACCTTTTTGATCATATCAATGTCGAAAGTCATATCTATTTTAATTTTTCTTTTTCAATTTTTTTTCCGGATTTAATTTAAAAATAAGAAGCGGAAATTCTTCGAGTGCAAATCATCAAATACTATTCCTACCTTCCAAAAATGGCATAAATAAGATGAATCATTACTATTTTTAATACCTATCAAGTTAAGGAAAAAATAAATTTTGAGTTGTTGACCTAGGTTAAAATAATTCTATTCACTCTTAAATGGAAAGATTCTAAATAAAAAAAGAAAGGTTTCAATCCAATAGATTAAAACCTTTCTTAAATTATCATATAAAAGAGTCCTTCGACTTATTATTTCAAGCTCTTAATGACCAACCTGAACAAGCTCTTTAATAGGTGGAGCAAATTTAGTAAGGTCAATACCTTCAACTGCAGCTTTATATTCATCTATATTAGGAATTCTTCCAATGATAGAAGATAGAACGACAACAGGTGTTGATGCAAGCAGGGATTCTCCTTTTTTACGTTCTGAATCTTCAACTACTCTTCCCTGGAAAAGACGGGTAGAAGTTGCCAGTACAGTATCTCCTTTAGCTGCTTTTTCCTGATTACCCATGCAAAGGTTACATCCCGGGCGTTCAAGGTACATTACGTTTTTATATTCTACACGGGCTTCTCCCTTAGGAGCATTATCATCAAATTCGAAGGCAGAATATTTTTCCAGTAGTTCCCAATCCCCTTCAGCTTTAAGTTCATCAATGATGTTATAAGTGGGAGCAGCTACTACAAGAGGAGCATTAAATTCTACTTTACCTTGCTGTTTTTCAAGGTTTCTTAGCATTTGGGAAACAATTTTTAAATCTCCTTTATGAACCATACATGATCCTACAAATCCAAGATCTACCTTTTTCTCTCCTCCGTAATAAGAAAGAGCTCTGATGGTATCATGTGTATATCTTTTGGAAACGTCTTCATTGTTTACGTCAGGGTCAGCGATCATCGGCTCTACAATAACATCAAGATCTACAACAACTTCAGCGTAATATTTAGCATTCGCATCAGGAGTTAAAGCCGGTTTTTCCCCGGATCTGATCTCTGCAATTCTTTTGTTTGCTTTATTGATCAATCCCTGAAGAACCTGATTTTTATTATCCATTCCTTTATCGATCATAATCTGGATTCTGCTTTTTGCGATTTCCAATGATTCGATCAGGGTATTGTCTTCAGAAATGTTGATGGATGCTTTTGCTTTCATTTCAGCAGTCCAGTCTGTAAAGGTAAATGCTTGATCAGCAGGAAGAGTTCCGATGTGGACTTCAATAATTCTACCCTGGAACACATTTTCTCCACCGAATTGTTTCAGCATCTGAGCTTGTGTTGCATGAACCACATCACGGAAATCCATGTGTTCTTTCATGTTTCCTTTAAAGGTAACTTTTACAGATTCAGGAATCGGCATAGATGCTTCACCTGTGGCTAAGGCAAGGGCTACTGTTCCAGAGTCAGCCCCGAAAGCAACACCTTTAGACATTCTCGTGTGAGAATCACCACCGATGATAATTGCCCATTCGTCTACCGTGATATCATTAAGAACTTTATGAATTACATCGGTCATTGCATGATATTCACCTTTAGGATCACGGGCTGTAATCAATCCGAACTCGTTCATGAACTTCATAAGTTTAGGAATGTTTGCCTGAGCTTTTTTATCCCATACTGAAGCGGTATGACATCCTGATTGGTATGCACCATCTACTACCGGAGAGATCACTGTAGCCGCCATCGACTCAAGTTCCTGAGAAGTCATAAGACCTGTTGTATCTTGTGATCCAACGATATTTACCTGTACACGAACATCAGAACCTGCATGTAATACTTTACCTGGTGTTGTTCCAACAGCATTTCTGTTGAATATTTTTTCTACTGCCGTAAGGCCTTGCCCTTCATGGGAAATTTCTTTTGAAGGAGCAAAAACAAGAGGAGTTTCTATTCCTAAAAGTTGTGCAGCGAATGTTTGAAGTTTTTTACCAAAAACAATGGCATATGAGCCTCCGGCTTTAATAAACTCCATTTTCTGAGGTGTGAGAGCCTTCGAAATATCAATAAGCTCCTGATCACCTTTATATAATTTTTTCTCTTTAATGTTGATTGTAAGTACAGTTCCTGTAGCTACAGAATAGGCTTCCTCAAGGATAGGCTCTCCATTTTCATTACGAAGAGGATTGCCATTTTCATCCAGTTTTTTCACCCAGTTTTTAAGGTCAATACCTATACCTCCTGTAACATCTACGGTTGTAAGGAATATGGGAGAAATACCATTTGTACCTCCAACAATCGGGGCAATATTTACAAACGGTACATATGGACTTGCCTGCTTACCTGTCCATAAAGCCACATTATTTACTCCGGACATTCTTGAAGAACCTACACCCATAGTACCTTTTTCTGCAATAAGCATTACGCTTTTGTCAGGATGCTGTGCCTGCAGAGCTTTGATTTCTTCCTGTGCCTGAGGAGTGATCATACACTTACCATGAAGCTCACGGTCAGATCTGGAGTGAGCCTGGTTACCCGGAGAAAGTAAGTCTGTTGAGATGTCACCTTCACCGGCAATATAAGTAACAATCTTGATTTCGTCAGCAATCTCTGGTAATTTTGTGAAAAACTCAGCTTTTGCATAGCTTTCAACAATTTCCTGTGCGATTTCATTACCATTATTGAATGCTTCTTTCAGACGGTTGGTATCTGCGTCATAAAGGAAAACCTGTGTTTTAAGAACGTTTGCTGCTTCTTTTGCGATAGAAATATCATTTCCTAAAGCAAGATCAAGGAGTACTTCAATCGAAGGACCACCTTTCATGTGAGATAGAAGCTCAAAAGCAAATGCAGGTGATATCTCCTCTACTACAGATTCGCCCAGAATGATTTCTTTTAAAAATTTTGCTTTAACACCTGCTGCACTGGTCGTTCCCGGAAGGGTATTGTAGATGAAAAACTTAAGAGAATCTGCTCGGTCTGCATTAGCCGGGTCTTTAATTTGTGCGATGATTTCGCTTAGCAATTCTGCACCATCAATCGGCTTTGGATGAAGCCCCTGGTTTTTTCTTTCCTCAATCTCTTTGATGTAATCCTTATAATTATTCATATAGAAGTCTTTTCAATATTAATTAAAGGTAGATTGATAACGCCACTTTTCCTTACCAGTCAGAATTAAACCATAATATGCCGTTTTTGAGCTTTGCATTTTGATATGTAACACGGACCGGTTAAAATAAGTACAATCTACATTGCTTTTATAAAATGAAAGATAATGTTTCATGCCAAAGCTAAGTATAAAGGACCTTATCGAAAAGTGTAAATGGCTTACCTGTAGTCTGTCTTGCCGCAAAAACTCTCTTTGTAACGTTGGAAAACTTTCTGATCATATCAATATCAAATCTTGTATTCCAAAGACGTTTTAAAATTATCAAACATTTAAAAATGCTCCCAAAAGTACGAATTTTTAATATTTTATAAGGATGAAATTATTTAGATTCTTTATAAATATGATTTTTATATTTTCTATTTTGGCTGTACTTTTGCAAAAAATAAATGATGAAAGTGAAAAATGTAATGGGTTTGCTATCCCTTTTTATTTCGATTTTTGTTTTTTCACAGGCTAAATCTGTGAAGAAATATCCGGTTAAAAAAGTTTCCAAAGCGGTTGTTAAAAAAGCATCCGAACCAAAAATCAATCCCGATCTGGTTGTTATTAATGACGAGATTCCTGTTCTGATTCCACAAAAGAAGGATGGCAAATTCGGTTATGTGAACCAAAAAGGAAAATTCATTATTCAGCCTGAATACCATATTGCTGTTTTTTTTGCTGAAGACTGTAATTTACTGTACTCCCCTAATGAAAAGGTCAGAAAATTCGGAACAAAAGAATATGCTACAGTTGAAAAAGATCTGATTTCTTATAGAATAGATCAAACCGGAAAAAGAGTATATCAGTATAAAAATTCCGATCTGGGACAATGTAAGATGGAATTTAAACAGCAACAATATCAAGCCTATATTTTAAATGGCTTTTACGGAATTATTGAACCTTCAAAATTTATGAATGCTGCTGATTACAGAGAATATCAGATCTATCCTCAATATGAATATCTGCATATCATGGAAGGAGATGATGTTTCTGATCCTATGATCGTCGCTTCTCATAATGACCGCTTTGGAGTAATTGATGTTCATAATAAAATTGTGATCCCTTTCGAGTATTCCAATATTAAAAGAAATTTCAGTTGGAAATTGGGAAAGATGTTTGAAGTAACAAAAGACGGAACAAACTATTATTATATAGATTCGAAGAATAAAGCGTACTAAGAAATGTGAGCCCCAGGTATCCACATGCCTCCCAATCTCATATATTTTTTGTAATTTCGCGGCTGAAATAAAGGGGTGCTTTTACAGGCTGAGATTATACCCACTGAACCTGGAACAGGTAATGCTGTTTAGGGACGCTCTGGCTTTTGCCGGAATTGTATAATATCTTATTGATCCCCTTTTATTCATTAAATTTTAAAATTTATAGAATGAAAGGATTATTTTTTTTAGGGCTTACTGCCAGTTCAATGGCTTTTTCCCAAACCCAAAATACAGATTCCTTAAAAATCAAGGAAATTGAAGCGGTTAATTTTACCAGGAGACTTCCCGTTGCAAAGGAGATCATTAATGTACAAAGAGACCTGGACAGCAGGAACCTCGGACAGGATCTTCCCATACTTTTAAAAAATCAGACTTCTGTAATTTCCACTTCAGATGCCGGAAACGGGGTGGGATATACTGGTTTTAGAATTCGTGGAGTTGCAGGAAGGGGAATAAATGTTATGATGAATGGAGTTCCGTTTAACGATTCGGAGAGCCAGGGTACTTTTTTTGTGAATGTCCCGGATTTGACAAGCTCGGCATCACAGATTGTGATTCAGAGAGGAGTAGGAACTTCCAATAATGGGGTTTCGGCTTTCGGTGCGAGTATCAATGTTATATCCAAAGATCCGGAAGATAAGTTTTATGTAAAAACAGATGACAGTTACGGGTCTTTTAATACCTATAAATATTCTGCTGAGGTAGGTTCCGGAAAGTTTTGGAATAATCGTCTGTCATTAATGGGTAGGTATACCCACATCAGTTCTGACGGATATATTGACAGGGCTTCATCAAGATTAGATTCTTATAATTTCACTGCCTTATTTGAAGAAGGAAAAACAAGGGTTCGTCTGATGGCTTTTGGAGGGAAGGAGAAAACATATCAGGCCTGGAACGGGATAGACAGGAAAACATGGGAGACAGATCCGAAGTTTAATTATTCAGGTGCAATTTATGGCGCTGATGGGAATATCACAGGTTTTTACAATAATGAAACTGATAACTACAGGCAAAATCATTATCAGTTATTATGGGAACAGGGGTTTAATGATCATTGGAATTTAGAGACAACTTTGCATTATACCAAAGGAAAAGGGTATTATGAAAATTATAAGCAGGGAGATCCGTTTTCAAGGTATAATTTACCCAATATCATAGAAGGAGGGCAGACCATAGAAACATCAGATTTTATCAGAAAGAAATGGCTGAACAATGATTTTTACGGAATTGTTTCAACCCTTTACGGAAAATACGAAAACCTGGATCTTAATTTCGGTGCCGTAGCAAATCAGTACTATGGAAGACATTATGGGAATGTGACGGGTGTGTTCTTTCCTATTGATGAGCATGAGTATTACAGAGGGCGTTCGGTAAAAAATGAGGTGGCAGGATTTGCAAAAGCTTTGTTTAGGGTCAATGATTTTGAGTTCTTTGGAGATTTGCAGCTTAGAAATATTGACTACGATACAAAGATTTTATTGGAAGGTGATGATGAAGGTGCCAATATCAAGAAAAACTGGTTGTTCTTCAATCCGAAAGCAGGGATAAACTACAGAATAGGAAATGGTAAAATATTTTTATCCTATGCACATGCTCAACGGGAACCGAACCGGGACGATCTTATTGCCAATAATGAAGTGAAAGCTGAAAAGCTTCATGATTTCGAAGCAGGGTTTGAAAAACAGCTTGGTATTATTTCATTGACGGCTAATTTGTATTATATGTATTATGTAAATCAGCTGGTGCTTAACGGAGAACTGAATAATGTTGGAGCTTTTATCCGTACAAATTCGGGTGAAAGCTATAGGAGAGGTATTGAGATAGGGGCAGTCGCAAAAGTTTCAAAGCAATGGGAGATTTCAGGGAATGTTAGTTTAAGTCAAAATAGGAACCAGGACTTTAAAATAGAAAATAAAACGGTTGTTAAAGAATTGGGAAATACACAGATTTCGTTCTCTCCTGATGTTGTTGCTAATCTGGGATTAAAATTTAATCCTGATAAAAATTTCCAGTTTTCATTGATGAATCAATATGTCGGAAAACAATATCTTGATAACACTGAAGATCCGAATTTACAGCTTAAAGATTACTTTCTTACCGATTTTAATGCACAATATCAGCTCAGGATTGCCAACAATGATATTGCTTTAAAGCTTTTGGTTAATAATATTTTCAATAAAAAATATGTCAATAACGGTGCTGTGTATGGCGGTGAGCCTTATTATTTTTCACAAGCGGGAATTAATTTTATGTTTGGAATAAGTTGGAAAATACAATAAGAATAATGTAAAAATAGTTGTTGTTTTTTTTGAAATATGCAAAAAAGATATTTAAACTCGGAAATTATATATGATAAGACTGCTCAGGCAGTCTTTTTTTATCCAAATAAATGTCATAAAAAGTCCTGAAAAAGTTATAAATTTGCTGCCAGATGAATATTTCAGCTTACATTCTAGAATATCTGAAACAATTTGGTTCTGTTACAGTTCCAGCGTTTGGCGTGTTTTCTCTGGAGAACTCGAAAGCGATTATTAACTCTGAAAACGGAAGTATACTTCCTCCCTCCAGTCAGATAGCCTTTGCGTCAGATTATGAGGTGGAATCAGAAGAACTGGTATCCTTTATAAGTAGTCAAAAACAAATTTCAATTGAGTCTGCACAGAATGAATTGCAAATTCAGACTGATTTCTGGAAGAAAAAACTCCAGGCGGATCAGATTTTGGAAATTCAGAATCTGGGAACAATTTTTATTGAAGATGGTGAGGCCCATTTCAAAGGAAAAAGACTGGAGTCCAACCATCCTGAATATTATGGCCTGGAAGAGATCAGGCTTTCGGATATTAATAGTGCACAGAAGCCTTTGGTTTCAGAAAATAAAGAGAGCGATTATAAATTTAATAAATCTATTCTTTGGATCTTTCTGTTCATTATTCCTGTTTTAGGAATTTTGTATGTAGCATTCTCACAGCAGGAACTATTGTTTGGGAAAAAATCATTCGATAGTGTTTCTGTACAGACAAAAACAAGAAGAATAGTAAAAGATACGGTAAAGATTAAAAAAGATTCTGTTCAGATGAAAACTTTAGATTCCCTGAAAAAAGATTCTTTACCAAAGCAGATTGAAAAAGGAGCAAACCTTAAAAACACTCAAAACAACACTAAGGCAACATGGCAAAAAAAATAAAAAAAGCGTCGGAATCCCTGACGATTATGACTAATATTGTTCTTCCCAATGAAACAAATTCTTTAAGAAACCTTTTTGGTGGAGAGCTTTTGGCAAAAATGGATCGTTGTGCCTCAATTTCGGCTGCAAGACATTGTGAAAGAAGAGTAGTGACAGCATCCGTAAACCATGTTTCTTTCAATCATCCTATTCCTGAAGGTGGAGTCGTTGTTCTGGAATCAAAGGTTTCAAGGGCATTTTCTACTTCCATGGAGGTGTATGTTGATGTTTGGTTGGATGATCCCATCAATCAAAAGAAAATGCATACCAATGCAGGTATTTATACGTTTGTTGCAGTGGATGAATTTAATCGTCCGATTCCTATTCCTGAAATGGTTCCTGAAACAGAAGAAGAAAAAGAAAGGTTTGCTGCTGCTTTTCGTAGAAAAGAACTTTCATTGATTCTTTCCGGTAGAATGAAACCTCTGGAATCGGTGGAGCTTAAAAAGCTTTTCCAGGAACCGAAATAAATACGAGTAGACAAGTGGTTGGTACAAACTTCACCACTGATTTTTGCCAACATATGATCAAAAATTATGAAAGCAGGTATTTCTGAGAATGAAATATCCGGAATTGCATACACAGTGATTCTAATTGGTGTTATTGGTTAATAAAATTTGTGTCATCAGTGTTTAAATATTATGAAAATCCTTCTTTTAGATAAAAATCATCCCCTTATCACGGAACAGCTTCTCGCAAAAAATTTTATCCTGGAAGAAGACTTTACGTCTTCTTATGATGAGGTTTGTAAAAAAATTCATCATTATGACGGTGTGATTATAAGAAGCAGGATTCCTTTGGATAAGCACTTCCTTGAAAAAGGGAAAAAGCTGAAGTTCATTGCAAGAGTAGGAGCAGGAATGGAGAATATTGATATTCCCGCCGCTGAAAAGTTGGGAATTCAGCTGATTAACTCCCCGGAAGGAAACAGGGACTCCGTGGCAGAGCATGTTGTAGGAATGTTGCTGATTCTTATGAATCGCCTGTTTATAGCTTCCCAGGAAGTGAAAAACGGAATTTGGCTGCGCGAAGAAAACAGAGGTGATGAATTGCTAGGGAAAACTGTTGGGCTGATTGGTTATGGAAATATGGGCAAGGCGACTGCGAAAAGACTTTCCGGTTTTGGCTGTACTGTGATTTTCCATGATATTTTACCTGGTCTTTCTGATGAATATGCTACACAAGTTTCTTTAAAAGATCTGAAGGAAAGGGCTGAAGTTTTAAGCTTACATATTCCTTTGACCGACGAATCTTATTATCTGATCGATGGACCATTCATTTCCGATATGAAAAATGATTTCTATTTTGTAAATACGGCAAGAGGGAAAAATATTGAAACGAAAAGTTTAGTTGAGGCTTTAAGAGCTGGGAAAGTAAAAGGGGCATGTCTTGACGTACTAGAGTTTGAGAAATCTTCTTTTGAAAACTTAGAGGCAGGGGAAAATGAAGACCTGCAATATCTGCTGGAATCAGAAAAAGTAATTGTAACACCACACATAGCGGGATGGACGCATCAAAGCAAAGAAAAATTGGCCCAGGTTATTGTGGATAAGATTGTCGCTAAGTTCGCTGGTTAAGAGTAAAACAATAATAAAAAAGTGCTATCAATTGATAGCACTTTTTTATTATTAATATACTGTAAAAAGAATAAAACTGACAAATATCATAGGCTGTATTATGTCCATGGCTACACGATTTTTTACAGATTTTTCACAATGGCTTTTCAAATAGCTGTATAATTAGTGACCTCCTTGAAAAAAATAACTACATTAGCGAATGTTAATTTAAGTTTCTGATAATCAGTTAGTTGAATTTAAATAATTTATTTTTATTATGCTATTCTAACTTAAATTATTAATTGAATTGAGTCATTTTGTTTAATAATTACAGCGAATTAACCAAAATACAAATTATGAAAAAGTTATTTTTACCGATGGTATTAGTCTTATTTTCTCTCAATTTTTGCACTGTTGAGAGTAATGATACCATATCAAATCAAGAAACAAGTGCGATACAATCGAATTATCAGGGAAAGTGGATTGTTAAAGAGTATTCGATACCAAGGCTGGGAGAACAATTTTTACCAGCTGATGGTAAGGGCTGGTATATTCAGTTTAATGAAGATCAGACATTTTCAACTTCTGCACCTAAAGGAACATTTTCCGGAACTTACGAATTTAGAGATGGCACCTTTCACTGTACGACAAGTGAAGGAGTTGTGTCTAAATTAGTTATTAAAGGGACAGATGGAAATAAAGTGATCATAGATAATCTTTCTGGTACAGGAGTTAAATTCTGTACTTTTAAGGTGCTGAAAGAATAATAAGATTGTTAAGGGCTACTCATTTTTCAGTGATATTGCCCGTGATAAAAATATCAAAGAACACAAACTATTTACTTTAAAAATGGCTCAATTAAGAATAAACTGTGTAATGCAGTTTATTTTTTTTAACGATACTGTTAAATAATTCATAATTCGTATTGAGGAGTCAATATTTATTTTGAGTTTTATTAAATTGCCGCTCATTTTTGATACTCATGAAGAAGCATAATTTTGTCCTTTTTTTAGCTGCTTTTGCATTTTTGTTTTCCTGTAAGAATAAATCCGAAACTAAAGAAGCTGTAGCAGAAAATACTACTAACCTACCCAACTACGGAAATGTGGACCTGAGCAAGGTTTTTACAAAAGCAGATGATCAATTGCCTAATAAAGCTTCTCTGGTACAATATATTGATCAGTATTATAAAAAAGTATGGGATGCCGGTGACTTAAGTGGTGGAATACTTGTTGCTAAAGGAGATGACATTCTATATGAAAATTACAGAGGTTTTGGAAGAGAAGGGAATCAAATGCCTATTGATAAAAATACACCTCTTCATGTTGCTTCTGTTTCAAAGACGATGACGGCGATGGCGATGATGAAGTTAATTGAGGCTGGAAAAATAAAATTGTCTGATCATTTAACACAATATTTCCCGGGATTTCCTTATCCGAATGTAACCGTTCAGAACTTGTTATCGCAGAGAAGCGGCCTGCCCAAATACGAATATTTTATTACTAAAATTCAACCGGTTCCCGTTGAGCTTTCCAAAACATTCATGACCAATCAGGATGTATTGAATATGATCATCAAATATAAACCTGAACTGGCAAGAGACACAGATACTGGTTTTATGTATTGCAATACAAATTTTGCTTTATTGGCATTGCTGATTGAGAAGATTACAAAAACTCCGTTTCCTCAGGCGATGAAGGAAATGGTATTTGATCCTCTTAAAATGAAAAATACCTATATCTTCCAGGAAAAAGATATACCTACCGCTGCACAGTCCTTTTATTACGGGCGAGGTAAGTTATATCCTTTGGACAGACTTGACCTTATTTACGGAGACAAGAATGTATATACTACTCCAAGGGATCTTTTTAATTTTTCAAAAGCAATGTTTTCCAAGGATTTCTTAAAGCCGGAACTTATGCAGATGGTTTTTACACCTTACAGTAATGAAAAAGCCGGAATGAATAATTACGGATTAGGTTTCCGGATGAAGATTTTTGATAACGGAGAGAAGCTTACCTATCACAACGGATGGTGGCATGGAACGAATTCTGTTTTTGCTCATTTGTTAAATTCAAAGGTGACCATTGTTGCCATTGGAAACAAATATTCCAACAGGGTGTATACAGCATTGGCATTATCCGGATTATTTGAAGATTTTCCTGTGCAAAAAGATAAACTGCATAGTGTCATGAACGATAATCAGGATTCTTTAAAAAATGGACATGAAGTTTTTGGAGAATAATGTTTACTTTTGCTTAAACATATTCATGAAAAGACTTTTTTTACTATTCATTATTGGCTTTCTTGTACAGTCCTGTGCAAGAGTAGGTTCTCCGGTAGGAGGTCCTAAAGATACGCTGGCTCCAAAGTTTTTAAGCTCAAATATAGATACAACCAGAGTAAATGTTCGAAGAGATATTAAAGAACTTCGTATCGATTTTGATGAATATGTAACGCTGAAAGATATCAACAAAAATTTAATTATCTCTCCGCCTATTAAAAAAATCAAGCGGATCTTACCTTCGAATATTGCCAATAAATATCTTTTGATCCAGTGGGAAGATACCTTACAGGCCAATACCACTTATAATTTTAATTTTGGAAATTCTATAGTAGATAATAATGAGTCTAACACACTTCGTTATTTCAACTTTGCTTTTTCTACGGGTGAGAAACTGGATGATCTTTATATCAGTGGTGATGTAAGAGATGCAATATCCTTTAAAAAGGAAACAAGCACAGAAAATAAAATGGTTGTAGGTTTATACAAGGTTCAGGATACCATGAATTATAAACAAAAACCTTACTATATCACAAAGGTAGATGACGATGGCTATTATGAGCTTAATTATTTGTCGCCGGGGAAATACAAGATCATTGCCTTTGAAGATGAAAATGGTAATTCCATGTATGATCCCGGAAAAGAAAAAGTAGGATTCCAGAAAGAGCCTATCGACTTTGAAAAATCCATTTCGGGATTGAACTTAAAAGTATATCCATCGAGAAAACCATTGAAGTATGTAGAGATGAAGGAAACACCGGGAGGTATCACAATGACGTTTGAAGGAAAGCCGGATAATGTAAAGGTTCTTTCTATTAATGATAAACTTCAGGATATAAAAGTAACCCACAGACCTAAATCGGATTCTGTAAAGATATGGTTTGATGCGGTGAAAAGCAATGTAGGACAGACGACTACTGAAAATTTGAAGTTTAGTTATGATGCTGATAATAAAAAGGATACGGTTTCTGTCTTTTATAAATACAATGCGAAAAACGGAATGACCCTTGACAACAATGACGGATCTCTTTTACCTCCTAAAACAGATTTCAGGATTACTTCCAATTACGTCATTGATAAAATAAATACGGATAAATGGGTATTGAAAAGTGATAGTTTAACGACTCAGAACTTCACGGCAAAAATTTCCGAAACCAATCCGTATCAGATCCTGATTCAATCCGATTTTGTTCCGGGAAAAAAATATCAGCTGGTTGTTCCTAAAACAACTGTTCTGTCATTCTATGATAAAAACCCAACATCAAAACGGTTTGACTTTGAGGCAGATAAGGTAGAGAACTACGGCAGCCTTGCATTCAAGCTCCAAAATGCCCCCGCTTCGAATTATTGGCTTCAGCTATTGGATACATCTGAAAAAGTGGTTTACCAGAAATATACAAAGGGGGACGCTGTTAAATTCGATATTCTGAAACCCGGAGATTATGTTGTAAGGGTTCTGGTTGACAACAATGATAATAAATATTGGGATGAAGCAGACTTTCAGAACGACGTGTTTGCGGAAGACTCTTATATTTTCTATAAAGCTGTTGTTGTAAGACCTTTATGGGACAGCAATGAAGAATGGGATTTAAAGGATACAAGAGTGCTGGATACAAAAGGATTAAATATTCCTAAACCGGTTGTTGAAAAGCCTGTTGAAAAGGATAATCCTGCACTTAAGTCCGGTAATTCCGTATTGCAACCTGTGAGATAGAGAACGTATGAAAACGATAAAGAAGATTGTATTCTGGAGCCTGGTTGTTTTTGCACTCATTCAGTTTATCCCTATAGACAGGACCAATATGCCCGTTGATCATAAGGTAAATTTTGTAGATGCAAAACAAACACCCGAAAAGATCACTAAACTTATAAAAGGAGCTTGCTATGACTGTCATTCCAACGAAACGGTATATCCTAAGTATTCTTATATAGCGCCTATATCATGGTCTATAAAAAGCCATGTTAATGATGGAAGAGAGCATCTGAACTTTTCGATCTGGCAAACTTACAATTCAGATTTGAAGATAAGTATGCTTAACAGTATTATTCCAACACTTCAAAGCAGGACAATGCCGATGCCCGGATATATTGTGTATCATAAGGAGGCTAATTTATCCGAAGCAGAGCGAAAACTGCTGATCAATTATTTCGAGGAAATGCTGAAATCAAAAACTTACTGATACGCTGGTTTGTAGCGTCGTAAAATAATAATAGCAGAGCTTTGGCCCTGCTATCAATATTTTAAATTGTGTAATTATAGATTGTTTAAATATTGCTTAAAAAATATTTTCTGAGAATCAAAAGCAATATCCTCCAGTTTAATATCTTTTAGTGGAATCCACTGTGCTTCCGATATTTCGGATAATTCAATGTTAACTTCGAATTTTTTATCCACGCGGTATTCATAAAACAAATCGATCGTATTGTAGTCGATCTCTTTATATTGATAGATATTAGGTAGGCTGGTAAGGTATTTTAAATTTGAAATATCGATATTCAGCTGTAGCTCTTCAAAAAGTTCTCTTTTACAGGTTTCTTCTGCACTTTCTTTCGGGTCAACAAAACCACCTGCTAGGTCCAGCTTTCCTTTTTTAGGATCCCGGTTTCTTCTTGTCAGGTAAATTTCATCACCATATCTTATAACAACAGCCACAGCTCCTGCTACATTGTTATATAAAGTGAAATTGCATAGAGGGCAGCTCCATTTTTTTTCGCCATCCCAGTGTAGAGATTCTTTGCCACAGTTTGGACAATATTTCAATAATTTCATTAAGCAATATTAATATTTCGGGGATGGTAATTTAAAATGACATCCCGTAGTTCTTCGGTTTTTAAATGAGTATAAATTTCAGTTGTCGTAATGCTTGAATGACCAAGCATTTCCTGAATATATCTTAAGTCAGCTCCGTTTTGTAGTAAATGTGTAGCAAATGAATGTCTGAAGGTATGTGGGGATATTTTTTTACTTACACCGGCTTTATCCGTGAGTTCTTTAATAATAAGAAATACAATCACTCTGGACATGGAAGTTCCTCTGCTGTTCAGGAATAATGAATCTTCATATTTCTTGTTGATCTTGTTTTTAGAACGCACCTCTTTGATGTAACTGTTCAATAATTCAGCGGTGTAATCAGCCAAAGGAACGAAACGGGTTTTATTTCCCTTCCCGTTCACCTTAATGTAATTTTCTTTAAAATTAATGTTTGAAATTTTCAGATCAATAAGTTCTGATACCCGAAGTCCACAACCATAAAGTACTTCTACAATACACTGATTTCTTCTTCCCAGATCCGAGTTCACTTCAATGGCTCCGATAATCTTGTTGATATCCATAAGGCTTAGTGTGTCGGGAAGGTATAATCCCAATTTAGGGCCTTCAAGCAATGCTGCCGGATTATCCTCACGGGCTTCATCCTCCAGAAGGAACTTGAAAAAAGCCTTGATAGAAGATATCCATCTGGCCTGCGACCGCTCACTGAATTTTTGTTTGGAAAGATTGAAGATATACTCCTGTAAATTATCGTATCCGATCACATCCGGTCCGATATTGTCGAGGTCTTCCTCAGCGTACTCCTTTAGTTTTTTAATGTCTCTAACATAAGCGTCTAGAGTGTTTTCTGAAAAATTTCTTTCGAAACGAAGAAAGATTTCAAAATCTTTAATTTTTTCATCCCAAGTCATTTGTGTTATTTTTTTAGTTCACAATCAGAAATTTGTTCTATTTCAATATTATGGTTTTTAAGGAATGATATCCCATCGTCATCCGAATACTCATTGATATATACCAGTCTTGCAATCCCAGCCTGTAAAATTAGCTTGCTGCACTCTTTACATGGAGAAAGCGTTAAATACAGCGTTGCTCCTTTTGCAGATTGGGTAGAAGCAGCTAATTTTAATATAGCATTTGCTTCTGCATGTAATACGTACCAATGTGTTTTTCCCTCTGCATCTTCACAACAATTCTCGAATCCCGAAGGAGTTCCGTTATAACCATCTGAAATAATCATCCTATCTTTTACGATAAGAGCTCCTACTTGTTTTCTTTTACAGTAGGAAAGTTTTGCCCATTCCTGAGCCATTTTTAGATAAGCTTTATCAAACTTATTCATACCGCAGCATTGTTTTTTTCGAAATAATTTGTAAAAATAATCTTAGAAGTTAGGTTTTCTTTTTTCCAGAAAAGCACTTACTCCCTCTTGTTTATCAGCTAGTTCAAAAAGCTCGCCAAAATACTTAATCTCAGTATCAAAGCCTTTATCCGTATCCGATAAATTCACTGCATGAATAGCCTTGGAAATTGCCATGGGTGAATTGAAGGCAATAACGTTTGCTAGTTCCTTTGTTTTGGTTAATAAGTCTTCAATAGGATATACTTCGTTCACCAATCCGATTTCTTTGGCTCTTTGAGCGGGAATCATTTTAGCTGAGAAGATCATTTCGTTGGCAATACCTTTTCCGACAAGCTTAGGAAGCCTTTGCGTTCCTCCGTAACCAGGAATCAGTCCTAAGGTTACTTCCGGAAGTCCTAATTTAGCATTTTCCGAAGCATATCTGATATGGCATGCCATAGCAAGCTCTAAACCTCCACCTAAAGCAAAGCCATTGACTGCTGCAATGACTGGTTTAGAGAGATTTTCTATTTTATTAAAAAGAGAATTTTGACCGTTTTTTGCCAATTCTTCAGCCTTTTCCTGTCCGAAATCACTGAATTCTTTGATGTCTGCTCCTGCAACGAAAGATTTCTCACCACTTCCTGTAAGAATAATCACCCTGCAAGACTTGTCCAAATCCAGGTCGTCTAAAGCTGAACTTATTTCCTGGATGGTTTTAGCGTTTAGTGCATTGAGACTTTCAGGTCTGTTTATTGTAATAATAGCTAATTTATCTTCTTTTTTTAATAATATATTTTCGTAACTCATTTTTCCACTTTAAATACTAACCCTTGCAAATTATCATTTTTTTACAAAAAAAAGGAAAAAAAGTTGATATTTTTTCCTTTTTTGTTGAAATATTATTTTGTTTGCTTATTTGATGTGATTCATCATATTGCTATCGATATTGATATTTAGCTGTGATGCTACTTTCATGCCAAGTTCAATATTCGCTCTGAAAAAATGACACAGCTGACGATTTATGATTTCATCTCTCTTTGGTCCGTCAATCCCCTTCATGCTTCCCACAATATTATGGACAAGGCGTTCCCGGTCTTCAGTATTCATTGCTTTTGTATAAAGCAGCCCGGGTTGTGTATAATGATCATCATCATTTTCATTTCTGTTGTAGAAAGCTACATGAGCGCTATCAAGTTCATAATCATAACCTTTATAAGAAGGATCCGGCTTGATGTCATCAAAGCTGTTAGGATGGTAGTTAGGCTTATCAGCATATTCACTGGAGTCAGCCATAAAACCATCTCTCTGGTAATTGTTGGTAGCAAAAGGGCAACGGTTCACTTCCAGCTGATGAGCATTTACTCCTACTCTGTATCTGTGAGCATCGGGATATGAGAATAATCTTCCCTGAAGCATTTTATCCGGAGAAAAACTAATTCCATTGATCAGATTGCTAGGGGAAAATGTGGATTGTTCTACATGTGCAAAATAATTAACAGGTACTTCATTCAGTTCCATTTCTCCAACCTCAATTAGAGGGAAGTCATTCTGGAACCAAACCTTGGTTACATCAAAAGGATTCCATCTGAAATCTTTTGCCTGCTCTTCAGTCATTACCTGGATGTATAAGGTCCATTTCGGGAAATCACCATTTTCTATAGCATTACAAAGATCTTCCTGCGCAAAGTCTGGATTTTCACCAGCCATCTTTACGGCTTCCTCATTGTTGAAGTTTTTAATTCCCTGTTTTGTTTTGAAATGGAATTTTACCCAAACTCTTTCATTGTTTGCATTAATCATAGAGAAGGTATGGGATCCGAATCCGTGCATATGCCTGTAACCATGAGGCGTACCTCTGTCGGACATTAAGATCAGAACCTGGTGAAGGGATTCAGGATTCAGGCTCCAAAAATCCCACATCATTGTGGCACTCTTTAAATTTGTTTTCGGCACTCTTTTTTGAGTATGAATAAAATCAGGGAATTTTTTGGCATCTTTAATAAAAAACACAGGAGTATTATTACCTACAAGATCCCAGTTTCCATCTTCAGTGTAAAATTTTAATGCAAAACCTCTCGGGTCTCTTGCGGTATCCGCGCTTCCTTTCTCACCACCTACGGTAGAAAACCTTGCAAACATTCTGCAGGAGTTTCCCACCTTCGAAAATAATTTTGCTTTGGTATATTTACTAATATCGTGTGTTACGGTGAATGTTCCATAAGCGCCGCTTCCTTTTGCATGAACAATTCTTTCGGGAATTCTTTCTCTTACGAAATGGGCAAGGTTTTCCTGAAGAATAAAGTCCTGCAATAGGACAGGACCTCTGGGACCTACCGTCTGAGAATCCTGATGCTCAAAGTACGGAGCACCGCTGCTTAATGTTAATTTTTTAGAATCCATATAGTTAAGATTTGATTTATTTGTTGTGTTTTTGGATGTAAGAATTATCAAATTTACTTGAATTTTTAATTGCTTATAGCAAAAACATCATATCTTTGTAATAGATAATATTAATCAGATGAACATTCAGCAATTGGAGTATCTTATCGCTGTAGATAAGTACAAACATTTTGGGAAAGCAGCTCAAGCATGCTTCATTACGCAGCCTACACTAAGTGCGATGATACAGAAATTTGAGGATGAACTGGATGTAAAGGTGTTCGACAGGACTACGCACCCGATCCGTACCACTGATGTAGGGCTTCAGATTATTGATCAGGCGAAGGTGATTATAGAATCTGTCAATGAGCTGAGAAATAAAGCAAACCTGCTTAATAACATTTTAGGAGGAACAATTAACCTGGGAATTATTCCTACAGTATCTTCCTTTATTTTACCTACAGAAATTTTCAAATTCCTTGATGAGAATCCGAAAATTCAGATGAACGTGAAGGAAATGACAACAGACAGTATTATCAAAGCTTTAAAGGCTGGGGAACTGGATGCTGGAATTATTTCGACTCCGTATGATACGGCGGATGAATTCTATCAGGATTTTCTGTTCAATGAAGAGCTGATGATCTACAGTTCCGATACACAAGCTAATAAAAAGAATTCCTATATTATTCCTGAGGAGCTTAATGTTGAAAAAGTATGGCTTCTGGAAGAAGGGAACTGTTTGAGAAATCAGTTTGAAAACATTTGTCATCTGAAAGAAAATACACTCAAGCCAAAAAATCTTGACTTCCTTGCTTCCAACATCCAGACGCTGGTTCATATGGTTGATAAGGTAGGAGGAATAAGTATTCTGCCGGAATTGGCTTTAAGCCAGCTTTCTGAAGAACAGAAAGGTAAAGTTTTCAGATTTAAGAAGCCTTTCCCTTACAGGGAAATAAGCATCATTTATTACAAACCGACTTTCAAACAAAAGATTATTGACGAATTGTCTTCTTCAATCCAGTCTTCTTTAAAAGAAAGACTTAATTATAATGAAAGTCCAAAAGATTTCGTAAGCATAAAACCACAATAGTTTTTTATACTCAATCGGGATAAATCGCTTGTTTCAAGAAATTTATAATTATTTCTTAAAAGTTTTGGCTATTGAAAAATAGTCCTTAACTTTGCCCCTGTTTACAAACGAGGAAAAATTTGACCTGATTGCAACCTCTATAAAAAAAAGCTAAAACAGTATTCTTTTTGAGCTTTCCATGCAATTATTCACGTTATTCCTCATATTTTTAATTTAATAAAACAAAGAATAATATGTCTTATTTATTTACATCTGAATCCGTTTCAGAAGGGCATCCTGATAAAATTGCGGATCAGATTTCTGACGCTTTGATTGATCATTTTCTAGCATACGATAAATCCTCAAAAGTAGCGTGTGAAACACTTGTTACTACCGGACAGGTAGTATTGGCAGGAGAGGTTAAGTCGGATGCTTATCTTGATGTTCAGACCATTGCCAGAGAGGTAATCAATGGAATAGGTTATACAAAAGGAGAGTATATGTTCAATGGAGACTCTTGCGGGGTAATCTCTGCGATCCATGAGCAATCACCGGATATCAATCAGGGGGTTGATAGAAAAGTAGCAGATGGGACTTTTGAAAGCAAGGCTAATGCACAAGGTGCAGGAGACCAGGGAATGATGTTTGGTTATGCTACTAATGAGACCGCTAATTATATGCCTTTGGCACTTGACCTTGCACATACTATTCTAAAAGAGCTTTCTGCAGTAAGAAGAGAAAATAAAGAAATTACTTATTTACGTCCTGATGCGAAAAGCCAGGTTACTATTGAATATTCTGACGATCATAAACCGGTAAGAATTGATTCTATCGTAGTATCTACTCAACATGATGACTTTGGATCCGAAGAAGAAATGTTGAACAAGATCCGTGAGGATATCAAAAATATCCTGATCCCAAGAGTAGTGGCTCAACAGCCGGAGGAAATCAAAGCTTTATTCAACGATCAGATCAAATATCACATCAATCCTACCGGGAAATTTGTAATCGGTGGTCCTCATGGTGATACCGGTCTTACAGGTAGAAAGATCATTGTGGATACATACGGTGGAAAAGGAGCTCACGGAGGTGGGGCATTTTCCGGAAAAGACCCTTCAAAAGTAGACAGAAGTGCTGCTTACGCAACAAGGCATATTGCTAAAAACCTTGTAGCTGCAGGTGTTGCAGATGAAGTATTGGTGCAGGTTTCTTATGCAATTGGTGTTGCTGAGCCTTGTGGTCTGTATATCAACACATATGGGACTTCAAAAGTAGATCTTCATGATGGGGAAATTGCGAAGAAAGTTTCTGCAATTTTCGATCTGAGACCTTACGCAATTGAAGAAAATCTGAAATTAAGAAACCCTATTTATCAGGAAACAGCTTCTTACGGGCATATGGGTAAAGAACACTACATTGCTGATAAAACGTTTAATAAAGGTCATAAAAATGAGCTTACGCTTAAAGACCTGGAATTCTTCACCTGGGAGAAATTAGACAAAGTAGAAGAGATTAAAACAGCATTTGGTATTTAATTTTTTCTTTGAGATATTTATACTGCTTTATCTTTAACAAGATAAGGCAGTTTTTTTTTAATTTTACACCTTAAATAAATAAAAAGATGATGAATTTCCGATGGGTAATAACGGTTGTATCCGTATTTTTTTTATCCACCTACGCAAGTGCACAATATACCATGCACAAAATGATTAGTGTTGGATATACATATCAAAACCAAAGCTTCGGAGAATTGGGTGGAAAATTACTTTTCCTTAAGAATGACGATGTTATTTACAGATTAGGAGCTTCCGCATTAATGGGTTCCACTAATTCTAAATTTGCCATCATGCCCAAAATTCAGGCAGATGTCTTGCTTAATTTTGAAAAAAATGTAGATTTTTATCACTCTTATTATTTTTTAGCAGGAGTTGAAGGGACCAATAAATATATTGCACCCAAAGTAGGGGTTACTTTATTCGGGCTGCTGGATTTGACTGCAGGGTATGCTTTTCCCTTTGGAGACGCTGAATTGAACGGAAAACAGCTAAAAGGAGTGAATGTAAATTTTACATTAAATATCCCAACTGTCTTCATTCATGATATGTTTAAGTGATTTTTTTTAAAAATTTTTTCTAAATATTAATAATAGGTTAACAGTTATTAAAATTTTATTATATTTACATCCATAAATAAACGAACTGCTTATTGATTGGACTTTACTCTGAAAAACTGTTTTGTATTTACAGCTAAAACCAGATAAAATATCTGGAAGAAAAACTGTCGGCAAATATATATTATATTGAGAAGAAAGTCATGAAATCAAAATCGGATTGCGTATTAATTTCCCTTTACCAAAAAGGAGACGAAGGAGCTTTATCAACTCTTATTCATCGTCATCAGAGAGAATTGTTTACATTCATTTTTTACAAAATTAATGATGAAGACCTAGCTAATGATGTTTTCCAGGATACATTCATGAAAATCATCGTGATGTTGAAAGAAGGACGTTATAACGAAGAAGGAAAATTTATTCTTTGGGCTAAAAGAATTGCCTATAATCTTATTATTGACCATTTCAGATTGAAATCGAAAAATATCAAGGTTTCGGAAACAACTTTTGAAACTGACGAATATTCTATTTTCGATTTAATCAGAGAGCCTTCAGAAAATATTGAAGATCAATTAGTGACTAATCAGATTCAGGAAGATTTATTGCGAATGCTGCAATACCTGCCTCAGAATCAGCAAGAGGTTATTAAGTTAAGATTTTTTGATGGGTTGAGCTTTAAAGAGATTGCAGATCACACGGAAATGAGCATTAACACTACATTGGGACGTGTAAGGTATGCGCTGATCAACCTGAGAAAAATCATGGAAGAGAATAATATTATCCTTACCAGATAATAATTATAAAAAATTCCCGTTTTAAGGATAAACATGTTTCGCCTATGAAAAAAAATGATTCCTTAAAAGTGAAAACTTTGAAACCAAAAAAACAAACTGTTGATTTTCTACTCAACTTTTCAAAAAATCTTGGAATAGTAAAAATCAAAGATAAAAATTATTCGATCTCTAAAAATTAAAGTATTAATTTTGTGCTGTATGAAAATTCAGCACATTTTTTTTGACCTGGACAATACGCTTTGGGATCATCGCAAGAACGCTTACCTTACCATCAGGGATCTTTTCGAAAAGCAGGAAATAACACTCAAATACAATATAGATTTCGAGGAATTTCATGAAGTGTATCATGAAATCAATGAGAGCTTATGGGAAAAAATCAGAGACGGCATAATAGGTAAAGAATATTTAAGAAAACACCGTTTTCTTAATACTTTTAAACATTTTGGAGTTGAAGATGAGCAGTTGTCAGATTATTTTGAAGAACACTTTCTGGATAAAATTCTTAATCACAATGAACTGGTAGAGGGAGCTTTGTATGTTCTTGATTATCTAAAATCAAAAGAATATACAATGCACATTATTTCCAATGGCTTTAAGGAAGTCACGGAAAGAAAATGTATACTTTCAGGGATTGATCATTATTTTAATACGATCACCAGTGCTGATGCAGTGGGGGTGAGGAAACCTAATCCTGAAATTTTTGAGTATTCTTTAGGTCGTGCACACGCGAATAAGGAAGAAAGTATCTTGATAGGGGATGATTGGATTGCAGATGCGGTAGGAGCCATGAATTTTGGAATGGATGTTATTTTCTTTGATGTCCTGAACGAAAACCGGACAGAAGAAAATGTAAAGACCATTAAGCATCTTCTTCAAATCAAAGAATATCTTTAAAATTTGCTGCTTACATTTTTCCTAATTCTTTCCTAAATTAATATAGAATTTTGCTTCATAATAAATGAATAAAATTTTATATTATGAAAAGTTTAAAGAAAATCACCAGCTTACTAACCTTTATCTTAGTTTTATCAGCAGGTTTCATATTTGCACAGGATAGAGCAATCAGTCCCAATCAATTACCTGTTACTGCAAAGAAGTTTCTGGCAGGAAATTTTAAAGGTATTGCAGTAGGTTCCGTTATAGAGGACCGTGAAATATATGGAGTAGACGAATACAAAGTATACCTTTCCAACGGTGTGAAAATAGAGTTTGACAGCCAGGGAAACTGGAAGGAAGTGGATGGTAAGCATCAGAAGCTCCCGTATGGCTTTATTCCTGCAGGTATAAGAAATTATGTGGTTAAAAGCTTTCCAAACACTTCGATTATAAAAATTGAAAAAGAAAGATGGTCTTATAAAGCTGAACTATCCAATGGCGTTGACCTGAAATTCGACAAAAATGGGAATTTTAGTAAGATTGATGACTAATACTATATTAAATTTTTATGTTATGGTAAATTGGAATATAATCAACAAAGAAAGCCGAAGAAATATACTTACTTTTCTTACTATATACCATCCATGTATGATCATTGAATCGGTAAAAGATATAAAGAATAAATACAAAATCCATGTGCTGAATGGGCAAACGCTTAGTTTTCATGTGGATGGTAGTTCTATCACAAATAATTTTTAATCTTGATAAATTATAGCCTCCCGGGAACAGGAGGTTATAATTTTATATATTTGATCAGAAAGTCAGAATAATACTTACTATGAAAATTTTACTTGTTGAAGATGAGGCGGAATTAAGAAATACTGTGCAAAGCTTTCTTGAAGCACAGCACTTTATAGTAGAGTCCGCTTCTGACTATAGTTCAGGTTTGGATAAAATCATTTCATATGAATATGACTGTATTCTCCTGGATATTATGCTGCCAGACGGAAGTGGGATGGATCTTCTTAAAGAAATTAAAAGTATGCACAAAAAAGATCCTGTAATCATCCTTTCTGCAAAAGATTCTGTCGACGATAAAGTAAGCGGATTGGAAATAGGGGCAGATGATTACCTTGCCAAGCCTTTTCACCTGGCAGAATTGATGGCCCGGATTAAATCGGTCATCAGAAGGAAAAATCAGGATGGAGAGAATATAATCACTTATAAAAACATCTTTGTGGATCCTGACAACAGAAAAGTAAAGATAGGTAATGAAGAATTGATCCTTAACCGTAAGGAGTATGATCTTTTGTATTATTTCGTGATACATCCTGAAAAAACATTACAAAAAACAATGCTTGCAGAAGCAATCTGGGGCGATTATATTGATCAGGCGGATAGCCTGGATTTTATTTATTCACAGATAAAAAACCTTCGTAAAAAGCTCAAAGCGTTAGGCGCTGAAGCTGATTTTCAGGCGGTTTACGGAATAGGATATAAATTTGTATGATGAAAGTTTCTCTGAAATATTATACCATAAAATACCTGATAACCATTCTGCTATTGATCATTGCAGTGTGGGCGGCATTATTTTACGCCTATATTCTGGACGAAGTGTATGATAATGTGGATGATGGATTGAAAAACAGAAAAATACAGATTATTAAGGCAGTATATCTGGATGAGCACTTGTTAAAGAATAATGAGTTTGGTTTTAATGAATTTAAGATCAATCCTATTTCTGCAGCAGAGCATCAGGAAAAGAACAAGCTTTTTAATAAGATGTATTACATGGAATACGATGATGAAGAGCAGCCTTACAGAGTTCTTGAGACAGATTTTATAGACCAGTTTGGAAAGTATCAGAAATTGACTATCCGAACGTCCACGGTAGAAGAAGATGAGCTGGTATATGACCTTACAACAGCTCTGATTGTTTTGTATCTGTTATTGGTAATAAGCATTATCGGGATCAACGGATTTTTACTTCACAAAGCGATGAAGCCTTTTTACCGTATTCTGGATAAGCTCAGAAAATATCAGTTTGGGATTTCTTCTGATAAAGAGTCTCCAAACTATTCCATCAAAGAGTTTGAAGAGCTGGATAGAGAGATCAACGAAATGATTGATCGTAACGAGCTCGCCTTTAATCAACAAAAACAGTTTATTGAAAATGCATCTCACGAATTGCAAACACCTTTGGCAATTGCAATCAATAAAATAGATCTGGCAATACAGAATGATCAGTTTGATGAAAAGGATATGAATTTCTTTACTGACATCAAAAATGATATGGGAAGGATGGCAAGCCTGAATAAATCGCTGCTTATGCTGTCTAAAATTGAGAACAATCAGTTCAGTACGTTGTCCCATGTAAATTTTACTGCGATGATTAAAGATCTGGTCAGTAGCTATGAAGATTTTATAGAATACAAAGAGATTAAAGTAAACCTGTTGGACAAAGAAATATTTGAAACTATCTTCAGCCCTGACTTAGCCAATATTTTACTTTCCAACTTACTTAAAAATGCAGTCAGGTATAACCATCAAAATGGGATTTTAAATATTATTACCGAAAAGGACAGGATGATTTTTCAGAATACCGGATCAATGAATCCTCTGGATGGAAAGAAAATCTTCAACAGGTTTTATAAGCAAGGCACGGATAGCAGCTCTACCGGATTGGGACTTTCTATCATTAAAACCATAATAAAACAATATCCCGGATGGGATATTGTTTATGATTTTGAAGACGGAATGCATAGCTTCATTCTATCAAAGAATAAAAGTTAGCTACCTATATATTAAACTCCTAGACTTTCCCTTACACGTTTAATGGTTTCCACTGCAATCACTCTTGTTTTTGCAGCGCCTTCCTGAAGTTTTGCTTCCAATTCATCCAGGTGGGTCATATAGTACGTAAATGTTTCTCTTTCCTTCTGGAAACGGGTGGTAATCAGGTTTAAAAGTTCTGTTTTTGCATGTCCGTATCCGAAGTTTCCTGCAAGATATTTTGCTCTTAGCTCCTCTGTCTGTTCAGGAGTTGCAATCAATTGATAGATTGCAAATACTTTGTCGGTTTCAGGATCTTTCGGCTCCTCCAATGATTTGGAATCTGTCTCAATGCTCATCACCTGTTTTTTCAGTTCTTTATCCGGTAAGAAAATATTAATAATATTTCCCATGGATTTAGACATTTTGCGACCATCTGTTCCAGGGACATATTTTGTATTTTCCTGAAGTTCGGCCTGAGGAAGTACCAGTACCTCTCCCATCTGATTATTAAACCTTGAGGCTACATCCCGGGCAATTTCCAAATGCTGAAGCTGATCCTTTCCTACTGGAACTATTTCTGCATCGTACAATAAAATATCTGCAGCCATTAAAATAGGATAAGTAAAAAGACCGGCATTCACATCCTGAAGCCTGTCTGCTTTATCCTTAAATGAATGCGCCAGGGTTAATCTCTGATAAGGAAAAAAACATGATAAATGCCAAGATAGTTCACAGGTTTCAGGGATATCACTCTGTCTGTAAAAAAATGTTTTTTCAGTATCCAGCCCACAAGCAAGCCAAGCCGCAGCAATCTCGTAGGTGTTTTGTTTCAGCTCTTTTGCATCCTTTATCTGAGTTAATGAATGCAGATTAGCGATGAATAAAAATGATTCATTTCCTTCCTGTTTCGATAGTTCAACAGCAGGAATAATAGCACCCAATAAGTTTCCAAGGTGCGGTGTTCCGGTGGCTTGAATGCCGGTAAGAATTCTTGACATTTTGTTTTATTATTTATAAAAATTAACGAACCACAAATTTACGAGGTTTGGCGGGAATAATAATTAAAAGATTAAAAGATTAAAAGATTAAAAGATTAAAAGATTAAAAGATTAAAAGATTAAAAGATTAAAAGATTAAAAGATTAAAAGATTTTTGGATAAATCTCGGGAATTTTTTACAAAAAAGAAGGATCAATAGGAGCGGACTTTAGTCCGCTTTCAAAAAAAATGATCATCCATAGGGCTTTAGTCCAAAGTTAAAATTAATTTAAAATAAAAATATGCTCAATCCTCAAAATCTGGGGACACAAAAACTATGGAATCACAATCTTTTCCCCACCGAATTTCGGTTGTACCCCAAATAAAAGATCCCAGTATACTTTGGTTTTAGCAAAATACTCCCTTAGATTGGTCTTTAAACCCGCATATTTATTCACATCATTTGCATTATAACCATAGGCTTCGATTCCGTTTTTACGGGCTAAAAATACGGCTCTTTCATTGTGGAACTTTTGGGAAATGATGATGAATCTGGTTTGTCCAAAAATCTCTTTAGCTCTGATTACAGAATCTAGTGTTCTAAAACCTGCGTGATCCAGAATTATTTTATCCTGGGGAATTCCGTATTTCATTAAAGCAAGCTGCATATCCTCAGGCTCATTATAGTCCGCAGTACTGTTATCTCCACTTACAATAATGTATTGTATCTTACCACTTTTATAGAGATCTATAGCGGATTGTATTCTGTTGTAGAAGTATGCATTAGGCATACCGCTGTTTAGTGTTTTACTTGTTCCAAGGAGGATTGCTGTTTTGGTCGAAGGTAATACTGATAAGTTATCTGAAATGTATGGGGCACTTTGTTTTTTGATATTATAGTTGGCAAAGGCAATAAAAATAATTCCTGCTACGAGAAGAAGCAGGAAAATTTTAAGAGTATTTTTAATCAGTTTTTTCATCTGTATTATTTTCTAAAATTCCAGTCCGTTGGGAAAGGCCTTTTTTCTGAAAATCAATAATAATATGGCTCCTACAGTAATGGCAGAATCCGCGACATTAAAGATATATTTGAAAAATTCAATGTGCTTTCCACCAATAAGAGGGAAGCTTTCCGGTACATTCCAGTCTACCAGTGGGAAGTGAAGCATATCCACTACACAGCCTCTCATGAAAGACGAATATCCCTGTCCTGCAGAAGCTATTTTCGAAATACCTCCGTATCCGATCCAGCGGTCGATGCTAGGATCATAAACGGTGCCGCTATCGAAAATTAACCCGTAAAACATTCCGTCGATAAGATTACCGATGGCTCCTGCAAAAATTACAGCCATTGGAATGATAAGATAATTGGAAGCTCCCTGCTGAAGCCATTTTTTGAACATATAAATCATCCCTCCGATCAGGAATATTCTTAGAATAACTAAAAAATATTTACCTATAACACCTCCAAAGTGAAGCCCATAAGCCATTCCTGGATTCTCTACGAAAGTAAGCTTGAAACCCGGAAGAACGGAAACGCTATCATCAAGGTTGAAATGAGTTTTTATATATATTTTTGAAGCCTGGTCGATTAACAATACCAAAAATGTAATAGCTAATATCTTTTTCATTACTGTCCTTTAGGTTTTGAGGATTTTGCAGCTGGTTTTACATTTTTATTATCGCTTGCTTTCTTGATCACTTTTTGTCCGTTAAATGAACTTTTAACATGAGCCTTTTCAAATTTAATGTTCATTTCCTTCAGAACACTTTTCAGTGCACTCAGCTCCATAGGATTTTTGGGATGTACTATTATAGATTCCATTGTTCTGGATTTAGATTTTTACTTCTTAGATAATTCGTCAAGTCTTTTTCTGTCTTTTGGAGAAAGATCATTGATGCCGTTTTTGCCCATCTTACCTAAAAGTTTGTCAATTTCTTTTTCCCTTTCGCGTTTATCGGAATTAAACTGATCATCGATTGTATAGTTTTTGTGCTGATCAGGAAAGAATTTGTTTTTAATCCTTTCCCTGTTGAAAAACCATAAAACCACAATAAGGATCAACCCTAAAATTAAATATTCGCTCATGGATATAAATTAAAAATTAGGTTTATAAAGTATTACTGCTAATACAATATAAACCCAAATTTATTTTACAAACCTTACGGTTATTTCTGCATATTTTTCGCTTCGATGCTTAAGGTAGCATGAGGAACTGCCAATAATCTTTCTTTTGGAATCAGTTTCCCTGTTACTCTGCAAACACCATACGTTTTATTTTCTATTCTGATTAAAGCGTTCTTAAGATCACGAACAAATTTTTCCTGTCTTCCTGCTAAGATCGAGTTTTGTTCCTTACTAAGAGTTTCAGCTCCTTCTTCAAACGCTTTGAATGTAGGCGATGTGTCATCAGTCCCATTATTCTGGTCATTGATAAAGCTTTCTCTTATCAGTTGTAAATCTTTTTCTGCTTTTTCTATTTTTTCTTTAATGATCGCTTTAAACTCTTGTAAATCAGAATCATTATATCTTACTCTTTCGTCTGACATGTTCTTTTCTCTTTTTTAATAAAATTATGAAATGGAATTTGAAATGCAATAACTATATGTTAATTTTTTTCAACATTTACCTTAAAATTAACCTCATCTATCTCAATTTCGTTAAAATTTGAAAGTGAAGATACAATTTCTATTTTATTTGACAAGACCTCTGCAGAAATATATTCTTCATTTTTCTTGATATTATCAAGGAATGGTGAATTTTCTTCTATGAAGATATTTATTCTGTCTGTCAACTCGAAGTCTTTGTCTTTTCTCAGGTTTTGAATTCTATTGATGAACTCTCTTGCCACACCTTCAGATTTCAACTCGTCTGTCAACGTCAAATCTAATGCCACAGTTGTTTTTCCATCAGAAGTTACTGTCCATCCCGGAATGTCTTTTGTTGAAATTTCAACATCATTCATTGTTATTTCGTAACCTTGGATAGCTATTTTGCCTTCTTTTTCTAAATCAGCAATTTGTTCTGATGAGAAATTAGCAATTTCATTTCCAACTACTTTCATATCCTTCCCTAATTTAGGGCCTAATGCCTTAAAGTTCGGTTTAATTTGCTTTACAATTAAATGAGAAGCTTCTTCTGCATTGATTAATTGTAATTCTTTTACATTCACTTCCTGTTTGATCAGTTCCGCAACTGCAAGAATCTGTTCTTCAGCTTTGGAATCTAATACAGGAACCAATACCTTTTGTAAAGGCTGGCGTACTTTTACATTCTCTTTTTTTCTAAGAGAGAATACCATGCTTGTGATTTGCTGTGCTAAATGGGTTTTTTCAACCAGATCCTGATCGATTAAACTTTCATCAGCAACCGGAAAATCTGTAAGGTGTATTGAATCACAGTTTTCTTTTCCTGTTACCTTATTCAGATCCTGATACAACTGATCCATAAAGAACGGAGCAATTGGTGCGGATAATTTAGCAACTACCTCAAGACATGTATATAAAGTCTGGTAAGCGGAGATCTTGTCATCGGAGTAGTCTCCTTTCCAGAAACGTCTTCTGCATAATCTTACATACCAGTTACTTAAGTTGTCATTTACAAAATTACTTATCGCTCTTGCTACTCTTGTAGGTTCATAATCCTCGTAGAATGCTTTAACCTCTTTAATTAAAAGGTTCAGTTCGGAAAGGATCCATCTGTCTATTTCCGGACGGTTTTCCACATCCTTTTCTGAATAATTGAATCCATCCACATTCGCATATAATGCAAAGAAGGAATAAGTATTATAAAGGGTTCCGAAGAATTTTCTTCTTACCTCATCGATGCCCTCAATATCAAATTTCAAATTCTCCCAAGGATTTGCGTTGGAGATCATGTACCAACGTGTAGCATCCGGGCCATAAACGGAAAGAGTTTCAAACGGATCTACCGCATTACCTAAACGCTTAGACATTTTCTGACCGTTTTTATCCAGAACAAGTCCGTTACTCATAACATTTTTATAAGCAACTGAATCAAAAACGGCTGTTCCGATTGCGTGAAGGGTATAGAACCAACCACGGGTCTGATCCACACCTTCGGCAATGAAGTCCGCCGGAAAGGCCTTTTTATTGTCTATTAATTCTTTATTTTCAAAAGGGTAATGCAATTGGGCATAAGGCATAGAGCCTGAGTCAAACCATACATCGATCAGGTCGCTTTCACGATTCATAGGTTTTCCTGATGCAGATACCAAAACAACTTTGTCTACCACATTTTTATGCAGATCTACCAAAGAGTAGTTTTCTTCCGTCATGTTTCCTATTTCAAACCCTTTGAAAGGATTTTCTTTCATGAATCCTTTTTCAACGGATTTTTCGATCTCGTTGTATAGTTCTTCTACAGAACCGATTACTATCTCTTCTTTCAGGTCATCTGTTCTCCAGATAGGTAATGGAATACCCCAGTAACGGGAACGTGAAAGGTTCCAGTCATTAACATTTTCTAACCAGTTGGCAAAACGTCCTTCTCCGGTAGCTTTTGGCTTCCAGTTGATCTCCTTGTTCAGATTCACCAGGCGGTCTTTTACGGCTGTCATTTTTACAAACCACGAATCCAATGGGTAATATAATACAGGTTTGTCAGTTCTCCAGCAATGAGGATAACTGTGGACGTATTTCTCTACTTTGAAAGCTTTATTCTCTTCTTTTAATACAATTGCCAAATGAACATCCCAAGATTTTTCAGGAGCGGTCCCGTCATCATAATATTCATTTTTGATATACTTTCCTGAGAATACTTCCGGAACATTTTCTCCTTTTATAAATCTACCCTGCAGATCTACTAACGGAACAAGATTGTCGTTTTCATCTTTTACCAACATTGGAGGAATACCTGCCTCTTTAGCAACTCTGGCGTCATCCGCACCAAAAGTTGGAGCGATATGAACGATACCGGTACCGTCTTCAGTTGTCACAAAATCACCGATGATCACTCTGAATGCCTTTTCAGGGGTTTCAGACGGCGTAAACCATGGGATGAGCTGCTCATACTGAGTTCCTGCTAACTTTTCTCCGTTAAACTCTTTCAGAATCTGGTAAGGGATTGTTTTGCTCTCCGATGTATAGTTGGCAAAATCTTCCGCTGTTCCTGCTACATATTTTTTACCAAAGTTCTTTTCCAAAAGAACTCTTGCCAACACAACCGTTACAGGCTCAAAAGTATATTGGTTGAAAGTTTTAACAACAACGTATTCAATGTCTCTTCCTACAGCAAGAGCAGTATTTGAAGGCAGCGTCCATGGAGTAGTGGTCCAGGCCAGGATGTCTACATTACCTTCTACATCGTTGAACAAATCACTGGTTTCTTTTTTTACTCTGAATTGAGCTACTATGGTGGTATCCGAAACATCACGGTATGTTCCGGGCTGGTTCAACTCATGTGAAGAAAGTCCTGTACCTGCTTTTGGAGAATAAGGCTGGATCGTATAACCTTTATACAACAACTCTTTGTTGTATAATTGTTTTAGTAACCACCAAACGGTCTCCATATATTTTGATTTATAGGTAATATATGGATCATCAAGATCCACCCAATATCCTATTTTTTCTGTAAGGTTATTCCACACGTCTGTATAACGCATTACCGCTTCACGACATGCTTTATTATAATCTTCAATAGAAATCTTTTTGCCAATATCCTCTTTCGTAATTCCTAGTTCCTTTTCAACACCAAGCTCCACAGGAAGCCCGTGTGTATCCCAACCCGCTTTACGGAAAACCTGTTTACCGTTCTGAGTCTGGTAACGGCAGAAAATATCTTTCAACGCTCTTGCCATTACATGGTGAATCCCGGGCATACCGTTTGCTGAAGGCGGACCTTCATAAAATACAAACTCAGGGCTACCTTCGCGAATTTCAACACTTTTATTGAAGGTTTTATTTTGTTTCCAAAATTCCGAAACATTGTCGGCTATATCAATAAGGTTGAGGTTTTTGTATTCTTTAAATTGACTCATTGTATTATCTCAATATCGTTGATTAATTAAGTTGGCAAATTTAGTGATTTTTTGTCGGTTTATAATACATGTTTTATTTTGATATCATCTATTAAAAACTTCAATTTCAGAAATATAAATAAAGGGATTGATTATTTGTGAATTTTGAAATGCAAAATTGAGCTTTTTTAAGGTTTTTACTGGATACTTCTATGACCTTTATTCATTAAAATTATTCTCATATTAATAAAAATGGGCTAGAGCCCACTTTCAAATTATACATTTTATCATTTGGTTTTAACTTTTCTGATAAATAACCAAAATTTCGTAATTTTAAGATAACACATAAAAACCATTTGAATGAAAACCATTTCCAGATTATTGCTTATTATTTATTTGTGAGCGGGAACCTGATGCTGGCTCAAAATAGCTATCCTCAAAACTACTTTAGAAATCCTTTAAATATCCCGATACAGCTGGCGGCTAATTTCGGTGCTGTACGGCCAAATCATTTTCACATGGGGCTGGATATACGGACGAACAGTCAGGAAAATCTTCCCGTAGTAGCTGCTGCGGAAGGTTATGTAAGCAGAATAAAGGTTGAACGCTATGGTTTTGGCAATGCTGTTTATATTACACATCCTAATGGTTATACTACTGTTTATGCCCATTTAAACAAATATTTTGATCAGCTTGACGCATTCGTAAAAGAAATGCAGTATAAAGATGAAAAGTGGGAGCAGGATATTACTTTTTCTCCACGCCAGTTTCCTGTAGCGAAAGGGCAGATGATCGCTTTAAGTGGAAATACCGGCGGATCCGCCGGACCCCATCTGCATTTTGAAATCAGAGATACAAAAACGGAAGAGTGTCTGAATCCGTTGTTGTTTGGTTTTAACATTCCGGACAATGTTGCCCCCATAGTGAGTGGTTTGTATTGGTATGACAGACGGTTCAGTAGTTATGAGCCTGGGGCGAATGATGTCTCTGTTAAAAAATCAGGAAATACTTATACGGCCAATATCATATACGTCAATTCTCCGGTTGTGAGCTTAGCCATTAAAGCTGTGGATAAAGCTAATAAGGGTTTTAATCTCGGGATCTATGAAGCACAGCTTTTGATGGATAATAAATTAATATACAGCTTTACAATAGATAAAGTGAGTTATGATGATACCCGTTATATCAATGGTTGTATCGATTACGCAAAGTTCATTCGTGATAAAATGAGTATTCAGCATTTGTCTGTATTACCGGGAATGAAGCTTTCTGATTACAGTTCCGGATCAAATGGGATTATAAACCTTCCTGATGATGCGATTCATGATATTGAAATTGTATTAAAAGATACTAATGGAAATACCAGTCGGCTAACAACCCAAATCCAATGGATTAAAACCTCAGAAGGAATAGTTGAGGGTGCCCAGACAATACATCCTAATGAAGCAAGGACAATAAAAACAGAGAATGCGGAAATCAATTTGAGCAAAAATGCTCTTTATGACGCAATTAATTTTAAAATGTCTGAAAGATCTGATTCGGATGCAGTTTCAAATGCTGTCATATTACACAATCTCTATGTTCCCATTCATGATCATTATGCTCTGAAAATAAAACCCAACCGGAAATTAAATGATGAAGAAAAGAACCGCTTGGTAATTGAGCTTAACTATGGAAGTGATAAAGAGTTTATTAAAGGAAAGTGGAATGGTAGCTATCTCGAAGGACAATTTAAGAGATTGGGGGTAGCGAGAATTCTTTTGGATAATAGTGTGCCATCGGTTTCTCCAAACTGGAAAGAAGGTGCGCTTATAGCAGGCAGTTCTTTGATCCTCAGAGGGAAAACGGATATTGGAGATGTAGAATCATTTCGTGCGGAACTGGATGGGAAATGGCTTCGTTTTGCCAGAATAAAAGATAATTTCGTTTATCTTTTTGATGAAAAATGTCCTAAAGGTTCGGGTGTACATACACTAAAAGTGACAACAACCAATACTGCAGGAAACATGAATACACAAACTTTTACATTTCAGAGATAACATGTCGGGGATACACGACAATTAAAAATCATGAATACATTATACCCGAATACATTCTACAATATTTTATTTAATAAATTTGTTACATAAAAATAAAATCATTGGAATTCTATCCATCAATCGAAAAATCAAACCTTCCTGAAATTAAACAGTTTCAGGAAAAAAAACTTCAGGAACTTCTAATTTATCTTGAAAAGAATTCGCCGTTTTACCAGAGATTATTTAAAGAAAATAATATCAGCTGTGGTGATGTTCAATCTTTGGAAGATTTACGGAAGATTCCTACCACCTCAAAGGATGATCTGCAGCAGCATAACCATGATTTCTTCTGTATTCCTCCAGGGGAGATTGTAGATTACAGTACGACTTCGGGAACTTTAGGAGATCCGGTAACCTTTGGGCTATCTGATAAAGATCTCGAAAGGTTAGCTTATAATGAAGCTATTTCTTTTGCTTGTGCGGGAGTACAGAAAGGAGATGTAGTGCAGATGATTACTACGATCGACAAAAGATTTATGGCAGGTTTAGCTTATTTTCTGGGACTGCGGAAAATGGGTGTCAGTGTTGTAAGGATGGGACCTGGAATTCCGGAATTACAATGGGATTCTATTTTCAGGTATAAGCCTAAATACCTGATCACAGTTCCTTCTTTTCTCCTAAAAATGATAGATTATGCAGAAAAGAATGGGATTGATTATAAAAATTCCAGCGTTTATGGAGCTGTTTGTATTGGGGAAAGTATCAAAAACCAGGATTTTACAGATAATATTCTTTCGCAGAAAATCAAGGAGAAATGGAATATTAAACTTTTTTCTACATATGCCTCCACAGAAATGAGTACGGCATTTACCGAATGTGAGTTTCAGGTGGGGGGACATCAGCATCCGGAGCTGATCATTACAGAAATACTTGATGATAATGAAAATCCTGTACAGGAAGGTGAAAGTGGTGAATTGACTATTACTACTTTGGATGTGGAAGCTATACCATTGCTTCGATTTAAAACAGGAGATATTGTAAAAGCACATTATGAGCCTTGTCAATGCGGGCGTAACACCATGCGTCTTGGACCTGTGATCGGAAGGAAGCAGCAGATGATCAAATATAAAGGGACAACACTTTATCCACCTGCAATGAATGATATTTTGAATGATTTTAATAATTTACAATGTTATCAGATTGTTATTCAATCTAATGAAATCGGGCTGGATGAGATCATCATTAAAATTAGTACGGATAGTGAGTCTGAAAATTTCGTAAGCGAAGTACGGGATCACTTCCGGGCTAAGCTAAGGGTAAGTCCTAAGATTGAAATTGTGGAATTTGAGACTTTATCTAAAGTTGTACATAATCCCAACAGCAGGAAACCGATTACTTTTATTGATATGAGATAGATAAAAGAAATAAAGTACTTTAAACTGATAGAAAAGCGGCCTGAAACTAGGCCGCTTTTTATTGTAATTCTTGTTGTTGTTTTTCTATTTTAATCAGGTTAGCAAGATTTTTTATGACAGTATCGTGCTTCTTTACAAAAGGATTGTCTTTATTCCACACATAACCCGCCAGGACTGCACATATTTTTCTTTTGACATCTTCGTTTTCCGGCCTGTGGAAGAACAGCTCCTGTAAGTTTCCTGTATACCATTCTTTTACATAAGTGGTAAAAACATCTACACCGTATAGTATGTAATCAGCATATTCTTTTTGCCAGTCAATAGTTTCCCCGTTCAATTGTCTGATGGCAAGTTTGGCCGCCAGCATTCCGGATTCTGTAGCAAATGCCATCCCCGATGAAAAAACAGGATCTAAAAATTCTGATGCATTTCCCGTAAGGGCGAACCCGTCACCGTATAGTTTTTTTACAGAGCAAGAGTAATCAACTAGTTTTTTAGGTTCAAAGATAAAGTCTACGTTTCCAAAACGTTTCACATAATAATCCGAGAGTGAAATTGCTTTTCTGAGAGCTTCCGTTGTGTCACCATTTTCTGCAAGCTTTTCAATATAATCTGTAGGACCTACAATTCCTACGCTTGTATTTCCATTAGAAAAAGGAATGACCCAAAGCCATACTTCAGTTTCAATGATATCGAAAGAGATTAAGGTTCCTTCCGTTCCCGTTTCTCTATTGATATCTTCAACATGCGAAAAAATAGCGGAGTGAGGAGATAGTTTTGAAGGTTTTTCCAGATCAAGTAAACGAGGCAATACCCTTCCATAACCACTGGAGTCAATAACGAATTTTGCATGAATCTCTTTCATCTCGCCATTCTTATTTTTTACGGTGGTCACAGAATCGGTTCCTTCAAACCTGATGTCGATTACTTCTGTTTCAAATTCAAGGTCAATTCCTTTATTGATGACTTCGTTGGCAAGTGTATTATCAAAATCAGCTCTGGGAACCTGCCAGGTCCAGTCCCAACCTTCTCCGAATTTGTCACTGAAATCAAACAGGCAGACTTCATCACCTCTCAGGAAGCGGGCTCCCAGTTTTTTTTCAAAGTTCATTTTGTCCAGGGCAGGGAAAAGTCCGGCTTCATCAAAGTGATCCATTACTCTGGGAATTAGGCTTTCGCCAACGACCAATCTTGGGAATCTGGCTTTCTCAACAACCTTTACATTGATGTTGTTCTTCTTTAAGTATGAGGAAGATACACATCCTGAAGGTCCGGCACCGATTACAAGAACGTCTACAAACTCTTTACCCATCTTTGATTTTTTATTTTAATAATAACTTCTATCTTTGCCGCAAAATTAGTGACAATTAATTAATATTTTATAAAATTATCTACTATTACTTCTGATTAATGAAAATAGACAACTTTTTAGAACTGAGGGATTTTCAAAAAATTATTATTGAAAATGAGAAAATAGAACTGGATGATACACTTTTAACAAGAGTGGAAGAAAGCTTTCAGTTTTTAAAAGAATTTTCAAAGAATAAAGTAATATATGGTGTAAATACAGGTTTTGGGCCCATGGCTCAATTTAAAATCAGTGATGAAGACACCCATCAGCTTCAGTATAACCTGATCAGAAGCCATTCTTCAGGAATTGGGAATCCTCTTCCTGCAGCCGAAGTTAAGGCTTGTATGTTGGCGAGACTTAATACTTTGTCTTTGGGAAATTCCGGTGTTCATAGTTCTGTAGTTTATTTACTTAAAGAATTGATAAACAGGGATGTTATCCCTCTTGTTTTTGAACATGGAGGAGTGGGAGCAAGTGGGGATTTGGTCCAGCTTGCCCATTTGGCATTGGTTCTGATTGGTGAAGGGGAAGTATTTTATAAAGGAGATAGGCAACCAACAAAAAAAGTTTTTGAAACGGAAGGATTAGAGCCGATAAAAGTTGAGATCAGGGAAGGATTAGCTTTAATGAACGGAACTTCTGTAATGTCTGGTATCGGAGCTGTAAATGCTTATAAAGCGAACCAGCTTACTGAAATATCCATAAAGCTTTCCTGCGCGATTAATGAGATTGTTCAGGCTTATGATGATCATTTCTCAGAGGTTTTAAACGGAACCAAAAGACATTATGGACAGCAGAAAATTGCTGAAAAAATGAGAGCCCATTTATCTGACAGTAAACTGATCAGAAAAAGAGAAGATCATTTGTATACCCACTTCGAAGAGCAGGAAAAAGTATTTAAAGAAAAGGTTCAGGAATATTATTCATTAAGATGTGTTCCTCAGATTTTGGGACCTGTACTGGATACTTTGGAATACACAGAGAAAGTCCTTGAGAATGAGATCAATTCCGCAAATGATAATCCAATCATCAACGTTGAAGATAAACATGTATATCATGGTGGAAACTTCCATGGTGATTACATTTCGCTGGAGATGGATAAACTAAAGTTGGTCGTAACTAAATTAACAATGCTTGCAGAAAGACAATTGAACTATCTTTTGAATTCCAAGATCAATGAAATTTTACCTCCTTTTGTTAATTTAGGAAAATTAGGATTTAACTTCGGAATGCAGGGTGTTCAATTTACAGCTACTTCTACTACTGCTGAAAGCCAGATGCTGTCGAATTCTATGTATGTCCACAGTATTCCTAACAATAATGATAACCAGGATATTGTAAGTATGGGAACGAATGCAGCGGTTATTTGCAGAAAAGTAATAGAAAATGCTTTTGAGGTGTTAAGTATAGAAGCGATCACAGTTGTTCAGGCAATCGAATATCTTGGTTTCCAGAATAAAGTGTCCTCTTCAACAAAAAGCTTATATGATGATATCAGAAAAATCATCCCGGCATTCTCTGACGATATGGTGATGTACCCTTATCTGGAAGAGGTGAAACAATATTTTAAAAACAACAAAGGATGAAAAAAGTGTTGATTCTTTCTCTTATCGTATTGGGGAAAAGTATATTTGCTCAGCAGCTTGCATTGGTAAAAGAAAAGGCGAAAATAGGATATATTGATAAATCGGGAAATTACGTAATTGAACCTGCATATGAAACAGCAAGAAGTTTCTCTGACGGATTAGCAGCTGTGAAAATCAAAGATATGTGGGGGTTTGTAGGGAAAGATGGTAAAATGGCTATCGAACCTTCCTTCACGAAGGCGAGGGATTTCAATGATGGACTTTGTGCTGTGGAACGTGATGGAATTTGGTTCTATATCAATAAGAATGGAGAAAAGCTAAACATGCCGTATTCGGATAAATTATACGATTTTAACAATGGACTTGCCTTAATAAAAGTTTCAAATAAAATCGGAGCATTTGATACGGGCGGAAAGGTTGTAATACCCGCAGAATATGATGTTATCAAACCCTTTCAAAATGGTTATGCGAGGATTTCTCAGAACGGATTATGGGGAATTATTGATACAGCCGGAAAAGTGATTGTTCCTGTGGAATATAACGATATCGGAGAATATAAGAACGGAGCAACCTGGGCGCAGAAAGGAAAAGCTTATGGTATTATTGATGGAAGTACTTTTTCCATCGCTGAAGGTGCGGATAAGGTCTGGGATTTTGGAAACCAGCCCATTACTTACGCCCGCAGAAACGGAAAAATAGGATTTGTGGACAAAGCAGGAAAATGGGTGATAGAGCCTAAGTTTGATAAGGCGAGGGCATTTAATCAAAATTTAGCTCCTGCATATTCAGGAGGAAAATGGGGATATATTGATATGAAAGGAAACTTTGTAGTAGAACCTGCATATAATGATGCTGAAGTTTTTAGCAATGATAACCTGGCTCCAGTAAAGGGAAAGAATTGGGGATTCATTGATACTTCCGGTAAGCTTGTTATTCCGATGGATTATGATATTTCAGTAAGCTTTGGGTTCAATGAAAAAAATAAAGGTTTTAATGACGGCGTTTCCAGAGTGAAGAAATCCGGAAAATGGGGTTTTATTGATAAAACAGGATCCCTGGTGGGAAATAAATGGTTTTATAATGCAGAACTTTTTCAAAATTAAAACTAATTCTAAGAGATGAAATGTGCAATTGTAACAGGTGGTTCCAGAGGTATAGGAAGGGCAATCTGTATAAAACTGGCTGAGGAGAAAAATTATCATATACTGATCAACTATACTTCTAATGAAGAGGCAGCAAAGGAAACATTGGCAAAAGTTGAAGAAGTTGGAGCCACTGGAGAAATTCTTAAGTTTGATGTGGGGAATGCGGAAGAAACCCTTAAGGTTTTAGGGGATTGGCAGGAAAGTAATGCCGATGCATTGGTTGAAGTGATCGTAAATAATGCAGGGATTACCAGAGACGGTCTGTTTATGTGGATGAAGAATGAAGACTGGAATAGTGTAATTAATACCAGTTTAAATGGTTTTTTCAATGTTACGAATTTTTTCATTCAGAAATTGTTGCGTAACAAATATGGCAGGATTATAAATATGGTTTCAGTTTCCGGTGTTAAAGGAACTGCCGGACAAACCAATTATTCCGCTGCAAAAGGAGCCTTAGTGGGTGCAACAAAAGCACTTGCGCAGGAGGTTGCCAAAAGAAATATCACGGTAAATGCAGTAGCTCCGGGATTTATAAGAACAGATATGACACAGGAGTTTAATGAAGATGAATTAAAGGCAATGATTCCTGCAAACAGATTTGGGGAGGCTGAAGAAGTGGCTGATCTGGTTGCATTTCTGGCTTCACGAAAATCCTCCTATATTACAGGAGAAGTGATTAATATTAATGGTGGTATTTATTCATAATCAATAGCATAAGAAAGATGGAAAATAGGGTTGTGATTACCGGAATGGGAATTTATTCTTGCATCGGAACTTCTTTAGAAGAGGTGAAAGAGTCCCTATATCAAGGCAAATCAGGGATCGTTCTGGAAAAGGAAAGAAAGGAATTCGGATACAGATCAGGGTTAACAGGACAAGTTCCTAAACCGGACCTTAAAGGTCTTCTGAACAGAAGACAGCGTGTAAGCATGGGAGAAGAAAGTGAATATGCTTATCTTGCTACAGTAGACGCCTTAAAACAGGCTCAGGTCAGCGACAGTTTTCTTGAAGATCATGAAGTAGGTATTTTGTATGGGAACGATAGCGTATCTCAGGCTGTAGTGGAAGCGATTGATATTGCCAGGGAAAAGAAGGATACTACATTGATGGGATCAGGTGCCATTTTCAAGTCTATGAACTCTACGGTGACTATGAATCTATCCACGATTTTTAAACTCAAAGGAATTAACCTTACCATCAGCGCAGCTTGTGCAAGCGGATCACATTCTCTGGGGCTTGCTTATCTGATGATCAAAAGCGGTCTGCAAGACATGATTGTTTGCGGCGGAGCTCAGGAGACCAATAAATACTCAATGGCCAGTTTTGATGGGCTGGGTGTTTTCTCTGTAAAGGAAGACGAACCTGAAAAGGCATCAAGACCTTTCGATTCTGCACGTGACGGATTGATCCCGAGTGGGGGAGCGGCGACCTTAATCGTCGAAAGCCTTGAATCTGCCCAAAGGAGGGGAGTTCCTGTTTTAGGAGAGATTATAGGATATGGTTTTTCTTCAAACGGGGGACATATTTCTACTCCTAATGTAGATGGTCCTGCTTTAGCAATGGACAGAGCTCTAAAACAATCCGGATTAAGTGCTAAAGATATAGACTACATCAATGCACACGCTACATCTACTCCGATAGGAGATGCTAATGAAGCACGTGCGATCTACGAGATTTTTGGCAGCGAAGTTCCGGTAAGCTCTACAAAATCAATGACAGGACATGAATGTTGGATGGCGGGAGCCAGCGAAGTGATTTATTCGATGCTGATGATGGAGAATGGTTTTGTAGCTCCGAACATCAATCTTGAAAATCCCGATGAAGAGGCAAAAAGGATAAATTTGGTATCTAAAACAAAAAATCAAAAAATTGACGTATTTTTGTCGAATTCTTTTGGGTTTGGGGGAACCAATTCGGCATTAATTGTAAAAAAATTTGATTAAAAAAGATGGAAAGAGAAAAAATTGTTGCTATCGTTAATGATTTTTTAGTAAATGAATTTGAGGTAGATGGCGATGAGATAAACAAAGACGCTAACCTTAAAACAACTTTAGGTTTAGACAGTTTAGATTATATTGACATGGTTGTCATTATTGAGGCTAACTTCGGAGTGAAGTTAGGCGAAGCCGATTTTAAAAAGATGGTCACATTTGATGACTTCTACAACACTATTGAAAACAAAATAGCTAACAAAAACGCATAACTATCGACTGAACTTTATTTTTTATTATAAAAATCAGGCAGATCAAAAATGAACAAGTGGAAAGGTAAGTCTAAAGGAACAATATCAGGATATAAGATATTTGTTTACTGTATTAGAAATATCGGCATCAGAAGTTCATATTTTGTGCTTTATTTTGTAGCAACCTATTACTTTCTGTTTCTAAGAAAGAGTAATCAGTATATCTTTTATTACTTCAACAAAAGATTAAAGTATAATTTCTGGAAGTCAAAAATCGCTGTATTTAAAAGTTACTTTACTTTTGGAAAGGTTCTTATCGATAAGACAGCCATATCGGTTGGCTTAAGGGATCGGTTTACCTATGAATTTGATGGGATCCAGAATCTTAAGGACCTTCTTAATGAAAAAAAAGGCGGCGTACTTATCAGTGCTCATATCGGAAATTTTGAAATCGCGGAACATTTTTTTGCAGATATTGATTTCGATTGCCAGATTAATTTAGTGACTACGGATCAGGAAGTTACAGCCATTAAAGAATATATGGACAGTATTGCTGTTAAAAAGAGCAATATCAAATTTATTTACGTTAAAGATGATATGTCCCATATTTTCGATATCAATACCGCCTTATCTAAAAATGAGTTGATTTGCTTTACAGGAGATCGTTACTTTGAAGGCTCTAAATTCCTGGAAACCGAATTGCTGGGGAAAAGTGCCAAGTTTCCGGCAGGCCCGTTTCTTATTGCTTCCAGGTTAGGAGTGCCTGTGGTGTACGTTTATGTTATGAAAGAAAAGAATCTCCACTACCATTTATATGCAAGGGTTGCACACGTAAAAAAACGGGACGCTCAGGGGTTATTAAACTCTTATGTCGAGAATCTGGAGAATATGATTAAAAAATATCCGCTGCAATGGTTCAATTATTTTGATTTCTGGGATGATATTAATTAATTTTCTATACTTTTAAGGCATAAAAACTAACAATAACTCCAACTGCTAAGATTTCTTTAGAAGTTTAGATCAATGAAGCTTACTGTATTTGTTTTTGTCCTTGCATAATCTTAATGTAAGGAAGAAGCAAAAATAAATACTCGTCTGCTTAATAATTTAACCTCTGAATTTCTTAGCTTTAAAGAAATGAGACGCTACTTTTGAAAAAAGAATATGACATACTTGTAATCGGCAGCGGTTTAGGAGGTCTTGTTTCGGCTTTGATTTTAGCGAAAGAAGGTCTTAAGGTATGTGTATTGGAGAAAAACAATCAGTACGGAGGTAATCTACAGACCTTTTCCCGTAATAAACTTATTTTCGATACCGGTGTTCATTATCTTGGAGGGCTTTCAAAAGGCCAGAACCTGAACCGTTTTTTTTCCTATCTGGAAATTATGGATGATCTGGAAATCCAGCAAATGGATCTAAACGGATTTGATAAAATAACTTTTGACGGAGATGATACAGAATATCCTCATGCGCAGGGTTATGAGAACTTTGTTTTTCAATTATCCCGTTTCTTTCCTCATGAAAAAGAAAATCTTGAAAGATACTGTGAGGGAGTACAATACGTCTGTAATCATTTCCCCAGATATAATGTGGTTGGAAAAGACCATTACAATGAGGAGATCCTTCACCTCAATACCCGGAGATTCATAGAATCAATTACTTCTGATAAGAAGTTGCAGGCCATATTATTAGGGTCTAATTTTCTGTATGGCGGAGATTCTGAAAAGACCCCGTTTTATGTGCATGCACTTACCGTTAATTCCTGTATTCAGAGTGCTTATAAATGTGTGAAAGGAGGAAGCCAGATTTCCAAGTTGCTCATCCGCAAATTACGGGAATATGGTGCAGATGTTCACAAGCATTCTGAAGTCTCTGAAATGATCTTTAATGAGGATGTTTTGGTTGCCGTAAGGACTAAAACAGGAAAGGAATATGCTGCTAAAAAGTTTATTTCCAACATGGAAATCCGTTCTACTCTAAAGCTGATCAATGAGAAAAGACTAAGAAAATCTTTTCTTAACAGGGTTTTAAGCTGGGAGCCTATTTCTTCCTGCTTCAGTGTCTATATTGTTCTGAAGCCGGGAATTATATCCTATTTTAATCACAACATCTACCATTATTCTTACAGTGAACAGGTTTGGAATGCTTATCAGTATAAGAATGAAACCTGGCCTGAGACGTATATGCTAAGCTCCACGCCATCGAAGCATCATCCTGAATTTGCAGAAAGTATGACAGCAATTACTTATATGGATTTTGATGAGGTGAAAAAATGGGAGAAAACAGTCAATACAGTAACGGATGAGTATGAAAGAGGAAAAGAATATGAAAAGTTCAAGCAGGAAAAAGCCAACAGGATGATTGATGCGCTGGAAAAGAAAATTCCGGATCTCAGACAATCGATTAAACATATATACACCTCTTCACCGCTTTCTTATCGTGATTATATAGGAAGTTTTGAAGGAAATATGTACGGATATATAAAAAGTTCTGAAACCCCTTTGAAAACAATGGTTTCACCAAGGACTAAAATTGATAATCTCTTTTTAACCGGACAGACTGTTAATATGCATGGTATTTTAGGCGTGACCATAGGTGCTTTTAATACCTGTGCCGAGATTGTAGGGAAAGAACTTATTGATGATCGTTTGAAAAAAATGGATACAAAGAGTGACAAAGAGAGTTAATTTCAGGTTTTCAATTCGGGATGATAGAAAGTGGAATGAGGGTTTTCAATCTTCCTTTTCTATCTTACGTATTGTTGATATCTGTAAGATAGTATGCTCGCTCTTATGCACTATTACGCTCGTCTCATGTGGTATCCAAAAATCCATACATCATCTTCCTGAAGTAAAACAATATGCTTTGGAAGTTCCCAAAGTAGAGAGGATTAACGATTCTACCTTTAGTTTTAATCAGAATTATTTAACAAAGAACCGGCAGCAGCTTTGGGAATTATATATCAAGGGAAATCCTTTACAGTTGGGATACAATAATGGTGCATTGACGAAAGACCTGATGCAGAAGCAGGAAGCCATTTTTTTCTCTAAGGTAGAAGGATTTGTACCATCCAATTTTAAGCAAAAATTACTACGAGGATTTCTAAAATGGTATAACAGGAAGATGTACCTGAATGTAAGGGAAGATTATCAGGCTGAACTATACGGATTGTCCCGTTACTCCTCTGATCAGTACAACTTTATTGCTCCAAGGTATTTAAGAAGCCTATATCTTCATGGAGCTCATGATATTGGCCACGCCATGCAGGATCTTGCTTTGGTGGGATGCAGCTCTCTGGCAGTTTGGAATGATAATACGGAAGATGGAGACCTGCTGATTGGTAGAAATTTTGATTTTTATGTTGGAGACGATTTTGCAAAAAATAAGCTTGTAGAATTTATAGAACCTGAAGAAGGTATTCCCTATATGTCTATCAGCTGGCCCGGAATGATCGGGGTGGTTTCCGGAATGAATAAAGAAGGAATCACGGTGACCATCAACGCAGGGAAATCCAAAATTCCCTTAACCGCAAAAACCCCAATATCTCTTGTAACCAGGGAGATTTTGCAGTATGCTAAAAATATTGATGAAGCCATTGGTATTGCTAAAAAAAGAAAGGTTTTCGTTTCAGAATCTATATTGGTAGGAAGCGCCAATGATAAAGATGCAGTGATAATTGAAGTTTCTCCCAACAACTTTGGAGTTTACCGGGTTCAGAATTCAAGTGGTATTGTTTGTACCAATCATTTTCAATCCGAGCCTTATAAAGATGATAAGAAAAACAGGAAACATATTCTGGAAAGCCATTCAGGATATCGATATGAAAAAATTCAGGAGCTTCTTCAGGAGAACAAAAAATTAAATCCGGAAAAAATGGCTTCGATTCTCAGGGACAGATCAGGTTTAAAAGGTGAAAAAATAGGATATGGAAATGAAAAAGCCCTTAACCAGCTGCTGGCTCATCATGCCGTCATATTTTCACCTCAGAAGAAATTAGTCTGGGTTTCTTCTAATCCTTATCAGTTGGGCGAATTTGTTTGTTATGATTTAAACAGGATATTTTCCGCAGATCGTTTGAAATCCGGAGAATTTGCTGTTTCCAGCCTCAATATATCTAAAGACCCTTTCTTAGACTCCCGGGAATTTAAAAATTATGAAGAATACAAAAAGCTTCATAACCAGATAGATGATGCTTCAGAACGTACGGGAGAAATGCTGTCAGAAGATTGGATCCGGCATTATCAATCCTTAAACCCTGATTTCTGGCTTGTTTATTACCAGACGGGAAAGTATTATCTCAGTAAGAAAGACTTTTATAAGGCAAAGGCAGCTTTCGAAAAAGCTCTGACGAAAGAAATCACTACTGTCCCGGACAAAAGAAAAGTTGAAAAATATCTGAGAAAATCCGATAGAAAATTGAATTAAGACTGTTCTATCTAAAACTTTCCCATTCCCTTTAATACTATTGAATATTAGTGATCATATTTTATCTGATTTTTATTGGGTATAAAAATATATGTGTTTGTGGGATTGCTTGTATTTTCAGTTATTTTATTGAGTAATTTGTTTTATTTAGGGTAATTTGTTTTATTATTTTAATTAAAAATTACTTTTAAGTGAAAAATATTTTAAAACATTTGAATTTATTAATTATATTCGTTTGTTTAAAATTAATAAATGAATGAAGAAAATCTATTTTTTATTTCTTTTGTCCTTTCTTATTATGTACTCCTGTAAAGATGAGAGAATCGAAGGAATAGGCGTTGAAAATCCCCGTGTTAATTTCGATATTAATGCTGTTCCCTATGCAAAATTATCTACTTATTCTTTTTTCACCGGCGAATTGAAGAACCTGGTTCCGGCAACCAAAGTAATACCTTATGAACCTGCCAGTTCGCTTTTTACAGATTATGCTTTAAAGAAAAGATTTATCTGGATGCCGGAAGGTACAAAAGCTACTTTTGATGGTGATAGCAAAACATTAGACTTTCCTGTTGGCACTGTATTGATAAAAAGTTTTTATTACAATACCATACAGCCCGGTAATACAACGAAAATTCTGGAAACGAGATTAATGATAAGAAAATCCAGTGGATGGATATTTGCCGAATATTTATGGAATGATGACCAGACAGAAGCCAACCTCGTATCCGGAAACGATTTTACCAGCGGAAGCTCCAAAAATATTACATTTAAAAAAGAAAATAATGAAATTCTGAATATTGACTACAGAATTCCATCGGAATCGGAATGCTATGCATGTCACAAATTAGACAATAAGCCTGTTCCTATTGGGGTAAAGCCCCAGAATTTAAATACAACATACAATTACCCTGGAGGAATTAAAAATCAATTGCAAAAACTGGTTGACGAGGGTTATCTGGTCAGCTATCCTGCAAACATCGTTTCTACAGTGAATTATAAAGATACGAGTAAGCCTGTGGATATCCGGTTACGATCCTATCTGGATATTAATTGTGCTCACTGCCATCAGCAGAATGCACGTTGTGATTATCGGGCTATCCGATTGAGCTTTAACCAGACTACAAACCTTACCAATATGGGAGTTTGTGTACTGGCAGATGAACCGATAGATGCCTCATTGGAAAGAATTATAACACCTGGAAATCATAACAAATCAGTGATGAGCTTCAGACTTTCTTCTGTAGATGAAAGTAAGAGAATGCCTTTGCTGGGGAGAACAATTGTGCATGATGAAGGGGTTGCCCTCTTAAATCAATGGATCAATTCTTTGAACCAAAACTGTCCCTAAAAACTAAACAACCTGAAGAAAACATGAGAAAAAATTTATCCCTTTTTATTTTGTTATTCAATATAACCTGGGGAATTGCACAATTAACGTGTGCTTCTGCATTGAATGTGGTGCTGGGAACAAATACAGCACCTGTAATTACCGGAACTGCAGCTACTACGGCATGTAATATCGGACTGCCTGGTACAGCCGGATTATGGTACAAATATACCGCGACCCAGGATAGGAGTGTTACCGTCTCAACAGTCATTACAGGACAAAATGTTGATACCCGGGAGATTATATTTAAAGGCACCTGCGGAGCATTGACCTGTGTAACGGCGAATGATGATTTTTTAGGAAACGCTTCTCAGGTAACATTTACAGCACAGGCCGGCACAACATATTATATTGTTTTTGATAATAAGTGGTCCAGTTCAGGATTCAATTTCACGGTATCTGAAACGGCTCCGCTTGTCAACAGGGTGTCTTTTACCCCGCAGTCCGGTAATGTTTATGGTACTTATAATAATTGTGTAGTAGATATGAACGGGGATTATCTGGATGATATTGTATCTGTTTTGAGTAACACGCAGATTGCAATCTCCTACCAGCAGCCTGGAGGAACTTTTAATCCGGTTACCTATAACGTTCCCAACACCACAGTTACCCCTAGCTGGAGCATAGCAGCTGGAGACTATGACAATAACGGATTTAATGATCTGATATATGGTTCGGGAAATGGCATTTGTTTTTTAAAGGCCAATGCAGATGGAACGGGGTACACTTCTGACAGAAAACCCCAAACATTCCTGACACAGCGTACCAATTTTATAGATATTAATAAAGATGGAAAGCTTGATGCTTTTGTATGTGATGATAATGCGCCGAACCGGTTCTATTTGAATGATGGTACTAATATGAACCATAACCAGGGAGGATTGGGAGATTTTCCTTCAGGAGGTAATTATGGTTCTATCTGGATTGATTATGATAATGACGGAGATATGGATCTTTATATTGCAAAATGCAGTGGTGGTGGTTCAGGGCCAGGAGGAAACGTAGATGAGCTGCACCGGAATAATGGTGATGGAACGTTTACGAATGTGGCAGTGGCAGCTAATATGGCGAATCCTACACAGACATGGTCCTCTGCATGGGGGGATTTTAATAACGACGGCTGGATGGATGCTATCATTGGGATAAATTCTACCTCAAACGGGTTGAGCAGAGTCATGAAAAATAATGGTAACGGCACCTTTACTGATGTATCTGCAGGCTCCGGATATGATATTATAAGCAATCTAAGCAGGGAATATGTGGCCTATGATTTTGATAATGACGGATTCCTCGATGTATTGGGAGCTGGAAATACAATTATGTTTGGCAATGGAAACTTCCAATTCACTCCTAACCTTAATCCTTATAGTCTTGACTTTAACAAGCGTCCAATAGGTGATCTGAATAACGATGGTTTCCTGGACATTCAAAGTGGACAAACGATCATGATTAATGACGGAAATTCTAATCACTGGTTAAAAGTGACATTGAGGGGAACCCAGAGTAACAGAAATGGAATCGGGGCAAGAGTTGAGATTTACGGAGAATGGGGTAAACAGATTCGGGATGTGCAAAGTGGGGTAGGTTTTATGAATATGAATACTCTTAATGTTCATTTTGGAATCGGGCAAGCAACAACGATCGGAAAAGTGGTCGTAAAATGGCCTTCCGGATTGGTAGATGTTATTAGTAATGTTACCCCGGATACAACATTGCATGTTGTGGAAGGAACACATCTTGATGTGAAGGAAGTGCAAAATACACAAGAACTGCTGACAGTTTATCCTAATCCGAGTGCGGACCTTTTAAATTTCAAATCCAACGCCGATTTCGTTCCGGTGGAGGCCAGATTATTTGATGCAAGCGGTAGAATAGCTTTGCAGACAAAAGTTGAAAGAAATACAATATCGATTAAACAGCTGAACACAGGTACTTATATTCTCGTGTTATTAGATAAGAATGGCAAATTATATTCGCAGAAAGTAACTAAAAAATAGTACTACAATCAATTAATAACTTCAAACTGCAAAGTCGAAAGGCTATGCAGTTTTTTATTTAAAATACTATATTGCAGGCTCAAAATAATATTACATTATTCTGAGAATAAGTAAAAACGATTCAATGATTTCGAAGAAGATTAAAATCTTATTTAGTATTCCTTTTATTATTATTGTGTGCTACACTTGTTATTTAGTAAGTGTATATGATTCCATTCCCGAGATTATTCCTATCCACGGATATGGAAAAAATACAGATGGATTTGGCAGCAAAATGTTTTTATTTTTTCCCATCATTCTTAACCTGATCCTGTTGTTGTTTATCTGGTGGATTATCAAAAGCCCTCATAAAATTAATTTTTCCTTTGAAATAAAAGAGGACGAGAAAGCCAGGACCTATGCAACAGCTCAAATGGTGTTGGTTATCGTTTCGATATTTATTACTGTTATATTAACCCTTTTGTTATTTTCAGGGGTTGTATTTAAATAAATTATTCAGGATTTACTTTATTAAGAAAAAGATAGACTGCAGCACCTGAAATAGCAGATGCTGTGCTTGCAAGGATCATACTGCCGATAACATATTGAAGGAGGTTATTCTTTACCAGATCGAAATTTAATTCCTGGTTAAAAACATTGCTTTCACCATGTACGAAAGGAGCTCCGATAAATAAAGAGATTGCTATGATAAAAGGAATAAGGGGAGGTAAGCTTATATTGGATGCGACAAAAGCCAACACCTTATTTAATTTAAATAATACTGATAAGGAAATAACAAGCAGTGTCTGAAATCCCCAAAAAGGTGACAGCCCGATAAATACACCTAATGCAACGGAAAAAGCTTTCGTTCTGTTACTGCCATCACTTTCAAGCACATCCTCTTTAATGAACTTTTTGAGACTTTTCTTACGGAAATTATTAATAAAATTTCTTGGAATAATGTAGAAAAGGGTAATCGTAACAAGAATGGTATTCAGGATACTTATCCGGGTAAAATCTTTAAATGGCCTGAAATGAGAAACCCGTTCTGCAGGATCATATAGAACCTTAACAGGGACATTCTTAACAGGAATATGCCGCCATGCAGATCTTACAATAACTTCAATCTCAAACTCAAATTTTGGGGTAAAATATTTCTTGGGGATCTTTAGTAATGGATACAGACGGTAGCCAGATTGGGTATCTTCTAATTTAATACCTGTTTCAAACCAAAACCAGAAATTAGAAAACCTGTTTCCAAAGCTGCTTTTCTTAGGAATTCCGTCTTGAGACATATTTCGGTTACCGATGAGCAAAACATCTTCTTTTTCTTTGATAAGGGCTTCTGTAAAAACCGGAATGTCATCCGGGTAATGCTGGCCATCAGAATCTATTGTTATAGCGTAATGAAATCCTGATTCTTTTGCTTTTCTGAAACCTGTTCTTAAGCCGTTTCCTTTACCTTTATTTTCCTGAAGTGTAATGACTGTAATTTGCGGATAGCCGTTCAGTATCTGAGCTGTGGAATCCGTGGATCCGTCATTGACCACAATAATGTTTGAAGTATATTCTAAAACACCATCAATAACTCTTGCCAGTGTTCTTTCATTGTTGTAGGTGGGAATTAAAATACAGATTTTCTTTTCGGAAATTGTATTTTGTACTTCAGGAAGGGTCATTGTTTTATTTTAATGAAGCTTTGTCTGCTGGAGTAAAAGTTTTAGACTGCGCTGCAAATCTCTGAATATAGCTTTTTAAAGCCTGATTCTGCTTGCTGTAATTGTTCAGAATGAATAATTTATCATCTTTTAAACTGGAATGGTATCCTACAATTTTAGGAATATTTTCCTGAACGCTCAGGCGGATCACTCTCAATTCAATATTGTTAGGATTATTTTTAATAATACTTTCAAGACTTGTTGCACCTGTTTTTACAAAAGATTTTCTCTTTCCTTTTTCAGTGGTTACCTTGGCTTCCATAATTTGTGCAGCTGCTTTATAACCGGAAATAACGGGATCAGTTGAAGACTGTTTTTCCGCGATATTGATAAAGGACTGAGTATTGGCGTTCGATTGATTGGCTTTCGCATAGCTGTTTCTCAATGACTCCAGATCAGAGGACTGAAAGAAAAATGTAAATACGGCTACCAGCGATAAGATGAATTTCATAATTTCTATCTTTTATAATGTACAGACATCTTTAATGCAATAGTCTCGCCAAATAAAGTCGTGTTCTTTACTTTAATCTCATCTTCTCCTTCATTAATATCGAGCTGTACAGTAAGGTCGGGTGTTTCAAAAGGATTAATGATGGCCATAAACTTCACATTGGAAGCTGTTTTTAAGAACAACTTTGAACCGGTGATCTCTTCTGTAAGTTCTTTTACAATTTGCATCATGCACACTCCGGGCGTAACCGGATTTCCCGGGAAGTGTCCCTTAAAAATTTCGTGATCACTGTTTAATCTGATATGGGCAACGAAGCTTCCGTTTTCCGCTTTGTCGTACGATTTTAGAGTATAAAAGTCTGTAAGAATGGTTTGCATCTGTTACTAGGTTTCTGTTATTTGAACTAACTTTATATTGATCTTGAAATCTTTATGTTGAAGATTGATACTATCCGCGAATATATGTTTTTTTGCTTCAAAAGTAAAATCGATTTTTGCTTTATTATTCCTTGTATACATGATCTGATGAAGCAAGCCGTCCTTTTTATCAAAAAACAGATAATACTTGTTGTGGTCTTCCTGAGAGACAAAAATCTTTGACTGATCATTTTCAAAACTTTCCTGTACCGGATAGGTCTGCTTCAGAAGATGTTGAAAATCATTCTTCAGGAAGTTTTTTACGATTTTCTTATCGAGATCAGGAATGATATAATTGATTTTGAAATCTTGATCTGAAATTTCAAAATCAATAAGTTTATTTCCAAAATCTGATGTCAATGCCACGCGATGTGTAGTTTCGTTGATCCTTTTTATGATAAGAATTCCACTGACGTGATTTTTATAAATATCGATCTGGCATTTATACACATAATCTTCTTTTGAAGAAAAATATAAGTTCTCAACAGATTTCTCAGTGCCTGGTGCAGGTTTTAAATCAGTAAGCTGATAGGTCTTACAGGATATGAAAAACAGTAGAAGAGTACTATAAAGAAAACTCTGATGCAGAAATCGGGGCATTGATCTTTGTGTTTTTGAAAACTATATTCGTCGTATCTCCTGATGCTTCCAGCATATTGACCTGGGCAACGGTGGATTCATTTTTAGGAAAATATAGCTCGATCTGTTTGATGTACTTCAGGAGCTGAGCAGATTTAGGAGTAAATTTTGCAATATTGTAAGCAGAACTTTTGAAGTAAGTGACGATGAATTCGGGATCACTAAACATTTTTCCATTGGAGCTTCCTACAATAAGTTTGTTAATTTTTTCAAATGTTTTACTTTTTGCATCAACAGAGGATTTCTTCCCCTGATCATTGATAAAGATCTTATTTTCCTTAAAAACAATGCTGTATTGATAAGGCTTGGTGTATTTCCAGCTTAGCATATTGGGCGATTTAAGAGACATCTTACCATAGGTGACAATGTTCTTATCCAGGAAATCCATTTTTTTGGTTTGGGTAAAGTCGCTCTGCAAAGTTTTGATTTGTTGTGTTTCAGATGATACCTTCGTTACAAACGCCTTTGCCTCGGTTCCTGTCATTGCTGTGTTTTGAGCAAAAAAGAAACCTGAAACCAATAAAAATGCTCCGAAAGCAATATTTTTAATCATTTTTTATTTGATTTTATAATTGAATCAATAGTAAAAGCAGAATACTTTTTATCCTTCAAAAATAGCAATAAATCTACCAAAACACGATAGGTCTTTTCTGAAGTGTCGTGAAGAAGCACAATGCTGCCGGGTTTTATTTTAGATGTAATCCTTTTGTAGATTTTCCTTTCATCTTCTATAACGGTGTCCAGCGATCGTACATTCCAGCCGATACTTATTTTTCCGTTTCTTTTAATTGCTTTAGCTATGGAAGGATTGGTCACTCCAAATGGAGGCCTGTATAATACGGTTGTGGTGTTTCCCACAGAAGCAATTATTTCATCACATTTTGCTATTTCATCAGTCATTTTTGCTGTCGGTAGAAAACCCGTTGAGTTAGAATGGGTATACGTATGGTTTCCAATGTTATGACCTTCGGCAATAATCCTTTTGAACGTATCAGGATATTTCTCAATTTGTTTTCCAATACAAAAAAATGTTGCTTTGATGTGATGTTCCTGAAGCAGATCTAAAAATTGAGGTGTAAACTCAGTCGGTCCGTCATCAAAAGTAAGGGCAACCTCTTTAACTTTTGTTTTTTTATGGGTAATGCTATTCACAAAATAGCCCAGCTTAATATCAAAGGAACCCCAAACCACAAATGCCGAAAAAAGCAAAAAGCAGAATACATATACCCAAAAGCTCCCGTGAAATGCATAAATAAATACATTACAGAATATATAAAACAGGATCATTGAATAATGCTTCATTGTATTGTTTTTTTGAATTTCCAATCTGAAATTTTTCATCCGGGGTTTGACACAGCAGAACGAAAAATCTAAAAAATTGAGAACATACAAGGTGTTACCCGCTTACAATTTAACGATTTTGAAATGTAAAGATTAAAAATTCCGTCCTTTTATCCTATCATACCTTTTCTAACAATACCAAACTATGATCATTTCCTAAAAGATGATTGTACAAAAGCACATTTTTAATCGCATTCTTTTTTATAGAATTGATCATCATGATCTCCGGGATTTGTTGATTTTTCAGAATATGACATGCCATGAATGTTGAAAAACCACTTGCCGTATTGTATTCTCCGCTTAAATGTTTATAATATAGCAATGCTGATTCAGGAAACAGATTCATTGCTGTTTTATAATACGTATCCGATTCCTGATCGCCACTGAATCCTAAAATTACGGCATCAATATCGGTAAGAGAAAGATTATTCTTCACGAGAAAAGCTTCAATAAATCTTTCGGTTTCCTGCTGTTCAAGTTTATTGGTTATTTGAATGTCCCTGATCTGGGCATAAGAATTTTCCGCCTTATTTTTTCCAATGACAAAAAAGCTTGAACCTTCACCCCATAGTACACCTTTTGTTGTTGATGTTAAAAAATCAACAGGAAAATGTTCGGTTTTTTTAATGATGTGGCGGAGCTGGTAAAGTTCCATTGTTCTTTCGGTCTGTTCATCCGTAGAGCCAACAAGTATATTTTCAGCCTCATCATCGGTAAGCTGAAGTTTGGCATCTAGTAGGGAAAACTCTAGAGCTGAAGAAGTATTGACATAAGTAAAATTATAAGCGTGGCATTGTAGAGCCAAAGCAATCTGGCCGGCTACGGTATTGTGCGTCGACTGAATAAAATAAGTTGGAGTTAAAAATTCCTCGTGATTGTCGATTACATTTTTTAAGAATTTTTCAGAATCCTGAGAACAGCCCATTCCGGTTCCTACAATAATGGCATCCGGTTTTTCTATTCCAGCCTCTTTCAAGGCATAGTGAGATGCGACCGAGCTCATTTTTACCGTTTTAGACATCCTCCTGATCATTGCTGCGGGAATAAATTCTTTATATGCCGGTTCTATTGCTTTTACAATTGGTACAGAGTTTTCAGGTTTGAACTGACCAAAAAAATCTTCAGCTAATGTATCCTGTACCGAAATACATGAGGCCCCATTGATATACACTGAACTCATGGCTTGGAGAAAATTAGGGTTGAACAATTTCCTCCGAATCCGAATGAGTTGGATAAGACATGGTTGATATTTTTTTTCCTAAGTTCAGTAACCGGAACCAGGTTGAATTCTTCCATAGGAGTTTTAAAATTCAAATTCGGAAATATAATGCCGTGCTGAATGGCTAAAATGGAATAAACTGCTTCTATTCCTGCCGCAGCGGCTAATGTATGTCCTGTAAAAGCTTTGGTGGAGCTGAATTCGGGAACATTTCCTTCTCCGAAAATACGGATCATTGCAATTCCTTCCGACAGGTCATTATTGGGAGTGGCTGTTCCATGAACATTGATGTAGTTAATTTCCTCTTTGTTGATTCCGGAAACCTTTAATGCCTGCTGCATCGCAAGATAGGCACCTTGTCCGTTTTCAGACGACGCGGTTTGATGATGGGCATCATTTGCATTTCCATAACCTGAAAGATAGGCAAGAACCTTTTTATTCTCTTTTTTTACAACTTCATCAGACTCCAGCACCAGAAAAGCTGCTGCTTCACCTAGATTCAATCCTTTTCTGTTCTGGTCGAAAGGAGTATTATAAGAATCAGTAAGAATCATTAGGGTATTAAACCCATTGAGTGTAAATTTGGATAAAGAATCTGTTCCGCCTACGATCACACGATCCAGCACCCCATTTTTAATAAGCTTAGCTCCCATCATGATCGCATTCGCTGCCGATGAGCATGCGGTACTTATTGTTGATACCATTCCTTTTAAGCCCAGATAATCTGCAATGGCTAAAGAGGAGTTTCCTGCATCATGAGCATCAATATATTTTTGCTTTTCAGGAAAGTCTTCATAGTTGTAGAAATACTTTTCAGTAATATCCATTCCTCCGACACTAGTCGAGGAAATCAGGCCTGTTCTGAAGGCATTGATATCGGAAATTCCTGCATTTTCTACAGCTTCTTTTGCAGCAATCATTCCCAATAAAGAGGTTCTTGTAACATTGTTGTCTTCATTCAGCTGAAGGTGTTGTACAAGTTCTTCATTAGACTGTTTTATTTCACCTGTTTTAATATGTCCTGCATGGCGGGTTTCAAACATTTGGATGTCCGAAATGCCATGCCGGCCTGTTGTCAGCGAAATAAAATTTTCTTCCACGTTGTTGCCAACGGAAGAAATGATGCCCATTCCTGTTATGGCAATTTTATGACCCATTAATTATTTTGTTCTGTTTTCTTCGATGAATTTTGCCATCGTATCGATAGATTGAAAAATTTCTTTTCCTTTCTTTGGATCAGCTAATTTTATTCCATAATCCTTATCCAGAAGAACAATCAGTTCTAACGCATCAATAGAGTCTAATCCTAAACCACCACCAAATAACGGGTCTGTGTCTTTGATTTCCTCAACAGCTACATCTTCAAGGTTAAGAACTTCTATAATTTTGTGTTTTAATTCTAATTTTAAATCTTCCATAATTATTATTTTAAGGTAACCCTATAACAATGTGCCAGATTACCAATGATATTTTATAATGCGAGCAAATATACAAAAGCTTTATAACTTTCCTGATATAGTTCCACCCAGCCACACAATACATTTTCTGCTTTTCCGGACTTCAGTAATTGCTGGGCATAATTGTTTAAAAAATTTTCATCAAATTCGTCTAAAACGAAAAAAGCATTTTCAGTCTGCATTTTATGTCGGATGCTTATTTCTCCTACACAAATGTTAGGCAATGTATACACAAAGACCGCAGGGCTGGGAAAATAATTCTCGTTGGAATTGATGCTTTCCTGATATTTAAAGTCCGTATCCAGGCTTGATGATTTATTGGCAAAAACCAAAGCGGTTTTGCTGTTATCCTGATCTTTCAGAAGCATTTCTGCGGCTAAAAAAGCAAGTTTGCTTAGCGGATCCATTTTATGGAACTTAGGATAATTAAGATCAAGGTTCTTGTAGGCTTCTTTAGCAAACTCCTGAAATGTTGTTTCCTTATTTGAGAAGACCATATTCCCGTTCATGGTAATTGTAGAGTTTTCTATAGTGCAAACAGCTGTTTTCTTCATCTTATCCGGTTTAACATTTTTCTAAAACAATTGCAGCATTACATCCTCCAAAACCTGAAGCGGTTTTTAAAATATATTTAATTTCTGAGTGTTGCTGTTCTTTTATAATATGCAGAGGTTGGGAGACACCCATCTCTTTAAAGTTTTTGGAGGGAAGAAGGGTATTGTGTAAAGCGCTTTCCATTGAAATGATACTTTCTAATAATCCCGATGCACCAAGACAATGTCCGTAAAACCCCTTCATACTATTCAAAGGGACATGTTGAAGCTCCATTCTGTTAAAAGCAACAGCTTCCATTTCATCATTATACAGGGTTGCTGTTCCGTGTGCAGAGATAAAATCAATATCAGTGACAGCTACTTTAGCTTCTGCCATGGCATTCCTGATACTTTTATACAGTCCGTCTCCTGTTCTTGAGGGACCTGAAATATGGTTAGCATCATTAATAGCAGAATCTCCGAGAATTTTAAACCTAAACTGATCGGTTGAAATTGTCCCGGCAGTTAGATATACCGCTGCCGTAGCCTCTCCGATATTAATTCCGTTTCGGTTTTTATCATAAGGCTGGCAAGGTTCTGTTGCCAGAGCCTGAAAAGAGTTAAAACCGGAGATAACAAACTCCGTGATTTCATCACCTGCAATGACAAAAGCATCTTTATAATTTCCCGATTGAATCAGGTTTTTAGCTACGCCAATAGCCATCACTCCTGAAACACAGGCGTTAGAAACAACAATGGGCTTTGATTTAAATCCAAAAAAATCAGCGATCTTTTGTGCCAGGACAGAAAGAAATGCCCCCTCTGGTAAAGAAGATTGATTCTTTAGTAAGCTCACATTTCCCTTTGTGGTAGATAATATAAAAGCTGTTTCTGTAGTAATGTCGTGCCTTTCTATTAAAGGTTTTAAGCACAACAGGAACATTTTTTCCAATCGGGTGAAATTCTGGTCGGGAAAATGGCTGTTGAATTCTGTATTTAATTTTTCAGTATCCACCATTGAAGCATATACTGCTTCCTGGTTCTCTAAAATTGGATGCTGAGCAACTCCGGACTGGTTTTGCAACAGAGCATGCCAATTGTCGTTGAGGTTCATACCCAGCGGAGTGACGCAGTTATAATCAGTTATGTAAATCTCCTTCATCATGACAATTTCATTTTATCTTTCCATTTCTGAAAAAAGTCGGGATTATAGAGGCATAAATTTCCGTCATTATCTAAAAATACCTGAATGGTCTCGCCTTTGCAAACCAGTTTATTATCCTGATTGAATATTTCATAAGTAAAGATCAGTTTTGCCGCAACCGAATTCACAAAAGTAGTTTCTATCCTGAAGGTTTCTCCGTATTTTAAGGGAAGAAAATGCTCGCATGTGCTTTTTACAATAGGAGTAAGGTAACCGGCATTCTGGATGTCGAGATACGAAAGTCCGTGCTCCCTTCCAAAAGCTTCCCTTCCGTCTTCAAAATAGACAATATAATGACCATGCCAGACAATTCCCAAAGGATCTGTTTCATTGAATCTTACTCTGACTTGTTCAGAAAAGGTAATATTTTTTTCTTTAGACTGCATTTTTTTTCCTTTCGTAAAAAATAGAAATTGTGACCATAGCGATATAAAATAAAAATAATAAAATAAGCTCTTTCGCTATATCGGTGATTCCACTGTTTCTTAAAATAATATCGTAATACGCATTAAGTCCCCAGTTCATAGGTGAGAACTTGGCCATATGCTGCATAAATTCAGGCATCAGGAACACGGGAACCCAGATTCCACCAATAGCAGCCAATACAACAACAGATGTTGCGCCAAAAGGCGCAGACTGTTCCTGAGTATCTGCAATGGTTCCCAATAAAACCCCAAACCCAATAGCGGCAAGCCCGGCAAATAAAGTAACCACAATAAGGTGGAACATTTTTCCCGACACATCGAAAGCCGGAAGATTCATGTATGGGAAAAGGTATATACCTACAGCAACCATCAGTAAAAACTGAATCATACAAATGATCAGATAAGTACATGTTTTACCGAGAATATGAATATAATAAGGTGTTGGACTCACTCTGGCTCTAACACTGGTGCCCTGGCTTTTTTCTTTAACCAGATTGATGGAAAGAGGGACTACAATGAAAAAGATAGCAAATAATGTCCATGCAGGAACGTTATGCTGAACAGAATTCGGGATTATCTCCACATTGCCTTTCGATGGAGTGATCTCTTTAAAGCTGATGAGATTCTTGTTTTCCTCCAGGTTTTCTGTTGTTCCGAGCTGATTCTGGAAAGCTTTGTAAATTTTTTTATTTTCAATCTCAAAGATCATTTTATTCACAGAATTCATCACGGAGTTTTTGAAGCCTGCATTGGTTGCAGGATCAAAATATAAATGAATATCTTTTGTCTTTGGAGCTGTTTTTTTTACAGCTGCGGAGTCAGTTTCCAGTCCGAAAGAACTTACGATCGTCTGAACTTTGGATTCTATATTTGAATTCAGGTTTTTGGTTAAGTCTTCAGGAATGACAATGGCCATCTGATATTCGCCCGAAAAAACGGCGTCCCGGGCGGACTTTTCGTTGTAATGGGTCAGAAGCTGAAATGTCTTGCTGTTTTCCAGTTCCTTTTTTATATTTTGAGAAACGTCAGACTTGTCTTTATCGATAAAAATGATTGGTATTTTGGATCCTTCCAGATTTTTAAAAGTCGAATCCTGAATCAATGTGATCGTAACGATAAGCAGCAAAGGCATCACAAAAATAATAACGATCCCTCCGATATCCCTTTTTAATAAAAGGATTTCTTTAATAAAACTTCTCCACAATTTATACAACAACATCTCTTAGTTCTTTTCCGGTTAATGAAATGAAAACGTCTTCCAGATTTTCGGCGGAAGCTATCTGTGCAACAAGCTCCTCCGGGGTCCCTGTAGCATGGATCTTCCCTCTGTCGATAATGGCAATTTTTGTACAAAATTCCTCGGCTTCTGAAAGATGGTGGGAGGTATAAATAATACAGGTTCCGTTTTTATTGAGTTCCTGAAGGAAATCAATGATCACTTTTTTGGATTGTACATCTACTCCTACGGTAGGCTCATCCAGGAAAAGGACTTTAGGATTGTGAAGTGTTCCTGCAATAAGATTACAACGACGTTTCATACCTCCTGAAAATTGTTCTACCTTTTTATTGGCAAATTTTGATAATCCCATAATTTCGAGGGATTCATCAATGCTTTTATGAAGTGCTTTATGCTTGAGCCCATATAAGCTTCCAAAGAATAACAAATTCTCTTTTGCAGTAAGGGTAGGATAAAGAGCATATTCCTGAGGAACTATTCCGATGATCTGCTTTATTTTAAAACTGTTTTTCTGTGGTGAAAGACCATTAATGGTAAACTGGCCGGAAGTGGGCTTGATCAGTCCCGAAAGCATGGAAATGAGGGTCGTTTTTCCCGCACCGTTTGGCCCAAGAATTCCATAGATTTCGTTTTTGTCGATATTTAAAGAAATATCATTGACAGAAAACTCATCAGAGTTCTTGTATTTTTTATAAAGATTTTTAATTTCAATAATATGCTCTGCCATATCAGATTGCTTTTCTTAGTTTTTTATAGAAAGCTTCTTCCAGATCTGCTATATGAAGCATTGATTTCGAAAGTTCCTGATAAATATTGCTTTTTGAATTCCTGTTTTTATAAACGCGGGCAATATCCACAGCAAAGTCTCTCCATAGATCACCTATGGCTGTAATTTCTTTTGACAACTCCCTTAATTGATCATTCTTAAGAATTTCTGCTGCTTCTTGTAAAAAAGCTCCGTAAATAAATCTGAATCCGCCACCGCCGGTTCCTATTTCTTCCTGCATTCTTATTAATTGCCCCAAATAATGGTTGGTCACTTTCGTTCCTTTTTTCTCAGTCCATTTGGGAATACTTTTCGCGACCCATCTCATGGCTTTTACTCCTATGAGAGGCACGGGAGCAAGCATATTTTTACAGGTATCTTTAATCCCTTTTTTTATGGCTTCTTCCAAATGGATGTTTTCAGGGATATAAACGGGATAATACATGTGGCCTTTTGGCGGTAATGCTCCCTTTGCATATCTTACTTTTTCGAGTTCAGCTTCAGATAATGTGGTTACGTAATCCATTACAGGATCACTGATCAGAAACCTTCCGTCTTCCTTTCCGTAAACGACAAGATTATGCGCATTAAAATGAAATTTATATTCTTCCGGGAAATACGTAAGGTTAAAAACCCCGACCTGAAGTCCTGTAGGGATATTGTTCTCTAAGTTTTTTTCTAATGCTACCTGGGCATCTTTAGGATTTGAGAATTTTTGTCTTTTAATTTTAATACCCAATCTTTTTGCTGCTTTGCTGAAAATAGCACCTGGCATCGGACGATAGCTAAAGCCCGGTGCAAAGTTTACTTTTAGGAAAGGCAGATACACAAAAAATAACCCCGAACCTATTCCGAAAATCATAGGTTCGCTTAATTTTATACCTTTATAGAGTAATAAATTAGAGGCAACACCGTTTTCGCAATGAGCGGTTTGGTGGTGTTCAAAATTCAATTTCATCCTTATATTTTTTTATTTCAGGGAAGATAGAATCAGTATCAATTATGTACTTTATCTTATTATCTTCCATTGAAATTTTTTAATTCTTCTACTGTGATCCCAAATGCATCAGCATATTTTTTCAGCACAGTATCGCTTAGTGTTCTAAATACTTTTGGTTTGGTATGTCTTTTTATCCGCCACTGCCACATTCCGACATATGCAGAAAGGACAGCCATATCCATTTTATTTAATTCCATGAAATAAATGATGGGACTTACGGTCTGAGCAGCAACGTTTTGCCGGGCTTCTTCTATCCTCTCATTAATAAGAGCCATGGATTCGTCAAGGGCAAGCTTTTTGGCTTCCCAGCCAATACTGTTTGCTGTTGTATAATTGTCATTTTCATCGGTAACATATACCACTTCGGTCATGTTCGCTGATTTCAGATTACTTTCGTCCTGTGGAAGATCCTGCTTTTTCATAGTCTGTTTTTTATTATGATAGTTTTTGAATAAACAGATTGATTTCAGCTCTTATCAATAATTCATCATTATTAAAAGTTTCGCAGAAGATATTGCATATATTCTCATATTTGGAAATAAGCGATGCCTTCGAAATGATCGTATCACCCACTTTCGGTAATGAAAAGACTTCGATTTTTTTAATATTGGTAATGAATCCGATCACTTTTGTTTCTATTTCGGGCCCTTCAAAAAAACTCTGGCCTACAATAGAGGAGCATGTTTGTGCGGAATTTTCGATTAATCCTGCTTCTACAAGTTCATTGTTATGAACAAAGATATTATCTGCTGTTATCAGAAAGGAAGTAATCACATTTTCTTCTGTTAATTCCAGAATATAATCCACCATCAGCATCGGTTCCCGATGAGGTAAAAAGTTATGGATATTGATGATATTGTCTTCCTTAATTTTCATTACTATTATTTTACAACAGTTTTCATTTGAGAGCTTGCGACAGTTAGTCCGTTCAGTTTCGTAATACAGTTAACTAATGTAACTCCCATTACTTCGTTGAGGATTGCCACTTCTGTTTTTAGCTCATCTCCAAGTTTGGGTAAAGATTCCGCGTCAAAAGATTTGATGACTCCTATATAACCCGTTGGAGCTTCTTTACCTAAAAGGTAATACTTATAGCCTGTATGCAAAGCTACGCTTTGAGCCTGATGTTCGATCAATCCCGATGCCTGGAATATTCCATCCTGCAAGAAGATATTGTCTTCTTTTATCGTAAAACCCGAGACCAAATGATTCTCAGAGTATTCAGTTAATTCATTCACCATGACAAAAGGAAACCTCTGTGGAATTAAACTTTCCACAAAACTTTTATCAGATGTTGGCAGATTGATTTCCATTAGCAAACCGTTAATAATGCACAGGAGTAAGCAAACCTTCCACTTTCAGGAACACAAAGAAGTACTTTTTCTCCCTTTTTCAGTTTTCCTGAATTCATCAGTTCTTCTAAAGCAATGAAAATAGAGCCAGCTCCAATATTTCCTACTTCGGAAAGGTTATAATACCATTTTTCCCATGGGAAATCCATTCCTTTTTTGGCAAATTCTTCCTTAAGCCCATTTTTAAAGTAACCGGATGAAATATGTGCCAGGACGTGATCTATTTTTTCAGGGTCTAGCTGGTGCTTGTCGAAAGAAGCTCTTAAACTTTCTGCCCCTTTTACTAATATATATTGATCCAGAAGCTTTGTATCCTGCTTTAATGCAAAAAGAGACTGCTTCAGCCATTCATCAGATGGATAATCTGCCCATGATTTTAAGCTTCCGTCCTCTTGCTTTTCACAGCCGGAATACATACAAGCTTCAATTTCATGTGCATAAGAATAGAAATCGATGAATTCTACTTTTAAAGAAATGCTGTTTTCCCTTGGTTTGTTTTCTAATAATAAAGCACCTGCACCATCGGAAAGCATCCATCTTAAAAATTCTCTTTTAAAAGCAATAATAGGTCTTTCCTCCAGTAGTTTCAGGTTTTCTGCTTCGTGATTGAATTTATCTGCTGTCATCCAGGCCGAAAATCTCTCAGAACCTACACAAACCGCATTATCACGTACACCGGCTTTTACAGAAAGAAAACCATAATTAAAGGCATTCATTCCTGAATTACAAAGTCCTGTTGAGGTATTGATTTCTATAGATTTTCCCACATTCAGCTCTCCATGAACCATCGAAGCATGAGAAGGCTGAATCTGATCTGCAGAAGTAGTTCCACAAGATAATAACTGAATATCATCTTTCGTGAAATTTTCATCAAACAACCCTTCTACAGCTCTTGCTGTGATCTGGGCATTGGTATGGGTAGGTTGGCTGTTTTTATCTAAAGCGTAATATCTTGTTTTAATCTGATTATTTCTTAAGATCAAAGCTCTTGCTTTAGAGGGGGTGTCATTGACCAAGCCAAGATAGCTTTCCATCTCATCATTAGAAACCGGATCATTGGGTAAGTATGTTGAAGCTTTGGTTATAAATACGTCGTTCATCTCTTATTTTAAATTTATTCCTTGTAAATATTTTTTTTCTTTCATTCTTTTAGATCTCAAAAGAGGTGCCAACAATATGTGAAAAACTAAAACAATAGGGGAAATAATCCATATCGCTGCCATCAAATATACCTTAAAGAATTTGATAAGCATAGGTCGCTTTTCTTTTTTCCTGATAATAAGGTTAGACCATACAGTAAAGATTTTGTTCCCTACTTTTTCCACCCTTACTAAAAAAGGTCTGATTTCTACAGCTCCGTTCTTTACCAGTTCAGGTTGCAGATTATCATAGTGGTTATTATCGAAATGCCTTTTGATGATGTTACCGTATTTTCCGGCTCCGGCAATCTCTTCATCGGAAATTCCTGCTGCCGGAAGCATTCCCGATTTTTCTTTTTTTCCAGTTGTCAACCAGCGCAAAATAGTCAATACACTGGTATAATTATCATGTCTGTCTACCAATGCAATGTTTCCGACCAGTTTTGCATTTAAGTTTTTTAAATATACCTTAAGTTTTTCCTGCGAAAGCATCCACATATTTCGGGTTCCTGAAACAGTAACGACAGGAGTGTCTTTTAAAATGTTTTCCGCATAACCGCTTTTTAAGAAAGAGATAATTGGAATTGAGGGAGTTAAATACCAAACCTGGTACCCGAAAATAATAAGATCGAATTTCTTATTCAATACTTCTTCGGGCGGAGGAAGGATTTCTCTTGGGATCTGTAAATAAGACTCCGGGAATGTATTGAAAAAAACATCACCTGGCCATGGAAAAGGGAAGTCTTCCTTAAGCTTAATGCTATAATAGGTGACATTATATTCGTCCTTTTTATCCTCAAAAGGCTGGGCAATATTCTTTACAATATCCTCTAATTGGCCCGTTTGTGTATAGTATAAGACAAGTATGTTCTTCTGCATGGAAATTTTTATTGTTTACAAAAATATAATTTTATAATTTATCTGTTATCTCTTATAGATTTTAATTGATTCTGAACTAAAATATAAATTATATTCGTCGTTTTGAAACAATAAATTTTTAATATTGAAGAAAATAATAATATCAGGAAGCTGATCAATACTGTTTAAAGCATAGTTTTCACTGGAAACTAAAAGTATACCAACCTTTTTATTAATCTCTGAAATTGTGGATATATAGTTTATTTTTCTTTTTTTAACGAGATAATTATGATCAGCGATTTCTCTTTTTTCAATATCCGGAATCAAACTGAATATCTTGCGGTTTGCCTGTTGAAGAGAAAGTAGGATATCAATCTGGCCGTAGTCATCTGCAATATGAAGAAGCGTTGCGTCTTTAGGAATATGCTTGTTCAATTCAAAGTAAGCAGACTTATTGATCCTGAAATCTTCTTTAACCTGTTTTACAATCTCATTTTCCTTATACAAAAAGCTCAGAAACAGCTTCTTTTTAAAGTAATCCTCATCCTCCAGCTCTTCTCTTAGCTTTGAAAACTCTTCTCTGAAATAAGCGTTTATTTTTTTTGTTCGTTCAGAATACGTGGACCCAAAACTCTCATCATTTTGATGGATACGATCTCCTACTTTTACCGTAATGCTCCCATCATAAATGATAAAGTCTCCTTTTGGCAATACTTCCGAGTTGCCATGAATATATACAGGCAAAATATCCAGATTCAATTGTTCAGAAAGGTAGAAAGCTCCTTTATGAAATCTTTTGATATCATTCGTATAAGAACGTTCTGCTTCCGGAAAGACCACCAGCGAATATCCTTGTTGTACCTTTTCTTTTAGTTTGTCAATTCCGTTTTCAATACCTTGGGAAACCGGATAAAAACCTAATGCCTTTACAAGTTTTCCAAAAATGGGTGAGTTATACACCCAATCATTTACAAGATATACAATCTTGTAATTGGTCATTGCCAGTGCTAGTGTATCCAGGAATGAAGTATGATTGGCAATAATAATAGCAGGTTTACTGAAATCTTCTTCAGGATTTTTTATCACCGTCTTTTTTACAAATGGATTACTATATAAAACAGAAGTTAAAAACCGGGCAATGAATATTTTGATATACCTGAGTGTATTTCCCTTGGCATTTTTAACAAAAAAAGCGCCAAATAAGGAAAAAAGAAATCCTCCCAGCCCATAGTAGGCAAACGATACCACGGAGTGAAGGAATAATCTAAAAGTAATAGGAGAAAGTCCCTTTTTTGCTCTGTTAATAATTAAAAGTCTGAACCAGAACGGATACAAAGTAGAAGTAATGATAATAACCGAAAACATTCCTATTAAAGCCACCAGTGCCAAAGAGTGTAATGCCGGATGCTTGGCAAAAATCAATGAGCCGATCGATAAAATAGTGGTGAAAACAGCTAATATGATTGAGATCCTGTAAGTAGGAAGTTCATTTTTACCTGTAGTATGTTCCTTTTGCATAGCCTTTGTCAGAAAGATGCTGAAATCGTCTCCGACTCCAAAGATGAGGGTACAGACTACAGTACTGAAAATATTGAGTTCCAGCCCTAAGAAATAAAGAATGCCAGCTGTAACCACTCCTGTTAATACAATAGGGAACATGGTAAGGACAGTGAGTTCAAAATTTCTGAAAAAGACAATAATAGTAAGGATGATGGCGAGTAGTGAATAATTGATCAGGGTGTTGAAATCTCTTTTCAATAATCCCAGAAAATTCTCATTCATTTGCTGGCGGTCAATAGCAAGAACATCCTGCTTTTTTTCTACATCTCTGATAAAGGCATCTCTTTTAGTTTCATCCACTTTTATAATATTGGAAATAGTATGAAATCCTTTTTCATTGCTTAAAAATTCAGATACCTGTAGTGCTTTTATTTTTTCATAATCCTCAATGCTGCGGGTGGAGTAGTTTTTGTTTAAAAGTTCTGTAAATTGCTTAAAAGCTGAACTATTAAATCCAAATTTGTTTCCATTGCTTACTAATTCTGAAACCGTTTGATTTTTCTTTTGGTCGTTCCAGAATTTTTTCCAGTTTTCAATCTTTTTTTGCTGATCCTTTTCAGACAGGACTACATTGCCCAGAGAATTATAGCTCAGGATTTTTCCTTCCTTTTTTTCTTTTTCCAGAAAATGGTTCAGTTGGGTGTTTCGGGTTAATGCTTCTTCTTCAGAATTACCATAGGAAATGGTGTAGATTGATTTTGAAGTAATATCTGAAAGCTTCTGTAATTTTGCTTCACTTATTTTCAGATCATTTGGAATGTAATTTAGATCTCCAATGTCTTCATTAAAACCCACGTGCCTGAATCCAAATAAGCAGGCAATAATGACCAGGGAGCATCCTATAATTAGGGGTTTGTTCTTTTCATAGGGATAAAAGCCGATCCTGTCAATGAAATTTGTGCTTGCTTTTTCCCCTTTTTCTTTAGGATTGTATAGTTGGGGAACAATAATCAAGGCTGAAATAGAAGAAAGCATTACGATTATGGAAGCAAATAGTCCCAGATCCTTTAAGGCTTCCGATCTTACAAAGACGAGACATAAAAAAGAAACCGCAGTGGTAGCACTGCTTAAAATAATAGGTTGGGTAATTTCTTTATAGAGTTCTTCAATATTATTATTGTGTTTATAGTGTGTAAGAATGTGCAAGGCATAATCTATTGTAATTCCGATAAGGATTGCTCCGACACTTAATGAAATTGCTGAGATCTTATCCTTAATAAAATATAATATAAGCAGTGCCAGCAGAACAGAAAATACCGTAGGAAGAAAAACAATAATCGGAGTGAAGAAATTCCTGAAATAATAAATAAGCAGGATCAGCAGTACAGTCATGGAAATCATTACTGTATTCTGAATGTCCTTTTTTATCTGTTCAGCATTTGCAACCGCAATTACGGGTGAACCAAAGTAGCTGATTTCTGTTTTTCCTTTAAATTCGTTATTAAGATCATCCTTTATTTTGTTGAGCTGGTCTACAAAAAATTCATTGTTTTTAGTGTCGTTACTTTTGTTTTTAGGATCAATAAAAAGTAATAGATTTTTTCCGTTTTTCGTTACAATAAAATTATCCTCCAGCTTAAAATCTTTGCTGACGTTAAGTGCATTCAATTTTTTAATGCCTAAAAAAGTAATTCCAAGAGGATCTTTTTTTATAAATTCTTTTGTAACCAGGCTTGTTGGAGAAGCAAGAGAGATGTAATTGTTTTCTACCTGTTTTGCAATGCTGTCTTTCTGAATCTTCCTGTTGATTTCTTTATAGTCATTTTCATCTAAAAACAAAGGGAGGTTTTGATTTACAAAATCAAAAGTCTCGGAAATTTCACTGTCATTTACCTTTCCCTGAATCGCTCCGATATACTTTTCTAAAGGAGAAATTTTTTCCAGAAAAGTATTGGCGGTTTCAGAAAGCTGAAAATTATCCTCCGAAGATTTATTCTCAATGATGACGATGATCTTATCTGAAAAATTAAGTTGTTTAAGAATTTTTGCAGTAAGATCAGATTTTTCACTTTTAGGAATGATCTGATTGATGTCTTCCTCGAAATTTATTTTTGATGCAAAAAACAGGCAAACCAAAGCAATTCCCACTGCAAATAATGCAGATAGAACTCTGTTTTTGGAGATTAAATAGAATAAAAATATAAAAAAACGATGCATCGCATTAAAAAATCAAGTTTGCAAATTTAATTTTTTAAGTATTAGTTCAAAACTTTTACCCCGTAAGTTTATTTTAAAATCAATAAAATGTTTAGGTAAAATAAAAAAAACTTATACTTTTGCAAATGTCCCTCCTAATAATATATTTTAAAACAAAATTATTCTGAATAAAAAGCTGTTTTGATATGTTGAAAATATTTGATGAAAAAATAAACGGATTTTTATTTACGATAATACTTCCGCTTTTGCTGTTCTCAATGTCCTATTATGGATTTGAGTCTTCCTACACAAGATTGAAAACAGCAGAAAGGCCGCCCGATTATTTGTTTTCATCGGTCTATGCTTATCGGGTACTTCCCAACTATCTCAGTTTGTATCTTACGGACATTGTGGGATATATTATTGAAAATTATCTGGGCTTTTTTCGGAAATTTCTACATAAAAACGGAACTGCATTTTATCATGGTCTTTTTCTGATGAACAGTTTTTTCTTTATTCTTTCTTCCGTTGTTTTTAATAAACTACTTTCCCTGAAGCCGGTTTCACTTCTTTTAAACATCAATCTAAAAAGAGTTATTCATCTTCTGGCCGTGTTTTTTATTGTAATCACGCAATATGCACCTACAAATTGTGATATGATGGCACTTTTTTGTTATCTGACAGGAGTGTTTTTAACATTAAAATATTTTCATACAAATAAGACGGCATATTTTTATATTCTAATTGCTTTAATATTTCTTTCCACGTTCGTTAGGGAGACGGCTTGTCTGAATATTGCTTTTTTTGCTGCGCTCTTCCTGGATATGGATGATCTCAGAAAAGGAAATTATACAATGGTCGCAAAAACAATTCCTCTGGTGATCTCTTTTTTAACAGCCTATTTAGGATTGAGAATGATTGTTGTTCAGGAAACCACTTTTGTAGAAGGCTTTTATATCAACAGGAACTTCGAAAGCCCGTTCAATCTGGCGGGGCTGTTATTTGGATCCATAGTCTTGTATTTTGTATACCTGTTGGGCGTATCTGCTGACAATAAAACGATATTTAAAAAGTATTTATTTTTCTCATTGCCTTATCTTGCTATGATTACCATGGTGGGACTTTACTGGGAGGTGAGGCTTTTCCTTCCACTTATTCTGACAGGAATTATAGTGGCTTATCATCAATTTAAAAATTCCCTGATCCTTTCATGAGTTTATTGCATCCATATTACATCATTGCGATGATCTACATGCTTATTTTTAGTGTGCAGGAGGTCTTTGGAAATAAAGTTGATAAAAAGTGGTTTTGGTTTTTAGGGGTTTACCTGATTATTATTGCCGGGCTCAGAGATAGTGTTGGGCCGGATTATGGGAGTTATAAAGGGATTTATATCTATTCAGATACAAAAGAATATTGGAGTATCTTTTTAAAGGCCCTTCACATAGAAGGTTCAGAGAATGTTGATATAGAATGGTTGTATGCATTGATCAATAAGATCATGCTTAATGTGTTCAATGCTCCGTTTTACATGCTGACACTCGTTATTGCTATTTTTGCTATATTTTTTAAGATAAAATATACAGAAGACAATACTTTTTATCCATTTACTTTTACGCTGTTTATGTTTATTCCCAATTTCTTCATTGGAGAAAGTGGACAGATCAGGCAGAATCTTGGAACTTTTATTATATACTTCGCAATCAGGTATATTAAAGAAAGAAAATTATGGCACTATTTATTCTTTGTATTCATAGCTTCAGGGATTCATAATGTATGTTATATATTTCTACCCATGTATTGGGTTGCACGCATACCTTTAAATAAAACAATGATGCTGGTATCTATTATTGTTTCGATCTTTTTGTCTCCATTCGAAGTGTATAAGGTTTTTGGTAACTTTTTGAGTAATATTGCCTCCGATAGTATGCTTGTGGAAGGTTTTAACGGATATGTGGATGAGACGGCGCAGCGATTAAATGGGGGATTTGGTATTCCCGAAGCGTTAATGGCAATTCTCACATTCTTTTTATTTGCATTTGATACTCCCATGAAGGAAAAATATCCATATTATGAATATCATAGGAACTATGCCGTCATTGGAATCTGTTTTTATTTCATATTCAGAAACAATCCGGTGTTCTCATCCAGGCTTGCGGGAGCGTTTATTGGTTTCTCATTTGTATTGATTCCTAATGCAATGTATGTTGTTTCGGCTAATAAAAAGAGATTAATATATTCCTTTATCATTGCATTGACCATATTCAACTTCGTGGTATTTTCCAGTTTCAGAAATATTATTGCAGGTAGGTTCACCATTGACCTCTATAAAAATCATATTTTACCTTAACAGTAAAGTAAATGTATTGACAAAAGGCGCACTTTAAAGATGCGTCTTTTTTCTGTTATCCCTTATCAATGCTCGTTTCTTTACGCTCCAGGCTGTATTTTTCCTTATTATTTGTGAACTTAATATACCACAAATTTAAAATTCAATACAATAATATTGTAGTTTTGTGCTGTTTTAATCAAAATAGAATATCTATAAATAATTGTTTTATTTAATAGTATTTATATAATAATTAACTTATTAAATATATATTTATAATATAAATCACTATTTATTGATGCGGGCTTAAAATTTGTATTGGTGTTTCTACACCAAACCTAAGGATATGAGAAACAGTATACTAAAAAAAATGACGGCAATTTTTTGCCTTGTGTCAGTGAATGCCTATTGTAGCAATGGGTATAGATATGATAAAGATGATGAGTGGCCAGGTGATCACTATACAAAAGTTAACGATTCTTTGGTCAGGATACCACAAAACTATGATCAAAGAGTGATCAATTCTGCTGATACCCAAAGTTTTTCATCCCAGCTTAATGTAAAAAGTAAAGTAAACCCACTTGCCTTAGATTGGACTAAGGCGCCCAATAGTTATATTTTTGATCCTAACCAGGAATATGCCGGTCTGCTTATACCGGTCAGAAAAGCCTATGCCATGTGGGAAGATGATAAATATATAGGCAGTGAAGGTATTCCCGAAGGAAAATTAACGGCTGATGTATTATGGGAGGATGTTCCTGGGCTAATAATAAGTGGAGGTAATTACGCTCTTGAAGTACTTGATACGGGGCAGAATGCCAAAATTAAAGTTCCTGTAAATAAATCAAAAGAGGGAAATGCTGTAATAGCATTTAGAATAAATGGCGAAATTTTTTGGTCATGGCATGTATGGGTTACTGATGATCCCACTAACGGATCTGCCTATAAAAGTTTTGAAACAATTAAAAGACAGAGAAACGATGGAGTGATTGAGCAGATCCCCGATTCGGACTGGAGGTGGATGGATAGGGATTTAGGCTCTGTAAGCGGAACGATCACAGGAACAGAATGGAACAGGAATTTAGGCTTACTCTATCAATGGGGTAGAAAAGACCCGATACCCTCTCTGGTATACAGGGGTAATGATTTCTATGAAGTATCAGGATCTATCGGAAGAATAAGGCACCGGGGAGCAAAAAATTTCACTAATGCCATTAAAATTGATGATCTCAGAAAGTTTGTTTTATTATCCAATGCTGAAGTAACCAATAATATCAAGCTTTCTGTAAAAAATCCTTTGAGTCTTATCTATGTGAATAAGGATGATAACTCTGGTCCCGCATATTATAATAACAATGCTAATCTGATGGTTAACTGGTTTGGAAAATCCTCTAATTTTAAAGACTACCAGTTATCTGAGCTTAATTTATGGTCAGACAATTCACAGGGGAAAATAAACGCAACTTATACCACTGATGATTCGGCTCAACCGTACCGTGATAAGTCATCTTATGATCCTTGTCCCAACGGATGGCGGATTCCATCGGTTTTGGTTGCTAATCTTGCCTCAGCAAATTATGTGGATGATATCAGGACCGATTTTTCTCCCTTTGGAGTAAGAACCAATATGGGGAAAAATGCTTTTGAATCCAATGGCTACCATATTATAAAACCCACTGATACGAATATGCCTTTATTTATGAAGGGTATTAAATTGTATTCCAATATCGGATTTGACCTTTCTCAGGTCGGAGGTTACGATATGGGATTGTTTCCCGGAACGGGGCAGGTAGCTATTGAAACACAGGCCGGACAATATGCGGACCAGCACCATACCAACATATGGACTGCGACGATGGCCAGACAGTTTGATGCTACTCCTGCTACTGTTGCAAGAGGCTTGTATATGATTCCGGATAAAGCCCAGCCTGACATTCCGGATTCAAATTTCCCTACGATAAAAGGTAGATTTCAATATGTGCCGTTAGCAACAATGAATACTTCAGAAGCTAATGGATGTCGTTGCGTAAAAGATCCTTTGTATGTGGTTGATAATTATGATTTTCCTACGGAATTTTTAAATATTTCCAATGAATATCTTGAAGGGTTAAATAATCCGAATACTTATCAGATCGTTAAGGCGACAACTGTATCTACCATAGAGATTCCAGTGAGTAAAGCATTTTCAGTTCAAAGTCAGCTTCTTAATAATCAGGAGATTCTTAATCCTTCCAATTATAACAACCTTAAGGTAAATGTACTTTGGACAACTAATACAAGTTTAATTAGTAATGTATCAATAGCTAATCCCTCTCCTGCGTCGCTGGGCGGTTTAAGCGGGTCTAAAATTGTAGTTGCAATTAATCCCAATCAAAGTGGAAATGCGGTGGTTACTCTTCATAATGGCAATATCACTAATCCTGTTTACTGGAGCTGGCATATTTGGGTTACTGACACGCCCGTGAACAGTCTTCAATATACAACAGAATTGCCGGCCGGAAATGCCACCAATTATGTCAATTATGTAGATAAAGCAGATATTCCCTTCCGGACCGAATTTATGGACAGAAATCTGGGGGCAACGGATGCATTTCCGATGGTTGTAAATAATCTTACCCCTACCTCTGCGGAATTATCCAGAATCAGGGCATCCACTGGGCTTCATTATCAGTGGGGAAGAAAAGATCCTATTCCAACATTCCAGTATGCTGATAACAGAGGGTCATACAATGTGTTTCTTGGGAATGTTTTAGCAACCGGAACGATTAGTTATACTACCCTTGCTGCGTCTACTTATAATAATATGTCCGGAAGTTATATTGTTCCTTATAATACTTATGCTGCGAATGCAAATCTCCTGGATACAGATAAGGTGTCTGACAAAATTTCGAAAATCTTGTCTTATTCTGTTAGAAATCCTTTAGTATATATGATTCCAAGTACTTTTGCTCCCTATAATAGCAGTACACCTAATTATACAAATGGAACGGATTGGCTATCTACTGAACCGAATCTGGCGCCGGACAGATGGGGAAGAGGAGGTGTGAAATCACCGTTTGATCCTTGTCCGGAAGGCTGGAGAATTCCTGATGTGTCTGGTGTTGCAATTGTTTCCGGTAAAGATTTTGGAATGACTCCATGGTATAAAAAGGATAAAAATGTTGCAACCATGTATAGTATCGTTAACGATTATCAGGGAGTGAGAGTCAGAAATCCAAGTACGACAACTACGATTGGCTATATGTTCAATCAGTCAGCATATCCTGTCGGCAATTATCCTAATTCCGGATCCAGAGGTTTCAGAAGTGTTACAGGGAATCAATCTGCCCAGGGAACTTATAACGTCCTTAATTATCAATATCCCGGATTCTGGACCGGTGCATTGGCGTCGAATTATACAGGGCGTTCTGTAAATATGTTATTCGATGCAGCTTCCTCTTCAAACCGTATTATGGCTTTTCATGATAATAACGACCCTTATTTTGGAATGAGCTGTCGTTGTGTAAAGGTTAAATATGATGAAGACGGAAATGAAGAAGGGGTAATTACAAAACTTCAGATTACATCTTTGTCAGCGACAAAAGCTGCAACACCTTTAAATAAAGATGAGTTTTTGGATATTATGGGAAAAGAGCAGGTCTCTGTTTTTCCTAATCCGGTAAAAAGTGAACTTCATATCAAGGCACCGGATACTACCGGAGGATATTATTATCAGATATATAATATGTCGGGACAACTGATCATGTCCGGAAAATTTGAAAATGATAAGACTAATCTATCTGCATTGACATCAGGAATATATTTGATCCGGATAAATAATTCGGATAAGATTATTAAGCTTATAAAAGAATAAAAATTTAAATATAAATAGGCTGTTTCAATCACGAGACAGCTTATTTTTTACTACTTTATTTACCGATCTTATAATAATAGGTGAAAAATTCTATTAAGATGTGTTTTACTAAATTAATTTTAAGTCAATCACTTGATTGAAAAGAATAAAACCAGTATATAAATGCCCTGTAAAGTCATTTCATTTTTAAATTAAACAAGTATTGCAAAACCTATGTAATAAAAAAGCTTTACTTTTGCAAAAATTTTAGAATGTCGAAAAATTTAGTAATTGTAGAGTCCCCGGCAAAAGCAAAAACTATTCAGAAATATTTAGGAAAGGATTTTGAGGTGAAATCCAGTTTCGGACATATCCGGGATTTACCTAAAAAAGGGATGGGTATAGACCTTGAGACATTCAGTCCTGATTACGAAGTTTCTGCTGACAAAAAGAAATTGGTAACAGAATTAAAATCTGCTGTTAAAAAAGCTGAAATTGTTTGGCTTGCTTCCGATGAGGATCGTGAAGGAGAAGCCATTGCATGGCATTTGGCAGATGAATTAAAGCTTAAGCCGGAAAACAGAAAACGTATTGTTTTTCATGAAATTACTAAAAATGCTATTCTAAAAGCAATTGATAACCCGAGAGATATCGATCAGAATCTGGTTAATGCACAACAGGCAAGAAGAGTCCTTGACAGAATCGTAGGTTTTGAAATGTCTCCTGTTCTTTGGAAAAAAGTAAAACCGGGATTATCAGCGGGTAGAGTTCAGTCTGTAGCCGTAAGATTAATTGTTGAAAGAGAAAAAGAAATACGCGCTTTCAATCCTAAAGCAAGCTTTAAGCTTGACGGGATTTTCGTGAATAAAGAAGATCAGGAAATCGCTGCGAAACTTAAAAAAGATTTCGAAAAAGAAGAAGAAGCTGAAAAATTTCTGGAAAAGGCAAAAACAACAGAGTTTAAAGTTCTGAATGTTGAAACAAAGCCTGGAACGCGTTCCGCATCTGCTCCTTTTACTACTTCTACATTACAGCAGGAAGCTTCTTCCAGATTAGGTTATAATGTAACAAACACTATGCGTCTTGCACAAAGACTGTATGAGGAAGGATACATTACCTATATGAGAACAGATTCCGTGAATCTTTCTCAGGAAGCAATCGAAGGATCAAAAAGGCAGATTATATCTGAATACGGTGCCGAATATTCCGCTCCGAGAAATTATACGACAAAGTCGGCTTCAGCACAGGAGGCTCACGAAGCGATACGACCGACTGATTTCGCAGTAAAAAGTATTGGGGATGCTCAATTAAACAGATTATATCAATTAATATACAGAAGAACGCTGGCCTCTCAGATGGCTAATGCTAAAATTGAAAAAACGGTCATTGAAATAGGTAATGCGAGCTTGCCTCAGCATTTTGAAGCTCAGGGTGAGGTTATTATTTTTGATGGTTTCCTTAAAGCTTACGGTATTGTAAAAACGGAAGATGACGACGAGGAAAATAATGAGAAATTACTTCCGAAAGTAAAAGTAGGAGAGGTTTTAAGTTATAAATCAATTACGGCAACTGAAAAGTTCACCAGACCCAGCGCAAGATATACAGAAGCAGGATTGGTAAGAAAGCTTGAAGAATTGGGAATAGGCCGTCCTTCAACGTATGCACCTACCATTCAGACCATCCAGAACCGTGAGTATGTTGATAAGCGTGAGATTGAGCCACAGATTCGTGAAGTGGTGAAAATGTCTTTGGTAAAAGATAAAATTAAAAAGGTAGTACTCGACGAGAAATTCGGAGGTGATAAAAATAAATTTGTTCCTACAGATATTGGTGAGGTAGTCAATGACTTTCTTATTGATCATTTTAAAGAAATTCTTGATTACGGATTCACGGCAAGAGTTGAAGAAAGTTTCGATGAAATTGCAAACGGAGATCAGAAATGGAAGGAGATGATGACGGATTTTTATTCCAAATTCCATCCAAGAATTGAAGACGTAGAAGAAAATGCAGACCGTGCAAATGGGGATAGGCTGTTGGGTGTTGATCCAAAAACAGGTAAAAATGTTCATGCCAGAATTGGAAGATTTGGAGCTATGATCCAGATAGGGGAGACTGAAGATGAAGAAAAACCTACTTTTGCATCGCTAATGAGTGGGCAGAATATTGCAACCATTACGCTTGAAGAAGCATTGGAACTATTCAAGCTGCCTTTTGATCTGAAAGATTATGAAGGCCAATCCGTTTCAGTAGGTGTGGGGAGATTCGGTCCTTATGTAAAGTGGGGTGAAACGTATATCAGTATTCCAAAAGGAGAGGATCCGCTTTCTGTAGATCAGAACAGGGCTGAAGAAATTATCGGAGAAAAGAAAAAAGCTGATGCTCCTATTGCAACCTACAAGGGAGAGCCGGTAACCAAAGGAACAGGAAGGTTTGGTCCATTTATCAAATATCAGAGTATTTTTGTAAACGTTCCTAAAAAGTATGATTTCGATAATCTTTCTCAAAGCGACATTAATGAATTAATTGATGCTAAACTGGAGAAAGAAGCAAACAGATATATTCAGCAGTGGGAGAAAGAAAAAATATCTATTGAAAATGGAAGATGGGGACCATTTATTAAGTTTGGAAAGAGCATGTTCAAAATTCCAAAGAAAAAAGATGACACAAAATATGATGCTGAAGAACTGAAAGAAATTTCATTGGATGAGGTGAAAAAGTGGATTACTGCCCAGGATAAAAATGCTTTTGCCGAGAAAAAAAAGCCGGCAGCCAAGAAAAAAGCGACTGCCACAAAAAAGAAATAAGAAGTAATGATATTACAAAGCCATTAACAAACAGTGTTAATGGCTTTTTTTATGACCATTAAATGATTTTATTTTAATATTTTTGGTTTTTAAGACTTAATTAGAGAGAATGAATTTTGAAGATTTTATAATTGCCCCTAGGAATTTCAAAACTGAGAATTGGCAGATTGGAAACCAGATTACCAAAGAAATAAAAGAAGACAGTATTGTTTTGCTTTTCGTATCAGATTACAGAGGATCAGGTGGCGATGCTGAAGTACAGGATTTTACCTCTGTAAGAAAGGAATTTTATAAATTATCACAGTTGGATTTTGAAATTCCCATCGTTGATCTTGGAGACCTTGTTTCCGGTAAATCTGTTCAAGATTCCCATTATATCTTACAGGAGGTTCTTTCTGCCTGTCACTATAAAAGAGCAATTCCTGTCATTATCGGAGGTTCTAATGATTTCGCCTTTTCTTTATTTTCAGGATTGAATTTTCATCAAAAAAATATCAATTATACACAGATCAGTAACGTCATCTCTCTTAAACAGGGTGAGCATATCAATGAGCATACTTTTCTAAGCAAAATTTTGGGTGCCAAGAATTTTTCGATTAAGAATTACCACCACTTGGGATATCAGAAGCACCTGAACGAAGTAGATTCTGTAAAGCTGATTAAAGAAGTTGAGTTTGATATTGTCCGTCTGGCAGAAATGATGAATTCTACAGAAAAAACAGAGCCCTTCTTCAGAAAGGCTGATTTGGTTACTGTCAATTGTGATGCAATTGAAAGTTTCGGAGAACCTTTTTCAATAAATCCGCAGGTGAATGGACTAAATAGACGGGAAATCTGCGCTTACATGAAGGAAGTTGGGTTGAGTGAAAATTTGAAGTCTGTCGGAATTTTTAATTATAACATATATTCGGAAAGCCAGTTGAATCATCAATTGTTGGCACAGATGATCTGGTATCTGATAGAAGGAATTAATATCCAAAGATCACACCCAAAAGAAAGGCACTACGAAATTTTTTATGTGTTGATCGATGATAGCCAACATACATTTAAGCGTGATACGTTTAGTAATCTGTGGTATTTTGGAGATGATGAGAATATTGAGAATTGTATTCCTTGTTCAAGAAAAGATTTTGATGAAGCAAAGAAAGGCTGGTTGAATGCAAGGCTGACGAAAATTTAATTTATGATGAATACTGTTCCCTCAAAAGTTTCTATCATAGTTCCTGTTTATAATGTTGAAAATTATTTGGCTAAATGTCTCGACTCTTTGGTTAATCAAAGTCTGCAGGAAATTGAAATTATCGTTGTGGACGATGGTAGCAGTGATAATTCTGGATTGATTGCACAGGAATATGGCCAGCGTTTTCCGGAAAGACTAAAAGTTTGGAAGAAAGAAAATGGAGGTTTAAGCGATGCCCGGAATTTTGCCATCGATCGGGCGACGGGAGATTATATTGGTTTTGTGGATAGTGATGATTATGTCGGAAAAACCATGTTTGAAGAAATGTTTAACCTTGCGGAAAAGCATAATGCCGAAATGGTCATCTGTAATATTCAAAAAGTGGACGAGTCGGGAATTGTTACCCAAAAGCTTACTCAAATTCCTAATATGCCGGAAAAAATTGATTTGGAGAAAAACTTTTCTGTTTTTTCTGATCTCAGCTATTTTGCATGCAACAAGTTGTTCCGGAAGGAACTTTTTAATAATAAAAGGTTCAAAAAAGGGGTGCATTTTGAAGACATTCAGCTCATTCCACAACTTTTACTCAAGTGTAAGATTGTAGCACAGACGCAAAACTTTCATTATCACTATTTGGAAAGAAATGATTCTATCACTAAAACACATACTGAAAAAGGATTGGATATCCTCAAAGCAGTAAAAGATGTAGAATCTGAATTTAAAACATCATCCTACTCAACAAAAAAAGAGGAACTGAAAAACTTCCAGATTTTAGAGGGAGTATATAGTTTTTTGGCCTATCTGGCGTTTGTAAAAGATGATAAAGTTTTTTATGATATGGCTGATCAGCTGAAAAATTTTATAGAGGAAAGGAATATTAAAATTAAAGATATATTGTTCTATAGTCGTTTTGGTAAGAATTATATTTTATATTTGCCACTGAAAAAAAAGATATTTTATCTATTGTTTTTTGCAGGGCAAAAAAAATTGATAAGAAAGTTGATTTAAACACAAATGTAAGTACTGTCATTTCGATATATTACAAATTTCGTAGATACTATTTAGCAGATCTTAAGTAATGAGTGCTAAAGCATAATGAAAGTACTTAAATAGGAAAAAATGAAGAATTTTGAATTGTTCTTAAGCGAGATGGATATTTCTATTTTTTATGTAAAAATAGGATTTGGATTCTTGTTTTCTTTTTTAATCACGTTTTTCTCTATCCCAACCATTATTAAAATTTCCAGAAGAAAAAATCTGATGGATGAGCCGGGGGTAAGGAGTTCACACTTGAGAAAAATTCCCAATCTTGGAGGAATTGCTATTTTCTATTCTATAGGTATTTGTACTTCTATTTTTGCCTATGAACTTTTTGATCTGTATAAGTTTTTATTTGCATCATTGCTCATTCTTCTTTATGTAGGAGTAATGGACGATATTGTAGTGATGAGAGCTTACAAAAAGCTTGTTGCCCAGATTGTGGTATCCACACTTATCGTTATAGGATCTGATATAAGAATCAGAAATCTCTTTGGGATTTTTGGCATTTATGAACTTGAGTATGTTGTAAGTGTTATATTTAGTGTCATTACTTTTATTGTTCTTATTAATGCATTTAATCTCATTGATGGGATTGACGGACTCGCTGGAGGGTATTCAGTGATATGCAGTGCATTGTTTGGGATAAGTTATTATAGATTAGGAGAATATAATTATCCTCTGGTCGTATTGTCCGTTGTTATCATTGGGGCTGTTTTGGCTTTTTTATACTATAACCTCTCGAATTACAGGACCAATAAGATATTCATGGGAGATACCGGATCTATGTTGTTAGGATTTTTATTGGCATTTACAAGCATCTGTTTTATCGATATATTTATAGACAAAAAGCTTCCGGATATTCCAAGGTATCACTTACAGTCAGCTCCGGCGATAGCTGTAGCCATATTGATTTTACCTATTGTAGATACTTTGAATGTTATCTTTGTAAGACTTTGGAATAAGAAATCTCCCTTTGATGCGGATAAGAATCATATACACCATAAGCTTCTGAAGCTTGACTTTACCCATAGAAGATCGGGTTTTTATATTGTCGTCTACTATCTTTTTATAGTAATGGTGGCTTATTTTTTAAGACATATAAATGTAAATTTATTGTTATTGGTGATACTTGTGCTAGGCTTTACTGGTGCTTATTTGCCGGATTTTATTTATCGGATAAGAAATAATAGGAAGTAACAATTAAATTTTTATTTTTGTAAACAACATTTGATTATGATAAGAAATTTTAAATATTTATCCCTTTTAATCCTGCCTTTTTTCATTACATCTTGTATCACAAAAAAAGATGTAAGATATATGCAGCCTAATGAAAATCTTGTGATCAATGAGGAAGGTCTTGTTCCTTACAACATTCCCGTATACAGGATCACGAAGAACGATATACTGAATCTCAATATTGTTACTACTCCAAAGGGCGATGCAGCGCAGTTTTATTCTACTTTAAATACTTCCGGCAGTACAGTTGCTCCCGGGGTTAATCCCACAACTATAGGAACTTTAGGACGTGTTGGAAGCGGAAGTGGAGGAAGTGGTGGCGGAGGAAATACCAATTTCTATTTTAATGGATTAAAAGTGGATTCCAATGGAGATATTAATGTTTTTGGAATCGGCTACATCAAAGCAGAAGGACGTACTATCGAAGATATCACCAAAGAGATCCAGGAGAAAGTAAATGAAAATTTCCAGGATGGAAAGTCTCAGGTGAGATTAAATACGGACGGGATAACTTATTATATTCTTGGAGACACGGAAGCTGTTGCTATTACAGGAGAAAAAGTGGCTCACAAAAATACGCTTACCATTACCGAAGCACTGGCAATTAATGGAGGTTTAAATAAAAGTGTAGATAGAAAAACAATTGTTATCCACAGAAAATTACCGGAAGGAATTAAAATTGCGAAAATAGATTTAACCCGGGAAGATGTAATGAATTCACCGTATTATTATGTGCAAAATGGTGATGAAATCTATCTTAATACCAGAGGAAAAAGCTTGAATGGATTGGGGAAAGACCCTGTACAGACTATCACAACAGGAATTTCATTAATTACTACAGCGTTGTCAGTTTATTTAATCCTAACAAGACTTTAATATCATGATTCCAGGAAAAGAAACTAACGTTGAGAAGAATAATTCTCAAAAAGATAAAACCGGTTCTTTTGAATTGTTTGATGTTGAGCACTTTTTAAGAAGGATATTAAAGAACTGGTATTGGTTTGTTTTAATGCTGTTTATTGGCTACTGTATCTCATGGATGTATGGTAAATATTATGCACAGAGTATTTATGCTTCAAACCTTTCTCTAAGTGTATCTAATAATACTTCCAGCTACTTTACTCCTAACCAGTCAATTAACTTTATTTGGGGACAGGGAGGAAATCAAGACGGGATTTATTTGAAAAAAATGCTTTTGTCAAGATCACACAATGAATTTCTTGTAAAGGAGCTTGATCTTTTTGTTAACTATTCTACAAAAGGATCTATAAAATCTACTTATCTGGATAAAGACGATTCACCGGTCTTTGTGCAGATTGATAAGAAACACCTACAACAGATTAATTATCCTATTACACTGATGCCAAAAGGAGGAAATACGTATGAAGTGGTATTACCCGATAAAGGAGAATCAACTCATTTGTATAATTATGAAGTGGAGGGGTTTCAGGATATTCATAGCTTCAAAAAGCCATCGAATAAAATAATTAAAGTAGGAGAATGGTTCACAGCACCTAATATTAAATTTAGACTGCTTCAGAATCCAATAACCCCAAATATTAAACTGGATAATATTATTGTTAATCTTAGTTCTGTCAATCAGTCCGTTAATGAGATTGTATCAACCATCGGAGTAGAGTTTGATAAGGAGATCAATTCTATTATGATCATTACAAAAACAGGTTTCAATCTTAATGGAACTGTAAATTTCCTTAACAAGTCTGTAAGTGAGCTACAGAAGAAAAGGATGCTTGATAAAATGACCGTTGATAAAAATACGGAAACCTATCTTCAGGATAATCTTACAGGAGTAAGAAAGAAACTGGATTCAAGTGCTACTGTTCTCAACTATTTAAAAACTTCGGAAAAGCTCTACGACATTAAAGATAGAGATGAAAAATCTCTGACGAAGATTAAGGAACTGGAAGCAAAAAAGGCGGACCTGACAAGTAAAATTAACTCCCTTAATCTTATTAAGAACACACTGGAGAACCAGAATTTTGATAAAATGATTAGTACAAATGCTGCAGGCTTCGAAGACGGAATGTTTACGGCTTCAGTTTCGGAACTTAAAGCATTGTATCTTAAAAGGAGAGAGATGGCTACGATTTATACGCCAAATTCAGAACCTATGAAAGAAATCAACAGGCTGATCAGTGATGCAAAATTAAGCTCTTCCAACTCTTTGAGCAATTACTATAATGGATTTAATGTTGAAATCAATAAGATTAATCAACAGGTAGCTGAAGCTAATGCGGATCTTGACGCTTACCCTGAAAAGGAAAGAAAGTATTTAGATGCAGAAAGAGGATACAATATGATTGAAGCCACTTATAATAGTTTACTGGGAAGGCAGAATGAAACTAAGATGAGGATGGCGACGAATCAATCTGATATCTCTGTTATTGACCCTGCTAAAAATGTAGGACAGTCTCCTATCGGGCCCAATGTAAAAGGAACGAAGCTGGTCATTATGGGAGGTTTATTACTTCTGCCGTTTTTGTTTATTTTAATCGGAGAATTGCTGGATAATAAAATAAGAAATATTAAAGAGTTATTGAGTGCTACCAAAATTCCATTGCTTGGAGTGGTAGGTAATAATAATAATGAGAATATGCTTACCGTGCTTGATCAGCCTAAGTCTTCAGTTTCTGAAGCATTTAGAGGAATAAGGGCGAATATGCGATTTTTGTCTGATGAAAATGAAAAAAGTAAGGTTGTTTTAATTACTTCATCGATTGGAGGGGAAGGTAAAACATATGTTTCAATTAACCTTGCTTCAGTTCTTGGTTTGAGTGATAAAAAGACTATTCTTTTGGGAATGGACCTAAGAAAACCAAAAATATTCGGTGATTTCAAAATTGATAATAAATATGGAATTTCGAATTATCTTACAGGCGAAGTTTCCATTGACCAGATTATCAATAAAACAACAATTCCAAATCTTGATGTTGCCACATCAGGGCCAATTCCTCCGAATCCGTCAGAACTGTTAATGAGTAAAAAGAATATTAAATTCATTGAAGAGTTAAGGGAGATTTATGATTTTATCATTATCGATTCCCCGCCGGTAGGACTTGTTGCAGACTCATATGAATTGATGAAATATTCTGATACTAACATCTATGTGGTACGTCATGAATATACTGAAAAGTATATGCTTAAAATGATTACGGAAAAATATCATAATAATGAGATTGAAAACCTTGGTCTTGTATATAATGATTATATTATAAAGCAGGGATATGGTTATGGCTATGGATACGGATACGGTTATGGCTATTTTGATGAGGACAAAAATTACAAAGAGCCGCTATTGATTAAAATAAGAAACAAAATACAGGCAATTTTTAATAAAAAATAAAACATTAAACCCTCATTTAATGAGGGTTTATTATATAAGGCTTTTATTGATTCTATTAAAAAAAGAATATTTTCGGTACTTTGTCGTTTACTTTATAACAAATTATGTTTTTTTGTTTGTTTTTAACTAAACATTAAGAATATCATTAATATAAAAATGTTTTATATTTGCAAAAATTAAATTTTAAAATAACCATAAATCCATATTCTTTTATGAATAAAAAATTATTATTTAGCTTCCTGGCCGTCCTTGGAACAATGACTGGTGTGAAAGCACAAAGAAACGAATTGGGAGTTCGTCTAGGTATGAGTAACCTAGTGGGTGATATAGGAAGTACGAGTTATATTTTACAAAAGCCGTTGGATTTAAGCAGAGCATCAGATTGGGGAGTTCCATTTTATGGTGGTATATTATATAGATTTAATTTTAATCCCTACCAAACTGTTAGACTAGATTTAGGTTATAATCAGGTACAGTTTAGTGATAAAGCAGCGAAAGAAGATTATAGAAGAAATAGAAACTCATTTGGAAAGAATAATGTATATGAAGCAAGTTTGGTATTTGAATATAATTTTTTCCCGGTAAATAATGAGCAGATAAGTATGGTTAGCCCTTATATATTTGGGGGTATTGGAGGTTTAATGTTTGATGCTCCTAAAGCGACTTTAGTGAATGACTTTAGAAGAGATGCAGATGGAGTAGCACAAGCTCCGATTAATGAAAGGGATTTTACTACAAGAGCAGAATATTCTCTGGGTAAGAAAGTAACAATGCATGTTCCTTTTGGAGTCGGATTAAAATATAAATTTAACCATAGTTGGGCAATATTTGCGGAAGCTACGTTTAGATATACATTAACAGATCAGTTGGATCATAGTAAAATATTAACTAAAGATGTTGTATCTACCTATAATGGAGATATAGTAAATCCTACAACAGGAGGGTCTTTATTGCAAACAGGAAATTATTATGCTGTTTCAAAAGAAAGAGAAGCTGCATTTGTTAATGGAAGAAATGTTGGAGATACAAAATCTAAGGATTGGATGAATACCTTTAGCTTAGGTCTTACATTCTCCTTTGGAAGACCTCCGTGTTATTGTGAGTAATTAGTATGTCGTTGATTAAAGATAAAATAAATTCAGAGAATTTACCAAAACATGTTGCTATCATTATGGATGGCAATGGAAGATGGGCAAAATCTCGTGGTGAAGAAAGAACTTTTGGTCATAAAAATGCCATTAATGCTGTAAGAAATGCCATTAATGCGTGTAATGAGATCAATATCCCATATTTAACATTGTATACATTCTCTTCGGAGAATTGGAACCGGCCGAGTGATGAAGTAAATACTTTAATGAATTTGCTTACTGAAACATTATTGCTGGAAGCGGAAGAAATCTTCAGCAAAGGTCTAAGAATGCATGTTATTGGGAATCTGGATAAGCTGCCACCTCTTGTAAAAGAGCAGCTGCTAAGAGTGGTCGAATTAACAAAAGAAAACACAAAAGGTAATTTAGTATTAGCGATCAGCTATGGCTCGCAAAACGAGATCCTGAATGCCGTGAGAAATATAAGTTCTGATGTAAAAGAAGGCAAGGTGGATGTAGAGAATATTGATGAGAAATTATTCGAAAATTATCTCTATACAAAAGATTTTCCACCTGTCGATTTATTAATAAGAACCAGTGGTGAAATAAGAATTAGTAATTTTCTTCTTTGGCAGATCGCCTATGCAGAACTCCAGTTTTTAAATGTTCTGTGGCCAGATTTCACAAAAGATATTTTCTTCCAATGTATTGTAGACTATCAAAACAAAGAAAGGAGATATGGCCTAACCGGCGAACAAATAAAAATCCAGTAAAATTTAAAGAAAAGAAAGACTACGATAAAATGAAGTTTAGACTATTACCCATCATCATGTTTGTTGCTTCTGCACATTTTTATGGACAGGTGACTCCACAGGATAGCACAAAAGTGAATAACCCTGTGCATGCAGAAAACCAAACAGGAACCTACGTTCTTAAAGACATTGTTGTAGATGGGGTTAAGAAATATACACCTGCGCAAATCTTAAGATTTACAGGATTATCTAAAGGAGAAAGTGTGGATATCCCCGGACAAAAAGTTAGCAATGCTATCAAAAAGCTTTGGGATACCCAATCATTTTCAGAAGTAGAGGTTTATGTTCAAAGTATTGAAGGAGAAACAGTAGTTTTGAAATTTTACTTGCAGGACTTAAAAGAACTTGGAGAAGTTAAATTTTCCGGTAAAGGAATTGGAAAGTCAAAAAGCGAGAAACTAGCTAAGGATAATAACCTTAAGCCGGGAACTAAAATTACACAGAATTTAGTTTCAAGCCTAAAAACAAATGTTCCTAAAGACTATATTAAGAAAGGTTTTGCAGATGCAAAGATTTCCATTCAGGATAAAGTAAATGCAAATGACCCTGCTTTAGTGGACTGGACCATCAATGTAGATAAAGGCAAAAGAGTAAAGATTGATCATATTGAGTTCGAAGGGAACGAAAATGTGAGCGATTCTAAACTTAGAAACAAAGCATTTAAAGAAACCAAACAAAAAAGATTTGGGATCGGTGGTATCTTGAAATCCTCAAAATTTATCGAAGATAAATATCAGGAAGATAAACAAAGCCTGATCAGCTATTATAACTCATTAGGTTATAGAGATGCTGCTATCGTATCCGATTCTGTTTGGAGAAATAAAAGAAATAATTACGAAATCAACGTAAAATTAAAAGAAGGTAAAAAATACTATATCGGAGATATCACTTTTACCGGAAATACAGTATATGCCACAGAATACTTGCAAAGACTTCTCGGTTATAAAAAAGGAGATATTTATGATGCAGTAGGTTTCAACAAAAAAGTTGGAGAAGATGGAGGTAAGGAGGATGATTCCGATATCAAATCGGTATACATGAATAATGGTTACCTTTTCTCTAATGTAACCCCTGTTGAAAAATCAGTATCTGGTGATTCTATTAATCTGGAAATCAGAGTAAACGAAGGAGAACAGGCAACTTGGAACAGAGTTACTTGGCAAGGAAATACAACAACTCATGACCACGTAATTCTGAGGGCATTAAGAACAAAACCAGGGGAGCTATTTAAGAAAACCGAAATCAAAAGAACTTATTTTGATTTAGCAGGTATGTCTTTCTTTGATCCGCAACAGATCGGTCAGGATATCCAGCCAAATCAGCAGGACAATACAGTAGACATCAACTGGAAACTTGTTGAAAAAGGATCCTCACAAGTACAGCTACAAGCGGGATATGGAGGAAATAGCTTTATCGGAACATTAGGTTTAACCTTTAATAACTTCTCTTTAAAGAACTTCCTGAAGTTTAAGGATTTCAGACCTGTACCTCAGGGAGATGGACAGACCCTATCTATTCAGGCTCAGGCCGGACAATATTTTCAGAATTATGGGGTGTCGTTTACTGAACCATGGTTATTCGGAACAAAGCCAACGGCACTTTCTGTAAGTATTAATAACTCAATTGTTAGATATAGTACGTCAGTTACAACGACAAGTACTGACGCATCAAGATTGAACATTTTTTCGGCATCTGTTGGGTTAAACAGGCTATTGAAATGGCCGGATGATTATTTCTCATTGTATACTGGGATTCAGTACCAGAAATATGATTTCAAAAACTACCCATTTGACTTTGGAGGAACTACAGAGAATTACGGGACTGCCAATAACTTAAGTTTAAACTTAGGACTAAGCAGAAACTCTGCAGGTATCGACCCGATATTCCCTACAATGGGTTCCAATATCGAACTTTCTGCTAAGTTAACTCCACCATATTCATTGTTTAGTAATAAAGACTATTCTACAATGTCGCCTACGGATAAATATAAGTGGATGGAATTTTATAAAATTAAATTCAAAGCTGATGTTTATAACGAAATTGCAGGTAAGTTAGTCCTAAGGTCTTCTGCCGAAATGGGCTTCATGGATGGTTATAACAAGCAGTTGGGAGCACCACCTTTCGAGAGATTCTATATGGGAGGAACCGGGCTTTTCGGAGGAAGATATGACGGTAGGGAATTAATTCCTTTAAGAGGTTATGAAAATGCTTCTACTTACGGAGGAGATGGTACTCAGGGAGATATCACTCCACAAGGAGGAGGTACCATTTATAATAGATTTACATTGGAGCTAAGATATCCGATATCATTAAATCAGACAGCAAAAATTTATGCATTAACCTTTGCTGAAGGAGGTAACGTTTGGAACTCATGGGGAAGCTACAATCCTTTCCAGTTAAAAAGATCAGTGGGTGTAGGGGTAAGAGTATATATGGGAGCATTTGGATTGATCGGATTTGATTTTGCTTATGGATTTGATAAACCAATAAACTCATCAGAGCCTTCAGGATGGAAGACACACTTCTTAATGAACCAATCATTATAATGATCACATGAAAAAAATTAAAATCATTTTCACATTTGTATTATTTTTGCTCTTCAGTTTTAGCAATGCGCAGAAAATTGGAGTAGTTGATACAGAATATATTTTGAACAAGCTTCCACAATATAAAGAGGCAGAAGCAAGATTAAATTCGCAGATTGATACTTGGGAATCGGAACTTCAGAGTTTGAATGCTGAGTATGAAAAGAAAAGATCTGCATTTGAAAATGAGAGAGTGTTATTAGTTGGAGACCAGCTCAAACTGAGAGAAAAGGAAGTAATGGATCTCGACAAAAACATTAAAACAACAACAAGTTTACGCTTTGGAACAAACGGGGAGATTACAAAATTGAGATCTAATCTCGTTGAACCTTTTCAGGATCAAATTTGGAACGCTGTAAAAACCATGTCCGAGAAAAATGGCTTGGGCATAGTTCTTGATAAAAGCAATAACATTAATGTTATTTTTCTTCAAAAAAGATATGACTATACAGACAAAGTACTAGACATTCTTTTAAAAGGAACAGAAAAGAAAGAAAAAACTAATACAAGAGGTAAAAAGTAATCGATGGAATTAACTTTTACTGAAATTAAAAATCTAAAACAAATTAAATTATTTATTTACCAATTATGAAAAAATTAAGTGTATTATTTGCAGCGGTAATGATGGTTGTATCTGTAGGTATGGCAAAAGCTCAAAAAATTGCTACTTTAGATGTTATAGGTGTTCTTAACGCAATGCCTGAAAAGAAAAAGGCTGATGCTGACTTAAAGACTTTCTTAGATACTAAGCAAGCTGAGATCAAAAAGAAAGCAGATGCTGGACAAGCTAAATTAAAGCAATATTCTGAGGAAGCTCCTAAGAAAACTGCCGATGAAAACAAAGCAAGAGAAGCTGAATTAGCTAAAATGCAAGAAGAAATTCAACAAATGAACGATAAAGCTCAGAAAGATTTTGTGGCTAAACAAGATGCTGCTTACGAGCCTATTGAGAAGAAACTAAACGAGGCTGTATCTAAAGTAGCTAAAGCTGCAGGATATGATTTCATTATGGATGCAAACTCTTCTGCATTTGTATACAAAGGAGGTCCGGATGCGACTCCAGCTGTAAAAAAAGAATTAGGTGTTCAATAATCTAACAAATTAACAAACATTTATAAAACTTACCACCTCTTTTAGGGGTGGTTTTTTTATTTTTGCCAAATGGAAAAAGAAGTATCAACAACGGTAAAAGTCAGATTCAGTGATTGCGATCCTATCGGGCATCTCAATAATGTAAAGTATTTGGATTATATGTTTAATGCGAGAGAAGATCACGTTGAAACATTTTATGGCTTTACTTATGAAGAGTACACCAAAAAAACTGGCTGTACCTGGATTGCTATACAGAATGAAATAGCATACCTGAAAGAAGTAAGATACAATACCCAGGTTGTAATCAGCAGCAAAACAATCGACATACAAGACAGAACTGCAAAAGTTGAAATTCTTATGAAGAGTCTTGATGAAAGTACAATTCATGCTGTTTTATGGGTTACCGTAATTTATTTTAATGTTAAAACAAGAAAATCAGATATACATCCTGAAGATATCAAAGAAATTTTCCATAAGTTCTACGTAGATTTAGAAGAAAAAGATTTTCAATCGAGAGTTAAGTTTTTAAGATCCCAAAACGCAAAAAATCCATAATGAAGAAAATAGTTGTTATAGGCAGTAATGGTCAGTTAGGCAATTGTATAAGGAAAATAGCCCCTGATTTTGAAAGTGATTATGAATTTATTTTTACGGACTCTCAGACCCTTGATATTACAGATGAAGATCAGGTAGACACCTTCTTTTACGATAATAAGCCGGACTTCTGTATCAATGCATCAGCGTATACAGCGGTAGATCTGGCTGAAAAAGAGAAAGAAAAAGCATTTGCGGTAAATGCTGATGGGGTAGCACATCTTGCCCAGGCATGTTCTGAACATAAAACAGTTTTAATACATGTTTCTACGGATTATGTTTTTGATGGAGAAACAAATTTATGCTATTCAGAAGATGACTTTACAAATCCGATTGGGGTATATGGAGCATCTAAATTAAGAGGAGAAGAACTTGCATTGGAAATTAACCCTCAAACAATTATCCTAAGAACCTCCTGGCTGTATTCTGAATTCAATAAGAATTTTGTAAAAACCATGCTGAACTTGTTTTCGCAAAAGGATGAGTTGGGAATTGTAGCAGACCAATTCGGACAACCGACTAACGCAAATGATCTTGCAGAGGCCATTATGGATATTATTAAAACCTCACGTAAGAACTTTGGTGTTTTCCATTTTTCAAATTATCCTGAAACCACCTGGTATGAGTTTGCAAAAAAAATTGCTGAATTATCAGAATCATCAGTTAAATTAAATGCACTGACTACTGAACAATATCCTACTCCGGCCAAAAGACCAAAGAGAAGTACAATGTGCTTAGACAAAATTGAAGAAGTTTATAAAATTGAACCCAAACATTGGGAGAATAGTCTTGAAGAATGTGTTAGCATTCTTTCACAACAATAAATATCTATGAAGAACCTTGCAATTGTAATTTTTGTTTTTGCCATTCATTTTTTTAATGCACAAAATGTGTATTTAACAAAAGTTGAGAAAACAAATGATAACTCAGATAAATTTTTATTTAAAATTAAAGAGGAAATAAAAGATGCGCAATATCTGGGAGAAGTTGAAGTGCGTGGTTTTTCGAAAGACGATGCTGCTGTTTTTTCTATGATATTTAAAAAAGCAAAAGAAATCGGAGCAAATGCAATTTCTTTACAGCCTTTTAACAATGTAGATGGATCTCATCAGGCTTTTAATCCTTCAAATTATAAATTGAATTTATATTATTTGCCAAAAGAAAAGTTTGGTTCACAAACAGATCATATATTTTTGTTTGCATCCTCGGATAAAGATCAAAAAATTAGTGTTAATAAGAAAGACTATTTATTATCTCCAAGATCTTTTTTTGTAATAGACGTTGTTCCGGGTGAAGTGTATACCATATCTACGAGGAAATTATTAGGCTCTACGATTAAAGTTCAGCCTAAGGCAAATGAAACCAATCAGTATTTCCAGGTGTCAGCTCTCAAAGTAAAATCTGATAATACCGGAGTTGGTGGATTAAACCTTAAATCAGGTGATATTATTGGACTGGAAAAATCTTTTGCTGAATTTTTAAGTTTAATATATACCAAATTAGATTCTAAATAAGAAGAATCTTCTTGTTTGTATAAATAACGACCTCAAATTCATAGAGGTCGTTTTTCTTTTATATATACTATATGTAAACTTTATCTAGTATTTACCCGTCTCTTCATCTTTTATACTTTTCTTTTTGATAAAAACCCTTCTTTTCATAGCTTTTAATTTTTCCCTTTTCCCTTGTTATGGCAGTTTTCTCTTATGTTTTTGCTTTTATCACTCTAAACCCAGGAAAAAGCATTGAAATTTTTGGAGTTGCTTATCAGTGAGTTAAGATCAAATATGAACTAAATATGAATTTAAGTATAAAATGATTTGGATTGTTTGATGAATAAGGTGTACTTTTGCCCCACTGAAAACGAGAGATAGTAGGTAGCGCAGAAGAGGTAATTATAAACGAAAGATTTAAAAAAATAAATAATAATTTATTTTGAAAATTGAGAAAAGTTTGTATCTTTGCAGTCCCAATTAAGGGAGCGCGGAGTAAGATTGAGATAAGTGTTAGAGAGGGATTAAGGTTACAGAAAAAACTTTAAAATTTTCTTCAAAAACATTTGGTCAGTTCAAAAACATTAATTACTTTTGCACTCGCAAATCTAAAGCAAAAACGACAGAAAAAAAGCTTTAGAGAAAAGCGGAAGAAAAGAGATCATTGAAATACAATATAACAACCAAGTAAGGAAAAACTAAAGCGTCAAAACTTTGAGTGAGTCAGACAAACATACAATGGAGAGTTTGATCCTGGCTCAGGATGAACGCTAGCGGGAGGCCTAACACATGCAAGCCGAGCGGTATAGATCTTTCGGGATCTAGAGAGCGGCGCACGGGTGCGGAACACGTGTGCAACCTACCTTTATCAGGGGGATAGCCTTTCGAAAGGAAGATTAATACCCCATAATATATTTGATGGCATCATTAGATATTGAAAACTCCGGTGGATAGAGATGGGCACGCGCAAGATTAGATAGTTGGTGAGGTAACGGCTCACCAAGTCAATGATCTTTAGGGGGCCTGAGAGGGTGATCCCCCACACTGGTACTGAGACACGGACCAGACTCCTACGGGAGGCAGCAGTGAGGAATATTGGACAATGGGTGAGAGCCTGATCCAGCCATCCCGCGTGAAGGATGACGGCCCTATGGGTTGTAAACTTCTTTTGTATAGGGATAAACCTACCCTCGTGAGGGTAGCTGAAGGTACTATACGAATAAGCACCGGCTAACTCCGTGCCAGCAGCCGCGGTAATACGGAGGGTGCAAGCGTTATCCGGATTTATTGGGTTTAAAGGGTCCGTAGGCGGACTCGTAAGTCAGTGGTGAAATCTCATAGCTTAACTATGAAACTGCCATTGATACTGCGGGTCTTGAGTAAGGTAGAGGTAGCTGGAATAAGTAGTGTAGCGGTGAAATGCATAGATATTACTTAGAACACCAATTGCGAAGGCAGGTTACCATGTCTTAACTGACGCTGATGGACGAAAGCGTGGGGAGCGAACAGGATTAGATACCCTGGTAGTCCACGCCGTAAACGATGCTAACTCGTTTTTGGGTTTTCGGATTCAGAGACTAAGCGAAAGTGATAAGTTAGCCACCTGGGGAGTACGAACGCAAGTTTGAAACTCAAAGGAATTGACGGGGGCCCGCACAAGCGGTGGATTATGTGGTTTAATTCGATGATACGCGAGGAACCTTACCAAGGCTTAAATGGGAAATGACAGGCTTAGAAATAGGCTTTTCTTCGGACATTTTTCAAGGTGCTGCATGGTTGTCGTCAGCTCGTGCCGTGAGGTGTTAGGTTAAGTCCTGCAACGAGCGCAACCCCTGTCACTAGTTGCCATCATTCAGTTGGGGACTCTAGTGAGACTGCCTACGCAAGTAGAGAGGAAGGTGGGGATGACGTCAAATCATCACGGCCCTTACGCCTTGGGCCACACACGTAATACAATGGCCAGTACAGAGGGCTGCTACCAGGCGACTGGATGCTAATCTCGAAAGCTGGTCTCAGTTCGGATTGGAGTCTGCAACTCGACTCTATGAAGCTGGAATCGCTAGTAATCGCGCATCAGCCATGGCGCGGTGAATACGTTCCCGGGCCTTGTACACACCGCCCGTCAAGCCATGGAAGTCTGGGGTACCTGAAGTCGGTGACCGTAACAGGAGCTGCCTAGGGTAAAACAGGTAACTAGGGCTAAGTCGTAACAAGGTAGCCGTACCGGAAGGTGCGGCTGGAACATCTCATTTTAGAGCGTTGAAGAACGTTAAACAAAATAAAGGTACTTAAGTGTACCATGTACTTACTTAAAGAGAAGCTTTAGTTTTTTATTTGGTTGATATATAAAAAAATACAACACCCACTAGAAATTAGTAAAGGGAAGAGAGACAAGAGGAAAGATAGAAGAAGAAAGACCATGTAAGTCTGATATCTGGGATCTTGAATCTGCAAGTCTAACAAGACAGTCTCGTAGCTCAGCTGGTTAGAGCGCTACACTGATAATGTAGAGGTCGGCAGTTCGAGCCTGCCCGAGACTACTAATTATAAGACGGGAAGAGATCAGATATAAGACATGAGACATTAAGTCTGAGATCTAGGATCTGATATCTGAAGTCTACTAGAGGGGAATTAGCTCAGCTGGCTAGAGCGCCTGCCTTGCACGCAGGAGGTCAAGGGTTCGACTCCCTTATTCTCCACAGTTTGTATATGTAAAAAAGAAGCATGTAAACCTCATGACGAGAGCCGTCATTGATACATGAATACGTTTTACATTAATACAGAAGAAATAAAGATCATTGACATTAACGGTAAAGACATCACAAAGAGAAAACCGAGCACTTATAAGTGCTTGAGTAACCTAAAAATAGGAAAGAAATCGTTAAGGGCGTATGGCGGATGCCTAGGCTTTCAGAGGCGACGAAGGACGTGGTAAGCTGCGAAAAGCTGCGGGGATTGGCACACACGAATTGATCCGCAGATGTCCGAATGGGGCAACCCAATACATTGAAGATGTATTACCTCGTAAGAGGAGCAAACCCGGAGAACTGAAACATCTAAGTACCCGGAGGAAAAGAAATCGAAGAGATTCCGTAAGTAGTGGCGAGCGAAAGCGGATTAGCCCAAAAGTCTTTATATATTTAGAAGAACGTACTGGAAAGTGCGGCCATAGACGGTGATAGCCCGGTATTCGAAAGGTATATATAGATGATAAATGAGTAGGGCGGGACACGTGAAATCCTGTCTGAATATGGGGGGACCATCCTCCAAGGCTAAATACTCCTGAAAGACCGATAGTGAACAAGTACTGTGAAGGAAAGGTGAAAAGCACTTCGAATAGAAGGGTGAAATAGAACCTGAAACCGTACGCCTACAAGCGGTCGGAGCCCACAAGTTGGGTGACGGCGTGCCTTTTGCATAATGAGCCTACGAGTTAATTTTACTAGCGAGGTTAAGGACTTCAGGTCCGGAGCCGGAGCGAAAGCGAGTCTGAATAGGGCGGATAGTTAGTAGGATTAGACGCGAAACCTTGTGATCTACCCATGGGCAGGTTGAAGCTCTGGTAACACAGAGTGGAGGACCGAACCGGTTGACGTTGAAAAGTCTTCGGATGACCTGTGGGTAGGGGTGAAAGGCCAATCAAACTGGGAGATAGCTCGTACTCCCCGAAATGCATTTAGGTGCAGCGTTGATTATAAGTTTATTAGAGGTAGAGCTACTGATTGGATGCGGGGGTTTCACCGCCTACCAATTCCTGACAAACTCCGAATGCTAATAAATGTTGATCAGCAGTGAGGGCATGGGTGCTAAGGTCCATGTCCGAGAGGGAAAGAACCCAGACCAACAGCTAAGGTCCCCAAATATATGTTAAGTTGAAGCAACGCGGTTGGACTGCATTGACAGCTAGGATGTTGGCTTGGAAGCAGCCATTCATTTAAAGAGTGCGTAACAGCTCACTAGTCGAGCGGTCCGGCATGGATAATAATCGGGCATAAACATATTACCGAAGCTATGGATTTGTACATTGTACATCTGGTAGGGGAGCATTCTGTTTGCGCCGAAGCAGTATCGTGAGGTATTGTGGAGCGGACAGAAAAGAAAATGTAGGCATAAGTAACGATAAAGGGGGCGAGAAACCCCCTCACCGAAAGACTAAGGTTTCCTCAGCCATGCTAATCAGCTGAGGGTTAGTCGGGACCTAACGCGAACCCGAAAGGGGTAGTGGATGGACAATGGGTTAATATTCCCATACTTGCTCACACTAAAAAGGGGACGGAGTGCCGTACCTGCTGGAGACTGACGGAATAGTCAAGGCCTAGCCTTCGGGCGAAGCTGCTGCAGGGAAAGTGCTTCCAAGAAAAGCCGAAGTGAAGCAACCCGTACCAAAACCGACACAGGTAGTCGAGGAGAGAATCCTAAGGTGCTCGAGTGAGTCGTGGCTAAGGAACTAGGCAAAATAGTCTCGTAACTTCGGAAGAAGAGACGCCATCAGCAATGGTGGCCGCAGTGAAGAGGCCCAGGCGACTGTTTATCAAAAACACAGGACTCTGCTAAATCGAAAGATGCTGTATAGGGTCTGACACCTGCCCGGTGCTGGAAGGTTAAGGAAGGGCGTTAGCGTAAGCGAAGCGTTTGACTGAAGCCCCAGTAAACGGCGGCCGTAACTATAACGGTCCTAAGGTAGCGAAATTCCTTGTCGGGTAAGTTCCGACCTGCACGAATGGTGTAACGATCTGGGCACTGTCTCAGCCACGAGCTCGGTGAAATTGTAGTATCGGTGAAGATGCCGATTACCCGCAATGGGACGAAAAGACCCTGTGAACCTTTACTATAACTTCGTATTGACTTTGAGTAAGTAATGTGTAGGATAGGTGGGAGACTATGAAGCAGGCACGCTAGTGTTTGTGGAGTCAACGTTGAAATACCACCCTTTACTTACTTGGAGCCTAACTTCCTTTAGGAAGGACATTGCGTGGTGGGTAGTTTGACTGGGGTGGTCGCCTCCAAAAGAGTAACGGAGGCTTTCAAAGGTACCCTCAGCACGCTTGGTAACCGTGCGTAGAGTGTAATGGCATAAGGGTGCTTGACTGTGAGACCTACAAGTCGATCAGGTGCGAAAGCAGGACATAGTGATCCGGTGGTTCCGTATGGAAGGGCCATCGCTCATAGGATAAAAGGTACTCCGGGGATAACAGGCTAGTCTCCCCCAAGAGCTCACATCGACGGGGAGGTTCGGCACCTCGATGTCGGCTCGTCACATCCTGGGGCTGGAGAAGGTCCCAAGGGTTGGGCTGTTCGCCCATTAAAGTGGCACGCGAGCTGGGTTCAGAACGTCGTGAGACAGTTCGGTCTCTATCTATTGCGGGCGTTAGATGTTTGAGAGGGCTTGATTCTAGTACGAGAGGACCGAATTGAACAAACCTCTGGTGTATCAGTTGTACCGCCAGGTGCACCGCTGAGTAGCTATGTTTGGAAGAGATAAGCACTGAAAGCATATAAGTGCGAAACTCGCCTCAAGATGAGACATCTTTTAAGGGTCGTGGGAGATGACCACGTTGATAGGCTACAGGTGTAAAGTTGGTAACAGCATAGCCGAGTAGTACTAATTACCCGTAGATTTATAGCCTATAGGTTACACTAATTCAAGTCTTATAAGTGCAATACTGGTTTTGCCTTTGTGATGAAATTTACCGATAAAACAGATGTCAGATACAAGACATCAGATAACAGACTTTATAATAGGTCTGAAATCTGAAATCTAGCCTCTGATATCTTATATACCTTCTTTAGGGTGGTTTTAGCGGTGGGGCTCACCTGTTCCCATTCCGAACACAGAAGTTAAGCCCACCAGCGCCGATGGTACTGCGACAAGCGGGAGAGTAGGTCGCCGCCAGTTTTTATTAAAAGTCTCATACATGAATTTGTATGAGACTTTTTTGTTTTATAACTATATCTATACACATCTATACCTACCATACCATAGGAATAAAAGATAAATGATCATTGATGAATGATAAATGGCTATTAATAAGCGATAAGAAATAAATGATGGATGATAAATGATAAAAGATCATCCATCAATTATCAATCATCAACTATCAATCATTATTGATTAACAGACAACTATCAATTAATAGCACTCATTTATCATTCATAGTTAGTAGGACTTTGTATTTTATTCCTCTTCCAACAACAACAACAACAACAACAACAACTACTACTACTACTACTACTACTACTACTACTACTACTTTAGGCTCTTTATTCTTTTACAAGCTTTCATCAATAGAGGTGGTCTTTAGCCCTTCAGTAATAGCCTCCAAAATCCTAGTGGGTTTAGCCAACTTAAAAACGTTCCATTTTTAATTTTCAACTTTTAGGTTTTAATCGCCAATCATCAATAATATCTTAATCAATTATAAATTATTCCATATTGTTATTGCATGCACGGCTTAATGAATTATATGCCTGGAAGAATGACCTTATCCGGAATAAAGATATCCCAGTATATTGCAATTGATGAAAAGCTTTCCTTTAGGAACAGGATCTAAATCCTAGGAAATTTGAACTCCAGATTTTATCCTGCCATCCCAAGCAATACAAGATATAATATGATCTATACTTTAATACCGGGCATAATGATATGGATTACGAATATCAATATAATAGGAGGGATCATATAAAGATTTTATCTTCTACCTTTACCAGTAATAAGTATGCTGATTTATTATACAGCTATCTATTATGTGCGAAATAAGAGGAGGAAATTTAAATAAAGAATAAAGAATAAAGAATAAAGAATAAAGAATAAAGAATAAAGAATAAAGAATAAAGAATAAAGAGATACTTATTGATCTTATAAAATGCTACATCATATTTTTTGTTGTGTTCAAACCGAATTTATTGCAGTCTTTTTTTAGTCAGATATTTTTTTCTTTACTCTTCAGCACTTCATTTTCCATTTTTCTCCTTACTTTTCCCTTTCTACTTCTTGTTTTTCCTGTCTCAACCCTCCATTTTTCCATAGAAAACCCTTCATTTTATAGCTTTTATTTTTTCCCTTGTTATAGCAGTTTTCTCCTATGTTTTTGCTTTTATCATTCTAAACCCAGGAAAAAGCATTGAAATTTTTGAAGTTGCTTATCAGTGAGTTAAGATCAAATATGAACTAAATATGAATTTAAGTATAAAATGATTTGGATTATGTGATGAATAAGGTGTACTTTTGCCCCACTGAAAACGAGAGATAGTAGGTAGCGCAGAAGAGAGTAATTATAAACGAAGATTTAAAAAAATAAATAATAATTTATTTTGAAAATTGAGAAAAGTTTGTATCTTTGCAGTCCCAATTAAGGGAGCGCGGAGTAAAATTGAGATAAGTGTTAGAGAGGGATTAAGGTTACAGAAAAAACTTTAAAATTTTCTTCAAAAACATTTGGTCAGTTCAGAAACATTAATTACTTTTGCACTCGCAAATCTAAAGCAAAAACGACAGAAAAAAAGCTTTAGAGAAAAGCGGAAGAAAAGAGATCATTGAAATACAATATAACAACCAAGTAAGGAAAAACTAAAGCGTCAAAACTTTGAGTGAGTCAGACAAACATACAATGGAGAGTTTGATCCTGGCTCAGGATGAACGCTAGCGGGAGGCCTAACACATGCAAGCCGAGCGGTATAGATCTTTCGGGATCTAGAGAGCGGCGCACGGGTGCGGAACACGTGTGCAACCTACCTTTATCAGGGGGATAGCCTTTCGAAAGGAAGATTAATACCCCATAATATATTTGATGGCATCATTAGATATTGAAAACTCCGGTGGATAGAGATGGGCACGCGCAAGATTAGATAGTTGGTGAGGTAACGGCTCACCAAGTCAATGATCTTTAGGGGGCCTGAGAGGGTGATCCCCCACACTGGTACTGAGACACGGACCAGACTCCTACGGGAGGCAGCAGTGAGGAATATTGGACAATGGGTGAGAGCCTGATCCAGCCATCCCGCGTGAAGGATGACGGCCCTATGGGTTGTAAACTTCTTTTGTATAGGGATAAACCTACCCTCGTGAGGGTAGCTGAAGGTACTATACGAATAAGCACCGGCTAACTCCGTGCCAGCAGCCGCGGTAATACGGAGGGTGCAAGCGTTATCCGGATTTATTGGGTTTAAAGGGTCCGTAGGCGGACTCGTAAGTCAGTGGTGAAATCTCATAGCTTAACTATGAAACTGCCATTGATACTGCGGGTCTTGAGTAAGGTAGAGGTAGCTGGAATAAGTAGTGTAGCGGTGAAATGCATAGATATTACTTAGAACACCAATTGCGAAGGCAGGTTACCATGTCTTAACTGACGCTGATGGACGAAAGCGTGGGGAGCGAACAGGATTAGATACCCTGGTAGTCCACGCCGTAAACGATGCTAACTCGTTTTTGGGTTTTCGGATTCAGAGACTAAGCGAAAGTGATAAGTTAGCCACCTGGGGAGTACGAACGCAAGTTTGAAACTCAAAGGAATTGACGGGGGCCCGCACAAGCGGTGGATTATGTGGTTTAATTCGATGATACGCGAGGAACCTTACCAAGGCTTAAATGGGAAATGACAGGCTTAGAAATAGGCTTTTCTTCGGACATTTTTCAAGGTGCTGCATGGTTGTCGTCAGCTCGTGCCGTGAGGTGTTAGGTTAAGTCCTGCAACGAGCGCAACCCCTGTCACTAGTTGCCATCATTCAGTTGGGGACTCTAGTGAGACTGCCTACGCAAGTAGAGAGGAAGGTGGGGATGACGTCAAATCATCACGGCCCTTACGCCTTGGGCCACACACGTAATACAATGGCCAGTACAGAGGGCTGCTACCAGGCGACTGGATGCTAATCTCGAAAGCTGGTCTCAGTTCGGATTGGAGTCTGCAACTCGACTCTATGAAGCTGGAATCGCTAGTAATCGCGCATCAGCCATGGCGCGGTGAATACGTTCCCGGGCCTTGTACACACCGCCCGTCAAGCCATGGAAGTCTGGGGTACCTGAAGTCGGTGACCGTAACAGGAGCTGCCTAGGGTAAAACAGGTAACTAGGGCTAAGTCGTAACAAGGTAGCCGTACCGGAAGGTGCGGCTGGAACATCTCATTTTAGAGCGTTGAAGAACGTTAAACAAAATAAAGGTACTTAAGTGTACCATGTACTTACTTAAAGAGAAGCTTTAGTTTTTTATTTGGTTGATATATAAAAAAATACAACACCCACTAGAAATTAGTAAAGGGAAGAGAGACAAGAGGAAAGATAGAAGAAGAAAGACCATGTAAGTCTGATATCTGGGATCTTGAATCTGCAAGTCTAACAAGACAGTCTCGTAGCTCAGCTGGTTAGAGCGCTACACTGATAATGTAGAGGTCGGCAGTTCGAGCCTGCCCGAGACTACTAATTATAAGACGGGAAGAGATCAGATATAAGACATGAGACATTAAGTCTGAGATCTAGGATCTGATATCTGAAGTCTACTAGAGGGGAATTAGCTCAGCTGGCTAGAGCGCCTGCCTTGCACGCAGGAGGTCAAGGGTTCGACTCCCTTATTCTCCACAGTTTGTATATGTAAAAAAGAAGCATGTAAACCTCATGACGAGAGCCGTCATTGATACATGAATACGTTTTACATTAATACAGAAGAAATAAAGATCATTGACATTAACGGTAAAGACATCACAAAGAGAAAACCGAGCACTTATAAGTGCTTGAGTAACCTAAAAATAGGAAAGAAATCGTTAAGGGCGTATGGCGGATGCCTAGGCTTTCAGAGGCGACGAAGGACGTGGTAAGCTGCGAAAAGCTGCGGGGATTGGCACACACGAATTGATCCGCAGATGTCCGAATGGGGCAACCCAATACATTGAAGATGTATTACCTCGTAAGAGGAGCAAACCCGGAGAACTGAAACATCTAAGTACCCGGAGGAAAAGAAATCGAAGAGATTCCGTAAGTAGTGGCGAGCGAAAGCGGATTAGCCCAAAAGTCTTTATATATTTAGAAGAACGTACTGGAAAGTGCGGCCATAGACGGTGATAGCCCGGTATTCGAAAGGTATATATAGATGATAAATGAGTAGGGCGGGACACGTGAAATCCTGTCTGAATATGGGGGGACCATCCTCCAAGGCTAAATACTCCTGAAAGACCGATAGTGAACAAGTACTGTGAAGGAAAGGTGAAAAGCACTTCGAATAGAAGGGTGAAATAGAACCTGAAACCGTACGCCTACAAGCGGTCGGAGCCCACAAGTTGGGTGACGGCGTGCCTTTTGCATAATGAGCCTACGAGTTAATTTTACTAGCGAGGTTAAGGACTTCAGGTCCGGAGCCGGAGCGAAAGCGAGTCTGAATAGGGCGGATAGTTAGTAGGATTAGACGCGAAACCTTGTGATCTACCCATGGGCAGGTTGAAGCTCTGGTAACACAGAGTGGAGGACCGAACCGGTTGACGTTGAAAAGTCTTCGGATGACCTGTGGGTAGGGGTGAAAGGCCAATCAAACTGGGAGATAGCTCGTACTCCCCGAAATGCATTTAGGTGCAGCGTTGATTATAAGTTTATTAGAGGTAGAGCTACTGATTGGATGCGGGGGTTTCACCGCCTACCAATTCCTGACAAACTCCGAATGCTAATAAATGTTGATCAGCAGTGAGGGCATGGGTGCTAAGGTCCATGTCCGAGAGGGAAAGAACCCAGACCAACAGCTAAGGTCCCCAAATATATGTTAAGTTGAAGCAACGCGGTTGGACTGCATTGACAGCTAGGATGTTGGCTTGGAAGCAGCCATTCATTTAAAGAGTGCGTAACAGCTCACTAGTCGAGCGGTCCGGCATGGATAATAATCGGGCATAAACATATTACCGAAGCTATGGATTTGTACATTGTACATCTGGTAGGGGAGCATTCTGTTTGCGCCGAAGCAGTATCGTGAGGTATTGTGGAGCGGACAGAAAAGAAAATGTAGGCATAAGTAACGATAAAGGGGGCGAGAAACCCCCTCACCGAAAGACTAAGGTTTCCTCAGCCATGCTAATCAGCTGAGGGTTAGTCGGGACCTAACGCGAACCCGAAAGGGGTAGTGGATGGACAATGGGTTAATATTCCCATACTTGCTCACACTAAAAAGGGGACGGAGTGCCGTACCTGCTGGAGACTGACGGAATAGTCAAGGCCTAGCCTTCGGGCGAAGCTGCTGCAGGGAAAGTGCTTCCAAGAAAAGCCGAAGTGAAGCAACCCGTACCAAAACCGACACAGGTAGTCGAGGAGAGAATCCTAAGGTGCTCGAGTGAGTCGTGGCTAAGGAACTAGGCAAAATAGTCTCGTAACTTCGGAAGAAGAGACGCCATCAGCAATGGTGGCCGCAGTGAAGAGGCCCAGGCGACTGTTTATCAAAAACACAGGACTCTGCTAAATCGAAAGATGCTGTATAGGGTCTGACACCTGCCCGGTGCTGGAAGGTTAAGGAAGGGCGTTAGCGTAAGCGAAGCGTTTGACTGAAGCCCCAGTAAACGGCGGCCGTAACTATAACGGTCCTAAGGTAGCGAAATTCCTTGTCGGGTAAGTTCCGACCTGCACGAATGGTGTAACGATCTGGGCACTGTCTCAGCCACGAGCTCGGTGAAATTGTAGTATCGGTGAAGATGCCGATTACCCGCAATGGGACGAAAAGACCCTGTGAACCTTTACTATAACTTCGTATTGACTTTGAGTAAGTAATGTGTAGGATAGGTGGGAGACTATGAAGCAGGCACGCTAGTGTTTGTGGAGTCAACGTTGAAATACCACCCTTTACTTACTTGGAGCCTAACTTCCTTTAGGAAGGACATTGCGTGGTGGGTAGTTTGACTGGGGTGGTCGCCTCCAAAAGAGTAACGGAGGCTTTCAAAGGTACCCTCAGCACGCTTGGTAACCGTGCGTAGAGTGTAATGGCATAAGGGTGCTTGACTGTGAGACCTACAAGTCGATCAGGTGCGAAAGCAGGACATAGTGATCCGGTGGTTCCGTATGGAAGGGCCATCGCTCATAGGATAAAAGGTACTCCGGGGATAACAGGCTAGTCTCCCCCAAGAGCTCACATCGACGGGGAGGTTCGGCACCTCGATGTCGGCTCGTCACATCCTGGGGCTGGAGAAGGTCCCAAGGGTTGGGCTGTTCGCCCATTAAAGTGGCACGCGAGCTGGGTTCAGAACGTCGTGAGACAGTTCGGTCTCTATCTATTGCGGGCGTTAGATGTTTGAGAGGGCTTGATTCTAGTACGAGAGGACCGAATTGAACAAACCTCTGGTGTATCAGTTGTACCGCCAGGTGCACCGCTGAGTAGCTATGTTTGGAAGAGATAAGCACTGAAAGCATATAAGTGCGAAACTCGCCTCAAGATGAGACATCTTTTAAGGGTCGTGGGAGATGACCACGTTGATAGGCTACAGGTGTAAAGTTGGTAACAGCATAGCCGAGTAGTACTAATTACCCGTAGATTTATAGCCTATAGGTTACACTAATTCAAGTCTTATAAGTGCAATACTGGTTTTGCCTTTGTGATGAAATTTACCGATAAAACAGATGTCAGATACAAGACATCAGATAACAGACTTTATAATAGGTCTGAAATCTGAAATCTAGCCTCTGATATCTTATATACCTTCTTTAGGGTGGTTTTAGCGGTGGGGCTCACCTGTTCCCATTCCGAACACAGAAGTTAAGCCCACCAGCGCCGATGGTACTGCGACAAGCGGGAGAGTAGGTCGCCGCCAGTTTTTATTAAAAGTCTCATACATGAATTTGTATGAGACTTTTTTGTTTTATAACTATATCTATACACATCTATACCTACCATACCATAGGAATAAATGATAAACGATAAGGGTCAGTGATCATTTATCATTGATGAATGATAAATGATAAAAGATCATTCATCAATCATCATTTATCAATCATCATTTATTATTAATGCTAGCTATCTAAACTCTTTTCGAAGAAACAATCCAACATTGGTTTTGGTTACAGGGTTTAAGCCATACTGATCAAAATCTATAGCAAGTCCATATTGAAAGGCTTTGTTGTCCAATCCTATCCGAAATTGTTGCTGACTTCTACGGTGTAGTTTAAAATCTAACCAGCTGGTAGTGGCCAGTAGCTGGGTAAAGAGCTGATAATCTCGATTGATTGGATACCGATAATTGATCATTACAATAGCTTCCCGCAAAGGAATATTGATTACCATGTAAGAAAGAAGTATTATAGCGGATAATCTTGGAGTACGTTTGGAATATTGTGCTGTTAGAAAAGGAGTAATTCCGGTAGTATTAACGAATTTCATTCCGGCACCCGCCGCAAAAGGACCTGCGTAATTATAGGTTACAGCCATATTACTAAATACTTCATCAAAACGGCGATCATCTTTAGTATAGAAGCTGTGTACAGCTGTTATGTTAAGAAAATTAAATTTCTTCTGTCTATCAATTTTTTTTGTAACAATTGTGGACAGCAGTATTTTTCTATAACCTGCATCAATCTCTGTTTGAATTATCGGTGGAGATGGGATACTATCATTGGTGATTTGTGCGTGAAATAAGTATGATAAAAGTAAAAGGCAATAGCTGAAATTTTTTTTATACGAATACAGCATAGAGATATAAGTTTTAAATGAACAATTAAAATAGGTTGTATCAAAAACAGTAAGAATAAATCTATCTTTGTTCTATTGTATTAATGTCTTTTCTTAGAAGCCCTGAAGCTTTCCAATAAATGATACTTGCTAGCAATGCTACACCTGTTGCAGATAACAATGAATAGCGTATGGCATTAACACTATATGTTTCAGACAAAAGATCATTGAAAAAGCCTGGCACAGAACTGCCAAATCCATGACCGATAAAGTTGCAGGAAATGGTTAATATTGCGGCAGCCAGTGTACGTACTTCAACACGTGTGACTGTCTGAGCTACACCCCAGGATACTCCAATATGAAATGCGAGAAAAAATGTTGTAATACCGAGTCCTATAATGGCCATAGTAGCATTTGTGGAAAATAGGAATACAAGAGAAAAGGCGGCACATAAAAATGTTGCTATAGCTGGGATTTGTAAGATATATTTATAATCTTTCTTTCCAAAGGTATTAGAAAGCCATCCTCCAAGAAAAGCACCTGCAAGACCCGTTCCCCCTTTCACCACTCCTACAATCAATCCTATTTGTTTTCCATTAAAGTGATAAATTCTTCTGAGGAAAGTTGCTTCCCACGTACTTAATGCATAAATCACGAAAGCTCCCATAGTGGTTGCGATGAGTACAAGAAGATAACTTTGCCGGCTAAAAATGTCTTTAAGGGCTTCTTTTAAAGGAATTCCAAGCTCTTTTAGTTTGTAATGTTCTTCTGAGCTGCCTCGTAATGGTTCTTTCATTGTTAAACGGATAATGAGAGCAAGTATAAGTCCTGGTGCTCCGGCAAAAAAGAAGGCATAACGCCATCCCAGCATTTGGCCTACAAGACCAGCAATGATATAGCCTAACAGTATTCCAATGTGAAGACCTCCGGAATAAATGCTGAAAGCTTTAGGACGTTTTTCTTTCGGGAAAAAATCGGAAAGAAGAGAATGACCAGGAGCAGACCCCATTGACTCTCCAAAGCCAACCATAATCCTGGCAATTGTAAGCTGAAGAGTATTAGCCACAAGTCCGCTAAAAGCAGTCATGGCACTCCATATAGTAAGTCCTGTAACCACAATATTCCTTCTGTTATATCGGTCGGCAAGTCTTGCAACGGGAAAGGTCATGGCAGAATAAAATGCAACGAAAGCGAAGCCTGATAATAAACCCATCACAGTGTCTGATAGGTGGAATTCCTCTCTGATAGGGTCCAAAAGTACATTGAAAATAACCCGGTCCAATAACCCTAGCGCAAATACCAGAGTCAGTAATAGTAGTGCATAATTAGGCTGGGTTTGCCCCAGCCTTTTATGCTCAGAAATTTGAGAGTCCATATAAGTTTTATTTTTTATGTGAATATATTATATCCCTAGTTGATCTGACTCACGACCCTGTTAATTTGGGCAACGTGGATAGCATCATGCTCAACGATAAAATGATCAATAAAATCCCTAAGCTTCATTAATCCGAATTTAGGATTCATATGCTGAATTTCCTTTTCTAGGTCGGAAGGGGTCAGCTTTTCAAATAAACGGGTAATTTCGGTATAGCTTTTTTCCAACCTGTCCCGGATTTCTGTTGGTGATGGTTGAGTCTTATCCGCTTCTTCTATATTGGCTAAACGAATTGGATTATCCATTTTTCTACCAATAGAAATAGAAGGATCATCCAATACTTTTTGAATTTCGTTTACAAAGAAAATCCGGGCTTCACCAATATGCCAGAATACAATACCACAAGACCACTCTTCGCTCGAAGGCCTTATATATAGCTTTTGTATGGGAACAACTTCGTCTAACAGATTCAGAAATTTTTTTTGGGAATGTTGAAGAGATTCCTTGATCTCCTCAAGAGTTAATGTTGTATTGCTCATGATTTATGTTTTAAGAATCGTATTTATTTAATAGTATTTTGTAGCAAGCCGATATTGGTAATTTCTACTTCCACTACATCTCCTCTTTGCATGAATACTTTTGGAGTTCTCCCAAATCCGACACCAGAGGGAGTGCCAGTGGCGATGATGTCTCCGGGATTCAGGGTCATGATTTCTGATATAGCTTCAATAAGGGTGGGAACATCAAAAATGAGATCACCAATAAAAGACTCCTGCATTACTTCTCCATTGAGTCGAAGGGTAATTCTGGAAGCAGTAAGATCTTCTATTTCGTCGCGGGTTACCAGCATAGGGCCTATAGGTCCATGTCCATCAAAGTTTTTTCCCTGCATCCACTGAATAGTTCTAAATTGATATTCACGTACTGTTACATCATTAAAGCATGAATACCCAGCTACATACTCCAAGGCATTCTCTTTTTTTATATTTTTCCCTTTTTTACCGATAATAACAGCCATTTCTGCTTCATAATCTAAAGAGTTAGAGAGGTCTATATACGGGACATCTTGTCTATGTCCGTTTAATGTCGTTGCCATTTTAGCAAATAATACGGGTGTGGAAGGCATTTCTCTTTTCATTTCCATAATATGGTGCTTATAATTCAGTCCCACACATACAATTTTTTCGGGAGATCCTACTATAGGAAGCCATTCAATCTGATCTTCTTTCCAAATCGCATTTTCCGGAAGTTGATTCCAGTTTGCCACAGCATATGCGATAACTTTTTCAGCATCTGATAATCCGGAACTGCTTTTTAGAGATTCTTGTATACTGGGAGGCAGGGAAAACTTTGCCAGGCGGGCAATTTCATTAAGATCAATGATTTTTTCCTGAACAAAAGCCCCGAATTTGGGCTGTGAAGAGCCCACGGTAAACATTAATAATTTCATTGGATGTATTTTAAAATTTTAAATTGATTAGAAGAATTAGAGAGGACTTTTAAAGACTTCGCGAACGGTTTGATAACCATCATTTTCGAGATAAGGTTCTTCTCTGTATTTATCGAGTGTCTGCATCAGCGGGGTATCATTTACGGAGAATAGGATTGCATCAGAATCCTCTGAAATGTTACAATGTTCATGATAGGCCCAGGTAGGAATCACAAAGAAATCCCCTTCCGACCAGTTAAATTGTACCCCATCTATCACTGAATAGCCATTTCCTTCAAAAACATAGTATACATTGCTGGAAACATGACGATGGGCTTTGGTATGTACTTTAGGACGGATCATTTGTATTGATGCACCAAAGGTTTTCATGACTGCCTTTCCATTGAATGAATTGACGTATTCCAGGGCAACATCATCATAAGGACTCGCTTCATCTGCTTCTTTAAGATCATTAAGTGCTTTTAGGGTGTCTTTCCATTTAAAAACTGATACCGGAGGATATTCATTATTAGAAGGTTCCCATAAAGGACGGTAATTACCATTGCCATGCTTCAGTACAGACGCATTCATTTTTTTGGTTATTTCCTGTTGATCCAAATGGTAGGATTCAAAAAAATTGGCATTGAGATAGTTGGTAAGCGGAATGTCTAAAGCGTCTAACCAGATCGCATGTTTATCATTGGTAGAGCCATGATCGTGCCACAGCATGGGGGGATTAAGTACATAATCTCCTCTTTCCAAAAAGATTCTATTTCCTTCAACTGTACTATAAGAACCCTCGCTTCGGATAATGAATCTTGAGGCCTGTGAAATATGGCGGTGTGGAGGAGCGATCTCTTTACCATTTAACCATTGTAATGCCATCCATAAAGTTTCAGTGGCATAAGGTTTTCCATTAAGCCCTGGATTGCTTAATCCTAAAGCACGTCGGTCCCCTCCTTCTTCAAGATTTACGAGCTTTCCGGAAGTTGCTGCCAGTTCATAAAGTTGATCCCATTTCCAAAGCCAGGGGATTGCAGCCGGATTAGGCCGTAGCGGTAATACATCTTGCTCGACAAGCCAAAGAGGAACTAGATTTTGTTCTTTTAGTTTGGAGTATAACGCTGCTTTTTCTTTCATAATATAGTATTTATGATATTATTTTACTTTGTTTTTGCAAAATATGGATTATTGCTTTTATGATGTAAATAATATGATGATGTTAAATTTAGATATAAATAAATGAATATTCCAAATTAAATTTGAATAAATTTAAATATTTTGATAATGCATTCTTTTTGTATTATTATTTTTAAATAGTATTTAAAGTAATATTTTGAGGTTGATGAAAAAATAGAATTGTAATGAGTATATTTGTATAAAACATCTGTATGTCGACCAAACACATCATTATGTCTATGTTGGAAATAGCCCCTATGACAGGTTACGAAATTGCTCAAAATTTGAGTACTTCAGTAGTTCCGTTTTGGAGTGCTACAGCTAGCCAGATTTATAATGCTCTTAAAAGTATGAAAGAGAACAACCTGGTAGAAACTGAAAATAGTATCAGGGGAGAAAAAATGAATGTGGAGCAGTATACCCTTACCGACACCGGTCGAAAAGAGCTTGATGATTGGATTCAGGATGATATTCAATATATCCCCATTCGGGAGCCTTTTTTACTTTGGTCTTCTTACATGGAAAAGTGTACTTTAGAACAGGCACTTTCTGTGATAGATAAACATATTGAAAAATTTGAAAAAAGAGCACGCCAGCTTGAAGAAGCTACCTATAAAATACAAACCAATGAGTACAAGCTGATGAAAATGAGATCGGAATCTACTCCAAAAGAGAAGTTTAAAAAAATTCAGATGGCGCGTGCTTTTGCTTATGGGGAAATTGCTGCCAAGGCAAGGTTTGAGGTTGAACAGGCAAAACGAATCAGACAATTTGCCTATTCTTTTTTTTCAGAAAATGATTTGTAAAAGCCTGTTAGGTAAATATTCTGATTTTCCTAATTGTTATAATGCAACAGAAACACGATATTCCGGTTAAAATATAGTGGAATATTTCACTTTGTCGTCATTTTTTTGATTTGAATATAAATGTGTTAGATTCAAATTTATACATTAATTCCTCTTTTTAGATTTTGCTACTTTGTTAAATAGTATTAAAATATTATGTTTGTGTCACATCACATTAATATAATATGAATAAAACACTATTTAGGATTGGTCTACTACAATCTGTATTCTTTTGTTTCAATGGGCTTTATGCACAATCTACAGATTCAATTAAAACTTCAAAAATTGATGAAGTAGTTGTTACTGCATATGGTGTGAAAAAAGAGAAGAAATCTCTGGGATATTCTTTCCAGGATGTTAAAGGACAGGCTTTAGTAGACGCTAAGGAAAACAATGTCACCAATGCACTAACAGGTAAGGTGGCGGGACTTCAGGTTGTAAAGGGCGGATTTGGACCAGCTTCATCTTCCAGAATCAATATCAGGGGATTCAATTCCTTTGAAGGAGATAGCCAGCCTTTAATTGTCGTGGATGGTATTCCCATTAATAATTCAGCCGGAGTAAAAGGCAGGAGCCAGGACGGGGCAAAGAATAATGATTTGTGGAACCCGGATACTGATATGGGAAATGGTTTAAGTGATATTAACCCTGACGATATCGAAACTATTTCTGTTCTTAAAGGAGGAGCTGCGTCGGCATTATATGGTGCAAGAGCTGGAAACGGGGTTATTCTCATCACAACGAAATCCGGCAAAAAGAAAGGAGGAGTTGGCATCACGTACTCCACAAGTTTAGGTTTTGAAAAGATATTTATGAAGCCCGACTTGCAAAGTAACTTTGCTCAGGGAAGCAACGGACTTCCAAATCTACCAAGTAATCTTGATAATACAAACAGCTGGGGACCTCAGATCGATGGAACAGATATGAAAGTCTATGATAACCTTAAAGGTTTTTTCAGGACAGGTACGAGTGTCCAACATACAATAAGTTTTCAGGAAAACCTGGGCGAGGGAACAAACTTATATACTTCCGGAAATTATTTATACGACAATAGTCAGGTTCCCAACTCGAAGTATGAAAGATGGAATTTTATGGCTAAAATGAATTCTAATTTCGGGGCACAAAAGAGATGGACAACTGATGTGAAAATCCAGTATATAAGTACCAAGGCAAATAATCGTCCTAATGGAGGTTTGGATAATAATACTTATGGTAGTGTCTTATTAATGCCGAGGAATATTGATATAAGAGATTACAAAGAAGGAATGACCGAGAATAACGTTACGCAGAGATGGATAACAAATAACGGAGTTAATCCTTATTGGGCTTCTTACAATAGGTTGAATGAAGATAAAAAAGACCGCTTCTTGCTAAGTGGCTATCTTAAATATCAATTCAATGACTGGCTGAGTGCGGATGTTCGCTTAGGAACGGACTTTTATTCTTTGGATGCCAATGCGAAAACATGGACGGGATCCAGGCTGAATAATTCTTATAATACAAGCCAGGAAAAGTTTTATGAGAATAATTATATAACGAGTTTGAATGCCAAAAAGGACAATATTATTGGAAAATGGGGTGGTTCCTTATCTATATATGGACAAATGATGGAAACAAGGACAAATGCGATCTATCTTTCAGCTCCCAATCTGACTTCTCCCAACTTTTTTAATATCAATAATTCTGTAGGTAATCCCGACATACGGGAAGTTATTTTAAATAAAAAAATCAACTCAGCTTTTGCAGCAGCAGAAATAAATTATGATGGATATTGGTTTATTAATGCTACAGCAAGGAATGATTGGTCATCAACGCTTACGGTAGAAAACCGCTCTTATTTTTATCCTTCAATAAGTACTTCATTGGTTATTACCGATATGCTTACAAAAATAAACGGGACCAAGCTCAAATTTTTATCTTTTGCTAAAGTAAGAGCTTCTTATGCTGTAACTGGAAACTCGTTGGAAGCTTATGAACTCTACAATACTTTTGAAGTTAAAAAAGATCCTAACGGAAACGTAACAGCAGATCGGAAAAAGATTTTATATGATCCGAACTTAAGGAATGAAAAGCTTAAAACATTTGAAGTTGGTCTGGATCTGCGATTATTTAACCGGATTTCACTGGATGTCAGTTATTACAATACCAAAGCAACTGATCAGCTGATCAACCTGCCAATGAATCCTCTTTCAGGGTATGAGAAAAAAAAGATCAATGCAGGAGGCCTGCAGAATCAGGGAATTGAAGTAGTATTCAATACGGATATTGTTAAAAAACAGGATTTTACATGGAATACAAATATCAACTTTTCCCAAATGACAAGCAGAATTGATAAGATCGATGGAGAGGTTACTAAATATTCGCTTGGCGGATTTGATGATGTAAGCATATTCGCAGAGGTTGGAAGAAGATATGGTGCTATATACGGCTCCAAATTTAAGAGGGTTGAAGATACAAGCAGTCCTTATTTTGGTAAACTGATCGTAGATGGAAATGGTGCGCCTCAAAAGGAAACCGGTCTTTTCTATTTGGGAAATCAGTCTCCTAAAGCATTATTTGGTTTTACCAATAGTTTTGTTTACAAAAATTTTGGCCTTTCCTTTCAGATTGACGGGCGTATCGGTGGAGAATTTTTCTCAGGAACACAATTAGCATTGCAAAAATCAGGTTTAGCGAAAGATACTGCACCTGGCGGAAAACGCGATAATTTTGTAGTGGACGGAGTCGTTGCCGGAAATAATGGAGGTTTTACAGCCAACACTAAAGAGATTACACAGCAGAATTACTGGGAAGCGGTTACCACAGGAAATTTAGGTATTACAGAACAGAATATTTATGATGCAACGAACATACGACTAAGAAATATTCAGGTTTCTTATAACTTTCCAAAGACAATGTTTGAAAAGTTTGTGATAAAAAGCGCTAAAGTGGCATTCACAGCAAATAATGTTTGGATGATCTATAGTAAGGCAAAGGGAATTGACCCCGAATCAGTGTTCGCTATAAGTTCAAATGCGGTAGGTTTTGAAAACCTTGCCTTTCCGACCATGAGATCATATTTATTTACCATAACCTTAGGATTTTAATACAATACCCATGAAAAAATATATAATTACACTTCTCGTATTAATTTTTGTAGCATTTTCAGGATGTAAAGATTTTGAAGAAATTAATACAGATCCGTTATCTGCCAATATTGATCAGGTGCAGCCTGAATATTTTTTAAACAGTTCAATCTTAGGAGCACAGCAAGATCCCAATATTGCAGAAAGAGTTTTTGTGTTATACTGGAAAACAGCAGCAAGGCAGCATCTCAGTACGGGTATAGCCGGCGGTACGGATAATGATGCGTGGAGTGTGGAATATTGGAAGTATATCTCACAATGGCTGAATAATGCCAATGCTACGATTCAAATTGCCAATGAAAAGAAAGCTAAGGGTCAGGGACTGCCTCATTATGACAATTTGATTCAGGTTGCCCGTATATGGAGAGCCTATCTAATGAGTGAGTTTTCGGATAATTTCGGACCTCAGCCGATCCAGGCATTTCAGGCAGTTAATCCTGATTTTAATTCTGAAAAAGAAGTATATTACTATATCCTGGAGGAATTAAAAGATGCTGTGGGCAAAATCGATCTTAATCAGCCGGTGCCTGCGGACAATATCTCAAAATATGATCTTGCCTATAAATTAAAATGGAATTTATGGGTTAAATATGCCAATTCGCTTCGCATGAGAATAGCAATGAGAATTTCTGAAGTAGATCCGGTTAAGGCAAAATCAGAATTTGAGGCGGCTGTGGCAACTAATAATTTTATAAGTGTAAGTACCGAAAATTTTAGTGTCGCGGAAAAGCCGGGATGGGATGCTCTTACCGGTGTGATGTCGCGTGAATGGAATTCACAGTTATTATCTGCTACTCTTAACAATCTATATGTTGGATTAGGAGGTATAAATTCTGCAGATCAACTTAGCGCTGATAAGCATAGTGCAATACGGGACGAAGATTATATTGGAATAAGATATGATGAGCAGTTCACAAAACTTACTAATGATCCATCCGCAGGATATTGGCTGGATGGAATTCCGAACAAAATGGATCCTAGGGCATACAAAACATTTTACATTCCCGGTGATTTCAACAATCCTATTTATTCTCTTTATCCTACTTATACCAACGATGCGAAAACCAATTATGGAGAACTGAAATTTTCAGATAATACGACCATTACTGTAAATGCAGTCAATACCTGGAATGCATTTACTATTGGAAACTGGGCCGAAAAAGGACAAAGGAATGGATTACGAGGATTAATTGGCCGTGCACCGGCGTTGGGTAAGCAATACAGGGAAAGCGCTAATTCCAGGATATTTTTTGCGAGCTGGGAATCTTATTTCCTGATTGCAGAAGCTTCTTTGAAAGGATGGTCAACTCCAATGAGCGATGAAGCCGCCTATAACAAAGGGATCCAGGATAGCTTTACTTATAATGGGGTTTCTCAATTTTACGGACAGTATATTGCTTCTACCGATTATAACCGTGACGGAACTTCTGTTGCATACAGTCATATTTCGGAACCTGGAGCAACACACACAATGAAGTACAAAGATCCGGCGACCAATAATTTGGTCTCAGTCTCTGTTAACTATCCTGTTAATACGATATACAAAAATGGAGCATTTAAAAATGATAAATTAACTAAAATCATTACGCAAAAGTATTTGGCTAACATGCCGTGGCTTCCGCTTGAATCATGGAATGACCACCGAAGGCTGGGATTGCCGTTTTTTGAAAATCCGGCTGTGGAAACTCCCTTAGTTAACTTACCAGCTATTACAACAGGTAATTATATGACCAATTCAATTAAGAATTTTCCTCAGAGACTAAGGTATCCAAGCAGTTTCCGTAATTCGGATCCCGATGGTTATCAGAAAGCTGTACAGCTTTTAGGGGCAGAAGATGCTATACTGACTCCGCTATGGTGGGCAAAACACTAATAAAAATAATTCTTTTTATCCCTGTTCAGACCTTGAGCAGGGATTTTTATTTGAATTATATCGGTCCTATTGTAAAAACTATCCTTGCGTTATAAGTTGCAGCCGGAATTGTTACAGATACTCCTGTTAATTCCAATTGAAGAGGAATATTGCTATATGAGGCAAGAGCTAATACAGCAGTAATTCTGAATAATTCAAGATCAGCTTGGGTAATAGCCTGGTAAGTTGTACCTCCGGTGATGGAGCATAATACGCAAACTGTGGTTCCGTTACCTGTTCTCCTTATATTTAAAACCAGAGAATTATTCCATGTGGGATCCGGTATATAGCGTACCGTTACCTTAGCCGTACCAAGTAATAAAGGGACACTTGCAGCCAGAAGAATTTGATTGGTTGCACTTTCATACGTTCCGGCATAATTTGTTCCTGCTTCAGTGATAGGAGGGATGCTTACGGTCCAGTTGCTGCCACCTACCGTTAAAGATTGTGCATGAGCAGAGCCCGTCAATATGATTAATAAAAAAACACACAGACTACTTATAGCGTGTTTTCCTTTCTTTAAAAAATTCATATTGTATTCCATTTCTTTTTTTTATTCGGTGATGGTATAGGTAATGACTACCGGAGTATTGGTACTCGTTATGTTTCCATAAGTACTGGGAACTAAGCTAATGCTTAGTCTGTGTCCATTGTTAGCTCCGTTTCCGGTAAATGCACCTCCTATGCCTGTAATGATATTAACTGCTGTTGTGGTTAAGGTTACCTGTGCAGCTGGAGTACCCAATGTGCCTCCACCCGAGCCGGATGCAGTAGCAGCTTGTAATCTTATATTGATTCCGGGAATTACCTGGTTAACAGATGCTGTGACTCTCCTTGTGAGGCCACCAGCAGCGATGGCCGAAGTATAGTTGATCCATTTTGTTGTATTTACTGCTGGATTTACCAAAGGTAGGCCTGCTTCAGTAGGGGCTACAAAACTTAATGTGATATTTCCTGCAGGTTCGATATCCAATAATGTTACAATAGGTAATGTCGCAGCAACTGAGATCTGGGAAAAAGCTTTGCCAGATATTGAAATTATTGAAATAAATATCACATAAAATAAGGCTGATAGTGATCTCATTTTTGTTTTTTTATGGTATTATATCCTACTTTTATGCTTTCTTTTTGATACTTAATTTCGGTTTGCTGCTTTACGACATCAATAACAAGGGATTTTGTTTCAGAAGGATGTAAGGTAAAATGAAAAGTATCCATTGATATTTTGTAGCGTTTGTCAAGGCCATTTCTATACAACTTAATGTCCCAATCTCCCGGGCGTAAATAGGTGAAATCGAAATTTTCTCCTATATAAGCTATTTTACGATAGGTCTGGTCTCCATTGGAAGCTTCAATAATGATGCTTTCTTTTCTTTTTTTCTCTTTCTTAAGCTGGAACTGAGCAAAACTGAGCTGATTGGGATCCGTAGTTTCCTTAAATTGAATAACTCCCTGAATAGCGGCAGCAGTAGTTAAACCAAAATTAAATATATTCTCTTTATTTGTTAACAATACGGTAGCAGGAAGGCTGATATCCGGAATATCATTAATGTCAGTGGTTGAACGGTCGATTTCTAAAATATAGTCTCCCGGATTTATATTTTTAAAAATGAAATTTCCGTTTTTATCTGTAATGGATAAATGATTTCCCATAGTAAGTCTTATGCCCTCCACTTTTTTAACTCCCAGATTTCCGATATTTCCAGATAGTGTTGTGTACTCTGCAGTTTTTTGTACCGGCATATTCAGACGCCAGGTGTATCGTAATGAAAAAATAAAATCTTTGTTTCCTAATTGTCCTCTCTGCAAAGCATATCTACCTGATACATCAAATTCATGGCCCGGAAAAATCTGCTGATGAAATAAGACCTCAAAAAGGTTGCGGTCATTAAAATATTCTTCAGGGATATAGTTATTCTGATAGAAAATACTAAGATTTGTTTTCGGTGAAAATCTACTTATGACACGGGCACCATAGTATATCTGTTCCTGGTCTTGTAACTGATACCGGGAAGTTATTGCGTAACTTCCAAATACATTGAAGGAGGTTTTCAGCTTTTCAAAAGCCAGATTTACAGTGTAAAAGCTGGAATTTCCCGTAAATCCACTCAGGTAATTATCTGTCTTTCCAAATTGCCCCTGAAGATTGACCTGAAAAATACCAATCTGCTGATCAATACTTACCCTTACGAATCTTTCATAATAGTCAAACTGTCTCGGTTCAAGACGATCTTTATATTTCTGATATCCGTTGTATAACATGATAGAACCATTTTTAAGATACCTGTAGCTTATTCCATATTGAAAATAATTTCTGTAAGGAGCTGCTAAAAACAAAGTATCTCTTTGAAAATTTCGGGCATCCTGAACATAATTGGCAAATGCATTGAGCCTGGAGGAGATCTTATACTGGACGTTACCGTTAAATGTGCTTGTATTGCTGAAATATCCTGCAAAATCAGGACTTGATTTCATATACATCAGATTTCCGTTGATTTTCGTGTAGCTGGCAAGAAGCTGAACCATGTAGGCATTTCCTTCCATTCGATCTGTTTTGCTATAGGCTACTTCACCGGAAACATCAAGATTTTTATTCAGTTTGAATTTTCCGGTAGCATAGGGAAGGTGAGCGTTAGAATCTAATCTCAGACCACTGAAACTTAAACTTGTTTCACCGGGTCTTGGAATCTTGTACAAATAACCTGCTGTAATTTCAGATTCTTTATGAAGCCTGAATGTGGAATATACATTGAATTCATCTTTGATATCCCGGAAAAATCTAGGGTGATTGTAAAATCCTCCGATACTGACCTTTTTGAAATTATAACGAATTTCAGCTCCACGGCCATATCGTGCATACTCGGTAAGATAAGAGGAAGAATAGGTCTTGTCTCCCAGATGAACGAAAAATTCATCCCGTCTGTAGTTAATAAAATATTCCTCATATTGGGTGAAGGAATTGAATTCAACCGGGTTGGAAGTTACAGCGTGAAATTCCAATGTCCCTTTATTTTCTTTATCCAGCGTTCCTTTACCATACAATTCACCCTGGAAGCCATCGTGGTATTCTCCTCTGTTTTTCATTCCAATAAAAGCCATCGAGGCGGAAACCGGTAAACGATGGTATATATCATCTTCATCAGGTTTAACAGAAATAATTTTCGTACTGCTGTAAGCCGTTTGGGTTTCTGCCGGATGATCCACTGAATACACGGACAGGTTAAGATTTTGATATTCATTTTTACCCAGATCCGGATTTGTGACCTTACTGATGTTGATTACTTTTGCTTCGCCTGGAGGTAAAAGGAGAGTTGCATCGTGATTTACCACGGCATTTTTACTTTCCAGGATCAGTTTTTCAGTAACATTTCCACTGTTTTTAAGTAGAAAAGAGGAGGTGATGGTTTCACCTGCTTTTACGAATTCCGGAGAATTGATTGCCGTTACTGAAAGCTTTCTGACCGGGAGAACATTTATTTCTGCCGTTTTAATAAATTGATCGGTTTTATCACTTCCCAAACCTCGTAATGTTATGGTATATTTTCCCTGCGGTGTTTCTGTGGCTATACGCAATGGAACCAGATATAGGTAAGTTTCGTCGCCTGCAATTGAAACTTGATTCTTCTTTAAAATGGGAATAATGTATTGATTTGAAGTTTCAATGACAATATCATAAACCTTATTCTGAGAAGTCGTATTTTCCAGGGAAAAAGAAATAGAAGAAGCCGTTCCCGGTAGTATACTATCTTTTTTATTGACAATTTCTCTGGATTGTTTTTGTGAAAAAATAAGTACTGGGAATAGTATGAAAAGATATAAGGCCCAATTTCTAGTCATTTTTTACTTCTAGTTCCACATTAATAGCAAATGCGTTTTCATCTTCATCTGTTGCAATGATGACTGCAGTATATTTATCGGGAGGCATTTTACTGATATCAATAGGAAAGGATTTGGAGGTTTGCGGTAATAGTCCCATTGCCTGTGATGAAAATGTTCCTATTTTCTCACCGTTCTTTCGGTTGTATATCTCAACGGAAGCCGTTGATCTGCAATAGATTGCTCCCTGGTTGGCGATGGCAATTTTTAATACTTGTCTGCCCTCTTCTTTTTCAACTTTAATATTTTCAAACTTTAGATCTGGTTTTACCTTTTCGGAATCAAAATCAGTTATGATCTGGATGGCATACCTTACAACAGAAGTAATATTAATTCCCTGCTTACTATCACTCGGTTTTATTTCATCTACAGGTTCAACGATGACAACACTCCAGTAACTACCGGGAGAATTTAATTGATTAGGAACGGTAATTTCATAAAAGACCTCTGTTTTTTCTTTAGCCTTTAAAGTAAGAAAGGTTGTATTAAGCCTTATCCAATCCGTATTGGTCCTTTCATTCGTATGCGGAGTTGTATAGTAGATAGAACCATTTGACTGGTAACTGAAGTCCTGTAAAAATATTTTCACATTTTGAGGTTTGTCACCGGTGTTTTGCAAGGCTATTTTTCCTTTGTAAATCTGTCCGTTTTCTACCTTGTAATTATGCGAAAGCCCATTAAGCACAACGATACCGGCATGCAAAAATAGGTAAGGTAAGATCAGGAAAGTAAGAAGAAAGATTCGCTTTGTCATTCTTATTAAAAATTTTAAGTTGAAGATCATGCAATAGATGAACAAGAAGAAACTGACAAAGCGATTTCTTCTTATTCAAATATGTATTTTTCAGATATTAATTGTCCGAAATAGTATAAGTCACAGTAGCAACAGTTGTCGCTGTAGCTTGTAGATCAGCGTAAGCTGCAACTCCGCCAGGTCCACTTCCTGCTGCAAGGGCATACGTAAGATTATGGCCGTTATTAGCTCCATTTCCGGTATAAGCACTTCCGATCCCAGAGATAATTGTCTGGTCTGCTGCACTTAATGTAATCAGAGCTGATGGCGTTCCTAATGTTCCCGCACCAGCACCTGTTGCCGCTGCTGCGGTAACTTGAATGTCTATCCCGGGAACTAAAGCATTTAATCGAACGGTAACATTACGGGATGGATCTGCAACTGATTTTATTGAAGAGTAGTTAAGCCAAAGTGTTGTATTGGCAGGGCTTGCAACAATAGGTTGTCCAGCTTCTGTAGGAGCTGTAAATCCTAAAGTAATATTTTTGGTAGCCGCAGGTTCAATATCAACAAGCGCAACTTCCGGAACGGAAATCGTAATGGTGTGATTGTCGGTGTTGGTATCTTGTGCGTTTACATGGGCTGAAATGGCCAACGCAACTAAAGATAATGATAATGGAAGTGTGAATTTTTTCATGGTAGTTAGTTATTATTAATTTTCAAGTGAAGTTAATAAAATAAAGAGAAAGTATAAAAGATTTTATCTTTTTTATGACTCCTTACCTCCTCATTTCTAATGCGAAACATAATGAATTTTTATCACAAAATAGAGAACTATTTGATTGTTGTTATTAATAATAATGCCTAATTTTTTTATATCCGATTAAAAAATAATTCAATATTTGAGAAAATGAAAAAGAAAAAAAGTCTCACAATGCTGTAAGACTTTTGTATATTTTTTTGAAATTTCAATTGAAATTATGCCCAATGTGGATCAGAAATAGAAACTTTTCCTGTCTCTACTCTTCCTGAAAAGTGCCACATGTGACCGGATGAACTTATTTTTACGTCATACCAGCCTTTGTTCTTTTTCAGATTAAGGGTTATTTTTTCTTCATCTTTACTAAGCGCAATTTTTTTACGGGTCTTTTCATACAGGTCTTCTATATCCATCATGATATTTCCATTTTTCTTCTTTTTAAATATCAATTGAGTTTCATTATTTTTCGTATCATTAAGCATTTGTATCTCTACTTCCGGTTTCTGCACACCTTTAAATTTCCTGAAGAAACCATTGGGTCCAAAAACTTCATAATCATAATTATCCAGATAAACAGCGTGTGACAATGTTTGTTTTGAGTATAAAGCATAGGAAAAATAATAATTACCATGATCATCTAGCTTTGTTCTGTCGTAGATTAATAATGGAACTCCTGCCTCCTTCAGGTTCTCCATTTTAATACTGTTATCTGCGAGATTAACATGGTAATTGTAAGGGAGTGCATTGGATGGCTTTATCCCTCTCTCCTGAATTTCCAGTAATGCATGAGATAGCTCATGTTCAGAATGCCATTTCAGATCAGGAACAGGCTTATTCTTGGCTGCATTAATGGTTTTGGTATATTCTTTTTGATTCAGATAATCCATTTTTGGGACCGTCACATTTGAATCATTAAAAGCAGAAGTCAAATCTCCACAAATGGCTCGTCTCCAGTCACTGATATTGTCTATGGTGACATCTTTACTGAATTTTTTCCTGATGAATTTCTCAAGAAACTGTAATACAGAAGTATGATCGGAAACCTCAGAATTTACAAAACCCCCTTTTGTCCATGGGGAAGCAATGATCATCGGAACCCTGTAACCAAGTCCAACTGTTCCTTCAATACGTTCATAATCTCTCAATTGAGATGACAGCATATATTCCTGATCTTTATTAACATATTCTACTCCTTCTTTTCCATTCATGTCTACCGGCTGACTTGGATTTAGTGGCGGAGAAAAGGGTAAAACATGATCAAAATATCCGTCATTTTCATCATAATTGATTATAAAAATGGTTTTTTTCCAGGTTTCAGGATCCTTCGTCAAGATATTTAGAACTTCAGAAATATACCATGCCCCATACCAAGGTGATCCCGGATGGTCCGAAAAGTGTTCCGGAGCAACCAGCCATGAAACCAAAGGAAGCTTTTTCTCTTCAACGTCCTTACGGAACTGAAATAATACATCTCCTTTAGGAACTACTAGTTTTTCTCCATGTTCATCATTTCCTGTTTCCAGATTCCAGAAATCAGGGTCTCCTGAATTATTGGTAAATGCTTTTTCATGAAGGTTTTTTTCCATTTGGGATAATTTTGCATAGTTATCAGGATGATACTTTACCTGATCTTCCTTCAGTTCAGCTATAAGTCTCTCCAACCTTTCTTTCTGATTAGGATTCTTCTCGATTTCCTTCTGCAGGTAGCTGATCATATGGGGAATATGCTTATAATATCCTTTAGAGAATTTTACGTTGAATGCCGAAAACCATTCAATGGGATTGTCTGTAAAATTGCTCAGCCAGGCTTCCTGTTCTCCGGACATTCCTTTTGGAAGACTGATTTCATTCTGATATATTTTCCATGAAACATTTTGTTCTTCCAGTATTTCAGGGAAGCTTTTCCATCTTGCCTGTCGGTTACTGTCATAATCAATATTTTCATTATAAACATTTGCTTTTACTTTGCCGTTTTGTTGCTCTCTTAAAGTACCTGACCAATGAAAAAGCCTGTTCGGCGTTGTGCCGGTAAGCGATGAGCAGAAATATTGATCGAATACGGTAAATGCATCTGCAAGCTGGTAATAGAAGGGAAGATCCTCACGATTATAATACCCCAATGTCAGGGGTATATTCTTGTAATCTTTATTTCCAGAAGCCTTAAACTGTAACCATTGATCATATTTTCCTTTGTTAAAAGCTTTCTGCTGGTCGGACCAGGAGTGAGGTAATGAGCTCATCCATGTGGATTTCGTATTTCTTAAGTCTAAACGTGCCGGAGCAGCGTACTTTCCGTCATTTCCTTTCTGGAAAAAAACAGAATGTCCGTCTTGTTTTACAAATGCTTTTTTATCAAGGAATCCTCTTACCCCTTTCAATGATCCAAAGGCGTGATCAAATGAGCGGTTTTCCTGCATCAGAATAACCACATGTTCGGCGTCATAAAATGTAGACAAGGCAGCGGGTTCTATTGTGAGCGCTTTTAAAATGGAAGGGTGCAAAACACTTGAAGTTCCTAAACCTGCCAGTAACAAACCTGATTTCTGTAAAAATTCTTTTCTGTTCATGCTGAAATAAAATAAGAAAGAAACCGCAAGATAAAAGTATTTCCCGCGATTTCTTTCAAGTAAATTAAAAATGTTAGAGTTTTATTGTAACCACCAAGGTTTGGAATTGATATTATCTGTTCCTCCATATTGAGCTGCTAATGCGGCTTTCAGGTTTACACTGTTGTAGTTATACTCACTTTGAGGATATCGGAATCGTAAAGGTGCAGCGACCCCAGTTTGTAAAGGATAATTGGGATAGCCGGTTCTCAGATAATCATAATAAGATGTCCATTGTGACTGGTGGAACATCGTCATGTACTTCTGGGTCATAATTCTTTCCAGTTGGCTGGATAACGATGCGGAATTATCATATGCCACTAAAGGAGTAGCTAAATAATTATTCACATTAAATCCTGAAAAATAAAGATTTGGATTTTTTACATATGTCTGATAAAAACTGAAACTTGCTTTAATCCCATTGTCATAATGTGTTTTTGCAGATCCTGAAATCCAGCCTCTTGCAGTGGCCTCTGCCAGAATAAATTCCAGCTCGGAATAACTCAATACCGAAGAAGGTTCATTCGTCGGATCTTTATAAAACCGATCATTGATTTTGGAGATATTTTTTGCAGCCACTAATGCAGCATTATCAGAATAGGGGGAAACAGGATTTCCTCCATTATATCCTGTAAAATCAGTAATAGGTTTTCCTGCCTCTTTTGCTGCGGTAGTTTGGGCAGCAAATGTGAATAGTCTTGGATCCTGTCTGTTTTTAAAGAAATTAATAAAATAATCGGCCATATACAAACTTGAACCGTAACCACTGTTATTAAACATTGTGTATCTGCTGTCAGCGGCATCTGCAAATTTAAGCTCTCCATTATCCGTAATAGAAGACATCAAAGGCTGGCTTCCTGCAATAGAGGCAAATTCTGTGGCAATATTATAATTCCCTACAGTAGTTTTTTTAGAAAGGGTAATTAAAATCTTAAGACGAAAAGAGTTAATCAGTTTTTTCCACTTCGTTGCATCTCCCTGATAAATAATATCACCTTCTATCTTATCGTTGCTGTTAATAAGGTCATTGGCCTCTTTTAATTCTGTTAATATTCCGGACATTACGGCTTCCTGACTATCATATTTAGGCTGGGTAATTCCAGACTCTCCTTTTACTGCTTCAGAATAAGGGATGCTTCCGGACTTTAAACTTAAGTTGAAAAAATAATAAGCCCTGAAAAATTTACCGATCGCGATATAATTTTTATTATTGATTCTCTCAGCCTCCTGCATCATTTTAACCGTATTAAGAAGACCATTGGAATAGACCTCAAAAGATGAGTCGTTCCATTTCATGTATTGATAAACATTTTCTCCGTCTATTCCGATCATCATCCTTGAAGCATACATATTATCACCATTTACCTGGAAAGCAGACTGTGAAACGTAAGTTAAAAGAGATTTAGGATCAATAGTAGCCTGATCATTTGGATTTTCATTGATTTTATCAAGGTTGCTTTCGCATGATGTAAGGGCGAATGCTCCTATAACAATTAATGATTTTATAATATTTTTCATTTTGACTGAAATGTTATTTAATTAAAATTTAAGGTTAAATCCAACTCCAAACCATCTGCTCGATGGATCCTGGATATCATTTCCTGTTTTTATCTGGAAATCAGGGTCAGAGTATAGATTTTTGGATTTTTTCCACATTGCAAGATTATATCCGGATATATTTACCGTGAAGTTTTTTACAAATCCTTTTGGATTAAGCAAATAAGAGAAGTCGTATTCCAGAACCACAGATCTAAGCTTTATAAAGGTCCTGTCAAAGACATTGGCGAATTCTTCACTTTCATCCTGTGTCACCCTTGCCTGATACGGATAGTTTTGTGCCCAGTCCTGAAAACTGATAGGTTTTGTGTGCGGAGTATAAGTGCCGGTAGCTGCATTATAATTTACACCGTCAGGAATAAAATAATAAGTTCCCGGATTTGCATATTCCTGGTCTCTGTAAGCTACAGAATTCGGATGTTTTCCTCCCCACCACATTTTCTCAACCACCTGAGATCTCATTACTCCGCCTATACTTCCGTCAATACCGATATTTAAACTCAGTTTTTTGTATTTGAATGTGTTATTAAAGCCGAACGTCCAATCCGGATTGAAATGTCCTAAATTCGTAGGAGTGGTTGCTTTAGTTGGCATTCCTGTTTCTGCATTCAGGATTACTTTTCCATCCGGAGACTTTTGCCATGTATAGTCATAGTAAGAATCCATTCTTTCACCTAGCTTAATGTTGTTATAGTTAGGCATGTTGTCATAAATAGATGTTAGTTTTTGTTCATACTTACTCCAGTTGATCAAAGATTTCCACATAAAATCTTTTGTCTTTACAGGTATCAGCCCTAAAGAGATTTCAACTCCTTTTGTAGTATATTCATTACCATTTACATATTGAGATTTGAAACCTGAAGATTCAGCACTCGGAAATTGTAGGATATTATTGTAATCCAAAGTTCTGAAATATGTTGCATCCAGTGTTATTCTATTTTTAAATAATCCGGCACTAAGGCCTAGTTCATAAGATTTAGTCTGTTCAGGCTTTAGTGAGTTTTCATAATTTAAAGTTGTAGGATAATAATTGGTTGGATTACCATTAAAAGTAATTCCATTGTTATTCATATAATAGTTTCTGATCGAGTAGGGCTGGAAATCGTAAGCCACTTTCGCCCAGGAAGCAGATAATTTCAGAAGGTTAATGGCTTCAGGCATTTTTACAAGATTCGAAATCACAGCGCTTAATGATGCAGAAGGATAAAAATAAGACCTGTTCGCTTTTGGTAATGTAGAAGACCAGTCATTACGTCCGGAAACATTGATGAAAAAGGCATTATACAATCCAATATCTACAGTTGCATATGTACTGTAAATCAATTTTTCTTTGAGGTAATCATAATACTTTATAGCTCCGATGGAATTTGATAATTCGTACAGTTCAGGAATCTTCAAACCGTCTGTTGAGGCATTATCTACATTATTTTTATAATAGAATGTGGATGCCCCGGCATTGATGGCAAAATCGAAATTTTCAGAGATCTTTTTCTTATAAGTTGCTAAAACATCAGAGTTGAGGTTCCAGGTTTTGGTGTCGTTCAGAATGTATCCGCCACTTCGTGGAGCACTGTAATTGAAATATGAATAAGGACTTAATATTTCCTGTTTATTGTGGTTTTCAACAATAGATATCTTACCTTTAATTGAGAAATCTTCCGTTGCCTTATACTCTAAACCTGTCTGTGCGTTAATAACATTGGTCCTGTTTCTGTTCTTGTAATAGTTGGCTCCAAACCACGGGTTATTATACCATGCGTAATTCCAGTTGGCTTGTAAAGTCCCTTCCTTTCCGGGCACCCACATGTGGTTTTTCAAATCCCTTCCGTCTACGTCACCTCCCATCCAGATAAGAATAGTGTACATATGGCCACTTGGGTTATAATCGTAATTGGGAATGTTTGGGGTAAAAGTCTGGGTGAAATTAAATTTGGTATCAAAGATTAATTTGTCCGTCAGGTGGTTTTCTGAAGAGAAGTTGATCCCATAACGCTGTAAATAAGCTTCGGGAATTCTGTCGTCATAGTTCATGAAGTTCCCGGAAAGCCTGTAAATATCTTTATTATTTTTATAGCTTACGGAAAAGCTGTTGTTGTTTATGACAGCTGGCTTTAGAAATGTTTTTAAATTATCATGATATTCCCAATCAATAGGAACCCTTTCATATCTTGATTTATCATTGTACTGACTTCCTGCAACGGTTCCATACCACGGAATGACCTGCCCTGTAACTTTGTCCCTGATCGGACTGTTCCATTGCGCTATTTTTAGTCCGGGAACAAATTTCGGACCCCAGATCATGTCTCCGTCATTCACTCCTCCGTCTGCTCCATCCCAGAATTCATACTTTCCGTGAGAGCCGTTTCCATATTGAGTCTGGGTCTTCGGAAGATTGGTAAACCCGGAAGTAATCATTGTGTTTTGAGAAAACTCTACTGTAAATCCTTTCTTTTTAGCACTTTTGGTAGTGATAAGAACGGCTCCGTATCTACCTCTGGAACCATATAATGCAGAAGCTGTTGCTCCTTTTAATACGTTAATATTGTCAATATTGTTAGGATCCAGATTCTGAAATACTTCCTTTTCTACAATAACCCCATCTATAACAAATACCAGATTGGAATTTCCTCTTAATGTAAATTGAGGTGCCTGCTGCATTCCCGTAGGATTGGAAACATTCAATCCTGCAACCTGGCCGGAGAATAAATTTCCGATACTCGGAGTGGTGATGGACTCAAATTGTTTTGTCCCCACTTCCTGTGTGGAATAGCCAATTTTTTCTTTCTTTTTGGCAATCCCTAAGGCAGTGATCACAACGCCTTCGATTTGTTTTTCATTTACTTTTTTTAGAACAATGGAATATTGTCTTCTCGAAGAAACTTCTATAGTGTAGGATGAATAATCAGGTGAGAAAAACTCCAGAATATCTTTTGGATTTGCTGAAATGGTGAAATTTCCATTTTCATCTGTAATAGCTGTTTTCCCAGTGTTTTTATCGGTGATGTTAACACCGGAGACTGTATTGCCGTTTTCGGATTTTACATTTCCGGAAATGTTGACTTCTTGAGCAGTTAGGTATAGGGGGAGCAAAAAAATTGCAAAAGTAGCTAAAGTCTTCTTCATTTTTTTGAGGACAAATTTAGCGCTGCATTGTTACCTATATCTTAATGATATATTAAGATAAAAATATCATTTGCTGATCTGTATCAAGAAAAGTTAATGTAATTATAAAACAGAAAGCCCATATATATCACTTTTTTACTTTACTATAAATGGTTGTTTTTTTAAATAATAAAAGCATTTTTCATTAAAATCTGCTTAAGATCCCCCAGTGAATTTTAATGTCGTTAAACTTGAATGGATTTCCGAACTCATTACCGTTTGAAATCTGGAAGCTCATGAGCCCTATCGGAATAAAGAAATTAAATCCTAACCCAATACTGTATAGCTTGGGTTTTACATTTAAGGATTTGTTGTTAAGCTGCCCATATTGTCCAAAGAAATCAAAAAATGCCTGGCTTCCGATCAGATAGCGGTATTCTAACCCGGCATAATAGTAAAAATCAGCGGCAAGGGATTTTTCATTAAACCCACGCATGGAATTCCATCCTCCAAAACGATACAATTCGTTGGCTGAAAATTCTATTTTTGAATCCATCATGGCGCCCTCTGCCTTTATGTTGAGGAAGTGATTGCCTGAAATGTGATAATTATGTTCCCCGAAAAAATAGAACTGATTTTGGTTGGCTTTAATATTATCTTTAGTATATGTTGTCGTAAGGAAATCGTAACCGGCGTTTATTTTTGTTTTGTAGAGAAAAAGATCGATGTCAGTAGGCTCTGTCATATCAAGCCATACTCCGATCCCTTTTTTGTTGTAATCTTTTCCCTGAACATATAAAGTGTCGATAATACTTGATGTTTCAAAAGTTCCTCTGAGACCTACTTTATACCTGTTGTTGATGTGATAGTATAATGCAGGCAGTAATTTTACATTCGCAAATGTTGAATCCTGCCGGAAGATATTGACCTTCATATTGAGGCCGACATTCGATTTAAAGAGATACGGAATATCTGTTTGTAAGTCAAAAGTTTGTCCTTTGTCAGGATTTCGCTGCCAATATAAATTGATCGTTTCAAAACCATTGAACATATTCCTGAAGTTCACATTCAATGTTCCGTTCAATGTGAATTTGTCCGTTTTATCATTCCCGAAACCAATAACCCCATCAAACGTATTGGTTTTTTTCTTTTCCATGAACAAGTAGATCTGGGTGGAATCTTTTGTAAAGAGCGTTTGAGGAGGACGTTCCAGTGAAACAAACGGATGACTCTGAAAATTTTTATTAATGGCAATCAGATTTTTATCATCATAGGTTTTTCCTTTAAAATCTTTTTCAAGGTTTTTGATAAATCGCTTAGGAACTCTTTCATATCCTTTTACAACAAAACCATCGATCGTTCTTTTATCATTCTTGTTGATTTCAAGTTCAACCATTGGATAGCCGTTCTTCTGGCCTTTGTATTTGGACTTGATCCGGCTGAATGAATACCCGTCATCAACGTACCTTTTATTAATGCTCTTTTTGGTTGAATCTAAATTTTTAGTAAAAAAATCTTTTTTGATCTTCAGTTTACCTACAATTGAATCTGAGATACTGACATATGTTTCATTGAAGTTTTTTCCTTTATCATAAATGATCTCCGTACTATCCCCTTTTACTTTCACCTCCTTAAGCTGGGTGAAAAAATAGTTGTTCTGAGCCAGAGAGTCAAGGAATTTTACTGCCGAAGCGGAATCTTTTACTTTTTTTGTTTGTTTGGTTTGGCTATCTGTAAGCCAATAGACTTTTTTTTGCGCCTGAACAAAAACGCAAAACAATACAAAAAATATTTTCAGAAATAACTTCAATACTCCATTTATTTAAACCATTCAGAAATCCGGTGAAGTGAAAATTGCCGCTCAATCACAATTTTGCAAATTATAGATTTAACGATTTTATTATTTTTCCTTTCCTCACTCAATACTAACCGGAATTAATCCAGTTTATTGTATTTTTTCATTAAATTTTCATAAGTTCCCTGTGGAAGAATCCATTTCAAAGGAACTCCTATTTTCTGGCCGAATTTTCCAAAATAATAATGGGTTTTCCACTTATTTTTTGTCAGAAGGTTTTCAATATATTCTGCGACTTCTGATGGTTCTGTTCCGTCACCGACATGAGAATTCATCAATGCATACACTTTATCGAAGACACTTTTATAAGGTTCGGAAACTTTAGTTCTTACCCTGTTTTCTGCAATATTGGTTTTGATGTCTCCTAAATGGAGAGAGCATACATCGATATTCCAGGGATATACCTCATAACGCATTGCCTCAGTAACCTTATCCAAAGCCGATTTCGAAGCCGAGTAAAATCCTCTGAATGGCAGTCCCATTTCACTTCCGATACTCGATATATTAATGATTTTTCCGAATTTGTGTTTACGCATTACAGGCATTACTGCACTCATCATCTGAACAGAGCCTACCAGGTTAAGGTTGAACAGCTTCAGGATATCTTCTTTCGAAGAATCTTCTACAGCTCCTACCATTCCCATCCCGGCATTATTGATCAGCACATCAATTCTTGTTTCTGTTTTTAAGATTTCAGTTATGGCATTGCCCACTGCTGTGTTATCTGTAATATCGGTAGGAATAGACTTGAAATATTGACTTTCAGTATGTTTTCTGCTCAATCCATATACATGATGTCCTTTCTTTCCCAGATATTCTGCTAAAACGAAACCAATTCCTGATGAAGTTCCGGTGATGATAATGGTCATTTCTTTTTATTGCTTTTAGAATTGTTGTTATTCATATTTTCCGGCTACTGATTATTGACAAGTTTTTTATATTCCTCATCAGACAGCACCGGACTCGTATTTTCAGCAAATGTAAAAAAAGAATAATGAACTCTGTAACTTATTCTTCCTGAAAATACAGACTAAAGATAAGTACCAATATGTAGATAGATTGATAAACACTTTTGTTACAGGGATAAAACTTAAAATAAACTTAACCTTAATGATGTAGGGAATACGTAATTAATGTTTATTTTATCAATATTTATTTGATATGTAGTGTTTTATGTGCGGGTTTTAACCGATTGAAAAACTATTTCTTAATAGAAATATAAAAAAATGTTAATAACCCTAAGGAGTATGCTGTTCTAATTTTGCATCCGAAATCAAAAGCATGAAATGACTGTACTGAAAACTCCTGTCTCGGTGGCCTATTTAACAGGCCGCGGACTACTAATCGGCGCACTGTGTATGTCTCCGGTGTTGCTATCTCAGAAAAAAGACAGCTTAAAAGAAAAATCAATCGATGAGGTCGTCGTCGTAGGATACGGAACACAGAAAAAGAGTAAAGTATCCGGTGCTGTTTCCGAAGCTTCATTAGATAAGCTCACTTCAAGATCACTATCCGGCATCGGTGAGGTCCTTCAGGGAAAAGCTCCGGGAGTAACCGTTGTTAACGAGGGTGGAGATCCAAACGGCTCCCCGAAGGTAAATATCCGTGGTTTAGGAGGAATCAACGGTGAAACCCCACTTTATGTGGTGGATGGTGTGGTGTTTAACGGAACTCCGGCTATTAACCCTAATGACATTCAGGATATATCTGTACTTAAAGATGCTTCTGCAGCTATTTACGGAGCAAGATCCTCCGGAGGAGTAATTCTTATAACCACAAAAAGGGGGAAGAAAGGATTGCTGACTGTAGATTTTGATGTGAAGTATGGTGTTAATAAAGCGTGGAGGTTGAAAGAATCATTAAATGCTGCTGAATTTCAGGATGTGATGCGTCAGGCCTTTGAGAATGCAGGTAAACTAAGCAGTTTACCTTTGGCATTTAATGCGGATAAATATCCGGATGGAAGAGTAACAAGGACCGACTGGATGAAAGAAATTTTTCGTACGGGAACGATCCAGGAATATAATCTTAATGTAAGTGGGGGAAGTGAAAAATCCCGTTTTTTTGTTGGGATGAACCATAGGAATCTGGAAGGAATATTATTGAATACCCAGGCAAAACGATATAATTTCAGAGTTAATTCTGAGCATAAGATCAAGGATTGGTTAACCATCGGAGAAAATATGTATTATAATTACTCAGATGGAAATACCGCGGATACCAAAAGTGGATATACAGGGGCATTGGTAGCCGCGATGTATTATCCGCCAAATGTTCCTGTATATACTCCGACGGGAGCCTTTTCAGGATTACCAATTGATGTGGCTGGAGGTTACGGAGATATGATCAATCCAGTAGCCTATCTGCAAAGAATCAGCATAAGAAATCCTACCCATGAAATTCTCATCAATCCTTATGCTGAGGTCACTTTAGCTAAAGATCTTAAGTTCCGGTCGAATTTTTCTCAGACATTTAAAATAGGGACTATTAAGAATTTTACATACAGAGTTTTGGAAGTGGGAAAGATTTTCGATACCAACAATCTCGAGTATCAGTCCAACAACTCTTCGACAGCCCTTGCAGAACAGCTTCTTACGTATAAAATAGCTCTTGACAAACATAATTTTGATTTTCTGGGTGGTTTTACATTTCAGAAAACAATTGATGAAGGTTTCCTGGCGAAAGCCTATGATTTCCGAAGCGAAGTAGAAGTTTTTCAACACCTTCAGAATGCTGCGGATACCAATAAAGATGTTTCCAGTTATAAATACCAGCAATCCCTGGTATCCTATCTTGCCAGGATCAATTATGACTATGCCGGTAAATATGTGATCAGTGTATTGGGAAGAAGGGATGGATCATCCTTAGTTGCGAAGCAAAACCGATTTGCCAATTATTATGCTCTTTCAGGAGCCTGGGTAATGTCCAGGGAAAATTTTCTACAAGACATTTCCTGGCTTTCAAGCTTAAAATTAAGAGGCAGCTACGGGATACTGGGAAATCTAGGAGGGATTTCACCTCAGGCTGTTAATCCTTTAATGATCAGGGATAATAATGTGATTTTCGGGCAGGACCCTTCTCAAAACATTGCATATTATGCTACTACCAGACCCAATCCGAATTTGAAGTGGGGAAAATCGGAACAGACGAATTTTGGATTTGATGCTTCTTTTCTTAAAAACAGCCTTTCTTTACAGTTTGATTATTTTACCAAAAATTCCAAAGATCAGATATTCAATGTAAGTTTACCAAGTACCGCTACCTATAATAACCAATATGTAAATGCTGGTTTATTTCAGGATAAAGGCTATGAGTTGGGAATTAATTATAACAGCAGAAGTACAGGAGACTTTTCCTATTCAATAGGAGCAACATTTAGTCAACTAAAAAATACGGTGAAGCAGCTGGCCGATGTTAATGAGATTTTTATTAACAGCAATGGAGTGCGTGGAGTATTGAAACCCACTCGTATAAGGGTAGGAGAGTCTTTGTATTCTTACTACGGATACAAGACCGGAGGCATTTTCCAAACACAGGAAGAGATCAACAATTATAAGGATGCGAACGGAAACCTCATCCAGCCCAATGCTAAGCCGGGAGACATCAAGTTCCTGAAAAAAGAAGGAAATACAGGAGTGCTGAATAATGATGATTTTGTAAATCTCGGAAATCCCTATCCCAAGTTTTCGTACGGACTTTCCTATAATATGACCTGGAAAAATTTTGATCTCAATGTATTTTTTCAGGGAGTGTACGGGAATAAAATTTTCAACGGACTGAAGTTTATTTCATTAAATCCGGGAGGAACAGGACAGAACTACAATATGGACAGGGAAATTCTTAACGCATGGACACCACAAAATACAAATACCGATATACCTAGACTCGTTCAGGGAGATCCAAGCGGGAATTACTCTAAAGTATCGGATTTCTACGTAGAAAATGGGTCCTACTTAAGACTGAAAAACCTTACCATCGGTTATTCTTTGCCTAAAGAATTGTATGGAAAGCTTGATGTCACAAAGCTGAGAATTTATATAACAACAAATAATTTGTTTACCATCACCAAATACACAGGCTTTGATCCGGAAGTGGGAATGGATACTTATGGAGTGGATACCGGAAGATATCCTCAGGCTCGCTCATTTATTTTCGGGGTGGAAATAGGATTGTAATTTTTTAACACTAAAAAAAGAAAGATGAAATTTTTAAAAAATATATTTTGGATATCAGGGATTGCAGTCGTGCTTTCATCCTGTACAAACGAGTTAGATGTTCAGCCGGAAGGTACACCTACCGAGGCGAGTTTTTGGAAAACAGAGAATGACCTGATCACCGGAGCTAATGCTATGTATAAGCCTTTGTCCGATAGTGAGTTTTATGGGAGAGGTTTATTCTGGTTCATTAATGCCAGCGATGATATGGTTACAGGACGATCAAAAAGTGAAGCCGATAATGCAAAGAATTTCAGCAGTAATTATATTGCTGCAGGTGATCTAGAAACTCAGTGGAATAAAAGATATAATGTAATAGGTGTTGCAAACCGTGTCATTCGGAACATCGATAATATTCAGACTACAGCTGCCGTAAAAAATAAATATCTGGGAGAGGCTTTATTTATGAGCAGCCGGATGTATTTTGAATTGGCATATAACTATGGAAATGACAAAGCTGGAGTTCCTATTATCGATAGAAATAAAGAAGCCGATCCTAATCCGATACCGAGAGCGGCCAATGTAATGGAGAACTACAATTATATTGTAACCGATCTTAAGAGGGCCGCAGAATTATTGCCTGCACAGGAAGAACTGCTGGCAAAAGACTTCGGAAGACCTCACAAGGTGGCTGCATGGGCACTTCTGGCGAAAGTGTATTTATTTATGAAAGACTGGCAAAATGCTGCATTTTGGGCGAATGAAGTAATGACAAAAGGAAACAGAAATCTACTGAATAATTACGCTGATGTTTTCAAAGCTGAAAATAATTATAGCTCGGAATATATATGGTCTATACCGAGTACCCCTAAATTTAATTCGGTAGGAAGTATTCTTCCTGGCGTTATGCTTGAAAATAAAGGATGGGGATTGTATAATGGTTGGGGATATTTTCAACCTACCAAAGAATTATATGATGAATATGAAGCCGGAGATCTAAGAAGAAGTGCAACAATTCTGAAATTGGGAGATCAGTTCACGTTTAACGGAAGTGTAAGAACATATGCTTCTATCAATTCCCTTACAGGATATCAGTTTAATAAATATATGGATGCATTTAAGTACGCATTAAACAGTGGGCATGTAAGCGCTAATGGAGATTATCCGTGTACCGACCTTGCTGTTCCGATTATGCGTTATGCTGAAGTTATTCTGATCAAAGCAGAAGCAAAAATTATGATGGGACAGAATGCGGACCAGGAAATTAATATGATCCGTAACCGTGCAGGATTGGCCTCGAAAAACGGATGTACATTGGCTGATCTGAAGCACGAAAGACGTTGCGAATTGGCAGGTGAATGGGCTGACAGGCACCGGGATCTTGTGCGTTGGGGGGATGCTCAAAGTACTTATGCACAGCCTTTACATGGGATTAATGGACAAGTAGTATGGGCTGCCAGAAATTTCAATCCTTTGGTTCATAATGTGTGGGCAGTGCCACAGGTTGAAATCGTGAACAGTCACGGGATCATCAAACAAAACCAAGGCTGGTAAAACTTTAGTTAATAATGATAAACTATACCATTGCTGAAACTATGCAGTGGTATAGTTTAAACTTTTATTTTTTATGGTCATCATTGGTTTCAGATTGAAACGAAGGGATATTGAATTTTTATCTTGATAAAGATGAACAATGCAAAAATAGAAATCACAATTGAACAGATTGCCTTTTTGCTTTCAGTCTCTAAACCCTTTAAACAGGTCTTTTTAAAATATTATGAAACAAATAAAAATATGGGCTTTGTTAGCCACCGCCATTTTTTCACAAAATCAGGCGCAGAATTATCTGAACTATACTGTAAGCAATGCGCACTCACATAATGATTATGAACAGAAAGTACCATTCTGGGAGGCATATTATGCAAACTTTGGTTCTGTTGAAGCAGATGTTTTTCTTGTTAATGGCAAGCTGTGGGTAGCCCATACAGAAAAAGAATTATCTCCTGATAGGACATTGGAAAGCCTCTATCTGGACAATATTTCAAAACAAATCAAACTCAATAAAGGAACGATTTATTCGGATTCTTCTAAAAAACTACAATTGCTTATTGATATTAAGCAAGATTATAAAACAAGTCTCAATGCTTTGTTAGCAACGTTGAAAAAATATCCTGAGATTACGGGTAATTCCGGGGTCAAAATTGTAATAACCGGTAACAGGCCTCAGCCTGCTGATTTCAAAAATTATCCGGATTATCTTTTTTTTGATGGGGATCTTGATAAAAAATATACTTCTGACGAGCTTGGAAGAGTAGGACTATTCAGTGCAGATTTGCAGGAGCTGGTAAAGTGGAATGGAAAGGGAATCCCCAGAGATGAAGAAACCGAAAATATAAAAAAGGCAGTGGAGGCTGCTCATGCCCGGCAAAAGCCAGTACGTTTTTACGGAGCTCCGGATTTCCCTAATGCATGGGTGAATTTTATAGATTTGGGAGTGGATTACATCAATACCGATCACATTCCCGATCTGAAAAAATTTCTCAATACCATTCCTAGGAATTTTTATAAAAATACCAAAGAATACGCTACATATGCACCTACCTACAAAACGGATGGAGTGGTTAAGAATGTTAAAAATGTGATTCTTTTAATTCCGGATGGTACCTCTTTGTCCCAGTATTATGCTGCCTTTACAGCGAATAAAGGAAAGTTAAATGTATTTAATATCAAGGCTACTGGATTGTCTAAGACCAATTCGTCCAATGCTTATATTACGGATTCTGCTCCGGGGTCAACAGCATTTGCTACGGGAGTGAAGACGAAGAATACCTTCGTTGGAGTTGATGAAAGAGGAAATTCTATTGCACAAATTCCGGATATCATTGCCGGCCAGGGAAAGGTTTCAGGATTAATTTCTACCGGAGACGTCACAGATGCTACACCCGCAGATTTTTATGCACATTCAGATAACAGAAATAGCTCGGAGCCAATCCTGAAAGGCTTTGTGAATTCCAAAACCAAGATTCTGATTGGCGGTCCTACCAGTGGATTGACGCCGGATAATGTTTTGAAAATTAAAGAAGCAAAAATAGATACTTACCAGGATCTAAAATCTGTGAAGAAAATTAATAACCGAACATTGATCATTGATCCTCTTGCTTCAAAAAGAATAACCGAAGGAAGAGGAAATTGGTTAGCTGATGCCTTTGACCTTACCCTCAATGATCTAAAAGAAAATAAAAATGGATTTTTCATGATGGTTGAGGCATCCCAAACAGATGGCGGTGGACATAGTAATAATATTGAGCAGCTTGTTACAGAATTATTAGACTTCGATCATGTGGTAGGAAAAGCCATGAAGTTTGCGGATGAAAATAAAGAAACATTGGTGATTGTTGTAGGGGATCATGAAACCGGAGGACTGACACTGCTTGACGGAAGTCTTAAAGAAGGATGGATTTTCGGAAATTTCAGCACCAATGACCATACTTCCATTCCATCTACTGTATTTGCTTATGGCCCCAATTCTAAAGAATTTACAGGATTGTTTGAAAATACTGAGATCTTTAGTAAAATACTCAGCGCGTACGGAATAAAGAAATAAAGCTTTTATTGGAAATAATGTAATAATCATTAAAAAAGTAGCAGCCTTTAATCAATAAAGGCTGCGATTTTATTTTTCAGTTTTTTTAAGAAATCTAGTTGAAGTTAGTTTTAATAATCAATTCTGAGAGTTCCGCACTGACAAAATCTATTGGCATTATTCCGTAAGTTCCCTGTGGACTGTTCTGAAATAAAGTTTTAAGTTTAGGATTAATAGTATTGGAAACTGTAGGAATACTGGGAATTCCAAATATTAAGGGTTTATAACCACTTGTAAAATTAATAAAAAATTTACTGCTGGTATCATTTTTAGCCTCATTGTAAAGAGCAGAAATCTTATTCCATTTATCATCATTATTACTTACCTGATAATAATCCTGAACTTTTAATGAAGCATTGGGATTATTGATTTCAAAGGTTGTATTATCTGCCCATGATGTAGCATCAATTCCTTTAGCTGTTTCTGCTGAAAACCTTCTTAGTAATTTTATTTTTCCTCTCACAGATCCTAAAGTAGGAATATGAGTTCCAAGATCCCATCTTGAAGGGTTTTTCTCGATGTAAGAATCAAATGTTTTCTCAAAGGTTCTTGTTGTATTCGAAGCATTATATTCTTCTTTTACAGACATGATGATGGTCTCTGTAGGATGACTGTCTAAAAATGAGTAGCATGCATTAAGAACATCATCAAAATTTAAATTCTGATAAATAGCACCATGATGGATAGCAAAAGAATTATCAATATGTCTGCAACGGATATCCAGAAAACGGACTCCTGCATTGAGTTGCTCGCTGATGGTAAGGTTTTGGGTCTTTGCCGTACCACTGTTCGAAGGAACCTCTCTCATTGCTCCTGAATCGTGAGTGCCGGGGATAGAAATTTTAGAAAGGGAAGTATTATCCTCTAATCCGGACATCCAGTTGCTGATACCAATAGTGGCCAGAGTAACTTTACCGGTATTCTTTGCCTGAATACTGAAGTTCTTATCATCAGAGTTCATAGCGGTTAGATTTTCTGAACATGAAGAAAGCATCGTTGAGGTAGCTGTAATACCGAGAAGGAGAATCGCAAGATGTCTCACATTAAATTTGGACATAGTTTAAGTATTTTTATTTAAACCTAAAATAAGCATATATCTATTATAAGGGAGTTAAATGAATTTTAATAGATAATTAAGTTATGATGTTTAAATGTAGAAATTCTCCTAAAAGGCAAAAATTCCAGAATTGCTGAAATTGCAAAAATCGTCTGTTTTCTAAATTAACTTGAGTAGCGTATTGTCCATATAAACACAAAACGACGATCTGATGAAAGGACCGTCGTTTTGTGTTGTCGTTTGAAATATTCTTTACATTACGATATAAGAATTGTGGAAAGATCTTTCCAGAACATAGGATACGATTTTTCAACCACATTTTCTTCCTCTATAGTAAGCTCTTTGATCAGGCAGAATGGAGCAAAACTCATGGCCATCCTATGATCCTGATAAGTTTTGATCGAAATATTTTCTTCCGGTTCTCCAAAACTCACTGATTCGATTGTGAAATCTGTAATTTCAGTTTCAGTTCCTATTTTTTTTAGTTCGTTATATAAAGCCTGTAATCTGTCTGTTTCCTTAACCCTTAAGGTTCCAAGACCTGAAATGGCGAAAGGAATTTTTAATGCAGCTGCCGTTACACAAAGAGTTTGCGCAATGTCGGGGCAGTCGTTCATGTCCAGTTCAATTTTTTCCGGAAAAGAAAAGTAAGGGTCAGCCTTTAAAGTAATTTTATGTTCTTCTTCCGAAAAAGTCGTTGTAATTCCAAAGAACTTCTCATAGATGTTTGCTATTGCAGAATCTCCCTGAGTGGATTGTTTATAGAAGCTTTTCAGATGAATAGTTTTCCTTCCCAATGCACAGATAGAGTAGAAGTATGAAGCAGAGCTCCAGTCACTTTCTACTTCATAATGGATAACAGAAGATGGGTTTGCAAAAGGTTCTACTTTAATCACATTCCCCGTAAAAGTAGCATTGATACCAAATCTGGTAATAATATCAAGCGTCATTTCTATATAAGACCTCGATGTGATATCGCCGACAAGATTGATCTCCAAGCCATTTTCCAACTTCCCTGCAATAAGAAGTAAAGAAGTAATAAACTGGCTGGAAATATTGGCAGGAACATTCACCACAGATTGTGTGATCCTCTTACCTTTAATTTTTAAAGGAGGAAAACCTTCGTTCTCCATATATTCAATATCAGCTCCCAGATCACGCAAAGCGTTGACCAGGTTTTTGATAGGCCTTTCTTTCATTCTTCCGGATCCGGTTAGGATAGTATCCCTGCCCTCGAGGATAGAAAAATATGAAGTAAGGAAACGCATGGCGGTTCCGGCATGATGAATGTCCACCACTTCAGAATTTTCTGATAAGGCTTTCGTAAGCATTTCTGTGTCCTGGGAATTGGAAAGATTTCCGATTTGTATGTTATTAAACAGGCTTTCCAAAATCAACAAACGATTCGAAATACTTTTCGAACCGCTGATTTGTATGGTTTGATCTCCTTCTAATTTTGATTTCTCTAACTTCATTATTTCTATAGGTTTCAGATTTAAGTCATCAGATTTCAGACGGTTATTGTCTGTTATCATCAACGTAGTCTCTGTTTCAATTTTATTATTCTGATAAGACTCAGTCTTTTAAAAGCAGATGATAAGCTAAGTAAAGTCCTTTGTATATATTATATCTGAAATCTTTACTTCAGTTTTTCATTATTCTGATGTCGGTCTTTATCGCGATCCGTTTTTAGCTTCATTTTTTTGTCGAAAGCTTCCTGTAGATTTACCCCTGTTTGATTGGCAAGGCATAAGGTTACAAAAAGGACATCCGCCAATTCTTCACCCAAATCTTTACTTTTGTCACTTTCTTTTTCACTTTGCTCACCATATCGCCTCGCGATAATTCTGGCCACTTCACCTACCTCCTCTGTCAACATTGCCATATTGGTAAGTTCATTAAAATAACGGACACCAATTGTTTTTATCCATTCATCAACCTGCTGTTGTAAATTCGTTATTTCCATTACTGATAAGCTCCAAGAGTTGGTTGGGTAGTTCTCGATACATTGGCTATATCTGTTGAAACCGTTGCTGCTACTGCAACATTTCCTTTATTTTTAGCCGGGGAGGTAGTCTTAACTCTTAAATTCTGATGAGCAATAAAATAATTGACAAATTGCGGGTCTTCATTTTTTAAACTCTGAATGACATTAGTATTGCTGTCAAAGTTAAAGCCGGCTTCCGAAGTGTTTGAATACTTTAGCAGGCAGTTTTGGAACTGAAAATTAAATAACTGTCCTGGAGTTTGTTCAAAATTAATCGAATTATCCCTGTCGGAATATACAATACTGTTTCTCACATTAAGTTGTAATGCACCTTGTTCTGTTTGCCCAGCATCATTTTTCCACTCATTGGTAGCAAAAATTCCGTTACGGTTGGAAGAAGAAAGCGTTTTCGAATAATTGGCAATGGTAGCGTGTGTATAGTTATGGTTTCCTCCTTTAAAAATACCTATTGCAGATTCCCCGCAGTTATTCATAACAAGATTTTTTCCATTCACTGTTGAATTTACAGCATATATACCATATTCCTGAAATGTATGAATAAATGAATTGCTGATTGTGGCATTCGTCTGCTTCATCTCCAGTCCTCTTGTTCCTCCGAAAAGCCTTCCGTAATTCATATTGAGGGTAGATCCTGCTTCCATACGGATTGAATTCCAGTTTTTAGGAATAGTATCATAGTACGGATCATTCCTGTCACCCCGAAGAACAACCTCATTGTTCAAGGTTCCGTTTATATTTAATGTAGCACCTGTGCCTACTTTCATTCCGCTGTTTTTATGGAAATATACTTTGGTGCCGGGTTGAATATCCAGGGTAACATTCGGATTTATCGTAAGGTCACCATAAATAATCTTCGCTTTTGTGTTACTCCAGGTTGTATGATTACTGATCACATTAGGGTTGGTTGGAGTCTGGATAAAGAATTCAGCATCCTGAACCACAGAAAATAAAGTGACATGCTGTTGTCCCGCAGGACTCGTAAATATCACACGGTCTTCAGCAATAGCCTCCGGACCGGTAGCTTGTGGGGCAATTTCAACAAAAATATAAAGACTGTCTTTTTTTCTCAGGGGAACATCTTTAAAATCATATCCTGCCTTTCCGTCTACATTGATTTTATATAATGAAGCTGCTCCTTTTTCAAGATTAATTCTGGGAATAGAAATATCTTTGTCTTCATTATTATATACTTTTACAACATAAGTTTCAGAGCGGACTTGGTGATAGACCGTATCACAAAACACAGTGTCCCTGGAAAATCTTAATTGCTGCGAAGGAGCATCAAAGCTGATATCATCTTTATTACATGATACCACCATCAGAAGCATCCAGAAAGAAAAAGCCAGTAATAATTTGAATTTCATCGAAATTAAAGTTTAATATAGATTCCAAATTTAACGAAAATACTTTAAATTTCTTATCAAGAAAAAAATATTGGACTAGCTATTTGGATATTAGAAAAAATATTGTATTTTTGCAGCCTAAAATTAGCAGAGAAATATCCATTACTATTTCGAAAGCAAACTTTAATTTTTTTAAAAATTGTATTATGAAAAACGGAATTCACCCAGAAAATTATAGACTTGTTGTTTTCAAAGATATGAGTAACGACGAGGTGTTTCTTTGCAAGTCTACTGCAGAAACAAAAGACACTATCGAGTATGAAGGACAAGAGTACCCTTTGATCAAAATGGAAATCTCTTCTACTTCTCACCCTTTCTACACTGGTAAAGTAAAGTTAGTAGATACTGCTGGTAGAGTAGATAAATTTATGAACAAATACAAAAAATTCGCTAAGTAATTTTTTGACATTTAAAGATATTAAGGGTCTTCCAAAATTTTGGAAGACTTTTTTTTGAGCTGAGATTATTTTTAGGAGCTTTTTCCCGCTATCCACTCATACTCCTCACGCCAGGGCTAATCCAATACTTGTTGCGGGGTATCCGTTTCTATCGGGGCTAGATTAATTAATAATAAATGATAATTGATAGACAGTTGTCAATATTATAAATTAACAATCATATTTTTACAAAAGCCTACAAGGATTCATGAAACAAATGCAAAAATCTGTATGAATCTGAGAAGATCAGAGTACTAAAATATAATATATAGTAAGTAACTAACAATGCTCACTTTGATCATTAAAAAAACAGATTTCTACCGAAATTGCAGCGGTCATTTATTAAAAGATAAGATCAGCATTTATGCTTGCACTTCATACCTCGGATCCCGCATCCCCGAAATACCTTTTCTGATTTCTCATATGTTTTTGTATTTTTGTTCTGAGTAGAAATAAGGAGCTCATATCCGGAAAACAACACCACAAGTACGGTATTACTTCCAGTTTCAAGCCTTTGATTTCTAACTTCTAACCTCTAACTTCTTAAAAATGCAATTAGTATTTTCAGATGCACAATATTGGGAAGACTTTCTTCCCCTTACTTTTACCCGCCCCATTGCAGAAATGCGTTGCGGAATCCTGACATTTTCAGAGAGATGGCAGAAATTATTGGAAAACTCTGAAATTTCCTATTTCACAGAAAATTACCTTCAGGAAAAATTTAAAAACCCGGAAGAAAAAGAAAGTCTTTTTCTCGTTACTAATTTTCTACCTACTGAGCAGGTCCTGCAACAAATAAAAGACCTTAAGCAAGGTGAAGCTTTAGTATACGAAGACGAATTGATTGCGGCAAAAATCAATATGAAGGGGTTTTCCCTGAATCAGATTGAAAAAATGACTGATATCAAAGAAGAACTTGTTTTCTTTAAAAAACCTAAAGACCTGTTTACCTATAATCATAAGGCGATTGATTTTGACTTTGATCTCCTTACCAAAGGAAGAACCTCTCAGGAACTTTCCTCCACCAATGGATTCTTAGGAGAGAAAAAAGATTTATTTATTGAAGAAGGGGCACAGATAGAATTCTCAACACTCAATACAAAAACCGGAAAGATTTATATCGGAAAGAATACGGAAATAATGGAAGGCTGCCATCTTCGTGGTCCTATTGTCCTTTGTGATGATTCTAAATTTAATCTGGGGGCAAAAATTTATGGAGCAACCACCATTGGACCTCAGTGTAAAATAGGAGGAGAGGTTAATAATATTATTGTATTCGGGTATTCCAGTAAAGGTCATGAAGGATTTGTCGGAAATTCGGTAATCGGGGAGTGGTGTAATTTTGGAGCGGATACCAATTCGTCAAATATGAAAAATAACTACGGAACAGTAAAATTCTGGAGCTACAGGACGAAGGCATTTGAAGATACAGGATTACAGTTTGCCGGGCTGATCATGGGAGATCATTCCAAGACAGCAATCAATACCCAGCTGAATACAGGAACTGTAATTGGTGTTGCTTCCAATATTTTTAAAGAAGGTTTTCCTCCTAATCTCATAGAGAATTTTTCCTGGGGTGGATTTAAGGGAGATGAACGATTTAAATTGGATAAAGCTTACGAAGTGGCAGAAAGAGCAATGGCCAGAAGAAAAGTGACTCTCACAGACGAAGATAAGAGGATTTTAAAATATATTTTTGACAGCTATTAACCCTGATTATAAAAAAACTTCATTTTTTTTGAAGTTTTTTTATTTTGTGATGTAATAGAATTTAATTTTTGATTGTCTTACTCATAGAAACAAAACTTATGACCCAAGAGACCTTTAAGAATACGGTGTTTATTCTCAAAAACGAGATGTATCGTTTTGCGAAGAGGTTTGTCATGAGCAGTGATGAAGCAGAAGATGTGGTGCAGGATCTTATGGTAAAGTTTTGGCAGAAAAGAGAAGAACTGGAGCAATTCGGAAATTTAAAATCCTATGCATTAAAATCCGTTCGGAATGAATGCCTTAACAGATTGAAGCATCATGATGTGAAGGCTGGTTTTGCAGATATGCAGATTCATCGGTCGGAACTTTACAGTATGGATATTAATAACCTTAAAGAACATATTATAGGATTTATTAATGAACTTCCTGAAAAACAAAAGATGGTTATCCATTTGAAAGATGTAGAGGAATATGAAGTATCTGAAATTTCAGAGATGCTGGAAATGGAGGAAAATGCAGTAAGAGTCAATCTTATGCGTGCAAGACAAAAAGTAAAAGAACAAATCTCACAACTGATGAATTATGAACAACGATCAATTTCAAGATAAGTACGACGAAATCTTCCGTGGTATGAAGGAAGAAAAGATGAATTGGGATTTTGAAGATTTTCTTCAAAAAGCAGAAGGTATAGATAATGATGATCATAAGATCATTCCTCTGGAAAAGAAAAAAACTTCTTTCCCCAAATGGTTCTGGATGGCTGCAAGTGTAGTATTGCTTGTAAGTGCAGGATTGATCTTCAATTACTACCAAAATGTTCCGGTAGCAGACCAGTCAAAATTGGTAGAAAACCAGATCAAGCAACAAAAGCAGGATTTCATTGAAGAAAATCATGAACCAGAACGACAGGTCGCTGTAAACAGTGCAGACAGTATTGCAGCAATAAAAAGTGATTCTGTCTTTCAGAGAAACACAGTTGCGGAAAAAGATGTTCTGGATGAGATTCTTCCTAAAAGAGGAAGACTGAAAAAAGAAGTAAGACCAAAATTTACAGATAATTCTTCTTATAGAAAATTGAATGTTGCTTCGAAAGATTCTACAGGCTACAATAACAATTATGTTATTGTAAACGGAAAAAGGATCGATAATGTTGAAGAGGCTATTAATGTGACTAAATATTCATTTCAAATATTTGCAAATAATGTTAGCGAAAAGTTAGTACAGCCAAAAGTAATGGATGATAACTATTAACAAAAAAAGAGACTACTCCCTGATCAGGTATTAATTATCAGCTTAAAATTAAAAATTGACTCATGAAAAAAATATTGATAATATTCGCACTTGCCTTCTCCCACTTCTTTACAGTATATGGGCAGGATGACAAATTCGATAAACTTTTTGAAAAATACCAGCAGGTAGAAGGTGTAACTTCTATTAAAATTGCAAAACCCATGTTTGGGATGCTTAGCAGCCTGAATATCGATGATTCTCAGCTGGATCAGATCAAACCATTATTGACAAAGATTAATGGATTAAAGATTCTGATTACAGAGAGCCCTGAAAACGTAAACTCTCCGGGAGGTAAAAAAATACAAAGTAATATCTCCCAGATCAATAAAGATATTTCTACCTATTTAAATAACCTGAACTATAGCGAAGTAATGAGCGTGAATAGTAAGGAAAACAAAATAAAATTTCTATCTTCAGGAGCAAAAGAAGGAATATTGGATGATGTCCTGTTGAGTATTGATAGTGGTGATGGCGGGAATGTTTTAGTAATGCTGGATGGGAAACTATCAATGGATGATCTCAGTAAGATTATAAAATCCAGTGAAACAAAAGTAAGCTCGAGTACCAATACTACACGAAGCAGCTTTACTTCAGAGAGTAGTACTTCATACCTGAATGGTGAAGCAAGAAATGTGGGTGAGTTCTCAGGAATTCAGGTGAGCACGGGAGTAAATCTCGTTTATAAGCAGGAAAGCCCGACAAGTGTAAAGGTTATTGCAGATGCGGATAAGCTTCAATATGTAATCACCAAAGTAGAGAATGGTATTTTAAAAGTTTATGTTGACAATAAGGGCGAACGAAATGTCAGATTTAAAAACTTAAGTGTAAATGTTTCTTCTCCAAGAATGAGTAGTGTGAAAGCATCTTCCGGAGCAAACTTTACAGCAGTAAATCCGGTAAAGGAGAACCGTATGGATATTGATGCTTCATCAGGATCTACAATCAAAGGAAAATTTAATGTTTCTGGTACCACAGACGTGAGTTCTACTTCAGGAGCCAGTATAAAAGTAAGTCTTAATACTTCGTCCGTCGTTGTTAAAGCTTCAAGTGGGTCAGATACCATACTTGAAGGGCAGGCAACTTCCGGAGTTATTGATATAAGCAGTGGTGCATCTTGTAAAGCAGAAAACTTAAGATTAAGTGAATTGGAAGTGGAATCTACATCCGGATCCAGTCTTACCATCAATGTAACGGATAAGCTTAAGGCTAAAGCATCTTCCGGAGGATCCATTAAATATAAAGGAAATCCGAGAATTGACTCCAATATCAGTAAGGTTTCCGGTGGAAGTCTGAGATCCATAAACTAAACCTGATGACCATGAAAAACTTACGAACCATTTTGCTTGCAGCTTGCACGGTATTTTTGCTTCAGTCTTGTGTAGTATCACACAAACCTAATATGGAATTCTTTTCGGACTCAGGCTATGATTTTAAAGGAGCAAAGTTTGAAAGCGTCAATGTACCCATGTTCCTGGCAAAACCTTTTATCAGAAAAGCATTAAAAGAAGAAGAGGATGGTGAGGCTACCGCTCAGTTGGTAAAGAAAATATCAAAAATAAAAGTATTGACGGTAGAAAACGGAGATCAGGAGATGTTAGCAGATTATGCAAGATATCTTAATAATAACAATTATGAAGACTGGGCGACCATAAAACATAATGGAGATAATGTAAATGTTCGTGTAAAGCAATCCGGGGAAACCATAAAAAATATGCTGATCACGGTAAATTCAGATAGAGAATTGGTATTCGTGGATGTAAAGGGGAATTTTACTCCGGATGATATTTCAAAATTCATTAATTCAGCTTCAGATAAATAATTTATTTTTAACAATAAATTATTTACATGGAAAAATTAATCAGAGAAGTGCGCATGCTGAAGATATATGCAGCATCGCTTACAGTAGCTTTTGTTTTGTTGTTTTTACTGGTTTTTAAAAGCAGTAATGACCATCAGAGGTTTGAGGAAATTGATGTTGAAAGAATTAATATTGTCGAAAAAGACGGAACACTCAAAATGGTAATCAGTAATAAAAAACGACAGCATCCAGGATTACTGAATAACAAACCTCTTAAAGCAAGAGAAAGGGAAGCCGGACTGATTTTCTTTAATTCTTTAGGTGATGAATGTGGAGGATTGGTATATGATGCCGATGAAAAAGGTTCAGGAATGGTATACTCTGTAGACCAGAGGAAAACGGATCAGATCATGCAACTTCAATATAGTGAAGGTATTGGGGCGGATAAAAAAAGATCATACGGACTCAAACTTTGGGACAGACCGGATGATTTCCCGCTCGAAAAAGTAATAAGGTTTGATGATTCTTTACAAAAGCTTAATGACCCAATAGCGCTGAAGAAAGCTTTTGCCAAATTGAAAGAAGAAGGAAAATTGGGGAGTGAGCGTTTTTTCGCCGGAAAAACAGCGAATGGCGATGTAGGACTTTTTATACGGGATGATAAAGGACGCATACGTCTTAAGATCTATGTAGATAAAAACAACCAGACGCATATAGAGAGTGTCGACGAAAAGGGACAGCTCACGGCTAAATAAAAAATATATTATATTTAGTTCATATAACTCATTTTATTTTGTACAAACCGCTTTTTATATAAGGGCGGTTTTTTGATTTAACTTATTGATTATTAATTTTTATTTAAACTATTAAAAAGGATTTTCATATCTCACTAAAATAGCCTAATTTTGCAAAGAAAGTAAAGATGTCTATTCATAACAAAATTGTAGAGACAGCCATCACTTTCGATGACGTTCTTCTAGTCCCTTCTTATTCAGAAGTTTTACCTAACCAGGTATCATTAAAATCAAGACTTACCGATAAAATTACCCTGAATGTTCCGATAGTATCTGCTGCGATGGACACAGTTACTGAAGGTGATCTGGCTATTGCATTAGCAAGAGTTGGTGGACTTGGTTTCATTCACAAAAATATGACGATCGCAGAACAGGCGGCACAGGTAAACCGTGTGAAACGTTCTGAAAATGGAATGATCTCTGATCCAGTTACCCTTTCAAAAGATCATACTTTAGCTCAGGCTAAAGAAATGATGTCCAAATATAAAATTTCTGGTTTACCGGTTGTAGATCCAAATAATGTTCTTATTGGGATCATCACAAACAGAGATGTTAAGTATCAGGAAAATCTTGATATGAAAGTTGAGGAGATCATGACGAAAGAAAACCTGATCACTTCCGATAAAAACACCAATCTTGAAAAGGCTAAAGAAATCCTTCTTAAGAACCGTGTTGAAAAACTTCCTATTGTAGACAAAGACAATAAATTGGTAGGATTGATTACGATTAAAGATATCGACAATCAATTGGAGTATCCTAATGCGAATAAAGATCAGAATGGCCGCCTTATTGTAGGTGCCGGAGTAGGAGTAGGAGAAGATACCATGGACAGGATTGCAGCGCTCGTAAAGGCAGGTGTTGATATTGTAGCGATTGATTCGGCTCATGGACACTCCAAAGGAGTTTTAGATAAGATTTCTGAGATCAGAAAAGCATATCCGGATCTGGATATCGTGGGAGGAAATATTGTAACTGCTGAAGCTGCAAAAGATTTGATCAAAGCAGGAGCAAATGTTCTTAAAGTAGGTGTTGGCCCGGGTTCAATCTGTACAACCAGAGTAGTAGCAGGAGTTGGGGTTCCTCAATTATCTGCGATATATAATGTCTACGATTATGCTAAATCTAAAAATGTAGCAGTAATTGCTGACGGTGGAATTAAACTTTCTGGGGATATTGTAAAAGCTATTGCGAGTGGGGCAGGAGCGGTAATGCTTGGATCTCTTTTAGCAGGAACTGATGAAGCTCCGGGAGAAGAAATTATTTTCCAGGGTAGAAAGTTCAAGTCTTACCAGGGAATGGGAAGTCTTTCAGCAATGAAACGAGGAGGAAAAGAAAGATATTTCCAGAGTGAGGCTAAAAAATTCGTTCCTGAAGGAATTGAAGGTAGGGTTCCCCATAAAGGAAAACTGGAAGATGTGATTTTCCAATTAACCGGTGGACTTAGAGCAGGAATGGGTTACTGTGGAGCAAAAGATATTGAGGCTTTACAGAAAGATACAAAAATGGTCATGATCACAGGAAGTGGATTGAAAGAATCTCATCCTCACGATGTGATTATCACACAGGAAGCTCCTAATTATTCCTTATAATTGTAGTAATAAGATTAATATAAAAAAAATACGGCTGGCTCAATATTGAGCCAGCCGTATTTGTAATTTAACAAATAAAATAATTTTTGAATAAAAGGAAAAATTACTGTGCAATACAAGATCCTGGTGGAAGATCTGCTATTCTTCTGCAACCGCCAGGTCCACAGCAGAAAAACTCTGCATCACCACAGCCGAAATTAGGTAACTCAGCATTACACATTTTAAATCCTCCCTTAATTGTTTTCAAGCTTTCTCTTGAAATTTTTTTTGAATTTTTCATAATAAGTTAATTGTTTTAGGTTTTGTACAACGTATCAAATGTAAATTTTTTTTTCACAATTTGAATGAATTTCTTAAAAAAAGAGAGTTACTAAGGAAAATAATAATTTAAAATTCAATTGTTCTATGCGATCATTTCAGTGAAGAAAATGTATGATATTCCTCAATATGGCTTTTATCCAAAATCTATTCGGAAATAGTATCGTTAAACTAAGAAATTAGGTCAATGAATGAATCATACGTTCCGTCATAATCTTCCCATTTTTGTCCATTGACGAAAAAAGATGGAGTGCCGTTTACTCCACTGCGTACACCGCCTTCAAAGTCAGCCTCAATCTTTGCCTGAAGTTCTTCGGTGTTAATCTCATTTTCGATTTTATTCACATCCAGTTTCAGAACTTTTACACACTCTTTGAGTAGTGCTTCGTTCAATATATTTTGATTATCATAGATGAGGTCGTGCATTTCCCAGAATTTTCCTTGTTTTCCTGCTGCCTCGGCAACTGTTGCGGCTGCCATGGCATATTCATGGGCATCAGTCAAAGGAAAGTTCCTGAATACAAATGCTACATCATCACTGTTTTCCTGAACAAATCTTCTTATTAAAGGAAAAGCGTGTCCACAATACGGACATTGATAGTCACCATATTCTACTAAAACTATTTTCGCGGTATCTGGATTTCCCTGAACGTGGTCGTTAGGACCAATGGGAATTCTTAAAGTAGACATAAATATTATTTTTGTTTTAAATTTTCTAAAGCATCAATGATTCCGTCAGCTCCCGGATTAATTCCATCGGGTGATAAGTAGCTCCACTGGATGATTCCTTCAGGATCAATAACAAATAGTGCTCTTTGTGAAGTTCCGTTATCTTCATTATAGACGCCGTAAGCTTTTGAAACTTCTCCCTTGGGGTTGAAGTCTGCCAACAGGGGGAAGTGTAGTTTTCTGTTTTCCATGAAAGCATCATGGCACCAGGCGCTGTCAACAGAAATACCCAGGATATCTGCATTATATTTATGAAAAATGGAAAGCATTTCATTATATAGGCTCACTTGATCACCACAAACCGGACTCCAGTCTGCAGGATAAAAAACTAAAATCAGGTTCTTTCCTAAAAAATCAGAACGTTTTAGTTTCTGGTCGGGAGTGGCATGGAGCTCAAAATCCGGTGCCGGGGTTCCTTGTTGTAGTATCATATTTTTGTGATTAGTTGTAAATTCTTTGAATGAAAAACTAAAATTAGGAATAAGAAATTAATTCATAGCCGATAACGACTTAAATTATTGTTAAAATAAGACGCAGAATGTTATTTTATTCTGGTATACTTAAATTTCTTTTTGATAACCTTATTAAGAAATGTCCCTTTAGAAGTAAAAGCTTTGAATTGATCAACAATGATCTGGGGTACTTTCAAATAATCATAAACTGCTCCCGACTGATATACAATTCTTAGTATTTCAGTTTCCGGAAAATATTCATAACTATGTACAACTGAGGAAGGCATGGTTTAGTAACTGCAAAAAATATTCCTACTGTATAAACAAAAAAGACCTTCCGTAAATATGAAAGGTCTTTTTTTAATATAATTTAAATTATTTATTTAGATTCTCTTTAAAATCATCGATTCTATAGTCGGTAAGGGCATTGCCTTTTTCAATTTTTTCTTTGGAGTACAATCGAAAATCATTTTCTGTTTTTTCCAAAAGATGATCATAGGGGCCTACATGAGAAATTAGCTTAACCAGTACAGGAGAAATTTCCAGACAAATGAAAAGCCCCATAATAAAGGCTGCAGCTAAACCTATGATTGCGGAATTTTTTCCTAACTCATCAAGCGCCTGCAAACGGGCGGCAAATCCATTGAACTTATCCTCAAAGGTTTCAGTAGATTTTCTTTCGGTTTCCAGATTGGTGTATACTTTTGAAATTTCTTTATCCAGATATTCCAACCTTGGAGCTACTTGCTTTTGATAACTCTCAAGATCCTGACGTCTTTGCTCCTTAAGCTCCTGTTTTCTTTTGGCATTAGATCCGAAACCTACTTTTCCACTCGTTAAGCCTGATTGTTTTCCGAGGATTTCTTTTTCTAGCTCTACAGCTGCCGAATCATAAGACTTTTGGTATTGTGCAATCTTTTCTGATATTTGTTTTTTCTCAGTTTCAAAAGGACCGCTTTGCTGAAGAATTCTGCCGGTCATTTCACCCTGAAGCTGCTTTTTATTTCGCTGGATGATCGTGTTCAGCTGTTTATTGACTTCCTTTTCAAAAATTTTAAGCTCTAAAGGTTTTGAAATGATAATTCCTAAAAAAGTAGCCAAAACCAGACGTGGAATAGCCATGAGTATCTGATTCCACCATGTTCCCGTTTTTTTGATGGAGGAAACAATGTAACGGTCCAGGTTAAATATCATTAATCCCCATAAAATTCCAAAACCAACAGATGTCCATATATTATCAAATACTGTATACATGGCATAACCTGCGGAAAGTGTAGCGAAAACTGCAGTAAATAAAACGATACCTCCGATACCCGAAAATTTATTCCATTCACTTGGTGTTTTCCTTAAAATATGGATGTTTCCTCCGGAGCATACCATCAGAAACTTCTGGAACCAATTTATTTTATGATTCACCTGATTTATAGTTTGTTGTTGATTTTTCATTATTGAAAATTTATACAAAAGTAATACTAAAAATCATACCAATGCTAAAGATAGTATTATGTTTTACCAAGTATGTTTACTTGTTTTATTTATGTCACTGTTAAACAATTAGTTATAATTTTTACATATTAACATAATAAAATTCTTTATGTTTTTTCAATATATTTTGTCAATTTGTTAAAATAAATAATAGTTTTGCATCGAATAAATTAAAAAAATAGTTGAATATGAAGAGAATAGTTCTATGTTTTGCGTTGATCCTTTGGGTTAATGCATTTTCTCAAAATGTGCAAAATATTTGTGGTTTTGACCAAGTCATGTCACAAATGGATGCTAAACACCCTGAACTAAAGAAAAACAGGGAGATTGTAGAAGCCAGATTAGCTTCCATGAATAAGCAGTCTTATCTTAATAAAGTTGGCGCTAGTACTTCGTGGAACGGACTTTATACCGGACAAATTTATGAAATCCCTGTTGTAGTACATGTTATTGAATCTCAGGCAACTGCTAATGCAAATTTACATGTTACTGATCAGGAGATTATTGACTGGATTGACAGAGCTAACAGTATGTATGCTACAACTTTTGGCAATGGATTTTACCCTGAAGGTTCCGGACCAACTGGAGGAGCAGTAATTCCTTTTAAGCTCGTATTAGCTAAAAGATCACCTAGCTGTACTCCTACTACCGGTATTGTAAGATATAATGGAAGTACTATTCCAGGTTATGATACAAGGGGAGTTAAAATGCAAAGTTCAAGTGGAGCTAGTGATAGCCAGATCAAAAATGAGTTAGCGCACCATTGGCCGGAAAATTCATACTTTAATATTTATGTAGTGATCGGTTTTGATGGCCAGCAGCAATTATCTTATGGATTAATGGGATACGCAAAATTCCCGGATTCTTATGCTTATGATTATGAAAGCTTTATGAAGGTGGCAACCATTAAAAATCAAAATGATACGACATTAACTCATGAACTTGGACATGCTTTTGGACTTTATCATACATTTCAGGGAGTTTCATATACTGATCAATCAAGTTGCCCTCCTAGTAATGATTGTGCAACAACAGGAGATAGAGTATGTGATACTTCACCATCTAGAAGCATGTATGGTGTTGCTGTTCCTAACAATACTGCTATTGATCCATGTACCGGACAAAACTACGACGGAACTCAATATAATGTTATGAATTACACCAATTCTAACCGTAAATTTACGGAAGGACAAAGAGACCGGGCTATTTTGTTAATGATGGAGTATAGAAAAGATCTGCTTAACTCTACAGCGGGTAAAGATCCGTCGATTGTTATTCCTTCGCCAGTTTCTGTAGTTGCAGCCCAATGTAATCCGCCAAGTACAGCGCACCCTACCAATAATAATTTCGCGATCGGTGCTACCAACGTTAAATTTGGAACCATAAACAGTACTACTAATGGCTACGATTCAGATGAAGCAACTCCTTCGTATTATGATAATTTTGCTTCTGCAAATTGTATCAGACCTGCATACTATACCGAAATACCGTCAACTACAGGAACGGAGCTGAAAGTGACTTATGCATATACTTTTAGTCAGGCAGAAAAGTTTAGAACAAAAGTCTGGATCGATTATAATAACAATGGGTCTTTTGAAGATAGTGAATTGGTCGTAAATCATTTATCAGGCAATTTGACCGGAACAGGGATGACCGTTACCAACACGATTACTCCTCCTGCCAATGCTGTGAAAAATACTTATTTGAGGATGAGAATTGCAGTGGATGCTGCGACGTATAATTCAGTAAATCTTCCTGATCTTACCCCTTGCTCTCAGTTACAATATGGACAAATGGAGGACTATGCAGTTAAGATTTTAGAAGCATTAGGAACATCTGAAGTTAAAGGAAGTTCGGAAAGTAAAATTGTTTATACAAAATCAGAAAATAAACTTCAACTGATAGGAAGTAAAAATGTAAGTTTTGGAGATTACCAGATCTATGACATGAGTGGAAAAGTATTGCAGAAAGGTACTTCTAAAACGAATGAAGTTCAAATCAACCAAACATTACCAAAAGGAGTATACATTATCACTTACGGTAATAAAAAAGAATCAAAGAAATTTATAAATAACTAATAGAGTAAAAGGCCCTTTTTTCAAAGGGCCTTTTTTACTAAAAGATGCTAAACAATGAAAAGATTAATTTTCTTATTAAGCTGTAGTTTTATGCTAAGTTGTCAATCACAATCTCCCGCAGTAAAAAGAAAGAGTCTGGAGAGTGATCAATATTACTTTATCGGAAAATGGAAATTAGTTGAAGAAACCTATAAAGATGGAGAGATAAGTAAAATATATCCACTTCACGAATGTACAAAGAAGACCACTTTATTATTCGAAAAAGAAAATGGAAATATTTTTTTTATTAAAAAGTATGCAAATGGAAAAAACTGTGAGATAATAAGTTCGTCAGCAAGAAATTTAGTGACGATTAATAAAAATTCATTCTCATATATGGATGCAGATCTAAAAGAAAATAAACAATTTAGAATCATTTCGAAAAACAGATTTTCCATTCTTTATAATGATATCATCTATGGAAAGGTTACTGCTATAGAAGATATTTATGAAAGACAGTAACGCTTATTTTAAACGGTCAGGATTCTGCTTTAAAAAACTTTCCCATCCGGAATAAGATTTTGTATCAGCAATTGTTCCTGAATTAAAATGATGACAAACAGCTACGGCAAGACCATCAGAAGCATCCAGATATTTTGTTGGAAATTCTTTTAGCTTCAGAAGGTTTTGAAGCATCCCTGCTACCTGTTCTTTGCTGGCATTCCCATTTCCTGTAATAGCCATTTTTATTTTCTTAGGTGAGTATTCGGTAATCGGAATATTTCGATGAAGGCTCGCTGCCATTGCTACCCCTTGTGCACGTCCCAGTTTTAGCATACTCTGAACATTTTTTCCATAAAATGGAGCTTCCAGGGCAACCTCGTCCGGGTGATACTCATCAATTAAGGCTAAGGTTTTATCAAAGATGTATTTTAGCTTTGTTTCATGGTTGGGATATTTTTTCAAAATAAGCTCGTGGATGGAAACCATTTCCATCTGACCTTTTTTAATGGAAATAATCCCAAAGCCCATTATAGCAGTTCCCGGGTCAATACCTAAAATTATCTTTTCTGCAATCATTTCGTCAAAGATATGACTTTCTGAATTTTTTCCCTTAGAAAAAAAACAGTAAAAATAAATCTTATTTTGGTGAAATCTTCTTAACTTCATCAAAAAATGATTATGAAAAATTTACTAACCTTTTTAATTCTTCCGACTTTTGTGCTGTATAGCTTTCTGACAGTGAAAGACTTAAGTTATGGGGGATCATCTGAGAATGTTAATTGTCAACAAGACAAAAATCAAATTGTGTACCTGTTTTTTAAGGTAGAAAAAACGAAATCCGGTCCTGAAAAAATTACCCTCGAATCAAAGAAAATTACTGAAGGAAAGTTGAAATCCATCCCTTCTTTTGACAGAAATTCAGCAGGTCTTGGTGATTTTATTATATCACTTACTGATGCCAGCGGAAAAGAAATTGTGAAACAGCTGGTGGAAGATCCTCTGAATCAGAATCTGGAAAGTTTTGATAAAGACGGAATCGGAAGACACAAAGTTTCCTCGGATAATGCTGAATTCAGTGTGCGCTATCCTCATTCCGGAGAAATCCAGATCGTGAAAGTGGAAAAAGTTACCCATGCAGGAAATCAATTATTATTTAACCAAAAACTATAGCCATGAAAAAAACTTTATTTCTCATATTAGTAAGTTCATTGTGCTTTTCACAAACCTTTCAGACAGTTTCTCTGCTTAATAACGGTTCAAACTCTAACCGGATCAATATCGCAGTATTGGGTGATGGATTTACTTCTGCTCAGCAAACTAATTTTGTGAATTCTGCACAGTCTACGATTAACTATCTCTTTACAAAAAGCCCATATACAGAATATAAAAATTATTTTAATGCGTATGCTGTAAAAGTAGTGTCAACAGAAACAGGTGTAAAACATCCTGGAACAGCAACGGATGTTACAGAGCCGGTTATTCCTGTTTCCAATCCCAATAATTACCTGGGCTCTTCATTTGACTTTGGTGTACACCGCTGTATTTACAGCAATAGTACAAATAAAGTAGCGCAGGTTCTCGCAGCTAATGTTCCTGATTATGATATTACGTACGTTCTGGGTAACTCTACAGAGTATGGCGGATGCGGAGGTGCTTATGCATTTGCGTCGCTAAATGGCTCTTCAAATGAGATTGTAGTACATGAACTTGGGCATTCCTTTGGAAAGCTTGCGGATGAATATTGGTTTGCAGGAACAGGGGAATCACCTAACAAGACACAAAACTCCAATACATCAACCATCAAATGGAAAAACTGGTTAGGATTAAACAGTGTGGGAGTGTATCCTTATACCGAAAGCCCTTCATGGTACCGTCCACATCAAAATTGTGAAATGAGATATCTGGACAGACAGTTTTGTTCCGTTTGTAAAGAGGCCATTATTGAGAGAATACATTCATTAGTATCACCGATTGACTCTTATACACCAGCCAACAGCAGCAATGTGAATGGTAATGCCGCGGTAACATTTACTGTAAATGAAGTTTTGCCAATCCCTAATACATTGGTCAATTCCTGGACTCTCAATGGAACGGCTCTTTCTTCAACCAGCAATACCTTAACAGTTTCTCCGTCACAACTGAATAGCGGTCTTAATACCCTTATTTTCTCTGTTACCGACAACAGTCCTTTAATAAAAGTTAACAGTCACAATACGGTTCATTTTGCCACGGTAACCTGGAAACTGAATAAGACCTCAACGTTAAGGATGTCTGAAATTAAAGCAGAAGAAAGAAGATTCGGAATCTATCCGAATCCGGCAGAGAATGAATTCTACATCAAAGGTAAACAGGACTTTTCAAAGAATGTAAAAGTAGCATTGTATGATGGATCGGGTAAATTGATTCCTGTCAAATTTGAAATGAAAAATACTTCTACGATCTTTGTTAATATCAGTACTATTCCTTCTGGAATCTATACTTTAGCTGTAAGTGAAGATGAAGGTCTGATCATTTCACAAAAAATTGTAAAAGAATAAAAGTAATCGAAAATATACATAACATTATGAATCGGCCCAGTGGCCGATTTTTTATTGTAGTTTCTTTTCTATGATGGGTACCCATTTTCCGTCATATCTCAGAAGCAGAATTTTATCAACGGTAAATTTATTTTCGTAAGGTTTGTTTTGATAAACTTTCCAGGCTTTCAGGTAATTTTCAAAACTCAAATCTCTGTATCCAACGGTCATATGAGGGTTGAAGGAGCCTTTGCCAAAGCTAAATTGTTTTTTTACTCGATGGTAAATATCTATAAGGCCCGGATTGTATTCAGGATGTACAAAGATCACCGGATTTTTTGGATTCGGAAAGCTTCCAAAGCCATTGAGAACGATTTCGAATGGGGATAGAGAAGTATCTATTCTTTCAAACGCTTCAATAATATCATTCTCAAGCTCTGTCTCTCTTGAAAATGGAGGTAACAAGGTGATATGAGCATCATTTTTAACCGCTTTTGAATTTTGATAATGGTAAGCAAAGTCTTCTTTGAAGAGTTTTATTTCATTAATGATCCGTTGAGGAGGATAGATAGCAATGAAATATAATTTTTTCATTACAATTCATTTTTATTATTACTTGTTCTTATCATTTGTTGTCTTAAGTCGATAACCGTGTTTTCAATAGCATCTGTGATTTTCTTTACCTCAATATGCGGTCTGAAAACTGAAGCTTTGCCCTTTGCCTCATCAGCAATATTAGACAATATAATGACTGAAGTTTTAGTATATGGGTAATAAATGTTTAGGGAAGGAGAACCCATAACATAGCCACTGTGGAAATAGGCTGTCGGTTCGCCTATATTGAGCATTATACCATATCCGTAACCCATTTTTCCTAAAATAGCATGATGTCTTTCGGAACTTTTAGAGATGAATTTCTGAAGGGTTTCCGGTTTCAAAACTTTACCACCATATAGAGCGTTATTCCAGCGGCGTAAATCATCTATGGTAGAAAGAATTCCACCTGCCGGGATCCCAATTTCTTTTCCTCCCAATCTGCGCGGCATATTAGGAACCCTTTCCGCATTCTTCTTATTTCCAATATAAGCACTTGCGAAATTCTTTCCCTCAAAAACATCTCCTGTTGAAGAATTTTTCATTCCTGCCTTTTTAAACAATTCCTGGACGTTTTTGTCATAAGAGTTTCCTGATACTTTTTCAACGATTTTTCCCAATGCATTAAAGCCATCATTGGAATAGAAAAAACCCAATCCACTTTTGAATAAAAGCTTACCTCCCAGCGTATTTAATCCGGAGGTATGGTTCAGAAGCTGACGGATTGTAATATTTTCGTATTCTTTTGTTTGAAATTCCTTGAGGTATCTGGAAACTTTATCTTCGATATTCAGCTTGTTTTGTTCCATTTCAAGTAAAACAAGAACTGCCGTAAATTGCTTACTTACAGAGCCGATGGCAAAAATAGTACTGTCGTTGATTTTTGTTTTATTTTCAAAGTTAGAGAGTCCGCTTTCTTTTTTATATAATTGTGTAGAGTCCTTGAAAACAGCGATACTTCCATTAAAATTAAATCGTGAGAATACAGAGTCGATCTGTTTTTCCAAAAGTTTTTTCTCGAAGGCGGTAATGGTGGAGTCTACGATTGCATTCCTGTCAACCGTTTTTATAGATTCCATCGAATTCTTGCATGCGGTTAATGAGAGTGTAAAAATGATTAATGGGAACAATAAGTGGGAAAATTTCAGCATTTGTTTTTTAATTTAAAGCTACAGCATCAAAAAGGATGCAAACCATGCCAAATAAATAGAAAAAATGATGTGAGAGCTCCGGGGCCGATTTTTAAATTATTGTAATCAAGGGAAAAGCTCTGCCAAATTATGAAAGACCTGTAAATTATATAAACTAAATTATTACAGAAAGTAATATTTTTGAATAGATTATTAATTCAAAAATGGAAAAACATCTTGAAAATGATTTGTCGGAAATCGGCAACTTATTAGAAACTATAAAAAAGCAGGGGCTTGCTTATCTGGATGCTTTACCCGATAGAAAAACATCCGTTGATTCAAAGGAATATGTTTCCGAAGACAAAGTACCGGAGTCCGGATATGGAACAAAAAAAGTACTGGAAGTTTTTAATGAAAGATTTGAACCGGTTATGGTTGGATCATCAGGTCCCAGATACTGGGGTTTTGTTACAGGAGGTTCCACTCCTGCTTCTATTGCCGGAGACTGGCTGGCTTCTGTTTATGACCAGAATACCCAATCAACAAAAGGACAGGGAGGTATTTCTGCGATTATAGAGCTGGAAACCATACAATTAATGCTCGATCTTTTGGGGCTCCCTAAAAATTTTCTCGGTGGCTTTGTAACCGGAGCAACAATGTCTAATTTTACCTGTCTTGCAGTAGCAAGACAATGGTTAGGAAGTGAAAAAGGAAAAGATATTGCAAAAGACGGCATTTCGATACCCATAAAAGTGCTTACCGCGACACCCCATTCTTCAAGCCTTAAATCACTATCACTTTTAGGGATAGGAAGCGGAAATATTGTGAAAATTAAAACAATAGAAGGGAATAGGGAAGCGATGAATATAGATGATCTAGAAAATCGTATCATTGAATTAAAAGAGGAGCCATTTATCCTGATCTCCAGTGGTGGAACTGTGAATACGGTAGATTTTGATGATTTTAAGGCAATAGCTGAACTTAAAAAAAAGCATAACTTCTGGTGGCATATTGATGCTGCATTTGGAGGATTTGCAGCTTGCTCAGATGAAACCAAACATCTTTTGGAAGGCTGGGAGCAGGCTGACAGTATTACTGTGGATTGCCATAAATGGTTAAACGTTCCTTACGAAAGTGCAGTGTTTTTCGTAAAAGATCAGTACAGGTTATTACAGGTAGAGACATTCCAGAATTCCAATGCTCCATATCTCGGGGATCCATTGGAAAACTTCAGTTATCTGAACTTTCTTCCTGAAAACTCAAGAAGGTTAAAAGCCTTACCTGCCTGGTTTTCAATAATGGCCTATGGAAAACAAGGGTATCAGGAAATAGTTGAAAATAATATAAGATGGGCCAAACAGCTTGGTCATTTTATAGATAGCAGTTCGGATTTTAAACTTCTGGCACCTGTCCGTCTGAATACGGTGTGTTTCAGTTTGAAAAATGAAGCTGATCACGATAAGGTTAATGAATTCTTAGAAAAATTAAATAGTACAGGAAAAGTATTTATGACGCCTACTTTTTATAATCAGCATAAAGGGATCAGGGCTGCATTTGTAAATTGGAGAACCAATGAAAATGATATAAGTATGGTTTTTGATCTCATGAAGGAGATATCAAAGACATTGAACTAAAAAATAACGCTGTAGAACCAATCGTTCTACAGCGTTTTATTTTTGATCAGATCACAAAACCAAAAGACATATTCATCACCATTTTCATGATCCTCTGCATTTGGTTTTGGATAGGTTTTTTTTACAATATCACCAATTTCAAACTGAATTGGTGTTTTAAAAATGGGACCATCAAAAGTAAAAGTATGGAACTCGCCATTTTCTCCGCAAGGGTCTACATTTTCAGGTAAGTCCGAGATGAAATTTTCATCAATAATCCTCCCTGCAAAACTTTTATCTAAATAGGTTTCATTGACGCAAATTACGATCGTTTTAAAACCCAGATCAAGAAATTCATGAATAAGTTTTTTCGTATCTTTTTTCCAAAGTGGAAAAACAGCTTCCATCCCGATGGATTTCAATTGGTCTTCCCTATATTTTCGCAGATCTTCGAGAAAAATATCTCCAAATATGGAATGGGTGACTCCACGGGACTTTATATCGGTCATCGTTTTGTTCATGATGTCGCGGTATTGTTCCATAGATGGTTCTTTAGGAAGTTCCATTTTAATTAAAGGAAGTCCTATGCTTGAAGCTTGTTCTTCCAATAGAGAAACATGAACCCCATGCATGGAAATCCGCTGATATTCCTGATTGATACTGGTAAGAAGACCAATTATATCTAATTTTTCCTCTTTAAAGGTTTTATATAATGCAAGGGCAGAATCTTTTCCGCTACTCCAGTTGAATAAGGCTTTGGGTTTCATGTATTACTATTTCAGATGCCTATTTTTGGATTTCTTTAATCGGAATAAATGCACCATTAAGGTAGTCAATCTTTAGTTCAAATGGGTAAGCAGAAGATGAACTGGAAGCAATTAAACCTCCGACAATCCCAAAAAATATAGACGCTGTGACCACATCTCCCATTTTTGCGCTTCCTTTTACTTTACCGGTAAAATAGAAATCACCATCCTTCTTTTCAGCTTTTGAGAAAGCATTTTCCATCGGGACATAGATATAAGGAGATCCTTGATATACCAATGCATAATAGTCATTTTTTTTGATCTCCTTTTCTTTTGTATCAATAGTTTCGTAAACCTTAATGATCTTTGGAGATTTGCCATAAAATTTGGCATTGGCAATTTGTTTTTCAGGTTCCTGATTTTTAAATGAATTATAATCTTTATATAAACCTTCCTTGAGTTGATCAGAGCTGTACAGACTCAGTTTTTGCTTTTCAATCGCATCAAAATTCTTTACATCTTCCAGAGTATAATGATCTGTTGCGGTTGTTTTTTTTGAAATATTTTTGCTGATAAAATTACTCACCATCTCACTCCCTTTTTTCATCGTTGCTTTGGTAACGTCCATTGAGGAATGATCAATAACAGAGTCGATTTTGTCAAGATAGGAGTAGGTTCCATCATCATTTTTTGCAAATAAAAATGCCTGAAAATAGCAATATCCATGTTCACTGAACGCTCCTGTTACTTCTGCAAAGTATAATTGTTTAAGATACATAACGATGGTGCCATCTTCTACATTGCTTCCATTAATATGGTTCAAAAGATTTTGAAACTGATTGGCAAGGCTTACTCCGGGAACAACCTTAGCCTTTGCGTTGAATGCTCCTTTCTGTACAATCCCCAGTGAAGTGGTATCTGTCCTTATATCAATAAGCTTAATGGTTTTATAATAGCTTTTCTCCAGTTTTTGATCAGGAAAACTGATTGAGAAATCTTCTGTGCGTTTTTGAGAAAATAGAAAGATAGAGAACAATAGCATTGAAAGAATGCTGATTTTGTTGATGTATATTTTCATGACAATGAATATAATGATGATGTTTTATTTGCGAAAATAAAGAATCTGCCTGAGATTAAATAGATTTTTTATTCGTATAAATATTTCAATCAATGATGAGAAAAACTTATTAAATTTAAGAACGAAATTTATTAAATACTATGAAAAACTTACTACTGGGGACAGCTGTCCTATTTTTTACAGGAACTATTAATCCTGTCTTTTCACAGAGTACCGAGACTCCTAAATTTATTGGCAATACGGAAGGTATTAAAGAGTATACTCTTAATAATGGGATGAAAGTTCTTTTGATTCCTGATCCTTCCCAAAGCAATATGGTTGTGAATATTGTGTATAATGTAGGATCAAAAGATGAAGGATATGGTGAAAAAGGAATGGCACATTTGCTTGAGCATATGTTGTTCAAGAGTACCAAAAACCTTGGAGATATTAAAAAGCAGCTTTCTGATAAAGGTGGGCAGGCTAATGGGACAACCTGGTATGATAGAACAAATTATTATGAAATTTTCCCATCCAATGAAGAAAACCTGAAATGGTCTTTACAGATGGAAGCTGACAGAATGATCAATGCTACGATTTTACAGAGTGATCTGGATAAAGAGTTTTCAGTGGTTAGAAACGAATTCGAAATTGGAGAGAATAATCCTACAAGAGTGATGATGCAAAATGTATTTTCTAATGGATACGTTTGGCACAATTACGGGAACAGTACAATTGGCAGTAAGGAAGATATTGAACGGGTAAAAGCTCCGACCTTAAGAAAATTCTATGAGAAATATTACCAACCCGATAATGCAACTCTTATTGTTGCAGGAAAATTTGATGAGAAAAGCGCATTGAAATATATTTCTGATTATTTTTCAGTAATTAAAAAACCTTCACGTGAATTAGGAGGAACTTATACCGTAGAGCCAGCTCAGAACGGAGAAAAGTATTTTGAAATCAAGAGAAATAATGATCAGCAGATTATAGCTGCAGGTTATCATACTTCTGCCTATGCAGATAAAGATTATGCTGCCTTATCTGCACTTTATGAGATCCTTACCTCAAATCCTTCCGGATATTTGTATAAAAGTCTGGTGGAAACTCAGAAGGTTTCCGGAGTCTGGACATTCAGCCCTGTTTTAAGAGATCCGGGGATGGTGTATTTTAATTTTGATGTTCCAAAAGATAAGAACTTAGACGAAACCACCAAACTCGTAAGGGCAGAACTTGATAAAATCTCTTCCATTCAATTTACTCAGGATGATCTTAAAAGAGCGAAAGCTAAACTGATTAAAGACATCGAAAACCAGAAAAATAATACCATTAATTTTGCAATTAATCTTACCGAAATTATCGGAGCAGGAAACTATAAATTAAATTTTCTGTACCGTGATCATGTAGAAAATCTAAAACTGGAAGATATCAGCAAGGTTGCTCAAAAATATTTTAAAAGCAACAACCGTACGATGGGTGTTTTCCGACCTTCTCCTAATGAAGAAAGGGTATTCCCTACAGAATTCAGGGATAACCAGATTGCAGATCTGGTAAAAGATTACAAAGGAAGAGCTTTGGAGAAAGAACCAGCCCCTTTTGAAGCTTCCATTGCAAATATTAAGAAAAACCTTACTGAAGGAAAGTTGTCTAATGGGATGAAGTATGGGCTTATCAATAAGGAGCTTAAAGGAGAAAAAATTCAAGCGAATTTCCGTTTAAGAATCGGAAATGAAAAAGACCTGCAAGGCAAAGAAGCTATTGGAAATATTACTGCTTCTTTATTGAAATCGGGAACCAAAACCAGAACAAAAGAGCAAATAAAAGATGAATTAGATCAAATGAAATCTTCTGTGTATGCTTACATATATGACCAGAATTTAATCATTGGAGTGAATACTTACAAACAGTATTATTCAAAAGTAATGGCCATCGTACAGGATATACTGACAAATTCTACTTTCCCGGAAAACGAAATTGCCAAAACTATCACTGAAGTAAATACTCAGTTGGAAGGACAATTAAAGGATCCTCAAGCTATTGCAGGTAATGAGTTACAGAGACTGGCATCCCCATACCCTAAAACGAGTATCTTCTATGTAGCTTCTCTACAGGAGCAAATTGATGAAAATAAAAAAGTAACTAAAGCCCAGATTGTTGATTTCTATCAGAATATTATGGGGGCATCCAATGGTGTAGGTACTGTAATCGGGAATATTGATCCAAAAATTGCTTCTTCTGAATTAGAGAAAACATTTGGGAAATTTACCGCTAAATCAAAATTTGTAGAGGTAAAACCAACATTCTTTGAAACTAAAAAACAAGATAAAAATATCATAACTCCAGATAAAGAAAATGCAGTTGCCCTTGGAACTTCAAGCTTCAAGATGTCGCAGGATCATCCTGATTACCCGGCTTTAGTGATGGCAAATGAAATTTTAGGAAGTGGAGGATTCCTTTCTGCAAGATTACCAATGAGGTTGCGTGAAAAAGAAGGGATTTCATATGGAGTTGGTTCATATCTGGATGTTCCTGTTTCAAATGATGTTGCTTCATGGAATTATTATGCTTTTTTAAATCCTACAAAAAGAAATGATGTAGAAGCTGCTATTAAAGAGGAAATTAACAAAGCATTGGCTTCAGGTTTTACGCAGGAAGAACTTGATTCCAATAAAAAAAGTTATGCTAATGAAAGGAAAACCAGTTTAGGCTCTGATGGAACATTGGCTAACCTTGTAAATACTCAGCTTCTTTTTGGAGTTTCATTGGATAAATTTGATGAACAAAATACAAAAATTCAGAACCTGAAATTATCCGAAGTGAATGCTGCTTTGAAAAAATATCTTTCTGAGAATAATATTATTTCTGTTTTCGCCGGAGATTTCAATAAAAAATAGAAGTCTTATCAGATACAATTCAAATAAAAAACCGCAGAAATCCTGCGGTTTTTTTTTTCATAATATTGATTACATATTACGTCTGTATTTACCTCCTACTTCAAATAAAGCATTGGTAATTTGTCCAAGAGAGCAATATTTTACAGCATCCATCATAACAGCAAAGAGGTTTTGCTGATTAATAGCTGCATATTGTAATTCTTTTAAAGCTGCCTCAGATCTATCAAGATTGGCTTGTTGGAAATTGTGAAGTGTTTCAATCTGAACCTGTTTTTCTTCTTCAGTAGATCGAATAACTTCTCCCGGGCGAACAGTTGGTGAGCCATCTTTACCGAGGAATGTATTTACTCCGATTATAGGATATTCCCCGGTATGCTTCAGCCATTCGTAATGCATGGATTCTTCCTGGATTTTTGAACGTTGATACATGGTTTCCATCGCCCCAAGTACACCTCCCCTTTCTGTAATTCTGTCGAATTCTGCATACACAGCTTCTTCAACCAGATCCGTTAATTCTTCAATGATGAATGAACCCTGAAGCGGATTTTCATTTTTCGCCAGACCAAGCTCTTTATTAATGATCAGCTGGATAGCCATTGCTCTTCTAACGGATTGCTCTGTAGGAGTCGTAATGGCCTCATCGTAAGCATTCGTATGAAGTGAATTACAGTTGTCATAGATAGCATATAAAGCCTGAAGAGTTGTTCTGATGTCATTGAAATCAATTTCCTGCGCATGCAGTGAACGTCCGGAAGTCTGGATGTGATACTTCAGCATCTGACTTCTTTCATCTGCTCCATATTTGATTTTCATGGCTTTTGCCCAGATTCTTCTTGCAACACGCCCGATCACTGAATATTCGGGATCAATACCATTTGAAAAGAAGAATGAAAGGTTAGGAGCAAAATCATTGATGTCCATTCCTCGGCTTAAATAATATTCCACATATGTGAAACCATTAGCTAATGTAAATGCTAACTGGGAAACCGGATTCGCCCCGGCTTCAGCAATATGATACCCGGAAATGGAAACAGAATAGAAGTTTCTTACTTTTTCTTTTATAAAGTACTCCTGAACGTCGCCCATTAATCTCAAAGCAAATTCCGTAGAGAAGATACAGGTATTTTGTGCCTGATCTTCTTTTAATATATCGGCCTGTACAGTACCTCTTACAGTGGCAATCGTATGAGCTTTAATTTTTTCATATTCTTCTTTAGGAATAATTTCATCTCCGGTAATTCCCAGTAATTTTAGTCCTAATCCATTGTTGGAAGGAGGAAGCTCTCCATTATAATGGGGCCTTTGCAATCCTTTGTCATCGAACTTGGCTTTAAGAACAGCTTCTACTTTATCTTCAAGTTTATGCTCCACAATATATTTTTCAACATTCTGGTCTATCGCTGCATTCATAAAAAAGGCAAGCAACATAGGAGCAGGTCCGTTGATGGTCATAGAAACCGAAGTCATTGCATTAATAAGGTCGAAGCCGGAATACAATTTTTTAGCATCATCCAGTGTCGCAATAGAAACTCCTGCATTTCCGATTTTACCATAGATATCTGGGGGTAAGGCAGGATCCTGGCCATATAATGTTACTGAATCAAAAGCTGTAGATAAACGCTTAGCAGGCATTTCCGCAGAAACATAATGGAATCTTCTGTTCGTTCTCTCCGGTCCACCTTCTCCCGCAAACATCCTTGTAGGATCCTCTCCGGTTCTTTTGAAGGGATAAATTCCGGCAGTGAAAGGGAAGCTTCCCGGAAGATTCTCTTTACCTTTCCATAGAATAAGATCTCCCCAGTCATTATATTTTGGTAATGCAATTTTAGGGATCTTCAGATGAGACAGGGATTCTGTTGAGGTTTCTACCTTAATTTCTTTTCCACGAACAAAATATGAATAGAATTCCTGATGAAATGCCTTTTTGGTGTCATCCCAGTTTTTAAGGAAATCAATATTCTCCTGCTGGAGGTCCTTTTCTGCCTTTTGGTATTCGGCATCTAAAGTTTCGTTAGAGATAATTTTTTTCACACCATCAATATGATACATTTTTCTGGCAAGCTCAGCCTGCTTTTCAATGTTTACATCATACTGCTTATTGTTTTCAACGATCTCTGATAAATAACGAACTCTTTTAGGTGGAATTATGGTCACTTCATCTGTGATTTCCTGCTCAACGAAAGTATTGAGGTTTAGCCCCGAAAATTTGTCGTTAACTTTAGAAATTAATCTGTTGTATAGTTCTGTAGTACCGTGATCGTTAAACTGTGAAGCCTTTGTAGCATATACCGGCATGTCATCCAATGGGCTCTCCCATAAAAGATGGTTTCTCTGGAACTGTTTTCTCACGGCCTGTAAAGCATCCAATGCGCCACGTTTATCCGATTTGTTTAGAGCTACAAGATCTGCATAATCAAGCATGTCTATCTTTTCCAGCTGTGTAGATGCTCCGTATTCAGGAGTCATTACATACATGGAAACATCTGCAAAGTCTGAAACTTCAGAGCCTGATTGTCCGATACCGGAAGTTTCAAGGATAATAACATCCGGGTGGGCAAGTTTTAAAACATTCAAAGCGGAATGAATAAATGGAGAAACGGATACATTGTTTTCTCTGGTTGCCATGGACCGCATATAAACTCTTGGATCATTGATCGCATTCATACGGATTCTGTCTCCAAGTAATGCTCCTCCTGTTTTCTTTTTAGATGGGTCAATAGATATAATCGCTATTTTCTTATCTGTATTGGAACGCAGAAAACGTCTTACCAATTCGTCAGTCAATGAGGACTTACCGGCACCACCGGTACCTGTAATACCAATAATGGGAATATTCAGATCTTTTGCTTTTTCATCGATAGCTTTAACAAGATCCGGTTTTTCATCAGAGAAGTTTTCAACAGCAGAGATAATTTTAGCAATGCTGGTTGAATTTTCGAAATTGATAGAGTCCAGATCCTGTGCTGTTACATCTTTTCCTGTGGCAAAATCTGATCTGTTAACCAGATCATCAATCATTCCCTGAAGGCCAAGCTCTCTTCCATCATCCGGGGAATAAATTCTGTCGATTCCGTAAGACATAAGATCTTGGATTTCTTCCGGCAGGATTACTCCTCCTCCTCCTCCGAAGATTTTGATCTGTGGCGAATTTTTTTCTCTCAGAAGGTCATAAATATATTTGAAATATTCATTGTGTCCTCCCTGATAAGAGGTTAAAGCTATAGCATTCGCATCTTCCTGGATGGCAGTATTTACAACTTCTTCAGCTGATTTGTCATGTCCAAGGTGAATGACTTCGCAGCCGGTTCCCTGAATAACACGACGCATAATATTAATTGCTGCATCATGTCCGTCAAACAATGACGCTGCTGTTACAATTCTAACTTTGTTTTTAGGGGTATATTTTTGGGTTTCCATAAAAAATCTAGAAAATTTCTGAATTTCCAAATATAACAATAATACAGAACATAATATTGAACTTTATATTCCTTTAATTCAAGTGTTTAGGTGTTTTTGCCGAAATTGAGGTTCTCCATTTCCTTTGCATTCTGCACGGAAATAATAGGTAAATTAATTACTTTTGCATCATATATTATTATATGCAGAAAGCTTCGATTTATTTTGCGATAGGAACTGTGATCAGTTTTCTTATTAACTATTTCTTCTTAAGCAGTCAGAATATCGGGCTAGACCTATATTATGCTGTTGCTTTTGGTTTTGCGTGGGGATTGGCTTATTATTTAGATACGCCTAATTTTTCACTGCCTCAAAAGTTGGGGTTGTCTTTCGCGGCAATGGCTGTTTTGGTATTGATGGGATCTGTTCTTTTTGATTTGAAACTTGCGATTCCTTCTATTCTTAAATTTTCTACTGTATTTGTTGCTTATTATTTAATTGCGAGTTTTAGAGGCAGTAAGTCTTTACGTAATTAATGCATCGTTATAAAACTGATGTAGCTTAATATCATTAGCATAAAGAGTAATCCTATACAGTTGATGATAAATAGCAATGAACCTTTTAATATGCTTTTCCTCTTACTGTTTTCATAAAGCCTGTGGTGGGCAATAAAGAAATAGGCTGAGGTATAAAAGAATAAAGCACAATAGAATAATCCAAAAATAATTTTGATAGGGGTATAGTTGGGCAGTATTGCTGTAAGATGGTTAGCGAGAATGAAGATCAGGGTAGTTAATAAGAGAAAAGAAAAGTAATGAAGGGTAAATATTCCATGATCAAAGTACCACCATTTTTTCTTATTGTGAAATACCCATAGAAAGAATGCGAATATAGGTAAGTAAATAAAAAGGGCTTTAGGGAAAGAGTGGATGAATGTATCTACAAAACGGCCTATTATTTCTTTTCTTTTCAAACCTCTGTCCTGTAAATGGAATATTTTTTTAGCAAAAGGTCTTAAAGATTTATAATTTCCACCTCCTTTTTTGCTTAGCGAATCATATTGTTTCATTGATGTCGCTCCTAATATTGCAAATTGGTCTTTTTCAGAACTTAGCACTTCTTTTTTGTCAATAAGATCTTCAATTTTTTTTATTTTGGATATGCTTTTATGTACAATGCTGTCATTTTTATTATACCCTTCTGCAAGCATTCCGGATTTTACACTATCAATTATTTTTGCAGTCAGTTCTTTTTTCTGCTCTTTTTCTTTTTGTATGGAATGTTTTTCAGTTGCTTCATCATCTGTATTTTCTGATTGGGGGAAAAGGGTAGGGACGAAAAAAGTTATAAAACTCACAAATATGTAAAGCTTTACAGGGGCCACGTAAATTTGTCTTTTTCCGGATAGATATTCTTTGGTCAATTTTCCCGGCTGGAATAGCAGGTACTTTATCGTTTTCCAGAATTGTCCATCATAATGAGTAAAATCTTCAATGAAATGGGTGAAAAGAAAATAGAAGGGTTGTCTGGGTTCTGTATTTTCCTGTCCACAGTGTGGGCAGAATCTCTCTTCTACAAGGTGTCCGCAGTTGAGGCAGTTTTTTTCTTCTCTTATTTTTCCGTGACTCATGACTATTAAAGCTTTGCGGCAAATATAATTATTTCGAGAATGAAAAATAATTTTTTACATCAAATTAATGTAAAATATAATTTCACGGATAAATAATTGATAATAATAATGGGGTATCTTTGAATAAAAGTTAATAAAGTAAGAGTTTAGTGACTAAACTCTTTACTTTATCACCTGTGTTTTTAGAATCTTCTAAAACTTTTTTTTCATCGAATATGATTTTGCAATATCTGTGCCAAGAATATTTTCCATAGATGAAATCTGTCGAATCGTTTAAGCTAAACCCATAACCTGCATATTAAATCAAATATGTTTTTCCATTACAAATTTAATTTGTATCTTTGCACACCCTTAGAGGGAAAATTATGTTTAATCTTTAACTAAAACGTGTGAATACATTAAGTTACAAAACTGTTTCAGCGAACAAAGCTACTGCTAATAAAGAATGGGTTGTGGTAGACGCTGAAGGACAACCGTTGGGAAGACTAGCTTCTCAGGTTGCAAAGATTTTGAGAGGTAAGCACAAAACAAACTTTACACCTCACGTAGATTGTGGTGATAACGTTATTGTTTTGAATGCTGGGAAAATTACGCTTTCCGGAAACAAGTGGGAAGATAAGACTTACATCTGGCATACAGGATATCCAGGAGGTCAAAAATCTATGACTGCGGCTGAACTTCAAAAGAAAGATTCTTTGAAAGTATTAGAAAAATCTGTAAAAGGTATGTTACCTAAAAACAGATTAGGTTCTGCTTTGTTCAAAAACCTTTACTTATATGAAGGAACTGAGCACAAGCATGAAGCTCAACAGCCTAAAACAATTAATATTAACGAATTTAAATAATTAATATGTCTACAGTTCATAAAATTGGTAGAAGAAAGACTTCTGTAGCAAGAGTTTACGTAAAGCCAGGTACTGGTAACATTACAGTAAACGGTAAAGATGCTAAAGATTATTTCTCTACAGACGTAATGGTTTACAAGTTAAATCAACCATTTATCCTTTCTGAAACTGTTGGTCAGTACGACGTTACCGTAAATGTTTTCGGTGGTGGAAATACAGGACAAGCAGAAGCTATCAGATTAGGTATTTCAAGAGCTTTATGCGAAATCAACGCTGAGTTCAGATTAGCATTAAAGCCAGCTGGTTTACTTACAAGAGACGCAAGAATGGTGGAAAGAAAGAAGCCAGGTCAGAAAAAAGCAAGAAAGAGATTCCAATTCTCAAAACGTTAATTTTTTTCAGACATCAGATTGGAGACATCAGATTTCAGACTTTTTCTTGTCTGGTATCTTATATCTGAAATCTATTAATCTAAATTTTAAATTGCCCGTTACGTTTAGCATCCAAACGCTTCTCCCATCTAAAGAAGTTGTTGATTGTTTAAAAGACGGAAAGTAAACTAACAAAAACAGAAAACATGGCAAAAGCAAATGTAAAAGACCTTTTAGAGGCTGGTGTACACTTCGGTCACATGACTAGAAAGTGGAATCCAAATATGGCTCCATACATTTTTATGGAGAAAAATGGTATTCACATTGTAGACTTACATAAAACAGCAGTAAAGTTGGATGAAGCTTGTAGCGCTTTAGAAAAACTTACTTCTGCAGGTAAAAAAGTTCTTTTTGTAGCTACTAAGAAGCAAGCAAAAGAAGTTGTTGCTAAGCACGCTTCAGAACTTAATATGCCTTATATTACAGAAAGATGGCCTGGAGGAATGTTAACAAACTTTGTTACAATCAGAAAGGCTGTTAAGAAAATGAACTCTATCGATAAAATGAAAAAAGATGGAACGTTCGAAACTTTATCTAAAAAAGAGAGACTTCAGGTAGACAGACAAAGAGCTAACCTTGAGAAGAACTTAGGTTCTATCTCTGACATGGTTCGTCTTCCTTCTGCAATATTTGTTGTTGATATCTTAAGAGAGCACATCGCTGTAACTGAAGCTAAAAAATTAGGTATTCCAGTTTTCGGTATCGTAGATACCAACTCTGATCCTAGAAAAGTAGATTTCGTTATTCCTGGAAATGATGATGCTTCTAAGTCTATCGATATGATCTTAAATGTTGTTTCTGATTCTATCAGAGAAGGTCAATCTCAGAGAAAAGCTGACAAAGAAAAATCTAAAGAAGAAGGAGAAAAAGTATCTGCTGATACAGATGCTGATTTCGATGCAGAATAATTAAAGATTTTCTTTATTATATAAAAGGCCACTAATACAATTAGTGGCCTTTTTTTATGATATAAAAACTTTAGTTGGATAAAGTGATAGAGTAGGAGTTTGTAATAAATTTTGTCGATTGATATACAGAGTTGCAGACCATCCCGGAAAGCTTATAACTTTGATTTTTGGGAAGCATTACGTATCCTATTTTGTTTGCTCCAATCGGTATTTTTCTGTAGTAATTGTTTCCGCTTATTGTAAGGACCATATTACAAGGAGATTTATTCTCTACAGAAAAAGAGGTTTGTGTACTCCCTGATGAGTCATTTAACAGGTCATTTAATACTTCAGTTGTTTCAGGCTTATAAGTCTTCATTAATTCATTATACTCACGTTCCGTACTTACGCGTGATGATGTTGCAGAAGTGGATGGAAAAGGATTTCTCCTGATTGGATAATTATTATAATTTACACTACAGCTGATCATTATTAATGAGAGAATGATGCCAGGTAAGAGTAATTTCTTTTTCATATATATTTTTGAACAGTAAATGTATGATTTTACTTTTTATCTATAAAATTCTATTTCCCTATCTATTCGCATCTTATTAAAGTCAGAATAGTTGTTTTTCATCAAATGTGTTTACATATAAAACTAACTTATTCTAAACTTTATATAAGTAATAGTCTTTCCTTTTGCGGAAAAAAGTGCTTCATAATACGTTTTTATATCCCTTAAATATTTTGTGTCGGGATCATACTCCGGAGCTCCGTAAATGTCGTGATGGGCAGTGATTATTTCATAGCCGGCTCCCTGTAGAAAACCTAACGTATAGCCGTGTAAAAATTCGGAATCTGTTTTCAAATGAATGATTCCGCCTGGTTTTATGAATTTTTTATACCGATCCAGAAAGTCAGGATGAGTCAGCCTGTGTTTTGTACGTCTGTATTTTATTTGAGGATCCGGGAAAGTGATCCATATTTCATCCACTTCATTTTCTGCAAAGAAGTGATCTACAAGTTCAATCTGAGATCTTAAAAAAGCAACATTAGGCATATTGTTTTCAACAGCCTCTTTAGCTCCGAACCAGAACCTTGCTCCTTTAATGTCTATCCCTATAAAGTTCTTTTCTGGGAATGCTTTTGCAAGACCAACAGAATATTCTCCCTTTCCACACCCTAACTCAAGAACAATAGGATTATTGTTTTTAAAGAAATCAGTTCTCCAATTTCCTTTAAGTTCGAAACCACTTAAAACTTCTTCCCTTGTCGGTTGAATGACGTTAGGTAATATTTTGTTTTCTTCGAATCTTGCTATTTTATTTTTACCCATGACTATAAATGAAAATCTGGCAAAAATAGTGATTTTTATGCATAACTGGTTCCTTTTGTTCTTAAAAAGAAAAGGTTAATTTTTAGGTTCCGAGGATCCCAGTGCAACCATAATCGGTTTTTGAATCGTTTTTTGAGAGGCATATTGTGCTCCGCAAACAATGCTTGTAAAAAGATAATCTCCTTTTTGTACAACTATGGAGTTTTCATTATGTGCCGGAACAGCGAGTCTGTATTTTGTAGTACCAACACCTTCCATTCTCACGATCATGTTACAGTCTGATTTGTTTTCTATAAGCACGATACATTCTTTGCTCATAGGATCATTATCAAACAATGAATTTAGGATCTGTACTGTCCTGTTCTTATGTTCCGTGGGAGAAACTGCCATCAGCATATTGAATTCTTCTGCTTCAGCATCGGGAATTGCTACCGTTGTTGAAGATGTGTTGACTACAATTGCATTTTGTGCATTACTGGGCGTATAAACGATTGAAGATTGTTTGGCAGCTAATTCTGCTTTGTATTTTGCGATCTGCTTTTGTTTAATAATAGCATTCATTTCATCAAAAGTGATCTTGGTAGATGGCCTCCTTTTAAGCAAAGCAAGCATTTCCTGCATTTCTTTTACTTTTTGATCTGCCGGGTGAGCATTCTTGATGTACTCCCTCATCATATCCATTACTTTAGGTTTTAAAACTGATCTACGGGGATCATCCGGATGGGCATCTCTAAGAAAGGCATTGATCTCATAAATGTTTTTACTTTTTAGAATATTCGTGTAGTCCTTTCCTCTTTTCTGAGCAGAAAGGCTAATAAATAATAGTGTACCAAAGAATAGAAGTAACTTTTTCATCTGACAAATATTAGGTTAAATGGTATCTCTCCTTAATTTGTATTCAGGTCAGTTAGTCTTTAAAAAGATAACGTACCAATATAATTTTTATTTTACACTAGTACGTGAGATAAATTTAAGAATATATTGTATATAAATACAATTTTTTTGTAAATATCTCAATAACTGTATATTATTTTACAATATCTTGCAGATGGGAGTTCTTTAGCCTTCTTTGATAGATGGGTAAATATTTTTCAATTGGAATTTTTACAGCTTCAAAGTTACCTGCCTGTACATAAGGTTGTATATTCTCTGAAGAATAAACAAATTGTAAAAAGTTATCAATTAAATTCTCAGGAATTTTAAATTTCAGGAAATAATCTTTACCCAAATAGTTCTTTATTTGAGTCACCGAATTATTCATGTTCTCGTAAGCAACATAACGTTGTTTCTTTTTTCTTTCTCCAGATAAAATATCGTAAATGCTTTCAAGACTAAATGTTAAGCCACCGTCACGAAGTCCCGCTACCGGAAGCTGCGGCGGATTGCCATCTCCCTTAGGTTCCGGAAGCCCAATTACTTTTTTCAGCTCAAGGGCTTTATCTTTCTTAGCTAAGGCATTAACATCATATCGTAAATTTCCTGTAGGTTTAAATCTGCTGATGACAACCTCCTGGATATCATGATAGGCAATTTTCAGCTCGATCAGGCTTTTAATGCCGAACATCTGAGGGGTAAGGCGGATATCTTTTCTTTCTGTAACGATTGAAGTAAAACGTATAACATCTCCCGGGTTAGCCTGAATGTTAAAATCACCATTATAATCCGTAAGAACGGTTCGCTGAGTATTCAGGTTTGTTACATAAACCTGATTTAAATATAATATGGAATTGTCTCTAAGGAATACTTCCCCGGAATATATTTGAGCATTGATCCTTGCAAGAAAAACCAATAGCAAGAGTGTTATAAGTTTCTTCATATAATGTGGCAAAATTACATAGAATTACATCAATTTATACCTAGATAGATAGTGAAAACAGGTTAAAGTTATATTAAACTTTAGTTCATAAGTGTTAATGAATGTTATAACGTTGATTTTTTAGATCATTTTTCTTTCTGTTGATGTTTTGCTATCTGTTTTTTACCAAAAGCCAGCTAGAATATTTTACGACAGTACTTGCCCCGTACTCAGTCCAGCTGATGGTATACCAGTATGTTGCTGTATTCACAGGTCTTCCTCCCAGCTTCCCATCCCAGGTATAACGATTACTAGCAGTGCCTCTGAAGATTTCCGCGCCGTACCGGTCATAAATTCTAAACTCAATATTATCTTTTGTCATCAATGCGGAATAATCTATTCCATCATTATGACCATCATCATTTGGAGTGATGGTGTTGATCAGATTGATGATGGTAAAAGGCCTCTGAACTTCATTACATCTTTTGGAATCCCTTACATAAATAATATAGCTCCCTCGTGGCAGGTTTTGAAAAACGTTTGAAATCTGCCAGGTCGTTCCATCGAGTGAGTATTCATAAGGAGGAGTTCCTCCACTTGCCCCTATAGTTACTGTATTCCCGTTAATCTCTATGGAAACAATGGCTGGAGATTGAGATTCGGTAACATTTACAAACTGTCTGTAAATACAACCATTGTATTGCAGGTCTACCCAATAACTTCCTGCAGGTACATTGGAAATAGAAGATGTTGTTGCCCCTGTGCTCCAAAGGTAGCTTTCAAAGCCGGGACCTGCATCTAAAGTAGTTTTGGTATTAGGGCATATAATCTGATCAGTAAGTAAGTCTGATCGTTTAGGAGTTTTTATGGTTATGATTATCTTTCCTATTTCTGCACAAACTCCCTGCTTTTGAAATCTTACGTAAGTAGTTTGGGTACCCGTAAGGATTACGGGGTTATTGATTGGATTGATGTTATTCTGAGCATCTGTAAGAGTTGCAAAAAAAGTAGCGTTTACTGAAGGGGCTGTTGTAAATTGTGTGATATACTGACTTAAATTTACTTGTTTTATTCCGTCCAGATCATCATCACAAAAACTCTCCGTTACTGTATTTTTAAGTAAAGGAACTCTTGCACCTAATGTAAATGTAAGGGGCTGGATTACCTTTGCACATCCGTCGGGAGAATCTACTCTTATATAAATGGTTGTGGTTGCACTGTAGCTCCAGGTGTTGGGTAAATTATTGGCATTTCCGGCATCAGCATCAGCTAGATTTGCATAATATCTTACGTTTGTAAAATAAGTACTGTTTGTAAGCACCAGGGGAGTAATATTTGATAATATAACCGTTACTATACCATCAAAATTATCATCACAGAAAGTACCATTGTAATTTTGCAGAACAATTGCTACCGGGTACAGATTGAGTGTGATCTGGGCAATGCTTTTACATCCGGAAGGGTTTTTTACCACGGCATAAATGATAGTTCCATTCGGAGCTGTATAGTTATTGGGATTTGTAATCAGAGCAGTGGCATTTTCTGTTTGCGCATCAGTCAAGGTCGGATAATAGGTAATGGTTACAGGAGTACTGGTAGTAACATTCGCTGAAGTGAGATTGAAGGTGCCCTGACCGTTGATATCGCAGGCAGATAAAGTAGCATTAGTTACCATTAAAATCTGAATGTGTATCGTAACAGTCACAGTTTCGCAATCAGGAAAATCCGGATCGTTTCCACAAAATGTGTAAGTAAAGGTATCTGTTCCGGCAGTTCCTGGATTAGTTACATTATATGTGATGGCCCCTGTAGTAGGATTTATCGTTGCTGTTCCTAATGTAGGTGGCGTTAAGATGGCTATTGTTGAGATTACAGGTGTCTGGGTAGAAGAACTAAATACAGGGTTAATTGTATGGCTTGTACAAACATCATATGAGGCGGTGCTGAGTTTAGTACAATTTAAGACTTTATAAGGCTCGGTAATTAATGGAGCACAGCTACCCATTGTAACGGCGCAAGTATAATTTCCGGACTGGGTTGGGGTATATGAAACATTCGTTGCTCCCGGAATAAGAATTCCATTGCGATACCATTGATAGGCGTTATAAATAATAGGATCTACGGTAAGAACAATTCCCGGAACACAGTCGCCACCTGATTTTAAAATAACAGGTTGGGTAGGGAAGCCTGCAAAAAATCCTCCATAACCAACAGCGTCACTTCCGGCATTGATTCCGGCAGTAATTGCTTTATCGGAAACAACGGTAATGGTTCCCGTAACATTGGGAATTCCATAAGTTACCCAGTTATTTGTCCCTGTCATATTAAACGGTCCTGTTGTGGCAGGTGGTGTAATGCCGTTCACTGTTACATTGGCTCCTTTTTCGGTGATAAGATTAAGTTTTGTTGGAATGCTGAGGATTCCATTTGGATTATTATTGGAGTGGACAAAATTTTCATCTATAAATCCCAGTTCATTAATTTGCTTGGGAAGATAACAGTTGAGGGCAGGGATAAAATTAAAGCCCCCTGTAGCCACCTCATTTCCTGCGGTTGCATCCCCGGCTAACATCTGATATACGTAAGTATTTTTTGTCGTTTTAATATATAAATTATAGTGACCGTTTCCTTGCAGCTGGTACTTGGTATCTGGAATAATAAAGTATTGTCCTGTATTTAATGTAGCAATAGGAACGACTTCGTTATTTACACGGATTTGGGTATTATCTTCTGTTGCAATTACTAATGCCTCCTCCATATTGGCGCCGATATTTCCGTTTCCTTTGACGAGCGCAAATTCATTTCCAAGCCTGTCAACGGGGACAGCCTGATCCATTAGAATATCTGAACTGGTGGGGTAATTCCCTGCATACTGGCCATTAAAATTTCCATTGGTGATATTTACAGGTTTATTAGCGGTTATTTTCGCTCCAATAAATCCGTCAAAGTTTCCGGCAATATCTCCGATACCATCTATAATGTAAGATTTCCCCTTATTAAGTGTAAATGTAATCACAGGGTTAGTAGCTCCTGTTGTTCCATTTGAAAACTGGACAGTAGGCTTATATCCAGATATGGTAACCGTTGTATTGTCCTCAGTGGCCAGGATACTGGTCATAAAGTTTAAAATAATATTAGTAACACTGATCGGAGCATTGGCTGCGTAAAAAACTTTTCCAGTTGAGGGAATACCTTTTGAAGTGATAATTTCAGCATGGTTGAATACGGAAAATCTCAAATTTGCGTAAAAAGGAAATTCTGCTTTTAAATAAAGTCCTTTAGATGTGGGAGTAAATAGGTCCGTTTGCTGTGTTGTGATGATATAATCCCTTAATACATCAAATTTTTGAGGATTATTCTTACTGATGTTTACGGTACCGATTAATACATTATTATTATAAATACTTACAGGGAATGATGTTGTCCGGTTGGTAGAAAGATACAGTTTCTGATAGGGATTCGGATTTCCGGTTCTGTCTACCATCGGAGCAAACCAATGTTCTCTGTCCAATTGGGCAGATACAGACGAGAAAATATAAAATATAAATAAAAAAGATAGAATTTTATTCATTTAGTACTAGCTTTTAACGCAAATTTAATAATAATAAGTAGTAATATGTTGAAAAAATAATAAAAAAACCACGATTCGAAATCGTGGTTTTTATTATTATTCAAGAAATTCTTATTCTCTGTTTTTTACAAGGATCCAGCCGGAATATTTTATTGGTGTTTGCTTTTTATTAGGCTCATTCCAGCTAATATCAAACCAATAGTTTCCTGTAGATACTCTTTTACTTCCATTGGTTGTTCCATTCCATTTATAGCCATTGGTTTTATCTCCCTGATGGATTTTAGCACCATACCTGTCATAGATATTGAATGTTAAATTTGGTTTGTACGATAATGACGAATAATCAATTACATCATTTACACCATCATCATTCGGGGTAATTACATTAACCAGGTTTGGAATAGTAACGGAAACATAAATAGGATCACAATCATAGGCGTCTTTAACATATACAACAGCATCTCCACGTGGAATATTATTAAATACATTAGAGTCCTGCCAGTTTATGTTATCAATTGAATATTTATAAGGAGGTGTACCTCCTATAGCATATACTGTTATAGCATTACTGGTTATGTCAACATTAGAAATAACAGGTTGTTCTGCGGGATATACATTAACTGTTTGTGTTGTTGTACATTCACCCGTTTTTAATTGGACGGAATAAGTGCCGACTCCCACGTTAGTAATTGACTGTGTAGTAGCTCCTGTACTCCATAGATAAGAAGCAAATCCGGGGCCTGCATCAAGTGTGGTTTTATCTTCCATACAGATGATTTTATCAACCAGTACTGTAGATTTTACAGGTGCTAGAACAGTCAGGGTAACTTCCGCAACTCTGTAACATCCATTGGCATTGCTTACTTTAATATACACAACTCCGGTTGGTGCAATGTAGGTAGTAGGATTTGTAATTTCATTTGTTCCATTTACTGCATCAGTAGGTGATGGGTAATATTTTTTTGTGGTTCCAGCCTGTGTGGTTACTGCAGCCAAAGTAAGATTAAATAGCCCGGTTGACGGATTTTGCTCCAAGAAGCAAGCTCTCAATGCTGCATTGGTAACAGTTGGCGTTGAAGAAACTGTTAAGTTTAACGTTACCTGTTCACAATCAATAAATTCCGGAGCATTTCCGCAGAATTTATATACAATGGTATCCGGACCAAAGTATCCGAAATTCGGAACATAAGTAATAACACCGGTTACAGGATCAATTGTTGCGGTTCCATTCGCTGGTGGAGTTACAATGGTTACCGTTCCCGGAACATAAGTTTGGGTTGAATTTGTAAATTCAGGGACAATCGCCTGGTATCCCTCACACATGATTAGAGATTTTGTAGATTGTTCAAGGCAAGAGAATACTTTGTATACAGGTGTTGTAGCAGGAGGGCAGCTTCCTACGGTAATTCTTACGGTATAATTTCCCGCCTGAGTTGGAGTGTAAGAGTTGGAAGTTGCACCCGGAATTGGATTTCCGTTTAGAGACCATTGGTAGGTTTCAAAACTGTCGTCTACCTCTAAAACTATTCCTGGAATACAGTCTCCGGTTTGCTTCGCGATTACAGGGATTGATGAGAATCCTGCGAAGTATCCGCCATAACCCGCCGTGCTATATCCACCGTTGATTCCGGCAGTTACGGCTTTTGTTGATGTAATGGTAACATTTCCTGTAATTCCTTGTATACCATATGTTACCCATTGTGTATTTCCTGTAAGAGGAAATGGTCCCTGTGCTGCGGTTGGAGTAGCACCATTTACAGTAACTGCTGCACCGGCTTCAGTTAAAATATTAAGTTTCAAATTAACAGTTCCTGTATAGGTTGGCATTTCCTGAATTTTCCCGATTTCATCTATTTTTCGGGGAAGGAAACAATTTAAAGGGGGGATGTAATTGTAACCTCCCGTATTATTAGCAGAGCCGGCACCAATTAATTGGTACAAATAAACATTTTTTGTAGTACGGATATAGATATTAGAGTGACCGCCCGCTTGAGTAGCATAGTCATTGGCCATAATTCTGTAATAGTCTCCCTCGTTAATGGTAGCAACTGGAGTTGTTCCCGCATTAAGATAAATTTCAGTATTGTTTTCTGTGGCAATTATAATTCCTCCTTCCATATTGTTCTGGCTTGTGGAAATACTTTTTACCATGGCAAACTCATTCCCAAGTCTGTTCGTTGGTACGGACTGGTCCATAATTAAATCCGAACCATCAGCAGATGTTGTTGTTGCATAAAACCCATTTGAATTACCATTGGTAACGGATATAGGTTTATCGGCAACAATCTTTGCTCCAATAAATCCCGTCTGGTTAGCAACGGTATTTCCAAGTCCGGCAAGAATATAAGATTGTCCCTTATTTAATGTCGTCGTAAGTGATAGTGGAGGAGTGGTATTATTAATGAATTGTATATTGGGATCATATCCGGAAATGGTAATGGTAGTATTATCTTCTGTTGCCATTATTCCCGTTGTGAAGTTATTAGATGTGGAACTAACAGTCATAGGGGTCGCTGCGGCATAAAATTGAGTTCCAATTCCCGCTTTCCCCTTAGAAGTAACAATTTCTCCGTGAGAAATATTATATATTCTTAAAGAAGCGAAATAAGGCTTGTCTCCTTTGGTATAAACTCCAAGATTTGTGGGAACGGCAGCACTTGAAGAGCTTGTTGTTCTGATGTATTGAGCACCCAAAGTAAAGGATTGTGGGCTGTTTTTACTGATAGTAACGGTTCCGATTAATGCATTATTACTATAAATTTTGACATCAAAAGGAGTGACAGAGTCAGTAGAAAAGTAAAGCCCGTGTGCGTAGTTTGTAGCTGACGAAGATGAGCTATCAAAATAAGGAGCAAACCAGTGGTCTGTATCTCTTTGTGCAAAAAGGCAATTATAGGATAATAAACATAGGAATAAACTAAGTAAAAATCTTTTCATAGATATGGGAATTTAGGATTGTTGCAAAAATAGGAGATTATTTGATATATCATCAAGTAATTTAAAAAAAATGCAATAAAATAATAAAAAGAAACCACAATTCTAAGATCGTGGTTTGGAAATATTGTCAAATTTAATTTCTGTTTTTTACCAAAATCCAACCCGTATATTTTACAGGTGTTTTTTCTTTGTTGGATTCATTCCAGTTAATGTGATACCAGTAAGTTCCTGTGGAAATTTTTTTGCCTAAATGTTTTCCATCCCATTTGTAATTATTGAATTTATCGCCGGTGAATATTTTATTTCCGTACCTGTCATAGATAACTAGAATAAGATTCTCTTTATATGACAAGGCACTATAGTCAATATAATCATTATGTCCATCATCATTAGGAGTTATGGCATTAATAAGATTGACAACTGTAATCTCTACAGAAATCGGTTTACAATTATTGGCATCTTTTACGTAGAATGTATGTTGACCTCTGGAAAGGTTGGTAAATACATTTGAATCCTGCCAGTTTGATGTTCCATCTACGGAATATTTGTAAGGTGGTGTACCACCAGTTACAATAACAGTTGCCGTATTGTTAGAGATTTCAATCTGAGTAATTACAGGATCCTGAGTTTTGATAACCTTTACAATCTGTGTAACAAAGCATCCGTCTTTTCCAAGAATAACGGTATATTCACCAACTCCTACTCCCTCTATGGATTGTGTAGTGGCACCCGTGCTCCATTGATATGAATCGTAACCAGGGCCTGCATCAAGATTGGTTCTAGAATCAATACAAATATATTTATCAAGCAGAGTAGGAGATTTCTTAATAGGTTTTGCAATTAGTGTAATCTTTGCAATTCCTGTACATCCTTCATTACTTGTAATTTTAACATACACAACTCCTCCTGTGGATTCGTAATTTTGTGGATTTGTGATCTGATTGGTATTAGCGTTCAGGTCAGCTAAAGTGGGGTAGTATTTTTTTGTTACTAAATTGAAGTCAATAACGTTTGCTGTTGTTAAATCAAAATAAGCTTTGTCTTCATATTGACAAGCTTCAAGGGTGGCATCTTTTACGATAAAAGGGACAACTGTCAGATTTACAGTTACTGTTTCGCAGTCGATGAATTCCGAAGCATTTCCACAGAAAGTATAAACGATTACATCTGGTCCAAAATATCCCGGCGCAGGATTGTAAGTAATTATTCCTGTAGAAGGATTTAGGATTGCTGTTCCGTGAATAGGTGCTGTTAAAATTGATACAGTACTCGGAACAGGTGTTTGCGTAGAGCTTGAAAAGGTTGGGGTTATAATTTTAGTGGCACATATATTTATGCTGGTTGTTGTATTTTTCATACAGGTAAAAACCTTATAAATTGGAGTTGTTACCGGACAGCTTCCCATTGTTACTTTTACAGTGTAGTTTCCTGATTGTACTGGAGCATAGGTGCTATTTACAGCTCCGGGAATGGCGACTCCATTTAAATACCATTGATAAGTTTCATATCCATCGTCAACTTCCAAAACAATACCAGGGACACACTCACCGCTTTTTTTCGTAATTACCGGGACAGATGAAAATCCTGCGAAGTATCCTCCATAACCTGCAGTGCTATATCCTCCATTAATTCCTGCAGTTACCGCTTTTGTAGATGTGATGGACACATTTCCTGTAATCCCTTCAATGGCATAGGTTTGCCATTGGGTATTGCCCGTCAAAGGGTAAGGTCCTTGTGAAGGAGTTGGGGCGACTCCATTGACAAGGACGGCTGCACCTGTCTCAGTGAGAATATTCAATTTCAGTGTTATTGGACTGTTTATATTAGGCATTTGGTTAATATTTCCAATTTCATCTATCTTCCTGGGCAGGAAACAGTTGAGTGGTGGAATATAATTAAATCCACAAGTTGCGTTACTGTCTCCTACAGCTACAAATTGATATAAATATACTTTTTTAGATGTGGAGATAAACATATTGGAATGCGTTCCTGCTCCGGTTTGTGTGACATAATTGGATTCATTAATTCTATACCACTGTCCCGCATTTATGGTAGATATTGGATTTGGAGAACCATTTAAAAATATATCAGTATTATCTTCTGTTGCAATAATAATCCCGCCTTCCATATTTTGAGATGGGGCTGTGGACCTAGTTTTGACCATGGCAAAAGTATTGCCAAGTCTTTCAATAGGAACAGATTGATCAAGAACAGGATCAGAGCCCCCCGAGCTGAGTATTCCGAAATTACCATTACAGCTTCCGTTAGTAAGAGCTACAGGCTTATCAGCTACAACCTTAGCACCTATAAAACCTGTAAGGTTGGCGCTGGAATTCCCGGAACCTGCAAATATAAATGATTGTCCTTTGTTTAATGTGAAAGTATGTGAATTTCCTGTAAATGTTCCTCCATAAAAAGTAACGCCTGTGCTATTCCATGAGACAGTTACGGTTGTGTTATCTTCTGTAGCAAGAATTCCTGCTGTAAAATTATAAATTGCACTTATTGCGCTATTTGGACTGGATGCTATGAAAAATTCTTTGCCAATACCTGCTTTCCCTTTACTGGTGATAATTTCACCATGTGCGCTTTGTGCCATTCTTAAGCTGCAGTAAAAGCGTTTATCACCTTTAAGATATAATCCTTTATTAATTACTTTAAATCCATCAGCTATATTAGTTGCAAGTATTACATTGTTATTTAGAGTGAATGTTTGTGGATTTCCTTTGCTGATTATAGCTGTTCCAATTATAGAATTGTTGTTATAGATTTTAACTTCAAATGGGATTACTGAATCTGTTGATAGGTATAAGGCATTAGTATATCCTTCAATAGTACTGTAATAAGGCGCTATCCAGTGGTCTGTATCCCTCTGGGCAAAGAGTGTATTAATTATAAAAAGAACCAGAACTAGACTAAAGAAATGTTTTTTCATGGTATTGGGAATTATAATTTTATACAAAAATAGTAGATTATTTGATATGTTTTAATAATAATCTATTACAACAATAAAAAACCACGATTAATTAATCGTGGTCTAATTATTTAATAATTATTTAATGTTAATTTCTATTTTTTACTAAAATCCAACCCGTATATTTTATAGGTGTTTTTTCTTTGTTGGATTCATTCCAGTTGATGTGGTACCAATAAGTTCCTGTCACTATCTTTTTATCGAAATGTCTTCCATCCCATTTGTAATTGTTGAATTTGTCGCCGGTGAATATTTTATTTCCGTACCTGTCATAGATGATAAAGCTAAGATTCTCTTTATAACCCAATTCACTGTAATCAATATAATCGTTGATATTGTCGCCGTTTGGAGTTATTGCGTTGATTAAGTTAGGAACCGTAATTTCAACAGAAATAGGTGTGCAATTATTGGCATCTTTTACGTAGAATGTATGTTGACCTCTGGAAAGGTTGGTAAATACATTTGAATCCTGCCAGTTTGATGTTCCGTCTACGGAATATTTGTAAGGTGGTGTACCACCATTTACAATAACAGTTGCCGTATTGTTAGAGATTTCAATCTGAGTAATTACAGGATCCTGAGTTTTGATAACCTTTACAATCTGTGTAACAAAGCATCCGTCTTTTCCAAGAATAACGGTGTATTCACCAACTCCTACTCCCTCTATGGATTGTGTAGTGGCACCCGTGCTCCATTGATATGAATCGTAACCAGGGCCTGCATCAAGATTGGTTCTAGAATCAATACAAATATATTTATCAAGCAGAGTAGGAGATTTCTTAATAGGTTTTGCAATTAGTGTAATTTTTGCAATTCCTGTACATCCTTCATTACTTGTAATTTTAACATAAACAACTCCTCCCGCAGAACCATAGTGTTGAGGCTCTGTGATCTGATTGGTATTAGCGTTCAGGTCAGCTAAAGTGGGGTAGTATTTTTTTGTTACTAAATTGAAGTCAATAACATTGGCTGTTGTTAAATCAAAATAAGCTTTGTCTTCATATTGACATGCTTCCAGGGTGGCATCCTTTACGATAAAAGGGACAACTGTCAGATTTACAGTTACTGTTTCGCAGTCGATGAATTCCGGAGCATTTCCACAGAAAGTATAAACGATTACATCTGGTCCTAAATATCCCGGTGCAGGATTATAAGTTATTATTCCTGTCGAAGGGTTTAGGACTGCTGTTCCGTGAGTAGGTGCTGTTAAAATGGATACAGTACTCGGTACAGGTGTCTGTGTAGAGCTTGAAAAGGTTGGGGTTATAATTTTAGTAGCACAAGCATTTATACTGGTTGTTGTATTTTTCATACAATTGAAAACCTTATAAATAGGCGTTGTTACAGGAGGGCATGTTCCCATACCAACTTTCACGGTATAATTTCCTGCTTGGGTAGGAGTGTAAGTGTTGGTAGTAGCGCCAGGAATGGCAACCCCGTTTAAATACCATTGATAGGTTTCATATCCATCGTCAACTTCCAAAACAATACCAGGGACACACTCCCCTGTCTTTTTACTGATTACTGGTACTGATGAAAATCCTGCAAAGTAACCTCCATATCCTGCGGAGCTATATCCGCCGTTGATTCCTGCAGTTACAGCTTTTGTAGATGTGATGGATACATTTCCTGTAATCCCTTCAATGGCATAGGTTTGCCATTGGGTATTGCCCGTCAAGGGGTAAGGTCCTTGTGCGGCCGTTGGAGCGACTCCGTTCACTAAAACAGCTGCTCCTGTCTCTGTTAAAATGTTTAGCTTTAATGTAATCCCACTTGAAATACCCGGCATCTGATTAATGTTTCCAATTTCATCAATCTTTCTGGGCAGGAAACAGTTTAGAGGTGGGATGTAATTAAATCCACAGGTAGCATTACTATCTCCTACAGCTACAAATTGATATAAATATACTTTTTTGGATGTGGAAATAAACATATTGGAATGTGTTCCCGCTCCGGTTTGTGTTACATAACTTGTTTCGTTGATTCTATACCATTGTCCTGCATTGATTGTTGCTACAGCAGTAGGAGAGCCATTTAAAAATATATCTGTATTATCTTCTGTGGCTATGATGATTCCGCCTTCCATATTTTGAGATGGGGCTGTGGACCTAGTTTTGACCATGGCAAAAGTATTACCCAGTCTTTCTACAGGAACAGACTGGTCGAGAACAGGGTCAGAACCTCCGGATCCTAATATCCCGAAATTTCCATTGCAGCTACCATTGGTTAATGTAACGGGTTTGTCGGAGACAACTTTAGCACCGATAAATCCCGTAAGATTTGGGCTGGAATTCCCGGAACCTGCAAATATAAATGATTGTCCTTTGTTTAATGTGAAAGTATGTGAATTTCCTGTAGGTGTTCCTCCATAAAAAGTAACGCCTGTGCCATTCCATGAGACAGTTACAGTTGTGTTATCTTCTGTAGCAAGAATTCCTGCGGTAAAATTGTATAGTGAACTTGTTGAAGTGTTAGGGCTGGATGCTACGAAAAATTCTTTACCAATACCCGCTTTTCCTTTACTGGTGATGATTTCACCATGTACGCTTTGTGCTAATCTTAAACTACAATAAAAAGGCTTGTCCCCTTTAAGGTATAGTCCCTTACTTGTTGCAGTAAAAGCATTTGCTGTAGTGTTGGCCATTATAAGGGCATTGTCCGTGATGGTATAGACTTGTGGGCTCCCTTTACTGATTGTAACAGTGGTAACCACGGCATTATTATTATAAATTTGTACATCAAAGGGAGTGACCGAATCTGTAGATAAATATAATGCGTTGGTATATCCTCCAACGGTATCATAATAAGGGGCTATCCAGTGCTCAGTATCTCTTTGTGCGAAAAATAGGTTAATTGTAAAAAAGAACAGTAATAAACTGAGTAGAAATCTTTTCATAAACTTGGGAATTAGGATTTCTACAAATTTAAAATAATATTTGATATATCATTAATAAATTACGGGCTAAAATAAAAAATAATTCATAATTATATGTCAAAATCTTTTGAGTGTATGAAAATTATAATCGTAAAAAGAATAATTTTTATCATGGCGATTTTAAATTCAAAAATAATAGTAAGAGCATAAAAAAATCCCGATGAATTTTCATCGGGATTTTATTTATCTTAAGAAGACAAGATTAGTTAAGACTTACTCTTACAAATCCTGTAACTTTTAAATCTCCATTAACAGATTTTACATAGTCTGCAACAGATTGGCTTCCATCTTTAATAAATGCTTGGTGAACCAAAGTGTTTTCTTTGTAGAATTTCTGCATTTTACCTTTAAGGATATTGTCGATAATGTTTTCAGGCTTACCTTCTTTAGTAAGAAGTTCTCTTTCGATTTCTAATTCCTTGTCAATAGTTTCTTGAGAAACTCTTGTTTCGTCAAGAGCGATAGGGTTCATTGCAGCAACCTGCATAGAAACAGCTTTAGCAGCTTCATCAGCTCCTTCTACTTTAGAAGAAAGAGATGTAATTGCAGCGATTTTGTTTCCAGCGTGGATATAAGCTCCTAAGAAAGGACCTTCTAGCCTTTCAAAAGCACCGATCTCAATTTTTTCACCAATAACTCCTGTTTGCTCGATAAGTTTTTCAGCAACAGTAATTCCGTGGAAGTCTGTAGCTAGAAGTTCTTCTTTAGTTGCAGCAAAAATTGCCATTTCAGCTAACTCATAAGCTAACTCGATGAACGCTTCGTTTTTAGCAACAAAGTCAGTCTCACAATTTAAAGAAATAACAGCACCTAAAGTGTTATCTTCATTTACTCTTGCAATAACAACTCCTTCAGTAGATTCTCTGTCAGCTCTGTTAGCCGCAACTTTTTGTCCTTTTTTTCTAAGGATATCTACTGCTTTTTCGAAATCTCCTTCAGCTTCAACTAAAGCTTTTTTGCAGTCCATCATACCTGCACCTGTTTGGTTTCTCAATTTTGCTACGTCTGCAGCAGCTGGTGTATAAGACATAATATCTATTATTTTTTTTATTAAGAATTAGTTTTGATTTTTTAGTTTATTTTTGAGCAGTGCAAAGATAATGATTTTAATGACAAACTAAAAATTGACTTTTCACGTTATTTATTTGTTAATAATTTTAAAATGCTTAGTTAATGAAAAAAATATTTCTCCTTATATTTTTATGCATTTTTACACTTGGCTTTTCTCAGAAGAAGAAAAGGGCCAAATCTAAAGCTGTTGTGGAAAAAGAGACTTTGATAATATATACTGAACAGGATGCTGAAAGTTCAAAGGAGGCAAGAGTAATAGCCGGATTTTTAAAACAAAACCCGAATCATGCAAAAACAGATTACTTTAAAAGGAAGCTGATAGAAATAATTATGGCGGATAATTCTCCGGAGGCAAAACCAACTATTAAGCCTATTAGTAAAGAAAAAATAGAAAAAATTGTTAAAAATAATGAATTGAACAGTGGCAAAACACTAGCCGTAAATTCAGCATCTGCACCTTCTGAAACAAAAGTAAATTATGCCAGCGTAAGCGGAAGCAAAAAATCAGAACCAAGTGAAGAGAATAAAAGGACAGCTGCTATGCTTACTCATCTTTTTAGCAATGATACTAATTTAAAAGAGGCATACATCAATATTAAAAATAGATCGAACTGTAATTTGATTGTAAAGATCAGTGGGAAAAAATATTACAATCTAAGTGTTCCTGCAAAAGGGCAGAATTTTATTTTAATAGATAAGGGAGAATATGTTTTGACAACAATGGTTTGTGATGCAAAATATTCCTCCATAAAAAAGATCAGCAAAGATATTGAGATTGAGCTGAATGTTTCTGAATAAAAAATTGAATGATCAATATAGAATAAAAAAACGGTTAAGAATTTCTTAACCGTTTTTATTTTTTATCCTTTAAATTGCCCCATGGCAATGAATTTTTCTTGACGTTGAGTTTCAAGTTCCTGTCCTGTAAACTTAGAGAAAGCTTTAATGTTTTGCAAAATTGAACTTTTCAAATTCAAATATGCTGTTTCAGGATCGTAGTGTGCTCCTCCCAGAGGTTCTTCGATAATCCCATCAATGAATTTTTCTCTTAATGCATCTTGCGGGGTAAGATTTAATGCATTCGCTGCATCTTCCTTGTGATCCCAGTTTCTCCACAATATAGAAGAACAACTTTCGGGTGCAATTACAGTATACCATGTGTTTTCCAGCATATATACTTTATTTCCAACACCTATTCCTAATGCTCCACCGCTAGCTCCTTCACCAATAATGTAAGTGAATATCGGAGTTTTAAGCTGAACCATTTCAAAAATGTTTCGGGCAATAGCTTCACCTTGTCCACGTTCTTCTGCTTCTAATCCAGGATATGCTCCAGGTGTGTCCACTAAAGTTACAACCGGGATACGGAATTTTTCAGCTAATTTCATTAGTCTAAGAGCTTTTCTATAACCTTCAGGATTTGGCATCCCAAATCTTCTGTGCTGTCTTTCTTTGGTTGTTCTCCCTTTTTGGGTTCCGATGATCATTACTTTGTGACCATCCAGAGTAGCTAAGCCTCCAACCAATGCCGGATCATCTGCAAAATTTCTGTCTCCGTGAAGCTCCAGAAAACTACCCTTGTCTGCAATACCATTGATATGATCCAATGCATAAGGACGATCAGGGTGACGGGATAGTTGTACTCTTTGCCAAGGAGTAAGGTTTCCATAGATCTCTTTTTTCTTCTCTATGATCTTATCCTCAATTTGACTACATGCTAATTTTACATCAACACCACTTTCTTCTCCTACTAAAGAACATGTTTGGTATTGGTCCATTAATTCTTTTATAGGAAGTTCGAAACTTAAATATTCCATTCTTGAAGTAAATTATATCGTTCAAATTTATGAAAAATTATGAAACTCTATTTAAAATTATTAATAGCATTGTCTATTCTTACTATAGTTTCTTCTTTTCCAAGCAGTTCCATGATATCTGGGACATCCGGCCCTTTCAATTCTCCTACAAGAGCGAGACGTAAAGGCATCATTACTTTGCCCATTCCAAGGCCCTTGTTATCTGCAAAATCATGTACCACCTGCTTCAATGTTTCTGCATTGAACGTTTCTGTTTTTTCTAAAACAACAGAAAGTTCACTTAAAATGGTTGCAGTGTCTTCATTCCACGCTTTCTTTGATGCTTTTTCATCATAGGAAGTAGGAGCTTCAAAGAAGAATTTTCCATTTTCATAAATGTCTTTTGGAAATGTTGCCCTTTCCTTCATAAGATGGATAATTCTGATTAGTTTATCATCAGAAATGTGGGATAAATCAAGATCTGTACTTTTTAAAATGTCAAGAAGTTCTTTATCAGACTTTAACTGAATATATTGATGGTTGAACCACTCCGCTTTCTCTTTACTGAATCTCGCACCTGCTTTATGAACTTTGTGAAGATCAAATTCTTTTATCATTTCTTTCAATGGAAGAATTTCCTTATCATCAGCAGGGGACCATCCTAAGAGAGCGACCATATTAATAAATGCATCCGGAAGATATCCGTTTTCTCTGTAACCTTTGGAGATATTTCCGGTTTCGGGATCTTTGAAATCTAACGGAAATACAGGAAATCCGAATTTATCACCATCTCTTTTGCTAAGTTTGCCTTTTCCTTCTGGTTTTAAAATAAGTGAAAGATGAGCAAATTGTGGAGCTTCCCATTGCATTGCTTCATATAATAAAGTATGTAAGCCCAAAGAAGGTAACCATTCTTCTCCACGAATAACATGAGTTATTTTCATCTCATGGTCGTCGATTACATTGGCAAAGTGATAAGTGGGCATTCCATCATTTTTAACCAAAACTTTATCATCTAAAGTATTGGTATTTACAGATGATTTACCACGGATAATATCCTCAAGATTTAAAATTCTGTCGACAGGCATTTTGAATCTCACCACGTAAGGTGTTTTTTCATCCAAAAGTTTTTGTACTTCTTCTTCGGATAATGCAAGGCTGTTTCTCAGGCGATTTCTTGTTTTGTTATCATAAGAAAAAACATCTCCTTTAGCTTCGTATTCTGCACGAATAGCATCCAGTTCTTCAGGAGTGTCAAAAGCCATATATGCATAATCCGTTTTTAAGATCTGCTCAGTATAACTGTCGTAAATTTCTCTTCTTTCAGATTGACGATAAGGAGCATATTTTCCTCCTTTTTTAGGACTTTCATCAGGAATGATTCCACACCATTCTAAAGCTTCTTCAATATATTCTTCAGCACCTTCTACATATCTTGCTGTATCCGTATCTTCAATTCTCAATACAAACTCGCCACCTTGATTTTTAGCGAAAAGATAATCATATAATGCGGTTCTTACACCTCCCAAATGCAAAGGTCCTGTAGGACTTGGAGCAAAACGTACTCTTACTTTCTCCATTATCAATTTTAATTTTTTGCAAATTTACTCAAAAATATATGGTTAACAGATATTTTGCGATTCTGATATTTTCTCTAGGATAAAATTCTTATAGTATTGTTAGGTAAGGATCATATATTCTTTAGACTGTTTAGAATAAATATATGTTTGGTTAAAATTAACAATTATATAATGATGAGCGTTGGAAATAATTAATAATTGTATTGATTAGACTTAAATTAATTCAAATATTTGGGAACGTTTGTTCTTTTATTTATAGGGGTTATGGATGTTGTACAATTCCTTCTTTTGTGATATCTATCATGTGGTCATATTTTTATCTCGTGGAATGGAATTTTATTTTTGCAAAAAAAGAAATATGATAAAAAAACAATTTTCATTTTGTATTAGTGCTATACTAATGCTTTTTCTAGCTTCATGTTCTACAGAAGAACTTAATAATGAGGCCACACCAGAAAACTTGGACCGCCTGAATCGTTCAGCAGCGGGAAAATCTGCTGGAGATGGCATATATGATGTTTTAGGACATGGGTATAATGCAACTGGTGAATATGCTAATGCCAATGCTGCCGGATTTCAGGTAATTGATATAGCAAGATTTAAAGCAGAGCAAGCTTCCAGATTAGTAACTGAGAATGTAGCTACTCAGGAGTATAAAGAAGAATACGGAGAAAATGCAGAAGCTTATTCTAAAATGGTATCAACTAAAGTAGGTGCTACAGTAGGATTTCCATTGTTTAAAAAAGTTCTCTCTGCATCTTTTAATTTAGCTGTAACCAATAATAATAAATTTGATGCTAAATATATATATGGAAGTTATAATCTTACAATTAAACAAAAGAGACTAAGGTTTAATACCACATCTGATGTTTTAGCAAACTATTTGACACCAGAGTTTACTCAGGACTTACAAACTAAAACCCCACAACAAATTGTTAATGATTATGGGACTCACGTATTATTAGATATTTATACAGGAGCAAAAATGGATATTTTATTCCAATCCGAAACGACTAATGAAAATCGTGAATATGCTGCTAGAGTGGGAGTTAAGGTTGCTGTAGCATCTATTGTTGATGTAAATGTTAACAATGATGTTGAAACTTCAAGCTCTAATAAAAATTATTCTAAAAAGCTTTCTTATAAGACAAGAGGAGGAGATCCATCGAAAGGGTTAATGGGAGAGTTAAATTTAGACCAAAGTAATCCTAAGATTAATATTTCAAACTGGCAAAATAGTTCAACACCGAATAACTCTGTTTTGGTAGATTTTGGGAATAATGGATTGGTTATTATTTATGATTTGGTAAAGGATCCAGTTAAAAAGGCGCAGCTTAAAGCCTATGTTGATCAATATTTGATTGATAATCAAGTATCTTTAGATTATACTACCACTATGTTATATGGTTATAAAAATGATCCAAGTAGTGATCATTACTTTTCTTTCGAAACTAATTTGCAACCATCCAGTTATTGGACGAATGAAGGGCCAACATTTAGAGCCTTTAGGTACAAAGCTCCTAATACAATTCCTATTTATTGCTACAAAAGTACTTCAGGATCAGAGCACTATTTTTCAAAAAGCAGTACGTTGCAACCTACTTCTTATTGGAACATCTACATGGGGTTAGCCTTTTATGCATATAAAGAACCTGGCGCTGGAAGGGTAGCTATATATAACTATAAAGCAAGAAATACGGGTGATCATTATCTTTCTACAAATCCAAACTTAGGCCCATCTAGTTATTGGGTTAATGAAGGAATTGAATTTTATGCCCCGGTAAATTAATTTTTTATATTAAAACAATTAAAAATAAAAAAGGCTGTCTGAATCTTCAGGCAGCCTTTTTATATATTTGCTCATTTACGAAAGTATCCTATTCCAAATATTTACGGTATCCAGTTCCTCATTTTTCAAATTATAATTTTGGGAAACAAAGTCTGAAGCCATTTTTCCTTTATGCAAGATCTCTGAAGGATTATTTTCATAAGATTTCAATGCTTCTTCTATTTTTTGGACAAACTCAATAATATTTCCATCTTCAACAGGACTTGAGAAATCATTTTTAAAATATTCTTTTCCTCCTTGCCCCCGATATCCTATAACATAGCAACCACAGGCCATAGCTTCTACAGGAGGTAAACCAAAGCCCTCTTTGTGATTAAAACTTAAAAATAGAATACTTTCCTTCATAATATTCGCAACTTCTTCCTCAGTTTTATTATCTATCGGAACAAGGTTCCAGCCATTTAAAGATTTCCTTTGTTTTAAGATTGAAATTACCTGTGTAACATCATCACCTAGTTTTCTTGGCATAAAACAAATCTGCTTTTCTTTTTTATCATGAAAATTAAAAACACTTGAATCTACTCCCAATCTCATTTTTAATATATTGGCTAAAGGGAACGTAAATTTCATGTAATTAAGAGCGTCCTCTGAAGCAACTATAGTAGCAAGCGTTTTTGGGTGATTATATGGGTTTATTTGATAATCTTCATGTATAGAAAAATATCCAAAAGTATAGTAGCAGTTCTGATTGAAAATAACCTTTGAAATGTCTTTTTCAATATTGTGTATGTGTGGACCATATATTTCAGGGAATACCAGGATAGAATCTTTTTCAATTTTTTTACTTTTCCTTTGAAGAAAGGAAAGTGCTATTTTTCTAAAAAAGTTAACTTTTTTCTCTTTGTATGAATATTTTAGTTTTTTGAATAGGTATGGGCTATATTCAATTGGTACCTCCGTCTTAAACCAATCATCTTTTTTACCAATTTTTTTATGTAAAATAACGGCATTAAAGCCATTCCGGTTAAGTGTTTCTACCTGTCGATAGATTTGCTTTACACCTCCGCTGGCAAACTTATTATTAGGACATACAAAGTATATTTTAGTTTTCATTTAAAGAAATTATTGATTTTATCCAGTTTTTAATGTAATATTTTTCTTTGATCCAATCTAAAGGCTCCTCATATGCATTTGTAATAAAATTCTCAGGGATGATCAAATTTTTTACATCTTCAACGACAAGGATGTTATTAGGGTTATAAAAATCATAGTTAATAATCTCTTTATTCGTTGTAATTAGTTTCTTGCTCAGCCCTAAAGCTTCATAAGGCCTAAAAGATAATCCCTTTTGGTGAGGATGGGCTAGATCCAGGATTATCTTACTGTCCAGATAATATTTATATGATTTTGAAAAAGGAATAATCTCATGAATTACTTCTATATTATCGGGTAAATCTTCTTTGATTGGGACTGATTTATATGTGAAAATTTTTCCTTTTGCAGAAATGTTGTTAGAATTAAAATAATCAAAAAAATGAATTGTCTCCTCTATTCTTTGATCATAAGTTGCTAAATAGCTTACATCATATTTTACAGCAGTACTTTTATTTTTAACAAAATAAAAGTTTGTTATATAATGTAAATGATAATGTTCACAATCTTCAGAATCAAAACTACAACAAATATTAAATTGGTTAATATATTCTTTTTGAGCTGGAATTTTTTTAATACTATCCCAAAATAAAACAATTGAGACTTTAGATTTTTGTAGTGCTGAAGCTAAGTCAGCTTGACTTAATACATCGGGCCTGTTAACAAGTAGTATATCATAATCATTACTGTTAATTATATGTTGGATGTGCTGTCCTCTTTTAATATTTTTTAAGTTTTTTCTTAGAAACGTTTTCAGAAAAAAATTATATACTTTTTCAAAAATATTTTTATATTGATATGGTAGAGTAGAATTAATATGAGTAACCTCACATTCACTATATTTTTTCAAACCATCAAACACAACTTCATTAAAACCATAATACCCCGGAGCTATAAATAGGAGTTTCTTTTTCATATTCTCAATTATTCAAATCAAATAATTTATTAGTCCAATTATCAATTGTGTAAAAGTAATAAATATTGTCTGGAATCTTCTCGTACGGCTGTTCAAAAAATTGGGTATTCAGATTACTGCAGGTTTCATCTAGAACTAGGATGTTGTTGGGATTATAAAAGTCGTAGTCTTTAATAGCTTTGTTGTCGGTAATGATTTTCTTTTCGAGTGCCATTGCTTCAAAAACCCTGAAACTTAATCCGTGTTGGTTTTCCCGTGTAAGATCGAGTAGGGCTTTCGAGTTTTTATAATATCCCGGAAGATCCTGATGGGAAATTTTCTTGATACTAAAGATAATGGATAAGCTTTCCGGCACAGTAATAAATAAATTCTTTAGTTGATTTTTCCAGCTTTTCTTACCGATAATCATAATTTGAAATTTTAAATTCAAAGCGATTAACTTCTTCGTAAGTAACTTAATAAAAGAGACTCTTTTATTGTCATAGGAAGTAATATAGAAAAGATCCATTTCCGGATTCTGCTCCTCTGAAGAATGGTGGTCCAGATAAATATAATTGGTCAGCTTTTCAAAAGCGTGTTTTTTAACATCAATAATATCAAATGAAAAAATTTTATCAAAAAGCTTAAGTTTTTCAATTTCAACGGGGAGCCTTTCAAGGCTATCGTATAGATAAGTAATAAGTCTTTTGCTGTATGCCTTAATTTCCTGAAGAGTAGATATATCAAATGTGTCAGGATTTAGAACCAAAATTTGATCCTGAGGGCCTAATGCTGCAAGCGAATCGATAACAAACTGTTGTCTTTTCTCTGTTTTCAGATTCTTATTTAAAAAAACCTTACTGATGGCATTAGTTGCTCTCTCCTGAAAGTTTGAATGCGTAACGTTTCCGATTTTAATATGATGTGCATCAATACCCTTTTTACATAGTGTATCTACAATATGTTTGTCGTAGCCCCAAAAATCATAACTAATTACACAAATCTTCATTCAACTATTTTTGTTCCTTTTTTAATGATTCATACGTTTCATACGTGCTTAACGCCTGCAAATATGAAAGCTGATAACCTTCTTTTCCATCTAATATTCCTAACCGCAAAATGTATGCCTTGAAAAACTTGAACGCTGTTTTGGAATATTGTGTTATTAGATTAAATTTTTTTCCTTTATTTGATAGTTCCTGTCCTTTCAGAATTCCATAATGAATCATTTTATTTTTATAAGACTCATAATCTGAAACGGAAAAATGAAGTAGTTTATTCTTCAATTCTCCAATTGTTCCGGAAACTTCTAATGTTTCATGTACTTTTTTTTCTGAAATATATCTCGCCTTTGACTTTCTGAACAATCTGAAGTTCTTGTCAGTCTGGGTTCCTGAATAATGAATAGGTTTCCCTGCAAAGAAGAATTTTCTGTAAAAATAATAAGCATCTTTTTTGTCCGGTTTTTCAAGTTCATTAATTATTTCAGCTTTAAGATCCGGGGTAATTCTTTCATCACCATCCAGAAATAGGACCCAATCATTTTTAGCCTGATCCAGAGCTATGTTTCTTTGTTTAGTAAAATCTTCAAATTTGTTTTGGATGATTTTTACATTAGGATTAGCTTTAGCAATATCTAAGGTTTTATCGGTGCTAAAAGAATCTACAATTATAATTTCATCACAAAAATCAAAACATTCAAGGACTTCCTGTATATTTTTTTCCTCGTTATATGTTATGATTAAGCCGCTTATATTTATCATAACCATTTAGATGTTTGAAAACCATTAAAGTTAGGTCTTCTAAAACAGTTTTAATTTTCCAAAGATAAGTTTTAATTTGAATTTTTCTATGGAGTCATCCCCTTTTATATCTATTCTACATAGCTCATATTTCTTAGATGGATAGTAATTTACTCTGTTTCCAATTCTTACGGCGAAATCAATTCCCAACTTTTTTAAGGTAAAAAAAAGCTTTTTCTTATCCTCACCTTTCTTGGGGTATTTTCCATAAGGATAAGCGAGGATCTTTTTATACCTAATATGATGGTCATTGAGAATTTGCATATTTGTTTCAAGATCCTTTTCGGTTTCTTCTGGTGTTAATGTTCTCAGATTTTCATGAGCATGAGTATGCAAGGCAATCTCAAAATAATTCGGATCAAGATTTCTGATATCTTCAAAAGTCATCATGGGATAATCTTTGTATCCCTCCTGAATAAATTTTGTAGGAATAAATATAACAGCTTTTAAGTTGTATTTTTCCAATAGGGAAGGGAGATAGTCGAAATTATTTTTATAACCATCATCGAAGGTTAATATAATGCTATTCTTAGTCGGAATGTTGATATCCGAAAAGAATTTAGAAGTGTAATTTTTGTCTTTCAGATATTTAAACTGACGCTCAAGATTATCAAGGCTTACCATGAGGGCATCTGTACTTTTTTCTCCTATCTGGTGGTACATGAGGATAATCAATCTGTTTTCAGTGAAGAAAATGAGATAGAGTCTGAAATGTATCACTAACAATACCAATATAATAGATATAATAATTAGGTATAACATCATAGGGCTTTCTTGTGGTATTTTTTTTCAAGTTCTTCTAATTTTATTTTTTCACGAAGTTTAATGTACTTGAGAAATGTATAATAAGACATAGTTTTAGCGATATAGTATCCGGCAAACCCATCCAGGAAGCCAAATTTAAAGATAAAAACTTTTATAAATTCGAAAACAGGGCTTACAATAACCTTAAAACGCTTGATTCTTTTTCCTTTTTCAAACATTTTCTCGGCCATCATATCAGAATATTTATTGATTTTTGATACATGGCAATGTATACTTCTGTAGGTATAGTGATCAAGCCTGCCATCGAGATTTCCTGCTTTTTTATCAGAGATCAGATATTCATGTACTTTATCATCTGAATATTTTGCCGAATCCTTCCTGAACAATCTTTCTCGGGATACAGTTCCCCAGCCTCCATACCTTATCAAATGAGTCCCTAGGTGGTTATTAAATTTCGTCTTATAAATATGATATTCAGGATTATTTAACGACGTTACATGCCTGATAGAATTTCTTAGTTCCGTATCAGGGACTTCATCAGCGTCCAGAAATAAAATCCATTCACCAGAACATAATGAAAGGGCATGGTTTTTCTGTTCACCATACCCGTTAAATTTCTTTTCAAAAAACTTGACCTCGGGATATTGTTGAAGGACAATTTCTTTTGTGCGATCAGTTGAATAGCTATCGACGATTATAATTTCATCGACGATATTATAAAGGGAATCTAAAAGTCTTGCAATGTTATGCTCTTCATTATAAGTAATGACAGCCAGAGTAAGAGACATTATTTAAACTCGAGAATCGTTTTTTTAATGATTTCTATACAATCAAGTAACTGCTCCTCTGTAATGACCAAAGGTGGTGCTAATCTGATGATATTTCCGTGAGTAGGCTTGGCAAGCAGTCCGTTTTCTTTTAATTTCAGACACAGGTTCCACGCTGTAGAACTGTCAGGAGTATCATTGATTAGAATCGCATTTAACAATCCTTTACCTCGTACTTTAGTAATAAGGTCAGATTTTTCAATTAATTTTTGAATCTCATTTCTGAAAAGCTGTCCTAATTGTTCGGCTCTTTCAGATAGGTGCTCATCTGCTACAACATCTAAAGCTGCTACGGCTACTGCACAGGCTATTGGATTTCCTCCAAATGTTGAACCGTGCTGTCCGGGTTTAATAACGTTCATGATTTCATTGTTAGCAAGAACAGCAGATACAGGATACATTCCTCCGGAAAGTGCTTTCCCTAAAATCAGGATATCTGGCTGCACATTTTCATGGTAACAGGCAATCAGTTTCCCGGTTCTTGCAATACCCGTCTGTACTTCGTCCGCAATAAAAAGAACATTATGTTTTTTACACAGCTCAGAAGCTCCTTTAAGAAAGCCCTCATCCGGAACATACACTCCGGCTTCACCCTGAATGGGTTCAACTAAAAATGCGGCAATATTTTCTGCTTCATTGTTTAATACTTCTTCCAGAGCTGAAAGATCATTATATGCGATTTTAATAAAACCCGGTGTAAAAGGCCCATAATTTTGATTCGCATCCGGATCGTTAGAAAATGAAACAATAGTAGTTGTTCTACCATGGAAATTATTTTCGCAAACAATTATTTTCGCTGCGTTTTCTGAAATCCCTTTAACTTCATAACTCCATTTTCTGGCAAGTTTCACTGCTGTTTCTACTGCTTCAGCACCAGAGTTCATCGGTAACACTTTATCAAAACCAAATAAAGTAGTAATCTTCTTTTCGTACTCTCCTAATTTTGAATTGTAAAAAGCTCTTGAGGTAAGGGCAAGCTTTTTAGCCTGATTTACTAAGGCATCTACGATTTTTGGATGGGAGTGGCCTTGGTTTACGGCAGAATAAGCTGAAAGAAAATCATAATATTTCCTGCCTTCTACATCCCATACAAACACACCTTCTCCTCGGTCTAAAACTACGGGAAGAGGATGGTAATTATGTGCTCCATGTTTGTCTTCAAGGTCAATAAAATACTGTGAATTTTTTTCTGTTTCTACTGTTGACATATTCTTTTGGTTTTGTACAAAGTTAATAATTTAATATGATAAGGTATCAATAAAAAACTGCCCCGATTTGAGGCAGTTTCTGTTTTTTATATTAAATAATCTTAATGATTATCATATTTTCTATCCATTACAAAGTCTTCCATGAACTTTGTAGTGTAGTTTCCTGCAAGATAATTTTCGTCATCCATTAATTGTCTGTGGAAAGGAATCGTTGTTTTTACTCCTTCAATATAAAACTCTTCCAATGCACGTCTCATTTTAGCAATTGCTTCTTCACGGGTTTGAGCCGTAGTAATTAGCTTTGCAATCATAGAGTCGTAATTAGAAGGGATCGTATATCCTGAGTAAACATGAGTGTCTACTCTGATTCCATGTCCCCCAGGGATATTTAATCCTGTTATTTTTCCTGGAGAAGGTCTGAAGTCAGCATATGGATCTTCAGCATTAATTCTACATTCAATTGAATGTAATTTCGGGTAATAATTGATTCCTGATATTGGAGTTCCTGCAGCTAACAGGATTTGCTCCCTGATCAAATCATAATCAATTACCTGCTCGGTAATAGGGTGTTCTACCTGAATCCTTGTGTTCATTTCCATGAAATAGAAATTTCTGTGTTTGTCCACCAGGAATTCGATTGTTCCCACACCTTCGTAACCAATGAATTCAGCTGCTTTTACTGCTGCTGCCCCCATTTTCTCACGAAGTTCATCGGTCATAAACGGAGAAGGAGTTTCTTCTGTCAGTTTTTGATTTCTTCTTTGTACGGAACAGTCTCTTTCAGAAAGGTGACAGGCTTTACCATATTGATCTCCGGCAACCTGAATTTCGATATGTCTAGGCTCTTCAATTAATTTTTCCATGTACATACCTCCGTTTCCAAAAGCGGCTACAGCCTCCTGAATGGCAGAATCCCAATGCTCCTTAAGATCTTCTGCTTTCCAGACAGCTCTCATTCCTTTTCCACCTCCACCGGCAGTTGCTTTGATCATTACAGGATATCCTGTCTCTTCAGCAACTTTCACTGCATGCTCGTATGATTCAATAAGACCGTCAGAACCTGGAACACATGGCACACCTGCAGCCTTCATGGTTGCTTTGGCGTTCGCTTTGTCACCCATTTTCTCAATTTGTTCTGGGGAAGCACCAATAAACTTTATCCCATTTTTCTGACAGATTCTTGAAAAATTCGCATTTTCAGATAGGAATCCATAACCAGGGTGAATAGCATCTGCATTAGTAATTTCTGCAGCAGCAATGATATTTGGAATTTTAAGGTATGAGTCTTTGCTCATTGCAGGACCAATACAAACTGCTTCATCGGCAAATCTTACGTGAAGACTGTCTTTATCTGCAGTAGAGTAAACTGCAACGGTTTTGATCCCCATTTCTTTGCAAGTACGAAGAATACGCATTGCAATCTCGCCACGGTTGGCTATTAATATTTTTTTGAACATCTTCTTCAATTTGAAAATTAGATAATTTGAAAATTAGATAATGTTATTTTAATGTAGAATTTAATCTAACATCCAATGTCTAACATCTAACTTCTAAATTAAGATGGATCTACTAGGAATAAAGGTTGGTCGTACTCTACAGGAGTAGCATCGTCTACCAATATCTTAACGATTTTACCGCTGATCTCAGATTCTATCTGATTGAATAATTTCATTGCTTCAATTACACAAACGATTTTTCCGTTGGAAACTTCATCACCTACATTTACAAAAACGTCTTTATCTGGAGATGGCTTTCTGTAGAAGGTACCAATCATTGGAGACTTAATAGTTAAATACTTGCTGTCATCAGAAGCTGCTTCTACTTTTTCAGTTGGAGTAGTGGCAGCTGGAGTTTGTACAGGAGCTGCTACTTGCTGAGGAGCAGTGTGGTAAACTGCTGGTTGTGCATAGTTTACTTCGCTTCCTGCTAATGGAGTTTTAATAGTGATTTCGAAATCTTTAGTCTTGTATTTAACCTCTGAAACTTCGGCTTTAGATACAAACTTGATAAGATTTTGTATGTCTTTAATGTCCATAAATTTGATATTTGATTTTGAGCCAAAGATACCAAAAAAACATAAAAAACAACAAAAAATCGCCCAATTTTGATGAAATTGGGCGATTTTTGTATTAAAATGAGGTTTTTTTAAATTTACCTCTTAGTTTTCTTCAGTAGTTTCCACTGTTTTCTCTAGTACTACTTTACCTCTATAGTAAAGTTTTCCTTCATGCCAGTGAGCTCTGTGGTAAAGGTGGTGTTCACCTGTAGTTGCATCTTTCGCTAATTGAGGAACTACTGCTTTGTAGTGAGTTCTTCTCTTATCTCTTCTTGTGGACGATTGTCTTCTCTTTGGATGTGCCATTGTGTAATAACTTTTTTAATTTGATGAGCGATGAGATTTTTTTCATCATCTCATCATATTTAAATTATTTTAATTTTTATCTTTTAATTTTTTTAAAGCTTCCCATCTTGGGTCACTCTCATGTTCTTCCTCTTCCTTTTCTTCAATATCTTTAGGACTGAACTGGTCCAAAATTTTTAAATCTTCATCACTTACGTCAGGAGATACTTTTTTCATAGGTATGGAAAGTACTACATTTTCGTAAATCAACTGTGCTACATTGAAAGCGTGGTCCGAGCTTGGAATAGTAATAACGTTTTCGTCACTATCATCATATTCTTCTCCAAACTTGACCAGGACTTTAATTTCATTTTCAATCTGATGGTCAAAATCGGCGCTTGTAATATCGCAAACCAATTCTACGGTTCCATCAATTTTTATTTCAAACTCTAAAAAAGTAGTATGCTTTTCCAAAAGAACATCTACTGTTATTCTAGGATTTGTAAATTCCTGTTCAGTGTCAAATAATTGAAAGAACGATTGGTCTATCTCAAATTTGAACTGATGCTTGCCGTTTTTTAATCCGGAAAAGCTTACGTCATAGTTTCTTAACTTGTCCATAAAATGAGTGTGCAAAAATATGCATTTTTTTTATAATTACAAATAAAATATCAAACAAATTAATTTTAAATGTGTTTGGAAGAGTTATGCTTCATTTTCATCAGGAAGATCTTCATCTATTCCATTATCTACAGCCATTTTTCTTGGCTGCATCCTATTGCTCATGAGATCGTTATATTCGCTTCTGTTCTTAAAAATTTTAATAGCTGTAAAAATAGCTTCTGTAAAACTCTGTTCATCGGCGATATTTTTTCCTGCAATATCATAAGCGACTCCATGGTCGGGAGAAGTTCTGATAAAAGGTAGTCCTGCAGTATAATTTACACCTTCTTCATAAGCCAGTGTTTTGAAAGGAGCAAGGCCCTGATCATGGTACATTGCTAAAACGGCATCGAAGTTTTTATATTTATTGGGTTGGAAAAAACTGTCCGCAGGAAATGGTCCGAAAGCTAAAACTCCATTGTCTGAAAGTTCTTTGATGGCTGGTCCGATAATCTCTATTTCCTCGCTACCAATTACTCCTCCGTCTCCGGAATGGGGATTCAGTCCTAATACGGCAATTTTGGGTTTTTGAATACAGAAATCTTCAATTAAAGTTTGGTTTAAGGCTTTGATCTGTTTTTTGATTTTTTCTTTCGAAATACTTTCGGCCACCTTAGCTAAAGGAATATGATGCGTAGAAACGGCTACTTTTAAATCATCCGTTACTAAAAACATTAAGCCTTTTTTATTGAATTTTTCTTCAAAATATCCAGTATGTCCAGCATGTTTAAAGCCTAGTTTCATCATTTCATCCTTATTGATAGGCGCGGTAACAAGTACGTCAATGTCTCCTTTGATTAAAGCTTCTGTAGCAGCCTCCAGAGAGGATATTGCCATTTGGGTGGATTCTTCGGTAGGAGTTCCCAACTCTACATTAGAATTTTCCTTGGCAAGATTGACCATATTCAGTTTTCCCGTCTGAGCCTGAGAGGCTTCATTGATATAATTGAAATTAAGATTCAGTTTGAAAATATTCTTCTGATAGGTAAATAATTTCCCGGATCCGAAGATTACAGGAGTGAAAAAATCTGTGATCGTTTTGTCTTTCAAAGACTTCATAATGATCTCAGGGCCGATGCCATTGAAATCACCTATTGAAATTCCTACTCGTACTCTATAGTTTTTTGGACTCATTTTGATTATCTTTGAAGATTATAATTTTACAAATTTAGCAAAAAATAATATGTTCACAGGAATTATTGAAGCAGTTGGAGTTATTGAGAAAATTGAAGAAAAAGGAAGTAATATCGACTTTACATTAACCTGCCCTTTTACCAATGAGTTAAAAATAGATCAAAGTCTTGCACATAACGGATGTTGTTTGACGGTTGTGGAGATTAAGAATGACCAATATGTTGTAACAGCAATTAATGAGACTCTGGAAAAGACTAATCTTGGAAAATGGGAAGTGGGAACAGTAGTAAATCTTGAACGTTGTATGAAGATGGATGGCAGACTGGATGGGCATATTGTACAGGGACATGTGGACAAGACAGGTGAGGTTGTAGGAATCGAAAATAAAGACGGGAGCTATTTCATTACAGTAAAATATGATAATGACGGTGATTTTGTAACAGTACCTCAGGGATCAATTACTATGAATGGAATAAGTCTTACCGTTGCTAAAAGTGAGGATTTCCAATTTTCTGTCGCAATTATTCCATATACCTGGGAGTTTACGAATATGCAATATTTAAAAATAGGTGATAAAGTTAATCTTGAATTTGACATAATTGGTAAGTATATTGCTAGGTTAATTAAAAAACAGAATGGCAATTAATAAGTACAAAGGATATAGCTTGAGGAATCGAGTGTTTTTCGGTTTCTTGCTGGTATGTCTTTTAAGTGTTGTTGCTTCATCCCTCGTTCCTTACTTTGTTTTGAGAAACCATTCTTTGCAACAAAGCAAAATTGACATGCAGGAGAAAACCAGTGCTGTAATGCGCTTTCTGGATTATGAAGTAAGCAGTACGGTACTCGAAACTAAAGATCTCCCTCAGGTTTTAGGAAATAAAATTTTTGAAATTGCAGATATCAATCAGCATGATATTGTGATTTATGATTTGAAAGGACATTATCTTCTTTCCAACAGAGATCAGGGGTTAGTATCTCAAAAATCAATTCCCGTAGATATTGTTAATCGAATCCTGGCGACCGATGCCAGAGTGGATATTAAAGGATATGATCAGGCAAAGGATGCGGTATTCACATCCTCTTATATGATCCTAAAAAATAATGTTCTGGAGCCTATAGGAATTGTATATATTCCTTTATATCATAATGAATCCGCTTATCTGGAAGTGCTTCACCAATATGTTAAATATATCCTTTTGGTTGATTTCTTTCTTATTATATTCAGTATCTGGATTAGTTGGGTAACCTCAAACAGTTTGGCTAAAAATATTACGAAATTCTCTGATATGATTACGCGTATTACTCTTTTTGAGAATGAGATGCGTCCTATCAGATATTATAAAAATGATGAGCTAAATGCTTTGGCAAGAGCTTATAACAGAATGATACTTCAGATTCAGGATCAAAAAGAAAGGCTTAGGTTCAAAGCATCAGAGGAAGCGTGGAGAGAAATGGCGAAACAAGTAGCCCATGAAGTAAAAAATCCTTTGACTCCGATGAAGCTTACCATCCAGAATTTTGAAAGGAAGTTTGATCCTCAGGATCCTAATGTGACGGAAAGGGTGAAAATGATGAGTAAAACGATGGTTGATCAGATCGATTTGATTGCTACCGTAGCCTCTGCTTTTTCAGAATTTGCGAAGCTTCCCGAAAAAAATAATGAGACCATCAACCTGAATGCGGAGGTTGCTGATATTCTACGTGTTTTCAGTGATGACAGTGTTTTCGTTCATACCAACAAGGCAAATATCATGATCAACATGGACAGGATCTATCTTTCCAGGATTATTACCAACCTTGTTACCAATGCGAAGCAGGCTCAGAGCGAAGATAGAAAATTAATTATCAATGTTGATATAGAGCAGCATCAAAGAAGAGTAATGATCTCTGTGCAGGATAACGGAGTAGGTATTCCGGATAATATGTATGAAAGGATTTTTGAACCTAATTTCACGTCCAAAAACAGTGGGATGGGATTAGGCCTCTCCATGGTAAGAAAAATGGTGGAAGATTATAAAGGTGAAATTTCTGTAAAATCAGAAGTTGATAAAGGCTCCACATTTACTATAACACTACCGACCAATCTATAGTGAAACCTTTTAAGTTTAAGCAGTTTGATATTCAGCAATCCCCGGATGTTTTTCGTGTAGGGACTGATGGTGTTTTGTTAGGTGCTTTAGCTAGTGTCGATCGGGCAGCCAAAGTTCTTGAGGTAGGAACCGGTACAGGCTTGATATCTTTAATGCTTGCTCAAAGGAATCTTAATGCTGTGTTTTTAGGGTTGGATATTCAGATTGGTGCTGTTGAATTAACCCGGAAGAATTTCCGGAATTCGGTTTTCAGTGAAAGATTGAAAAATATTCATCAGGATTTTAAAACTTTTGAATCAAAAGATACATTTGATCTTATTGTTTCCAATCCTCCGTATTTTGAAGAGTCTGATTCCGGTAAAGATAAAATTGCCAGGCAGACAATTGAGTTGAATTTCAGAGAACTAATCTCCAGAATTCCGTCGTTGTTGTCTGAAAAGGGTGTTTTTTCGGTGATCATTCCTGTTGAGGTGGGAGTGGATTTTATTGGTCTTGCAAAAGAATATCATTTGTTTTTGTTCAGAAGAATTCAGATCAAAGGAATTGAACATTCAAAAGTTAAAAGACTGATATTGGAATTTTCAATAAGGGAAGGTGAGGCCGAAGACTCTGAATTGGTGATAGAAAAAAGTCCGAGAAAATACTCGGACCAATATTTAGAACTCACTAAAGAGTTTCATGTTTTTAGTAAATGAAAATTATTCGAATAATTCCGTAGTATCAAGTACGGATACCTTTCCATCTTCACATCTGATCGCTTCACCAGGGAAGTTTTGGATCATATGATAATCGTGAGTAGCCATCACTACTGCAGCTCCGTTTTCTAAAGCAACCTGCTTAAGTAAAGTCATGATTTCATTAGACGTTTCCGGATCAAGGTTTCCGGTAGGCTCATCCGCAAGAATAAGATCCGGATGATTTAATAAAGCTCTTGCAATAGCTATACGTTGTTGCTCTCCTCCTGAAAGTTCATGTGGCATTTTATGCTTTTTGCTCTTCATGTTCACGCTTCCAAGAACTTCGTTGATACGGTCTTCCATTTTGATTTTATCACTCCATCCTGTAGCCTCAAGAACAAATTTTAAATTCTTTTCCACTGTTCTGTCTGAAAGTAACTGAAAGTCCTGGAAAACAATTCCTAATTTTCTTCTCAGGTTAGGGATGTCAGAAGTTCTCATTTTAGCAAGATCAAAACCTACTACATCTCCGTGTCCTGATGCCAATGGAATATGCCCGTACAATGTCTTTAAAAGTGAGCTTTTTCCTGATCCTGTTTTTCCGATAAGATAGCAAAATCTTCCTTTTTTAATATTGAGATTAACGTCAGAAAGAACAGTGAAGTTTTTTTGAGCAATCTTTGCATGCTGTAAACTTATAATGCTGTCTCCTGAGATATTTGTATGTGGCATAATTTAATTTTAAGAGGGCGATTTCTAAAAAAAATCTTTTCAGATTTTAAAAATAGAAAAAAGAAACTTAAAGAACCTAAATTTTAGTAAATTTTAACAACAAAAAATGCCTGAAAAACTTATTTTCAAGCATGATTTGTATATGATAATTTCGAGATTATCTCTTAGCGCGAGATGCACTTATCGTTAAACTCTTTCTGCCTTTAGCTCTTCTTGCAGCCAAAACTCTTCTACCGTTTGGCGTTGACATTCTTTCTCTGAAACCGTGTTTGTTTCTTCTTTTTCTTTCTGATGGCTGGAATGTTCTTTTACTCATTACTATATATTTAAATCGTAATTATCTATTTATTTTTCAGGTTGCAAAGATAAATATTTTTTTAGAAGTTACAAATTTATATTGTTTTTTTTTGAAATTAATTTAAGCGTTTCTGAAGGTGATATTAGAAAAGTTCACTATAAATAGGGTCCCTCAGCTTATTTAAATTAATGTATGTCTCATTTATTTAAAAGCTCTATCTTTGGAGACTCAAATTTAAAGAACATAATGATGTTTACACCTACTGAACTTTTAGAAATAAAGAATCTTCTTACGCCTGAAAATAAAATAGTTATCCTTACCCATTATAATCCGGATGGAGATGCTATTGGTTCCAGTTTAGGATTAAAACATTATTTGCACGCAAAAGGCATAATGGCAGAAGTGGTTGTGCCTAATGATTTTCCTAAATTTTTGAAATGGATGCCTGAAGCCAGAAAGAATATCGTTGCTGAATATAAAAGAAAGGTTGCATTTGATCTTATTAGTGATGCAGATGTTATTTTTTGCTTAGACTTCAATTCACCTTCACGAATTGGCATTCTTGGAGACTGGCTGGTAAAAGCTACCGCAAAAAAAATTCTCATTGATCACCATCAGCAGCCTGAAGAGTTTGACTATGTATATTCAGATACCATTATCCCTGCAACTTCCCAGATGATCTATCATTTTATTGAAGCAATGGAGGATGAGGATTTGGTTAATAAAGATATTGCAGAGTGTCTTTATACCGGGATCATGACTGATACAGGAGGGTTTCGTTTCCGCTCAACAAGCGCCACGACACACCGTATTATTGCTAACCTCATTGAAAAAGGAGCTGATCCTTCCGTTATTACATCTAATACTTGGGATACCAATACCGTTTCCCGTCTGCATCTTTTAGCTCTGATATTAGGAAGAATAGAAGTGGTAAATGAGGGTACAGTGGCTGTTTTATACTTAACAAGAAAAGAACTTCAGGAATATGGGTTCCAAAAAGGAGATACTGAAGGTTTTGTTAATTATGGATTGAGCATTATCGGAGTGAAAATGTCTGCATTTTTCATGGAAGACCTGTATGAAGATTTTATCAAAATTTCTTTCAGAAGTAAAGATGATGTTGATGTTAATAAGTTTTCAAGGAAGTATTTCAATGGAGGAGGGCATATCAACGCAGCAGGAGGTAAATCAAATGATTCTTTACCGGATACTCTTGAAATATTTAAAAACAGAGTGGCTGAAGAGAATTTGTAAAATGAAACAGAAGAAGGAAGATACGAATCAAATAGCATTAAACCTGGCTTCAATTGTCAATTTTTAATTTTCTGTATCCCTTGTCTTCCAGTTCTGCACATGTATATTCATACACCTGCTGAAACATTTCATCCATATATTTTTTGTTAAATAAGCTGAACTTGGTCATTTTAGGAGGATCAAGAAAGATCTTACATGAATTCACTTTAGAATAAACCGATTTTGCAATGGCTAAATGGAGAATTCTATCAAATTCCTTTAGCAGACTCATTTTTTTAAGTTCATCATAACTGATCGAATTCACATGTGATGCAATCAGGAAATCGCATTTATCAATGATTGGTTCTATGGGTAAGTTGTCTAAAACGCCACCATCTACATATATTTTTTCTCCAATCCTTACGGGTGGAAGTATAAAAGGAACGCTTGAAGATGCTAAAAGAGGTTGAAAAAGTGGTCCTTCTGAAAAGAAGCTTACAATGCCGTGGGTCATTTCTGTTGCAGCCACATAAACAGGGATTTTCAGGATTTTAAAATCATCCTCAGGAAAGTGATCTGTAAATAGTTTTAAAATAAAATTTGAGCTGAAAATGCCATTTTTGGAAAGTTTTAAATAAGACCTGGAAAAAAAAGTGGTGCTTTTAACGATTTCCATCATCTCATCGGGAGTTTTTCCAAAAGAATAAAAAGCGCCAACAATAGAACCGGCGCTGGTACCTGAAATAATATCGGGTTTAAGATTGAATTCTTCCAACGCTTTTAAAACAGCAATATGGGCAATTCCACGCATGCCTCCACCGGAAAGTGTCAAGCCGATTACAGGTTTCTTTTTGTTGAAGGAGAATAAGCTCATTGAGAAAATTAATCTTCACTAATATACAAGAAATTTCAGAACCTTAATTGGGCTTATTGAGGATAAAATAGCTTGACTGTATTTAGTAATAATATGGCTCGTGTTGGATAACAAAAAGCCTAAATGTTTATAAAACTAAGTTTTTCGGCATATTATGAAGAAGTTCAGTATTAATGATCTCTGCACAAATGCCTGGTTTTTCCCAATGTCCGTTATGTCCGCAATCCAGAATGTATGATTTTATATTCGTCCTGTCCGGAAGGTTATTGATGGTTGTTTCTGTTTTTACTGCATTATCATGCTTTCCTGAGAGGACTAATATTTTAGCCTCAAGATTTTCCAGAACATGTTTTTTGTCCGTTCGTTCTACCATTCCTTTTACGCAGGCTAATGCTCCCATATTATTGGTAGACAGTGCAACTTCCAGAGCTGTTTCTATTTTGCCTTCAAGAATATCTCTTTCGTTAGGGTTGAATAAATTAGGAATTCCGGCCTTTGCATAATTAGGAAATGCTTCCTGAATAATTCTGTAGCTTTTTATACGTTGTTTTTTCTTTTCATCATCATCCGGAAAGTAGGTGGAAAAAAATAAGGTAAGACTTTTTATTGATTCGGGATATTTTTCAGCAAATGCCAATGAAGTATAGCCTCCCATAGAATGTCCTAACAGGTGAACTTTTTCAAGCTTTTGATCGTTTAGAACCTTTTTTACTTCATCAGCCATAAGCTCCATCGTATGAACGTCAGCCAAAATTTCTGATTTTCCGTGACCAGGGAGATCTATTTTTAAAAGGGTGAAATTTTTAGATAAGTGCGGCTCCATATCACTCCAGATAGAAAGATTTTCCATGAAGCCATGGAGTAGTACTAAAATTTCCTTTCCGTTTCCTGTTTTTTCAAAATTCAGCATGTGTTCAGAATTAAAAGTGAATATCGATATAGTCTACAAATCCTGAGCCGTTTACCATATCCTGAAGCCTCCAGGTTTTTCCGCCGTCTTTAGATAAGAAAGTTTTTGTACCCTTTCTTATATCTATTTTCCCGTTTTCGTTTTCAGAGATGCTTTGCGAAATACTTCCTGTGAAATTCATATGCTTGTCGGAAACAACTTTCATATAGCCTTCAATATGTACATGATCTTTCCCTGATTTTATATCTCCAAGAACTTTATAATGATCCTTTTCACCCTCTGTTTTTTTGAAATTGACAGAGCCTGCTTTTTTGATGAGATTATGCGTGAATTGATGATCTCCGCTAAAGTCTTTGAAATGGTTTTTACTTCTAATGCTGTCATTTATTTTTGTACGGGCAGCATTAATAGAATCGATAATTTTGACGCTATCTGTTTGGTTTGGGGTTGATTGTGTTTCTTTTTTTGAACAAGAAAAAAGTAGGGCTGTAATTGCAGCGATCATTAGTATATTTTTCATCGAAGAATAAAAATTGTATTCTCAAAAGTAAATAAAAAAGAGCACTATTATAATGCCCTTTCTGTTTTATTTTATTAATTCTTCATAAACTTTCTTTTCCCAAGGTTTCATGTCGGTGATTCCATAACGTTCCTTTTTAGAGATGGCAATGTTGTCCAGCATATCTACAAAATTTTTATAATTAGAATCATCTGTAGGTTCAATGATAATTGTGAAATTATCTTTTATAGGTGCGTCATTGTAAGCCTTCGAAATGATTTTTGAAATATTAACCCCATTATAATCGGTTTCTTTGAGATTGCTGGTGTTTAAATCTCCTTTTGTCTCCTGATGATAAAATATCCTATTATCCTTTCCGATAATAAATGTAACCTGGTTTTTGTTGTCAACTACATTTGTTGGTGGATTTGGGCTTTTTGCCGGCAATCCCAGATCCATTACATTGGGTTTTGTAAAATTGGTTGTAAACATGAAAAAGGTTATTAATAAAAAACCTAAGTCTACCATTGGAGTCATGTCCACGCGGATTAATTTTTTCCGTTGTTTTCCTCCTGATTTTTCTTGTGCGATAACTTCAGCCATAAGTACAATTTTTAAATGTTAAACGGTTATTTGATAAAGATTGAATTATTGTTCTTTATCTGAAGGAATCCATACAAAGTTTGTACCTGATTTTTCAAAATCTCACAATTTTTTAAAATTTATTAAATGTTTAGCATAAAGAAACCTTAGCGTTTTTTATTTTACTAATATTTTATGATTAATTAAGAGGTTATGTGTTATTTCTCTATGATCAATTTCTCAGATAAAATATTTTTTCCCTTATGCTCAGCGTGGATAATATAAATGCCATTGGTTAATTGAGAGGTATTAATAGAGCTTTTTTTATTATTATATTTTTGACTTTGCAATTTTCTTCCCGACATATCTGTTATCTGTACCGTAGTTCCCGTAGGCAGGTTATCCAGATAAATAAGATCTTTTGCAGGATTAGGATACAAGGAAATATTGTTTTTAATATTATTTTCTGCGGTACTTAGCTGTTCAGTTTGGATTTTTACCATCCAGCCATCGTTAAGCCCTTTATTAATGGTGATATCCCCGTCGGTAGAATAGGTTCCGCCAACTACAATATAGGTCCCGTCAGCAATCTCTATAATACCTCTGCCCATTTCATTACTGGTGCCTCCCAACGATTTTTGCCACATGATATTTCCGGAAGAGTCAGTCTTAATAATCCAGAAGTCACTGCTTCCATGATTACCCGTCACATCTCCATTGGTTGATTGGGCGTTTCCGGCAATGATATATCCGCCATCCAAGGTCCGTTGGATGGCTTCTCCATAATCAGAAGACGTTCCTCCAAATGTTTTCTGCCATTGCAGGTCACCTGACGAGTTGAGTTTCAGCATCCATACTTCACCCTGACCGTGATTTCCTGTTATATCTCCATCACTGGATTGAGTGTAGCCTACAAGTATATATCCGTTATCACTGGTGTTTTGTATATCGTACGGGTTTTCCCTTGATGTTCCGCCATATGTTTTCTCCCAGATAACAACTCCTGATGGGTCTAATTTCAGAATCCAGAAATCCGAAGTGTCGGTTGAAGAAAAGTTGTAACTTCCGATAACGACATAACTTCCATCCGGAGTTTGCCTGATCTGATTTCCATCGTCTTGATAAAGAAAACCATACGTATTTTGCCATTGTGTATTTCCGGAACTGTCTAATTTGATGATCCACATATCCCTTTGTCCGTGATTACTTGTAATATCACCATCTGTAGAGTAGGTAGATCCTATAGCAATATATCCTCCTTCATTTGTCTGCTGGATATCAACTCCATCTTCATCAGCACTACCACCCAGTGTTTTTTGCCATACAATATTGCCGGAGTCATCAAGTTTAAGTATCCATAAATCATATCCTCCATGATTTCCCATAATATCCCCATCCGTGGAACTTGTGGATCCAATGGCGATATATCCGCCGTCAGTGGTCTGCTGAATCTTAAATCCTCTGTCTATATTGCTTCCGCCATACGTTTTTTGCCATTGGATGGTACCGGAACTGTTTACTTTTACAATCCAAAGGTCTGTGCTTCCATGGTTTGTAGTTACGTCGCCATTTGAAGAGGTAGTATCCCCAATAGTGATGTATCCGCCGTCATTGGTTGTCTGGATATCAAAAAACTCTTCTCTACCTGTACCTCCAAAAGTCTTCTGCCATACTATGGAAGGTGCCTGGGCGCTTAAAGAAAGAAAATTTAAAGTGAAAAATAAAAGATAAAATAGATTTTTCATGTATACTTTTATTCTAAAAATAAATAAAAATTATTGGGTTTATTTATTTCAATAAGTAAGTGTAGACATTTTTCTAATAAGTGTAAAAAGCCCTGTCAATTTAATTGACAGGGCTGTAATATTTTAATTGGTAAACTATTTATTCTGTTTGTAGTAATTTACTCCGCATTCCAGGAATTTTTTAAACTCCTCTTTCGGCATATAACCTGATACAGGAGTATTGATTACCTTTCCGCCCGGAGTTACCAAAACGTAATGGGGTTGGGAATTGTTATTGAAATTAACCTGCTGGAATAAACTCCATCTGTCTCCGATTGTTTTTACTTTTTTAATTTGACCGTCTCCCAGATCAATTTTGGTTTTCTGATCTTCCGGAAGTTCTTCTTTGTCGTCAACATACAGAGAAGCAAGAATGACATCGTTTTGAAGGATGGGTAAAATGTCGGGTTCGCTCCAGACAAACTCTTCCATTTTTCTACAGTTTTCACAACCATATCCTGTAAAGTCAATCAAAATGGGTTTGTTTTCTTTTTTGGCTAATTCTACAGCGCTGAAAAAGTCATGTTCCGGATGCATTCCCAGAATTCCGTCCTTTTCATTATGGAAATAGCTAACGTTAAGCGGAGGAAGGATACCACTCAGTAACTGAAGTTTTGGACGCTCAGAAGGGATCAATCCCTGGATCAGATAGATTACAAATCCAATTCCCAATACTCCCAATATTTTTCTGGTGATGGATATTTTGGGTTTTTTATCATCATGGGGGAATCTGATCAGTCCAAATAAATATAAAGCAAGACCAATTGTAATGATGATCCAGATAACAATAAATAATTCTCTTTTTAATAAAAATGTTTTAGAAACAAGATCTGCTTTTGATAGGAATTTTAAAGCCAATGCGAGTTCCACGAAACCTAGCACTACTTTTACTGTATTCATCCATCCTCCTGATTTAGGAAGGCTCTGCAAAGCTTGAGGAAATAATGCTAAAAGTCCGAAAATAATTGCCCAGGCCAAACCAAAACCAGCCAATGCAAAAGTTAGTAACATCGGTACATTGGTAGATCCGGTAACAGCACTCCCTAATAAACTTCCTAAAATAGGTCCGGTACATGAGAATGAAACAATCACCAGTGTAAGAGCCATAAAGAAGATCCCAATGATACCTCCTGCTTCTTCAGCCTTGGATGATTTATTGGCAATAGCGCTTGGTAGTGTAATATCATAGTATCCGAAGAAGCTTCCGGCAAAGAAAATAAATATGATAAAGAACGCTATATTAAGCCAAACACTTGTTGAAATTTCATTAAAGATATTTCCTGCAATTCCATTAATTAAATGGAACGGAACACTTAACAATACAAATATAAGCAGGATGAAAAAACCATAGATAAGAGCATCTCTTTTTCCTTTAGCTTTATTTTTATTTCCTTTAGTAAAGAATGATACCGTTAGAGGGATCATTGGAAAAACACAAGGAGTTAATAAGGCTATTAATCCACCGATAAATCCTAAAAATAAATACGTCCAGTAGTTTTCATCAACCTTTGAAGACTTAGTACCACAATCCGTTAAAGGCTTTTTAAAATCTATTGTTTCTATTTTCAATTTTTTAGGATCCAGATGCGAAACCTGTGATACGACAATTTCGTCTTTAGACGGATTTTCTACAGCAGTTACAGTCGTTTTTGCAGAATCTTTAACTGTTTCTGAAACAGCTTCAGGGGTTGCTTCTTCAGTTGCTCCTTTTGGAGTGACCTTTTGATTGAATTCTAATGTATTGGGAGCCAGACATACCCTGTCATCACACGTTTGATAAGTGATCTCCGAGGTGACATCTGCGGGTTTTGTAGGATCTTTAAGTTTGAATTTTTGTTTAAAGCCTGCCGAGTTTGAATAGAAAACAATCGTTCCGCCAAAAGCCTCAGAGAATTCTTCATGCTTCTTTCCAACCTCCTGAAATTTTCCAATCAGTTCAATGTTTTTTCCCGAAACTTTATATTCTGTGGGAATCCCTGTATCTTCAGGAATATCTCTCGAGTAAATATGCCAACCACTTTCCATCGTTGCATTAAGAACTGCCTCGTATTGATTATTTCCCAGATCATTGATCGTGAACTTGAATTTTACAGGATTTTTGATCTGTGCATTGAGTCCTGAAAATAAGAATACCAAAGCTAATAACAGCCATGCTTTAAATTTACTTTTCATTTTTTACTTTTCATTAAAAAGGTTTAGGGTATGCTTTGTTTTTTCTGTACACACAAATCTTCTGTCTTGTCTGTAAGGAATAATGCCTAAGACGTTTTTATTGCCGTCCGCCAATACCCAAATTTTTTGCTTCGCTAAAATAGATAATTTTTCATCCTTAAAAAACTTGGAAACTTTCTTTTTTCCCGAAAAGAGTAATGGATAAAATAAATCACCTTCCTCTTTTTTCCTTAAAATTAATGGGAATTGAAGCTGTTCTGCATCAAAAGACCATTTGAAACTCTTGCTGTGCTCACTACTGTCTGTAATGAATGTGGCAAGATTGATATCAACTGAAACTTTATTGAAATCAAACTTTTCAATTAAAATTATCTGTTCTTCCTCTTTTTTATCAACCTTATTGATTATGATAAGTTCATCCCGATTAACCATCAGTTGATAATCATTGGAAAAAAAAGAACTTCCTGTAGAGGCGGTGAAAATTTTCCTGATTTCTTTTTCTTTGTTGAATCCGTATTTTTTTAAAATTTCGAACTTTATAAAATCACTTTCTTTAGCCAGCTTTTGCTTAGATAAGATTCTCTTTTCCAGGTTAAATGTAGAAATACTATTTTCTACTTCTTCTATTTGTTTTTGTATAAAATCTTTTGCCTGATTCAGGTAAGAAGAGCTTTTTTTAAAATTTTCTAAAAAATGATCATTAGTTTCAAGAAGTTTCGGGACAATTTCATTTCTGATTTTGTTTCTTAAGTAATCGTTTTTTTTATTAGACGCATCTTCTCTGTATTCAATATTGTTTTCTTTTGCAAAACTATAAATCTCTTCTTTGGAATAACCTAAAAGAGGGCGCAGGATTTTGTTCTCATTAGCAGGAATGCCGCTCAATCCGTTAATCCCTGCTGCTTTTGACAGATTAATGATGAATGTTTCTAGTTGATCATTCAGGTGATGTGCGGTTACCAGGTATTCCAGCTTTTCAGCCTCTTGTACCTTTTTAAAAAATTGATACCGGAGTTCCCTGGCCCAAAGCTGAATGGAATTTTCAGGTTGTTGATCTTCTTCCGAAACCTCATATAAATGAAATCTGATGTCATTGGCCTGGCAAAAATCCTGAACAACTTTCTGATCCGAATCAGAGTTCTTACCCCGAAGTTTGTAATTGATATGTGCAATCTGAAAATTAAGACCCAGATTACTGAATAGAAAAGCTAAAACCATGGAATCTGCACCTCCGCTTACCGCTAAAAGATAATTGTGTTTTTCGGGTGAGTTAACCAGATTTTGCAGCTGTTCTTTAATACTTAATTTTTTCAACATAACTGTTGAGAATTTCATTTGTGCAAAGATAATTCATATAATTCAATTGAATTTTCTAACTTTGATCCGTCTAAAAAAGATTATTTATGAAGATATTAAAAATTTTAGCAGTTTCTGCGATGGCGTTGGGAATGACATCTTGTGTCAGCAAAAAACAGTATGATGCACTAAGTTCGAACTACAAACAGTGCATTGAAAATATTGGCGAAAGACAAAGAGAGATTCAGGATCTGAAATCTCAAAACTCCGCATTATCCGGTGAAAATAGTTTACTAAAAAGCCAGCATGATGCTCTGAAGTCATCTTTAGATGCATGCTTATCCAATACAGGAAAAAGCTCTGCAAATATTGATAAACTGGTAGGTGAGATTAATGCTTCAAACTCATACATCAAACAATTGATTTCTAATAATGCTAAAAATGACAGTCTGAATTTAGCATTGTCAAATAAACTGAAAAGATCTTTGGATAATGTAACCGATGAAGATGTTCAGGTAAAAGTATTGAAAGGAGTTGTAATGATTTCCCTTTCAGATAAAATGTTGTACAAAACAGGAGATTATAACATTCTGCCCGCAGCTCAGGAAGTACTAGGAAAAGTAGCTAAAGTGATCAACGATTACGATAAATATTCCGTACTTATTGAAGGGAATACTGATAATGCTCCTTTGAGCTCTGCTAATTTACCAAGAGACAACTGGGATCTTTCTGCATTGAGAGGAACTGCGGTTGCTAAGGTGCTGCAAACTCAGTTTGGTGTAGATCCTTCAAGAATTACAGCTGGAGGTCGTTCAGAATACAATCCTAAAGCAACGAACATGAGTGTTTCAGGAAGAGCAGAAAACAGAAGAACTGAAATTATCATTATGCCTAAGCTTGATGAGTTTATGAAACTGATGGATATTGCTCCTAAGAAATAATACTTGAAATACATAAACATAAATAAATCCCGGAGAAATTCGGGATTTATTATTTTAATCAAACTAATTCTTCTTGTTTCAATAATGAAATAATTCGCTTAATAAATGAATCGGATAATTTGCGTTTAGTTTTTTCAGAAGATACATTCTCTAATGATCCTGTAGCTTTTCTCTTTTTCTTAGTTAGGCTTTCTTCTGTTTCCATGTTTATGATGTTTTTGCGTTTGCTGCTTAGCAAAGGTACTAATGTCAAGTCTGCTAAAACACCCGTGTTTTTACGGTATTTTAGCAGGGTGATTTTCCCATGATTAAATTGTATCTTTTATCCACAATACCACCATTTTTTCTTTTATTTAATTAAATTTGAATAACAAAAATCGATAACATGAGTTTTTTTGAAGAAAAGAACCCGGAAATGGATAGGTATCTGGAGACCCACGCTTCTTCCGAACCTGAAATTCTGAAGAGATTAAGAAAAGAAACTTTCCAGAAAACAACACAGCCGCATATGATATCCGGTTATCAGCAGGGAAGGCTTTTAACGATTATTTCCCAGATGCTGCGGCCAGTAAATATTCTTGAAATAGGAACTTTTACGGGATATGCCACCCTTTGTTTAGCTACGGGCTTATCCAAAGAAGGAAAAATTACAACATTGGATGTTAATGAAGACCTGGCTTACCTTCCAAGAAAGTATTTTTCTGAAAGTGAATTTTCGGAGCAGATCTATTTTAAACTTCAGGATGCAAAAGACTTCTTAAAAGAAACAAATGAGATTTTTGATCTTGTTTTTATCGATGCAGATAAGGATAATTATGCAGAATATTTCAGATTAATAAAACCCCATACCCAATCCGGATCAGTGGTATTGTTTGATAATGTTCTATGGTACGGTAAAGTATTGGAAGAAAACCCAAAACAAAGATCTACCGAGGTCATTAAAGAATTAAATGATTTGATTGCAAAAGATGAAGATTTTGAAAATCTTATTTTACCTTTGCGTGATGGGGTTAATTTCCTTCGAAGGAAGTAAATAGAGAGGTTTGAAATTTAAATTTTTTAATTTTCAAATCCTTAGTCATTTAATATATAAAGAAAGTTGATGAATAAAGGAATCTGTATTGTTACTGTAGCTCCTGTCCGTGCAGAAAACTCGGACAAAGCAGAGATTGTAACAGAAATATTGTTTGGTGAAAGTGCTGATATTTTGGAAGTGAATAAAAACTGGACCAAAATAAAAATGCATTATGATGGCTATGAAGGATGGATGGATACTAAACAGATAAAACCGGTATCAGACGAAGAACTTGAAAAGAGAAAAGTTACTCTGATTACGGAAGATTTCTCCTCTGTATTGATGAATGATGGTAAAACATTGCTTTCTATGGGATCAGAAGTTGAATTTCCGGCTGTGGCTTCAAGGAGAAGTCATGATATTCGGGAAAGCATTGCTTTAACGGCAAAAGAATTTCTTAATGTTCCTTATTTATGGGGAGGAAAAAGCTTTTTTGCGGTAGATTGTTCAGGCTTTACACAATTGGTGTATAAAGTTCACGACATCAAGCTTCCGAGAGATACCTATCAGCAGGCAGAGGTGGGGGAACCTTTAACCTTTGTTGAGGAAAGTCAGCCCGGAGACCTGGCATTCTTTGAAAATGCCGAAGGGAAAATTATTCACGTTGGAATTATGTTAGAAAATCAGAAGATCATTCATGCCTCTGGTAAGGTAAGAATTGACACCCTTGATTCCTCCGGAATTTTCAATAAGGAATTGAACAGTCATACCCATAAATTAAGAGTGATTAAAAAAGTTTTGTAATAACCGAAGCATGTCTGGTAAACCATTACTCATTGTAAATATTCTCTTGCTTATTTCAATTTGGATTTTTACCGGATGGAAATATGCAGAATTACCGGAAATTATTCCTACTCATTTTATGGTTAACGGAAGAATTGACGGTTACGATCATAAAAGGACAATTTGGATTTTATCTTCTATTGCTACCTTCTTATCTTTTATTCTTTTTGCGGTTACCAGAGATCCCAACTCTCCCATGCTTACTATTCCGGATCACTTCCGAAATAAAAAATCTTTAGAGCTTTTTGCATACAGTATTCTGCTACCTCTGCTATTGTTGTTTGGGTATACTCTTTTAGAAACCGTTTGGATAGCTGAAAACAGAACAAGTACTTTGGGTAATATGTTTTTCGTTTTTTTAGGCTTGATGATCCTTGTAATAGGGACAAACATATTTGTAATGTTTAAAAAAGGAAAATATGATAAAATCCAAAAATAATTCTGATCACTATATATGGGGAGAGCATTGTGATAGCTGGGTACTGAAGGATACCCAGGAGCTTTCTGTAAAGCAGGAAAAAATGCCTTCGGGAACCTCTGAAAAACTTCATTTTCATAATAGAGCTAGCCAATTCTTTTATATTCTTAAGGGAGAGGCTTCATTTGAAATTGATCAGGAAAAGTTTTTTATAAAAGCGGGTGAAAGTATTTCTATTGAGCCGAAAGCGCAACATTATATTTTTAATGATACAGAAGAAGAACTTGAGTTTTTAGTGATCTCTTGTCCTTCAACAAATAATGACCGGGTTGAAATTGAAAAATAGATGATGTCTTTTATTTATAACATACTAATTAATATCCTCATTTTCGGAATGAAAGTATTTTCGTTGTTCAATGAGAAAACTAAAAAAGGAATTGAGGGACGAAAACATTCTTTATTACTTGTAAAATCTTCATTTTCAAAAACGGATAAGGTAATCTGGATGCACGCAGCAAGTCTGGGGGAATATGAGCAGGGGCTTCCCGTTCTTGAAAGGCTGAAAGAGATTTTTCCACAACATAAAATTCTGATTACATTTTTTTCACCTTCAGGATATGAAAATGTTATCAGGAAAAAACATATCGCTGATGTTGTTTGCTATCTTCCTTTTGATACAAAAAAATCTGTAAGCGAGTTTGTTGCACAGTTCAGCCCTGAACTATTCTTTACGGTTAAATATGATTATTGGTATAATCTTTTAGCTGAACTAAAAAAAAGGAATGCCAGAATTTATGTGATTTCTGCACTGTTCTATGAAAGGCAATCATTTTTTACATCTTACGGGAAATGGTTTGTTAAACAGCTTCAGTCAAACGTTGATTGGTTTTTTCATCAGACTGAATTTTCCTACGCTCTGGCTAAAAGTATAGGATTGGTAAAATCTTCTATAACAGGAGATACAAGGTTTGACAGGGTTAAGCAACTTAGGAGCAGGGATCATCATGTAAAATTTATCAAAGACTTTACAGGAGATCAAAAAACCATTGTTTTCGGAAGTTCGTGGCATGCTGAAGAAAAAATTGCAGAGCTGGTTTCTGTAATGAATCAGGATGTGAAAATTATTATTGCTCCTCATGATTTAAAAAGAGTCCAGAACTTAAAGCAGATGTTTCCCAATGCCTTATTGTACAGTGAGATTTCTGATTCCGGATTTTCGGCTTTCAATCCTCAGCTGTTGATTATTGATAGCATCGGGCTGCTATCAAAATTATATTCTTATGCTGATATTGCCGTAGTGGGAGGTGGGTTTCATGATGCAGGTCTTCATAATATTCTTGAAGCGGCGGCTTTTGGTGTTCCTGTTGTTTTCGGAAACCACTACAGAAAAAACCCTGAAGCAGATGAACTGATTTCAGCAGATGGAGGCAAATCTTTTGAAACCGAATATTTGGCTGCGGATTTTATTCTTTTTTTAACCCATAATGAAGAGGTAATTGAAGATATGTCTCAAAGTGCCAGAAAATTTGTAGATGATAAACCCGATTCTTCGGAGCTTATTATTGAAAAGATGACATTATTTTAAGAATCCCTGGCTTTTGATCTCTTTAATGATTAAATCCAGATTTTCAGGAATACGGTCAGATTTAAGCCATCTAATATCAAAACTATTATTGATACAAAGTTTCTGTAGGTAGCGGTTATTTTGAATTTTATCTTCCAGTTCACTCAATTGCTCATCGAACTCAATCCAGTAATCTTCATCAAGCTTTTGTATAGTAAGAAGCACCTTTATTGCTTTATTGATTATATAAATGTAAAGCTTATATACAGCATCGAACCTTTGATGGTTGAGCTGAGAATTTTGGTCTAAAATTCTGTTGATGAGAAACAGGTGAAGTGATACTTCACCGAATTTATCGGTAGTAACTTTTATGTGTTCAGTTATTTCAGCGCTTATTTTTCTAATAAGAACCAGGAAATATTTTGGATTAGTAATATATTTAGATGCGAAAAGAACTTTTTCTTCAATGATATCTTCCATCTGGGATCTTTTCTGATCCGTTGTTTCTGTATCAATTAACTCAAAATATAGTTTTTTAGAAAGGAGCTTGTCTTTTTTAAGAAGTCTGAAGATCAAACGGTCTTTTTCTATAGAAGAGAAATTACTCAGTGCTGCTTTGAATTCTTTTGAATACTCCATTAATTAAAAATTTTAGAATATTTCATAAACCCGTTCAACGCCCAGTTGGCAGTATAATATAGAGACTTTAACGTAGAAAACTTCATGAAATCTTTGTACACAAGGTACTGATCTTTTACGATATGCTGTTTTTTTCTGGAAACACTCGTTGAATGCATCCTGTATTTTGCCATAGTTTTTGGAAGGGGTTTTCCCACAGGAATTTTCTTTAGTAAATTGAGCCACATAACATGATCTTCCCGTTTGCTGCCTTCCGGAAAGTATTCTTTGCCTACCCTCTGGGAATCATACATCGATGATAGGAGGGATAATCGACATGTTTTCAGTAAATTGTCAAAAGTTACTTCCTTGTCTGCTTTGAAATCTTCAATCTGAGGAATAAGCTGTTCATTGCATCTCGCATAATTGGAATAGGCAATTTCAGCATTTTCGCGCTTCATGAAGCTGATCATCTCTTCTAAAAAATCAGGCTCCCAGTAGTCATCGGCATCCAGAAAAGTAATAAATCTTCCGGTTGCTTTTTCAAGAGATAAATTTCGAGCATGTCCTGCACCTCCATTTTTTTCCGCAACAGATAACTTTATTCTTGGATCATTTACCTTACGGATTATATCCACAGAATTATCGAAAGACTTGTCATCAGTGATTAGCCACTCCCAGTCTGTAAAAGTTTGGCTCATTACAGAATGAATGGTCTCTTCCAGAAATCTGGAAGAATTATAGCATGGAGTGATTATGGAAACCTCGGGCATACGTGTTTTTATGCAAATATAAGGTTTTAAAATATCTGTTTTATTGAAGGAATTTTAAGAAAATGAAAATTATAATTGCAAAACCTAAAAAAAATGACAGAGTATTTAAAAAAAATCATAATTTTAGGCCTTGAAAAATTTGATACATGAAGAAATTAGCATTACTATTTGCAGGTTTATCATTATTAGTAGCAACCGGATGTAAGGACGACGATACTCAACAGGTATTTCCAATTAACGGACTTTGGCAACCTGTTAAAGAAGTGATTACCACTATTCCGGCAAACGGATCCGGGGTTTCAGATGAAATTACTTTTACCACTTGCCAGAAAGAATCAAGATGGTTGTTCAATGAAGGAAATACCGGAAAAAGAACCGATAAGGATGAAATAGGAACCCCTGCAATATGTAGTACTGTTTCAGACCGAAATTTTACCTATACCTATAGTACAAGTGATAAGAGGATTGAAATCAAGTATCAGGGTACAGTAGTTCCGGACAAAGGAAAAGTAACTACACTCACTGATACGACGCTGAATCTTACCATTGAAGATACTACAGATCCTAATCTATACAAGTCTACCACATATACACTAAAGAGAATTCCTCAGTAATATATATAAGGTTGAAAATAAAGAATACAGATCTCATCTTCGGATGAGATTTTTTTGTTTAAATCAAAGTATGCTAATTAATTAAAAATTAAAGTTCTATTTCTTTTAAAATCTTTATTTTTGTACCTCTTCAAATTTTTTGAAGATTAATTTTAAATAAAATCTATACATAAAGTGTTTTACGATCATCAGCAGATAGAAAAAAAGTGGCAGAAATACTGGGAAGAAAAGCAGACATACAAAACTTCCGATACAACAGATAAACCCAAATTTTATGTTCTCGATATGTTTCCTTATCCATCAGGAGCAGGATTACACGTAGGACATCCTCTTGGATATATTGCATCTGATATTTATGCAAGGTATAAAAGACATCAGGGATTTAATGTGCTTCACCCGGTTGGTTATGACAGCTTTGGACTTCCTGCTGAACAGTATGCTATTCAAACAGGACAGCATCCTGCTATTACTACTGAACAAAACATTAACAGGTATGAAGAACAATTAAGAAAAATTGGTTTTTCATTTGACTGGAGCAGGGAAGTGAGAACTTCAAATGCTTCCTATTATAAGTGGACACAATGGATCTTTATCCAGTTGTTCCATTCGTGGTACAATAAAGATACCGATAAAGCAGAGCCTATAGAAACGCTGATTCAGCATTTTGAAGAAAAAGGGACACAAGGTTTAAATGCAAATCAAAATGACGAACTTGATTTCACGGCAGAAGAGTGGAAGAATGCTTCAGATATTGATAAGGAAGATATCTTATTAAATTATCGTCTGGCTTACAGAGCTGAAACGACGGTTAACTGGTGTCCTGCTCTTGGAACAGTATTAGCCAATGATGAAGTAAAAGATGGGAAGTCTGAAAGAGGAGGTTTTCCAGTATTTCAGAAAAAGATGATGCAATGGAGTATGAGGATTTCCGCATACTCTGAGAGATTACTTGAGGGATTAAATACAATAGACTGGCCACAACCTTTAAAAGATTCGCAGGAATACTGGATTGGAAAATCACAGGGAGCGCAGGTTAAATTCAATGTTGAGAATCACGACGAAAAGATCGAGGTTTTCACCACAAGACCTGATACTATTTTCGGAGCGACTTTTATGGTACTTGCGCCGGAAAACCCATTAGTTGATACCATTACTACGGCTGCTCAGAAGGCTGAAGTTGATGCTTACATAGAAGAGACTTCTAAGAAAACAGAGAGGGATAGAATGTCTGATGTAAAAAACGTGAGTGGTGCATTTACCGGAAGTTATGCAATCAATCCTTTCAGCAATGAGAAGATGCCGATTTATATCTCAGATTATGTATTGATGGGATATGGAACAGGAGCTGTTATGGCAGTACCTGCTCACGATGAACGTGATCACAGATTTGCAAAGAAGTTTAATCTTGAAATTAAAAAGGTTGTTGAGACCGATGAAGATGTTCAGGAAAAATCTTTTGACTCTAAGACCAGCGTTTGTGTTAATTCAGATTTCCTGAATGGATTATCTTACGATGAGGCTAAAGCAAAAATGATTGCCGAAGTTGAGAAGCGTAATATCGGTCATGGAACTACAAATTACAGACAGCGTGATGCTATTTTCTCAAGACAGCGTTATTGGGGTGAACCGGTTCCTATATATTATAAGGATGGAATGCCATATACTTTACCAATGTCTTCTTTGCCTTTGGAGCTTCCCGAAGTTGAAAAATATTTACCAACAGAAGACGGGGATCCTCCATTAGGAAACGCTAAGTTTTTTGCGTGGGATGAGACAAATCAAAAAGTTGTAGCTACAGAATTAATCAATGAGGTTAATGTATTTCCATTAGAGTTGTCCACCATGCCTGGTTGGGCTGGAAGCTCATGGTACTTCTTAAGATATATGGATCCTCATAATGAAGAAGTTTTTGCTAAAAAAGATATCACTGATTATTGGGGACAGGTAGACCTATATATAGGAGGAAGTGAACATGCAACAGGTCACTTGCTGTATTCCCGTTTTTGGAATATGTTCCTAAAGGACAGAGGATACATCAGTCAGGATGAGCCTTTCCAAAAGTTGATCAATCAAGGGATGATTTTGGGAATGAGTGCATTTGTGTACAGGGTAGAAGGAACAAATCAGTATGTTTCCAAATCATTGGCAACTCAATATAAAACACAGAAGATTCATGTGGATGTATCCTTATTAAAAGGAACATCTGATGAATTGGATACTGAAGCATTCAAACAATGGAGACCCGACTATGCTGATGCTGAATTTATTTTGGAAGACGGAAAGTATATTACAGATCGCGAGGTAGAGAAGATGTCCAAGTCTAAATATAATGTCGTAAATCCGGATGATATCTGTGCAGAATATGGAGCGGACGGATTAAGATTATATGAAATGTTCTTAGGACCATTGGAACAATCGAAACCATGGAATACCCAGGGACTAAGTGGAGTGTACGGATTCCTTAAAAAATTCTGGAACCTTTATTTTAACGGAGATGTATTTGAAGTTTCTGATGAAGAACCGACAAAAGCAGAATATAAAGTTCTGCATACTTTAATAAAGAAGGTGGTTTACGATATCGAAAACTTCTCTTTCAATACCTCTGTATCTTCATTTATGATCGCTGTAAATGAATTACAAAAAATAAAATGCAACAAACGCAATATTCTTGAGCCGTTAGCCGTTATCATTTCTCCTTATGCACCACATATTTGTGAAGAGCTTTGGAGTTTGTTAGGACATACCGATTCTATTGAATTTGAAAAATTCCCTGAATTAATAGAATCATATTTAGTAGAAGATGAAATTGAATATCCGGTGAGTGTAAATGGTAAAATGAGGTTCAAATTATCCCTATCTGCTCAATTATCACCCGCGCAAGTAGAAGATTTGGTGATTAATGACCCCAAAATGCAACAGATTTTGGAAGGAAAAACCCCGAAAAAAATCATTGTAGTCCCTCACAGAATTGTGAATATTGTAATTTAAAAAAAAATTAACATTGGCAAATTAAAAAAAATGAAGGCTTAATTTTTTGAAATTTTTAAAGTATTTAAAAATACTGAGAAATATCATTAAAAAAAAAGAGAATAATTGATTTATCGAAATCGTAATAATATTTCGTTATCAAAAAAATGCAAAATGTTTATTTGAGACTATTGTATTTTAATTAATTTTGCCTTTAATTTACAACTTGATAAAATTTTAAAACAATATAATTTAGTTAAATATGGAAATGAATGTTTCAAAAAATGATGAGCAAGTAATTGCTAGAAAGGCAGGAGGTTTAAACCCGGCTATTATTATTCCTATTTTATTCGTTATAGGAGTTTGTATTTATTTATTCGTGCTAGGGAGTCCTGGTAACTTCAAAGATGCAGATAAACTAGGTAGTGGATCTGTAGCTTTTTCAAGTGTTGAAGGAAAAGACATTCACCCAGAGTCGTTTTTAGGTATTATCTACAAAGGAGGGGTTATCGTACCAATCTTGATTACTTTCATGATCACTGTAATCGTTTTCTCTTTTGAAAGATATTTCGTACTTGGTAAAGCAGCTGGAAAAGGAAACTTGGATAGCTTCGTTGTTCAGGTAAGAAGCTTATTAAACCAAAACAAAATTGATGAGGCTTTAGAAGAGTGCGACAGACAACAAGGTTCTGTAGGTAATGTAGTAAAAGAAGGTCTTACGACTTACAAAGCTTTATCTCATGATACGACTTTAAACAAAGAGCAAAAAATGGTGGCTCTTAACAAAGCTATCGAAGAGGCTACAACTCTTGAAATGCCAATGTTGGAAAAGAACATGATGATTCTTTCTACTTTAGGTACAGTTGCAACATTAGTAGCACTTTTAGGAACCGTAATCGGGATGATCAAAGCATTCTTCGCATTAGGTTCAGGTGGTGGTACTCCAGATGCTGCTGCACTTTCTACAGGTATCTCTGAAGCATTGATCAACACGGCTTTAGGTATTGGTACTTCAGCTATCGCTATTATCCTTTATAACTTCTTTACATCTAAAATTGATGGATTAACTTATAAGATCGATGAGATCGCAATGAGTATCCAACAATCTTTCGCGGAATTCAACTAAGAATTTCCAGCAAGGAATTTGCATTAGCAATAAAAGAAGTTTAATTAAAAATAATAAAAATAATGGCGAGAGTCAAACCAAAAAGACATGGAGTAGTGACGGATATGACCGCGATGTGTGACGTTGCGTTCCTACTACTTACATTCTTTATATTGACCACTCAGTTTAAAAAACCTGACGTGGAGCAGATTAAACCGCCATCTTCAATATCAGAGAAGTTACTTCCTGATGCTAGTTTAATGACTATCAACGCTACTCCGGACGGGAAATTCTATTTCCAACCGGTAGAGAATGCATCAGAGAGATTACAGCTTTTAGATAAAATGGGTCAAAAATATGGTATTACTTTTGACAACAACGAAAAAGCTGCATTTCAAAAAGTACAAGCGATTGGGGTTCCAATGAACCAACTTAAAAGCTATCTTGATTTGCCAGATGACGAGCAGAAGAATTTTAAGAGTCCTACAGGGATTCCTATGGATAGTACAAATAAGCAGTTAGTAGACTGGGTACAACAAAGTTTGAGCGTAAATCCTGAATACAAATTAGCGATTAAAGGAGACGTTACTACTCAATACCCTAAAGTGAAAAGCTTATTTGAAGGTTTAAGAGATATTGATTTTCTTAAATTTTGGTTGATTACATCACAAGAAGGTAAACCTAACGAATAATATCGAGCAGAAATGGCAGAAGTACAAGTACAGGAAAAGGGCGCCAAGGGCGGCAAGGTACGTTCCAAGAAGCAGAGTACCAGAGTTGACATGACTCCGATGGTGGACTTGGGTTTTCTATTGATCACCTTCTTTATGTTCACAACCACGTTTAGTAAACCTAACGTAATGGATTTGGGTCTTCCGGCAAAACCGAAAGAAAAAGATAAAAAACCACCTCCAACTGAAATTAAACTTTCTAACTCAATTTCATTGTTATTGGGTAAAGACAATAAAATTTTCTGGCATCAGCAAGATAATACATCTTTAACTGATCAGAATCTGAATGAAACTACTTTCGATAGAGAAGGTGTTAGAAAGGTAATTGAGCAAGCAAAAGCAAATGCGGCTGATAAAAGTAAATTTACTGTAATTATTAAGCCGACAGATGACGCTGTATATAAAAACTTTGTTGATATTCTTGACGAAATGGCAATTACCAAAAGTGAACAATACGGGGTTACCGATTTGAAACCTTGGGAGGTAGCTATTTATAACAAGAAAGTTGGGAATAATGGGGCTGCGGCTGCACCAGCTACAAAGTAATTTAACCATAAAATTGTAAATCTATGGCAGATGAAAATGTATACAGTCAGAATCTTACTTTAGACGAGATTGTATTTGAAAATAGAAACAAAGAATATGGTGCCTATGATCTGAGACATCAGTATCCAAAACTTCTGACAAGATCTTTTCTTATCGGAACGGCACTATTCCTGATTTTGGCTTTGTCTCCTTTTATTTATCTTACGATTAAAAGACTTACTGCACCAGAGAAGAAAGAAGTAAAAGCTGATTTGGTGGAAATTCTTCAGGAAGATAAAATTATTGAGCAGCCAAAAGAAGAAGAACCACCTCCACCACCTCCACCTCCAAAAGAAGAGAAAATCGAGGTAATTCAGAACGTGGTTCCAGAGCCTGTAAAAGCTCCGAAAATTGAAACTCCACCACCACCGATTTCTAAGCAATTAGAAACAACAACTGGTTTGCAAAATCAGGAGGGGGTTAAAGCTCCGGCTTACACACCTCCACCACCTCCACCATCAACGGGGACTAAAACTTCAACTGCTGAAGTTAAGCCTCAGGTAAGTGACACTCAGGTGTATACAGAGGTAGAGCAAACTGCAGAATTCCCAGGAGGTATTAATGCCTTTAGAAATAAAGTGTCTAGTAACTTTGACGGATCTGCAATGAATGGTGATGAAGGAACTGTAAAAGCTGAAGTAACTTTCGTTGTTGAAAGAGACGGTAGTATTACAGACGTTAAAGCGAGTGGAAAAAGCTCAGACTTTAATGCTGAAGCAGTAAGAACTATTAAGTCTATTAAGACTAAATGGGCTCCTGCTAAGATTAATGGACAATCTGTACGTTACCGTTTCAGATTACCATTAACAATGAATTTTGAAGGATAATTTTTATCTTTAAATAATAATTAAAAAAGAGAAGCATATGCTTCTCTTTTTATTTTTTTTGGTATTTTTGTTATATGATGTTCAATTGGTTATCCCTGGTTACGGGATTGTTTTATATCGTTTTAGGAATTGTAGTTATTTTTTACAAATTCTTCTTTATTATTTTAGAGCCTACTGTAGCGTACCCTCTTGGAGGTGTTATGATTCTGTATGGAATCTTTAGAATTTACAGAGCGGTTTCAAGAATAAAAAATTCAGGAAATGAAGAATAATTTTAAAGTAATCATACTTTTTGTCTTAAGTATAGTTGCAGTAAGCTGTAAAAAAGAAGACAAATCCCCATCCTATTATAAGGGAGATCTTACAATCCTTACTGATGAATCCTTTAAAAGTGTTACGGAAGCCTTAGCCGACGGATACATGATTAATTATCCTGAAGCGCACCTAAAGGTAGTTACAAGGAAGGAAGACCTGGGCTTTTTAGACCTTCTGAAAGGAAAGGCCAGAGTAGCGGTAATGTCCAGAGATTTAAGTCCTGAAGAGCTTAAAGCTTTTAAAGAGCAGGTGGGTTCTAAATTTTTGCCTGCCAGATTTGCTGCTGACGCAGTTGTTTTTATTGTTCCAAAAAATTCTACCAGGACCAGTATTTCAATGGATGAAATTCAAAACGGTCTTCTTTCTGATAAAAAGGAATTTGTTTTTGACGGGACTAATTCTAGTAACTTAAACTATGTGGCTCAGAAGCTTAAGAAGCAGCCTAAAGATCTCCAATTTTCTGTGATTCCAGGTAGTGAAAATATCATTGAACAGCTCAATAAATATCCCGATAAAATTGGTGTCATAGGTCTTAATACCTTTAGCCGCCCTTATGATAAAACTTCTGAAAAATTAAGGGATATGGTTAAAATATTGCCGGTTGAAAACAAAGGAAAATTATATACTCCGGATTCTGCAGGACTACGTGAAATGAAATATCCTTTTACTAGAGTTTTGTATTTTTTAACAAATGAAGGAAACTTTAACATTGCCAATGGTTTCATCAGATATTCATGTACCCAATTAGGGCAAATGATTGTGCAGAAGGAAGGTTTGCAACCCTACAATATTTACAAAAGAGAGGTGCAAATGCGTTAAAAAATATTAAATTGACTTTATCCCCCAAATAAATACACTATTTTGGTCTGAAAATTGTGTATAATATTACTCGATTTAGAAAATATAAAATGAAAGATATAATGATTATGAATGTAAAAAAGATTGCTTTTGGAGCAGCGGTGGTATTTTTTGCCAATTTTTCGTTTGCACAAACATTGCAAGATGGTATTAACAGTATCGACAGTGATAAATTTGCCCAGGCAAAGACTCAGTTCACCGATATGATTGCTAAAGCTCCTACTGCTGAAAACTATTTCTATTTAGGAAATACTTTTCTAAGACAAGGTGAGCCGGATTTTGCTAAAGCAACTGAAAGCTTCAATAAAGGTCTTGCAGCAGATAGCAAAAGCTATTTAAACAAGATCGGATTGGCAGCTGTAAAGCTTGGAAAAGGTGATAAGGCAGCTGTTGCAGAAATACAGAAAATTGTTAGCGATTCAAGAGAAAAAGATGCTGAAGTATTGTTCAGAGCTGCAGAGGCTTTAACTTTATTTGAGAAAAATAACTCTCCTGATCTTGCCATTCAATTCCTTAATAAGGCAATTGAAAGGGCACAGAAAAAAGAAGTTCCTGCGAATTATTACTATACACTGGGAGACGCTTACAGATTGAAAAAAATCCCTGGTGATGCTATGACTGCTTATGATAAAGCGTTACCTCTGGCTAAAAATAAAGCTTCTGTTTATACCAGAATGGGTACTTTATGGATGGCTGCTCAGCAATGGAAATTAGCTAAAGAAAATATTGATAAAGCAATTGCTGTAGATGCTACATATGCACCTGCTTATAAAGCTTTGGCTGCCTATGATATTAAATATCAGCAAAATGATAAAGCGACTCAGGACTTGATCAATTATACTAAATATGCGGATGAAGATCCATATACACAATTAGAAATCGCTAAGCTTTATTTTACAAACGAAGATTATAACAATTCAAGAACTGTTTTAGATAAGATCTTTGATAAAATTGATGATCCTATTAAGTTCAAATTGAGAGCTTATCAATTATATTCTGAAGGTAAATATGCAGAGGCTAAGCAAAACATGGATACTTTCGTTTCTCAGGCGGATAAATCAAGAGTACAACCTGCTGACCAGGGATTACAAGGTTTAATTGCCGCTGGATTGGCTAAGGATGAAAAAGATGCAGCAAAGAAAACTGCTTTAACAACTGAAGCTCAGCAGAAAATAGCTATCGCAAAAGCTGCAAAAGATGAAACAATGAAATGGGATATGGAATTAGCTAAGATTGCCGGAGGAGGAGCTTCTCAGGGATCAGCTGATGCAGGACCTACAAACCCTACCATTGAAGGATTAAAGCAAAAAGTAGCAGCTAATGCGCAGGATACGGATTCATTATTCAAATTAGCGACTGCTTACCAGGATGTTAAAAACTGGAACGGAGCTATATTAACATGGCAGAAAATGAGTACACTTCTTCCTGATTGGGCTCCTGCTTATTACAGTTTAGGTTATTCTTACCAACAAGCTGGGAATAATGATGCTGCGAAAATAGCGTATGAAAAATTCATCACTACTGTTAAGCCAGCAGATGTAGAGGCTAATAAACAAACTTTAGCTTATGCTTACTTTGCCGTAGCTTATATGAGCAAAGATTCTGATCTAGCTAAAGCTAAAGATTATGTTGCTAAGTCTGTTCAGTTGGATCCGACTTATCAGGATGCTGTTAAACTTAACGGTGAGATCAATAAGTAATTTAAAATTTAAATTATATATATTAAAACTTCCCATTCATAATGTTTGGGAAGTTTTTATTTTAAGCCTTATCTTTGAAAAATATGAAAACAGACATACTTGCTTTTGGAGCGCATCCTGATGACGTAGAACTGGGTTGTGGAGGTACCATTGCCAAATTGATATCAGAAGGAAAAAAATGTGTTATTGTAGATCTTACAAAAGGTGAACTGGGAACAAGAGGTACAGACGAAACCAGAAAAATGGAGGCTGCTGAATCTGCAAAAATTCTTGGGGTTTGCGCAAGGGAAAATTTAGGTATGAAAGACGGGTTTCTGGTTAATTCGGAAGAATACCAGATTAGAATTGTGAAGATGATCCGCAAATACCGCCCGGAAATCGTCTTAGCCAATGCAATTGATGATAGACATCCCGACCATGCAAAAGGAGCCAAATTAGTTTCCGATGCATGCTTTTTAGCTGGTCTTAGAAAGGTGGAGACTGTAGAAGGAGGAGAAAGTCAGGACGTATGGAGGCCTAAGCATATTTTTCATTATATCCAGTGGAAACATATTCAACCTGAATTTGTAATTGATATCTCAAATTATCTTGATAAGAAAATTGAAGCATGTCTTGCATTTAAAACTCAGTTTTATGATCCGAATTCTACCGAACCGGTAACTCCGATTGCTACAAAAGACTTTCTGGAAAGCTTAACATACAGAGCTCAGGATTTAGGGCGTCTATCGGGAGTTGCTTACGCTGAGGGATTTACGACAGAGAAGTTAATTGCTTTGAAAAATTTTGAAGGAATTGTTTTGTAATTAAAAAATCTTTCCTATATTTGCAACCACAAAACGGTGATTGTAGCTCAGTTGGTTAGAGCGTCGGATTGTGGTTCCGAAGGTCGTGGGTTCGAGACCCATCATTCACCCAAAGAAAGTACACTTTTAAAGTGTACTTTTTTATTTTATACCTTTCTGATGTTTCATTTTTTTATCCAAAAAAATATCAAAAACTTTTAATTTTATTTTAGGATCAGGATAGATTTTTATTTTGATGCTGTTTTAAGGGGAATACTTGATTGAAATAGAATGTGAAGTGATAAATATTAGGAGAATACTTTAGAAGGAGTTTTATAGCATATTTCTAACATATTACTGTTAATGAGTGGTACATCATAATTAGTATTTAAAAGTACCCTTTTGCCCATCTTTAAATTCATTGTCCTTAGAATAATCCTGTAAAAAAATAGACATAAAAAAAGCACCTTTTTTCAGATGCTTGTGTTTTTAGATATTCTTTTTTTATACTTCGTCGTCAGAATCTATAGTATAAGATTTGCTTTTGAAGTCTTTGTCATGTTTTTCTGAAATTACATCCTCACCCTTTTCATTAATGATGAAATCTGTTGACTCATTGAACATTTCCTGGAAACTCTTAAAATCTTCTTTGTAAAGGTAAATTTTGTGTTTTTCAAATGTAGCCTCTCCATTTTCACCGAAGTTCTTTTTACTTTCGGTAATCGTAAGATAATAATCCCCCGCTTTCGTCTCACGCACATCAAAGAAATATGTTCTTCTTCCTGCTTTTAACACCTTCGTGAAAATTTCATTTTCATGGCGTTCCTTGTATTCACTCATTGTTAGATATTTTTTAATCTTGTTAAGAACAAATATAAAAGATTTCTTTTAATCACAAAATTTTTTTTATGATTTATTTAACAATTTTGAATGAATCGGCTAAGCAGTTACAGAATTGGTAATTTCAGTAAGATTAAGGATTTTGTCAGCTCTTTGTGCGCTAGACTCTCTGTGTGTGATAATTATGGAGGTTGCATTGTGGATTTTTGACTCAATATTTTGCAGTATATTTTGTTCGGTTTCGGTATCTAATGCAGATAAAGAATCATCAAAAATAATGATATTTGGATCCTTAATCAGGGCTCTGGCGATACAAATTCTTTGCTTTTGTCCTCCCGAAAGCATCACTCCACGCTCTCCAACCGTCGTTTTATACTGTTCTTTAAATCCTATGATGTTTTTATGAACGTCTGCGATTTTAGCATATTCTACTACTTTCTCATGGGACGGATGGTCGATCGCAAATCCAATATTATTTTCTATAGTATCCGAGAATAAATAGCTCTCCTGAGGAATATAGCCAATAAAATCCCTGTACACTTCGAGATTGTGGTCCTTAAGATTTTTCCCGTCAATCAGAATTTCACCTTCAGTGGGGTCTATTAAACGGCATAGCAATAAGGCGATCGTAGATTTTCCGCTTCCTGTTTTCCCCATAATCGCCAATGATTGTCCCGCATTAATTGTAAAGCTTAAATTTTCTAAAGCTTTTATTCCTGTGTTAGGGTACACATATGAAACATTTCTAAATTCAATATCTCCCTTGATTTTATACTGATCAGAATTTTTGTTAATGATTTCAGATTTTTTATCCAAAAACTCATTAATCCTCTGCATGGAGGCTTCTGCTCTTTGATTGACAGATGTTACCCATCCTACCATTGAAAAGGGAAATATAAGAGTGTTGATGTACATGAAAAAGTCGGCTATTTTACCAATACTCAATTGTCCTGCAATGTATTTTTGACCACCTATAACGATGATGGCTACGTTAAGCAATCCGATTACAAATAAAATAATGGTGAAAAAATAGGCTTCTGTCTTTGCCAGATCTAATGCCTTGTCCTGATAGTCGGTTACTTTTACCCCGTAATTCTTTTTGATGTAATTTTCTCTCGCAAAGAATTTTACAACTCTTATTCCCGAAAAGCTATCCTGCACAAAAGTTGAAATGCCGGATTGGCTTTTCTGCATTATTTTTGACTTCTTGTTAATGATTGAGCTTACTTTAAAAATAAGGTATGATAAGATCGGAAGCGGCAGTAAAGTCCACAAAGTCATGGACACATCCGTTTTTATCATGTAGATGCTGGTAATAAGAAGCAAAACCAATAAATTAACGACATACATTACTCCTGGTCCCAGATACATTCTTACTGCTACAATATCCTCGCTCAACCGGTTCATGAGGTCACCGATAGTCGTCTGCTTATAGTCTGTAAGGGAAAGCTCCTGATAGTGTCTGTAGATTTTATTTTTAAGCTCATATTCAATTCTCCTTGACGCTACAATAATGGTCTGTCTCATCATGAAAGTAAAGAATCCCGTCAATAACGAACAACCAACAATTATGGCAACGTAAATTAATACCTGCCTGTTGAATCCCATTTGTCCGTTTTTGGTAAGTTCATCAACCGATTTTCCTACAAACTGAACTTTATATGTATTAAAAAAATTACTGGCAATGATAAATAACAGCCCCCAAAACAACAATATCTTGTGTTTCCAAAAGTAGGGGTTCAGGGTTTTTAAAGCTTTCATATAGTTTTACAAAATTACAAAAATACCTTCACACTACGAATTCGATAAATTTTAAATTTTGTATCTTTGCACCCATAAAAAGCTCTTTGAATGTTAGGAAGAAGACAAATCCGTGAAAAAGTGGTGGAAAATGTGTATTCATACTACCAGAATCCGATTAAATTTGATGTTTTAGAGAAAAACATGTTTTCGGGTATAGAGAAAATCTATCATCTCTATATTTACCAACTGAATTTTTTAGTAGGTCTAAAGGCGCTTGCTGAAAACCAGATGGAAATTGGGAAGAAAAAATATCTGAAAACAGATTCTGATATTAATCCCAACCAGAAATTTATTAACAATCAGGTGTTGATCAAACTAGAGGAAAACCCTGAGAGGCTATTCTTTACAGGGCAACATAAAGAATTGAAATGGGATTTACATGATGATCTATTGGTAAAAACTTTCCAGAGAATTACAGCAGGGAAACGTTACCAGGATTTCATGAAAGTAGAAGAATATTCTTTTGAAGAGGACCAGAAGTTTATCGGAAAATTATTTTTGCGCTATATCGCTGAAAATGAAGATTTTCATGATTACCTTGGAGACAAGGAACTCACCTGGTCTGATGATATTCACATTTCCAATTCAATGGTTCAAAAGACAATTGGATTTCTGAAAGAAGATGAAGAAAGCAGAACATTAATCAAAATGATCAAGGATGAAGATGATAAGGCTTTTGCAGCTAAACTTCTAAGAGATACTTTGAACAATTGGGAAAATAATGAAAAGAAACTAAGTGAAAGATTGGAAAACTGGGATTTGGAAAGAGTTTCTTTAATGGATAAAGTTATTTTGTCTACCGCTATATCGGAACTTGATAATTTTCCTTTTACACCTTCAAGAGTTATTATCAATGAATATATTGAAATTGCTAAAGTATTTGCTACAGACAGATCAAATATCTTCATTAACGGAATTTTAGATAAATATTGTAAAGATCAAAATAGAATTTAACATGAAAAAGACGTTATCAATTATCGCTTTGTCTATTATAGGCTTTGGTTTAGTTTCTTGTAAAAAAGAAAACAAAGAGGCTCAAACTGCTGAATCTGTAGCAACAGATTCCTCTGCTGCTGCAACAACTCCCGCTGATTCTGCGGTAGCTCCTGCAACAACAGAAGCGGCAACTCCGGCTCAATCTAACCAACCTTCAACTTCACTTGCTTTATCTGAAAGCAACTTCGATTTTGGAAATATCAAAAAAGGAGATAAAGTAGAGCATGTTTATGAAGTAACCAATACAGGTAAAAATCCATTGGTAATTTCTGAAGTTAAGCCTGGATGTGGATGTACAGCTCCTGACTTTACTAAAGAGCCTATTTTACCAGGTAAAAAAGGAAAGATTACCTTACATTTTGATTCTTCAAGTTTCGATGGAAATGTTCAGAAATATGCTGACGTATATGCGAACGTAGAAAAATCTCCAATTAAATTAACATTCACTGCGAATATTCAACCTTAATTAAAATGAATACATTAACCATTTTTTTACAGGCACAGCCGGCAGGAGGATCATCTTCAATGATGCTGATCATGATGGGTGTGATGTTTGTAGGTTTTTATTTCTTAATGATAAGGCCACAAATGAAAAAACAGAAGCAGGAGAAAACCTTTCAGGAAAATCTGAAAGTAGGAAGCAGGGTAGTACTAACTTCAGGCCTTCATGGAAGAATTGCTCAAATCCAGGATGATGGTTTTGTTATTGAAACATTATCAGGAAAGTTAAAGTTCGAAAAAGCGGCTGTATCAAGAGAATTTACAGACAATCGTTTTGGAGAAAAAGCAACTAAAGCAGCTGAAAAAACTGCTGAGAAAAAAGAAATTGATACTGAAAAGAAATAATTTTTTAGTTTAAAAGATAATATAACCGGCGCGGCGAACTTTGTTCACCGCGCCGGTCTTTTATATAGAGATAAGCCGACAAAAATGGTAACCAATAAATCCCTGTTGGCATAAAATCCTTACTATTTTTATAGTTTTAAATTATCTTTGTCCGATGAAGCAAAGTATACACAAAACGGTTCTGATTTTAGGAGCAAATTCCGATGTTGCAAAACAATCTTTTAAGCAGTATCTGCAAAAAGGATACTCCGTAATTGCGGCTTCCAGAAATACGGCTTCGCTGGAAAATTTTGTTAAAGAAAATCAATTAGATCAAGCGAAAATTAAGATTATATATTTTGATGCTTCCGATTTTGCTTCGCATCAGCAATTTTATGATAACCTGATGATAAAACCGGCTATTGTAGTTTATGCAGCCGGATTTCTGGTTGACAATCAAAAAGCTTTGCTTGATTTTAAAGGTGCATACCAGATGATGCAGGTAAACTATATGGGTGGGGTTTCAATTCTTAATATTATTGCTATGGACAAAAGTAATAATAACCTTGAGAGAATTATCGGACTTTCTTCACTTTCCGGAGTAAGAGGAAGAAAAAGCAATTTTATATATGGAAGCACAAAATCTGCATTCACACAATATTTAGCCGGTCTCCGACAGGAATTGTCTTCAAGAAATATTATTGTCAATGCATTGGTCATCGGATATATTCGCACTAAAATGAATACAGGTCTGAAGCTTACGGAATCCCTGATAATGGAACCGGATTATGTTGCGGAATTTGTGGTCAATGCAGGGAGCTCATTTACTATAGTCCCGAATTTTAAATGGAAAATTATTTATTTTATTTTGAAAATTTTACCTGAAAGTATGGTGGCAAAATTACCATGATATTTTTCGCTGTAAATTTATTTTTATAAATAAATTTTTAATTAAACTCTTAAATCTGTTTATTTTTAATTTTTAAGTCTCAAAAAGACTGCTCTTTTTCAAAAAAGGAGTACGGTATAGAAATTGGAAATCATTCTTTTTTTCAGTATTTTTAAAATCTGAAATGATTCTTTTACCTGAATAAATTTCGAAAAATGATCATTGAGTGCACCTGAACAGGTCGTTCTGCTATCCAATACTTTTATCATATAGATTACTTTAAACCAGGGTTTAAGGTTAATTTTTTTATGGTATGTGGATCGTTCAGAATTTATCAGAAAAATAACATATCAATTTAAATAAATACAAAAATGGATGATTTAAAATTAGACAACGTTCAACAACAGTGGGACACCTTCTTGACCTCAGCTATTGCATGGGCACCGAAAATTATTACAGCTGTTATTTCAGCATTCCTGATATATCTGGTAGGATCGTGGATGATCAGGATGATTAAAAGACTTGTTGAAAAAGCCTTTAAAAGGCGTAATATGGAGCCGTCCTTACAGCTTTTTTTATTAAATATTATCAATTGGGGACTTAATATCCTGCTCTTTATTGTAGTGGTTACCCAATTAGGAGTACAGACTTCAGCCTTTGTCGCCATGATAGGTGCTGCCGGATTAGCGGTTGGATTGGCTTTACAGGGATCTTTAACGAATTTTGCGGGAGGCATTCTTATTTTATTATTAAAACCGTTTAAGATCGGAGACTTTATTTCGGCAAGTTCCGGAGTATCCGGAACAGTAAATGCTATAGACGTTTTCCATACAAGGCTTATTACGCCTCAGAATCAGTTGATCGTAATCCCTAATGGTGAAATCTCTAACAAGAGTATTACCAATTATACGCAGTTGGGAACAAGAAAAACGTGGTTTGATATAGGAGTTTCTTATAATGCAGATCTAAAGCAAGCTAAAGAAACACTGCTGGATGCAATACATCAGAATGAATATGCTCTTAAAGAACCTGCGCCACAAGTAGTTGTTACCGAGCTAGGAGATAGTGCAGTGAATTTGTCTGTAAGGGTAATGACCACTAATGAAAATTTTTGGGCAATGAATGAAGAATTGATTATAGCTTGTAAAGCAGCCCTTGATAAGGCAGGAATTGAAATTCCTTTTCCCCAAAGGGATGTACATGTATATAATAATAACTAAAAATCTTATAATGAAAAACCTGCATTTTATCAATGCAGGTTTTTTTGTTTCATCAAGGCGTTGATTTATCCTAAATTCTGCAATAAATCCAATGCCTTCATCATATCTATTCCCTTTCCTAAAACCGGTTTAAATAAATCTCCTTTTTCTTTAATCCTGTCAAGTGCGTTGTGGATATTGAAATCTGTAGGTTTTAATCCGGGCTTTAATTCTTCCCATGCAATCGGCATAGAAACCGAAGCTCCCGGTTTTGGACGTAAACTGTAAGCACTTGCCAACGTTTGTCCTGTTCTGTTTTGAAGGTAATCCAGATAGATTTTCTTATCATCCCTTTTTTGAAGGCTTCTTTCTAAGGTGGTTATTTTAGGAAGTTTTTCATTGACCTGTTTCATGACAATATGAGCAAAATCCTTTACCTGATCGAATTCATAATTACCTCCCATCGGAATATAGATGTGAATTCCGGTACTTCCTGATGTTTTACAATACCCTTTCACTTTAATTGACTTCAGGACTTCATTTACCTGTAAAGCGGTTTCAATAACATCATCAAATGTATTTTTTTTAGAGGGATCGAGATCAAGCACTAAATAATCGGGATGTTCAAGATCAGGGAGTGAACTGTTCCAAGGGTTGAGATCTATACAACCTAGATTATTAAGATAAGCGAGTGTGGCTTTATTATTACAGTAGATATAATCAATGTACTTATCGTTGGATTCAGAATAAACCTGTGTTGTTTTTACCCATTCCGGAGTATTGTCACTGGCATCTTTCTGATAAAAACCTTGTTCTTCAATTCCGTTTGGGAAACGGTTTAAGGATAACGGACGGTTTTTCAGATGCGGTAAAATATATCTGGCAACCGATTGATAGTATTCAATCACATCTCCTTTTGATATACCATCTTCCGGAAAATATATTTTATCTTGATTTGTCAATTTTACTTTATGCTTATCTAAAGTAACTTCCTTTTCTTTTTCAGTATTTTTTGATGATGTGGTGGCTTTCATTTTTTTAGGTTTTTCATTTTTTGGGTTCACTTTATTGGCGGAATCATTGATTTCTTCCGGATTTTTATCCTCCCGGATCGTGATAAAAACAGGATGTCTGAAAATTCCGTCCTTGGTGATTTCAGAATATTTGATTTCACAAACCAGTTTCGGCTCTACCCATGTGACAGGCATATTGGTTTTGGGGATCTTGTCAAACGGTGAATTTTTTATGGTTAATTTTTTCAGACGCTGATGAAGTTGATTCAAAGATTCACTATTGAATCCCGTTCCCGTATGTCCGGAGTAAATGAGCTCTCCACCTTTATATTTTCCTAATATCAATGCTCCGAAGCCTTTTCTGGAACCTCTGGGTTCTGTGAATCCACAGATAATGACTTCTTCAGTACTGGTGAATTTTATTTTTAACCAATCAGAAGTTCTATGATTTTCAACATACTGGCTATCGGATTTTTTTGCGATCATGCCTTCAAGCTGCATTTTTTCCATCTGATTAAAAAAACTGATTCCATTTTCAGGGATATGGTCACAATATTTAATCATTTCTGTTTCTACCAATGCTTCTTTTAACAGCTCTTTTCTTTGCAATAATGGGAGTTGTTCGGTAGAATGGCCATTCAGCCAAAGCAGATCAAAAACCTGATATACAAGGGCGAGATCAGGATTATCACCAATCTGTTGTAATAGTTGGAAATTGGGCTTTCCGTTTTCGTCATAGGCCACAATTTCTCCATCCAAAATCATTTTTTGCTTTTGAAGACTAAAGTCTTGGGTAACTTTTCTGAATTTTGATAAAAAAGAAATTCCGTTTCTTGAATAAAATAAAGGATCATTTTTGCTCAGATCGGCTATAGCCCTGTAGCCGTCCCATTTGATTTCAAAGATCCATTCCGGAGAATCAAATGCTTTTTCATAGGACTTCGCCAACATAGGCTTAATGAAAGAGGTAAGCTTCTTTTCATCAGCTAATGCATTGAATTTTTTAAATTCAGGCTTTGATGTTATGACTTCTTTTTGTTGTTTTTTGGGCTTTTTTTTTCCTCTAAGAATTTTGTCACCAAAGATTTGGGAGAGGTATTGTCTTCGGCATTATAGCCAGCTTCTGCAAAGTCATCCTTATGTTTTATGAGTAACCAGGAATTCCCTTCCGTGTTTTTCATTTTTACCAAAGCAAATTCACCTTTCAGCTTTTTACCGTGTAAAATAAATTTCAAAGATCCTGCATGAAGTTCTTTCAACAATTCTTTTTCGTCAGAAAGCTTGCTGTCTTTCTCTAAAGGTTCATAAGTTCCACTATCCCAGACTTCGACTTGTCCGGCTCCATAATTTCCTTCGGGTATATTTCCTTCGAAATCTTTATAGTCATAAGGATGGTCTTCAACCATCATAGCCAGACGTTTATCCTTTGGATCTAATGAAGGACCTTTAGGAACTGCCCAGCTTTTTAGAACCCCTTCCATCTCTAAACGAAAATCATAGTGAAGATGTGAGGCCGCATGTCTTTGGATGACAAAAATAAGCTGATCCTTACTCTTTTTTGTTTTGCCTTTAGGCTCACTTGTTTCGTTAAATTTCCTTTTTTCGTTATAATCTTTAAGAGCCATCAGGATGCGTTTTTAGATTTTGAACTTTGTAAACTGGCTTTTAATTGAGCCATCAAATCAATTACTTTTCCTTCTTTTGCAGGTTCAGCTTTCTGAGCCTTAACACTCTTACCTTTAGCTTTCTGTTTAATGATCTTCATGAGTGATTCAGAGTAAGTATCCTTATACATCGTAGGATCAAACTTCTGGGAAAGCTGCTCAATAAGGCTTACTGCCATTTTTAATTCTGCAGGTTTAGGAGCTTTTTTAGCCGGGATTTTTAAATCATGGTAATCTCTTATTTCCTGATCAAAGCGTAATCGGTTGAGAATAAGAACCTCTTCTTTGTATGGCCTGATCATCCCTATTGCTTCACTTTCGCGCAATACAAATGTTCCTACACCTACCATTTCGGTTTCTGTTAAAGCTTTCATGAGAAGCCTGTAAGCATTTTCCCCATTTTTCTGGGGCTCAAGAAAATATGGATTTTCAAAATAAACACTATCTACTTCAGATTCTTTTACAAACTGGTCGATCGATAATATTTTGCTTTTTTCAGGACTTGCCGCTGCATAATCCTCATCGTCGAGAACAATATACCGGTCTTCCATCAGGTAAGCCTTCACAATATTTTCCCACTTTACTTCTTTCCCTGTTTTTTCATTAACTCTTTTGAATTTAATATTAGAAAAGTCAGATTTATCCAGCATGTCAAGATCCAGTTTGCTGGTTTCTGTTGCTGAATATATTTTAACAGGGATATTTACTAAGCCAAAGCCAATGGCGCCATTCCAGATTGCTTTCATTGTACTATGTTTGTTTAGATAACGTACAATGATTGTGCCGTATGAAAAATATTTACGTAATGTGGTACTTTATTATGATTTTATAAAATGTAAAAAGAAAAATGTGTTTTTGTTTTATTCTCAATTGACAATTGAGAATAAAAAGTATTTGTATATCTTTAAAATACTAATGAATAAAGAATGAAAGAGCTATTCAGTTACATAAGGAAATTCGCGGAACTAAGTGAAGAAGAGGAAGACCTGATTGCTGTTGGAGTACAGGAACTAACTATCCAAAAAGGAGAGGTATTTGTAGAGGCGGGCAGGATAAGCCAGATGATTGCTTTTGTAAAAGAAGGTGTATTTCGTTCATTGTATTATAATAAACAAGGAGACGATTGTACACGATATTTTATTTATGAAGGCCGGTTTATCGGAGATTTTCAGGGTTTTGTTAATCAGACCCCTTCTAACGAGTATATAGAAGCAATTACGGATGGAACTTTATGGGCCATAGATTTTAATCATTTTAAAGCCATAGAAAGCAGAATATCTGTTTGGCCGGTTCTGATCGCTAAGTTGCATGCTTTTGTAGCAGAGAATAAGCTAAAGGTTGCCAGCACGATGCTGAGCCTGGATGCGAAATCCAGGTATCTTCATTTTCTGGATCATTATCCAGGATTGGCAAACCGTGTTCCTCAGGCAATGTTGGCATCTTATCTCGGAATTACACCCTCCTCATTCAGCCGGATCAGAAAAAATATAATATAGATTTCCCTTTCTTGTCAAATGACAATTGCCCCCTCGTATTCATGCTATAGTTTTGCTCTGTAAAAAGAGATAAATTATAAAATATGGATATCGTATTAGGATTACAGTGGGGAGATGAAGGGAAAGGTAAATTCATTGACCTGATCAGTCGGAATTATGACATTGTCGCACGTTTCAACGGAGGAGCAAATGCAGGACATAGTATTGAACGAAATGGAAAAAGAATAACATTGAAAACTCTTCCTTCGGGAATATTTATAGAAGGAGTAGACAATGTAATCGGAGCAGGGATCGTATTGGATCCTGTTAATTTCAAGCAGGAAGTTTTGAAACTAAATGCTTTTGATATGAATATTCAGGTTGAAAAACGCCTGGCTGTATCTAGGAAGGCACATCTTGTGTTACCCACACATACATTAATGGACGTATTTATGGAAGAGAATTCATCCTATAATACAATTGGTACAACTAAAAATGGTATAGGACAGGCCTATGCGAACAAAATTCTGCGGCAGAATCTAAGAGTGGGTGATATTGATAGATCCGACTTTAATGAAACAGTAAATCATATTGTAGAAAGAAACTATCAGCAGCTGTTAGATTATGGTCAGATACTTCCTCCGATAACAGATCTGAAAGATACATTTTTCGATGCTATAGAGTTTCTGAAAAAATTTCGATGGATAGAAGCTGAAGTGTTTTTAAATGAATCGATCAAGAGTGGAAGAAAAATTCTTGCAGAAGGTGCACAGGCAACATTACTCGATATAGATCACGGAACCTATCCTTACGTTACATCATCTACAACGATTGCTTCAGGAGCGTGCAGCGGTTTGGGAGTCTCGCCTAAAAAGGTAGGCGAAATCTATGGGGTTACAAAAGCATATTGTACCAGGGTAGGAAATGGTGCCTTTCCTACGGAGCTTTTTGGCGAAACAGGTGAGAAGATAAGGCAAACAGGTAATGAGTTTGGTTCTAATACAGGACGGCCCCGAAGAGTAGGGTGGCTGGATCTGCCTGCTTTAAAATATGCTGTAATGATTAATGGAGTGACTCAATTGATCATTACCAAAGCTGATGTCTTGAATGGCTTTGAGTCTGTGGCTATATGTACTCACTATAAAGTCAAAGATCAGACTGTAGTGTCAGGTTTAATGACTGATGATGAAGCACGTCCGGTTTTCCGTCGGATGAAAGGATGGAAAACTGAATTTTCAGAATGTAAAGATCCTTCCTCTTTACCCGAGGAATTATTGGAGTTTATTCAATTTCTTGAAAATGAGCTTGAAATTCCTGTGAGTTATCTTTCTACAGGACCTGGCAGGGAAGATATGATAAAGGTGACTTCAAAACTGATATCTCAGATAGTATAAAATAAAAAAGCGAGGTAAAAACCTCGCTTTAATTTATGCTTTTAAATTTAATTGTAATTCCAGTTCATCCAGCTGTGCATCAGCAATTGATGCCGGTGCGTCAATCATCACATCACGTCCCGAGTTATTTTTAGGAAAGGCAATATAATCTCTGATCACTTCATTTCCGTCAAGAATGGCCACCAAACGGTCAAACCCGAAAGCTAAACCACCATGAGGAGGAGCTCCATATTTAAATGCGTTCATCAAGAACCCAAATTGCGCTTCCGCCTCTTCTTTTGAAAAACCTAATAAATCAAACATCTTAGATTGAAGTTCCCTGTCGAAAATTCTGATTGATCCTCCTCCGATTTCATTTCCATTAAGAACCATATCATAAGCATTTGCTCTGGCTTTTCCGGGATCAGTTTCCAGCAGGTGAATATCTTCCGGCTTAGGAGAAGTGAAAGGATGGTGCATCGCGTGGTATCTCTGAGTTTCCTCGTCAAATTCCAATAGTGGGAAATCGACTACCCAAAGAGGAGCAAATACATCTCCTTTTCTTAATCCCAAACGGTTTCCCAGTTCCATTCTCAATGCGGAAAGCTGAGCTCTTACTTTATTTTCATTTCCTGAAAGAATAAGCATCAAATCTCCTTCTTTCGCCCCGAATTTTTCAATGATCTTTGTTAAGTCTTCTTCGTTGTAAAACTTGTTAACAGATGATGTTTTTACGCCATCATTCTGGAATTTTGCCCACACCATCCCTGAGGCTCCGATTTGAGGACGTTTTACCCAGTCCACCAATTCGTCGATCTGTTTTCTGGTATAGTCTGCACAGCCTTCAACATTAATTCCAACTACCAATTCCGCATCATCAAATATTTTAAAATCTTTTCCTTTTACCAGTTCATTAAGCTCCACGAATTCCATTCCGAAACGGATATCCGGTTTGTCATTCCCATATTTTTGCATCGCTTCTGCAAAAGTCATTCTCGGAAAAGCTCCGAATTCCTGCCCGGTAATATCTTTGAGCAATGTTTTGGTCATTCCCTCAAATACATTCATCACATCCTCCTGTTCAACGAAGGCCATTTCGCAGTCGATCTGTGTAAATTCCGGCTGTCTGTCTGCTCTCAGGTCTTCGTCACGGAAACATTTTACAATCTGGAAATATTTATCCATTCCACCTACCATCAGAAGTTGTTTGAATGTCTGTGGAGATTGAGGTAGTGCGTAAAACTGCCCTGGGTTCATTCTGCTTGGCACCACGAAGTCTCTCGCTCCCTCCGGGGTAGACTTAATTAAAACAGGTGTTTCTACTTCAATGAATCCTTCTTCGGAAAGGTAATTTCTCACTTTCTGAGCCATTTTATGACGGAAGATTAATTTATCTTTTACCGGATTTCTTCTGATATCAAGATAACGGTATTTCATTCTTAATTCTTCACCTCCGTCTGTTTCATCTTCAATTGTAAAGGGTGGAAGTTGAGAGTCATTAAGAACGCTTAGTTTTTCAACTAAAATTTCAATTTCTCCGGTTGGAATATTAGGATTTTTGCTTACTCTCTCAATTACTTTTCCGGTAACCTGAATCACAAATTCACGTCCCAGTTTTTTAGCTTCTTCCATTAATTGAGCTGAAGAGCGATCCTGGTCTAAAACCAATTGTGTAATTCCGTAACGATCCCGAAGATCTATCCAAATCATAAATCCTTTATCACGGATAGTTTGTACCCATCCTGAAAGTGTAACTTCTTCATTAAGATTTTTTAGAGATAATTCTCCGTTTGTGTGCGATCGAAACATTAGTTTTAGATGTTAGATATTATACTTTATATACCAGACTCATTAAGGTCTGAATTTTAAAGTGCAAAGATAAGATTTTTGAAAGTCTTATAAATAAAAAAAAACTTCCCAAAGGAAGTTTTTGAATATATTTTTTAAGAAAATTATTTTAGAATTTCTGTAAGAGCCGCCTGTTTATATTTTACTGAAATGTCTTTGGCTGTTTCTCCGTTTTCATTCTTCAGATTTTTTGAAGCACCTTTTTTTAATAATATTTTAGCCAGGTCAGGTCTTCCAAATTTAGCTGCGGCCATAAGCGGACTTAGATTGCTGCAGATTTTATTGACGTCTACATTATTTGTAAGTAAATAATTAAAAATATTTTTTTTGTCGAATCTTACACTGTACGCCAAAAGATTGTAGCTGATATTTTTTTCTCCCAGACATTTATCGTAGTCTTCTTTTGGAAAAGCTTTTTTAAATGTTTCAATATTATCTGTTTGAAAAGCTATTCTCTGTTCACTTGAAATTTGCTGAGCGAATAATGAACCAGCAAAAATAGAAATTGCGAAAACCAATGTAGTAGAGATTATTTTTTTCATGAAAATTTTATTTTAAGAATACACAAAGTTAATTTATTTTTTTGATACAATTTACTATGATTATGATTTCAATTTTTGAAATTAAATAAAATATATGCTATTTGTTAATAATGACAAAATTTAATTCTGCTTTTTTTAACCGGTTGTTTGTGAGAATTTAGTCTTTTGTATACTGGTTTTATAAAAATTTTAACGGCAATATTTTGTGCTTTTTTACAAGTTTTCTTACATTAGACGTAACCAACAAATAATTTATTATGGGAAAAGGAGACAAAAAATCAAGAAGAGGTAAAATTAATAATGGCAGCTATGGAAAAAGAAGACCAAGAAAAGCCTCTAAATCATTAGAAACTTCGGAGGAAAAATCAAAGAAGTAACAGAATAAAAAAGACCGGAAATAAATCCCCGGTCTTTTTTTTATACAAATTAAATTATTTTCCGAATATACTTCCCAGGATACCACCTAGTCCGCCTTGTTGTTGCTTTTGGCCTCCACCAAGAACGCTTCCTAAAATATCATTTAATGGATTTCCTGAAGATTGAGCCTGCCCGCCACCGCCAAGAACACTACCAAGAATGTCATTTAACGGACTTGATTGCTGAGCCTGTGCCTGATTAGAGGCATTTCCAAGAATTCCACCCAATAGATCTCCCAATCCACCTGCTCCAACATTGTTCTGTTGTTTTTCTTTGCCAATATAGCCCATAATAACCGGAGCAAGCATTGCCAAAACAGGACCTATTTTATCAATGGAAATTCCCGTATTTTGTGATAACTGATTTTCAACATTTTGTTTGTCGTTACCGAAAATGTGGCTAAGGATTGAGCCTCCTTCTGCCTGTCTTGCTTCAACTTGTGAAGCATCATCCAGGATACTTCCGTTATGGTCTTTATCCAGAGCATTGTTTAATGCTTCAGCTTCTTTAGAATCCTGAGATTTATTTCTTAAGTACGAAATAATTAGGGGTGCTGCTACAGCTAACAAAGCAATAATCTGGTTTTTGCTGATTCCAAATTTGTTTTCTGCCTGTACCGCAACCTGGTTGCTTGTGTTTCCTGTTAGCAAATCGATTAAACTCATGTTGTGTTTATTTAAATTGTTAATAAACCAAAGTTATCAAAAAATATTCCCTAATAATTTTTTTAATCTAAAATTACTGTTAAAGTTTTTTATTTTTTCTAAGCAGCTGGTATCGAGTTTAGTTTTTTAAAATAGGGACATTGGAACATGCTTCGCCAAACATCAGAGATTTTACGATCGGCTTCAATTGTTCTACCAATTCTACATACGCATTCTCAGGAATTTCCTTATCCGAACATCCTTTCACCAATACCCTTTTATCTCTTAAATCATCAAAGTCATAAGTCTGTATTGCATTGTGCATTAAAATAACTTCAAGATCTTCACGGTTACCAAAGACTATTTTCTTTGCAACATCAGTAAGTTTGGCTGTAAGGACAAAATAAGCCCACAATGGAACAATAGCATCTGCCGAATTGTAAATGTATATGTAAGCATCACTATATTCATCAGTATTGATAGCGGCCACCTGTGCACGAAATTCTTTTTCTTTCAAAATCATTTCCTGAAAAAGAAAATCTTTCAGGTCGATTCCTTTTCTTGTGCCTTTTGGAAGAAGCGTGGCAAGATCAAAATTTACAAGACCGCTTTCGTTTACTTTATTTCTGATTTCAAATTCTTCTGACATTTTTTATCATTATCTTTGAACAAATTTACAAATTAAGATCCAACAAAGTTTTAATTTGTTCTCTATCCTTATTATAGAAATGAAATATTATATCATTGCCGGAGAAGCCTCAGGAGATTTACACGGGAGTAATTTAATGAAGTCTTTAAAAAAGAAAGATCCGGATGCTGAATTCAGATTCTGGGGAGGTGATCTGATGGCTAAGCAGGGAGGAACCCTTGTAAAACATTACCGTGATCTTGCTTTTATGGGATTTCTGGAAGTTGCTATGAATCTCAGGACGATATTAAATAATATTAAATTCTGTAAAGAGGACATTAAAAATAATCAACCTGATATTTTAATCTTAATTGATTATCCGGGATTTAATCTAAGAATAGCCAAATTTGCCAAAGAACTTGGAATAAAAGTAGTGTATTATATTTCACCACAGCTTTGGGCATGGAAAGAAGGCAGGGTAGAGATCATAAAAAAATATGTGGACGAAATGATGGTCATTCTTCCGTTCGAAGAAGACTTTTATAAAAAACATGGAGTTCATTCCCATTTTGTAGGGCATCCTCTGTTAGATGCTATATCCAGCTTACAGGAAATCGATATTGATGCTTTTAAGAAGGAAAACGGCTTAAATGACAAAGAAATTATTGCCTTATTACCAGGTTCGCGAAAGCAGGAAGTTGAAAAAATGCTGGAAATGATGCTTTCTGTGAGATCATCTTTTAAAGAGTATCAGTTTGTGATTGCCGGAGCTCCAAGTTTACCAAAAGATTTTTATGAATCTTATGTAGATGATAATGTGCATTTTGTTTCAAATAAAACCTATGATTTACTTAGATGTTCAAAAGCCGCTTTGGTAACGTCGGGTACAGCAACACTGGAAACTGCTTTACTGAATGTTCCTGAAGTAGTTTGTTACCGGGGAAGTAAGATTTCTTATGCTATTGCTAAAAGATTGGTTAAAAATATAAAATATATTTCTTTAGTAAACTTGATTATGGATCGGGAGGTTGTAAAGGAGCTGATCCAAAATGATCTGAACACCGGAAATTTAATCGAGGAATTAAAAAAGATACTGGATGGAAATAAAAGATCACAAGTATTGAATGATTATGTTCTTTTAAAAGAAAAGCTCGGTGGAAGCGGGGCAAGTGATCATGCTGCAGATGTGATTTTGAAAGTTTGAAATATTCAATAATAAATAACATAAATCGTAGAATTTTTTTCTGCGATTTTTATTTTTTAAAACGAATTTAATAGTCTTTTAAAGATTCTGAAATTTTGATGTGCTAATTTTTGTCTCAATAAATATTTTTGAGTAACACAAATTTTCGAATTGAATAAGCAGCCACTTTTTATTCTTGTTATATGTTTTATTCTTGGAATCTTTTTTCAGGACTATGTATCACTTGATAAGAGATTTATTGTAATTGTAACAATTCTATGTTCAGTTCTTTTGCTCGCTTTGTTTCTCCGGTCCTATCTTTCCCATAGGGTCAGACCAATTTTTTTAGCGTTGATGTTCTTTTTTCTTGGCATTATTTTACATTCATTGAATACGTTTCCTTTGAATTCTGATGTAATGAAATCAAGGGAACTTGTAACATTTAAAATAGTCAGAAAGCTAAACTCAACTGAAAAATACAAGAAATATGAGGTTATTGCTCAGGCAGAAGGAAAAAACATCAAGTCAATTTTATTTATTCCTAAGAATGTTCATCAGCTTAACTTTGATTACTATTATAAAGGCTGGGTTTTTATTCAGGAATTGAAACCTCCTGTATATGATTTTCAATTTAATTATTCCGGTTACCTTAATCGCAAAAATATAAGGTACCAGATGTACCTATCGGGAGAACTGTTATCCGTTGCCAGAAACGATATGAGTTTAAAGGAATCTATTCGGCAGAGAAGGCTTGAAGTTTTGCAAAAAATTGACGGAATAAATATCTCTCCTAAAAACAGGGAGTTTTTAAAGGGAATTATCCTTGCTGATCGAACGGAAATGGATTCAGCGGTAATACAGGATTTCAGCAAATCAGGATTGGTGCATTTTCTTGCCATTTCGGGAACGCATATAATGGTGGTTTTTGGTCTGTTCTATTTTATTTTCAGAATGATCCTTCCTTTGAAATTCAGGAAATATACAGTAATACTAAGTTTAATATTTATATGGATGTTTGCTTTGTTTATTGGATTTGGAAATTCTGTTCTGCGGGCATGTATTATGCTTACTGTTTATTTTATCTATGTTTTACTCCAGAGAAAACCAGATGTACTGCATTCTGTAGCTTTGTCCGCTTTTATCATTTTATTTATGGATTCCCAACAGTTATTTACCATTGGATTTCAATTAAGCTTTATAGCTGTCATAGGAATATTCTGGTTGAATCAGCCATTGTTAAAATGCTTTCCAAAGCAGGATAGCTATTTTAAAAAATTGCTTTTCAATACGATATCTGTTTCTGTTTCTGCTCAGCTTGCAACAATTCCTTTAGTTTTATACTACTTTCATCAGTTTTCATTTATTTCCATTGTTGCTAATTTCATCGTGATTCCCTTTTCAGAGCTTATTATTATATACTCTTTTGTTATTGCAGCTTTAGCTGCATTTAATATAGATTTTAATTTGATCAACCAAGGATATGATATCATGATTAACGGACTGCTTACAAGTATCCGTTGGTTTGCTGATTTTAATACTCTTTTTTTTGAAAATATTTCGATGAATCTTGTTGAAGTCTTTATTTTATCTGTGTCTGTCTATTGGTTGAGGTTTGTTATACTGAAATTCAATTTTGAAAACAGGATGATACTGATTTGTTTTATTCTTTTGTTTTTTATTGCAAGAGCTATCTTTACGATTGTAGAAAATCAAAAGGATGAGGTTTTAATACACGATTCAGGAAAAAATAAAGTGCTTTCAATTAAATATGGCAATAAAGCCTTGTTTTGGATATCAGACTCCACTGACAGGGAGAAAATTATTAAATATATTATTAATCCTTATTGTACTTCACGAAGAATAAAAAGTGCTGAATTAAAAAGTCTGGCCGTAACCAGGAAAAAGATTATTTACAGGGGTAAGATTTATGAGATAAATTGATGCTTGTCATTCTCTGATTTTCGCTTATTTATTAAGCTTTTACAATCTTATTTAGAAAGATTACAAACTGGCTAATAGTGAGATTTCTCACTTTTCAGTATTGTTAACATTTCCTAATTTTGTAGAAATTCAAATTTAAACTTAATATGGCAGGTTTAACGAGTTCTACAATAGGTAGAAAATATGCTATGGCATTATCAGCTATGTTTTTGCTGATTTTTCTTATACTGCATTTAACAACAAATTTATTATCTGTTATAAATCGAGATGCATTCAATACAGCGTCCGATTTTATGGGGTATAATCCTTTTGTTCAATTCTTAATGCAACCTATTCTTGGTTTCGCAGTACTTTTCCATTTTATTATGGGATTTGTTTTGGAAGTTAAGAATAATAAAGCGCGTCCGATTAAATATGATTCCAACAATGCTTCTGCGAATTCTACATGGATGTCCAGAAACATGATCATCTCCGGAGCTGTTATATTAGCTTTTTTAGCGCTTCACTTTTATGATTTCTGGATTCACGAAATCAATTATAAGTACGTAGAAGTGCTTGCACCTGATGCAGAGCGTTTCTGGCCGGAATTGCATGAAAAATTTGCAGATATCTGGAGAGTAGCTTTATATGTAATCTCATTTGTTTTATTGGGACTACACCTTGCTCACGGATTCCAATCTTCTTTTCAGTCAATTGGAGCAAGACATCCAAAATATACTCCGGTAATTAAAGCGATAGGAACATGGTATTCAATCCTTATTCCTTTTGGATTTATTTTCATCGCGATTTATCATTTTATAACTCAATAATATCACTATACTAGTATGAGTAAATTAGATTCAAAAATTCCAGCAGGTCCTCTTAAGGATAAATGGAAGCATCATAAAGACCATATGAACCTTGTTGCACCAAACAACAGAGATAAGATTGATATTATTGTTGTAGGTACTGGTTTGGCCGGAGGTTCTGCAGCTGCTACTTTAGCAGAACAGGGATATAATGTAAAGGCATTCTGCTACCAGGATTCTCCAAGAAGAGCACACTCTATTGCAGCGCAGGGAGGTATTAACGCAGCTAAGAATTACCAGGGTGATGGTGACTCTACCTATAGATTATTCTATGACACTATTAAAGGTGGTGACTACAGAGCAAGAGAGGCTAATGTATACAGATTGGCTGAAGTATCTGCCAATATCATTGACCAGTGTGTTTCTCAAGGAGTACCTTTCGGGAGAGATTACGGTGGCCAGTTAGATAACCGCTCATTTGGTGGTGTTCAGGTAAAAAGAACATTTTATGCAAAAGGGCAAACGGGACAACAGTTATTGTTAGGTGCTTATTCTGCAATGAGCCGTCAGATCGGTAAAGGTAGAATCAAAATGTACAACCGTCATGAGATGCTGGACCTTGTTATTGTAGACGGAAAAGCCAGAGGTATTATTGCCAGAAACCTTGTTACCGGAGAAATTGAAAGACATTCTGCTCACGCAGTGGTTATTGCATCTGGAGGATACGGAAATGTTTATTTCCTTTCCACTAATGCAATGGGTTCAAACGTTTCCGCAGCATGGAAAATTCATAAGAAAGGAGCGTATTTCGCAAATCCTTGTTATGTACAGATTCACCCGACGTGTATTCCTGTTCATGGAACACAACAGTCTAAATTAACTTTGATGTCCGAATCTTTGAGAAACTCAGGAAGAATCTGGGTTCCTAAAAAGATAGAGGATTCTGTTGCAATCAGAGAAGGTAAATTAAGACCTGAAAATATAAAAGAAGAAGACAGAGATTATTATTTAGAAAGAAGATATCCTGCATTTGGTAACTTAGTACCTAGAGACGTTGCTTCTAGAGCTGCTAAAGAAAGATGTGATGCTGGTTATGGAATCGAAAATAATGATACCAAAGAAGGTGTTTATCTTGATTTCTCTACAGAGATCATGAAAAAAGGTAGAGAAGCAGCAATTGAAAAGCATATTCATAATCCTACAGATCAGCAGCTTTATGATTTAGGAAAAAAATGGGTGGAGGAAAAATACGGTAACCTATTCGTTATGTACGAAAAAATTACCGCAGATGATCCTTATAAGACACCGATGAAAATTTATCCTGCGGTACACTATACAATGGGGGGAATCTGGGTAGATTATAATCTTCAGTCAACAATTCCTGGATGTTTCGTAATTGGTGAGGCTAACTTCTCTGATCACGGAGCAAACAGACTTGGAGCATCAGCATTAATGCAAGGTCTTGCGGACGGATATTTCGTTCTTCCTTATACCATTGCAGATTATCTTTCTGCTGATATCAGAACAGGAGCTATTCCTACGAATACAGGAGCATTTGAAGAAGCTGAAAAAGGGATTAAAGAGAAAATAGATTTCTTCTTAAATAATAAAGGAACCCACTCTGTAGACCATTTCCACAAGCAACTTGGAAACATTATGTGGAACAAAGTAGGAATGGGAAGGACTCCTGAAGGTTTAAGAGAAGCGATAAAAGAAATTGAAGAAGTAAGAAACGATTTCTGGAAAAATGTAAAAGTTCCGGGAGAAGGAGAAGGAATGAATACTGAGCTTGAAAAAGCTTTCAGAGTAGCTGATTTCTTAGAGCTTGGACAGTTAATGGCTATCGATGCATTACACAGAAACGAATCTTGTGGAGGACATTTCCGTGAAGATCACTCAACTCCGGATGGAGAGGCTGAAAGAGATGACGTACACTACAAATACGTTGGAGCCTGGGAATATCAGGGAGCAGATATCAATAATGAAATTCTGCATAAAGAAGACCTGATATATGAAAACATTGAGGTTAAAACTAGAAGCTACAAATAATCTCCAACCTATAAATATAAAATTATGAGTGCAAAAAAAGGCTTACATCTTACGCTGAAAATTTGGAGACAAAAAAATAATAAAACCAAAGGTCAGTTTGAGACCTATAAAATATCGGATGTATCAACAGATTCTTCATTCTTAGAAATGTTGGATATCCTTAATGAAAATTTAATTAACGAAGGAAAAGAACCGATCGCATTCGATCACGATTGCCGTGAAGGAATCTGCGGAATGTGTTCTCTTTATATCAATGGTAGAGCGCATGGACCTGATACAGGTATCACAACTTGCCAGCTTCACATGAGAATGTTCAAAGACGGTGAAACAATCGTTATTGAGCCATGGAGAAGTGCCGCTTTCCCGGTAATTAAAGACTTAATGGTAGACAGAAGTGCATTTGACAGAGTAATGGCTGCAGGTGGATTCATTTCTGTGAATACTTCAGGAAACACATTGGATGCTAATGCAATCCTTGTTCCTAAGGATGATGCTGACAAAGCAATGGATGCTGCAGCATGTATTGGTTGCGGAGCTTGTGTTGCTACATGTAAAAATGGTTCTGCGATGTTATTTGTTGGAGCTAAAGTTTCTCAGTTTGCCTTACTTCCTCAGGGTAGAGTTGAGGCGAAAAGAAGAGTTCTTAACATGGTGCAGGCTATGGATGAAGAAGGATTTGGTAACTGTTCAAATACAGGTGCTTGTGAAGTAGAATGTCCTAAAGGAATTTCTCTGGAAAACATTGCAAGAATGAACAGAGAATATATGGCAGCACTGGTAGATAAAGGATAACACCAGCTAAAGTAAATAGAAAAAATCGTCTCCTTATAGGATGGCGATTTTTTTAGTTAAATCTTTCATAAAAAGTACTATTAAATTGTATTTAGTAATACTGAAAAACCTATTTTTGTTTAATTATAAAAATCAAAATGAAAAAATATCTTTTATTGTTTATCATTGCAATATTTGTAATGTCTTGCTCTAAAAAAGTTGAAGTAAAAGGAAAAATCACAGGTGGATCTCCATTGGAGAGAATAGAGTTCATTGAAGCTTCAGGAGTTGCTACATTACCGTTGGCAAACATTGGAGTGAAAAATGACGGAACATTCTCAGGGAGTTTTGAGGCTCCAAAAAACGGGATGTATCTTATTTCCTACGCCGGAAAACAAAATCTGGTATATCTAAAAGGAGGGCAAACACTTAACATTTCAGGTAGCGGAATGAATTTTCCGAATGATTATGTAATTACAGGTGATGCAAAAAAGAATAATGATTTCTTCACGGCAACTCAAAAATATCTTACCAATTACGCTCAAACAGTTAATATGAATGAGCTGATGATGAAAGATGAAAAGGGGTTTCTTCAGGGAATTCAGAAAGTTGAAAAGGATATCAATAATAATATTGAAGAAAACGTTAAAAAATTCAGTCCTGACAGCGAGGTAGTGAATTGGAAAAAGAATGATCTTTCTAGCACTTTGTTGTCCATCATCAATCAGTATGAAATGAGACAAGGTCAAACGCCTGGAAATCCATCTTTTAAAGCCAGTAAGACTTTCACTGATTATGAAAATAAACTTCAGGAAAATAAGGATGTTATGATAAAGGAGAATCCTTACTACAGACAATACTTATTGGCTAAAATGAGTCCTGATTTTCAAAAATATGCTGAAGCCAACAGCAAAAATAAAACAGACATCACTACTTCTGAATTATTTGCCCAGTATTTAAAAACAAAAAAGGATATTTCTCAAACCACGAAAGACTATCTATTAGCATTTGTTATGGCTCAGTCTGATATCCATCCTGGATCACCGGCAAAGGTGACGGATAAAATCAAGAAGATTATTGATGAGGATATCAAAGACGCAACCATTAAAAACGACCTTAATAAGATTCAGATAGCTGTAAATGGGGTTAAAATCGGAGAAGTAGCGCCAGATGCTACTTTAATAAAGCAAGATGGAAAATCCTATAAGCTTTCTGAAAATAAAGGAAAACCTTATATGCTGTTTTTCTATGCTTCATGGAATCCATACATCAGTGAGGCTGCTGTACCGGTACTAAAAGAAGTTGTTAATTTCTATAAATCAAAAATGAATTTTGTATTTGTAAATGTTGACGATACAAAAGATCAGTTTGTAAAAACAAGCAATTCTTTATTGAAAGGAATTCCGGGAACGAATGTTTATGGTGATGGGGGACTGAACTCTGATATTGCTAAAAAATACGGTGTTTATGGATTCAAGTTACCTTGTTTTGTAATTATTGATAAAGACGGTAAAATTGCCAGCAGATCTTTTGTAAATCTTGGAGAGCCTGAATTGGTAACGATACTGGATAAATTAACCGGACTTTCTGCGCCAAAAGTTAATCCGAATGTACAATTACAACCTGGTTTGGGAGCTGATCCTTCTGCTCAGCAAGTAAATCCGCAACCTGCGAATCCTCAACCGGCTCCAACAAAATAGTAAACTTTAACATACATGAAAAACCTTGTCCTAGGATAAGGTTTTTTTTATTGTATTTTTGCAAAATGAAACCGTAAGGTTACATTAGAACAGATAGAAAAAATAGAAATTACGGATGAAAAAGAAGAAGAATATTATTCTTGAAAATATAAGATTAATAGCAGCCGGAGCAAAAGGAGTTGCCATAGGTAGAACGGAGGAAGGCAAAACGGTATTGGTTTCAGGAGCTATTCCGGGAGATGTGGTAAATGCAAGGGTGAAGAAATCGAAGTCTAAGTATTACGAAGCAGAGGCTGTAGAAGTTGTGGAAAGTTCTCCGTACAGAGTAGATCCAAAGTGTATTCATTTTGGTACTTGTGGAGGATGCAAGTGGCAAAATATGAGCTATGAAAAGCAACTGGATTTTAAACAGGAAGAGGTATATAATAATATTAAGAGAATAGGAGGAATTGAGAACTTTGAAACGTTGCCAATTCTGGGTGCTGAAGAGCAATATTATTATAGAAATAAAATGGAGTTTTCTTTTTCCAATGCAAGATGGCTTACTCAGTACGAAATCAGTTCCGAAGAAAATTTTGGAAATAAAGATGCTTTAGGATTTCATATTCCGGGAATGTGGAGCAAGATTTTAGACCTGAAAGAATGTTTTCTTCAAGAAGACCCGTCCAATGCAATTCGTTTAGCCGTAAAAAATTATGCTGTTGAAAATGGTTTGGACTTTTTTGATGTAAAAAATCAGGAAGGTTTTTTAAGAACTCTGATGATGAGGCAGAATTCCCAGGGAGAATGGATGGTCTTGTTTCAGTTATACAGGGAAGAAACTGAAAACAGAGAGAAGCTTTTTGAATTTTTATTGGGTCAGTTTCCACAGATCAAAACATTGGTGTATGCAATTAATCCAAAACAAAATGATTCGATTTACGATTTGGATATTAATGTTTACTCCGGGGAAGGATTTTTAATGGAAGAGATGGATGGACTGAAATTTAAAATCGGGCCTAAATCTTTTTTTCAAACCAACTATAAGCAGGCATTAGAGTTATATAGAAAGACATTGGAATTTGCAGATCTGAAAGGAGATGAAGTAGTTTATGATCTCTATACGGGAACAGGTACTATTGCACAGTATGTGGCCAGAAAGGCGAAGCAGGTGATAGGTATAGAATCTGTTCAGGAGGCTATTGATGCAGCTATTGAACATGCTGAACTCAATGGTCTTACGAATTGTACATTCTATTGTGGGGATATGAAGAATGTCTTTAATGATGAATTTCTCGAAAATCATCCAAAGGCGGATGTGTTGATTACTGATCCTCCGAGAGACGGAATGCATCAGAAAGTGGTAGAACAAATATTAAAGCTTTCCCCTGAAAAAGTGGTTTATGTAAGCTGTAATTCAGCTACCCAGGCAAGAGATCTTGCGTTGATGAAAGATCAATATCAGGTTGTTAAGATATTACCTGTGGATATGTTTCCGCAAACCCACCATGTGGAGAATATTGCATTGCTGATAAAGAAATAATTTACCTAAATTTGAGTTTAAATATTATTATGAAATATTTTAAATTTCTCTTATTAACCCTGATGTTGGGAATGCTTTGCTCCTGTGGCGGAGATGATGATATCTGTGAGAGTGGTGAAGGTACGCCACGAATTAAAATTGCTTTTAAAAATGCAGATAATGACAAAATCATAACATTAGACTCTCTTTACGTAGCCGTAGATTATGGAAACGGAAAAGTGCAGTTGGGAAAACAGCAAAAAATAAGTTCAAGACTCATTCCATTAAGGGTTGACGACTCCCCTTATACAGACGTATATTTCCGGTTAGCGGACAAAGGGACTGAGTCAAAGGTAAGGATAAGTTATACCACTAAATCTACATATGTATCTCCCGGATGTGGATTGAAAAAAACATATGAAAACCTGAACTCTGATTCACCAACACCGAGCAATCCGGTAAAGAAAGTTGAAATAGGACAAAATAATATAGAGAATGAAGACAAAACTAATCTTTACCTTCTTTTTTAGCATAAGCCTGCTTGGATTTGCTCAGCAAAAAAAGCCTGTGGAAAAAAAAGAAAAATGGAAATATGAACCAAATTTTATGGTTGGTTTGGATCTTCTCAATACTGGGAGTGCCTTTTTTTCGGATAGAAAACTCTACCAAGGTTTTATATCTTCCAAAATAAACGGAAATGTACATGCAATTGCAGAAGCTGGTTTTGAAAAAAATGTATACCAGAAAAACGGATATGACGCTAAAGTGAATGGGCCATTTGTTAAGCTGGGAGCTTTTTACATGTTAGCCCAGGATCCGGAGAATGAATTTAATGGTTTTTATGCCGGAGGAAAGGCAGCAGGATCATTTTATACTCAGGAGTATATGGCTGTGCCTGTGCGGGGGTTTGGAGGTAGTAATTCTTCTGTAGCTTTTCCGTCTTCTACCCAATCTTCTTATTGGCTTGAAGGAGTGATAGGAGGAAGAGTACAGTTATTTGAATCCAATTTTTATATTGATGTCAACCTCCAGCCTAAATATATGGTATTTACAACCAAACAGGACGATATACAGCCCATGATTGTCCCTGGATTTGGAAGGAGTTCTTCCAAATTCAATATGGGATTCTCCTGGAATATAGCCTATAAATTTTAAAAATATCTGAACCTGAAGTTTTCTTCAGGTTTATTTTTTTAGCAGCAGGTAAAGAGTTTCCAGTTCTTTTGGAGGTGCTCCGGCATCGAATCCGGAAGATTGATATATTTTCCCCTTATAGGTAATAATGATTACTGAAGATAAAGCACTATCCGAAAAGCGACCTGTTGTTGGAGCGGTATAGGAAGATAGTTTATCCAGATTCAATGAACTGGTTTGTTTTACAATACTTGTCCATTGAGTATCATTTGATTTTGTGATCTTTGATTCTCCATTCAGATATGTTACTATAGAATCTGAGGTAAAAGTTATTTTTCTATCGGTACCTCGGGTTTGCTCTGTTAATTCAATTTTTTCCAGATCATTTTTCTGATTATTCTTTATAACATGCTTGTTTTCTGTGCTTTTTTGAGAGTGACAACTTCCAAAAATAGTTGTTGTTATTGAGAACAATAATATGATAATGTTTTTCATTTTGTATTTTTTTGTTTTATTTATTTAAATATAGTTAAATATATTAATCTAAACTGATATATTTGCGAATCTTATAGAAATTTATAGAATGAAAAAATCTACTACTTTGAAATTTCTTTTTTTATTACCTCTATTTGCTACGGTTGCTTTAAGCGCTCAGAGCAAAAATGGAGCTGTTAAAAAGAAAGCAGACTTTGTAAGCAAATCTTCTGAAGAACTTACACAATCGCATGGTTTTGAAAGATGCTCTACAGTAGAGTATGAGAACTATTTGCAGGCAAAATTCCCTGGCAGAATGAATGCTGACCAATTTGAAGCATGGTTGGCTCCATTGGTTCAAAATGCTAAAGCTAATAAATCCCAAAATGGTAATATCATTACAATTCCTGTTGTGGTGCATGTTATCCATAATGGTCAGAATCTGGGAGTTGCTCCTAATATAGTTGATGAGCAGGTTATTTCTCAAATTACCGTAATGAATAACGATTACCGTAGACTTGCGGGAACTCCTGGTTTTAATAATAATGCAGTGGGGGCAGACGTGCAAATCCAGTTTGCTTTGGCTAAGGTAGATCCAAATGGAAATCCTACGAATGGTATTGATAGAATTAACTTATGTCAGGCTTCATGGGCAAGAGCTGATATCGAAACTTTTGTAAAGCCTGCAACTATTTGGGATCCTACCAAATACATGAATATGTGGAGTGTGAAATTTAGTGATAATACCTTGTTAGGATATGCGCAGTTCCCTTCTTCGTCAGGACTACCTGGCTTGAATGTACAGGGAGGTGAAGCTTATTCAGATGGTGTTGTGGCTAATTATGCAACATTTGGAAGCAGCGATTATAATGTAAATAATACATTCCTTCTTGGGGCTCCTTATGATAAAGGGAGAACGATGACACATGAAGTAGGGCATTTCTTAGGTCTAAGACATATCTGGGGGGATGCAAATTGTGGTGATGATTTCTGTGCAGATACTCCTACAGCTCATACATCCAATTATACTTGTAATCCTGCAATCGCAAGTTGTACCAATCCTTCTGTATTCGAAATGGTTCAGAACTATATGGATTATACGAATGATACCTGTATGAATATCTTTACAATCAATCAAAAAGATAGAATTACTGCCGTAATGAATAATTCTCCAAGAAGAATGGAGCTGAAGACTTCAATTGCAGATCAGCCAATTCCTTTATTTCCAAATGATGCAGAAGTAAAGCTTGAAAGAGAATGTGCTACAGCAACCTGTGCTACTACAGCAGCTCAAAATCCAAAAATATCTTTATATAATAGAGGAACAAGCCCATTAACATCTGCGGTAATTACTTACTCTGTAAATGGTAATTCGAAAACATACAACTGGTCGGGAAATCTTGCTCAGGATAAATACCAGATAATTACACTACCAATGGATGCTAATGTATTAGGTGGTCAAATGAATATCAATGTAACATCAGTAAATGGTACTACGGATCAAAGAGCATCTAACAGTAATATCACAGTAAATTATCTGGGAGCTGTAGTGAGAGCTGACGCTAATGTTGTATTTAATCTTCAGTTGGATCAATATGGTTCTGAAACAAGCTGGACTTTAAAGAATAGCTCAGGGGCTACTGTGGAGAGTGGAGGTCCTTATACTGATTCATCAACGGGAGCTCTTCCTGCCCTGAAGACATTTAACTGGACCTTAAGTCCTGATGAGTGTTATACATTAACAGTTAATGATGAATTTGGTGATGGATTCTATCCGTATGGAGGATATTACAATATTAAGTCTTTATCAGGAACAACCCTTCTTTCCGGATCTCATTTTGCTTCAACGCAAAGCAGATCTTTAAAAGTACAGGTACTGGGAACATCAGAATCTAACATTAAAAACAGTGGAATTCAAGTGTATCCTAATCCGGTAAATGATGTATTGAACATTACTAAAGTTTCCAATAAGGCCAATTTTGAAATTCATAATGCTGTTGGGCAACTTGTAAAGAGTGGTACTATAACCAACAATCAGATAAGAGTAGCTGAATTGGTGAAAGGGGCGTATGTCATTTCAATAAAAGATAATGCTATTTCAGAAAGCATTAAGTTTATTAAAAAATAGATTCAATAGAACAATAGAAAATACCTCAGTTTACTGAGGTATTTTTTTTACTTATAATTTAACAATTGCTTTTGTGAATTATGATTTCCAATTGCTTTATAGGACTGATTTTATTATGGGTTGAATGGTTTATTAAAAATTCAATAATATCCTGATATTTTCATTTAATAGTTTATAAGTATAAATAATTTTTTTGATTTTATTGATGTTTTGTAGTATAAATATGTATTGGTTTCATATTTTTGTTTAACCAAATTTTTAAAAAGATATTAATTTATGAAAAAACTATTTTCTACTTTATTTTGTAGTTTAATTGGGGTTTCAGCTTTTGCGCAATGGACTCCAACTAAATTTGAAAGAAGTGACAAACTTGAATCCACTAATGTGAGAAATTACTATAAGCTGGATCTCGAGAAAATTAAAACACAACTTAGAGGTGCTCAGGAAATGGGTGCTAATTCTAAACCGGTAGAGATTTTACTGCCTACTTTGAAAGGAAAGATCGAAAGATTTGCGGTGTATAGTTTCCCTGTAATGACAAAAGAATTTGCAGAGCAATACCAGCTGGGGTCTTATGTTGGGGTAAGCATGGATGATCCGGGTAAATATTTAAGATTTTCTGTGGCTCCTAATGATTTTCAGGCGATGATTATACAGGATGGGCAATATGAATTCATTGATGCTGTAAATGCTGATAAAACAGTATATGGTGTACATCCGAAAACAAAAAAAGAGGGAGCTTTTGTTTGTTCAACAAAAGAAAGTGCTGTTTCTCAGCAACAGATTAAAGAATTGTTGAAGGAAGGGAAATCCTTTGCCCATCAGCCTACTTCATTCTCTAAATCTTCTGATAAGAAATACAGAACGATGAGATTGGCTATGTCTGTGACCGGAGAATATACTCAGTATTTCGGAGGGGTTCCTCAGGCGCTTGCCCAGATTAATGCAACAATGACAAGGGTAAATGGTGTTTTTGAAAAAGATTTTGCTTTGCATTTAAATGTATTAAGTTATCCTGTTCTTATCTATGCAGATCCTGCAACAGACCCATATTCTCCTGCAGCTCAGATGGGGAACTGGAATTTACAGCTTCAAAATACACTGACTTCGGTGGTAGGAAATGCTAATTATGATATCGGACACTTATTTGGTGCTTCCGGAGGAGGAGGAAATGCAGGATGTATAGGATGTGTTTGTATAGATCCTACAACGGCAGAACCGGAAGGTAAAGGTTCCGGAATTACTTCACCTGCTAATAATGTTCCGCAGGGAGATTCTTTTGATATTGATTATGTTGCTCACGAAATGGGTCATCAGTTAGGTGGAAATCATACATTCTCGCACGGTCTTGAAGGAACGGGTGTCAATGTAGAACCAGGTTCAGGGACTACTATTATGGGGTATGCCGGGATTACAGGTCCGAATACTGATGTTCAGCCTCATTCTGATGCATATTTTCATATTGCCACAATCAAACAGGTGCAGGCTAATTTAATAGCTAAAACCTGTGATGTGGAAACTACGGTTGCTAACAACCCTCCAGTAATTGCAGCTTTACCTACATATAATATTCCTAAAGGGACAGCATTCGTTTTAACAGCTTCTGCTACAGATGCTGAAAATGATCCCTTAACATATACCTGGGAAGAAATGGATAATGCAAGTGTTACCATTAATAAGAATAATCTGGGGACTACTACTACCGGAGCTTCATTCAGATCTGTAGTTCCTACGACAAGTCCTACAAGATATTTCCCTAAATTATCCTCGGTATTATCAGGGGTTCTTAATAACTCAAATAACCAATGGGAATCTGTTTCCATGGTGCCAAGAACAACGAAATTTACAGTAACGGTAAGAGATAATAACCCTGCGGCTAATCAGCAGCAGACGCAATACGCCGATCAAACGATTATCGTGGGTAATACCGGTCCGTTTAAGGTTAATACTTTGTATCTTAATGGTGGCGGAGCTTCATCTTTAGAATGGGATGCTGCCAATACGACTGCGGCTCCTTATAGTGTTGCCAATGTGAAGATCGATTATACAACTGATAACGGGGCTACATGGACAGTGCTTGCTGCCACTACACCAAATGACGGTTCAGAAAACGTTACTTTACCTTCTGCTCTGAACGGGCAAACTATTAAATTAAGAATTTCAGCAATAGGAAATGTTTTCTATGCCGTTAAATCAATCATGGTTACTACTCTTGTTCCTTGTACGAGTGCGGCACCAATTAATATTGTTGTTTCTAATATTACAGCAAATTCTGCGGATGTTGCGTGGCAGCCAGTTGTTGGAGCTACATATAAGCTTCGTTACAAGAAGGTGTCTGAAACAGTATGGACATCGGTGGATGTAACTACTCCTTATACTACATTGAATGGTTTGATAGATGGTACAGCTTATGAAGTACAGGTGGCTACTGTTTGTAGTGGTACAACAGGAACTTATTCAGCATCCACAAACTTCACAACACAAAATTTAGCATATTGTACTTCTTCTGCAAATGATTCTACATATGAGTATATTTCTAATGTAACGGTTGCTAATATAAACAATTCGTCTCTGGCAAGTTCTTATACCAACTATACAACTAACCCTGCTTTACAGATCAATTTGGTTAAAGGCAGTACTTATCCGATTTCTGTAACTATAGGTGATCCTGATACTGATGCAGTTGCAGCATGGATAGATTATAACAGAAATGGAGCGTTTGAAGACTCTGAAAAGGTTCTTAATTTCCCAGTAGCTGCTATATCTGCTCCTGTTACCGGATCATTTACAGTTCCACAGTCTGCGGTAACAGGCCAGGCTTTAAGAATGAGGGTTATCCTTCGTTATTCAACAAGTGCCGGGGCTTCATTGGGGGCGGCTAATACCTGCGGAACTTTTTCTTATGGAGAAGTTGAAGATTACAATGTGATGGTAACATCTAATCTCGGAACTTCAGAATCTTACGTCAAAAATGAAGGGATCCAGATCTATCCTAATCCGGCGAATGATGTGTTGAATATTACTAAGGTTTCCAACAAGGCAAGTTTTGAGATTCATAATGCGGTTGGACAGCTTGTGAAAAGCGGTGTAATTACCAATAACCAGGTAAGGGTAGCTGAATTGTTGAAAGGAGCTTATATCATTTCAATAAAAGATAATACTATTTCAGAAAGTCTCAAGTTTATAAAAAAATAAATAATGAAAGGTGATTTTTATTTTGAATATTATTAATAATAATCACTGAATTTGTTTAATTAATTTTATATTAAAATATTTAACCCCTATATTTTACAGTATAGGGGTTTTTGTATGGATGTTGGTTTTTTATGATTACCTGGTGATATAAAAGTTTTTTGTGTTAATTGTTGTTAAAGTGATGTGTTTTGTTTTTTTTTTAATATGATTTTTTATCTTAAAAAAATGTGTTATTTTTTAACTAATTAGTTAGTCTTTTAGTTGTATTGAGTTTATCTGTATATTTATTGTGTTTTATGTAAAATATCTCTTCTATATTTTATATTTTTGTTAAATGTGAATTTAAAAATATATTAATTTATGAAGAAATTACTTACTATTTTGTTTTGTAGTTTAGTCGGTGGTTCTGCCGTTGCACAATGGACGCCAGCTGCTGCTAAACTAGATAACAAAAAAAGAGGTGGTGATGTAAAGGCTGTGGCTGTTGCATCTTATTTCAAATTGGATTTGAACCAATTAAGATCTCAATTGAAAAACGCGCAGGAAGCTGGGCGTAATGCTAAACCGGTTGTTGTTTCTATTCCGACACTGGATGGTAAGATTAAAAACTTTAATGTTTATAGTTTTCCTGTTGTGGTGAAAGAGCTTGCTGATCAATATGAATTAGGCTCATATGTAGGAACAGCAGTTGATGATCCTTTACAAAGTATCCGATTTTCTGTTGCTCCAAATGATTTCCAATCGATGTTATTCAATAATGGGAGTTATGAATTTGTAGAACCTGTAGACAAATCAACAGGATTATACTATGTGCATCCTAAAACAGCAAAAACAGGAGATAAAGCATTTGTATGTAGTACAGCAGAAGCTCCATCTTCCGTAAAGCAAATCGATGAATTGCTTAAAAAAGGCAAATCTGCATCAAGTCAGTTAGGCTTTACTAATAAAAGTTATGATAAGAAGTATAGAACACTAAGATTAGCAATGTCTGTTACAGGAGAGTATACCCAGTATTTTGGAGGAGTACCTCAGGCTCTTGCGCAAATTAATGCTACGATAACAAGAGTAAACTTTGTTTTTGAAAAAGATTTTGCTTTGCATTTAAATGTATTAAATTATCCGGCGCTTATTTATGCCGATCCTACGTCGGATCCATATGCTACTGTTACAAATGCCAATCAACCTCCATCTTCATGGAATACGTCTCTTAGAGATATACTGGCAACTAATGTTGGACAGGCTAATTATGATATAGGACATTTATTTGGTGCTTCCGGAGGAGGAGGAAATGCTGGTTGTATTGGTTGCGTTTGCCTTAACCCTGTAGGGACTACTTATGATCCTGTAGCGGGTTATGGGAAGGGGTCTGGTATTACTTCTCCTTTAACAGGGAGTGTAAATCCTAGTGCAGCAGCTCCGCCATCAGGGGATACGTTTGATATAGATTTTGTTGCTCACGAAATGGGACATCAATTAGGGGCAACTCATACCTTTGCTCATTCTTTAGAGAGTGCAGGAACAAATATGGAGCCAGGGTCAGGGTCTACCATTATGGGATATGCTGGTATCACCGGAGCTACTACTGATGTTCAGCCGCATTCTGATCCATATTTCCATATTGTAAGTATTGACCAGATTAATGAAAACCTGATTGATAAAACTTGTGATGTAGAAACTACAATTACCAATAATCCTCCTGTGATTGCAGATATGCCGGATTATAATATCCCTAAAGGAACTGCATTTGTATTAACGGCTTCTGCTACGGATGCAGAAAATGATCCTATGACGTATGCATGGGAAGAAATTGATAATGCCTCCGTTGAGATAGATAAAGATAACCTTGGGACAACAAGTAGTGGTGCCACTTTCAGATCTGTGAATCCAACGACAAGCCCAACCCGTTATTTTCCTAAATTAGAATCTGTATTAAATGGATATTTAGATAATAGCAATAATACCTGGGAATCAGTTTCACAAGTTGCCAGAACTACTAATTTTGCAGTAACTGTAAGAGATAATAATGCTAATCCTGCTCAACAACAATCAGATTATAATATTCAAACAGTTGTTGTTGGAAACAATGGTCCATTTAAGGTTAATACACAATATGCCAACGTCAATACTCCTACACCAATAGAGTGGGATGTTGCAGGTACTACAGCAGCTCCTTACAGTGTAGCAAACGTTAAAATTGATTATACAACAAATAACGGGACAACATGGACTGTGCTTTCTGCCTCAACACCTAATGACGGATCAGAATCTTATACGTTCCCGACTTCATTGAACGGGCAGGTGATTAAATTGAGAATTTCTGCTATCGGAAATATTTTCTATGCTGTGAAGCCTATTACTGTTGAAGCTTTTGCTCCTTGTGATGGTACGGCTCCTACCGGAATTACTACAAGTAATATTACAATTAACGGAGCAACGATCAGCTGGACTCCGGTAGCTAATGCAACATATAATATCCGTTATAGAAAAGTAGGGCAGGCTGTTTGGCAACAAACAACTTCTACTTCTCCAATAGTAACATTAACAGGATTAACAGATGGAACAGCTTACGAAGTGCAGATATCTGCAGTTTGTTCTGGAACTCCAGGTGCATATTCAGCTTCGACAAACTTTACCACTTCAGCTGTAACTTACTGTACTTCATCAAGTACAAGTGGACAAGTTAATTATATTTCCAATGTAACGTTGGGAACAGTAAATAATACTACTGTAGGAAGTTCATACTCAAACTTTACCACTAATGCTGCATTACAACCTACTTTGTTGCCTAATAGTACGAATTCAATAAGTGTTTCCGTTACTACAACAATCAGTGGTGCTTCAGTTAATGGTATGGCTGCATGGATTGATTATAATAAGAATGGGGTTTTTGAAGCTAATGAAAGAGTTTTAAATATGCCTGTGGTAGCATTACCGGTTGGAGCTACAGTTAAGACAGGAAACTTTACGGTGCCTGCAAGTGCTATGACTAATACTCCTTTAAGAATGAGAGTTGTTACTGTTCTGATAAATCCTGCAGGTATAGGCGCTACTATTCCAGATTCTTTTGCATGTGGAGGTTTCCCGAACGGAGAAGTTGAGGATTATAATGTGATCATTGCTTCTAATTTAGGAACTTCTGATACTGCTATTAAAAATGATGGTATCCAGATATATCCTAATCCGGCAAGTGATGTATTAAACATTACTAAAGTTTCTGATAAAGCTGCATATAAAATTTATAGTGCTGCGGGTCAGTTGGTAGACAGCGGGAATATCAATGGTGGAAAAATTAATGTTTCTGCTTTGATCAAAGGTGGCTATGTAATTACAATTGATGACAAAGGAAAAGATGTATTTACTTCCAAATTCATTAAAAAGTAAGATATTATTTTTATCAATAAAAAATCCTCAGGTAATCCTGGGGATTTTTTTATTTTGAACTTATAAAATATATTATTGTGAAATTTGTATAAAAAAAATGATTGTAGCCACAAATTAATAATGAAAAATGATTAGATTTGTGTAATTAATATAATATATTGAGAAGCTTATGAAGAAAATTTTTACTTCTTTCTTTCTTCTCTGTCTGTTTGTGGTCACCAGTGCACAATGGAGCCCGACATCTTTCAGAGGAGATAAAATCAGAGGAAGTTCTGAAATTAAGAACTATTACTCTCTAGACATTCCCTTATTAAAATCCCAACTGGCCAATGCACAGGAGACGGGCAAGAATGCCCGACCTGTAACAATTTCATTGCCAACCATGGATGGGAAAATTGAAAGGTTTGCCGTTTACAGCTTTCCGGTTGTTGTAAAAGAACTGGCAGACGAGTATCAACTTGGATCTTATGTCGGAGTCGGAATCGATGATCCGGGTAAGTATCTGAGGTTCAGTTTAGCGCCGAATGATTTTCAGTCTATGATCATCAAAAACGGGATCGCTGAATTTGTAGAACCTCTAAATAGAGAAAAGACAGTTTACGGTGTGCATCCGAAAACTGATAAGAGCAAAGAAGGTTTTCTATGCTCCATGAATGAAAGTCTTTTGGATAAGGAAGAGATCAATAAACTTTATCAGAAGGGATCTGCATTTAGCAATCAGACCACTAATTTTGCGAAGTCTTCAGATAAGAAGTACAGAACGATGAGATTGGTAATGTCTGTAACAGGAGAGTATACCCAGTTTCATGGAGGAACAGTTCCTGGGGCGATGGCGGCTATTAATGCAACGCTTACCCGGGTAAATGGTGTATTTGAAAAAGATTTTGCATTACACTTAAATTTACAGAACTTTCCGGGTGTAATTTATACCAACCCGGCAACCGACCCCTATTCTCCGGCTGCTGCAGGAGCTGGAGGTGCATGGAATCTAGAATTGCAAAATACTTTAACGGCTAATGTAGGTAATGCCAATTACGATATAGGGCATTTATTTGGTGCTTCCGGAGGTGGAGGTAATGCAGGATGTATCGGATGCGTTTGCGTAGATCCAACTACAGGAGTTCCGAAAGGAAAAGGATCTGGATATACATCGCCAGCAGATGGGATTCCACAAGGAGATAATTTTGATATTGATTATGTTGCCCATGAAATGGGTCATCAGTTAGGAGCAAACCATACATTTTCTCACGGTCTTGAAGGAACAGGGGTGAATATGGAACCCGGTTCTGGATCCACAATTATGGGGTATGCAGGAATTACCGGAGCTAATACCGATGTTCAGCCTCACTCAGATGATTATTTTCATATCGCCAGTATCAAGCAGGTACAGGCTAACCTAATTTCTAAAACCTGTGATGTTGAAACTACAGTTGCCAACAATCCTCCTGTGATTTCTGCATTACCAACTTATAATATTCCTAAAGGAACAGCATTCGTATTAACAGCTTCTGCCACCGATGCGGAAAATGATCCAATGACCTATACCTGGGAAGAAGTGGATAATGCAAGCGTTACTATTAACAAGAATAATTTAGGAACAACAACTTCAGGTGCAACCTTTAGATCTGTATTGCCAACGACAAGTCCAACAAGATATTTTCCTAAATTATCTTCTGTGCTTGCCGGAGTTCTTAACAATTCGAATAATGGATGGGAATCTGTTTCTAATGTTGCGAGAACAACCAAATTCTCTGTAACAGTAAGAGATAATAGTCCCATTGCGAATCAACAGCAGACACAGTTTGCTGAACAAACAATTATCGTAGGTAGTGCAGGACCTTTTAAGGTTACAACAGCAACAGCTTATAATAACGGACCAAGCACTGTAACCTGGGATGTGGTAAATACCACAGCTGCTCCTTATAGTGTTGCTAATGTTAAAATAGATTACACTACGGACAATGGAGTTACCTGGAATGTTTTGGCGCCATCTACTCCTAATGATGGAAGTGAAAGCTTAACTTTTGGAGCTTTAACATTAGGGTCTACCGTGAAAATCAGAGTAAGTGCGATCGGAAATGTATTTTATGCCATTGGCAGTGCTACAGTAGCGAGTTTAGCTGCATGTACTGGAGCTGCGCCGACTGGTATTACAGTTTCTGCAGTTACTCAGACTCAGGCTACTGTTTCCTGGGCAGCTTCTGCCGGAGCAACTTACGTTGTTCAGTATCGTCCTGTTGGAAGCACAACATGGATTACAGTAAATGCAACGACCAATACTACAGTATTAACAGGTCTTACGGATGGAATTCAATACGAAGTTCAGGTTGCTAATGTATGTTCAGGAACGCAGGGTACTTTCTCTGCCTCTGTTAACTTTACAACACCGGGACTAAACTACTGTCAGATGCAGTCAAGCAATTCTAATGATGAGTATATTGCTAATGTTACAGTAACACCTACGGGGGCTGCCGTAATGAGTAATACTTCTTTAGGAACTACCTATACTGATTACACGACGACACCAAGTGCTTTGATAAATCTTGTGATCGGGTCTGCTAACAATACAATTTCTGTTTCGAAAGGGTGGACGGGTAGTACATATAGTGAAGCTGTGAATGTATGGATTGACTTTAACCGAAACGGAATTTTTGAAACAAATGAACAGGTAATGACTTCTCCGGCAAGTACAACTACACCGGTTACAGCTACATTCCCAGTTCCTGCCAATGCATATAATGGACCTTCTACAACAAGAATGAGAGTGGCTCTAAGCTTTAGCTCTCCTTCTGTGATGTGTCAGAACTTTACTTATGGAGAAGTAGAAGATTATGCTGTGAAATTAATTCAGCCTATACCTTGTACAAGTAATGCTCCATTGAATTTAAGCGTAACAAATATTACGGCTACATCAGCTTACGTAATGTGGGACCCTGCTGTAGGAGCAACCTATATACTTGAATACAGAGCTGTTGGCGCAACCGCATGGATACCTGTTCCATTAACAACCAGTGCTTATACGATTACAGGTTTAACAGAATCTTCACAGTACGAAGTTCGTGTGGCATATATTTGTTCCGGGACTACTGGAACGTTTACAGCTCCTGTTCAGTTCAGTACTCCGGCGGTTAACTACTGTACAGTAACAGGTAACAGTACTAACGGATATATTTCAAATGTTAAGATGACTCCGACCAATTCATATATTATGAATAATGATTCCGGAGCAAACTCTTATACTGATTATTCCGTTGATCCAACTAAATTGATTACGTTAGTACGTGGATCTGCAAATAATGCAATTTCTGTGAGCAAATCATGGATCACACCGAGTACATTCCCTCCGTCTCTGGCTGTCGGAGCATGGATCGATTTTAACAGAAACGGAATTTTTGAAAACAATGAAAGGGTAATCAACAGTACAACAAGTACTACAACTCCGATTACGGCAACATATACGGTTCCAAATACATCGTATAATGGTCCGCTTACCCTTAGAATGAGAGTCATCATTTCTTCATCAAATATCAATGATCCATGTGTCAATGTTACTAATGGTGAAGTAGAAGATTATGCAGTTAAAATTGTAGACCTACAACCATGTTCTACCGCTGCACCTTCACCAATTTCTGTAACAGGTGTTAGTGCATCTACTGCGACGGTTTCCTGGTTAAACTCTACAGGTGCTACTTATGTATTAAGATATAAGGCTACAGCAGCAGCAGCCTGGACAACCGTTAATCCTGTTCCGGCGCCTGGAAATACCTATACGATCCTTAACTTAAATGCAACCACTGCTTATGAAGTACAGGTGGCAACCATCTGTGGAGGAAATCAGGGACCTTGGTCTACATCTGTGAATTTCACCACACTGGCCGTTAGTTACTGTAACTCCGGTACTGCGACTGTAGGTGACGGATATATAAATAATGTAACTGTTACTCCAACGAATTCGATTATGATGATCAATAATTCTGGAGCAACGACGTATACAGATTATTCTACTGACCCTACTAAACTTATCACATTTGTTCGCGGTTCTACCGGAAATAATATTTCTATTGGTAGAGTGATCTTATCAAGTACTTATGCTACATCAGTATGGATTGATTATAACGGAGACGGCGTGTTTGATAATGGTACGGAGAGAGTAATGAATCTTGGATATTCCAGTACTACTCCTGTGACTGCTACTTTCACGGTTCCTGCTAATGCATATACAGGAACGAACATTGTCAAAATGCGTGTTATCGTATACTATAATACAATTGATAATGCATGTCAGAACTTAACAAGTAATGGTGAAGTAGAAGATTATGCAGTTAAATTTGTAGACATTCAACCATGTACGACAGCTCCTCCAAGCAATATTACAGTGTCCAACATTACTGCGACTACTGCTAATGTTTCCTGGTTAGCATCTACGGGGGCTACTTATGTATTAAGATGGAGATTAGGGGCTACAGGAGCATGGACAACAATTGATCCTGTACTTGCACCTGGAAATAGCTACACGATTACTGGTCTTACCGAATTAACCGGATATCAGGTACAGGTTGCCACAAAATGTAGTGGTACATTAGGTGCCTTCTCTGCTTCAATTCCATTTACAACGACTGCTATCAGTTATTGTAACATGACAGGAACAGGAACCAATGATTATATAGCTAATGTAACAGTGACTTCTGTAAATCCGGGAATTGCTCCAATGAGTAATACCTCATTACAGACAAACTATATCAGTTATACTACACCAGCTACGTTGATTAACCTTGAGCTTGGCTCAACGGGAAATAAAATCGCCGTAACTAAAGGATGGGCAGGAGCAACCAACAGTGATGCTGTAAGTGCCTGGATCGACTTTAACCGAAATGGGGTATTCGAGACAAATGAACAAATCATGGCAGTAGCTTCCAATTCAACAAGTACTGTTAATGCATTGTTCAATGTTCCGTCTACTGCATACAGCGGACCTCTTACAACAACAATGAGAGTGGTGCTAAAACGTTCCAGTTCTCCTGTAATGTGTCAGGTAGCTGTGAATGGTGAAGTGGAAGATTATGCAGTGAGAATAAGACCATGTGCAACAGGTACACCTACAAATCTTGCGTTTAATACGATTACCCATACTTCAGCAATAGTAAACTGGACTGGTGTAACCAATGGGCTTACCTATATTTTACAGTACAGACCTTTAGGATCTACTGCGTGGACGAGTATTAACGTTTCTACTCTTCTTGGTAACCCTCCAATTCAGTTAACAGGTTTAACTCCTGCTACTACTTATGAGGTGCAGGTTGCTGCAAGCTGTGGTACAACACCAGGTACATTTACTGCGATTAAAACGTTCTCTACCAGATGTGATCCTACGCCTCCTACTGTAACAATCAGTAACGTAACAACAAACTCTGCATTAGTAACATGGGCACCAATTGCGCCAAGTTCAACGTATGTATTAAGATACAGAGTCGTGGGAACAACCACGTGGGTAGATGTAACTGTACCGGTAACACCAGGGAACTCTTATCAGTTGACAGGATTAAGCCCTTACACTACTTATGAGGTTCAGGTGGCTAACAAGTGTGTGGGTGAGACTACAATCAATCCATATTCAAATCCTAAAGTATTTACTACGGAAAGGACATGTGAATTACCACCTCCGGGCTTAACCATTACTAACCTGACTCCTACAACAGCTGTTGTCGTTTGGGATCCATTCCCGGGAGCTACTTATATCTTAAGATACAGAAAAGTAGGTATTCCGAGTTGGACAACGGTTCCGGTGGCTACCAATACACTTACTCTTACGGGATTAACAGAGCTGACGAAATACGAATTACAGGTTGCTAATATTTGTAGCGGTACTCCTGGTACGTATACACAGCCATACTTCTTTACAACACCTACCGTTATTTATTGTCAGATGTCGTCTGGAAGTTCAGTGAGTGAATACATTTCAAACGTTACGGTAAAACCTACTGGTAAACCGCAAATGTCAAATGATTCAAATGCTCAGAATTATTCAGACTTTACCGGAGATCCTACCAAGTTTATTGAATTGATTCAGGGATCTACGGGTAATGAGATTTCAATTGCTAAATCATGGACAGGAACAACGAATAATGAAGGTATTGCCGTATGGATAGATTTCGACAGAAGTGGAACATTTGATCCTAATGAAAGAATCCTTGTGTCTTCGCCTAACTCAACAACCCCTGTTAAAGGAACGTTCAGTGTACCTGCGGATGCATTCATCAGCATGACGGATTTTAAATATGTTGTGATGAGAGTTGCCATGCAGAAAGATGCGATTCCTGTGAATTGTATAAGTTTTGCAAACGGAGAAGTTGAAGATTATACCGTAAGAATTTCTAAGCAGGCAGTACCTAATCCTGTTAACCAGACTGAAATTCTGATCTATCCTAATCCGGTAAGCAGTATATTGTATGTGAAAAATATTAGCAAGAAAGCTAATTATAAGCTATACAACGCAGCAGGTCAGCTTGTTTCCGGAGGAATTATCCTCAATAATAAGATTGATGTAAGCGGATTGATAAATGGAGTATATGTTATCGATATCGATGATGTTCAGGGCACAGCTCAGAAGAAGTTTATCAAAGAATAATTAAATTATTTACTATTAAAAAATGAGCTCTCAGAAATGAGAGCTTATTTTTTTACATAAAAAACTCGTTAGAATTATTTTCTAACGAGCTCTTTTTTTTATTCTATTTCGAAGATGGTGCGTTCTGTCCGCTCTTTTAAATCTTCTAAATTAGTGTCATTATAGATGATATAATCAGCAAGCCTTATTTTCTCTTTTTCGGGCATTTGCCGCTCCATAATAGCCTGTACTTCGCGATAGGTTTTGTTGTCCCTGTCCATTACCCTTTTTATTCTTATGTTGTCTTGTGCAGTTACTAAAAGTGATTTGTAGCACTGCAGATTAAGCTTTAATTCAAATAATAAGGCAGTTTCCTTAAAAACTAAATATTTTGACTGTTCTTTTACCCATTGTTCAAAATCAATTCGTACAGCGGGGTGTATGATTTCATTTAATTTTTGCAGTAGATCCGAATTATTAAAAACTTTGTCTGCAACATATTTCCGGTCATAAAGGCCGGTATTATCATAAGACTGTGCTCCTAAGAGCTCTTTAATCTTTTCTTTTAGGGTATCATTGTCATTGACAATGGTTTTTGCTCTGTCGTCAGAGTAATAAACCGGAAATCCGCATTCTTCAATAAAATGGGCTACCGTTGTTTTTCCTGAACCTATTCCACCAGTAAGGCCAATGATCTTGGGTGCTGGTTCCGGTTCTGCTTTTTGTGTTTCTGAATTCAATTCTTCCATACTTCAATTAATATCCGAAAACGTCATTAAAACTGTGAACTTCATCAAGCCTTACTCCTTTATCTGTCATTTTCAGACTGGCCAGCTCATTATGTGCGTCATGCTCGAAAAACAATAAATATTCGTTATCGACACATTGCTTTAAAAATTTTCCTTTTTCCTCCATTGTCAAGAGAGGTCTTGTATCATATCCCATCACATAAACCTGGTTGATATGTCCGGCTGTAGGGATAAGGTCTGCAGCAAAAACGATTGTTTTTTCCTGATATTGAATTACAGGAAGCATTTGCTTTTCGGTATGTCCGTCAACAAAAATAACATCCATTTTCAAGTCCGGGGCGAAACCATAGTTTCCTGTCGTTGGTAGTGGTAAAAAATTCAGTTGACCACTTTCCTGCATAGGAATGATATTTTCTTTTAAAAAACTTGCTTTTTCTCGCGGATTAGGCTCAGTAGCCCATTGCCAGTGGTTTTCATTGGTCCAGAAATGAGCATTTTTAAAAGCCGGTCTGTACCCCGTTTTATCGTTATTCCATTCGATGGCTCCTCCACAGTGGTCAAAATGAAGATGGGTAAGAAAAACATCAGTAATGTCTTCCTTTACAAAGCCATATTTTTTAAGGTTTTTATCTAAATTATCATCTCCCCAAAGAGAATAATGTCCGAAAAATTTCTCATCCTGTTTATTTCCCAGACCGCAATCCACTAAAATCAGTTTCTTACCATCTTCAATAAGCAAAGATCGAGTTCCCAGTTCTATCAGGTTTCTTTCGTCTGCAGGATTGGTTTTTTCCCACAGACTCTTTGGGACGACTCCGAACATAGCGCCGCCGTCCAGCTTAAATTTTCCACATTGTATTGGATATAGCTTCATATAATATTATGTTTTATGTATTTAATTTTTGTTAAGTTTCATTTTTTCAGCAATCTTTTTTCCCTGCTCATCCGAATTTTCAAGATGGGAAATAATATTTTGATAATCTTTTTCTTTCCTGTTTTGGGAAAGTTTTTGTTTAATAAAGATCTCCGTTGGTATTACTTTTATTCCAAATGCTCCTTTCATTTCTTTTTCTACAAAATCTTTACCCATATCCTTTACCAGTACAGGGCATTTTTGAAACTTTTCATACTTATTGGTTAACTTTTCCAGATGCGCGTAAAGTTCTTCATTATTCATAAGTTCTACTTTACCATGAATTTGTACAGCTTCATAATTCCATGTTGAAACATTGATATGATCATACCAGCTACTGGAAATATAAGTGTGTGCTCCTAAAAAGTCACATAATACCTCATCTCCTTTTTTCAGTGTTTTTGCCTGTGGATTGGCTTTGGAAATATGAGTTTCAATATAAATGTGATCCGGATCATCCTCATTAAGCATCATCATGGAATGAGTGGCCCGTATCTTGTCGACTGAAGAGATAAGTAAAGCGAAAGCATTGTCTCTAATGATTTCACGCATTACATTATAATCCTCACTTCTGTATAGCTTCGGTATAAACATTAATTAATAACTCTTTATATTTCTTATCATAAGGCTAAAAGATCAACACCTTTATCAGCTCGATTATATTTTAAATAACAAGCCTAAAAAAGCTCCCCCGGATTTTTAGGTATCGGAATCTGCAAGTGTTTATAGGCTTTTTCTGTCACCTCTCTTCCCCTTGGGGTACGGATAATAAATCCTTCCTGAATTAAGAAAGGCTCATAAACCTCTTCCAATGTCTCCGGGTTTTCAGCGATAGAGGTTGCCAGTGCTGAAATACCTACAGGTTTTCCTTTAAAATTTTCAATCATGACACGCATGATCTTGTTATCCATTTCATCCAACCCAAATTCATCAACATTCAGAGAATTGAGCGCATATTTTGTGATATTGATCTCTATTTCTCCATTACCTTTTATTTCTGCAAAATCTCGTACCCTTCGCAATAAAGCATTGGCGATTCTTGGAGTTCCGCGGCTTCTTCTCGCAATTTCAATGGCTGCATCCTCGTAAATTTTTACTCCAAGAACTCTGGAACTTCTTATGATGATCATGGATAAAAGTTCTATGGTATAATATTCAAGCCTGCTTTGGATACCGAATCTCGCCAACATGGGCTTGGTAAGCATTCCGCTTCTTGTAGTTGCTCCAACCAGTGTAAAAGGATTGAGTCCGATCTGTACACTCCTTGCATTAGGACCTGTTTCCAGCATAATATCAATCTTATAATCTTCCATCGCAGAATAAAGATATTCTTCCACAACAGGTGATAGACGGTGGATCTCATCAATAAAGAGAACGTCATTTTCTTCCAGATTGGTTAAAAGGCCGGCCAGACTTCCCGGTTTATCAAGAACTGGACCTGATGTTATTTTACAATTCACACCCAATTCATTCGCAATGATGTTCGCTAATGTTGTTTTTCCAAGTCCCGGAGGCCCGTGAAGAAGAACATGGTCGAGGGCTCCGCCTCGCTTTTTAGCCGCAGTTACAAATACTTCAAGATTTTCCAACGTCTTTCTCTGTCCCGCAAAATCCTTAAAACTCTGGGGACGAATCTGTTCTTCCTGCATGAGCTCTTCATGAGAAAAGTTTTCCTTATCTGGATGTAAAAAATCAGGCATTAATTCATTTCATTTACCTCAAAGATAGGAATTTTAGACTTAGGTTGGGGAAAAGGTTATGCTAAAAAATCAAGGTTAAAAGATATTTTTTAAGTATTTTTGGAATGGAAATTTAAATCCCAATACAATATTTTCTGACCATTTACTTATGAAATTAATAGGACCATTTAAGCAAATCATTACACTCGCTAATCTTTCACTGAGAGGAAAATTATCTGATCAACAACTTGAAATTATAATTGACGGAGGCATTTTGATTGAAGGTGAAACCATTCAGAAAGTTGGAAATTTCGAAGAATTAAGATCTAAATATCCCAATGTAACAATTGAAGAGGTTGAAGGTGAACAGATTGTGCTTCCTGCTTTCATAGATTCCCATACTCACATCTGCTTTGGAGGAAACAGAGCAAATGATTTTGCTATGAGAAATGCAGGAAAAACTTATCTTGAAATTGCTGAAAGCGGAGGAGGCATCTGGAGTTCTGTACAACATACAAGAAATGCGTCAGAAGAAGAGTTGCTTAAAACTTTATCAGAAAGGATCAATTTTCTTATTTCATTGGGAATTACAACCATTGAAGTGAAAAGCGGCTATGGTCTGGATGTGGAAAATGAGCTCAAGATGCTGAGAATAATAAAAAAAGCACAAACATTAACCAAAGCCACATTAATTCCTACCTGTCTTTCCGCACATTTGAAGCCGAAAGATTTTGAGGGAGACAATAAAGCTTATTTAGATTTTATTATCACAGAAATTTTGCCTAAAGTAAAAGAAGAAGGACTTGCTAAAAGAGTTGATATTTTTATTGAAAAGTCAGCATTCCAACCGGAAGAAAGTAAGGATTTTTTATTAAAAACTAAAGAGCTCGGTTTTGAAATAACTGTTCATGCAGATCAATTTACTCCCGGAAGTTCAAGGATTGCAGTAGAAGTAGGAGCACAGTCTGCGGACCATTTAGAGGCAACAATTGATGACGATATCATGTTTCTTGCTCATTCTAATACAGTGGCCACAGCACTGCCCGGAGCGAGTTTAGGACTGGGGGAGAAGTTCACTCCGGCACGAAAGTTGTTGGATGCAGGAGCTATTCTTGCAATAGCCAGTGACTGGAACCCGGGTTCCGCACCAATGGGTAACTTGATTACCCAGGCTTCCATTTTAGCAACATACGAAAAGTTAACGACCGCTGAAGTTTTAGCAGGTATTACATTTCGTTCAGCATATGCTCTGGGATTAGAAGACAGGGGAAGGTTAGAAAAAGGATTAAAAGCGGATTTTGTAACTTTTAAAACCGATAATTTTCAAAACGTATTATATAATCAGGGAAGTTTAACCGCTGAAAATATTTATATCAATGGGGAAAAGTGGAAAGTGTAATATAAAGTACCTTTTCTCCCGTTTATCTTATTATAAGTTTCTTAATATGCTCCTGTTATTTTTCCATGGGTGAAAAGTAATTCTGTAGTTCCTAAGTGTACTGATAAAGAAAGATCATATTATTTTTCTTACTTTTTGAATGCTTTTGTTGCGGCTATGCCTGAATAATGTATCAATAATTTAATTTGAAAAATAGATATGATGAAATTTCGAAGTATGCGATCAACATTTAATAAAGGAGTAACAATTCCAAGTCTTATTTTTATTATAGGAACTTGTTTTCTGTCAGCTCTTTACCCGAAATCTACAGAAAGTATCTTAAATGGAATTAAGGAATTCATTTTTGTTAACCTGAATTGGGTTTACGTTTGGGCAGTCACCATCTTTGTGATTTTTCTCGTGTACCTTATGTTTAGTAAATATGCTAATATAAAACTGGGAGCCAATGACAGCAAGCCGGAGTATTCTCTGTTTTCATGGATTTCGATGCTGTTTGCTGCAGGGATGGGGATTGGTTTAATATATTTTAGTGTAGCGGAACCTATGCAGCATTACTCCTCTGAAGTTTTTGGTAATAACCATTATGTAAACAGGGCGAAACAGGCACAGCTTTATACCTTTTTTCATTGGGGAATCCACGCCTGGGCCATTTATGGGATTGTAGGATTATCACTTTCTTATTTTGCTTATCGATACCGGTTGCCACTTTCCCTGAGAAGTTGTTTTTATCCTTTGCTTAAAGATAGAATCAATGGAAAATGGGGAAATGTTATTGATATTTTTGCCCTTTGCTGTACCTTCTTTGGAATTACCACTACATTAGGTTTTGGGGTCGTTCAGATCAATTCCGGCTTACACATATTGGGAGCAATCCCGGAAAATAAATTCATATACCAGATCATTATTGTTTTCATTCTCATTTCTCTGGCGGTCTTTTCGGCGATCAGCGGGGTAAACAAAGGTGTTAAGATATTGAGTAATATCAATGTCATCAGTGTAATTGTTCTTCTGTTGTTTGTACTGATATTAGGACCAACCGTTTACTTGATCGGAAGCTTTACCGAAGGTTTGGGAAATTATATCAATAATTTTTTCGATCTTACCTTTAGTACCCATGTTTACGAAAAAGATACACTGCCATGGTTTTATGACTGGACGATTTTATATTGGGCATGGTGGATTTCATGGTCCCCTTATGTAGGATTGTTTATTGCGAGAATCTCAAAAGGAAGAACCATTAAAGAATTTATTCTGGCTGTTTTAATACTGCCTACATTATTTAATTTTATATGGATGTCCGTTTTCGGGAACAGTGCCATTTGGTTTGATTTCAATATCGCGCATGGTAAGTTGAGCCAATTTGCATCTGATCCTGATGCTTTAATGTTTCGTTTTCTCGAATACATGCCTTTATCTACCATTACAAGCTTCTTCGTCATCGTTATCATTATAATCTTTTTTGTGACTTCAGCAGATTCAGGAATATTTGTAATGAATAGTATCGCAACCAAAAATGCGCAGAAATCTCCAAAATGGCAATTAATATTCTGGGGGCTTTTGCTAGCTGTACTGTCACTATTATTGCTTAATGTAGGAGGCCTGAAAGCACTCCAGAGTATGACATTAATCACTGCTCTTCCATTTTCAATTATTGTACTTTTATTCATTGTAAGCTTAATGAAGGCGCTGATCATCGATCAGAAATATTATGACAGGAACTTTTCGGCTTCTGCAGTTCCATGGTCCGGTGAATTCTGGAAAGAACGTTTGAAGCGTATTGTTTCCTTTAAGGACAACTCATCCGTGGATAGCTTTATCCATACCACAGTGAAAGAAGGGTTTCTGGAGCTGCAGAAAGAATTTGCAGATAATGGGATTGAAGTGAAGATGAATTACGGCGATAATCCTACAAAAATAGAAATAGAAATTCATCATGGAGTTGTAAATAACTTTATTTATGGAATTAAAAACCAGGAAAAGACGGTATCAGAATATATTATCCATGAGGAAAATCTTCCGGACCTGGAACATAATACCACCCATTATCCGAAATCATATTTTGGTGATGCAAGAGAAGGTTATGATGTACAATATTTTACTAAAAATGAATTGATCTCCGACGTTCTGAAACATTATGAGAGGTTTCTGGAGATTGTATCGGAAGAAAAGAATGAAATGTTTATCAGCAGCAATGCCAATCAGAATAAAGTATAAAAAGGAACATCGTGTAATTGATTAAAAGGAGTTTGAGTATATGCACAATATTATATAGTTTTACCGGACAAAACTCTATTGATGAAAATAAAATAAAACAGTATGGGATTCTTCGGTAAGGAAATAAGAAATATAGGTAATGCGACCAGGAATTACAATGATTTTTGGGATTGGTTTCTGACTAAGGAAAAGGATTTTTATGAAATTATAAAAAATCATGATCATATTGAAAGTGGTTTTTTCGATATTATTTCTCCCAAACTTAAACAGATTAATCAAGGATATTACTTTCTCGTTGGTATGTACGATGATTCTACTGTAGAACTCATTATTACCGTAGATGGCGAAATTAAAAATATTGTTTTTGCAGAAGAAATTGTTGAAGCTTCTCCTGTTTTGGAGCGTTGGAAATTTACCGCTTTAAAACCTGAGATGGATGCTGCTCACGGAATTCAAATGGACGGCCTAGAGTTTACCGGTGAAAACATTTTATTTTATCCGAATGAAAGCGAGGGATATCCTGATGAAATAGACATTACCTTTGTGTATGAAGGTTTAACCCCAGGGAATAAAGAATCTGTTGTAAAAGGGATCTGTGTTTTTCTGGATAATTTTTTAGGCGAATTGAATTTTGCGACACAGATTGACACATTTAATATTATAAGTAAGGAAGAAGCGAAAAAAGAACTGATTCCAGTCATTAAATTAAAAGATTTCCTTGCATGGAGGGAGAGAGAGTTTACAGAAAAATATAAAAATGTAAAGAACATTGATGATGAAGAACAGTTTTCGGTGTTGGAAGCAAGTTTGCAAAACGGGTTGCCACTTATTGCTACAGTGAACACATCACTGTTGACCTATGATGCCAAAGCTTCCTATCCATGGATTTCAGTGATAAGAATGCAATATGAAGGAAGAAGCAATAACGGACTTCCTGAAAATGATGATCATGAAAGGCTGAATGAGATTGAAGAAAAAATTATAAATAAATTAAAAGTAGAAGAAGGACATTTGTATATAGGACACGAGAGTGCAGATAATCTCAGAGAATGCTATTTTGCAAGTAAAGATTTCCGCGATCCTTCCAGGGTTATTCCGAAAATAATCGTTGAGCATCCTGAATACGAAATTTCTCTTGAAATTTATAAAGACAAATACTGGCAGAGTTTTGAACGTTACACTATATAAATTAAAAAATTAAATAAAATCATGATTTGGCAAGGAAGATTGGATGGTGAAGAATTACTTTATCACAGAATTTTTCAAAGAGTAAAAATTGAAAATGATTACGATGTTATTTCTACTAATGATTTCGTTTTGCATGGTTTTGCTGTAGAAGAAGGAGTAAAAAGGAATAAAGGAAGATTGGGAGCGAAAGATGCTCCGGATATTATAAGAAAGAACATGTCTAATTTTCCTGTAATCCTTCCCGATTTCTCGTTGTGGGATTTTGGAAATATTACCTGCGAGGATACCCATCTTGAAAAAGCACAGCAGAGTCTTGCTAAAAACGTATCAAAGGTTTTATTAAAAGGAGGTAAATCTCTCGTTGTCGGTGGTGGACATGAACTTACATATGCCCATTATCTGGGTGTAAAAACGGCATTTCCCGAACAGAAGATCGGGATTATAAATATTGATGCTCACTTCGACAACCGCCAACCGGAAGAAGGGGTAGGAGCAAGTTCCGGAACCGGATTCTGGCAAATTGCCCAGGAAGGTGATATTCATTCTCTGCATATCGGGATCCAAAGAAATTCCAATACACTGAAATTATTCGATACGGCCCATCAATACGGAATGAAATATATTTTGGCAGACGAACTATTCTTTGAGAATCTGCCGTCCATCTATCAACGTATTAATGATTTGTTGGATGAGGTGGATGTTGCTTACCTTACCATTTGTATGGATGTTTTTAATGCATCTGTAGCGCCCGGAGTTTCAGCTTCCGCCTATAACGGTATTTTTGCAGATAGCACATTTATGCATTTTTACAGGCATATTTTGAAAAATGAAAAACTGGTCGCACTCGATGTGGCAGAAGTTAACCCTTCTTACGATATTCAGGAGAGAACAGCAAGACTTGCGGCTAGCCTGATCAACGAATGGTTTATGGTATAACAAAAAATATATTCTTTTAATAGAGAAAATCATTATTTTATTTTGCTTAAAGGAACAAAATTTGTTGCTTTCATCCATGCTTTACGGTAAAGCATTCTAATTCATTTATTTTGAATTTGAAACAAAAATTACATTATGGAACAATCAATTGAAAATAAACTTATTATTGCAGATAAGGCTTTTTCAGAATGGAAAAAAGTGCCCTTTGAAGAAAGGCAAAAATTAATTGCAAAAGCTGCGGAGGTGCTAAAAGCGAATTCAGAAAAATTCGGAGAGATCATTACAAGGGAAATGAATAAGCCCATTTCACAATCAATTGCTGAGGTAGAGAAATCTGCATTAATGATGAATTATTATGCGGAGGCTGAAAATATTTTAAAACCGGAAAAAATAGAATCTGAATATAAGTTTTCTGAAGTCCATTATATTCCGAAGGGAGTGATTCTTGGTGTGATGCCATGGAATTTTCCTTTCTGGCAGGTTTTGAGATTTGCAACACCGGCTATTTTATCCGGGAACACTGTTGTGTTGAAGCATGCTTCCATCTGCTTTGGAAGTGGTAATGCCATAGAGCAGGTATTTTTGGAAGCTGGTTTTCCACAAGGAGTTTTCCAGAATTTAGAAGTGGGACATAAGGAAGTGAAAGAAATCCTGGAACACGATGCCGTGAAAGGAGTAAGCTTAACCGGAAGTGGAAGAGCAGGAGGGGAGGTAGCCTCTATTGCAGGATTGAATATTAAGAAATCTTTGCTTGAATTGGGAGGTAGTGATGCTTTTATTATTCTGGATGATGCTGATCTTGATAAAGCAGCAAAAGTAGGAGCTCAAGCAAGACTTCAAAATTGCGGACAGACCTGTGTTGCTGCTAAAAGGTTCATTATTGATGAAAAAGTTGAGGATGAGTTTTTACCAAAATTCATAGAGGAGTACAAAAAGTTTGTTCCGGCTGATCCGATGAATAAGGAAACAAAGATCAGCGGTATGGCAAGACCTGATCTGGCTGATGATCTTGAAAAACAATTTAATAAAGCTTTAGAAAACGGAGCAGAAATTATTATCCCTCTTGAAAGGATTTCCGATCATGAATTCAATCCTGGACTAATAAGAGTACAGGAAGGTAATCCTATTTTACAGGAGGAGTTGTTTGGACCATTAGGTATGGTGATGATTGCTAAGAATGATGATGAGGCTTTACAAATGGCAAATAATATTCCTTTCGGACTTTCCAATTCGGTTTGGACACAAAATGCAGACCGTCAGATGTTTTTTATTGAAAATTTGGAATCCGGGACTGTCAACATCAATAGAATGACCAGCTCTGATCCCCGTTTTCCTTTTGGAGGAACAAAAGCATCAGGATACGGTACTGAACTTTCTTTAATTGCATTAAAAGAGTTTGTTACTCCGAAGACAATTGTGGGAAATTGATTTTTGAACAGTAGATGTATTAAAGATTTTAATACTAAATTATAATTATAAAAAGAGCTCCTGAACATTTCAGGAGCTCTTTTTTATATCAATTTGAAAAGCTGTTTCGCCATTTTTGCGATTTCGCCTTTACTTTATTATACTGTCGTTAATCTCAGCGTATTTGTTTTTCCTCCTTCATATGACGGAGTTGCATTGATGTTGATTACAAAATCCCCGCTTTCAATATATCCGTAATTATGTGTAAGCATATTAACCTGGATAATTGTTTCATCCGTTGATTTGTTCATATCATAATAATAAGCATGAACACCCCAAAGAAGGTTAAGCATCGTAATTACTCTTTTATTACCACTGTACACAATAATATGAGAGTTAGGTCTGTGGGCTGAAAGCTGGAATGCCGTATAACCGGAGTGTGTTAAAGTAACAATTGCAGTAACATTTGTTGTTTTAGCAATTCTAACTGCGGCAAGGCATACCCTGTTGGTAATAAACCTTTCGTCAATACAATTATAATCTTTTTCGATAGGCTCATTTTTGTGCTGATAGAAATTTGTTTTTTCTATATTCTGAACGATTTTAGCCATGTTCTCAACTACCTGGATAGGATATCTTCCCACCGAAGTTTCTCCTGAAAGCATTACAGCGTCAGCACCATCCAATACGGAGTTGGCAACGTCATTTACTTCAGCTCTTGTTGGTGTTAAGCTATTGATCATGGTTTCCATCATCTGAGTGGCAATGATAACCGGTTTGGAATAGAATCTTGCTTTTTCAACCAGGTTTTTCTGGATCGCGGGAACTTCTTCCATAGGAACTTCTACTCCCAGGTCACCACGTGCAACCATTAATCCATCACATTCCAATAAGATCTCATCAATATTTTTTACCCCTTCAGGTTTTTCGATTTTAGCTATGATCGGTGTTTTAAATTTACCGTTCGGATGCTTGGCAATAAGGTCCTTAAGATCGATGATGTCCTGTGCATGACGTACAAAAGATAAAGCAATCCAATCTACCTCCATGTCCAGCATAAAGTTAGCATCCTGGATATCCTTCTCCGTTAATGCAGGAAGAGATACATTCGTATTAGGAAGGTTTACCCCTTTTTTAGAACTCAGAGGTCCCCCTTGTATGGTTTTGGCCTTTACAGTGTCCTTTTCGTTGGTTTCAATAACCTCTAGAACAAGCTTTCCGTCATCGATAAGGATTCTTTCCCCCACTTTTACGTCCTGAGGAAACTGTTGATAAGTCATATAAACTTTTGTAGAATCCCCTTCAATTTTTTCATTCGTAAACGTTAAAATATCTCCAGGATTAAGATATGATCCCTCCTTTACGACTCCCACTCTCAATTTAGGACCTTGTAAGTCTCCTAAAATACTTACAGAGTAGCCATGTTCCTTATTAAGTTCTCTAATGATATCAATATTAGTTCGAACTAAGTCGTAATCTGCATGTGAAAAATTTATTCTAAAAACGTCTACTCCTGCTTTCATAAGTCCTAACATGACTTCTTTAGATGATGATGCAGGGCCAAGCGTTGCAATAATTTTTGTCTTCTTTAAATACTTATTCATAATACTGGATAATTTGATATAGTTCCTCTTCAGAACTCAATGTGTAATCTTGAATTGGAAACACAAGATTTTCAGGGAGCAAAATTACGGAAAAATCAGGAAATTGTTCCGAACTATGCAGAATATATTCTACATCTACCTGATTATTTAATAAAAATTTAATATTTTCTTCTTCTGCGAAGAGCTCAGTTTGTATTTTTTTTTGTCTACTTTCACAGGATTTGTTGGAAATGAAAGTAAAGTAAGTCTTTGAAAACTTGTGATAACCCTCGAATCTTGAGAAATAATAGTCATAATATGATCCGTGAAAGACGAGGTCGTCTATCCTTGAAAATTTAAGATCGCTATTTTGATTTATTTTGAAAAAAAATTCATGATCGAATACATTTTTTGCTAATCTTACCAATCCGATGGCAATATCTTCAAATTCTATATCGTCGTGATCATAAAGTTTTTGAATTTCCAAGTATGTTCTCTTTTTTGTTTAAAATATAAAATGCTCGTTGTGCTGCTTTTTCTTCGGCTTTCTTTTTTGAAGTTTCAGTGGCATTGGCTATCTTCTCTTCTCCGAGCCAGACGTGGCAACGAAAAACGATTGATTTATTCCCCTGAGTTTCTTCACAGGTTTCATATTTTATATTTACTTTTTTCTTCTGGCTCCATTCCAGAAGAAGGCCTTTATAGCTCACAATTTTATTTTCGAGCTTATTAATTTCAGATGGCGTCAGCAAACGTTCCAAAATGATCTTTTTACAGGTGTCATATTGGAAGTCTAAATAAACAGCACCGATTAATGCCTCAAATAAATTTCCGGAGATATTTTCACCTAAAGCTACAGAATTTTGTTTAATTAAAAGGTCTGTAAGCTTTAAATCTTCCCCTAATTTATTAAGATTTTTCCTATTAACAATCTTAGATTTCATTTGTGTAAGATATCCTTCATTCGCTTGAGGATAAGTCTGGAACAAATGACAAGAAATAATTGTACCCAAAACGGAATCTCCTAAGAATTCAAGTCTTTCGTAATTGCTGTCTTGATTTTTAGAAGAATTTTTCAAAGAAAAAGCTTCCCGGTAAAGCGCAACATTTTGTATCTCAGAACCCAGCAGTTTATTTAGCTCGGTACTAAGGAAATAGTCTCTCTCCGATAATTTTCTTTTTCTTTGTTTGAGAAGGAATTTAGAAAAGTATTTCTGTAACTCCATTCAGTAAATTTAGATTTTCATAAACAGAACGCAGGCATTGTGCCCACCAAATCCAAAAGTATTGCTCATGGCTACTTTTACATCTTTTTTCACAGCTTCATTAAATGTAAAATTAAGTCTGCTGTCGATATTTTCATCATCAGTAAAATGATTAATGGTAGGAGGAACAATACCATGAATAATAGTTCCTAAAGCAGCAATAGCCTCAATTACACCGGCAGCCCCTAAAAGGTGTCCTGTCATTGATTTTGTAGAATTAATCTGAATGTCGTAAGCATGCTCTCCAAGTAATCTTGAAATTGCGTTGGATTCTGCAATGTCTCCTAATGGAGTAGACGTACCATGCATATTGATATGGTCTACTTCATCAGCAGTTAACCCTGCATCTTCCAGGCAACTTTTCATTACCAGATAAGCTCCTAAACCTTCAGGATGAGGTGCTGTCATGTGATGTGCATCTGCACTCAGACCGCCTCCTTTTAATTCTGCATAAATTGTTGCGCCCCTTTTTACTGCATGTTCATATTCTTCAAGAATAATACATCCTGCTCCTTCACCCAATACAAAGCCATCTCTGTCTTTATCAAAAGGTCTTGAAGCTGTTTTCGGATCATCATTTCTTGTTGAAAGTGCCATCATAGCATTAAATCCGCCCACACCACTCGCTGTAACAGCGGCTTCAGAGCCACCACATACAATAACATCTGCTTTTCCTAATTGGATTAGCATTTTAGCGTCGATTAGTGCATTTGCAGAAGAAGCACACGCAGATACAGTAGTATAATTAGGTCCGTGGAAACCATACTCAATAGAGATGTGTCCAGGCGTAATATCCGCGATCATCTTTGGAATAAAGAAGGGGTTGAATCTTGGAATATCCGTATTCGCCCATCCTAAAACTTCTGTTTCAAAAGTTTCCAAACCACCGATCCCGGAGCCCCAGATTACACCAACTCTGTTTTTATCAACAGAATCTTCGATAATTCTGGAATGTTCTACAGCTTCTCTTGCAGCTACAAGCCCAAGCTGGGTATTTCGGTCCATTTTTTTTGCTTCTTTCTTATCGAAATGTTGCAACGGATCGAAATTCTTGACTTCGCAAGCGAATTTTGTCTTGAAGTTTGTGGCATCAAAAAGAGTAATCGGAGCTGCACCGCTCTCACCTTTAACAAGATTTCCCCAGTATTCCTTCGCATTATTTCCAATCGGTGTTATTGCTCCAAAACCGGTTACAACTACTCTTTTTAATTCCATAAACTTTTTAAATTTTCCTTTGTTGAAGAATATTATTTATTTACTACTTCTTCGATATAAGCGATAGCGTGCCCTACAGTAGTAATTTTTTCAGCTTGATCATCAGGGATTTGAATATTGAATTCTTTTTCAAATTCCATGATAAGTTCAACTGTATCCAGTGAATCAGCTCCTAAATCGTTAGTGAAGCTAGCTTCAGGAGTTACCTCTGTTTCTTCAACGTCAAGCTTATCAGCGATGATAGCTTTTACTCTTGATGCAATGTCTGACATAGTAAATTATTTTTTTAATTGTTAGATGGTGCAAATATATAAAATTCTTTACGATAAAACATTTTTTTAGTCTTTTTTGTGGATAGACTATCCGTATTTTATCAGGATGGGATATAGTGTTTTCGTTTTCAGGTGTTTATAATTAGTATGCTCAGCAGAAGATGAAATTAATCATAGAGTGAACAACATGGTTTTGAAACTTATGCATTTATCCAGGTATGGAATTCCGTTCTTTTGCTGCTGTATATTCAGCTTTTATTGTTATTCTGAGAGACTGAAGTTTTATAGAATAGTTGAGATTAATTAATCTGCAGTTTTTTAAATTCTAAAGGCTTCATTCCGGTTTGCTTTTTAAAAAGGCGGGTAAAATAAGATGCATTTTCAAATCCTAATTCATAGGCAATTTCTGAAACGCCTTTTTCACCCAGTCTTAAAAGGTTTTTAGCTTCTGAAATCAAAAAGATGTGGATTAGTTCCATGGCTGTTTTACCTGTTTCCTGTTTTAGAAGATCACTCAGGTATCTGGGGGAAACAGAAAGCTGGCTGGCCAATTGGGTGACATTGGGTAGTCCGCTATCCTTTTTTAAATGGCCATTATGGATATAATTTTTTAGAGCATCATTAAATCTTGATGCCATTTTTCCGGTGATCTGTTCCCGTTCTATAAACTGTCTTTTATAATACCGTTGTGCGTATTTCAGAATTGTTGAAAGGTGGCTTAATATAATTTCCCTGCTGTATTCATCAGGGTTATTTCTATATTCATTATTAATCTTATCATGAAGTTCAATGATATTTTGCTCTTCCTTTGGAGAAAGGTGAAGGGCTTCAGTAACTTCGTAATCAAAGTAGCTGTATTGTTCAATAGCTTTATGCAGCTCATGTCCTTTAAGATAGTCTTCATGGATGAGCAACATGAATCCTTGTTCCTCGAACTCCAGGTCTCTCATCTCAATGACCTGCCTTGGTTTTGTAAAAAAAAGACAGCCATTGTCATGATCATAAGGTGTACGTCCGTACATAAAAATTCCGGATTTGATTTTCTTGAAGGCGACCATGTAACAGTCTGTGGTGAACTCCCGGTTTCCCATCGTGCATCCGGATAAGCATCCCACGATGCCCAAAAGAGGGTGCTGTGGAGCTTCCCAGTTGCTTTCTGAATGAAGTTCGGTAAGGGTCTTATAATGTTTCATCAGATTTCAAAAAACTAATTTACAATAATCTGCAGACAGGATCTATCTGCAGATTATTGAATTTGTCAATTAAGAGATACAATATATTATTAGTAGCCATGTGCCCTAACGCTCACTTCTTTCCAGTTTTCAATATCTTCAAGGCGGTCTCTGTATACCTGATTCATTGTGTGGTATGCTATTTTGCCAAGCAGTAAACGTTTTGGTGGGTTTACAGAATCAATAATATCTACTATAGGTTGTATTGTAGCTTCTGGTTTTCCCCAGATGTCAGGATTATCTCCGGATTTGGCGAATTCTTCTCTTACAGGGTTGTAATCGAAAATATCAGATGGAGTTTGTACCGCCGAAGCTCCTGCCCAGTCTGTAGCATATCCGTTGGGCTCTATTAATGTCGTTTTGATTCCCAGATGGGCTGTTTCCGTTCCTATAGTTTCCGTTAATCCTTCAATTGCGAATTTAGAAGCATTGTAGAGACCCAGTAAAGGTAATGTAGTCAAGCCTAGGAAGCTGGAAATCTGAATGATGTGACCACTTTTCTGTTTTCTCATTACTGGTAATACAGCCTGGGTTACCCATAGTGAACCGAAGAAATTAGTCTCCATTTGTTCTCTGGCTTGTTGTTCTGTAGTTTCTTCTACTGTCCCAAATAATCCAAAGCCGGCATTGTTGATCAGAACGTCAATACTTCCGAAGTGTTTTTCTATAGTATTTACAGTATCAAAAACATCCTGACGGTTGTTTACGTCCAGTTTTAATGGGAGAATCTGATCTCCATATTTTTTTTTAAGATCATCCAAGGCAGAAATATTCCTGGCAGTGGCTGCCACATTATCTCCGCGTTCTAAAAGTGCTTCTGCCCATAATTTTCCAAACCCTTTGGATGCTCCTGTAATAAAAATTGTTTTACTCATGATTTTGTATTTACATTATTTAATGATACAAATTTATTGAGGGGAGGTGTAGATAACTAGTTCATTTCAGCTGAATAATAGCACAAAAATACATGCAATGGGAATGGGAATAAATGATTGTTTTAACAAAGTGCATTTGAGCTTTTTAACAAAACGAATGTTATCCGGTTTGGCGGAACTTTGTCTCAATAAAATTTAAAATAAAAGACAATGAAAAAAGTTTGGTTTATAACAGGAAGTTCAAAAGGTCTTGGAAAAAGTCTTTTGGAAGCAGTATTATTACATGGAGATTACGTGGTGGCTACAGCCAGAAACCCCGAAATATTAAAAGGTTTATTAGAGGAATACTCTTCACAATTATTATTAGTAAAACTTGATGTTCAGGTAAAGGAGCAGATTTATTCAGCGGTTAAGGAAGCGGTTGATCATTTTGGAAGAATTGATATTTTAGTGAATAATGCTGGTTTTGGAATTACAGGAGCTGCAGAAGCGTTTACCGATGAGCAGGTGAGAAGCCAGCTGGAAGTTAACTTATTTGCACCTATTGAGGTGACAAGAGCAGTATTGCCTTATATGCGTAAGCAACGATCCGGACATATTTTGCAAATAAGCTCAGTAGGAGGAAGAGTAGGGAATGCTGGCTTGTCTATTTACCAGGCGGCAAAATTTGGTCTCGCTGGTTTTTCAGAGTCTCTAAGCAAGGAAGTTTTGCCTTTAGGAATTAAAGTGACTTCTATTGAGCCCGGAGGATTCAGAACTGATTGGGCCGGAGCTTCTATGAGTTTTGCTAAAGATGTGGAGGGTTATGAAGAAACAGTAGGCAGCATCAAAGAATATTTAACTTCCGGAAAATTTCTTCCGATGGGTGATCCGGCAAAGGCTGCAAAAGTAATGGTTGACCTGGTTGATCATCCTTCACCACCCATGCATTTGGTTTTAGGAAGTGAAGCTGCAGCTATCCTTCAAAGTGCAGATCAAAACAGGAAGAAAGAATTTGAACAATGGCGCGATGTAAGTATTTCAACCGATCATGATGAAGCGGTAAATGTGTTGCATTCGGAAGAAGGGAAACAGTTTTTAGCTAAAAAAGGAATTCGTTTGGATTAATGTCCAAATCTTCAATAAGTGCAAGAGAAATACTTGCACTTATTTATTAATTTATTCTGAAGATCCTTTATTATATTTGTAATGGAATGAAAACCACAAGACAAGATTACGGAAATATTGTGTATTCCTGTTATGTTCAGTTGAGCAGGCAGGGAGAGCATTTTGTATCCGATCATGTAATCAGCTATCAGGTTGCCGGAGATTTAATTTTAAGTGATGGGGTCCATGACTACCGGTCTGAAAAAGGTTCTATACGTTTTCTGAAGCGCAATCAACTTTTAAAGTTTACGAAACAACCCCCTCCCGGTGGTGAATTCCAATCATTATCCATTCATCTGGACCAGCAGACCTTGCAGGATTTCAGTCTTGCTTATGATGTGGCTTCTGAAAAAAAATGTTCTACGAACTCTTTAGTTGTGTTTGACTCCAGCCCTCAACTGAAAACATATATGGATGCTCTGATGATGTACCAGAAGTCCGGTCAGCTTTCAGATCCGCGCATGGTCGAACTCAAAATTAAAGAAGCAATTCTTCTGTTACTTCAGGCAAATCCAGAATTAAAAGATGTTCTATTTGATTTTAATGAGCCTGGAAAAATAGATATTGAAGCGTTCATGAGTAAAAATTATCATTTTAATGTAAATCTCGACCGCTTTGCTTATCTCACAGGACGAAGCCTGGCTACCTTTAAACGGGATTTTGAAAAGATATTTGGAAAAACTCCTGGAAAATGGCTCTTGCAAAAAAGACTTCAGGAGGCACATTACCTTCTTGCTGAAAAAGGAAGAATGGCTTCGGATATCTATATGGATCTCGGTTTTGAAGATCTTTCTCACTTCTCATTTGCATTTAAAAAACAGTATGGATTATCGCCGAGTAAAATTGGCGGATTTTAAGATAGAAAGCCTGAATCTAATTGACTCAGGCCTTTTTAGTTAGTAATCACCGGAATTAAATACCAGTTATTTTTTTAATGCAAAAGGTTGTTTTACAATGAAAACAACCTTTTATACTAAGCTCAGAGTAAGATCTTTTTATTCTTTAACCCATTTCAAGGTTTTCTCTATGTTTTTGGTTTTAATCTTAATAAGATAATCTCCTGTCATCAGGTGAGTTAAATTGAAAGTGCCGATTTTACCAGCATTTAATGTATTGTTCAATTGACTGAATGCCAGTCTTCCACTCGTATCATATATCATGATGTCATAATTTTCATTAGAGTTGGTAAACCTGATATTTAGAATTCCTTTACTTGGATTAGGATACACTACAAATGCATCTTTGGTTCCATTTACTTCATTGACAGCCAGATTCTGAGTAATGGTAAAGTTTACGGGATTGATATTATAAAATACATTACCTTGGCCCGCAACCATAATTCTCGCTTGTGTTGTATTTACATTAGGAATAGTAATTGTTTCTGTACCATCGTTAGCGGTAGAAGCAACGATCGTCGTTGGGTATGTAAGACCTCCGTCTGTTGAAAGTAAAATACTTACATTAGCGCAGCTCACGGGAGCAGCGGTCGTGTTTGCTACGTTCCAGGTAATGGTCTGGGTGGAGTTACCTGTCCAGTTTACGGCTGTCATAGGTGCTGTAACAGTGAACGGACCAGAATTTCCATCTACTGTTATAATGGCGTCATCATTAGCAACTCCGGCACAGCCTGCGTTATTATCCCTTACTGTTAATCTGAATTCCATAGTTCTTCCATACGAAGGCAGGATTTCCCCTTTGGTGGTAACGTTGTTGATTACGTCTGTAAGTTTTGGAAAGTATCTGTATGGAACTGTTACCGGTAAAAATGATCTGAATATAGCAGCATTACCTGTTGGTGCATTCCAGTTTCCTGCCGGTCCTACATCATTTTGTTCCCATGAATAAGTAAGCGCATTATTCTGCGCATCTGTAGCAGAACCTGTTAATTTAAACGGAGTTCCTTTAGGAATTGTGTAATCGTTTCCTGCATTCACCACAGGTGCTGTGTTGGTAACCGGAGTTGTTACCTGACAGCTTGTCGATTGAACTTTTGTAGTGATTGATTGAAATGATTTGGTATGAAAAGTAGGAATACTATTGGGTGCCAGATTATTGGTTGCCCCACAAATACCGGCATAAGCCATGATGGTAACACCACTTCCTGGTTCAACAGCATTGGAAGCGCTTCGATTACCCGCGCAACTTCCTGTTGTTGCATTGAATGTATGTGGCCCTCCAAACTGATGTCCTACTTCGTGAGCAACATAGTCTATATCATACGGATCTCCTACAGGATTAGAAGATCCGGTAATTCCGCTTCCTTTATTTCCTGTACTGCATATTACTCCTAATCCGGCAAGTCCACCACCTCCGGTACTGAAAGTATGTCCTATATCATAATTGGCATTGCCTATTAATGCATCAATCTGAGCCTGGCTTTCATCAATCAAAGTATATGCGTCATCATTACCTGTAAAAGGATCTGTTGTTGGATTTGTAAAGATGATATTAGTTTCATTGGGAATTAATATGAGCCTTACCGCAACCTCTTGTTCGTATACTCCGTTTACCCTGTTTACTGAGGTAACAATAGCTGAAAGAGTTTGAGCAACCGTGGGAGATGTTAATCCTGTTGCAGCTTGGGCATACTCACCGGTACAGGCTACTGCAAATCTGAAAATTCTAATTTGAGTACCTACGCTTGGAGTAACGCTTTTTTGTACGCTTTTTTTTTCAGGAACAATATCTTCGTCTTTGGTTGCACAAGTTCTTGGTTTTCTGTCAATCAGATCACTTTTTTTATAAATGATATAATTGTTGATGTTGTTTTTTGCGTAAGGATCAATGTAAGTATCTCCATTTACAATCGATTTTATCTGAGCATGAAATCCAAGCTCTGTAAAATCCAGCTTTATAGTAGCGTATTGATCGTCAACTCCTTGCCCTGTAAAGGTAACCAACTGTGGAAACTTCTGAGCAAGTTCGGGAGCCATCACTGAAGATTTCCAGATTTTAAATTTTGCTTTTGTACCATCTGGCATTGGAAGGACAATGATAGGTGCTTTGTCTTTAGGGTCATTGTCTTTTAGTTCAGGAACAGCACTGAAATAGCTCTTTATAGCATTAACATCCAGGCTGTACGTGAGGAACTTTTCAGGTTGTACCGTTCTGCTTTTAGGATCTGCTTTAATGGATCTTTCACTAATAGTAGTGAAAAAATCCTGTGCCTTCCCCAGGGTAATGGAAAGCATAAAGATTCCCAGATAAAATAATTGTTTAATTTTCATAATTTATATGTTTAATTTTATGATATTTCGGTTTTATTAGCTTTGTGGAAATAAAAAAAAATGAAAATCTTTTTTTAATTAATTTTAATAATTCAAAATACAAATAACTATAAAATTAATTAAATATTTGGAATAATTATAAGGAAAATACAATGTGAGGTGTTTTTTGTTGTTGTAAAAATTGTATTTTAAGTAATTTGAGATAGAATTCTCAATAAATATGGGATATAGTGAGAATATTAATCTGAATGTTAAATGACGTTTTTATAGTTTATCAATGTGAGAAAATAGAAACTCCCCATAATTAATAACTATGAGGAGTTTATTTTAAGTGGAGTTGGAGGTTTTCGAACCTGTTATATTTTAACATAACTCAAAATATGTAATTTGTCTATTTATCAGTATTTTAACTATATTTGTATAAGCTAATATACTTAGTTTTTATGTCTAAATATAGAAGAAGTAGCACCTAAACTGGCACCTGATGAATTACACTTTTAAACTTAAGCAACCCAATGGGACAAAGGAATCTCTAATTTATTTCCGTTCTTTTTTCAACAACGAAAATAAGAATTTCATCTATTCTACGGGTGAGAAAATAAAACCAAGCGAGTGGGATTTTGAAGGCAGACAACCAAATGACCTAAACGGAAGGAGTAAAAGGGCAGAAATTCATCGAAGCGTCAAGATGCAATTAGATCGCTACAGCAGTTTCTTTACAGAGATTGTTAATCGATATAAGAACATCAATGAAGAACTTACAGTCGATATTCTTAAACAAAGATTCGATGAAAAGTTCAAAAAAATTACTGTTAAAAGCGATTTCTTTAGAATTTACCAGGAGTTTTTAGATGAGAAGGAAAATGACTATACTGGTAATTCGATTTCAAACTCAACGCTAAAGCGTTACAAATGCAATAAGAATCTACTCGAAGATTTTGAGAGCAATTGTAAAGTTAAGATCAGTCTGGGAAAATTTGATGATAAACTTTACAATAGGTTTTTAAAGTATTGTATTGAAGAAAAAAAGCATTCTGCAAATACATTACATAGAAATGCCGGTCTGCTCAAAACTTTTCTTCTTTGGGCTCTCAATAAAAAATATACATACAATAACAATTTTATTACATTCAAAAAACCTGCGAAATTTACAACTGATGAAATAGCTTTAAATTACGAACAAGTCGAATTTATTTACAATTATGACTTCAGTGATAACAAAAGATTGGAGAGGGTACGTGACCTTTTTGTTTTTGGATGTACTACAGGGATGAGGTTTGGCAATTACAGCACGATTTCAAAAAGTGATCTTGATGGTAATTTCATAAGAGTTATCGATTTAAAAAGTAAATCTAAAAACTTAGCAATTCCTTTAAACAGTATTTCTAAATCAATACTCGAAAAGTATGATTATAACCTGCCTAGTATTACAAATCAGAAGATGAATGAATATATCAAAGAGGTTTTTAAAAAACTGGAATTTACTGATGAAATAAAGAAGACTATGAAGTATGGTGATGAGTTGGTAGATCAAAAAGCTGAGTTTTGGACAAGAATTTCCTCACATACTGCTAGAAGAAGTTTCATCACCATAATGAAAAACAAACGAGTTCCGGATAAAGTAATTATGAGTTACACTGGTCACACTAGCTTAGAAGTCTTTAATGCTTACTACAGACCAAGTGAGGATGATAAGATCAATTATATGAATGAAGTTTTTAAATAATCACAACTTTACACTATGGATCAAAAAAAACTTTACGGACGTTGGAATTTTTGGGAAGAATTTATAGGCTATCCAATGATGATTTATTTCCTGATTAGAAGGCAAAAAATTCAAGAACGTTTGCAAAGTAGAATTGAAAAAGCCAAGCAGAAATCCTCTAGAATCGTTCTCGATGAAAAGTTGAGAAATGAATTTTTGATTAGATATGAAAAGTTAGACAATTTCTTCAGTTTTCATTTCAAAGATATTAATGAATCAAGAAATCACAATTTTGAAGAAAAGATCCAATACTGTTTGGACCAATATAAAAAAGAATCAAACAGCCTGCTAACTTCAAGCAATCTGATGAAATTGCAGAGCAATTTTTTAAATGGTGCCGAAACTACACTATTTCTATATTTTGCTTTAGACAGCAAAACAGATAGGGAAATTCGTTTATCAGATATTATGATCGGTAATAACAGTTCAAAAATTTTTCTCAACTTTTTAAAAGATAAAAAATTCATTGATGAAAATCACAACCTGCTGGTAGATCAGAAATCTTCCTTTATAAGAATTCACCGTTTTCTAAAAGACAACCACATAATCAATCCAGATTTTCAGGATACTACAATAATCGAGGCTATGGAAAATGAATATAATACCAATTTTGACAAAGGAACATTTTCAAGAGCAATAATTGTTAAGCCAAATGATTTTGAAGAAAATATCTTCCAAGAATTATCCAAGTTGCTTAATGTATAATAATATTATTTATAGAATATAGAATTGTGTCAGCTTTAAATTATAGATATATTGAGCGTACTCACAAGCTGAGATTAAACAAAGAAGACCGCATTAACAATAGACAAAAACACAAACAACAAAAATAAAATCATAGATTTGCGACATTAAAGAATTAACAAAATAAATGGCGAAGAAAGAAATATTGACAGATTTGTGGGTTTACGAATTGCTAAAAGAAGCAAATGTTGATTTACATCCACAAGGAAGCAACATAAAAGACATTGACAACGCTTTAAAATCAGCATCAAAAGCTGGAACAGGCAAAGTAGGCTTTCCTGAATATAGCGGAATTGTTAAAGACTTCGTTTTGATTATTGAAAACAAAGCAGATGTTTCACTTCACATAAAAAGAAATGATAAAGATTTAATATGTAGCGAAATAACAAGTGTAAAAAATTATGCTGTTAATGGTGCTTTATTTTATGGTAAACATTTAGCTAAAAATACAAACTATAAAAAGTTCATTGTTTTTGGTGTATCAGGCAACGAAAAGCGACACAAAATAACACCAATTTTTATTGATGAAAGAGGAGGCTATAAAGAACTTGAAGATGTTGAAACGTTTACACTTTTCAACGAAAAAAATATTGAAGAATACTACACAAAGAATATTCTAAAAGAGGAAACACCCGAAGACAAAACAACAGAAGAAATCCTCAAGGATGCAAAAAATCTTCACGAAGATTTAAGAAATTACGGAAGTATTCAAGACAAAGACAAACCGCTAATTGTTTCTGGAATTTTGTTGGCTTTGCGTGAAATGGAACATAAAGGTTTCAGTATTGACAGTTTAATTGGCGATGAAACAAATACAGATGGTGAAAAAATTTATGAAGCAATTGAAAAAAACTTGCGTAGAGCAAATGTTTCTCCACAAGTAAAAAAAGACAAATTATTAAGCCAATTTTTGGTCATTAAAGACACAAAAGCAATAAATGAAGTAAATGAGTTTTTAAAAAAAACACCCTTAAAACATTTTACAGAGTTTCTTTATGAAAATATTTATAAAAACATAAAATACATATATTCTGCCGAAGATTACTTAGGAAGATTTTATGGAGAATTTATGTCCTATTCTGGTGGTGACGGACAATCATTAGGAATTGTTTTAACACCAAAACACGTTACCGAATTATTTTGTGATTTGGTAGAATTAAAACCTACTGATTCTGTCTTAGACCCTTGCTGTGGAACAGCAGGATTTTTAATTGCTGCTATGCACGATATGCTGCAAAAAACTGACAATCCCGAAACACAAAGAAACATTAGAAAAAATCAATTGCACGGTTTAGAATTGCAACCTTATATGTTTACCATTGCAACAACAAATATGATTTTGCGTGGAGATGGTAAAAGCAATTTGGAACAAGAAGACTTTTTAAAATTTAATCCGGCATTATTACAAGAAAAAGGATGTACAGTTGGTATGATGAATCCACCCTATTCTATGGGTAGTAAAAGTAATCCAAGTCTATACGAAATTAACTTTACTGAACATTTACTTAATTCTGTTGTTCAAGATGCAAAAGTGGTTGTTATTGTACCACAATCATCGATGAATGGTAAAACCAAAGAAGAACAAGCTATTAAAGATAATATATTAAAATTTCATACTTTGGAAGGTGTCATCACACTTAACAAAAATTCATTTTATGGCGTTGGAACTAATCCTTGTATTGCAGTATTTACGGCTGGAGTTCCACATTACAAAGATAAAAAGGTAAAATTTATCAATTTTGAAAATGATGGTTTTGAAGTGCAAAAACATCGTGGACTTATAGAAACTATTGAAGCAAGAGATAAAAAGCAACATTTACTTGATGTATGGTTTGACCGCTTAGAAGCAGAAACAAGTTTTTGTGTTAAATCAACTATTGAAGCAGAAGACGAATGGTTGCATTCATTTTACTATTTCAATGATGAAACGCCAATTGAAGAAGAGTTTGAAAAAACTGTTGCTGACTACTTCACTTTTGAATTTAATATGATTTTGCAAGGCAGAGAATACTTATTTGAAGCCATAAAAACAGAAATAATCCACGAATTTAAAGAAGTTGAGCAGCTTGAACTAAAAGAATGGAGTGAATTTTATTTAAAGGACATTTTTACAGAAATTCAAAGAGGTAAACGACTTAAAAAAGACGACCATATTAAAGGTACAATTCCCTATGTGTCTTCATCAGCTTTAAACAATGGAATTGACGGTTTTGTAAGTAACACTGAAAAAGTTAGAATTTTCAGCAATTGTCTTTCTATCGCAAACAGTGGAAGTGTAGGAGCAACATTTTATCAGCCCTTTTCTTTTGTTGCCAGCGACCACGTGACAAAACTTCAAAACGATAATTTCAATGAATTTATTTACCTTTTTATCGCAAGTGTAACCAAGCGATTAAGTGAAAAATATAGTTTCAATCGTGAGATAAATGACCCAAGAATAAGACGTGAAAAAATAGTATTGCCTATAAACAAAAAAGGACAACCTGACTTTGACTATATGGAAAATTACATCAAGAAAATGATATATAACAAACTGACAAAATACATTAACAAAAAAACAACGAATGCACAACATCAGTTTGGCAAAATGGCGGGTTCAGATATTAATTAATATTCCACTTTTACAATTGATAAGTGAATATTTACAAAAACTAGTATAGACACAACATTATAATTATATAAAATTTGAAAAATCATTCCTCTTCTTTAGAGTAGTGATGAAACAATTTAATTATATTGATATTACATACAAACGATTAATTATCAACTATTAAACTTCATGCAATTGAGTAGAATTGCATCATTAGTTATTTCAATCATACAATTTTGTCTGCAAATAAATATCACATATTATGCAGACAACAAATCCATTCCAAACCATTCTCGACGAATTAGGAGAAGTAAAAGACTTACTCTATTCTCTCAAAAAAGAACCTGAAATTGAGTTGAAAAAGAAACTGTATTCTATTAAAGAGTGTTCAGAAATTCTTAAACTTGATTACCAGACAGTACGCTCACATATTTTGAAAGGTAATATTAAAGCAGAACAAATTGGAAGATTCTACAGGGTCAACCATTTTGATCTGATGGATGCTTTAAACGAAGTCAAATCGCTTAAGTACAGAAGATAGATAAAGATTTTATTTATCCAACATTCTAATTCACACTTCTGTATTTCCTGTACAGAATCAAACCTTACAAATATGAGCGAAAAAATTCCATACCTCAGAGTAGGCACAACCTATTATAAGACCATTGAAAAACCATTAATCTCCGGAGACAAGATTTCAATTTTAGTGCGTTGGAATCGTGAAACTATTATTAGCGACCACGGAAAAATCTACGTTTCAAAAGTTTCAAAGTACGATGGCTTCTGCTGTATTCCTTCTCATCTGGACTATAAGCAGATAATAGACGGATTCTACAATATGTATAATGAGATTCCTTATCATCCAATTGATGAAAATATAAGTTCTGAAGCTTTAGAAAGTAAAATTCCTTTCTCACTAAAATTTATGGAACATATTTTCGGAGAGCAACTGGAATTAGGTTTAGATTACATAAAGATATTGCTTGAACATCCAACACAGATACTTCCGATTCTTTGTCTTGTAAGTAAAGAAAGATCTACTGGAAAATCTACTTTTATCAAATGGCTGAAATCCATTTTTGGATTAAATATGACCTACATCAAAGGAGACTCATTCAGCAGTCAGTTCAATTCAGATTGGACTTCAATGCTGATTGTTGCAATTGATGAGGTATTCTTTGATAAAAAAGAAATCACTGAACGCTTAAAGTATCTTTCTACTACTGACAAAGACAAAAAGGAAGCAAAGGGAAAAGACCGTGAAGAAGTTGAATTCTTTGGCAAATTCATTCTCTGTTCCAATAATGAAGATAACTTCATTCAGATCGATGAAAATGAGATCAGATTCTGGATTATCAAAGTAAAATCAATCAAAAGCGAAAACACCGAATTTCTAAAAAATCTCAACAAGGAAATCCCTTATTTTCTTCGATACTTAATTCAAAGACCTTTCCACAGTCATAAGCAGACAAGGATGTGGTTCACAGAATCCCAGATCAGAACAAAAGCTCTTCAGAAACTGGTTTGGAAAAATAATAACAAACTTGAATCGAAAATCATCGAGCTTTTATATGAGTTTTTTGAAAGTACAGAAGACAGCAAGATCCATTGTATTCCTCAGGATATTTTCAATATGCTTAGTAAGATGTTCAGTAAGCAATATTGGACAGTTAATGATGTACGGAAAATATTGAAAGAAAACTGGAAACTCGAACCTCAAAGTAATTCTTTGGCATATGTAAAATACGACCTCGATTATGGTTTAAGTTTTTTCCAACAGAATAAAACAGGACGGTATTTTACAATAGAAAGGAATTTTATTCTTCAAAAATTTGATGAAATGATGAATTGATTGATAATGAAAATAAAATCAATTAGTTATATCTCATCAAAAGCCTCATCAAACTTTTTAACATTGGTTTTTGATAAGAAAATGATGAGAAGAATATTTCCACTTTGATGAGTTGATGAGACTTTGATGATATTTTAAGGTGTTGTTATTCAGTTTTTTATATGGCTTTCTCATCAATTCATCAAAAATTATTAAAAAACAAACTCTTCCGCCTGAACTGACAGAACACATACTATTTACTGCTAAAAAAACATTAAAAATCACAAAAATGAACTGCAAAAAATTCAACAGCATATCGTTGGAAGAAGTCCTCCTTTCTCTCGGACACCTTCCAGCGAAACAAAATGAAAAAGAAGCTTGGTATCTCAACCCCTTTGCCACGGAATCCCAAGCCTCTTTCAAATTGGATAAAAGAATTAATGCCTGGTATCTCCATTCAGAAGGTGTAGGTGGGAATAACACCGACTTTATGAGGAAGTACCTGAATACTTCGGTTTCTGAAGTTTTGGAATGGGCAGCAAAGCAGAATTTTTCTTCTTTTCATCAGCAACAACACATTAAAAAGTCGGAACCAAATTATGCAATTGATGAAATAATGGACATCCAAAATCCCAACCTGAAAAATTATTTGCTGGAACGTGGATTAAGTCCTAAAATCTATGATTACATAAAGGAGGTGCGATTTACAGTTGGAGAAAAGAAACTCTATGCAATTGGCTTTGAAAATTTATCCGGAGGCTTTGAGCTTCGTAATTCTTTTTATAAAGGGTCATTGTTGAAAAAGGATATTTCAATACTTAATCTCAATAGTAATATACAGGATACATCAAATTTTCAAGACGAAAATATCAAAAGTGTAGCAGTTTTTGAAGGCTTTATGGATGCCTTGTCTTTTATCGAAATGCAGAAATCTTTCGTTGGAGATATTCTCGTTATGAATTCCATTGCTCTTTTAAATAAGTCGATAGAACATTTGAAAAACTACTCTGATATCAATCTGTTTCTCGACAATGATACTGCGGGAATAAAGTGTAAATCTCAGATCATAAAATCTTTTCAGGGATCAAAAGATCATTCCGGAGTTTATTCCAACCATAAAGATCTCAACGAATTTTTGATACATCAAATAAATAATGATGTCGATATTAAATCAGGAAAGCATTCTGAAAAATTTCCTGAAGCTGATAAACTCGAACAGAAAAATCAGAAACTTGAAATTAAAAACTCAAATGGTTTTAAAATGAAACGTTGATAATGCGCGCTGTATTTTTTACCAACTAACCCGCAGAAGTTAGGAGCGCATTCGCAACTTTGAAGGTCGTTCCTCCCAACAAAGTTTCAAATACGCTCTGCGAGGCTTCTATCTTGAGTAACATAGACTTAGGTTGACTGGTAATAACCTGTTAAAAAAATACGCAGGTCTATTAACGAAGGTGCGTAAAAAATGCACAGGTAAAATTAATTGCTGTATAATTTTTATACAACAGTTTTGATTGGAAACATATATCACAAACTTTAAAGATGAAAAATAATGAAGACTTCAATTAATTTTAAAGCTGTCAAATCGGATTCTGAAACTCATAATTTCAGGAAGAAAACTTTTGATTACATCCGTAAAGATCTGACACCAAAGAATGAATATTGGATGGAGCAGAAAATAGCTGACCGAATCCAAAAGATCGAAGCGTATTGTAAAGAAAAGTCCGGAAGGAAATTGCAGAAAAATGCAATGTCAGTTCGGGAAGCAGTTGTTGTTATCAAAGAAAATACAACGATGTTGGAACTTCAAAATTTAGCCAAGAGACTGGAAGAAGAATTAAAGATTCGTGTTTTTCAAATTGCTATTCATAAAGACGAAGGTCATACCGATAAAGACACGAAAGAATGGAAACCAAATTATCACGCTCATTTGGTGGCAGACTGGCAAGATTTGGAAACTGGTAAAACACTAAAACACCAATCTTTCCATTATTCAAAGATGCAGGATCTGACAGCAGAATGCCTGAATATGGAGAGAGGAATTTCAGGTTCCAGAGTAAGATTAGAAGCAATTGAGTTTAAAATTCAGCAGAAACAAGAAGATCTGAAAGTTTTGGAAGAAAGGTATGACATAATGAAATCTGAAATGAGTTCAACAAAATCAGAGGAGCTGATTGTGAAGGAAAATGATTTCTTGGGTTTTCAAAAGATTAAGACTGACAAAACAATTGCGAATTATGAAAAAGCATTCCGAAGTTACAGAAGTATAATTCAAAAAAATAAAACAGAATTAGAATCTAAGTCCAAGCAGATTAGCGAACTCAGTACAAAGGTTAATAGCTTAAATAAAGAGATTCAATTATTCAAAAATAAATATTCTACGCTATTAACTGAGCCAAATATTTTTGCTTCTGAAAAGAAAAAATATCTTGACGCTGTTATGAATGTGCTTGAAAAGGAAATCAAATTTAGCCGGTATAGATTTCCCGCAGTTGATAGATCTGATAGAGAAACTCTAATTTCTGAAATGGGCAAGATTGCAGAAAAAGTATGTAAAGAAAATAATATTCCTTTTTCAGCATTTAATGAGATCTTTAAAGATTCAGAAAATAGTGTTAGAATTTTATCTCTATTACGGTTTGGAAATGAAAATCTAAATTATAATAATGAGGAAACTCCAATTCAAAAGAAAAAACGTGGAAAGAGGTATTAATATGATTTACTTTTTTAGCTGTCCCACTATGAAATCTCTCCAAATATTATACAATCGATAATTAATTATAAATTTGTAAAATCAAATAATCAATATGATAGTAGAATTCAATATAGGAAACGATGAAATAATTAGTTTGTCGGTAATCAAAAAAGAAGATACCGAAAATAGGTATCAACTAGTTGATGATGATAAATTCGTTTGGATGGAGATAGAGTTGGTTGGCCAAAATCTTTTAGTTTTATTGAAAGATGTTAGAATTGTAGATAATAATGAAACTATTGAAAAGATACTTGACAAAGTTCTTTATGAAATAATTGAAGTTGAGAAATCTGGTGCGGATACCTTCAGTGAATCAGAAACAACAGACATTAATCCTTATGACCCAGATAAGATAAAGGTTAGATCTGATAAAATTGCTGTTTCCATTTTGAGTAAAATGATAGACAACCAGAGCATAGACCTTAATCCAGATTTCCAAAGAAATCTAGTTTGGAATAATTTCCAAAAATCAAGATTAATTGAATCCATACTTTTAAGAATTCCTTTACCAATGTTCTACTTTGCAGAGGATGATGAAGGCAATCTTTCAGTAGTTGATGGCTTGCAGCGTATTTCAACTATCAAGGAGTTTATGGATAACAAATTCCCTTTGAAAAATCTGCAATACCTGAACGACACTTGCGAAGGAAGGTATTATGAATCGAGAGGTAATAAGGTTGGACTTGATACCAAATATCTGAAATGGTTTGATTTGACTTCAATCTCAGCAAACATAATTGACCCATCTTCTCCACCAAAAGTTAAGTATGATATTTTTAGAAGAATTAATACAGGTGGAAGACCTCTCAATAATCAAGAAATAAGGAACTGCTTGATGGGTAAAGGGTTAAGAGAATCTTTAAAAACTATGGCTTCTTTGGAAGATTTTAAATCTGCTACAGATTACAGTATAAAAAGCACACGGATGGAAGACCAAGAAATTGCTCTTAGATTCTTATACTTTTATCAATTGTATGAACCAAATAAAAACATTGACGACTATAGCGGATATATGGATATAGTTCTTGATGAATATACCGACAAACATGTTAAGACTTTGCAGCAACATTTAGAAAGATATATTCAGAAGTTTACAAATGCAATGAAGAATGCTGAACATCTTATTGGCAGTAAGTATGCATTTAGAAAAATTCAGAATAAAGATATTCAACCAAATTCCCATAAACAATTAATTAACAAAGCTCTTTTTGTATGTTGTTCCATTTTGTTGGCTGACTATGATAATGATATAATTGCTAATAATAACAATGCAAATTCATTAACAAATTTACTTGCAGACAAGATTGAAAACGACAAACAATTAATTTACTATTTATCATACGGAACAAATGGTAAAGCCAATTTACTTTACACCTTTGGCGTTCTAAACGAATTATTTAAAAACAACATAGTATATCAACAATGATTACACTTACTATAAAAAATTTTAAATGCTTTTACGATATTGATGTTCCAATAAGTGACTTAACAATTTTTGCTGGAGGCAATGGCAATGGCAAAAGCACAGCTATTCAGGCTTTATTGTTGCTAAGAAGAACAATTGAACATTGTAGCGAATGGAAAGGCGACCACTTTGAATATAATGTAACAAACAAGTTAAATGTGGAACTAAATGAAGTTTATTGCTTGGGTTTAGGTAATAGTTTGAATGTTTTGCCATCTGAATTCAAAGAAACTGAAATTGAACTTGGTTTAAGTGAAGCAGAAAAAGGTATTGTTATAAAATATACAACAAACAACTTAAATGAGTTATGGATTACACCAAACGAACTTTTAAAAAAAGATTTTAAATTCCCTCAAAATCCCTTGATGTTTCACGAGTTCTATTATCTCAATGCTGAGAGGATAGGTCCGCGAATTAATCAAGGAATAAGGTTTTATGACTACCCAAATGTTGGGTTTAAGGGAGAATTTACTGCTCAAATAATTGCTGATTTGGATTCTCTTGAAATTGAAAGTAAATTCAAAATAGACCCTAACAGAATTCTTAACGACCCTGAATTTTTAAAGGGGAGTAAGTTTCAACATCACGTTAATGCTTGGTTGAGTAAAATAATTGACGGAGTGACAATTGTTCCTGTTAAGGATAGCGAAACACATACTGCAAGAATATCAGTAGATAATTTATACTCAAATGGGAAAGGTATTTTTCCGACAAATACTGGATTCGGTATTAGTTATTCTTTGCCAATAATTGTTTCTTGCTTGTTGGCAAAAAAGGACAGCATCTTGATCATTGAAAACCCAGAAGCACATCTTCACCCATCTGCTCAATCAAAAATGGGAGAATTTTTGGGAGTAATGGCAAATTCTGGACTTAAAATTATTGTCGAAACACATAGCGACCATATTATAAACGGAATTCAAATAGCTGTTGCCAGAAAAGCAATTAATTATAAGAATGTTATTATAAATTATTTTTTCAAAGAAGATAAGTCTAAACAAGAACTTCAAGAAGATAAAATCCTTGGAATTAAACAACAACCAAATCTAAAACCAATTCATATCAATGAGAAAGGTGAATTATTGGAGTGGCCTAAAGGCTTTTTTGACCAAACACAGATTGATTATGTGGAACTTCTAAACTTGAAAAAGAAATGAGCGACTTCTTTTTAAACAATCAATCGTTAAATACTGATGATTTTGAAATATTCAAAAGTGGTGTTATTCAGTTAATGAGTATTGAAAAAAAGCAAGAGCATATTTTTTTCAGAAATGATAGTTGCTATCAAATTCATCATTTTACTAATAGCATTTTTTCTAATATGCACGACATTGACATTTTTAATCTATACAATTTTTTTGCAAAGTTAAGTCCTTGTGATGCTGAAGTTCAAGACGAAATCACTGCAAACAATTATTGTAAAAGAAATATTAATGGCTTTCTTGGGATTGATTTTAATAATCAAGCAATAACAGACCACAAAAAAGTTATAGGTCCAGACTCATACTTAAACTGGATTCAATTTTATCAAACAAATTTGGAACACTTGATAGCATTTCTTGGCAATTCGGTAATCACTAAGAATTTTGAAAAAAGTTATGCTTCTCTTTCTGCTGATGCGCAAGAATCCATCAAATATGAGTTTGAGAAAGCATCCAATAGAAATCTCGCAACGAGATTTTATCCCGATACAAAAATAGTAAAGGATGTAAGTGTTTCAAAAAAGTGTACTGTTTATGAATTAAGAGTATATCAACCAGTAGCTCTTAGGGTTTACTTTAACGAGATTGATGATACAGTTTATTTAGCTTCTATTGAACAGAAATCAAATCCGGACCAAAACGAAGATATAAGGAAGGCAGAAAAATTATTGATTTTAATTAACCAATAGCATTTGCGAACTTTATTATCAAAAGCGAAATAGAATGACCTAATAAAAAGGAGAATACCAAAGTCATTTCTGAAAGTGTGAGCCTCTAATACAGTGAAATGTTGAACTTTGTGGATCTGACAAGTTTAGTAAATCCGCCTTCGCAAAGTGCAAAACCTTAGCATCAAGCCGAAAATATGTGGAAAGGCTACAAACAAAAATTATTTGACTTTTTGAAAAGAAACTGATCCAGAATTCGAAATTTAATATGATGATTCACTTTTTGGGATATTTAGTAAAGTTGAAAGGCAAATTGATTACCCTTACATAACATCGGCAGTAGTGGTAAAAATTTCACTTTCAAGTAAACTTAACAAGAGCGCTCTTTTATTCTTCGACAAAGACAGAAACCAGAATAAAAGATTTTTTTTTATTCAATCTATTAAGATTTGTATAATTAAAAATAATTTAATTAAAGATGTTCCCGATTCTAGAAAAAAAGAGCCCACGCCGTTGTATATACTATTAGAGTATTTAGTGAGTGTTCAAGACCTCACCCTGCGGGTGTACAAGCACCCTCTTATTTTTTTATCCAATGATTAATTCTATTCCGGCTTTTTCAGCTTTGTATTTTATTTTACTTTGCAACTCGTAATAACTCCAATTACGAAGCACGAATTCCTGTTCTTTTGCAATCCCAATTTTGTCATCTTGATTTTTAAGAATAAGTGTGCCTGCCTGTTGTTTTATGCAGAAATCGATAAGCTGTCGACTGTACACGTGAAGACGATTGCTTATATATCTGCTTTCCAAGTTCTTTGTTTTATACAATGCCTTTTGTTTCCGTTTTACTCCATTTCCTGAACGGGCATACGGTATACCATCTTGAATCCTTTTTTGACTTGCCTGAATTGCGAGCCTGCGATACAAATACTCTTCTTTTGAGCCAATATTGATTCGTACATTGTTAGCTTTTGCAACTATGGGGTGTTCCAGAGAGAGGGAAGCTTCCGCAATGATTTCTGGTTTTAAATGGTGTTCTTCTTTTTCAAATTCAAAAACTGCAAGCCAGAAGATTTTCCTGCCTTTCAGTTGGATTTGAGAGGTGCAAAGTTTTATCTCATTTTTTAGCAGCCGTTCCATAATCACTCGCTTATCAGTATAGTCTTTTCCTAAATATGTTTGGACAGGTATCGCAAATATATTGAAATAAAAGGCTTTCGTTTCTTCGTCATATCTCATTTTACTGATGCATTTAACAGGAAGTGGGATTGGAATGTCTCTTTTAAAATTTCTAAGTGATTTTGTTCCCTGCCAATAATCGGCTTTGTTTTTAGAGAAAGTTGATTGGATCGTATTGTTAAGGCTTCCCAGAATGTCTGTCGGGATTTCTCCTTTGAATCGGTCAAAGACCATTCTTGCTGTGCTATTTGTTTTCGAACGGTCAAACATTCCCATCTGATCTTTTTTTTCATCAGCTAACTTATATTGTATTTCTTCTGTAAGATAAAAGAAATCTTTGATCATTTCCTGAACATATAGATGGGAAGCTATTAAGTTGGCCGCTCGGAAACATCTGTTCTGATATCGATAGAGTTTTTCCCATATCTCATTTTTTTGATCAGACGGAACATTAATTAGTAATTGAATTTTTCGGGTCAGTGTTATTGTGGATTTTTCCATATCAAATAGGTGTTTCAGACTTGTTTCGATTCTGTAAAAATTGATAAGCATAAAGAAACTCCTGATGGACTTCTTTTTCAGAAAGTTTGAGTTCTCTTGCAATGACAGCAAATGAAGATTGCTGTTCAAATCTTCTGTTTAAAATTTCAATTTGTTGACTGCTAAGTTCAGATGGCTGAATTGAACCTGTCTGGCATTTTACTGCTGGCTTTTCATCAGAATTTGCTCTCAAGATTTTCCTCAGATCATCTATTGCCTTGCTTATCTCATTGCTAATGTCTTTTACACTGCTTCCCATTGCTTCTGCAATGGGTTTGTACCGAAAGCCATATTGAAGGCAAAGCTCGATTAGATGCTTTCGTTTTGGGTTTATCACCTTTAAGACCTTATTGACTTCATCAAAATCTTTTTGATCGGATTCCTGCTGAAGTAGATGTTCTTTGTCTTGCAGAGGATCATATCCTATAAGATAATCCTGATAATTCTCAAAACTTTCAAGCGAAGCTGTCAAACGAGCGAATTTATTTTTTGGAGCAGTAAAATAGGATATACAGTCTCTTTTCAAAACAAATCGCAGAAAGCCTAGAATATGATTTGGCGTTTCTATGGAATCACGGTGTAACCATAATTTTAGAAATGTATCCTGCACAAGTGTTTCCACGACAAAATCATCGTCAAGCATCTGTTTTCCGATCCAGAAAAGGAGTCTTTTGTACCGTAAATGGATATGTTCTAATGACGTGGGATTACCTTTTTTCAGTAGTTCGTATAACTGAAAATCAGTTAGTTTTCGGGGTGGTAAGCTTGTTCTTTTCATAAGCAGTGAATTAGATTTGACTATCCATTGAAGAACTGCTTCGATTAACAAGATGAATTCGCTATATCATTTAAAATTACTCACTCACAACATTTTGCCCAAAAGAAAGGCGTGGAACTCATCTTACCGACCGGTGGTACTGGCATACCAAGCAACGATAAGTGAGCCCACGCCGAAGTCGTGGGCACATTTACTTATCCTCTCGTTGCTTTTTGAAAAGTGCCAGTTTTCCAGTCGAGAATCTAAGCAATAGCTTCTATATTTCTTTGAACTATCGCAAAATTACTTTTATAAATAATTTATTCCAAATATAATAAAAATAATTTAATTACGGTCGAACGACCGTAATATTTCAATGTCAAAATATTTCTTTTGTTATATGATTGACATAAACGAGAAAATCTGTTCGTATATCACTAAAAATTGGTTGATTCCTTGGCTTAAAGAAAATAAGTCACAGAACTCGTTTGCTAAAAATCACGATATCGAAGAAAGTACTGTAAGAAAAATCAAGAGTGATGCTACATACAGAATTCCTGTTGAAACACTTTATAGAATTTGCAAAGCAAGAAAAATTACTCTTGAACAATTTTTTAATCTCTTAAATGAATAAAATACCGCCCACAATCGGTATTTTTTTCGAAAAATGACTTGTTATTATTTCTTTATTAAAAAACGAATGAAGAAACTTCAAATACGAGACTGAAATTATGATTGAAAGCTTTTCTATCATTTTGGATTTTGTTATATAAATCAAAAAAATCATTACGCTCCGAAAAGTCTATGGTTATTATCACTACTGAAGTAGATTTTAATGACTCGGGTCTATATATTTATACAGGAAATCTTAAATATTTCGCGCAAAATGTTCTTACTATTAATTTCCTCTCTAGGATTTTTTTTACTTATAATTTCTGGATTAATCTTGAAATTTGATTAATTTTATATAGTTTCAATCAATTTTATAGAAAATTACGGATTCCCGTAATTCAATACATATAAAAAAAACTAAATTTCCAAACTATGAAAATTCAATTTTTGCAAGCGTTTAACGGTGACTCTATATGGATTTCCTTCACAGATGCTGGAGGTAATAAAAACATTCTGATAGACGGAGGTACATCTACAACTTATTCTTATACGGATAAAAATAAAAAACATAAGGACGGTGCATTAAAACTTTTGATAGAATCCTTAAAAGAAAAAAAAGAAATTCTGGATTTGGTGATTCTCACACATATTGATGATGACCATATTGATGGTTTTTTAAAATGGTTTGGTAAAGACAAAGATGCCATTCAATATATAAAAGAAGTTTGGTTCAATTCCGGTAGAGCAATTAAAAAATATCTCAATGATGTTAAATCTGAAGTTGATTCTTTAAAATTCAAAGAAACTACAACGCTGACTAGTGTAAAACAGGGTGTTGATTTTGAAAATTATATAAGAGATTGTGGTGTCTGGGACGAAAGAATAATTGCTCAGAAGGATATACTCAACTGGAATAATATTTCCTTTCAAATTTTATCTCCCGGTAAAGAAAAGCTTGGTAAACTACTTAAGGAATGGCATAAAAAGAAACCTGAATCCTTGCTGGATACTTCCAGAAAAACTGACTATTCAAAAACATTGAAGCAACTAATAGAAGAAGATAGTTTTGAAGAAGATGATGACCCATATAATGGCAGTTCGATAGCATTTATCCTAAAAAGAGATGAGGAAAATTTTCTGCTTTTAGGAGATTCTCATCCATCGGAAGTTCTGATAGAGCTGGATTGTTTAGGATATGACGAAAACAATAAGCTATCAGTAGATATGATAAAACTATCACATCACGGTAGTAAAAAAAATAATCCAATTGAAATCTTCAAAATAGTTGATGCCGATAAATATATAATAAGCACAAATGGAGATACTCACAACCATCCGGATAAAGCTACTATTGCAAGAATCGTAGCTGTAAATCCTGAAGCTAAAATATACTTTAATTATCCCAATCTTATTTCAAAAATAATTTTGGGACAAGATAGAATTGATTTTCCAAATGTTAAATATTTAGGTACAGATTCATTTTAGTTATGAGAGATAGTTTACAGTTTTTCACGGTAAAAGTAGCCGATGGAAGTGGTTGTCTGTTTCAGCCAATCGACACCGAATATAGTTATGTTTTAACAGCTAAACATGTTGTTGATGGTCATGATAATATTGAAATTATAAGGCAATACATTAATGAAAATGGGCAAGTAGAAAACGAAAGTTTAGAAATTATTGGAAATCCTTTTTTACATATTGACCCTAACAAAGATGCATCCATTATAAAAGTTAAAAAAGTAGATAATATTGACGGTCTTTTAAGAGCGGATTTAGATTTAATAGAAAAAGAAAATTGGTATTTATGCGGACATCCCGAAACTCGTATAAATGGGAACTTCTCGTATAGAAAAAATAAACTTAAGATTGAAAATCCTGTTGAACTTTATATCGAAGCTGAAATTGAGAAAGCGGTCACACATTCAGAAATTGTAGGACAGTCTGGTGGTGGAATTATCAAATCTGAGAATTCTTGTTTTCTTCTCGCAGGAATACAGAAGAAAATGGCTGTTGAAGACGATGTAGAGTCTATTTCCAGAATTCATTTTGCTCCCTTATCATTTTTTGATGAAATTGTAGAACAAAATAAGACCCTATTATCACCTCTTTTTCCTCCTTATATAGGTACCTTTAATATTTTACTACAAGAGATTTTCCCCTTCGATAGTCTAATAATTAAAAAAGATGTAATTAGGAATACACTATTAAAAATATCAAAGGATATATGCGATGGTACTAATCCAGATAAGATTATTAAAGAGTACAAGGGAAAGTTTTTAGTAAATGGAACTCCTGACCATATTATTTATCATAAGTCTTTATGGAAATGTCTGCTTGAATTTTTTACCATAATTAAACTTTATGAAGAAACAGTTGACCTTGGTGATTTTGAAAGTATTCATAAAAAAAGGAAAATGTTAATTGTTGACACGGATGTATGGATAAAAAAATTAGAAGAAATTTATAAATCAGACTTGTCCGAAATCGAAAAAGGAGGAAGTATAGTTATTTGTGCAACGGAAGAAAAAGTTCCAAGTGTACAGGAAATTACTGAGGATTTACTGAGCATCCTTCCCGATATTTCTATTCCTTTGGATGAGATGAATATTAGTAATACTGTTCAAAACCCTTTTGTTGATTTGAAATTGGTCAATATCTTTAAATTCCAGCATCATATTATTAATAATGCGATTCAGTTGGCAAATGTAAATAGTGTAAATTCAAAAATGACAATTAAAGAATTAACAGATGGAATCATTTGATAGAATAGAAGATAACCAAAGTATTATAACTCAGATTAAAAATAATTTTGATGTTCAAGAGACAGTTGTTGGGAATTTGACATTTGGAAGTAATATTCCGGTCATCTTGGTTCAATTCAAAAGTTTGGATAATTTAGAAAAGCATTGGAAAGAGCTGAATAGTCTGGTAACAGCTGAATACCTTATTAAGTTGGATAATGATTTTTCCAAATGGAATTCTTATATCTTTTTTGTTACAGAAGAGATTCCGAAACCTCTAAAATATGAGATTGAGAATAATAAATTCAGCACGAGGAAAATTGTCATTGAAATGGAAACTCCGCTAATTAATGATGATGTAATCAACAATATTATTTCAGAACACATTGTAAATGATGATATTCAGTTTGAAGTACAATCCATAGATGTTGGTGAGTTTTCTAAAAATGATTTGGTAGGTAATATTTTTGATGATTTCATAAAAGATAATCCCAAAAAAGCTGATGACGATACTTTGATAGAACTATTAACCAAAATTGAAACAGGATTAGACAATGAAAATTAAAAAAGTAGAGATTCAGGCTTTCAGGGCTTATGATAAAGCAGAGAACAGCACATTTGATTTTGGAATCAATGATGGTAAATATGCTGATTTTGTCTCACTTTATGCGCCCAACGGGTTTGGTAAAACATCCTTCTATGATGCTGTAGAATATAGCATTACAAATAATATAGATAGATTACTGAAAAATAAAAACAAGGATGTTGCAAAATCCGAAAAGAACATTAACAAAAGTGAAAAGCAATATATATTAAGAAATCGTCTTTCTGACGCAAATTTAGAAAGCTATGTTAAACTTACTACCACCTCTGATGTTTTTAATAAGAAAATACCCACTCCAAGAAAGAATACTGCTGATTATAAATTTGACGAAAATGAAACCAAACGTGGATATTTTAGAGAAGTCATTCTTTCTCAAGATTGGATAAGTAGCTTTCTCAGAGAAGACAAACCGGATGAGAGATTTACAAAATTCATAGACTTTTTTGGAGATAAGGATTTGGATAATTATCGCAAGTCTTTGGATGAATTAATAACAAAAAATGAAAAACTTCTAAAATCTCTGCAGAATGATTTGAAGGGAATTCTACCTAAACTAAAATATGATGCAGATATTGAGATATTGTCTAAAATCAATGAAAAAATAAATTTATTAAATGAGTTGGGCAATCAGTTCAGAATTGTGGATACTTATACCTCCGGTAAAGATATCTTAGAGTTATCCAACACGATTTCTGAAAGGAAAAATGATTTAAACCATAATATCAGTAGATTAAGAGAAGTATTTACTGAGCTTGAACTTCTTATATCCGGGAATGAAAGAATTTTAAGTTTCAGGGGTTTTAGAGACTATATAAAAGAGCAAACGAATCTTGCAGAAAGATTGTCGGCTTTAGCGATAATCAGAACAAAATTTATAAACCTTAAACAGAAGAAAGACCAGATAGAATCTATACAGAATAAGAATAAGGAACTTGATTCTAAAAAAAAACGAAAAGAAGATATATTAAAAACCTTACCAGATTACACAAAAATTATTACTCAGATAGAACAAAAGGAAAAAGAGATTTCAGATTTAAAAATAGCAAAAGAAAGTTCTGCGAAAGAAATATCCGAAAGTGAGTCTACTTTAAATGAAAATACAGCGAAAACAGATAATTTTCAGAACCAATTGAATGAGGTTGAGAAAAAAATCGAGCAACTTCCTGAAATAGTAAACATTATAGAGAATAGTCAGAATAATATCACCAAAGTCAATGATGATATAAAACAAACTACTGAAACATTAGAAAAAGAAAAAAATAAACTTAATAGAATTTCCAATCGAATTGAGGGACTAAAAAAAGCTCTTTCAGAAATTAGTAACAAAAATTATCCGTCACAATTTGAAAGTACATTTGAAAAATATAAACTTTATATCGAAAAGATATTAAATTCTGAAAAATTATTAGAGGAAAAAAGCAAACAGTTACAATCTCTAAATCTTCAAATAGAAGGGCAAAAAAGTTTTCAGAAAGATTTGGAATTATTTGTTTCAAAAGGATTGTCTATCATTAATGAACAGAAAACAAGTTCGTGCCCGTTATGTAACCAGGACTATAAAACATATCACAATTTGGCTAATGCTGTGTCAAGTAATAAGCTTTTATCACAAAGGATGTCTGAACTTTTAAATGAAAAAAATGAAATTGAAAAATCTCATCAGGAACTTCTAGAAGGGCTGTCAAAAAATGTACAGGAACTTGTTGCAATAATAGGCAAAGATATTTCAACGGATGAATTGGCTGAAAAAGATATTAGTAAAAACATTTTGAGTATTAATAAAACTCTTACTGAACTTCAGAATAAATTACTAAGTGAAATGAAAATCTTGTCTTCTCAAAGAGTATTATTGCAAAATAAATCCAAAGAAGAATATGAAGCTTGGGCAAAAGAAATAATCAATTCTTATAGAGCTGAATTGGAAAAGTTAAAATTAACAATTCAAGTATTAAATAATAAACTTTTAAAAGACAGAGAGCAACAGCAAATAATCATTAAGAAATTAGAAGCAGAAAAGTCAGGACTTCAAGTATTGGAAAACTCAGATATTTTAAAAGAAACCAGAGATTTTTTCTTGAAAAATTATCCAAATCAGAAAATAGATTCCAAACAGTTGGATACTGATGTAGAAAATATTAGTGCTAATATTCAAAAGAATCTTAATAGCATACAAAACTTATCAGATACAATAAAGATATTAGAAACTGAACTTCAGGAATCCATAGAGGAAAACGTAACTGACGAAATCACTCAAATCAATGAAACCTTGATTCGGATTTCTGCTGGTGTTGATATTTATAAACTGAATGCTGGGAAATATATTAATTCTGATATTGATAAGATGGATGAAGATGTTTTTAATGACTCCATTGCGAAATCCAAAGAGGAAAACGAGAAAAAGATATCTGATTATAATGAGGAAATAAAACAATTAGAACTTTTATCAGAACTGAAGGATAATGTTCTTCCTTACTTGGAATTCGAAGAAAATAAGAAAATTGAGAACAATATCAAAAGTAATATTGATAAAAAGAAAAAGGTTACTAAATTATTAAAGGGAGAAATAGAAAAAGTAAATTCCCATATCGAAAAGCAGATAAAATCTTTCTTCTATGAAGACCTTATCAATGATTTGTATAAAAGAATTGACCCTCATCCCGAATATACGAAAGTGAAATTTATTCCTGATTTTAAAGATGCCAAACCAAAGCTAAACGTATGTGTCTATGGAAAGAATAATTCTGACGATTTTATTATTCCTAATTTATACTTTAGTCAGGCTCAGCTTAATATTTTAAGTCTTTGTATTTTTTTAGCAAAAGCTCTTAATGCAAAAGATGATGACGGGAATTCTATAGACTGTATATTTGTAGACGACCCAATTCAGTCAATGGACAGTATAAATATTCTGTCTACTATTGATTTGCTACGAAGTATTGTTGTTAACCACGAAAAGCAGATAATACTTTCCACTCACGACGAAAATTTTCATAATCTATTAAAGAAGAAAATACCATCTTCCTTGTTTAAATCAAAGTTTATGGAATTAGAAACTTTTGGAAAGGTCAGACCATCCACAATGGGGTGATATATTCGTTAATTTGATTATTTTGTATATAGCGGTATTGTAAGATATTAAAGTATATAATTATAGCACCTAAAGTAGCACCTTGAAATAAAAAACCCTGTAAATCAATAATTTACAGGGTTTTTGTGGAGTTGGAGGGATTCGAACCCTCGTCCAAACAAGCAATACATAAGCTTTCTACATGCTTATTCTACTATTGGTTTTCGACTGGAGGCAGAGAGCAGACACCCAACTTCCAGCTTATCTTCTGAGGTTTTCGAGTTTTAGCCGAAGCATCTAAAACCTTATTTCTGCATTCCTATATCCCAGGATCAAACGCCGCAGAACAGAGCATTTGTGGAATATCTTGCTTCCCTACTAAAATCTTCGGGAAAGCGCTTGAATCTACTAAACTTCGATATTAAGCTGCAAGAGCGAACTCTTCGTTGCCAGTTAAAATTTTGTAGCAAGGGATTATAGAGATCGCGCTACGGTTCTCTGCATGCTTACTTACCCATTGATCTTGCTGTCGAAACCAGTCAACCCCATGAATAAAGTGAGTGCAAAGATACTACTTTTTGTTTAAATAAATTTCATATTCATAAACTCTATTGTATGAGAAATGCCGGAAATTTTTCCGGCACTGTAATGTATTTTAATAATGTTATAAGATTAATACTGTTCAAATGCGAGTACATACATCTCATTATCCGGGCCTGCACCATTTCCATAATTATTAAAGCCATAAAAATTTCCTGCTAGTAAGTCATTGCTTCCCGGTACTACGCCACTGCCTGTGGAGATTTGATATTGATACCCCCATGAATTATTCCAAACTCCATTGGAAAGGCTTCTGGACCACGTATCCCAGTTTGTTGTAGTAAAGGTAACCGATTGTTTACCTCCATTTGTACTGTTTCCAAACCATAGCTCATTTGCATAGTAGGTGATCGTAGCTGCAGGTGCTGACAGTAATCTTACTTCAAGATAAGTAGATCCGGAAGTTGTTGCAAATCTGAACTCCATATTCATAGAAGGAACCTTGAGTGTTGGTTTATCATATCCATTGGTGTCAAGATTTCGACCTCTGTATTTTACTTTAGTCAATACGGTACCTTCCGTTTCTGAAACTACATTCAATTGGCCCCATTTTGTTCCGTCATTTAAATAGAGGCCAGGAGATAGTCCGTTTACAGAAGCTGTGTTATAAACTACCATTCCGGCTACATGTGCAGTAAGAGGAGCGGGCTGGGAGGTGGCTGTTAAAGCAACCCGGGGAGGTAAAAGTCCTTTGTTTGCCGAATTTACATCCAATACGGCATTAGTATTGGGATTTGTTGTATTAATGCCAACCTGTGCATGAGTTATCACAGGAAATGTCAAAGCAAAAACTAAAGGCAAAGCTTTTAAGGATAGATAATTTTTCATGTTTTTTTGTTATTTAAACTGTGTTTTTAAAATCGTATATCCCAAAGGTATGAAAAATGTATGCAATTCTGAAACATGAGTTATTTTAAATTAAAAGAAATAAATTTTGCATATTAATAAAAAAATATCTACTTTTGCAATCCAAAATGAGATGTAAAGTATGTTAATAATTCCTGTAAAAGATGGTGAATCCATCGATAGAGCACTAAAAAAATATAAAAGAAAATTTGATAAAACTGGAACAGTTCGTCAATTAAGATCGAGACAACAGTTTGTTAAGCCTTCTGTAACTTTGAGACAAGCTAGATTAAAAGCGGCTTATAAACAAAGAGCGTTAAGCAAAGAGGAGCAAGCTTAAGAAATTTTTCTTAAACAAATATTAAATTCACTTCTTAAATATACTTATATTTGAGGAGTGAATTTTTTATATTATATGTAATCCATGATGCTGAATAAATTTTTAGAATATTTACAATTCGAAAAGAGGTATTCACCTCATACTATTACAAGCTATAAAAAAGACCTGGAAGATTTTTCTTATTTTTTTCTCAAAACAGAATCTTCCGATGATATTTCCAAAGCCGATAAAAGGGTAGTCAGGAATTTCATAGTGGCACTAAGTGAAAATAATATATCCAAGAGGAGTATTAACCGAAAGCTTTCCTCTCTTCGAAGTTTTTATTTTTTTCTTTTAAAGATCGGTGAAATTACTGTTTCGCCCACTGAAAGTATTTCCTCTCTTAAGTTTTATGCCGAAAAACAAATTCCTATTTCACAAGAAGAAATGGAGGTGCTTAATAATACCATTTTTGAAGAGCCGCATGATATTCTTGATCAGTGTATCATAGAAGTTCTGTACCAGACCGGAATCCGTAAGTCCGAACTTTGTGGCTTGATATTTGAGAATGTAAACTTAGATGGAAATGAGTTGAAAATTATAGGTAAAGGGAACAAAGAAAGATATGTTCCCATATCTGAAGATTTGACTGTTTTATTAAGAAGTTATTTAACATTAAGAAGACCTCTCGATGAGTTTCAGAACTGTTTTTTCGTTAATAAGAAGGGGAAAAAACTCACGGAAAAATTTGTTTATGTAGTCGTAAATAAGTACCTTAGTCTTATAACTTCGAAGCAAAAAAGAAGTCCTCATATTCTAAGACATAGCTTTGCTACACACGTTTTGGATAATGGGGCGGAGATCTCAAAAGTAAAAAAAATATTAGGACATTCCAGTCTAGCCAGTACGCAGGTGTATACGAATGCTAATATAGAACAATTGAAAAAAGTGTTTAATCAGGCTCATCCTAGAGCGTCTAAAAAAGAAGAATTATGAAGATCACAGTACAATCAATTGGTTTAACTCCACACGAACCATTGGAATCACACATCGAAAAAAAAGTAAGCAAACTTGAAACGTTTTATGACAAAATTCACGAGTGCAAAATCTTCCTGAAGGTTGAAAATAATTCGGATAAATCAAATAAAACTGCTGAACTTATTTTGGCGGTTCCAGGTGACGATATCGTAGTAAAAAAGACGGCTGTAAGTTTTGAAGAGAGTTTGGATCTTTGTGTTGATACTGCTAAGAAGCTATTAATCAAGAAAAAAGAAACAGCTTAGAAAAAAAGTTTAAAATAATCGCGTAAAAATTTGAGAATTCAAAAAATCCGTTCTATATTTGCACTCGCAAAAAGGGAACAGTGATCTTTTGAATTCTTTTTTTAATTGCCTCCATAGCTCAGTTGGCCAGAGCACGTGATTTGTAATCTCGGGGTCGTGGGTTCGAATCCCTCTGGAGGCTCATTTAATATAAACTAGGGAAGATTCCAGAGTGGCTAAATGGGACTGACTGTAACTCAGTTGCTTCGGCTTCGCAGGTTCGAATCCTGCTCTTCCCACTGTTTATATTGAAAAAAAACTTGCAGATTTAAAAGGTTTTTTATAGATTTGCACAGCGTTTACCAATAGTTTTGGAAACAAAATTGCGGAAGTAGCTCAGTTGGTAGAGCGTCAGCCTTCCAAGCTGAATGTCGCGGGTTCGACCCCCGTCTTCCGCTCAGTAAAATCACACCACAAGGCGTGATTTTTTTTAAACCTGATACAGCTTAAGATAGATTGCCTTCGGATAGCCTCAGACAGTTTAAATTGCCTCCATAGCTCAGTTGGCCAGAGCACGTGATTTGTAATCTCGGGGTCGTGGGTTCGAATCCCTCTGGAGGCTCAATTTAATATAAACATGAGGGAAGATTCCAGAGTGGCTAAATGGGACTGACTGTAACTCAGTTGCTTCGGCTTCGCAGGTTCGAATCCTGCTCTTCCCACATTTTATATTTGAAAAAAAACTTGCAGATTTAAAAGGTTTTTTATAAGTTTGCACAGCGTTTACCAATAGTTTTGGAAACAAAATTGCGGAAGTAGCTCAGTTGGTAGAGCGTCAGCCTTCCAAGCTGAATGTCGCGGGTTCGACCCCCGTCTTCCGCTCAAAAAAAATCATGCTATTAAAGTGTGATTTTTTTGCTTAATGCCGACTTAGCTCAGCGGTAGAGTGCTTCCTTGGTAAGGAAGAGGTCACGGGTTCAAGTCCCGTAGTTGGCTCTGGCTTTAATCCCGAATTGTTTCGGGATTTTTTTGTTTAATGTATTTTCTGTTAATAAAATATATTCTTTTTTCTGATGCTTTTCATTTCAATCATCTGCAGATGATTTTCCTTAAAAATCATAAAAATTTTCGTTAAATTCGTATAAATATTTTTTGATGAATATACTTTTATTAGAAGACGACCTCATTCTTTCCGCGGAACTTTGTAAGTTTTTGGAATCAAACAATTTTTCATGTGATAAGATTTATGATGGGGAGACTTTTCTTCGTCAGATAAAAAATAATTCGTACGATCTCTATTTACTGGATATTAATGTTCCCAAAATAAACGGATTGGATGTTTGCCAAACCATTCGTTCATTCGATAAAAATACACCTATCATCATTATTTCGGCATATGGAGATCTTTCTGATAAGAAAGATGCCTTTACAAGACTTGCTGATGATTATCTTGTCAAGCCTTTTCAGTTTGAAGAACTGCTTTTAAGGGTAAATTCTCTTTTGAGGAGAAAAATGCCGGTAGATACTTCAGATCAGGAAATCATAAGAATTGATGATCTCATCATCAATAAGACTGAACAAAAAGTCTATAGAGGAGGAAACGAAATTACCCTAACTCTGAAAGAATTTCAATTGTTAGCTTACCTGGCAGAAGCCCAGGGAAGAACGGTATCCAAACAACAGATTACGGAGAATGTATGGGAACACAATTTTAATACAAATACAAATACTGTTGAGGTATATATTAATTTTCTAAGAAAGAAAATCGATAAAGATTTTAAAGTTAAACTTATTCATACCCGATCAGGCTTTGGATATTATTTAAGTCCACTATAAATGTCATTAAAAAGGAAGATTGCTTTAAATTTAAGTATTGCCTTCTCACTACTTTTTGGTATAGTGATGATGATTATATATATGTCTTTTAATGATTTTAGAAGAGATGAATTTAAAGAAAGGTTTCGCCAAAGACTCGAGTTTACCTCTCATTTTATCTCCGAATCTAAAAACTTCGAAGCTGAAGCTCCTCTTTTTTTCAATGAAAATGCAGATAATATCCTTCTCAATGAGAAAATCTTGATATTTAATGCAGACAAAGAATTAATCTATAGTACAATAAAAGACCGGAATGTTACCTGGGATGCTGCCTTATTAAAAGAGCTGGATCAAAGAAAAACGATATACACCGAGAAAACCATTCCCGAAATATATGCTGCACTTAAAAATATAAAAGGAGAAAACTACTATATTCTAACCAGTGCCTACGACAGCAATGGAAAATCCAAATTATCTTATTTAAAATATTTGCTTGTTACGGCTTATGTAATGAGTACGCTTCTCATTGGGCTTTTCAGTTATTATTTTATGGGGCAGTTTCTACGTCCCCTGGAAGATCTTAATAAAGAGATTTCAGAGGTTACCGCACATAAGTTAACTACACAAGTGCCCGTACAACAATCACAAGATGAAATTAGTATATTAGCACAATCATTTAACACCATGATTGTACGGTTGAACGATGTTTTTCAATCGCAAAAAGATTTCACGGCGAGTGCCTCGCATGAGATCCGAACGCCTATTACAAGAATGGCATTCCAGTTGGAGAATCTGATCAAGTTCGAACAGCATTCTCCGGAGACCTTATCTTCATTAAAGCAGATTCAGAAAGATGTTTATCAATTATCTGACCTGACTAATTCCCTGCTGCTTCTGACTAAATTTGACAAAGAGAACATTCAAAGTTTATATGAAGAAGTAAGGATTGATGAAGTTATATTCAGTTCCTTCGAAACAGTAGAAAAAAGTTATCCGGATCTGAAAATGGATTTTTTAATTTCTGAAGAAACTTCAGAACAAGCATTATTAACTATAAAAGGAATACAATCATTGCTGGACATCGTATTTATTAACCTGTTCAAAAATGCGGCGGTTTATTCGGATAATATTGAAGTAGATGTTCTCATTACTGAAACTGCTTCAAAACTGATTGTGGATGTTATTTCTCAGGGAAGTACAATTTCTGAGAATGAACAGTCGAAATTATTTGAGGCTTTTATGAGGGGGAATAATGCACAGAATATTTCGGGTTCCGGATTGGGACTTCGGATTGTAAAAAGAATTTTAGAATACCATGGTGCAGATATTATTTACTCTTCGCCATCGGAAAATATTAACAAGTTTAGTGTGGTATTTTCTAAAATTTAATTTTTTTTTAAGGCTCATTTAAGTTCGTTTTAATCATGTCTTAGCACTTTTGTTTTCATAAAATTGAAAGAATGAACAAAATTGCAGGACTGTTTGTTGTCATTTCCTCATTCATGACAGCACAACAGCAAATGTCTCTTCTGGATTGTGAAAAAGCTTTCCAGACGAACAACCTTCAGCTGCTCGCCCAGCAGTATAATATCAACATGGCCGATGCTGATATTTTACAGGCTAAGATCTGGGATCTTCCACAATTGAGCGGGCAGATCAATGCTTATAATCCTGAAGGTAAGAAAGTGTTTGATGTTGGACACGCAAAGGGAGCACAGGTTACACAGCTCATTCATATGGGTGGAAAAAAGAAAAATGAGATTGCATTTGCAAAATCTAATAAAGAACTGGCTCAACTTCAATTTTCCCAACTTCTCGTTGACCTCAAAACACAATTGCATACTACTTATTACAATCTCTACTTCCAAAAATTAAAGCTGGAAAATATCAACAAGCAATTGGGTTATATGAAAGAGCTTTTAAGCGCTTATAAGGTCCAGTCTGCAAAGGGAAATGTATCGCTTAAAGATGAGGTGAGGCTGCAGAGTATTGTAATTCAGCTAAATAACGACAAAGTAGAAATCAATAAAAATATTCTGGATGTTGAACAAAATTTAAAAGTTTTAACCGGAATTACGGAAGATATAGAACCTGAACTTTCTGAGGCTGAGGCACGGGAAATTTTGGCTACCCAACCCATCGGAGATGAAGAAGATCTGAAGCGAAAAGCATTGGAGAATAATGCAGATTATCAATATAACTTGAAGTTAATTGATAATAGCAAACTCTATGCTCAATGGCAGAAATCTTTAAATGTTCCGGATATTAATGTGGGAGCCGGATGGGATCAGAATGGAGGAACATTCAGAAATGAGATCAATTTAATGGTAGGAATTCCATTACCCTTATGGAAAAGCAATCAGGGAAATGTTGAAAAAGCAAATTACGCTATCCAACAGAACCAAAAAAATGCAGAGTATCAAAAACTCAATTTGGAAACAAAAGTACAATCCTTGTACAGGACATGGAAAAATCAATATGATCAATTAGCAGAAATTAAAGCAACAGATCTCAATAATCTGGATCTTGTTTATAATGGGATGTTAAACAATTTCAGAAAGGGAAATGTAAGCCTTATTGAGTTTACTGACTTTATGGAAAGTTACAGACAAACAGCCCTTCAGATCTATGATATGAAAAACGATATTATCCAATCGGCTGAACAACTTAATCAGCTAGTACAAACTAAAATATTCTATTAAAAAAATGAAAAAATATATAATTGTATTATTGGTAGCCATTGCATTATTGTCCTGCTCAAAAAAAGAAGAACAGAAAGTGACAATGCCGAAAGGTTTTGAACTAAGCAATACCATGCTTAAATCTATCGTCCTTGCAAAAGTTGAGAAGAAGTATATTGAAGATAATTATAATTTTTACGGTAAAATATCCGCAGATCAAAACAGTTACATCGATGTATATCCTTTGGTAGGAGGAAATGTTTTAAGTGTCAATGTGGAATTGGGTGATCATGTAACGAAGGGGCAGGTTTTGGCGACAATCAGGAGTACTGAGCTTGCTGAGGTACAGAAAGATGTAAGTGATGCAAAAACGGATCTGGTCGTTGCTCAGAACAATCTTCGTGTTGCCAAGGAAATGTACGAAGGTAAGCTTAATACTGAAAGAGATGTTCTGGAAGCCAAGAGCCAGCTGCAAAAGGCACAGGACCAACTGCAGAGAGCGAGTGCGATAAGTACGGTTTATAATGTGAAAAAAGGAAATATCTATAATGTTTTAGCTCCTATCAGTGGATACATTGTTCAAAAAAATATCAATAAGGATATGCAGCTTAGAACAGATAGGAGTGATAATATTTTTGACGTAGCCAATACAACCAATGTATGGGCAATTATGAACGTTAATGAATCGGATATTGATAAAATAAGTCTTGGAATGAAGGCTGAAGTTTCTACATTGTCATATCCTGACAAGGTGTTTTATGGGAAAATTGATAAAATATTTAAAATTATCGATCCTCAGACCAACGCCATGCAGGCGAGAGTTGTTTTGGACAATGCAAGCGGGCTGCTGATTCCTGATAGTAAAGCCACAATCAAAGTTTCAACTTCCGAAAATGATATGGCTTTAACGGTTCCTTCCAAGGCGGTTATTTTTGATGATAACAGAAGTTTTGTGGTGGTTTTTAAATCCAGAACTAATCTTAAGGTTAAAGAAGTTAAGGTTTTGAAGCAAGTAGGCGATACAACATATATATCTGATGGATTAGTTGAGGGGGAACAGGTAATTACCGAGAATCAATTGCTGATTTATCGTTCTCTTAATAACTAAATCAAAGTCATTTTTTTAAACGGCTTTTCGAGTCATCAATTTAAACTATTATGAATAAATTCATTAAAAATATAATTGCTTTTTCGCTTAAAAATAAAGCGTTCACCTTCATATGGGTCGCAATTTTGGCCATTTCGGGTTTTATCAGTTTCAAAAATATGCCGATTGAAGCATTTCCGGACGTAACCAATACCCAGATTGTGATTATCACCCAATGGAACGGACGAAGCGCAGAAGAAGTAGAACGTTTTGTAACGACACCCATAGAATTGGCAATGAGTCCGGTTCAGAAAAAGACAAGTGTACGAAGTACCACCATGTTTGGTCTTTCGATTGTAAAAATTCTGTTCGATGATGGGGTGGACGATACTTTTGCCAGAAATCAGGTTAATAACCAACTACGAACTATAAGCCTTCCTGATGCGGTAGATCCCGAAGTACAACCACCCTACGGACCAACCGGTGAGATTTTCAGGTACACACTGGAGAGTAAAAATAAAGATTCCCGGGAACTATTAACCCTGCAAAACTGGGTAGTGGATCGTGCTTTAAGAGGAGTACCAGGTGTGGCTGATATTAATGTTTTTGGTGGACAGGATAAAGTTTTTGAATTAAGTATTGATCCGAGGGCATTGGATAAATACAACCTGACCCCGCTTCAGGTCTACGATGCTGTTACAAAGAGCAATTTGAATGTGGGAGGAGATGTTATTGAAAAGAACGGACAGGCTTATGTAGTACGGGGAATCGGTTTGGTTAAATCGGTAGCTGATATTGGAAATATTACGATTGAAAATGATAGCGGTAACCCTGTTTTGGTAAAAAATGTCGCTGATGTTCATGAAAGCTCAATGCCAAGAGTAGGACAGGCAGGACTGAATAACCACGAAGACACAGTGGAAGGTATTGTCGTAATGAGAAAAGGTGAAAATCCGCGTGAAGTTTTGGTAGGTGTAAAAGCCAAGATCAAAGAGCTTAATGAGAAAATTCTTCCGAAAGATGTGAAGATGGTTACATTCTATGACAGGGATAACCTGATGGATTTCACAACCCGTACCGTAATGCATAACCTTATCGAAGGAATTGTGCTTGTTACTGTAATGGTTCTGATCTTTATGGCAGATTGGAGAACTACGTTGATCGTTTCTATTATTATTCCATTGTCATTATTATTTGCGTTTTTATGTCTGAAGCTTGCGGGAATGAGTGCGAACCTTCTTTCATTAGGTGCTGTGGATTTTGGGATTATTATTGATGGAGCCGTCGTCATGGTAGAAGGTATTTTTGTAATGCTTGATCATAAAGCCCATAAATATGGAATGGAGAAGTTCAATAAACTCGCTAAAGGAGGATGGATAAAACAAACAGGAACAGGTTTGGGTAAAGCGATATTCTTTTCCAAACTTATTATCATTACCTCTCTGATCCCTATTTTCTCATTCCAGAAAGTGGAAGGTAAGATGTTTTCACCTCTCGCATTTACATTGGGATTTGCTTTGACAGGAGCATTAATATTTACTTTAACATTAGTACCCGTTCTTACCCATATCCTTTTAAATAAGAATGTAAAAGAAAAAAATAATCCTTTTGTAAACTTCTGGGACCGGATTGTTTTAAAAGGATTTCGCTATACTTTTAAACATAAGAAGATGAGTTTAATCGTTGCCATTTCATTTTTGGTCGTTACTTTGTTTTCGGGGAAATTTCTGGGAACTGAATTTTTGCCACAGCTTAATGAAGGATCTTTATGGATCACCGCCGAAATGCCAATGAGCTCTTCTCTGAAAGAATCCTTAAAGACCGCAGATCTTTTGAAGAAAGATATTATGAGCTTTTCGGAAGTTACGGATGTTCTTGCACAAACTGGGAGAAGTAATGACGGAACAGATCCTAATGGATTTGGTTTTGTTCAATTCGCTGTAAATCTGAAACCCCGGGAAGAATGGAAGCGGAAAATTTCATACGATGAACTGATCAAAGAGATTGATAATAAACTAAGAAATTATCAGGGAATCACATTTAATTATTCACAGCCTATTTCTGATAATGTTGCAGAGGCGGTAGCCGGCTTCAAAGCCGAAAACGGGATCAAGATTTATGGGGATAATCTTCAGACTTTGGATCGATTGGCTGAAGAGGTTCTGAAAGAAATAAAAAATGTAGATGGAGTAAAAGATCCGGGAATCATAAAGAATATAGGCCAGCCGGAGGTAAGTGTGGTGTTGGATAGAGATAAAATGGCAGCCTACGGTGTAATGCCTGCTGACGCACAGGCTGTTCTTGAGATGGCTTTTGGAGGTAAAACAGCTTCCGAAATGTTTGATGGAGAGCGTAAATTTCCAATAAGATTGAGATATTCCCAGGAGTATAGAAAAGATGAAAATGATATTGCTTCATTGATGGTTCCTACACAAGATGGGGCAAAAATACCGCTAAAGGAAATAAGTAATATTGTTAAGAATAATGGGGCAGCATTCATTTACAGGGATGATATCAAACGATACATTGGTGTAAAATTTTCTATCCGCGACCGTGACCTGGGAAGTACAATTGCCGATGCTCAGAAAAAGGTAGCTAAAATAGAGCTTCCAGAAGGATATTCTATAGGATGGACCGGGCAGTTTGAAAATCAGCAAAGAGCCTCTCATCGCCTGGCACAGGTAGTTCCTGTGAGTATCCTCATGATTTTCTTCCTGTTGTTTATACTCTTCGGAAACATAAAAGATTCTCTTTTGGTACTTGCTAATGTACCGTTTGCATTAATCGGTGGAATCATAGCACTTCATGTAACGAGAATGAACTTTGGGATCTCTGCAGGTGTGGGTATGATTGCACTTTTGGGAATTTGTATACAGAATGGAGTAATCCTTATTAGTGAATTCCACCAAAATATTAAAAATGGTCTGGCATTGGATGAAGCAATAATGACCGGAGTGAAATCCAGGACAAGACCAGTCATCATGACCGCTTTGATGGCTTCTATAGGTCTTTTACCTGCAGCTTTATCTACAGGTATTGGTTCTGAATCTCAGAAACCACTGGCGATTGTTATTATTGGAGGATTAATTACAGCTACGGTACTTACTTTACTTATTTTTCCAATTATTTTCTGGATTTTCAACAGAACTAAAAAATCAACGTCAATTTAATTGACTGCTGAATATGATGTAAAATATTTGAAGCCTGTAAAACATATGTTTTACAGGCTTCAATTTACTTCGACGAATTGAAAAAAAAATTATATTTGCAAACATAATAAACACATTCCCTCATTAAAACACGATAATCCCCTTGATGAAACGTTATCAGAATAATATACTCCTGTTGTTTGGATTCTTTGGTATACTTCTACCTCTTCAATTATTTTTTAAAATAAGTCTGGAAGAACCCTATCCGTCATTTAACTTTCCTGGGTTTGCTTCTCTTCCGGTTAAAGAAGAAAGATATATTACATTTACAAAAACCACTGCTCAGGTTTTTTTTAAAGACGGAACGAATACTGTTTTAGTGAAAAATAGTTATCTGGGAGAGAAAATTCCAAGAACCATTCAGGTTACATTGATTAAAAATCTGCTTTTTCCCAAAGAATATCCGATACTTGATGCACGAATCAATTCTTTACCAACTTATAAAAAGGAATTGTATTTACTCAAAAAATCTATTCTTAACAGAAATATTAAAAAAGTTAATTTGGAAGAAAGTAAGGCTTTTGTTATCAAAAAATTGAAAGAAAATTTTCCGGATAAAGAGGTCACGGAGATCCTCGTTACCAATGAAAATAAGGATTTTGACATTGCGACGAAACAGCTTACTAACCGGATAACAAAAGACACATTGATCAACTTCAAGTTCTAACAAACATAATGATTGAAAAAATTAAAAAACTGGTCTTTACAAGCTATAAGCCTAGTTACGAATTTTTAGCTTTTTACAGAATTTTTTTCTCTTTGTACTTATTATGGATGGGGATTTCCAATGCAGATTGGGTATCTTATATTCCTGCTAGTGCGATGCAGCCACCAATAAGCATTTTATCTTTTACGGATACTGTTCCCGCGTCATGGTTTTTTACGGTTTGTTATTACGGCATGTATCTGTGCCTGTTACTTATTTTAATAGGCTTTAAGCCAAGGGGATTTGCCATAACTTATATGGTCATTTACCTTATAACCAGTAATTACGCTTTTTCTTTTGGTAAAATTGACCATACTTTTGTTTATGCCCTACCTATTGTTGTGATGGCTTTTTCACCATGGAATACTACTTATAGTTTTTTTCCGGAGCCTGAAAAAGAAACCGATATACTTTCGAGATCCTGGCCAATGTTTCTGCTTAGCATGTTTTTAGGATTTGGAATTTTTACGGCTGGCCTTGCTAAAATTTTAGGAGGCTGGCTTAATACGGATATACAGAGCACACAGATATTTTTCTATCAATACCGATATGGAGTAGGGTGGCATGATTTGATGTCTGATACGTTTGATAAGATCAACTCCCGGTTTTTCTGGGAATTTCTGGACTATAGTACTGTAATTTTTGAATCAGTTTTTATTATTGCTTTTTTAAAGCCGAAGTTTTTCAGATTGATGATATTAATAACTTTGTTTTTTCATTTAAATGTTCTTTTGATGTTTAATATAGCATTTACCTATGCTGTAGGATTCTATGCGTTGTTTATTCCCACAAGGGTATTACCTTCAACATTTAAAATGAAAATCAAAAACTTTTTGCAGGCTGTATTCCGGCCTAACTATAAGTTGTTGGGAATTGCATTTGTGATTCTATACTTTTTACTTATTATCTTTTTTGATTGTAATGCGATCAATTACATTTTTAATCAATTCTTTAGCCTGTTTGGGTCTGCTTATGCTTCATCTTTAATTATTTTGGGAGGATCTTTCCTTTTTGGGGGATATCTTTTTATCCGGTCGTTGAGAATTATGTCTGATAAAAAAGGTTACAAAGGATAATATTTTTCAGGTTTTACATAAAATTTAAAAAGTCCCGGAATGAACCTTCCGGGATTTCTTATTGTCAATAAATTGATAAGAATCTTTTTTACGATATTCTTGAGTGATTTTTTCACCAACCAGAATCTAAAATTATATGAAATCTTTTTCTTATTTACTCGCCTATTCATTATTTTTAATCTGCTATAATATTCAGAATTAATCAGATAGTTGAGATTTTAAAGAAAACGGTTGTGAGGATTTTTTCAATCGAGAAATTTGTGTAAATTTGCACTTCAATACATCGAAGTATAGTTAGGTTTGTAATTCTTTGGATTTGAATATTAAAATTTTTGAGAAAAAAGATTTTAGTATTTAAAAATTCATTATATTTGCACACCGAAAATTTGAATAAACAATAAATAAATAATTTAAATCATGGCAAAGGAAACGTTTAATCGTAACAAACCACACTTGAACATTGGTACTATTGGTCACGTTGACCATGGTAAAACTACTCTTACTGCAGCGATCAGTGCTGTATTGGCTAGTAAAGGTCTTGCTGAGAAAAAAGACTTCTCTGCAATTGACTCTGCTCCAGAAGAAAAAGAAAGAGGTATCACTATTAATACTGCTCACATCGAATACGAAACTGCAAACAGACACTATGCTCACGTTGACTGTCCAGGTCACGCGGATTACGTAAAGAACATGGTAACTGGTGCTGCTCAGATGGATGGAGCTATCTTAGTATGTGCTGCAACTGATGGACCAATGCCTCAAACAAGAGAACACATCCTACTTTGCCGTCAGGTAAACGTACCTAGAATTGTTGTGTTCATGAACAAAGTTGATATGGTGGATGATGCTGAGTTGTTAGAGCTTGTTGAGCTTGAACTTAGAGATCTATTATCTACTTACGAATATGACGGAGATAACTCTCCAGTAATCCAAGGTTCTGCTCTTGGTGCTCTTACTGCTGCTACAGCTGCTACTCCTCAAACTGATGATCAGTGGTTCAAAACTGTAGAAGAATTAATGGATGCTGTTGATACTTGGATCGAGCTTCCTGTAAGAGATCAGGATAAGCCATTCTTGATGCCAATTGAAGATGTATTCTCTATTACAGGTAGAGGTACTGTAGCAACTGGTAGAATCGAGGCTGGTGTTATCAACACAGGTGATCCTGTAGATATCGTTGGTATGGGTGATGAAAAATTAACTTCTACAATTACAGGGGTTGAGATGTTCAGAAAAATCCTAGATAGAGGTGAAGCTGGTGATAACGTAGGTCTATTGTTGAGAGGTATTGAAAAAACTGACATCAAGAGAGGTATGGTTATCGCTAAGAAAGACTCTGTTAAGCCACACAAAAAATTCAAAGCTGAGGTTTATATCCTTTCTAAAGAAGAAGGTGGACGTCACACTCCATTCCACAACAAATACCGTCCTCAGTTCTACGTAAGAACTACTGACGTTACAGGTGAGATCTTCTTACCAGAAGGTGTAGAAATGGTAATGCCTGGTGATAACTTAACAATCACTGTAGAATTGTTACAACCAATCGCTCTTAACGTAGGTCTTAGATTTGCGATCAGAGAAGGAGGTAGAACAGTTGGTGCTGGTCAGGTTACTGAAATCTTAGATTAATATCTTAAATAAATAAAGCTTCCGTAAGGAATTTCTTTACGGAGCTTTAATCTACGGGCATCGTCCAATGGTAGGATACCGGTCTCCAAAACCGTTGATCAGGGTTCGAATCCTTGTGCCCGTGCAAATAATAATTATGAGTTCATTTATCGATTTTTTAAAAGGTTCTTATAACGAATTCAGACATAAAGTTGAATGGCCAAAATGGGCTGATCTGCAATCATCTACAATTGTAGTTACTATTGCAACAGTTATTCTGGCATTATTTACCTTTGGAGTTGACGAATTGTTTTCAAAAGCAATAAGCAACATAATAGGAATGCTAATTAACGTGTTCAACTAAAAAAGTATTTTCCCATAATGAGCGAATTGAAATGGTATGTGCTGAAAGCAATCAGCGGACAGGAAAATAAAGTGAAAAACTACATTGAGACAGAAATCAAACGCTTAGGCTTTGAGCAGTACGTTACTCAGGTGGTGATTCCTATGGAAAAGGTTATTCAACTTAGGAATGGAAAAAAGGTTCCTAAAGAAAGACCTTACTATCCTGGTTACTTAATGGTTGAAGCAGATTTAATGGGGGAAATACCTCACATTATTAAGAATATTCCAGGGGTAATATCATTCTTAAGCTTAACTAAAGGGGGAGACCCTGTTCCCATGAGAAAGTCTGAAGTTAACAGAATGCTTGGAAGAATGGATGAGCTATCAGAATTTGCTACCGACCTTGAAATTCCATATGTAGTTGGAGAGAACGTTAAAGTAATTGACGGACCTTTCAACGGATTCAATGGGACAGTTGAAAAAATTCTGGAAGATAAAAAGAAAATTGAAGTTTCTGTTTTAATCTTTGGTAGAAAAACTCCAATGGAACTTAGCTACATGCAAGTAGAAAAAGTATAATAAATACTTATAATATATAAGCCACTCTAGATCTAGAGTGGCTTTTTTTGTTTATTTCAGGTATTTATAGATTCTCAGAAATAATGTTGTTTTAAGTTAAAATAAGTTTGTTGTTTATTTTATGCTTTATCCAGGCATGTTTCACATAGTTATTTAATTAAAACTAAATGTTTAGATTAAAAAATAAATTATGTGGCATACTTATTGTGAAGTATATCTCCGAAAAACATAAATGGCTTTCTAATGCGTTGATTTTTAACCTTATACTAGGTTGGGATCATTGTTCTGAATTCCTGGATTGTTTTTTTTAACACTAATTTAAACACTAATTCAATGACGAAAATTATTTCGATGGTACTTTGTACAAGTACCATTGTACTGATGAATGCACAGGCTACAGGAAAAGTAGGTATTAATACTAAAACGCCCGAAAAAGAACTATCTGTAAACGGAACAATGAAAACATCCGGAATGTTTTTTAAAGATCCGATAGAGAAATTAGGAGCCACTGAAAACTATACTTTTATCATTAAGTCTCCCGCTCCTGAAAACAAGATTACTGCATACAATGATTCTTTTGTACCCAATTCACCGGCACCAATTAATCTTATCCAGTATAAGATAGCCTGTGATCCGAGAGATAAGGATTGGGTTAACCAGTATGATACGAAGATCAATTCAGATAAGTTTCTGGTGGTTATCTCTTCTTTTGGTTTTACGCAACCGGTACGAACCAATAGTCCGGACTGGATAACTCCGGTTCCCCAGATATATGCTTACTATAATAATGGAACGTGGAAATTAAAGGCGGACTACCAAGGTTTTGCTCCCGCTTCCAATTTGCCGGCAGGAGAGTGGACTCTTAACTTACTGGTATTCGACAGAGCTTATGCTAAGGAAATCAATAAAACACAAGCGATGGGTGCTTCCACTACAGGATCTGCATCATCTCCTTTAATCCAATAAAAACATTTACATAATGAAAAAAATCACCATACTATTTTTTATGGCTTATGCCTTCATGGCTACCAAAGCCCAGGTGGGAATCAATACAAGCAATCCTCAGGGAACTTTAGATGTTGTAGGAGGAACACTGGTTGAATCTTATATTATAGATACCACGAATTCTCCTGCGACAGGAAATTATTTTCTTCTTACAAGGTCAAAGGATAGCACGCCTGTTGGTAAAGTTAAGATGCTTGATATTTCACTGAGAGATGTAGCTCCCGTAAACACATACAATGTTATCCTGAAAAATGTGAAACAAGATGAAGTTGTTAACCTGAATACTGGATTGGATGCTAATAAATATGTAGTCGCTATTACTGGTGCCGTATTTAGTGACGCTGTTTCAGCAGCAAATACTTCCACAACTCCAAAATCATATGGAGCCTATTCTACAGAGATAACTAAGGTTGTGAGCGGAGCCAATACTTATCACGGCATTAACCTTTCTTTTAAAGGTGCAGGAACTGTGTCTTCTAAAAATGGAACATGGACACTAACTTTGAATGTATACGAAAGATCATTGATTAAAGACTGGGGCACATTTACCGGATCGGTTTCAGCTTCGGCTTCACCAGGATATTCAGGAGTATCAACTAACACCCCAGCAGGACTTCAATAAAAAACTTATGAAAAAGAAATTGTATATCATCATTATGGCTTGCATGGGAATAATCATGCATGCCCAAACCGGAAATGTAGGAATCAAAACAACAACTCCGACAGAAACACTGGACGTAAACGGGAATTCCTTTACAAATTCCTTATATATGAGAAATCCGGGAGAACCAACCACTACGGGAGGTCACTTTCTGGCTACTTCACAAAATTCATTGCAGTTATATGATCCTAATCTGGAGAGCAGCGGATTGTTTAATTATATTAAACTTACTCTTACAGGTGTACCAGGTGCAGGAATTACGGATTATGATACAAAGATCGATGCCGATAATTTCCTTTTGGTTCCTCACAACTATTCATTTAAGCTTAATGACGGAACAACCAGTGTTGCTTTGGATTATAAAGATAATGGTATTAATGATAATGCACAGGGGTCTCCTAATGTGGTTGCATTTAAAAGCAATGGTACCTGGCATTTGAAGGCCGGATTTACAGACAGCAAGTTAATTGCTTTTACATCAGCTAATCCTTCCAGAACTTATAATAACTTTACTGTAGAGTTTTATTTAATGGTTTACAAGAGATTAATCACTAAGCAGAATATCGGCGATATTAATACTGATCTTGGCGGAACAAATGGATCTGCACAAACAATTAATAAACCATCAGGGTTTTAGAAAAAAATAATTTTAAAATAAGAAACCATATTCTAGTAAAGGATATGGTTTTTTTCTTCTATTGATATGGGTTACAGTCAGAAATAAAATTTTTTATTCTTGAAAGTTCTGTAAAAACTTTCTAAAAATCAATCGATTCCATTTGCTATTTCAAAAATATTTTATAATTTTGCAGTCCGAAAAGTAGGTTTACTATATGTGAGTGCGGTAACCTGCTGAATAATAAATGCTTCCAAACTCATTAATTATTCAAATTTAAAAAACAAAAAATGGCTAAAAAAGTCTTTAAAATGGTAAAGCTTCAGGTGAAGGGAGGGGCTGCAAACCCGTCTCCACCAGTAGGTCCTGCATTAGGTTCTGCCGGTGTAAACATCATGGAGTTTTGTAAACAATTTAACGGAAGAACTCAGGATAAGCCTGGGCAAGTTTTGCCAGTAGTAATTACTGTATACGAAGACAAATCTTTTGAATTCGTAATTAAAACTCCTCCAGCTGCAATTCAGTTAATGGATGCTGCAAAAATTAAAGGAGGTTCCGGAGAACCAAACAGAAACAAAGTAGGTTCTGTATCTTGGGATCAGGTAAAGAAAATCGCAGAAGACAAAATGGTAGACCTTAACTGTTTTACATTGGACTCTGCTCTTTCTATGGTTGCAGGTACTGCTAGATCTATGGGATTGAGAGTAACAGGAGCTAAACCAACTAACGCTTAAAACTTAGAGAAATGGCAAAATTAACAAAAAAGCAAAAGGAAGCTTTAAGCAAAGTAGAAAAAGGAAGAGCTTACAATCTTGAAGAAGGTTCTGCTCTTGTGAAAGAAGTAAACACTGCAAAGTTTGATGCTTCTGTAGATATCGCTGTAAGATTGGGTGTAGATCCAAGAAAAGCAAACCAAATGGTTAGAGGTGTAGTATCTCTTCCTCACGGAACTGGTAAAGATGTTAAAGTATTAGCTCTTGTAACACCAGATAAAGAAGCTGAAGCTAAAGAAGCTGGAGCTGATTATGTAGGTCTTGATGAATATTTACAAAAAATCAAAGATGGTTGGACAGATGTTGACGTGATCGTTACTATGCCAGCTGTTATGGGTAAATTAGGACCTTTAGGTAGAGTATTAGGACCAAGAGGTCTTATGCCAAACCCTAAGTCAGGAACTGTAACAATGGAAATTGGAAAAGCAGTAACTGAAGTAAAATCAGGTAAGATTGATTTCAAAGTAGATAAATATGGTATTATCCATGCAGGTATTGGTAAAGTATCTTTCGATGCTGCTAAGATCAAAGAAAATGCTCAGGAATTAATCCAGACATTGATCAAAATGAAGCCAACTGCTGCTAAAGGTACATATGTAAAAAGCATTTATTTGTCTTCTACAATGAGCCCGGGTATTGCAATTGATACAAAATCTGTAAACTAATATAAATCCTTAAGACAATGACAAAAGACCAAAAAGTTGTAGCAATACAAGAGATCAAAGATTTGCTTCAGGATGCAAAAGTAGTATACGTAGCAGATTTAGAAGGGTTGAACGCTGCTAAGTCTTCAGATTTCAGAAGACAGGCTTTCAAACAAAATATCAAAGTAAAAGTGGTAAAAAATACACTTTTGCAAAAAGCAATGGAGCAGATTGACGGAGTAGATTACTCTGAAATGTTCCCTACTTTCAAAGGGAATTCTGCGATTATGATTGCTGAAACAGCAAATGCTCCTGCAAAATTAATCCAAGGATTCAGAAAGAAAGAAGAAAAGCCGGCTTTAAAATCTGCTTATCTTCAGGAAACTTTCTATGTTGGAGACGAAAATCTAGGTACACTTGCTAATATCAAGTCTAGAGAAGAAATGATCGGAGAAATCATCGGATTGCTTCAATCTCCAATTCAAAGAGTTGTTTCTGCTCTTCAAAACAAACCTGAAACAGTAGAAGCTAAAGCTGAAGAAGCTGCTGCACCTGCTGTAGAAGAAACTCCTGCTGAGGCAGCTCCTGAAGCTCCTGCTGCAGAAAGCACTGAAGAAACTCCAAGTGCTGAATAATTAGACTCAAAAAATTAAATAAAATAATCAACAAAAAACATTACAACAATGTCAGATTTAAAAAATTTAGCTGAAACGCTAGTAAACTTAACAGTAAAAGACGTAAATGAATTAGCTGCTATCCTTAAGGATGAGTACGGAATTGAGCCAGCTGCTGCTGCAGTAGTAGTTGCAGGTGGAGGTGCAGGTGAAGCTGCTGAAGAAAAAACTGAATTCGACGTAATTCTTAAGTCTGCAGGTGCTTCTAAATTAGCTATCGTTAAATTAGTAAAAGATTTAACTGGTGCTGGTCTTAAAGAAGCTAAAGATATCGTAGATGGTGCTCCTGCTCCAATCAAAACTGGTATCTCTAAAGACGAGGCTGAAGCTCTTAAGAAGCAATTAGAAGAAGCTGGTGCTGAAGTAGAATTGAAATAATTCAATTTACCTTACAAATATAAACCTGGACCTCGGTCCGGGTTTTTTTATGGATTAGAATCATTAAGTAGATAGATTGATCAACTGATTATTGTAGGCGATATTGGGCAGGCTTGAGTACTAATTGTTACGGCTTATTTACATTGAGGACATCTGTAATATAGTTTGTGTTAATAAATTATAGAATAAATGTTGTGAATGTGGATAACTTTTTGTATCTTTGCTCCTCTTTTGGCGCTAATAATTGTTTGTAAATCTATAAAATATTGTAAATCAACTCTTTCATGGTAATGAAAGGGATTTTATGTTTATAGATATTGCGGCGTTTCTGCCTCAAAAGTATTAAAAATATTTTGCATTACGCTGTGAAAAGATATACCAGTGTTGCAGTTAGAAGTTGGATTAAAGACTTTTAGAATAAAGAACAAAGAATAAAGACCGATAATTGCGCCAAAATTTTCACACTTATTCTTGCTCTTATCTCTTCTCTCTTTTTGTCTTCTTCTGATATTTTTTTATAAATCAAAATATTTTTTAACCCTTCTTAAAAGTTTTATGAGTAAAACAGCAGCATCAATTAGGGGGAATCAGAGAATTAATTTCTCATCAGCAAAAGGAAAAATTATCACTCCAGACTTCTTGGATATCCAATTAGAGTCTTTTAAGGAGTTTTTCCAGCTTGATACCCTTCCTGAAGACAGGAAAAAAGAAGGTCTTCACAAGACTTTCCAGGAAAATTTCCCAATTACAGATTCAAGAAACCAATTCGTATTGGAATTCTTAGATTATCTGGTAGATTCTCCACGTTATTCAATCGACGAGTGTGTGGAAAGAGGTTTAACGTATTCAGTTCCTCTTAAAGCAAGACTTAAGTTGTATTGTACAGATCCTGAGCATGAGGATTTCCAAACAGTAGTTCAGGATGTATATTTAGGGCCGGTTCCTTATATGACACCTAGTGGTTCTTTCATCATCAATGGTGCTGAGAGAGTTATTGTTACCCAGTTACACCGTTCTCCTGGTGTATTCTTTGGGCAAACTTACCACGCAAACGGAACCAAACTGTATTATTCAAGAATTATTCCTTTTAAAGGATCTTGGATGGAATTTACTACGGATATCAATAGCGTAATGTACGCGTATATCGACCGTAAGAAAAAATTACCATTAACTACTCTACTTAGAGCTATCGGATTTGAATCTGATAAGGATATTCTTCAGATTTTCGACCTTGCGGAAGAAGTGAAAGTATCTAAAGCTGCTCTTAAAAAAGTAGAAGGAAGAACATTAGCTGCGAGAGTATTGAACACATGGTTCGAAGATTTCGTAGATGAGGATACGGGTGAAGTTGTTTCTATTGAGAGAAACGAAATCATCCTGGACAGAGAGACTATTCTTGAAAAAGAACATTTAGATCTTATTCTTGATGCTGGTGTGAAATCTATTTTGATTCACAAAGAAAACAGCAATGAATTCTCTATCATCCAGAATACATTACAAAAAGACCCTACCAACTCTGAAAAAGAAGCGGTAGAATACATCTATCGTCAGTTAAGAAATGCAGATCCGCCAGATGAGGAGACCGCTAGAGGAATTATTGAAAAATTATTCTTCTCTGAGCAGAGATACTCATTAGGAGAAGTAGGACGTTACAGATTGAACAAAAAGTTAGGTCTTAATATTCCTACTACAACTGAAGTTCTTACTAAAGAAGATATCATTGCGATTGTAAGACATTTGATCGAATTGGTAAATTCTAAAGCAGAAGTTGATGATATCGACCACTTATCAAACAGAAGAATTAAAACTGTTGGTGAGCAATTAGCAGGTCAGTTCGGTGTTGGTCTTTCAAGAATTGCAAGAACAATCAAGGAAAGAATGAACGTTAGAGATAACGAAATCTTTACACCGCTTGATCTTGTTAATGCTAAGACTTTAACCTCTGTAATTAATTCATTCTTTGGTACCAACCAGCTTTCTCAGTTCATGGACCAGACTAACCCATTGTCAGAGATTACTCACAAGAGAAGATTATCTGCACTAGGGCCTGGTGGTTTATCAAGAGAAAGAGCAGGTTTCGAGGTTCGTGACGTTCACCATACTCACTATGGAAGAATTTGTCCGATTGAAACTCCGGAAGGACCAAACATTGGTTTGATTTCTTCTTTGGGAATCTATGCAAAGATTAACAATTTAGGTTTCATCGAAACTCCATATAGAAAAGTAGAAGACAGTAAGATTGATCTTAATGCAGCTCCTATCTATCTTAATGCAGAAGATGAAGAAGATAAAGTAATTGCTCAGGCAAACGTTGAATTGAATGACAACGGTGAATTCGTTACAGACAGGATTATTGCAAGACTGGATGGAGATTACCCGGTAGTTGAACCTTCTCAGGTTAATCTTATTGACGTAGCACCAAACCAGATCTCTGGTATTTCGGCTTCATTAATTCCATTCCTGGAGCATGATGATGCGAACCGTGCATTGATGGGATCTAACATGATGCGTCAGGCCGTTCCTCTATTGAAGCCACAGGCTCCGATCGTGGGTACAGGGCTTGAGCAACAAGTTGCAAGAGACTCAAGAATTTTGATCAACGCTGAAGGTACAGGTACTGTAGAGTATGTAGATGCAGATAAGATCACTATTAAATATGAAAGAAGCGATGACGAAGATTTAGTATCATTCGAATCAGCTACTAAAACATATAACCTAACTAAGTTTAGAAAAACCAACCAAAGTACAACGATTACTCTGAGACCAAACGTAAGAGTAGGTGAAACAGTAGAAAAAGGACAGGTACTTTGTGATGGTTATGCTACTGAAAACGGAGAATTAGCTCTTGGTAGAAACTTGGTGGTTGCGTTCATGCCTTGGAAAGGATATAACTTCGAGGATGCGATCGTAATCAATGAAAAAGTTGTTCGTGAAGACTGGTTTACATCAATCCACGTAGACGAATACTCTCTTGAAGTTCGTGATACCAAATTAGGTATGGAAGAATTAACAGCAGATATTCCAAACGTTTCAGAAGAAGCGACTAAGGATCTTGATGAAAACGGTATGATCAGAATTGGTGCTGAAGTGAAGCCTGGTGATATTATGATTGGTAAAATCACACCTAAAGGTGAATCCGACCCAACTCCTGAAGAAAAACTTCTTAGAGCGATTTTTGGTGACAAAGCCGGTGATGTAAAAGATGCTTCATTAAAAGCAGATTCTTCATTAAGAGGTGTTGTGATCAACAAAAAATTGTTCTCAAGAAATATTAAAGATAAAAAGAAGAGAACTGAAGAAAAACTTAAACTTGAAGAAATTGAAAACACTTACAAGGCTAAGTTTGATGAATTGAGAAATACTTTAATTGAAAAATTAAATACTCTTGTAAGCGGTAAAACTTCTCAAGGGGTTCATAATGACCTTGACGAAGAAATTATCGGAAAAGGAGTGAAGTTTACTCATAAATTATTGACTTCAGTTGAAGACTATGTAAACGTTAGCGGAGCAGATTGGACTGTTGATAACGATAAAAATGAATTGATCAAGCAATTGATTCATAATTATAAAATCAAGTTCAATGATATCCAAGGGGTTAAAAACCGTGAGAAATTTGCAATTTCTATCGGAGATGAGCTTCCTGCAGGTATCATGAAGTTAGCTAAAGTTTATATTGCTAAAAAACGTAAACTGAATGTAGGAGATAAAATGGCAGGACGTCACGGTAATAAAGGGATTGTATCCAGAATTGTTCGTGAAGAAGATATGCCATTCCTTGAAGACGGAACACCGGTAGATATCGTATTGAATCCACTTGGGGTACCTTCCCGTATGAACATCGGACAGATTTATGAAACAGTTCTTGGATGGGCTGGTCAGAAATTAGGAATGACGTTCGCTACACCAATCTTCGATGGAGCAAGTCTTGAGCAGATTACTGAGTACACAGAAAAAGCAGGTCTTCCTAAATTCGGTAACACTCACCTTTATGACGGAGGTACCGGAGAAAGATTTACTCAGCCTGCTACTGTTGGGGTTATCTATATGTTGAAACTAGGACACATGGTAGATGATAAAATGCACGCTCGTTCTATTGGTCCTTACTCATTGATTACTCAGCAGCCGTTAGGAGGTAAAGCTCAGTTCGGAGGTCAGAGATTCGGAGAGATGGAGGTTTGGGCTCTTGAAGCATTCGGAGCATCCAATATCCTTAGAGAGATCCTTACTGTGAAGTCGGATGACGTGATTGGTAGAGCAAAAACTTATGAAGCTATTGCAAAAGGTGAGTCTATGCCTGAACCAGGTATTCCGGAATCATTCAATGTATTGCTTCACGAGTTACAAGGTCTTGGATTAGACGTAAGATTGGAGGAGTAAATTAAAGATTTAATTACTAAAAATTAAAGAATTAATAAACTCCGAGATGATAAGAGAGAAAGTAATTTTAAATCTTTCAATCTTTTAATCTTTTAATCAAAATAAAAATTATGTCAAATAAAAATAAATCAAGTAGATTTAATAAAATAACCATCGGTTTAGCTTCTCCCGAATCCATTCTTCAGGATTCAAGAGGGGAGGTTCTAAAACCGGAAACTATTAACTACAGAACGCATAAGCCTGAAAGAGATGGTTTGTTCTGTGAAAAAATCTTCGGTCCTATTAAAGATTACGAATGTGCTTGTGGTAAGTACAAGAGAATTCGTTACAAAGGGATCGTTTGTGACCGTTGTGGAGTTGAAGTTACGGAGAAGAAAGTAAGAAGAGAGAGAATTGGACACATTAATCTTGTAGTTCCTATCGCTCACATCTGGTATTTCCGTTCTTTACCAAACAAAATCGGTTACCTTTTAGGTATTCCTTCCAAGAAATTGGATATGATTATCTATTATGAAAGATATGTTGTAATCCAGCAGGGTATTGCTAAAAAATTGGACGGTTCTGACTTTGATAAAATGGAATTCTTAACAGAAGAAGAATACCTTGATATCATGGATACCCTTCCTGTTGAGAACCAGTATCTTGATGATTCTGATCCTAACAAATTCATCGCTAAAATGGGTGCTGAAGCTGTTGAGGAATTATTAAAAAGAATCGATCTTGATGCATTATCTTTCGACCTGAGACACAAAGCTCACAATGAAGGTTCTAAGCAAAGAAGAACTGAGGCTCTGAAAAGATTGAATGTTGTAGAAGCATTGAGAGGTGCTAATACAAGAATGATCAACAGACCTGAGTGGATGATCATGCGTGTACTTCCGGTAATCCCACCAGAGTTAAGACCTTTGGTTCCATTGGATGGTGGACGTTTCGCTACTTCCGATTTGAATGACCTTTATAGAAGAGTTATTATCAGAAATAACCGTTTAAAGAGACTTTTAGAGATCAAAGCTCCGGAAGTAATCTTAAGAAACGAGAAGCGTATGCTTCAGGAATCAGTAGATTCATTATTCGATAATACAAGAAAATCTTCTGCAGTAAAATCTGAATCAAACAGACCATTGAAATCACTTTCTGATTCATTGAAAGGTAAGCAAGGTCGTTTCCGTCAGAACTTATTAGGAAAAAGAGTAGATTACTCTGCGCGTTCCGTAATTGTTGTAGGTCCAAACTTACAACTTCACGAGTGTGGTATTCCTAAAGATATGGCTGCGGAACTTTACAAACCTTTTATCATTAGAAAACTAATTGAAAGAGGGATTGTAAAAACAGTAAAATCTGCAAAAAGAATTATTGATAGAAAAGAACCTGTAGTTTATGATATCCTTGAAAATGTGATGAAAGGTCACCCTGTTCTACTGAACAGAGCACCTACGCTTCACAGACTGGGTATCCAGGCTTTCCAACCTAAGATGATCGAAGGTAAGGCAATCCAGCTACACCCGTTAGTAACAACGGCCTTCAATGCCGATTTCGATGGTGACCAGATGGCGGTACATTTACCGTTAGGTCCTGAAGCAATCCTTGAAGCTCAGTTATTAATGTTAGGTTCTCAGAATATTTTGAACCCGGCTAACGGTTCTCCAATCACGGTACCTTCTCAGGACATGGTTCTTGGTCTTTATTTCATGACTAAAGAATTGAGCTCTACTGAAGATATGAAAGTGAAAGGTGAAGGTTTAGCATTCTATTCTCCGGAGGAAGCAGAAATTGCTTATGCAGAAGGAAAAGTTTCTTTAAATGCTAAGGTAAGATGTAGATTACCTGTTAAAGAAAATGGAGAATTGGTTACAAGATTAATTGAAACATCTGTTGGTAGAATTTTATTCAACCAGATCGTACCTAAACAGGTTGGTTATATCAATGAACTTTTAACTAAGAAGTCATTGAGAAATGTTATTGGTAAAATTCTTGCCGATACAGACTTCCCTACAACGGTTAAATTCCTTGATGCAATGAAAGACTTAGGTTATTCTAACGCATTTAAAGGAGGTCTTTCGTTCTCACTTGGGGATATTGTGGTTCCTGCTGAGAAGAAGCAGATGGTTGCTCAGGCAATCGGAACTGTAGATGAGATTAGAGCCAACTATAATATGGGTCTTATCACAGATACAGAACGTTATAACCAGGTAATTGACGTTTGGACGAACACCAACGCAGGATTAACTGAAATGATCATGAGCAGAATGAAAACCGACCAAGGTGGTTTCAACTCTGTATACATGATGCTTGATTCTGGTGCGAGGGGTTCTAAAGAACAGATCCGTCAGTTATCAGGGATGAGAGGTTTGATGGCAAAACCGCAAAAAGCAGGTTCTACCGGTGCGGAAATCATCGAAAACCCGATCCTTGCAAACTTTAAAGAAGGTCTTTCGATCCTTGAGTACTTTATCTCTACCCACGGTGCACGTAAAGGTCTTGCGGATACCGCTCTTAAAACGGCTGATGCCGGTTACTTAACAAGAAGATTGGTAGACGTAGCTCAGGATGTTATCGTTACAGAAGTAGATTGTGGTACTTTAAGAGGTACTGAAGTTACTGCTCTTAAGAAAAATGATGAGATCGTTGAGAAAATCTCTGAAAGAATTTTAGGTAGAGTTTCTCTTCATAACATCTATGATCCTGAAACAGATGAATTAATTGCTGAAGCAGATCAGGTAATCAACGAGCAGTTAGCGAGAAGAATTGAAGATGCAGGACTGGAAGCGGTTGAAGTTCGTTCACCATTAACTTGTGAAGCGAAGAAAGGTATCTGTGCTAAATGTTATGGTAGAAACCTTGCTACAGGTAAAATAATCCACATGGGTGAAGCGGTAGGTGTAATTGCAGCACAATCTATTGGGGAACCGGGAACTCAGTTAACATTGAGAACCTTCCACCAAGGGGGTACTGCGGGTAACGTATCAGAAAACCCATCAATCGTAGCAAGAAGAGATGGTATCGTTGAAATGGATGAAGTAAGAACAATTACTTCTGAAGATGAAAACGGAAATACAGCTGAAGTTGTAGTATCTCGTTCTACGGAATTCAGATTGGTTGCTGACAACGAATCCAGAACTCCTTTAATGGTTGCTAACGTACCTTACGGTTCAGTATTGGCTGTAAAACCTGGTGATAAAGTGAAGAAAGGTGATGTGATCTGTAAATGGGATCCGTATAACGCGGTTATCATTGCGGAAACATCCGGTAAAGTAGAATATGAAGATATTATCCAGGGTATTTCATTCCAACTTGAAATTGACGAACAAACAGGATTCGAAGAGAAAGTAATCTCTGAATCCAGAAATAAGAAAGCCGTACCTACCTTGAAGGTGGTAGATTCTAAAGGTGTTGAGCAAAGAGCTTATAACTTACCGGTAGGAGCCCACTTAATGGTTAATGATGGTGAGAAAATTAAGGCTGGTAAAGTCTTGATCAAGATCCCAAGAAAATCTGCAAAAGCAGGGGATATCACCGGAGGTCTTCCAAGGGTAACCGAATTATTCGAAGCAAGAAACCCTTCAAACCCAGCGGTTGTTACAGAAATCGATGGAGTAGTTTCTTACGGAAAAATCAAGAGAGGTAACCGTGAACTTATTGTAGAGGCTAAGACTGGAGAAAGAAAGATTTATTTAGTAAAACTTTCCAACCAGATCCTTGTTCAGGAGAATGACTTCGTGAGAGCTGGTTCACCACTTTCTGACGGATCAATCACTCCGGACGATATCTTAAGAATTAAAGGTCCAACAGCGGTTCAGGAATATCTTGTAAATGAAATTCAGGAAGTTTACCGTCTGCAAGGGGTGAAAATCGATGATAAACACTTTGAAATTATCGTTAGACAGATGATGACAAAAGTATCTATTGTTGATGGAGGTGATACTCAATTCCTTGAAGGAGCTTTAGAGCATAAATACGATTTCTTAGAAGAAAACAACAGAGTATTTGGTCTTAAAGTAGTTGTTGATGCTGGTGATTCTAAAGAATTCAGACCAGGTCAGATGATTACAGCGAGAGAATTGAGAGATGAAAACTCTAAATTGAAGCGTGAAGATCAAAATCTTGTTGAAGTAAGAGAAGCACTTCCTGCTACGGCTACGCCAGTATTGCAAGGGATCACAAGAGCGGCTCTACAAACTAAGTCATTCATGTCTGCAGCATCGTTCCAGGAAACCACTAAGGTTCTTAACGAAGCAGCAGTTGCTGGGAAAATTGATTTCCTAAGCGGTCTTAAAGAGAATGTAATTGTAGGACACAGAATTCCTGCAGGTACTGGTCTTAAAGAGTATCAGAATGTTATCGTAGGTTCTAAAAAAGAATTCGAAGATATTAACTAAAATGTATATAAAAGTTTCAGGATTCAAGTTTAAATTCTAAATTAGAGGCCTGAAACTTTTTAAACAAAAATATTTAAAGAAAACATGGACAATCAAAATCAAAATCCACAGGACGGAAACATCAACATCGAACTAAATGAAATGGTAGCGGCTGGAATCTATGCTAACTTAGCATTAGTAAACCACTCTCCATCTGAATTTGTAGTGGATTTCATCCAGTTAATGCCAGGTGTTCAGCAAGCTAAAGTAAGATCAAGAATCATTCTTGCTCCACTTCACGCTAAAAGAGTATTATCTGCTCTTCAACAGAACATTGCTAACTATGAGCAGCAATTCGGAGAAATCAAAGAAGTTGAGCCTTTCGTATTAGGTGGTAACAATGTACAAGCATAAGATTTTTCTTACATAAAACAACAGGATGCCTCAATGTATTGAGGCATTTTTTTATGCCTTATTTTAAGTAAAAATATTCGCATGATTATGATTCTCAGAAATAAATAGCCAATTCATTTAAATTAAATCAATAAAGGAATTTTTATTTATCATGACTTTAAATAAAGTAAATTATTCACAATTTAAATACAAATGATAAAAAATTAACATTTATTAAGGAATTCATTTTATATATTTGCTTTCTTATATAATTTGATATAAAATATGATAGATCATCAATTTATTAATAATAAATTCGGGTTTTTAGGCAATGATTTTATAAATGAAGTTCATCAACATGGCATCACAGATAAGATCAAAGCAAAAACTGAACTGATCAGTGAGGGGGAGAAAATCAAATTTATTCCTTTCATGATTTCAGGTTCTGTAAAAGTATATTGCCTTAACGATGGCCGTGAACTGATCTACTACTACGTAAGACGTAATGAAAGCTGTGTAATGACTTTTTCATCTATTTTCAGTAACTATATCAGTAAGATTTATGCTATTACGGAAGAAGATTCTGAGGTATTGCTGATTCCTGTTGCCATAATGCACGAATGGCTAATCCGTTTTCCGGCAATTAACAGGGTTTTTTATCAGGAGTATGACAAACGGTTTATTGACGTAATGAATATGGTGAATGAGGCTGTTTTCCACCGGTTGGATAAGAGGGTGTTAAATTATATCAAACAACAAATTGCAATAACGGGAAGTCATCCTATCAAATTAACGCATAAGGAAATTGCCAACAATCTTGGAACATCCAGAGAAGTGGTGAGCAGGGTTCTTAAGAAAATTGAAAACGAAGGAGAAATACTGCAGGGAAAAGATGGGATACGTGTTGCCGTTAATGAAAATGTTAGCCAATTCTAATAATAATTGTTTTTAATAGTTATTTTTAATAAAGTAATTGATAAATACAATTTGTTAGGTGACTTTTATCACCTACTTTTAAAATCGTAACTCTATAAGTTTGCCATACTAATATTTTATTAAGAATTGTATGGCAAAAACTCTCCTATTTTTGTCAGTGTTAGCTTCAACTCTTGCCTATTCACAGGAAGATTTGTTGAAGGACATTGACACCATTAAAACAAATACTGAAAATTCTCAACCCGCCTTTAAGGCGCTCCAGATTGTCACAGGACAGTCCACCAAACTTGCTGCTAAAAATGAATGGTATATTGTAGTCGCGCACCGTTTCGGTGACATCAGTACCGGGTTTAAAAACTTCTTTGGCTTAGATGATGCTTCTACCAAATTGGGAGCAATCTATGGTGTAACTGATTGGCTATCTTTAAACCTGTCAAGGGAGACCAACCAAAAAACATTTGAGGTTGGAGCGAAATATAAGCTTCTCAAGCAAAATGAAAACTTTCCGGTCGATGTCGTAGGATATAATGTTTTGGCTTTGAATACGGATTTGGATAAGGATAATTATCCAAATCTTCGTTTTAGCGACAGGCTTTCTTATCTTACTCAGGCGTTGATTTCGAGAAGATTTGATGACCGTTTGTCTCTTCAGCTTACTCCTTCTTATATCCATAAAAATCTTTATGACCAGAATATTGAAGATAAAAATCAATTCTTAACGGGGCTTGGGGGGCGTTATAAGATCTCTAAAAGAATCTCTGTGAATGCTGAATATTTCGTGAATTTTGATAACCATAGTTTTTATAAAAATCCTTTATCGGTAGGGATGGATATAGAGACCGGAGGTCATGTATTTCAGCTTGTATTCAGTAATTCGCAACTTAATTCTGATATAGGCTATCTTTCCAATGCTGTGGGAAATTGGGGCAAAGGGCATATTTATTTTGGGTTTAATCTTTACAGAGTTTTTTAAAATGAAGAAATTATTATACATCGTATCCTCGGCCGTTTTACTGATCTCGTGTGAAAGCAGAACCTATGATGAGATTTCAGATCATACGCCTATTACACAACAGGTAAAGTTTATAGCCGACATAAAACCGATTATCGATGCCAATTGTATTAGTTGTCATTCTGCAAACGGACCGGGCTCTTTTCAACCTCTAACCAATTATAATCAGGTGAAGAATAATATTGATAAAATAATAGATCGAATACAGAGACCTAACGGAGATCCCGGGAAGATGCCACAGGGCGGATCACTTTCCGCGACTCAGATTAATTTATTTATCAAATGGAAAGCTGATGGGCTTGTCGAAAATTAAAATTGAAAAAAATGAAAAAATTAGTAGTATTAATAATTGCCTTGCTATCCGGCAACCTTGTTCTGGCTCAGAAATACAGCTCTAAAACGGGTAAGGTAACCTTTGAAGCATCGGTACCGTTATTTGAAGATGTGTATGCCCAGGATGATAATAATGTAGCAGTAATCAATGCAGACACCGGGGATATAGCATCCATTTCGGTTGTAAAGAACTTTCATTTCAAAGTAAAGCTTATGGAAGAACACTTTAATGAAAGCTATGCCGAAACAGCCAAATATCCAAAGACAACCTTTACCGGAAAAATTGCAAATTTTGATAAAAGCAAACTTTCTGCAACCCCACAGAAATATACAGTACAGGGAACATTAAACTTTCATGGAGTTAATAAACCTGTTACCTCCACAGCAAGTATTTCTTCCAAGGATGGCAAAATATATATGCAGGGGACATTTGTAGCAAGACCCGCTGATTTTAATGTGACCATTCCAAAGATGGTGACCAAAAAGATTGCTGAGAATATTAATGTTGAATACAATTATATCCTGGTAAAACAATGAAAAACTTAATTCTGATCGTAAGTATGTTCCTGAGCTTTTCATTGACATCTGCCCAGGAAAAAGCAAAATCAATTTTTGATATTGCCAGAAGCGGAACTGTTGCTGAGGTTAAAGAGTTGATGAAGCAAGACCCGGATGTTATTAATAAGACAAATGAAAGTGGTTTTTCTCCTCTTATTTTAGCTTGTTACAGAGGGAATCTTGAAGTAGCTAAATTCCTCATTGAAAATGTAAAAGATGTTAATTATAAGAGCCGTGAAGGAACGGCCCTTGCGGGTCTTTCTGTTAAATATAATAAGGAATTGGTAGCGCTTTTATTAAAGAAAAATGCAGATCCTAATATTCAGGATTCAACCGGATCAACGCCTCTTTTCTGGGCCGTAAAGTTCGGAAATAAAGAACTAATAGAATTATTATTAAAGCATAAAGCTGATAAACAAATCAAAGATTCAATGGGGATGACACCATTTGAATATGCCTTACAAACAAACAATAAAGACATCATTAACCTTTTAAAAAATTAAGAATATGAAAAAAGTTTTACTAACATTAGGCCTTATAATGGCGAGTATGGTCTCGGCACAGTTTTTTTCATCAGGTACTGTAAACCTGGGATCAACCGGAATGAGTGTAAAATTAGATACTTCACCAAGTTTGGTTACAATAACCCTAAAGGGACCGGATACAACTTTTTTGGGAATAGGTTTTGGAAACGTTGGTATGGCTAATGGGGCTGACGGGTTTGTTTATAATGCAAATTCTACAGCGAATACAAATTTAGATTATACCTTTGGTGGAATTGGCTCTATTTCTCCGGATACTACACAGAATTGGACAATGACATCCAATACGACAAGTGGTGGTGTAAGAACTGTTGTTGCTACCAGATCTCTAACAGGAGGAGCGGAAGATTTTGCTATTTCAAATGCTGCGGGTTCGATTAACATTTTTTACGCAAAAGGAAATAACACGTTGAACTTGAGTTACCACGGTGGTGCAAACAGAGGTTATGCAACATTAAACATGGCTGGAGCCTTATCAACCGGTGAGGTTATTGCTCAAAATAATAAGGTGGTTCTTTATCCTAATCCTGCAAAAGAAACTGTAAACTTCAAAAATGCTGATAAAATAAAATCGGTCGATATTTATGAAGCAACGGGAAGAAAAGTAAGATCTGTAAAATTAAACGGTGAGAATATCATTGTTTCTGATTTAAAATCCGGAAACTATTATTTTGAAATCACATTGAAAGACGGGACTTTATCTTTTGAAAAACTGATCAGGGAATAAGAAAAAATTTTAAAGCTAAAAAATACCTCTAGAAATGGAGGTATTTTTATTATATATAAAACCCGCTTCGAATCCGGATTATTTCAATAATTTTAGTACCCACAAAATAAAATCAATGGAATTCAGAAATTTAGCAGACCTTACTTTTACGGACCTTTTAGATGTATTTAATCTTTCTTTTTCTGATTACCTTGTCCCTTTCCATTTAACACAAGAACAGCTCTCTTCAAAGATTCATACAGAGAAAATAGAGATGGATCTTTCAGTTGGTGCCTTTAAGGAAGGTCAGATCGTGGCTTTTATTCTGCATGCCGAAAAAACAGAAGATGGAAAGCGGGTGATATACAATGCCGGAACCGGAGTTGTACCTGATTTTCGCGGAAAAGGATTGGTGAGACAAATGTATGATTATATTTTTCCTGTACTTCAGGAAAGAAAAATAGATCTGATAATGCTTGAAGTCATTAATGGAAATGAGCCTGCTATCCGTGCCTATATTCATCTGGGATTCAAGACTACCCGAAGATTAGATTGTTATAAAGGAAATATAAAGCCTGCAGAGATAGGACCTGATATTACTATACAGCAGTTAAACAGTTTTCAATGGGAAGTATTTAAGTCTTTCTGGGATATTCAACCTTCCTGGCAAAGTTCCGTCATGGTACTTGAAAAAATGCGTGAAGACTTGATAATTCTCGGTGCATATAAAAAAGATGAGTTAATAGGGTACTCTATTTTTAATCCCGTAACCGGAAAAGTATATCAGATAGCAGTAAGTAGAGAGCATAGGAGAAATAGAATTGGAACGGATCTTTTAAGGGGTATTGCTGAGAAGAGTAAAGGAAAGATAATAAGTATAAATAATGTTGATGATTCTTCTGAATCTACCGCTAAATTTCTTAATGCGATGGGGCTTGAAAATTGGGTGTCGCAGTTTGAGATGGAGAATAGTCAACTTTTTAATTATTGTGTATAAATTTCATGAGTTTTCAATTTCTTTAATATAGTTTTAATCCATTAAACTTTCCCGGGAAGAAGATAGGGTGTAACTTTGCGGAAAATTTTTATAATGAAGCGCGGAATACAAATTTTACTTCTGTTTATTTCTATGATAGGGTGGGCTCAGAAAGCTCCTGTTGATACCACGCAGATCATAACTCCAAACCGATACAACAGCGTTGATGCTCAAACCAAACCATATGTGATCATGATTTCTACAGATGGTTTCCGATATGATTATGCTAAAAAATATCATGCTGAAAATCTTTTAAACTTATCCAATAACGGGGTTCAGGCAAAAGCAATGATTCCAAGTTATCCGAGTATCACATTTCCTAACCATTGGAGCCTGATCACAGGATTATATCCTGCCCATCATGGATTGATTGATAACTTCTTCTATGATTACAAGAGAAAGGAATTTTATGCAATGAGTGACAAGAAAAATGCTGAAGACGGGAGCTGGTATGGAGGGCTTCCTCTTTGGGGGCTGGCAGAAAAACAGGGAATGATTTCTGCGACAATGATGTGGGTAGGCTCAGCAAGTGATGCCGGTGGAGAAAGACCTACTTATTATTATGCTTATCACGACCAATTTACTCCTTCTGAAAAAGTAGATAAGGTGGTGAACTGGCTGAAATTACCCATGGATAAAAGACCTCATTTTATTACATTGTATTTCCCTGAAGTAGACGGGAGCGGCCATCATTTCGGACCGGATTCAAAAGAAACTGAAGGTGCCGTACATTTGATAGATAAAGCCATCGGAGAGCTTGTTCAGAAAGTAAATAACTTAGGACTGAAAAATGTGAATTTCATTTTTGTTTCAGACCATGGAATGATCAAAGTAGATAGGGGAACCCCTTTGGAAATTCCTAAAATGCTGTTCGATAAAAGTAGGTTTGATTTCTATAATTCCCAGACGTTATTGAGGGTTGTGGTAAAGAATCCTGAAGAAACTAAAACTGTTTACAATGAACTCAAAGCCGGTAAGACAGACGACTATGACGTGTATTTAGATAAAAGGCTTCCAAAATACCTGCATTTTGGAACCAGAGATGATCAATACCATAGAATCGGACAGATTCTTTTGATACCAAAAGCACCCAAGATATTTTTGGAAAAAGGAAAAACGACTTCCGTTGGAAAGCATGGATATAATCCAAGGCTTGTACCAGAAATGAAAGCAACATTTTTAGCCTGGGGGCCGCAATTTAAAAGTAATGTGGTGATTGATGAATTTGCAAATGTTCATGTTTATCCTTTAGTAGCAGAAATCTTGGGTTTAAAAAATGATCAGCCAATTGACGGAAAACTAAAAGTTCTGAAAGGAACTTTAAAAGATAATTAGAGTTTACTTCTTAATAAAAAGTTTCGGCGCACCAAAGGTGCGCCGAAACTTTTTCTATGATTAAGATTGTGATTCTTCCGCATCATTTTCTGAAAAGTTAATTTTAAGAATTAAATTGAGTTGCAAACTCTTTAGCAAACTCTTTAGCAAACTCTTCTAATTTAGTTCCTTCCGTGACAGGCGAGCCGTGTTCAACAAAATCTTTTTGGACAACTCCTGTTCGTATTCCTCTTCCCATTTCAGTATATAATTCTGCCATTTCCTGAGGAAGGCCTCCTTGTAGCGCTCCGTTCAAATACTCTTCATCTGTAAATTCTACCCAAGGCAATTCAGGTTTTCCTATGGCTGAGCCTAAAACAGAGGCAAAGTCAGAACCTGGACGGATATCACTTACGGCATATCTTATTTTTTTTCCATCGGCATTTTTAACCAGTTCTTCAGCGGCTATTTTTGCAATATCAACCGGGTGAACTACAGGAATATTTGTGTTTTCAGGATAATTTCCTCCTATAATTCCTGCGTTTTGTATCAATGGAATATCATTAAAGAAGTTATTATAAAAATAACCAGCACGAACGAATGTTACCGATGTGTTTTCTAATCCGTTATAAAGATTTTCAATCTGATGGAGACCTTTAATCGGACCATTTTCTATCGGAGAAGCTGCACCTACACTGCTTAGCATAACAACGCGTTTCACATTTGTTTTTCTGATGGCTTCTGTATAGTTTTTTCCAACACTGATTGTATCTTCAACGATTTGAGTAGCTCCCAAATTAGGTGGGGTCATTACAAATACGGCATCTGCACCTTCAAATGTTTTAATTAAAAAGTCCAGATCTGTAATGGATCCGATGGCTGCTTTTGCTCCTAAAGATTGTATTTCATTTTTTTTAGATTCGCTGCTGCTGATAACGGTAATATCATGCCCTTCAGCAATAAGTTGCTGAGCTAATGGTTGGGCAACATTTCCTAATGAACCTGTGATGATGATTTTCATATGTAAATTTTTTATTGTTTGTATTTTTTTATTTCTGAGAACAAAGTTATATTTGTACTTACTTTTATACAAGTACTTACCCTAAAGTATGTGTCATGACAGCAATTAAAGAAAGTTCTACAATTCAGGAAAACAAAAAGAATATACTGGACCAGTGCCCGGTAATGTACGTTATGGAAAAAATCGGAGGTTTCTGGAAACCGATTATATTATTTCAGTTGTCGACAGGAGGGAAACGTTACAGTGAGTTAAAAAGGGCAATCCCGGAAGTCACAGAAAAAATGCTCATCCAGCATTTAAAACAATTGGAAGCCGATGGTTTGATCATCAGAACTGCAAAGCCTGTGGTGCCTCCTCATGTGACCTATGAACTTAGTGAAGCAGGGAATAAGCTTGCTCCTGTAATCGATGCTATGGCAGACTGGGCTTTTCAGGATATGAAGGGACAGCATAACTGGAAACCTGTTTAATACATATTTTAAAATACAACATAACAAAAAGCCCTTCATCTGAAGGGCCTTTCTATTAAAAAAATATCCGAAGAATTATAAAGTCTGCATATCAATCACAAAGCGGTATCTTACGTCGCTTTTTAACATCCTTTCATAAGCTTCGTTAATTTCGTTCATTTTGATGATTTCAATTTCAGAAACAATATTATGTTTCCCGCAGAAATCAAGCATCTCCTGTGTCTCAGCAATTCCCCCGATTACAGAGCCTGCTACAGATTTTCTCCCCATGATCATTGGAACCGTTTGAAGGATAGGTTCAAGACCTCCGAGATATCCTACAAGAACCAATGTTCCGCTGATATTTAATGTTGTAATATAAGGGTTAACGTCATGAACATAAGGAACGGTATCGATGATCACATCAAATTTTCCCTTTACAGAATCCATTTCTGCCTGCTCTGTAGAAATAACTACATGATCAGCTCCTAATTGTTTGGCATCTTCTGTTTTTCCGGGAGTTCTTGAGAAAAGAGTTACTTCAGCCCCTAATCCTTTAGCCAGTTTAATTGCCATATGTCCTAATCCTCCCAATCCGATAACAGCAACTTTTGATCCTGGTCCTACATTCCAATGTCTTAGTGGAGACCATGTTGTAATTCCTGCGCAAAGAAGCGGAGCCACTGCTGCTAGATCAAGATTTTCAGGAATTCTTAAAACGTGGTCGGAATCTACAACCACTTTCTGTGAATAACCACCAAAAGTATGTCCTCCCAAATGTTTGTCTTTTCCGTTATAAGTTCCTGTAAAACCATTTAAACAATATTGTTCAAGATCATGTTTACAGCTCTCGCATGTCCCACATGAATCCACAATACATCCAACACCTGCAAGGTCTCCGACTTTGAATTTTGTAACTTCATTTCCGATTTTAGTAATTCTCCCTATAATTTCATGTCCGGGAACTGCAGGGTAGATCGTTCCTCCCCAGTCGTTTCTTGCTGTGTGAAGGTCAGAGTGGCAAACTCCGCAATAAAGTATTTCAATCTCCACATCATTAGGAGTTGGTTCCCTTCTTTCAATATTCATTTCTTTCAGGTCCGCTGTGGTAGACTCTGCTCCGTACGCTTTTACTGTGAATGTGCTCATTTGTTTTTAAATTTTAAGTTAGTGTTTTTGTTTATAAATTGTATTCTTCTCAATCACCGGATCCGTATATTTAATAATACCGTTTGGAGTATTCGGGTTGATGTTACTATTTGTAAATTTACTTCCGGACTAGTAACTACCTGGAAAATGTTGATGATAGCCTCAGGGTTCAGAAATCCATACATACTATCCTTTTTCAGGATGATAGAAAGTTTCTTGTTATTAAGATCAGTCTCAGGCATAAGAATGTCGTTATCTCTTCGCATTACCTTTTTGGTCTGGTATAACTTTAAGGGTTTAAGATACGTACCCGGTTAATTCCTCGGGGAAAGTATCCAATTGACTTTCTTATCCGGCAAACATCTTTTTGTTTTCTAATATTATCATTACAATGCAAAAGTCGATTCTTTTCGTTAAACAGCACTTATACAGATTACAGAAACATTTACCAATATTACAGACTCTATTAAAAGTAAAACAGAAAGTGGTAATTTTGAATAAGATTTAAAACGGATGCTATGGAAAATCAGGATATTAAAATAATCAACAGTGTTTCTGAATATAATAAAATGATGAATCATGAAACCTTGCATCCTTTGGTGAGCATTATTGACTTCTCTAAGTCCAATCCTATTTCCCAATATAGAAGGAGCTATGGTTTTTATACAGTATTTCTGAAAGATGTAATGTGTGGAGATATGTATTACGGAAAGAACAATTACGATTATCAGGAAGGGACGCTGGTTTTTATAGCACCGGGGCAAGTGTATGGGATGAGTAATGACGGGACCTATGTGCAACCAGGAGGATATGCTCTGATATTTCATCCCGATCTTATCAAAGGAACTAATCTGGGGAAAAATATTAAAGATTATTCTTTCTTTTCTTATGATGTTCATGAAGCTTTACACCTTTCCGAAAAAGAAAGAGAAATTATCCTGGAATGCTTTAAAAATATAAGGCTTGAACTGGAGCAATCCATTGATAAACACAGTAAATCCCTGATCGTAAACAATATCGAATTATTTCTCAACTATTGTTTGCGCTTTTATGATCGGCAGTTTATTACCCGTGATCATGTAAATCAAGGCGTTATCGGGAAGTTTGAAAATCTTCTGAATGATTACCTGAAATCCGATAAACCCAAGAATATTGGATTTCCAATGGTCAATTATTTTGCTGAACAACTTAATCTTTCGGCGAATTATTTTGGTGATTTAATTAAAAAAGAATTAGGAGTTTCTGCCCAGGAATTTATCCATAATAAACTGATTGATGTTGCAAAAGAGGAAATTTATAATCCATCGAAATCAATCAGCCAGATTTCTTATGACCTGGGTTTTAAGTATCCCCAGCATTTTACAAGGTTGTTTAAGGCAAAAGTCGGAGTATCACCAAGTGAATACAAAACTTTAAATTGATTGAATTATCGTCGAAGTTTATTTATAGATTTCTATCACTTGCGTTTAAACGAATCATCAGGATAGGTAATTTCTTTCAAATAGATTCGGGTTTTTCCGAAAAGTGAATTATTTTTAAGGAAGAAATTTCCGGATAATGAAATCACAGCAGAATATTGGCACTCATATTTTTCAAACCCCGTTCGCGAAAATTATTGCTTTAAAAGAAAATGGTGTTATCAAAGCCAAAAGTATTCGCTATGCCAGGTCTGTAAGATTTCAAAAACCCATTCCTGTACAGCCGTCATCCTCGGAACTTCTTTTTCCGGATAAAACACCGGTGTGCCCACAAAGTATAAGCCCTTTAATTGAAAAAATGATTGGCCCCACGGATCTTAATGGTTTTGAGATTGAAGAATCTACTCAATTTCTTTCGGTTATTCGTCCCGATAATGAACATACCAGTTTGCCTGTGATTGTTTGGATACATGGAGGCTCTCATGAAATAGGGTGTGGGGATCTTTCCACATCAGATGCGAGCAATTGGGTGAAGGAACAAGATATCATTGTAGTGTCGGTTTCCTATCGCCTGGGGTTGTTCGGTTTTTTAGGAGGCGATGAAGAAAGGCCTGCTAATCTGGGGTTATTTGATATTATTGAAGCATTAAAATGGATTCAAACGAATATAGAAAGCTTTGGAGGAAACCCTGAAAATATTACACTTCTGGGGCAATCATCCGGCGGAGATGCGATCGCCCATCTGATGATTTCAGAAGACGCTGAAGGCCTTTTCAAAAGAGTGATCATTCAAAGTGCACCGTTAGGTCTTCGCCACAAAAGACAAAAAATGTCAGCCGAATTTCTTAAAAATACGGATTCAATAAAACATGAAACCGATGTCTTAAAGATGATGGAAGAATACAAAAAAAGGATTCCTTCTGTTATTAAATACGGATTAAAAGCAGTGATGCCTTTTGGTATTCAATATGGATTTCCTCCTTTATGTAATGAAGATGAGTCAGAGGAAAGATGGAAAGCAAGTGCTGGAAAAATTGATGTTTTAATTGGACTCAATAATGATGAAACTGCATTTTATCTAAAAACTTCCGAGGCACTCAATACTTATTTTGGTAAAGGTTTTGGTCAGAAGATCATTAATAAAACAGTTCAGCTGACTACAGAAAAAATCTATGGGAAACCTGCAGAACTTTTTGCTGAAAATTATGCTAAAGCCGGAGGTAATGTTTATTTGTTCAGGATCTATTCCAGAATTACGGATAATGAAATAGGAGCTGCGCACAGTATTGATCTTCCTTTGCTTTTTGGTAATGAAGAAGCATGGCAGTCTGCAGGGCTTATAAAAAACATTCCCTGGGAGTATATCCATCATAATGGAAGAAAATTAAGAGCTGTGTGGGCAGAGTTTTCAAGAACTGGAAGGATATCCGGAGAATCATTGAAACCCGATATTTTGGAATTGAGAAAAATATAGTTTGGTTCCGACCTTCGTATCACTAAATATTTTTATCATTTAGGTGCTCAATTTTTTTTATCTATGTGAAAATTATGTAAGGCGGGGGTATGGCTACTTCATTCCTTGTTACCACTTATTTTTATTGCTTTGGTTTTGTGTTTTCATATGTGAAATCCAGTATTTGGTATTTTTTATTCAATATTGTGTGTGTTATTTTGTTATATTTGAGTTATTAATCCCTGGAATGTAATAATTATGGAAAATATTTTCACAAATTATTAATAAAATAAATGCTGAAACGGTAAGGCGGTGAGAGAGACAATTAAAGACTAAAATCTTTTAACCATATAAAACCAAGCAATTATGAAAACAAAATTTCAATGGAATGAATTGAGCCGGGAAGTACTCAAAAACTTACTGGCTGGATCTCCTGGGGAACCTGCTTATTGTGTTTCGGATACGGGTCCGGGAGAAGGGGGATGCAACCCGGGTTATATATGTGAGAATGGGAAGTGTGTTCCTTATAACCCTTCCGGTGGCGGAAGTACCGGAGGTGGAACAGGGGGAGGGCCGACAGGTCCAACGCATACCTGTTACTGCGGAACTTACTCGTATGTAACTTCTGATCCATGTCCATATACTTGTTTTAGTGACTAAACTTAATCAAATATTTTACAAAATGAAAAAAACTAATTTACCAGCAGGCCGTATAAGAAAAATAGAGAGGCAGGAACTTAAAGCTTTAAAAGCCGGAGGAATTATCCGTGACAGAGTATGCTGTACTTCAAATGAAGACAACCAATGCTGTGAATGGGCAAGTGATATATGGAATTGCAGATATATCTACTGCTAAAAGCCAACAGTATAAAGACATTTCAAATGTACATAACCGGATGATGCTTTCCTGGTTATGTACATTTAATTTAATTGTATCTATTCAGGAACCCAGACGCTTACATTTCCAGCAGGAACAGGAAAATTTCCCCAGCCTTTTTCATCAATAACTACTTTGTCTTCGAATCTTCCAAGCAGATCATAAAAACTTTGCCCCGAATACTTTTCCCCCATTTCCATGGGTTTATTGTAAGCATCTTTATTACTTAAGACAACGGCACAGCCCGTGTGCTCGTCATCTCCTTCACGAACCCATCCCAGGCAGTTAGCATCTTCAAAATAATCTTTCTGGATTCCGTAGGCATGTTCTTTCCGGGCCTTCAGCAGTTCTTCAATTCCATTTATTTTATTCAGGAAAATTTCCTGATCATTTCCCTCCCGGTCCTTATCTACGTAATGGGCTCCGTACAAATCGGGATAAAATACACAAGGATAGCCGTCTTCCCTGAGGAGGATCAAAGCATAGGCAAGAGGTTTGAACCACTCTTCTACAGGAGCTTCAAGATCTTGTAAAGGTTGGGTATCATGATTATCAACAAGACTTACGGAATGCAGCGGATCAGCCTGAGTAAGAGTGCCATCAAAAATCCTTCTCAGATCATAAGATCCTCCCTCTTTGGAAGCATTGTGGAAATTATTTTGAAGAGAGCTGTCAAATAAACTCATGCACCCTTCCGTAACTTCAATATATTTTTGGAGTAAATTCAAATATCCAGGTGCCCAGTATTCTCCAACGGCAAAGATATTTTTGCCTGAATTAGAACGGATAAGTGTTAGCCATTCTTTATAAAAATCAAAAGAAATATGTTTTAAAGCATCCAGTCTTACCCCATCAAAGTCGGTCTGATCAAAATACCATTTGGCCCATGCGTTGAGTTCTTCACGAACAAATGGATTGCGATGCTCAATATCATTATACATCAGATAATCATAATTGCCTTTTTCATCATCAATCATCTCTTCCCAGTCGTTTCCATATTCAGATTGTATTTTGAAGATATGCGAATCCATTCCTTCGGCATAATCTACGCCACTGAAACAAGTTGCATTCCATTCAAAGTCAGAATATTTTTTATTTCTTCCAGGAAAAGTAAACTTGGTATAGGACTGTATTTCGATAACATCTGAAATTACCTTTTCCCTGTTATTTTCATCCACTTTTACTGCTTTCATCGTTTCCAGCTCGTCACCACCGGCTTTATGCCCTAATACAACATCTACAATAACCTGGATATTTTGTTCCTTTAAAGCCTTTATTGCTTTTAAGTAATCATCTTTGGTTCCATACTTTGTGGGAATACTTCCTTTCTGGTCGAATTCTCCCAGGTCAAAAAGGTCATAAGCATCATATCCTGTTGAATAACCTCCACTAGTTCCCTTGTAAGCAGGTGGGAACCAAACTGAAGTTATACCAAGTTCGGCTAAATAAGCAGATTGTTTTTGAGCCTCCTTCCAGAGTGTTTGGTTTCCGTCTGAGTACCAGTGGAAAAACTGAATCATCGTTGGGTTCATACATTATAGAATTTGGTTACTACAATGTAGTGAAAATTTCTAATTATTAATGGCCAAACTCCTGAAACGGTATTTTTAGTTGAACGGAAACCTGCTTTTTTTCCTCAGTATTAAGGTGGGCAAGGGATAAGCCTAATAACCGGACAGGTTTATCAAAGGGTCTTAGTTCCCAAAGCTTTTTGGAGGTTTTGTAGTATTCTTCTTCAGAAATATAATAATCTTCTTTTGTCATGCTCCTGGTAAACAGTGAAAAATCTTTATACTTTATTTTTAAAGTAAGGGATCTGCCCAGAATATTATTTTTCTGTAACCTTTGATGTAGTTCTGCACTTAAGCTTTCCAGTTTCTCATTGATTTGCTGTTCATCATAGAGATCTTCAAAAAAAGTCCTTTCTACAGCTACACTTTTCTGGATGCGATGAGGTTTAACTTCTGAATGATGAATTCCACGAACAACATTGTAATAGTAGCTTCCTGATTTTCCGAACAGGCTTACTAATTCCTGTAATGTTTTTTTCTTTAAATCTTTTCCCTTGAAAATCCCCAGCGTAAACATTTTGTTGGCCGTAACTTTTCCTACTCCGTAGAATTTTTCAACGGGTAGTTCTTCCAGAAAACTTTCAATTTTGTCGGGGTGAATGGTTTTTTGTCCGTTCGGTTTATTGATATCCGAAGCTACCTTTGCTAAAAATTTATTAACTGAAATACCGGCTGAGGCAGTAAGACCTGTTTGTTCAAAGATTTTTTTGCGGATTTCTCTCGCAATATCATTGGCGGATTCTATTCCTTTTTTGTTTTCAGTCACATCCAGATAAGCTTCATCCAGGGACAATGGCTCTACCAGGTCGGTATACTCATGAAAGATCTCTCTTATCTTTCTGGAAATTTCTTTGTAACGGGCGAAGCGGGGGGGAACAAAAATGAGATGCGGGCATTTTTCTTTTGCTGTTTTACTTGGCATGGCAGAACGGACACCGAATTTTCTTGCTTCATAACTGGCAGCTGAAACTACACCCCGATGCTCTCCTCCCACGGCAATTGGTTTTCCTCTAAGCGCAGGATTATCATGCTGTTCCACAGAAGCATAAAATGCATCCATATCTACATGTATAATTTTGCGAATGGGAAAAGAAAAATCCATATCACAAAGATATGGATTCATTTATTTCTATATTTCAATAAATTAATATCATTTTTTCAATCTCATGGTAAGGAGCACAGGTTCAAATCCTACTTTTTCATAAGCTTTTACAGCAGATTCATTCTGATCATAAACATCTAATCTTATTTCTTTCATTCCCCTTTCTTCTGACCACTTTATGAGTCTGTCTATAACGGATTGATTGATTCCCTGTCCCCTGTGTTCCGGTTTTACATACATAAATCCCAGATATGCGTACTCTTTGAAATTAAAATAATCCTTTTCCGCTTTTTTAATCATCGCATATCCCGACGCAACGATTTCATGATCCTTTTCCGCTACAATAAGGGTAGCATCTTCAGACTCAATCAAAGAAACTAAATCATAATAATGAATGGTACCGTTAATAAGGGTAGGATTATAGGGCCTTTCTGCAGTAACTACACCTTGTTCGAATTCAAGAAGAGTTTTCAGGTCTTCTTTTGTTGCTTCTCTTAAAGTTACCATATTATTGTAAAAGTTTATTGATGGTGGCTTGTATTTCAGGATCTTCCGGTGAGATGGCGTAGTATTTTGCAATAGCTGATTTCTGGTCGATCACCATGTATCTCGGAATCCAGTTGAGGTCAATATAATTATTAAAGTCATTTTTCCATCCTGATGCAAACCAATAATTATCTTTGTCTTTCATATCAAATCTTTCAAGGCTTTTATCGAAACCTTCTTTCGATCTTTCCAGAGAAAGAAATACAAAGTCTATGTTCGGATTATTTTTTTCGAGTTCCTGTGCTTTTGGAAGTGCCTTCAGGCAATCTCTGCACCAACCGGCCCAAAAATCAATGACCACCACTTTTCCTTTGTGCTGGTTAAGAATTTCCTGTATAGTAATGCTCTTTCCCTCTTCATTTTCAAGCTTCTGTTGCAAAGCTTCTTTGGAAAAACTGGTTTTAAGTACTTTAGGAACCTCCTGAGAATAAAATGTCCCAAATGTTCCAAGCATAAAAAATATGAATAGCTTTTTCATTTTCAATTTCATTTTTTACAAATCTAAACAATGAAACGAAGTTATGAATTGCTTTTTGGATTAATTGGCAAAAATTTAAGAAATCGAAAAATTCGATAAAAAAGAACTACTGATAATTTTTAACAAGACCTTTTACTACCGTGATTACGTTGGGCATTGCTTTATTGGCTGCATTAAGAACTTCTTCGTGAGAAACGGCTAATGCAATATCGGGTCCGCCAAGATCCGTAATAACTGATATACAAAAAACATCCATATCCATATGACGGGCCACAATAACTTCCGGAACAGTACTCATTCCTACCATATCACCACCTATAGCTTTTATCATTCCATATTCTGCGGGTGTTTCAAAGGTAGGTCCCTGTAATGCGACATAGATTCCCTGATGAATTCTGATGTTATTTTCTGAAGCAGTGCGTTCTGCGATACTGATCATTTTTTTATTATAAGGCTCGCTCATATCGACAAACCTCGGGCCTAGTTCTTCTATATTCTTACCACGAAGAGGATGTTCAGGCATCATGTTGATGTGATCTTTCAGAATTACAATGTCAGCGACCCTGAATTCAGGATTTACTCCTCCGCAGGCATTGGAAAGAAGTAAGTTTTTAATACCTATCAAATGAAAAACCCTTACAGGAAATACCACAGTTTCGATAGAATGGCCTTCGTAATAATGAAAGCGTCCACTCATTATCAATATCTTTTTACCTTCTAAAATACCATATATCAGCTGACCTCCATGACCAGCCACTGTTGTTTGAGGAAAGTTAGGAATGTCTTTATATTCCAATATGTGTATTGGCTGAACTTCATCTTTCAGTTTTCCCAGGCCGGATCCTAATACGATTGCAAAATCAGGTGTATCCTGAATGATGTTTTTGATGAAGGCTGCGGTTTCTTTAATTTTTCCTAACATAATCCGAGATGATTTGATTAAACTCTTCCTTTTTGTCAATGATTACATTGATAGGCCAGTAATAAACAATATCTCTAAGATAGTCAAAGGTTTTTAAACGAACATAATCTTTCTCGGTTGTTAAGATCAGTTTATATTCGCCCAGTTTCTTATATTCAGCAATTATTTTTTTGATGTCGTCATCAGAAAAATTATGATGGTCCCTGAATTTAAGGTGTTTTACTCTATGTGAAAATTTTGCCAGATGTTCCAGCAATGGTTTTGGATTGGCAATTCCTGTAATTAAAAGAATGTCATAATAATTCAGGTTGTTATCGGGAAGCATTTTTTCTCTTCCGTATACATTTTCGTCATATCCGATAGATGAAAAGAATACTTTTTGGTGACGTTCAGGTCTTATTCTGGAAATATAATACTGTTTGGTCTCCTCCGTCAGTTCATCAGGACATTTGCTGACCATAATAAGATCGGCTCTTTTTACCCCGGCTCTTGATTCCCTGAGATCTCCTGCCGGAAGAAGGTGGTCCTTAAAATACGGGTCATTAAAATCCGTCATCAGAATATTAAATCCTGCTTTGATCGCTCTATGCTGAAAAGCATCGTCCAGTACCAGAACATCCAGGTCCATGTCATCAATGACTTTTTTGGCTCCAGGCACTCTTTCCTCAGAAACGGCAATAACGAAACGGTTCTTAAAACGTTCAAAAAGCTGCATCGCTTCATCACCTACCATTTTGTAGTTGCTGTCATAATTGGTCACCTCATAACCTTTTGTAAGTCTTCCATAACCTCGGGAAAGGACACCGGTTCTGTAATGTTTGGATAAAAACTGAGCAAGGTACATCACCATTGGCGATTTTCCACTTCCGCCAACGGACAAATTGCCGACATTGATGATCGGCGTTTTGAATTTCGTAGATTTAAAGATCCCCAGATCATACATTGTGTTTCGGATACCCGTTACCAAATGATAACCTACAGAGAAGGGATAAAGGTACCATCTTTTCATACGATTGCAAAAATAGTAATTTTTAAGAGGATTTGGCTGAATATTCTCAATGACTTTTCAACAAATATTTCATAAAATTAAAGTATTTTTGTGGAGTTATTATACTACATTGAGGTACTTTATAGAGTTTTCTTACAACGGTAAAAATTATTTCGGTTATCAGATCCAGCCGGACGCCAATTCTGTACAGGAAGAATTGGAAAAAGCACTATCCACTATTTTACGGGAAGAGATTAAAATTACAGGAGCCGGAAGGACGGATACCGGTGTTCACGCAAAAAAAATATTCGCCCACTTTGATACCCAGGTGGCATTTAATGATCAGCTCAGTCACAGGCTGAACAGCTTTCTTCCGCCTGATATTGCTGTTAAGAGGATTTTTCCTGTAAAAGATGATTTTCATGCCCGGTTTGATGCCACCTACAGAACATACGAATATTATATTTCTTTAGAAAAAAATCCATTTACACTGGAATCTGCATGGCAACATTGGAAAAGACCTTTGAGCATCGATGCAATGAATGAAGCCTGTAAAATTTTATTCGAGTATGAGGATTTTACGAGTTTTGCCAAATTGAAAACAGATAATAAGACCAATATCTGCCACATTTACAAAGCAGAGTGGGAACAGGAAGGAAGCGAACTTAAATTTACCGTTTCTGCCAACCGTTTTCTCAGGAATATGGTACGGGCAATCGTGGGAACAATGGTGGAAATCGGTGCAGGAAAAATGAAGCCCGAAGATCTGAGAAAAGTTATTGAAAATAAAAACCGTAATTCGGCCGGCACTTCTGCTCCGGCACAAGGATTATTTCTCGTAGATGTAGGCTACGAATTTTAAAAAAACAAAAAACTATAATCATTATGATGTCTATTTTTATCCTGATTGGAGCGTACAGATACTATGCTGCACTGGCAGAAAGATTTGGGAAAACCAAATGGCATTTTGGACTGTTGGGTATAGTGATCTATCTGGGGTTTCAGGTTGCGTTTTTATTTTGCTATGGTTTCTATATCGCACTTACTAACCCAGGTTCTTTACAGGATAACGATTATACCGGATATAGCCTCGTGAATGTAATAAGCTGGCTATGTGCAATAGCTGTTGTGTGGGGAATTTACCAGTTTCTTGAAAAAAAGTTTACAAAAGAAACCATCCATAAACCAAGCCTGGAAATTGAGGAGATAGGTAGCAAAGAAAATGTATAACAATAGGATATTCATATTTTAAATAATTAATATCCGTTATTTTCTATTGGTATTTGGATAAGTTGTTCTCGCTTTCAAATTATAAAGTGTTATTTTTGCATGGAATTTATTTAATTCTTTTCTTTCAATTTGTACAATGAAAAAACAAGATACCTGGGGAATTATTAAAAGGCTTTTCTTTATCGGAATGAAATTCCGGTCCTGGTTTATCCTTACTTTAATCATTTCCGTTTTACTATCCATCGTTTCTACTTACAGACCTTACCTTACCATGGAGGTTGTAGATAATGATATCACCAGGCTGCAGGATAAAGCTCTGATGATGAAGCATATCTACATTTTGGTAGGATTGGTTGTTGCAGAAACTGTTTTAAACTTTTTCCTGGTCTATTTCTCCAATTATATTTCTCAGAATGTAATCAGGGATATCAGAGAGAGGTTGTATTCTAAACTTATTTATTTCAGGACATCATTTTTTGATAAAACACCTATAGGACAACTGGTAACACGTGCCGTTGGGGATGTGGAAACCATTGCTACAGTTTATACGGACGGATTCCTTATGGTTTTCGGGGATATTTTGAGAATCGTCTTTGTATTAGTGATGATGTTCAGTACTAATGTTCATCTGAGCTATATTACACTGGCTATACTTCCTTTGATGGTGGTTATTACCCGTTTTTTTCAAAAGAGGCTGAAAAAAGCATTTGGAGATGAAAGAACCTGGACGGCGAATCAGAATTCCTTTGTTCAGGAAAGATTAGCCGGAATGCCAATTATACAGGTGTTCAACAGACAGGAAGCTGAATTTAAAAAGTTTGATGATATCAATATTACCCTAAAGGCTGCATTGCTGAAAACCGTTTTTATCTTTTCATTATTTTTTCCTGTAGTAGAACTTATTTCATCCCTATTTATTGGGTTTATCCTTTTCTATGGAGGATATATTACCATTAGTGCGGGGGTGGTTATTGCTTTTATCCAGTATATTTCAATGCTGATCAGACCTTTACGCCAGATCGCAGACCGATTTAATAATATCCAGCGTGGAATTGTAGGTGCAGAAAGGGTACTGGGATTAATGGATGAGGATTATGCGATGCCTAATCACGGAACAGTAAAAAAAGATCACTTCAATGGTAAAATTGAATTCAGGGATGTTCGTTTTGCTTACGATGAAAAGCAGGAAGTACTGAAAGGAATCAATTTCAAAGTGAATCCGGGAGAAACAGTTGCTATTGTGGGAGCTACAGGAGCAGGTAAATCTACGATCATCAGTCTGATCACGAGGCTGTATGATATCAATTCCGGAGAGATTTTTATTGATGATGTAGAGCTGAAAGATTATGAATTATATAATCTCAGAAGTCATATTGGGGTGGTATTACAAGATGTTTTCCTTTTCCATGGAAGTATCTTTGAAAATCTCTCTTTTGGAGATGAAGGTATTACCCTGGATAAAATAAAAGCAGGGGCCAGAGAAATTGAAGTGGATGAATTCATTCAGCAGCTTCCGGGTGGTTATGATTATGTAGTCAGTGAAAGAGGCTCGTCGATCTCATTAGGGCAAAGGCAGTTATTGTCTTTCTTAAGAGCTTATCTGTCCGATCCGAAAATTTTGATCCTGGATGAAGCTACCTCTTCAATTGATCATGAAAGTGAAAAACTGATTCAGAGGGCTACGGAGAAAATCACGAAAAACAGGACTTCGATTATTATTGCACACAGGCTTTCAACCATTGAAAAAGCGGATAAGATTATCGTAATGGAACATGGTAAAATTGTAGAAGAAGGAAAGCATTTGGAGTTGCTTGATCAAAATGGGTATTATTCCACATTGTATAAAGCACAGCTGAGACATGAAGTAGAAATGGAAGAAGAAAACCGGGCGTCAAAATAATAATCGTCATAGATAACAGAAATAAAAAAGAGAGCTGAAGTTGCTCTCTTTTTTGTTTTTAGAATTTTAGTTTTTGGGTGATCACTTTTCCGTTTTCCAATGTTGCCCGGACTGTTACTACTACATTTTTGGCATTTAATGGAGCGGTAATTTCTGTAGATTTCATATTGGTTTGGTTCACCAGAATTCTTCCTGAGGCATCATAGATCACTAGCGAGGTAATTTGCAGGTCACTTTTTATGTACACTGAATTTTCTGCCTGTGTAATAAAGGTTTTGTTTTCAATTGCATTTTTAGCGGACAGGGTTCTTGGTTCAATGATCACTGAATAATCTTCTATCTGCCCGTATTTAGGAATATAACAAGCGGTAACGGTTGTTCCGTTATATTCACCAATTACCCTCATTCTTAAAGGAGTATTGGCTACAGCATTTGAAGGTGGAGTTACTGATGCTGTTGCAGTGGAACCTGCTGCTATATTGCTTTGGTTCAGAACCAGCTCCGTTGTTTCATTAAATTGTCCATCGTTGTTGTAATCGATGTATGCTTTTATAATATGAGGATTGTTTGTTCCGGGAGTAATGGTAAGGGTCGTTGAGGTGCCCGAAGGTATTGTGGTTTTGGAAATTCCCAGACAATAATTTCCCGTAAAATTTTCGTAGAAATTATTAGTGGCAGCCTTATAATTGGTTGAATAATTATTAATGCTTCCAAATTTGACAGAAGTGATTCCTATGTTGTAATTTCCTGGATTCGTTATTGTTGTTGGGGTGCAAGCTGTGGTTAAAGATGTATTGTTGTTAGGTGTAGTGCTACTTGCGACCGGAGAATTGATTAAAGATTGTCTGTACTGTAAAAGCTGGGCTGTAGCTCTGTCGGATTGTCCCGGGGTAAAGAGATCTCTGAAACAGAAAGTATAAGACATTACATTTCTTTCACCTCCTGCATAGGTAACGCTTGTACATGGGTTGATCTGACCGGTCTGACATGTATAGGGAACGGAGGAGTGGTAAAGGCTTTTCATGGGTTCTGTATCGCATACCAGATCTCCTTGTAATGTACAATCGGTATTAGCAGGACAGGCCCCGGTAGAGTCGTTGAATCCTTCATGGGTGTGACGGAGTCCTAACGCATGTCCGAATTCATGTGCCAGTGTTTGCGCATTTACAGATGATGCACTTGTAGACATAAATGCATAATCATTGCTGCCACCCGGGTAATAGGCAAAGCCATTAAGGGTCCCTGAATTAGAGGCTAACTTTTTTACCACATAAATATTATAATACTTGCTGGTATCCCACATTCCCAGGGCTGTAATTTCGGATGCCGTTACAGCATTGGTCGTATTATCATTGTTTACACCACCGCTTACATATTTTGGAAGATGGGAAGCATTGATCCTGTTGATCCCGTTGGTCGCTGTACAGGTGGGACTGATTTTCGCAAAAACAAATTTTACAGGGAGTATGGCACTGGATGATGACATGCCGCTTGAAGAACTTCCGGAAAATACTCCGTTAGTATAATTAACCCATGCAATAATGTCGGCATCCGACTTGTTGTTTACTGTTCCGACCGCGCTTCCGTCCCCTACAACATGGACAACAACGGGAATTTCATATACCTGATTCTTATTAAGGGTAGATGCTAGTTTTCCACTTTTAATCAGTTTGGATAACTCTAAGTTAAAAGCATCATCCCGAGCCTTTTCTTCGGGATGCCGTTCATAATGTTTTCGCATTAATTCGTCGGTACCGCATTCTATTAATTCAGTTTTTTGAGCGTAAAACTGGCTGCATGAAGAGCCTAAAATAATAGCTAGTAGTAGTTTTTTCATAATATAATTGTTAGTGGTTTTAATATAATCATATTAAAAATAAACAAAAATATCAATAGTGTGGGAAATAATTTAATGCTTTTATAAAGACCTTGAAGGATTCGAAAAAGATGATATTGAATATTTCACAATAGCCTATTTCTTTAATTTCATCGTCCATTATTATTTTGTGGATACAAATCAGAATTTAAATCCGATACTAAAATAAGCCCGCCAGAAATTAAGTGCATCATTTCTGGATATATTTACGTTAATGGGACCTAAAATTGATTCATATCCCAGATTAAGTCCATAACCAATAAGTTTGGAATTGCTCTTGAAAGGGGATAGCTCGTCACTTATTGCAGCATAGTGAAAAGAGGGTGTGAGGAAAATCCTGTGATAAATCCGGTACTGAACCTCAAGTCCTAGCTTGGCAACTGAATTTATAGGAACTTCTTTTTGCCTGAACCCGTTAAATTCAGGATTCATTCCGTCAAAATTATATTCACTTCCTCCCAGATTGAATTTCTGATTGAGAAAAAGATAAGGGATACCCTCTGAAGATCCCAGAGTTTGAGGAGAGAAATTGGTTCCTAAAAAAGCATTTACCTTAACAGATACCTTTTTATTGATTGGAATAATATAATTTTCATTGAGCGTTAATGTGATCAGGTTCTTGGGTTTATAATATCCTTCAGCCCCGGGATTTAAGTATTCATAGAGTGTAGGTTGTATTTCTTTCAGATCATAAAGGTTGTATTGATCTCCAAAATAATACTTCGTTATAAATTGAAAATTGTTTCCTGAAGTAGGATAATATCTGGTATTGAAGCTGTTTTGATTGAATTTAAAATACAGGTCAAGATTGGTATGATAATATACCTTTTTGCTGTACAAGTCTGTAAAGGTCTGGCTAATCCTGTCTACAGACCGGTTTAATTTTTCAGCGTTGAACTCTAAGCCGAATGAAACCATCGTATTCGGATGAATCGAATAATTGACCGCTGTATTCGCTTTAATGCTTCTGTAAATATAGTTGGGGAAAAATAAATTATTTTCAACATCATTGTTTTCTGAGAATCTCAACAGGAGGTCATTACTTTTAAGAAAAGAAATATTTCCTTCTGTACTTAACCACCAGCGGTAATCCGTATCCAGGAATTTCTGGAACTGCAAACGGGCCTTGAAACGTTCCGAAATATCTACAGTTGCTATGGCCCGGAATTTTGCTTCTGCATAATCCCGGTAGGTATAATTCAGGATGATCCCTACGGATTGTTCATTATCATAGTGTAGGGCTAATTTAAGCATGCTTGGTGTGGATCTCTTTACGAAAATGTTCATAATTAAACCGTTTTCCGAATCTGTGTAAGTATAATACACCCTGTCATACTGTCGAATTCCAAAAACCTTGTCGATAGCAGCATTTACAGTTTTGGCATCGTAATATACACCCTCCTTTAATCCCATCAGGTTTTTAATAGTTTCAATCTCGGACGGATTAGTGATCGGTGTACCATTATCTTCACTATAAGTAAACTGTATGGTCGGTTTTTTAATCTCTTCAACAAGTTTGTGCTCATAAGTAATTCCCAATCTGCGTTGCTCGTTGGCTAAGGCTATAAATTCCGGAAGGTGTCTTTTAGCCTCTGCTTCTCCTATTTTTATGATTTCCTTGTATTTTCTGAAGTCTTTAGTGGTGTAATCATTAAGCGGAGTTACAAAATCCACCATGATATCCGACATCTTCTTTTGTTCATTAAAATCCTGTACGGAATGGAATGCATGTGTCTGATAGATCATTTTCATCGGATTTTTGATCTCATCTTTTGTGAAAAGCCTGAATCCTGTATAGCCTCCGATAATATAATCAGCTCCCATATCTTTTACTTCCTTTACCGGAAAATTACGGTCGAGGCCACCATCTACAAGAAGTTTTCCATCAATATAAACCGGTGCGAATGCGGCAGGTATGGCTAAGGTAGAACGAATCGCCAGTGCAAGAGAACCTTTTTTCTGCATAACCAATCCACCATTCACAATATCGGATGATGTAAGTTGAACAGGAATAGGAAGCTTACTGAAATCGTTAATATGTTTTGCCGGAAACGTTAATGTATTGAGAACTTCCCCCATATATTGCCCTTCTATAAAGGATCCCGGTAGGGAAGGCCGGCCATCGTTTACCGGAAATTCAAGAATATATTTATTGTACTCATCTTTTTCGCTGATATTGACCTTGTTGTAGGGGATTTTATTACTCAGGATCCTTTTCCAGTTCATGCCGTACACCATTTTTTTCAATTCTTCACCATTATATCCCATAGCATATAATCCACCGAGGATTCCACCCATACTGGTTCCGGTAATATAATCTATTTTAATCCCTAGTGAATCTATTGTTTTTAAAATTCCCAGATGCGCAAAGCCCTTGGCACCACCTCCGCTAAGCGCTAACCCAAACTTTGTGTCTTTTGTCATGGGAGGCATTTTCTTTATGGTGTCTTGTGCAGAAAATAAACAAAATATGCATATAAGAAAGACAGTGAGGAAATTTTTCATTTTAATAGGCTTACTTCAAATTAGCAAAAAAGACGATCGGGTCTATTAAGGATTTAAATAGGGGATCTTTTTTTTAAAACTACAGAATGTGAAATTTTGAATCGTGTCAAAAGGAGTTGTATGATCTGATGAAATACACTGTATCTTTTCGAAATGATTGGCAAACTGCTTTTCCATGGACTCCTCATCGTATTGCTTAATCTCCAGACCACTGCATTTTGTAGGTCCGTTTTTTGAAAAAGTTCCTAACACCATAAATCCTTTTATGCTTTTCCCTGCAATATCCAGATAGCTGGAGATTTGTTCTTCTTCGGTTAAAAAATGAAATGTGGCCCTGTCGTGCCAAAGATCATATTGGAATTCAGGTTCGAACTTAGTAATGTCCGTAACAATAAATTTCACTTTTTCGGATTTCTTTCCTAAACGCTTTTTTGTCTTTTCCAATGCATTCGCAGAAATGTCCAGCACTGTGATATCCTGATATCCTTTGTCAATCAAAATATCTACAAGATGACTTTCACCTCCGCCAATATCTATTATTTTAGCGTCTTTTTTCAAGCCAAATGATGCAATTAAATCCAGTGATATTTCAGGTTTTTCCTGTGTCCAGCTTACCTGATCAGGGCTTTTTGTCTCGTATACTATATCCCAGTGATTTTTATTCTTTGACAAATCCATAAGGAGTGTTGTTTTTAGCAGGGCTAAATTACAAAAGACCTGATGAAAGAAAATATTTTAATTGATTTATTTTTATTCAACCAGCTGTTTGTTGATTTCTTCGAATTTTTTAATAAGCTCATGGAGTTTTGACTGTTCTTTCCTTATGGTTTTAGGTCTTATGTAAAACCAGTTAAAGGCAATCCAAATAAAAGTTAATGAATACGCAAAAACAGCCATAAATGTTGTCATCCTTGAAGTGTATTCATACATGTAGAGACTGATTCCTGCCAATAACATAGTGAAGTAAAGATTGGTCATGAACGTTTGTACAAAACCCTGTTTGCTTTTCAAAACATACAGGCTATGCAAATAGTCACTGTTGGATTGGTCGGTGTTGGTTTTATAAAAGAATGTAAACAGCCTGTTGTAAGCAAACAGGAAAATTACCATTGCCAGAATAATCAGTACGATTCCGATTTTTGTGCTGAGTAGCTGAGGTTGATAATGATACCATATCAGACCTATAAATATACTGGTTAAAAGTAACATTACATTGGTCAATATAAGTTTTTTCAGATTTTTGCTTTTATAGGACTCCAGTTTAGCAAGCAAATCTTTAAGGTCGGGCTTATTTACTTTTTGTTGTTGCCAGATATTTTTAAAATCTATATTAGTAGGTTCCATGTTCCCTGAATTTTTGAGTTAATTTTTCTTTTATTCTGTGGATTTTTACCCTGACATTGGATTCTGATAATCCCACGATACTGGCTATTTCGGCCTGTTTTAATTCTTCCAGTTCTAAAGAAATAATAATACGGTCTGTTTCCGGCAATTCGGAGATGAATTTATAAAGAAGTTGTATCTCAGATTCCATGGATTCCTGTTTCTTTTCCTCTAAATTACCTGGTAAATCAGCTTTTGTGAATCTTTTCTCCCTTTCAATCTGTCTCAGGCAATTATTGGAGGCGATCCTGAAAATCCAGGTTCCCACAGAAGATTCATTTCTGAATTTAGGAAGTTGTTGCCATACAATGATAAATGTTTCTTGTGCAATGTCCTGTGCCCATTCGGAATTGTTTACATATCCCATACACAGGCGAAATATTTTTTGCCAGTATACTTCGTAGATTTCCTCAAATACCATTATTTTGCAGATAAGAAGTTATTCAACTGGTTGAAATACCATTCCTTATCATCATACATGATGAAGTGTAAACCTTTAGTAGCATATTGTAAATTTGCATTTTTCATATTCTTATATTGATCTTCCATGGCTGGTTTAAAATTAGTAAAATAAGACTCTAATAATATAAGTGAAGGGCAGTGTATATTTTTTATTTTTTCCCGGAGGTCAGTATTCGAGAAGTCACAATACATTTCTGCAAAAGTCTTCCGGTCTGATTGCTGACTCCATCCGATCACAGTTTCCTGCATGGAAGTATCCGCCAAAAGCTGGGGGATAGATTTCAGCTGCATCTGACGAAATTGATCATCTGTCATGGTTGTCATTTTATTGATGGTAGCAGAGCAATCATTGTTTTCCTTAGATGTAAAAGAAGGATTCATTAATGCCGATAAGCACGGCAAAGCATCTACAACAATAATCTTACCCACTAATTGTGGATGATCTGCAGCCAGAGCGAGGGCAAGGCCTCCACCCATACTGTGCCCGATGATAACAGGCTTGTCAATTCTCTGGTCACTGATGAATTCTGCAATTTTGTTTTCCCAGTTTTTAAAGCTGGCGCCGGGCTGAGGCTTTGCACCTGCGAATCCTGCCATTGTTAAAGTATAGCAAGTAAAATTCTTATCAAACTTTAGGGTAGTTTCATTCCATACATCTCCGGAAGAGGCAAAACCGGGGATCAAAATCAGGGCTTGTTTCCCACTTCCTGATTTTTTAACCTCAAAAGGATAGGATTTTGTTTGTCCGAACACATTAGCACATAGAGCTAAAAATAAAAATATCACGGCAAGGAATGTCAATTTTTTCATTTCATTTAAGATTTAATGGTTAATTTACCTTTTAGATACAGGCCTGAAAAAAATGTTACAAAATTTTTAAAATAATTTTAAATCTTATGAATAATTCCCGCAATACCCCTTTAATAAAGGGTATTTTAAATTGAAAGAAATCAGATTAAACCCTTGAATTTCCGGTTAGTCCTCATTTTGTGGAGGTTATCGGTTATTTTTTTTAAAATATTATGCATTACTTATTATAATAGGTACGGTTTTTGCAGACTATAGAAATTAATAAAAATTTTGTGAAGCCTGTTATTTGTATTCGAAAATTCACTAAATTTAATAAATATTTACAATTGCCCCTTATAATGATAGGGGTGTTGGAGATAAAATCGTAGTTTTTTAATTAAATCCAAAATACCAATGAATAATATACAAGATGAATTTCAAGTTCTGAAGGACGAGCTAAGAAAATTGAATATTGAAGTAAAGAAAGTAGTAAAAGTAGGAAACGGAAGCATGGACTTTCATGAGGTTTTCTACAAATCGCCAAGATATGAAGAGGTGAAAACAATTTATGTACAGCGTCATAATCTGGATGATCTTATTGTGAAATTCAGACAAGCTTATAGCTAAAATAAAAGACGCGCCGCAGAAATCTGCGGCGTGTTTCATTCAGGGTCAGTATATTTTTTAATCCTTATTTAATGCTGATGTTTCTTTGGTATCTTTCATTCTGGCGTAAACAATCAGTGAAAAGAAGATACATGCTGTAATATACCAATAGAAATAAGGTTCCATATCGGCCTGCTTAAGCCAAAGGGCAATATATTCCGCCGTACCTCCAAAAATAGCTACTGTTAAAGCATAAGGTAAGCCAACACCAAGTGCCCTTACTTCCGACGGGAAAAGTTCTGCCTTAACAACTGCATTAATGGAAGTATATCCACTTACAATAATCAATGCTGCCATAATTAAAAAGAAGGCTCCCCACATTGAGGTCGTCGTGCTTAATGCTGTAAGCAAAGGTACTGTGAAAAGAGTTCCTAAAATTCCAAATCCCAGAAGCAAAGGTCTTCTTCCTATTCTGTCTGATAATCCACCAAAAACAGGTTGAAGACAGGCAAAAATAAATAATGATACGAAAGAGATAAGGGTAGACTGTTCTTTTGTCAGATGAACCGTATTTACTAAAAATTTCTGCATATAAGTGGTATACGTGTAAAAAGCCAACGTTCCGCCTAATGTTAAACCCACTACGGTGAGAAGGGCTTTAGGATGTTTAAGCAATTCTTTTATGGTTCCTTTTTTCTTCTCGCTCATTTCCTTTTTGTTTTCAAAAGCTTCCGTTTCATGAAGGTTAGCCCTCAGATATAATGCAATAACGGAAAGGGCTGCGCCGATAATAAAAGGAATCCTCCAGCCCCAGTCTTCCAGCTGTGCCTCTGTAAGAAGTACCTTTTGTAGAACCAACTGGATCCCCAATGCAATTAACTGCCCTCCGATGAGGGTTACATATTGAAAGCTTGAATAAAACCCTCTTCTGTCTTCTGTCGCCATTTCACTGAGATAGGTGGCTGAAACACCATATTCTCCACCTACACTCAATCCCTGTAGTAGCCTTGCAATTAAAAGAAGAATCGGAGCCAGAATTCCTATAGTTTCATAAGTAGGCGTAAGGGCAATAAGTAAAGATCCGAATGACATTAGTAAAACTGAAAGGGTCATCGCTCTTTTTCTCCCTATTTTATCTGCAATACTTCCGAATAACCATCCGCCGATAGGTCTCATCAGGAAACCAACTGCAAATATTCCGGCAGTATTCATCAGTTGTGCATTAAGATCCGAATCAGGAAAAAATGAATTGGAAAAATAGATGGCAAAGGCAGCATAGGCATACCAATCGTACCATTCCACTAGATTTCCGATAGAACCACCCACAATGGCTTTAATCCTTTGGGCTGTTGTAATTTGAGTAGTATTCATAGGGGTAATATATTAAATTTTTAAAGTATAATTTGAAGTGATAGTAAAAATTCTCCTTTTCTGTCAAAAATTGTTTTGGAAACGAGATCATAGAGTGGTCTGCTGCTGTATTGTGCAACAATTCTGGCATTTTGGCCGTATAAGTAAAAATTTGCTCCCACATCATAATAACTGCCGTTCTGATTTAATGCTTTCATGTCCTTTAAAGCATAATTGAAGAAGGGCTGAACTTTCAGTATTTTACTGAATTTAGGAAGAACGAATCCTACCTGTGAAAACCAGATATTTCCCGTACCCATCAAAACCCTTTTATTTCCGGCACCTTCCAGTGCCTTTTGCCCTGTGAATTGTGGATCAGGAGTTCCTGGGTTCAGGAGTCCGCTTACTCTTAAATAGTTGGGTCCGTAATTATAATTATAGAATACAGAATACAAGGTCAGTCCCATTTCCTTACTTTTATTTCCCAAAGGCAGCTCTGAGTAGATATCTGCTCCGAAGACATTGGCAGCATGAGACTCGAAAACATTTTCTGAGGGTTGAGATTGTGTTGCATCTTTAGTACTGTAAAAACCCGTTCCGATATTCAAAACTTTTCTGGCAGCCAGATTATTACCCGGTAGAAAAGAAGTTACCGTTGTTTCTTTATTGAAAAACTGATAGAATGCATAACCTGAGTAAGATAGCTTTCCGCTTTGGTTATTATCCACAGCAGGTCCTCCTACAATGGGCTTCAGATTAGTAGCAAAAGGCTTGTTGATACTGAATCTGTAATTTAACCGATCAAATTCTCCATGTACAAAAATACCGAACTGTCTTGAAAACTGATCTGCAATTTCGATGGCCGGAAAATTGAAAACAGGGATGTCACCGGCAAGCATTTTTGTCGTACTTGCATTAGTCAATCTGCTTACGCCATTCCAGGAGTGAAGCCCGGCACCCAGATACAAATTGTTTTTATTGGGTTTTCCGGTCTGAAAATCATTTCGTGGTATAATAGCCAGCTCATTATAAGCATCATGAAAGAAAAAAGGGGCTTTCTTTCCGGCTCCATTATTTCCTGTTCCCGATCCTCCTCCGGAAATAAAAGACTGGTTATTAATTCCCATTTGTAGAAAAACTGAATAAAATGGTGTAAGCTGACTCTGAATAGTTAGCCTCATTCTTCGGATTCCTGCATCATATGTTTGCTGCTGGGGAACGCCATTCACGAGAGTTCCCGGATTATTATCAATACTTCGCAACCAGATCTGACTGGAAATACCAAATTTCAGCCATTTGTCTCCTTTGGGATTCAGGTTGATTTTAAGCTCTCCGATATCTAAAGGATTTTTTTCTGATATAACTTCTTCAGGATTTGTACTGACCTTTGCAGTATCCTGGCTGTATAGTAATTGTATGGCAGCCAGGCCGAAAATGATGAAAAGTTTTTTCATTGATGCTATTATTTGCACCTAAACAATACATAAATTCTGAAGTTTTTCTGAAGTTTTGATCAGAATTGAATATTTGTTGTTATGTTTTTGAATTCCAATCTTTTATTTTATGAAATTGATCTTTAAAGTATGAAAATTGTTTTCAAAATGATAAGTAATTTCAGTATCATAAATCTCCAAAATCTTCTTCACGAGTGCCAAACCGATCCCAATTGAGTTTTGATCAGGGTTTCCGCGCTTGAATCTTTTGAACAATTCTTCTGTAGGAATAGTTGGAGGATTTCCTGTATTGGAGATCTCAAAATAATCTTCTGTAAGGGTTACCGTGATCTTTCCATTTTCGATATTATGCCTTTTTGCGTTATTGATGAGGTTATTGATCACAATAATAGCCAGGTTCTCATCAAAATTAAGGTAAACCTCTTCCCGGATATTCCTGGTTAATGATAGGTTCTGAATTTCAAAGATATCCTCGAAATACTGAAGTCGTTCACTAAGCAGTTCTGAAAAGTTGATATGATTCGATTCGCTTTTTTCAAAATGCTCCAGCTTAGCTAATAGAATAAGGGATTGATTAATAGAAGAGAGCCTGTCCAGTTCATCGTTCATTGATGAAAGAGTAAGCAGTTGCTTTTCTGAGAGATCGCTATCCATCAGTAACTCGATCTTTCCTTTAATGGAAGCCAGTGGAGTTTGGAGCTCGTGGGAAGTGTTTTCCGAAAGTTCTTCTAATAAATGATAGTCCTTTTTTGAACTCTCGGACATTTTTAGCAAAAACCTGTTTAAGGATTTAAATTCTTCGGTCTCTGTTTTCATAAGGCTCATAGGCCTGTTATTCTTAAGACTGAATTTTTTGATCTCTTCTATGGCATGATAGAAAGGTTCAAGAATCTTCTTTGAAACCAGGACCCCAACAATGATCGTAAGAATAATAAGAAACACCATGATCCAGGCAACCACCATAATAATGCTTATCAGAAAATGGTTTTCAATGATGGTGATGTATCTTACGCTGGTTATGGCATATCTTTTTTTATGAATGACAGGGTAGGTTATAACGGTAATTTTATTGATGTAAGACTGTACACTTTTATTCCAGATGTACTTTTCTTCAATAATTTTTTCTTTGGTATTCTTGTAATCGGACGGTAGAAGCTTAACCTGGGTTTGTCTGTGGTGTATGGTAAGATAATCGTATGTGGAATCTTGTGCCAACTTATTGGCCACATAAGCATTAAGATCTTCAAGTTTGAGGATCGCTGAACGCATCGTTGCCCTTTCAAAGGCAAAATACAAAATCGTAAAACCTGTGGTAAGGACAAAGAAAACCAGGATAGTAAATGCTCTGGCAAAACGAAAGCTTAAATTCATTTATCAATCCATTTATAACCCAACCCATAAACAGTCTGCAGATAATCTTTGCCTCCTCCGTCAATAATCTTTTTTCGCAGATTTTTCAAATGCTGGTATACAAAATCTATATTATCCACACTATAAGTATAATCTCCCCACAGGTGACTTGCTATAGCCTGTTTGGAAAGCATTCTGTTTTGATTATTAATAAAATAGATCAGTAGGTTGAGTTCTTTTTTGGTGAGATTCAGTAGTCGCTCATTCACTTTACACTCTTTTGATTCCAGATCGATAGTAAATTCATTGAAACTTAAGATGCGGTTGGTTTCCGGTGTTTTTCTCCTGAGCACGGCTTTTATTCTGGAATGCAGTTCCGGTAATGAGAAAGGTTTGGTCATATAATCATCGGCTCCTTCGTCCAAACCTGTCAGTTTGGTATCCAGGGAGTCTTTGGCGGATACAATGATGATGCTGGATTCCGGAGCATCATTTTTAATATGTTTCAGTATTTCCAATCCATTTCCATCCGGAAGCATCAGATCAAGTAGGATGCAATCATATTCGAAAAGCTCAATTTTTTCTAAAGCTTCTTTTGCATTAGTCGCCACTTCACAAACATAGTCTTCTTTTTTAAGATAATCTGTGATGTTGGAAGCAAGATCTTTATGGTCTTCGATGATAAGGATTTTCATAAAATTATAATCCGAAATACATTATTAGGGCTTAAAGATATAAAAAAAGTGTTCTAATTTCCAGAACACTACCTGATCAATAATTTTTTATGTATCCAGGTTTTAAAAACGATATCCTAATGATAATCCGCTTCTGAAGCCTGCCCAGGGACCATCTACTTTTATCCGGGCTCCATTGGGATTGGTTTCTACGGTATATTTTACAAACGGGATGTCCAGATTTTCGATCTCTTTTTTTAGCTGTTGTTGCATTTCAGGGGTCAGCGGATAATCACTTGTCAGCGTAAAGTCACCTTTTCCACTACCATAATGTGCACCGGCAATCCAGAGATCTAAAACAAGATTTTGGCTTTTGGTAAGAAAGAATTGTACCCCGACCATTAATCCACCACTATTACCATTGGTATCTCCTGATCCTTTCAATGGAATCTGATAAGTAACTCCATTGGTGGGTTTAAAATCATAATAGAAATCAAAAGTATTAGAACTTACTTTTGAATATCTGTAATACGGGGCTACGTAAAAGCCTTTTCCGTATCCTGCTCCTAAATAGAAACGAGGTTCGACAGTAAAATTAGTTGCTTTAATCCTTAAATTCTGAAACCGCTCTTCATCTTTATCTTTTAAAAATGCATTAATGAACGGAACCTTTCCTTCAGGCATTGTTCCAAATCCTACATTCACAGAGAACCACTGATTGAAGGCTCTTTCATATGACAAATTAATGTTCCTGAATGCATATGCTGTGACATTGGTTTTAATGATATTCATTTTTTCTGCAGAAACAGGAGTGACCTCCTGTGAACAGACTTTCGAAAAAAGAAAAGGGAGGATAAACAGGAGATATTTTTTCATGATTCTAAATTTAATAATGGAGTTTATAATAATAGCAGCAAAAAATGGGCAATAGTGTATAGAAATGAATAATTAAATGAAAAATAAACTATTTATATAAAGTTAGTTAGGAATTTATTGATGACTTGAATCCGTATACCATGTAATACATATCAGATTCTGCTTGTCCTATTTTATATTATTCAATTTCTGACATGAAAAAAACAGTATGTGCCGCCCTTTTTCTTTGTGGAGTTTTTGTGTTTTCGCAGGAAAACATCAAAAGCGATACTATTGATCAAACAAAGACGGCAGAAATCCAGGAGGTGATTATAAAGTCCCAACGTAAAAAACAGTTTGCAGACAAAGCAGTATATACTTTTGATAAAGCAGCGTTAGAAAAGGCCCGTTACGCAAAGGACCTATTAAAGACATTACCGGAATTACAGTTGGATCCTGTTTCGAATACTTTGAAAAGTACGAAAGGAGGAACTTCTTTATTTCTTATTAATGGAATTGAAGCTACGGATATGCAGATCCGGAGTATAGCACCCAGTGAAGTAGTAAAAGTTGAATACTATGATATTCCACCCGCAAGGTGGGCAACAAGAGCGGATACGGTTATTAATGTGATTACCCGGTCTACAGAGACAGGATATGTTTTTGGAACCGATGTAATGACCGCATTGAATACAGGATTCGTAAATGGATCAGCATATGCCAATTTTACAAAAGGTAAAAATAATTTCGGTTTGGAATATTCCATGAATTTAAGAGATTATGACAACCGGAGAGTACGCAGTATCTATGACTATCAGCTTGATAATTCACATTATCTTTCCGATGAAAAGAAGAAAGATCATTTTGGATATACCTCTCAAAATATTGCTTTAAGGTATACCCGTATGGTGCCTGATAATTATTCATTTCAGGCAAAACTGAATATGGATATCCTTCATACTTTTGTAAATGGTAAGGGAGAAAGTACTTTCACAAAAGATGATGTTACGGAAGGGCATACCATGATGAAAAGGGGAGGGACGGATTACGTAACACCGACACTTGATCTTTACTTTTCAAAAAAACTGAGTAAAAAAGATGAATTAAGTTTGAATGTCGTGGGTTCCCATTTTACCACAGATACTTCAGAATTTACAAAAGAATGGATCACCTCTTCAGGGAATTCAGTTTTTGATAATGATATGAATCTTACAGCTAAACAGACGGGTTTTGTTGGAGAGATTGCTCATACTCATGATTTTGAAGGTGGAAAACTTTCTTCAGGGTATCGTATCTCGAACACTTCTATCTCCAATGATCTCCAAAACCTTGCAGGATTTTCACAGTACAAAGTGAATTATTTAGAGCAATATTTCTACACAGAATTTTCCGGTAAAATTGAAAAGTTTACGTACCGTGTTGGTGCAGGTCTTACCAACATTCATAATAAAAGTGCTGAAACTACTTTTGATGAATGGTCTATTACTCCAAAAGTTATTTTAGGATATCAGCTGAAAGGAAATCAGAGTCTTCGTTTTACAAGCAGCTATAAACCAAAGAGTCCATGGAGTGCTGCATTGAGTAGTAATGTGGTTCAGATGGCACCGAATATTGTGCAAAAAGGAAATCCATTTCTTAAGTCACAGCTGACATGGGGAAATAACCTGATCTATTCACTGAACAATAAGTATTTTGATTTTAATGCTAATTTATTTTATTCAGATACCCGTCGTACGATCAACCAGTTTTATGTGATGGACGATACTTTTGGAGGGTATGCCCTTACCTACGAAAATGCAAAAAGCTCGAAACAGTATGGACTACAGCTTACGGGGTCCTATAAGCCTTTTGGGAATAATCTTCTTGTGATCAAAGCTATGGTTGCTCCTTCATCTGAAACCGTAAGAACGAGCAAGGGCGCATTGATCAAAAATAATTATATCGCCAATAATCTGGAATTATCTTCGGAGTACAAATCATTCTCACTACAATATCAGGTCAATATTCCTGTGTATTTACTTAGTGGTGCATTTCTCAATACCAATGAGAATGCGAATCATGTTTTCGTCAATTATAAACACAGAGACTGGACATTCTCTACAGGATTGTACTGGATAGGAATGCCTTCGGAATACAAGACAAAAAGCCTTCCTGAAAGCGTGGTCAACTATTCACGGAACAGCCAGATTATGAATAATAAGTCGATGTTTGTTCTGGGCTTCAGCTATGATTTCTCAAAAGGAAAGAAAACGGATATGCAGAAAAAACTTAATAATTCTACAGCTCCTGCGGCTACTTTTTAATCATGCATATTTTTATCATAAGAACAGCTCCGGAGAATCCGGAGCTGTTTTCTGTACGTTAAATATTTTCTGTTTTAATTTTGCGCGATCATTCTGCGATAAGCATGAATGTCTTCAATAGTGACTACACTCATTCCTTTTTTTTCCGCGAAATCTACAATTTCGGGTAGTCTTGCCATAGAGCCGTCTTCATTGGTGAGTTCACAAAGAACCGCATCATCCCCAAGATTTGCCATCTTTACCAGATCAACACTTCCTTCCGTATGACCCCTTCTTTCAAAGACGCCTCCTTTTTTGGCAACAAGAGGAAAGACGTGTCCCGGGCTTGCAATATGGTCCGCCAAAGCATTTTCTGCTATGGCAGTTCTGATCGTGGTTACCCGATCCTTTGCAGAAACACCGGATTCCACTCCTTCTTTTGCTTCAATGGAAATGGTAAATGCGGTTTGATTTTTACTGTTGTTGGTCTCTACCATCGGGCGCAGATTAAGATGCTTGCTTTTTTCTTCCGAAATGCATAAACAAACAATGCCGCTGCATTCGCGGATCAAAAGTGCCATATCCTGTTCTGTAATGGTAGAGGCAGGGAAGATGATATCGCCTTCGTTTTCGCGATTCTCGTCATCCACAAGAAGGATGCCTTTGCCCTGTTGTAATTTTAAAAGTGCATTTTCTACACGTTCTCTGGAGGAAACTCCGAATTTTTCTAATAATTTTTCCATGTTATTTTACTTTAAAAGTTAAAATACACTTCGGTACATGGAAATGAAATACGCACCAATAAGTCCATAAGGCAAGCTTATTGATCGTTTCATTTTCTTCTCCCATCCAGACTTTAACTGTCGGTTTTGGAATTTCACCAAATCAGTCCTTTAATGAAAAAGGAGTCGCGGACTATAACCGCCGGTAGGGAATTTCACCCTGCCCCGAAGAAAACTTATGCTAAGTTTTACTGTATGTCTTGTTTACTTGTTTTTTTAATTCATTAATTAGTATTTAACGCACAGGCTGCTAATTTCGGGAAGTTTTTTGAAATGAGAAATGATTTTTGAAATTAATTAAGGATATCAGGATGTTTTACCGGTATATTTTATATAGAGAAATGCACGAAATTACAACTCCGGAAAGAAGTATCAATGAACGGATCCAATTCATGTGGCTCCATTCTTTCCACGTTTGCAAAGCAATTTTGGGATCGACGGGTTTTTGTCCGAAAAGAATATCATTTCTAGGAAAGAAATACAGTACTGTAAATACATCAGCAAGAACAAAAAGGATGAATGCCGAAATTATATACCCCCGGGTCTGAGGATATGGATTCCACAAAAAAATGATCACCGCTAATCCGATGAGGTGGTGGAGAGGTCCTGTTATTTTAAAGAAGTCTGCCGGTGTTTTCTGCTGAAAATAATTTTTTGCCGTTTCAAGGGAATCGGGAATGTTTCTACCCCAGTTCGGGGCATCGACAATGGAATTGTAAAGGTTGACAAATAATATTCCGCTTCCGATTATGATGTAGAGATATAAAATAAAAAGTTTCATAATAAAGTATGGTATTATGAAACAAAATTATTTCATAGAGGACATTGAAAATTGTATAAATCGGTCTTTTTGAATGGAAAAGGTATTTTTTTAAGCCAGATCATCCTATAAGGGAATGCTACTACTTTTCGATTGTTAATTAAAGAATGCTATAAAAATGGTATTTCATAGGGTAGAACTTGTTTTCTGTAGCTCGTCTGTGCTCTAAAATTACAATCCATTCAAGACTTTATTTGAATGGATTGTTAGTGATCTTTTAGTATTAATCTTGATGCTCAGTTTGTTTGTTCCAATATATTTTCCAAGAGTATATTAAATTCCTGAGGCTTTTCAAGCATAGGGTAGTGGCCTACATCACTTATATTTACATAATCGAAATCCTGTAAGTATTGGCGGTTGGCATCAGCATTTGTAGGTGAAGCATCTGAGTTGATTGCTCTTACGGGCACTTTAATCTGCGATGCGGCTTTCCGGAAATCGGTTTTGTATAAGGGAATGAGCAGTTCTATTGCCATCTCTCCCGTATTCTGAAGGAATTCTTTTTGTACTCTTTCCTTTACTGTTTCCGGAGTTTTTTCCACAAAAAGGAATTGGGGAAGAATATTTTCGACCGCATTTTTAAAATCATTCCGGTAATGAACAAATAAAACCTCTTCCACCTGTTCCATTGGGAAAGTTTCATCCAGATTTTTTAAGGTATCTACCAAAATCACTGACTTTAAATTGGGAATTTTCAGGGCAGCTTCCAGAACATAGGCTCCCGACATGGAGTGGCCAACTAGTATAATGTCTTTTGAATCGATCTGGCTGGCAACGGCTTTAATATCTTCAGCATATTGCTCACTCGACCAGTTTTTTCTGGATTTGTCAGATTTTCCATGGCCTGCAAGGTCCATCTGAACAATACGGTATTTATTTTTAAAATATTCCTTCTGGTTTTCCCACCATTCCGCATTTCCCAGCCATCCGTGAACAAGGATTAAGGCTGTATCTCCGGTGCCTGTTTCTTTGTAATGAATTTTTTGTCCATCCGATGATGATGCATATTTTTCCATATTATGGGTTTGTGATTTTATAAATTTTATTTGAAGTCAACAACTTTCTGATGATTTCCATTGTAATGTATTGACAGTTTATTAATGGTAATATATTTCCAAATACTATCCGATATTACCGGTCCAATATAGGCAGATAGTTTCTCCATGGGCCAACGTCATACTTGTATTGTTTTGCCATTACCCTTGATATTTGTGCAATATGGCCAAGATCATGAGCAACCCATGTTGATAACAGCTGTCTTAAAGTTGTATCACCAAATGCCGGGTGAATTCCGGTTTTGTCAAGATCTTCATCAGTTATATTCTTAGATTGTAAAATGATGAGGTTTTTCTTTCTCAGATCACGGAACTCTGTCAGTAATTGGGATAGTGTTTTGCCTTTGCTCTCTTCAAACTGTGCAAATCTGTCAAACGGAGTAAAAGTTTTCTCCGGTCCGTCAGATAGGGTTATTTCTGCCCGGATCATCCAATCTGTTTTTTCTCCGTGGATCAAGTGGCCGATTATATCAAAAGGGCTCCATGTTTCTTCTCCTTCGTTGGTATAGATCCATTCATCACTTAATCCCTCCAGTAATGATGTTAAAACATCGGGGGTACGTTCAAGAATTTCTGTTGCTTTATCTAAATTGAATGACATAATAATTTTAAATATGCTAAGGTTGAAATTATTGCTGATCTTTATAAATATTCCAGTAATTATAATCTGTCATGGGGGCGTCTGTGATCCCTATGTTCCTTCCCATGGTTACAATCTGTCCTCTATGGTAAGTTCCGTGGATAACTGCATGCTGGATATACTCATATTTAGAGAAATCACATTGAAACCATTGAGACTCTATTTTTACATTTTTTGCTAAATCCTCTTCGGATAGGCTTTCTACATAATCTACAAGTTTCTGAGAGTTATTTTTGATTGCGCTGAAAACTTCATCTTTAGTATTGGTGTTGGAAATTTTAGCGAAATCAAAGTCATTATTTTCATTGATATGGCTCCACCAATATTCCTGAGTTTGCCAGATATGATGCAGGGTCTTCAGGATGGTAGGGAAACTGGAAATCGTTTCCTGATTAAGCTGTTCATCCGATTTGGTAGAAAGCCAGTCAATATATTTGTTCACCACCCAGTTGTTGTACTGAACACTTTTCGTGACTAATGTTTTTAAGCTCATAATTATTGTTTTATTGTTATGGTGTTTTTTTACTGTATAATTAAGCACTAAAAATAAGTAAAATACTGATTGAATTTTTTCAAATTGAAAAACCGGTTAAAAAACCGGTTCCATTTTTATGATAGCTAAAAAGTAATGTTACTTAAGCTGGGCAAATTGTACCTGAAATTCATCCGCACTCACCAATCCCATCGCAAAATCATATTGAAGCAATTCGTATTTTTCATTTTTTGTTAATGGACGATTGTGAATCTTGTTCATTATCTGCTCTTCATCAGACAATATTCCTATAATATTGTTTTTTTGCTGAAAGGCTTTAAAATATCTGATGCCCAATTTTCTTTGAGAAACAGCATCAAAGTGGATATTGTCCGGATTACCTGTTAAACCTTCTGCAGATACAAAATAGGCATGCTCGTTATCTTTCGCATACTGAACTAAAGCCTCATTAATTTTACTGTATTCACTAAAGTATTGTCCATACATACCTTCCGTTAAAAAGCTCCCTAATCCTCCAACGATCAATGGAATTTCCGGAGTATTAAGCTCGTCTCTCAAAGTATTTATGATATGGCTTAATTTTTCGGTATATGACCTGTATTTTTGTCCATGACTGTCACTTTCCCCCTGATGCCAAAGAATGCCACTTAATGTGCTGATTTTTTGTGCCGCTTTAGCTTGAAAAATAGCATTTTGAAATAATGCTCCCTCCACTGACCAGTCATCCAGGCTTGTTCCGCCATCAGCACAAGGAATCAATCCGATATCATCTTCCTGATTATGGAATAACCGCCATGATGAAGCAAATGTTGTAGCCAGGCTGATTCCTGAAGTTGGTCTGTCAAAATTGATAGGTTCTGCCATCATTTGCCACCTCCCATTTCTTAGCATTTTAATTTTTTCATCAAGGATTGGAGGAACATCTTTTAGAAATCCACGTCCGGCCATATTAGACTGACCTATCATTAAAAATGAATGTGTCATTTTAATTATTATTTGATTTAATTATTTTTTTAAAGCTTTACACACTTTATGAAAGGTTGTCCATACCATTTCATCTGTGAGAGCAAAAGGTAATCCGCTGATGCTTTTTCCCTGTTGATGAAAACGTAGTAAATTATACAGAGGAGCAAATGCAATTGACCAATAAATTTCAAATGGGGTATCATCAATCTCTCCCCGCTGTATCGTATTTGAAATAAAGTTCAAAAGGTTATTTTTAAATTCACTCATAAACATTCCCGGTTTCTCATTAAACATTTGAGCAAATTGCTGACTGTAATGAGAATTATTGATTTGCTCAAAGAAGGGTAGGAGCAAAGGGTTTTTAATAGCATAGTTGTATCTGTTTGCCCATTGTACGCGCAACCCTTCTTCCAGACTGGATTTAGGATCGAATCCTTCATTGATGAGGGTTTCCATTTTGTTTCCTTCTTCGATAACAAGTTTGATAATGAGGTCATCTTTATCCTTATAATATACGTAAGGTGTACCTACAGAAACATTGCAGGCCTTCGCTAATTTGCTGATGGTAAAACCATCTAATCCATCTTTTACAATGATTTCAATAGCTTTTTGCTTTATTATATTTTCTTTGTTGAGATCTCGATTACGCATATTTAGTTCATTGTGAGTTATTTATAATTAAATGAATATTCATTTAATTATAAATGCAAATGTATATTTTTTTGAAGTAAGTACAAAAGTTACTTACAACATTTTTTGTGAGAGATCATGTATAGAGGAATAGCAGAATTATAAAACTACATCGTTTTGTTCATTTCAGGATAACTTAACTCATTATTGTAAACGATATCGACAATATCATCAATGAATTTGTCTCTTGGATATCTTTCACCATTTATTATTAACGATATTGATGTTTTTGTTTCTTTGTTGAATATCAGGATTGTATTGGTACCATAAGTGCCACCTGTATTTCCATAAAAATCAAGATTATGAAATTTAAATGTCATCAAACCTCTGCCATATTTTTCTTTTCCAATAATGGGCTGCATTTTTGAGACGGTCTCCTTTGATAGGATTTTATGATCAAATAGCAGATTGATAAATGTATTCAAATCCAAGGTATTAGAAGAAATATCTCCAACCCCAACAATATTTTTAAAATAAAAATCTTTGGTTGTGTTCCATGCATTATTTTCAAAAATATATGATCCTGAAACATCGTTAGGACTTTCAAGTGCAGATTTTGTTTTATTAAGTTTGAATGGGGTTGTAATTTCTTCTTTTAAAACATCGCTGTAATTTTTATAAAATTCTTTTTCAATAATCTTTCCTAAAAGATAATATCCTGAATTGGAATAAGCCACATTTTCATTGGGTGAAAATAAAACTCTTTGGTTTATAATTTCTTCAAAAATCTCTTCATTAGTTCTAGGTTCTTTGAGCCAGATTATTTTTTCGTCTTTTTTTACATAATTATTTAAGCCACTGGAATGTTCAAGCAGATTCTGAATAGTAATTTTATCAGCATTTTTGACTAAAGGAAAATATTTGTCAAGCGTAGAGGTCAGCGAAATTTTATGTTGTTCAATAAGTTTGAAAATTAATGTTGCTGTAAAAAGTTTTGTTACTGAGCCTACCTGATATTCAGTGTTTGGTCCAAACTTTTTATCCGGTATTTCTCCGAAAGACCTAAAATATATTTCTTTTCCATTTTTAAAAATGGAAATAGAGCCAATATCAAGGTTATTTGTTTGAATATAATCAATGTATTTATCTATTGATTTAGAATGGATGTTTTGAGAATATATATTTTGAATAAAAAAAAATGTAATTGCTATAATTAGAATTTTGCTTATACCTTTCATAAATGCTTTTAATAAAATTATTTCCTGAGAATTTTGTCCATTGATTTTCCCTTGGCGAGCTCATCAATCAGCTTGTCTAGATAACGGATTTTTCTCATGAGGTCATCTTCAATATCTTCCACACGGTATCCGCAAATTACTCCTTTTATCAAAGAAACATTGGGATTAATTTGTGGGGCTTGTTCGAAGAAATCCCTGAAATTGGTTTTATTCTTAATTATTTCCTGAAGTTCTTTTTCAGTATAGCCCGTCAGCCAAAAAATAATTTCATGTACTTCTTCTTTTGTGCGCCCTTTCTTTTCTGCTTTGGTAATATAGTGAGGATAAACCCCGGCGAACGACATGTTGTAAACCCTTTCGTAATTTGTGTTTTCCATCTTTTTGTTTTAGTGGTTCATCAATGAGCTTATTTCTTATTGGCTTTTATGCTGTCAAGTTTCTGGGCAATAGCCGAAATATTTCCTCCTCCGCATGAAGAATGGAGGACTTTGCCATCTATGCCAATAAGTACTTTTGCCGGATTGCAAAATACATTATAATTTAATTTCTCAGATTTATTGTACGACTTTGTATTGTCGATTTGTTCAAAAAGAACATTCGAGCGGGCAAGGTAATCTTTAAACTCTTTTTCATTTTCCACAAACCCTTCTACAATACCAATAAAATGAGCTTCCTCATTGTATTTATTGTATAAAGCATTAAATTCTTCCGCCATATCATAGGATTCGCTCTTTTTCAGATAAGATTTATCGTAAATAAAAATAACAAGGTTTTTCCCCTGGTAATTCCGTGAATTAAAGGAAGTCCCACTGATCGTTTTAGCTGAAAAAGGTATGGGCTTTGCACCCACAAACAGATCAATCTGATTCTTCTTCATGGCCTTTGCCTCTTCCTGGAACTCTTTAAAAATCCTTTCTTTTTTTGCTTCCTTGCTTTCACAGGATAGCATTAATAAAATAACTGATACTGCTACAATATTTTTCATAGTACATTTTGTGATGGATGATGCTTTGATAAATATACGTGAAAATCAGGTGATCAAAGATGCCGGGATATATTTATCCATGTGATGTTATTATTTCTTATTTTACAACTATATCTTCCGTTCATATAGCTTTGCTTTTTCAAGCCCGTAATTATTGATCCTAAGAGTCGGTGCATTTAAATCCCAATTCGGAAGGTTTTGCTCAAGCATGTGCGTCAGTTTTATAATTCCGGATATTTCCTGATCGAATTCATACTGATTTTTGTCGGTTATGATTTCAAGGCCTGCCTGTCTGTCGTCAAATAAAGGGATGCTGAATGAATAGACAGAAACAATTTCATCCCATCGGATAAATTCTGGCTGATTTTTGTGCTTATGGTAAAAACCATCTGCAGTGTATTTAAAATTCCCATCTAATTTCTCTAATCTGTCGGTTTCCTTTTCAATTGATTCATAATCTGTCTTAGTGTCAGAAGAATATATTTTAGCAATGGAAAAACAAAGAACTGTAAAACAGGAAAAAATGATAAAATAAGATATCCCTTCACTGTCAAAAACCGGATAATACATATAAACCCACAGTACAACAAGACAGCACATGATGATTATTATTTTCATGAAAGCGGGGAATTTAAAGAGGTTGTGTAATTACTTTTTAGACTTTAGCTGGAATACATTTCCTTCAGGATCAGTTCCGTCACATAACCAATAATCATAGTTTTCAAAGGTTTTAATTTCTCTCATCAGGATATTTTTCGATACGAACTCATCTCTTGCCTGTTCGATGTCTGTGTCAATTTCAAAAACGATCTTTGTATTATTATCGAATTGATGACCTGCATTAATTTTTTCCAGATAACGGTCTCCGATTTTATGAAATCCGATTTGGACCGATCCTGCATTAAAGAGCAGCCAGCTGGCGTCTTCCTCAATCACAGGGAGATTAAAATTTTCAGTATAAAATTTTTTTATCAATGGAATGTTCTGAACATACAGGATCAAGGTATCAAATTTTACATTCATTGGTCTCTTTTTTTAACAACGATAAATATAACAAAAAACCACTCCTGAAAATAGAATGGTTCTTTATTTTGATATAAAATATCCATGAAAGCCGGATGGTTTATGGCTTCATATTCTCCATAAAAGTTAAGGTATCAAAATACAGGGTTAGAGATTGTAATTTCCCATTTTTCACGGTCCAGTTTTCAGAAACATTACCATTAATTTTAGCGCCGTTCGGGAATTGGAAATCATAATTTCCGATGACACTGGCTTTATCATCTTCAATTACCATTTGTTTCACTCTCATGGCTTCAAAACGTTGTGAAAACCGCTTTATAATTTCAATATAAGCCTGCTTTCCAATAACTGGAGTTGTGTTGGTCATATCACCGCCGGTATATTCGAAATCGTCGGCTAATGTACTTTCCCAATTGGCTTTTGCTGCAAATCCCTTGTAATAAGTTTCAAGAAGTTGCCTTGTGTTTGTTTGATTTTCCATTGTATTAAAATTTGTGATTATCTTTGTTGTTGCAAAATGCAATAACAAAGATATAAAAGTTATTGCATTTTGCAATAACTTGTTTTTTTATGGATAAACAGAGATCAGATTGCCCAATTAGTTGTTCCCTTGATATTTTCGGGGATAAGTGGTCACTTTTAATCATCAGGGATGTTATGCTGAGAGGTAAAATGTCGTACAGCGAATTTTTACATTCTGAAGAGCGGATAGCATCAAATATACTGGTTAACAGATTGAGTGTTCTGGAAGCAGAGAAAATCCTTGTTAAGGAAGTATCACCGCTCAACAAGTCAAAATTTATCTACAGCCTCACAAAAAAAGGGGCAGATTTGTTACCAATCGTCATTGAACTGATGGATTGGGGAGCAAAATACAATGCCAACTGCCCGCGAAAAGAGCTGGGGAAAAAAATCCAGAAGGACAAAATAGGTGTCATCCGGGAGTTAAGTGATGACCTGAAGTCAAAGATCAAGTAGTGCCGCTTGTCAGTTTATAATTTCTGCATCAGGGTTCTCACGGATTTTTGCAATGTTTTCACGCCATCTCTGAAGTTCATCATCTGTTAGTTTGATCCATTCTTTCACTTCGCCGATAATCTTTAAAGGTTCCTTACTGCGGTAAGAACGGGTAGGATTACCTGGAAATTTTTTGTCTGTTACATTAGGGTCGTTTTCAAATTCACCAGTTGGCTCCACAATGTAAATCCTTTCACTACCATCTCCATTTGCCAATGCTGCGGCAAGTCCTGCTCCGTTTTTTAAAGCGGTAAAATAAATGTGATTCATAATAATTTCCGGATAGTAATTAGATGCGAATCCGGCGGTCAGCAGGTCTCCAGTTTTCAGATCCGCCTTTGTTCCATGATAAAACGGCCCTTTGTCTAAAACTTTATTTTCAGGTTCTTTATTATTCATTTCCATGATACTCATATTTTACTTAAGATTTTATTTTTTCAATTTTGGTATTCATTATTTCCAGGGCACTCCGGAAATATTTTTCCAGGGTTTTTAATTCTTCCGGTGAAAAAGAGGCAAAAAGCTGATCTGTATTATCCTGGAAATCCTGATATTGAGGAATAATAAGTTGGGCTATTCTGGCGTTGTCCGGGACAATGATTATTTTTCGCCTGTCATCCTTATCCGGTTGGCGGCGGACGAGTTTTTTCTTTTCAAACCTGTCGATCAGGCCCGTGACGGCACCTGTTGTCAATCCTGTGATGACAGCCAGTTCTCCGGCAGTCATTGATCCCTTTTGCACAAGAAATCCCAGATACTTATGATCGGTTCCGCTAAGGCCTATTTTTCTACCGATACTTTCGTGCATTTGAATCGAAGTATAGGTAAATTGTTGACTAAGTTTTCTCAGTTGAATTGCTTCTTCACTAATTTCCATTATTCTTATTTGCTAAATATCTTAGTTACAAAGATAAATTAATTTTGTAAATAAAAAAACCACTTTGAAAAAAACAAGGCGGTTTTAGATTGAATAAATAATCCTCTTTGAAGTCTGAAGACTTAAGAGCATTGTATAGACATTAATTTACGGGGCAAAATTGGAAGTGGTTGATATAGTGATTGGTTCTGAAACTGATTTGATAGTTTCAATATCCTTTATAACCTTCAGGAATTCCTTTTTTATCAGAAAATATTGTCTATGGAGAAAGTAAGGAAGTATGTTTATTGCCGTTATCAATAGTTGCAAATTAGCCGTGATATACTGATCGCTGCTGAAATAGACGAGTTCATTCTCGATGTAATACTTAAGATCTTTTAAGGTTTGTTCTTCAATATCATCAACTACTTGTGTATTCTCTAAATATGGGAGAATTTCATTTTTTAATTTTGTTTCAAGAGGTTTCAGGTTGGTAAAATTCTTTTTGATTTGTTCAAATTGAGTTTTTTCATTAATAAATGATGTTGCATTGATTAATTCAGAATATAAGATATATTTATCTTCATATTTACCATCATATTCTTCAAAATTACGGTAGCTATTTTCAAATTCATTTTTTCTGTTAAGAACAGTGGAAGATTTCAGGAAGTAGGTGTAAATATCCGAGTCATTCTGGTGGATTTGTTGTTTGATTTCAGAGATGGTATCATTCAATTGTGGAACAAGTTTTCCTGCTTCTCCGGAATTATATTTTTTCCCGTCATAATCAAAGGTCTTTAGAATGATTTCTTTTTTAGCGATGGCTTCTATTGTTTTTTTATCATTTTCCAAAGCAAGCAAAGTATAAACAAGTTCTACTTTGTCTTTTGAAAAAAGCTCTTCGAAAGAAAGATTGTTATTGGAATTTTCCGTAACAGTGAAATCAGGATTTTTATTATCATAATAACCATTGAAGATTTTATCAAAGGAATCTCTGTTATATTGTTCTTCAAATTCTGTAGTAAATGTTTCAAAATTAAGTTCGGTTCTTTCCTTCTGGTACTTTACTCTGGAAAAAAGTTTTGCGGTCAACTTTTCTTCTGTTTTCTCAAAATCCCTGAAAAGGTTTTTAGCCGGTGTGCTTTCATTATCTTTTATGATATTAAGATTTCTAAGCCTTATGATTCTGTCTTCGTTGGAGGGATGTGAAGCCCACTGATTTTCAATATTCAGTTTTGACTTGTTGAAAAGTCCGGATTCAGAAAGTTTTACATAAGGAAGCCCATATTGGGTTTCGAGCTCACTTTGTTTTGCGAGGAAATTCATTACAAAAAATTGTTCTTTGTAAATATTTGGACTTGCCTGGTTCTTTGAAACCTTTGCGTCATAAAAATTGATAACATTCTGGTATGAATTATGAGCCAGTTCCATTCTTAATAAAGACTCCTCCAAAGCCAGTGATCCTGCAATATTCGCGGCTACTTCATCTGCATGAAACTCCATCTCCCTTGAAAGTGCCATATGTCTGATGTTCACAAAAGAATACATTTTGGTGAGCACCCACTGGATTTTATTTGTGATAAAAAGTGCTAATGCTGCAAAAATTGAGAAGTAACCACTCATATTTGCCCATTTCTCAATAGAGTTACGGTACGATTCATCATCATTAACCAGATTAAAGATAATTTGATTCACATTATATACATAACTTCCAACTTTCATCGAGCGTTGGGAAAAATGCCCAAACTCATGGGAAAGGACAGCTTTCAATTCCTGTTTTGTCGAAGTATTAATCAGCCCAAGTCCGATGGTCAGATTTTTCTTTATAGGATAGAACATACTCCAAAAGCTGGAGTCATAGAAAACACTTGCATTGACATCGTATGCTAAATATATTTTTTTAGGAAAATCAGTTTCAGCCTCCTTTACAATTTCATCGATCATTTTAAAAAGCTCAGGTTCATCTGATCTTCTGATTTCAGTCAGAAAGCTTCTGTCGTTAATGTGTTTCTTAAACAAAAATTTAATAATAAAAAAGAATACGAAAACTCCTGTGCCTGCAAGCCCAGCTCCCAGCATGATGGTAATAAACATGGGTTTTACAGCAATTAATCCGATTCCTCCGATAATGCATCCTACTGCCAAGGCTATGGTAAAAAGGAACATGAGAAGATATATGAGGATGAATACAACAATAGCTGAAACAGCAGATTTACTTTTCTTTTTGAAATCCTCAGAAACCTGAATGTACATGATAATAATTTTTTTGCAATAATACATTCATAAATTTAAAAGGACAAGAAAAACTGTTCTGAAAATCAGGATGATTAATGAGATCGGTTTTTTTAAGCAGTATCTTTTTTTATATAATCCTTCTTATTTTTTTGTAGCGAAAATTATGGTCTTTATTGTGTTGTAGGAGTAATTCAATCGTTTTATTTCTGAGCTGTCCTTTATTACCTTAACGTTGTTTATCTTATCCCTCTGAATAAGATCTGTCAGGCTTTTGAGATCAGATTCTTTTTGATTTATGAGCACTAAGGTTTGTTTATTTTGCCTTTTAAGTTCCTTCGAAAACGAAAGCATGCGCTCATTTTCTGCATAATTGGTGCTATAATCAACAATAGGCTGAGTCGTTGTTTTATTGCAACTTGCTAATACGAGCATTAAAATAATTGTAAAATATTTCATAATGATAAAGTATGAATAAATATAAGTATTCTTCCAAAACACAGATCACTATCTCACAATTTTAATGCTTTCTAACTCCCCTTTTTCATTTTTAAAACGGAAAATATAAGTTCCCTTTCGGAACTTTGATAAATCTATATTTTGATTATAGTTGGTAAAACCTTTGAAGATTAATTTTCCATCTATTGAGAAAATGGAGTATTCAAATTGATTGCTATTATTTTTATTACTGATTATAAAACCGTCTCTATAAGAATTGACATAGGCTTTTGTTTTCAATGCCTGATCTTCCGCAGGTGTATCTCCAGAAAGTATATTTTCACTAATATCTGCCACTTGTATGCTTTTAATAGCTGAACTGGTTAGAGACGTTGTACTTCCACCGATGATATATAATTTATTATTATATACTTCCGCTGTAGCATGTCTTCTCGGAATCATATTGGAGGATAACTGATGGATTTTATTGGTTGTAGTATCAAAATAGGCAATAAAATTTTGATAATTATAGCCCCCTACAATGAAAATTTTATTGCCAGATACAGCTAGTGAATGTCCGGATATACCAACAGGCATAGTATATTGATCGATCCAACGGTTAGTCTCGAGATCGTAAACATTGATCAGGCGGGATGGAGTGCCATTAAAACCGCCAATTACATACAGCTTATCATTAACAATTTTCCCCTTTGTTTCCCTGGCCGTAGGCATATTGGGTAATGAATTCCAGGTGTTTGAAGCAATATCATAATACTGGAATTTATTAGAAAATACAGTGGTTGCGGCTCCGTTTAATCCGCTGCCACCAAACACATATATTTTGCCATTATAGATTGCAGAACCTGAATTTCCTGTATAGGAACGATTGGTTGCTCCCTTCGTGATGGTATTGGTGTCAAGATCTACAATTTCAAGGTGGCTATTTCCCCAACCGTTAAAAATATAAATTTTATTATTGTAAGTTTCTGAATTAGCAAATCTTTTAGGAAGTAGGGTAGAATTGAAAACACTCCATTTGTTATCGGTAATATTGTATTTCTCAATGTACTTGGCATCGCTTGCTTTTTCCTGATACCCATTGCTCACATATATATGATCATTCACGATTACGCTGGCTGTAGCACCTCGGCCGACGGACATATTCGCAAGATTTTTAAATTGAAGCGTTTGGGCATGTGCTAGCAATGAGCCGAAAAGTGAGAGAAGTAATAATTTTGTTTTCATGTCCTGAAGTTAATTAATAATCAATATATATTTTTTCCAAATTAGACATCATAAATAAATAACCGTCAATCTCATCTTTTGAAGGTTCTTTTGCATATTGTTTCTTTATTTCTCTTATTTCTTCTTTAGACAATTCTTTTGTGTTTTTATGGGATAGATCCCATTCTTTGTCTTCTTTGTGACGCTTGAGATAATTTTTATATTCAATTCTATATTCCTCGGTTTTTTGAAATGCTTTGAACTGATTTATTTTAAACTTTATGTAATCCTCGTTTTGTAACTCTTTACTTTTGGTTAAAATATCATTACTTAAAGTAAGAATCAGATAACTTGAATAGTAGCTTGAAAAACCAAAATTATCAGAATCAATAAAATCTCCATTCGGTACGGTAAGAATTCCTGAATAGTTCAATTTAGTTTTTTTATCAGGAAAGATTTTATTGAATACAGAAATTTGTGTTTCTGAATCACTGTCAGGATCTGCTATTGTAAGATCAATCAGGAATAACTCATTATCTATTATTTCAAAATAGGCAATATACCCACGATGGTTTGAGGTAGTCATTAAAAATGTTTCATCTCCGTTTTCATTCTTTCTTACAAACTTTTCTCCATAAACAGGATGATCTTCTGGATGTTTCTCAAAATATCCTTCTAAAGGATCATTCAGTAATTCATACTTTTTCCCGTCTATGTTGATGAAATTAGATTGCTGGCCAGTTGCAAAAATTTTTATAGATATGATTATAGATAGAACTAAAAATTTGAATTTCATAAGTCTGGGATAAAAGTAAATGTATTAGAATAGCAGAGTTGTTTAACAAATGCTTTTTATTTATATAATTCTCTTTCAATAAAATTATTATTTTTCTTGAAACTCTCCTGTGCCCTTTGTTCTTTTCCTCTAATAAGATCTTGTTTTGTTAGCGGACTTCCATTGGCATCGGAAAATAATGTTTCTGACATTTCTGAAGAACTGTGCATAGTTTTTATATTCTTTGCAGGATCTTTTTTAAATTCGTTCCAGAGTTTATTGAATTTTTCATTGGTCAGAAAAATTTCTTTCCTGCTTGAATTTATCATTAAAGGTTCATAATTGAGTTTTTTGCTTCCAACCAGATTGAAAATATGATCTCCTTTATCGTCTCCAATACTTAAAATTAAGCCAGGAAGACCACAGAATTTATAAGGCCCATCTTGAATTTGAATGTCATTAGTGAACCAGGCCTCCCAATTTCTTCCTCCAAATGTCGTGGTTGCTTTTTGAACTTTAAAACCCTCTATATTTTTTGTTTCAGGAAAAATAGTCCAGTTGATTTTATTATTTTCTTTTAAAGCGATGTTGTCGGCATTGATAGACGTATGATAAATTGTTTCCAAATTGGGGTAGTCTTTAGAAACACGAAAATTAACCTTTGCCTGTTTAATTTTTCTCAAATCAAAAACCATAGATTTCGAAGCTTTTCCTTTTTCAATTTCTGCTTTAAAAAGGGAATCTCTGGTGATGAGCAAAGCACTGTAGAAGTTTGAACCCTCTTTTGTAATGTCAAGATTCATGATTTCTTTTTGCACATTTTCTCTGTGTAAAGAATCCATTTTAAAAGAATATTCATAAGTAAATCTTTGATTTTGAGAAAATAATAAAGAAGTGGTGAAAATAAAAATTGAAAGGATAGTGAGTTTTCTCATTTTTGATCGATTGTTTTATGTGTACTTTTTGTTGAAATTACGGCTGATACTCAAATTTACAATTTACAATGATATTACGTACAAAAAATGCTTTGTAAAGAGTCAAGTGATTTGTATTGTAATAAACTTATAGGTTTTTGGTTTTAATTGGCTGATTACTTTTTATTGTCAAGTGTAATTATCAGTTTATTTTTCTTTTGCTCTATGTTGATTATTTTTCCTTCTTTAAACCCAAGCTTCTCAAGCCATTTTCCCTTAAGTCTAATTTCTGGAATAGTTATCAAACCATATGTCCTAATTTGATATTTAGTGTAAATTTTAAGCTTTCTTAGATTTGCCACTGTCGTATAATTATATGACAAATATAGATTAAAATTTAAAAATGTCAACTTTTTATATGACATTTTTGTCAACAAATTAGCTGACATTTGATTTGTGACTAGAGATACACTAAAAAAAGAACTTGGTAAACGAATAATCGAACTTCGTGAGCAAAAGGGCTGGAGCCAAGCAGACCTTGCTCGGGCTTGCAATAAAGATCGTCAGGCAATTGAAAAATTAGAAAATGGAAAAGTGAATCCTACGCTTTATACGTTGCTTGAAGTTGCAAACGCTTTGGAGGTTTCTTTGTCAGAGCTTGTGGATTTGGCGTGATGTGCGAAGTTTCTAATTGCTTTGATAATGATATTGCAATGAATAGAATTGAATTTCGAATAGTTTTTGGTAAAAGAGTTGAAAAATTTAGAAAGAAGATGGGATTAAGCTATCGGGAGTTAGCTCAGAAATGTGATGTAGATCATAGCAATATCAGTAAAATTGAAAAAGGGGAAGTTGATTTAAGAATTTCAACAATACATGAACTAGCTAGGCTTAGATTTTAAAATAGATGAGAAATCCTGACGAAAGTTGAGATTTGTGATTATTAATCTATCAGGTAATAGAATAACATTCTGTTCGTTTTGCAATGAAAGCTAACAGAAAAAGTATTGGCGAAGTGTGGGCTTTTGAAGAACAAAATATTCAAAAAAGACTAAACGTAGCCGATGCCTTTTCTTAGAACTAAATTAATAAAATTAATATGAATCGGCGGCAAGAAGAACAAATTTTTCTACTTTTTGTACTTCACCCATATTTTGCCAATACAATTTTAGCTGCAGGTTTAATTCAACAATTTGATAATTTCAAAAGTTCTAATTAATTTATATTTTGCTTCTTCTATTTTTTCAATATTCATTTTTTCTTTAGTTCTGATTAGATAAGGTTCATTGGTAGTGTTTAATTCATATTTTGCACCAGAAAAATAGAATTTATCACTGTATTTCCGTGAAATAATGTCTAAGAATTTACATATAGCGATATATTGCTCATCGCTGTTTCTTTTAACAGTAATAATAAATTCTTTGTCATCTATAATCCATTCTATTTCAAAATCTCTAGCTGTAATGAAATTCTGTCCCACAGAAATCTCTTCAATATCTTCTGAATTATATTTTATTTGTCTATGTCCATCAATTCCCTTATGATCAGGAATTAAATTTAGTCCAGATTTTGAGTATGGAATTCCCATATTCTTTTTACTCGCTATTATTCTCCATTCTTTTTCATACTGCCAATCATTAAGTTTTATATTTGACGCATAGGCTGTTGGAATATGAAAAGAGCGAAAACTTGAAACATCAATTGGTTTAAGTTCATTCGTGTAATTAATTGGATGAAACCCAAAGAGTTCACCATCATCATCATTAAGTTTATCTTTGACACTTTTAAGTAAACTTTTTACATTGAATTTGATTTGGAATCCTTTTTCTTGAGTATAATGAGGCCACATCAAAGTATTATTTTCTCTTTCTGACAGTGAAATTATACCCAACAAATTGAAAGACATATTATACATATGGTTAATGATTTTCTTACACTGACTAGATTCAACATCATCAGTATAAAAATCTTCCAATTCTTTTCTTGACCTGAAAATGTCTTTATAAAATCTCTCATATATTTCAAATGAAATTGGTCGTGAAGAATAGATTAAGAAAGGGCTACTATCTAAAATGTCATTTAATTCTATTGGGTGTGATGCGTACAGATAATTTTGAGATAATGCTTCAATACTATATTTAGATATAGAATAAAACTTAAAAATTGAATCAGGAATACTCTGTTTATGGATTATTTCTGGTATATTTCCTTGACTTGAATGATCGATTAAGTACGTGAAATTATTATATTCAAATTTTTCGATATTGTTTGTCATAAGCTTGCAGATAACGTCCCACGCCTTGGCGATAGTGGCGGATTAGAAAACCTAAATTTTCTATTTTGCACTAATTTAAGCAACAGCTTTTAATTATTTACTAAATTATGAAAAAAGAAATATATAAAGCTGTTGCGGATAAAAATCCACGAACTTTCTATTTTTCCCTTAAACCGCCATTTCGCCAAAACGATATTAGGCGTAGTCTTTTATTTTGTCAATTAAATCTTTACTTATAAATATTCTACCTGGTTGGCCACTTCGTCGATCCAAAGGAATATTTAGATCTTTAAATAAGTACTCAATTTCATTTTCGTAAGTAGAACTTTTGTTGTAAAACTTTTCAAATTGTCTATATGTCCTTGCAATATTTGTAGTCTCAATTAGCTTTGTAAATGTAACTAATGAATTTTCATCTTTATTTTTGTTAATATAAATAAAGAAAAATAACAAAGCGTAGTGACTATTATCAAAATCTGGTTTTTCATCTACTAATCTAGTGAAAAAAATATCCCAAAACCTAGAGTCAAACTTCATATATGAATTGATAAAATACTCAAAATATATATTGGGTTGAGAAGACAAACTCACACAAATGGCTAGTTCATTAGGTAAATTCTGAATTACATCAAATTCAGGAATTTTTGGAGTTTGCGATATATATTTTGCTGTTAAATATTCTTGTAATGATTTATGTGAAAACTGAAAATAATTATAACCAACTTGTACTAATAAACCTGTGTGATTTTCTAGTTCTAGTACAACTTTCTTAGCTTGTGATTTTGGTAAATCATGTGATATATAGATATCATTGTAACATTTTCTAATATCATCACTATTAAAAACATTTTTATTAAGATGATACGTTAACCAAAATGAAAGATGTGATAAAAAGTCTTTCTTTTTTTCTATGTAAAAATTAGCATAATTTGAAGGTCTAGTAATATTTCTTTCTTGATCCCAATCTTCAAGTAATAGTTTTACAACAAAATCATATACATATTTAGGTTTATCAGGTATATTTTTTTTTCGTTCATATATTGCACATAAATGTGATAAAGTCAAAGGTCTAATTGAAGTATCATAAAATGGTGAAATTTTTATTTTTTGAAATAAATCTTCGGCTTTTGTAGGACTATTTAACCATTTTTTAATTAGAGATTTAATTTGCTTGTCATTTAATGAGCATATTTCAAACGTGTCAGTGTTGTTTAATTTCAAATTGAAATCATTACTTCTTGAAGTCATTATAAATTTCGAATCTATTAGAGATAATGATAATTCTTCAAACTCTTTTTCAATTCTTTTTTTTAAATCTAAATCTGGTATTTCGTCAAACCCATCTGCTACTAATAGAATATTTGTGTTGTTGAAAAAATTAAGAATTGTTTGTTTAATACTATTATAATATTCATAGGGAAATGATTCATTATATTTATGAGGAAAATTAATTTCAATCCCTAAAATATCAAGTAAGATTTTGTAAAGACCGAAATTTTCATTTTTATAATGTGTATCATAATCAATCTCTCTGAACCTAATCATTAATGGGCAAGAGAAGTTGTTTTTATTTTCAGAATTCAAAAATTCTAGATAGAAATTCTTTAAAAGTGTTGTTTTACCTGCACCCGCACCACCATAAATTATAATGTTCTTATAAATATCTTCAAAAATTTTTTTGGAACTTATTGTCTTCGTTTTTTCATCAACATCAAATCGATTTTTTAAAGGTGATAAATATAAATCTATATCAACAAAAACTTTTTTTAATGATTTTGATTTTAAAGCAGCTCCAAAATTAATTTCACTTGCCCAGTTTAAACTAACTTGAACATTATGCTTAATTTGATTTAATACTTTTTCTTCTTCTATTTGAAAGTTATATATTTCTTTAAATTCTTCAAATTCATCTTTTTTTAGTTTTTTCTTTGCTGCTTTAATTGTGGATTTATATAAAGTATCAAAAACTTTACTTACATTTTTAATTCCATTTCCAATAATTATTTCAACAGATTTTTCTGTAAGAATATCATTCAAGTCCATATTTATTTTAAAGTGGTCGGTTTTTAAAATTACACCTAATTTTCTAATTTACGCATTGCATCAATAATGATAATAGATACTGCATCAATGCTATTTTGACTTTAGCTATCTATTGCCATCATTAAAATATAAATATACTTATAAATATATTATTGCCTTACGGAAAACCGTAATTCAAACAAAAAACCGCTCCACAAAAGCAGAACGGTTTTATTTATTTATAGCAGTTAAGACTACATCATTCCTGGCATTCCACCACCCATTGGCATAGCAGGTTCGTCTTTTTTCACTTCAGTGATTACACACTCAGTTGTTAAAAGCATACCAGATACTGAAGCTGCATTTTCAAGAGCAACTCTTGTTACTTTCGTAGGGTCGATGATTCCTGCTTCAAGCATGTTTACATACTCGTCAGTTTTAGCGTTGTATCCGAAGTCTCCGGAACCTTCTGCTACTTTAGCAACGATTACAGAACCTTCACCTCCTGCGTTGGCAACGATTTGTCTTAATGGCTCTTCGATCGCTCTTTTTACGATTTTGATCCCTGTAGTTTCGTCAGCGTTGATTCCTGAAAGGTTTTCTAAAGCAGAGATGGCTCTTACTAAAGCAACACCACCACCAGCTACGATACCTTCTTCTACCGCAGCTCTTGTTGCATGAAGTGCATCATCTACTCTGTCTTTTTTCTCTTTCATTTCCACTTCAGAAGCTGCTCCTACGTAAAGTACGGCAACACCACCAGCCAATTTAGCTAATCTCTCCTGTAGTTTTTCTCTGTCGTAGTCAGAAGTAGTCGTTTCCATCTGAGCTTTGATCTGAGCTACTCTTCCTTTGATTTTCGCTTCGTCACCACCTCCGTTTACGATTGTTGTGTTGTCTTTATCGATTGTTACTTTCTCAGCAGTTCCCAACATATCTAGAGAGATGTTTTCCATAGTGAAACCTTGCTCCTCAGAAATTACCTGACCACCTGTAAGGATCGCGATATCTTCTAACATTGCTTTTCTTCTGTCTCCGAATCCAGGAGCTTTTACAGCAGCAATTTTAAGAGAACCTCTTAGTTTGTTTACCACTAAAGTTGCTAAAGCTTCACCTTCCACTTCCTCAGAGATAATCAATAGAGACTTACCACCTTGTGCGATTGGCTCAAGAACAGGAAGCAATTCTTTCATTGAAGAGATTTTCTTCTCTACTAAAAGGATATATGGATTTTCTACTTCAGCTACCATTTTCTCAGGGTTAGTCACGAAGTAAGGAGACTGGTATCCTCTGTCGAACTGCATACCTTCTACAACATCTACCGTTGTATCGATACCTTTAGCTTCTTCTACAGTAATCACCCCTTCTTTACCTACTTTCCCGAAAGCTTCAGCGATCAAAGCACCGATAGTTTCGTCGTTGTTAGCAGATACAGAAGCAACCTGCTTCACTTTATCTGTAGAATCTCCCACTTCCTGAGACTGGGATTTTAGGTTTTCAACAACTGCAGTTACCGCTTTGTCGATACCTCTTTTAAGATCCATTGGGTTAGCACCGGCAGCTACGTTCTTAAGACCTTCTCTTACGATAGCCTGTGCCAAAACAGTAGCGGTAGTTGTACCATCTCCTGCAATATCATTAGTTTTGGAAGCTACTTCTTTTACCATTTGAGCTCCCATATTTTCTACCTTGTCTTCAAGTTCGATTTCTTTCGCTACAGAAACACCATCCTTCGTTACGTGTGGAGCACCGAAAGATTTTTCGATCACTACGTTTCTACCTTTTGGTCCTAAAGTTACCTTTACTGCATTTGCTAATGCATCAACCCCTCTTTTTAAAGCGTCTCTTGACTCGATATCGAATTTTATTTCTTTTGCCATTTTATTTAGATATTAGATGTTAGACGTCAGATGTTAGACGCCAAGCATTATTTGAAAATTATTTTTTATTCAGTTTTAAATCTGAAATCTGGTGTCTTATATCTGGAATCTTATCCGATGATTCCCAGTAAGTCTCCTTCTTTTACGATTAAGTAATCTTTTCCTTCCAATTTCAATTCGGAACCTGAATATTTTCCATAAAGAACTTTGTCACCTACTTTCACAGTTGTAGGCTCATCTTTTTTTCCAGGACCAACCGCTACTACTGTACCTTCTTGTGGTTTTTCTTTTGCTGTGTCCGGAATAATAATACCTGAAGCTGTTTTAGTTTCTGCAGCGATGGGTTCGATCAAAACTCTGTCTGCTAATGGTTTAAAGTTTACTGACATAATATATCTGTTTTTTTAATTATTTCTGCTTTCAAATTCTCTAAATGTGTGCCAAATGAGGTTGGTACTTGTCAGGCGATACTTCATGGTTAAAAATGGCAGAATTTTATTTTTGGTGTGAAATTTTGGCAGATTAAAAAAAATAAAGCCGGAAAAATTCCGGCTTACTTTACTGATCAATTTATGAGACTAAGGACAATATTGTCCCGGTCCGATCCATAATGTACATTTTCCGTTTTCATCACGTTCGCAGCAAACAAGTCTTGCAGCTCCGCCGTGGATGGTTTTCTGAGCATCTCTGCTTAATAATTTAGCATTTTTCATAAGTTAATATTTTGTTTTTCTGATGTTCCTGAACATTTATTGTCAATCAGGAGTTTTTTGACATGATCAAATATAAGCTTTTTATTCAATCAAAATGATGTTGTTTGTAGATAGTTTTTGGTGTTTTGTATTTTGATAACCAGTGGATTATACTGTAAATGGCAGCAGGGTTAATACTGTGCAAAAACAGGGATATTACTATGGTATTTGGTGATGCATTCCTTCAACTTTGTGAGACCAAATATCATAAAAACTGAAACAATGGAAAAATTAAAAAAAATCTTTCGGGATGCTCCGGCTGATTCACCGGTTCCCCGGGAATTGCTATTGGAGTATGAGAATCCGCTTCCGACTAAAGAACCGGATCGCAACTTATTTATTACAGATTCTGCCAAAAACTTCAGACTAACCGGAAAAAAAGACTCAGCAAAAATCTCTGTCTCAAAGCTGAACCGGGAATTTTACCAGCTGGACCAGATTTCACCCTTTGACTGGGGTATTCCCGGTAAATCCGAAGAGATCATTACCGTAGAAAAGCTTCGTGCTACAATTAAAACTAAGAAAATAAAAGTGACCGAAGCTGAAGCTTTTGTGCCGGAAACTCATATACTGGGACTTCATCCTAAAGTGGTTTTTCCGAATACGAAGTCTGTGAAGAGAAACCGTTTGAACAGATTGGTTACGAAAAGTGCCAATCATGTAACTATTTTCGGAAATGATGACAGGGTAAATATTTATCCTAATACCTATCCGGAATGCTGTGTGTGCAGGGTAGAAGTATATACCAAATTAACCAGTGTCTCATCATGGAATTATCAGGGAAGGGGAACCGGATTTATGGTAGGCAGAAAAATTCTAATGACCTCCGGACATATGAGGCCTCAAAAACCTTATGCATCATGGATGATCAAAGTGATTCCTGCATATTATGATGGACGATCCATTTATGGAAATTCATTTTATACTTATGGAGAAAGCTATGTGGCCTACCAAAGTGACGTGGGAAATGATATGATGGTGGTGAAACTGTATGATAATATCGGAGATACAACAGGTTATTTCGGGGCAAAAAGTTATAACGACGATTGGGAAGATATGAATGTGTGGACCATGACGGGATATCCTTATGATAAAGGAGAAAACCGACCTACTTATCAGAGCAGCATCAGTGTTGTGGATGATGATGACGGAGATGATGTAAAGCTTCCGGATGGAAATAGTGTGGATAGTACACAGATAGAAAGCTATGCAGACGAGGCAAGTGGTGCATCGGGATCACCGTTATATAGCTGGTTCACCAATGGACAGATGTATGCCATAGGTGTTCATCATGGTAATGAAACCGACTGGGAACTTTTCGGATCTGATCTTCATTCTGTGGCTTCAGGGGGAGATATGCTGCCGGCACTTGTGATCTGGGCAAGAAATAATTGGGGAAATTGAAAGGATCACCTTGAAGAAACAAAACACAAGTAATATAAAAAACGCTTCATTTTTATGGGGCGTTTTTTTCTATGGGCTGATTTATTTTTGAAATAATGGCTCCGGAAACGGCAATACCAATAAAATTGGTTACTGACCTCGCCTCGTTCATGAAACGGTCTACGCTATAAAGCAATGCAATATCATTCGCAGGGATCTTTCCAAACCTGTTCAAAGTAAAAATAAGAGCAAGAAAACCTGACCCCGGAACCCCGGAAGCTGTTTTAGATGTAACAGAAATGATAACAAAAAGCCATAAGTAATCATTGAAGCTTAATGAAATATTATAAAACTGAATCAGAAAACAGCAGGCTACAGAAATATAAATGCAGGCACCTGCGAGGTTGAAATTGTACCCCAGGGGAATAATGAATCTTAAAATTTTTTTGCTGTATCCCTCAGATTCCATCTTGTCAAAAATGATAGGAAAAGCTGTTTTGGAAGAAGAAGTGGTTATAACCAAAATGATCTCTTCTTTAATGCTTACCAAAAATTTGAGCAAATTGAATTTAAAGATATAAGAAACCAGTCCTAAAACTCCGAAGATAAAAGCAATATCGGCAAGGTATACGGTTCCCACAACTTTGCTTAATGGCAGCAGGGTATTAATTCCATATACAGAAATGCCGTAAGCAATGTTACAGAAAATGATAACCGGAAGAATGATATATAAATATTTAATAATATGATAAAAAATAACAAGTCCTTTATCAAGGATATTCAGAAAACTCTTTCGTCTTTTTGAAAGGTTCATGCATATGCCGATAATGATTGAAGCTATAAGGAAAATAGCGTACCTGTTGCGATACATCACAGAAGATAGGGAGGAGTCATTAATTTCAAACCTACTGGGAAGAATTACTTTTGTTTTAACGATCTGAATTCCCGTATGGGAACCGGGCTGAATAGCAAGTCCAAAAATAAATCCTATGGTAATAGCCACAGAGCTGATGATAAAAAAGTAGAGAATTGTTTGCCATACAATGCTCCCCGCATTTTTTATATCTGCCAGGTGACAGATCCCGTAAATAACTGCCATAAAAATAATAGGCAGGATGATCGACTCCAGAACCAAAAAAAAATACTGGCTGATTATCCCTAATTTACCGCTTATCTCGGGAAGGTATTGTCCTGTAAAAACACCACAGATAATAGCCACGAAAACATACAAAGAAAGATTCTTTAAATATCGGCTGGTGAATGTTTTTTTTGTATGGAAAAGATTCATTTGAGTTTTTTTCGCTGGATAAACGGACAATTCAATATAAATATATATAAATTTTATATTATCCCAAGAAGCAAAGCTCCTAATAACATGATAATGGAAGATCCGATAGCCCATTTCAATGTGTATTTCAAATGATCAGAAAATTCCACACCGGCGAGAGAGACCAATAGGTAAGTTGACGGAACCAATGGGCTCAGAAGATGAGAAGCCTGTCCGACAAGACTTGCTCTTCCCAGAATATCAGGTGGGATTCCCAGTTGTTGTCCGGTTGCTGCAATAATGGGTAATATCCCGAAATAATAAGCATCATTAGTCAGGAAAAAGGTAAGGGGAACACTGAAGACAGCAGTAATAATATTTAAAGAGCCTGCCATGCTTTTCGGAACGATTTCTATCATACTATTTCCCATAGCCTGCATAATACCCGATCCATTGAGGATCCCAGTGAAAATCCCTGCTCCAAAGATCATTCCTGCCACAGATAATGCATTTCCTGCATGTTTGGACATGAGTTTCTGCTGGTCTTTTAATTTAGGGTAATTGATAACAGAAGCTATGCAGAAAGCAATCATAAAGGCAATTCCCAAAGGAACAATATCTAAAATCATTACCGTTAACAATACGATGGTAAGGGCAAGATTAATCCAGATCAGTTTAGGGCGAAGAAGGGCTGGATCCGTTTCACCTGCGATATCGCTATTGCTGTACTTTGTGTATTTTCCATATTTTGCAATACGCTTTTTTTCTTTCAGTCCTAAAATATAAGCCACAAAGATTACCCAGCAAATACCAAGGACCATAATCGGAATCATGGGAACGAAAATCTCTGTGTGACCCAGTTTGAGGGAACTCATAACCCTTGCTGTGGGACCACCCCATGGAAGGATATTCATGATACCTCCTGCAAGCATTATGATACAGGTAAGGATCAGGGGATTCAGTCCCTGTTTTTTATATAGGGGAAGCATGGCTGCCACTACGATAATATAAGTAGAAGAGCCATCTCCATCCAGAGAAACTAATGTTGTAAGGATCGCTGTTCCGATGGTTGTTTTGATTGGGTTGTCTCCGACTGCTTTTAAAATAAGGTTAACTAAAGGTTGAAATAATCCTGTATCGATCATTAAACTAAAATAGAGAATTGCAAAAATCAGCATTACGCCTGTAAGTGCGATTTCTTTAACCCCATTTTTCATCATGTCACCCAGCTCATCGCCAAATCCTGCAATAAGAGCAATCACTACTGGAACAATTACCAAAGCAGTAAGTGGTGTCATTTTTTTATTCATGATAAGAACCATGAAAATAAAGATCATCAGAAACCCAAGAAATGTTAGCATAGCATTATATTAAATATTAAATTTTTTAAATTGATGTCCGGTTATTTTTGTTTTTTTCTCCAATCAAAACTGTTTCTGAACCCTATGTATCCGTAATTACTGGTTCTGCCCGGAGATAACTGATTAATGAAAGCCAGTTCAATTGCCGAGTTTTTCCCTGTTTTTATTCCAAGCCCTGCGGTGATACGGTTACTGTCGAAAGGGTCTTCCTTTTTGATGTTCATCCTTATCTCATTTTTTAGAATTCCATACAGTCTTTCTTTTTCACCCTTTCTGTTGAAAGGGATTCTCATAGAGATGAGATACCGGACCCTTAATACAAATTCGTCAGGATTATTCAGGAAACGCTCTTCTATACGGAATCTGCTGGAAACGGAAGATCTGCCGATATCATGGTCCAGGGTTACCTGTTGAAAGGCTCTTTTCTCATAGCGGGTCTTTTTCTGATCTTCTGTCTGGTAGGAATCCAAAATGAGAAACATACCTCCTACGGCAGGTCTTACTCCTTTGGTTACTTCATAATCCATATATGCATTGACGAGGAAGAGTCTTTTGTCGTAAGCCAGGTCAAAAGAACGGTATTGTGTAAGGGCTGTTAAAGTACTTTTGTCAGACACCTTGGCAGTCATGATATATTGGAACCACATATTGTATGTATCAGTGCTTTGACCTTGATAAAAATGATGAAGCACTAATAAAAAAATAAAAATTAATTTTCTCTTAATTTTCATATAATATTGGGTTAATATTGTTACTTCTCAAATATATTTATTCGATTTACCGGGTTTTTAATTTTTCAATCAATGACCTATTTTATCAGCGAACTGCATTTTCTGTTAAAAAACATCTTATATTTGAGAACCCAAGAAATCACGTTTTTAGAATGTTTTTAATTGTAAATATTATACTTATACTGTTGTTTTTCAGGGTTTTATTTAGTGATAAGATTCTGAAAAAACTGATGGACTACCGTTGGGGTTTTCTTTTGAGGTTTCAGCATGTTTTCTTCTTTTTTGTCTTTATTTTAATCACTTTTTTTACGGAAAATTACTTTCTTGATACCCCGGAGCTTATTTGGAGTGTTTTATCTGTAATGATTTTTAATATTGGGATTTATTATCTGGTGTATTATTATCTGGTTCCTCACTTTTACCTATCGAATAAATATCCGGAGTTTATCCTGTATGCCTTGATCTGTTTTTTGATGTCAAGTCTTTTCAGGATTTTGTTACAGCCTACCATTTTTAAAATGAATTTTAGTGAAACTCTTTCCAACACCAACTTCCTTTTTAATGTATATACGGCGCAGGGAATTGTGATTCTTGTTGCCTCCTTTTTAGGGATTACAAAAGATAAATTCCTTATAGAGCAAAATGTTGTGGATCTTGGGGAACAAAAAGAACAGCTTTACTTTGATCTTTTAAAATCAAAGATGAATCCTCATTTCTTATTGAATACTTTAAATAATATATATGCGAACAGTTTTATCCCATCGGGAAAAACTTCAGATTCCATCCTGCAGCTCAGTAAGCTTCTTCAATATATTATCTATGACAGCGGAAAAGAAAGAATTAGTCTGGCCCAGGAATTTTCGTCAATTCATTCTCTTACCATGTTGTACCAGTTGAAATATGATAACCAACTGAATATAGATTTTGATATCCGGAATGAGGAAACACTGGAATTAATTGAAATTCCACCTTCCGTTTTTTTGACCTTCTTTGAAAATGCTTTGAAACATTCAGGAATCGGTCTGGATCCCAATAGCTTCATAAAAGTTATATATGCTATTAACGACCGTGATTTGTTCTTCGAAATTATCAACTCTGTTCCGGAAAAAAAAGCTTTGGGAGAAACCGGATATTACGGGTTGGGAAATGAAGCAATCACCCAGATACTGGAAAAATACTATCCGGGAAAATATATTCTTTCTTCAGAAATGATTGAAAATAACAGATACAAAACAACTTTAAAAATTGATCTGAATGGCTAATCTATCCGTGATTAATGTGGATGATGAATATCCTGCGTTGCAACTTGTCCGGCAATATTGTGATCAAATAGAAGGTGTGGATCTCCAAAGCTCTTTTCAGGAACCGGAGAAGGCATTGGAATATTTAAAAGAGAATGTGGTGGATCTTGTTATTTTTGATATTAATATGCCGGGTATTAATGGAGTAGAGCTATTGCAACAGCTTCCTTATAAACCTCTCTGTATTTTTATGACCCTGGAGACCCAACATGCGGTAAAAGCTTTTGAGCTTGATGTTGTGCATTATCTTGTAAAGCCTGTAGATTTTGAAACCTTCAGGAAAGCCATCAACAAAGCCAAAGATTTTTTACAGTTTAAAAATTCTGCAGAACACTCAGAAAAAGAAGATTTCATCATGTTTAAATCCAATTATATCATGAATAAGGTTTTTCTAAAAGATATTCTTTGGGTACAGGGATTTGGGGAGTATATTATTTTAGTAACCTCTTTGAAAAAATATATGATCCTCGACAGGATGTCAAATTTTGAAGAAAAATTTCAGGCTTTTGGATTTATCAGAGTGCATAAATCTTATATCATATTGGCTTCTCATATTGAATCTTATGATGTGAAAAGCGTCTACCTTAAAAGTGGAGATAAAATTCCTCTGGGAAGAACTTATAAAAAGATACTGAAAGAGCATTTGGGAAAATAAAAAAACCGCTTTAAAGCGGTTTTTACAATAAAGATTCCTTTGGACAAAAGATAATCAATGACAGGATTCCTGATAATCTTCTATTAGTTTTCCGTACATTTTAGTATATAATTCTGTGCTGAATTGCAGGTTTAGTTTGGTGATTTCTACTCCTTTTTTTCCTCTTAATGCTTCTTTTTTTTCTTCTTCCAGAGCTTTCTTGTTTTCTTTGAAAGTTTTATTGGAAAAATAATCTTCACTTCTTGCCTGATCAACTTTTTTTAAAAATTCAGGACAATCCTTTCCAATGAGTTCGTATGCTTTGTAATATTTTTTATAAATATTTTTTAAATTAAAAATAGAAAAAGGAGTTACAGAATCATAGTCTGCTGGTGATATTGCCACCGTGTCATCCGGTTTACTGATATAGGTCATTACAGCGACCAGGGAACAATTATTTTCGTTTCCGTTATAAACAGTAGCAAAGCTGTCTCCGAAATTTGCTTTACATACGATATTCCTAAAACCGTACAAATTGATGTCTCCTTTTTTTATTAAGGGAAGCATGAGCACTTTCCCTTCGGATTCCAGCTCTAAATTATTGTTAATCTTCCTTACAATACGTTTATCCAATTGGAAAGTTTCATGTGTGTCTTCATTGGTATAGATAAGGCTTTTAATAACGGTAACCGGAATAAGCTGTATTTCCGGGTCTGTTTTAGAAGATTTGAATTTTATTTCTTTTCTGTCCAAATGGGCACCCTTTGCTGAAGTTTTTCCAATAAACTGAATCGAGAAAGTGACAGGATCTGGGAGTGTAAAATCTTGTGCAAATCCTTTTTTTATGCTTCCATCCTCCATGAGTATTTCTATGGGAAGGAAATCTCTTTTTCCCGTATAAATCTGTAGAGATTGTGCATAAGAAAATGATGCTGTAATCATCAGCATTACAAGAATGAGTTTTTTCATAGTTATGGTTAGGGTTATTTTTTTCCTGCGGCCTGCATTGGATTTACTTTTCCATTGGCACCGCCTCTTACTGCCCCTTCATGTTTTTGTTTGAATACCTGGAATCTGGAAGTCTCAGACGTACTACCATCATTGCTCCAGAAATTATTTGAAGTGTCAATATCTGCTGTTTCACGCATTGGGTCCAGCTGAATAGACTTTAATTTTTTCTCAAAATAATAAGTCTTTGTAGCCTTTTGTTCGTTGAGCCTCCAGATCTGAGCGGAAGATTTATCGTATAATTTCGTTCCATCTTCAAAAGTAAATTCCAGAATGATTGGCATCACCAGTCCTCCTTTGTTTACGAAGTCAATTTGATAAGCTTGAATGTTTTTGAACTTTTCTTTTTGCTGTTTATCAAGAGCCATATCATTGTCCTGTGTAAGGGAGTATTCTTTATTCTGGTCCACTTTTTCCTGGCCACGATCGTAACGATAGTAGAAATCCTGAGCTTCTTTATCCTTGTCTACATAGAACGTAATATTTTTATCTTCTCTGTTTCTGATTTTGGAAAGGTCTTCAAAATCATTAACAAGAGCTTTGTCGACTTTGTACTTTACTTCTTTAGGTGCAGGTACGGCATCTAAATCGGGAGTGGCAATGGTTACCTTATCAATAGCTATGTCAACAGGATCTGTGCCGTAAAACCATCCTCTCCAGAACCAATCCAGATCTTCTCCGCTTGCATCCTCCATTGTTCTGAAGAAATCGGCAGGTTCCGGGTGTTTAAAAGCCCATCTTTTTGCATAAGTTTTATAGGCCTTATCAAAAAGTTCTCTGCCCATAATGGTTTCACGAAGGATATTCAGGCCAGTTGCGGGTTTTGAGTAGGCATTAGGGCCAAACTGAACAATGTTTTCAGAGTTACTCATAATAGGCTCCAGCTGATCTTTTGGTAGTTTCATGTAATCCACAATAGTCCATGCAGGTCCTCGTTTTGAAGGGAACTTGTTATCCCATCTTTCTTCCGTAAGATATTCTGTAAAGGTGTTCAATCCTTCGTCCATCCAGGTCCACTGTCTTTCATCGGAGTTAATGATCATGGGAAAGAAATTGTGTCCTACCTCATGGATGATTACTCCGATCATACCATTTTTGGTTCCTTCTGAGTAAGTTCCATCTTTCTCAGTTCTTCCAAAATTGAAACAGATCATAGGATATTCCATACCATTTGCCGCTTCTACAGACTGAGCAACCGGATAAGGGTAAGGAATCGTGAATTCTGAATAAGTTTTTATTGTGTGTGCAACAGCTTTTGTAGAGAATTTTCTGTAAAGTCCGTAAGCCTCTTTACCATAGAAGCTCATAGCCATTACTTTATTATTGTTTTCCGGTATTACCACGCCCATTCCATCCCAGATGAACTTTCGGGATGACGTCCATGCGAAATCCCTTACATTATTGGCTTCAAAAACCCAGGTTTTTCTTTGTTTTGATCTGTTTTTTTCTGCTTTCTTCGCTTCATCGAGCGTTACAATTTCTACAGGCTCTGATGAGCTTTGGGCTTTTCTATATCGGGATAGTTGGTCTGAAGATAATACCTGTTCATAATTCTTACACTCTCCGGTACCTCCTACAACATGATCTGCAGGAACATTCATTGAAACTTTAAAATTTCCAAAGGCAAGGGCGAATTCTCCTCTTCCTGTAAACTGGTGATTCTGCCATCCATGAAAATCACTGTAAACACACATCCTTGGATACCATTGTGTCATTGTGTACAAATCATTTCCATCTTCAGGAAAGTTTTCATAGCCACCACGGCCACCCATTTTAATTCTGTTGGTGATGTTGTAATTCCAGTCTATTTTTAACGTGAATTTTTCTCCTTTTTTCAGGATTTTAGGCAAATCAATACGCATCATGGTTTTGTTTACAGTATACCGTAATGCATTACCGGTTTCGTCGGTTACTTTTTCCAGATGAATGCCGTAGCCATTGTCCTTTTCCGGAAGTTCCGTTATCTTTAACTTCTGGTCATTTATGGTTTTAGGAAGGGTTGTAGAAGTAGGATAATTGGCTTTGTTGATGCTTGATGCCTCGTTCTCATCCAATTGTAACCATATATAATCTAAGTCGTCAGGAGAATTGTTATAATAAGTAATCGTTTCGGAGCCCTTCAGGTTTCTTTTATCCTCGTCCAGATAGGCGGAAATATTATAATCTGCTCTGTTTTGCCAGTAACCATGTCCCGGAGATCCGGAAGCAGTTCTATAAATATTTGGAGTAGGTAAAATGGTTCCTAATTGTTCAAACTTATTTCCGTGATTACTTCCCGGGTTATTTTGAATATTTTGGGCTGCTAAACCTGCAAATGTGAATACAGAAAGTAGGGTTACTTTTAGTCTCATGACCGAAATGATTTAATAATTTTCAAATATAACAATAACTACTTGAAAAAATATCAATCAATAAGTCTTAAAATGGAATTCTTTCTATTGTCATTTTTAATGCCAGGGCAAAAACACCGGACGATATAAAGAGTATCCAATCTTTTCTATTAATTTTGAATAATGTTAATGCAATAAACAGCAAGATTAAAATAGCACAAACAATTACAATCTGTCCTACTTCCAAACCAATATTAAATCCTAAAAGAGGAATCGCAATACTCTGGCTTTTTGCAATCATCACTCTTGCAGTATTGGCAAATCCCATTCCGTGAATAAGTCCGAAAAATAAAGCCAGGTAATAATTTGTTTTGTCCAGGGCCTGCTTTTTATTCTTCATAATAATATTACCTAATGCTGTAAGGACTATTGTTAGCGGAATTAAAAACTCTACCCAATTTGAAGGCACTCTTACTATATCAAGGATACTTAATGCTAATGTTATGGAATGACCTATTGTGAATGCTGTCACCAGGATTAGAATTTTCTTGAGATCCTTATAAGAATAAACCGCAATTAAAGCTAAAACAAAAAGTTGGTGATCAAGCGCATCTAAAGAAATGATATGTTCCCAACCAAGTTTTAAATAGAATAAAAAGTCCTGCATGATATAATGTACTGTAAAACGTACGAAAATAATGATTAATTTCGAAAAATAATTAAGTCTGTTTTTATGAAAGGTTTGTGGATACTGTTTATTCCTCTTGTTTTTTTGTATTCTTTTACTATTATAAAGCATCCCTATCATGTAGGTTCCGTTGAAATCAATTATAATACAAAATCAAAGACATTCGAGGTTACCGGGCGTTTTTTTCTGGATGATCTGGAAAATGCCCTAGGTAAAAAATACAACAAGTCTTTCCACTTTAATGATCCGAAGTATAAGGTTCAGTTGGATGACGCTTTAAAAAATTATAGTGCAGAATATCTGAAACTAAAGTCCGACGGTAAGTTCTTAAGGGTAAATTATCTGGGATATGAAGAGGATAATGAATCTGTGAATATTTTTTTGGAAACGGAATCTGTTAATATGCCTAAGAAAGTTGAAGCTGCAGTTAGTTTTTTGTATAATCTGTTTGATGATCAGATCAACATTGTCCATATTATTTTGAATGGGAAAAGGAAAAGTGAAAAATTATCCTATCCCAATCGATATCTGTATCAACAGTTCCAATAATGTATTTAATGCGCTTTCAAGTGTATATGTAATTGTACATGTGTATTTTTTCTAATAATATTCTTTTTTGATGAAAATTAATACACCATTGCGTGATAAATATTAAATTTATATATTTGAGAAATATTAAAATAAAGGATTTTTATTTTTTTAACATTTATTTTAGATATTTAAAGGTCTTAAATATTTGCAAATTAAGGATTTTCTATATTTTGTTAAATCTATTAATAGTGACTAATTAATATTATTAATATTTTTTAATATTTGATCTTTATGTGTGTTTATTAAATAATTTTTTTTATATTTGATAGGGTTTAGATATGTTAATTTTTTATAAAATTATATATATTATATATTTTGTATTGGATTTAAAGAAGTTTTAAAAATTGTATTAATTCTTAGTTGTTAGAAATAACAATATTGCATATGGAAAATAAAGAAAGTAATTTTTTCTTGCATTTTTATCCCACATGTACTTTAATTAAAGAACAAGTAGGGGTTAATACAATAAAGACATCAGGTGTTTTTTATGCAGATGAAGCAAAAAATTATTTAACCCGGATTCTGAAAATAGGTAATCCTCCAAATGACACAATTGGGCTATCGATGGATTCAACGTAATTATAAAAATTGGAAATAGTAAAACAGAACATTATATTTTTATTTTATTGCTATTTGGAGAAATAGTTCCCACAAACTCCGGATAGGATCAGGCACAAAAAATTCTAACAACACAAATTCGACATATATATAGCGCTTATCTTAATGGTAAGTGCTTTTTTGTATAGATTTCAATATTAGTTTTTCTTTGCATAAATGGGATAAATGTTTTTATTTTGTAACTAACAAATGTTTGTTTGTAACATTTTGGCAATAAAATTGACTAATTAAAATATAATCTTCATATCAAATTATTTTTAGCGAAATACAGAAGATTATTAAGCGCTTACTCACGTAAGTGCTTTTTTATTTTAAGGGTTAATTGTCTATTTGTAAAAGAGCATTGATTCCTCTTGTATGCTCAAGTAAATCCGGAAAAAAATTATTGTAACATTCCTGAAGAAGATCTTTATTTTTTAAAAATGCTTCGAATACAGGAATATCTTTCTCCAGATATTGTGCTTTGTTAAGAACATTTTGAATACTGAATTTTATTCCCCAATCTTCTCTGTAATTATATAGCCAATCCTCTGTTTCCATCTTTACTAACATTCTCTTAAAATTTTCAGGAAGCCATTCTTGATTTTCATTAAGAGCCTTGTAAACCCGGAGGGAATGGTTTTTCCAGCCTTGCAGTGAATTAAGACTGAAGTCATTAGCCAGAAAATGATCCATAGATACATCTACAAATGCTCCTGCATATAGTCTTACCAAAGGGCTGAATATTTTTTTAGCTTCATGAATAGCCGGATGGGAGTCTGTAAAAGTATCAATAGCTCTGTGTAAGGTAATCCCATCCTGAATTTCTTTTGGAAATGAGAACCGCTCTTTGTTTCTGATGAAATCTTCGAGAAACTGTCCGACAATTTGCTGATCTGTAAAAGAGAGAAAAGAATGTGCTAAATAATTCATAGGATATCAGGTTATAAAAATAAAACCTTCAAATAAAGTTAAGGTATTTGAAGGTTTATAAACTAACTATTTAAAAGAAATTATCTAACAATAAACTTTTTACTTTCTATCAAAGAATTTTTGTCATCATAAATACTTAGGAAGTACTCTCCGGAAGTTAATCCTTTGAGGTGGATGGTAGTTTCCGTAGTTGATATTACGTTTTGGCCTGCAGAATTGTATACTTTAAAAGAATACTTGCCGGTTCTGTTTCCTGAAATCTGAATCATATCATGAGCAGGATTAGGATATAGTAAGAACTCTTGTGTTTCATGAATAGCTTCCTTTGTGGCGAGGAAAGATTGTGTTTCAGGCATAAAATTAGAAACGACACAAGCGAAACGTGCAAATCCAAAGGCTTCATTAGCCGGCTTGGTGTTTCCTATTGCTACCCCCGTAGGATCACTATTGTAGTTAATGTCCGGATTTGCCCACCTGTTGATTCTGGTACAGTTGAATCCTTTAGAGGAACATTCATCATTATAAGCCATTATAGTTCTCCATCTTTGAGAAGAAGTGCTCGAAGTTCCAAGATCTATTGCTTTTTTATTGGTGTATCCATGATGATGATCACATGGTGTGGTGCTGGAGTCTACGTACCAGTCATGTCTTAATCCCATATTGTGTCCAAGTTCGTGGGCAAGTGAGTAGTTGGATACAGCACAATTGTATAGGCTTACACAAAACCCTGAATTACTGCTGTAGTTGGTAGAACTTGTATTTACATAGCCTAAGCCGCAAGTGTTAGTTGGTGTTGAGGTAACTAAAGCGCATAGATCCGCTCCATAGGTGGTTCTTAGTGTATGTACATCATCCATATACCCATCATTATTATTTCTAAGCCTTGGAAGATCCGTACTCAAACTTCCGGATTCAGTGTAGCTGATCTCTCCGGAGTATACAAGATTAATGGTGACATTGGAAACCCCTGAATTGGTTAATGCAGTATTGAAATTGGTGATAGCAGTTGCTACAAACGAATTACTCTGTGAAAGCCCGCCCCATGCGTTTTTTGCTGCGGTAGTGAAAACTACCATCACATCTACTCTGGTAGCAGGGCATACAGGGGTTGTTGATAAGCAAACGTTAGAATTTGCTTTATTAAAGTTTTCGTTTTTGTCCATTACATAATCATCAATCGAATCCTGATTGAGGATTGTCGAATCGCTCACTTCGGATAATGCAAAAACGTTTGCATCAGTTTGGTGGAATATTACTTTTTCACCTGTGCCTGAAGCGTACATTCCTGTTACCACGCGATCATATTGTGAAAGTACAAGTTCGGCTCTGGGATCATTTTCAATAGTGTAAATATAAGATTCACTCTTATTGCTGTACGTTAAAGAACGGCTGAATTTGGCTGTGATCTCTTTACCGGTCGGGAGGTTGATTTGTAAATCGGATTTTAAATTAAAGGGAGCTTGGGAATAGTATTTTGTAACTAAATAAGAAGAGGATAGCTCCCTGCTTACTTTTTGGTTACTTTTTAAATTATTCTCATTAATAGCTGTTTGAAAAATTTTGTTTTGCCCAAATAGCATGCCGGCGCAAAACAACACGAAAATAGTGAATTTTGTTTTCATTTTATGTGATTTAGTATGGTGATATACAAATATATATAAAATATCAACATGTGGTGATTTTTTTTCAATAGATGATCGAAATTTCTGCGAAATATTTAATTTCAGAGCTTTGTTGCTATTAAATTGATCTAAGAAACTGCGGTTGAAGATTGTTTTTAATAACATCATCACTCTCTATCGAATATTCATATTCATATTCATAAAGAGTGATGATGCTTTTTATTTAATCCTTGTCTGGATTTTGGCGATAAATTGGAAACTAGTACGTTTTCTTGGTAAATTAATTAATGATGTTTTAGGACTGTCTTTTAATTAAAAGATTCGTTCATGGAAATCTTCAATTTTACTGACTTCCTCAATTTTAATCCCGAATTTTCTTTTAGGTATTTTGTTGAGGTTGGAGACAAAGATCTTTTCATATCCCAATTTTTCAGCTTCCGAGATGCGTTGTTCAATTTGAGCAACAGGTCTGATTTCGCCGCTAAGTCCGATTTCCCCGGCAAAACAAAAATGTTCGGATATTGCAATGTCTTCATTAGATGAAAGGATAGAGGCTACTACAGCGAGATCAAGGGCCGGGTCATCTGTCTTTATTCCCCCTGTAATGTTGAGAAAAACATCTTTAGCACCAAGCTGAAATCCGGCTCTCTTCTCCAATACGGCAAGCAACATATTCAATCTTTTAGCATCAAATCCGGTAGAACTCCTCTGAGGTGTTCCATAAACAGCCGTGCTTACCAGTGCCTGAATCTCCAATAACATAGGGCGATTTCCCTCAAGCGTTACAGCTACGGAGTTTCCGGAAAGCTCCTCGAATTTTTTTGTAATTAAAATTTCAGATGGATTTTTGATCTCTTTTAAGCCCTGGGAAATCATTTCATAGATTCCAATTTCCGAGGTGGAGCCAAAACGGTTTTTATTAGCCCGTAATAATCTGAAAAGATGATTTCTATCCCCATCGAAATTTAAAACTACATCTACCATATGTTCCAAAACCTTTGGACCGGCAATCTGTCCGTCTTTAGTAATATGACCTACCAGAAAAACTGGAGTATTGTTCTCTTTAGCATATTTAATGATCTCATTCGAACATTCTCTGATTTGGGAAACGGTTCCCGGTGAGCTTTCTATCAATTGGGACTGTAAAGTTTGAATGGAGTCGATAATGATAAAATCAGGCTCTAATTTTTTGGCTTCATGTAATATTTTTTCCAATGAAGTTTCGGTGTAAAGGAAGCAATTTGGGTTTTGAACTTCAGATAACCGGTCTGCTCTCATTTTGATCTGTGAGGCGCTTTCTTCTCCTGAAACATAAAATATTTTCTTCTTCATTTTTAATGCCAGCTGTAAAAGCAATGTCGATTTTCCGATTCCCGGCTCTCCTCCGATCAAAGTAACAGAACCTAAAACAATTCCACCTCCCATTACCCGGTTGAGCTCCTCGGAGGGTGTTTTAATCCTGGGTTCTTCAATTGCTTCAACTTCAATAATATTAATGACGTGTTGTTTTGTTTTCGAGGAAGGAAGACTTCTGCTGGATACCTTTTCCACGACCTCTTCAACTAATGTATTCCATTGCCCGCAGTTTTTGCATTGACCCATCCATTGTGAGTATTGGGTTCCGCAGTTTTGACAGAAATATGCTGTTTTAAGTTTTGCCATACTGCGAAGTTCAAAATTTTTTTTGAATTTTACTTCTGAATTTTTGGTTAATTTTCTAGTATGAAAAATATTTTAATAAAAAGCGTGGTTATATTCTTTATAATGACAATCCTTACTACATGGCTTGCAGATTGGCTCGTAGGATATTTGCATTTACCCGGCGGTGATTTTGGAATGCTTTCGTTGGCTGTTCTTATTGGGTGTATAATAAGCAGCGGAGTGGGACTTGTAACGGTTGTCATATTTAAAAGCACATATCAATCGGTGGTTAGGATTGCTATTTTATTTGAAGTACTCTACCTTTTTATGCTGATGATATCAGGAACTAATCCTTTTACTTATTTTTCTGAGAAAACAAACGCGAAACTTCTGAATGTACTTTTGTATATGAATGCAGTTGTCGTTTTTCTGATTGTAATTGCTATTCATTTTATGTATGTGAAAATAAAATCAAAGAAAAAATTATCATAGGTCAAGAGGTGAATGGGTTTATCACTTTATCTTTGGTGGGTAAAAAATAAAATATATTACAATGAAAAAGATACTATTAGCTTTTATGTTTGCTTTTTTAAGCATCGCAGGCTTTGCACAATCAACCTGGAAAGTAGATCCTATGCATTCTTCAGTTAACTTCAATATCAAGCATATGGGGATTAGTTTTGTGCAAGGAAGATTTGATAAATTCGATGGTACAGTGGTTTCTTCAGGGAAAGATCTGGATAAGGCAGCCTTCAATTTTAGCGTGGTAACCGGATCGGTAAACACAGGTGTTGAAATGAGGGATAAGCATTTGAAAAGTGCAGACTTCTTCGATGCAGAGAAATTTCCGACCATGACATTCGAAAGCGGATCTATTACGAAAGATAAAAATAATACCTACATTCTTAAAGGAAAACTTACTATTAAAGATGTGACAAAAGAAATCAGCATTCCGGTAACGTATGGTGGTGTAACAAAAAATCAGCAAGGGAAAGAAATTTTAGGCTTTCAAACAAAATTTACAGTAAACCGTTTAGATTATAATATTAAATATGATCCAACAGGAGCGGGTGTTGCAAAGGATGTAGATGTTAATTTATATTTTGAATTAATAAAGCAATAATTTTTTTAAATATAATTTGGTTTGGTTAAAGGTTTCTGAAGTAATTTTGAGGAACCTTTTTTTTATTTCTTAGCAAATAAATTGCCTCGTATTTCTTTTTCCCATAACTTTGCACAAACCTAATCTAATGAGTAAAAAGAATACTAAATACATCTTTGTGACAGGAGGTGTAACTTCATCTTTGGGAAAAGGAATTGTTTCTGCTTCTCTGGGACTATTGCTGAAATCACGCGGTTTTAATGTAACGATCCAAAAACTAGATCCTTATATTAATATTGACCCAGGAACTTTGAATCCTTATGAACACGGAGAATGCTATGTAACCGAAGATGGTGCGGAGACGGATCTGGATTTAGGTCATTACGAGCGATACTTAGATGCTCCCACTTCTCAAAACAACAACGTTACTACAGGAAAAATCTACCAGACTGTAATTGAAAAAGAAAGAAAAGGCGACTTTTTAGGAAAAACAGTTCAGGTAATTCCTCATATCACTAACGAAATCAAACGTAGAATTAAAATTTTATCCAAGCAGAACTACGATATCATTATTACTGAAATCGGAGGAACTGTAGGGGATATCGAATCTTTGCCATACATTGAAACTGTACGTCAGCTAAAATGGGAATTGGGAGAAAAGAATTCTATGGTAATTCACTTAACCCTGTTGCCATATCTGGCTTCCAGTGGAGAATTAAAGACAAAACCTTCTCAGCATTCCGTACGTCAATTGATGGAAAGCGGAATTATGGCAGATGTTTTGGTTTGCAGAACAGAGCATAAAATACCAAAAGATCAGAGAGCTAAATTAGCTCAGTTCTGTAATGTTCCTTTGGATAATGTAATTGAGTGCAAAGATCTGGAAACTATTTATGAAGTCCCTATGTACCTTCAGAAACAGAACTTTGATGATGTAGTTCTAAAAGAATTGGATCTTAAGAGTGATAAAGAAGCGGATCTTAAAGATTGGAAGAGTTTCCTTAAGAAATTCCAGAATCCAAAAAAGACTGTTGAAATTGCTTTAGTAGGTAAATATGTTTCTCTTCAGGATTCTTACATTTCTATCGCTGAAGCATTTAAGCATGCCGGAGCAGATCTTGAGACGGAAGTAAAAGTGAGATGGGTTTATAGTGGGGATATCACCCAAGAAAATATCAAAGAAACTTTAAAAGGAGTTAATGGAATTCTTATTGCTCCAGGTTTTGGAGACAGAGGTATAGAAGGTAAAGTATTGACAGCTCAATATGCAAGAGAAAATAAAATTCCTATGTTGGGAATTTGTTTAGGAATGCAGATTATGACTATTGAATTTGCACGAAATATTTTAGGGTATTCTAAAGCAAATTCTATGGAATTTGATACTGCTACAGAGCATCCAGTGATCTCTTTAATGGAAGAGCAAAAGAATGTTGTTGATAAAGGAGGAACGATGCGTCTTGGTTCTTGGAAGTGTTCTGTGAAGAATAACTCTAAACTTTCCGATATCTATGGAAGTAAGAATATAGCTGAAAGACACCGTCACCGTTATGAATTCAACAGTGATTATTTACAAGAATTTGAAAAAAACGGATTCTTTGCAACAGGTACTAATCCTGAAACTGGACTGGTTGAAGCTCTTGAGCTTAATGATCATCCGTTCTATGTAGGAGTGCAGTATCATCCTGAATATAAGAGTACGGTTGCAACACCGCATCCGCTATTCAGAGCTTTTATTAAAGCATGTGAGAAGAAATAAAGGAATTTATATCGATTAAACGTCATATTTAAACTCAGGTTGATTATTATCAGCCTGAGTTTATCATATTGTAATAGAGTAAAAGATAGAGTTTTGATAAAAAATCAGTATTTTTGTCAGCTCGAAATCCAGGGTGAAATTTAATGTTGAATTTTACGGTGGATTATGAAAAAATAATTTTAATAAAATCAAAATGCAACAGAACAACGGACTCGATAAAAGTCAAATGATTAGTTTTGCGGTTTTATGTTTGGTTCTCTTCGGATTCATGTTTTATTTTCAGAATAAACAACAGAAAGAGGAACAGTTGAAAGCTCAGCAACAAAAAACTGAACAGGTAAAAACTGCCGTAAAACAAACTCAGGCAAGTAATATCAATCCAAATGTAACTCCTAACGCTATTCAGGTTTCTACTTTAGGAAATAATGAATTGAAATTGGAATTTTCCAGCTTGGGAGGGCAAGTTTCTAAAGTAGAACTTTTAAAATACAAAGCGTATGATCACAAAAGTGATCAGGCTGATCTCCCTCTTTATTTAATCAATAAGAATAACTCAAACTACGGTTTTCAGTTTAAGGATAAAACGGGTAAGGTTATTAATACTAAAGACCTGGTTTTCTCTCCGACAGTGAATGGAAATGCTGTAACGATGACAGCTAATTACAATGGTGCTGTTATTCAGTTTATTTATACATTACTTCCTAAATATACATTAGACTTTAAAGTAAGAACTCAGGGATTGGCTTCAGTAACTTCTGATACCAAGGCTGATTTTCTTTGGAATTATAATGTGAGAAATTTAGAAAAAGGTAGAGCTCAGGAACAATCCCACTCAGAATTTTCTTATACATTTAATAACTATAAGAGCTATGATTACGATGGAAGAACGACCATGGAAGAAGAGAAAGAAACTCTTAACTGGATTGGTGTAAAACAGCAATTCTTCTCTTCTGTAATTGAAGCTAAAAACGGATTTACACAAAGTAAAGGAAATCAGGAATCAATAGAAGAGGGTGAATATTTGAAAAAATTCAACTACGAAGGATTTGTTCAAATGACAGGGAGTGAATTGAATCAGGATTTTACATGGTATTTTATGCCATTAGATTTACCGTTATTAAAATCATATGATAAAAACTTTGATGAGATATTACCTTTGGGTTGGTCATTTATCGGTGGGATGAACCGTTATTTCTTCATGCCAATGTATAATATTATTGCATCTTGGGGATTAACAGCGGGCTGGGTGATCTTCTTTATGACGATCATTGTTAAACTTATCCTATCGCCAATTATGTACAAGCAACATAAATTGAGTGCTATGATGAGGGTAATTCGTCCTGAAATTGATGAGGCTAATGCGAAGTTAAAGGATGCGGATCCGATGAAGAAGCAACAAGCTACAATGGAAATTTACAGAAAGGCTGGTGTTAATCAGATGGCGGGTTGTTTGCCGGCGTTGGTACAGATTCCTATCTTCTACGCATTATTCCGTTTCTTCCCTAACTTTATTGATTTAAGAGGGAAAGGCTTCTGGTTTGCAAAAGATCTGACCGCTTATGATGATTTAATCAGATTGCCATTTAAAGTTCCTTTCTTGGGAGATCATTTGAGTGTTTTTGCTTTAGCGTGTACGGTGGTAATTTTAATCTATACTATCATGACATCAGGAAATATCCAGCAACCTCAACAGGAAGGAATGCCAAATATGAAAGTATTAATGTACATTTTCCCAATTACATTTTTATTCTTCCTGAATACCTCTGCATCTGGTCTTTCATGGTATTACTTTGTATCCAATGCAATTAACATCTTGATTATCCTTGTTATTAAATATGTGATCCTGGATGAAAAGAAAATTCATGCCCAGATCCAGGCGAATAAGGAAAAACCAAAAACTGAAGGTAAATTCCAGAAAAGAATGCGGGAGATGATGGAGAAGGCTCAAGAACAACAAAGAGCTCAGGAACAACAGAGAAATAAGAAGAAATAATCTTATCATGATAATAAAAAAGAGGTGCAAATTATTTGCACCTCTTTTTTATTGTACCTCTTTAATCATATTTAAGTCTGAAGGATTGCCTATGGTGTACTGTGGGGCCAAACTTTATAAGTGCGTCCTGATGCTTTTTAGTAGCATATCCAAAATTAGTATCCCATCCGTATTCGGGAAACTCATCATGTAATTTAATCATCAGCTGGTCTCTGTAATTTTTAGCTAAGATAGAAGCTGCAGCAATTGAAAGGATTTTAGAATCTCCTTTAATGATGCACTGATGTGGAATGTAATTATAAGGGTGGAACTTGTTTCCGTCCACCAGAATCAGTTCCGGTCTTGTTGTTAATTTATCTAATGCCTGATGCATTGCATGGATGCTGGCATTAAGAATGTTGTGTAAGTCTATAAATGCAGGAGGTAATTCTGCGATAGCATAGTCTTTAACGTTATCTTTTATATAATTATCCAGATCCATTCTGGTTTTAAAATTCAATTTTTTAGAATCATTTACTAAGCTTTGTTTGAAGTTGTGGTCTAAGATGACAGCTGCAGCAACCACGGGCCCTGACAAGCACCCCCTTCCAACTTCATCACATCCTGCTTCTATGTAACTCTCTGACCAACTTTGTAATAAATCCATTAAAATAATATATAAAACACTATAATATTTTGTAAAAATAAAGAAAAATATATTTTGCGGCAATATGTGTAAATGGCAGTGTATTTATCTTATTTATTTAATATTTCTAGTTGAGTTATAAAATTTTTATCATATTTAAAAAATAACACGAATTAGTGATTTATGTTAAATTAGCATTAATTTTATCATATTTTTAAATATAATGGATAAGTGTATTTAATCGTTTAAAATTTTAAATATTTTTAACAAATAATTTGGTTAATTTAAGAAAGTTTTACATATTTGCAATTAATAAAAAAAATAATCAGTTTAAATATGAAGAAATTAACTACAAGTGTTTTAGCTATAGTTCTGACTTCATCTTTTGTGGTTGTGAACGCACAAAATACACAAGGTGATACTCTGAGAACGCAGGACATACGTGAAGTCGTTGTGACTGGAGCTCTTGGTCTTAAAAAAAGACAAGATGCTATTGTTACTAGTAATAAAGTGATTGATAACAAAGAGTTAAATCAAGCAGTAAATCCCAATGCTGCACAAGCTTTAACAGGTAAAGTGGCTGGTTTACAGATTAATACTACTAGTAACTCTGTTAATAGCCAGGCTACTGTTACGATTAGGGGGCCGAGATCAATATCAGGAAATAATGAAGCATTGGTTGTTATTGATGGAGCTATATCTACACTAAGTATTTTCCAACAATTACCTCCTGAGGTTGTTGAAAGCGTGAATGTTATAAAGGGTCAACAGGGGTCAGCTCTGTATGGTGAGAGAGGTAGTAATGGGGTTATTGTTGTTACTACAAAGAAGGGGACAAAATCTGAAAAAATACAGTTTAGTCTAACATCTTCCGTAGATGTATCTACAATTTATAAAACACCAATTCGCCAACAATTGTATGGCCAAGGTTGGACTGGAGAGCCTACAGACTTTAGCGATGTGGAATATGGAGGAACTAACTGGGTACCTTATGAAAATGGTAGCTGGGGGCCTGCTTATAATGATCCTCAAATTGGAGGTCAACTGTTAGTTGCTGGTCTACCTCAAGCTGATGGTAGTATAATATATAGCCCGTATGCACCAAGAAAGAATAATGCTGATAAATTCTTCAGAAATGGTGTATTATTACAAAATGGTATTTCTGTAAATGCGGGTGGTGCGGATTCTTATTCTTTTTTATCTTTTAATAGAGTGGAAAATGATTTCATGATTAAAGGAGACAAGCTTAAAAGAAATACATTCTTCTATAAAGGAGGAAAGCAGTTAGGTAAATTAAGGATTGACGCTACATTTAATCTTATCGATCAAAATACATCGCAAACAGGAGGTAATCTTTTTGGACAATTGATTCAGACTCCTACCAATATTGATGTTAGAAGATACGAAGCTGGAGGAATGGACGGACACTGGACCGGATTCTCTTATAGCCCCTACTGGTTAAGAGATCATCTACGTAATGATAACAACACAACAACGTTTAATGGTATTGTTTCATTAGGTTACGAATTTAACAAGAATATTAGTCTTACGTATACTGGAAATATGTCTACTGTGTCAAGTATTACAGAGACCCATACTGATGCTTATAATGCAGGGAATGTAAGACCATATACTAATACTGGAACTCCATATGATGGGACTAACTTTTTAGATTATGGTTCTGCAGCTATTGCATCAGCTTATAATAAATCAGTAACTAAAGCCTGGAAATATTATGGTGATTTAATGTTAAACTTTAATTATGACCTAACGGATGATTTGAATTTCAAACTTAATTTGGGTAATAATATGCAGGATGCAAAAGAGGATTATGCTCAAGTGGGTGGTACCAATTTACAAATCCCGGGATGGTATAATATTCAAAACGTTCTGAACTCAACTCCATGGTATAATCTTGAAAATGGAATGATGAGAAAAAGAAGCGTTGCATGGTTTTCTAATTTAGATCTAGGCTATAAGGATTATCTTTTCCTTAATGCAACATTTAGATATGAACAATCTTCTGTTTTAAGTATTCGAGAAACGCCAATAGTAGGGCAGGCTCCAAAGCCTATGAGAAATGAAGGGTATCCTTATTATTCAGTTGGGGCATCATTTATTCCTACAAAATTATTTAAAAATTTAACAAGTAGCGGTGTACTTACATATGCAAAAGTAAGTGGAGGGTATACAAGAACAGGTAACTCTATATTGGATGCTTATGCAGTTGACGAAGTGGGGGCTTTCCCGACTGGTTTTCCTTTTGGAACGCTTTCTTCTTATATCATTAACACAACACCTGTATCACAGGATATAAAACCAGAATTTAATAATACGGTTGAAGGAAACTTAAGTTTAGGATTCTTTAAAGATAGAATTACTTTTGATGGTTCGGTGTATCAAACTAAAACCGACGGATTGATTACTAATAGCGGGGTGTCTAACGCTACAGGATTTAGTAATGTTTTGGATAATGCTGGGGCGATGAGAAACAGAGGTTTTGAATTGGAGTTAGGAGTAACACCATTCAAATCTAGAGATTTTGAGTGGAATTTAAAAGGTTCTTATGCTCAGTACAGATCGGTTGTAACGAGTTTAGAAAACGGGGCAACTTCCGTTCCTAGAGGAGCTTCAGGACAAGGGATTCCAGCTGGACTTTATGCTGTTTTAGGAGGAAGCGCAAATACAATTATGGGAACTGCATATCAGAGAGATCCTGAAGGTAGAATTATAGTAGATGATTTAGGAATACCTGTTGTAAGTAGTCAGTATAAAGTTTTAGGAAAGCTTGATCCTGATTATATTTTAGCGTTTAGTACATCTGTAAAGGTGAAAGGTTTTACGCTTAGTGCAGTTGCAGATTATAGAACTGGAAATAGCTTTGTATCTGAAGCGAAAAATTTAATGTCATATGTAGGAACTTTGGAAAAACAGGCTGACTTTGACCGTTCTAAAGGATATGTTATTCCTAATTCGGTTCAGAATACTGGAAGTGCTTCAAATCCCGTTTATGTTCCTAACACAACTACTGTTGGTAATGATCCTACATATGCTGGAGCTGTGAATTATTTTACTACTAATTATGGAGATGATATCGCAGAAGAATTTGTAATTGATGGTACAGCATTGAAAATTAGGGAAATTGCTCTAAGTTATGCTATTCCAAAATCAGTTCTTTCTAATACATTTATTAACAGTATGAGTATTGGAGTTTATGCCAGAAATCCATTTGTAGTGTATGCTAAAGATAATAGAAACTTTGGTGATCCTGAAATGCAAACCGGAGCTAGCTTAGCTGTTTCTCGTTATCCAACTGCTAGGAATTTTGGTTTTAATTTTAATATAACTTTCTAAAAATTATAAAATGAACAAAATTAAATATATAATTTCGTCACTTATTGTGGCTGCATCTTTAACGTCTTGTAATAATTATTTGGATATTAATGAAAATCCAAATGATATCCATGCAGAAAATATTACTCCTGAATTAATATTTCCTGGGGCAGTTGCGCAGTCTTACAGAGCGCAAGCTGGAGATATGATGCAGTTTGGGAATCTAATGATGAACTCTTGGGCTGGCGACGTATATCATTATGGAGGTTTATATACAAATGAATTTTCTTTGTCCGCGGTAAACAGTCAGTTTTATGATGGTATTTGGGATAATATCTATCAAAATGTTAATAATTTTGTAGCGATTGAGAAATATCCTAATGAAAAACATGTACAGGATAAATATGTTGCCATGGCAAAAATTATGAAGGCCTTCTATATGCAATATATTGTGGATTTATACGGTAATGCTCCATATACTGAAGCGTTTAAAGGCCAAGCTAACCTTGCTCCAAAATATGACAAAGATGTAGATATTTATAAATCGCTTATTTCCAATTTAGATGAAGCGGTAACCTTAATAAATGCAAATAATCCTGACGCTGCCAATCCTGGATCTAAGGATATTATTTTTGGAGGAGATATGAACAAATGGAAATCTTTTGCATACACTGTTAAGCTTAGATTTTTGTTAAGAATGTCAAAAGTTACTGGTGATTTAGCTACATACCGAAATAATCAATTGGCTTCACTGAGTACTGCTACGAGTAATGGGGCAGGCTTATTAACGGTAGACGTTGTAGAGAATCCTGGTTATTCAACAGCTAATAATGATAAATTAAATCCTGTAGCATTTAACTATTTTTTTAATTCAACGCCTACGGAGGTAACGAATCATATAGTGCTTACATCTTCTGAACATCTGGCAATTGCTTTAAATGGGAATGTTGAAAATAGTACGATTGCAGAATATCAAAAATTTAATGGAATTACTGATCCTAGAGGTTCTAGACTATTTACACGTGTAAATTATAATGGAAGTGTTAGGGTAAAAGGCGTAAGACAGGGCGCTACGTCAGGTCAGCCAGGCGCGCCAACTGACAATCAGACTGTTTCGAAATTATTTGGAGGTATTTTTGGAACTACGTCAGGTAGTGCCGGAGCTATACTTAATGCTGCTAATACAAAAGGTGGAGTAGTAATGTCGCTCGCGGAAACAAAGCTTTTACTAACTGAAGCTTCGTTAAAATATCCTTCATTGTTTACAGGGGGGCAAGCTAGTTTTAATGATGCAATTACAGCTTCTTGTACTTGGATGGGGATTGCACCTGGTACTGTAAGTTCTTATCTTACAGCGATCTCTGCTAAGCCGGGATTGGGATGGGTAGGAACTGATGCTCAAAAAATGGAAGCCATTATGACGCAAAAATGGTTAGCGCTTACAAATGTAAACCCTACTGAAATGTATATAGAGTATAATAGGACAGAGCTTCCATATAACCCTGTGGCTGTAAATGCAGTTAAGCCAAGAAGACCATATAGGTTAGTTTATCCTAACTCTGAGTTTGCAACGAACTCTGCAAATGTTCCAAATATTGCGAGTGATGTTGTATTTACAAAAAATCAATACACTCCTTTCTGGAATCAAAATTAAATTCTAGAATATTTTTTAATATATTTAAAAAACCGCTTTTTGGCGGTTTTTTTAGTTCATTGTTTTCATAATTTATACTAATATTAATAAATTAATTGAAAAAAATATTTATTATGCAAATCATCGTATCTATATGGTTGCTCATTTTTATAACTATTCAGGTGTATTAATCTTTCTTTTAATTTTTATAATTATTTTGTAAGTGATTGTTTGTTAAATAGTTATTTTGTGTCTCTCTTGTTTTTATTGCATTTATATCACTTTTTATTGATTTAGTGTAGTATTTTTGTAGACTAGTCTTATTTCAGTAATTATTTAGGCTATTAAGTATATCATTTTCATTAAATATTTAAATTTTAACACAAATTAACTATTTAATGATGTTTATTTTTGGTGATTATTAAAGTATTGTTAATTTTTTACTATTTTCTTTTGTGTTATTAAGAAAGTTTTACAAATTTGTAGTATCACAAAATTAATTTAATATGAAGAAAATAACATCAGCTGTTCTGATTGTAGTATTGTCCTCATCTATAGCTGTTGCTAATGCTCAGCAAAAGAAAAGTGACACTGTAAGAACGCAAGATATTGAAGGTGTTGTAGTGACAGCCCTCGGTATTAAAAGAGAAAAGAAATCTCTCGGTTATGCAACTCAAGAAGTAAAAGGAGATGCTGTAAATAAAAATCCTACCACCAACTTTCTAAACAACTTATCGGGTAAAGTAGCAGGTCTGGAAATTAAACAGAGTACAAACTTTGGAGGTTCTATAAATGTTGTTACAAGAGGATATAAATCTCTCTTGGGAGATAATCAAGCTCTTTTTGTTGTAGATGGAGTTCCTATCCTAAATAAAAATATAAACACGGCCAATCAGGCGACTGGTGGTGGTGGGTATGATTACGGAAGCTCAGTTGCTGATATTAATCCAAATGATATCGAAACTTTAAATGTACTTAAGGGAGCTGCAGCGACTGCTCTTTATGGTTCCAGGGCCCAAAATGGAGCTATTATTATTACAACTAAAAGAGGAAAGAAAAATAAGGAAGGGATAGGAATGGAGTTCTCAAGTTCCATTACTATGTCAACAGTTGACAGATCTACTTTCCCTAAATACCAAACACAGTATGGGCAAGGGTATACGGGTAACAGTTTTAGCAGTGCTTTATACCAGGGAAGTCCAAGGGTTGTTTTCGGAAATGATGCTTCTTACGGATCCGCATATGATGGTTCCATGGTTTGGCAATATGGGGCATTTATACCGGGTTCTCCAACTGAAGGACAAAGAACGCCTTGGCAAATCGCAAAAAATGGGCCTATTAAATTTTTTAATACTGGAACCAATTATGTAAATACCCTTTCCTTTAGTGGAGGTGACGAAAAAGCAACTTACCGATTGAGTTATGCAAATACTGATGCCACAGATATTATGCCTAATAGCTCACTTATAAAAAATAACTTTAGTGGAAATGCATCATACAAACTCACAGATAAATTAACAGCAAATTTTTATGCAAATTATGTAACTCAAAAGACAGTTGGGCGTAATACTACAGGGTATAATGATAATATTATGACCAATTTTAGACAATGGTGGCCAACAAATGTTGATATAAATGATTTGCGAAATCTCTACATGGGATCGTATAAAAATTATACTTGGAACATGAAAAGTATTACGGACTTAACTCCGGCTTTTTGGGATAACCCTTATTTTCAGCGATACCAGAATTATCAGAATGATTCAAGGGATAGGTTTGCTGGAAATTTTAGTTTAAATTATGATGTTACAAAGGATATCAATTTACTTTTCCGTATGGGAAGAGATGGTTATACAATGATAACGGAAGACAGGAAAGCAGTAGGGTCTTATATTGGAAATGATTTTGGACTCAATGGAACTGTTGATCAACCTTCAGGTTATGCCACAAGTCAATATAAATTTTCTGAAACAAATTATGATTTCATTGGTACCTATAAAAAGAATATTACCGATGATTTCAATATTAATGCGTTGTTAGGAGGAAATATTAATGTTCAGAAAGTATATTCAAATCAACAATCGACCTCAGGAGGATTATACATTCCAGGTATTTATACAATCGCCAATTCAGCATCTTCCCCAGTTAGACCATTGATTTCAGATGTTTCCAAATATGTTTATGGTGCTTTTGCTCAGATTTCATTAGGTTATAAAAATACCTACTATTTAGAAGGGACGTACAGAAGAGATCAGTCTACGGCATTGCCTGAAAATGATGCAGTGTACTGGTATCCATCATTATCTGCCAGTGTTGTATTTTCTAATCTTATCAATGCTAAATGGCTTAACTTTGGTAAGATTCGAGCTGCTTATGCTGAGGTGGGTTCAGATACTCAAGCTGATCAACTATTGAATAGATATTTCAGCCAGCCTTCTTATGGAGATATTCCTGTTTATGCATATAATACAACGTTAAGAAATTTTGAATTAAGGTCTCAGAGTTTGAAAAATATAGAATTCGGAATTGAGGCAAGAATGTTTAAAAACCGCCTAGGCTTTGATGTTGCCTGGTTCCGTAATAAAGCCTTCGATCAAATTTTACCTTTACCAGTATCTTTTGCAAACGGCGCTATTGCTAAAACTCAAAATGCAGGAGAATTAACTACAAAGGGTTTTGAAGTATCCATTAATGCAACACCAATTAAAACAAGTAATTTTTCATGGGATCTTAATTTAAACTGGTCAAATCCATGGACAAAAGTTACGGCTCTTAGCCCGGGAATTGAAAATATAACGATGGGTAGATCACAGGGTGGTGTAAGTATTAATGCTCCTTTAAATGGAGATTATGGTTCAATCTGGACTTCTGATTATGTGAGAGATTCGAATGGACAACCAATTGTTGGTGCAAATGGAGCTTATTTAGTAACGGATACGCCGACGTATAATCAGGGAAGTTTTCAAGCGAAGTGGACTGCAGGTTTAAATAATACAATTAGCTATAAGAACTTTTCATTAAGTTTTTTAATTGATTGGAAAAAAGGAGGTAAAGTATATTCATTAGATCAGTTCTATGGATATGGAACAGGTGTTTATCCTGATTCTGTAGGAATAAATGATCTTGGAAATCCAATTCGAAATACTTTAGCAAATGGTGGAGGGGTCATACTACCAGGTGTAATGCAAGATCCTAATAACCCAGGTAGCTATATTCCAAATACAATAAGATTGGATAAATCACAATCAAGCCAGGTACTGGGAACAGATCTTCCGGGAGCTGCTTTTGTTTATGATGCCAGCTTTATAAAATTAAGAGAGGTTTCTATCACCTATAGATTTGATAAAGATTTTTTCAATTCTAAATTTATACAGGGAATGTCAGTGAGTTTAATTGGGAATAATCTATGGATTATGCATAAGAATTTACCATATTCAGATCCGGAAGCAGGGCTGTCTTCAGGTAATATTCAAGGGTATCAATCTGGTCCTATGCCAGCAACAAGAAACATTTCGTTTAATGTAAAAGTTAATTTTTAAAGAATATGAAAAAATATATAATAACACCAATATTAGCTCTTTTATTTGTAGGATGTACAACGGGAGATGATGTAAATTTGGATCCACATGCAGCTTATAATACGACTCAGGAGTCTTTAGTTACTTTTGCACAAAAAGAACTTAGTGATTACATGAATACGCCAAGTGTAAATGAGAATAATTTCAGATTGACGATGCAATACTGGCAGGAAACGATTTATGTGAATGAAAGTAATTATGATTTTACCAATCGGAATGTATCCAATAATGTCTGGACTGATAACTATGTAAATGTTTTGAAAAATTTAGACCAGGCAGAGCAGATAATTAAAGCATATGTACCACCACCTTCGGAATTGTCTACCTGGCCTGCAAAAAAAACAAATCAATTAGCTATAGTGGATATGATGAAGATCTATACTTATCAGGTATTGGTTGATACTTACGGAGATATTCCTTATACGCAAGCTTTAAATATTGATGTATATCCTCTTCCTAAATATGATAAAGCATCTGATATTTATTCTTCTCTGATAAGTAAATTAGAAACTGATTTAAATAATTTAGTTGTTGGAGGAAGCTCGTTTGCTTCCGGAGATATCTTTTATAAAGGGAATAACGCACAATGGAAAAAGTTCGGAAATTCACTGCTTTTAAAATTGGGAATCGCTCTTGCAGATGTTAATCCTGCCTTGGCTCAATCAACAGTTAACAAGGCGATTACTGGTGGAGTATTGGCTTCTTCTCTGGATGATTGTAAATTTCAATATTTAGCAGCATCTCCAAATGAGAACCCTATGTTTCAAGAAACAGGCTCAAGAGATGACTTTATTGCAGGTAAAACGTTGGTAGATTATATGAATAACTCTAATGATGCGAGAATTGCTAAGTACTATACTGATGTTGATGGTAATTATGTAGGTCAGGTTATTGGGGCACCTGGTGAGTTTTCTGAATTCTCGAATGCTGGTGAATTTGCCTATACTGCAACTACTCCTGGTGTTATTTTAAGCTATACAGAGGTTGCCTTCTATCTTGCTGAAGCTGCTGCAAGATGGGGTATAGGCGGAAATCCTGCTACTTTATATGGTGAAGCAATCACTGCTTCCTTTACTGAATGGGGTGTGGGTGCTGACGCAGCTGCATATATAGCTGCTCATCCTTATGATGCGTCCAACTGGAAGAAGTCTATTGGTGAGCAGGCGTGGGTAGCTATGTATAATCAGGCAGTAACTTCGTGGAATTTCTATAGAAGATTAGATTATCCACAGTTGGTTGCGCCTGCAACTGCAATTCCAAATGCTAATGGAAAAGTACCGGTAAGACTTCAGTATCCGGCTGCAGAGGCGACAACGAATGGTACGAACTACGCTGCAGCAAGTGCTGCAATTGGCGGTGACAGGCTTACAACAAAACTTTTCTGGGATAAATTTTAAACTAAGAAATGCAATAGATAAAATAGCTGGAATTTATTCCGGCTATTTTTTTTACAAATCATCTGATCTGATTTAAACTATAATATTTTTTTTATTCTAAATTTCAGAGAATGATGAATTATTTAAGGTTATGGGGAGAAAAATAAATTATGCAATGCATAATAATTATCGTTTGATTACTTCATAATGAGTACTTAATATATAGCTTATAAAGATTAGTGTTTATTTTTTGTTCTTTTTTAATTATATGATATACAGTGGTTTGTGTATTTATTTTGAATTTTTTCATACATAAATATCACCAATTAATGATTTAGTATGGCCTTTTAATAGACTGATTCTATTTTTGTAATTAATACAGGTTATAATTATCTATATTTTGTTAAAAAGCATTTTTTTAACATATTTGATGTGTTTCTGTTCATTAATTTTTGTTAATTTTTGTCTAATCGTTACTTTTTCGTCTATTTCTTTTGTGTTGTAGAAAAAGTTTTACAAATTTGTAACGCTAAAAATAATTTGATATGAAGAAAGTAACTACGGGTATCCTTATACTGGTGTTATCTTCATCCCTAGCTGTTATAAACGCTCAGCAAAAGAAGAAGAATGATACGGTAAAGACCCAGGACATTGAGGGAGTCGTTGTGACTGCCTTGGGTATTAAGAGAGAGAAAAAGTCTTTGGGGTATGCTTCCCAGGAGATTAAAGCGAGTGCACTCTCCGATGGTACTACAAATACGGGTAATATTGCAGCTCAGTTATCTGGAAAGGTTGCTGGTCTTAATGTTACTACCAATAATAATTTTGGAGGGTCCTCAAACCTGCTTATCAGGGGGATGAAAACATTAGGAGGAGGTAACCCGCTAATTGTTATTGACGGATCGCCTGTTAATAACTCCAACACTCAGGAAAAAAATATTGATTATGGTAATGCTCTTTCTGATATCAATCAGGACGACATCGAATCGATCAATGTATTAAAAGGAGCAGCAGCGTCCGCATTATATGGAGAAAGAGGATTAAATGGGGTTATTGTTATCACAACCAAAAATGGAAAAGGAAAGGATGATGGGTCTTGGGGAATTACACTTTCATCTGCTATACAAGTAGGATTTATTGATAAATCCACCTTCCCTGAATATCAGACAAGATATGGAGCAGGTTATTCTCAAAAGTTTGGATCGCAGGCAGCAGATGGTCTTAATAATGCTAATTATGGAGCTGATGCATCATGGGGCCCAAAATTTGACCCCAATCTAATGGTTTACCAATGGGATTCTTTTGATCCAACTTCTCCTAACTATAAAAAAGCGACACCATGGGTGGCTGCAAAAAATGGACCTATTAAATTTTTCGAGAACCCTGCCACATACATTAATAGCGTAACACTGGAAAAAGGACAAAAGGGGAAAAACATAAGCTTTACCTACGAAAATATGATGTCCGATGGTTTAATGCCTAACTCTCATCTCAACAAAAATAATCTTTCCCTAAAAATTAATTACGATCTGACTCCAAAATTGCATTCCACTTTTTATTCTACAATGACTTTGCAGGATACTAAAGGTAGAAGTATTACAGGATATTCAAATAATACAGCAACAGGTTTCAGACAATGGTGGCAAACTAACGTAGATGTGACCGATCTAGAAAGGGCTTATTTTGCAAATGTTGACCCTAGTGTTGCCAGTGCTGCAAATAATTATGGAAATGTTACCTGGAGTAGAAAATCGGCCGCTGATGGACGACCTGCATATTGGAATAACCCATATTTCCAGGCCTATCAAAATTATACATCAGATAAAAGATATAGAAACTTTACTTACGCACAGTTAAATTATGATTTATTAGATAATATTTCTATTACTGGAAAGGTTTCATATGACAGATCAAATCTTTTAGCAGAGAATAGATTAGCTGTTGGATCTTTACCACAGGCTTTCGGGCAATCAAATAATTCTATTGGTTCAGGTTACGCGAGACGTGATGTGTTAAGAACAGAGACCAATTATGATTTAATGGTAAATTATAAATTTGATATTACTGATAATATTAATGTTTCCGGGGTTGTGGGTGGAAATATTCGAAGAAATTACTATAATTCTGTGTATGCTTCAACAGAGGGTGGATTAATCGTTGCTGGGATCTATGCATTATCAAATTCTAAAAAATCACCATTAGCATCAGATGAAACTGAATATACCACACAAACTAATTCAGGATACGTTACTGCTTCATTTGATTTTTATAAAAAATTCTACGTGGATGCAACATGGAGAATAGATCAGAGTTCAACATTATTAGCTGGTAATAATGTATACAATTACCCTTCAGTAACCGGCTCTTTAATCATGTCGGAAATTCTTAATACGAAAAACTGGATGAACTTTTGGAAATTAAGAGCAAACTACGCAGAGGTAGGAGGTACGGCAGATCCTTATCAATTAGTTAATAATTATAGAGCCTCTGGAATCTTATCTGGAATAGGAATATATAATCCGATTATCAATCAGCCTTTTCTTAATTTACAACCTCAAAGAGCTAAAGAATTTGAGATCGGAACAGAAGCTCATTTTTTAAAGGATAGAATAACGCTTGACTTTGCTTACTATAAAACAAGAACTATAAATCAGATTCTTTCACCACTTCCTACATCGGCAGCTATTGGGTATTTAGGTAAAGTATTCAATGCAGGTAGAATTGATAATAGTGGAGTTGAAGTACAGCTAGGATTGGTTCCAATAAAATCTAAAGATTTTACATGGAATATTGATGCAAACTGGTCAAAAAATAAGAACCAGGTTGTAAGTATATATCCAGGAATTTCTAATCTTTTAGTAAATAGTTTCCAGGGTGGTGTTTCTTTAAATGCAAGAGAAGGAGAAGCTTGGGGCACCTTGGTTGGTGCTGATTACACATATTTAAACGGACAAAAAGTTATTGATCCTAAAACAGGTAAATATTTACAAAATCCTAATCAGATCATTGGTAACACGACACCTGATTGGATTGGAGGAATTAGAAATAGCTTCAGTTATAAAGGATTCTCCTTGAGTTTCTTGATCGATATGCGAAAAGGAGGTGATGTATTTTCAACGGATATGTATTACGGCCTTTCTTCAGGTCTTTATAAAGAAACAGCTGTCGGAGATTACAGGGATAAGCCTATTGTTCTGCCGGGAGTTCTTCCTGATGGCAGCCCAAATACTATTGCTTTATCGCCGGTTGATAACAATGGATCTATGGGATACAAAACACAACCGGCAAGCGCCTTTGTTTATGATGGATCTTTCATCAAGCTAAGAGAAGCAAGCATCGGATATATGCTTCCTAAATCTCTGTTAGCAGGGACTAAAATCTATGATGCTAAAATTTCAATAGTTGGAAGGAATTTGTGGATTATTCACAAGAATTTGCCATATGCTGATCCTGAGGCGATGGTAGGTGGAGGCCTTAACTCTTATGGGTGGTCTATCGGTTCGATGCCAACAACAAGAGATATTGGTGTTAATGTAACATTTAAATTCTAAATTACTTTACAAATGAAAAATATTATAAAACTAGGTTTGGTATCTGTATGTATTGGGTTGACTTTAAGTTCATGTCAAAGTGATTTAACGTCTCTTAACGATGATCCTAAGCATCCTTCAGTTCTTCCATCTGATAATTTGCTAGCTACTGCAATGTATCAGTCTTCCTACTATATGGATAATCCAAGTGTAAATTTTAATAATTACAGATTTTTTACACAGCAGTGGGCTGAAACTCAATATCCAGATGAAACTCAGTATAATTTAGTGACTCGTAATCAGCCTCGTAACCATTTTAATAGGATGTATGTTTACAGTATTAATAACCTGAGACAAGCAAAATTGAATCTGAAAAACGAGGTGGAGACAGACGATATCAGAACAAATAAACTAGCAACGCTGGAAATTGAAGAGATTTTTATCTGGGAAAATTTGGTGGATACATATGGTGATGTTCCTTATTCAGAAGCATTTAAGCCTGATGAAATTCTAACTCCGAAATATGATGACGCGAAAACAATTTATCTTGATTTGATTAACAGAATCGATGCTGTTACAGCTACCATAAAGCCTGCATCAACTGGTTATGCTGATCTGGTTTACGGAGGTAACATGGCCAAATGGAAAAAATTTGCTAATTCTATTAAACTAAGACTAGGGATGAATTTAGCAGATGTTGATCCTACATTATCAAAAACTACGGTTGAATCTGCAATTACTAGTGGTGTTATTTCTTCAGATGATGAAGCCTACAAGTTTAAATATGATGGAAATACTTTTTCAAATCCCGTATTTGATAATTTAGTGGCTTCCAATAGAAATGACTTCTTACCTAGCGAATTGGTAGTGAATACGATGAAAAACTTATCAGATCCAAGAATGGATGTATGGTTTACAAAAGTTGCAGGTGCTTATAAAGGAGGTGTTTTTGGTGAGTTAAATGATCCATATACTAATTTTTCTCAATTAGGTCCCTATTTTAGATCTGCAACTGCTTCGTCGAATTTATTGAGCTATGCAGAAGTTGCTTTTCTTAAAGCGGAAGCAGCTGCCAGAAATTATTCAGCTGGGGGTACAGCAGTAGATCTTTATACAGCTGCTGTTACAGAATCTTTAAGAGAGAATGGTGTTAGTACTGCTAATATAGCAACATATCTGGCAACTAATCCTTACAATGCGGCTAACTGGAAGCAATCGATTGGAGTTCAGGCATGGATTGCCATGTTTAATAAAGGATTTGCCAGTTGGAACTTTACAAGACGATTAGATAATCCAATTCTTGTGAACCCTCCAAAATCAAACTTGTCTTCTGTACCATACAGAATGCCTTATTCCGATCAGGAATATGTATTAAACGGTGCAAATGTGAAGGCAGCTGCGAATAAGATTGGTGGGGATAAAGCAACTACAAAATTATTCTGGGACAAGTTTTAATAATATATTTAAGATTCATATTAAACAATACTTTGTGTCAAAATGGTCGGGATTTATCCCGGCCATTTCGTTTTTTACCAATTAATAGCAATGAACATACAAGATGTAAATCATATTGTCAGATTATAACTATTTTAAAATAAAAGATGTTAATTTTCGCTCTTTTTGTAATGTATATATCCAATTTGATATTCTTTTTTACAGGGATATGCTAATTTTTAGCTTACTTATATTTATTTATTTGCTAATTTTTGGTTTAAAATATTAACAAAATAATGGATTAATTTCATTGTTTTTGAGTAATCGGTAATTTTGTGTCGTTTTCTTTTGTCTTGTTAATTAAAGTTTAACAAATTTGTGAGGCTAAAAAATTAATTATATATGAAGAAAACTACTGCTGGTGTTCTCTTACTTGTATTGTCTTCATCCCTAGCTGTGTCATATGCACAAAAAGGGAAAAGTGATACAGTAAGAACACAAAACATTGAAGGAGTTGTTGTTACCGCTCTTGGAATTAAAAGAGAGAAAAAATCCTTAGGATATTCAACACAGGAAGTGAAGGGAGACCAGATTTCCGCAGTACCTGTAGCTAATGTCTCAGATGCATTAGCAGGACAAGTTGCAGGTTTAAACATTACTCAGTCTGGCACAATGGGAGGATCCACCAATATGGTTATACGAGGCATTAAATCATTAACCTCAAGTAATCAGGCATTAATTGTAATTGATGGAACACCAATTAACAATGAAACATTTAATCAAAGTGGGATTGGCTCCGGAGGTGGAGGGTACGATTATTCCAATGGATTAGCAGATCTTAATGCTAATGATATTGAAAGTGTCAATGTATTGAAAGGTGCGGCGGCAAGTGCTTTGTACGGATCAAGGGGGATGAATGGTGTGGTCATGATTACGACAAAAAAGGGAAGAAAGAGCAGAAAAATTGGAATAGAATTTAACAGCTCAACAACTTTAGGATTTGTGGATAAGTCTACACTTCCAAAGTATCAACATGAATATGGTGGTGGCTATACAGGGAATTCTTTTTATAGTGGTGACATTAAAGGGAATGGTGTTGTGGAGAATAATATTGTTTACACCTATGATGATGCTTCTTTCGGAACCCGTTTTGACCCTAATCTTTATGTTTATAATTGGGATTCCCAATATCCTCAATTACCGGGATATCTTAAGACTACTCCCTGGGTAGCAGGCAAAGATCCTAATTCGATCTGGAATACTGCAGCAACATATCAAAATTCCATTGCCTTTTCTGCAGGAAATGAAAAAGGAAAATATAGATTGGGGTATACCAATTTTCTACAAGAGGGAGCTTTGGATAATAGCGAAATAAGAAAAAATACAATTGACTTTTCCGCGGACTATAATTTTACAGAGAAGCTTAATATTTTTGGTAATATAAATTATATAAATACTAACGGAAGGGGAAGAGTATATACAGGATATGAATCCAGAAATCCTATGCAGGGATTCAGGCAATGGTGGAATATGTCTGTAGACATGGATAAGCAGAGGGAAGCCTATAACCTAACGGGTCAAAATATAACCTGGAATATTAAGGATTACACAAAGCAAGAAGTAGGATATACGGATAATTATTTCTTTAACAGAAACCAGAATTATCAGTCAGATACAAGAAATAGATATTTCGGAAACTTTGGATTTAACTATAAGATTACTGATTGGATAAGTTTTATGGGAAGATATGCATTTGATACTTTCGACGAGCTTAGGCAGGAAAGAGTAGCAACCGGTTCATCTAATCAAGGGCGTCGCAGTAACGGAGGTAAAGGTGAATATTATTTTATGACCCACAAGGTTTATGAAATGAATTATGATGCTATTTTAAACATTAATAAAAATTTGGGAGCAGATTTTAGCCTGAATGGAAATGTAGGTTTTAATCTTAGAAGAAACGGAAGGTATGGTAATTCAGGACTAACCAATGGAGGCCTAAAGGTACCTGGGTTATATTCTATCACAAACAGTGCGGAACCCTTGACAGAAGTGAATGTTGGCGATTTCGATGAAAATAAAAGTGTTGACGGAATCTTTGCCCAGGCTAGTTTAGGATATAAAAATATGTTATTCTTAGACGGATCTATTAGAAGAGATAGATCATCAACCTTGCCGATTAGTAACAATACATACTGGTATCCTTCCGGTTCTGTAAGCTTTGTTTTTTCTGAACTTTTAGCTAGTAAAAATAAAATTAGCTTTGGTAAAGTTCGATTAAATTATGCCGTGGTAGGGAATGATACAGGACCTTATAATTTATTAAATACTTATCCTTTTAATCCTGCATTTAACGGGTCTTTCAATGCTAGTGCAAGAGATGTAGCGGCAAATCCAAATCTAAAACCTGAAATGCTGGATGAGATGGAAGCAGGTTTAGAAATGGGTTTCTTTAAAAATAGAATAAGTTTTGATGTTTCGGTTTACCAACAGAAAACCAAGGATCTGATTACCCCAACCAATATTTCAGGAGCATCAGGTTTTACAAGCAGATGGATAAATGCAGGTGATATTGAAAACAGAGGTATTGAAACAAGGTTAACTGTTGTCCCAATAAAAACTACTAAATTTTCCTGGGAAGTTACTGCCAACTGGTCTAAAAACAAATCAAAGGTTACTAAGATTTATGGAGAAACAGATTTCTTACCATTTGCTTCAATGTGGAATGTTACTTCCGGAGCAATGTTGGGAGAATCTACTGGGACTATCAGAGGAACTAATTATGTTTACCTAAATGGGCAACGTGTAGTTGATAGTAATGGTAAATATATGATAAGCACAAATCCACAAGAAAAAATTGGTGATGCAGTGCCGGATTGGAGAGGAAGTATTATCAATACAATCCGATATAAAAATTTAAGTTTAAGCTTTTTAATTGATGTGAAGAAGGGAGGTGATGTGTATTCGCAAGATATGGCATTTGGTCTTGCTACAGGATTGTACAAAGAAACAGCAGGACTTAATGATCTGGGTAATCCTTTAAGAAATACTCTTGCAAATGGAGGTGGAGTTATTTTGCCAGGAGTGAAGGCTGACGGAACACCTAATGATATAAGGGCTGGCTTTACAAACTATAGAAATCCATATGGCTACTATGGTGGACCAGAGGCAATGCATGTTTATGATGGCTCATTTGTAAAGCTTAGAAATGTAACAATTTCCTATAAATTACCTAAAGAAACTTTTGGAAATTCTTTCATTGACAGCATGACACTTTCTTTAATTGGACGGAATCTATGGATTATTCATAAGAATTTACCGTACGCCGATCCCGAAGCCTTAATGAGTTCAGGAAATGCATTAGGTTTTCAAAATGGAGCACATCCATCTATGAGAGAAATTGGTGCAAGTATAAAAGTTGAATTTTAAAGTTAAGAAAATGAAAAAAATAATTATAGGCTCATTCTTAAGCTTATCCCTGTTTTCATGTACTAATGAAGACTACGAAAATTTAAATAAAGATCCGAAAAATCCTGCAGAAGTTCCTGGGAGTTTTCTTTTTACAAATGGGGTGAAAAGCCTTTTTGATCAAATGGGTAATACCAATGTTAATCGAAATGTATTCCGGTTGTTTGCTCAGCAATGGACACAGACTCAGTATGTCGATGAAACCAATTATAGTATAAGAAACAGAAGTATTCCGGATAATCATTGGAACATTCTTTATACTAAAGTTCTTTATAATTTAAAGCAAGCCAAGGAATCTATTAATAAAGATCCTAAACTTACATTGGGACAGAAAAAAAATCAGACTGCCTACATTTCAATCATTGAGGTTTATACGTGGCAGCAATTGGTTGATCTATTTGGAAATGTTCCTTACTCACAAGCATTACAAGGGGTAGAAGGAACTTTGCCTGCTTATGATGATGCTTTTACTATTTATAAAGACCTGTTATTAAAGATAACAAAAGCTTATAGCGATATTGATCCTAAGTCGACTGGTTTTGAAAAAGATTTTGTTTTTGATGGAGACCACACCAAATGGAAAAAATTAGCTGCTTCAATAAGATTCAAACTTGCTATGAGAATAGCAGATGCTGATCCTTCATTATCAAAGACAGAAGCAGAAGCCGCTTTCACACAAGGGCTCATCTCTTCTAATCAGGATAACTTTATTCTAAGGTACGAAAGTAATATTGCTAATGCTAATCCATTGTATGCCGATCTGGTTTTAAGCGGAAGACAGGACTTTGTTCCTGCGGATACCTTCGTAGACTACCTAAATGATTTACAAGACCCAAGAAGGAGTGTATTTTTTGACAATAACAAAACTCCTTATGTTGGAGGTATTTATGGAAGTTTTAATACCTATACAGATTACAGCCATATCGGGAAAGTTTTTTTTAATCCCGACCTAAAAGGAGATTTAATGGATTATTCCGAAATCTCATTTCTACTTGCTGAAGCGAAAGAGAGAGGCTATAATGTCCCTTTACCTGCAGCGGCTTATTATACACAAGCGATTTCTGCAAATATGCAGTACTGGGGCATAGATTCTGTGGATATAGCGGCTTATCTTGCTAAGGCTAATGTAAATTATGCTACAGCATCTGGCACATGGAAGCAAAAAATTGGTAAGCAATTCTGGATTGCGATGTATAATAGAGGATTCGAAGCTTGGACTGTATGGAGAAAATATGATGCTCCTGCTTTAAGATTACCTGCAGCAACAAAAGCACCTGTGCCAAACAGGTTTACTTATCCTGTACGTGAAACTACTCTGAATGGAAGTAATTATAATCAGGCAGCTGCTGCCATTGGAGGAGATCAGTTACAAACAAAGTTATTCTGGGATAAATTTTAACACCTTAATATATTTCACATTCATGTTAGGCCGCCTTCGGGCGGTTTTTTTATTTCCGTATATTTGTACTTCAAAATTTTGAAATGAATCACCTCAGAAGTGTTTCATTTGCTCATGATTTGTTACAGCTAGTATTATAGCGGAAAAATAAAAATAATTACATGAATATTAAAGATATAATAGAGGAAAAACTTTCGGAGGTCATTTTGAATGTATATCAATTGAAAGATATCAACCTTGAAGTTCAGGAAAATAAAACTGAATATGAGGGAGATTTTACAATTGTCACTTTTCCATTGGTAAAGCAGTTGAAAAAAAATCCTGAAAGTATCGGAGTAGAATTAGGAGAATCACTTACTGCACAGACCGACTTGTTTGAAAGCTTTAACGTTATTAAAGGATTTTTGAACGTAAAGGTTAAAAACCAACTCTTTGTAGATCAGTTCAAATCAATAAGTGAAGACTTTTCAAATATTGATAAGAAAAATGCTACAGTTATGGTAGAATATTCTTCGCCAAACACCAATAAACCTCTTCACCTGGGGCATATCAGAAATAATTTGTTAGGGTTTTCTGTGGCCCAGATTTTAAAGGAGGCCGGATATGATGTGATCAAGTCGCAGATCATTAATGACAGGGGAATTCATATTTGTAAATCAATGCTGGCTTGGGAAAAATTTGGAAATGGAGAAACTCCTGAGACCACTCATACCAAGGGAGATAAGTTCGTTGGAAACTATTATGTAGAATTTGATAAAAACTATAAAAAAGAAATCTCTGATCTTGTAGAACAGGGAATAGGGGAGGATCAGGCTAAAAAAGAAGCTCCTTTGATGAAAGAAGCTCAAAAAATGTTGCAGGATTGGGAAAATGGTGATAAGAAGGTAAGAAGTTTATGGGCAGAAATGAACAGCTGGGTTTATAAAGGTTTTAATGAAACCTATAAAAGATTGGGAGTTGATTTTGACCAGGTTCAATACGAAAGCAATACTTATATTTTAGGTAAAGATCTTATTCAGGAAGGACTTGATAAAGGGATTTTGTATCAGAAAGAAGACGGATCGGTTTGGTGTGACCTGACGGATGAGGGATTGGATCAAAAGCTTTTATTGCGTTCGGATGGAACATCAGTTTATATGACTCAGGATTTGGGGACCGCAGTAGAACGATTCAAGCAGAATGATATTCAGAAACTAATTTATACTGTAGGGAATGAGCAGGATTATCATTTCCAGGTGTTGTTCAAGATATTGAAAAAACTGGGTTATGCGTGGGCCGATCAGCTGTTCCATTTATCATATGGAATGGTGGAACTTCCGGAAGGAAAAATGAAATCCCGTGAAGGAACTGTAGTAGATGCTGATGATCTGATGCAGGAAATGTACGAAACAGCTAAATCAAAGGCTCAGGAATTAGGAAAACTTGAAACGCTTTCGGATCAAGAAAGAGAATCTTCTTATGAAACTGTTGGGTTAGGTGCATTGAAGTATTTTATGCTTAAAGTAGATCCAAAGAAAAAAATGCTATTTAATCCGGCGGATAGTGTTGATTTCAATGGAAACACGGGACCATTCATTCAGTATACATATGCCCGTATTCAGTCCTTATTGTCAAAAGCTAACTATGAATATAAAGAAGCTTCTGCAGTAGAGCTGAATGAATTTGAAAAAGAGCTAATCATGTTACTGGCGAATTATAAAACTATTGTAGAAAGAGCTGCCGAGGCATTAAGTCCTGCTCTTGTCGCTAATTATGTTTACGATTTGGTAAAATCTTATAATTCATTTTATCAGAATCAAAGTACACCGATTGTAAAACTTGAAGAAGGAGATTTAAAACAAACCCGTTTAAATTTATCTGATCTGACGGCAAAAACTATAAAAAAATCTTTAGGGTTACTGGGAATAGGAACCGTAAACAGAATGTAAAATATAAGCCTTCTGGATTCGGGAGGCTTTTTTATTAAGTTTGTTGGTTTTGTTTTGATACATCTCTGTGACTGTCTTCATATAATTTTGCATCACTCCATTTGGCATGTTTGGAAGGAACAATTTTATAGCCTTTTTTGTAAGAGTATACTTTAGTGAATTCAGCTCCGAAAAATATCAACATACAGGAATAATTAATCCACATCATAATAAGGATCACGGTTCCTGCCGTTCCAAAGGTTGAGGTTGGTTTGAAATTACTGAAGTACAGGCTTAATAAAAATTTACCCAATGTAAATAAAATAGTTGTTAAAATTGCACCTTTCCATACAGGTTTCCAGCTGATCTGTACATCCGGGAGAAATTTGAACATCAAAGCAAATAGAAGCATAACGAGCGCAAAGCCAACAGCAAAATTGACCAGTTCAACCAGCATATAGGTCTCGAACCCGAAATAATTGGTGATCCATGTATTAAAAAGGCTAATCGCTGATGAAAGAATCATCGTGATCATTAATAAAAATCCGAGAATAAGAATCATTCCAAGTGAGTTCGCTCTATCAAGAAGAAATTTGATCAATGCTTTTTTGGGTGCTGATTGAACATCCCAAAGAGTGTTTAACGAATGTTGCAGCTGAAAAAATAAAGTAGTAGAACCAAAAACCAAAGAACCGATCCCTACTGCTTTCATGAAAATATTCTGCTTATCGATCAATGCTCCGGCAATCATATTTTCTACACTTTTAGCAACATCTTCCCCCATTAATCCGCTGATTTGAGTACTGATCTGCCCGCGGATGGCTTCTTCACCAAAAAAGTTTCCGGCTATCCAGATAATAATAATTAATAGTCCCGGGATTGAAAAAATAGCGTAATAAGCTAAGCTTGCCGAATCCCTTGATGCGGTTGAACTATTCCATTCACTAAACGTTTCTTTTAAAACTTCCCAGAAAAATTTTATATTATTGATCATATTAAAATGGATATCCGATTGCTATATTTAATACAAGATTATCTTTTCTCCAGCTGCTGTCCCCGAAATTAATTCTGTTAAAAGTCCATCGGTCCCCTTTTTCATAATAAGGAACACGTATCGGCATTGCTAAATCGAGCCTTAAAATTAAAATAGAGAAATCAAGTCTTAGACCAACTCCTGCACCTACAGCTATTTCGCTTAAAAAATCTTTGGAGAATTTTCCTCCTGGTCTATAAGGGTCACTATTAATTAACCAGACATTTCCAGCATCCACAAAAGCAGCAACATTTAAAAATTTATATAAATTTGCTCTATATTCTGCATTTACTTCTAGTTTAATATCTCCTGATTGATCAAATGAAAATCCTTGTGATAGGGACCTTGGATCAAAACTTCCCGGCCCTAATGTTCTTGCTCTAAATGCTCTGATACTGTTACTTCCTCCCACAAAAAACTGTCTGGAAAAAGGGATGAATTCTGAGTTCCCATAAGGATATGCAACTCCGGCAATTATTCTTGATGCGAAATTAGTTTTTTCTGAAAATTTATGGTAAAATCTAAAATCATTTTCAATTTTTGCATATTGACTGAATGGAACTCCAAAAATTTCTTTTTGTTTATCTTTTTTTGCATTAGCTCCTGTCAGCAAGCCTGTAATATTTCCTGCCAAGTCCAGTGTACCTTTATAATAGATAGTATTGGTTTGGGGTAACATGGTATTGGTATAAGTATAGGAGTATGTAGGCCCGAAAATGAGTTGCTTTTCTACAATTCTTTGTTGTGCTGGTGTGGTTGCAATAGAGTTATACAATGGAGTTACATTGGCAGGGGAAACCAACGTAATATCAATCACTTTCAGATCATGTTCTTTGCGAGCATTTTCCTTCCATACATAGCCGAAAGATGCTGTAAAGTTGTTCAATGTGTAATATTGCGTACGGTTCTGGAATTCATATCCTAAACTGATATTTGTTCTTGGAACAAAAGCACTCGAAGAATTAAAGCGGAAAGGAGCAACAATCCTAGGAATTGACAACTGTACATTAGCTCCCGCACGATACATATTCTTAGCTTCAGATTGTTGTCCTCCCATCTGTACATCAAATGCTCCGTATACAGATGCTTTGAATTGTTCAGCACCTTTGAAAAAATTTCTGTGGGTCCAGTTTAAGTTGAGCTCACTACCCGCGTAGCTTGCTGAATTGGTTCTCCCTAAAGCCTCAAGGCGTAAAGATTGTACTTCCCGAGGTGTTAACAGGTAATATGCATCAAATTTGTGTTGCAAAGAATCTGAAACGATAAACTCATTTTTCACAAACTTAAAAACCCCTAAACTAATCAGCCTGTTTAATGAAAGGTTATGATTTGTCCGGTTATAAAGATCTCCTTTTTTAAAATATAATGCTCTGTCAAAGATCTTAGGTTTGAATTTATGCTGCGGATCTATAACGTAGATATCATCATAAACATATTTTGATAGTGAATCCGGATTCATAGGGACACTGTATTTTCCCTGCTTTACATCCTGAAGATTATAATTGGGGAATACAATAACCTTATCGATACCGAACTGTTGTGTTGCAAGTTCAGGTGTATCATCTTTTAGTTTTACATTAAGCTCAACCTTATGATTTTTGGCTACTGTACTGTCTGCCTGAACAATAATATTGTCAGGATGAAAATAATAAAATCCTTTTTCTTTCAACCCGTTATCAATCCTGTCACGTTCCGACTTAATAACACCAAGGTCGAATGGATTTCCATTTTTCAGTAAGCTTTTATCTTTTAAATTTTGAATTTCGCGATTAACCAGAGTAGAATCTTTTTGAAATTTTACGTTGCTGATCAGATATTGGGCTCCTGGTCTTAATGTATAAATGACTTTTGCTTTTTTGTTTTTGGAAATCGTATCATAAGTGGCTTTAGCATTAAAATATCCTTTATTCTCGGAGTAATTAACAATAATGTCTTTATTGAATTCACGGTCAACGTCTCCTAATAAGACGGGTTTCTCACCCACCTTATATTTAAGCCAGTAATTGAATCCTTTTTCTTTTTTAGGTTCTTTGGCAATATTATAAAAATATAACCTTGGTCGTAGGCCCAGAATGGTTGAATTAGGTTTGGGAACCAGGTTTTCTTCCAAAGCGGCCTGAAGTTCTTTTTTCTCTTTTTTGGAGATGGTATCATTTTCAATCTTTACTTCACCACCGGTGTATAGCATTTGTCCTTCTTTCAGAAACTTTGTATTGCTACACGAAAGTGAAATGGCAGCGAATCCCGATGCACATAAAGATGTAAGATATATTTTGAATGTATTTCCCATTTATTTAAACTCTACCACTTGGTTATTTTTATTTTCTTTTTTTGGTTTGTCCTGTTTTGATTTCCTGAAAATATCCCGGAATCGGTCATAATCCAATGTAATAATGAAACCGACACCTGTTTCAATAATTTGTCCTTGCAGGGCTACCTGATATTCATCTTTACGATAAGCCCTCAGCATATATCTGCCATCTTTGGAAAGACTGTAATCCACAGTAACATTTCCTGCGATATTGGTTGTGTTCTCATTTTGTCTGGCATCACCTTCCAGGCCGAAATTGCTTCCCACCGTTACTTTAAGACGATCGTTTAGTAGCTTTTTACTAATATCTACGTTGAGGTCGGTTCTTGTATTTTTCTGCCCGGTAGAATAATCTTCGGAAGATTCCAGCCCAAAATTCAGATCAACTCCTTTAATAAGTCCTGAAGCCAGGTTATTCAGTTGCTGCGAAAGGATTTTACTTACACTTTGTCTTGCCATTGCTTCCGCAGACATTCCTGCGCTGCTTTGGAATGGATTCTCTCCAATAAAACGGTTCAATAATAACAAAGCGAAGACCTGTTTATTCATTTCCGATTCCTGGGTTCTGAGCTGGGTAAGTTTCTGATCAACTGCATCAGTTACAGTAGATGAAACAGCATTATTTTTCTTATCTGTAGTGATGTCAAATGTAATCTGTGGTTTCAGTAATTCACCTTTCATTTTTAACAACGTATTGAAAGGAATTCTTTGTTTGAATTGATTCAATGTAGCAGCATCACCCGTGAATTGTTGCTCAACTAGGTCAATTGGAGCCGTTTCGGTTTTATAAATGGCCGTAATATCCATAATGGCTGCAGTAGGCTCTCCTGTCCAGGTAATGGTACTCCCTTTCTGAATATCAAATTTTCTCTTAAGTACACTTACAGAAAGCTCATAAGATCCTTTTTCCACCTGATAAACACCCACAAGGGTAGTTTTTCCGGATGGATCAATGCCTCCGGTCAGTTCCGCCTCTCCCTGCAGTTTTACAAAATCACCATTGGCCTTATCAATAACAATTGACATTTTTGCTTCTTTACTTACTTCGATATTGACACTTACATCCATGCCTTTAATGCGGCTCTGAGCTTTCAAAGAGTCAGCTTTGATTGTTTTGTTTAAAACCACCTGATCCTGATCTACAAACTCCACGATTCCATCTCTTTCCTGCAATGACGGGCTGGATTGAGGAAGGACAAATGTAAAATCCGTATTATCCGCCACGGCTAATCTTCCATCTACTTTCGGAAGATCCAGATTACCACGGATATGCAGTCCTGCGTCGATAGCAAGAATCCCGTACATCATGGCATCATTGGATTTTTCAGAACTTACAACCTTAAAATCTTTAGCGTTTACATCAAGATTGAAGGCGAAGTCTCTATAGGTTTGTGTAAGGACCTGCCCGTCTACGACAAGTGCATTTCCATCCTTATCATTCACTTTAAATTGATTAAACTCAATTCCACGGCTGGTAAAATCGATCTCATCATTCAGTTTTCTGAAATCACTTCCCGTCTTTGCTATCTCAAGCCCAACATTATTAAATTTTACCTTACCGAGAATGTTAGGCTTATCCGTACTTCCTGTAATCTTAAGATTTCCGGAAAGGTATCCTTCCGTATTGGTAATGGCATTCATTGAGAAGCCTTGGGCACTTTTCATCTGAAGCTTATTGATAGCCATGTCTAAATCAAATGTGCTTGATGATGTATTATAATCTCCAATGATCTTTACATCATTATCATTGCCTGATAATGCGATATTGGCATTTAAAAGCTTAGGTGAAGTACTGTTAACCTTTACAGCAAGGTTCCCGATTGGATTTCCAAATACATAAAGATCAGAAACGTTGAGGTCTGAGGTAAATGTCATGTCCTTTGTAAGATCCCTTAACTGAGCTGTACCGTTGATCGTTCCCTTCGCCAGTAGAGAATCCTTTTTAACGATCTCTGTGATTGTTTCTATCTTGAAATCCTTTAATGAAATATTTAAAGGGCTGTTAGGAGATGTGCTTTCGGACTGAAGGGAAATTTCGCTTCCCGTGTTGGAAAGTCTGAAGTTATCTGCTACAATTCCTTTGCTGCTGATCTGTATTTTATTTCCTTCCGCAACGGTCCAGTCATTATAATTTAATTTGAGGCCGTTTGGATTTAACGAGATTTCTGTAATGTCATTCAGTGATTTGGCATTTCCGGCTATCAGGAATTGCGTCACATCTTTCTGATCTTTGGTCGTGATGTTATAATTAATAGTGTTGTCAGAAATATCTCCGCCAATATTTATTTTATTTAAAGCAAAACTTGAGCTTTTCAATCCGGCAACATTCAAATTATATTGCAGGGCTTCGTTTTCATTCGTTACTTTAAGTGAAGCATTTTCAATGGAGTTTTCACCATATAGTAATTGAGGAATTTGTCCGTCGATTTCAATTTTATGGGAGTCAGCATTATAATTTCCAGCTAAATTGATTGTTTCAAAACTTTTAAGATCCGGAACAAACTTTCTGATCAGATCATCATTTTTAATTTTTGCATTAAAGGTAAAATATTGCCCTGCATCGATCTTTTGAGATTTATCAGGTTTCTGAAACTGGTAATACTGGTTAATGGTCTGAGCCAAAGATCCGAAGATCTGCGTTAACCTGTATTTTCCTTTGAGCTCGACATCAGCAATCTGAGAATTGAGGACAATGCTTGTTGAATCATTTGCCGAACTTGCTTTCAGCGTTACTTCCTGAACAGGATAAACTTCTTTGGTATCCGAGAACGCGAAATTTTGGAGATTCAGATAACCATTAAGATGATCCGGATCCAGATTCGTAAAGTCACCCTCTATTTTTCCACCGATAATCATTTGTTTATCGTAGAAGCCTAGTTTATTGAGATCTACTTTGATAATATTTCCATTAACCTTTACCGTAGGATTTTTTTCATTATATATTCCCGAGGCTGTTAATTTCAGGTTGGCATTAGGATCATTAGAATCCAATAGGATATTATAAGCTCCATTATCAATTTTTCCGGTCAGGTTCATATCTCGGTACTGGTATCCTTTGTAGGTTGCTGAAGCAACATGTCCTTTAAGATCTGCTTTTGCTTTTTTGAAGTCAAAACTTTCTCCTTTTGCAGAGATTTGTGCTGTAACCGAGCCAATGTCCTTATTCTGTATAATTTTTCCCACCTGTATTCCCTGCAAATTAGCCTTTACATCATAGAGTTCCTGATTTTTTCTGCGCATATCCACCTTGGCAATAACTGCAGCATTTCCGAGAGTGGAATACAGGTTGAGGTTGGTATCAACCATCTTCGTGGTTCCTTTCGCTGCCCCTTTGATGCTGAAATTTGATGGAAGGGAAATATTCGATGGAATAGTATTTTTAGGTACCAGGTTAAAGATTGTTTTTGCAGAAGATGACAGTTCGCCAATTTTCAGATCATAATATAACTGATCGGGATTCATGGCGTTTTTAATTCTTCCTGATGCCGAAACCCTTAGTTGATCAAGCCCTGATAATTTAAAATTCTGGATCAGCAGATCATTTACATTTCCTTTTACATTTGCATTAACTGCAAGTATTGCATTAGGATATTTATTAAACGGAACCGTTGTCCTTAAAGTTGGAACCAGATTTAAAATATCGGCAAATCCTACTTTGGAATCTTTAATGTTAGCTGATATTTTTACTGCGCCTAGGTTTGAACTGAGTTGTTCGATTGAATTATACTCCAAAACAACCTCATCCCTTAGAATTGTTTTTGAGGTCTGCAAATAAAGGTCTTTCAGATAGGCCTGTCTTTCACCATATACAAAATCTGTATTGAATTTCTGTATATCCAGCCCACGACTTTCCTTAATTTCCGCAGAGCTTACAGTTCCTGCAAACGTATTGTTTTCCATCTTGAAACTACGGACCTCCACATTCATTTTTGAAAAATTAAGATGGTTAAAATCCATTCCCTGCTTTGTAGGAGTAATCGCGGTATTATTGTATGCTACTTTCACATCGTTCAAAACCATCTTCCCCAAAAGTATTTTCATTGCTTTTTCAGCATTCGCAGAAGGCTTAGGCTCTTCTTTTGAGTTTTTGGGATTGGCGTTTTGAGCCGGCAGATAAAGATTGGCATTAATATCTGCTCCGGAAAGAAACAGATTGGCTACGTTGTAAGAGTTGTTATCAAGATCCAGCTTATTGACCTTAGTACTTAATTCTTTAAATACAATTTTTGCAAAGGTTTTGGTATTGTCATCCCCATAATCTATATCAAAATTTGTCAGCTTAATTCCTCTTAATCCAATACTCATTGATTTTTTCTGGTTAAGAGAATCTACTTTCTTTTCAACTTTTTTTGAAACCTCTTCTACAATATCCTGCTTTAATTTGAGCTTCAGTCCATCGAGGTTGATATCATTAACGGCGTAGCTATTTTTATTTAAATCAAAAGTTTTTACCCTGGTGTCAAAAGATTTAAAATATAATTTAATATCGTTTCGGGATTGCTGGTCATTAAAAGTAACCCCGATATCTTTTAATTTGATTTTATCCAATGAAATAATAAACGGTTTCGAAGGACTTTCTTCTTTATCAGAAGTGGCAAAGGCATCGATAATATAATCAAAATTGAATTTTCCGTCTTTTTTTCTTACCACGTTGGCCTGTACCCCTTCAAGATCAACAGAAGTAATATCTGCTGTAGAATTAATAAGTTTAAGCATGTTCAGGCCTACATCGAGTTTCTTTACAGCAAGAAGTGTATCAATATTCTGCCCCTTTAAATAAAGATTTTCCATAACCAGGCTGTTAGGGAAACCTATATAGACCCTTTCAAGGCTTACTTTTGTTTTGATTTTTTTCTCAAGATAAACAATAAGTTTGTCTTTGATGAAGTTTTGAACTGCCGGAAGTCTCAAGCTTAAAATAAGTAAGGTAAGAAATACCAATATCGATATAATGGTAATGGCAGTGCGTCTTAGGAGTTTTCTTTTATTGATTTTCAGTTTCAAATGTGATAGGGTTTAGAACAAAGATAATTAATACTATTTAAAAAATTACCTGGTGTGGTACCCTCTGGAGAATGCAAAAATCCTGCCTTGGCTGCCATTTATGGAATTTTAGTTGTGTCGAAGTGAAGTGAATAATTGAGACAACAGCCAAAGCAAGGATTGATTTTTTTCTTTAAAAAAGCCCCCTTTTGTTTATTTTCAAGTATGAAAAAGGTATCGAAAATAATATAATGTTAGTTAGTTTTCAAAAGGGGGCGAGACATAGTTGAAAAGTTTAGTTTATATTTTTACTGATTATTATTCTCCCATTTTACTTCTTCACCTTGGGATGCAGCGCCACCCTGAGTAACAGTAATGGGTGTGGTTTCCTGATTGATGTGATAAACATAAGCGGCAATTTTTTCAGCATCCCTTCCGGTAATTGTCCCTTCTTTAATAAATGGCCTCATAGCTGGATTGTTCGGTGAACCATTCTCAAGCATCCAGAAAACATTTTTAAACAGGCTTTTTTCTTTAATATTGATCCAGTATGTATCCGTTAAATTGGGACCAATACCTCCTCTGCCACCATCACCATGGCAGGTTACACAATTGGTTTTAAAAAGTTGCTCACCTTCTGCGATGTTATCAGCGCTGTATTTTGCTGTTTCCAGATTAATGGTGGGAGCATTTTTTTCGTATTCTTCAATGGAAGCCAGCATTACTTTAGTCTCTTTATCATATTCTGCATCCGGATGTGCATAATCAGTAAAGGCGAAAGCCAGCATATAAACAGCACAGAAAATAATTCCGAAATAAAATAGTCCGATCCACCATTTGGGTAATGAATTATCCAGTTCCGTAATTCCGTCGAAACCATGATCGATGAGAATGTCTTTTTCCTCAGTTTGTGATTGCTTTTTAAAAGCAGAATTCCAGAGTTTCTGAAAATAAGGAGTACTTTTATCCCTAAGGTATTCTTGTTTTTCATACGAACTCAATCTGCTGAATTTTTCATTTTCCACCAGATCTCCAATCGAGTTCATGATCAAAAGGAGAATGGTGGCAATCAGTAATAATGCCCAGAAGAATGGGGAACTGAAATAACCGGAATCGTGAGCAAACATTTCGAATGCCATAACTGTTAATCCTACGGTTACAATGATGTATATAGAAATGGGTGTCCGTGTTTTCATTTTTACATGTATTTAATAATTAATCCGCACTTGCTGTTTTAATGTCCGTGGTTTTAATATCAGTACCTAATCTCTGGAGATAGGCTATCATTGCTATAATTTCTCTCTGTTCAAGAGGAATAAAGGTAGAGCCTTTTGCTGCTTTATCTTTCTGAACCTGGTCTCTTACGTCTGTTGCCTCCGAATAAATTCTTTTTACAATAGCCTGGGACTGATGATCTGCCCACTGGTTTGCCGAATCTATTTCCGCTTTTGTGTAAGGGATGTCAAAAGTATTTTTCATCAGTTCCATCTTGCTGATCATTTCAGAGCGGTCAAGTTTGTTGGTGATCAGCCATGGGAAACGAGGCATAATGGATCCTGCAGATGTAATTCTTGGATTGTACATATGTTTGAAATGCCATGAGTCAGGATTTCGGCTTCCCTCCCGGTGAAGATCAGGTCCTGTTCTTTTTGACCCCCATAAAAACGGTCTGTCATACACGAACTCACCTGCTTTAGAGTATTGTCCGTTTTTACCGTCAAATCTCATTACCTCATCACGGAAAGGCCTGATCATTTGGGAATGACATGAATTACATCCCTCACGGATATAGAGATCCCTACCTTCCAGCTCCAATGGAGAATAAGGTTTTACTGCCGTAATCTGTGGCAAATTGCTCTTAATGGTAAGGGTTGGTACAATTTCTACCAATCCGCCAACTGAAATTACAATGAAGGCCAATATAGAAAGTAGTTTTGGTGTTCTTTCAAGCCAAAGGTGGGCGCCTTCGCCTTCTTTTCTCTGGCTTCCGATATTTGCTAAAGCAGGAGCTTCTGCAGGAACTTCTCTTTGGAATGATCCGGCCTTAATGGTCTTAATAACATTCACAACCATTAATATGGCGCCGGAAAGGTAAAGGATACCTCCAATAAATCTCATTTTGAAATAAGGAATGATTGCAGTTACCGTATCCAGCCAGTTCTTCCACAATAGGGTTCCGTCCGGGTTGAATTGTTTCCACATCAAACCTTGAGTAAATCCTGAAATATACATTGGTACTGCATAGAAAATAATTCCTAAAGTCCCCAGCCAGAAGTGCCAGTTAGCCAGTTTTTTAGACCAGAGTTCCGTTCTCCACATAATTGGAATCAGATAATAAATAACTCCAAATGCCATAAAACCATTCCATCCCAATGCACCTAAATGTACGTGCCCGATTACCCAGTCCGTGTAATGTCCGATTTTATTTAAAGATTTTGTGGCTAAAAGCGGTCCTTCAAATGTTGCCATTCCGTAACAGGTCACAGCGACTACAAAGAACTTAAGGATAGGATTTTCTCTTACTTTATCCCATGCTCCTCTTAAAGTAAGAAGACCGTTAAGCATTCCTCCCCATGACGGAGCGATAAGCATGATAGAGAACCCTGTTCCTACTGCCTGTGCCCATGCAGGAAGTGCCGTATACTGAAGGTGGTGAGGACCTGCCCACAGGTAGACAAATATCAGAGACCAGAAATGGATAATAGACAGTTTATATGAGAATACAGGACGGTTAGCAGCCTTAGGCATGAAATAATACATCAGTCCTAAAACCGGAGTTGTTAATACGAATGCTACTGCATTGTGACCATACCACCACTGGACAAGGGCATCTTTTACTCCTGAATATACAGAATAAGATTTCCAGCTTGTGAAAGATAACGGAACTTCTAAGTTATTAAAAATATGAAGCATGGCAACAGCAATCCATGTAGCAATATAAAACCAGATGGCTACATAAAGGTGTCTTACCCGTCTTTTGGCAATGGTTCCAAACATATTGATCCCAAAAATGATCCATGAGAAAGCAATTAATATATCGATTGGCCATTCGTGTTCCGCATATTCTTTTGAAGTATTGATTCCCATCAGGAATGTAATAACCACACTGATGATCATAATCTGCCATGACCAGAAATGGATCCACGAAAGTGTATCGCTATACATTCTGGTTTTCAGTAAACGCTGCATACTGTAATAGGCACCACAGAAAAATGAATTACATACAAAGGCAAAAATTACGGCACTCGTATGCAGCATCCGTATTCTTCCGAATCCCATTGCTCCCTGTGTATTGATCAGCCCCTGGATATTGCCGCTTCGTAAACTCTGAATCGTTGTGTCATCGGTTCCGAATAAAAATTCAGGTAGCTCAGGGTAGAAAAGCATTAGTGCTGCCGTAAGTCCCAGTAAAAAACCGACCAGACCAAATGCGATAGTAGCATAGAGAAATGCTCTGACAATGGTATTGTCATAATTAAATTTTTGCGTCTCCATAATTCCAATAGTTGTAGAGAAAAATATTTATCATTAATAAGTGATCAGCTTTTAATTGTGAAGCTAAATTCCATTAAGAAATAAATATCATGTAACGTGTATAATGTTTTGCCAAAGGTATTTATTAACTTTGTTAGAGGCTAGTAGATATCCTTCTAAACTATACCAAAAACTACTAAAACAAATACAATGAAAGTATGCGGTCAGAACATCAGGAAAATCAGACGAACTAAAGATTTGACACAGGAGTATATGGCTTTTGAAATGGGGATTTCACAAAAGGCTTATTCGGATATTGAGAATTCTAAAGTGAAGATCAATCTGGATATCTTAAATAAAATCTCGCAGATTCTGGAAATTAAGCCTTCGGATATCTGCAGCATTTCACATAAATGCGGAATGGATGATTATGAAGACAAATACCAGTCTCTTTTGGAATATATGAAAAAGAATAATATTTCGGTTCCGGAAGAATATCTGTAAGAAAACAGAGTATTTTACTTTTTAATTCTTTAAAACTGAATGATTTGAATGTTCATGCTGCTTTATAGAAGCAAATTTCTTAAAGTTTTATATATTTAGGGCTTAATTCATTGTATGAACAACGAACAAAAAACCGGACCTAATGATGGGAATCTGGTTAGGGGATTAACCAACAGACATATTCAATTAATTGCTCTCGGTGGAGCTATAGGTACCGGTCTCTTTCTCGGTATTGGTCCTGCAGCTGTTTTAGCCGGCCCTTCCGTTATCTTAGGGTATGCATTAGCAGGGATCATTGCATTTTTTATTATGCGCCAACTTGGTGAAATGGTAGTTCAGGAACCTGTGTCCGGAAGCTTTAGTCATTTTGCATACAAATATTGGGGAAATTTTCCGGGGTTTGCTTCAGGCTGGAACTATTGGATTCTCTATATTCTGGTGAGTATGGCAGAACTTACAGCCATCGGACATTATATCCATTTTTGGTGGCCTGAAATTCCGCTCTGGGTTTCCAGTTTGTTCTTTTTTATCGTCATTAATGCGTTAAACCTTGCCTCTGTAAAAGTGTACGGAGAAACTGAATTCTGGTTTTCTATTATAAAGGTAGTTGCAATTATAGGAATGATTGTTTTTGGTATTTACTTATTGATTAGTGGTACCGGAGGGGATAAGGCAAGTATTTCAAATCTGTGGAATGACGGAGGATTTTTTCCAAAAGGTTTTTTTAATAAAACAGAAAATGGATATTCCGGACTTTTTGCGGCAATGGCCATGATCATGTTTTCCTTTGGAGGATTGGAATTAATTGGAATTACTGCTGCAGAAGCTAAAAGTCCGGAAAAAACGATTCCTAAAGCTACCAATCAGGTTATTTACAGAATTTTAATTTTCTATGTGGGGGCATTGGTTATTCTCTTTTCACTAAGTCCATGGAGAGAGATTACAGAAGGAACAAGCCCGTTTGTCATGGTTTTCCAAAATCTGAATGGATTTGCATTTACCATCTTTGGAAAAGTAATACACTTTAATGTTCTCATAGCAAATATTCTTAATCTGATTGTTTTAACCGCAGCTTTATCAGTTTATAACAGCAGTGTTTACAGTAACAGCAGAATGCTTTTTGGATTAGCGCAACAAGGAAATGCACCCAAATTTCTTACAAAATTAAATAAGAATAGCGTGCCTACCAATGCAATCCTTGTTTCCTCATGTTTTGCTGGGATCTGTATTATCATCAATAAGCTGGTTCCGGAAAAAGCATTTGAATATCTGATGGCCTTAGTAGTTTCCACTCTTATCATCAACTGGCTCATGATATGTTATACCCATTTAAAATTCAGAACGGAGAAAAATAAATCAGGAACAAAAACCAAATTTCCTTCTATATTTTATCCTGTATCGAATTACATATGCATCTTTTTCCTGTTGGCTATTTTAGTTTTAATGAGCATTACAGGAATGGAGATTCAGGTTATCCTGATCCCGGTGTGGTTGATTTTCCTCTTCATACTGTTTAAATTGTACAAGCCTAAAAACAGCTAGCTTTTTTACAGAGAATAATATAAAAAAGGATGGATATTTATCTGTCCTTTTTTTGTGAAGATGTTTTTTAGTAAATTCATAGGGTTATTAATTCATATGTGGCTGGCATTTTGTATAAACTGCAAAATCCATGTGAATTATAAAATACATTCATGCATACTCATTTTGGTGAAATACAAAAGATTGTGGACCTCATTGAGGAAAACTTTGACAGAGAAATCACGGCTTATGAAATAGAGAGCATGTCTCATTATTCCTATAGGAATTTCCAAAGGATCTTTTTTAGGATTTTTAATGAAACCATTTCCGGATTTCAAAAACGGCTCCGCCTTGAGAATGCTTATAAAAAACTAATATATACAACCGATACAATTTCTGACATTGCCTGGCAAATTGGTTATTTTAATATTCAATCCTTTTCTAAAGCTTTTAAACAACAATATCATATTTCACCGGCAGTAGCCAGGAAAAATAAACAGGAAATGTTTAGTCAGTTTATTGATAATACCCAAGGAAATCTGCCATATGAAATAAAATATAAAGATCCGGTTTCTATATACTGTAGGTTTATTAAAGCTGAAGATTATAATAATCAGGAAATTAATGATCTGTGGGAAAGTATTGAGAATGAAAATGAAATTTCTGATTCTGCCTATGGGATTATTCGGGATCAGCCCCTTATTACGAGCGTGCCTCACTGCAGATACGGAGCAGGTATAACACATATTTCTTCCGGGACATCGGGATTTCAAAAGAAAGAAATTTTTGGAGGCAAGTATATCAAATTTACCCATTACGGAAGCTTTGATAGTATTCTGGAAACGTACAGGATTTTTTATAGATTTTGGCTGACGGAGTCTTTGTTTATGCTGGATAATTCCGATGTTATAGAAGAATATACACAGTCCCCAACAGGAGAAATTATTACACACATTTATTTTCCGTTGTATTCATGAGGTTGTCCTTTTAGGACAATTTTTTGTTTTTTGACGATATAATTTTGCAGCCATCAATAACAAAGATGATTTATAAGTAAAGACTTTAGAAAACAATAATGATGAAAAAAATAGTATTTCCCGTAGCTTTTCTGTTTTCATATGGAGCAACAGCTCAAATTTCAGTACAAGGTTATGCAGGTATCAAGGAAACAGAAGTTTTAGGGATTTTTGATAAGGATTTTATGACAAAATGGAATTATTTCGCTTCAGGTACAGTTTCCTACGAATATGAGTCAAAGAAATGGAATGCAGAGTTATATCAGAATCTTAATTATTATATAGGAAGAAACTGGGGAATTTCAGGGGGAGTTCATGTATCTGCTGAAGATGTAATGCCTTCGCTTGGATTTGCCTTTATTAAAGAGAAAGGAGATTTTGGAATTAATTTATATCCGGCGCTGACTTATTCTTTCGATGGGAAAAAAATGGGATTCGGGCTTTATACATTAATGGAATATACACCCAGGATTAATGAGCGGTTTAGCCTGTATAGTATGTTGATTATAGATTCTGATTTTAGCTTTAAGGAGCATCAGATGAGTAATCAGGTCATCAGATTGGGAATAGAAACCCAAAAGAAGATGCAGTTCGGAATCGGAAGTACCGTTTCTCAGACCGGAAATAATTTTGAAACCACAATTGACTTTGGAATATTTATAGGAAAGAAATTTTAATAATATGAATAATAAATTTTTTGCATTTTTTTTAACATTAAACTCAGTGTTTTGTATGTCACAAACGTATTATTTCCCGGAAGAGTCATCCCTTCACGAAGGAACATGGCTACAGTGGCCACATCATCACCAGCATGGTAAGGCTTACAGGGAAAGGGTCGAGCAGACATGGATGGATATGACCAAAGCTTTACAGGTTAATGAGAAGGTCCATATTATTGCTTATGATGAGGTAGAGAAGAAAAGGATTTTACATATTTTAGAGGAGAATGCCATACCGATGAAAAATATTGATTTTAAGATCTATCCTACAGATGATGTATGGATCAGGGATAATGGACCTATTTTCGTGAAAGATAATAAAGGACACCTCCTGATCGAAGATTGGGGATTTAATGGTTGGGGAGAAAAATTTGATTTTGAAAATTGTGATGAAATTCCACAACGTATCGGAAAAGACATCGGGGCAAAGGTTATAGATCTGAATGAAGAAATGGTAAATGAGGGAGGTGCAATAGAAACTGATGGAAATGGGGTTTTAATGGCATGTAAAAGTTCCGTGATCAGCCAGAAAAAAGGTTCGGTAAGGACAAAAGGGATAACACAGCAGGAGGCTGAGGAAATGTTTAAAACCTATTATGGAGTATCAAAGGTGATTTGGTTGGATGGCGTTACAGGACTGGATGTTACTGATATGCACATTGATGGATTTATGAAGTTTATAGACAAGGATACCATGATTACGATGGATGAAGAGGATCTTGCAGAAATGGGGCTGTCGGATAAAGATATCAATACATTGTATACTGCCACAAACGTGGAGGGAAAAGAATATAAAAAAGTTTATGTGCCTGCTACAAAAAACAAGGTGAAAACAGCTTATGGTAAACAACTGGATGAAAAGGGCTCGTATGTAAACTATTACGTGGCCAATAAAATTGTTCTCGTTCCAAATTATGGTGACCCCAATGATAAAGTAGCAAACAAAATTATTCAGGATCATTATCCTACTAGAAAAGTGATTGGAATTGATGTTAGAAACCTATATGAAAATGGTGGGATGGTACATTGTGTAACCCAACAACAACCTGCCGGAGAATTGGCTAAATAATGATAATAATATTAAATAAATACCCCTGATCTATTAGATCAGGGGTATTTATTTAAAGTCTCTTTGTGCTTTTCAGACAATATTAAGTGGTAAATTAAACTTTATCTAAGAGTATGGCTGTTTGATGGATATGTTACGTTTGTTATCCAAAAATTTTGATCAATAATAGAAAAACAAAAGCCACTCTTAAAAAGAGTGGCTTGTAGACCCACAGGGATTCGAACCCCAGATGACTGAACCAAAATCAGTAGTGTTACCGCTACACCATGGGTCTGTGTTATTTTTTGTGGTGCAAATTTATAAATTTTTTCTTGATACACAAAAATCTGGCATAAAAAAATCATTTTAATACATCCTGAAATAATAAGTAGTTGTGTACTAGTATTTTATTAATGGGATTTTAAACATATATAATAAAAAAACCACTCTTAAGAAAGAGTGGTTGTAGACCCACAGGGATTCGAACCCCAGATGACTGAACCAAAATCAGTAGTGTTACCGCTACACCATGGGTCTGTGTTGTTTTTAGTGGTGCAAATTTAAAGCTTTTTTCTCTACATACAAGAACTTTTTAAACTTTTTTTTACATTTACATCACATTTTATTTGCGGAAAACATGGTGATAGATTTCAATAATCTCAAAATTAATAACTTATATCCACATACGGAATTCGAAAAAAAAGTCATTCTTTTTTTGGAAAAATGGACTTCCGGTTCGGAAACAGTTGATGTCCAAACTTCAGGATCAACAGGAGCGCCTAAAGTTTTTGAAATTGAAAAAAGGAAAATGATGAATTCAGCAGTTATGACGTGTAACTTTTTACAGTTAAAAGAAGGAGATACGGCTTTGCTCTGTTTACCTGTAGAATATATCTCAGGTAAGATGATGGTAGTTCGCTCCTTTGAGAGAAAGATGAAGCTGCTTGTGGAAGAACCATCTTTACAGCCACTTGAAGAAATTACTGCAGAAATAGATTTTTGTGCAATGACTCCTCTACAGGTGGAAAACTCTGTGGATAAACTTCACCTTATAAAGAACCTGATCATTGGTGGAGCATCCGTTTCAGAGAGCCTGAAAAAAAGGATATCACACCTCAATACAAACATATTTGAAACCTATGGAATGTCAGAAACTTTATCCCATATTGCCTTAAAGCAACTGTCGCCAAAGGCTGAAGATTACTTTACCGCTTTTGAACATGTTGAAATCTCTAAAGATGATCGAGGATGTCTCCGAATATTTGCTCCGGATGTCAACAGTGAGGTCCTTCAAACTAATGACTTAGTTGAAATTAAAAATTATAATCAGTTCAGATTTTTAGGACGTATTGATAATGTAATTAATTCCGGAGGGGCTAAAATTTTTCCTGAAGAACTGGAAGGATTGGTCAAAAAAGAAATTGCAAACGAAGCTGTATTTTTAGGATTAAAAGATGAAATTTTAGGCCAGAGATTAGTATTGGTTATCGAAGGGCAACGTTCGGAAAAATTGATTGAGAGGATTTCACAAATACCATTTGAAAAAAACTTTCATAAACCTAAAGAAATTATTTTTGTGGACGAAGTACCGAGGACTCCGAATGGTAAGGTGAACCGGCTAGAATTAATGAAAATGCTGTCGTGAAATTTTTATCTGTAACCCTTGTTTCAAAACCATGAAAGATTTTTCAAAAGAACTAAGCTATAGAACTTCCAGGAGCAGTGGAGCGGGAGGTCAGAATGTAAATAAGGTGGAAACATCTGTCACCGTACTTTGGAATGTAAACGGATCTGAGTTTTTTACTGAAGATGAAAAAGTTTTAATTCAACATAAATTAAAAAACAGAATCAATGCAGAAGGCTTGATGTTTTTGACGGTTTCTGAGAGTAGAACTCAATTGATGAATAAAAATAAAGCAGTTGAAAAAATTATAGAAATTGTAAATAAAGCTTTAATAATTCCTAAGAAAAGACTCGCAACCAAACCTTCCAAAGGTCAAAAGCAGAAAAGGCTTGATAATAAAAAGAAACTCTCAGACAAAAAGGAAAACAGACGTTTTAAATTCTGATTGTGCACTTCGGAAAAAATGTTATTTTTGCCGAAATTTAAAACAAATGATAAAAAAAATTACACTTTTAGGGATGTTTTCAATTACTGCTATGTCCATGGCACAACAAAAATTTTCAATCATTCCATCCGTGGGTTATGCATGGAGGGTAGCGAAAACTCCATCGAATATTTCAGGGGATACAAGAAACTACATTAAAGGATTAAAAAGCGGGATGAATTTTGATGTTTCTGCTTATTATAATGTGAAGGGGAATATACATTTAGGATTAAAATATTCCAATTACAGTGCATCCAGTGATGGAAGAATTACCGTAAGAGATAATAATGGGCAAACTATTTCAGGATATGTTAGCACCAAAGATAATATCAATTTCTTTGGACCAGCATTTATGTATTCTAACTTTAACGATGAGTTTAAACATAAATTCTATTATGATGTTGCACTGGGAGCTATTACCTATACAACAAAAACCGGTAGCGTTAAAGGAACGGGTTCAAATTTGGGATTGGAAGCTAATTTTGCTTACCAATATGCAGTCTTGAATAACTTTTTTATTGGTCCTAAAATCGGTCTTACAGCCGGTACATTAAGCAAAATGACAATTAACGGAAAATCTTTTAAGCTGGAGGATGATCAAAAGGAAGGATTAACAAGACTTTCTCTGAGTGCTGCCGCTACATTCCGATTTTAAGTTTTATCTTTGCAAAAATCAAAATAAATGAACAAGCCAATTTCTGAATTTATAGAGAAATATTACCTGCACTTCAATGCAGCTGCATTGGTGGATGCATCAAAAGGTTATGTTGCGCATCTTAAAGATGGCGGAAAAATGATGATAACTTTAGCGGGAGCAATGTCTACTGCTGAATTAGGAAAGATTCTTGCTGAGATGATCCGTCAGGATAAAGTAGACTTTATTTCTTGTACCGGAGCAAACCTGGAAGAAGACTTAATGAACCTGGTTGCGCATTCTCATTATGAAAGAGTTCCGCATTACAGAGATCTTACGCCACAGGAAGAATGGGACTTATTGGAAAGAGGATTAAACAGAGTTACAGATACATGTATCCCTGAAGAAGAAGCATTCAGAAGGTTACAGAAGCATATTGTGGAGATTTGGAAAGACGCTGACGCTAAAGGAGAAAGATACTTCCCGCATGAATATATGTACAAAATGATCCTTTCTGGAGTTTTGGAACAGTATTATGAGATTCCGAGAGAAAACTCATGGATGATTGCTGCTGCAGAAAAAAATCTTCCGATTGTTGTTCCGGGATGGGAAGATTCCACAATGGGAAATATTTTTGCATCCTACTGTATTAAAGGAGAGCTTAAAGCAACAACAATGAAATCAGGAATTGAATACATGATGTATCTTGCTGATTGGTATACTAAAAATTCAGGAGGGAAAGGTGTAGGATTCTTTCAGATTGGAGGAGGAATTGCAGGAGATTTCCCGATTTGTGTAGTACCGATGCTATATCAGGATATGGAGATGCATGATGTGCCGTTTTGGTCTTATTTCTGCCAGATTTCCGATTCTACAACATCGTACGGTTCATATTCCGGAGCAGTTCCAAATGAGAAGATCACTTGGGGTAAACTGGATATTACAACACCTAAGTTCATCGTTGAAAGTGATGCAACGATCTGTGCACCATTAATGTTCTCCTATATTCTTGAGAATTCTTAAGATGAAATTTCCGGGATATCCTGGATCATAAAATAAGAAAAACGCTTCATATTATGGAGCGTTTTTTATTTTTTAGATGTTGAAAAAATTCTCATGATATTCTAAAATAGCTAAAATCATCAAAAGTTCCGAGGCTTCAGAAATTGATTGGTCATATCGGGCTTAACAAAATATTAAAGCTTCCTTTTTATAGAATTTAATCCATAGAATTTATAAGCACAAAATAACGGTATGCAAGAATTCCTTTTTGTAACTTCGTTAGTGAAGAAGGATCCTTATCACTTAATTTGGGTAAGATCTTTTTATTGATCGCATTCAGAATGCGGAAAAATGATTTTTTCATAACTTTATAATTTTAATGAGAAACATCATTGAAATTATTATCATTCAAAAATGATGCAATTATTTTAACCAATATAAATGATCGTGTATGGACGAAATTTTTAAACAACAGGTTTATGAAATTACAAAGCTTATTCCCAAAGGGCGAGTATCTTCTTATGGAGCCATTGCCAAAGCAGTAGGATATCCCAATCATTCACGTCATGTTGGAAAGGCTATGGGTGGATGTCCAAAAGATGTTCCTGCCCATAGGGTAATTTCCAGTTCCGGAGTTTTATCTGTAAAAGAATTTCAGCCTAAGCTGGAAGCAGAGGGTATTGTGGTTGAAAATTTTAGAATTAAAAATTTCAAGAAACTTTTTTGGGATCCTTTAAGTGAATTGTAGAATTTACTTTCTTGCTTTCAGGGTTTTTATTTCTGCCTGTAATTTCTGGTTCTCGGCTTTTAATAAAGAAATATATTCCTGAAGGTTTTCAACAATGGAAAGTGGAATCGTATTGTTGTTATATTGATACACTCCCGATGCAGAACTGTCGTTAAATACAGGATGATCATTATTGACAACAATTTGGGCGTCATCTTCTTCATAAATGTCTTCCATAGTAACATCGAGGAAATTAGCAATCTTTTCCCATTCAGCCCTTACGATTTTTACGTCTCCACTTTCTTTTCTGCTGTAATTGGAAACATCCGTAGCAATGATATCAGCAATTTGTTGCTGAGTATATCCCTTTTTCTTTCTGATTGATCGTAGCTTTTCTTTTTGCATCTCGCATTTTTATACAAATATGCAAAAAATCACACAAATTTGTATCTGTGTTGTACATGAAAAATGCAAAAAATCTGCAACAGGATTATGCATTTTGAATGTTTTGACTTTTATAGTTTTGGAGTACAACAAATAAAAAAAACAACACAATGAGAAAAAAATTACTTATGGCAGGAGTGCTGTTCCTGCTGATTTTTCAGGCATGTTCTTCAAACGAAGATTTATCAACGGGACAGAATTCCAGCACAAAGACAATTCAAAAAAATGTTTTAAGAACTGCGAGATCAGATTCCGGAACTTTATCAGATTATGTATCTACCCAGCTCAGCATTCAGTCGGAAATCAAGAATCTGTTGGATAATGAAAAAGACGCAGATTTTTCACTGATTCAGTCGGGAATTGATAGGGTTAAGACCGTAGAAGAACTTGAAAGTCTTTATAATTCTGCAAAAATTGGAAGAAGCAGGGAGTTGATTTCTCTTTATGAGAAAATGAATGATAATAGTTTAGCCTTCAGAGAATCTAATGCTGATTTTTATTCAAAATATACAGAAGAAGAAAGAACAAGAATGCTGACAAATGAGGTAGATTTGCAATTGAATTATAAAGAAACTACTGATACTGCCGATCGTAGAAGGAATTGCCAATCAGCATTTGTAACTGCAGGTAATCGATGTATGAGAAATTATGCCATAGAAATTGGAGGCTCAGTTTTGGTTGGTGTTTTTACTGGTGGAGTTGGTGGAGTTATCGCAGGAGGTATGGCCACCACGCATATGATAGTATGTAATTCCGATGCTGAAACTGACTATAGAAGCTGTGTAAGAAGCGGAGGAATACGATAAGATTTTTTTAGAATATAGAAATAAAATATGAAACTTAATAAGTATATTATAATAATAGTAGTAGTTATGCTAATACTTACTCCACTAGTTACAAGGGATAGTGTATGGCGTATCATTTTTGAATGTATCTCTTTTATAATTTTCTTTACCCTTATTATTTCAGCCTGGAGGGAACGTAATAAAAATGCTGTTATTGCTTATACTTTTTTAATAGTTATTTCAACTATTCAATTATTTGATAAGGAAGATAGGTACTTTTTTGTTCAGGTAATTCTTTTGATGATAATGCTTGTTCTGGCAATCTTGAAATCGAACCGATCAGAAAATAAAAATGGTATAGAATAAGCGATCAAGGATGAAGCTTAGTTTTCTAAGAACTAACTAGGATTTAGACGAATTATCATAGAATAGTCTTATAAGAAAAAAGCGATACAGATTATCTGTATCGCTTTTGTTATTTTATTTTTCAAGCTGCTTGTAGCTTCTTTGGATGAAATCTGTAAGATCCTTTCCTTTCAATAAATTCTGAGAAAGTTTTGCAAGATCTAAAGCGTATTTAATCAGGCTTGCTTTCTCTTCCTGGTTTTCTGTTTTTAAGATTTGACCAGCGAATTCACTGTTAGAGTTTACTACCAGATTATACATTTCAGGGAAGCCTCCCATTCCAAACATTCCACCTCCGCCTGTTGCCTGCATATCTTTCATTCTTCGCATAAACTCAGGCTGCGTAATCGTAAAAGGAGCATCCGTACTGTCTAAGTCTTCCAGCTGAACCGTGAATTTTGCATCACTGATGGTTTCCTCTACATTCTTTTTCAATGATTCCTTTTCAGAATCATTAAGCTTGGAGATTACAGGTTCATCTTTTTTGATCAGATTGTTAACGTGATCCGCATCTACTCTCACAAATGAAACCTTTTCTTTAGTACTTTCCAGCTTTTGAATAAGGTGAGGTACAATAGGAGAATCTAAAAGAAGCACTTCGTATCCTTTATCTTTTGCAGACTGGATGTAGCTATGTTGCTCATCTGCGTTGGAAGCATAAAGAATGATCAGGTTACCATCTTTATCAGTTTGTGCAGGTTTGATTTTTTCAGTCAATTCATTCCATAGGAAGTAAGTTCCATCAACTGTAGGGTATAAAGAAAACTTATCGGATTTTTCATAGAATTTCTCTTCAGAGATCATTCCGTATTCAATTACGATCTTGATATCATTCCATTTTTTCTCATAGTCTTCACGGCTTTCATTGATAAGGGAAGCCATTTTATCTGCTACTTTTTTAGTAATATAAGAAGAAATCTTTTTTACAGCACCGTCAGCCTGCAGATAAGAACGTGAAACATTCAATGGAATATCAGGAGAATCAATGACACCACGAAGAAGCATTAAGAAGTCCGGAACAATTCCTTTTACTTCATCGGTAACAAATACCTGATTCTGATACAGCTGGATTTTATCTTTTTCAATATTAAGGTTGTTAGCCAGCTTTGGGAAAAATAATATCCCTGTCAGATTGAAAGGATAATCAACATTCAGGTGAATATTGAATAAAGGTTCTTCAAATTGCATTGGATACAATTCGTGGTAGAACTTTACATAATCCTCTTTCGTGAGATCAGTAGGAGCAATTGTCCATGCCGGATTCGGGTTGTTGATGATATTGTCCACTTCCTCTGTTTCAGCAACAGCATCTTCCGGAGCACCTTCGGGTAATGGAAGAGTGTGGGTCTTTGTTCCAAACTTAATCGGAACAGGCATGAATTTATTATACTTTAATAGTAACTCGCGGATTTTTGATTCCTCCAGAAATTCGGTTGAATCTTCTGCGATATGAAGAATAATTTCGGTTCCTCTTTCAGTTTTATCTGTAGTTTCTTCAAGTGTAAATTCAGGGCTTCCGTCACATATCCAACGAACAGCAGGTTCATCACGGTAAGATTTTGTAAGGATCTCTACCTTCTCAGCAACCATGAAAGCAGAGTAGAATCCAAGACCGAAATGTCCGATAATTCCTGAATCTTTTGCACTGTCTTTATATTTTTCCAAGAATTCTTCGGCACCTGAAAAAGCCACCTGATTAATATACTTTTCGACTTCTTCGGCCGTCATTCCTATCCCCTGATCAATAATATGAAGAGTCTTTTCTTCCTTATTGATTTTTACTTCAAGTTTAGGATTTCCATATTCCACCTTAGCTTCACCAATGCTTGTTAAGTGTTTTAATTTTAGAGTAGCATCAGTGGCATTGGAAATTAATTCTCTTAAAAATATTTCGTGATCACTGTAAAGAAATTTCTTGATAAGTGGAAAAATATTTTCCACAGAAACATTAATATTTCCTTTAGTCATAATAATTTAGTTTTGATTTGCATAATTCTTCTCAAAAAAAATACCATGAGGAAGAAAGTGACAGAATGACACTCTTGAACTTATAATGAAACAGGAATTTCATGTAATTTTGTCAAAGAAATATCTTACTTTTAAATCTCTAAAATTATTAAAAAAATGAAGTTGAAATGTACAGTTTTTATTCTGCTCATCATGACCTGTTTTATGTATGGACAGAAAAAACCTCTAGATCATTCCGTTTACGACAGCTGGCAAAATATCGGGACAAAAAAAATCTCAAATGATGGAAAATGGATTGCCTATTCCGTAGATGCTCAGGAAGGAAATTCTAACCTTTTTCTGCACTCAGTTAAAAATAAAACCTCAAAGAAGTTTGCAAGAGCAACAAAATTGGATTTTACCAATGATTCCAGGTTTGCTGTTTTTCAAATCCGTCCGCAGTATAAAGATATAAAGGCGGTAAAAGATAAAAAGCTGAAAAAAAATAAATTAACGAAAGATAGTCTTGCAATAGTTGATTTTTTCAATGATAAAACTGAGAAAATTCCTAATGTGAAATCATTTAAAGTTCCTGAAAAAGCAGGTTCTTTTGTTGCATACCTTTTGGAAAATACAAAAGATAAATCCTCGGATGATGCTTCTGATAAAGAAGATGGAGATGAAAATAATGATGAAGATAAAAATGTAAAACCATTACAATTGGTGGTACGGAATTTATTGGATGGAAAAAGTACAACATATGATAATGTAGTGCGTTATGAGTTCAGTAAAAACGGAAGACAACTGGTTTTTGTAACTAAAAAGCCGGAAGAAAAGGCTAAAAAAGAGAAAAAAGAAGATAAGGATTCTGAGAGTGAAAAATCTGCAGATAAAAAAGAAACTGACAAATCAAAGCCAAAGAAGTATGCATTTCAAACCGTACAGATAGTTGATCTGCAAAAAGGGACTGTATCTAAGGTTTCAGAAATGGAGGGCGATTTTTCACAGTTGTCTTTCGATGAAGAAGGAGACCAACTGGCATTTGTGGGAACTGCTTCTGCACAAAATGACCTGGTGAAATTATATCAGCTGTATTACTTTAATTTTAAAGGAAATAAGAAGGAGATTATAACCAATGAAAATGTACAGATGAAAAAGAATTGGGTAGTTTCTGAAAACAGGTTGCCTTTATTCAGCAAAAACGGAAAACAATTGTATTTCGGTGTTGCGCCAAAACCTGTTGCAAAAGATACTGCGATGATTGCCAACGATCATGCTGTTGTGGACATCTGGAATTATAAAGATGATTATCTTCAGACGGTACAGTTAAAAGAATTAAAAAACGATCTGAAGAAATCCTATGCCGCAGTAATGCAGACAGAAAAGCCTGGTTTCTTCAGAAATATTGATGGAGAAGATTTAGATACTTTAAGATTGGTGAACGAAGGAAATGCTGAATTTGCATTAGGGATTACCAGTATCAATAACCGTATTTCCTCTCAATGGGAAGGCTCTACAAAGAAAACCTATTTTCTGATTGATAATAAGACGGGCGAAAGAACAGAAATTATAAAAAATCTTGACGGGGCAGTTGCCATATCTCCGCTTGGAAAATTTCTTGTGATTTTCAACAAAGAAAAAGGAATGTGGTTGAGTTACAATATTAAAACAAAACAAACTCTTCCTCTCAATAGCGGGTTGCCGGTTTCTTTTGTTGATGAAGAATTTGATATGCCGGATTTTCCAAATTCTTATGGTATCGCATCATGGACGGATAAAGATGAATCTGTAATTATAAGAGATCGCTACGATCTTTGGGAATTCTTCCTGAACGGCTCAAAAAAGCCAAGGAATATCACGAATGGCTTCGGGCGCAAACATAAAATAACATTCGACACATACGATTTAGATAAAGATGTAAAAAGCCTGAACCGGAAATCTTCCATTTATTTATCAGCTTTTGATAATACATCCAAAGCAAACGGAATTTTCAGAACAACCATTCAGTCAGACGCTGATCCTGTAAAAATCCAAATGGAAAATGTCTGGGGGTATCGAAGCATTCAAAAAGCTAAAAATGCGGAAGAATATATTTTGGTAAAAGAATCCTATACAGAATCGCCTGATATTTTCGCAACATCAGATTTCTTGGAACAACAAAAATTAAGCAATACAAACCCACAGCAAGCTCTTTATAATTGGGGGACGAATGAATTGGTCAACTGGACAACACCAAAAGGCAATTCATCTACAGGAGTTTTGTACAAGCCTGAAGATTTCAATCCCAACAAGAAATATCCTATGATTGTTTACTTCTATGAGAAGCTTTCGGACAATCTGAACCGTTATGTTGCTCCTGCTCCGACACCATCAAGATTAAATATTTCTTACTTTGTGAGCAACGGATATTTGGTTTTTACACCGGATATTTCATATACCGATGGTTTTCCGGGGGAATCCGCAATGGAATATATTAATTCCGGAGTTGAAAAATTAAAGCAGAATTCATGGGTAGACGGTACTAAAATCGGAATCCAAGGACAAAGCTGGGGCGGTTATCAGGTTGCTTACCTTATTGCTCACACAGATATGTATACTGCTGCGTGGAGTGGTGCTCCTGTTGTCAATATGACCTCTGCATATGGAGGGATCAGATGGACCTCAGGAATGAACAGGCAGTTTCAGTATGAAAAATCACAGAGCAGATTAGGGAAAAATCTTTGGGAGGCACCAGATCTTTACATTAAAAATTCACCGCTTTTCACGATTAATAAGGTGAAAACTCCGGTAGTCATTATGAGTAATGATAAAGATGGAGCAGTTCCATGGTATCAGGGAATTGAAATGTTTACGGCATTACGACGTCTGGGAAAACCCGTTTGGCTTCTTAACTATAATGGTGACGACCATAATCTTGTAAAACGACAGAACAGGAAAGATATACAAATCCGCGAGCAGCAGTTTTTTGATTATTATCTTAAAGGAGCTAAAGCTCCGGTATGGATGACAAAAGGAGTCTCTGCAACCCAAAAAGGAAAAGATTGGGGCTTTGAACTGACGGATGATAAACCTTAACGATAAAAAATCGGCGGACGAAATGTTCCGCCGATTTTTTTTATTAAAAGATTAAAAGATTAAAAGATTAAAAGATTAAAAGATTAAAAGATTAAAAGATTAAAAGATTAAAAGATTAAAAGATTAAAAGATTTTTTTAGTAAATCTCATCAATATCTTACAAAAATACCGGCGCGCCAAAGAGTATTTCTCACTTGTGAGGGTAGGAAATAGAGTAAAAACAAAAGACAGCTTGAAGGCTGTCTTTGTTATTGATTTTGATTTGAAAAATTATTTTGATTTATTTTTCAATTCTTCTTTAATTTTATTCTCCAGTTCTTCAGAAAGTTCAGGATTGTCTTTAAGAACGTCTTTTACCGCATCACGGCCTTGTCCTAATTTTGTTTCATCATAGCTGAACCATGAACCGCTTTTCTTTACCACTCCTAGCTCTACAGCCTGATCAAGAATTTCTCCTGTTTTAGAAACTCCTTCTCCGTACATGATGTCAAATTCAGCTTGTTTGAATGGAGGGGCTACTTTATTTTTAACAATCTTTACTTTTACACGACTTCCGATTGCTTCGTCACCATTTTTGATCGGTGCACTTGCCTTTCTGATATCTACTCTTACTGAAGCATAAAATTTCAAGGCATTACCACCGGTTGTCGTTTCAGGGTTTCCAAACATTACACCAATTTTCTCTCTCAGCTGGTTGATGAAAATTACGGTACATTTTGTTTTTGAAATTGTTGCAGTTAGTTTTCTTAATGCCTGAGACATTAATCTTGCATGCAGACCCATTTTGGAATCACCCATTTCTCCTTCAATTTCTGCTTTAGGAGTAAGAGCGGCAACTGAGTCGATTACTACAATATCAATCGCTCCTGAACGGATAAGGTTGTCCGCAATTTCCAGGGCTTGTTCACCATTGTCCGGTTGAGATATAATAAGGTTTTCTAAATCTATTCCTAATTTTGCAGCATAAGTTCTGTCGAAAGCGTGCTCTGCATCAATAAATGCTGCAATTCCACCTGCTTTTTGAGCTTCTGCAATAGCGTGAAGTGTTAAAGTTGTTTTACCGGAAGATTCAGGTCCATAAATCTCAATGATTCTTCCTCTTGGATATCCTCCTACTCCCAATGCAATGTCTAATCCTAAGGATCCGGAAGGAATAACTTCTATTGTATTATCAACAGAATTATCTCCCAAAGTCATTACAGTTCCTTTTCCGTATGTTTTATCTAATTTATCAAGCACTAGAGCCAGTGCTTTTTTCTTATCGTCAATGTTACTCATTTCTAAAAAATAATTTCTCAAAAGTACATAATTTTGGAATCAAAAGCTAATATTTTTCAATTTCAAAGCGTCTTTTTAAAGTTAAAAAAACAATAATTCTGTTTGGTAAAATAGTGCCTATCTTATTATGAATGAAATAATAGCAAACTAAAAAAGCAGATCAATTTAATGGAAGTTGGAGCCCGATGTTATTCTTAAATAGTCTTCCAGAACTTTAAGGTGTTTTTTATTACCCGCTTCAATTCTTGCTTTTCGTCCTACTAAAGTATTATATATAATATTAGTTGCTTTTTTTACCTGAGGGAAAACTTTTTTATTGGAGACATCAGGAATATTCAATCGCTTACAAACCTCATCGTCCAGTAAAAACCAGGTGCAGCAAATATGAAGATACCGTAGATTTCTTCTTTGAAAGCTGAACTTTAATATAGGATTCTCCAGGGATTCATCGAGTAATGAATGGGCAAGGAGTACAGAGTCTTTATCCGAAGGAGGCTGGATGGATGACCATAGGTAAAAATATTCCGTAGCCTGTTTTTTATGATCAGGAAGGAGGTGTTCGGGAATGCCCAGCAAATAACCGACATATTTCCATAGGTGAAAAATACCAAGCTCCTCTTCATTTGAAAAGCTATTGCCCAGTTTTTTTAAGCTGTGAAGAAAAACCAAACTAAAACCTATATAGGTGGCCATCATATCCCAGGAGTTGATAGGTTCTCCCCAGTTTTCCGTATCCCAATCAGCATAATGCTTTTTGATCGAAAGTCTTGCATATGAATGAATAAGACGTGTTTTTATAGCAAATTCATAGCCTTTGGCATGAATATCCAGGGCATGGTAACGGGTTACATTCACCCAGAAATCCAATGTTTCAGAAAGACGTTTTACGGCTCCTTTTTTCAATGCTTCTGTTACAATAAGGGGTTTATTCAGGTAGGAGTAATCATAACCTCCGATCAAGCAATAATCCCTAAGAGAGATGAGGGCATCTAGTCCGCTTCGCATACAAAGCTCAGCGCCACTTTTCAGCAATTCTTCATTTAGCCATTCAGGTTTTTTCTGAACTTCTTTGAAAAGTCTTTTAACACTGTCCGGAACCTGATCGTTTTCAGAAACTCCATTTCTGATGTATTTCTCGATTTCCCTTGTAGCTTCGTGAAATTTTTTAGTAAAATAGACATCTTTTACCACCTGGTCACCGGTTTCGTCAACGTGATAATAATAGGGAGAAAATTGCTCAAATTCGCTGAAACTCACTTCTGCACCGGAAAATTCAATAAGCAGTTTTCCGTTACCCTTTTGCCAGAAATCTTTGAAATGAGGTGAATTTTTAAAACGGGGATGTACGATTGATCTTTCCATCAATTATAAAAGTACAAGTTTTACGCCGAAATACCTCTGTGAGATTTATCAGCATGGAGAGTATATGTTTACTTCAAATATATCTTTTTATAATAGTTATATAATGCCCCATTCAAAAGCCTTTTTCAAAAGCTCTTTACCATTTCTTGAATTGGTTTTTGTAAGGATGTTTTTTCGATGAGAACGGACAGTATGCTGAGATAAAATAAGCATTTCGGATATTTCTGTTCCCGAATATCCTTTTGCAATCAGAGAAAGGATCTCTACCTCTCTTTTGGTGAGATTTTCGAGTGTCTGATGGGTTGATGAGGAGGGATTGTCTATTGTCATCTGGTGAAAATCGGCTCTGGGGCCAATCCCTGAAATCAGGACGGTATAAGGATTTTGCTTTGTTATATGATTAATGTTGGTATGTATATTAATGGATTGTACGAGGTTCCCATTTTCATCCTCTAGGGTAGGAATAGCCTGGTGATGGAACAACTCATAATTTCCTTTTGCAGTTTTCATCCTGAAGCAGTAACTCGATTTTAAGTAGAGATGATGTTCCGGGCCAATTTCAATCATTTTAGATACAACGGCCTGTTCCGCTTTTATTACAAAAGGAATGTCTTCAGGATGTGTGAGATCTATGACTTCTTTAAGGTTTTCAGGATTTTTTTTTAAACCATGTAATTTTAAAATATTTTCATGATGATGAGAGAGGGTACTGTTTGTAAGATTTAATACATAATAATAAAATTCTCCGATTGCAAACATCTCACCAATGATACGTTCGATAGGGGGCGTCTTCAGTATTTCTTTTTTTTCCTTTCTTGTAGCGGGATATCTTTCCCAAACTTCAATCAAGGGATGTTTTTTTTCAGCGTCTTTCATGAAAATAGTCTTTTTTAGATAGTTAATATTTTCTTAAAAATACCCCTAAAGGGGGATTTTTTTGTGTTGAAAAAAATGCAAAATTTGTTATAAACTAATAACCCTGAAAACTTGATTTTCAAAACTGTTTGAGAAATTTTATTTTGATTATCTGTTATGGTAATTAATTTTATTTGTAAAATGCATTAATTTATTTAACTAAAATAAGCATAAAATAATATATTATTTTGTTTTTATTTGGTTTTTAATAATTGTATTTTAAGTTTGAATACGGAAAGGAAATGTTTTCAGGAAAATAATGGTTTATACTTTCTTTATTAGTTGTTTGGAAATGGTAAACTAAAAACCCCACTCACATCATGAGCGGGGTTTGTGTTATTTTAAATGTTTGATTCTTATAAAGAAGCAGCGTGAACAAGCATGTCAACTAATTTATTAGAATAACCCATTTCGTTGTCATACCAAGAAACAAGCTTTACGAAATTAGGTGAAAGCATAATACCTGCGTCTTTGTCGAAGATTGAAGTTCTCTTATCACCTACGAAATCCTGAGAAACAACTGCATCTTCAGTGTATCCTAAGATTCCTTTTAGTTCCCCTTCAGAAGCTGCCTTAATAGTAGCGCAGATTTCTTCGTAAGAAGTAGCTTTTTCAATTCTTACTGTAAGGTCAACTACAGAAACGTCTACTGTAGGTACTCTGAAAGACATACCTGTAAGTTTTCCGTTCAATGAAGGAATTACTTTTCCTACAGCTTTAGCAGCACCGGTAGAAGAAGGAATAATATTATTCAATGCAGCTCTACCTCCTCTCCAGTCTTTCATTGAAGGACCATCTACAGTTTTCTGAGTAGCGGTTGTTGCGTGAACAGTTGTCATTAAACCTTCAACGATTCCAAAATTATCGTGGATAACTTTAGCTAAAGGCGCTAAACAGTTTGTTGTACATGAAGCGTTAGATAAGATTTTAATATCATCTGTAAGTTCTTTGTGGTTTACACCCATTACGAACATTGGAGTATCATCTTTAGAAGGAGCAGAAAGGATTACTTTTTTTGCACCTGCATTAATGTGAGCCTGAGCAGAATCTTTAGATAAGAAAAGACCTGTAGATTCTACAATATAATCAGCTCCGATTTCATTCCACTTCAGGTTATTTGGATCTTTCTCAGCAGTTACTCTGATTTTCTTTCCATTTACTACAAGATCATTACCTTCTACAGATACTTCTCCTGGAAAGATTCCGTGTACAGAATCATATTTTAACATGTAAGCCATGTATTCTGCATTGATAAGGTCATTGATTCCTACTACCTCAATGTTATCTCTTTCAGTCATTGCTCTGAAAACAAGACGTCCAATTCTACCAAACCCGTTGATACCTACTTTAATTGTTGACATAATATTTTGATTTTTACAATTATAAAAATTAGATTGCTAATATTTCTGAAATCAGTAAAAGGTCTTTATTGATTTCATTATGTTTTTTAATGGCTTCTTCAATAGGAGTGTATACCATATCGTTAGAACGCATTCCTGCCATTACATTTGTTTTACCTTCCATTAATCCTACCACGGCTCCGTATCCCAGTCTGCTCGCAAGAACCCTGTCTGCACAGCTCGGAGATCCTCCTCTCTGGATATGTCCCAGAATAGCTACACGAATGTCATAGTCAGGAAACTCCTGTTTTGTCTGCTCTGCCAGCTCATAAATATTCGCCAGTTTCTCTCCCTCAGCAACAACTACGATACTGGAAGCTTTTCCGGTTTTTTCAGCATTTCTGAAAGTCGCAAAAAGCTCATCTACACTGTCCTTTTTTTCAGGGATAAGGATATCCAAAGCTCCGGTTGCCAGTCCACTGTTTAATGCAATAAACCCAGCATCACGACCCATAACCTCAACAAAGAATACTCTGTTGTGAGAAGTGGCTGTATCACGGATTTTATCAATAGCTTCCATGGCAGTATTCAAAGCCGTATCATATCCAATAGTATTGTCGGTACCGAAAATATCATTGTCTATAGTCCCCGGAACACCAATTACTCTGATACCAAATTCTTCATTGAAGATCTTCGCCCCTGTGAAAGTTCCATCTCCACCAATACACACAATTGCATCAACACCATGTTTAACGCAATTATTGTAGGCTTTCTGACGTCCTTCTTTAGTTCTGAATTCCTGGGATCTTGCGGACTTTAGGATAGTTCCGCCCTGGTTGATTATATTTTTTACGGAACGAGGACCCATTTTTAGGAAATCATCGTTGATAAGCCCATTGTAGCCTTCTCTTATTCCGTAACATTCGATATTATAATAATTTGCCGTTCTTACCACCGCCCTTAATGCAGCATTCATACCCGGGGAGTCTCCTCCGGAAGTAAGAACTGCAATTTTTTTTACAGCACTTTCTTTCATCTAGTAAAAAATTTCGAACACAAATTTACAAAAACAAGTTCAGATTATAGTAGTAAGTTGATAATACTTTTGAATATAAATTGTTAAAAACTTCTAAAGTTTGTTGGTTTAAAAATATATCTCGCAGTTTTTGTTTCGTTAGCTTTTACGTCTAAGTTGTACCACGGAGATCTGTTTTTATCAAAAGGATTGGAAAGAACATGGATAGATTGGGCAGGAGTGAAACCTTCACTTAGTAAAAATAACTTTTTCCCTTCTTTATTTCTGCAAGCGCCACTTATCAATACAACATGTCCAGGACTTCCTGGTGTAATAAGAATGTCTCCGCTTTTTAAATCCTCACTTTTTAAAACCGGTTTTGTTTCTTTATTTAATGAAATAGTTCCTGCATAATTAAAGATCAGATTTAGATAACTTCTGAAATTTTGAGGCGAGTCATCGAAAGAGGCTGTCTTTTTGAAATTAACAGAATTGCCATTGACAAAGGCCCGTGTTCCGTTTTTATAATCTTTCCAGCTCAGCAGATCACCATTTGTAAAATGAAATTGAATTTCATCTTGTCTTTTATTTTTAACTAAATATTCTGCCCTTAGCCGGATCACCGCATCTGCACATTGTTGAAGATCCTGATCTCCGGTATCGATATCAAAAATTGCTTCATGCAGATGCTGGGTAGATATTGGATTTCCGTCATATCTAAGTATCTTGCTTTTATAGGGTTTTAAAGTGAAATTTTCGAGAAAATACCCGAAAGATTCCTGTTTTTCATCAATCCATTCATATCCCTGAGGTGCAGAAAATCTTTCTTTGATAGTATTTTTATCGGTATGAACCAAAATTTCTGATCCTGTCCCGTTATCTATTTCAGATATTGCATTTCTTTTCTTATCAGGAATACAGCTGATAATACTGATTAACGCAATTGTACATAAAGTTTTTCCTGCCATCTTATGGTGTTTTTATTTTACATTACCTCTTTTCTGTCAGGTACTTCCAGTACCTTTTCGGGACATGCTGAATATGGAGCTTTAGATTTTTTCTTTCTGTAATATTGGTTTTTATAAAGTAACGTTGCCATAATTTTTGATATTGGCTCTCTTCATCATGGAATTTTTGCTCATATTGATCAAGATCCAGTTTTTCATCAGGATAAAAGAAGTCACAATTTTCAAGATCATACAAAATTCCATAATTTCTTCTGAGGTCATAAATCATCCACTTTTGATCCTGATATCGATCTTTAAAATGTTTTCTGATCAGGGGAATAACGTTGAAATCAGGATCTATTTTTGCAAAGAAAACACCATCCTGCATTTTCTCAAACCTTACAAATGCCGTCATCCGATGCCTTTCTCTGTCTACGGATTTACATATTTTCGAGATTTTTAAAATATCATTATCCGCATAATTCTGAAGGATATTTTCATGAGGATGCTGTACAGATAATTGTATGGCTGAAAGGATAATTCTTTCTGATTCCGGATCTTCTGATAGAAAAACTTTCAGCAATTGATGGATTCCAGATCTTCCTATGTTCTCTTCCAGCTTCTTAAAAACTCTTTCTGCCTTTTCTGTCTGAGTGACTACTTCGTGGGTTTCTGCAAAAATGTTTTCCTGATGATATTGATTTTTGCCGAAAATTTCAACGTCTTTATAACGGTATTCGAATACTTCAAACACTGCAGTTAAAAGTCCGTCAAAGCTTCCGTCGTAAAGTAGGGTAGTCATTTATTTTATATGGTAGTTTAATAATATAGAGATGTAAAATTTATAAACTTTTTAGAGATTTTTATCACAGTTTGCCTTTAAACAGGGAGAAAATCATTGTTTTTTAAAACAAGGTAAGTTGCTGTGAAAATTGATTATGAAATTTCGACGAGCTTCCTCCAATCAATAATTTCTTTAAATTTTGATTCGTTAAATATTTCAAAAAAACATTTCCTGCATTGAAGTCAATAAAGTATTTTGCTCTGTTTACAGCTGCTCCTAATTTCTTAAGATGATCCATGTTTAAAATCTGAAAACGTCTTGCTTGTACTATTTTTTTAGCTGTTTTTACACCAATTCCCGGAATTCGAAGAATCATTTGATAGTCAGCTGTCTGGAGATTGATAGGGAATTGATCAAGATGTCTTAATGCCCAGCTTAATTTGGGGTCAATTTCAAGATCGAGAAAAGGAAGATTGGGATCTAAAATTTCTTCTGCTTTAAAGCCGTAAAATCTCATGAGCCAGTCCGATTGATACAATCTGTTTTCTCTAAGCATTGGGACTTCAGTAGTTAATGAAGGCAATCTTTTGTCTTCTAGTACTGGTACATACCCTGAATAATAGACTCTTTTAAGGTTGTAATTTTTATAAAAATGATCCGCGACTTTTATAATCTGAAGATCGTTTTCATTGGTAGCTCCTACGATCATTTGGGTCGACTGACCGGCTGGTGCAAATTTCGGAACTTTCCGGAAAATCTTTTTTTCATCATTATATTGGGATATCCCTTTCTGAATATAACGCATAGGACTTATCATTTCGGCCCTGTTTTTTTCAGGAGCGAGTAGCTTGAGTCCGCTTTCGGTTGGAATTTCAAGATTGACAGACAGACGGTCCGCATAGAGTGCTGCTTCCTGCATTAATTCATCGCTTGCTCCAGGAATGGATTTTAAGTGAATATATCCATTGAAATTTTCTTCAAGTCGTAATTTTTTTGCAACTCTCACCAGACGTTCCATGGTCGTGTCAGCATTTTTAAAAATGCCTGAACTTAAAAAAAGTCCTTCTATATAATTTCTCCGATAAAAGTTAATGGTAAGATCCACTACTTCTTCCACCGTAAAAGCTGCCCTTTTGATATCATTGGAGCTTCTTGAAACACAGTATGCACAATCATAAATACAATGATTGGTCAAAAGAACTTTAAGCAGGGAGACACATCGTCCGTCTTCTGTATAGGTATGACAAATCCCGCTTATGGAACTGTCTCCCAAAGCACCTTTTTTATTTTTTCGTGTTCCTCCGCTGGAAGAGCAGGAAACATCATATTTCGCTGCGTCAGCAAGGATTTCGAGTTTTTCTTTTAGGCGGTCAAAGTTCATATGATATAAGGACGATTTAACTCTGTGAATTTTAATTCAAAAGTAATTCCAAAATTGAGAAATGTCACCCTTTTTAACATAAAGTTATCAACAGAATAAAGTATCAAAATCAGTATATTTACGGTTCTTTAAAGTTATACTATGAATCATCAACCGATTGAAGGTTTTTCCAAATTGACCAAACAGGGGAAAATAGACTGGCTAGTCAATGAATATCTTGACGGCGATCAGGAATATCAAAAAATATTAAAGCAATACTGGAACGATAATACAGAACTTCAGAAGCTTCATGATGAATTTTCGGAAAATACGATCTCTAATTTTTATATGCCCTACGGAATAGCACCTAATTTTTTAATAGATGGAAAATTGGTGGCTTTGCCGATGGCTGTTGAAGAAAGTTCTGTAGTGGCTGCTGCATCTAAGGCTGCCAAATTCTGGATCGATAAAGGAGGTTTTAAAACGACCATTATTAATACAGAAAAATTGGGGCATACTCACTTCATTTTTAATGGAGAATCTCATAAACTATTACATTTTTTTAATTTTAAATTAAAGAAAAAACTATTTGAGGCTACAGAAGCAATAACCGCTAACATGAGAAATCGTGGTGGTGGAATTCTGGATATTAAGCTGGTGGATAAGACTGCTGACATGACCCATTACTTCCAATTGAAGGCAAGTTTTGATACAGTGGATTCAATGGGAGCCAATTTTATAAATTCTTGTCTGGAGCAATTTGGGAAAACATTGAAAGAAGAAGTTGCTAAAGAAGAAGACTTTACCAAAGAGGAAAAAGATTCCTTACAGATCGTAATGAATATTCTCTCCAACTTTACTCCCGACTGTGTGGTTCGTGCTGAGGTTTCTTGTAAAATTGATGATCTTAAAGATGATAGCGGGATTTCCAACGAAGAATTTGCCAGAAAATTTAAACAGGCTGTAACGATTGCTGAAATTGAGCCGTTCCGTGCAACCACTCATAATAAAGGAATTATGAATGGAGTGGATGCGGTGGTGATTGCTACGGGAAATGACTTTAGAGCAACAGAAGCCTGTGCACACGCTTACGCTGCAAGAGACGGTCAGTACAGATCTTTGACTCATTGCACCACCGATAACGGAATTTTCAGATTTTGGATCGATCTTCCTATATCTGTAGGTGTTGTTGGCGGACTGACTAACCTCCATCCATTAGTCAAGTTTTCATTAGCTCTTCTTGGTAAGCCATCTGCTCAGGAGTTAATGAGTATCCTTGCTGTTTCAGGATTAGCACAGAATTTCGGGGCACTGCGTTCGTTAGTGACCACGGGAATTCAGAAAGGACATATGAAGATGCATTTATTGAATATTCTGAATCAGATGGGAGCAACGGAAGAGGAGAAGCAGCATTTTGTTACCTATTTCAAAGACAAAACAGTTACCCATCATGAGGTTATCACAGAGTTTAACAGAATGAGAGCCCAATAATATGTTTGGAATCATATTGTCAGCATTTATTTTAGCTTTCGGAATTTTTCTGAAAATAACCCGGAACCCCGGTTTTGCAAGAAGTAAAAATATGGCCTGGATGTTAATAGCTATCGGAGCTTTGTCTTTGGTGTTTAAAATTTTAAACTATAAATAAGACAGATTAATTGAAGATCTGATCTCATAAATTGATATAATGAAAACAATTACTTTAGTATTTGGTGCCGCTTATGGCATGTTATCGGTTATTTTAGGTGCGTTCGGTGCGCACGCTTTAAAGAAAATATTGTCAGTTGAAAGGCTGGAAAGTTTTGAAACAGGAGTAAGATATCAAATGTATGCTGCTTTCTTTCTGTTGATCATTGGATTCATTTTGAAATTTGAAACCTCTTCAGAAAAATGGGTTTCTATTTTGATGATTGCAGGAACAATGCTGTTTTCATTTAGTATATACTTCCTGAGTTTGCAGGATTATTTGGGAGCTAACCTGAAATTCCTGGGACCGATTACTCCACTTGGAGGCCTTTTAATGATCCTTAGCTGGGGAATGCTTATTCTTTATTTTGCTAAAAATAGGATCTAAACGCAATGAAAATCAACAGAAGGCGAAGGTTAATCAGAACATTTAATCTTTTAGATCAGCCCATTAGATTTAATCCATTTGTATTCAGCCGGACATTTTTTATGTGGGCTTTTACAGGATTGGTAGGTGGAGTCATTGCCGGACTGTATTGGATTGTATTGGAATATTTTACTGACTTTTTAGCTCAGTATCAAGGTTGGATGGTGATTCCAACAATGGCCGTTTGCGGATTATTAGCCGGTCTTGTTATTCACTTCATCGGTGATCCGGGTGAAATTCATCTGATTGTTAATAATATCAGATTTAATAAAGGAAAGCTCGATCCTAAAAATAACCCTTCCATGATCTTGTCGTCACTTTTTTGTGTAGCTTCAGGAGGTAGTTTAGGGCCTGAAGCTCCCTTGGTTCAGGTAACGGGATCTACAGGAACCTGGCTAGGGAAGATTTTCAGATTGAAGGGCGAGGAGTTGAGGTCTTTAAGTATTGCAGGGATGGCATCCGGTTTCACTGCATTATTTGGTGCACCACTCGGTGGAAGTCTTTTTTCACTTGAAATTTTACATCATAAGCATGCTGTTGAATATTATAAAGCAATAATTCCTGCATTGGTCGCAAGCTGTTTCAGCTATGTAATGTTCGCATTGATTATTCATCTCGGGATAGGTGCTACATGGAACCTGAAAGCGTATCATTATTCCGGAGTTTACGATTTTATGTACGCCTGTATGTTTGCTGTTGTTGCAACATTTGTAGGATGGCTGTTTATTTTTGTAGTTAAGTTTTTCAAAAAAGTCTTCGAGTACAAAAACTTTCCCATCTATGTAAAAACATTAGTAGGTGGAATTGTTTTGGGTATTATTGCGTTTTACTTTCCCATTACCAGATACTTCGGACACCATGAAGTTAATGAGCTGATCGGAGGGGATTTTTCTCTGAACTTTTTACTTTTAATTCTGGTCTTTAAAATATTAGCGATAGCAATCACAGTGACTTCGGGCTGGAGAGGAGGGTTCATTATCCCTTTGTTTTTTGTGGGAACTACTTTGGGGCTGATCATACATCATCTTTTTCCATCAGTAGATACGACACTGGCAATTGTAAGCTGCATGGCTGCAATTAACGCTTGTGTAACCAGGACGCCTATGAGTACAACTATTATTCTTGGTACTTTAACAGGATTTACTTATTTTGTTCCGATACTTTTTGCGAGCTTAACAGGATATTTCCTGGCTCCGAAAATCCCTTTTATAGGATCTCAATCAGAAAAAATAACCGAAGAATAAAGAAAATATCAGGACCTGTTAAAAATCAAGGTGCTTACAATTTAATTTTTGGACTTAGAATCTTGAACTTCCATGTCTTTTTAGTAAATTTGTCAACCTTTATAATTTAAAATAAAATAATAAAAATAATATGAATCTTCACGAGTATCAATCAAAAGAGATTTTATCAAAGTATGGAGTAGCTATCCAACGTGGTTTCGTTGCAAACAACGTAGATGAAGCTGTAGCTGCTGCTAAAAAACTAACTGCTGAAACTGGCGCTCAAGGGTGGGTAGTAAAAGCTCAGATCCACGCAGGTGGTCGTGGTAAAGGTGGTGGTGTAAAGTTCTCTCCAAACATGGATAAGCTTAAAGAAAACGCTCAGAACATCATCGGAATGCAGTTGGTAACTCCACAAACTTCTGCTGAGGGTAAAAAAGTAAATTCTGTTTTGGTTGCAGAGGATGTATATTATCCGGGTGAAACAGAAACTAAAGAATTCTATGTTTCTATTTTATTAGACAGAGCTGAAGGTAAAAATACAATCGTATATTCTACTGAAGGTGGTATGGATATCGAACATGTTGCTGAAGTAACACCTCATTTGATTCACAAAGAAATCATTGATCCTGCTTTAGGTCTTCAAGGTTTCCAGGCTAGAAAGATTGCTTTCAACTTAGGTCTTGAAGGAAATGCTTTCAAAGAATTTGTAAAATTCATCGGTTCTCTTTACAACGCATATACAGGAATTGATGCTTCTCTTTTCGAAATCAACCCTGTTTTAAAAACTTCTGATAATAAAATTATCGCAGTAGATGCTAAAGTAACTTTAGATGACAACTCATTGTTCCGTCACAAAGATTTAGCTGAGCTAAGAGATACCAGAGAAGAAGATCCAATGGATGTTGAAGCTGGTGAAGCTGGTCTTAACTTCGTAAAATTAGATGGTAACGTTGCTTGTATGGTAAACGGTGCGGGTCTTGCGATGGCGACTATGGATATCATTAAATTATCAGGTGGTAATCCTGCTAACTTCCTTGACGTTGGAGGAACTGCTGATGCTCAGAGAGTACAGACTGCTTTCGGAATTATCTTAAGAGATCCGAACGTAAAAGCAATCTTAATCAACATCTTCGGAGGTATCGTAAGATGTGATAGAGTAGCTCAGGGTGTTGTAGATGCTTACAAAGCGATGGGAAGCTTACCAGTTCCATTGATCGTGAGATTACAGGGAACCAATGCAGTTGAAGCTAAGAAATTAATTGACGAGTCTGGTCTTCCGGTACACTCTGCAATTACTTTAGAGGAAGCTGCTAACAAAGTAAAAGAAGTATTAGCATAAGCTAGCTACTTATTATAAAAATTAAAACCGCTTGAAAAAGCGGTTTTTTTATTTTCTATTTGTCCTGATTTGATGTAGGACTGCTATTGCTTTCTCCTCCTGTAATATTGATGCTGGTCGGGGTTACTAACAGGATGTTATCCGAATCAAGACGTTGCTTGATCTTCATATATGCATCACTCTTTACGCGGGTGATGTTGGCTCCAATGGTCATCCAGAATTTAGCCTGTAGATTGAATATCCCTTGTTTAAGATCGGTAAATACAACCTCAGCAGTATCCAGTTTGTCTACATATTCTAATCCTTTTATTACTTCCAGAATTCCCATTTGCGCCTTGTTGATATCTTCATCAGCCGGAATTTCAAAATTCAGGATTATTCTTCTCTGCGGAGAAGCAGTGATATTTGAAAAAGGAGAATTAAAAATGACCTGATTGGGAATATAAACCTTTTTACCGTCATCGGTTATAATCTTTGTTGTCAGAAAACCAATTTCCTGTACTGTTCCTGAGTTATTACCGATAGATACATAATCACCCACTTTAAAGGCTTTATCGATTCCAATAAGCATTCCTGAAAATATACTGGACACCAGATCCTTTAAAGCAACCCCGGCGATAACCCCTGCAACTCCCAGACTTCCGATGAATTTCCATAGAAAACTGCTGAATCCCATTATTTCTAATGCAATAAAACTACCCATTAGCATAATGATAAACCGGAATACGGCCAGTAAAGTTACCAATGAACTTTCTTTTTCACTTTTAGGAAATAATTTATGAAAGAGCTTTACGGCAAGTTTACTTAAATATTTACTTGAAAATAAGAAGAAAGAAAAAACCAGTATGCCCACAATCAATTTAGGGGTCAGTTCTGCAAATTTTAAATACCAGCTTTGTAGAACTCTGTAGACCACTTCAACATAGCTTAAACCAATTTTCTCCATGTATTAATTTTTTTTAATTTAATATGTAATTTTTCATCAAAAATTTTGCCAGTTTCAAAAAGTCTACTAAATTTGTAGACTAATAAACGATAATGTTATGTCAATCAAACTAGGAGATACCGCACCCAATTTTCAGGCAGAAACTACTGCCGGTGATCTTGACTTTTATAATTATCTGGGAGATTCCTGGGGGATTTTATTCTCGCACCCTGCAGATTATACTCCGGTTTGCACTACGGAGCTTGGCTTTACATCAAAGCTAAAGTCCGAATTTGAAGCAAGGAAAACCAAAGTAATTGCATTGAGTGTAGATGGAGTAGAAGACCATCAGAACTGGATCCGGGACATTAATGAAACTCAAAATACGGATGTGCAATTTCCTATTATTGCAGATAAAGACAGGAAAATTTCGGAATTGTATGATTTCATCCATCCTAATGCTTCAGCAACTGCAACCGTACGCTCTTTGCTTATCATTGATCCGGATAAAAAAGTACGTTTGATTATAACTTATCCTGCTTCTACGGGAAGGAATTTTAATGAAATTATAAGGGTTCTTGACTCTCTTCAATTGGTGGATTCCCATAAAGTGGCTACCCCTGTAAACTGGAAAAATGGAGAAGATGTCATTATTCCACCGTCTATATCAACAGAAGAAGCCCGGGAAATTTTTCCTAAAGGCGTTACAGAAATAAAGCCGTATTTAAGATATACGCCTCAACCGAATACATGATTTATTTGATTTTTTATAGTTTAGTTTTAATTTGTACGAAAAGCGCCTCGAAATTATTCGAGACGCTTTTATCTTTTTTAAGAAAAATAATTTTCTTAACGACTAGTTTTTAACGTCGTTTATGATTTGTTTTCCTTTAGATGTAGGTAAGAAAATGCTAAATCCTACGTTGAAGGTAAGGGTAGAAGTTAAACCGTTTTTACCGAAACCTGCAACACCATTGTATTTAACAAGTCCTTCAACACCGATGTTAGGTGTAATGAAGTAAGAGTATCCCGGACCTGCACCGAAATCTAACCCAGTGGTAGAGTTTCCTCCTTCGGTAGACGTTCCTCCAATACCAACGTTACCTTCGAAGAACCAACGTCCGTGATGTAAAAGATTATCTATACCTTTTTCACCTGGTGATACATAGTAACGACCTAAAGCCCCTACTTTGTAGACAAAGTTTGTAGGTGATCCTTTTGCAACTTTGTTAAATCCTAAATCAACATATCCTCCAAGTGCTACGTTATCTTCAATGAAATAAGCCGCTTTCGGTTGTAAAGAGATGTTATATCCTCCTCCCGTATTAAGACCAAAATTACTAGCTACAATACTACTACCAACCATCCAGTTACCTTTTTGAATCTGAGCATTGGCTGTTGTTGTTAATCCTGCTACCGCTACTATTCCTGCTAAAATTAGTTTTTTCATAATTTATAATTTTAATAATTAATGCTTATTTATTCTATGGGTGGTGAAAATCAATAAATGTGCCATAGTACTCATTTTTAGCTAATTTTACTAAAATAATGTTAAATTAAGAAAAATGAAAATCAAATTAATTTCCTTGTTTTATTGAATAAAATATAATTTTAGACAAGAAGTAATATAATGGAAACAACCAGTCCTAGAGCAGTAAAAAGCATTCCGCGTTTGAATGCTTTTGTTTTTGGATTAAACATCCAGAAGCTTGAGATCACAAAGAAGAATAGGGCAATTCCAAAAAAAGTGTTAAGAGGTGATAGTGTCTCTTTTGACTGGGATTTATGAAGTTTTGTCATTTTATCCAGGACAAATGGCAGCTCTTTTTTTACGTACTTTGCCTCCCCGGTTACCAGGTTATAGGCTCCCTGTTTGAAATATGCGATGTTTCCGATTCTATTTTCGATTTCTAGGTTTTTAATTTTTAATTCTTTTCCCAATTCCTTTTCAGAAAGGTTTTTAGCTACAATTTTGTCGTAATTTTTCTCCTTTTTTAAAAAGTCTGTATCCCTGTAAACCAGCAATACACCGCTTATCGCATAAACAGCCATAATTCCCGCAAGGAAGTATCCTAAGTAACGATGCGTAATCCTCATGAAACTTCTGGTATCTTTTATTTTATCCATATTTTATCGTTTTGCTTTTATTTTTTTAAATTTCAAAAGTGGAAACTGCAAAAATGCAGTTCCCACTTTTATTGAATAATTTTTATATTAAGAATTCTAAAGTCTGTATGTCAATGTAAAATAATAGTTTCTAGGTGTGATCGGATTCACTGAATAATTCTCATGAACATTGTAGTTTACGACATCAAACAGGTTGCCCACTTTACCCTGAATAGAGAACTTATTCCAACTGTAACCGACACTTATATCAACCGTCGTGAATCCATTAATATCAATCATTCTTGTTTGTTGTAATTGCCCTTTTACATCATTCCAGCCTGCTTGTCTTTTTCCGGTATAGAATGCTGTAGCTCCTAGCTTCAGGCCTTTTGCAAAATCCGTGAAGGTATAAAAAATAGACGCATTTGCTGTAAGGGCAGGAGTTCTTACCAATCTTTGATCTTCAACAAATCCGTTATCTGGAGTTTTTGTATACACAGTATTATTGTAAGAAATACCTCCTATTAAAGACAGGTATTTTGTTGGGTTTCCTGTGATATCCAATTCAACACCTCTACTTCTTATATTGCCGGCATATACTTTATATAATGCCACCTTGTTATCTGCAAGATATGGAGATGTGTAAGCATCCCTGTTATTTATTTGATAAGCTGTTAAGTTTACAGCGATAGCATTGTTCCATAAATTTTTCTTAACCCCTACTTCGTATTGATCAATTGTTGATGCTTTTAAAGATAGATTGTTTACATCAAACCCTGAATTAGGTGAGAATGAATTAGTATACGTTGCAAAAACAGATAAATTATCATTAGGATTATAGATTAATCCTACTTTTGGCGATAAGGCATGAGCTTGTAAACCGCTGTTTACTGTAGGCGTTTCTGTTCCTTTTAAGAAATCTTTTACTTCTGTATCTTCATTTTTTAAATAAGACCATCTTATTCCTGCCAATACTTTAAACTCTTTGCTGAGGCTGATCAAGTCTTGTGCATAAAGACCAAATCTTTTCGTCGCTATTCTGTTTCTTGATGATCTATAAGTTTCAGGCATAACACCTTCATTAGACCATGTGGAAGAATTATTTAAATATAATGTTCCATAGTTAATGCTGGTAGGATTAGTAAAGTTGTAAGCATAAGTATCAGCTAAACCATAGTCTCCATCTGCTCCAAATAGAACCTTATGGATAATATTTCCGGTTTTAAATTCTCCATTTAGGTTAACTTGTAATGAAGTGTAATTTTGTTCAGTATAATTTCTTCCCAAAGTTCTGTTCCAGGATGGGTCAAAATTTCCTTTTGCGGATTCATACTGCCATTGAATTCTTTCTGTTGAAAAATAATCTTTTGTATAATTCTGGTAGGAAGCAACTGCATTTAGACTCCATTTACTGTTCAATTGATGGTTTAAAACAACGTCTGTAGTGGCTTGTTGGTTGGTTTGATATTGCCAGTTGGCACCTAAAAAACTCCTGCGGTCAACTTCAGTAGCTAACCTGGATATTCCAGTGGTTTTATCAGTAACACTTCCAATTCCAAAATCAGGAGTGAAATTATGATATAAATAATCACCCTCTACAATTAGTTGTGTGTTTTCACTCAAATTAAAAACAAAAGACGGGTTGAAATAATGCTTTTTAGATTCTACCATATCTCTGAAACTTTCGGCATATTCATAAGTTCCATTGACTCTGAAGGCTACCTTTTGGCTTAAAGGTCCATAAATGTCAAATACAGGTTTATAAGAATTCCAGCTTCCACCGTTTAATCCGACAGATCCACCAAATTCAAATCTTGGTTTTTTAGTTATAAGGTTTACAATTCCACCTGGCCCTACATTACCATATAACATAGCATTTGCACCTTTTAAAACTTCAACTCTTTCAAGTCCACTTACTTCAGGAAAAACTCCACTGTTTACTCTTGCTCCATTTTTGAAGATATTATCATTTCCAAATATAAAACCTCTTCCTCCAAAGCTATCCTGAGATCCTCCTCTTGCAGATGTCAAATAAATACCATTCACATTTTTAATAACATCACTTAGCTGCTTTGCTTGTTGCTGCTCAATAATTTCATGAGTTACAATAGCTATGGGCTGAGGGTTTTCCATTACTGTCAGGTTTGATTTTGTAGATAATGTTCTTGCCTGGTTAGGATTTCCTGTTTTATGAAGATTGATGTCCTCAATGGTTTGAATTCTGATGGTGTCTGCTTCAGCATTTTTCATCTGTGAACTCACTGAAACAGCAGTAAATAGAAGACCTAAAGAAAGTAATTGTCTTTTCATTTTATTTTTATATAGAACAGTTTTAAATAAGCCGCAAATGTAAGTATTTGTTTAGAATAGATAAAAATAGTTTTATGATTTTAATCATATTTTCCGACTTGGTGAGATGGATTATTTCTATAGTTCCTTTAGATCGGGGAATAGAGAAGTTTTTATGAATATATTTGTTAAAAATTATAATATGCAATTGGTAAAAGCAGGGCTTTGTGCCTTTGGAATGAGTGGAAAAATTTTCCATGCACCCTTTTTGAAGGAGCATCCGGGATTTTTTATTGCTGCTGTGGTTGAAAGAAGTAAAGAAGAGTCTAAGGATCAATATCCGGAAGCAACCATTTACCGTTCTGTGGAAGAAATGCTTCAGCATGCAGATGTAGAGCTGGTCATTATCAATACACCGGTTCAGACACATTATGAATATGCCAAAAAAGCATTGGAAGCGGGTAAGAACATTATTGTGGAAAAACCTTTTACCGTAAATGTTTCTGAAGCGGAAGAACTGGTACAACTGGCTGAGGAAAAAGGACTGTTTCTTAGTGTATATCAAAACCGAAGATTTGACCGGGATTTTTTACAGGTTCAAAAAATTCTGGGTGAAGGAAAATTAGGAAACATTAAAGAGGTTGAGATCCGTTTTGACCGGTTCCGGACTACACCCAGCGGAAAACAACATAAAGAAAGCCCCGATCAATTGGGAGCCGGGTCACTTCATGATTTAGGAGCTCATTTGGTAGATCAGGCTGTACAATATTTTGGATATCCTGAAAAACTTTTTGCAGATGTATTTTCTATGAAAGGAGCGACGTTTGCCAACGATTATTTTGAGATTCTGTTATTTTATAAAGACGCTTTGAGAGTAAGGCTTAAATCTTCTGTTTTTAGTAAAGAAGGTCATTATGCCTATACCATTCATGGAGACCGGGGAACTTTCCTGCAGGAGAGAACCGATAATCAGGAAAATGAATTGGTAGGAGGCGCTGTTCCCACGTACGGAAAGGAATGGACACAGCCTTTGAAAGAAGCGGATGGAATTTTAAACTTTTTGAATGATCATTCAGAAACAGAAAGAGTGCTTACCTCAAGTGAAGCTGGAGATTATATGAATTACTATCAGCAGATTTACGAACATATCGTGTTTGGATATGCATTGCCATCTCCTGGAAAAGAAGTTATTCAGAATATGAAAATCATTGATGCTTCTTTAGAAAGTGCAAAAGAAGAAAAAGTAATTAAACTATAAAGATCAATTGTGAATGAGTTCAAAGTTTATGGTTGATATTCTTTAAAAATAAATTCCTCCTACTCTCTAACTCTTTGGACTCATTCATAACTGATCGTTTTATTTTAAAGGAGCTCCTGAAGTTCCAGCCATCTCATTTCATGGTTTTCCAGTTTTTCTGAAACCGTTTCCAACTCTGAAGAAAGCTTAGCTATTTTCTCATAATCTACTTCATTGTTAAGTTTGTCCAGAATTTTGGAGCGCTGTTCTTCAAGTTCAGGCATTTCTTTTTCAATCGTGTCAAGTTCCCTCTGCTCTTTGAAACTTAATTTTCGTTTCGTACTGGAAGGTGGTGTATTTTCCACTACAGGAACAGTTTCCTTAACCGGCTCAGTCTTTACAGCCGTATTTTTTTCTAATGCTTCCTCGCGACTTCTGGCTTCCCTGTATTCTGAGAAGGTCCCTACAAAATCTCTGATTTTTCCATTGCCTTCAAAAGCCAAAACATGATCTACAATTCTGTCCATGAAATATCTGTCGTGGGAAACTATAATCAAAGATCCCTGGAACTGTTGAAGGAAGTTTTCAAGGACTGTTAATGTTGGAAGATCAAGATCATTCGTAGGCTCATCAAAAATCAAAAAATTAGGATTCTGATACAGGATATACATCAGGTGCAATCTTCTTTTTTCCCCACCGGATAATTTTGAAATAGGAGAATATTGCGTTTGATCATCAAATAAAAACAACCTTAAAAACTGTGATGCCGAAAGACTCTTTCCGTTGGCTAAAGGATAGAACTCGGCAATTTCTTTAATAAAGTCAATGACTCTCTCATCTTCTTTGTAAGTGAGCCCTTTTTGCGAAAAATAACCAAAAGAAATGGTTTCTCCTGTTTCTATTTCTCCTTTATCTGCTTTTTCAAGGCCCTGGATAATATTTAAAAGAGTAGATTTTCCCGCTCCGTTTTTACCTACGATTCCAACTTTCTCCCCACGTTGGAAAGAATAACTAAAATCTTTTAGTAAAACCTTCTCACCAAAACTTTTATCTATATTCTTTAATTCTAGAATTTTATTGCCAAGGCGTTTCATTTCAAAATCCAGTTCCAGACCTTGTTTTGAAGTGTCTGTTTTTGCTACTTTTTCAGTTTCGTAAAAAGCATCAATTCTGCTTTTAGATTTCGTGGTTCTTGCCTTAGGCTGTCTTCGCATCCACTCCAGCTCTTTTCTGTAAAGATTATTAGCCTTGTCAATGGTAGCATTAAGATTATCCTCTCTGATCATCTTATTTTCCAGATAGGTAGCATAAGAACCATTATGGAAATAAAGGTTTCCGTCTTCCATCTCCCAGATAATACCGCAGACACTATCAAGGAAATAACGGTCGTGGGTTACGAGCAGTAAAGTAATCTTGGCTTTATTAAGATAGTTTTCAAGCCACTCTACCATTTCCACATCCAAATGGTTGGTTGGCTCGTCCATTATCAGTAATGTATGACGATGTTCTGCCCTGGTTTCCGTTAAAAGCTTGGCCAGTGCAACGCGCTTGATCTGTCCTCCGGAAAGTGTTCCCATCCTGGCTTCGAGATTTGTGATCTTAAGTTGGGAAAGGATTTGTTTCATCTCATTTTCCAGATCCCAGGCTTTATGGGCCTCCATATCCGCAAGAGCCTTCTCGATAAAATCAAGGTCCGTTGAGTGGAGTGACTGATGATAATTTTTAAGCGCTGTAATGGGAGCTGAATCAAGGGTCATCATGAATTCCTCAATGGTAAGTGTCGGATCATAATCAATTTCCTGGTCAAATAAAACAACCTGTATATCTTTATTGATAATTACATTTCCACTATCTGCAATTTCTTTTCCCATAAGGATCTTGAGCAGGGTAGATTTTCCACTTCCGTTTTTAGCAACAATGGCTATTTTGTCTCCTTCATTAATATTGAAAGAAATATTTTTGAATAAAACTTTTAGTCCGTAAGATTTGGTAAGGTTTTCAGCAGCAACGTAATTCATTTCTATAAAGATTTCGTAGCGCGAAAATACGAAATATTGAAGGTTTTACTGGATAAAATATTTTCTTTGGTTTTTTGAATGAGGTAAAGGGCTGACAGATTTTGTTTGCTAATTTATAATCCTTTTTTACCTTCGATCCAATAAGCCTGTGATCTTACATTGGTGGAATGAACACCTTTTTCTTTCAGATATCTGCGTAAAAAGGACATCGTTTTTCCGTTTCCTGTCAAATAAAACGTGACTTCTTGGTTTTCAATGGCTTTTCGCTCTTCGTGGAGAAATTCATTGATTTGATTTAATATTGCCATCCAGTTGTTTTTAGAAGTATAGTAGCCGTATAAATCAAGTTTTTCGAGGCTTAAAGGATCTTCAAGCTCATGCAGGCAAACAAAGGATTTAGAAGTTTTTTCTGCGGCCTCCCGGATGGCAATTGAACTTCCCAGGGAAGTCTCATCTCCGATTGAAAAATGAATTTTAGCCTCATGATCAAAGAATCTTTTTCCACGCGGTATAATCATTTTAATAGAATCCCCGGCTGTCAGTTGGTTGATGAAGTGACATCCTGCAGCTTGGGTGTCATGTACATGGAAAAGGATATCAAAACTTCCTTTTTCTTTATCAAAATGAAAAGGGGAATAGTTTCTGAAATCCCGGTCATTGATACGGAACCCTACCGCATATGCAGGTTCAAAGTAAACATCTGAGAGGTCGGTTTCAAAAGTTATCTGTTTAAGATCATCTGAAATATAGGTAGTTCTTGTAACGGTACAGTCTTTAAATTTTGATGGTAATAGATTTTCAACAGCGTCGTTGATCCATTTTGGTAAACTAGACATAATGATATTTTATTGCAAAGGAAGCTGCAAATGACAAAAATATCAATGGCCATTTTATGGAATTGATTGGACTATTCGTGGTTTACGAATTACTTTTTGCTTTTATTACGGAAAGATAATGGAGAGACTCCTTCCGATCTGGAAAAGAGACGTGAAAAGTAAGTATGATCATTATATCCCAGCTGATAGGCTATTTCTTTAACCGTGCAATTGGTGAAAAACAATAATCTTTTAGCTTCTATCAAAACTTCCTGTTGAATCCAGTATGATGGAGATTTTCCTGTTGCCTTGCTGATTACCTCAGTTAAATATCCTGGTGAAATGTTCATGATTTCTGCATACCCAGATGCGCTTTTCTGTGTAATGAAATTTTTTCTTACCAGGATCCTGAATTGTCTGGCCAACTCTAATGTTCTGTTTTCTTTTTGTTTTTTATGAGAGCTTTCATTCAGAAAGTGAGAAGCAAACATTCCGGTATAAGCATTAAGCAAAGATTTTATGATAAAGAAATTTTCTTTTGTGGCCATCATCTCTTCTGTGCATGATTCAAAAAGAACCTGAGCCAATTTGTTGAATTTTTCAGACTCGGAATTGCTTACAGGTAAAGGCATAATATCCACGAGATATTCTTCAAAAGCTGAGCGGACAAAGTCAGGAACCAGGTCAACGTTTAAAGCAATGAACCATCCACAAGCATTATTCATAAGAAGGCCCTGATGGACCTGACCAGGTAAAACACAGTAAATATGTCCGTTTTTAGCCTCAATGATTTTAAAATCCACCATCATTTTTACATGTCCGGTTTGGAGAAATGTAAAGATATAATGACTATCCCTGTGGATTCCTTTATCTAAAAGATTATCCTCCGAACTGTTGATTCGGTCCGTGATTCTTTCCACAATAAAACCATGATCGGAGATCGTACTGAGATCGTAGGTGGGAATTGTCTGTCTCATGTTGAATTATAAAATCAAAGCTAATAAGGTCTTACTGCGATAGCTTATCGTATTGCTTTTGAAAAATTTAACTAAACAAAGATAAAATTTAATAATATGTTATGAGCTTTTAATCCTGTAAATAAAGATTTTTGTGTCAAACCTTTACCATGAAAAAACTTAATTCCTTATTGTTCCTATTCTGTGTGTTGTTTGCTAATGCCCAGATAATTTCAGGAACTGTCCTTTCGAGAGATGAAAACCGGCCTATTCCTTATGTTAAAATAGGAGTTGAAAAAGAAAATATAGGTGTAATTTCCGATGAGAAAGGTAATTTTACTATTGACCTTTCCAAGGTGAATACTTCAGGAAAGATAAGGATAGAAGTTCCGGGATATGATAGTTATACAGTAGGTTTTCAGGATTTTATAAAAAACAGTACACAAAAGATTTTTTTAAAGGAAAAAGTACAGCATATCCGGGAAGTGAAATTGTCCCCTAAAAAGTTAGTAGATAAAAACTGGGGTGTCAATACAAAGACGAAAAGTGTCATGTACTCTGTAAATCCACAATTTAAGAAGGAAGACTTTTTGGGTGAAACAGCATTGGAATTTAATGCAAACAAAAGATCAAAAATAAAGAATATCAACCTGAATGTTGCAAGTTATGTTTCCGACAGGCCCGTGTTAATGCGTTACAGTATTTATAGTGAAAAGAATGGTTTTCCGGACAAGAACATCCTCAATGAAGAGATTACAGTAAAGCTTACAGAAGATATGATACAATCCGGAACATATACATTGAGTGTTGATGATCGTAATATTTGGGTACAGGGTAAATTTTTTATAGGAATTCAGTTTTTACAGGAGTTTAACGGTAAAGTGAATATCAGTGCCGCTCTCTTCAGAACAGGCTTCCTGAGGAAGTTTTACGGGGAATGGCAAAAAGTAACCTTAGCTGCTCCTGCGATAAATATCGATGTAAAAGTAGATAAAACAGGAAAAAACATGGAAGAACAATTGGAGGATGAGAGTCTTGCTGATCTGATTCCCGACCTTAGCAAATATTTTGGTGAGGCAGATCAATCAGGTTATGGTAAAAATCAGGACATAGGTAAAATAGTTAAAGTGAAAAATGCAGATTTATACTATGAGGTATATGGTGAAGGAGAACCACTGGTACTGCTGCATGGAAATTCAGGAAGTATTAAAGATTTTTATCAGCAGATTCCTGTTCTTTCCAAACATTACAAGGTTATTGCTTTAGATACAAGAGGTCAGGGAAAAAGTACAGATTCATCGAAAAAAGATTTGACTTATTCGGGATTTGCCGATGACCTTAAAGCGGTGATTGATCATTTAGGACTTGAAAAGATACATATAGCAGGCTGGAGTGATGGCGGGAATACAGCCTTGGAGTTTGTTCTGAAATACCCTGAACGGGTGAACAAATTAGTGATTATCGGAGCTAACATTCAGCCTGATGGTGTAGATAAGCGTCTTGTAAACCATATGAAAACAGAACTTCAGGTTTTAGAAATTGAAAATAATCCTCAAAAGTTTAATCAGACCAGGATTTTAAAGATTATGCTCAAGGAACCTAACATCAGTACAGGATCTTTACATAAAATCCATAATCCCGTGTTGGTTATAGCGGGTGAAAATGATGTGATAAAAAAAGACCATACCGAATTGATCGCCAGAGAAATTCCGAATGCAAAACTGAGGATATACAAAAATGCAACCCATTTTGTGCCGTTTGAAGAAGCTCAACAGCTGAATGAAGATATGATGAAGTTTCTGGGAAAATAATTAATCCAATGTCATTCTTTTCATAGACCAGGAACTACCATTGTACATATCCAGGTCAACTTTAGTATTGATTCCGTGGACGATTCCGTTTTCAGTAAATTGCCAGAAATCCCAAGCGTCATCAGGAGACGGAGTGGGTACATCATTATAATTTGCCAGCCACAGAGGATATCCGTCGAATTCACCTTTCAGAAAATCTTTATAATAATGGTAGTAAGTATAGATAATGGGTTTAGTACCGTATGTCTCTTCTATGATTTTACACCATACCTTAAGGTCTTCAACCAGTTTTTTATTGGTTTTTCGTTTTGGAATTTTTTCAATGTCCAGAATAGGAGGGAGGTCTCCGGTTTCCAGCTTTACATTGGCAAGAAAGTTATTAGCCTGAATAATAGGGTCTTCATCTGCTCTGTAAAAGTGATATGCGCCTCTTATAAGCTCATGCTTTTTGGCCTGGGACCAGAATTCATCAAAATGTTTATCAGCATTTTTATTTCCCATGGTAGCCCTCATAACCACAAATTCCAACGGAATGGTTTTGTTTCCAATGCTTAAACTATCCCATTTGATATCTTCTTTATTTTGATAATGGGAAATATCGAATCCGTATGTTTTATCGAGATTATCAGTGAGGATTTTTTGAATTCTCAGAGTTTCCTTTTCATTATTATGAAGCTTTTTATGGGTAAACTTATTAAAGTACAAAGCATAATAGTAACTGATGGATTGTTTAAGGTAAAAACCTGTGCCAATAAGTGCTACGATAAGAATAGCCAATAAAATCTTTCGACGAAATAAATAGTTTTTCCGTCTTTTATTATGAATGTTTTTGGCCGCTTTTTTGGTGTACTTTTTTTTCGTCATAAAGTTTTGCAAAACTAACTTTTTAACAAGTAAAATGCTAAATAAAATCTGTAAATTTGTATACTATGGAAACACGCGAAAAGATCATCATCATCGGAGGAGGTTTTGCGGGGCTACAACTTGCGAAAACACTGAACAATAAAAATAAAAAAGTAATTGTTCTCGACAGGGTAAACCATCATATGTTTCAGCCGCTTTTTTATCAGGTAGCGTGTGGAAGGATTGAACCTTCCAATATTTCCTTTCCGTTCAGGAAAATTTTCCAGAGATCCAGAAATATTCAATTTCGTTTGACAGATGTTAAAGAGATCGATCCTTCTCAGAATAAAGTGATTACCGATGAAGCAGAGTTTCGTTATGATAAATTAATTATCGCAACCGGCTGTAAGACTAATTTCTTTGGGAATAAAGATCTGGAGGGTAAAGCTTTTGGAATGAAAAATACTCAGGAAGCGATTAGTATCAGAAATCATGTCTTAATGACTTTTGAGAAACTAATTCTTGAGAAAAGCAGAAGTGACGATGGAAACTGGAACATCGTTATTGTAGGTAGTGGTCCCACCGGTGTAGAGCTGGCTGGAGCCTTTGCCGAAATGAAAAAAGAAATCCTGCCGAGGGATTATCCTTACATGAATTTTGACCAGCTTAAAATTATTCTGGTCAGTTCGACGGAAAAACCACTTGCCGTAATGAGTGACGAAGCTCAGAATAAATCTGAAAAATACCTTAAGGACCTGGGGGTAACTTTTCTAAGTGGAGAAGTTGTTACCGAATATAACGGAGATAAGGTAATGATGAAAAGTGGAAAAGAAATCCCTTCGAACAATGTGATCTGGGCTGCAGGTGTTACGGGAAATGTAGTAGAAGGATTTCCTGAAGAAAAATTAATCAGAAACAGATATATAGTAGATCGATATAACAGAGTTAAAGGATACGATAACATTTTTGCGATCGGAGATATTGCTTATATGGAAACGCCTAAATATCCGCATGGTCACCCTCAGGTTGCGAATGTAGCGATAAATCAGGCAAAAAATCTGGGTAAAAATCTTTTGAAAAACAATGAAAGTGAGTGGAAAGAATACGAGTATAAAGATAAGGGTTCTTTGGCAACCATTGGAAAACATCGGGCAGTAGTAGATTTACCATTTATTAAATTTCAGGGGTTCCTGGCATGGTATTTCTGGATGTTTTTACACTTAATGCTTATTTTAAGTGTAAGAAATAAGCTGGCGGTATTTTTCAATTGGATGTGGAGCTATTTTAATAAAGATTCGTCCCTGAGGCTCATTATCTCACCTACTAAGAAAAATGGAACATTACAATGAGAATTGATATTATAAGCGTACTTCCTGAGTTGATGGAAAGTCCATTTCAGACTTCTATTTTGAGAAGAGCAATGGAAAAAGGGTTAGTAGAAGTACATTTTCACCACCTGAGAGAATGGGCAATAAACAAGCACAGGCAAATCGATGATGAGCCTTATGGAGGAGGAGCCGGTATGGTAATGATGGTTGAGCCATTGGATAAATGCATCTCCCAACTTAAGTCAGAGAGAAGTTATGATGAAGTGATCTATCTTACCCCTGATGGGGTTACCCTTAATCAGAAAATTGCAAACTCCCTTTCTATAAAAAATAACCTGATTTTTATTTGCGGACATTATAAAGGAATAGATCAAAGAGTAAGAGATCTGCATGTTACCAAAGAAATTTCAATCGGAGATTATGTTCTAACCGGGGGAGAACTTGCGGCGTGTGTCTTGGCTGACTCTATCATCCGGCTGATTCCGGGAGTGCTTAACGATGAACAGAGTGCTTTAACGGATAGTTTTCAGGATGATCTTCTTTCACCTCCGATTTATACAAGACCGGAAAATTATAAAGGATTAGAGGTTCCCAAGGTTTTGTTAAGCGGGAATTTTAAGCAAATAGAAGAATGGAGACATGAAGAGGCCGTTAGAATAACAAAACAGAAACGTCCTGACTTGCTATAATTTATTGATCATATTTTTAAATTTCGTCCTGTTTTTTTTCTTTTTTTGCAATTTCATATAAAAATGGAATAATAATTGCTATAGAAAGCAGAATAATAAAATAACAACTATTATGTTTTTATAGTTGTTTTTAATTAATATTAAGTATTATTTGCTGTTTTGATTTTGCTTTGTGCGATTTTAAAACGAATTTGTTAAAAGTTTTAATATATTATATTGATTTGATTAAACTGTTTGAAAAAAATTTCTTTTTAAGACAAAATCAAAACGAATATTTCGTAATTTAACCCGGGAAAAATTCGTAATTTCAAAATTAAAACTATTGATTGAATAGAAATATGTGTTGATGGAGCTTTTTACTTTTTATAATGTAGAAAATTTATTTTTACCGGACATAAAACCAATTCATAAATTAGATCCGACGAAATCGGGTTTGAGGAATTGGGATGAACGTAAATATAATAATAAGCTTTTCAAGATAGCAAATGTATTTCAATTGATCAAAGAAGAAAATGGGGTCTTACCATTTTTAATTGGTCTGTCCGAGGTTTCCGGAAGGAAAGTACTGGAAGATCTTGTGAAGATGGATCCTTTTCATTCTGAATTTGGAATTGTGCATTATAACTCCATGGATGAAAGAAAGGTAGATGTAGCCATGCTATATGATAAAAGCAAAATAGAAGTAATAGACTCGGAGGCTATTACATTCTTTTTTGAAATTAAAAATAAAAACACAGAATATTACGATACAACTAGAGATGTACTCTATTCAAAATTAAAATATAAAGGAGAGATTATTAATGTCTTTATCGCTCACCTTCCCTCAAAGAGAGAAAAAGATGTTAATAAGCCTAAGAGAGACTTTATATTAGCAGAAATTCGTAACAGAATTTTAAATATTGTGAATAGCAGCAATGAGCATGTTGTTTTGTGCGGCGATTTTAATGAAAATCCGGATGATGAAAATTTAACTAATATCCTTTATGATGATAATCATAATAAAATATTAGAAAATCCGTTTAATGAATTGTTTTCAACAGGAAATTTTTCTACTTTTCATTATAAATCTGGCTTATTGTTTGATCAGATTATATTGTCGAAGTCATTTTTCAATGATCAGAACAATATAGGATTGTCATTTCAAAGTGCCGAAATATTTAAATCTGAAAAGATAAGCAGCCGGAATAAACAATTTTCAGGTCGACCTTTCAGAACATATGCAGGTACGCGATATTTAGGTGGATATAGTGATCATTTTCCGGTTTTTGTAAAATTTAAAGAATAAAAAAAACATAAATAATAAAAAAAATTACAAGATGAAAAATTCAACAAATGCTAGCTATCATTTAGACTCAATCGACAAAGAAATTATCTACATGCTGATGGATAATGCTAAAACTTCTTTAGCCCATATCTCAAAACATGTAGGGATTTCGACAACTGCAGTGCACCAAAGAATCAAAAAGCTTGAGCACGCGGGAGTTATTGAGAATTCTATTTCATTTTTAAATCCAAAAAAAATAGGATATAAAGTTATTTCTTATATCGGAATCTTTTTGGATCAGCCTAGCCACTACCCAGATGTAGTAAAATCTTTAAAAGAAGTTAATGAAGTAGTAGAAGCTCATTACACCACAGGAAATTATACTATTTTCCTTAAAGTTCTTTGTAAAGACAATGACCACTTGATGCAGATCCTTAGTAAACTTCAAAAGTTAAAAGGAGTAACAAGAACCGAAACATTTATATCTCTGGAACAGGGAATAAGCAGACAACTGAAAGTATAATAAGTTATGAATATTGCCCAATATTTGGATTCAACATACCTGAAAACTCCTGCACAGTCGGGGATATCAGAAAATGAAACTTTACAGAAAGATATAGATCTTACGCAGGAAGCTATTGATAATGGTATTTTTGCAGTGATGATCCGTCCGGATTATGTATCCGCGATCAAAAAATATATTCTGGAAAAGAATTCAAATGTTGTTGTTGGTACTGTGATTGGTTTCCACGAAGGAACGTATTCTGTGGAAGAAAAGATGGCAGAAGCAACAAAGGCAATTAATGACGGAGCCGACGAACTGGATTTTGTGATTAATTATAATGCTTATCTCAATGGAGATGTAGATTTAGTAAAAAAAGAATTTATACAATGTACTGCATTATGTGTACAACATCATAAAGTAGCCAAATGGATTATTGAAATTGCCGCTTTAACCAATGAACAAATTGCAGACCTTACTAAACATATCTCAGAATGGGCAGCAGAAAATTTTTCTGACCAGGACTTATCTTCCATTTTTGTAAAGTCTTCTACCGGTTTTTATGAAACTACAGATGGAAAGCCAAATGGCGCAACCTTCGAAGGTATCAGAATAATGCTTGATAACGCCGGCAGACTTCCGGTAAAAGCAGCTGGTGGAGTAAGAACACCTGAAGATGCGGAGAAAATGATCGGGATGGGAGTAAAGAGGATAGGAACTTCTTCAGCTCTATCTTTAATCAAAAATCAGTCAGCCTCTGAAGCTTACTAAAAAATAATTCAATTATAATTATAAAATAAAAAACCATCAGCATCTGATGGTTTTTTATTTTATACTTTTTCCTGATATTCTTCGTAGAAATGTTGGGTTTCTTTGATCAGAGCATCCATCTCAGCAAGAGTGAATACTTCAAGGAATTTTTTTCTGAATTCTTTGAAATGAGGAACACCACGGAAATAGTTGCTGTAATGCTGTCTCATTTCTATCAGGCCTAATCTTTCACCTTTCCATTCCGCACTCCATTCCGCATGCTGGCGAACCGCCAGTAACCTATCCGAAATAGTGGGTTCAGGAAGATGTTCTCCGGTTTTAAAGAAATGTTTGATTTCATTAAAAATCCATGGATATCCTATAGCGGCACGGCCAATCATTACACCGTCACAAGCGTATTTTTGTTTGTATTCCAATGCTTTTTCCGGAGAGTCAATATCACCGTTTCCGAAAATAGGAATTTCAATATTAGGATTTTGTTTTATTCTTGAAATATGTTCCCAATCAGCTTCCCCTTTATACATCTGGGCTCTTGTTCTTGCGTGTATGGTTAAAGCTTTAATACCTGTTTCCTGTAAACGTTCTGCTACTTCATCAATATTAATAGAAGTACTGTCCCATCCTAAACGGGTCTTTACAGTTACAGGCAGGTGCGTAGAGCTTACAACAGCTTTTGTAAGACGAACCATCAGGTCTATATCTTTTAGTACTCCAGCTCCCGCTCCTTTGCAAACTACTTTTTTAACAGGGCATCCGAAATTGATATCTACCAAATCAGGATTTACTGTTTCCACAATTCTTGCTGACATGGCCATAGCCTCCTCATCACCTCCAAAAATCTGTATTCCGACTGGTCTCTCATAATCGAAAATATCCAGTTTTTTACGGCTCTTTATTGCATCACGAATTAAGCCCTCGGAAGAAATAAACTCCGAGTACATCATATCAGCTCCATGCATTTTGCACAAACGTCTGAATGGTGGATCACTCACGTCCTCCATAGGAGCCAGTAAAAGCGGAAATTCCGGCAGTTCTATGTTGCCTATTTTTATCATGGTGCAAATTTACGAAATTCTAAACTTTCATAAAGACTGATATTATCTATTGGTGTGAATGATGAGTTTGAGAACCCAATTGTATACAATAAGCGTCTTATGGTAGGAACAAAAAAGAATTAAATGTGGGTCTAAAGTTTTTAAAAACTTGCTTTTACCTGCATGCTACCAATATGTATGGTACGGTCTCCGGAATTACGTCCTTCATAGTTCAGGTTCAGCTGTAAGAATGAGTTGATTGCCTGCTGAATAAAGACACTCCAAACCTGATTTTTTCCAGGCTTAAGGCCGTCCAGCATCTGATTTCCTACAATACTGAAGTTGTTTCCGGTAAAGTTGTTGTTGATGAATGAGAAATTTCCTCTGATAGAGGTTTTTTTACGCTCCCATTGTATGGTTCCAGTAACATCAAAAGCTTTTAGTAACTCCTCTCCGTCTATTCTCTGTTTCTGGCGGAAGGCGGAGGAAAGCTCTGCCTGTATGGCGTCTGTAAATTTATAGGTAGCTTTTGGCTTGGTTTCAAAGTTATTCAGTCTGTAATCCCTGGTCGCAAATAATTGTGAAGAATTTTTAATATCATGAACGGAATTTTCCCAGTCGACTCTGAATTCTTTATTGAACCAATATCCTAAATTCAGGAAGTGGGAGGTCTGCTCCCGTTCTTCATTACTGAAATTGGCATTGATGAGATTATCATTCGAGATAAACCGGTAATTTCCATTCCAACCCGATTTTTCCGTAGGGTTAAACTGTACGGAAGCCAGGATATTTTGATTTTTTAGAATCTGGTCGCTGTTTTTTTCGAACGGGTTGATGACCAGGACCTTATCTTTTTTATAAAAAGAGTTTTGAGAATTCAAGGAAATATTAAAATTCCACCGTTTTAAAAATGCATTTTCAGAATTAAGGACAATGGCCGGGTTAACAAACAACGCCAGCTGTAATTTATTCTTGTTGGATGGGATATACCGGACAGAATTGGTGTATACCCGGATGTACTTGGCCAGATCGGAATATTCGGCAATCTCAAATTCATCGAGCTGCTGGATGCCATCCCCATTGTAATCCGTCCATTTGTAAACTCCCTGTCCATCGGTTACTTTGATATATTGGAACTCTCTTTGTGCTTCCTGTCCGTTTCCGAGTTCATAGAATGCCTGTAAACGCATACCATTTCTGAAAAGCTGCTGATTATAAAGAATGTTCCCAACAACAAAATCATTGTTTCGACTTGTTTGCATATCCTGAATCTGATAGAAAAACTTCCTGTAATGCACTAACACATTCAAGGTTGTTTTTTCATTTTTGATCAGTTGACTTTCCGCCATGACTCCCAGGATATTATTCATATTCTGCAGCCTGTTGTCACGAACTGAATCATTATCCCTCATATATACTTTCGCAAGCAGTTTTGTTCTTGTACTGTCACCAATCTTCTTTTGAAGAAAAAGCTCTTTCCAGCTGAAACTGGTGACATCCATCAGCTGAGAATCATTGTATTTTTTTTCGTTATGTTCCATACTTCCACCAAAGGCCCAGCTTCCTTTTTTTCCGGTATATTCTGTAGAAGCTCCCCCTCGTATGAACTTCGTGTCCTGGAGAATAGCATTGGTACTTAAGTAAGACAGATTTCCCTTTGTGAAAAACTTTCCTTTAATCCAGCCAAAATCAAGATCATTTTTAAAACCTTTGTATGAGTTTTGTTCATCCAGATAGTTAAGGCGATAATTTAAAGTTGATTTGTTATTCCACTTGTTAAGGAAGCTGAATATGAATCGGTTCTGTGTTTTCTGGCTGAATTCCTGAGCTAAGTTGAAATCTCTGGAGAATTCTACATCATTAATTCTATCAAGAATGTGAAATTGCTTATCTATATATTGATACTCAAAACTTGGTGTTCCTTTCCAGTTATTTTTAGTGAAAGTTTTATTCCCGTAAATCCGGCCTGCATAGCCTATATTCTGATCTGAATCCTTCGAAGAAAATAAATTGACATCGTAGTTACTCAAAGATATATCAGCGCCAATTTTACCCTCTTTAAGTAAAAACTCTGAATTGACAGAAAACACCTGTGATTTCTGGGGTGAAGGCAGTTTTCTTACTGCTCTGTAATCTCCTGAATTTGGTCCTGTATATTCAAAAACACGACCGTTATTTGTGGTCTGGGATAATTTATAATCTCCCAGATTAGGGCCAAAATAAGTAAATGATACCTGGTAAAGTGTTTCGGCAGAATTAGTGGAAAATTCATAATGGCTGACTCCTGAATTCTGAACCAATCGATACAGGATCTTATTAACATCATATTCTGTAATGACTCCTGACGGGGCATACATCAGATTAGGATCATTTCCGGCATTGGCCAGAATTTGCTCATCCTCTTTAGATAAATTCAGAGCAAGCGGTGCATTTTTATTATCGTTTTCCATGAACCAGCTTAAGCCTACCTTCATTTTCTCTCTACGGTGTTCCACTTTTCCTGTGAAAAGATATCTGGAATAGTTTCTGTTGGTGTAATTGTAAGAAATAGTAATAAAGTTCTGTTGGAAAATTGGTCGGAAACTGGTGAAAGTAACTTCACCGGTGTTGTAATTTATGATGTAGTCCTGGTTTTCACCACGCTTCATTAATATTCCGTCAATAAATACCTGTTCAGATCCTGAAATCAGAGTAATGAACTGCTCTCCATTTTTTCCCGTTAAACGATAAGGGCCCTGGTTACCTTCAACCCCTTGAAAACGTACCCTGTGAAACTCACTTCGGGCCACACCCATTGAAACATCTACAAATGTTTTGTTTTCATTCCCAAATTCCGTCTGGAACTCAAGTCCCATGCTACGTCGCTGGTATTTTGCAAAATAATTCTTAGCTTCCACCAAGTCCAGATGTCCCGCTCTAAGGATGGATTTATCCTTAATGTTCAGCTGCATGTAGATTTTATCAAACTCTTCGAGTGTTTGAGTATAACCATCGGCCTGGATGGGAAGGTTATGATCAGAAATACTCGCAAGGATGGTAACGTCTTTAGAAAGTCTTCCCGATATCTGAAGGTCCATTGAACTTTGTACAGATTGTCCCTGATTGTTTCCGAAGGTAATTCCCCGGATGATGGAACCTTTTGAGTTGAGCTCGCCTAAGAACCTTTTTTTGTCATTTTTGGCAAGTACGGCCTCATCTACAATTATTCTGTTTCTTGTTCTTACGAAATCCAGTGTGTCCTTTGAAAAAATATCCTGTTCAAGCCTTGCTGCTAAAATACTATCCTTTTTTATGGTGTCTTCGGGAATATTGGGGTTCTTCCATGAGAAAATCTGAGCATTTGTTACCAATGTGCCCATGAAAAGAAACAAGAATACAAGAATAAAATTCCGCAAATTTTCCAAAATAATTGGTAAAAATACTTAAAAAATGTTAAAGGTAGCCAGTTTAGCTTTATTAACAAAAAATCGCCATATTTATTGTTTTTCGTCAGAGAATACTCTTATTTTTAAAAATAGAAAATTATAAAAAATACAAAGATGAAAAAGATTTATTCTCTATTTGTTGCTTTGGCAACCACAACAGTTATGTCCGCACAGTCTGTTATTACTCAATGGAATTTTGATGGAAATACAAATGCTGCCACCACAGGTTCGGGAACAGCAAGTGTTTTCGGAGTAAGTAATAATCCAACATTTGCTTCAGGGTCTCCGGGCAGAGCATGGAGTGTGAATGGGTTTCCTGGACAAGGGTCTTCATCGGGTACCGCGGGTTTCAAATTTGAAGTAGATACTTCAGGATATTCGGCAATCTCCGTATCTCTTAATATTGCGGGCTCCAATACGAGCTCAAAATATTTTCAAATGCAATACACAACCAATGGTACGGAATGGTTTGATGTAGGGAATGTAATTGAAATCGGACCTACATCATCCTCTAATTGGGTCAGCATGAATAATTCTATTCCGGCTGGAGCCAATAATAACACACAATTTGCGGTAAGGATTGTATCCGTGTTTGATCCTGCGAACAGCAGTACTTACACGGCGGTGGGTCCCTCATCAAATTACAGTACAAGCGGAGCCGCCAGGGTGGATAATGTAACCATATCCGGAACAGCATCCACTACTTTATCTGTTCTTGATGCCGGTAGTGAGAAATTTAGTTTTATAAAAAATACATTCATCAAAAATGAAGGTATTGTTTTCGGAACAAAAGTGAAGGATATCAAGATATTTAATATGTATGGACAGGTTATAAAAACAGCTAAGGTCAGTAAAAATCAGACTTTGGATATTTCTGAGCTACAAAAAGGAAATTATATTGTTACAGGTATCGTCAATAATCAACCGGTATCACAGAAAATTCTGAAAGATTAATTTTGATTTTTGAATGGAAAAACCACCGTTTAAAAAGCGGTGGTTTTTTTATAATAATAGCATATTGATTTAATATTCTTAATAGAAACTTAATCCATCCTTAATTTAGTCGCTTTAATTTAGGTGTAATTTTGTTGTAGAGATTAAAAAAACAAACATAAAAAAGAAAAATTATGAGAAAAATCTTTACAATTTTAAGCATTGCTACATCATTGATTTTTGCGAATGCACAAAATCTCGTACAAAATCCTGGTTTTGAAACAGGAACTTTAGCACCTTGGGCTGCTGGCTGGAATACGGTATATACAGCACCTAATATTACAGCAGATGCACACACCGGCTCTTTTGGAGCTAATTATGTACCAACAGCTACGACTGGTTTTTTTCAAAATGTTAATATTACAGCCGGAACGCAATATACACTTAGCTTTTGGTATAAAATAAGCGGCTCAGGTAATGGAGGAAGAATCTGGAGTAATTTTTTAGATGCTGGTGATAATCCGGTTAATCTTGTAACGGACGCTGCTAATGACCCATTGAGAAATAACAATCAATATTTACCTAAAAGTGCAGCCTGGCAACAAAAAGTAATCACATTTACGGCACCGGCCAATGTTAATAGATTACAGCTACATCTTCGTGCATACAGCAATTCAACCGTTAGCTTTGATGACTTTTCATTGACAACCGGAACATTGGCAACCGGCGAGGTTTCTGTATCTAAACACAGGCTTGTTAAAAATACTTTTATTCAGAATGATGGTATAACGTTTGGAGCTCAGTCTCGTGATGTGAAAATTTATAATATGTACGGACAGGTTGTAAAAACAGCTTCTGTAAAAGAAAATGAGGTTTTACATGTTTCAGAATTACAAAAAGGAAATTATATCGTAACGGGAATTGTGAACAATGAGCCTGTTTCGCAGAAAATTTTAAAAGATTAATTCTACTTTTCAGATATAAACACGGCCGCTTTTAAAGCGGCCGTTTTGTTTTTATAAAATTTTAGATTTTTTATTTAATACCATCCTCTTCTTGCGGCATTGATAATGGATCCGAGATTGAGAACTAAAGTATATCTGATTCGTCTTCCATAATCTTTAAATGCGGGTTCAAATCCCAGAGAGGATTGGATTGGGAAATAAATTTCGAGGAAATCAGGAACTATTTTTAATTTAATTCCGCTATCCCAGATAAATTGGGTAGGGTTGTTTCTGTTCTTATAAATTCCTGCATCAGCATACAAATGGAATATCTTCCATACGCTGGTATCAACATTTAAAGAAGTAATCCATTGATTTACACTTCCGGGAATAAAAGATTTAAATCCTCCGTCAGCAAGAATAAACTGCTGTGAAAGAAAACCACTGTTGGCACTTTCCCCTAAAAGATTATATGAAAAAGAGTAATTGGAAACCCTGGAAATCCCATAATTAAAAGTATTATTTCTCGTGTCATTTCTTATGAAATATCCTGCAAATAATCTTAGGCTGAGCTTTTGTTTAGGTGCAAATTCCCATCTGTAAAATCCTTCGGCAGTTATTTTATTAAAGTCTTCCATTCCCTGGGTGCTGATGCTGAGACTTTTTTCATGGATCATCTGGTTATCCGTATATCCATATCCGATACTCCACAGATTATACTTGTCATAGTCATTATTAGCTATCATAAGAGGGCTCAGGTCTCTCTCGAAATAATTATATGACATGCTTATTCCTCTGCTTACCGTACTTCTCGGATTCTTTCTAAAACTGATATTGGAAAAAACAGAGCCTTTCCTGTAAGCAAGATTATAATCATAATGGTAATATGCCCCGGATACTCCGAAGGTTAAACTGCGGATAATACTTTCTGCAGGAAGAAAAGAATATGAAACGGCACCTGAACCCGTTAATTTTCCGGTTCCTGTACTGTACGTAGGTGTAATAGAATAAAGGAATTTCTGATCAAAAAAAGATTGGTTTTTGAAATTAAATCCTAAAAGAAATTTATCATAAGTATTATTGAAACGGATTCTTGGACTGATGTAGATTTCATTAAACTCAGGATTGGGAATATCCTTTATAAGTTTAAGTTTTATTTTTTTTGCATTTGAGAATAAGCCTTTGGAGTAAAGGAAGTTGTCTCTGTAATTCGACTCTGGAAAGATATAATCATTATTTAAAGTGATCTTGTATATATCTAATGCGGGAATGGAAACCGTTTTTGTCATTTCCTCACCGTTGGTCTCTACCCAGTATTCTTTTTTTTCATCCTCTCTCGTTTTTGTTTCTAATTTAACAGGAATAGGAGCAGAGGTATTTTTATTGATTTTAATATGCAGTGAATCGTCTTGTTTCTTCAATTTCTGAAGCTTAAAGTTAACCCTGTTTTTTTGTTTTAAAAAATCGGTTAAATAAGCGGTCCTGTTATCTTTTTCTGCAAGTTCTCTGAGGAAATCTTTAGGATCAATTTGCTTGTCTGTATTTTTAGCTATGTAGTTCTGCAACAGGGTATTGAAGTTTTCATATCCCATTTTATCAGCAGAATAGTTGAATAAGCTTCCTGTTTCAAAGCTACTTATAGCCATTACATTGAAATTGCTCAGTACAGTAAACTTTTCTCCGATTTTCTGATCCAGATTCTGAGACATAATATATTGGTAGGTAAGGCCGTAGCGATCAATTAATTTCAAATTAGAGGCATGAAATAATTTTAATGGTCTGATTCCAAATATTTTTGATTCAGGTAGTTTTCCCAGCAGCTTTGTTTCGCCATAGAATTTTTTGATGTATTGAATTTCTATATAGGATTTCAATCCATTCTTAAACCAGTGATTATCCTGTTTATCTGTAATAATACTTTCGTCAAGGACTTTTTTGGTGATAATTCCCAGATAATCGAGATCTGCCTTTTCTGCATCTGTAAATAATTGAAACCGGAATTTCCAGAAACTAATATCATTATTACCAAAAAAATCTTCATTCGCTCTGAACTTTTCAGAAATAAAAAGTCTTGATGGAAGATAACCGATCTGTTCCTTTATAAATTTTAAATGCAGCGGAAGATAGAATTCTAAATTTTCCTTTTCCTGGGGTGTTAGAGGATATCCAAACCGTACTTCTGTGCTTATATCTCCTGTATTTACATTAATGAAAGGGTATTCGTCCTGGGAAATGATAAACTCGGGATCTGAATCCAGATAACCTTTGAATAAATTGGATTGATCCTGGTGAAGATTACTTTCAATAAAAGATTGGGCAGGAAGGTCAAATTGGACGGTCCAGTAGGTATTGAAACTTACGGACTCTTCGATATCATGGTAATATCTTCCTAAAATATTGTCCGGATCAAAATGATCCGGAACAATAAAGAAATATTTTAAAGCTATATTTCGATCAGCTGTACCGTATCCAGTAAATTTTTTATCCGGAAGCTGTATCTGATACTGCAGTTTTAGTCTTATGCTTTTTCCCGGTTGAAGAGGTGCATTTAAAGGAATAAAAAGATTTTCCGCACTTAAATTATTTACAGGAATAGCCTCATCATCAGGTCCTTTTATGCTAAATTGTAAAAGTTTCCCCAGTTGTTCAGGTTTTGCGAAATGAAGATCAGTATTACGATCTTCCAGTTTTCTGTAAACAAGTGAAGTTCCTCTTTTTTGATAAGCAGAAACCCAGTTTAAAAGTTTAACGGTACTTAAATCTTTTTCAGAGTTATTGTAATAAACAATTTCCTGATTTATATCCAGCGTTTTTTTATCTGAAGATAACTTCGCTTCAATAGAAATGCTGTCTTTTTGCGCAGAAACCTGCACAATTCCCAAAAACAAAATAAGACAAATACTGATCTTTCTCAATGTGGTGATAAAGCATCAAATATAACTCATTTTGTATAGACTTATAAATTTTTATTCTCGAATTAACCTTTTTTTAAAGAACTTATATAAGCTTTCCAGCCTTCGTTTTTATAAGTTAATGCGGCAGCTTCAGGATTTTCAGATTTGTAAATTCCTCTTCCTACGATTATAAAATCAGTATTCAGGCTTTTAAAAACATGTTCAGGAGTATTGTACTGCTGTCCTTTTCCATCTCCCGAATCTGAAAGATTTACTCCCGGAGTGAATAACAATAATTCTTCAGGAATTGGGTTTTGAGAAACTCCTCCGATTACATTAGGATGGGATAGAGATACTTTAAGAGCTTCTTCACGGTAGCTATTCGTTGTTAACGTTCCTTTTGAAGACATTCCTATAATTGCAACAACACCTACATTCTTAAAGCAGTCAAGAGATTCAAAACCACCGATAACCTGTGACGTTACAAAATCTGCCCAGTCGGTAATTTTAAAAACTCCACTCGTGAATTGTAATTCCTGTGTGTTTCCAATATCTGCAAATTTTCTATCTTCCATGAGTAAGAATTTATGCTTTTCGGCTAATTCTTTTAACGGAGTAATTGTTTTTTCAAATTCGAAATCTGAGATGATGTCGATATGTGTTTTGAGAGCAATAATATGAGGTCCTACTTTTTCAGCAAATTCCAGTAACTCTCTGGTTGTGGTAACATCTGCTGAAGCGATAAGGTTCGATTCTTTACTGATGGCTAGTTCTAATAATTTTTTAGAAACAGAATGTTGAGTGGATTTTAATTTCTGCTCATAAGAAGCTCTGATTTTTTCTTCAAATTGAATGTGGTTTCCTAAAAGGAAATCCTGGATCCTTTTTACTTCTTCATCTGATAATTCTCCTGTTTCCTGAAGAATAGTACATACTTCTGAAATATTAAATAGGGTATGAACTCTGAATCCTTTACTTTCCAAAAGTTGCTTTCCTCCCTGTTCCCTGTCAAGAACTACAACGATATCTGCTACTTTTAGATCTTCCTGTTCTACTTCAGCAATGGTTTCTAATAAAGATTTTCCGGAAGTGATCACATCTTCTACCAATAAACAGTTTTGTCCTTTCTGATAAATTCCTTCGATCATTTTCTTGGTCCCGTAATCTTTAGCCTCCTTTCTTTTAATGATAAGTGGAATATAACTTTCCAGAGACATGGCTGTAGCCATAGGAAGGGCGGCATAAGGAACTCCACAAATAAGGTCAAAATTATCCAGAGGAAGCATTTCCAATAAATAATTTGCAAGATTTTTCAAAATTTTAGGATCAGAAGCCAAAGGTCTCAGATCTACGTAGAACGGACTTTCAATACCGCTTTTTAAAGTGAACCTCCCAAATTTAATGATACCTAGCTTGTAGCACTCTAAAAAGAACTCTTTTTTACTTTCCATTATTTTTTATTAGATGTTGCAAATTTAAGGATTTGTAATAAGGCTCAAAAATTTATCCCTAAATTATAAATAAAAAGCCATCCCAAATTTTTGGAATGGCTTCAAATAATATATTTGCGTCAATTATTTTATAATTTGAGCATCGATTATCTTAGTATTACCTGTATTTAGTTTTTGTTCAGCTTCCCAAAGTAAAAACTTGTCCACTTCTTTGATTAGTTTAGGGATCACTAAGTATAAAACAGCCAGATCATCTAGGACTCCCAAAACAGGAACAGCTACTTCTGGAATTAAGTCGATTGGAGAAATGATATATAAAATCCCTAACATCGGTAAAATAATATCAATGGATTTCATAGGATAAATTCCTTTTCTCCAATATTTAACCATTCTGAAAATGTCAGGTATTTTTTTGACAAAGCCCTTATGGTTGATGGCTTCTTTAGCCAGGTTTAATTTAGAATATTTCATTTTGTGTTTGGTTTAAATAAATTCTTGACTTTACAAAATTCGCAAATTCTATACCAAATAATTATAAAAATTCGTTAAAAGATTTATTTAATAATATTGTCAATGAACTGATGTACAGACTCTGTATTCCAATCTCTGTACGCGTCTTCTTTGATCAGGATCCTTCCCGATTTATCCAGTAAAAATGTTGTCGGGAATGCTTTTGGTAACAGCTTTTCTGAAATCGGACTTTGGGCAATATAAACAGGGACCGTATAATTATTTTCCTGAAGGAATTTCCTTACTGCATATTCTTCATCTTTCATAGCAATCAGTACAAAGTCTACATTCCCTTTTCTGGTGTCGTAAAGCTTTTGAATGGTTGGCCATTCTTTTCTGCATGGCGGGCACCAGGTTCCCCAGAAATTTAGAAAGATAGGCTTATCTTTAAAGTTCTTCAGATTTGTACTTGGAACGTTAATCCCCTGTAAATCGATATCATAATCTTCCTTACTTACAGTTACTGCATTTTCTATAGTAGCAACAGGAAAGAACTGGTCCTTCACAAAATTTCTTACTCCTGGAATAAAAGCAATAATTCCTATAATAATGATAAGTACAAGATATGGTATATTTTTTTTCATCTGCTATTTTTTATTGTCATTTCTGACGCATACATTTATTACAATAACTCCAGTATTTCCTGAACAGCATCCTTACCTCTGTTTTTAGCATAGTAAATTTGCAGATCATTATAAAACTGATCTTTAGGATAAGCCTCCGGATCTGCCTTATATTTCATTAACAATTCTTTGCCGTACTGAGGTCGGGGTCCCCATGAGTTCTTTACCGTAAAATCATCATTCAGGATGATAACTTTAGGAATAGACTCTGTTCCATTCGTTAGAAACTGATTAATTAAACTTTTATCACTGTCTCTCAGGAAAATTCTTACCTCATTATGACCCTCAAAAAATTTAACAAGTGCCGGTACCGTAGAGCTGGCGTCACCACACCATACTTCTGAAATAATCAGAATTTTCCCGTTAAAATTCTTAGATTTTAATTCGTTAACCTGGTTTTCGTCAAGGATATATTTTTTTAGGGTTCTGTCCATCCTTTGAAGCCCCAGTTCATAATATTGTTTATAATCGATGTCATGTTGGTTGTCGGGAGTTTCAAGTCTTTGTCTTCCAATATGAACATATTCTTCAAAATTGATTGCTTTATCCCAATAATCTTTCATGGTGTATATTATTGTGTTTAAAAGTTATTTAGATTTCTTGTTTTGTTGATCAAAAATAAGTCGGCTAATACAAATGCGGCTAAACTTTCAACTACGGGAACCGCTCTTGGAACGACACATGGATCATGTCTTCCTTTTCCTTCAACAACAACAGGATTTCCATCTTTGTCTATGCTGTCCTGTGGTCTTAATATGGTGGCTACAGGTTTGAAAGCTACTCTGAAATAAATATCCATACCATTGGAAATACCACCTTGTATTCCCCCAGAAAGATTAGATTTTGTAGTAAAATCGGGATTAAAGGCATCATTATGTTCTTTACCGGTCATCTTAGCCCCACAAAAACCACTTCCATATTCAAAGCCTTTACAGGCATTGATATTCAGCATTGCCTTTGCAAGTTCAGCCTGCAATTTGGAAAAAATAGGTTCTCCAATTCCTACAGGAACGTTTTTTATAACACAGGTGATGGTTCCCCCGATGGTATTTCCTTCTTTTTTAATTTCTTTAATTCGGGCAATCATTTTTTCAGCTGTCTCAGTATCAGGACAACGTACATCATTGCTTTCTGTTTTGGAAAAATCCAAATCCTGATAAGGCTTCTCACAGAAGATGTCACCTACGGAAGAAACATAAGCATTGATATCGATATCTGATAAGAGCTGTTTTGCAAGCGCTCCGGCTACAACCCAGTTGATTGTTTCCCGGGCAGATGATTTTCCACCTCCGCGGTAATCCCTGATCCCAAACTTCTGATCATATGTAAAATCTGCATGACTTGGACGGTATGCATTAGCAATATGATCATAATCTTTTGATTTCTGATTTTCATTTTCGATGATAAAACCAATGGGAGTACCTGTGGTTTTTCCTTCAAATATTCCGGAAAGAAATTTTACCGTATCACTTTCCTTTCGCTGAGTAACGATAGCAGACTGGCCAGGCTTGCGACGATCCAGTTCATATTGAACCTGATCGAGATCAACTGTTAAACCTGCCGGAAAGTTATTGATTATTCCACCATAAGCCACACCGTGACTTTCTCCAAATGTTGTAAGACTGAGAAGATTACCTAAAGTATTGAACATAGCACAAATTTACGGCTTTTTATTAATATAATAATGCCTTTGTGTTTAGTTCTGTTTATTGTGGTTAATGATAATATTGATAACCCGCATTGCTTCTTTTTTCTCCTTCATATTCATCGTTTTCCATACAAAGCCTTCCCGGATATTATTTTTATTGATGGGTTGCGGAAAGATGTTTGCGTTAGCATTATCAATAATATAACTAACGGTCATAGAAGGAAGTGGAGTGCCAAAACTATAAGGATAGTTTTCAGGAACATTAAAGATAAGATTTCCGATTCTGAAAGACCTGAACGGGGTATATTGATATACAGAGGGTTGGTAAATCTGTTTTTTTTCAAACTTACCCATGAAACGGGCCATTTTGTAGCTTGGAATATGCGTTGCAATCAATGATGGAAATAAGAAAAAGAATATAACACAAGCGCCCGCTATTAAAAATATGGCTATTGATTTACTTCTGTTAATATAATGAGATAATAAAATAAAGGCTACAATAAAGAAAACATCAATGAAGAACCGGTACTGTGCAGAGAATAAAAGAACAAGGATTGTCTTGATAATTATTGAAATGGTGATAAGATTAATAACTCTGTTTTTCTTTCGAACAGAATACAATATCAAAAGAAGAAGAGTCACTATAAATAAAATATTGATCTTTGCTTTAATGCCTTTTAAAAAGAGCCAGTTTTTAATATAATCTATTGAAGAAAACTTTTGAATTTCTTCAAAAGTGTATTGCATGTCATAGGTTTTCTGAATGGCAAACTGAGATGATCTTTTAAGTATTTCAGGGTTGGTTTTCCATGATATTCCCAGGTCAACAAAAGCAATTGGAAATACAGGATACCCGAATGTCCAGATATTTTTTACGAAAAACAAAATAAGTATTACCACACCCAAAAAAATATTCTTTACAGGCGATTTGATAATAAAGACTGAATAAAGAAAACTAAGAACGGGAAGCCAGATCATGGTTGGCTTTATTGTGAAAATAAAAACAGAGAGTGCGAAAAGGAGAGCTGATTTTTTATTTTCTGATAAAATTTCATTTAAAATAATCAGCGAAAAAATAATAACCGGCAGATCCGGGCTTGGGGACTGAGAGAAGAGAAGCATAACCGGAAGAAACCCAAGTTGAATCCAGGATTTTTTTTCAATGATATAAAATGCATAAATGATTAATATGATGACGTTGATCCGTAGAAAAGGATCAGAAAAGTTAGAAAACCCTGCCTGGAATATATGCCATACCGACATTTGCCCTAATGTAAGGTCTAGATTAGAGATTCCTTTAACAAGGCCGTATTCCGTGAGCCATTTTATAGAGGGTACATAATAGCCGAAGTGATCCAGAATATAAGGATAATAAGAACCACAAAAAAGAATGATCAACACGATGGCAGTCAGAAGAATCATATCTTTTTTTGAAAACCGATAATATTCCAGATAGAGTTTATCTTTAAAAAAAAAGAACAAACCTATTGCAATCGTTGTTATTTCTAAGTTGATATTGAGCGGAATGAAAAATGCGATTAAGGTCCATATAACACTTATGATAAATATTCCCGAAAAAGCTTTTCCTGAAATACCTGAAAATAAAGTTCCTGAAAGCATATCCATAATTTTTCCCCATCCCAGAAGGGTGGAGATAATAATTACAGAGGAAAACAGAATTAGAATCATAAAAAAAGATTGCTTAAAAATAAGCAATCTTTTATTCTTTTATGTATAATTATTAATTACGAGGTTGTACTCTTCCGTCCTTTCTGTCTCCGGATCTACCAATTGCATATCCCGTTGCACCACCTACAACACCACCAATTACAGCTCCTAAACCTCTGTTGTTTTTACTGATAATAGCCCCAGCAGCCGCTCCACCTACCGTACCGATAATGGTTCCCTTAGCAGCCTTACTCATTCCTCTTTTCTGAGTTGTTCCCTGAGAAGCATTGCTTCCGTTGTTTGCGTAGTTTCCATTATTACTATTGCTTGAACCTGATTCTCTGTCTCTATATATGGTTCGGGTTTTTGTGATGACTCTTGGTTCTGAATTTCTTGCAGCTACAGCTTTTGCTTTATTGGATTCCACAATACTGTCTGCTTTCTTTTGAGATTCATAGGCCATTTTCTCTTTTTCAATCGCCAACTTTTGTTTTTCTATTTCAAGTTGTTTGGCCTGGAATTCAATTTTCTGTTGTTCCAGTGACTTTTCCGCCACCTGATCATCCTTTTTACAAGCTGTCAGTAAAAATACTGACAATAAACCTGTTATTACTATATTCTTCATAATTCAAATTTTTTAATCTAAGGTTGCCTCATCAAAAAGATGATAGCTTTCTAGGTATTTTCAATTATGAAGCCAAATTTTAGTTAACAAAAGTTAAAAAATTAGAAAGGAATCAGAAAAAGTAAAAATATATTTTAAAAATTTCAGAAAACAAGAGGGTTTTGTTTGTAAGTGTTTTATTGTCAGTTGGTTGTGGATTAGTTGTTTATAATAAAATCATAAGAAAGTTAATTTATTGTGAAGGATGTTAATTTTTTATGGGTAGGCATGAAAATTGCGGCATAATCCAAAGCTTTTAATCATTAAAAAGTTTTAATCTTCTAAAATATTATTCATCAAGATCCCTCGGATATACCAGGGATCTTTTATAATGTACATTTCATTTAATTATGGGTTTTGATTAAATTCATATTAAATAAGTACTTTTGAGGATAAGTATATTTTTGAAATATTGTTGATGAAATTAAGTACGGCAAAGTATTGTGATCATTTCCTAAAATGGGATTTAACAGTATTTTATTAATGGATTTTAGAAATAAATAGTATTTTTGGTTTTTTAAAAATTATATTTATACAAATTTTGATCGTACATTGTAGTTTAAATTCAATAATTACAAGTTTAATAAGCTTAATGAGTATATGATACAGCATTAATTGAGCGGATCAAAAGCAATAGAAAGCTAAATTTTATATTTAAGATATTCTATTTCGACTCTAGAAATAGATTTTTTTCATCATTTGTGTTTTTTGCGGCCTCTCAGGAGGCCGTTTGTTTTTTAATTTTAGTAAAAAATAATTTCCAGCATTGAATTTTACAATTCATTTTTTCAGTAAAAAAGTAGAGTTAAATGGGAACTCCAGTTTTTTTTGTTGGTTGCCATTTCTGTAAAGAGTGATTAATCCGTACTTTTTTCCGCTATCTCAATATTTGTTATTTATAACATTCATATAAAAAATATTAATTTATATACTAAATGTTATAAAAAAACGATTTAGATTTGTAGGATTAATATTAATAATGATAACTTATGAAGAGATTTTCTATTTTTTTAATACTTCTTCTTTGTTTGATCAACGTGAACTTGCTTGCGCAAGCCCCCGCCACGCTGCCGTATATTCAGGACTTTTCGACGGCAAATGATCTGACATTGGTTAATGGAAGTCAAACAAATAAATGGGAATATGGTTCCGCAACAGGAAATGCCGCCAATTCCATTTATATTTCAAATAACGGAGGAACGGCGAATGCTTATGATACTGGAAGTTCCAGCGTTGTACAAGCATATAGAGATATCACAATTCCTGCAGGATCCACAATTGCAACTTTAGCATTTGATTGGAAAGCAGATGGGGAAAGTACATATGATTATTTAAGAGTTTGGTTAGTTCCGGCTACATTAACTCCAACTGCCGGTGCACAGATTGGCACTGGTGGGGGAAATATTCAGCTGGGACAGTTTAATCAGCAGTCAACCTGGCAAACGTATTTAAATACAAGTTTGAACATCAGCAGCTTCGCAGGAAGTACTATGCGTTTAGTGTTTGAATGGAGAAATGACGGAAGTGTAGGAACCCAGCCACCTGTTGCAATCGATAATATTAATCTGTCGATTCCAACATGTTTACTTCCTACAGTATCACCGGTTTCAGCCATTACAGCCAATTCTGCAACGATATCGTGGACAGCACCTACGCCTGCACCTGCGAACGGATATGCTTATTACCTTACGACTACAAATACTCCGCCAGTTGCAGGAACAACCCCTACAGGAACTACTACTGCAACTTCTGTGAACTTAACAACTTTAACTCCTAATACTACTTATTATTGGTGGGTAAAAGCAATATGTAGCCCTACAGACAGCAGTATCTGGGCGAATGGAGATAATTTTACCACGACTCAAATACCGGCAACTATTCCATACAGTCAAAACTTCTCGACTGGGAATGATCTGGGATTCACGAATGGAACCCAGGTTAATAAATGGGTATATGGTTCTGCAACAGGAAATCCTGCGAATTCCATCTATATATCGAATAACGGAACCGATAATACTTATTCTACAGGAACAACCAGTATTGTTCAGGCTTACAGAGATATAATTATCCCGGCAGGAACTACTGCAACGACTTTGTCTTTCGACTGGAAAGCAGATGGGGAAAGTTCTTATGACTATTTAAGAGTCTGGCTGGTTCCGGCATCTTTTATGCCTGTAGCAGGAACTCAGATTACTGCCGGAGGAGGAAGAATCCAGGTTGGAGGTAATTATAATCAGCAAACGACCTGGCAGACTTATTTTAATACCAACTTAGACCTGAGCAGTTTTGCCGGAACTACAATGCGTTTGGTATTCGAATGGAGAAATGATAGCAGTGGTGGTACTCAGCCTCCTGTAGCTTTAGATAATATCAATTTAGCAATTCCTACTTGTGTGGTACCTTCAGCTTTGGCTGTAAATGGGGTAACTGCAACAGGTGCTGTACTGAGCTGGACAGGTCCGACGCCGGCACCTGCCAATGGATATGCTTATTATCTTACAACAACGAATACTCCGCCTGTTGCAGGTACTGCTCCAACAGGAACAAGTGCTACGACTTCTGTAAACTTAACGACATTAACGCCAAATACCACTTATTACTGGTGGGTGAAGTCTGTATGTAGCCCTACGGACAGCAGTTTCTGGATTGGGGGTCCAAGTTTCAGTACTACGCAGATTCCGGCAACGATCCCATATAATCAAAACTTTACAGGAGCGAATGATTTTGGATTCATCAACGGAACTCAAACCAATAAATGGGCTTATGGTTCAGCAACCGGAAACCCTGCTAATTCCATTTATATATCCAATACAAACGGAACTACGAATGAATATTCTACAAGTTCTACGAGTGTAGTACAGGCTTACCGTGATATTCTTGTACCGGCCGGAGCTTCGATTGCCACATTATCTTTTGACTGGAAAGCAGATGGAGAAAGTTCTTATGATTACCTAAGAGTTTGGTTAGTTCCATCATCTTTTATGCCTGTTGCGGGAGCTCAGATTACTGCAGGTGCGGGAAGAATTCAGTTAGGAAATAACTATAACCAGCAAACCACATGGCAGTCATATCTTAACAGTACATTAAACATCAGCAGCTTTGCAGGAACAACAATGCGTCTGGTATTTGAATGGAGAAACGACAGCAGTGGTGGTAATCAGCCTCCTGTAGCTGTAGACAATATTAAATTACTAATCTGTAGCACAGCAACACCAACTGTAGCTGTAAGTGCTATTACACATAATACAGCAATATTAACATGGCCACAAGATAGCGGTGGAGCTTCATACATTGTGAGATACAGACCGGTAGGTTCTAGTAGTGCATGGACTCAGGTAAGTGTGGCAGCGGCAGCGGCTCCTGCAACTACTAATACATATAACCTGGCAGGTTTATTACCGGCTACACTATATGAAGTAGAAGTAGCGGCAGTTTGTAACAGTATTCCTGGAACATATTCTCATAATGAATTTTTAACGAAATGTGACCCGACACCTCCGAATGTTACAGCAAGTAACATTACGACAACATCTGCATTGATCACATGGTCGCCACTTGCGGTAAGTTCATCTTATAAAATGAGATATAGAATTGTAGGAAGTGGTAATGCAGGATGGAGCGCTGATATTATTTTACCATTAGCGCCGACAAATACGTACTTATTAAGCGGGTTGAATGTCTATACAACTTACGAGGTTCAGATTGCCAATAAGTGTGATAATGAAACAACTTATAACGGATGGTCTTCTCCTGCTGTATTCACAACTGAAAGAACATGTGATTTACCTCCTCCAGGATTAACAATTACTAATCTTACAACTACTACCGCTACTGTAGTTTGGGATTCTTTCCCTGGTGCAACTTATATCTTAAGATATAGAAAAGTGGGTATACCAAGCTGGACAACAGTTGCAGTAACGAACAATAATTATGTGATCACAGGATTATTGGAGTTAACAAAATATGAAATGGAAGTAGCCAATGTTTGTAGTGGTACACCGGGAACTTATACACTTCCTTACTACTTCACAACACCTACAGTAATCTATTGCCCGATGAAATCCGGAAGCTCAGCATCTGAATATATTTCAAAAGTTACGGTAAAACCAAGCGGTAAACCGACTATGGAGAGCAGTACAGATGCCACTACGTATTCAGACTTTACAGCTGATACATCCAAATTTATTCAGCTGATTCAGGGATCTACAGGTAATGAGATTTCCATTGAAAAGTCTTGGACAGGAAATACATATAATGAAGGTATTGCTGTATGGATTGATTTTGACAGGAACGGAAGCTTTGATATCAATGAGAGAATTCTTGTGTCTTCACCTAATACGACAACACCTATTACAGGAACGTTCAGTGTGCCTTCTGATGCGTTTATAAGTACGACAGATTATAAGTATGTTGTAATGAGAGTTGCCATGCAAAGAGATGGTATCCCTGTAAATTGTACAGGATTTGCCAACGGGGAAGTTGAGGATTATACAGTAAGAATCTCTAAAAATCCGGTACCTAATGCAACCAACCAAACGGAAATATTGATTTATCCTAACCCGGTACATACAATATTGAATGTGAAAAATATTAGCAAAAGAGCTAATTATAAGATATACAATGCGGCGGGTCAGCTTGTGACAAGCGGGATCATCTTAAATAACAAAATAGATGTAAGCAGCCTGATCCACGGAGTATATGTTATCGATATTGATGATACTCAGGGTACAGCCCAAAAGAAATTTATCAAGGAATAATACATTAAATAATTAGTAAAAAATAAGCTCCCAAATATGGGAGCTTATTTTTTTTCTCAAGTCACTGTTACAAAGCAAAGGAAAATATTTCAATAAATGTTGAAATATTTAAAAATAAAATCTTACCTTTAATGGTGTGGTATTCAGTTGTTTATTTCTTATTAAATGAGTTTTTGATTTTTCTGAGTGTTAGTTTTCAATTTTGTTAGATAAGCATTTAGCCAAGATGAGACAAACTTAAACAAAAAGTCAAACGATCTTATTAAGAATTGGATGATTGTATACACAGGTAATATGATGATATGATATAAAAGTTTTTATTGTTTTTGAGACCTCTTGTATTAATGACGGGAGGTCTTGTTTTATGATACTGTACCATCATATAACTCCAAGCTTACAAATATATTTAAAGGTAAATTCTCAATTAAAATTAAAACCTCCTGGCAAAAGAGGAATACTATAGCGGAATGTATTGAAACTAAGTAATATTAGTAATTATGATTCTGATCATAATGTGTATTTTCCGGTTCAGGTATCTTTACTGTTCCATATATGTTGTAACCTTGAACAAAGGTAAAAGTTTGCCCCCTCAATTTGAGGGGTCTTTTAATGTTAAGAAATAATATTTATTTAATGCGAAATCTTAAAATTAAGTTAAAATAAAATAAATGAAATTCTTGGCACGATATTTCAATGTAAAATGTAACTCATGTTTAAATTGAGTTTTCATGGTTATTAGTTTTTATCCTCAACTTCGGTTGGGGATTTTTTATTCAAAGATGTACTTTAATTTTAAAAGACGTTTAGGACGTAAAATAAATTTATAAGTATTTGTTTAAAATAGGGTTGCGAGATCGTGATGAACTCTAATCAAATATATTCTGAACCTTCAAGCTTATTTATGACTTAAATCATAAATGTTTATTATTAGTTTTCTACAAAAAAAGGAGCCTTCCAAAAATTGAAAGACTCCAGGGGCTGTAATATTATAAGATCTAAAAAAGTGTTTCACATAAAAACTTCCCCATAAAGAGGAAGTAATAATTATCCATTTTAGTTAAAGACACTAAGTGATGATTATTAAAGGATTGTACAACAAACTTACTAGTAGTTTTTGATTTTTTTTATGACTGAGATCATAAGAAGGTGAATTATATTTGAAATTTAATATCATAGATATATAAAAAAAGCTTTCCAATAAAATAAAGGAAAGCTTTGAGGTACCTAGCGGATTCGAACCGCTGTAGATGGTGTTGCAGACCACTGCCTAGCCGCTCGGCCAAAGTACCATTTTTGAGGTGTGCAAATATAAAAATTTTTCTGACTTAATCAAAGTTTTTTAGATATTTTCTTTAGTTCCCAACGTGTTTATATCGCTTTTTAACTGTAACTCAGCTTCATAATTTTTCTTTACAACAACGCAGGTTTCACTCCATTTATCATGGAATCCACTTTTATCTGCTAAAAAAGATAACTGATCTACGAAAGGGATTCCTCGGATGATATTTCTAAGGAGATAATTACCGGCACCGGGAGACGTTCCGTCTATCATGACCACCTTTGTTCCGGTGATCAGTTTCCCTAAGCTTCTTCCCTGGGTGATCAGCTCTGTGAGGAACATCATCAGAAGGTAAGCGGATAAGGTGATCAGCCGGTCCAGTAAAGGATTCATATTTTCCATTCTATAACCTATTTCTTCTACGGTATTTCCTGTAATAAATGCATAGGTAATTCCCAATACACCTAATAATATAAGGATCAGAATATAACTGAAAATAAGGTCAATAATATAATTCGCAAGTCTGAGGCCTTGCGACGCTCTGTGTCTGTCAACAATCTGTAAGTATTTTCTCATGGTAATAGTTTAGTTTTTGGTGTTGTTTTTTTATTTAAATGCCATTGATAATGAGTTTTAAAGAAGCGTTAGTATCAATGACTGCAGTAATTCCTGATGTACCGAGAAGGATCTGGCCTGGCTTCAGATTAAAAACCCTTCCATTCATCTTTAGCCCTTTATAATATTCTTTATTAAAAGCTTCTTCAATACTTTTCTTTGAAGTATCCACCAGTTCCTGTGTTGGGATACCATATTCTTCTTCTATCATTCTTACGATTTTTCCCTGAAATAGAAGGCTTGCTGTTTTTTGGAGGATATTCATTGTCTTCAGCTTAAACTTAGTATCGGACAGTACAATTTTTTTCCTGGCATCATCATAAACAGGAATGCCCGAAATAAGTGCAGTTCCTTTTATATACCCTTCGGTCTGAGCTTCGATCATAATTCTGTTCTCAATGCCGTATACCCTGATATCGGTAATTTTTACTTTAGAATCGCGAACATCATATTCTTTTCCTAGGAACATTTTTCTGGCAATATTAGACGCTTCGGTAAAAGGAACATTGGCTGTTGTCTGAAGCGAAAACTGGTCTCCAAGTACAGGGGTGAAATTGAAGTTAGCTGCCGTTTTAATAGGAGCTGAAGATGCCGGTTTACTTCCGGTAAAGGTTTCGGAGTAAATGTCAATTCCGATATTGGCATCAATCTGATTTCCATAGAATTTCAATGGAGTAATATTTACATTTACAGGGGTTACTTTCAGCCATGTGTTGTATTCCTCCGAAATGTTAAAAGGCTGCGCGAAAACATTCCAGGCCATTACTGCATATTGCTGGAAATTAAGCTGGGTACCCATTTGCTGATCTATTGTTTTGCAAAATTTCAGTTGTTGCTCTTTCAGGCTTTTTTCAACAAGTGCGGTAATCGGGATCTGTATCTTTCCATAATCAAGAACCGGTTTGGTAACCCATTTGAATCCCATAGGCTGCGTATTGGTAACAATAGTCCAGTTATTTTTGAAATTAAGGGAGGTATTGAAATACATTACCGTTTCAAATGTAGTATTCTGGTAAGTATAAAGTCCCAGGGTACCAATCCCTTTCTCTGCCCATATTTTCAAAGGAACTTCAATTAAAAGGTTCTGATTCGTTCCCCCTACAAGTCGTATAGGCCGGGTTTTCCATACTTTTACTTTAAACTGGTCATTGTTGTTATCCGTGTAGGAATCATCCTGATAGATCAATTCTTTTACTGAAGAATTGATGATATTACCAATTTCGGCAAGCGGAATGGTAACCGGCATGGTAATGCTGGATTTTATCTTTGGAAAATTATAATCAGCCAGCTGGTTGTCAACTTTAGCCTGGCCAAAAATATTGATACAAAGCAGTAATAATATAATTTTAATGGATTTCAATTCTTTAAATTTTAGAGAGTGAAATTAATGATTTTAATTATTTGGATTAAAACTTTTTTCCAGTTCAATACTTGCACCTTTCATTTCTCCCTGCATAGGAGGAGCTGTTTTGGTGATTTTAAGCTTGATATAAGAAACCTCAGGAAAGTTTTCATTAATTTTTGAAATAATTCTTCCGGCCACATGTTCCAGAAGTTTTGATTTAACTTTCATTTCTTCAAGGATAATATCATTGATATCCGCATAGCTGATGGTATCATTCAGATCATCTGATTCTGCAGCTTTCCAGAGATCGGTATGGATCTCTAGATTTAAAATGTAGTACGTACCGATGATGTTTTCTTCAGGTAAAACACCATGGTACGCATATATTTTCACATCTTCCAAAAAGATCTTGCTCATAAAATTCAGTTTTTGTTCAGCAAAAATCGTTTTAATTCTTGAAAATCTGAATTAATTTCAACGGTTTTTTTATCCTTTTTCATTAAATCTGCCAATGATTCCGGAATATCAATTTCTTGTGCAATGGCTTTTTCCACAGCATCGGGGAATTTTACAGGATGAGCTGTCTCCAGGATAAAACCTTTCTTTTCAGGATTTTGCTTCAGATAGTTTTCTAAAGAAGTATAGGCAACTGCTCCATGGGGTTCGAGAAGATATGCATGATGTTTCCAGACTTTCCTGACGGTTGCTAAAGTTTCTTCGTCATTTACGGAATATCCGGAAATAATATGATTGAGATCTTCAAATTGGTGCTGGAACATTTCAAGAATACGGATGAAATTGCTGGGATTTCCGACATCCATTGCATTGGAAAGGGTTGCTACTGTTTCTTTAGGTTCAAAGATTTGTGTTTTTAAATAATGGGGCACTACATCATTGGCGTTACATGCAGCGATAAAATGGTCTGCAGGAAGTCCTCTCATGTAAGTCATCAATCCGGCGCAGATGTTTCCGAAATTTCCGCTGGGGACACAAATGACAGGATTTTCTTTTTCAGTTTTTTGCCACTGTTTTAAAGCCAGCAGATAATAGATCTGTTGTGGTAACCATCTCGCAATGTTAATGGAATTGGCAGAAGTAAGGAATAATTCATTATTGACTTCCGGATCTGAAAATGCCTGTTTTACAAGGCTCTGGCAGTCATCGAAAGTTCCATTTACTTCTAAAGCGGTAATGTTTCCTCCTAAGGCTGTCAATTGTTTTTCCTGAACAGGACTTACTCTTTCTTTCGGATACAAAATAACCACATCGATTCCATCCACATTATAAAAACCATGGGCAACAGCCCCTCCGGTATCCCCGGATGTAGCAACCAGGACTGTTACTTTTTTCTGTCCTCCTTTTAAGAAGTAAGATAAGCAGCGGCTCATAAACCTTGCTCCTACATCTTTGAAGGCGAGGGTAGGACCGTGGAATAATTCGAGTACGGATATGCTATCCGTAATTTTTTTTAAAGGAATGTCAAAAGAAATTGTTTCCGAAATAATTTGTCGTAATTCATTTTCCGGAATTTCCTCATCCACAAAGTCTTTCATGCATTGAAAAGCAATCTCTTCATCTGAAAACCGGTTCAGATTCTGAATGAAATAGGTATTGAACAACGGAATATTTTCCGGAAAAAACAGCCCTTTTTCTTTTCCCTGCCCCTTAATTGAAGCGGTTTTAAAACTTACCTTTTCCTTTTTATCTTTTAAATTGTAATAGTTCATCTTTCTGTTTTTTAGTTATTCTGTTCTTCTATGATGATCCCGGTAGAATTAATATCCGATACATACACCATGCTATTGATGTTGATCTGATCATAAACCGATTTCATCATCATGGCAATATCCCCGGCTGTTTTTTTCTTTTCCGTTAACATGAAAACAGAAGGCCCTGATCCTGAAATTCCTCCCCCCAGTGCTCCCATTTCCAGGCTTTTTCTTTTAATGGTATCAAATTCCGGAATCAAAATGCTTCGAACCGGTTCTACAATAACATCATTCAGGCTTCTCCCAATCAGGAATAGATCATTTTTCTCAATACCGGCAATGAGCCCGGCAATATTTCCCCATTGCGTTATGGCATCTTTCAGCTGAATATTTTTTTTAAGGATCTGTCTTGCGTCAGATGTTTTTACTTCAACCTGCGGATGCACAGCGGCAATGAACAAACCAGGAGTATTCAGGGAAATAATATCAATAGGATCAGAGGATTTCACAAGGGTGATCCCCCCATAAATACACGGCGCAATATTGTCCGCATGCCGTACTCCGGAAGCGAGCTCTTCTCCAAACATCGCAAAATGAATTGTTTCTTCCCTGGACAAAATATTTCCTATCAGGATATTTGCCGCAAAAGCGGCACCTGCAGCACTGGCAGCACTGGAACCGAGGCCGCTGCCGGGCTTGATGTGTTTATGAATAATGACTTCAAATCCGTTCTTCAGGTGAAGATGTTCCTGCATTTTCATAAGGACAATTCCTGCTACATTTTTTGAAGCTTCTTCCGGAAGATTGAAGCCATCGGTATGGCGGACAATAATATCAGGTGTTTCCAATAGTCTTACTTCCATTTCATCATATGGCTCGTTGATCGCCATGCCCAGGATATCAAAACCACAAACCAGATTAGCGACGGTTGCCGGGACTTTAATTTTTATACTTTTCATAGATTTTTTTTAAACGGAACGTACAATATCTGCAAAAACACCACTTGCTGTAACTTCAGCACCTGCACCTGCACCTTTTACAACCAGGGGTTGCTCGGAATATCTTAAAGTTTTGAAAATAACAATATTGTCTTTTCCGTACAGATGAAACAAATCACTGTCGGGCGCTATATGCTGTAATCCAACTTTTGCTTTACCATTGTCAAACTCTGCGACATATTTTAAAATTTTTCCGACCTTTTTAGCCTGGTCAAATAGATTTTTAAAATGATCCTCATATTTTACAAGCATGGTATAAAAATTTTCTACATCACCCTGCATGCATTCTTCCGGTAAAAAACTAATGTTCTCGATTTCATTAAACTGCAGAGGAAAACCGGCTTCGCGTGCAAGTATTAAAATTTTTCTCGCCACATCTGTTCCGGCAAGATCCAGTCTCGGGTCGGGTTCAGTAAATCCTTCTTTCTGAGCACGGGCAACAACTTCTGAAAATGATTGGGTTCCATCGTACTCATTAAAAACAAAATTTAAAGTACCGCTTAACACGGCCTTAATGGAAGTAATAGCATCGCCGCTTCTCACCAGATCATTTATAGTTCCGATAATAGGAAGTCCTGCCCCTACATTGGTTTCAAAGAAAAATCTACAATTGTGGTTTTTAGCTAGGTTTTTCAGCTTTTTATAATTTTCAAAATCTGATGCGGCTGCTATTTTATTACAGGCTACAATGTTGACACTCTTTTTTAACAGGTTCTCATAAATTTCCGGGATCTCAGCATTGGCTGTAAGGTCTACAAAGACCGAGTTTCTAAGATTTCTTGTTATGATCTCTCTGCTAAATTGATGAGCAGAAGCTTTTTCTCCGTTTTCAAGCAGGTTGACATAATCATTTTCCGGAATTCCTTCATTCAAAAATACCATTTTCCGACTGTTGGAAAGACCGGCGATTCTCAGGTTAAGGGATAGATGATCTCTAAGGTATTTATTCTGGGCATACACCTGCTGTATAAGCTTAGTGCCTACATTTCCTGTTCCGCAGATGTAAAGATGTACCTGTTTGATTTCTGACTCAAAAAACTCTTCATGCAGAATGTTTACTGCTTTTTTTGTGTCATTTTCAGCAATTACGATGCTGATATTTTTTTCCGAAGAACCCTGTGCAATAGCCCTGATGTTTATCCCGTTATTTCCAAGACAGCTGAACATCTTGGCGCTTACACCGCTTCTGCTTTTCATATTTTCTCCTACAACCGCCACAATGGAAAGCCTGTTTTCAATTTTTACAGGTTCAATTCTCTGAAGTTTCAAATCATCTTCAAATGCAAGATTAATTGCGCTTTCCGCGTGAAAAAGCTCTTTTTCATCAATTGCAAGGGTGATTGAATGCTCAGAAGAACTTTGGGTGATTAGAATAACGTTTATTTTTTCGTGGCTTAAACACTGGAAAAGCTTGGCAGAGATTCCGGGAATTCCAACCATTCCGCTTCCTTCAAGAGTGAGAAGAGCAATATTATTCATATTGGAAATACCAACAGCTATTTGTTCCGGATCAGTATTCTGCAGATCATGAGAGATTAAAGTTCCTGAAGCATCCGCATTAAAAGTATTTTTGATACGAAGATCTATATTCTTTACCATGACCGGCTGAATGGTGGGCGGATAAAGTACTTTTGCTCCGAAATGGGATAATTCCATTGCTTCCTGATAAGTTATTTCAGGAATAACTTTTGCCTGGGATACAAGCCTGGGATCGGCTGTCATCATTCCGCTGACATCAGTCCATATCTGAAGCTCCTCAGCGTTAATGGCTGAAGCAATAATTGCAGCGGAGTAGTCTGAACCTCCTCTTCCCAGAGTTGTTCTGTTGCCATGTTCATCACTTGCTATAAAGCCTGGTGCTACGTAAATCTGCCTTGGATTGGTTTCGAAATAATGTCTGAGATTATTATTACTCACATTAAAATCAACTTTTGCCCGTGTATAATGGGTATTTGTTCTGATATAATCAGCTGAATTCATCCATACGGCGTCCAGCCCGGCAGATTCAAACCTTGCCGTAATGATATTTGAAGAGAGGAACTCGCCATAAGAAGCGATCTTATCTTTAATTCTGGGGGTAAATTCTCCCAAGGTGAATATCCCGTTACAAATATCTTCAATATCATTAAAGTGCTTTTTTACAAAACTTAGCCATGCACTTTGTGCTGAAATGGGAAGAAGGTCTTTTACAAGGTTCAGATGTTTTTCTTCAAGGATTTTAAGATGATGAGGATAACTGTCATTAGCCTCGGAAGCTTGCTCTGCTGCCTTGATCAATAAATCTGTTACTCCATGTAATGCTGAAACTACAACGACAATTTGCTTAGCGGAAGATTCTTTTTTTATAATTTTTTCGACTTGCAGAACTGCCTGTGCATGGGCAACAGAAGTTCCGCCGAATTTTAAGACTTTCATTGTATATTTTTAAGGTTGGGAAAAATTAAAAATGTTACTCTTTAAAAAAAGAGTACGAGGTACCTGAAATAATATGTGAAAATCTACCCCGTTATGGGGTTGTAGTTGTAGTAGAAATAATAATGGATGATGCAACCGAAGCAGAGAACTCCGGATAAATAGTTACAGATATGTTTTGTACTGATTGCATCTTTGAAGTAACAAATGTAGAAGTTATTTTGGAAAATAAAAATTTTTAATCCAATTTAATATAATTTTTTTTGACTCAAATTTTAGCAGATGTATTGTAATCCTTTGATAGACATAGCTAAATACGATTTTGCATTTCTTTTTTATGACCACCTTTAGACTGTTAGAATGATTGCTTTTATATATACGGTTATTGGGAAATCACGAAAACAATAAAAACCTCTACACTTACTTATTGATCCTGTACAGATATTAAATACTGCTTTGTTTTATATTTTATGATTCTCACTTTTATATCAAAAATTTAATCCGAATACAAATAACAAAACTTGAGTGTATGGAAAAGTTAAAGAAGCTCTCCAGAGAAGAGCAAAAAAAAGTGAATGGTGGATTTACCCAATTTCAGATTGATACTTGTGGCGGAGCAGCATATGTGTGTTTCAGACAAGGAGGCTGGGGTTGCTGGCGCACCCCTGGAGGAACCTGTTACCCACCCATGGTGTGATGATCTGACTTTTAGAATTTAAATTGATTAAAATATTCATTATGAAAAAATTATCACGAGTAAAATTAAAAATGATTAACGGAGGATCTTGCCCTGGTGGCTGTCCGGCGGGAAATACTTATGGGCCACCGGGTTCAGGAGCTGCCCATTCCTGTGCTGCCTATCAATTGTTATCACAGTGTTGTAAGAATGAGGCGTTTCTGAGCCCTGCATGTGCCGGGCCAATTACAATGTAGCGTAAAAAAAAAGGTTATTCAAAATGAGTAACCTTTTTTATGTTTTAATAGGTTTAATTATCTGAAATTCAAATGTATTTGCTATATTTATAATTCAAACTTAATAGAATTATATGAAAAATCTAATCAAATTAAAACGGGAAAAATTAAAATCAGTTAATGGAGGAGCAACGTGTAACTATGCTTGTCCTCCGGGGCCTTACGGGCCTGGATTCCCCAGATCATGTGCGGACTATAATGCTTTGCCAGCATGTTGTAAACCTAAAGTTTTGTTAAGCTACGAGTGTGCACCGGACTAATTTTCACTAATCAAAAATGAAAAAATGGCTATGAAAAATCTAAAAGGAATCAACAGAAAGGACTTAAAATCTGTCATTGGTGGCGATACATGCAATGAAAACTGTCCTCCGGGACCTTACGGACCTGGATTCCCATACTCTTGTGATGCTTTTAAGGCGCTCCCGGAATGTTGTAAAACCAGAGTACTGGTAAGTGCTGATTGTTTTGACCTGACTACTAATTAGTAAATGTCTGATGTAATTCTGAATGAAATATTATATGTAAAAATAGATCAGACATGAAAAATTTTAAAATTTTAAACAGAGAACATTTAAAAGCAATTAATGGCAGTGGGAATTGTAATCACGTTTGTCCTTCCGGTCAGTTTGGTCCGGATCCGGAATCATGTGCTGTATTCAATGCAATGCCGGAATGCTGTAAAGCGAGATTAATAGAACTTCCTCCATGTTAATCCAGAGGTAAACACTTTTTGTTTCGAATAAAAATAAATCAAAAAAAGCACTGTGATAACAGTGCTTTTTATTTATTTGATGCTTTTTGAAAGATCAAGCATGGCTTCAATTGGCTTTAAGGCCTTCAAACGAAGTTCTTCGTCGATAAGAATTTCCGGAAGTTCATATTTCATACACAAATAGAGCTTTTCCATAGTGTTTCGTTTCATATAGAAACATTCTGAACAGTTGCAGCTTTCATCGAAAACCAATGCCGGAATCAGTTCCTTATGAGGAGCACGTTTTTTCATTTCGTGCAGAATACCTTCTTCTGTAGCGATAATGAATTTCTGGCAGTCGTCTTTTTCTACATAGTTTAATAACGCAGAAGTAGAACCTATAAAGTGGGCTAATTTTAAAACAGCTTCTTCACTTTCAGGATGTGCAATTAGTTTTGCATCCGGATTATCAGCCAATTGCTGAGCAATTCTTTCCATTGAAAAGGCTTCGTGAACTATACAACTTCCATCCCAAAGGATCATATCGCGGCCTGTTTTTTTAGAAAGATATCTTCCAAGATTTTTATCTGGTGCAAAGATGATAGGTCGGTCTTTAGGTAAGGCCTCAATCACCGTTTCCGCATTGGAGCTGGTTACAATAATATCACTTTCTGCTTTCGTTTCTGCATTACAGTTGATGTAAGTTGCGATTAAAGCATTTGGATGCTGTTCGCGCATTTTTCTCAATCCTTCACCACTACACCCGTCAGCCAATGAACATCCGGCCATGGTATCAGGAAGAACAACTTTTTTTGTAGGGTTAAGGATCTTAGCTGCCTCTGCCATAAAATGGACACCGCAGAATACAATCATATCAGCATTGGTTTCTTTAGCCTGTCTTGCCAGCTGCAAAGAGTCTCCCAGGAAATCTGCGATATCCTGAATTTCTCCCGGTTGGTAATAATGCGCTAATATAACCGCATTTTTCTCTTCTTTAAGCTTAAGAATAGCTTTCACCAGCTCTTCTCCCTGAGGAATCGCTATATCTTTAATATCTAAAAATCCCCTTACAGGAATTGCAGATTTAGCTTTTTCTAATGTTTCGGTACTCATATCAACCTCAATTTTTTTAATTACCAGAAGCTAGAGGTTAGAAATCAGAAGTGTGATTTTGGGCATTAGTGCTCATTTCTTACTTTGATCTTCCAGCGATTAGTTGCTGATAAAACTTTTTATTAAACTTTCTATTTCTTTTTTTGCTTGATCCAGATCCGTATTGATGACAATTTTATCAAATTCTCCGGCGTAGGTCATTTCCTCTTCCGCCTTTTCTACACGGGTTTTAATGGTTTCTGCATCATCTGTATCTCTCGAGATCAATCTTCGTTCCAATTCTTCAATGGAAGGAGGTTCAATAAATATAGATAATGCTTTTTCTCCAAAATATTTTTTTAAGGAGATCCCTCCTTTAACATCGACATCAAAAATAACTACTTTACCTTGCTTCCAGATGTTTTCTACTTCAGATTTTAAAGTACCATAATATTTGTCTGTATATACTTCTTCATATTCTACAAAAGCTTCTTCACTGATTTTCTGTCTGAATTCATCAGGTGTCAGAAAATGATAATCTACAGCATGTACTTCACCTCCTCTCGGCTGTCTTGTTGTACAGGAGATGGAGAATTTAAGCTCCGGAAATACGGATAATGAATGTTTTACCAATGTTGTTTTCCCGCTCCCGGAAGGTGCTGAAAATATGATCACTTTTTCCATATAGTTGTCAGTTGCTGGTTGATAGTTAATAGGTTACTTTCAACTGTTAACTATCAATTGTCAACTATTTTATAATACATTTAACGTTTGTTCTTTAATCTTCTCCAGGTCATCCTTCATCATCACCACCAGCTTCTGAATTTCAGCATGGTTTGCTTTTGAACCTAATGTATTGATTTCCCTTCCGATCTCCTGAGAAATGAAACCTAATTTCTTCCCATTGAAATCTTCATTATCCATTACCTCTTTGTAATATTTTAAATGTTGGGAAAGTCTCACCTTTTCCTCAGAAATATCAAGTTTTTCCGTGAAATATGCCATTTCCTGATAGAAACGTGTTTCATCTACATTTTCAAACTCTTTCAGGGACTTTTGATAACGCTCCTTTACACTGTTGATTCTTACTTCTTCGTAAGGAACAACTTCAGATAAATATTTGTCGATATTCTGAATATTCTTTTCAAGTTCAAGGTGTAAGGTTTTTCCTTCTGCTTTTCTGAATTCTTCAAATCTGTCAATTGAACTGTTGACAATAGCAGCTAAATTTTCCCATTCACCTTCTGTTAGTTCGTCGGGTCTGGAAGTGATGGCATCAGGAAGTCTTACTGCCATTTTAAGATATTCGAAATCCGGCCCGTCTGAGGCGATAGCACGAAGTTCATTGATGTAAGAGTCAATAAGATTTTTATTAATCTTTACATCGTTGGTTTCTTCAAGATTTTCCACAGAGATGTAGCAATCTACTTTTCCACGGATAATTCTGTCGTTAAGGATTTTTCTGATTTCGAATTCTTTTTCTTTATAGCGCAACGGTATTTTGATATTTAAATCAAAGCTCTTGCTGTTCAGTGATTTAATATCTACGCATATTTTTTTTCCTTCAAAAACATCTTCGGCTCTACCGAAGCCAGTCATTGATAAAATCATAGTTTTTTATTGTCGTACAAAGATAAACATTTAAATTAGCACTGTGAAATCTATAAAGATTCCATCTGACGATAAAAAATGAAAGTGAACTGATGAAAAATTTGATTTCAGTAGTGGGACCCACCGGAATTGGAAAAACAAGACTGGCAATTGATCTGGCTAAGCATTTCAATACGGAAATCATTTCCTGTGACTCACGCCAGTTTTTTGCGGAAATGAAAATAGGTACCGCCTCTCCATCAGCAGAGGAACTTGCCGAAGCTCCTCATCATTTTATTGGAAATCTTTCGGTCAAAGAATATTACTCTATCGGGCAATATGAAGAAGACGCCTTACAAAAACTAAACGAACTTTTTAAGAAATACAATACCGTGATTCTTGTCGGAGGAAGCATGATGTATGAAAAAGCGGTCATCGAAGGACTGAACGACCTTCCTGAGGCCAATCCAGAAAATCAACAAAAATTACAGGATATTTTTGAGACTGAGGGCATTGAAAAACTACAGGAAATTTTAAAAGAACTTGATCCGGAATACTATTCAGTTGTTGATATTCATAATCATAGAAGACTCTTAAGAGCCATTGATATCATCTGGCAAACTGGCAGAAAGTATTCGGAACTGATATCTGTTTCTCAGGATTCCCGTGATTTTAATGTAATCAGGGTGGGAATTGAAGCTCCCAGGGAAGAATTATATCAAAGAATCAACAGGAGAGTGGATATCATGATGGAGAAAGGTTTGCTGGATGAAGCTAAAGGGCTTGAAGAATTTAAACATCTTACTGCTTTGAATACTGTTGGTTATGCAGAATTATTTACATATTTTGAAGGAACCTGGAGTCTTGATTTTGCTGTTGAAGAAATTAAGAAAAATAGCCGGAGATATGCGAAACGCCAATTGACCTGGTATCGGAAAGCGGATGATATTCATTATTTGCAGGTAGGGTATTCACAAAATGATTTCAATAACCTGATTGAATATATTAATCGGAAAGCTTTACAATAATTCTTTTTAGTCTTTAGTACTTGTTAAACTTAAAAAGTAAATTTAGTTTAACTATGTTTTAAGATTAAGAAACGTCTCTTTGATTTTGTTTAGAAAACCATACCTACAGAATTTTTTTTCGCTTAAAGATTAAAAAAAAGTGCGATCCCTAAAGACCGCACTATCAACAATATTAAATTTAATTGACTACTTCCATCCTCCACCTAAGGCTCTGTACAGATCAACAATACTGCTTAATCTTTGTCTTTTTACAGATGCCAGGTTTAATTCTGCCTGAAGAGAGTTGGCTTGCGCCGTAATCACTTCAAGATAATTAGCTAAACCTCCTTTATAAAGCATTTGAGCACTTTTAATACCATCTTTTAATGTAGTTACCTGCTCAGTTGCTTTTTGTTCCTGAACTTTTAAATTTTCATTGGAAACCAACGCATCGGAAACTTCTCCCATTGCATTTAAAACAGACTGACGGAATGCCAGTACATTTTTCTCCCTCTGAATTTTTGCAACCGCAAGATCGGTTTTCAACTGTCTTTTTTGAAAGATCGGCTGTGTAATTCCTCCCAAAACGGATCCGAATAATGAAGCCGGAATCTGGAACCAATTGTCAAATTTAAAAGAATTGATTCCGCCGTTTGCTGTAATCTTTAATGAAGGATACATGTTAGCTTGTGCAATTCCTACCATGGCGTTGGACTCCAGTAATACCAATTCCTGCTGGCGTACATCAGGGCGACGGCTTACCATTTTTGCCGGAAGTCCTGTGGAAAGATCCTGAGACAAAGATGTATCAGACATTTCGATCCCTCTGTTGACTTTATTGGGAGCTTCACCGACCAATATGCTCAATGCATTTTCCTGGATTGCAATATTTTGCTGCAATTGAGAAATTAAAAGCTCTGTAGACTGCTTCTGAGCGGTAGCCTGCTGAACTCCAAGAGATGTAGTGTCTCCACTTTCCCACATTTTTTCAGTGATTGATAATGTATTGGTGCTTAGTTCCAGGTTAGATTGTGCAATAGTCAGCTGCTTATCCAGCATAAGCAGGTTATAATACCCCTGAGCAATAGCTGCAACAACCTGGGTCTGGATTGCTTTGGTCGCTTCATAAGTTTGCAGATACTGCATTCTTGAAACTTCCTGCTGATTTTTTATTTTACCCCAGATATCTGCTTCCCATGAAAGGTTGAATGCTGCGTTATAATCCTCTACATGATTTTTTCCTATAAAAAGATTAAGACTTTGCCCGTTCATGCTGTTTTTTGATGGCCTTGAAATCTGTCCTGAGACAGCAAAACCTATATCCGGATATTGAAGGTATTTAGCCTGTAATAATTTTTCCTGTGATGATGCAACTTGTTTTAAAGCAATTTGCAGATCAAGGTTATTTGCAATTCCTTTTTCTATTAATCCCTGTAAAATAGGATCTTTAAAAAAATCTTTCCATTGTAAATTCGCTACACTGGCTGTATCAGCCGTTGCCGTAAAGCGAAAGTCTTCCGGAAGCTGTAAGTCCGGTTCCGTGTAAGCGACCTTAGTCACACACGAAACCGCTATTACAGCCAATATAAAAGTTAGAAAAATATTCTTTATTAATTTCATTGTTTTTCTTTTAAGTGGACCTTAATGACCTGGCGCTAAAGCCTGATTTTGTTTTTGAAGTCTGCGTTTTTTTCTGCTAGGCATTTTTTCATGCAGATATTGGAAAATCACATACATCACAGGGATAATGAAGATCCCGAAAATTACTCCGGTTAGCATTCCCCCCACAGTACTGATACCGATAGAGTGGTTACCCTTTGCGGAAGCTCCCTGTGTCCAAACCAATGGAAGCATACCAATGATAAAGGCAAATGAGGTCATTAAGATAGGTCTTAAACGTAATCTTGAAGCCTGAAGAGCCGACTCGATCAATGTTTTTCCCGCTTTTCTCCTCTGAACAGCAAATTCTACAATAAGAATCGCATTTTTCGCCAGTAATCCCACGAGCATGATCAGTCCCACCTGTACATAAATATTATTATCTATTCCCGCTAACCCTGTGAAGGCAAACACTCCGAATATCCCCGTCGGAACGGTAAGGATAATCGCAAAAGGAAGAATATAGCTTTCATACTGTGCAGCCAATAGGAAGTAAACAAATAAAATACTCAACATGAAGATGAAAGCAGTTTGTCCGCTGGTTTTGATCTCTTCACGGGTAATACCTGTCCATTCATATCCATATCCACGCGGAAGAGACTGTTTAGCGACTTCTTCCACAGCTTTAATCGCGTCACCGGTACTGTATCCTGGTTTTGGAGTTCCGTTAATGGTTACCGCATTGAACAAGTTATTTCTTGTTACGGTTTCCGGCCCGAAAGTCCTTTTCAAGGTTACTAATGTTTTGGTAGGAACCATTTCTCCCTGTTTGTTTTTAACATAAATTCCCTCTAAAGAATTGATGTCTGTACGATAAGGAATATCAGCCTGTGCCATTACTCTGTAGTACTTACCGAATCTGTTGAAATCCGAAACGAAGCTACTACCGAAATAAATCTGCATGGTCTGCATCAGATCCGTAACAGATACACCCAGCTGGTTTGCTTTATCCGCATCCACTTCTATAGTGTATTGTGGATTTCCTGCAGCATAAGTGGTGAAGGCAAATGCAATTTCTTTACGTTTCATCAGCTCACCAATGAACGCCTGGGTATTAGCTCCCAACTGTTCAAAAGATCCGTTGGTTTTATCCTGTAACATAAACTCAAATCCACTTACGTTACCGAAACCTTGAATTGTAGGGAAGTTAAAGAAGAATGCGCTGGCATCTTTTACCTGGCTCACTTTTCCCGTTAACCCGGCAGCAATCTGATCCGGATCTTTTACATCACCTCTTTTGTCAATATCTTTTAATTTGATAAATCCGGCAGAGTAAGGAGAAGCATTTGCATTACTGATAAAGTTTACTCCATCCGCTACCCATAAGTGGTTGGTTGCTTTTTCTCCGTTTACGATTTTATCAATTTGTTTTGTTGCACGTTGGGTTCTGTCCAATGAACTTCCCGGAGGAGTGTTTACCGCATATAAAACAAAACCTTGGTCTTCTGTTGGAATAAATCCTGACGGTGCCTTTTTAATTAAGATAACACTTGCTGCAATTAATACGGCTAATCCACCTACAGCTACCCATTTATTTTTAATTAAAAATTTAAGGCTATAGATATATTTTTGAGTCATGTTATTGAAGCTGGTATTGAATGCATTGAAGAATTTTGCACCAAATCCTTTTTTCTCATGACCATGCTCTCCATCCTGTGGATCTTTTAAGAAAAGAGCACATAAAGCAGGACTTAATGTTAATGCATTTACAGCTGAAATAAGGATCGCAATTACCAAGGTGAAAGCGAACTGTCTGTAGAAGACCCCAGCAGGTCCCTGCATGAAACCAACAGGAATAAATACAGCACACATTACTAAAGTAATGGAAATGATCGCTCCAGAAATTTCACTCATCGAGTTTACCGTTGCGTTTTCCACAGGCATTCCTGTATGTTCCATCTTGGAATGGACTGCTTCTACCACCACAATGGCATCATCCACCACAATACCAATCGCAAGAATTAAGGCAAACAGAGTAAGCATGTTAATACTGAATCCGAATAACTGCAGGAAGAAGAAGGTACCAATAATAGCTACCGGAACCGCAATCGCCGGGATTAACGTAGATCTGAAATCCTGAAGGAAGATATAAACTACGATAAATACAAGGATAAACGCAATCACTAATGTTTCCACCACCTGATCAATAGAAGCATCCAGGAAGTCTTTGGAATTATACATAATAATTGGATTGACTCCTTTCGGCAGTGTAGTTTTAAGCTCGTCTACCTGCTTTTCAATTTCAGTAAGAATCTCATTCGCGTTAGAACCTGCAGTCTGCAAAATTGCGAAACCTGCTACAGGTTTTCCGTCCACCCTGTTGGTTGCTGTATATGTATAAGAGCCGAATTCTACTCTTGCAACATCTTTTAATCTCAGGAAGGAGCCATCATCATTTGCCTTAATAGCTATGTTTTCATAATCCGCATTCTTGTTCAGTTTTCCTTTATATTTAAGGATATATTCGTAAGTTTCCTTACTTCCCTGGCCAAGACGCCCCGGAGCAGCTTCAAGGTTGTGATCTTTAATAGCTGTCATTACCTCTTGCGGAGATAAATTATTAGCTGCCAGACGATCCGGTTTCAGCCATATACGCATGGAATAATCCTGTGTACCGAATACCTGTGCCTGTGCAACTCCCGGAATACGTTGTATCTGTGGAATTACATTGATCTTAAGGTAGTTTTGTAAAAACAGTTCGTCATATTGTTTCGGATCATCACTGGATAATCCCATAAACATGATCATACTGTTCTGTACTTTCTGAGTTGATATTCCGGCCTGAACCACTTCCTGAGGAAGCTGGCTCATTGCCTTTGATACCCTGTTCTGAACGTTTACCGCAGCATTGTCAGGATCTGAGCCCTGTTTGAAATAAACGCTCAAAGTCATCGATCCGTCGTTACTTGAATTGGAAGTCATGTAGGTCATATTTTCAACCCCGTTCACCGCTTCCTCAATAGGGACAGCGACAGAACGTGCTACCACTTCCGCATTGGCACCCGGATAAAAGGCCGTTACCTGAACGGTAGGAGGCGCGATATCCGGAAATAATGTAATCGGAAGATTGAAAACCGACAGTATTCCCAGTAATAGTAATATTATGGAGATGACCGTAGAGAGCACTGGTCTTTCTATAAATTGTTTTAACATAAGAAGTTTATTTTTTTAAGTCTTCTGTAATGGTACAGGTGTTTACAAAGGTTTTGATTTGAACAAGCTGTCAGAAGATACTGCTTTCGGTTGTATCGTAGCACCATCTTTTAAGCTTCCAAGACCTTGATATACAATCTTGTCACCTACAGAAATTCCGTCGGAAATGAAGTAATAGCTTTCTGTTTTTCCAGAAATAGTGATTGGTTTGCTCGTTACTTTTTTGTCTTTTCCAACGACATATACATATGTTTTATCCTGAATCTCAAATGTAGATTCCTGTGGAATAACCACAATATTGGTAAGAAGCTGAGGCATACGCACTCTTCCGGTATTTCCCGTTCTTAGTGCCCCCTGAGGGTTTGGGAATACCGCACGTACACTGATTGCTCCCGTACTTTTATCGAACTGGCCGTCTACAATGCTCATTTTTCCTTTTTCAGAATAGATGGTGTTGTCAGCGATTACCAATTCTACCATCGGCATATTTTTCAGTTTTTCCTCCAGAGACGCACCCGGGTATTTCTTTTGAAAAGCGATAAAATCAAGTTCACTTAGAGAAAAATACGCATATATTTCGCTGATGTCGGATAATAAAGTTAAAGGGTTTGGATCTGTTCTTGAAATTAAACTTCCTTTTTTATAAGGAATTCTTCCAATATAACCACTTACCGGTGCTGTGATTGTTGTAAATCCTACATTGATTCTCGCATTTCCTACCGATGCCTGAGCCTGTGATGCGGCTGCAACAGCGGCTGCATAATTTGCTTTTGCTGTTTTAAGCTGTACATCAGATACCACTTTCGCAGCTACTAACGGCTGAAGGCGGTCTACTTCTACTTTGGCTTTCTGAATATTAGCATTAGCAGCCTGTAAATTGGCCTGTGCCATATTCATTTGTTCACCATAAGCTCTTGAATCGATTTTGAACAGGGGCTGGCCTGCTCTTACGAAGGCTCCTTCTTCTACATATATTTTATCCAGGTAACCATCCACCTGTGATCTGATTTCCACATTGTTTTTTCCTTCCAATGCAGTCGGGAATTCCTGATATGTTGTAGCTGGAGAAGTAATTACAGTATAAACCGGTAATTCTGGTGCAGGAGGGGCCTGATTCGAATTTTCTGCGGCCTTACTGCAGTTCTGTAAAAGGATAATACTTGTTATAAGTAATAAGATCCTCATTGTTCCAGGTATTTTCATTAAAATTTAATTTGTTTTGTTAAGCGTTTGAAAATTTAATAATGTTGTTTTTTTTAATAATTCGTGTTATTTTTTCTAACGGTGTTAATGATAAGTTTAAAAAAAATTACAGAATTATTAATACTAGAATTAGATCGTCATTTCCATAATCATAAAGTTTTTAATGTTGTTTTTAAGTATATAAAGGTGAGGTGTATCGCGTTAATTTTACTAACAGTGTTAATGTTCAGGGTTGAATTTATGATTGTATTATCGTTAAATCCTTTGAAGTTATTAATGCTAATTTTGTTTAAAAATCCAATTTAATTGTGCTATTTTTCCTAACGGTGTTAAGGTTTGGTTCAAAAAAAATTTACAAAGACTTAATAAAAGCTGCCACTGTTTCATCCAGGGTAGTTTTGTTCATTGTGGCAGGAATATCAGAATTACGCATCATCATAATTGATATTAAACCATGTACCGCAGAAAACAAAGCATGTGACATATGGCATGCATTATCCGGATTAGATCCGTTTTTCTTAATAATATTGTATGTACAGTCGTAGATCATATCCTGGAAAGAAGAAAATTCTTCCTTCATTTGCCCTTTACCACTGCATTGCATTCCCAATCCAAACATTAACTGGTAATATTCTTTATTTTTAAAAGCAAATTTCCAATATGTATCTACAATGGCAGTAAGCTGCTCTTCAGGACTGTCATATTTTTTCTGAGCTTTTACCAATTCTTTGTGTAAAAGTTTAAACCCATTTAAAGAAATCTCAAATAAAATAGCTTCTTTATTTTCAAAGTAATCATAAACAACCGGAGCACTGTATTCAATCGCGTCAGCTATTTTCCTAATGGAAAGTGAAGCCCAGCCCTCTGTTTTTGCCAAAGTGAATGCCTCCTGCAAAATGTTTGCACGGATAGACTCCTTTTCTCTTTGACGGCGTTCATGTAATCCCATGATATTTTTTTACTAACAGCGTTAGCAAAACTACGAATATTAACTTGTAACTTCCAAATAATATTGAATAATATTTTTATTTTAACATTTAACTGAACTTTATAAAAACCTGAATTGCCCAATCATAAAAGAAATTTTATCTTTGTAGGCAAAGAAATAAAGGATATGAATACTCCCTCAAATATGTTGGCATTAGGAACAAGAGCTCCGTTTTTTGAACTTCCTAATCCGTCAAAAAGTAATGAAATTCAGTCATTGGATGATCTGAAAGGAGAAAAAGGAACGTTGGTGATCTTTATGTGCAACCATTGTCCGTTTGTTTTGCATGTAATCGATAAGATTAATGAGCTGTATGAAGACTATCAAGAAAAGGGGATTGAGTTTATAGCTATAAATGCAAACGACATTGAAAAGTATCCCGCAGATTCTCCTGAAAAAATGATCGAGTTCCAGATTGAAAGAAAATTTGATTTTCCTTATTTATATGATGAAAGTCAAAGTATTGCTAAGGCTTATGATGCAGCATGTACTCCGGATTTTTATTTCTTTGATGATAAACTGGATCTTGTTTACAGAGGTCAGATGGATGATTCAAGACCTGGAAATCACAAAGATGTTACAGGTGAAGACCTGATCATTGCTTTTGAAAACCTTCTGTTGGGAGAACCACAGGAAGAGATTCAAAGACCAAGCATGGGATGTAACATCAAATGGAAATAATTATTGAATTGAAATAGGGATTGAAATTCAAACCTGAATTTTATATTTTCTTTTCAACATATTATAATGATAAGATAGTAAAGCTGTTCCTTTTTGGAATGGCTTTTTTATTTGTGTAAGTATAAATATCTAAAAAGATTTCTGAACTACTTTTAGAGGTGGGTCCACGCTCTCAATCTTCTCATGTGAAGAATTCCTGATAAACTCTGAAGGTGTTTGCTCGGTGTATTTTTTGAACATCCTGTTAAAATAAGTTACATTGTTGAAACCACAGCTGTAACAGCATTCCGAAATGCTTTTATCCTGAACCATCAGCAGGCAGGCTTTGTTAATACGGTAACGGTTGACAAACTCTGTAAAAGTAATTTGTGTAGCTTTTTTGAAGAAATTGCAAAATGCCGGAAGCGTAAGATTGGCAAGCTTTGCGACGTCTTCTATATTGATGTCCTTATCGTAGTGATGTTCCACATAGGTGAATATATTTTCAAGCCTGGCCTTATTTTTTGAAATGATTGTGTAAGGCATAATCTCTTTATTGAGCAGATTATAATCCTTACGGGTAGAAAGATCAAAAAGAATATCAAGCAAAAGCAGATATCTTTTATAGCCTTCAGTTTCCAGCATTTTTTTCAGCTTAGGCAGTAATGCATTTTTTGTAGCCGGGCTGAAATGAATTCCATATTTGGAAAGCTCCAGTAAGTTTTTAACAGAGCGTGCTTCTATTTCCTGTTCAGGGAATTGTAATATCTCTTCACGGAACTGAAGGACTATTTCCTCATGTGGATCAATGGAATTCAGACCAAATCCGGAATGGGGAATATTCGAACCTATCAGTACCAGATCTCCATTTGAATAATTGCTTTTGTGATAGCCTACGTGCCGGGTTCCACTCCCGGAAATTACGCACACCAATTCAATTTCGGGATGGTAGTGATATTCCCATTTAAATTCAGAAATGGGGGAGTTATTATGTAATGTGCGAAAGGAGCTTTTCTCATTAGGTAAAACTCTTTCAAAGCTAACTTTCATTAGATTAATGATATTTATGGTATAAAAATAATAATTATATTAATATAGTTCAAATATATATTTACTATGTTAAATTAACGTTAAGGCAAATGCTTCTATCTTAGCCAACAAGAAATTAATTTAATGCGAAATTTCAACATAAAGGCTATTCTGTTTTTAAACTATTTTGTTTTTGCCATTCTTCTGAACTCAGTAGGAACGGTGATCCTGCAGATCCAGCAGAATTTCGGGATTTCAAAATCCTCAGCGAGTGTTTTGGAGGGTTTTAAAGATCTACCTATTGCTATCTGCTCCTTTATTCTTGCTTCATTCTTACCCAAAATCGGAATTAAAAATTCCATGCTGATTGCTCTTTTTCTGGTTAGTGGGATGTGCTTTATCATGCCTTTTTCAAATGCATTCTGGTTTTTCAAATTGTTATTTGCCATTGTAGGAGTTTCCTTTGCATTGATTAAAATTTCAGTTTTTACATCCATCGGGCTTGTGACCAATACTGATAAAGAACATTCCAGTTTTATGGGTTTTCTAGAAGGCTTTTTCATGATCGGTGTATTAGCGGGAAATGTACTTTTTAGTTTATTTATTGATGATCATAATCCAAGATCCACACATTGGCTTAATGTATATTGGGTCCTGGGTGCATTGTCTGCTCTGTCGTTTTTGTTTTTATTCTTCTCAAGGTTAAATGAGAAGGAAGCCAGAAGTGAAACGACAGATTTACTAGGAGATATTAAGAATAGCATAAGCTTATTCAGTTACAAAAAAGTATTGTTTTTTCTTGTGTGTGCTTTTCTGTTTGTCTTAGTGGAGCAGAGTTTTCAAACCTGGACACCCACTTTTTATAAGGAGATCCTGAGATTACCCACTTCGATGAGTATACAGGCAGGGGCTGTTTTAGCCGGAGCATTTGCATTGGGAAGGTTTTTATCGGGTTTCTTTTCCAAGAAATTCAGCTGGATTTATGTTGTGTCATTTTGTGTGATAGGTTTTGCCGTAAGCTTACTATTTGTTTTACCCCTAACCCATAACATTGAAATCAGTACAGGTACAACATGGTTCAATGCCCCGGTTGTAGTCTATCTGTTTCCCCTTATGGGAGGTCTGTTGGCTCCGATCTACCCGAGTATCAATTCTGTTATTTTAGCATCCATACCTAAATATTTACATAGTGCAATGTCCGGGCTTATTGTTGTTTTTTCCGCAATTGGAGGAACGATAGGTTCGATCATCACCGGTTTTGTATTTCAGGAATTCAGCGGGCAGCGTGCTTTTTATCTTTCATTGATACCACTCTCACTGTTGATCATATCAGCTGTTATTATGAATAAATTAAAAATAAACCCTAAAAAATAGAATGAATACACAACTTTATATCAGGGATATTCAGGCACTTTTTGATGATGTCCAAAGATCAAGGATCTTTGAAGATCAAAAGATGATGACAGATGCAGTACCTTTATTTCCTGTCGCAGAAATCAACGAGAAGTATGAAAAGGAAAGAGTTGCACCAGATTTTGATCTTAAAGCTTTTGTACTTTCCAACTTTGATTTTTTGGGTGCCACAGTATCTATCCAACGGGAGGATCATTTGCCGATTGATCAGCATATAGAAAAACTATGGGATGAGCTTACCAGGACAGCTTATGAAGAAAGAGGAACACTTTTAAAGCTTCCAAAACCTTATATCGTTCCGGGAGGGCGGTTCAATGAGTTTTTTTATTGGGATAGTTATTTTATTATGCTTGGATTGCAGGTTTCTGGAAGGGTTGAAATGATGAAAAATATCGTTGAGAACTGTTCTTATTTAATTCGAAATATAGGATTTGTTCCTAATGCGAGCAGGACCCATTTCTTAAGCCGTTCGCAGCCCCCTTACTTTTCATTGATGCTTGATCTGCTTGCAGAGAGTACAGGGGATGAAAATGTTTATATCGAATATTATGATACCCTTGAAAAAGAATATGAATTCTGGATGGATGGAGAAGAAGGTTTAAACAATGATACCCAAAGCAAAAGGGTGTTGAAAACCTACAATGGTGATATCCTGAACAGATATTATGATGCTGAAAATACACCCCGTCCCGAGAGTTACCTGATCGATATTGAAGATCATGAAAATGCTCCGGGAGAAGAGTTCTACAGAAACATCAGAAGTGGCTGTGAGTCCGGATGGGATTTTTCCAGCAGATGGTTTTCAGACGGGGAAACCATACAAAGTATAGAAACCCTGAACATCTCGCAGATAGATGTTAATTGCCTTTTGTGGCATCTTGAAAAAACTTTGGCGAAAGCTTCAGGTCTTAAACATTTTAAAGAAAAAGAAAAATATTTCAGTGAAAGGGCAGCAAAAAGGAGACAGGTAATTGATACATATTTCTGGGATCAGGATGCCCGGACTTACAAAGATTATCATATTAAGAAACACAAAAATACAGTGTCCGAACATATTGCTGCTCTTTATCCATTATTTTTAGGTCTGGCCAGCGATGAACAGGCAAAGGCGGTTTCCGAAATTATCGCTGAAAAATTTCTTTACAAAGGCGGTCTCGTTACGACAACAAAACGTTCCGGCCAACAATGGGATCTACCGAATGCCTGGGCACCTTACCAATGGCTTGGGTTTGTTTCGATGAAAAATTATGGATTTACACAATTAGCTAATGATATAAAAAACAACTGGTGCTCTAATGTCGAGAGAGTTTATGCGAATACAGGTAAACTTATGGAAAAATACAATGCATTAGACAATGAAGCGATAGCCGGAGGAGGAGAGTACCCTAATCAGGATGGATTTGGTTGGACAAACGGAGTCTATTTAAAATTAAAACAATAATTAAATTCTATATGGGCATGAAAAAAAAATCAATCTTTTTACTCGCAGGAGTCGCTACGCTATATTTTAATAATGCGTATGCACAGGAAACGGTTAAGGATTCTACCAGAACAGGATCTATTGATCAGGTAGTTATCACGGGTAATGCAAACCCGAAAAAGAAAATAGAATCAAGTACGGCAATTTCTACGTTCAGTGCAAAAGAAATCCAAAAACAAAATCCTATCAGTGCAGCGGCATTGCTGCAGCGTGTTCCGGGTTTTGCTGTTGAAACTTCTGGTGGGGAAGTGGGAAATAACCTTTTCGCAAGAGGAATTCCTTCTGCCGGAGCATACGAATTTGTTCAGGTACAGGAAGATGGATTACCGGTTTTTGAAGATGGAGCTTTGCAGTTTGCCAATGCTGACAACTTCTTCCGGGTTGACAATTCTGTAAACCGACTGGAAGCATTAAGAGGAGGTTCGGGATCAATTTATGCTAACAATTCTCCCGGTGGGCTAATCAACTTTATTACAAGAGAAGGAACCAATGATTTCCGGGGAAGTGCTAAACTGGAAACAAGTACTTATGGATTAATGCGTACTGATGTAAACGTAGGTGGCGCTTTGGTACAGGATAAATTGTTCTTTAATATCGGAGGGTTTTACAGAACGGACAGCGGAATCAGGAAAACAGGGTTTAAGGCCAATGACGGGGGACAGATCAGGATGAACTTAAAATATGTATTTGATAAAGGTTACGCAAAAGTATATTATAAGAAACTTGATGACAGAAATACCTTTTTCTTACCGATTCCATTAGTACAGAATGGAAATGACCTGAAAGAATTTCCTGGCTTCGATGCTAATTACGGGACATACAGTTACCGATCCATCAGCCAGCTGAATATTCCACAGCCCGGAGGAGGTTTCTTCAGAAGAAATCTGGAAGACGGAATTCATCCGAAAGTAGATGTCGTAGGCGCTGAATTCAAATATGATCTTGGAAACAATTTTACCGTTTTGAACAAGACAAGATATACGAATATCAATATGAATTATACCGGTATATTTCCTGCGGGAGCACCTCAACAGGCAGGTGCTTTTGCCAACAGCAACGGAATTGCGGGAAATAATTATCAATATTCTCTGGTAAGCAACGGGGCTCTTGTAAATCCGCAGTATGTGCAGAAGCTAGGATTCTGGGCGATTGATAAGCAGATGAATAATTTTGTCAATGATTTACAGTTCAATTATAAATTTGATAAAGGAAATGTAACGGCCGGATTTTATAAATCAAACTGGAAGTCTCATCAATACTGGAACTGGAGCAATATTTTGACCACAGCCACAGACAGGCCTCAGCTTCTTAATCTGGTAGATACCTCATTGAGCCCTACTGATGTAGGATATTCTAAAACTTATAACGGTGTTACAGATATGTCTTTTCTTGTGAGGGATTCTCAAATCCAGGGAAGTTTGAATGATGTTTACTTAAATCTGGATTATAATATTACAGATAATTTAAGCTTTAACGGAGGAATTCGTTACAGCCGTGATTATTATAAAGGATATGGAGTAAATACAACAACAGCAAATCTGAATAATTCTGGATTAACGACAGATGGAACTCATAGTTTTGCTACTACGACAGCCGATGACAATATGTCTGTACTGGGAAATAAATACAAATACTGGAATTACGATGTTAACAGAGTATCTTTTACAGTAGCTTCCAACTATAAGATCAATAAAGAAAATGCGGTTTATGCCCGCTTCTCAAATGGGTTTAGATCTCCTAATGAAGAATCATATTATAACAATATGGCAGACCTGAGCCAGATCAAACCGGTACAAACCAATCAATTGGAAATTGGATATAAGTATTACACCCGTACATTCGACATTGGAGTTATCCCGTTTTATTCAACTCTGAAAAACCTTTCTTTTACAGATGTATATTCTGACGGAACTTCAGAAAATAAATTTGCAAATACAACAAACATTGGAGTTGAGCTTGAAGGATTTGCCAGATTATTCAATAACCTTTTGGAATTATCATTCAATGGAACTTTCCAAAACCCGAAATACAAGGATTTCACAGGAAGAAATGCCGACGGATCAACATTTGATTACGATGGTAATCAGGTAAGAAGGATTCCCAAATTCTATTTTAATATTTCCCCTGCCGTTAATATTACGAAGCAGTGGAGAGCATATGTGAGCTATAATTATTATGGAAAGCGTTTCCAGGATGAGGCGAACAGTGATAAAAATATTTTGCCTTCATTCAGTGAGGTAGGGGCAGGAACCTCCTATCAGTTAGGTAATATCCGTTTTGCAGTTGACGGAACCAATATTTTCAATACCATAGGTATTACTGAAGGAGATCCAAGATCTCCGCTTACAGGAACCGGAGATATAAGAATGGCAAGACCGATCATGGGTGCTGCAGTGAGAGCATCCGTAACATTTGATTTCTAGATCTATCTCTCATATATGTAAAAACCGTCAGAACAGTCTGACGGTTTTTTTATTGAGTGTTATGACTAAAATCTATGAATAAAGATATTGCTAATATTATTTCAAAAAGGGATTATATTGTTTTTCAAAACCAATGGTCGTTGGATTTCCGTGACCTGAAAAAACCTGGGTCTCTTCATCTAATACAAAAAGTTTGGTTTTAATTCCGGTGATCAGCTGTTCGTAATTTCCTTTATACAGATCTGTTCTTCCAATACTTCCTTCAAACAAAACATCTCCGGAAATCATGAATTTCTGTTTTTCGTTGTGGAAAACAATGCTTCCGGGAGAATGCCCGGGAACATGATAGATTTTGAATTTTTCACCATCAAAGTCCAGTTCGTCGCCATCATTGATATATTGAACCTCTACTTTTATAGGGTCAATATTAATTCCAAACCTCATTCCGCTCATCTGAAGCATATCCAGAATTTCCTGATCCTGCTGATGCATATGTACGGGAAGGTTAAACGTGTCATATGCCCACTGCAAACCAAAAACATGGTCAATATGGGCATGGGTGAGAAGTATTTTTTGAATTTTTAAGTCGTTATCCTTAATGAAATTACTGATAAGGCTGGTTTCCTGCTCATTCATGTTTCCCGGATCAATTAACCAGGCATTTTTATGTTCATTATATAAGATGTAGGTGTTTTCGCTTGCAAAGTTGAATACAAAGGCTTGGATCTTCAGCATATTCTGATTGTTTTTTTATCCAAAAATACGATATTCCTAAGAAAGTGGTGATTTTTCGTTATCTTCGTCATAATGAAAACATTGCGACTACTTTTACTTTCTTTAGGGGGATGGGTGTTCGGACAGAACATCCAGAGCATTCAGCTTTTTAATCCCCAAACCAATGATGAAACTCCTGTGATCAACTTTAATCAGACATTGGTTCTTAGTTTTGATGATCTTACAAATGCCAGTGAGATCTACAGATATACCATAAAACACTATGACCGCAACTGGAATGATGATAATCTTTTCTTTACGGAAATTGCTAATGGAAGTCTTAATGGCTTATTGGATAAATTTGAATATTCATTCAATACGCTTCAGGCTTATACCCACTATAAACTCGTGTTTCCTAATGATAAAATACAACCGAAGATCTCCGGAAATTTTGAACTGATTGTGTACAAAGATTCTGCGGATAAACCTCTTTTTAAAAGAAGATTTTATTTGGTTGAAGACAATGTTTCCCTGGCCTTAAATGTATCGAGGATCACTGATAAAAACCCGAACATCAATCAAAGGGTAGAGGTGCAGGCGTTAGCAAAAGGAAATGATCTGTCGTCAAATGTAAATTCAATGACATTGAATGTCATGCAGAATAACAATCCCAATGTGGCTGTTAATAATCTGAAGCCGAGCTCCACTCTTGGGAATAAATTACTTTTCCAACAAATGAGCCTCACGTTCCCCGGAAATAATGAGTTTTATTATTTTGATAATAAAAACATGAATATGGCTGCTGATATGGTTCGAGCTACGGAAGTAAAAGACGGAGTTAATCAAACATACCTACATCCGGTGTGGGCTTTTCCTTTGAATTACCAATACCAGCCTGATGTAAACGGAGCTTATTACTTCAGGAGAAATGACCTGGGGCTTGAAAGAAATGCAGAAAGGGAAGCGGATTATTCATGGGTATATTTCTCTTTGGACTCAGATCCTGTAGACAAGGAAATTTATGTATTGGGAGGTTTCAATAATTTTATGCCTAGCAAACTGAATCAAATGCAATATGATGTTGCGGCTAAGAAATATGTGGCGAAGATCTTTCTTAAGCAGGGCTTCTACAACTACATTCTCGCAACAAAAGAGAGTAATGGAACCTTAAATTTTGGTGAAATCAACGGAAACTTCTGGCAAACAGAGAATCTATATCAGGCATTTCTATATTATGCTCCTTTTGGAAGAAATTATGATGGTCTGATGGGATATGGAGAGTTCAGAACCCCAATCGGAAAATAATTTATATTAAAAATTTAATCAATAGCATATAATATCTCTACGGTTAAAAAATTGGCCATCTCATTTGAGATGGCTATTTTTTTTTAAAAAACCATTTGTAGATAAGGATTTTTAAGAAATTTCACTAATATTTTACCAAACAATTAATATGCATAGCATATCGAAAAAATATTTCACTTGTGCATGATTTTTAACTTAATTTATTAATAAAAAAGAAGTTATGATTTGAAATAATAATTAATTAATTTTTTTTTATTGAAAAAACACATTGTATTTTATTTATGGATTTACCATATAAATTGATTTTTTTTCAATGGTTTATTTTTTTTATTGTAAAAAGTCTATAAATTCGCTAGACCATTTAATAAATATTTTTATGAAAACAAAATTTATCTTAGTGGCAAGTATTGCCGCTTGCTCTTTCGTATTTGGGCAGGACAAACCGTCAAAACTGATTTCTGGTAAAAACGGGTTACACGCAGAGTTTTTAAGATTTGATAAAAATGGGCCTTCTTTTCAGGGAAGTCCGGTTTTGTTTGATGAAGCTTCTCAAAGGTATATCCCAGCTGAAGCCAAAAAACTCAGCACAGAAAAGGACAGGTTGGGATTTGAAACCCATAGATTCCAACAAACTGTTAATAACATTCCTGTAGAATATGGAACAATAGCTGTTCAGACCAAGGGTGGAAAAATTGTAGGAGAATCTGGAAAATGGATTCTTAAAGTTCCTGAGAAGATTGAAAAAAGTACGAATATTTCCGAGGATATAGCATTGCAAAATGCATTATCATTTGTGGGAGCGGATTCGTACAAATGGCAGAATAAGGAGGAAGAGGATTTTATTAAAAAAGAATCCAATGATCCTAACGCAAGCTTTGCCCCAAAGGCAGAGTTGGTTTATTACTCAGATCCTACTGATGAAAAGCTTCGTGATTTGAAATTAGCCTATAAGTTTGATATTTATGCGGAAAAGCCATTGAGCAGACAGTATGTTTTTGTAGACGCTAAGAACGGGAAGATCCTGGGAACTGATGCAATAATTCATGATGTGAACGCTCCGGGAACTGCTACTACAGGGTATAGCGGAAACCGAAGTATTGTTGCAGATTCGTATAATGGAAGTTACAGATTGAGAGAAACCGGAAGAAATGCAGGGAGTGGTGCAGGGACTGCTGTAGAAACGTATAATTTAAAGAAAGGAACTAATTATTCTGCTGCTGTAGATTTTACGGATACTGATAACAATTGGAATAATGTAAATGCCAATAAAGATCAGTATGCTACTGATGCCCACTGGGGAGCAGAAGCAACTTTAGACTACTTGTACACAAAATTTAACAGAAAAAGTATTGACAACAATAATTTTGCTATAAAATCTTATGTTCACTATTCTACCAATTATACAAATGCATTTTGGGACGGATCCAGAATGACATATGGTGATGGCGCATCTAATACCACTGGCGGATTGCCACTAACTGCTCTGGATGTTTGTGGGCACGAAATTACCCATGGAATGACTTCTAAAACTGCAAACCTTGCCTACCAAAGGGAGTCAGGTGCGTTAAATGAAGGTTTCTCAGATGTATTTGGAAATTCAATAGAATTATGGGCGAGACCTTCACAGGCAAGCTGGAAATTAGGAGAAGATTTTAATTATGTCATTAGAGATATGTCTAATCCTAATGCTTACCGTCAGCCTGATACGTATAAAGGAACGTATTGGAAAGATGCGAGCAGCTCTTGTACTCCTCAGGGAAATCCTAATTTACCTGGATATAACGACTATTGTGGAGTACATACCAATTCAGGAGTTCTTAACTTTTGGTATTACTTGTTAGTAACCGGTGGTTCAGGAACTAATGATAATGGTTTTGCATATAATGTTTCGGGAATAGGATTGGATAAAGCCGGAGCTATCGCTTACAGAACATTGACCTCTTACCTTACTTCTTCATCTACTTATGCCAATGCAAGAACTTCTTCATTACAAGCTGCAGCAGATCTTTATGGTACAGGTAGTAATGAAGTTACTCAGGTAACCAATGCCTGGAATGCCGTAGGAGTTGGTGGTGGTACTTCCTCTGTAGGACGTGCTGTTGCTGAGCCAAATACTTCGCTATACACCATTAGTCCAAATCCGGCGACTGATAAATTTACAGTAATATTTGAAGGTAAAGCAGGAAAAGGAGTTGTTGAGGTAGTAAGCTTAACAGGTAAGAAAGAAATTTCTGAAAAAGTAGAGCTTACAGACGGGGTTAATAAACTTGGTTTACAGATTCCATCTACAATGCTTCCTGGAGTATATGTTGTAGTGGTTAATGGCCAGAAAGCTGGGAATTTAATCAAAAAATAATCTTAATATATTTAATTACAGAAAGGACATAAGAATTTCTTATGTCCTTTCTTTTATTGTATTGATCTGAATTTTATACGAAATAGAATTCATTCAGTTTTTCTTCACATAGCGTTTTTACCACTTCAATCCATCGATCTTCATCATTTAAACACGGTATATAATGGAAGTTTTCTCCACCGCCATGTAAAAACTGTTCTTTGCCTTCTACTGAAATTTCTTCCAGGGTTTCAAGACAATCTGAAACGAATGCCGGGCAAACAATAGCCAGATTTTTGACTCCTTTTTTAGGGATTGTTTCTAACGTTTCATCAGTATAAGGTTCTATCCACTTATCCTTTCCCAGTCTGGACTGAAATGAAACAATGGTTTTTTCTTTGGGTAATCCCATTTTTGCAATAACAGTTTCAGTGGTCTTATAGCACTGATGTCTGTAGCAACGGGCATTATGGGCTTCTATTGTACTGTTAATGCAGTTGGAATCATCGATCTTACACGTGTGGGAAGGGTCTGTTTTATAGATATGTCTTTCCGGAACTCCATGATATGAAAACTGCAAGGCATCGAAATTTTCAGGAAGTTTTTCCTTGATACTTTCTGCTAAACAGTTGATATAAATATCTCTATCGTAAAAAGGCTGGATATAATTGATCTTTACAGTAGGGAAAGTTTTCTTTCTTACTTCTTCTGCCTTTTCAATCACCGTTTCCGTCGTACTCATAGCATATTGAGGATACAATGGGAAAAGAACAATTTCGGAAACTCCCTGATCAACCAGTTTTTGAATTCCGGCTTCGATACTCGGCTGTGCATATCGCATTCCGATTTCCACAGGTACGTCAACCAACTTCTGTAACTTCTTCTGAATCTTCTCAGTGATCACTATCAATGGTGAACCCTCATCTGTCCATACGGTTTTGTAAGCTTCAGCAGATTTGGCCGGTCTTGTATTGAGTATAATACCACGCACAAGGAGAGCTCTGAAAATCCAGCGATAATCTATAACCCTTTCGTCCATTAAAAACTCGTCAAGATATTCCTTTACATCGTTTACAGCTGTAGATTTGGGAGAACCAAGATTTACAAGTAAAATTCCTTTTTTAGCCAATTTTTTTATTTTAATTATGAAAAATAGAGTTTTCGAAACTGATCATCAATTTTGATATCATCGCAAAGGTATTATTTTCAATGTTACCATTTTCATCAAATTTACCTTTGATCCCTTTTATAAGGAGTTGATGATCACTCTCCGTTGCAGCACCGAGTGTTCTTAAAATCAGTAAAAGTTCTTCATGTGCTTTTTCTCCCTGAGCCGAAGCTGTAATAACAGCCACAGGTTTTTCAGAAAAGATCGTAGTGGATACACACCATTCCAGAAGGTTTTTTAATCTGCTTGGAATACTGAAAATATATTCCGGTGTAGAAAATAATACACCTGCAGAACCTTTAATATCTTCTCTGATCTTTAAAATTTCTACAGGTGTATTATGATCCGTTTGTTGCGTGTCAAAATGAGGAAAAATGGAAAGATCGTCGTAAATCTCGAAATCAATGCTGCTCGTTTTAATGGCTTGCTGTATAAGTTTCCAATTACTTGAGTTCTTTGTGGCACTACCAATGATTACTACGATTTTCTTTCCTCCAGACATCAATTATCCATTTACAGCTTCCACTCTTTCTACCAAATCAGGAACGAATTGTTTTAAAATATTTTCGATCCCGTTTTTTAGGGTAGCAGTAGAACTTGGACATCCTGAACATGCACCCTGTAACAGCATTTTCGCTGTTTTGTTGGCTTCGTCATATTCCATTAATGAAATTTTCCCGCCATCATTTTCCACTGCAGGTGCAACGTATTCATTTAATATATCAGAGATTTTCTGTTCATCATCCGTATAATCTCTGTTGATGATTTTTTCTACCGGATTCTCGTGCTTCTGAGGTTCAAGGTTTGAAATCTCACCCCCGTTCTGAAGATATTCAGCAATAAGCCCGCGTACAGCCATCATAACCTGATGCCATTCTACAGAATCGTTTCTTGTTACTGCAACGAAATTATCAGAGATAAATACTTCTTTAGCAAAATCAAATTCCTTAAAGATAGCCTGAGCTAAAGGAACTCCATCAGCTTCAGTTCTTGATTTAACCTCTACAAAACCATCCAGTAATAATTTGCTGGAAACAAATTTCATCACATTAGGATTAGGAGTCATCTCTGCATAGATCTGATACATTTCCTTTTTCTTCTGAAGGTAAACCCTTGGGTTAGCAAGCAATTCATCTTCAATTACATTTTTCAGACTTTCAGCAACATGCTCCCACTCTACAGTATCTTGTTTTGCAACAGCTACAAAATTAGCCGTAATGAAAATTCTCTCTACAAAAGGGTAGTTGAAAAGTTCCTGGGCAATAGGAATTTCTGAAATATCTGAACTTCTGTCCAATTCAAGAGACCCGGGAATCAAATTGTAATCAGCAACAAATTTCATCACTTTTGGGTTTTCTGTTGGCTCTATAAGTATCTTACGCATTTTTTCGTTAAATTTGAGATACAAAAATACGCAATTAGAAATTAGGAGGGAGAAGGAAGAAGTTAGATTTTTGCTATCACTGTAATTTAAAAATAGAGATTGCTTCACCTGATTTCAGAAGTTACTCATTTTCAAAATATCAAATTAACAATATGGCACTTATAAAAGAACTTTTGGGCAAAGCACCACAAATAGGGGAAAATACTTTTCTGGCAGAAACGGCAACTATCATTGGAGATGTTACTATGGGAAAAGAATGCAGTGTATGGTATAATGCAGTAATACGGGGAGATGTTAACTACATAAAAATGGGGGATAAGGTAAATGTCCAGGATAACGTCATGCTACACTGTACATATGAAAAATATCCATTGGTTATAGGAAATAACGTTTCTATAGGGCATAACGCCATTGTGCACGGATGTACGGTTCAGGATAACGTTCTGATCGGAATGGGAGCAATTGTGATGGATGACTGCCTTGTGGAAGAAAATTCAATAATTGGTGCAGGATCGGTTGTTACTCAGGGAACGCATATTAAATCCGGAGAAGTATGGGGAGGCGTACCAGCCAGGAAAATAAAAGATATTTCCTCCCAGTTGCTTGAAGGAGAGGTTAACAGGATTGCCGATAATTATGTGAAGTATTCCTCATGGTATAAGGAATAAGATTAAAAATATGATATAAAAAAATGCTCTGTCATCTGACAGAGCATTTTTTTATCCTTAGTAAAAACTCCTGTTCGTGTATAAAAATATTGTTTTATTGTCCTTCAAATATAAGCTCGGCTTTTCCATTCTTGCATTTTATGCCCTTGGGTTCCGCAATTACAGAACAATCCGAAGTAATACCATATTTGGTATTAAACTCTGCTTCTTTCTTATTATAACCTTCTATTAAAGGTAAAATCTGCTCTTCTGAAACCTTAGGATAAGCAATGTAAAATTTAGGACCACCACAAGCTTTTGCTCCCATCGGTGCTATTTTCCAGTCATCAGGATTACTGCATTTTTCCTTGGCAATTTCTGATTCTACTACTGCTTTTGCTTTTTCCAATTGAACTTCATCATATTTCTTGCTGTTTTCATCAGCGGGTCTTTCTGAAATATCTTTAGGTAAATTATCTGTCATATTTTTTGTGCCACAAGAAGCCAAAGCCATTGTTATACATAGTGATATCACAGAAATCTTCGAGGGTACTTTTCCCATATTAGTTTTTATCTTTAAAAAACGAACTCAAAAGTTATGCCACAAGAAGGATTTCAAATTCATTTTCCGTAATTTTGAAGACGATGAACAATCATTTTTTTGACATAATAGAGCACACCAACAGAAGTGTTTTCCTCACCGGAAAAGCAGGAACAGGTAAAACAACTTTTCTGAATGATTTTGTAAAAAGGACCAAGAAGAAGCACATTGTGATAGCACCTACAGGGATTGCTGCCATTAATGCAGGTGGAGTTACCATTCATTCCATGTTTGGGCTGCCATTACGAACATTTTTACCTACCACAGAAAGAATCGATGGAAGTTTAGCAAATAATATTGCTGATCTGATGCCTCATTTTAAGTACCGTAAGGATAAACTCAAGCTTTTAAGGGAAATAGAAATTATCATCATCGATGAGGTCTCGATGCTCAGAGCTGATGTCCTGGACATGATGGACTTTTCTCTAAGATTTGTCAGAAGAAACAATCAAAGATTCGGAGGGGTTCAGATGCTGTTCATTGGAGACTTGTATCAGCTTCCGCCGGTGGTAAGAGATGAACATATTCTGAAGATGTATTATCAGTCTCCGTTCTTTTTCGATAGCCTTGCAATCAAGGAAATTCCTTTGATTACTATTGAATTGACAAAAGTCTACCGTCAGTCCGATCAGGAATTTCTGGAAATCCTGAATGCTATCCGGGATGGCGATATCGCCAATATTGATTTTGAACATCTTAATGAGAGGTATGACCCCGATTTCGAAACGGGACAGGATTCATATGTCTATCTGTGTTCTCACAATAAAATGGCAGATGAGATCAATCAGAAAAAACTCGCAGAAATAAAAGTTGATCCCAGCACTTATGAAGCGAAACTCTTTGGGGAATTTAAAGAAAACCAGTTTCCGAATGATCAGTTTCTGGAGCTGAAGATAGGAGCTCAGATTATGTTTATCAGAAATGATGTTTCTCCCGAAAAGAAATATTTTAATGGAAAGCTGGGGGAAATTGTGGGACTTGATGAAAATGAGATTCGTGTAGCTTTAGAAGGAAGTGAAAGAGAAATCGTCGTCAAAAGAGAAGTATGGGAACAGAAGAAATATTTCCTGGATACTGATAAAAATATTAAAGAAGAGGTTTTAGGAAGCTTTGAGCAATTTCCTATAAAACTGGCATGGGCAGTTACCATCCACAAAAGCCAGGGATTAACCTTTGATAAGGTAATTATTGATGCCGGGAAAAGTTTTACGGCAGGGCAGGTGTATGTTGCATTATCACGATGCAGGACGTTGGAGGGGATTGTTTTAAAATCAAAAATTACTCCTGAAGTCATATTTAAAGATACGAGGATACTTCAATTCCAGGGCGACACTTTTGCTAATGATCATGTAGAAGATATTTTAAACAGAGAAAAATACGATTACAGTATTAAAAAAGTGCTTCGTACAATTGATAGTTTATGGTTTCTGAAAGAAGTTGAAGAATGGAATAAGCTGTCTGTCGCTACAAAAAATATTGATCATGTAAAAACCAACCAGCTCTATCTTCAGCTAAAGCATGAAATCGTTCAGCTTGGAAAGATTTTTGGAAAACTGGAAAGGGTATTAACTCAAAAAATAGAGCTTCTTCTTGATAAGAAAGAGGAATGGTCTGAAATTGAAAATAAGGCAAAAGGGGCTGTTAATTTCTTTTTTACCGAGATACGTGACAAGGTTTTTAATCCTTTGAAAGATTTTTATGCTGAAATAAAAGGAGCAAAAGGACTTAAGCAATATAATGAAGAATTTAAAGACTGGCTGGAAGATATTGAAGAATACCTGAATAGCCTGAAAGATATTCATTTGCTGGATACTAAACTTCTGGATGAGAAAAACAACCAGGAGGTCAGCCTGAAAATTGCCAAAGTTCCATCTCAGGTGCTTACCTTTCAACTATTTGAGCAAGGAAAAACAATTGGTGAAATCTCACTGGAAAGAGGGCTTGTAAAAGAAACCGTTATCGGGCACCTGGCGAAATTTGCAGAACAGGGTTTACTGGATATCTCCAGAGTCATTACTTCAGATAAGATTAAAGCTTTTGAAAAAGAATTTTACCAGAAACCGCACGAGACATTGACGGAATGGAAGAATGCTTTGCCGAATGATTTTGAATTTAATGAAATAAGAATTCTTATCAACCACTATAATTACAAAAAGGAAAAGAATTCCTAAGAATTCTTTTCCTGTCTATAGCATATTGAAAATTAAGGATACATTGCATTGATCGTATTGATGTCTCCTGTCGTAAAGCCTGTCCTGTTGTAGGTGAAATTGGTATTATCCGCTTTTTTAATGGTAGGTAATCCATTTTTAGAATACGAGGTTGGCCAGTACATCATCACTGAATTAATATTGAAAGGCCCGATATCTGTTCCTGAATTATAAATATTGAAATTGTAAGCTTGTCCGCTTTGGATATTATCCCATTGGATGCTTACATATTGATCCCGGTCTTTACGGCAGTGCTCATGATAAAGCCCTACAGTATGTCCCATTTCATGGATCACTGACGCCGTAGAAATATTCTGATCCAATGAGATGTTTTGTTTACCTCCCTGGTATCCGATATGAGCCCACCCGTCATATCCGGAAGAGCTTCCGAAAATAAATTCTACATAATTGGATTGATTGGTACGGGGAATCCATTGGGTATTGGTTTTTGTATTATACTCATTGACTGCAGAAGTAATCTTATTTGCATTAATAGACCCCATATTGCTGGCTACGGTATAATAAATTTTGCCATTCGGCCACCTTGACAAAGTTGCTCCACCTTTATTTGCAGAATTATCTTCCGCTAATTGTTTATCGGACAACACGATGTCTCCCTGGAAAAAATTCATTCCATTCTTTCTCTCGTAGGTAATAACCTGTCCTCCTAATTTGCCCTGTTTAATGTTAGCTGAATTGAAAGCATCAGTTTGTGCTTCCGTCATCATTTCTTCATTGTTTTTACTGCATGATGTAAGAATCAAGGCAACAATCAGGCTGATCGATAGATTTCTTTTGGTTAACATTCTGCTTAAGAATGTTTTTTCAAATCGTTTTTTCATAATAATATTTTTTGTGGTATTAAACTATGATCCAATATGATAGGATCATATACAAATTTAATATTTTATTTCTCTTATATATGATTTATTTATATGGATGCAATATAAATTTTACTTATTGTTGATTTTTTTGATGCTACAGGCTTTTAAAAAGGGGATTTGGAAAAGTATTTTTCGATCTCATTTCTAGAAAATCCATAAGAGGTACGGATAAGGATTTTTTAATAGTTTTTGCCTGAAATAGGTCATCAGACTTATCAATTACAAAAAGTAACTAATGCAGTTTTTATGTGGTAAATTTGTATGTTTTTAAATCTCAATTTATAATTACGAAATTGGCAAAGGAGGTTTCAGATCTTCTTTAGAAAATAATGATCATCTATGAAAAATTTTGAAATATCTGTTTTGGATCTTGCTCCGGTAAAGCAGGGAAAAAGCATCCACGATACCTTTCAGGACAGTCTGTCCCTGGCAAATTATGCTGAAAATATCAATTATAAAAGATTTTGGCTGGCAGAACACCATAATATGGCAAGCATAGCCAGTTCGGCTACCTCTGTTCTTATTGGTTTTATTGCAAATGGAACCCAAAAAATAAGAGTAGGGTCGGGAGGGGTTATGCTTCCCAATCACAGTTCACTGGTCATCGCCGAACAATTCGGGACACTTGAGTCTTTATTCCCAGGCAGGATTGATCTTGGGCTTGGAAGGGCTCCCGGAACGGATGGCATTACCGCCCAGGCGCTGGGAAGGAATCCTGCAATTATCAACGAACAATTTCCCAGACAGATTCTGGAACTGCAAAGATATTTTTCCAAAGAAAATTCCAACTCTTTAGTTCGTGCGATTCCTGGTGAGGGACTGGATATTCCACTGTATATCCTGGGTTCGAGTACTGACAGTGCATGGCTTGCAGCAGAATTGGGCCTTCCATATGCTTTTGCGGGACATTTTGCCCCTGAACAGATGGAAATGGCTTTCAGTATTTACAGAGAACATTTTGAGCCATCCAAACAGCTTGACAAGCCTTATATTATGGCCTGTGTGAATGGAACTGCCGCAGAAACTTCAGAAGAGGCTCATCAGCTTTCTACCACATTATTTCAGGCATTTCTTAATATTATCAGAAATGATAGAAAGCCATTTGCTCCTCCTGTGGCGGATATGGATGATATATGGTCGCCTATGGAAAAATCGGCTGTGCTACAGAAATTGAGATACAGTTTTATCGGGGATCAATCTGAAATTGAAAAAAAATTAAAAGACTTCCAGGAAAAATTCAATGTAGACGAGCTTATCATCAATTCTCATATTTATGATCATCAGAAAAGACTTGATTCTTACGGGATTTTCAGAAAAGCTATGGACTCTTTAATCATAAAATAACAAACCATTTATATTAATTGGCGATGCCTTTTTTTATGAGTATCTTTGCAAAAATTTAAAGTAAAAATGTCTGATATTAAATTAAATACTATTCCTGAGGCTATTGAAGACCTTAAAAATGGTAAAATAATCATAGTAGTGGATGATGAGAACAGAGAAAATGAAGGAGATTTTCTTTGTGCTGCAGAACTTACAACTCCTGAACTGATCAACTTTATGGCAGTGCATGGGAGAGGACTTATCTGTATGCCTCTTCCTGAAAAAAGATGTGATGAACTAGGTCTTGACATCATGGTGAGCAGAAGCAGTGATCCTAAAGAAACAGCTTTTACGGTTTCCGTGGACCTTTTGGGAAATGGTACGTCAACCGGAATTTCAGCAGGTGACAGAGCTAAAACCATTCTTGCTTTAATGGACGAAAAATCCAAACCTACTGACTTTATGAGACCGGGACATATCTTTCCGCTTCGTGCAAAGAAAGGGGGAGTACTAAAAAGAGCCGGACATACTGAAGCGGCTATTGACCTTACACATTTGGCAGGTTTAAAAGAAGGTGGAGTAATCTGTGAAATTATGAATGAAGATGGCACGATGTCCCGTCTTCCCGACTTGTATGCATTTGCTCAGAAGCATGATATGAAGATTGTATCAATTGAGGATCTTATTCACTATCAGCTTAAAAAAGGAAATTTAGTTGACAGAATAGAAGAAAGAAAAGTGAAAACCCATTATGGGGAATTCGATTTTTATGCATTCAGGGAAACCTCTAATGAGCAGATTCATTTTGTACTGACCAAAGGTGCATGGACTATAGATGAACCGGTATTGGTAAGAGTACAGTCTTCTGATTCTTATTTTGATGTTTTAACAAGACTGAATAATGGGGAAACTCCGTTATTGGAGAAAGTAACCAAAATGATCAATGAAGAAGGGAAAGGAGTTATTATTTTCATTAATAATGTTTCCAATTCTGAAAACACATTGAAAAAATTACAGCAGTTCCTAGATTATCAGGATGGTCAGCAGCAACATCCGACATTAGCCTATAATTACAGGGATTACGGTATCGGAACACAGATTCTGAAAAACCTGGGAATTAATAAATTCAAAGTACTTACCCAGAATCCTGATGTAAAACCACAGGTAGGAGGATATGATGTGGAAGTTACTGAGATGGTGAAATTATAGAAATATGTACGACATTTCAATATAAAAAATGGCTTGAGTAATCAAGCCATTTTTATTTCGTCAAAATTTCTGAAACCATTCAGGAAATCTTTGATATTCATTCTTTTTTTACCTTCCAGTTGGAGTTCTAATGGCTCATAAATTCCGTCCTGGGTATAAATTTTAAAAGTATTTTTGGATATCTCCAGTGTTCCGGGAGTTTCATTATGATGGGAAACCTCAAATTTTCCTCCAAAAATCTTTAATCCTTTATCTTCTTCTCCAATCTTCAGGGTCGTAAAAGCAGCAGGATACGGGGACATTCCCAGAATAAACTGATGGATGACTTTAGACGGAGCATTCCAGTTGATTTTAGTATCTTCTTTAAAAATTTTAAAGGCATTTTTAGGATGCTCAACCTGTGGTTGAGGTATTTCCTTAATAGAGTTTTCAGCAAGGCCATCCAAAGTACGTACAACAAGCTTTGATCCTAATTGCATTAATCTGTCGTGAAGACTTCCCGCGTTCTCATCAGGCAGCAACTGTAATTCTTCCTGAAGAAGGATATTTCCTTCGTCTATTTTTTCGTTGATAAAGAAAGTAGTTACCCCTGTCTTTTGTTCACCATTAATTACAGCATAATTAATAGGGGCTGCACCTCTGTAATCGGGAAGGAGGGAAGCGTGAAGATTGAATGTCCCTATTCTTGGCATTTCAAAAAGAACTTTGGGCATCATTCTAAAAGCAACAACCACAAATACATCAGCATTCAGGTCTTTGATTTGTTGTAAGAATTCAGGATTTCTTAATTTTTCCGGCTGGAAAACAGCAAGGTTATGTTCTTCAGCATATATTTTTACAGGAGACTGATGGATTTTCTGGCCCCGTCCGCTCCCTTTATCGGCAACTGTTACAACACCAACTACTTCATGATGAGACTGGTGAATAGCTTCTAAAGCAGTTTTAGCAAATTCGGGAGTACCTAGAAAAACGACTTTTAATGATTTCATACTGCAAAGATAAGTTTTTAGTTGAAGTTGAATGGGAATTTAGAAGTTAGAGGTTAGAGGTTAGAGGTTGCTAATTGAATACTCATTAGAAATATTAATTTTTATCATTAATACATGAATACATAACTACATAAATACATTTTTCAACTAAGCTAAAGCATACGTCCTGAAATTCAGCATTTTTACTTTTCCGGAGTCCAATAGAAAAATCAGGTTTTCTAAGATGTTCTCTTTGGAATGATAACTCAGCTGGATGGAAAGCTCTTCAATAGTAGCCGGTCTCTTAGCCAATAATGTTATCAGCTGAGTCGATATATTCTTTCCAAAGATGGTTTGTTTATTCTTTTCGCAAATAGAACATTGCCCACAGGTTTTTGAATTTTTCTCTCCAAAATAGGACAAGATAAGCTTTATTTTACAATAATCTTTGTTTTCTACATAAAACTTCATCTCCTCCCATTTTTGGATTTTATTTCTTTGAATATGTTCAAAAAGCTTCCAGTAGGCGCCATTGATGGTTCTTTCATCCCGGGGTTTTAAAAACTTAATACTGGATAGGGCTCCGTCTACATATTCGAGATAATTTTTTTGCTGGAGTTCTTTAAGACGTTCCTTTATTAAAGGAATTGCAATTCCAATTTTGTTGCTTACATTTTGTTCACTGAACATTACTTTATGAGTTGTTATTCCTGATACAGTGCGAAGCATAAGCTCGATAAAGTAAGCATCTTTTTTAGGAAGCTGATCTATTTCATCAGCCTGTATCAGCAACTCAAGTGAAGATAAACTTTTATTGTCGTTGTGATAGATGATTTCCTGATTATGAAGAAAGTTCAGAACGTTTTTAATCTTGGCAACAGATAATTTTGTGAAATTCTGAATACCATTCATGTTCAATTGAAATACTTTTTCAGGAAGTTCATATTCGGCAACCTGAAAAACTGAGTAAAGGTAACTGATGATCTTCAGAAACTCTGCTTTGTTAGGAATCTGATTTTTTAATATCTGTTCAAAATTTACAATTTCCTGTTGGTTCCATAATAAATATGCAAAACTATCCTGCCCGTCTCTTCCTGCACGTCCTATTTCCTGATAGTAATTTTCAAGCGATGGAGAAGGGGAGTAATGAATTACAAACCGGACATTATCCTTATCGATTCCCATACCAAATGCATTAGTTGAGATCAGAACATAATCATTACGGGTGTTCCATAAATGTTGTTTGGCATTTTTTTCTTTTGTGGATAATCCTGCGTGAAAGTAATCTACATTTTTCAGTTGATTCCTGTGCAAAAATTCCGTTAGCAGTTCAGCTTCTTTTCGGGTACGGACATATATAATTCCTGAGTCATTATTGTACCTTAAAATATCATAAATCCGCTGGTATTTATCGGACACTTCTTCAGTAAAGATCCGTATATTTTCTCTTTTAAAGCTTTTTTGAAAAACTACAGGATTGATCAATCCCAGCTTTATCTTTATTTCTTCTAAAACTTTAGGGGTAGCAGTAGCAGTTAGAGCAAGGCATGGGATGTCGGGATTATTTTTTCTGAATTCCTTTATATTCTGATAGCTTGGACGGAAATCCTGTCCCCATTCCGAAATACAGTGTGCTTCATCTACAGCAATAAACGAAAGCTGTATTTCTTCCATATTCTGGATAAACTGTCTGTTCGTTAATCTTTCCGGTGAAACGTAAAGCAGCTTGGTTAATCCGTCTTTGCATCGGTTAAAAATAACTTCTGCATCATAGTCATCAAGTTCCGAAGACAGATATTCCGCTTCAATTCCTCTGAATTTAAGCTGATTTACCTGATCCTTCATCAGGGCAAGCAAGGGAGAGATCACAAGGCATACACCTTCCCGGAACAAAGCCGGAAGCTGATAGCATAGTGATTTTCCGGCTCCTGTAGGAAGTAAAACCAGTGTATCTTTTTCGTTAATAATAGAATTAATAATTTCTTCCTGAGAATCTCTGAAACTATCGTATCCCCAGAAATATTTAAGGGTCTTATATTTTAACTGGTCAAAATCGCTTGAAGAAATCATGGTATAAAAATAAGGAAAGTATCACAACAAAAAAAGTCACGCAATGCGTGACTTTTGTATAATGAATAAATAGTTTATTATTTAGCCTCGAAGTAAACTCTTCTGTTTGCTCTGTTTTTCCATTCAGGGCATTTAGTAGCTGGTTCACATTCAGGATATTTAAGGTCTTTTTCACCTTTACCGATAGCATTTAACTTACCTGTCTGAACACCATTTTTGATTAAATAATTCTTAACGTTATTTGCTCTTCTTTCAGATAATTTTTTGTTGTAAGCATCAGTTCCTCTTGTATCTGTTGCTCCAATTACGTTATAAGAACCAGTTGATTGATTAATATAAGTAACTGCATTGTTAAGAATTGGTGTATTTGAAGGTAAGATTCTGTCAGAATTTAAATCGAATTCAATTCCTTCAAGAGTTCTTTCTTCTTCTTTTACAGGTCCTGTAGTTGCTGTAGGACAACCGTTGTTTTCAACAGGTCCAGGAACAGTAACACACTTATCGTAAAGATCGATTACACCATCAAGGTCTGTGTCAAGGGCAACACCTGCACCGTCCACTCTTGCACCGGCAGGAGTATCAAGCTGTCTGTCCCAATCGTCACAAACTCCGTCATTATCAGCATCTCCTTTTTTACAAACTTCGATATCCTGGTTTTTGTTAGCCAAAACATCTAATTTATAATAGATTTCCTGTAATGGGTCATGCCACATTAAATGAGACTCGTGTTTTCCTAATTTTAAAGAAACCCCTAAAGTAGCATTGAAGAAATTATCAGACGTTCCTTCTTCTCTTTGGTTGATTGCACTGTATGGTGCACCTCCACCGTCGAAAGAATCATCACCTGTAACTACGTACATTACTCTACCTTCGATGTCTAAGCTTCTGTTTACTTTGAATTTAAGACCTGCTCCGGCTTGTCCAAACAGAGAGTTGAATTTAAAAGGTTTAACTTCTGTCATTAGCTTTTGCCCAGAAGGATCTTTTAAATAAGCTCTATATGCTAGAGTACCGATACCTGCATACCCGTGAAGCGCCCATCTGTAAGTTGAGTGATTATCAACTCTTCTTAATAAATTAGAGAAGTTAACATCCCCCAAGATTGAGATCGCATCGTATTGAGTTCTTGCACCAATTCTGTCTCTTACAGCTAAATCAGTAGGAGCTGAATTTTTTGTGTTGAAGAATCCTTGTCTGGTCTCTCCTCTGTCGTATTGTAAGTTAATACCAAAAGCATGAGTAATAGCTTTATCGATACTTACATATGCAGAATATCCGAAAAGATTTTTACCATTACCATTTTTGATAGATGTTAAATCCGCTGATTGCATTAATGGTACCCCGGCACCAAATGAAATCGCCCAGTCGTTGAATCTTTTAGACTTCTGTGTAAAAGGGGATACATTGGCAGAACCCGAAGAAAATGTATTAGGATATTCTCCTTTTGAAACTGCCGTTGAGTCTTGAGCAAAAGAAGCTGTTGGAACAGCTAATGCTAATGCTACAATTGCTAAACTTAATTTCATAGTGTATTTTTTTTATTTAGTTAATTAAATGATTTCTTTAGTCGTTGTGATTACTTTCCTGTCGGACAACCGTTGTTTTCAGCAGGTCCCGGAACTGTAACACATTTATCATACAAATCAATAACGCCATCAAGGTCCATGTCTAATGCAACACCAGCACCATCTACTCTTGCACCGGCAGGAGTATTAAGTTCTCTGTCCCAATCGTCACAAACTCCGTCGTTATCGTTGTCTCCTTTTTCACAAACTACAAGATCAGTTGTCGCTTTTTCTAGCTCTTCTGTTCTGTAATAAGCTTCCTGTAAAGGATCATGCCATGCCAGATGCGACATATGTTTTCCTAATTTAAAGGATACCCCTAAGTTTACGGTCCACATATTATCAGATCTTGATTTGTTGATCATGTTGTACTTGGATACTTTAGATGCAGGATCATAATCAGCAGGTCCGGCATTACCTCCACCGTCGAACTCGTCATCACCACTGATGATATACATTGTTCTGGCTTCAATATCGATAAGTTTTGAAACGTTATATTTCACTCCAAACCCGAATTGGTAGAAAATAGAGTTGATGTCTATATCCTGTTTGATAAATAAAGGAACTCTTCTTGGAGCATTACTCCATCTGAATTCGTTGTTGTCATGCAGGGAAGTGTTATATCCCATAACACCAATTCCCCCATATCCATGGAAAGCCCATCTGTATGGAGAATGATTATCAACTCTTCTTAATAGATTTGAGAAATTTACATCCCCCAATAAAGCTATCTGATCGTATCTTGTGTTGGCTACACCCACTCCAGCAGCTACACCGGCAGCACCGGCTAATTTAGCTTTTTGATTCGTTTCTCCTCTCTGGTAGATAAGGCTTACCCCAAAAACGTGAGAGATCTGTTTGTCCAAACTGATATATGCATTGTATCCCCAATTGATCTTTCCATCATAAAATGAAGTAAGATCGGCATGTGGCATAAATGCAGCACCTCCACCGATTGATATAGACCAATCGTTAAATCTTCTTGCCTTATTATCAAAAGGCTGAACATTAGCGGAACCCGAGGAGAATGTATTAGGGTACTTGTCCGACGAATTTACTGTAGTACTGTCCTGAGCATAAGTAGCAATAGGCAGCGCGGCCAATAATAATAAACCTAATTTCATACAATATGTTTTATGTTTTGTTTGATAACATCATTTAATAATACTCTGGAAAATTCCCTTTCATAAAGATGTTTGGTATGAGGGATTTCCAACCTTTCTGATATAAATTTTAACTCATCATACTTAACAATATCAATATCAATAATGCGGTCTTTATAACCTCCAGAGGATTTTGAATCGCTAGTTCTTCCCATTTCAAATTCAATACTTTTAACAAAATCAAGCAGTTGAATAGGCGAAAGATGTGTGCGTATTATTGTTGCAATATTACAAAAAATATTAGAACTAACAAACTCTACGGGGTCAGATGTTAAAAAAATGCTAATATTTAACATTTCAATTCCACCGGCTTTTAACATTTCAATAGCCTGTTCTATATTTTTTTTTCCATCCCCAAGGTTACTCCCTAGTAACAAAACTACCTTATGTTGCGACATATTAAAAAATGATTGATATATGAAAAGTTTTTTTAAAAATGTTTTAGCAAATATAGTGGCAATTGTCATACTATGTGCTGTATTTTTCTTCTTTTTTATAGTCATGCTGGTATTTAGTTCTATGAGTAGTGATAAATCGGTAGTGGTAAAAAAGAACTCAGTTTTAACGATCAATTTAAAGACGATCATAATTGATAGCCCTACTGAAGAACAAACGGGTGTATTTAATATGGGAAATCAGAATAAAAGCATTTTAATATATGAAGCTTTAGAAGCCATTGAAAAAGCTAAAACGGATGACAATATTAAAGGAATCAGTATTGAGGCGGATGATCTAAATGCGGGAATTACACAAATCGACGATTTACGGAATGCGATACAGGATTTTAAGAAGAGTGGAAAATTTGTGTATGCTTATGGAAATGCGGCTTCACAGTCATCTTATTACCTGGGATCTGTAGCGGATAAATACTTTCTGAATCCTTCCGGTATGATCGAATTAAAAGGATTGGCTACAGAAGTTACCTTTTTCAAGGATTTTGCGGATAAATACGGAATCGGAATTGAAGTGATCCGTCATGGAAAATTTAAATCTGCAGTAGAACCGTTTTTACGAAATGATATTTCTCCAGAAAATAAAGAGCAATTAAGTACTCTTCTTAACGATCTGTGGAAAAATACATCTTCGAAAATTGCTGCATCAAGAAAAATTGATTCATTACAGTTTAAGACTATTGTTGATAGTTTGTATGGTATGATTCCTGAACAAAGTCTGAAGTATAAACTGGCAGATCAGCTCATTCAGAAAACGGAATATGATGAGCTTATTAAATCTAAGCTAAGCTTAAAAGAAAAAGATAAGCTGAACAAAATTTCATTAGGAAAGTACATCAACTCTTATTCTGATGATGAAAAATCAGGAGATAAAGTAGCGGTATTGTATGCTTCCGGTTCTATAAACAATGGAGATGGTTATAATGAAATTTACTCTGAAAAATACATTAAGTATATTAAGGATCTTCAGGAAAATGATAAAGTAAAAGCAGTTGTATTCAGGATCAATTCCCCGGGAGGAAGTGCTAATGCATCCGATGAGATCTTGTTTGAGCTTCAGCAGCTAAAAAAGAAAAAACCACTGATTGTTTCTTTTGGTGATTATGCTGCGTCAGGAGGGTATTATATTGCAATGGCTGCAGATAAAATTTATTCCGAACCTAATACCTTGACGGGATCTATCGGAGTTTTTGGAGTAATTCCTTATTTTAAGGATATTGCCAATAAGAATGGAATCCGATCAGATATTGTCGCTACAAATGCCAATTCTCAATATTATTCAGGTTTGAACGGTGTAACTCCATATGGTGTAAGTATGATTACAAAAAGTGTAGAAGGAACATATAAAAGATTTGTACACTTTGTAACCCAAAACAGAAAACAGACATTTGAGCAGATCGATAACATCGGTGGTGGAAGAGTATGGAGTGGTGTAAGAGCTAAACAAATCGGTTTGGTGGATGAATTGGGAACATTAAATGATGCCGTAAAATTTGCAGCGCAAAAAGCCGGATTGAAATCTTATAATGTAGCATCGTATCCTAAGAAGATGTCTCCTTTTGAACAAATATTTAAAGACCTGAATGAAGATGATATTTCTGCAAGAGTTATCAAAAGTAAAATAGGTAAAGCCAATTATGAAATTTTACAACAGATTACAGAAGAGAAACTAAGATCTGAGGTAAAAATGGAAATGCCTTATCAGATAAAGATCAACTAAATTATTATATTGTTTTAAAAAAAGACCGGCTTGAATTTCAAGTCGGTCTTTTAATTTTTGATAAAATATTTTTTTAGCTTTTCTTTGAGGCCATTCCAAAAATCCAAAGGACGATAAGTGAACCTCCCACTGCTAATAACATGCTTCTGAAGTCAAAGTTTTCAACTGTTCCCCAGCCGATTAAACTTCCAACAAATCCACCTACGAAAGCTCCAACGATTCCTAGTATAATGGTCATAAGCCAACCACCACCTTGTGTTCCAGGCATAATAAGTTTAGCTATTGCACCTGCGATAAGACCAAAAATGATCCAAGTTAAAATTCCCATAGTTTTAAATTTTAATTGTTAATATGTATGAAATGTGTTTTGCAAATTCAGGAAGAATATGATATAAATCATCTCTTCTTGAAGAATGAGTCAACAAATTCCGTACCATTAAACAATTGCAAATCCTGCATTTTCTCCCCAACCCCTATGTATTTCACTGGAATCTGAAACTGATCAGAAATGCCTATAACCACTCCTCCTTTGGCTGTTCCATCTAATTTTGTAACGGCTAAAGCGTTTACTTCTGTGGCTGCTGTAAACTGTTTTGCCTGCTCAAATGCGTTTTGACCGGTAGAACCGTCAAGAACTAAAAGAATCTCATGAGGAGCATCAGGAATTACCTTTTGCATTACTCTTTTGATCTTTGAAAGTTCGTTCATTAAGTTCACTTTATTATGGAGCCTTCCTGCCGTATCAATGATCACAACATCGGCACCCTGGGCAACTGCACTTTGAACGGTATCAAAAGCTACGGAGGCAGGATCGGAACCCATTTCCTGCTTTACAATAGGTACGCCGACTCTTTCACTCCAAATGGTCAGCTGATCCACAGCTGCAGCTCTAAAAGTGTCTCCGGCTCCCAAAACTACCTTTTTGCCTTCCGACTTAAACTGATGAGCCAGTTTTCCGATAGTTGTTGTTTTTCCGACTCCGTTTACACCGACAACCATAATAACATACGGCTTTTTTGATGTATCAATATTTCCGGTTCCTGCATGCGGATTTTCGAGAAGTAAGTTTGATATTTCTTCACGAAGAATTTTATCGAGTTCACCTACATTCACATATTTATCTCTGGCAACACGTTCTTCAATTCTCTGAATGATCTTGATCGTTGTGGATGCACCAACATCCGAAGCAATTAGTATTTCTTCGAGGTCATCTAATACTTCATCATCTACGGTGCTTTTACCGACTACGGCTTTTGTTATTTTTTCAAAGAAACCCTGGCTGGATTTTTCCAATCCTTTATCTAAAGTTTCCTTTTCTTCTTTTTTGAAAATATTTTTAAACCAACTCATAGTTCCGTTCTTATTTATTTTTTTTAATAACTGCAGTTGCTTCCACTTCGATAAGCACATCATCTCTGAAGAGCTTGCTTACTTCCACAAGGCTGCTTACGGGAGGATTCTGAAGATGGATATACCGATCTCTGACTTTTCTGAAGTCTGGAGTCTTGGAAATATCTGTAATGAAAATTCCAAGCTTGATAATATCTTTCGTGGTTCCTCCATATTCTTTTAAAATGCTCTCGATATTTTTAAAGATTTGTTCCGTTTGCTTTTCTACGTTATCCATCCCAACTAAATTTCCTTTGGCATCCAGGGGAACCTGTCCTGATAAAAGGATCATTTTTGAGGATCCGCAATCTATGCTTACAGATTGGGAGAGTCCTTTTATCGGGAAAACATTTTCTGAATTTTTATATTCTATATTATTCATTGTGTTTTGACTGAATGAAAAAAGGAACATTGACGTAAAAACCAGAACAACAATCTTTTTCATATCCAATTGTATTAAATTATCTGGTGAGCAAAGATAACAAAAAAACTTCCTGAAAGCTGTCTTTTTTGGCTAAGCTTATTACAGCGGTTTTAAAACATCATATATATGAAATTATAATGTTACAATATCACCCATTCTTGCAATATTATATCCGTTTTTAATGACAGTCTTACTTTCGTTGCTCTCCGGATTTAATAGTTTATTGGTGTGATTGAAATGGATGAAATATACCCTTTTTTTATACTCCGGGCTTAAGTTGTTAAACAATTGCATGCTTTCTTCAACCAGGGGATGAGGAATGGTTGAAATATCCCGGTTATTAAGCTCTGTGGCATTGTAAAATGTTGCATCAATAAAAGCATAATCCACCTTTTTTATGAAGTCCGTAATATTGTATTTCCATTTCCCCCATTTGTCAATATCAGGAATAAACAACGCTTTTTTTTCAGGACCTTCGATCAAAAAACCAACCGTTTCTGAAAACTCATCACGGTGAGGGACCTGAATAGGGATGATTTTTAGATTAGGGCTTAAGGTAACAGGATGCTCATTTTGCATTTCGTTAACCACAATATTTTTTTGAGTCACCAATTGCGACCATGGTCCGTTGTTATTTAAAAATCCTGCTAATTTGGGCATTGCATATACGGGAATATTTTGTGTGGATGCACCTTCTTTTCCCAGATACATTAAACCTGTATAATGTCCTATATGAGCATGCGTTATGAAGATCCCATCAATTATTTTTGGTGTTGTATGTTCTTGTTGCAGTAATTGTAACTGAGAAGAAATATCAGGACTGGCATCAAGAAGATAGTTTTTTTGGTATTGATGATCCATTACTCCCATGGATATGATCTTTCGTTTTAAATCAGGATTTTTCCAAAGGTCTTTACAGCATTCTTTGTTACATCCTAATTGAGGAGAACCTGCGTCCTGAACATTTCCTAATACAATGAGCTGTATTCCTGTTTTACTTTTCTCTGCTGTTGGTGCTTTTCTACTATTGCAGCTAGCTATAAGTAGTAGGAATGTACATAAAATGAAATTTTTCATCAATATTTTTTTACTAAAATAAGTTGTTTTAACTTAAAATATGTAATAAGCAAAAAAACTACTCAAAGTATGAGTAGTTTTTATATTGTAAATAAAGTAGGGGATTATTTTTTCAAATAACCATCAACTTCGTCTGCATTCATTACTTTTTCTTCGAAAACGTAAGCACCTGATTTAGATGACTTCACCATTTTCACAACTTTAGTCATTTTTTTTGACTGACCGCTTTGTAGGGTTGCTACTACTTTTTTTGCCATGGTAAATTATATTTTATAAATTACTTGATTTCTTTATGAAGAGTATATTTCTTAAGAACAGGATTATACTTTTTAAGCTCTAATCTTTCTGTAGTGTTCTTTTTATTTTTAGTAGAAATGTATCTAGACATTCCTGCCATACCGCTTTCTTTGTGCTCTGTACATTCAAGGATTACTTGAACTCTGTTTCCTTTTTTTGCCATGATTCAATTACTTTTTAATCAATCCGTTTCTTACAGCTCTTTCAAGAGCTTCTTCGATTCCAATCTTGTTAATCACTCTCAATCCATGAGCTGATACTTTCAGTGTTACGTGCTTATCTTGCTCCGGAAGGTAAAACTTCTTCTCCAATAAGTTAATTTCAAAACGACGCTTCGTTTTGTTATTAGCGTGAGAAACGTTGTTACCAACCATTGCACGCTTTCCTGTTATTTGGCAAATTCTTGACATATCTCGATGTTCTTATTTGTATAATATTTGAGGTTGCAAAATAACGAAGAATTTTTTAGATAGGCAAATCTTTTAGAAAATATTTACAAATAACATCTTGATTAATAATATTGAAGATTACCTTATATAACAGCTGATTCCTGACAGAGAGCGGGAACTGATATATTTCATGTAAAGATCATAACATTAGATAAATTTATCATATATCTTTGTTTTTAATTAATCTAAATAAAAATAATATGAAGAAGGTCTATGTTTTACTATCTATGTTACCGGTCGGTATAATGGCACAAAACTTTTCTGAAGTACAAACGGATATGAAGAATTTTTATTATTCATCCTGTGATGTGGCGGATATTAATGGAGATGGTTTTCAGGATATAGTCGTTAATGGAGCAATAGATACAGATGGAGATGGTAGTGCGGATACTTCATTCAATGAAATATATAAGAATAACGGTACTACAATGACTTCCTATGCTAATCTGGGAGTAGATGTTACTCATCTGGGAGATATCAAATTTATTGATTATAATAATGACGGGCTTGCTGATATTATTTCTACTGGCTTAAGTTATATGGATATCGTTAATTACAAACATTACCAGTTCCGCAATACCGGTTCGGGATTTGTTAAGGAAGCTGAGCTTCCCGGTAAGGTATATGGTTCAATGGAAGTTTTCGATTTTAATCATGACGGGCTGCAGGATTATGCTATTAATGGAGCGCAATACATTAGCGGGACAGGTTTCGTTAATAAATTGGATTATTATCAGAATACAGGGAATGGATTTCTTTTGATTCCGGGTTGGATGGAAGGCACACAAAACAGCAGTTTTAAAATGGTGGATTTGAATAATGATCAGTTGCTGGATATGGTAATTTTGGGATATGATATCAATAGTAATCCGCTATTCAGGGTTTATCTCAATAATTCAGGGGTACTTACCCTGTCTCAGACGCTTTTACCTTTAGCAAGCGGAAAGCTTGAATTTGCCGATTTTAATGCAGATGGTTATCAGGATATTGTGGTAGCTGCTCAGGATGAAAATTATGAAGGGTATCTAGGTGTGCTGATGAATGATGGTGCCGGCCATTTTAATCTTCAGCAACTTAACATTCCGGAATTTTCAGAGCCATCCCTGGCAACAGGAGATCTGAATAATGACGGGTATTATGATTTTATACTGTCTGGAAATGATGAAAATAATAATGCCTTGGTTAAAGTGTTTTTATTTAGTCCTGCCGGTCAAACATTTACTGAAAATATAACAACAGGTTTACATACTTTAGGAGGCCCTGGTTTTGTGCATTTACTTGACTATAACAATGATCATCATCTTGATGTTGTATTGTCCGGATTTGATTGGGCAGATCCGGGAATGCCCTCACTAACTAAAATCTTCAAAAATGTTTCTACGGAAGCAAATTTAAAACCTTCGCCTCCTGTAAACCTGAATCTTACCAGAAACGGTAACAAGTTTAATTTCTCATGGAGTGGAGCAGGTGATGATAAGACGCCTGTAAATGCTTTGCGGTACGAAATCAAAGTTGGAAAGACTCCCGGAGCTTATGATGTGGCACGATATGTAGTAACAACGTCCTCATGGTTCTTAGATCTTGACCCATCCATTCAGAATTTATACTGGAGCGTAAGATCAATAGATGCCTCAGGAGTATATTCAGATCCTTCTGCAGAAGGAACCTTGGGAACTCAGGATATTATTAAAGATGATGAGTTTTTAATATATCCCAATCCTGCTTCGGAAAAAGTATTTATTAAAGGAAAGCAAATTACTGATGTTGAAATGTATGCAGTAGACGGAAGAAAGTTGACTGTAAAAAAGAATGCGGATCAGTCTGTAAATCTGTTCGGTTTTCCGAAAGGGATTTATTTTCTGAAAGTAAAAATAAAGGATCAATGGACTGTTAAAAAACTTATCATTAAATAATTGAACGTTTTATTAACCGGGAAAAACCAGGTGTCCAGCTGGTTTTTCTCTTTATTGTTTGTATTTGTTTGTGTCGGATCTTCAATATACTCAATCGAAGAGACGTCTATCAGGGAAGCTTTTGAGCTTCCCTTTTATTTAATTGAATTTTATTTTTTTTGAAGTCTGCCTTGAACTCTTTTAATTAAAAAATAGAAAAGCAAGAAGCCTAGTGCAAAAATCGAAATTCTTGATAAAAGGTCCCCTGTTCTTGTATAAAAAGTCTGTTGATCATACAGATTCACTTTCGCAAATAAAGTAGTTTTATCTCCGTAGAAAGTGTCGGCAACAATTTCTCCTCTTGCATCAATGTGTGCTGAAATTCCACTATTGGCTGCGCGGGCAATTTCTCTACGGGTTTCTATGGCTCTTAATTTAGCATAAGACAAAAGTTGCTTATGCCCTTCTGTAACACCCCACCAGGAGTCGTTGGTCATAATGGCTAAAAAGTTAGCCCCTTTTCTCACATAATCCGTAACAAACTCTCCGTAGATACTTTCATAACAAATAATAGGAGCCAGTTTTCCTTTATTGTAAGGGTTTGAAAAGGCTACCCTTTCTTTGTCTGTACCCAATGATGCTACGGTTCCTCCCAGGTTGAGCATAGCATCTCCTAAAATAGGCTTTAAAACATTCATGTAGGGGAATATTTCCACACCGGGAACTAATTTGCCTTTGTGATAGACTTCAACTTTTTGATTGGGAATTACCTGAATGGCTGAATTGTAGCTGGAAACCCACAGTCCCTGATTGATCTGATAAGCTTCTTTAGGAAGATTGTTCTGATTCAGGTAAAAACGATGCGAAGAAATTCCGGTAGCAAAAACAGAACCTTGATGTTTGGAGAGAAAGCCTTTTATGTTATTCAGAAGTACGCTTTTTTCAAAAGCAGTTTCCGAAATAGATCCTCTTCCCGGAAGTGCTGTTTCCGGAGCAATATAATAATCAATCTTACCTTTGGAGTTTCTCTCCGCAAGACTAAGAAGGTTATTTTCTATTGTCAGGCTGTCCGTCGAATACTTTTCTGCGTATGGATCAAGATCAGGTTGGAGTAATAAAACATTTACCTGGCCTGCCGGTTTTTCATCAAAATTATTATACTTAATTATTGAAATAATCATTGGAATGACGATTATAGCTGCAGCAATCGATGTATTTTTGATAAGATCTTTTCTTTTCCGTCCTGCTTCCCAGGTTCTTATGGTATAAAAAATAAAAAGGTTGATGATCAGGATCCAGAAGCTGCCTCCTGTAGCCCCCAGGGTATCATACCACTGGATTAATTTCGGATAATCGGAGAATGCATTGCCGAGATTAAGCCATGGCCATGTAAGTTCCCAGCTCATATGAAATTTCTCAAATCCCATCCAGATAGCGATAAGAAATGCAAATCCCCAGTAGGTTCCCTGTGCATTTTTATACCAATGGTAACATTGGAACATCAGGGAGTATAAAAATGAATTGACGAGAACAGGAAATACAACGGCCATTAATGAATGACTGCCATCCGGGTTTCTTGAACCGTACAGCCATCCTGTTGTCACAATATTCCAGATCACAAAACATAGATAGGAAAGTCCGAAAACTACCCAGCTTTTTCTGTTAAAGCTTGAAAATTTAGAAACGCCATGTTCCATCATAAGGAGAGGAACAAGAGCAAAGAAAATAAAGAACGGAATCCCGTAAGTTGGCCATGATATGGACAGCAGCATCGCTGAAATGAGCGTAAGTAGAACGTATTTCATTACATTAGATTAACATACAAATTTAATGTTTTTGAAATGAATAAATCTGCAATTGAGGGTAAAGAAATTGCAGAGGCTTATTATTATACCTCGAACACTATTTTTACTGTACCTTATGTAGTGGATTTAGCCGTTTAGTTCTTTAGCGCGATTTTCCGCATTTAGAATCCCTTTCCCGATAGCTTCCTTTAATCCTTTTTCTTCAAAAGTTTTTAGAGCTGCTTCGGTAGTACCTCCTTTCGAGGCAACATCTTTTATTAATTCTTCAAGGCTTTTTTCGGAGTTATTCATCAGATGGTAGGCGCCCAACATGGTTTGCTTAACGAAAAGTTTAGAGAGGTTTTCATCAATTCCCATTTCTACACCGGTCTTAATCATTGCATCAACAATGTAATAAAAATAAGCAGGGCCACTTCCGGACAAAGCGGTTACACCGTCCAATAGTTCTTCGTCTTCCAAATAAACCGATCTTCCTGTGCTGTTGAGAAGCCTTTCAATAATAATAAGCTGGCTGAAAGAAATACCTTCCGCGGAGGTATATCCCGTAATGCCCATTCCTAAAAGAGTGGGGGAGTTAGGCATCGCTCTGACCACCATGCGATGGTTTAATAATTTCTGAATCTTCTGTATTTTAATTCCGGCCATAATGGATAAAATCATCTGATTTTCTTTAAGAGTAAATTGAATCTTATCCACCACATTCTGAAAGTCCTGTGGCTTTACAGCGATAATAATAAGATCAGCATCCAGCTCCCTAACTTCATCGAACGTAGAAATTTTTGAATGGGGAAATTCTTCCGATATTTTGGCGAATTTAGATTCGTTTCTTGTAATCAGATGCAGATCTGCAGGTTTTATCAACTCATATTTCAGGAAAGATTTTGAAAATGATAACCCCATATTTCCTGCTCCCAGAATGGCTATTTTCATATTGTGCTTTTTTAATTCTAAACGAAAATATTATTTTTTGTAATTAGTTTTTCTATTTTATATGATATTTACTTCTCTCTCCAGCTCTATTCCAAACTTTTCCTTTACAGAGTTAATGATTAATGTGGAGAAATCATAAATTTCTTTTCCTGTAGCATTTCCTGTAGCGTTAACGATAACAAGCGATTGTAATCGGTGTGAAGCTACGTTTCCTATTTGCTTACCTTTCCATCCGCATTGCTCAATCAGCCATCCTGCGGGAACTTTTACCTGATCTCCATTAGGGTATCCCTGAATATTTTCGAATTTTAGTTTAAGGTCTTCAAACTGGGATTTTGGAATTGTCGGATTTTTAAAAAAACTACCTGCATTTCCGATCAGTTTAGGATCTGGAAGTTTGCTTTGTCTGATATTGATCACAGCATTGGAAACATCCTGTATGGTAGGATTTTTAATATTTAATTTCTCCAGTTCTCCTGTAATCGCACCATATTCAGTTTTGATGATATGATTTTTCGTTGTCAGCCTGAACGTTACGTCCAGAATCACATACTTTCCTTTTCCTTCTTGTTTGAAAATAGAATCCCTGTAGCCGAACCGGCATTGTTCCAGATCAAATATTTCAACTGCAAGGGTTTCCAGGTTCAGGACAGAGCATTGAACGAAGATGTCTTTTATTTCAGTTCCGTAAGCGCCGATATTCTGCATGGGAGAGGTACCCACATTTCCCGGGATTAAAGATAGATTTTCCAGTCCGCCATAATTATTATTCAGACAGTACATGACAAACCCATGCCAGTTTTCACCAGCATTTGCTGTTACCAGGATATTGTTTTCGTCATGATTTTTTTCAGTTATCCCTTTCAGATTGAGAAGGATTACAAGACCATCAAAATCTTTTGTAAGTAAAACGTTACTTCCGCCGCCCAAAAATAAGAGCGGTAAAGAATGAGATCTTGAGAATAGGATTGCTTCTTTGAGCTCATCAATGGTTGTTACTTCTGTAAAATATTTTGCTTTCGCTTCAACGCCAAAGGTATTGTAGGGTTTTAGGGAAAAATTATCGTGCATAGGCTTGTTGGTATTCTTTAGGAAGAATCTCTTCTATTCTGTTTTTAAGAGTTTGCAGTTGGGAATAATGAATCGTGTCCTGATAAGCATTCACGTAGACATGTGCCTTTTTCGGTGTCCTGATCTGAAAAGTTTCGTCAACTCCATCTACCGATTGGGCGCTGGGAGAGCTTTTAATGCTGTTCAGGGTTCGTATGTCAAGACTTGAAACCAGATGCTTCCATTTGTTAGCATGCATTGAAGAGCTCCAGTACTGGTGTGTCTTTTTTGCTGTGGTGCCTTTTTCTAGGGAAATGGAATCTTTAGTAACTTTTATAATCCTGTAGTCTCCAAGAATGCCACCAATATTTGAAACGCTTATGAAAGTGATTTCATTAGGATTTTGTGGAACAGGAGCTTTTTTCTCCTTTTGGGAGCATGAAAAAAATGTCAGCAATAAAAACATTGAAAATAATATTCTCAAAACTAAATTTCTTACTGCTGACATTGTGTTATTTATAGATTGAACTCTAATTTATATTGTTTTAGTGCTTCTTTTAGAATTTCAACACTTCTTCTTAAATCCTGCTCTTTTAGTACATAAGCAATTCTTACTTGTTTTTTACCCAGTTCAGGATCGCTATAGAAACCACCTGCCGGTGCTACCATGATTGTTTCTTTATTAAGCGAAAACTTTTCCAGCAACCATTGAGCGAATTTCTCAGTGTCATCTACAGGAAGTTGTGCCACACAATAGAAGGCTCCTTTCGGTTTAGGACAGATTACTCCGGGAATAGCATTTAACAGATCCACCAAAACGTTTCTTCTGTGGGTATATTCCTCTCTTACCGCGCGGATATATGCTCCGTCATTGTGGTGTGCAGCTGTAGCTGCAATTTGTCCTAAAAGAACAGGACTTAATCTGGCCTGTGCAAATAGCATTGCTGCATCGTGTATTTTTTTTGAACGCGTAATCATACAGCCGATTCTTACACCACACATGGAATATCTCTTTGATTCTGAGTCTATAATGATGCAGTTTTCACTTAATTCCGGAAAAGAAAGCATAGATACCTGCTGTTTCCCATCATATACATATTCCCTGTATACTTCATCGGAAATTACAACGATATCATATTTTAAAGCAATTTCTGCCAGCTTCTGGAGCTCCTCACGGGTATAAAGGTATCCGGTTGGGTTTCCGGGATTGCAGATAACGATAGCTCTTGTTTTTTCAGTGATCTTTTTCTCGAATTCTTCAATTGGAGGTAAAGCAAAGCCTGTTTCTATAGTCGATGGAACAGCTACAACGTTGACATTGAATGTGCTTGCAAATCCATTGTAATTGGCATAGTAAGGCTCAGGGATAATAACTTCGTCTCCATCGTCACATAATGTGGAAATAGCAAAATTTAATGCTTCAGAACCTCCGTTGGTTACAATGAAATTATCAGGAGTGAGATCCGCAAACCCCAAAGAATGATAATAGTCTGTAAGTGCTTTTCTATATTCCAGGTTTCCTTCAGAAAGAGCATATTCCAATACTTTTAAATCAATATTTTTTAAAGCATTTAAAGCCGTTTCCGGAGTTTCAATATCCGGTTGTCCGATATTAAGGTGATATACTTTAATTCCTTTCTGCTTTGCTTGAAGAGAAAAAGGAACCAGCTTTCTTACCGGCGATGGCGGCATATGTTGTGCTCTGTTTGATATATTCGGCATTGTTTGAAAAATTTGTATGGCAAAAATAACACTTAATTTTTCAATATTAAAATTATAAGGAACACTATATAATTATATTTCATGCATTAAATTGTTCTTTGAGGTTAAAATCTGTAATCCTCTGATTGTCTTTTCAATATTTATTTAATTTTTAATATTGATGATTGTTTTTAATTTTTATTTTAATTATTGTTGATTATGTATATTATAATATTAAATTATTATATATTGTTTAAATAAAGTTGTTTTGTGTTGATTTTTTTATAAATTTACTGAGCTAATGTTAAATACTATGAAAATAAATCTACTTTTTGGAGCATTAAGTACGTGTGCTCTGTTTTTCGGGTCACATGCGATGGCTCAAAACTTTCAAACAATGCCTGTACAATCAGGATATACTGCAGATGTTATTGCGAATGGGATAGGTTCATCCATGACGTCTACAACAATGGATGTAGATGGGGTTTCTTTTGCATTTGTGGCAAGGGACTTCCAGCTTACTTCCTCAAGTACCCCTATAAATTATGGAATTCCTGTAAATGGAATTATCAATTCCGTAGTGGGAAGTACACCGGGCCTCAGCTATCAACTGGGAGATCTAAGTGGAAATAACTCTTTAAGGCTTGCAACCATAGGCCAATCCGGAACTTTGGTTTTTGGGACTCCCAAGGCGGCTTTTAAACTGTACATGCTTTCAACAAGTGGTAGTGGGACATCTACCGTAAGTGCTACGGTAACTTTTACAGATAATACTACTCAGGTATTTTCAGGCCTTGCCCTTTCGGATTGGTATGGGGGATCGAATTATGCCATCCAGGGAATCGGAAGGATTAACAGGACAAATAACGTATTGGAATCCAGTACGACAAATCCCAGATTATATCAATCTGTACTTACCATTGATGCGGCTAATGTTACGAAACCGATACAAAGCATAACCATTGCGAAAAGTGCCGGGTCAGGAATTTCGAATATTTTTGCGTTTTCAGCGGATGCTTTCACAGATTGTTCGGCTCCGACGCTTCAGCCTGTAGGAACACTTACTTCAAATTCAGCGCAGGTTTCGTGGACAATTCCTCCGACAACAACAGCAGCAAGTTATGATGTGTATTACAGTACAACAAACACGCCTCCTACAAGTGCTACAACTCCGAATATTACGGGAGTTACCGGAACATCAACTACTATTGGAAGCTTGTCTTCATCAACAACCTATTATTATTGGGTGAGAACGAATTGTACAACGGCAACAAGCCAGAGCGGATGGTCAATTGGTGGTACTTTTACAACCTTATGCGGAGCAATGATACCTCCGTATACAAACACTTTTGATTCTATACCTGGAAATTGCTGGGCAAATAATCTTTCCGGAGGTACCCCTACAACAGGCCCTACGGGATCTACAACATATTGGGTGCAGGATGGATTTTTAAATGTAGGGACCACAGGTTCCATAAGAATCAATCTTTACACGACAAATAGCACAGGATGGCTAAAAACAGTACCATTTGATCTCTCAGCAGGTGGTTACAAAGTAAAATTTGATTACGGAGCAACAACCTATTCAGGAACTGCTTCTTCTCCAATGGGTTCTGATGATATAATACATTTTATGGTCTCCAATGATGGTGGAAGTACTTGGAATATATTGAAGACTTGGGATGTAAACAGCCCGGCTACTAATGTATCGACTAATTATTCTTATGATCTGGTAAGTAACACCAGTGCAAATACAGTCTTTGCCTTTTATGGAACGGACGGAACAGTAGATGATGCTCCGGATTATAATTTCTTTGTTGACAACTTTACGGTAGAATCTGCACAACTAAGCACTTCTGAAGTAAACGCAAACAAAAAAACGGTGAATGTTCATCCGAATCCTTTCAAAGATGTATTGTATATTTCAGATACCAAAGATGTTAAAGCTGTTACGGTTACGGATGTGGCAGGAAGGTTGGTGAAAACAATTGAAAATCCGACGAAAGAAATCAATTTAAGTACATTGAATTCAGGATTGTATTTTGTGAATATTCAATTTAAAGACGGTTCAAAAACAACAGTAAAGGCTATCAAACAATAGATCCTTAATGTAGATTATAAAGAAAGGCAGTTATGAGAATGACTGCCTTTTTTTATTTGATATATAATGATATGAAGTTGTCTTTTAATTTTGTTATTTTGGAAACTGATAAAACTGAACGAATATGCAAATCCATACAACCTCTATAGAAGAGTATATCGCCCGGATTCCTGAAGAAAGGAAAGAGGCTTTTAAAAAACTGTTTGATGCTGTAAACAATAATTTACCCAAAGGCTTTAGTAGCAATACTGGTTATGGAATGGTAGGGTGGGGCGTTCCGTTGGAAACTTATCCCGCCGGATACCATTGTACACCCGGATCACCTCTGCCGTTTATCAGCCTGGCTTCCCAAAAGAATTTTATTGCACTCTATCATATGGGAATCTACGCAAAGCCGGATCTTCTGGAGTGGTTTGTTGAAGAATTTCCGAAGCATTCAACGAAAAAGCTTGATATGGGGAAATCCTGTATCCGTTTTAAAAAAATGGAGGATATTCCTTTTGAACTAATTGCTGAGCTAAGTAAAAAAATGACCGTCGAAGACTGGATTGAATGTTATGAATCAAATTTTAAAAAATAACCCGGTTTATCCTGTTGTATGCATTGTTCTTTTATTTCTGATATCAGCATGCAAAAGCATTAAAAATGAAGATCTTAAAAATGGGGACTTACTTTTTGTAACGGCAAAAGAGTCTGGTTTGTCGGGAGCGATCAATAATGTAACACAAAGGCAAAAAAATGCTTCTTTTGATCATATAGGTATTCTGAAAAAAGAAGGTAATGCATTTTTTGTATTGCATGCAGCGCCTGAAGGAGGATCTCAAAAACAGTCCCTTAAAAATTTTGTAAAGGATCAGGTGAAGGATCAGCAAAATGTTGTAGTGTACCGGCTAAAAGATAATTATCAATATACCATTCCGTCTGCTATTGCAAAAGCTGAATCAATGATCGGGAAACCTTATAATTTCAATTATATTCTGGATGACAATTCCTATTATTGTTCGGATTTTATTGAAAGAGCATTTAGAGAGTATCATATTTTTAAGCTGGAGCCGATGACATTTATTGATCCTAAGACAGGAAAGACCAACCTGTTCTGGGAAGAATTCTATGAAAAAAAGAAAATTAAAGTACCTGAAGGAGAACCCGGTTGTAATCCTAATGGATTGGCTGCCTCAGATAAATTGGAAAGAATAAAACAGTTGTAAAAATAAGGAGAAGTGAAGAGCTTCTCTTTTTTTATGTTAAAATTGAAAAATATTAGTCTACTAATTTGGTGGACTAATATTTTTTTATATTTTTGCTAAAGATTTAACGCAATAAGAAAATGTGAAATCAAAGTAGTCTAACCAAAAAAGTTGAGTGATGATAACACCAAATCCGAACCTGCAGGTTTTACAAAATAAAATTAACCTGCCAAAAAAAGAATTAATACTGGAAATAGAATTAAATGGCAAAATGAAGTTTGAAAACATTCTGAATGTCATTTATAACCAGTTCGGAATTTGTCACAGGGTGTTATCTGCCAATGTGGAATATATAGAGGGACGTAATTTTGGTTCAGTACAGTTGTACATTAATGCAGATTCAGATGATTGCCGGCAGCTTGAGCATTATCTGAATAAAAATAAACTTTTAAATACCAGTGTGGAGTATACCTGCAGGAAGTATTTTTAGGGGAGATTCATATAGTTTTAATTACGAAAGTGTTCCGGTTTACCGGGCACTTTTTTTATGGTAAACAGTATCTGAAAAAATAGTACTTTTAACTACAATAAATTAAAAATCTATGACCATACTAATTATCATTGTCGCTGTAATTGTTTTGTTTCTTTTATATGGAGTTTCTATTTATAATCGTTTGGTGAAACTGAGGAACCTGGTTCAGGAAGGGTGGAGCAGTATTGATGTTATGCTTAAAAAACGTCATGATCTTATTCCGAACCTTGTAGAAACGGTGAAAGGATATGCAACCCACGAGCGTGAAACTTTAGATAGTGTTACAAGAGCGAGGTCTCAGGCTATAGGAGCTAATTCTGTTGAAGCTAAGGAAGCAGCTGAAAAAAATCTGAACCAAGCCATGATGAATCTTTTTGCCGTAGCTGAACAGTATCCTGATCTGAAAGCCAATACCAATTTTCAGCAGCTGCAATCGGAGCTTACTTCTATAGAGAATGATATTGAAAAATCAAGAAGGTATTACAACGGAACGGTTCGTGAGAATAACACGCTGGTAGAATCTTTTCCAAGCAATATCATTGCTAATATGTATAAATTTGAAAAATCTGCTTTCTTTGAATTACAAAATATAGCTGAAAGAGAAGTTCCATCTGTGAAATTTTAAGCAATGAAAAAAAATCTGTTGCTTTTTGTTCTGTTAGCATTTGTATTGGGTTTCAGTCAGGAAGAGCCCCGGCGTCCCGATCAAATGGCCATCGTAGAAAATACCGAAAAAATTCTCTCCTTTCATTCTGATATTGATGTCGATAAAAGTTCAGGTCTTACGATAACGGAAGATATCAAAGTTCATAGTCTGGGAGATCAGATTAAACGAGGGATCTATCGGGCATTGCCGCTTTCCAGAAATCTGAATAACAAAAATCAGAAAGTTAAGTATACCATCCTCTCCATTAAAAAAAATGGAGTAGAAGAAGATTATCATGACGTAATAGAAGATGGCTTTTTAAAAATATATGTTGGAAATAAAGACATTATACTGAGTCCGGGAGATTATGAATATGAGATCAGGTATAAAACAGAGAACCAGATCGGTTTTTTTGATAAATATGATGAGGTTTACTGGAATGTAAACGGAACCTATTGGGATTTTGATATTGATTCTGTCTCTGCTACAATTAACCTTCCGGAGGGCGCTAAAATACTTCAGAACTCCTGTTATACAGGAGCGTATGGCAGCAGTTCGCAGAACTGTACTGTAAAGGTTTTGTCTGATCGTTCGATAGAATGGACCGCGACAGATCTTAAGTCTAATGAAGGGCTTACTGTGGCCGTAGGATTTAATAAAGGAGTGATGATTCCTCCTCCGCCACCCACTTTCTTTGAAAAGTTTGGAATTTTAATTGGTGGGTTTATCGTTTTTATCGGATTGATCTTCTATTATTACTCAACATGGAGAAAATATGGCGTGGATCCTGAAAAACCAATAGTTTATCCGCAGTTTAATGTTCCCGAAAATCTTTCTCCTGCTTCTTTAGGGTATTTGAGAAATGAGAATTTCAAAAATAAATATCTGACGGCAGCTATTGTCAATCTGGCCATAAAAGGATATGTTCAGATCATTGAAGGAGAAGATTCCGGAATTCTTGGTCTTTTCAGTTCAAAAATATTTACCCTTAAAAAATTGAAAGAAGCAGATGAGTCTTTACCAAAAGAAGAAATTAATTTCATGAATACGCTTTTTTCAGATAACATCGATACTGTAAAGTTTGATGGGAAATATGATTCCAGAATTGAAAGAGTGGTTACGAATTTTAAGGAAACGCTGAAATTCCAACATGATAAATTTCTCAATGAAGGAAATAACACAGGAAAATTAGTATTGCCTACTTTACTTATTACAATAGTGTATATGCTTGGTTTATATATAAGTTATACTATTTATCCGGAAGCGGAAAAGGTTGTCATCGGAATTGCAGTGTATGTTATACTTTTTGTGGCATTTATTTTAGTTACATTTTTATTTAAAAGCCTTTCCTGGAAATTTCTCATTCCAATTCCATTTTGCATACTATTTGGAATAGGTGGCTTAATCAGTAACGGTCATGAAATAACTGAAAGCGGTAATTTCAATATCTGTTACATTTTCATTGCCCTGGCATTTACTTCACTGATGATCTATCAATATCTGATCAAAAGGCCGTCAGAAGAGAAATTACAGAAAAAATCACTGATTGAAGGTTTCAAAATGTACATGGGAGCAGCGGAAAATGAACAGTTAAAATTCCATAATCCACCACAATTGACACCGCAGGTTTTTGAAACTCTTTTGCCCTTTGCTATGGTTTTGGGAGTAGATGAAATCTGGGGTAAAAAATTTGATACCTTGTTGAAAAATATGGCTAACGGAACAGAATATGTTCATAGCTGGTATATTGGAAATTCTATAAATCATTATAGCTTTGGAAATACATTGAACTCGAGCCTTACCAAATCTATACAATCTGCATCTACACAACCTTCCAGTTCCGGAAGCGGATCTGGCGGTGGAGGTTTCTCCGGCGGCGGCGGAGGTGGCGGTGGAGGCGGCGGCTGGTAAACCAGGCCTTATAAAAAGAAAAAGCGTTCAGGGGTCCTGAACGCTTTTTCTTTTTATATTCTTTCGATATCCGCTCCAATTGCTTTTAGTCTTCCGTCGATATTTTCGTATCCTCTGTCAATCTGTTCAATATTGTGGATAATAGATTTTCCCTCGGCAGATAAAGCTGCAATAAGAAGAGCGTTTCCGGCTCTGATATCCGGGGAAACCATGGTTGTCCCACGAAGGGGAGCTTCCTGGTTAAGGCCAATTACGGTCGCTCTGTGTGGATCACATAAAATAATCTGCGCTCCCATATCAATTAACTTATCTACAAAAAACAATCTTGATTCAAACATTTTCTGATGAACCAGTATGCTTCCTTTCGCCTGTGTAGCAACTACCAGGATAATAGAAAGCAGGTCAGGAGTGAATCCCGGCCATGGAGCATCCGAAATAGTAAGGATAGATCCATCAATGAATTTCTGAATTTTATAATTTTCCTGAGCCGGAATATAAATGTCATCGTTGCTTTGTTCAAGCTGGATTCCCAATTTTCTGAAGGTATTAGGGATTACTCCCAGCTGATTCCAGTTTACATTTTTTATAGTAAGCTCGGATTTTGTCATTGCAGCAAGACCAATCCATGAACCTATTTCTACCATGTCGGGAAGCATCGTATGTTCCGTACCTCGCAAATGGGTAACTCCTTCAATCGTTAATAGGTTTGAACCTATTCCGGAAATATTAGCTCCCATTCTGTTCAGCATCTTACAAAGTTGCTGAAGATAAGGTTCACAAGCTGCATTGTAAATTCTTGTTTTTCCTTTCGCCAATACTGCTGCCATAACAATGTTTGCAGTACCGGTTACTGAAGCCTCCTCCAGTAAGATGAATTTCCCGTTTAGCTCCTTAGCTTTTAAAGAGTAAAAATATTCTTCTTCGTCATAGTGAAATTCGGCACCTAATTCTACTAACCCCTGGAAATGAGTGTCCAGTCGTCGTCGTCCGATTTTGTCTCCACCCGGAGTTGGCATATAAGCTTCACCATATCTGGCCAGCATAGGGCCCATAAGCATAATAGAACCACGTAATTTAGCACCGTCCTTTTTGAATTCGCTGGATTTTACATAGTCGAAATTAACGTGATCAGCCTTAAAAGTGTAATTTCCAGGCCCGTTTTTAGTGATTTTTACACCAAAATCGCCTAGAATTTCAATTAACCTGTTTACGTCGTGAATGTCAGGAATGTTTTTAATGGTTACCTCCTCATCAGTTAGTAAAACTGCACATAAAATTTGTAAAGCTTCATTTTTTGCCCCTTGTGGAGTAATTTCACCTTGCAGTCTTTTTCCTCCTCTTATTTGAAACGTTCCACTCATTTACTTTCTGTTTTTATGGTTGTTATTGTTATGTCTTCTTTTGTTGGTTTGATTTTTATTATTGCTGTTGCGATTACTATTGTTATTGTTGTTGCCTCGGTTGTTGGTATTGTAATAGATTTTACTTTTCTCAAGGGATTCTATACCTGTAAGGTCCAGTCTGTTTTCCGAAAGCTCTTTCAAATGACGGAAAATCACATCATCAGTAACATGCTCTTTATTATAAACATTATAGGATTTCTTCATGTTGTTGGCAATCACTTCAATAAGAGCTTCTTTTTCATCTCCGGCCTCAAGCTCTATAGCCTTTTCAATTAATTGAAGAATACTTTTTCCGTAAAATTTAAAATCACCCTGAAGTTTCGGGTATTCCATTCTCTTTGGCTTTTCTTCAAGCTGTTCTTTCGTCGGAAAAGGATAAGGAGAATCTACATCAAGATCATGATTGGCTAAAATGTAAAGATGATCCCAAAGTTTATGTTTATAATTTTCTTCGTCGCGAAGTTGTGGGTTTCTTTGTCCCATAAAATCGATGATTGCCATTGCCATTTCATTTCTCTCCTCTTTAGAAGGGAGTTCTTTGCAACGCTCAACCAACTGTTGTATAATTCTGCCGTATTCCGGCATATTAAGTTGCGTTTTTTGGGTGTTATATTCCATAATATGCAAATATATGGATTAAAAGAAAAATTGTGCCGATAATCTTAAAAGTTTATGATTTTTTAATGAAAATTTATGATACTATTTTAGAGCATATATTTGAGTCTAAGTAAATTTATTCACGTTAAGTGGAATTTATTTTAATAAAAGTGTAATTTAGTTATTATATTAATAATTAAAAAACAGACTATGAAAAAAACATCTTTCTTATTTTCATTAATGGCTTTGGGAATCATGAATTCCTGTGAAACCAATGATGAAGGAGTCGGGAACACTTCGGGGGAACAAGAAGTTCATTCCAAAATAGTACAGGTCACTCGTCATGATGGAAGGCCGTTCAGTACTGGAAAAGAGTCAGTAAATGGTAAATTTGTTGCAGGTCCGGGAGGAAGTGTTCTGATGCAGGGTTTCTACTGGGATGTTCCGGATGGCGGAAACTGGTGGAATACAGTAAAAGATAAACTTACCGGTTGGTCCAATGCAGGAATCGGGGCAGTTTGGTTACCTCCCGCATCCAAAGCACAGAACGGAGCTTATTCAATGGGATATGATCCTACCGACTATTACGATTTTGGAAACTTTAATCAAAACGGAAGTGTGGAAACCCGTTTTGGTTCGAGGGCTGAGCTGGAAGCATTGATCACCAAAGCACACTCAGAAAACATGCAGGTTTATGCGGATATTGTGATCAACCATAACAGTGGAGGGCAGTCGGAAGCAAATCCTTATACTGGAACCAATACATGGACGAATTTTTCAGGAATAGCTTCAGGAAAATTTACCAGAAACTACAATGATTTTTATAAAAATGCCTACGGAAATAACGACGAAGGCTCTTTCGGCGGTTTTCCGGATTTATGCCATGCTAATCCCCATGTTCAGGACTGGCTTTGGGGAAGAGATGATTCCGTTGGTAAATACTATAAGAATGTAATGAAGTTTGATGGATGGAGATTTGATTATGTAAAAGGTTTTGGTGCGTGGGTGGTTAATAACTGGAATGCGAAGGTAGGCGGTTTTTCGGTAGGGGAATTATGGGATTCCAATGTTAATACACTGGAATCATGGGCAAATAATGCAAACAGTTCTGTATTTGATTTTGCGGCCTATTATAAAATGGATGAAGCATTTGATAACGGAAATCTCAATGTTTTGAATGATGATATGATGTGGAAAAGAAATCCATACAAAGCCGTTACTTTTGTCGCTAACCATGATACTGATATTATTTATAACAAGATGCCTGCATATGCTTATATCCTGACTCATGAAGGGTATCCTACCATATTTTACAGGGATTACGAGGAGTGGCTTAATAAAGAAAGATTAAATAATCTCATCTGGATTCATAACAATAAAGCAACAGGGACAACCTCTATTCTCTACACAGATAATGATGAGTATATTGCGAGACGTAACGGATATAATGGTAATCCTGGACTGGTGGTTTATATTAACACTTCATCAAGCTGGCAGGAAAGATGGGTAGACACCAATTGGAGCAATCAGCAGATCAAGGATTTTACAGGAGCATCAACCTGGTATCCTACAACACAGGCTGATAAGAGAGTGAAAATTCAATGTCCTCCTAATAGTTATTCTGTTTGGTCATTAAATCAATAATTGTAGAACAGAATCCTAAATTTATTTAATGATTCAGCAAAGATTTATCACGTTTAATGATTTAAGGAAGAAAAAATTTTAGAATTTCGATACGAAAATCAGAATATGTAATATTACTTAATGGCAGGTATTGTGAAATCATATCATGATACTTGCCATTTGTAATTCAGGAATTTAAACTTCTATAAACTTTCTTTTCTGATTTTGATCAGGCAGATAGCATTTTTGAGCAGCAAGTTTCATTCTGTTTCTTGAAATCAAATCATATACCTGGTCACTTAAGAAAGTCGGTATGATTTTTCCGGCCGCAATAAGTTGGTATACGCCGCCCAAAAGTTGAGCAATCTGAAGAACAGCTCTAGATTTTACCAGATAGTACTGATTAGGTTTCCAAAGATACATTGTATTGAAAACAGTAGTCTCCAACCCTCTTTCGGATAAGAACTTCTGGCCGAAATCCGATTGTAAAGAAGCAAAAAGGAATTTGTTTTTTTTGTCGCGTTCCAGGATCCACTGTACCCAGAAATTACAAACTCCACAATCTCCGTCAAAGAAGACAATATATTTATCCTGCCAATTTTCCTGCATAACACTTTTTTTAAAATACCATCGACCGTTCAGTTTCTGCTTTTACTTTTTTAAAATATTGTATAAGCTGCTTTCTCTGTTCAGGGGTTAATTTTGCGTCCTGATGACCGACAATATAGGATTCCAGAGGCATTTCCTCTTTCTCAATCATTTCAATACATTCCTGCAATTTGTGTGCCTGTCTTTCAGGTTCATACATTGCAAAGGTAGAGAAATTTAAATTCTTTCTGCCTTCATCAATATGATTTTTGAGAAACCACGATGAAGGAGCAATGCTTGAGTACCATGGATACTTCGTTTCGTTGGAGTGACAGTCGTAGCACGATGTACGGATGAGTTTGGCGACCTCAGGTTGTGTTTTTTTTATTTTTAAAAAATCCATACCCGGATTCAGCGGTGGATTGGTCTTGTCAATAGGAAAAAACTGAATGATAATAAAAGCTACCAGAAGGATGATCAATATTTTTTTCATGCTTTTGAATTTTAGTGTTTATATGTTTAAATGTAATCTTTTTTTCCTTATTATGAAGGATAGAATCATTCTAAATAGGAGGCCTGTGTTTTGATTTTGCTTCATTTTCAATTAAATATAGCTAACTTATTGCAATAAATAAGACAAGGGCTGTAGAAGTTTTATTATAGTTTTTAACTATCGTAAAAATTTTATCAATAGATCGTATTTATTGAATGGGTTGTTGTAAGTTTGTCTTGTTCAGATCAGATAAACGGTATTAATCAATATTAAAATTTAAACGACAATGGAAAAAGATTCAAATGACATCAGTAAATGTCCGTTTCATAATGGAACAATGAAACAAAATGTAGCTGGTGGCGGAACTCAAAATCAACAATGGTGGCCTAATCAGTTAAGAGTTGATATTTTACGTCAGCATTCCTCTTTATCCGATCCAATGGATAAAGATTTTAATTATGCTGAAGCATTTAAAAGCCTGGATCTTGAAGCTGTAAAAAGAGATCTTCATGCATTAATGACGGATTCACAGGATTGGTGGCCTGCAGACTTCGGACACTATGGTCCTTTGTTTATCCGTATGGCATGGCATAGTGCCGGAACGTATCGTGTGGGAGACGGAAGAGGAGGAGCCGGAGCAGGTCAGCAGCGTTTTGCACCATTGAATAGCTGGCCGGATAACGTAAGTCTGGATAAAGCAAGAAGGTTACTTTGGCCTATAAAACAAAAATATGGTAAAAATATATCATGGGCGGATCTTTTGATTCTCACCGGTAATATTGCGTTAGAGTCCATGGGTTTTAAAACGTTTGGATATGCAGGAGGCCGTGAAGATGTCTGGGAACCGGATATGGATGTGTACTGGGGCTCCGAAACAACATGGCTGGGAGGTGATCTCCGATATGCACATGGTTCTGAGGGGGTAGTGGAAAATCATGCTGTGTTACCAACAGATGATAACGCGGATGGAAAAGTACATTCCAGAAATCTTGAAAAGCCGTTAGCAGCAGTACAAATGGGACTTATCTATGTAAATCCTGAAGGTCCGGATGGAAATCCAGACCCAATCCTTGCAGCTAAAGATATTCGTGATACATTCGGGCGTATGGCGATGAATGATGAAGAGACTGTGGCCCTTATTGCAGGAGGACATACCTTCGGTAAAACACATGGTGCAGGACCAGCCGACCATGTAGATAAAGAACCTGAAGGAGCAGGTATTGAATTGCAAGGGCTCGGATGGGCGAGCAGTTATAAATCCGGAAAAGGAGCAGATGCGATCAGCAGCGGGCTGGAAGTAACCTGGACAGAAACTCCTACCCAATGGAGTAATTACTTCTTCAAAAATCTTTTTGAAAATGAATGGGAACTTACCAAGAGCCCTGCAGGAGCTCATCAATGGGTAGCGAAAGATGGAGCTGAGATCATTCCTGATGCATTCGATTCTTCTAAAAAACATAAACCGACCATGCTTACAACGGACCTTTCCCTGAGATTTGATCCGGTTTACGAAAAGATATCAAGACATTTTTACGAGAATCCTGATGCTTTGGCTGAAGCGTTTGCAAAAGCATGGTTCAAACTTACGCACAGAGATATGGGGCCAAGAGCCCGCTATCTTGGACCGGATGTGCCGGATGAAGTACTGATCTGGCAAGATCCTATCCCTGCGGTAAATCATGCCTTAATAGATGGTTCTGATATTGAAACTTTGAAAGGGAAAATATTTGATTCGGGGTTAAGTTCTCAGGAACTGATCACAACTGCATGGGGTTCGGCTTCGACTTTCAGAGGAAGTGATAAGCGGGGAGGAGCAAACGGAGCAAGAATTCGCTTAGCTCCTCAAAAAGATTGGGAAGTGAATAATCCTGTACAATTACAAAAAGTTCTGAATGTGTTGGAAAATATTCAGGCAGAATTTAATGCTTCACAGACTTCCGGTAAGAAGGTTTCTTTAGCAGATCTTATTGTTTTAGGAGGAACAGCAGCTGTAGAAAAAGCAGCAAGAGCTGCAGGGCACGATATTTCGGTTTCCTTCACGCCTGGCCGTATGGATGCTTCTCAGGAGCAGACGGATATTGAATCGATGGGATATCTGGAGCCGGCAGCAGATGGTTTCCGTAATTATTTAAAAAGGAAATATACGGTTTCTACTGAAGCCCTATTAATTGATAAAGCGCAATTGCTGACCCTTACTGCTCCCGAACTTACAGTATTAATCGGTGGAATGAGAGCATTAGATGCTAATTTTGACGGCTCTAAAAACGGGGTGTTTACAGATCGTCCTGGAGTTCTTACCAATGATTTCTTTGTCAATCTGCTTGATATGGGAACTCAATGGAAAGCAGCCTCTGGTGACAATGAATTATACCTGGGAACTGATCGTAAAAGCGGACAGCCAAGGTGGACAGCTACCCGTGCTGATCTCGTATTTGGATCCAATTCAGAATTAAGAGCAATTGCGGAAGTATATGCAAGTGCTGATGCACAAGAAAAATTTGTAAAAGATTTTGCTGCAGCATGGACAAAGGTGATGAATTTGGACCGCTTTGATATAGCTTAATTTTATTGTTGTATTAAATATATAATAACAAGCCATCCTGATAAGGGTGGCTTTTTTACTGGGGCTCAGATATTTTGCGTTCATAATAAATTAAGTATAGTTAGCTTTCGACTTATGAGGATATGCTAAACCGCCATAAATAAAGGCTTTTCAGCCAAATGATATTTATCAGTTTGGGATCAATGGTATGTAATTTGTTTCTTAATTTTTATTTATTCTAATTTAAAACAATATAATGTTTAAACTTATTCCATTTTTAGTGTTTACACCTTTAGTGATCTGTGGAACATTAACGCTAGTAGTTAAAAACACTATTAAAAGAAATGTTGACCATCTGCAAGATCAACCGTTGGAGGATTATAGTAATGCTCGTGGGCATCCGAGAAATCCATATAAAAGGTGTAAGCTTTTTGTTAAATCCAATTTGTAAAGTCATGAAAATCATGATTCATTTTTTAATTCAATTTATAATATTATGATCAAAAAGATATTTGTTTTCTCATTACTATCTTTTTTTACCTCTCTTTTTAGTCAATATTCAATTTCTGAAATAAACAAAGATGCTTATCTTAAAGATTTTGATATTGCTACTGCTATTCTTTTAAATCAGCACCCTAATCCTTATAGATTTCGTAGCAAAGAAGCTATTGCAAAGAAGCTGGATTCCCTTCGGAAAGTAATTGAAAAAGATCCCAGCTATATTAATTTTAATATTAATAATCCTGGAAGGGTATTAGGTGACGGACATATTTCTTTTATTCCCGATTCTAATTATCATGAAGACTACCTTAATTCTACTTATTTTTTTCCACTAATTACTTATGTTAACAACGGAAATGTTTATGTAAATGCAGATAATAAATACAACATTGAGGTTGGGAGTAAGCTTTTGGAAATTAACAACAGAAGTGTTGCGGATATTTTAAAACAAATTCCTGAACAAGCAGATGGAAATATTAAAGTAGAAGACTTGGATATATCCATGTATGTTTCATTTATTAATGAAAATAAAGATCATACTTTTACGATCAAATATCAGGCACTTAACGGAGAACAGAAAAAAGCTAGTCTGGAAGGTATTACATTTACACGATTTAATTACGAATCCCGGCATGCTGTTTTACCAATTGATGTGAGTTCCGAAATCTATGGAATCTTTGGGTATGAAATTAGTCCTGATACATTTTATTTATCTGTAAGATCATTCTCTTATGATGAAAGTTTTTTTTATGAGAAGCTGAAGAAATATTTTCAGAAAATTAAAAACAAAAAATACAAAAATCTTGTTGTAGACATCCGTAACAACTCTGGTGGTTCTGTTACCAATATTCCACTTTTGTATTCATTTATGTCAAAAGAAAAGATCTTTACAAACTCTTATAAATACGGGAGTAAAGTCATTGATATCAATTATAGTGATTACCTGATAGATCCGCAGACTGACCGATATTACTCTGAGAAAGACATCAGGGATTCTAATAATTTTATGAGACAACGATTTGATAAATCTGAAAAGGGAGATTATTATTTTGGGAATAACAGGTTGGATGATACCTATATCAAAAACTATCCAAGAGATGGACTGTTTTTCGATGGAAAAGTTGTTCTCCTCATTAACAACCGTACATTTTCAGCGGCTACTTACTTTGCTTCTCTGTTTAAAAAGGAAAAACGAGGCGAAATCGTTGGAAAGGAAACGGGTTCTTGTAGTAATTTTACGACGGCAGCCTGGTTTCTTACTTATAAATTACCGAATACTAAAATGACCATATCTATTCCGCGTACAGAAATCTTTTTCAATAATAATGAAAATGATAATATTCCCAATTGCACAGGTGTAATTCCGGACTATAAGATTGATAATAATTTCTTCTTAAAATTGTTAAAAGAACGAAAAGATCCTGAGTTGCAATATTCGTTACAATTACTTTCTCGTAAATCATAAAGTAAAGTTGACGTTTGTGCTTTATAAAATTAATCCGTGGAATAAGCTGTTCCACGGATTAATTTTAATAATGAGGTTTCTGTTATTTTTATCTAAAACGTTTTGATTCAAAAATATTGATCGCTACAGAATTGATATTCCCTCCAGATAATCTGGCATATATTGCTCCGTTTTGATAAAAAAAGACCAAGCTGGTATTATTGGCTCCAAAGTTAAAAGTTGCATCAGCTGTATAAGAAGATATACTGGTATCACCATTATCAGATGTTGAACTCGTTACCGGATAGCGAGTTGATGTAGAACCGGAAGCGGAACTGAAATTAGATACTGAAAATCCGGAATTAACTCCGAAATTTATTGTTGCCAGAATATTCGATCCTGTACCAGCCGGACCTAATACCAAACCTGAATAAACTTTGAATGTTACAACACCTTTAGCTGTGATGTCTATAATTTTTATTCCGTCAGAATTATTAGGCACTGTGTAGTTGCCATCAAAACTTAAAGCAGTAGGAGAAGAAGGATCATAGGCTTTTACAATATGTCCATTTGAATCAATGTATAGAGGGGCTAACTTATTATAGTTTACACCAGGTCTAACTTTTCCATCCGACTGGTTTTCGGTGGAAGGAGGATTAATGAGCCTGAGATTAGATCGCGAGCTTTCGCCATACAGATTGAGTAATGCATCATTTGTAGCATCAGGTGTCTGATTATCTGGTTTTCCAATGTAGGTCCTGTTATCACCGTAGACTTCTAAATTATTGGAATCTGATACTTTCCCGTTTTGTACATAAAATGTTTTGTCGGTTGAGGCTGTATTTTGAGATTTTACATGTAAGGTCGCATCAGGAAGCTGTGTATTAATCCCTACCTGTGCAAAATAGAATGCTGGTAATAAACAAATACTTAAGGTAATGTTTCTTTTCATAACGTAAATTTTAAATTATCAATGTGTTTGTTAGATCTGTATTATGTTGGATATGCTGAAAATTTAAGGAGAGTTTAAAGTTGCTTATCTTAAATAAGCTATAATGTATGAATATAACAATGAATTTTTGTTACAGAAGGAAAAAACATGCCAAAATAATAATAAAATTAAATTTTTAATTTTTCTGATATAAAAGCTAAATTATGATATTTGGTATTTGCTTTTTTTTTAAATATTTTTTCAACTTTATAAAAAAAATAAATGGATGGTATTTTTGTATTTATTAGTGATATAGAAAATTTTTGATCAGCTAAATTTTATAAAAAATTGAAGGGATTAAATACTTTTAATACTTTGAGTTTCAATTGCTAGATATAAAGCCCTATCTTTGCAAAAAATTGAGCTCCAAAGGTTGGAGTAACTCATTAATAACTTGTCCTGAGAGAATCGAAGGATTATTAAACATTTTTTATGTCAAACATTGTCGCTATCGTTGGGCGTCCCAACGTAGGAAAATCCACATTATTTAACCGTTTCCTGGAGAGAAGAGAAGCTATAGTAGACTCTACTGCAGGTGTTACAAGAGACCGTCATTACGGAAAATCCGACTGGAACGGAGTAGAATTTACGGTAATTGATACCGGAGGGTATGATGTAGGAACAGAGGATATTTTTGAAGAGGAAATCCGTAAACAGGTACAGCTGGCAGTAGATGAAGCTACTTCTATTATTTTTATGCTTAATGTAGAAGAAGGCCTTACAGATACGGATTATGAAATTCATGAATTATTAAGAAGATCCAATAAGCCGGTTTATATCGTTGTAAATAAAGTAGATTCTGCAAAAGAAGAATTGGCGGCTACAGAATTTTATCAGTTAGGAATCGAAAAATATTATACACTTTCTTCTGCTACAGGATCAGGAACAGGAGATCTGTTAGATGATATCGTTAAAGATTTCCCAACCACGGATTATCAGGATCCTTTTGAAGGATTGCCTAAAATTACGATCGCTGGTCGTCCGAATGTAGGAAAATCCACTTTAACGAATGCTTTACTGGATGTGGAGAGAAATATTGTAACAGATATTGCGGGAACAACCAGAGACAGTATACAAACACTATATAATAAATTCGGGCATGAGTTTGTATTGGTAGATACTGCGGGGATGCGTCGTAAGGCTAAAGTTTCCGAAGATCTTGAGTTTTATTCTGTAATGAGATCAATTCGTTCTATTGAATATTCTGATGTAGTGATCATTATGGTAGATGCTACTCAGGGATGGGAATCTCAGGATATGAATATCTTTGGTTTAGCACAGAAGAACAGAAAAGGAATTGTGATCCTGGTTAACAAATGGGATCTGATTGAAGATAAGCAAACCAATACGATCCGTGATTTTGAAAAAGCAATTAAAGATAAGATCGGGCAGTTCCAGGATATTCCAATTCTGTTTGTATCTGCATTAACGAAACAGAGAATACTGAAGGCGGTAGAAGTGGCGATGCAGGTATATGAAGACCGTAAGAAGAAGATTAAAACTTCGAAATTAAATGAAGTGATGCTTCCTATTTTCGAACAAACTCCACCTCCGGCAAATAAAGGAAAATTCATTAAAATCAAATATTGTGTGCAGCTTCCTACGCCGTCACCGCAGTTTGTATTCTTCTGTAATCTTCCACAATATATAAAAGAGCCGTATAAGAGATTTACTGAAAATCAATTGAGAAAAGAATTCGGATTTACCGGAGTTCCTATCGAGGTATATTTCAGACAAAAATAATGACTTCGTCTGCGCTTATTAAAAAAGTGTCACAAAGTAATAATCGATATTTAAAAAGTTCTGGTAAGAAATATCTTACCAGAACTTTTTTTCTTTCATCAAATATATTTTATCCTTTACAGCCACTTTTCATACATTAACCGGACAGGTTTATAGCCTTGTTTATCAAGCCAGCTTTGCATAATATGGTTACTGCATAAAGTAAATCTGTAAATTTTCCGGATATTAAAATCTCTATAGGTTTCTTCAAATGCTTTGTTTAGGGCAGTGTAAACTCCGTGTTTTCTATATTCCTGCTTTACATATCCTTCAGAAACATACAGGTCGTCTGCATCTCCTAGTTCAAAGTTGCTGTCATCTTTTTCATCAATATACCCGAATAAAAAACCAATAGCTTTTCCCTCTGCGTCAGCAATAAGAAATGTTCCGTTATTCTCTTCCTCACAGTCGGTCATAAAGCGCAAATAATGTTTTCTGATCTTGCCCCAGTCGGCTGTTTTCTCATTCATTTCCTTTTCAGAAACATGAAGCTCTCCTACCAACTCATCCACAATGGGGAGATGGTCTGATATTTTTATTTTTCGGATTGTAAAGTTCATAATATAATTTTTTTATTTTCCTCGTATCGGGCTTCCGTGCCAGGATGTATTATCAGAAAGTACCTCGCCCTTCATGATCAGTGAAAGAGCATCAACATTTACATTATTACCTATTTCGGTATTGTAAAGAATAATGGTTCTTGAATTAATGGTTGTCTGCTTACCGATTTTTACACTTCCTATTTTCATAATACGATCTTCAAAAAGATGCGTCTGCGGCCCACAGTCTTCATTCAACATTGCTTCGTCATCTATCGTTACCATATCGTACTCTGTAATATCTGTTGTATTGAGCCACACCCTTTTACCGATCTTCACACCCAAAAATCTCATAAAGAAAGGAAGCCACATCGTTCCCCGCAGGAAATCAAGAAAGAAGATTACAGGGAGTGCCTCATATACTGTAGTTATTCCTTCACTCAACCAGACTTTTAGGCTGTACATGGGCATTTCTGTTTTTTTATACTTTCCAACGAGAACCCATTTAAGGATTACCGTAAAGAAAAAGGAAGGTAGGGCTACAATTCCCAGATAATAAAATGGAGAAAATAAGATCAAATGATGGATTCTTCCTTCAAGATAATTGCTGGTGTAGGCAATAAATAATACACTGCAGATAATAATAATGGTTTGAGGCAGAATAATCCGGATTCCCTCCACAATAGCACGTGCAAACTTAAGACTGAAGGGAGGGTTGTAGGTAAGGCTATTGTCAAAGCTCTCCGATTTTTGTCTTGAGGGAAGTCCGATTGGCGGAGATCCAAACCAGTCTTTTTCAGAAGAGTTTTTAAGTTGTTCTTCATTCGGAGCTTTGCTTAGCACGCCGATCAGCATATTATCTCCTAATTCATATCCCTGTGGGATCAATCCGCTGTTTCCTACAAAACTATTGTTGCCGATCTTGGTTTTTGCCAGGATCAGTTTTTCATTTCTTACATCATGTTCCCCCAGGATGACCGCGTCAGCAATAAAAGATCCCTCTCCAATTTCCAGAAGATTGTGGGAAACATCGCTTGCTGTAGAGATCTCTGAATTTCTGCCCACTTTAGCTCCCATCATCCTGTAAAATTTACTGATATAAATCGAAGCAAAAAGAGGATGTACGACGGTTAATGCAAGATTAAATATCTGATCTTTTACCCATTTCCGATAATAGATAAAACTGTAAACAGGATATATTCCCGGCTTCATACGGTATTGCAGGCACCTTGTGATAATACTGACAACCCCGATAAAAATTAATATGTAGATTGTAGATAGAATAGGTGCCTGCCATAGGTAATAGAAGCTGTAATCCGCTGAACGGTCGTCCAGATAATACAAGGTGTACAATGTTGGAGCAAGCGGTAAAACGATTAAAAGTGGGAAGAAAAAAAGAGAACATGCATATATGATAGCATACTTGTTTCTTTTTGCGACAGAAACCAGCTGTGGAATCTGCGTCTCTTCCTTACTTTTTGTTCTTAGCTTTTCAGCCGGGCTACCATCCCAGACTTCACCGTATCCGATCGTATTTCCTTCATTTAAACAGCTGAGATCCTGAAGTTCTCCGAATTCCTCAATGACAGTATTACCACATACGATAGCTGAAGAACCAAGATAAGCGTGTGCTTTAATATGTACTTTTCTTATTTTAAGCACTCCATTTTCTACAGATGCATTATCAATACTACATCCTGAGCTCGTGGTTACGTTTTGATCAATGGTAACAAGATCTTCAGCTGCAATAGGTAAAAGGCTAAGCTGTGCGCTCGGATGAACTTGTACACCTAATAATTTCAGATATTTCGGATACAATGGGGTTTCAACAATAAATTCTGAAGGCATCAGTCTTTTTACGGTTTTCCAAAGCCACCATCTGAAGTAATACCAGCCCCACAACGGATAATCACCTTCTTTTATTTTTCCGATAAAAAGCCACTTTGTTAAAAGAATAATAACAGAATAAACCGGTGGTATGAGTGTATACAAAAGAATAGCACTTAACAGGGCTAATCCGGTTCCGTACCCATTAAGCTGGAAATAATAATAACTAAGATAGGGGAAAAATATCTGTACACTAAATAATGCAAAAACAACCAGTAAAGAAATAGTCTGTGCAAGATTGCAGGCATAATATTGAAAGGACGAAACTCTTGTAAACGGTTCCTGATCGGATGCCTTTTCAGTGTGTTTATTTTTAAGGCAATCTGAATAAGCGGAAAGCGGCCTGTTTTCATAAATATCTTTTAAAGAAGCGTAAGGAATCCCTGCTTTTTGCCGGAGGTGAGAAACTAATGTTGCAGCAAGCAAGGAATGTCCTCCCAGATCCGTAAAAAAGTCCTGATGTAATTGGATCTCTTTTCCTGGAAACATCCAATGAAGGGTCTGCAAAAGTTTTTCTTCGATAGGAGCTTCAGGATTTATTTCAATGTCTTCACTTTTCTCATGACTGATGAAGCTTTCAGGAACCGGCAGTTTTTTTCGGTCAATTTTTCCACTCGGCATCCTGGGCATTTCCTTCATTTTGATGATCGAGACGGGAACCATATAAGGTGCCAGAAACTTTGCTAACTCTTTACGTATTGTATTTTCATCGAATTCATGATCGTCACTCATTACAGTATAGCCAACGAGTTGCCCCTGTCCGTTAGCGTCTTCTTTCACGGCAACAGCTGCTGAAGAAATGCCGGGAAGCTGATTCAACCGGGCTTCTATTTCTCCCAATTCAATCCTGTAGCCACGGAGTTTGATCTGGTCATCTATTCTTCCCTGAAAATCTATAAAACCGTTTTCCCGTATAATAACAGCATCTCCAGTTTTGTAAATGGTATCGCCGGGAAGTTCAGGAAATGGATTTTTCAGGAATTTTTGATCTGTTAGTTCCGGGAGGTTGAAATAGCCATTACTGACTCCGGGACCAGAAATGATCATTTCACCCCTTTCTCCTCGTGGTATGATATTCAGATTTTCATCAACCACAGCAAGATGATAATTGGGTAGAGGATGGCCAATCGTAAGCTCGTCATCATCCTTCAGCTTAGCCATGTTGGAAGATACTGTAGTTTCCGTGGGACCATAGCTGTTGATGAAGGTTCTGTAAGGCTTTGCCCATTTTTCCTGTACTTGTTTTGTGCATGCTTCACCCCCTGTATTGATGATCCTCACTGAAGGAACCTCCTCGATGATGGCTAAGATACTGGGTACTGCATGAAGAACAGTGATTTTATTCCTGATTAATACCTCACTTAATTCATCAATAGCTTTTACAGTAAGGGCATCTGCAATCCATATCGTTGCACCGGAAAAAAGACTGATCCATACCTCTTCACACCACATGTCAAAGGAGACAGAAAACCCTTGATATACAATATCGGTATCTTTTATTCCTATGAAATCTTCTTCAGATCTTATAAGATGACAGATATTCCTGTGGGAAATTGGAATTCCTTTAGGATTTCCGGTACTTCCGGAAGTAAATAACACGTATGCCCATTGATCGGAGCTAATCGGATCGCTGATTGGAGGGATAGTGGTGTCCGGTTGTGGGGCAATGGCTAGAGGCCGACAATGGATTCCGGCATCTGCATCAGAGAAATAAGCTTTTACATGAATGTCTGTAAAAACTTTTCTTATCCTGTCTTCAGGCATCTCCCGGTCCAGTGGAACATAAGAGGCTCCGGCCTTTAATATTCCTAAAATAGCAACTGGAAGCTCCATACTTCGGGGATACCAAACCCCGACACTATCGCCCGGCTTTATACCTTCATTGTGAAGCTGTAAAGCAATTGCATTACTCCAGTTATTGAGTTCTTCATAAGAGAGTTTTTTACCATTAAATATAAATGCTGTTTTATTTTTGTATTTTTCAAAAATAGGAGCTAATAACCCGGGAAGAGTCTCTTCCTTTAAAAATTCAGGAGCTATTTTTCCTAAGATTAAACTTTTCATCATTCAAGATTTTTTTATGTAAAGATGTGTTGGGAAACTTTCATAAATATACTTTATTTCTGTTTACGTTCAATCTCGGATTTCGTTTTTTAATTGTAATTTTGCAGGAATTAAAGCCCACCAACTCTAATTAAAATTTAAAATTTCATGGTTACTATTTTATCTGAAAACTTTTCTCTTGTTAATGAGTGGATTAACGAACTGCGTAATGTAGATGTTCAACATGACCGATTGAGATTCCGTAGAAATATGGAACGTATCGGAGAGATTGCCGCTTTTGAAATCAGTAAAGAACTTGAGCAAAGAGAAGTTGAAATCCAGACTCCTCTGGATACGATAAAGGTTAGGGAAATTGCAGTACAACCAGTGATTACTACTATTCTTAGGGCAGGAGTTCCTCTATTTCAGGGAATATTAAATTATTTGGATAAAGCTGATTGCGGTTTTGTAGCAGCCTATAGAAAACATGATGCCAACGATTATTTTTCGATCAAGCAGGATTATCTTACTTGTCCAAGTATTGAAGGAAGACCTTTAATCGTGGGAGATCCTATGCTGGCTACAGGAGCGTCATTAATTGAAGCAATCAAAGACTTACTCACACACGGAACACCTACTCAATTGCACATTGTAGCGGCCATCGCATCTAAACAAGGAGTAGAAACAATTGAAAAAGCTTATCCTGAAGCAAAAATTTGGGTAGGTGCTATTGATGATCAACTGACTTCCAAAGGCTACATTACTCCCGGATTGGGAGATGCCGGTGACCTTAGCTATGGTGAAAAATTACAGCGGTAATTAATACAGATTCCAGAAATCCTTCATTATATCCATCAATAATACCGGACGTACTTTTTCCATTGGATGTCTGGTGTCCGGAAGTATCATTAATCTTGCGTTAGGAATACGACGATAGGTTTGAACGGTCTCTTCCAATGTTACCATATTATCATGGTCTCCGGCCATGATCTGGACTGGAGTTGTAATCTTTGATAAACTATCTGAATTTAGCGGTGGTTTTTTACCTAAAGAAACCATCATGCCGGCAATTGCGGGAAGCAGCTCTTTCCATTGGGAGCCGTGTTGTAATTCCAGTTGTTCAGCATATTTTGGAATTTTTAAAAGAATGGTCTCAGGGTCAAGCATTGTACTTTCCTTTAAAGCCTGCTCCTCTGTCCAGTCGAATTTTGTGCCTAATGTCAATACGGAATTTACTTTTTCCGGTACCTGCAGAGCATAGCAGAGACCAACATAGCCACCCATGCTGTGTCCGAAAATATAAACATCATTGAGTTTTTGTTGCTTACAGTATTCAGCCAGTTCCTGAGTGTATTTTTCTATGCTGATACCATCTTGCGGAATTTCAGTGTTTCCATGCCCTGAAAAAAGAGGGGTGTGTATATTGAATTGTTTTGATAAGTCCTTTAGATAAGGTTTGAAAATATCACTGTGCCCTAAAGCACCGTGCAGTAAAAGCAGGTTTTTCATATCTATTAGTTTATCCGGAAAATTATGAAAAAGAATTGAAAGCTGGAAGTAAGGTGTAGAGGTTAGAAGTTAGAGGTTAATCTATTGCCATTACCAGAATGCTCACTTTGTTATTGCCGCTATTTAAGATTTCCCATGCTATAGTTGCGATCGTATTGCCGGTGGTAAAAACGTCATCAATTAATAAAATATGTTTGTCGGATAGCTTTTTGGATATTGAAAAAGTGTTGTCATTTTTTAGGCGATGTTTTTTATCTTTTAGGGCCTGAGCTTGTGAATAGTAATTTCTTTTGATCAGGTGATGGTCAAATGGAATATGATATTGGCTGGATAGTATTTCTGTAAACAGATGCAATTGATTATATCCTCTTTCTCTTTCTTTTTTAGGATGAAGTGGAACGCTTACCAGTAAATCAGGTTTGTTATTTTTAAAATCCAGTCTCCCGATTGTCCAGTTTGCAATCACTTTGCCGGTTTTTTCCCTGTTTTTATATTTTAATTCGTGGATGATCTTACGGCTTAAGTTTTCCTCCTCAAAATACATGAGCGCATATGCGTTTTCAACCGGAAACAATAATTTGCATTTTTCTTTAAACAGGTTATCTTCTAAATAATTGAAATGGGTAAAATGAATATGTTCAAAACAGGAGGAGCATACCAGAAGATCTGCATCGATGATCCGGTTGCAGTGGATGCAACGATTGGGGAAAAGAAGGTCAAGAATCATTTTTGTGTTTTTACTAATATAAGTTTATTAGCTGAAAAATGAAAGAGGTAAGAAGTAATGAAAGAATGTAATCCTTTTTAACCCTGAGATTCTACTTCCTTTCGGATTTTTTCAATGGAATTTTTCATACTCTGATTAAAATATTCCTTCTCAAGACGAACCGGTGGAGCTTGTCTTACTTCACAATCTGCAATACTGCAGGATTCACAGGTTACCCCCACGTTGATCGTTGGTAAACTTGGAGATTTGATAAAGTTTATTTTCTTTATTGTTTGAGGATTTAATAATATTCCCAGACAGTAGCTTCGGTTACTGCCGTCTGAAAAAGGGTTTTTCTGGGAAGTGGAAATAACGAGATAACTTATTCCCTGATCTTTATAATGGGAAATCTGAGCGTCCGTTAATGTTTCATTTTCCGTTAAATCCTGAAGATTTTTTACAGCAATCCATCTTCTGCAATAATGTTCATTCGTAGCATTAGCATGAGGAGCCTGCTGGTGATTCAGATGCAGTTCTTTTAAAATCTGAATTCTTTCGGAATCTTTCTTTTTAACCAGGCATAAATAAAACAAATCTTTTATTCCTAATTCTGAAGACAGGACATTAGTCAGCCTGTAATAAAATGTTTCCGGAGAATTCGTAAAGCTTTCAATGAGATGGATGAAGCTTTTGGGTTTCCAGCTATTTTGTAAAAAGAAGTCAGAAGTATTTTCTATAATCTGCTCTTTCGAAATCAATAGTGCGCCGGCGAAATAGGACGCATAGAAATTGTTCAGGATTTCCTCGAAGCTTCCAAAATCCAGCCATGAGTAGGTGTTGGGGCGGTTTTTTAATTCAAGAACATTAAAACCAATTTCTTTAGCGAGAATAAATGTCTTCTGGTCTTTTTCTAATTTGCTGTTGAGCAGTAAAAGTTTTTTTTCAGGAATAAATAATGAACGGAGATGCACGGATGTTCCAAAAGGTTCGAAATCTTTGGATTGAATCGTGTAATTGAATTTTTCATTGAGGATATTTTGTAAAATATCCGGATCCAGATTTTTACTGAACTCTAAACAATGCTCCTGAGCAAAGGATAAAACTTTTTCTTCGATATCAGGAAAATAATTATCATAAAGTTCCTGGAAGGATCGCAATACGGCAAAATAAAAACGCTCTTTTCCCAGATTGTAGTTTTGAGATATTTCAATCAGTGCATTGATAAAGGCGGTGACCTTTTTGGGGGCATCACTGATGATGCTGATGAGGTTATTTTTATTTATTCCGAAAAGGTCCAGGGGAACTTCTTTAAAAAAATCCGATTGTAAAATTTCATTAAACGGAGCCAGGCTTTTGTCTAGTTTCGTAGAAACCAGATCATCGAATGTGCAGTTCAGAGATTCGGAAAGCTGGATAATCTTATCGTGCTTGGGGTATTTTTTTCCGTTCTCAATTTCGTTGAGGTAAGATTTTGATAACCCTGTTTTTACGGCAAGGTCCTGCAGAGACCAATTTTTCTTTTGTCTCAGCTGCTTCAGTTTAAGACCGAAAACCGTTTTAATAAAATCACTTTCTGCATTCATTACTCAAATATAGATATTTGATTGCGATTATTCGCATAATAATTTTTAAAAATAATTAGCGAACGTTCGCTAATTGTGAAAATTTTTATTTATGTTTGTAATATCAAATCACAAAATCAATGAGTTATGGAAACAACCACCCAATTAAGAATAAAGGCTCAAAGCCAGTTTGAAGAGATTTTCAATCCCGAATTGATAGAGTTTCTGATTGAACTTCACCAGAACTTTAATGCTAAAAGGCTTGATCTTTTAGAAGAAAGAAAAGAAACTCAGCTTGATTTTGATCGCAGAAATCTTCCCAGGTTTTTACCTCAGACAGAAGAAATAAGAAATGGAGATTGGGTATGTTCGCCATTGCCTGAAGATTTACTTGACCGGAGAGTTGAAATTACGGGTCCGGTAGATCGTAAAATGATCATCAATGCGCTTAATTCTGGAGCATCCACATTTATGGCAGATTTCGAGGACAGCAATGCTCCTACATGGAAAAACTGCATGGAAGGGCAGATTAATCTTTCAGATGCTATTAGCAGAAGTATAGATTTTAAAACCCGAGAAGGGAAAGCATATCAATTGCAGGAAAAGACCGCCGTATTACTGGTTCGTCCAAGAGGATTACATCTTCATGAAAAGCATATCGAGATCAATGGTGAAGAGGCTTCCGGTTCATTGGTTGATTTTGGGATTTATTTTTTCAGGAATGCACAAAGGCTTCTTGAAAAGGGGAGTGGTCCTTACTTTTATCTTCCCAAACTGGAACACTATAAAGAAGCCAGATGGTGGAATGAAGTTTTTGATTTTGCCCAAAATTACCTTCAGATTCCAAGAGGTACGATTAAGGCTACGGTTTTAATAGAGACGATCACCGCATCGTTTCAGATCGATGAAATTTTATACGAACTAAAAGAACACAGCGCAGGATTGAACTGCGGACGATGGGATTATATTTTCTCATTTATTAAAAAATTCAGAAACCTTCCTGAATTTATAATACCGGATCGTGATCAGGTAACTATGACCTCCCCCTTTATGACTGCCTATTCTAAAAGGGTGATTGAAATTTGCCACAAACGAAATGTACATGCCATCGGAGGAATGGCTGCTCAGATTCCTATAAAAAATGATGATCAGGCGAATCATATTGCCTTTGAAAAAGTAAAAGCAGATAAGGAGCGTGAAGTAAAAAATGGGCATGATGGCACCTGGGTAGCCCATCCTGCTTTGGTTTCTTTGGCTAAAGATATTTTTGACGAATATATGCCTTCAAAAAACCAAATTGACAAGAAAGTGGATTATCAAATCAAGGAAAGTGATCTGCTGGAAATTCCTAAGGGAGAGATTAGTGAAAGAGGTGTTCGTAAAAATATTAATGTAGGAATTCTTTATCTCGAAAGTTGGTTGATGGGTATAGGTGCAGCGGCTATTTATAATCTTATGGAGGATGCAGCTACCGCAGAAATTTCACGGACACAGATCTGGCAATGGCTGAAGAATGAGGCTGTTTTAATTGATGACCGGATTCTTACCAGAGAAATGGTTCTTCAGTGGGAAAGAGAAGAGATGGATACCATTGAAAAATATGTAGGTGAAGAGCGCTTTAAAAACGGGAAATTTAATCTGGCTAAAGAGCTTTTTAACGAATTGATCTTCTCAGAAAAATTTGAAGAATTCCTCACTTTGAAAGCGTATCCTTTTATTTAGGTATCAACGCGTTTGAGAATGAAAAGTTGTGGGTAAGAATCCGATATAGTTTTTCGAGTTGGTTTTTGAAATCATTGAATCTATGAGCGATATGTTCTTTTTGGTCAAGCTGATGGAATTCCAATGATAAACCTGTAGAACTCGTATTCCGAATTTTATAAAAATAATTTATAACTAAATACAAATCAAAATATTATGAAAACGAAACAAGAAAAAATTCAGGCTTTAGAGCAGGATTGGCTGAACAATCCACGTTGGAAGGGAGTACAAAGACCTTATACAGCTGAAGAGGTTTTAAAGCTCAGAGGATCTTATACGATCGATTACACGATCGCCACTGAAATGTCTAAAAAATTCTGGGAGAAGCTTACGACTCAGGATTTTGTAGCAGGATTGGGCGCATTAACAGGAAATCAGGCAGTACAGGAAGTAGATGCCGGGTTGGAGGCTATTTACCTTTCGGGCTGGCAGGTGGCTGCTGATGCGAATTTATCAGGAGAAATGTATCCTGATCAATCTTTGTATCCAGCGAACTCCGTTCCTTCTGTAGTTAAGAAAATCAATAATGCTCTGTTAAGAGCGGATCAGATCCAGTCTGTAAACGGAGGTGGCGATAAAGAATACCTTGTTCCTATTATTGCTGATGCAGAGGCTGGCTTTGGAGGTAATCTGAATGCGTTTGAACTGATGAAACAGATGATCGAGGCCGGAGCTGCTGCGGTTCATTTTGAAGACCAGCTGTCTTCTGCAAAGAAATGCGGGCATTTGGGAGGTAAGGTATTGGTACCTACTCAGGAAGCCATCAATAAATTAATAGCTGCCCGTTTAGCTGCCGATGTAGCAGGGGTTCCGAGTGTCATTATTGCAAGAACAGATGCTGACGCCGCAGACCTGCTGACTTCAGATATTGATGAAAGAGATAAGAAATTTGTGACCGGAGAGAGGACTTCAGAAGGATTTTATGTTGTGAAGAACGGAGTGGAGCAAGGAATTGACCGTGGTTTATCGTATGCGCCCTATGCTGATCTGATCTGGATGGAAACGTCTAATCCTGATCTGGAACAGGCAAGAAGATTTGCTGAGGGAATCCATGCCAGATTTCCTGGAAAAATGTTAGCGTATAACTGTTCACCTTCATTCAATTGGGCTGCCAAATTAAGTGTTGAGGAAATGACTACTTTCCGTGAGGAGCTTGCCAAAATGGGATATAAATTCCAGTTTATCACGTTGGCTGGTTTCCATGCACTCAATACAGCAATGTTTGAGCTGGCATTAGCATATAAAGAAAAAGGAATGGCTGGATATTCCGAGTTACAGGAACGTGAGTTTGCTTTACAGCAAAAAGGGTTCAGGGCTGTGAAACACCAGTCTTTTGTAGGAACCGGATATTTTGATGAGATTCAGAATGTGGTAACAAGTGGTTCTTCAGCAACTGTCGCCATGAAAGACTCTACTGAAATAGCACAGTTTCATTAAAAAGTAAGTTTTTTCCACATTATACATATTGTTTGAAATCCTTCTCCATGTTGGGAAGGATTTTTGCGATGAAGAAATTAAATATTCTCAGGTCTGCAGGCTTTTGGACGGGAATAAAGGTTTAAAAAACTAATGAAAATTTGTATTATATTTGAAAACTAAAAAATAGTGTTTTTTAAACAATTTAATAAAAAAATGAAGTTAATTAAGGTACTTTTTATTGCAGCAGGACTTACGCTAACGGCTAACGCTGCTCACGCCCAACAGAAGATTGGCCATGTAAACTCTGATGATATTTTTGCAAGTATGTCTGAGGTGAAAACGGTAACTTCTACTATTGATAACCTGACTAAAACCAAGCAGGCTGAAATTGAGAAGTTGATCACAGAATATCAAACCAGACTTAAGGCAGCTCAAGATAAAGAGAAGACATTGAGTGAAGCCAATAAAGAGGCTGTTACCAAAGAGCTGATGGCTGCACAAACAGAATTACAGACATTAGGTAAAAAGATAGAAGATGCCAGAGGTCAGGCGGCGAAGGAGGTTTCTGCTAAACAGACCGAGTTATTTACTCCGGTACAGCAAAAAATCCAAAATGCGATTTCTGCTGTAGCAAAAGAAAGAAATCTGAGCTATGTATTTGATACTTCATCAGCGCAGGGAGCCAACAATCTGGTATATACAGACGGAAGCGAGGATATTACACCGGCTGTAAAAACCAAACTGGGAGCTACTGCAACAGCCACTAAACCCGCTGCAAAAACTAAGTGAAAACTTTTAAGTTATGATATAAAAGCAGAATCGGATTTATTCGATTCTGTTTTTTTTGATCAAATTAAAATAATAAAACAGGAAAGGTATTTCCTGTTTTGGCAGATTTTATTTTTTATGCCTTATTTTTGGATAAATTTTGAAGAGAGATGAGTCTAGTGTATGAAAAGCAGATCAAGGTAACAGAAGAAAATATAGATCAGAATAAGCATGTCAATAATGTACAATATGTGAGTTGGGTAGAGGAAATTGCAACCGAACATTGGGATTCTGTAAAGCATTTAACTGAATACCCTGAAGATATCTGGATGCTGCTTGATCATCATATCCAATACAAAAAGCAAGTCTATCTGAATGATATTATTACAGTAAAAACATATCCTAAAAATCCTGAAGGAATCAGGCAACCCAGGAAAGTTGAATTTTATTGTAATGGAGAGCTTGTGGTAGATTCATTAACACTTTGGGTTCTTATTGATTCTAAAACACAAAGGATTCAAAGGCTGAAAAGTGATTGGCTGGAGAAGATTTAAATATCACCGTTCATTTGATTGTACTCCTTGGCATGTGGCCCATACTCAGCCCAAATTCCTTATCTTTGCATCATGATACGTATTACAAAAATTTTTACATTCGAAACAGCACATGTGCTGTATAATTACGATGGAAAGTGTAAAAATATGCATGGACATTCCTATAAGCTGTTTGTAACAGTGAAAGGAAAGCCTATTAATGATTTGGAAAACCCTAAAAATGGGATGGTAGTGGATTTTGGTGATATTAAAAGTATCGTAAAATCTGAAATTGTAGATGTTTGGGATCATGCAGTATTGATCAACGGATTATCGCCGCATAAGGAACTGGGTGAAGATCTTGAAGAAAGAGGGCATAAAGTAATCTATTGTAATTTCCAGCCTACATGCGAAAATATGCTGTATGCTATCGCTGCTAAAATAAAATCTAAGCTTCCTGCTGAGGTTTCTTTAGCTTATCTTAAACTTCATGAAACTGAAAACTCTTACGGGGAATGGTTTGCAGAAGATAATGTATAATTGTATTCAATAAAAAACTCAACCAGTGCTAAAGACAACCATCAATTTACAACCTGGAAAAAAAGTATATTTTGCATCCGACCAGCATTTTGGCGCTCCTGATCCTAAACAAAGCAAGGTTCGTGAGGAGAAGTTTATACGCTGGATGGATGAGATAAAGGAAGATGCTCAGGTTTTATTTTTAATGGGTGACCTTTTTGACTTCTGGCATGAATGGAAATATGTTATTCCCAAAGGATACGTTCGTGTATTAGGAAAAATTGCTGAACTGAAGGATCGTGGGATTCATGTTTATTTCTTTGTGGGAAATCATGATTTATGGATGAAAGATTATCTGGAAGAGGAAATCGGATGTACTGTATTCTATAAGAGGCAATATTTTGAAATGGGTGGCAAGCAGTTCCTTCTTGCCCATGGAGATGGTTTGGGCCCGGGGGATAAGGGATATAAAAGAATGAAAAAGTTATTCACTAATCCTATTGCACAATGGGCTTTTAAATGGCTTCATCCGGATATTGCCATGAAGATTGCGTTATATCTTTCTCAGAAAAATAAAATGATTTCCGGTGAAGAGGATAAAGCATTTTTAGGAGAGGATAAAGAGTTTCTGATCATCTATTCAAAAGAAAAATTGAAAACAGAGAAAATTGATTATTTCATTTATGGACATCGTCACCTTCCCATGGTTTTAGAGCTCGAACATAAAGCTAAATACATCAATCTCGGAGATTGGATTTCTTACTTTACCTACGGGGTCTTTGAAAAAGATTTTGAATTAAAAACTTTTGATGATAAGGCAAAAAAAAATTACCTCTAAAAGAGGTAATCTTCGAATGAATAAATTCACTCTGTTTTTAATCCATATTCCGAAAATAGTATTGCAAGAATTTGACCAAAAATTTCAATTTATATTAAAAAAATATTAAAAAAGAATGTTGTAAGGATAACCGGTTAAAAATGAGATCAAAAGAATGTTAAAAATTTAGAAAATTGGAAAATATATTCAACATACGAACTGAACAGGATTTTTTAAATGCTTCATTAAAAACATTTCGCTATCAATATGAAAATGTTGATGTATACAGGAAATTTGTAGATTATCTGAAAATTGATCCTGACACTGTTGACACAGTGACAAAAATTCCATTTTTACCCATTGAGATGTTTAAAAATCATCAAATCCTTGACAAAAGAGTAGTCGCTGACCTATATTTTCAAAGCTCCGGAACCACGCAGATGAATTTGTCAAAACATTTCATTGCCAATGAAAATCTGTATAGGGAAAGTATTTATAAGAGTTTTGAACAGTTTATCGGAAAACCTGAGGATTTTATATTTCTTGGCCTTCTTCCGAGCTACCTGGAAAAGAAAAATTCTTCTCTGATTTATATGGTGGATTACTTAATGAATGTTTCTGCCCAGTCTGAAAACGGATATTTTTTATACAATCATGCTGACTTATTTGAACTTTTAAAAATTTTGAAGGGTAAAAAAGTAATTCTTTTCGGGGTTTCTTTCGCGCTTTTAGATTTTTTGGATTTTTGTGCCTCCCAAAGAGGTGATGAGCCGATTGGTTTTTCTAAAAATCTTATAATAATTGAGACAGGAGGAATGAAGGGACGTAAAGAAGAAATGACAAAAGATGAACTGTTGGTGATTTTACAAAAAGGTTTTAACACCAATGCCATATATTCCGAGTATTCTATGACAGAACTTTTATCACAGGCGTACTCTTTAGGAAATAACGAGTATGAATGTCCGAAATGGATGCGGGTGTTGGTGAGAAATGCTGAAGACCCTTTAACCTATGAAAAAGAAGGAAGAACAGGTGCTGTGAATATTATCGATTTGGCGAATTTTCATTCCTGCTCCTTTATTGCGACTCAGGATCTGGGTAAGATGCTTCCGAAAAATAAATTTCAGATCCTCGGAAGGATAGATCATTCAGATATCAGGGGATGCAGTTTATTGGTGAGCTGAGGTATGCGTAATGTGCAAGCCTTAGATTTCATCTCAAAGTTTCCAGAGCTTACCCTCTTAAATCTCTCGTTCCCAACCTTAAGCCCAAAAGAAATATGTTAAAAATTGAAGAACTTGTTCATGCATTCATTCATTCTCATTGTGACTTTGAGAAAGAACTTGTTTTAACCAATCATTTTCATTCAGATTGGGAAGCTGATATTTTGATTATTGATGCTATGGGGCTAAGCCATGAAATAGAGATTAAACTCTCTAAAAGTGATTTTAAGAATGATTTCAAAAAATCTTATCAGAATGCATCTACAGGAGAAAAATTTTTAAAACACGACAAAATTTCATGTGGTGATTATATTTGTAACGCATTCAGCTTTCTCCTTCCTATGGGAATGGTCGATCATGAACAGATTCCGGAACATTGTGGGCTTATTGAGTTTTATCATAATGAGGATACATGGGAAACGGAATTTTATCACATTAAAAAACCGGTACAGGTACATATGGATTCTTACTGGAAGCTTAATGATAAAGACCTTTTTATCCGAAAAATGGCTTTGAATTTACTTCAGAAAAAAATGGAAGTTAAAGGAAAACATGAAGAACTGATTTTTAAAAACCCGTTCGATATTAAAAAAAGAAAATAAAAAATCCTGTCAGATCGACAGGATTTTTTTATGATTAAGCAGCGACCTCATTGTCTGACCGCTGAAGTAAAAACTTATAAATTATCCCACCGGCAACTCCACCAAGGATAGGTGCGACCCAGAACAACCATAATTGGGACATGGCAGCTCCTCCTACGAATAATGCCTGAGACAAAGATCTTGCAGGATTTACAGAAGTATTTGTAATTGGGATGGAGATCAGATGGATCAGGGTTAAAGCAAGACCAATAGCGATTCCTGCAAACTTCCCATTAGCCCATTTATCCGTTGCGCCCATAATAACGATAAGGAAGAAAGCTGTTAACAGAAATTCTGCTAAGAAAGCTGCCCCCATTGAATAGCTTCTGTTGTTATAACCTGGCATATCATAGAAATTCGTTGCAAAGGCTCCGGGCCCTTCGGCGCTGAAAGCTCCGGCTCCATTCAGTATAATGTAAAGACATCCTGCTGCTGCAATTGCTCCGAGACATTGTGCGACAACATATGAAATCAGATCCTTGAAAGGAAATCTTCCTCCGGCTAAAAGGCCGAAAGTAACTGCAGGATTAAAATGTCCACCTGATATATGACCTACAGCGTATGCCATGGTAAGCACTGTAAGACCAAATGCTAAAGCAACACCTAAAAGACCTATACCGATATCGGGAACTCCGGCGGCAAAGACTGCGCTACCGCAACCGCCAAAAACAAGCCAAAATGTGCCGAAAAATTCAGCAAAAAGTTTTTTTATCATAATGTTTATTTTTATATTGAAACCAAATTTATAGTTTAAATTTCAGATTTTCAAATTAATTTTTAAAAAGAATTAAATTAAATTGATTAACGAGTGTGAATATGATAATGTAATATAGGATTTATTGAAGTATATATTTTAAATATACATCTCTTATGGTTGAACTACATTGCATAAATGTTTATTTTTCATTTTTTTAATTAAAAAAAACGGCGAATGAAAAAAATTCTTTGTTTGATTTTTGGATGTTTTATAGGATGTTTTCATTATGGGCAATCTTCAAAAAAAATAGGGATCTGTTACGATCTTGCAGAGGTTTTAAAGGTAGAGCCGACTCCGCTTTATAAGCCGCATCTCGATGCTTCAAGGAGCTTTGGTGTAAAATTATTAACAAATAGTAAAACGGTTCAGAAATACATCAACAGTGGAAAATTTCATAAAATAAAAAAGTTAGGAAAAGGTTATCGGGTTCAAAAACTGGATTATAGTAGGCCGTATATGGTTTCCAAGGCAAAAACAACACTCGAGAAAATGGGAGCCAGGTTCAGTAAAGAAACAAAAGGACATACTTTTACGGTTTCATCCATGACAAGAACGCTTGAGGATCAATGCAGGCTAAGACGAGTAAACTCCAATGCTTCCCTCGGAATCAGCTCCCACAACTACGGTAACTCTTTTGATATCTCCTATATACGGTTTAATGATGTCCTGAAGTATAATCCTAAAATGGAAATTGCCCTTGAAAAGGTGTTGAAATTTTATGCGAGTGCCGGGAGGATTTATTACATCAAAGAAAAACAACAGAGCTGTTACCATATTACAGTGAGGAACTATTAAGTCTGCTTGAAAGAAACGATAGCACTTCCTTTGGAAAGGCCTTTGAATAGGCTATTCTTATATATTTAAAAATATTAATAAATCTTCAATTATAGATGGTATATTTGCATAGGTAGTTTAGTTTACATAATTTTATGCCACTAAAACCATGTAAATATGATAATTTTCAACAGAGAAGAGTATGCCGCTGCAATCGCCGCATGGGATACCAGTTCTAAAGATTACTCAACGATAAAAAAACTTATTCCCCCCAATTATGTTTTTACCCTTTCCTTTGATCAGATTGATTGGTTAAAAAAGAACAATAAATGTGATGATTTTTGTTCTGAAATAGGGGTATACAAAAATCAGCTTGTACTGATCCTTTGCCCTCTTGATGTCAACGGACAAAAAATTGCTGTTAATGAATATCCATACAGTGTTCTTGCAGAACTTACATCGAATCTTACTTTAGTAGAAACCAAAGAATATACATTAGTAAAAAACGCCGTTCTTTCCAAGGAACTTCAGCAGGTAGATAAAACAGCGGATATGTATTTACCGGTAGCTAATATGCCGATAATGGAGCAGGATAAAGCTGTTGCTGCTATTGAGCTCTGGAGAGATGAAGGATCTACCTGGTTTTACAGGGAATGTGATGAATTCAAAGGAGCAAGGATTTTTAAGAGATTCTATGTGCCTGTTGAAGATTTGTGTCCATCCAAAGAAGGATTGAGCTATATCATATGCTCTTTCGGAATCAAATTTTCTGAAATTTATCAGAGACCATTGGTAACACTCATCTTTATTTCATTTTATAAAGATCTGCAAAATACAGGAAGTGTAGAAGTTATTTCCAATACCTACGACTGGTCCAGACCATGTCCTCCAATTTGTCAATTATAGAACAATAAATGCATAGCTATTTTATTACTACGTGGGGTATCACTAATTTTTTACTTCTTGTTTCCCTTATTTTTGGGATAGCAAAGTATTCCGTTCTTAAAAAGGAAGAAAAACAATATGTTTTTTATATCGGATTTCTTTTTTTCATTGAAGCGGCCACTAATTTTTTAACGGTTGTTCTGCATTACAAGGACACTTCATTTTTGTACCCTATTTATATAGCTGGCGAATTTTTCCTTTTGACAAGTTTATTCATTAGAAAGCTGGGAATATCTAAATACGGATGGATTCCGGTAGCAGTTCTTTCTCTCGGTTTTTTACTGATGAATAAAACGTTTAAGATTTACTTTAATGATGATGTTGTAAAAGTAACTTCCAACATCATCATTATTTGCTTTGCAGGATCTACTTTACTGCAACAAATTAAAAATAATAAAGCCATCAACAGGTTTATCTTGGTAGATGCCTGTATTTTTTTCTATTACTCTGTTTCGGTCTTTATTTTTATCGTTCAACATCAGATAGCCACCTTGTCAGAAGATGATTATTATACAATTTTAGGAACCAATAATATACTGTCAAGCATTTTGTATGGTTCGTTTATATATACTTTTATCAAATTAAAGAAATAACCTTACATATTGATTTTTTAATACTTATAATTGTTACCATAGCAATTATCGTAGTATTTATTTTGTTGGCATACAAAACTTTTGTCGACAGGATCATCAAAGAAAAGAATGTACAGCATGAAGCTGAAGTCCTTCATCAGAAAAAGCTTGTACTGGAAAATATTAAGGCCCAGGAGGAAGAACGGAAAAGGATTGCCGTGATGATTCATGATGATATGGGAAACAGACTCAATATTCTCTCTTTGTGGCTGAATAATCTCGATACAAAAGGCGATGAACTGATCAAAAAGAACATCAATGGGCAAATGTCTGCCCTTATCGATTCAGCAAGGACAATATCTCATTCCCTTTATCCTGTGAATCTGGAATCGGTAGGACTTGTCTTATACATCGAAGAATTAATCGCAAATCTATCCAACAGGGTTAATATTTCATTACATGTGGCATCTCATTATAAAAAGAAAGATATATTTATTGAGGTTCAGCTTTACCGGATTATACAGGAGTTTACGACCAATGTTATCAAGCATTCAGAAGCCACGAAGATTTGGATTTATCTTAAAGATTATTCGAAAATTACAGCACTTGTGGTTTCAGATAACGGACAAGGGTTTGATTATAACCTGGTAAAAAAAGGGATGGGCATCAAAAATATTGAATCCAGGATCAAATCCATTAATGCCATCCATAAGTGGAAGAATGTACCGGGTAAAAGAAGTCGTCTAATTATTAAAATTCCATGCAACAATGAATTCCAAGATTAAAATAGCACTGATAGATGATGAACAGTTAATTCTCGAGGGAATAAAGTTACTGTTATCAAACGAGCAGAATATTTCCGTGACCCTTACTTCAGATAACGGTCCCGATTTTATAAATAATTTAGAAAGTCTTGCGGAGAATAGTTTTCCGGATATTGCCCTCGTGGATGTGCAGATGCAACCTATGAACGGCTTTGAGTTGGTGGGAATTCTTAAAGAGAAATATCCTGATCTTAAGATCATTATTCTTTCCTCTCATTATAAAAGTTCCATTTTGGGGTATATGGTAAAGCTGGGCGTGTCTGCTTTCCTTCCGAAGAATTCCAATAAAAAAACATTTATTGAGGCCATTACCATGGTACATAAAAACGGAGTTTATTTTACGGCAGAAGATCATCAAATGCTTTTTTTATATATGAATTCTTCCAGTAAAAAGAAATCCTTATTTGAAATGGAAGATGAACTTTCCGAGCGTGAAAAAGATGTTGTAAAACTCATCTGCCAGGAGTTTACCAATAATGAAATTGCGGAAAAACTTTTTATAAGCCCTAGAACAGTGGAAAGCCACCGCCAAAGAGTCCTTGAAAAGATAGGAGCTAAAAATACAGTTGGTATTGTGATCTATGCCATCATCAATCATATTTATTCAATAGAAAAAATATGATTCCGTAGAAATACGGAATTTTTTATTTGGTAGCTTTTACTCTACTATTCCATTTTTTTTCACGGTTAATTTGAAATGTTTATCCTGCTGAAAGCTAAAATTTTTAAGGCTTACTGTTAAATGTGCAGAGGGTAAATGTTTAAAATTGTTATTATGGAGAATACTATAATATCCGTCGGAATTTTTTTTGATGGGGCAGGAAGTAACGGACTCAATGCAACTTCAGATAAAAAAACATTGACGGATCACATAAGTTATCACGCTTTGCCAACCAACATATATAAACTTTTTAAAGTATTCGACGGGAATGAAAAATTATATGTAGAAGGAATAGGAACAATAACAGGCTCCGAAGACAGTGATTTTGCAAAGGCTACCTGTAAAAATCCTATAGGATATTCCGGCTATTCTTCGGATGATAAACTTCGGAGAGCATATGCTTTTATTGAAGATAAAATAAGAGACACAACCAAAGAATATCAGTTTTATGTTTATGGATTTGGAAGAGGAGGTATGCTGGCGAGGAATTTTTGCTATGAACTGTTAAAGCGGGGGCCTTCAATTTCAGGGCATATAAAAATAAAGTTCCTTGGAGTGTTCGATACTGTAGAATCAGCTCCATTTAACCAATACCACGTAAAGTTATCGCAAGGAGTGGAAAATGCCCTTCACTTATGTGCGATGAACGAGTGCCGGTATTTTTTTCCGCTGACCGGTTTTTTTGAGAACTCCCGTACTATGAATGATTCCGAATTTATGACTGACAAATGCGTCTGGAAAGAAATTTTTGTTCCGGGTGTTCATGAGGATGTTGGTGGAGGGTATCTTAATAGCTCACAATCGGTATATATTTCAGGAAATTATTTTGAGGTTTCAGATGTTAATGATTATATTTCTCATGTAAAAGAGACAGCCAAAGACACAGAAGAAAATAAAATATGGGATATACCTTTAAGGAATCACCGGATTGATGAGGGGGATATCCTGTCCCAGGCATATGTTGAAAAAGAAATGGTATATAATGATCTTTCAAAAGTGTACGGGAGTTTAATGCTCATGCAGACAAATTCCGTGGCTCCGGTTTTTATCACTGACTTTAGTGAAAGTGATTTTACATTAGATCCGGAACATTTTTATTTGGAAACCCTTTATAATGAACTGGAAAAATACGCAGTTAATCTTAAATCAGGCCAGAAACCTTTATATGATTATGAAAAGCTTGCGTGCTATATTCATATTTCAGCCAATTTCGGTTTGTATAAAAAAGGGCAACTTCAAAAATCACAAGCTTTAATGTATAAGGAGATCATAAACAATGGACTGAATGTTCCGTGTAAATCCTTAGATAATAACTTTCATTCTGCTCTCCGGACCGAAATGTTTTTTCCGGAAGATATGGTCATTACAGATTTTGCTTATGAAAGTAATATTCCAAACAATGATGATTGGATACGGTCTATTATTTATTAAGTAAACCGATAAATCAGATGTTCGCCCTTTTTACTTGAAACTTATATAATAAAGCGCCGCATACAGGAGGCTTTTTTTATTTCTGGTCTATTCATTTCTTTTTCCGTATTTTTGCACCCGAAAAATATTCAGTATTAATTCTTAAATTATATCATTAAATGCTTTCGGTTCAAGGTCTAGGGTTACATCATTCGGGAAACTATTTGTTTCAAAATGTGAATTTCACAATTAAAAAGGATGATAAAGTTGGTTTAGTAGGTAAAAATGGAGCTGGGAAATCCACTTTATTGAAAATGCTTTCCGGAGAAATTACATTCTACGAAGGAAATGTAGTCCCTGATGGAAATATCACCATTGGTTTCTTAAAGCAGGATCTGGATTTTGTGAAAGGAAGAACTGTTTGGGATGAAACCATGCAGGCTTTTGAACAGATCAATGCCTGGAAAAATGAACTTGAGGAGGTGAATCATCAGATGACGGTAAGAACAGATTATGAAAGTGATTCTTATACGGATTTGATCAACAGAATGACTGAGTTAAACGACCTCTTAATGCACCATGATGCTTACAATCTGGAAGGCGATATGGAAAAAGTATTATTCGGGTTAGGCTTTAAAGCAGATGATTTTAAGAAAATTACGGATGAGTTTTCCGGAGGATGGAGAATGAGAATAGAGCTGGCAAAACTGCTTCTTCAAAAGAATGATGTAATGCTTCTAGATGAACCTACCAACCACCTTGATATGGAATCTATCATCTGGCTGGAAAACTTTCTTAAAGATTATCCTGGAGCGATTGTATTGGTGAGTCACGATAAACAGTTTATGACTTCTGTTTGTAACAGAACTTTTGATATTAATAACAGAAAGGTTGATGATTATAAGGCAAATTATACCAAGTATCTTGAACTCAGAAAAGACAGAAAAGAAAAGCTGATTCAGGCTAAAAAGAATCAGGATGCCGAAATAAAACACACCGAGGACCTGATCAATAAATTCCGTGCAAGTGCTTCCAAAGCCGCATTTGCCCAGTCGTTGATTAAAAAGCTTGAGAAAGTAGAACGTATCGAGGTGGAAAATGAAGATGTTTCCAAATTCAATATTCGTTTTGTGCAATCGGTTGTTCCCGGGAAAGTTAATTTTGAAGCCATTAATCTTGGAAAAGCTTATGGAAATAAGCAAATATTCGATAACGTAGACTTTATGGTCCAACGTGGAGACAGGATTGCTCTTTTAGGGCAAAATGGACAGGGAAAAACAACTTTGGCAAAAATTCTTGCAGGAGAAATCAAAGACTACACAGGAACCTGGAATTTAGGACATAATGTAAATATCGGATACTTCGCCCAAAACCAGGAAGAAGTATTAACACCGGATAAAACGGTTCTGGAAGAAGCGGAAGATGCTGCTACGGAAGAAACCAGACCTAGAGTAAGAGATTTGCTGGGATCATTCTTATTTCAGGGGGAAGCTGTTACCAAGAAAACCAAAGTATTGTCGGGGGGAGAAAGAAACCGTCTGGCGTTATGTAAATTGTTATTGCGTCCGTTCAACACGTTGATTATGGACGAACCTACCAACCACCTTGACATCCAGTCTAAGGAGATTATCAAGCTGGCATTGCAAAAGTTTGAAGGAACATTGATCGTAATCTCTCACGACAGGGAGTTCCTGCAGGGCCTTTGTGATAAGATCTTTGAATTCCGTGATGGGAAAATGAAAGAATTTCTGGGAGATATCAACGAATATCTGGAGTACAGACAAAAAGAATCCATCAGGGAAATTTCTGCGGAAAAGGCAAAGCTTCATAATGATGATGTAAAAGAAGAGGTTAAGCCAAAAGTTGAAACACCGGAAAAAACTGAAACAGTATCTCAGCCAAAATCAGGATTTGTAAGTAAGGAGCAAAAAAATATCCAGAACAAAATAAAGAAAGTAGAAGAAAGGATTTCCGAATTGGAAACTCAATCTGAAGAAATGGAAGCCTCTTTTGCAAAAGAAAATCCTTCAGAAGAGAGCCTGGAAAAATATAATAAAGTAAAAGCAGACCTGGAGCTGGCTTTACAGGAGTGGGAACATTTAGCATCTCAACTCGAGTAAACCTCGAAATATGATCAGATGTTTTAATTGAGGTTATTATTTTTATTGAATAATTACAATTATTATTGTTATTTTTGGTGCATGATTTTTAAGGAAACCAGACAATTAAAGAATTTTATCTCCAGACTTTTGTTTGGGATCTATTTTCTTGCTCTGTTTTCTCAAAGCTTTCACCACCATGATGTAGTGGATAACTTTAGAAATTTTAACCTCAAAAAATCTGAAAATACCGTTACAAAAAATGTAGCGAAAGAGAAGGTAGGCGATTGTTTAGCTTGTCATTTCCTGGCTACTGGTCATACTTTGGTACCCGAAGAATTTAATTTTTCTTTCGATGGGTATACACAAGAGGTAAAGCAGGTTATTACCATTCAGGAGATCATTTGGTCTCAAACCAAATTTACTTTTCAGCTTCGGGGACCACCCGCAATTTCATAAATTCATAGATCTTTATCGGATTTGTCTTATATCTGAGACTTCAATGTATGCCTGACAAGAAAAACATCAGGTAGGTACTATGAGGTACGATAGAAATAAGACTAAATGTATTGGAGAATTATCATTACATCAATACATTTTACTTCGTACAATTTAGAATTGTATAAAAAATAAAGCAACAAACTTTTACGAAAAAATGTACTTTTTAAGTACGCAATCTATCTATTTACAATGAAATTGATATATAGCTTATTACTGATCTTTTGCGGATTGGTATTAACAAACGCACAAAAAACTTATACCGTTGAAGGTACCGTCCAGGATTTTCATGATAAAAGCATGCTTGAAAATGCAGTCGTGAAAATAGGAGACTTTACGGCTAAAACGGATAAAAAGGGTAAGTTTTTATTCAGTAAAATTCCTTCGGGATCTTATAATCTCATTGCAAAGCATCCTGATTGCCATGATTATACTGAAAATATAGGAGTGGATCAGGATCTTCATTTAACGATCGTCCTGGAACATCATATTCAGGATATTGAGACGGTGACTATTCATGGAAACCATAAATCAAACGGATCTTTGATTATTAAGACCATTGATAAATCTGAAATAGAAAAAAATTCCACTGATAACTTGGGGAATTTACTATCCAAGATTTCAGGTGTTAATGCTTTGAAGACCGGAAATAATATTTCGAAACCCATTATTCACGGATTATATGGAAGCCGTATAGCTATTATGAATAATGGAGTAAGGCTAGCGGAACAAGAATGGGGAGTAGAGCATGCTCCTAATGTGGATATTAATAATTTCCAGCATATAGACGTGATCAAGGGGGCGTCTGCTCTGAAATATGGGAGCGATGCAATTGGAGGAGTTATAGTTATGGAACCTGAAATTTTCCCTAAAAAAGACACGCTAAAAGGTTCTGTGAATCTTTCAGGTATTTCAAACGGGAAAGGTCTTGGGTTAGATGTAAATGTTGCCAAGATCTGGAAAAACGGATGGGCGGTAAAATCCGGAGGATCCATTAAAAAATTAGGTGATCAGCATACTCCTGATTATAACTTAATGAATACCGGGATGGATTTTTCATCATTTAATTTTACAGTTCAGAAGAATAGCTATGAACAGGGAATTTCTTTTGATTATTATCTTACTAATCAGAATATTGGGATTTACAGAGGTTCGCATGTTGGAAATAATAATGATTTTTATAATGCGATGACGCTGAATATTCCTGTATATACGGGGAATTTTAGTTATGATATTGATAATCCAAGACAGGTTATAGAACATCATATTGCCAAAGTTTCTGCTTTTAAAAGATTTGAAAATATTGGTAAGGTATCTGCAAGTTATAGCTTTCAATACAACCATAGGCAAGAATATGATATAAGAAGGGGAGATTTAAAAGATATTCCCTCTTTGGATCTGGCATTGATGACTCATCAGTTTAATGTGAACGATTTATTAGAAAGAGAAAAATGGTCGTTGGAAACTGGAATTGACGCAAGTTTTCAGAACAATTATTCAGATCCGGCCACAAAAGCAAGACGTCTGATCCCTAATTATGACAAATATTCTGCGGGCGTTTACTCTGTTTTTAAATACAAAATTTCAGATGAATTGAATGCAGAGGGAGGTGTAAGATATGACTTTAACCGATATGATGTAACAAAATGGTATGACAAAAGTGATTGGGATAAATTATATAAAGCGACTTATCCTCAGTTTTATGTGAAAACAGATAAAAACAGAGTCTTAACACGTCCGAAACTTAATTATGAAAATATTTCTTTTAATGCCGGACTGGAATATCATCCTAGCTCAAATTTTAATCTGAAATTTAATTATGCTAAAGTAGGAAGAACACCTAATATTGCTGAATTATTTTCCGATGGGTTGCACCATTCTGCAGCGGTAATAGAAATTGGAGATATGGGCTTGAAAAATGAACAGGGACATCAATTTAATTTAGTTGCTGATGCTAAATTTAATGTACTGAAGGGATTAAACATATCAGTAAACCCTTATTTTTTCATAACTAAAAATTACATTAATGAAATTCCTACCGGGGTTCAGAATACGATAAGAGGTGTTTTTCCTGTATGGTCTTATCAACAGATTGATGCCAAAATGTATGGTATAGATGTGGATGTCAACTGGAAACTTACAGAAAACCTTACCTATATAGGAAGAGGAAGTTATGTTAATGGGCAGGACGATTCAAATAACGAACCATTAATCCTGATGATGCCACCTAATTTTTCGAATGCCTTACAGTTTAAAATGGAAAAATGGAATCAATTCTATTTCAGCCTTGAAAATCAAACCTTTTTAAAGCAAAATAGATTTCCTATTCATAATGCTCCCATTACTATTTTTGAAAATGGTGTAGAAGTAGAAAAGATAGTAGATTTCAGCACTCCCCCGAGCGAATATTCACTTTGGAATATTCAGACTGGTATTAATATCAGCAAAAACCTTTCTGCAGGACTTATCGTTAATAATCTATTCAACGTTTCATACAGAGATTATCTTAATCGTATGAGATTTTTTGCAGATGAAGCAGGAAGAAATTTTATACTTAATGTTAGATATCATTTCTAATATTTTACCATTACAAATCAAGATTTTAAAAATTTAAATTAAAAAAAATGAACAAATTATTTAACACTAAAAATATTATCAAACTAATAGGTATTTTATTCATCGCAGTTTCTATCGTATCTTGTCAAAGAGATAACTCAGCAGAAGAAGATGATCTGCCTCAGGAAGATCTTACTAATATTATTTTATTGGTAAAAGATGTTGCCACACAGGTAACTGTACCTTACAATTATAGTGTAGGTGCCGGAGGGGCACAGTCGATAAAATTAGAGAACGGGAAGACATATGAAGTAGAAGTGCAGTTCAAGAATGGTAATGAAGATGCAACCCAGGAAATTAAAGATGCAAAAGATGAACATTTTCTAGTGTACAATTTCCCTAATTCCGATCTTACACTAACCAGAACCGATGATGCAAGTTCTACAAGAGGTGATGGAAAACATGTAGGACTTAAAACAAAATGGGTAGTGACCAAGGCCGTAAAAAATGCATCAGCACAAAGCCAGCTTATTCTTACTCTGTATCACGAACCAGCCACCGTTTCCGAAGCTTCTTCAGTAAGTGGAAACGGAATAGTGTATGGAGCTCAAACAGGAGGAGAAACCGATGCTCAGGCTACTTATACGATTACAAATTAAAAAAAACAGCAAATAGATAAAACCACTGAAAAATTCAGTGGTTTTTTATTTATAAATATTTGATGCCGAAGAATTTATCTTTAATAGTTTATTTTGATAAAAATTTCATATTTTTGCAACCTAAAATTTTAATCAATAATGAAGGTTACCGCACAAAACCATGATGACGTAAGTGCATTACTTACTGTAACATTGGAAAAATCTGACTACAAAGACAAAGTAGAGAAGCAGTTGATTAATTATGCTAAAAATGCGCAAGTTCCTGGTTTCAGAAAAGGAAAAGTGCCTTTAAGTATGGTTAGAAAACAATATGAAGCAGGTATTGCATTCGAAGAGATCAACAAACAAGTTTCTGATGCTTTAAATAACTATGTAAACGAAAACAAGTTAAGATTAGTTGGCCAGCCTGTACCTCAACCTGTAAATGATTTCAATCATAATGCAGATCAACTTGAAGTTGCTTTTGAAGTAGGATACGAGCCTGAATTCACTATAGATTTAGCTAAATATGAAGCGCCTCACTATAAAGTAGAAGCTTCTGATAAAGAAATCACAAAAAGCATTGAAAACATGCAGAAGCGTTTCGCTGAGCAGGTTCCTCAAGATAAGATCACTAAGGATTCTTATGTTGCTTTAGAGGTTTCTCAGGTTGTAGAAGAAGATGCTGAAGGAGAACACCACCACCATCCGAAAAATGTTACTATTACAGCTGAAAACAAAGAAGCTTTCAAATTAGTTAAAGCTTTAAAAATGGACGGTTCTGTAAAAGTTTCTAAAGAAACATTGGCAGGTGATGAAGAATTAGCTAAAGAATTAGGGTTTACTAAAGAAGAAGTTGAGCATTTACACCATGCTGAAGTTGAAGTTAAAGTAAAAGATTTCTATAGTCTGAACTTAGCAGAACTTAATCAGGATCTTTTTGATAAAGTATACGGAGAAGGAAACATCAAGTCTGAAGAAGAGCTTAAAAATAAAGTTAAGGCTGAATTAGATGAGTATTTCCAGCAAAATGCTGACGTTCACTTTGTGAATAAAGTATTGGAACAAATTACAGAAAAAGAAGAAGTAAAACTTCCTGAAAATTTCCTTGTAAAATGGTTACTATTCTCTAACCAGAATATCCAAACTGAAGAGCAGGCAAAAGAAATCCTTGAATCTGAGAAAAAACAATTAAGCTATCAGATCATCGAAGGTAAATTGATGAATGATAACGATATTAAATTGGATTATGCTGATGTTCTTGCACAAGCTGAACAATTAGTAAGAAACCAATTGGCGATCTACGGAATTCACCATTTAGGAGATGAAGAAATTCAAAAGTATGCTGTTGAAATGTTGAAAGACCAGGAGCAGGTAAGACAGATTTCTTCTGAAGTAGCTATGACTAAATTGAAAGATGTAATTCTTGAAAAGGCAAGCAAAAAAGAAACTGCAATTTCGCATGACGAGTTTTTAGAAGAACTTAAAAAATAATTTATTTTTAAATAAATATTTTAAAACCACCAATTTTGGTGGTTTTTTGTTGTAAAAAACATAGATTTTATATCGGGCAATATTCCTATATTTACGTAATAAATAAATTATATGAAAAAGATAATCATTCCGTTTTTCTGTGCAGTGCTTTTTTCCACTTCAGTAGCAGCACAGCAAAAAACAACCGCTGCTAAAACAGAAGCAGTAAAATCGAAACTGACACCTAAAGAAGTAATAGATAATTATCTTAAAGCTTTGGGGGGAAGAGATAAATTAGAAGCTATAAAAACAACCGTTATAGAAAATACCGTTACTGTACAAGGGATGGAAATTGCTATGACGACTAAAAAGATGGGAAATAAATTCAAGTCCGTACAAAGCGTAATGGGGCAACAAATGACTCAGGTTTTCGATGGCGAAAAAGGAACTTTTGACCAGATGGGACAAAAAATGGATATTCCTGCGGATAAAATTGCTGACCTTAAAAAAAGCAAAACAGTTGATGCATTGGGATATGATCCTGCTTCTTTCCAATCCGTAAATGTAGAGAAGATAGATGGTAAAGATTATAATGTGCTAACTTCAGATAAAGGAAAATACTTCTTTGATGCAACTACAGGATTGTTATACAAGTCCGAATCAAAAGAAGGTACAGCGATTGTAAAAGATTACATGACTGTAGACGGATTGAAGTTCCCTGGAGAAGTAGATGCCGAAGGAAATGGACAGAAGGTAGTTATTAAAACCACTAAAATTGTTCTGAATTCCGGTGTTACGGACGCTGATTTTAAATTATAATAAGGTAAAACCTACAGCTTATAAAAAATAAAAACCGCAAAATCTGCGGTTTTTATTTTTTTAATTTCCATATTCTTTTTTCCATTCTTCAGCAGCTTCACTTAGAACGGTATAGAATTCATCACCGTATTTCCTGATAAGGGGTGTTTTCAGGAATTTATAAACAGGAACCTGCAATTCTCTTCCCAATGTACATGCATCGCTGCACACAGACCATTCATGGTAATTTAAAGCAGTAAAAGAAGAGTATTCCGTAATTCGTATTGGATACAGATGACATGAAATCGGCTTTTGCCAGTCAATAGCACCGTCTTCATACGCTTTTTCAATTCCGCATTTTGTAATACCTTTTTCATCGAATGTTACATAGGCACACTCGCGGTCTTCTACCATGGGCGTTACATACATTCCGTCAGAGGGATCGGTTGTCCATGTTCCCTGTTCTTCAAGAGCTTTTACACCTTCTTTCGTCAGATAAGGTTTGATTTTATCAAAGATATTATCTAAAATTTCAAGCTCGTTTTTATCTAAAGGAGCTCCAACATCTCCCTCCACACAACATGCTCCCTTACATTTGGTAAGGTTGCAAACAAACTCCTCGGAAAATATTTCCTCGGAGATTAATTTATCGTCTATCTGAATCATAATCTTTTTAAAATAAATTAAAATACGTACCTATTTTAAAGGTAACCAAACTCAAAATAATCAGCCAAAGGCTGACTTCCTGCATCCAGTATTTGGGCAAAAAACGCATCATCCGGCTCAGTATGATACTGGAAGGAAATGCGAGGAGCAGTAAATATTCATAGCTCTTATTCATATACAGGATAATAGTAACCAGCTGAGCTAAAGAGAAAACCAATAGGAAGGTATATTTATATCTGCTTATCGGGCTTTTTTTGTTGTAATTTTTAAAGTGATCATATACCGCATAGATCAGCATTAATGCAACCGGGATTAAAGGGATAATTCCTCTGTAATCTGTAATCAGTTTCATCTTTCCAAATGGGAAATAATCAAGGTTCCAGGTGGTAAAGTCCATAAAGAACATGACAGAAAAATAACTGAACACGATCAGGATAATTCCAAGTAAAAATCTGAATATATTTAAACTTATTTTTTCAGAGGTTGCAATAACGTGTATAACTACAAAAACGGCCATTGGCCATGTGGTAGGTAAAAAAATAAAATTCAATGCAACGATGGCACCTACCAGGACATATGATTTTTTCCGGGTATCTTCATTAGCGCTCGTCAGAAGAAGCAAAAGAAAGGAATTGGTAAGTAATGATACGGCAATTCCGATATCAAGATTTCCGGGATAGAGACCGAAAATGAAAAATGAATATAAAAATAAGGGAAGATGAGTCTGGTGATTAAGTGCAATACTGTGAAAACAGAAATATCCCAAAGCAATTCCCAGAAATGTTATTCCGGCAACAATTGCTTCATAAGTATTGAAATTCAGGATGTTAAATATTATTACTATTAAAAGAAGAAAACCAATATAAACAGGAATTGAAAAAATATTGCTTTCTTTTGAAAGTAATTTAAACATTTTTTATAAATTTGTACAAAGTTAATTTAAAAAAGGAAAATAATGACGTCTTTCTTTCTATTCTTAAGCAAAGTTTTCAAATGGTCTTTCGGTTTTTTTGATTCCTTTGGAAATGTTTTAAACTGGATCCTATTTATTGTTTGCTGTGTGTTGTTCACCTATTGGTGTTACGTTCTGGTGGTTACACTGGGAGGTGATAAAGATAAAGACTACTATTCTCCAACAGAGGGAAAACACCCTTATTATGATCCAAGTATCTACAAAAAAGAAGGTTAATTAATTGGTTATATAGTAAAAAGCCGATCAAATAATTTATTTGATCGGCTTTTTTATAACGGTTAAAATTTACTTTTTTATTCGTGAATAGGAAGTACCAAAACCGGAATTGTAGAGCTTTTCGTTAAACCTTTAGTCAGGCTGCCTACAAAAACATCATAAATTCCACTTCTTCCGTGAGAGCCCATTACGATATAGCTGGCATTTTTTGATTTAGCGTATTCCAGGATAATATCTTTGGCAATACCTTGTTTTAAAAGATGCTCGCATTCTACATCGTGAGAAATAATTCTCTGTTCAAGCCTATTCAGCTGTACCAGTTCTTCTCTGATCTCATTTTCTTCAACTTCAGGAAAATACTGAAATCCCATATCACCAATAGCAAATCCAATGTCTGTAGGTGCTACATGGATCAGATGAATCTTGCCATTTATCTCTTTGGCAAATTTGATCGCACCATCTACGAGTTGTTCTGTTTTATCCCCAAAATCCACGGGCAATATAATGTTTATCATAACCTTTAATTTTGTTAACTAAAGATAGTGAAAAAAATATGAAATACGCTGTTAAATACTTATAATATTCGGATATCCAGAATTTTTTCATCCTCAAGGAATGCTTCCAGAATATCATTTTCTTCAACTTTCCCAACTCCTTTTGGAGTTCCCGTAAAGATAAGGTCTCCCACTCTTAATGTGAAATACTGGGAAACGAACGCGATGATATCATCAAAACTGAATATCATATCCTTTGTGTTTCCGTCCTGTACCTTTTCTTTATTTTGCAGTAATGAAAAGCCTAAACTTTCCAGATTATAATTTTCTTTATTAAAGAAGTTTCCTACTACAGCTGAACCATCAAACCCCTTAGCTAATTCCCAAGGCAGGCCTTTTGATTTTAACTCTGTCTGCAGGTCCCTTGCTGTAAAATCTATCCCCAAACCGATTTCTTCATAATGTTTATGGGCGGAATCTTTTTGGATGTATTTTCCTCCTTTTGAGATTTTCAATACCACCTCAAGTTCATAATGAATATCTTTAGAAAATTCGGGTAGGTAAAAATCATTACTCTTCAGGACAGCAGTATCAGGTTTGATAAAGATTACAGGTTTTTCAGGAATTTCATTTCCTAATTCTTTCGCATGCTCACTATAATTTCTTCCTATGCAGATAATTTTCATATGCTTATATTTTTTTATTGCATGGTATGAAATCATTGACGATGATACCTTGCAAAAATTATTTAATTGTTAATGGGTAAATTCATTCTCACAGTAATAGCAGATGAACTTATGACTTGTTAAGATAGAAACTCCGAAAAAACTTGTAGCACTATCATCTCTGTAAATATGATTGGAGCCACATTTTGGACATACAAAATCGAATTCGGGATCTTCGATGGTATGCTCCACTTCAAGAGCCATATTCTCGTTTTCTTTGTAATCTTTCAAAATTTCCGTTGCTTTACCCAGGTCGTCTTCAAAAACCTGAAGCTGAATTCCTCCCACTGCCTGAGACAATAGCCAGTCCGACTGAATGAGCTGCTCATTAGCTATGAAGCTGTTAAGGCCTTTTTCTGCCAATATCTGTTTATCCCTATTGGCTTCAAGAGCCGTTTCGTAAAATTTAAAACGAACAAGTTTTGACATCCTTAGAATTTACTTGATAGTTGAATTTTTGTAAAGACCTTCTTTGTATACAAAGGAAAATCGGCGTTCTGTAACCAACCATAATATCCCAGGTCTTTCTGGAAAACTACTTTTACACATTGTCCTTTATATTTACCGAAGCTGAAAGTTTCCTCCATCTTCTCGTTGAATCCAATAAACCCCGCTAAATCCGCATTCTTATTATGAAATGTAAATTCACTCAAAGCAGCAATTTCATTCGGCACGTCATCATATTTTCCTACCTGGGCATCTAATACCTCAAAGGTTGCCATAACGTCAGCCTCAGCGGAGTGTGCATTCTCCAATGTCTTACCACAGTAAAACTGATAAGCGGCTCCAAGGTTTCTCGGTTCTTTCTTATGGAAGATGGTTTGGGCATCCACCAACTTGAATTTGCTTAGGTCAAAATCAATTCCTGCGCGCAAAAGCTCCTCTGCAAGAAGAGGAACATCAAACCTGTTGGAGTTGAAACCTCCCAAATCTGAGCCTGAAATCATTTCCATTACCTTCGAAGCAATGGATTTAAAAGTAGGAGCGTCCTTAACGTCTTCGTCATAAATGCCGTGAATCTGGCTCGATTCCAAAGGAATTGGCATTTCAGGATTAATACGCCAGGTTTTACTTTCCCTGGATGCATCGGGATTTACCTTTAGAATACAGATTTCAACAATCCTGTCTTTTCCGATATTTGTTCCCGTTGTTTCAAGGTCGAAAATGCAAAGAGGTTTATATAGTTTTAAATTCATACTGAAGATTTATAAGTTGAGATAGTGAATTTTGAAGTAATAATATATCAATTTATTTTAGTCAAAATTCTGAATTTATGTAAGTTGTTTTTGAAATATAAGTGAAATTAAAATATAATAAAGTATAACCATCGGGATTCCTACTGTTCCCAATATGATCAGAATGATAATGGAACCTATTAATAAAGCAAGTTTTGGATAATTGTCTTCCAGTTTCATGGATTTGAATTTCATGGCAATCATTTTAACAGGGCTTACCAAAAGTAACGAAAAGACAATGGTAATGGCTATCATCAGATATAGATTGGAAAATATAAGCTCATAGCTCTGAGTTTTTTTAAAGGCATAATACAAACCAAAAATTAAAATAGTATTGGAAGGTGTATTTAAACCTTTAAAGTAATACTTCTGATCTTCATCCAGATTAAAAATTGCTAACCTCAGGCATGAAAATACAGTAAGTAAAAATCCTGAATAAGCATACCATGGAATGTGAGAATAAGAATTGTCTGTGAGAGCAACAAACATGGTCAATCCAGGAATAAAACCAAAGCTTACCATATCCGCCAGTGAATCCAGCTGAACCCCCAGATTCGAATTAGCTTTTAAAGCGCGGGCAACAAAGCCATCAAAAAAGTCTAAAACCAGCGAAAGGATAAGGCAAATAGCAGTTATTTTATAGTCACCAAGGATAAGATGCACTGCCCCTATGCATCCGGAAAATAAATTTCCTAAGGTTAGGACGTTCGCAAGATTGTTTTTAATAAAATTCATAGTCACAAAATTACATTTTTTAAGAATTCTAGGTTAAAATATTCCCCACTAAAAAATACATTAATCTGAAATTGATGTAAATTTGCCAAATGAAATTTTTTAAAGAATTTAGAAAACAGGAAGTTCTGGTATTGGTATACCGGATTTTTTTGGCATATGTTTTTTATCAGATTGCCAGATTTTTGTTCTGGTATTTTAATAGAGAGCTCATAAAGGTAGATTCGGTTTCAGACTATTTTAGTTTATCTTTTCATGGAATCGCCTTTGATACTACTGCAATTTTATATGTCAATTCTTTATTTATTTTGCTGAGTCTTATCCCTGTTATAATCAATACCAGAAAAGGATATCAAAAAATGTTATTTTGGCTTTACTTTATTACAAATGGAATTGCCTATGTCATGAACTTCGGTGATTTTGTTTATTATAAGTTTGCCCAGACAAGATTAACGTCGGCTGCATTTCAGGTGGCCAAGCATGAAACTAATATCGGAAAAGTGTTTGGTGCTTCCATTGTTCAGAATCCTTTTGTTCTTATATGGTTTTTTGTTCTTATGGCACTGTGGGTTTTTCTTTACAAAAGGGTAAAGATCACAGAACAGAAGCCGGTAAGACTTATTCCTTATTTTATCCTTTCTGTCCTTTGTCTATGTGGAATTACAGTTTTGGTAGTAGGAGGGATCCGTGGAGACTTCAGACACAGCACAAGGCCTATTAATCTTGTGGACGCAAATCGTTTCGTGAAAATTCCATCTCAGGGGAATATGGTTTTGAACAGTACGTTTTCATTCTTCAGAACATTAGGAACCAATAATTTTAAAGAAGTTCACTTTGTAGACCAGAAGTTTATAGAGGATAATATCCAGCCTTATAAAATATACGACAGGCAGGTAACCAACCGTCCTAATATCGTAATATTTATTGTTGAATCCTTCAGCAGGGAATATTCCGGAGCTTTTAATAAGGATAAGAATATTAAAGATTATGTTTCTTACACCCCGTTTATTGATAGTTTAGCTGGTGAAAGTTTAATTTTTCCCAACACCTTTGCGAACGGAAGACAGTCTATCCATGGAATGAGCAGTGTGCTTGCCGGAATTCCGAGTCTTACGGATGCTTTTACAAGTTCACCATATTCCAATCAGAAAATACAATCTATTGTTTCTATATGTAATGATCTGGGTTATGATACCTCATTTTATCATGGAGCACCCAATGGATCCATGGGATTCCTGGGCTTTGGAAATATTTTAGGCTTCAAACATTATTTTGGAAAGACCGAATATAATCATGATGCCGATTTTGACGGAATGTGGGCGATCTGGGATGAGCCGTTTTTGCAATACTTTGCTAAAAATGTTGGGAAAACGCAACCATTTATGGCTACTGTTTTTACCGCTTCTTCTCACCATCCTTTTAAAATTCCTGAAAAATACCAGGGGAAATTTAAAAAAGGTAAAAATCAAATGCATGAACCGATACAATATACTGATTATTCAATAAAAAAATATTTTGAAACGGCTAAAAAACAACCCTGGTATAATAATACTATTTTCGTGTTTACCGGAGATCATACCAATGAAATCTATTATCCGGAATATCAGAAAAGTATGAACCGTTTTGCCGTTCCGATTATTTTATATTCTCCCAATCCCGAATATCATTTGAAAGGAGTAAATACGGAAGAAGCACAGCAGATTGATATTTACCCAACACTGGCAGATCTGATCGGATATAATAAAAGGATAAGAAGCTGGGGAAGAAGTCTCGTAAGTGATAAAAAATACCCTGCTATCATAGCAAATTCAGATGGCGGTGTGGAACAATTTATTATTGGGAATTATATCTATCGTTTCGACGGAAAAAATGTAGTAGGCATTTATGATAAATCAGATCTGGGATTGGAGAAAAATCTGACAGATCATTTGAATACACCGGAGACTGAAAAAGGAAAGGAGATTGCCAAAGCCTGGTATCAGGATTATATGGACAGGGTTATCAACCGTAAACTGAACTAAGAGGGTGTTTAATTTTTTAAATTGGTATGTGTCTTGTTATATATGCCTAGTATAATAAATGTTTTTGTTTGTTTAAAATTAATTTATATTTTTAGCGTTAAATAGATTACAAGAACAGTATATCAAAATTAAAATAACAAGTATATGAGAAAATTATTATTTACCCTGGCATTTTCTTTGGCAAGTATATTATCTTTTGCACAGATAGAAGGAAAATGGAAAACTATAGATGATGAAACCAAACAGGCAAAATCTATTGTTGAAATCTATAAAAAAACAGATGGGACTTATTATGGCAAGGTATCGCAATTACTTATAAAGCCTGCTGATCCTAACTGTACAAATTGTAAAGATGATAGAAAAGGAAAACCTATTCTTGGACTGGAAATTATCAGGGGATTAAAAAAAGAAGGTGACGAATTTACCGGAGGAACTATTACAGATCCGAAGACTGGGAAAACGTATAAATGTACGATTACAAGATCCGGAGATCAGTTGAATGTAAGAGGATACATAGGTTTATCCCTGTTAGGAAGAACGCAGACTTGGCAAAAAGTAAACTAATCTGTTTTAAATAAAATTAATTAACGGCATTTCATTTAAATGAGATGCCGTTTTTATGATGTGTGTAATAAAAAAACACTATTTTTGTAGTCTAAATTTTTCAAAGAAATATGGCAGAATATACTTTTCGTGAGGTAATTGCACAGGCAATGAGTGAGGAAATGCGTAAAGACGAATCCATTTATTTAATGGGGGAGGAAGTTGCAGAATACAACGGTGCGTATAAAGCTTCAAAAGGAATGCTGGATGAATTTGGTCCTAAAAGAATAATCGATACACCGATCGCAGAACTTGGTTTTACCGGAATCTCCGTAGGTGCAGCGATGAATGGGAACAGACCCATTGTAGAATTTATGACATTCAATTTCTCTTTGGTAGGAATTGACCAGATTATCAATAATGCAGCAAAAATCCGTCAGATGAGTGGAGGACAGTGGAATTGTCCTATTGTTTTCCGTGGTCCTACTGCTTCTGCAGGCCAATTGGGAGCTACACACTCTCAGGCTTTCGAAAGCTGGTATGCAAACTGTCCGGGATTGAAAGTGATCGTACCTTCTAATCCTTATGATGCAAAAGGATTATTGAAATCAGCAATCCAGGATAATGATCCGGTAATCTTCATGGAATCCGAGCAGATGTATGGAGATAAAATGGAGATTCCTGAAGAAGAATACTATCTACCGATCGGAAAGGCAGATATCAAGAAAGAAGGTAAGGATGTAACTCTGGTTTCTTTTGGTAAGATCATGAAAGTAGCGATTCAGGCTGCTGAAGATTTGGCTAAAGAAGGAATTTCTGTAGAGGTGATCGACCTTAGAACAATCCGTCCTTTGGATTATGATGCTATTTTAAATTCTGTTAAGAAAACAAACAGACTGGTTATTTTGGAAGAAGCATGGCCGTTTGCGTCTATCTCTTCTGAAATTGCATATATGGTTCAGCAAAAAGCTTTCGATTATCTGGATGCACCAATCAAGAGAATTACGACTCCTGATGCTCCTGCTCCATATTCAGCAGCTTTATTTGCAGAATGGTTCCCTAAACTTGAAAAAGTGAAAGAGGAGATTAAAAATGCGTTGTATATTAAATCATAGAGAAAAACTTCCGAAAGGAAGTTTTTTCATTTATTATATTCATGAAGAATAATTCATGAGGTCATAAATTTAGTGTAGATTTGCGCTTTTAAAATTAGCTGATATGTCAGAAGTTACAGAGGGTGGTCATCATTTTGACCTAAAGAAACTTTCATTTGTAGGGGTTATTGTGTCCCTCGGAATTGTTTTTGGGGATATTGGGACGTCACCATTGTACGTAATGAAAGCAATTGTGAATGCCCGAAAAGATGGTGCGGCAATGCCATTCGATGAATATATTGAAGGTGCATTATCATGTATTATCTGGACATTGACCCTTCAAACTACTATAAAGTATGTAATTATTGCTCTAAGAGCAGATAATAAAGGAGAAGGGGGAATTCTTGCACTTTATTCACTAGTAAAGAAACTCAAGAAGAAATGGCTCTATGTGGTTGCCATTATAGGAGCGGCAACACTTGTTGCAGATAGTGTAATCACTCCTTCACTAACGGTTATGTCTGCTATTGAAGGTTTAAAAATATATAATCCCGAGACACCGGTAGTTCTCATTACCCTGGTCATCCTGTTTGTAGTTTTTGTGGTACAACAGTTTGGAACGGCTTCTATTGGGAAATTCTTTGGACCCGTTATGGTAACCTGGTTCCTGGCCTTAGGGGTTTTCGGATCAATCCACCTTTTTGATCACATTGAAATTATAAGAGCATTCAACCCGATATATGCCTACAATCTTATTACACACTCTCCAAGTGCTATTGTTATCATGGGAGCAGTTTTCCTTTGTACAACAGGAGCTGAAGCTTTGTACTCGGATTTAGGGCATTGTGGTGCTAAAAATATAAGAATCAGCTGGGTGTTTGTAAAATTAATGCTTATCCTGAACTATCTGGGACAAGGAGCATGGCTGCTGGATAATTATCATCAGGTGTTCAGTGGAGTGAATCCATTCTTTGGAATTATGCCGCAATGGGCTGTTTTACCTGGGGTTATCCTTGCAACAGCTGCTGCAATTATCGCCAGTCAGGCCGTAATCACCGGATCATTTACTATGTTCTCGGAAGCCATGTCAGTTTCATTCTGGCCGAATCAGCACATTGAATATCCTTCGGGTATTAAAGGACAAATGTATATCCCGGGAGTAAACTGGGGATTAATGGTATTCTGTTTTGTTGTGGTTATATTTTTTCAAAAATCTGAAAGAATGGAAGCTGCTTATGGTCTGACGATTACCATTACCATGTTGATGACCACCATACTATTACTTTTCTGGTTAAGCAGAACACGGGTAAGCAAATTCTTTATCATAGGTTTCGGAGCAGTTTATCTTTTCCTTGAATCAGGATTTTTCTATGCCAATGTCATCAAATTTGTTGATGGAGGATGGCTAACAATGGTGTTAGGTGGGTTTATTGCAGTATGTATGTATGCATGGTATAACGGCAGACTGATTAAGGCTAACTTTATACAATATGTAAAGATCGATAAATATGTGTCTATTATTAAGGATATGAAACTTGATGAGACCATTCCTAAATATGCTACCAATCTGGCTTACTTAAGCAGAGCAAAAAGAAATGACGAGGTAGAGTCAAAGATTATTTATTCCATCATCAAGAAACAGCCTAAAAGGGCAGATCATTATTTTGTTTTAAGTATTGTAAATCAGGAAGATCCCTATACTTTTAAATATACGGTAGATGAAATATTACCGGGAACTGTATTTAAAGTGAATTTTCTTTTAGGATTTAAAGTAGACCGCAGAATCAATGATTATTTCGGTATGGTTCTGAAAGATCTTATGGCTGATGGAACTATTCCATCAAGAAGCAGTCACCCTTCTTTGAGAGCACATAATATACCTCCGGATCTTAAGTATGTGATTATAGATAATACATATATCAATGATATACTTTTGACGGTAAAACAAAAAATCACGCTTAATATTTACAATTTTGTGAAGTATATCGGAAGTGACGATTTCAAGGCCTGGGGAGTCACTTCACACAATGTAGTGGTAGAATCTGCTCCGATTACAGAGGAGACATTATATGATAAAAAAATTGAACAGGCGGGATTTTTACGCCATAACTTCTAAGCACCACTTTATAAGCATACTATCTATTTAAATAAAAATTAATAAATTTGTAGATAATTATTTTAATGGATACTATACAAAAAGAAAAAAATATAGCTCTTATCAAAGATGTTTTGAGAAACTACCTTTTAGAAAAAGGTTTCCGAAACACACCTGAGAGATACACCATATTGGAAGAGATCTATAATATGGATCACCATTTTAATGTGGATGATCTCTATCTGTTGATGATGCAGAAGAAATATCATGTTTCTAAAGCAACAATTTACAATACAATTGAGATCTTCCTGGATGCAGGGCTAATTCGTAAACACCAATTTGGAGAAAAAACACTGACGTCTTCATCTTATGAGAAGTCTTATTTTGATAAGCAACACGATCACTTGGTGATCTACAAAAAAGATTCTGATAAGGAGATTGAGGAAATTATAGAGTTTTGTGATCCTAGGATTCAAGGGATCAAAGAAGCTATAGAAGATGCTTTTGGCGTAAAAATTGATTCTCATTCGCTGTATTTTTATGGCATTAAGAATGACTAATCAATGAGACTGATTCTTTTTCTGATACTCTTTGTTTCTACTTTTATGTTTGCGCAAGATCAACAAAAGCCTGCGCAAAGGGATCCTTATTTAAAAGCTCCTGTAAATAATAATGCACCCAAGCAAATAAGACCTGAAGATAAAATTAAAATCATCCATGCGGATTTTGTAAAAAAAGATCCTGCAAAGTATGACGGAAACCAATATCTTGAGGGAAATGTAAAAATCGAAAATCAGGGTTCTATCCTTACGGCAGATGAAGTTGTGCTGTATAGCGAAGAAAACTTTGCGAAAGCGATTGGTAATACAAAGCTCCAGAACACAGATGGATCGGTAATTACTGCTGGGGAAATGGAATACGATGGGAATACCCAAAAGGGCGTTGCACGTAAGAACGTAGTACTTACCGACCCAAAGCAAACCATCAGAACCGATATTCTTTATTACGATAAACTTTCAAATCTTGCCTATTTTAATACAGGAGGAACGATTTCTGACGGACAGAATGTGATGTATACAAAATCTGCGACCTATTTTCTGGATACGAAGATGATCGATTTTGTAGGCAATGTAAAAATTGATACTCCGGACTATGTTATCGAAGGTCCCAACATCAAACAGAACCAGAATACTAAAGTTGCTGAGTTCTTTGGTCCCACAACGATAACCAACAGGGCCAATCCGAAAAACTATATATACACCGAAAGAGGTACCTATAAAATGGGTTCTAAAGAATCCTACCTTAATAAAAATTCGAGGATACATTATAACGATAAAATTCTGACCGGAGATGATATGTATTTTAATCAGCTCACAGGGTTTGGTACAGCTACCGGAAATGTGACATTAGATGATCCTAAAGAAAAAAGATATGTGAAAGGAGGTTATGGAGAAATTTTTCAAAAGAAAGATTCTTCGATCATTACCAAAAATCCATATGCCGTAAAGATCCTTGAAAAGGATTCTATATATTTTGCAGCTGAAAAGATAATCTCTTATCAGAAACCTGATGAAACTGATGCTACAAAGAAAAAAAGTTTTTTGAGGGCATTCAGGAAAGGAAGGTTTTATAAGTCCAATGCACAGGGAAGAGCAGATTCCATTGCATTTAACGAAACGGATGGTATTATGCATATGTATACTGCACCAATCTTATGGAGTGGAGAAAAGCAGGTGACAGGAGATAAAATCGAAGCTTATTTTAATACGGCAACTGAGGATCTTGATTCCTTGAAAGTAATAGGAAATGCATTTGCTATAAGTAAAGTTGATTCTTTGAACCTGAAAGATGAGTTCAACCAGGTAAAAGGAAAGCTCATGACCGTTTATTATGAAAAAAGCGAGGTCAAAGAAACCAAAGTTATAGGAAATGCACAGGCTATAAGTTATGCGGATGACTTTAACGAAAAGACTAAAGAGAATGAAAGAATAGGTATTACCCTTACCTCATGTGGAATTATTGATGCTATATTTGAAAGTAGAGTACTTCAGATTGTATCCTGTAATATCGGGGCAACGTCCGATACATATCCTATGAGTAAGATAGAACCTGCCAGAAGGAAATTTCAGGACTTTAACTGGAATACAAAAGACAGAATCAGGAAATGGCAGGATATCCTCGTAGATACTCCTGGATATGAAGAGATAAAATACGAAGCCGACACTGAACTTTATGATGCGGCTAAAGAAGCTGTTGAAAAGGAAAAAGCTAAGGAAGAAGCTAAAAAACCTAAGAGAGTCAGAAAATAAGTTTCTGTAAATATAAAAGGCCTGCCAAAAAGCAGGCTTTTTTTGTGTAATGATAATTTCGGGATTTAATGAATGTTTTTTAGCTTTGCTAAAATTTTATTTAAAATGGAATTGCAAAAAGATTTTTTTTCATACCAGGCACAAACTACACAATTTGCAGCAGGTTTTGAAGTTGAAAAAGCAGAAGGAAGCTATATTTTTGGAACGGACGGAAAGAGATATCTTGATTTTGTAGCAGGAGTTTCTGCCAATACTTTGGGACATTCCCATCCTAAAATCGTTAATGCAATCAAAGAACAGGCGGAAAAGTACCTTCATGTAATGGTATATGGTGAATATGCGCAGGATAAACCTGTGGCATTATGTCGTTTGCTGGCAGAAGCTACTCCGGATCCGCTGGAAGTTACTTATCTTGTCAATAGTGGAGCTGAAGCTATAGATGGAAGTCTGAAGCTGGCCAAAAGATATACCGGAAGGGAAGAAATTATTTCCTTTAAAGATTCTTATCATGGAAATACCCATGGAGCATTAAGTGTTTCGGGAAATGAGTATCATAAGAGGGAATTTCGTCCTCTTTTACCGATGGTATCATTTATTGAATTCAATAATGAAGATGATCTGGATAAGATTACTGAGAAGACAGCCTGTGTAATCCTTGAAACGATACAGGGTGCGGCAGGATTTTTAGTTCCTCAGAACGATTATCTGAAGAAATTAAAAAAAAGATGTGAGGAGGTGGGGGCTCTCCTTATCCTGGATGAGATACAACCGGGGTTTGGAAGGACAGGTAAGCTGTTTTCATTTGAGCATTATGGAATTGTTCCGGATATCCTTGTTATGGGGAAAGGAATGGGAGGTGGAGTCCCTGTTGGAGCTTTTATGAGCTCTAAGGAAATAATGAGCAGTTTGTCACATTCGCCGAAGCTTGGACATATCACTACATTCGGAGGGAACCCTCTTATAGCGGCATCCAGCTATGCAACATTAAAAGAAGTGCTAGAAAGTGGGTTAATGAATGAGGTGGACAGGAAAGAGGAACTATTCAGAGAATTACTGGTGCATCCCAAGATTAGTAATATAAACGGGAGAGGGTTGATGCTCGCTGTAAATTTAGGAAGCCCGGAATATACTTTAAAAGTTGCTCAGAAGTGTATGGAAAAAGGTCTTGTAGTGTTCTGGCAACTGTACAGGAATGAATATTTAAGAATTTCTCCACCATTAACCATATCTCTTGAGGAAATAAAAGAGGGATGCCAGATTATCCTTGAAGTTTTAAACGAAAATTAGATATCAATCTCTTCTTTCAAAGAAGAGATTTTTTTATGCCAAGCACTGTAAATTTTGCTTTTAAAATCCTTCACGATAGTGTCAGAACAACTGTGACAAATATCATGCATATTGTATAAAAAAGTAAATACATTTTTGTGTAATAAAAAAATTAATTTATATATTGCGGGACGATAAAACAAAGATTATATGGCGAAACTTAAAGTCCATTACGAATTTCCAATGCATTGTCTTTCAGAGATTTTATATGAGTATCTGGCGACGGCAGAAGGATTATCTGAATGGTTTGCGGATGAGGTAGTAGAGAAAGGAGATGACTTCTTTTTTAGCTGGGGTGGAGGCCCTGCTGAAAAGGCGACTTTGATTAGATATAAGCCAGAAGGTTTCGTGCGTTTCAGATGGGAAGAAGATGAGGGAACAAAGAATTTCTTTGAAATGACCATCACGATTGATGATATTACTGAAGATTTGGCTTTAAATATCACAGACTTTTGTGAAGAAGGAGATGAAGAAGAAAATGCGATGTATTGGGAGAATCTTATAGAAAATCTAAGAATAAAACTAGGGGCTGCTTAATAGTGGGCTGTACAAAATGATAAAACTGATGAACGATTTATCGTTCATTATTTTTTTATAAATAAATCATACATTGGAAAATCAATATTTTACATCAGACGAATTGAATGTGAAGAACAGGGCATTTCTCCTGGGAGATGCTGTAAAGGTTTCTTTTTTTATTAGGAACTCTAAGCTCATTATTGACGAAGAGTGTTATTTCTTCCTAATGGCCTCAATGAGAAAAATGAGAATGAATATTCCTTTGACTTATACTCTTGAATTTTTTCAAACTCTTTTTCAAAAAGAGGTGATTGAAGGAAAGAATAGTAAAAATGCGATTATTAATTTTCAGGTTTTCAGAAATTCAGATGAACTCACTTTGGCCAAATCATCAATTTCCTATTTTTATGAAGTCGATGAAAAGGATGATATTCTGGCCATTCATCAAAGGCTTCTTGAGCTTGACCTTATTAAAGAAATTAATGTAAATAATAATCTTTTGAGTAATATCAGGGTTCATTGTCCGGAAAACATCTATGGAGGGATTTATGCTCAGGAAAACGATCTGGATGATGTGATTCTGCTTAATCCGAATAAGAGGATTGCGAGATCTACTTCTGGAAACCTTCTGTTTTTAGAAGGAAATATCATTAAAGTTCCAAAACATTCTGAAGGTGCATACATTTCTCCTTTACTGGAAAATTTTGTTACTTTTTTACATAAGAATAATCTTGCTGATATTCAGGAGCATGAAATTATTGCATTTGAATCTCAGAAAGCTGAAGAAATTTTAATGATTTCAGATGAGAAAGGCATATTTTCTGTAGGAAAGATAAGAAATAAGACTTTTGGAAATTCCCGATTCACCGAATTGGTGGAAAAATGGAAGGAAAGTTTTTAAAATTGACAAACCCGGTAAACAACAAAAGTTCCAAAGTCCTTTACCGGGTTTTATTCTGAATATATCAGAAATTGTATTTTTTTAAACCTGCTGAGATGTATCTGGCAGACTTATTTACAATATTATTTTTATTTATTGCCTCGCTTCACCTTAATAGGCTTAAGAGTTAAAAATACTTCCGGAAAGAAAAATAAAATGAGTTGTTTTAAGATTTTCATTTTCACGACTTTTTGGTTATTCAAATAACGGAAATTCTTTCTTAAAAATTGGTTAAAGCAAGCTTAAAATTTGTTAATATTTTCTCTCTAATTCCCAATATAAGTAGAATTAATTCAATGAAATATCTTCCGGGGAATTAGCCCAGAGTAGATATTCACCACCCAGATTTTGCATGATAGTTTTCCATAAGGTCTGGTCATTGGGTAATGTATAGTCCAGATTATAGATATCGACTACAGTCCACATTTTTCTTTGAACCTCACTATCCAGCTGATTGGCTGTCCATCCTGAATATCCGGAAAAGATCTTGACATCATCTATAAGGAGGTCTCCACTTAAAACGGAGCTAATGATGTTTTCAATATCCTCTGTCAGATAAAATCCATCAGCAATATCAGTATATAGTTCCGTTACTTTCTTGCCTTTTACAATAAAGAATATCTTATCATTTTCCACCGGTCCACCATCGTACACATCGATTTTAAAATCAAAGAAGTTCTTGAACTTGCCACTCACCTGATTGTTTTTCTTATTTAATATTAAACCAAATGCGCCGCTTTCGTTGTGTTCTACGATAAGGACTACTGATCTGGAAAAAATATCTCCGGAAATATCAGGTGTGGAAATTAATATTTTACCTTTGTATGAGTAATGCATACTCAAATTTAATAAAAAATATTTATGGAAAACCTTCACGATAAGAGAAAAATCTATGAGAAATCCCAACTTATTGAAAGTGAGATAAAACAAAATCCGATTGAGCAATTCAGGGATTGGTTTCTTACAGCGTCAGAGAATCCAGATGTTTCCGAAGCAAATGCAATGGCTATATCAACTGTAGAGGAAGATGGATGCCCAAGGACGAGAATGGTTCTTTTAAAGGCATATACGTATGAAGGGTTTATTTTTTACACCAATTATTCAAGCAAGAAAGGAAAGGCAATTGAAAAAAATCATAAGGCCTGTCTCCATTTTTTCTGGCCAACACTTGAAAGGCAGATCATCATAAAAGCCAATTTGGAACGGGTAGCGGAGAATCTGAGTGATGGCTATTTTCATTCCAGACCAAAAGGCAGCCAGCTGGGTGCAGTAGTGTCGCCTCAAAGCCAGATTATTCCCAACAGGGAGTTTCTGGAAGAGAAATTAAAAGAGCTGGAGAAGCAATATGAAACGGATGAAGTTCCAAGACCCGAGAATTGGGGTGGCTATATCGCAAAACCTTATGAGATAGAATTCTGGCAGGGTAGACCCAATAGATTACATGACAGGATTATCTATCAGCTTGAAGGTCTCGACTGGAAAATTTCCCGTTTAGCGCCTTAATCCCTTTATCAAACTGAATAAACATAAAAAAACCTCATCAAAAGATGAGGTTTGCATTTTCTAATCTGAATGATTATTTTTTCTTAGCTCCAGAAACTGCTGTAGATAGATCAGCTCCAGCTTTGAATTTAGCAACTTTTTTAGCAGCAATTTTGATTGGTTTTTTAGTTGCAGGGTTGATACCTTGTCTAGCAGCTCTCTCAGCTACTGAGAAAGTACCGAATCCTACTAAAGAAACTTTTCCGTCTTTTTTCTTTAAAGTAGTAGTTACGTTAGAAATAAAAGATTCAAGAGCAGACTTTGCTGCAACTTTTGTAATTCCTGCATCTTTTGCGATTGCGTCGATTAATTCAGACTTGTTCATAATTTTTAATATTAAAGTTGGTTCGTAATTATAGCAAATATAATACTATTTTCTAATTGTGCAATTTTTTTATTAAATTTTGTGTTATTTTTTTGATTTTGGCGAAAAAACATCAAAATATCATAATTCGGTTTTTCACCAAAAATCTACGTTACCCGTTACTAAAATCATGCCAAATGCTTATGTGTATTGACTTTAGCTAAATCGGAATATTATTTTTTGTATTTATTAAATCTTGAATTTGTATTAAGTATTAATGTATTTGGTGATATGATTGTAGATTTAGTAAGTAAAATCCAAATATTTTAATTTAAAAAAAAATAAATACCTGTGTATCTGATGCTTTTAAAATGGTTATAAACTTCAATTTATAAATTTTTATTAATAAATTTGCAGCATGTTAATAGAAGTTTTCAAGTCAAAGATTCACAGGGTACGGGTTACTGCCTCAGACCTTAATTATATCGGGAGTATAACGATTGACGAAGATCTTATCGAAGCTGCCGGATTGGTGGTAGGTGAGAGAGTTTATATCGTAAACGTAAACAATGGAGAGCGTTTCGATACATACATTATAAAAGGTAAGAGAAAATCCGGAGAGGTATGCTTAAACGGGCCTGCTGCAAGAAAAGTTCAGAAGGATGATATCATCATTATTATAGCTTATGCACAAATGACGCCGGAGGAGGCAAAAAGTTTCCAGCCAAAGATCGTTTTCCCGGATGAAAAGACAAACCTTCTTACCTGATTCATGGAGAAAAAACAAACGAATCCCATAAAGTCAATAATTACAGTCGTAATTTCGCTTGCTTTTGCTGGCTTTTTTTTATGGCTTGCTTTAAAGGGACTTGATTTTAAGGTGATTCAGAAATCATTGGCAAAAGCAAACTACCTGTGGGTTTTATTTGCTTCTGTTTTTGGGATTTTAGCCTACTGGTTTCGGGCTGTTCGCTGGAATCTTTTATTAGAACCTATGGGGCATCAGATCTCTAACTCCAATTCATTGTGGTCTATTTCATTTGGCTACCTGATGAATCTTACCATTCCCAGAAGTGGAGAAGTAGCAAGGGCTACGGCATTGTATGGAGTGGAAGGAGTTCCGGTAGATAAATCTTTTGGAACGATTATTTTGGAAAGAGTAGTTGATCTTATTTGTATGTTGGGATTCTTGGGATTAACCTTAATCTTTAAATACAAGGCCATTCTTTCTTTTTACGAAAACTCAGGAATAGATATCAACCCAAATAAAATTTTAATCATTCTTTTAATTCTTGTAGTAGGAACAATACTTTTTTTTGTTCTCAAAAAGAAGCTTGCAACAATTCCTCTTTTAGGAAAGATTATTGGCTTTATAGATGGAATCTTCCAGGGGATCACTTCGATTTTCAGGCTGAAACAGAAAGGAAAGTTTATTTTGTATACGCTGGGAATCTGGATATCCTATTATTTTGCAGCCTATCTTGTATGTTTTGCACTTCCGGAAACTTCAAACTTCACCATTGCTGACGGTTTCTTTATTATTGTAGTAGGAACATTGGGAATGATCATTCCTGCCAGTGGAGGTATCGGAGCCTTCAACCTGGCTATGAAATTCGGATTTATGGCATTATTTATATCCATGGGAAAAAGTGCGGAATTAGGAGGTGAAATGGGACTTACTTATTCTTTTATTTCCTTACCTCTGCAAATTGTAATTATGCTGGTCATGGGATTGATTTCTATTCCAATGCTGGCGAAAGCAAGAAATAGCAGAGTCAGTCACAATAATTTTGAAAGTTAATATCCATTCTGATATACAATACAGCCCGGTCAATTAGATCGGGCTTTTTCTATTAAAATATTTGGATATTCGGGAAATCAAATTTATCTTAGATATTTAAGATTTTATTATGGCAATTAACCTACAGAAAGGACAAAGAATAGATATAGGATTAACAAAACTAACGATTGGACTAGGATGGGATCCTAATGATGGAAGAGGATATGATTTTGATCTTGATGCTTCTGCAATTATGATCGATGCGGAAAGAAAACTTGTAAGTGAAGATTATTTTGTTTTTTATAACAATCTAAGCTCTCCGGATGGCGCATTGACTCATACAGGTGATGATCCGAGTGGAAAGAACAGTGACGGGGATGATGATGAATCTATTATTATCGATTTGGAAAAAGTTGATGGAAGAGTAGAAGAAATACTCTTTGTGGTTACCATCGAAGATTTTGAAAGAAGAAAACAAAATTTTGGTCAGGTAAGAAATTCATATATCAGGATCATTGATAATAATAGCAACCAGGAAATCGCCAAATATGAACTGGATGAGGATTTTTCTATAGAAACGGGAATCGAGTTCGGCAGGTTATACAAGAGGAATGGAAGCTGGAAATTTGAGGCTTCCGGAATTGGTTACAGGGCAGACCTTTCTTTCTTCCTTGAAAAATATTATAAAGGGCAAATCATTAAATAACAATGGCAATTAATTTACAAAAAGGCCAAACGATAGATCTCAGGAAAAACAATCTTGGTGAAAGCGTTTATGATCTTTCTCAGGTCACTATCGGATTGGGTTGGGACGTTCGCAAGCAGGGAGGTTTCTTTGGGAGGTTATTCAGCAATGAACCCGAATATGATCTCGATGCTGTTGCTTTTCTTCTGGATAAAAACGGGAAAGTTGCTGATATGGGAAGAACTCTTCATGGGCATAATGGAAAACAGGTTGTGCTTTATGAAAGTGATGTTATTTACTTTAATTCGATGCGTCATCCTTCAGGTCACATCTGGTTGACGGGTGATAATAGAACAGGGGAAGGCGATGGAGATGATGAACAGATTATAGTGAAGCTGGATCAATTAAACGAACGTTATCAAAAGATAATTTTTGTCGTGTCTATATATCAGGGAAGGACCAACAGACAGCATTTCGGAATGATTGATAATGCTTTTATCAGAGCGGTTGATGCAAGAGGAAAAGAAATTACAAAATATAGTCTTTCCGGAGATAGCAGTATGAATGGCATGTGCTCGATGGTTTTTGCTGAAGCATATCGCCATCATGGAGACTGGAAATTCAGGGCAATAGGAGATCCTTACAGTACGGATAATTTTATAGATGTTCTGGTGCCTTATACGTATAAATAAAAAGTATGCTGAAAAGCATACTTTTTTTAATTAAAAAATTTCATATTATAAGAATGATCATCTTCATCGATGATTTTAAAACCTAAGCTGGAATAAAGTTTCTGTGCCCGATTAGTTTTTAAAACACTAAGGGAAACTGATTTCTGATCCGAAACCGATTCACGGATAATTTTTTCCAAAATAGATTTTCCAATACCCAGACCTTGTTGGTCAGGATGAATCTGAAGTTGTAAAATATCTATATTATCTGCAGTTCTGTTTATTTTTAACAATCCCATTGGGTTATCATTTAAAATGATGATATGAGCATTTTCAAATTGGTAAAGGATCCTTTGAAGAGCATATTCTTTTGTGGTTGGCAGATTCGAAGTGGCATAATGCTCAGTCATCGTTTTCATTCTCAGATCGAGCAGGAATTCAATATCGCTTTCCTTAGCTTTCCTGTATTTCAATGCAAAGTTCATAGTATATTCAGCCTTTTCAATACCACGAATATATTGAATTTAAGATTTAAAAAAGTTCGAAAAAAAATCTTTTTCCGATTTTGATTTTGGTGCCTCCTTTCAATTCAATTCTTCGATCGATATCTGTTATTTTCTCCTGATTAATCTGTACTCCTCCATTTTCAATCAATCTCCTTATAGCTGATTTACTCAGATCACTCTTAAGCTGGTGACACAAATCTGTAAGAAGGACATAATTTTCCGAGAGATGCAGGGAATCAATACCAACAGGTTTGAATGTCTTTTCTTCAAAGTTTTTATTTTGAACCTGATTAGCAAAAAAATCTTCTGCTCTTTTTGCTGAAGACTCGTCATGGTATTGAGTAATAATATTTTTAGCAAGTAACTTTTTAATATTCATGGGATTTTCTCCGTTTTCCATCCTCGATTTCAAATTCTGTTTTTCAACAGCCGAAAAGTCTGTGGTGAGATTCATAAACTCTTCGATTAAAGAATCAGGAATAGACATTGTTTTTCCAAACATCTCATTGGGTTCATCTGTCAGGCCAATGGTATTATGTAGTGATTTGCTCATTTTTTCTTTTCCATCAAGTCCTTTTAATAAAGGCAGGCACATCACAATCTGTGGTGAAAGCCCATACACTTCCTGTAATTGTCTACCCATTGTGCAGTTGAAAAGCTGGTCAGTTCCTCCCATTTCGATATCACATTCAATCTTTACGGAATCAAATCCTTGTAAAATAGGGTATACAAGTTCATGCATCGCAATAGGTGTATTTTCCGAAAATCTTTTATTGAAGTCGTTTCTGTGCATTAACTGGGCTACAGTTACTTTTGAAAGCAATCCGATCGCTTCAGAAAAGTTCAAATGATCCAACCAATCGGAATTAAAAACAATTTTTGTTTTTTTAATATCAATTATTTTAGATAGCTGATCGATATAAGTTTGGGCATTGTCATTAACATCTTTGGTGCTTAGCGGTTTTCGTGCTTTGTTTTTTCCTGTAGGATCCCCAATTCTTGCTGTAAAACTTCCGACAACAATAATAATCCGGTGTCCCAGATCCTGAAATTGTCTGAGTTTTTTTAGAACAACAGCGTGTCCGAGATGCAGGTCCGGAGCAGTAGGATCGAATCCCAGTTTGATGTTTAGTTTCCTGTTTTCGTCTTTAGCCTGTTGTAATTTTTTTTCCAGACCGTTTTGTGGTAAAATAATTTCCACATTTTCTTGTAATAAATGAATCATTTCTTTTAAAATTTTGCATTAAAAAAGCCCGAACTATAATGTTCGGGCTCTATATAATTAATTAATATTTTGTTATTGAATTATACACATAGACAGTCTTCCCGAACAGTACATCGGGTAATAATACTTATTAAAGAAAGGAAGACGTAATATGCTGTTTAAATGTTTCATATGAACAGCAAAGATAGAAAGTTTTTTCTATTGTAAGAATTCAATCAGGAAACTGGCTGATTATTTTCTTTAAGAAGATTGACGGGTTTGCAATGGATGAGTGTTCAATATTTCAGATTCATTAGCATTCGTTAAGCGATCATTGATTTCATAATATGTATTTCTAATGTGCTCTTTCCATATTTCCACTTGTTCAGGAGATACCCTGTCTGCTTTATCGAAGAAAAAATGTTGGTTGATCTCAAAACCGCAGTATGTAAATATACCTTTATCGGAAGTTAATGAAAGTGCTTTATCCATTCCGATTTGTTCATATTCTGCATGTGATTTACCATGCGTATTGATAATTACGGCCTGTTTTCCTGCCAATAAACCCTTTTGAATGCCCTGGTCATAACGGTAAGCGTAACCATAGCTGAAAACCCTGTCGATATATCCTTTCATAATAGCCGGCATTCCGGTCCACCAGATAGGATAGATGAAGGTAATATGCTCTGCCCATGTGATGAACTCCTGCTCATATTTGATATCATCGGCAAGAATTCCCATTCTCTGTTCCTGTATATCTTTTAAAGAAAACACAGGATCAAAGTTAATTGCATAAAGATCTCTTACAATAACTTCATGATTTTGGGAAGTCAGGCTTTCAACAACAGTTTCTAACAGATGGTGGTTTAAACTGTTTTCGTTATAATGTGCGTAAATAATTAGATGTCTCATTTTTTCTACTTTTTTATTGTTACAGGACAAAGGTAGAATAGCTGAGTACACAAAAATTGTAAGAAAACGAAGTGCCTAATCCGATTTTGGATTGCAGATGTCCTGCTGAAACTTCAGGAACTGTGAAGGTGAAAGATGTATGAAGTGCTTGAAATCATGGATAAGCTGGCTTTGATCGTAATAATTACACTCATCAACAATGGTAAACCATTCGACTTTGTTTTGATTGGCAATTTCTTTCTCAATAAGCTGGATGGCTTTTGAAAACCTGTTATACCGGGTGATCTCTTTGGATGAATATCCAAATTGCTCTTTTTGTTTTAGCTGAATACTTCGTTCACTTTGATTGGTCTTTTCAGCAATTGTTTTAATGGGGTTTAAATTTTTATTTGTAAAATCACTCAAGAGCTGACCTGTGAGATCCCGCTCCTGCAAATAGGGTTTACAAAACGCAAGAATATAATCTACCTGTTCCTGAGTAGAATTAATTTTTGAAATCTGATGCCATAGATTGGTAAAACAGTTTTCTTCAAGAAGCTCGTCAGGATTTATCGCGGCCTGATATGAGATGCATGCTTTTCCAAAAAAACGATAAAAAGCATCATCTTTGAAATTAGCTACAAGAATTGAAGTTCCGGAAGGCAACGTATAGTCGAAAGAGTGCCTGATAGGACCAAAAACGATACATTTATCTACCGTTATCATCGTTTTTTCCTTGGTTACCATTGATGCACTTTCCCCAAAGCAAAATAGCAATATCGTCTGATACGTGGGCAGCAATGTCTTGGTTACCGGAAATTCGGAATTGTTTTCAGCAAAATAGAAATGTGAAAATATATTCTCGAATTCCGGCGGAACTGAGATTCTGTAACCATTATATTGTGTTGATGATCCGGACATTTAAAAGCCATTTATTATGATGTAAAAATAAAGGATTTTTATTACTACATCGTTTTAACTGAATGGTAAAATTAAAAACAAATTGAGATTTATTTTTTAAGTTTTTGAATAAAATTCACTTGATATAATTTCTGCTGTTCAGGATTTAACAAAGGGTAAAACAAATTCATCTGGATAAGGCTGTAATGCTTAATTGCTTCTTCTTTTGGTAGATTGAGTGTTAGGCTATTATGGGTAACCCAATTATCAGCAATAATAAATATTTGGGTGCTAAGGTTGTTTATAATAAAATCAGGGATATCTTCCCGGAAGATCCTGTTCTTCTGAAAATCCAGAAATATAGATTCAAACTCAGTTTTCCTGTGCAAATTAATTTGTTCATACTGAGTTTTTATTTCGGGAATTTTTCTTAGAATATCAACGAAATTGAGGAAGATAAAACGATAGGAATAGAAAATTTCGTAAGTACGGTAAGTAAAGTCAAATAAGTTTTGTAAGGTCTTATGATCAGTTTGCTGAAGTGTATTCATCATTTCATCCATTCCCAGTAGGAGTTCGGAAAAAACAACTTTAATAATATCTTCAGAATGTTTGAAGTGATAATGCAGATTTCCCGGACTTATATTGAGTTCAGCTGCAATATGTCTTGTCGTGATTGTATTGTATCCTTTTTCGTTGAAAAGCTGAATTGCTGTTGAAATAATCTTTTCCCTGGTTTTCATGCCTCAAATATAAGAGAGATTTTCTGAATATTTTAAAAATTAGAACATTTGTTCTAATTTTTATATATTTGTACTCAGAAATCAAAATGCGATGGAAGGGAAACAAAAATTTGATTACGAAAAAGCGGCAGAGAGAGGAAAAGATGAAAAAGACTTGCAGGAAGTGATGGTCAAGGTTCTGCAGGTCATTTTAGGAATCATTATGGCGGTATTACATGCTTAGAAAATACAGGATCTCGGTCTTATTCTTATGTGGCTTATTCATCTGGTCAGCCATTATCATTTTCCGAAAGAATGGAATTATTATTCCCTGGTTCAATGATTATTTTACAGATCTTATTACAGTTCCCATGTACGGTTATCTGATAGAATATGGGATGAATAAAATATTGGGTTTCCGGTGGCAGCCCGATCTAAAGTTTATCATAAGATCGGTTATTTATCTCTCTCTTTTATTTGAATGGTTTTGTCCATTGGTTTCTGATCACTTTGTTGGAGATTTTTTTGATGTACTGGCTTATTCCATCGGAGGAATTGGATACCTTCTTTTTCAGTATAAAAAAGTACCAATCTAAACTGTTGTTGTCCTACTTATTTTAATTACCATTGCTTCCTCCAGCTCTGTTTGATTCTTCGAACTTCATTTGTTTGGTTGCTCCCTTTATATCATTATTACCGAATTTATAGGTTACTGAAAATAACATATTTCGTGAGGTTCCTTTGGAATAATACTCTACATTATAATTGGGATAATATTCTGTTCCCTTATTACGGTCGGTATTTAAAGCATCATTCAGGTATAAGTTGATCATTAATTTTTTCTCCATCAGGTTTAATTTTATTCCCGTATAAACCGATCCATTTCCATTGAAATAAGTATTTCCACTTCTGTTGGGAATGTTTGCCCATATACCTAGCATTAAAGTCAATGTTTTTTCCTTATTAAGAAAGAAGTTATTATCCAGGTTAATACTGGCTCCATATCCTGCCGGTGCTGCCACCGCTTCAGGAAGATATGATTTGGATTTGGCATAAAACCCATTTAAGAATGCACTAGATTCCAGCCACGTAAGCTTATTATAATTGTAGCTGATGTTAATACCCGCCTGATTTTGGTTATAGAAATTTTTGACAATACTGTATTTCAGATTTCCTTCTACCACCTGTATTCTATCCCAATTATCCTTATTGTAGTTGTAGTAGAGTGTAATGTTTAAATTATTTTTGAGCACGTAACCCAACTCAAAATTGTCTGAAAAAGAGGGGAGAAGATATGGGTTTCCGGTATTGTATTCATATTCTGAAGTATAATATTTGAAGGGATTAAGGTTTCCGAAATAGGGGCGCGAAATTCTTCTGGAATAATTTAATGTAAATGTATTGTTTTCGTTAGGTTTATAACTTAAATAAGCCGTAGGGAAAAATTTTCCGTAATTGATGTTGGCAGAAGAATTATCATTTAATGAAACGCCTTCCAGTGTAGTGTACTCATAACGAAGGCCCGCTTTTGCATTCCATTTATCATTGATTTTAAAACTGGTAGACAGGTATGCAGCAAAGTTCTCTTCATTATAGATAAATGTATTGGTCCTTTCTCTATTCAAAATATATTGTCCATTCTCAATGTTGAAGAAATTAAAATCAGATGCGTTTTTTATTTTGGTGTATTTCAAGCCTGATTCCGTTTTTATTTTGACAAAATTCTTTTCCAGATCAGCCTGGCCTGAATAGATCCGGTACCTGCTGACAGGATTGGTAAGAGTAGAAACTTTGGTATCGGTGACGGTATTGTAAAAGTTATCGGCGTGTGCGTTATTAATTAATACATTACCTGATATGCTAAGTTTACTTCCAATTGTGTCAAGCTTTATATCGTAAAAAGCATTGGTATTGTGAAGGTTTCTGTGATTTTTATTTTTACTGTCGGAGAATACATTGAGTTTCCCTGTTTCATTAAAAATAGATGTATAATTTTCAGCCTTTTCGAATGGGTTGCCGAAAGAATAATTATAATTGAATCCTACAAGGTGCTTATCGCTGATTTTATATTCTCCTTTCAGATTGGCTCCTTTGTATTTGTTATTATACAGTTCTTTGGAATCGGTGTTCCAGTAATTTGAGTTAGTAGTCACTGTTAAATAATTGTAAGATGAACTGTCCCAATAATTATCTCCTGCTGATAAATTGGCTGTAAGAGATAATTTATTCCCCTGGTAATTAAAACCGGCTCCACTTCTTGCACTGACGGTAGGTTTTCCATAAAAGTAACTTCCCGATGTCTGTAAAGAGCCATTCCATCCCATATCAGCCTTCTTTTTCAGAATAATATTTATCAGCCCGCTTTTCCCCTCCGCTTCGTATTTGGCAGGAGGTGTAGTGATAACTTCAATTTTGGCGACATCATCCGAGCGTAATGTTTTTAGATAATTGATCAATTCCTGACCGGATAAATTTAAAATCCGATCATTCACCATCACTGCAACATTGCTTTTTCCTGCAATAGAAATAGCATCATCTGTAGCCCGTACCATTGGAGTTTTTGCTAATGCTTCCACGACATCTATTCCTTGTGATGCAATAGAGTTTTCAACATTAAAAACCAATCGGTCGACTTTTCTTTCAAATAGCTTTTTCTTTATGGAAACAGAAACTCCTTCTATCTTTTGCTCAAAAGGTGTATTTTCTTTTATATGGATGTCTTTAGTAAGATTTCCGCTAACAGTTATTTTTTCGCTTTCTACTTTTATTCCATCATGAATAACCTCTAATAAATAAATTCCATTTTTATTCAGAACTATTTTAAACATTCCGTTCTGGTCTGTAATAGCAGAAAATTTTTCAGTATCGTTTGTTATAACCACTTCAGTTTCTACCGCAGGCTTGTGATGTCCGTCAATAATACTTCCTTCAATGCTTTGAGCATAGCTGAAAAGAGAAAATAAGAAAAATATGAAGGTAAATATCTTTCGAACCATATCATTATTTACTGACAGGGGCAATTTAAGAAAATAATGTTACATCATTATTCATTTGATAGTGAATTTTATAAAAAAATATGGTATCCTTATAGATAAATCTATATTTTAAGAGTCGTGAAGTTTGATAATAGGGTCTTTGTAAAATCGGGTAAGGTCATAGAGTTCACCGAAGTATGTTGAAAGTTGAACACCACTGTCAAAGAGTGATCCTGTTTCAGGATTGGTTTGAACAGCATTGAATTTGTCTTCAGCGAAGGAATATAAATCCTTATGATCCGGCTTTAAAAAGTCCATTAAAAGAATATGGCTGTTTTCTTTTTTATGGAACCGGCTGAGTAGTCCGGTAAAAAATATTCCATAGATAAGAAAAGGACTGAATTCTTCTGTATTGAACTTATAGGGTAAAGTGCTTTGAGAATATTTCTGATAATCGGAAATAATCTGGTTGAATGGAGTAACGTCAGGAGGAGAAATTTCGTAAAACTGATCAATCCCATTAATAAAAAGCTGATTAATTACTTCTTCCTTTGAATTTGATGGATCTGCACTTGTATCATGATATTCACCCTGAAACCAGTGAAAAATACTGCATAGTTCATCAGGTGTAAGATTTTCGACACTGTCTTTTACTTTAGCCTTAATAATTTCCAGGCTGGTTTTTTTGTCATCATCCAGATATCTGAGTGCTGAATTTTCCTCACGGCAAAGCTTATTGTACAAATTGATCTTGGCAATAGTAGGGTTAGTTTTTATGAAATAAATTTTTTCTGCCATAATTTTGTATCAAAAAATTAACAATAAAACCTTTAGATGTATTTAAAGATACAAATATGCGGTGATATAAGTTGAATATATTTTTTGGTTTTGTATGCAATGCTTTCTTCTGTCTTTTCAAAGTCGGATAAAGTTCAATTCTGATTTTACTGATGGCCGAAAAAATGACAACTGTTTGGCTGTCATTTTTTTATTATTGAATGTGCTTTTCTATTTCCCCAGCAATCTGATCCAGTTCGCCGAACTTTCTGGCAATGATCTTTCCATTTTGATCTACCAGAATTTGTAGAGGATATCCGGTAGCATGAAGCTTATTGAGGAATGCCTGATTCACATCGAAATAATTTTTCCAGCTTACTTTATTTTCGTTCAGTATTGTATTGGCACGATCCATTCTGTCTTTCACAATATCGTCAGCAACACTTATGAATTGCACACCTTTATCCTTATATTTTTCATATAAGGTGACCAGCTTGGGCAAATCTTTAATACAAGGTTTGCAGGTTGTAGCCCAATAATCTATCAAGGTAAGTTTGTGGTCAGAAAAACTGGATTTATTTATCTGATCGGTTGAATTAAGTTTCAGGTTCGGGAAATTTGCACCGACACTTGTAGCATTTTCTATTTTCAGGATTTTCTCAAATTCTTTATAACTGAATATCCCTTTTATCTTTTTAGAAAATAAGGGCATATTTTCCACATAGCTTGGGTTAAAACCGTATTTTGAGAAATCATTTACGATTTCCCAGAACGCCACATAGGAGTTTGGATTTTTAGTAATATAGGTTCTCAGCAGCTTTTGTTTACTTTCAATATCACCAGGATTATTGTCTTCATAAGGTTTTAATTTTTTGTCTGCTATCTCAAGTAACTTCTTCAGTTTTTTGTATTCGGCGTTGGTTGGCGTTTCAGAACCTGACGTAAAATTCAGATTTTTATCCACGATACTGATCTTGTAATCCCCTTTTTCAATGAAAAAAATATCAGAACCATATCCTCCCTTTTCTACAGCATTAAAATATCCAAAGATAACAGGCTGAGGATATTCTATTTGTCCGGTCACTGCCTTTGAGTCATCGATCCTGATAAATGCGGTATTAAAACCCTTCATAAATCTTACACCTTTTTCCGGTTGAATGGTAAAATTGTACAGTTTATGGGTTTCTCCCATTCCCATCGGAGGAGCAATGGTTATGGAATCTTTAGCAAATACCGGAGCACTGATATCCATTTTAAAATTGGTTTGGGAATAAATAGTACAGAATGATAAAAAAAGTAAGACCTGTGAAATTTTTTTCATAAATAAATTGAGATTTTAAAAAATTAAAGATATTGTTTTATGAGTAACTTCCGTTATTGTTTTCAGGAAATATCACAAAAAAAAGAGACTTATTTAGTCTCCTTTTTTTACCCTTTGTAATTTTATTTAAAAATCCATTACTGTATCCAGTCCTCTTCTGAGACCTTTGAATGTGCCTATTTTTTCAATAGCAAGTAACCCACCCTTTACATAAGGTTCTGCACTGGTTCCTGAATCGTGTCTGATGATTAATTTTTCATCTTTTAACCCAAAAATAGTTTCTACAGCAATAACATGTCCCGGAAGCCTTACGGAATGAACATGAACCCCTTCCATTTCTGCTCCTCTAGTTGCCTTTTCACCAACCAGCTGATCCGTAGGAATAGGGACAACGGGTTTTTGAACCTGGGCTAATCGGTGAGCGAGTTCCCTTACCGTTCCGCTTGGGGTATCGATTTTTAGCTCGTGTGCATAATCTATAATTTCATAGTTGGGAATATATTTTGCAGCAATTTCAGCAAACTTTTGAAGAAGAACAACTGTGATCGCAAAGTTTCCTACCGCCAGTACGGAAGTATCATTTTCAATGGCAGCTTTTTCTATTTCTGCATAATCTTCTCCTGTAAGGCCTGAAGTTCCCACAATAACTTTTTTACCTCTTTTTACGGCCGCCAGGACATTGGTTTTGGCAACATCAGGTTTTGTGTAGTCAAATAACACATCGAAGTCAAGGGCATCTAAAGCCTTCTCAATGGTATCAAATACCGGAATTTTTTCATTCCCTAAATCAAGGATCTCAGCGAGGTTTTTTCCACTGCCGGAACGGGACAATCCACCGACCAGCTGCATTCCCTTTTGTTTAAAAATAGCTTTGCTCAGCTCAGAGCCGGCCCATCCGGTAGCCCCTGCAACGAATATTTTGATCATGATTTTTTTGTTTAAGTTAATTAATATTTTTTACTCCACTTCAAATACGGCCTGAATCTCTACAGAAGAGTTAACAGGAATCGATGATGCTCCAAAGGTAGCTCTTGCATGCTTTCCTTTTTCTCCAAATACTTCTACAGTAAGATCGGATGCTATATTCATAAGATCTGCGTGTTTAGTATAGTCGTCTTTTGTATTAAATATTCCCGTAAGCTGTACACAACGTTTTACGCGGTTTAAATCACCACCCAAGGCCTCATTTAATACAGAAAGAACATTAAGCATGGTCACTTTTGTAGCTTCTTTTACCTGTTCTTCAGTAAGTGAAAGTCCTAGTTTTCCAGGATTAAGGATTTTCCCGTCTTTTAATGCAACCTGGTTAATGAAAACCAGATTTCCTGAACGTACATAGGGCTGATAATTTCCTGCAGGTTTAGGAACCTGTGGAAGAATGATCTGCTTTTGTTTTAAGACAGTGTTGATATTAGCTGTTTTTTCTTGGATATCATTTTCCGATGTCATCTTATGGGGAAAGATATCTTTCAATGCTGCTGCTATCTTAGCAAAGTTTTCTCCTTGCATTCTGGCAATATAACGTTCACTTTCGCTGGGGCGTTCTACATTTTTAACTGAAGCAAGGCTGGTTACTCCAAGAACGGTGTTTCCCTGTGGGGTATTTTTGTCTATGTTTTCTGCACCACGAATACCATTCGATACCAGTACCATTCCATGAACGGCCAGGCTATTCCAAAAAGACTGAATAGCCAGCTCCTTTCCTGCACCACTTCCTGCAGACATGAAGACGGTCGCCGGCATTCCTTCTAATGCATGGGTGGTCCATAATCCAACCGTTTTTGATAAGAACTCACTCATTCCCGTACTGATATTTCCAAAATAAACGGGTGATCCAAATGCAATTCCGTCGTAGGAAGAGAGTTCTTCGACGCTGGCTATAGGGATATCTTTTAATTTGGGATGGGTTGACGCTTTTACCTGTTTAATTACAGCCTGTACATTTCCTTTGGTTTCAATTCCTTTTGATATTTCTTTTGCTAATTCATAAGTTCCTCCATTATCCGAATAAAACAGAACCAGAACTCTAGCTTTATGTTCTTGTGCCATCATAGATTGGGTTATTATCAGAAGTAAGAAAGCAGTGATGATCTTGCTTATATTTTTCATATTTTTTTAAGGTCTAACATTCAGATACAAAATTAATAATGTCGTTTTTATTAACTTTGCCAAAAAGAATATGCAAAACGCCAAACTTAAATGCGGATTGATTGAAACGAATCAGGGTTTCTACAATGATACCATCTCGAAGGATGCCTATGTGTGGTATGAGGAAAACTGGAAGCATGATGAATATGAGCATATTCATGAAAGGGCCCAACTCACTTATGTGGAAGAAGGGTATCAGTATCTGCATATTCAGCAGAAAATATATCTTGTTCCCAAAAATCATGTGATCTGGATCCCTTCCGGAGTTAAGCACCGCACTACTTCTGATGCAAGATCAGTAAATCTGATGGTCATTTTATTTAAAAAGCTTTTACCATATGATTTTTTTAAAGAAGTGCATGTTTTTGCGGCACCTCCTGTTTTGAAAGAGATGCTTTTATATGCTTCAAAATGGAATCAACTGGATACTGAAGATCAGGAGCAAACCGTTTTTCTAAAAGCATTGTTAAATAGTTTGCCTAACTTTTGTAATGAAAGTCGTTTTCTGGAAATTCCTGTTCCTGAAGATCATCGCTTAATTCCTGTTTGTGATTATATTAACAGCCATTATCAGGAAAGTTTTAATGTGAGCGATATGGCAGACCTTGCAAAAATGTCTGTCCGAAGTTTACAGAGGATATTTAAAGAGCAGACAGGAATTACTCTTCAGAAGTACGGACAATTGATCAGGATTTTAAAGAGTGTGGAGCTTATCGATACCCGGCAATATACCTTAAGTGAAATAGCTTTTAAAATAGGATATAAAAGTCTTTCTGCTTTTACCTCTTCTTATGCTTCCATTATGAAGGAAGCACCGAAAGCCAAAAAAGATATTATTTTCTAGTCTGCATTGACTTTTTCTGTGTTTGGTTTTCTGCTTAATCTTCCTTTATTTTGAAGAGGTGTAAAAAGATCTACGGCTAGTTCCAGATCAATCTTTTCAGGGTAGACAGGAGTGGGCTGATCATCATAAATACAATAAAAACTCAGCATAGTAAAGTGTGTTTTTATGAATAATCAATAGCAATTTAGTTGCCTTCATTTCAGTAATTGATCTTCTTTCCAAACATCATAAGCTTAGAATAATTATCTCTGGCTTTCTTTTACTGCTTTGATGAGGTCACGGTTTCGCTTATCTGCTCTTTCATTATTCAGGGAGAGAGCTGCCCAAATTGCAGCAGGGACCCAGCCGATTACAGTGATCTGTAAAATCAGGCATAATATTCCGGTTAGGACTTTTCCACGAACGATAAAAGATAAAAAGGGTAATAAAATTGCTAGTAACATGATCGTAAGATTTTAAATAGTGATACTTTTCTTTTAATTAATTTCTGTTGATATTTTCAAGTGCAAGTCTGGTCATATTCCTTACCGTTTCAGTAGGTGAATGGCAATCACAATTACTGAATCCTACTACATACAGGTCTTCTGACGGAATATATACCCCCATTGATTTAAATCCAAAAATACTGCCTCCATGTTCTCTGGAAGCAACTCCATTAATGTCTTTAAGGTGCCAGCCATAACCATAGGTAAATTCTTCACCATTATTAAGCCTGTATTTTTGAAATGCTTTTTCGGTCTCCTGTGAATTTAGTAAAATATTTTTATTTAATGCATTTTGCCATTTCAGCATATCTTCAAGCGTGGACATCAGTGAGCCTGAGGAAAAAGGAACACTGAAACTGATAAGGGTCTTGTTTACGTAACCGGATTCTTTCTTATGATATCCAGATGCTCTCTTGAGAACTATTTTTCTGTCCGATGCATAATAAGAATGGTTCATGCCGGCTTTATCAAAAATATTTTTCTGGATGAAATTTTCATAGGAATCTCCTGAAATTAATTCAATCAGATGACCCAATACAACATATCCTGAGTTGTTATAATCAAACTTTTCTCCGGGAGCAAAATCTACCGGCTCATTTTTGAAAAAATCAACCATCATTTCTGGCTTCATTTCCTTTTGGGCAATCGTTGTGATAGATTTCATTTTCGTAAAATCCTTGATTCCTGAAGTATGGGTCAGTAAATGATGAATAGTAATTTTATCACCATTCGGATAGTCTTTGATGTACTTAGAAATAGGGTCATTAACGCTTAATTTTCCTTGTTGTTCGAGCATTAAAGTGGCTATAGCAGTAAATTGCTTGGTCATGGATCCGATCTCAAATACATAATCTGCATGAAGATTAGCACCAAGTTCCAGATTCGCCTTTCCAAAAGCCTTTTGATATAAGACTTTACCTTTTTGTGTAACCTGAAATACACCACCAGGACCTTTTGCATCACTGAATTCTTTAAGAATTACATCATCGATCCTTTTTTTCAGAGTTTGTGCAAAAATAAGACTTGAAGAAAAGAAGAATAACAAAATGAATCGGTTAAAAGTTTTATTTGAGTTCATAATAATCTATTGTGTTATGCAAAGATATAATTTAATTTCATTACTATGCAATACAATATAGTTATTTCTTTTGTATTAATTATAGGTATTGGTAACTTGGATTGCTATTAGAATAAAATGAATGGAATAGACGGTGTATATAGAGATAAAAATAGGCTACCCATTTGGTAGCCTGATATGATTTCATTTTTTATTAATTCTTAGATCAGTTTTTAGCTGAAATTTTTTTTAGTTTGCTAGCGTCTATTAAGCAACTAGACCAAGTGTTTTCAGAGGTTTTAATCCGTAGGCACTTTTTATCATTATCATACACTAGCGTAGCTTTAACAGGAATCAGACTTGTTAATCCTGTTGTTGATTCAGCAGAGGTTACACGTGGAATAACAAGACCCATTTCTTTATCCCTATTTTGGAGGTGGAGTATACCTTCTGGTTTATTCGTTCCGATAGCCACTTGTGCCTTTCCTAATGCACAACAAAATAGAAATACTGATAATATAACTTTATTAGCCATTATTTATTTGTATTTGTTTCAATATTATTTTTAGGATTGTTAAAACTTTTACCAGCAGACATTTGGCTAAGTTGCGTTTTGTCCAGCAGGCAATCTGACCAGTTTGTCTCTGAGTTTTTAATTCGTAAACAATGTTTACTCATATCATATACTAAGGTTGCTTCCACAGGAGTCATATTATCGGGTGTAGTTACAGAATCTACATTCTGTACTGTAGGCAGTACAAGTCCTAAATTCTTATTGTCTTTGTTCTTTATATGAAGGATACCTTCTGGTGTTTCTGTTTCTATTCCTACCTGAGCGTAAAATAATGGACACAGGCTGAAAAATATTAATAGTATTATCAATTGTTTTATCATAAGTTTATTTTTTATGAGTGTTATTGTAAAACATCTATGAGTAATGGATTGTTACCAGAATTTCCGGCTTTGCCTAATTGGTTATTAGAGCCGCTTCCTGCTCCATACAGTTTGAAATTCCCATTTTTATCTTTTACATGAATATACATATTGCTAACTCCAAAGGCAACATCAATCATCTGACCGTCAATATTACTTGTATCAGCTAATGTTAAAGTTTTAAGATGTGTGGTGCCACCTGTGGAAAGTCTTCCATTGGTGTTTCGCCCTGCCACAAAAAGTCTGTTTTTATTGGTAATTAAGGCAACACCGTAGTAATCTAAATCAAATCCAACAAATTTTTCATCAGCAGCGAGTAGTTCTGAAGTAACTTCGATGGGTGTAGTATTGGTTACACCTTGTATTCCATAATCGTACACGTATCCAAAAGTAAAATATCTTCCCTGATTGGTAATAAATCCACCACCGTTGGTTGTATTATCCATGGTAATTTGAGAGACTTTTTCTCCAGAATTGAATATAGAAGATGTGTCGAGTAGAGTTGGAAGATAAACATTTCCATCAGGAAGCCCGATACGTTTTACATATCCACCGTTTAGTCCCCATACGTAAATATTTCCATCACTGGTAACGGCTACTGCCTGCTGCATTCCAACCTCCATATCAACGACTTCCTTGTCATCAAAAAAGGCTATTTTCTTAAAAGGTCTCACATCAGCTGTTTCTCCACCTCCTGTTACAGAATAAGCATAGTATCCTGAAACGTATAACTTTTTATCCACCCCCAAAACGAGGGCATTAAAATATCCGGCTGTAACACGCTCTGCAAGAACTCCACCAGGTAACGGAATAACTTTTGGGGCAAAAACATTTCCGGTGTTTCCATCACCGATTCTTCCATAAGTATTCGTTCCCCAACCCCATAAAGTTCCATCTTTAGCAACTGCTAGTCCATAAGTTTGTCCCATAGAAACATCTTTGAAAGAGTTGTTTTTAATAACGGGTATTGAATAATTGGAGGAATTTGAGCTAGGAATTTGTCCACCGGTATTTGCTCCTAGACCATAGACTGCATCATTATCAATAGGATTAATATACACCATCGCATTATCCCTAACGACACCAATTTTTCTTCCTTTACGGCCTAATCTTATTTCCGGAGTTACATCATTTTCGTCTGCAAGACAATCCGACCAGCTTGTTGCTGAATTTCTGACCCTTAAACAATTCTTACTGTTGTCATAAACAAGAGTGCCTTCTAAAGGCTGGCTTACAGTAACTCCTGTTACAGATTCCGCAGTGGAAACTCTTGGAATAACGATTCCCAATTCTTTGTCTGTGTTTTGTAGGTGTAAAATGCCTTTTGGTGAAACTGTTCCTATGCCTACCTGTGCATGAATAAGAAGGTATTGCGCAAAATAGATAACTATTAAGCTAATTTTTTTGATCATTACTGTTTGTGTTTTTATTTTAGGCAGTAAAAATAATTTTTTTTAGAATGACTTAAGATTAAAATTTCATTAAAAATTAATTTCACTTTTCATAGCTCATTATGAGTATCATCGGCCTTCGCAATTCATCTTTCATTTCTGAAAATTGTTTGAGCATTTCCTCACTTGGTTGGGCTTCTACAACTTCCTTTAATTTGAATCCTTGGTTTAATAAACAGCTAAGGTATGTCGTTAATGTTCTGTGGTATTTAACAACATTTTCACCAAGAAATGTAGTGTTTCTCCTTCCTTCGATAAAATAGTTATCCACCGGCCAATGTTGCTTTTCTCCATGGGTATCATAACTCCAGTCCTGAGTGCCTTCGGCAGTAAAAACAGGATGTTCTACAGAAAATACAAACTGACCTCCGGGTTTTAACCATTTGTAGATATTTTGAGCAATGGTATCAAATGATTCTACATAATGTAAGGTAAGAGAACTTAAAATTACATCAAAGGTTTGATTTGGATAAGTTACCTCTTCAAGAGCACTCCGAAAGTACTCAATACCTTTTAGGTTATTGATCTCTCTGGCTTTTTCAAGCATTTTTTCAGAGAGATCAATTCCAATTACTGATTTTGCCCCTTGCTCTATAGCATATCGGCAGTGCCAGCCAAAACCACAACCGAGATCAAGTACATTCTTTTCTGTAAAATCGGGTAGCATATCCTTTAAAACATACCATTCTCCGGCTCCCTCCAATCCAAGTTGAGAGCGAAGCATTTTTTCATATTGTCTGAAAAAAGAAGGATCATCGTATTTGTTTTCTTTCATAATAAAAATGTACTTGTGAATCTGTTGTATAGATTAGCGGTCTTAATGCCTCATAATTAGAAATGGTAATTATCCAAATGCTCTTTTTAATAAACTTTCTACTTTCGGTTCACTTCCTCTGAAGTTTTTATATAATTCCATGGGATCTTTTGTTCCACCTGAAGACAGAAGGATTTTATATTTGGCAGCAATTTCCGGATTAAAGATTCCATTTTCTTTAAAATATTGGAATGCGTCCGCATCCAGAACTTCCGCCCATTTATAAGAATAATATCCGGCAGAATATCCCCCCTGGAAGATATGAGAGAAACTCGGACTCATAGCTGTTTCCGGATTCGTGGGATAGAGTTGGGTTGCTTTGGTGTATTTATCTTCAAAGTTCTTTACGCTTTCACTCTCTAATTCACCTGCATTGGTGTGGTACATCATGTCAAGTATTCCAAAACCTAACTGTCTCATCGTCTGATATCCCTCCATGAAGTTTTTAGATTGTTCAATTTTCTGAATCTTATCATCAGGAAGAACTTCACCTGTTTTATAATGCTTAGCAAAGGTTTTTAAAAATTCCGGCTCATAACAGAAATTTTCCAGGAATTGGGACGGCAGTTCCACAAAATCCCACTTTACCGAAGTTCCGGATAATCCTGGATACTGGGTATTGGCAAGCATACCATGTAAAGCATGGCCAAATTCATGGAATAACGTGGTTACCTCCTGAAATGTTAATAAGCTTGGAGTATCTTTGGTAGGTTTGCTGAAATTGCAGACGATTGAAATATGTGGGCGTGAGTTCTCACCATTCTTTTTATACTGACTTTTATAGCTGGTCATCCAGGCACCTGCTCTCTTACCTTTTCTGGGGAAGTAGTCGACATACAGCAATGATTTGTACTCTCCGTTTTCTTTTACTTCATAGGTTTTTACGTCGTCATGATATTTAGGAATATCGTTTCTTTCCTCAAAAGATAATCCAAATAGCTTGTTGGCTAATCCAAACACCGCATCCTGAACCTGATTTAAAGGAAAATAAGGCTTAAGCTCTTCATCATTAAGATCAAATTTTTCTTTGCGAAGTTTTTCAGCGTAGAAAGGATGATCATAACCTTGCATTTCTTCAATACCATCTTCTTTTGCCAATCCTTTTAATTCGTCAATTTCTTTTCCTGCATAAGGTTTTGCTTTGGTCAGTAATTCATTTAAAAAATCCAAAACTTTAGCTGGAGATTTGGCCATTCTTTCTTCTAATACAAAGTCAGCATAATTTTTATATCCGAGCAATTCTGCTTTTTTCTGTTTCAGATTAATAATTTCTTTGATAAGGTTTTGATTGTCAAATTCTCCGCCATCAAAAGATTTTTTACCATTGGCCAAAGCCAGTTCTTTTCTTAGTTCACGGTTTTCAGCATACGTAATGAATGGTACATAGCTTGGATATTGTAATGTAAGGACCCAGCCTTCTAGGTTTCTTTCTTTTGCTTCTTCAGCATATTGTTCTATGATGGCTTCAGGAATACCTGCCAAATCTTCTTTGTTGGTAATATGCTTAAAATAGGCGTTGGTTGATGCCAGTACATTTTGGCCGAATTTCAGGGATTTCAAAGATAAATCCATGTTGATCTTCTTTAACTTCTCTTTGTCCTCATCATTCAGTAGTGCACCGCTTCGTACAAAACCTTTATAGGTTTCCTCCAAAAGCATTTGCTGCTCTTCGTTAAGGTTATATTTCTCCTTCTCTTCATACACTTTTTTGATTTTGCTGAAGAGTGCTTCGTTTTGCGAAATTTTTGAAGAATATTCACTTAAAATAGGTGAAACTTCTTCTGCGATTTGTTGTAATTCATCGTTTGTTTCTGCAGAATTTACATTGAAAAAAATATTGGAAAGAATATCTAATTTTTCACCGGAGTAGGCGAGTGCTTCAATAACATTCTCAAATGTGGGAGCTTCATTATTATCAACAATAGCGTTGATTTCTTCCTCAGATCTCTGTATAAGTTCTTTAAAAGCGGGAAGATAATCTTCATTTCTAATTTGATCAAAAGGAGCAGTATGGTAAGGTGTTTTGAAGTTTTCTGTTAAAATATTCATTATTTTATTTTTTATTGATGTAAACTTGATTTTTGAATTCGTCAAAAATAATGCCTTAATTATCGGTTATGACAAAAAGTAGCGATCAGCATAATCTTGTCATAAGAAAAGCAGTGTTATAACAGGAATGCGTAATTTTGGCTTAACATTAAAATCTAAAAACTATGAAAACAATTTTGAAAATCTTAGGGATACTCATTGTTTTAGCTATTTTGTATGCCGTATTTGCTATGGTGGCTTTCGGCAACAAGTATCATTTCGAAAGATCAGTAGTTATCAATGCTCCGAAGGAAAAAGTATGGGAACATGTTGGATCTACAAAAGCTTTTAATACCTGGAATCCTTTCATTAAACCGGATAAAAACATTGCAATCAGCTATTCCGGTACCAGTGGTGAAGTAGGAGATTCTTACAAATGGAAGGGGAATAACGATGTTGGAGAAGGAGTACAAACCGTTACTGCAGTAACCCCCAATGAAAAAATAACCAGTAAACTTCACTTTATCAGACCTTTCGAAGGTGAAGCAGTTGCAAATTTTATCCTGACTCCGGAAGGAAACGGAACTAAAGTAACCTGGACTATGGATGATGAGCTCAGCACTATGATGAAACCTATGAAGCCTATGATGGATAGCCAGATGGGAAAGACTTTTGATCAGGGGCTCGGGGAACTTAAGAAATTAACAGAGCGGTAAAATAAGAAAAGCCTTGTGAGCAGACAGGGCTTTTTAAACCTGATTTTTAATTTTTCGGAGATAAATATATTTATTTAAAAAAATATTATCTTTATGTAAAGATTAGATTTATGGAGAAGATCGTATTTGAGAAAAGTGACATAAGAAATTATGTTAAAAACGTGATCGCCGAAAAGATTGAGAAGCTAAAGAATTTTATAGAATTCACTTTGGATGCGAGCCGAGACATTAAGAAGACTCCAAAATATGACAGCATGCGCGAAGAAATGCAGGAAGAGATTTATCAGATGCAGAAGCAGCTTGGAGCACTTAATGACCTGAAAAGGAATATGTCGAAAGTTCTAAATAATGCCACGGAAAAAGTTCAATTGGGTTCTTTGGTGATAACCAATAAAGCAAGATTTTACATTTCGGTTTCTTTGGGTGAATTCTTTTTTGAAGGAGATCGTTTCTATGCCATTTCACCGCAAAGCCCCATGGCTAAAAAGATGATGGGAATGAAACCGGGAGATGCTTTTACTTTGAATAATATTCATCAGAAAATTGTTGAAGTACTTTAAATTAGTACCATGTATTTTATGATTATCATTAAACATCAATAATACGGCGATTACTGAATAAGAAAAATTAATATTCATAATTAATAATATGCTTATTCGCAATCGTCTCACATCAACTTTTTCGTAATTTTGTCTCTATGAATAAAGCAGAAATTCTAAAAGAGATCATAGAACAAAGAAGAAGTATCTTCCCTAAAGATTATACCGAAACAAAAATCTCTCAGGATATCCTTGATGAGATTTTACATTCCGCAACACTGGCTCCGAATCATAAACGTACAAAACCATGGCGTTTTAAAACCTTCCGGGGTGAAGAAAAAGCTCAGCTGGCTTTAGAAATGCAGAATATTTACAAAGCAACCCAGTCCGAACAAACTTTCCTGCAGAAGAAATATGATGACATAGGCTTTAAAATAAACAAAGCTGATGTTGTTGTTTCCATTGTCGTCAACTTCAGTGGAATGGTACCGGAATGGGAGGAAATAGCAGCTGTTTCAATGGCTGTACAGAATATGTATCTTACTTGCACAGCCAATGAAATAGGGTGTTATTGGAGTTCTCCTGGAATTGTCAATCACCTGAAAGATTCTTTAACCATTGAAGAAAACCAAAGATGTTTAGGGCTTTTCTATATGGGAAGACAGGATTAAATTAATTATGTCTGTGAAATTAATTCTACCGAAGGAAGTTATTTTTAATCACCTGATAGGTAGGATTAGTTTCATCGGTCATATCCAAAATTACATCATAAGTACCTTCATTGGCTATTTTTATATTATTGCCATGTTCTACCAGTTTCCCATATCCGTTGATACCTAATTCTATTACCCATTCATTATTGCTTCTGAACTTTATTTCACCCGGTTTCAAAAGGATATTTTGAGCTTTCAAAATATTGGTGTTTTTGTTCTCAGAAATTAATTTTATATCTGGTCCGCCCCATCCGTTTGGAGTAGCACTTCCTGTAATTCCCCAAGAAAAAGAATCACTGGTCTTTTTAGCTTCTGTGATCTTCCCATCTGGAGAGGTTATTTTTAACAAATTGACTTTTCCGTCTTTATCAGATTCAAATTCAAATCGAATTTTGTTCCCGTCATTATCTTCAGTGTAAAACTTCCTGTCACTTTCCGGGAAGAAAACCTTGTTTCTTGTGTCAGAATCAACCAAAGTAAGCATACCATCATTAACGGAAATATAAAAATTAGAGTCTGAGGTGTTGTAAATTCCTTTTAATTGATTTAGCCTGTTGAAATCAATGTTAATACGGGTAGGAATCTGATAAGGCAGGTTATAACAAACAGAGACTATTTTGCTTGTCATTGAATAAAGACTGTCATCTCGCAGATTGCTTAATATGATAATGCTGATGTTGTCTTGTGGAATTGTAAAGAATCTTGAAACGAATCCAGGGCCACCACCATCATGCCCAACAGTTTCTTTTCCTTTTATCGGAGACATATCCCAGCCATAACCATAATGGTAATTATGAAATGGTGTTTGTGCTTTTTCTAAAGTTTCCTTTTTCAGAATTTTATAACTCTTAAGTCCCTCCTCGTATTTATACAAATCTTCCACTGTAGAATACATTGCTCCTGCAGTATGGGGATGGTCGTAATCATAGACTATACCTTCCTGGAAATTATTCTTTGATAAAAATTCATACCCCGTTGTTTTGTTTTTATTTTTCAATTCTTTAAACCCAAAACCGGTATTGGTCATTTTTAACGGATCGAGAATGTACTTTTGAATAGCTTTCTGGTAAGACATTCCAGCAGTCTTGTTGATGATATATCCTAATAAATAATAGTTGGAATTACTGTAATTCCATTGGCTTCCGGGAGAAAAATCCAAGGGTTGAGCTTTTATAAAATTTATAAATGTTTTCTCATCTTTTGTATCTTCAGGATTAGCATTATTCTGAATTCCGGAAGTATGAGTTAATAATTGTTCAATAGTGATACTATCTCCTTTTGGAAAGTTAGGGAAATACATTGTCAGTTTATCCTGTAAGGATAATTTTCCCATGTCATTTAATAGTAAAATTGTCGTTGCAGTAAATGACTTTGTTGTAGAGTATATTCTGTAGATACTTTGATTGGTGTTTTTTTCCTGTGTTTGGAAGTTTTTGATACCGTAACTTTTTTCAAAAATTATTTTTCCTTTTTCTGAGACCAGAACACTCCCGTTAAAACGATTGAGTTGGCTGTAAGCGCTAATTAATTTTTCAATCTTTTCCTTTTTAGATTGACTTTGTATACTTTGACATAACAACAGAATTGTAGCAAACAGCAATAAATTTTTCATCAATTTAGATTTTGTTCCCAAAGGTCTAAAAAAAAATGTATCCGGGACCTGTCTCCAAAAATAATTGTTTCCACTTTAACCGAACCTGGCTGTAATCCGGATTTCTTTTTTTACTTGTTATACTATAAGACAGATAAATTATTACATTTTTATTGATACATTAGAAATTTTATTTACCTTTGCACACTTAAATATTTAACTGGGACGAGTTCCCTTAAAATTCAAACATTATGTCAGTAAAAATCAGATTACAAAGACACGGTAAAAAAGGAAAACCTTTTTTCCACATCGTGGTTGCAGATGCTAGAGCTAGAAGAGACGGTAGATTCATCGAAAAACTAGGAACTTACAACCCAATTACTAACCCTGCAACAATTGATTTGAACGTTGATTCTGCTGTAAAGTGGTTAAACAACGGTGCTCAACCAACTGATACTGCAAGAGCTATCCTTTCTTACAAAGGAGTACTTTACAAAAAACACTTACAAGGTGGTGTTGCTAAAGGAGCTTTTGATGAGGCTGAGGCTGAAAAAAGATTTGCTGCTTGGGTAGATGCTAAAGAACAAAAAGTGCAAGGGAAAGTAGAAGGTTTATCTAAAGCTCAGGCTGATGCTAAAAAAGCTGCTTTAGAAGCTGAAGTTAAAGTAAATGAAGCTAGACTAGCTGCTGCTGCACAAGCTGAGGCTGATGCTAAAGCTGCTGAGGAAGCTGCTAACGCACCTGCTGAAGAAGTTGTTGCTGAAGAAACTGCAGAAGGAGAAGCTCCAGCTGCTGAAACTGAAGAAAACACTGAAGCTTAAGAAACACCCTGTATGCGTAAAGAAGATTGCTACTTTTTAGGTAAAATCACACGCAGACATGGCCTTGCGGGAAACGTTATCCTTAAATTGGATACCGATCAACCCGAACTTTACAATAAACTGGAATCAATATTCGTTGAAATCAACGGACTATTGGTTCCTTTTTTTATTGAAAAATCATCCTGGAGCAAGTCTGATGCTCTGAATATCGCATTTAGAAACTCTTCTGAAGCATTGGTGGATCAGTCATTGGGGAAAAGTGTATACTTACCGCTTGCTTCCCTTCCTAAACTCACCGGAAAACAATTTTATTACCACGAAGTAATTGGTTTTACTATTTTTGATGAACATGATAATGACTGTGGTGTTATTCGTTCAATCAATGATCAGACAGCTCAAACGTATTTTGTAACCAACCTGGATGGAAAAGAAGTTGTTATTCCTATCATTAAAGACTGGATTCTCGAAGTAAACAGAGAAGAAAGGTTTATTAAAATGCAATTGCCTGAAGGGCTTATTGATGTCTTTCTAGTTCCATCTAAGAAGGACGAGTAAATATATTGCATTACTTATTTAAAAGATTTCTATATTTTAACGGGGTAACTCCCATGTTTTTCCTGAGGCAACGGATGAAATGGCTCTGATCAGAAAAACCGCATTCAAGAGCGATATCTGTTAGGGATCCATAATTTCTATGAAGAAAATCAAGTGATTTATTTACTTTCAATTTTGGTTAAACCATCAAAATCAAGAGTTTGATTGGTTTGCCCGAAAAATTCACCTTTACGAAGTGTGTTCATTATCATTTTTCTGTTTAATTATTAATCGGCTCTTATATGGTATTTTACAATGCAGTTGTTTAAAAATTATTAAATCATTGGCAAATATTTGAAAATTGATTTGATTGATTTAATCACTTAGTTACTTTCAAAGTGACGGTATGGTGTTGTTGAGCTTTTCCCCAGCACGGAAAATAAGCTATGGAAAACAAAGAATGAGGCCTGTTTTTTTAATTAAAACCAGGTAAATAATAGATTTTATATTAAATAATGGGTCGGTAATTTTTTAAAGACGACGCAATCATCAACTTGCGCTGTTTTTTTGTAACTTTGCAGACATTAATTTTTATACGAAAATTTATAATCAACAAATGAAAAAGCAAACGATTAAAGAAATCCTACAGGATTACAAAAAGGTATTACATCATGACATTACGGTATACGGTTGGGTAAAAGCTTTCCGTGCAAATCGCTTTATAGCATTAAATGATGGATCTACAATTAATAATTTGCAAATAATTGTTGACTTTGAAAATTTCGATAAAGAAATTATCAATAAGATCAGTACAGCTTCTTCCCTAAAAGTGGTAGGAGAGGTTGTTGAAAGCCAGGGTGCAGGACAAACGGTAGAGATTATTGCTAAGAAGATTGTTATTTTAGGAGATAACTTTACGGAGGAGCTACAGACAACGATTCTTCAGCCAAAGAAACACAGTCTGGAAAAACTTCGTGAGCAGGCGCATTTAAGATTCAGAACCAATTTATTTGGTGCTGTATTCAGAGTACGTCATGCGGTAACTTTTGCTATTCATTCATTCTTTAACAAAAATCAGTTTTTCAACATTCATACACCGATCATTACAGGTGCAGATGCAGAAGGAGCGGGAGAAATGTTCGGGGTGACTGGTTTTGATCTGAATAATATTCCGAGAACAGAAGATGGAGCTATTGATTATAGTCAGGATTTCTTTGGAAAGCAAACCAATCTTACTGTTTCCGGACAGCTGGAAGGTGAAACTGCTGCTATGGGATTGGGAAGAATTTATACCTTCGGACCTACGTTCCGTGCTGAAAATTCAAATACTACCCGTCACCTTGCGGAATTCTGGATGGTAGAGCCAGAGGTTGCTTTCAACAACCTTGAAGATAACATTGATCTGGCAGAAGATTTCCTGAAATATGTGATCCAGTATGTATTGGATAACTGTAAAGATGATCTTGAATTTTTAGATAAAAGATTTGCCGAAGAACAAAAAGCTAAGCCTGAAAAGGAAAGAGCTAAAGAAGGTCTTATAGAAAAGCTTCAAAATGTAGTGGCTAAACGTTTTATGCGTGTAAGCTATACGGAAGCTATTGAAATATTATTGAATTCTAAAGAGAATAAGAAAGGAAAATTCCAGTTCCCAATCGAAAGCTGGGGGGCCGATCTCCAGTCTGAGCATGAAAGATTCCTGGTAGAGAAACATTTTGAAAGCCCGGTAGTTCTTTTTGATTATCCGAAAGATATCAAAGCATTCTACATGCGTTTGAATGATGATAACAAAACAGTAGGAGCAATGGATGTTCTTTTCCCTGGAATCGGAGAAATCATCGGAGGTTCTGAAAGGGAGGAAAGAATTGAGGTTCTTAGACAGAAAATGAAGGAAATGCATGTTGAGGAAGAAGAACTTTGGTGGTATATGGATACCAGAAAATTTGGTTCGGTACCTCACTCAGGATTTGGATTAGGTCTGGAAAGACTTATTCTTTTTGTAACAGGGATGATGAATATCAGAGACGTGATTCCTTTTCCAAGAACGCCGAAAAGTGCTGAATTCTAGATACAAAAAAAGCCTTAAATTTAATTTAAGGCTTTTTTATTTTTAATAATAGCTTATTATGTTAAATTATATAATGCAAAAATCATGCTAAATATGAAATTTTTAAAAAAAATTGATTAAATTCGTGGAATATCTTATGTTAAAACACAAAGAGTAATATGCTTAAACAACACTTACAACTCAAACTAGGACAAAAGTTGGCTCCTCAGCAGATCCAATTAATGAAGCTGATTCAACTTCATACTTTGGAATTTGAAGAGGAACTGGAAAGAGAGTTAGAAGAAAACCCAGCCCTGGAAATCGCAAAGGAGGAATCTAAAGAGGATGATTATGCTTCTCTTGAGGATTCTTATGAGAATGAAGGAAATGAAAGCATTGAAACTGATTTTGATGTGAATGAATATATCTATGATGATGAGCCAAGCTATAAAACTGCTTCGAGTAATTATTCTGCGGACGATGAGGAATTCGATAATGAAAGCCTTCTTACCGAAGGGCAGTCTCTATACGATTATCTATTGGAACAGATCCATCTGGCCAACATCAATCCTGAGGACATAAAAATTGCAGAATATATTATTGGGAATCTGGATACCGATGGATACCTTAGAAGGGAGATCAAGTCTATTGTAGATGATCTTGCTTTCTCACAGGGTATTTATACAACTATAGAAAAGGCTGAAGATATTCTGGAAAATTATGTACAGAAACTGGACCCGCCGGGAGTAGGAGCTAGGGGATTACAGGAATGTCTTCTTCTGCAAATCGAGAAGAAAGTAAGTTCGGATAAAGCTGTTTCTTTAGCAGCTAATATTTTGAGACATCAGTTTGATGCTTTAACCAATAAGCATTATAATAAAATCATCCAGAAGTATGATATCGAAGAAGAAGATCTGAAAGATGCTCTGGAAGAAATTTCGAAACTATCTCCTAAAGTCGGAGGTAATTTTGATACGCAAACGATAACGATCAATCAGGAAATTATCCCGGATTTTGTAATTCAGGTGAAGGATGGAGTGGTTATTCCGATGCTTAATAGTAAGAATGCACCTACATTAAGGGTTTCTGAGGAGTATAAAGATATCCTTACCACCTATTCTCATGATAAAAACTCTTCAGAGCATAAACAAGCTGCATTATTTATCAAGCAAAAGCTGGATGCAGCGAAATGGTATATTGATGCCATCAACCAGCGTCAGAATACCTTATTGCAGACGATTACGGCTATTGTAAAGTTTCAGAAGGAATATTTTATTACCGGAGATGAAAAATCTTTAAAACCGATGATTCTTAAAGATATTGCAGATATCACAGGTTTTGATATTTCTACGATTTCAAGAGTAGTAAAAAGTAAATATGCTGATACACCAAACGGTATTATTTATCTTAAAGACCTCTTTTCTGACAGCTTAACAAACGATGATGGAGAAGAAGTTTCTACTAAAGAAATTAAAACTCATCTTCAGGAAGTGATCAGTAAAGAAAATAAAAGAAAGCCTCTTACCGATGATGCCTTAGTGGTTATCTTAAAAGAACAGGGATATAATATTGCCCGAAGAACAATTGCAAAATACAGGGAACAACTTAACATTCCAGTTGCAAGATTAAGAAAAGAACTTTAAAAAATATAAATGCCCGGAGAGCCGGGCATTTTTTATGGTTATATTAATTGTTCCTTAAGTGGTCTAGTTTTAATTCTTTAACCGAGATTTCACGCATTTCAACCTTTCTTATTTTTCCTGAAATCGTCATTGGGAATTCTTCTACAAATTTCCAGTATTTAGGAATCTTGTAATGGGCAATCTTCCCGGTACAGTAGTTAAGAAGTTCATCTTCGGTTACATCAAAGCCATTCCTCACCTTCACCCATGCCATTACTTCTTCTCCGAACTTTTCGCTGGGAACACCTATAATCTGCACATCCAGGATGTTGGGATAGGTGTATAGAAAATCTTCAATTTCCTTTGGGGAAATATTTTCACCACCACGGATAATGAGATCTTTTATTCTTCCGGAAATGGTAATATAACCTTCAGAATCCATTACAGCAAGGTCGCCGGTATGCATCCATCGGGCATCATCAATAACCTTTCTTGTATTTTCCGGATCATTCCAGTACTTGAGCATTACAGAGTATCCCCGGGTACAAAGTTCGCCATGCTCACCACGTTCCACAGTTCTACCATTCTCATCTATGATTTTTATTTCAAGGTGATCTTGAACGGTACCTACGGTACTTACCTGTTTTTCCAAAGATGTTCCTATTAATGTCTGGGTTGAAACCGGTGAGGTTTCCGTCATTCCATAGCAAATACTCATTTCTTTGATATTCATAAGACTTTCCACCTTTTTCATGATTTCTTGTGGACATACAGACCCGGCCATAACTCCGGTTCTTAAATTAGAGAAATCAAATGTATTAAAATCTTTTACTGCCAATTCAGCGATAAACATGGTAGGAACTCCGTACAATGACGTGCATTTTTCATCAGAAACCACCTGTAGGGTAATGTCCGGATCAAAGCTCTCATTGGGAATTACAATACAGGCGCCATGTGCAGTACAACAAATGTTTCCTATAACCATCCCAAAGCAATGATAAAAAGGTACTGGAACACAAACTCTATCCTTTTCTGAGTAATGCAACCTTATTCCGATAAAGTAACCATTATTCAGGATATTATGATGGGAAAGGGTAACTCCTTTGGGAAAACCGGTTGTACCGGATGTATATTGGATATTAACGGGATCATCAAATTCGATATTTTCTTCAAAATTTCGTAAGGTTTCATCGGAAACTGAATTTCCTTTTTCCAGAAACTGTTCCCAACTGTCGTCAAAGAAAATAGCACCTTCCAATGTAGGGCATACTTCCTTTGCATATTCAACCATTTCTTTATAATTACTGGTCTTAAAGGATAAAGAAGAAAAAATAAAACGAACTTCTGACTGATTGAGAACGTATGTGAGTTCGTGAGTTCTGTATGCAGGATTTATATTCACTAAAATGCTGCCAATTCTTGCAGTAGCATATTGAAGCAGTACCCATTCATACCTGTTGGCAGACCAGATTCCTATCCTGTCACCAGATTTTGTGCCTAAGTGAATAAGAGCTTTAGCAACGGCTGTGGTCTGGTCATAAAATTCTTTGTAGCTTGCTCGATAGTTCTGCTGAACAGAAACTAAAGCTTCATGATCAGGGTATTTTTCAACTGTTCTTTTAAGGTTTTTACCGATTGTTTCTCCAAGTAAAGGAATATTTGAAGCTCCGGATACATAAGATAAAGCCATACAAAAAGATTTATTGATCTAAAATAACAAATAAATCCTAAGATAGCGCCTGGGAAAAGTTAATTTTCCAGGGAATCAATGTCTCTTAGCTGTGCAAGATTCTTATCAAGTTTTCTCATGATAATTCCATAAACAAGTCTGTAGTATAACCAGATCAGCAAAACACAGAGTCCGGTACTCAATACAGTACCTATGATGAAAATGATAACGGCCGAGTTGGCAGGTTCTACATTTTGAGAGTTTAACGCATAAAAAATAAAGACTGTAAAAATAGAAGTAAAAGCAACGAGTAAAACAATACTGATTAAAATAAAGGCATTAACCGTCTTCTTGAACTTAATAATTCGGGTAATAAGGCCTTTAAGGTTTTCTTCGATTTTTATTCTTCGATAATTCTGATAAAATTTATAGACAAAATAGGCAGTAACAAGTAAACTAAGAATCTTAAGGATCAGATATATCTTGTCAAAACTGTTTTCCACTTCGGGAGTTTTTCGAGCACCCAGTTTTTCTAAAACGTTGAGGAATCCATTGGTTTCTTCTCCCTGAAAGAAATAAAATAGCCCCATTACGGAGAAAAGTAAAAATTCAAAAACACTTATCCAGAAAATATATTTCACGTAGTTACGTGACTTTCTGTTGAGCATATTAAGAATCTCACTATTGTCGTATTTTTGCTGAACAGGCTGTTCCTGCCATGTTTTCTTAAAGCTGTCTAAATCAAAATCAGGCATATTTTTCCATCTGTTCTTTAAGGGTTTTCTTTAATCTGTTCATTTTCACACGGGCATTTACCTCAGTTATCCCGAGGTTTTCTGCGATATCCTTATAGGGCAAATCATCTAAATACATCATTACAATAGCTCTTTCTACATTAGGCAATGTCTTGATCACGGTGTATAGAAGTGAAATCTGCTGTTGTTTTTCATCATCATCCTCAATGAAGTCTTTATGATTGATGTCCAGCTCATTTGTAGGAAGGCTCTTGCTTTTTTTTCTGAAAAGGGTAATGGCTGTATTTAAGGCAACACGATACATCCATGTGGAGATCTTTGAGTTCCCTTTAAAGGAGTCATAGCTTCTCCAAAGCTGCAGGACAATTTCCTGAAAGAGATCTTCTTCATCTTCCAGAGAATTGGTATAAAGACGCGAAACTTTGATAATCAATCCCTGATTATCTTTTATGAGCTGCGCAAATTCTTTTTCTCTGGAAATCACAATTAGATGTATAACGGCACGAAGATAATAATAATGTGCTAATTAGTGAAGGGTTATGAATTATAAATTGCAAGTTTTGGTAATCGGCACTTACCATATACTTAAGCTTTATCGGATTGTTTGTCTTTGATTAAGAAAGCGTATTGTTCGGCAGGCTTATAAGTAATCGTCATAACATATAATGTAAAGCCTTTAATTCGTATCTTTGCGCCCACGAGAAAATCGGCCTGTTGATCTTTGTTTCGGCAAGGGTAGGAAAGTCCGGACACCATAGAGCAGCAAAGCGGATAACATCCGTCACCCGTGAGGGTAGGACAAGTGCAACAGAAAGCAAGTACAGTTCGGCTGTAGTGAAACCAGGTAAACTCTTTGCGGTGCAATGATAAGTATATCGGTTCTTTTCAGTAATGAAAATAGGAGTTGCTCGCTCTGAAAGCCGAGGGGTAATCAGCAAAAGTTTTGCAGCAATGTAAGACGCAGATAAATAACAGGCACTTCTCAGGAAGTACAAAATCCGGCTTATAGATTTTCTCGTGATTTTTTTAGATAACGAAATGACTATAAATAAAGCGGGGATTATTCCCCGCTTTTGTATTTCTGAGCCTGTTAAGATAATTAATATCGACTTGAAAATATGAATTTTACAAGTTGAAGCATTGTTTATGATGCTATTCGTTCTCAAGGGCTTTTTTAGCATCAACAAGTCCTTTCTTGTCCTTATCAGAAAGTGCCGGATATTTAAGGTCCATCTTTTCTAATGCATCAATAATGATCTGGATAGCGGCTACTCTTGCAAACCATTTATTGTCTGCAGGTAACACATACCACGGAGCATAATCTTTTGAAGTCTCATTAATAGCCTGCTCATAAGCGCTCATATATTGATCAAACAATGCCCTTTCCGGAAGATCAGCAGCCGAGAACTTCCAGTTTTTTTCTTGCTCGTTAATTCTGTCCAGCAGCCTTTGCTTTTGTTCCTTTTTTGAAACATTTAAAAATATTTTAATGATTTTAGTTCCGTTCTGAGAGAGGTGTTTTTCGAAATTTCTTATACTCTCATATCTGTTTTCCCAGAATTTGGCGTCAAAATCTTTTACGGACTTCCATGTTTTTTCACTGAGATTGTATTCCGGGTGCACCTTACAAACCAAAACACTTTCATAATGTGAACGGTTAAAGATTCCGATCATTCCTTTTTGAGGTAGTGCAATATAATGTCTCCATAAAAAATCATGGGCGTATTCCTTTGAACTTGGGGTTTTAAAACTTGTTACATTACAGCCCTGTGGATTTACTCCACCAAACACATGCTCAATAAGACTGTCTTTTCCTGCGGCATCCATCGCCTGTAAGATGATAAGGAGAGACTGGCTTCCATCCGCATACAACTTCTCCTGAAGGTTACGAAGTTTTTCTTTTTCTATAGCCAGCATTGCCTGTCCTTCTTGTTTAGTAAGAGGTCCCTTGTATTCCGTTGAGGTTTTTTTGATGGAAAATTTTCCTTTTACTTCAAAATCGTCTGAGAAATTGGTGTCCATAAATTATATATTTGAAATAAATGTAATAAAAAAACCGTCTACATGTAGACGGTTTTTTTATTTTTTCTGAGTAGAGCTTATTTTGCCGCAGCAACTTTTTTCGCTGCCTTAGCCGCTTTTTTAGCCGCTTTAGCATCTGCTGCAGTTTCAACCTTTGCAGGAGTAGCTGCAACTTCAGGAGCGTTAGCATCTACATTTCCTTTGATGTAAATTACACTTCTGCTGTTTGCCGGGTCATTAGAAAATACTTCAATCATTTTGTTGAATGGTCCGTTGATTGTCGTATTGTATCCAACTTTGATTTTAGCAGATTTTCCTGGCATTACAGGATCTGTACTAAATTCAGGAGTTGTACATCCACAAGAAGGTTTTACGTTAGAAATTACCAAAGGCTTATCACCTGTGTTAGTTACTGTAAAAAATCTTGTACCGTCTGCACTAGGCTTAATAGTACCATAATCGAAAGTGGTTTTATCAAAAGTAATAGTTTGTGCAGATGCAATAGCAAATGTTCCAAATAGTGCAATTCCTGCAATTAATTTTTTCATATTCTTGAATGTTAATATGTTTGTTTAGATAAACTTTAAGAAACAAAGTTAAAAATTATTTTAATTCATACTGAAAATTTTTTTTCTTTAAGCTATTTTTGCAAATTGTAAGCTAAAGAAATAGAATTTATGCAGATTTCAGAAAAGTATAATCCACAGGAAACAGAACAAAAATGGTACAACTACTGGTTGGAAAACAAGTTTTTCCATTCGGAGCCTAATGACAAGCCACCATATACCATCGTAATTCCTCCGCCAAACGTGACGGGGATCTTACACATGGGACATATGTTGAACAATACCATTCAGGATGTTCTGGTCCGCCGTGCAAGAATGCAGGGCTTTAATGCCTGCTGGGTTCCGGGAACAGATCACGCTTCAATTGCTACTGAAGCTAAAGTTGTTGCTAAACTGAAATCTGAGGGAGTCAATAAATCTGATATTACCCGGGAGGAGTTTTTAAAACATGCATGGGAATGGACTGACAAATATGGGGGAACCATCCTGGAACAGCTGAAAAAATTGGGTTGTTCATGCGACTGGGACAGAACCAGGTTTACGATGGAGGATAAGCTTTCAGCACAGGTAATTAAAAGTTTTGTTGATCTTTATAATAAAGGATTGATCTACAGAGGCTACAGAATGGTTAACTGGGATCCGGAAGCAAAAACGAACATATCTGATGAGGAAGTAATATTTAAAGAACAGAACGGGAAATTATATTTCCTGAAATATAAAATAGAAGGTTCAGAAGAATTCCTTTCTGTTGCGACGACGCGTCCTGAAACAATCTTTGGGGATACTGCTGTTTGTATCAATCCTAATGATGAAAGATATGCTCACCTGAAAGGTAAAAATGTGATCGTACCTATCGTGAACCGTGCGGTACCTATCATTGAAGATGAATATGTGGATATTGAATTTGGAACCGGGGCACTGAAAATTACTCCTGCTCACGATACCAATGACTACGCGATCGGGCAAAAACATCAGTTGAAAATGATTGATGCTTTAGATGATGATGGAAATCTTAATGAGTATGGATTACATTATGCCGGGAAAAACAGGTTTGAGGTAAGAAAACAGATTGCAAAAGAACTGGAAGAAAAAGATCTCCTTTTAAAAGCTGAGGATTATGTAAATAAGGTAGGTACTTCTGAAAGAACAGGAGCAGTGATCGAGCCTAAAATTTCTGTTCAATGGTTCCTGAAAATGTCTGAACTTGCTCAGCCTGCTTTGGATGTAGTAGTGGACGATGAAATTAAGTTTTATCCTGAAAAATTCAAAAATACCTATAAACATTGGATGGAAAACATCCGTGACTGGAATATTTCCCGCCAGCTTTGGTGGGGGCAGCAGATCCCCGCTTATTATTATGGAAGCGGAGATGAAGATTTTGTAGTTGCAGAAACAAAAGAAGAAGCTTTAGAATTAGCAAAACAAAAAACAGGGAACCAAAATCTTACAGCTGAAAGCCTTACACAAGATCAGGATGCTTTAGATACCTGGTTCTCATCATGGCTATGGCCTATGTCTGTATTTGACGGGCTTCTTGATCCTGAAAATAAAGATATTCAGTATTATTATCCTACTTCTGATCTGGTAACAGGTCCGGATATTATTTTCTTCTGGGTAGCGAGAATGATCATGGCCGGATTAGAATATAAAAAGACAGTTCCTTTTAAAAACGTTTATTTTACCGGTATTGTTAGAGATAAGCAAAGAAGAAAGATGTCCAAGTCTTTAGGAAACTCACCGGATCCTTTGGAATTAATTGATAAATATGGTGCTGATGGTGTGCGTGTTGGAATCTTACTAAGTGCTGCTGCAGGAAATGATCTCCTTTTTGATGAAGATCTTATGCTTCAGGGGAGAAATTTCATGACCAAGATCTGGAGTGCTTTCCGATTAATCAATATGTGGAATCATGAAGATAAACCGGCTAACGTAACGGAAAACGAGACAATAGAGTGGTTCGAAAATAAATTGAACAAAGCGATTGCTGAAATTAATGATCAGTTTGAGAAATTCAGAATTTCTGATGCTTTGCATTTGGTTTATAAATTAATCTGGGATGATTTCTGTTCGTGGTATCTGGAGGCTATCAAACCTAATTATGGTGAAGGGATTTCGAGAGAAGTATACGAAAAGACTATTTATTTCTTTGAAGAATTAATGAAATTACTTCATCCTTTTATGCCATTCCTTACGGAAGAATTATGGCAAACGATTTCGGAAAGAAGTATAGAGGAAGCGTTGATTATCTCTCAGCAGAAAAAAGCAGGAGAATTTAATGAGACTATTATCAAAAACTTTGAAATGGCTCAGGAACTTATTTCAGGAGTTAGAAACTATCGCCAGACGAAGGGGATTTCTCCTAAAGAGGCAGCTGAAATTTATACGGGTTCTTCAGAGTTTGCCAATGAAGCTGTTATCAGAAAACTGGCGAATATTTCAGACATTTATTTTGGTGAAAAAACAAATAAACCAAGTTTTACATTCCTGGTAGGTTCTACCGAAGTGTCCATTCCATTGAGCGAAAACCTGGATCTTGCTGAAGAGAAAACAAAAACGGAAGACGAAATAAAGTATTTGAAAGGATTTTTAATTTCTGTAGAAAAAAAGCTCTCCAACGAAAAATTTGTTGCCAATGCTAAAGCAGAAGTTGTAGAAGCGGAGCGTAAGAAACAGAAAGATGCACAGGATAAAATTGCTATTTTGGAAGAGAAGCTGAAGAGCTTATAAATCTTTTGGCACTTATCTTGAAATAAAACAAATATCAATCCGGACAATCCCGGAAACTATATCCATAAAAGAAGACCAGTTTAACTTGTCTTCTTTTGTGAATTTAATACAATAGTTCAGACATAATATCTGAAGAGCAGATGAGCTGCCAAAATAACTTGTAAGCGGATCAGCTCATCACCAATAAATAAAGACAATAAAAATGACGCACGTAGAGAATATAAAAAAGCTGTTTTCAAGAGATTTTGTAGAAAGTCCTTTGTTAGAAAGCTTTGAGGTTGGGAAAATTTACCTTTCTAGTGGAAAATTGGTAGCTTGTGACCCCTTGATCACAAATGATATGCAGCCTTTTACTACAGATTTCCCAAAAGGGGATTTTGCTGTTCTATTACATAAGGAGAGAGAAAGTAACTGCGTAGCCTATGCTGAAATTATTTTCAGTCACTCAGAAATCGCAGAATGGAAATTGGCAACTACTTCAGGTCAGGATATAAAAGACCTTGCAGAGGGTGAGATATTTGGTTATCCTGTAGAAAGTGGGATGGGTTGTTTTATGGATGTTGATACCCAGGAAAAACTTAATGAACTGGAAAAAAGATTGTATCACAGTAAAGGTGCCGACTTTATGGGAATTTATGAGGAGTTTTTCCACGAATATTTTTTCGATGAAAACGGAGCGATCGATCAATATGCCTTTTTGAAACCTGCGGATGAGCATCCGGGAACTATCTTTGCTTTCGAGACAGGATATGGAGAAGGTTTCTATGCCAGCTATATCGCGTATGATAAAAATAATGCGCCTGTAAAGGTAGTTACGGAATTTATTGAAATAAGTTAATTATTGTTATATTAGTATTCCTAATTTTTTATTTTTGTATAAACCAATTTAACCGCAATGAACTTTTCCTCAGTACAACCCAAAATTATAGTTGTTGGCAGCTCTTCCATAGATCTTGTTCTGGAAACTGAAAAACTTCCGGCTCCTAATGATACTGTTTTAGCCATTAATTCGGATAGTTATTTTGGTGGAAAAGGAGCCAATCAGGCTGTAGGAACTGCAAGATTGGGAGCCAGTGTTTATTTCATTGGATGTGTGGGGATGGACCCACTGGGACAGCAAATTATGCGTAATCTGGTGAATGAAAATGTGAATGTGGGATTTGTTGCAGAAACAGACAAAGAAGCTACAGGAACAGCTTATGTGACGACTTCTGATGGTAATGCTGCCATTGTTGTGGTACCGGCTGCAAATAAGCTTTTAAGTACCAAACATATTGAAGATGCAGACCGGTATTTTCCTACAGCAGATCTTATCCTGGTTCAGTTAGAAGTTTCTATAGAAGTTGTTGAATATACCATTAGAAAAGCAAAAAAATACGGAAAAAAAGTTGGTCTCTATGCTTCACCGGCTATGAAACTTAGTGAAGAAGTACTGGAAAATGTAGATTTTGTAATCGTAAAAAGTAGTGAACTCTATATTGTTTTTGGTGAGGAGGAAAAAGAGCGGGTTCTTGAAAAATATTTTAATAAAGTTTTTGTAAGAGATGATACGAATTCCACGATTTATTTTGATGGAACTGAAATGAAATACTTCAGAAACCATAACGATAATAAAACGGTACATAAAATGGGAATGGGAGATGCATTTACATCCGGATTTGCCATAGCCTTGTGTCATAATAATCCTATTGAGGAGTGTGTAAAGTTTGGAAATGAAGTTTCTTTAAAAGTCTCTACGAGAAAAGGATCGCAAACCGGATTGCCTAGAATGTCCGATTATGTTATTTAAAGCTATTTGGTACATATCGAAAGTATATAATTAACATAAAATAAACAGTAAAAATTTCCACTTTTGAGTGGATTTTTTCTTTTTACACTATGGAAAAACTAATTCTAAAAACCACAGATCACATTTCTATTGTCGCCCACCTTTTCCTGCCGGAACAGAGCAATAATAAATTATTACTAATCAATTCTGCTACAGGCGTAAAACAGCATGTTTACTTTTCCTTTGCACAATATTTTTCAGAGCAGGGATTTACAGTGATCACGTATGATTATCGGGGAATTGGGCTTTCAAAACCGGAGCAAATGAAAGGTTTCGAGGCTTCCATGCGAATTTGGGGTTCCCAGGATTATAAAGCAGTAACCACCTACATCAGAATCCGCTTTACAGGGTATGAGAAATATTGCCTGGGACATTCTGTTGGAGCATTGATCCTTGGGATGAATAAGGATTCGGAGATGTTTAAAGAATTCTTTTTTGTGGGAACACAAAATGCGTTTGTTGGGAATCTGAAATTCAGGACGAAAATAGAAGCTTATCTTGGATTTGGGATTGTCCAGCCTTTAGCCACGCAGCTTCTGGGTTATTTTCCGGCTCATTGGTTTGGACTTGGAGAAAGTCTTCCTAAAAATTGCGCTTATGATTGGAGAACCTTAATTTTGAATAAAAAATCAACAAACGGTTTACTGGAGAAAATTGATGATTATTCTAAAAAATTGACTCAAAAAGTTTTTGTAATCAGGGCTGAAGATGATGTCTGGCTTACGGATAAAGGAGTAAAGAGTCTATTAAACGACACGTATCCCAACCTTAAACCGACATATCGCCTGGTAAAAACTTCAGAATCTGAAAAAGGAGAAATAGGACATGTTAATTTTTTCAGGAGCTATAACAAGAAGCTTTGGAATATTATTTTAAATGAATTAATACATAATGAGTAGTGTAATTGAAAATACAATAGATTTTGTAAAGGAAAAACTTAAAGGAGCAGAAGCAGGACATGATTGGTTTCATATCGAAAGAGTCTGGAAGCTTTCCAGGAAAATTGCTGAAAATGAAAACTGTAACAAAGAAGTAGTAGAATTGGGAGCTTTGCTTCACGATATAGCAGATCCTAAATTTCATGATGGTGATGAAACAATTGCGTTAAAAGTGTCCCGTGAGTTTTTGGAAGAGCAGCATGTTTCAGAAGAAATTATCGGGCAGGTCCTTTTTATTATTAAGAATATTTCATTTAAAAACAGAGGAGAAGCTCCGCAGAATTTACCTATTGAATTAAAGATTGTTCAGGATGCAGACCGTTTGGATGCTATAGGAGCAATAGGTATTGCAAGAACCTTTAATTTTGGTGGATTTAAAAATAACCTGATGTACCATCCGGATATTAAGCCAAAGCTGAATATGTCGAAAGAGGAATACAAAAAATCTGACGGCACTACAATCAATCATTTCTACGAGAAATTATTACTTTTAAAGGATTTAATGAACACAGAGAAAGGAAAAGAACTGGCTCAGGAAAGGCATGAGGTGATGCTTCAATTTCTTGATCAGTTTTATAAAGAATGGAATGTTGATTAACGTTCTTTCTTAAAATTCTTAAATCAGTATATTTGCAGCATGGGATTAATCATCTTTGTTATCTTTCTTTGTTCTGTCCTCTCTCTTATTTTATCTAAGGTAAAATCAGGAAAAGGTGCTGAATGGGCAAAACTGTTCCGTATCGCAACGCTTATTTTTTCAATCTCGGTATTCACTTATTGGTTTATCAAGAAAAGTGCTGTTGGAGTGGTGAGTAATTCCGTTGGTTTGCAGGTTATTAATAAACTTCCTCAGACCCTGGATTTTTATGTCATCAACGTCAATAATCCGGATAAAAATGCAATGCAAGAGGCAAAGCACATTGGAAAGATACGCCCGGAATATTACAGAATAGAATACCTCAAGATGGATAAATCTGATGAGTATTGGGTTATCGGATATTTAGGAAAGAAAAACCTGGTTTATTTTTCACAGCATTCTGTTCCTAACAAAAATATTGATCAGATCGTTGAGGTGAACAACTATATCAATCAAAGTGTAAAATTATCTGAAATTGCTAAAAAGCAGGTGGAAGCCTATAATTATGAAAATGTAAAACTGGGGATCTGGGTATCTCTCGATTTTCTTTTGCTATTTCTGAATTTGGTCTTGCTTTTTAGAATTAAAAAATAAATGTAAACCTTTCAAAATAAAAGATGATCTGCTGAAGCCAGCAGATCATCTTTCTTTTTTAGTTAAATATAGTGTCGATGTCTCTTGTTACATCACGGATAATTTAAAATTATCATGATTTTTTCTTTAAGCTCTTCCGGACAGTTTTTGATGAGCTTATCCTTGCTTTGACTGCTGATCTGGTCATAGGTCAGCCATTCTGTTACATCCTGATGCTGGCTGGTACTGTCGTAGATTCTTTTAATCTTCTCATTTTCGTAAAAGGTGTAATTGTCACCAAGAGAATTGTTTGTAATGCTGATAGTACATATTTCCTTTTCCATAGTTTTGATTTTTACAGTTGGTAATAAGGGTTTTATACCTTACAATATATCATTTCTTGGTGAAAAATATTGCCTTTTGCTGATAAAAAATTTTTCACACCAAACAGTGATATATTTACTGTTAAAACATAAAAAAAAGCTATAAAATCTTAAATTAAATGATTAAATAGCTGAATATTTTTTTTATGCTAAAACAAACTTTGGATACTTTCTGTTGCCATTTGAGGCACATGGAGGTCGGTTTTCCATTCCTCATTCATTTTTTTGATGAGATAAGCAGATAATAAAGGGGACGCCTTTTCAATATTCTGATGGACGAAAAAGTATAAATTTTGGAGGCCTTCTTTTTTCCATTGTGTAACCCGCTTTAACCAATCATCCAATCTTTCGTAGTCACTTTCTGCATTTGCTCCTACATAACGGATGAAAGCATTGGGAGTGGTAAGACGCATATGAAGCATATCCCTTCTTCCGGCAGTATCTACAATAATATTAGTGATATGATGGGCTTCAAAAAGATCGCAGGTTGTATTTAAAATGTTTTCATCATTAAACCATTCCGTATTTCTGAGCTCTATAGCTAGTGGGACTTCTTTTGGCCATTCTTTGACAAACTTCTCTAATCTGTCATAATCTTTTGGTTTAAAGTTATCATGAAGCTGAAGAAATACCATACCCAGTTTTTCATCAAAATTAAGAACCGATGTTGCAAATTGGGTTACAGGTTCTGTTACATCAATTAATCTCCTGAAATGGGAAACCGTATTGGTAATCTTTGGGAAAAATTTAAACCCTGCCGGTGTTTTTTCTTTCCATGTCAATACCTGGTCAGGAGTTGGCATTCCGTAGAATGTCGCATTGAGTTCTATAGAATTGAACTGGGTAGCATAATAGGTTAATTCGTCTTTCGTTCCTTTTGGATAAAATCCTTTGAGGTCGGTTTTATTCCATTTGGCACATCCGATGGAGATATTCTCTAATCCCTTTTTATTTTGTTTAAGGATCTCTTTGGTTCTGCTGTGATCTTTGGGTAATGTAAAATCTATTTTTGAAGGATCTTCTACTTGTCCGAATTTCATATTTGAAGTTTTTAAGAATTAAGTATCTAACAAATATAAAATAAAAATAAGACAATTATTTTATGAATTTAAGCTAAAGATATCAAGGAAAAGGGAATCAGTTTTTTATTATTTTTTTTGAAATTTCAGTAGATTTCGTCTTTATTTTGATAAGATAAATTCCTGCAGGATAACCTGACGTATTAATAGTGCAATCTCCTTTGCCACAGCTCTGATGTGATACTGATCTCCCCATACTGTCGAATATATCTATTGTATTGACGGGTTCAGGGGATCTTATCTGAAGGATATTTTTTACGGGATTAGGAAATACATCAATTTTGGTTATTATATGGTCTAGCTTCGTATTTTTTGAATTGGTAGTAGACGGGCAATTGGTACTGAAATTAATGTCCGGATACATAGTTTGAAGATCGGTAAGTTGAGCAGGATCAACACAAATGGTTAAATTACTAGTGTACCCGGAAAAGTCACAACCCTCCAATGCATTGTTTTTGATATTCACCTGGATTAATCCGGACATGTTAAAGAATGCAATAGCTTCTAAAACGTTGCAATCCGATAAATTCAGATTGGTAATGAGCGGACAGCTTCTTAGGGTAAGGTACTTGAGTTGAACGTTTTGTGAAAAGTTAATATTGTTTACTAATGAATTATATTCAAGATCAGCAGATTCCAATTGTGGACATTGTGAAAGGTCTATCGTAGAAATTTTTGTGTTAGCAATACCTAATTCCCTTAAGGAGTTACACTGATTGATATTAAGGCTATTTAATTCCGTAAAGGTATCAAAAGGTGAGTTGCCTGGTAAATTAGGTCCAAGGTTCAATGTTTGTATAGCCGAACAATTCTGAAGGTCTAAGCTTTTCAGGTCTTTATTTCCTTTTATCGATAGATTGACCAAAGAAATACAGTTTTGTGCAGAAATCTGCTGCAGATCAGTATGTGGATTCAGGAAATTCAGATCACCGGGAATATCTGCTTTCAGAGTTTGGAGATGGGTAAGATTGTCTACATTCAAAACAGCCATGTAGCCACAGGAATTTGTGATGTCCATATCTTCCAAAGCAGCCGCACTATTAAAAGTAGCATTGGTTATTGGCTGATTGAAAGCTTTTAGTATTTTCAATTTGGGAAATCCGGATACATCCAAAGAGGTTACATTTCCAAAATATACTCCTGAAGTAGTATAATAACCATACCGGTTATAGAATGATGCATCAAGCTCTTCTAAATTGATTAATCCAGCATTGGAAAAATTGATTGAGGATGCATTAAGACCTTTGATTCTTTTTAACGAAGTACAGCCGTTTAGATCTACGGAAGTAAAATAAGCTCCCGTTGTTTCATAATGATCCGTATCTGCTATAACTTCTTCCAGGTTTGTACAAGATTTCGCAACAAGGTGGATATTCTGATTTCCGGATGGTAATATGGTTCCGGTAGATCCGGAAACTGAAATTTTGGTCAGTGAATTTAAATTTGGAACACTGATCTTATTTAAACGCTTACAGGATGTGAAGGTGAGCGTTTTTACATGGCAGTTTTTGATATGAAGCTCCTTAATGTTTTTATTGTTTAAGACAATATCATCCTTGATGAGAAGGCAATTTTTATATCTCAAAATTGTGGAGGGGTCGTAAGGAGATAAATTGATGTCTGCAACAAAGTCATTCACATTCTCTACGGCACCACAATTATCGAATGAAAAATCAATAGGAACACGGTGGCTAACTCCTAAATTGTTTACAAATCCACCACTTCCGGTGTAAAGAACTTTTTTAATTTTATTGTTGTTAACAAAACTAATGACCGCTGATTTTGTGTCATGGATGTAAAGTTCTTCGACATTGGGGAATAAAAGAGCATCGGTGATTTGGTTTGGAAGACTATTGTAAGTGGGAAGCACATTGAACTTTATATTTAAAGTTTTTACTTGCTGGGCTTCAGTAAGCTGAATCTGCCCATCTCCATTTGCATCAATTTTAATATTGTTGCCATTGATGTCTTTTGCAATCTGACTACCCGGACCTGAAGTTAGTAGTAAGGCCTTAAATTTGGCATCTGTAAAATTAAGGTTCTGAGAATAAGCCATGCAGGAAAAGCTTACACAGAAGATAAATAGCATTTTGTACATATTGTGTTTTTAAGGGGTTGTTAATTTTAATAAGGATATATCCAATGAAGGAAATTATAAACCTTAACCTTACAAAAGTACTATATTTTTAAACCTGGCAACTTAGAAATACTACTATAGTATTAATACTATATTTGTTAACCGTACAAATACTGATGAGTACCTCTACCATGTTTTCCGTTTTTTATCAAGGCTTTGATTTAGTAAAATGAACGTTGTTCATATTGTGTTCATATATCTTAAAATAGCTTCAATGCGGTAAAAGATTTATTTGTAAAATGTTACCAAGATCTCATCTTACATGTTTACTTTAAGCAATTAAGTTTTTTTTAAGGAAATATTAAACATTATGTTATATAATGTTAACTGTATGTTACCACACTTCATGATTGTTGCTTCTAATTTTGCCATAAAATTTAGAAGTATAAAAATATGAAGAGAAAATTGATCTGTGCTTTTGCTGTTTTGTCTTTTGGCTTAGCGTTTTCACAAGAAACCAGCTCTAAAATTTTCGGAAGATTAAAAGGGGTAAATTCTGAAGTTACGGTAAAAGTAGTTCACGTTCCCACCAACAGTACCTTTGAAACTAAAAGTAATAACAAAGGACAATTTAGTCTGGATAATCTACAACCCGGAGGACCCTACACGATAGAGATTTCCGATGGTTCGCAAATTATCTATTCGAATACCAATTTACAGCTTTCATTAGGAAGTAATGATTTGCCTGTAGTAGAAATCAAAAACAGAGAAAAAGTGATCGACGAGGTAAAGCTTACCTCGAAGAGAACCACTGTGAAAAACGGAGTTGCAATTAGCCAGGCTCAGATCTCCGGACTCCCAAATATTAACAGGGGTATCCAGGATGTTACCAAGTTGGTCCCTCAAAGTGCTAACAACTCTTTCAACGGAACCAATTTCAGGTATAATAACGTTACTATTGACGGGTCGATCAATAACGACGCGATTGGTTTTAGTCCGTCTTTGGGTGGACAAACGGGAACATCGGGAATGCCGGGAAGTAGTACACGCTCCAACTCAATTAGTTTGGATGCGATTCAGGATGTACAGGTTTATATTGCTCCTTATGACGTGAAATTAGGAAATTTCCTTGGAGGAAGTATCAATGCCGTTACACGTAGTGGTAGTAATAATGTGGAAGGATCTTTTTATGTATACGGACGTAATGCTGCTATTACAGGAAGAAATAGGGTAGGAGATAATTCAAAAATGCCAAGCTCTTTTCAGGATTTTATTTATGGAGGGAGAGTAGGATTACCTGTCGTTAAAGATAAGGTGTTTTTATTCACCAATCTTGAATATACAAAAAGAAAAGATCCTGTTTTTTATAATGCTGATGATCCTAATGCGTTGGTTAATAACGCTGTTGCTCAACAGATCTCAGATTTTGTTCGAACCAAGTATGGCTTTAATGTGGGAAGCTTTAATCAGTACACTAATTTTTCTGAAAGTGCAAAGCTTTTCAACAAATTAGACTGGAAGATCAATGATAAACATACATTATCCATTAAAAATAACACTGTATTCTCGCAGGCTTCCAACCTTGAAAGAGATGGTGCCAATTTCAGGTTTTCAAGCATGGACTATATTCAAAAGAACAATGCTTCAACGACGACTTTGGAACTAAAAAGCCGTTTTAATGATAAATGGAATAATAACTTAGTATTAGGATATTCTTCTATTAATGATTACAGGGATCCTACTTCTTCCAACGCTATGTTTCCACAAGTGGAAATAGGGTATAATGGAGGAACTATTTTATTAGGAAATGATAGAGAGGCAACGGTTTTCAATATGAAGCAGAAAACATTTGAGATCACCGATAATTTAACGTATAAGACAGGGAATCATACTTTCTTATTAGGAACGCATAATGAATTATACAATATCGATTATGGTTTTGTAAATGCATTGAACGGAAGAATCTCTTATAAGAATCTTGATGATTTTTATAACTCAAAACCAGCAAGGATAAGAGGGACTTATCCTTTCAATGGAGACAGCAGAGAGACGCTGTTTAATAATCCGTATGCATCATATAAAGTGAACCTTCTTTCATTATACCTTCAGGACGAGATTAATTTAGGAAGACTCCGTTTATCTCCGGGTGTAAGAGTAGATTATACTGATTTACCAAACAAACCTCTTTTGAGTTCAAAAGTTACTAATTCTCCTACCGATCCTAATATGGGGAATACCTACAGCTATACACCATTAAATCAGCTTACAAACAAATATCTTAATAAACCCACATTGTCTCCAAGATTAGGATTTACTTTGGATCTTACAGAAAACAGATCAGTTGTATTAAGAGGGGGGTCTGGTATTTTCGTAGGAAGAATACCGTTTGCATGGCTGGGTTATGCTTATTATAATGATGGAGTAGGTTTCGGAAGTTATGATTATAATGGTCCGACGGCAGCTCAAATGGCAGCTAATGGAGACCCATTGGTAAGCGGAAACTTTGCTAATTGGCAAAACTCTTCCAAAGTTCAGGTAGACCTTATTGATAATAACTTCAAAATGCCTAAAGTGTGGAGAAGTTCATTAGGAGTAGATTATACCGTTGGAGGATATAAGCTGACATTAGAAGGTATTTACACTAAAGTACTTTATGATCTGAAATTCCAGCAGGTGAATAAAACGGATAACGTAACGTATTACAGTTATGACGTGAATCACCAAATGCCTATTTATACAACGAATATCAACAGTAATTTTTCTAATGCGTACATGTTATCCAATACGAAGGAAGGTTACAGGTATAATATAACAGCACAGATCTCTAAGTCTTATAATTTCGGATTTAACTTCTTTGCAGCATATACTTACGGAGATGCTAAAGATATTACCAACGGGATCAGAAACTCAATGGAAAGTAACTGGCAGATGAATCAATCCCTTACACCTAATAATCCTCAGTTGACAACTTCTAACTTTGCTATTAAAAATAGAATTGTTGCCAATCTCGGATATGGTTTCAATGTTTCAGAGTCCAACAGATTGTCGGCCAACGTATATTTCAATGCTCAGTCAGGAAATCCTTTCTCATGGGGCTTTGTAAACAGTACTATTGCTAATACAGGACAAGCTGCCGGATTGGCATATATCTTTAAAGATGCTGCTGAAGCTGCTAAATATATTGTTCCGATAAAAGATGCTGCAGGGAATGTTTTGGTAACCGCCCAACAGCAGGTGGCTGATTATGAAAGCTTCGTTAATAATAATAAATACCTGAGCAGCAGAAGAGGGACGTTTACACAAAGAAACGGAGACTTTACTCCTTGGAATATTCAGGCAGATATCAGAATTATGGATGAGATCAGACTGAGCCGGAAGTCTAAAAATAATATCCAGATTTCTTTAAGTATCATCAACTTCACCAATCTGTTGAATAAGGATTGGGGTAAGATCTATTTTGTACCGAATACTTTTAATTCAACAGCAAGCGTTGGATTAACGAAAGTTGGAAACGTGGCAGCGGGACAGCCGGGGGCTGGAGATCCAACCTATAATTTCAAATCTCCGGGGTTGCCTTATACGATTGATCAGTTTGCATCAAGATTCCAGGCACAGCTGGGAGTTCGATATAATTTTTAATTTTTACTTTATATATTCTTTCAAGAGTCCAGATTTTCTTTCTGGGCTTTTTTTATTTTGTAATTCTGAACAAAACAAGATATAAGAAAAGCACGTTTAAAAAACGTGCTTCAATATATAATTGTTTATTATTTGTAGTCTAAGCTTCGCAGCTTGAACAAGATACAAAGTTCACCATCATTTCCTTAGATACTGATGAGCTTCTTTGATAATATAATGTTTTTACTCCTTTTTTCCATGCTTCGATGTACAGATAGTTTACATCTTTTACGGGCATGGTAGATGGAATTTGTAAGTTCAATGACTGTGCCTGATCGATATATTGCTGTCTCTGAGCGGCCTGGGAAATGATCTCCATTGGAGAAATTTCCTTGAATGTCTTAAATACAGCTTTTTCTTCGTCAGTTAGTTCAGTTAAATGCTGAACGGAACCATGGTTCAACATAATCGTTCTCCATGTTTCTTCGTTATCAAGTCCTTTTTCTTCTAATAATTTTGCCAGGTACTTATTCTTACGCATGAAATTTCCTTTGGCCAAACCGGCTTTATAGTAGTTGGATGCGAAAGGTTCAATTCCCGGAGAAGTTTGTCCCAAAATAGCAGAACTTGAAGTCGTAGGAGCAATAGCCATTGTGGTGGTATTTCTTAATCCATAACCTTTTAACAATTCAGGTTCTCCATAGATGTTAGCCAGTTCTCTTGATGCCTGTTCAGATTGCTCTTTAATATGTCTGAATGCTCTTGCATTAAACTGAGTTGCTTCAAAACTTTCAAACGGGATCATGTTCTTTTGTAAGTAAGAATGGTATCCTAAAACACCAAGCCCAAGAGCTCTGTGACGCATTGCAAAGTTTCTTGCTCCCTGTAGGTAATAATTGCCTTCTGTTTTATCAATAAATTCAGTTAAAACAGCATCAAGGAAATAAACAGCCAACTTCACTGCGTCCGTATCTTTCCATTCATCATATAATTCCAGGTTCATGGAAGAAAGACAGCAGATAAATGATTCTTCTCTCGTAGAAGGAAGCATGATCTCAGAACAAAGATTACTTGCATTTACAGTAAGTCCCAAATCTTTGTAAACCTGTGGTTTATTTCTGTTAACGTTATCCGTAAAGAAAATATAAGGAAGACCTTTTTGCTGACGGCTTTCCAAAACCCTTGCCCAGATCTTACGTTTTTCCATATCTCCATCGATCATATCCTGCATCCAGTAATCAGGAACACAAATTCCGGTAAATAAATTCTGAATAGGACTTCCGATATCTTTAATTGATAAGAACTCTTCAATATCACCGTGGTCGATATCCAGGTAAGCTGCAAAAGCTCCTCTTCTCACTCCTCCCTGTGATACTACGTCCATTGCCGTATCAAATAATTTCATGAAGGAAACTGCTCCCGAAGATTTTCCATTATCTGTTACAGCAGTTCCTCTGTTACGAAGTTCCCCGAAATATCCTGAAGTTCCACCCCCGATTTTTGTCTGCATGATGACTTCACCCATTTTATGAGTAATCCCTTCAATGCTATCCGGAATGTGTACATTGAAACATGAAATAGGAAGACCTCTCTGTGTTCCCATATTTGCCCATACCGGAGAGGAAAAACTGATCCATCCTTTGGTGATCATTTCCTTAAAAGCAGGTTGTAATTCCGGTTTGTATAGCTTTTTGGCAGCAGCAGTGGTAATCCTGTCGATAGCTCCGTCTACAGTTTCCCCTTTTAACAGATATCCTCTGTTTAGCATTTGCTCAGACTCCTCGTTGAGCCACCATATATTAGTATTTTGTTCCTCCATAGTTGTTATATTTTCAAATTCCCGGATATCCATGTCGTATATCCAGGAATTTTGTGTTATTAAATTGATTCTAAAAATTCTACCTTGTGGGAACCGTTAAGTCCACTCTCATCTCTTAATCGTTGAAATTCTTTAAAAGATGATGTATTCAAAACCTCATGTTGTACCTCTTCATTGCTGTAATTAGAATGATGTAAGAATGTAACACCGTCTTCTTTAAGAAAAACCTTGTATTCAAATGCCGACAGATCCAATTGTCTGAAATCATTCAGGAAATTTTGAATGTTTTCTTTGTTTTCTGAAACAAATTCTGGTTTTACGGTATAACTTACAATTACATTAATCATCTTTTGTGTTTTGGTTTTTATTTCATCCGAAAAGGATACTTCCTAATGAAAGATTGTTGAGCTATATACAGAGCTTGTTTAATTAAAACAAATCGTTGGCTGTAATACTCTTGTCGTGTTTCGTATAGTCAACAGGTCTTTTAGCAAAGAAATCATCCATAGAATTAGCAAAAACCTCTTCCTCAAACCATTTCATCGGACGGTATTGTTCCGGCGAAATGTTGTAGCGTGTATCCATATTGATTTTCTTTAAGCTGTCGTCAACACGGTATTTCATAAAGTTGAGTAAGTCTTCTTTTGAGAATACACTCAATTCTCCCAATTCAAAGATCCAGTCTAAGATTTCACCTTCCAATTCTACAGATTGATCTACCAAAGTATAGATATCTTCAATGTCTGAATCAGTTAATAAATCAGGTTGTTCTTCGCGGATTTTGTTTATCAGATAAATTCCTGCGTTAGCATGGATTTGTTCATCAACAGAAGTCCACGCGATAATATTGGAAACGTTTTTCATGTATCCTTTAAATCTTGTGAAAGAAAGAATGATCGCAAATTGTGAGAAAAGCGATACATTTTCAATCAGGATACTGAATAGTAAAAGAGAAGAAACATATTCTTTAGGGGTGGAAGAATTAGCATGTTTCAGAACATTTGATAAGAAGTCAATTCTCTTTTTTACAGCAGGAACTGCTATAACGTTGGTAAATTCTTCATTATATCCCAGTACTTCCAATAAACGCGAATAGGCTTCAGAATGACGGAATTCACATTCAGCGAAAGTAGCTCCTAAACCGTTCAGTTCAGGTTTTGGCATATGATTGTATAGGTTTCCCCAAAATGTCTTTACAGACACCTCGATCTGTGCAATAGCCAGTAAAGCATTTTTCACAGAATTTTTTTCGTGTGGTTCCAGCTGCGAATGAAAATCCTGAATGTCTGCAGTAAAATCCACTTCCGAATGCACCCAAAACGATTTGTTGATCGCTTCTACAAATTGAAGAACCTCAGGGTATTCAAATGGCTTGTAACTTACTCTCTTATCAAAAATTCCCATATTAAAAATGTCTTTAAATTAAACTAATTAGATCACTGTGGATAAAAATCAAAGAATAAATAACAGCTTGATTTGTTGGAACTTATATTTAAAAGTTTTTCACAAGAAAAGTGTCTTTATTATTTGCTAGTGCGAAGCACAAAGTTCGAAAAAAAGAAACGATTTTGAAAGGGCTAAACACTAATTGGTTGACTTTTAATCGTAAAAGTTTTCCACATTTACATGAAACAAGCACTGATATTGGTTTAGATACAATAATAAGCATAAAATAAATATTTTTGATAAGTTACAGTTAAACATAAAATCATAAAATACTATAAATAAAGGTGTATTATATTAAACACTAAAAAAATACAATAAATTTTGATTCTTGTAACAAATTGAAAATATCTTCTACTTATTGACTATAAAACATAGATCACTTAATGTTAGTAATTCAGGATTTAAACAAATCATACGATACAGGGAAAAGTAAACTGCACGTTCTCAAAGGAATTAATCTCAATATTTCCGAAGGCGAGTTTGTTTCTATTATGGGAAGTTCGGGTTCCGGAAAGTCTACCCTCCTTAATATTATAGGGATTCTGGATGAAAAGGATTCCGGGATTTATGAGCTGGACGGTGTTCCCATCGAGCATTTATCCGAAGTAAAGGCTGCAGAATACAGAAGTAAATTTTTAGGATTTATTTTTCAGTCTTTTAATCTGATAGGATATAAAACGGCTTTAGAAAATGTTGCTCTCCCTTTATATTATCAGAACGTACCCCGAAAAGAACGTAATCAGATCGCCATGGAATATCTGGAGAAAGTAGGACTCGCCCAATGGGCAACCCATCTTCCCAATGAGCTCTCTGGTGGACAAAAACAAAGGGTAGCTATTGCAAGGGCGCTGATCACAAATCCTAAAGTGGTATTGGCCGATGAGCCTACAGGTGCCTTGGATTCAAAAACAACCCATGATATCATGAAATTGTTACAGGATATTAATAATGAAGGAAAAACGATCATTGTAGTAACCCACGAACCTGATGTTGCAGCACAAACAAAAAGAAATGTGATTTTAAAGGATGGAGTTATCGAAAGTGATGAATTTATCAAACAGGTTGTTCTATAAATAGTGAATGTACATTGACTTTAAAAAAGTAAAAAAATAAAAATATGTTTGACCTGGATCGTTGGCAGGAAATATTCAGTTCCATTCGCAGTAATGTATTGCGGACGGTGCTTTCCGGATTTACGGTGGCATTAGGGCTGTTTATCTTTATCGTTCTTTTCGGAATCGGTAAAGGTTTACAAAACGCTTTTACAGAAGGTTTTGCAAGGGATGCTCAAAATCTTATTTCCATCTTTACAGGAAAAACAACCATTGCCTACAAAGGATTACAGTCGGATCGTAACGTAACCATGAATAATGATGACTATGACTTTCTGGTTAAAGCAGATAAGGAAAAAGTAGGCTATTCAACTCCAAGGTATCAAACCAGTTTGCTGGTGAAGTACGGAAAAGAAAGTGGGAATTATCAGGTTAACGGAGGAGATCCTGAAGAAAAGTTCATTGAAAACAGGAAAATTCTTGAGGGACGTTATATCAATCCTTCCGATCTTGAAAGAAAACAAAATGTTGCCGTGATCGGACGAATGGTACAGAGAGATTTGATCAAAAACGGAAGTCCGGTAGGAAAAGAACTGAATATTAACGGAACAATGTTCAAAGTAGTTGGAGTATTTTCCGACGACGGTGGAGACTGGGACGAAAGACATATTACAGTACCCATTACTACTTTGCAACAGATGAAAAAAGGTTCAGATACTGTAACAACGGTTTATATAGCCTATAACGAAAAGCTAACACCTCAGCAAGCTATAAAATATGGTAACGAGCTTAAAGATAGATTAAAAGCCAGGAAGAATGTTTCTCCTGACGATGAAAATGGGGTCCGGGTATGGAATAATGCAGAAAATATGAATGATACATTTATGTTTATGGCTGTACTTACAGGTATTGTTGGTTTTATCGGGATGGGGACTTTGATCGCGGGAATCATTGGAATCAGTAACATTATGGTTTACATCGTTAAAGAGAGAACCAAGGAGATAGGTGTTAGAAAGGCTATTGGAGCGAAACCAAAAAGCATTGTGGCATTAATTGTACAGGAGAGTGTTGTGATCACTGTGATCTCAGGTTTAATTGGGGTAGGTTTGGGAGTTTTAGCGCTTAGCCTTATGGGAGACAGCCTTGAAGAATTTTTTATCAAGAACCCTAGTGTCGGCTGGACCGAGATCTTTATGGCGTTTCTGGCATTGGTTTTTTCAGGATTGATTGCCGGTTTTGTTCCCGCTTACAGGGCATCGAAAATTAAACCTATAGAGGCATTACGAACAGAGTAATAGCTGATGTTCGTACATAATTATAAAAAAAGTATAAATCAAACTCATAACTAACACCAATGAACATCTTATTTAAAAAGGATACCTGGCAGGAAATTTATTATTCACTGAGAAATAATAAACTTCGGACATTCCTTACCATGATCGGGGTGGGTTGGGGTATGTTTTTATACGTAAGTTTGCTGGGAGCAGCAAAAGGAATGGAGAATGGTTTCGATAAATTATTTTCAGGCTTTGCAACGAATTCTATTTTTCTATGGGCTCAGAAAACCTCTATTCCATACGAAGGTTTTCCAAAAGGGAGAGAGATGAAACTGCATTTGCCGGATATGGAAATGCTTAAAAGAAAAATTCCTGAAATAGATTACATTTCACCACAGAATGCTCGGGGAAGTTTTACAGGAACACCCGGAGAATCTATGTCAAGAAACGGGAAAAGTGCTACCTATTCTCTTACAGGGGATTATCCTGTGGGAAATAAAATTTCTGAAAAGAAACTTATTTTCGGACGCTATATAAACGATGCCGATTTATCAGGCAATAAAAATGTTGCCGTGATCGGAGAAGAGGTATATAAAAACTTTTTTAATTCCAAAAAGAAAGAAAATCCTATTGGTAAATCAATAAATATAAAAGGGCTTTTCTTTAATATTATCGGTGTTTTCAGAGTGAAAAAAGGAGGCGGTTTTGAAAATGACCGTACTGTTTTCATTCCTCTTTCTTCATACACGAAAATGTATAATGCGGGAGACAATATTGATATGTTTGCTATTGTCAGCAGGCCGGATGCCGATTTAAAGATTGTGGAAGAAAAAGTAAAACAGGTATTAAAGCTTAAAAATAAAGTTTCACCTGAAGATACAAATGCATTTGGAAGCTTCAACCTTGGAAAAGAATTTGGAAAATTAACCGGATTCCTAACCGGAATGCAGCTATTAACAATTATTGTAGGAACACTTACGATTCTTGCGGGAGTTATTGCGATCTCAAATATCTTACTGATTACGGTAAAAGAGAGAACAAAAGAAATAGGGATCCGAAGAGCATTAGGAGCCAAACCTTCAGAAGTAAGAAATCAGATTCTGCTGGAAAGTGTTGTAATTACACTATCCTCTGGGTTATTAGGATTCATGTTGGGAATATTTGTCCTGATGGTCCTGAATATGGCTACACAGAATCAGGATGCCTTTCCATTTTATAATCCTACAGTAAACTACGGAAATGTATTTGCTGCCATGGCGGTGATGGTAGTTTTAGGATTGATTATCGGAATGATTCCAGCTCAGAGAGCTGTTAAAATCAGACCTATTGAAGCGTTAAGAACTGAATAAAAACCATTTAAATAAAAAATAAACTAGATATATGAAAAAGAAATTCACTTGGAAAAAAGCCATTTATATACTGTTGGGGCTTTTATTTGCAGTGGCATTATTCTCGGGAATCGGTTATCTGATCAAATCCAATTCTAAAGAGAGTGAAGCGTTCCTTACGCGAAAACCAACGGTCCAGAATATGGATGATAAAGTCATGGCGACAGGGAAAATTATACCAAAAGAAGAAATCGAGATCAAGCCTAATATTGCAGGGATTATTGATAAAATTTTAGTTGATGAAGGGGATAAAGTAGTTGCTGGACAATTGGTTGCAACGGTTAGGATTATTCCAAATATCGCAGATGTAAACAATGCACAGCAGGAAGTTCAGAATGCGCAGCTTCAGATCAGCAATGCCAAGCTGAATGTAGATAACATGCAGAAACAATTTGATATGCAACAGAAATTGTATAGTCAGGGAGTTATTTCCAAGCAGGATTATTTAAACTCTCAACAACAATTGTATTCTCAGCAACAGACTCTTAAAAACGCAAACCAGCAATTCCAGACGGCTCAGAAAAGATTACAAATTGTGAAAACCGGAGCAACTCCTGAACTTCAGGGTTTTGCTACAACGCAAATACGTTCAAAAGCTGCAGGAACGGTACTTGATGTTCCTGTAAAAGTAGGAAGCCAGGTTATTGAAGCGAACTCTTTCAACGCGGGAACAACGATTTGCTCTATTGCCGATCTTAATTCACTGATCTTTCAGGGAGAGATTGATGAAGCTCAGGCGGGAAAACTGAAGCAGGGGATGCCAATGAATATTGTGATTGGTGCCTTGCAGAACAAAACTTTTCCAGGGAAATTAACAATGATTGCTCCTAAGGGAAAAGATAATCTTGGAACGATAAAATTTCCTGTAGAAGGCGATGTAACCAATCCTAATAATGAATACATCAGAGCTGGATTTTCAGCAAATGGAGAGATTGTATTGAATTCCCAAAAGAATGCATTATTGCTTGACGAATCTCTTATTCAATATGAGAAAAACAACGGTAAAGACAGATCTTTTGTTGAGGTAAAGCAACCTGATGGAAAATTCAAAAAAGTATATGTGAAATTAGGAGCCAGTGACGGGATCAATGTTCAAATTCTTTCAGGAATAGATAAAAATTCTGAAGTAAAAGTATGGAACCCATCAGATAAGGACAAAGAGGAACTTAAAGAAAAGAAAAAATAATAAACTAATCAGATACATTTTATCTACAGTCCCGGGAATTTTATTCCGGGATTTTTTTTGCTCCTTAAAGTTGTTGCCTATTCCGTTAAACAAGGTTTGAAAATGTAATGAATAAGAAGCTTAAAATGTCTTAATTTTAATTTCAAACTTTGACCTATGAAGAAAAGCTATCTTATTCTTTTCGTTTTTATTATTGCAAAATTTATTCTTCAATATTTATTGATTAACCCCGAATACGAATTACATCGGGATGAGTTTCTTCATATTGATCAGGGAGATCATCTTGCGTGGGGATATTTGTCCGTTCCACCAGTTAGTTCTTGGGTGGCATGGTTAATTAAAATATTAGGTAGATCAGTATTCTGGGTTAGATTTTTTCCGGCTTTATTTGGGGCGCTGACTATAGTTGTGGTGTGGAAGATCATTGAAGAGTTAAAAGGAGGATTGTTTGCTCAGATTTTGGCTTCTTTTGGGCTATTATTTTCTGTGCTTTTGCGATTAAATATGTTTTTTCAGCCTAACTCTTCGGAAGTGTTTTTATGGACTTTATTCTTTTATATTTTAATTAAATACATATATACAGAGAAAATAAAATGGCTTTATTCCGGTGGGATAATTTTTGGTTTGGGTACTTTAAATAAATATAATATTGCTTTTCTGGCATTGGGTTTTATCCCTGCACTTTTGTTAACAGGCCAAAGAAAGATCTTTGCAAACAAGCACACCTATTGGGCTGCACTTGTAACTTTAGTTATTATTTTTCCTAATCTCTTATGGCAGTATAATAATAACTTCCCTGTTATTCATCATATGAAGCAGCTTTCAGAGAATCAATTGGTCAATGTGAATAGATTTGACTTTTTTAAATCTCAATTACTATTCTTTATAGGAGTTACATTTGTTATCATATTGGCTTTCTACGCCCTGTTATTTTACAAACCATTTGAAAAGTTCAGATTTTTCTTTTGGGGATATGTAATTGCAATATCTCTGTTTGTCTTTTTTAAAGCTAAAGATTATTATGCAATTGGTCTTTATCCTGTTTATATTGCCTTTGGGTCAGCTTATTTAGATCACATTTTAGAAAGCGGATGGAAAAGATTTCTTAAACCACTCTGTATACTTTTCCCTATACTATTATTTATTCCCATGTATTGTATTTTGTTTCCTAATAAGAGTCCTGAGTTTATTGTGAATAATCCGGAGCGTTATAAAAAATTTGGATTGTTGAGATGGGAGGATGGAAAGGATCACTCATTACCTCAGGATTTTGCAGATATGCAAGGGTGGAAAGAATTAGCACAAAAAGTAGATAAAGAATATTATAAATTATCAAAGATAGGAAAGACTTTAGTTTTATGTGATAATTATGGTCAAGCTGGAGCTATTAACTATTATTCAAAGATGGGAATAAAAGCTGTCTCATTTAATGCCGATTATATCAACTGGTTTGATCTTAAAGACAAATATTTTAACTTGATAAGAATAAAAGATAATGATAATGAGCTAAAAGAGACTGGTCCTTACTTTGAAATTTCAAGAAAAGCTGATTCTATTACCAATCCTTTTGCCAGAGAAAAAGGTACTCTTATTTTTAGTTTCAGTCGGGCAAAAATAGATGTTAGGCCGAAATTAAAAAATGAGATCGATGATAATAAAAGGGAATTTTGAAATAATTCATTATTGCAACTTTATTGCATTATTAAAAAATTATTTTATCTTTGTCTTAAATTTTATTTCACACCATGGAAGTAAACCCTTATGATGTTATAATAATTGGAGGCAGTTATGCTGGTCTTTCAGCTGCAATGGCTTTAGGAAGATCTTTGAGAAATGTATTAATTATTGATGGAGGAAAACCTTGCAATGAGCAAACACCTTATTCTCATAATTTTCTGACACAAGATGGAAGGACTCCCCGGGAGATTAGTGATGAGGCTAAATCTCAGGTGAAAAAATATAGTTCTGTAAAGTTTTATGATGGTATTGCGAGTAAACTTCTGAAAATAGATAACGGATTTGAAGTCGAAACTCAGTCACTAGAAAGATTCAAATCTAAGAAATTGATTATTGCCACTGGAATTAATGATATAAAGCCAATTATTCCAGGATTCAAAGATTGTTGGGGGATTTCTGTTTTACACTGTCCGTATTGTCATGGGTACGAAGTGAAAAATGAGAAAACAGGAATTATGGGTAATGGCGATTTTGCCTATGAGTTTTCAAAAATGATTTCACATTGGACGAAAGACCTTACTCTGTTTACCAATGGAAAGGCAGAGCTCACAGAAGATCAGATCAGAAAGTTACAAGAAAAAAAAATTAATATCAATGAAAATGAAATTACGGAATTGAAGCATAGGAACGGGATCATTGAAAGTGTCGTCTTTAAAGACGGATCAAAAGTTTCTTTAAAAGCTGTCTATGCTAAAGTTCCTTTTGAGCAAAATATAAACGTTTCACAGGATTTAGGCATCGAAATAACTGAGTCAGGCCATATAAAAACAGATGCTTTTTATAAAACCAATGTGTATGGTGTTTATGCCTGTGGTGATAGCTCTTCAATGATGAGATCTGTAGCAAATGCTGTCGGATCTGGAAATACCGTTGGTGCTATGGTAAATAAGGAGCTTATTGAAGAAGAATTTTAATTAAATTTTAAGTGTTTTTAGTATTCCTTGCTGTATTAATATAGCAGGGAATATTTTTTTTATAAGAAGTGATGGGCACTTTTTCACTGAGATTTTAAGCTAGATAGGGATTGAGAAATAAATTGTGTTTTATATTATTTTATCCCAAAAATCATATTTTTATGAATAAAATCTTGTTGAAAATTCCGTACATTTGGGGTGAAAAATCTCAAAAACTAAAAGTAAATGGATATTATTTTCGACCTGATTGAAAAGGAAAAACAAAGACAAACTCATGGATTGGAGCTTATAGCATCGGAAAATTTTGTTTCTGATAATGTAATGAAGGCGATGGGGAGTGTATTAACAAATAAATACGCAGAAGGGTACCCTGGTAAAAGGTATTATGGTGGATGCGAAGTAGTAGATGAGGTCGAAACATTAGCAATAAACAGAGCAAAGGAGCTTTTTGGAGTTGACTATGTAAATGTTCAGCCTCACTCCGGATCTCAGGCTAATGCAGCTATTTACCTTGCCGTTTTGAAACCCGGAGATAAAATTATGGGAATGGATCTTTCCATGGGAGGACATCTGACTCATGGTTCAGCCGTTAATTTTTCAGGAATTCAGTATAATGTTGTTTCTTATGGCGTACAACAGGAAACAGGTTTGATTGATTACGATCAAATGAGAGAAGTTGCTTTGAGAGAAAGACCGAAAATGCTTATTGCCGGTTTTTCCGCTTACTCCAGAGACCTGGATTATGCAAAATTCAGAGAGGTGGCAGATGAAGTAGGTGCTACTCTGTGGGCTGACATTGCGCACCCGGCAGGTTTGGTTGCAAAGGGATTACTGAATTCCCCATTTGAACATTGCCACGTAGTGACTACAACTACTCATAAAACACTAAGAGGGCCAAGAGGAGGAATGATCATGATGGGTAAAGATTTCGAAAACACGTATGGTCATAAGACACCTAAAGGAGAGATCAAAATGATGAGTCAGGTTTTAGATGGTGCAGTATTTCCTGGAATTCAAGGAGGACCTCTTGAACATGTGATTGCTGGTAAAGCAATTGCTTTTGGAGAAGCTTTGGATACTCAGTTTGAGACTTATGCAAAACAAGTTAAATCTAATGCTCAAGCTTTAGCAAAGGCAATGATCAGTAGAGGGTTTGATATTGTGAGCGGGGGGACAGATAACCACTTAATGCTTGTCGATCTTAGAAATAAAGGCGTTAATGGTAAAGAGACTGAAAAAGCATTAGTTCTGGCAGATATTACATGTAACAAAAATATGGTTCCTTTTGATGATAAATCACCATTTACTACATCTGGAATCAGACTAGGAACTGCAGCAATTACAACAAGAGGATTAAAAGAGCAGGATATGGAAACTATTTCAGAACTCATCTCCGAGGTTGTTGATAATATCAAGAATGAAGAAGTTATTGCATCTGTAAAAAAGAAAGTAAATGAATTAATGGAAGGGAAAGCTTTGTTTAATTACTAAATTTTACTTCAATTTAAATACTAAGAATGGGCACTTTGCTCATTCTTTTTTTATAATATATGGATAAGAAATCTTATACTTTTGAAGAAATCAAACAAAAGCTGGTTAACTATTGTGTTTATCAGGACAGATGTCATGCTGAAGTTGAACAAAAGATGAAAGAATTCATGCTGATCAACGAAGCTAAAGAGGAGATTCTTTTATATCTGATTCAGGAAAATTATCTGAATGAGGAGAGGTTTGTAAGAAGTTATATCAGGGGAAAGTTTTATATAAAGCACTGGGGGAGAAATAAGATTCGGATGAATTTAAAGCAAAAGCAAATTTCCGAAAAGCTTATTCAATCCTGCTTTAATGAAATAGATGAGAACGATTATTTTAAAACCCTTAAAAAGATTTTTGATGATCACTATTCCAAATCAAGTGGGCTGAAAGAGTACCAGAGAAAAACGAAAACAATCAGTTATTTAATAGGCAAGGGGTACGAATATGAAATAATCCTGCAGGTTCTTGAGAATTAATATATATGTAATTTACGTTCCGTTTATTTTCTGTTTAAAAAAAATAGCTTTGTTGAAATTTTAAGAATAATAAATTATAACAATTATACTGTGAATTGAGCTGTAGTTTTATATAAGACTTTTATATGTAATATCTTACATTGTTTTATTAAAAAAAAATTAAAATTTTAAAAGAAATTAAAGTAAGTGGCACGAAAAATGCATGTGGTTTGCAATATTTATATTTTGAAATTTATATCTGAAAAACAATGAAAATATGATATAAATAGCGTAAAAAGTATGGAGATTGTGTATAAATTTTTTTATAGACAATAATATGTGTTAGAAATAGTTTTTATTGGAAATAGATAAAGTAGAAAAAAGAAATTAAACAATTGCATTAAAATTATGAATAATATCTATTACCTTTGCCCCGCTAATAAAATCACCTAATGTTGAATGAAAAAGTTGCATGAAGCTTTTAATGCTCTTTACAATGGCGATAACATTGTGAAAATCACGAAATTGAGATATATACCGAGATGGTTGGTTATCATTATCGATATTTTAATTATCTTTTTTTCAATTTTGCTTTCACGTCTTTTCTTAAGGAATCTGGATGTAAAAGTTAATTTTCCGGAATATGTTGTTCAGAAAAGGATTTTAGTAATTGGGATTAATATCCTGTTTATGTATGTCTTCAAAACCTATGCAGGTATTATAAGACATTCTACTTTCTTTGATTTTTTCAAGATTATACTATCATCAGGAAGTACATTGGTCAGTCTTTTGATTATCAATTACATTTCACAGATGGCCATGGGTACATCACTCTTCCTGTATCCTAATCTGTTTTTATATTTCCTTATTTCGGTATCCATCATGTTCTTTTTCAGGATGGTTACCAAGCAATTCTTTAATATGCTGATTGATATTAAAGGTGCTTCTTCTAAAGTAAGAATAGCAGTGGTAGGTGTTGGAGAGGCTTCTGTAGCATTGGCTCGCGCCATTATGCATAATCCTAACTATCCCTATCGATTACAGGGATTTCTAACTGGAAGATCAGACTCAAACAGAGCTTTACTATTGGGCTACAAGATTTATAATAAAAATCAGTTTTTTAAAAGTGAAAAATTAATCAAGCAGTTTGATGCTGTATTGTTGATTAAAGAGATTATGACAAAGCAGGAAATCGAAGAATGGATGACCTTAGCTTTGGATAGTGGTTTAAGAGTGCTGAAGGCTCCGACACTTAGTAAGATGCGAGATAGTGATCTTGTTGGAGGAATCAGCCAGCTTCAGATTGAAGATTTACTGAATCGTAAACCTATAAAAATAGAGAGCGAAGATGTTAAAAAGAGACATTTTGATAAAAATGTTTTAGTTACAGGAGGTGCTGGTTCTATTGGAAGTGAAATTGTTAGACAAGTTGCGCAGTTCAATCCTGCATTAATTGTAGTTCTTGATCAGGCAGAGTCCCCATTATATGAATTGGAATTAGAACTTCTGGAAAAATTTCCTGAGCAACGATTTAAATTTGTATTGGCAGATATTTCTAACAGTTACAGATTAGAAAAAGTGTTTGAAGACTATCAGTTCTCAATGGTATATCACGCGGCTGCATACAAGCACGTTCCGTTAATCGAAGAAAATCCGCATGAAGCTATTTTTGTAAATATCTTAGGGACAAAGAACGTTTCTTTATTATCGAAAAAGTATAAAGTAAACCGTTTTGTGATGGTTTCTACCGATAAGGCTGTTAACCCTACCAATGTAATGGGGGCGTCAAAAAGAGCAGCAGAATTGTTTGTTCAGTCTTTACAGAATTCTCCGGGAAATACTACTAAGTTTATTACTACGCGTTTTGGGAATGTATTGGGATCAAACGGTTCGGTTATTCCTCACTTTAGAAAGCAAATAGAAAAAGGAGGTCCCGTTACGATTACTCACCCGGACATTATTCGTTACTTTATGACAATTCCTGAAGCATGTGAACTTGTACTTCAGGCAGGAACTATGGGTAATGGAGGAGAGATTTATGTATTTGATATGGGTGAACCTGTTAAGATTTTAGATCTTGCTAAAAGAATGATAAAACTATCTGGTTATACGCCAGATGTAGATATAAAAATTACTTTCATTGGTTTAAGACCGGGAGAGAAATTATATGAGGAACTTTTAAGTAATAATACTGTTACCATTCCTACACACCATGAAAAGATTTTGATCTCAAGAGATCCGATAATGGAATTCGATGAGGTGGATATGCTATGCAAGCAGATTATATTAGCTGCTGTTAAAAGAGATAAATTACAGGTAGTTAGAATTTTAAAAACTATTGTTCAGGAGTTTATAAGCAATAACTCCGAGTTTGAAATTTTGGATAAAGAACCATTAGTAGAAGACTAATTGAGTGTAATGAAATCAATGCATAGTTTGTAAAAAAATAATTATCCTATTTTTGTGGAAAAATTATCAGGAATGAGTTTAAAGTATTTTATTTATGGTGCTGTAAGTTTAGCAATGTTTTCTTGTACAACGAGACAGGATATCAATTATATGAAAGATATTGATAGTATTACACTCGAAAATTCGATTAAAAATAGCAGGATTGATTTTCAGCCTGGAGATCAATTGATTATTACAGTTTCAGCAAAGGATATGGATGTAGTAAAGCCTTTTAATCAGAATTATTCTTCAGGTAGTACAGTTGCTCAATACACATTGCCTAGTTCCAATAATCTTCCCCAGCAGGTTCCGGCGTCCGGACCAACTTATGTCATAGATACCAATGGTGATATTGTTTTTCCTCAGATAGGAAAAGTAAGCACTAAAAATGAAAATATTGAAACATTAAGAACCAAGCTCACAGGATTAATTTCGGAGTATGTAAAAAGTCCTATTGTAGATATAAAACTTATTAATTTTAAAGTTTCTGTTCTGGGAGAAGTTTCTAAGCCAGGGACATATGTGATACCAGATGGAAATACAACCTTATTAGGAGCGATTGGTCTAGCAGGAGATTTAACTGCTTATGGAGTAAGGAATAATATTTTAATTGTTCGAAATGTTGACGGGCAGATCAGTAAAGAAAGAATAGATCTTACAAGTGCTAATTTTATAAATTCTCCTTACTATTATCTTAAACAAAATGATGTAGTATATGTTCAGCCAAATGCTAACAGGGAAAAAGCAGCTAGGGTAGATCCTAATACTGGACTTTACATTTCTGTTGCCTCTGTAATTGCTTCAATAACTGTAGGTATATTGGCATTGATTAAAAATTAATAAATAAAATTTTAGAATAGATTGTCACCAGCAGGTGAACATTAAATCACAAATTAGTAGAAAAAAATAGCTTGTTCGGATGTAATCAATAAATAAAATTAAAGACAAGCGACAGTAGATTAAATAATATCATGAATAAAACTATTATTACTTACCTTATAATTTTGTCAGCGGTTTTGGCATCTTGCAAGCCTAAACAAAATATGGTATATATGGCACAGCATAATATGGAGGAGGAAGTGGCTAAAGCAAAATTTCAGGGGTTACATATACAAGAAAGTGATGTGCTTCTGATTCTCGTTTCTGCGCTTGATGAGATAGCAGTAAAACCATTTAACCTAAATACTGCAAATCGTGTTGGAAGTGAGTCTCCAAATGGTATAACTCAATATGTACAACCCAGTGAGTATATGGTAAATGAAGAAGGATATATTAATTTTCCTGTGTTAGGAAATGTTTATGCAAAAGGGATGACACAAATACAGTTAAAGCAGGAATTAGAGTCCCGTTTAAAAAGATATCTTACAGATCCTTTAGTTACCATTACTTTGAAAAATTTCAATGTTAGTGTTTTAGGTGAGGTTAAGCTTCCTGGCCAAAAAGAAAGTCCTACACAAAAGCTTAATATCTTTCAGGCATTAAGTCTTGCGGGAGATATGACAGATTTTGGAAATCGAACAAACGTAAAACTTATTCGTTCAGGAGACGATGGTTCGGATCAGGTTGTTAATTTAGACTTATCAAGATCGGATATAGTAAATTCACCTTACTACTACATGAAACAAAATGATGTTCTTTATGTAGAACCTGATCATAATAAGCAAATACAGGCAAACTCTAATCCAAATAGAGCTCTTACATTTCAAATTATTGCTTCAGCATTGGCAGCAGCAACCCTCGTTATTTCTTTAACCCGATAAACTAGAACATGCAGCATATAGAATTTCAGGAAAAAGAAGAAGTATTAGATATAAAGAAAATTATCGGGCAATATCTAAGAAAATGGCCCTGGTTTATTGGATCCATTTTAATGTTTATGATTGGAGCCTACATCTATCTAAGATATTCTATTCCTCAATATCAATCAAAAACTACTCTTAAATTTGATAAAAAGGAAACAGATCTTACTTCTGCACTTGCGGATTTGGATAATTTGGGGATAGGCTTAGGAAATGCTGATGAGATGAAAAGTGAAGTAGCTGTAGTTACATCCCGTCCAATACTTATGCAGGTTGTTAAAAACTTAAACCTAAGTGTTCAATACTTTAGTGCTGGAGAAATTAAGGATTCGGAATTATTTACACAGATACCGATTACAGGTAAAATACTTTCATTTAAAAATGAAAAGAAATTTAAATCTGCAGAATATAATGTTAGTGAAGTAGGTGATCATCAATTTACATTAATTGATGATAAGAAAGCTGAGTTTAAAGGAGAATTTGACAAACCTCTACATTTGAAGTTCGGAACAGTTATTCTACATAAAAATTCTGCAATTAAATTTCGTTCAAAATATATAATAGTATTTTGGAATCCGATTGAGAGAGTTAAAAAATTAGAGGAAAAGATTAAAGTAGATCTACCGGATCAAAAAGCATTGTTGATGGATATCAGTTTGATAGGTGGAGTTCCGGAAAAATCAGAAGCTATTCTAAATGAAGTCACAAAGCAATATAATTTGGATGGTCTGAGAGATAAAAATTTACAGGCAAAAAATACACAAGAATTTATTGATAAAAGGTTAGAGGTTATTACCCGTGATCTGTCTGGAGTAGAAAATCAAAAGGAGGATTTCCAGAATCGCAATCGTATCGTTGATCTTGAAATCCAGGCACAATTGGCACTTCAAAATACAAACGATAATACCAAAGCGCTTTTACAGCAACAAGCGCAGCTGGAGCTTTTGAACTCTTTAGCGCAAGAAGCTGCAAAAGGTGGAAACCAGCTTATGCCTTCCAATCTTGGACTCAATCTTTCACTGGAACAAGCTATTTCTCAATATAATACACTTCTTATTACCAGAAATAAAACACTAAAGCAGGCGACTAATGAAAACCCTGCTGTAGTGGAAATGAATAAAGAAATAGCTTCATTAAAAGAGATTGTTCGTGAGAATATTCGTCAGCAAAAGGAGACTGTGCAGGCAACTATATCACAATTTAATAATCAGATTGCAACAAGTAACGGACTTATTGAGAAGGTACCTGGACAATCAAAAGTGTATCGTGGAATAGAGCGTCAGCAGAATCTTAAGGAGCAACTATTTTTATTTTTATTACAGAAGAGAGAAGAAAATGCAATCAACTTATCTGTAAATGTTCCAAAAGCAAAAATTGTAAATCCCGCATTTACCGATGATATTCCCATATCACCTAAAAAGAGTATTGTTTTTCTGGGAGCTCTGTTCCTTGGAATACTGCTTCCCTTTGCCATATTTTATTTGTTCTTTATGTGGGATGATAAAATCTATAATCGTGACGATATTAAGGAGCGTTCTTCTTTAGGTATTTTAGCAGATATACCAACATTAAATGATAAAGAAAATCATTTAGTGCAAAAAAATGATTTTTCTGAATTAGCAGAATCTTTCAGAGTATTGGTTTCCAATCTTAAATTTGTGCTACCTGTTAAGGAATCAGCTAAAATTATTATGGTTACATCATCTGTTAAGGGAGAGGGAAAAACTTTAGTATCAGTTAATTTAGCACTTACATTAGGAAATAAAAATGGGCGGGCTCTACTTATTGGTTCTGATATCAGAAATCCGCAGATTCAGCGTTATGATAGTGAACCAGTGAAAAGAAAGGGGCTTACAGAATATCTATACGATGAATCTACTAATGTCCAAGATCTTATTCATACTTCAGATACCAATCCAAATTGTGATGTAATCTATGCTGGAAGTATTCCTCCTAATCCTCAGGAACTTCTTTCTAATGGTAGATACCAAAAACTTATCCACCAAATGGAATCACAATATGCATATATTATTATCGACTCTGCACCCCTTGTACTAGTATCGGATACTCTTAATATTGCAGATGTTGCGGATACAACTCTTTACGTGGTAAGGTCTGGGGTGTCAAGAAATGTATTAATAGATTTTACAAATGATTTAGTTAAAGATTCTAAACTTTCTAATGTATCCTTTGTTATTAATGATGTATCCAAAAGTGCTGGAGGTTATGGATATAATTATGGTTATGGATATGGATATACTAAAGATAAAAAGGAAAGCTGGTGGCAAAGATTATTTAAAAAATAATTTTGTTACTAAGCTATGGGATTAACAAGAGATATTATAATATTAGGAGTGACTTTTAGAAGGTACAATATTGATGGATACACAGATTAGAATTAGTATAATTGGTTTAGGATATGTTGGGTTACCATTAGCACGTTTATTTGCTACGAAATATCCAGTTGTTGGTTTTGATATTAACCAGAAAAGAATCGAAGAGTTAAATCACGGCACAGATCATACATTAGAAGTAGATAACAATATACTACAATCTGTCTTATCTAAAACAAACCCTTTTAAAGAGGCTTCAAACTCTAACATCTCACAAAAAGGATTGTATTGTTCATCAGAAGTAGATGATATTAAAGAAGCAAACATTTATATTGTCACAGTACCTACACCTGTTGATAAACATAACAGACCCGATTTAACACCATTATATAAAGCCTCAGAAACGGTAGCAAAAGTTCTTAAGAAAGGTGACATTGTTATTTACGAATCCACAGTATACCCCGGAGTCACAGAAGAAGAGTGTGTTCCAGTGTTAGAAAAAGTATCTGGTTTAAAATTTAATGAAGATTTTTTTGCAGGATACTCACCAGAACGTATAAACCCTGGAGATAAAAATCATACTGTAGAAAATATCTTGAAAGTAACATCAGGTTCTACAAAAGAAGTTGCAATTATTGTAGATGACTTATATAAGTCAATCATTAATGCTGGAACACATTTGGCTCCATCCATTAAGGTTGCAGAAGCATCTAAAGTTATTGAAAACTCCCAAAGGGATATTAATATTGCTTTTATAAATGAATTAGCTAAGGTTTTTTCGCTTATGAACATTGATACTAATGATGTTTTAGAGGCAGCTGGAACTAAATGGAATTTTTTACCCTTTAAGCCTGGTTTGGTTGGGGGGCATTGTATAGGGGTAGATCCTTTTTATCTAGCACAAAAAGCTCAGGAAATAGGATATTATTCAGAATTAATACTGGCAGCAAGAAGACTAAATGATTCTATGGGGGCATTTGTAGCCTCTCAGGTTATTAAGTTGATGATTAAAAGAGATATTAAAATAAAGGGTGCAAGAGTTTTAAACCTGGGTATCACTTTTAAAGAAAATTGTCCGGACATCCGTAATTCTAAAGTTATTGACGTTATTCAGGGATTAGAAGAATATGGTGTAGAAGTCACAACTTATGATCCTTGGGCAAAAAATGAGGAGGTCAAAGAGGAGTATGGATTTGAAATCATTAAAGATATTGAACAAATTAATGGTAGAATAAGCTCTCAAAAGTTTGACGCCATAGTACTTACTGTATCTCATAAGGAATTTTTAGACGTTGATTTATCAAAACTTTTAAAGGAAGAGGGAGTTATTTATGATGTTAAAGGCTTTTTAAGTCATTACGATTCTAGACTATAACCCTAAAAAATAAAATTATATTACTGTGCGATAGATTAGTAAAATTAAAAATCGCACGTGTTTTTTGATGATTGTAACTTTAATATTAAGAGTTCATCATAGATTTATTAAAAAAAGAATGGGAAATTAACTTATGAAAATTAAAAATCTTATCATTTTTGGGACACGTCCTGAAGCTATAAAAATGGCTCCGTTGGTAAAAGAGTTTAAAAAGAATGCTGATTTTGAAACCAAGGTTTGTGTGACTGCACAACATCGAGAAATGCTTGATCAGGTTCTGTCATTCTTTGATATCGAACCTGACTATGATTTAAATTTGATGAAACCTAATCAAAATTTATATTCACTAACAGCAGATATTATTACAGAAATGAAATCTGTTTTGGACGATTTTCAACCTGACTTTATTTATGTTCACGGTGATACTACAACCACTATGGCAGCAAGTATAGCTGGATTTTATTCCGGTGCAAAAGTTTGTCACGTAGAAGCTGGTTTAAGAACTCATAACAAACGATCTCCATTTCCAGAAGAAATAAACCGCCAGGTTACAGGACGTATTGCTGATTATCACTTTGCACCTACTGAGCAGTCAAAAAGCAATCTGATTTCGGAAAGTGTAGCTGAGAAAGATATCCTAGTAACCGGGAACACTGTAATTGATGCATTATTGGATAGCTCAGAAAGAGTTACGAAAATAGAAAACGATGAGATTGAATCTCTAAAAAATATTGTAGATACTAACAAAAGATTAATATTAGTAACCGGACACAGAAGAGAAAATCACGGACAAGGTTTTATTAATATTTGTGAAGCATTAAAGGAAATAGCGGTAGTAAATTCTGATGTTCAGATTATTTACCCTGTACATTTAAATCCAAACGTTAAAGGGCCTGTTTATGAAATTTTATCAGGAATAGATAATATTAAGTTAATTGATCCTTTAGCATACCCGGCTTTTGTTTGGTTAATGACACAATCATATATGATTATTACAGATTCTGGTGGCGTACAAGAAGAAGCTCCGAGCTTAGGAAAACCAGTATTAGTAATGCGTGATACAACTGAACGTCCTGAAGCTGTAGATGCTGGGACGGTAATTCTAGTAGGAACTGATAAAAACAAAATTGTTTCTGAAGCACAAAATTTACTGACAGATACCCAACGGTATCAAATGATGAGTGCCTTGCATAATCCTTATGGTGATGGAAAGGCATGTCAACGTATTGTCCAATTCATTAAACAAAATAGTAATATTTAAAATAAAAGTATGCAACCAAAAGTAGTAACGATAGGTTTAGGATATATCGGATTGCCAACATCCGCTTTAATTGCTAATAATAACATACCAGTACATGGAGTAGATATTTCTCAACATGTAGTGGATACCATTAATGCTGGTAAAATTCATATTGTAGAGCCGGATTTAGATGAAGCTGTGGCAGATGCAGTTAAAAATGGCTATTTAAAGGCGGACACAAAACCAGTGATTGCTGATACTTATTTGGTTGTCGTTCCAACACCATTTAAAGGAAATCATGAACCTGATATTTCATATGTAAAAGCAGCCACAAAGGTGTTGATCCCTCTATTAAAAGAGGGAGACTTGTATATTATTGAATCTACATCCCCTATTGGGACTACCGAAAAAATGATGGAATACATTTTTTCAGAGCGTCCGGAATTGGAAAATAAAATTTATTTGGCTTATTGTCCAGAAAGAGTACTTCCTGGCAACGTAATGTATGAACTGGTTCATAATGATCGTGTAATTGGAGGTGTAAATAAAGAATCTACCGAAAAAGCACTTGAATTTTACCGTCAATTTGTTAAGGGAGACCTTCATCCGACAAATGCTAGAACTGCAGAAATGTGTAAGTTAACTGAAAACTCCTCTCGAGATGTTCAGATTGCATTTGCTAATGAATTATCATTGATTTGTGATAAAGCAGGTATTAACGTATGGGAACTAATTCAATTGGCGAACAAACATCCACGTGTAAACATATTACAACCAGGTTGCGGAGTAGGAGGACATTGTATAGCTGTTGATCCATACTTTATTGTTGCTGATTTCCCTATGGAATCTCGTATCATCGCGCAAGCCCGTGCAACTAATAATTATAAATCATTCTGGTGTGCTGAAAAAATTAAGACAGCACGTTTAGAATTCGAATTAAAACAAGGGCGTCAACCTTCTATAGCTATTATGGGACTTGCTTTTAAACCCAATATTGATGACTTGAGAGAATCTCCAGCTATTCATATTGCAGAAAGGGTATTACAAGATTCAGGAGATGCTGACTTGTTTATTGTTGAACCTAATGTACAAGAACACAAGATTTTTAAATTAACAGATTACAAAGATGCAGTAAAGAAGGCGGATATAATTGTTTTCCTTGTTGCTCATAATGAATTTAAGAAGTTGGAAATTGCTGACGATAAAATCGTTATAGATTTTTGTGGCGTTAAATTATAATCATTAATATTTAATGATAAAAATTAAAAATCTTATTAACGATTTTAAAAAAAATACGCTTATAAAAGGTATTTTTTGGTCTTTCTTAGGAGTAATAGCCTCTAAAGGATTAGGCTTTCTAGCAATGTTTTTTGTTGCAAGAGAATTGTCCGTAGCTGATTTTGGTAATATAGGGATTCTACAATCCTATATTACCACTTTTTCATTGCTAAGTCTTGCAAGCTTTGGAGTTACTGCGACTAAATACATTGCTATAAATCTTCATGAAAATAAGAGAAAAACAAGTGAAATATTTTCTTTAGTACGATTATCTTCTTTTTTACTAGCCATACTTGTGTTAGTGTGTTCTTTATTTTTTAATAAGGAGCTTTGTGTATTATTGACAGGTAAAGAAGAAATATGGCAACCTATGTTGTATTGTTCTATTGCTATTTTATTTTCTTCTCTGAATGGTTTGCAAACCGGTGCATTGGCAGGATTTGAAAACTTTAAATCCATTTCTATAATTAATATTGTAAATGGATTATTATCCTTTCCTTTAATTATTATACTAACGGAAAGATATGGAGTGAATGGATTTGCTTTTGCACTTCTAATCACTAATTTTTCTATATGGCTATGTTCCGCGATATTACTTAGAAAAGTATGCAAAGAACATGGAATATGGTTTTCTCTTGATAATATAAAATCAAATTTTGAGATTATACTAAAATTTAGCTTACCTGCATTCATTAGCAGTTTAATGGTTAACCCAATTATTTTAATTTGTAATAGTATTTTGATAAAGAGAAATCATAATGGTTTATACGAAATGGGTATTTTTAATGCCAGCAATAACTACTCACAAATTTCAATGATTTTATTGAGTATTATTGGACAGGTTTTTTATCCTTACGCTATGAAGAACTTTGGAAATGGAAATAAAAAGTTTGAATTTCTAAATATAATCCATCCAATGTTTTTTGGTTTAATTATATGTCTGCCAACTGTTTTTTTACCTGAGGTATTTTCCTCTTTATTTGGATCACAGTATCATAACAATGATATGTATATTACGACAATATTAGTTTCTATATTTACTATTATAAATTCACAAAAACAGGGTATTGCCAGAAATTTTGCTGCAGGTAATTTCATGTGGTTTAGTGTTTTTAGTAATGGTTTCTGGGGTATTACGGCAATAGCATTCAGTTACTTACTTGTTGATTATGGAGCCATTGGCAGAGGAGTAGCCTTTGTGATTGCTTATTTTTTAAACACCGTATTATTTATTCCTTATTTTATTAAAAATAAACTGGTAAATAAGAAACTGGTGCTAACATGGTATAATCTATTATACTTTGGAATTGTACTTGGGGGGCTTTTTCTTTTTAAAATGAATGTCTCCGTAATTATTAGAGTGGTTTTATTGGCGGTGAGTTTATTATTGGTATTACTTACAATTAAGCGGTGGTATAATGTTTATATAAAGAATTGAACAAATGCAGAGAAATAGAAAAATCGACATATTAATTAAAGGAGCGTATGGAGATGCGAATGTAGGTGATGATTTATTGTTAGAAATGACTTTGGATCTACTTTCTCATGTTAATCGAAATATAGATGCAAAGATTGTTTGTAAAAAGGAAAAATATATTAAACAGCAATTCAGCAATGCCAAATTTCTAAGTTTAGCAGCATCTCGTTTTGAGTCAGCTGATGTTTATATTTTAGGTGGTGGAACCCAGTTCTTTTCATTTGAAAAGTCACAAAGAGACATATCATTAAGCTCCAGATACCAACTTTATTTTAATCTTTTATTAAAAGAACCATCTTTGTTGATCAGCTTTTTAACTTCAAAAGGTAAAAAGAAAAAAGATATCAAATTAAAACTGGCTTTAGGAATAGGGCTTGGACCTTTTGGTACAGAGAAGGATGAAGTTAATGTTAAGAATGACTTGGCATTGTATGATAAAATTTATTGCAGAGATAGTATTTCATTGCAATATTTAGAAAAATGGGATTTAAAAAACAGGCAATTTGGAGCAGATCTATGCTTAACGGACTTGTTCAAGAATAAATATCCATTAAATCATGAAGCCACTAAAGAAGACAGGCTAAAGCTTGGAGTAGTACTTAGAGATTGGCCTCATAACAATACAGGAGAACTCATTAACAGCAAAATCTTTAATTGGTTACCTGAACAAAAAGATTTCGAAAGAAATTTATTCATGTTTTCTGAATCAAAAGATGATGTATTAATTCAACAGGTTAAAAAAAGATCTGATTTAGGAATAAGGAATCTCATTATCTGGCACCCCTTAAAGTACAAATTTGTAGAGTTTTATGTGTATTTAAATGAATGTGATATTTTAATTACATCTCGTTATCATGCTGCAATTTTTGCTCTTAATCTGGGAATACCAACGATATGTTTAGGAATTGATCCAAAACTAAAAGCGCTTTGTGACGAAGTTAGTGGATTTTATTATTGGAATCCTGAAGAAGAAATCTCTGTTCTGGATAAATACATACAAAATATAAAAGGTAATTATCAGCAACATCAAGAGAATATAAGAAATAGCTATAAAACTCTTAATGCCAGAGCAAACGCAATGGTGGAAGATGTATTGAATGTTTTAAGAAATTTTGAATAATGTCAAAGAAAGTACTTTTTATTGCACCCAGTTCATATCCGGTTAATTCTCCTGAAGCTATTGTTAACATTAAGCTGCTGGAATTATTAAGTAATAATGGATATGAAATCGACCTCATTTCTAAAAAAATAAAATGGAGTAATTATCCTTCCACTCAGTCTTTAGAAGATTTAAATGTCAAAATTAATAGAAGTATCGTTGTAGAAGTAGATAATAAATTTACCTTAAAAACACTATTTCAGCATTTATACGTTTATTTTTTGTTTGGAACAGTATTTAAAGGAGCTCACTGGGCCTATGAAGTCATTTTTAATAATAAGTCATTTTTTAAAAATGAAAAATACGATTATGTTATTACAAAAGATACGCCTAGTTTTTTAATCGGATATTATCTTAAAAAGAAACTGGGGTTAAAATGGATTTCTACATGGAATGATCCGTATCCGCCACTTAAATATCCAGTTCCTTATGGTGGAGGATTAGATGCCAAGATGTCGTTTTATAACAAAGGTATTATTACTATAATGGATTTTGCAGATAAGCATATTTTCCCTAATGAACGGTTAAGAGATTACATGTTGAATTATCTTAATCCCGATAAGTCAAAGACTGTAATAATTCCTCATTTGGCATATGAGCCAATTATTGGAAAAAAAGAAAACAACGGGAAGTTAAGATTAATTCATTCTGGAAATGTTCGATCTCCGCGTGATCCTAAGATTGTTGTTCAGGCATTTGCCAAGTTCATTGCAGAAAGTGGTGCAAAAGATATTACTCTTGATTTTATAGGAATATTTGATAATGATTTGAAGGAATTAATTAAAAATGTGGAAGGTAATAATCAAATCAATCTGTTACCTCCTGTGGAATACAAAAAGAGTTTAGAACTTTTAAAAGAGTACGACGTAGCGTTAATAATTGAAGCACCTTGTGGTGAAGGTATTTTTCTGCCTACTAAAGTTGGTGATTATATGTCTCACAATACGCCGATATTTAGCATTAGTCCTTCAGTTGGTGTTTTAAATGATCTTTACCAAAAAAATGATGTACAATATTTTGCAGATATTAGTGATCATAGTATGATATATAATGAATTTAAAAAAATTTATAATGATTATAAAAATGGCCAACTAAAAAATAGTAGCTTTAATCACACTTATGGTAAAGAGTATATTTTGAATTTATATAATACATTATAATGCTTTTCTATATTGTAACATTCTTGTTGTGTATCATTATGGATAATCTACCCGATAGAAAACATATATTGGGTAAGAAGCTATTTCTTGTATGGATATATATATTTTTATGTTTTGGCTATACTGTTGGAACAGACTGGAGACATTATGAAGACTTATATAATTTTGCTACAGATAAAGACCTTTTAAGAAGAGATTATGAGCAGGGATTTTATTATCTCATATACTTGATACGACATATTATACCTGATTTTTGGTTGTTTCTTGGACTTGTAAAATGTCTCTATTTATATTCAGTTATAAAATTCATAAAAAGATTTATTAAAGGTGAGTTTTTAGCGATTGGGATCATGCTTAATTATAACCTCCTTTTTATGCTGATTGATAATCCTTTAAGGTTTATGTGTGGGTCAGTTATATTAGTTTGGAGTACAGTATATTTACTGGATAAGAAGTATGTTAAATTTATTATTGTTGCATTATTAGGACTTTTATTTCACATTTCATTAATTGCTCCAATTTTATTATCCTTACTAGTTGTATTTAGGAAAAAAATGATATATCGGTCAAATATTACTTTATCAATTTGGTATATTATAGCTTGTATTATAGGTTTTTTTCCACAAATTTTAAATGAGTTTTCAAATTATTTTGCCTCTTTGTTTCCAACAATAGCATATAAATTATTAAATGTTTATGTAGCGGAATCTAATAACGCAATATTCACTATTGGTTCATTGATTATGTTTTTCTTATTCTTCGTTTTGTTACGTTATAGAAAAGCAATTTTAAATAATCCTCATGGTGATATACTGTATTTTTTTGCATTATTATACATGTATTTATTTAGGATTTTATTGATCTTTCCAACAGGCTTTAGAATTACTTTATATTTTGGACTATTTTTTGCCGTTTGTTTAGCAATAATTATAAAATCTGCAAATTTCAAAATTAAATACTCTCTTTATCTATTAATAGGCTTAACTATTTTTAAAACAATTTGGAGTAGTTATCAATATCTCCCTTATACAAACAGTATATATCATATTTTGTCATCAGATCACCTACCAAAAAGTTATAGAAGCAATCTCAATAAGAATGCATATCACAAACGTACAGGAGAGACAATAAAAGAGAAAAGTATAAATATACCAGATTAATCGTTTATAAGAAATAATTAAATTTTATAACAATGCAAACAACAAAATACTTAAAATTAAACAGTCCATTGTTATTTTTAATAACAATCATATTGTTGGTATTTTCAAACAGAATGTATGGGCAACAACCTAAATTATACATAGGAATGACCGGCCTGAATCAATTGCAGGAGACATACATTAAACAGAATGGGTTAGAAAAAGCAATTATCTTTTATCAAAAAGATGTTACAACAGATGGAAGTAATCTTGATGTTGAATTATTTACAAAGAATATTAATGATAAGACATCTGCTGGAAGTACTGGGATTGCAGTTATTGATTGGGAAGGTCCTGCCATTAAAGCAATTTCAGGTTCTGATGATAAAAGTGCCAATTTGGCTATCCAGCAGTTCGTTAAAGCTGTTGAAACAGCTAAGAAACTTCGTCCCAATTTAAAATGGGGGTTTTATGGATTACCTGTTAGAACCTTCAAAGGAAACAGTAGTGGATGGAAAGATGTAAATGCGAGGCTGGCTCCGGTTTTTAACGCTGTAGATATTATAGCTCCTTCTTTATATATGTATAATGCTAATCCAAGAGTATATAATGCCCGATCTCCAATATTAGAAGTGGGAAGTGGGGATTATTTATATACTAACCTTGATTATGCTTTAGAGGTAGGTAAAAAGTACAATAAAGACGTTTATCCATTTATATGGCAAAAGAGAAATTCAGGAAACTCCAATATGGCGATGTCACTTATTCCAATCGATATTTTTAAAAATTATTATAAGATGATCACCTCTCGTGTTTCTTCCGGGAAAAAAGTAAGTGGTGTAATATGGTGGGATAGTCAAAAGTATTTTTATTTAAATAGACAAAAATACCCAGCACTTCAGAAAGAATATTCAAATGTAAAAGACGTTGAACAATATGATTTAGATGTTTTTAAAACATATTATAATGCAACTAAATAATTCTAAATTTTAAACCAATAAAGGGCATTTCGGATTAAATTTTCCGATGAATAATATTAAAAAAATATGAAAACCAAAGTTTTAATCATTTACAACAAAGTATGGTCTTATCGAGAAAGAATTTTTGAACTGATCAATGAAGAGTTTGACCTAACTGTTGCCTATTCTGATGAGAAATTTAAAAATAAAAAGTTTTCTTTTAAAACAATGTATCTGCCCGTTAAAAAAGCAGGACCTTTTGAGCTTCATAAAGATAATTTGTACAATATTGCATCTCAATATGATGTGGTAATTGGATTATCTAATCTCAGATGGATTAGTCTTATGTTACTTTGCTTAAGAAGAAATAGAAAATATAAGATTGGATATTGGGGAATCGGAGTGACTGCTTCATATGAAAATAGTTTTGACTCTAAAACGACATGGGATAAATTTAGGTACTATATTTCAAGAAAATCTGATTTTACGCTATTTTATAGTTCTTATCCGTTGGAAAGATATATAAAAGCAGGAATTCCTGAAGAAAAACTGTTTGTGGCTCATAATACTACAGAAGTTGAAAATGTAATTAAATCAGATGTTAATAATAAAAAAGATTTTCTCTTTGTTGGAACATTGTATCCGCAGAAGGGAATAGGAGAGTTACTTGAAGCATATTATCTATTGTACACAAAAAGGAACGATTGCCCTAAATTATTAATTGTAGGAGATGGCCCGGAAAAAGAGAAAATTGTAGAATTTATTAAGGAAAAGAACATAGCGGATAAAATTGTATTGTATGGAAGTATTTATGATGCTAAAGAACTTTCTAAAATATTTGCTGAATCCATCGCATGTATATCACCTAATCAGGCAGGTTTATCCGTTCTAAACTCTATGGGTAATAGTACTTCATTCGTAACGAGAGAGGACGCTATTACGGGAGGTGAAATTTTTAATATAAAAAATAAATATAACGGTATAATATACAAAGAGCAGGAGAACTTGGCAGATGTAATGGAATGGATTATCAATAATAAGGAGCAAGTTCATAAAATGAATGAAAATGCATATAACCATTACATCAATAATAGAACTCCTGAAATGATGGCCAATGAAATTAAAAGAGCTATTAATAAATCTTTAAGCTAAATCAATGAAAGGGATAATCCGACAACTATACAGAGACTTAAAAATGAGATTTTTTAGATTATCTTATGGACTCAAAAATGTACATAAAACATTTTATATGGGGGGAAAGTCAGAGATATCGGGAGACCTGCAAGCCGGAGAATACTCTTACATCGGACCAGGGTGTGTAATCTATCCCAAAGTTAAAATCGGGAGATATACAATGCTGGCTCCTCAAGTTAAGATTGTTGGAGGAGATCATTACTATAAGAATCCAAATAAACCAATCATTTTTTCTGGTAGAGAAGCAGAATTAGAGACCATAATAGGAGATGACGCATGGATTGGGTATGGTGCTTTTATAAGCAGAGGTGTTAAAATTGGTAATGGAGCAATTATTGCTGCTTACTCTGTTGTTACAAAAGATGTAGAGCCATATACAATTGTTGGAGGTTCTCCAGCTAAGTTTATTAAATATAGATTTACTGAAGAAGAAATTGATGAGCACAAAAAAATGCTAAAAGAAAATTTAGAAATAACGATTAACGACTATACAAAGTAATGCAAGGAATTAAAGATAAAGTATTATTAATAACAGGCGGTACAGGATCTTTTGGAACTGCTGTTTTAAATCGATTTTTACAAACGGATCATTTTAAAGAAATCCGTATATTTTCTCGTGATGAGAAAAAACAAGATGATATGCGTAACCTATATAAAAATGAAAAAATAAAATATTATATAGGTGATGTAAGAGACTATAATTCTGTAGAACCGGCAACAAGAGGAGTGGATTATATTTTTCACGCTGCTGCATTGAAACAGGTTCCTTCATGTGAATTTTTCCCTATGCAGGCTGTAAAAACTAATGTAGAAGGAACTCAAAATGTTATTCTTGCCGCTGCAGCAAACAAAGTTTTAAAGGTTATTTGTTTATCAACAGATAAAGCTGCTTACCCTATTAATGCAATGGGAATATCCAAAGCTATGATGGAGAAAGTAGCAGTAGCAGAAGCTCGTAATTTAAAAGATACTACAGTTTGCTTAACACGCTACGGAAATGTGATGGCTTCCAGAGGATCTGTTATTCCTTTATTTTTAAATCAAATTCAAAAGGGAGAGCCCATAACAATTACAGATCCCAATATGTCTCGTTTTTTCATGTCCTTAGAAGATGCTGTAGATCTGGTATTATTTGCTTTTGAAAATGCCAATCCGGGGGATCTCTTTGTAAACAAGGCTCCTGCAGGTAGTATTGGAGATTTAGCAAAAGCACTAATTGAATTGACAGGTAAAGAAGTCCCTGTTAAGATTATTGGGACACGTCATGGTGAAAAGCTTTACGAAACACTATGCACTCGTGAGGAAATGATCAAAGCAGAAGATATGGGGGATTTTTACCGTATTCCTGCAGATAATCGTGATTTGAACTATGCGAAATACTTCTCTGAAGGAGAAGAAGATATATCCAGAATAGAAGACTATCATTCTCATAATACAGAACAACAAGGTGTAGAAGGTTTAAAAAAATTGATATCTACTCTTCCGCTAATAAGGAAAGAAGTTTTTGGAGAGGATGTTATGCAATATCCTTAGAATTTATCAATTAAAATTAGAGTTTAAACAATTATCAAAATATAGTTGATGATATTAAAAGGAAACAGGAACGAAGATATAAGAGGCATTATAACCTATAACAATGAGTTTGATGCTACGAAAATTAAACGTATTTATACAATAGAAAATCATTCAACTGAATTTGTCAGAGGGTGGCAGGGGCATAAAATTGAACAACGTTGGTTTGCTTGTATGAAAGGGAAATTTGAAATATCTGTTATCGTAATAGATGATTTTGACAATCCTTCAACAAATGCGAAAATAAATAAATATATACTTTCTTCAGAAGCCTTAACCTATCTGCATATTCATGCTGGTTGTTTAACTGCTATCCAAAGCTTGGAAGAAGAAAGCAAACTGCTTGTATTAGCTGATTATGAATTGGGGGAGATTGAAGATGAGTATCGGTTTGAATTAGATTATTTTAAATAAAGTAATAATCTTAAACAATTAATAACAGATAACCCAATATTTGTTTTAAAAATAATTAAATGAAAAAAGTTGGAATTACTGGACAAAATGGCTTTGTTGGTCGTCACTTATATAATACTTTAGGATTATTTCCAGAGGAATTTGAGCGCGTTGAATTTAAAAAAGAATTTTTTGAAAGTCAGGAGAAGCTAGATGATTTCGTTTCTAAATGTGATGTCATTATTCATTTAGCGGCGATGAACCGTCATGAAAGTGAGCAAGTGATTTATGAAACCAATGTAGCCCTAGCTCAAAATTTAGTAAGTTCATTAAAGCGTACAAATTCCAGGGCGCATGTCCTGATCTCATCTTCAACGCAAGAGGAAAGAGATAATTTGTATGGCAAATCAAAACGTGAGGGTAGGGAAGCAATTATCAATTGGGCGAAGGCAAATGATGGTAAAGTAACAGGCTTGATCATTCCAAATGTTTTTGGAGCTTTTGGTAAGCCATATTATAACTCTTTTATTGCTACTTTCTGCCATCAGCTAACCCATGGAGAAACCCCTAACATTGCAAACGATGGTGAGGTAAAATTAATTTATGTTCAGGAACTGGTTGATCGTATTATTAAAGAAATCCGTTCAGGACAAAGTACCGAAGAACTTTTTATAGAAGCTACTGCATCCAGAAAAGTATCTGAGGTGTTGGAGCTGCTTATTCAATTCAAAAGTTTGTATTTTGAGAATGGTGAGATTCCTACATTAAAGAATTCTTTTGAACATAATTTATTTAATACTTATCGTTCTTATATTGATTATAAAACGCACTACCCGGTAAAGTTTACCCAACATACAGATCCCAGAGGTGCTTTTGTTGAGATCATCCGGTTAGGCATAGGAGGGCAATGTTCATTTTCAACTACAGTGCCTAATATCACAAGAGGAAATCATTTTCATACCAGAAAAATCGAACGTTTTGCTGTAATTAAAGGAAAAGCATTAATTCAGCTAAGAAAAATAGATTCTGATGAAGTCCTTGATTTTTATCTGGACGGGTCGGATCCCGCATACGTGGATATGCCGATATGGTATACCCACAATATTAAGAATATTGGTGAAGAAGAATTGTACACTATTTTCTGGATTAATGAAGCATATAATCCAGAAGATGCCGACACCTATTTTGTAGAAGTTTAAAATATTAATTAATGAAAAAATTAAAAGTAATGACGGTTGTTGGAACACGACCGGAAATTATTAGATTATCAAGAGTATTATCCGCTTTGGATGCATCTGAAGCAATAGAACATATCATCGTTCATACGGGTCAGAATTATGACTATGAACTTAATCAGATTTTCTTTGACGATCTGGGATTAAGGAAACCTGATTATTTTTTGGAAGCAGCTGGAAAAACAGCAACAGAGACCATAGGTAATATCCTTATTAAAATAGATCCTTTGCTGGAAGAGCTAAAACCAGAGGCTTTCCTTGTTCTTGGAGATACGAACTCCTGCCTGTGTGCAATTCCTGCAAAAAAAAGACACATTCCTATTTTCCACATGGAGGCAGGGAACAGGTGTTTTGATCAAAGAGTACCTGAAGAAACCAATCGTAAGATTGTAGATCACACAGCTGATGTGAATCTTACATATTCGGATATTGCAAGAGAATATTTATTGCGTGAAGGGCTACCTGCTGACAGAATTATTAAAACAGGGTCGCCAATGTACGAGGTACTGAATCATTATCTCCCTGAAATAAATGCTTCCGATGTGCTTGAAAAGCTTAACCTTGAAGAAGGAAAATTCTTTGTAGTATCTTCTCATCGTGAAGAAAATATTAATTCTGAAAAAAACTTCAGAGGACTTATAGATTCATTAAATGCCATTGCAGAACATTATCAGTATCCTATCATTGTTTCTACTCATCCAAGAACCAGAAATATGATTGATAAGATGAAAATAGAGGTTCGCCCTGAAATTCAGTTTTTAAAACCGCTTGGCTTTCACGATTATAATGCCCTTCAAAAACGTTCTTATGCTGTATTATCAGACTCAGGAACAATTTCAGAGGAATCTTCAATTCTTAACTTTAGAGCTCTCAACATACGTCAGGCTCATGAAAGGCCCGAAGCTATGGAAGAAGCCAGTGTAATGATGGTAGGCTTATCTCCGGAGCGTATTATGCAAGGGCTTGTGCAAGTACAACAACAGAGTATAGGGCAGCAACGTAATTTCAGACCTGTTGCCGATTATTCGATGCCTAATGTATCTGAAAAAGTAGTAAGAATTATCATCTCATATACGGATTACATCAAGAGAGTAGTTTGGAGCGAAGAATAAACTTATGAATATTCTTATAATAACACAGTATTTTTATCCGGAAAATTTCAAAAGTAATGACCTCGCTTTTGAACTAAAAAAGAAAGGTCACGATGTTACTGTATTGACGGGACTTCCCAATTATCCTGAGGGTAAGATCTTTGAAGGGTACGGTGTTTTTAAAAATAGAAAACAAATTGTTAACGGTGTAAAAGTAATAAGATCACTACTTCTTCCCAGAGGGAAAGGAGGCGGAATACGACTATTTATCAACTATTATAGTTTTGCTGTTTTTGCTTCGATTAAAGCCTTTTTAATGGGTTTTAATAATAAGTTTGATGCTATTATTGTACACGAACCGTCTCCAATAACACAGTATTATCCTGCTCTTCTCATGAATAAAATATGGAAGACACCGGTCTATTTCTGGGTTATGGATCTATGGCCTGAAAGTTTATCCATCGCGGGTGGAGTAAAAAACAAATGGATATTGAATTATTATGAAAATGTTATCAAAAGATTTTATAAGAATTCAGAGAAAATTTTGATTACTTCCCAGGGATTCAGAAAGTCAATCAATCAGAAAGGGAATTTTGATGACAAGATCATTTATTTTCCTAACTGGGCAGAAGATACGATATCAGAAGGGAATAAAGATTTTCCCATTCCATCCTTACCCGATGGATTTAAAGTGATGTTTGCTGGAAATATCGGAGAAGCACAGGATCTGGACAATATTGTAAAGGCAGCTTTGGAACTAAGAGACAAAAAGGATATTAAATTTATACTGGTAGGAGATGGCCGGAAAATGCCTTTCGTAAAAGAATTTATAGAAGAACATCAGTTACAGGAAACGGTTTTTACAATGGGTAGGTTTCCTGTAGAAGCGATGTCCAGTTTTTTTGATAAAGCTGATGTGATGCTTGTTACTTTGAAAGATGATCCGATATTTAACCTTACAGTGCCTGCGAAATTACAGGCCTACATGAGTGCTTCCAAACCTGTTATTGCAATGCTGAATGGAGAAGGGGCAGATAATGTTAAAGAGGCCGATTGTGGGTTTACAGTTTCTGCGGGAGATTATCAATCGCTTTCAAATACCATTTTAAAGGCTTCCGGATTATCAAAAGAAGTACTTACCCAATTAGGAGAAAACAGCAGGAGGTATTATGAGGATAATTTCAGAATGTCCAGTTGTATATCCAATTTAGAAAATATCATCAAAGGAAAATAATAACCTTTGTCAGATTAAAAAATATAGTATGAATATAACGATCACCGGTGCATCTGGGTTTGTAGGTAAAAATCTTTCAACGTTCTTAGAATCAAAGGACCATCATGTTACTTCCTTATCTCTCCGAAATGAAAATTGGAGAAATGAATTTCCTATGCATGGTGATGCAATAATCCATCTCGCAGGGAAGGCACATGATACATCCAACACTTCTGATGACCAGGAGTATTATAAAATAAACAGGGATCTGACAATTGAATTATTTAACAAATTCTTAAACTCAGAAATTAAAGAGTTTTTTTACTTTAGCTCAGTAAAAGCTGTAGCAGATAGAGTAGATCATGTTTTAACTGAAGAAGCTGAAGCAAACCCTTATACTCCATACGGGAAATCCAAGAAAGAAGCTGAAGAATATATTTTTAATCAATCTTTACCAGAAGGCAAAAAAGTATATATCATTCGTCCATGTATGATCCACGGTCCCGGAAATAAGGGGAATCTGAATTTATTGTATAAAGTGGTGAAAAGAGGATTGCCATGGCCTTTAGCTGCATTTGGGAATAAGAGGTCCTTTTTAAGTATTGATAACCTCAACTTCCTTGTCAATGAAATCCTCATGAATAAAAATGTATCCTCAGGGATCTATAATTTCGCAGATGATGATGCTATATCGACAAATGATCTCATCAGGACAATTAATTCTGCAGTAAATAAAAAAGCAAAGTTGTGGAGTATATCTAAAACAATGATTGAAGGAATGGCTAAATTGGGGGACAAATTACATTTACCCCTAAATTCAGAACGCTTAAAAAAGCTCACAGAATCTTATGTCGTTTCCAATCAGAAGATAAAAACAGAGCTGAAAATTAAATCTTTGCCTGTAACAGTTCAGGAGGGATTAACAAAGACCATTCAAAGTTTTAATATTTAATTAAAATCAACTTTTAAACATTTTATTATAATGATACGCGTACTTGATTTCTTATTCTCTTTTTTTGGAATTCTATTCTTATGGCCAATAGGAGTAATATTGTATATTATCGGTTTATTTGACACCGGCTCTCCTATATTCTTCCAGGAAAGAGTGGGGAAGCAAAAAAGGCCATTTAAATTAATGAAGTTCAGAACGATGCATGTGAATACAAAATCTGTAGCAACGCATCTTTCAAGTACATCTTCTGTAACTAAATTCGGAGGATTTTTACGTAAGTCTAAGCTGGATGAACTTCCTCAGCTTATTAATGTTTTAAAAGGGGATATGAGTCTTGTAGGTCCTCGACCTAACCTTTTTAATCAAACAGATTTGATTGAAGAGAGAGATAAAAGAGGGGTTTATAATTTCCTTCCTGGGATCACAGGTCTGGCTCAAATCAACGAAATTGATATGTCAACACCGGTTGAATTGGCAGAAAAAGACGCTGAAATGCTTAAAAATCTAACGGTATCGGATTACTTAAAATATATTTTTGCCACAGTTGGTGGAAAAGGTCAGGGAGACAGAATCAAAAAATAAATCTATTTTACTAAAAAAATACCAGTATTTCCATAAGTGAAAAAATGAATGTCAAAATTCAGTAGGAAAAGTTATATTTGCTTCTCAATAACACACGATGCACGATAAAATTTGGCTTTCCCCTCCTCATCTTTCAGGAAATGAATTGGAATTCATTGATGATGCTTTTCAGAAAAACTGGGTTACCTCAATAGGCAATAATATTGATGAATTTGAAAATGATCTAAGGAGCTTTCTTGGAGGCAATATTGAAGTTTGTGCCCTGAATTCTGCTACTTCAGCAATACATTTGGCTCTTATGCTTTTAGGGGTAGGTAATGAGGATGATGTTTTGACCTCAACTTTCTCTTTTGTTGCGTCAGCCAATCCGATTATCTATTGCAATGCCAATCCTGTTTTTATTGATAGCGAACCGGAAACATGGAATATGTGCCCTGTTACCTTGGAAGAGGCTATTAAAGACAGGCTTTTACAAGGAAAAAAAATCAAAGCTATTATTGTTGTACACCTTTATGGAATGCCTGCCAAAATGGATGAAATTTTATCTATTGCAGAAAAATATAAGATCCCGGTGATAGAAGATGCTGCGGAATCACTTGGATCCAGATATAAAGGTAAGCCTTGTGGTGGTTTTGGTCAATTTGGTATCATATCCTTTAATGGGAATAAAATTATTACAACATCTGGTGGTGGGACATTGATATGCCATTCTAAAGAAGATAAAAATAAAGCGATATTTTTGTCTACACAAGCCCGAGATGATGCTCCTCATTATCAGCATTCGAGTACAGGATATAATTATAGAATGAGTAATATTATTGCAGGAATAGGACGTGGACAAATGAAAGTTCTAAATAATAGGATTCAGGCCAGAAGAGATATCCATAATTTTTATACTGCTCTATTTGAAAATATAGACGGAGTTGATGTTTTTACAGAACCTAATGAAGATTTCTACTCGAATCATTGGCTATCTGCAATCACAATAAATTCTGAAAAAACGGGAAAAACAAGAGAGGATTTACGTCTCGCTCTTCTTAATGATAATATAGAATCAAGACCGCTCTGGAAGCCTTTGCATTTACAGCCTGTCTTTTCAAACTTTCCATATTATGGAGGACAAACAGCTGAGAACCTCTTTAATTCGGGGCTTTGTTTACCTTCCGGATCTAATCTTTCCATTGAGCATAAAGAAAGGATTGCTAGAGTTTTAAAAGATTTTTTCAAGCACAGTTGATTCTAAAATATGTCACAGTCATTGTATATAAATTCCAGGTGAATATTTTTTTAATAAATCGGTACACTTTGCTTATTTTTCTCATATTAGAGACATATTTCATATATTTGTAATGAATCCAGAGATTGTGAAAAAATACCCTATTTGGAAGATGTTGATGGACTACAGCATAGCTTTTTTTGCTGTCATTCTTTTATTACCTCTGTTTTTTTTATTAGTAATTATAGCTTCTATAGATACCGGTTTCCCTGGGATCTTTGTTCAGAAGCGAATAGGTTTGAATGGTGAAATTTTTAATGTCTACAAATTCAGAACATTGGATCCTAAAACATCTCGAAAATCAAGGATCGGCCTATGGCTGAGAAAATATAAACTGGATGAACTTCCTCAGTTGATTAATATTTTAAAAGGGGATATGTCTTTAGTTGGACCTCGCCCGGATATTCCCGGGTATTATGATAAACTTGAAGGAGAAAATCGCCTTGTTCTGCTTATTAAACCAGGGCTTACCAGTGAAGCAGGAATTAAATATCGGAATGAAGAACAAATACTTGCTCAGCAGAAAAATCCTTTACAATATAATGATGAGATTTTATTTCCGGATAAAGTAAAAATGAACCTTGATTACTATCATCATCTTTCCTTTAAAAATGACCTTTATATACTCCTCAAGACCTTTTCAGTACTCAAAACATAATATATTAATAAGAAAAATGTTATATTCTAATGAAATCTCTGATTAAAAAACTATGCTTTATAAGCAGCTTATTTCTGGCATCTGTCCTGAATGCACAAATAGAAGTAAAAGTAAACACTCTTTTTGCTCCGATAGGTATCTACAATATTGCCGTTGAAAAGCCAATTACAAATAAGATTTCATTACAAGCCGAAGCGTTTGTTTCCCCATGGAAATCTTTTGCTGGAAGGAATCTGCAGATTTATATGGGAACTCTCGAAGGAAGATATTATTTTGGAGAAAAAATGAAAAAGTGGTATATAGGCACCTATGTTTCCATGACTGCATTTAATCTTCAAAAATGGAATTACTGGAATGATAAACCAGTAGTAGATGAATTTGGTAACCCCGAGATACTTTCAGATGGGAGTGTTCGAGTTACTGGAAAATATCAGAAAGGAATTTCTTTTATTTTTGGTGTAAGTGGAGGATATCATTTTACTATTAATGATCGTTGGGGTTTGGATCTGTATGCAGGAATAGGGACTACACAATCCTTCTATAAAGGATATTTTAAAGATAATAATCAGAGGTACGAAGGAGCAACCAAATTTAATAAAAGTGGAGAGCTGATTCCTACCCGGGGTGGTTTGATGTTGACTTATAAAATAAAATAGCAAGATACATATGTAATTATAATTGCTGATTTATTTATAGTATAATAGCATTTTTTTTAAATGATATAACCGAAAAATACTTCTGGTACAATATATTTAATAAGTATTAAAAATAAATTATAAAATATTAGATATATTTGCAGACGTTTTAAAATAAGATCAAAACTTAATCTTCAATTTGATAATATAATCCTTAAAAATGGATAAAAATTACAGTAAGGAAACTGATTTAAAAGATTTTATACTTCCATATATTTATAAATGGAAGTATTTTGCAGTAATTATTGCGTTAATGCTTCTTTTTGCTGTTTATTATATAAAAACTACAGCTCCAGTTTATAAAATTCAAAATTCGGTATTAATAAAAGATGCTAAGAAAATGTCATCGGCCTCCGGTGATTTCGGTGTTTTACAAAGTTTGGGAGCATTGACCAACATGGGAACTAATAGTATCGAAAATGAACTGGAAATTTTTAAATCTAGAACTATTATTGAAGATGTACTCAAACAGCATAATTTTCAAATAACAGTCTTTGCAAAGCAAAAATATTATGATCTGGAGCTATATGGTCAGACTAATCCATATATTTTTAATGTAATTAATGAAAAGGGGGATGGGCAAGATCCTGAGAAGCCTCAGAAGCCAATTGATATTATTGTTAAAGGCAATCAAATAGTGTTGTCCTCAAAGAGCTGGGACAATGACATAAAAGGAACTTTCGGAAGAACTATAAGTCTTCCATTTGCAAATGTGATAATTAGTAAAAATCCTTTTTATAAGGCAAAGTCAGAAATAAATATGGAAAGAATATATTTTTCATATAATGATTTTGATAAAATGGTTATTGATTACCGAAGTGCCTTAAAAGTTAGTCTATTAGACAAAGATGCAACTGTTATAGGTCTTTCAGTAGAATTTCCTAATAAGGAAAAAGGACAGGATTTTCTTAATGCTCTGGTTCGTCAATATAATAGTTATGCTATAAATGATAAAAATTCTGAATCAAAAAAGACTAAGGACTTTATAGACGAAAGAATATTATTGATTTCAAAAGAGTTGGGAGATGTAGAAACTGAAAAGCAAAAATTTAAATCAAATAATAATATAGTAGATTTAGGCAGTGAGGCAAAAATCAATCTTCAGCTTAAGGAACAAACCAGGGCTAAAGCTTTAGAATTTGATACTCAGCTTGAGTTAAACAAAATTTTACAAAACTTTCTTGATCGCAAAAATGTAAGTGAAGTATTGCCTTTAAACATAGGGTTAGATAACGAAGCGGCAGCAAAAAATATACAGGAGTATAATCTGCTTGTTATGAAAAGAAATAAGCTTTTGGAAAACGCTACTGAAAATAACTCAGTAGTAAAAGAGCTTGACAAGCAGTTGAATGATTTAAAGGGCGCGTTGAGTGAAGGATTGCGGAAAAATCAGACAACATTGCAAATCGCAAAAAATAATACTTTATCTGAAATGGGTAACTCTGAACATAAAATAAGTCAGATACCGTTTCAGGAAAAGCTTTTTAGAAATATTGAAAGGCAACAACAAATTAAAGAAAACTTATATTTATTGCTTTTACAAAAAAGAGAAGAAGCCGCAATTACTATGGCGATAACTGCCGAAAAGGCAAGGGTTATTGATAGAGCATATGTAGATAAAAAGTTGGTGGCCCCTAGAAAAACGATTACTCTTGCTATTGCTTTATTAGGCGGATTTTTATTAGCATTTTCAATTATTTATTTAAAGATTCTTTTTAATAATAAAGTATCTAATAGAAAAGATATTGAAAAAATATCTTCAAGGCCAATTGTATCTGAGATACCGCATGTTGCGAATAAAAAATCTGAAATTATTAAACTTAATGATGTAACACCTATTGCTGAAGCATTTAGAATTTTAGTTACTAATTTGAAATTTATGCTTCCAAAGTATGATAAAGCTCCGGTAATTATGGTTACTTCATCTGTGAAGGGTGAGGGTAAAACATTTATTAGTGTAAACTTTGCATTGGCACTGGCTTCATCACTTAAAAAAGTAATTGTAATAGGAAGTGATATCAGAAATCCTCAATTACAAAGATATCACCAAGAATCTAAAAATCTAAAAGGGTTAACAGAATATTTGTACGGAGATATTGGTAAGGTAGAAGATATTATTTTTAAAAGTGGATTTAATGAAAACTGTGACTTTATCTATTCAGGAAGTATTCCGCCGAATCCTGTGGATCTTTTACAAAATTCCAGATATGCTGAACTATTAGAACAACTTAAAGAAAAATATGATTATATTGTAATAGATACTGCACCTCTACTATTAGTAACAGATTCTTTTTTAATTGCAGAACATGCAGATGCAACTCTTTATGTCGTTAGATCAGAAGTTAGTAAAAAAGATTTTATAGATTTCGCAAATAAGCAGATTGAGAGTGAAAGTATTAAGAACGTTGCCTTTGTTCTAAATGATATTAATAAAAATAACCTTGGATATTCCAACCAATATGGCTATGGCTACCATAGTGATAAGAAGAAATGGTGGCACTTTAAAAAATGATCTCTAACAATAAACTTTACAAAGGGTTAGTTTGGAGTACAGTAGATAAATTTCTTATTGTAGGGGTACAGATTCTAATTGAAATTGTACTAGCTAGATTTGTAAGTCCAAGAGAATATGGTATTATGGGGATGTTATTGATAATTATATCATTATCCCAGGTATTTGTTGATAGTGGGTTGGGAAGCGCATTGATTTTTAATAAAAATAGAAATGAAAAAGACTTTTCCACAGCCTTTTATGCATCAATAATGATAGGAGTGATTACATATTTATTTATTTTTATATTGGCTCCATATATAGCTACTTTTTTTAAAACTAACATTACACTGTACATAAGAATAATTTCTTTTACTATTATTATTAGTAGTATTTCTGTTATTTATAAAACTAGGCTTAATATAAATCTTGATTTTAAATCACAGGCTAAATTTTCCTTTTTTGCTATTTTTATTTCTGGTATTATTGGAATTGGAATGGCAGTAAGTAATTTTGGATTGTGGTCTTTGATCACACAGAATATACTGTTTAATCTGTTAACACTCGTTTTTCTAATTATTAACTTAAAATGGTATCCAAAGGAGAAATTTTCATTTCAAACATTTAAAAATCTTTTTCAATACAGTTCAAAATTACTATATGCAGGTATTTTTAATTCTATTTATATTAATTTGAATTCACTTTTTTTAGGGAAATTCTTTCCTGCAAAAGAATTGGGATATTACACAAAAAGTTATCAATTTACAATATTTCCTGCTTCTATTTTTACAAATGTTATCCAGAGAGTTTTGTTTCCCTACTATGTGGGACTTCAAACAGATAAATCAAAACTTTTCCAGAACACTTTACTGTTTAATAAAATAATATTTACAGTGATGATGCCTTTGCTAAGTATAGTCATAATTTATGCACATCAAATTATTATTTTTTCTTTATCCAAGGATTGGGAAAACATGGTATTGCCTTTTCAGATTTTACTTGGTTCAATCATCTTTTATCCGCTTATTGTTCTAAATATGAATGTTTTTCAAGTATTAGGTAAGACAAATAATTTTTTTTGGATAGAGGTTGGAACCAAAGTAATAGGTATTGTAATCCTTTTATTACTATATTCATATGGCATAAATGGTATTTGTCTGGGTATTTTTATTCAATTTTTCATTCAATATATCATTACGTCATATTTTGTCTCTAATATTACCAGACAAAGTTTTTTTAAAAGTCTAAACATTATTTTATATCTTATCTTAGGACTTATAATTCTTTTTGGTGTTTTGCAAATCATGGAAATCAGTAGCTCCTTATTGTTTAATAGTATACTACCGATATCAGTTTTTTTAATATTTTATAGTCTTTTTTACTATATCATATTTAGGAGGGAATTAGTTATTGTTTATAGCAAATTTTTAAAGAGATGATTTTTTATATTGTAAAGTTTTTTTTAAAAATTTTTTATGATCCTGTATTATTAGGAATCTATACTTATCGATGGAAGAAAATTAACAAGCATAATTTTACTTATCCTGTTGTTATTTTTCCCTTAGAAAAGGTTCTGGTAGGTAATAATACATATGGACCATTAGAAGTATATAGTTATACTCGGAAAAAAGATGAATTTTTATGTATAGGCTCTTTTTGCTCCATAGCCAAAGGTGTTAAATTTATTCTAGGCGGAAATCATTTTTCTAACTTTATATCGACATATCCATTTAAATCTTTTTTTCTAAATGAAGAAGAAGCTTTTTCTAAAGGTGACATTATTCTGGAAGATGATGTTTGGATAGGAACAGATTGTTTAATTTTATCTGGAGTAAAACTAGGTCAGGGGTGCGTGGTGGCTGCCGGATCTATTGTCACAAAATCTTTTCCTCCATATTCAGTGATTGGCGGAAATCCCGCAAAAATAATTAAAAAAAGATTTAATGATGAGATTATTGAAAAGCTATTGAAATTAGACTTTAATAGTCTTACTGACGATTTTATAAAGAAAAATATTGATATTTTTTATAGTGAAGACATAAATAAAAACCTATCATTACTAAAAAATGTATAAAACAAGAATTTGATTTGGCTATTCTAATTATTTTCACCATTATTTTATTTTATGTAGGACAATTTATTGAGCGACTACCTTCAAGATTTATTGCCTATGTATTTAATAGTCTCTTATTTGTAGGCTTGTTATACTGTTTTCTGGATCTTACCTATACCGCAGACTGGGGTATGTATTATTTGTTTTTTAAACGAGAGGAAACTTCTACAGATCCTGTTTTTTATTGGCTCACATTGATTTTTAAGAAAGGTCTGAATTTACAGTATACTGAGCTTTACCAGTTTCATATTTTTCTTATAATTAGTTTGTATTATTTTTTTATTTCCAGATTTACAAGGAATATTTTCTTTATTTTTTTAGCATATCTGATACTTGACAATGTACATTTGGCTAACCAGATCAGATACTATATGGGGTTTCCAATCCTAATGAGTGGTTTTTATTTTCTTTTTTACAAGAAAAAATATATCCTGTCAATAATATGCATCATCCTATCAATAATATGCCATTCCGGGCTTTCATTTTTACTTGTTTGCATTCCTGTATATTATTTTGTGCCAGCAAAGAAGTTTTATACTTATATTCTTAGTTTTTCATTACTTGTCTTTCTAGTTACATTCTATATTTATAACTCGACCTTAGGTGAAATTTTAAGTCATTACGGAGGCTATTTTAATGCAGGAAGTAGTTTTCTTGGAGGTCTTTTTAATGCGATTCCTTATATTTTGTTTACAGGATTTTTATACTTCGAAACATTTTTTTTATTAAAGAAAAACCCTGAAATTGTAGAAGATCCACAATTTAGGTTTCTCAATAAAATTGCATTTTTTCCAATAATTTTTATACCAGCCTCTTTTCTTATTCAGGTTATAGGACATCGATACGTAATGCCTTTTTCTTTTATATGGATGTTATATTATTATATTTTCTTTATCAAAAATCAGAATCCAAAGGTGAAATTGGGGCGATTTATAATTTTGTGTGGAATTGTGTTTATTAGCGCAATGTTTATTTATATTATTCCTGGTTATTTGTTTCCTGAAAACCACTTTATGGAGGAGTTTTTAGAAATGATAAAATCTTCAGATAACCTTAAAGGCATGATTGATTAATATGAAAAAAATATCTGTAATTATTGTCACCTACAATTCCTTGAATGATATTGTTAATTGCATCCATTCTGTTTATAGACAAAATGATCTTTTAGATGATGATATAGAAATTATTATTGTTGATAATAGTAAGATAGAAATCTTCATAGAAATGAAAAAGCTTATATCTGATAACTTCTCAAATGTTTTATTGATACATAATCCTTCAAATGGAGGATATGGACAAGGAAATAATGTGGGTATAAGAGTTTCCAAATCTGAAATTGTATGTATTGCAAATCCAGATATTATTATGGAAAAGCCTATGTTTAGTAGAATAATTGAATTATTTAAAATAAATAAAAAACTTGCTGTCGTTGGTGGAAAACAATTTGGTGGCATCAATTTATCTTTTTGGGTTCGTCCTGAATATGAATTTTTTTTATTTACTACCCCAATAATGATATTACTAAATAAATTGAATATATATCTGGAAAAATTTTGTTTTCTTTCTGGAGCATTGTTATTTATAGATAAATCTAAATTTGAAAAAATTGGATTGTTTGATGAAAATATATTTTTATATCGAGAGGAATCTGATATTATAAAACGTTTTATAGATTATAACTTCAAAACACATTTTGAGAATAAACTCATATATAAGCATCTAATAGATGATAGACAGAAAGTTAGTGTAAAGTCATTTGAAGAAGAAATGAAATCTACAAAATTATATTATAAGAAATTTAATTTTATTTTCGAAAAATTTATATTCCAAAGACTGTTTTCCTATTATATATTAAAATATCTTTTTCTCATATCCGGAAAGAAAAATTCCTATCAACAAACGATTGAAACAATTGAGAGATTAAATAAAATAAAATAAAAAGTAATGATACTGATTGATGCAATATATACTCATCAGACCGGGGGGAAAGTTCTTTTAGACTATCTGGTTTCTGAACTTGAGAAAACTGATGTCAATGTTTTTTATTTGTTTGATGATAGAATATCTAAAAATGCATATCAAATAAAAAAAACGAATAAAATTTTATTTGAAAAATCATCTTTTTTTAAAAGATTTAATTTTTACAGAAAAAATAGAAGCACCTTCACCAAAATCTTTTGTTTTGGAAATGTACCACCACCAATAAAACTGGAAGCAACAGTTTATACATTTTTTCATCATAGAATTTATTTAGAAATACCAAAAGAGCTTCCATTTAAAACTACTTGTGGATATATTGCTAAAACAATGATTATTAATTTTTTGAAACGAAATACAGATTATTGGATTGTACAGAATAGTAATATAAAGGTAAAATTACATGAGAAATATAACATAAAAGATAGTCAGATTGTGAATCTCCCTTTTTATCCGTGTATATCCGGAAATAAAAGTAGTGAGCGTAATAATTTTGGTTACATTTATGTTAGTCATCCTTTCTTACACAAAAATCACTTAAGATTAATCGACGCATTTTGTGAATTTTATGATGCTGAGAAAAAAGGAGAGCTTATATTAACTGTAGATCAATCTTTTCAAGAACTGTATAAATATATAGAGGATAAAATAGCTTCTAATTATCCTATAAGAAACATTGGATTTATAAAAAGATCGGAATTATACAAATACTACACAGCAAATAGATACTTGATTTTTCCATCTTTAAGTGAAAGTTTCGGACTTGGTATTATTGAAGCTTTGGATTGTGGGTGTGATATTATAGGAGCAGATTTGCCGTATTTATATGAAGTATGTGAACCATCAGTAATTTTTGATCCCAATAGTACTCAGGCTATAAAAGAAGCTTTTGTTAAATCTATTGATTTTCAATCTGTTAAAAAGTCTATTCCTAAGGTTAATGATAAAATTAAAACAGTAATAGAATTATTAACAAAATAACTTTATTTTTATGATTTAAAAAATGTTAGATATCATTTGTTATTCACCTGAATTTTTACAAGATAATAGTTCTTGAATATTAAATGAAGGCTACATAAAAATATTGTAAGAATATGCTCATGTTTATGAAATTATTCTGTGAGTTTTGGTTGTTTTAGTTATTAGGTCTATTTCTATTAAAAAGGGGAAATGTAGATTGGAAATTAAAAGCAAGATATTAATTTTGTAAAAGATTCTAAACGTTTAGAAAAATTAAAATTTAATGTAAGTACAGATATGAAAAAAATTGTTATACTGGGAGGTGGTGGCTTTATTGGTGGGCATTTGGCAAAAAGACTTAAAAGTGAAGGAAATCATATAAGAATTTGTGATATAAAGAAACACGAATATTTTAATCATTCTGAGATTTGTGATGAATTCATTATTGGGGACCTTACTGATCCTAGTGTTGTACGATTGGTTATTGAAGAAGATGTGGATGAGGTTTACCAATTGGCAGCAGATATGGGAGGAGCATTGTATATTTTCACGGGTGAACATGATGCTGATGTAATGCACAATTCTGCAATGATAAATTTGAATGTTGCAAGAGAGTGTGTTATAAAGAAAGTTAAGAAGGTTTTTTATTCTTCTTCCGCATGTATGTATCCGGAACATAACCAATTGGATCCAAATAATCCTAATTGTCAGGAGGATTCTGCATATCCTGCTAATCCCGATTCTGAATACGGTTGGGAGAAATTATTCTCAGAAAGACTTTACCTAGCTTATAATAGAAATTATAACCTAAATGTAAGAGTTGCACGGTTTCATAATATTTTCGGACCACAAGGAACTTGGACGGGTGGAAAGGAAAAATCGCCAGCGGCTATGTGTAGAAAAGTAGCAGAAGAAAATGAAAATGGGCAAATTGAGGTATGGGGCGATGGAAAGCAAACAAGATCTTTTCTTTACATCGATGAATGTATTGAAGCTGTCTTAAGACTGATGGAATCGGATTTCTTAGGACCTGTAAATATCGGAAGCGAAGAAATGGTTTCAATTAATGATCTGGCTCAGATTGCCATTGATATATCCCAAAAAAATATAAAAATAAGAAACCTTGACGGGCAAGAGTTTTTTGATAAATATGGATTTAAATGTCCCTTAGGAGTAAAAGGTAGAAATTCTCATAATAAGCTATACAATGAAAAAATTGGTTGGATGGTCTCTCAACCACTAAAAGTTGGAATGGAAAAGACCTACACGTGGATTTCAGAACAGGTTCAGAAAAAGATTTCAGAGTATTCCTTATAAATTAAACATGTTATGAAAATAAGTATCATTACAGTTTGCTGGAATAGTGAAAAATATTTGAGAACAGCAATTGAATCTGTTCTACAACAAACTTATAAAAATATCGAATATATAATTGTAGACGGAGGGTCTACCGATAACACTTTGGAGATTATAAAGTCATACGAACCCCTTTTTGAGGGAAAGATGAGGTGGATAAGTGAGAAAGATAATGGTATTTATGATGCAATGAACAAAGGAATTGAGATGTCGACAGGAGATGTAATAGGATTACTTAATTCTGATGATTTTTATATTTCAGAAAGTTCATTTAAAGAAATTTTAGACTGTTTTGATAAAGAGAAAGTAGATTCTGTGTTTGCTGATTTATACTATGTAAAAGAAAATAACACAGATAAAATTGTCCGAAAATGGAAAACAGGAACACGAAAAGCTTTCAGTAAGGGTTGGCATCCCGCCCATCCGTGTTTTTTTGTTAAAAAGGAGGTTTACAAAAGTTTTGGAGCATTTGATTTGAGATATAGAATTGCTGCCGATTTTGAAATTATGCTGAGGTTTTTAGAAAAGCATCAGATCTCATCATTCTACCTTGAGAATTTTATTTTGAAGATGAGATTAGGAGGGGAATCAAATAAAAGTTTATCAAACATTAAAAAAGGGAAACAAGAAATCTTAAATGCCTTTAGGAAACATGATATTAAAGTTCCCTTTTATTATCCATATAAAAGGTGGATTTCGAAGACTTTTCAACATTTATAGTAAAGTCTGAGATTTAAACTTTTTTTGTAAATTCAAATTATGTTGATGTTAATACATGATATAGAAATTTAAAAGTAGATTTGTGAGAAACACGTAGCATGAAAAAATATTTAAATCTTTCCAGTTTTAACGAAAGATATCTTTTTATAAATGTTAGTAATATAACATTAAAAATTTTAGAGGCAGAAAATTTTAAAAAATCTCATAAATCAGTATTTTTTAATTCAGATATTAATCACAGAAGTATTTTTGATTATATTAAAAAATTACACGTAAAAACTATAATTATCGAAACCTCAGATTTAAACCACCTTCCTGAAAAAATTACAAATGAAATTATTGAAGCTAAACTTCAAGGTATAAAAGTTTTTGAAGTTCACGAGTTTTATGAGCGAATTAATGGAAGAATACCTTTAGTAAAACTAAATGCCAATGAGTATTTAGCAGACGATGTATTTTCTATTGGATTAGAGAAAAACGACTTTGTTTTAAAACGGTTTATAGATTTATCTGTTTCTGTACTTTTGTTACCATTTGCATTACCTATAATAATTTTTGGTTCTTTATTAGTGTTTATCAATTCTCCCGGAAATGTTTTTTTTTCTCAGGAGAGAGTAGGAAAGAATTCTAAAAAGTTCAAAATATATAAACTAAGAACAATGAAGAATGGACATAACGGTGATTATACTAAGAATAATGATGATCGACTTCTTGCTGTAGGAAAATTTCTTAGATCTACAAAGATGGATGAATTACCTCAGCTTTTTAATGTTCTCAATGGTAATATGAGTTTAATTGGACCAAGACCTGAGCAGCAAAAATATGTTGAAGAATCAGTAGCTGAAAACTCTTATTTTGATTTACGTCATTTAGTAAAACCTGGTATTACAGGTTGGGCTCAGGTGAATTTGCCCAAAGCTACTCCTAAGGATAATTTAGAAAAATTGGAGTATGACTTGTACTATATCAAGAATTATTCTCCTTTACTTGACATTAAGATTTTGTTGAGGACGGTTAAGGTCGTTTTGACCTTAAATAGTAACTAATAATCTTAGACAAATGATTAGGAATTTAGTGATCATAGTATTTTTGTTGGTTTATAACATTGTAATATCTCAAGAGAAAAGGATGCCTATTTTTGCATTTCATGGGGTTCCTCCTGGAGAGTATTCAACTGTAAGTCAATTTTCAACTATGAAACGTGCAGGTATAGATATCTGTTATACACTTTATAATTCCGATCAAGAAGTTAAAACTGCTTTAGATGCTGCTAAAAAAGCGAACGTTAAATTGATCATTAGAGTTTCTTCACTATTTACCGATACAGAAGGTACTTTAAATCTTTTTAAAAATCATCCTGCATTGTATGGCTACTGCATCGGGGATGAACCTAATCCAAGTGATTTTGATAATTTAGCTATCCTTGCAAAAAAAATTAAAAAGATAGATCCTTATCACATAATTTACATTAATTTATTCCCTAATTATGTAGAACCGAAATTACTAAATAATATTACATATAGAGATTATTTAAATACTTTTGTACAGAAAGTACCCGTAAGCTTTCTTTCTTTTGATAATTATCCAATTGTAAAAGATCAGGTGAGAATTGATTGGTATAAAAATTTGGAGGATTTACGAAGTGTTAGCTTGAATAAGGATATTGATTTTTGGGCTTTTGCATGTTCAACAATTCATTATGACTATCGGCAACCTACAGTTTCAGGAATTAAGCTTCAACAATTTGGGAATTTATTATATGGGGCTCAAGGATTACAGTATTTTACCTATTGGACGCTGAATTATGAAGCCAATTGGAGAAAGGAAAATTATGGATATTCAATAGTTGATGATCGTGGTAATCCTACACCTACTTACAATGTAGTAAAAAGTGTTAATGAGCAAATACAAAGACTCGCATGGGTATTTTCAGGAGCTAAATCTGTCGCTGTTTTTCATACCGGTATTAATATACCGGAAGGAACAAAAAAATTATACTCTGTACCCGAACAATTTAAATTTTTTACAACATACGGAAAAGAGGCTATAGTTTCTATCATGTCTAATGGAAAGAATAAATTCATTATTGTACAAAACAAATCTTTGAGTGAAAATATGCGATTGGAATACCAACCCAAAATGAGAATGAGAAAAGTGGATAACAATACAGGCAAAAGCATGGAACTGTCCTTATTAAAAAAATATAATGATAGTATTTTACCAGGTGATATCATTGTTTTTGCTTACAACTAATAAAATACTGGATACTTAAATAAGATATATAAACTTTATGAAAATAAAAGAAACCCCACTTAAAGACTGCTACATTATAGAACCTACGGTTTTCGAAGATGATAGAGGTTATTTCTTTGAGAAATATAATGAAAAAAGATTTGAAGAATTGACGGGAATGAATGGACATTTTGTTCAGGATAATATTTCTAAATCATCTTATGGAGTTTTAAGAGGGATACATTTGCAAAAAGGTGAACACGCACAATCAAAATTAGTGTCTTGTCTTGAAGGGAAGGTTTGGGACGTTGCAGTGGATTTAAGAGAGGATTCTCCCACTTTTGGAAAATGGTTTGGAATTGAGCTTACAGGAGAAAATAAGCTTCAGTTGTATATACCAAGAGGATTTGGACATGGCTTTTCTGTATTAAGTGACACTGCTGTCTTTGCTTACAAATGTGATAATTTCTATAATAAAGAATCGGAAGGTGCAGTGAGATTTAATGATACAGATCTTAATATTGATTGGATGGTTGATGAAAAAGATATGCTTTTATCCGAAAAAGATAAAAATGCTCCCAGCCTTAAAGAAAAAAACTTCTAAACAGTTTACTGAAAACCACTTTATTAAAGTGGTTTTTATTTTTTGATTCAAACTTTTTAATATTTCGTATCTTTGCACACTCAAATCAAAAAGATGCGCACAAAATCTGTAGGTAAAAAGAAAATTAATATCGTAACCCTTGGTTGCTCTAAAAATGTATATGATTCGGAAGTATTGATGAGTCAGCTTAAGGCGAATGGTAAAGAAGTTGTACATGAAGACAAGGGAGATATTGTGGTCATCAATACCTGTGGTTTCATAGACAATGCAAAAGAAGAATCTATCAATACTATTCTTGATTATGTTGATGCGAAGAACAGGGGAGAGGTGGAGAAAGTTTTCGTTACCGGATGTCTTTCCGAAAGATACAAACCGGATTTGGTTAAGGAAATCCCTGATGTGGATCAGTATTTTGGAACCAGAGATCTTCCGATCTTGTTAAAACATTTAGGTGCAGATTATAAGCATGAGCTGGTAGGTGAAAGATTAACTACAACGCCAAAACATTATGCATATCTTAAAATATCTGAGGGCTGTGACAGGCCGTGCTCTTTTTGTGCGATTCCCCTAATGAGAGGCGGACATGTTTCTACACCAATTGAAAAACTAGTGCGTGAAGCTGAAAAACTAGCTAAAGTTGGAACCAAAGAATTGATCCTTATTGCTCAAGACCTTACATACTATGGATTAGATATTTATAAAAGACGGGCACTTGGAGATCTTTTAAAAGAGCTTGTGAAAGTGGACGGAATCGAGTGGATAAGACTTCATTATGCTTTTCCTAGTGGTTTTCCGGAAGATGTCTTAGATATCATCAGAGAAGAACCTAAGATTTGTAATTATATTGATATTCCTCTTCAGCATATAAATTCTGATCTTTTAAAATCAATGAAAAGGGGGACTACTCATGAAAAGACAGATGCTTTATTGGCAAAGTTCAGAGAAAAAGTACCTGACATGGCAATCAGGACTACATTGATCGTTGGATATCCGGGAGAAACGCAGGAAAGATTCCAGGAATTAAAAGATTGGGTAAGAGAGCAAAGATTTGATAGATTGGGTTGCTTTACCTATTCTCACGAAGAAAATACATCAGCACATGTTTTGGATGATGATATACCTCAGGAAATTAAAGAAGGAAGGGTTGAGGAAATCATGGAGCTCCAATCTCAGATTTCATGGGAAAAAAATCAAGAAAGAATCGGGGAAGTTTACAAATGTATTTTTGATAGAAAAGAAGGAAATTATTTTGTAGGAAGAACTGAATATGATTCTCCTGATGTAGATAACACTGTATTAGTTCCTGCTGATAATACCTATATTTCAATTGGAGAATTCGCTATGGTAAAAATAACCTCTGCAGAAGAATTTGATTTATATGGGGAGCTGATTTAAAAAAAATAGATAAAAAAAATATTTTCATAAAAATAATGTAGAGTCTTTAAACTTTACATTATTTTTTTTTTATAAAAAATAATATTGATTTATTTATTAACAATTCTGTTTTTTGTTTGTTTTGATTTATTTTTTACATTGTTTTGATTACCAGATTGTTGTGTTCCTTTTTCATTCCTTAAAATTAGAGTAAGACAGGGTGGATTTGAATTTTTAATAATTTAACTCTAACTTTGCAGAAGTAATAATTAATACTAGATCTGCAACATTAAATCACAAAAAATATTGGATTAAGAGTAATTTTATTTTTGCTTTTGTGATTAATATAGCATAGGTTGGGATCTGTACAAACTATGAATCTTGTATAATAATTATCACGAAAAATAATTAAAAATTCAAAAAACACGTATGAAAAAAAATTTATTGACAGCAGTAATGCTGGTTTCATTTGTTATGCTTTCAAAAGCGCAACAAAAAGGAGTTGGTATTAATACAATTTCGCCGGCAGCTACTCTTGACGTAGTAGCAAATGTTAGGGATAGGAATATGGCAGATGCCGTTTTAGTTCCAAGAATGACAGTTGCACAATTGGCAGATAAAGATGAGGCATATCAATCTGCTCAAAATGGAGCTCTCGTTTTTGTTACATCAGGTACTGGCACTCCGGGTAGTAAAACAGAAAACATTAACGGTACTGGTTTCTATTATTATGATGATCCCACCTCAAAATGGACTGCTTTAGGGGGGACTACAGTAGCTCCTACTACTTTTAGACTAAATCTGGCACAAGCTGCTTCTACTTCTTATGATTGGTCAAACTCTGATTTTGATTTCTGGGAATTTACATCAGGAACTCAATTAACATTACCAGCACCCTCTTCATACAATGGGAGAACAATATACATAAGAAATAATACCGGAGGTACTGTACAATTTAACGGAACAGATGGAGTGGGAACGCCAAAAGGTTTGGCCTCTTTTACAGCGCAAGCAGCAGTTAGAATTTATAGTAATGGAACAACATGGTATTTATTCTCAGGTAGAAATTAATTATTAAAAACACAAAGACGAAATGAAAAAGATTTTATTGGACATAACAGGTTTTTTTTTATTGCTTTTTAGCGTTAATGGTAATGCCCAGCTTTTGAGTAATGGAATTATTACACCGGCATTAGGAGATACAAATTATTTTATGGATGCCAGTAATTTTGAAGGATTAGCAAATAAAAATTATGGTAGAGGGCTTGGATTTCCCCGTACGGATCTAACGAATTTTAAATTTAATACGGCTGCTATGGAGGATGAAACTATTGTTTCTGAATTTGATGGTATGGTAGTATATAATACAGCAAGTGGAAAGACTCTTGCAGGTCAAGGTATTGTTACGGAAATTTCTCCGGGGTTTTATTATTTTTCAAACCCGGGAAATCCTGGAAATATTTCTAATGGCCGATGGGTTGCAATAGGTGGAAGCTCAAGTAAAACTAATATAACAAATTCTGAAACAGCCACACATACTCTAATAAACAATTCGCAGATATATGCTGTAAAAGGAACGTTTGCAGCTACAGGAACATCTAGTGCGGTAAATATCCCTTCACCAGATGGGATGAAATCAATGTATGGTATTACAATCTACAAGTCGGGTTCAGGAACAGTTTATTCGCGAGATTTGTATTCCTATACATTAGGAACTGCAGAAGGAAATGCGGTTACCGGGTCTCAAGGTATGTCTGTAGTTTATCCGGCAGGAACCTATGATTATGTATTAGAATATTTAAAATAATAGTATTTATCTTCTTTAAAAAGACCAATGAAATATTTCATTGGTCTTTTTTGTATTATATAAAGAATGATTTATTTTTTTTATTACATTGTATATCAGTCAATTATATATTATCTATGGATGATGTGTATCGCAATTAGTTAATTATGTTAACTTTTTGGGGGTATTTTTAACACTTTTTAACAGTGGGTTCTAAAACCCCTATTTGTAAAGGGTTACAGACGTTGTTAACTTTGAATTGGGTTTTTGTTAACAGTTTTTAACATATCGGCTATGGTCTTAAGCAGATTCATGATACATTTGCCAAGTCAAAACCAATAAAATTCAAAATGATGAAAAGATTCATTCTCGTAATCATAATGATGATTTCAGCCTTTGGTATTTATTCTTTCAAGAACAATGCCACAGATGCGAAAAAAACAAGTTATGCATCGTTCTATCACGATAAGTTTAATGGTAGAAAAACTGCAAACGGAGAAATTTTTGATAATTCAAAATTCACCGCTGCAAACAGAACGCTTCCTTTTGGGACTAAAATTAGAGTTACCAATTTAAGCAATGGAAAAGAGGTTACAGTGAGGATAAATGATAGAGGACCTTTCCATTCATCAAGAGCTTTGGATATTTCCAGAGCCGCGTTCGATGAAATCGGAAATACCAATCTTGGTACTATTCCGGTGGAATATGAAATTGTCGATTAAATTTATGATTTATTAAATTTTAAAAGCCAACTGATTCAGTTGGCTTTTTTATTTGAACGTTTTTATATGTCTAATTCCAGCAATGCGGGGCAATGATCTGAATGAACGGCTTCTTTTAAAATAACAGCTCTTGACAGCCTATCCTTTAAAGCATAAGAGGTAAAGTTATAATCCAATCTCCAGCCTTTATTATTTGCTCTTGAATTTTGCCTGTAGCTCCACCATGTGTAATTATCAGGCTCATTATTAAAAAACCTGAAACTGTCTATCAGTTCACATTCTTCGATGAAATTGGTCATCCATTCACGTTCCATAGGTAAAAAGCCGGAAACATTTTTTAAGCGCACAGGATCATGAATATCAATAGCCTGGTGGCAAATATTAAAATCACCCGAAATAATGAGGTTAGGAATTTCTTTTTTAAGGATTTTAATATAATTCAGAAAATCATGACAAAACTGCATCTTAAAGTCTAATCTTTCAATATTAGATGCAGAGGGGACATATACCGAAATTACGGAATAATCATCAAAATCTGCTCTGATAATCCTTCCTTCATTATCATAGCTTTCAATTCCGCAACCATATTCTACATGATTGGGCTGAATTTTAGAAGCTATTCCTACGCCGCTATATCCTTTTCTTATAGCAGAATGCCAGTAACTATGATAACCAAGTTTTTGAAGACTGTCGATGTCTATCTGGTCATTTCCTGCCTTACTTTCTTGAATACAAATGATATCCGGATCAGCAGTCTTTAGCCAACCCAAAAAATCTTTTGTAAAAGCTGCCCTGATTCCGTTAACATTATAAGTGATTAATTTCATACAAAAAATAAATTTTTTCAAATGTAGGGAAATTAAAAAGTCGGCCCTGAATTTCAAAACCGACTTTTTATCTTATTATAATAGATTTTATTTTTTAAAAACTACTTTTCCATCTTTTGTAAGTTCAATTTCTTCTCCTTTTCCTCTCAATTCATAGTGATCATTTTTATACCAGATTCCAGATGCGGGCTTTTGACCCTGTAATTCAATCGTTTCTTTGTTGAATACTACTGTTGCTGTGTTTTTGGTATTATTGAACGTCATTTCCAGTGTTTTTCCACTACTGTCTGTTGAGGTACTTTTTACAATTTCATCCTTACCGGCTGAAACAGCAGCTGAATCAGATGGTTTTGAAGATATTGTATCTACGGTTGCAGTTGTTGCAGTATCTGCAGGAGTTTTCTCCTTATTACATGAGGTTAAAAACAAAGCTGCTATAGCAGCTGTAGCAAAAATGCTTCTTTTCATAATAGCGTATTTAATTATTGTGTATGTATTAGTATACAAAATAGATGCCTTAAAAAAAGGCGGAAAAAATCAATTGATTTTTTCCGCCCTGAACCCAAAATTAATAAACTATGAAAAAACTACTTGGGTTCTAATATACTAATGGGAATAATACATTCTTCTAATGATATTCCTCCGTGTTGATATGTTTCTTTATAATAGTTGACAAAGTGGTTGTAATTCTTAGGATAGGCCAGGAAGATATTGTTTTTAGCAAAGATATACTTAGAGCTCAGGTTTCCTTTTGGTAAAAATAATTTCTCAGGATTGGTAATAGCCCATACATCCCTGTCATCATAAGTTAAACTTTTACCTGTTTTATAACGGATATTAGTGGAAGTTTCTCTGTCACCTACTACTTTGCTTGGCTTTTTCACATATACCGTTCCGTGATCAGTAGTAATCACCAATTTATAACCATTTTCAGCAGCGAGTTTAATGATCTTTAAGATGGATGAATTTTCAAACCAGTTATAAGTTAAAGATCTAAAAGTTTTATCATCCCGGATCAATTGGTCTACAATATGATTATCTGTTTTGGCGTGAGATAGTATATCGATGAAATTATAAACAATCACTAATAAATCATTATTCTTGTGTTGATTAAAATCATCATAGATCTTTCTCTCGAAATCTGCATTCAATACTTTTAAGTATTTCATTGATTTGGAACCGAGGCCAATTCTTTTCATCTGATCCTCAAGAAAATCACGTTCAAATTCGTTTTTATTTCCGTCTTCATTATCGTTAAACCATTTATCTGGGAAACGTTTTTCTATTTCAGATGGTAATAAGCCTGCAAAAAATGAATTTCTTGCATACTGAGTAGCTGTTGGAAGAATACTGTAATAATAATCTTCAGACACTTTATTATAATACTTTGTAAATAGAGGCTCAACTACTTTCCATTGATCATATCTTAGATTGTCTATCATAAGAAGAAGAACCTTACTTTTTTCTACCTCAGGTTTTACTTTATCTTTGAAAAGGGTATGGCTCATAGATGGTTTATCGCTTCCGCTTAACCACTCTTCGTAATTATTTTCAATAAACTTTGCAAACTGAATGTTGGCTTCTTCTTTCTGAGATTGTAGAAGATCTGCAAATTCATTATCAGTTACCTTATCAAATTTAATTTCCCAGTTTAGAATTTTCTTATAATATTCCGCCCATTCCTGATAAGATTTTAAATAAGAAAGTTCCATAGAAAGATTTCTGAATTCCTGCTGGTATTGCAAAATGGTTTTTTGTTCAACCAGATTATCTTCCTGAAGATTTTTTTTCAATGATAAAAGAATCTGATTCGGATTAACAGGCTTCAGTATATAGTCGGCAATCTGTGAACCTATTGCTTCTTCCATAATATGCTCTTCCTCACTTTTAGTAACCATTACTATCTTTAAGGAATTGTCTTTTTCTTTGATCATAGGAATTGCTTCCAAACCTGAGATCCCGGGCATATTTTCATCGATCAGTGTCAATGCAAATTTCTCAGAATCGATAAGCTCCAGTGCTTCATTTACATTATTAACAGGAGTTACCTGGTAGCCTTTTTTTTCTAAAAATACGATATGAGGTTTGAGTAAATCTATTTCATCATCTATCCATAATATTTTTTCGGACATAATATATATTTTTTACATGGTTATAGTATCAAAAGTGTGACCAAATCATTATAAAATCTGTCAAAATGAACAGATAAAAAGTTAAATTATAGTTAAATGGAAACTCCCTCTACTACTTATCTTGAGGATTACATCTAGCGGCCGGTTTTTAAATACTCCAGGGCTCTTTCCAAAACCTCATCCTTTCCTGCTTTTATTCCTTTTAAAGTTGGTCTGACAATGATGTCAGGAATAATTCCGATTCTCTGTGTTTCCCTTTGATCAGGATAATAAGCACCAAGGCCGCTAAAGCTGGTTTCCAGGCCTGCAATTTTAAACCGGATAACATCTCCGTTGGCTCCGGAAGTATGACTTCCGATGATTTTTGCTTTAGGATGCTGTTTGAACATCATGGTTGTTGTTTCAGCTTGGCTTTGGGTGTTTTCATCTACCAAAACTACTACATTTCCTTTATAGTATTGATCATTATTTCTTCCGATGCTGTTTTTTCTGATATAAAATAATCCCGGATAGGTCGTTTCCGGAAAAGTAAATTCATAATATAAACTTGTTTTCGGTAGAATTAATAGACTTAAAGGTCTTATTGTTTGTTTGGGATAATTTCTAAGATCAAAAATAATAGATTCGGTAGTTTTTAAATTTTGGTACATTTCATCCAGATCTTCTCTTTCAATAATTCCCATATTGACAATTCCAATCTTTTTTTCCTCATCATAAAATTGCCATTTCCGGGGAGTAACTTTCTTTTCATAAACGATATCCTTTAATAGATACGTTTTTGCTTTAAGTGCAATATTTTGTCCTTCTCTTTCTACTTTGACTTCGACACTGTCTGAATTGGAAAATAAAAAAAGATTTTTTACTTTTTTAATTTTCCCCCAGGTATTTGAGGCCGGAATATATTTTGAAAAGCTGTTAACCATTTGAGAGATCGTTTTACCGTTGATATCATAAATAATATCTCCCGGCTTTAAGACAGATTCCTCATTATATTGATTGGAATTGATTTTAGTGACAATAAGTTTCCCTTCTGCATAAGAGTATTCAACTGGGATTCTCCTTCGTCCATATTGGTTGATACTAATGAGTGGTGAAAATAAAAAAGCATGAGAATCATCAGTCTTTGTTACCAACTCTGCCAATGTTAAATGATAATTGACATCGTTGTCTATTGCCAGGAATTTAGGAATCATTTCTGTTAATATATCATCCCAGTTCTGATTTGTTTCATATTTATAAGGAAAGAAATATTCCACAAAATTCCAATATCTGAAAAGCTCCAGGAGTGCAATCTTTTTAGAAATGAATTTGGAACCCGTTGAATCATCATTGCGGAAAAATATTTTTCGGCCCCCTTTCCCAAAATAATAAGGGGTACCTACATATCTGTTTTCTTCAATAAATTGTAACCTGTTGGTGATACTTTCAATAAATATATTGTTGTCATTTATCCAGTCCACATTAAAATTTTTACGAAAATAGACCTTGGTGTTGGTCAGTTTACAGGAATTGCACTTTTCAACAGCACCAAGGCTATCAAGCCATTGAGTATACAAGATATTAAGCTGGCTTTTATCTTGAATGCCGTCTAGCTCATCTATCTTTTGGAGCAATTGCTGATCCCAATTGAATGTGCCGTCAGCAACATGAGGATGATAGTATTTTAAGAATCCCCATATTTTACATAGAGATTCCAGTTTTTGAACTTCAGAGATGGTTTGAGCGGAAAAGATATTTATACTGATAAACAGTAGTACAACAATTGAAAGCGCTCTCATAAATTATTCGTCAATTATAATTTCAAAGATAAAGATCTCTGCATTATGGTGGGTTATTCTTGAAAGCAAAACCTAAGATTAAATTTCCCTAACTTTGTTAGCTTAATACTTCAGTTTTTCAAATGCAGAATAAGCTAAAAATTATCAACGATCCTGTTCATGGATTTATTAGAATCCCACATGAAATCTTATTTGATGTTATTGAGCATCCTTATTTTCAGAGGTTGAGGAGAATTTCACAGACAGGACTTCTTAATCTTATTTTTCCGGGAGCAACCCACACCAGATTTCATCATGCTATTGGAGCGATGCATCTTATGTTTACTGCTCTTGAAACTCTAAAGCAAAAGGGCGTAAAAATATCTGATGAAGAAGAAAAAGGAGCTATGTTAGCTATTTTGATGCATGATATAGGACATGGGCCATTTTCTCACGCATTGGAAAGCATGCTGATGGATGACTGGCATCATGAAAACCTTTCATTATTATTAATGAACAGGCTTAATGAAAAGTTTGAAGGTCAGCTTACGGTAGCAATTGAAATGTTTCAGGGTAAATATCACAGGAAGTTTTTTAATCAGCTGATTTCATCTCAGTTGGATGTTGACCGTCTGGATTATTTAAAAAGAGATAGCTTTTTCACGGGAGTATCTGAAGGAAACATCAATACACAAAGGATCATTTCTATGATGAATGTTTGTGAAGAGGGAGAATTGGTGATTGATGCAAAAGGAATTTATTCTATTGAAAACTTTTTGACTGCCAGAATGTTTATGTATTGGCAGGTTTATTATCACAAAACATCAGCATTAGCAGAATTTATTTTGGTGAAAATTCTGGAAAGGGCCAAATATCTGGTTTCCCAGGGAATCGATTTGCCTGCCACTGAAAATCTGAAATACTTTTTATATAGAGGAAAAAGTGCCGCAACCAATGAAGATATTGAAAGGTTTACCCAGCTTGATGATAATGACGTAATCCAGGCGATGAAGCTATGGCAGAATTCCGATGACTTTATATTGTCTTACTGGTGCAAAAGTGTGATTAAAAGAGATCTTCCTAAAACCATTATTTCATCACATCCATTTGATAAAGAATTTGTTGAGGAAAAAATAAAAAATACGAACGAGTTTTTTGGAATTGATAATGGGGAAGAATTAGTTCACGAAATTAAGAGAAAACTTTTGCCATACAATACCAAAATGCAACCCATCTATTTGTTACAGAAAAATGGTGAGAAAATAAGACTCGATGAGTCTGAAGACCAGCTTTTATCGGGATTGATCGTTAATAAGACGACACGATATATTTTAACATTTCCAAGAGATTTTTCCAAAATAAATTCTTAAAGAATATTAAAATTATCGATCCGAAAACTAAAAAATGTTTACGAATTATAGAATTTCTTATCTTTGCAGAATATGGAATTTACAGCTTCGCAAATTGCAAGTTTTATTGACGGGAAAATAATAGGTGACGAAAATGCACTTATTAATGGCGTTTCACCAATTGAAAATGGAGAATCGGGACATCTTTCTTTTATAGCTCAGGACCGGTTTTCTCATTATTTGGATACTTCCAAGTGTTCAGTAATTATTGCTTCAGAAAAACTTCTTGTAAAAGATAGTTATACTCCTACTATTATTGCCGTAAAAGATGCATATCTGTCCTTTCAGGTTCTTATGAATCTGTATCAGGAAATGCAGGGAAAAAAAGAAGGAATCGAAGACGGAGCATCTATTCACGATACCGCTGTAATAGCAGATAAAGTATATATTGGAGCATTTACCTATGTTTCAGAAAAAGCTAAAATCGGAGAGGGGACACAAATCTATCCACAAGTATACATCGGAAAAGGTGTTAAAATTGGAAAGAACTGCAAAATAGATAGCGGAGCAAGGATCTATGATTATTGTGTTATTGGGGATAATTGTGTTATCCATTCCAATACGGTAGTCGGGGGAGATGGATTTGGTTTTCAGCCAACAGCTGAAGGATTTAAAAAAATTCCACAACTTGGAAACGTTATTATTGAAGATGATGTGGAAATTGGGTCAAACTGTAGTATAGACAGGGCTACCATTGGATCTACCATTATTGGAAAAGGAACAAAAATAGATAACCTGATTCAGATTGCGCATAACGTTAAGATTGGTCAGAATAATGTAATTGCAGCCCAGGCCGGAATTGCAGGCTCTACAACGATCGGAGACTGGAACCAGATTGGAGGACAGGTAGGTGTAGTTGGTCATATTAAGATCGGCAATCAGGTGAAAATTCAGGCTCAGAGTGGAGTGAACTCCAGTGTAGGTGATAAAGAAACTTTATACGGTTCACCTGCAATCAGTTATAATGACTATTTGAGAAATTATGTTCATTTCAGGAATTTTACTGAAATCGTAGGAAGAATAAATAATCTTGAGAATACCTCAAAAGATAATACTAATGAGTGATATGCAAAAAACACTTCAGCAAGAGGTAACTCTTTCTGGAATTGGCCTTCATACTGGTAAAGAAGTAAAACTTACCATTAAACCTGCTAAAGAAAATACAGGTTTTGTTTTTGTAAGAACCGATTTAGAGGGGCACCCTCAGGTTGAAGCAGATGTTAACTATGTTGTAGCAACAGAAAGAGGGACAACCTTAGAAAAGCTAGGCGTTAAAATTAACACATGCGAGCATCTTCTTGCAGCTTTAGTAGGCTGCGATGTCGATAACGCTATATTGGAGATGGATGCTTCAGAACCTCCTATTATGGATGGATCTTCAAAGTTTTTTGTTGAAGCTATCGAAAGTGTAGGGGTAGTTGAGCAGGCCATTGCCCGAGAATACCTTGTGGTAAAAGAAGTTCTTAGCTATACAGATCCTGCAACAGGTTCTGAGATTACCATTATTCCATCAGATAACTACGAAATTACAACGATGGTAGATTTTGGAACTAAAGTATTAGGTACCCAAAATGCCACACTTAAAAATATCTCTGAGTTTAAAGAGGAAATTTCATCAGCAAGAACATTCAGCTTCTTACATGAGCTGGAAATGCTTTTAGATCATGGTCTTATTAAAGGAGGTGATATTTCTAATGCAATTGTTTACGTTGATAAGGATTTAACTCCGGATACCACAGAAAAACTTAAAAAAGCATTTGGTAAAGACAATGTTTCTATCAGACCAAATGGTATTCTTGATAACCTTACTTTAAATTATCCTAATGAGGCAGCAAGACATAAGTTACTTGATGTAATTGGTGATCTAGCTTTAGCTGGTGTTAAAATAAAAGGTAAAGTTATCGCAAATAAACCAGGACATTTCGTGAATACTCAATTTGCAAAAAAACTGAATCGTCAGTGGAAACTGCAAAAAAAGAAAAATGTGCCTGATTTTGATCTTACAAAAGAACCGGTTTTTGATATTAACGGAATCATGAAACTGATGCCTCACAGACCTCCGTTCTTATTGATCGATAAGGTTCTGGAGCTTTCGGATTCTCACGTAGTAGGTTTGAAAAACGTTACAATGAATGAACCATTCTTTGTTGGGCATTTTCCAAAGGAACCTGTAATGCCGGGGGTTTTGCAAGTAGAAGCTTTAGCTCAAACCGGAGGAATTTTGGTTCTTGCAAGTGTTCCGGATCCTGAAAACTATTCTACTTATTTCATTAAAATGGATAAAGTAAAATTCAAAAGAAAAGTAGTTCCGGGAGATACGATGATTTTCAAAATTGAATTGATAGAGCCGATCAGAAGAGGTATCGTTCATATGCAGGGATACGGATATGTAGGAGATACAGTGGCTGTAGAAGCCGAATTAATGGCTCAAGTTGCAAAAAATAAAGTTGACTAAATGGTTCATCAATTAGCTGCCGTAGATAAACGTGCAAAAATCAGCAAGAACGTAATCGTAGAACCTTTTACTACTATTGCAGGGGACGTGGAAATTGGAGAAGGAAGCTGGATAGGTCCCAATGTTACCATTATGGATGGAGCTAGAATAGGGAAGAATTGCAGGATTTTTCCGGGAACTGTAATTTCTGCGATTCCGCAGGATTTAAAGTTTGATGGTGAAGATACTCAGGTAATTATCGGTGACGAGACTACAATCAGAGAGTGTGTTACCGTAAACAGGGGTACTAAAGCTCTAGGCTATACCAAAATAGGTAAAAACTGTCTGATTATGGCTACTTCTCATATTGCACACGATTGTGTAATTGGAGATCATGTTATCATAGTAAACGGTTGCGGTATTGCCGGTCACGTAGAAATAGGTGACTATACGGTAATGGGAGGACTAAGTGCTGTTCATCAGTTTGGGAAAATAGGAAAACATGTAATGATCTCTGGGGGTACATTGGTAAGAAAAGATATTCCTCCTTACGTAAAAGTTGCGAGAGAACCGATGTCTTATGCAGGGATCAATTCAGTAGGTTTAAGAAGAAGAGGATTCACAAATGAGAAAATTTTTGAGATCCAAAAGATCTACAGAGCTATTTTCCAGATGAAGATGAATGTGTCTCAGGCAATTAGTCATATTGAAAAAGAAATGCTACCAACGGCTGAAAGAGATGAAATCCTTCAGTTTATACAAAACTCTCCAAGAGGTATCGTAAAAGGTTATGGTACTGGAAAAGAGTAACTCATTTAAAAATAAAAAGATAATATAAAAAATTAATGGCAACAAGTAACGATATCAGAAAGGGACTTTGCATTGAATATAGCAATGATATTTTCAAGGTAATTGAATTTCTTCACGTAAAACCAGGAAAAGGACCTGCTTTTGTTAGAACCAAATTAAAATCTGTAACTAATGGAAAAGTAATTGATAATACTTTTTCAGCGGGACATAAAATAGATGAAGTAAAAGTAATTACCAGAAAATTCCAGTATCTTTATGATGATGAGAATGGATTCCACTTCATGAACAATGACGACTTTTCCCAGTTGTATATCAATAAGGAAATGATTGAAAACGCTCAGTTTATGAAGGCTGGTGAAGAAGTTACAATCATCCTGAAAGAAGCTGATGAAACTCCTCTTTCCGCTGAACTTCCACAATCTGTATTTTTAGATGTAATTGAAGCAGATCCGGGAGTAAAAGGGAATACTGCTACGAATGCTCTTAAGAATGCAATCGTTGAAACAGGAGCAAGAGTAATGGTTCCACTGTTTATTGAGCCGGGAGACAAAATCAAAGTAAATACTGAAGACGGTACTTATTTAGAAAGAGTAAAATAACAATATAATCTACATAAATTCGGTCTGCACCTGCAGTCCGAATTTTATTTTATAATAAGATTAATGTATGAGATTCCATTCTCCACAAAAGCTTAAAACAATAGCTGATTTAATTGGGGCAAGATTTATTGGCTCCGAAGATTTTGAAGTGTTGGGAACCAATGAGATCCATAGGGTAACCCCCGGGGATATTGTATTTGTTAACCACCCGAAATATTATGACAAAGCACTGAATTCGGCAGCAACGGTCATTCTTATCGATAAAGAGGTAGATTGTCCGGAAGGAAAAGCTCTTCTTGTTTCTGAAGATCCGTTCAGGGATTTTAATTTTATCAATACTCATTTTACAAGAATATATAATTTTACAGAAGAATTACATGATGTTGAAATTGGAGAAGGAACCAGAATTCATCCTTCTGCAGTGATTGGCAATAATGTGAAGATAGGTAAGAATACCCATATATTCCCCAATGTTGTCATTGGTGACAGAACCGTGATTGGTGATAATGTTATTATTCAATCCGGAACGGTATTGGGAGGTGATGCATTTTATTACAGAAAGCTGAATGGTAATTTTGATCGTCTTATTTCAGTAGGAAATGTTATTATTGAAAACAATGTTGAAATTGGTAATAATTGTACTATAGACAGAGGTGTTACGGATTCTACCATAATAGGAGAAGGTTCTGTATTAGACAATCTGATTCAGATAGGTCATGATACCATAATTGGTAAAAGATGTTTGATTGCTTCTCAGGTAGGAATAGCAGGATGTTGTATTGTTGAAGATGAGGTCACCATGTGGGGGCAGGTTGGAGTTGCATCAGGGATCAGACTGGAGAAAGGAACCATCCTTCTGGCCAAGGTGGGAGTGAACAGAGACCTGACTAAAGGAACCTATTTTGGAATGATTGCAGAAGAATTTCGTGAGTATTTGAAGAAAGAGGTAAAGCTGAGAAATCTCAAATAAACAATTCTTTTGGATTAGTCTAAAATCAAAGAAATTTAAGTAAATTTGTGAGCATTAATAAAATAGTAAATAAATTAAAAACAACAATAAAATGTCAATTTTAGTAAACAAAGATTCTAAAGTAATTGTACAAGGATTTACAGGAAACGAAGGTACTTTCCATGCTGGTCAGATGATTGAATACGGAACCAACGTAGTAGGTGGTGTTACTCCGGGAAAGGGAGGAAGCGAGCACTTAGGAAAGCCTGTATTTAATACGGTTGCTGATGCTGTTCAAAAAGCTGGAGCTAACGTAAGTATTATTTTCGTACCACCTGCATTTGCTGCTGATGCTATTATGGAAGCTGCTGAAGCTGGAATTAAAGTTATCGTATGTATTACTGAAGGAATTCCTGTAGCGGATATGGTAAAAGTAAAATCTTACATCGCAGACAGAGACTGTAGATTGATCGGTCCGAACTGCCCTGGGATTATTACTTCAGAAGAAGCTAAAATTGGTATTATGCCAGGTTTCGTTTTCAAAAAAGGTAAAGTAGGTATCGTTTCTAAATCTGGTACTCTTACTTACGAAGCTGCTGACCAGGTTGTAAGAGCTGGTTTTGGTATTTCAACAGCTATCGGTATTGGTGGAGATCCAATTATTGGAACTACGACAAGAGAAGCGTTGGAGTTGTTTATCAATGACCCTGAAACAGAAGCAGTAGTGATGATTGGTGAAATTGGTGGTGGACTTGAAGCTGAAGCTGCAAGATGGTACAAAGCAAGTGGTTCTACTAAACCTGTAGTAGGTTTTATTGCAGGACAAACGGCACCTAAAGGAAGAACAATGGGACATGCTGGTGCTATTGTAGGTGGAGCTGAAGATACTGCTCAGGCTAAAATGGAAATCATGAGAGAAAATGGAATTAACGTTGTAGATTCTCCTGCTGACATTGGCGTTACTGTAGCTAAAGTGCTAGGATAAACCATAAAACAAAACAATATGAAAAAACTTTTATTAGCCTCTGCCCTGGCTTTCTCTACCTTGTCTTTTGCTCAGATTAATTTCAGCGGGACAAGATTCGGTATCACGGCAGGAGGAAACTATTCCCGGGTGCAAAATGCGCACAACCCTTCCGGTCCCCGATACGCAGTACAGGCAGGAGCCTTAGCTTTGATTCCTGTTGGAAAGGGAAATCAATTCTATATCCAACCTGAAGTTTTGTACTACGGTGCAGGGGAAACAGGAAAAGATAAAGATGTTAAAGGAAGAGACGGATATGATGCGGTATATGCCAATAATTATCTAAGTGTACCTATCTATTTCAAAGGATATTTTTCAGAGGCAGAATCTGAATTTTTTGGAATGATAGGCCCTCGATTTAATTTTTTGCTAAATCAAAATGTTAAAAATGTTCCTGTAAGCAGACCATACTATGATCCGGATGTAACAGATCCAAAAAATCCGGGAGTAAGTGGCAAAGCAAACAGTTTTAATTTTGGACTGGGTGTAGGAGTAGGATATAGCTATAAGAGACAACTCGAACTAGCTTTAAAATACGATTTTGGATTTTCAAATACCTATCCTGATTTGGGAAAAGAACCTGGTGGAACTAGCAAAAGTAAGTCTGAACAAGTTCTTAGTGTAAGCTTAAGTTACATATTCAACTAAGACAACACTTGACATAAAAAAATAACCCCGGAACCATGTTCCGGGGTTTTTTTTTTATTGACTATATAGGATTAATTTCTAATCCATTTCCAAAGCTCCTTAAGCGTTGCTTTATTTCCATACATTAAAATACCGACTCTATAGATTTTACCGGCTAAAAAGATCATAAAAAATGTTGTCACTACTAACAGTGTTATTGACAGTGCGATTTGCCATGCAGGAACTCCAAAAGGAATTCTGGCAATCATAGCGACAGGAGACGTGAAAGGAATCATGGATAGCCAGAATCCCAGCGGACCGTCAGGGTTATTCATTAATGAAAAGCTGCCATACATCCCCAAAGTTAATGGCAATATAGCAAATAAGGTAAACTGTTGTGTTTCTGTCTCATTGTCCACGGCAGAACCAATGGCAGCGTATACAGAGCTGTAAAAGATATATCCAAGAAGGAAGAAAACAATAAATACAAAAATAATCAAAGGGAAATTAAGTTCAAGCAGACTATGGGAAATCTGTGTGGCGATTTGTGTTACATCCAGTTTACTTGCCATTCCTTCGCTTCCTCCGGGAATGTTTTTCTGAATAGATGAAAAGCCGGTATTCAATACCAGGGCTCCGATAACGGACATGGTAATCCAGATAATAAACTGAGTTAAAGCTACCATCGTTACTCCCAAAATTTTTCCCATCATAAGCTCAAACGGCTTTACGGAAGAAATAATGATTTCCACCACTCTGTTATTCTTTTCCTCAAGTACACTTCTCATCACCCGTACTCCATAGATAATAATGAACATGAAAGTTACATACATCAAAACCATACTTAGTCCCGATTTTACCCCGAAAGTAAGGTCAGAATCCTCCTTATTATCTTCAGAAACATTAATCGTTTTTAAGGAGAAGCTTTTATCAAGATTATTGAGCTGGGTTTCCGCAATACCCAATTCTTTGATTTTTTCCTTTTTAATGACATTTGAAATATCTGAAACGATACGTTGCTTAGTATCAAAACCTATTTTGCTGTTGATGACAAGCCTTGTGTTTTTTTCAAGATCATCAAAATTATGATTATTCAGTTCAGGTAGAATAAGAATTCCATCCAAAGATTCATTTCCTTTTAGTGTACTTATCTTTGATTTTTCTTCTGCAGCAGGAACAAAAATATAATTGAGTTTGGAATCTGAAGGTAGCTGATCCTTGAATAAGCCACTTCGGTCTACTACTTCAATGACGTTATGCGATTCATTGGCTTTAAACATCAGGCCTATAATTGCTCCAAAAGCAATGATCATAAGAGGAGCAAGTAAAGTTAATATAATGAAGGATTTCTTCTTGACCTGTGTAAGGAATTCCCTTTTGGTTATTAAAAAAATATTATTCATAAAATTAAGAATGATGGCCTACAGCGTTAATAAATACTTCATTCATGCTCGGAATTCTTTCGTCAAATGATCTGACTTTTCCCACATGTACCAAATCTAAAAGGATGTTGTTCTGATCACTTTCGTTTTTCAGATCAAAAGAAACAAGATCATTTTCATTTGAGAAATTAAACACCTCATATTTCTGTTTGAATGTCTCAAAATTTGAATCATTTACAGCAGAAAGGGTAATACCGAAGATGTTCTTTTTGAATTTTTCCCTAACGTCGAAAACTCTGCCATCCAAAACTTTTTTCGAATTGTCGATCAGTGCTACATAGTCGCACATCTCTTCTACACTTTCCATTCTGTGGGTTGACAGAATGATGGTGGTTCCGTTATTTTTAAGATCAATAATCTGATCCTTTATTAAATTTGCATTTACGGGGTCGAAACCTGAAAAGGGCTCATCGAGAATAAGTAAATGTGGTCTGTGCAATACCGTAACCACAAACTGGATTTTTTGTGCCATCCCTTTCGAAAGCTCGGAAAGCTTTTTCTTCCACCACTGATCAATATTAAGTTTTTCAAACCATTTCTTTGCTTCACTGAGAGCATCATTTTTGCTCATTCCTTTTAGTTCTGCGAAGTAAAGAATCTGATCTCCTACACTCATATTTTTATACAAACCTCTTTCTTCAGGCATGTAACCTATATTTTTGATGTGATCGGGATTTAACTTCTCTCCATTGATGAATATAGTTCCGGAGTCTGCCTGGGTAATTTGATTGATGATACGGATAAATGATGTTTTTCCCGCTCCATTTGGGCCTAAAAGACCATAGATGCTCCCTTTTGGGACATGTATGCTAAAATCATCCAATGCGGTTTTTTTTCCGGCATTGTAGGTTTTAGTAATATGTTCAGCTTTTAGCATTAAATTGTTTTTTTACTATTAGTATAAAAATGTCCCGAAAGTTACGGAATAATTAAAAGGACTACTAACGTAAAAGAAAAAATCCTGATGATTATCAGGATTTAATTTATTGTTTTACGATCTGGGTAACTTTTTGAGTGTTGTCACTTAAAATGTAACGGATCAAATATTTACCGGGTTTTAATTTTTCAATATTAATTTCTCCCGAATTCATATTAACCGCATAAGTGGCAACCTGTGTACCAAGAATAGAATAGAATGTAACATTTTTAACCTTCAAAGAAGGGTCTTTTGCTCGAATAATGAGGAAATCCTTCGCAGGATTAGGGTAAGCAATAAAAACTCCATCATCAGATTTTTGTGAGATGGAACCAGGCTCCCTGAGTTGTGCATTTAGATTGCTGGAAAATCCAACAAAAGTGCCTGCGAAAAGAAATAAAAGTAAAAGTTTTTTCATCAAAATATAATTTCTCAAGTATTTATAAAACAAAAATATAAAAAATCTACCACTCTCCAACATATTTTTTCATTTAACTTGTAGTAAATTTGCATAAACTTATTCAAAAAGTATTCCAAAATGATACATTCAAGAAACAGAAGGCTACGAGTAAATGAATCAATGAGAAGTTTGGTAAGGGAAAATGTACTTACAACTCATGATTTCGTAATGCCTATCTTCGTAATGGAGGGTGAAAACAAGCAGGAACCAATTGCATCAATGCCGGGAATATTCAGGCGGAGTATCGATCTTACAGTTAAAGAGTGTAAAGAACTGTTTTCTTTGGGGGTAAAATCTGTCAACTTGTATATGAAGGTGTCAGATCATTTAAAAGATAATACGGGAAAAGAAGCTTGGAACAAAAACGGATTAATGCAGAACACCATTAAAGCCATAAAAGATGCTCTTCCCGAAATGATCGTTATGCCTGATGTAGCGCTGGATCCTTATTCTATTTATGGGCATGACGGAATAATCGAAAACGGAAAAATTGTAAATGATGCAACTGTTGATGCACTGGCAAGAATGTCTGTATCTCATGCAGAAGCCGGGGCAGACATTGTCGCACCAAGTGATATGATGGATGGCAGAGTATTAGGGATTCGTGAAGCCTTAGAAGAAAGTGGATTTACAGATGTAGGGATTTTAAGTTATTCCGCAAAATACGCAAGTTCTTTTTATGGACCTTTCAGAAGTGCTCTGGATAGTGCTCCAAAAGATAATATGGAAATTCCAAAAGATAAAAAGACTTATCAGATGGATTTTCATAATTCCAGGGAAGCTTTAAATGAAGTATTTAAAGATATTGATGAAGGAGCGGATATCATTATGATTAAACCGGGGCTTCCTTATCTTGATATTGTTTCTAAAGTTCGTGAAGCAATTGATCTTCCGATTGCTGTGTACAATGTAAGTGGAGAATATGCAATGGTAAAAGCGGCTGCCCAAAACGGCTGGTTAGATAATGATAAAACGATCATTGAGAGCTTAACATGTTTTAAAAGAGCAGGTGCAGATATGATCTTCACTTATTTTGCAAAGGAAGCAGCAATGCTTTTAAATAAATAGTTTTAAAACAGATAAATAAAAAAACACCTCTATATAGAGGTGTTTTTTATTTATCCGAAACAGGCATTGTAATGAGATTTTCCCGGAACTATAGGGTCTTTACCTCCATTGTCGTAGACGCAGATATTACTAGGGCATAAAAACCAACCTGATGGGCAGTTGCCATTTGCATCGGGTGGTCTTATATTTCCACCGTTGATGGTTTTTAGATTTTTTTTCGTTAATTTTTTCATGATAATATTTATTTTTTTTAGATAAACTAAATATAATTAAAATTTATCACATTATATTGAAATCTTTACCTTTTGTAAATTTAGCAGCAAAGGGAGCCTGGTTACCAATATATTTTAGAACAAAATGTTTCTTAGTATCCGTATCTAACTTTGATTCCACTTCAATGTCCTGCGTTTGAAAGCTTACATCAAGAACAGTTGAAGATTCTTTTTCTAAATAAATCTCAACGCTTTCGGCATAAAATAAAGAAGTACTCAAATAATTAAACTTGATATTTTTTCTGTACGTCTTTGTTTTATCCTGGGTAAATGCTGAATAGTTTTTTAAGATTTCAATTCCCGGAGAATGAATGTTGGTGATTCTTGATTTTGTTACTCCATTGACACGGACAGAAAAGTTTTTAGCATTTTTTATATTTCCGTTAACTCCGATATTAAAAAGAGAAGGTAGCGAAAGGCCGTATTCGATCATGCTGTCTTTTGTAAATTCAAAATCAGGAATCAGAGCAGGATGTTTCGGAGCATTAATCAACTGGTTTTTTATTGTAGTCAGATTCTCTCCTGAAAAGAGATACCCAATAAGATTATTGCTGGTTGTTCTCCAGTTTCTGCCATTCCATTCAAAAATTTCACAAAGTAAGGTGTCTGTGGATGAATGGGGAAGGAGATCCATATCCTGCCATTTAAAAACTTCCTTAGCATAAGGTCTACGGTCAACCAGGTTGATTCCTAAATCTAATGCAAGGAGTTCTGTTAATTCTTTGTTATTTTCCATTAAAATTAATTTGCTGTTGGTGCAGTAAATGTATCAAATTCGTTAGAATATCTGATGCCTGGATTTACAGCCAGCCTTTTTTACCATATACATAAGTGTCATCAAACTGTTTGTCACTCATAAACAGGTACAATATACCTTCAATGAAAGGAATGATAGAAGCTGCCCCAAAAGTAACAAGGTTTAAAATAATCTGAATAATACCTTCTTTAGTATAGCCAAGATAAAATTTATTCAGGGCAAGCCATCCTACAAGTATACCTAGTATTGCAGCAGGGATCTTTTTTTCAGAGCGATAAGGTACATGGGCCTGCTGATCCCGGGTATTTTCTGTTTTTGTATAACCGTAATTTTCCATTTTAGTATTTTTTATGATAAAGTGAATTGTTTTTAACATAAGTCGAAGAAAAATATGAGTAGTTACAAAATCATAACTTAAAACAAATTTATATCTTTGCGACTATGATTTTACGAGGAGAAAACTTAATCAAAGAATACGGTCCAAAAAAAGTTGTAAAAGGAGTTTCTGTACAAGTCCAGCAGGGAGAAATTGTTGGTTTGCTAGGTCCTAACGGAGCAGGTAAAACCACTTCATTTTATATGATCGTGGGATTGGTTAAGCCGACATCCGGTAAAATTTTCCTGGATAAACAGGAAATAACAACTGATGCGATGTATCGCAGAGCACAAAAAGGAATTGGTTATCTTGCTCAGGAGGCCTCTGTCTTCAGAAAACTTTCTGTTGAGGAAAATATTATGGGAGTTTTACAGCTTACCAATCTCTCCAAGCGTGAACAGCAAATCAAATGTGATGAGCTGATCGAAGAATTTTCATTGCAGCATGTTCGTAAAAACAGAGGAGATCTTCTTTCCGGAGGAGAAAGACGTAGGACTGAAATTGCGCGCTGTCTTGCTACCAGCCCGAACTTTATCCTTCTGGATGAACCTTTTGCAGGGGTAGACCCCATTGCAGTAGAAGATATACAGAAAATTGTAAGAAGCCTTGTCGATAAAAATATCGGAATTTTAATCACCGACCACAATGTTCAGCAGACTCTCGCTATTACTAATAAAACATACATCATGTTTGAAGGCAGGATCCTGAAAGAAGGTCTTCCGGAGGACCTGGCAAATGATCCGCAAGTAAGGGAAGCTTATCTGGGTGAAAATTTTGTGTATCAGAGTATCCTGGATAAGCCTAAAAAGAAGAAATACGCATACAATATCTGGGCAGGGAATTTTGATTCGAAATCACAGCTTCAGAGTTTTGTTGATAATCAGTTTTCAGAATTTGATGATTTAAGGTTGATGTATGGATTTGAGGATATTAGTTTTGCATCGTTGGCAAATTCAGAGATAGAACACATCTTCAATGATGTGGTTGATAAAAATGCAAATAATTCATTTGTATTCCAGCGCAAAGAAATTACCTCCCAATATTCTCTGGAACAGGCGGAAGCGGAATCAAAAGAAGCAAGTAAACCCGAGCTTCATTACCTTACAACATATCTTTACGAAGGCTAAGTTTTAATTACTGGTATGCTGGCTCGCAAAAATGATATCCCAATTATTAAAAACAAGGTCGGATAAATAATGCTTGTTCATACTATCGATAAATGCCTGATAGGCGATGTCTAAAAATGATTTTAGCTGACAGTTATAAAACATAAATACGCACGATTTACTTTGGCAGTTGATAATCGGACTATCATCCTGTTCAAGTAGGTGAATAAGATCACCAAGCCCTGTCGTACGGGCCTTATCAGAAATAATGATTCCACCATTTTTTCCTCTTTTGGTAATAACAAATCCTTTCTGAGATAAAAACTGAACCACTTTAATAAGGTGATTGCGAAGAATATGCAACTTTTCTGATAATTCGTCCAATGAGCAGGACTGAGCCTTATCTTTTTTATTTAAATAGATTAAAACGCGCAAACTATAATCAGTAAAGTGGTTCAATTTCATTAATTGCTAATTTAAATGAAGGAGCTGAGGTCCGAATTCTTCGTAAAAAATATTTTCTCCGGCAATTCCTAACTGCATCAAAGAATTGTACTGCACTTTAATAAATGCTTCGGGACCACAAATATAATACTTTGCATTGTCAATAAGAATTTCTTCTTTCACTGCATGGAGGTTAATTCTTCCTTCATGTATTGCCGGGTCATCTTCTTTATTTTTATTTTCATAAAAGATGTGGGTGGTGAGCCATTCATTATTTTGTTCTAAATAGTCAATATGATCTTTGAAGGCATGAACAGCTTGATCCCTGCAACTATGCAACCATACAACAGGGTTACGATTGTTATTTTCATTTGTTTCCAGCATACTTAAAAGGGGAGTAATTCCAATCCCTCCACTTATAAGCACTAAAGGATATTCCGATAAAGGATTAATGTGAAAGATTCCCGCAGGTGCACTCACTTCTATTTCATCTCCAGCTAACTTAGAATGCATGATATGGGATACAATACCATCCGGATTAAATTGATTTTTCTCTTTTTTTACAGATATCCTGTAATATTTAGGAGTGAAGGCCGATGATAGACTATATTGTCTTGGTTGTTCATATCCCAGTGATGGAATATATGTTTTTACAGATATGAATTGACCGGGAAGGTATTCTGCAATTGGCTGCCCATCTTTAGGCTTAAGATAAAAGGATTTAACCTCCATGCTTTCCTGTATGATTTTACTGATGATGAATGTTCTCCAACCTTTCCATCCCCCATTTTTGTTTAGGTTAGAACAATATATTTCGTCTTCGATAGAAATCATTATTTGGGCAAGTTCATGATAGGCTTGCGTCCAAGCTTCCAATAATTCGTCAGTAGCCGCTTTTCCTAAAACTTCTTTTATCGATGAGATCAGATGAAGTCCTACAATATTATATTGTTCCGGTTTTATATTAAGGCTGACGTGCTTATTGCCTATAGATCTTAAAATATTAATTAGTAAAGTTGGATTTTCAATATGTTCAGCATAGGCAAGCACTGCTCCGGCTAGTGCGTGTTGTTGCTTGCCACTTGCCTGATGACTCATGTTAAAAAGATTTTTGAGCTCAGGATTATGGTTGAACATTCTGTTGTAAAAATATTGAGTGAGATCTGCACCGTTTGATTTTAAAACCGCAACGGTTGACTTTACTAAGGCTTTTTGTTTATTATTCATCTTGTCGTTTTTTAATGATAAAACAAATGTACTATAAATATTTAATTGTTGTATTTTAAATACAACAATTAAAATATGATATTTTACATACCTAGGAGAAAGGGTGGAAATTTTTTAAAGTACATTATTACTCTCCAAGAAAGAATAATAGCTAATTTTTAATATAGAATAAATTTTAAATTGATATTTTTCGTATTTTATATGAAAAGCACTTTTAAATTGTTTTAAAGGCCTAGTTTTTGTATTTAATTGTGTTAAAATGATAAAATAAATCATTAAATTTCATTATTAATAAAAAATACAAATATGTCATTACAAGAAAAATTACAAAAACTAGCCAATGAAAGAAATGAACCTTGTGTAAGTATTTCATTAAATACCCACAGAACATTTCCTGAAAACCAACAAGACGAAATCATTTTAAAAAACCTCATCAAAGAAGCAGAAAACCGTGTTATTGATGAGTACGGAAAAAGACCTGCCGCAGGAGTTTTGGAAAAGCTGGATCATATTGCAGGGAAAATTGACCATCAGTACAATCTGGATAGTTTGCATATTTTTTTGTCGAACGACACAGAAGAAATTATAAAATCTACATGGGCTTCAAGAGGAAATGTAACAGAAGTGGAGGAGAAGTTTGCTGTAAGGCCTCTGATCAAGGCTGCAGTAAGAGCTCAGGAATATCTCATCTTAGTTTTAACGCAAAGCGGTACCAAGCTGTACGAAGCATTAAATGATTCTATTGTCGGGGAAGTCCGAGAGGAAGGGTTTCCATTTCCCCAAAATCCCTTTTATATTACCCATTCAGATGTGAGAAGCGATTCCAAACAGGTAGATAATCAGATCAAAGAATATTTTAACAGGGTTGATAAATCCATTGTTGAAATTTACAAAAAATCAAATTTAAACGTAGTTGTTATTAGTACTGCGGATAATTATAGTAAACTTCTTGAAGTTGCTGACATTCCTAAGATCTATATTGGCCATGATAATAAAAATTATGTATCTGCTGATGAGCATCACATTGTAGAGCAGGCTTATGAAATTATTAAGGCTAAACAAAAAGAAAGTCGTGCATTGGCTATTGAGGAAGTTAAAGAGGCGGTGTCTCATGGAACGGTTCTTACGGATCTTCAGGAAATTTACCAGGCCGCTTTGGACGGAAGGGGTGATCTGCTGATCGTACATCAGGATTATGAACAGCCGGTAAAAATGATTGATGAACGTACATTTGAGTATGTTGACGATTCTAAAGAACAGGGAGTTGTTGATGATATTGTTTCCATGATCGCATGGGAAGTATTTTCGAAGAAAGGACGTGTTCACTTTACCCAGCAGGATGAGCTTTTAGAACTAGGAAAGATCGTTTTGAAAACCCGATATTAAAGAGAAATTTTTATAGCAAAAGAATGAGCCGGCTTTTATGCTGGCTTTTTTTATAGATTGTTTTAAAAAAGCTTTAATTTTACTAAAGATCTTATAATAATGGCGAAACCTTTTAATAGAACAGTTACTTTATTTGGAATATATAAACAGCTTATTCCATTTATCAGGCCTTATCGTTTGATGATTTACGGAACTTTATTCCTGACGTTTTTAGGAGCTCTTGCAGCCCAGGTCAATCCTTTGGTTTTGAAGTATACTGTTGACGAGGTAACCCTACTAACACATCTTCCACATCCTATGTCGGAAGGAATTCATGTGTTGGTAGTGATTTCCATAATATTACTGGGAAAAGAACTGTTGAATATTTTTATCAATTTCGGACAGAAATTCTATGGGGAAAAGATCCGGATCAATGTAAGTTCTGTTCTGGCTCAGTCAGCTATTGATAAAATACTGACGTACCGGGTTGCATATTTTAATGATGAAAACCACGAATCAGGAAAATTGCAGATCAGGATCGATCGTGGGATTGAAAGTCTCACTAAGCTTGTTCAGAATTTTTTCATAGATATTTTGCCTCTCTTTTCCAATGCGATCATTGCTTTGATCATCATGTATATGCAAAATGTATATGTTGGCATGGTATCCACCATAATTGTTCCTATTTATTTTTATATAAGTTCATTACAGGCTAAAAAGCTGGGTGGGGTTCGCAGGCAGCTGAGAAACCAGCGTGAGCAAAAGACTTCGGGCCTTCTGAACCTGATCAATTCGATTATGGTGATTAAAAGTTTTGTCCGTGAAAAATTCGAGGGTAAAAAGCAGTATGATCTTCAGATGCAATTAATGGAGAGCCAGATGTTCACCAGAAAAACAAATTTTATTTATGATGGGCTTAAGACTTTTATAGAACAGTTTGGGGTTGTACTTATCATTTTGCTCACCGTTTATCTTGTTCTGGACCAGCAGATGACAATTGGTGCAATTATGCTTCATATTATGCTCTTCAATAATGTTTCATCCCCGATACGCCAGCTTCACCGTATTTATGATGATATGAATGATGCGATGATTTATGCTGAAGGTTACTTTGATATTTTAAATGCTGACGATGAAAAAGAACCAAACGGGACATTTGTAGAAAGGGAAATTAAGGGAACATTTGAACTTAAAAATATAGACTTTACCTATCCAAACGGAACGAAAGCTTTACATGATGTTTCTATGAAAATTGAAAATGGAAAGACAACGGCTTTGGTAGGATTAAGTGGTGCCGGTAAATCCACAATTATCAATCTTTTGTGTAAATTTTACCTTCCGGATTCAGGAGATATTCTACTTGATGATGTCAATTTAAATGATTTTGATAACACATTTTTAAGAAATGATATAGGTCTTGTACTTCAAAGAAATCATATTTTTCAGGGAAGTATAGAAGATAATATCCGGTATGGAAATATGAATGCCAGTTTTGATGAAATCCGGGAAGCTGCAAAAAAAGCATACCTCCATGAACAGATCCAGGATCTACCGGATCAGTATAACCACGATGCTACCCAGCTTTCAGGGGGACAACAACAAAGAATTGCCATTGCGAGATTATTCCTTAAGAATCCGCCAATTATTTTTCTCGATGAGCCTACTGCTAGCCTGGACGCTATTGCAACAGAACAGATCAAAAACTCGTTAGATGCCATTAAAGAAGGAAGAACAGTAATCATTATTTCACATTCTTTGTCTCAGATTCTGGATTCTGATAAAATCTATGTTATGAAAAAGGGAAGAGTGGTTGAAAGTGGAACGCACAATGAACTGGTTCAGGAAAACGGGACTTACCGTGAAATTTTTGAAGCATCTGCCAGAAGTCTGAATCTTGATAAATTGATGAATTCCTTTAAATAGGATTAATATGATAAAAAATGAAACCTGTAAAAGAAATACAGGCTTCATTCAATTAATGTAAAAGTTTTTTAGTTCTTTTGAGGAACCTGATAAGTGCCTACTTCAGCTCCGAAGGCAATATTTATCCTATTGTAGCTGTTGATCGCGATAATAGCCATGGTAAGATCCACCATTTCTGTTTCAGAAAAATGGTTGCTTACTTCCTGGTATAGGGCATCCGCAATTTCTTTTCCGTTCAGTTCGGTAAGTTTTTCCGCCCATAAGAGACCTGCCTTTTCCTTTTCTGTGTAGAATGGGCATTCTCTCCAGGCACTTACCAAAAATATTCGCTGCTCGGTTTCACCCTTTGCCCTTAATTGTTTCGAATGCATATCCAGGCAAAAAGCACAGCCATTCATCTGTGAAACACGAAAATAAAGAAGTTCCAGAAAGGCATTGTCAAAAGATGAGTTTTCTACATGATATCCCATCGTGTGAAGTGCATTTACAGATTTATTTCCCATAGCAAATGCGTTGATTCTTTGTGACATAATTTTGTTTTTTTTGATTAATTATGTGACAAATGTAGATTGCAATTAATTCAGATTTTTTTACAAATGATAAAAAATCATTTTTGCGCACGGATCCTGCTTAGTGAAACCTGGGTAATGCCAATATAGTCCGCAAGGTCTCCCAGGCTGATACGCTGGATAAGTTCCGGCTTTTGTTTCAGAAAATTATGATATCTCCTCTTGCCATCATCTTCCAGCATTTCACTTATTCTACCCATCATGTTAACAGGTGCTTTTGAATATAGCTTACTGAAAAGGGTTTCTGCAGAATGGTATTTTTTACATAAGTCGTCGACAACAGATTTGCGAATGGAGTATACTTCCACAGGCTCTAGTGCTACAAACATATATTTGGATGGTTTACCGGTAAGAAATCCGCTCAATTCCGTAAAAAAAGAATTTTCAGCAAAAAAAGTCATGATAAAATCTTTATCCCCATTATCAAAGAACAATTTTACCAGTCCTTTTTGCAGGAAATAAAAATGTTTACAGGTTTCATCAGATTTTAATAAAAAATCTCCTTTTCTGTAATTTTTTAATTCTAACTTTGAAATCAGTTCATCAATGACAGCCTGTTCAGGATTTGAAATCCTTTCAATAGTCTGGATGAAATTGGTGTAGCTCATTAGTAATAAAATGTGATTCTTGAATATCTAAATATAGGTAAAATTGTCGGTTTTACTATATCTGGAATTATTGTATAAAAGTTTAGAGTGACCGGATAAAATGAATGACCATTATCTTAAAAAGCTTGACAGGGTAACAGCAATTCTTACTCAACTGCAATCCAAACCTTTGGTAAGGGCTCAGGATCTGGCAGAAAAGTTCGAAGTAAGCATCAGAACGATCTATCGGGATGTAAAAACACTTGAAAATGCGGGGATTCCGATTGTCGGAGAAGCGGGTAGCGGATATTCTTTAATGGACGGATATAAACTTCCTCCTGTCATGTTTACAAAAGAAGAAGTTTTGAGCTTTATTACAGCTGAAAAGCTGATGCAAAAGTTTTCTCACGAGAGTTTGGGCTCTCATTACCGGACGGCTATGGAAAAAGTGCGTTCAGTCCTGAGGCATTCCGATAAAAATTTAATACAGACAGTAGAAAAGCAGGTTGATGTTTTTAATTACCATGCTCAATCAACGGATTCTGTTAAAAATGTGATCCCCCTGATCCTTGAAAGTATTGCAGAAAAAATGCAACTGTCCATAGAATACAGAAGTATGGATTCAAAAGTATCTAACCGGATTATAGAAGCGGTAGGTTTATTTTTTGAATTTAATTATTGGTACATTATGGCTTTTTGTACGTTAAGACAGGATTTCAGACAATTCAGGGTAGACCGGATTCTTCAGGTTTCCAAAACCAGTATTCCTTTTTCAAAAGAGTATGGTGGAATTAATGATTATAGGAAAAATTCCGGTAATGATGTTACCAAAGTAAAATTGCTGGTAGATAAGAAAATAATGGGGCATCTCGTTAATTCTAAAAGATACTATGGTTTAATAGACGAAACTGAAACCGATGAAGGAGTTGTGATGACTTTTGAGACGGAGTGGATCAAAGAGGGATTTCCAAGATGGCTGATTACATTTGCGGATTACGCTGTAGTTTTGGAACCAGAAACACTCAAAACAAAAATTGGTGAGCTGATCACAAATATTTCTACGAAATTACAATAACCAACTGATTAATTATGAAATTTATATTGATGCGTTCTATGCTGCTCCTGGCTCTTCTTCATTACGGGATTTCTTCCGCCTGCTCAGCATTTTTATTAAAGGGTAATGATTATTGTGTAATCGGATTCAATGAGAATTGGAAAACAATGCCGGGGATGATCGTCGTCAATAAACGTGGGATTACCAAAAGAAATATAAGCTGGGAAAATCTTACCTCCCGACATCTGAATGCTGAAAAGGAATGGCAATCATTATATGGTTCTGTAACCTTTAATCTTCTAGGCTATGATTTCCCTTGTTACGGTGTAAATGAAAAAGGTCTTTTTCTGGTTGAACTTTCTCTGGAGGAAACCACAAAAGTTTTTAATCCCACACAGCCTAATATGTTTTGGGCACAATGGATTCAATACCAGTTGGATAATTATAAATCTGTTCAGGAAGTGATAGATCATTTGAATGGCGGTCCTAATATTGATTGGTGGCCTAGTGCCGGAGGAAGCCACTTCTTCGTTACTGATGCTAAAGGAAATACAGCAACTATAGCTTTGCTAAATGGAAAGTATAAGGTGCTTACAGGAAAGGATATGCCTATGCCTCTTCTATGCAATAATCAGTATAAGAAAGATATTGAACGGGTTCAAAGGTTTGATTTTTTAGGAGGTAATGAAAAATTTGATCTTGGTCAGCAAAATAAATGGGAAGACAGATATAGTAAAGCTTACTATATGCTTTATAGTTATAAGTATGATAAAAAGCCTGTAGAATATGCCTGGAATGTTCTTAATTCTGTATATGCGGGAGAATGGCAGACCGTTATTGATGTCAAGAAGATGAATCTTTATTTCCGGTCCGACCTTAAGAAAGAAGTTAAAACAATTGATATTACTCAACTCGATTTTTCAAAACAGGCCTCCATAAAATATTTGGATATTCATACAGATAAGCTGGGTAAAGTAAATGATGATTTTGAGGTGCTTACTTTAAATAAAAATAATGAGTATGTTGCCAAGGGATTTCCTATAGGATATGATAACAAAGAATTTGGAGCCTCAAGTGCCTTCGCCCAGTTAAAAGAGAACATTATTACTTTCTTTAAAAATATTTTGCCGGGTTAAAAAACAAAAGCTTTCAGAGAATCTGAAAGCTTTTGCATTCACTAAATTTAATAATTTGATAGAAGAAAAATATTTTTAAACAGAATTAAAATCTCTCCCAGAAAAACGGAGGTTCAATTCCTAATGATCTTAGATAAACATAACCTTGTCCACGATGATGGATTTCATTATCGATAAAATATAGGATATTCTGATATACCGGAAATTCATATTGGCCAAACAGATTGAATGTTTCCTGCATACGCTCTTCAGAAATCTGATTAAAATAATGGTTGATTACTTCTGTTTCTTCGTCCCATTTTTTCAGTATTTCTTCTTTTGTTTTAGGGTTGAATCCCTCTTCGTTATATGCCTCCATGTTTTTTTCATTGATTCCCTTTAATGCCGGTCCTGCAATGCTAATAAGCTCAACTGCCAGTTTAGCAAATGGTCTCATACCTGCTACAGAAAATTCGAATAATTCTTTTTCAGGAAACGCTTCAATTACTCTTCTGGTCAGATTTCTGTGTCCTTGCCAGTGCTCTAATAATTGGTCTGATGTCATAAACTGTTTTGTTGCTGTTGCTGTAGTTGCCATAATATTTTTGTTTAATTTGTTATTGTTGATACAAAGATAAGAGCAGGTTATGACAACAGTTTGTCAGTAGGATTTGAGGCATTAAAAATATTTTTTTCTCCTAAAATATCATTGCGTTTTTTACGTTTAAAAGAGAGATGTACCGGGTATTATTTATAATTTCAGAGAAATGAAGAAGCTAATTTTAGGAATTACAAGTGCTTTGTCACTACTATCGTGTAATAAAATCAGTGATAAAATAGATCAGACTGTACAGGAAACAACCGAAACAGTAAAGCAAAGGACCCAGCAGGCAGTGGAAGAGAGGGTGAAAAAGACCGTGAATGAGTCCATCAAGTCCCTGACAAATTCTGAAGATGTTCAATTTAATCAGGTTTTTCCTGGTTCAGGGAAAGCTGTTGTATCCGATGAAAACGGGAAAAAGTTTGTATTTCCAAATGGCACTACAGGATATATTTTTAAGTATAAAGCAGACAAAAAAGATATCATTCCATTTCTGGAGTCTCAACCTACAACGGATGAAACCCGGTCCGATAAGGCAGCCCGAAGGGTAGACGGACAAAATATAGTAGATAAAATAAGTTTTATTGAAAAGTTCCTGCCTGAAAATACAATTGATAAAAGCATTTTAGAAGATATAAAGAATGACAACGGTATCGAGTATTATAAATTAAAGCGGTTTCCCAATAAAAGTACCATTATTTATAATTCTAAAAACAAGACAGTGTTGCAATATGTTGAGGTAGATAAATAATTTGAAGATGGCTGGTTTTTACCGGTCATTTTTTATTAGCAGAATTACAAAACAAGATAAGAAACAAACCCGTAAGTATTGTAAAGCTAATTTTAAAAAAGTAATTTAGTCGTATGAAAATTTATACAAAAACAGGAGATAAAGGCCAAACCGCTCTTTACGGAGGAACAAGGGTTTCCAAGGCCAGCGCCAGAGTAGAAAGTTATGGTAATATCGATGAGTTGAATTCTTTTATTGGCATTGCAAAAAGTCATATTGAAGATGTTGAGGTTTTAAAGCAATTGAAGAAAATTCAGTTTGATTTATTTACAGTGGGCTCTGAAGCAGCAACTCCGGTTGATAAATTAATGCTTGCCAATGGAAAATCCAGGCTTCCGTTGATTATTTCAGAAAATGAGATTGAAGAATTAGAACATTGGATGGATGATTTTGATACCCAACTGGAGCCTCTTCAATATTTTATACTTCCCGGTGGCGGAAAATCTGCGACATTTCTTCATGCAGCTAGAACAATTTGCAGAAGGGCAGAACGTTCTCTGGTTTTCCTGAATGAAGCTGAAGAGGTTCGTCCTGAATTAATTAAATATCTCAACAGGCTTTCAGATTATCTTTTTGTTCTTGCCCGGTATATTTCAAAACTAAATAACGAACCGGAAGAATACTGGAATCCGAATGAAAGATAAAGCATTACTTTTTATTAACGGAGAACCTCCCAAATCCTTTCCTGACCTATCCGGATATGATTTAATTGCATGTACGGATGGTGCTTTTCATTACTTAAAAGAGAAAAGATTTCCTTTAGATAAATTGGACTTCATTTCCGGTGATTTTGATTCACACACAGGATCCGATGAAGAGGTATATCAGGAAAAATTTATTCTCACCCTGGATCAGGATAAAACAGACTTTCATAAAGCTCTGGAAATTATCTTGGATAAGGGATTTCACGCTATAGATGTTTTTGGGGCCAGTGGTGGAGAGCAGGACCATTTCTTAGGAAACCTTACGGTTGCTTATACCTTTAAAGACAGATTGGAGATAAAATTTTATGATGAATTTTCTGAATATTATTTTATTCCTAAAGATTTTACAGTGCAAAAGGTGAAGAATAGAATGATTTCTTTATATCCTTTCCCTATTGTGGAAAATATAACGACAAAAGGATTGAACTGGCCTCTTACAAATGGTAGCTTAAGCATTACTTCAAGGATCGGAACCCGAAATTTTGCTGTTGAAGATGAAGTATCCGTTCACTATGAATCCGGCGATTTGTTGTTTTTTGTAGGACGCGATGATATAGACTATCTACCAATATATTAAGCTGATGTTTGTTTTTAGAACGATAAGCTGAATACCTTTGAAATTGAGTATTCGGAGAAACTTTTGTATCTTGTATCGACATCGACTTAATTTTTCTAGAATATTGAAGAAATTACTTAAAATACTATTCCGTTTTACTGTGCTATTCTGTGCTTTTTCCTGTAAAACACAGAACTTCACTGCACCCGAGTATGGAAAAAGCCAGGCTGAAAATGCGGGAGTGAAAAAAGTACATAATTTCCGGACATTGGAAGAAATGAAAAATGTTGACGGGAGAACATTACGAAAAGGTGTTTTTTACAGGAGCGGGCATCTTAATAAGCTGAAGAAAAAATCATTTGACACGATTAAAAAACTGGGAATAGCGGAAGTGATAGATCTCAGAAATGAAAAAGAAATCGGTCTGAAGCCTGATCATCTACCTGCTCAGCTTAGCTATAAAAAATACTCAGCATTTGAAGATCAGGGAGACCAGCTATCACAAGCAAGGAAGCTGGTTTTAAAGGGAAAGGTAAATTCTGCCGATGCTGATAAAAGAATGGTTGATTTTTATCGTGAATATGTAACCGAAAATCCGGCAACAATCAAAAAGATTATTAGTGAAATTTTGGATTCAGATCAACCTGTTTTATATCACTGCACGGCAGGGAAAGACAGGACAGGTATTATTACGGCTCTTATTCTGACCATTTTAAAGTTTGATAAAGCAACAATTTATAATGATTATCTGATGTCTAACAACTACAGGGAAGATATGGTTATGAAGCGATTAAAGCTGGCTGGAAACCTGCATTTTCTATATCCTAAAATGGATATCAAAGTATTGGAAAAGCTCAGCTGGGTAGAGAGGAATTATCTGGATTCTGCATTTAATGAAATTGATAAGAAATACGGCTCTGTAGATGTATATATTCAACAAGTGTTGGAGATTTCTGATGATAAAAGACAATTCTATATTCGTAAGTTTACATATTAATAAACGGTGAATTAGCGGGTGCTGATTTCGATAGAGCCTTTCATGAAGATCAAATAAAATTATAATAATTTTAACATCAAAAAATCAAACTTTTTTAGCAATTTTGCATTCTTAATTCACTTGCTAAAAAATGAAAATAAAATACTCGGAACTTATTGATCAGACGTTATATTTTCCAACAGAAGAATTTAACGTTTCTGAAAACAATTTGTTGTTTCACGATATTCCTTTGATGGATGTTGTTGAAAAGTTTGGAACTCCTTTAAAGGTTAGTTACCTCCCGAAGATTTCTCAGAATATTCAGAAAGCAAAAGGCTGGTTCAAGGAGGCTTTTGAGAAAATCGAATATAAGAAAAATTACAGATATTGTTACTGTACGAAATCCAGTCATTTTAATTTTGTTATTGAAGAAGCTCTGAAGAATGATATTTCTATTGAAACATCTTCCGCTTATGATATGGATATTGTAAGGTCTCTTTACAAAAAAGGTAAAGTAGATAAAAATATTGAAGTAATCTGTAATGGATTCAAAACAGATGATTATCTGGCAAAAATTTCGGAGATGATTAATAATGGTTTTGAAAATATTACTCCGATCCTTGATAATTACAGGGAACTAGACAAACTTACAGAGAGTATCGATACTACTTTTGATATAGGGATCAGAATTGCTTCCGAGGAAGAACCGAAATTCGAATTTTATACATCCAGATTAGGAATAGGATATAAAGACATTATTCCTTATTACAGTCAAAAAATTGCTGAACACCCGAATGCGCGATTGAAAATGCTTCACTTTTTCATCAATACAGGGATCAAAGATACTGCGTATTACTGGAATGAATTATATAAATGTCTTCGTGTATATGCACGTTTGAAGAAAATTGCTCCGGAGGTGGATTCTTTGAACATCGGAGGAGGTTTCCCGATTAAGACTTCTTTGAACTTTGATTACGATTACCAGTATATGGTTGAAGAGATCGTTTCCCAGATTAAAAAATTCTGTGAAGAAGAGGGAGTAGAGGAACCGAATATTTATACTGAATTTGGAAGTTTCACGGTAGGAGAAAGTGGAGCTAACCTCTATAAAATTATTTCGCAAAAACGTCAGAACGACAGAGAGAAGTGGAACATGATCGATTCTTCATTCATGACGACACTTCCTGATACATGGGCGATTTCAAGACACTTTATCATGCTTCCTCTGAATCGTTGGGAAGATACTTATGAAAGAGTATTTCTGGGAGGCTTAACGTGTGATTCGGATGATTATTATAATTCCGAACAGCATACCAATGCAATCTACCTGCCTGTTTTCAGTGATACAAAACCTTTATATATTGGTTTCTTCCATACAGGAGCTTATCAGGAAACGATTGGAGGATACGGAGGAGTGCATCATTGCTTAATGCCTCAGCCAAGACATATTCTGATTCAGAAAGATGAAAACGGAGAGTTTCAATATGAAATATTCCGTGAAAGACAGGAGCCGGAAGATGTTTTAAAACTTTTGGGATACTAGCGCTCCTCTCGGAGACGGATCAATATAAAAAAAGGTTCTCGATCGAGAACCTTTTTTATTTAAAATAATCTGAGATTTTATCTAATTCCAGTTCAGTATAATCTGAGATGGTAATGTTAGCCAGGGAATAATCCTGATTATGGGAATGTTCACTTTTATAGGCGGCACAGAAAATTTTAGCATTATGAGCGGCCAGAATTCCATTGGTAGAATCTTCAATTACCAGGCAGTTTTCTATCGGCTGTTCAGCCAGCTGGGCTGCCAAAAGAAAAACTTCAGGATGAGGTTTTGATTCTTTTAACTCAGCACCACTGATTTTCCCGTTGAAATATTTTTCAAGTCCGAATTTTTCAAAAACCATATTGATGGTTACCATACTTGCGGAAGAGGCTACAATGAGCTGAATATTATTTTCATAGTAATGTTCTATCAGTTTTCTCACCCCGGGAATAAGGTCAAAATCGGCATCATTATAGAAGTAATCTTTAAAATAATCCCTTTTTATATTGGTCAACTCCTGATAAGTATGGTTAAGCCCGAATATCTGAATTAATGTTTCGCAGACTTTTTTGGTGGAAGCTCCGGTAAATGAAGTGTAAAGTTCTTCAGATACCTGAATTTTAAGATCTTCGAACATCTTGAAGTAAGCTTTTCTATGCAATGGTTCTGTATCTACAATTACCCCATCCATATCAAAAAGCACCGCTTTTAAGGACATATTTGATTTTTTTTGCAAAGGTAGTGAATTTTAGAGGAGATGGAAGAAGTTAGAATTTTATAGAGGCTGTGGGTTTGTTTGATACCTTCAAAAACTTCCCTTCTCTTGCTTCCGGCTTCCAACTTCTTTGTATCTTTGCGGGAAGTATTTCAAATTTTAAATCATTTAATTTTTAAATAAAAACATGAAAACATACGCGGGAATTCCTGAAGAAAATGCGTCATTAGAAAACTCAAAAGTAATGTTGGTTACCGTTCCTTACGACGGAACCTCAACATGGGGTAAAGGAGCGGATAAAGGTCCTGAATTATTCCTTAATGCTTCTGAAAACATGGAGCTTTATGACATAGAGACAGGAACCGAGCCTTACCTTGATGGTGTTTATCTTGCCGGAGAAGTATCTGAAAATGCTACACCTGAAGCGATGACCGAGGCCGTTTATCAAAAAACAAAAGAGCTTTTGCAGAATGAAGGAAAGTTGTTTACCCTTTTTGGAGGGGAACACTCCGTTTCTATTGGTTCGATCCGTGCAGTAGGTGAGAAATATGATAATTTAACAGTATTACAACTGGATGCTCACACGGATTTACGTCCTGAATTCCATGGTTCTACTTCCAATCATGCATGTGCTGTTTTTGAAGCTAATCAGAAGCACAACCTGGTTCAGGTGGGTATCCGTTCAATGGATGTTGAAGAATACCAGTATTTACCTGAAGGAAGAGTATTTTTTGCACATGAAATTGCTGTCAATGATAACTGGATCAATGATGTTTTAGAAAAAGTTTCCGGAAATGTATATATTACAATCGATTTGGATGCTTTTGACCCATCTATCTGTCCATCTACCGGAACACCAGAACCCGGAGGTCTGCAATGGTATCCAACGTTGGAATTATTAAGAAAAGTATTTGAAAAATGTAATGTTGTAGCTTTTGATATTGTGGAATTGATGGATTCTCCGATGGCTAAGCCAAGCGCATTCCTTGCCGCTAAACTATATTACAAAATGTTAGCTTATTATCACATCAGCCAGGATTAAAATTCCACAAGAATCGGATTTTTTCTGCGGGATTTTCTTTGGAAATTTGTGAGATAAAATACAAAGATATGTCTACACAAAGTCAAATAGATTACAACAGAATCGCTAAAGCGATAGAGTATATCCAAAGTAATTTTAAACTTCAGCCGAGCCTGGAAGAAGTAGCAGAAAAAGTGCATCTTAGTCCTACCCATTTTCAAAAAATCTTTACAGATTGGGCAGGAACAAGTCCGAAAAAATTTTTACAGTTCATCAGTATAGAACATGCCAAAAGTCTTTTGAAGGAAGAGAAATTGAGCGTATTTGATGCTGCTTATGAGACCGGGCTTTCCAGTACAAGCAGGCTTCATGATTTATTTGTAAAAATAGAAGGAATGTCTCCGGCTGAGTTTAAAAATGGCGGAAAAAGCCTGAGAATTAACCATAGTTTTTCAGAAAGTCCATTTGGAAACATTCTGGTAGCTTCTACCGAAAAAGGAATTTGCCATCTGGCCTTTGAAAATAATCAAGAAATGGCATTAGGAAATCTGAAAGCCCAGTTTCCTAATGCTTCTTTTTATGAGAAGCAGGATCAGTTTCAAAAAGATGCCTTGTCTATTTTCGGTAAAGACTGGAACAAGTTAAATACCGTAAAACTTCACCTTAAGGGCACTGATTTTCAGTTAAAAGTTTGGGAAAGCCTTCTGACAATTCCTATGGGAAAACTGTCTACTTATGGTAATCTGGCCGGGAAAATAGGCAATCCTAAAGCTTCCAGAGCAGTAGGAACAGCTATTGGAAGCAATCCTGTAGCCTTTCTTATACCTTGTCACAGGGTCATTCAATCATCAGGGAACATGGGCGGTTACCGTTGGGGAAAAGACAGAAAACAACTTATTATCGGTTGGGAAAGTTCACGCACTTCCAATGCAATAGATTCAATCTAGAAATCAAAGGATACAATCATGATCAAACATAAAATCTTATCTGCTTATGAGGAGATCGCTGAGAAATATAATGAGCTGATCGATCACAAACCACATAATGCCTATTATGACAGACCGAATACATTGGAGCTTATTTCGGAGGTAAAGGGTAAATTTATTCTTGATGCGGCTTGTGGTCCGGGGAAATATGCTGAAATCCTAATATCTGAGGGAGCGACAGTAAAAGGTTTTGATATCAGTCAGAAAATGGTCATGCTGGCACGTGAAAGAAATAATAATGAAAAAGATTTTTTCGTCCACGATTTATCTTTACCCTTTGAAATGTTTGAGGATCGAAGCTTTGATACTGTTATTTGTGCATTAGCGCTTCATTATATAGAGGATTGGAATTTTACCATTCAAGAATTTTGCAGGGTTTTGAAACCTGATGGTAGTCTTGTTATATCGATTGAGCATCCATTTTTTGAATACAATTACTTTCATTCAGAAAAATATTTCGAAATTGAACATGTAAATTGTATATGGAACGGATTCGGGAAACCTGTTGAAATTAACAGCTTCAGAAGACCTCTTAGTGAATGCATCACTCCGCTTACAGACAATGGTTTTTATATTGATAAACTGGTTGAACCAAAACCTACAAAAGAATTTGAAAAACTGGATCCGAAACATTTTAAAGAACTAAATGAGTTTCCGGCTTTCATGTGTATCCGTGCCATAAAAAAATAGGAATGAGTTTATTTGAAGAAATATATGATTTTCCGGTCAATATCCTTCCCAAAGACGGAACGGTTAATTATTACGGAACCATTTTCTCTAAAGAAAAATCCGATTTCTATTATAACTATCTTTTGAATCAGATTCCCTGGGAAAATGACGAAGCCATTATTTTTGGTAAACTTATTCTAACCAAAAGAAAAGTGGCGTGGTTCGGGGAAAAAGCATTTGAATATACCTATTCCAACAGAACCAAGTATGCGACGCTATGGACGCCTGAGCTATTGGAATTAAAGAAAAAGTGTGAGGAAATATCAGGAGAAACCTATAACTCATGTCTTCTCAATTTATATCATGACGGCAGTGAAGGGATGGCTTATCACAGTGATAGTGAAAAAGACCTGAAAAAGCATGGTGCCATTGCATCGGTAACCTTTGGAGCGGAACGGAAATTTTTGTTTAAACACAAACAAACCAAAGAGAAAGTGGAGATTTTCTTACAAAACGGAAGCCTATTGGTAATGAAAGGAATAACACAGGATAACTGGCTCCACAGGCTTCCCCCAACTACAAAGGTAAAAACTCCAAGAATAAACCTAACGTTCAGAACGATTGAAGAATAAAAAAAAGGTGGCTGAGATTTTCGAAGCCACCTTTTTGTTTATAAACAATGGTCTTTATTATAAAACCATACTACAAGTATTAGAAGAGAAGTGACTAAAGTTCTTGAAGTCACCCGATTTTTTTATTTTATCACCTCAGCTTCAATTGAGCTGTCATTATAAATTCTTATGAATGCTTTGGTATAATCTTCTTTAGAAGCCATGTTCGGATTATCCATGAATTTCTGTGGATTTACAGAAAAGAGCGGGAACCATGTACTGCTGATCTGGATCTGGATTTTATGTCCCTTTTTAAACGTATGAACCACATCCTGAAGTCTGAATTGAACCGCTGTTTTCTGACCAGGAACTAAAGCTTCGGCTTTTTCCCTTGAGTTTCTGAATCTCGCAGGCATAATTTCACTTCTTACCATCTGGTGATAATTACCATACACAACACCGTCTTTTTTCTCAACAGGTTTGAAATCCTCCGGATATACATCAATGAGTTTTACAGCGAAATCAGCATCTGTGGAAGTAGAGGCGATGTTTAATTTTGCCATAATCTCTCCCGCGAAAGTCATGTCTTCTGATAAAGCATCTGTTGTAAAAGTAACAACATCGGGTCTTCCTTCCGCAAACCTTTGATCTTCCGACATATAATTTCTGGGAGTAAATCCATTAAAATCCTTTAAGCTTGTTGAGCTTAATACCGGATTATTCGGGTCGCTATAATATTCTGAAAAACCTTGTTGAGAAGTACTTTTTAATGTTCCGTCAGCCAGGTAGAAATTAACTTTTTTAGCATCTTTTGGAGGATAGGATGCAAATTCTTTCCACTGTTTTGCTCCTGTATCATACATCATAGCTTCAGGAAGTCCTGCATCTTCTTTGGTATTTCCTTTCAGGTAGTGATTAAAAAACCGTGTCTCGATGTTCTTCTGGTAATAGGTAGCGAGGCTGTCCCCGAAATAAATTTCATTATGGAAATGTTTTCCCATTTCCTGTGACCATCCGCCATGAGAAAAAGGTCCCATAACAATGGTGTTTTTTGCTTTCGGGCTGGATTTTTCTATCGCTTTATAAATATTCAAAGGACCTGATAAATCTTCAGCATCAAACCATCCTCCAACGGTCATTACTGCATGCTTAACATTTTTAAGATGAGGTAAAAGGCTTCTTTTCTGCCAGTACTCATCATAATTGGGATGGTTCATTATTTCGGTCATGAAGAAGTTGTTCTTATAGTATTTGTTATAGCCGTCCTTTAAGGTTCCCATTTCCCTGTAGAATTTCAGTCCGTCTTCTGATGTCTGCTTTACAAAAGTATCCATGTACCATGCCTGTTTTTCAGCTTTGGTCTTCTGAACCCCAAAAACAGGGAAGGTTCTGAAGTATCCCAGCATAAATTTTCCGTTGTGAAGAAAATCGTCATTCCAGAAATCGGAAATAGGTGCCTGAGGTGATGATGCAACCAGTGCCGGATGATCCGCTAAAATCCCTACAGCTGTATAAAAACCAGGATAAGAAGTTCCAAATTGACCTACCTTTCCATTGTTGTTTTTGACGTTTTTCAATAGCCATTCTATCGTATCATAGGTATCCGTACTTTCATCGACATCTTTTTTCGATTGACGTTCTACCTGAGGCGTCATGTTCGTGAAAGTTCCCTCACTCATATATCTTCCGCGGACATCCTGGTATACAAAGATATATTTATCCTTCATCAGGTACTGATTAGGGCCTACTTTAGTTTTATATTCATTCTCACCATAAGGTGCAATGCTGTAGCAGGTTCTCTGCATCAGAAACGGATATTTGTTTTTATTGGTTATATCTTTAGGAATATATACTGCTGTGAAAAGTTTAACACCATCACGCATGGGAATATAAAATTCTTGTTTGGTAAAATTATCTTTCACAAAATTGTCCTTTTGTGATGCATTTTGTGCATTACCCAAAATGAAAATGAAAATAAATAAAATGGAAATATGGGTTTTCATAAATAAAATTTGAAGCTAATTTAAAAATAAAAACGCGTTTACCACGATAAATATTACCCATTACTGCCAAATAATAAAAAAGGCCGAATCAATTCGGCCTTTTTTTATATATTATCGTCCTATGGTTACTGATTACGCATCTTTTTTCCTGCAAACTTATTCAGCTTCATGCTTAAGGAGAACATAACATAACGTTTCAGGATAAGGTCATCCCGATCCTCAAAATATGAATTGGTAATGGTTCTTCTTACGCTCTGATTTTGATTCAAAACATCATATACTTTAATTTTTGCAGTAAGCTGTTTCTTGAAAAAAGAGTATCCGAAGCTTGTATTCCAGAAATAAAAATCGCGTTTGAATCCCTGAGCAATATTAGAATTTGTATTGTACTCAAAATCATTTCCAAAAACAAGATTGCTTTTAAAAAGATAATTGGTTAATTGGAGTTTTAATACCTGATTGGTGGTTTGAACTTTTTCAATACTATAATTGGTGTAGTTAGAAAAGTTGTATCCGATTGAGTAGGAGGGCTTTATGGTGAGCTTGTCTTTAACTTCATAAGTAAGATTTAATCCGGGATTAATACTGTATGACCCGCTGCTGAATTGTTGGCTATTGATAAAACCTCTGTTATAGCTGTAACTCGTATTAATTCTTGGATTAATCACAAGCTTATTTTCCTTCCATTTAAAACTTTTACTGAATCCACCACCAAGGTTGATATTTTTATTACCACTTATGTTGGCATACGTAACAAACTGTTTTCCCGAATTATCATAATAGGAATAATTGGTAACATCATTATTTCCGTAGGTAAATCCAATATTCACATAATAATTGATATCTTTTACCATATTATAATTACTGAAGTAAAGATAGGTTCTGTTGGTCCAGGTATTTTTAAGATCCGGATTTCCCTTGTAGGTAATTAAAGGATTGGAAAGGTCTTCATAAGGAGTTAGCTGCTCAGCACTTGGAATATTAAAGTCAGCATAATTGTAGAGGCTTAACCTTTTATTCTGGGAAAATTGATATTGCAGGTTAAGATTATAGCTGGGAAGGATAAAGCTCTTCTGAAGGTTATATTGTTGATCATTAAAAACAGAGTTCACTTTCATATCGGAAATCTGAAGATTCACTGAAGACCAGATGTTGATTTTGTTTTTATTGAGCTCAAAACTCAACTCCGGGGAAAGCTGATTAATTTTTTGATCCATGCTGTTTGAAAGAACAGAGTTGTATTTTGAGTACTGCCCGGTATTGGCATCAAAGTCATTAACGTTTCTCTCAGCTCCGGAGATCTTTGCTTCATAATTTAAATTAAGGCTTACGGTAGCAGAATCCGAAAGAGGTTCCGTATATCCTGTACTAAAACGGTAATTGCTGTTTTGTGTTTTATTTTTAGCGAGCTGGTTTCTGTCATCATTAGTCCCGTTGTTCTGATAAAATACAGTCCTGGACTGGTTTAAATTATTACTTTTAGATTCCGAAATATTGCTGTTGATGTTGGCGTATACAACGCGCCCTTTTTTTCTGAACTTTCTCGAAAAATAGATATTCGGATTGAATGAATTGCTCTCAGAATCTGTACTTGTGTAAGCATCACTTTCGTTGAGAAGGGTATTATCCCTGAAAGTGGATGATTTTGAATTATTAAAATTAGATCCTTCGCTTCTGGAAAATGAAGGTGAAATGTAAATACTGGTTAACGAATCTAATTTAATCCGTGCAGCAGTATCAAAATTATATTGTCTGTTTTCGCTTTCTCCACTGCTTTCGGAGTTGGTTTTTAAGGTATAATCCGGAAGTAAGGTTGTTCTTGAAACTTTAGATCGTGTTTTCAGATTATTATTCGAATGCATGAAGCTCATCGTCTCAAGGTCTGCATCTTTTCCCAATTTATCACTATAATTAAATCCTATCGTTGTAGACCTCTGGATTCCTCTGGTGTTGCCTCCTCCCTGGGAATAATACGTATTGCCTCCTACCGTCATTACGCTTCCTCCCTGCATCATCCAGGAATTTCTTCCACGTCCCATGCTGTCAAAGACCTCATCATTAGAAAAGCCCTGGGAATTAATATTATTGGATGAAGCCAGCAGGCTTATTTTCGTGTCCTTTTTAAAGTAGCTTATAAGGCCGCTTCCTTCATAACGTTTATCAGAACCATAGCCCAGAGTTAACCTGGAAATAAGTCCTTTGTTTTTCTTTTCGTCAATATTGAAGTTGATGGTTGTATTGTTTGATTTTGCCGTTTTTCCATTGAGCTCTTCCTCTTTGGTTTTAGTAGTCGTAAACTGAATATTTTTTATGATATCTGCCGGGAGATTCTGTAATGCAATTTTGCCGTCTTTATCGAAAAAAGGTTTTCCGTTGATCATGATCTGATCCACATCTTTACCGTTTACTGTAATTTTTCCTTCGTTACTGATTTCAACTCCGGGAATCTGTTTAAGCAGTTCCTCGATTTTACTATCAGGCCGTACTTTGATCGAGGATGCATTAAATTCGATAGTGTCTTTTTTAATTTTTACCGGAGAAACAGTAAGCTTCACCTCTTCAATATTAAAAACAGAATTTTTTTCCAGTTCAATAGAGCCTAATGAGAGCGATTGATTTATTTTCTCTATATTTTTAGAATAGGATACTAATTTTTCAGCATCAATTTTCAGAACGGTAGGTTCATTGGACGGATCCGTTTTTAAAGAAAATTTACCTTCTTTATTAGTGGGGGTATAATTGATAATGGAAGAATCTTTTTGTTTGAGAAGATAAACGGTGGCGTTTTCTACAGGCTTTTTTTCAAAATCCATCACTTTTCCATCGATGGCGAGTTTTTGACCGTTTAAGATCGCAGTATTGATCAAAATAATCAATACCAGCAAAATTTTCTTCATTTATTACTTTTTCGACTCAAAAGTAAAAAAAATCCCTGAAAGAAATTTCAGGGATTCAATATTTATTGTCATGAATTAAGCTCTCAAATATCTTGAATAAGCATATCCTTCTTGTCCGTCGGCAGTTTTTACTTTCCACCAATCGTCTGAAGTCTGTTCAATTAAAGTTACAGAAGAACCTTTAGAAGCTTTTCCTACAACAGCAGCTTCCGTAGAAGGCTCTTGTCTGATGTTCAGGTTTGAATCTTCAGTAGCCACTGTAAGCGCTGCTCCTGATGCAAGACCTGCAACCTGTACATCTACATTAATATCGGAAGCGGAGTAAGTAGAATCGATAGTCCCCAAAGCATTCCACACAGCATCTTTTGCTGCAGTATTGGAAGCTGCTCCTGAGATGTATAAAATTCCATCCTGTTCCTGAACCTGAAGGTTTGAAATTCCTGCAGACTGAGCTGCTGAAATTACACTTGAATATTTATCTTGTAATGTGCTCATTTTAAATTATTTTACAGTGTAGTTATAATTTACTTTTCCTGCTTTCAAAGCATCCACAGATTGCTTGATTTTTCTAGCCTGTTCTTTAGAAACGTTTCCAGTAAGCGTTAATTCACCGTTTACAACTTCTACTTTCACAGAAGGGAAATCTTTTACAGCATCCTGAACTTTTTTCTGAACTGCCGGATCTACTGCAGATTGCGTTTCAACCGGAGGAGTTGCAGGAGCAATAGTCGCCATATCCATAACGTCTTTTACACCATTTACTGCTTTTAGTTGTTTGATCATTGCATCTTTAGAAGCCTGATCAGGAAATGTTCCACTTAGGTGGGCTACACCATCTTTTACTTCAACGGAAGCACTTGGGTTGGACGTTACAATCGTGGTAGCTTGAGTCTGAAGATCAGCATCAGAAACTTTCTTTTTACAAGAAATAGCACCGAACGATACTGCCAGAGCTAAGGCAGCCATTGCAATAGTTTTTTTCATAGTTGTATATTTAATTTAATGTATTGATACTATAAATGTAACAATAAAATTTATACCAAATGATTAAAAATTGACTAAATGTTTCTTAATTTTTTTACAAAGTTTTTAAAACCAGTATTTTAATTTTAACTATGTCCAATTTAATAAGTAATAGCACACAATTTAAAAACTATTATATTTGCGCAAGTTGAATTATTTATATGAAAGGACAAAATAAGCTGTTTATAGCGATTATTATTGCACTTATCTTGGGTGTAGGAATTGGAGGAATTGTTCACGTACAGTATCCGGAAAGTGCAGAACCTTTTTCTAAAAATATTAAATTACTCGGAACTATTTTCATCAGGCTGGTACAGATGATCATTGCTCCATTGGTATTTACCACTCTTGTAGTGGGAATTGCCAAGATGAGCGATATCAAAATGATAGGCAGAGTAGGAACAAAAGCAATGTTATGGTTTATCTCTGCATCGCTGATGTCTCTTTTTATCGGGTTGATGTTGGTAAACTGGCTTGAACCCGGGCATGTTACCAAACTTCCGATTCAGGATGCTGCTTCAGCCGAAGAGCTTTTAAAAAGCAGTAAAGGATTTACTCTGGAAGATTTCGTAAAGCACGTTATCCCGAAAAGTTTATTTGAGGCTTTTGCAACCAATGAGGTATTGCAGATCGTAGTATTTTCGATTATGTTTGGTGTTGCACTGGCTAATCTGGGTGAAGAATATGCAAAACCTGTTATAAAGCTATTTGATATTGTGGCCCATGCCATTTTGAAAATGGTAGGATATATTATGTGGTTTGCACCATTGGGTGTACTTGGTGCTATTGCTGCTGTGGTAGCGGTGAATGGCTTTGAAATTTTTAAAGTATATGCAGTTTATCTCAGAGATTTCTTCTTTGCTTTAGGTGTTCTTTGGCTGGTGCTGCTATTGGTCGGATATCTGATTTTAGGGAATCGTTTGTTTGAGTTATTAAAAAGAATTAAAGCTCCTTTGCTTATTGCTTTTTCTACAACAAGTTCTGAGGCTGTTTTTCCAAAGTTGGTTGAAGAACTGGAAAAATTTGGTTGTAACAGCAGGGTAGTGTCTTTCATCTTACCTTTGGGATATTCATTCAATTTGGATGGAAGTATGATGTATATGACGTTTGCTTCAATATTTATTGCTCAGATCTATGGAATTGAGATGACCCTGGGGCAGCAGATCACGATGCTTTTGGTTTTAATGCTTACCTCTAAAGGAATTGCAGGTGTACCGAGAGCTTCACTGGTAATTATTGTGGCAACTTGTTCCATGTTCGGAATTCCACCGGAGGGAATTGCTTTGATTTTACCTATTGACCATTTCTGTGACATGGGAAGAAGTATGACAAATGTATTAGGAAATGCTTTAGCTACGTCCGCAGTATCCAAATGGGAGGGACAGCTTGAAAATCCTGCTGTAGAAGCGTAACTGATTCTGATTCAGATGAGCGGATTTCATTTACAGACTTTGAAAGGTGAGGTTGTTAAAAACGGATTTGCTGTTATTAACAATGTTTTCTCGGATGAAGAAGTTGAGGCTATAACCAACGTTATTGAAAATATAGATACATCCCGGGAAACATTCAGAAAATCAGAGGATCTGTTTGCAATAAGGCAGTTTTTAAAAGAAATTCCTCAAATTGTAACACCTGTTTTCAACGAAAAGGTCAAAGAAATCATCAGAGAAATTTTCGGAGATCATTATTTTGTTGTAAAAAGCATTTATTTTGATAAGCCCGAAAAATCCAATTGGTATGTTGCTTACCATCAGGATCTGACCATTTCAGTTGATAAAAAACTGGAATTGCCTGATTTTGGTCCGTGGACCACAAAGCAAAATCAATTTGCTGTTCAACCGCCGTTGAATATTCTTGAAAATATCTATACCATCAGAATTCATCTGGATGATACTGACGAAGAGAATGGAGCTTTAAAAGTTGTTACCGGATCTCATGCTAAAGGCATTTACCGACCAGAGACCATTAACTGGAATTTTGAAACGGAAAAAATCTGCAAAGTTTCCAAAGGTGGAATTATGATTATGAAGCCACTTATACTTCATGGCTCAAACAGGACAACGAACGGAAGAAAAAGACGTGTAATCCATATTGAATTCTCTGATAGAGAACTGCCATATGAGTTACAATGGTCAGAAAGATTGTCATTAAATGGAGCTTTAAATCATATTAAATAAAAATATGACGAATTGAAGATTCTCCTATGATCTAAATAAAAAACCTCTTTCAACTTGAAAGAGGTTTTTTATTTATAATTTATAATACAGCTATTGAGCGGAAATTTCGTCTATAAAGATGTAAGAATCACCGCCGGCTCCCTGGTGCCACTCCGGAAGTTTACCAAAATGATAAGCTTTTATTTTAATATACCGGGCCTCTGTAGGCAGAATATCTGCAGTAAAATCTTTGATCTGAACTTTCTCATCTTTAGAATCCACAGTATTATCAACGGTTTTCAATAGTATAAAATCTTTTCCGTTCATTGAAGCATAGTATTCTACCTTTTTAGGCATTAAAATCCATGCCCTGCTATCCTGAAGATAGGTTGAAGACAGTCGGGTAAGCTGTTGCGGAGATATAAAATCAAGAATAGCTTCAAAAGTTTGCCCCTGATAGCCTTGCCATTCTCCCTTTCTCCAGTTTTCAGTACCATTGATGCCATCAATAAGAGCGAGTTTGCCTCCTGCTGTGTATTGAGGATTCACCTTTGAGTTTACAGTAATATCCCAATGATTAGGCCTTCTGTTAAAATTAGCAGTGGTAACTGAGCTTTTTTCTCCGTTTCTTTGAGCATATGCAGAAACCTGGGTGGTTTTATTAATGGTAAACGGACCTTTGTACGTGGAGAAAGTTTTTCTTACATTTTTATCATTTTCGTCTATGGTCATGTAATAAACCTTGTCTTTTGGGTTGAGGGGAGTGATCTGTACTTTAGTAGAAAAATCAAAAAGCCTGTCAGCTACAATCACAGGAGATGCGGTTTGTTCATTGTATTTAAAATCTTTTATGGATTTTACATTTTCAAATCCCAGTTTCTTGAGCTCCTCTTTGCCTGTGTTTTTTGTAATCGTTCTGGTAGTGCCGTCTTCAAGGTGAAGCTTAATTTCATCAAAATAAGGGGTAACGGTTTCCCATTCCGGCTTACCCGGAGTTACAGAATAAATACCCATGGAACTTAAAACATACCATGCACTCATCTGTCCGCAATCTTCATTTCCGATCAATCCATCCGGAGTGTTTTGATAAAAATGATCGAGTATGTATCTGATCTTCTCGTCTGCTTTTTGTGGTTTATCCACAAAATTATACAGATAAGCAATATGATGGCTTGGTTCATTGCCTTGCGCATACTGTCCTATAAGACCTGTGATATCAGCTTGTTCCCTGCCCGTTGTTGTGCTAGGGGTGGTGAAAATGGCATCGATGAACTGTTCGAATTTTTCTTTTCCTCCATGGGCATCAATTAAGCCCGGAATATCCTGGGGAACAAAATAAGAATAATGCCATGAGTTCCCTTCCGTGTAATTGTTGTTTACCTCTCTTGGATCAAAAGGTTGATACCAGTTCCCGTTTTTTCTGGCCTGCATAAAGCCGTTTTCAGGATTGTAGAGGCTTTTCCAGTTCTGGGAACGGTTCATGAAATACCGGTAGTCTTCTTTTTTGTTTAAAATTTTAACCATTTGTGCAATACACCAATCGTCATATGCATATTCCAGCGTTTTGGAAACGCTCTCATGTTCATCATCTACACTGATATAATTGTTTTGCTTGTAAGCATTCAGTCCAAAAATATCCAGTATTGCAGAATTTTTAGAAGCTTCATACGCTTTTTCGTAATCGAAACCCTTGATTCCTTTGGTCATGGCGTCTGCGATTACAGAAACTGCATGATAACCGATCATACATTCTGTTTCGTTAGAGGCAAGCTCCCATACCGGCAATTTTCCACCTTGCTCGTACTGTCTGATGAAGGTATTAATAAAATCCGCAGTTCGTTTTCTGTCAATTAAGGTCATGAGCGGATGTGCAGCCCTGAAAGTATCCCATAGAGAAAAAACAGAATAGTAATCGAATCCGTTTGCCGTATAGAACTTATTATCACGACCCCTGTATTTCCCATCAACATCCATATAAATATTAGGCTGCGTAAAAACATGATATAAAGCGGTGTAAAAAATACTCAGCTTATTAGTGTCGTCTGATTTTACCTCAATCTTGGAAAGTTCCTTGTTCCAATCATTGTCAGCTTGTTTTCTTATGTTTTCAAAATCATTCGACTGACCTTCTGCCAGCATGTTTTTTCCTGCACCTTCATAGCCTGTTGGAGATAAAGCGACCTTTACGCTGATCTTCTCTCCCTTTTTAACAGGAGCCGAAAATGCTAAAGCCACCTTTGTTCCGGTATACATATTATTTTCCTGCTTTCCGTTAGCTTCTTTCTTCGTCAGTTTTAATGGCTTGGAAAATTCAATCCGGGCATAAATATATTGGTTTGTGGCCCAGGCCTCACTTCTTCTGAAGACCTCAATCGTTCTATCATCAATAATTTTCACCTCTCCTTCCAGAAGTTTATCCCTGTGATTAAGGTCAAGTATGATATTGGCATTTCCACTGTTGTTGAAAGTATATTCATGATATCCTACTCTTTTGGTTGTTGTTAAACGGACATCAATATTGTTTTTATCCAATTTTACAGAATAGAATCCGGCAGAAGCAGTTTCATTTTTATGGGAAAATTTTGAAGAATAGTCTTTGTTGTCCAGGCTTGGATTTCCCATGGTAGGCATTAGCATAATATCACCATAGTCTGAAACTCCCGTACCATTGAGGTGGGTATGGGAAAACCCATAAATGACCGAATCGGAATAATGATAACCACTGCACCCGTCCCAGCTGCCATCTATCCTGGTGTCAGGTGAAAGCTGGACCATTCCGAAAGGAACAATCGCTCCCGGAAAGGTGTGGCCATGACCTCCGGTTCCTATGAAAGGATTAACATACCGGGAATAATTCTGGGAATAAATAACCTGAGCAATAAATAAAGAAACTACTATGAAACCTTTTCTCATATCATAATTTTATGACGGTGAATATATTGAAAAATAGAAGAACTAAGGGTATGAAATGATTGCAGCCCTATACTTCTCCTTCAAAAAAATCATCCAGATACTGCTGTCTGTTGTTTTCCTGTTTGTCAGTTCCCAGAAACTTTTTCCAGGCTCTGGATTCATGGTATACAATTCCCATTTCCCAGACACAGTAGGTAGGAATGTGATTGTTATTTCTTTCCCAGGTTTCGAATTTTCCGGTTCCGTCATAATATACACTTTCCCACAATTCGTTTTCACTTCTCCAGGTACAAACCAGAAGTAAATAATTGCTGCCACATCTGTGGAGAATTACAAAACCAAGATCTTCAATGTCCTGAAAATGTTCAGTTGCATTTTCGATGCATGTTTTTGCATGGCTGATATCTTCAGAAGAAATGTCATTTGTATTTTCAGCTAAGTTATACCATTTGAATCTTGTTTTCCCCACGTTAAAAATACCATTGAATGTAGCAAATTTAGAGGGATAAGATTTAGGATTGGTGTTCATTTTTATAGAGTTTAAAAGTTTATTTCCTGAAAAGGGAAACCGGAAAAGTTGATTGATATATTTTTAGTGATGCGATTTATCACCTTGAGTTATAGATTTTATTCATTCTAAATTATAGAAAAAATCCGTAAATTTGTAAACAATTTATAGCAATTTTATGTTGACGAAAGAAAAGGTTCAAGATTTCCTTAAAGAAATAGAAGTAGATGATTTAGTTAATAATCTTCAGATTGTAGGAAATGATGTATATATAGATATGACGGCGCATTCACCGGCAATGCATGAAAAGAAAAAATTAGAGGCTGCAATGAAGCAGGCTTTTGCCAGTGAGTTTGGAGAAGATATCCATTTAAAGCTTAAAATAGTTTCTCCTGAGCCAAGTGAAATTCAGCAAAGCCAGATCAAAGGAAAGCAGATTCCGGGAATTCAGAATATTATCGCAATTGCTTCCGGTAAAGGAGGTGTTGGAAAATCTACCGTAGCTGCAAATATGGCAGTTACTTTAGCTAAAATGGGCTTTAAAGTGGGTCTATTGGATGCAGATATTTACGGACCATCTGTCCCTACCATGTTTGATACGGAAGGACAAAAGCCGATTTCTGTAGAGGTTAACGGAAAAAATCTAATGAAGCCTGTAGAGAACTATGGTGTGAAAATGCTTTCAATCGGATATTTCTCGGGAGCTAATCAGGCAGTAGTTTGGAGAGGTCCAATGGCTTCTAAAGCTCTGAACCAAATGATTAGAGATGCGAATTGGGGAGAGCTGGACTTTTTATTGATCGACTTACCTCCGGGTACAGGAGATATTCACTTATCAATTATTCAGGAAGTGCCTGTTACAGGAGCTGTGATTGTAAGTACACCTCAACATGTTGCATTGGCAGACGTAAGAAAAGGTATTGCCATGTTCCAGATGGAAAGTATTAATATTCCGGTTCTTGGATTAATCGAAAATATGGCGTACTTTACACCTGAAGAATTACCTGATAATAAATATTATATTTTTGGAAACCAGGGAGCACAATATTTAGCTGATGATCTTGGAATTCCGGTACTGGGAGAAATTCCTCTGATCCAGAGTATAAGAGAGGCAGGAGATGTCGGAAGGCCGGCAGCATTGCAGGAAAATTCCAAAATCGCAGATATTTATACGGAAACAGCACGTAACATGGTAGAAAGTCTTGTAGAAAGGAATAAAAACCTTCCACCTACTGAAGCTGTAAAGATCACAACTATGGCAGGATGCTCTCCAAAGGCAAAAAAATAATATTCAAATTAAATTTTGAAAAAAAACCGAATTGAACTGAAAAATATGGAAACAAACGTAGCACACGAAGATACTGTAACAAGAGTAATGGAGGCTTTAGAAAGTATCCGTCCGTTTTTGAATAAAGACGGAGGTGATATTGAGCTTATTGATGTGAAAGATAACTCGGTTTATGTAAAACTTTTAGGAAACTGTTCCGGATGTTCTTTGAACTTTTCAACACTTAAACTGGGTGTAGAAAATACAATAAAGCAGCACGCTCCGGAGATCGAAAAGGTAATAAGCGTAGAGTAACATCAATTAAGATGTAAAGATAACGAAGACAGGTTTTTATAGCCTGTCTTTTTTATTATGGTCCTTTTCCGAATCATATGGTGGTTTTTGTTATATTTGTTAAAACACATCAATATGTTTGGATTTATAGAAAATTTAGAACCTCTGAATCAAGGCTTTTGGTATATCGCTTTGGGTGCCAGTTTAATATTTTTAATTCAGACAATCCTTACTTTTATCGGAGGTGACCATACTGGGGCTGTTCATACAGATTTCAGTGGTGATGCACCGCATGGTGACAGTCCTTTCCAACTGTTTTCCTTCAGGAATCTGGTTAATTTCCTTTTAGGATTCGGATGGGGTGGAGTGGCCTTTTATGATTCCATAGGAAGCAAAGCACTGTTGTTTCTTGTAGCTATTCTTATCGGAACAGGTTTTCTTTTCCTTTTCTTTATTCTTATTCTACAGATTTTAAAATTAACAGAAGACAATACCTTTAAAATGGAAGATCTTATCGGAAGAACGGGTGAGGTGTATATCACGATTCCTCCAAAGATGAGTGGAATGGGAAAGATACAGATCTCCTTAAAAGGAACAAACCACGAGCTTCAGGCGATGACGGAAGCTGAAGAAAGCATTCCGTCGAGTCATTCTGTAAGAGTGATATACATTTATGACAAGATCCTTGTTGTTTCGAAAGTTTAATTAAAATTATAAAACGATATATGGAAATTCCCGGAACCCTTATTTTAACAGTTGTAATAGTCGTCGTACTATTTGTCACATTTTTAGCCCTTATTTCGCGATACAAAAGATGTCCTTCAGATAAAATTTTAGTGATCTACGGTAAAACAGGCGGAAGCTCTGCAAAGTGTATTCATGGAGGGGGAGCTTTTGTATGGCCGGTTATCCAGGATTTTGCTTATCTGGATCTGAAACCAATTTCCATTGAAGCCAATCTTACCAATGCGCTTTCGCGCCAGAATATCCGTGTGGATGTTCCTTGTCGTTTTACGATTGCCATTTCTACAGATCCTGATTCTATGGGAAATGCAGCAGAGCGTTTACTCGGATTATCTCCCGAGCAGATTCAGGAGCTTTCGAAAGATATTTTATTCGGGCAATTGCGTTTGGTTATTGCTACAATGACCATTGAGGAAATTAACTCGGACAGGGATAAATTTCTGGATAATATTTCTAAAAATGTTGATACGGAATTAAAGAAAATAGGCCTGAAGCTAATCAATGTAAACGTTACGGATATCAGGGATGAATCCGGATATATTGAAGCTCTGGGAAAAGAAGCTGCTGCAAAAGCGATCAATGAAGCGATTATCAGTGTAGCGGAACAGACAAAGATCGGTGAAACAGGAAAAGCTCTTGCTGATCGCGAGAAAGATACTCAGATTGCAGAGACACAGAGGGACCGGGATGTTAAGATAGCGATTACTCAAAAAGACAGGGAGATCAGTATTGCGGCCGCAGGAAAAGATGAGGCTATCGGTAAGGCAGAAGCTGCAAAAGAAGCACGTATTGCAACATCTTTGGCTAACTCTATTGCTGTAAAAGGAGAAAATGAAGCAAAAATTACCATCGCAAACTCCGATGCTGAAAGAAGGGAAAGAGAAGCGGAGGCATTAAGAATTGCTACTGCTGCTGAAAAGGTACAAGCGGCGAAATCACTTGAAGAGGCTTATGTGGCTGAACAGAAAGCAGAGGCTGCGAGAGCAGAAAGAGAACGGTCTACACAACAGGCTAATATTGTAGTTCCCGCAGAGATTTCAAAACAGAAAATGATTATCGATGCACAGGCTGAAGCTGAAAAAATAAGATTGCAGGCAAAAGGAGAAGCAGACGCCATATTTGCTAAGATGGAAGCTGAAGCGAAGGGTCTCTATGAGATCCTTACCAAGCAGGCTGAAGGATATGATCAGGTGGTTAAAGCTGCTGGGGGTGATGCTAACAGTGCATTCCAGCTATTGCTATTGGAAAAACTTCCTGAACTGGTAAAAACTCAGGTAGAAGCAGTTAAAAATATCAAGATTGATAAGGTTACTGTTTGGGATAGTGGAAATGGAAAAGATGGAAACAATTCTACGGCTAATTTTGTTTCAGGGATGATGAAAACAGTTCCGCCGTTAAATGATTTGTTCAATATGGCAGGACTTAATTTACCGGACTATTTAAAAGGAAAGCCGGAGGAGGTTCAAAAAGAAATTGTTAAGATCATTGAGAAGAAAGAGAAAAAGAATTTTGATGACATGACTCTTGAAAATGATGGATCAAAAGATGATTCTCCTAAGCCGTAAAAAGGAATTCATATTTGTATATATTTAAAAATTTCCAGTGAATTATTATTTTTAATAAATTATTCACTTAAAATAATGTAATATGTTTAAAGACAGGTTTTTATAGCCCGTCTTTTTTTATTGGTTACACTTATTAAATAAGGTGTATTAAACTAGAATTAATATTAAATTCATATAGAAATAATTCTATGTTTTTGTGAGTTTTATTAATGTTACTTTTGTAAAAAATTTATTTACAACACTATATGAGGTTTGGGCTGCTTCTGTTATGTTTTTTCTTTCCCTGTTTTATATACAAAACTCTTCAATTTGTTTCGGAGCGAGTAGTATCGTTTTACAAAAAAGATGGCAAAGCATTTCAGAAGATAAATCAGGTTTTGTATACCTTATAAAACCCATATTATTTCCAAATATATGATTCTACACTAATTGACAATACAAATAAAAAATGATCACAATAAGGTTTACTATGAAAAAGTCTAAAAACACATGGGGAATCGTCAAAATTGCCAATTTTGGGTATGGATTTTCTAAAGAAATAATAAATCGCTGTATAAATGCGGTGAAAGATCTTTATTACGGAGAAATTTATTTTCAAAAAGATCGTATCGGCCTACATGTTGTATTGCATCTTGCTAAAAATCGGACGAGGAAATGCACTCCAAAAAAATCATATCCATGGTTTCCTTTGGAAGTTATGATCAAAAACTAAGAACTATGAAAAAAATACTCATTGCGGATGACCATTATATTGTGAGAACGGGTACTGCGCTGCTGTTGGAATCGAAACTTCAATATCCCTGTACAATAGATTTTGCTGAAAATTATATTGAGACCAAGGACAAAGTTTCTAAAGAACAATATGATCTGGTGATTCTGGATATTGATATGCCTGACAGCACTTCGAAAACAATGGTAAAGGAATTAAAAGGAAAACAGGAAGATCTTAAAATCATGATCTTTTCTACTTATGATGAAAGTGTAGGCATTCAATATATTGAAGAAGGGGCGGAAGGGTTTCTTAATAAGGGTGCTTCAGAATCTGAAATATTGAGAGGCATTACAGCGATCTTTGAAGAGGGGTATTATTACCCGTCAAAGATGGTCAATAAATTGTTGTCCCACTCTAAAGATGGGCGTACTGTAGAAAAGCTTTCTAAAAGGGAATTCCAGATATTTAAACTTCTGGCTGAAGGAAACGGGAATATAGAAATTGCCAACATTCTCGACCTTAAAATGTCTACGATCAGTACCTATAAAAAGAAAATTTTTGATAAGCTAAAAATTAAAAATGTTGTAGATCTTGTTCGGATCTATGATGATATGCATTAATATAAAAAGCTCAGGAAAATCCTGAGCTTTTTTATCAATCTAATGTATATTCTATTTTACGATAAACCGTTTCAGTATACCCTCTGAAGTTTTAATGAGGTAAACACCTGTAGCAAGTGATGAAGTTTCAATAAGTAAAGAATTTTTCTCTTTTTTCAAAAGTTTTCCTGACATATCGTACAATTCATAACCTTGTGCGCGGTTGAAATATAGAGTATTTCCTTTTGTCACAGGATTAGGGAATACATTAAATGTGGCCTGCTCAGCTTTTACCTCACCCGTTCCCAATGTGGGAGGTGTTACTACTTCATACATCGATAAAGTTCCGCTGATTTCATTTGCAATAACTACATAGCCTTTGCCTGTTGTTGTATTTTGTGGAGCTATGTAAATAATTCCTTCGGGGCCGTTATCACCACCATATGCTGAAGTTGATCTCGAATTTTTGTAATCCGTAAAAGTTACATTATTTGGATCTGTAATATTATAAACCATTACACCACCGGTTCTTTCCAAAGTGATGAAGGCAAAAGTCTGACCGTTTATGGTTCCTAAAGCAACACCTTCTGGTTCCGGACCTTTGGCACGGCTTCTGCTTTTAACTGCATTACTTTCGTTATCTGCGTTAAAGATTAATGGATGGCTGTATGCAACATAACGTTCAAACTGATCTCCACTATCATATACAATCTGTTTTGTATCGGCATTGAAAATGGAAAAAGAACGTGCTCCCATTGCATTAATTTCTTCGTATTCGGCATCTCCGTCTGTATTGCCATTTACATTGGTTACCCTGAATCTTCCCAGGTTGTGAGAAGCTTTTAATATAGATGAATTAGGGAAATTTGTAGAATCTAAAAGATAGCCATTGGCTCCTACAGTTGTTCTTTCGCTGAACCCGGAAAGATCTTTTTCATCACCTTCATTAGCTGTTACGATATAATTGGTATTACCTGCTTTATAGTTTTGTACAGCATCGGGAGTATAAAATGTTTTTACCGGCCAATTGGCAATCAGTACCTCTCCGTTATTATCCGAAGCATCAAAACCGTTTCCGGGTAAACTCATATCTTTTTTGCCTAATCCCCAAATACTCGTTATGGATTTCGTTACCAGATTTACTTCAGCAATCCCATTGTTTTCCTGAAGAGTAACCCATGCCTTTTGGCTGTCTGAGCTTACCGTTATATATTCCGGTTCCAGATCCTGGGCCAGCGTACTCGTTGCCCTTACTTTTCTTAATCCGGTTGCAAAAAGAGAAGATTCCTGGGTGTTGAAATTGGTAAAATTGAGTGTGGTAACCTGACTTTGGATAAGATTGTTTATTCCTCCGGAAATGTCAATGATACTGATGGAGCCTTCAGGATCAACTGTGTAGGCGTCATTAGGTTCTCCTTCATTGGCTGTAATAACCTTTGATCCATCCGGAGTAAAAGTAATCATATCAGGTAAAGCACCTACAGTAACTTGTTTCAGGAAATTTCCGTTAATGTCAAAAAAGATAACAGATCCGTTTTGTTGTGGGTTTACATTTGGAGAAGAAACTGCGATAATTCCGTTTTTAACCGCGATACTAGTGATTCCTCCATAAGAAGCCATATTTACCGTTTTGATAACAACAGGAGCCGTTGGAGTACTGAAATCAATAATATCAAAAACATCGGTCAGTGAACTGATCGTAAACAACCTTTGAGTGGCAGGATCATGAACAACAATTTCTGTAGAACTGTTGTTGTTTCCGGAAGGATCGAAGCTTCCGATATAGTTCAAATGAATTTGATTTGAAGGAACAGGTGCGGCCTTATCATTATCTACGATATAAATTGTGGCTGAATTATCTCCTGTAATAGTTGCACCTACCGGGTTTTCAAGGCTTACTACAAAATATTCTGCCTGCTGTTCTTCGAGTATATCATCAATAATCGGAATATTTACAATATAGCTGGTAGTGGTTGGCGTAATAGTGATTGTTTGATTATTTACTGTAAAATCATTGCTGTCGGCTGTGCTGAAAGGAGCAGGCTTTACAACAAGATTTACTGTAGAGGCGGAAGGATTATTAATATTGATCTTGAAACTTAGGTTACCCGCATTTTCATTTACTTTGATGAAATTTTTATCGAGTGAAATAGTGGTACCTGCCGTAGTGAAAGTAGTAGAAGTAGCTGAAGTAACAGCATTATCACTAAAATCTTCAACGGTATTGGGTTTTAGTGCTAAATAATATGTTTGATTAGGAAGTAGGGGAGTGCCAGGAATAATCGTGATTGCATTGTTACTAAAAGTAGTTGTGAACGGTATCTGTGAGCCCGAAGCATTTGCCACCCTGAATTCAACAAGATTTTGTGCATTGGTATCAGTGATTGCAGCGTTATCAATATGTCTGACATTTTCATTAAACGAAATACTCGGATTTATTGTTGTGGATGTATTATTGGTATTATTAGCCGGAAGATACGTTACTGTAGGTGGAGTAGTATCTGTGGAACCGGTTGCTACAGCATCTACCGTAAAATTATCAAAACGATTATTTCCTGCATTTCCTCCCGATCCCGTAGCAAATTCAACTTTTAATTTAAAATTGGGGTTGTTGGAAACTCCTGCAATATTTGAAAAATCAAAAGTAACTAACTGAGGGACGTCATCCACCGGAGTAACGCTCTGGTAATTAGTAAAAGTATTTCCGTCAAGGGAATATGACCAGATTTGTGTTCCTGCCCCTGAACCAGATCTTCTGGTTGTAAATTTTACCACTACATTATGATATCCGGTAGTAGGCAGGGAAAATTGAAGTCCACCACCAATAGGGTTGTTAAACCTTAAATGGGTTCCGGCAGGATCATTATTCCTGGCATTTAAATTATTGGTGTCGAAATTTTGACCTGATCCTCCTGCAAAATCAATAACACTTGTTCCCCCTGTAATAGCAGCAAGTGAAGAGCCGTTTACCAGCGAGGATGTCGGAGTGGTAATAGAGGCTTGAGAAGCATTGTTATTGAAATTCCAGTAATGGATCAACGATTGTCCGAAAAGACCGCCTTGAAACAGGACAGCAATAGGCAGGAAGCCTCTAAAAAGATAGTTTTTCGTCATTTTTACCTTAAATTTTGATTAATGCAAAAATGAACTTTATACCTTGTAAATATTTTAATGCAATCTTAACAAATGATTAATAATAATGTAGGGGTCTATGCTTATTAGTTTCCAACCTGCTTTTGATTAATGGCTTTTTGCATCCATTGTTTTTCATTGGATGCTTTTTCAAGCGGATGTTTCTGGGTATACAGAAAACCTGAAATTGCTGTCAAAACCAGTAGGATAAAAATAACAAGGATAATTCTTTTTAACATTTCTCTCATATCGCAAGTTTTTTAATGTCTCGAATTTCTAAAACTGATGTTGGGTACCCCTTTTTTACTACATTGACCATAGCTCTTCCTACTTCATGCAATGTTAATGATTGAGACGGGAGTAAAACAGGAAAAAGCCATATAATAGGTTTGAAAAACCATTTGACATGAACCTGACCTTCTACGGGCTTCATAAATCCCGGACGAAAGTTATAGGCAGATCTGAATCCTAACTTCTTTAAAGAATTTTCGGTTCTTCCTTTTACTCTTGCCCACATTGTCTTTCCACTTTCTGTGCTGTCTGTATGGGCTCCGGAAACATAATTAAAAACCATTCCGGGGTTTTGCTTCAAAACAGCATTTGCAAAATGGAGAGTTGTATCATATGTTATTTTTGTATAATCTTCTTCATTCATTCCCACGCTGCTGATCCCTGCACAGAAAAAGCAGGCATCATAACCTTTCAGGTTTTCATCATTTTCAGTGATGCTTAGAAAATCTGGAACGATATACTCTTTTAATTTAGCATGCTTTTTTCCTGACGGTTTCCTGCTTACACTTAAAATTTCTGAAATACCGGGGTTTTCAAGACATTCCATCAGCACGCCTTCTCCTACCATTCCTGTGGCACCTGTTATTATTATTTTAATTGGGTTTGAACTCATGTTACTAAGATTATACTTTTATAACGATTTCGCACTTAAATTTACTTTAAAAAAAATTAACTTTTATAAAAAAAATTAAACATTTGCGTTTGATTAACTTTAAAATAAAAGGTAAATGTGCTCTCTTCCCAGAGGTTACCCATGTTTTCCGAATAATGAAATTTTCAAACATAACCATATTTTAAGTAAATTTTAATAAAAGAACATCGCGAAAATTCTTGTAAAAGGGTGCAGTGTCCTTGACCGATTGTTTTAAATTACCCCAAAAGACGGCCCAAGAAGGCAGATTTAATAAAAATTGGTTTTAAAAATAAAAAAGTCAGATGCGTAGTGGCAAATGACTTTTATTTTTATAATGTGCTATTCATTTATTTCTTTTCTTGTAGCTTACTGTAGATATTATGGATGAGCCCGTCCGCTACGGAAATCTTCGGAACAAAGATTCTGTTGATATCTGCCCATGCCATTACACTATTGAAAATCTTTAATGCGTGGGCCAGCACATCAGCTCTGTCTTCTCTCAGATTATGTTTTGTCATTCTTTCATCGACGCTGAGTTCATCAAATTCTTTATATACCTTTTTAAGATGAGCTAAAGACATTGGTTTTCCGTCTTTGGTTTTACTCATTGAAAACACTTTATTGATGTTTCCTCCAGATCCGATAGCAACAATCGGTTTCTTGCTCATTATATTTTTCTTGACCTCCTGCTTCATCTCATACCAGTTGTCCGGAGTAACAAGATTGTTGAGTAACCGGATGGTTCCAATATTGAAAGATTTTTCATACACCATTTTGTCATTTTCATAGAATGTAAGCTCAGTAGAACCACCGCCAACATCGATATATAAATAGGCGAAGTCTTTATCCAGACCTTCGGCCACATGATTTTCATACACCAGGGTAGCTTCTTCATCTCCTGATATAATTTCAATGTTGATGCCTGAAGTTTTTCTAACCTGTTCAATGATATCTTTTCCATTTACAGCATCGCGCATGGCACTTGTCGCACATGCCCTGTAGTGTTCCACTTTATAAATTTTCATCAGGTCACTGAAAATTTTCATTGAATCGATCACCATTTTTTCCCTTTCAGGTCCTATTTCTCCACGGGTAAAGACATCCATACCCAGTCTTAGAGGAATCCGCAAAAGATTAAGCTTTATAAATTCCGGGTGTTTGCCGTTATCTTTTACTTCATTGATTAAAAGTCTTGCTGCATTACTTCCTATATCTATTGCTGCGATCTTCATTTTGTACTCGTTTTAGCTTTTAAATATTTATAAGTTTCAATTTGAGAACGACATTCCTGCTTGTCATTTCTTACATATTCGTTACTCAGTTTTTTATCCAGAATCCTGGCCTTTACATTATCTCTCAATTGTATATCGAGGATGTCCTTCAGCTCTTTTTTCAGTTCTTTATCTGTTATTTTTACTGCCGCTTCAATTCTGTAATCAAGGTTTCTGGTCATCCAGTCTGCTGATGAAATATACATGTCTTCAGCTCCTTTGTTGTAAAAATACATGACCCTGGCATGTTCCAGATATTCATCAACAATACTTATACCTTTTATTTTTTCTTTAAATTCTTTTTGATTGACAGCGCAATAAATTCCTCTCACAATTGTTTTTATAACCACTCCTGCTAAAGCTGCATCATATAGTTTTGTAATTAAAGCACGGTCACTTACCGAATTAGCTTTAACAATAATTTCTGCTCTTCTCCCTGCTTTTGCTTCTTCGATCTCTTTATCGATATGATGGACGATCTTTTCACGCATGAATTGTGGGCAGACCATTAAACTTTTACAGGTTTTCAGAACAGCAAGGTAATCTTCCTTAGGTTTTTTAAGGACGTTGAAAACTTTATTGATATCTGCCATAATTCCTCTGTCTGCAGTCATTAATAAATGATCTCCATAAATTCTGGCCGTTTTTTCATTGAAATTCCCTGTACTGATAAATCCGTACTGAATGGTTTTGTTGTGGGCTCTTTTCTTGATAACACAAAGCTTAGCATGAACTTTTTTATCCGGAATTCCAACTAAAACGGTAATACCTTCCGGCTCGAGCATTTCTTTCCATTCAAGATTGGATTCCTCATCGAACCGGGCCTGAAGTTCGAGCATTACCGTAACCTCTTTTCCATTTCGTGCAGCATAGATCAATGCATTGATAATTTTCGAACTGCTTGCCAGTCTGTAAGCTGTAATCTGTATTGATTTTACATCAGGATCCATTGCCGCCTCACGAAGAAGATCAATAACCGGATTATATTTATGGTATGGAAAAGTGAGCAACACATCATTTTTCATGATCACATCAGTTACCCTTTCGCCATGTTCAAAAGCCTGATGGCTAAAAGAAGTTCTTTCCACAGGTCTGGCATAAGCTTCAAAAACATCCGGAAAATCCATGAAATGCTTAAAGTTATGAATTTTTCCACCGGGAATAATGCTGTCTTTTTTAGTGAGATTGAGCTTACGGATTAATAATTCCAGTAAAGCTTTATCCATATCTTTATCGAAAACGAATCTTGTCGGTTTTCCTTTTCTTCTGTTCTTAAGCCCTTTTTCTATTTTTTCTGCAAAATTGGTTTTGATGTCATTATCAAGATCCATTTCAGCATCCTTAGTTACTTTAAATGCATTTGCAGCAAATTCGTCATATCCAAAATAAGAAAAAATATGAGGCAGGTTGAAAGTGATAACATCCTCCAGTAACATTACATTTTTTTCCTTTGGATCTTCAGTAGGGAGCAAAACAAACCTTCCCACAAAGCGTGACGGTATTTCGATGATAGCATAATTACTCTGGTATTGCCAGTCTTTTTTTCTCATGGCAACACCCAGATAAAGACTTTTATCTCTTAAGTATGGCATTGATGTGTTTTCATGAAGAAGAATAGGAATGACATTGGATTCTACCACTTCATCAAAATATTTTCTGACAAATTCTTTCTGGAGTACGGTTAAGTTTTTAGCATTCTTGATGAAAATATTCTGATCAGCCATTTCATTCTGGATTTTTTTCCAGGTTTTATCAAAATTCTGCTGTTGTCTGATCACAATTTCATTGATCCTTTGTAAAATTTTCGAAGGTGGCTGGTAGAAGGATTCCGCAATTACTTTCTCCTTAAAATCCATGGCTCGCTTTAATCCGGCAACACGTACTCTGAAAAATTCGTCAAGATTATTGGAAAAAATTCCCAGAAAACGTATTCTTAAATGCAATGGAACATTTTCGTCCATTGCCTCCTGTAAAACCCTCTCATTAAAAGCGAGCCAGGTAATATCCCTCGGATTAAAGTGTATTGACATATTTGTGTGTAAAATTTATCAAAAATAAGGATTAATACATATTGAAAGTGGATAAACAAGATTAAACTTTGATTAAGAATGTAATTGTTTTGATCCCTGAGAATATCACATATTTTACTGTAAATAAAAAAGCTGCTTTTACAGCAGCCTTCTATAAAATTATATGTAATAGCAAATTAATGACTTAATACATATTTGATAGCCTTATCAAATATATTACAAAACAAAATGGATTTGCTGTTATCGGAACAACTTGAGGATCCCTGATAAAAACCATCATCTGATTGGTAATTGATGTACCAGTTAATATCCGAAACAACGATTAAGTTATCAGCAATGATAGAATTAACAGTTCCATCCATATTTTTCATAAAAGGAGTGGAATTGGATGTGTAATTCGTCATTTTTCCGACGGCTAATGTCATATTTATTTGTGTACCGGCTGGTAGCGTACCAAATGCACCTTTATCAGGTCCCACTGTTGTTGATACAATAGAACCAGAATAATTACCATAATTAAAGTAGTCAAATGTCTGTCCTGAAAAGACGGATTTTCCCGGAAAAACCGAACCATTATAATTATCGTTACCAATAAAAAAGAATTTTTTCTTTTCATTGATTTTTTGTTCCAGAGCATTCCTCATTTCCGCATTGATATTTCCGTTGGTTATATAACTGATCCAGATGATATCAGCATTATCAATAGCTGTTTGCAGTCCCTGTGCAGTCCCTGTACTAACATCAAAGGTACTATACGTGAATCCAGATATTTTTACAGTTCCGGACGGTCCGAAGTGGGATGAATTATTGAGTTTAGACCTGGCAACACTTGTATAGGGATCATTTGATAAGTTTGTAGACCAGGCATCAGGAACCAGCGATAGTATTTTTATGGTGCGGATCTGCTGCTCAACCTTGACCGTGAATGTGCATGTTTTCCCTAAAAAATTGATTATGAATGTTGCTGTTCCGGATGTAGTTGGTGTTCCAAAAATATTTAAAGTAATGCTTCCGTTACCATTATTTAATGTTCCGGCCGGAGCGGTAGCGGTAAGTCCTATAACTCCTGTTGATGCGACGTTTATAGCATCATAAGCCTTTCCATTTCCGTTCGTATAGTTGATTACTTTCATACCATTACTAAGTGTCCCTTGATTATAAGTTCCAGTCAAAGAACCATTGCATTCCAGATTGTCTATTTTACCTGCTATGTTGTTGTTATCACTAAGGCAATTGGACCATCCTGTAGATTTATGCACCTTAACACAGTCCTCAGTAGAATCATACATCATTGTTCCAACAGCAATATTTCCTCCTTGAGGATTGATTATTTTTGTTGTGCTGGTGTTGGTTGGTAGTACAAACCCAAATTCGTTAGTCGTCGGCTTATTGATGTCCAGTGCACCTCTTGGAGTTGTTGTCCCTATACCTACTTGGGAATAAATTGTTTTAAATGCTAAAAGCATTGAAAGTAGAAAAAAATTTCTTTTCATATTTGTATTTATTTATGTTTATAATGAAATATATTCTTACCGGTTATGGTCTAAATTGTTGATATTGATCTTTTTAAATTAGGTGAACCCGATAATATGAATATGGTTTATCAGTGCCCTAAAGAAAAATAGGGTATGAATAATTTTTTATAAAATAAGAAATTTCATTGGTTTTCATCTTGAATGTTTGTGTTGGGTACTCCTATTATCAATATATGTGCCAAAATCCAAATATCATTGTCTTATACGTATGTAGAAACTAGAATGCGATTTTGTATACGACAACTGTTTTTACCATTTGTATTGTGAGAAATATGCTGAAAAAGGTTGCCACAATGGGCAACCTTTTTAAAGTCTGGAGATATTTTAAATGTTATTTAATGAGTTAAGACGTATTGTACTGCCTTTTCAAAAATATTACAGAATAATATAGAGTTGTTGTTGTCTGAGCAGCTGCTTGAGCTTCCATAAAAACCGTCTGCTCTTTCATAGTTTGTATACCAATTAATATCTGATACAATTACCAAATTATCACTGCTTACTGCATTAGTTGTTCCATCTGTATTCCGTATAAATGCGGTAGATCCGGAAGGGTAATTCGTTACTTTACCAATAGCTCTGTACATTTTTATAGGAGCTCCGTCGGATAGGTTCCCGAAAATTCCTTTATCAGGTCCGTTTGTCGTTGATATGATATTATTCGAAATGGTTCCGAATCTGAAATAATCAAACGTGTGCCCTGCAAAACTGGTTTTACCCGGAAAATATCCTCCGTTGTAATTATCGTTACCAATAAAGAAGAATTTCTTTTTTTCTCTGATTTTTTTGTCCAGCATTTGTCTTTTTTCCGGAGTAAAATAGCTATTGCTTATGTAGCCTATCCAAATAATATCTGCATTGTCTATTGCATATTCCAGCTCCTGGGCACTGTTAGAGTATATATTAAAGGTGTCGTAGGTAAATCCTGTTACTTTAACTTTTCCTGAAGGGCCAAAGTTAGAAGAATTATTTAATTTGGATCTTGCAATATTTGTATATCTGCCATTGGATAAATTGGAATTCCAGGCATCAGGAATAATTGATAATATTTTTACGTGTCTTACTTGTGGTTGGCCGATATTGATTATAAAAGTACAGGTTTGTCCTGCTATATTTATGGTAAAATTAGCTGTACCACTTCCGGATGGCGTTCCTGAAATATTTAAAGTGATTGACCCGTTTCCATTGGCTAAAGCCCCTGCGGGTGCCGAAGCTGTAAGGCCTGTAACTCCTGTTGAAGCTACAGATATTGCGTTATAACTTTGTCCGCTTGCTCCTGTGTAATTAATGGTTTTAGTTCCACTGCTAGGTATAGACTGCGTATAAGTTCCTGTTAGTGTTCCACTACTACAATCCAAAACAAATCCCTGATTAATGCCTTCACCCAGACACTGAGACCATCCTTTAGATTTATAAACTTTTACACAATCCTCTGTTGAATCATACATAATTGTTCCGATTGCTACCTCTCCACCCAAAGGATTAGATATTTTAGAAGTACTTGAATTTGTAGGTAATACCAATCCATGATCATTGGTTGTAGGTTTATTGATATCAAGAGCTCCTCTTGCGTTAGATGTTCCGATCCCTATTTGTGCAGATGTTATTTCAAACAACAAAATTGAGGATAAAAATAGCATTTTTGTTTTCATATGTGTTTATTTATATGTTATTGTATATTATGTATTGAAGGCTTTTTATAAATAATAATACCCGGCCAGGAGCAAAAGCTGCTAGCTTATATAGTTACTGTTAAAGAATTTAAGAATGGATATAGCACAAAACACAACTGGAAGACATGGATGTGTTATATTTAAAACAGATGTGGAATATCCGTATTCAGTATCTTTTAGACAATAAGTTGAATTGGGAGTGTTATATAGTATTAGAATTTAGGGTAGGCTCATACCATAACAGGAAGTAGTTAATTTCATTTTTCATCGTGTGTGTTTGTGTAAATAGAATATTGGACAAATCCAAGCAATTAATATGCCAGAATGGTCATGCTGGTTAGCTCAATATGGCAAAAAAGTCTTAAACCAGATTATTCATAAATTGTTGATATATAAAGGAATATTTTTGAGTGCTGACTTATGCGATGGCCGGCTGCGTCCATGTTCTCTGATAATGTATGTCAATTTGTCATATATATTTGAATGGTACGAATATTGAGAAATGTACAGTGTAAATCAAATTAAAAATTAGAAAAATAAAAAATATTATGAGTAAAATAATTGGAATTGACTTAGGAACGACCAACTCTTGTGTTGCTGTAATGGAGGGTAAAGACCCTGTTGTTATCCCTAATGCGGAAGGAAAAAGAACAACTCCTTCTATCGTAGCGTTTACAGAAGATGGTGAAAGAAAAGTAGGTGATCCTGCAAAAAGACAGGCTGTAACGAATCCAAAGAAAACTGTATACTCTATTAAAAGATTTATCGGGACTCATTTTAAAGAAGATGCTAAAGAAATCTCAAGAGTACCTTACGAAGTTGTATCCGGACCAAATGATACTGTAAAAGTAAAAATCGACGACAGAGAATATACACCACAGGAAATTTCTGCAATGATTCTTCAGAAAATGAAGAAAACGGCTGAAGATTATCTTGGACAAGAAGTAACAAGAGCGGTAATTACTGTTCCTGCATACTTTAATGATGCACAAAGACAAGCTACTAAGGAAGCGGGTGAAATCGCAGGTTTAAAAGTAGAAAGAATTATCAATGAGCCTACTGCTGCAGCTTTAGCGTACGGTCTTGATAAAAATCACAAAGATCAAAAGATTGCGGTATATGACCTTGGAGGTGGTACTTTCGATATTTCTATCCTTGATTTAGGAGATGGTGTATTCGAAGTATTGTCTACAAACGGTGATACACACTTAGGAGGTGATGACTTCGATGATGTGATCATCAACTGGATGGCTGATGAATTCAAAGCTGAAGAAGGTGTAGATTTGAAAGCAGATGCTATTGCTCTTCAAAGATTGAAAGAAGCTGCAGAAAAAGCAAAAATCGAATTATCTTCTTCTCCACAAACTGAAATCAACTTACCATATATTACAGCTACAGCTACAGGTCCTAAACACTTAGTGAAGACTTTAACTAAAGCTAAATTCGAGCAGTTATCTGCTGATCTTGTAAGAAGATCTATGGAGCCGGTTGCTAAGGCATTAAAAGATGCAGGTTTATCAACTTCTGATATCGACGAAGTAATCCTGGTAGGTGGTTCTACAAGAATCCCGATCATTCAGGAAGAAGTGGAAAAATTCTTTGGTAAGAAACCATCTAAAGGAGTTAACCCGGATGAGGTTGTAGCTATTGGTGCAGCTATCCAAGGTGGTGTATTAACAGGTGATGTAAAAGATGTATTACTTCTTGACGTTACTCCACTTTCTTTAGGTATCGAAACAATGGGTTCTGTATTCACTAAATTAATTGAAGCGAACACTACGATCCCAACGAAAAAATCTGAAGTATTCTCTACAGCTTCTGACAACCAGCCAGCTGTAAGCATCAGAGTAGGACAAGGTGAAAGACCAATGTTCAATGACAATAAGGAAATCGGTAGATTTGATCTTACAGATATTCCACCTGCACCAAGAGGAGTTCCTCAAATCGAAGTTACTTTCGATATTGATGCCAACGGTATCTTAAGTGTATCTGCTAAAGATAAAGGTACAGGTAAAGAGCAGTCTATCAAAATCCAGGCTTCTTCAGGTCTTTCTGACGAAGAAATCGAAAGAATGAAAAAAGAAGCTCAGGAAAATTCTGCAGCGGATGCGAAAAGAAAAGAAGAAGTTGAGATCTTCAATAAAGCAGACGGATTGATCTTCCAGACTGAAAAGCAATTGAAAGAGTTTGGAGATAAATTATCTGCAGATAAAAAAGCAGCCATAGAAGCTGCAGCAGCAGAGCTGAAAACAGCATTTGAAGCTAAAAATTCTGACGATGTAAAAGCTAAAACTGAAGCTTTGGATGCAGCTTGGATGGCTGCTTCAGAAGAAATGTATGCAGCAGGACAACAAGCTCAGGGTGCTGATGCCGGAGCTCAGAATCCTGGCGGAAATGCAGGAGGTGATGATGTACAGGATGCAGACTTCGAAGAAGTGAAATAATAAGTTGTAAGTATATACTTACCTTTAATAATACAACCGCAGTAAAAGATTTTTTTACTGCGGTTTTTTTATAAATAAAGGAGTTGTCTTTTAAAGAATTTCAACCTCTTCGGGGATCATAAAGAAGATCAGACATCCGTTTTCTGATTTTACAGAGTGTTTAAAGTTAGGAGGTGTATACAAATAATCTCCTTTTTCCAAACGCGCTCCGGCAATAATGGCATCCCCTTCCATAATAAACAATTCTTCTCCTGCCGGATGATTGTGATAAGGGTAGCTTGCTCCCGGATCAAATTTTAAAAGAATTGTGGTTGATCTGTTCTTTTCAGGATCAAATTTCAGAGATTTAACGAAGATGCCTTCATAGTGAATTCCTTTTTCAATTAAAGGTTGCCATTCTTTTTGTTCTGTTTTTACGATGTAATCGTGAATGTTAGTGTTCATTGTAATTTATTTTTAATTGTTATTGATTCAAAAAATCTTCAAGGTTCCATTTATAATGTGGAAAAGTACTGAGTAAAAATGCTCCGGCACTGAATGCAAATACTGAATAATCCAAAGGCTCTTTAAGTCCAAAAGAAAAAGACATTGCCAAAGCAAATAATAAAGTGAGGAATGATGCAAATAAAGCTGCTTTATGGATTTGGTATCCCACCAATAATAAAATACCGAGCGACAACTCTATAATAGTTGATGCCGTTGCAATGAATGGTGCTAATGACCTGGGTAAGAATGAATTGGTTTCTGCGGTATAGTTTATAAAATTTATCCATCCCGAAGACCGGTTTCCCCAAAGTCCCAGTCTGCTGGCAGTAGCGGATAAAAATCCGGTAGCAAGGGCTATTCTTAATAGGAAAACAGCTATGTCCTGTCTCGCTTTCATACTCATTATTTTATTGGTTGAATTATAAGTACAAATTTCGCGAATGACTCGTAGCTAAAGAATAGACAATCCTGGGAAAAGCATATAAGATTTAGTTTTTCACTGCCTTTTGATAATCCTTGGGAGATAAGGAAGTGTGCTTTTTAAAGAAGTTTGAAAAGTAAAAAGGATCATTGAATCCCAACTGATAAGCGATCTCTTTAACCGTGAGCTTTTCGTAGAGCAATAATCTTTTAGATTCAGAAATAATGAGACTGTAGATGACGTTCAGTGCTGTTTTATTGGTGTGCAATTTAGAGACCTCATTGAGCTTTGCTTCTGTAGTCCCCAGAATATCGGCAAAATAGGATACCGGATAATTCTGCGAAAAATTATGGCGGACATTTTCCAGAAACTTTAAAAATAAAGCATCAGGTTTCCAGATATCATCACCATTTGCAATTTTACTGCGATTGATTTCTATTAACAATAATTCAACCAATGAATGGGTAGAAATGAGATATTGATAAGGCTTTTCATTAATTTCATCTTCAATCTGTTTAAGTGTTTCTGTAAAGAAGTCCGGACGGTGTATCGTGATCTTTTCATTCATACCGAAATGGCAGAACAACCCGTTATGGAAAATGAGCTCTATATCGCTGTCGCTTTTACTGAAAAAATCAAGCGTGAATTCAAGAGCCGTTAATTCGCCTTCAACAGATTTTAACTGATGAAATTGTCCTGAAGTAATGGTTACGGTTTGATTGGCTTCCAGAATAAAAAAATGCTCGTCAATCAGAATTTCAGCATGCCCGCTCTTGCACCAGAACAGCGTATACCTAATGACACGCCTAGGTTCAGGGTGTCCCTTTTGATCTGAGTATTTTTTTATATCAATCATTTTGTTTATTCTCTAATGTAAGCAGCATGAGCCCGGAAATGCATTCATCTAAATTACAAAAAAGTTAAAGTAAAAAATAAGCGGGAAATAATATTAATAAACCATTGGATAAAATACCGATGAAATTGATCATGGAACTTGATTATTTATTTTAAATAAGTATATTTGTTTTTATTTAGAATTAATAAAAATTAAATTTTAACAAACTAAAACAGTTTGATTATCAACTATATCTATTGAATTAAAACAAAACTATGGAACAACTCAACAAAAGAATCTTAACATTGGACCTGATAAAAGGAATGAGTGTAATAGGGATGATTATCATTCATACCTTACTCATATTTGCCAATGTGAAATCACAATCAGATACGGCAATTGGAAGTTTTATTGTCTTTTTAGGAAGAGGGACTTCTATTTTTCTGATTTGTATGGGAATCACATTCATGACTTCCAGCCATCAAAGTTTAACAAGTGCCATCAAACGGGGAGGTTTACTTTTATTAGCGGCTTTTTTTATGAATTTTATGAAGTTCATTGTTCCCGTAATTTTAGGTTTTGCTCCTGCACATTTTATCGAAAAATATGGATGGCATGGTCCGATAGAGCAGCAATATCTATATCTGGCACTGCTGGGGGATATCTTGCAACTGGCAGGAATGTCTCTCCTTTTTGTAGGATTTATCAGGAAATATGTGAAGAATAAATATGGTATCCTTGCGATAGGTCTTTTGGTGGCTCTTGTATCAAGAGAAGTAAGCGGTATTCATATTAATTTTCCTGTCGTTAACTATATTCTGGATCTTCTTTTTAATAATAATTTTCCTGCTTATGTGTACTTTCCTGTTTTTCCATGGATGTCTTTTATTATTATCGGGATGTTTTTTGGGAAATGGTTTCAGCAGCTGAATTATAACGGGCCGCAATTGTTTAAAAATATGCTCTACGTCGGGCTTATATTTATTGCCTTAGGTGCTCCTTTGGTTTTTATGTATGGGAATTATCACTACAATGGTTTTTATCATATGGGGCCTGGAGGTGTAATTTATTTTGCAGGATGGACGCTGATATTTCTTTGGGCTATTTTCAGACTGACAAGTAAAGCAAAGGAAAATACATGGATGAAAGTTTTAAAATATTGCAGTAAAAACCTCACCTCCATGTATATGATACAATGGATATTGATTTCATGGGGAAAAGGGATTTTTGGATACAGACAGCATGGAATTGCATTTGTCTCAATCCTGATTCTCTTTTATATACTGCTCACTTTTTTAGTTCAGAACACATTGGACATTGTAAGGAAAAAAGAACCTTTGATTGTCTTCCGACGTATTTCAGTGGATGAAACAGTGTTAAAATAATAGTGTAAATATGTATAGATACCAGACGGAAAACCAGCAGTTTTTTGATTTTGTATTTTATTATTTATAAATTCCTGATAAATTACCTAAATTCGTGTTGTATTAACTTAAAAAATATTGAAATGAAATATTCTAAAATAATCCTGGTGTTTACTGTACTTTTATTTCAGTTGGGATTTGCGCAGGAAAAAGCAGATGTAGTCCTTAACAAAGCTCTTACAGATGCTAAAAAGGAAAATAAAAATGTACTTCTTGTATTCCATGCGTCATGGTGCCAATGGTGTAAACTGATGGAAAAGAATATGAATCTTCCGGAAACAAAGCCTTTGTTTGATAAAAACTATGTTACGGCCTATGTGGATGTTCAGGAAAGAGGAGAAAAGAAAGTTCTTGAAAATCCCGGAGGCGAAGCAATGATGAATCAATATAAGGGTGAGAATGCAGGCCTTCCTTTTTGGTTGGTATTGAATTCTAAAGGTGAGGTTCTTACAGATTCTTTTAATGACAAAGGCGAAAATCTGGGATCCCCAGCAACTCCGGAGGAAGTAGATGTTTTTTTAGCGAAACTTGAAAAAACTACAAAATTGAACAGACAAGAACTTGAAACCATTCAAAAAGTTTTCGTGAAGAAAAAAGATCAGTAAAGAGATTGATATCATCCAATAAAAATGCCCCGGAATTGAAAGATTCCGGGGCATTTTGCTATTTATTTTTTACCAAAAAATATCTGATCTTTTTTCTGCTGTTCCAGGTAAATTTCCTGGAAATTAACCGGCATATATTGAAAGATCGCATTCCAGTGTTGTATCTTAGTATGCTTTTTAAAGCTTTCAAATGATCTTACGAAAAGATTTTCGATAATATCTTTAACATAAGTATCCGCATTACGGTAAATTCCTTCCATCAATTTGATATGATGGCCGATAATATTAATCTTGGATTCCCGTAAGAGGTTCTTCAAGTAATTTACCGTGGATTGAATAATACCGGCGAAATTTTTTTGCATTGATAATTGAGTAATTTCACTTCTAAGAGTGGGATAGAAAAATTTTAAATACTCTACAGCTGTCTCTTCATTAATAGTTTGCATTGGCTCGTTCATCATAAATAATATTTTATTTTTCAAACACTTTTATTGCCGCCAAAATTATACCAAACTTATAAGTATGATGCAACAATAAATACTCCGATTATTAAAGCAATATGAGTTGCCAATATTTCGATATTGTGTCTGGAATTCGCTTCTTTCCACTGTTTCCAGTCGAATTGTTTTCTGATTTTTGTCTTCATAGTGATGATAATTGTGTAATGAAATACCTGAAAAATGTAATAAAAAAAATAAGGTGACTGGTTTTTATCAACCGTTTTCCACGGAAAATCTCCTTAAAGTGACAAAAGGATTCTTTTTCTGATGATAAATACTGTCATTATATGCCATGATTGTAAATCTGCTTGGCATATATTTTTTGCAAATCCCTGGACATGTGGCTAAAGATTGCTTTCCGGTATTCTTCATTACAAAGGATAGTGACATTATCGAGGGAATAAATAAAAGTACATTCTATAGCATTCTTAAGCATAGCATCTCCGTTTTTATAGATGTTACTCATCTTTTTTAAACTTTTAAAAAGGAGTGTCCTTTCATTTTGACGGATCATTCGCTTGATATGATCTGTAAAAGTGCTCATGGCATAATAAGAACTTTGTGTTTTGTGCTCATCCAACTCGTACTGTATATCAGGAATAACTTCTGTAATTTCCTGAACGGCCTGTAAGTAATTCATATTTATTTAATAATGGTTTTGTTCTAAAAATCTGATAAATCCTCCGAAAATAAAGAGTACAAGAAATGCTATGAATAGCAAGTGATAAGGCTTCATCCATTTCGGGGTTTTCGGTCCTCTGCTTTTTAATCTTCGCAGCCGGTCTATTCTGTTTAAGGTCTTTAAGTCCATTTTTTTATGTTTTGAGAATGGTGATGCCAAATGTGTTCCTTTGAAAGTGTTTTTATTTTAATATACTGTATATCAATTTATTGAACTTATATTACTGATGTTTATACAGCCAGAAAACCATTCAAAATGATAAGGTTATTATCAGAATGAAATGCTGTCCGGTATTTGATATTATTAATATCTTTGCAATCCATAAAAATCAAAAATGTTTTCAAAAATTATAGTACACAGAGTAGGAAATAAGATCAATGGTGAGTCTTTAACACTTTCCCAGGAAGAGCTGCAGTTGGAAGAAGGGATGGCAGAAATGCTGGAAGATTACTTTCTAGGTTCTTTTAAAACAGAAGAAACGTACCAGTTTTACAGTGATACTTATCTTGTCAATAATCCTGTTTACAGTTCTGTAACAGAAATTTTTGAGGATAAGGCCAAATTTCTATGGGAATCGGAGAATATTGCCAAACACCTTTTTGAAGCTGCTGAAAATCCGAGAGTGCAGGGAGGAGAATTGTTTATTGTTTTCTTTGAAGATGAAAGGGAAGGCGATGAGAAAGTGGATAAAATAGGTATTTTTAAGACTGAAAAAAGAGAATCTTTCTTAAAAATATTTCCTCAGGAAGAAACTTTTGGACTTGAAAAAGATCAGGGTATTGGCTTGTCAAAAATTGATAAGGCAGCTTTGATCTATAATAATAACAAAGAAAGCGGATATGTTTTATCTGTAGTGGATAATAACAAGAACGGTGATATGTATTACTGGTTTGAGGATTTTCTTAAAGTAAAGCAGCGTGATGATGAGTATTTCCATACCCAGGAAGCTTTAATGGTGTACAAGGACTATATTACCAAGCAGCTTCCTCAGGAATTTGAGGTTTCTAAAGCGGATCAGGCTGACTTTCTGAATAAATCCATCAATTTCTTTAAAGAAAAAGAAGAGTTTAAGCTTGATGATTTTGCAAGTGAGGTACTTGGTGATGAACACGTGATTGAGAGTTTTGTTAACTTTAAAACAGATTATGAACAGGATATGCAGATCAATATTGCTGAAGAATTTCCGATCAGTGAAGCGGCTGTAAAAAAGACACAACGACATTTTAAAAGCATTATCAAATTAGATAAAAATTTTCATATCTACATTCATGGTGACCGGAAGATGCTGGAACAGGGACAGGATGAAAAAGGAAAGTATTATATGCTGTACTTTGATAAGGAAGTCTAAGGAAGTTAAAACATAAGATGTAAAAGGGCAAAAGGGTAGAATAACGAAAAAGAAAATTCACCTTTTTGTCCTTTTGCTTTTTTTATTTACTTTTTTCTGAAAAATAAAGCCCTGCTGTATTCATAGTTCATACGCGCGATATTAAGGACTGATATTCCCTGAGGGCATTCCACTTCACAAGCTTCTGTGTTGGAGCAATGACCGAATAATTCTTTATCCATCTGCTGAACCATTTTAATCACCCGTTCGCTCCTTTCTTCTTTTCCCTGGGGAAGAAGTGCCATATGGCTTATTTTTGCAGAGGTAAACAATGCTGCACTCGCATTTTTACAAGTGGCTACACAAGCTCCGCATCCGATACAGGCCGCGGAATCAAAAGCTTCTTCGGCAATCTGGTGAGTAACTGCAATGGCCGTGGCATCCGGAGCCTGTCCCGTATTCACGGAAACAAAACCTCCCGAAGAAATAATTCTGTCAAAAGCCGAGCGGTCAACTTTTAAATCTCTTTTTACCGGAAATGCTTCCGCCCGGAAAGGTTCTATAACAATAGTTTCTCCGTCTTTAAAAGAACGCAGGTGGAGCTGGCATGTGGTCGTGTTTTCTAAGGGACCGTGTGCCAGGCCATTGATCATGATTCCACATTGTCCGCAAATACCTTCACGACAGTCATGATCGAATTCTACCGGTTCTTCTCCTTCTATGATCAGCTTTTCATTAAGTGTATCGAGCATTTCGAGAAAAGACATGTGGGAATTGAGATCTTTTAAATCATAATTTACGAGCTTTCCTTCCGTGCTTCTGTCTTTCTGTCTCCATATTTTAAGATGTAAATCCATAATTTCTTTTTTTTATTTATAACTTCTTACAGTGGGCTGTATTTCTTCAAATACAAGCGGTTCTTTAATTAATTCAGGTTCCTGATTTTCACCTTTCCATGCCCAGGCAGAAATAAACTGAAATTCAGAATCATTTCTGAGGGCTTCTCCATCGGGAGTCTGATATTCTTCGCGGAAATGGGCTCCACAAGATTCGTTTCGGGTGATGGCATCGTAGCACATCAGTTCACCGATTTCAAAATAATCTGCAACACGTCCGGCTTTTTCCAATTCTGTATTCATGTGGTTTTCATCACCGGAAACTCTTACGTTTTGATAAAATTCTGCTTTCAGTTTTTTTATTTCTTCAATGGCATATTTCAGGCCTGCTTCATTTCTTGCTAATCCACAATAATCATAAAGCAGTTTGCCCAGGGTTTTATGATAGTAGTCTACGGTTTTGTTCCCTTTGATATTGATAAGGTGTTCAATCTGTTGCTTAACGGCATTTTCTGCATTCTCAAATGCCAGGTTATCGGTTGATATTTTTCCGGTATGGATTTCATTGGAAAGATAATTTGCGATCGTATACGGAGCAATGAAATAGCCATCTACGGAAGCCTGAAGAAGGGAATTGGCGCCCAGTCTGTTGGCTCCATGATCTGCAAAATTGGCTTCTCCCAGAGCAAACAGCCCCGGAATGGTTGTCATGAGCTCATAATCTACCCATAATCCGCCCATAGAAAAGTGGGCAGAAGGAGAGATCATCATGGGTTCTTTATAAGCATCATATCCGGTTATTTTTAAATACATGTCGAACAGGTTTCCATATTTTTCCTTAATTTTTTCTTTGCCCTGTTCCTTAATTGCTTTGGAAAAATCAAGATATACTGCATTTTTAAGAGGTCCGATACCGAATCCGGCATCAATTCTTTCTTTAGCAGCCCGGGAGGAAATATCCCTTGGTGCCAGATTGCCAAAAGCAGGGTACCGCCTTTCCAGATAATAATCCCGTTCATTCTCAGGAATATCATTTGGTGATCTGGTTTCATTATTTTTTAAAGGAACCCATATCCTTCCATCATTACGGAGAGATTCGGACATCAGGGTCAGCTTGGATTGATAATCTCCGGATTGGGGCAATGATGTCGGGTGAACCTGTATCCAACTTGGTGAAGCCATTAAAGCTCCTTTTTTATGGGCTCTCCAGATTGCTGAGCCATTACATCCCATGGCCAGTGTGGAGAGGTAATAAATTTTACCATATCCGCCGGTGGCTAATACAACAGCATGAGCAGAATGCCGTTCAATCTCGCCGGTATCCAAATTTCTTACAATAACTCCTCTTGCCTTGCCATCAATGAGCACAAGATCCAGCATTTCATGTCTGGAAAACAATTGTACGGTATTTTTACCAACCTGCCTCATCAATGCCTGATATGCTCCCAGAAGCAATTGCTGACCGGTTTGACCTCTGGCATAGAATGTTCTGCTTACCTGTACTCCGCCAAAAGACCGGTTGTTGAGGTAGCCTCCGTACTCCCTGCCAAAAGGAACTCCCTGCGCTACTGCCTGATCAATAAGGTTTAACGAACATTCAGCCATGCGGTATACATTGGCCTCACGAGCTCTGAAATCTCCTCCTTTGAGGGTATCCACAAACATTCTGTAAACACTGTCTCCATCATTTTTATAATTTTTAGCAGCATTTACTCCTCCCTGAGCTGCTACGGAGTGGGCTCTTCTCGGACTGTCCTGAAAACAGAATGATTTTACATTATAGCCCATTTCTCCAAGAGATGCAGCTATGGAACTTCCTGCCAGCCCTGTTCCGACTACGATAACATCCAGCTTTTTACGGTTTGCAGGATTAACGAGTTTTGCCGTTTTTTTATATTGAGCCCATTTTTGTTCTAATGGTCCCTGGGGTATTTTAGAATCTAACTTCATCGGTTTTATTTTTAATTAGCGGTAAAGAAAACATAAACAGGCATGAGCGCAAATCCAATGCTGATTATGACTGAATAAGCAATTCCTATGGTCTTAAACCATTTTACAAACTTCGGATGATAAAGTCCCAATGTTCTTACTGCGCTATAGATCCCATGGATAAGATGATAGCATAGGGCAGCCATGGAAATTACATAAATGATCACATACCACCATTCTTTAAATACCGTCACCACCAGTATATAAAGATCCTTATTCCCGTTATTGTCTAATGGCGGACTACCGAATTTATATACATACCAGAAGTTCTGAAAATGGATCACCAGAAAGATCAGTAATAAAGTTCCCAATATTCCCATATTCCGGGAATACCACTTGCTTGCTCTTCCGCGTCTGTCGGCAGAATAACGTCCGCCCGATTTTTTGTTTTTTAAAGTGATGATTAAACCATCTACTGCGTGAAGAATAATACTTGCATACAGGACATAAGAAACGATTTTGATTACAATATTACCCGAAAGGAAGTGAGAGTAGGCATTGAATTGCAAATGTGCCTGCTCCTGCGGCAGGAACAGCTGAAGATTTCCCAGGAAATGGATCAGCAAGAAAAAACTCAGAAACAATCCTGTGAGGCACATCAGCATTTTTCTTGACAAGGTAGACAGCATAATTTTTGTTTTTTATTTTAATAATATCCCAATACTTTCATCCATAGGCCACCTACTACCATGTAGATAATAAGAAGTACAATTCCTATTTCCAAACCGCGAAGCCACCAGGCTTTCAGTTCTACATAGCCGCTTCCGAAAAATACCGGAGCAGGACCGTGGCCATAATGCGTAAGTACCCCATAAATAGAACCCAGAAAACCGAGCATCATGGCCAGTAACATTGGTGGTATCCCCACGGCAACACCTACACCTAACAATGCGGCGTACATGGCAGCGACATGGGCAGTAGCACTGGCGAAAATATAATGGCTGAAAAAGTATACAACAATAATTACTGGAAAGGCCACCTGCCAGCTCAGTCCACCGATTTTCACTTTGATCAGGTCACTGAACCATCCGATAAAGCCGAGTTCATTCAGTGAGCTTGCCATCATAACCAGTACGGCAAACCATACGATGGTATCCCAGGCTCCTTTCTCTGACTTTACATCTTCCCATGTCAGGACAGAAGTCAGAAGCAGTAAGGTTAATCCTATAAAAGCGGTTGTAGTAGCATCAATTGAAAGTGCTCCGCCAAATATCCAGAGTGCCAGTAAAATGAAGAATGCCAATAGCATCAGCCATTCGTTCCTTGAAATAGGCCCCATGTCTTTAAGCTTTTGAGCAGCCATTTTAGGAGCGTCACCTGTTTTTTTCAATTCCGGTGGATACAATTTATAGAGTACTAACGGAACTACAAAAAAGGCAACCAAACCAGGCAGGAAACCAGCAGCAGCCCATGACATCCAAGTGATGTTGATGCCCAGATTGGCTGCAAATTTCTGACACATCGGATTACTGGCGGTTCCTGTTAAGAACATAGAGGAAGCGATCAGGTTCATATAATAGCTGTTCAGCGTTAAGAATGCCCCTAGCTTTCTGTGGGTTTCCGGTTTTTCCGGAACAGAATCAAAACTGATAGCCATGGATTTCATAATAGGGTAGATGATACCTCCTCCCCGTGCGGTATTACTAGGGATAGCGGGAGCCAGGCAGACATCCGCTAATCCCAGACCATAAGCCAGCCCAAGGGAACTTTTACCGAAAATCCTTATGAATAAAAAAGCAATACGATTTCCCAGGCCGGTTTTTATAAATCCCCGTGCAATAAAAAATGAGATCCCAATCAGCCATATCACTTTATCTCCAAAGCCGGAGAGTGCTTTAGTGATTGATTTTCCCGCATCACCCGGTGCAATTACCTGGGTTAGTGCAGTGAATCCGATAGCCATCATACACATGGTTCCCATAGGAGCCGCTTTTAGAATGATTCCTAAAATTGTTGCCGCGAAAATGGCAAAAAGGTGCCACGCATCTGCGGTAACACCATCGGGCTCAGGAATAAACCAGATGATAAGGGCAACAGCAAAAGTTATTGCGACATTCTTGATATTTATTTCTTTCATAGTAGTAATGTGTTAATGATTAAAATCTACTTTGCACCTGAACGATGAATAGATTATTATTGTATTGTGAGGTATTTTCAATCTGTTTTTTATATCTGTCGAACTGTACACCCAATTGAATTCTTGCGCCATAGTTTTTAAGAAACTCTAAACCAAACATCGGAGTGATCGTTTGCCGGGGATTGGAGTTCATCCTGAAATTGGTGTCCAGGTATTCATACCGGCAGGATAATTCGAAGGCGCTGAGGTTTCTATGGTTGATTTCATATCTTAAGTTTGGTAAAAAATAAATGCCACGAATCAGATAATTGTCCGGATTGTCGGGCCTTTGTTCGGGTGTTATTGAATTATACAAAACATGATTTGTTGCCTGTTTCGCCTCCAACTGCATATCGAGGCTCCATTTAGGATCAAAAGTAACCAATGAGCTGAGGTCAACTCCAAGGGCGTAAACCTTTTTACCAAAGACTTCACCTATGCCTCCATTTAAACCAACGTTAAAATTGTATTTTTTTAAAAGCCCGAATACCAGGCGGGTTGAATATTGTTTTCCGTTGTCGTTATCATTAACCTGATTCTTTCCATTACCATTAACTACAGAAACCGCATATTGGAAAGGTATTTCTCCCAGCTCAAGCTGCCCGGTAGCAGACATCCCTATCTGGAAACTTGTCCATCCCAATTTTCCGAATTCGGTATACTGATTGGACCAGTCCAAAGACTTGATGATGTCTATAGGGTAGGTTTCTTCAATCCCGAACCACGGACGGAATTGCCCGACAGTGATGGCAAGTTTAGGATTGAAAGTGTATTTCAAATAAGCATTTTCAAGAACCCTGCTTTTAGGATCATTTTTGAAATCTGCCAGATTAGCCAATACGACCACTTCAGTGCGTTTGCTGATCTGTGCTCTTACCTGTACCCTCATGTATTTGAGCATGAAATTATTATCAGTTCCGGATCCGTCTTCATGATGAAGTCCGTTTACATCGACATCTTTGGTCATACCAACAAGATATCTCGCCTGAAAAAGTCCTTTAATCTGTAGCTGAGGATATTTTACATTATCTTCTTCCGGTTGGGTCTGTGCAGAGTCTTTCACCTGCCCGCTTACTGATATCGAGAAGACAATCAGGCAAAGTAATTGCATTCTTTTTTTTAGTGAAAAAAAGGTCATAGTGCTTTATATTGAGTTTAAAGATTGAAAAGGATCTACAGTCCCAGGAATTTAAAAGGCTTGCTTTCTACAAAGTCTTTATTGGTTTTTCCGTTGTAGGTTTTAAAATTATCAAGGTTTAATTTTAATATTTTTCCTTTGGGGCTGAAATCAAATTCTTTAAGATCTACCCAAAAGGTATTGGGAGTGAATACGGTTTCGAAGTAGTAAACCAGATTTTTATGGTCGGAGACAGAACGCCATCTTGTTGAAGAGATATTAGGTTCTGTTTCTGAACTTATACCGTATGGTACCGAACAATTTCTGATCACACTGAAAACACTTGCTACCGCAGAGCGGGTATCAGAAGTTTTAGGAATCGCATCGATATAATAAGAAGCTCTTACAAAACGGTCTGCTGCACGATTGGTTCCGGGAAGCATAATAGTGCCCGGGATTCCTTTCCAGTAATTATTTAAAGCGAGTTGCTGATCAAAAACAGGGGAGTTTGTCATTACAGTGTAAGACGGATCGTGATGGATAACCAGTTTTCCGTCGATGTATTCTAAAACAGCATTATCCCCGGAAGCATCTGATAAAGATAAATGAAGAGTAGTAAATCGTTCAGTTCCCGGGATATAATCACTTACAACAACGAACGGTTCTTTTTTCATATAATCGACAGCCTCTTTTACATTTTCAAAATTATCGAGGAAATATTGAGCCCACATCGAAATGGAAATGCCTTTCTCGCGTCCCTTGGGATTAAATTTCGGATATTGGCTTTCACCCAGCCATAGTACATTGGCAACAAGTCCTTTTTCGTTCATTCCGTCAGCGGTTGCAATATCCCATGCTGTGCTGATAAGGCTGCCATATTTAGAGGTCCATTTAACGGATTTTGCACCAACTTCGCCGTCACGTTGTATTCCTCGCGGGAGCACCCATAAATTTACTGCAATTTCATCACGCCAGTCCATAGACCGGGCAGTGATAACTGTGTTATCAGGACCTTTATAAACGACTCTTGTACAAGCTTCGGAATAATTAATGAGTCCAGGTAGAAAAAAGGAAATAAGAGGGATTATAAATAATTTTTTCATACTGATGTATTTGAGTGTTAGGTAAATAAATAATATATTTCTTTTAAAAATATTTGATTATTTATTTATGTTTTCATGTTTTGGTGATATAAAACTAGTGAATTTTACTTAATTATTAGAATTATTTTAATTTAATATTAGTTTGATGTTAATAATCATTTTCCTTTAATTTTATGAAAAAAATTGTGATTTTCTTAACAAAATTTATTATATTAATAACAATGGATTGTATTCTAATGTGCTGTTATTTAAATAGTTGAATTTATAAAAGGTTTAGATACCACAAAGTAATATTTCATCAAAAAAATCGTTATATTTGATTGATTTTAGAATACTATGAATTTTGTAGAATGTCACGAAGAACCCATCCATATTCCGGGGTATGTACAAAGTTTTGGATACCTGATTGGCATTGATGCAGAATCTCACTTCATTACTTTTTTCAGTGAAAATATAAGGGATATATTTGCTATCGAAGATGTAAACATCCTTTTCGATAAAAAGATCAGTGATTTTCCGGAAAGCTTCCAAAGTATTATAGAATCAGAGATTTATAATTCACTGAATACGTTTACAAGACGAGAAAATGAGACTTATTTCGATAAAATATTCATCCACGGAACGGAATATCATTTTTCTGTTTTCCGAAATAGCGGCCGCATCTTTTTAGAGTTTGAGAAGGTTATTGAAAATCCCAATAAGCGGATATCCAATAAGTACGATAACTTTTATATTATAGACAATGCTCAGGAAATCTGGGATCAGCTCTTAAACACACTTTCTAAAATTGTGAATTATGACAGAATGATGGTGTATAAGTTTATGACCGATGGTTCGGGAAAGGTGATTGCTGAAAAAAGAAGTAACGGTACACATAGTTATCTCGGATTGCATTATCCTGAAACGGATATCCCAAGACAGGCCAGGGAACTGTATCTTAAAAAAAGAAAGAGGATTTTCAGTAATGTATATTCTGAAACTGTTCCTATTTTAAGCAAAATACAACAAAATATAGATCTTACATTCGCTGCGTCACGTGGAATGTCGCCTATTCATGGGCAGTATATCAAAAACTCCGGAGCTTCTTCAAGTTTTAGTGTTTCCATCATTATCGATGATAAGCTATGGGGATTGGTAACCTGTCAGAATACCGAACCTAAACATATAGATCTGGAAGACCGCGTTCAGGCAGGGATTTTTACAGCATTGGCATCTAATGCCTATTCGTCTTTTAAAACCAAAAGAGAACTGAAGTATCGCCTGGATCTGAATGAAAAATCTGCATTTCTGAAAACAGAGTTTCTGAAACAAAATTCTTTATTCGACTCTCTGGTTCAGAACAGGAAAGAAATTATGAATATTGCGGAAGCAGATGGTCTGGCAATTATTTCGGATGACAATATTGTAAAAACAGGAATTACTCCAGCCCACGCAGTTATTCAGAAAATAGTAAACTGGGCTTACGAAAACACAGATGAAAGTATTTACATTAACCGCAGTTTCCTGAAAGAGTACGGTAATGATCTGGAACTCGACAAAGATAGTGCAGGGATTATCATATACTTCATAGACCGGGTTAAGAATGAAATGTTGATCTGGTTCCGCCGGGAATTTGACGAACATATAGATTGGGCCGGAAATCCTGAAAAGAAGGTTGATGTTTTCGTTCAAAACGGGGAGGAAAAGCAGATCGTTTCTCCAAGAAAATCTTTTGAAGTATTTAAGGAAAACATTAAAGGTAATTCCAAACGATGGAGTTCCAGAAACATAAGCGGAGTACAGGTGGTCCGTGATGTAATTTTAGAAACATCCCACAAGCAATATAACACCATAAAACAGCTGAATGACCAGCTTAAAAAGGTAAATGAAGAGCTGGACAGTTTTTCTTATACCATCTCTCATGACCTGGGAACACCACTTACCGTAATGAAGCTTAATGCCCAGATGCTTCTTTCTAATTTTGACAAGTCCGAAAAGGAAAAAAACAAGCTAAAGTCTATTATCGAAGAAATTGATAATATGGCAGAGATGATGCATGATGTCCTTCAACTGAGTCGTGCAAAGCACAGTGAAATTGAACTGGAAAGCCTGCAGCCTCATCAGACAATCGAAAAAATTTCTGAAAATGCCAGAATCACTTTTGATAGCCCGAAAACAGAGATTATCATCAAGGAAGCTCCCGAGGTCCTGGCAGATAAAACCATGTTGCACCAGGTATTTTTAAATATCATTAATAATGCCGTAAAATATTCCTCTCATCAGGAGCAACCGACAGTAAAAATCGAAGGGCAGGAAGTGGGAGAAACGGTTGTTTATAAAATTTCAGACAATGGAATCGGAATTCCTGAAGAGGAAAAGCATAAAATGTTTAAGATTTTCAACAGGATGGATAATGCCAAGAAGTTTAAAGGGAATGGCATCGGGCTGTCTATTGTTCATAGGATTATGAAGAGAATAGGAGGGAATGTGGATTATAAAAGTGATAAAGAGGGTACTTCTTTCATTTTAACGTTTAAAAAGCCCTAAATTTGAGGAACTTTTAAATCCATATTATGGTATCTGAATATCTTAAACAAAATACAGCTGAATATCACGATGCTGCTGAGAAACTTTTTAACTCTGAAAAGATTTTTAATAAGACCTTTACTTTAGAAGATTATAAAAAAATCATTCATACGAATTACCTGATGCTTTTGCATTCTGAAGATAAAATTTTCAACAGCCTTCATGACAAGTTTGGGGATAAACTTCAATTGGAACAGAGAGTAAAACTTCCCCTTATCGAAAAAGATCTGGAAAGTCTTGCTTTGGAAAACCAAAAGACATCCCAAAGGCTTGAGGTAAATAATGAGCATGAGGCATTGGGAATGATGTATGTAATTGAAGGTTCTACATTAGGAGGAAATGTTATTGCGAAACAACTTTCTAAAACGGAGGGTTTTGATGAGGTAACTTTCAATTTCTTCGGTTGTTATCAGGAGAACACGGGACCCATGTGGAAAAACTTTAAAGAGGTTCTGGATACTGAAGTTTCTGAAGAGAACTACAACGAGGTATTATCGGGAGCCAAAAAATTATACACTTTTTTACTGAACGTAAATTAATTTCCGGTCTGAAATCCAAATATATCCTTTGCAGATAATTAACTTCCTGAAAGATTGCTCAATTTTTCAGGAATTGTTAAATTTGGGAGTCAAATTTTTAGACTGAACTAAAAATAAATAATTTTAAAAAGTATACATTATGAAAGTAACTGTAGTAGGTGCAGGCGCTGTAGGAGCAAGCTGTGCAGAATACATCGCTATGAAAAACTTCTGTTCAGAGGTAGTTTTAGTAGACATTAAAGAAGGTTTTGCTGAAGGTAAAGCAATGGATTTGATGCAGACAGCGTCGCTTAACGGTTTTGATACCAAAATTACGGGAACAACAGGAGACTACAGCAAAACTGCAGGATCTCATGTAGCAGTAATCACTTCAGGGATTCCAAGAAAACCTGGAATGACAAGAGAAGAATTGATCGGAATTAATGCAGGAATCGTAAAAGACGTTACTGCTAACCTGGTAAAGCATTCTCCTGATGTAATTATCATTGTAGTTTCTAACCCTATGGATACAATGGCATATTTAGTACACAAAACTTCCGGTCTTCCAAAACATAAGATCATCGGAATGGGGGGTGCACTGGATTCTGCCAGATTTAAATACAGATTGGCTGAAGCATTGGAAAGCCCTATTTCTGATGTAGACGGAATGGTAATCGCTGCTCACAGTGATACAGGAATGCTTCCATTATTTAGCAAAGCGACAAGAAACGGAGTTCCTGTAACTGAATTCCTTGATGCTGATCAACAAAAATATGTAATTGAAGAAACGAAAGTTGGTGGAGCTACATTAACTAAATTATTAGGAACTTCAGCTTGGTATGCTCCAGGTGCGGCTGTTTCTGTAATGGTTCAGGCAATTGCATGTGACCAGAAAAAAATGATCCCTTGTTCTTTGATGCTTGAAGGGGAATACAACCAAACTGATATCTGCTTAGGTGTTCCTGCTATTATCGGTAAAAATGGTGTTGAAAAGATCGTAAACGTAACACTTACTGTAGAAGAGCAATTGAAGTTTGCTGAGGCTGCTAAAGCGGTAAGAGAAGTGAACGGAGATCTGAAGTTTTAATTACATTAAACTTTATATATAAAAAACGCGCCTTTTGGGCGCGTTTTTTATGTAGTCTTTTTAATCAATTCTTTCGATCAACATCTTTCTTCCACCCGCATCAATTTCCTGTTTCAAAACCTGGTTGGATTTTGTGTCAATATAAAAAGTCATTTTTACAGCATTGTCAGAAATATCATCTGTCACACTCACCATCCAGACCTCTTTATTGAGAAAAGTTCCTTTTTGTGTATCTGCAATATGGGCCTTCATTAACCTCTTGCTTGATTTCGGATTGTAGTCAAAAATGGCAATATCAGTCTTATAATGATCTTTAAGCGGTAACCACCGGATGATCTGAGGATAGATGTTACTATCGAAAAATCCTCCCTCTCCCTTTTCGTTAATTTCGGTTTTGGTATTGCTTGCTTTGTCTGTATAATATCCGGTTACTGTTTTCCCAAAATGTAAAGCCATGTCCCTTTGTGTGTTGAAAGAAGTATGTTTTATTGGTTTTAATTGAGGAAGCTCTGCAATGGTTTCATCAACCCAATCTGGCTTACCAGCCATTTTTACGGTAGTTTTTACATCCACTGTGGTATTGCTACGGGTAATTTCTGTGTTTATCTTAGCAATTTCAATTTTAGCCCCATCCTTTAAGGCATACCAGATCATTGCTTCTTTTTCATTTTTGATTAAGTTATTGATCACTTCATTCTTTTCAGGAGTCTGAACTTTATCTTGTGCACAAAATAGGGAATTGCCTAATATCATCATGAGAACTGTGCAGGAAAGAAACCTTGTTTTCATAGTATAGTTATTTGTTGGTTATAATCAGTAAGTCACTGAAAATGAACAAATGTTACATTGCTATGAGTATTATGGGATAGGGAGAAATAAAAAACGCACAATTTGTGCGTTTTTAGGTAATCTCTTATTTTTCAGCGTGAAGGCCAATTCGGTTGCCTTCCGTATCTCTAATTACAGCAATATAGCCTGCATTCATTTTCATCGCCGGACTTACGATCCTGCCACCAGCCGATTCTACTTTGTCCAAGACCACCTGGATTTCCGGATAAGCATTGATGTAGACTAATGTTCCTTTGTCCGAAGGCTGATTGTTTTCTGATTTTGATAAAACTCCTGTAATTCTACCCGAGGTAGCCTGCACAACATCAGGGTTATAAGGGAAGAAGGTAAGTTCTTCCTGAGTTTCCGGAATAGAGCGTGTGATCATTTTAATATCTAAAATTGTTTCATAAAATGTTTTCGCCCTTTCCGTATTGATGACCGGAATTTCAAACCATGTAATAACATTGGTGTTTTCGTCAATTTTTTTTAATGCTTTCATAGCTTAATATTTATGGTGTATGATTAAGGCAGCTAATACAATACCAATAGCAGCTATGTTTGAATTATTTTTATTGACAATTTGCAGATTTATTATTTTTTCCTTCCTACAAAATTCCAGACGGCCTTAATGAATTCAGGATTTTTTTCATAATACAGCAGGTGTCCGCCATCAATGGAAACAATTTCTTTATCAGGGAACTTAAAGGATTGATAGTGTTTTGTACCTACAGCCTTATCCTTTTTCCCAGTAATGATCAATGTTGGAACTTTGATGTCTTTTGTAATCGGGGCATAATCTGCATAGTATTCGGGAAATTCTTTAGGCTTTGTAATCACTGCCATCCCAAAGTCAATGATTCTTGGATGTAATGAATCAACCTTATCCATTTCTTTGATCGTTTCAATATCATCCGTAAGGAATCTGAATCCCATTCTTTTGGATCTTAAAGCCTTGCTTAATTTGGAAAGTTCAGAAGAAAGACTGTCTTTTGCAATCTTTTGGTTTTTCAAATGAAGAAGCTCATTGGCATATTCAATCTGTTCTTTAACAGATTCATTATTTAAGAAATGTAAAGTCACATTGGCTAAAATAATGCCTTTTACGTTTTGAGGATATTTTTTAGCATAGCTTACGGCAATAATTCCTCCAAAAGAATGAGCCATTAAGAAGACCTTGTTTAATTTTAGATGCTGTCTTAATTCTTCAATATCCTGTACCATTTTATTCAAATGATAATCATCCGACTTCCCGGATGTTCCAGATCCTCTCTGATCCATATAGACCATAGTAAGATTTTTCTCAAGCTGATTTCCGCCCATCAATTCAAAGGAAGGATATCCTTGCCCGGGACCACCTGGAATATAAATACAGGCTTCTCCTTTTCCTGAAACTTTGTAATGGATCTGTACATGATCACTTGTCTGAAAAAAATCCTCAGATTTGGATTGAGCTGATATAGTATTAATGAATAATAGCAGAGTAAAGAAAATAAATTTCATGTATTCAATTTTATACGAATATAACATTTTATACCAGGTATTTATTACACCTCTTTTATCTTAAGAGATAGAAGATAGGTCTCTGTACTTTTAAAATAATCCAGCCAAATCTTATAGGATTATATTTCTACGGTTTTCGGTACCTTAAATAACAAAACAACAGCCCATATTTGCAGAATAGTTTGAGCAACATTTATAATTCCAAGAACAGGATCTGCTAAAAAATTCATTATTACAATTGGGATTGCAAGAATTCCTAAAATTAAAAGAACCAAAAGGACATATTTTATCCATTCTGTACCTTTTCCTGCTAAATATCCAATTCCAAAAATGATTGCAATTGTTACTACAGCTGTAAATATTGCAGAACCTGAACTAAGAGATTCATAGGTCCAGATCATATTACCGACACCTAACGCAGCTGAAAGATAAATTAAGTTAGCTGCTTTCATATGGTTAGAGTGGGGAATGACCTCTGCTTTTTCTGTTGTGATCAAAGAATTCTTTCGTTCAATTTCTTCAGGACTGAATTCTTTCCCTCTGGATTCCAATATATCAAATGCATATAGAATAGCTTGAGGCACAACCTTAGTATCTGGTTTTATATATTTTTCAAGCTCCTGGCTTGACATTTTTTCTAAGACATTTTTATTGACGCTCATTTTAAATCAGATCGTAGTTTTTTAAGATCGCAAATTTAATAAAACCTCTCTCTTAAAATAAACAAATCTGAATAATAAATAGATTTCAGCTAAAAGACTGAATCTACTTTTCTGTAGCCGAAAAAGTGGGTGTGTTTATAAAAATAAAAGAAGCAAATTTTCTTTATGTAAAATTGAAAGTAGTGAAAAATTATATTCTATATTTCTGAACCTATAATTAAAATATTATTAAAAAATATTGTAAATACTTATTTCACTTGTAATAAAATTTATTTTTGAACTGTCTATTATGATAGACACCTTAATTCAATATGAAGCAAAAATTATTTTTTCTCTTATTCATCGTATATGCATTTTCGCACGGACAAAAAATAGAACTCGGGAAATCATATCCAAATCTGTCATTTGATGGATCTTCTGATGCTCATTATCATTTGAATTTGAAAAAAGGAGATATTTATCTCTTTACAGTTTATCAAAATAATATAGATGTTGAAGTTATACTTATGGATTCATCAGGGAAAAAAGTTGCTTCTGTAGATCTTGCAGACGGTAACAATGGTTATGATAAAATGGAGTTTTCACCCGAAAAAGATGATTATTACAAGCTGATTATTCGTTCTGTTGAAAAAGAGAAAAAACCAAATGGGGTGATTGGAATTACTTCAAAAAAACTGACCAAAAATGAATTGAAAAACCGGGAGAAGGTAGCTCTTGGTCTGAAGAAAGAAAATGCTAAAGATATCATGACTGTAGATGTCATGCATTTTTGGGAAGCATATGATCAGTTGAAGCTGGCAAAAAGTAAACAGGATAGCATAGATGTTATCCAAAAAATATATCTGGACCGCGCAACAGATGGGCTTAGGGAATTTGAGAAAGTAAGGTACTTTTCTGCAGAGTTTTTTGTTGAACGGATAAAAAAATACAGTAAATTCTATACTAGTGTCAGAAACAATACCATGATAGCCATGCAGATGGAAAATATAGGATCAGTGATCACTGAATTCAAAAAATGGTATCCGGAAGCAAAACCTGCTAAAATCTGTTTTGTTATTGGCCCTATGTCAACAGGAGGAACAATTTCGGGTAATTATATATTGATAGGCGTAGAAATGCTTGCTGGAAATAAGGATTGTGATATATCTGAAATAACGAATGAAAACCTAAAAGCGGATATTTTATCCCGGAATAATGAATCGGATGTGGTTGATTTTATTAAAGAAACAGCGGTTCATGAATACATCCATACCCAACAGAGAAAAACTGATAAAAATGCATGTGAATGCATTCTTCTGGAAAATATCATAAAAGAAGGCGTGGCATCATATATTTCGGAGAAAGTATTGTTGGAAAAAAAGAACTATAACAGCAGAGCATTTATGTATGGTAAAGAAAATGAGAAAAGACTTTGGAATGAGCTCAAAAATGAGTTATGCACAAAAGATTTTAGTAACTGGCTTTTTAATGCTTCTGTCAGCAAGGACCGGCCGGGAGATCTTGGTTACAGAATGGGCTACAATCTGGCCGAAGCCTATTATGAAAATGCCACAGATAAAAAATCCGCTTTAAAAGAAATGATCGAAATGGAAAATCCACTTCTGTTTCTTGATCAGAGTAAATATGACCTAAAGTTCAGATAAGTGAAATAAAAGCATCAAGATTACCGCGTTAAAGAAAAAAATAGATACCAAGATAAACCTAAAACCACGAGATGAAAAGGACTACATTATTGATATTCAGTGTTATTACAGTGTATTTTTGTTCTACCAACCAAAAGCTTAGCCCAGAGAATTCTTTCGAAAAAGATGTTGAGAAAGTGGCAGACAGTATTAAAGTGAATGATATTGTCATTAAAAACCTTTTCAAATATCAGATACTGGCGCATCACAATAATTCTTTTGATGAAAAAATGATTGTTCAAAAGGTTTATCATCCTCATAAAAGGCTTTGGGATAGTTGCTATGCTATGATCTTTGGTGAAAAAAATGCTTCTTTATACAATACTCCGGAAGGAATGGTTGAATGGAATAAAACACTTTATCTCAAACATAAAGCTGAGTTTGACCGTAAAACCAAAGAATTGCTAAAGGTGAATATCAACCGTGTGCTGACAACTAATTTGAAGAAATTTGGCAGACTAGTTCCATACCAGCCTAAAGCAACTATTAGTATACTTTTCAGCCCACTAACAGGAATTGGTTTTGGAGGTTGTAATGCCGGGCAATTTGCTCTTGAACTCAATAATAAAAATATTGACCCTGAATTTATACTCGAGAAAGGGTTGCCTCATGAACTCAATCATTTGGTATATGAAAAGTTCAGAAATCAGGATAAGGATAAAAATTCAGCATTAAGCCAGACTATTGATGAAGGTTTTGCCTGTTATTTTACCTGGGTATTTTTCGAAGGAAAAATGGAGAAGCATAATGCAGTAGAAAATATGTCCCAGGAAAACTGGACATGGTATCTAAATCATGAAAAGGAAATCTTCACCAATGTAAAACCTTATTTTGAGGATACCTCCGGAGATAATCCATTGTTAAGAAATGATCGGAAAAAACTTTTCCCCCAAGCTCCCAAAACTTTAAATTACTGGCTTGGCTTCAGGATTGTAGAAAAATATGTAGAAAAACATGGACCTGAATCGTGGAAGGATATATACAAACTGACCCCTAAAGAGGTGCTTGGCAAAAGTGGCTACGAAAATTATATAGCTACATTGTAAACATTTCTTTTGTTGAAATGATTTCAATAAAAAAGAGTGGGTAACCACTCTTTTTTCATATCATTAGTAGACGCATCCACATCCTGTTTCCCATTCCTGGCAGAAACGTTTGGGTTCATGACATCCACCTATTGGGCCCCCACCTGTTTTGGGAGTTTTATAACATACATCACCACTACAGTAAGTATCATAACCAGGACCCGCCGGAGGACAAACGCCATCGAGGCAAAATGCATATGCTGTATCACCGCCGCTGATCAATACCAGATCTCTTCTTGATAATTTCTTTGAATTTTTCATAGTAATAGTATTTTAATTTATTGATTACTAATATACTAAAATTATCAAGGCAATTTAATGCGACTGATTGGTCATTGATGAGGAGTGGGATCTGTTATTCAAATATGCGGGAGAAAATCCATATTGCTTTTTAAATACATAAGAAAAATGGGAGAGATCTTCGAAGCCAAGATCAATATAAATTTCTGTCGGTTTTTTATGCTCTTTGTCCAATAGAAAATAAGCTTCCTGCAAACGCCTTTTTATTAGCCATTTACCGGGAGTCATGTTGAAGATCATTTTAAATTCACGCTTGAATGTTGACAAACTCCTTCCTGTCATAAATGCAAAGCGTTCAAGGCTGATGTTGAATTTAAAATTATGATTCATAAATAGTTCCAAATCAATTTTATGAGGGGCGCTGAAATTAAAGAAGATATTCTTTAGTTCGTGATTGTTTTTTAACAGAATCATAAGAAGTTCTTCTCTTTTAATATCAACAAAAATACTGTCTAATTGTTCTGTTCCGTTGTAATATGGCTCTAAGGACTGAACAAAATTTTTAATCAGTTTATCTTCATCTATAAACAAAAAGGAGTCGTCGTTTTCCGTTGGTTCTACAGAGTAGGGATGACGTTCCAGAAATTTTTTTAGGAATGCTTCATCAAAGGCTATAATTACTTTTTCAAAGGCTCCGTCTTCCTTGTGCTTTGTGTAACGGACCAGATGATTTTTTCTTGCAATGCAGTAATCCCCGGGTCTCATAGTGTAATGCTTATAACCATCATACGAAACCATTGATCCTTTGAGCAAAAACAGAAAGAAATGTTCCGGAATAAATTGTTCCGGTGATATTTCAGGACCAAGGTGGCAGGATTGTATGTTGTTAAATTTCAATGGACTATTGCTTTAGTATGACAAATTTATGATTTTAACATTAAACTATCTGCACTGGCTAATATTGCTTCTTCTCTGCTTCTGGGATTCCATCCTAGTAAAGATCTGGCTTTTTCATTAGAAATTTCTTTGTAGAAATGAATGTCAATTGGATTTAACGCCTTAATATTGGAAGCATATTCGCTTCTTTTTTCCTTTATTAGTTCAGCTACATCGTAAAATGACATAACTCCTTCTGAAGTGGCAATGAATCTTTCTCCAGCAGCATTAGGATGGAGCATGGCTTTGATATGAATATCCGCAACGTCTCTTACATCTACTACACCCATAGTGAAATTGGGATTGTAATTGGTAGTTCCGTTAATAATTCCTGTAATTGCAATATCCAATGAAGCTGAAGAAATTCCAGCGAGCGCAGGACCAAAAATACCCACGGGATTTATTACGGTTAATTCCATATTATTACCTTCTGTATGTATAAATTTCCAAGCTGCTTTTTCGGCAACAGTTTTCGATTTTATATAAGGAGGAAGTTCAGCATTGAGATCTGTCCAGTCTCTTTCTGTGAAAATGTGTCCTTCTGTATTATTAGTATAACCAACTGCGGCAAAAGATGAGGTAAGAATTACTCTTTTTACCCCTGCAGATCTCGAAAATTGTAATACGCGTAAAGCTCCATCCCTGGCAGGAATAATCAGCTCATTTTCATCTTTAGGATCTTGAGCAGGGAAAGGAGACGCTATATGAATTACAAAATTACAGTTTTTGGTTGCTGCATCCCAATTACGGTCACTTGTAAGGTCTGTTTCATAAAAAGACAGGTGTGAGAAGTCTGAAATTCCACCTTCTTTCAGTGCTTTCAATATGACATCTTTTTTATGAAGTGAGCGAAGGGTTGTTTTTACTGTATATCCTTGTTGTAATAATTGAAGAATTGTGTGTATTCCCACGAATCCGGTTCCTCCTGTTACCAATACCGTTTTTCCTGATATTAAATTTTCCATTTTTTTTAATTTTACAGGACAAAGTTCATAATAAACTAAGCTATTGGCTTTGTTGAGGAGTTCAAATTTTCTTTGTTGTGAGGTTCATAGTTAATCTGAAAATCTGGAAATACCCTATGCTTCTTCACTATAATTTTAAACTCTTTTATTACAAATACAAAACCGATATTCAATTGAACACCGGCTTTGCATCTATATAAAAGAACTATTAACTTCTAAAAACTATTATTTAATTCTTGATTATTTATTGAATACCTCGAAAGCGCCTTCTGAGCCTGCAAAGAAATTGCTGTAAACCATTTCGGTATTTCCGACGCGAACTTCAAAGGTATCTTGCTCAAGGGCTTTTACAAGATCTTCAGCAACAACAGATGCCGGAATGCCGTTTTCACGGCCACCGATCTCTACAGAGAAATCTGTGTCAACCAAAGGAGGCATAAGCTCAAAAACCTTAATGCCAGTATCTTTTGCCAGTTCATATCTCAATAATCTTGTATAGGAATGTAAAGCTGCCTTGGAATCCGAATAGGTGGGCACATGAGATCCCGGAATAAATGCAACAATTGAGGATACGTTAACTATCGCCGCGTTGTTTTGCTGTTTCAGTAAAGGGAGTAATTTTTCAGTAAGTCGGATAGGAGCAAAGTAATTGGTTGTAAATTCTGCAATCGCTTTAGTATAGGTGTCAGAAGAGTCCGATAAAGTATAAGCATATGCATGGCCGGCATTATTAATCAGGATGTTCAATGTACCAAAATTGATTTTGATCTCTTCTATCAGACGATTGATGTCATTTTCATCAGTGATGTCTGCCTGAATAGTGAATACATTTTCCAATCCCTGGGCAGCATTGTCCAGTTTTTCTTTGTTCCTACCTACAATAATAATTTTATTGGACGGATTTAACAATTTTGCAATTTCTAAGCCGATTCCTGATCCTCCTCCTGTGATAAGGATGGTGTTGTTTGTAATGTTCATAACTGTTGATTTAAAATATTTATTTTATATTGTACCATTTAGTACAAAATTGTCCAAAAAAATTTAGTCAAGCACTTTCAAATTTATTTCAATGATTGAACGAAGTGTTTTAGATGAATTCTCCATACGTCTTGTAACATGAAGTCCATTCCATAAATTGGTGAGATGCCACGCAAGAATTTCGGGATCTTCTGCATTTTTTATTTGTCCGTTGTCCTGAGCTTTTTTGATCGATTTTTTAAAGGTCTGCTGAAGTTTTTTCAAAAGCCTTCCTGAGATGTGCTTGGCTTCAATATCTTTTTCGGATAGCTGTACTAAAGCATTTCCCAGATAGCAACCTGTCTCTCTATCGCAATCAGGTTTTTGGGAAAGCTGTAAAAAAAATGTTTTAATCAATTCAATTTCATTATCAGAACTTGAAAGCTGCTGCTCAAATCTACTAAGAAAACCTTCGGAAAACTGTTCAATGGAACGTACATAAAGCTCCTGTTTTCCTCCTTTAAAGGCATGATAAAAACTTCCTTTTCCTATTCCCATCGCATTAAGCAATTCGTCTGCAGAAGACGCATCGTATCCCTTTGCTCTGAAAACTTCAGTAGCCTTTTCAATTGCCTGATGCTCGTCGAATATTTTAGGTCTTCCTGCCATGATGAATGATTTAACAGAGCAAAGGTATGTAATTGTACCGTTCGGTACAAAATGGAATTTGTAATATCTTTAATTGATTTTGTCGATTGAGTTAGAAATGAGAGCATCTCTTTTTCGTCCAGATAATAAACAGAGCCACCAGCAGAAAAAATATATTTATACCAATTTGTCCTGCTTCTCCCCGTGAAATATGAAATACACTTGCGAAAATCATCAATATAATTACTCCATATGCTGTGTATAAGGTAAGCCTTGATTTGAGTGTTATCAGATCAGGAAGAAGAATCCCGATCGCAGCCACCGCATCAATAATTCCTGTTACCAAAACCAAACTACGGTTTTGTTCAGTCCATGGCCACATTTGAGCTAATGTTTCAGCAGGCTGGAATAATTTCATAGAGGCTGCCCAAAGTAGTGAAACGGATAAAAAGATTTTTGCAGCCCAAATGGTAATGCTTAAAATTTTTGAGGTTTTCATTTCTAATGATCTATTGATTTTAATGATTCAAAATTACTTACATTTGTTATGCGGCCATGGTTACTTTCCCTTTGGATAGTACTTTCCGGCCGGAAAGTAATAATGAAATCAATAAGTTATGCTGGCAAAAGGAGGATGCCCCAAGACAATGCTTTCTATTAAGGATGCTCTTGAAGCAGTAGAAGGAAAGTGGAAATTATTAATTTTATTTTCTTTATCTGAAAAACCCAAAAGATTTGGCGAACTTTCTAAAGAAGTAACCGGTATTACAGATAAAATTCTGTCCAAAGAGTTGAAACTTCTGGAGGTAAATAAACTGATAAAAAGGGAAGCTTTTGATACTGTTCCGCCTAAAGTAGAATATTCCATTACAGAGCACGGCATGTCCCTTGAAAAAGTTTTGGACGAGCTGCACTTCTGGGGACTTTCTCACCGATCAAGAATTCTAAGTGAATGGTAGAGCTATAAGACATCAAAGCTCATGTATATTGCTGTTTCCGTAGAGTCATTATAGAGTTTTGTATTGATCCCAGTAAAACTAAATCCTGCACGCAGATAAAATTTTATGGCAGGGTAGTTGGTGTTTTGGGTTTCCAGTTCTACGATTCTGCAATTTAAATCCCGGGCTTCTCTGTTTGCCTTTTTAATCAGTTGCTTTCCAATATCCTGTCCTCTAAATTTTTCACTGATTAAAATATTTTCAATATAAAAGCTATTATTCCACTCCCGGAATTCGGCAATAAGCCATCCTACAAGTTCACCATTGATAAAGGCCCCGAAAGAGTGTCCCTGCTTTATAACCTCATTGAGATCATTAATCTCATCAGGACCTGTTTCCCAGTTTTTTTTATAATGCTGTTTTTTCTCTCTTAATGAAAATTCAAAAATATTACCCATCGCAATGGCGGAAACAACAAATATCGTATCTGTCTCATATCCATTAAGTCCCCAATTGACTGTTGGGTCAGATATCAGTTTTTCTAACTTCTTAATTTCTGTCATTTGAAAGGTCTATCGGTTAGCAATATTATTTTCATAAAAATCAGTAAATCTTTCAAGGAGATCATCGGGATTTTCCCTGTCAAATTGACCAAATCCCAAAGTCATGATATGCCCTGAAACAAATTGTGAAAATACTGAATTGAAATTCTCAATATAGGTTTCGGCATGCCCTTGCAACTGTATCTCTGCTTCGATCATTTTTGTCCAATGTGGAGGGGTCTCTTCATTCTTTGAATAAGTAAGATAAGGTAAAATAAAAGGGACGAACTTCTGATATTGTTGATATTTATTAGGATCCAGGCTATCATTTGGCCAAACCCTGAATTGTTTTAATCCCAGGTTATCAGATTCTACTACGATTGCAGTTTCATTGTTGGCAACTTCTGTGATCACTTTTTTTTCCTTAAGAAAAATCGAAAACCAGGCAAGGTCCCATGCCGTTGCTCCATTTTGATTAACAAGATAATAAGGGTGAAAAATAGAATCTATTGCAATGAAACCTTGATTACCAACGGTATTTCTTATAATTTCCGAAACTGCTTCTTTATCTGAAATTTTCTGCATTGGATTACCATTGATAAAACCATAGATATAATGAGAGTTCCAGAGAGAAGGATCAAATGAAGGGTTATTATCTTCTTCTTGATTAATTGCTTGTGAATGCATTTTTGTGATATTAGGTCAGGATTAATATTCGTCTATTTCGGCACTTGAAAATTATTGTAATTTTTTGATAATTCCATTTCCAAAATTTTCATTTTTACTTTGTTCTTAACTCAGGATCAAAAAATCTAATAATCCGTTTTCACTTTTTTTATACTAAATCTTATTTTCATATTGCATATGCAGTCGTTCAATAGAAAAAGACTGATACGGAGAATATCTTTAGACTCATTTAGTATATCAGTTTTAATTAAGATATAAAATCCAAATTTAATCAAAATTTCATACTACAAAACTTTCAAAACCCTTAAATTTGCTAGCAATAAAAATTTACCAGATGCTTAGGAAAATTTCAATTGCGGCACTTACCATGTTGTCCGTAGTTACAATTGATGCTCAGAAGAACAAAAATTCTCAATTAGAAAGACCCAAATTAGTTGTAGGCTTAGTTGTAGATCAGATGCGTTGGGATTATCTGTACCGCTTTTACAATAAGTATGGAAATGATGGTTTTAAAAGATTGCTGAATACAGGTTATGCTTTAAATAATGTTCATATTCCTTATGTACCCACGATAACAGCTCTGGGACATACTTGTATTTATACAGGCTCTGTTCCGGCTATTCATGGAATTGCAGGAAACGACTGGACTGATAAGGAGACAGGAAAGAATGTCTATTGTACTACCGATGAAAGTGTACAGCCTGTTGGAACCACAAATACTAAAATAGGAAGCCACTCGCCGAAAAATCTTTGGTCGACAACTGTGACGGATGAGCTAAAATTAGCAACCAATTTCCAGGCAAAGGTAATCGGGGTATCTTTAAAAGACAGAGCTTCCATTCTTCCGGCAGGACATACTCCAAACGGAGCGTTCTGGTTTGACGATTCCACAGGGAATTTTATTACCAGTACTTGGTATATGAATGATCTGCCACAGTGGGTGAAATCTTTCAATTCACAAAATTTACCTGAAAAGCTGGTTGCTAACGGATGGAATACTTTATTGCCTATTAATCAATATACAGAAAGTGCACCGGATAACTCTGCTTGGGAAGGTCTTTTAGGAAGTGCAAAAACACCAACATTCCCTTATAGTAATCTAGCAAAAGATTATAAAGATAAAAAAGACAATATCCGCTACACTCCTTTTGGTAATACCTTGACGTTGAAATTAGCTGAAGCTTCAGTGGAAGGGGAGAAGTTAGGAAATGATAATGTTACAGATTTCTTAGCGATCAATCTTGCTTCAACGGATTATGCGGGACATAAGTTCGGACCTAACTCGATTGAGGTAGAAGATGTTTATTTAAGATTAGACCAGGACCTTGCAGAATTCTTTAATTATCTTGATTCTAAGGTAGGAAAGGGTGAATATACTGTTTTTCTATCTGCAGACCATGGTGGAGCACATTCTGTAGGTTTCCTGCAAGAGCATAAAATTGCTACAGGTTTCTTTGGAGAAAATAGCCAGAAAGATATCAATCAGAAATTAAAAGAGAAATTCGGAGTAGACAAACTGATTAATGCTGTAGACAACTATCAGATTTATTTTGATAGAAAATTATTAAAAGATAATAAGATCGAATTAGATGATGTGATAAATTTTACAGTTAAAGAATTGGAAAATGATCCTACCGTTTTATATGCTGTTTCTGTAACCAAAGTACAGGAATCTTCGATCCCGGAACCCATTAAGCAGAGAATTATCAACGGAATCAACAGGCAGAGAAGTGGAGACATTCAGCTGATCTCTCATGATTCCATGCTTCCGTCTTATGCAAAAACAGGGACAACGCACAGTGTATGGAATTCATATGATTCTCATATTCCGTTATTATTTATGGGATGGGGAGTTCAGCACGGAGAAAGTAATAAACCTTATTTTATGACGGATATTGCTCCTACAGTGTCTTCTTTACTTAAAATTCAGTTTCCAAGTGGTACGGTTGGAAATCCTATTACGGAAGTGATTGGAAAATAAACTTACCACATAGTATACATTATTAAGCATTCCTTTCGGGATGCTTTTTTGTTGGTCATGCTGAAATTTTCAGATTATGATCTGATCAGTAATTGAATTTCTTTATGGTATTTATTATTTCGTTTTCTAATACTTACGATGAAGTAAATGAGAATAGCAATAATTGCTGAACCGGATAAAATAATCCCAATACTAAGATAGTTGTATTTATTTCTAAGTTCTTTCGCTTTCTTCTGTGTTTCCCTGTTGTGGTTATTGATGGAATGATTAATGGAGCTTAATTCACTTTGTTCCCTTTTAAATCGCATTTCAAAATACTTTTTGTTGTAAACCTGGTAAAGGTCAGGCTTTCCCATGGCCAGATAGTTTTCTGACATTTCTTTGTAGATTCCCTCATTGAGGATGAGGTCTCCTGTATTTTGAGAAAGGCTTTCTGCCTGGATAAGAAGTCCCAGGGCTTTTTCATTTTCCCGGTTTTGCTTGTACATTTCTGCCAAGCCTTTAAGGGCAAATGCTTTGAGACTTTTGGCATTGAGTTTTTCTGCGTATTGTATAGATCTGATAAATGCCTGCCTGGCTTTTTCCTGTTCATTCAGATTAAGATAACAATATCCTATGTTGTAATAAACCACACTCATATTGGCAAAGGTGGTTTTCTTCATTTTTACTTTTTCAAAATTCCCGATAGAGATCAGGAATTTTTCCAGAGCAATTTCCGAGTTGGACTGGCTTTTATAAATCATGCCCCGGATAGCATAGCTTCTAGCTGTTTCAATAAGTTTTTCAGGAGATTCTTTTGGAAGACGCTCTAAATAACGGTCAGCCTCATTAAGGGTTTCCAGACTCTTACTGAATAGTTCCATTTGCTGGTATTGTATAGCTACGGAAACCAAAACACTGGTTTGTAGTTTCAGATCGTTGGTCTTTTGAGCCAGGTCTTTTGCTTTCAGAATATATTGAAATGATTCATCAAAGTTTCTTTTTGCAATATTTGCGGTAGACAATAACAGATAAACAGATATGGACTTGTTAATATCCTTTTCCTTTTTCAATAAATTTTTTCCAATGGCTATAGCGTGATCGGGGTTATCATAAATATCGAGGCGGGCCTTTTTGAGCAGTGAATCATGAGAAATGCTCTGAGCACATACGAAAAAAGAGTTAACAAATAATATGATCATAAAAATGGTATGGGATCCTATTCTCATAATGCTTTATTTTTTGTGATTTCCTGAATATATACATTGGGAGACATTCCCGTTACTGATTTAAATACTGTTGTAAAAGCACTGTGCGACGAAAATCCTGAAAACTCTGCCAGATAGCTTACTTTATAGTGAAGAAAGCTGGAATCTGTCTTTAATAAATGAGCGATATGGTTGATCCTGAGCTCGTTGATGTACCCGTTAAAATTTTTACCTTTGCTGGTATTGATTACTTCAGATAAATATTTGGTGTTAACTCCCATCTGTGCGGATAAAGATGAAAGAGACATATTGCGGTTAAGGTACCGGTGAGATTGCTCCCACTCATTCAATTTTTGGAGAATTTCTTTTTCTTTCTCTTTCGAAATTTTATGGGTGTCTTTTTCAGAGTTAAGGTCAATTCTGTTTTCTTTTCCGGTCTCCACATGATCTGTTTTAAGAGGAGCGGAAAGTGCCCGCAGTTTTTGTTTTTCAAAAAAGTACAGCTGTTTTTTCAGGTCCTTATTTTTGTTTTTTTCCAGAAAGAAATAGATAACCAATGCTGTAATAACTGCAAGAATGATAAAGGTTAAAATCCATAATTTCCTGGACTCATTCTGTTTCTGGAATTCAAGGTTGTTATTCTGGTAAGTTTCTACCAATTTAACGATATACCGTATACCTTCTTTTTGATTGGAATCAAGTTTAGATCTTAATTCGGTATACAGCTTATTGTATTGATGGTATTTTATATCATTATGTAAAGCGAAATTGGTTTTTGCCAGTGATTCATATATCTTCAGTTTCAAATTATTATAAGGAAGATCTTCAATTTCAGAAAGTCCTTTTTCAAGATGGGCAAGGGCTGTTTTATAATTTCCGTTAAGAAAATAATAACGGGATAAATTTTCATTGGCTAAAGCGGAGAGAAAAGGTTGGTCGGGGCTTCTCTCAACATCAGAAATAACAAGATCCAATATTTTTTTAGCATCAATATACTTGTTTTGCCGAAGCAGATAGGAGGCACGGAAGATTTTATTTTCTATGCTGATCATGCGGTTTTCCTCATTATGAAGATCAATATACTGATCACTTTTGCTAAGATTCGCAAAAGCGGTATCAAAATTTCTTATAATGGCAGAATTGATGGCTTGCAGTTGATACAGTTTGGCAACGGTAATTTTAGACTTCGGGCTGTCATTTTTTAATAGTTTAGGATCTGATAAAAGACGGGAAATGATCTCTCCGGACTGGTTATACAAATCTAAATTCTGATATTGATCCGCGAGATTATAATCGCTGAACAGCTGCATAAAATAAGAAAGGTTTTTTCTTTCGGAATCATTTTGCTGTGCTGATGTTGTAACGGATTGTACATAATCCCCTTTCATGGCGTAAGCCTGTGAGATTATATTTTGCAGGACCATTTTATGCTCTGTATTCTGGTCGCTGATCAATAAGCTTTGGGTATAACTGATACAGTTATCCGGATTCTGGTAAAGCTTCTGAAATGCTTTATCTGCTAAAATGGAAAAATCGGGGCCGGATTGCGCATGGTAAAAAACGGAGGATAAAAAAGTCAGGAGTAAAATCGTACATTTTATGACACTACAAGATAAAAATAATTCGTTTTTTGCTTTTCTTTTTTCAATCGTCTTACAATCTGTCCTCAAAGTTGAATTTTTATAATATGGTGATTTTTAATTATTTAAATTTTAAATGTTTTTGGATTTCACGAATTATGTAAGCCAAATTCTTTTTAAATGGTAAATATAATATTAATATTGTTTTCGTCAATTCAAAATATTAAAACCAAATAAATATGGAAAACTTTTACAAGATTTTAACAAAAACAGTATACGCTTACTTTTTATTCAACCTGTTTTCGGTCATGAATGCTCAGGTGACGGTGATGGCGACAGCCAATTACTCACCAGGTGCAGTATCTGATAATGGGGTTGTAAGCATGCAGAGTAGTGGTGGTCAGATTTTTAAATGGGATGCCGTTAACGGGTTGTCTCAGATCGGAGCAACCTCTAATGGCTATCCCGGTGCAGGGAGAGCTGTAATTTCTAATGACGGAACAAAAATTGCCTCTACAATGACCAATACGGGTACGGGATTTAATGAAATATCAGTTTATGATATCGCTAATTCAACATGGACTTCCCTGGGAGGACTTGTTCCTACAGGATGGGACGGTTCTGTAAGTTCTACCTGGGGATTGTCGTATGACGGAAGTATCATTGTAGGATTAGGATGGTTAACTGCTGCCAATGCTCATGCGGTAAAATGGACTGCACAAAACGGGATGGTAGACCTGGGAAGCATGGTTTCGGGAAGAAGTTCGAGGGCTAATGCCGTAAATGCTGATGGGACGGTTGTGGTTGGCTGGCAGGATGAAGACAACGGAACCAGAAGTGGTGCTAAATGGGTGAATGGAACAGAAAGCTATATTACAGACAGTAACGGAAATAATGTTGGCGAAGCAGGAGCCGTTTCTGCCGACGGAAACACAATAATAGGGGCAGGTATGCCCAATCCTTATGTATGGAACAGTACTTCAGGACTTACTTACATTACACATCCTAATTCCTCAGCCTTCTTCAGAGGCGGTGCAACCGGAATTTCTGCTGATGGCGGAACGGTAATAGGTTATTTCAGGCCTTTTGCAGCACCTCCGATGTCTGGAGAAGGCTTTATATGGACTGCTGCCGGGGGGAGAATCAATCTAAATGATTATGCGGCAAGCCTAGGGATCAATACTCAGGGAATAACGATGTCCCTGCCGTTGGCTATTTCCCATGATGGGAAAAAAATAGCGGGTGTTGGGACCAATTCTTCCAATCAGATTGTAGCATTCTATCTGGACCTTTCTGAATTCTTATCTACCCACGAAGCAATCAAAAAAGGTCAGGGAATATCTGTCTATCCCAATCCGGTAAAAGATATCCTCTACGTGAAAGGAATTGAAAAAATAGAAAAAGCTGAAATTTATAATATGGTCGGTCAGAAAGTAATGACCTCAGATTCTGCAGGAAATCAGATTAATGTTTCCTCATTGTCGACAGGGAATTACATACTGCAGATTTTTGTGAAGGGGGAAATTTTACAAAGTCTAAAATTCATTAAACAGTAGATAAAAATTGGACACTTTTATTTGACTCAGGCCAAAAAAACTCGCAGATACATCTGCGAGTTTTATTTTTTTGATGGGATTTAAGTTTAGTCTTCTTCGGAAGCTTCTTCGTCATCATCTTCATACTGCTCCAGGTAATAGCTGAAAGTAAAACCCTCAAGCTCTTCTTCTGCATCCTCCAGGGTGGTGAGCAGGTCCTCAAATAATTCCAGCTGATCTACCGTTAAATTAACAAACTCAAGATGCAGAGGCATTTCCAGGTCACCCGTAATAACATCATAAAGGGCATCAAGATTGTCCCCAAAATGTTCCGGAAGACTGATTTTCTCTTTCAACTGGCTATAGAAATCTTCATAATCTCCTATATCTGTAAAATCTATATATACTGTTTTCATATTGAATTGAATTTCCAATTTTTATTTATTAAAAAGGCTTTGCATTTTTTGCAAAAATCCACCTCTTCATCTGTGGGATTTTTACCTTCTGCGCTCCTCATAAAACATGTTTTTTCAGGGCAATGCTCCAATCCCTGTGTGTGACCAAGTTCATGAATGGCAATTTTAAAAAGCTGTTCATCAGCTTTTGCTTTATTTAATCTGAAATTTGATGCTACGCATGCTTTTCCGGGTCTATAACCGAGTCCCATTATACCAAAGTCTTTTATTTTACCCTTAGTGGTGCTTATATCTTTTGATGTTAAGCCGATTGTGACATAACCTCTGTCGGTTCTGTTATTTAAAAATCTGATAACAGAATCAGCCTTGTAGCGTTTTCTCTCCGGATAATAAGCCTCTTTCGGTAAATCTATAGCATTCAGAATTTTTATATCCGGATATATTTTCCTGATCTCATTGCTTACGAATTTTACACTTTCAGGTTTTAAATCATTAAATGGCTGAACCAATACTATCAATCCTTTATTTTCCATTGTCAGCTTATGCGATTTATCTGAACAGGAAAATAGAATAAGCATCAGCATCAGAATACTGATTAAGCAGCTACTGTTTTTCAAAACTTTTATAATGATTTTTGGTAAGATATACATCCCCATCTTTTGTGAAAATAATGCGGTCGGCATTTCTACTTCCACAACTGTAATTTACATCAGCTTCATAGTATTGATTCCCTTGCGGAAGACTTCTTTCTCTGTTTCCGAAGCGGTCTCCTCCTATGGCACGTCCGGGGAGAACATCGCAAAGATTTCCCTTCGAAGGATTCCAGCCAAGCTTTCTGGCTTCATTTTTTGTAATGTAATAATCAGGTAACTGATGATGTTCCTTTACATAAATCATTACCGTTTTTTCTGCGGTAAGCTGATCGATAGATTGTTGATTTGCTGTACCGGCAGTTGTGTTGTATTCAGCTTTTGGATTCTGAATATCTTTTTCTGTACCAGAAAACTTATTGAAAATATACATCACGAACATTCCAAACAGAAGGCCGATGCAGGCAAAAAATACGGGTCTCATTTTACTATTCATACTCTATTATATACTTTACCAATATAAACAATCTACCAATTTTACCGAGACGGTGATATTAGCATACTGATTATTTTATGATCTCCATTCTTCAGGAATATCACAAACAGGAATAGGATTCATTTTATGCTGGGCTGCTTTATGCATTCTGTCAAATATTAAGAATACCTCGCGATCACGTCCCTCATAATCTTCTGCAGTTTTAGAACCATATTCCTTCTGGATCTTTTCAAGTTCCGGATAGGTGGCACCAATTTGTTGCTCGTCAGTTCTTTCTACATCCCAAAGTCCATCTGTAGGAATGGCTTCCTGGATATTTTTAACAAGGTTCAAGGCTCTTGCAAGTGTATAAACTTCTGTTTTATAAAGGTCTGCAATAGGGGAAACATCAACACCTCCGTCTCCATATTTGGTGTAAAATCCGATTCCGAAATCCTCGACCTTATTTCCGGTTCCACAAACCAATAAGCCGTTAAGCTGTCCATAATAATATAAGGTAAGCATACGCAAACGTGACCTTGTATTGGCAAAAGCTAATTTTTCATTCGGATACAAATCATCCTTTACATCGAAAGTCTTGTACAGTTCTTCAAAAGCAGGAGTCAGATTAACAGACATGGCTTCTACATTAGGAAATCTTGACTTAAGATCATTCATGTGCTCCCATGCACGATTTACCTGATCTTCTTTCTGACGGATCGGCATTTCTATTAATAAAGTCTTCAGACCGGTCATAGCTGCTAGTGTTGATACTACTCCGGAGTCAACACCTCCCGATACTCCAATCACATATCCGTTTACTTTTGATTTTTCTGCGTAATTTTTTAACCAGCTTACAATATGATCAATTACTTTTTGTGTCTGCATTATATATGATATTTTTAATCTATTCCAAATTCTTTAGGATATGTTACAATCCCGGTTACATTTTTTAAAGCATCGGGTATCAATTCTATAGCCATCCCATTTTCTTCCGGAAGGTCAAAAGGAAATGATATTCCAAAATTACTTGTTTTTTTATATCCAAATCTCGGATAATACTTTTCATGGCCTATTAAAATCACTGATTCATAACCCAATTCCCTGGCAATTTTATGTCCATAACTGATCAGTTGACTACCTATTCCTTGTCCCTGATGTTGCGGTTTCACGGAAACAGGAGCCAGAGCCAATGAATTGAAGGCTTTGTCATTATTTTTAACGGACAGCCTGGTAAAAAGTATATGGCCGACAATTTCGTTTTCTATTTCGGCGACAATGGATAATTCTGGAATGAAAGCATCCGATTTTCTTAGCTTTTCTACTAAAAACTGTTCCTGATGGTCGCTGTGTTCCGCATTTTTAAATGCCTGTTCCACCAATTCAAAAACCTGTGGATAATCTTTTTCCAGTTCCTGTCTTACAATCATTTTTTTGAATTGTATTTTTCACGTTTCAGTTCATACCAAAAGCATATACCGTCCGGTTCTTCAAATTCCCCTTTATTTTCAAATCCTAACTTACTCAGTATATGATTGGAACCATTGTTCTCAGAATGCGCACAGGCATATATAATGGGGAGATCAAGATTATAAAACCCAAAATCCAAAGAAGCTTTTGCAGATTCAATCGCATATCCCTTACCCCAAAATTCAGGAATAAAACGATAACCGAGATCGTAAATGTTCTTGTAGCCATTTATTTCTGTAGTGATGAATTTTAAACCGCTCCATCCGATTAAAAGATTGCTCTTCTTTTCAATCACTGCAAATCTTCCCACACCATTATCCTCGTATTGCTGTTGAATCATTTTAATAACATTTTCAGATTCACTGATATCTTTTGCCGGGGGAGTACATACATACTTTACCACTTCCGGATCGGAATCCAGAAGGAAAAGACGCTCGGCATCATCAGCTTCGAATTTTCTTAGAATCAGTCTTTCAGTTTCCAGTTGCATATGTTTATTTTTTAATCAATAACAGATTTCGAAATGGAATGGGTATTTTAAATCATGAAAAAAGGAAAACATTGCAGCAAAGCAAGCTGTTTTATTTTATTTTATTTTCATCATGATATTATGTTTAAATCCGTATTTTCGTAACCTTAAATTTCTGTAAAAATAATGAAGATTTTTAGAACTATAGCGCTTTCTTCTATATTAGTTTTAGGATTGTATTCCTGCAAGAAAGAACCGGACAATGTATGGAAAGTAGAATTAAAGGAACCTGCCGAAAAAGTGGAGATGACAGATATTTCCAGTCAATTCTACGACCAGAATATCCCTCTGGAAAAATTTAAATCGGAGTTTCCTTGGTTTCAGGGTACTGTTTCTGATGAAGATTTTGGAAAGAGAAGAGCTGACGCAGAAGAAATAAAGATTTATAGAGAGGCCGTTGCAAAAATTGATCAGAAGAAACTCCAAAAAGAGCTTCAGGACCTGTTTTCACATATCAGGCATTATTTCCCGAAATTTAAAAGCCCTAAAGTGTATCTTTTTTCATCAGCGTTGCAGATGATTCAGGATCCGGTTTTTTATGATGAAAAAGGAAACCTTTTGTTTATAGATATTACCGGGTTCATGGGAGACAAAAACCCAAATTACAAAGGACTGGAATTGTATTTCCAGAAATCCATGAATCCAAACAATATTGTCCCTAAAGTATCAAGGATGTTTGCCGAAAACATTGTTCCTTTCTCTACAGATCATCAAAAGTTTATTGACCAGCTGATATATAACGGAAAAGTAATGATCCTCCAGGACGCATTTCTTCCGGATACTCCTGATTACCTTAAAATGAATTATACGAAACAGCAGTATGAGTGGGCAGTAAGCAATGAAGGCAACATCTGGAATTATTTTGTCGAGAATAATTTATTGTTTGGGGATGATCACAGACTGGAGGAGCGTTTTATCTCTCCGGGACCTTTTTCTAAATTTTATACAGATATTGACAATGAATCGTCTCCGCAAATCGGTATTTATACAGGATGGCAGATCTGTAAAAAATATCTGAAAGAAAAGCCTGAGGTAAAGCTTACAGATTTTCTTAAAATGGATGCAACTGAAATTTTTAACCAATCTGGTTATAAACCCGCTGTAACAAAATAGATTATTTTTAAGACCTATATAAGACCTTTTGTGAAGAACAAAAGGTCTTTTCTATTTTTTAGACACTAATCAAAAATACCTATGTATGGAAAATCTGATTACAATCCGGGACCTCAGTTACGGATTTTCAAAAAATAAACTTATTCTTAAAAATGTGAGCCTTTCAGTTCCGAAAGGAAGTGTTTTTGGGTTCCTGGGAGCTAACGGAGCGGGTAAATCAACGACCATGAAGCTTATGCTGGGCAGTATTCCCGATGAAAACAATACCATTGAAATTTTTAGTCAGAAATTACCTGAACTTTATCCTGATGGGTTTCAAAGGATCGGAAGCCTTATAGACAGCCCTGCCTTTTATGATCATTTGTCCGGCTGGGATAATCTTACTATTCTTTCCAAATTAAGAAACCTCCCTGATTCTGAGTGTGAAAGAGTTTTGAATCTGGTAGATCTCTGGGACAGCAGGAAAATGAAAATGAAGAAATATTCACTAGGGATGAAGCAAAGGCTTGCAATCGCTATGACACTTCTTGGAAATCCCGAACTTCTGATCCTCGACGAGCCCGTGAATGGTCTTGATCCTAACGGGATGTTAGAGATCAGAGAACTATTGCTTAAACTCAACAAAGAACAGGGTATCACGATATTCATTTCAAGTCATTTGTTGCAGGAAGTGGAAAAAATGGTCACCCACCTTGCTATTATATCGCATGGAGCCATCAAATTTTCCGGAAGTGTTGAAGAGCTTAACACGCATTACCGCCATAACCATATGAGGATAGGACTCAATAATGCACCTCAATTTTTACAACATATTCCTGAATATTATGCCCCTGAGATAATTGATGATCATACTTTAGAAATTACCGTGCAATCAAGGGAAGACATCATCAGACTTACCAAGAAACTGGTTGTAAATGAAGCCGAGATTTTTGAAATCAAAAATAGTGCGGGATTGGAAGATTGGTTCATGGAAATAACAAAAAATTAAAAACAGCACAAATGAAAAAGTTAACAACACTCATCAATACGGAATGGCTTAAAATAAAAGGTTTGGGATTGGTTTATTTAGCAATAGTACTTGGTATGCTGATTCCTCTTCTTGCTTTTTTGACCAATACCTTTAATCCCCGATTTATTACAGAGGAAGAGCTTCCTCTTTCTGTTTTTGAAAGCTCTATAACGGATAGTTTTAAAGCCTTTTCCATCTTTTTTCTTTTGCTTTATATCGTTATTGCGGCCAACAGGATCGCTCAGGTAGATCATAAAAATAATGGATGGCAGCTCATGGAAACTCAGCCCATCAGCAAACTGCAATTGTATCTCGCAAAATATGTGGTATTGTTATTACTAAGTTTCTTATGTATTGCTTCTTATTTTACATTCAGTAATATCTTTTCATTTCTGGATTATTATATTCACCCAAGTACAACAAAATTGTTAAGCTTCGATACAATCTGGATGCTTAAGATGTTCATAAGATTATGCATCGGAGTATTGGGTGTGGCAGCTGTTCAGCTCTGCATATCAGTAGCTTTTCCAGGTTTTATATGGGCTTTTTTGGTGGGTATTTTAGGGCTTATAGTCAATACCTATTCTCTGGTACAAAGAGCAGCATTTCCTTTTTGCCCCTACAACTCTATGTATATTCTGTCCAAAACACCTAATGTAAGAAACCTGAATTATTTTATCACTTACAGTGAATATCTAAGTATATTCTGGGCCATTGTATTTTTTATTATAGGTTATTTCTGGTACAGAGGAAAAGGATTTAAATCTGCATTTCTACGTCATAAAAAGCAGATAATACTTTCATCTGTTTTTATTATAGTTTCAGCAGGAATATTTTTCATTATACAGCAACCTAAAGATTACAAAAGTAAAGGTGCAGGGGTTGTTATCAAAGGTACATTATATACTGATCTAAAGATTGATTCTGTAAAAATATTCTCTAAGGATTTTCATAAGCAGGTAGGAAGTGCCATTGTAAAAAACGGATCATTCCTGTGGGAAACCCGTCAACAGATTCCATTTGATCAATATAGTCTTGAATTTGGAACCAAAAGAATCGATTTCATGATGGGAAGCGGAGACCGTTTTGATTTTGACATCCGTTGTAATCCTTTAAAAATTCAATATTTTCTAATCTCCAACAGGTCTGCCGAACAGCAGTATAATACAGAAGAAGATGGATTCGGATATGAATTCTCATATGCTGTCGAGCAACAGAAATACAATGATAATCCTTCAGAGTTCTATCAGCTAGCGCAATCCGATTGGAATAAAAATATTAAGAGATTGGAACATTATACAGATGCCGAAAATAATGCCTTATCTGATGAATATAAATCTTACAGGAAGCAGCTTCTTGCCATTCAGTATTTGAACGAGATTAATAACTATCGGAAAATGACTTCCTGGGATGACCCTAAATTTGCTGCTCCGAAAGAATTTTTAAACGAACTGAATTCTAAAATTAAAAATCCGACGGTTCTGTTAAGTAAAAATGATGATTACTTACAATACAGATTGGATAAAATGCTTACCGACAGGGACCGGTTGTCCAATCCTGACAGTATTCTTTTTGTGAAATTAAATGCGTTACCTGGTAATATCGATAAAGACCGTTTGGTCAGCAAACATCTTATAAAGACCATGGAGCTGGAATCGGATAGTACTTTAAGGAAGCAGCTTTTTGAAAGAGAATTCCGGATGTTAGGAGATAATGATTATAAAAAGCTGGCAACATCGAAATATGAACAGCTGAACATCTCTCAAAAAGGAGCCGCATTTGTAGATTTAAAATTTCTGGATAACAAAGGGAAGTCGCATCAGCTTTCGCAATACCGTGGAAAATATGTGATCATTGATTTATGGGCAACATGGTGTGGTCCTTGTAAACAGATCCGGCCGATATTTGACATGAGAAGTATTAAATATCAATACTATAGTAATATTCAGTTTATTTCGATAAGTCTTGACCAGGATAAATCAAAATGGCTGAATTATCTAAAAACAAAACCATCCAAAGTACCTCAATACTGGCTGGCGGATGCTCAGGAGTTTATGAGCAGGTATAAAATTCAAACTATTCCCAGATTTATTATTATAGATCCTGATGGAAAAGTTTTTAACATGAACAGCCCTTTTCCTGATGAAGATAATTTCGTAGAAATTTTAGATAAGCTCAAGAAGTATTAACTTTGTGAAAAATTTAAAATTGATATGAGAAAGACTCAGATAACGATAGACGTTGAATTAGATGAAAATCACATTCCGGAAACCATAACATGGAATGCTCAGGATGGAGGAATTGAAAAAGAGGAAACTAAGGCAACGATGATTTCTGTTTGGGATGAAAAAGCAATGGAAGCATTAAGAATTGATCTTTGGACAAAAGAAATGCCTGTGGATCAGATGAAAATGTTCATTCACCAGATTTTAGTTTCATTAGGGAATACCTATCAGAGAGCGACAGGAGAAGAAGATGTGGCGCAGTGGATCGAACAAATGGCAGAAGAATTTGCAGTAAAATCTGCGATAAAAATGTAAACCAATTACTAATATATCAATCTTATAGTGTAATGCATCAATAGCATTTTTAAATAATTACACTATTGGATTGTTGGATTAAAAAAAATATTATGAATTTTAATACAAAAGTTATTCACGGTGGCCAGCACCATGAATCTGCAACAGGTTCCGTAAATGTTCCTGTATTTTTAACTTCTACTTTTGCACAAAAAAGTCCGGGTGTTCACTCCGGTTACGAATATTCGAGAGCTGCCAATCCTACAAGACAGGCTTTAGAAGATTCTTTGGCAAGTATTGAAAATGGAGCAAGAGGTCTTGCTTTCGGTTCAGGTCTTGCAGCGATCGATTGTGTTTTGAAGTTACTGAACCCGGGAGATGAGGTAATAGCTGTTGATGATTTGTATGGTGGAACATACAGAATGTTTACAAGACTTTTTGAGAAATACCAATTGAAATTTACTTTCGTGAATTTTGATGATGTTTCTAAAATTTCAGAATTTATTACAGATAAAACAAAGCTGATCTGGGTAGAAACACCTACGAATCCTCTGATGAAATTAGTGGACATCAAAGCTGTTGTTGATATCGCTAAAGGAAAAGATATTTTGGTAGCCGTAGATAATACTTTTGCAACGCCTTATTTACAAAGACCTATCGATCTGGGAGCTGACATTGTTATGCACTCCGCAACAAAATATTTAGGAGGACATTCTGACGTTATTGCAGGAGCTCTTATTGCTAAAGATGCAGAATTGGGAGAGAAACTACATTTCATCCAATTTGCAAGTGGAGGTATCTTAGGACCACATGATTCTTATCTGGTTCTTAGAGGGATTAAAACCCTGGCATTAAGAATGCAGAGACATTCGGATAACGGACTGGAAGTCGCTAAATATCTTGAAACCCACCCTGCAGTTGATAAGGTAATCTATCCGGGATTGGAATCTCATCCACAGTATGAATTAGCAAAATCCCAAATGAAGGAAGCTGGAGGAATGGTTTCATTTACTTTTAAATCCGGAAAGAAAGAAGATGCCATCAAATTCCTGGAAAGAGTAAAAGTCTTCACCCTTGCTGAATCTTTAGGTGGAGTAGAATCTCTTGCTAATCACCCGGCATTGATGACTCACGCTTCCATTCCTGCTGAAAAAAGAGCTGAATTAGGCATCACGGATGATTTGGTTCGTCTAAGCGTTGGAATTGAAGATGCTGAAGATCTTATCGCTGACCTGGAAAGAGCTTTTTCTTAATTGAGATAATATAGTAGTGAGAAGGATTACAATTATTTTTATCCTGAGTATTTTTAACCAGCTATTATATGCACAGGTTAAATCTACTGATGAACTCTTTCAAACCGCCATGAAATTGGATAGTTTGGTTTTCAAAGAAGGATTTAATAAATGTAATCCTTCCCACTATAATGATATCATAAGTAATGACCTTGAGTTCTATCATGATATTGGAGGTATTACTCTTGGTAAAGAAGCGTTTATAGCTTCTGTAAAAAATAACATCTGCAGCATTCCCGGTAAAATAAAAAGAGAACTTGTTCCCGGAAGTATGAAAGTGTATCCTCTGTATAATAATAAAACCTTATATGGATTTATACAGGAAGGTGACCATGAGTTTTTCGAAAACAACAATGGGAAATGGAATAGGACCGGAAAAGCAAAATTTACCCACTTGTGGATCTTCGACCATAACCAGTGGAAACTCAAGCGGGTGCTGAGCTATGATCACCGATAAGCATTATATCATATGAAAAATACAAGAAAAGCAAATATTTCGGATATAGAAGAGTTATCCGGATTGTTTGATCAATACAGGATTTTCTACCATAAGGTATCTGATATCCCGGCTGCTGAAAACTTTTTAAAAGAAAGGATCCTGAATCAGGATTCTGAAATTTTTGTTGCTCAGGAAGAAGATAAATTAATTGGTTTTGTTCAGTTATATCCTATTTTTTCCTCAACCAGAATGAAACGCTATTGGTTACTCAATGATCTTTATGTTAATGACCAATATCGAGGAAAGGGCTATTCAAAACAGTTGATAGAAGAAGCAAAGGAGCTTTGCAAATCCTCAAATGCCTGCGGAATGTTATTGGAAACGGGAAAAAGCAATGACATAGGAAATCAATTATATCCGGCTTGTGGTTTTAAGCTCTACGATTCTGTTAATTTCTATGAATGGAGTAATCCGGAAGAATAGAAGGAGGAGGGAAAGATTTAGGAACCAAGAACCAAGAACCAAGAATCAAGAGCCAGGAATCAAGAACCAAGAGCCAGGGATCAAGATTTGATGTAATAAACATCATATAAACATTGGTCTAAATTTCATCATTTATCACTCATCACACATCAATTATCATCAATAACCCATAATCACTCACATATGACTGAATTTCAAAAATACATTCAAAGATACCTCGATCTTATTCCTTCCGGAAAATGGCAGGAAGAAATACAAAGATCAGAAGAAAAGACAACCAATATTTACTCCGCCCTTTCTGAAGAGCAATCTCATTTTGCGTACGCAGAAGGAAAATGGACCTTGAAGGAATTATTATTACACCTTTCCGATACGGAAAGAGTTTTTCAATACAGGATTTTGGCGATCGCCAGAGGCGAGCAGAAAGATTTACCAGGTTTTGATGAAAATGAATACGCAAATAATTCTCATGCTAATGACAGAAGCCTGAAATCTTTACTGGATGAGTATCAGCTGGTAAGAAAATCTTCTCAGATCCTCCTTGGAAGTTTACAGCCTGATGCTTTGGCTACGGTAGGAAAGGCTAACGGAAATTCTATTTCAGCAGAGACAGTAGGTAAGTTGATTGTAGGACACAATTATCACCATCTGAATGTAATTGAAGAGAGGTATTTACCAAATTTGAAAAAATAGAATGATATTTTTTTATCATTTTTTGGGTGGGCTTTAGCCCACCTTTATTGATTATATGCTCTTGTTATAAAATTGTATTGATGATATACATCAATAGAAAAGGGCTTTAGCCCGTTTCACATTTTATGTGTTTTTTAATTCCAACGGCTTCAGCCAAAACCTAACGGAAAATCCGTATTTTTGACATGTAAATTCAATTTGAAAAATTGTATATAAGAGATTCTTTCTCTTTCATTTTTCTCATAATTCTAAATATTAAAAATGGAAAACATTATCAATATATTAAAATCCGGTGGAACTATTCTTTATCCTACAGATACAATTTGGGGAATTGGTTGCGACGCTACTAATATAGAGGCTGTTAATAAGATCTTTGAGATTAAGAAGCGCGAAAAAAACAAGTCGATGATCATTTTGGTGGAATCTGAAAAAAGACTTCAGGACTTGGTTGATGTTCCGGAAATGGCCTGGGAAATTATTGATTTAAGTGAAAAACCGGTAACTATTGTTTATGAAAATCCAAGAGGCTTACCTGAAGAACTGTTGGCAGAAGATGGGAGTATTGGAATTCGGTTAGTAAAAAATGATTTTTGTAAAAAACTCATCACAAAACTGAATAAACCGTTGGTTTCTACTTCAGCAAATTTTAGCGGAGACAAGAGTCCGTTAAAATTTTCGGATATCTCTCCGGAGATCATTAACATGATTGATTATGCAGTGGAAGAAGACAGGGAAAAGGTTTCCAAGTATTCCGGATCTTCAGTTATCAAAATCTGGAGTGATAATAGAATCAAGGTACTTCGGGAGTAGAAAACAAGATTTTAATTATCTTTGCAAAATCATTATAACCATTAAGAGAGTGGGAGGTGGAGTCTGTTTAAAATGCATGGAATTTTAAATAAGTCCAATAACCTGGTTTCTTAATGGTTTTACATTAAATAATAAATATGTTCATTAATCTCAATCAAAATAAAAATCTAAAGCTTTTTAAAATCATTTCGGAGGTTGCAGCCCGGAATAATCAATCAGTATATATTGTTGGCGGATACGTGCGGGATTTACTGATGAAAAGAAAAGCGTCTACAGATATTGATTTTGTTACTGAACAAAGCGGAATAGAGCTTGCACAAAGCGTGGCTGCGGAAATTGATCCGAAAATGAAGGTTTCCGTGTTCAAAACCTATGGAACCGCAATGATCAAATATAAAGATCTTGAGCTGGAATTTGTGGGAGCAAGAAAGGAAAGCTATAATGAAAACAGCCGAAAGCCGGAAGTGGAAGGGGGAACATTGGAAGATGACCAGAAGAGAAGGGATTTCACGATCAATGCAATGGCAATTTCTTTAAATAAAGATAATTTTGGGGAACTTATAGACCCGTTTAATGGAGTAGAAGATTTAGAAAAAGGAATATTAAGAACCCCTTTAGAACCTGCACAGACGTATTCTGATGATCCCCTGAGAATGATGAGGGCGGTTCGTTTTGCTTCTACATTACAGTTTACGATAGAGGAAAACTCGTTATCCGCAATCAGCCAGGAGGTAGAAAGGATTAAAATTGTTTCGAAGGAGAGGGTTATGGTAGAATTCAATAAGATTATGCTTTCTGAAAAGCCGTCTATTGGATTAAGCCTGCTGGAACAAACCGGTCTTTTAAAATACATCATTCCTGAATTGATTGAACTGAAAGGGGTAGAAGAGGTGGAAGGACAGACCCATAAAGATAACTTTTACCACACTTTGGAGGTTGTAGATAATATTTCCGTCAATACAGACAAACTTTGGTTACGTTGGGCAGCATTACTTCATGATATTGGAAAAGCACCCACTAAAAAATTTGTTGAAGGAACCGGCTGGACTTTCCATGGTCATGAATTTTTGGGCTCGAAAATGGTGAAAACCCTTTTCCAAAAGCTTAAACTTCCCTTAGGGCCAGATATGAAGTATGTACAGAAAATGGTCAAACTTTCATCCCGCCCGATCGCTTTGATTACGGATGATGCTTCTGATTCTGCTCTAAGAAGACTTTTATTCGACACTGGTGAAGATCTTGAAGATCTGTTTACGCTTTGTAAGGCGGATATCACCACGAAAAATTCAAAAAAACAGGAAAAGTTCAAGAGGAACTTCGAATATGTAGCGGTAAAGATAAAAGAAGTTGAGGAAAAGGACCAGGTAAGGAACTTTCAGCCACCTATATCCGGAGAAGAAATCATGGAGATGTTTCAGCTGAAGCCGGGACGTGAAATTGGAATTCTGAAAGAGAAGGTTAAAGAAGCTATTCTTGAAGGTGAAATCCAGAATGATCATGAAGAAGCAAAAAAGTATGTTATTGCAGAAGCTGAAAAGTTAGGATTGATCATCTGAGTCCAAAACTATCAATTGAAAAAGAAAAAGATCCGGAGATTTCATTTCCGGATCTTTTTTATTTGGATGTTGTCTGGTTTCTGTAAAAGAAATCCGGGCTGCCTTAGGCAGCCCGGAAAAAACACAAATGATGAAAAAAAAATAAAATTTATTAGTCTATTAAAAAGTAGAAACTTCTTAATTTAAATACACGCCATTAGTCCCCTTACCTGTTGTAAAGGATTTGATTTTTGATCCTGAAGTAGTATATACTGTAACTTCACTGTCTTCAGTAAAGTTCTTCACATCAGACGTAAAGATCTTTCCATCTACAACACTGAATCCGTAAAGTGTATAGTATTGTCCTCCGTCTACAGCAGTAATAATAGGAGTTGTAGGAGGAGTAGTTGCTGCCATAACCATTGAGTATACTTTATTTGCTGAAGAGAAGAAATATCTTCCACCATCAATCTGAAGATTGGTTGCATTAGGAATACCTATCAACGTTGTTGTTTTCGTAATGCTTCCGGTACTTGAAATTTGATAAATATAAGAGTCTGTAGTTCCTGTAGCAATAACGTATACATTACCATTATAGGAAATTGTTTTGTTGATGTTTACATTGGGCAATGTAATTACAGATTGTACATCATTATTCGAAGTATTGATGTAAGTTATTTTGTTTCCGAATCCAAAGCTTGCATTTTGAACAAAAATATTTCCTCCTGCTTCAACAATTCTTTCAACGTTATCTGTGAATGTAATTTTCTTAACAAAAGATAGATCTGAATTTTTATAAATACTTACATATTTAGCTCCCTGATATTTATCATTGGTTACATAGATATTATTATTGGCAACTGCAACATAACGGGGATTATCTATTTGATTTGTAATTTCACCTGCACTTTTAAAAGTATATCGATTTACTACCTGGATTTTATTTGAGTTGTTTAACAAGAGATATGCTTTATCCCCGTTGAATGCCATAGCTTGTAAAACATCACCCAATTGGTTTCCATTATTATTTTTGGAAAAGATGCTGTTTTGACTAAAAGTTAAGTCTCTTGAAACGAAAGTTACTTCTGCATTTGGCTTTCCGAAATTTCCTTCGTTCGAAATTAAATATCCGTTTTCATAAGTTACTACAGGCAAAGTATTATCGCTATCAGTACTACAGGAAATATTGAAAAGTAGTACTACAGCAAATAAAAGTTGTAAAAGTCTAGTTATTTTCATGTTATTTTTTATTAAAAATTTATCGTTGCGGAAATACTGTAATTACGTTTTGGCATCGGATAATAAGACACCGTTTCATAAACAGTATTGGTTAAATTATTGATTTTAAAACCTAAGACATATTTTTTTAAGATCGTTGCTGATACACCCGTGTTCATGACGAAATAAGAATCTATAGCATCTTCTCTTTTTTCATCTGTTGTAGTGTATGTAAGACCATTAAAAACTCCCTGAACATAAAGTTTTAGGAAAGAATACTGATAATCAAAATTTCCAAAAACCTTATGGAGAGGGACATACATCATTTGCTTTTTAGTTTCCTGATTGATGGATTTTGCAAGTGTATATCCTATATTAAATCTAAAATGGTGTTCTTTAAGCTGTTTATCAAAAGTAATCTGTGATTCTAAACCATAAGACTTCACTTTATTGATATTAACTGGGGACCAATATCCGTAAGCTGTCGGCAACCACACTATATTATCCGATATATAAAGATAATACGGACTTAATGCAAGTTTAATATTACCCCATTTAAACTCATGGTCCATATCCATCTGGTAAGACCTTTCCGGTTTTAGGTTTGGATTTCCTCCGGGATTCCAATACAGATCATTGAATGTTGGAAATCTGAAATTTCTGGATACATTTACTCCAAGATTATACCATTGTACCGGACTCCATTTTCCCGAGAATGAGTAAAGCAATGGCGAACTTATATTCTCTACAAAATCCTTTTTAACACCAGCTTCAAAACGCAGATCTTTCGTCGGAAAATATCGTATTAACCCCGCTAAAGAGCCTACATTTCTACTTACATTACCAATTCCTTCAGTTTTTACACCTTGGAGATCAGGCTGATACCCCTCACCTTTGTTTACCTGGAATTCGGTGATGATGTTGACATTAAGTTCAGGTACGATGAAATAATTAAAATCATTTTTAAAGATATAATTTTTCCCTGTTGAACCACTGGTCTTCGGAGCATTGTAATTGCCAAAATATTGGAAATTTTCTTCTGTGTAAGCAGCTTTTAAGCTATTTGAAAATTTATTTTTAGTAATATCCCAGGAAAGTAAGCTTCTGGTGCTTTGTGTCTCGTATTTTGTACGGTTGCCATTCTCTACAAAAATCGGATAATTCTGTGTCGAGTCAAAAAATTGACTTTGCCATGAGATCGTCTGATGTCTCGCAATTTTATAGGAGATTCCAACATTAAACGTACTGTTAAAGTATTTGCCGTTTCTATTAATATAGTTTTTTTCTTCCACTTTATAATCATTCTGACTGATCGAATGATTTCCTGAGACTTTAAAACTCAGCTTTTCATTGCTGTAGGAGGCCGTTCCGAAATTATTAAAAGTACCAAATGATCCACCCTCAGAATACAGGGAGGCTTTAAAACCTTTATTGAAATCCAGATTATTATTGAGATGTATACTTCCGCCGATTGCACCACTTCCGTATATTACACTTCCGCCACCGGCTTTCACTCCGATCTCATCATATCCGAAAAGAGGAATATTATTAATGTCTCCCTGACCAAGAAATATCGAATTGATATTGATTCCATTCCAAACAAAGGCTGTCTGTGGAGCAGAGGTTCCTCTGAACGAAGGCGAAGAAACTGCACCTCGTCCGTTTTCCTTGATATAAATACTGGATTGGAAACGTAAAAGTTCTGAAAGATTCGTGGAATTCTTTTCAGCATCCTGAGGAGTAATTGGAGTAACCTTATGAAAAAGTTTTACCTTGTTCATCTGGTTGTCAAAAATATAAACGGTATCGATTGCTTTCTCTTGTCCCAGACAAAGAAAATAAGCAGATGACGATAAAAGCAGTACTAAGGTTTTTTTCATACTATTTTACTTTTCCACCGAAAGCAATATATTTTTGATATTATCATTTTGGCAGGTCTCCTGACTTTCGCATTTCTATACCTTCCCGTTTTCACAGTGGTTTCTTATAGAAATTTTAATTGCGATCTACAGTTGCGGGGACAGTCTGGGATTTTCACCCAATTCCCTATTATTTCAATAGCTTGAAAACCAAAATTTTTGCAAAGATAAGTTTTTAAAAAGAAATCTCAGTCGTATCTGTTAATTTGTAATCAAAACAATGGTCTGCAGAAAAATAACGATTCCCAGAACCTCAGAATTGAGAGTTTCACGATTACAAGAACGTCGCGTCAAAGTAAAATGGCAATAGATCTTTAATCGAATTTACCTTAACGATTTCATCATTCATACTGGAAAAATAAAGATCAATATTTTCTTTTTGTTTTGTTTCGTATTCAATAAGACTTTGTCTGCAGGCGCCACACGGGGGAATCGGTGGTGTTTTTTCAGAAGATTCTTTAGGGCCTCCTACGATAAAAATCTTTTTGATCTTTTCCTCAGGGAAATTTGCACCTATCCAGAATAGAGCTGTTCTTTCAGCACAAAGTCCGGATGGAAAAGCTGCATTTTCCTGATTGTTACCGGAAAATATTTCTCCGTTTTCAAGTAATACGGAGCACCCGACCAAAAATTGGGAATAAGGGGCATAAGCATTTTCGCGGGCTTGTTTTGCTCTTTCGAAAAGTCTTTTTTCTATATCGTTCAGTTCAGAGCTATTTTTAAAATATTCGTAGCCGATCTGTATATCTTTTTTCATATATTTATTGGAGCCTAAAAAGGGGAGGTAAAATTAGTTCTTTTTAATCACGTGGGCAACCCGGGATTATTTCCTCTTCATTAGTAAAATTCAAAAATTAATAGAAAATGTTATATACTCCGATACAATTCAGAAATATTGAACTCTCTAACCGATGGGTTATGTCACCTATGTGTATGTATTCAAGTGAAAGCGGAATGGCTAATGACTTTCATTTCGTACATTACGGAAGCAGATCACAAGGTGGTACCGGACTGATAATGATTGAAGCAACGGGTGTTGAACCCCGGGGAAGGATCACTAATAAATGTATGGGAATATGGAATGACGAACAGGCTGAAAAACTTCAGCAGATTGTCAACTTTGTCCACTCCAATTCTGAGAGTAAAATCGGAATCCAGCTGGCACATGCCGGAAGGAAAGGCTCTACCTGGAATAATATTCAAATTCCAGTGGAAGAGGGGTGGGAAACCCTGGCACCTAGCCCGATTCCTTATCATCCTACAGAAAGAATTCCACACGCTCTGACGCTGGAAGAAATCAAAACTCAGGTTCAGAATTTTAAAGAAGCAGCAAGAAGAGCTGTGAAAGCAGGATTTGACATTATAGAGATCCACGGAGCGCATGGATATTTAGTTCATCAGTTTTTATCTCCGCTTTCGAATATACGAACAGATGAATATGGAGGCAGCTTCGAAAACAGAATACGATTTTTAATAGAAATAGTAGATGCGGTAAACGAGGAACTGAATGATAATACTGCATTGTTTGTGAGAATCTCAGGAACAGAATATGCTGAAAATGGATGGGATATCGAAAGCAGTGTAGAGCTTGCAAAAATACTGAAGCAGCATAAGGTGGATTTAGTGGACGTTTCAAGTGGTGGGAATATTCATGGAGCAAAGATTGCTGTCTTTGACGGTTATCAGGTCCCCTTATCATCACAGGTAAAAAATAAAGCTGAAGTGAAGACGGGAGCAGTAGGTTTGATCACAAAAATAGAGCAGGCTGAGGATATTTTACAGAAGGGTGATGCCGATCTTATTTTTGTAGCCAGGGAAATTCTTAGAAATCCATATATTGCAGTTCAGGGATCCTTTGAAATGAATGAAAACTGTTTTTTCCCACATCAATATCTAAGAGCTAAAATTTCTTCTTAATTTTAGAAACCAAAATAAAAGTTCAGGAAATGAAGATTGAAGATTTTATGCTACCTTGTCCAAGCAAAAAATTCTTAGGAATTGAATGTTTTGGTTGTGGTACCCAAAGGGCAATTGTTTTAGTCTTTGAAGGAAAATTTTCAGAGGCTTTTCATATGTTTCCTGCGGTCTACACCTTACTTCTTTTTTTGTTTATGGTAGGAGTGAACTTTATTGATAAAAAAAGAAGCTATGGTAATATACTGGTTTTTTTAGCCATTATTAATTCAATTATCATGGTGGTTTCTTATTTTTATAAACATCCTTTAACATTACATTAAATTATTAAAATAACTAACTATGAATCAAAAATTACCAAACGCGACAACTGTACTAGTACTAGGAATCGTCGCTATCCTCGGAAGCTGTTGTTGTAACGGGATTGTAGGTGTAATCTGTGGATTAATCGGAATGAATCTGTACAATAAGGATAATACGCTGTATCTTCAGAATCCGGGAGTATATTCAGACTATGATAACCTTAAAACAGGAAGAATATTATGTATCATTGGTCTGATTATAGGAGTTCTGAGTCTTGCCTATATGATCTTTGTCCTTTCTACTGTCGGCTGGGACGGATATATGGAGCAGATTAATCAGCTTAAAAATATGGGAAAATAACTTTAATGATATGATCGAACTGAATGACCGCAATTTTGCGGTCATTTTTTGTTGGTGGGTTGTTTGTAATTTTCTTTAATGTAATACGTATATAGGAAATTTTATCGGAAACATGATTTATTTAATGGTATTTATTCATGTAAACCAGTATGTTATTAGTAAATTGAAGTATATAAATTTCAAATATTAATTGTATGAAAGCAGTACGTTTTTTCGGACACAAAGATGTCCGTGTTGTAAATGATATGGAAATCCCAAAACCATCAGGAGAAGAAGTATTATTAAAGATTGGAGGTGCAGGTGTTTGTCATTCGGATTTGCATATTATAGATGAAGGTACAGTTTCAGGTTCTGTTTTTACTTTGGGACATGAGAATGCGGGATGGATTGAAGAAATCGGTTCAGATGTCAAAGGATATAAAAAAGGGGATGCTGTCTTAGTCTATGGACCTTGGGGCTGCGGGCATTGTAAACCCTGTCAGCAATCAAAAGAGAACTATTGTGACCATCAGTCAGAAATGGCGTATGGTGGAGGATTAGGACTGAATGGCGGGATGGCAGAATATATGCTTGTTCCATCGTCCCGTTTATTGGTTCCTATTTATGATCTCGATCCCGTTATAGCTGCACCACTTACCGATGCTGCTTTAACCCCGTATTCAGCGATCAAAAGGTCACTGGATAAGTTGATGGCAGATGAGTATGTGGTGGTAATCGGTGTTGGGGGATTAGGGCATGTTGCACTTCAGATTTTACGGGAGATCAGCGGAGCTGAAATTATTGCATGTGATGTCACTGAAGATAAGCTGGCCTTTGCCAGAGAGCTTGGAGCTTCTTACACCATTAATTCCAAAGATGCCGATGCTGCAGAACAGATCAAAAAGATTACCGGAATAAAAAAGGCTAAAGTAGTATTGGATTTTGTTGGAGCAACTTCGACCATTGAGTTGGGAACTAAGATTGTAAGCCTTGACGGAGACCTTACCATTGTAGGATTGGGAGGAGGACATTATCAATACAATATGTCCGGATTGCCATTTGGGGTAAGTATGACTAATCCTTACTGGGGCTCCCGGGTGGAACTGATGGAGGTTGTAGGACTTGCCAGACAAAAGAAAATCCATATTGAAATTGAAAAATATAAGCTCGATCAGGCTAATGAGGTTTATGACCGGCTAAGAGAAGGGAAAATCAAAGGCAGAGCGGTCTTGATTCCCTGATATTTAAACTACCAATAAAAAGCCTTCTCTTAATAAAGAGAAGGCTTTTTTTATTTAAAATAAAATCCTGAAAGCTTATTTAACGATAAACTTAAGACTGGAATTATCCAGTTTTAAGATATAGATACCTTCCTCAAGATTTTTAATTTTAATTGAATTCCTGCTGTTTTTGAAGGGGCTGTTAATTGTTTGCATTATTTTCCCTTGCAAATTATAGATCTCAGCTTTTTTAATATTCTGAGTTTCTCCTTTTATGAAAATCTCCTGATTTGAAATGGGATTAGGATAAACCTGTAAATCTTTTGACTCAGGCTGAACATCAGAAGAGATACTCTTGCTTTGCTTTCCTGTCCCTGAGTAGCAAGTCCAGCTCAGGTTGTCAAGAGCTACACGATTGCTTGATGAATTATTATCCAATGTCACTACTACATTTCCGGAAACATTAATATTATTGATTGTTGTGGTTGCAGTTGTTGCACTGTAAGGAATTGTTCCCACCTGTACTCCGTTTACCAAAACATTAAACGTTCCTGCGCTTCCGCTGAATTTTAATTGAGTAGTTACCGTTAATGATCCAATACCATTAGCTGAGCTGCTCGATTTTAAAGAACCATCACGAACAGTAATCGCCTTATTGGAAATCGTCTGATCGGTTCTTGCATCAGTTGCGGTCCAGGTAATTCCACCATTGGTCCATGTTCTTGTAGAATAGCTTGATGAACTTCCCGTAGGAATGGTTTCAAAATTTTCATTGACACAATCTGTACCTGGATTCGTTGTTCCTCCGGATTCTGTAGTTGCAGAAACTGTTGAGCTGTCGGAAGATGTATTTCCAGCCGCATCCTTAGCTACTACATAAAAAGTATAAGTTGTGGATGAACTCAATCCTGAAATTGTTGCAGAAGTTGAAGCTACATTGGTTTTTAAGCTTCCGTTCATATAAACGTCGTAAGAGGAAACGCCAACATTATCCGTTGAGGCAGTCCATGAAAGAGATACACTACTTGATGTTTTACCTGAAACACTTAGGCCCGTAACTGTTGTAGGTGCCTGAGTATCGTTTGATGGTTGTTGAGATCCCCAGATCTGATCTACATAAGCAGGATTGTCAATAAAAGGATTTCTATTGCCCTGATAAGTATAAGAAGCATTATTTCTTAAGATTTCTGCCTGAGAAACAGGATCCTGATTATGCCATGCTAAAAGAACATTAAGCTCCCAGGTTTGTAACCCCGGAAAAGCTGTGTTTCCTAGCATATTACCTGAAGAGAAAGAAGAAAGCTTACTTTGATAACGCGTTACAAAATAAAAGATCATTCTGGCCACATCCCCTTTGAATTCATCAATTGGCTCGAAAACTGTTCCCGAATACCCTGAAGATACGGAGTTCCCTAATTTTGATCCATTTTTGGATGTAAATGTTGCTGTTCCTACTTTTCCGAAAGGATAATTGGATCTCATTCCGTTTACTTTACCATCGGTAGCTCTGATGAAGTTGATATCCGAAACCATCGGTGATGCTTCATTAAACAAGCTTTGTGGTACAATATGTTCACGGTTATAGCAATTTCCTTCTACTGAATAAGTTCCGCATTGATTCGTCACCGGAGTATAGTTGTACGGATCCGCACCATTGGGCTTCTCGGAATAAATATCCATGATAGATCCGTCGTTTTCATAAGTTTTATCAATATCGGTAGTTTTATATCCGGTCCAAAGTCCTCCATAACCTTTGTCCTGGTGACCATTCGTAATAATGGAACTGAGTTCTGTTTTCAAAGCAGCCCCTGTTAATCCATTGGCAGAAGAATAGTATCCTGCAGGAGCCTGAGCTTTAGCAATACCTGCTAAAGCAAGAAATAAGATAATTTTTTTCATATTTAATAAAAATTTAGGGTGTAAGATTACTACATTTTTATGAAATGAAAAATTACATTTCTGTTAATTTTGGCCGTTTATATTATGTATGGTATATATTTGATAAGATAACTACCGTGATGAACTACAAATTAATAAAAAAAGCCAATGCAAAATCATGCATTGGCTCAGTATAATTGATTTAAAATAATCTTTATTTTCTTTGTGGAGGATAGTTCTTCATAATTTCCGCCATAATTTCAGGGATCTGTCTTTGTTTAGCTCTTGGGGAGTCTACAGATATTCCGCTTCCTATACCTTGCCAAACCAGCTTATTGCTTTTCGTATCTACCAGGTCTACAATTAATGCTCCTTCATTATAGTTACTGGTCCATGTTCTGTTCATTCCGATACCCCATCCAAAAGGTCCTCCCCATCCCCACATTCCGTATGGTGAATAACTGTTGATATCCGTTACTTTTTTATGATTAGCTTTTACATTAACAATAAGATCCGGATTTTCTCCCGATGAAAGACCTTTGCTCTGCAGCTGTTTTGATAATTCATTCAAAACCCTGTCTTTATCAATATCGTTAAGTTTCAAATCATCAATTCTTATTTTGTATGTTTTATAAGAAGTGAAATTAGCAGTTTCGGCATAGTCAGAACGAACCTGAAAAGGGCTGCAGGAGGTTAAACCTAAAGTAGCCGCGGCTAACAAAATAAAAATATATTTTTTCATTTTATTTATTTTTTTTATCGTTTTTAATGAATGTATCAGTCTTTTTATCGTATCCGTAAGGACAATGTCTACAGCCACTCTTACAACAATATCCTCGCTTCAGATGAAACTTTTCTGTAAAGACTTTATATCCCTGTTCGTTATAGTAGAAGTCTTCATGTTCTTTGATGTCAAAATGAGCCATAAGTTAAATCTTGATCAAAAACTTTTATATTTGTTATTATGATAATTGTGTGCCAAAAACCATTAAAAAAATTAAAAATTAATGGTATTGCTCTTTTTCCTTTTATCTTCGTAAGAAAACCCGAAGATAAGGAAAATAATGTATTGATCAATCACGAAAAAATTCATTTAAGACAACAACTGGAACTGTTGATTATTTTCTTTTATATCTTTTATGTTATAGAATATTACTATCACTTTTTCAGGTTAAAAGATGCTTATCTGGCTTACCGGAGTATTTCATTTGAAAAAGAAGCCTATGCTATGGAAGATGATGGAGGTTATCTTAAGAGCAGAAAACTTTGGAGTTTTTGGAAGTACAGATAGATAAGATTTAAAAATGGTAATTTTGCCCTTAGTTCAGTCTTACTTTAAAACAAAATGATTTTACAGATTCCAGCAGAGCCTATTCCGATTGATGAAATAAAGATGGATAAGAATATCAGTCTTTTTCTTAAGAGAGAAGATCTTGTCCACCCACTGATTTCGGGGAATAAGTATTGGAAACTTTTTCATAATGTTAATACCTATCTTCAAAAACCAATTGAAAATCCACTCATCATCACTTTTGGCGGTGCTTATTCTAATCATATTTCAGCAGTTTCAGCGATAGGGAAGTTAGCAGGAGTTCGTACAGTTGGAATTATAAGAGGAGAAGAACTCTCTAAAAAATGGCGTGATAATCCAACACTTCTCTTTGCATTCAGGAATGGAATGAATCTGAAATTTGTTTCGCGTGAGGAATATCGTAATAAAGAAAAATTATCTGAGTTTTTGCAGCATGAATTTCCGGATGCCCTAATCATTCCCGAAGGAGGTACCAATGAAGATGCCGTTCGTGGCGTGAAAATGATGCTAAATCATGAAACAAAAGATTTTGATTATCTTTGCACCGCAGTTGGAACCGGAGGAACAATTGCCGGGATCTCTAATTTTTGTGAAGATAATCAGCAGGTTATAGGATTTAAGGTGGTTGGTGATTCTTCATTGGAGGATACCATAGCCCAATTAACCTTGAAGAAAAATTATCATCTAATAGATTCTGATTTTGGAGGTTATGGGAAAATAACGGATGAGAATATCCGTTTTATAAATGATTTTAAAGAGAAATACCAGATTCCGCTGGAGCCGATTTATACAGGGAAAATGATGCAGAAGGTTTTTGAACTGATAGATGATGGATATTTTCCTGAGAATAGTAGAATTTTATGCTTCCATACCGGCGGTTTGCAGGGAATTGAAGGCGCAAATTTGCTTTTAGAAAAACAAAATAGAAAATTAATTATATAAAGTAAAAATTGAAAAACATGAAAAGACTTTTCTTACTCGTAAGCCTTTTAGTTTTATCAAAATTCTCAGCTCAGACCTGGGCTACTGAAGACCAATACATCCAGAAATTTGCACAATATGCAGTAGAAGAAATGGAAAAATATAAAATTCCTGCTTCTATTACGCTTGCTCAGGGGCTTCTGGAAACAGGGGGAGGGCAAAGCAGATTGGCTCTGGAAGGGAAAAATCATTTTGGGATAAAATGCAAAGAAGACTGGACAGGGAAAACAATGAAGCATACGGATGATGCTCCGAACGAATGTTTCCGTGTGTATGAAGATCCAAGGCAGTCTTATGAAGATCATTCCATATTCCTTTCAACAAGAAAGTACTACACCAATCTTTTCAAGCTGGATATGAAAGATTACAGAGCATGGGCGTACGGATTAAAAAAAGCAGGATATGCAACCAATCCGCGTTATGCTTCCATTCTTATTGGTAAAATTGAAAGATATAAACTGTATGAGTTTGACAATACCAATTCCAAAGAGGTTCTTTATGCCGTACTAAGCTTATATCCGAACCTTAAGGATGACAGAACTTTCATGGCACAATTAGAACCTTCTAAAGTCGCAAAAAAAGATCCTGTTACAGTGAATGTACCTTATAAACAGACTTCTTATGCACAACAGCAGAAAAGGGTAGAAAGAATTAAAACAAAAGCTGAAATCCTTAATTCTATACTGATAAAAAGCCATCCTAATGACGGACTGAAATATATCGTTATTCCAGAGGATACAGATGTAAAATACATTGCCAACAAATTTAAGGTTAGCGAAGGCAGATTGATCAAATGGAACGAATTAGAAGGAACTGCTTTAAAGAAAAATGATATCGTATTTCTTGAATCTAAAAATTCCACAGGAAATACGGCCGTGTATAAAGCCGAGTCTGGTGAAGATATGCACGACATCGCGCAGAAATTCGGGATCAAACTACACAAGCTATACGCAAAAAACAGAATGGATGAAGGACAACAACCTTCGCCTGGACAGTTGATTTATCTGATAGATAAAAAGCCGAGAAATTAAATAATAAAATATATATGCGCCGAGAGGCGCATTTCTTTACGTAACATGAGATATCAAAGAAGTTCAGCTTTATTCAATGAAGCATATCAATACATTCCGGGCGGAGTAAATTCTCCGGTACGGGCATTCAAATCAGTGGGAGGTGTTCCCGTTTTTATGAAGTCTGCAAAAGGTGCATATCTTACAGATGAGGATAACAACACCTATGTGGATTACATTAATTCATGGGGACCCGCTATTCTTGGACACACCCATCCTGAGGTATTGGAAGAACTTAAATTACAGGCAGAAAAAGGTTTTTCCTTTGGTGCTCCTACAGAGCTGGAAACGGAAATTGCAAAATTCATCGTAGAAAATGTTCCGAACATTGATCAGATCAGGATGGTTTCTTCTGGAACTGAAGCTTGTATGAGTGCAATCAGGCTGGCAAGAGGATACACGGGAAGAGATAAGATTGTAAAATTTGAAGGATGCTATCACGGACATTCAGATTCATTTTTGATCAAAGCCGGAAGTGGAGCTGCTACTTTTGGTAACCCAAATTCACCCGGTGTAACTCAGGGAACTGCTAAAGATACTCTTTTGGCCCGCTACAATGATTTTGAGCAGGTAGAAGATCTGTTCCGTCATAACCAGGGAGAAATAGCTGCCGTAATCATAGAACCGGTTGCCGGAAATATGGGATGTGTTTTACCTGAAAATAATTTCCTACAGAATTTAAGAAAAATCTGTGATGAAAATGGAGCTTTATTAATTTTTGATGAGGTAATGACCGGCTTCAGATTAGCTTTTGGCGGTGCTCAGGAGTTGTTCAATGTAAAAGCAGATCTGGTTACCTACGGAAAAGTAATCGGAGGAGGACTTCCTGTAGGAGCCTTTGCGGGAAGAAATGAGATCATGGATCACCTGGCTCCGAAAGGAGGAGTGTATCAGGCTGGAACACTGAGCGGAAATCCTTTAGCTATGAGAGCCGGATTAAAAACACTTCAGCTGATTAAAAATGATCCGAACTTTTTTGAAAGAATTAATAGAACTACGGAAACTTTAGATTTTGAAATTGGAAAAATTTTAAATGAAAAAGGGATTGCTCATAAAATCAACAGAAAAGGTTCTATGATGTCTGTTTTCTTTCATATCAACAGAGTGTCAAACTTTGATGAAGCGCAGGAAGCGAATCATTCCTTGTTCAATAACTTTTTCCATCAAATGCTAACCAATGGAATTTACCTTCCGCCAAGCGGTTATGAAACGTATTTTATCAGTGATGCGATCAAAGAGAAGGAAATCGATATGACGCTGGAAGCTGTAAGGAAATTTGAGTATTCTTAACTCAATAGAAACAAAAATAAAAAAGGACAGGATTTATCAATCTTGTCCTTTTTGTTTTTAAATACACCAGATACCGGTATACATAAAATTTTCCGCAAAATGAGTTTCACAATAAATTGTACAGACATTGTTATAAACTATACCTGTCCTTCATCTCTGTTATATTTATTTTTGTAATAAATAGATTGGATATGAACACCTCAGGCAATATAACCCGTAAAGACTTCATTAAAAGCTCTGCCTTGGCAATGGCAGGTTTAACAACATTAACATCCGGAACAATGAATGCTGCAAGCCTGCTTTTTGAAAATGAAACTTTAAGTAATGGAAAACTGAGCTTTAAAAATGTTCGGTTGGAAACCGGTTTTCAATATCAAGAAGGGGAGGTGATTTCTACGCAGACCCATCTGTTTTGTGTTGATATAGAAAATGGAAAAATAAAAAGCATTACTCCAAACCAGCCTAATGCTAAAGCGATTGATGCAAAGGGATTTTTAATGCTGCCTGCATTTAAAGATATGCATATTCATTTAGACAAAACATATTATGGAGATCATTGGCAGGCTGTAAGGAAAAGAACAGGCGGAGTAAAGGGAATGATTGCCCTGGAGCAGAAGATACTTCCGGAAATGTTGAAGAATTCAGCTTTTAAAGCAGAAAAAATGATTGAGCTCTTACAATCTAAAGGAACTTCTTTTGCGCGAAGCCATGTCAATATTGAGCCTACATCCAAACTGGATTCCCTGAAAAACCTTCAAAGAGCATTGGAGAATAAAAAGAAAACATTTGGAGCGGAGTTGGTTGCTTTTCCTCAGCATGGTGTTTTTTATACGGATTCGGTGCCTTATCTTAAAGAAGTAGCTGCTATGGATATTGATTTTATAGGAGGGGTAGATCCTTATACGATTGACGGAGCTATTGAAAAAACAATTGATTTTACAGTTCAGCTTGCCTTGGATCACGACAAAGGAATTGATATTCATTTGCACGAGTCCGGAGAATCCGGCTTAAAAACAGTAGAGTATCTTATTAATAAAGTGAATGAAAACCCATCTCTCAAAGGAAGAACCTATTTGAGCCACTGCTTTGTTTTGGGGAAGCTTGAAAAACCAAAACAGGAAGCAATTGCAGAAAAGCTGGCTGCCGCTAAAATAGGAATTGTTTCTACCATTCCTTTCGGAGGCCTTGTTATGCCGATTCCATTATTGTATCAATATGGTGTAACAGTTCTGACTGGTAATGACAGTATTGTTGATCACTGGAATACTTTCGGCTCAGGAAGCGTATTGCAGAAAGCAAATCTGATGGCGCAATTGTATGGATATTCAACAGAATTTTTACTATCAAGGAGTTTAAAACTGGCAACAGGAAATGTACTTCCGCTGGATGATAAAGGAAATCAGCAATGGCCTAAAAAGGGGGATGATGCCAATATGGTGTTTGTAAATGCGAGCTGTTCTGCTGAGGCGGTTTCAAGAATTTCCCTTATCGAATCTCTCGTTCATCAGGGCACGATTGTTTTTTGATAAAGGTTATGATCTATTCTGGCAGAATTTACTTATTTTAGAGAGTAAATTAAAAGCGGAATGAGCCATCAGTCAGATTATTTTCCCGTCTTAGGTATTCATGAATTCAGTGAGGACCAGTCAAAAGGTTGTCATCTGCTGTTTAATGAGTTGCATGGTGAAAGATCAATCGATGAGCCTCATAAGCATGATTTTTTCATTATTAACCTTTTTGAAATAGGTAAAGGTTTTCATACGATTGATTTTGTGGAGTACAAAGTTGAAAATAGTCAGATTCACCTGGTTTTTCCCGGACAGGTCCATCAATGGGTAATAGAGAAAGAGACAATAGGATATCAGCTGATGATCAGCCGTGAGTGGTTTGAGAATTTTCTTCCGGTATTACGGTTTTCAGCATCTTATTATCAGAATCATCCCGTGATTGATGTCTCTGAGGAAATCTTTCAGCAGCTCTTGTACGAATTTAAGGCTATTAAAGATTCTTTAAATAATAAGCCTGTATTTTGGGAACTGATTCAAAAAAGAGGAGAAGTGATTGGCTTGCTGATCAGTAAATCAGTAGAAGGAGCTTTTAATGATTTTGAAATTTTTAATTCCAATCCCGTAATTTCTAAATTTTTGTCATTTATTGACCAATATTTTAAAGAAGAACGTTCAGTTTCTTTTTATGCGGAAAAATTAAATATCTCTGCCAACTATTTAAATATAATATGCAAAAAGAACCTGAACAGATCGGCTTCCTCGTTGATCCAGGATCGCATTTTGCTTGAGGCCAAGCGTCTGCTGAAAGTGTCTGCAATGTCTGTAAAAGATATTGTATATGATCTTGGGTTTTATGATCACGCCAGTTTTTCAAAATTTTTCAAGGCTCAAACCGGAATGACACCTTCACAATTTAGAGAGTAATAATCCGTACAAAGCATCATATAATTGGTACACCTGTTTTAGAAATGGTGGGCTTAACTTTGTTATCATAAAATGAGAAGTATGCAGCCAGACTATAAGGTTATTGCCTCCGGAAACTATCTGTTGAAAAACGTCCGCCTGGAAACCGGATTCGATTACGATGAGAAAGACGTTATCAGAACAAAAACGGATTTGTTTTGTGTTGAAATTGAAAAAGGAACAATAAAAAATATCCTACCTGATGATGCACATTCCGGTGGGATTGATGTAAATGGCAAACTGATGCTCCCTGCATTTAGTGACATGCATATCCATCTGGACAAAACTTTATATGGACTTCCATGGCAGGCAATATCGCCGAAAAGAAAAACAGTGAAAAACATGATTGCTTATGAACAGGAAATCATTCCTGAGCTTTTAAAGACATCGGTTGAAAGAGGAGGAGAGCTGATCTCTTTATTGCAGTCTTACGGAACCACTTTTGCGAGGACTCATTTTAATGTCGATCCTACTTCAGGATTACAATCCCTGGAAAACTTAGAAAAAGCATTAGAGCATAAAAAAGATTTTTTCAGCGCTGAACTGGTGGCTTTCCCTCAACATGGATTGTATTATACCGATTCGGCTCACCTGATGAAAGAAGCGGCTGCCTTAAAAAGTGTAAGCTTTATAGGTGGTTTAGACCCCTATTCAATTGATGGGAATATTGAAAAGGTCATTGATTTCACCGTTCAGCTGGCGCTGGATTATGAGAAAGGAATTGATATTCATTTGCATGAAATAGGTGAATCGGGGATGAAAACCATCAGTTATCTGATCGATAAGGTTATTGAAAATCCGATTCTTAAGGAAAAAACTTTCATCAGCCATGCTTTTACCCTGGGGCATTTATCTTCGAAGGAAACAAATGAAATCGCTGAAAGACTTGCGAATGCTAAGGTGGGAATAGCCTCTTCTATTCCTTTTAGAGGAACAATTATGCCTGTTCCAGCGCTCAAAAAATATGGAGTGAATATTCTGGTAGGAAATGATAATGTCCAGGATCACTGGAGCACTTTCGGATCCGGAAATATGCTTCAGAAGGCTAATTTGATTGCTGAGTTATATGGATATGAGACAGAATTTGAACTTTCAAGGACTTTAGGATTTGCGACGAGAAATGTTTTTCCTCTAAATGAAAAAGGAGAAATGCAGTGGCCAAAAGCAGGAGACCAGGCAAATGCTGTCTTTTTAAATGCGAGCTGTTCTGCAGAAGCTGTAGCAAGAGTCCCTAAAATAGAGGGATTACTGATCCAGGATCATTTACTCTGGAAAGAGTTTTAATATAATTTTTTAATACTTGTTTTTGTAACCGGGCACCATTGTAATTTACTTTGGTGTTTTTATTTTATGTTGAAAAAAATACAGTTAAGGTAATTTTAATATTAATTTTACATAAAAATATATGTTTATTATTTAATAATGAAATAAATTCGCATTGTCATTACCGTGTACTTTTGCAGTATACAATACACACCTTACACACAAATATTTTTACGAAAAACTATTTTTTTACTTTCCCAACATTATTACTAATAGGGGGAAAGCCCTTATAAATTACTGTATATTATGAATGAATTAGAAGTAGATTACAAACAAATTCTTTTCTTCTATGCTTTTCTGCGACAAGTGGATTTATCACTTGATAGAAGCAGGTGGACTTCCCTTAAAGAACTCCACGATTACTATCAGGAAAGAATATCCCCTGAACAAATGATTAGCTATCTGAAGATTAAGTTGAATGTTCCCGATGGGGATTTTAACGACTTTCCTGCCCAGGAAGAGACCAGGAACAATAAAGGTAAATTTAAGCTTTTCAACAAAAAAACGACTCTTTCAAAAGAAGAATTGATTCATTTTCATCAGCTGCTAAAATTATTTGATCAATGTCTTAAGTCGGGTGAAGAAAAATACAGCATAGAGACTGAAAGTTTAAGGGTAGACATTGCAAAATTTTACTCCTTACTTCTGGAACCTAAAATTACTAAAAGTGATTTGAAGAAGGTGATTTCCATAGAGCATTATGGACAAAACCGACTGCTCAAGACAAAGGAAATGAAAGAAGTAATTCCAAAAGATTTTTTTACGATCTGATCAACAACGAAACTAATTAACTATGACCAAACTTTACTAATTTAAACATGTTAGGATATATCTTGTGATTTCCTAGAAAACGGTATTATATAAAAGGGCATTGAAGATTTTCAATGCCCTTTTTATTATAGGTGTACTTCGGCAAATATTATATTAAGTTTTCTTAAGATTAAATTAATTTTTCATAATAAATGTTAAATTTACAAACATTTAAATTCCCTAGTATGAGAAAATTTTACATAAGTGTGCTTGCTATGTTTACGATATCAAACGGTTATGCTCAAGAGATAGTTTGGCAAAAAGATATTAAATCCTCTACACAAGATGTTTTAAGTCAGGTTACGATGACTATAGATCAGCAGTATTTGATTACGGGAAGTTCTATCCGGGTGCCTAAAATGCAACCAACAGGAAATAATCAAAATAACGGTTACGATTTTCATTTGGTAAAGCTTAATCAACAAGGAGAAGAAGTTTGGGAGAAATATTTTTCAGGTAATGATCATGATTTTCTATCAGCTACAGTTGCCACTCAGGAAGGAGGGTTCCTTCTTTCAGGCACTTCTAATTCAGAAAAGGGTTTAGATAAAAAAGAAGACTCTAAAGGTGGATCCGATATATGGGTAATTAGGCTCAATGAATTTGGAGATGAGTTATGGCAAAAGACTTTAGGTTCTTCTTCCGAGGAAGAAGCAAAAGCTGTCATTCAGACTACTGATTTAGGATATTTTATAGCAGGAAATATTGCGTTTAGAGAATCCTCCGAGGAAAAAAGAGTTTCAGGTTTTGGATCCAAGGATATTCTGATGATCAAACTAGATAAAAATGGGAAAGAAATTTCACAACTTATGTTAGGAGGAGATGGATTAGATGAAGTTGAGAAAATGATTCCAACGAAGGATGGTGGGGCTTTATTAGGGATCTATTCAAGAAGTTCAAAGTTTCGAACATCAGGCTCAGAAAGCCAAGGCTCAACTAATTTGCAATCGGCGTCTCGTTACTCTAAAACAACTGAGAACTTTGGTGAAGGGGACTATTGGATCATAAAACTAAGTAAAGACGGAAAAGTTGAATGGGAAAAGAATTTTGGAGGCCAAGGTGATGATCATATAAAAACCTTGGCATTAACCTCTAGTGGCTATATTATTGGAGGGGAATCAAGATCTGAAAGGTCAGGAAATAAAATTGTTGATATTGAGGAAGGAACAGATATTTGGTTAATCTCTTTAAATGAAAGAGGAGACGAACAATGGCAAAAGTCCTACAATTTAAAAAACAGGGATGTTTTGACGGGAATGAATGTTATTCATTCTGCAGATGATAAAACTGCTAAGGGAATTTTACTTGGAGGTTATACTCAAGCCGAAGGAAAAATAGAAGCTAATGATGAAACTTTTTGGATGGTTTATTTAAATCCGGATGGTCTGGAGCAGTGGAGAAAATATGTAAAAGGAGAATCTAGGAAAAATGAAGAGAGATTATCTGATTTAAAAATAAACAGAGATGGTTCAATCGTCTTAGCGGGAACGAGTGCCGAAGAGTTAGGAAAGGAAAACTGGAAAATCATAAAATTCGGAGATAGACAAATCGATCAGTTGATTGAGAAGAAAGATATTAAAATTTATCCAAATCCGGTATCCGATTATACTTATGTAGAAATTGGCTTTGATTTCAAAGATGCAGCTATTACCTTATATGATATGGGCGGAAGACAGCTTCAAAGTTTAAAAACCAGAAATAAGATAACTAAAATTAATACACAAAATTTGATTCAAGGGGTTTATTTGGTTAATGTAAAAACAGAGATGAATAAAACTACTAGTGCTAAAATTATTAAGAAGTAAATTATGAAAAAGCCTTTTTTAACCGGAATAATTATATCCTTTTTATTTGCAATATCCATATTAAAAGCTCAAACTCCGGTTCACATTTCTGAATATAATAATACAACACAGGGTATGCCAAATTTTGGTAATGATATGGTAGATGTTGATTTATACCGTGGTCAGCCAAATATTAATATTCCTTTGTTTACACTTAGTGAAAGAGGATTAAATTTAGAAATTGTATTGAATTACAAATCTGGTGGAGTAAAAGTGAACACACCCTCGCAATGGACAGGACAGGACTGGAATCTAAATTTAGGAAAAATTACCAGAATTGTAAGAGGGCTACAATTTGACGAGTTGGATTATTTAAATGCTGAGGGTTTAGAAGGGTCATTAGATGGTGAATGCTATCCTTTTCCCCCTTCATCATGGTACGGTGATTATAGGGGGCTACAAAAAGGTTTTTTTTTAACACGTGATAAACTTGCTGGGGACAATTGGAAAAGTACAGACAATTTAAAGGAACTTCTTTCCAAAACTACTCCAAATGCATTAGGGTTTAGAGCAGATTATGAACCTGATATATTTAATTTTAATTTTTTTGGACACTCTGGATTCTTCTTTATGGGGCAAGATGGAACTTGGAAAATCGCATCTAAAAGTAATTTAAAAATTATTTTTGATAAAAATGTAGATATGTTTTATGGGCTAAAGGATTTTTTGAATTTTAATTATCCTGCTACATGTAGAATAAAGACCATTGGACGATTTACAATTGTTGATGATAGAGGCTTTAAATATACATTTGGCGATAATAATGTGAGAAATATAGAAATGAATTTACGTAATTTTTATAAAGCTGATTCTGCAGAACCTGTGTATGCTAATTCTTGGAATATTGTAAGGGTTACAGATCCTAATGATGTGATATTATATGAATTCCAAAATGAAAATGGAAATAATTTACATCACTATTTAATTAATGAAAGCAGAAAATATATAAGAATTCCTTCAGAACCTTTTGTTGGTAATTACACGAATCCAGCACCTGTAGTTCATTCCAATTATAGCGGATCATTTTCTAAAAATTTCTATACAGCATCGGGGATACTTTACCTACCGTCTTATCCAGTGTCTGTTAGAACATTTTCTGGAAGTAAAATTGATTTTATTTCCTCTTTAAGAAGTGATGTTGAATATACTGATAATTCTGGGAATGCATATTCTGGCAATTCATTATATGAGGACCATTGGGCATACAATAATATTCTTCAGATAATTTCAGATAATTGGTCTATTTATTCAAATTCTATTCCTTTTCCAAAAAACAATGAAGGTGTTTACGGCTTTAGAAAAAGAAAATTAGATGGTATAAAACTTACATCTTCATCAGGAAAAGTTATTAATAATGTAGAACTTAAATACTCTAATGCTACACAAAGAATTTTTCTATATAGTATAAAAAATAATGAAAAAACATATATCTTCAATTATAATAATGCCAATTTACTTCCTCCACTGCTAAGTAATAAAACTGACATGTGGGGATATTATAACAATATTCCATATAAAATCCAATATGGTGACAATGAAACAGGAACATATTGGAGACCATTTGAAAATAATAAATTTTGGGAACTTCAAGTCAATATACCTTATTTATATTATGGAACTCTTACGGAGGTTTATTGGCCAACTGGTGGTAAAACAACTCTTCAGTGGGAATCCAATAGTTTCACAAAGAGGATTAATCCAAAAAACGGATCCCCTATAGCAACAAATCTACCAGGTGGTGGTGTAAGGATTCGAAGTATAATTTCTGCCGAAGAATCTAGAGAGTTTTTATATAATACTTCTTTTGACGACATGGATAATAATATTTCAAGTGGGACTTTGGTATATGAACCGGTATATTATGACAACTCAAATAAGGCATTAGAAATTGTAGGGATTTTAAACAATTCCGGTGTTACACCTTCTTATCCTCATAATACCTATACTGGTAATATAACGGGTATTAACTCAAAATCAATATTTGAACCTGCAGAAGTAGTATATTCATCTGTATTTGAAAAAAAAAATACAGGATTTACACAATATAGTTTTTATGACTATAATGATGTACCTGACCTTTATTATCCAGGCATATTACCAGATAACAATGCTTTAGGACTTATTAAAAATGATAAGAGTTTAGAGCGAGGTCTTTTGAAGAGAAAAGATTTTTATGATAATACACAAAAAATACTTAAAAGAGAAGATTATAGGTACAGAAAACAAAATATCTTCTTAGGAAGAGGTGTTTCTTATGATCTGTTTGCCACAAATGCATCAATTCCATACAGTCCACCTACAAATTACATAATCCCACCTCCATGTTTATTTTGCATTACAAACGCCTCACCCTACGAAATTGATTACTCAGATAATCTTATTAGTGAAATTTTCACTACAGAATTTTTTAAAGATGGGAGAAACTTGCAGTATTTTAAGAAGTTCTATTATCAAAGTCCCTTGGATCTCAGCTACAGTCTTATAGACAAAATAGAAGAATATCCTTTTACATATGATCTATCTAAGTTTAAGACAACAAAATTTCAATATGCTGTAGACTTTGGAACATCTGATCCTCCTTTTACGGATTTACAAGCTAAAAATATGGTTGGTATTCCTTTGTCTATAACCAAATATAACGAGGCTCAACAGCCTATTTCTAGAGTAGAAACCATTTATGGTAAGAACTCCTCAACTAGTAATTTATTACTTCCTATTTCTATACAAAATATAAAAACCGGGATGGCTGGTTATGGAGAGGATTCATTTGTAAATACTAGAGTAACTTATGATATGTACGATGGAGAAGGAAGAGTGTTGCAATATACCGATGAATCAGGTATTCCAACTTCTATCATTTGGGGATATAATAAATCCCAACCCATTGCTAAGATTAAAGGTTCCACTTATAATCAGGTTGCCGCCGGTACTAACATAAGTACTTTACAGAATGCTTCAAATGCAGATATTGATACTGCTTCAGAAAACACTTTGATCTCATTATTAGATGATTTAAGAAGAAATGTTGCATTTAAAGAACAATATATAACAACTTATACTTATGATCCTTTGGTTGGAGTTACTAGTATAACAGGGCCTGAGGGCCTGAGGGAATACTATAAATATAATGCTCAAAACAAACTGGAAAAGGTTGTAGATGCTGATGGCAAGTTAATAGAAGAGTACAAGTACCATTATAAAAACTAAATCATGAAGAAAATATTAATTATAATATTAGGATTAATTTTTAATTACTCTTTTTCTCAAAATCTTACGGATTCAGAGAATTATATATATAAGAAAACATATTTGTCAGATCCTACTGATATTGTACAGAAACAGTTGGAAAGTGTTCAGTACCTAGATGGATTGGGGAGGGTTAAACAGGTTATTTCAGTAAAGTCCAGCCCCTCTGGAAAAGATATGGTAATACCTGTTGTTTATGATCAGTTTGGACGTAAGACAAAAGATTATCTACCTGTTCCTGCTGCTACTACTAACTCCGGTCTTCAGGCTTCAGTTACAGAAGGTACAGTTAATTCCTATTATGGGGTTACAAACGCTTTTTCGGATAAAGAATTAGAACCTTCACCTTTAAGTAGAGTATTCCAGTCAGCTATGCCCGGTGAGGAATGGAAGATGAACGCTGGTCACACCGTAAAATATTCTTATGATTCTAATTCTACGATTGACAAGGTAAAAAAGTATCAGGTTACAACAACTTGGGATAATGCCAATCAGATTTATAACTCGGCACTCACACTGACACCAATTGCTTTTTATGATGAAAATACACTCTATAAGTTTAGTGTAAAAGATGAGGATAATAATGAGAAGATCGTTTTTAAAGATCTATATGGTCATATTATATTGGTTAGGAAAAATGATGGTACTAATAATATTGACACGTATTATGTCTATGACTCGAATGATCATTTAGCTTATGTTATTCCTCCTTTAGCCTCTGTTTCAGTTTCATTAACAGCAACAATTATAGACCAGTTATGTTATCAATACCGTTATGATAATAAAAAGAGGCTTGTTGAGAAAAAACTTCCAGGGAAGGGGTTGGAATACTTTATATATGATAAGCAAAGCAGACTTGTTTTAACCCAAGATGGCGTATTAAGAACAGTAAATAATAACTTTGGAAAAAGAGGCTGGCTATTTACCAAATATGACCAATTTGGAAGATCTGTTTACAATGGATTTTTTGCGAATACAGCAACGAGAATACAAGTACAAACAGCAGTTAATGCTATCCCACAATGGAATAACGAAAAAAGAAGCAGTACTTCTTTTACTTTAAACGGGATGGGTGTGTATTACACCAAAGCGGCATATCCGACAACAGGGGATATGACTATTTTGGGAGTAAATTATTACGATACGTATCCTCCACTTCCTACAGGAGTAAGTATTCCACTTTATATTATCACTCCTGGGCAGAGTGTATTAACTCAAGATGCTCAAGGTTCATCAAAAAGTACAAAAAGTCTTCCTACTGCTTTTTACGCCAAAAACATTGAAAATGATAACTGGACTAGGGATTTTATATGGTATGATACCAAGGGTAGAGTAATTGGGTCTCACTCCGTTAATCATTTAAGTGGTTATACCAAAAAGGAAATGGAGTTGGATTTTTCCGGAACACCAAAAAAAGTTAATACTTATCACATTAGACAAACGGGAGACACTGAAATTAAAATAAAAGAGCGTTTTGTTTATGATAATCAAAACAGGTTATTAAAACAATTCCATCAGGTAGATGACGATCAGGAAGAATTATTAGCAGAAAACAGCTATAATGAAATCGGTGAACTAATCAATAAAAAAGTAGGTAATAGTACATCTACATCTGCTTTGCAATCAATTGATTACACTTATAATATAAGAGGTTGGATGACCTCTATAAATAATCCTAATAATCCTACTAGTTTTGCAGGAAAATTGTTTGGATTAGAACTTAAATATAATAATCCTGGCAATCCAGCTATAACCACAGCTAAATATAATGGTAATATCTCGGAGCTTGACTGGAAGACTTCCAATGGAAATATATTGAAAAGATATTCTTATAAGTATGATAAATTAGAAAGGTTAAGAGATGCTACTTATAATGAGCCCTTTGTCGCTATTCCTCCAACAAATGGATATGGAGAATCTTTGACTTACGATGTTAATGGTAATATAAAGACATTGAAAAGGTTTCAGCCGAATGGCAATACCCCATTACTTATAGATGATTTGGTTTATAGTGTTTATAAAGGAAATCAGTTGATCAAGGTTACTGATAACAATAATAATCCTTCAGGTTATCCTACAGGAGGAAATACGATTGATTATGATCCGAATGGAAACATGCTGAATCATGTGGATAAAGGGATTTATGGTATTTCATATAATTATTTAGATTTGCCCAATAAGGTGAAATTTACACAAGATAGTAGTGGATTGTTTGAGACTGGGCTTTCCTTTGTTTATAGATCAGACGGGGTAAAGTTAAAGAAGTATTTTAACTATATTAATCCCAGAAGTGGCTCAATGATGGAGGAGACTACGGATTATCTTGATGGATTTCAGTATCTTGAAGAACGTGGATTTAGAAACTTACAATTTATTCCAACAAGTGAGGGGTATTATGATTTTAAAAACAAAAGATATGTATACAATTACACAGACCAGGTTGGTAATGTAAGATTGGCTTATTATCGAGGGAGTAATAATCAGGCAATAATAGATAAAGAAACCAATTATTATCCTTTTGGATTGGAATATATTGGATTTAATGGCACAAATACTCAAACTCCAAGTTATGCATATGGTTTTCAGGGACAAGAAAAACAAAAGGAAACAGGATGGAATTCATTTAAGTGGAGAAATGCTATTCCTGAGTTAGGCAGATTTTTTAATGCAGATCCTTTAAGTGAGGAGTATGCCTATCAATCTACCTATAGTTTTTCAGAAAACAGGGTTATTGATGCGAGAGAGATGGAGGGATTGGAATCTGATCCAATTCACAAAGATAGCAATACATACGGTGCTAGTTATAATGGATTAAGTTATGATGGTGGAGTTTCATCTTTAATGAAGGATAACAATGGGGGAACTATAGGGGCAAATATCCAAAGTATTGACTTAGGTACCTTTAAAACTAATAATTCCTTTACTTCAGGTGTTGGAAATGGTTTTGTAGATACTTTTAAAGGGATAGGAAATTTTTTAAGTGACCCAGTTAGTGGAGTAAGTAATGCAGTTGGTAATTATACATGGAAGGATTTTGGAAACAGTACTATTAATGGTCTTACAATGGGTGTTTATGGGCAGGTCAATGGATTGGTGGATTTTGGCAGTAACCTCTATAATGGTAATTATTATGAAGTAGGTCATCAGACTGGAGAAGCTGCGGCTGGTGCAGTTATAGCTCTAGCTACTGAAGGAGCAGGAAAAGGGATTGGCAAATTAGCAGGTTCTGGACCAGTTGCTGGAGTTCTTGAGGTTAGTAATAGAGTAAAATCTATTGCTCAATTTAAGAATTATTTTCCTAAAGGGGGTATTGAGTTTGTCTTTGATACTGAGGCAAATATCTTTGTCGTGGGTAAGCCAAAAGGACGTTTATATGGATCACCGCATGAAAGTTTGGCTGTTTCAATAGAGGCTGGAAGTGCTGGAAACAGTAAATATGTTGGAGGGATTTTCAATAGAAAAGGAAATACTATATTTACTAATGAATTTTCAGGACATTATGGAACAAATTGGACTAATCAAAATAGAACACAGTTTGTAAAATTTATGGAGGATAAAACAGGCTTAAAGGTAAATCACGTAAAGTGGGAATAATAATGTATATTATGATGAAAAAGATTATTTCTATACCAGAGCTACAATATGAATGCTATTTTTCAGAAAACAGCTGGAGGGTTGTTAGAGAAAATAAAACAAAGAATATTGATGTTAATTCATTTTATGGATATCCTTTTTATATAATTTTTGAGAATATAAAAATAGTAAGTGAGCAGTTGAGAACTGTGGCTTACAAATATGATAAATCTCTTTCAGATATTTTTCCTATAGAATTAATATTGAAGGATATGGTTAACAATAAGCAAAATTACTGGTTGGATTTAGCAATTGATTTTATTCTTGAAATGAATTATATAAATGAAAGGATAATAAGAATTTTAATTGAAACTAAAAATGATACAGATTTTACTCAAGAGCTTAGACATAAGATAAGAAGAGTTATACTTCTTAATAAATATGAATATTAGAATATAAATCAATTTAATAAAACGCCATCAGAAAATCATTTTCTGATGGCGTTTTCAATGTGATATGAGAAACTATTACTTGCTTACTGTAATCCAGCTAAAAGGTTAACACCATCTACCGTAGCCCAAGCTCCTGGTACCAATGTAACTTTTGTAACTGTTGTTGCGTTTGTGAAAGTTTTTCCACCGTTTGGATTGTATGCATATCCCCAAACTCCTGCATTGTCAGAGTTTAAATAGGTAAGAGGTTCTACTTTTACTTTATTATTGTTTACCTGACTATTTTCCGTAGCAGCATCCTGAATAAGAACAGCGTACGCTTTTTGGGCACCAACATTTTTATACCCACTGATATAAACATTACTAAAGATTCCCGTTCCCTGCTTTTTGAACTGTATTGCTGAAATTTCTGCTGAGTTTGGTACTTCAGGATTTGTATTTGCAGCTCTAATTAATGTGATATTAGAAATTTTTGGAGCTGTATTGTCTACGTTACCAGATGATTCGATTTCCATTCCAAAGTTACCAACTCCCGTCTGGAATGCATACCAATTAGTGTTGTTTTGTCCGCTCCAAGCATCTTGCCAGTCAAAAGAGTCATCGTAATTACCATAAGATACAATGTTTTTAGCACTTACTGTTCCTCCAAAAAATTCATATCCGTCATCAGTTCCTTTATAAGTAACAAGATTTTCCAAAGTAGTTCCAGCTCCTACAGCGTAGAAAGTCATAGAATTGGTTTCTGATGTACCATCACCAATTTTTTTACCTGCATATTCTACACGAACAAATTTCATTGTACCAGAGTTTGAATTAGCATCATTTCCACCATAGTACACAGCATTTCCATCTTCCGATTGTGCACTTGTTGTTCCGTTTATAGCTTTTATAGGAGCATTTCCGTATAGTGTAATTCCACCCCAATCTCCTGGTGTTTTTGTAGTGGTTGTAAATACGATTGGTTCGTTAGCTGTACCAACAGCATTGATTTTTCCATCTTGAAGAATAACTAAGCTACTATTGTCAGAAGTATCAACTGTGAAATTAGCACCTGCTTCAATTGTTAAAGTCGCTCCGCCAGTTACTTTTACAATACCTTTTAGGGTATAATTTCCTTTTTTAAAGGTAGTGTCTTTATTGATTGTACCTGTAAGTACAGTCGTGCCGGGGTTAGGACTAACTATTTCATCTCCTAATCCATCATTTACTTCTATAGTACATGAGTTTAAGGCTGTTGCTAATACAAGTGTTAGCGATAATAATGATAAAAATCTTCTTTTCATTTTATATATGATTTATTATTTATTAAAAGTTTGTTTTAAAATGTATACCCTACAGTAAGGTTGAAATTTACTCCTCTGAAGTAGTCTGTATATGTGTTGATTCCGTTAGCTTCAACATTGTAATAGCTCTTATCTCCAAGCAAAATTCTGTATCGGTTGTTGAGAATGTTTTGAACCCCTGCTTTTACATTCCAGTTTTTGGTAATCTGTTCCTGATATACAAAATCTAATTGATGAAATGGTTTTTCATAATAATTATCTGCTCCAGAAGTACCAACAGCATATATTTTCGATCCTGAAACATTATATACTAGAGAGAATGTTCTACTTAGATTATTTTTAGTTTTAATCTCATATTTTAAATCGGCATTGATGGTATATGGAGAAGCTCCCTGAAGTCCTCTCTTATGTAATCCCCCTTTGTAGTAATTTGGATTAGGCTGTTCAAGCTTTAACTGATTTTCACTTCTTTCAACATCAGTGTACATAAACGTTGCATTTGCTCCTAGAGTAAACTTATCAAGTGCGTCTGAGATTCTTCCCAAGCTCATAATTCCCTCAAGCTCGATTCCTGCGAGATCGGCCTTTTTTGCATTATAAAAAGTAACGGTTACACCATTTGCGTCTCCTGAAGAAACAAAAGACCTTTCAATGGCATTGTTTATTCTTTTTGCAAATAAGTTTACAGCAAACATTTCCTTATTACTAGGGAAATATTCCCATTTTAAATCAAAGTTATAGTTGGTGCTGTTTTCAATGTTTGGATTACCTCTAATGGTTTCATTGTCAGGGTTGATATAATCAATATCCATTGTTTCAATAAGAACAGGTCTTGTTACTGTTTTACTGAACGCAAACCTTAGATTATTTTTATTGTTAAGTGCTTTTTTGATAGAAACTGAAGGCAGAAATAAATCTCTTATTTTTTCCTTATTTTCTTTATTAGCTGCTCCCTGTTGCGAAAAACGAATCAAAGTCATGTCATTTTCATAACGAGCTCCTAATAAAAAGTCCCAAGTTTCCGAAGGTTTATAGTTAAAATTAATATATCCTGCATTTACAAACTGATACATACTGGTAAAAAACTTAGATACATCAGATTCCTCTTGAAAATAAAATAAGTTATTAGCTAAGTCTTGATTAAATTTATCTTGAGGTCTATCTTTATCAATTAAGAAAGTTTGCCCTGCCGTACCGTTTGGCTTTCCAAAGAGAAACCGGTAAGATGTTTTTCTAAGATCAGCGAAACCATTGTACCCAATTGATAATTGCATTGGATAATCTTTTTTATCTCCCTTCTCTCCTAAGAAAACAGAATATTCTCCATACGCTGAACCATAGAATCTTGAATTTACATCGAGATATTGACGGATGATATTGTTTCCTCCATAGGCTAAGAGAAGTTGATTATCAGGCAAATTTTTCCCATCAGTACCTAAACGGCTCCCTTCCAAAATTTTTCTGTCCGGTTGTTGGTAATTATTTATTACATAACTTCCTCCAGCTTTCAGTTGGTGTCTATCACCTAATTTTTGTGAAGCAGTTAATTGAAGGTTTAAGAATCTTGATAAATCCTGTTGATTCGTACGGAAAAAACCAGTTTCTTTATTTTGAACTTGATTGTTTTTGTATCCATAGTAATCTTCAACAATGTTATTTACATTTTGAAGATACATTGCATTTAAGTTAATTGCTGTTCCTTTATTTTTATATCCAAGACCTAGCAATGCTGAAGATTCTAGTTCATAGTTGTACTGTTTTCTTTGCAAGTCATTATTCAGGTTGATTACTCCTCCAAAATCTTTAAACTGATTTTTTGCTCCTTCCTTGTAAGAATATTCTGAACTTTGATTTAACGAGAATAGTATGCCTAAATTACCTGTTTCGCCGGCCTTCATTTTTTGTACGGTTGTAAAACCAATACTTGTATTTGGTAAAGCCTTTACATTATCTACATTCCAGCTGTCTTTGAATTGAGATAGTGATTCATTTGATGAAAATCTGTAGTTATTTGGTCGAGAGTTTCTAATTGCTGAAGGCAACTTTTTATCATTTGAATTGAGTCCTAAGTAGCCATTAAAATCATTCGCTCCTTCAGAAATTTTGAATCCATCTTTAAAAGTACTTAAAGTATTGATCCCAATTCCGAATTCAATTTTCGAAAAAGCTTTATCAATCGTTAAAGTTTCGATATCAAAAGTAGCTCCGGCGAAATCTCCGTAAAGATTAGAGTTGAATGTTTTGTAGATATTGAGTTTACCCACAACATCGGTAGGGAATTGCTTTAATGCAATGATTTTTTGAAAAGGGTTATTGGAAGGAGAGCCAAGACCGTTAATTAAAAGATAATTATATCTTTCCTCCAGACCTCTTACGAAAAGCCCTCGTCCTTCCACTGTAGTAATTCCGGTTACCTTTGTAAGGCCTTGTTCTACGTTAGAGATTCCCTTTCTGGAAATTTCCTCAGCACTTACAGCCTGCTTCTGGATAATTGCTTTTTTCTGTTCTCCTAATACAGCAGTTTCAGTTTTTTTATTGCTACTTCCCTGGATGACAACACCTTCGATTTTCTTCTCTTTCTTGATGGTGTCCTGCCTGGTGTCTTGAGCATAAAATGCAGTCGATGAGGCGGTTAAAAAGATAACCGCTATACTAACTTTTGTAAAATTCATTTTATTTTTTACTATATTCTTTCGCTGCAAAGGAATAAAAGTTTATTGGGGTATATGGTTTAGTTAAATTTAATTTTTCCTTAACTAAACATTAACAAAACAATATAATTGTTAACTTTATATGAACGATGGATGATTTGTTATTCTATGGTACAAAAATTATTAACTTTGACACGTAAAAATTGAAAATGAACCAAAAGAAAATACTCTTAATAGACGATGAACTCGATATTTTAGAGATTCTGTCTTACAATTTAGAAAAGGAAGGCTACGACATTTATACCGCTACCAATGGTAACGAAGGGATAGAAAAAGCCAAAGAAATTGTTCCGGATCTAATTTTACTAGACGTAATGATGCCTGAAAAAGATGGTATCGAAACTTGTCAGGAACTTCGAAAGGTAAAGGAACTTCAAAAATCATTGATTGTATTCCTTTCTGCAAGAAGTGAAGAGTTTTCTCAGTTAGCAGGTTTCCAGGCCGGAGCCAATGATTATATTGTAAAGCTGATCAAACCGAAAATCCTTATTTCTAAAGTAAATGCCCTATTACAGCTAACATCTCAGGTGTCAGACAATGCTAAGCTAATTGAAATTGGAGACTTGATTATTGATAAGGATAACTTCAGGGTTTCTAAAAGCGGACAGCAGTTTTTACTTCCTAAGAAAGAATTTGATCTGCTGTATCTTTTAGCCTCCAATACGGAAAAAGTTTTCAAGAGAGAAGAAATTCTTGAGAAAGTCTGGGGAAATGATGTGATTGTGGGAGAAAGAACCATTGATGTTCATATCAGAAGATTAAGAGAGAAATTAGGAATTAATACCATTCAGACTTTAAAAGGAATAGGGTATAAACTGATCGTTTAATCGAAATAGCCTACCTTTACCTTATAACCATAAAAATTTGTAAAATTGAAATTTTACAGGCTTACTCTTGTAGCATCATGTCTTATCACATTGGTGATGTTTCTATTGGTGATCATCTTTGATTCGCTGAAGGATATTTATTATAAAACACCGTTTTTTAAAATAGGGCTGATCATATGTCTCGTTGTTATATTTATTGTGAACTACCTCGTTCTTGAACTGCTGTTCAATTACTATGGTAAAAAACAGGTTCGTGGGCTTTCCCAGCTCCTGCCACAGGAAATTGTAAATACCAATGACGAGAATATTACTATTAAAGAATTAGGAGAGAGATTTTCAGATCTCAATCAGCAAAAAGTTTCTGAGATTGATATGATGAAGGAAATGGAAAGCTATCGTAAAGAGTACATAGGAAATGTTTCTCATGAGCTTAAGACTCCATTGTTTTCAATTCAGGGATATGTAGAAACGTTGAGGGATGGGGGAGTAGATAACCTGACCATTCGCGATAAATATCTTGAAAGAATAGATATATCCGTAGAAAGACTGATTGCTATTGTTACCGATCTGGATATGATCAACAGGCTTGAGGCCGGAGAAATCAATCTTACGGTTTCGAGATTTGATGTTAATCTGTTAATCAAAGAAGTTTTTGACCTGCTCGATCTTGAAGCAGAAAAGCACAATACTACATTACAAATTCAGACACTGCATCCCCAGATCTTTGTGGAAGCTGATAAGCAAAAAATCTCACAGGTTTTTATCAATTTGATCTCTAATGCTATTCACTATGCTAACAGGCAGGAAGCAAAGGTTGTAGTGAAAACCAGCGTCCTTAAGAATAAAGTTTTAATTGAAGTTATCGACAACGGTATGGGAATCAAGTCAGAAATTCTTCCGAGAATATTTGAGCGGTTTTATCGCGTAGAAACCAGCCGGAATCGTAGAGAAGGAGGCTCCGGATTAGGTTTGGCTATTGTAAAGCATATTCTGGAAGCTCATAAAGAAAATATTACAGTTGAAAGCGTGTACCTTGAAGGTACAAAATTCAGTTTTATGCTTGAAAAAAGTAAATAATCTGGGCAAAATGTAAGGAAAAAAAATATTTTAAAAAATCTTGAAATATTTTTTTGTGACATGTCATTTATTATATATTTGCAACAGAAATTTATCATAATAAATAAAGGCAAAAAGTAATTTAAAGACTGATATGGTTTACAAGATCCGCGTAATATTAGATGCGAAAGAAGATATTTTCCGTGATATCGAAGTGAAGGGAAAACAGACACTATGGAATTTACATCTGGGAATTAAGAGTGCGTTCAGCTTGCAGGGAGATGAGCTTTCAACTTTTAATTTATTGGAAGAAGATGGTACGATAGTAAAAAGTGTTCCATTAGAAGATATGAGTGATGACGGTGATGGGGAAATTATGTCAGATGTTTATATTGATGAAGCTTTTGCAAGTGTAGGAAATAAAGCTCAGTTTCAATATGGACTTCTGGATCTTTGGGAATTCTTCTGTGAATTAATTGAAGTAATCGAGGAAACCAAAGGAGTTAATTATCCTATAACAGTATACAGATTTGGAAACGTTCCGTTAAAAGCTCCAAGCAAGAGCGGAAACGGGGGTGGATCTAAAAAGAAATCTGCAATGCCTCTTATCGATGATGAATTTAATTTTGATGACGATTTCGAAAGCGGAGGTAATTTTTCCGATGAAGACGACAGTTTTGATGATGAGGAAGAAGAAGACTACAATGACGATGTATTCGATGAAGATGATGACAACGATGACGAAAGATAATTGGTAACACAATAAAAATATAGAGCCCTGGATTAATGTCCGGGGCTTTTTTGTAAATTATGCCAGGCGGAAATGCTGAAAAGCTAGAAGTAAATTTGCTTTTAGCCCTTTTTCCGTTCTATCTTTCCTCTTTTAATCATAAAACAATCCTTACTTTTGTTAAAACCGGAATTAATGAAAAAATTAATTTTTTTGGCAATTATTGGCTTGGGAATTGTTTCCTGTGCTGTACAAAATACAAATAAGACTATGGATTTACCTAAAGATTGGAAACACTCTGCAAATATTTATGAAGTCAATGTAAGGCAATATACACAAGAAGGGACTTTTAGAGCTTTTGAAAAAGAGATGCCCCGTTTAAAGTCTATGGGAATAAAAGTTCTTTGGTTTATGCCGGTTACGCCGATTGCTCAGCAAAATAAAAAAGGAAGCTTGGGAAGTCCATATGCTGCTGCAGATTATACGTCTGTTAATCCTGAATTCGGGACACTCGATGATTTTAAGCACATGGTAAATGAAGCCCACAGATTAGGATTTAAGGTAATCATCGACTGGGTGGCGAACCATACCGGTTGGGACCATGTCTGGACAAAAACACATCCTGAATTTTATTTAAAAGATCCGGATGGAAAATTCCATATTGCATCGGGAATGGATGATATTATCGAACTTGATTATAAGAATCAGGAGATGCGTAAGGAAATGATTGATGCAATGAAGTTCTGGGTTAAAGAAACTAATATTGATGGTTTCAGGTGCGATCTTGCTTCATGGGTTGAGGTTGATTTCTGGCAGCAGGCCCGTCCTGAGGTAGAGACCCTAAAGCCTCTTTTCTGGTTAGGCGAATTTGACGAATTGGAGAATCCAGAATACGGGAAAATTTTTGACGCAAGTTACTCGTGGACCTGGATGCATAAATCTGAAGATTATTATAAAAAGAACCTGCCATTACAAGATCTGAAAGATTTATTATTGAAATATTCCAACATTGGAGATGCTTCAATGAGAGCCTGGTTCACGACCAATCATGATGAAAACTCCTGGAACGGAACAGAATATGAAAAGTATGGTGTCATCACAAAACCTATGGCTGTTTTTTCGGCGACCTGGAATGGAGTTCCGTTGTTATATTCCGGACAGGAATTACCTAATATGAAACGATTGGAATTCTTTGAAAAAGATCCTATTGAGTGGACTGCCAATTATCAGGTGGCAGATTTTTATAAGACCTTACTGGCTTTGAAATCTTCAAATCCTGCCTTAAGAGGTGGAGACACTCATGTAACAACTTATCTTTTAAATACAACGGCCAATGACAAAATTTTAGCTTATGTCAGGAAAAATGGTAAAGATGAAGTTCTTGTTGTATTGAATATGTCTAAAGAAGATGTAAGTTTCAGCATCCAAGATGAAAATCTGTCAGGAGTTTTCCGAAACGTTTTTGATGGTACAAAAAGGGATTTCACCACAGGAAAAGATTTTAATTTTAAAGTTTCTGATTATGTGGTTTTTGAAAAATGAAGACCAGAGCCTCTGAGATTCTGGCTTAAAATCTAAGAACATTTTTATTATATTTAAAAAAAAAATAATACTTACACAGGCGGGCCAAGGTCCGCTTTTTAATTCGGATAACGGCATTTAATTCATATGAATAAAGAAGGACTACTATATATTATTAAGGAAAAACTTTCAGAAAGAGCACAAAAATTTGAATTGCTGATTGCGGAAACCCGCGCTTCAAATAATGATACTAAAAGCTCCATGGGAGATAAATATGAAACTGGCCGTGAGATGTTGCAACAGGAAATTAATCATCTTCAAAGGCAGCTCAATGAAGTGTTGAATCAACAGGCTCTGATTCAAAAAATAGTTACGGAACCATCTTTTAAAGTTCAAAATGGAGCATTAATAAAAACGAATAAGGGATTGTTTTATGTTTCGGTTTCAATTGGAGAAATTACATTTGAAAATCAGAAGATCATGACCGTTTCTGCTGAATCTCCATTAGTAAAAGCAATGTTTGGCAAGAAAATAGCAGAGAAGTTTGAGATCAATAATGTTCATCAAACGATTGAAAATATCTGGTAAGCTATGAAACTAAAATACATTCTATTCGTCTTTTTATTCCTGATATCAAATTCTTTATTGCTGGCTCAGGTAAGAGCTAATATTTCTGGGAAATCCTACGATCTCATATCTGTGGATATTACAATGGGAGATATAATTATTACCATTAATAATGACGGATCAATTGCAGGATTTAACTCCATTTCAAATGGGAATATCGACTATTATGATGATCAATATTTCGACCGGGAGAAAATGGGAAAAATAAAAAAGATAGGAAATTCTAAAGTTGACTATTATGATCAATTTGATACAGATAAAGATGGCAAAGTAAAAAATATTGGAGATATTGCTATAGATTACTGGGATCGTTTTGATCAGGAAAAGAACGGAAAGGTAAAAAAGATAGGAAATCTGTCTATAGATTATTGGGGTCATGATATTATAGATGATAGTAAGTTTGGAAAATTAAAGTCAATTGGAGATATATCAATAGACTTTGGTGGAAAAGAAATTATAGATCAGAGTAAGTATAAAAAACTTATAAAATTTGGAAATGTCACTCTGGATTATTGGAATGATACCATAATGGAAAAGAAAAAATTTGGAAAAATCAAATCAGTAGAGGGAAACACAAAGGATGTTGCGGTAGTTATACGTTAATTACTTATTGAATGGCTGAAAATTGATTTCCTGTCATGAGATCTGGGAATCGTAAGCCGGATAAAAATAAAAGTTAAACAGTGTGAAAAATAAATTCACAACTGTTTTTTTATTAACTTTGACATCTGTTAGAATTTACTAAAAGCACAATAATTAAACTTTCACAATGCAAAACTACTTAGACCTTTTACAGCATATTCTGGATAACGGAACAGATAAAACTGATAGAACAGGAACCGGAACAAGAAGCGTTTTCGGATATCAGCTGAGATATGATTTGTCAAAAGGTTTTCCCTTGGTAACCACCAAGAAAGTGCATTTGAAATCTATAATTTATGAATTGCTTTGGTTCTTAAAAGGAGACACCAATATCCAGTATTTAAAAGATAACGGAGTGAGCATCTGGGATGAATGGGCAGATGAAAATGGAGACTTAGGTCCTGTTTACGGAGCGCAGTGGAGAAGCTGGAGAGGTGCCGATAATAAAGTGGTTGATCAGATCTCAGAAGTGATCGATCAGATCAAAAAAAATCCTGATTCCAGAAGATTGATCGTTTCTGCGTGGAACGTAGCGGAAATTCCTGATATGGCATTAGCACCTTGCCATGCATTATTTCAATTTTACGTTGCTGACGGGAAATTGTCTTTACAACTATATCAGAGAAGTGCTGATGTATTCCTTGGAGTTCCTTTTAATATTGCAAGCTATGCTCTGTTGTTAATGATGGTGGCTCAGGTATGCGATCTTGAAGTTGGAGATTACGTCCACAGTTTTGGAGATGTCCACATTTATAATAATCATTTCGAACAGGTTCAAAGACAACTTTTGAGAGACCCAAGACCTCTTCCGACAATGAAATTAAATCCTGAAATCAAGGATATTTTCGACTTTAATTTTGAAGATTTTACATTGGAGAATTATGATCCACATCCTGGAATTAAGGCACCTGTGGCGATCTAGTACTATTTTCATGCGTTACTGAATATGTAACAAATCTTCATATTTTATGACCTATTAATGAAATGTCATTAGTATGTTAAAAAAGATATTTCTTTGCGTTTCCATCGGAGTTTTCAGTTTCAGTTTTGCCCAGAATATTGATAAGGAAAAACTGGACAATTATTTTAAAGCCCTGGATAGCGAGCACAAGGTGATGGGAAGTTTTGCCATTGCAGATCACGGAAAAATAATTTATTCCAATGCGATTGGATTTTCTGATGTTGAGGCTAGGAAAAAAGCAGCTCTTAATACGGTTTACAGGATCGGTTCCATAACAAAGACTTTTACAGCCGTTTTGATCATGAAGGCGGTAGAGGATAAAAAGCTAACACTGGACACTTCATTAAGTCAATTCTTTCCTCAAATAAAGAACGCTGAGAAGATCAAAGTAGAAAATCTTTTAAATCATAGGAGCGGGATTCATAATTTCACTGATGATGCCTTGTATGCATCCTACTATTTACAACCTGTTTCCCAGGAAAAGCTTATCGATATTATTCAAAAGGCAGGCTTGGATTTTGAACCTGGCGCTCAATTCAGTTACAGCAACTCGAATTATTCTTTGCTGGGTTTTATTCTGGAAAAAGTTTATAAAAAATCTTACGCAAAGCTTATTGAAGAGTTTATAGCAAAACCTTTACAACTAAAATATACAAAAGCAGGAGGAAAGATAGAATCTTTAGAAAACATGGCCCATTCGTACACTTATGAAAATGGGAATTATGTAAGAAGTGCCGAAACGGATATGTCTGTTCCCTTGGGCGCAGGAAATTTGGTTTCTACTCCTTCAGAATTGATTATTTTTATAAATGCACTGGCTTCAGGAAAATTGATTTCCAGAGAAAGTTTAGATAAAATGCGTAATTTTAAAGACCATTATGGTTTTGGCCTGGCCGAAGTTCCGTTTATGGGAAAAACAGGTTTTGGGCATAACGGAGGAATAGATCATTTTAGCTCTATATTGTATTACTTCCCTGATGGCGAGAAAACTTTTGCTATGATCAGTAATCAAAGTAATTTTGACAATAATAATATTTCGATCACCGCTTTAAGTGCAGCTTATGGAAAAAGCTTTGAAATTCCGAATTTTAATGTAGTGAACCTTCCGGAAAGTGATCTTCAAAAATTTACCGGAACATACGCGGCGGCACAAATGCCGATGAAAATTACCATTTTCATTAAAGATAAAGTATTAATGGCCCAGGCAACGGGACAGGGTGCTTTTCCTTTAGAAGCAACTTCTCAAACAAGTTTTAAGTTTGATGCTGCGGGAATTGTTATTGATTTTGATGTTACAAAAAGGCAGCTTCTAATTTTGCAGGGAGGTAATAAAGTGAAATTTATTAAAGAATAATATAATGAAATATATAAAAATAAATACAGATCAGAAAGCAGATCTCGAAATGCTAAGGAATGCCATTCTACAATTAAAAGGAGTGAATTCTGCTGAAATTATTGATGAAGAAAACCCTGAAAGCGAGTTGAAGAAAGCTTTTGCAAAAACAAAAGAACAACTTAAAAAAGGTGATTATGAAACATTAGTCAATGACATTTTTGAGATTTTAACTAAAAATAATTCTAAGTAATAATGAAAAAAGCCATTTTATCGATTGCGGTACTAGCGATTTTCTTTTCTGCAAACGTATCAGCACAAACTGAAACTTCAGGGAGAGAAAAAGTCTACAGGGCCACACACACTAAAGTAACAGAACTAAAGCATACCAAACTTAAAGTCAATTTTGACTACCAGAAAGAACAGATGAACGGAGAGGAGTGGCTTACCGCTTCACCGTATTTTTATCCTACCAATCAGCTGGTTCTTGATGCGAAAAGTATGCTGATCCATGACGTCGCTTTAGATAACAATGGTAAGAAATCTCCTTTAAAGTATGAATATAAAGACGATGTGTTAACCATTACTTTGGATAAAACATATCAGAAAGATCAGGATTACACAGTGTACATCAAATACACTTCCCGCCCAAATGAAGTAAAACAAGAAGGAAGTGCAGCCATCAATGATGCAAAAGGTTTATATTTCATTAATGCTCAGGGGAAAGATCCGGATAAACCAACCCAAATCTGGACACAGGGTGAAACCGAATCTTCTTCCGCCTGGTTTCCAACCATTGATAAACCGAATCAAAAGACAACGCAGGAAATTTATATGACGGTTCCTGAAAAATATGTGACTCTTTCTAATGGATTATTAAAGGATTCCCAGAAAGAAGCGAATGGACTGAGAACAGATCATTGGGTCATGGATAAAAGACATTCAACTTATCTGTTTTTTATGGGAGTGGGGGATTATGCAATCGTGAAAGATAAATGGAAGAATATTCCGGTGGATTATTATATTGAAAAAGAATATGAACCTTATGCAAAGCAGATCTATGGAAATACTCCTGAAATGATCGAATTTTTCTCAAAGAAAATGGGTTACGATTATCCTTGGGCAAAATATGCACAGATATCCGGAAGGGATTATGTAAGTGGGGCTATGGAAAATACGACAGCAACACTGCATGGAAGCGATATTTTACAGAAACCGGGACAATTAATTGACGAAAATAAATGGGAAGATACAATTGCTCACGAATTATTCCACCACTGGTTTGGGGATCTTGTAACTGCGGAAAGCTGGAGTAATCTTACCGTAAATGAATCATTTGCCAATTATTCAGAGTACTTATGGAACGAATATAAATATGGTAAAGATCAGGCGGACTATCATCAGATGAGCGATGTGAATATGTACATTCATAATCCGGCTGATTTTAATAAAAACCTGGTTCGTTTTAATTATGATTCCCGTGAAGATGTTTTTGATTTGGTAACTTATCAGAAAGGGGGTGGCATCCTTCATATGTTGAGGAACTATCTTGAGGACGACGCATTCTTTGCCGGAATGAATGACTATCTGAAAACGAATGAATACAAAAACGGAGAGGCTCATCAGCTAAGACTTTCTTTTGAAAAGGTTTCCGGAAAGGATCTGAATTGGTTCTTCAATCAATGGTATTTTGGAAGCGGGCATCCCAAATTGAGTTATTCTTATACTTTTGAACCCGTTAAAAAACAGATCAGCCTGGTGATCAGTCAAAGCCAGGAACAGCCTTTTCAGTTTCCATTGGCAATAGATGTTTATGAAAACGGAAAACCGAAAAGATATAATGTGTGGGTAAATGCTGAAGCAAAGAATACGTTTAATTTTGATGTTTCAAAAACTCCGGATCTGGTTAATATCAATGCTGACGGAATATTAGTTTCAGAAATTACGGAAACAAAAACTCCTGAACAGAATCTGATACAATTCAATGGGTCCAAAGAGTTTAAGAGCAGATATACAGCGCTAAAAGCCATTAAAGATCAGGTTGGTAAAAACCCTGCAGCTACAAAATTATTGTCTGCTGCTTTGAAAGACCCTTATTTCAGAGTAAGAATGAAAGCCTTGGAACTGATGGATCTTTCGAACCCTGAGCAAGCAAAAGCTTTGGCTGCTGACGTTGAAAAACTAGCAACAAATGACCCTAAAACATTAGTTCAGGGTGCTGCGGTTGCTGCTTTAGCAAAAACAAAAGATAAAAAGTATCTTCCGGTCTTTGAAAAAGGAGTGGGGGCTGTTTCTAATTCTGTACGCGGTAATTCCCTGTCAGCTATACTTACTGTTGATCCTTCCAAAGCCGGTACATTAGCAGATAAAATTGATTTAAAAGGAGCTTCTGATGAACTTCTGGCACAATTGTTACCCATTGTCGTAAAGAATAAGGTTTCCTCACAAATGGCCAATATAGCTCCTATTGCGGCATTTTATCCATTCATTAAATTCCAGAATCCTGAATTAGGAAAATCTGCAGAAGAAGGTTTCAATTGGATCATGACCTCCGACAATATTGCGGCAACACAAAGCATTACCAAGTTGCTGGCGCAGGCAAAAGGTCAGGTAGCTCAGAATCCTCAGGCTAAAATGATGATCTCTCAAATGTTGAAAGATGGTCTTAGTAAAAAAATGGAACTTTTAAAACAGAACCCACAAAATGCTGCAAGCATTAATAAACAAATCGATGCCTTGAATAAAAGTATCGAGGATTACAAATAATCAAATAAGGGCTGCTCAGTATGAGCAGCCCTTTTATATTTTCTATCCGGACCAGAAAAAATATCCTGGTTTTCACGAATTTTATCTATTTCGTACAGAAGATAATGGTTTCGTGATCAGAAAAGCCCCAATAGCTATCCTTTTCATAAGTCTTTATCTCTGTTTGAAATCCGGAATCTTTTAATCGCTGAACCAATCCATTAACGGAATAGATTCGTACATGGTCTTTCTGGCCGAAGTGTTGAAGTCTTTCTTCTGATGTTTTAACTTCGGGGTTTTCATAGATTTCACCTTCTTTAAACGGAGTCTGAATTAAAAGTGTTTTACCTGTTTTTAAAACCCTGTATAATTCTTTCATTGCAGCACCATCATTTTCAATATGCTCAAGAATGTGATAGCATATAATAAGGTCAAATTTTTCGGATTCAATATCGATTTTGGTAATATCAAAATGATAATCTGCTAAAAATTCATTTTCATAATCTGTTGGAAAATAATCAATGCCCTTTTTATGTTTTAATGCACGGAAGATCGCTCTTGAAGGCGAAAAATCTAGAATGGCAAATCCTTCTTTCAGATAATTTTCAATCAGGATTTTATACAGCCTTCGTGATCTTGGTAAGCTTCCGCAAACAGGACATAATAGATTTCCGTTTTCTAATCTTACAAACTCTTTAAGTTTGGAACGGCAGATATTGCATTCATGATCCTTTCCCTTGTAAAGGGGATACAAAGCTTTTCTGAAAAATATTTCGTTTTCAAAAAGAAATTTTTGAGGCAGTATTTTTTTTACAATATTTTTTGCAATAGCGTACATCGGAATGCAAAGTAATAATATTAATCTGAAAATTAGGGGTGTTGTTATCAATAATTTCTAAATTTGCCTTTTATAATTTTACTGTATGACTTTTGGAATAGAGGCAGCTAGCTATCATGTGCCTTCTTTGTATTTGGAAATTAAAGATTTAGCTGAAGTAAGGGGAATTGATCCTGCAAAATTAGAAAAAGGCTTGGGTTTACATAAAATGGGCTTTCCTGATGTCCATGAAGATGCAGCTACTTTTGCTGCTGAAGCGTTACTTAAACTGATAAAAGACTATAACATCAATCCTAAGGATATTGCAAGAATTTATCTTGGAACTGAAAGTGCTTTGGATGCCGCAAAACCGACAGCATCTTATGCTATGGAGATGGTGGAAAAAGTGCTAGAGGAAAAATATGGAGAACGATGTTTTAGAAATTGTGATGTTGTGGACATGACCTTTGCTTGTGTAGGAGCTGTCGATGCATTACATAATTCACTGGATTTTGTGAGGGTAAACCCTGAAAAAAAAGCAATTGTCATAGCGAGTGATTACGCAAAATATGAGCTGGCTTCATCGGGTGAATATACACAAGGAGGAGGAGCTGTTGCCCTATTGGTCTCTTCCCAACCCAACCTTTTGGAGATTGAGAATCAATGGGGTGTAGCAACCGAAAGTGTTTTTGATTTTTTCAAACCCCGACGTCACTACAAAAAAGAAGATCTGAAAGATGCTCCGGACTCTTTTTCTGATAAGATAGAGGTTTTTACGGATGAACCGGTTTTTGACGGACAATATTCTAACCAATGTTATCAGGATCGAATTAGAGAAGCTTATGATCATTATAAAGAAATCAGTGGTAAGGATAAGCCTTATAAAGACTGGAGATATCTGGTTTTCCATCTGCCTTATGCCTTCCATGGAAAGAGGGTATTCACAGAGATTTATAGCCTGGAAAATGGATTGAGCTACGAAACCCCTGAAGAACAAAAAACAGTGGCTAAATCTGAAGGATATCTGCAATTTATCAATAATAAAATAGAAAGAACCCAAAGGGCATCCTCTGAAATAGGAAATATGTATACTGCTTCCATATTTATGGCTTTGCTTTCCGCATTACAGATATCATACAATGAAAATGAAGAATTAGCGGACAAGGAAATAGGATTTTTAGGCTATGGAAGTGGATCAAAATCCAAGGTATTTGCGGGTAAGATTTCCGCAAACTGGAAGAATGTTGTTTCTCAATGGAATTTATTTGACAACCTAAAGAAAAGAACACCTGTTAATTTTGAAACGTATGAAAAATTGCACAGAAAGCAACTGGATCAATCTGTTAATGAAAATTATGCAGGATTCGGATTGCATTCGATAGAGCTTGAAAATCCATTGCTAAAAGGAGCAAGATACTATTCATATCAGAAATAAAATAGGAGTAAATTAAAAAACGAATTCATGAAAAACATCTCTTTATGGGATGTTTTTTTTGTTACCTGCATAAATTGGTGAAAAAGAAGGGGTGTGATAGGTGTTAAATTACTTTAATATGCCTAAAGTAGTCTTTATTTTATTTAATATTTTAATATTTTAAGTTTATTTATTTAATATTATTTGATTTCTTTCTTAATAGTTGTGAAGTTTTTATTTGTCTTATTGATGTTTATTTTTTTTACTTAAACATTAATTTGTTAAAAAATATAAAGCTTATAATAAGTTTAAGGATTATAATATTAGCTTTTTTTGTTGACAAAAGTGATTTTTTTTATATGTAATTAATTGTTTGTCAGTGTTTTAATTTTGTTAATGTTAATTTTTATTAACATATTTACAGCCATAATACTAAATAAAAGAACATGAATGTAAAATTATGCATGATAACAACTGCTGTTTTATTTTTTACGGGACAAACTGTACATGCTCAGAAAAAAGCCAGCGATACCTTAAAGGAAGCAAAAATTGAAGAGGTTGTAGTAACCGGATATCAGAAAAAAAGCAAAGATGAGGTCACTTCTGCTATTACGGTGGTATCTGGAAAATCTTTATCCAACTTTTCTGCTTCAACAATGGGAAGTAATGCGTTACAAGGTAAAGCTGCTGGGGTGGATATTTCTGCGTTGAATGGAAAACCTGGAGGAGGGTCTGCCATTAATATTAGAGGACTAGGAAATATAACAACATCAGTTGGTGCTTCTAATCCATTATTTGTTATTGATGGTTTTATTGTTGGAAATGATCAAAGAGCACAAGATGTTTTTAATTCAATTAATCCTAGTGATTATGAAAATATCTCGGTTTTAAAAGATGCTGCAGCGGCAGCTATCTACGGTTCACAGGGGGCAAATGGTGTTATTGTCTTAACTACAAAAAGTGGAAAATCTGGAAAGCCTGTTATTACATTAAGCTCGCGTATGGGATTTTCTGAAAAAATCAAAGACATTAATTTTCGGATGATGAATTCGGCAGAAAAAATTGATTATGAGAATAAGATGGTTGGTTTGGGAATCCCCGGATATAAACAATGGAGTAATGAAGCAACCAGTGCTGCACTCGCATTAGACCATAATTGGCAGCGGGATATATTAAGAACTTCATTTATTGAATCGTACCAGCTAGGGATTAGAGGTGGTAATGATAAATCTAAATATACAATCTCATTAGGATATGATTCAGACAATGGGATTGTTCAAAATATTCATGCCTACAAAAGATATACTGGGAGGATGAAATATGAAGCTAATCCCACCGATAGATTAAGCTTTGGTGCATCAATGGGGGTTAATTACAGTGCATCCCAAGAAATAAGAGATCGAAATAATACTCAAAATCCATTTAGGGCAATGTATGATTATAATAGCTTTGAGCCGGTTTATAGAGCCGATGGAAGCTATAATCCTACCCGCCAGGGATTTCCAATACTAGAAGCTCTTAAGAATAACCCTGAAAACATCAATTCATTGATTTTTGACGGAAATATATTTGCTCAGTATAAAATTGCTGAAGGATTGAATTTTAAAAGTCAATTAGGTGGCTATTTTAATAATATCAGAAGAACATCAAAGGTTTTACGGGGCTCTTTTCTCGATAATATATTAGGAATTAATGGAAGTGTTGTTGAACAAAATCAAAATCGTTTCAGATATACTAATTCTAATACGCTTAATTACGTTAAGTCATTTGGTGAACATAATTTTGACTTACTGGGACTAGTTGAATACACTGAATTTAGAAATGATTATATAAGCGGTACAGGGAGAAACTTTTCATCTCCTTCTTTAAGTGAATTAGGGAATGCTTCTACACCCTTTGCAGTAGCAGGCTATGATGAACTATTTAGGACATTTTCTTATGGAGCTTTTCTTACCTATGATTATGCAAAAAAATATATTGTAACGGCTTCTGTCAGACAGGATAAAGATTCAAGATTTGGAAGAAATAATGTTAAATCTGAGCCATTTTGGTCTTTAAGTGGAGCATGGAATGTTACAAATGAGAGTTTTTTGAAAAACAACAATATTTTATCTCTTTTAAAACTGAGAGCATCAATTGGGACTAGAGGCTACAACAATATTGGACTTAATTTAAATAACGTTTTAATGTCCGGTGGTGTTTATGGAAATTTTCCTACCATAACTACAAATGCTAATTATGGTAATCCCGACCTAAAATGGGAAGTTACTAAATCACAAAATTATGGCGCTGAATTTGGGTTTTTAAAGAATAGAATAAGAGGAACCGTAGACTATTTTATTGACCAGAAGAAGGATTTTATTTTATCTGTTCCTAATTTCAGTTCTGAAGGAGGGGCTTATTCCACAAATATAAACGCAGGAAACCTTTCTAATAAAGGTTTAGAGATTAGCTTATCTGCAGATGTTATAAAATCTAGTGGATTTCTGTGGAGTTTAAGAGCAAATACAAGCATAATGAGCTATAAGCTTAATAAATTAAGAGATGGTGAAACTGAAAGAATTTATGGAATCAATATTCTAAGGGAAGGATATGAGCCATTTTCATTTTTTCTGGTAAGGAGTGCCGGAATCAATTCTGCAAACGGAAACGAAATATATTACACTAAAGATGGGGGCACCACAGAAGTTTATAATTCTAATGATGCGGTACTAATCGAAAATAAATCTCCACTTCCTAAGTTTTACGGAGGATTTGGTACAAGTTTATCTTATAAGAGCTTTGATTTACAGGCTGATTTTACTTTTAAATCTGGAAATTATACATATAATTATATGGCTCTTAATATGTTAAATTATAGTAATGGTACTACAAGCAATATGAGGGTTGATGCAGCGAACTATTGGACAGCTCCTGGACAAACAAATGTATTGCCAAGACCGAATAATACAACTAATGCTCCTGGTGGTATTACAGGTTTGCAGGCGACCGACCGTTTCTTACAAGATGCTTCATACATCAGATTAAGAAATGTGAGTATTGGATATACATTCGATAAAAGGACAATTGGTGAGTCATTACCAGTCAATAAGATACGATTATCATTAACAGGACAGAATCTTGCTACTTGGACAAAATTTCAAGGAGATCCTGAAGTGTCAGTAGGTTCAGGTGAAAATCAGACTGGTGCCGGACAGACATTCATCAATGGAGCATTTGCTTTGTATAGCTATCCTGCTGTAAAAACATTTTTATTTGGAATTGAAATAGAATTTTAAACAATTGAAACATGAAAAAGTTACTAAATATATCAATAATATCTCTCCTGTCATTTTTTACTATTCAATGTAGTGATGATAGATTTAATGTACTTCCCAATAATCAGGATACTCCGGAAACCATTTTCACTTCTGAATCTAATTACAGAGTAGTAGTTGACGGTGCATATGATGCTTTTAAAAGTCCTACATATTATAATGGAGATACTGGAAGTTCAATTATACTTGGGGATGTATTAGCCGATAATCTTATATTAAATACAGAAGGCAGACAAACGAATAAAGCAGCCTATGAATGGTCTTACACTCCACAATCAACAGCTGTTACTGCACTTTACGGATCGGCCTATAATGTAATTTCTAAAGCTAATCTTGTTCTGGACAATTTAAATAAAGTTCCTTATAGTAATTACATGAGAAACATAGAAGGCGAGGCTAAAGCGATTAGAGCAATTGCACACTTCGATCTGGTACGGGCGTATGCAAAAATTCCCACACAAAGTTCTGATGCATCTTCTTCTATGGGAATTGCCTATGTAACGACCTTTAATCCTGCTATGAAACCAGCAAGGGATACCTCAGTAAGTATGACATATGATAAGATTATAGCTGATTTAGAAGACGCTTTAAATAAAATTAATACTACCAATGGAGGGGTTGGGAGACTTAATAAAACATCCGTTTTAGGTTTTTTATCTCGTATATACTTATATAGGGGTAATTACAGTAAGGCTATTGAATACGGAGAGCAATGCATAGCAGCGTCTCCATCTGTAGGAATGAGAAGTAGTTTTGTAAATGTTTGGAGGGATGCATCTGATGATGGAGAATTGTTCACCATTTTAAATTCTAATATATCTGCGGATAATGTTACGGTAGGAGTAGCTTATAATCAGGAAGTGTCGGGAATAAGATCGGAGTATAACGTAAATTATGATTTATTTACAAAGTACACAGATAATGATATTCGGAAAACGGCCTATGTTGTTACTGCTAATTTTGGAACGACACCATATAATCATGTTATCAAGTATAGAACAAGAGCGAATTCAACAGTAAGACAGGTTGTAGATATTAAGTTTTTGAGATCTTCGGAAGTGTATTTGAATGTTGCAGAAGCTTACATGAAATCTCCGACACCAAATCCTGCTCTGGCTCTTACATTGCTTAATAAATTAAGGGAGCAAAGATATGAAACATTTGTTCCGGGTACTGAAACAGGGAATGATTTGTTAAATGCTATTTACAAGGAGAGAAGGTTGGAACTCGCCTTTGAAAATGATAGGTTCTGGACTATAAAGAGATTAGGGCAGGCGGTTGTACGATCAGATTACGGTTCAGCAGCCAATGGTAGTGGGACAGATGCTCCAACGGGAGCTTTGAAAACTTTACCGGTAAATAGTCACAGATTTGTATTGCCAATTCCACAGGAAGCAATTAATCTTAATCCAAACCTCAAACAGAATCCAGGATATTAATCTTCTATCAATAAATAAAAGCCAAGCTTCAAGCATGGCTTTTATTATCTGTAACCCAGTCCATCCTTAAAAAGTTCTGACCATTTCCGCCAACGTGGGAGTAAACTTTTGATAATATTAACTTTTATTGCGATTGCTATTGAATTAAGAAAAGTTCAAACATTTAAAGCTGTGAAAAGTCATGTTTTATTTTCTTAAAAAAAAGTTAAATTCGCACATTCTATTTTATTGAAAATCAGAGCTAATTATTCTGAAAATCAATGCCAAAATTAATCTATTAAAGACAGTTAGTGGATTTTTTTAGGTCTATTTCTTCGGCTGCGGTTACCGGAATGGTAAGTGGAGTACTATATTTATACAAGGTACTTCTTTTCTGCTTGCAGTTACAGTATTACACGAATTTGTACACTGGTGGTAAGCATATAATATTCTACCTTCTGATGCTCCAAATAATAAATGGGGAGAAACTGATTATGGAAAATTATTGGGAACAACGGACTTTCGGGACTGTTACAGGAGTAAACCAAGAAACAATTAATTTATCATACAAGTATGGCTGGAAACTTTAAACTTTTGAACATTATTTTTCTTTTATTTTTTTTTATAAATTGTAGTAATCCAATAAAAGATGAAACGATTGCTAAAGAAATAATTGATGAAAATGTGGATAGATTTATTTCTAATCTTTACGGACTTCCATTAGAATACCATAAAAATGGTACATTTCCTATTTTTTTGTTAAAAAATGCAGGACAGACCGATTTCTTCAAAGAGCACTGTGAGTCTGTAATAGGAATGGGTGAGTTGAATTCTGTCGAAAATTGTAGAAAAGATTATTACAAATTAATCAATAAAGAAGGATTTAATATTAATGAAAACACAAAATACCTTTCTTTTGATTTGACAAGCTTTTCGAAAAAGTCTTTTAAAAAGGTTCAATTTTTACAAAACGAGTCTATAATCAAATCGAATGCGTATGTTCAATTTAAGTTTTCAAATATTTATATAGACCATACAATAAAAAAGGCATTTATTGTATTAGATGAGACTGATTTTAGTAAGGGGAGATATGGAGGAAAAACAGATATTTATTTTTTTGTAAAAAGAAAAGATAAATGGACGTTTTATAAAAAGCTTATGCTGATAACATCATAAGTAAATACCTATTGCTACTGGCTTTATAAATTACAAAAAAAAAGAGGCTATCTTAATAGAATATTCTCTTTTTTTTGTTAAAATCACAGCAGTTGTGTTCAAGTATCTTAAAGCTCCCATTTCCTATCCACTCCCTAAAAATCCCCGGCCACGCCGCAACCTCACTTCCTTTCTTTCCCAATCCCCAACCATGTCCTCCATTCTTAAACAAATGCATTTCAACAGGAACATTCACCTTCTTTAATGCATCATCCATTAATATACTATTCTCCACAGGAGAAATAGGATCATCAATTGCTTGTGCTAATAAAGTTGGTGGTGTTTGACTATTCACCTGCCTTTCCACAGAGAATTCTATTTCCTCGGAAGTTGATGGATTTTTCCCAAGAATACTCTTAAAAGCATGGGTTTTATTATTCGGGGGAAGCATTGAAATAACCGGATAAATCAATCCTACAAAATCGGGTCTTGCAGATAGAGAATCTATATCGTCGACGGGTTTATAAAACATCTTATTAGGTTGCGTGGCAATCATTCCGGCTAAATGTCCACCGGCTGAGAACCCTAAGATGCCAATTTTATGAGGATCTATACCATAATTTTTGGCTGAACTTCTGATTATTCGCATAGCTCTTTGTGCATCTTCAAAAGGAACATTGGTCGTCTTCCAACCTTCTTGTGGCAATCTATAAATAAGTTCAAAGGCAGTTACTCCTTCTGATGCTAACCAATTCGCAGTTGGTGTACTTTCTTTTCCTAATTCTATGTGAGCATATCCGCCACCACTAATGACTAAAATGGCTATACCATTTGGTTTTTTAGGTCGATGAATAATTAACCTTGGATCAGAAACATGAGTGACAGACCCTTTATTAGTTATCATTTCTGCGTTTATACTACCTAGTTGATCAGGCATATTGCTTTTTGCCCATAAGGAAATTTGCTCCAGATCGGATGAAATCTCAAACTTGTTTGTAGAAGTTTGGGAATTGTATTTACTACTTGAGAAAAGTAATATGGTCGCGAAGGCGAATAGTCGTTTCATGTCATATTTCTAAAAGAAATAAGATTTTTATTCAAAGAATATAACCTTATTCTGATAAGTCTTTGGTGTTACTCCCACAAGTTGTTTGAATACTCTTGTAAAATAATTTGTATCTGAAAAACCTGTTTGATAAGCGGTTTCTTTAATGCTATTCTGAGTAGCCAATAATTCTTTAGCCCGGTTGATTCGCTCTTGTAAAATGAAATCATTGGGTGAAGTACCTAGTTCATCTTTAAACATTTTAAAGAAATTTGATTTGCTGACATAAGCAAGTTTAGCAATGCTGTCAATGGAAAGTTTCTGATGAAGATTTTTTTTGATATAATCGACGGCAAAACCTATTCTCGATTTATTTTTTGCAATATTCTTCTCTACCATACCTCTGGCCTGGGTCTGCATCAATCTTATCAAAAGTTCCTTCAGGGCAAAATCAGCCATGATGTCTTTTTGAGAATTATCATCCATAGCGATCCTCATGATATTGTTGGTAGCGGAAGCCAGAGATTTATTATTGAATAGAAAATACTCATCCAGCTGAATATTCCATTGAGAAGTTTCATCCACCTTTGGTAATGTGTAATTCAAATGGTTAAGCGAATCTTCTATAAAATCAGGATTAAGACTTAATGAAATACATTGTGATGGAGTTTCATCAGCTTCAGGAAAATCAATAATCATTGTTTCTCCTGGTGCTACCAGTATGCTCTCTCCTGGAAAATAATCAAAATATCCTGTTTTATTTTCCAGTTTCATATGCTTTTTTCCTCTCAGCATAGCGGTAAATGCAATGGTATCAAAATGAAGTTTTACACCAAAAGCAGTTTTATGGGTTTCATAGATACTGAACTCACAATTGTTGAGATTGAATTTCGTTTGGTTTTCAACAAGGCTCATCAGCTGATTTTCTTTTTTCAGATCAGGAGTATTTAATAAAAACTTATTATCATTCATTTCTATACATTTTTAAAACCCATTCTATCAAATATAAGAAAATATAAAATCGAGGTATTGTTAAAAAAGTATAAAATTCCTAGCGAATACGATTTTGAAGTTTTTTTGTAGGATTATGCTATCTGTTCTTATTGGGGAAATGTAATTTGGCTTAACAGAAATTAAAAACAATACGATATGAGCACAATAACAGAACAAAAATCAAAAACTGTTTTACAGTGGCCTGATTTCAAAAGTAAATATGATAATTATATTAATGGTCAGTTTACAGCTCCGGTGAACGGACAATATTTTGATGTGGTTTCTCCTGTTAACGGAAAAAACTTCACGCAAGCGGCTCATTCTTCCAAGGAAGATTTAGAATTAGCGGTAGACGCGGCTCACAAGGCATTTCAAACCTGGAAGGATACCTCTTCAACGGAACGAAGTATTATTTTAAACAAGATTGCAGACAGAATAGAGCAGAACCTTGAATACCTGGCAACAGTAGAAACTATCGACAACGGTAAAGCTGTGAGGGAAACTCTTGCTGCAGATTTACCTTTAGCAGTAGATCATTTCAGGTACTTCGCTTCTGTAGTCCGTGCAGAAGAAGGCTCTCACAATGAATTGGATAAAGATACCGTTTCTCTTATCGTACATGAACCCCTGGGAGTTATCGCACAAATCATTCCATGGAATTTTCCTTTATTAATGGCAATCTGGAAATTGGCCCCTGCATTGGCAGCTGGAAATTGCGTAGTATTAAAACCGGCAGAAAGTACTCCTGTTTCTATCATGGTTTTAATGGAAATAATCGGTGATTTGCTACCTGACGGAGTAGTAAATATCGTAAACGGTTTCGGGGCAGAGCTTGGCCGGGCTTTGGTAACCAATCCTAAAGTTTCAAAAGCAGCTTTCACAGGCTCTACAGCTACAGGACGTCTGGTGATGCAGTATGCAACTGAAAATATCATTCCAGTTACCCTGGAACTTGGAGGAAAGTCTCCGAATGTTTTCTTCAGCTCTGTAATGGATGCGGATGATGAGTTTTTGGATAAAGCTATTGAAGGTGCTGTTCTTTTTGCTCTTAATCAGGGAGAGATTTGTACTTGTCCTTCAAGGTTACTGGTTCAGGAAGATATTGCTGATGCTTTTATAGCAAAAGTAATTGAACGGGTAAAAGCGATTAAAGTGGGAAACCCTTTGGATAAAACCGTAATGATGGGTGCCCAGGCTTCTCAGATTCAGAAAGATAAAATTTTGTCCTATATCAAATTAGGGAAAGAAGAAGGTGCTGAAGTTCTTGTGGGTGGTGATGTAAATAATGTCGGGGAAGGTTTAGAAGATGGATACTACATTCAACCCACAATTTTCAAAGGTAACAATAGAATGAGGATTTTCCAGGAAGAAATTTTCGGGCCTGTTTTAGCTTTTACCACTTTTAAAGATGAGGAAGAAGCAATAAAGATTGCTAATGATACGATTTATGGTCTTGGTGCAGGAGTATGGACAAGAGATGCACATCAATTGTATAATGTGCCCCGTAAGATCCAGGCAGGAAGAGTATGGGTCAATCAGTATCATTCTTATCCCGCAGGAGCACCTTTTGGAGGATACAAACAATCCGGAATTGGAAGGGAGAATCATAAAATGATGCTGGACCATTATCGCCAGACTAAAAATATGTTGATCTCTTACAACAAAAACAAATTAGGGTTCTTTTAATTTTTTTTAACATCAGGGCATGTCCGTTTGTTCCGTTATTTAAGCGGAGCAAAACGGCCGGCCTAATCTGATACTATCATGTTTCGATCCATTCCATAAGGCCCATTATTAATAAACTTATGAGGAGAATTTTTTCGCCATCCTATGATTAATACTTAAGTTTAGGTAACCTGACATTTTTGTCAGGTTTTTTGAATAATTCTAAGAGTAAATGATGATCTTTACTAACAATCTTACATGAAAAATTGGTAGTTTATTGCAGTATAAAAATCAACTTAAACCTACAGAAATGGAACCCAAAATATCCAGGTTATCTGCTACGGAAAAAGCGCTTGAAGTTATCTGGCAGCTAGAAGAAAAATATGGAGACCTGATGTTTTATCAGGCAGGCGGTTGTTGTGAAGGTACTCAGCCTCAATGTTTTGAAAAAGGAGGGTTTTTTCCAAGAATGAATGATGCTATGATAGGTACAGTCAACAGACATGAATTTTGGATCGATCGCGATTTGTTTGAGTATTGGAAATATTCTCACTTTACATTAGATGTTGTAGATGGTTTCGGACCAGGTGGTTTTTCTCTGGAAACACCTTTAGGAAAAACATTTAAAGTACATTACAAGCTTTTTACTCCTGAAGAATACAAAAATTTGGAACCGGTAAAACGCAGCGAATAACTCTAGCTGATCTGTAAAATCAGAGAGAGTGATAGAAACTAATTTTGAGTATTCCTCTTAAAAATTATAGTAACTTCTCAACCATCTACCTTTATGAACCTGTTTACAAACATGGCGGCAACAACATTTCCTACGGCATTTAGAACGGTAGCTAATGGATCTACCAATGTTCCGATAATCATTACGGCAGGAATTGCTTCATGAGGTAATTTATATACAGAAATCATCAGAAGTTCACCGATATAACCACCGTTAGGTATTCCGCCCTCAACAATACTTACAAATACCGTAATTCCCAAAGCTAAAATCAGGTTGGAAGGCTCAAAAAAATCTTTTCCGATAATTAGAAATGCGACATAAATCTTGATGATTGAAGATATGGATGATCCGTTTTTATGTAAAGTAGTTCCAATCGGAATAACGAGATTCGCAATAGAACTTGGTATTCCGATCTTCGAAGCTGCTTGCAAATTTGCAGGCATTGTTGCAAAGCTACTGCAGGTACTTAGAGCAGTTAGCGTAGGATAGGGCGCATTCGTCCAGAAATCCTTGACCCCTTTTTGCCCGTTGGCCATGAAGGTATATAGTGTGAAAAATAAAAAGAAATAGATGGTTCCCACGATGTAGTAGATACCTAGTGGCTTTCCGTAAAAACCAAAAAGCTGTGGACCCACAGTAGCAACCTGATAGGCAAAATAAGCCCCGAGCCCGATCGGAGCAAGCTTCATAACCAGTAAAAGCAGCTCTTTCATGACTTCGTATCCTGAAGCAAGGAAAAGCCTGAATGGCTGGCCGGTTTCTCCGGTTTTTCTTGCCGCAAAACCTGTTAAAAAAGCAAATATTAGCAGGGCGAGCATATTCTTTCTGGAAAACAGCTCTGTGAATTCACCAACTGTAAAGAAGCTTACAATCCTGTTTCCCCAGGTTTCATTGTCATTACCTTCAGAAATGATCTGTGAACTTCCTGAAATAGGAGACATAGGAAAAAGATAAACCGCAATAATGGTAAAAACAGCTGCTGTTAATATAAAAAATAGAAAGGTAAACGACATCATCGCAATGATCTTTCCAAATTTTGATTGTTGCTCTAAAGATGCTATAGAATTAGACACAGCAAAAAATACCAATGGAACAACGCTTACAAAAAGTAAATTAAGGAAAATGTCCCCAAGCGGTTTTATATAGCCTACAAAATCGGGAGCAGTGATCCCGATAATACTTCCAACTATGATTCCCAAGAGTAAAAATAAAATTCCAGAGTAGTTTTTAAATACTTCTTTCATGTATTGCTTTTTACCAAAGATAGGCTTATTTTTAACATATTATTGTATAATTTTCAGGGTTAAATTTTTTAAATTTGAGTAAATAAACGTTTCTATGGCTTATATAGATTACTATAAAATTCTGGGGGTAGATAAAAAAGCATCGCAGGAAGATATCAAAAAAGCATACCGAAAGCTGGCTCGGAAATTACATCCCGATCTTAATCCCGATGACAAAGAGGCTGAGAGAAAATTCAAGGAACTGAATGAAGCGAATGAGGTTCTCAGTAATCCGGAAAACCGAAGCAAATATGATAAGTACGGAGAAAACTGGAAACATGGGGAGGAATATGAAAAGGCTCAGCAGCAACAAAGACATTATCAAAATCAAGGGCAAGGTTACAGTGGTGGATTCTCCGGTGCAGATTTTGGAGAAGGAGAGGATTTTTCAGATTTTTTCCAGAGTATGTTTGGACAAGGCGGAGGTTTCGGAAGAAGCTCCCGAGGGAGTGCTTCCGGGAAATTTAAAGGACAGGATGTACAGGCTGAGCTTAATTTACATCTTAGAGATGCTGCCAAAACACATCCCCAAACGTTTGAGATTAATGGCAAAAAAGTGCGGATTACAATTCCCGCCGGAGTTTATGATGGTCAACAGATCAAATTAAAAGGTCACGGAAACCCCGGTATCAATGGAGGTCCTTCGGGAGATTTGTACATTACATTTAATATCTCACCTGATCCTGATTTTGAGAGGGTAGGAGATGATCTTAAAACGAAAGTTACTATTGATCTTTATACAGCTGTTTTGGGTGGTGATGTAAAAGTAAATACCCTGGACGGAAGCGTTAATTTAAAGGTTAAACCTGAGACTCAAAGTGGATTAACGGTGAGGTTGAAAGGAAAAGGGTTTCCCGTATATAAGAAAGAAGGTCAATTTGGAGACCTGTTCGTAACATATGAAGTGAAGTTGCCAACAAACCTTACTGAGAAACAAAAAGAACTTTTTGAACAACTTAAAAATTCTTAGATCATGGAAGAAAGAATATCACGGGAAGAACTCGTAAAAATATATAATATAGAAATTGCTTTCTTTGATGAGCTGGTAGACTGCGGCTTACTTGAGGTACAGACTGAAAATGATGTGCGCTATTTGATGTATGAAGATTTACCTGCTTTTGAAAGATTCACGAATTGGCATTATGATCTGGAAATAAACCTTCCCGGTTTAGAAGTTATTAATGATATGCTTCAGAAAATGACTGATCTTAAACAAAAAAATAGAGACTTACTGGCCAAACTTTCTGCAATAAGTGATCGATATGAGGATATTTAATTTAGTTTTGCAATCTGTAAACAAATTAAATTTTTTATACAATGGGTGACGAGAAAGTGATCAGACTACATGTAAACAGAAAAGATTTTGAAGAGATCTACTTTAAAGGAAACCAGGGAAGTTTGTTTTTCTCATCGGAGACCAGAAGTAAAACCATTATCACTATTGTTGTCGCTCTGATTTTTCTGATTACATTTTCCTTAAAAGAAAATTTAAGTAAAGAAAGCTTTGGAATTCTATATTTTATAAGTTTTGTTTTTCTTCTTTGTGCTGTATATCTTTCGGTAAGCATCAATAAGGTGTCCAGATGGAAAAAACAGGTCAAAAGATATCTGAAATCACTTGAGAATGCCGGTATTTATGAGATAAGATTCAATAATGAAACTTTCAATGTTAATCTTAATGAGCAGCATGAACTCAGCAGGTGGAGTGAATTTGTAACTGCAGAAACCCATGAAGACTATATTTCGATGGAAGGTAAATACAACTATATGTTTCCTGAAAAGTCAATGAGTAAACAAGATTACAGCGTATTGAAACAGGTAATAAAGAAAAATATTAAATAAAAAAATCAGAGCAGATCGCTCTGATTTTTTTATTTGCCTTTTAGTCTAGCCAGCCCATTTCCTTCATCCATTCATCATTGTAGATTTTACCTACATATCTTGAACCATGGTCATGGAGTAAAACAACAATCACGTCATCTTTGGTAAACTGATCTTTCATTTGTACCAATGCCGATATAGCACTTCCTGCTGAATATCCACAGAAAATCCCTTCTTCTTTTGCAAGCTTTCTTGCATAAATGGCACCATCTTTATCCGTTACTTTTTCAAAATGATCGATAACCGACATATCATAGTTTTCAGGAATAATATCTTCTCCGATTCCTTCAGTAATGTAAGTATATGCGTGATCATAGTGAAGTTCACCGGTCTCATGGAATTCTTTTAAAATAGAACCATAAGTATCAACACCAATTACTTTTATATTTTCATTTTTTTCTTTGAAGAACGTTCCACATCCTGTAATGGTTCCTCCTGTTCCGGCTCCGACTACAAAATGAGTAAGTTTTCCTTCTGTTTGTTCCCAGATTTCAGGAGCAGTAGATTCATAATGTGCTGCTCGGTTGGATAAATTATCATATTGATTCACATACCATCCGTTTTCAGTTTCTTTAGCTAATCTTTTTGAAACCGAATAATAAGAACGAGGGTCCGTAGGCTTCACATCTGTAGGACAAACAATAACTTCTGCTCCTACAGCACGTAAAATATCACATTTTTCTTTAGATTGTTTGGAATTGGTTACAAAAATACATTTGTACCCCTTGATGATAGCGGCAAGAGCTAATCCCATTCCTGTATTTCCGGAAGTTCCTTCAATGATTGTTCCGCCCGGTTTTAATCTGCCGTCTTTTTCGGCATCTTCGATCATTTTAACGGCCATTCTGTCTTTTACAGAATTTCCCGGGTTGAAAGTTTCTACTTTGGCTAAAACTAATGCAGGGAAATCCTCGCCCAAAACTTTGTTAAGTTTTACTAATGGAGTATTTCCGATAGTTTCAAGAATATTTTTTGCGTATTTCATACATAATTTATAAGCCTTGCAAAGATACAGCTTTAAAATTATTTATGAAGTTTGGCCACATGTAAAATGAACTATTAACAGATAAAGTATATTACCTCAATTGGAAAGAATAAACAATCTGAAATTAATTGTATTTGATCGCTTTAACCGGTGAAATCTTGCTGATCAGATAACTTGGAACGATCAATGCCAGTGCCGATATAATTAAAATTCCTACAGAGATTGAAATAATAGCAATAGGATTAAGGTCTACGGGAACTGTACTTACATAATAATTTTCAGGATTCAGCTTTATAATTCCAAAAAACTTCTGTAAAAGTAAGAGACCAAGGCCTATAATATTTCCGTATAAAAGCCCCGGAACCATTATTATTAAGGTATAATTAATAAATGTAGCCCTGATCTGGGAATTACTAGCTCCTAAAGTTTTTAAGAGACCGATTGAATTCGTCCTTTCAATGATAAGGATCAAAAGAACCATGATGATATTAATGATGACCACAATAAGCATGATAATAATGATCAATGCAATATTAGTGTCAAAAATGCTGATCCAGTCTGTAATCTGTGGGAATTTTTCTGTTGCTTTTTCCGCATAATTTTTATAGCCGATAAGCTTTTCAATTTCCGGGAAATCACTATCGATATCATTTACATTTTTAAAGAAGATATCCAGACCACCAATGTCATCCGGTTTCATATCCTGAATTTTTCTCACATGGTTGATTCCACCGATCACAAATTGTTCATCAATCATTTTAATGTCCGTTCGGTAAATTCCCACAACTTCAAATTTTCGATAAATAGGTTTCTGATCCGCCTTTGAAAATATGGTAACAATACTGTCTTTCACTTTTAAATGAAGGTCATTCGCGATCTTTTGTGAAATAGTTACCCCATGGTTATAGCCGACCTCTGTTACTTTGGGTGTTGTGCCGGCAACGAGAAATTTTTTAAAACGGGCACTGTCAAAGTCCTTGCCTACACCTTTGAAAATAATGCCTGCAAAATTATGCTCATTCCGCATAATTCCTGTAACCATAGCATATTTCTGAACACTTTCAACATCCGGAAGTGCTTTTATTTTCTGAATATTTAATCCCTGCTTATCAAGCACAGAAGTATTGTATGAAGAATTGGATCGTGTGGACTTTACGGTAATATGTCCGCTGAAATCTGCCAGTCTTTCTTTAATAGCTTTTTTTGAGCCAAATCCTGTAGATACGGTAATCAATGATACAATGATTCCTAAAGCTACAGAAAGCCTGCCTATGAAGATGATAACCCTTGAAAGATTATTTTTGTTATCTTTGGAAAACGCTATTTTTCTAGAGAAATATAAAGGAAAGTTCAAGCTTATGAATTTAGATTTCAAAATTAAAAATTTACTTCTTATTTGCCTAATTTTTTTAGGAGTATTCAATCAATATTATTCTCAGAATCAAACAAAAGATGGTTTTAAGACCGGTGCCGACCAGCCGGAAGTTTATTTACCGCTGCTAAAGGGAAAAACAATTGGTATTGTTACCAACCAAACGGGTTTGATGAAAGATCGTACTCACCTGGTCGATTTTTTAGTAAAAAACGGGATTAAGATAAAAGCTATTTTTGCCCCTGAGCATGGCTTTAGGGGAAATGCTGATGCTGGTGAAACTGTTAAAAATGGAGTAGACTCAAAAACAGGTGTGCCTATTGTTTCTTTATATGGAAGTAATAAAAAGCCGAAACCTGAACAGTTAAAAGGAATTGATATTGTAGTGTTTGATATTCAGGATGTCGGCATCAGATTCTATACTTATATTTCAACGTTAAGCTACCTTATGGAGGCCGGAGCCGAAAATAATGTTGAGATAATGGTATTGGACAGGCCTAATCCTCACGATGGATATATTGATGGACCTGTTTTAAAAAAGAAATGGGCTAGTTTTGTGGGAATGCATGAAGTTCCGGTTGTCTATGGTTTAACCATTGGTGAGTATGGAAAAATGGTCAACGGTGAAAAATGGCTGAAGAATGGAATGGAGGCAAAATATATTTTGGTTCCTATGAAGAATTATCATAAAAAGCTGCGATATGCTATTTCTGATAAGCCATCTCCCAACTTACCTAATGATAAAGCAATAAATTTATATCCGAGTTTATGTTTTTTTGAAGGAACACAGGTTTCTGTAGGAAGAGGTACAGATACTCCCTTTCAGGTATATGGTTCTCCCTGGACAAAAAGTCTTCCTTACCAGTTTACTCCAAAGCCTAATTTCGGGGCAAAAGATCCATTCCTGAACGGGCAATTATGTTATGGAGAAAATTTATCTGAGTATCCGAATGATTTGAGGGAACTTAATCTGGAATGGGTGATCAAAGCTTATAAAAATTATAAGAATCCTCAGCAGGATTTCTTTCTTAAAAACTTATGGTTCGATACTTTATCCGGAACTGATGAATTAAGAAAACAAATCATTGCCGGTAAATCAATACAAGAAATAAAGGCTTCGTGGAAGTCAGATTTAGAAAAATTTGAGAAAATCAGATCTAAATACGTGGTGTACGAAAACTAATCGAAATCTTGTGGTGGATTTTTGTCATTTTTACCTTTATTAAGGATAAAAAGCCCCACTGTTAATCCTATCACTCCTGCTGAAGCTGTCATTATTGCCCTTTGTAATTTGTCTGGGGCATCATTTCCAATGTAATTCATTAAAAAAAGGATAACAAAGGTGATAACCAATATAATAATGTGATTTTTTCCAAATAGTTTCATCGTGTTATTTTATTTTGTAAGAAATCATTATGCCGCCTCTATATGGTAATATTTCACCACTTTTATTAAATCCGGTAGCTACATCATAGCGTTTTCCTGTGGTGCGGTCATAGCCCTTATAAAAATCCTGAGAGGTTCCAACAGTTGCATAAACATCCAGATTCCAGTTTTCTGAAAGCTGAAACTGGTAACCCGCAGTAACTCCAATGATCAGTGAAACTCCTTTTTGATACAGATTGGACTTTTTGTATTTTTCGCCTCTGTCATTGGTGTATGTGCCAGAACCCCAGTAATTCCATTTTTGCAATACAAAAGAAGATGCTGCAAGGTTGGCACCCACATACCAGTGTTTGAAAGCTTCATCAAAATAATATCTACCCTCTAAGGAAACAGAATAATACTGAAATTCATGTCCGGCGAAAGATTTCCATGGAGAAACAAATACATCACCCTGTAAAGTATACTTTTTACTAAGCTGATATTCTAATCCTCCGTTTAGAACTCCTATTGGAAGAAAAAGGGCATTGCCTTTTACGTATAAACTTTTCCCCTTTTCTGTAGCCTGTTCCTGGGCATTCAAATTTCCTAGTGAAAACAGACTCATAAAACTTACAAACAATTTATATTTCATTCTGAAGTTTATTTGATTTGTTTAAGCAATCCTTCGGCCAAAGTTGCGTCTTTATTGGATTGAACAGCCATATTTTTCGACATTTCAGCATACGTTTTTGCCATATCTTTATTTCCTGTTAAGAAATAGAGCTTTGCCAGAATAAAGGTGTTTTCAGAAGTCTCTCCTCTCATAACAGATTTCTCTGCCCATTCAACCGCTTTCTTTAATGAGGATGTTGTTTTTACATGCTCGGAGAATATCCACGCGGCTTTAAGTAATTGATTAGGCTCAAAGGAATCAGAATTTTTGTAATATGCTAAAGCTGCTTTTTCATATTCAGGAAAATTATTATTTTGTTCATAATAACTAAGTTTAGTCTGATTCAGCTTAATTTCAGCCTCATATTTCCCAACCAAGGGTTCTGCTGTTTTCAGAAAATAGTCATCATTTACCCTCTTATTTTTGTCGTCAATCGATTCGGCTACTACCTTGGATAAAATAAGCTGATGATCAAATTCTTTATAGGTTTCCTCAGGAAGATATTTGATAATTTCTGATTTTCTGGAAGCGAAAATTTTATAATTAGGATCCTCAACGGATTTTAAAAAGAATAAAAGAAATCCAATGTCATCTTTAGACAGTTCTTCAGTTTTCTTTTTATTTTCAAAGTATCTTTCAGAGGCTTTTTTTGCAAAATCAAAATCTGAAGTAGAATTTAATTTCATTACGTTGATCAAAAATTCAGGGTCTTTTTCACCCGATGCAAAACGATCTTTTAATGACCCTTTTTTGTTATTGGGTGAATTGATGTCCTGTGCCATCGTTAGGAAAACACTTTCTTCCATATAACCGAGATTTTGAGAGATGAGCTCCCCATCACCGTTCAGAAACAAGTAAGTCGGATAGGAACGAACTCCGTATTTGGCGGCAATTTCTCTGCCTTCTCCTTTCTCCATATCAAATCTTGCATTTACAAAATTGGCGTTATAGTAATCTCCCACCGATTTCTTTGTAAATACATTTTTCTCCATCAGTTTACAAGGGCCACACCATGAAGCGTAAGCATCAATGAAAACTATTTTGTTTTCTTTCTTAGCTTTGGCAATTAGGTCTTTAAAAGGGATATCCTGAAACTGGATGGATTCCTGGGCAAAAAGAATTACAGTGAAAAAAACAAATAATCCGGAGATAATCTTCTTCATTTGATTAAAATTTGTAGGCGAAGATAGTTAATTTTCAAGAGATAGATTGAAAATGAGAAGGCCAGATAGAGGACATTAACTAATTTTAAGAACTTAATTAATCGATTGTAAAACTTGTTTTCTATATCCTGTCTTATTTAATATCATTCAATAGAAGTTATTCTTTATTTTTGTGAATTAGATGATTATAATTTATTGCACCATTAACTAAAAAACTGAAGCTTTTTATGCTTTATCTTTCCGGGGTTTTTATTGCTTTCTTTTTGACATTTCTTTTGCTTACAAAACGGAATAAAAGCTCTGCTGATTTTATTTTATGTGGATGGTTATTTACAATTGGTGTCAATTTATTAACACATTATCTCTTTCTTACTTATCAGTATAAAGAATATCCTTCTTTAATACTTTTAGGTTTTACACTACCGTTACTTTATGGACCGTTTTTATACCTCTATGTAAGAAAACAAACTTCTCCTAAACCTTTTTCAGCAGTACAGCTGTTACATTTTTTACCTTTTGTGATATGTAATTTATCTTTTCTTTCATTTTATATGGCACCCTTTGATGAAAGGGTTAGTATTTTTAAACATGAGGGAAGGGAATTCGAGATTGAATTGCTTTTCAGGCTATATGGTATATACATTTCAGGAATCATTTATGTGATCATTTCTTTATTTATTTTATATAGATTCCGCAAAAATATGGTCCAGCAGTTTTCAAATACAGAAAAAATAAACTTTAAGTGGTTGTTGTATCTTATTATCTGGATTGGGCTGATCTGGGGATTGGTTCTTTGGAATGACAATGCAAATATTATTTATGGTGCAGTTGCTGTTTTTATCATGTGGTTGGGATATTTCGGGATCAAGCAGGTACAGGTTTTCAATTATTCTAATTCATTTTTTACTGCTGAAGAAAGCCTGACAGAAGTAGTTACATCTCCAATAATAGTAGGCGGTGAAGATAAAAAGTATCAAAAATCAGGATTAACACAGGAAAATATTGATGATATCCATTACAGATTACTTGAGGTTTTAAACGAAGAAAAACCGTTCCTAAATCCCAATCTCACCTTAAATGAATTGTCTCAGTTGCTTAAAGTCCATCCGAACTATCTTTCCCAGGTAATTAATTCTAAGGAAAATAAAAACTTCTACGAATTAATTAATGAAAAGAGGATAGAAGAGTTTTTGCACAAAATTTCGGAACCGGAAAGCAGGCATTATACTTTTCTGGCTATTGCCTTTGAATGTGGTTTTAATTCCAAAACATCCTTCAACCGGAATTTTAAAAAATATATGGGTATTACCCCCACTGAATACCAAAAAAAGCTGTAATTCTTATCTTTTATAGTTTCATCTTCCAGGGAATAGTTTCATGTTTCATATAATATTGGTAATCAGATTTTTATATTGGTTGTTTTTCTTGGGTCAGCTTTCCTGTTGGGGCGTATAGCTTTTGGGTTTGATGAATCTTTGCATCAATATTTTAAACCCAAACTATGACAACATTGAGAAAAAAAAGAGGGTTACTGACCTCTTTTACAATTTTTGCATTACTGTTCTCCTGTACTGATGGAAGAACAATTGATGAACCCGGAAACTTAGTTCCTAAGACAGTTGATCAGGATTCTTCACTACCATCAATACGCGTAAATGGCTCTCTGCTCCATTCAGAAGCATTCGGCCCTGAAAATGGGACCCTAATTATTGCTATCCATGGAGGACCCGGAGGTGATTACAGATATTTATTAAATTGTAAAGATCTCGCTAATAAAGGATACAGAGTCGTTTTCTATGATCAGAGAGGTTCTGGTCTTTCCCAGCGTTTTCCTAAGAATTCATATAAATCATTAGGAGCAGGAGCTATTGATCTTATGTATGACGAATTATCCTCAGTAATAGCTTATTACCGTAAAAGCTCTAATCAAAAAGTAATCTTATTAGGGCATTCCTGGGGAGCCATACTGGCTTCAGGATATGTGGGAAAGTATCCAAACGCTGTTCAGGGGATTGTTTTATGTGAACCGGGCGGATTGAAATGGGATGATATTACTGACTATGTAAAAGAGTCCAGATCATTTAAACTCTGGAGTGAGATCTTGAATGATGCAACCTATATTGATCAGTTTATATCCGGGAAGGAGGATCAGCACGAAATACTGGATTATAAAATGTCTATGCTGACATCGAAAAACGATATTACTGGTGAAGGAGACTTTGATCCCGGCATGAGCTGGAGAAGTGGGGCTGTAATTATGGATGCATTATTTGATGTAGGAGAGGAATACAATTCCGATTTTTCTAAGGGGTTGCAGAATTACAATGCTCCTGTGTTATTCTTTTACAGTGAAAGAAATAAAGCTTATCCTGATTCCTGGGCACAGAAAATAACTTCAGATTATAATCATGTGGAAAAGGTTAAGGTTTCCGGTGTTGGACATGATGGTATTATTACCAATCAGAATGCGTGGAATTCCCAGACCAAGCCTAAAATTATCAATTTTATCAACAATCTTTAACAAATGAAAAATAATAAACTATATATAAAAATAACTTTTTTTATACTGATCTGTAATGTTGTGAAATCACAAACGGTTAACTGGGCTGGGCTTGAAAATGGAGAAAGACATATTCTTAATGCAAACATTGGTGCCGAATATGGTGCTGTTTTGGGGCTAGGATACGGATATAAATTTCATGGTAAGTTATTTCCCACAATTGTAAATATTGAGGTCTCCACACCGGCTGGTGAAGATTTATTTGATGACTTTAAAACAAAAGCAGGAGCTCATGTGAGATGGATAAAAGTTGGGGATTTCCATTTTTCAACAAAAGTTCAGGGAGTTTTCCGGAAGTTTGAAAACGAGAATGTTCAGCTTCTGAATTTTGGGGTGGATATGTCCGGAACAATTGGGTATTACAGGCAGAGATGGTTTGGAGCGTTGGAAATTGGCTTTGATAAAGCCATTGTTACTCATTTCAAACATTCCGATCACTATAAAGAAATTTATCCGGCAGTAAAAGATGGCTGGTATGAACCGGCGACCGGAGGAAACTTTTATGCTGCCATACAAGGAGGATATACATTCAGCAACCAGGAAATATATCTGAAAATAGGAGGGATTGTTTCTCAGGATTTGAAAACGAAACCACAACTGCCATATCTTTTACAAGTTGGATATAATTATAAGTTGCCTTTTTAAGTGTTAATGCCGGATTAAAATCCGGCATTTTACTATTGTCTGTAGCTAATTATGCTCCCAGTTCAAGTTGGTTTTTAACCAGATTAAAATAATCAGATTTTTTTTCCACCAATGATTGGTGGTTGCCTTGTTCTACGATCTCTCCCTTTTTCAAAACAATGATCTGATCTGCATTTTTAACGGTTGAAAGCCTGTGTGCAATAATTAAAACAGTTTTGCCTTTAAAGAATTCCTGTAAATGATCATGGATTACCTTTTCGTTTTCCGCGTCCAGAGCTGAGGTGGCCTCATCAAAGAAGACAAAATAGGGTTGTTTATAAACTGCTCTTGCAATCAGTATCCTTTGTTTTTGCCCACCGGAAATTCCATTTCCTGAAGCTCCGATCTTTGTGTTTAGTCCTAAAGGAAGTTCATCTACAAATGATTTAATATTCGCAGTTTTAAGGGCGAAATTGAGTACATCGTCATCTGGAATTTCTTCTCCTGTTGCAATGTTTCTTTCAATAGTATCAGAAAAAATATATCCATCCTGCATAACCACTCCGCAGTTTTTTCTTAAATTTTTTGGAGATATTTCTTTTAAATTAGAGTGATTAAAATAAATATCACCAGAGGTCGGTTCATAGAACTTCAATAATAATTTCATTAATGTTGTTTTGCCACTACCACTTGCTCCGACAATAGCGGTAACTTTTCCTTGGGGAATAAAAAGATCAATATCCTTGAGAACAAACGGTGATTGAGGTCCCTCATATTGAAAAGAAACATTCTTAAAATAAATTCCTTTTTCAATTCCGTTTTGGGTGGTATATTTTTCATTCATTAACGGAAGCAAGTCTTCCTGTTCTTCTTCCGGGTGATTTTGAACTTCATTTAAACGCGATAAACTTAGTTTAGCGTCCTGTAAAGATTTAAAAAAACTAATCAATTGGCTAACCGGAGAATTCATTTGTCCAATAATGTATGATACACTCAGTAAAGCCCCTAGTGTCATATGTCCCTTCACCACAAAAGAGGCAGCGAGGAAAGTAACAATAATGTTTTTTAGCTGATTGATGAATTCGAATCCGGAAAGCTGGATTTGATCAAGTTTTAGAATTCTGATATTTACTTTAAATAATTTTTGTTGGATTTCTTCCCATTCTTTACGTTTGTGCTCTTCGAACTGATTAAGTTTCATCTCAGAAATGCCATTAATGATTTCGTAAATGGATTCCTGATTTTCACTTTTTTCACGAAATCTGAAATAATCTAACGATTTTATTTTTTTTAACCAATATAAGGACCATATAACTGATATTATGGTTAATACAAAATAGGTAGCAAGAATTCTGAAATCATACGTCCAAAGAACCACAAAAAATACCGAAAAGGTAATCATTGAGAATAATGTTGATAAACTTTGAGAAGTAAGAAAAAGTTCTATCCGCTCGTGATCCTGTATTCTTTGATTGAAATCACCCATGAATTTGGTATCAAAAAATTTGATGGGAAGGCTCATCAGTTTTTTAAGAAATTCGGAAATGATTTTAATATTTAATTTACTTCCAACGCTTAGCATAATCCAGTTGCGGAAAACTCCTAATATGATATTCCCAAGAAAAAATGCCAGTTGAGCGAGAAGAATGTAGGTAATGATGTTAAGGTTTTTCTTGTTGACACCGTCATCAATTAGCTTCTGAGTTAATATGGGAAAAGCCAGAGTAGCTAGTGTTCCAAGAAGAAGGATAAAAGAAAGCCAGATAAATTGTTTTTTATGTGGGCTTAGGTATTGATAAATATATTGTAATGATACTTTTTTATCTTTAATATTGTTATTCTGGAAAAAAGTTTCTGTAGGCTCCAATAGCAAAACGATGCCTTTATCAGAGTTTTTCAGCCAGGCCTTTTTAAATTCGGTTTCAGGTAATTTAATGATCCCATGGGCGGGATCGGCAATTGTGTAAATTTTCTCTTTATTGTAAAAATATTTCGAAATTTTGGTGAGAACGACAAAGTGATTTTGGTTCCAATGTATAACACATGGTAAGAATTCATTTTTTAAATCCCCAATTGAAAGTTGTGTTACTAAAGTTTTAAACCCAAGTTTAGATGCTGCATTGTTCATGCTTAAAATAGAAACACCTTCCTTTGAAATAAAGCAATGGTCACGTAAGTACTGTAGTCCATATGCTTTGCCATAATAAGCCGTTATCATAGCTAAACATGATGGACCACAGTCCATTTTATCATGTTGAGGAATAAATTTCATTACTTTTCTTCTAATAATATATCCTCTGTTTGTTTCACTGTTCTCTTTTCGCCTACAATTTCAATTCCTCTTTTGTTATAGATCATGGAAAGGAAATAGAGTCCGGCTTCAATAGGCCAATCTGTTTCCAGATCTTTTAACAATTCGGAAACCCTCCAGTTTTTATGCGTATTTAGATTATCTATTATATTTTTTAATTCAGGATGATATCTCATTTCTATTTTAGAACCTCTTACAAAAAGATAGAATGTGTCTTTATTTTCATCCACATTATAAATCATTTTAAATGGTTCACAAGCATGAATTTCTTTTTCAAGTAAAAATTCGTAGTTATCTATATCATATTTATCTTCTAATTCTCTTGTTTGTGGAGGAGCCTGCCATCCTGCATTGCTTAGTAAACTGTGTTTGTATTCATCATACAGATATTTAAAAAACGATTCAGTAGATCCTTTTAACAAGTCTTCGTCTAGTTTTAAAAGGGAAAGAAACTCTTCAAATGTCTGATGATTTTCTAAATAATTATGTTGAGGTTCAATAACGTCTTTATTAATATCCAGATAGTTGGTATAAAAAGTATTGAGTACTCTGTCAAAAAATTTAACTTTCGACGGGTTATTAAACCAAAATGTTACACCAACGGAAAGATCATCACTTTTGCCGATATGAAATTTATTCCATGGCATAAAGAACAGGTCTCCTGCTCCAAAATCATATCTTTCGGCATGTTCAAGCAGGGGATCTATATCAAAATTATTGTGTTTTGTACCGGTAAGGTCTTTGTATTTTTCCTGATCCCATATGTACATTGTTTTTTCACCGGGACCTAAGTGGAAGTGTAGTACATTTTCACCTTTATGATCCTGATGTATTCCTAAGGGAGTCCATCCGTAGTTTCCTATAAATACCGTCACATCTACTCCTGTCGCCGGAATACCAATAATTTCCAGTAAAGGTTGAGTAATGAGTCTAAGTTCCTTTGATATGTAATCTGAGTGTTTTTCAAGAAAATTGACGATTAGTCCGAACTTCTCTTTGAAAACCCGGTTACAATATTCTATAATTTCTTCATTTTCAAAAGGAGGATTTTTATATAATTCATCAACAAAATCATTGTTCTCCTTTCCTTTTCCTTGTGAAGGGAAGTAAAGTCTGAAACCATCGTGATCTTTAGTTTTAAATCTGTTGATCAGTCCATCGACAACTGCTTCCTTCAGTTTTTTGATTAAATCTTCTGAGATTACATCTTTAACCACACATGTCTGTGTGAAATTTTTATTGATATTGATGAAATTCTCCCAAAATTCTTTGTTGAAATTTGTTTCCATAGTATTATAAGTTTTTGAAATAAAAAAGCAACAGAGAATGGATATCCTCTGTTGCCTGGTAATATTTAAGAAACTACCTGTACCACTTGTACTACTTGACGTACTTGACGTACAACTACGTTGTCAGCTTCTTGTGCTCCGAATCCACCTCTTACTTTGTTTTGTTCTAGTGGAGAAAGGTCTCTTACTTTCAAAAACTCTTTTGCGTTAAAATTTGCTTTTTTCATGATAATAAATTTTTAAAATGATTTTATGTGGCTCAAAGTTTATAGACATTAGTTCCTTCGTTGGTCTCTTCTTGCAAGAAAGTATTGTTCACATCCCTCTTTTAAAATTTAAAGAAAGACTGTTTTGCTTTTAATGATTATTTCTCTCTATAATTAAAAATATTCTGAAGTTATTTAATTCCTTTTTTATTGAGATAATTTCACATAATAACCTCCTGTTTAACAGGTAATTATTTTTACATAGATGTCTTTGTCGTGGGAATTATTTTTCATAAATTTATACGGATTGATTTAATTAAATACTACACTTTAGTGTAAAAATGATATTTAAATTAATCGTATATATGAAAAACAATAACCAAATTTAAATTTATGAGTGAAAATGTTAATAGCTTCTTTTTTGCTGAACCTGCAATGAAAGAGGCTTCAAATGAAGAGTCTTTACCAGTGAATAATTATCTTGAGGTAACAGATGCATTATCAAGGGCAATTTATATGAGCGTGTTCATTATTGATTATCAAAAAAGAAATTTTGAATACGTTTCTGAGAATCCATTATTCCTTTGTGGTAATACCCCCGAAGAGGTTAAAAAAATGGGGTATGACTTTTATTTTAAATATGTTCAGAAAAGTGATGCTGATTTATTATCGAAGATCAATAGGCTCGGTTCTGAATTTTATGAGAGAATTCCTGCAGAAGAAAGAAAATACTACACGCTTTCATATGATATTCATCTGTTGAATAATAATAAGGCCATCCTGGTTAATCAAAAACTGACTCCTCTCTTTTTAACCGATGAAGGAAAAATATGGAAAGCTATGGGAGTGGTTTCTTTGTCCACAAATACGGATTCCGGAAATATAACTATTTTAAGGCAGGGGACAAATGATTATTGGTGGTATGATACTCAAAGAGAAATGTGGAGAAATGAGGAAAAGATTAAGTTAACAGAAAGGGAAATGGATGTTTTGCGATATTATGCACAGGGTTATACAATCAATAAGATTGCAGAGAAAATTTTTGTATCACCGGATACCATTAAGTTTTATCGAAGAAAGTTGTTTGAAAAAATGCAGGTAAGTAATATCTCAGAAGCTTTAGCTTTCGTAACGAATAATAAATTGTTGTAAAAGAATATCGAATTGAAATTTTATTATATCACACTTATCTTATTAATAAAAAAGATATTTTTAATAGTTGATTCTGCAGATATTAATTTAGTCTTTTAAAGTTAACCACAGCAAGGCTATTATTGAAAATGAAATTTTTTATTTGAAAGAGATTTATCTTGACAAAAAATATCAATGCTGTATTGCGGCTAATGAAGATATGAGGGAAAAGACGATCTTTGTCAAACGATTAAATGTAAACTTTTTATAGTAAAAATCATCCGGGGAAAGTTAAGAGTTGTTTTCCTATATGAAAGATTAAAGAAAAGGAAAGTGCCTTTTGTTGTTTTAGGTTTTGAAATCCTAAATGATAATGGTATTATTTCAGAGTAATCTTGAAATACAAAGCAAAAAAAACCACCTTTTTTAAGGTGGTTTTGTGGTTTCTCCAGGAATCGAACCAGGGACACATGGATTTTCAATCCATTGCTCTACCAACTGAGCTAAGAAACCAATATGATAGTTTTGTGTTACTTCGTTGTTTAAAGTGGGTGCAAAAATAGTAATTTTTAGCTTACCATGCAATAAAAACTGAAAATAAATAAAATAAAAAAGCCAGTTTTCGTTTTGTTTAAAACTAACTGGCTGATTATTTTTATGTTGTAATTTTAAGGAAGTGTCGAAAAATTGATATTCGGAGCCTGGGTAGGCGCAGTAACAGAAAATTGAGAGCCAGGCGCAACAACAGTATTAAAGAATCCTCCATTTTGTAAAAAGAAAGCATTGCCACTCGTTCCTCCCATTGCATCTATTCTTTGTTGTGCATTGTAGGTATTGTCTACACTGAATTTTGCTCCTGAAATAGCGATCCAGTTGCCATCCGAAGTTCTTGCCCATTGATTTTTGAATTCTGCTTTTCGTCCCTGATATCCATTCTCCGGATTAAAATTTTCAACAAAACTGTAGAAGCTCTTAAGATAAGTGCTGGTTTGAGGTCTCTTCCAGCTGGCAATAAGTTTCCATGTTGTGGTATCAGGCGATAAGAACCAGGCTGTAAAATCAGTTTTTCCACTACCATCCGGCTCTCCTTTTAACAGGAATTTATAGGTTTGTCCTGCTGTCCAGTTGTATTTATAATAGCTTTGGCCTCCCGAACCTTCATTGCCGAATTCTCCAACTGTTACTCCGGTTCCGGCTCTGTTTAAAATGATTTTATGATCAGGAGGAACATTATTCGGATCATCTGTGTCAAACGGACTCCATACGGAGAAAAGGATTCTTCTTTCTGTAGCAGAGTTTACCTGCATTCCAAAATAGCCGGCACTAAACCCGTTTGCCATAAAATAAGAGCCTATCTTGTCTTCTCCGGCCGGAACAGTTACTTCATTGTAGTAATAGCTCACATTACTGGTTGTTGGAATTGTATAGTTCAGATGGCATGACGGCCCTCTGCGTGCCCAATAATAGTAGGAAGGATCATTACTGTAAATATTGGTTCCGGTAGAAGCTGCTCCACTAAAAGTAATATCCGTAACATCTGCAAAGTATCCGCCTGTTTTGGTGACGCCCTGAAGATCAACTTTTACATAACCCGGAGAGGAAATAGTAAAATCTCCAACAGAATAATCCGTATAAGCTGATCCAGTTAAAGTAACATTTTTGGATGTGTTACCGATTGTTACTTTTACTGTGCTGGTACCGGAAGGGACAGAAGCTTTTAGTCCGATATGTAAGGCTCCGGTATTGCCCACCTTGAAATAAGTACTGATCACAGTGTTGGAATTAGTCCAGTTACCCAATTTTGTAGAAGTAATAACTTCGGATGCACCCGAAGGCTTTACTGTTATAAAAGAATTTCCTGCGACCGGAACATTGAAGGAAGACGTGGTTTTTAAAGCTGAAGCGCTTTTTTGTGTAGTAACAGTGTCCTCCGCTACTACAGTGGTTTCTGCACACGACTGAAAAATAAGTAGGGCAACACCTAAAAAGGTATTTGTTAATTTTTTTGTCCTCATAATATGTTTGTAATTTGGTTTACGTCTACTAATTTAATTTTTTTATGGATATAATAAAAGTTTATTTCACATATTGTAGATTAAATAAAAATCTAAATTTATAATATTAAAAAGTTGTTAGTGCAGTTGTATAATTTTAAAGATTTTATACTTTGTCTTTTCAGGAATCAGACATGTATTAAAGAAGTTTAGAGGAGACATTAAGACTCATTAGATATCCCCATAAACCACCGATTTTGTAAATTTTTCTTTAAATAGAGGCTTATCATAGGTTGTTTTCCAGAAGAAATAATTACAGTAGTAATTTATGTATTTTTAACCATGGTTAAATCCCTTTGTTTTGTACAAAACAAAGGGATTTACAACATAATCAGATATTTATTTCAACCATTTTAATGTGTTAATTTATCCAGTTTAATTACTGATGGCTATCATTTTGATTAAATTAATACAAAATGCTATAAGTTTATTTACACCAATTTTGTAATACTAACTATAAACTGATATTAAATAAAAATTGGTATTTACTTATTTGCTGACAATAATATGGTCGGCAGTATAAAAAATAACTTTTTACTAATCAACAATCTTCGGAAATCGTTTCAAGCATTCATTTATTTTTAAATATTATAAACTGTAACAATTTGCTGAATTGTAAAGCTTATAAAGAATATTATTCTTTAATAATCTTAGATTGATAGGTATTGGTTCCATCATTTATTGAAACAACATAAATTCCAGTTTTCAAATCTTGAATTTTATCGTTAATTTCCTTATTTATCTCTCTTAAAGAGCCTTTTGCTAAAATAAGTGGCTTCCCAGTCACATCATACAATCCTGCTTTCAGATTTTCTTTTGAATTTTTAAAATCAATAACTAATTTTTGGCCATTTTTTAAAGGATTCGGATAAACAGTAAATTCATTATTATTTCTCTTAATATCATCAACAACTAATGTAATTGCCGGATAAACCAGTATTTTTTGTCCATTGTATCCCACGGCATACACCTTCATTGCGTTCGAAGGATAATCTACATAAGTATTTGTCAATGTAGTATCTCCTGTTCCTACAATAGAAACACTGATTAGCTGGCTACTTGAATTATAGGTTTCAAAGGCAACAGCATTATTCCATTTAGAATTATCTACCAATAAGAACTGTCCTTGTGTATTGGTTGTGATCTGTGCACCAACACCCGTAATCCCTGAAACAGGCTGCATATTCTTGAATGCATTTACACTATTAGCTGAAAGATAATTGATGACCGGAGATACAGGTTTGGCATATCCCTTTGCCAGGACATAGCTTTTCACATCATCAATCATGCTTTGGGTAATTGTCATTTGAGCATTGGTGTAATCTGATATGATACCGTTTATTGGCTTTAAAAAACCGGTGCTAGTGAAGAAATCCGTAAGGTCCTCTTGTACGGCGTCACAGGCATTTTTTACAAAATTCATCACCAATTGCCCTTGGGTAAACTGGCTTTCGTTTGTATTTCTTACTTTCTCAGCTACTGTAGCAAACCAATGTGCATAATCTACTCCCGGACCTGTAGGGGTAACTGTAGGGGTATCTTCATCAGACATATCTGAATCAAATGCAAGGGTTGCAGCACCTTTTGAAGCGCCTGCCAATTGATAATACAATTCTAATTGCCAAAATGGAATAAGGCTTCTGAAATTCGCATCAGCGGGATTCACATAATCTGTTCTGAATTGATCCATAATACTCTTCCCGTTAATTTGTGTCTGAATAATAATTTCTCCAAATCTGTTTCCAGCTACTTTAGGAAAGGCTGTTTTATCGGCAATTTCACCTTCCAGCCTTGTAAATCTGTTACTCCCTGTAGGTAAGTACATATTATAATAGGCCCACAATGAGTATAAATTGTTAGTGATTTCTGTTGTACCAACCCATTTTAGTCCTGGCCTTACCTGGTTGATATGACCTAATTCATGTCCCACACCCCAAATATCAAGTCCTGATGCTGAAGTTGAATTGGATAATCCCCAAGTAAGATCTAAATGAACTCCTAAACCTCCTGCAAACCATCCTCCTGTAGATTCCATATAAACAAGCTGCCTGTTTTTAAAGTTTTTATTGAATTTATAGAAGCCCATCATTTCTCTTTCAGACTTGGCAATTGCATCATACTTATCTATCAAAGGCTGGGCGGTTGTGAAATGGAAATTGCTTACCGCAGACTTATTGGTAACCAGTTTTGTATAATAACCTTCTATATCAATTTTTGGATAGACATCATTAGTCAGCATTTCTGCCCATTCTGTAGGGGTTGTACCTTTTTTATAAATACCATTTACAATACCTGCTGTGATATTTACAGTTACCGGGGCGGCATTTACATTATCAGTGTAATATGAAATATATCCCAAACCTGTATTAGCAATAGCGAGGATATTTATTCCATTTTTTAGTTCGTATGTTTTTTCAGGAGACGCCCCTTCAGTAGCAAAATCTCTTATTTTTAAGTAAACTTTGTTTTCAGAGGTAATATCTTTCGCAAAAACAATAGCAGTGGTATTAGGCTGAAATGCTATCCCTGTAGGGTTTTCATATCCGTTATAATTTCCAATTTTATATTGGGTATTTATTGATTCAATTGTCTTGTATGCCGTAAAAGTCTGTACCCTATATTTTTTATTGTAGGTATTATTAAATAAACACTGAGCTAATCCTTTTATGAAAGGTGAGGAAATGGCATCAATATCCTGCTGGGTTACAGTTGTTTTTAAAGCACTGAAAATAGAATCATTAAAAATATTTGAATAAGCTGAAGGATTAAAACTATTAGAACTCGTCTGAAAAAATTCCATTTCGGCACAGCTTGCAAAGTTATTTTTGCCATCAAGAACTTCAATTTTTATAGTTAAAGGAGTAATGGCGGAAGGAAAATTTACCGTTTTTATTGCAGATGTCTGCCCAAAATTTTGAGTAGAAATAGTAATGTATGCTGGATTAGAAATTGTATTATAACTTATTTTTACATTTCCAAAAAGTCCGTTTGGTCCGCCATCCTGTCTGGGTGTGTACCTTAAATAATTTATAGCTGTTTGTCCATTAAACTTGTAAATTAGAGAAATAGGAAAAGTAGCTGCTGTTGCATTCCAACTACAATGATAAAGTGTACTTACATCACCATCAAAGGATTTCTCTATATTTTCTCCCGATTGGAAACTTGAGGCCGAAGATCCTGCCACCTGAGGCAATACTGGGATATCTGCATAAGCTGAAAACTCATTAGTTGCCAGTGTACATTCTGTTTGTACAGGATCCATCTGTTCTGTAGAATAAAATTCCATCTCAGCACAACTTGAAAAATTATTTTGGGCACTGAGGACATCAATCCTAATAACAGCAGGATGAACTATTGCTGTCGGCAAATCTATAGTTTTTGCCGTATTATCAGCTGCCCAGGAAATAACCCCGGTTGCTGTTATAAAAACTGTAGGATCGGATTGGGTAGAATAAGAAACTTTCACACTTGTCCAGATTCCGTTTGGGCCCGTTGTTCTAGGTTTGTAGACTAACCTTTTTATACTTTTTACCCGGTTGGAAAATTTGAAATTTAACTGGTCCGGAAGTGCTGTGCTCAAATTATATTGAGAATGATAAAGAGTATTCACATTATTATCAATACTCTGTCCAGCCTCCTGTCCTGATTGTGCGGGCTGTAACGAATTTACATATGCTACAGGCATCTTATACTGCTGTGCGAAAGCTGTCTGTAAAACGAGTAGAAATGAGAGAATAAAATAATTGTTTTTCATTTGGTGTAGATTTTTGATTAAAAAAATAACAAAGCAATAATCTATAGCTGTTAGACAAATCCAGCTTTGATTTGTTTTTGAATAGTAATTGTATTAAGCAATCTTCCCAGATATTAATTATCCACTATTTGTGAGTTGATAGCTCAAAACTTTATCCTAAAAAGACTTTTTACAGATAAATACTTCTATTACACTCCTGTTAAGTTTGCGATATATCTGAACTAAAAACCTCCTTTCCAAAATTAACAATTAAAGTAATTGCACAAACTAGTACCTACCTGTTTTTGAATGTTCACTACCAGTTGACTTATTTAAGACGCTTTGAAAATTAATTCTAAACATGCTTATAAAGATTTTTAACCTTTAAAAAATTCGTTTTAATATTTGATAGTGATCCATGAATGACAAATTGAAAACACTTTTGTAATGGAAAAAATCAATATGTAAATGGGTTTTTTCTCTTGAAAAATAGAGAAGCAATAGGCATGGCTGCCAATTTATAACCAATTTCTAAGAGCTTCTTAATAAGGCTGTATTCAAATGATTTTCAAACTGGTGGTAAAGGGATAAAAACTGGTGGCTACCAGTATGGAGGAATGGTGTAAAACTATACATTTGGGTTACACAGGGTTAATATTAAAGTAATAGTTAGTTCACATTCAGAAAAGGAAATAAGAAGAGGGTATATAGTGTATTTGGATATAATGGGGAGGTTTCACTTTACATATTTTCCATTTGTGCCGGATACTGTAAAATATGGAAGATCACCATTTTTTTGTTTTTGCCTGGAAAAAATGGTAAATGATACGGTTTTAGAATTCAACATCATCTGGATAATATTGTTATAAAAGTCAATAAAATATGAAGAAAACTACAATTTGTATTTTGAGTGCAATTTTAATGTCATCTATCACATTAGTGGATGCACAAAAAACTAAAAACAAACCTTCGGACTCTACCTCTAAAAAAGTAAAAGATCTGGAAGAAATTGTTTTAGTAGGATTCGGAAAACAGAAAAAAGGAACTGTTTCCGGATCTATAGCTTCTGTTGATAAAAAGATACTACAGGATCGCCCAACAACAAGCTTAACAGCAAGTCTGCAAGGTGCTTTACCAGGAGTTACAATTAAGTCTTCTTTGGGAGATGTAGGTTCTGTTCCTACCTTGAATGTAAGGGGAAGGAGTGTTGCTGGTAATTCTCCACTCTATATTATAGATGGTATTCCCTCTAGTGCTGCAGATTTTTCCAGATTAAGCCCAGCTGATATTGAAAATATAAGCATTTTAAAAGATGCTTCAGCATCTATCTATGGTGCAAGAGCTGGCTATGGGGTTGTTCTTGTTGAGACTAAAAAAGGCGGTGGAGGTAAGATGAGTATAGGTTATAATATGTATAATGGTTATCAGACGCCCACCTATTTGCCTAAGTATGTAGATGCTGTTGAATATATGAAACTGAAAAATGAAGCATATTATAACGCTAATAATAATGTTGGTCATTTTTCTCAATATACGCAAGATCAAATAAATCTTACAGCTGCCGGTACAGACACCGACAGATACCCAAACACAGACTGGTATAAAGCAACTTATCGAAGAATGGCAAATGTGCTTAATAATGAGATAAATATATCAGGTGGAGATAAAACTCGTTACTTTGCAAGTTTAGGGTATTTGAAACAGGAGTCTCTATCACCTACAAAGGGTATGGATAGATATTCTTTTAGGACAAATACATCCTCTAAATTGAGTGATAAACTTACAGTAAATTCTAATATATCATTTATCAAACAAATGATCAATGATCAGGGCGGTGTTATTAATACTGGAGAATTAGCAAGAATAACTCCTACTATGGTATTAAGACAATCCAATGGATGGTGGGGATCTGTTAATGCGGGTAAAGTAGATAATACATTTGCAAATACCAATCCTGTAAGAAACAATGTAGAGGGAGGAGATTCTAAGTCAAATGATCAAAAATTTATGGGGGCATTATCTGCCAATTACACTCCTGTAAAAGGATTAAATGTAAATGCTCAAATTAACTATTCAAATTGGAACTATCGTTTAGGGACTTTTGTAAATACACTAAACCCCGTATACAATTTTTTAACTAATGTTCCTATTAGTTCAACTGCGAGAGCAATTAATAACTATTCTGAGTCCTGGAATTCTGATGAATTACTTAATACTCAGGTCCTGATAAGTTATGAAAAAAACATATCATCACATTATTTTAAATTGTTGGGAGGTACTTCGTATGAAGATTATACAACCAGATCCATATCTGGTAAAAAATCCAATATACCAAAAGATGGATTACATTCTTTAAGTGCTCTTAGTACCCTTGACGGAACCTTAGATGAATTAAATTCTAATACTCAGCAATATGCTTTCCAGTCTGTTTTCGCTCGTATCAATTATAATTATCAGGAAAAATATTTTTTAGAAGGTATTATAAGGGCAGATGCATCTTCACGTTTTGCTAAAGAAAATAGATGGGGATATTTTCCTGCAGTTATGGCTTCCTGGAGATTAGATAAGGAGAATTTCATAAAAAATCTGAGTTTTATCAATACACTAAAATTAAGAGGTTCTTATGGCAGCACCGGATCTATCAATACCATTGGTTATTATGACAATCAGACCTATATGGATAATACTTCTACAGTTCTGGGGAATACTATAGTAGGGGGAGTGGTACCGGGTAAGCTTGGATTTTTGGGCATAGGCTGGGAAACAATTGTTACCAAAAATATAGGTCTGGACGGATCTTTATTCAATAACGCTTTCACTTTCTCGGTAGATTTATATAACCGTCTTACAAAAGGAGCATTAATGAGCAACCAATTAGAATATGAAACTGGTGTAGCAGAAAACCAAGCACCGCCCATTAATGCGGGTAATGTGGAAAATAAAGGGATAGAAATTACTTTGGGATATAATAAAAATTTTGAAAATGGGGACTTTTACATCAATGCAAATTTTGCTAAAAACCGAAATAATATTCTTTCACTCATCAATAGTAAGACCTTATATAATGATTATTGGATAACACAAGTAGGAGGCTCAATTGGTGATTTCTACGGATATAAGACTGCAGGTCTCCTAACCCAAGAAGATATCAACAATAATTATCCTAAATTATATAGTAACTCTCAAGTTGGTGATATAAAATATGTAGATATTAATGGAGATGGAGTTGTTGATGAAAAAGATAGAACAGTAATAGGAAATGATGTTCCAAGTCTTACCTATGGTCTAAGTATAGGGGGTAGATACAAAAATTTTGATCTTAGCGTAGTGGGTCAGGGGGTGGCTAATGTTAAGGTATATCTGGATAAAGAATCTTCTCAGGCATTTTTTAATGGTGCCGGTGCAAAACAATATGTTTCAGATAACAGATGGACTCCGGAAAACCCGAATCCTAATGCCCTGTATCCTAGAATACTGCCATCAGGAGGAGGAACTCAAAATATAGGTGTTATTTCAGATTATTGGCTTTTTGATGCAAGTTACTTTAGAATTAAGTCTATTACTTTGGGATATTCTATTCCTAAGGAAACAATTAGCCGCATAGGACTGACAAAATTCAGAATATATGCCAACTTAGAGAATTACTTTACATTGAGGGGAGATAAACGAATGAAAGATTTTGATCCTGAAATGCCCAGTAGCCGTTCAACATATCCATATTTAAAAACCATATCGTTTGGTATCAATGCAACTTTTTAATTTAAAATTAAACATCTGAAAATGAAAAAGATAAAAATTATATTACTATCAGCTTCCCTGGCTATAGTGACTAGTTCTTGTAATTTAGATAGGTTTCCGGAAGATAAAGTATCGGAAGAAACATTTTGGAAGACGGAAAAAGACGCAACCATGGCATTAAATGGTATTTACAAATATTTTTCTGATGCCGCTTACAGCAATTTATATAACGATAGTTTTACCGATAATTCATTTGCTCAATATCCCTGGGAAACAACTGCAGTAGATGCTTCTGCGGGAAACATACTTCCTTCTATAGATTTCGGATATGATTTTACTACAATTAGAAGAGTAAATACTTTTTTGGAAAAAATTGATGAGATCCCAATGGACAAAAATTTAGCTGGTAGATATAAAGCAGAAGCCAGATTTATAAGAGCTTTTAATTATTTTGATTTATCACAACGTTTTGGAGCCCTTCCACTCGTACAAAAATCAGGTGAATTGGATGGATCCACTCTAACTCCTATTTCTGAAACTCAAATTGATAATTTTGTAATCAGTGAATTAAATGCTATAGAAAATGATTTACCAACTGCCTACCCTTCCGGCCAAGATAAAGGCAGAATAACAAAAGGAGCAGTATTAGCATTTAAGGCAAGGATATATTTATACACAGGAAAATATAAAGAAGCTTATGAAGCTGCTCAATCAGTAATTAATTCCGGTACTTATAATCTTTTCACTACAACTTTAGTAGACACAAGTACAAATTATGATAGCTTTGTTACCTTTACCTCTGCAACAGATAAAGATAATTTTTATAGAGGATTGAGCAATTATCAAGCATTGTTCTGGGCTAAAAATAATGGCAACAAAGAATCAATTTTAGAAGCTCAATTTGTACCCGACTCTAAAGGAGTATTTAGTAATAGCATGGCCCTTTTCTTATTGCCAAATGAAGAGAGTGGATGGAGTTCTGTAACACCAACAATTGATTTAGTAAATGCCTATTGGAACAAAGATGGAACGGCATTTACACCTCCTTCTAATGCTACAAGAGCTTCAAATTATAATCATGGTAACCCAAATAATGCCTATCTGGATGAATTTAAAAACAGAGATACCCGTTTATATGCAAGTATAATGCATCCAAACGGACCCTGGTCTTACTTAAAAGGTTTTGGGACAAGTACACTGTTCAAATGGAATGAAGGTGCAAACAATACGTCCAAGATAGGCTATAATTATAAAAAAATGGCGGATTATGGATCATTGGACGAGAATTTAAATATGAGCAACAATTTTATGCTTATCCGTTATGCAGAAGTATTACTTATATATGCCGAAGCAAGAAATGAATTTTTTGGTCCAGATCCTTCTATCTATGATGCATTAAATCAGATTAGAGGCAGAGCAGGTATGGTAGGGGTTAGCAACACACAGACAAAAGAAACCTTAAGAGAAATTATCAGAAATGAAAGAAGGATAGAACTGGCAAACGAAGGAAACAGATTCTATGATATCAGAAGATGGAAGATTGCCCCAAATGTAATGAAAACCGTTTACGATATAACCAATACGCAGGTTGCAGCAAGAGTTTGGGATAATAGATTTTACAGATTCCCTTATCCTCAAAAAGCTGTGGATTTAAATCCGAAACTAAAAGAAGCTCAAGCAGCAAAAGGATATTAATTTTATATAAATGACTATAGTTATTACTTGATAAAAAACTATTTTTGAAATTCTTAATATCACAGAAAGCTACAGTTAATTTTATCTTCAATATCGATCTTATTCTTAGAGTAGTGTAAAATGTAATTAATAAATAAATCAAGGTAAATGGATGCCGTTTTAAATTCAAAAATTCAAAAGATTTTACTACTGAGCTCTTTTCTTTTTTTCTTCATTGGAAAAATTCAGGCTCAAAAAATTGAAAATGTTTCTAAGAAAGGAGAAACTTCAGTAGAAGTTTTGCTCTCTGATAACAAAAAAATGACAATAGATTTTTATGGAGAAAATATTTTTCGATTATTTTTCGATCCCAAAGGAGGAGAAGTAAGAAATCCTGAAGCGATACCTCCTGCTCAGATTTTGGTAGATCAGCCCAGAAGAAAAGTAAAAGAAATTGCTGTCAACAATTTACCACACACTGTTTCTATTTCCACCAGTAAAATTAAAATAGAAATTGAAAAAACAACTTCTTTATTTAAAGTATTCAACTTGAGCCTTAATAAAGAGATATTTTCTTTTGTTGCTCCCATTGAATTTAATTCTAAAGAAGCAGTGCTTACTTTATCTCAAGGAAAGGATGAATATTTCTATGGAGGCGGAGTACAAAACGGTCGATTTTCTCATAAAGGAAATACCATCTTTATTGTGAATCAAAATAACTGGACTGATGGTGGTGTTGCATCTCCAAATCCTTATTATTGGTCTACAAATGGGTATGGTTTTATGTGGCATACTTTCAAAAAAGGATATTATGATTTCGGTAAACAAAATAAAAATGAAGTGAAACTGGCTCATGAGATTAATTACCTGGATGTTTTCTTTATGGTAAATGATCAACCTAAATCTTTGTTGAATGATTTTTACCAGCTCACAGGAAACCCTGTACTTTTACCCAAATTTGGTTTTTATGAAGGACATCTTAATGCCTACAATAGAGATTATTGGAAAGAAGATGATAAAGGAATCCTATTTGAAGACGGAAAAAGATATAAAGAGAGCCAAAAAGACAATGGAGGGGTTAAAGAATCTTTAAATGGAGAAAAAAATAACTATCAGTTTTCTGCCAGAGCAGTGATAGACCGTTATAAAAATACAGATATGCCTTTGGGGTGGATATTGCCAAATGATGGTTACAGTGCTGGATACGGGCAGACAGAAACCTTGGATGGCAATATAGCTAACTTAAAATCTCTCGGAAATTATGCCAGAAAAAACGGCGTAGAAATAGGGTTGTGGACCCAATCAGATTTGCACCCTAAAGATGGTATAAATGCTCTTTTACAGAGAGATATTATAAAGGAAGTAGGTGAGGCAGGTGTAAGAGTACTAAAAACGGATGTTGCCTGGGTAGGTCCTGGCTATTCATTCGGACTGAATGGTATTTCAGATGTAGCCCAAATAATACCTCGCTATGGAAACGGAAGTCGTCCTTTCATCATTTCGTTAGACGGCTGGGCTGGTTCACAACGATATGCAGGTATTTGGACAGGAGACCAAACCGGAGGGGAGTGGGAATACATCAGATTCCACATTCCTACCTATATAGGTTCTGGTTTGTCTGGTCAACCTAACATTACTTCGGATATGGATGGTATTTTTGGAGGGAAAAACCCAATCGTTAATACAAGGGATTTCCAATGGAAGACCTTTACTCCTATGCAGTTAAACATGGACGGCTGGGGAACAAACGAAAAGTATCCCCATGCTTTGGGTGAGTCTGCTGCTTCTATTAACAGGAACTATTTAAAATTGAAATCCAGTCTGCTTCCTTATAGTTATAGTATAGCGAAGGAAGCCGTAGAAGGATTGCCAATGATCAGAGCAATGTTTTTAGATGAAGCTAATGAATATACCCTAGGAAAATCTACTCAATACCAGTATCAGTATGGACCTTATTTCTTAATAGCTCCAGTATATCAGGCTACAAAAACGGATAAAGAAGGAAATGATATTAGAAATAATATTTACCTTCCTAAAGGAAATTGGATTGATTACTTTACAGGGCAAACTTATGAAGGAGGGATTGTTTTAAATCATTTCGATGCCCCAATTTGGAAACTCCCTCTATTTGTGAAACCAGGTGCTATTATTCCGATGGTAAATGCCAATAACAACATTCATCAAATCAATAAAAAATTAAGAATTTATGAGGTATATCCTTCAGGCAAATCCAGTTTTATAGAATATGATGACGATGGCGTAACCGAAAATTACATGAAAAAAGAATCTGTAAGCACCCTTATAGAAAGTAATGTTGTAAAAAATACTGCAATAATAAGTATCTCTTCTACTCAAGGTAACTTTAATGGCTTTGAAAAAGAAAAAATGACAGAATTTAGAATCAATGTTACTAAGAAACCATCCGGTGTAAAGCTTTCTATTGGAGGTAAAAATATAAAACTGAATATAGTAAATACTTTAGATGAATTCAATAATGCTACAAACGTATATTTTTACAATAGTAAACCTGAATTCAATAATTTTTCTACAAAAGATTCTGAATTTTCAAAGGTTTCGATTTCTCGAAATCCACAATTGTGGGTAAAATCAGGAATCACAGATGTTAGCAAAAACAAAGTAGAGCTTGTCATTAAAGACTACCAATTTATTAATTCTAATCAACTAAAAAAGAATTCCGGAGCATTTGCAGAAGCTTTGAAACCAATCACTTCAGAAAATACAAACACCGCATATTCTATATTACCATCGTGGAATACAATTCCTAATGCTGATTATTACGAAATACTATATAATAATATGGTATACAGTAATATAAAAGATACCTCTTTCTTATTTGAAGGATTAGATCCTGAAACGAAATATGATTTCAAATTAAGAGCCGTAAATAAAACAAATACTTCTGATTGGGTTCCTTTTTCATCCCAGACCAATAAAAACCCTTATGAATTTGTAATTAAAGGCATAAAAGCCACCGCCACAATTCCAAGTCAGGAAGGAGAAGGAGTAGAGAATCTTTTTGATCAGGATATGAGCACAGGCTGGCACTCGGATTATGAAAAAAGCAAAGTCCCTTTTGAGATAATTTTAGATTTAGGTTCTATTAATACCATAAGCAAATTAGAATATATTCCTAGAAACAGTGGTTACAACGGAATATGGATGAATGGTAAAATTTCGTATAGTGATAATAAAAAAGATTGGATAGAGCTTGGCTCTTTTACATGGGATAGAAATAACAAAAGTAAATCTTTAGATTTCGCCACACATCCAACTACACGATTTATGAAGATTGTAGTAAGCAATGCTTTCAAAAACTTTGGAAGTGGAAACGAATTATATGTATTCAAAGTTCCAGGGTCTTCAAGCTTGCTTCCCGGCGATATCAACAATGATCAGAAAATTGATATGAATGATTTTACTTCATATATTAATTATACAGGTTTGAGAAAAGGAGATTCTGATTTTGAAGGATATATTAGCAACGGAGATATAAATAAAAACGGTTTCATTGATGCATTTGATATTTCTAACGTCGCTACGAAAATAGATGGAGGAGTAAATGATGAAGAATTGAAACCACTGCAAGGTAGCATTACAGCCTCTGCCTCAAAACAACAATATGCTAAGAATGATATCATTGAAGTAGTAGTAAAAGGTAGTAATCTGCAATCTGTAAATGCATTGAGTTTCGCTATTCCATATAAACAGGAAGAATTGGAATATATAGGAATTACCCCATTAAATATCGGACAAATGGAAAACCTGACTTATGACAGACTGCATACCAACAAAGAAAAGATATTATATCCTACGCTGGTCAATGTAGGACAAAAACTTCCTTTAGAAGGTACAACGGATTTATTTATTATTAAATTTAAAGCAAAACGAAACGGATCATTTAATATAAAAGCGAGTAAAGGATTACTTGTTGATAAAACACTGAACTCTATTAACTTTTAATTACGAAATTATTTAAAAGCAAAAGAAAGAATTTACATTTTTTGACACCATCTCACGATATGAGTAAGTTAAAAAGTCAAGGCTTGGATTTTAGAATCCGAGCCTTTTTTCAAAAACAAGCATAAATTCGTTCAGAATGATGCCCTATTTAGCTTTTGTTTGTATTTTTTTTAAATAATTTCAGGTAAAAAATATTAATTCAAATCATTTATAAGGAATTCCTGATAATTAGATCAGACGCATTTTCGATCCTTTCTTGTTTGGAATTAAGAATCATTTCTGCTAAGATCTTTCCCATTTGCCAAAAATCCGTGGAAATTGTAGTAATACCACTTTCTACAATACCTTTAAGAGGCGTTTCGTTGTAGGAGATAATTCCGAAATCCTTTTTAATCTTTAGCTTCTGCTTTTTAGATTGTTTAATAACATTTACCAAGTGTTTATCATCAGGAATTATGAATACATCTCCATCCAGTATTTCCTCGTCGGTAAAATTATTGATAATGATATGTTTCTTTTTATGCTGCTCACAAAAACTGGTAAATCCTTCTACCATACCTATAGGTTCTTTTTCTCCTGGAAAAATAAGAATCAGTCTTTGGTGTGCTTTAAGCAAAGCTTTCGCTTTTGATAGACCATTATACATGTCTTTTGCGAAATTCTGATAGACTGATGAATATTCTCTTAAATGTAAATTGGTTTGATCTAATATATAAACATCCTTCTTTGGAAGCATCTTAATAATGGGCGCCGTATTATTCATATTGCCCGGCATAATTATGTACTTTGTGTAGTTTCCATTATTTTCTTCGATTAATTTCTTGAAGACATCTATATTGAAGTAGTGGAAAAAAACATGGATATTAGATCTTTGTTGTAACTCTTCCAAAAATGAATTATATAGTGTTTCCTTGAAAGCATTAAGCTCATCAAATAATAGAAAAATTCGCTCTTCAAAATTCCAATCAGTACTTTTTATGTAGTACCCTTTACCTAAAATGGCATTTACTATTCCTCTCTTTTTCAATGTTTCGTAGGCATATAGGACAGTGTCTCTAGAAATGCCAAATTCCATGCATACTTTATTTATGGAAGGTAGCTTGTCATTTTTTTTTAGCAGTTGTTGAGCAAGAGCCTGTTCAATGGAATTTATAATCTGTTGGTATTTAGGGATAACAGAATCGGGAGTTATTTTAATAAGTTTCATGATATTCCAATTTTTTAAAACTAGTGGTGAATATACAAAAACTGGTAGGAACAAGTATGGATGCGTTTTCCAAATTTATATATTTGGTAAGATAATGTTTTCTTTTGTGTGATTTTGCTGCAAAAGATTCAATTTTATTTTAAATGATCTATTAGGGACGGTAAATTATTAAATACTTTAGAGTATATAAAAGTGCTAAAAAGTGTACAAATCTATGATAAACTTACTATAAAAATTTTTAAGCGTGGGAAAACTTTCGACTCTTGATTTTGTTATATTTCTAATGTATTTTTCGGTTGTAACAGCATATGGCTTATGGATATACAAGCGAAAGAAATCAAAAACGACAGGAAGTAAAGATTATTTCCTTGCAGAAGGCTCACTTACGTGGTGGGCAATTGGAGCGAGCCTGATTGCATCTAATATTTCGGCAGAACAATTTATTGGGATGAGTGGAGAAGGCTTCTTCATAGGAGTAGCTGTTGCCGTCTACGAATGGCTGGCTGCAATTGCCCTAATCATTATTGCAGTATGGTTTATTCCGATTTATCTCAAAAATAAGATTTATACGATGCCCCAGTTTTTGGAAACACGATATAATAAGTCTGTTTCCCTTATTATGGCTGTTTTTTGGCTATTTTTGTATGTAATTGTTAATCTTACTTCTATTCTTTATTTAGGAGCTGTAGCTATTGATTCATTGCTTGGTGGAGGCCACCTGCATATCATCATGATTGCACTTTTACTAATGGCTTTGTTTATTGGATTGGGGGGAATGAAAGTCATTGGCTATACGGATGTTATTCAAGTAACAGTTCTTGTTATTGGTGGTTTTGCTACAGTTTACATGGCATTACAGGTCGTGGATCAAAGAATTAACGGTGCTGCTATTGGAAATGCCTTAACGGGTTTAGATACCCTTTTGAAAGAAGCTCCGGGACATTTCAAACTCATTCTAAATAAACCACAAATAACAACAACTTCTTTATCAATGCCGGAAAATTTAGCGGTACAGAAATATGTGGTTTTGCCTGGCTTAGCGATGTATTTTGCTGGACAATGGATTGTACAACTTAATTATTGGGGATGTAACCAATACATTACCCAAAGAGCATTAGGAGCAGATTTGAAAACAGCAAGAACAGGAATTTTATTTGCAGGATTTTTAAAGCTTTTTATGCCTGTAATTGTTGTACTTCCTGGGATTGCAGCTTATGTACTCTATACAAAAGGTCATTTGTCAATTTTTAATGGGGTAAAAGATAGTGCTTATTCTGCAATATTGGGGTTGCTTCCATCTGGGCTTAAAGGTCTTGCGGTTGCTGCTTTAACAGCTGCAATAGTCGCATCACTTGCTGGAAAAGTAAATAGTATATCTACAATTTTCACTTTAGACATTTATAAAAAATATTTAAACACCAACACCTCTGAAATGCAAATGGTAAGAACAGGACGTTGGGCAATTATAGTGGCTATGCTTATTGCTTTGGTATTTACATGGACAGATATTTTGGGAATCGGTGGAGAAGGCGGTTTCACATTTATACAAAAATATACTGGCTTTATTAGTCCGGGTGTATTTGCTATGTTTATTTTAGGAATGTTTTGGAAAAGAACTACCGGAACCGCTGCTATAGTTGGAGTTATTCTTGGTTTTTTATTATCTATTTTCTTTAACAGCTTTGCAGTTGGCCTGTTTGGAAAAGAAACATGGATTTATACAGCATTCACTTATGAAAAATTGGAAAACGGTGTGGTGAAAACCATTACAGAGATTCCTTTCCTTATCAATATGGGCTGGTCATTTTTCATTACTGCAGTTGTAATGATTCTCTTAAGTTTTTTTGAACCAAAAGTAAATCCAAAGGCTTTTGTCACAAACAAAAATATGTTCAGTGTGGACAATAGAACATTATTCCTGATTGTCATTATTTTATTACTTCTAACTGCTATATATGTTCGTTTTTGGTAATAGAAATTTTGAGTTTTGTATTTGAGGAAAATGAGAAATGTTGATTTTTTGCTATAATTTATTACATAGACACTTTTATAGAAAGTAGTTTTTCATCCTTTAGCCTTGCTCAATGGAATTTATAATCTGTTGGTATTTGGGTAGAACCGAATAGCGAATTATTTTAATAAACCTCGATATATTTCCAAATTTTAAACTGGTAGTAAAGCTATAAAAACCGGTAGGAACTAGTATGGTAGTGTCTGGTAAATTTATAAATTTATTTTATTAACTAAACTAGATTTATAATACATTACGATGAAGCTTATTAAAAATATAATTTTAGCCTTGTGCTTAGTAGGGGCAAGTTCGATAAATGCACAACAGAAACCTATTAAATATGAATCTTTCAAAATCGAGAATGGAGAATTTAAATTTAACGGACAGGCAGTTAAATTGCATTCAGGTGAGATTCATTACGCTAGAATTCCTCATGATTATTGGAGACATCGCTTAAAAATGGTTAAGGCGATGGGACTAAATACAATAGCTACATATGTATTTTGGAATTATCATGAAATAGCTCCTGGAAAATGGGATTTTCAAACCGGGAACCGAAACTTACCTGAATTCTTAAAAATAGCAAAAGAAGAAGGCTTAATGGTAATTCTTCGCCCGGGACCTTATGTGTGTGCAGAATGGGAATTCGGAGGTTATCCTTGGTTTTTGCAAAATGACAAGGATATGAAAATCAGAGAATACAATACTTCTTTTTTACATTCAACAAAAGCATATTTCACAGAACTTTATAAGGTGGTAAAACCTTATCTGATTGTTAATGGTGGTCCTATTATAATGGTGCAGGGAGAAAATGAATTTGGATCTTTCGTTAGTCAACGGGAAGATATTAAAATGGAGGATCATAAAAAATATAGTTCATCTGTATTTGATCAATTAAAAGAAGTTGGTTTCAAAGGGATGGAGTTTTTTACTTCAGATGGAGACTGGTTATTTGAAGGAGGTGCTTTGTCCGGCGCTTTGCCGACTGCAAATGGAGATGAAGATCCAGAAAATATTAAGAAAGAGGTAAAGAAATTTCATAATGGAGAAGGTCCTTTTATGGTAGCGGAATACTATCCCGGGTGGTTAGATCATTGGGCAGAACCTTTCCCTCGTAAAGCCGCGGAAAGAGTAAAAAGCCATATTGAAAAATTCATGAATAATGATATTTCTTTTAATATTTACATGGTGCATGGAGGAACTAACTTTGGGTTTACCTCTGGAGCTAATTACGATAAAGATCATGACATACAACCGAGTATGACCAGTTATGATTATGATGCTCCCATTACTGAGGCAGGTTGGGAGACTGAAAAGTATTTGAAATTAAGAGAATTATTAAAAAATTCTTCTACGCCTCCTATTCCTGCAAAAATTCCAGTCATTCAGATTCAGGGTATTAAATTGTCTCAGGCAATAGATTTAGAAAATTTAAAAAATAATGTAAAGCCAGTAATTAATGATGATCCTTTGACTTTTGAGCAATTAAATCAGGGGTATGGCTATGTCTGGTACAGCAAAAACTTTAATCAGCCAATTAAAGGAACTTTAAAACTTGATGGATTAAGAGATTATGCGATTGTTTATGTGAATGGAGAAAAAGTTGGAGAGCTTAATCGTTATTATAAAAAATATGAATGTGAAGTTAATATACCCTTCAATGGAAAATTAGATATTTTGGTAGAAAACATGGGAAGAATTAATTATGGAGCTGCTATTAATAAGAATACAAAAGGAATTATTTCTCCTGTATTTATTAATGATCGAAAAATCACCGGAGATTGGGAGATGTATGGGCTTCCTTTTGAAAAGGCTCCGGTAATTGATGCAAAACAAAAATCAGATCTAAAAGAGAATAGACCAGCTATCTACAAAGGAAATTTTAATGTATCAAAAGTGGGAGATACTTTCTTGGATATGCGGCCTTTTGGAAAAGGAATTGTATTTGTTAATGGTATTAATTTAGGAAGGTATTGGTCAGTAGGGCCACAACAGACATTATATTTACCCGGGTGTTATTTAAAAAAGGGTAATAATGAGATTGTTATTTTTGAACAGAAAAATAATAAAATTAATACAGAATTAAATACATTAACCGAACCTATTTTGGACAAGTTAAACCCTGAAAAAGGGCTAAACTGATATAAAGAAACTCAATATGAGTAGTTCATTTAACAGCAAAGATCATCCACATAGAAGATATAATCCTTTATTGGATGAATGGGTTTTAGTATCACCACAAAGAGCAAAGCGGCCATGGCAAGGACAACAGGAAGAACCATTGCCAAACGTTCAAAATCAATATGACCCCGAATGTTATTTATGCCCGGGAAATTCAAGAGTTAACGGAGTCAAAAACCCCCAGTATGAGGGTGTGTATGTATTCGATAATGATTTTGGAGCTTTATTGAGCGAAGGAGTAACCTTTGATAAAACCGAGGATGAATTATTTAAAACTGAACCTGAAAGAGGAATTAATCGTGTAATTTGCTTTTCACATGACCATTCATTGACTCTTCCTGAAATGTCTGTAGAAGCAATTACAAACGTTGTGTCTGTCTGGAAAGAAGAATATCAGAATCTGGGAAGGCTAGATTACATTAATCATGTTCAGATTTTTGAAAATAAAGGGGCAATTATGGGCTGTAGTAATCCTCATCCTCATGGGCAGATTTGGGCACAGTTATCTATTCCTTCCCAGGTAGCTAAAACACAACAAAATTTGAAGAACTATTATGATAAACATGGAACAACCCTTCTGTCTGATTATCTTCAAAGGGAAATAGAAATTAATGAGCGAATTATATTAGAAAATGAAGCTTTTGTGGCCTTGGTCCCATTTTGGGCAACGTGGCCATTTGAAACAATGATTATTAGTAAAATGCCCTTAAATAGCCTACTTGCTTTTTCACATGAAGATCAAGTTTTATTTGCTCAAATATTGAAAGATTTAACTGTGAAATACGATAATATTTTCTCTATTTCCTTCCCTTATTCTGCCGGAATACATCAGGCACCTACAGATCTGGAATCACATGAGGAATGGCATTTTCATATGCATTTTTATCCCCCTTTACTTCGCTCAGCTAGTGTGAAGAAATTTATGGTAGGATATGAAATGTTGGCAGAAGCACAAAGAGATATTACTCCGGAACAAAGCGCAGACATTCTTAAAAAAAGTTCAACAATTCATTATAAAAGTAAATAAAATAGCTCTTAATAAAAAAATAGACTGTTTTATAAATTGGATACAAATAAAATGTCAAATATTAAATATATTTATTCTATAATTAAAGAGGGTAATATCCCCTTTTTTAGAGAATTATATGGGCGGAATTCAGAATTATTACATCAGCAAGCAGTCCGATATACCAAAACATTGTCCCGTTTCAAAGAAGTTTTTGGGGATAAAGAGATTTCTGTTTTCAGCGCACCGGGAAGAACCGAAATTGGAGGTAATCATACAGACCATAATCATGGTCGCGTATTAGCGGGTGCGGTAAACTTAGATAATATTGCCATTGCAGCTAAAAATAATTCAAATATAATCCGGATTGAATCTTCAGGCTATCAATCATTTGAAGTAGATTTAAATCATCTTGCTCCCAACGAAAATGAATTTTTAACTCCAGATGCTCTTGTTCGTGGAATTAATGCTCGATTAAAGGAATTGGGATATGGAATAGGAGGATTCGATGCCGTAATTGACGGATGTGTTCCTAAAGGCTCAGGATTAAGTTCGTCTGCATCATTTGAAGTATTAATCGGGGTAATTGTTAGTCATTTATTTAACGAAGGTAAATTAGATCCCATCTTAAATGCTCGTGTAGGACAATATGCAGAAAATGTTTTCTTTGGAAAACCTTGTGGATTAATGGATCAGGTAGCTTGTTCGGTAGGAGGATTGGTATCCATTGATTTTGCTGATATAGCAAATCCTATTGTTAAAAAAGTAGATTTTGATTTTGAATCTACCGGCTTTTCTTTAGTAATTACAGATTCCCGAGGGGATCATACAAATTTGAATAATGAATATGCTGTTTTACCTAAAGAGATGAAAGACGTTGCAACCCATTTAGGATGCGGTGTGCTGAGAGAAACTACTTTGGAAAAAGTAATGGATATTGCACCTTCGATCCGTCAGAAAGTGGGAGATCGGGCTATTTTAAGAGCAATTCATTTTGAATGCGAAAATGACCGGGTAGTAGACGAAGTAATGGCATTAGAGAACAATGATTTTAAAAAATTTTTACAATTGGTAATAGATTCTGGGCATAGTTCATATATGTACAATCAAAATGTTTATGTATCAAGTAACATAAAAGAACAAGCAGTTTCATTGGGATTGGCATATAGCGAAGTAGTATTAAAAGGTAGTGGAGCCTGGCGTGTGCATGGAGGAGGATTCGCAGGAACCATACAAGCTTTTGTTCCTGAAGATCTGCTTGAAAGATACATTACAACTTTAAATCATTTATTTGGTGCTGGTTCTTGTCATCCTTTATTTATCAGGCAAAAAGGAGCCGTCAAATTAGATTTTTGAAATAATGGGTATTATCAGTGAAGTGGCTTTTAATACAGTTCACAATAATCAGAAAGTACAATTATTCACTTTGAAAAATAAGAATGGGATGATTGTACAGATAACTAATTATGGTGCAATCATAGTTAGTATTAATGTTAAAGATAAAGAGGGGAAATTGACAGATGTGGTACAAGGATATAATACGGCACAAGAATATATTGATAATAATAAACTTTATCAAGGAGCTATTTGTGGTCGATATGCTAATCGTATCAAAAAAGGAAAATTTACATTAAACAGAAAAAAATACTCATTAACAGTTAACGATGGGAGTAATCATTTGCACGGTGGTTTGATTGGTTTTGATAAGAAAATATGGGATGTTAAAGAGACTTCCGCCTCAAAAGTGACCTTTCAATATACTTCTCCTGACGGGGATGAGGGTTATCCGGGTACAGTAACTGTAACAGTAACCTATTCTATTAATGAAAATAATGAATTAAGATTAGATTATTCAGGAACAACAGATCAGGAAACTATACTCAGCCTTGTGAATCACTCTTATTTTAATTTGGCAGGAGAAGGTAGTGGAACAATAAATAACCACCACTTGCAGATCGAGGCTGATTTTTACACTCCTCTTACAAAAAATCATGAACCAACGGGTGAGATCTTAACTGTAAAAAATACCCCGTTTGATTTTACCTCCCTGACATGTATTGGAGACAGAATTAATAGTGATCACGATCAACTTGCTATTGCTAATGGATATGATCATAATTTTGTTTTAAAACACGGTATATATAGTTTAGATTTAGTAGCTACCGCTATAGAGCCAGGGTCGGGTAGAAAAATGGAAGTATTTACCACTATGCCGGGCTTACAATTATATACTGCCAATTGGATAAAAAACGAAAAAGGAAAAGAGGATCACATATACCAGGAAAGAGAGTCGTTTTGTTTGGAAACGCAAAACTTTCCCGACGCAATTAATCAATCTCATTTTCCATCACCAGTACTAACTCCTAGAAGTGTATATAAACATTCAACTATTTACAAATTCTCAATTATTGACACCAAATAATTAGATTTATATTCAAAATGGGTTGATGGATTTTTTGGGAAGCTTACTGGTTTCAAGAACAACACTTCAAACCTTCTGTTCAAACTTTACAAGCTCAATCTTAATGCCATATTTTGATCAAGATATGAAATCAGTAAAATTTCCCCTTTATTTCTGGAAGGAATCATTATAGGGGGAAACGATATACTTCAGAATACTAAAAACTGAGCATTAGATAAAAACAAAAACCACCTTATAAAAGGTGGTTTGTGGTTTCTCCAGGAATCGAACCAGGGACACATGGATTTTCAATCCATTGCTCTACCAACTGAGCTAAGAAACCATTATATTTTTGTTTGTCTTACTTCGTTGTTTTAAAGTGATGCAAAAGTAGTAAGTTTTAGTATATGACGCAAGTATTAAGGCATTTTTTTTCTGTGAATAACAAAAACCTACTGATTCTCAGCCGGATTATTTTCCTGCTCTTTCCTGATTTGTTCACTCATTTCTTCCAATACCGGCTTAATCGTGCTTTCCGGAAGATCACTGATTCGAATATACATTAGTCCATCAATGGCATCATTGAAGTTTGGATCCACATTGAATGCGATTACTTTTGCGTTTTGCTTTATGTATTTTTTGATCAGAACAGGTAATCTTAATTCCGGTTCAAGATCATCAATGATTTTGTCAAGCTTATTAAGATCGGATTCCATCTCTTCGAAAAAGATATTTTTGTCGCGGTCCCTAAGCTTTACCTTGTATTCGTTTCTTGGAGTGATGTATTGGGCAACGGCTCCGTCATAATAATTTGAGCGCATGAACTCAATCATTAAAGACTTTGAAAATTCGGAGAATTTATTGGAAATACTCACGCCACCCATCAGGAACTTATGATCAGAATTTCTCAGGCACACATGAACAATTCCCCGCCACAATAAAAAAAGTGGAAGAGGTTTCTGTTGATATTCCTGGCAGATATAGGCTCTCCCCATTTCAATAACCTTTTTGAAGAACGGATGGATATCCTGTTCAAATTCAAAAAGTGAACTGGTATAGAATCCTTTGATACCATATTTCTTCATGACATCTTTACCTAAAGCCATCCTGTAAGCTCCGACAAGTGTCTCTGCCGTATTGTCCCAAAGAAAAAGATGGTGATAATGTTTATCATATTCATCAAGATCAAAAGGGAGATTGCTGCCTTCTCCTACAGCACGGAATGTAAGTTCCCTTTGTCTGCCTATTTCCCTCATTACGGAAGGAATTTCTTCGTAGGTTGTAAAATAGATTTCGTAATTGCCATTACTGAAAAGCATTTTATCCGTACCTCTCAGCTTATTGATGTCAGAAAGAATATTTTCTTTGGGAGTTTCATCAATAATATTCTGTACAATATTTTCTTCTTTAAGTAAAGGGAATTTTAACGATAGGTTTTGCAGGTTGATAACCTGCGCTAATGATTTTCGCTTTTCGTAGTAAGATTTCATCATATAAACCTTACGCTTTAAAAACTCACCCAGTTCTTCGATGGTCTCCATTTCATCCATCGCCTTTACCGCAATCGGTTTACCGATTCTGATACGGATAGGTTTTTCCCTGTCATTCATCATTTCTGATGGTAACATCAGGGTTTGTAAATTAGCATGGATCTTAGCGACCTGATAAAATAAAGTACTGTTTTTTGCATGAAAATACATGGGCACAACCGGTACTTTTGCCATTTTGATCAGTTTTAGAGCGGGCTTTTCCCACTCCTTATCCAAAATCTCACTATAAGGATTGTTTTTATTGGAAACCTCACCAGCTGGAAAAATACCTACACATCCTCCGTTTTCAAGATGTTTTAAAGTTTCACGCATTCCGGAAGAGCTGCTGTAAGCACCTTTTCTGTTTTCAAATGGATTTACAGAAATTACATACGGTTCCATTGGTTTTATTTTCTCCAGTAGAAAATTACCCATTACTTTGAAATCCGGACGCACTTCTGTTAATATTTTACACATCAATATCCCATCAATTGCTCCAAGAGGATGATTGGATACCAAAATAAATGGACCTGTTTTGGGAATTTTAGCCAAATCTTCTTCAAAAGCAATATAGCTTAAGTTTCTTTCCCTCACAAATGAATCGAAAAAGTCTTTACCTTCCTTGTCTTTTAGTTTATCATATAGTTTATTGACTTCATTTATTTTAGCAACGCTCATGATAGCAGATGCCACAGGATTCTTTAGGAACCCTATTTTACTTAAGCCGGAAGCCTGGATTAAATCGTTTTTCGAAATTAAGCTCATATGTGTTTAGTCGCAATTATATTTATTGTGTTACCATCTGAAGCGTATTCTTTGAAATCTGTTCCAATAATACACTTTTTTCCTGGTAAAATTTGTCAATGTTATCCATCTTCGCATTTCTTACAGTGAATAAGGATACATTTTTAACTACATCAGTTCTGAAATCTTTCTGTAGTTCTTCATTCAGCTCATCAATTGCATTGAATTTATCTTCCAAACATAAAGCTAGTGAAATTGCAGAATTCTGCATCAAGGAAACTTTAATTTTATGTCTTGACAAAAGACTGAAGATTTGACTCATGTGATCTTCTGCAATAAATGAAAAATCCCTTGTAGATATTTTTAAAAGATTCTGATTTTCTTTTAAAATATATGTTTCTTCGTGCTGGTTTTTTTCTGAAGCTCCTACTTTTGTTCCTTCTTTTGTAGGATCTACAAAAGATTTTACGTAGAAAGGAATACTTTTTTGCTGTAGTGGTTGAAGAGTTTTCGGGTGAATTACACTCGCTCCGTAATAAGCCATTTCGATTGCTTCTTCATATGAAATATTGGAAAGAAGGGTAACATCCTTAAATTTTCTCGGGTCCCCTGTCATTACGCCCGGTACATCTTTCCATATGGTCATTGCCTCTGCATTCATACAATAAGCAAAAATAGCAGCAGAATAATCTGAACCCTCTCTTCCTAATGTTACCGTGAAGTTATTTTCATCGGATCCAATAAATCCTTGCGTTACATAACAAATTTCAGAATTCAGGGTAGAAATAAATTCCTCTGTTTTTTTCCAGTCTACATTACCATCCCTGTAAGAATTATCTGTTTTAATATAATCTCTGGCATCCAGCCATTGATTGATAAACTGTATTTCATTCAGATATTCACTTACTATTTTTGTAGAAATCATTTCTCCACAGCTTACCACCTGATCGTAAACGAAATTGTAATTAGGCGATTTATTTCTTCTTAAAAAAGAGTCAAGGTCGTCAAAAAATAAATTGATTTCTGCAAATACAGGATGATTTTCCTGAAAAAGCCCTTCAGCAATTTCAATATGTTTCTGTTTAATAATCTTAATTTCAGTTTGATAGTTTTCCTTCTTGAAATAAAGCTCCACAACCTTTTCCAATTCATTCGTCGTTTTGCCCATTGCTGAAATTACCAGCAAACATTTGGCAAATCCCTGGCTTTTTAAAACCATTGACACATTCTTTACGCTTTCAGCATCTTTTACAGATGCTCCACCAAACTTGAAAATTTTCATTAAAATATTAAAAATAAAATTGTTAGATAAAAAATAGTTGAGTTTTTTACGGAGGTCAAAATTATAAATTTACAATGAGATATGAAATACCCGAAGGGTAGGATGAGATAAAGATTTTTATGATAAATGATAAGATGAATGGATTTTATGCAATATTATTCCAGATTTATTAATATTATCTCGACGTAATGATGCTATATTGTTAATAATAGTGTGAATTGATGAAATTTAGCTGGGAGCGAAAACGGGAATCAATTATATAAAGGTTAAAGACAATATGTTATGTTTGTTATGTTGTATGTATTTGATATACAGATTGTAATGGCTTTTGAAAGAATTTTTTTTAGATTGTAATAAATTTTACGAAATTTGGGCAAATCGTAAAAAGTAAAATATGTCAGATCAATCGTTGCAGACTTTAGGAGAATTTATTATAGATAAACAAGAAGATTTTCAGTATTCTACAGGGGAACTTTCCCGACTTCTAAGTGCTATAAGATTGGCTTCAAAAGTTGTAAACAGAGAAGTAAATAAAGCAGGAATTGCAGATATCATTGGAAAAGCAGGTAATGAGAATGTTCAGGGGGAAGAGCAGCAGAAGCTGGATGTCCTTGCTAATGAGATATTCATCACGGCATTATCGCAAAGAGAGGTAGTTTGTGGAATTGCTTCCGAAGAAAATGATGATTTTATTGATATTAAATGTGTAGGAAATGGGCATCTTAGCAAGTATGTAGTTTTGATTGACCCTCTTGATGGTTCTTCAAATATTGATGTGAATGTTTCTGTAGGAACTATTTTTTCTATTTACAGAAGGGTTTCTGAGCCGGGCACACCTGTTCAGTTAGAAGATTTCCTTCAGAAAGGAGTGAACCAGATTGCAGCAGGTTATGTAATTTACGGATCTTCTACAATGATTGTATATACCACCGGAAACGGAGTGAACGGATTTACTTTGGATCCTTCACTGGGTACTTATTATCTTTCTCATCCTAATATGAAATTTCCGGCAACGGGGAAAATTTATTCTATCAACGAAGGAAACTATATCAAATTCCCTCAGGGAGTTAAAAACTATCTGAAATATTGTCAGATGGAAGAAGGTGACCGCCCTTACACATCAAGATATATTGGTTCTCTTGTTGCTGATTTCCATAGAAATATGCTGAAAGGAGGGATTTATATTTATCCTTCTTATTCACAAGCTCCTAATGGTAAACTAAGGCTGCTTTATGAATGTAATCCTATGGCATTCCTTGCTGAGCAGGCTGGGGGAAAAGCAACGGATGGATTCAGAAGAATTCTGGAAGTTGAGCCTACAGAGCTTCATCAGAGAATTCCATTTTTCTGTGGAAGTGTTGCTATGGTAGAAAAAGCAGAGGAATTTATGCGAATAGATAATGTGAAATAAATGATCGCAAAATACTTCAGATATTTATTAAAATTCAAACGCCCGAGTGGAACATCTCGTGGCGTTTTGCATGAAAAAGAAACTTTTATTCTTGAAATTTCCGAAAATGATAGAAAGGGAGTGGGAGAGTGTGCCGTTTTCAGAGGGCTAAGCTTTGATGACAGACCAGATTATGAAGAAAAACTCAAATGGCTTTGTGAGAATATCAGGCAGACTCCTGAATTCTTAAGAGAAGAGTTAATAGAATTTCCATCCATCTGGATTGGATACGAGCAGGCTATCCTTAATTTAAAGAATGGGGGACATCTTTATTTTCCCAGTCAATTTACACAGGGGCAGGTTCCCATTACCATCAATGGGCTGATCTGGATGGGAGATGTCGGGTTTATGGAAGAACAGATCCGGGAAAAACTTGAAAAAGGTTTCCATTGCATTAAATTGAAAATAGGGGTTGATTGGGAATCCGAACATGAAGTGCTGAAAAAATTGAGAAAGAAATTTCCGGAAAGCAGTTTGGAATTGCGGGTTGATGCGAATGGAGGATTCAATACACAAGAAGCAAAGACTGTTTTAAAACAGCTATCGGATTTGCATATTCATTCTATAGAACAACCTATTAAGGCTGGAAATTGGAATGATATGGCCATATTGTGCAGCGATACACCAACACCAATTGCCCTGGACGAGGAATTGATCGGAATTGTTGATACCGGCGAAAAGAATAAACTACTGGAAGCAATTAAACCGCAATATATTATTCTTAAACCGTCTTTGATTGGAGGTTTTTCGGGATCTGACGAATGGATTTCTCTTGCAGAACAAAATAATATAGGATGGTGGATAACTTCGGCGCTGGAAAGTAATATAGGATTAAATGCAATAGCCCAGTATACCTATACTAAAAATAGTAAAATGCCTCAAGGTTTAGGAACCGGAGGCTTATTTACTAATAATTTTGACAATCATTTGGAACTAATTGGGGAACGCTTGCTTTTTAAAGCATGATTTCAACATGAAATTGTGTTATTTTTCTGTTGGTGTACATTGATTAAACTTCATCATTTATGAAAATCGTTTTTTTGATGTTTTCTATTAAAATAGAAACCTTTTCTTTAAACTTTTTCATGACCGGAAATTTTAATTAATTCTCTATCTTTAGATATAAGCAATCTTCGTGCCAAATTGAATTTTTCGCAATTATTGTTCTGTTATTTTATTGTTAATTTTGTATAAGTCACTATTTTGATACAATTGTGAAAATATTTTCATAATTGCTTATTCTATTGGTAATGAGGTTTCTATCAACTCCGTTCAGGGTCTGGAAAATGTCATTTTGTACCTGTGAACTAGAGAGATATCCCCAGTGGTTTCCAAGCTCAAATTTTAAACCATCTTTGAGGTCGTTCTCAATAAAGGTACAGTCTACAATAGACACAATATCTTTAAATTTTTCAATATCACTGGGGCCGTTTTTTCCCAATCTCGGAGTGAGAATATTTTTGGTAAACTGGGAAATTCCTAGAACGGCATCTTTTCGGTTTAAATAAATTGAAACACGATTGGCAAGCAAAGGAAGTTTGTTAAAGGAGTCTTCAGAGTCTTCAAATACTTTATAGGTTACATCAGCATTCAATAAAAGAACCTGATCAATTACTCTTAGAATATTTTCGCTTTTAAGACTGTACAGCATACTTTGAAGCACCCTGTTTCCCAAGGAATGAGCCATCAGATGAATTCTCTGGTTACATGGAGCTAAATCCCGGTTGGAAAAAATATCCTTTAGGAACTGAGTGTAAAAATAGAACAGCCTCATTAATGAGGTTCCGGAATTAATGCTGGATGCTTTATCGTCAAAGTAGGTAAGCGGAACAATACTGCTTGAAGCCGGCCAGCTCACAAACAGGATATGCTCAACTGGAGATTCCGGACTATCGATAAACAGTTTTTTCAGATCAATAATAGCTTCCAGTTCATCGTCGAAATCGTAGGCATAACCATGGATAAATATTAAAACGTCACTTCTGGATTTGGTAGAAGACATGTTTTTATACAATTCATAAAACATCCTTTGGGTTCCCCCCAGGTTATCGGCTGTAATTTTTGATTTTTTGATATTTTTTTCTCTTAATAAAACATCAAGAACTTCCTGGTATCCTTGTTTTTCAGGTTCTGAAAAAAGCTGATAATTTAATATATTCCTGTTGGTGTAATTTTTTTTTCTCTTTTCCTGAGCAGTTGGTTCCTTATAATTGGTAAAATCACATTTTGCGATTCTGAAATTAGGAATGGAATATTCATCATTGGAAAATGAATCAACGGTTTCGTTTTTATGACGGACGATCTTCCTGTTACTTAAGATATAAACAGCCATAATGATTTTGTGATAGGTTTTAGTGGTATAAATTTCGGAAAAAATATTGGATTTTTAGTCAATATGCTTTTAAATCAGCCCTTTCATAAACCCTAAATTTTCGCTAAATTTGCGAATGGGTTATATTTAAAATATAACTTTTAACTTTTAATTAAATAATGGAAGAAGAAAAAAAATCGCTCAATTTTATTGAACAAATTATAGAAGATGATTTGGCAAATGGTTTGAACAGAGATCAAATCCGTTTCCGTTTTCCCCCAGAACCAAATGGTTATTTACATGTAGGGCACACCAAAGCCATCTGCATCAACTTTGGACTGGGAGAAAAATACAACGCTCCTGTAAACCTTCGTTTCGACGATACAAATCCTGAAAAAGAAGAACAGGAATTTGTAGATTCTATTAAAAAAGATGTAGAATGGCTAGGTTTCAAATGGGATAAAGAATTGTACGCATCTGACTACTTCCAGCAGCTCTATGACTGGGCCGTAAGATTAATCAAAGAAGGAAAAGCATATGTGGACGAGCAACCGTCTGAAGTGATTACAGAACAAAGAAAAAATCCAACTGAACCCGGAGTGGAAAGCCCTTTCAGAAACCGTCCTGTTGAAGAATCTCTGGATTTATTCGAGAGAATGAAAAACGGAGAGTTTGAAGAAGGTACGATGTCTCTTCGTGCAAAAATTGATATGGTTTCTCCTAATATGAATATGCGTGATCCTGTAATGTACAGAATTCTGAAAAGACCTCACCACAGAACAGGAACAGACTGGAAAATCTATCCGATGTATGACTGGGCTCATGGAGAGTCAGATTATTTAGAACAAGTATCACATTCTTTATGTTCTTTGGAGTTTGAAAATCACAGACCATTATATAACTGGTATCTGGATCAGGTATATGAAAAGCCTAAAGTAGCTCCGAAGCAGAGAGAATTTGCAAGGATGAATGTATCCTATATGATTACATCCAAAAGAAAGCTACAGAGATTAGTTGCTGAAAAAGTAGTAACAGGATGGGATGATCCAAGAATGCCTACAATTTCAGGAATGCGAAGAAAAGGATTTACCCCTACATCCATTAGGAATTTTATTGAAAAAGTAGGAGTAGCCAAAAGAGAAAATCTTATTGAGATTCAGCTATTGGATTTCTGCGTTCGTGAGGACCTGAATAAAGTAGCTAAACGTGTTATGGCCGTAGTTGATCCTGTAAAATTAGTGATTGAAAACTATCCGGAAGGTAAAGAAGAGTGGTTGGAGACTGAAAACAATCCGGAGCAGGAAAATGCCGGAACGAGAGAAATTCCTTTCTCACGAGAACTATATATTGAACGTGAAGACTTTAAAGAAGAAGCAAATAATAAATTCTTCAGGTTAAAATTAGGAGGTGAAGTTCGTTTGAAATCTGCATATATCATCAAAGCTGAAAGAGTAGAGAAAGATGAAAACGGAGAGATTACGACCATCTATGCAACGTATGATGAAAAGAGCAAGTCAGGAAGCGGAACAGAAGAAAGCTTGAGAAAAGTAAAAGGAACCTTACATTGGGTATCAGCAAACCATGCAATTCCGGTGGAGGTAAGAATTTATGATCAGCTATTTACCGTTGAGCAACCTGATGCAGAAAAAGATGTGGACTTCCTTGACTTTGTGAACCCTGAATCTGTTTCTGTTATTCAAGGTTTTGCGGAGCCGGGCCTTAAAGATGTTGCAGTAGGAGAGCCGCTTCAATTCCAGAGAATCGGATATTTTACGAAAGATCAGGATTCGACTGAAGGGAACCTGGTATTTAACCGTACCGTGACACTGAAAGATTCTTATAAACCAGAATAAGTTTCTTATCATATAAAAAAACAGGATCTACAAAATAGATCCTGTTTTTTATTATTGTTTTATCCGGATAAGAACGAGAGAAACTACTTCAGGAAATTTTTTTTCCCGTACGCCGGATTGGGATAGTTGTAAAAGCCTTTACCGCTTACGACACCTAATTTTCCTTTATCAATATATTCCTTTTTTAATTTTTTTGATATTTTAAGCATTACAGGTGACCTTGAAGAATCTGCTGCAATTTTATTAATATTATAAACGGTAGTAATGCCTACAACATCCAGTATCCCAAAAGGACCCATTGGTGCTCCGGTGGCCACCATCCATGTTTTATCAATAGTTTTGATATCTGATACTTTATTTACCCATAATTCCAATGCGGAACTTAGTAACGGCATCAACAATGAGTTGACAATATAGCCGGGTTGTTCTTTATAAATAGGTAATGCGACCATTCCAATGGCTTTTGCAAATTCCATGATATCATCAAACACTTTAGAAGAGGTCCCCGGATGTCCCATAACTTCTGCTGTGTTATGTTTCCAGATTTCATTGGCAAAATGTAGTGCAATAAACTTTTCCGGTCTTCCTGTTTTTTTAGCAAACTGACTGGGTAGTAATGATGACGAATTCGTTGCAAAGACGGTTTTTTCAGGAGCTAATTTTGCTACACTCCTGTAAAACGCGATTTTAATTTTCGGGTTTTCGGGTACGGCTTCTATCAAAAGGTCTGCATTTTGTACAGATGCTGCCAGGTCAGATGTGTAAGTAAGATTTTTGAATGCTGTGTCCAGCTGGTTTTTTGTTGCTTTTAAGTCTTTTGTAAAAGCTTCATTGAGTATATTGAATTTTTCCTTTGCCTTTTCTAAAATTTCGTCACTGATATCATAAACGGTTACATTAAAACCATGGAAAGCTGCCTGGAAAGCGATTTGGTATCCCAATACACCACTGCCCGCAACAGTTACATTTTTAAAATTCATACAATTTTGTTTTGGTGGTCATTAATAATGGAATTAATTTGGATAGTGAAAAATTGTTGATTTACATTCGTATTTGTTCAACAAGGTTTATCTGCAATTTACAAAATTTGTAAAGGAACCCGTGGGATTATCAATTGAATTATTTTTATATTGAATGGTTCCTGCAATCGGGGATTCAATTATTTTTCAGAGAAAATAAATTTAAGGACCATGCTCTGACTTAATTTGCCTAATTTTGTGTCTTCGAAAACCGTTCCCAAGAATTTATTCCCGTGAAATTAATTAAGATCTATACTAGTTCTTTTAAAGGACTGTCTCAAGAAAGCTGGATGCTGGCGTTGGTAATGCTCATCAATCGTGCCGGATCAATGGTACTCCCATTTTTAGGAGTGTATATGACTGCGCATTTACATTTCAGCATAGAGAACTCAGGTGTTGTTTTGAGTTTTTTTGGAATTGGGTCGGTATTGGGTTCATGGCTGGGAGGAATGATCACGGATAAGATCGGAGAGTATAGAGTTCAAAGTCTAAGTTTGCTCCTGAGCGTACCTTTGTTTTGTATGATTCCTCTTTTTACGACCGAGGTGGGATTAGCGGGGATTATCCTTGCACAAAGTATCGTAAGTGAAACGTTTCGTCCTGCCAATTCGGTAGCAATCACCAAATATGCAAGACCTGAAAATATTACCCGGGCATTTTCCTTAAACAGAATGGCCGTGAATCTGGGGTTTTCTATAGGACCGGCTTTAGGAGGTATTTTATCGGCCATTTCTTATGAATTTCTTTTTTACAGTAATGCCTTGGCTGCATTAATAGCTGGTATCACCTATATTGTGTTCTTTAAAAAGAGAAATACATTAGCCCTGAGGAAAGCCCAAAACATGAAAAAAAGCACCGTTCATGTTAAAGAAGGATCTCCTTACCGGGACGGAAAGTTTCTGCTGTATTGTTTCTTCTGTATGTTGTTTGCGATATGTTTTTTCCAGCTTTTCAGCACACTTACGATATTTTATAAGGATACAGCTCACCTTAGCCAGGAACATATAGGATATCTTTTAGGATATAGCGGTTTCTTGATTGTATTGCTTGAAATGGCTTTTGTTCAGATTGCTGAGAAATATTTTACCTTGGGAATCACGATGCTGGTAGGAACTTTGCTCTGTGGATTTTCATACGCGATGCTTGCTTTTGATTACACAATGCTAACGTTGCTTATTTCCATGACAATGCTATGCGTCGGTGAAATTTGGACTTTACCTTTTATGTCTACGATTACAGCTTTAAGGTCAGGTTCTAATAATAAAGGTGCTTATATGGGATTGAACGGGATATCATTTTCTATAGCTTTTATTGTTACTCCCTATGTAGGAACTTTGATTGCAGAGAAACTGGGATTTAAGGTTTTATGGTTAGGAACAGGAACCCTTGCTGCTCTTATTGCAGTTGCTTTTTATTTTATTGTTCCATGGATGTTATCTGAAAAAAAGTCGAAAGAAGAGGCTGATTAAGAAATCATTTATTAGATTTGTAGAATGGTGAGGATCAGTTTTTTATTCTTTATCATTTGCAGTTCATTTTTCTCTTCCCAAATAAGAGATTCTGCTGAATTGATTTCGGAAGTCAAAATTGATGCCTATAAAAAACCATCTTCATACTTACGTTCGACAAAATCTGTTGCTGTCATTACTCAAGATCTTTTGAGCCAGAATACACCCGAACGGCTTCTGGAATCGGTCAATCAAATTGCCGGAGCAAGAATGGAAGAGCGTTCCCCGGGAAGTTACAGGATTTCTGTTCGTGGCAGTACGCTGAGGTCTCCATTTGGGGTACGTAATATTAAAGTATATCTTGATGATTTTATCCTTTCTGACGCATCGGGAAATACCTATTTTAACATTATTTCTCCTGAACTTATTAACAGGATGGAGATCTACAAAGGACCGGAGGGTGGAGATTATGGTGCAGCTACAGGAGGAACCCTTCTTCTTAAAACGAGGTCTTCGGAAAATACATCAGCAAATATTTCAATAGGCAGTTACGGAACATTGAATCAAAGCTTTGATTTTTCAAAACAGCTTGGAAAACATTTTCTCGAAGTTTTTCAAAATTATTATCGGAGTGATTCTTACCGTGAGCAATCAGCCATCGAAAGAAAACAATTTTTTTTAAAAGACCGATTTCAATATAGTGAGAAAGCGACAATGAATGCGATGGTTCTGTTTTCAGATCTGGACTACCAAACTCCCGGAGGACTTACTTTAGAGCAGATGCAAAGAGATAGGAAACAGGCAAGGCCGGCAACATCCACACTTCCTGGTGCTGTGGAACAAGACGCAGGCATACGGAATAAAATGTTACTGGCAGGTGTTTCAAATCAATTCAGCTTGAGTCCTAAATTTTCCCATTTTATAATGTTGCAGGGCTCTTATGTAGATTTTTCAAATCCTTTTATTACCAATTATGAAAGGAGGTTTGAAAAAAACTTTGCCATAAGGACACACCTCAATTATGAAGAACACTGGAACAAGATTACAGCAGAATGGCGCTTAGGATTTGAAGGAGGTAGTAATTCGATAATGGTCAGAAACTATGACAATATTAAGGGAATAAAAAAAGACTTTCAAAATTTTGATAACATTAAGAATACTTCCGGATTTTATTTTCTGTCCCAGAAACTAAATTTTAATGAGAGATTATATACGGATATATCTGTTAGCATGAACGCCAATTCTTATGAATGGGAAAGGCTTTATCCAGGAACAGGCAGTGGAAAAGTACATTTCAGAAAACAATGGCTTCCCAATATCGGGCTTACTTATGTTTTGGAAAAAGGACTTTCAGTAAGAGCTAAGATCGGGAAAGGAAATTCAGCACCTACTAATGAAGAAATCCGTTCTTCTAATCAGGAATTTAATCTGGACCTTGTTCCTGAATATGGATGGAATAAGGAAATTGGGATCCGTCAGCAGTTCGGTAATTTTTTATTTCTGGAAGGAAACTATTTCGATTTTCGGATGATGGATGCTATTGTAAGGAGACAGAATGAGAAAGGCGAAGAGTTTTTTATTAATCAGGGAAATATCAAGCAAAGAGGGATAGAAGTCTTGATAGAATCAAAAGGCTTTAATGTAAATAATACTATTTTTAACAGGTTTAAGTTCAGATTTTCAGGTAGTTTTTACCGGTTCAGGTTTGAAAATTATGCGCAGGGAAATCAAAATTTTTCCGGAAATGATGTAACGGGTGTTCCGTCAACTACGATAAGCAGTTTATTTAATTTTATTGTGTTAAGGAAAGTTTCTGTAGATTATTCTCATTTCTATACTTCGAAGATTCCTTTAAATGACGCCAATTCTGTCTGGTCTGAATCTAGTATCGTTGGAAATATACAATTGGGAATTCCCGTCTATTTTGAAAAGACTAAGCTGAACGTATACCTTCAGATTCAAAATCTTTACAATACAGATTATGTTTTGGGATTTGATACCAATGCTTTTGGAAATCGTTTTTATAATCCTGCTGCCCGACGGAATTTTATTTTGGGTGTAAAGGCTGACTTTTGAAATATTGCCGAAAATTTAAGCTATTAATTTTCCCTTGTTTTTAGGATATTCTTTATAATCATATCAGCGTGGATCCTTGAGTTTTCAATAAACCATAAATGAGTGTCTTTTCCACCACAAACCACGCCTGCAAGATAGAGGTTTTGAATATTTGTTTCCATGGTTTCAGGGTCGTATACAGGATTGAGACATTCTCCCTGTAGCTCAATTCCTGCAATGATCAGGAAACCAAAGTCCGGCAGATATCCGGTCATAGCGAGAACAAAGTCATTTTGAATTTCATTGATCTCTCCGTTTTTATCTTTAAATACAACACTATGTTCTTTGATTTCTACCAATTCAGAATTAAAATGAGCGGTAATACTTCCTTCTGCAATCCTGTTTTCAATATCGGGTTTTACCCAATATTTTACACTTTTCGATATTTCGGATTGGCGTATGATCATGGTAACCTCCGCGCCCTTGCGGTATGTTTCCAGCGCGGCATCTACAGCTGAATTGCTTGAACCTACAACAACAATCTTTTGCTTGGCATACGGATAAGGTTCGGAATAGTAATGTCTGACTTTCTGTAAGTCTTCTCCGGGAATATTCATCAGGTTAGGGATGTCGTAAAATCCGGTTGAAATGATCACATTCTTTGCATAGTATATGGATTTGGAAGATTCAATCTCAAAAATCTCATTTTTTTTAGAAACTCTGATTACTTTTTCATAAAGACGAATGTTGAGGTTCTTCTGTCTCGTGATTCCCTGGTAATATTCCAGAGCTTCCTGCCTGCCTGGTTTAGGGGCCGCTGATATAAACGGAATTTCGGCAATTTCCAGTTTTTCAGCTGTAGAAAAAAAACGCATATACAAAGGATAATTGTACAGGGAGTTGACAATTGTTCCTTTTTCGATAATGATGTAAGAGAGATTGTTTTTTTGCGCCTCTAAGGCACAATTCAATCCGATAGGTCCTCCTCCGATAATGAGGATATCTAAAACTTCCATATAACAAATTTACTTATTTTTCTGGCATTAGTTTTGGTGATTTTCTGTAATTAACATTAAAAAAGATGAAGAAGTTATTCATTCCACTATTATTGATCATAAGCCTTGTAGCTTGTAAAAAGAATACAGCAAATCCTACCATAAATACAACAGACTCTGCTGGCCACGTGAAAACTGACACTGTTGCTGTTCCGAAAATGAGTGAGGCAGAAAAGAAAGATATCATAAAGACAACAAATGATGAAATTCTGCAAGCCTTAAAAAACAAGGATTATCAGAAATTTTCAGAGTTCATCCATCCCCAGAAAGGGATTCGTTTTTCTATGTATGCTTTTGTAGATATTAAAGATGATAAACATTTTTCCAAAGCCGACTTTGAAAAGTATGTTCAAACGAAAACGCAGTTTACATGGGGATCTCATGATGGATCAGGAGAACTGTATAAAGAGACTATAAAGGATTATCTTGAAAAATGGGTTTTCTCAAAAGATTTTACACATTCCACTTATTCTTTTAATGAATTTCAGGGAGGAGGAAATTCTCTTAATAATTTAAAAGAAATTTACCCCGGTCATGATTTCACAGAGAATTATATTAAAGGAACAGAAAAATACGGGGAAATGGACTGGAAGACTCTTCGTTTTGTATATGAAGAATTTGAAGGAAAATATTATATAATAGCTGTAATTAATGATCAGTGGACTGTCTGATCCAATATTTCAGATAAATTTTTTGCAAGATTTCTTCTTGAGAACTGTTCAATATTTTGAGTGTTTTCGAGAAGATTTCCTTTTTTCCACAACTTGTATTTTTCAAGTATAAAGTCTTTTATGTTGTCCAAATCCTGATAACTGAAGTGCTTTCCTGCATTTGTATCATCCAATATTTTTGATACATCAGCATCGGCAGGACCAAACGAAATGATCTGTTTGCCGGTAGCCAGGTATTCAAATATTTTTCCGGGAATAATTCCTTTAGAAGATTCGTTAGGAAAATTCGTGATTAAAAGCATGTCTGAAGATTTCATTTCTTCAATGGCTTTTTCATGAGAAAGGTATCCCAAATCATGAATGTGTTTTTTTAAACTGGAATTGTTTAAGGTTTCAAGAATCCTGTCATCGATTCTTCCTGCGAATTTTAATATAAAATGTTGGGCAAATGATGAATCTGTTTCTATAAGATGATCCAGGACCGTCCATAAATTTTCAGGGTTACGAAGCTGTTCCAGAACACCAATGTAGCTCAAGGTGAAATGTGTTTGATTATCCTCGGTCTTAGTATTCTGTGATTGTGGAATTTCGAGATTTTGTTCAACAGATACAGCATCACTTTCATCGAATCCATTTGTAATGCAAACTGCATTAGCACCCTTTTTTCGGAAATTTTCAGCATCTGTATAACTGGTTGCAAGAGTAATGTCTGCATTTCTGAAAACTTCACTTTCCAGTTTTCTGTGTTTCTGATCAGATCTTTTGGTAAGTTTTAGATGCTTATAATAGGAGATTTCTGTCCATGGATCCCTGAAATCTGCAATCCATTTTAGTGTGGAAAACTTCTTTTTAAGTTGTAAGCCTATAAGATGTAAAGAATGGGGAGGACCTGAAGTTACAATGAAATCAATTTTGTTTTCTTTTATATAATGTTCCAGGAATTTAACCGATGGTTTTACCCAAAAAACTCTTGCATCAGGAATGAAAAAGTTTCCCCTTACCCAAATGGAAAGCTTAGATTTCCAGCTTTGGTTCTTGCCTACATCAAATTGGCCGGCCTTAAACTTCTTATTACTTTTATTTAGTTTTTCAGCAAGCTGGTAAGGTTCCCAGATTGTTGTTTTTACAATTTTCAGGTCTCTTGGAACTTCTTTCAGCAAGCTTTCATCCAATAAAGGGTAACTCGGATTTTCCGGAGTGTAAATAATAGGTTTCCACCCAAAATCAGGTAAATATTTTGCGAACTTCAACCACCTCTGAACACCAGGACCTCCTGCGGGAGGCCAGTAATAAGTAATAATAAGGATTTTCTTCTCTTCCATGGATGGAAATATTGCAGAGATCAATGCCGGTCATCTTAATATGTTTTTTAACCAGCAATTAAGATGACCGGGTATAAAAATAATTTAAACTTTTTCCTCGGTTAAGGCTTCCTTCTTCTTTTTATTCATCCAGAAAATCCCAAAGGCACTTAATGCGATAAATAATCCGAAGCAAAATAAAGAAATCCATTTTCCTTTTTCGATCACTTCAGGTTCAAAGACCATTCTGATATGATGTTCCCCTGCAGGAACCTGAACCGCACGAAGAAGATAATCTGCCTTGATATAAGGGACTTCTTTTTCGTCGATAAACATTTTCCATCCGTGAGGATAGTAAATTTCTGAGAATACCGCCAATTGTGGTGTTTTAGATTTAGATTTAAACTCTAATTCGTTAGGCTGATATTTGGTTAGATTAATAAATGCTGTAGAATCGGGTAGGATAAATTTATCTCTTTCTAAAAAAGGTTTACCATCTTCTTTTCCTACAATTGCAATTTTTTTGGTGTCAACCTCTCCGATCAGCTTTAGTTCTTCGTTCGGGGTATTGGCCACTTTAACTTCTGATACGAACCATGCATTTCCATTAGCTTTTGTATTAGGAATGACCTGAGGTTTTTCCGGTCCCCCTACAACCCAGTATTTTGCATTTAAAAGGTTGAGCATATTAGGAACTTTTACAGAATCCATAATCTGGAAATATTCATTGATCACATCATCATATCTTCTTAGTTTTACCGCATGATAACCACCAATTGAAGATTTGAAATAAGAAGTATTCGTTTCACTGAAAGTTCCAAGAATGTTATTGAAAATCCTGTAGTGTGTTTTGTCTTTTTCAGCAATGGTTTCCAATGTTTTGTTGACATTCACATTGGCCAGAATAGAACCAAGATTTGGATTTGCCTGTACTTTTTCAGCAAGAAGATCCGAGCTTTCCGTCTGAAAAGGATTTTCTGCAAATACTTTATCTACATAATTGTCGTCATTCAGATAGCGTTTGTTTACAGTCCATAGGTCAAATAAGCTTACAACACCTATAATGACCAATGCGATATTCTGATTTAGCTTTTTCTTCATCGTGAGGAATAAAGCCACAGCAGCTATTGCTACATAGATAAATGCTTTTAAAGCATCAACTTTAAATAATTTGAATCTTTCATCTACCAGATAGTCTAATAGAAAAGGAGGGAAATACAATTTTTCATTGTCCGTAGCAAAGCCAAGAATGCTCTTTCCAAAAATTAAAAGAATTAATAGCAAACCTAATGTCCCGCCACTCACATAAAAAAGAATTTTCTTTTTATATTCTTCTGTCAATTTTTCGTCTGTAAAGAATTTATACAAACCAATAATTGCAATTAACGGGAATAAGAGCTCAACAATAACAAGAATGGAAGATGGTGCTCTGAATTTATTGTAAAACGGAACGTAGTCTATAAAGAAGTCCGACAATGGCATAAAGTTGCTTCCCCATGCCAGCAGAATAGTCAGTATAGAAGCCCCTAAAATCCAGTAGCGGTATTTTTTTCCGGCAAAAAAGAATCCTAAAATAGCTAAAAAACAAACAATAGCTCCCTGATAGGCAGGTCCCGAAGTTCCGGGTTGGTCACCCCAGTACGTAACACTTGCAAATCCTTTGGAAATTCTGTCCATTTCTGCCTGAGAGGAAACATTTTCCTGAATCATCTCCTGAATGTGGTTCATTATCTCTTTAGCTTCAGGTTCCTGGCTTCCACCACCCATTAATCTTGGAATAAAAAGGTTCAGTGTTTCCAGTCTTCCGTAGCTCCACATTAGCATACTCTCTTTATCCATTCCGGATTTTCCGGCAGTATGATTTTCTGTATTTAAGATTTGTTTACCGCGTACAGTTTCTTTAATATACTCGGAATTGGCCATGATCCTTTGCGAATTCATTCCCACACCGATGATACATGATACTGCTATAATAGCCGAAGAAACAATAAAGTGCTTCATCGGGGTTTTCTTTTTGATAACCCGTACCAATTCAGATATAAAGAGGAATCCTAATGCAAGGAACAGATAGTAGGTCATCTGTGGATGGTTGGCAGCAATCTGAAGTCCCATAAACAGGGTGGTTACGATAAATCCGGTAATATACTTTTTTCTGATGTACACCAGTAATATACCTGCTAAAAGAGGCGCAAAATACTCAATCGTATTTACTTTACCATTATGTCCTGCTGCAATGATAATATAAAAATAAGTTGAGAGACCAAAAAAAGTAGCCCCCAGCAGAGCGTACTTCCAGTTTCTCACCACCACCATTCCCAAAAGGAAAAATCCTGCAAAAAGTAAAAAAAGATAGTTAACAGGTCTTGGCAGAAAATTCAGATTACTGTCTATTTTTTTTATGATATCCCCCTTAAACTGGCTACCCATCTGGTAGGTAGGCATTCCCCCAAACATGGAATCACTCCAGTAAGTTTCTTTATCATTATTAGCTCTGTAATCAAGAAGTTCTTTTGCTCCTCCCCGGTACTGAACAATGTCATGCTGGAAAAGTTGCTTTCCCGTAAAAACAGGAGTGGAATATAAAAATGCTAAAACTATAAATACAACTAATGAAATTGCAATATAAATTAAGTTTTTATTTTTCGCCATGCTGGTTATTATCTTTTATTTTCTTGGAATTTTTACCTTTTATCCTTCGTTTCTTTTACTTCCTCGTAGTCCACAGTTTCTGCGTCCCAATTGATCTTTGCATTCTTTTTTGAGTTTTGTATATCCTGCTGCTGTTTATTATTGTTATTGTTGAAACGGTAACTGTAAAAAGTCTTAAAAAAAAGCCTTCTAAGGATATTCCAGACAAAGAAAAGAATAATAGCTGTAAGTACTAGCTCAAGAATCCACTTCATATTTTTTTATTTTATAAGCCTCAATTATTTAGCAGATGGATTTACCATTACAGAAGAATTGGAAACGCTTTTCATGGATTGAGATTGTTTTCCATCCGAAATGGTTTCTATCTGCGTTGTTTTTACTGTAATATTCTGGTTGTTGATCCATCCTGTATTTTCATCAAACTTTATAGTACCGTTCTGTACCAGCTCACTGCTGATGCTGTGAGTCATTGCTCCCTGGGCCTGTTTATCGGTCTTTTTAGGAATTCCACCTGTTACGCCAATCTCAGCAACCCCATTTCCAACACTTTTTAATACATAATTTGAAGTCACTTTAATCTTACCGTTAGGATCAGCATTTTCAGTATTGGTCCATTTTTCACCTATTTTAACACCCTTTTTAGGTATAATTGTAAGGTTTTTGCTGAACTGGTCTTTCAATACTTTTTCGTTAAAACTTTCCTTCAGACTTGCTACAACACTAGCTTTCTGATTGGCATCCTTTACGATAGTACCTACTGCATTGGAAACTTTTGTATAAACTGGTTCAAAACCGGTAATCGAAATTACATTTCCTTTTGTATCCATTTTCATGTTCAGTTTATTGCTTGTCAATGCCCTGTTGATGTTCCAGATCATTTTAAGGTCATCTTCTTTAGGAATAGGCTGTTTAGTATCTACTACAATAGTTTTTCCTTCTGCAGTCTGAGAATTTCTTTTGGAAATAAGATTAAGTGTAATGTCGTAAATATTGTTTTTAACGTCATTTACAGTAAAACTCATCTCATCTGTGGATTCACTTGTTCCGTTCAATGTTTTCCCCTGAGGATCTGTCATTGTTTTTACATCCCTCTGATATGTTGTTAAAGGATAGGTTTTTCCTTTTTCAAGTTTAAAAGTCTGGGTATAAATTCCTGCAGAATCTTTAATTGCAGCATTTTCTGCAACTTTTGCAAGTGAATCAGCCGGAACTTCCACTGTAACGGTCTTTCCTGTTTTGGGATCTACTTTTGTAATTTTTGTTGTTTCCTTTTTACACGAAACCAATGCTATGGATATTAGCGCTATTGCTGCTATGTTTTTCATTTAATTTATTTTAATTTTTTACTACTGTTTTTATTTATTTTGTCTGCAATATCCTTACAGTTACTCATGGTATAGATATTATCATCCATTTTTCGTTATAGCCGGTTAATAAGTCAGCAGAGTTCGTGCCAACTATCATTTGCTTTATATTTAACGGACCGGTAATATATTCTGAAAAAAGATTTTCATAGTTTTTACGGTAAATCTTTTCAGGAATATTGCCGACAAATTGTTTCCCTCGCATTAGAGTATCTGTACGCTGTTTCCGGAATTGTTTTCATGGATTAAAGATTTGGAGAGACAGCCATTTTCTGTCTTACCGCTTCATATAAAATCGCACCACAGGCAACAGAAACATTTAAAGATTGGGTTTTTCCTTCGATAGGTAATTTTATTTTTTCATCGGAATGGTGTAAAACTTCCTTGGAAATTCCAGTTTCCTCGTTACCCATTACAATAGCACAAGGCTCTGTAAAGCTTACATCATAGATAAGCTTTTGTGCCTTTTCTGTTGCTGAATATACAGCAATTCCGCTTTGCTGAAGAAAGTCTACAGTATGAGCAAGATTGGCCTCTTTACAAATCTTCACATTATAAATAGCACCTGCTGAAGTTTTAATGGCATCAGAATTAATAGGGGATGCACCTTTTTCCGGAATGATCACAGCGTCAATTCCTACGCATTCTGCTGTTCTGCATATAGCACCAAAATTTCTTACATCAGTTAATCGATCCAGGATTAATAGAAAAGGAGTTTTTCCCTCTTCAAATAATTGGGGTACTATGTCTTCTACTTTATGGAACGGAACATCTGAAATAAAAGCGACAACACCCTGGTGGTTTTTTCTTGTAAAGCGGTTAAGCTTTTCAATCGGAACGTAATTGGGACGTATTTTATTTTGAGCTAAAATTGTTTTCAGTTCAGCATAAATAGGACCTTGCAATGCATTCTGCAAAAAGATTTTGTCAATAGTTTTTCCCGCTTCAATAGCTTCAATTACCGGACGCAGTCCGAAAATAAAATCGTCTTTCTTATCTGTCATTTTAATATTTTTCTCCTAAAATTGCTCTTTTTTGTGCCAAAAGGTAACCATAATGCAGGCTTTCATGCATATTATTAAAAATAATTGCATCCTGAATGCTCTTCAGATCCATTCCAAAACTTGTGGTATAAGGTGTATAATCTGAAAAGAAATCACTGTCATAATCCTTCATTAAAATCTTTGAAGTTTCAGTTAATAGAAACTCTAAATCTTCAACTTCCGACTTTTGAACGTTCAGGTTGGGCAGCGTTCCTTTTTTATATGTTTCAATCCAGTATTTATCAATCCTGAAAGGGTTGCCACTCAGATAATAATGCAAAAGCTGCTGGGTAGCAACGGTATGTGCAATATTCCAATACATATTATTGTTGAAACCGTCCGGAATCAGCAAAAGATCTTCATGAGAGGTGTTTTGCAGTATATCCAAAAGGTTTCTCCTTACCTGTCTGTGAGCCTGAAAATGATAATTCATTTTACAAAAATTTTAATCTCCAAAAATAGTTTAATAAACTGGAAATGACAATTTTTTGGTCGGAGGATTAAGATAAAAGTTGTTAAATTCAGACAAGCAACCTTTTTATTAATATGATCATTAATACATTGTCATAAATTTTTTCCAATCTATAATTTTATCTGGATTTGTAATAAAGATAATATATTCTGATGCTTTGGAGCGGTAGGTTTGTATTTATATGAATGTGACAATAGGAGTAAATTTGGTTTTGTTAATTGATTTAAAAATTAACCCGAAGATAGATTTTCTAGATATTTCATTAAATCCCGAAAATATTTAACAAACTTTAACTCAAAAATGGCATTCATTATGTTGATTAATGCAAGTATTTATTAGAAATTTACCAACTATTTTAAATTAAGCTATGTCAGATACATACCAGGCAGAAGATATTCGCCAGCTCACGGAGAAAGTAAAGGAAAAGAATTATTTGTTTACGCTTCTGAGACAGGAAATCAATAAAGTTATTATTGGACAGGGATATATGATAGACCGGCTTTTAGTGGGTCTTTTAGGGAATGGGCATGTCTTGTTGGAAGGTGTTCCTGGATTGGCTAAAACTTTAGCGATAAAAACTTTGGCTGATGCCGTTCATGGTGATTTTTCAAGGATTCAGTTTACTCCGGATCTGCTTCCGGCGGATGTGGTAGGAACCATGATTTTTAATATCAAAGACAATGACTTTTCTATAAAAAAAGGACCGGTATTCGCCAACTTTGTGCTTGCGGATGAGATCAACCGAGCTCCGGCCAAGGTGCAGTCTGCTCTTTTGGAGGTAATGCAGGAGAAACAGGTGACGATAGGAGATGAAACGATGAAGCTTCCGAAGCCGTTTTTGGTATTGGCTACCCAGAATCCTATTGACCAGGAGGGAACTTATTTATTACCTGAAGCGCAGAGCGACCGTTTTATGCTGAAATGTAAAATTGATTATCCTGAATTTGAAGATGAAAGAAAAGTGATGAGAATGGTTTCCACCTCTCACCAACCATCTGTTCAGCCTGTCATTTCACTGCAGGATATCGTAGATGCTAAAGAACTGATCAACCAGATTTATCTGGATGAAAAAATCGAAAAATATATTCTTGATATGGTTTTTGCCACCCGTTATCCTGAAAATTACGGTCTTGCGGATCTTAAAAACTATATTAGCTTCGGAGCCTCTCCAAGGGCTTCCATTAACTTAGCAATTGCTTCCAGAGCATATGCTTTTCTGAAAGGAAGGGCTTTTGTGATTCCTGAAGATGTAAAAGAATTGGCCAAAGATGTTTTAAGACATAGAATTGGTTTAACATTCGAAGCAGAAGCAGAAGAGATATCATCGGAAGAAATTGTTAACAGGATTTTAGCAAAAATCCAGGCACCTTAATATTTATGAATGATGTTGTGATCAGAAAAGCTGTCCTTGAAGATTGTGTTCCTATGTTGGAGCTGATCAGGGAACTTGCCGAATATGAAAAGGCTTTGCATGAAGTTACGGTAACTCTGGAAGAATTTATTGATGCCGGATTTGGAGATGCACCTGTTTGGGGAGCTTTTGTAGCAGAGGTAAATGCTGAAATTGTCGGAATATCCTTATACTATAACAGATATTCAACATGGAAGGGAAGAAGGTTGTATCTGGAAGATCTTGTGGTTACAGAAAGGATGAGAGGTAAACAGATCGGTAAAAAATTATTTGATGCAACCGTGGAATTTGGAAAATCCAATAATTACAGTGGAATGATGTTTCAGGTATTGTATTGGAATGAGCCTGCCATTAATTTCTATAAAAAATACCATCCTAAATTTGATAATGAGTGGCTGAATGTCTCAATTGATTTCAAAGACGGAAGCTGGAATAAGCAACAGGAAGTTGAAAATTAAATGCTGAAAATTTTATATTTTCTTCCAGGCCTTGAACGTTAAATTTTCTAGTATTGTATGCAGATAAAAGATATTGTAAAAAAAGTAAAACAAATAGAGATCCGTACCCGAAAGAAGACGGAGGCTACTTTGATGGGACAATATCACAGTGCTTTTAAAGGGCAGGGGATGACCTTTTCGGAAGTCCGGCCTTATCAGTTTGGAGATGAGATCAGAAGAATTGACTGGAATAAAACAGCCCGTTTCCGTGAGCCTTTTGTAAAAGTGATGGAAGAGGAGCGTGAACTTACTATGATGATTTTGGTCGATATTTCAGCTTCCATGGATTATGGGACAAAAACCCAGTTAAAGAGAGAATATGTGGCGGAAATCGCTGCCAGTCTGGGTTTCTCAGCGGCTGGAAATAATGATAAAGTAGGCCTGATCCTGTTTGCTGATAAAGTATATAAAGTCATTCCGCCGCAAAAAGGAAGAAAGCATATCCTTTCTATTATCAGTAATATTTTAACCGCAGATTATGTTCCTGCAGTTTCGAAAATAGATAAAGCTCTGGAATATATGATGGGCATTTTCAAGAGGAAATCGTTAGTGTTTCTTTTTTCTGATTTTGAAGATGCTTATGATTCTAAAATGCTTAGGGTGACCTCTAAAAAACACCAGTTGTTAGGAATGAGGATTTATGATGAAAAAGATAACGAGATTCCGGATGTAGGCTATGCATTATTTTATGATTCTGAAACAGGGAAGCAGGTTTGGGCCAATACTTCAAATGCAAGATGGAGATATACTTTTGCTGAAGCCCAGAAACAGAAAGTAAGGGCCATAGAAGAGGATTTTGCCAATAGTTCTGCCAGTTTTATGAATGTAGCTGCAGGGGAGGATTATTCAAAACTATTGTATAATTATTTTCAGAAGAAATAATTGAATTAAAGGGGCTTACAGCCAAAATTGAATTGAAATTGAAAAAAATACTTTTTATATTATGTTCTCTCATCTGTGTTAATGCTTTTTCACAGATACTTTCTTCGCACCTTGAAAAACAGACACTGGCTTTGGGAGAGGTTAATCACTTTGTAATCAAAATTGATAATCTCAATAATCAGCCGGTAGGTGCAGCTCCTAAAAATGAGCTCCTGCCATTTCATTTTGAAGAGGTGAAGGACAGCATCGGAACGAATGCAAATACTTATGAAAGAAAGATAGAATTTGCGGTTTTTGAAGAGGGAAAATTTACTATTCCGGTATTGGAATTTAAAGTGGGAGATAAAATCCTAAAGACGATTCCCTATGAAATAGATGTTATTAATACGGCTCAAAAAGGAGATCAGATTAATGATATCATGAAGAATAAGGAAGTAAAACTGGAAACCAGGGATTACTGGGAGCTCTATAAATGGTATATACTGGCTGCTTTGGCATTAATTGCATTGATTATTGCGATTATTATGTACCTTAAATGGGGCAGGAAGTCAAAAAGTGAGCCGGTTGTAGCAACAAACCAAACGTTGAAAGAGCTGGATTCACTTAAAAAGAAAAAATATATCGAAGAAGGCAATTACCGTTCTTTTTATGTAGAACTTATTGATATTTCCAGGAAGTTTATTACCAAACAATATCATTTACCAGCTGATGTATTACTTACGGATGATCTGGTGAATCTTATGAAACAGAATAATACCATATCTCTGGAAAATGAAAAGATAGTGGAAGAGGTATTTTTCAGAGGAGATCTGGTGAAATTTGCTAAAACATTCCCCGATCAGAAGACCATGGAAAGGGATCTTGCAGATATCAGAGAATTTGTAAAAAGATCTTCCAAAGATCTTGAATTTGAAAACTTAAGAAAGGATGTTTAATTTCGAGTTTTATAGTCCGTGGTTTTTGCTGCTTTTTCTGTTGTTTATTCCCCTTTTATTCAGGGATGTGAGCAAACAGAAGAAAAAAGGTATAAAAGTACCTACTGTAAAAAATATGGATAACAGCGGTGGTATTCTTGCTGTGCTTTTTTTACTTAAGATTTCAAAATATATCATACTTTCGGCACTTATTATTGCGATGGCAAGGCCAAGGACCTTTACGATTTCACAGGATAGAGATGATACAAAGGGAATTGATATTATGATGTCCGTAGATGTGTCTTTAAGTATGCTTGCTAAAGATTTGACTCCCGATCGTCTAACGGCACTGAAAGATATTGCTGTAAAATTTGTTGAAAAAAGACCTAATGACAGATTAGGGCTGGTTACCTATTCGGGAGAGGCATTTACTAAAGTTCCTGTAACTTCTGATCATCAGGTGGTCATTGATGAATTGAAAAATCTCAATCCATTGGAGCTTCAACCCGGAACTGCTATCGGTGAAGGGCTTTCCGTAGCGGTGAATCACTTAAAAAACAGTAAGGCAAAGAGTAAGATTATTATTCTTATGACAGATGGTGTGAATACGATCGAAAATGCTATGCCTACACAAGTTGGTGCCGAACTGGCTAAGAATAATAACATTAAGGTCTATTGTATAGGAATTGGAACGAATGGATATGCACTGATGCCTACTCAAACCGATATTTTCGGAGATCTTGTATTTACCGAAACTGAGGTGAAGATAGATGAACCTGTTTTAAGGGAAATTGCTCAGACTACGGGAGGAAAATATTTCAGGGCTACATCAAACAGCAGTCTTGAAGAAGTATATGATGAAATCAACCAATTGGAAAAATCTGATGTAAAGGTTTCCAAACTGTATAATTACCAGGAGTATTTTAAAATATTTCTTTGGATCGCTTTGGGAATGCTTGTTATGGATGCATTGTTAAGATGGGTGTTTTATAAATTTTTGAGCTGATGGATTGGTATTTAGGAAATTATTGGTTTTTGTTGTTGCTGTTGCTTTTGCCGCTGCTCGGATTTTTATTGGTTCGCTATCTTAAATGGAAGAATAAAAGGAAAATCATCTTTGCAGACAATAAGTTTCATGAGGAGCTTTTCGAAAAAAAATCAGGCTTTACAAAGATTTTCCCGACGCTGTACCTATTAGGAACATTATTTTTAATCTTTGCGATCATCGATTTATTAAATGGTTCTGAGGAAATCAAGACCAATCAGAAATTGAATAATGTCATTTTTGTTTTGGATGTTTCCAATTCGATGAATGCGGAAGACATTAATCCTAACCGCTTGACTGAAGCAAAAAACCTCATGATCAATACCATGCAAAAAATGAGAAGCGATAAAGTGGGGATTGTAATTTTTGCAGGCGAAGCTACTTCCATTATGCCTCTGACCACAGATTATACTTCTGCTGAAACCTATATTAACGCTATTGAAACGAGTTCTATGCAAATCCAGGGAACGGATTTCCTGAAAGCCATGCAGGCAGCCGTGAATAAGTTTAAAAATGTAAGTAAGGGAGCCCGTAAGATTGTTTTACTAAGTGACGGGGAAGACAACGAAGGAAATGATAACGCTGCGATAAAGCTTGCCAATAAGGAAGGGATTATGGTAACATCCGTGGGGATCGGATCCGACGAAGGAGCTCCTGTTCCGGAATATGTTTTCGGACAATTGATGGGATATAAATCCGACAGGACCGGAGAAACTGTTATTTCAAAAAGACAGACCGGCGCTTTGAAAAAAATGGCTGAATCTACCGGTGGATCATATATTGACGGAAATAACGTTAATGAAGCTCCGGACAGGATTATTGATGCGCTGAATAAAAAAATGTCATCATCAGAAACCCTTGTGAAATCGCAAAACGCCAATCACTACTATCAGTACTTTTTAGGGATATCTATATTGTTTTTTTTCTTAATTTACATTTTTAATCCAAAGAGAGATTTTAATGTTTAATTTTCTCCATTTTTTCCAGTATTTTTAAAAGATACTTTAACCGAATTTTAACAAATAAAAGCCTGTTTATTAACATATAAAGGAATAATTTTGCATATGATGAATACTAAAATCATTTTTTTATCGTTTATAATTGCTTTTCTCACATCAAATTCCCTGTTTGCTCAGGAAAATTACAGAACATTGGTGTATGAGGGCAATCAGAAATTCAACGGTAAAAATTATGATGGAGCATCTTCTAAATACATGGAGGCTATAAAATCCAATGATAAAGATTTTACGGCCCATTATAATTTAGGCAATGCGTTGTATAAAAGTAAAAAATATGAAGAGGCAAGGGTTGAATTTGAAAAAGCACAAAAGCTCTCTCAAACCTTGCCGGATAAAGCAGCGGCTCTTTATAATTTAGGGAACACTTATATGCAGACAAACCAGCCGGATAAGGCAGCAGAATTGTATAAGCAATCCTTAAAACAGGACCCCTATAACGAAGCTACTCGAAAAAATTATGAAATTGCGAAGTTGAAGGAAAAAGAAAGCCAGGAAAAGAAGAATCAACAGAATAAATCTGGAAAAGGCGGTGGCGGCAAAGACCAACAACAAAATGATGATCAGAAAGGTAATCCAAAAGATCAAAAGCAAGACCAAGGTAAAGGCCAGCAAAATCAGGGAGAAAGCCAACAGGGAAATAACCCTGACCAGAAGAAGAATAATGAAGGCAAAATGCCCAAAAATCTTGAAAACGCAATATTAAATAAAGTAAGCGAAAAAGAAAAAGAAACCGCCAGAAGAATTTTAAATAAAGATTCTTATTCGATGCCCGAAAGCAACGAGAAAGATTGGTGATGCAACATAAACTGATTTACATAATACTTCTATTGACTTCCGTAATTTCTTACGGACAGGTTAATATTTCCGTAACTCCTGATAAAACGGATTATAGCAGCAAGGATATTGTAAATCTCACCATCGTTCTTGAACTGAACGGGAGTGAATATAACCAGCAGACTCCACTGCGTTTACCCGACTTATCCAAATTCAATATGGTTGGGAGCGGATCTGTTAGCAGTGGCTATATGGATCCCGAAACCAATACGGTTATTACACAATACGTGACCCGGGTAGCTTTGGAGCCTAAACAAAAAGGGAAAGTAAAAATCGGTTCCGTACTGGTTACCATCAACAATAAAATCTATAAAACCGAACCGTTCGATATTTTTGTAAGGGATGTTGAGAAAAAGTCCGTAGCCAGCGCTTCAAATGACGTATATCTTAATATGGAAATTGAAGACAGGGAAGTATATCAGGATCAGCCTACCATTGCTGTATTAAAGGTTTATTCCAGAAATATTGATAATTTCAGAAGGGTAAAAAATATTCGTCTTCCCAACCAGGGAAACATCAATGTTCACGCAATTAATTTCAACAGATCTGAAATTGATCCTTCTGACTATGGAAATATGGCTTCACAGGTTTTAGCCATGTTTATGATATTCCCTAATGAAGCAGGATATGTGGAAGTTCCTTCTGTTTCAGCCTCATTAAGCAGCTATGCCAGTAAAAATAAAATACTTTCCAATAAAGTAAAACTTAATGTAAAAAGATTACCTGAAGGCTCACCGGAATGCTTTAAAAATGCAGTAGGAAACTTTAACGTGAGTGTTTTTAATGCAACTAAAGAAAAAGTTGAAGTTAAAAAACCGTTGAATGTGATCATAAAGGTTTCAGGAGAAGGGAATTTAACGGATATGAGTTTACCTACGATTGCAGAATCTCCGGACTATGAAGTTTTTAAGCCTAAGATTACAACTAAGGTAGTTCCCGGATTAGCAGGGATTAAAGGTGAAATTCTGGCAAATTATGTTGTTATTCCTAAGAAAGCAGGACCCATTTCAATTAAAACGGAACAGTTTGCATTCTTTAATCCGACAAGTAAAGAATATGTAGACCTGGGACAGGAAACATTATCGGTAAACGCTTTCTCCCATGACCAGATCATGGAAGCCCGATCTACGGTTGAAAGAGTAAATGAGTACACAAACAGTCTTTTAGAAACGGTAAATACACCAGTTCTTAAGACGACAACGTTTAAAGTTAAAGAAAAGAATAAGTTTCACTGGAACATTCTTTTAACTAACATTGCTATTCTTCTTACTTTGTTTGTTCTATATCTGTTATTCAAGACTTGGCAAAAAAAGCGTAAATTGATTAAAGAAACTGTAGCTGTAAAACCTCTGGGATCTGTAGCGGAAACAGAAAAGGAGATACGACAAAGGCTTAAAACTGATGTTAATGATTATTTCAGTTATCTGGAAAATCTTAAAGACAGTGAAGACTACCAGAAATTCTTTCAGACGGTTGATGAACTGGATGCAGAAGTAAGGAAAGAGTATTTCCAGGGCTCTTCAAAAGATTTTGTGAGTTTCCTTGAAAGCTATAAAGGGGTGGCTGTTGCTGAAGAATACAGAACTTTATCACAAAAGATCCAGATAGAAAAGTTCTCTCCTGTGAAATCATCAGAAGGAATGGATGAGCTGTTGATCGCTATTGTTAATTTGTATTCAAAGATTAGCAAATAGTTATTTATTTTTCATATTTTTGCGAAATTATTAAATACGAAAGATGGAAATTTTTGATCAGTTTTCTTTGAAAGAAGTTCTAACCTGTTTTATGGTTCTTTTTGCTGTTATTGATATTATCGGGTCGGTTCCTATTGTTGTAAGTCTTCAACAGAAATTCGGACAGATTGAAGCGGGAAGGGCATCAATTACAGCAGGGATTATCATGATGGTTTTTTTATTTGTAGGAAATAAAATCCTCAAATTCATTGGAGTGGATGTTAACTCCTTTGCCATTGCCGGGGCATTTGTCATTTTCATTATTGCTATAGAAATGATTCTGGGAATTGAAATCAATAAAACAACGGAGGCCAAGTCAGCATCTATTGTTCCTATCGCTTTTCCTCTTGTTGCAGGAGCAGGAACATTAACGACGACTTTATCCTTGAGAGCTGAATTTCATGATATTAATATTATCTGTGGAATAATTCTCAATACAATTTTCGTATATTTGGTGCTGAAATCAGCTAAGTGGCTGGAGAAGAAAATGGGAGAAGCTACATTAGCTGTTCTACAGAAAGTTTTCGGTATTATCCTTTTAGCTATTTCAATTAAATTATTTACCGCTAACTTTGCCCAATTGGTGCAAAACTATTTTAATTTTTAAGAATTATGCAGAAGTTTTATAAAGTATTTTTAATACTATTTATCGTTTTCATCGCAATTAATCTTTACGCGTTGGACTGGCAGTCAGAAGTTTTATCTGAAGATAACCTGAAGTTTGTTTTTTCAATTGCTTCCGCGGTGATCGGACTCATTTTACTTTTCGTATTGAATACCTGGAGTAAGATAGGAGTAAAGAAATAATCTTTTTTAAATAATATAAAAACCACTTTCAATAAAATTCGAAAGTGGTTTTTTATTTCCTATATTTTATCGATTCTGCTGAAGCCTATTTTTCCTGATTTACTAAAGTAAATATGGGCTTTAAAATTAAAGGTGAATACTGTATTGCATAACCAGCTAATAATACGATCATTAGAAATACAATAGCTTTTGTAATTTTATTACTTCTTTTTAACATCATTTTGTTTTTTTGTTTTATTAGTCACATCAGATCTCAGGATAATAGCAAAGCCTTATCTTAAGTACATATGTTAGTTCAATCAGTTATGGATATAGTTTGTGAACTACATTTTTTGAATTTTAGTAAAATTTGCGAAAGTGAGGAAGGATATTAATGAAATAAGAGCATCAGGGATCTTCCTCCTATGATAATAGATAGACTTTTTCATTCATTTGTTTTGTGCAAAATTACAAAAAAATAAATGAATCGTATTTTATTTATTGATTATCAACTGTTTATATTGTTGTTTATAGATGTTTTATTAGGAAAATTTTCAATAAATCATATAATTGAATATTAGTTTTTAATTTAACCTAGCAATTACATAATAATTTATTTAATTTTCAAAAACTTTTGATCTCTTAGTAAGCGATTACTTAATGTATTCGTTTTTAACCCTTGATCAACAGAGGATTTATGGGGAAGTCCTAAAGAAAAGTATCTGGTTGTAGCCTTCAGGATAGGGTGGCTTTCGTCTTGGTTTTATACGAACTGTTATTCCTGTTATAAGCAACAACAAAGAGCGCCATATTCTTATTTGTGTGAAGGTTCGGATTTAAGAAATCATCAGATTTTTTAAAACAGCTTCAGATTTTAGTTCTGTTTCCTGCCATTCTTTTTCAGGATTGCTTTGTGCCGTAATTCCACCCCCTACAAATAAATGCACTGAGTTACTATAAAGTTTTGCACATCTTAAATTCACAAAATACTGTATGGTTTCTTCAGTCTCGATTTTGATATACCCGGCATAAAATTCACGGGGGAATTTTTCATATTCTTCGATCTTATCCCTGCAGAAGTCTTTAGGGATTCCACAAACGGCAGGAGTAGGATGTAGCTCTTTAATGATATGGTCTACATCTTCAGGTTTGATCTTTGCTTTAAAATCCGTTCTGAGATGTTTAATATTTCCTGAAATATGATCATATGTTGCAGATCTTTCTATATGACCCAATATGGCATACTTCTCAAAAATATCCTGAATATAGTTTGAAACCGGTTTTTGTTCCTCAATTTCTTTTTCGGACCAGGTTTCAGATACGGGTAGTGTGCCTGCCAGGCTCATGGTTTCAAAAGTATGGGTAACTTTATCAAACTTTCCTAATACCTCTGAAAAAGCTCCCATCCAGGAATTCTCTCCATTCACAAAAACATATCTGAAAGCATTGGGATAAGCATTGCATAGATTTTTAAAACTTTCCTTTACATTGATTTCAGAAAAGTTTTTAATAATTTTTCTTCTCGAAAGAACAAGTTTTGGCAGATTGTTTTCTCTGATTACTTTAATGACTTTGCCCAGCTTATCCAGATACTCATCTTTAGTTTCGCCGGTATAACCATCGGGATCGCTGGGTAAAGAAAATTCTGTGATTGTACGATTATGAAAATCTTCTGCTTTGACTTCGATGATATCACCTTTGAAACGGAGATGGCCTGAGTTATGAAATGGATAAACGGTTACTGAATTCTTTAAAGATTCTTTATTGGTGGTATATAGCTTTTCGTTAAAAGGAAATTTGAAGTAAATCATGATTCTGCTGCTTTTAGAAAAATGCCTAGAAAAAATAAAAATGCTAAGCTGCTTTTCCGTTATGCAAAGGTATTGTTAGTCTTAGAAACGTCAAAATCAATTGGATTGTTTTTTGAAATTCTTGCACTATATCATAAAAAAGACTCAAATATACTTGAGCCTTTGTATTTTTATTAGTAATGAAATTACCGGTTGATGATGTTATTGGTCATTGTGGTGTGGTTGATCAGTTGTCCTTTTTCGTCACGGATCTCAATTTCAGAAACATGCATTGTTTTTCCTTTTCTTATGAAACGTGCCGTACCGGTAATAATTCCATCTTTTTTGCTTCTTAAGTGGTTGGAGTTGATGTTGGTACCGACACCATAGTATTTCTCACCGTCGATAAAAATATTGGACAGGCTTGAACCCAACGTTTCCGCTAATACACAACTTGCTCCTCCGTGGAGAATTCCAAATGGCTGATGTACTCTGGGTAAAACCGGCATTGTTGCCGTAAGGACTTCGTTTTCCTGATCAATATCGATAAATTTTATTTCAAGTGCTTTTGCTAAGGTTTCTTCACCCCAGTTGTTAAGAAAGTTCAATAACTCCTCTTTGGTCATATCTTTCATATAGCGGTAATTATTTTATGATTGTGCTCCATTTTCTGTTCCCATGATATTGGGATTCCAGTTGGCAGGAACTTTCGGGACAATATCATTTTTTATATAATAATTCTGGATCTCATCCATAATTTCTGAAAAAGGAGCCGAAGCAATTCTTTCATAAGGGATCGTATATCCGAGATAAATAATCTTCCTTTTAAAATCCCCGGCAGCCAGAACAATAGGAACTTTTGCAGCTAAAGCCATATGGTAAAAACCTTTTCTCCATTTCGGAACCCAACTTCTGGTTCCCTCGGGAGTAATAACCAAACTGAAATCTTCCTTTGCAAATTGCTTGGCAACAAAATTAACAAGATCATTTTTCTGACTTCTGTCGATACCAATTCCTCCCAGACCTTTCACGATTCCGCCATACCATCCTTTGGTATGAGCATCTTTAATGATTATCTTCAATGGCTTTTCCAAAGACCAATAAGCAAAATTCCCTAAAATGTATTCCATGTTATGGGTATGAGGTGCTACTACAAGAATACACCTGTTAAGGCTGTCAACGTCGCCCTGAAGCACGACTTTCCAACCCATCAGTTTCAACATTATTTTGCCGATTAGTTTTTTCATAGATTTCGTATTAAAACAGAAAAAGTATAACCAAAAGGTTATACTTTACAAATATATTGAAATATTATCGCTCTTAAAATAAACCGCTGATTAAATCTACGATTTTCATTATAATTTCTAATGCTACTTGTACCATGGTTGAGGTTTTTTTAATTGATTTGGTTATGAATTAAATAACTATACGAAGGTATGACAATTTTTTAACATAAAGAACTAATAAATAATATTTTTTGTCACTTTTGAGAGAAGAAGAGTGTGAATTTCAAACTGTTGTCTTCCATTCACACCTTCTGCCACTCTCTGCAGTTTATTATTTGGTTTTTATGGAAATTTCGTCTTTTCCATCCTTGATCTGGATGTCTACTTTACCTTTTTTCTTGATGTCAGACTTTACGGAATCCATTATCTTTTCTGCTTTAGAGTTTGGAACTTTTTTTCCGTTGATAATGATGCTATCCTTATCATTGGAGTTGTACTCTATAGTAGAACCATTAACGGAGATCTTATTTTTCTCGATTCTGATATTTGCCTGATCATCATCAGAATTTTCATCATCGTCATCTATTCCGTCACCGTTCAGGTCCCCGTCGAAATTAATTCCGTCTTTTTTGATTGGAAGTACCACTACATTCTGTGGAACTACAAGCTCATATTCTATACTGTAATCTCTGAAACGATGTTCATATGGATATTTGATATAATTAGGGAGTATCACCTTGTTGTTTACAACTTCTACAGGAACACTTACGTTTAACGGGATATTATATCCTCTTGCTTCTTTTTTAATGATTAAGTAAGGGGTTTTTATATCGGCTTTTCTTGTTACGTCAACATGGATCCAGTTCTTTTTGAAAACGTTTACTTTATCTGAGTAAAGGTCATCGTCATATCCAAGGAAGTTTTGTGGAATAACAATTTGCTTAAGATCTACATAAACACTGTCTGATGTCGTATTGATAGATACCTCTTCTGTGTCTTCTTTGTGGCCTTTTAGAAACATGTCTTTTCTTGCCATGCTCACTCCGAAATAAGTAGATAATGCGATCAATCCAAGGAATAATGCTCCCAAAACCCAACCCGTATTTCTTAATTTTGTTTTAGGCGAAATTAATTTGATACTTAATAAGGCAAATAACAGGGCAGGAATTAAACTTCCTAAAATGATCATGGCCATAATGGTATACTTCATTCCGTCATTGTCGAAATAGAAATTCATTTCGTTAATAGGAGGGAAATCATTAGTTCCCATAAATCCGAAGACTACAAATACTCCGATCAGACAAGAAAAAGAGATCAGTGCGAAGATTCCTCCGAGAACATATCTCACTACGTTCCATATCCCGCTTCCTGCATTATTAATGTAAGGTTTGTTTTCGATGTATATTTCTCCGACTCTCTGAGTAGATTCGTTGGCAAATTGTACCAGCTTATTCGATTCATTTTTAAGATTGTCGAAGTTCATAGGCTTTCCCTTCATTTTCAAAAAATCTGCAGCAGTTTCTGCTTTGGGAAGTACGATCCACAGAATAATATAAAGTAATGCAATAAGTGAAGAGGATATAGCAGCTGTAAATATTCCCAGGATAAATACTCCAAGCCAGATTGCTCTCATGGCAGTAATATCCATTCCTACATAATGGGCCAGACCTGCACACACACCGGCGATCTTTTGTCTTTCAGGATCACGGAATAATTGTCTTTTGTCTGAATATTCAGCGCCTGAGTGGCTTGTTCTTTTAGAGTTTTTCTCTGAATAATATGCTTCTTCCTGTTCTTCGATTTTTTCCGGTGTTCCGATTTGTGCAATTACTCCTTCTACATCAGTATCGTTGATAACTTCTCTTTTTCCTAATGAATCTCTGAAGATTTCAACCATTCTTATTTCTATGTCATGCATTACCTCATCTGCTTCTGAAGCATCCAGAGAGCTTCTTAGGGCATTAAGGTAATCGCTTAGCTTTATGTATGCGTGTTCCTCTATTGTAAAAGAAAAACCTGCGAGTCCTATTGAGAGTGTCTTGTTCATAGCTTTGTTTTTTAATTTTTTTGAGTGATTTGGTTTACTGAATCTGTTAATTCGTTCCAGGTATTGAGAAGTTCACCTAAAAACAACTTTCCTTTTTCTGTAATCTGGTAGTATTTTCTCGGTGGACCTCCTGTTGATTCTTCCCATCTGTAAGAGAGAAACTCACCATTTTTTAATCTTGTTAAAAGAGGGTAGAGTGTGCCTTCTACTACATCCAGTTTTCCTTTTTTTAGTTCATCTATAAGGTCGGAAACATACATTTCACGATGATTGATAAGACTTAAAATACAGAATTCCAGAATCCCTTTTCGCATTTGCGCTTTGGTATTTTCAGTATTCATCTTAATAAGGTTTTAATTAGTTATATTTAGAATCCGGTTCCTAGCTAGTTGAACCTATTCTTATTTTACATTACAAAGATATGTAATTAAAATGGTATTATGCAATACAAAGTAGTGAAATTTTTATTTATTTTTATTTAATTAGCTGATTTTCAATTAAATAAATTTTATCTATTTTTTTAAGAAAATCAAAATCAATTAAAATAGAAGATAAATGATGGTCATTCTTAACGCTATTCTTATTTTTGTTATGGAAATTTTCAGTCATCTGTATACTGAGCAAAAAAGTTAATTTTGAATAGTTCTGTAATCTTGATCATCTTTATTGTTTTAGGATCTTTTTGCTCCGGTCAGCAGCATTTTGAAATTAAAGATGGATCCTTATTGTATAATGCGGAGATCACTGTTCAGGATTGTGATGCTGATAAATGTAGTGGAAATGGTACAATTATACTGAAAGATAAAAGGACCTCGCGGACTTTACAGGAGTTCACTTCTGATGATCTTTATTTTTACCTTGGTAAGGATCAACAACCTAGTGTTAATGTTATTCAGCTTTATGATGAACAGAGCCCGCTGATATTTAAAGATTTTAACTTTGACGGTTTTGAAGATATTGCTATCCGAAATGGTAATGAAAGCAGCTATGGTGGTCCTTCCTATGATGTATATGTCTATAATACGACAAGAAAGCAATTCGTGATCAGTGAGGAATTAACTGATCTTGCCCGCGAAAATCTGGGAATGTTTCAGACAGATCCAAAAAGGAAAAGACTCATAACTTTTTCTAAATCCGGTTGTTGCTGGCATTTAACCACAGAATACAGGGTGCTGCCCGGAAAAGGGCTTGATAAGATCTTTGAACTGGAGGAAGATGCCATGAATGGTGAATCTGTAAAAGTAACCCGACGCGAAAAGATTAAAAATAAATGGATCATAAAAACAAAGAGATATCCAATCAAAGAATATTATAAAGAATAGGAAACATGAAAATACAAAAGGAAATTGATTTTATCCTTGCTGTAGATGCATTAAAAAATGTACAGAGAAGGAATTATAATGCGGATGATTCAAGAAGAGAAAATACTGCTGAACACTCATGGCAGATCATTATTTTAGCACAGGTACTTTTCCCCTATGCTAAAAACAGGGCTGATATCGATCTGTTAAGGGTGATACGGATGCTTTCTATCCACGATCTGGTAGAAATTGAAGCTGGAGATACATTTTTATTTGACGAAAAAGCCATGGTGGGCAAATTTGAAAGAGAAAAATTGTCTGCCCAGAAAATTTTCGGGATTCTGGATGAACCATTGCGTTCGGAATTCTTTAATTTGTGGTTGGAATTTGAAGAAGAGCAAACCCCTGATGCTATTTTTGCCTGTGCAATAGACAGGATCATGCCGTTTATTCTGAATTCGCATACTTCAGGAAAAAGCTGGACAGAAGCTAAGGTAACAGAAAGCCAGATCAGGAATATGCTGGAAAATGCCATCAGCCGGGCTTCTGATGAAATGGGAGAAGCATTCCAGTTTTTACTTAGTAAAAGTTTAGAAACAGAAAAAGTTTTAAGATAAATAAAAACGCAAGCCGAAGGCTTGCGTTTTTTTCTGATTATAGTATCTGTACAGGCTTTTTAAATTCGTCTATAGCTACGAAAGTGAAATCTCCTACAATAGCTCTTTCTCTTTCATACGAATACATCTGTTCTGTATAAATTTCTACGTTTACCTTCATACTGGTAGTCCCGACATGGGAAACTGTTCCTATCAATTCTACAATAGTTCCTGCAGGAATAGGCTTTTTAAAATCAATTTTGTCGCTGCTTACAGTTACCACTCGTTTTCTTGCAAAGCGGGTAGCGGTAATAAATGCCACTTCATCCATCAATTGCATCGCTGTACCACCAAAAAGGGTATCGTAATGATTGGTTGTGTTGGGGAAAACCGCTTTAAAGATTCTGGTTTCAGATGCTTGAATTCTTTCTTCTGTAGTCATATTTCATTATTAAATTAAAGCGGGATGAAATTATTGAAATAAACAGAATAATCAAGGAATTAGTATATTCCTGAAAACATCCATCAGATCAATAAACTTCAGGCCGCGAAAGTTTCTTGTTCAAAGAAAAGGCAGGTCTCCTGACTTGTAACATCTTTAATCCCTTCCCATGCATGGCACGGTGGATCCTACATAAAGACTTTTGTTACTTACAGTTGCGCGACAGCTCGTGATTTTCACACGATTCCCTTTTAATCTGCGTTAGGCAGAACCCATTCCTGTGATGAATAAGTGGTAAGACTTTTTCAGGTGCAAAAATAAGGATAATACAGAGAAGTAAGGTGAATTATTCCGGATTTTTAAAAATAATCTGATGAGCCACCCGGCCCTGTCTGATTGTCCAGAGTGTGGTATACCTGTTTTCACCCGATCCGTTCACCATATAAAGGAAAATATTATCATTATCAATAGCAGCTACACTGATGTTATTGAAATCCATAGTAGGCTGGAACATATTTTTGATGGCTTCTCTCACAAAGACAGAGCCACGCCCCACCTGCTGTACCCGGATCGATTTGATTTCGGTCATCCCTTCCGGAAGTTCTTTGCTTATTCCCCAGGGTTTAACTTTATCAATGGTTAATATCGTTCCATCCGTATCTTTTTCCTGTTTACGGTAGCTGGCATTAGAAGGATAAATATCGATGATTACTTTACTCCTTTGAGCGGTAGGTATTTTGGGGTTATTATTATCTGTGAAAATGAGTGATCTTCCGTTTTTGGATTTGGAAGGTGTATATTGAGGCAACTGATCAATAAAGGCTACACGGTCTTTATTCACCATACCTTCCTTATCAAGATTTTCATATCTCACAAAAGGCTTTTCAGTATCCTGCTTATCGGGATATTTGATCCATAGCCATTCTGTTTCTCCGGGAGCCGGTTTTACATAAAGAAAAACATCCCCTTTACGCATTCTGATTTTGTCTACAATTTTTCTGTAATTATCCTTTGCCACCCGTACATTGGCATAGCCTTCTTCTGCTTTTACAACTCCAAAAGGAATTTTTTGCTGCCCTTTTAGGAAGGCTAATGAAAATAAACTGAAGGCAGATAAATAGAATGCTTTGTTTACGGAAATCATCATGAAAAATTTTTGATACTTCAAATATATAAATTAAAAGCATTTCGGAACATAATTATAGCTTCCTAAATCTTCTTTATTTGCTAAAGGAAGTTTTTACAAAAGAAATTTATTCTGTTAGGTTAGAGGGGGATAGAAATTTGGTAAGGCGAAATTTTTTGGGAAGAAGGAAGAGTAAAGAATAAAGAGTAAAGAATAAGAGAGTGCTAAAAGCACTCTCCTTTATTATTAAATTAATTTTTAAATTCTTTCAAGCTCATCAGCATCAATGGTCGTTTTAAAGGTTCCATAATTGACAATCACTTTATTTCTTGAAATTTTTTCAATCGTGCCGACACTGGTACTTCCTGTAATACGCACCCGTTGTCCCACTTTCATCCAGATCTCACGATCGGTTTTGCGTTTTTCTTCTATTTTTTCGTTGGTTTCTGCGATTTTTTCAATAACCTCTTCTTTTTTCAGCTGCTGGGTGATCTTTCTTTTTACAATCTGAAGACGTTTGGTTTCATCTTTATCAGCACCTATTTTTCTGAATTTTTCCTGTTCTAAAATCTTCACGAAATCTTTTACCACATCCTTCCTGGATTTTCCCTTAACGTAGCTTTCGATAAAAGATTCGATTTTGTTCCCGAACTGAAGCTTCCGATGTTCTTCTTCATACAGCTTTTGAAAATTGAATAATTTTTGCTGAAGTTGTTCATTCAGCTTTTGAAGGTTATCCCGTTTATCTTCTACCGATTCCTTTCTTTCAGCCAGATCTGTTTTAAGCTTTTCAACTTCAAATTTTTCCTGCTGTAGCTTAACAATGGTTTTATCAAGGTTTACAATATCGTGTTCTACCTTTTTCTTTGCAGAATGGATAATGAATCTCGGAATTTTATTCTTTTCGGCAACTTCAAAAGTAAAGGAACTTCCTGCCTGGCCTACTTCCAGCTTGTACATCGGTTCCAGAGTTTCTTCATTGAATAACATCGCCGCATTTTCAGCATTAGGAAGTTGTTCTATCACCAGTTTGATATTGGTATAGTGTGTGGTGATAATCGCGAAACTTTTCTTGTCGTAGAAAAATTCAAGGAAACTTTCTGCCAGGGCACCTCCCAGTTCCGGATCGGAACCTGTTCCAAACTCATCAATTAACAGGAGCGTATTGGCGTCTGATTCCCTGATGATTCCGGACATTTTCTTTAATCTCGAAGAATATGTCGAAAGATGGTTTTCTATAGACTGATTGTCTCCAATATCCGTCATGATTTTGTCAAAGAAAAACATTTCGGATTTCGGGTGAGTGGGAACAAGGATTCCACTTTGGATCATCAGCTGTAGTAATCCTACCGTTTTTAAGGTTATTGATTTTCCCCCTGCATTGGGACCGGAGATACAGATGATCCTGTTATGTTCCGTCAGACTCAATGTTTGTGGGTGGATCGTTTTGTTCTCTGCTTTATTCCTTAGCCATAACAATGGATGAAAAGCTTCTCTTAATCTCAGGGTTTTATGGCGGTTGATTTTAGGCAGTACTCCATGGATTAATTCTGCAAATTTGGCTTTTGCCCTCGTTAAATCAAGATCAAAAATGTATTTTTGATACCTCCAGAGCTGAGGTTGAAATTCGGCTAATTCAGCTGTAAGTTTCCTCAGGATCTTATCAATTTCTTTCTTTTCCTCCTCTTCAGCTTCCTTCAATTTAAAATAGTGGCTGACTACGCTGTCCGGCTGTATATAGGTAATGGATCCTGTTTTTGAAAGTCCCAAGACTCTTCCGGAAACCCTTTTTTTATACGCAGATTTTACTGCTAAAACTCTTTGGTCCTCTATAATACTCTCACGGATGTCATCCAGAAAATCACTTTGCCCATAATTGAACAAGGCACGGTTGAAATTTTCCTGAATTGCTTTTTTGGCATGCTGAATCTCTGTCCGTAATATTTTTAGAACGGGTGAAGCTTCGCTTTTTACCTCTCCAAAACGGTTGAAGACTTTATCAACCTTATCAATGATCTCTTTTTTAAATTCAAGAACTGAAACATTTTCCAGAAGATTGGGAAAAGTATCCGGCATGGTGGGAAAGAACTTTTGTAGCTTTCCGATTTGTTCCGTGAGTGTTTTTATCTTGATGAATGCGCTGTTTTCCAGTCGATAGTTCTCAATCAGCATTAATTTCAGTTCCGCTTCAATATCTTCATATTCATCGAATGGGATAGCATTTGAACTTTCAAAACTTGAAAGATATTCCGAAGTTTTTTTCAAAGAAAGCTCTGCTTCGTCGATTTCCATAGGACGAAGTTGAAGAATTTTTTCTCTCGTTTTCGGAGAATACGCAAAAGGAGAAATTTCCGCGAGCAATTGCGGAAATTCTAATTCGTCTAAATCTTCTTTATTTATATACACAATGCAAATTTAGTGAGAAATTGTGAATTTGATGAAGATGATAATTTGAAAATGAGATATTTTGAAAATTTTATGGTCATGATCTTTTTTAAATGAATGTTTTAGTACATTTGAAATATGAGAATAGAAACCAATCGTTTGATTTTAAGAAATATTGAAGAAACCGATGTTGAAGACATTCTTAGGATCCGTAGCAATGAAGAAATCAACAGATACATCTTGCGTAATTCACCAAAAACGAATTATGATGCACTGGATTTTATTTTAACGATAAAAAGAAATACCCAAAATAACGAAACTGTATATCTGGGTATTTCATATAAAGATCAACCCAACCTTATCGGAACGATATGTTTGTGGAATTTTTCTGAAGACAGAAAGATAGCAGAAGTAGGCTATGAGCTCTTGCCGGACTACCACAGACAGGGAATTATGTCTGAAGCATTGGATGCTGTTTTACATTTTGGTTTTAATGAATTAAATTTGCAGGAGATTATAGCTACTACCCATCAAGATAATAATAGTTCAAAAACCTTGCTTTTAAAATATAATTTTGTTTTAGAACAGGATAAAAAAGATGAAGACTTTCCTGAGGGAATTATTTTTAGCTTAAAGAAATAATTGACCTGTAGCGGAGTAATTAGCCAATAGGCATCTAATCAATAAATTAACCCATTTTCAAATTATTGAATTGAAACAATGACCTGGACAGAAGTTTTAGCACCTATAAAAAGTACCGAATATTTTAAAAACCTTTGGGAGAAGGTAAAACAAGAATACGCAACCACCAAAGTATTTCCCCCGAAAAATCAAATTTTCAGGGCACTGGAAATTACACCTTTTGATGATATTGAAGTAGTGATTATTGGCCAGGACCCTTATCATAATGATTACCAGGCTAACGGATTGTGCTTTTCTGTTTCAGAGCAGGTGGCGGCTCCACCTTCTCTAAAGAACATTTTTATTGAATTGAAAGATGACCTTGGAGTAGTAAGGACTTCTAAAGAGCTTGATGATTGGGGAAAACAGGGAGTACTGTTGCTAAATGCAACATTAACAGTACGTGCTCATTCTCCCAATTCCCATAAAGATTTGGGATGGGAAAAATTTACAGACTTTATCATTAAGGAGATTTCAGATAAAAAAGAAAATGTAGTCTTTGTGCTTTGGGGAGCTTTTGCACAAAAAAAAGCCGAACTTATTGATCCGGCCAAGCACTTTATTTTGAAATCGGCACATCCTTCACCTTTTTCCGTATACAGGGGGTTTTTTGGAAGCAAGCCTTTCTCAAAAATTAATGAATATCTTATCTCAAAAGGGAAGAAACCTATTTCGTGGTAGTTTTTTCGCCTGTTTTTTTGATGGTAATTCCAATTTTGTATTTTCCCGGAAGTCCTTTTGTTCCTTCTTGTGCAGTCGGATAGGGGGTAACATCTTTTAATGAGATGGTATATCCATTAAATTCTGCAGATTGTACATAGTTTCTTCCCGGATTATCCATTGTGGCTAATGTTAACGTTACAGGTCTCGTTGTAGTCCCCATAACCAGTACATTGGCCACCGCGACACCTGCCCAAATGCAATTAACGCCTTCCGGACAACGGCTGTCTTCGGAAATATTGGTAAAAGTAACATTCATCTGGTATTCTTTGAGGAATCTGTTTTCTCCCTCATTGAAGTAAATAATGTCTCCTTCCTTATTCATCGTTTTTTCTTTTGTGTTGGTTGCTGCGGATGGCTTAGACCCCTTTTGTGCATTACAATTGGTAAGCACAAGCATTCCTAAACTGAGTACAATGGTTTTGTATATCATGGTATTTCTTTTTTAAATATAATCAAGCATATTCAATATTACTACCAAAAACATTGCCACACCTACCACAAAACTGAATCCCGTACCGTATATGAATCCGATAAAGGCTCCTTTTGTGGATTTCAGGGCCTTATCCATGTCCTTACTGTCGTGAAGAAGTTCTCCAATAAATACTCCTGCAAACATACCGATCAGAAATCCTAAAGGGATGGGAATAAACATACCTGCAATAGTTCCGACTACTGAACCGATGCTTCCCCATTTTGTGCCGCCATATTTTTTGTTGGTTCTGGCCGGGATCACATAATTTAGAACAGCAGAAGCTGCGGTAAGAATCCCGAAAACCCAGATATACAACATCGGGAGATCCGCATCTGTACCGAATTTGTAAATCAACAATCCGCAAAGGCTGAGTAACAGTCCAGGCAGCACCGGGAGAAAGGTGCCCAGTATGCCCAGGACAAGTAAAATAAGACAAAGAATATTAATTAATGTAGTATCCATTCTTTAAAAATATAATGCAATATAAAAAAAGTGGCCTTAAAAAAGCCACCTTTTCATATAAGTTGAGAATTTTCTATAAGTTTAAGATTACATATTGCAGAATCACACCTGCGTTGCCGATGTTTCCTGAAGCATGATTATGGAAAGTGGTATAATAAATATACCCGCTGGTTGAAGATCCCGAGCAAGGCCCCACTGTGGCCCCTAACGCTACCAAATAAGGAACCAGTACCTGAGGAACTGAAATACTGATCTGAATGTTGCCTGGTAAAGTAATACAAACCGTTACAAATGTTGAATTGGGAGCGTTTCCTATTGGAGTGGTAGGAATACCTGTTGCGGAGAAATGATTGGTTCTGATCATCAGGGCATCATTTGATGAGGTTTCTTTAACCAACACTTCCCAATAAGCCGGGTCGTAATTAATTATTTTTTGCCATGCCCCTAAATCATAGTTGATGTTAAGTGTATTAAATCCTAAAGCCGTTGTAAGTCCGGCATTGTTTACCGTAGCATCCAGGGTACCTGTGCTTCCGATGTTTTTAGAACATAACTTGGTATCAGGAACAAACCCTCCGGTCATTGAACAGTTACTCGTATTGCTTGTTCCGCCTACCAGATAGGAAACATCCCAATCCGAAGCATAGATACTCCCGCCATTAGCAACAAAAATGGCTAGATTAGCATCAATTACAGTATAGAGTCCAGGATTTGAAGAGTAATTATTTCTTGAACCACAGTTGAGAAATATAATGTCATATTGTGCAATAGCAGTTAAGTTGGCAAGATCGGCATTAGTAATTTCGGTGGCATTATAGCCTAAAGTCTGAATGATATCCTCAATTTTATCATACGCTCCCTTTACATAAGCTATTTTTGCAACCTGATTGAGCTTGGTTTGGCTGACATCGAGATTTAAGGTTTCATGATCTTTTACAGTTGCGGAAATTTCCGTACGGAAATTACTACCATTACCCGTCTGAATATGGATAGTCCGATTTCCAGCCGGAGCATCCAATGTAAAGTTACCGTTGGCATCTGAAGTGGTATAATAAATTTTATACTGATCGTCAAATGTAAAAACTGAAGCACCTCCAATAGGCTTAGTGCCATTTTGTGACATCACTTTACCGATAAGTTTTCCTGTCTTTATAGCAGGTGGTCCAACGTTTTCGGAAGGTGTTGCAGAATCATCTCCTCCGGAGCAGTTGATAAACAGTGTGAATACACACAATAAAATAAATAAGTAGTTTTTTCTCATATCTGATTGATTTTTATGGGGTTAGTTTGAACCAAATTTAATAAATAATTAAATATAAAATAATATAATATGATAAATTTTGAGTATTGTTTATTTTAAATAATGTTTTTTAATTAATTTTTTACCTATTTGTTGATGTTTTAAGTAAATTAATAATTTTTTAAAATAATGATTTTAAAATTTTATTAAAAATGAAAATAAAATCCATTTTGGGATAAAAATTGATGGATAGGTTTTAATTAAAATGATCCTTAAATTTCATAAATTTGCGATAATGAAAGACGAGTTACAAGACACCAAAGACTTTTTACAGGATATAAGTGATCAGATCCATTATTTTGTAAGCGCTAATGTGCCCAATGACTTGGTACTTACCTGTCAGATTATCCTTAAATTTTTATTTTTGGCAGGATTTGTCTATGTAATAGATTTTATTTTTAAAATTCTTGTCAATACGATATTCAAATTCTTTTTTGATAAAGAAAAATATCCTGTTCTAAAATCAATCTATCAGTCAAGAATTACAAACTCAATAGTTCATCTAGGTGCATTGAATTTTGCTGAATATGCTCTTAAATCAGTCTTTTGGAGACATCCGAAAAGTTTTGAATTATTGGGGTTAATTGTTAGTGTAGCGATCATTTTTGTTATTGCCGGGATGTTATTCAGGGCATTAACAGCATTGAGGAATTATTTTGTTATCAAACAGGATTTTTATAAGATAATGGCTTTAAATGCTATTTCAGAATCGGTCAAGATATTTGGAATTTTTATTCTTACTGTAGTTGGTATTTGTGTGATTTTCGGAATCAAAGGAGGAACAATTCTGGGAAGTTTGGGGGCTATCACTGCTGTACTTGTACTTGTTTTCAGAGATACTATTTTAGGATTTGTAACAGGGCTTCATGTTGCCACTTCTAAAAACATGAAAGTTGGAGACTGGATTGGTATTCCCAAATACAATATCGAAGGTAATATAGCAGATATCAGTCTTCTAACGACCAAAATCACCAATTTTGATAAAACGGTTTCTACGATTCCTACTTACGATCTGCTGACTACCGAGATCAAAAATCTTCAGATCATGTCCGAATCGAATACCCGAAGGATAAAAAAATCAATTTATTTTAATATCAATTCTTTTAAGTTTTTAAATGATGAAGAAATCAATCGTCTAAAGGATATCAATCTCATCTCAGAATACCTGGAAGGAAAAAGTATAGAAATCAGAAAGGAAAAAGAATCATTGGCTCATAATGATAAAATTGTGAACGGACGACAATTGACCAATATCGGAGTCTTCAGGTATTACGCCCAAAAATATATAGAAAATGACCCGGATATTGATCAAAAAGGAGTGGTGATGGTTCGTCAGCTGGATATTACTCCGCATGGGCTGCCTTTGGAAATATACTGCTTTGCCAACGACTCCAAATGGGAGCGTTTTGAGCAAATCCAGGCAGATATTTTTGACCATCTGTTGGTTGCTTCAAAAGAATTTGACCTGCAGGTAATGCAGGTTGCAGTGAAAGTTTAATAAATAAGAGATTAGACCTTACATGTTGGATATTCAATGGATTTTATCTGATATATAGGATCTAAGCTCTAATATCTACTTATAAAAATGACAAAACTAAGTGTAAACATTAATAAAATTGCAACTTTAAGAAATGCAAGAGGAGGCGAATTGCCAAGTGTAACAGAAGCTGCAATTAAAATTCAGGAATTCGGAGGACAGGGAATTACCATCCATCCTCGACCTGATGAAAGACACATTACCAGAAAAGATGTTTATGATCTGAAACCTTTGGTAACTACGGAGTTCAATATTGAAGGGAATCCACACCGTGCTTTCATCGATATGGTCCTTGAAGTGAAACCCGAGCAGGTAACATTGGTTCCTGACGCAGATGATGCCATTACTTCTAATGCCGGCTGGGATACAAAAAAACACTTAGATTTTCTTACTGATGTTATTGCCGAATTTAAAAATGCAGGAATCCGTACTTCAATCTTTCTTGATCCTAATCCTGGATTAGTAGAATACGCTGCAAAAACCGGAACTGACAGGATAGAATTGTATACAGAAGCTTATGCAAAGGATTATGTTGCGAATAAAGAACAGGCAATAAAGCCATATCTTGAAACGGCTTTAGCTGCCGGCGAATTCGGCCTGGGAGTTAACGCGGGGCATGATCTTAGTCTTGATAATTTAAAATACTTTGCGGATACGATACCAAATTTGCTGGAAGTTTCCATAGGACATGCATTAGTTTCGGAAGCTTTGTATATGGGTATGGAAAATACGATTCAGGCTTATTTGAAGAGATTGGCTAAGTGGTAAGATTTCCTGTGTTTTGGGAATTAATAGAATATTCATCATTTCACATTGCAATTACCACCTAATATCTAATATAAAAATTATGGAAATTTTACATTCAAAAATATTTGGCGAGGATAAATCGTCTACTCCTTTATTGGTCTTTCACGGATTGTTCGGAATGCTTGACAACTGGGGAAGCTTTGGAAAAGATTTAGGGGAGTATCTTCCTGTTTATTTACTGGACCTCAGAAATCATGGAAGAAGTTTTCATTCGGAGAGTATGTCACATGATGATCTGGCTGATGATATTGCGCATTATATGGATCATTACGGAATAGAGAAAGCTCATGTTCTGGGACATTCTTTAGGTGGAAAAGCAGTAATGCAATTTGCGATAAGGTATCCGGAAAAGGTAGAAAAACTTATTGTGGTTGACATTTCTCCAAAAGCATATCCTCCACACCATCAGGGAATTATTAAAGCATTGGAAACGGTGGATTTCAATAATGTAGGTTCAAGAAATGAGGTGGAAGCAGTTCTTAGTCAGTATATTCCTGAGAAATCTACCATTCAGTTTTTAACAAAGAACTTATATTGGGATGATAACAAAAAACTAAATTGGAGGTTTAACCTTAAGACCTTATCCGAAAAGTATAATGAGTTTGTATCCAATGCAATAAAATTTGGAGTGTTTGAGGGTGAAACTTTATTTATTTCCGGGGAAAAATCCAATTATATTCTCCCACAGGATGAATTTGCCATTAAACAACAGTTTCCTAAGGCTAAAATTGTCGTTGTTAAAAATGCAGCTCATTGGGTACAGGCTGACAACCCTACAGAGTTTAGTCATGTAGTAAAGAATTTTTTGGGTTTGGATTGATTTGATTCTCTGTTTGTTGTATTGTTAAAATTTTCTTAAAAGAGTGATATATTTTTTTGCATAAGGGAAATTTTGTACTTTAGATTTATCAAAAAAGTTAAAAATATTTACTTATGAAACCAAAAAAACTAAAAAAACCATTCTTTGCTTCTTTTTTGGAGAAGCAAATTCAAGAGCCTGAGAAAGTAACCGGAGGTGGGGAAATTATTACTTCACCTAATTCAGACAATATTACGATTCCTTCCAAGGATAATATCACTTCCGTTTTGGTTGACAATGTTACTACGGTAAGAAATGATAATGTAACCTTGAAATATCCTTCTGATAGTGATGAAGGTGGACCTTTAGATCATATAGAATTATAGATCAGATCCATTTGTATCAATCGATCATTTTTAATAATTTCAACAAAATACTAAGTTAAACCAAATTAAAACATTATGAAAAACAAGAGTTCAAAGAAAAAACCATTTTTCGCAGCATTCCTTGAAAAACAACTGAAAGATCCTCAATCTGTAACAGGAGGTGGACCAGATATCACAATTCCTGAAAGAGATGTTGTTACTAAGCCAACTTTGGATATGGCTCATACATTGAAATATCCATCAGATGGAGATGATGATTCACCAACAGTGCCATTATAGTGAATTGTTTTAAAGAAAAATAAAACATACTAAAATCATAAGAAAGGAAACTTACACTCTAAGTTTCCTTTTTTAATAAAAAGCAAAAAATGATTCTTTGTATCACGCACTCCAATGACTTTTATACTATAGATATTTTCTTTGAATATCTTACTTCTAAAAATATTCCCTACTTCAGGTTAAATTCAGACCACCTGAATTACCTTCAGAAAATTAGTATTACTGACCATTCGTTTGAATTGACTGACGAGTTTGGAAATACGTTCCGTTCCAGCGATATCAAGGCAGTGTGGCATAGAAAAGGATGGCGTATCAGTATTCCTGAAGAGCTTGATGATGACTATGTGAAAATTTTCATCAATGAATATGGAAATCTTCGTTATAATCTCTACACGGCTCTTGAAGATGTTCCCTGGATCAATCCTTTTGAAGCTGAAAAGAAAGCGGATGGAAACAAATTATATCAACTGAAAATTGCTAAAAAAAATAAATTAACGATACCGAAAACACTTTTCTCAAACGATGAAGAAGAGATTACAGCCTTCTTTCATACATATTGTAATGGAAAAGCTGTGGCAAAGCTGCATGGAGTTATTGCCAAATCTATGGGAGGTGAAAATATGCTCTCCACAACGATTATAAGAGAAGATAATTTAGAATCACTGGCAGATATTGCGTATTGTCCTATGATTTTTCAGCCGTATATAGAAAAAGAATATGAACTAAGGATCATGTACGTTGATGGTGAGTTTTTTACGGGTAAAATTAATAATAGTGAACATGCCGATTGGCGTGTTAATCAGGGAAATTATACATGGTCAGCTTACGAATTGCCGGAAGACATTAAGTCTTCTCTTACCTTAATGATGAAAGAAATGGGGCTCTACATGGGAGCGATCGATATGATCAAAGGAAGAGATGAAAATTACTATTTTCTTGAAGTTAATCCACAAGGAGAGTGGGGAATGTTACAAAAAGAACTTAACTTTCCCATTGCGGAAAGAATTGCCGATAACCTTATCAAAAGAATGAAAACCAATGAATAACAAAATTTTAATCATCACCCATACCGGGGACAATTTTTCAATACAAAAAGTAACGGAGTATATTATTAAAAATAACTTTGAGGTCATCCGCTTTGATGTCGATTTATATCCTTTACAAAATAAACTGTCGACTACTTTCCAAGATGGAAAATGGATCAGTATTCTCGAAACTCCGGATGCTAAACATCGTTTAGATGATATTGCTGCGGTGTGGTACAGAAGAGCTTACAATATGGGAGATGGGCTAAAGGAAGAGTTAGATGCCAAATTCTATGGTGCTGCGATGGGTGAAATAAGAACAACTCTTTTTGGATTTTTAGAATCCATAGATGTATATGCTCTGGGTAAGCCAAGTGTTTACAGAAGATTAGACAGTAAAGAGGAGCAGTTAAAAATTGCGGATAAGATAGGATTTAAAATTCCGGAAACCTGTATTACCAATAATCCTGAAGAAGCCAGAAATTTTATCCTGAAACATCAGAATGTTATCGGAAAGATGCAATCGGGTTTTGCTATTTATGAAGATGGGGTGGAAAGTGTTGTATTTACCAACGTGATTAAAGAGGACAAGCTGGATGATCTGGATTCGCTGTTGTATTGCCCTATGCAATTCCAAAAGAAAATTGAAAAGAAAAGAGAGCTAAGAGTAACCGCAGTAGGGCAGGATGTATATGCGTTCGAAATTGATTCACAACAGTTTGAAGATGCAAAAGTAGACTGGAGAAAGGATGGGGTAAACCTAATCGATAAATGGGTAAGAACAGATCTTCCCAAAGATATTGAAGCTAAAGTTTTAGAGCTTCTGGATGTATATAATGTTGATTATGGAGCAATGGATATCATTGTTTCTCCTGAAGATGAATATTATTTTATTGAAATTAATGGTGCCGGAGAATTTTTCTGGCTGGATAATCTTACGGAAGAAAATCTTATTTCGAAGAGCATTGCTGATCTTTTATGTGATAAAGCACCACGAAGAAATAATATGGTCTTAGCTTAGAATATGTGATTACTAATGTAATCACTATTTATCAATTTGTCATCACATGTTAATTCAATATATAAAAACGGGCTTTAGCCCGTTTTTATCATTTTAATCAAACAATTGGCTTAAGCCAAAACCTGAAAAAGAGTATTTTTCAATAACCTTATAATGTTTGAGTGTAATTAAATAACAAACTAAAGTAAAATTGTCCTTTAAAAATCGCAAATTTGCATTATAGGATTTTACATGATTTTTCAATACATTGAAGAATTGCTGAATCAAAAATATTATTATAATTTAGTCAACAACCAAGTAGGAATATAATTGATGGTTTTTGTAACGGGAGCAACCGGAATTTTGGGTCGTGTAATTATTTTGGAACTTTTAAAAAAAGGAAAAAAAGTACGCGCTGCCAAAAGGAGAACAAGTAATTTAAACGAAGTAAAGCATTCATATCAGTTTTATACAGAAAACTCTGATGATTTTTTTAATAAAATTGAATGGGTAGATGTAGATTTTGATGACATGAACTCTTTAGAAGATGCCCTGAAAGGCGTAGAAGAAGTGTATCATTGTGCTGCAAAAGTAAGCTTTCATCCACAAGATGAGAAAGAAATGTACCATACGAATATCAAGGGTACAGAAAATCTTTTATTTGCTTGTGAAGGTTCGTCTGTTACTAAATTTCTTCATGTGAGTTCTGTGGCTGTTTTGGACGGTTATAATGAAAAAGGGGAACTTGACGAAGAATCTGATTTTAATCCAAAGGTTGACCATCCTGCCTATGCCGTTTCAAAACATTTATCTGAAATGGAAGTATGGAGAGCTTCAGCCGAGGGCCTGAAAACCATCATCATCAATCCAGCAATTATCATAGGAAGTGGAAACTGGAACCAAAGCAGTGGTGAACTTTTTTCGACATTTGAAAAAAATAATTTTACCTTTTCCGGGGGATCATCTTATGTGGATGTCCGGGATGTTGCACGGATTTCTGTAGAGCTGATGGAAAATAATATTTTTGGAGAACGCTTTATTTTGGTCTCGGAGAATAAACGATATGCCGAAACAGGGAATTATATTCGTAAAAAACTGGGATTGAAAAATGCCAGAATATTGTCTAAAGCAGAACTTAATGCCGGAAGAATAGCCAATATCCTTTTGGGGTGGCTGATTCCACAATTAAAGCTGGTTACAAAATCTAATATTGAATCCATCACATCCTTTAATACCATTTCCAACGAAAAAATTAAGCAAAAGCTGAATTATCAGTTCATTCCTATCGAGGAAAGTATTGATTTTCATCTCAATAATTATATTAACGACAAAAAGGGGAATAAATAAATGAATCTTGCAGAGGCTATTATCAGTAAAAATATAGAAAAACACCCGTTAAAGTCAGCGATTGGTTTTAAAACGAAAGAGGTTTGGAAAGAGTTGAGCTGGAAGAAATTCAGTGAGATGATCTTTAAAACAGCAAATGCACTCAAAGAGGTGGGAATTCAGGAGGGTGACAGGGTCGCTATTTATTCCGATAATTCTGCAGAATGGATGGTCTTTGATCTTGCCTCCCTGTCGATCGGAGCTGTTACAGTTCCTATTTATTCTACCAATAATGCTGAGCAGGCAGAATACATCATCAATGATTCTCAGTCTAAAATTGTTTTAGTAGGGAATCAGGCTCAATATGATGCATGTCTTGAACTTCTAAACAAAGAGGGCAGTAGCCTTCAGGGTATTGTGGTTTCTAAAAAGTCAGTGTGGATTAAAAAAGAAGATGCCTCTTATCTGGAAGATTTTATTGCGAAAGCTGCTGCAAAGCTGGAGTTCTGTAAAAAAGAATATGAAGATGTTGCCACACTGATCTACACTTCGGGAACAACGGGAACGCCCAAAGGAGTTATGCTTACCCACGGGAATTTTATAAAAGCTTTTGATGCCCATTTTGAGTTTTTCAGGTTTAAAAACTTTGAAGAGGAATTGTCATTAGCCTTTTTGCCGTTGAGTCATGTTTTTGAAAGAAGCTGGAGCTTACTCTCATTATATGGTGGCGCCAGAGTATATTTTCTGGAGGATCCGAAAAATATAGCAAAAGCCTTGATTGAAGTAAAGCCGACTATGATGTGTGCGGTCCCAAGGTTTTTTCAGAAGATCTATGCGGGAGTGAATGATATGGTGACAGAAAGCTCTTCACTAAAGAAAAAGATCTTTAACTGGGCTTTGGAAACCGGTAAGCAGACTGCCGAATTAAGGAGAAATGATCAGCCTGCACCATTAGGACTTAAAATAAAAGAATCTATTGCCAATATGCTTGTTTTTAGTAAAATCAAAGAGAAGATGGGTGGAAGATTATGGTTTTTACCTTGTGGAGGAGCCTCGCTTTCTCCGGAAGTAACACGCTTTTTTGAGTCTGTAGGAATTCATGTAACGGTTGGTTACGGGCTTACTGAAACGACTGCTACTCTGACGCTGTTTCCTTTAACGCATTTTGAGCACGCAACAAGCGGAAGACCTTTACCAGGTGTTCAGATCCGTATTGGGGAAAATGATGAGATCCAGGCAACAGGAAACGGAATTATGAAAGGGTATTACAATAAACCGGATGAAACCAGAGCTGTATTTACATCAGATGGATGGTTCAAAACAGGAGATGCCGGAAAGATTGACGATAAAGGAAATCTGATCATTACCGACAGAATCAAGGATCTGATGAAAACCTCAAACGGAAAATATATTGCCCCGCAGCAAATTGAAAATCTTCTGACCAATAACAATTATATCCAGCAGATTATATTAATTGCTGAGGGAAGACAGTTTGTCTCCGCTTTGATTGTTCCAAACTTCGAATTTTTGGAAGATTATATCAAGAAAAACAATATTCCTTTTACCAGTTGGGAGGACATTGTAAAAAGAGAAGAAATTATCAGTCTCTATAAAGATAAAATTAAAGAATTACAGGAGCCGCTTGCGGACTTTGAGAAAGTGAAAAAGTTTACTTTAATGCCGTCTGAATTCGATATCAATACCGGTGAAATTACTCCGACATTGAAAATTAAAAGGAATGTGGTTTTAAAGAAATACGAAGATATTATTGAAAAAATGTACTAGATGAAATTTGATCCTATGAAGTTTTAATACTCAAATTGATCTTAGAACTTTTTCGTAGGGAATAAATTAGGCTTCATCATTTTGAATTAAATTATGACAACACAGGAATTTCTAGGAAAAGAAAATTATACAGTTACTTCACAAACGGTTTCGGAAAGCTGTCCGTCAAATATTGCTTTGATTAAATATTGGGGGAAATATGCAGATCAGATTCCAGCCAACCCAAGTATCAGCTATACCCTTAACCATTGTAAAACAAATACAATATTAGAGTTCTTAGCGGATCAGCCCTTTTCAGTTCAAACTTTTCTGTCAGGAAATGAAGAGGTAAAATTCGGAGAAAAAATAGAAAAGTATTTTAAAAATATAGAACAGTACTTACCTTGGATTTTAAGAGGAAAGTATATTATTAAAACAGAAAATACTTTTCCGCACAGTTCAGGGATTGCAAGCTCGGCTTCGGGTTTTGGAGCCATTGCAAAATGTCTTATGGCGCTCGATGAACTTTTTTCAGGGAAAGGACCGGAAGAAGAATCTTTAAGGAAAGCGTCATTTCTGGCCAGACTGGGAAGTGGAAGTGCATGCAGAAGTCTGTATAACGGATTGGTCGTATGGGGAAGTTCTGATGTGGTTGAGGGAAGTTCCGATTTGTTTGCAGTCCGATACCCGGATGAAGATATTCATGCTATTTTCAAAGATTTTAATGACTGGGTCCTGCTGATCCATGAAGGACAGAAAAGTGTTTCTTCTACAGTAGGTCATGGTTTGATGAATACAAATCCTTATGCAGAAAGAAGATTTCAGGAAGCAAGAGAAAACTTTATTCCAATGAAAGAGATTCTTAAAAACGGGGATATGGAAAGGTTTATTACATTGGTTGAACATGAGGCCCTTACACTTCATGCAATGATGATGATGAGCGATCCTGCATTTATCTTGATGAAAACAGGAACTCTGGAAGTCATCAATAAAATATGGGATTTCAGAAAGGAGACGGGGTTATCTTTATTTTTTACTTTGGACGCGGGAGCAAATGTTCATCTGTTATTTCCGAATAATGGTTCTGAAGAAAAGATCAAGACCTTTATTGAATCTGAATTATTGCCACATACCCAAAAGAACGGAGTGGTAAAAGATGTGATGAAGTTTTAAAATATATCATATAAAAAATGCCCGGAAGTAAAACTTTCGGGCATTTTTATGTATTAATGATTACTCATTTTTTTATCCTAAATATGGATATTTGTAATCCTTAGGAGAAACAAAAGTTTCTTTGATACTTCTCACGGAAGTCCATCTCAGAAGATTCATTTTAGAACCTGCTTTATCATTGGTTCCTGAAGCTCTACCTCCTCCGAAAGGCTGTTGTCCTACTACAGCTCCTGTTGGTTTATCATTGATGTAGAAGTTACCTGAAGCATTTTCTAAAGCTTTGAAAGCTTCATTTACCGCATAACGGTCTTGAGCAAAAACAGAACCTGTTAATGAATATGGAGATGAAGAATCCACCAGCTGTAAAGTTTCTTTCCAGTCTTTATCTTCGTAAACATAGATACTTAAGATAGGGCCAAAGATTTCTTCAACCATACTTTCGTATTGAGGATTTGTAGTTTCAATAACGGTTGGATTTACAAACCATCCTTTTGAATCATCACATTTTCCTCCGATCACTACATTGGCTTCATTAGAGTTTTGAGCTCTCTCGATGTATCCTTTACATTTTTCGAAAGAATTTTTATCGATAACAGCATTGATAAAGTTTGAAGGATCTTCCGGAGAACCGATCTTAATTGTGCTCATCTGAGCTTCCATTACTTTTTTTACATCTGCCCAAAGAGATTTTGGAATATATGCTCTTGAAGCCGCAGAACATTTCTGTCCCTGGTATTCGAAAGCTCCTCTTACTAAAGCTGTAGCTACTGCTTCAACGTTTGCAGATGGGTGAGCGATAACAAAGTCTTTACCACCAGTTTCTCCAACGATTCTTGGATAGGTTCTGTAGTTATGGATATTATCTCCGATCATTTTCCACATTCCCTGGAAAACTTTTGTAGAACCTGTGAAATGAAGTCCTGCAAAATCACGGTGTGCCAATACTTTCTCAGCAGTTTCTTTACCGTCTGTAAAGATCATGTTGATTACCCCTGCAGGAAGACCTGCCTCCGTTAATACATCCATGATTACTTTTGCAGAATACACCTGCTTATCTGAAGGTTTCCAAACCACTACGTTTCCAAGCATAGCCATACAAGTAGGAAGGTTTCCTGAGATCGCAGTAAAGTTGAACGGAGTTACTGCAAAGCAGAATCCTTCTAATGGTCTGTACTCTACACGGTTCCAGATCCCACTGTCAGAGATAGGCTGCTCAGAATACATTTCGGTCATAAATTCAACATTGAATCTTAAGAAATCTATGAATTCACAAGCTGAGTCAATTTCAGCCTGGTGTACATTTTTAGATTGTCCGATCATGGTTGCTGCATTGATCACGTCTCTGTATGGTCCTGCCAACAGATCAGCAGCCTTTAAGAAGATTGCAGCACGCTGCTCCCATCCAAGCTCGTTCCATTCTTTTTTTGCAGCTAATGCAGCATTGATCGCATCATCCACATGTTGCATTGTTCCTTTGTAGTAAAATCCAAAATCGTGAGCATGATCCTGTGGAGACTGAAGCTGAACCTTCTCGTCAGTTTTTACTTCCTTTCCATTGATGACCATTGGGATTTCTATCTTTTCAGCCCACATTTTTTTGTATGTGGCAATAAGGCTTTTTACTTCAGCTGAACCTGGTACATAAGAGTTTACAGGCTCATTTACTGCAAGTGGAACTTGCGAAATTGCTTTTGACATATATTTTAATTGTTTTAATTAAGTCTGTACTACAAATTTACGATAATTCAGACAAAGAAAAAATAAACCATAGTTTTTATAAATTATCCTTTACATTCATATACTCTATAATAAATGCGGTATTTTACCAGCGAAAATAAATCGTTTTGTGGTGTTTTTGTTTCGATTTTATAATGAGTGAAGGATCTGTATCTCATTTGAATATTAATTAATATTGCCCGGACATAGCTTATACCAGTTTGAAATAATGCAGAATCCTATGATCGAATTCAGTTTTTACAAAAAGATAAACCTGTATACTAGAAAGAATAAGTATATTTAATGTGTTTTAAAACAGTAACTTATGAAAATAATATTCTTTATCGTTTTATGCTTTTCCCAGGTCGTTTTTGCTCAGCATACCAAGAAAAATGTAAAACAGTCTGGCACTTCACCTTCAACAGACGAACTTCTGAATAATGTTCTTAAAAAGTCAAAATGGAATTTTGATTTAAAGGATCTTGATAATTCTCACATCCTATTGGATAAAGATAAGATGAAGCCTGATGTTTTATACTTTGTTGATGCTAAGAATTTCCAAATGAATATCAATCAGAAAGACTGTAAAAGTATCGTAAAAGGGACTTATCAGATTCTCAGGAAAACTGAAGAGATTGCAGTCACCTTTGGTCATCGCCCGTTTGTAGTAAATTCCCAAACAAATCAGAAATGCATGGAAAGCCTGATCACCTTCTTAGAAAGTAATCTGGATGTTCTATATGATGAAAAAGAGTCCGTTATTGAAATTAAAGAGTATGATTACCCGCCAAGTACTTCTCTTTCTCAATAGCGGATTACATTTTTTCGTTCTCAAGAATTTTCAGCACTAATTTTTCTTCTTGTGTTAAATCCGCCTTGCCATCATTTACTTCAATGTCTTCCAGCTCGTCAAGGTATTTTTTAATCGTATTATTTTCGTAAAGGTTGATCACCAGTGGATGAACATAGTATTTTCTGCACACCGTGCTGGTGTTGCCCAGGTGTGAAGCTACAATATCCAATGCCTCCTTTACTTTTCTTTTGTATTCCGTATTGCTTTCCGCATAGCCGATTTCTTTGAATGCGATTAAAGCACTGACGGTCCCCGACCAGGTTCTGAAGTCTTTAGCCGTAAAATCTTCGCCGCTGATCTCCTTAATATAATCATTCACCATTCCGGAATCAATGGAATGTCTGTTGCCCTCATCATCATAATACTGGAAAAGCTCTTTCCCCGGAATATCTTTACATTTCTGAACAAGTCTTGCCAGCCTTTTACTTTTCAGATCGACATTGTGCATCACCCCTTTTTTTCCTTTGAAAGAAAAGGTCATTTTCTGCCCGTTGATCTTTACGTGTTTATCTTTTAAGGTGGTTAAGCCGAATGAGCCATATAGTTTCTCATACGCGTTATTACCAATCCTGATATTTGTACGTTGCATAAGGCTTACGATCAGAGCCAGGATTTTTCTTTTTTCAAAATTTCTCAGTGCCAGATCTTTTTCCACATGCAGGCGGATTTCAGGTAAGGCATATCCAAACTGAAGCATCCTGTAAAATTTGGTATGGTTCCTTAAGGCACTCCATAAAGAATGGTATTTATACTGTTTTCGTTTCTTAATATCAAATCCTGTAGCCTGCAGATGTCCATTGTCCAGGGCACAGATCCAAACATTTTCCCATGCAGGAGGAATTACAAGTTTATTGATCCTGGTGATCTCATCTTTGTCTTTAATGCGTTCACCGTCTTTAAAGTACGAATACTTTTTTCCCCTTCTTTTACGAATAATTCCGGCGGTTTCTGTATCGGAGGTGTAAATAAGATTTACTGCCTTTGCAGAAGCCACCGGATCTTTCATGATCTTAACAATCTTAGAAGGTTTAAGGTGGGAGATCAATTCAAAGTCGTCATTATCCATAATAAAGCATGGTTAAGAGTTTTTACCCTTCGAAAAAATTAATAATAGAATAACGACAACCGCTACAACGAGCAAAATTCCCCACCACATTCCAGCCTTAAAGATAGTCTCGACGGCTTCACAACTTGTTAGTAACAATAAACTGAATATTGCAATACTGTATAAGGGTAATTTTTTCATATTGATTTTTTTAGTGTTTGATTTAAATTCTATGGTGATCAGGTCTCCAGTTTTTGATAGACTTCTTGATCTGATCTCCGGAAATATTTTCATTCAGAGCCTTATACAAAAGCTCTTTAAATTCATCGTCATCAGCGAACCTCAAAGCGGCGATCTGGTCGAAACTTAATTTTTCATAAGCCTCATCGGATCTTTTATTAAAAATTTCAAAGTACCGTTGTCTGAATTCAAGTCTTACAATACGGTTTTGATTGCCGAGTGCATAGTGCTGCCGCAGCATAACGGCTAAATAGAGAATCAGAAAAATGACTATAGAAAATAGGATCCAGGTAAGTTTGTTCTCACCATCATTCCAGATATTATAAATTCCTACGCATTCCAATATAAACAGCAGAGGAAGATAAATGAAGTGATGTGGAGGATAAAATTTTCTGTGGTTTTTATAATTCTGCTTTCCCATAGGATATGATGTAGCAAGAATCTTTCCAAAATAGAATATTTTTAATAATAATTGTTGTTTTCATGCTTTAAAGTATTTGTTTTTGGCTTAAATGATTTATTTTTTATGTATTCATTAAATTCTTTTTTTTCTTACATAAATTTTTTTAGCAGTGAATCATTCAGATGTAGACGGGACATTGAAATTTTTATGTCTAGCGAATGAGAATCTCTCAGTTTTATGATCAGTGAAAAAATAAAAAATAACCTTTAATTCGGGAAAAAACGGTTAATAATTTGAATCCGGAAGCTCAAATTTTTTGTAACTTTCGGTTTTAAAAAATTAAAAAATGACTTCAAGGGAAAAAGTAGCTGCGCTTCGTGAAGAAATGCAGAAAAATAATGTTGATGCATTTATAGTATATTCTGCAGATCCGCATATGAGTGAATATTTACCGGAAGAATGGCAGGAGAGAGCATGGCTCTCAGGATTTCTCGGGTCAGCAGGTTTTGTGGTGGTTACCCAAAACAAAGCCGGACTTTGGACGGATGGACGGTATTTTACCCAAGCTGCAATAGAACTTCAGGACTCGGGGATTGATCTTTTTAAAGATGGAATTGAAGGGACGCCTAACTATATCGACTGGATTATTTCCGAAATTCCTGCTGGTGGGAAAGTAGCTGTTAATGCAGTAGCCACATCCAACGCCAATTGGGAACTCCTTTCTCAAAAATTAAAAAATAAAAATATCGTTCTTGCAGACGCTCCTTTACTGAAGGAAGTATGGAAGGACAGGGGAACACCTTCAAAAAATCCGATTTATACTCAACCGGTAGAAAGATCGGGAAAATCCGTGACTGATAAGCTTTCCGCCATCCGTCAGAAAATGGAAGAACAGGAAGTTACCTATCATATTATTTCCAGCCTTGATGACGTAGCATGGACGCTTAATCTGAGAGGAAGCGATGTACAAAGCAATCCGGTATTTTTAGGCTATATCATCATTACAAAAAATGATGCGATCCTGTTTACCGATCTTGAAAAATTGGAGGTAGAAGCGAGAAAACAACTGGACGATTCTTTCGTAAAAATGATGCCTTATGAAGAGTTTTATAACTACCTTACAACAGTTAAGAACGAAAAAATCCTGGTATCTCCAAACAGCAACCAGTCTATTTTTGAAACACTAAAAGCAGATAATCAGTTTGTAAAAGCTCCTGTTCCTGGTAATTTAATGAAGGCTCAGAAAAATGAAACCGAACTGGAAGGTTTCAGAAAGGTGATGGTAAGAGATGGAGTCGCAATGGTGAAATTCCTTTACTGGCTTACTCATAATGCAGGAAAAGAAGCGATGACAGAATATTCTATCGGTGAAAAACTCCTAGGGTTCCGTGCAGAAGGAGAAAATTTTGTCGGAGAAAGTTTCGGAAGCATTGTCGGGTACAAAAATAATGGAGCGATCATGCACTATTCTGCAAAAAGTGAAGGAAGTAAGGAAGTAACGAATGATGCCAGTATCCTGGTTGATTCCGGAGGTCAGTACCTTGAAGGAACAACTGATATTACAAGAACTTTTGCCTTAGGAAATGTTTCTGAGGAATTTAAGAGAAATTCAACTTTAGTACTACAGGGAATGATCCGTTTATCCATGGTAAAGTTTCCAAAGGGAACTAAAGGCGTACAGCTGGATGCCATTGCAAGACTTCCGCTATGGATGGAGGGAAAAGATTTTAATCATGGAACCGGACATGGGGTTGGAAGTTTTATGAATGTACACGAAGGACCGCAAAATATCAGAAAGGACCTTAATCCGCAGGAACTTCTTCCGGGGATGGTTTGCTCTAATGAACCGGGATATTATCTGGAAGGAGAGTACGGAATCCGTCATGAAAACCTTATTGCAGTAAAAGAAGCTGAAAAGACGGGATCAGGAACTTTCTATGATTTTGAAACCCTTACATTCTGTCCTTTCTTCAAAGATACGATCGTAAAAGAAATTCTTTCTGAAAAAGAGATTGAATGGCTTAATCAATATCACAGCACATGTGAACAGAAATTGTCTCCTTATTTAGAAGGTGACGTTAAAGAGTGGTTTTTACAATTGGTAAGCCCGCTTTAAAAATTGTTAGATCAACTGAAAAGCCCTGTGAATATTATTTACGGGGCTTTTTTATAATTATTTATCCCGGTCTTACTACCTCCCGTTGTAAATCCTGTCAGTAATCTCAAAAAGCTTCTCCGTATTTTTACGGATGTATTTCTAGGGATTACCCTGAAAATTAGAAATGCCATCCCGTCTATTTTTGTATCAATTAAAACAGACACCACTTCATTTTATATATTTTCAGAACACAAACAGTTGAATCATCTCGTTCCTGAGATGATTTTTTTATGACCAGTGAGATTTAAAAACCCTTCCGCCAACAGCAATCGTAGCCAAATAACCCTTCAATGGCCGGATATTTCCCATGTATCAATTTTGCTTTTCAAGGGTTTTCCGGAAATATAAAATAATATCTGAATTACACCACCGTATTTTTACGGATATATTTCTAGGGATTCCCCTGATGATTTTCGAAATGATGGAAACTATCTTTGAAATAACAAAAAGAGACACCATTTTCATATCTTCATATATACATTTAATAAATTTAAACGGTAAATCATCTCAGTCATGAGATGATTTTTTTTGTTGAGTATAGGAATAATCAGGTTTTCATTACCTTTGAGCTGTAATTGTAATGACCAGATAATCAAAAATGATACAGGAATATTTTCGAAGCTTTAATTTATTTACCGAGCTTGAAATTGAAGGCATTTTGCAGCTTTTTGAAGTGAGAAGGCTCAATAAAAATGATTATTTTGTTCATGAGGGAGATCAATGCAAGGAAATAGCTTTTATAGAATCCGGTATTTTCAGGTCTTATTATACTTCAAGTGAGGGAAAAGACAATACATACTGCTTCAGGTTTCCTAATGTGTGGATTGCTTCTTATTCTTCATTTATTTCGGGAAATCCGGGTGTTGAAAGTATGCAGGCTATTTCAGAGGCTCATCTTTTAGTTTTGAAAAAAGAGAAGATAGAAAAATTAGTTAATGGGAATCCGAAATGGGTCTTATTCCTAAAAATGATTGCTGAACAGGAGTACCTGGAGCTGGAAAAACGTTTTTTCGAACTGCAAAGGGATAATGCTAAACAAAGGTATCTTTCTCTGCTGAAGAACCATCCTAATTATATCCAGGATATTCCTCTTCAATATTTATCTTCTTATCTTGGAATTACACAAAGGCATTTAAGCCGTATCCGAAAAGAAATTTCTTTTTAGACATTTGTCCTGTTAAATGATCCTCCAGCTCTCTAGTTTTGTCAAAAAAATCAGAGATGCAGTCAAATATTTTAATTATCGGCGGGAATGGAACAGTAGGGAAAACCATTGCCCGTATTTTCAGATCGAGAAATCCTCACCATCAAGTTTTTATAGGAGGCCGAAGAACAGGAAAATCCGCAAATGATTTATTGGTGGATGTTACCAAACCCGATACTTTTCAAACGATTCTGGATCATCAGATCCATTTGATCATTCTTTCCGTGAATGACAAGGAGGATTATATTCTCCGGTTTGCCATAGAAAATAAAATTGATTACCTGGATATTACCAAACCTACACCGGACCTTATGAATGCCTATGAACTGGCGAAAAAACAAAAGATCAACAGCAGGATTGTTTTTAGTTCAGGCTGGATGGGAGGTATAGTCAGTGGATTAACCAATACATTGCCGGGCCAGATAAACAAGGTGCAGCTTTTCGTTTATTACTCTATAAAAGATCTTGCCGGAGAGAGTTCAGCCCATTTTATGGCTGAAAATGTGGCTAAACCTTTCTTTATGTATAAAAATAATCAACCTTTTTCTGTCAAACATTTCTTAAACTCCGAATTGTTTGAGTATTCCTTTGGAATAGGGAAAAGAACTGCCTACAATTTTGACGTGCCGGATTTATATATTTTAAATAAAATTGAGAAAATACCGGATGTAACGGTTAAAATGACCTATAACTCAAAATTTGTTACCTGGCTGCTGGGCGCTTTTCAATCTATGAGGATCTTCAGTATTTTATCGTTGAAAGAACGCAGGATGATCTTTGGATCAAGCGGAAAGGGAGATCAATCTGTTTTCGATATCGTAATCTCAGGTCATACGGGTAATAAAACAATCAGCCTGAAAAGTACAAACGGCCAGGCAGAATTAACGGCATTATCTGCTGTTCTCCATGCTGAAAAATTGCTTGGAAGTGAAAAACATGATAACAGGATTTACTTTAGTCACCAGCTGCATGAACCCCATGATTTAATGAACTCATTAAATGCTTACGAAAGTATCCATATACAAACAATCGGATGAAAAAAATAGTAATTATCAACGGGCATCCTCACAAGAGTTCATTTTGTTTTGCACTTTCAAGTGCCTATAAAAAAGGAGCTGTTAATTCAGGAGCCGCAATTAAAGAAATTGTTATTTCAGATCTGGAGTTTAATCCTAATCTTACATTCGGTTATCAGAAAAGAATGGAACTGGAACCGGATCTGCTGAAAGCATGGGAGGCGATACAATGGGCGGATCATCTGGTTTGGATTCATCCCGTCTGGTGGGGAGGTCTGCCAGCTATTACAAAAGGGTTCATTGATCGGCTTTTTCTTCCGGGTATGGCTTTTAAATACAGAGAAAATTCGCTGTGGTGGGATCAACTTTTGAAAGGAAAGACGGCACACATTATTACCACTTTAGATCAACCGGGCTGGTATTACCGGTTGATGTATGGTCGTCCCAGTGTGAATCAGCTCAGAAAATCAACATTGAAGTTTTGTGGAATAAAACCGGTTAGAGTGAGCTATGTCGGAATCATCAAGACCTCTGATGAAAAGCAGCGTGCCCAATGGCTGAAAAAAATACAAAAGGCAGGACAAAGGCAAAAGTAGGATGTATATTAAATATTCATAATAAAGCTTAAATGATTCTGATAGGTTAAAAACTGAAAATTATACTTAAATTGCCTTCCATTAAAGAAAAATGATAGCAAAAACAGTAGAATATAATGGAATCATTTAATGTATGCGTCTTAAGAAGTTTTTAACCGGATTAACAGCTATTTTTTCCGTTTCATATATCCATGCCCAGGAGATCGATTCATCGTACATCAAGTCCTATCCACAGAAATACAGGATATCCGGATATCTTTCTACCAGTTCTTTAGAAGTAGACGATACGGATAGGCATTATACTCCCAATTACCCTTTGAATACAGGTGTTGGATTCGCGATTAAAAATACGATCGTGGGAATTCAGCTGGGATATGGTTTTATTCCTTTAACGGATAAAAAGAAATACGGAAAAACGAAAACGCGTGATTTTCAGATACACCACTACGGCAGGAAGATGATATTCGATATATTCTTCCAGGACTACAGGGGATTTTATGTGGAGAAAGACAAAGACGAGAATCCCGATATCTATCAGCAAATGTCCGTAAAGCAGATCGGTATGGAGGCAACCTACCTTTTTAATGGGAAACGCTTCTCATCCAAGGCTGCTTTTGATCTGGACGAAATACAGCGGCATTCTGCCGGAAGCTGGCTGGTAGGGGGCGGTGGTTATTATTATCAGTTGAAGGGAATGGAAAGAAGCGGCTCTGAAGGAACGTACGGATTAGAAAATTTTCAATTGGGAATTAATGGAGGATATGCTTATTCCTGGGTCATGAGTGAGCATTGGATGATGACAGGAACTATTCAGGCAGGGGCTAATTTTGGGAATGCTCTGAAATCATTGAAAAAAGGCAGGGTTGAAGTATATCCTACTGCATTTGCCCGGATTGCCGGAAATTATCATAAAAATAACTGGGGTATTTCTTTTGCAATCCTCATTAACAATAAAACCGTCTATCCCGTAAAAAAAGAAGAGCTAAGCCTTACTGCCATTACCATGCAGCTTTCCTATGTTAAACATCTGGATCATATTTTTAAATCCAAAAACAAATAAAATCTTTGCTGTTTATGGCCGTGGTTTCAAATCGTTATTATAGACATTCCGTATAAGCATTTAGCATTAAGATTTCCATTAAAAAACGTAAATTTGCAGCATGAATAACGATACCATTTGTGCGTTGGCTACGGCCAATGGAGTAGGAGCTTTAGGCATTATCAGAGTTTCGGGTAACGATGCTTTATCTGTGGTACAGAAGTCTTTTCCCGGGAAAAATCTTGGGAAGCAAAAATCGCATACCATTCATTACGGGTATTTTATGGATGGGGAAGAGGCTATTGATGAGGTGATGTTATCTATTTTCCTGGCACCCAAAAGTTTTACAACTGAAAACTCTGTGGAAATAGCATTTCACGGATCTCCGCATATTGGAAAACGTATTCTTGAAACCCTTACCAAAAATGGAGCAAGAATGGCAAAGGCGGGAGAATTTACACTTCGTGCTTTTATCAACGGAAGAATTGATCTTTCCCAGGCAGAAGCTATTGCAGATGTCATCGCTTCTGAGAATGAAGCATCCCGGAAAGTGGCCATCAATCAGCTGAAGGGAGGAATTACCAACGAAATATCAATTCTTAGAACTGATTTGCTGAATTTTGTTTCATTGATCGAGCTGGAATTGGATTTCGCAGAAGAAGATGTGGAATTTGCAGACCGGTCAGCCCTCAATCAGCTCTTAAGCAAAATTGAATTAAAATTAAATTCACTTATTGAAAGCTTTCAATACGGTAATGCAATTAAAAACGGAACTGCTGTTGCCATCATTGGTAAGCCGAATGCAGGTAAATCCACATTATTGAATGCCCTCCTGAAAGAAGAAAGAGCGATCGTCAGCAGTATTGCAGGGACCACCAGAGATACAATCGAGGAGGTTTTACATATTAAAGGACATGCATTCCGTCTGATCGATACCGCAGGATTGCGTGAAACAGCGGACGAAATTGAAGCGATAGGGGTTAAAAAAGCCAAAGAGAAAGTTGAAAATGCCAATATTCTCGTTTATCTGGCAGATGCCGCTACGGAAGATTTCACGGAAGATATTGAAATGATCCGGTCTTTGATAAGAGAAGATCTAAAGCTGATTATTTGTGCCACTAAAATTGATGAGGTTATTCCGACAAAATATGAGAATGTGGAAAATGTTTTCAGAAAGGAAATCAATCATGAATTTGATTTTATCAAAATCTCAGCAGTAGAGAATCAGAATATCCAGGACCTGAAAAATGAATTGTCATCCTATGTTGAACAATTGAAATCCCTCGAAAATAATGTGGTGATCACCAACCAGCGTCACTTCGAATCGTTACACAAATCTTTAAGTGCAGTACACAAAGTAAATGAAGCAATCACTTTCCGGATTTCCACAGAGTTATTGGCGTATGAACTTCGTAATGCATTGGAACATTTAGGAGAGATCTCCGGGGAGGTGACGAATGATGAAGTGCTGGGGAATATTTTTTCTAAGTTTTGTATCGGGAAATAAAAGTTTGCAGAGCACTTGATTACTCTGATAAAGGATTCAAGAATAGGATTATAGTTTGTTTGATTAATATTTTTTAATCATACACAGATATATATTGGCCACAATCTCAAACTACTATAAAATATCTTCCTCTATTTCATATCATGACTATATTTTTTCGGTTTTTTACCCATAAGCTTTTCAAATACCCTTGAAAAGTGACTTAGGTTTTCAAACCCCATTTGATAGCCTGTTTCTGATACCGACAGTTTTTCATCCCGCAAAAGCCGTGCAGCTTCTTTCATACGTAGGTGCTGATAGTAATCGTAAATTCCCATACCAAAGACCTGCTTGAATATCCGGCGGAGCTTAAGTTCGTTCATTGCAGCTATTTGTGTCAGTTCTGCAATGCTGGTTGGCTGGCTTAATGAGGAAACAATTTTGTCGCGTACGTGATAAATAGATTGTATTTCCTTCCGACTTAGTTTTTGATGGGTAGAATTTTCCCGCTTTCGTAAACTCTCAAATAAATAAAAAAGCAACTCCATAGCCTTGATTTTATAGTAATAGCTTCTCATTGTGGCCGGAGTTTCTTTTTTTACAATATCATTTACGGTGCGCAAAATGTCATCGGTCATCAATTCTTCAATCAGAAAGCTGTTGGTATTATTGAAAAGAAAATGAAAATATTCGGATTCTTCTTTTAAAAAACTCTTCAAATACACGGCACTGATGCTAATTGAAACATAGGTAGCCTGTGTATTTTCTGTGAAATGAATTTTTTGTGGTATCGTAAATGGAAATATACGTACAAATGTGGCATCTGAAGGCGGTTTGATTATACCGGAAGTCTTTTGATTATGATCTTCAAAGATGTTGTAAAATAAAAAACCGATACTGTCCTTAATAACGGATGTTGCAGTTTGTCGTGTAAAATTCCTTTTAGCGATTAGTGAACCAAAGTGCATCGCCATATCGGGTAAAAAAATAAAAGCTTTAAAAAGTTTGACCTCGAAATGCTGTAGCTCATCTTTTGTCGTCAGTCCTACCTTGCTTGCATACTCAAGAATTCTGCTGTCTATATCTTTATGATCTGCATCTTTCATATTTTTACGACTATTTTTAGTAGTTATGGAGGTATTTTAATCGTAAAGTTACTAGTAAATTTGATATAACAAATGTTATAGAACAATTAAATTCTCAAGTTATGAAAAAACAAGTTTTGATATCAGGTGCAAGTTTCGCCGGATTAACTTTGGCTTATTGGTTAAATAAATATGGTTATGAGGTAACTGTCGTAGAAATAGGTAAAGGTCTTCGGAAAGGAGGTTCACCCATCGATGTCCGGGGTAAAGCACTAGATGTGGTACAAGAAATGGGAATATTACAAAAAATTAAGGACCGTGAGTTTATCCATACCGATGAAATCGTGGATGCTAAAGGTGACACATTGAGTCGTTTTTCAATAAATGCAATGGAAGAATATCTTGGTGATATTGAAATCCACCGCAGTGACCTGGTAGAACTTATTTTTGATATTATCCCTAAGAATGAGGTAGAATTTATTTTCGGAAACAGCATAAAGACATTAGTCCAACATGAAGATCGTGTTGAGGTATCCTTTGAAAAAGGGGATAACAGAAGTTTTGATTTTGTATTTGGGGCAGATGGCACCCACTCAATAGTAAGAAAACTGGTATTTGGTGCTGAAGAAAATTTCAAAAAGTTTTTCGGTGTTTACTTTGCTTTTACCAAAGCAGATCATATACAAACAGGCAGGTCAGGAAATACGGGAATCGTATATCGGGAGCTGGGCAAGCAGGCAGTAATATACCATTTCAAAGATGGAGCTAATGCAATACTGATGTTCAGAGCTCCGGAACTGGATTGGAATTACAGAAATACAGAACAACAAAAACAAATTCTGAAAGAATATTTTGGGAACAATACGAATTGGAAAATTCCTGAAATTTTAGATTCCATGCTTCATTCCGACGATTTATATTTTGATGAGGCGAACCAGATCCATATGCCGACCTGGATTAAAGGACGTGTAGCCCTGGTTGGTGATGCTGCGCACGCGCCAAGTTTTTTTACGGGAATGGGTACAAGTCTCGCATTGCAAGGCGCAACTTTGTTAGCAAAGGAGCTTGCTGCAAATGATGATTATAAAACTGCTTTTAAAAAATACAATGAAACCTTCAAACCTTTTGCGGAAAGCATTCAGTCTCGCATTAAATGGGGGTTAAAAGTTCAGTTACCTGAAACAGAAGAAGAATTACAGGCATCTTTCCTGGCGTTTAGTAATGATAATAAAAAATAACCCCTTATGAATTGATTCCAACACATATTGGGGTTAAGAATTTTGGGTATTTACAAGGATTTGGAATAAGTAGGCCTTGCGTGTACGTTTAATTTTTAAGTAATCTAAAAGTATCTGTTATACCTTCAATAAAGGCCTCTGGATTTTCCCATGGACCAAAGTGTCCACCCTTTTTAAATGCTTTAGCATAGATTGTGTTAAATTGTGATGCCATAGGACCGTTTTCGAAAATACCAACACGGTTTTCCTCAGTACCCAGAGGCGGGTAAGCGTCTCCTGTAAGGAAAGTAAATCCCGCTGGAGCTTCTACTATTGGAGTTCTATTATGTGATGGCTTCCAGGGATATCTGTTAGCATTCGAATAAACACGTATAGAAGAACCAATAGCCTGATTTACCCAGTAGATCATGGCAAATGTAATGATATCATCTTTCGAAAAAACATCTTCAAAATTTCCATGGATGTCGCTCCATTTTTTCCAACGTTGTAGAATCCATGCCAACATTCCAACAGGAGAGTCATTTAATCCATGTGTGATGGTCTGAGCATCAAGCATATGGACTGCAACATGGGAAGCATAGGTACGCTGGAACTTGATGATGCCTTCACGTAGCTCGGGAGAGGCTTCCTTAGGTATCATCTGTCCTTCTGTTAAGTCCCATGGTCTTTCGCTTTGGAAAATTGTTAATGGCATTTCCTGTCCCAAATGGATACCGATAAGCTCTTCTGCATATTTATGTCCCAATTGAGCGGTTACCAGCATTCCATAATCACTTCCTGAAGCAGCATATTTTTTATAACCCAAAGTTTCTGTCATCAGTTTATGCCAAAGTTCTGCCATCTTCGAAAAATTCATTTCTCCATCTTTTACAGGCGTAGAAAAACCAAACCCAGGAAGCGATGGGACAATCACATCAAATGACTGTTCAGGATCTCTACCGTAGGAAGCCGGATCGGTAAGCTGGCGAATGACTTTACTCCAATGCCAATAAGTCCAAGGCCAGCCATGAGATAGGATAATCGGTGTAGGATTTGGTCCTTTACCTTTTTCGTAAATAAAATGGATAGCCTGGCCATCAATTTCTATTTTATGCTGGTTAAAAGAATTTAGTTCCTTTTGTGCTGCTTCCCAGTCATAACTATTAATCCAATGATGAACAATATCTTTGAGGTATGCCGTACTGATGCCATAATAAGAATCTTCATTATTTAAATCCTCTGACCAACGTGTTGTTTTTAATCTGGTTTCCAGGTCGTTAAGGATTTCCCCGGATACATTAATTTCGAAAGGTTTTAAGTCTGTATTCATTTTTCTTTTTTTAATATGTGAAATCTAATTTTAATCTGGTTTGTATGAGTTTTTTTATAAACCATGTGTCTTTGATTTTAACAAAATCACCATGATAATGTCCAAAACCATGTAATGTTCTAAATACTGGTACATTGCTGTCTTTCAATAATATATTTTCTTCATTTTCCGGTCTTATGAGATGATCTTCCATAGAAAATACTGCATGGACCATTTCTTTAGATTCGATGTCTATTTCAAAAGAAAATAAATGATGAATTGCTGTCGCATTTCCCACACTTTCCGAAATCTTATTTTCTATTTCTCTTCTCCCTGCCATTTGGACGAGTGTTTCACCGTTAACATCTAATGGAGTAAATATTCCATTCTCCGTAAATAAATTTGCAAGTTCAGTGAAGTTTTTGCTGTCGGCATGACGGACATATTTTGCCATGACTGTTCTTATATCGTCTGTGATTGTTAATTTTTCTAAATGTGTTATATTCATTGTTTATATTTTATAATTCTCAGACAAATTTATAGTAAAAATGATATACTTTTGTTACCAGTATAATAAAGTATACCAGTTACATTGATTATATCACTGAACCTTTTGTTTAGAGAAAGAGATAAAAACAATTGATAATAGTATTATAAATCTCCAATTTTGTGTCAGAAGTAATTTCTTTTACCAATTTCATCTGTAATGTAAGTAAGTAATTCTACGAAATAGAATAAGGTATTGATAGCATAATGACAGGCATATACCAAAAATATAGGAAATAAATTGGTGAACAAAACCGTTTGTACTGTATTAGTTGTGCTGGTGTAATATGATCCCAAATCATGGTAGATCATTTGGAAAATAATTCGAGAAAATGATTATGCAAAAGGAAATAGATGGTATTTTAAATATAGCCAAGGGAATACTGAGTCCGATATTATAAAAATATTGGCAAGTTTTTCTGCTTTCTGGAGTTTGTATTTGTAAAGAAGAAAAGAGTATAGTTCCTATTACTGATCATAGGAGGAATTTCCGGCTTTAGCACATTGATCTAGGGATTGTTAGTCGTAATAACAAACATGATCAAAGGTTCATCGCCTGTGTTTTCGATGGAATGATAACCTATTGAACTGATGGCTGTAATATCACCTTTCTGAAGTGTTTTTTTACGCTCGGGTCCGTGAGTTCCTGTTCTTTCCCGGTATTCTCCAGTTCCATGAACAACGACATAAAGTTCTTCTTCATTTCTTGCATGGTGGCTATGATATCCGGATTCGTCTCCTTTGTTCAGCAAGACCATATAAGCAGCCAGGCGATTATTGGCTAGCTCTTTATCGCCGAACATTTGTAACATATAAACGGTTCCTTTTCCGCCATACATACCTTCACGTTTATCAACGCGGGTAATGGTTCTTTCATCTTTTTGGAATGCCATTACATACAGGTGGATATACTTTGAAACTTCTTGTATAACGTGGTCAAATTCTGCTCCTTCAGATAGTATTACGATATCGGCCATTGTGAGGTCATGATTAATGGATAAAATAGGATTTCAAGGTACCAAAAATTAAGCAGCATTGCAAGCAATTCAGTATGTATCATTATATGTTCCGGATCACAAAAAGAGATTCGTCAATATCAATAACGTTCTCAGCAAATAAGAAGTAAGCGGTATTCGCCATCATTTTCAATGGGAGCCCTGTGAACACAAGGAAGAACTTTTTGTTCCGGATGATCTACTGCCAGTCGCCAAAGATGCCCTGATCCAAGACTTACGGGTTCAGCATTAAGCTTTGGCTGATAGTGCAGGTCGAAGAAGTATTCTTTCAGGAAATCTTCAAATTCTGCTTCCGGACCGTTATGTAATTTTCTAAGCTTTTCCCTGATCTCGGGGATCAGAATCTTTTGCTCCACCTGGTCATTGGGTATGATTTCACTGGGAGCACCGTGATAAGTACACAAAAAAGTATCGGTACCAATAGGGGAACGGTCTACGTGATATGAATACACATCGGTTGAGATAAAATCCAGCTCCTCGTCCCGGTCATAATTTTTAAGCAGGTTGAGGGAAGGCAATGCCCCGAAGTCTTCCAATAAACGTAAATCATTGAGAATCGTTTCCCTCGCAGTAATTCCTTTTTCTGAAAGTGGTAATGCCAAAAGATCGTCAGTGGAAACTTCCGTAATATGATCTTTTAAATGAAGCTTAGAGACAATTTCTTTAAAGTCTCCGGTTAAATTCCTGTGCCAGCAGATTGCATTCATAGTTCCGTAAAAATCGGTATCGATGAGTTCTGAAAAGGAAGATACCACTTCAATTTGTTTGCTGCTGGAAAATATAGGATTCATATGATGGAATAAACTGTTAAGCCGTTTAATACTTTACAAAAGTAAGGAATTAGAGATAACTCTAAATTGATTTGTCTTCAACAGGGCTGGATATGAAAATTGAAAAGCAGGTTTTTATACCTGCTTTTTATAATGTGATGGAAAAGACACTAGTCTTCCAAAACAGGTGCCTCTTCAATAAGTGCTTTTAAAGATTCAGGAAGAAAAGGCCTGCCACCGGTTGCAGGCACGCAAGTTCCGGTAAAAGTTGCTTTTGTTGTTATCTTACCATTCAGGATAATGGATTGCTTAAAATGAATCTTAGGAGCATCACCTTTATCCCTGAACAGTTCACAGGTTACCGTAAAGGTATCTCCTTTTTTCAGAGACCTGAGAAAACTGATCGTGTATCCTGATAAAACCATATTAACCCCATTTTTTGCTTCATTTTCAAGGTTAAATCCCAAAACCTCATCAATATACTGGTGTCTGCAATATTCCATATAAAACGGATAATATAAACCGTCCATAATTCCCTGTACATCAATGTGCTCTTCTTTAGTCACATATTCTTTTGAATATTTCATAATGATAATTCTATATTTAATATATAAAGCTAATTATAATTGGCGCCAAATCAAAATTGAACGAAGAGATCTTAACCTACACAAAGAAAATTTAATAATATTTTAATGTATTATATTTCTCTATGTATTGATATATTGTGATTTATTTATACTTTTGTTTCCATTATTTCATCCCGATTGTACCCACTTATTTCTAAAATAGATGACAGATCGTTGAAGATTCCTTTACCATTGGAATTCCGGTCACGTCATGATGGTAGCCAATAAACAGATCATTTTAATAATAAAATAAAACATGAAAAAAGCAATTTTTATCCTGCTGGCATTAAGTACACTGGCTTGTGCTCCTGAAAATTCTGATGATGCACTGGTAAAATCGGGTAATGTTTTCCAAAGTTCCGACTTGTCCGTCACATCCAAAACCTCAAGGCCCCAGAACTGGGCACAAAAAGTTTCAGGTTCTCCTTTTGATAATCTGTATAAAGTAAATAATGATGTATATAGAAGTGAGCAGCCTGACAATGCGGGCTTTAATTTTCTTGAGCAAAAACATATTGCTTCGATCCTTAATCTGAGGGAAGGTCATACAGATCATGTGGGAGGAACTAATTACACAGGTAACCTGTATAATGTTCCCATGAATGCTTCATCCGTGTCAGATGTTGAGATCATTAAAGCTTTGCGGATAATAAGAACCGCCCCGAAACCTATTGATGTGCATTGTGCTCATGGTAGTGACAGAACCGGTGTTACGATGGCGATGTACCGTATTATTTTCCAGAACTGGAGTAAAGAGGATGCCACTGAAGAAATGACAGAAGGAGGCTATCATTTCCATTCCCAATACACCAATCTTATCGATTATATCAGGGATGTGGATGTTGATTACATCAAAGGACAGGTATTTAACTGATTCGTTTCTGATTTAAAACATAAAAAGTCAGTATTTCATTATACTGTAATCCTAACCTATAAATTAATCCAGGGAATCACTTCCCTGGATTTTTTATTTGTAAGTTACATTTTTACAATTTTAAGAAGTATTTTATAAATACATTCGTTGAAAGAGTTATTAAAACCCTACCAAAGGGCTAAATAAGAAGGATGATATTTAAAAAATATAGATATAATCACTGATTGCAAAAGCCGTTCTTGCATGATTGAATGGCATAACACTAAATCTTTAAATATGAAAAATGCAAAATTACTTAGTAGAACTAAATTGAAAAATGTAACAGGCGCAAAAAAAGCCGTTGGTGGTGGGATTTGTGATGACTGGTCCAATGATAGTTATGATGTTTGTTTTAATTGCTGTGTAGCTTGGGCCTCAAATCAACCCAGCTCACCATCTGATCCGGGAGGACTTGAAGAGTGCTCTACTTTATGTGCCCGAAATGGTGCCCCGTGGTAATTAAACAGAATCTAGATCAGCTTGATTAAAATTAGTATTTATCGGATGTTACACCGGAAAGGTGAAGTATAAAAGAGGATATCTCCAGAGATATCCTCTTTTATTATTTTTTACAAAACTGTTATATTATAGGCAAATCTTTTAAATTTGATAATCCTGCTCTCTCATAAACAGGACATAGCCTACGTAGTCATTACACCGGCGTAATTTTAATATAAAAACGATCCATGGAAAGAAGAGAATTTTTGAAACAGTGTTCAGTTGCTGCATCCGGCTTGGTTCTTGCGAATATACTACCATCCTACGCCAGTGCCATGTTGCGGGAAGAACATTTACGGTCAGGTAAATCACTGTTTGAAGTTTTCAGTAATCCGGAAAATCGGTACCGTCCATTTGTACGTTGGTGGTGGAATGGCAATAAAATTGAAAGATCAGAACTTGCCAGGGAGCTCAGGATTTTAAAGGATGCGGGAATAGGAGGGGTTGAGATCAATCCGATATCATTTCCTTCGCGTACGGATGACATGGGGAAGCAAAGTATTGATTGGCTAAGTGACGAATGGATAGACTTATTGAAATTTACGCTGGAAGAAGCTAAATCTCTGGAGATGACCTGTGATATATTGGTGGGTACGGGTTTTCCCATGGGTGGCGATTTTTTAGAAAAAGAAGAATGCTCACAAATAGTGGTTATCGCCGTAAAAAAATTAAAGGGTCCTCTTACCACGGAATTTTCTCTTTTTGATCTTTATAAAGAAGCCGATCCGGCGATTACCAGCCCATACAGCGGAAGGACGATGGAAATGCTGGACGTAAAACTTGTGCCGGATCCGCTCAATAGGATAGACGAAGTGATGGATCTTTCGGATCAGATTAAAAGCGGAATGATAAAAGTTTCTATACCCAAAGGTAATTATGCGGTTTATGGATTGGTGAAAATAGAACGCTTTATGCGGGTGATCCAGGGGGCGCCGGGTGGGATGGGACCCGTTCTGAATCATTATAATTCTGCTGCCGTGAAAAAATACCTCAACAGGATGAGTGATAGCATTCAGCGAAAAACAGGACCTCTTGCAGGCTATGTCCGCTCTTTCTTTGTGGATAGTCTGGAAATAGAGGGGGCCAACTGGAGTGAGGATATGATCACAGAGTTTAAAAGAAGGAGAGGATATGATATTTATCCTTATTTGCCCTTTGTATTATTTAAAATTGGAGCAATGGGAAATACCACGGGGCAGAATATCCAATATCCCGTAAAGACGGGCGAAGTGTTCAAAAAAATGACAGACCGTATGCGGTATGATTTTGAGCTTACCAAAGCAGAGCTTTTTGAAGAAAGGTTTGTTACTCCCTATGTAGACTGGTGCAAAGAGAATAAAATACAATCGAGAGCGCAGGCCTATGGAAGAGGCTATTTTCCATTGGAAGGAAGTTTTGAAATTGATATTCCAGAATGTGAAAACTGGCTGAAATACGGTATCGGAGAAGATATCAGTGAAGAGAAATTCACACAATATCCCTGGCATCTTGGCAGGGGAAACACGATGATCAATAAGTTGGTTTCTTCTGCAGCCCATCTGAAGAATAAAAAACTGATCAGTTCCGAAGAGCTTACCAATACTGACATGGTGTTCAATGAGTCTCTGGAAATTTTCAAAATAGCAGGGGATCAAAGTACGATATCGGGAGTTACACATCCCGTTTTTCATGGATTTAATTATTCTCCGCCGGAAGCAGCTTTTCCGGGTTGGATTACCTATGGTGGATATTTTAATGAAAAGAATACGATGTGGCCTTATTTTAAACATTACACAGATTATCGTGCTAGGTTATCGGCGGTATTGCAGCAGGCTAGCATGTTTGCCGACATTGGGCTGTTAGCTCCCTTTGCTGATCAGTGGTCGGAATACGGTGCTCAGATGGAACCTTTTCCGGTTATCGTATCGCCGGCATATCAGTCTTTGATCTGGGAATCCATTCATCAGAATGGTAACGCTTGTGATTATGTTTCCGAACGTGTGATCCAAGACTCGGAAGTAAAAAAAGGATTCCTTACGTATGGAAGCAGAAAATACCATACTCTTTTTTTAATTGAAGTGCGTAGTGTGGATACAGCCACAGCAAGCAAACTGTATGATTTTATAAGGGAGGGTGGAAGAGTCTTTTGCATTGAAACGGTTCCCGAAAGATCAACGGGTTGGAATAATTATGAAAAAAGAGATCAGGAAGTGAAGGAATGGGTGAGAAAGATGGAGGCTTATCCTGACCGTTTCATTGTATTGCATAAACCTACGGCTGACTTTTCAGGGTGGTATAAAACCGTACAGGAGAAATACAGCCTAAAGCCCTATATGAAAATCCGGAAACCTGAGTCCTTTATAACTCAAGTGCGTTATCAGGCAACAGATGCAGAGCTATTCTTACTGACCAATTCGAGCAGCAGGCATAGTGCTTCACTGGATATTCAATTTGATCAGGAGATCATTAAGCGTAAACAGGCGTGGTTGTGGGATGCGACAACAGGCAGGAGAAATAAGCTGGCAGTAGAAGAGGGGCTTTTTCATATAAATTTAGGTCCTGCAGACTCAAAACTGATTGTTTTTGATCATCATAGAAAAGGAACCATGTGGAAAGCTCATCCGTTAACAGGAACTCAAGTAAAAGAACTGAGCACTGGATGGGATGTGGAGTTCAGGCATTATGACGGGACCGTCAACAAAGAAAAGCTGGATCGTCTTACTGATCTTAAGGAGCTGTCTTCTTACAGTCATTTTGCCGGAACTGTAGTTTACCGTACTACATTTCAACTTGGAGATCATGATACCAAGGATTTCCTGAATCTTGGAAGTGTATATGGAATCTGTGAAGTAAAGGTGAATGGAACAGAAGCCGGAACACAATGGTTTGGCCGAAGGGTGTATGCTCTCGATGGCTTGCTCCATATCGGTGAAAATGAAATCGAAATTAAGGTCATTACCGTTATGGTAAACTATATGAAAACGCTTAAAGATAATGAAGTGGCTCAGTACTGGACCAACCAGAAAAAGAAAGACCAGCCCCTGCAATCTTTGGGGCTGGCAGGACCTGTAACGATTTACTGAGACCTACGGGAGCATAAGTCTGTTCCTTACATTATTGTTAGTATCTTACATTTAGCCTTTCTTATTCATGATCCCGAATCTCTGTTTTACCTTTGTCTGTGATGAGTTCAGGAATATCCTGATCTAAAGCAATATAGGCATGAAAATAGTATTTATAACATTATTGATGATGGGATCAACTGATTTTTTATCTGCTGTCCGGTCACCTTATTATTTATCAGAGCATCGTTTTAAAAGTAATTTGAATATGGACAATAAAACAGTACTTGAAAAAGCAAATCTAGCTATCGCTAAAGGAGATTATGAAGGTTTTCTTTCCTACTGTACCGATGATACACAGTGGACATTTGTAGGTGAACAGGTTTTGAAAGGAAAGGAAGAAGTGCGAAAATATATGGCAGTTGCTTATACAGAACCACCTGAATTTAAAGTAGAAAAATTAGTAGCCGAAAATGATTATGTGGTGGCTATAGGAACAATAAGCATGAAAAATAAAGAAGGGAGAGCTGTTGATTATTCTTATTGTGATGTTTGGCGATTCCGTGATGGAAAGATGGCAGAATTGAAAGCATTTGTCATCGAAAAGAACTGATCATAAAAAAATCCTCCGTTTCGGAGGATTTATTATTGATACGCTTATCTTAAGATGAATAAGCGAAAGCTTTAGTTACGGAAAAAAGGGCTTACCCCTGAAGAATCAAAAGTAAAGGCAGTCTGATTTTCAGATTTGTCCAGTTTTTTGTTAATGGTAAGCGCCCATAAAACAAGCTCCTTACAGAAGTTCTGATCTTCTTCACTTAATTCGGAGGCGTTTTCCTCAACCACCTGCACCAGAGGAGTAATACTGTTAAGCTTGGAATAGAACTCTTCATCCGTATCCGTGTAGTTCAGTTCCAGCTGATTTTTGTTGAACCATTTGATCAGGTCCGTATAAGGAGTTTTGATGCCCTCTTTCTCCAGCTTGGAAATGCGTGGGAAAATCGTTTCAAACTGTACCATCACGGCTCTGTCGATTAATATTTTCGCTACATAATCTGCTCCTTCCTGCTCCCCTTCATACACAAGTTCGATTTTCCCTGTGATCGATGGAATGATGGACATAAAATCAAGCAGGCGAACCGTTGTTTTTTCTGCATCGGTTTCTATTAAGCGCAGTTTTGCGGCAGCCACAAGGTTTTCCATTGCACTGATGGTCAATCGGGCACTTACCCCGCTTTTTTCATCCACATATTCACTGTCACGTGCTGCAAAGGCAACACCTTCCAACAGATCTTTTGCAAGACCCGGAACCTGTATCCTTGATTTGTCTTCAGGTGATATAAGAGCTTCCTGCTCCGTAATTTGACGGGCAAGATCAATGGTTCGGGGATAATGGGTGAAGATCTGGGAACCGATCCTGTCTTTAAGAGGAGTTACAATGCTTCCCCTGTTAGTATAGTCTTCAGGGTTTGCAGTAAATACAAACTGAATATCAAGAGGCATTCTCAACTGAAAACCTCTGATCTGAATATCTCCTTCCTGTAAGATATTAAATAACGAAACCTGGATGCGGGCCTGTAAATCAGGAAGTTCATTGAGAACAAATATCGAACGGTTGGCACGCGGAATCATTCCGTAATGCAGCACGCGTTCGTCAGAATATGGAAGCTTCAGAGTGGCAGCTTTAATCGGATCGATGTCTCCGATTAAGTCGGCAACATTTACATCCGGTGTGGCCAGTTTTTCAAAAAAACGGTCTGATCGGTGTACCCATGAAATAGGGGTGTTGTCTCCCAATTCATCAATAAGGTCTCTGGCAAATTTCGAGATCGGATGAAATGGACTGTCATTAATTTCAGATCCTTTTACAACAGGCATGTATTCATCCAGAAGGTCTACCATGCTTCTCGCAATTCTTGTTTTTGCCTGTCCGCGTAAGCCCAGTAAGTTAATATGGTGTCCTGCTAGAATGGCTTTCTTCAATTGAGGGATTACGGTGTCTTCGTAACCCAGTAACCCTTTAAATACGGGTTCTTTAGCTTTAATCCTGGCAATAAGGTTCGCCTGAATCTCTTGACTAATCGTTTTATGGGTATATCCGGAATCTTTTAACTCTTTGAATGTAATATCGTTTTTCATTGTTTCTTTTAAATAAATAATCTATATACTGTAATAAAAGGATGAGAATCTATATATCTAACCTCTAAATTCTAAGATCTAAAATCTAAAATCTAAAATCTAGCATCAAACTATATTCTCCTTATCCTGTTTTTTTCATAATCTTCAAAAATCATCTGCCCCAAACCAGACAAGCCTGTAAGAAACGCCTTCCCTTTATTCTGTGCTGTAAATACTTCCACAAATTTACGGAGATAGGGATCCTGGGCAATCATAAAGGTTGTAATGGGAATTTTCAGCTTTCGGGCCTGGGCCGCTTTATGCAGGCATTGTGTAACTATTTTTTCGTCAAGACCAACACTATTCATATAGAACTCACCGCTAGGAAGCTGAATGCAGCTCGGTTTTCCGTCGGTGATCATAAAAATCTGTTTATTGGTATTTCTTTTTCTGCGGAGAATATCCATCGCAAGCTCCAGACCTGCCACCGTATTGGTATGATACGGTCCCACTTTTAAATAAGGAAGATCTTTGATCTTAATGGGCCAGGCTTCATTGCCAAACACGATAATGTCAATGGAATCCTTAGGGTATTTTCTATTGATCAGCTCAACTAATGCCATGGCTACTTTTTTGGCAGGAGTGATACGGTCTTCACCGTATAAAACCATGGAATGGCTGATGTCAATCATCAATACGGTGCTCATTTGAGCTTTATGTTTTGTTTCCTCTACGATGAGGTCATCTTCCGTCATGCGTAAATCAGAAATGCCATTATTGATCTGTGCATTTTTTAAGCTCTCCGTCATATTAACCAAAGATAGTTCGTCTCCATATTGGTAAGATCGGTTCTCACCATCTTTTTCATCACCGATTCCCGTTTTTGAAGTGCGGTGATTTCCGATTCCCGTTTTCTTCAGTTTACCGAAAATCTGGTCCAGTGCATATTCTCTTAATGCAGACTCTAATTTGGCGGTTAATATATTTTTCCCTTTACCGGATCCTGTATTGCCGTCTTTCGGATCATCTTCCTCTTTGATGTACCCGCGCTTTTTCAGATCTTCCTCAAAGTCCTGAAGCGTATATTCATCATTGAAAATATCATACTCCTTATCGAGAAGATCAAGCCAGTGAAAGGCTTCCTCGATATCTCCGGAAGTGTGGGTGAGCAGATCCTTAAAAACATCAAAGACCCGGTCAAAATCTGATGTTTCTTCCGGAATATGTTTACTGAAAGTAAAACCTTTTTGAAAATTTAAATATTTGTTTGTCATAAGACATTGCGGTTTTTCGGTTAACTGCTTTTTTTTGTTTAGTAAAATTGTAATGTAATAAATGAACCAAGTAATTGTTTCAGTCGTGAATCAAAGCGAAATGTATTTGCAATATTCCTTAATTTTTTATTGAATTTAAAAAACTACAAGTTATGAAAATATCATTTCAACATACCTGTTGGAAAATAGAAAATACTAATGGCTTTGATAAGCAATGAAAATATAATCGGTACAGATATTTTCGTGCTTCCCTTTTGATTTGCAGAAAGTTTTTAATGGATATTGTAATGATATACTAAATTATAATAAATTATTTTTAATAATTTTTCCTTTTATAAAGCCATTTTGGCAAAATTTTTATATCTATATATTCGTTTTATTTAAAAGGAATTTTTCGTTTACAGAATTGGGAGGAATATGTATATAATAACGGATCAGTTAAAAGATAATGGGTTTAGTATCAACCGGTTGGATTATATCATAAAAAGAAATAACAACAAAAGGGAGATGAACACGCTGGAATACTTTTGTATTTATATTGTTTTAGAAGATATTACATTAACGGTGGAAGATGTTGCGTACGGCATTAAAGCCGGTAATATTGCATTTGTAGGTCCCCAGAAGAAAATCGTTTTTGGCAAGACAAAAAGATCCGATGTCTTCGCGATCGTATTTTCTTCAACCTTTTATGAAAGGTCAACAAAAGACAGCCTGTTTATCAACTCCCAGCTTTTCTTTAACTATAATTCAGATGTTTTTGTTGCTCCTTTTATCAATATAGAACAGATGCGTGTGGTATTTATGGAAAGAATGGAAAGCTTTCAGCGTAAAGATAAAAGCTTATATATTTCCGCCGCCCATAATGCCATTGAAAGGCTTATACTGGATGCCTTCTTACATATTCCTACCGAGGAAATAAAAAATGATTTCAAATTCGATTATATGTATTATGTCAATCGGTTTAAAGTGATTTTGCAAAGGGATTATAAAACGGCAAAAAAGGTTTCTTACTATGCCAATGAACTCAGTATATCTTCAAGGAGATTGACGGAGATGACTGAATACATGCTGGGAAAAACTGCAAAACAGGTGATCATTGAAAAACTGGTGAACGAATGTATAAAAGCCCTGAAGTTTTCCAATTGTACGATTTCCGAAGTTTCTTATGAGCTGGGTTTCAGCGATGAAGGGAATTTCAGCAACTTTATCAAAAAACATACCGGTAAAAATCCCTCCGAAATGAAATAATTATCGAATTTATTGTAGGTGGGTATAGAATTTATTGTATATTTACCTATGTAACCGATTGGTGAAAAATCCAGGCAATATGCTTTTTAAATGGTTTTTATTAATTGTTTTATTTTTTGCTTGTGCAAAATCTTTTGCTCAGAACTCTGATGCTTTGAGATTAAATGTACGGTTGTACCCGGCACAGATATTTTCTATCAATAATGATGAAGAAGATTCCGGAGCAACAACGTCTCGATTACCGGAATTTAAATCCGTGACCGTATCGAGTCCCTCAGGTTTTGAAGTAAAAGTACATCATGAGACCTTTAATGAGGATAGTGCAAATCTTAAAAACAATGATAACTGTTACAAAGAACATAATCTGATTGATCGTCAAAAGGGAGTAATTCAGAAAGTTTATAAAATACATGAAAAATTAGAAGCTGTACTAAAAAAATCAGGTTGTGACTCGGGTTTTAAAGCTGATCACGTCGTGCTTACGCTAATTTCTCAGTAAAATTTTAATAAGACTTGTGAAAATTACTACACAATACGTGGTATTTTTTTAAAATACCTTTTTTACCGATATATACGTAAAAGTGAATTATTTGAGATTAAAATAATAGCGCTTTTACGGAATAACGGTTCTATCGTTTTATGATTCGACGCTTTTTATGATTTTTTCATAAAAGGCTATTTCTTTTTGTGAATAATTCACTACATAAAATTACAAGTTATAAGTGTTTTTTCACAAGAATGCAGGCTTTCTTTCTCTATACATTTGCAGCGAATTTTAAAAATTAATACAAACATCATTTTAAACTATGAAGAAATGTGTCTTAGCTTGTTTTGCTTTAGTAGGATTTGCAACATTGAAAGCTCAACAGAATGTAACCCTAAACGTAAGACTGAAGCCTATTCAGACCCTTGTTGTGAATAATGCACAGAAGGTTGTTAACCTAGACTATGTAACCAAAGACGATTACGTAAACGGAGTTTCTTCTGTGAATGCAGATCACTTGAGCATCTACAGCACCGGTGGATTTCAGGTAAAAGTAAAAAGTGCCAATGCTGCTTTACAGAATGCGGGTAAAAATATCCAGGCCAATACCATTCAGATCAAAGCAAGTGCCGGTTCTGAGGCAGTAAACGGAGCTCAATATGCACAAAACGTGCAGCTATCAGCGAATGAAACAACATTGGTAACATCTTCTAACGGAGGAGTAGATAAGAAAATCAATATTGAATACAAAGGTGCCGGAGCTAACGCATATCTTGATAATTATATCGCGGGTCAGGATCCTACAGTATACACTACAGAGCTAACGTATACTATTATTTCCCAATAAGATAATGTAAATACGATTACAGGATAAAGTGTTGCAGGTCTATTGCTGCACTTTATTCTTAATATGAAGTATCTGTAATGAAAAAATTTTCTTTCTTCTTTTGCTCCTTGTTCTGTGGCTTGTTTTCTACAATTTTTGCACAAACAGGAGTTTCTGTATCTCCACCACGGCTGTATTTCGAATCTGACCCGGGACATAGCAATACTCAAAAAGTAACTGTAACGAATGTAAGCGCAAAAAACTCTCTGGATCTGGCAATAAGCCTCGGTGATTGGGAGTATGATGAAAAAGGGGAAAATATGACCTATGGAGCCAATACAAGACCTGCATCCTGTGCAAGCTGGGTGTCTGTGAAAAAAGAAGAAAATTATTTTACGCTCGCTCCCGGCGAAAAAAAAGACATTGATGTTACCATTACTGCTCCCACCACCTTATCGGATAATTTAAAAGCTCATACTGCAGTGTTGTATGTCAGTCAAATGAATCCTGTGGATGATGTAGATAGTAAGGGGGCTCATATAAAGGTCAGCATACGATCCGGAATCAAGCTTTTTCATAAGCTGCCATTACCGGGGACTAAAAAAATTGAAATTCAGAATCTTGTCTACGGGAAATTGAGCAACAAGCTGGATCTGTTTTTTGAAAACCAGGGAGATGTGTGGATTGACGGAAAAGTATATACTGACCTTGTGAATATGGAAAACGGTAAGAAAACGGCACTTGATCCTGTTATCTTTTATACAATGCCGGGAAATAAGAGGGAAATGAATATTTCTTTGCCTTCCACCCTCGAAAAAGGAAAATACACCGCTTCTGTAATGATCGATTATGGGGACAGTAACAATCTTGAACTGGGAGAGCTAAGCTTCACTTATGAAAAGTAAAAAGCTCGTCCTCTTCTTTGTGCTGATTTCTGTGGGTTGTTTTTCGCAAGTAACATATACTTCATGGATAAACAGCTATTTACAGATCAATTCTTATGGTGGTAATACCAATCCGGATGCCTATACTTTTACTTTGGCAGGGAATGGTAAATTCAATATTCCTCATTGGAGGGTATCCATGAGACTAAAGCAACCCATTACTTCCAATGACGGAAAATATGTAATGCCTGCCAATAAAATTTCTTTTCAGCCGGTATCTTCCTCAGGTCAGGCCTATCCCGGACCTGTTCCCACGATTCCCCAGATCGGAATGCCTTTACATGTTTTTCTTCAGGAAGGACAGGAGGTTTTTTTAATCCCCCAGTCCAATGCACCATTGAATAATCAGCCTGTACAGCCTAACGGATATTATAATCTTCAGGTGAAATACAGCCTGAATGTAGCGGGAGGATCTTACCTTGGAAATTACCCTTCATGGATCACTTTTACGGCACCTGTACAGTTCACGGCCTATGATCAATACAATAATATCATAGGAAAAACGGATCATAATTTCCAGTTTCAGATCGGTGTTCTTTCAGGAACCCCAACGGAAGTTCCGGAGCTTTCACTAAAATTTTCTGCGAATGCAACCAATGGATCGCTGGAGTTTAAAAGTATGGAAGATTACATAAAGGGCGTGAGTGTATTGTATACCAATGCTTTGATTGTAAGCAGTAATACGAATTATCAGATCAGGATGAAGTCTCTTCAGGGTCAGTTTAATTCTCCAACGGGGAATACGATTCCTCTGGCGACCGTTAAAATGGATCTTACGCCTGTTGCAGATAATAAAGGAAATGTATATCCGGTTACTTTAAGTGCTACACCTCAACTGATCGCAACGGGAGGTTCTACAAAAGGCTCTAATGTTTATTATGATATCAGATATTCCACGAATGCTAATGATGAACGGTTGATTAATGCCAGATCGGAAGAATATACCACCACAATTCAATACGAGATAATTCCTCAATAACCATGCTATATAATCTTTTCAAAAGGACATTTTCTGTTTTTTTGATACTTATTGCTGTTTTGATTCCCGCACAGAATAATGCAGGGGTTATTTTGGAGATCCGTAATGAATCAAGGGCGGATAAAGGGAATATAATAGATCTTATCGTAGTGGTAAAAAATACCGGAAACGATCCATTCAGCGGGAAGGTTGAAATCACCACGCCTTCAGGGTTCAGGAACATCTCACCTGGCAAAACGGAAGTACATATGAAGCCGGGTGAAAATTTATATCTGCCGGTAAAGATACTGGTAAATAACAATGTTGTTGCCGGAAAATCTCATATTGTATGTAAACTTACGGATGGACAAAATTTTGTGATCGCAAAGCAGGAGATACCCTACGTGGTGTCCGAAAATAATATGATGCGGATCACTCCTGAAACCCCGGTCGTTTATATGAATAATGTAAATGATTCTGTAGAAGTGAAAGCAAGGGTTTCTAATCTTGGTAATAAAAGGCAAAACGTCACGCTGGTATTTAAAATTCCGGAAGTTTCCCAGGGAAGTATTTTTATCGAAAAAAGCGGTACCATTGAAGTACAGAAAGATTCAGTATTTGTGTTTCGTTTTTTCCCTTCTAAAGTGTTGATGCGGAGCCCACAATTTACAGTCCAGATTGCAGGCTTCAGAGAGCCGGATAAGGAAATATTTGGAAATACTTCTGTTTCGGTTCAGAATATATCTTCCACCCAACGTTATGAGGATAGGGAAACCGATATTTTCTCAAATTTCAGTAAGAACAGTATTACAGCCAGTTACAGGCGTGTGGGTGAAAACCTGGATATGTACCAGATGATCGGGTCGGGAGGCTTTAATCTTCCGTCGGGATATCTCTATATAAGAGGGAATATCTATGCAATGAACAATCATAGTGATCCCGTTGTGAATAATACTTATATATCGTACCACCGGGAAAATAATGAATTTACCCTGGGTAACATGAGCAAATTACTTGAACTCTCCCTCTTTGGAAGAGGAGCAGAGTATGCATTTACATCTTCTGATAAAGATAAGAAAATAGAGGTAGGTTTTGTAGATCAAAGCTTTAGTCTGATTGAAAGGAATTCATTTTTAAAAAACGGCTATGGTTTTTATACCAGAGGAACCCTGGGAGCACAAAATGCATCTCGAAGCATATCGGGAACTTATATTTTCAGAAACGATCCTTATGACAAAGCAAGGCATCATCTTGCAGGTACAGATGTACAATATGCTTTCAATCAGGACTGGAAAATGAATGCTAAAATGTACAGTGGACTTAGCTTTTATGAAGATATCAATACTATTAAGCCTTCTTTAGCACTGGAATCTCAGTATTCAGGAAGGATAAAGAAGGTGAACCTGAACGGAAATTATTTTTACAGTACCGATTATTATCCTGGAAACAGGAGGGGAATGCTACAGATTCAGCAGAATTTTTCCACCCATATTTTTACCGATCATTATGTGTATGCTAATGTAACGGTGTCTGATTTTTCTCCTAAATTTTATTTTTATAATACAGCCATGCAGTCTGATAATATAAGAGTGGATACCGGAATCAATTTTCCTAAGAAAGGTAATTTTGGGTTAGGGGTAGGATATCAGTATCAGGAAGAAAGGTCCAATTCGTATAATAACTTTTTTAATGTTCCGGGTAACCAGGAGTCAAAACAGCTGAAAGCACAGAGGCTTACTGAATATATAACGTGGTTAAGTCCGGATAAAAAGCATTCTTCCATTATTGGGATTGAGACCGGACTTGTTAATTACCCTAATACAGATCATCCGGATTATCAGATGAAAATTAATGGGAACTACAATTATAAGTGGCTCAATGTAAATTGTACATACCAATATGGAAGCTATTTTCTTTCAGAGTATGCTTTTTCAAAAATGATGAATGTAAATACTCCCTATGAAAAGCTTTCTCTTTCTGCTTTTGTCAATAAAAATCTTTTCCGGGAAAAAGTAAATATAAGTTCAGGAGTATCTTATACCCATGATGTTTTATATGGAAGGTCGCCATCCGGTTTTGTCAACCTGAAATATTCTAAGGAACGCTACGGGCTTTATCTCAACTCTTCATGGTTTAACTATTCTTCTAACCATTTTACCAATAACCTTTTAACGATCGAAGCAGGTGTTACCATAAATTTTCAGACCAGTACACTAAATCCCGGAAAAAAAGGAGAAATAAAAGCATTTGTCTATTATGACCGTAATAATAACAATGTATATGATGGGGAAGATCAGGAGGCAAAGGATTATTTAATTATGCTGAATAATATTTCATTCAAAACAGATCAAGAAGGGAATATCAGGTATCAATCAATTCCTTTTGGAAAGTATGCTTTAAAACAGATTATCCAGCAAGGCTGGTACTATGATGAGGCATCATTTGAGGTGGATAAACACCATTATTCCCTGGAAATTCCTCTTCATCAGAATGGGACTTCGAAAGGAAAAGTTATCTATCAGTTTGATGCAAAAACAGCTTTAGAATTCAGTCCTAAAATCGGAGGGATTATTCTTAATATATTTCGTAATGATCAGTTCCTGCAAAGGGTAATGACTGATGATAACGGAGAATTTATTTCTTTTCTTGAATCAGGAAGTTACAGGATCGAACTTAATGGGAATTCATTGCCCGCCAATACTTATTGTGAACGCATGACCGCTAATTTTACAGTGGAAGCAGGAAAGATCGTTAGTCTGGAACCGTTCATTATTAAGGTGAAAGAAAAAAACATCAGGGTTAAAAAGTTTGGGAATTAAATATTTGTGATCAACTAACCACTGTAGGGTTTTCTTCTTTAATTTTAAGCTTACAAATAATGTCTGAGAAAGACAATACGAGACAATACGATAATTGATTTAAGTAAGTGTAAAGGGAATTTTTAAAAGATGTTAATAGTTCCGGAGAAGAATAGAAAATCATTAAATTTGATAGAACAACAATCCTGATAGTTTTTCCCGGAGGTCTTTTTTCTAAAAATACTATCTTTGTGAACAATAAAAATAGCATGATGAAAAAAGTAATATTTCTGGCTTCAGCGGTTCTTGTACTCAATTCTTGTGTCGTTTCTACTGCGGCAAAAGTGGTGAAGGGAGCTGTAAATGTAAGCTACAAAGCGGTCAAAGGAACAGTAAACGGAATCAGCTGGGCAGTGAGCAAAGCAAAAGGAAAGATTGATGAAGACCGTTTGGATGGTACCTGGAAAGTAGTAGGGGTTTACAAAGGTTCTTTTGAAGACTTTTCAAAAGATCAGAATCCTGAAAGCTCATTTACATCAGAATGTACAGATGGTTTTGATCAGATCATTTTCAAAGCTAAAAAATCTAAATTTCAGCCGGTACACTGCAGCTCAGAGAAGGAAGACTGGGTGAAATATTCAATGGAATTCGGGAAAAATCCTGTAACCAAAGAAAAAGAAAATTATATAGAATATAATTCCAATAATTATATCTCAGTTATTGATGTGAATAATAAAACAATGGTTCTGGAAGGAAACCTGATGCCTAAACTGGCATTTACCGGAGCTAAGTTATATCTTTTGGAAAAAGTAAAATAAGGTTTTTCAGGATATGAAAATAAATAGTTCTTTAATTCCCGGAAAGGGAATTTTTCTTGCCCTTTTCTTTTCTTTACACATCGGTGCAAATGCCCAGAAAACAGAAGATATTTCCACCATTTCAGAAAAAGATCTCACCCATATTTTAGAAAAGAACAGATCGTTTTATACACAGGGAAAAGTAGCAAACTACATTCCCGAATTGGGAAAAATGGATGCGCAGTCTATTGCTTTATCCATTGTCGGAAAAAACGGAAAAGTATTGAATGTAGGAGATGTAGGCAAGAAATTTACCATGCAGAGTATCTCTAAAATCATAGCATTAATGATTGCAGTTAGTGAAAAGGGAGAAGCTCATGTTTTTGATAAGATGGGATATTTCGGGACAAGTCAGCCCTTTAATTCTTTTTCCAATCTGGAAACATCCGGAAAACCTCTTAATCCTATGATGAATGCAGGAGCCATTCTTACGACTTCTTTAATTTCCGGGGATGGAGAGAAACCTTTTCTTAAGATTTTAGACATGGTTCGGTACATTACCAGAAATCAGACGCTGGACTATAATAAATCCGTGTATGAATCGGAAAGATCTACAGGTCACCGTAACCGTGGAATGTTTTATCTGATGAAAAATAACGGGTTGATTTCAGGAAATAAAGATCAGCTTGATAATTACTTCAAACAATGCTCCATCGAACTCACAGCAGAAGATCTTGCCAAAATAGGATATTTCTTTGCGAACGGATGTGTTCGTTTTGATGGTGATTCTCAATATAAAAATGCAGAGATAGCCCAGTTGATAGAATCCCAAATGCTTATTGCAGGGATGTATGAATTCAGTGGGGAATATGCAAGAACCGTAGGTTTGCCAAGTAAATCAGGAGTTGGGGGAGGTATCGCGATAAGCGTTCCCGGAAAAATGGGTATCGGGGTTTTCAGTCCTGCCTTGGATCAGCATGGTAACTCATTGGCGGGTTATCATATGATTTTGGATCTGGTGAAGCAATATCATCTCAGTATATTTTAAAAAATATTTTATTATGTATTGGATGGCCTATCATCAATACATTGATTTGTATCCAACTCTGATTGTATTTATATCAAAAAATATTCATTGGAATATAGAAAATAGGTGTAATTTTATCTAAGTGATTCATCATGAGTATGGTCTATGGTGTGGGAGTCATTTTTTAACCTATTCCCAATTTGTTTATGAAAAATACTTTCAACACCACGTCCTCCATCAGGAAAAACATCCTTACTTATCTTGGATTTACCCTTCTATTCTGTTTGCCGGTTTATTATATGTGCATCCGTACAGGTAAATTAGGCGGAGGAATCATATCTTATGCTACCATTGTTATGTGGTGTCCGGCTATCGCTGCCTTACTTACATGTCGTTTACGTGGTATTCCCATTTCATCACTGGGCTGGAAATGGGGGCTTACAAAATACCAGTTGCTGGCGTACGGAGTTCCGTTTTTATATTCGTTTGTGCCCTACGTGATCATCTGGATCAGCGGGGCAGGAGGTTTTTATAATCACCAGTTTATAGAGGAAACAGGAAAAGGGATGGGCTGGGACCTGCCCGATGGAGCGGTTCTCGTCTTGTATATCCTGTTGATGAGCAGTTTTGGGATGGTGCGATCTGTCGGTTCTGCTTTAGGTGAAGAGATCGGATGGCGGGGATTTCTCACTCCTCAGCTGGCAAAAATCAATTCCTATACCGCTACTTCACTCTGGATGGGACTGATCTGGTCATTCTATCATTATCCATTGTTGCTCTTTTCAAACTACAATACAGGAGGGCCTAAATGGTTGGCACTTGTCTGTTTTACCGTTATGATATTTGCAAGCTGCTTTATTTTTACATGGATCCGTTTGAAGTCGGGAAGCCTTTGGACGGCAGCCATTATGCATGCCAGCCATAATCTTTTTATACAATCGATTTTCACACCTCTTACAGTGGATAACGGGAACACCAATTACTATATCGATGAATTTGGTATTGCGGTACCGCTTGCGACAGTGGTGGTGGCTTATTTCTTCTGGAGGAAGCGGAAAGAGCTGCCAAATCAGGGAAAGGAGGAAATCATTTCATCTGAGATTTCCTGATCATTCCGGGTGAAATTATCAATAGAATAAACAATGCCCTGAAAATAATCAGGGCAAAGTTATTTTTTAATTTAATTAGTTTTGTTAAAAGCTTAAGTCCTGCCATTTACTTAGAATAGCATCTGCAGCAGATGCATAAGTTGGGCTGCCGCTGAGAGTTGCTCCTCCCAGTATGCCAACCAATTGAGGATTATCTCCTGTAGTAAAAATAGCAGATCCTGAATCTCCCGGTCTTGAAAAGAGTCCTGAATTTCCCTGAATCATCACCAGGTTATTGGCAATCACCTGATCTCCGTTAAAGTCTGTTAGTCTAAGGGAGGTTGTAATACTCGTGACGTTTCCGGTGGTGATATCACTGGTGATCCCACTTTTACGAACTTCCGCTCCTATAAGAAATGCGTCAATCTGTGCAAATCCACTAATGATTTCCTCTGCTCCAAATACTTTTCCTATCGTGGCATTTCTGTCTTTTCCTTTTCTGGCAATGGCACCGTCTAACCAAACATTGATCGTTTTGAAGTCTCCGCGTGGTACCAGAACATTTTCATAATAATAATCCTTCAGGGTTGCACAGTTGTGGCAGTAATTTAAAGCGGTTCTCCATTTAGACTGTTGGCAAACATCAGAATCCAATTCGGTACCGACACCCGCAAGAACATGGGCGCATGTCAGCATATAAGGATGTTCGTCGGGTCCCTTTTTTACCATTACCCCTAAAGTACCACTGCCTGCCATTTTTTTACCATTTTGTCTGAGTGTCCCATTGGCTGAGATACTGATTCCACCGATCAGGGGATCGGTTTTTTCATTTCGGGTGGTTACTTCGGTTACTTCATAAGATAAAGGTTCCGGATCTACTTCCAGTTCAATAACATCTGTAGGGCACCCAAAGATGGTCAGGGGAATAGCCTGTGAAACCTCAGACAAAGGGAGTTTATTTTTCACTCCAAAGGTATAGCTCAGTGTTTTGGTAAGGCTGTCGTTAACGGTTTTCAGAGAAACCCCAACCGAGGTTATTTCAGGTCTCTGGAAATATTCTTCAATAAGTTCGGGTAATTTTTCGGCCATTTTATCGTGTAAGGCCACTTCTTCGTTGCTTAATTTCATGATATAGTTATTTAGGTTGTTGTATAAATGCTGAAGAAAGGTCACCAGTAGGTATACGCATGTGTAATTAATAAATTTACAATCTGGCTTATCTCATTTTCTAGAGTCTTGCGTAGCCATGGCTGCTTGATTTTTGAAGATAATCCTTCAGGTCTTCATAGGAAAATGGCTGACTGTATATTCCGGGTGCGTAATCTTCTGCAGGATCCATGACTTCATGATAGGTATGAATCGGGGTAAGACTTTTAGGATAACCGCCATATTCGTTTGGTGCGTTCCAATAAGCGAATATTCCATAGGCTATTGCCTGTATTCTCCTTTTGAAAAGTTTATGTTCTTCTATTGAAGCGTTTGACCCGGGTTTTAAAAGAGAAACCATTTCAAAGAGTCTTGCAGCCGTATGGGAACGGCCTGTTTCAATAGGCATTCTTGCTCTTCTTGCCATTATGGTGTCCGGTGAAGCTTCGTTCCTTGTTCCTGCTCCTAATCTTCCCTGATCCCATTTGATTTCTCCTTTGTGTTTTTTAGGGTCTTTTGAAAAAGGAGTAAGATTCTTTTGGAGTACTGCTACGCGTTCGTAATCAAAATTCTCATTTAATTCCCATCTCATGGGTCTGGGCGGGCTGTTTTTACCCTGGTAAGGATGTGGGATTAAGACAGGATGTGCCGTAGGTAGCGCTCTGCTGTTTCCCCGGGGGCTAAACAGTTCTTTAATATCATGAAGGATAGCAATATTTTCACTCACGGTAAAATCCTTTTCTGAAAAAGCCAGACTGATCCTGTCTGTTTTTATGAACATCATTTCTAATAGTGGTTGTATGCTTCCAATATCATCTATGGTAGGCTCGGTCCGTAATCTTGGATAGGAATTGGCAAGGTTGTAGCTGCCTCCCATATTCGGGAGCAGGTTGGCAATAGGGTTTGTGGTCAGGTAATAACTTAGCTTTCCACTAATACTTTCTTTTTTCCATAATTCAGCTGCTATGGCCCTTCGTAATTCATTGAGAACGGCAGCAACTTTCTCATTACTTAAAATTTTTATGGCGAGCTCAGTTTCCTTTTGCTTATTTTTCCGCAAAGAAGGATGTGAATCGTAAATGAGCTGCCTGTAAAAAGATGGCTTGTCCGGAAATGATTTCCAGTAAGCTTTAGGCTGGTCGTCGTCTAATCCGATCGAGGGTTTTACGGAGCCCAGCATGATTCCTGAGGGCAGTTGCCATGGCTCAGACCGTATCCATTCATTAAACGTTTCCTGAAGATAGGTTATATTTAAATCTCTGGGCAGAAGATGCATTACTTTTATCCCATACTCATAAGCCTTTAAAGGTAATATCTCTTTTTTCTCGCCCGGTTCTAATAGTTTCTGGTAATTTAGCATTTTGTATAATTTGGTGATGATCAATGATCTTATTTACATCACAAAGTTCGAAGGAATAGTGAGCCTGTAAAAGAGAGTAAATACCCATTTTTAGAAATTGGGGGTATACCCTGATTGATTATATGGATGCATATAATAATGTGTTTAAAACAAAAAAGATGAGCTGTGAAGCTCACCTTACGGGTATAAATGATATGATTGAAAAGGGTATTAATGGAAGAGCATACGCGCATGAAAGGAGCATGTATGGATTCTTAGCATTTTTGTCTTATTCCGGATGAACAGATCAAAGTAACAAACAAAAAGAGAAGAATTGTAGAGTAGAAATAACCAAATATAACTTTCCGTACAAATACTTACCCCATACTTTGCATGCGATTTACAGAATAGGTAATCTTACTCAATCTACTTGTTATAATAACACATAAAAAAAGCAGGCTTTTTAAAACCTGCTTTTATGTTTGTTAGCTTATTAATGGGATGTTATACTAAGTATATAATTGCTTGAAATATTTCACGTGTAAATAAAACGGAATCAGTGATTTGATGGACGCTACATGAATGTTTTTTTCTTTCAAACGTGCAATATCAACGACAGGTCTGTAAATGATGACATAAACGAAGAGGTAAATCACAAAATAGACAGAATTTAAGCTGCTGATAAAAAGAAGTCCTAACAGAGGCATCAATATAACAATATAATAAACTAATGCATTTTTCATAGTGAACAATTTTTGATGGCGCAAGCCGCCGTAACTGCAATAGAAGTCTGCGGAATAAAGGCTGTTTCAACCCACAGTGTTACACTCATCCAGCCGTGGTTCACATAAGTCCCCGCAATGCAATTAGCTACTGCCTGCCCACATCCTCTGCTTGTTGTGCCGGATGTGCTCAGATCCTGAATATTTCTGAAGTAGATGCGTCCTTCCTGTTTATTTAAAACATAATCTACAGAATTGATTAATTCCTCACCATCATAATACTTAACAGTAAAGTTTTCATCATCTACCTTACTCATTCCTGTTTCTAAAATTCCTCCGAAATTTCCCTGATCATCAGGAACTGCAAATATGGCCATTTGCTCTTCTTTGGAATCAAAATTGAAATCCCTCTGCAGAAAATAATAAGCATCTACTTCCTTGTTATAATACACATTATCCGTATCATAAATAGTAGAGTCTATAACTCTAGATGTTTTTTTATCTCCTATTTTAGATTGAATGTAAGCCTTAAATTTGGCACTAAGATCATTCTTTACGACCTTGTTTTCTTTTTGTTGTACATTTTCTTCATCCTGTCCACATGATGTTAACCCCAGAGTTGCCAGCGCAAATACAAATAGAAATGCTTTTCTCATAATTTTGAATTTAATAGTTTTAATTTTTTTGACACCGCAAATCTAATTGTTCAGCACAAAATGAATAGAATGAAAAAATTAAAAAAAAATTAAAATTTATATTTGTTTAACTGTTGTCTATTTATTAATGAATATTTACATGCATTGTTTAGTTTTTATTGAGGATTAAGATGGTGTATTGTAATATTAATGATTTTTCTGAATTACAGTAAGGGAATTAAAAGTGTAGTTTTATGCCATATATTGTAGGGTTAAATGCGTTAAAAGATGTATTTGCTACGTTTTTCACATCTCTATTTGTGCAAATTGATAGTCGTTTGGGATATTTATGCAAATGATTTGATCATACGGTGATAATCCTTGTCGCTGATATTGGATGCCTTCACTTTAATGCGAACCGGAGATTCTTTCTGCTGGCTGTTGACTTCGATTACAATCTTTTTTGCCATTAAGGATTCTTCAATTTTAAATGCACGAAGACGGTTGACCGGATAATCAACACTAGGGAATATGACTCCTTTTTTCAGCGGATGATAGTATTTAATTGAGAAGACAGCTCCGGTGTTTTCAAAATGAAAAACTCTTAACCTGATGATACTGGTTAAAGTCAGCACGAATACAACAAGAGAAGCAGACAGTATTGTCCATAAAATACTTTCTTCCATAAATGATTTTAGGATGTAGCCGGCAATGGCTAAGAATACATCAATTATCAATAAAGCCATCAGAATTCTCATCTTGAAAATGACTTTTTTTCGATTAGTTACGACCATGTTTGTTTTTATTAATTAATCTTAAAAATTTGTTTATTTTGTAAAAATAATAAGATTATTTTATTTACAATATGTTAAATTGTAAAACTTTAATGGAAAATATTTTTTATATGGCGGGCGGTTCGTAACTCTATGTTTTTCAGGTTAAAATAGGCATTATTTTATTTTTAATTCTCTACTTTGTGATATTTTAAAATGAGGATTTTTCCAGTGGAAAAATGGTATTCATCCAAAGCATAAAAGTACCGACAAAACTGAATGGCTAGAGATATAAATGATGATTGCCCTGATAGAAGGCATTTCGGGAGATTTGAGAAGAAGAAAAGAATATTTCTTAAGAATTTCTGAACTCGGAAGCATTTTTTCCCGAGTACATTTTAAAAAACCGGCTGAAATGAGCTGAACTTTCAAATCCGAGTTCGTAAGCTATTTCTTTTACGGATTTATCTGAATAATGAAGATAACGTTTAGCTTCCAGGATAATTCTGCTCTGTATAATCTTTGATGGTGCGGGTTGTTTCAGGATAGCAAAGATGTTGCTTAGTGTTTTGGGAGATTTGTGAAGGGCTGCTGCATAAAAATTGACACCGTGTTCCTGTTTGAAGTGCGCTTCAAGAACCAGCATGAATTTCCTTACCAAATCCATTTTTTCATCGGGAAACAACTGATAACTTTCAGATTGCTGTTTTGCAATCCGGGTTGTTTTAATAATTAGCTGTTTGAGGAGTGTTCGCAACATTTCCCCCTGGAAGTTATCTGTAGATTCCCATTCTTCCTGAAATAGTTTTTCGAGCTGAAGCATCGCTCTTTTTTCGGAAGGATTCAGCCGGATGAACATCGGATGTTGTATTCCATAAAAAAGAAATCCTACGCAGCCCACCTCAGCATCGTGATCTACAATGCAGTAAAATTCACGGTTGAACTGCCACGCAACGAGCTGATCCGGACGTTCGAAAACAAAATGTAAACTGGCAACCAATGGTAAAATACAACCTTCCGGCAGCGTATATTCTATTTCATCTATGGTCACAGTTTGTGCCTCGCCTTTGTTGTAAACAAATGTGTTGATAGGAACTGGTGAGCCATTTCGCAATCCGATCCCTTTTAATTCCTCGTTATTGATATGCATAATAAAACGGGCGAGGGTAGATTTGTCTTCGTATTTCCGGATCATTTTATCTTTACATTATGATGTCAGTACTCTGTTTATATAGGTAATCCTGGTTACTAAAATTAATTATTTTTTTTCTAATGCTTCCTTTCCTAATTCTATAAGGCCTTTACCATCTACATATCCTATTTGCCTCAGCACAAGCTTGCCATTAGGATCAAAAAACAGTAATGAAGGATAAGAGTTTACTTTCCAGTCCTTTGCCAGTTCAATACCTTCTCCTTTTTCCATATCAATTGTATAATTGATGAAATTTCTGTTAAAATAGCCGGCTGCCATCTTATCTTTGAAAGTCTTTGATTTTAATAGCTTACAGGGACCACACCAGCTTGTGTAAGCATCTACAAAAATGGTTTTACCACTTTTCTTTGCTTCGGCACTGACTTCTTTCCAGCTGATGTTTCTGAAATTGATTTCTTCCGGAGAAATGTTGGCTTTGGCTGTTTTTTGTTGAGCCGTACAAAAGTTTACCGTGAATAAGAAGGCCAGAAGGCTGTAGAGTAATTGATATTTTTTATGGGTAATCATGTCTATAAATCGTTTATAAGGTGATGGGCTGCTGATCTTAATAGTTCGGGATTAAGCCGCTGTTTAAAGTCGGGATTTATATATTCAAAATGAATAGTTCCTTTTCTGTCTAAAATAAACACGGATGGCACGGGAAGTAGCAGTTCGGTATTCTTTCCACCTGTCGTTTTCGGAAGCATTTCCCAATATCCTTTTGGTGCCTTAAAAGCAATCCCGAACTGTTTGGAAAGCTTCAGGTCTGCATCTGATAATAGGGTATAGCTTAATTTTTCCTTAGTGGCAGACTGCATAAGTCCTTCAGGCTGATCCGTACTGATCGCGATGATCTGGTATCCGGTTTTTTCAAGATCGGGTGCAATTTCCTGTAATCCTGAAAGCTGCTTGGAGCAATAAGGGCACCAGCCTCCTCTGTAAAATATCAGCACTGTCGGTTTTTGGGATACTGCAGCATTGAGATCGAAACGCTTTCCGTTTGCGTCCAGTAAAGTGGCCACAGGAATTTTTTCTCCATTAAGTAGGGGACTGATATCTTCAGGTTTGTGAGGAATGGTGTAAGCGGGTGATTGCATTTCACTTTCCGTCATTTCCATGTGATTCTGTTGTTTCTGTGCATGGAATGATGAAGGGATAAGAAAGAACAATGAGCCTAATGTTCCTGATATGATCGTGCGCTGTATTAAATTTTTCACGTTGGATTATTTTTTTAATTGGGAAAATTGGACACCTGTAAGTGTCCAATTTTTATTGATTTTTATTTCTTAGAAGAGCTCAATCTATTGCAGGGTTACCTTAATGATATTGGAAATCGATGGTAACGTTGTAAATGCATTCGGATTAGGTACTTCCTGTATTGGTTTACTTTCCGTAAGCGGAGTACCTGCCAGGTTGAATTGCGTTATACCTGCACCCGGAAACTGGTTGAGGGCTGTTCCATTATCATACAGAGCTATTGAAGATGAAATATCACCTTTTTGTGTAGCATCCACACCACTTCCTTTGGTCGCAAAGAACCAGTCATTAGAGAAGCCGTACATGGTAGCGACTGCAATTTTATCGCCTGGTGATACATTCAGCTGCTGGGAAACTTTCCCGCCTGCTTGTCCACCTACTTTAGGCAATAATACGGTTGAACCGGCTGCTGCCAAAACATAGACTTGTTTAACGCCGGGCACATTTTTCAGATATCCTGCCAAAATACTTGCATCTCCTTTTTGTGCCAGTTCTTTTAATCCCTGTCCTCTGTCATTCTCTCCGTTTTTGTAGATCGGATTGTCTATACCATTGTAAACGACTACAAGAATAGGGGAAAGAGGAGTGAAAATTCCGGTTTGTCCCTTAATGTAATTTCCGAGATCAGTAGGATCACCGGCTTCTGCGATTTTGGTTAGTCCGTTAACGGATGGCATTCCCTTTTTATAAAGGGGCTCCGGATTCAGAAGATTCCCTCCTGCAATGTAAGAGATGGCCCAAACGCCGGGACTGAATGGAGTAGGATTGGTGGTACTTCCGGATGTATTGGCAATTGTTACCGTGAACGTTGAGTTTCCATCGTAATGTAAGGATACTTTCATTAAAGAAGAAGCCGGTGCATAGGTGTGTCCCTGGGCATCTGTTCCTGCTACTTCCGTGATATTTTTGGCGGTCGTCTCTGCGGTTCCCGGATGCATTAGGGTTGCTCCCGGTGTCTGGTTGATTCTTGTTCCGTTATCCCATAATTTGATCTGGGCCGAAACATCCCCTTCTACAGGAGTGCCGTTATCCTGATATAATTTGATTCCTGGATTTTCCGGTGCGAAAAAAAGGTCGTTGGACCAGCCGTACATCGTAGCAAAGCTTAAAGCTTGTCCTTTAGCAGCAGAAAACTGGAAAGAGATAGATTCTCCGGGCATAATAACCGGTGAGGCTCCATTGTTTTTAAACGTTCCGGATTCCACCAAGGGTCTTGAGTCCAGAACATTTTCAACTGTGATCGTTGATGGCGTTCCATTTTCCATAGGGCTGTCATCATTGTCATTGCACGAAAGCAAGACCAAAGGTATTGCAGCTAATGTCAGCCAACTGGATTTTAATTTATTCATTTTCATTTGCTTAAGTATTTTGAATTACAAAGCAAAGATATTGGGACATCCGTTCAGAAGTGGTACCTGCATTTCCCGCGGTGTTGACGATATTTCCCGAAGTGTATCTGGTGTCGGTTATTATACATGGAGAACAGGAGGTAAAAATACAGATGCGTAATTAAGAATCTTCATCCTGAATACCGGTTAATAAATCCTGAAGAAAGAAATTAAATGGATTTTACTATTAAAATTGAAATTTTTTTAATGTTTTCAAAGAACTTTATAATCCTAAAACAGTATCAAAAGGCTTATAGGAAGGGCTTTTTATGCAATGTATTCTGCTTTTAATTTCACCTTTAGGAGAATACCCTCATTTTTAAAAATCAGTTTTTTCCCTGAACGATGACTTCTTTTAGTTTATGAAATTTGTATCAGACAAAAGAGAGAAAGTAACGAAGTACTTACCATTTCAATCGCAATATAAAACAAAAGACTGAATGGAGATGAGAGAAATCTTATAGAATGTCAAAAAAAACTAAAACTAAAATAACCATTTAAACGAAAAATATGGCAGATACAGTAAACAACCAGACTACAGATGCAGTTACGCAGACGAATGTTACCGTGCTTGGTGAGTCTCCGGCACAGGCCATGAGTATGCTTTATCAGATGGCCACACACGCCAGCGGGATTTCTATCCAGAACTCGGTATCCAATCAGCAGAACCTGAATCAATTAAACCCTGCGATTGTTGCGGATGCCATAAAGATTTTAAAAGGATAACCTAAAACCTTACAACCATGGCTGAGAATGATAAAGATGCAACAAAAAAAGCTGCAAAAGCTGATCCTACCACTCCGGAGGAGAAAGCAGTAGTGTTTGTGAACACAGAAGTTTTATCGCCACCACCTACCGACCCGATGTTAGGCGCTGCGAAAATAATGATTGATCAGTCGACCGGGATGATGGTGCAGGATTTACAGTCATTTTTAAAAGGATTTGAACAGGTGGGTCTGGTAGCTTTGAGTAAACTGGCTTTCAATTATTTAACATATGGAAATTACTATCCCGGCGGGAAAAAAAAGAGTCCAAAGGAAGATGATGAAGATATGGAAGTACCGGAATATGATCCGGCAGGAGGAAACGGAAATGCAATGATGAAGGACCTTTTCAAAATAGTAAGTGATTATGCAGAAGCCAAGACAAAGCTCTCCGGGACCATTTACAACAGCAACATTACTCCTTTTTCAAACGGAAACACAGACCTTCCCCCTGTGGCAGATGTAACCGTGGAAAGTGAGGATCCCGAAAAAAAAAACGAGTAACGCTGCCGGCAGCGGAAGAATCCCCGATACCGGAAGATCCTATGAAAAAGAACTTTACCGTGGCTGACGAGCAGGGAGGGGGAGTTGTGCTGAAATCTATAAAATTAACGGAGCCATTAGTAAAACCGGAAATCAAAGAAGCGGTAGTTCCTGTTGAACAACACATCAGTGAACACACCAAAAAAACTATACTAACAAAACTAATCGAAAAACTTAAAAAAATAAGAGATGAATTATTCAATTGAACCAAAACCAGCGAAGGTTTTAAACCTGCGTACCCTCAGGGAGCTGAATGAAAGCCTTTATCTTACCAGAACGGATGACAATGCCTATTTCAGCGTAAAGAAGCCGGAAAATAACAGCGATCGTGATATATTCGGTCTGCAAACCTCCAATGTCACCATTCAGCCTACGGTAAGGCCGGTCATTAGTATGAAAGGCAAAAGAACCAACAACTATCAGTCGTTTGTTATCGAACCTAAAGACAAAGCGACCGGAATTGTAGTGGTAATGATCAAACTGGAAGAAAATCAGACTTTTTTCTGTAATATAAGGATCCTTCCTCTGAGCACCCTGGCAGATATTACCGAACCGGAAGTAGATTCCAGGCTTCTTACCATTAATCTTGAAAAATCGAAATGTGTTCTCAAGACCGATATTACGATCACCGCATCCAATACAGGTGAAGCCCTTTATTCAGTGCATGATGTAGATGTGAATGCAATTGCTAACCTGGTGACTCCGGAGGAAATTATAGAATTAAAAAGGGAGCTGGAATTCCAGGGATCAAAACTAATGGCTCATTATTTCCAGGAAATCCTTGATATTATCCTTAATGAAGCTGTTCCCGTGCATGGCAAACCGCCGGTAATTCCGGACGACTATATCCTGAGCCTTCCCAACGACCAGATCAAAGAAATGATGACAGCGTGTGCGATCACGGGATGTATTGCCCTGGAAATTATCGGAGCCAATGTGATTCTGGACCTTAACAGGGACTGGACGACTGCAGGCGCTTTTCTCGGCTATTTGCTGTAGGAGATCATTCCTGCGCGGCTGTCTCTTTTCATTCACCATCAAAAAATAATACCTATGCGAAGAAGAATCAATCACAGGTCTTCCAAACCTGCGCGTACCCCTGATCCTGCCACGGTTCCGATAGAAACTGAACCTGTAGAAATCATCGAATCTATACAGACCATTGAGCCGGAAATTGAGGAAGAAGACTTAATGCCTTTCGTGATCACGAACGAAGATGAGATCATTAATTACATCAAGGAGAAAGCAACCAAGGAAACGTTGAAATCTTTAGCTCCTTTGCTGGAAAAGCTTGAGGAAGCGGTTAAACAGCAGCAGGCTTATCAGGCTGCAGCGCCGGCCACAGGAAATCCGGTTGCGATGACCTATGAAGAACAGCTGAAAAAACTTCAGGAGGCTTCCACAGGAAAATTAAAAGAGAAAGAACTGAAGATCGCCGAAAGGATGACCAAGCTGCAGGCAAGATTTGCCAATATCCGTAAATAATCAAATAACCAAAAATTAATAGTTATGATACACAATCAAAATGAAATCAATTTGGAAGTTGTAGGAATGGCTCCCACAGTACCTACGGCGATATCTATGCAGGTGAATGCGCACTCTACAGGATTGATGTACGAGCAATCTGTATCGCACCAACAAAGGGATGCCCTGATCGGTTTAAGCAATTCAGTTATGGGAATTAAAAAAATCGGCTCCCGGAAATTAAAAAAAGAGCTGCTGAATTTCAGAAAAGGACGTTTTAATTTCTGATCAGTCTGAATACTCAGATTACGGATGCGGTTTTCTTCCCTGCAGAAATAAAAGCTGGTGACCTCAACATATATATTAGTCAAAATTTTTCATCCTCCCACCCGCTTTTAGAATGTTGCCGATGCCCCCAAAGAGCAAATATCATGTGGAAATGCAATCTCTCGCTCAAAATGTAAACACTGTACAACAGCCTGCAGGAGAAGAATGGTTTTTTTCATATAGAGGTAAGAACCAAAGAAGGGACCGCATCCTTTTTTTTAAATAACAATGTATATATACTATCTGCCCCGTCCGCAAGATCCGCGGAAAAAAATAAAAGTAATATAAAAAACACATCAGGTCGTGATAGTTAGTACCCACGTGTTTATCAAACCAACACAGAATTTTAATTTCTGCCGGTTTCGCGGATAATGCAGATAAGATTCATCAAAAATGGTGATTGTAAAGTTCTTGTTGATTCAGCAGGTATAGCAGATAATCAAAAGATCTGTTCCATCTGTCTGATCGGTGAGATATGAAAAAAGATCGCAAAGATCAAAAGAAACAGAAAACTAGTTTAACAATCAAATAATTATTAACCGGGATTTAAATCTCAAAAAAAACAAATTACAATTATGGCAACAACAGTTAATTCACAAATCACAGATGCGGTTACTCAATCGAATGTAAAAGTAGTAGGAGAAGCTCCTGCAATGGCTTTGGGTAATGTTTATCAGACTGCGGCTCACTCTACGGGAATCATGTTTGAAAATGCGGTGAACACGCAAAACCAACAGAATATTTTAGGACAGGCAGCAACTACTCAGGGAGTAATGCAGATCTATAGCCTGGATACCGTAGCAGATGCGATCTCTATTGCAAGAATGTTGAATCCTAATTCTTAAGAACCTGTTTCTGCTTTAGTAGAAAAACGATAACCATAACCGGAATATCAGGTTAAAGAAAACTCTAATCAACAACAATCATTATGGCAACAGTAGTTAATGAACAAATTACGGATGCCGTTACCCAGGCGAATGTGAAAGTAGTAGCGGAATCTCCGGCTATGGCTTTGGGTAATGTGTATCAGACTGCCGCTCACTCAACGGGAATTATGTTTGAAAATGCGGTGAATACGCAAAATCAGCAAAATATTTTAGGACAGGCGGCTAATACGCAGGGCGTAATGAGGATCTATAGTATAGATACCATTGCAGATGCTCTTTCTATTGCAAAGATGCTGAATCCGGCATAAAAGCTCCCACGCGTAAAAGCAAAATATAACCTTGTAACAACCGGATCATCCGGTTGTTATTCAAAATCAAATTAAAAATTAATAATATGGCAACAGTAGTTAACGAACAAATCACGGACGCGGTAACGCAAACGAACGTAAAAGTAGTGGCAGAAGCTCCGGCAATCGCTTTAGGGAATGTATACCAGACAGCGGCGCATTCAACAGGAATCATGTTTGAGAATGCAGTAAATAATCAAAATCAGCAAAATATTTTAGGACAGGCGGCCACTACACAAGGTGTAATGCAGATCTATAGCCTGGATACCGTAGCGGACGCAATCTCTATTGCAAGAATGCTTAACCCGAACTCTTAAAAATCAATAACCATGATCGGATCGACTGATCATTTTTAAAACTCTAATCAACATCAATCATTATGGCAACAGTAGTTAATGAACAAATTACAGACGCAGTAACCCAATCCAACGTAAAGGTAGTAGCAGAAGCTCCTGCAATCGCTTTAGGAAATGTATACCAAACGGCGGCGCATTCAACCGGGATCATGTTCGAAAATGCGGTAAATAACCAAAACCAGCAAAATATTTTAGGACAGGCTGCAACAACACAAGGGGTGATGCAGATCTACAGCATGGATACCGTAGCAGATGCGATTTCTATTGCTCAAATGCTTAACGCAGGATCTTAATACCTCATTTCTGCAATAGCGGGAAACACAATACAACCACAGCCGGAGAGTCCGGCCGTATAAAATCTAATAACAATTATCATTATGGCAACAGTAGTTAATGAACAAATCACAGATGCTGTAACGCAGTCCAACGTAAAAGTAGTGGCAGAAGCTCCGGCTATCGCTTTAGGGAATGTGTATCAGACAGCAGCGCACTCTACCGGGATCATGTTTGAAAATGCGGTAAATACGCAAAATCAACAGAACATTCTAGGTCAGGCAGCGACTACACAAGGCGTGATGCAGATCTATAGCGTGGATACCGTAGCGGATGCTATTTCTATCGCTAAGATGCTGAATCCATCTTAATCAGAGCGTGTTTTTAGAATTATATTGTTCAGGGAGAATGCTTTATTGATTCTCCCTGATTTTTTTAATAGGATAAAACCTTAATAACCTAAAATAAAATTAATATGGGATTTTTAAAAGATGGAGTGGTGCTGGTAACAAGAGCTATGCGCGTCCGTTGGGATAATGCAACACCGGTTTACAGACACATCTTGCGTTTGCCGCAATTTGCCCCTCAACTTCGTTTTGTTGATCAGATCGTATCACCCGCAGGAAGAATAGGATCACCGTTCATGGAACCTTTCCGTATTCTGGGGAGAGCCCTGAGCTGGAAGATCTGTTACGACGAACATAAATTTAAATTTAAAATACTGGCAGGACCTACGGATTACGATTTGAATGCGCGCTTGCTTTTTGAACATTCAAAGAATTTTGTAGGGCAAACAGTACCAGGTGCGATGAGAGGGGAAGGAGGGGTCTTCATGGGAAGAAGAGGTCAGAACGTAGTCACAACGGCTATGTTCGGCGGACAGGTGAGAATGACTCATGATGATGAAAACATGACGATGAGAAATTATGCTGAGCCGGGACACGTTTTCAGTGAAGGGTATTTGGATCTGGCATTTGTAGATGAGAATGACGGGAATACATATGTTATCCTTGAAGGAGGTGGATACAATAATTTTTCTACCATAAATCAAGGTTTTGGAAGCTGGGTATTTCCGAATATGGGAAGAGCGAATATAGAAGCATACAGAGAATACCGTAACCTTCCCCGTATAAAGCATACGGTTGAAGAAATCAATAATTAGTGCTCCTGCAATATAATTTCAGGGCAAATTTCAAAAATGATCTTTCAAAACAGATAATACTGAAAAAGAATACAAATTATATAACCGGTAAAAATAACCCTCACAAATTTGTATTCTCTTCAGTATCAATCATCACTCATCAACTCTCAACTCTCAACCACCGTTTTCCAGCTATTTATCCAGCAGTACGATCTCGTGAGCATTCACAAAATTATTCTGTACCGCATAGATCACCAGCCCGGCCATATTTTTCACACTGGTTTTGATCATCAGGTTGGTTTTGTGGGTCTCCACTGTTTTGGGAGAGATGAATAAATGATCTGCAATTTCTTTGGTGCTGAGCTGCTGGCAAACCAATCGCAACACATCAATTTCCCTTTCCGTAAGATCGTCTTTAGAGTAGGCATGAAACTCCGGAAGTTTATTGGACAGCTGTCCGCGCATCACATCCACCTGTTCATCGGAAAAATAATGGCCATGATGATGCACTGCATCGATCACCTTTAAAAGCTCATCAAGCTCAATTTCCTTGGATAAAAAAGCATGGGCTCCCATTTTCAGCATTTGTCCCATAAATGACCGGCGGTAAAAGCTGGAGAGGACAATGATTTTTACCTCCGCTTCCTTTTGTGGCAGGGCGGACATAACTTCAATACCGTCCCCGTTAGCCATTCTGAGGTCCAGCAAAAGGACGTCCGGCAGATCAATGTTCGTTTCATTCAGAAAATGATGACCACTTGTTGAGGTCATTACCACTTCGTAACGATCATCCTGATCGATGTAGTTTTTTAAAAGTTGTACAAACAACAGGTCATCATCTACGATACCAATTTTAATTTTTAAGTTTTTCATTTTTTAATTTTTATTTAGGCAAATGGGCAAATAGGCGGATTTCTTTTTTCCTCTTTCAGTCATTTCGCCCCTTTGCTTTTCAGCCATTTTACTATTTTACGATTTCACGTTTCCGCAGTTTAGTCTTTCAACCCCTCAGCAATTCTGCCTTTTCACAATTTCCCACTTTCAATTTTCCACTTTTCCTCACTCTCTCACCCGCCATCTCCAAAACCCTCAAACCCCCAAACTCTCAAACCCTCAAAACTCACACCCTCAACTCCCCATCACTCTATTACCACACACGCTATAAACTTTGTCCCTTTCTCCGGTTTCGACTTCAGCTTATACGCTGCGCTGATTTTTTGTGCCCTGGACTGAATATTTCTGAGGCCGATCCCGTTGTAATTGTTTTCCTGGCGGAATCCGTTTCCGTTATCTTCAATGGTCAGCATCAGGTATTCCAGTGATATCCTTAATGATACATCAATCCTGGTGGCATTGGCATGTTTTAAAGTATTGGTGACCAGCTCCTGGACGATCCTGAACATATTTAATTTTACCGGACTGCTGATCGATGCATCGGTAACCCTGTGACGGTAATCGATCTCTATGGTTTTACTGATCTGGTCCAGGTAATCAGCGATCAGATCCGTTAACGTAATCTCCCCCAGATCCGGAGGCGTCAGGTTGTGGGATAATTCCCGGATCAGCTGCATCGATTGTTTCAGATCCAGGTTCAGTTCGTCCCTGTTTTTATGATTGATGTTCAGGCGGATCAGGTTCAGGTTGGAGATTATGTTATCATGAAGTTCTTCCGCAAGCCGTTCCCGGTCCTTTTCCTGGATGTGTAGGGTATTTTCCCAGCATTCCGTCTGGGTGTTTCGGACGAGCTGCATTACTTTCTGCCTGCTTTTCTTGATGCTTTTCAGGTAGTTCACCACCAATACGGTGATCAGTATTGTTGTTAAAAGGAATAAACCAATGCCAATCCATATCCATTCAACTACCAGGCCCGGATTTTCCCACTGCAACATCCCAGATTAATAAGAGCAAGATAAAAACACCATAACAGGATCCCTCTGAAAAGCCAGATCGGAGCCACCCATTCCAGGTGATTGCTGATCAGGAAATCAAAAGTAGTGGAGATCAGGCATTCAACAGAAAAAAAAAGAAAAACAGAGATGTTGAAGATCAACACGCTTTTTTCTACGCTTCCTCTTTTCAATACCTTCACAAAATAAGCTGCCGCAAAACTACAGATGATAATACTGCTGATGATGTTGGAATAAAAGGTAGCTGGTGTATGATCCCGGACATTCACGATATTGATGACCAGGAATACCGCAGCATAGAGGTAGATCATCCACCTGAGCGTTTGGGTAAGCTTAATACAGTATTTGCTGTAGATCTCGGTGAGCATTATAAGGCCAAAAGACTGGCTCAATGCATAGTTGTAGGTGTTCAGTGTGTTTAATTTCAGCAGGCGGTCCACGAGGTCCGTCAGTTCCAGGGCCAGTTCACCCAGCAGGAATAGCAGGATCGCTTCCTTGGAGGTTATCCCCCTTCTTACCAATAGGATCAGCCCGGTGAATAGGGTGAGGTTGATCAGTACCTGTAAACAGAGGGATAGGTCATTATAAGAAAGCACCGCTTTTTTTCAAAAGTTGGTAATTGTCAACAGGATCAGCAGCAGTAAACGGAGGTCGCGGAGTGGAGTAGTTCTCTGCGGTTTTACTCATTTCGCTGATCGTAAGGTCTTTTACGGTAATGATCTCCACATGATAAGCGAAGACAGAGGCATTCTCAGGATCATCCGTAAGTCCGAAGAAACAGGTGCCGGATTGATCACCATCCAGTCCCAGGCGGTCAAAATCTGCAAACGGAATTGCTACTATCTGGACGAAGTCCTGAACTTTCTGGGCCTTCAGCCAGGTCGTACAATACATATTCCATCTGAAATTACGGTTGATCGCTGATTCCGAAGTGATCGGCGGATCAATTTCCAGGTTGGTGGTGTTTTGTACGGTGACATTAGGGGAATCGCGGGTGAATTCCCTGATGACAATATCATTGAAATCTGCGGTCTTATCGCTTTCGGAATCGATCAGGAAGAACTTAAGCCGGTCCTCATCAATACCCAGGTACGCATGGATCTTTGGGTCTTCTGAATTCCCAAGATTAATTTTCCATTGGTCGATCTCCTTTCCGGAAACAGAAAAGTGCGTGCCTTGATTGAGATAGCCCAGGATTTCCGCCTCGCTTCCGTCAATTCCGCTCTTGTAAGCGTCAATTAAAGTTTTCCATTTTTTAATGGATTGGTAAATACTTTCAGTTGTCATGGTATTAGTTATTTGTAAATAATAATAAATTATTTTTGAAATTTACAAAAAAAATGGTTTTTAAATCACGTGGGTAAGAAATAGGAGGAATTGTATTGCCGGATCGTGAATTACCGGTCGAATGTGGTAGCTTTGAGAGGAGTCTTGTATTGGTTAATATATTGATATATAATTGTTTATAAATATTGAGAATTCCAGCTCTAATGTGAATTATTTTTGCTTTTTTTATCGTTTTTCGGCTAAAGAGGTTGTTTTCTTTCTGAAAAAATCAGTTTTTCTACGGATTGCTGTTCCTGTTTTGTTGAGTACATTTGTTGGGAATACCCTGGAGTGAACGGATGGGGAGTGAAACATTGTTGATAAATGAAATGAATTTTCTTGAAAATAGCTTACGATGGGGAGGACGGTTGATAATGGGAGGATTTTGGGGATGAGGTGAGAATTTATAATGAACTTTTAGAAAAAGTTCCTGAAAAACTCATATTTTTAAGATATTTATTTCCTAGATTTATTATTTTTAAATTTAATTTGAATTGTTACTTTATTAAACTTTTTTTATGATAGACAAAAGCACTGTAGAACAGCTTTTAAAATTTCGTGATGAACGAGATTGGCAACAGTTCCATAATTCAAAGGATTTGGCATTAGCACTATCCATTGAAGCGTCTGAGCTTTTAGAAGTTTTTTTATGGAAACAAAATGAAGATTTTAATAGAGACAAGTTAGAAGAGGAGCTTGCTGATGTATTTATGTATGGGATTCTTCTTGCAGATAAGAATAAAATAGATATCAACAATATCATTTTAAAAAAACTACATAAAAACGGTGAGAAATATCCTGTGGACAAAGCAAAAGGGAAGTCGGATAAATATGATGAATTGTAGATTTTGATAAATGAAAAATTTTACAATTACTGAAGAATACGGCTTCGATTATCTCGCTGAAACTTATATTAATTTTAATCATAAAGATTATACATCCTGGCCAATAGTGTACCTGCTTAAAAATAGTCAGGATAAGTCTGCATATGTCGGAGAAACTACTGATATAATAACCCGACTAAACACGCATCTTAAATCGGAAGAAAAGAAAAAGCTATCATCTGTAAATCTTATTTTAAGTGAACTTTTTCATAAGTCAGCTACATTAGACCTTGAAGCTAACTTGATTAAATATATCTCAGCGGATGGACAATATACATTGCAAAATGGTAATCTGGGAATTTCGAATCATCAATATCATGAAAAGAAAGTATATTGGGAGCTATTTAAAGATATTTGGGATGAACTTAGACAATTAGGTATTGCTCGACATTCATTAGACCATATTAATAATTCTGACCTTTTCAAATACTCACCTTATAAATCGCTTTCTAAAGAACAAGTTAAAAGTTTGAAAACAATCTTTAGCTGTCTGTTGGATGAAAGGGCTAAAGTAAGTCTCATTCATGGAGGAGCAGGGACTGGTAAATCTATTTTAGCTATTTTTTTATTCAAACTTCTTAAAACTAATTTAGAAGACTTTAATTACGCAGATTTTGATGAAGAAGATGAGGAGCTTTTTTCTTTATTACAAAAAGTTAAAGAGAAGTTTTCTGATTTGAATATGGCATTGGTAATCCCAATGGCTTCTTTTAGAAAAACCATTTCTAACGTATTTAAAAATATTAATGGTTTATCCAGTAAGATGGTTATTGGACCGTCAGAACTATCAAAAAATAAATATGACCTCATCATTGTTGATGAAGGACATCGTTTGAGAAGAAGGGTGAATCTGGGTTCCTATTTTGGAACATTTGATACTAATAGTGAGAAGTTAGGATTAGATAAATATACTTCTTCAGAATTAGATTGGGTTATTAAGCAGAGTGAAAAATCAATCATTTTCTATGACCAATATCAATCTATAAAACCTTCAGATACTCTTAAAGAGAGTTTTCAAAAACTTGAATTAGAACCTTATACTCGGGTCGAAAAACTAAAAACTCAATTTCGTGTTCGTGGTGGAAATAATTATATAACTCTGATTCATAAACTTTTTGATGAGCCTTCAATTCTTCCAAAAGAAAAATATAGAACTGATGATTATGAATTTTACTTATTTGATGATCTCGGAGAGATGGTGGATCGAATAAAAAAGAAAAATGAAATTCATAGTTTGTCAAGAATGGTTGCAGGATATGCCTGGGAATGGGTTTCAAATAAAAATCCAGAAGCGTACGATATCATTATTGGTGAGAACAGGTTAAAGTGGAACAGTACTTCTATAGATTGGGTTAACTCTGTAAATTCTATCAACGAAGTAGGGTGTATTCATACAACGCAAGGTTATGATCTGAACTATACCGGAGTTATTATCGGTCCAGAATTGGATTATAATTTTGAACTTGGAAAGCTAACTGTAGACAAGCAAAAATACAAGGATAAGAATGGAAAAAATTCCATTAAGAATGAAGATGAGTTATTAGATTTTATCATCAATATTTATAAAACAATATTGTTACGGGGAATCGAGGGGACTTATATTTATGTTTGCAATGATAATTTAAGACGTTTCTTTAGTCAGTTCATCCAATCTTTTAATTCCATTTCAAAAGAAGAGAATCCAATACAATTTCTAGATCATCCAACTGAAACTTCAATGCCCTTTTATGATCTCAATATTGCAGCAGGATCTTTTTCTGAACTGCAAGAACTAGAAAGTATAAAGTTCGTTGAAGTAGATGGAATAAGTGGTAATGATGATTATTTCGCTTGTAAAGTATTAGGTGAATCGATGAATGAAATTATACCTAACAACAGTATTTGTTTATTTAAAAAGTATACAGGAGGTTCACGTAATGGGCTTATTACTTTAGTTGAAGGCAGAAATATTTCTGATTTAGAATTTGGCAGCAATTATACCGTTAAAGAATATTCAAGTAAAAAATCGATCGATGAAGAAGGTTGGCATCATGATGAAATAGTTTTATTACCAAAATCGAATGATCCGAATTTTAAACCTATTGTTCTTAGAGATGAGGAGACGGTTGATTTTAATGTGGTGGGAATATTTGTTAGGGTGCTGGAAATATAAAATGCTATTCATCAGCATTCAAAAATAATTAATTTTAAAAGATTTATATACTATCCCAAAATGAAATTATTGATATGTATTTCTGGCAAATATGATATGGTAAAGGAATCATATGAAAGTGCTATATTATTCTAACCGGACTTTTAAATTATGGGCTTATACAGTAAGTCATAGTTTTTTACTTTTACGGAGTGAAATGAAATATCCAGATTTAGATGGTTATTCAAAAGATACCGCTTATAATATCGACTTAGAATTTTGGGCAGTAAGTTATATTAATATTCCAATGAAGCTTGATCAAGTACATATTAAGGAAATCACTGAACAAGAGTTACCAGCACGTATTGATCGGAATTTATTAAAATATGATATGAAGATCTTTCAATTGCAATCAAAGGAGCAAGCTTATCATATCATTGCTGGTGGGCTTTTGATTGGTGAAAATAGATGGGAAAATGAAGACAGGATTTTTAATTATCATTCTAACTTGGAGCATGATAAAATAGTTTTCTGTACAAATAAGAAATAAAGAAACCACATGAATCTACAAGAATTAATCAACTACTTCCGCAAGGGAGGATCCTATAAAGACTTTTGTCAGGAACAATCATTGGATCAGACTTCCGAAGCGATCGAAGCCTATATGGAGCAGCCTTTAGAGCTGAACAATAACCTGGCATTTTTCGAAATTGAGACGACAGAAGGAAGTCTGGAGTTTGTGAAAGATGGGATAAGGTATTACAGCTTATTTGGGTTTCCTTATTTTTTTAATTTTCTTAAGGAAATCAGGGATCATCAGGAGCTGAGTGATAAAGAGGTTGCCGAGCTTTTGTTTGATCATGTGATCAGCAAAGAATGATCTGTTGTATTTTCCGGTCATAAAAAACCAGACCTATACGAATAATTACTATCTTTAGTTTCACAACTCGATCCCTTGGAAAAGTACTCCAACATATCGCTTCATCACCGCCAACTGCAGGATTTTGGAATAAAGCTGATGCCTTTATCGGTTTTATCTGAAAAGGAAACCGGAATTCACCGGGACGATCATTATATGTTTATCCTTCAGCAAAAAGGGGATTTTACCCTTGAAGTAGATTTCAACACCGTAGGATTGAAGGGGGCTTTCCTGTGTTTTGTAGCTCCGGGACAGATTCACCGGTATGTGCATCAGCAGGATGCGGAAGGTTGGTTTTTGTTTGTAGATACGGGAGCCATTCCTCAACATTACCGGGAAGTTCTGGAAACCTACCAATGGATCCGACAATCGGTGGAGGTTAATGAAAGGGATGTCGTCTTTGATATTCCGGGAATACTTGAAAAGATTGATGAAACAGATAGCCTGCATACGGTTTCCGTGAAACAGTCTTTGGTAGAATCGGTTATTGGAATGATGGTTTCCCAGATCATGAAATTTCAGGTTTCGGAGCAGACCAGTACCGGACAGAAGTATACCATTACCCGGCAGTTCAAAAAACTGGTGAAAGAAAATTTTAAAAAGATCAAGCAGGTACAGCAATATGCGCAATCCCTTGTCATTACGCCCCTTTATCTGAACGAAGCGATCAAAGAAGTAACCGGCTATCCTGCCAGCTACTGGATCCAGCAGGAGGTGTTGCTGGAAGCCCGCCGGCTTTTGTTTTATACGAAAATGAGCGTTAAGCAGATCGCGGTTGAATTAGGCTATGATGATCCTGTTTATTTTTCGAGATTTTTCAAAAAAGGAACAGGGATGACCGCCCTTCAGTTCAGGTCCCATCACAAAGATTTGTCTCATAAAGACCATTAATCTGCTATAGGAATCCCCTGTATTACCCGATAATTTTGTATCCGTCAATCATCAAAAAACGAGAACGATGAATCATGGATATACAATGAATGAAATACCGGTACAGAAGCAAATACGAATTGCTATTGCAGGTGCAGGATTAGGAGGTTTATGCCTAGCCCAGGGACTGAAAAAGAAAGGAATCCAATGTGTCCTTTTTGAAAAGGACGAAGCGATGAACACACGAACCCAGGGATACCGGATCAGGATCAATGAGCAGGGCAGGCAGGCACTGGAAGATTGTCTTCCGGAACCGCTGTATCAGCTTTTTATGGAAACTTGTGCTGCCCGTACCAAAGGCCTGAAAGTTTTTACTCCCCATCTTGAAAAAACAGGAAAAGAGCTGGTCGATTCCTGGAGTGACGGCATCCGGGAAGTTCCCGACCTGAAACCCAACCGGCTGACTTTACGGGAAATATTGGTACAAGGTCTGGAAGAGAAGATCCATTTTGGAAAAGCGGTAACAGATTATCGCAGGCTGGAAAACGGGGAAGTATTGCTTTCTTTTGCTGACGGAAGCACGTATACTGCTGATCTCGTTATTGCGGCAGATGGCGTAAATTCCCGGATCGGCACTGAATGTTGCGGAGACCAAAAAGTAAATACCGGAAATATAACCATCTACGGAAGGACGTTCCTAACGGATGAAAACCGCGAAGCAATTGCTGCCGAATTGCGGACCGGAACTTCTGTGATTCTTGGAGATCAGTTTTCATTAATTGCCGATGCGATGCAGTTTGATTTTTTGAAATACAATAGCTCATGGGATGCATTAAGTCCGTTGCAGGATTATTTCTATTGGGCTTTTATCGGAAAGCCGGCTGCTTTTGGATGGCCTTTGCAGGATTTTTATACGCTTTCTTCACAGGAGATTTTTAATCATATTCGAAGGGTTACCGATCATTGGCACCCCCAATTAAAAGCCCTCCTGGACTTCGGGGATCAGCAGTCTTTAGTCATGGGTCCGATCAGATCTTCATTGCCTAAAGAAAAATGGGTGTCCGGGAATGTTACGGCTTTAGGGGATGCCGTGCATGCGATGAGCCCCGCCGGCGGATTAGGAGCCAATACAGCATTCAGGGATGCAGCATTATTGGCAGCGAATATCAGTGAAGCCGTTTTCGGCAATACAGAGCTTGCCTTCGCGATTGAAAACTATGAAGATACAATGAGAATATACAGCAACGAAGCCATTATCATGTCTCTTGAGGGTGGAGAAGTATTGTATGGAAACCCGGTGAGTGGAAAATAATCCCGAAAAGGATAATAATAAACCCAGTGTAAAGCCTGCAGCTGCAGGCTTTTAAATTTTTATATATTTTTTTACCTGGTATTCATTTTATTTATATATTTGATATATCAATTATATTTATATCAATTAAATGATTAATGATGGCTCAACCGGAACATACTATTTTTTACAGCATAGAGGAATCGATCAAATCTTATCGTCAGTTTGCCCAGAAGCAGATCAATGACAGGGGATTTGACATTACGATCGATCAGGGACTGGTCCTGAGTATAATTAATGAAAATCCGGGAATTGCCCAGAAAGATATTGCGAGGCGGGCTTTTAAGGATCATGCTTCGGTAACCCGCATTATCGAGCTATTAGTGAAAAGGAACTTTTTGAAAAGAGATTCTTTTGAAGAAGACAGACGACGGTTTAACCTCATCCTTACCGGGGAGGGAAAAGATATTTTAAACGATATTCAGCCCATCGTGAATGCAAACAGGAAAAAAGCAGTTGAAGGCATTTCTCCGGAGGAGATTGAACTGCTGAGAAAGCTTGTTAATAAGATTGCAGCTAACTGCAGAAGCTAAAACAATACAGATGAGTTGTAAGGTTCCACATAAAAATCCATTCCATGAAAATTTCGTGTAAACATGCTATCCTGAAGGTGGGTCTTATGATCGTTTTTCTGGTTTCCTTTGCTCATGCACAGGTGAGTGATACCATAACGAGCAAGGGCCGTTACCGGAATTATCTGAAGTTCCATTCCCTGATCCGGGATACCTACATTATTCCGCATTGGTACAAGGATGGAAGCCGCTTCTGGTTTGCGGTGGGAACTCCTGAAAATACGATGGTGTATGAAGTGGATCCGGAACACAATACAAAGCGTCCTTTTTTTGATCAGGACCGTTTAAGGAAATCACTCACTCCATGGTTAGATAAGGAACCGGAAAATAAGGGGTTACCGTTCAGTGATTTTGTTTTTGTAGAGGATGATAATGCTGCGGAATTTTTTGTTGAACATAAAAAGTTTAGGCTGTACCTGAACGATTACAAGATCTTAAAAATTGACGGAAAGGAAGAAGTAAGACAGCCATTGGCAGGCATTATGTCGCCTGATGGGCAACAATCTGTTATTATGAAAGATCACAATATATGGCTGATTAGCCATTCCGGCCCAAAAGAGCAACAGCTTACTACCGGCGGAACGGATGATTATCCCTGGACCGTCGAGAATGGGTGCTGGTCAAAAGACGGTAAAAGGCTGCTGTTGAAGAGGTCTGATGGAAGGAAGGTTCATCACTTGCCTGTCATAGATTATTCGGAACCTGAGGAATCTGTGACATACACTGTCTATGCAAAGACAGGCGGGGCTATTGAAATTCCAGAACTGTATGTACTGAACATTGATTCCGGAAACAGCATTACCATAAAAGAAGGTTCCGGCACTCCCCAATATGTATTTCCGGTAGGATGGACACAGGAGGGTTCAGAAATTCTTTTTATGCGCCTGGACCGTCTTGGGAAAAAACTGGAGTTTCTGGCCACGAATCCTGACACCGGAGCAGGCAGGACAATTCTGAGCGAAGAGGCTAAAACCTTTGTAGCCGGATTGGATTTCCTGACCGGCAACTGGAAACGTCAGGTCACCCTTTTGAAGGAGCGCCCTTCTTTTATATGGATGTCAGAACGTGACGGATGGAGACATCTTTACCTGTATAGTATGGATGGGAAACTGGTCCGCCAGCTGACATCAGGAAATTTTCCGGTCACCGGTGTGATTAAAACGAATGAAAAGTCAGGACTGATTTACTTCACGGCGAATGCCGAAAAAGAAGTGTATTCTACCAATGTATATAGCGTCGGTCTTAACGGAAAAAATGGTAAAAGATTAACGCCCGCTCCCGGAATTCATACCTATTCCCAGTTTTCACCTTCCGGGAAATATTTTCTGGATACCCATTCCTCTCCGGATACAGCTCCTGCCGTTGAACTCAGGACAACGGATGGAAAGTGGTTGCAACAGGTTCATCAGTCTGATATCACCAAGCTGCAGAAAATAGGATTCAGGGCTCCTGAAATTTTTAAAGCTAAGGCAGCTGACGGAATTACGGATCTTTATGGAATCATGTACAAACCTTATGATTTCGATCCATCTAAAAAATATCCTGTCGTAGAAATGGTGTATGCCGGCCCTTTTATCAATATTGTACCTCACCGGTTCGGGCCTACAACATCACTTTCGGTTCAGGCACAGGCATTAGCTCAGCTGGGATATATCACAGTAATGATGGACACAAGAGGAACGGTTGAAAGAAGCAAAGCTTTCCAGGATGCTGTTTACAGGAATATCGGAAGATATGAAATTGCAGATCGTGTGGCTGTTTTCAGGCAGCTTGGGGAAAAATATTCCTATATGGACATGAAGCGTGTTGGTATTTGCGGCCATTCATGGGGTGGCTATTTTGCCATCCGGGCTATGCTGATGGCGCCTGACCTATACAAGGTCGGCATTGCTTCGGCACCGGGTGAACTGACAGAAGGCGCAGAAATTAATGAACCTTATATGGGACTGCCGGAAGATAATAAAGAAGGATACGAATGGGGAACGAATACCCATCATGCCGCAAACCTTAAAGGTAAATTGCTTCTTATACATGGAACAAGCGATATAAATGCCCCGCTTTCAACAACCATCCGGATGATTGATGCGCTAACGAAAGCCGGAAAAAGGTATGACCTCATCCTGGTTCCCGGAAAAGGACATGATATAGAAAGTGAAGACTACGTAAATGATGCAATCCGACGGTATTTCGAAGAAAATCTGAAAAATACAGAGAAATAAAAAAACGGTCGTTGAAGGTATAACCTCAGCGACCGCTTTTTTGAAAAAAATATATCAAGAATTTAATCCTGTATGATAAGCTTTTTGGCATCAGTTACTTTGCCGTCTGCTGTCATTTTATACACATAAGTGCCGGACTGAAGTTCTGACCCGGAAAGTCGTATCGTTCCGTTTCCTTTCTCACGAAGAGGAACAGATTTAATAAGCTGTCCGGAAATATTGTAGATGTCCAGTGAAGCGGTTTTTATATGGTGAGGTAAAAAATACCGGATACTTGTTTCATTCTTTGCCGGGTTAGGGACATTTTGCCCCAGGAAAGGGTTATCCGAAAGGGAAATATCAGTGATGGTATTTTTGCTTACAAGAAGTTGCTTGAGTTCTTCAACAGTATTTTCAAGGGTTTTGATACGGTCTTCAAGCTTTTGAACAGTTTCATCAGAAGGGGCCGTTCTGGAGAGAATTGAGTTGGATACCATGACGTTGCCGTTAGAATCCACAACCAATGCGCGTCCGCTTCCTACGGGCAGATCCTGAAGCCTTACGGTTCCTACGGTATGGAAATTAGCTGTAGGGGCGTTGGTCCGTATTCCTACACTCTGGTCTTTGATAAGCATTGTTGAATTGCCGGACATTCCCAACATAATAGAATAGGGGATGGTATTGGTAAGCTTGGCTCCGCCGGTTCCTGCTCCGATAACGAACGAACGGTTACCTGCGGCTGCAAGGTCGATTCCAAATCCTCCGGAATACTCTTCGGTAAGATCGATTCCCACTCCTAGTGCAAATTCATTATGGTTCCTGATGATGTTCTTCCAACCCAGTGCAACCGATTTGCTGGCATTGTTCAAAACAGCATTATCCTGTCCGCCTACGATATTAGCTCCTCCCGCATTACTGAGGTTATTGGTCCATCCACCTACAATGCTGCTGCCGGCCTGGCCTCCCAAAGTATTGGATATTCCTGCAATAATGCTTCCTTTGGCTTTTGACGCATTGGTGTTATTCGTTGTTTCTACGATAAACGAACCGAATTCATTCAGAAGTGCCTGATTGGGATTTGAAGTGGCGCCGTTTGTTCTCAGATACAGAATCCTGCTGTCTACAGTACCTACGTAATTGTTGGGTACAATTCCGCTGTTTCCATTGACCAGCCATTGTTGGGCGCCAGCCATACCCGTTAGAAATACCATAGCCGCTGCTATGCTATTTTTCACGCATAATAGTGATGTTCTCATAAATTTGAGTTTTGATGGTTATTAGTTGTCACTAATTTAGGAAATATTATGGTGTAAATAATATTTTAGTCACTTTTGTGGGATGTATTTTAGAGCTGTAAGTGTTTGGAATATAGTACTGAAAGGGTTGTTTTGGATTATGGTTAATATCTATTCTATTTATTTATGTCATCTAATTATCTGTATATTTACGATGCAGAGCTTATTGGCCTGGATCTGATCATCAAAAAATATCCTTCAAATTTTTTTTGAAGGATATCATGATAGAGAATTATTAAAAAAATGGTTGCTTTATTGTTTAAGCTGTTCAGCCTTGATATATACTTTGCCCTGATCATCTTTCCAGGAAGGGCCTTTTACATAGATCGAATCACCTACTTCATAACGTTTGTAGGTACTGCCGCTTTTCTGAAGGTTCACAATACTGATCGTTGCCACATATTCTTTCCCGTCAGCATCCTGAATGGTGGCCATATAGCCATCTTTTCCATTTTCAATTTTCGTGATCTTTCCTTTTGCTTCGATCGTCATATCTTTTTCCTGATCTCCTGACTGTGCGGATGGCTTTGCCGTACAACTGGTCATGTTGAATATTCCTAATGTTAAAATCGCTAATGCTAGTATTTTTTTCATTGTATGATAGCTTTTTGTTGTTATTTTAAGTTTTTTACCTTGTTTTATTATATTGTTTTCTTGTTCAAAGCCCATACCAAAGCAGGTTCCGAAGTAACATTAGTTGGTTTATATCTTAAATCCGGTAATCCGAAAATCTTGCATCTGTTTTAAAATATTTTTGTCTTTTGATTTAATTTATTTTTTAATACAGTGTTCCATAGGCATATACGATAATTATAAAGTTTCGGATTTATTTTAAATTTTCATTTTAAAGCCTTCATGGGAAGCGGTGAACCCAAGCTTTTTATAAAACCTGAGTGCCTCAGTTCTTGTTTTATCCGACATCAGCTGTACGACATCAGCTCCGTTTTCTTTAGCCCGTTGAATCACCAGGTGAAACATTTTTTCACCCAAACCCTTCCCTCGCATCGACGAATGGATACGGACAGATTCGATTAATGCACGTTTACTTCCTTTGTGGTTGAGGTATTGAAGGTACGTGACCTGTAGGGTTCCCAGGATCTCATCATCCCGATTGACCAGAACCAGTAAATCCTGATTAGGGTTTTGTTCGATGCTTCTGAAGGCTGAGATATATTGCTCGTTCAAGGGATCCGAAACTTCCTCTCTGTTTTTTCCCAGTACATCATCCGCCAGCATTTCTATAACAGTCTTTAAATCGCCGAATGTTACTTTGCGTAAATTGAGCTCGTTATTTTTTTCTTCCATAGAGTAAGATTCTTTTAAATGCATAAATGGCAGGAAGCTTGGGGAAACTTGTAGCAATGCGGGCTTTAAACTCGTGGGTAAATTCTTTTTGTTGTTCTTCATCCAGCCTTTCCAGATAGGGGATTAAAGCGGAACCGGAAATAAAATTGAACAAAGTATCATGATCTTCCGCAATGATAGGATACACTTTTTGAAAAAGATTTAATTCTTCAATTCCGTTCTCGAATAAGATCTGAGCATATTCATCTATCGTGAGCACTGCAGAAGGCCGGTTCCATCCCTGTAAATAGCTTTTAAAAGGTTCTTCTCCGGCAAGAGCAGTTAAGATCTTATTCAGGGTGTTTCCCGGTTGGTAAGGCATCTGGATGGCGAGCTGTCCGTTTGTTTTAAGTTTTGAGATCAGCTTGGGGAATAACTGAGGGTGATCATCAGACCATTGAAGGGCTGCATTGCTGAAAATAAGGTCCCAGGTTTCATTACCCGTGAGCATCTCTTCCGTGGTGGACATTCTGAAATGAAGCCGGTCATTTTCCAGGGTTTTGGATTTTTCAAGCATTTCCGGAGAGGAGTCGATTCCGATAAACTCGGCTTGGGGAAATTTTTCTGTGAGAATAGCCGTTTGTTCTCCCGTCCCACAGCCTAAATCTATGGCCTTCATCGGCGTTTCCCCGGTAATGAGTTCCGCAAGGTCGAAAAAAGGTTTGAAACGGATATTTTTAAATTGATTGTAAACGTCAGGATTCCAAGGCATAACAAATATTTTTAATTGATCACCTGAATTTAGCTATTCCTGATTAAATGGGAGGATAAATTTGATTAAAACTTTCTTAAATTAAAATGGAAAGCGTTGATTATAATATTTTTTAAAATAGAATTTTTATGTGTAGGTTTTAAAGGTGGTGAAAGATGGCTTAATTAGGATCCGCATTTTATACAAAAATGTGTTTTTCTTTACATGTACCGGTGATTGGAATCTTGTAATTTAAAACCTGACCTTCAAAAAAGAATGTCTTTGGGCTTACAAAACTTTAAATGATCTGAGTGCTTTCTTTAATACTGTTCATCACAAAAATACTTTTTGTCTGCCCGATCCCTTCAATCTCCGAAAGTTTATTCACAAAAAACTCATGAAACTCATCCATATTGGGAGCCAGGATCTTCAGCATAAAATCAAAATCACCACTGATGTTATAAAACTCAACAACTTCTTTTAATTTGCAGACCTCTTCGATGAATTTTGTAGCCATCTTTTTATTATGGGCGTTCAAAGCGATCATACATATGACCATCATCCCTTTATTGACTTTTTTCCGGTCTAAAACAGTAGTGTATTCCTTAATAATTCCTGATTTTTCCATGCGCTTAATCCGTTCATGGGTGGGTGTCGGACTAAGATTGATGCGTGTGGAAATATCCCTTACACTTAGTTTGGCATCTTTTTGCAGTAAACGCAGGATAGAGAGGTCTTTTTCGTCGAGGGTATATTTTTCGGGTTGCATTTGTTCTGTTTTTTTATGGTAATATTATCTTAAAAGAACATTTGTTCTTTTATTTGTCTTGTATAAATATTTTGTTCCAAATTTAAAACTAAATTTTTACATACGTTCTAATAATTTTAATTTTGCAGGAAATTTGAATAGTATGGGAACAAGAAGAAATTTAATATTAATACTCGCATCGATCGGAACGTTCGTGGAGGCTTTGGATATTGCTATCATTAATCTTACCATTCCTGCTATTCAGAAACAGTTCAATATCGGGGCAGAAACTGTTCAGTGGCTTCAGACCTTGTATGTTTTATTTTTCGGAGGCTTTCTGATTATCGGAGGGAAATTATCTGACCAGATCGGACGTAAAAAAATGTTCCTACTGGGGGCGTTAATTTTTATGCTGACATCATTGGGAGCAGGGCTTTCCACTCATTTCGAAATGCTGGCTATATTCAGGGCTTTACAGGGACTCGGAGCGGCATTTATCATGCCGTCAGCATTATCTATCGTTACTCATACTTTTACGGAAAATCAGGAAAGGAATAAAGCATTGGGTGTTTTCAGCTCTTTTGCTGCGATCGGATCTGGAAGCGGCTTGTCAATAGGAGGGATCATCAGTACTTACCTAAGCTGGCATTGGGTATTCCTGATCAATGTACCTATCCTTTTGCTGACGCTTATTTTTGCTTACCAATATCTTCCGGCAGATGAAAAATCGGAAGGTACGCAGAAAACAGATGCCGTTTCAGGAATATTGCTGGTTTTAGGCCTTTTAAGCCTTACCTATGGAACACACGAGCTTATTCTGATTATGGAACAGCCTTTTTTAGTCATCGGATCAATTGTGGTTGCGGTTATACTTTTAGGTTCTGTAATCTACCGTCTCAGAACCATCAAACAGCCGTTGATTGATCTCAAATTATTCCAACACAGATCACTCATGGCTTCCAATATTGCCTTTTTTACACTGGGTGCATTTTTCATTGGATTTTTATTCCTGATCTCTTTGATGCTTCAGAAAGATATGGAATACAGTGCCGCCTCCGCAGGATTGATGTTGGTTCCTTTCAGCGTTATGTCTGCGTTAGTGGCTAAATTTGTATTACCTGCGATTTCCAAAAAGCTGAATCCTGCACAAATGGGAATTTTCGGATGGTCTTTTATGCTGGCAGGAGCTTTATCTCTGTTGGGAGCTATTTATTGGGGACATCCATTAACGATTGTATTATTGGGTGCCGCATGCATATCCGGAATAGGAATGACCTTTTGCTTTACAAGTTTATCCATTCTGGGAATCCGGGATGTGGATGCATCGCATTATGGGATTGCTTCAAGCTTAACGAGCACCAACTATTTTCTGGGAGCAGGAATCGGTCTGTCATTTATGACTTTAATGGGGCAGTTGTTCCCGTCAGATCTGGCAGTTGGCAGTTTAAGTATCATTATTTTATCAGCTTATGCAGTATGTGCACTTGGAATTCTGGTATATTTGATCATCAGGGAACATAAAGTGAAAAGAGAGCAGGTTGCCGTTTTATAAGAAGTGTTTGTACAGATAGTAATTATTAAAAAGAGAAATTATGATAAAGAGACTAACCGTATTTTGTGGATCAAGTTTTGGAAACGAATCGGTTTATGAAGAACAAGCTTATGCGCTTGGAAAGAAGCTTGCGGAAGAGCAGATAGGTTTGGTATATGGCGGTGCGATCAGCGGATTGATGGGAACAGTAGCTAACGGGGTTATGGAAAACAAAGGGGAAGCAATAGGGATACTTCCTCATTTTCTGCAGGGGAAAGAAATTGCCCACCTGGGATTAAGTGAACTCATTCTGGTAGAAACGATGCACGAACGTAAAACGAAAATGAACGAATTATCCGATGGGGTTATTGCTCTGCCGGGCGGTTATGGAACACTGGAAGAACTTTTTGAAATGATGACCTGGGCACAGCTTGGGTTGCATCAAAAGCCAATTGCTGTTCTTAATGTCAATGGGTTCTATAATGACCTGTTACAGATGTCTCAGAACATGGTTGATAAAGGTTTTTTAAAAGAAACCAATCAAAAGATGCTGATCGTAGATGACAATATTGATACCCTTTTAATGAAAATGAAGAATTACGAGGCTCCAAATGTTGAAAAATGGATCTCTAAGGATGAGGTGTGATCATAAGTTTTTGATAAAATCACTAGGCCTGTATTGCATGACCGACTGAAAACTGTTGGTGTAGGCTTGCAGGCTTTTATATCCGACCTGAAAAGCGATTTCAGAAATGGTCCATTCATTGGCACTTAGTAATTCCATGCTTTTAATGATGCGAAGTATCTGCTGATACTTGATCAGCGTAAGTCCTGTTTCTTTTTTAAAAATTCTTTCCAGGGACCTGAGTGACAATGAAGCAATATCGCTCAGATCTTCCATTTTAAGATCTTCGGTATAATGGGTATTCAGGTAATTGATCGCCTGCGTTAATCTTTTATCCTGAGGAAGGCTGATGTGAAGCTGAATAGAATCGGCCACAAAGTTACGAAGCTCGTTATACAATGCTTTTAGGAAAATATTTTCATCGTTGTTTTCGGTAGTATTCATCGACCATTTTTCAGCGTACCTGATCATTTCTCTCAACACTGCTGGTACTGAAAATACATGAACCTGATGGTAAAAAGGATCTTCTGTATCAACATCAAAAAACATAATCATCAGCCGGATACTTTCAGAATGAGAATTGGTTTTATGCAAAGTCTTCGGTGGAATCCAGGCCGCATGGTTTTGGGGTAAAAGATACATTTTCCCTTCTACTGTAAGATATTGAAACCCGCTTTCCACATACACAAGCTGTCCTTTTTTCTCATGAATATGAAGAACATCATCATGCTGCCAGTTATCTTCAAACCAAACAAAATACGGGTTGCTGACATCATCGACATTCAAGAGAGGTTTGGAAGACATCATGTCGTTTTAGATTAATATTATGGCAAATGTATGCAAAATAACATGATTAATTTTGCTGTAACAATTTTGATCCTCATTATGAAAAACGAAACAAGAAAAGAAGCATCATATATCCTATTACTGATCAATGTTTTGGTGGTTATTCTGGTATCCAGTAACCTGCGTTCACCCATTACTTCAGTAGGACCGGTACTGAACCAGATCAGCCGGTCTTTACACCTGGATAATTTTCAAAGCAGCCTGCTTACTTCCATACCTTTGCTGATGTTTGCAAGTTGTTCTGTACTAGTAAGCCGGTTTTCTCACCGGTTCAGTATCAACAGGTTTTTATTGTACGCATTGGTTATTCTGAGTTTTGGATTATTCTTAAGGGTCTTCGGGTCGGTTTGGACCCTATTTACAGGATCCGTATTTATCGGTTTAGGAATCTGTGTAGGGAATGTAATTACACCCGGTTATATCAAAAATAATTTTCCAAAACAGATCGGGTTAATGACCGGTATTTTCGCAGTGGCAATGAATCTTACTGCTGCTTTGGCTTCGGGATACAGCGTGAGCCTTGGAGAATGGACAGGGTATGGATGGCGTGGCTCCCTTGGAATATGGCTGGTGATCGCCCTTTTGGCTTTATTGGTCGTTATTTTGGAATTATTGTTAAATAAAAACAGCGTACGACAGGCTAACAGCTCAATGGCAAAGTCTGATTTTAATATGTTCAAATCGGCTCAGGCCTGGAATATCAGTATTTTTATGGGATTACAGTCTTTGGTATACTATTCTTTAATTTCCTGGTTGCCTGCTGTTCTTAATGACTATGGAATGAATGGAAATGCTCCGGGTTGGATATTGTTCGTCATTCAGATTTCCATGATTCCCATTACTTTTGTGGGACCGATCATTGCCAATAAGATGAAAGATCAGCGAATAATGATCATTTTCCTTTGTGTCCTAATGTTTGCAAGTATTGTCATGTTTGCCTTGCTGAAGTCACAATGGATCTATGCGACCGCAATTTTATTGGGTCTATCGAATGGGTTATCATTTAGCTTATCGATCTTATTTTTCTCATTACGGACAAAATCAAGTGCCAATGCCATTAAAATTTCAGGAATGGCCCAGTCTGTAGGCTATCTGATTGCTGCATTCGGGCCTGCTGTTTTTGGAAAGCTGCACGATTGGGATCCGTCTTGGAAATACTCATTTGCTTTTCTTGGAATTTCAGTCATTCTGATGTTTTTCTTCGGAATAAGGGCGGCACAGCGGAAATTTGTTGAAGGTTGAGAATTGTGAGTTGATGGTTTTGTTGTTACTGGACATGCTGCAATCTTGTTATCCGGCAACCCGGATCAAAAATTCTTATAAATCCATTCTTTGGTAGGGTTAAGCCAAATATCTAAAGCTTTAAACAAAAAGCCATGCTTCATTCCAGTGTTAAGCTCTATTTCTTTAAATGCCGCTAATTTTGAGTTTTGATATCTTTTCTCGGAAGATAAAGGGACGTGGCCCTCATCAGATTTTTCCGTGATGGAAAGTATTTTACCGTACAGTTTGAAACCGGCAATTTTATTTAACGAATCATCCTTGAAGCTCGAGCCGATAATTACAAATTTCAGATCCGGATTTTTAGCGTAATAAGAAACATATTGTGCAATATAACCGCCTTGCGATGTTCCGACTATGCTGATATTATCGGAAGAAACTCCTTTTCTCTGCAGGCTGTCAATCTGAGCAATGACCTTTCGGGCATAGACTTCCGGATCGGTCTGATCAGCTCTTTTTTCTGAGATCACTACAGTGTTTTTGCTTTTCAGCTTATTCAGGATCGGTGTATATTCAGCAATACCGTATTGCGGATGTTTTTCGGTCAATGAATGCCCCTCAAGAAACTTGTTATGGAGAAAGAAAATATATTGTTTTTGTTGAGCTTTTAAAAAATTTGATGTGAGAAGAAAAGCAAAAAGAATGGCTATGACTGTTTTCATGGGGTACCCTGCATTAAAGGGATAAAGATAAATATAGTTTTTGATATTGTAGTATTTTTGTTGCTTGCAAACTATGTTATCCTCAATTGAAAAATATGAAAATACAAATCATCAGCGATCTGCACCAGGAATTTGGCTCCACTGAATTATGTTTTGACAGAGCAGATATTGTTGTATTGGCTGGTGATATTAATTTAGGGACTAAAGGTATTGAATGGATTAAGGGTAAGATTCCTGATAAACCTGTTATTTATGTACTTGGTAACCATGAATATTATAAAGGTTCTTATCCAAAAACATTGAATAAGATAAAACAGGCAGCAGAGGATTCTACAGTTTTTGTGCTTGAAGATTCTTTTGTAGACTTTGAAGGAGTCAGGTTTCATGGATGCACATTGTGGACAGATTTTTCCATCTTTGGAAATCCGGTAAAGTATGGAATGCTTTGTCAGCCAAGAATGAATGATTACCTTAAAATCCGCAGGGATCCTTCTTATTCAAAGTTGAGAACAATTGATACTTTTAAAATTCATCAACTCTCGAAAATAACATTAAAAGAGAATCTGGAAAATTCAAAGGGATTAAAAAATATTATAGTTACTCATCACGCCCCAAGTATTCAATCAGTTCCTGAAGAATATAAGAATGATCCTTTAACCTCAGCGTATGCTTCCGATCTGGAAGATATGATTAAACAATATGAGCCACTTTATTGGATTCATGGCCATATCCATACTCCTTGCAGATATGTGTTTGAAAAAACTGAAATTATTTGTAATCCGCATGGATATATTGACGAGAAATACAACGGGTATGAGAAAGAGCTGATTATTGAGGTGTAATATTGTAAATGTTGATGTAATACTTAAATAATTTGATAATTTATTTGTAGGTGATTTCACATGAGTAGATAAATTTCAGGTGGAATTGAACCTTGCTTTCTGGTTGTTGCCATTGCCTTACCCCGATCATTATATGGCGGGTGAATAAAGTAAAATGAAACTTGTTACGTCTTTAGATACAACAGGTTTTTAAACTCAACATCATGGATGCAAATATACAAGAGGGTATTATACTGATTCCGGATTTCAATGGATTTACCGAATTTGTATTGAATACAAAATTATACACGGGAGAGTATATTGTAAGACAATTATTATCTATTCTGATCGATGTTAATAACAGGTATTTTGAAATTTCTGAAATTGAAGGGGATGCCATTTTATTTTTCAGATATGATAAAAACCCATCTTTTAAAAAAATCTCCAATATGCTTCGGAATATGCAGAATGCATTTAGCAGAAAAGTAGCTGAGCTCAATGAAGCATTAAGCATTTCCATCGATCTATCGTTAAAATTTATTGTTCATTACGGAAAGTTTTCCCAATATAAAATCGGAAATTTCAGAAAGTTGTATGGAGCACCTGTGGTGGAAGCTCATAAGCTGTTGAAAAACGATTTTGCAAAGCAACCTTCTTATGCCTTATTCAGCAATTCTTTCCTTAAAAGTACAGAGAGCAGCAGTAATTTTTATACTGACGAGGAACAAAACCTGCCTGATGTTGGAGTGATCCATTATTTTGAAGGAATAAAACAGCATATTTAATTTTTTCCTTATAAATGCTATAGGTGTGCCCGGACTAGTCTGGGCATTTTATTTTAATATTGATTGTAATAAGTTGATGGTTTTGGAGGGTTTTATTATACAAAATCTTTGATTTTATATAAAAAGAAAACCTCCCTTTCGGGAGGTCAAAAAACACAAATGATGAAAAAAAAATTATCTACTTTAGAGTGAATTTCACTTTAGTTTTAATGGCATCTGAAGAATTTCCAATCAAGGCTTCAAAATCTCCCGGTTCAGCTACCCAGTCATGTTTATCGGCATCGAAATAGCTTAATGCTGTTTTGTCAATGCTAATGCTTACTTCTTTCTGCTCTCCGGGATTTAAAAATACTTTTTCAAAACCTTTGAGCTCTTTTGCCGGACGGGGAACAGAGGATTTAAGGTCACTGATATACAATTGAACGACTTCAGCACCTGCTTTCTTTCCTGTATTTTTTACCGGTACGGTAAATGTAATTTTATCATCCTGGGATATCGTTGTTTTATCCGCTTTAGCTTTTCCAAACTCGAAAGTCGTGTAGCTTAGTCCGTGTCCGAAACTGAATAAAGGTTTGATGTTTTTTGTATCATGCCAACGGTATCCTACGAAAATTCCTTCATTATAAGTAATGTTGATCGGATTCTTTTGATCTTTTCCTTTTCCTGCTGCCAGTTGATCTTTTTGGCCCGGATATTCCCCTAATTGGTGCGCAGAATTGTCTTCCAGCTTAACCGGAAAAGTAAATGGCAATTTTCCTGAAGGGTTTGCGTCGCCTGCTAAGATAGAAGCAATCGAATTTCCTGCTTCAGAACCCAGATACCAGGATTGAACAATGGTAGGTACTTCTTTAATCCAAGGCATCGCTACTGCATTTCCGGAAACTAAAACAACCGCAAGATTTTTATTAGCTTTTGCCAATGCAGAAATCACATGATCCTGGTTGTAGGGAAGTCCATAGCTTTTACGGTCATTTCCTTCGCTGTCCTGGAAATCACTTTTATTTAATCCTCCAATGAAGATAACAACATCAGATTTTTTAGCCAGCTCTACAGCTTCATTGATTAATTCGGTTTCAGAGCGTGTATCTTTCAGGTCCTGTCCGGATTTTACCCCGTTGTACTCTCCGCCGATATCTCCAACATATCCTCTTGCATACTGCACATCAACCTGCTTTCCGAATCTTTTTTTGATTCCGTCTAAGGGTAATGTTTCATATTTTACTTTTAATGATGAAGAACCACCACCAACAGTCATGATCTTAATCGCATTTTCACCGATCACTGCTATTTTTTTAGTTTTGGTGAGATCGATTGGTAATACGTTCCCCTGGTTTTTTAATAAAACAATTCCTTCTTCACCGATTTCCTTGGCTACAGCCTGATGTTCAGCGGAAGCAATATTTCCGAAAGGTTTGTTTCGGTTCATTGTTGTTTTATAAGCCAGGTTTAAAAGTCTGCTCACTTTGTCATCCAGTTCTTTAGTTCCCACTTTTCCGGATTTAATAAGGTCCAGATAAGGTTTAGCTAAATAATAGTTATCGTATGCATTTTTTGTTCCTGCCGATAAACCGTTGGTCCAGCTTCCGAATTCAAGATCCAGTCCGTTATGAATAGCCTGTTCGGTATTGTTTACCGCACCCCAGTCTGAAACGACCACTCCTTTATACTTCCATTCTCCTTTCAGGATATCATTTAAAAGGTATTGGTTCTGGCTGGCATACTGGTTTTTATACATATCATAAGCGCCCATGATCGTCCATGAATCCCCTTCGGTTACTGCTGCTTTAAAAGCCGGTAAATAAATTTCATACAGGGCTCTGTCGTCCACGGTAACATTGCTGGTATGGCGGAACATTTCCTGGTTATTTAAGGCAAAATGTTTTACACTCGTTGCTACTCCGTTCGATTGCACTCCCTGGATATAAGGAACCACCATCTTGGAAGTCAGGTAAGGGTCTTCCCCCATATATTCAAAGTTTCTTCCGTTGAGTGGAGTTCTGTAAATATTAACTCCAGGTCCGAGAAGGATATCTTTTTTTCTGTATCGCGCTTCTTCTCCTAATGCTTTACCGTAGTTCCATGACATTTTTTTATTCCATGTAGCGGATAAAGCAGTTAATGCCGGATAAGCAATAATTGAATCATTGGTCCAGCCTGCCTGATTCCATTCATCCCACATAACTTCCGGACGTACCCCATGAGGTCCGTCTGTTGTCCAGAATTCAGGAATTCCCAATCTTGGAACACCTGGTGAACTGAACTTTGATTGTGCGTGAAGCATGGCTACTTTTTCCTCCAGTGTCATTCTGGAAAGAGCATCCTTAACACGTTGTTCAACCGGTTTCGATTCATCTAAATAGATCGGGAGGGTAGTATTCTGAGCCATTGAAGAAATTGAAATAAGAGTGAATAAACTTACTATGGCAGTTTTCTTAAACATAAAACCTTTTTTTGATTCGTAACAAAAATAGGAAATTTATTTATTATCTCAAATTGAGATAATGAAAATTTTTAAGAAATAATCAATTATATCAGGTTCTTATCCAAACGAACAAATCACAAAGCTCCCTGTTGTAAGGGTTTTTGCTACTGAAAAAAGATACATGATTTTTTTTCACCCGGAAAGGATAAAAGCTAAAAATTGTAATGCCATAGTAGCAATTGAAAAATTAGGATGTTATATCATCGCTGTATTGTTCAATTGCTATACTATTAAATCAAAATTACCATCCTTTCACAGCACCCCCTTTAAAGATCTCTGCTGCTTTTTTCACCACTTCATCAGACTGGTAAGCTTTTAAAAAGTTTTTTACCTTTTCCTCATCTTTATTGTCATGTCTTGCAACCACTACATTTACATAAGGTGAATCTTTATCTTCTTTAAAAATCCCGGATTTTGTTTCGTCCAATCCTGCCTGTGCCGCAAAATTATTGTTGATGATTGCGATCACCACTTCTTTATCATCCAGCACTCTTGGTAATTGTGGTGCTTCAATTTCCAGGATTTTCAGCTGCTTTGGATTTTCTGTAATATCAGTGACTTTAGGAAGAAGTCCCACCCCTTCTTTTAGTTTTAATAAACCATTTTTCTGTAGTAACAGCAATGAACGCCCTCCGTTCGTCGGGTCATTGGGAATTACAACAGTACTTCCATTCTGTAGCTGACTGATATTTCTAATCTTTTTTGAATAGGCAACTATAGGATAGACAAATGTATTTCCTACAACGGCCAGTTTATACCCTCTTTGTTTGGACTGTTCATTCAGGTATGGAACATGCTGAAAGGCATTGGCATCAATATCACCATTGTTTAATGCTTCATTTGGGACTACATAGTCATTAAAAGCAACCAGTTCAACTTCAAGGTTGTATTTTTCTTTAGCTACTTTTTTCGCTGTTTCAGCGATCAGTTGTTCTGGTCCTGAGGTAATTCCTACTTTGATGTAATTAGGATCATCTTTTTTAGCTGAATTACATGCATTAAATACCAGCAAACCTGCTGTAAGAAGTCCTAAGATTTTTAATTTCTTCATTATATACTATTTTTATTTAAAGGCAGAATCGCGAATTGCGGAACTGCAAAATTGTTTAATTGTGGGAGTGGAGTTGTTGGTCGCATTGAATTCCAACACATATTCTCTCCAACTCTTTAGTAAATTTTTAAAGCAAAACTGTTTAATTGTGTGCGTGGAGTTACTGTTGGTCCCATTGAACCCATATACGCTCCAACACAAACACGCTCCAACTCTTTACCGGTGATCAAATCTCTTTGCCAGCTTATCTCCAGAAAACTGAATGATAAAAACCAAAGTGACCAAAAGCCCCAAAACAAGGTTCATGATTACAGCATCATAGCCGATGTATCCATACTGATAACCAATTTGTCCCAATCCACCGGCACCAACAGCTCCTCCCATAGCAGAATAGCCTACCAAAGTAATCAGCGTGATGGTTGCATTGTTGATCAGTGAAGGAAGCGCTTCCGGCAGCAGTACTTTTTTGATGATCTGAAGTGGAGTAGCTCCTAAAGCTCTTGCGGTTTCAATAAGTCCGTAAGGGATTTCGAGAAGACTGTTTTCAACCAATCTGGCAATAAACGGTGCCGCTCCTATGCTCAACGGAACCAATGCAGCATTAACTCCAATAGAGGTTCCCACCAAAGCTCTTGTGAAAGGAATCATCCATACGATCAAAATTATGAATGGAATGGATCTGAAAATATTGACCAAGATGGATAAAATTCTATTATAGATCTTATTTTCAAGGAGCTGTCCTTTCCTCGTAAGAAACAAAAGAATCCCTACCGGAAGACCTAAAACAAAACCAAAAAAACCGGAAACAAATGTCATATATACTGTTTCCCAAATGCCCTTTGATAAAAGGGAAATTACCGAATCACTAAGCATAGCCCTTTACTGTATTTTGAATTTTATTTTGATTAAAATAATAGATCGCCTTTTGATTTTCTTCGGATTCTCCCTGAAGCTGCAGAAGAAGCTTCCCAAAATTGGAATCTCCCAAATATTCTACATCAGCCTTTAGCAGCTTATAAGGAATTTTATATTCGTCATAGATCTTTGAAAGTAGTTTTTCTACTGTAATATGTTCATTAAGCTCTATTTCCACAAGCGGAAACAGACCGTCTTTTGGCTCTTTTTGCAGCTTTTTGTTAAGCTCCTGAGGTATAGTCATGATGCCTGGGTTTATAAATTGTTTAATAACCGGATGTTCTTTATCCGAAATAATTTCCTGCAGGGTTCCTTTGGTAAGGAGTTTTCCTTTATCAATAACAGCGACGTGGTTACAAATCGACTTGATTACATCCATTTCGTGAGTGATCAATAAAATAGTAATTCCTAATCGTTGATTGATATCGCGTAATAATTGTAAGATCGACTGGGTTGTAGCGGGATCTAATGCACTTGTTGCCTCATCACAAAGCAGAAGGTACGGATCATTAGCTAATGCCCTCGCAATGGCTACTCTTTGTTTTTGTCCTCCGGAAAGACTTTTAGGATACTCACTGGCTTTTTCTTCAAGCCCTACAATTTTCAAAAGTTCGTTGACCTTACTTTGAATTTCTGACCGGTTCACATTATCCAGTTCCAGTGGCAATGCTACATTTTCAAAAACAGTCCTTGAAGAAAGCAGATTGAAATGCTGAAATATCATTCCTATTTTCTTCCGCTCTTTAGCCAGTTCTTTAGATTTTAGCTGAACGAAATCTTTTCCATTGATAATAATCTGTCCCTGGTCGGGCCTTTCCAACAGATTAACAGTTCGTATTAATGTACTTTTTCCGGCTCCTGAAAATCCGATGATTCCGACAATGTCTCCCTGCTCAATACTGAGACTGACATCATCGAGTGCCTTAAAGGCCTGTTTCTTCTTGTGAAATGTTTTTGAAATGTTCTTGATCTCTATCATTATAGTTTAATTACGTTGAAATTTTATATGGGCTGATACGGCCTGTTGTTCCTTTTTGTAAACCGTAACACCCTTCTGATCTTTACTTTTGATCGTTTTGAAAGCTTGAAATACTTGGTGATATTGGTAAGCAGGACGCCGGCTAATATAATGGTCAGTCCAAACAGCTGGTTTCCATTGATGGTCTGATTAGCGATAATCCATCCGGCCAATACCGTTACAATTGGGTTAATATAAGTATGCGTACTTACCAGAGCCGCAGGTTTTACGGATAATAACCAGATATACGAAAGATAAGCGATGATTGATCCGAAGAAAATCAGAAATAAAACTCCCAACCAAGCTGATAACGGAATTGTTGTTAAGGAAAAATTATTCCATTCATTTCTGAAAAATGCAATAACAAAAGAAGCCACTCCTGCAATAATAAGCTGCTGGGCAATATTCATAAAAGTAGACTGACTGGCAGGATTCTTTTTTGAATATAACGATCCTAGAACCCATGCAACCGAACTTAATGCAAGTACAACAAATGCCGTAACCCGAACAGAATCACTGACGGCAGCATGATGAACATTAGCGCTAACGCTTCCTTTTAAAAATAAAATCAATCCTATGAAGCCTATAATAAGTCCAATAGGTATAAACTTATCTGAGAAATAATATTTCCAGTTCTTTTTATCAATAGCAATAAACCAAAACGGTCCCGTTGCTATCGTGATGGCTGCTTCAGAAGCTGTTACATATTGTTCGCCCCAGGCCACAAGACCTGTTCCACCGGTAAGGATGAGAATCCCGGTAATGCCGTTTTTTTTCCAGTTACCCAAAGAATTGGCTTTTTCTCCTTTGGCCGACAAATAGCCCAGCATAAGTATTCCGGCAACCAAAAATCTGAAACCTGATAGGATAAAGGGAGGAAACCCCTGTAATCCGAAAGAAATAGCCAAAAATGTAATCCCCCAGATTACATAAATATTGGTAAATGCTATTGGGATCAACCAATTATTTTTATTGTGAGTAGTACTCATTGTATATATTTTTAATGTTGTTCATGTAAATAAAAAAAGGCTCTACAACGTGGTAGAACCTTTAGAATATAATATATCTATAAAAGTAAGGTCAACCACAGCAATGTCGGAACATACGCATACAGTAATGCATCATCATTTTGTTGATCATCTGTTTATTCATTAAGGCTGTATGTTTAAATTCCGGTTTCATTTTTTTTATTTCCTGAATACGGTTGCAAATATAAAACATATATTTTTAAAAGTCTACTTTTTTAGTGGACTTTTTATGTTATTAATTTTCAAAGAGATTAAAATATTGATTATTAATTGATTATATTAATGCTTTTTTAAGTCTTAAAGAATTGTTTTTACTACAATTCGTATATTGTATATAATAAAATTTGTAAAAACTTATTGGTGTATATTCAAGACTTCAGATTTTCTAATTTATTTATATTAACATTATAAATAATAACATATATTTATATAAAATTGCAATATGTTATGTTGGTATAATTAATAAATAATATGAAATATATAATTATCAATTCCTTTCTGTTATTCACGGTTCTTAGCTGTAGCAGTTTATCAAATACAACTGGAGATAATATGAAAAAAATAGATATTGCAAAACTGGAAGATTTATCTAAAAAGTATAAAGATAAACAAGAAGGAAAGCAAAAAATTGTTTTTGAGGCTTCTGGGCAGGGAAGTTTTTATATATATGAAAAAACAAAAGATGCAGAAATTACTACCTCTGTTTCGAAAAAAGACTTTAAAGTAGTTGCTGTTACTAAAAGTATTAAAAAGCTAAAAGAAAATATAACTGAGTTCTATACGTATTCATCAGAAGGATTCTTACAGCGATATATAGAATCTCAGAATACTACTAAAATTCAAGATCCTGAAATTGGAGAAATAGTAGTTGAGCGTTATGTACTAGAAATTGAAAAATTTGATGAAAATGGCCTTATAAAAGTGCATAAAAATTATAATACATTCTTCAAGACCAATTTACAGGATATTATAGCTATTGCAAAAAAAAATAATAATACACATATATCTGTGTACAAACTTTATCTGGATGATGATCTCTCGGCAGTTCCAATTCTTGGATTGACAAAAGATGATTTTGCTCGAGAAAAACCTTTTTGGATCATTCAGTATAAAGAATCAATTGATAACGATGCTTTTGTTTTTCGTATTTACGATGGTGTTTCAGGAGCTTTTATCATTGAAAAGAATTCAAGAATCAAAAACTAAATTCTAGATATATTATTTAATCATACTATCCATGCTTATTTAAGAGAGATATGATTCAGACACTCATTTCACTTATAAGCATAAGTTGTACTGAAATGATGTAGTACGAAATTATAAGTACAATATAATAATATTAAATAATCCCTACTTTTTAAGACGCTATGATAAATATTGGGGCAGTGCTAGTATTCGGCTTACCTTCAAAAAAAAAAACATTCTAAAAAAATAACACGTCGAGTTTTGTCGTTGTGCATCAATAGTTTTGTTCTCAGAATAAGGGAGCAAAGAGAAAAAGTAGTAGCGCTACTATATTTTTATTACTTTATAGAATAGCTGAAATTTTGTCATTTTCAAAATATAACGCGTCGAGTTTTGTCGTTGCACTAGAATAGATTTGTTCCAGATCTAGGGTTCAGTAATTAAAATAGAGGCTAGGTTATAAAATTTTAACTGAGAATAGCCAGAATACCATTCAGATCTTGATTAACTCTTTATTTCTATTTTTTGATAAAGCAAATTGATATGTAAAATACCTAAACACCAATCACTATTATGAAGAAGCAAATTGACAAGTACTCAATTTTTATAAAACGATCATTAACTTCTTTTATTGTCAATCAAGGAAAGCAATTAATTAAGATGATACTATCTGAGCCTTCACTAAAATGAACGTAAGTCTTTCTCCTTATACTATTTACTCACTCTTAAATGAAATAAATATTATTAACTTCAAATATGTGATGTTATAATAAAGTCATGGAACTAATTGAGTGACTCTTCAAGAGACTATATCTAATGCTGATTTTTCTTAATAAACTAATCTTTCATTTAATAATTAAAATTTTTTATAATGTCTATAAATAAATTTTCCCCCAATTCACATTTTTTTGTGGATCATACTAATCTTTCTGGACCAGTCGCTGCTAATTTAGCAACAGATGCTTTTGGCCCTGTTCAGGGAGAAGAAACGAATAAGTACAGAACTACATCTTTCGTTAGGACAACTACAACTTCCAAAATTTTTGCAATATGTGATGGCCATATATTGATACAACCTAATAAAGATGATTCTACTAAGATCAATATCATTTTAAAACCCACTGTTTCATATGCCCCTTTTAAAATTAAATATTTTGTTTATAGAGGGGTTAATAAAGCAGATATCGTAAATGGTACCAAACTAGCTCATTCAACCAGTAATTCGCCAGATTTTCTTAAAAGAATATGGAACATAAATAGCGCTCTTGCAACAGCTCTGAATCACCCTGTGGCTAGTGATATCGAAGCAAAATTAATAGGGTATGATCCAAGCTTGTCAGATAGCACACTATTAGATAGTATTTTCTTCAAGTCTGAATCTGAGACCAATTTACCTAAATGTAATAAAGGAGAGTTGCTGGGCAATTTTACTGATAAAATAGGTTTAGATATTGTGCTGGATAAAGGTGATTACCGCTTAGATTATGAACAAGAGCTATTTAAATTTGATTTAGGTTTTGCAAGAACCTTTAATTATGTGTTGGATGCTTCATCTATACCAGTTTCTGTAAAGAAAAAATATAGAGAAAACATTCATCAGTTTGTTGATGCTGCAGCATTTTGGGGGGCTCATATTACCAATGGAAATTTGTATTTCCATTCTATTACTGCGCCTCAAAATTCGGAAAATAATATTTACAACTATGCTGTTAAAAATTATCAAACCAAGCACAAACTTTATTTTCATTTAATAGGAGAAAGAGGAAGATCATATAGATTTTATGGTGCATCTTATTACCCTTCGGGAAAAGTCTCTTTGAATTTGGATGGTCAAGCACAAAATCTGATTGATTATGAAAATAACGGATGGCCTATATTAATCAAAGAATTTCAGCAGCCTGGAACAGGATCCCCCATTAATAAATTCCAATTGAGTTTTGAGTATAATTTTGATAATAGAATATATCAAAGGGATATTAACTTCTTCGCGTACATTAACTTTCCATATCTCGACACAGAAAGTTTTATAGATGGAGCTAAGATATACAATAGCACTTTTGTGGGACAATCTAAACCTATTAAAAATCTGTTTAGTAATATAGGAGAACCGGTAGGAAGTCCCTCAGCAAATTATTCTATTGCTTCCTTTTTCGTCTGTAATATAAAAGGATATCAGCCATTTCCATTAGAAAATTATACTGATGATCTATGGACATTTAATACGAAAGATATTTTTGAAGGTACAAGTGGTACCAATAAGATTCATTTTTTGAATCGTTATAATTTAGTGAATTTGTGGAGTTTATTAAAATTCAATAATGCAGTAACTCAACAAAAAGTTTATAGTGATTATGGAAAGAATGCGGCAGGCGCCTCCAAAAAACGAAAACTCTATATTACTAGTATTACAGATACACACGGAGGTGAGAAAAAAAGTTACTTAAACACTAGTGCATTTAATGTTTCAAAAGTAAGTGAAGCAATTACAAATACTGAAGAATTGGCATCTTTTTTATTTAACGACAAAGGATATGCGGTATATAAAGGTAAAATTAATGATAATGGAAATACTATTTCCACATTGTCCTTAGTTCATAAAGTAAATAATAGCTTAAAAGAAAAATTTTTCTTATTTGGAATTACTGAAGAAGAATACAATAAATTATTGTATAACAATCCTTCACCTCCTGCGACTACTCCTTCAACACCACATCTGCCCCAGGATGCTAGTAATATTTCAATTCAATTAAATGAGGTTGCTTCAACAAATACCGAAAGCTATAAAAAGTATAATGTAGGATTGAAATTTGAAAATACTGCTGGGGGTCTGGAAGTAAGGTATCCAACTGGTACAAACCTGGTAGAAGTTTATAGTATAGATGGATTATTCTTTTTTTCAAAAGAATATTCTGATTATCAGGAGTTTTCTTTAGTTGTGTCGGAGAATGAGGTGCACTTTAGACCCAAAAATTCATGGGGTGGAGAATATGGTTTTGATTGGGTAAGGATTCAAGATTCTGGTCTTCCAGGTGATTTAGGTAACCGAAAGTATTTAGAAACTTTAGGGCATTATTATCTGGATGGAACATTCACTCAGAAAGATGATAATGATGTCTTTTTTAAAGCAGAAAAAACAGAGTTTCATTCATTTTCACAAAATTTTTTCTCGTATCCTAGACAAAAAGGACTTGAATCTATGTATTTTTCACCTTGGTTGTCGATATATCCATCAAAGGATGCAACAGGTGTATCAACTGTTTTTCCTAAAACAAATGAGGAAGGAAATTTAAAGTGTTTAACAACTGTAAGATTAAACTTAATTTTTAATCTAACTTCTCCTGGTTCTGTTTCTCTTTTAAAATTAAAATTTGAAAAAAAGCATTTTGATATCAGATCAATCAACGCATCTTCTACAACCATTTTACCAGATACAACGGACGAACTCGGAAATGTTTTTACTAATTTAAAAATAAATAATAGTTCCTCAGGTGTCTTTCCAGGATCTTTAGAAATTGAAATTTTAGCTAAAAATGAATTTTCAAGTGTAAAAACTATTCAATGCTTGTCCACCGAAGGTGGAGTAGAGAAATTTGCGGGAGAGCTGAAAGTAGTCCCAAACGCTAAAAATTATAGATTTGAAACGAATATTTTATTGGTAAACTGTAGTACTAATTTAGATACTAGTAATACAGTAACAGGTTTTGAAACAACAAGTCCTTTTCCTATTAGAAACAAAATATTAAGTGAAATCAATAGGACCTTGAACCAATCTTTAATTGATGTGAAGGCATTTAGGACAATTACTTTAGATTTAACAAGAGCGACAATTCCTAATTTTTACACCACTTATGCCACAATGGGAACAACATATTTGAATCCTCATGTGTCTCATTCTTATGTTCGAAACCGGATACCTATAGCTGATCGGACTACGCGTGAAATGAGAATATTCTGTATCAATGAGTTTTGTGCTGATCCATTAACCGGGGGTAACTTAAATATCACTAATGGGGAAGTAGAAGATATTAATACTCCGGAAGTTATCTTGTATCGTTCGGGATTATATCAAGCAAGTCCTTCCAGTATAAATGATGTTAATACTTCAGGACACGAATCCATGCACGGGCTTGGGTTGCACCATAGTTTTGTGAACCTAAATTTATATGTTATGAAAGAATATATAACAGACAATGTTATGGATTATCATAAAAATGGGACATCTCTCACTACCGGTTATAGAACGACAACCAGTAAGTATCAGTGGAACATTATGAAAAAGAATTCGATTGTAACCAGAGAAATATAATACATGGTAAATCGTAATTATTCAATAGGTGCATCATTACAACATTTACCAAATAATACCAAATAATATGAAAAAGATTGATATAACAAAGTTAGAAAACTTATCTAAACAGTATAAGTCTACATCAAAAGAAGATCAACATGTAACTTTTGAAGCTTCGAGGCAAGGAGGCTTTTATGTATATGAAAAAACAGAAAATGCTGATATTACAACCTCTGTTTCAAAAAAAGATTCTGAAATAATAGAAATAACCAAAACTATTAAAAACTCAAAAGACAACACTACTGAACTTTATACCTATTTACCGGATGGAACACTGCAAATGTATTTGAAATCTCAAAATTCAACTACAATTCAGAACAATAAAATTGGAGAAGTATTTGTTGACCGCTATGTGGAGGTAATAGAAAAATTTGATACAAATAATTTGGCAGAAGTAAGGACAAATTATAATGCATTTTTTGAAATAAGCTTACAGGAGATCATAACCACAGCTGAAAAAAATAGCTATAGAGATATTTCGGTTTACAGGCTTTATCTGGATGATGACCTCTTAACAATTCCTGTCCTTGGACTGACCTTAGAAAACTTTCTTAGGGAAAAGCCATATTGGATTATTGGTTTTAGAGAGTCAACTACTACCAATACATTTATTCTTCGGATTTATGATGGTATTTCGGGAGATTTTATTGCAGAACAAACTCCAACGATTTTCAGTAAACTTTAAATAAAAAAAACAAAAATATGTCTCAACCAATATATTACCCAGCTATATCTGAGATTGCTACCATCAATGACATTCCTGAAATACTATCTTTTGTACGTGATGGAATTGTATTTCTTTTTGATAAAACATACTATAAAAATTTACAATTTTCAAAAAGCATAAAAGGGGATGCTGCATTTTACAGCTTAGATATTGTTAGTTTACAAAAACTAGAGATTGAAATTCCAGGAACAAACATTTTTTTTGTTCTGAATCCTGATTTTCAAAATAATGATATTTCATCTTTTCCATTTACAGTAGCATGGGAATGGAAAGCATTAACATATAGAAATTCATTCAATCTAAATAGTATTTCCTTTTCTATAAAGGACTATTTCAATTTATTACTTGAAATTTTTGATATTACAGAAGAGGAAATTTTAAGTTTAATTTTAAAAAACCTTTTAGATTCTAATTCATCTTTATTAAGGATTAACCAATTGGTTTCTGATATAAATACACATTATGGTACATCAATTGTAGTCCCGCCTAATGGCGAAAATGATCTTGGAACTATTGTTCAGGAGATTAATACCCAGGCAAATATATCAGTGTACGAAGTTGTATTAGACTTATACTTAACTAATGGTTCGTTTGATGACTTAAATAATAAGTTAAAAACTATTTTTTCTGAAATTGCTCCAACTGATATTGCAGGATTTATCAAAGATATTATATTGCCTAAAGCTCGTGCAACATTAGCACTTTCAGCTGGAATTGAATTTCCAAGGAATATGTTAACTCCTGTTTATCCTGAAGGAACAATAATAAATAATACGGATGTTTCTTACGAGGTTATTCCTGCAAATAACTCTAATGTTCCTATAAAAGAACAAAAACCTAAAGCAATCTTTACTTTCGCGGAAGCCGTGTTTTCTGCAGATACTACACAAGGTTTAGGCTATAATATGGATTTAGTAATAAATACAGTAACACCCGTACAAATAGGAAATACTGGCCTTATTGTTAATATTCACAATTTAAAAATAGATTTAAGTACTAAAACGAATTTTCCTGAGGCAGATGAGGATGGTCGTCCACCAGAGTTTATGGGGGTTTATACAGAACAAACAGATATTATACTCCCAAAGAAATGGTTTTCTAAAGATGCAACAGTAAGTCAAACACTCAAAATATCAGGAAAACATCTTCTGATTGGAACAGGAGGAGTTTCAGGAACAATCGCCCTCGAAGCTATTGATACCGGAAATGCTCCAGGACAGGCAGATTTCTTATGGGTGAAATTAGATAAAAATAGTGCGCAGTCTTGGAAAATAGGTTTTAATTCTTTTGATATTGCTTTCAAACAAAATGATATCGTTTCATCTAACATTAAAGCAAGGATGGTAATTCCAAAATTTAAAAGCTCAAATGGGGCAGAGGCTACCATAGATGTTACGGGACATTTGGAGGCTGATGGAGACTTCCGTTTAACAGGAGCTGCTGTACCACCATTCGATCCTACTATTACATTACCGGAAGTTTTCAAACTTCACTTGAAATCAGTAGAACTTGGAAAAGAGGATGGTAAGTTTTTTATTGGTGCTTCGGCTGATGTCGAATTCTTAGGCTATTTAGGAACAATACTTAAAGGTCAGACATTAAGTATTTCTACCCTAAGAATTTACAGTGATGGTAGCATCGATTTTAGAGTGAATGGAGGTAATCTTGTTCTTCCAAAGCCAATTAAAATTCCTATTGGGCCTGTAGATGTTTCAGTAACAGCCATTCACTTTGGTTCTCATGAAAGACAATTCGGAGATCATATTCGTAAATACAATTACTTCGGTTTTGATGGTGGAGTAAGTATTGGAGTTGCAGGGATCGACGCCCGTGGAGATGGAATTAAGTACTATTATACAATTGATGATGGTCCGGGAAAAGATCATGATTCATATCTTCATATTCAGACTATTCACGTAGATATGGTTATTCCAGCTAATTCAAGTGATCCTACAGTTTCGATCAAAGGTTGGCTATCTATTCCTGAGCCTGGAGAATTCCAGGAATATCAGGGTGGGGTAAGCCTTAAAGTGAAAAATCCAAGAATTACAGGTGGGGTAGATATGCGTTTAGCACCAAAATATCCTGCATTCCTTATTGATGCGAATATTGAACTTCCCAACCCGATTGCTTTAGGACCAGTATCCATCTATGGATTCCGTGGGTTGCTTGGTTATCGTTATGTAGCAGAGAAAAAAGCGATAGGAATGACATCCCAGAATACCTGGTATGAGTACTATACAGCTCCAGAAAGGGGAGTCGGAGTGAAAAAGTTCAGTCGTCCGGATCAGACGGAAGAATATAGCTTCCCATTCTCTTTAGGTGTAGGCGCACTACTGGGAGATACGATGGCTAATGGAAATATTATTTCAGCCAATGCGATGTTACTATTATCACTTCCATCCATGGTTATGGTGGATGCGAGAATGAAACTCCTTTCGAGTAGGGTAACTTATCAGGATGATCCACCATTCTTTGCTTTCTTTATTTTCGGTGACAATTCATTGGAATTCGGATTCGGAGCAGATTATAAATTCCCTGAAAGTTCAGGAGATATTATTAAGTTGTACGCAGAAATCCAGGCCGGTTTCTTCTTTAATAATCCATCAGCATGGTATATTAATTTCGGGACAAAACAAAATCCAATTCAGGCCAAATTACTGAAAGATTTATTTACTCTGAAAGCCTTCTTAATGATTTCCGGAAAAGGGATCGAGGCTGGTGCAAGAGGAGAATTCAGGTTTGACAGAAAATTCGGACCGGTTAAGATCTTTGTGCTTGCATACCTGGAACTCGGAGGTAAGATAAGCTTCCAAAAGCCTCAGATGGGTGCTTATTTTGAAGCGGGGCTGGCCATTGATATCGATGTGAAGATCATCCGTATTTATGCTTCTGTAACTATCCTTCTTGCAGTAGAATCTCCAAAGCCATTCCTGATTTATGGAGCATTTAGTGTCGCATTTAAATTAAAGATTTTATTCTTTAAGATTAGCTTTAGTGTAAAGGTTGAGCTTAAATGGGAATTCAATAAGACCGTAGAGAGAGATCCGGTAAATCCATTTACTGAGATTCCGGCACAAACAGAGAGTCTTGTAAAAGGAATCAGTATGTTGACGAATGAAACATTTGATCTGGCGAAAGTAAGTCCTAATAGTTTACCTGTTTTTGATTCTATTAAAAACGTAGTTCCTTTGGACACTTATATTGATATCAAAACGACTAAAGGCTTACTTCCTAGTACAGCAACGAGTAATATTATCGGCGGATTTACTAACCCTGCAGGCAATTCTGTAGATCTTATACCACCAGATAAAGTGATGAAAGGCCTTGAATTAAGACAGGTGAAACATCAATATTCATTGGAGAAAATTGAAATTTTAGCTAATGACGGAACATCGGGGTGGGTTGCTTATGATCCTTTTAAAGCGATGGAGCCAGGAAATACACAGTTGAATAATCTTAAAGCCGGACAATGGCAGAAAAAAGATAATCAGTACAACGCGATCAGATTATTGGGAATGACACCATTCTCGTATACCGAACAAGGAAATCCAGGATGGTTTATTCCTGAACAATATGGAATTATGGCTTCTACATTATTCTGTGAAGGACAGCATATTGAGAATTCTGTTTCTGATTTCTTAGAGAAACCATTGAATACACTTTATTACGCCTCAGCCTCTAATTTCTTCCAGAGTGAAGGAGCATCATATCAGATTTCAGGAGACGTACAATATACCGTTGACGCGAATGGAAATCCTGTAATGCAAGGGGATCATGCCAAAGTTTCTGATGAAATAAATATTCATGGTTTTACGCAATCACTGCTCTTTAAAAACCATTCTTCGCTTACGGTCATGCTTCCCAATCCATCGAAAGAAATTAAATTAAAACTAAGTACATATAGTACTGGAGTAACGGTGGCATATTACAGTCCACTGATTGATCTTACAAATACACAATCATTTGTACAATATGATGTAAGGTATGAATATTATTCAAAAGATGAGCTTCAGAATCCGGTTTCTCCTCAGGAAATTCCAAATAGTGGAATTACGAAAATTGTGATTACTCCTGATGTGACGGATCAGGCTCAGATTGATATTATCCTTCAGCAGATGGCAGATTTAATGGATCAGGGATATCAGATTGCCCTTGAACAGGGAGGAGTAATCAATCAGGTATTGCCAAGTGATCCTGCTTTATATGCTGAGCTAGAATATAAATTATCCGAATTGCAGTCTAGGGGATGTGAAGGTCTAAGAAAAGAGAAATATGAAATTGTTTGTAAAATATTCCCTGAACTTGTAAGATATTATAATAATAGATTTTTCCTTCCTTTCAATACCAAGGGAATGTCACCGGGAGTTGAGCAATATAACTACGTTCAGCTGATCAGAGAAAATATACAATCTGGTATTTTTGAAGAAGTTCTGCACATTTTGGAATCAGCAGGTATTCCATCTGCTATTTTGGAAATTAACGTGAAAAGATATTACGAATATTTGCAAGACTTAAGTGGATATCTGAATATGAATCCAGACAATTTCCCGGAAATTGTGGATCGTTTTTATAAATTGAGAACCAAGTTGAAGCAGATTAACAGCTTGCTTCAGAGAATGAATTTATGTGAAGATCAGACTTTATGCAGTTTCAGTAATTTTCTTTCCTACCAGGAATTTGCAGATCTTGACGTTCAACCGGGAACTGTTTCTTCTCCATTTCTGGATGCTTATTATCAATTTATTAAAGAACATTCCGGGTATGAATATCTCCATGAAATTTTGCAAAGGCAGATTACTACGATCGAGATTATTATTAAGGAAGGTCCGAATGCATACCATTTCTACAAAAATAAATTTGAGAATGCATGTAAAGAAATTATCTCTATTCTGAAAGAATTAGGTAATTGTGACAGCCAGAAAAAGTGCTTTACCCTTTTCCATGAAATCCAATGGTTATCAGTAGATGATTATTCTTATAATGTAAATATCCCTTCCCAAGCTGCTATTACAGAGGATACTCAAGCTGCAGTAGCTGCATTGACGAGATCTATTCAGCCGATTTGGAGACCCGATACTTCTTATTATGTAAGATTTAAACTGAAAGATAATGTAGATAACGGCATAGCCCAGGGAACTTATGATTATGCTTATGCCTTCCGTACTGCTGGTCCTTTAGGATTCTTCCACCTGGATAAAGATGCAACATATGGTGAGATTCCTATCAAGGATTCTTTAAATGTTATTGAAGATACGATTGGTAAGATCCGGGAACCTAACGGCAATCTTATTGATGGAGATAATCTTACTCCACATCCGGATTTATATCCTCATACCTCATTAAGGGCTTATATTGACTATGAGCGTTCTTATCCAAATGCGGATGGAAATATTGTAAGTGCAAAACCATTATTCTATGGTGATAAAACAACAAAAATATCGATGTACTTTACTTCAAGTTATGTATCTAAACTCTTAAGCGGATGGGATGATTATGCAGGAATGAAAAAGCTTGGTGGTACCATGAAGATCATTATTAAAGATCCTGTGGAAGGAATTTCGATTATTAATCCTCCTATGCTGGACGGTCCTGAAGAAGTTATTGAAACTTCACCGGTAGATATTCCACAGACTTTTGAAGAATGGGCAGAAGACCTAAATCCTGCTATTCCACCTGTAATGGATCAGTATTTTAATTTACTGAACAGTGGGGATAATTGTACAGGAATTATAACAATGGTTAAGCCTAAATCTATTTACAGATCAATAAAACCTAAGAAATTGAAACCACAAAAGCTTTATACGGCGCAGGTTCTTAATTTCTACTGGGGAAAAAATACTGTTGATGTTTCTCAAATAACCGAAGATATTAAAATAAACTATGCCAAAGAGGTTCACAAATTTGTATTTCAGACTTCCAGATATCAGGATTTTAAAGATCAGGTAAACAGCTTTAATATAAAATTTAAGGATGAAAACGGAGTTGAAAAAGAAAAGCAGGCCGTTTATACTATTGAAAAATATTTAACGGCGGATAAGTTAAATGCAGCATGGGATATTATTAAAACAGATCCAAAAGCTGTATGTAACAATGCTTTAAGCCAGGCTATTGCTATGCAATACCAACACCCATTCGATAGAATTGTACAAGGACTGTTTGGTATTCCACCACAGGAAGATGCTCCTACTACTGAATTTAATAGAATTATTAATTCACAAACCGGAAAAACGGTGGCCATCCTTGTAAGAAATCCGGAACCATTTAATCATCCTAAAATTCCGATTGAAAGGATCAATAGAGTAAAAGGAATCGGGGTTGACCTTAGTAATCCTGATAATCATGGAATGGTTGAAGTTATGAAACTGAATAGTTCAGGAAAACCGGTTGTTGATACCAATTATGAAGCGATTTATTCAAAAGATTATGCTCAAGTTCTTATCATGAATTCAGAAAAATCTATTAATGAAGAAGAAATGAACTTCCAGTTCATTTATAAAACGTGGACAGGAAATGAATATGAAATTTCCACAAAAATTGTTGCTGAAAATATTAAAATAAACTAATAAAATGTCATCTAATATAAATAATAATACAACTATGGCTTCAGGATCACTTCCTATGGATAATGTCCTTTTACAGTCGAATTGCCTATATATGCAAGCTGCCGGATCCAAAGGAGATGACAGTACTCCGGGAATTCATTTAAGATGGACCCTGAAAGGTCCTGTTGAACAACATTTACCTAAAGGGGATAATTATTCTGGTCCACCAAAAGGTTTAAATAAGGAAGACGATTTCGTAAGAGTATTCAGAACACCGTACTTTCCTCAGGCAAGAAGTCTTTATCTAACGGATTCTCCAAGAACCGTTATTGATTCTGAAGGTTTATGGCTTTATGGAAACCGTGAAGTAAGTATGTTTTATGTGTATTTCAGAAATCTTAATAAATACAATGAAGTAAGAGGTCATGTAGATCCGTTTTCAAATCCAGAGGAATTTTTAGAACAATACGGGAAAAATGTTATTGAAGTTGAATGTAGAGAAAAATTATTTTTCTCTACGCAACTTACCCCAAAATCACCGGGTACTTCAAAAACGGAAGTTTTGTCAGTAGAAACAGATCTTTTGGGGCTGCCTAAAAATGTGACTTTCAGGAAAAATATTGTAGACTTTTCAGAAAAAATATTTGCTGAAAATGGCAGAAGCATTCGATTTTTACCTTCGGGAACCATTATTACAAAAATTGATTTTGAATTTTATGAAGATTTTGCCTATAAAAGTCAGTGGGAGGAGATCGGAATATTTGGACTTTCTCTTGATGACAGTGAAGTGCTGCATCGAAGACTTGATCCTGATCCAGGCAATCGTCCCGTACATGCTTCCTGGGCAAGGTACAATGATGGAGAGTTTGTAAATATCAAAAATTATCAGAGAAGATGGAATGGCTTAGATGATCCTCAGAGTACTATTATGGATTCGGTCAAGAGATACTTAGAATTGAGTAACGATGCAGCAAATCCTTTAGCTATTGATCATTATTATCTTAATGATGATGAGAGTGATCCTAATCCGCTTGAATTTTCTCATTTCAACAATTTGCAAATGGCAGCACTTGACTACCATGTTTCCAGAATGTTAGGATTGGGACACTTGGATATCCATGATGAAGTTTACAACGGAGAGAAGTATATGTATGCGGCTTACTATGTTACAATGGCGGATTTAGGCAACGGGCAAGGTCAGAACGAGCGTAATCATATTTACATTACTTTACCTACTGCACTTGATGATCAGAGGTTATGTCTACCAATCAATTTAAAAGAACCGGTTCCGGGAATGGTATCTGCGGATCCTACAGCAGGAACTACGATGAGTGGGCTTACTGATGCAGAGGGATATACCCACGATGGTACGGGAAGGTATTTAAGTTTGATGATTGAAGAGCTTATGCCCGATGAGCCAGCTGATAGTACATTCTATTATACCAATCATGAATTTGATATGTCTAAGTTTACTTATCCTGTTCATGTGGGTATTGAATACAGATCAAGTGATGAACTAGAATGGAGACTTCCTGAACTACCCAATGACCCTAACTTCCAGAATGTATTTTCAAATGGCGCAGAAGCCCATAACGAGACAGTCGCTATTGCACTTCCAGACTTTGGAAATCCTGCCTATGTACACAAAGAGACAAAATCAGGAAAACATGTATATGGTTCTTATGGTGTCAACTGGTTTTCGAGAGCACAGTCCTCTGAGACGACCTGGGAGGTAGAATCAAAAATAAGACCTGCAAACACTTTGTTACCACCATCCAGTGTGAGTGCATTTTTAGTTCAGCAAGAACAACCATTGTTGCTTACTTCACAGAATGAGCAGGATATGTATGCTCTAAATCCGGCCAATGATAAGACCTTGATAAGATTAACCATGGAATATGATGCTTCGCAAGATATGATTTCCTATCACAAAGCTATTAATGGAACAGATTTAAATGATTTTAATCCCCTTCCGGATAATGAAGAATTGTTTGCTGATAAAATAGAGGTGTTTTTCCGTCCTGAAATTCCAAATCAGGTATTCGGAATGATTGATACAATATCAGATCTATCTGGAAATCCTTTAGTGTCTGTGGTTACTACCAAAGCTTTACAACTAAGTAGCGCTGGAGCCAATCAGGCTATGACGCCCTCAATTCCTGCGGCTTCTTTTCAGAACTACATAGGAGGTATTTTTAAAGTAGGAGCGGATGATTATATTATTGATAATATTGTATCCGGTGCAGACCCGAATTTTCCAATCTTCTATATTTACAAAAAGCAAGTCGGGAATGCTTTTGGTCAGAATGTACCTGTTGTTTTTGATCCTGCCAATTTTGTAGTACCAAATGCAGATGAATCATTTATGGTGATCGAAAATATGCAGAATACATCAACCTGGGGAACGGCAAATCCACATCCGCTTAAAATTCAGATCGGGGATAACTGGCCTGTCTATACTGAAGAAATTACGGTAGAGTCCGGAGCAGCTCCTGATGTAACTTATAATACGTACTTCAGAAAATTCAGAGGAATTAAAAAACTAGCCAATATTAAAAGGGCCGATACTCAGGGTGCTCCGTTTGCTGGGTTGTATGAGCTTAATTTTCAGTCGTTTGTATTGAATAATCATCCTCAATATTCTACTGTCGCAGGAGCTGACAGTGTACAATGGTATAAAGGAAGTGTTAGGGTTTCCATAGACGGTCAACAAGGCAAAGAAAAACGGACTCTTAAAGTAATCCGTATAGACAATATCGGAACTGGCAACCTAAGGCTTTTTGCTCTGGATGAGCTATTTGCAACCGATCCTTTACAGCCGGACACCCCACCAAGAGTAGAAGAAGTTAACTTCTATCCGGGATATAGAGTGTACCTTCATTATAATGCTCCATGTCGCCTGACGAAAGATTATGTTATTCCTCAGGATCCTGATATCCTTGAAAAATACAGTATTTTCGGAACCAGAACCATCGATCTTACTTATTCTGATTACAAATCCAGAATTTCCATTCCTACAATGATGTTTGGAAGAAGAATCGAAGCTCCTGAAACTCCAGATAAGCCATTAGGAGCCAAATATGCTACAAGACCAGACTATTTTGGACGTTCATCATATGCTTTTACTACAAATTTTGCACATAGGCCATTTAGTGTAATGTATCTTCGTAGTAATGATGATATTCTTCTGAGCTCTTTATATGAATATACAGAAGGGTATAATGCGACCCCTGCAGTTAATTCAGTTGAAGATATCCGTCTTAAGAATAATGATGAATACTTTAATGCAAGATTATTGGAATTAGCGAATGCGACTATTGATACTAATACGAAAAAGTTTAGGGAATATAATGGTTATGCCCTGCCAATGCCAAATAATAAAGCATTTCTCAAGAGTATTAATGAATTTATTTTAGAACATAATAAATACTACGATGATATAGCACCTGTAACATATGATCAAATTACAGATATGCTTTATGAAATCATTCCTGCTGATCCAAACGGGCAATTTGGAAGACTGACATTTTATGATTTCGTAAAACAAACAATTCAGAATTCATTTGTTCCATTAACGGAGATTCCGATTCTTTATCAGCATATAAAAGGAGGAGATTATCAACCCATTCCAAAAGCTCAGGTAATCAGGGGCGAAAATGGAGCTTATTTGAACCCTGCCGACCCTAAATTTGATATGGCTCCTATGATGAAAACGGTGGGAAACAATAAAACATTATTTGTTGATTTTACATTAGATGGAGCTTCAACAAGTGTGTATTTCTATTCAGTAAAAGAAGTGAATGCTCAGTTAGTTCAAGGGGAATTAAGCCCTGCAGTAGGTCCTGTGAAAATGATCAACTCGTTCCCATTAAGGACGCCTGAAATTAAAAGTGTTATTCCTGTCTTAGAAAACACAGAAGAGAATATTGTACCTAAAATGCAGGTAACCATCAATTCATACAATAAAATCTACAATATTAAGAAAGCAAAATTATACCGCTCTCTTAATATAGAAGATGCTGTTTCAGTAAGAACAATGAAGTTGGTGAAAGATCTTAATCTTGAAGCTACAGGGCTGTTAGATAATGAAGTCTGGACTTTAGAAGATAACTTTGCCGATTTATCTGAAGTTCCGTTCGGAGATCCTTTATATTATCGCGTAACGGTAGAGGCTGAAGTAGAATATACAGAAGCAAATTATAGTGGAAACAATCAATCTGATGTAGTTGTAACAGAATACGCACCTTCTGAAGCTTCAAAATTGATGATTACAACCATTACAGAAAACGCCTTACCGGAATCACCGGAACTGAAATTTGAATCCAATCCGATTATAGGAAATGTTGTGACTTCAGGTCTGCTGAGCTGGAAAGAACAATGCTATAAAGGTAAATATCATTTATATCAGATGACTAATCAAGGAAACTGGAAAGAAGTAGCAAGAATGAATATCCTTTCAAATAATACTTCAAAGGTACAGTTGTTTCTTTTTGAAAATGATCCTCAGACTAACACTGAGGCATGGATTCCTAAAGAAATCTTTGACATTAGTGATAAAACAATTTTCCTGCGATTAGAAAAATTAGGGTTAGACCCTCTTACAGTAAAGGATGTAGATGGAAATCCTATTTATTATCATTTTAAGGTTACCACAGAAAACACATCAGGGATGTTTAGTAAAGATGAAAGGATTATTACTCTGTATAGCCCGGACTCTTCGACGACAATCGGTGGAATTTCTTCAGATGGGACCGATGGAATGATTATCGAGCAAACATTTATCGTTAGCCCTAACTAACCCTTAATTATAATTAATGAAAAATGAATCAGTTCCTCCCAACTTTATGGGAGGAGGAACTCTGATCATGAAAAAACAAAAATTATGGCAAAAAAAACAATAGCAGCTTTAAAAGAATATTTTAAAGCAGGAAAGCGGCCGACAGAAAGCCAGTTCGGGGATTTGTTGGATAGCTATTCCAACTTAGACGATAAAACTATTTTCCCTGATAATTATAAATATAAAGATTTATACTTTGAATTTCCTCATCAGCAAGGTGATATGGCTGTAGATGTCCTTTTAGGAAATAATTATCTGAATGGAAGTATTGAAGTTGAAGTTACAGGTACATTTTCGCATCAGACAAGTGTTGGTATTATAAAAAAACAATTTGAAGTAGGGCTTAATCCTGATGGAAATGTTTGGTATCCTACTACGGCCAGAGTTGTAGAAGCAGCAGGAACCATTTTGGAAAGTATTTACATTGGAGATATTGTATGGGACTCCGCAAGAAATGAATATAAATTCACTATTTATCATACAAGCCCCAATCAAAACCCATATGCTGTAAGAATCAAACAGTTTTCTTATGATAAGGCATTTGTAGATCAGGCAAGGCTTTCTGATATATATGTTAAACCATTAGTTGAGCAAAAAAAGCATTCAGTATATTATAATGGAAACATTGGAATAGGAACTGATAACCCAAAATCTAAACTGGATGTATGGGGTAATGTTCAGGCTGGTAGAAGTGATGCTACAGAAGGAATCAATGCATTTTCCATCCGTTATGAAAATGGATCTGTAAACAATTGGGGATCATTAAGAAGTGGCGCAGAAACTTACATGGGTTATGGCGTTAAAGCTGATAATCAGACGGCTTATGGCTGGCTATCAGGTAATGGATCTTACGCTGGTTATAAGACAGCGGTAACGGTTGGTGGTGAAGGAATTAAATTTTTATCTTCTAACTACGTGCAAGCTGCCCAGGATTCTCCCGTTACGATGTCAGAGCTTATGAGGATAATCCCGAATGGAAATGTTGGAATTGGCACAGATAACCCACAACAAAAATTGGATGTACGCGGAATTATGGTATCACAAGTTAGTAGTAATGAAGGAGGTGCTCTTCTCTTACAAAATCCAGCCAAAACAGCATCTGGTACCGCCCACCAATGGGCAATCTACAATATGACAGGAGGCTATGGTAATGGATTACAATTCTGGAGCTATTCTACAGATGGAACCTATGGACCAAGGTTGTTCTTATCAGATGCGGGTAATATGGCCTTATATGGTAAAATTGAAGCAAAGGATGTGGTAATTACTGCGACACCCACTGCGGACCATGTCTTTGCGTCGGATTACCATTTAAGAGATATCGGTGATCTTGAAAAATTCATCTCCGAAAAAAGCCATCTTCCGGAAATCCCTTCCGCAAAAGAAATGATGGATAATGGACTTTCAGTTGGGGACTTCCAAATCAAATTACTTCAGAAAATAGAAGAATTAACATTATACATGATCTCAATGAAAAAAGAGATCGATGTTTTAAAAACAAATTAATCATGGCGAAAAGAGATATACAAGAGTTAAAGGAGTATTTTAAAGCAGGCAAGAGGCCAACTGAAAGCCAATTTAGTGATTTCATTGATAGCTATTTACATTTGGATGACCCAAGATTATCTTCTGAAAGCTACAAATACAAAGATTTCTTCATTTTTTTTCCTCATCAGCAAAATGACCTTGCCGTTGATGTTTTACTGGGAAATGGTTATGTCAATGGTGAATTTGAAGTTCAGATTGTAGGCTCGTACAGTAATGAAAATACGATTGGAATAATTCGAAAACAGATTATTTTTGGGGGAAATCCTGATAACAATATTTGGTATCCATCTGCTTCCAGGGTTATGGAAGCTTCAGGACCCATAGTTGACAATATTTACGTGGGAGATATTATCTGGGATGATACCTTAAATCAGTACAAATTAAGTATCTATCACACCCGATCCACAGGGAACCCTTATAGTATGCGGATCGTACAGCAGTCCCAAGGAACAGCAGTTGTAGATAACGCAAAAGTTTCAGGAATATATGCCAGTCCCGTTATAGGTCAGAACAAACACTATACTTATTATAGCAATAATTTTGGAGTAGGAACATCGAATCCTCAATCCAAATTACAGATTATCGGTTCATTTAGCGAACCGCAAGATCCAGGTGCAGTTATCATCGGAGATACCACATTGCCTAATTTAAGAATGGGGTATAATACACAGAACACATGGATTCAGAGTCATGCCGGATCTCCACTACATATTAATCCATTAGGAAATACCTTAGTGTTAAACAGAGATGCAGGTAATGTGGGAATTGGAACCCAAAATCCGGATCAAAAGCTAACTGTAAAAGGAAAAATACATGCAGAAGATGTAATTGTAGATGCCAATGTTCCTGCCGACTATGTATTTCAAAAGTATTTTGATAATACTTCTTCCATCAGACCGGATTATCAAATGCCTACGTTAAATGAGCTGAAATCATTCATAAAAAAAAATAAACACCTTCCGGAAATTCCATCTGGAGATAATATTATAGAAGGTGGAATTAAAGTCGGAGATTTCCAGATGAAATTACTTCAGAAAATTGAAGAACTGACTCTTTATATGATTTCTCAAAATGAAGAAATTGAGAGATTAAAAAATTTAATAAATTAAATAAATCATGGCAAAGAAATCCATCACAGAATTAAAAAATTATTTTAAGTCAGGAAAAAGACCAACTGAAAGTCAGTTTGGAGACCTTATAGATAGCTATGTGCACCTAGATTCAAATGATGCACCTTATTTGCCTCTTTCAGGAGGAACAATGACGGGCGGCATAAATCTTGGGCAAACAAATACAAACGGAATATCCAGAGATATGTCCGGTGTAACAACTAGCTCTAATTTTTCAAGATATTTTACAAAGCTAATAGGTTCTAACGGAGATATAGATACATTTGGATACTACGGAACCGTTACAAGTAGCGGAGCTGTAAATTTGAGTTGGGGATATATTGGAGGATCAGCCTATAACAGTAAAAATGCAATCAGATGGACCTCTGACCAGCGTGTCGTTGTCGGAGCCAGTTCTTCTGTTGTTCCAACTACGGGATATGCCCTAGACACTGTAGGAAATCAATATACGAGAGGAAATGTTGATTTAAGTGGAAACATAAACAGCACCACCGGAGAATTAATTCTTCAAAGGCAAGGTACAAATAAAGTGAGAACCAATACATATAGTTTGATTCTTTCTGGAGAGACAGCCGCAGGAAACATATATTTAAGACCACAGGGCGATAGTACCAGTGCAGGTCAGGTTATTCTTAGTTCAGCTGGCACACAATATGTTGATGCTTACAATCTAAACTTTGGTACCCAGACGACTACTGGATCTGCATTGTTTCATACTAATGTAGCAAGTGCAACACCAGGATATGGTTTATGGATGGGACATAATTTGCAGTTCAATGGAACAAACTTTATTCAGCCCAGAGGAAGTTTAGCATCATGGGGATTTACAGTAAACAATCATAAGAATTTTTCATTTAATTATGCAACAAACTCTGGAACCAACGGGAGTTCGGTGTCTTTAACAGAAGTTGTTAAGATTAATAATACAGGTACTATTACTACCTTAAATCACGGAGATTCCTCTCAATGGAACAATGCTTTCACACAGGGGTTGATATACAGAGGATTAGTTGGTAATGTTGACCTTAATACTATTACGACAACTGGATTTCGGATACAAGGAGGTACTGCTAATGCTACTCCTGAAAATAATCACCCCGTATTGCTCGCTGGACTTTTAAAAGTATTTGCAACAAGCACTCATATCGTTCAGGAGTATATCACGTATTCAATATACAATGATTCCTACAGAAGGTATTATTATAATGGAACATGGTCACCATGGACAAAAGACTGGGATTCAAATGATTTTTCACAGCAAAATATTAACAACTGGAATGTTGCATTCGCCAGAAAAAATGAATCTGGGCAGATAAAAGTAAGTTATGCAGGATTGTCTGTTTCTAATTTTACAGCCAATACATATAAGCAACTTAATATTAATATTGCTACTCCAACAATTGTATCTTCACCCGTCACAAAATATCCCAATAGTACACCAAATAATTATAAAGGAATCTTTGATTCGGGAAGAAATGGAGGATCAACAACTTATTCCGGTAGATTAATAGAAAATCCAATTCCCGGACAGAATCATAGATGGAGAATTATGGGTAGTTTTTCTGATAGAACAAATGCTTTATCAGATACATTAACCCTTGGAATCAGACTGAAAAATCCTGTGAGTGGATTTTCTCTAATGGGAGTAATTACGGTTGCTCCACAACAAAGTTCAGGCGAGTTTTCTTTATATTATGATACTATTGCTGATGCAGCCTCAATCTCTTCAGCGAATGGATATATACTAGAAGTAGTTGCAAGTAGTACAGACGCTAACTTATCTGTTAACATTAATTCTATTACAAGATTTTCAGAGGCTATAGAAGCTTAGTTTCGAAACTTATAAACTGTTATCTATGTCTTGATACAAGTACCGCGATTACTGCGGGGCAATATGTAGGAGCGGATTCCCATATTTATCTTTGGTTTAAGTTACCGAACGTGTATTACTCCAGTTTTAAAGTGGATTCAATGCGTGTAGGAAACGGAACTCTTATTAAGGAAGGAGATCTGGAACTGATTGTAACAAATACTCCACAACTATAACCTTAATTCTAAATTCTATTAGAAGATAAACCCAATCCCTTTTAAACTTCGGTTTAAAAGGGATTTTTGATTTTGTAAACCCATTTGGAATACAATAAATATAAAATACAGAGAAGTTATCATAGGATATGACGTAGTACAAACAATCATTCTATCTTTACTTTATTAAATAGTAAAACAGATAAAAAATATAGAAATGGAAAGAACAGAAGTAATTATTAATACACACAACAGGGGAGAAGTTCAGTTATTTTCTGATGATCAGAAGATAGGAAAAATGGATATCTCAGTTATAGGACAAAAATTAACCGTTTATCATACAGAGGTAGATCCTGAACATGAAGGAAAAGGTTTTGCTAAAATACTATTGGAGAAACTTGTTTCTTATGCCAGGGAAAATAATTTGAAAATAGTTCCTCTATGTCCTTATGTTTTTGCGCAGTTCAAAAGACATCCGGAAGAATATAATGATGTCTGGTTGAAAGAATAAATATAATAATTGATTAAGCTTCCTGTGGGAGCTTTTTTTGTACTTTATAATGATCAGTTACCAATGTTTAATCTTTTCCCGGTATTGATTAGCTATAAGTTTTTTAAAGTCAAAAAAAATCCCGATTTTTGCAACCCTTTCAATAATCCCGAACATTCATGAAACTTTGTATTGCCGAGAAACCCAGTGTTGCCAGAGATATCGCCAAAGTTTTAGGTGCTACTACACCTAAACAGGGCTATATGGAAGGAAACGGCTATTGTGTAACCTGGACATTCGGACATTTATGTACGCTGAAAGAACCGCATGATTATGGTCCGCAGTACAAATCCTGGAATCTGTTTTTATTACCGATCATTCCCAATAACTTTGGAATAAAACTGATTCCGAATAAAGGAGTTGAAAATCAGTTTAAAGTAATTGAAAAACTGGTGGAAGAATGTGATGAGGTCATTAACTGCGGGGATGCCGGACAGGAAGGAGAATTGATCCAGCGTTGGGTATTGCAGAAGGCAAAGTGCAATAAGCCGATTCAACGATTATGGATTTCGTCCCTAACCGAAGATGCGATTAAAGAAGGATTTGCTAACCTGAAACCTGCGGAAGATTACAAAAATCTGTACCTGGCTGGAAATGCCAGAGCTATCGGAGACTGGTTGCTTGGTATTAATGCAACACGCTTATTTACGAAAAAATTCGGAGGGAATAAAGCCGTTCTTTCTATCGGCCGGGTACAAACTCCAACCCTTGCAATGTTGGTTCAGCGTCAGAAAGAAATTGACGCTTTTACCACAGAAGAGTATTGGGAACTTAAAACGAAATACCGCGATGTTATTTTCAATGCTGCGATTGATCGTTTAAAGACACTGGACCGAGCTGAAAAAGGATTGGAATATCTTAAAGTAAATCCCTTTGAAATCGTTTCATTTGAGATCAAAGAAGGAAAAGAAAAGAACCTGAGGCTTTTTGACCTTACGGGACTTCAGGTGGAAGCGAATAAAAAATACGGATATTCAGCCGAAAATACGCTTAATTATATTCAAAGCCTTTATGAAAAAAAACACGTGACTTATCCGCGTGTGGATACGACGTATCTATCTGAAAATTTATATCCTAAAATAGAAGGAATCCTTCGGAAAATGTACTTTTATCAGGATTTAATTGCTCCACTATTGGAAGCTCCTATACCGAAATCCAAAGCTGTTTTTGATGATTCGAAGGTAACGGATCACCATGCAATTATTCCCACCGAAGTTCCACCATCCCAGAACCTGAGCAGGGAGGAAAAGCTTATTTATGATCTGATCGCCAAGCGTTTCATTTCTGTTTTTTATCCCGAATGTAAAATTTCCAATACATTGGTAGAAGGAAAAGTGGGAACTATTCCTTTTAAAACAAGCGGAAGACAGGTTTTAGAGCCGGGATGGAGAGCTGTATATGCCAAAGAACCGAAAGAAGAGTCTTCAGATAAGGATAAAGAAAAAGAAGAAGAGCAAACCATTCCTGAATTTACAGTAGGAGAAACGGGGCCGCATGATCCAATAATCCATCAGGGAAAGACATCCCCTCCAAAACCATATACCGAAGCAACGTTGTTAAGGGCAATGGAAACTGCCGGAAAGCAGGTTGATGATGAAGAGCTGCGTGAAATGCTGAAAAACAACGGGATCGGAAGACCTTCTACCCGGGCCAATATCATAGAAACTCTTTTCAAACGAAAATATATTGAGAAGAAAAGAAAAAATCTTATTGCGACGCACACCGGAATTCAACTGATCGATACTATTGAAGATGAATTGCTGAAAAGCCCTGAACTTACGGGAGAGTGGGAGTTAAAGCTTAGGAAAATAGAAAGTGGTGAATATGAAGCCAATCAGTTTAAAGAAGAACTGATCCAGATGGTCTCTGAACTTACAAGAAAAGTAGTGGACGGAAAAGGAAAAGTGATCACTTTACAGGAAGAAGAGAAAGTGGTTGAAAAGAAAAAACGCGAACCTGCTCCTAAAAAGGAACTTCAGTCTTTTGAGGAAACAAAATGTCCGAAATGCAAAGAACACAATCTGATTAAGGGGAAAACCGCAGTTGGATGTTCAGATTTTAAAAATTGTGGTTTTAAAATACCGTTTGAGCTCTTTGGAAAAAAGTTATCAGAAAAACAACTTCTGGATCTTATTCTTAAAGCAAAAACATCTAAATTAAAAGGTTTCAGTACGCATCCGGATGCCCTTACGGAAGGTGTCCTGTCATTATCTGATGATTTTACGGTGCAACTAGGTTAACTCACATTATCATTGTGAACTGAAGTTTTTTTGATTAATCACAAGAGGACAAGATCTTTCTGATCTTTGATTTTTGTGATTTGATATTTTATATGCGTTTACCTTAAAAAGTGCTGCTGGGATTTTCAATCCTTTTATTACATTTGTAAGAATCATATTTCAATCCATGACACCTGAGAAAAAACAACTGATCATAGACAGTTTCAACCGCTCCGAAACCTTAAAATTCTACAAAGCAGAGCTTCTTGAAGTAGAAACCGATTTCATATCCATTAAAATCCCAAAGATGGAAATGATGACCCGTAAGGCAGGAATGTTTAACGGGGCAATGATCGCTTCTTTGGTTGATGTTTCTTCGGGATATGCTGCGGTCAGCAATTATAAAGATGATTGTTACGTAGTAACCATAGAACTTAAGGTTAATTATTTAAGGCCTGCAATGGGAGATGCTTTGATTTCAAAATCATACGTAGTAAAAGGAGGTGGGAAGATCAGCGTGATCAGAACTGAAATTTATACAGTGGACGAAAACGGATCATCCGAAACCCATGTTGCTACATCACTGGTGACGATGATGAGACTTAAATAAGATTTAAAAAGAATAAGCCTGAACAGAAAACTGCAGGTAAGCATTATTTCCTACAGGGTTAAACATTCCCCAGATTCCAACCGGAAGCTGATAACCCGCAATGGAAAATGTTTTGGTAATGATCAGACTTATCTCATTAAAACCTGCTTCTTTAGCAAAAAAGTTTCCTTTTTCACCTGTGGGATTATGTAAGGCAAATGCATATCCGATCCTCCCTCGTACCGAGAGGTTTTCTTTTGTATAGAAAGGATATTCTGTTGAAACAAAAGAAGAATATTTATTGTGTGTATTGTCCCTATCCCGGTCCCGGCCAAAGACTACAGTATTCCAGCTTAAGACTAAGGGAAGTTTCTCACTTATTGTATAATATGACCTGAAATCCCAGAAGCGCCCTGTTTCACTTGCATTGTAATTAAAAAATTCTTTGTTGTTATAAGTGGCACCAGGTGAAAAATTATAAATATCCCAGAGTTCCACCATAAGGTGCTTATTTTTGTATCCAATATAATTGTCAAACTCTTTATAGGACCCATCTGCATTTCCTCCGGCCCAGAATCCTCCGTAAAAATTCTTACCATCTAAATGAACATCACCGGTATAGATGAAACCTGAGGAAACTTCCTGACCTCGCCACAAATGACTGTTTCTGAGCTGCAATGCAGAATGCAGTTTCTGGCCATAAACCCATGAATTTCCAATGATGATGGAAGTAATCATCAACTTTTTAATTTTAATCATAATGCTGAGTGTCTTTTTGATTACAACATTCCTGTCCGGTAAATGAATACCGGAAAAAAGGAATGTATAAAAGAAATGAATGGTTAGTTAATAATATCTTTCTCCCGGATCTTAGATCCGAAGAGTGCATAAGAAAGCATAAGCAATTCACAGATGACCGTTAATATCCAGGTCCATCTCCATGAGCCGAAAAGATCAGCCAGTCCTCCTTGAAGTAAAGTAAATACCGCACCGCCAAATACAGCAGAAATGAATACACCGGATGCTTTTGAGGTATATTTATTCAGACCCTTTATAGAAAGTGTATAAATACAGCTCCACATAGAAGAATGTAAAAGCCCGATGGCAACAAGGAACCAAAGGTTCTGGGTGATCATTGAAGTAATCGCCAGGATGGTAGCAAGAACTGTTGTCGTTGCAAGCTGTGTTCTCGCTGAGATCTTACTGAAAAAACTGGAAATAGATCTTCCAACAAGGAAGCCTCCCCAATATAAAGTAGATAATAAGGCATGAATTCCAAGGTCCATTCCGCCGATAATAATATCCGTTTTTCCGAAGAAAGTAATCGGCTTTCCCAATTCCATAAGCTCAAAAGCATTCAGGTTGATATTGGCTCCGATGGCAACTTCGGTTCCTACATAAAAAAAAATGGCAACCACACCCAAAGCAAAATGGCGGAATGACCAGATGCTTCTTTCCAGTTTTTCTCCTGCAACGGCTCTCGTATTTTCAATATCAGGAAGATGCAGTCTCTTGGTGATAGCCATCACCGTAATAATACAGATGATCAGTACAGAAAGAGGTAGTAGCAGCTGTTTTATTTCAATATTTTCAATGGAGATACCACTGAACATCACGATGGTCACAAAGAAAGGTGCTGAGGTTGTACCAATGGAATTGATGGCTGTTAAAATATTCAGTCGTTGTACGGGCTGTGTCCCCTTTAAAGGATAAGAGGCAGCATAAGGATTTACCACCACCTGAATAATTGCTGCAGAAGTTCCCATTAAATAAGATCCGGCTACAAAAATGATAAACCCAAAGGGAATAACGGCATCACCGATGCTGAAATCCACCGAAGGAAACTGATAACCCACCCACGAAGAACATAAATACATCATCAATCCGGAGATCATAAAAAACAAACCTCTTAGGATCGTATTTTTATATCCAAAAGCATTGACCCATTTGCTTCCTAAAGTGCCGTTTAACAAATATCCTAAAAAGAAAAAGAAAGAGATGAGCGTGGTGAAGGTGTTTTTCAGACCTCCCGCATGAGCCAGAAAAGTAAATTTTAAAGGAGCCTGCAACTGTTCATTAACAGTTGTCAGAAAACCAACAATAAAATAAATGAAAGTAATAATAGCAAATGGAAGGATACTGCTGTCAGACTTTATTTTCAAAGCTTTTATTTCGGAATTTGTTTGCATAATACTTTATTTTATAATAGTTTCTAAAACAGGTGCGATCCCCTGATTTTTAATATCATCAACAAACTGTAAGTACAGACCGGTAAATGCATTTACCTCTCTCAAATCGATGCTTTTAAAGGCAGAAAGATTTAAAAAATCAATGGGGTTATCACTTTGGATTAAAATTTCATCTTCCGAAGTCAGCCATGGCTCGCCAATTTCATATGTAAAACCTTTATTGTCTGTTTTGTATTTCAAATAATGCCTGTAAGAAGCTATAAGAAATGCCGGACGCATAAGATCTTTTCCATCACTGATTATTTTTGCGAGATTGGGCATAATATATACCGGAAATTTAGAAACACCGTCAAAGCATAATCTGCTCACCTGGTCACTTACGCTATGATTGGAAAACCTTTCTATCAGTGTACGTTTGTAAAGATCTAAATCAGTATCGGCAGGTGCCGGAACATATGGTGTAATATCTATATTCATAAAATCCCTGATTAGCTTTACAATACTTTGATCCTGCATGGCCTCATCTACCTTGCGGTAGCCTTTTAAGAAAGAAGGGTAGGATAATAGGGTGTGCGAAGCATTCAGGAGACTGAGTTTCATGTTTTCAAAAGCAGTGACGTCATTCGTGAATTCTACGCCGGCTTTTTCCCATTCGGGTCTTCCTGCTATAAATTGATCTTCTATCACCCATTGGATGAAATCTTCACAATAAACGGGGGCTTTATCATTCCAGCCGCTTTTTTCATTAAGCCTTTCAATATCTTTGGCTGTGGTAGCAGGTGTAATTCTGTCCACCATACTGTTCGGAAATGTAACGTGGGATTTGATCCAGTTTCCAAGATCTTTATCCTGAGCTTCTATAAAACTGGTGAATGCCCTTTTTGCGGTATTGCCATTATGCTGAAGATTATCACAAGAAAGGATTGTGATACTTCCGGCTCCATTTTTTTTACGCAATCGCAGACCTTCTGCTATAAATCCAAAAACCGTTTCAGGAGTACCCGGATTCAGTAAATCGTTTTGTATATGGCTGTCATTCAGATTAAACTCATTCGTTTCTTTATTGAGATTATATCCTCCTTCCGTAATGGTAAGACTGATGATCTTTATCGCCGGATCAGCGATTTTAGCAATTACTGCCTGGGGATCTTCTACTCCCCATATCAACTCTGTGAGTGAACCTATGGTGTAGATTTCATCTTTTCCATCCCTTCCACAAACCGTAAGGGTATAGTCCAGATTTTGGGATCTTAAATCACGTACTATTTTTTCATCAGAAGGAAGTAAGGCAATTCCGCAGATTCCCCATTGCTGTTGATTTTTGTCTCCCAGCAGAAGGTGGGTGTAATACTGCTGATGAGCCCTGTGGAAATTTCCAACACCAATATGTACAATGCCGGTTTTAATATTTTCACGGTGATAGGGATAAGAATTGGGAGTCATATATTATAGTTTTTAATTGAATGTTAATCGTTTGCTAAACTTATATTAATAAATCTATTGCCCGGTATTTTTTGTTATGAAATTGATAATGGGAACGTTCCCAGAATTTGGGAACGTTCCCATTTGCTTATTTTTTTGTTATTTTTGATAAAAAAGAGTCCCTGATGAAGCGTGTAACCATTAAAGATTTGTCGAAATTTTTGTCATTGTCTACCTCTACCATCTCAAGAGCACTGCTTAATGATAAAAATATCAATCCGGAAACTCAGAAGAGGGTATTGGAAGCAGCAACGAAATTGGGCTATAAACCCAATGCAACAGCTTTGAATTTAAAGTATGGAAAATCCAAAAATATTGGATTGGTGGTACCGGAAATGATCACACCGTTTTCTTCAAAAGTTCTGAAGGGGATTCAGAATATTTTGGATCCGTTAGGGTATCGTGTTATCATAACACAATCGGATGAAAATCCATTGATAGAAAGAGAGAATCTTAAGCTTTTAGAAGAATTCAATGTGGACGGGATCATTATTAATCTTTGTCATGAAAGTCTTAATGAAGAAGTTTACAAAAAGCTGATCAATAATGATATTCCTATGGTATTTTTTGACAGGATACCCGGGAAATCAATACAGGCTTCGCGGGTGATCGTAGATGATCAGATCAAAGCATCATTAGTAGTGGAGCATCTGATTAATACGGGACGAAAAAGGATCGCACACATTATGGGGCCTTTAACGATAAGGAACGTAACTGAAAGAGTGAACGGATACAAACGTATTATGGAGAAATATAGTCTTACTGATCCTGATCTGATTGTTTCTACAGAGGGAATGACTTTTGAAGACGGCAGAAAGGCAGTACAGGAACTATTAAACAGAAACATCAATTTCGACAGTATTTTTGCCTTTTCCGATACATTAGCTATTGGAGCAATGAATTATCTTCATGAGCAGAATATAAAAATTCCTGAAGAAATAGCGATTGCAAGTTTTTCAGGAACAGAACTCGCAACTATTGTGCATCCGCAGCTGACAACTGTACAGCAGCCATTAGAAAAAATGGGAGAAACCGCTGCCCGTCTCGTGCTGGAAAAAATACAAAATGCCTCATCACCTGATCAGACGGTTATTATGGAAACCGAATTGATTTACAGGGCATCCACCGTTATTTAAATCTACTCGCTTTGGTCAAGCACAAGAATAAGAGATAAAATAAAAACCACGGAAAGAGCACTAATGACCAACAGATTAACCTGCACTATCATTGATATGATTAATAGTAGGATAGAAGCAAGCATAATATATCTGAAATAATGGGTGTATTCTTTTTTCATATAAAATTATTAGCTGTTATAAAATTAAAAAAAAGACACGTAACTTTTACTTCAGCCGTCTTACTTGCCAAAAAAACAAATGCCTAAGGATACCTTAGGCAATTTGTCCATTTAAAAAAATTGATTAATCATAATTCTCTTCAATCCATCTAAGGCATTCCTGGTAATAGCGGTTTTGCTCATCAGATTGTAGATAAGGTGCATTAATAAATGCGTTGTCTGCAATTTTTTGCATAATTTTTTCAAGGCTCCGTCCATTAAAGTCCACTCTTGTTTTTTGAATATTGGAATACTTCAGGTGATCCTTGTGAATGTGCCAGGATGAATCTTTTCCTGCATCAACTCTGGTGAGATTGGTTGTGTGTGTTGCGTCCATGATCATAATTTTTAAGGGGTTTGCAGACTTAAAATTCAGGAATAAAAAGATCATAACGCAAAGGGAAAATACCCATTTTTGAAAAATCAGTGTTTTCCCTTATTGTATTGAAAATATAAACTTTAGCAATTCATGATGGATAAAGACTTTTATTAATCATTCAAACCGAGATCCGATGGAATGAGTTTTGATACTTGTATACAAACTATTAAAAATATTAACATATGAACTTAATTATCCGTTTACTGATTACTGCGCTTGTTGCGTTTCTTTTAACGAAAATTTTACCGGGAGTACATTTTGAAGGCTTTTCATCTGCGATTATTTTCGCGATTGTTTTGGGACTTTTAAATTTAATTGTAAAACCTGTTTTAAGTCTTTTGGGACTTCCTTTAACGATCATCACCCTAGGATTATTTGCCTTAGTCATTAATGCATTGATCATCCTTTTGGCAGATTATTTCATAGACAGTATGGTTGTAGATGGATTCTGGTGGGCATTCATTTTCAGTATCGCCTTATCATTAATCACTTCATTGGTCAACTCTATGTTCTCAGATGGGGACTAAGCTCACAGAAGTATAGCATAACAATATAAATCCGTCAGTTGAGCTGGCGGATTTTTTATTGGGTCCATCAAAAAGGATATAAATAACATAAATAGCAACTGTACAAGCGTCTTATCATCAAATGTATCACAGGTAAATCAATTCATCACTTTAACAAAAAACAAGATAATTGTTAATTCCTTCGCATATTTTTATTTTAAATACTAAATTTGGCAATCTTTGAATTAAAAAGCAATTTATGAAACTTAAGTACAGCCTGCTGGCTTTAGCAGCCCCACTTTTAATGAATGCACAACAGTTAATGACGCCTGAAATTCTTTGGACTTTGAAAAAAGTGGGAGTACAGGCAGTTTCACCTGATCAGTCTTCACTTATTTATAAAGTAGGACAAGTAGATCTGAAAACAGAGAAAACGAAAAACGAAAACTATTTCCTTAATGTTATCAATAATCAGTCTTCAAAATTAGACTTGGGTAAAAAAGCTCTTATTCAGTGGGATAAGAATGGAATTTACGCACAGGAAGGAGATAAGATATTCCTTTCTAAAGATAACGGGAAAACCTGGACCGAGTTTTATACCATCGGTGAGGTTGATAATATTGTAATTTCCCCTGATGGAAAGAAAATCGCTTTCAGCAAGCAGGTTTTAGTGGAGAAGGTAATGGGGAAAGATAAATACAGCGATACTCCTAAAACAACAGCACAGGTGTATACTGACTTGAACCACAGACACTGGGATTATTTCAATGAAGGAAAATACAATCATGTTTTTGTAGTAAATACTTCAGATAAAGTGGAATCATCAAAAGACTTACTGGAAGGAAAGACATGGGATTCTCCGCAGAGGCCGTTCGGTGGAGCTGAGGATTTCATCTGGAGTCCTGATTCTTCTCAGCTTTTGTATGTTACCAAGCCTAAAAGCGGGAAAGAGTATGCTACAAGTACAAATACTGATATTTTCGCTTATGATCTGGCTTCCGGGGCTACAAAAAACCTTACAGAATCAAATAAAGGCTACGATGTCAATCCAAAATTCAGTCCGGATGGAAAATCACTGGTATGGCAGAGCATGGAAAGAGATGGCTATGAAGCGGATAAAAATGATGTGAAAATCATGGACTGGAAGTCCGGAAAAACAGAGAACCTAACAAAAGGCTGGGACGAAAGTGTTTCCGGTGACGTTTTCTGGAGTGGTGATTCCAAAACCATCTATTTTACGGCAGCATTCAGGGGAACAAAACAATTGTTTTCCTTAGATCCTAAAAATGCAAAGGTTCAACAGATCACAAAAGGAGATTTTGATGTTAATGAAATCTTTGCTGATAATAAAAACACCTTATTGGTAGGCAGAACCGATGTCAACCATGCTACAGATTTATTTTCTGTAAACATTAAAAACGGTGAAATGAAACAGGTTACGGAAGCCAATAAAGATACTTATTCCAAACTGGCTCAAGGGAAATCTGAACTAAAAATGGTGAAAACATCGGATGGAAAAGAAATGGGAGTATGGTTCCATTATCCGCCGAATTTTGATCCGAATAAAAAATATCCTACTTTGGTATATTGCCAGGGTGGACCTCAATCTGCATTGACTCAGTTTTTCAGTGTACGATGGAATTTTGCTCTTATGACGGCTAACGGATACATTGTAGTTGCGCCGAACCGTAGAGGAATGCCGGGCTGGGGAACAAAGTGGAATGAAGAAATCTCTAAAGACTGGGGTGGACAACCTATGAGGGATTATCTTGCCGCTACAGATTATGCTAAGACATTACCTTATGTGGACGGACAAAGAGTAGCTGCAGTAGGAGCAAGTTATGGAGGATACAGTGTATTTATGCTTGCGGGGATTCACGATAACAGATTCAAGACCTTTATTGCTCACGACGGGCTATTTGATATGAAATCATGGTATCTGACCACTGAAGAGCTTTGGTTTGCCAACTGGGACTTAGGGTCTCCATGGGAGAAGCCGCTTCCTAAAGCTTATACAGAATTTAATCCTAGCAATTTTGTTGAAAAATGGAATAAGCCGATCATGATTTTCCAGGGAGGAATAGATTACCGTGTGCCTTATGAGCAGGGACAGGAAGCTTTCCAGGCAGCAAAATTAAGAGGCCTTAAAACAAAATTAGTGTATTTCCCGAACGAAAACCACTGGGTGCTTCACCCGCAAAATGGTTTGGTATGGCAAAGAGAATTCTTTGACTGGTTAAAAGAAACTTTATAACAAACAATAGAAACGAAAACGGGCTTTTGGCCCGTTTTTTTTATATTTGAATTATGCAAAACCGTATTTCTTCATTTCCTCCTATTATTGATGTCCATTCCAGAATTTTAATTTTAGGTTCCATTCCCGGGGTCAAATCATTGGAAAAACAACAATATTATGCACATCCGCAAAATAAATTCTGGAAGATTATTTTTGAACTGCTTCATGAAAAATTTACGGAAGATTATGCAGTAAGGATTGAAACATTGAAGAAACATCACATCGCACTTTGGGATGTGATTGATTCCTGTGAGCGAAAAGGAAGTCTTGATTCGGAGATCAGAAATGAAGAAGCCAATCAGATTGAAGAGCTTTTAGAACAATATCCGAATATCACTGCCATATTTTGTAATGGAGGAAAATCTTATAAAAATCTACAGAAAGTTTTAGGAAAAAATTATCGGCTTCCTGTGATTCTGCTGCCTTCGACAAGCCCGCTGCATACCATTTCGTTGGAAAAGAAATTAGAAGGATGGTCAAAGATCATGGGATTTCTAAAATAACCTCCTTCCTTATTTCCTTTATGCTCCAGCAACATCATCATAAGATGTGCACTTTAATCTACTTTTAAATAACTGCGTAAACCCCTGAGAAGCTCCAGCTGGTTCTTCGTACGGTCGAGATTATGCTCCGGATAGGTTGTAGAATAATAAGTGCTTCCATTCAAATAATCTGTAAGAAAACGAAGCCCCTGAATGTAGATAGCCACCTGTGCGGAATAATCAAGATTTTCAAACTCGTCAGGAGTCAATAGATCCTTAAGATGAAATAGAAAGCCCTCTTTTACCGATTCGAAAATTTCTGAATTGAAATTATTTTGAGCTGTTCCATCATCTTCATTAGTGGTATTGGTGTATGATTGGATCATGGTTCCAAAATCATAGAGAATAGTGGAAGTCATGATTGTGTCCAGGTCAATTATAGCCATCGGGTCATGGTTCTGATCAAAAAGAATATTACTGATTTTCGCATCTGCATGAACAATTCTTTTGGGGAGTTGGCCATTATTTTGCATTTTGATCCATTGATCAGGTAACCACAACAATTGGTTCATCATTTCTATTTCAGCTTTTGCATTTTCTTTTAAAGAAGATGATCCGCTTTCTAATGAAATTTTATAGTCGGTAAGTCTCTTTTCAAAATTGAGAAAATCGGGTAATGGATCTTCAATGATGGGAAGACTTTGCGTATTAATGATGCTAAGAAAATAACCCACAGCTCTTGCTGCCTTGGAAGCTGTTTCTGCTGAAGGAACAGTAAGAAAGGTAATGCTGTTATCAATGAAGCTGGTCATTCGCCATGAATCTCCATTTCCATCCCTGATTAAAAACTCCTCTGAAGACGAAGCAATCGGTTGTGTCATTTTGAAATGATATTGACCCTCTTTAAGAATCTTATTTATTTTCAAATGATTGTTGATAACCTGCTCCGGCCTTTTAAAGACTTGTGTATTAATCTTCTGTAAAATATACTTTTCCCGGTTTTGATTATTTTCTACACAATAGGTAGTATTGATCAAACCGTTATTGATCTGAGTAACTGTACAGTTGTCAGTGCCTATAAATTTTGAGATAATATTCTTCAGCTCCATAGATCTTCAGGGTATCGCTGGTTTTGGATTTCTTTTTCAAGGTAACTTTTTAGAATAATTTTATCATCGGGATAGGTCATTCCCAACCAATGAGATGGCGAGGTTCTGACTGCAATTTTGATTGTATTCTCCTCGTTCATTTTCTGCAGAGCAGTAGGAATATAAAATTCTTCTTTGGGTTGTGGATTGGATGTAATAAAATCCTTAAAATAGATTTCTAATGAATCGAATATAATGGGATGGAAAATAAAATAATTCATAGAAACCAAAGTATCTGGTGCTACTTCTATGTCTTTCCCGTTTTCATCGGTATAGACAATAGTATTATTTTCTTTTCGAATGGAAGTCTGCTCTTCTACTTTTAGCAAAAAATGATCATCATCCACCGTGCAAATACCTCTGGCTACCGTACCATTGTTACTTAACGTGGTAGAAAGCGGATAGGCAATGAGTTCAAATTGGGAATCTGAAACATTTTGATTGTCGATTTCACTCGATGCTAACTGATAAACTTCTTTACCGTAAAAATCGTCTGCGTTGATCATTACAAAAGGTTCACTAATATATTCTTTTGCACAAAGTACGGCATGGCCTGTTCCCCAAGGTTTTTCCCGGGACGAATAATCATACCCTGAAGGAATGTATTTATCCATATCCTGATAGACCCATTGCAACTCAAAGTTGTTGGTTTTGGAAATGTTTTCCAGTCTTTCTATATAGCTTTCAGGGATGAAACGATTAATAATAATCACAATTTTATTGAAGCCGACCATTAGAGCATCATAAATAGAATATTCCAGAATAGGAGAGCCATTGCCCAATATTCCATCTACTTGTTTAAGGCCTTTATAGCGGGTGCCTAAGCCTCCGGCTACTATGAGAAGTGTTTTTTTAGAATTCATCTGTCATTCCGAATATAGGTTTACGATTTTTCCATTGTCCTTTTGTGAAATCAGGGATCTCAACAACCTGTCCTCCTTTAGCAATTGATTTTTCGCTGAGCGGTGTGATTGCATACCAGGTGGCAAGATCATATACATCCATAGGGAATTCTATATTACGTTTTATACATTCAATAAAGGTGTTCATAACGAAAAAGTCCATTCCACCATGTCCTGCGCCTGTTGCTTTGCTTTCAAATTTCTTCCACATCGGATGATCGTAATCTTTGATCCATTTCTCGGTATTATCCCATTTATGGGTGTGATTCATTATCTTTTCAAAATAAATATGTCCCTGATCTGCGCCTCCTGATCCGAAGTCCTGCCAGATTCCGTCAGTTCCCTGCACTCTGAATCCAAGATCATAAGGTCTCTGTAAGCTGGTATCGTGTGTCAGAAGAATAGTTTCTCCGTTAGCACAAGCTATTTGTGTCGTAACGATGTCACCCTGGTTAAACTTCACTTTGGCATTAGGATGGTTGGGACCTCCTTTCGGATGTTCCGCTATATACTGATGCAAGCCGAGGGATTTTGAAGAAAATGAAGATAAGCGTGTTAATCGGTTTCCACGATTAATATCCATCATAACGGAAACCGGACCAAGGCCGTGCGTAGGATAAAGTTCTCCATTTCTTTTTACATAATGTTCCGTTCTCCATTTTGCTTCGCTAAAACCCTTTTCCCCGAATTCGGCTCCGGAATTGTAAGGCGTAACACCGTCATTAAATAAAACCCCGCGAAGATCATGCTGATAACCTCCTCTTCCGTGGACCAATTCTCCAAACATTCCTTTACGGACCATATTCAGGATAGCCATGATATCTCTACGGTAACATACGTTCTCCATCATAAAAATGGGAACTTTTGTCTCCTCATAAGTTTTTACGAATTCCCAGCAGTCATCCAGTTTAATGGCACCGGATACTTCCATTCCAACAATTTTCTTAGCCTTCATCGCTTCAACTCCCTGTGTAAGGTGCCATTCCCACGGAGTGGCGATAACAACCGCATCGATGTTGCCAAGTTTCAGGAGATTTCTGTAATCATATTCTCCATTTGAAAATTCACGGGCTTCCGGTTTACCATTGCTTTTTAAGATTTTCTGGCTGGCAGATAACATAATTGGACTAGGGTCTGCAAAAGCAACGATCTCAACATCGTCCCTTTTAGCCAATAGCTTTACATGTTCCTGTCCCCGTAATCCGACTCCTATAAAACCAACCCTTACTTTTTTATCAGATACAAAACCTTTTGAATAGGCAAATAAAGAATGAGGTAAAACAAGTGCTCCGAATGAAGCTAATGCAGTTGTTTTGATGAAGTCTCTACGTGAATTATCCATAAATGATATTTTTGATTAAATATGTTATTTAAATTTAAAGATATTAAAATATCAATAACCAGTGAATCATTTTACTCTTAAAATTGATTTTATTTTTATTTATTGTCCGTAATATGCACTTATTAGCCTCTCTCTCATTTTGTTGAGGTAGTTGATGTTTTTGGTATTGGACAGAATAATTACCGTCAGGTTTTTTTCAGGTAAATGTACCCAGTTCGCACTATGTCCGTAACCTTCACCCTGACGTTCTACAAATAGGGTAGTCATATTTCCGAATTTTTTAGGATAAACCCAAAAGCTAAAAGCAGTATCCCCAAGCTCCTTATAAGGAGTAAGCATGGTGTCTACAGTTGATTTTTTTAATAAAACATGATTGAAAACGGCCTGGTCAAAGGTTAAAAGATCTTTGGGAGTGGAGTACATGCCCCCGGCCGTATAAAAATTGTCGATATAGGTGTTGGTTGGGGTATGAAGAGCAAACGGGTTCGAATCTGTTTCCGAATATCCGTCATCTATATTCTGGATAATATCATTGTGGTGCAAAAGACCTGTATTATTCATTTTAAGAGGAACCAGGATCTGCTCTTTCAGAACTTCTTCAAAAGATTTACCATATATATTTTCAATAATTTTTCCAAGCAGGATATAATCACCATTGTTATAGCTGAATTTTGTTCCGGGTTTATCGATCAGTTTTTCAGAGAGAAAGGTTTTGATAAAATCATCCAGGTTCCAAATTGTATTGTCATATGCCTCGTGAATGAGTTCCGGGGAACTGATGTCCTTATTAAATCTACCACTGCTATAAGTTAGAAGGTTTCTTACGCTTGCTTTTTTTGCGGCTTCCCCTTTGTAATCCGGAAGATAAGTTGCAATGGGAGCGTCCAGGTTGATTTTACCTCTTTCATATAGCTGCATGATCAGGACGGCAGTAAATGACTTGGTGAGAGAAAATATATGAAATCTGGTTTCGTCCGAAAAGCTGATGTTATAATGTCTGTTGGATAATCCTTTATACGAAAGTAATTCGGTCCTGCCATTTTGGGCAATCAGAACTGCTCCGTTGAAATTATCATTCTTCACACTGGAATCAATTACTTTTTCCACATTTGAAATTTGAGAATAGGCCACATTTATTGCTAATAAAAGAAATGTGGTAAAGGTTTTTTTCATAGTAAACAGTTTTAATAAAGAACAATTTTTGAAACTCAATATTTTTAATCCATGAGGAAAAGTATTTTCGGTGAGTTTACCTATATACAGTTTATTGGCCGATCCAGGCTTTTCTCAATGCGATTTGCTTCGGATCAGGATGAGCTAAGGCGGTAACCTTTCCCGTAGTGTCATCATAGGCAAAACCGGCTTTGGCAAGGTATTCTTTTAAGGGAAGTGGTTTTGTTCCTTCTACACAATCCCTGAAAAAATCCCGGATTTCCGGAAAAGTCATTTTTGTAATTTCATCAAATAAATCATTGTCATTGAAATAGCGATCCTCTCCATATTTTTGCATAAGGCGTTGCATCAAATCCTGGGTTCCCGTTTTTCCGCCCGAAAGCTCACGCAATTTGATGTCCAGGCATAACCCGATTAATGGGCCTTTCTGATAAACGTTCATGTACTGGTCCTGTTTTTCCATAGCGTTTTTACTCAGATCGGTGAAGGATAAATGAGGATCAAACTCCTTCATACCGGCTATCTTTTCTTCCAGCTTTTTTTCGAATTCAGGAATACCGATCATCTTTTGCTTTATGGGCATGTGTATCGTTGCGTATTCCGTCATACCTTCATACAGCCAGAGATGTTTCGACATCGAAGGATTTAAGAAATCATAATGCTGGATTTCCCCTGAATGAATATGAAGCGGAGTGATAATGTGGAAAAACTCATGGGAGGCAACCCTGTCCAATGCGTCCGGCAGATAGCCTATATTCCCGGAAAGATAAAGACATACGGTCGACCTGGAGTGTTCGAGGCCATCTCCCATAAACCCTTTTTTATCTGAAGATTCGTAATAAATCAGAAAAGCATACTTTTCGACAGGCAATTTTCCACCCAGGTAGGCCTGTTGATTTTCTAAAATCGTCTTTATATGATCTGCTATTTTTTTGGAATAATGCCGTTCCTTTTTATTGTAAAATGATACAAGCACCTCAGTGGTACCTATTTTTAACCAGGTCGTATCAGGAACGCAATATAGTACAGGAGAATCTACCAGGTTTCTGTAATCTTTTGCCCGGACGATGTCCGTACTGTCATTTTTTCTTTTGTAATCCAATGCAGAAGAAGCATAAAAATCTTTATTTTTCTTAATGCTGATTTCATATGGTTTATCCTTTATTTCCTCAAAGTAACCTACCAATGAATTATAATTGATCACAAAAACACTGTCTTTTTTAAAAGTACTTCCTGCTGACTTTGCTCCTTCTGTATGCTCCTTTAGGGAATCCCAGCCATCAGCAACACGATAGGATATCTTTTTTACATGCCTGAGATCGTGGATTAACCAGCTGTTGGTATCTAAGCGTTCCGTAACCACTTTTTTCCCTTTTTTATCGATTGCTGTAACATCGGAAACATATTGCCCGAAATTCAGGGGCTGATAAAATCCGGGAACGAGTTTGGGTATAATAAACTTACCTTTTTCCAGCTTATTTTTAGGTGGAGTAAAAGAAACCGTCACCTGGTCATTATCCGTATGAATAAGATCGATATTGTATTGATAGTTTTTCTTTGACGATTGGGCAGTTGCCAAATTGGGAAGAAGAATCAGTGCAAAAAATATTTTTAAAAGATTTTTCATTTTACTTCGGCGTTAAAGCTTAATAAAAATATGAAGTTAATTTTGTTTATAGCCGATTGTGGACATTATTATTTTTCGATCGCATATACTTCTTCATAGGGCTGGATAAGAACCCATCCGTTTCCTGAAAACTTCATCTGAAATTCTTCACCACTTCCTCTACCCATCAGGCTTTTAAAAGAAACATTCGTTTTAAGTTCAGGAGTTAAATTCCCGGACCATGCAACTGTGGCATTAGGATCTGTGAAAACAGGGTTTTCAGGAGTTACCATAAGCGTTAAAGGTTCTCCGTGGGTTGTAATAGCCACATGTCCCGTTCCGGAAAGTTTTACCTGAAATAATCCACCCGACAGCATTCCTGCAATACTTTTAAGCATGGTAATATCACTTTTTATACTTTGTTCATGGGCCAGGACATCGTTGCCATTCACACACAATGCTTCATTATTCAGGTAAAGGATACGTACTTTTTTTCCTGAATCAGCTACATACAGTTTTCCTGTGCCTTCTGCCTTCATTAATCTCGTACCTTCACCACTGATTGCTTTTTTCAGAAGATTTCCGATACCTCCTGCAAGCATACCTTGCCTTTCAAAATTTATATTTCCGATGTAGCCCACCATACTTCCCCTTTTAGTCCAAACCGATTGATTGGTAAGGTTTATCTCTAAAAGCTGAGGTTTTTCAAGTTCAAAATAGTCCCGCTCTTCAGGATTTTCTTTGGTTTCTTTAATGAATGATTCTAACGAATATTTGCTCATAATTAATCAATTTTGTGCGACCAAATTACATCTTTTTCAGACCAAAATACATAGTAATTATTAACCATTTGACAGCTTTATCAAATAAAGCTTGACAAAGGGGTGTTCAATGTCGTATATTTGCACACCGAAAATTACACCAGTAATTTCAATAATTTTTAAACCGTAATTTAAAAAAATGAAAACATCCGATTTTAATTTTGACCTTCCTGATGAACTATTGGCAGAACACCCGTCCGAGCATAGAGATGATGCCAGACTTATGGTTCTTAACAGAAAAACCGAAACTATAGAACACAAGTTGTTTAAAGATGTAGTGGATTATTTCGATGAGAAGGACTTGTTTATTTTCAATAATACTAAAGTTTTCCCTGCGCGTCTTTATGGAAATAAAGAAAAGACAGGTGCTAAGATTGAGGTATTCCTTTTAAGAGAGCTTGATAAAGAAACACGTGTTTGGGACGTATTGGTAGATCCTGCAAGAAAAATCAGAATTGGAAACAAATTGTTCTTTACAGAAGATGAATCTTTGGTAGCTGAGGTTATCGATAATACCACTTCAAGAGGAAGAACTTTAAGATTCTTATTCGATGGTTCTTATGAAGAGTTCAGAACAAAATTAAAAGAATTAGGAGAAACTCCGCTGCCAAAATATATCAAAAGAGCTGTAGAGCCCGAAGATGCTGAAAGATACCAGACGATCTATGCAAAAGTAGAAGGAGCAGTAGCAGCACCGACTGCAGGATTACACTTCTCCAAACATCTGATGAAGAGATTGGAGATCAAAGGAATCGATTTTGCAGAAGTAACTCTTCACGTAGGTCTGGGAACATTTAACCCGATCGAGGTTGAAGATCTTTCCAAGCACAAAATGGAATCTGAAGAAATCATCATTGATGAGAAAAATGCTGCAATCATCAACAGGGCAGTAGAAGGACACAGAAGAGTATGTGCTGTAGGAACTACAACAATGAGAGCATTGGAAACTTCTGTTTCTTCCAACAAAAAAATCTCTGCGTTCAACGGGTGGACAAATAAATTCATCTATCCGCCTCATGAATTCGGAGTAGCCAACTCAATGATTACAAACTTCCACACTCCAAAATCTACATTAATTATGATGATTGCGGCATTTGCTGGAAGAGATTTTGTAATGCATGCATATGAAGAAGCCGTAAAAGAAAAGTATAAGTTCTATTCTTACGGGGACGCAATGCTTATTTTATAATAATTTTAAATGATAGATTATAAATTTTAGATTAAGCCCTAACTTCGTTTGGGGATTTTAATCTAAAATTTATAATTTAAATCTATACTCAACTCTATTTTGAAAGATATTCGAACTTTATCACTGGACCAGCTTAAAGACTACTTTTTGACTTTAGGAGAAAAACCATTTCGCGCGAAACAGGTTTATGACTGGTTGTGGAGTAAAAACCTCCATTCTATTGATGAGATGACCAATCTTTCAAAACAGCTTCGTGACAGAATTTCAGCAGAATATACCATCAATCCGGTATCTGTGGACCTGCTTCAGAAAAGTAAGGATGGAACCATTAAAAATGGGGTGAAACTTCACGATGGTCTTATGGTAGAATCTGTTCTGATTCCTACTGAAACAAGAACTACCGCTTGTGTTTCCTCACAGGTAGGATGTTCGTTAAACTGTGAATTCTGTGCTACTGCAAGACTAAAAAGAATGCGAAATCTTGAAGTCGCCGAGATCGTGGATCAGGTTGCACTTATTGACAGTCAAAGCAAAATGTATTTCGACCGCCCTCTTACCAATATCGTTTTTATGGGAATGGGAGAGCCAATGATGAATTACAAAAATGTGGTAGAAGCGATCCGGAAAATTACCCAGCCTGAAGGTCTGGGGATGTCTCCAAGGAGAATTACGGTTTCTACTTCCGGGATTCCAAAGATGATCAAGATGCTTGCCGATGATGACCTTAGGGTAAAACTGGCATTATCGCTTCACTCTGCAATAGAATCCAAGAGAAACGAAATCATGCCTTTTTCAGATAAGTTTCCTTTAACTGATATTATGGAGGCTCTTCAATACTGGTACAAAAAGACCGGCAACGTGATCACTTTTGAATATTGTGTGTGGAAAGGCATTAATGATGGTGATGAAGATATCAAAGCGCTGATCAAATATTGCAAGCAGGTTCCTTCCAAAGTTAATCTTATCCAGTACAATCCGATCGGTGATGGTAAATATGACCAGTGCAATAAACAGGCAGAAGAAAATTATGTTCGTCAGCTTGAAAATGCAGGTATCACAGTAATGATCAGAAAAAGCAGAGGTGGAGATATTGATGCCGCATGCGGACAATTGGCCAATAAGACGACCGATTAAAATTTCCTTAAAAAATTATCCAAAATGGGACTCTGATTTTCAGAATGTCCTACCTTTGTACAAAAATTAGTAACGATGAATTACTTTTTGGGCGAAGATGGACTAGAAAATGTCTATGCCTGGGCAATTCCCTTTCATGCCACCGTAATTTTAGCTGAAATGATTTATAGCCACGTTTCCGAGGCTAAACTATATAATAAAAAAGATGTAGCAACAAGCGTTTTTTTAGCTCTTCTGAATTTTGGTTTGGATCTGGTAATGAAGGTTTTTGCAATGGGAGTGATGTTTTTCTTTTACAATCACCGTCTTTTCTCTTGGGATTTCACCATCTGGTACTGGCTGATCTGCTTTGTTATCACGGATTTTGCATATTATGTGCTTCATTATGTAGACCATCATTCCAGGGCTTTCTGGGCAGTTCATATTACCCACCACAATTCCGAATACTTTAACCTGACAACGGGATTCAGGAGTCCTGTTTTACAACCGTTGTACCGGTACCTCTATTTTTCTCCGCTTGCCTTTTTAGGATTCAATCCATGGCATATTATGGTAGTGTACGCTATCGGACAGGTATATGGAACATGGGTTCATACGCAAACGGTAAAAAAGATGGGTTTCCTGGAACATATTCTGGTGACTCCATCCCATCACCGTGTACATCATGCATGCAACATCAAATATCTCGATAGAAATATGGGAATGTGCCTGATCATCTGGGATAAAATGTTCGGGACTTTTGAAAAAGAGGATCCTAATATTCCTGTGAAATACGGGATATACCCTAAAATGCCCGATGACAGACCTGATACGGTACTGTTCTATGAATGGCGAAAAATATGGAAAGATATCAAACAACCGGGATTGAAATTCTCAGACCGGATCAATTATATTTTCAATTCTCCCGGCTGGAGACATGACGGTACAGGAAAGACGGTAAGGCAATATCAGAAAGATTACTTTGCAAGGAAAATCCGCAAACAACATAAAAAGTCAGCATAAATTTTTTCAAACAACTTTTTTAATCAGTAAAACGGGCCCAAAAGCCCGTTTTATTTTAGCAATATGATAAGTGCATTGTTTACAGCATCAATTTTGCTGTGCTAAACCGGTAAATTAGTATTTTTATTCAATGAAAAAGGTTATCCTCATCTTTGTATTTCTGTTTTTTCAGACTTCGTTTTCCCAACAGACAGATTTTCTTAAAATAAAAAGGTACAGAAAAGCCTTTTTAGAAGATGAGGTTAAAGAAACATCCGGATTGGATTTCTTTAATGGTAAACTTTATACTTTTAATGATAGTGGTAATAGCCCGGAGCTTTTTGAAATAGACAAGGGCTCAGGAAAGGTGTTGAATATCCTGAAAATTAAAGCTAAAAATAAAGATTGGGAAGCGCTTACTCATGATGACTCTCATTTCTATATCGGAGATTTTGGAAATAATACAGGAACTAGAAAAGACCTTGAAATTTATAAAGTTCCTTTTTCTAATGGCAGAATGGAAAACGACTATATTAGAACCCTTTCTTTTTATTATCCTGAACAAAAAGAATTTGTCCCCAAAAACACCAATAATGATTTCGATGCGGAAGCTATGATTTATTTGAATGGTAAACTGCATATTTTTACCAAAGAATGGTCCGCAAAAGCTACCTCACATTATACCATCGATCCAGAGGCGGATGAATTGCAGAAAGCTGAAAAAATAGAAACTTATAAAACAGATTTTGTAGTAAGCGATGCTGCTTATTTTGATCATAAACTCTATTTGGTTGGATACACCAAAAAAACAGAAGTTTTCCTTGATATTTTTAATGAAACTGAACCGGGAATCTTTTTTAAAGAGAGATTAAAGCACTATTATCTGGGAAGTGCCACCTCAATCGGGCAGATCGAAGGAATTGCCGTAGATGAAAAAGGCGTCTATATTTCCGGGGAGAAATTCCGTTATCCACTCGGAACTGTAAAGCAGAGTCTGTATTTTATTCCAAAAGAAGAATTCAAAGATTGAATTTTCTACTAAAATTGCCTGAAAAAAATTATCTTTGTGAATATTAATTATTATTTACCCATCACTCACAGATTGTGGCAAACATCGTAGAAGAAATCAAGCAACCGATCAATGAAGAAATGAAACTTTTTGAACAAAAGTTTTATGAATCTATGCAAAGTAAAGTTCCTTTACTGGATAAAGTGACACGTTTCATTGTTACGACCAAGGGGAAGCAGATGCGTCCTATGTTTGTATTTCTTTGCGCAAAGTTGGTAGGTGAAGTTACAGAAAAGACCTATCGCGGAGCCTCGATGATAGAGTTGATCCATACCGCAACGTTGGTCCATGATGATGTAGTGGATGAAAGTTTTAAAAGAAGGAATTTTTTCTCTATTAATGCTTTATGGAAGAATAAAATTGCAGTATTGGTTGGGGATTATCTCTTATCGAAATCAGTTCTGTTGTCTACCGACCATAAAGATTATGATTTACTTTCTGTTATTTCAAGGACCATAAGGGAAATGTCTGAAGGAGAGCTTCTTCAATTGGAAAAAGCCAGAAAGCTTGATATTACTGAAGATGTTTATTATGAAATTATCCGTCAGAAAACAGCAACCCTGATTGCCGCCTGTTGCGAAATAGGTGTTTTGTCAAATAACGCTGATGAAAAGCTCGCAAAAAGAATGCAGGACTTTGGAACTTATACCGGAATGGCTTTTCAGATTAAAGATGACCTGTTCGATTATCTAAGTTCAAATGTTATCGGGAAACCGGTGGGGATTGATATTAAGGAACAGAAAATGACACTTCCTTTGATCCATACCCTTACAATAGCAAGTGAAAAAGACAGAAAATACTATCTCAATACGATCAAACGCTATAATAATGATCAGAAGCGTGTAAAAGAGCTTATCGCTTTTGTTAAAAGCTCGGGTGGTCTGGATTATGCTATCAGTGTAATGAAAGATTTCCAGCAAAAAGCAAAAGACCTGCTTAATGAATTCCCCGATTCAGATGCTAAAAGATCACTCCACAGCATGCTGGATTATGTGATCGAAAGAAAATTCTAAAAGGGTCGGTACTTTTTTATCTCCCGTAAATAATTAATCCTTAAAGCGGTTTTTTCCTGTTATTGTTCTCTGTAATTGCCATCCGTTGGGAAATTCTATAAATGCTTTTATAATCAGATTATCTTAAAATAAAGTGAATTTGATTATATGGCCTAAATATTCATTTATATTCAACTCTACTTAATGTTTATCTTTCAATTCGGGATAAATGATTACATTATTCTTATGGTTACGATAATAACTGCCAGGACTATGCAGAATAAAGCAATTAAAAATAAATAATCCGCAATGTTCTCAAACTTGGTTTCTCTTTTTTCATTCTTCGTTCTGATGGCCAGAAATGAAAAAAAACAACTGCAGGCAAAAAGTATACAAGCAACCCCTGCAAATTCGTCCAGATACGTACTACCACTGATTTTAGTGATTTTCAATGAAGTGATTATAATCAGAGAAAATCCTAAAAGATTGCTGGATGCATTTAATATATGAGGTGATTTTTTTTCCATTTATACAAATTTATTTAAAATAAAACACAATTTGCCTTATTATCAAATTTTTAAAAAAGATTATTAAAAATTAAAATTAATTTAAAAAGTGTATATTAGCAAAATACTTCTAGAACTAAAAATTTTTATATTTGGCTATGCAAACAACCTATATTGAAACACAGAAGATTTCCTTTCAAGATTTTAAAAATCAAATACTTGAAGACTATAAATTAGGGAGAATCTCTCGTGAAATGTCTTACCTGGGGAGAAGAGAAGTTCTTACAGGAAAAGCTAAATTCGGGATCTTCGGTGACGGTAAAGAATTACCACAGCTGGCAATGGCGAAAGTTTTCAGAAATGGCGACTTCCGTTCAGGATATTACAGGGATCAGACCTTTGCTTTGTCCGTCAATGCGTTAACGGTTGAAAGCTTTTTTGCACAGCTATATGCAGATACCAGCGTAGAAAGAGAGCCGGCATCAGCAGGAAGACAGATGAACGGGCATTTCGCAACGAGAAGCTTACATGAGGACGGGAGCTGGAAAAACCTTATGGCTCAAAAGAATATTTCTTCTGATATTTCTCCTACAGCAGGACAAATGCCTAGATTATTAGGGTTAGCTCAGGCTTCTAAAATATATAAATCAGTACAATTTGAAGGTTCTGAAAAGTTTTCAAACAATGGAAATGAAATAGCTTTCGGAACAATTGGCGATGCTTCCACAGCAGAAGGCCATTTTTGGGAAACTCTGAATGCGGCTTGTGCGCTTCAGGTACCGATGATCGTTTCGATCTGGGATGATGGGTACGGGATTTCTGTTCCTACTAAAAACCAGAGAGCAAAGGCGGATATCTCTGAAATGCTAAGTGGTTTCCAAAGAAAAGAAGGAGAAAATCAGGGATGCGAGATCATTCAGGTAAAAGCGTGGGATTATCCTGCATTATTGGATGCCTACGCAAGAGCTGAACATTTTGCAAGAACTGAAAGTGTTCCTGTAGTTGTTCACGTCATTGAAGTTACGCAACCACAAGGGCACTCTACTTCAGGATCTCACGAAAGATATAAGAATGAAGAACGTCTTTCATGGGAAGCAGATTTTGACGGGTTGGTCAAGTTCAGAGAGTGGATTCTCAACTATTCCATTGAAATTGAAGGTAAAGAAGAGGTGATTGCAACAGCAGAAGAGCTGGATGCCATCGATGACGAAGCTAAAAAGACAGTAAAAGCCGGACAGAAACTGGCTTGGGAAAACTATCAGAAAACCATTTCAGACCTGTCAAAAGCAGTTTTACCTTTGGTGGAAAACCTTAAAGGTCAAAATGCAGAAATAGAAAATTACATTACTCATTTTAATAAATTAGTCTCAAAAGCTAAAAAAGATATCTTCCACTTGGTAAGAATGTCTTTACTGGCAATAAGAGGAACCAATACTCCTGAAAGAAACCAGTTAATACAGAAGTACAATGAGATCCTGGAAGTAGAAAAAGACAACTATTCTTCTCATCTGTATTCTCAGTCTCAGTGGAAGGCCGAAAACGTTAAAGAGATCAAGCCTGTATATTCAGACAGCTCAGAAGATGTGGATGGAAGAGTAGTGGTAAGAAACAACTTTGATAAAATTTTTGAAAAATATCCTGAAACCCTTGTATTTGGAGAAGATGCCGGAAACATCGGTGATGTAAACCAGGGACTTGAAGGAATGCAGGAGAAATATGGTGAAGTTCGTGTTGCAGATACGGGAATCCGTGAAGCGACTATTTTAGGCCAGGGAATCGGTATGGCAATGAGAGGTCTGAGACCGATTGCCGAGATCCAGTATTTAGACTATATCCTATACTGCCTGCAGGGAATGAGTGATGATCTGGCAACAGTTCAGTACAGAACAAAAGGAGGGCAGAAAGCACCCGTAATTATCAGAACAAGAGGGCACAGATTAGAAGGGGTATGGCATTCAGGTTCTCCGATGGCAGGAATTCTTAATCTTTCAAAAGGGATTCTGGTACTAGTACCAAGAAACCTTACAAAAGCTGCAGGATTCTATAATACAATGCTTCAGAGTGATGATCCGGCAGTAATTGTTGAGTGTCTGAATGGCTACCGTTTAAAAGAGAAGCAGCCTGATAACCTGGGAGAGTTTACTGTTCCTGTCGGGAAGATTGAAGTAACGAAAGAAGGAAAGGATGTAACGTTAGTAACCTATGGGTCTACATGGAGAATTGTAATGGAGGCAGCAGAAGAGCTGGAGAAATTAGGAATTTCTTCAGAGGTTATTGATGTTCAGTCTTTAATTCCTTTTGATTTAACAAACGAAATTGCTGAGAGTGTGAAGAAAACCAACAGATTGGTGGTGATCGATGAAGATGTGGAAGGAGGAACTTCAGCATTTATTCTACAGCAGATTTTGGAGAAGCAAAAAGCTTTCAGATATCTTGATTCTGATCCTTTAACAATTGCCGCAAATGACCACCGTCCTGCTTATGCAAGTGATGGAGATTATTTTAGCAAACCTTCTGCAGATGATATGGTAGAAAAGATCTATGCGATGTTTAATGAAACCAATCCTCAAAAATATCCGGCGATATTCTAAGGACAAAAAAAATATACAAAAAAGCTTCCGGGTTACCCGGAAGCTTTTTTTTGCATTATTGATTTCATTTAATTTTAATTCAGAAATTTATTATACAAAAAATCCCCGGAAAATTTGGGGATTTTAGCTGTAGAATCAATTAATCTTCGGGACAACTGCTTGATCCTGCATTACATGTCCAGTAACCCGGAAATCCGTTTTTGGGACGATGATAACAAGCTATTCCTTCTGTGCAGTCCGGTGGATTTCCACCACTAATTCTTTTTAATTCAGATTTGGATAATTTTTTTGAATTTTTCATATTGCTTTAATTTGTTGATTAGATTACAAATATAACAGTTTTGGTTTCACTCTTATTGGATTTATGACTAATCAAATAGTTCTTATACATATTATAAAACAGCTTCTGGTTTACAGAAGCTGTTTTTTAACCGATTAAATATTTAAAATTGTCATCAAATGACAAAGTGATTTTGTTAATTATAAACCGATATTTTTGGTAGGTTTTAATTGTCTTAAAATATTTTTTGGAATGGCATTCTTATGTACAAGAATAGCAGTCGACTTATATTCAACGTATGGTCTTGTTACATAGATATATCCTTCAAAATCATTGGTAACACCCCATGAGTTCTTTACCATATAATATTCTTTTCCGCTTTGATCTTTTGCTAAACCTACGATATGCATACCATGGTCATCCGTGGTTGAAAGGTTGTTAAGAGCTTTCTGACGCATATCTTCTGTGATCGCTTTGTCTTTTTTAGGCTCTGTAAACAATTCTTTTTTTACTTCAGGAGTGATCTGGTCAAGATCTACATCCGGAACATAAGCCACTCCGTTTTTATATGAAAAATAAGGCTCAGATACATCTGTTGCCCAACCTACAGAATATCCTTTTGAAATTGCATTGTCAACAATTGCAGTCATATCTGTCATCGGAATATTCCAGTCAGAATCATGGCTCCAGTTATCAGGAATCGGGTTTACAAATTTCTGGAAATAAGGATAATCTTTGTAAGAAGATAATTCTACATAATCTTCAGGATTGATTCCTACGACCTCCTTAGCAAATGTTTTCGGAGTGTAGGATTTCCCCTCATATGTAAAGTTAGTCGGAACTTTTCCAAGGTACTCATCCAGAATAACATCAACAGAAGACATCCAGTTGTCGGAAAGTTTTCCTTTAGATGAAGCCTGAACCAAACTATCTAATACAGTCTTTAATTTACCCTGCATTTCCTTGAAGTTGTTGGTGGTTTGTCCGGCTTTCAATCCTGTATACACTTCCTGAGGAACTGCACCGTACTTTTTGTACATATTGATTACATCGTGCAATTCACCTCCGTCTCCCCAACTGATAGCTCCGTTATTTAAAACATATAATTTTGCTTTGTCATGGTAAGAGTTTCTTGCGGTAAAGATTTCTGCCAGGTCTACAGGTTTTTTACCCATACGCTGCATTTCAGACTCAAGAAAAGAGTTCCCCGAGTAGCTCCAGCACGTTCCTGAAGATCCCTGGTTTTTTACTGAAGTAGCACCAACATCTTTAAGAGTCGTAAATTTAAAGTTAGCATTTTGGGATTGATTGTTTTTCAACTTGTTGATCAAGTCATCCTGTGCGAACATCATACTTCCTGCAGACAAAACAAAAAGTAATGAGGCAATTTTGTTATATTTCATTACTAAAAAGATTATTATTGAATAGTCGTTGTAATACAAGATTTGTTACAAAGGAAAAGGTTAAATTTTAAATTGGAGTTATTTGGGTGAAAAAGCAGGAATTCTATGTTACCATAATCAAGATAAAAACTTTAAATTTAATTTTCAAAAATTATTGAAAGTTCGAAAATTATTATTACATTTGTAATAGAAATTCAAAAAGAGATCAATATGCAACTTTCAGAGGCGAAGGAAAAATATATTCAGACATGGGGAACATTTGCTACCAATTGGGGGATTAACCGTACAATGGCGCAGGTTCATGCATTGCTTTTGGCAAGTGGAAAGCCATTATCAACAGATGAGGTAATGGAGCAGCTTGAAATTTCAAGAGGAAATGCCAATATGAATTTACGGGCTCTCATGGACTGGGGAATTGTAAAAAAGGAATTTGTAAAAGGAGACCGGAAAGAGTATTTCATTGCTGAAAAAGATGTGTGGTTTCTGTTTAAGCAAATCACAAAAGAAAGAAGAAAAAGGGAAATCGAACCGGTAATTTCTTTTTTAGAAGAATTAAAGAATATTGAAGACCGTGATTCTGATGAAGCCAAAGAGTTTATTAAGTTGATGGAAGATTTTAGTTCGGTTACGGGAAAGATTAATAATATCATGGATCTCGCGATCAAAAGTGATGATCATTGGTTGGTAGGAAAGATCACGAATCTATTAAAATAAGGCTAAAAAGGACAGTGTTCCTTTTTTATTTCAAATAAACTTTCAAAAATTATTGAAAATATAATAATTATGAAAAATTTAATCATTCATTTGTTTTTGATTTTGTACTTCTCGAAAAGAAAATCATTTTAAAATTAAGGATATGAAAACTCTAAAGAACCAGACCCTCATCTACGACAATGAATGTCCTATGTGTAATATTTACTCTAAAGGTTTTATACAATGTGGAATGCTTGATGAAAATGGGAGAGAGGCTTTTAGTGAATTGAGTGTTAAGAGCAGATCGGTTATTGATTATAAGCGGGCAAAAAATGAAATTGCGTTGATTGATCATAGCACAAATGAAGTGATATACGGTCTGGACAGCCTGCTTGCTATTATTGGAAACTCATTTCCGGTATTGGAGAAGATAGCGAGAATACAACCTTTTTACTGGTTTTTCAGAAAGTTATATTCTTTTGTGTCATATAACAGAAAGCAGATTATTCCATCATCTAAACCTTATACAGAAGAGTCATGTGTTCCCGATTTTAACATGAAGTACAGGATCGGATACATCCTGTTTGTGGTGATTTTTTCCTCCTGTATTTTAAGTGTATTTGTTACAAAAACGGGATTTGGTTTTAGCCGGAATTTTTTAAGGGAATTGGCCATTTGTTTAGGGCAGATCGCTTGGCAAACTGTTTTTTTAAAGGCCTACCTGAAAGATAAAATATGGGATTATATCGGAAATATGATGGCTGTTTTCCTGATCGGGACCCTGCTTTTATTGCCTGTTCTCTTTACAGAATTCAATTCTCTATTTTATATTTTTTACTTTGGAATTGTGGTTTTCATGATGCTTCTAGAGCACATAAGACGTTGCAAAATATTGGAATTGAATTTTATTCCGTCCATAAGTTGGATTATTTACAGAACTATTGTCTTGATCACTTTATTGTATTACTATGTCTAGAATTTATTTAAAAACAATCATTAAGGCAGACATCTGTAAAGTTTTTGATCTATCAAGGGATATTGATCTGCATCAGCAATCAACATCCGGTACAGACGAGAAAGCTATTGCCGGACGTATGCACGGACTTATTGAACTGAATGAAACGGTAACATGGCGTGCAAAGCATCTGGGAATATATCACACGCACACTTCAAAAATAATCAGTATGGAAAAGCCTCTGGAGTTTACTGATGTTATGCTGAAAGGAACTTTTAAATCATTAAAGCATCAACACCTTTTCAAACAGGAAGGAAATTACACGATCATGACCGATATTTTCGAATTTGAATCTCCTTTGGGAATGATCGGTATGCTGTTCAATTATTTTTTTCTTAAAGATTACCTCAAAGATTTTTTAGTAAAAAGAAATGAAATCATCAAAAAAAATGCAGAATTATGAACTTTTTAAAAGCTGAATGGCGCAAACTGGCGATCATCAATTATGAAATAGATCCTGAAATACTGATAAAATACCTTCCTGAAGGTACGGAACTTGATTTCTATAAAGGGAAATGCTATATAAGTCTTGTCGGATTTATGTTTTTAAATACCAGATTACTCGGTTTACGCATCCCTTTTCACCGCAACTTTGAGGAAGTTAACCTTAGGTTTTATGTGAAAAAAAGAGAAAATAATGCATGGAAAAGAGGAGTGGTCTTTATTAAAGAGATTGTTCCGAAACCGGCCTTAAGCTTTATTGCAAATGCTATCTATAATGAAAATTATAAAACGCTGCCGATGAAAAACGCAATAGCAAAAAAGGAACACGAAATGTTGGTTACATATTCATGGAAAGATAAAACATGGCATTCTATGGAAATTACTGCAGATCTTCAGGCACTTCCTATGGAATCTGATTCTGAATTTGAGTTCATTACCGAACACTATTACGGATTTACAAAAAATGATAACAAGACTTCCGAGTATGAAGTTTGCCACCCTCAATGGAAATATTATCTGGTAAAAGATCATCAGTTGAAGATAGATTTTGAAAGAATCTACGGAAAAGATTTTAAATTTTTGAACATTCAGGATCCTCTGTCTGTAATGCTTGCAGAAGGTTCCGAGATTAAAGTAAAAATAAAAAAATATATTATCTGAAACGGAGTTCAGAATAATTAACCCTCTAAACCCTAAATTTATGAAAATCATTATTGCAGGCGGTACAGGATTTCTTGGTGAAAACCTGAAAGAGTATTTCCGTGCTAATGGAAATCAGGTCTATATTTTAACCAGAAACCCTAAACATGAACACGAAATGTATTGGGATGCAACCCATATCGGTGAGTGGTCACATAAGCTTGAGAGCTGTGATGTCCTGATCAATCTTACGGGGAAATCTGTTGACTGCAGGTATAATGATAAAAACAAAAAAGAAATTTATTCCTCAAGAATTGAAAGTACAAGAGTTCTTCAAAAAGCGGTAGACCAATGCACTGACAAACCGAAAATATGGTTGAATGCAAGTTCGGCAACCATTTATGTGCACTCTGAAAAGAATCTGAATACAGAAGAAAACGGAGTTATAGGAGATGATTTTTCGATGAATATCTGTAAAAGCTGGGAAAAGGAATTCTTTGCCGTGCATCATGATGAGATAAGGAAAGTGGCGTTACGTACTTCTATAGTAATGGGGAAAAACGGAGGAGCTTTCCCAAAACTTTGTCAGGTTACAAAACTAGGGTTAGGAGGAAGACAGGGAAGAGGGAATCAGCATATTAGCTGGATTCATATTGATGATTTTTGTCGTGCCATTGAATGGATCATACATCATGAATACATTTCAGGTTGTGTTAATGTGACCGCTCCTCAGCCTTTAACTAATGAAGAATTAATGAAAAAACTACGGAAACGTTTACGAATTCCGTTTGGAATTAATTCCCCTGTGTGGCAACTGGAACTGGCGTCTGTATTTCTCAATACAGAAACAGAATTATTACTTAAAAGCAGAAATGTATATCCAGAAATACTTATGAAAAATGGCTTTCAATTCCTCTATCCTGATATTGATTCTGCCTTACAGAAACTTATCTAGGTTAGAAAATCCATAAAGGATTAGTTTTAATAAGCTAAAAACAGAAATTTCATCCGTGGGGAGAAAATATTTTTAAAAACCCTGAATGTTTAAAAGCTCTGAAGTTACTCATCAGGACTCATACAGGGAAGTAATTTTTGCGAGTTTACAGCAGGATGATTACATTAGCAAAAAGTATTTTTTATGCTGATTCCACAAAAAACTAAAACCTTTTTTCTTTCATCACTTTTCATATCGGCAACCTTTCTTTCACAGGCCCATAATGTTTCAAAAGGCTATGAGAAGCCAACGGACCCTTTGGTTGTGAAAAACCTGGAAGAATGGCAGGATCTTAAATTCGGACTGTTTATGCATTGGGGAACCTACAGCCAATGGGGAATTGTAGAAAGCTGGAGTCTATGCCCGGAAGACGAATCGTGGACCCAGCGTAAGCCTGAACACGGAGAAACATATAATGAATATGTGAAGAATTATGAAAATCTTCAGACAACATTCAATCCAACTCAGTTTAATCCCCGGAAGTGGGCTGATGCAGCTAAAAAAGCGGGAATGAAATATGTAGTTTTTACAACGAAGCACCATGATGGATTTTCCATGTTTGATACGAAAGAATCTGATTACAAAATAACGTCTGCTAAAACTCCTTTTTCTAAAAATCCCAAAGCAGATGTTGTACAAGAAATTTTTACCACATTCCGTAAAGAAGGATTTAAGATCGGAGCTTATTTTTCTAAACCCGACTGGCATTCCGATGATTATTGGTGGCCTTACTTTCCTCCAAAAGACCGGAATGTAAATTATGATCCTAAAAAATATCCGGAAAGATGGGAACGCTTTAAGAAGTTTACCTGGAATCAGCTCAATGAGATTACTTCAAATTATGGTAAAATAGATATACTGTGGCTGGATGGTGGATGGGTGCGTCCCTTTAAAACAATTGATCCTGCTATAGAATGGCAAAGAACCATTAAGGTGGAACAGGATATCGATATGGATAAGATTGGTAATATGGCCCGGAAAAACCAACCGGGAATCATTATCGTAGACCGTACAGTTCCCGGAAAATGGGAAAATTATGTAACTCCGGAACAGGCAGTGCCCGATCAGCCTCTTTCAATTCCCTGGGAAAGCTGTATTACCATGGGAGATTCTTTTTCTTACGTACCTAATGATCATTATAAGTCCTCCCAAAAGATCATTGAAACCCTCATTAAAATCATTTCAAGAGGAGGAAACTATCTGATGAATATTGCTCCCGGTCCTAATGGGGATTATGATGCTGTGGTATATGAAAGGCTGAAAGAAATATCCGGATGGATGGATAAGAATGGGGCAGCTGTTTTTGCAACAAGAACCTTGGCTCCTTTTCATGAAGGGGACTTTTATTACACCACGAGCAAAGATGGAAAAACGGTGAATGTATTCCATACCGATGAAAAAACAAGTTATGCAGCTCCTTCTGACCTGAGTTTTTCAGTCCCTGAAAACTTTACCCCTAAATCCCTGAAAATTCTGGGTATTGATTCGAAGATACAGTGGAAGCAGAAAGGAAACAGGATTGAGGTACACCTGCCTTCAGAACACAAACAGCTTATGTATTCAACTGTAATTCAACTACAGAAATAATGAAGTTCCGTTTTCGATTTCCAGGAATCGCTTTGCTATTAAGTCTAAGCTTTGTTTCCGCTCAAAAACCACTGTATAAAGATTCAAAACAACCTGTTGAGCTAAGGGTTCAGGATCTGCTCAAAAGAATGACGCCTGAAGAAAAGTTCTGGCAGTGTTTTATGATTCCCGGAGACCTGGATCATGTTTCCAAAGATCAGTACCGGCATGGGATTTTTGGATTACAGGTGAGTGCCACCAATCAAGGAGATGGTGCAGCAGGACAAATGCTAAAATATAATGCAGATGAGGATGCAGAGAGACTGGCGAGAAAAATCAATAGTATTCAGAAATATTTTATTGAAGAATCAAGATTGGGAATTCCGATTATTCCATTTGATGAAGCTTTACACGGTTTAATGAGAGAAGGCGCTACGGCCTTTCCTCAAGCCATTGCTTTATCTTCTTCTTTTAATCCAGGGCTGATGAAGGAAGTCTCCATGGCGATTGCAAAAGAATCGAAACTGAGGGGAATCCGTCAGATCTTAACTCCTGTAGTTAATTTGGCTAGTGATGTGAGATGGGGCAGAACAGAGGAAACATATGGAGAGGACCCGTTTTTGACCTCCGTGATGGGAACCGGTTTTGTGAGCTCATTTGAAAATACAGGAATCATTACGACGCCGAAACATTTTCTTGCGAACGTGGGGGAGGGAGGAAGAGATTCTTATCCTATCCACTGGAGCAAAAGATATCTGGAAGAAACCCACCTTATTCCGTTTTTTAAAGCATTTACAGAGGGAAAAAGCAGATCTGTAATGACTTCTTATAATTTGCTGGATGGAAGACCTGCCACAGCAAACCACTGGTTGTTATCAGAAAAATTGAAAAAAGAATGGAATTTTAAAGGATTTGTAATCAGTGATGCAAGTGCAGTTGGTGGTGCTAATGTATTGCATTTTACGGCAAAAGATTATGAGGATGCCTCAGCTCAGGCAATTAATGCAGGTCTGGACGTAATTTTTCAGACTGATTACAAGCATTACCGATTATTTATTCCACCATTCCTGGACGGAAGAATATCTCAGGAGAGAATAGATGATGCTGTTTCGCGGGTACTGAGGGCTAAATTCGAACTCGGGTTATTTGACGATCCATACATATCCGATAAAGATATTGAGGGCTTAAAAAAGCTTAATTATGCAAGTCTTGCAGAAAAAGCTGCAATAGAGTCTTTTGTTTTGCTTCAGAACAAAAACAACACACTCCCTGTTTCCGGAAATGCAAAAAGAATCCTTTTAGTAGGGGCTGATGCGACGGAAGCTAGATTAGGCGGGTATTCAGGACCGGGAAATCATAAGGTGAGTATATTGGAAGGCATTAAGAACTTTTGCTCAAAGAAAGGGATTGAGGTAGTATATGCTAAAGGACTTGAGCGCAATGTGAAAGATGTACTGACTGTTTCCGCTGAATTTTTATCTTTTGGAAACCGAAAGGGCTTGAAAGGATTTTATTTTTCAAATAGTGAATTCAAAGGAAATCCTGCATTTGAAAGACAAGATGAACAGATTAATTTTAAATGGACTTTGTATTCTCCTGATGTGGAAAAGCTTCAGCCGGATAATTACAGTGTGCGTTGGACCGGGCAATTAAAAGCTCCGGATTCAGGCAAATATCGGTTGGGGCTTCGTGGAAATGATGGTTTCAGGTTATATCTGGACGGTAAACTGGTTGTAGATCAGTGGGAAAAGCTAAGCTATTCCACTCAAACCACAGAAATAGATTTTGTTAAAAATAAAAGTTATGATCTTCAGATCGAATTTAAAGAAAACAGGGGCGAAGCTCATATAGAACTGATATGGAATTATGGTGTAGAAGATCAGAAAAAGAATTTTAATGAAGCCTTAGAACTGGCAAAAACGGCAGATCATATTATTGTCGCCGCAGGAATTCATGAAGGTGAGTTTCAGGATCGCTCATCTTTAGCCCTTCCCGGAAATCAGGAAGACTTTATTCATCAGGTGTCGAAGTTAAGTAAACCGACTACCGTGGTCTTAGTCGGAGGTTCAGCAATAAAAACAACAAAGTGGAAAGATGAGGTCGGAGCTATTTTAGATGTATGGTATGCTGGAGAGCAAGGGGGAAATGCAATCGCAAAAGTTCTTTTTGGGGACGAAAACCCATCCGGAAAACTGCCGGTTACGTTTCCACAGGAAGAAGGGCAGCTTCCGTTAACGTATAACCATCATCCTACCGGCAGGGGAAATGATTATTATGACCTGAGTGGCGAGCCATTGTATCCCTTTGGATATGGATTGAGCTATACGACTTTTGAGATTTCGGATTTACAATTGAACAAGACCCAATATCACACAAACGATACCATTATTGCAAAGGTTACTATTAAAAATACCGGAAAGGTGAGTGGAAGCGAAGTTGTCCAACTCTATGTAAGAGATAAATTGGCTTCAGTTTCCAGACCTGTTCTTGAATTAAAAGGATTTCAGAAAGTATATCTGAAACCGGGAGAATTAAAGAAGGTATATATAGAAGTTCCAGTAAAAGATCTGAAGTTTTTGGATGAGAAAATGAACTGGACCGTAGAAAAGGGGACTTACCGTATTATGATTGGGAACTCTTCCAAAAATCTGACTTTAAAGCAGGATGTTGAAGTTCAGTAATTTAAGATTGTGGTATGATATATGTAATATTTACTCCGAACCTGAATGAATTTAATTGAATCATATTTTTTTATTAAAATCATTCACAAAAGTAAAGGTCATGAACAAGTTTTTTATAACAACAGTAGTATTAATAGGTTTATCGATGAATGTCCAGGCTCAGAGGCGCCCGGCACCTCCGCCACATCCTTCGAGAACCGAATTGATAGAAAAGAAATCGCAAGAGCTGGAAAGAAAATACAATCGGGAAAGGAAACTTATTTTGAACCATCCGCTGGCTACCAAAAAGATGAAAAGAGACCAGTTAAAGGCTTTGGATGAAAAATACAGGATTGAAAAAAAATTACTGAAAAAACTATAGTACTCCGGAATTTATATACGACTCAAAAGAGCAGGAAATACCTGCTCTTTTTTATTATGTTATTTTAAAACTCAGTATATCGGATCGTTATTAATTAAACCAATCGGCACGGAACTTCCAAATCTTCCGTAAGATAGTAACTGCAGCAAAGGCGGTGATAACCATCTGCGATGATCAGTTCATTTTGGCCTCTGACAAGTAAAATTGGCGAGAGTTTCTTATTCTTTTGCACTTTTTTCAGATTCTCTTTGACATGGATGTTGCTTTCAGGAAGAAGAGGAAGTTTACTTGCTCTTAGAATATCTTTGGATTTTTTAGTGATGGTAGGTACTTTTTTAAGTTTATCTACTGTTTTTTTAGCGAGCTCCGGTTCGAAAAGAAGTTCCAGATAGTCCTGGGCTGCCGGGAAATCATGTTCTTCCGGTTCTTTGATCCAGATATTGTCTCGGCTTAAGCTTTTTTTCATAAAAGTATATTATTACATAAAGTTACCAAAAGATCGCATATAGTGCACGCATTTTTATTGCCTATTTCCTATAAACCAGCTAATCACGAATTAGCTAAGACTATGAAAGTACCGGTGATTATTTAAAAGCTGAAATAACAGGGATTTTTTAGGATTATTAAAATTGAAATTGTTTCGGGAGAAGATTTTGTATTGTGAAATTTTTGGTATAATATAATATTTGTTATGAATATTTTGTTGTGTTATGTTTTTAATTAATTATAATTAAATGAAATTTTCTATATGATTCATTATTGGATGAATTTGCATAAACGTGAATCATCCCATATTTTTTCCTTAAATTCGCATAAAAATTTTAAGCTAATGAATTACGATATTATTGTCATCGGAAGTGGTCCTGGTGGATATGTTACAGCGATTAGAGCGGCACAGTTGGGTTTCAAAACTGCAATTATCGAAAAAGAGAATTTAGGTGGAATTTGCCTTAACTGGGGATGTATACCAACTAAAGCTTTATTGAAATCTGCTCAGGTTTTTCATTATATTAATCATGCTGAAGATTATGGTTTAAATAAAGTAGAGCCAAGTTTTGAATTTCCAAACGTAATTCAAAGAAGCCGTGGTGTTGCCAACAAAATGAGCAAAGGAATCGAGTTCTTAATGAAAAAAAATAAGATCGATGTTATCCTTGGTACGGCTAAAGTTTTAAAAGATAAAAAAGTATCTGTTACAGATAAAGACGGTAAAGTGACTGAATATGCAGGAAGTCATATTATCATTGCAACAGGTGCACGTTCAAGAGAATTACCAAATTTACCACAGGATGGTAAAAAAGTAATCGGATACAGACAGGCATTATCTCTTCCTGAGCAGCCAAAATCTATGATCGTTGTAGGTTCAGGTGCAATCGGAGTAGAGTTTGCCGATTTCTATAACACGATGGGAACAAAAGTGACTATTGTTGAGTTTATGCCGAACATTGTTCCTGTAGAAGATGAAGAGATCTCTAAACATCTTGAGAAATCTTTGAAAAAATCAGGAATCGAGATTATGACCAATGCTTCTGTAGAAAGCGTGGATACCAGCGGAGAAGGTGTAAAAGCAAATGTAAAAACTGCTAATGGAAACATTACCCTGGAAGCTGATATTTTACTTTCAGCGGTTGGTATTGCTGCCAATATCGAAAATATAGGATTGGAAGAAGTAGGAATCCAGACAGATAAAGGAAGAGTTTTGGTTAATGAGTGGTACGAAACTTCAGTTCCCGGATACTATGCTATCGGTGACCTTATCCCGACTCAGGCATTAGCACACGTAGCTTCTGCAGAAGGAATTACATGTGTTGAAAAGATCAAAGGATTGCACGTAGAGAAAATTGATTATGGCAATATTCCTGGATGTACTTACTGTCACCCTGAAGTTGCTTCTGTAGGTCTTACAGAAAAGCAGGCTAAGGAAAAAGGATATGAAATCAAAGTAGGTAAATTCCCTCTTTCTGCAAGTGGTAAAGCAACTGCAAACGGAAATACAGATGGTTTCATCAAAGTTATTTTCGATGCTAAATATGGAGAGTGGTTAGGATGTCATATGATCGGTGACGGAGTAACTGATATGGTTGCCGAAGCTGTTGTTGCAAGAAAATTAGAGACAACAGGGCACGAGATCATTAAATCTATCCACCCGCACCCAACTGTTTCTGAAGCAATCATGGAAGCAGCTGCGGCAGCTTATGGAGAAGTGATCCACATTTAATCTATAATACAGAAATATTTAAAAGCCCAGATTATTCTGGGCTTTTTCAATATAGTTTATGCAGGAATATTTATTAAAATAATTTTAAAATTAGAATATTTCAAAAAAATAATCAGATTTTCTCGACCTGTTTTCTTAATTTTATTCTATGAATCTTGAGAAAGTAGGGCTTGTTTTATCAGGTGGCGGTACCAAGGGTATTGCACATGCCGGAGTTTTAAAATTCCTGATTGAGAAGAATATTGATATTGATGTATTGTCTTGTTGCAGTGCAGGTTCTATCGTAGGATGTCTGTACGCAGTCGGTAAAACACCTGAAGAAATTCTGGAATTCTTCAATTCGGTTTATTTTTTTAACTGGAAGCATTTTACATTCAACCAACCCGGGCTGGTATCCTCCATTATTTTCACCAACTATTTAAGACCCATCTTTCAGGATATGAAACTGAAAGATCTGGATAAAGAGGTTAAGATCGTAGCTACGGAACTGGTGTCCGGGACGCAGAAAATTTTTGATGAAAATTTTAAAGTTACAGATGCAATTATTGCCTCATGTTCTATTCCCGGGATTACAACGCCTTATATCATCGGCGAAGAGATGTATTGTGATGGAGGAGTATTAAATAACTTTCCTGCAGATATCATCAGGGAGGAATGTGATAAGCTGATCGGGGTTTTTGTATCTCCGCCTCATGAAATCGATATTAAAGATTTAAAATCCATTAAAGCTATTGTTTCACGCTCTTATGACCTTCTTTCGTACAGAATAGAGAAAGGAAAGTTCGATTATTGTGATTGGTTCATTACCTCACAGGATCTTTCCAATTACGGAACTTTTGAAAGGAAAAAGGATCGTCTTGAAGAGATTTTCAATATAGGCTATAATTCGGCAAAAGAAAGTTTTGCAGAGAGTAATTTTTATACCCAGATAAAACAATTAGGTACATAAAATAAAAACTCCCGCATCCAATGCGGGAGTTTTTATTTTACTTTTTTACCACGATTCCATCCTGTTGTACCACAGTATTACCACTTTCATCACTTACAACGAGCGTATAGGGTGCTTTCGTTGCTGAATCGGTGAGGTAATTTCTCCACACCTGGTAATGAAATCCTTTATTTACGAAATCATAATAATAATTACCTCCGGAACCATCTGGAACAAGCTCTCCGTCACTGATGATCATATTAGGTTTCGAGGTAAGTTTTGAATTGGCTCCCCATGCCTGATAAAGGTATTTTCCGTTAGGTTGAAGATCGATCCGTATTTTAAATTTCTTTGTTTTAATAATAACGGTTTTGGGAACCTGCTGGATATATTCTGAACTGTTTTCAGTTTTTATAACCGGATTTTCATTAGCAGCGTATGCATAAGCTGGAGAAGCTAATGCTATAATTAATGTGCCCATTAAGATTGTTCTGATCATGGCAATAGGTTTTAAAATTAGATTACCTGAATCTAATCAAATATAAAGCCATTAAAAAATCAATACAATTTAAATCTTAGCTGGTATGGCTTGCAAAAGCTTCTTCCAGGCTGCCGAATTTTCCTTTGAATTCTTCAATCGGACAATCCTGAAGGATATTTCCTTTATGGATAAGAATTACCCGTGAGCATAATGCTTCAACCTCCTGCATAATATGGGTTGACAGCAGGACGGTTTTTTCTTTACCGATCTCTTTTACCACATTTCTTATTTCAATAATCTGATTAGGATCCAGACCGTTGGTAGGTTCGTCAAGAATGAGAAGATCAGGCTGATGTAGAATAGCCTGTGCCAAACCAACCCTCTGCTTATATCCCTTGGAAAGCTGGCTGATTTTTTTCGATTTTTCAGGAGTGATCCCTACAAGCTCTATCACTTCATTAACCCGTGTTTCAGGGATTTTATGAATATTAGCCACAAATTGCAAATATTCTTTAACATACATTTCCAGATACAGAGGATTATTTTCGGGAAGAAACCCAATATTCTTCTTAGCTTCTATCTCATATTCCGAAATATCTTTATCATTAAAGATGATTTGCCCTTCATCTATTTTTAAAGCTCCGACAATGGATTTCATTAAAGTAGATTTTCCTGCGCCGTTAGGTCCCAGAAGACCAATGATTTCATTTTTATCAATGGAGATGTTAATCTGGTTAAGGGCGGTTTGGTCACCAAATTTTTTGGTTAAATTGATTATTTGAAGCGACATAGGGTGTAATGATCTTTTTGCAAAAATAAAATAAAAAAACTCATTCTTAGGAATGAGCTCTGCTATATTGTAAAAATAATTATTATTTTTTCGTTTTCTTATTTTTATTGCCGGAATTATAAGATGATGCTGAAGTGTCCGGCTTATTGGAATGAACATTGTTCATCATGGCAGTCCTCTCATACAGAGATGATTTCCCATTTGTTTTTCCGAAGATTTTATCGACCTGCTTCTTATTTAAGAATTGAGATTTTCCAACATATTTTCGGTTTTTATTAATGAACTGGATAAACTGAACGGTTGGCTGGCCATAGTTTTTCTCATAATGGAGCTCAATGATATCGTTTGGAAGCTCCAAAGCGATGTTTCCTTCAGGAAGGGAAATAAACCCGTCCGTAATCAGTTTATATAGATCAGAGACATCTCCGTTCAGGTTTTGAAAAGAAAAAGATCTGAAAGTATTGAGGTTGCTGGTATTAAGATCCTGGTAATTGATAGTGAATTTATCCTCCTTTTTATATAAGCCAACAGAGTTATCTTTACCAATTTCCACTAGAGTCTCATTTTTTAACACTTTAATTTGTGCAAAAATTGAAATACCGAACAGACAAGTAAATAGTAAAATTATTTTCCTCATTGGATTGATTTTTAACATTTTATAATATGGCGTCCTTGCAATTCCGGGATTAGATAGCATTAAAAACTTCGTCCCTAAAGCAAAAGTAACATTTTTTTTTGATATTTATTTTTGAAATATGCGCTATGTTATGTACAACATCTAACTCTAACGCAAAAGAGTTTATTCCGAATCACGCTGAATTACCCGGCTGTTCACGAAAATGTAAAAGAGTAATATGATTTTGGATAACAGAAAGTTGCGGGGAACAGATCACCCGGAATAGATATCCGGTAAGAAATGGGTAAAATAAATTTTTCATGTGTTTTAATTGTGTTACTAAGACAAATCTATGATATTAAATTTAATTAATTCAATTTATCCCAAAAGTTTGGAAAATTTTTGAACAGTGACCCTACAATGGCAGGTCTTTATGTTTTGAATAGATGAGTCTGATAAGCCCGGAATTTACTATTCAATTATTCTGAAGTGTTTGCTGGAACAGGTTTATACAGGTATTTCCTTAGTTTATTAACGGGTAAATAGACGGAAAGTACAGACAGTATTCCTGCAAGTGCTCCTACGAGTATGGCCATTGCCATAGCATCGAGCTTGTAGTTTGTTGAAAATTTGTACTGAGCAAATACCAGAAGAGAAAGTACAAGAAGCCCACTGACAACACCATGTAATATACTGAATTTCGTCATGAACTTTTTTGTATTCAGCTTGTTATCTACCATGAATTCTATTGTCCCCTCTTCTGCAGCGGCAGTCACTCTTTTGGTGATATCGATCGTGAGGATAACCGGCAGGAAAATGGCCATTGGCAAGGTTAGCCGGGCCAGATTCTGGGTACCTGAGAAGAAATGAGTATAACCCAGCTCGTGAAAGCTTGCATAGGCAATAATAAAATTAAGAAATGCATTCGGAAGAACATAGTAGATCGTCCGCGTTAATAAAAAGCGTTTGAGAGTGGTTTTCTTTTTTATAGTAGGGGATTTATCCGTTTTCATGTTTAGTTCTGTAAAGATACAGTAAGTAGTTCAAGGGCTTTATCTTTAATTTCTGTGGCTTTCTGTCTAGACAGGAAATCTTCATTCGACATAAGCGTAAAATCCATTTCCTGCTTGTAGGTAGTGGTAACCAGGGTGTTCGAATTGAGCCAAGGAAAAGCGACGGTGGGACTCATAATCGTTTCGAGCTCAAAACGCTGATATTGATCCGGAATATTAATTTTTCCCATGTTGGATAGGGTAATATCATGTCCGCCGTGGGTTGATTTAAGCATGCTGATCATGCGTTCTACAAGCGGGTGCATCTGTTCACCCATCCAAAGAAGTTCCCGTGCTTCTATTTTTTCTAATTTCTCAACAAGGTCTTTTTTGATGTGTCCTGCCTGGTCAAATATCCCATAATTTCCTTTTTTCAAAGAAAGTTCTATGGTAGGAGCAAAAGCAAATACATGATCCTGCTTTATTTCCGGAATAAAATGGCGCACGTCCACGGGGCTGATCACTTTTCTTTTAGCCTCAGCTCCCCGGATTTCCTGAAACGCCTGCATGAATGAAGCACACAACAGCGAGTGTACAGAAACACCATGCGCTTTACACTTACTGGTGATCTGATTCGTTATTTCCGGGTTCAGTTTCCAATGGATCACATAGTTTTTTCCAAGATTTCTTTTTTTACTTTTCTTTTGCATCAGAAAGAAGAGCCTGGCCATAAGCAGGTATAACCTTGCTTTGCGTACTTTCTTTTTGGTATTAAAACCAGATGGCAGGAAGTCATCAACTGAGCTGAATGCCTGGTATGTATCCAGTTCCACAGTTGGATCATCCAGCAGGCAGAGAAGCTCCCGCATCAGAGTCACCTGGGAAGTTCCATCACAAATGCAGTGGGGAAGTACCCAGAGAATTTCGGAAACCTCATTTCCTTTAATCCATACCAGTTGAGCCAAAGGTTTCCGATGATCTTCAAACATGCGGAACCATTCTTTTTCAGACTCACGCAACCAATCTTCATCGGATTCCCGGTCTATGATCCGAAGGGGAATGGCTTCCATCTCTCTTTCTTCTATAAAAAAGGGATATTGTTCAGTATCGGTATCGATCCTGGATCTGAGCAAAGAATGTTTTTTCTGGATTTTTTCTAAAGCTGTTTTAAAATCTGCTTCATGAAGTGTTCCTTTGATCTTTGCTGTAAATACGCAATTGAGGGGTGTTCCGGAATCAACATACATGATTCTCTCCACCATCATTAGTTTTCTCTTGATCATGATACTGCTGAATATTCAAGTTTTAATTTTATAGTATCAAGGATGTCCTTACGAATGGCCTGTGCATCTGAGTAAGGTAGATATCCTTCACTACCGATAAAGCAAAAATCCATTTCTCCCTGAAAGGTTGAAACTACAAATCCGGTAGTCTGGCCCAGAGGGCCCAAAGCTGAAGGGCTGAAAACGGTATCTACAGTAAAGTTCCTATACTCATGGGGTACCTGAATAAGGCCAAGATTAGAAAGCATACAATCATTGGTTGCTTTTCCATTTCTCAGGATTCTTGTGAAATTATCCAGGGCATAATGCCATGATTCAATGATCATCATCTTGGTATATGGATCCAGTTTTGAGGTCTTACGCTTCACGTGCTTCTGCATCTTCCGTACATTATCCAGAAAATTCAATTTTTCATTAATCGAAACTTCAACCATCAGCCCGAAGGCAAAAATATGATCATGTTTGATTTGTGTTGTTAGACGTCTGATATCCACAGGGCAGCAAATTTTATTCAATGCAGCTTTCCCCCTTATTTTTTTAAATGCCTGAAGAACAATTGCACAAAGAAAAGTATTAACGGTAAAACCATTGGATTTACAATAGGAAATTACTTGTTGAGTCATTTCCTTGTCAAACTTCCAATGGATCATATAATCGTTTTGCCTCTCTATTGGTTTTTTGTTTACAGGAGCATATTTAATGATGGTAGATGCCACTCTGCCGAGTACTTTTGCTTTAAGCTTATGCCTTCGGCTGTTTAAGATGCTTGCGGGGACAATATCCTGGATTCCGAGGATAGGATTCTCTACACCAATATCGGCGGAAGGGTTGTCCAATACCTGTAAAAACTCATACAATAGTGTCATTGCGGAACCTCCATCGCATAAACAATGGTGAAATGAGAAAAACATGTCTGAAACTTCTTCTCCTTTGATCCATACAAACCTTATCAGGGGGAACTTTTCATGATCGAAAGGCATATACCATTCTTTCATGGATTCTTTCTGCCAGTCGTCTTCTCCCTGCCGGACCACAATTCTTATAGGGATGGGTACAACTTTCTGGGGCACTTCAAACCATGGAAGGTTTTCTTCGTCATGGGTTACATGTGCTTTTAACCAGGGATGTTTATTTTGAAGCAAAGCCAGAGCCCGCTGAATTTCTTCCAATTTGAACGTACCCCTTAATCTGAAAGGGATAATGCCATTAAAAGCCTCTGTTCCATCTCCTAATATCATTCGTTCTCCAAATAGTAGTTTTCTTTTCATAGGTTATATCAAATTAATGTTTTTCTTGTTTTTTATGCAAAAGCTTTCTGATCATTCCAACCTACATTCTTGCTGTCTGCTGCAAAGAGATCCATTTTGGATCTCTTTAGTTTTATATCATTCCGTTTACTTCACCTGCTTCCCGAATAATACCGGACAAGAAGTAACTTTATCAATCTTTTAGTTCATATCACTGATTTTTATCTGATCATAATACTTCGGCATATTCCAGTTTAAGTTGAATGGACTCAATCATCTCATCACGTATGGCTAAAGCTTCAGTGTATGGTAAATATCCCTCACTACCCATAAAAGAAAAATCCATTTCTCCCCTGTAGGTGGATGTTACCATGGTTGTTGTATTGCCCAGAGGACCGATTACAGAAGGACTGAATATGGTTTCAACGGAAAATTCTTTATAGTTCTCAGGAATCTGGATCCTTCCCAGATTGGAGAACATACAATCATTGGTAGACCTTCCTTGTTTCAGAAGCCTGGTGAAGTTTTTCAGGGCATCGTGTCCGGACTCCATTACCATCATTACCATGTACGGATTAAGCTTGGATGTTTTACGTTCCACATCTTCCTGCATAAGCGTCAGATTGTCTTCAAAGCTCACTTTTTCATTGGATGACAGGGTAATCATCAGCCCGAAAGCAAAGATGTGATCCTCTTTTATCTGTGAGGCAAAACGTCTGATATCTACAGGACAGGAAACTTTATTGAAAGCCGCCGGACCTTTTACTTTCTTAAAAGCCTTAAGCAATGAAGCGCTCAAAAAAGTATTCACGGTAACCTTCATGGCTTTACAGTAAGAGATCAGTTGACTGCTTGTCTCACGATCAAATTTCCAGTGGATGAAGTAGTCATTTTTCCGGTCAATGGCTTTTTTGTTCACGGGCATGTATTTTATCGCTGTGGCAGCGACTCTCCCGATAAATTTTGCTTTCAGCCGCTGTCTCCGGTTCAATAAAATAGCTGATGGAACCACATCCTCAATTCCCAATATCGGATTCTCTGTTCCAATATCTGCCAACGGATTATCCAATACCTTTAGAAATTCATCTAAAAATGCCATTGCAGAACCACCGTCAGACAGACAATGATGGAAAACAAAAAGCATATCTGATACTCCTTCTCCCTTGATCCATACAAACCGGATAAGAGGAAATTGGTCATACTTAAAAACGGTTTGCCATTCCTTTATGGATTCTTCCTGCCAATCGTTTTCCCCTTTTCTGACCACAGTCCTTACAGGAATAGGAACAATAGGATCCGGTACTTCAAACCACGGTACTTTCTTTTCATCATGTGTGATGAGTGCTCTCAGCCAAGGGTGCTTGGCCTGGATCTGATATAAGGCATGCCGCACATCTTCTTCCCTGAAATTTCCTTTTAACCGGAAGGGGATAATTGCATTGAAGGGTTCCGTTCCATCCCCCAGTAACATGCGCTCACCAAATAACAACCTTCTTTTCATGATTTAAACAGAAACTAATGTTGATTGTTCTTGTTGTACAAAATTCTCCAGTAGCTCTACAGCCTTATCATTACCTCCTGCAGTAAGGAATGTTGTCTGAACTTCTTTTGCTGCATTGCGGTAAGCAGGATTTTCCAGCAATTCAAAAACCGTTTCACGGAGTGAATCTATGCGTAATCTTTTATAACGGATACTCTTGCCACAACCAGCCTGTTCGATGAGTTTTGCGATGTGGAAATGATCGTAGGCAATCGGTGTGATCAGCATTGGTAATCCGTTACGGAATGTATCATTAACTGTATTAAAACCTCCGTGGCAAATTACCATATCCATATGAGGCATTAATGCCGATTGAGGTACAAAACTGTTTACAATGAAATTAGAAGGCCATTCTTCAAAAATATCCGGTGGCGTGGCCGCAACGATAGTTACCGGCTGATCCGCGAATGCCGCAATGATCTTTTCGAAAAAGGCTTTTCTGATGTCTACAAGGAGTGTTCCTAATGATACAAATATTTTGGGTGTAGTAGCCGCATGCAAACGATCCCAGTCAAAAGGAGCATCATTGGGACGTCCTTTCACAGGACCTACAAATTTCATATGGTCAGGTACTGTTTCAAAACCTGCGAAAGCCTGAGATGTAAATACAAGGTTTAATTTATGGGAATGGATGAAAATTCCATCATCATCAATCCCAACTTCTTTTTGGAGATCTTTGATGAGGTTTTGTTGCCATTCAAATATTTTTGGAGCACTTTTTTCTGTATCTCCCATAACATCTGGAGGTACAGGAGTAGTTGTTACACATGGAATATTGTGTTTATGAGCAAAAAGGGCACCACCGAAAGTAATACAGTCATTAACGATAACATCAGGTTTCCAGTTTTCAGTAAGACGGCTTAATCCGGGCATCATCATTTTGGCAAAAGGAACATAAGTTTCCTCTAATGCCAGTTTCATAACTTCAGGCCCGGAACAGGCGGGTCCGTCATCCTGTCTTTTTAAAATACGTTTGATCTCATCCTGATAGGGAATAAGATCTTCTTCAGGGTAGAAATACGATCCTCCTTCCGGAATATGTTCATCTCCTAGCGGGGTAATCCCGAACCATTTTACTTCGTGTCCTCTTGCTATAAGGCTTACACCGACGCTCAGAGTAGGACTGATATGTCCAAAAAAAGGAGGGATAACAAAAAGGAATTTCGAACGGGATTTTATCTTTTGTGTGGCATCGGTAATAGCTTTTTCCAGTAAATTGGCAGCTGTTACCGTACCTCCGGCCTCAATAAAAGACTGACGGATGATTTCTGCTGCTTTACGATAATCAGGATTGTTAAGGATCTGCTGTACCGCCTCTTTTAAATGGTTTGATTTGAACCGGTTAAAATTAAGACGCTCACCCGCTCCTGTACGTACTACACGTCCTGCAACATGGGACTGGTCATAGGCAATCGGAATAACAACCAACGGCAGTCCGTTTGAAAGCGTTTCGGATACCGTATTATGTCCCCCATGGCAAACGACACCATCAAGATGCGGCAAGAGATCCAATTGGGGAACCTGCTGATATACCATGAAATTTTCCGGCCAGCTGTCGAAAAGCTGAGGATCTGAAACAACTACAACCGTTAGGTCTTCATCTTTAAATGCGTCAATTACTTTTTGGAAAAAAGCTTTTTTATGATCATGATCGAAAGTCGTACCGATACTTACAAGAATTTTCTTTTGAGTGCTGCTGTTAAACCTTTCCCAGTCGAACTCACAGGATATCCGGCGTTCCGTTAGAACAGGACCTGTAAACTGGTAATTGGAAGGTAGTTCCATTTCACCAAAGAAATATCTGGACGTTAAAACCATTGTTAAGAGGTCTGAGGAAGCCAAAGAATAGTCTTCCATTATTCCCAGTTCCTTTTGCAGTTCAATGATTTTATTTACTTCCCACTCATGAACCTTTGGTAATTCATCCATGATTTTGATGGCAGCGGGTGCAGTAACAGTAGTACTGTAAGGAAGGTTTAGCTTTTTTGCAGCAATAGCAGCTGCAAATAGCTGATGATCACCGATTACAAGGTCAGGTTTATAAGAATCGAGTAAATGGACAATACCATTATAGCAATGCCTGTTCAGTGGGATAAGTACATCATCGTAAAGAAATTTGATGCTGTCTATACCGTATACTACTTTTTTGGAAATAATATCCAGGTACTGTTCGCTATCTCTTTTTTCTTCGTCAGTTTGATCGTATTGGATAAGCAGGAGCTCTCCTCCTGCCGGAAGTTTGGTATTAAGATTTTTGTCAAGACTGATCCATGCCACTTCATGTCCTCTGTTCAATAATTCAGCCCCGATACTCAGGGTAGGGTTGACATGGCCCGTCAACGGTGGAACAACAAATACAAATTTAGCCATGATTTTGTGTTAAGGTGTTAGATTTAGATAATGATTTGGATAAAAAATGCACAATAGCCTCAGCGATCTGAGCGGGTTCCTGTATCGGGATATTATGATCTCCAGGAATGAGTTCAAGTTTTGCCTGGCCGAGTTCTTTCTCTAGCCATTCTCCCGTAGGACGACAATTGGACTGATTCCCATATAAAAGCAATGCCGGAACATTTATCTTTGTAAGATCGGTTTCAGTAAAGAAATCTTTCTCTCTGATCATATCCGCTTTGATACTGGTCTCATAAAACAGGAATTCATACATTCTGTGATTTTTTTCCATTTGCCTTTTGCCCATCTGCACTTTTGTAGTGTCTGTAAAGTTGGCTACATAATGTTCCAGGAATTCCTTACTGTACTGATCGATAATCCCCCGGGTTTCTTCATCCCTGGGATCAGGAGCTTCCATAATTACAAGCTGATTTATGCGGTCTGCATATTTCAATGCTGTTTTCAAAGCAATAAGTCCCCCGAAACTATAACCTACCAAATGAACTTTTTTCAGGTCAAGGAAATCAATAAGGCCAAGAAGATCGGAAACCATATTTTCAAGATCGTATCCATCGAGTATACGTTCACTCATTCCATGGCTTTTTAAATCATACATTACTACGTGGTAATGCTGTGCCAGGATGGGTGCTATGTTAAAATAGTAAATGGACAGATTACTGAACATCCCATGGATAAGCACAACCGTTTCCCGGGCACCTTTATTAAGTTCCTGAATATGAATTTTCTTGTTATCAACTGTAATTATTGGCATTCGTAAATATAATTGATGATCATACGGAGATCCAGGTTGATCAGCTGGTCGAGGTCCATAGAAGACAACCACCCTGTAAAATCAATCTGATCTCCAAAATGTGCTTTTATTTTTTCTGAGAAAGAGACAATTTCTATACTGTCCATTTCAAGATCTTTAGTAAATGAACTCTCCGGAGTGATATCCATCTCTTCAACAAATTCCTCTCCTATAACTTCAGTGATAAAACCTTTCAAAAGAGTGAATAATTCCTCGTGATTCATTTTTAATGTGTTGTTCATAGTGTCCATCCGATAATATAATTTTGATGTTTTATGGTTTTTATTTCAGTTTGGTTGATCCACAAATGATCATCCTTTATTAGTTGTACTTCATATGCTTTAGGATTGCCTTGCAGTCCTTTTCCCAGGAACTTTCCGTAGGCTTCTTTGGCAACCCAGAAGCGGGTCGTCCATTCCGCCTGATCCCTGCCCTTTAATAATTCCAGCTCAGAATCTGTGAATACCAGATCATAGAAACCGGAACTTCTTTCCTCGATCGTTTCCATATCAATTCCTACGGAATTTCCATGGCGTGCGATAGCTACAGCCTCTTTTCCCTTATGGGCAAGGGACACATGGATATCCTGTGTGAAATCGCTGATGAGGTAAGGCTTGCCCAGTTCATCTGAGCCTATTTCAAATGTAATAGGATAGCAGGCGTGATTCTTTTGTTCACGGAGTAAATTCCTTACGGCGTCTTTTACAGCAACCCGGCTAACCATCCAGTTTTTCTTCTTGTTGGGTAGTAATTTTTGGTGGTATTGTTTTTCCGTCTGGTTGAAATATCGTTTCAGGATAAAGTCCCAGGAAGCCACTCTGGTATAAGCCTGATGGAAGAAAAATACCTGAGGTGCTATTTCTTCTGAAAGACGGTTGTGAAGAGGAGACATGGAAACATTCCATAATGCTTCATCGATTTCAAGTCTTCTGTTCTGCCAGCCTGTAATGGCACACCACACCTTTCCATCTCTTTTCAGTATAATGTTGGCGGTGGCAAATTCCTCATTTAAATCGGTAAGAATACAGGTACATTCGAATAATCCGTCCTGGTCTTCCATGTTTCCGAAGAATTCAATATCCCTTATTTTTACCGGAAAAGCAATCCTGTCTTTAGTAAGGGTAAGCTGCAGCCACAAGCCAAACAGCTGTCCTGCATTATCCAACAGGGAACCTTTTCCGCCATTTCCTTTAATAGTTCCTATAATACCTTTACTTCCAACGGATAAAATTTCTGTAATTCCCTGATAAGCATCTCCATGGAACATATGTTTATCATAGATTTCCTCAGGAGTACGATGGATGGGTAGCAGATCTCCGATCGAAAGATCAAAAACCGGTACGACAGGAGTTGAAGATCTTAATATGACTTCAGCATTGGCGAAATTTTCTATATCAAGATAAGCGTGGGTTGAAGAACGCCATTCTCCATTCACTGTTTTTTCAAATGGTTTGGCTACGTTCATCCATTGGAATACGCTAATGTTCATTATTTTATGGACCTGCATTTCCGGGATCTCAGCCTGGGCTATTTCTGCCAGTAATTCAAAGATCATGGTCATGGGAATCACAGGTTCCATATCCGTTACATCAGGCCAGCCTGCAGGTTGTCTAAGCAGACTATGGTCGATGAGGTATGGATGGGTATCCAGATTCACATGCAGGGATTTTGAAAAATTCTTGCTTACAGGTGCTTTAGGTTGAGTAATTACCGGACTTTGAGTTGTCGTCTTTGGTCCGTGCTGGAATAGCGTTAAAACTTCTTCCTGCATACGGATCATATCCGCAATATTTTCCTGGAAAGCCTGCACAAGAGGATGCCCGCTTTTCGTTGCGATGGCGGAAGTTCCGTTTTGTGCCGGTACATCAAAAGATTTAGCCAGTGTTTTGGCTTCTTTAAAATTACGGATGATAGGTGATCCCAATTCCAGTTTAATACCTTTACCTGATGATTTTTTAGAAGCGTGATGTATTTCTAAAAAGTCGAGTGAAATATCTTTACCCTCCACAAATAATGCGGCAACTACACGTTGTAGCTGGGCAAGAGAAGATCGGGTAGCGACACTTGATGCTAATGTACTGAATGGTCTTCCTTTCAAGGTATCATCTATAAAGCCGATCAGTCCTCCGGTACCTACCTGGATAAAGAATCTGGCTCCTTCTTCATACAATTTCTCCGTCAGTTCCCTGAAGCGTACAGGCTGAACCAAATGTTCCGCACTTAGTTTTCTGATGGCCTCCTCGTCCGAAGGATAAGGCTCCAACGTCGTTGCAGACCATAACGGGATTTTCGTTTTCTGGAATTGTGCTTTTTCCATTCCCTGCAGGATTATATCCAGTTTATCTGCGATAAAAGGTGAATGGAATCCTGATTGGAAGGGAAGTATCTGATGAAATATCTGCTGGGCTTTTAATAAAGGAACCAGTTCTTCCAGTGCAGCATTACTACCACAAAGGATTACCTGATTCGGGCAATTATCATTGGAAATATAGATATTCGGAATTGTTTCAATAATGGGAGTGATGGTATCAATACCTGCCCCGATCGCAATAAACTTAGAATCTTTTAGTTCAAATGTTTCAGGATTCAGAACATCGATCAGTGCTTTTACAGAATTCACTTCTGCCAGCTCAGAGGAGTAGCCGGCCAGCCATTCTCCCAAACTGTGTCCTGCATTCATATCCGGTATTATGCCTAGTTTTTTCAATGAATTATCCAGGATGCTGCAGTTGTTGAATATATTTAATGCGTCCGTAAGTAAACCTTCGCCCTCTGTTTGTATTGGTTCTGTTAATCCGAAATAACGACTTACGCTTTCTACTTCGCCTTTTGCCAGTCCATCCAGTCCCGGGAATACAAAAGCAACTTTTCCTCCATCATGAAGCAACGGAGTATTGGTGTACCAGATATCCTGTTTATTACGCCAAGGTTTGTCCTTGGATACAATTTTAATAAGTTTTTCTATTCTTTCAGGAGTAGGATCAAACATGGCCACTCTGTAGTTCCCTTCTCCGGTTGTACTTTCGTTATTCTGTAAAGCTGAAAGTAACTCCTGATGTGTTTTTCTGGCCAGTAGCAATACGCGATCTTTTTTAGGCATATCGTATCCTTCAAGAACCACATGGGCATTGATTCCTCCAAACCCAAATGCATTAACAGCGGCTACCTTCGGTAAGCCGGTTTTGGACCAGCTTGTAGGTTCCTGTACCGGTGCGAATCTGGTTTGCTGCATATCGGCAATAGGATTTTCGCAATATAATGTTGGGGGAAGGATATCATGATGCAGGGCCAGACACGTTTTTATTAAACCTGCAATACCGGCTGCCGGCATGGCATGTCCGATATTGGATTTAACGGATCCGATACCTGCCGTAAGAGCAGATTCTTCTTTTCCAAAAAACTGAGCGAGCGTCTGAAGTTCTGTTTTATCTCCAAGCGGTGTCCCTGTGCCATGGGCTTCAAGATAACCGATTTTCTTTTCATCAAGGTCTGCATTGATCCATGCCTGTTGCAGTGCCTTCAGCTGGCCTTTTGCAGATGGGCTCATAACACTCGTGCCACTGCCGTCACTGCTTACACCAACTCCTTTGATCACGGAATAGATCTTATCCTGATCCCTGATGGCATCTTCCAGACGTTTCAGGACAACAAATCCGCAGCCTTCTCCAATCAATAATCCATCGGCATCCATGCTGAAAGGTTTGATCTGCTGTTGGCGTGACATGGCGCCCAATTGGGCGAAAATACTCCAAAAAGCTGCATTTTGTCCGGTGTGTACGCCTCCGGCAATAACCATATCACAACGGCCCCTGTTAAGCTCCTGAACAGCGTGGTCTACTGCGATCAGAGAACTGGCACAAGCGGCATCTACTGTGAACGCGGCTCCTCCCAGATTGAACCGGTTGGCCACTAAAGAAGCAACAAGGTTAGGGATCAGTCCCATTGCAGTATCTGCAGCAAAGCGTCCTTTTCTTTCCTGGAAAGCATGTTTTACTTTTTCAATTTCTGCAGGAGATATTTGTGGGAGCAGCTCCTGAAGCAATGAAGATATTTGTTCCCCGGTTCTTACGATTTCGATAGCACGGGTAGCTCCCGGGCCTGTATAATTTCCTTTACCAATGATGATTCCTGTTTTTTCGAGCGAAACCTGTTTTTTGAATACACCGGCATCGTCTAATGCTTTTTGCACCAGATCAAGGGTTAGCAAATGATCAGGTTCGGTGCCTTCTACAGCTAACGGTAAAATACCATAGGCGGTGGGGTCAAATTCGTAATCGGGAATGAATCCGCCACGCTGACAATAAAAACGGTCAACCGAACCTGGTGTATCGCTGAAATGGATCGGATCAATACGATCCGCAGGTGCAGTTTGGGTAGAATCTACCTTATTAATGATATTTTGCCAAAAGGTGTTGGCATCCTGTGCTCCGGGGAAGACACAGGATAGGCCAATTACAGCAATATCTGTTTTTTTCATAGTTATCTGATACAGCGATTTACCAATTATTTCCTGACATGATCAGCACCTGGCTTTCCGTTCCGTACTTGATCTCATTAAGGAAGATCTCTTTTCCCTGATCCAACGGAATCAGAGAGATTCCACGACGTTCATATTCTGTTTCCAGGGTTGAGGAAACCATACCGGCACCTTTCCATGGTCCCCAGTTGATGGAGATCACTTTTCCTGTTAATTTTTTATCCAGAGCTTTGGCATAATCATCCAATACACTATTGGCTGCTGCGTAGTCCGTCTGCCCTTTATTTCCATATACGGAAGCAATGCTTGAGAAGAGAACTACAAACTGGCATTCCGGACGAAGCTGTTCTGCTAATACACGTAACGGTTTCACTTTGGTATCAAATACACGTCCGAACGAACTGGTTGTTTTCTGTTTAAATAGTTTGTCTTCCAGAAGGCCTGCACCGTGGATCACGCCATCCAGCTGCCCATATTTATCATAAATAGTATTGATAAGATCGCATAATCCGTCTTCGTCACAAAGATCCAATGAATGGTAAACTACCGTACTTCCAAGTTGTTCCATATCTCTGATAGTACGCAGGATCTGATTGTTCTTAAATACCCTAACCGTTTCTTTTTCTATTTCTGAAGGAGAAGTAAATTGTCCTGTTTTAATCAGGTAACTTCTGATTTCTTCTTTCGTTTTCAGGGTTTCCAATTCTTTAAGATCAGACGTTCCTTCTCGCGGATCTGCAGACCGGCCAACAAGGATATAGGTGCAAGGGTAGGCTTCGGACATGTGTTTAACAAGTTCAGCCGTGATGCCCTGTCCACCACCTAATACAAGCACTACAGATTCTTTGTTCAATTGGATGTGTGCTTCCTCCAGGCTGGTTGATAGAGGAGATGGTATAATATCTACCTTGTGACGTTGGTCATCTTTATAAATAACTTCGGATGGCTTGTCTGTCGTAAGTATTTCTTTTAAGGCAATATCTGCAATTTGATCAAGATCCTGAGGAGTACTCAGGTTGATCAGTCTGCATGAAGTTTGCTCATACTCCCTGGCAAGGCTCTTAAAGAAGCCTGGATATCCCTGATAATGGCGTAATACTTTAATATCGGTCAGTTCCTGAAGATGTGCAGGAATATCGGATATCAGGTATACCCATTTTACTTTATCGAAGTCCAGCTTCTTTATAAGGTCAACATATTCAATGATGCCGTTTTTTACTTCAGAAGAGAAGATGTCAAGAATGATAAGCCCGTCAAAATTTTTAAGGTCCGTTTCCATATCGATCACTTCACCGATGGCTCCGCATTTTTCAAGTATATTTTTAATGGCTAATGTTTCTATAATCGTAGCAGGAGTAATGGCGAAACGCTTTCCTTTTATTGTTTCTGTATTTTGTATTGCAGAAACATCACTTGGTGTAAGGTCAAACCTTAGACGTGATAACATGGCCTGTTCCTGAGCTTCTCCTGATATCTGTTCAGTAATTTTAGCTTCTGCTTCATGGCTGGCTTCACTGCTTTTTCCATTAAGCTCACTGATCCATGATGCCAGTCCCCGAAGGGTTTTAATCGCTGCCAGTTTCTCCATGATGTCATCTGCCTGCTCTAAATCCTGTCCGAATCCTATCTTGGTTTTCAGGTCTCCGATAATTTCCATTCTTTTGATGGAATCGATGCTTAAATCTGCTTCAAGATCCAAGTCCAGACCCAGCATTTCTTTCGGATATCCTGTTTTTTCACTTACAATATCCAGGATTGCATTTTGAAGATCTTCCAGGGAAAAAGAAGACTGATTTTTCGGTTCTGCAACTTCTACGGCCTCAGTTTTTGTATTCACTGCAGCAGGAGCTCCCATAAATTCCGTAAGCCAGGAAACCAGCCCGTTTAAAGTTTTGATCGAGGCAAGTTGCTCCATTACAGTGTCTTCATTAGAACTGTCCATAGATAAAGCACCCAGCTCACTTCGAAGAGTTCCTATGATCTCAACTCTTTTGATGGAATCGATACTAAGGTCCGCTTCAAGATCCATTTCCATACCCAGCATTTCATGCGGGTATCCGGTTTTTTCACTTACAACCTGTAGTAATAAAGTTTTAACGTCTTTTATTGGGGCTTGTTTTGTCTGAGTAACAACTGCCGGTTTTTCTGTAACGATTTGCGAAGTTGGTATCGTAACCACGTTGTTAGCCCCGTTAGCCCCGTTGGTTCCATTTGTTACCGGTGCGTGATACACGGGAGCAGAAGTAATTTGAGGATTCTGACCCAGGAATGAAAGCATTACATCCCTTTGAGCCTGTATCATCATCTTCATACTATTTAAATATTCCTGCAGCATACGCTCGGCGGCGGGTAAATTCTCGGTTGCAGGTGCTTGATTATTAGTGAAGTTGTTCATTTGGATAGGGTTTAAAATGGGTAGTGCACCATTGGCAGGCAAATTACCTGTAGTAGGGTGTGCTGTTTGTCCGTTAACACGCCAGATGGCCGGGTTTTTCTTATAAAGATCAGGTTGGTCAATCTGAATAAATCGGGTATTGCGGCCATCGAAAAGCTTGCTGATGTCAAAGTTTCGACCCGTACCTAAGTACTGGGCCAGCATGCACAGAAGATGGCTGAATTTATTACGACTGTTGTCTTCTACATACAGGGTCAACTGATCTTTACCTAAGGAAGATTGCGTTAATCCGGTAAGTACTTTTCCTGGTCCTACTTCGATGAATATTCTCGCTCCGTCTTCGTACATCGCCTGAATTTGCTCTACAAATCTCACCGGCTGTACAAGATGGTCTGTTAGCCTTTCCTTTATTTCTGAAGATCCTGTCGGATATACTGTTGCGGTAGTATTCGACCAGACAGGAATCTGCATTTCCTCAAATGGAATATCGTTGAGTACCGTTGTATACAGATCTTTGGATTTGGCAACAACAGGACTATGGAATGCACAGGCAACCTCCAGCTTTTTAGCAGAAATTCCTTCCTGTTTAAGGATTGTTATCAGGTTATTGATTGCATTGGTACTTCCTGCAACCACACACTGGGAAGGTGCATTATAGTTTACGGGATAGCAGCCTTCGGTTTTTTCAAGGATCGGTAATAAACGTTCTTTTGTTATGCTTACAGCTACCATAGTACCCGGATCTCCGCCTTCCACAGAGTCCAGAATAGCATGCGCCCTGCGTGTGCTAAGGTCTACAAGTTTTTCTTCTTCAAAAACACCGGCAAAACATAATGCAGGCAGTTCTCCGTAGCTGTGACCTGCCAGCATATCCGGAACAATTCCCAGGGATTGAAGGAATTTAGCCAGTGCAAGATCCACAATTCCTAAAAGAGGTTGTGCCAGGCGGGTATCTTTAATGGTTTCTTTTTGTTGCTTTAAAGTTTCCGGATCGAAAGACGTAGAAGGGAAAACTACTTTTTCAAGCTCAGGGTACTGGTCCAGAAGTTTACGCATTGCAGGGAATACGACAAACAGATCACGCGCCATATTGATACGCTGACTGCCTTGTCCAGGGAACAAAAAGGCTACCTTACCGGCTTTCTTATTAACGGTAAAAGTGTCTTTGGTTTCGATGCCGGACAGAATCAGCTCGATCTTCATCATCAGATCTTCAGCTGTGTCCGCTACAATACTCAACTGGACAGGCTTTTCAGAACCTACGCTTAAGCTGTATGCTATATCTTTCAATGAGATATCATCATTGATTTCCAGTAAAGAAGTGATCTGGCTTAGCTGGCTTTTTGCTTCTTCATAAGTATCTCCACGGAATACAAATAATTCCGATGGCCATGATTGCATGGTCACAGGCTCTTCCTGTTTCGAATGATTGGCAATCACAGTATGGAAATTGGTTCCGCCAAATCCAAAAGCACTGATTCCCGCATAACGGTTTTTATCGCCCCACAATCCGCTTTCTGCATAGAATGCAAAAGGACTGGTTTGTGCATTATAATAAGCATTAGGCTGCTGAAGGTGAAGGGTAGGTGGTTTTACACCATGATACACTGCTAATGATGCTTTGATCAGCCCTGCTAATCCTGCCGCGCATTTGGTATGTCCGATCTGGGTTTTTACAGATCCCAGGTGAGTCTGGCCCGGTATCGCTCCAGAGCGGCTGAATAAATTGGTTAATGCATTAAGTTCGGTCTTATCTCCGACTACAGTTCCTGTACCGTGAGCTTCTATTAATCCTACAGCTGCAGGACTAATACCTGCTTGGGCATAAGCACGTTCCAGTGCTCTTACCTGGCCAATTTTTCGTGGAGCAGTAAGCCCTAAAGCCTTACCATCACTGGATCCTCCGACACCTTTGATCACCGAATAAATGCGGTCACCATCACGTAAGGCATCTTCATATCGTTTCAGGACAAGAATAGCAACCCCTTCTCCCAGGGCAATTCCGTCGGCTTCACTGTCAAAAGTTGCACATCTTCCTTTTCGGGAAAGTGCATGTGTGCTTGAAAACATAAGATAATCGTTGATCCCGTTATGCAAATCTGCTCCACCGGCCAGCACCATATCCGATTTGCCTAATACAAGCTCCTGGCATGCCAGTTCTATTGCGGCCAGAGATGATGCGCAAGCGGCATCCACCGTAAAGTTTCTTCCTCCAAGGTCCAGACGGTTGGTGATTCTTCCGGCGATTACATTGGCTAAAATACCCGGGAATGAATCTTCTGTAGTATGTGGGAATGCTTCTTTTACTTCATCATGAAGTTCCCCGAAAACCTGTTTGTAATACCCTCTGAAACTGTAGCTGTTCGCAAGGTCATTACCGCCTTCAGCTCCTATGATTACAGAGATATTTTCTCTGTTGATATGTTTCTCACCATAACCAGCATCTTCCATGGCACGTTTGGCCACCAGTAATGTTAATAATTGTGTAGGTTCAATAGCGGCGAGAGATTGAGGAGGTATTCCGAAGGCAAGCGGATCAAAATCAATTTTCGGAATGAATCCACCCCATTTGGAATGGGATACATCCGGTCCATCTGAATCCGGATGATAATAAAGCTCTTTATTCCATCGTTCATCGGGTACCTCTGTTACACTGTCTTTTCCTAAAATGATATTACGCCAGTATTCTTCCAGATTTTTTGCACCCGGAAATATACATTCCATACCTATGATTGCTATGTCAAGCGGTTTTTCATGAGAAGATGGTTCTTCCGGTAAAGCGGCATCCTGTATATATTTAAAATTATCTACAGCAACATCTCCATGAAGGTCCGAAATCGAAATAACACGGTCGTGCATGGTAGCGATCTGACCAATCATGTACATCCCAAGATCCAGCTGTTGATTTTTAGGAATATTAACGAGTTGGTCCCCCTGACGATCTACTCCTTTTGCTGCAATCCTCAGACGGCCTACGTTGAGCTTTTCAAGCTGTTCCCAAACCTGTTTTTTATCCATTCCGGCTGCCAGAAGTTTTGTTTTTTCAGCACTGAAATGTTGAGCAAATGCCGTGTTCAGGCAACGCGTTTCATGTCCCGGTGCGGTTTCCAATAAAACGGTGTCTTTTGCCTGCATGGCTTGTATCTGGAATTCTTCCTGGATAGCACCTGTAAGTACGGCTTCCTGGGTATAAAGATATGCTGTACCCATCAATACTCCAACCTTTACACCTCTTGCTGCAAGAGGTGCTGCCATGATAGAAACAAATGCTGTTGAAAATGCATTATGGATCCCACCTGCAAAAAAGACGCTGATATTTTCAGGGTGTTCTTCTTTTAATATACGTTCAATTTGTTTTTCCCAAAGAACAGTGCTTGAAAGCGGTCCTACGTGTCCGCCACATTCGCGTCCTTCAAATATGAAATTTCGGGCTCCTTCTTTTAAGAAAATATCCAGCAAAGCTGGTGAAGGAACATGAAGAAAGGTCGTTATTCCTGCTTTTTCAAATATTTTTGCCTGAGCAGGTCTTCCTCCGGCAATTAAAACTACAGGAGGTTTTGCCTCCAATATATAAGAGGTTTGCTCATCTCGTAATTCCTGGGGAGCAAATCCTAAAATTCCTACACCCCAAGTTTTTTCTCCCGCAAGCTTTTTAGTATCCATAACCAAATCTTTAGCCTGGTTTCCTTTAAGTAAAGAAAGGGCAACGAAAGGCAAGGCGCCTGCATCAGCTACAGCGTTAGCGAACGAAGGAACATCACTGACACGGGTCATTGGACCCTGAGCAATAGGATAACGAAGGTTTAGCTCTTTCGCTAAAGCATTTTCCTCGTCAATTACCTGTAGGGCTTTTGCCTGTTTAAGATGGCCATACATGGCTTCTTTAAATCCAAAAACCATTTTCTTCAGGTTTTTGAAGTCTTCAAAGAGGTCTGTTGCTAATGAAATATCTTGTCCCATTGGGATATAGCTGTTAGCTGGGTCAAGATCTATGAAAAATTCTTTAAGATCTTCTTCGGTGGTATTTTCCGGTAAAGAAGGTGAGTTGGGTCTTACCAAAACACGATGGTTAGCAATGATTTTTGTTTCGGTTCCGTTAAGCTTTGAGCAGAGATCTTTTAGATCCTGTGGAACAGAGCTTTCCGGAAACAGCGAAAGCTGGCTGTCCAGTACAACACCGGTTGCTCCCAGTGCTTTTGCGGCAGCAGCGGTATGAAGTCCCACGCCTCCCTGGATCCATACCGGGATAGAGGTTACTTCTTTTATGATTCGCTGAAATAAAACAAATGTTGACTCATATCCTACAAGTCCACCTGCTTCATTTCCTTTAATAATAATACCTGCAGCTTCCATACGTTCAGCTTCTTTGGCTTCTTCCAGACTGCTTACCTGATAAACAATCGGTAAATTCGGGAAGAGATTGGCGGAAGTGCCAAATGGAAGGATCACAAATTCTACTTTTTCAGAAATTTGAAGGGATTCGAATTTATCATCGGAGGAATAAATACCGTAAGAAGGTATATCGGTCTGGTCTAATTGATGAAGTGCTGCCTGGGCGATTGCTGACTCATGTCCCAAGCTTAAAACAGCAAATGCACCTGCCTGGTGTAGTTTTAATATAAGATGGGCATCCGGCTTCTCGAAAGGAGTAAGCCCAATAATAGTTATGTTTTTCATGGCGTTTTTATATTGAGTGATCAGGATTCCTATAACCAATCGGTAAAACGTTTAATGTTATATCCGGTTGTTTTGTTATGGAGGAATAAAAATAGTAAAATTATATTATATATTCAATAATAAATAGTATTTAATGATTATTCTTTAATTTTGAAAGAATTGGTTTTCCAAAATGCTATTGAGCGGTGCTTATAAGGCATGCATTCTACATTGCTCTTTTCATGGGGCTTTAAGTCGATGGTGATTAGATTTTTCATTACATTTATAATTTTTGAGATAAACGGCGGGAAATGTCATAGCAGGATGCTGAACGTCCGATATATAGAACGATCGTCTGTTATGATGGAATAAAAATAATTAATTCTGTGATATGTTTAATAATAAAGGCGATTTGGTAATGATTTTTTAATAATGACTCTTTTTAGCCTTCAAATATCATTAAACACCTGAAACTTATATTTTTATTCTTATGAAAAAACTGGTACAATCTATGTGATAATAATTATAAATATTTATAATTATTTAGCAATATTAAGCAAATATATGAATAAAAATGTGATATTTCAATAGGTGGAGATTTGTTTTTTTAATATTACAAAAAGATAACATACAAATAGGGGTATATTTGGAAAAAATGAGCAGGCTGAATTGGTAGAAAATTCAGTTGATTTTGTATAAAGATGGTCACATCCATATCATAAAATCCGTACTCCAAATAATGCTAATTATCTGTTTCTTAAATTTTTATTCCGGTCATTAAACGGGTACAATCTGTGTTACTTCAATTGTAAAATGTTTACAATTATTCGGTAACGTCACGCAAATGTACAAATAAAAATTAAATATTTCAACGGGTAGGGATTTGTTTTTTGTATTACAAAAATATAATATTAAAAACGTCGTCTTTTTTACAAAACGAATAAGAATCAATTCGATGAATTGCTTCAATAATTTTGTACCAAGCTGGTCAGTTTAAGTGCTGATAATTGAACAGGGTTGCAGCAACAATATGACAAAATTATTGATAATAGGGATGATCAGGGAAAATGGATTGAAGGTAAGTGTTTAAAATTTTAAGTAATTTATATGTGTAGCATTGCTGTATTTAATAAATTAGCGGACTAACTATTTAAATTATTAATGAAAAGTTTGATAGTATGAAAAATTATAAAATTAAGTTTAAAAGATTTAGAAAAAACTTAGAAAGAGGAAAGTTGTTTCATAAGAATAAGATTTTCTGTCGAATTATGGTAACGACCTTCCTGTTCGTTTGTAGCTTTAGTTTTAGCCAGACCCATAATTCTGAATTTAATAGTTTGTATGCGCAAATACAGAAAAAAAACTTCTTTAGTGCACGTGAAATTTTTACAACAGCCAGGAAAAAATTGCCGGTAGAATACCAATACTTTACGGAAGCGATTCTTAATAATGCATTCAATAAGCCCCGGGAGTCTAACCTGAAGATTTTGAAACTGGAAGAGTTGAAAACAATAACGTTACCAGATTCACTACTGTTGAAAATATCTCATCTCAAAGAGGATAACAGTATGAAGCAATATGATTATGCGGGAGCAAAAACTGCGGTACAGAATACCCTGAAAAAATATGATCAGATATTGACAGAAGAAGAGAGGAGTGATCTGAAGAATAACCTGAAAATCTGGACGGCACTTGAAAAGGAGCCTCGTCAGAAAGTTACGATGAAAGGGAGTACAAACATGAAAATGGAAAAAGATGTGGCTAATTTAAAAAATCTCAAAGTGCAGATTGGTGACGATTTTATGAATTTTATTTTCGATACGGGAGCTAATATATCTACTATTTCAGAATCTGCGGCTAAGCGTTTGAAAATGAGGATTATTCCCGCAGGCATAGATGTGGATGCAATTACCGGTATATCCGTAAAGGCTGACCTGGCGGTTTGTGAAAAGTTTAAGCTAGGGAATGTCATCATAGAAAATGCTGTTTTTTTGGTGTTTGCAGATACTGCGCTTAGCTTTCCGCAAATTAAATACCAGATCAATGGCATTCTTGGATTTCCTGTTATTGAAGCACTTCGTGAAGTACAGCTGACACAGGATGACTATTTTATTGTACCGGAGGCTGAAACCAAAATAAGTAGTCCTTCCAATATGGCGATCGACGGTCTTTCACCTCTTATTTTTATAGATGAAAAACACTATAGTTTTGATACGGGAGCAGATCAGACGATGTTATATGCTCCCTTTTACCAGGAGAATAAAAAAGAAATCGATGAGCATTATAAAGTAAGTAAGATCGGCATGGGAGGAGCTGGTGGAAAAGCCGAATACGATGGATTTAAAATAAATCATACTTTCCATATCCTTGGAAAAGAAATCGAATTAAGGGATATCCGTTTATTAAAAGATAAGATCAATAAAGAAACCGTGTATGGAAATATAGGGCAGGATGTTATCCGAAAATTTAATAAAATGACGATGAATTTCGATCAGATGTTCATTAAGTTTGATTAATATAAATTAGAAAAAGATTTAGAAAATAATCCCTCCGGAAAACATCAGGAGGGATTATTTTTTTAGATCAATTATTTCGTAACATTTTGTTACAACGGGTAACAAATAGCTAAAATCTAAAGATTTGAAAAAGACAGATTTAGAATTAGAGTTTGAGCTCAGGCTAAAAGAATATAAACTTTTAATCTATAAGGTTTGCAGGATGTATAGCAATGATCCCAATACTATTCAGGAGATGTATCAGGATATTATTATTCAGTTGTGGAAATCTTATCCGAAATTCAGAGGTGAGTCAAAATTCAGTACCTGGCTCTACAGGATTGCTATTAATACGGTTCTGATGAGTCTTTCCAAACCGAAACGTTCTATTCAGATCAGTGATATTGAACTGCAGTACGTTCAGGTCTCCTATGAAGAAGATACGGGATTGAAAGAAGAACAGCATCAACAGTTGTATGTAGCGATACAACAACTGAATGATGTGGAAAAATCGGTTGTAATGTTGTACCTGGAAGATAAATCTTACGATGAAATGGAAGAGATTCTGGGGATCAGCAATGCAACGTTGAGAGTAAAGATGAACAGGATTAAAGACAAATTAAGAACCTTAACAAACAACAAATAAGATGGAATTAGATGTATTGAAAAACAACTGGAAAACAATTTCAGTAAATGTAGATCAGAACGAATTTGATATTATTTCTGCTACTAGAAAAGGGATAGCCTCCCCACTTGATGCCCTCAAAAAAAGAACAAAAAAGCAGCTGATGATTTTACCTGCTCTTTTCGTTTTTTTAATAATTGCAGGCATAAATGCAAATAAAACGGGAAACAGTTTTTTTATATGGGTGGCGGCCGCCATTCTGCCTGTAATGATCATTTATCATTTTTTTAATTTAAAAATGATCAATGGTTTGGAAACGTTTAATGGCCCGGTAAAGAAAGATATTGAAATGAAGATCAGGAAACTTATCAAAAGCAATGGTCGTTATCTTATAGCAACAAGGTTCATTTTTTTATTGCTGATCATTTCTTCGGAAGTTTTACTCAGATATAATAGGGTAGATTGGATTCAGGGACTTGACCTGCTGGCTAAAATTGATTTTCCTCTCAGATTATGTATATATGCGGCGATATTCGGATTCCATTATCTGATCAGTGAATACACATTTAATAAATATTTTGGACAATACCTTAAAAAACTGAAGGATGTATTAGCTGAAATGCAATAAAGGTAGCCCCTCTGAAATACAGAGGGGCTATTGTTTTCTTTAAAAGTGAAACTGTCCAATAATTATTAGCTGTAGCTATTGTTGTACACAAGATTCACAAATAACGGCTGGTGTATATCAAAAAATCTTAATAGTTATTGTCCAGAATTCTTTGAAGAACTAATTGGGCTTGGTTGGTTTTTTTGTTCTTAATCGCTTTAAATAATTGTTCATGCAAATGATGATTCATTGCAAAACGGCTGATTCCTTGCTTTTCTCTTGCAAGAAAAAAATTACGCATGATTAAGGTGAAACTGTAATATAAATCAGATAATACTGTATTTGAGGAAGCCTTGGCAATCGCTGTATGAAAAGCAATATCTGTATCGGCACAAAGCTGAGCGTCTTCAGCATGAATAGCCAGTCTGCGATTTTCTAAATATTGTTCGATCTCCTGAAGTTGTTCCTCAGTACGATTTTGTGCGGCCAATTTTACAATTTCCTTCTCCAGAAGTCTCCTTACTGCATTGACGTCATCAAAATCTGCACGTCTTAAGCGCTGCTCAATGCTGACCTCCTGGAAGCTGTTATTAACAAAAGTCCCGGATCCCTGCTGTACTTTCAGAATCCCTGAAATGGCCATGGTTTTAATCGCTTCTCTGATCGTGGAACGACCTACACCATATAACTTCATCAGTTCAGGTTCGGAAGGTATCTTTTCCCCCGCTTTGTATTTCCCTTGAGAAATATCTTTCTTTATCAGACTAATTACCTTTTCATAAAGTTTCATGATTCGCTAACTCCTTTACAGCAAACATACGACATTTCTGGTAAACATCATATAATTCCTTAGGATTCTGAGGTAGTTGGACTCGTTGAAAATATTATTTTACCATCAAACGCCTTTCAATACAGTTATATAAGTATAAAAATTAAACATATGATGTTTTTTAAAAACATATGATGTTTTGCTTTGGGATGTCATATTTAAATTTTACATTTGTTTTAATATTAATATAAAAAGATATGGCAACAACAAGACGTGGATTTCTTTCCGCAGTATCTTTATCAAGCTTTGGTTTGGTAACAGCATCAACAGGCCTAGATTTATTAATTCCAAAAAAGGCCGAAACTTCAGTAAAAAATGGGTCAAACGATCCCAAGGTAGAAGAATTGGAAGATTTTGTATACGACATTGAAAATGGAAGTAAGGGCTGGGTAGGTCCCGGTGGTACAGCCAAAGAAGCGACTGTAGAAGAATTTCCGGTATCGCAAAGTATTGCAGGAGTAATTATGCGGTTAAACCCGGGTAGCTTCCGTGAATTACACTGGCATTCAATCGCAGCAGAATGGGCTTATGTGTTAGAAGGAAGTGTACGTACAACTGTTGTTGCTCCGGATGGAACTACGGCAACAGATGATTTCGAGAAAGGTGATATCTGGTATTTCCCGAAGGGCCACGGACATTGCCTGCAGTGTATTGGTGATCAATCATGCCTGTTTTTATTAGTCTTTGACAATGGTCACTTTTCTGAATTTGGAACTTTCAGTTCCACAGACTGGATCAACCATCTCTCTCCTGAGATACTGGCACGCAATTCCGGATTACCGGCAAATGCATTTGCATCCTCTCCTCATAAAGAGCTTTATATTGGTACGGGGAAAATAGCCACAGCCAAAAAACCACAAAACATAGATCCCAATATACCTCCAAGTTATGCGGCCCATAAATTTCGCATGGAGACCGATGGTGTTTATGAAAAATATCCTGGTGGTTCTACTATAAAAGTATCTGCTCAGGAATTCCCTATTCAAAAGACTTTAACAGCCTTACGGATGGATATCGAACCAGGAGCAATCCGTGAACTGCACTGGCATCCTAATGCCGACGAGTGGCAATACGTTATGAGCGGACAGGGAAATCTGAGTATTTTTGGTTCACATGGACGGGTAAAAACAATGCCTTATAAAAAAGGTATGGTTTCTTTTATCAAGCAAGGTTTCGGTCACTATATAGAAAACACCGGCACTGAAACCCTTAAATTGATTATTGTTTTCAACTCTGACGAATATCAGGATATATCCTTGAATGACTGGCTGGCCTCTAATCCAGCGCAACTTGTTGAAGATCATTTTGGAATTACCCCAGCCCAGACGGCTAAAATAGCAAATCACAAAAAAGGAATTTTTTAGTTTTGGAAAATATGGAAAAATAAGGCTTCTGAAGTATAATCTCAGAAGCCTTATTAATAAGATGCTGTTTGGGGTGCATTCAGGTTGAAATAATTTTGATGATCCTAAAAGAACAAAATATAAATCAGGAGTATCAAAAATAAAGTCGTTGAGACTCAGTTCTTACCGACTGCATTCCTTTATTTTATCTGAGATTCTGCCAGGTTGAAGTTGTTTTACTCAAAAAATTAATTATATTTTTGATAATAATTAATTCTTAGGCATGCCGAATTGTGCCATATAACCCTCGATATTATGATGAAAAAATATATTACTTATCTGTTATTTTTTGGATTTCCTTTATTTGGATGCCAAAGCAAAGTGGCTGAAAATTCTACGTATCAACAAAACTGGATGCAGCTTGAACAGCAGAATAAAGCAATTGCTTTCGATGCTGATGTAAAGTTATCCGATGCTGAAATTGCTTTGGATCAAAAGTTATTTCAGATAAGAAAAGATTTCCTGGCCGGAGCGGAAAAGCAAAAAATATCTTTGTATAATAGCTCATTTAATGAATTAAAACCTCTGATTGAAAGCAGTAGATTATTTGAGATCTTTCAATCAATGCCTAAAGGAGGCTTGCTGCATACGCATAGTGGCGGGATTACGGATGCAAAATGGGTAATTGCTGCAGCAAGAAAATATAAAGAATGCTATATCTATGATCAGGCGGATACCAAAGATTTTATTTTCGGGCAGCTGGCGTTTTTTCAAGATGGGAAAGTCCCAAAAGGATTTGTCAGCCTTGATCAAAAATTGAGTTCCGAACCCGGCTTTGAAAAACAGTTGACAGAACTTCTTCTGCTGAAGAGGGAATCACTCTGTACGTACTCGGATTACTGGATTGAATTTGAAAAACGCTTTACAAGGATAAGCCTCCTGTTGCCTTACCGTCCTTTTTTCAAAGAGTATTATAAAAAAGGATTTGAAGATTTAGCGGCAAATAAAGTACAGCATGTAGAAATAAGATATGTTTTTGATGAATTGTACGATTTTCAGCATGGAAAATACCCTCTGAAAACTTCAGTCACAGATTTACAGGAAGTAGTGAAAGAGATACAGAAAAAGTACCCGGAATTCAGTCTGAAATTAATTTATTCAAGTTTTAAATTTTTAGACCCACAGGCTGTAGGAAAACAACTTGAAACAGCTTTTGAACTTAAAAAAGAATTTCCGGATGTTATTTCAGGTTTTGACCTTGTGGCCGATGAGGCTGCCGGGAATAGTATTTACTCTTTTCGGGAAGATTGGGCGAAGCTGAATGAACTCAGTAAAAAGTATGGCGTAAAGATGCCTCTTTTCCTTCATGCAGGGGAAAGCGTTTCTGTCTTTAATAAAAATATGATCGACATTGCATCACTGGATAACCCAAGAATCGGACATGGTTTGAATTTGATCTATTTTCCCAAAACTATGGAACTGATCAAAAAACAAAATAAGCTTGTTGAGGTTAGCCCGATCAGTAACCAGGTTTTAGGATATGTGAGTGATCTGAGAAATCATCCTGCAAGAGTTTTGTTAAGTAACGGAATACAGTGTTCCATTAACAGTGATGATCCTAGTGTTTACGGATACGAAGGTCTTGGATATGATTTCTGGGTTGCGTATATATATTGGGAACTTGATGTAAAAGCCCTGAAGAAGCTTGTTTTTAATTCGATTAATTATTCGTCTCTGAATGAAAGTGAAAAGAAACGGTCATTGACGTATCTGAATAAACAATGGGATGATTTTGTTAAGGAGATGAATGGCAGGCTTAAGTAATCAGATATACTATAAATATAAGAAAAGCATCATTAAATAATGATGCTTTTTATGTGAGTGGATCACAATGTTTCATTACTAGTCCGGATCCGGATAGAGTGGTGGACAGCTGTTAAGACGGTCACATTTCATATCAAGCGTCTCGCATTGTCTTGGTGTACACATCGGATAAGATAGATCCGGATCATTTCCTCCTGTAATTTTTTTCAGTTCTCTTTTGGTGAGCTTTTGGGATAAGTTTTTTAAGTTTTTCATAAAATTGGTATTTAGTTTTTATTTTTTTATAAAAAATACATATCCAATATACATAAATAAACTTTATTAAAATATGATGTGAGGAGCGAATGAGGATTACGTAAATTCCTTTTCAAAGTATTTAATAATGGATACAGCAATATAGGATTAATATTCACTTTTATTATGTATGATTCGATGATTCTTATGTGGTTCTCACTTTACTAGTCTTCTTTTTCCATTCCTCATATTTTTCCTTCATACAGTTTCCGCAAGGCCTATAGTTATATGTAAGCGCTTCTTCTTCGTTTTTAAAGAAAACACGGTTTTCGGTCTTCATTCTTTTACCTGAAGAACATGAAAGTAAACCATAAATCTTTGCTTTTTTATAACCACCAAGTGTTATAACGCCATTACGGATCATAGAGCTGAGCGCTTTTTTTCTTTCCTCGGAAGTCTGGCCGAGATCGGTATGCTTTATCATCTTACTGCTTGATATTGGTTTCCATATTTATTTTTATCTCAAAAAGTCTTTTAAATCGTTTTGATGGAGGTAAGACTTAACTCAATCCGTCATGGAGAATAATACCCAGGCTGTGCCTTTGTCCACTGTGAACCGGACTTACACCATGTTTCATATTAACCCGGTAATACCCTTTAGACCCTTTCACCGGACGGAAATTGGTTGTGAGTATCAGCATATCGCCCCGGTTGGGTTTTAATACATTAGCTTTGGATTGCGCACGGGGAATCTGCTCTGTTATAACAAATTCTCCACCTGTATAATCTTCCTCTGTCTGATCCAGCATAAAAACGATCTGCATCGGAAAATAAATTTCACCATACAGATCCTGATGCAAGGTGTTAAATCCACCTTCACTATATTTTAATATTAATACTGTTGGCTTTTCCTGGTTATGTTCCATACAGAGCTTTTTCATCTCTTTATGTGTGGAAGGGAATGTTTTTTCAATAGCAAGTTCCTGCATCCACTGATTGGCCACCGGTGCTATTTCAGCATATACCTGTTCCCTGATCGTGGTAATGAGTTCAGGTAAAGGATATTGGAAATATTTATACTCTCCCCGGCCAAAACGATATCGTTCCATATTGATGGTTTTGCGGTACGTGTTGTCTGCATTGTATAAAGCAATTAAATTGTCACATTCCATTTTTGTTAATATATCCCGGACAATCACAAAACCCTTATCGTGCAATTCCCTTTTTACTGAATGCCAATCCTTCGCAGCAAGCCTCTTTTCTATATCTTTCATATCATGATCTTTATGAAGTAAAATTAGCTTTACACAGAGAAATAAGAAATCCGAAACTTGCGGTATTGTACTAAAATTGATGTGGATTTTCTTTAACGATGCTATTGTTGCAGCCATATGGATATCCGCATCTTACTATTGCAGTATATGGTCAGTATCTATTTTATTTAAATTTCAGGCCTATCATGAGTATCATTGTGGTATCCATAGCGACTTGCTCGTGTCCACGTTTTACATGTTCAAAACCATATGCCTGATTGAGAAGAGCTGTACGTTTTATAGCAACATCCTTTTTACTATAAGGATGAGCTTTGTCCTCCTCATTGTTTTTCTTCTTGGCATGATTATACAATAGCCCTTCAGATAATATACGATCGCTTATCAGGAACGATCTATTACTCTGTAAGCGCATGTCGGTAAGCCTTTGTCCTGTGCTTGTGTCGACTGGTGACATGAAAGCAGGTTCCGATAGGGCACACCTCGCACAGGTATATTTAAGTAAAAGTTTCCCTTCAGACAAATAACCTTCAAAAGGTACGGACAGGTAAATATCAGCCGGCCGGCTGTACATTTGGTAAATGGCCGTCATAATAGCTGGTTCAGCACAGTTACTTGGCATCCAGTTTTCAAGCATAGTGATCCTGTTTTGTCTATTTTTATTGTCCCTATATTCGGGAGTTTGCAGGAAATATAAGCTGGATTGCATTGAAGGTGGTTTTATGCCAAGGCGTTGCATAATATCCACGTGCTTAAGTAACCTTTCGACTGTTTTTTCATAAGAATTACCGGCTGCATCTATGGGATCGGGGACTCCCATGCTGATATAACTATTTCTTTCAATCTGTACTTCTTCTAAATTAAATTTTTCACCATAAGGCCTGATACCAGAGGCTCCAAAGACGGGTCTGAAAGTTGCTCCACTACGATCTTTCATATGTCCCTCTTTAATGTACATAATACAAATACATCCTTTCCTGCTACCAGGTAATATGCCTGTTTCTCCTGTAAACAAATTATGCTTCATTAAAAGTTTGCGCGCATGCTGATGCATGATCTCATGTCTGTTAATTTTGTTGAAACTGTTGAATGTGAGCCACCGGTTTTTTGGGAAAATTGCTGCCAGGCGTGAATCACTAGGCAATAACATAACACCGGATTTTATAAGCGATATATAACGTTCATCAATTTTCAGAAACTGAGTAACTTCTTTGAACAGCTCTTTTTCTTCTTTTTTTATCCTGATAGCTGTTTCTTTTTTCTCATCTTCGAGGTCTTTTTTTGTTTTTTTTATTTTTTGGTCATATGATCGCTCAGACTTTCTGATTATTTTCCTCTTGTATCCTTCATGGGTACGTTGCCTGAAATGTATTGGTCTGGAACGTTCATATTCCAGCTGGCGAATTTGATCTGAGTATCTTTTTTCAAGTTTAGCCAATTCAATCTTAGGCTTATCCTCCATATCTTTCAGGTGAGACATAATAGTCAGATAATTGATCTTATAATTGTACATTTTTTTCATTCTGCTTAACTCAGCTTCTAAGATTTTTTGCTCTTCCGTATCGGGTGCAGATGAGATGTAATTTTGCCTTATACGGTTTATGTAATACAAATCCTCTTTCAGGTAAAAGCTGACATCTTTTTTTACAATCTTTAAGTCATATTCATAGTCCTGTAGTGATCCTTCTGAACCCCATTGAAATCTTTCATCGTTGTCAATATCCAGGCTTTGTAAAATAGTTCGTATCTGAGATAGTTCTTCCTTTTGCTTTACAAGTTTTTCTTTCATAGTATTATTTCTTAAGCGATATGTAATATTTCCATCTCTCCATTTTTGTGGTTTGATTTTCCATCTTATGGGACATTATGATTCTGGAATTCTATTGAACTGAATCCCGAAACATCTCCATAAACCAGGTTTGTATTGCTAATTTCCTATGAAAATTGAATTTGTGGGTCAGGGCATACCCCTATTTTTTGTAAATCAGGTGTTGGGTTGGGGTATCGTTTTCTTTTTTCTTAATGAATTGAGCATATAGGTTTTAGACTACCGAGGTATTGGTTTTACAATGTTTTACCATAAGAAAGATTTACCCCTTGAGAAACATAAAAAAGATAAAAAGTGATTGATGAATATGATTCAGGTCATAAAGTATCCGGTTTTACTTTTCTAAATTCGATGTGAAACAGAAATGATCTTCTCCGGTGTAAGGGATGATTTTTTTATTTTACTGACCAAACCAATTTAATTATATTATGAAAAATTCAATTTTAACCCTTCTTGCAGTTTCCACGATGTTGGCCTGTAAGAAAAGCGAAACAACGACAGTTAATCAACCGATGGACAGTACAGCAGTGGCTCCCTCCGTTGATTCACCAGCTGTTACTGCCGATTCTACCACTGTAACAGGCACTACCAATACCAAAGTCTCCCTTTCGGATCAGGATAAGAAATTTGCCGATGGGGCAGCTCAGGGAGGTTTGATGGAGGTAATGATGGGGAAGCTTGCCGCGACGAATGCATCCGACAAAAATGTAAAAAACCTGGGTGAAATGATGGTAAAAGATCACAGTAAAGCGAATGAAGAACTAAAAAGCTGGGCATCAACAGTTGGTTATACTTTACCAACAAGTTTAGATGCTGAAAAACAAAAGAAATACGATGAGCTGAAGTCTAAAAAAGGAGCAGAATTCGATCGTATGTATAGTGATCTTATGGTGAGTGACCACAAAGAAGATATTGTAGAGTTCAAAAAAGAAGCTGCTGATGGTCAGGAAGCTTCACTGAAGTCATTTGCAAGCAAAACCTTGCCAACTTTGGATCACCATTTAATGGAAGCACAAAAAACAAAATCCGGAATAAAGTAAAAATAAAGCCACAAATTGTAAGAAACGTAAATCTTAGAATGATGTGTGAACCGTTTTTTTCGATCCTGTGGCTTTATTTTATTAATCTTACGGAATAACAAATAATAAAAGATTCGAAAACGTGCAGTTTTCGAATCTTTTTATTTGGAGATAGATAAATACTATTTAAATACCCTGTTTTCATACAGAATATTGTCATCTTCATCAAAACTGATGATCAATACCTTATATTGTTTTGCGGTGTCATTATTGAAGAATTTAATTCTTGGAGGAACATAATCACTGTCATACAGATTAGGATTCCAGTAAAGTGTTTCCCTGGTATCATTTTCAATTTTCTTTGCAGGATCATCCGTATCCAGTGTTTCAATAGGAAATTCTGATGGTTTGTCGTATCCCTTTATAACCGATAGGTTATTCTTTTGAGGATCCTTCTCGTTACTTTTAGATTTCATATTGCCTCTCATTGTATAGATGAGTACTGCGTTACCGATTAGTCCGGAACCCTTAATAATTTTCACCATGGCAATATTGTTGACCGGAAGGCTGGTGATCATACTTGCATCGGTAGGAGTTTCATCCAGGTAAAGCTTGGCTTGCTGACCACGGATATAGGGCACATTGATCCCTGAGTTATTTCTCTGGAATGTTAAACCGGCAGCTCTTCCCTGCAGCCAGTCCAATATATTGGTTGATCCGGCGATATGTTGGTCCTCGTTAACGAAATCGAATATAGTGGAATTCACGGAACTAAACATTCCCGAGGATAGTTGTTTGTTTAATTCTTCTTTGGGATCCTTCTTTTTTCCTGTTAATTGGACTTCTTCAATTTGGACATCAATATGTTCCAGTTTTTTAATATTTTTCTGAGTGTTGATGGCTTTTGAAATGGCCGGAGGAAGTTTTTTATTCTCAGTGGCTGTTACCAATGTGTATTTCGTAGCCGGCAAGCTTCCTTTAAAGGGTGTTGGGATAACCAAGGGTTCTACCGTCACGAATAAATGATCATTTTCTGATTCCTTACCCTTCTCAGAATTTGCAAATACGGAAACGTTCAGGGGTTCATTAAAACTAAGATTGTTCAAATAAACATATCCCATCTGATCGGTTCTGAACTGATTGATACTGGGTTCGTTTTCCCCTAATTTCAGAACTACATTTACATTGGTATCTCTCATCAGGGCGTTGTCTTTAAGGGGTTTTATCCTGTAAGAAAGAAATTTCTGAGAATTGGCTTTAATGGCGGGAAGCGTTCCGCTAAGTACTGAATTCCAGTCAAATCTTTTCCAGTTTTCAGAAATAAGCAGGGCATCCAATGCTTCGGTATTAGCATTTTTAGAGAAGTATTGGGCTGGACTGTCTATTTTTGAAGAAAGATCTCCTGTTAACCAAAGGCTGCTCAGGATATTCTCTTCTTCAGTTGTGTTACTTCCGTCATCCTCACTTACCAGAACCGTATAATTTTTAAAATAAGACTCCGGTGAAAGGTCGATACTGTTGAAAGATCTTGGTGTTTCTTTTAAATTCTGGCCAACAATTTCTGCTTTCTCAATCTTTAAATTATTCGGTTTGATAAAGCAAAGTCTTTTTGCGACCAGATTGTCCTGTTCATCAAAAATAGCCAGCTGTAAAACACCATTGGCCCCATTGCTGATTTTTGTAGGGATCGTGCTTGAGACTTCACCGGTTGATTGGGTAATATTTGCTTTGTAAGCTAAGTGATTATTAATGGTCCCTACAATTTTATAATTCTGAAGCTGTTGTTTTAAATTGACTCCTTTTAAACTGTATTTTATCCCTTCATTCGAGCTGGAAACTTCTACATGGAGACCACTGTCTGTAACTTCGGGTAAATTGATGGTTTGCTTTTTTCCTGTATTATCTTCAATGATGGCCTGGTATTTTTTTCCTGATGCCGGCGTTATTTTAAAAGAAGCTACATTTTTATCAAGCGAGGTGAAAGTGGTTATAGGAACATCTGGATTTTGTACGTCTATTATTTTTCCACTCCATTTTTCCGGAAGAGAAACATTGCCATAAAGTCTTACAGCAAATTTTGTAGGTGTACCATTAATGAAGTTTCCACCTTCAGGAAACGCTTTGGCGGACCAATCTGAATTTTTAGCAACTTCTAATGCTTTAGTTGAGGTAGGATTGTAAACCGGAAGGGTTTTAACAATTTGGAAATCATCGCTGAAATTCGTCATGTACGGAGTATAGGCCCTTACAAAATAAACCTGCTCCGGAAGGTCTGCTTTAAGCTTGAAATCTCCGCTGCCTTCGCCATTGGTAAGAAGTACTGTTTTCCAGTCTATTAACTTCTTATCGGAATCGTACAATTCCACAAACAGGGTGGTGGATAATGTCGAACGGTTGTAACCGTCAAATACAAAACCTTTAAACCAGATCTGGTCTCCAGCTGCATATTGAAGTTTATCGGTAAGGAGGTATACTTTTTCCTGTTCGTAATTATTTTCAAGATTAGTGATTGCTTTTTCCAGTTTGGTTTGTGATAATAAGGGTTGAACCGTTGAAATCAGCATTAAAAAGAAGATATTTTTCATAAAAATCTTAGTGCATTTGTCCAATGCTAAATTACTCAATTAAAGATTCCGAATTTGATATTTGTCTTTTAACTTAAAAAATTAATGAGATTTTAATTAATTATGAGATTTATATATAAAATTTTGGTTATAAGCTTGTTTATAGTTTATTAATATACATTTTTTTTTCCTCTCTTTTTATTCTGTTCCTTGGTGTTTTAAAATTGTTTAATTAATTGTTTATCAGTATGTTATTGGATTTTATGATCACATGGTATTCTTTAATTTAAATGCTCTTACCGATTGGCTTATACGACTTTTAACAAAAATAAAATACAATAAAAGTATATTTATATTCTTTTATAAGTATATTTGTGTACTAATTTATTCAATATGAATTATGATCTTATCAAAACAGTGGTAGAGCTTATTCAGCAATTTATGGAGCAAAATGAAGACAAAGCTCTATACAGTAACGACATCCAGGGTTTTGCGGAATGGTTAATTATTTCGCATCCTGAGGATTCTGAATCAGAACCTGGATGGCTGGGGATGGAATCAGAAAGGAGCACCGACAGTATTATCAATACTTTATTGACAAGGATGGGGAGATATGCAAAATCTTACTCGCGATCAGCAACCTACCACTCCGTTTTTTCAAGCCAGGATGATTTCATTTACCTTATAAGCCTGAAGTCTGTAGGACCCATGACCAAAATGGAATTGATAAGACGTAATGTGCATGAAAAATCTTCGGGCATTCTTATTATTAATCGTTTGATCAGAAATGGCTGGGTAAAACAGGAGATTTCTCAAAAAGATAAAAGAACAAAACATGTTCAGCTAACACAGGAAGGCTTTACTGTATTAAATGAGCATATGGATGAAATCCGTAAAGCCTCAAGGGCTGTAGTAGGAAACCTTACCCATTCTGAACAAATGCTGTTCATTGCCATACTCTCTAAATTGGATGAATTTCATCATTCCCTTTACCGTATGAATCTGGAAGCCCAGGAATTACTGGACGCTGTCTATAAAAAGCTGAACTGATGAAGTTTAAAAGTCTGTGTTAAAATGATTAAATAAATGATAACGAATACCAATAGCTTAAGAAAAAGAATTGCCGTGATAGGCTCGGGATTTTCCGGACTTTCTGCTGCTGCGTATGCTGCAAAATCAGGACATGAAGTACATGTATTTGAAAAGCATCACCAGCCTGGCGGACGGGCAAGACAATTTAAAACGGAAAACGGGTATGTTTTTGATATGGGACCAAGCTGGTATTGGATGCCTGATATCATTGAAGACTTTTTCAGTGATTTTGATTATAAAGCATCCGATTTTTTTCAATTGGTATCGTTAGATCCTCAGTTTGAAATGGTTTTTTCAAAAGAGAAAGTCTCAGTTCCCGAGAAAAACAGTGAAATCCGGGATTTATTTGAAAAAATAGAACCCGGAGCTGGCCGGCGTTATGATCAGTTTATGCAGTCTGCTCAATTCAAATATGAAACGGGGATGAAAGACTTTGTGACAAAACCATGTTACAGCTGGCTTGAATTCGCTTCTTTAAAAATAGCGGGTAGTGCTCTGAAACTTGATCTTGTAAGTAATTTCAGAAAATATGTTTCGGGCTACTTTTCGGATCCGAAGCTCAGATCACTGATGGAATTTCCGGTTATATTCCTCGGTGCTTCACCGCAACATATTCCCGCATTGTACAGCCTGATGAATTACGGAGGATATGTCCTGGGAACAAAATATCCTATGGGAGGATTTTATCAGCTTGTTCTTGCCATGAAGAAGGTGGCAGAAAAACAAGGCGCAACTTTCCATTTTAACCATAACGTACAGCAGTTCAATACGGAAAAAGGCAAAGTTACTTCCATCAGGATCAATGGGGAAGACCGTGAATTTGATGCCGTCATTGCCTCATCAGACTATCATCATACCGAAACATTAATTCCTGAATCCCTCAGAAACTATACCGATGCCTATTGGAAAACCAGAACCTTTGCTCCTTCATGTCTCATCTACTATCTCGGTGTTAAAGGGAAAATTCCTCATTTAAAGCATCACACCCTTTTTTTTGAAAATGAGCTTGACGATCATATAGATTGTATTTATAAAGATAAGAAGTGGCCGTCAAAACCCTTGTTTTATGTATGCTGTCCTTCAAAGACAGATCCGGATGTAGCACCTCAGGATGGCGAGAATCTTTTCTTGCTGTTGCCTCTTGCTCCGGGAATACATGACGAAGAGTCTCTAAGAGAGCAATATCTGATGAAAATGCTTGCAAGAATTGAAAAACATACGGGAGAAAGCGGTCTCCTATCCAGAATTGAATACAAAAGAAGCTATTGTGTCAGCGATTTTATTTCAGATTATAATGCTTATGAAGGTAACGCGTACGGATTATCCAATACATTATCCCAGACGGCTGTTTTAAAACCTAAAATAAGAAACAAAAAGATTAAGAATCTTTTTTATACAGGACAATTAACTGTTCCGGGACCGGGTGTTCCTCCGTCAGTAATTTCCGGAAAAATTGTAGCGGCTGAAGTTAGTAAACTAAAAATAAATTAATATGAAAAAATTGTTTGATGAATTGTCTTACGAAGTCAGTAAGAGCACCACACAAAAATACAGTTCCAGTTTCTCACTAGGAATATTGGCATTGAAGCCATCCATCAGACCTGCTATTTATGCTATTTATGGTTATGTACGCCTGGCAGATGAAATTGTTGATAGTTTTCATTGCTATGATAAAGAGAGACTTTTGAAAAGATTAAGAGCTGAAACCTATCGGGCACTGGAAGAGGGTATATCGCTGAATCCCATTTTGCATTCCTTTCAGGAAACAGTTCGCAGGTATGATATCGATACAAGGCTGATCAGGCAGTTTTTACACAGCATGGAAATGGATCTTCATAAAATTGATTATAACTCGGAACTCTATGATGAATATATCTATGGCTCTGCTGAAGTGGTGGGTTTGATGTGTCTGCAGATTTTTACTGAAGGTGACAAGCAGCAATTTGAAAAGCTGAAACCGTTTGCCATGAAATTGGGCTCTGCTTTTCAGAAAGTTAATTTTTTAAGGGATTTGAAAGATGACTATCAGGTCCTTGGACGAACCTATTTCCCGTCTGTAAATATGTCTGTCTTTGATAACACCGTGAAAGGGCAGATCGAAAAAGAAATTGAAGGAGAATTTAAAGAAGCATTACAGGGGATTAAAAAATTACCGGGTTCCTCTATGTTCGGAGTATATCTCGCATACAGATACTATCTGTCATTGTTTGAAAAAATAAAGAAGACAAGCTCTCATCGTATTTTACAGCAAAGAGTCAGGATCGCTAATTCACAGAAACTTTTTGTTGCGTTCAAAAGCTATATAAGATACAAAGCTGCTTATTTCTAATTAATAAAAAGAATGTTACACAGATTATACAGGGAGCAACAATTAAATTGTACTATCGAATCGGTCTGGAATTTCTTCTCATCGCATGATCATTTTTCTGAAGCAACTCCTGAAGTAATGAATTTTCTGGTTGTTTCGGGTATTCTGGACCGGCCGGTTTTTAAAGGAATGGAAATAGAGTATAGGGCCTTTTCTTTTTTAGGAAGCCCGATCAAATGGGAAATGATGATTAGCCAGGTAGAAGATTATAAAAGCTTTACCGGCTTCCAGAAAAAAGGTCCGTATAAGTATTGGAATCATTTTCATGAATTCATTCCAAATGATAAAGGAGTATTGATGAAAGATACTGTAGATTATGAACTTCCCCTGGGGATCATAGGAAGAATAGCCCATCGGTTATTTATAAAGAAAAAGCTCGAAAGTATATTCGATTTAAGGTCCGGCGTTTTAAATGCTCTTTTTAACAATAATGATTATTAACATGAATTTTCTGATCGTCTTAGGTGTTTTTATTTCAATGGAAGGCGCAACATGGCTCATCCACAGGTATATTATGCACGGTTTTCTCTGGAGCCTGCATCGCGATCATCATGACCATAGTCATGATGGAAAACTGGAAAGAAATGACCTCTTCTTTTTCATTTTCGCAAGCCCGGCCATTGCTCTATTATACCTTGGAGTAAAACAGGAATTCAGTTATCTTTTTTTTGTAGGCCTTGGAATAAGCCTTTATGGAATGGCCTATTTCTTTGTGCATGATATTTTTATTCATCAAAGGGCAAAGGTCTTTACTAAGACAAAGAATCCGTATTTCCTTGCCATCAGACGTGCCCATAAACAGCATCATAAACATCTGGGAAAGGAAAGCGGGGAGTGCTTTGGTTTTTTGTGGGTTCCTGTAAAATATTTTAAAATGTATTTCAATAAAAAATGATGCCTTATACTTACATACTAATCAATTTTTTCACTGTTATCATTTGCTTTTTGGCTTCTTTTGATAAGAGAATACAGTTTCATAAGCTTTTCGGAAAGTTTTTGATTTCCTCTGCTATTGTGGCCATTCCTTTTATTGGCTGGGATATATGGTTCACTGCAAAAGGGGTGTGGTGGTTTGATCTCAGGTACACTATGGGATTTAAGATAGCCGGACTTCCTATTGAAGAGTGGCTGTTTTTTTTCTGCATTCCCTTTGCGTGTGTTTTTACCTACTACTGTCTGGACAAATTTTTTAATCTGGACTGGGCCAATGCTTTCAATAACCTGATCGTATTTGCTGCCGTTATTATCCTCAGTGTTACAGGACTTCTTTTTTATGACAGAATATATACCCTGGTAACGATCATTGTTACGATTTTTACCCTTTGTTATCTCCATTTTATAGGTAAAAAAGAATGGATAGGGAAAGCAAGCTTTGTGTATCTGGTCTTAATGCCGGGATTCTTTGCTGTAAATGGAATACTTACCGGTTCTTTGATTCAATCTCCGGTGGTGAATTATAACCCTGATGAGTTTATGGGAATCAGAATGGGGACCATTCCTGTCGAAGATGCTGTGTATGGTTACAGTCAGTTTTTGCTTATTATTTATTTCTTTAAAAAACTGACTGAAAGTAAAGAACAGAAAATTCCCAGCTATTAAACAAATACTATACTTTAATTGTAAAAGATACCTCATGGAGAAAGTGAATATTTTTTGGTTCAGAAGAGACCTTAGGCTGGAAGATAATGTTGGACTTCATCATGCCCTTACCTCAGGGTTAAAGGTTGTTCCTGTTTTTATCTTTGATACTGAGATCCTGGACCGTCTTCCGGATAAAAATGATAAACGAGTAGATTATATTCATCAGGCTTTGCAACGGATGCATCAGACTTTGCAAAAATACAACAGCGGACTTACGGTTTATTATGGTAGTCCCGTCAATGTTTTTAAAAAACTAACGGAAGATTTTACTATTGATGCAGTTTTTTGCAACAGGGATTACGAACCTTCAGCCATACAAAGGGACCAACGGGTAGCTGATCTGTTGCTCAAAAGCCATATTGATTTTAAAGATTTTAAAGATCAGGTCCTGTTTGAAGGCAATGATATTGTGAAGGATGACCTTTCTCCTTATACTGTTTTTACTCCGTATTCTAAGAAATGGAAGGCAAATTTGAAAAACGTAGACACTTTTACCATACAATTGGATCATTTTGCAGATTATAACGGGCCTTCGGAGATCATCTCACTGAAAAAAATCGGATTTAAGAAAACAGACCTTGAATTTAAAGAACCTGAGCTGAAAAAGAATATAATAGATTCTTACGGAAAATATAGGGATTTTCCAGCTATGGATCATACCACACACCTTGGGATCGCACTGCGTTTCGGAACCATTTCGGTAAGGAAATGTATACGGTACGCTATTAAGCATAATGAAGTCTGGCTTAATGAGCTTATCTGGAGGGAATTTTTCATGCAAATTCTGTATCATTTTCCAGATGTTGTTCATCATTGTTTTAAAAAGAAATATGAAGATATTAAGTGGAGGAATGATGAAAAAGAGTTTAAGGCTTGGTGTGAAGGTAAAACAGGATATCCTATTGTGGATGCCGGAATGAGAGAGCTCAATCAAACCGGATTTATGCATAACAGGGTAAGAATGATCACTGCAAGTTTTCTTACCAAACATCTGCTCATTGATTGGCGATGGGGAGAAGCCTATTTTGCTGAAAAATTATTAGACTACGATCTCGCAGCCAATAACGGGAACTGGCAATGGGCTGCAGGTTGCGGTTGTGATGCTGCACCTTACTTCAGGATATTTAATCCATATGAGCAGACTAAAAAATTTGATAAAGACACTAAATATATCACAAAATGGCTTCCCCCAGATTACAAGGAAGAACCGATTGTAGAACATGCAAAAGCCAGAGAAAGAGCATTAAAAACTTATAAGGAAGCATTAGCAGAATAACGAAAAAGACATGGCAAAAAAAGGAATTTTATTAATCAATCTTGGTTCACCAAGATCAACGGCGGTAGAGGATGTAAAAGAATATCTGGATGAATTCCTGATGGATGAAAAAGTGATTGATTACCGGTGGATTTTCCGGGCACTTCTGGTTCGTGGAATTATTTTAAATACCCGCCCGGCGAAATCAGCAGAAGCTTATAAAACCGTCTGGACAGATGAAGGCTCTCCACTTATTGTTATAACAAAAAAGATACGGCAAAAGCTGCAAAAGCTCGTGGATGTTCCCGTTGAAATAGGAATGCGGTATGCTGAACCCAGCATTGAAACAGGCATCAGGAACCTGGCTGAAAAGGGAGTTACAGAAATTGTTTTACTTCCGCTTTATCCCCAATATGCGATGAGTACCACCGAAACTGTGATTGAAAAAGCTGAAGAAATAAGAAAGAAAAAATTTCCCCATATAAAGATCAATTACATTCAGCCTTTTTATCATCGGGACCTGTATATCAATTGTCTGGCAGAAAGTATCCGGGAGAAACTTCCTGAAAATTTTGATGCCTTGTTGTTCTCTTACCATGGGGTTCCGGAAAGACATATTTACAAAACGGATCCAACGAAAACCTGCAATATGAATGATTGCTGTTATAAAGATACCCTTCCCAGCCATTCGTTTTGTTACCGCCATCAGTGTTTTAATACCACCGAGCAGGTGATCAAAAAACTGGGATTACCTAAAGATAAAGTGATTGTCTCTTTTCAGTCCCGATTAGGAAAAGACAAATGGATTGAACCTTACACAGATCATACATTAAAAACGATTCCCGCAAAAGGAATTAAAAATCTTGCTATTGTTTGTCCTGCATTTGTTTCAGATTGCCTTGAAACTCTGGAAGAAATTTCAGTTGAGGGAAAAGAACTCTTTCTGGAAGCAGGTGGTGAAAACTTCAATTATATACCTTGCCTGAATGATGAAGACCGGTGGATCGAAGTCATCCGGACACTTTGCGAAGAACAGCTGAATCAATTTTATTTGGTCTAGCTCATAATGGTAAGCTATAGACTTGTATGAAGAATTTGGTATATTTGTAAACTATTTAATTAAAATGAATTACACGCTTATTAAAGATTGTATAGATCTGTTACAGGAGTTTGAAACGGAAGTCCGTTCCAATCCTGATTTATATCCGGGCAATATCCAGGGCTTTAAAACATGGATTTCTGCTCAGGGAAATATGGGGTCAAATTCTTTAGAGGAGCCTTATTGGGAGGGTAAAGAGAACGGAAGGACGCCGGAAAGTGCTATCAGTACACTGCTCGTTCATCTGAATCGGTATGCAAAAACCTATTCAAAATCTGCTATTCTGGATTCTGAATTTTCCACCCAGGAAGATTTTATTTATTTAATTAATTTAAAGGCGTTCGGAGAAATGACGAAGATGGCTCTTATCAAGAAAAATATTCATGATAAACCGGTAGGTATGCTTATTATTGCAAGATTACTGCGTCAGGGACTTATAGAGCAGACGGAATCCGAGGTCGATAAACGCAGTAAATTGATCCGTATCACGGAAAGAGGATTATCGGTTTTAGAAAAACAAATGGAAAAGATCCGCCAGGCCACGAATATTGTGGCAGGAAACCTTAATTACAATGAAAAGATGGAACTTATACGTATTCTCAATAAGCTGGATCGCTTTCATTATCCCATTTTTTCACGGAACATCCATTCCGATCAGCTGATCAATACCGTATATGAAGAGTATATATTGAAAGATTAATAATAAACACTGCTACTTCAGCACATTATTTACGGGAATCAAAAAATCAGAGATGTTTTTTGTTTGAATTGATACACAGATAATATAACCAATATGCTGAAAAGATAGTTTGTAAAAAACAATCAACAAGATATACCCATTTAATAACTTTTTGGATGTAATAATATAGGTCGATAATTAGTAAACTGAGGCAACAAATTAATATTGATAAAGCAATTATCTTATTTTTTCTAACACTTATCGTAAGGTACGCAAGAAGTAATGAATAAGGTAAAAGAAGTAAGCCTACGGTTTTAACAAGCCAAATATCTGTTTTTGGACCTGAAACAAATAAGAAACTTTCCAGATGGATCAAGGGCCATATTCCGGTTAGAAAATAATACACGGTCTGGAAAAATGGAATTGTGCGGAAATTTTGCATATAAATACTGTTATCACTTACATTCGATGATAAAATAAGGGAGGTCTCAAAACCATATAATCTTGCTTTTGTCTTTCTTAAGTATGAAAACCATATTGACTGGTTGTCATATTGGATTTTCACTGCATTATATTGTCCATTTTTGAAACCTCCCTTCTTTTCACATTAATCTTCCTGTTCAGCGTCAAGATTGATATATGTCTCAGCAATCTCTGTCAGGTTATAGTCGGTATCTTCTTCCTCTTCAAGCGTTTTTTCCAGTAATTCTGCTGCTTTGTTATGTCCCATAGTGAGAGCTAACTGAACAAGCCCCCCATAGGTGGCTATTTCATAATGTTCTACTTTTTGGGCAGCAATGATGAGTGCTGCGTCGCGGGTCATACTCCCTTCTTTTGTAGATTTTATAACTTCTTCGCCTTCTTTGATGATTCCTTCTATAGCTTCACATTTTTTCTTCTGTGGCTTTTCTTCAATCAGGTTGAAAACTTTTTCAAGACGGCTTACGTGCTTTTTAGTTTGCAACTGATGATCCTCGAATGCATCTTTGAGTTCTTCTGTAGTAGCAGCTTCCTGCATTTTTGTCAAAGCTTCTATAATGGCTTCTTCTGCATAATAAATATCCTTTAATGCATCGACGAAAAATTTTTTCAGAGAAGATCCTTTTTCATCAGAAGAGGCAGGTGATAATATTTTTTCTACAATATTACTGTCTGTAGTTGTTGTATCTGTTTTTGCCATGATTTAATTTATTAGAATAATTAAAAGGATTACCTCTTTCTCCACAAAAGAGGTAATCTTAAAAATATAGGATGAATTATGAATTACGTCCACTTCTGGATCCTGATCTTCCTGAACCTGAAGATCTGCCGCCTCCATGGGAAGCCTCACCTCCCATTCTTGCAATCCTTGTCCGTTCAGCTTTACTCATAGATGCAAATCCTCTTCTTGATGTTCCGTTTCCTGAACCAGAGTTTCTGCTATTTCCTCCGGAATTTGAGCCTCTTCCTCTTCCTGAACTGCTGCTATTTCCGGATCTTGAACCGGAACCGCTACTATTGGATCCTGACCTTCCGGAACCTGAAGATCTGCCGCCTCCGTGAGAAGCTTCACCTCCCATTCTTGCAATCCTTGTCCGTTCAGCTTTACTCATAGATGCAAAACCTCTTCTTGATGTTCCACTTCCTGATGAGGATCTGCCTCTTCCGGAACCTGACCTAGAGCCTGATCCAGAACCGGAACCACCACGGGAATTTCCCCCTGAATTTCCTCTTCCTCCACGGCTGCCTGAAGTAAATCTTCCCTGGCTGTCTCTTTGCTGGTTATTGGAATTCCTTCCCCGGTTACCACCTCTGGAGCCTCCACGACCCCTGTCGTCATCTTCATCGTCCTCATCTTCATCATAATCATCCTCACTATCTTCATCGTCTTCATAATCATCATCGTCATAATCATCATCGTCATCGTCGTCGTCTTCATAATCATCATAATAATCTTCATAGTCCGAAAAGTCATCATCATAATCTTCGTCGTCGGACGCATCATTATAACCATGGTCATAACCTAATTGGTAAACTTCTTCCAAAGTAGATCTGTCTTCATTGGATGAGCTGCTCCTTGAGCTACGGTTGTTTGAATTTCTAGTGTTCATAACTGAATTTTTTAAATTAATATTTGGTGATGGTTTTACAGATCCGTGACTAGTATTGGATCTGCAAAAAGTTTAAATTAAATCTTTAAGGAAATAGAATAAAAATGTTATTAAAGATGATATTCTAATAACTATTAAAAAAGAATAACAAAGCGAATGTATAAACTTAAATTCACGGGTATTATGACCTGAGTCACTTTAAAAGAAAATTTTTCTATTTTTAATTTTAACAATTTTATTTTTTTCCATATTTTTTATAGTTCTTATAGCAGTTTCAACACAAACACCTGTAAGGTTTGCCAATTGCTGTCTTGTAAGAGGAACTTTAAATGAAAAAGGATCTTTGTATTCCGAGCCGCTCTTTAAATAATCCATCAGATCTATTATCCTCTGTGCCGGACTTTGTGCTGAATTTGCCTGTAGCATAATATGTTGATAATATAGGCGGTCAGCCAGTGCCTTGCATAAAGTATCGTATAGCTGTGGATATGTATTAAGCATACTGAAAAAATTGTTTTTACACAGTCTGAAAATGGTGCAAGGTTCCAGTGCTACTGCTTCCATAGGATACACCTTGTCCATAAAAAGCATGGAATCTCCAAAACTTTGTCCTTCGTAAACTATATTTTGGATAAATTCTTTACCATCCTTTGTGTAATTATTGAGCTTCAATCTCCCTTTTATTACCTGAAAGTAATACATAGGAATTGCTCCTTCCTGGAAAATTATTTCACCTGAATTATAGTGTTTTATTTCAGCACCTGCTGAGTATAAAAGCTTTTCATTGATAACCATAACGTCTGTTTTAATTGTTTTTTATACTTTTCATAATAAAATTGACTCCTGCGCCATCAATAAATAAATACCTGTAAGCTACTATTACTGGATGTTGTAGCTTGTTATTTCATAATAAATAGCCCATCCAATAAACAAAATGACTATGATCCAAATCCAGAAAGGAATGGTTTGGGGCGTTTCACTTCCATTGATGATGAAACTTTTCTGATTCCCTTTGTCATAGGCATTAATCATTAGTGATAAAGTACCATCTACTACGTCTTTATTTTTTAAGCCTTCAATTTTTATTGTAGGCCCGTTGGAAACCATAAAATTTATTTTTCTGATTCCCTCTTTTCCGGATGGGGATCGGCTTACAATTTTCAATGTGTGTTCACCATCCGGCAGTTTCTTCGTATCCAGATCAAAAACGATCGGGGTTTCCAACTCTGCAATTGGGTTGAGATCGTCATCTATGAAAAGGAAAACTTTACTTTTATCTTTTGTCATAACACTTAATTTTCATCTGAGAAAACACTGTACTTGATGTGGTGTTTATTTTTCTCTCCTGGCCTGATCAGGTATTTTACGGAATAATAAAAGGCTAATATTGTTATCAGGATCACTATACCTACAATAAACCAGTCCCAGTCGCTTTCCGGACCCGTGCCATGGGTCCACTCACGTGTCACTTCAGGTTGTTGAAGTTTACATGCATCACATGCTGCCACATATACTGATAGAAGAGTCAGTATAATACTGAATATCTGTTTCGGAAGATCTTTCATATTACTTTATTTTTTCCATGATTACTTTAATTTCGTCCAGAGTTACCTTCTTTGCATTATTTCCCCAGCTTGTTCTTTCGTGGTTCATAATGGCTGTTACATCTTCCGGGGTAAAGTTTGCGTTAGTACCTACAGGTGGCATTGTTGCAAATTCCGGCCTCGGATCGTAACCTTTCATAATAATGGTGACATATAATTCGAGATCACCCCCTGTCACTACAGGACTTCCTTTCAAGGGAGGAAATGCTCCTGGAACACCTTCTCCACTTGCCTGATGGCAGGAAGCACAATTGGCAGTGAAGAGCTCCGCCCCGTCTGGCAGATTTTCACCATTCTGAGCTCCGCCTTCTTCTTTTTTCTTTTGCTTGTATAAAAAGGCCGGAACAATGGTCTTATCTGTATAGTCAGTTTGCTTTAAAGACTTTAAATATGCAACCAGTTGAAGAGCTTTGACTGTTGCAACAATTTTCTTTCTTTTATTTTTAAGAAATTTTTCAGGAACCTTTACTTCCACATCTCCCGGTTGCAGGTAATCTCTTTCGATAAAAAGAAATTCATAAGAAGGCATAATGGATGCCTCAATGGCAGCTCTGGGTTGGTATAAGTGAATCAGATGCCATTCCGCACTTGGCTGTCTTTCTCCTACATTGGTAAGATCCGGACCCGCTCTTTGTGTTCCCATAAGATTAGCAGTGTTCCGCCAAAAGTCAGTTCTGCGGTTGACTGCAAAATCTGCCGGAATGCTTGGTCTCTTACCAAAAACATTATCCATCTCAACACTTCTTACCTGTTGGGTGTGGCAGGCAACACATCCATTTTCTATGTACACCATTTTTCCTGCCCGTTGTTCATTGGTAAGGACTTTTGCTTGCCTGGGCAGGGGTCTGTTGATTTTTTGATTATCAAGAGCCGGAATAATAGCTATATAAAGTGTCAGAAAAATAAACAGACAAAGTGCAGAACCGAAAAGTATCCTGTGATCATTCAAAAATATCATCATTCATTTTTTAGGTGTTAAACTCATTGTTTGTAAGCTGTTTTTTGACAGCCAGTATTTCCGCAGGAGTCCTTGGAATTTTAATGTCATTTTTTACCCTTACCATTCTGTAAAAATTGTAGGCAAAAATCAGATGTGCAACCCACATCATTGTTCCTCCAATAGCCCTCCATAACCAGAATGGAAACATATTGATCACTCCGTCTATAAAGGGTTTCTTTTTCATCCACATCATTCCGGTTTGAGTTCCGCCTATCATTAATGCGATCACATACATGAGCAATCCGATTAAGGCCAGCCAGAAATGTATGCCTACGAGGACTTTTGGAGGCTCTTTTCCGGTGAGCCTTGGAAGTAAGGTGTAAGAAAAACCCCATAACATAAACGTGATAATTCCATACATGGTAAGATGGGAATGGGAGACCGTAAAGTCTGTAAAATGCCAAAGCAGATTGGTATATCTGAACGCTTCAACAGTTCCCTGAAACGACCCTGTAAAATAAAATATGATCGCCATAAAATAGAAAGGAAGCGTATAACTATTTTTTAACTGATACCATGCACCATTAAATGTGAGTAAGAAATTAGTTGTTCCCGCAGCTACCGGGATTAGCATACCTACACTGGCAACAATAGCCGTAGTCTGTAGCCGCCATGGAATAGCGCTGAAAATAAAATGGTGGGTACCAATTAAAGTATAGAATAAAAGGTGGGTCCAGAAAGCCAGGGCACCCAAGCTGTAAGAATAAATAGGTTTATTAAGCTGTTGAGGAAGAAAATAATACATCAGCCCCAGATTGATCAGCATAAACCACATTCCAATTGCCTGATGCATATAATATCCTTGTGTAATTGTTTCCCCTACGCCGTCCTGCCATATGGGAATGTATCCGACCAGAATAACAATGACAATAAACATGAATCCTGAAATGATATACCAATTCGAAATATAAATTTCCGTAACGGTTCTTTTTACAACAGGCTTGAATAAATTATGTGCAGAAATTGCAACACCTGCTCCAAATGTGATCATAATAGGCCAAATATATTCTCTGTATTCACCACCACCATTATTCACCCCGGCAAATAACGAGATAGTTCCTGCAAGTACTGCTATATTAACCAATATCAGGGACAAATAACCTTGTTTTATATTGTAATTCTCTATATTGCTTACTCTTGTAACTACATAGTATGAAAGCCCTATCATGGCCAGGGAGGCCCATCCCCAAAATACGGCATTGGTATGCGCAGGACGTAACCTCCCAAAACTAAGCCAGCCGATATGCTCTACATCAGGTGCCACATACTTGATCCCTGCATATAATCCGAAAGTAGTCCCGGCCACAAGCCAAAAGATCGCTGTACCTAAGAAATAAATAATCAATTTGCTGAGCTCCGGTGAAATATACTGTTGAAAAGAAGATGTCCTTCTTTTAGTAGGAAAGACACGTAATTCATCTACAGAATTAACATTTTGTATGACACCTTTTTCATCCCTGGGAGGCAAAGTACCCGAAAGTAGATTCTCCTCAGGCAGAAAATTGATGGCTTTTTCTCTTTCTTCATAAATATGGAGCTCTTCAGCAGACATATTTTGTATTTTTTTTTGAGTTTCGAGCAATTCTTTCCTCCTTAAAATACGTCCGTAAATAGCCAAAAATTTGAAGATAAGTACTACTAAACCTGCAATAATAATCATTAACATTAATAATAATGTAATTTGTATACCGGTCTGATTGAATAATGAAGATTCTGCCATAATGAAATATTATTACGGGTTGTTAATTGAAAAAATAATTTCTTTATCTAACAAAAAGATATTATGAAAGAATCTGTTACTTTTTTCAAGTACAAATGAAACGTCTTTTTGATTAGATAAAATACTCGTTTAAAAAACTATTTGCTGTTTTTAATTGAATCTACATCGTAGGCTGTACTGTCCATAGGAAGTGTCTGGTCTCCTGAATCCGGGGTGACTTGAGCAGTACCGGAAACCATACTATCGCCGGTATTGATTTTGTCGGTTTGTGTGTCTTGAGGTTGTTGTCTTTCTTTTGTACAACTGACGACGAGGCTACCCGCTAAAACGGTTACTAAAAAAAATGATTTCATAATATTAAATTTTGTGGTGTGTGATTCAAAGGTATAGAGTTCTTAATTTACATCTTTATGATTCATGTCATAATAAATTTATTTTCAATGTGTAGTTTATTGTTTTGGTTAATTTTTTTAATTGTTTTGTGATTTTGATCATATATTTTTCTTTTTTCAATGGCTAGGTTTGCTATTATCAAATCCCATTATTATGAAATACTTGATACAGTTTTTATTCCTGTTGTCGGTTTTGTCGGCATGTACAAAATCTGAAACACAGTATATTAATCAGTCCAATAAAAAAGAGACTGTGAACGACAAAAAATCAGATACGATCCAAACATTAAACGAAATCTCAGACACTACGAAACTTACAAAAGATAGTGCTGTCGTGAGATAGGGAATTAATCACTATTTATTATGAATCCAAAAGGTAGACTTATAATCATGAGAGGTGCTGACATGGGTATTTTCCATGATGCTAAAAATGAGGTTACATCACCAGATTTTCCGTCTGAAATTTTCAGCTTCTTGCCAGAGGAAAAGGATAGTCGTCTCGAAATCCTTACAACTTCCAATTCTGGTGGATGCGCTAACGAAAGACTAATTAAAATGCTACAAGCAGAGGGGTATAGCAACTTTGGGATAATAAATGTTCAGCATACCGAAGATTTTCACAATTGTTATACAAAGATAAGTGAAGCTAAAGTTGTTTTCTTGGCCGGTGGAGAGCCTGAAATATGGAAAATGATGAAGAGATCAGCAATAATGGAGCTTTTACTTAAGAGGTACCATGATGAGGAGGATTTTACCATTGTGGGAATAGATGCCGGGGCCATGTGCATCTCAAGGGTTATATTAAGTGAAGGAGGAACTGGTACCGGTCTTGGATTTATACATAACTGTATCATAGATACAAAGTTTCAACATGGTGAAAGATGTAAAGGTCTTGTAAAAGCAATCATAGCTAATAAGGAATGCTTAGGCATTGGTTTAAACAGAGGAATGGCATTAATTATTGACAAAGGCTACAAAGTTTCATGTTTAGGTAAAGGTACTGTAATGGTTGTCAATGCCAGAAATATAAAAAATAGAAGATTAAAAGCAGGAGCATCTGTTTATGCCAAAAATTTACAAGGACATATCCTTACAGGAGGAGCCACACTTAATTTATTTAGTGGAAATCGGATAAAGGATGATTTACTTCATTATAATTTAAATTTTATCAACAGAAATAATATTCAATAACTACTAATTAAATACGGTTTAAAATGACACCCAAAGGAAAATTACTAATTATAGGCGGTAAAGAAGATAAGGATGGAAATGATCCTGAAATGAAGGAAAAAAATAATGATTTTTCTCCTTATGAGATTCTTAAATTGCTTGTAAAATCTAAAGATGACCGGATAGAAGTGATCACAGCAGCCACCTCTGAACCGGATGATGCAAAGAAAACGTATATGAAAACCTTTCAAGAAATCGGATTCACAAATTTTGATTTTCTTCATATAGCCGATGATCATTGCCATACAGATTATTATTTAAAAAGATTGGAGGCTGCCAAAGCTGTATTTTTTACCGGAGGAGATCAAAACCGTATCTGTGAATATTTAACACAATCCGTTCTCACAGATATGCTAAAGAAAAAATACTTTGAAGAGGAGGATTTTATGATTGCAGGAACCAGTGCAGGAGCAATGTGTATCCCTAAAATAGTCATTCTCGAAGCCATCAACGGGGAAGCTATTCTGGAACATGATATTGAATTAGGTGCCGGGTTGGGGTTTATAGAAAATTGTATTGTCGATACACATTTTGTACATCGGGCACGTTTCGGGAGGCTTGCACACGCCATAATCTTACATCAAAATTGCTGGGGAATCGGTCTGGGGGAAGACACGGCTTTGCTTATAGAAAGAGGATCTAATGCAAGCTGTTTCGGATCGGGATCAGTGTGGATAATGGATGCGAAAGATATTGGACAAACAAATACGGATAACGTCAAAAAAGGAAATCCTGTTTATGTGGAAAATCTCAAAATTCATATTTTAACAAATAACTGCACATTTAATTTTAATACCAATGTATTTCAGGGTGAAAATTCCGGAAAACAATAGACAGGGAAACAATTGTGCTTCTTCATATCATTAAGTACGCACAATTCTCAAAAGCTAGTCATTGTATCATAATGTAATAATCCTGTATTTTTTGTGAAATGGGTTATAACCCGGACTGCATTTTTTACGAAACAACCATTCCGACTAGCTTTTCAATGTATTACGACCATTTATCGTTACGATCATCCCTTTTTAGTTCTCTTTCCACCTCGTTCACATCAGTTAATGGAAGTTCGTAAGTTTCATCAATATATTTAAGAATCTTTTGATGGATCTCATGATTTAGCTTTCGGATAAAAAGCTGGTTAGTAGTTTTTAATAATCCGATAAGATGATTTTGGGATTGATCCCTGTTAAAAAAAGATTTTTCAATAGATGCTCTTTTATCATCATTTACAATAATATCTTTAAAAACCGTATTCATGAGCACAGTCTGAAAAAATGATTCTGCAGGTAAGAGCGTATGTAAATAATAATCCTCAAAATCCATTACCCGCTTGTTATTGGTTAGAAAGGAACATGTTTCTCGGGTGAACATAAACCATTTTCCGCCGATATAAGGAGTAACACCGTCCATGAATGCCCTTTTATAAATCATTGAGGAGATTTTATGGGTGAGTTCAGTGAAGTGGTTCTGTATCCTCTGAAGCGTAGCAGGTCTGTAAAACTTCTGATCATAATAAAAAAGATAGTTCCTGCCATTATTTACTGTGAGAAACTGACGGATAATATTTTGTGATTTAAGCGGATAATCTTCTCCGCTTAGGTTGACAAAATAATCCCATTCTGCGTTCACATTAAGTAAGTATTCCATGGCATTAAGTTCTGCCTGAATCATACTGAATCCGCCAGCTACGATATTTATGCTTTCCAGAATATAAACGTTGGGAAAATGTACCAGATACTGCTGGATTTCCTCGGTAAACTCTTCTTTGGCTTTCCGGTCTATATGAACCAGGTAAAACTGATCTCGGGTGTAGATTTTTTCGAACATTGCCTTAAATATTTCCGGCTTGTGGTGTACCATGATAAAATAAGCAATTCGGATCTGAGAAGATGGGTTACTATCTGATTTGTGGGATAAGGGATGCGGTTGTACTGCGGTGGTTTGCATATGCTGGAATTATAAAATTATCCGCTCTATGCAAACAATTAGATTTATGGGGGTAAGGTACGAATATATTTTTGATAATCAGTTAATTAATATGTACCGGATGTCTCCCTCAATAAATCTTAGCAGCCAGGAACCATGAAATTTTGACAGTATTTCAGAAAAAATATCACAGCATATCGACTGGTATTTTTTTTGTTGACTTTCCACATAGCCGGCCAGCTACCTTTACACTGCCGTTTAAACGGATTTTTCTTGTTTGAATCTAAAGATTGAAATATTTAAACCCTAATAGTTATAGAGATATGCTTTGGACAGTATGTGTTTTGTGTATGACAATTTTAGGTCTGATGTTTTTGCTGAAAAAACTTAAGCAGCCCTATCTTATCGCTTATATTATTGCCGGGGTATTGTTGGGACCCTATGTTTTCAGAATTGTAGATAAACCAGATGAAATAGAAGTTATTGGCGAGATCGGGATATTGTTGCTGATGTTCTTCATCGGAATGGAAATCAATATTCCGAATAAAAGAAGTCTTATTATTAAGCCTGTGATGGCGCAGAGTATTAAAGTGTTGCTGAGCTTTGTATTTGCCTATCTTCTAGGAAGGATACTTCACCTGGACTATAAAAGTATTCTCCTGATTGCCATCCTTTTCATGTTCAACAGTACAGCAGTTGTTGTCGATTTTATGAAGAGGCATGGAACATTAAATACCGCCTTTGGAATAATTATACTCAATATCCTGTTATTGCAGGACCTTCTTCTTGCTCCGGTACTGACCCTGCTGAAGTTCTGGAGTGGTGAAGAATTCAACATCTTTAACTTTGTGCTTCCTTTAGCTTTATGCATCGGTATTTTTTTAATATTCAGGAAGGTGAGAAATTTAAGGGAGATCAGAATTTCAAGTACTTTTCTTGAAAATGATCATGATCTGCAGGTTTTTTTTGGCCTTTTTATCTGTCTTGGCTTTGGTCTTATTGCGGAAACCATTGGTCTGAGTGCCGCATTGGGAAGTTTTATAGCAGGAGTTCTGGTTGGAAAAATACAGGCATTCCACTGGCTTGAAAACTCTTTGTTACCCTTCAAGGTCTTCTTTATTTCACTTTTTTTCGTATCCATTGGTCTAAGACTGGATATTAATTATCTTTTATCCAATTATATGCTGATTGGTATCGGTACTTTGGTCGTTTTAATAAGCAATAGTATTATGTCATCCGTTTTCTTTCGGATTCTGAACTTCAGTTGGAAAGACAGTTTTTATGGTGGAGCATTGCTTTCTCAGACCGGGGAATTTGGGATCCTGGCACTATCTATTGCCTATAAATCCGATATGGTAGGATATGATCTGTATAAAGCCGGATTAGGTATTACCTGTTTGTCTCTATTATTATCCACCTTTTGGATCAGTTGCGGTGCATTCGTTAAGATTCGTAAATCTGTACGCAGTTAAAATAAGGAATGAGAGATATGGGATTACAATCAGGACTCATTTTGTGTCACAAAAATGAAATTTTGACAGAAATTCTGAAAAAATATCACCATTTATCCGGTGGTATTTTTTTTGCTGGTTTTTAGGTACAGCTGGCCAGCTGATGTGTTATTAAATAATTGTTAAACTTATTTAAAAAGAGATTACTATGAATAATCTAATGAAAAGAAACGGAAACAGCAATTTAGGCATTTCAAACATCTTTGATGATTTTTTTAGTCGTGAACTTTTTAACTGGGGTAATAACAATTACTCATCTACCAGTACAACCGTACCATCGGTAAATATAAAGGAAAACGGAGATGCGTATGAGGTTCAGGTTGCTGCGCCCGGAATGGATAAGAATGATTTTGATATCAGTCTTGATGGTAACCTGCTGACCATTTCATCCATGAAACAGGACAGTAGTGAAACAAAAGAAGAGAACTTCACCCGAAGAGAGTTCAGTTATCAGTCCTTCCAGCGTAGTTTTGAACTTCCGAAGAATGTTGTTGACCAGGATAACATTAACGCGAAATATGAAAACGGATTGCTTATGCTTACTATTCCTAAGAAGGAAGATGCAAAGCAGAAACCACCAAGAAGGATTGAAATATCATAAAAATATTTAGAAAAATGGCTACCATGGTAGCCATTTTTTATTAAAAGAGAATGAATAGCAGTATTTATAAACCAAAAAGCTGAAGTGAAATCTCCAGCTTTAATTAATTGTATCGGTTATTATATTAACCGGTTACTTTCAATGATTGAATATATCCGTCAGACAATTGAAAATGATACTTCAAAACAATAGGGCTGCCAGGAAAGTCTCCTAAAACTTCTGCCGATAAAATATTTTCATTTTCATTATAGTCTAAAGGCTTCATAGTAGCATTGTAATCTTTGTTGGCTTTATCAATCCATTTTTCAATTTCGGTTTTTCCGTTATGAGTTTTGCCTTCATCAAATACTTCTGCATTTTCATTAAAACAATTGGCATAAGCAATACTGTCAAAATTGTTTTGGGCTTCGATTAAATCTGTGATAACTTTTGGTAGGTTCATTTTTTATTTTTTTAAGATGATTAAACTGTTGGCACTGTGCCACCATCGATTACAAATTCAGTTCCGGTTAAATAGCTGGCTCTTGGTGAAACTAGGAAACCTACTAATTCAGCAACTTCTCCCGGTTCTGCGGGTCTGCCGTAAGGTATTCCACCCAATGCATCCATAACACTTTGCATGGCCTCTTCTTCTGTACTATTTGCATTTCTTGCAATCTCACCCAGCCACGCTGTGGATGCCGTTGTATTGATCCATCCCGGTGAAACAGTCAGCACGCGGACACCTTTGGGGGTTACTTCATTTGACAAACTTTTACTGTAATTGATCAATGCTGCCTTTGCAGCTGCATACGGCAAAGTAGAATCATACAACGGCAGTTTACCCTGGATTGAAGCAATATGAATAATAACACCGCTTTTGCGCTCTATCATTTGCGGTAAAAACCCTCTGTCCAGTCTGACCGGAGCAAGCAGATTGGCTCGAAGAGTTGATTCCCAATCTTCATCGTTTAGTGCAATGAAACCTCCCGCAGGTGTTGATGAAGAACCAAGGTTGTTCACAAGAATGTCGAGTCTGCCATAAGTAGACAGCACTTCGCTGATGACATTTTGTGTTCCTTGAGCTGTACTTAAATCGGCCGAAATAAAATGCAGGTTTTCATTTTCTTTTTCAGGCTTGTTTCTCGCTGTAATAATAACCTTTGCACCGGCTTGTAGCAATCTCTCTGCTATGGCTTGTCCGGCCCCTTTTGTTCCTCCTGTTACCAAGGCAATTTTACCTTGAAGTTCATTGTTGTAATTAAATTGATTTTCCATTGTCTAATTCTTTGATACAAATTTCCGAAGTATCACTATTTTAGGCAATAACGGAAAATCGAATTGCATAGGGATAATTTATTCCCCTATTGTACAATTTGGTACATTGGGCTACATTTGTATATGCATGAAAGAAAAATACCTTTGAATTTGAACTGTGGCCTTGACCTTATTGGTGAAGTCCTTTATGGCAAGTGGAAAATCCGCCTGCTATGGTTTATCTATCAGGGACATCTGCGTCCAAGTGAATTACAGCGTAAAATTCCTGATGCATCAAGGCGTGTATTAAATATTCAATTAAAAGAACTTGAAGAGCATGAACTTGTCACTAAAAAAATCTATGCTCAGGTCCCTCCCAAAGTTGAATATTCACTCACAGATTTTGGTAAGACACTAATTCCTGTAATTTCTGTATTAGGCGGTTGGGGCGACGAGAATGAAGATAGACTGAGAAGAGTGATTCTGTCAAGAATGGTAGAGCATGATAAACATTCATAGCTTGCTTGATTTAATTATTAACGCTCAAAATAACGTTAACTATTTAATTGGTGATTCTTATTAAATTTTTCTCAAATCTATTTCTGTTTACGGATACGGCTTAAAGTTTCTTTTGTAATTCCCAAATACGATGCAATAAGATGTTGTGGAAATCTTTGTAAAAATGCAGGATGAGTTTTAAAAAGATTATGATAACGTTCTGCTGCGGAAAGGCTTATTGCATTATTGATGCGATTTTGCATCGCTATGCCGTGGTTCATATCCAATCGTTTTGTCAATTCGTTTAAAGCCGGAACTTTTGTCATTTCGTTAATGTCTTCTTTTGAAATCATCAACATCTCAGTATCCTCATAGGCTTCAATAGTATAAATGGACGGTTTTGAGCCTAATAGACTTTCTCGATCAGCTACCCACCAGTTTTCCAGATAAAGGTTGATGACATTTTCCTTTCCAGAGTCGTCCACAGAATATTGTTTCATTGCTCCCTTAATGATGAAACCACAGTATTTGCAAATTTCTCCCTGCTTTAGAAAAAACTGTTTTTTTTCAATTTTTTTGTAAACAAATAACTCTCGTATAAATTTTTTGTCATCAGAACTTAATGTGGATGAGCTGTGAGCTTCGATATAACTGAAAAGAATTAAAAAACTGTCCTGATTGATATTCATAGTTAGGTCCTGAACTGATTTCTTGATTTACGAATTTAATGAAAATTATCTGGTCATTAAAAGTTATTATCAAATCCGTTATCAAAATAAATCATTGAATCAATTTGATGCAAAATATTTATTATCAAATATCAACAACTTCCAGACTTGGATGCCTGTAAATTTGTGATATAAATAACCTTTAAAATATAATTACAATGGCTACAAAATGGAACCTAGACCCAACACACAGTGAAATAACTTTCAAGGTAAGACATATGATGATTTCAAATGTCAAAGGAAATTTCACCAATTTTGATGTGCAGCTTGAAGCAGAAGACGATACTTTTACCAATGTAAAAACAGTAGCAACTATTCAGACAGATTCTATATCTACATACAATACCGACAGAGACAATCACCTGAAATCGGCAGACTTTTTTAATGTTGAAGTACATCCTGTAATCACTTTTGAAGCTTCTGCATTAAGCAATGAAGTAAAGGGTGATCTTACCATTAACCACATTACAAAACCAATTACTCTTGATGTGGATTTCAACGGAATTAAAGCAGATCCATACGGAAATACAAGAGCAGGATTTTCTTTTGAAGGCAAAATCAATAGAAAAGATTTCGGACTTACCTGGCATGCTGCGCTTGAGGGCGGAGGAGTAATGGTAAGCGATGAGGTGAAACTTGCGGGCGATTTACAGTTTGTAAAACAGCAATAAGAAAACATCAAATAGCAAACAATAGAAAAGCCTTTGGAACCTCAAAGGCTTTTGTTTATTTATGATCGGAATTTTAATGGAATTTATTTTCATTGAACTTTCTTTATACAAAACTAAATAATGCAATCATAAAACTACGATATTTCGTAGTTTTTTTTATTATGATATTTTAAATAATATTCTGTAAATCAGGTGTTTTGTTGTTTTGGGTTATTTTTTGGCATTATGCTCATAAGTTTAATTCAAAAAATAATACAACAATGAGCACATTAACATTAAAAGACGGAACAGAAATTTTTTACAAAGATCAGGGACAAGGACCTGTCTTGATGTTTCACCACGGGTGGCCATTATCATCTGATGACTGGGATGCACAGGTAATTTTCTTTTTACAGAAAGGCTACAGAGTGGTTACCCACGACAGAAGAGGCCACGGACGCTCCAGCCAGAATATCTACAATCATACTATTGAACAATACGCTTCTGATGCTGCAGAACTGGTTGAATTTTTAGATCTGAAAGATGTTGTACACATCGGGCATTCAACAGGAGGTGGAGAAGTGATCCGTTATGTTAACAAATATGCAAACGGAAGAGCTAAGAAAGCGGTTCTGATCAGTGCCATTCCGCCGGTAATGGTTAAGAGTGAAAATAATCCTGACGGTGTTCCGATGTCAGTTTTTGATGATATCAGAGAACAGACGATGAACAACAGAAACCAGTTTTATTATGATCTTACTTTCCCTTTCTATGGCTATAACAGAGAAGGAGCGAGTGTAAAGGACGGAGTTCAGAGAAACTGGTGGAGACAAGGATTGATGGGAGGAATTGTTGCTCATTATGACGGGATCAAAGCTTTTTCAGAAACAGATTTAACCGAAGATTTAAAAGCTGTGGATATTCCTGTTTTGGTGATGCATGGTGAGGATGACCAAATCGTCCCTATTGCCAATGCGGCATTAAAATCAATTAAATTACTAAAGAACGGAAAACTGATCACATATCCGGGGTTCCCTCACGGAATGCCCACTACAGAGCATCAAACCATCAATAAAGACCTTTTGGAATTTATTGCTGAATAATTATCATTCCATTCAAATCCAAAATATATGGAAAACTCAAAAACTCACGAAGCGGAATTCAATCCTGAAGATTTTGCTATTGTGCCTGCCCGTACTTTCGATGAACTGAAAGTAGGTGAAGTGTTCAGGGCGCCAAGCAGAACTCTTACAGATGCACATGCTTCAGCATTTCAAACGGTTTCCTGTGATAATCATCCGATCCATTACGATGTGGAATATGCAAAAAGGTACGGTCATGAAGCTCCGGTAGTCCACGGTTTGCAGGTATTGGCTTTTACCGCACCGGGTGCAACTCTTTTGCCTCATTATTTCGGAAGTGTTTTTATTGCCTTTTTAGAATTATCATGTCATTTTTTGAAGGAGGTACATTCAGGAGATACGCTTTATTCTTCGTTGGAAATCACCGATTTAACGCCACAGGAAGACAGAGGTATAGTGACCACAAAAGTGAGAGTCTATAACCAAAAATCTGAACTCGTTTTAGAAGGGCAGCATAAATATTTACTAAAAAGATAATTTCTTTTTTGAATCTGCTGTCTTCTTTTTAAATGGAGAACCTTTTAGAGAAGGCAGCTGATTCAATACCATTTTGACATGTTTACAATAAATCTGTCAAAAACCAGCCATTAAATATCATCATTATGAAACTAAAATCAATTTTTGGTACTGCCGTTCTTTTATCAGCGGTATTCCTTACCAATATTAATGCACAAAATACGGCAAAATCTACGAAAGCCAGAGCAGAATATATCGAAGTGGAACCTAATATAAGACTTCATGTTTCCGACCTTGGAGAAGGTAAGCCAGTTGTTTTAATCCACGGTTATCCGGTAAGTGATGCTTCATGGGAGTACCAGTATCTTCCTTTAATCAAAGCGGGTTATCGTGTTATAGGAATCACTCTGAGAGGATTCGGACAGTCGGATAAGCCTTATGGAAAATATGATTATGACCAGTTTGCTTCTGATATCAAAACTGTTTTGGACAAACTGGATATCAAAGATGCTACGTTGGGCGGCCATTCTATGGGCGGTGCGATTGCTTTGCATTACGTGGCGAAATACAACAGTGCCCATGTCAGTAAACTTGCATTATTCGCTGCTGCTGCGCCTGTTCATACCAAAAAACCGGATTATCCTTATCCGCTATTTACAAAAGAAGATATTACCAAATGGATAGACCTTGTAAGCGTAGACAGACCGGGATTACTGAACACTATAGGTGAAAGATTTGTTTTATCCGCAACTTCTGTTTCACCCGGTGTAGGAACCTGGCTTGGAGGGATTGAAATGCAGTCATCTGCTTATGCAATGGAGCAGGCTTTAATCGCTTTAAGAGACGAAGACCTTCGTGGAGATTTACCGAAAATCAAAATTCCAACCCTTATCATGCAGGCAAAACAGGACAGGATAGTGGCTTATGCTTTAGCAGAGCAAATGAACAAAGCTATTAAAGGATCTAAGCTTATTCCTTTTGAAAACAGCGGACATGCATTGTTCCTCGAAGAAAAAGACAAATTCAATGAAGAATTATTAAAATTTCTTAAGCAATAAAATTCAAACTAAATAACAACTAAATAAACTTTATGAAACCATCAACCAAACTACTTTCTCCTGAAAATCATGCATTGGTATTAATTGATTTTGAAGGGCAAATGGCATTTGCAACCAAAAGTATCTCTATGAACGAACTGCGTAATAATGTAGCAGTACTGTGTGGAGCATCCAAAATATTCAATGTTCCGACTATCGTTACTACGGTTGCTGAACAAAGTTTTTCAGGTCCTGTTTTCCCGGAAATCGAAGAAGCATATCCTATGGCAACATCAGGGTATATCGACAGAACAACGATGAATACATGGGAAGATGAAGCCGCTTATAAAGCCATTACAGGAACCAAGAAGCAAAAACTGGTTCTCGCAGGATTATGGACAGGCGTTTGTATTGTGGGGCCGGCATTATCTGCACTTGAGGAAGGCTATGACGTGTATGTCATTACCGATGCCTGTGGCGATGTGAGTGATGAGGCGCATGAAAGAGCGGTACAGAGAATGATCCATTCAGGAGTAAAGCCCATGACTTCCATTCAGTATATCCTTGAACTTCAGAGAGACTGGGCACGCCAGGAAACCTATGGCCCTGTAACTGACCTGATGAAAAAATATGGTGCTTCTTACGGATTGGGAATCCACTATGCTCACCATATGCTGAATCACTAAAATTCATATACCATTTTCAATGTTGAAATCTGCACCTTCAATACTGTTCTTAAAAGCTTTTATCATAACAGTTTTTTTATATTCTGAAACGTTCTCATCCCAGAGCTTTAAACTTCTGCGGTATGACGAAAATTATGAATATCTGAAAGATTCCACCAAAAGCTTTTATAATAACATTAAATATCTCCCTCTCAACGAAAAGAAAGACATCTATCTCTCATTGGGTGGCGAGGCAAGATATGAATATGTGGATTTCAACAACGAAGATTGGGGAAGGCTTAACATAGGACACAACGACTTTTTTCTCCAACGCTATGACCTTCATGCAGACTGGCATTTCGGGAAAAACTTCAGAATATTTTCACAGATCAGAAGTGCTTTGCAAAACGGAAGAAAAAACGGTTCAAGAGGCATTGATGAAGACCAGCTGAGTATTCAGAATCTCTTTCTGGATGCAGGTTTGGTGAACAGGGAAGATCAGAAGCTGACAGTGAGACTGGGAAGACAGGAGCTGGACTACGGTTCGGGTAGATTAATTTCTGTAAGGGAAGGGCCCAATGCAAGGCTGTCTTTTACAGGAGCCAAAATCATGTATTCCTATAAAAATGTTTCTTTAGATGCTTTTGCGATGATGACAGACTCTGTCAGGACCGGCGTTTTTGATAATACCATTTCAAAGCAGCTTAATCTTTGGGGACTTTATTCCAAAATTATTATTCCCGAAGCCGGAAATCTTGATCTCTATTACCTCGGAATCCGAAGAGACGAATCTGTTTTTGAAGCCGGAACAGCAAGAGAAAAGCGTCACACAATTGGCGGAAGACTCTGGAAATATGGCGGCGGATTTATCTATAACCTGGAAGCTGCCTATCAGTTCGGACGTTTTGGAAACGAAAAGATCAGTGCATGGACGGGCTCTGTGGATGTAGGGTATCTCTTTGAAAACCTTACATTCAAGCCAAGCATTAATCTGAGAAACGATTATATATCAGGAGATCATTCTAAAAATGACGGAAAGCTCAATACCTTTAATCCTTTATATCCGAAAGGAGGCTATTTCGGCTTCAGCCCTCAGGTGGGGCCTGTCAATTTAATTGATATTCATCCGTATATGACCCTTGATCTGACTTCCAGACTCAAAATGCAGGTGGATGTTGTCTTCAACTGGCGATATTCCCTGAACGACGGTGTCTACCGGCCAAGCGGAGCATTGAACCGCCCCGGAAGCAGCTCAGATAAAAGGTATATCGGAACGGCTTATTTAACCAGCTTTACCTATAATTTCAACAAACACTTCTCTTTGGTGAGCGGACTTCAGTATTTCCACAAAGGACCTTTTATTGAAGATATCATTCAGGATGCAAAAAGCGGTGTTTTCTGGAATATCCGGCTGGGATTCAAATTTTAATCATTATTAAATCATTTATTATGCAAAATTCAATTTCAAAATATATCAATTGGTCAAAAACACTCTTTACAGTATTGGTGTTGGCAACTGCGGGAACCCAATTCGTTTCAGCACAGGCTGTTGCAGAAAAAACAGCAATTGGAACCTCAAAAACATGGGGAACTGTTGACGGAATTTCCGTTGTAGGACTGGTGCAGGGACCTTCTGCTGCCAAAGCAGATTTGCAGATCGCCTGTGTTTTCGAGTATACGGAAGGAGATATTTTTAATCCGCCGGCGCTTCCCAAAGAACTGAACGGAATGATTCATCTGGATGAAGCATTAAAAGGAATTATTACAGAAGTCCGTAAAAAAGGACAGTTCAAAGGACACGCTTTGGAAACCTTATTAATTAATCCTCCGAAAGGAAGCCTTGCCTCCGGAAAACTGCTGTTGATCGGCCTGGGGAACAGAAACTCTTTCGATGCCGAACTGATGAAAGAAGTAGGAAGTGTTGCCATGAGAGAAGCTTTGAAACTACAGGTACATACCGTATCCTTTGCCAGTGATATCAAAGATGCCGGAATTGATTCTCCGACAGCCCTGGTGGCAGAAAATGTGGTTTTGGGCGCTTTTGATGCCTACCGTACGCAGTCTTATTTAAAAGCTCAGCATTTATCCGATACCATGAAATTAAAAAAATTGATTCTGCTGGCCGGACCGTCTTTTTTCACCGTTGCCGGAGGAGGAATTCAGGAAGCTATATCGAAGTTGAACACCAAATAATTAAAGATGAAAGCAGACCTTATCGTATACAACGGAAAAATCCACACTTTCAATAAAGAAACTCCGGAAGTTTCTGCAGTGGCCATTAAAGACGGGAAAATTATTGCGGTTGGAAATGACAGACTGGCAGATCAGTTTGCAGATGAATCTACAGAACTTATTGATCTCAGAAAGAAAAGAGTAGTACCGGGAATCAATGATTCTCACATTCACCTGATTCGTGGCGGATTGAATTACAACCTGGAATTAAGATGGGACGGTATTCCCTCACTGGCTGATGCGCTCAGAATGTTAAAAGACCAGGTAGACCGTACGCCTTCTCCGCAATGGGTTCGTGTCGTAGGAGGATGGTCCGAATTCCAGTTTGCAGAAAGAAGGATGCCTACTTTGGAGGAAATTAATGCCATTGCCCCGGAAACGCCTGTTTTTATCCTGCATTTGTACGACAGGGCTTTAATGAACAGGGCAGCATTAAAAGCAGTAGGATTTACCAAAGATACTCCGGCTCCGGCAGGCGGACATATTGAAAGAGATGCTAACGGTGAACCCACAGGGTTGATTATTGCCACACCCAATGCCATGATCTTATACTCAACACTGGCAAAAGGCCCGAAGCTTTCTTACGAACACCAGCTGAATTCCACAAGGCATTTTATGACAGAACTGAACCGCTTCGGAATTACCAGTGTCATTGATGCCGGCGGAGGATTCCAGAATTTTCCGGATGATTATCAGGTGGTGAACGAACTGAATGAGAAAAAACAGCTTACCGTAAGGATCGCCTATAATCTTTTTACCCAGAAACCAAAGCATGAATTTGAAGATTTCAGCGATTGGATCGACACGGTAAAATTATATCAGGGGGATGATATGTACCGTCACAACGGGGCAGGAGAGATGCTGGTATTTTCTGCAGCCGATTTTGAAGATTTTCTTCAGCCAAGACCTGACCTACCTGAAAACATGGAAGCAGATCTCGAAAAAGTAGTCCGTTTACTGGTAGAAAACCGCTGGCCATTCAGACTTCATGCAACCTATAATGAAAGCATCACCCGTTTTTTAAATGTTTTTGAAAAAGTAAACCGGGATATTCCTTTTAATGGTCTTCCATGGATTTTTGATCATGCAGAAACCATTGATGAAAAAAATATCGAAAGGGTAAAAATGCTTGGCGGAGGAATCGCCATCCAGAGCAGAATGGCTTATCAGGGAGAATATTTTGCAGACCGTTATGGTTCCGGCGCCGCAGAAAGTACACCACCCGTAAAAAAAATGCTGGAAATGGGAGTTCCTGTAGGTGGAGGCTCAGATGCCACAAGGGTAAGCAGCTACAATCCGTGGGTTTCCATGTATTGGCTGACCGCAGGTAAAACTGTTGGCGGACTTCAACTGTATCATGAAACAAAGCTGGACAGGTCAACTGCACTGGAACTGTATACAAAAGGCAGCGCATGGTTCTCTCAGGAACAGCAGAAAAAAGGTGATATCAGAGTGGGAATGTTTGCCGATCTGGCAGTTCTTGATCAGGATTATTTCACGGTTGATGATGAAGAGATCAAAAATATTGAAGCGGAAATGACCATTGTAGACGGGAAAATAGTCTATGCCAAAGGAACATTCTTATCTTATGCACCACCATCTATTCCTGTGCTTCCGGACTGGTCTCCCACCAATCTTTACAACGGATATTACCCTGCAGGCGGACATTTTCAGAAAGAAATTGAGAAAAATGCGAAACAGGATTTAAAAGCCCCGCTGACCTCACAAATTCACAGCTGTGCAGGAAGCTGCGATATTCACCATCATAACCATAACCAGGCAAGAATGAGCAATGTGCCCGTTAATAATTACCACACATTCTGGGGAGCTCTAGGCTGTTCGTGCTTTGCCTTTTAACTATCAATACATATGGAAATTTTAAAACAGATCCTTTCATCGGATTTAGGCTCACCATGCAATGATGCTTCATTTCTGGTTTTCCGGGTACTCCTTGCCATTCAGCTGTTCAGAGTCCATGGTTTAAAGAAATTCAGGTTGGAAAACGGGCAAAGGGAAGTCATTCCAAACCCTCTGGGATTGCCTGATCAACTCAATGCCATAGTCGCTTCATTTGCTGATCTGATAGTTCCGTTTCTGATTATTTCAGGATTGGGAACCAGGCTTGCGGTTTTACCGACCATTGGTGTGACGGCTATCGGATATTTTGTGGTTCATAGAAAGGATTCATTGGAAGTGCGGGATGTTCCTTTTATGTACACCCTTTCCCTGTTACTGATTCTTGCATTGGGTGCAGGAAGATATTCACTTGATTATTACTTATTAAATATTTTATAAAATGAAAACTTCAATCGGAATTAAAAACGAAAATTTAGCAAAAGTTGCTGAGGTACTGGTTACCACTTTAGCAGACGAATTTGTATTGTATACCAAAACTAGAAAAGCACATTGGAATGTCGAAGGACCGGATTTTTACAATAAACACCTGTTTTTTGAAGCACAATACGGGCAGCTGGACGACATCATTGATGATCTGGCTGAAAGAATCAGGACGCTGGGACATTATGCACCGGCTACTTTAAGGGAATATCTTGAATTAACCCATTTGTCTGAGCACCATCTTGAATCGAACGACAGCCTAACTTACATCAGAGCGCTTCTTTCCGACCACGAAAGTATCATCATTCATCTTCGTGAAAATATTGAAAACTTCGCTGTGGAATTCCGTGATTCAGGGACAAGCGACTACATTACAGGATTACTGGAAGCCCATGAGAAAATGGCCTGGATGCTCCGTTCACATTTAAAATAGAAAAATGGAAGTAAAACATAATATCGGCTTTGTCACCTTATTGTTAACCATGATTGCCGGATACTGTGATACCGTGACATTTGTAGCGGCAGATGCCCTTTTTTCGGCACATGTTACAGGGAACTTTATTGTATTTGCCTATCAGTTTGTGAAGGGATCGGATATTCATGCCTGGGTAAAGCTGCTTACTTTTCCGGTCTTTATTCTCGCGGTTATGGCAGGAGGGAAGATTGCCGGGAAAGTTATCAATCATTACACGCTGTTATTCTGGGAAGGAACATTGCTTTTTTTAGCCGGAATTATTGTTGCCGTTCTCAGTTACTACGGAACGTTTTCAGAAGTTATGATGTATACTGTGGCTATGATGACCGTTTTTGCGATGGGGCTTCAGAATGCTTTCGGGAAACTCTATGCAAAGGAAACCCATGGTCCTACTACCATGATGACAGGAAATGTAACCCAGGCTTCCCTGGATTTTGGAACGCTTCTGTCAAGTGGCTTTCAACACCCTGAAGCCTGGGCAAGCCTGAAGAAGCAGTTGGTTACCATACTTGGATTTCTGATAGGCTGTTTTTTAGGGGCATATGCGGGAAAACAATTTGGACTCGAAACATTGATTTTACCGGGGCTGGCCATGATCATCTGCTATTTTTATCACCGTAAAAACTAGTACGGGACTATGGCAAAATACGGTATAAAATATTACCTTTAAAAAATGAATTTCTGGCTTTATTTTTTATCTAAAAATCTATTTAAAGTAGTATATTTTTCATTGGTTTTTATGTTTTCATGGAGTATAAAAGCACAAATCCAAGAAAATCCTGCACTGTTGAGAAAACAGATTTCCTCTTCCCCCAATACTGCTCAGAAAACCGCTTTATTGTTGCGGCTGAGTAACTATTATATTAGTAAAAAAGGAGAGTTGAAGGCTGATCTCGACAGTGCCGCTATTCTGAACAGACAGGCAAAAGCACTGAATATAAAATCCGGAGATCTGATGTTTGCCGGAAAGCTCATATTTCTGGATGCTAAACTAGATAAAGAAAGAGGCAGTAAAAACATTGCTTTATCCAAAATGAAAGAAGCACTTGCTTATTTTGAAACCCATCAATTTAAGGAACAGACCGGAGAGGCATATAACGAGTTATCGTATATGTATGACAATAAACCCGAGTATTTTGATACTAAAATTAGACTGAAAGAAAAAGCATTGGAACTTTTTAAAAATTCAGGATCAAAACTGAATCAGGCAGGCGTCTTAAAAGATCTTGGAGAACTATATTATATCAAAGAAAATCCTGATAAAGCGCTCGGTTTGCTCAGGCAATCCCTTTCTGTTTATCAGTCGGTGAAATTCAGAGAATTACAGAGTGTTTATAACCTTATTTCCCAGGTTGAAATTCAGAAGGCGGATTATGGGGAAGCGCTCCGTTATGGTCTTCTGGCAGAAAAAACAGCAGAAAGCGTAAATGATTATTCTTTGCAGATGTGTTCTATTTACAGCAATATCGGAATGGTGTATTACTATCTCCGCCAGAACGACGATGCCATGAGATATTGGGAAAAATCCTTAGCTACTGCTAAAAAAAATAAAGATAACAGCTACATCAGAACCGTTGCCAATAATATTTCTACGATGCTGATCAGGCAGAAAAAGTTTAAGCAGGCTATTACCATGATAGAAGAATATAGAGAACGTTACCCTATCGTAGACCAGGATTTTGAAATGTCAGAAAATTATATCCTGTTCAGCACCTATACTATTTTAAAGCAGTTTAATAAAGCCGAAGCCTACTACAAAAAACTGGTCGCCTATTACGGTGAAAATGCAGAAAAGAACAATCAGCAGGCTTCATTGCTGCGAAGCTTTGTTTTTTATCATTACCAGACCCGGAACTTTGATAAAATGTACCGCGAAGCGAGGCTTTTTGATTCGATAGCCAAAAATAACGGAAATGATATGCTTCGTTCGGAAAACCATTTAATGTGGTTCAAAGCAGATTCCATACAGGGAAAATACCTGGATGCCATACAGCATTATCAGCTGTACAAAAAATTTTCCGATTCTGTTTTTAACGGCGAAAAAAGCAAGCAGATCAACAGTCTTAAAATTCAGTTTGAGACAGAACAGAAAGATAAAAACATTCAGCTGCTGACCCAGAAAGCAAAACTACAGGATATTAAGATTGCGAATGATACCTTTATCAGATATGTTTTCATTGGAAGTATTCTGGCACTGATCCTTTTTGCTGCTTTGTTGTATAACCGATCAAGATTAAAAAGCAATGCCAATAAAAACCTGGAACTGAAACGTAAGCAGATTGATGAACAGAACGAACAGCTGAAAAAATTACTTGCCGAAAAAGAATGGCTCTTAAAAGAGATCCATCACAGGGTCAAAAACAATCTGCAGATTGTGATCAGCCTGCTGAATACGCAGTCTGCTTACCTGGATAATGAAGATGCCCTGATGGCTATCCAGAACAGCCAGCACAGAATGCATGCTATGTCCATTATCCATCAGAAACTTTATCAGTCCGATAATCTTTCGATGATTGATATGTCATGGTATATTTATGAGTTGATCACTTATATCAAAGAATGTTATTCATATGACAAAAAAATTAATTTCACAGTGGATACCGATAAAGTGTTACTTGACGTCGCCCAGGCAGTTCCTATGGGATTAATTGTTAATGAAGCAGTCAATAATACGGTAAAATACGCGTTTCCGGATGACCGGAAAGGTGAAGTTTCCGTCTCATTCAAAAATACGGATGACCATCTTTGTGAACTGATTATATCAGATAATGGAGTAGGGCTTCCCAATGATTTCAATATTGAAGAAACGGAATCTCTGGGAATGAACCTGATGCGGGGGCTTACTGACCAGTTAGACGGGACCTTCCATCTCGAAAATAAAAGTGGATTAAAAATTACAATTACATTCAGAAGAAATACAGAAATAACTCCTTCCAACTAAAGGCTGACTATCATGAAAGAAAAAATATTAATTGTAGAAGATGAATTTATTGTAGCCAATGATCTGAAGCTGATGCTGATGAAGGCCGGTTACCAGATCACAGGAATCGCATCTTCGGTGGTTCAGGCCAGAAAACTGATTGCAGACAGCAAGCCGGATTGGGTACTTCTTGATATCATTTTAAAAGGAGACCTCACAGGAATTGATCTCGCCTGGGAACTGCGTGAAATGAATCTGCCTTTTCTATATATTTCAGCCAATACCAACCAGTCTACCCTGGAAGCAGTGAAAGAAACGCAGCCCTACGGATTTATGGTAAAACCTTTCCGGGAGCGTGATATGATTGTTATGCTTGATATTGCCAGATACCGTTATGATATGGAAAGAGGCTGTGAACTGTGCACAGATAACGGAAATCGTGAAGTGATTGAAGGAATTATCGGGAAAAGCAAGGTACTTCAGGATGTCGTTGAAAAAATAAGGGTAGTAGCTCCTACAGATACGTCTGTTCTGGTGGTCGGGGAAAGCGGAACGGGTAAGGAAAAAGTGGCTCATTCCGTTCATGAGCTTTCAGACCGCAGCGCTCATCCTATTGTTGTAGTCAACTGTGCCGCACTGCCGCATGCGCTTATCGAATCCGAGCTCTTCGGACATGAAAAAGGAAGCTTTACCGGAGCCAATACATTGAGGATCGGAAAATTTGAACAAGCCAACGGAGGAACAGTCTTCCTGGATGAAATAGGGGAACTGCCACTGGATTCACAGGTTAAATTACTGAGAGTTTTACAGGAAAAGGAAATTGAACGGCTTGGTGGACATAATACAGTTAAAGTAAATGTAAGAATTGTTGCAGCGACCAACCGCTCCCTGGAAAAAGAAGTGGCGGAAGGAAGATTCAGGCTGGATCTGTATTACCGTTTGAATGTTTTCCCTATAGAACTGCCTCCGCTGAGAGAAAGAAAGGAAGATATCGTATTGCTGGCCCATTTTTTCCTGAATAAATATGCCGCTGCTTCGAGAAGAAATATCACTTCTATCAGTGAAAAAGCATTAGAACAGTTGCTGAATTATCACTGGCCGGGAAACATTCGTGAGCTGGAGCATTTGATCGAACGAAGTGTTCTGTTGGCCAAAACCGCAGAAATAGAAAGCTTTGATCTGCCCAAAATCATTGAAAAATCTTCTGAAATGCCAGGCCAGCTGAAATCATTGGAAGATATGGAAAGAGATCATATTATAAGTGCGCTTCAGACTTCTAACGGAAAAGTTTCCGGACCTGGCGGTGCTGCAGAGCTGCTGAAAATACAAGCTCAGACTTTATATTCCAAAATGAAAAAATTAGGAATTGACAAAGGCTATAAATAATCACGGGCAAAGCTAACCGGAGACTATATTTTCATTCATTTTTTTAATCATAATTCTTCAAATAATTTGAGGACAAAATCATTATGCCTTTACGCAGAATATCAAATAATAAATCAATCATGTAATTATGGAAAAAGAAACACTCAGAATAGAAGGATTCAGTGATGGCGTCTTTGCAATAGCTGTTACGCTTTTGGTATTGGACCTTCATTTCCCTGAAGAGCATTCAATACAGAACGGGAATGATCTGCTGGTCTTTCTGAAGAATCAATGGCCGGCATTTCTGGCATTTATCCTTTCATTTTTCAGCATTTTCATCATGTGGGTAAACCATCATAAGATCTTCAAACAGATCTACAGTCGGAATTCCGCAATTATGTTTGCGAATGGACTGATCCTTTTTCTGGTTTCAGCAGTTTCTTATCCTACCGCTTTGCTGGCAAGGTATTTTGACGGTGAAGCTTCCTCTGTTGTTGTGGCACTTTATACCGGTATTTTTGTTCTGATCAATCTTGCTTATAATTTATTATGGTTTCTGGCCACCCGGAATAAAAAACTTTTGCGTCCCGGTATTACCGATGCTGCTATAAAAAAGATCCATAATAATTACCTTTACGGGCTTCCGATTTATGTGATTGCATTAATCCTGTCGTTCTGGATCCCGGTCTTGTCGCTGCTGATCATTTTAGGCCTTTGGATTTTCTGGGCTTTGTCTTCCGGGAAAATAGAAATGGAGCTTGACAAACATTATTCAGATCCCTTGAAATAGTGTTTTTTTTCTATTCCGAGTTTCTGCATTTTGGAAATCAGCGTGGTTGGCGGTAATCCCAGCAGCTTTGCAGCACCTGTTTCACCAAAAATACGGCCGTTACATTTTTTGATTATTTTTAGAATATATTCCTTTTCGAATTCCTGGAGCGTTTTGATCCGGAAATCCTGATCCGTATTTTGAGAGTTAATAACTTTGGGAAAATCCATTTCCCTGATCATATTTCCTTTTGCCGTCAGCATGCTTCTTTCAACCATATTTTCCAGTTCACGGATATTACCGAGCCATGGATTGGCGATCATCATTTTTGCCACGTTCTGAGAAAAACCGGTAATCTTTTTGCCTGTCTTAGAATAGAGTTTCTCAAGGAAGTAGTTTGCCAGTAAAGGAATATCCTCTTTTCTTTCCCGCAAGGCAGGAAGATGGATAGGAAATACATTCAGCCTGTAAAAAAGATCACTTCTGAACCGTCCTTCCGCGACTTCTTTTTCAAGATTCCTGTTGGTGGCCGTAATGATCCTTACATTCACTTTTATTCTTTTGTTTCCCCCGATCCTTTCGATTTCTTTTTCCTGAAGAACCCTCAGAAGTCTGGCTTGCAATTCCAGGGGAAGTTCACCTATTTCATCCAGAAAAATGGTGCTGTTTTGCGCCTGTTCAAACTTTCCTTTCCGCTGTTCGGTTGCTCCGGTAAAGCTTCCTTTTTCATGCCCGAAAAGTTCGGATTCTATCAGATTGGCAGGAATAGCCGCACAGTTTATCCTGATCATCTTCTTTCCCGAAAATTCTGAAAGTTCATGAATAGCCTTTGCTATAAGCTCCTTTCCTGTACCCGTTTCTCCAAAGATGATGACATTGGATTGTGATGGAGCTGCCTGCGAGATCTGTTCAAAAATAGTCTGCATTACTTCACTTTGTCCTACAATTCCATGAAAGCCATACTCACTTTTCTTTTCTTCTTCAGTTTCTTTAGGAAAGTTCTGGATATTTCCCTGAAACGCTTTCAATTGTTCCTGAACATCAATATTATGAAGAGTAATGGAAACCTGGGTAGAAACGCTGTTTAAAATTCTTTCCGGAATAGCATCTCTTGAGATAAAATTTCTGTAGAAAAGGAAAAGCACATTTTTATTTTCATTAACAGCAGGCAGACCTAATCCCACAGCCATTCGCATTCCCGAATTTCTAACTTCGGTAAAACAGGAAGGAAGTGATGACAATTCTTTAAGATCAAAAAACAGGGGTTCCGCGGAATCAAGGCATTTTTTTAAATACGTATCAAGTGCATGATCTATAGTATAATTTTGATTTTCAATCCCACTGATGAGCATTTCAATAGTCCCTCTGTAATCCCTGATGATCATACAATCATTAAAGCCCAGTTCAGTTTTGAAAGAGGTATTGAGAACAGAAAGAAGTTGTTTTTTGTTTAAAACGGTAGAAAAGTCTTTGGCTAAACGGACAATGATAAGCTGTTCTTTCTGCATGTCCTGCAGGCGTTTCATCATTTCTGCATTAGGATCAGAAGGCTTGCTCATAGAAAATTCTTACTTGAAAATTTAAAGATAGGAAAATTGAGAAAAAGATCTCATTTAAATAAACAAAAAAGCAACCTCGAAGAGAGAATCTTTATTTGGTGGTTTAGCCTTTACAACCGGTGTCGGTCCGGGAATAGGCGATTTAAGGAGATCATGGTTTAAACTTCACGTAATTCTGGATCTAGTCGAATGCTTCAGTAATCTCGTCAATATTAGAATTTTTATATTGAAAGTAAAGATTAGAATGAAAATCATTAAGCTTTCTGAGTAATTCCAGAAACTCATTTTTTTCATTATTTTCAAGCTTCCCGGCAAGAATTCTTGAAGTGATATTTACTTTTTTAACAGAACGGTGGAAATAATCTTCTCCTTTTTTAGTGATGTTCAGACGTTTGCTTCTTTTGTCTTCGCTGTCGTTTTTTTCTTCAATTAAACCGTATTCCAATAAACGCTTGATAATTTGAGTTCCCGTCTGTTTCTCATGTCCGTTTCTTTCAATGAGCTGAATTTTAGTCAGGTTTGGTTCATCTTTCAGTCTATACAGATAGGTGAATTCTTCATTGGCTAATTCAGGAAAGTCATTAAGCCCTTTTCTAATAAGTTGCTTGGAATATCTTGCCAAAAGCAGAACCTGTTTGCAGATTTCATTTTCGGTAAAAGCAACCTGATGCTCTTCATTTTTAAAAAGCTTTGTAGGGCTTTCTTTTCTGTATTTCTGATCATTCATCCAAAGACGGAAATCCTCAGTGGTAGAATGAGGTTTACAAGCTTCGGAGTTTTCAAATTCTTTTACCTGATGAAGCAAATCAATGAAAAAATCGGTATTCATGGCACAAATTTAATCTAAAAATATATCTTTTTACGTTAAAGTTTCACACTTCCCATTCCACCGTCGATTCCAAAAATCTGGCCCGTAATCCAGGAAGATTTATCGGAAATTAAAAAAGCTGTCATTTCCGCGATTTCTTCAGCATTTCCAATTCTTTGCAGAGGATGCCTTTTAGCGGATGCTTCCTTTTTTTCAGGAGTTGATAAGAGGCTTGAGGCGAGCTCAGTATCTGTCAAAGAAGGGGCAATGGCATTTACCCTGATTTTATGTGCCGAAAATTCAGCCGCTAAACTTTTGGTAAGACCTTCCACAGCGTTTTTGCTGGCAGCAATTGAAGAGTGAAACGGCATTCCCAGTTTTGCCGCTACAGAACTGAAAAGTACAATAGAGGCACTTTCAGATTTTTTAAGATTCGGTAAAAGCTTTTGAATAACTTTCACTGCTCCTATCACATTAATTTCAAAATCATTCTTGAACTCATCTATGGAAAGCCTGTTAAACGGTTTCAGATTAATGCTTCCGGGAGAGTACACCAGTCCGTCTACAACTTCAGGAAAAGTAATTTCATCTAAATTTCCGGAAAGAATATCCATTTGATGGAATGTTATATTAGCGTGATTTACCCCGGGATTTATTGTTCTTGAAATTCCTATGATTTTATTTTGTTCGGAAAGGATTTCTGCTGTTGCATGTCCAATTCCTTTTCCACATCCGACGATGATAATATTTTTCATGATTACTCTATTATCTTTTAGAAATTTTATTATTGCTAATGGTTCTTTGTCTACTGCATTTAAAGCGAATGATATCTTCATTTCGCTTTTTTAAATGTTTTTGACTCACCCCGGAATTCACCCTCGTTCTCCAAAGTTTAAAACTCGATTCTTTTAATTCAGCACGCATTATTTCAATCACTTCAGATTCTCTGATCCCAAACTGAAATGCTATAGCTTCAAATGGAGTACGGTCTTCCCAGGCCATCTCGATAATCCGGTCCCTTTCCCGTATGTTGAAATTTTTATTCATTATTTCAGATTTTCAATAAATGCTTTTGCTCTCTTTATATGCTCTTTCCTTTGTTCTTCCGGCATTTTTTCAAGCGTTCTCAACATCATGCCCAGCCTTGGGTTTTTGGCGAAAAAATCCTTGTTATCATTGATGAAGTTCCAGAAAAGTGAATCCCATTGTTCTGCCCATTCTCCGTTAGGATAATCGCTCATTTTTTTGATGTAATTGCTGCCACTGATGTAGGGTTTCGTACTCATTTTGCCACCATCCGAAAAGGTGCTCATTCCATATACATTCGGAACCATTACCCAGTCATAAGAATCAATGAACATTTCCATAAACCACTGATATACTTCATCAGGATCGAATTGGCAGAGGTTCATTAAATTAGCAAAAATCATCAGCCTTTCGATGTGGTGTGCATAGCCGGTTTTTAAAATTTTCTGAATTGAGCTGTCAACTGGCTGGATTCCCGTTTTAGCAGTATAAAAAGATGCCGGAAGTTTTTGCTTGTGTTTCCAGTAATTTTTATTCCGCTGATCTACACCCTGATAAAGATAAACGCCCCGGACAAATTCTCTCCATCCTAAAATTTGTCTAACAAAACCTTCCAGTGAGTTTACCGGAATATCATTTTCCTTTGCAAAGGAAATGGCTTTTTCCAAAACATTTTCCGCAGTTAAAAGTCCTACATTCATTAATGGAGAAAGAACACTGTGATGCAGAAAATATTCTTTCTCCACGATGCTGTCTTCATAAATGCCAAATTCCGGAAAACGCATTTCCAGGAATTGCTCAAGCCATTTTTCAGCTTCTTTGAAAGTTGTAGGATAAAGCTGTTCATCTGTAAGAATTCCGTAATTTTTTGAAAAATGTTTTTCGGTATATTCTTTCGCCTCCTCATAATATTGATTGTTTGTCGGGAAATATATGAAAGGTGCTTTTTTATTTTTAGGATATTTTCTTCGGTTTTCCGTATCATAGGTCCATTTTCCTCCCAGCGGTTTTCCTGCCTTCATCAGGATATTCCGGGTGATTCTCTGCTGCTTGTAAAAATCAGTCTGATGGTATGATTTCTTCCCTTCAAAGTAATCTTTCAGCTCTTCTTTGGTATTCAAAAAAAGAGAGCTGTCATGAATTTCAAGATCTAATTTGGTTTGTCTTAATCTTTTTTCCAGCCAATTATCACAAACATCTGTCGTTTTTATAGTTTTAAAATGGTCGTTTTCCAGTTTCAGAATTAAGTTTCTGATGTCTGAGTATTTTGATGAACTTTCGATATATTCAACCTCAAAACCGGATTTTTTCAATGTATGTTCATAGAACTTCATTGTCGCACGATGAAAAGCTATCTTCTGTTTATGAAACGCATATTGCCTGAAAAATAAGAATTCCTCTATCAAAAATACCGGCTGATCTTGGATAAGGTAATCAGTATCCTCAAAAAGCTGATGCGGAAAAATCAGTTGAGCGGTATGTTTTATTATTTTAGCCATAATCGTCTGAATTCTTGCTTAGGGTTGTAAAGTTTTGCCTGTTCTCTGGATTAAAAGGCCGGTTGTTATTTATCAGTGCTCAATTTTATTTTATTTTATTTCACCTTGTCAAAAAAATTAATTTCGAAAGGTTGTAATTAGTGAAACATTGATCCGGGACTTCTCTTTCATTTATTATAACTTTTTGGTATTCAATATATAATTCAGTTTTTTTTCCTGTGTGATATTGGATTTTCCTGCACAAGAAAATGTATTTATCTACAAATTTAGTAAATAATTTTATTTTTATTTAAAATAAAGTATAAATTTGTACTATATGATTTTTTAATTTTTAAATTATGTTGACAATACAAGCGCAATCGAATATTCCAACTGATTTTGGAATGTTTACTGTTTATGCATTTTCAGAGTTCGAAGATGATTGGAATCCGAATCTGGTTTGGGTGGCGGAAAATACAGATTTTAGTACTGCGGTGAATGTGCGTTTTCATTCGGAGTGTATCACCGGCGAAGTTTTTCATTCTAAAAAATGCGAGTGCGGGCAACAGCTGGATGCTGCTATGAAATATGTGCATGAGAACGGCGGAATGATTATTTATCTGCGTCAGGAAGGTCGGAATATCGGAATCATCAACAAATTGAGAGCTTATGCACTTCAGGAAAAAGGCTTTGACACGGTAGAAGCTAATCTGAAACTGGGATTACCGGCTGATGGCAGAAATTTTGATATCGCGATAGAAGTGCTGAAGATTTTAAAAGTAAATGAAATTAATCTGCTGACCAACAATCCTGAAAAGCTGAAATCTCTTGATAACAGTGGAATTAAGCTAAAGAATAGAATTCCGCTGGAAATAGAGTCGAATGAGGTCAATGAAAGTTACCTGGCAAAAAAGAAAGATTATTTCGGACATCTTTTAGAAAAGGTATAATTTTTTCTTTCACCGGCAAACATTGTCAAACCACCAAAGCCTAATCCTATGAAAAAAATTCTGCTCACCGGCGCAACCGGATACATCGGAAAAAGAATGATCGACGTTATCGCTGCTCAGGGTTATCGGGTTATCTGTTGTTGCAGAGATAAAAATCGTTTTTCCAAAAGTGTCGATATTAACGATAATCAGGTGGAGGTAGTGGAAGTAGATTTTTTAAAACCTGAAACCCTGGAAAATATTCCGAAAGATATTTCAGGAGCGTATTATCTTATGCATTCGATGAGCAATAGCAATGATTATGCTGAAAAAGAAAAAGAATGCGCTGTTAACTTTTCCAATTTTATTGAGAACACGGAATGCAAACACATCATTTATCTTTCGGGTCTGGTCAACGAAAAAGAATTATCCCAACATTTAAGTTCCCGGTTTGAGGTTGAAAAGAATCTTATGCAATGTAAAATTCCTGCCACGGTCTTAAGAGCCGGAATTATCATTGGATCAGGAAGTGCTTCTTTTGAAATTATAAGAGATCTGGTAGAAAAATTACCCATAATGATCGCTCCAAGGTGGCTTCACACAAAATGTCAGCCGATAGGAATTGCCAACGTTCTTGATTTTCTGATTTTTACATTATTTAAAGAAAAGGCCTATCGTAGAAATTTTGATATAGGTTGTGATAATGTGTTGACTTATAAAGAAATGCTCTTGGAATTTGCTAAAATTAGAGGGCTGAAAAGAAAGATTTTTACAGTTCCTGTAATGACACCCAAACTGTCCTCGTATTGGTTGTATTTTATTACTTCGACATCCTATAATTTGGCTTCCGCACTGGTTGGAAGTATGAAAATTGAGGTGGTATGCAGGCCAGAAAGCTTACTGGAAATAAAACAGATTACAGGTGTTCAGCCACTTTCATATGATACAGCCTTAAGAAGAACTCTCGCTAAAATTCAGGATAAGGAAATTATATCAAGCTGGAAGGATAGCTTTATCAGCAGCAGAAGTGATTCCAATCTGAAAAATTATCTTGATGTCCCAAAATATGGATGCTTTACGGATCTAAGAACTGCAGAATACGATGATCGTGAAAAATGTCTGAACCGGGTTTTTTCTTTAGGAGGAACAAACGGCTGGTACGGGCAAAGCCTATGGAAAATACGGGGGTTTTTGGATCTATTGATTGGCGGACCCGGATTGCGGCGTGGGAGAACACATCCCGATCAACTTCACGAAGGTGATGCTTTGGATTTTTGGCGTGTTTTATATGCAAACAAAGAAGAAGGAAAACTTATTCTCTTCGCAGAAATGAAACTTCCCGGTGAGGCATGGCTCATGTTTAAAACTTATAAAGGAAAGCTTTGGCAAAAAGCGGTTTTTCGGCCGCATGGACTGACCGGGAGATTATACTGGTATTCTGTTTTACCATTTCATGGGATTATTTTTAAAGGTATGGTAAGGAGATTAGCAAAAGAGTGACTTTTTTAAGTTATCAACTCAAAATGAATATTGTCGCTCAATCTGTCATTACAGCAACGAATTTTAAAATTAAAAAACGGCATCGAAGAATGTAATCTTTGCATGAGTCTTGTGGCCTTGATGAGATTGTTATCAAATAATTTTATCGACAATTGACTCCGATTGAATGAGTTAAACCGGAATGGAAATGTAATAATCGTTTTATCAGATATTTTTATTGAAGATTAAATTTTCCGCAACTGTAATTTTGAATATTTGTAATCGTAATGTACTATTAAATAATATTAATTGAATATGCTGACGATGTTGTAAAAAAATAGTTTCCCATAATGATTTTATAACTATATTTAACATAAAACAAAATATTAGTTAATGTTATGGGGAATTATCCAGTGCCTAATAATGAACAGGGGAGAGTAAAAAAACTGGAACTATTTGATCTTCTGAATCTGCCAAAGGATCCTCAATTAGATATTTTTGCAGAAACTGCTTGTCTGGTTACCGACTGTCCCAGCTCTCTTATTGCTATTATGGAAAGTGATGTCCAGATGATACAGAGCTGTATTGGGATTTCTTTGGATAGTGTGGAGCGTGAAAATACACTTTGCCAGTATTCTATTGCAAACGGAGATGTGTTGGTGATCCCTGATACACTTGCTGACGACAGATCATCCGGGAATTCTATAATTGTGGAAAGTGGTATCCGATTCTATGCAGGGGTACCGCTGATAGATGATGAAGGGTTTGCATTAGGTACACTGTGCGTTATTGATTTTAAGCCTAAAAACCTCTCCGACAACCAAATAGATACTCTGAAAAAAATTGGAGAAGCTATCACCAATTTATATATCGGCAAAAAAAAGAATAAACAGGCTGAATATTTCCAACAGACCTTTGATATTTCCAATAACCTGATTTGCGTTCTTGATAACAAATTTATTCTTAAAGAAGCAAATCCCACCTTTGAAAAAATATTCGGAATAGCTCCAAAAAAAGCAGTTAATCAAAGTTTTTTAACGATTATAAAAAAGCAGGATGACGATTGGCAACTCAAACTCGAAAACTTTCTTAAGACAGATGAAGAACTGGTTTTTACTACCTCCACAAAAACTGAAGACGCTGGTGCTATAATTATAGAATGGTACCTGAAGCAAAACCATGACCATTCTGAGATTTTTTGTTTCGGCATTAATATTACCCAGCATATCGAAGAAAAGCGCCAGCTTGAAAGTTCCGAACGCCGTTTTAGAAGCTTCTTCGAAAATGCAATCGGGTTGATGAGCATGCACGATATGGAAGGAAATATTCTTGAGGTGAATCAAAAAGGTAGAGAAACCCTGCATTATTCTGCGGAAGAAGTAAACGGATTAAATCTGAAAGATCTCGTTCCTGAACAAAATAGTTCTTTGCTGGAAAAATATTTAGAACGTATCAATCAGAATAAGGAAGATTTCGGAACAATGATCCTCGAGTCAAAAGAAGGTGAAGAACTGATCTGGATGTACCATAATCTTGTGGAAATTGATAAAGACGGAAAACCGTATGTGGTAAGTACAGCATTGAACGTAACGGAAAGAATGAGCCTGGAAAGGGATCTTCTTTATGCCAAGAAAATGCTTGAGCAAACGAGCTCGGTCGCTCAGGTGGGTGGCTGGGAAGTCAACCTTAAAAATAAATCTGTAATCTGGTCCAAAACAGCAAAAGAAATCCATAAAATAGATCAGGAATTCCAGCCCGACTTTGAAAATGCAATCGGTTTTTATAAAGAAGAAGATAAACAAAAAGTTGAGTTCTTATTTAACCGGGCTGTTTCAGAAGGTATTCCTTATGATGCGGAATTTCAGCTTGTCCGCAATGATGGAGTTACGATCTGGGTAAGAGTAAAAGGAATTCCGGAGTTTGAAAACGGAGTATGTACCAGGGTGTACGGAATCATTCAGGATATTGATGCTTTTAAAAATATATATCTGGAACTGGAGAAGAAAGAAGCAATGATGCAGTCTTTTGCTACTTATGTTCCCGTTGCAGTAGCGATGTTTGATAAAGAACTTAATTATGTTTCGGTAAGTACAAGCTGGAAGGAAGAATTCAATATGAATAATATGGAGCTGATGGGAGAGAATATTTATACCATTTCTCCTAACGTTCCTGAAGAAAGAAAGGCCATCTACAAAAATGCTTTAGAAGGCAAGGTCTATAAAAATGATGATTTTGCCATTGAAGTTCCACATAAAGAAGGCATCCAACATTATAACCTGGAAGTAGGACCATGGTATCTTTCTGATGGCATAATAGGTGGAATAATTGTCTCTGTACAGAATATTACCGATATTGTAAAAACCAACGAAGAACTCAAAAATGCAAAGAAAATGGCGGATATTGCAAGCAAAGCAAAATCAGAATTTCTTGCCAACATGAGTCATGAGATCCGCACCCCTCTGAATGGAGTGATCGGATTTTCAGATCTTCTTTTGAAAACTCCTCTCAATGAAATACAGACTCAATATCTTAATTATATCAATGAATCGGGGGAAAATCTACTCAATATAATTAATGATATCCTGGATTTTTCGAAAATAGAATCTGGAAAAATGGAACTCCTTATCGAAAGATCGAATGTTTATGATTTAGTTAGCCAGGTAATCAATGTGATCCTTTATCAATCACAGAAAAAAAACATTGAGTTGCTACTCAATATTGAACAGGGATTGCCGAAAGTACTTTGGCTTGACGAATCCAGAATGAAACAGATTCTCATTAACCTGTTGGGTAATGCCGTTAAATTTACACATCGTGGCGAGATTGAGCTTAAAGTAGAAAAGCTGAATATCACAGGACAAAATATATCATTAAGATTTTCCGTACGAGATACCGGGATAGGTATTCCACTTGAAAAACAGCAGCATATTTTTGATGCCTTTACCCAGGAAAACAGTTCCATCAGCAAGCATTACGGGGGAACAGGACTGGGACTAACGATATCCAATAATATTCTGGGCTATATGGGAAGCCATCTTTCCCTGAACAGTATACCGGAAAAAGGATCCGTATTTTTCTTTGACATTGAAGTTCCCTATGAGGAATCTGAAGGTATTGAAGAAGAAGAACTGAAAATAGAAAAAGTTCTTATTGTTGATGATAATGAGGCGAACAGGATCATTCTCCAGCACATGCTGGCCTATAAAAATATTGGGTCAAAATTAGCAGCCAACGGGATGGAAGCTTTGCAGATTTTATTGGATGGAGAACATTTTGATGTTATTTTGATGGATTATCATATGCCCATTATTTCAGGGTTGGAAACTATTGAGAAAATTAAGGAATTATTTGCTCAAAAAAATGAAACTTCACCCCTGGTTATTCTTCATACTTCTTCGGAAGAGCATGATGTGCTCAACTCTTTCCGGCAAGAAGAAAATTCCTACTTCCTGTTAAAACCTATAAAATCAGAAGAACTCTACCGAACTTTAAAACGTGTAGTACATGATAATGTAAAAGAAATACCGGCAGCTGATGAGCAGGAAGCAGAAAATTTTTTATTTCCACCACATCTTAAGGTTTTACTTGTTGATGATAACCCTGTGAATATGGTTCTTAACAACAAAATGATGAAATCTTTGATTCCCGATGCTGAGCTTACAGAATCGGTAAATGGACTGGAAGCAGTGGAACAATGTAAAAACAAACATTTTTCGGTGATATTGATGGATGTCCAAATGCCGGTAATGGACGGTATTGAAGCTACTAAACAAATTCGTCTTCTTCCAGGATATCATGATGTTCCGATCATTGGTGTAACAGCAGGAACCATCATCGGTGAAAAGGAAAAATGCATCATGTCCGGAATGAATGATTTTCTTCCGAAACCCCTGAGACAGTCAGATCTTTTGGAAATGCTAGAAAAATACATTTCCGTTCAAACGATAGAAACAGGAAATACTGTAAAAACTGAGAAATATCTTGATCTGAATCTTCTCAATGATCAAACGGGAGACGATGATGATTTTAGAGCGATTTTCCTGGATCTGGTGGTCCAACAGCTATCTGAGGCGGAAAATAATATAAGAATTGCATCGGCTGAAGAAAACAGAGATGAGTTGAAGAAAGTTCTTCACAAACTAAAAGGTACAGCCGGAACTGCCGGATTGATAAAGCTGGCAGAAACTGCTTTATACTGGGAAAAGAAAGCGGATGAAACTATGGATTTCACCTCTTTACAGCAGGAAATTATCAATGAAATAACAATCGGATTAAATTTAATAAAAGGTTTAATAAAATAAAAACAAAAGACTATGTTGATTCTGATCGCTGAAGACGATGAACTGATTCTAAAAACGATAGAACACAAATTATTAAAGGAAGGGCATGAAGTAATCCTTACCCGTAATGGTAAAGAAGCCATCGAAACCTTAAAAGAGAAAGATGTAGACCTTGCCATCACCGATATCATGATGCCTTTTGCTTCAGGAATAGAAATACTTTCTGCCATACAAACCATGGGAAAGGAGATTCCTGTCATTATGCTATCCAGTATGGGGCAGGAAGAGGTGGTACTAAACGCTTTTGATCTGGGAGCTTCTGATTTTATTGTAAAGCCGTTCAGTCCCAATGAATTGATGTTGAGGATAAAAAGATTTACCCCTAAATAATAGAACGATGCTGCTAACCACTTCTGTACATTTTCTGTTTCTTATCTTCCTTGGGATGTTGTCTCTCGTATTGTTATTGATTACAGGGATTCTTGTTTACAGTTTTTTTCGGTACAAAGAATCTGTGAGAATCTCGGGGTGGATGAAGGTTATTAATCAAAAAATATCGGAAGTTATTGTTTATGAAGATGAAGAAGTTGCTCTTGATCAGAATTTTGTACTTCTTTCCAGGAGTCCTTCATTTAGAAATCTATTCCTGCAAAAACTGGTAGATTCTGAAAAGAAATTTTCAGGGGCTGCAAAAATTAAAATTAAAAACCTTTTTAAAGAATACAATCTCCGGCAGGAAGCCGCTAAAAAGCTTGATCAGAAAAAAACATATCTTATTGCCGGGGGGATACAGGAACTTACGGTCATGAACGCAAAGGAGGACCTTCCCAAAATTTCCTCTTTTTTATCCCATCCTTCCGCACAGGTCTACCAGGAAGCGCAATATGCCATGGTAAGCTTTAAAGGTTTTGAAGGATTGGATTTTTTGAGTACCGCTTCGGGGATAATTTCAGAATGGCAACAGCTCCGGCTGCTTCTCTCCATTACCAGCATACCTGAAAACTCAGGAGAAGCTATTGAAGGCTGGCTTAGAAGTTCAAATAGCTCTGTTATCATTTTTACTTTAAAATTGGTAAGGAAATTTCAATTGCTTTCTTTTTATCCGATGGTGGCCGATCTTCTGGAGCATTCATCAGTTGAGGTCAGAATACAGGCCGTGCATACCCTTTTGTCATTGGAAGATCCTTCAACCATTCAGTTCCTTACAAAAGTGTATCCCGACCAGCCTTATGAAGTCCAGCTTGAAATTCTTCGTGTGATGAAAGTTTCTAAGGATCAGTCCTGTATAGGCTTACTCAAAAAAGAATTATTGGAAAATATCAATACAGGGATTAAGTTGTATGCAGCGGAAGCTCTTGCTGCATTGGGATATAAGGAATACTTATCAGAACTTTCGGAAGATGAAACATCGTCCGAAGAATTAATTCAAATTATAAAACACGCAGTCCAGGAAAAAGTATGTTAGAATTCTCACACATTATCTATGAAGTTGTTATATGGTTATTCCTGCTGTATGGGACGGCAGTAGTTATTATTTACGGCTGGGTCGGAATATATGCGTTAGGAGCTGTAATACGTTATAAAAAAGAAAATACATTTACCGATTACAGCATTATTGCCGCTAATCCCAATTCGCCTACCTTCAGCCTTCTCGCTCCCGCTTATAATGAGGGAATGACCATTGTAGAAAATGTAAGGTCCCTGTTATCTCTCTATTATCACAACCTGGAAATTATCATCATTAACGATGGAAGTAAAGACGATTCCATGCAGAAACTGATCGAAGCTTATGAGCTTGAAAGAGTGTCTTTTTTTGTACAAGGTACAATTGAAACCAATAAAATAAAAGGCATCTATAAGAGTAAAAACCAGGCTTTTAAAAAGCTTATTGTTGTAGATAAAGAAAACGGAGGTAAAGCTGATGCCCTAAATGTAGGAATTAATGTTTCTTCAGGAAATTATCTGGTGTGTATTGATGTGGATTGTATCCTGGAACAAGATGCCATTTTAAAACTGGCAAAACCGTTTCTGGAACAAACCGATAAAAAAATTATTGCCTGCGGAGGTGTGATCCGTCTCGCTAATAATTGCGTTATTGAAGATGGAAAAGTAGTAAGTGTAAATATGCCAAAAACGCTCCTCGGTAAAACCCAGGCGTTGGAATATATCCGTGCTTTTGTTCTTGGAAGAATGGCATGGGCGCGGGCATCGGGATTAATCCTGATATCCGGGGCCTTTGGAGTTTTCGACAGAAAAATAGTTTTGGAATGCGGTGGATATGATAAAACTACGGTAGGAGAGGATATGGAGTTGGTAGTCCGTATGAGAAAGTATATGGAAGAAAAGAATGAGCCTTATGAAGTTCTTACAATTCCTGATCCACTTTGCTGGACGGAAGTTCCTGAAAGCAAAGATATCCTGAAAAAACAACGTAACCGGTGGATGCGGGGAACCATCGAAACTTTGTGGAAACATCGGAAAATGATGTTTAACCCAAAATACGGAAAGCTGGGCATGGTAAGTCTTCCTTATTGGTTTTTCTTTGAATTTCTGGGTCCTTTGGTTGAATTTTCTGGATATATAATCTTTGTAATTTTCCTTTTATTAGGAATTATCAATTGGCCGTTTTTCGTGATTTTGTTTGCCCTGGTCGTATCGATGGGATTTCTTTACTCTATTTATGGGATTTTGGTGGATCTTGTTAGCTATCAGGTTTATACCAAAAGGAAAGATTTTCTAACCTTGATCGGTACTGCGTTTTCAGAACCGTTTTATTTTCATCCCATCGTGGTGAAAGCCGGGGTGAAGGGGTTTATAGATTATTTTAAAAAATCCCACGGCTGGGGTGAGATGACAAGACAGGGGTTTAATCAGAATACCAAAAATTTACCTTTAAAAGAAAGAATATCCGCGATTCTTAATAATGGGTTGAAAAAATTCGGAATGGTATCAGTCGTTTTTCTGCTTTTATTTTTAGTAGGGATCACAGCAGAATGGCTTTGGTACAAATATTCTTTCCCAAGGCTGAATCCTTCTTCAATTGCAGGAAATCTTTTTTTTGAAAATATTTTGTTTGCGTTTAAACTGATATTTGGCTTTGGAATTATTTATTTAATTATCAATTCCGTAAAAGAGAATTGGGCCAACTTATCAGCACTTGTCCTATTCGGATTGGTGACTGTAGTACAGTATATTCTGTTCCTATATTTCTCTGAGACCCAAAATATGCTTGGGGCAGATCTTTTTTATTACAACAAAGATGAGATCAAACAGATTTTAAGAGCAAGCGGAATGCTTAATTTAAAAAATATTGCGCTATTGATCGTTTTGATTGCGATATGTATCATTCCATTATGGATGGCCGTAAAATCTGCTTTGAAGTCGAAATATATCGGAATCGCTTTTTTAAGCCTTGGCCTGATTGCTTTTTTCGTTCCCAGTAATATGTTTCAGTCAAAGGAATTAAACCAGACAAATAATACCTTCGGCCAGACAGCTTCAAAGAGTAAATGGAACTATTTCTTTATCTCCAATGAAGAGAATTTTATCAGCGATCACCCGGAAATCGGAGAAATAATTAATGGGGAAGAAAGCTTTACAGCCAATGCTGAAATGCTCGACAAGTCATTTCCTTTCTGGAGAAAAGAGGATACTCCCGATTTTTTGGGATCTTATTTCAACAGATCCGATGAGGTTCCGAATCTTGTATTTATTGTGATGGAAGGTTTTGGACATGCATACACCTCTCCTAAAGGTTATGTCGGAAACTTTACGCCGTTTCTGGATTCTTTGTCTAATAAAAGTTTGTATTGGGAGAATTGCCTTAGCTCTGCAGGAAGAACATTCGGAGCCTTACCTTCGCTTACAGGATCACTTCCTTTCGGAAAAAACGGATTTCTGGAAATTGAAAAAACACCGGAAAATTTTAATCTTTTTAATATACTGAAAGCCAACGGATTTGAAACAGGATTTCACTACGGCGGAAATTTATTGTTTGACGGATACCGAAACTTCCTCGAGTACAGTAAAGTAGATCATATTGTAGACATTGGATCGTATGGGGGGGCTTACAAAAGACTGCCGGCAAACAATGGAGACAGTTGGGGATATGAAGACCAGGCGGTTTTCAGAAAGATGCTGGAAACCCAGAAATTACAGCAAAGGCCTTATTTTAAAATGCTTCTTACCCTTTCCACCCATAATCCGTTTCTCATTAATAACAAAGAATATTATGAAAAACTTTATAACGAAAGGTTGCAATCCAATCTTTTAAATCCGGAGCAGAAAAAATGGGCGGCGGGCTTTAAAAACCAATTGGTTGCTTTGCTTAATGCAGATGATGCTTTGAAAAACTTCTTTGAAAACTACAGTAAACGTCCGGATTTTCAACGTACGATTTTTGTTATTACAGGAGATCATAGTATGCCGGAGATCACACTGGAGTCTAAGATTGACAGGTTTCATGTGCCGTTACTGATTTATTCACCATTACTGAAGGAAACAAAACGTTTTCACAAAACGGCAAGTCACTTTGATGTTGCTCCTTCTATTGTAGCCTATTACAGAAATAATTATAAACTCCGAACGCCATCTACTGTTACATGGGTAGGACGGGGCTTTTCTCCGGATCTTCAACCAGGAAAAGCGGGAATCCCTATGATGCAGAGTAAAAATATGATGGCTGATTTTGTTTCAGATCAATATTATCTTCACGACGGGGAGTTGTTTACCCTTGAAAACTCAGAGGAAGAACCTTCTAATGATGCTTCTGCCCTGAATATGATCAATGGGCGTTTTAACCAGTTTAAAAGGATGAATTCAAGTTTTTATACCACGAAGAAACTAATGCCTGATTCTGTAGTTATTCATTTTATGAAAAAAAATAAATAAAACAGTCTAAAATTTTCTTGTGTAGCCTAGAGTAATATCAAACTGGTTTCCTTTTGTATTTGGAAGGTATTCCTGGTTGTAATACATGGTTCCTACAGAGAATATATTGGATTGTACTGTAAAATTATATTCGGCACCTACTTTAAAAGTTTTAAGCTTAAAAGTTTCATTTTCAAGAAGGTTATTTCGGTTTTCTTCAGGGCTTATTCCCGTGCCGATCTGAAAGCCAATATAATCCTGAGCACTTTTCGTATAATAGCGTACTGTTCCGGTATAGGAATGCGAGATATTTTTGTTATCCGGCGTAATGTAGGTTCTTATATTAAACCAGAAATTCTTGTAATATTTTCCGATAGATGCTGTGTACATCCAGATGCTGTTGCTGAAATAAAGCTGTCTGTATCCGATTTCTCCTTCGTAACTCTTAGGAAGATTAGCATAAAGGGATACCCCTGTACGGTATTTCGGGAAAAGCCCGACATCATTGGAATAGGCACCTCCCACATACAAGTAAAATGTTTTTGATAACCGTGGATAAGCTTCCAGCTCAATCTGGGTACCGTCTTGAGCAAATTTGTTGGCATAATTCCCTCTGATAATCACGGCTCCAATAGGGGTAACCCTTTTATAGCTGATCCCTACAACATGCCAGTCGTCATCAAACTGCTTATCAAAATGGGAATAGTTATAAAGAATGCTTATAGCGTTTTTAGAAGTAAACTCCTTCACTTTTACGGCAAGGCTGTTGGCTTCCGTGTTTTTCGGATCGATGGCTAGAATATATTTAATGGCCTTTTCGGATTCAATATAATCTTTGTCTGCATAATTTACTTTTGCTTTTAAAAGTAAAAGCGCTTCAGATTGCGGATGAAAAGATAACCCTTTGTCGAGGATCTCTTTGGCCTTACTATACTGGTCATTCCAATATTCTAAGGATGCATAGGCAATAAAGTAATCTTCATCCTGTATATTTTTTTTTCCAAGCGCCTCAAAAACGGTTCTTGCAGACTCCGGATCCTTATTCCACGTATAAACTCTTCCTAAAAAAATTGAAATATCGGTATAATCGGGGGCTTTTTCCAGGGCTTGTTTAGCCAATACAATAGAGTTGGTATAATCCTTATTTTCAAACGCAGCAGTTCTTGCTTTTGCAAATAATTCGTCGGCTGACAGATTTTGCTGCGCATGTATTTGTAACGGAAATAATATCAGAAGAACTAAATAGCCAAAATATATTCTCATTGAGGTGAAATTCTTAATCAATATAAAGACGAATTGTATCTTTAACAAATATATTAAACTTTTTTAAGTAATTCATTGTAATTATTTCCATTAAATAAGGGCCGTAAAGTTGATAGGAGCTCCTGTCTCTCCATCTTATTACTACTATGAGATCAAGTATTCATAAGATTCTTGTAAAAAAAGATAATACAGAGAAGTTACAATACATATCAATAATGTATTTCAATTAAAATTTAAAATAATTAGATTGTCTTCAAATACAGTTCCTTCAGTTCTTCGGCCGAAAACGCTTTGGATGGAATATTTTGCACCAGTTCTCCCTGTTTCATAATTCCGATATTCGTAGCGACACTTACCGCGTTGAAAATATCATGGGTGGCCATTAAAACAGTTCGTCCTTCTAAGCCTAGCATTCTTACAATTTCTGTAAATTCAGCGGTGGCAATCGGGTCGAGTCCGCTGGTCGGCTCATCAAGGAGCAGAACTTTGGCATCTTTAGCGAGAGCGATAGCAATTCCAACTTTCTGCCGCATTCCTTTTGAATAACTTCCTAAAGGTTTATTATGAGCAGTTTCCTGTAAACCGGTTTGTTGTAAAAGACCAGAAAGTTCTTCTTTATTATAATTAAATCCCGCAATTTTTGAAAAGAAATCAAGATTTTCAATTCCGGTAAGATTCGGATAAAGTAATACAGTTTCAGGAATGTATGCCATGTGTTTTTTAATTTTTTCGGGATGATCTTTTACTGAAATATTGTTAATGAAGGCATCACCGGAAGTAGCTTTAATCAGGCCTAAAAGAATATTGATAGTTGTACTTTTACCGGCTCCGTTCTGTCCGAGAAGAGCAAAGATTTCCCCTTCCTGAATTTCAAGATCAAGAGATTTTAAAGCGGTAAAATCGTTGTATTTTTTATGAAGTTTGATGGTTTTTAACATAGCTTTCTGAATTTGTTTTGTGAAAGGATTAGCAATAAAAAAATTAAAATGAAATAGGGAAGAAGTAAGCTGAAAAGATTAATTTTCTCAGAATCCGTAAAGATTTTTACAGTCTGTTTTTTCCAGTCGATCATTTTTCCGTTTATATTTTCAAAAATATAAGGATAGAAATACAGCCTTTGTTTCTCGTGGAAATTTTTCAGGTTTTCTGCATAATTTAGCTGATTTTCCATTCCTGTTCCGGCAACATTGCTCTGAATCCATTGTGTTTGAATATTCGGTAAAATATACCCTAAGTAAATGGCTGCATTGTTTCTGCTATGCATTTTTTCATGATATTTCTTTGAAGAAGCTGCCGATTCCACATCCGCCATGTGCTGCATTGCGTAATACCAGGCGTAAGAAAAGTCGCTGTTTTCCGCAATCTCGTATTGGCTGAACTGAGGATAGATTTTATAGAATTTTTGCATTGTAGGAATTTTCGGTTCATCCCACTTATTGTGATAACCTTCCCGTTGTTCGATTTGTGCCTGCAATCCTTCTTTTACAGGAATCAATTTCTGTATCATCATATTTGCAGTCATCGGAATTACAAAATTCATGCTCAGCCAGAAAATCACCAGGGTTAAAGCATTCCACGAAGAGGACTTCTGATAACCAATAATCCATCTACATAAGGCAAACCAGAAAGCCAAATATAGAAAACCGGACAAAGCAAAAATAGCGAAGGCCAGGTCTACTGGAATTTTAATGTAAAAAAGGGCAGCAATTAACAATAAAACATAAACCGAGCTTACGGCCAGGAAACGGAACAGCAACTTAGCATCAATCAGCTTTCTTACATTTTGACTTTGCACTGAGAGTAATTTCCAGGTTCCTTTTTCCTGATCTTCGGAAATGATATTGTAGCACAAGGCAATAATCACGAGTGGAAAAAGAAATATCATCACAAAAGAGAAATCGAAATTTCCAACCGCTGCATTCGCAGGGTTGAAAAAATCGGAATTGTTTTTTTGTTCTTCCAGGTTTCGTATTGTAACGCCCTGAATGGAAGGATTCAAATCTCTCATACCGATACTTAAAGCAGCCAGTCTGGGTATTTCATTCACGAGATTAAATTTCACATAATAGAGTAAAAGACCGATGTTATCGCTGTGTAATTCCACATTTTTAGCGATGCTGTTTTTTTGATAGGTTGCACTTTTAGCCATAATTTCTTCATTCCTGTCCAGAAATTTTTTACCGGTGTACAGAGAGCATAAACCGGCAAAAAGAAGAATCAACAAAGAAATAATGTAGGCTTTGTTGCGGTAAAACTGTTTAAATAAATAATGATTCATTAGATTAATTTTAAATTTTTTGCACTTAATTCAATCATCAGAACACAGACAAGGAACCAGAAAAGAATAGCAACCAGAGGAAGAATCTGGTTACCCAGACTTTCTTTAACTGACGTAAACTCATACTGAAAATCAGGAAATTCCTGCCAGTTTTTTTTACTTACCATTGCCTGTTTTTCACCTTTTTTGGGTGGGGTGTTACGGATGTGTTCAATCTGTAAATCATTCATTCGCTGGGCGAGTGTATAGCGGTATTTCTCTGCCTGATTCTGAAATTGCCGGTACGCAAAATAATCTGTTCCCGAAGCGGTCATTGAAAGATTTTTAATCGCCATCACAGGATTGATGAAACCGAAAATTTCATTCAGTTTTTGTTGTCGATCGTATTGATCCTGAAGTCTTTTCAAATGATCAACATACAGTTTTGCACTGATTCTTTCTCCTTCTTTCATCACAATTCCACCGTAATTAACCGGAAGTTCATCCGTTGTTTTCACATTGTATTTTGCCAGAAGCGAATCTTTAATGTTTTTAAAATGCGGATCGTTGGGGTTGTGGCTGTCGCCTACTTTCATAACATCCTCTTCTACCTGGGTTTCAAAGGCAATTCTTGATGGAGTAGGATAGAGATTCTGCGCTGCAAACTGAATTCCTTTAGGTAAAAAAATCGACAGAATTATCCACGAGCCAATTAAACTGATTAAAGCGGATGACGAAGCTTTGCTTTTTGCCGAAATTAAAACCGTCAATGTACTGAAGAAAAAATAATAGATCATATACGCCGGAAAAAGGACCAGTATTCTTGATAAAATATCAGTAAAATGGCTTGATTCAACCATAAGTCCGGCCACTAAAACGATGGCAATCACAGGAATCAGAAACAATAAAGAAAACTGCCAGAGACCAAGGATTTTTCCCCATACAATAGCCCGTGATGATGCTCCCTGAACGGTAAGGATTTTCAGTGTGGCCTCTTCTCTTTCACGGACAATCACGCTGAAACCGAGAAATAAAATAATCAAAGGAACTATTGCCTGCAGAATGAATGCTGCACTGAACGCTCCGAAACGTACGAGAGTCCCTGAACTTCCGGCTTCCGAAAGGTTAGCGGTATTTTGTTTATGGGCTTCAAGGAAAATAACATTTCCAAGGTAATCGTCCAATCCGTTATCAAAAATACTTAACGGATGCCCGATTCTGAAAACGAGATAACCATAGTGGGCCATCCTGTGCGGATGCTTGTCAGGCCTGTGCTCCCAGTTTTCACGGGTTTCTTTACGGTATTCCTTTATCTTTGAATAAGTTTCACCGTATTTTGTAAACCCTATTCCAATGCTTATAAAGCAGAACAGGAGAACAGTAATGGCAATGAGCAGGTTTTGTTTACTTTTAAATAAATCCTGCCGGGTTTTTCTTACAATGAGTTTCAGGTTTGAAAAAGCCATGGTTTAAAATTTATAAGTTGCTGTAAATAGATAATTTCTTGGGGCACCGGGGAACAGTCTCAGGTAATTCTGAGCTCCTACCCAATACGTTATATTGGTAATATTGTTCACATTCAAAGCCAGCTGAAGCTTAGTTTGCGGTACGGAATAATAAATTGCCACATCCACGGTAGCATAAGCGGGAAGCTCGAAACTTCTGGTAAACCAGGGAATTTTTTTACTTTGATAGAGCATTCCCGCACCTATTCCGAAGTCTTTTAAAGGCTGAATGTTGGTAAAATTATACCTCGTCCAGATATTGACGGAATTTTTTGATGTATTTTCTTTAGCTAAACCAATTAAAGCAGGATTAGAATCATCCAGAACTTTTGCATCAATATAGCTGTAACCAGCATAAATGTGCCATTGCGGAAGAATATGACCCGTAAACTCAGCCTCAAAACCACGGCTTCTGTCTGCGCCACGCTGGATCAGTTGATCGGGCTCCGCAGGATTATTGGCGTTCATCAGGATATTTTTCTGATTGATTTCATAGATGGAAAATGTGGCATTAATTTTTCCAAAAAGCTTGGTTTTGACCCCGAATTCTTTCAGATCGGAAAGCAGGGGTTTGTACAATGAGGCGGAAATTGCACCTGTAAAATTGGCTGTTTGCGGCATCAGGGTAACCGTATTGGATTGTGGCTGATACCCTGTAAGATATGTTGCGTATATGTTTGTATTTTCTGTGATGCTATACGTCAGGCCGACCCGGTAAAGCATCTTCTGATTTCTGAAAGAACTTTCTTCCGCTTTCTTATATTGGGTAATGTCCTGAAACCATTCCTGTCTGAGTCCCGCCAGAAGTTTAAACTTTTTCCATGTCAGTAAATGTTGTACATATGCTGCATGAGTAGTTGTTAAAGCCGTTGGTAACGGGTTGATGATATTCAAAACAGTATAGTTATTCCCCTGATGGTTTGCCGCTCCGGGCGTCAGGTCGAATGGGCTCACATTGGGGGTGGGAAATATAATACCATTATAAACCGATGTCTGATATAAAGCAGCATTGGCCGGATTATAAGATGAGCTTACTGTTCCATCCTTCATCATGAAACCTCTTGCGGCATCTTGTTTTCCGCCGCTTTTTTTCTCCCAGATATGGCTGTCATATCCTACTAACGTCTGATGTTCAAGGGGTCCTGTTCTGTAAGTAAAATTAAAATAGGCATTAATATTATCCACCGACCAATGTTGAATTCTTTCCATATACTGCATCATCACCAGGCTTGAAATCTGGTTATTGCTGATATCCGGCACAAAAGAATTTGTAGTCCTCGTTTCATGGATGTCTTCGTTCCAGAACTGCTTCATATAAGAAGCATTAAAGCTGATGTTTTTATTGAAATGGTGGGCAAGACTTCCCATCAGAGTAAGATCTTTTGTTTTAAAATAGTCACCCGGAGCCCCCAGATTTAAACTGACAGGAGTACTGTTGAGATCGGTTTTTCCGGCAACTGCTCCAAAGATAGGCTGTCCTCTGTCGAGGTTTCCGTTCATTTCGTTGTAAATCATTTCTACATTCACCGAAGTTCTATCATTAGGGATAAAGGAGATCGAGGGAGCTATTAAAATTCCGTTATTTTTTACATGATCACGAAACGATCTGGCATGCTGATGAGCACCGTTGAAACGGTATAAAAGCGTTTTACTGGTATTCAAAGGTCCGGTTACATCTGCGGAAAGGCGATAGGTATCAAAGCTTCCTCCCGACAAACTTACTTCGTAACGGGAATTTGCCAAAGGTTTTTTAGTTACCATGTTGATGGTTCCTCCGGGGTCTACGCTGGACATGGTAATACTTGCGGGACCTTTAAAAACCTCCACACGCTCGATATGTGGGGTCATCGGCTGAAGAAAATAATATTGCCTGGTGCGCATTCCATTAATGATCTGGCCTTCTTCATTCTGGCTGATCCCCCGGATGCTGTACTGATTGTAAAAGCTTACATTGGAAACGCCTGCAACATTTTTCAGGACATCACCCAGTCTGAACGCCTGCCTGTCGTTGATGAGTTCTTTGGTAACCGTATTCAGCGTGAGCGGAAGATCTTTGTTTTTCATCGCAATCTTAGTGGCCGCAAATGAATAATCGGAAATATAATCTTTGGATTTTCGCCCTGTAATTTCTACCGTCTGAATAGTGACGGGAATTGAATCTTTTTTAATTTTCTGAGCATGGATCACACCTGAGAATATGATACAACCTAAGCCTGCTAAATGAAAAGTTTTAGTGGGAATAAAATGTATGATTCCAGGATTATAAGCATTAAATGACATAAATAGAGAGTAAAATGGTATAATTAAATACCTGGTGAGTAAAGAATATCTTATTCTACTTTTAAAATAAAATATCCCAAAAAGACAGTTACTGCAGATAACAAATCTGTAGCTAAAAGAGTTTAGTTTGAAAAACTAGAAATTAGGAGAGAACGGGAGGAGCCCTGGAAGAGAAAAAATCAAGGAGACAACGGTATGATACGGCCTTTGGCTGAGGTATTTCGTTATCATTTGAATCGTTTATGGCAAAATTTAGATTCTGAATTTCCGGAAGAAGACTTGTATTCATCTGCAAATGGAGTGCACATTGGCAGTCGTCCTGGGAAACTGTAGGGGCTTTTTCCTTTTTAGAATCTTTTTTGTTGTCAATTTTGGTTGTTACATGTTTCGCATGTTCAAGACATATGCTTATTCCACTGACGTTCGAAAGAAAGATCAGTAACAGAGAAAAGGTAAATAAGATTTTCAATGTTTTTTGCATAAGAAGCGGTAAAAGTAAGGATAAAATTTTATAAAATGAAACTTTGTTGCAATATTGAATGTCGCCAGCCTGGAAATAACAAGCAAAACATAAACTCTATGTTTGAGCAGTTAGCTTGTTGGATATGGGAAAAGAACTTCTTATAGCAGTATTAAATGCTATAGGGGATAATAGTTCTGAAGAAGGGAAAGCGCAAAACCGTAGAGTAGAGCTTGTGAAAAAATAATATAAATGCTGCAATATCGTAGAATTGTAGCTATTTGGCTTAAAAAAATCCCAGCTTTCGTTGGGATTTTTTTATTGAAGTTTTATTAAAGAATAATTCTTATCATCCGGTATTATTCGCTTTTAGGAATATCAGGTTTAATAAAAAAGACACATGCGCCGGCAGTCAGAAATAATATTCCGGAGACCATAATGGCTGAGGAAGGATTGCTGTTCAGAAAGAAATTAAAAATAGTCCCGAAAGACAGGGTCTGAATCAGCATGGGAATAACGATCATCATATTGATAACGCCCATGTAGATTCCCCTTTTCCGGTGCGGGATAGAAGGGGAAACGATGGAGTAGGGCAAGCCCATCATGGAAGCCCATCCAATTCCAAGAGCCACCATTGGGATAAGAATAGCATATTCATTCCTGATAAAAGGTAGCGTCATTATTCCCAATCCTGTAAGGAATAGACAGAAAATATAGGTGTTTTTTGAACTGAACTTTTTAGCAAAAGGTACCAGGAGCAATGCGGAAATCATGGTCACAATATTATAAGAGCCATTCATAAGTCCCGTTTGTCCTACTGCTACTTCTACCTGGTGCAATATGTTTTTTGCCCAAGTCAGGTCGGATGCTGCAATGGGTATTCCGCTTTTAGTGCTTTCCAGAAGATGATGGGCTTTCATTTCATCAGCTTCGGAAACGCCGTACAGTGACCATTTCAGCATGGGCGTGATAAACTGCCAGTACACAAAAAGGGCATACCACTGGAAAAGGTACACCAGGGCCAGTTGCCAGAGAACTTTTGGCATTTCTCTGATGGCAATGATTATTTCTATAAAAGGAGTAAAAAACGTGCTGCTTTCTCTGGCTTTTTTTATGTCCTTAAGCTCATCTTCGGTGGGCGGAATCTCCGGTGTTTTATACACAGACCAGACTACCGATGCAATGGAGCAGAAGGAACCTAAGAAAAACGAATAGTAAACCCAGACCGGAATACCGCCGTTCGTAGAATTTCCTGCGAGATATTTCTGAAAAACAAACAGTGAAAGATTTGCCAGGGTAATACCCGCCCCTACAAACAGGCTCTGCATCTGAAAGCCGAATGTCTGCTGGTCTTCGGGGAGCTTATCACCAATAAAAGCACGGTAAGGCTCCATAGCTGTATTATTCGCCGCGTCCAGGATCCATAACAAACCTGCTGCCATCCAGATGGTAGAACTGAAAGGGAATAAAAATAGAGCAATGCTGCAAAATAGAGCACCGAGCAAAAAGAATGGCTTTCTTCGTCCCCACCTAGGACTCCAGGTCTTATCGCTGATGGCTCCTATCAGAGGCTGTATCAATAACCCTGTGATGGGCCCGGCCAGATTCAGGATAGGAAGCTGCTCAGCATGGGCACCTAAAAAGGAATAAATAGGATTTACTGCCGTCTGCTGAAGTCCGAAACTGTACTGAATACCAAAAAATCCGACATTCATGTTCCAGATCTGCCAGAAGCTCAGATGGGGAATGATTCTTTTTGCTTTCATAAACCGGTATTTAAAAGTTCATAGTTTTTCCCCAGAATAAGATCTGCTTTATTTTTAAAATTTCTGATAATCTGATGTTCTATTTCCAATACTTTTTCTATAAAATCACTTTGTTCATCCCGGTTACGGTTCATCCGGTTTCTGTAAGTATCCTTATAATCCCTGTCTATGAAAATTTTAAAATCAAAAGCTTCAATTTCAAGGACGTAAGTGCCTTCTGCAATAATAATACTATATTCTGATGTATCCACTATTTCATTGCTTATAGTGTTCTCACCGTAGTTCACCAAAGGTTTTTCTATTTCCGGATCTCCATTTTTAAAGTCCCTTATATTTTGAGAAAGTGTATTGAGATCAACCTCATGTATGCCTACGTTGTCCAGAGATTTCAGACGGTTTTCGTGATTTGTTTTCGGGGGGAGTTTAAAGTAATCATCCATTTGCAGAACGATGCTCTTCAGGTTTTCCTGTTCCAGGATCTTCTGAACGGCAAAAGCTGTTACGGACTTTCCGCTTCCGCTTTCTCCTGCAATTCCTATCGCTATTTTCTGGTCTTTATGTAAAGTGAAACGTCTTTTCAGTATTTCTGTGATCTCTCTGGCGGTGGCCAGATGTTTTTCTTTCAGTTCGATAATATCTCCAATCATTTTTTTAATTTTTTGAACCTATCTTGGTTATTTGAAACAATGCTTTACAGCGACATGAAAAGATATCCGGATGCAGAAAAACAAAGCTGCCCGGTTCCCAGTGGCAAGAGCTTGTCTGTTGAATAATATTCTCTGAAATGCTCACCCTTTTCATGCATTAATGTTTCGTATTCCGTCATAATTTTTTCAGGAATTTCCCTGATTCCCTTTTTCTTAAGCCCCTGGCACAGCCATCCTAAAAATATAGGCCACGATCCTCCGTTATGAAAATGGTAGGGTTGGTTTTTAAAGCTGTAACTGTAGTTGTTTTCCAGTAAACGCCAATCGTCATCTCCAGGAAAAATAACCGGGTAAAAGACAGGAAGCATCCAGTGCTTAAACTCATCACGGATACCCTTTAGGAATTCTGAAAAAGCCTGTATATCCATTTCAAAATCTAAAAGTAGAGCCAGTGCATTTCCGGCCAGATCAAACCGTTCGTCGTATCCGTTTGCATTCAGTGACGCCCAGAAGTAGGGTTTTGCTGAAGCTTTTGCGTAGGCTGTTTCATGATACCTGGTTACATTGGAATCATTTTTATAAAAATTCTGCTGAATGAGATTTTTTGTGTTTTCCGATACTGCTTTTAATTCGGGATCATTATAAACTTCTGAGGTGTTTTTCAATGCCCAGTATCTCAGAACATTATCATACAGCGTATATCCTGATGTCACATATTCATCTGCCCAGTTTCCTCCAAGGGGGCTGTAGACCAAACCTCTCTGATTGTATTCCCAGGTCTTAAGGCATGAAAGCGCCTGATATATCTTCTCTTTCAGGCTGCTTTTAAGCGCATCATCTGATGTTGTTTTAAGGTATTCACAGGTCGTAACAATCCACCATGCCGTAGCATCCGTTCTTCCTACATGTGTTCCGTAACTCGCTTTGCCATTCACCACATTGGAAGGGATCTGCCCGTTTTCTGCCTGATGTTCGGCTAAGGTGAGAATAGATCTTTTAAGCCCGGAAATGATCTGCTCATCATGGATTAAAATTCCGGCATATCCTGCCATCATAGAATCCCTTGACCATACTCTTGCATAATTATCTTTTTGCTGTGCAGAGGCCAGAATGCCTTCTTTTGTAATGGCTTTTCTGATGATCTCAATGGCTTCCTGTTTAAACATATTTTTTATTTTTTTTAAATACAGAGCGGATTAAAAAAAAGAGTCCGTCCATAACCAACTATTAAAAATCAAATTTCACACTTGCGCTGTAGCTGCTTCCCGGAAGTGTTCTGGCTCTTACAATTCCATTTCCGCCTGCGATGGATCCTTCTTCGGCCTCCGTAACTGCAATGGCGTTAAAGATATTATTGGCATTCACATTTACTGAAAGGTTTTTCATAATCTGATAAGAAATGTAAGGATTTACAATAGCATATCCCGGCATTACCAGCTTATTGGAATCCTGGGTGTATGCTTTTGTGGTTCCGATCAGATAAAACCCGACATTCACTTTACCCATATTGAAATTCGGGTTTACGGAATACATCAGCTTAGGGGTTCTTCTCGGCGTGTTCCCAATAATAGAAGGGTCAAGTGCATTTTTGATCTCAGCGTGGGTATAAGTAAGCCCTGCTTTTACTTCAAAACTTTTTGTAATTCTGTAATATCCATCCAGCTCTACTCCCAGGGACTGGTATTTATTTTCTGTTTTCCTCTGGGTGGTTGCTTCGTAATTCGCTTCTTTTGTTCCGGCGTAGAAAAGTGTGGTATTCAGGAAATATCCCGCTCCTCTCAGTTTGTATCCCGCTTCTATCTGGTTAACCTTATTTACTTTTACAGCATCCAGTGCAGGATCGTCATTATTGGTATAATTATATCCTGAAAACAGGATTCTGTCTGCAGAAGCGCTTCCACCCTGGCTTACCCTGGCAAATACAGCATTTTTATTGTTGAGCGCATAATTGGCCCCCACCGAATATCCGAAAATGCCATATCTGTAGTTGACCGGAACATTAATGTTATCATTGGATCCCACCATTTGTTCAGGAATATCAATGACGCCGTTTCCATTCATATCAAGGCTGGTATAGGTAACGGTGGCGCCTGAAAAAGTTCCCGTTACTTTTCCGATATCGTATCTTGCTCCGGCATCTATCGTCAGCTGATCTGTTGCATTGATTTCAATCTGGGCATGGGGTGCGGTGATATCATATTTGGTATTGTAATCCCTCTTCAGGTTTCCCCAGTCTTTCATTCCGTAATTCAGTAAACCATGGTCTGTGATCAATGCTCCGGACGTATCTTTTACATCTACCAACCGGGCATTGCTGTCATTGACTTCCTGAATGTAATTGTTCCACATCCAGGACATATTGATGTTTTGTGTCGATTTATATAAGCCTGCATTCAATTTTAATCTGTTCCATTTCTTGTTGATATTCAGGTCATTCACGAAGTTATTGAAGTTGTTCAGCTTTACATTAAAAAGGGCCAGCTTCATATAATTGGCATTCATATCTACCGGAGTATTCGTCCCTGCATACACAGCACTTCCGAAATTGGTGAAATTAGCAGCAGTAAAGAAATCACTGCCTTTGCTTACACTGGCAGGAAAAGGGGCAATAAACTGTCCGCTGTTGGCCGCATAACGAATTTTTTCTTCCAGCTTCCAGCCTTCTCCAAGGTCATAATTAAACTCTGCCCCGATCACCTTTGAAAGGGAATGCATTCCATCCGAAACATCACTGTTAAAAATATTTCCGTCATTTCCTAAGGTTCTGTCGTGCTGAAGATTGATGGTTTGTAAAGCACCTGTGAGAATATTGTAATTCGGCAGGGAAGACCATTTAGGATCTCCGTCGGTTCCTGTAACGCCTACCGGCATCGGCATATAAGCGGCTGTTCTGTCGTCCAGGAGCTTTGCATATATTCTGAAGCTTCCTTTATCAAACTTTTTCAGTAAAGAAAGTCTGAACTGTCCGCCGTTATTGGAATTAAATCCGGTTTTTCTCGGTCCGTCCGATATCCTGTAAAATCCTCCTACTGCGATATAGGTATTTTCTGCTATGGATGTTCCGTAATCGAAATCTGTTCTGTAGTTTTTATAATTAAGACCAATCTGCTGCGTAATGCTTCCGCCTTCTTTTTCTCCTGTTTTTGTAATAAAATTGATGATCCCTGCCGGAGAATTGCTGGCAAAAACAGAGGCAGATCCTCCTCGTAAGGCTTCTACTCTGGAAACAAAAGAATCAAATCGGGTAAACTGGTCCTGCGTTCCGAAAGCAATGTCTCCAAACTGCATCACCGGTAAACCGTCTTCCTGGATCAGAAGGTATCTTGAACCTCCTGCCGAAACCGGAACTCCTCTTACCGTAATATTGGAATTTCCTTCCCCACCGGATGATTCCGAACGGATCCCCGGAATAGTACGGAAAATTTCCGCAGTTGTTCTTGGGGCAGCATTTTCTATATCTTTCATTTTTAATGTGGATATAGAAGTACTGGTTTTAATGGAAGCTTTAGGATTGGAATTTCCTGTGATCACCACTTCATCAATGGCCTTACTTTTTACAATCGTATCATTTTCTGTACTTTGGGAAAACATGAATGCAGCTGTATTCATCGTACCCAAAATAAGCAGTCTGGTAAAAATTTTTGATTCCATATCGTTTCGGAGTTTTTTTGTTATGATCCAAAAGTATTTTTTTTACCCTATGTAAAATGAGCTTTATCCCGTATGTTAAATGATAATTAAATTCAAACGTTTGCGCAATCGTTTGCGGTGGATAACTTATTTGAATTTTAACTTTTTAATAACATTTTTATGGTTAAAATTAACGTTTTTTTAACTTAGATTTGCTCCGAAAACAGTCCTGAATTAACCCAAAAATGGTCTCAATTAACTTATAATGAAAAGAGTCACAATAAAAGACATTGCCGAAATGCTGAACATCAGTGTATCTACAGTATCCCGGGCACTGAAGGATCATCCTGATATCAGCAATGCCGTAAAGCTTAAAGTAAAAGAGGCCGCAGAGACTTTTAATTACATCCCTAATGATTTCGCCATCAACTTCCGGAAGAAATCATCGAAAGTGATCGGGCTTATCATTCCTGAAATGTCAATGTTCTTTATTCCTTCTATTATTAAAGGAATATCTTCTGTGCTTCACAGTGAAGGATATCATTTCTTTCTGTTGTCTTCGGAAGAGTCTTTGATGAGGGAAAAGGAAAACATTATAACCTGCATCAACTCCCGGGTAGATGGAATCCTGATTTCTCTTACGCGATATACGAAAGATCTTTCCCACCTGCAGAGAGCCAGAGACATCGAGCTTCCTGTTGTTATTTTTGATAAAACGATCTCGCAAAATCATTTCGATGAAATTATTTTCGATAATGGACTGAATGCCGGAATGGCTGCCGAAAAGCTGATTGAAAGCCACTGTAAAAGTATACTGGCTGTTTTTGGTGATGAAAACCTGGAAATAACCCAAACCAGAAGAGATTTCTTTCTTGAAAAACTAAAAGACAATCCGGACATCAAATGCAAGGTGATCTACTGTAAATCTGCCGATGAGGTAAAAGACAAGCTCAGTACCATTCTGGAGTATGAACATTTTGACGGCTATTTTGCCATGAGTGACGAAACGCTTGCAGGATTGCACAGTTCATTAGTTAAAAATAAATTACAGGCCTCTGCAGTAAAGGTAATTGCTATTACAGAAGGTATTCTTCCCAAGTACCTTGATGATTCTTATGAATGTATTATTAATGATGGATATAGCATGGGGACTTTGGCGGCAACAAAAATTTTGGAGATAATAAAGGGGAGTTGAATTGGGAGTGTAAGTATTTTTAATAGTTATAATTGTAATTCATTGACTTTAAACTTGATCAAAAGTCAGGAGACTTCTTCGATTTCAATCTCTTCAAATATTTTTATACCATTAATAATCTCTGTTGATTCTAAAATTTGACTTAATTTAAAGTGTCTTATATGGCCATTTCGTAGAAGACAGTTCGCAACAATAAAAAAAGAATCTTCATTACTTTCTGGATCGATATAAGGTTCCTTATATAATACTTTAATAGTCCGATTAGTTATTTTGTTAAATTTATCCCTATATTTTATGAAACAATATTCTTGTTCATGGAAGGTATTTTCAGTGATGGGATAGAAAGTGGTCTTATATCTAGGATATGTAGAGGCAAAGATTGTTGATTTTTCAATAAAATCTAATGAATAAAGATTGTCTATTGTATATGATGATGTCTTTTGTTTTGCATAGTCAAATGCATTTATTTTGTAGTAATAGTGATTGAAAATGATCTCTATAGGTTTAATAATGTTATTTATCACCTTGTTAGGGCTATCTTCTAATTCTAATATGTGTTTTCCTTTTAAACTTGCAATTAAGAAATTATTTTCGGCAATTCCTGCCATAATCATCTCAACAAACTCTGTCTGATTAACAATAAAACCTAAAATTTTACTTGGTATAAATTCTTCTGAATAAGATGAAGTTTTAGGATTATACCACTTACATTTAAAAATATATTTAGAAAGATCTTTTTCAATAGAGTCTGATTTAGTAGAAGAAAATCTTTTTTCCTCCTTATTTTTCACAATATCTATAATAGTCATTACTGGAGGTAGGAATTCAAGATGGTTATTTTCTTTATTTGTACGGATCCCATCTGAACTGTCAATAAAAATCTTTTTTTTATTGAGTTCGAAATCTACACTTTTTAAACAAACCATTTTATTCAGGTATAAACTTTTCAAATACTCTAAATCAAAATCATCAATTTTAATAAATTCATCAATATTTAAATATGTTTCTGGAGCAGCAAGTTTTTTTAATTGTTCAGCTTTAATCCATTTATCTATATATTTTCCTTCTTTTGTAGAATAATAATAACACCGAAGTTGAATTTCAGATTGCTTACCAGTTGAAGTATTGTATTCATCCTTATTCAAAATCTCGCCAACAATCATAATTGGAGGTGTCATATCTGCATTTGCAGCAATTTTAATTTTGTGATTTGAACTTAAATAAGGATGATTTTGAAGACATACGAAATCCCCGATATTAAACGAGCTCATTATTAATTATTTTCATGGTTATTATCCCAAATATAAGAATTATTTCATATTTTTGAAATGCTTGCAAAAAGTAGTGTAATTACGTCTAGAATAAGATAAAAGATCTTTTTAGATTTACTTATAACAAGTGGGTTATAAGGTTAGCGAATTTCATCGAAGGCTCACCGAAAGGACAGCCCGATATAAAGGAAATCAGTACCAATTTACTAAGAATTATTGAAACTACCAAAAGGGTAACTTTATTTATTAACTTTATCATCTTTGTCTTCATAATTTATCAGTATAACTATTAGTTCTGGGATTACAGTCTCTGCTATGCTTAATACTATTTCCACCAATTACGGAATTATCAATGACTCAATATTAATAATTTGGGTACTTATCTGAGCGAAAGCTGTATGTAATTATAAAACGTTATTGACTTTTTGCAAGTATTTTTTATGAATGAGAAACCTAGCTGGCTTAAAGAAAAAGGCTACTTACACATTTCCCCCTCTCTGAAAATAGGAGAAGAATGGCAAAATTACTACCGTAACATAATTAATAAAAATTTTGTTGCAAAGTATGCGTTTTATCCACTTATTCATACAAATATAATCGATCGAAAATACAAGAAAGCAGATCCAGAAAAACACAAAACTCGAGGTAGAAGGCACTGTCATGTGAATGAGAAAACAGGAAAAGCTGAAAAATCAAACAAGCTTAGACCTTTACATTATGCCAGTCATATGGATGCTTTGATTTATGGATATTACAAAGAAATACTTGACGAATTATATGAAAAAAAGTTGAAGGAAAATCCCCAATTAGATTCTTCAGTAAACGCATATCGTAAAATTGAAATCTCGAAAGAAGATAAAAAAGGAAAAAGCACAATCCATTTTGCAAAAGAAGCATTTGATGAAATCAAGAAGAGGGGTAAAGGTGAAGAAGTTTGTGTTTTAACGTTTGATTTGAAAAGCTTCTTTCCAAGTTTGAATCATCAATTCTTAAAACAAAAATGGAAGTGGCTTTTAGGTGTTGATGAGCTTCCAAAAGACCATTATAATGTGTTTAAAGCTTGTACAAAATTTAGATATGTTCTGCTTGATGACTTAAGAGTCCGGAATAATCGAAATGGAAGAAAGTTGGGCTTTGATGAATCAAAACTTGCAAAGATTAGAAAAGAAAAAGGATATAAATGCTTCTTTCAAAGTAATGAAGAATTTCGGAGAACAATTAAGGAGGGAAAATTACGTATTTATAAAAATCCTTTTTACTCGAAGGATAAAATTAATGTTGGAATTCCACAAGGTTTACCAATTAGTGCTTTACTTGCAAATTTGTATTTATACGACTTTGATTTGAAAATTATAACTGATCTTGTTGAAGAGAGGGGGGTGTATTACAGACGATATTCGGATGATATTGTTGTAGTTTGCAAACCTAGTCAATCAGAATTTATTGAGGAATATATTTATGCTCTTGTAAAAGAAAGTAAAGTGAATATTAGTGAAAATAAAACTGAAAAATTTATTTTTAGAAATGTTATGTATTCTCCAAAACATACCAATACAAGATTAGCATGTTTTAAGATTGATAAAAAAACTAACCTTGAAACGGAAACTCCATTATTATATTTAGGTTTTGAATTTAGAGGCTATAAAACTGTAATTAAATCAGCTAATTTATCAAAATATTACAGAAAAATAATTTCAGTTACAAAGCGTAGGTGTCATAGGATTAAAAAGGTTTTAGATAAAAATCCTGAAACAAAAAAAGCGATTTTTATGAGTCAGGTTAAAAAATTATATAATAGACCATTAAAAATAAGTGATTCAGAAAGTTCTGAGAAAAAAAGTTTAAGAAGGAAATTTAGCTCATTAAGAAAAAATGAAAGAGGCTTTTATGAATTTTCTCATTATAGGCCTACAAATCCTAAAAAAGATTCCAATTATTATTCTTATGTAAAACGGTGCTGTTCAATTTTTGAGGAGGAGCACTTTATGAATCAGATAAAGAAGAGAAAGCATATTGTATTTAGATGTATTAGCAAACAATTTAAATCATAATTAATTAAAAAATTGAAATTCAGAGAATGTGATTTATTTCTGATTTAGTAAATATTGTAAACTTTGAATTTTCTCTTTTAGTTCATCAAAAGTTATAATTTCAGCATCCTTATAATTATTTCTTTGTATTTCAAAAGAATAGCGTTGTTGTTCTGATAAATCATTCAAATTTCCAATTAATACAATACATTTAGAATTAAAAGTCTCAAAATTTTCTTTTGTTTTATTCTTTCCTTTCAAATTGTAAAATTCCTTTTGAAAGTTATCCCTTTGATTAAGCACTTGTGCAACGGATCCAGATAAATCTTTTGAAGCTCCGAATACATCATCTCCTCTGTAGGCTATATTTTCAGTCAATTTGGTTTTATGAGTTTTAATTTCTAGAAATGAAACGTTGTCACTTAAATTTTTTAATAAGAAGTCGTTATATTTACCGTTAGTATTATCTAAAGTTTTACCACCAACATACGCCTCTCGTTTATGTAAAATAACTGGTTGTGCAAATATTGTTGAAAGGACCCAACTATTATCTCTTAGAAACTCCTGCCACTTTTGTTCCAAATTATCAGCATTACTTTTTAATGAATAAATCTCATCAAATTTTTTAAGAGTTTTTTGTATATACTTACTATCAACTATTTCTTTTGTTTTAGCTAATGAATCTGTTGACAAAAAGTCTGTGCTTAAAGATAATTTATCAAATAAGTCTTGAATTGCACTTTTATCTGCATCTGAAAATTCATCAATTGAATTTCCCCATTTTGCTATTGAAGATGCTAGATCATTTTCGACATATGTTTTTTCAGGTGCCTTAAAATTCCTTGGAAATAGTTTATTTAATCCAATCTGTAAACTTAAACTAATTTCACCTTTATTTTTCTTATAAATTTCACTGAATGATTTATTTAAATATTCCAAATCTTTTTCAGATAAAAATAATTTTCTATTCTTCTTATCTAGCTTTGTTATTCCTTCATTTTCAATTATTACTTCTTCAATGTGGAAGTTATCGTTTATGTAAAATGCAAATGGATTTAATGTTTTTGTGAAACCATATCCTAATTTAAATGATTTCACAACACCAACGGGTAAATTACCTTTAAAGCCTTTATATATAAATTTCCTTATAGTTTTATACTTATGCTGGCTATCAAATCCTCTAGGATAATGAATTTCTTCATCAACTTTTTTAAAAATTTCCTTAGAAATATAATCTATTGAATTTTCTTCGTCAATGTAATGATATACATCTTTAGAGATTAATGTTTTTTTTAAAATTTCTCCTTTTATTGCCATTTATGAGTGGGAGTTGGTTAAAATTGTTGTATAATAGTTTCACACTTATCGAAAATTTATCTAATAATCCAAATATACAAAATTGTATACTTATTTTCCTATGGTTTCCCGTAAACAACAAAAATATAAATCATTATGAAATTTTGAGTCAGTATTTTCACGGAATTTCTTTAAAGTTTCAACAAAAAAAATCCTAACTTTCATCAGGATTTTCTCTTATTTTGATTTTTAAATTCTTTTTGTAGCTGATCGATTTCAATTTCAATCCTCTTTAATTCTTTCTCATTTAATTTTGTAAATAAATGTAATAGATCAATTTCAAGAAAATTACAGAATGTGACAAGACTTTCAATGGTTGGATTCGTTTCTGCTCTTTCAATTCTACCAACATGGTTACTTGAAATATTGAGCTCATTTCCAAGCTGAAACTGTGAAAGCCCTCTTTTTAACCTATATAATTGAATAAGCTTTCCAATTTGAAACTTTAATTCTTCTATTTCCCATTTATACATTTAGTAAATTTTGGACTTTCTATAATTTTTCATCAACACATATATGTATTTTTATTTATTTTTTTATTACATTTATAAAAAAATACAAACACATGAAAAAGATAAAAACACATTTCGATCCTCGGTTTCGGGCTAACAAGATGCCTTCCGGCTTGCAGCTGATGGAAGCTTTCTTTCAATTCAATGAGCTGGATGTTTCCAAAGAAAGGCTCAGCAACATGATGAATTATGCGGTAAAAAGGAATAGCTGGATCCATGAAGATCCGGCGGTCATCTTTGAGTTTTACCAGTCGATGAGGTCACTGATCCGGGCTGGCTATCTCATCATGCTGAAGGAAAGGAAATGGACGGTTGATACCCGGCCGGAAAAGATTTCCCCGTGGGTTCTTGGCCTGCTTTCAGAGAAGGAATACCGGAATCCGCTGCTGGTTTTCAAAACAGCATTCAGGGAATACACCCCCAAAGAATTTCATTATTTTATGTCCGGAATCGTCTATTTCTCAATGGGTGTCTATGAAAATCTACCGGAAAGGAATATCGTGATGCCGTATATCCATACGGTTAAAATGCTGGATGCGGCACACCTTATCCTTGAAAGAAGGAGAGAAAAGAAAATGGCAGGTACAAATTCAGGATAAGAAGACTATGCGAAACTTCTCAAAATATCATTTGAGTATTTTCTTGATTATTTACACTTCAAAATTTAATGCGTCAATTTCTGTCGTTATACAGCAATATCTTTGCAGTATGGTAATCGTAACATTTTGTAAATGAATAATCAAACATGATGTAATTCATATTAAATCTTTTTAAAGTGAAATTAACAAGTCATAAAAAGCGTTAAATTTGCACGCTTTTATATCAGACGGAATTAAACTAAAAAATATATACCATAAAGGATGAAAAAACTCTACTTCAGTGTACTTTCTACGTGCATTATTTCCGGGCTATCAGCCCAGGAAGTGGTTTGGCAAAAAGACATCAAATCTTCTACCCAGGATTTCCTGAGCCAGGTAACCACAACAATCGATCAGCAGTATCTGATAACAGGAAGTGTCATACAGGCTGGAAACCAGAAGAAGGATGCAGGAAGCAATACCCAGCAAAATAATGGATACGACTTTCATTTGGTGAAGCTGAACCAACAGGGAGACCAGGTTTGGGAAAAATATTTCTCAGGAAACAATCATGATTATTTGTCTTCTACCGTAGCTACGCAGGAAGGAGGCTTTCTAATTTCAGGAACCTCATATTCCGGAAAGGGATCGGATAAAAAAGATGACTCCAAAGGAGGATCAGATATCTGGCTCATCAGGATTAATGAATTTGGAGATGAATTGTGGCAGAAGACCTTGGGAACAAGTGCTGATGAAGAAGCCAGATCGGTTATCCAAACCACAGATTTAGGATTTGTTGTAGCCGGAAATGTTCAGAATGCATCCAAAGGCTATGGTTCAAAAGATATCCTGGTTATCAGATTGGATAAAAACGGAAAAGAACTCTCACAGCTTATTCTAGGAGGAAGAGGATTAGACGAAGTGGAAAAGATGATCCCCACAAGAGACGGAGGAGCACTTCTGGGAATCTATTCAAGAAGTTCAGAGTTTCGTGTTTCCGATTCCGGGAATCAAAACTCAGCCACAGGAACCTCAGGTTCCGTATCCCGCTATGCAAAAACCACTGAAAACTTTGGTGAAGGAGACTACTGGATCATAAAACTAAACAAAGAGGGAAAGGTAGAATGGGAAAAGAACCTGGGAGGAAAAGGAGATGATCATCTAAGAACACTGGTTTTAACCTCAAACGGTTATCTCATCGGAGGAGAATCCAGAAGTGAGAGATCCGGAAACAAAACAGTAGGAATAGAAGAAGGAACAGATTTGTGGCTGGTTTCTTTAAATGAAAGAGGAGATGAACAGTGGCAAAAATCCTACAACTTCAAAAACAGGGATGTTTTGATGGGTATGACTGCCCTAAATCAGCTATCAACTGACAACTCTCAACCCTCAACTAAAGGAATATTGTTGGGTGGATATACTCAGGCAGAAGGAAGAATAGAAACAGATGATGAAACATTCTGGATGCTGTATCTGGATCATAATGGAAATGAACAGTGGAGAAAGCATGTGAAGGGAGAATCCAGAAAAAGAGAGGAGAGATTATCGGATATTAAGCTGAACAGGGATGGTTCCATCATTTTAGCAGGAACCAGTGCAGAGGAATTAGGGAAGGAGAACTGGAAGATTGTGAAGCTGGGAGATAAACAACTGGATCAGTTAATCGAAAGACAAGACATCAAGATCTACCCGAATCCGGTATCTGATTATGCTTATGTAGAAATAGGCTTTGATTTCAGGGAAGCGGATATTACTTTGTATGATATGGGCGGAAGACAGCTTCAGAATCTAAAAACCAAGAATAAGGTTACGAAGATTAATACACAGCCATTGATACAAGGTGCTTATCTGGTGGTGATCAAAACGGATACGAATAAAACGGCTAATGCTAAATTGATTAAAAAATAAATTACCAATGAGGAATATATATATACTACTGATATACATTTTTGCATATACTTTATATCATGGTCAGACCCAAAGCCAAAATACAATAGGTATAATGCCTGTACCCTCGGTAGCTTCGCTGGCTACCTATAATAATATTCCTGTTTCTGTTCAAACTGGAGTTCCAGATATATCCTATTCTTTGTTTGAGGTATCTACAAATAATAAGTTTGTAAGTGTTAATTTACAACTAAGCTACCATACAGGAAATGTTTCTAAGGAGATGTGGTCGGGAGAAGTAGGAACGGGTTGGGCATTATTAGGACAAGGTGTTATCTCTAGAGAAGTTTTGGGTGATTTTGATGAATCATTTGACAATTCATCAGCCTTTTATTACATAAAAAATGAATTTGATGATATTTACAATTTTAGTATTCCTGGAGAAACAGGGAAATTCAGAGTTCTGAGAAATAAAGGAAGCGATGTATTTGAAATTATAAAGTTAAGTCCATTTAATTCTAAATTAGAATATACAAGAACAAGCAATACTTCCACCTTAATATTTGACTCTTTTACTGTAACAAATGATAAAGGAATTAAATACAAATTTCAAAATTATGATCTTTCAACAATGCGTGTATGGATGTATGATCACCCATTGGAAGGATCAATGTATGCCGATAGAAATTATAGGAGTGCCTTTTATTTAAATTCTATTTTGGATGAAAACAATCAAGAACTTGTAAAATATAGTTACCTAAAAGACACAAAATATGTACCAGGTACTTCAAATTTAGTCATAGAATCAGAAACGAACAAAGTTAGCAAAATAGAAATTAAAGATAGAGGAATCATAGAGTTAAATTATGATAAAAATGAGTCGGTAGATAAAAAGACCGATAGATTTAGCATTAACAATATTGTTTTAAAAAATATTAATAATCAATTTATTAAAAGATACAAATTTGATTATGATTACTCACCCAATCGAAGACTAAGAGCTTTTAAGCAAGTGGATGCTGCTGAAAATGAGATTGAAAAGTATACATTTAATTATCAATTAGTATCAAGTCCTATTTCTGAGGGTGACCAAGAATCATTAGAAGTATTAAAAAATGTTAAATTACCAACCGCAGGAATGGTTGAATATAATTTTGATCTTGTTCGTTCTTATTATACAGATATTACAAAAACATATACATCACCACCTGTAGAATTGGCTACTGTATCTTTTGATCAATTTAATGCCAGTACTAAAAAATATTATTTCACTCTTACCCAAAATAAAGAAATAATGATAAATATACCCTCACAGCTTCTTTCTGGATTTTGGTCGTTGAATTTTTTTAAAAAAGAAGGAAACACTTATAAAATGCTTCCCTTCACACTAGATGTTAACTCGCAATCAATGGAAAAAAGGATATATCCACCAGGAGAATACTATGTTTCTTTAGAAAATTCAGATCCTTCAGCTCCCTTCAATGGCCCAATTAATTTTAAAGCGCTTTACTATGACCAGGACCCTATTGAAACGGTTAATTTGATCGCTGGAAAAGCCAGGCTGCTAAGGATTAGGAGTATAAAATATTTTAATGAAGAATCTGTAGGCTTGGTTGCAGCCAGAATGGAAGAGTATAATTACAACAAATTTGATGACCCTTCAATCACTAGTGGATATTATACAGAGATGGGATCAAATTCAGATCTCAAACCTGTAAATCCAATAGCTGTCTATAAAAATGTAAAAGTAACTAATGGAAATGGTTATACGAAATATTACTTTAAAGCAGCTGATGCTTATCCTTCTCAGCCAACTGCTGATCATGACCGGGCTTACTGGCCATATTTTAACATTATGAGAAGTGGTCTAATAGAAAAAAAAGAGATATATAATTCTTTGAATCAAAAGATTACTGAAGATGTTTTTGAATATACGATCAATGATGATGCATCTCCAACATATTTGTCAATTCCGACGTGGATGGGAGGTAATTTTTATATGAACACTTCATGGATAAAAAATCAAAAAATAAACTCTAAAACTTTTTTTAATAATGGTATAAGTGAATCGCAATCAGAGACTGTAAGAAATACGAGTAATTATAAGATAAATCTTGAAAAACTTATTTCTTTTGATGGGACAATTGAGGAAACAACTTATCAATATGCTTTGGATAAAAACAATCAAAAGCTTATTGGAGCCAATATGATTGGTATTCCTTTGGAAATAACTTCTGTAATAAAGAAAACACCTTCTGATACAGGAAAAATAATGTCAAAATCAGAAACAAAATATGATAATGTTGCTAACAAGTTTCCATCTTCTATCATTTCTTATGATACTCAAAATATCCTTGCGTCAGAAACGATTTTCAATCAATATGATATCAAAGGGAATTTACAACAGTATACGACTAAAGACGGAATCCCTGTTTCAATAGTTTGGGGTTATAATAAGACACTGCCTATTGCTAAGATTGAAGGCGCGACGTACAGTCAAATAAATTCATATGTAGCAGATATTATAGCTAAATCTGATGCTGATAAAGATGATGTATCTGAACAGAATCTGCAGAATGCTTTGAGCCTTTTCAGAAATAACTCCAATCTCAGAAATTACCAGATCACAACCTATGTTTATGATCCTTTGATCGGTATGAAAAGTATGACCCCTCCTTCAGGGATCCGTGAGATTTATAAATATGATAGTGCCAACAGGCTGGATCAGGTTATCGATGAAAACGGAAAAGTATTAAAAAAATATAGATATAACTACAAACATTAAATGTAAAATGTATTAGCGTAAAATGTAATAATGAGTGATAAGTAAGTACAGATTACAGGAATACAGAAAACAAAACTTTATGAGAAAAAGAATAATATTATACATATCATTGTTTGTAGCAGGATTTTCATATGCACAAACAAGCACGGAAAACTATATACAAAGTGCAACCTGTTTAGATGCGGATTGTATCAAGAAATTCGAAACAGTACAGTATCTTGACTATTTGGGAAGACCAAAACAGATTGTGGGCATAAAAGCTACACCTACAGGAAAGGATTTGGTAACACCCATTGTATACGATGAATTGGGAAAGCAAACCAGAAGCTATCTTCCGGTTCCACAATTGTCTACTACTAATGGAAATATTTATCCTCAAAGTGCGGGAATGGTTCCTTATCCGGTAGCGGATGCTACCAATTTTTATGGAGGTGAAAAAACATATACAGAGAAGACCCTTGAAAAGTCTCCCTTGGAAAGGGTTTTTGATCAAAGACAGGTAGGAAATGCATGGAATAATAAGCCAATTACTTTCGGATATGATATAAATAGCTTAGCCGACCATGTCAAACAGTATGAAGTGGTAACGACCTGGGATCTAACCGAAAAATTATACAAGAATGAACTGAAATATACCGTTTCTGAATATGCTGTTGGGAAATTAATGAAAAATACGGTGACAGATCAGGATGGAAACAAGACCATAGAATTTAAAGACGGTTCTGGACAAACGGTATTGATAAGAAAGGTAATAAATGCGTCACAAAATGCCGATACCTACTATCTTTACAATGACTACAAGCAACTTGTCTATGTTATCCCACCAATGGCCTCTGCAGGAACTCTTAATGAAACCGTTGTAAACAATTTTTGTTACCAATATAAATATGACAGTAAAGGTAGGCAGGTTGAAAAGAAGCTTCCAGGAAAAGGCTGGGAATATTTTATTTACGACAAACAGAATAGACTCATAATGACCCAGGATGCCAAAATGGGAGATTCCAGGCAATGGTTTTTTTCAAAATATGACCAGTTTGGAAGAATCGCTTATACTGGAATTTATACATCAACGCAAGCCTACGGAACAGCAGGAAGAGTTGCTGAACAGGCATTGGTAGATGCTAAAGGGAATAATAATGTAGTAAGAATGGCTTCTGTAGGATTTATTGTAGGTGGCCGTGGAGTGTATTATAGTAATAATAACACAAGTTATCCCAATTCAATCAATGTACTTTTGAGTATTAGCTATTATGATACCTATCCGGTATATAGTTTTAATCCAACTTTTCCAACTGATATTTTAGGAAGTTCTGTAATTACGGATAATTCTACGGGAAATTCTATAAGTACTAAAGGCCTTCCAGTAATGACACTGGTTAAAAATATAGAAGATGATAACTGGACTAGTGGCTATAACTTCTATGACAATAAAGGAAGGATTATAGGGACTTATTCAGTCAACCATTTAGGTGGATATACGAAAACAGAATCAGAACTTGATTTTACAGGGTTAGCAAAACAAACCAAGGTTTACCACAAAAGACTGGCAACAGATGTTGAAAAGGTAATTACCCAGACCTTTACCTATGACAATCAAAACAGGTTATTGGTCAATAAACACAAAGTAGATAGTAACCCAGAAGAAATTCTGACACAGAATGATTACAATGAATTATCTCAATTAAGAAGCAAAAAAGTAGGTGGAACAAGCATTGCATCGCCACTTCAAATTATTAATTATACGTATAACATCCAGGGATGGCTGACCAAGATCAATGATCCTGCAAATCTTAACGGTAAGCTCTTTGGGTACGAAATGAGGTATAACAATCCTGTTAACACCAACATTGCACCAGGAAGGTTTAACGGAAACATCGCGGAAGTAGATTGGAAAAATGCTTCAGAAGATATATTAAAAAGATACAACTATGAGTATGATAATCTGGACAGGTTAAAAAAAGCTCTCTATAATGAGCCCATTACAGGAAATGAAGGTAAGTATGACGAATATCTTACCTATGACCTGAATGGAAATATAAACAACCTTAAACGTACAGCTGTTCCCGTATCACAACTTACTCCTACGGTAGTTGATAATCTTGATTACCAATATACAGGAAATCGTTTGGATAAAGTGATTGAAAATTCAATGAATGACACCGGTTATGAGGGTGGAAATAATCCCATTGATTATGACCTTAACGGTAATATGATCAATATGAAGGATAAAGGAATTAATACAATTGCCTATAATTATCTTAATTTACCAGATTCATATTCAATTACTCAGAATGATCCCTTTTCCGGAGTTGTTAATTTTGGATTAAACTATTTATATCGTGCTGATGGAGTAAAGATTCGTAAGACGAATACGAGAGGTGGAGGGAAAGGTAAGCCTACAACAAAAAATATAATTGATTATTTGGATGGTTTCCAATACAGTTATTATGAATCTTCCACTTGCTTATGGTGTAAAACCAGTGTGGCATTTGAACAGGAAGCATTTAAAGATGGAGATCCTGTTTTAGAACCAGTACCATTGGATCCACAATGGATTCTTGATTTTGTTCCAACTGCTGAAGGGTATTACAGTTTTAAAGAAAACCGCTATATTTACCAGTACAAAGATCACCTGGGAAATGCCAGGGTGAGCTATGCTAAAAACAGCGCAGGTGCTCTTGAAATTACCGATACCAATAACTATTATGCATTTGGGATGAATCATATTGGACAAGGAAAAGGTCTTTTAGGGGGATATAATAATTATAAATATAATGGGAAGGAAATCCAGGAAACAGGATTCTATGATTATGGAGCACGGTTCTATATGCCAGACTTAGGAAGATGGGGAGTTATAGATGCTATGTCTGAAAAATATAGAAGACACAGTCCCTATAATTATGCTGTAAATAATCCTATAATGTTTATTGATCCGGATGGAAATGACGTAACAACTTATACAGGAGAAGCTGCACGACAGATGTTTTCAGCATATAAAGCAAGCATGTCCCTAAGCTCTGAATTGGGAAATAATTATTTTACTGGGTTTAATTTCAGCCAATTTGGAAATGGAGATAATAATCCTCCTGATGATCATTTTAATCAATTTGGAAAGTTTTTATATACGGATAATAAAAAAACAAATAATATTGTTATTGATTTTCAAAACCCTATTACAGGGGCCCTAAATACAGCTCCTTGGCTATCTGTAGAATTAAAAGATTATATTTTTGATAAAAATAATTTTTCTATTATTATGAATATAGCAAAATATTATGCAAAAGCGGCTGGTGTAGATTTAGCAAACCTCAGAAATGGAGAATTTTCAGGTTCTGTATGGAATGGTCAGAAGTGGGAAGGTGGACAACCTATTTTAAAAAGTGGAACATTTAATACTTTTAATGGTGGAACATATTCTTATAAGGGAGTCTTAAGTACAATAAAACATGATAGAACAATTAACTTTACTGTTACTAATGGGCATTTAAATGGCTATTTAAATGATAAATATAATTTAATAAGTACTCTAGAACATGAGGGTGGTAAGGTTAGCCATTTAACTGTAAACATGCAATCTCCTATTGATGACTCAGATGTTGCTCAAAGAAATGAGCACTTAATTTTGTACAAAAATCAAATTAATTCTCCTACATTTAAGAAAACTACTCTCGATTATCAAAAATTAATATTAAGTAACTATAAAGATGTTAAAAATGGAGCAACTGGCAATTAAAAATTTTATATATCTATTCATTCTTTCTCTTATATCATGTAAGCAAGAAGAAAAAAAAATTGAAACACGAATTCATTATCAATATGTTGTTTACAAGGCGAATAAAAATAATCATTTAGATCTATATCTAGAGAATTTCCTTTATTTATCAAATAATAGCAGAGATACTATTAAAATAAAATTGCAGGATATTATAGATTCGTACAAAGTTATTTATAAAAAAGATACTTTAAATCTTCAATTTTCTGACGATCAAGATATTTTTATTTTACCCAATAGTTCAATAGATGTAAATTGTATAACAAATTTGAAACAAAAGGTTTCAAAATATCCTGAAGAACAACAGGCTGATAGTTTAGAATTTAATATATATAATATAAATGATAATAAACCATTGAAAAGAACTGTGGATTATGAAATACGAAATACTAAAAACTTTATGATCTTTAAGGATGCTTCAGAACAAAGTGATTCTGCAAAAAACACTTTGTAATAGATAATCTTCCCCAGCTTGCTTTCTACCGCTGGCGCGAGCGTCTCGCTCGTGTCGATAGACAAAAACAAACCCTCCCAATTTGCGAGGGTTTTGTGTTATAATGAGTAATATTTTTAATTTTGAGTGCTTGAATAAGCCATTTACAATAGAATGCAGATGTTTTTTATTTTCGGATCAAGTTTTTTGATGTCGCTAAAACGGTTGAGCATTGCCGGATCTTTAAAGATGTTTATTTCCTCAGTTTCTCCTAGAAGATAACTGATAGTAATTCCTAAAATCTTAGCAATATTTTGGCTACTCCAATAGAAGGATAAGGAAGCTTTTTGCCATTGAATTTACTAATGCCATATTTTTTCTATATTTAGGAGAAGTATATAGTAAATACAAAATGCTCGTAAACTCAATGCCCCATGCTGGCGCGAGCGTCACGCTCGTGCCAGAATAAAGATTAACAATCTATATATAAATCCGAGAAGATACACTTTCTCGGATTTATATTTTTAGTATTTAAGATTAATGGGCCTGAAAGTAGCTTTGTAACATAAATATACAAATGGAAATATGGTAATGAAAGAAACTACTGTAATGACGACCAGAAAATTCTGGAAATAGATTTAAATTTGTGATGTGAATGGCAACGAGCGTGACGCTCGCGCCAGCGGAGGCAAGCTCTTTTACAAATGAAGCTGTTGCAGAATCAGTTATTAGATCGACAATAAGAAGTAATCGAGCTGCAATTAAATCGTGGTTAAATTCGGGAGCTACGACCAATCTTAGATTAGAATATAATAGAGTGAATAATATAGGTCGAGGAATAATGAGAAGTACTGGTGTTGTTAATGATTTGAGTAATGCTAGAATAATTCTTAAAGCAAATGGAAATGGTAATTATTTTATATTAACAGCATTCCCACAATAAAATAAAAAAATAATAAAGAATATGGACTTTAAAAAAAAATTTCCAAATTTATATCAGTTTTTTGGAGCATACTTTCCAGATGCAGATTTCGATGATTTAACTGATGAAGAAGTTGTTGAAAATTATATTACAGATTGTAATAAATCGGAAGTGTCAATAAAGACTTTAGGTAAAGTAAAAGAAGAATTACTTATTCTCATTGAGAACATTGACTCTTACTGGCAAGAAGTTGGAGATGAAGCTAATCGTTATTTTGAAAACTCTAATGATGCTTTAGAATGGTTAATGATGATAAAAAAAGAATTGAATGGCTAATTTTGACTTTTATCACTAACGAATAAATAGATCCGAGAAGGTATACTTTCTCGGATTTTTATTTTAGTATTTAAAAGACTGAAAGTATTTTTTTGTGGAATCTTATAATTGAAATTTAATACTACAAAAAATTACCATAAAGATGATCAGGGAATTTTGGTAGTACGTTTAAATTTGTAATGTATGAATGGGCAATGAGCGTGGCGCTCGCGCCAGCGAGGGAGTTGTTGGCGCTATAGCCTTGAAGCAACCCGTATAGAGATTTTTCTACAGGATTTGATAAGGGTAAGATACTAGAAGCCATGAAAAGTTATGATAAAATACATTTCAACACAACTGGCTTTGGCAAAGTTAATTTTTCCAGATTTAATCCAAAGGCCCCCTGCTGGCGCGAGCGTCTCGCTCGTGTCGTTAGACAAAAACAATATTTTTAATTTTGAGTGCTTAAATAAGCCACCAATAATAGAATGCAGATGTTTTTTATTTTCGGAATCAAGTTTTGATGTCGCTAAAACGGCTGAGCATTGCCGGATCTTTAAAGATGTTTATTTCTCAGTTTCTCCTAGAAGATAACTGATAGTAATTCCTAAAATCTTAGCAATATTTTTGGCTACTTCCATAGAAGGATAAGGAAGCTTTTTGCCATTGAATTTACTAATGCCATATTTTTTCTATATTTAGGAGAAGTATATAGTAAATACAAAATGCTCGTAAACTCAATACCTCCGGATGGGGGCATGTTATATAAAGAAACCGATATGGCTCAGTTTTTTCCTGAGCCTTTCAATGCAATAACTGCTGTATTTTTTTTAGCCATAGCCATTTTCTGGACCATTAAATTGAAGGGTCGTTTTAAAGAATATCCTTTTTTAACCTACTGTTTAGTTTTATTGTACATTGGTGCCATAGGCGGAACTGTTTACCATTCTTTCAGGCAATGGCCGATATTTATCATGATGGATTGGATGCCCATTATGCTGCTGTGTCTGTCTGCCGGATTTTATTTTATAGCAAAGAGCACCAGATGGTACTATGCAGTTGTAATGGTTATTGTCTATGTGATCCTTATGTTAGGTTTGAGAAATTGGATTTTGGTCGATAACGTTGCTCTCTTTATCAATATCAATTATGCGATCATGGCTTCATTTGTGCTTTTCTCGGTAGTAAGGTACTTGATGTATACAAAGTGGAAAGCCGGAAAATGGGTGGGTTTTGCTTTATTGTCGTTTGTTTTCGCACTTATTTTCCGTATCGTTGATCAGTGGGGATGGTTGAGTTTCGGAACCCACTTTTTATGGCATACTTTCGGAGCGGCAGCCACATTTTGCATGTTTAATTATATTTATCTTACGCAGAATACAATGAGAAAAAAATAAAGAGTTTACATTTTCTTTGAATTCTAATTCATTCATAAGTGTGTTTAAACTTAACCACAAAATCACAAAAGTTTTATCATTTAAACCTCTTCGGTTTGTGGTTTAATAAAAATTTAAACATTTTTTTGTGAAATTCACAGTGTGATTCTTTTACGTTTGCAAGAAAGATGATTTACTTATATTTGTCGCAAAGCAAATTTAAATGTTCAAAAAAGTAAGCGCTGTATTTATTCTTGGCTTTTATACGGTTTTTTGTTCGGCCCAACAGGTTCGACCTTCCCAATCATCTGAAATTTACCGTGAACTCAAAACACTTAAACAGCTGCCTAAAGTTTTATACCTTGCGGCTCATCCCGATGATGAAAATACAGGATTGCTTTCCTGGCTAATCAACGATCAGAATGTTGAAACGGGCTATCTGTCTTTGACAAGAGGTGATGGTGGGCAGAATCTATTAGGGACAGAGCAGGGAGCTGCATTGGGTTTAATCAGAACGCATGAGCTTTTGGAGGCAAGAAAGTTAGACGGCGCCCAACAGTTTTTTACCCGTGCGATTGATTTCGGGTTTTCTAAAAATACGACCGATACTTTCAAACAATGGGATGAAAAGAGTATTATAGCGGATGTTGTTTGGGTGATCCGTCAATTCCGTCCGGATGTTATTATTTGTCGATTTCCTCCAACTGCAGCAGCAGGCCACGGACAACATGCGGCTTCGGCCGTGGTTGCGGAAAAAGCCTTCAGGCTGGCAGGTGATAAAACTGCTTTTCCGGATCAATTAAAATATGTGAATGTATGGCAACCTAAACGCGTATTGTGGAATACTTTCCGGTTTGGTGGGGTTAATACAACCGCTGAAAATCAACTGAAAGTTACCGTTGGGCAATATGATCCGCAGCTGGGAATGGGCTATGGTGAACTGGCAGGATTAAGCAGAAGCCTACATAAAAGCCAGGGAGCAGGAACACAGTCTGTAGCCGGAATCAAAACTGAATATTTTTCTCATGTTATCGGAGAGCCTGCAAAAGCAACACTTTTTGACGGAGTCGTTAAAACCTGGACCTCAAAAGGAAACGCTGACATTGACCGGGCATTAGATCAAATTATTTCCACCTTCAATTTCAATAATCCTGACCTGAGTTTACCCGCTTTGCTTGCCTTACGAAAAAAAGTTATGGCAGTTCAGGATGCAGACCTGAAAAAGGATAAAATAAAATCTCTCGACCATATCATTCTGAGCTGTGCCGGATTTATGGGCGAGGTGGTGACGAATCAGGCTGAAGCCGTAGCCGGGGACCATTATAATTTCAGGTTAAATCTGATTTCAAGAGCTGCTGATCCTGTTGTTTTAGAAAATGTACAATGGTTACATCAATCAGAAAGCTTCAATAGAAAACTGTCAAAAGATTCTTTAATTACCATTCAGCATGACATTCAGATTCCTGCAGATGCGGCACTTACAGAACCTTACTGGTTGGCAAAACCTCCCGCCAACGCAGCAACTTTCTCTGTTCCGAATGATACTTTAATTGGTTTGCCTGAGGCGGAGTCATCCCTGAATGTGTTGCTTGGTTTAAAAATAGGCTCGGAAAAGTTTCGGGTTAAACTTCCTTTATCTTTTAAGAAATTAGATCCGGTACGTGGGGATGTGGTCGAAGGCCTGCGTATTGTTCCAGCATTGGAACTGAAATTTATACAACCCCTGTATGTGGTTAAAGAAAATGAAGATTTGCATTTGAGTTTAAATGTTAAGGTGAATTCCAGCAAAGACTTCAATAAAGGTATTCTCAATCTCATGCATAACGGAGAGCGAGTAGGGGGCGCGGATATTAGTTCGCTCAATGGAAAAGATACTACCATCGATTATGTTATTCCAAAAACGAAACTGGCTTCAATTAATTCATCCCGCTTGCAACTGGAAGCCAATTTTGTTGCAGATGGAGTTACCTATAATAAAAAGCAGATATTAATTCAGTATCCGCATTTACCTTCCTTACAATATTTTGCACCTGCCACTGTAACCGTTATGAAAGGTGACATTCAGGCGAAGGTTAAAAAAGTGGGGTATATAGAAGGTGCAGGTGATTTCATTCCTGACTTTCTACGCATTGCAGGTATCCAGGTAGACGTCCTGAAAGATGAAGATTTTTATGGCAATATAGATGAGTCTGCCGGAAACGGGAGTCAGAGCAAGCTGTCGCAATACGATGCCATCGTACTTGGGGTTCGCGCTAATAACACAGAGAAAAAACTGGGTCGCTGGATGCCTTTTCTATGGTCTTACGTAAAAAAGGGTGGTAATCTGGTGATGCAGTATAACACCAACCAGGATACAACCGTTGATAAATTGGGGATATACAATTTCAGTATTTCCAATAAACGGGTTACCGAAGAAAATGCTGCGGTTACGTTTTTAAACCCTGATCATAAATTACTGAACTTTCCAAACAAAATTACTCCTGATGATTTTAAAGGCTGGGTGCAGGAACGTGGTGCCTATTTCCCTGCACAATGGGATGCAGCGTATGAACCGCTTTTTGAAATGCACGATACCGATGAAGAGCCTCTTCAGGGATCTACTTTATATGCCCAATACGGTAAGGGTAATTTTATCTATACGCCGTTGGCATTTTTCAGACAGCTACCTTCAGGAAATGTGGGGGCGGCACGTTTATTTTTTAATTTTTTAAGTGCACAGAAAAACTGATGAACAAACAACTTAAAAACTGGAATATCTGGTACATACTATTAGCAGTAGCATTAGTATTCCAGATCGCATTTTATTATTGGTTTACTAAATTCTGGGCATGAGTAATATAGATTGGACAGTTCTCATTTTTACACTGGTTGCAGTGGTGGTTTACGGCGTATTCATCGGCCGGGGCCAAAAAAACAACGAATCCTACCTGAAGGCAGATAATAAAATGCCGTGGTACATTGTGCTGATAGGTATTATGGCTACGCAGGCTAGTGCCATTACATTTCTTTCAGCACCGGGCCAGGCGTATACGGACGGTATGCGTTTCGTTCAGTATTATTTTGGTTTGCCTTTGGCGATGATCGTTATCTGTATTACCTTCATCCCTATTTTTCAGCGCCTGAATGTGTATACGGCCTATGAATATTTAGAAAACCGTTTTGATAAGAAAACAAGGGTACTCACTTCATTGCTTTTTCTTTTTTCCAGGGGTTTGTCAACAGGAATCAGCATTTACGCGCCAAGTATCATCTTATCAAGCGTTTTAAACTGGAATATTTATTTGACCAATGTTTTAACGGGCGGCATTCTGTTGATTTATACCTATGTTGGCGGTGCAAAAGCGATCGCTCACACGCAAAAATTGCAGTTTCTCATTATTTTGGGAACAATGGCTTTTGCAGGGTACCTGCTTATCGAGAATATGCCGAACGGAATTGGTTTTAAGGATGCGCTGTATCTGGCGGGGAAATCAGGCAAGCTCAATGTCATTACCACAGAATTCGACTGGAAAGACAAATACAATATCTGGAGTGGATTGATTGGCGGTTTTTTCCTGGCACTTTCTTACTTCGGGACGGACCAGAGTCAGGTCGGCAGATATATTACGGCCAAAGACAATACCAATGCAAAAATGGGTTTGCTGTTGAACGGATTGGTTAAAATTCCGATGCAGTTTGCCATTCTCCTGATCGGTGCCCTGCTTTTCGCGTTCTTTTCTCTGAAACCGGCTCCGATTTATTTTAATGAACGTTCTTATCAGTATTTAAAGGAGACAAAACCTGAGCAGGCTGCGGTTTTTGAAAAAGAACATCAGGATTTACAAATAAAATTTAACGCAGAATCAAAAAAAATTTTAAAGCTAAAAGAAACTCATTCTCCCCGGCTCAACAAAACAATTCAGGATTTTAAAAATACACAAACTGAGGTAAAAGCATTGCACGGAAGGGTAGAGGAAGCAATTAATAAATCAAATTATAATGCAGAGAAAACGGATACGAATTACATTTTCCTGTATTTCGTAAAAAATAACCTGCCTGTAGGAATGATCGGTTTACTGTTTGCCGTCATTTTTCTGGCAAGCTGGGGGTCCATTTCAGCAGCACTGAATTCCCTTGCCGCCTGCTCATTAAAGGATGTTCATCTGATATTCAGAAAAGATATTCCTGATGAGAAAACCGAATTGAAATACAGTCGCCTGCACACTTTGGCCTGGGGCATTTTCTCCATCGGGGTAGCCATGTTTGCCACGCAAATGGGTTCGCTTATCGAAGCGGTGAATGTATTGGGTTCCCTTTTTTACGGTCCGATATTAGGGATTTTTCTGGTTGCATTTTATTATAAGAAAATCAACGGCGCGAATGTATTTATTTCTGCCATTGTATCAGAAATTACGGTAATTGCCGTTTACCAGTTGGATATCATTTCTTTCCTCTGGCTTAATGTAATCGGCGCAGCGGCAGTCGTTATATTTTCTGCAATTGGTTTAGTGTTTTATAAGCCGAAAGATGTAAATTCGTAAACAACAAATAAACAAACAAATTATTATGAAAACAATGATTAAATCTGTTACTGTAGTTTTTGCTGCAATGACGCTTTCAGTAAATGCTTTTGCACAGGACACTAAAAAGCCTGCCAGCCCTCCGGCTACTGCTACGGGAAAAATTAAAGATGCCACCATTACCATAAACTATAGTAGCCCTTCTGTTAAAGGGCGTACCATCTGGGGTGGTTTGGAAGCTTACGATAAAGTTTGGCGTGCGGGAGCTAATGAAGCAACTACTTTTGAAACGGATAAAAATATTACTGTTCAGGGTAAACCGCTGCCTGCAGGGAAATACAGCTTCTTCCTGATTCCTAAAGAAAGTGGAACATGGACTGCAATTTTCAACAAAGAGCCGAAACAATGGGGTGCTTACAAATACGAACAGGCAAAAGATGCTTTACGTGTTGATGTAAAAACAAAAGCTTTACCGGCAACACAGGAAAATTTAGTGTATAAAATCAACAGTAATGGATTCACAATGGATTGGGATAAAATCTCAGTTCCTGTGGAGATCAAATAAATTGAGATACAAGAAAAAAAATCCCGGATCATCCGGGATTTTTTTATTTACAATTTTGATATTGTATCAAGCGCTGCAATATACAGTACCCCGATTTTTCTACAGAAATTAAGAAGTATGGGGGCATTAAAAATCATGATTACTTTTGGAAACAATGAATCTGTATAATATCATCATTAAATTCAGAAGCAATGAGAGAAACATCAGTATAAGAAAACATCCTTTCATATGCGTAGCAAATGATGATATTGATATCAATTTGCCGTTAATATCAGGATATTGAATAAGTACACTAATGATCATACTATTTTCTAACCAATCGAAAATTCCAGCCAGTAACGGAAGAAAAGCAATAAACCGGAACCAGCTATTCCATAATCTGTTTTTGATAAGTAATCGCACGGTAAGAAGGGTAAATACTGTCACATAAAAGAAAATAAACGGGACATCTGCATATAGCTCAAGAGACAGATAGGAATGTCTTCCTTCATGACCGAGTTTCTGCATTAAATATTCGGCATATTCCGTAGAATATCCACTGAACATGGTGTCCAAAAGCTGGGTAGTGCCAAGGTGCGCCTGCAGACCCGGAATAAGAAAAAAAGACATTATTCCGAATAGTATACCCATTGGTACTATAAATAACCATATATTGATCTTAAGACATAAGTTTTCAAATTTTTGTTTCATTTTATTTTTTTATTTGATTGGACAATATTTTATCTTTTCACAATAATTACCATATAATTATTATCTTTGACAAAGGTATAATGATGGTTTAATGAATAAAATAGTAAAAAATGACCATTTTTCAGCGACAGAAAATCTACTCTCGGAGACAATTTTTAATCAGGCATTTAAAGGTGAGCTTGATCCTAAAATGTCATTGGAAAAATATAGGCATGTGGCGTTTATCTTTTCAGTACTCCAGAATTCTACTGCGGTTCTAGTAGATTTAAAATTCAAAAAAAATTATGTGTACCATGGAGGCTTATCCGTGTATCTCGGAATTGCTGATGAGCAGACCGGCGAGGTAACCAGCTCTGTTCAAAATGACAACATTTTAAAACTTATTCATCCGGAGGATCTTACGATGAAGCATCTTACAGAACTCAGATTATTTCATTTCCTTAAGAATAAAACGCCTGTAGAACGCCTGAATTATCATATTATTCTTATCATCAGGATCTTAAATAAAGACGGGAAGTACATTCCTGTAGAACTGAAGATATTTTATGCTTCATCAACAGACAGTATTCAGCTTGTTTTATATCAGTATAGTTTTAGTAGTAGTATTGAACAGGCTCCTGCTGCTGTAATTATCGATTCCTCAAATGGGCAGATCATTCCCAATACAGCTTTTAATACAAAAAAAATTCTCACCAGAAGAGAAATAGAAATTTTAAAAGAAATTGCTGTTGGCAAGCCAAGTAAAGAAATTTCACAAAAACTTTTTATAAGTAAAAATACCGTAGACCGGCACAGGCAGAATATTATGGAAAAGCTGCGGGTAAAGAGTGCTATTGAAGCCTGCTATATTGCCGGTATGATGGGGATTATCTAGACTCTTCACTAAATTAACCCGAGCAAAAAAGCTATAGTGAGCCAAATAGAAAAGCAAATTTGAGCCGAATAGAAAACCAACAAAGTAAAATTGATCCTAATTTTGCTGTTGTAAATCATAACACATGGAGAGTAATGAACAGCCACAGGTATTCTTTTATTGTACGGATCATAATTATTCATCGATAGAATCTTTTATGACCGAACATAAAATATGGCATATACAGAGCGGATATATATTATTTTATGAAAATGGTAAAACCTATCGGGCAGATGCCGGACAGACCATCCTGCTACGTAGAAACCAACTTGTAAAGGCTTCCCTGATGAATGGTGAAAATGGTGAGCAATTTCAGATGCTAAAGATAATGCTGACCCGTGATTTTTTGAATAAGCTGATTAAAGAGGATCCATCATTTGTTTTGTGCGGGTCAGAGTGTTCACTAGAATATCCTGATAGTTTTCTTGTTACAGATCATGAGCTTATGTCCGTGTTTTTTACCTCACTAAAGATTTATATCAATGCGGGGCAGAATTCTCAGGGTCTTTTAAGTACAACAAAGTCCAAAGAAATTTTTTTGCTGCTTGAAATGTTGTGGCCTGGTATTAAAAACAGCCTTTTTGATTTTTCTGAGCCTGGGAAAATTGATCTGGAAGAGTTTATGAAGAAAAACTATAGTTATAACGTTACCTTAGAACGTTTTGCATATCTTTCAGGACGCAGCCTGGCCGCTTTCAAAAGGGATTTTAAAAAAATACACAGTTTGTCTCCACATAAATGGCTGATGAAAATGCGCCTGGAAGAAGCCAGACGTCTTATTATTGAAGAAAACCAGACACCTTCATCTGTTTATCTGTTTGTAGGCTTTGAGAATCTGTCTCATTTTTCTACAGCTTTTAAAAAATACTACGGCTTCAACCCTTCATCTGAAAAGGTTTATCAGTGAGTTTGATCTGTCAACGTCTATTATACTTAATAAATTATAAATTACAATGAGAAAAGTACTTATTACGGGCGCTAATAAAGGCCTCGGTTTTGAGCTGGCCAAATATCTGCTTCAGAAAGATTATTTTGTATATCTGGGATGCCGGAATACTGAAATGGGGAAGAATGCTGTTCGAGAATTAAAAAATTCAGGATTTGAAAACTGTATGCTGCTGGAAATCGATATATCGAAAGAAGAATCAGTGAATAGGGCGGCTAATGAATTTGGAAAATATAGTGATGTTCTTGATATTCTGATCAATAATGCAGGTATTCTCGGAAAAAGAAAGAGTGAGGATAATCCATTGTCAATTTCTGATGTAAGGGAAGTTTTTGAAACCAACTTTTTTGGTACGATTGCCGTTACAGAAGCATTTCTGCCTTTTCTGAAAAAATCATCTCTTCCAGTTATCGAGAATATTACCAGTGATCTTTCTTCCCTTACAATGCATCAGGATCCGGATTGGTTGCTTTACAATGCAAAATCGATAAGTTATGGCCCTTCAAAAACAGCTTTAAATGCCTATACTGTTGCGCTGGCATATGAATATAAAGACTTAGGGTTTAAGATCAATTGTGTTACTCCGGGGTGGACTTCCACCGACTTCAATGGTAACAGCGGAGGAAAATCTCCAGCTGAAAACTGTATCAACCTTGCAAAATATGCAATGCTTGATGAGAATGGCCCAACAGGAAAATTTTTTGGTGAAGAAGGCGAACTTCCATGGTAGATGAGGTTTAATAAGAAGATGGGAAAAACATTATTCAAATCTGGTATTATCAGTTTCTTCAGCTAGATTCTCTGTTGATATTTGAAGATTAAACCTGCTTTCAGAGAATTTAGTAATCTGAAAGCAGGTTTGGAAATTACTGTTTAAGTTTATCAAATCTAAATTTTTTATATCAGCTGCATCTGATCAGTAAAAATTATCCAGCTTTCGGATCTATATCCAGCAGTCTCAATTACATTATAATACAGCCTCTGACCATTCCTCAGCCATCTTTTCAACATAATCTACAAAATTGTCAACATCTTGTATTGTGTAAAAAGTGTATTCAGGCTGATCTTCAAGAGGATCAACATTCTCAAACCAATGATCATGTGCAAATAAAAGTACCTTCCCTGAATTCTTTTCATACATTGTCATATTGCCATTAGCTTCAAGGGCAAAGCAAATGAAGTCATTATATTGTATCGGTTGTTTGTGTTCTTCTTCACAAAGATTTTCATAATATTCTTCCCATTCGCCGATTCCCGTTATGCAGGCAGATTTTAAGAATAAATAGTCCTGATTATTAGTAAGGGATGGTTCCGGCTGATGATAAGACTCTACAATACCGCCTATCTCTTCAAGTAATAATTCATGTTCTTTTGCTAACATAAAGTTATCCGTATAATCTGACTCAATTTTGGTTAACCAGCCACAGCTTTTATTATACTTATTGGTCCATGAGAACAATCGGTAGGGATGATTATTTACACTAAATTCCAGCTTTCTGGCCTTTTGAATAAGTTGAGATAATTTAGGGAATTTTGATGTAAAATTTTCGGAAAGATTCAGAACTGATTCTATATCATAAAATGTAACAAGATCATTTGGTCTCATAAACCAATTGATGTCTTTTTTAAATGTTTCAAAGTCTAAATTCATTTTGATTTCTAGTTGAAAATTGAATAGACTGTAAATATAAGGAAGAAGTAATAATTGAGTCAGAGACATTGCAATTTAAGGATATGATTTCGAAGGCAGATCTTCATTCTTCAAGTCTGATATTATAATAAGAAATAACTCTATCAAATTGAATATCTTTATGATAATACACTTAATAATGAAAAAGTCTTGGTAATGTCATATAATGTTATTAGCTTTATAATGAATTCTGAATTCTGAATTCTGAATGACAATATTATTACACCTCACTAAATTTATTTAATCATGAAAAAGCAAATCTTTATCGTTGCGTTATCTCTGGGAGCAACTGCCTTAGGAACCCACCGGGTTATGGCACAAAATTCAGAGCAGGTGAGTACATCAGTCAATATTATTTTATCAGACGTTATTGCAATGGATATTGGCTCTGCTGCTTCAGAAGGTGCCGTAGGTTTTAATTATGGGAGCACAAAAGATTATAATTCATCAAAAAATGTGACCGTTCCCAATAGTTTAGTCATTATTTCCTCTAAAAATTTTGATGTAAAAGTAAAATCTGAAGGGGCACACTTTGTAAATGGCGCAAACGTTATTCCTGTAGATATATTACAGGTAAAAGCGATACCAGGCGGAAGTTTGGTGGGAACTCTGAATGAGGTCACTTTATCTCCAAATGATCAGGTATTGGTGAGTAATGCAAGTTTGGGTACCAAACAGTCTTTAAATATTGCTTACTCTATTTCTGCGGAAAATGCATCAAAGGTACTTTTAGGAAAACCACAAGGAACTTATACACAAAAAATAACTTATACTGCCACTGCATTGTAAGTAAATATCAATTTTAAATAGAAAAGCCCTCGATACTACAAAAGTATCGAGGGCTTTTCATTTATCATATGAGTAAATCTTGTAGTTATTTTACTACATGAACTTCCGTTTTCCACTACAAAGAAACTTTTAGCACCACTATAAATTTGCAGTATACAAAAGATAACAATTAAGTAAAAAATAACAATAAAATATTACCACCATGAAAAAACAAATCGTAATCACAGCCTTAACTTTTGGAGCAATCATATTTGGAACTAACAATGTTCAAGCTCAAAATACAACTGCAACTACAACCGTAAACATTACCCTGAACGACGTAATATCTATTGACGCGGGAAGTACAGCCATTGGTAATACGGTTGATTTTAACTATGTTACTGCAGCAGACTATAATTCTGATCAGACGATTACTAAAGCCAACTCTTTAAAAGTAACTTCAACGAAGAACTTTAATGTTAAAGTAAAAGCAGGGGGTGCTAATTTCATGAATGGAACGAACTTAATCCCTGTCAATGTTTTGACCATCAAAGCAGCTACAGCTGCCGGAACCATGGGGGGAACAAAAAATGCTGTAGTTTTATCTGCAACTGATCAGAATTTAGTTACAAATGCCCCACTAGGAAGCGCATTAACACTGAATTTGGATTACACTATTCCAGCTGCAAAATCATCATCATCTGATATTTTAGGTAAACCGGCCGGAACTTATACTCAAACAGTAACTTATACTGCAACAGCTTTATAAATTAATTTTTCATATTAATATTTTGTGATTTGGTGTTTCGAAGGCTTCCTCAGGAGGCCTTTGATTTTATATATATTGTACCGGTATAAATACAATTCAAAATCCGGGAATAAGTATCTGTCAGATGTAAGGTAGAATCTTTGTTTTAAATAACAATGATAACACATTTACCAACCTATAAATATTTTTTGTGAAAACCTAAATAAAAATTATACGCAAACGGTAGTTTATATTGCGACAGCCTTATAATAGAAATTACAGGAATTTATATACTCCCTCAACAATTAGAAAGTGTTGAGGGCTTTACTATTTAAGTTAAATGAATAAACCTTGTAGTTATTTTACTACATGAACTTCCGTTTTCCACTACAAGGAAACTTTTAGCACCACTATAAATTTGCAGTATACAAAAGATAACAATTAAGTAAAAAATAACAATAAAATATTACTATCATGACAAAACAAATCGTAATCACAGCCTTAACTTTTGGAGCAATCATATTTGGAACTAACAATGTTCAAGCTCAAAATACAACTGCAACTACAACCGTAAACATTACCCTGAACGACGTAATATCTATCGACGCAGGAAGTACAGCCATTGGTAACACGGTTGATTTTAACTATGTTACTGCAGCAGACTATAATTCTGATCAGACGATTACTAAGGCTAACTCTTTAAAAGTAACTTCAACGAAGAACTTTAATGTTAAAGTAAAAGCAGGAGGTGCTAATTTCATGAATGGAACGAACTTAATCCCTGTCAATGTTTTGACCATCAAAGCAGCTACAGCTGCCGGAACCATGGGGGGAACAAAAAATGCTGTAGTTTTATCTGCAACTGATCAGAATTTAGTTACAAATGCCCCACTAGGAAGCGCATTAACACTGAATTTGGATTACACTATTCCAGCTGCAAAATCATCATCTTCTGATATTTTAGGTAAACCGGCCGGAACTTATACTCAAACAGTAACTTATACTGCGACTGCTTTATAATAAAAACACATTTATATATAAATATGCCCTCAATACCGGTAAAGTGTTGAGGGTTTTCTATTTAAACCAGATGAATAATACTGTAGTTATTTTACTACATCAACTTCCTCTTTCCACTACAAAGAAACTTTTATCGCCACTGTAGATTTGTAGTGTTCAAAGAGAGCAAATAAACAAGAATAAAAATTAATAATACTACCATGACAAAACAAATCGCAATCGCAGCCTTAACTATTGGAGCAATCATGTTAGGATCTAACAATGTTCAAGCTCAAAATACAACCGCAACCACAACCGTAAACATTACCCTGAACGATGTAATCTCTATTGATGCAGGAAGTACTGCAATGGGAGGAACAGTTGCCTTTAACTATGTTACTGCAATGGACTATAATTCGGAAAAAACAGTGGCTCAAGCCTCGGCTTTGAAAATCACCTCAACGAAGAACTTTAATGTAAAGGTAAAAGCAGGTGGCCCGACTTTCGTCAATGGTTTAAACTCCATCCCTGTAGATGTTTTGACAATCAAAGCCGCAGCTGCTCCTGGAAATATGGGCGGAACAAAAACTGATGTGATTTTATCAGCAGGAGAAAAAACTTTAGTAGCAAACGCTCCTCTCGGAAGCGCATTAACACTGAATCTGGACTACACCATTCCAGCTGCAAAATCATCATCATCTGATATTTTAGGTAAACCTGCCGGAACTTACACGCAAACAGTAACTTATACAGCGACTGCTTTATAATAAAATTTTTAGTTTGTAAAGGTCCATTTTGATGCGTTTTCAGTAGTTTTGGGAATCTTTATTATTAAACTATTTACACCATGCACAAGTTCATTCATCTTTTCATTTTCTTTATCCTCGCGGGATATTCCTCACTTCTGGCACAAAGTATTTCAATGTCGCCTACACGCTTGTTTTTCACAGGTAATCCAGGTGAAAAAGTAACAAAGACAGTCACGCTTCAAAACAGCTCCGATAAGGATTATGTTTTTAATCTCAACTATAAAGATTGGGTTAGAGAAGAAGACGGAAATAAGGTTTATCTTGAAGCAGGCAGTTCAAAAACTTCCAACGCATCCTGGATATCTACTTTAGAAAATACTGTAACAGTTCCTGCAAAAAGTACAAAGGAAATTGTAGTAACCATGCAGATTCCTGCAAATGCATCAAAGTCTGCCGTCACAAACAGTATGTTGTTTTTCACCCAACTTCCTCAGCAGGCTGATAAGGCACGTATTCAGAATGGTATTGGTATTATCACCTTATTTGAGGTGGGGCTCCACATCTTTTATACTCCACCGGGTAACCACGTAAAAAGTTTGGATATTACCAATATTTCAGAAGCGAGTAATGAGAATGCAGCGAACAGAAAAGTCGCAGTAAGTATCCATAATGATGGAAACACCATCAATGATGCCACCGTTGAGTTTGAACTCACCAATACAGACAGTGGTAAGGAAATAAAATTACCCGCAATTTCCATCTCTATGCTTCCCGATACCAATCAGGTCGTTCAATTTTCCTTGCCAGAGAACATTTCAGGGAACTTCCTTGGCGTGGTTATTATCAAAATGGCAGAATCAAATGATTTACGCGTAGGAGAAAAAAACTTTAAATTTTAAAATTAAGTCTTGAAACCACAGAATGGAATACCGATATCATTGCTAAGAAGAACAATCTTATTTTTTGTAATTGTTTTTCTGCACTTTTCGTTGGCCTTTGCGCAGGAAAAGAAGGATATTCAAATCCATTTTGAAAATGACAGCGTAGCTGTTGAGAAAGGTTCTACTTTTAGCAATTTCCTGGTTATTGAGAATAAAAGTTCTGAAGAGATTACCATTCAGAATATTATACCCAAGGAAAAATATCCGGGATTGCTTTTCTATCCTAAAAATGATTTTATCTTAGGTGCGGGCCAGTCTAAAAATCTTCCTGTGAAACTGATCGCCAACGTGGATTTTATGAAACTTCGGTCCAATGAGATCCAATTCCAGATTTCGTACGTTACCCCGACGATTACCAGAACTGAAAATGCCTCTTTCTTCGTTACCAAAGGCGAGAACAAAAATATCGCAATTTATACAGCTACATACGAAAATTTCATTAACCCTGCTGTGCCCGAATCCTCAATCCTGCTGACTGTAGAAAACCAAGGGTACAGTAAACGAACCGTTAAGATTGATTTGCAATCCATTCCCGATGGTTTGGAAATGATGCCAAAGCAACAAACCGTATCTCTGGAGGGCTTAGAAAAACAAACGATTGAGATCAAAATTGCGGTCAGAAAACAGAATACAATTTATCCCGAATTTAATATTAATGCAATAGTCACAGATCTGCTTGATAATAAAATAGTAGGAAGCAACACGCTCTATCTGGTCGTTTTATCGCACAACAGACAAATTGCCCGGGGAAACGAAGCGATGGGCGGAAGTAATTTTGCGGAAATTAGTTATAATGAAAACAGTTCAGGTTTCAATTATTTTCAATTGAGAGGGAATACAGCGTTTCGGGTGACAGATAATTTGAGATCGCGTTTCAATATTAATGCAGATTACTATCATGAAGACGGCCGTTATAACTTCTATGATACCTGGCTGGAATTGGAGAGAAAAAATACGGTATTACGGGTGGGAAATGTTAATAGCAATGATTACGATTACCCGATTTTCGGTAGAGGAGGGAAAGTTTCTACGAAATTTGGTAAAAACAATCAGATTGAAATTCTTGCGCTTGAAAATAATTATAACTTGTATGGTACTTATTTCCAACAAACAAAAGGATCTACCATGGTGGGTGCAAAATATGGTTTTGGGAATGCTAAATCTTTCAACGGGAAAGTATCCTATATATTTGACCATGATCCGCGCTTTAACATAGATACACAGGTAGCGAATGCAGTAACTTCATTGCTAATTAATGATAAACACACCATCCGCATGGAGATGGGCCTGAGCCACGAAGAAGGTCTTTTGAATAAAGATGAAAATGCTGGAGCTTTAATGGGAGCCAATTATGAGGGGAAAATAGGGAGATGGGATATACAATCTTTCAATTCCTTTGCCACCAAAAGCTATGCAGGGATCAAGCGGGGATCTTTTTTCTCAAATCAGCGAATCGGTCACCAATTTTCCGCTTCTCAACGCGCTTTTATACAATATCAGAATTCGCAGGTAGAACCTGAGTTCCTAAGTTTCCAAAGTGAGCCAATCCAACCGGGGAATACCGCTAATTTGCGCTATTATTTCAACAGTACAGAAGCTTTGGGGTTAGGCTATCAGTTTTCTTTAAAGAAGTGGAATTTTCTACTTTCTCCAAAGGTTGAAAACCAGAAAACAGCTAATTTTTATACATCACAGGAGCTTTTTTCATACAAGTTGGAAGCCAATATAAGCACGACATTAGGTGCTCATGGATTCAACCTAACGGCGGAATATTCTTATTCAAAAGAGAACAATAAACAGGACTGGTTCAATAGTCTGAAAACAACTTTATCTTACAGATATAAATCATTTTCCCTTAACGGAACTGCCCAATGGAATGCTACCAGTGTCTTTGATTTAACTTCTTATTACAATGCAGACCGTAATTTTGCCAACTACAATGTATACGCCTCGTATAATTTCCAGATGCTCAATCATAATCTGACCGGATCTTTTTCTGCCGGAGCCTTCTATTCGGAACTTTATAAAAATTTAAACAGCAATATTACCGGTAATCTGGAATATAAGATTTCGCCTTCCTGGTCCACCACAGGTTATTTTAATCTTTCCGGTTATAAATCTACGGCTGAATATGCAAGCAGCGGCATTTATTACCAGTTCAGGGTGGGAATTAAAAAATATTTTACCACCGCTACGGCTCTAGGAAATCATAAAGTGGCATTCCAGTTCTTTGAAGATAAAAACTATAATGGACTTCTGGAGTCCGGTGAATCGGTACTTGCTAATGAAATTGTAAAACTGGACAATTATGTAGCGATGACGGATAAGAATGGAAAAGTAGTTTTTCAGAATGTTCCTGAAGGTACTTATACCCTGAAGGTGAACGAAAGTGCGGGCTCCCGGTTGATGACGGATCCTGTCATTATGGTGCACAATAATATCAACCGCAAAGTGGGCTTGGTAAAAAACATCAGAGTAACTGGGAAATTAACGGAGATTAAACAAGCTTACGATACTGTAGAAACAGATGTAACAGGAATTGTAGTATATGCAAAAGGGGAAGATGGTAAAATTTATACCGCAGTGGTTAACCCAAAGAATGAGTTTGAGTTTTTCCTCAAAGACGGCAAGTATGATCTCTATATTGAAAATGACAAATACAGCTATACACAACCCACCCAAACCATTTTGGTGACAAAAGAAGGTTACTCAAAAACCGTGATTTTTGAATACAAGAAGAAAGACACCATCATTAAGGTGAAAAAGTTTTAAATTTAAAAGTATGAAAAAGAAGAGGGCTTTTTTAATAGGAATTTTTACTGTACTTTGCGGATCTACAGCTACGAAAGCTCAGGATGTGTACCTTTCGGTTCCTGAAAATAATATTTTTAACAGGAGCGAATTTACCTCAGTACCTACAAGAGTAATGACGAACGCCAACAGAACAAACTGGGATTATGCCTTTTTAGGGATACTCCCGACAGCTCCTACATTTACCTCTGTTTCGGGACCAACTTTTACCCACTCTTCTTCCTCGCTTACTTTACCCGCTTCCATTCTACTGTGGCAGTTGGAAAGTATGGGTGGGCAGCTGCCATATACCGGATTAACAGGTTATTTACCAGGTTTTCAGTCGTTCAGTACAAGCGCCATAAAATGGTTTGAACCACCATCGACCAGTCTTGGGGGAGGGTTCAATCGGGGAAATATCAATTTTACATTTAAAATTCCCGCTTCACAATTTACTGCCAATACCTTTCGGGCTGGGAATTACTCCATGGAAATTACTCAAAATTATAATGACTTTACACCACGTAATTTTAAAACTATTTTAGTGATTCCTTCATCTATACGATGGATTACAAACTCTTTAACAAAATACATAGAAATATCTTCTTTGAATGACTATCGCAATACGGGCACGCGGGTATGGGATTTGGGGAATACGGAAATCGCGCATACGGTCGATTTTAATTTTTGGGCAAAAGCTGCTTCCACTAACGTTCAGTTCACTTCCTCTAAAGGTGTTTCAGGAGCCAGAAATATAGCAAGCATTAAATTGGCTAGCAATGGCTCAGCTCTCACGACCAAAGCCTTATCTGCCGATTTTCAGAATTTTTCCACGGCTAATTTCAGTGTTGTAGCGGGAAACAGAAATAGCTTCATTCCAGAGCTTCATGTGTCTGCTGAAGATTTTAAAAACTATTTTTTTGAAGCTGGAACTTATACGTTTGAATTGAATTTCAATGCCAGAAGCACAGATAACTCAATCAATAGTTTACAAAATACGGCTGTTCAGATAAAAGTGCTCCCTCTGTCGGAGATTACCATTCCCAGTTCCGGCCGAAATGTAAATTTCAATTTTAATACCGCTGCCCATTACACCAATGGTCAGTCACAAATGGTTCCAAACCAAATTATGCTTTCCAACAATGAAAATTTCGAGCTCTATGTTAAATCGGACGAAAATTATTTCAAGAAAGGTGGCCTCCAGACCGATATCAATTCCAACATATTACAAATAGGCATAGATGGAAGTTCTGTAAATGTTCCCTTATCCAAAACTCCTCAAAAAATACTTTTTAACGGAGCACCGGTTTTGGACCGGGGACTGAACATAAGATACACCATACCACCTGCGGGTGCTCAAAGTTTGGTAGGAAAGGAAAATACCACTTACTCTATCAATGTTTATTATAGCTTTACGGCAATTTAACAATACTTTAGAGCAGTCAATATTTTAGAATTTCAACTTCAATTTCATCTCTTGTTTTCAAATGTCGGCGGAGTTCCTTAAAAAGCTCCATAGGCACAAATAAGCTTTATACCTTCAAATAATTCTTTTTGTAAGTATTTCATTCCAATATTTCATGGCTGAGGGTCAATTATAGCGGTTGGTCCAAACACAAAACTGTCCAGGATTCCTAATATATTTTGGTGTCTGGCTATCAATTATTACCGCTTCAGGCACCTATTTTTAATTTGCATCATTGAGCCAGATTCGATCAGTAATCTGATGATATTGTCCCATGCTCCATCTTTTACCATTTCCGGTAGTGCCGGTAAACGGTTTTTACAGGGTAGAAACTCTGCCGAAATATCACGTCATGCAAAGCAAGTTTTAATTAATAAAATAATGCATTTATTGTTTCCAAATAGATACTATTTCATTTTTCTTTTTACTAATATGATATTTTTTATAACTTGCTAACTCCTGGAAGAAAGGGCTGAACTGTATTTTTTAATCATATTGAAACAATTTACCTTTCTGCCTTCTTCAAAAAAGTAATTCAAAAGCTTCTAAAACTGTGATACTTAATTTATGAGTGATTTTATCAACGAACTACAATTGAAAATTGAAAGACTCGAAAACGAAATCAATTTTAAGAACGGACTGATCTCGATATTGTCTCATGACTCAAAAGAACTGTTTGGAACCTTCCTTTGGCTTATAGAGGAGCTAGAGCAGAAGACCATAAGTGAGGAAGATTTTTTTAAGTTGTTGCCGCAGGTAAAAAAAGATGCCCAGAAGAATCTGCAAACTATCCAGGACAGCGTTGCCTGGCTAAAAACGCAATACGGGGAATTTAAGATTAGACCCGTTAAAATTATGGTGATAGATCTTTTTCACTATTTAGAAGAAAAATACGCTGCTAAATTAAAAGAAAAAAATATTCAATTTTATTTTAAGGGAGATCATAACGCGTTTCTTACAAGCGACCGCCTGTTGATCGAATACGTTTTAGATAAAATTTTTAACAATGCGGTAAAATATTCCTTTCCGGGACAGGATGTTTATTTACAGGTGATTACAGAGGATGATCAGGTTGTGCTTTCTGTAATTGATTCCGGAATGGGAATCAATGAAAAGTATTTACCTGCGATCTATACGTATGGTAATCCTATATTCCTGGGGACTGCCGGCGAGAAAGGAGCTGGGTTAAGTTTGAAAATTGTAAAAAATTTTATATCCTTGCTGCATGGAAACATCCAAATCATTTCCACTGAAGATAATGGCACTACGGTTTCCCTTTTTTTACATAAATTTATAGAATAATGGGTTTAAAAGTAAACATTCGTATTGTAGTAGCAGATGATCATGGTATCGTTCGGATGGGCTTGATACAAACGATCAAACGATTGATACCCGATGCCATCATTTCAGAAGTAGAGGATTATAAATCGCTGTACAAATTAATTCTGAATGAAAAGCTGGATCTGGCCATTATGGATGTTAATATGCCTAATGGTACTGTTCAGGAAGCAATAGATTACATAAAGATTCACCAGCCTGAATTAAAAACTCTGATATTTTCTTCACAGGATGAAGAGCTGTATGGGATGCGCTATCTAAAAATGGGGGCAGGAGGCTATCTAAGCAAGCTGAGTTCCGCTGAAGTAATTGAGACCGCTTTAACGGCGATGGTCAGTAAAGGCCGATATATCAGTGATAATATAAAAGAAGCGATTTTTTTTGAATCATTAACCGGTTCAGGAAAAAATTCTCCCCTTGAAGCACTATCAGACCGGGAATTGCAAATTGCCAATAAACTTGCAGAAGGCCTTCCCCTTAAAGAAATTTCTAATCAGTTGAATCTCCATTCATCAACGATCAGTACGTATAAAAACAGGTTGTTTGAGAAGCTGAAGATACGATCCATACCTGAATTGGTGGAAATTCTCAGGCTATATAATCAGTAAATATTCTATCATAAATTGATTGTGATTCAATGAAATGATGCAATATGCTGCTTTTCTTTCTCCTTATCTGCTTCTTCGTGCAAAGCAGCAGTCAGATCGGGAGAATGACGCATCAATTCTCATACAGAACTGAAATTTTTCGGAATTGATAATAAGCATTTTAATATAGAATTTCTCTCCGGAATATAGACTCATTATGATCTGTACTCATTTCCAATATTTTCTGACAAATTTCTAAATTAATTTGCTACTAATATAAAATGACCTATTTTTATTACAAAATACTATTCCATGCCGAAAAAAATTATAAGAAATCTTAAAATTGGTGTAGTGATTTCTTTGGTACTTCTGATTGCTAGTTCTATAGCATCTTATGTCAGCATACATAAGCAGATGGAGAATAGGGAAAACCTCATAAAAAGTAAAGAATCTATAAGCTTAGCAAAAGATTTATTAAATACTCTTTTAAATGCTGAAACGGGAAATAGAGGATATCAGCTTACCGGCCGGGAAAATTTTCTTGAACCTTTCAATAAAAGCAAAGATGAATATCCGTTGCTCGTTTCGAATAAAGATAGGCTTAATCTTAAAAATAAAGATCAGATTAAGGTCTTAAATGAACTGCTAGACGCTTCACAAATGATGATGAAGGAATATGCCTTACTTATTAATAATCGTCAACAAGGAATATTAATGAGTCCGGAAGAACTTGTACAAAACAAGGAGGCTATGGACAGATGTCGCAGACTCGTTCAGAAATTTGTAAAACACGAGGAAGTTCAACTTGCTATAAAAAATGAAGATCTGAAAAAATCTTCCCAGTGGACGGTTTTGTTCATCATCTTTTCTGCCATTGCAGCCATTGGTGTAACCATTTTTGTTTATATACAACTAAAATCTGACCTTATTCGTCGTGGTAAGTTAGAAAAAGATCTGTTTGATACTAAGGAAATGCTTGAGGAAACAAGTTCAGTAGCCCAGGTTGGAGGTTGGGAGGTCAATATGAAGACCGGAAAGATCTTTTGGTCTCAAAGTACAAGAGAAATTCACAAACTGAAAGATGATCTCCAGCCTACTTTTGAAAATGCCTTGGGATTTTACAAAGGAGAAAGTGGAGAAAGAATAAAATATTTGTTTAACAGGGCAATACAACAAGGAATTCCTTTTGATGAGGAGCTTCAGCTTTTACGTAATGATGGAGTTACGACCTGGGTAAGAGTAAAAGGTATTCCTGAATTTGAAGATGATATTTGCAAAAGGGTTTTCGGAATCATTCAGGACATTGATGCATTCAAAAAAATGTTTCTCGAGGTTTCCCGGAAAGAGGCAATAATGCAATCTTTTGTCACTGATGTTCCTGTTCCTTTGGCCATGTTTGATAAAGACCTTAACTATATTGCTGTAAGCAGCAGATGGAGAGAGGAATTCCGTATGAATAATGTAGATCTTATCGGCAATAATCTATTCACGATATCACCTAATATTCCCGAAAAAGGAAAAGAGATCTATGAGAATGCACTATTGGGGAAAACGTATATTAACGGTGATTTTACGCTAAAAGTGGAAGGTAAAGAAGAAATCCAGCATTACGACCTTAAAGTTGGACCCTGGTATCTTACAAAAGATGAAATAGGTGGTGTAATTATTTCTATACAGAATATTACAAATGCTGTAAAGATAAATGAAGAATTGAAAAATGCCAAAGAAACAGCAGATATAGCCAGCAAGGCAAAATCCGAATTTCTGGCCAATATGAGTCACGAGATTAGGACTCCTTTAAACGGAGTTATTGGTTTTTCAGACCTTCTCCTTACGACACCGCTGAATGAAACACAGATGCAATATCTGAATTACATCAATGAGTCAGGAGAAAACCTGCTTAGCATCATCAATGATATATTGGATTTTTCTAAGATAGAATCCGGAAAAATGGAGCTTTTGATTGAAAAATGTGATGTTTATGATATGTTAAGCCAGGTAATAAATGTGATCATTTATCAATCCCAGAAAAAAGATATCGAACTACTTCTCAATATTGAGCCGGGCCTTCCAAAAATACTTTATATGGATGAAGCAAGGTTAAAACAGATCTTGATCAATCTTCTGGGGAATGCTGTGAAGTTTACAGAAAAGGGAGAGATTGAGCTAAAAGTAGAGAAGTTGCACATGAATGATCGTACAATCGCTTTGCGCTTCTCGGTACGAGATACAGGAATTGGCATCCCTGTTGAGAAACAGAAATACATTTTTAATGCCTTTACTCAGGAAAACAGTTCCATCAGTAAACGATATGGTGGCACGGGTCTGGGGCTTACCATTTCTAACACTATCCTGGGATATATGGGAAGTCATTTGTCGCTGAACAGCGTAAGGGAAAAAGGGTCTGTATTTTTCTTTGACATTGAGATTCCTTACGAGATTCCTCAAGTGAGAGAGGAGGAGGAAATAACTATTAAAACGGCCTTAGTGGTTGATGATAATGAAACCAACAGGATTATTCTTGAGCACATGCTTACCTATAAAAATATCAAGTCTACCTTAGCTTCTAATGGGATGAAAGCCTTAGAGATCTTGTTGAAAGGTGAGAGATTTGATGTTATCCTGATGGATTATCATATGCCTATTATGTCCGGATTGGAAACAATAAATAAAATAACAGAGCTGTTCAATCAGCGAAAAGAGACTTCACCATTTATAGTACTTTCTTCTTCTTCTGAAGAACTGAGCATACTTAATTCAGTTAGAAAAATTGATAATGCACATTTACTTTTAAAACCCATCAAATCACATGATTTATACAAAACTTTAAAAAAAGTAGACCAAAGCTATTCAGTAGAAATTACTAAGGATTATTCTGAGAAAGTTACGCATGTATTTACCTCGGAATTAGAAGTGCTTTTGGTTGATGATAACGTAGTAAATATGGTCCTGAATAATAGGATAATGAAATCTTTTGCTCCCAATATAAATCTGACGGAAGCAGTCAATGGACTACAGGCTTTGGAAGAATGCAGGAAAAAACACTTTTCCATTATCATGATGGATGTACAGATGCCAATAATGGACGGTATTGAGGCAACACGCAATATCAGAATGCTGCCGGGATATGAACATATACCTATCATAGGCATTACGGCAGGAAATGTGTTGGGTGAAAAAGAAAAGTGCCTTGAGGCCGGAATGAATGATTTTCTTCCCAAACCTGTAAAGCAGGCAGATCTTCTTGAAGTACTCAAAAAGTATATTAGTGTTTAGAATCTATGAAAAAAGGAATCAATTTTTTGTAAATATTAGGGAACAATATATTTATATACGAAATGTATAACGGATTAGGACAAAAAAAAACCGACATCCAAGAGTGAAATCTTCAAATGTCGGTCTTGTGACCTTAAGAGCGTATCTTCAAACACTTTTATCGATGATTAGGTTCGATTAAGTCAAATTAACCAAGAGTTACAAAATTCATTTTTACAAATAATTTCTATTCATTTTTTGTCTATGGCTTTTAATTCTACAAATCAAAAAAAATAGTGGAATAGTAGGCCTTACGTTGGATTCAACGGTCTTTTAATTATAAATGAAGATTTAATTAAGAAATAGGAAATAGTATGATATTACTAGGTAATTAGATTGGAAAATATAGTCTGGTACATTAAAATATCAAATAGTATCAGACTCATATAAAAGCCGGCTCTGAATAGTTTTAAACTATTCAGAGCCGCATATGTATTAATTATCATTTTTTTACAAAACTAATGTAGGTGCTTTTCCGAATTTCTTTTTAAAAGCATGGGAAAAATGAGAAAGGCTTTCAAAGCCCAGGTCAAGATAAATGGAAGATGGACGTTGGTTTTTACTTTCGATGAGATGTCTTGCCTCATTCAATCTTTTATCCTGCAGCCATTTTCGCGGGGGCATTCCAAATGTTTTCTGGAAGTCTCTCTTAAATCCTGAAAGGCTTCTTCCTGTCAATTGGGAAAATTTTTCAACCGAAATATTAAAATGATAATTGCTGAGCATAAATTTTTCAAGATCTATTTTGTAAGGCTCAGAAAAATCGAATAGAAAGTTTTGTAGTTCAGGCATGGCAAGAATCATAAGTTTAATGCCTTCCTTCACTTTTAAAAGTCCCATTTCGTCGGTCATTTGAGCACCTGAGTTTCTGGCATAGGGAACAATAGACTGGAAATATCCTTTTAGAAATTCATTATGAGGGATTATCAAATTAGGAAGTCCAATGTATTTACCAGCCGCCTCCATTCTCTCCTCCAAAATAATCTTACGCATTAGATCTTCCTGCAGAGATATAACGATAGTTTCATAATGTCCGCCGGGAAGAGGTGTTTTGGTAAGGGTTCCCAGTTGATTTTTTCGTATTAATAAAACCTCTCCCGCAGAGATGGAAATATTCTGCTCTGAGGTCTCCAAGACAAGTTGACCTGAAACCTGTAAAACTAAGGTATGATGATTCCAAAAGCAGACCTTTTGTTTCTGCTCCGAAGAAAGATAGGAATAAAATATAACGCCGGGTAAAATCTCTGCTGGACTTTCCATTATCTTTGAAGATAGGTACCGCCTTTTATGGTGCCTATTGCAAATGTAGTGTTTAAAATGTTCATTTCCTCAGGAGTGAATATAATTTCCATTGCAGAAATATTCTCAGGTAGTCTCGATCTGCGGCTCATACTTACGAGCGGCATTATATTCTTACCTTGTTCCTTTACCCAGGCAATAGCAAGCTGTGTCGGTGTGAAACCTTTGCGTAGAGCCATCTGCTTGAGCACTTCTACTTTTTCAAGATTATGAATCAGGTTTTCACCCTTAAAACGGGAGAAATGATTTCGGTAATCATTCTCTGATAATGGTGACTGAAGATCCCCGCTCAAAAGCCCTTCCGCAGTATTTGCGAAGGCGATGACACCGATTCCTAATTCTCGGGCGGCAGGTAATAAATCTTCTTCTATCTGGCGGTCTGCCAAAGAGTATCCGATTTCCAAAGCACTGATTGGATATATATTATTAGCTTTACGAAGCTGATCCGTTGTGATCTCCGATACTCCGATATGACGTACCTTCCCTTCCTCAACAAGACCGGCGATTGTTCCAATAATATCTTCTATAGGAACACTGTCATCCATCCTGCTTGGCTGATAAAGATCAATGGTCTCAATTCCCAGACGGGTAAGAGAGTAATTGACAAAATTTTTGATTGCTACAGGACGAAGATCCATTCCAATCCACTGACCATTGTGGAAAATAGCGCCAAACTTGACACTGATGAATGCATCTTCACGTCTTCCCTTAATTGCTTTTCCAATGAGCATCTCGTTATGACCTGCACCATAAAAATCTCCGGTATTGAGAAAATTTATTCCATTATCCAATGCCTGACGAATAGTAGCAATACTTTCTGCTTCATCAGGTGTCGAACCGCCCCAAACTGATGACATTCTCATGCATCCCAAACCAAGTTTTGAAACCATAGGTCCATTTTGACCTAACTGTATTTTTTTAATTTCTGACATTTTGATTTATTTAATTTAATAGGACAAAGTTCAGGTATTATTGCATATTCTACTTTTGTGTACGGTTCAATTTACTTGCTTGTGTGGTTCAAGAAAAGTATTGATCGTTTATACTTAAATCTTTGAGCAGAAAAAATAACATAACCTGGTTTAATTTTTTCGTCCGCTTTTTTTTATTTGAATGAAGAAATATCGAAACATTTGCTAAAAGTTTTTTGAAAGAATTTTGCAATTTTGAAGCTATGAAAACCTTTAATGATTTAATATCATACAACAAATATCTGAATCTTTCACTTCCTGTTCATCTATTAATGGACAGCAGAGTGTGCAAACAGGCTTTCCTGGCGTAACACCTGTTCAGTATAAAAAAGAAGCAGTCAAGTAAATTCAGTATTATAATCTGAACTTTTTTACAAACTGACATTGAGCTTTTTTACAAAGTTTACCTTTCATTTCTCATCTAACTTTGTCCTATAAAATTTTAGAAATGAAAACAGTAAACAAAATTTACATCAATGGCGAGTTTGTAACGCCTCACGGAACAGAAACTTTAGATTTAATCAATCCGTCTAATAACCAAAAAATAGGAGAGATAACTCTGGCAGACGAAGTTGATACCAGAAACGCCATCGCAGCAGCAAAAGAAGCTTTCAGAACCTTCTCAAAATCTACAGTGGATGAGCGAATTTCCTATCTTGAAAAGCTTAAAGATGCGGTAGAGAAAAGAAATCAGGAGCTCATCGACGTAATGATCGAAGAATACGGAGGAAGCAAACAGTTTGTTACTTTAAGCAGTAATAACACCAACAGTTGGTTCGATTCAATGATAGAATCTATCAGAAATTTTGAATTTGAACAAACCATTAATTCTTCAAAAGTTCTTTTACAACCTGTCGGTGTTGTAGGAATTATCACCCCGTGGAATGCCAGTAACAGTTCGGTTTGCAGTAAAGTGGCGACAGCGATTGCGGCAGGTTGTACAGTGGTCATTAAACCAAGTGAAATGAGCGGTCTGCAGACTCAGGTTTTGATGGAAGCCTTTCACGATGCTGGTTTGCCCAAAGGAATTATCAACTTTGTGACAGGTTTGGGAAATGTAGTCGGAACGGAATTAACTATTAATTCTGATGTTTCCAAGATTTCGTTCACAGGTTCTACGGCGGTAGGGAAACTTATTGCAAAAACTGCGGTCGATACAATGAAAAGAGTAACTCTGGAGTTGGGAGGAAAATCACCCAATATTATTTTGGATGATGCCAATCTTGAAGAAGTTATTCCTACAGCGATTTTCGGGGCGTATATGAACAGCGGACAGGCCTGTATCGCACCAACAAGACTTCTTGTTCCTGAAAATCAGATTGATAAAGTGAATGAAATTGCACGAGCAACGGCAGAAAAAGTAATTGTAGGATTGCCACAAAGTGAAAACACAAATGTGGGACCGATGGTGAGTGTAAAACAATTTGAAAGAGTTCAGAATTATATTAAAATAGGGTTGGAAGAAGGGGCAACTTTATTAGCCGGAGGAGAAGGCAAGCCTGAAGGACTGGAAGCCGGAAACTTTGTAAAACCGACCATTTTTACCAACGTAAACAATACAATGAGAATTGCTCAGGAAGAGATTTTTGGTCCTGTTTTATCCATTATCCCTTACAAAACGGAAGAAGAAGCGATAGAAATTGCGAACGATACGCCTTATGGTTTAGCGGCTTACATCAGTTCATCTGATGTGGAAAGAGCTCAGAAAGTGGCTTCACAAATTGATGCGGGAAGGGTATGTATCAACGGTTTCCGCCACGACCCAATGGTTCCGTTTGGCGGTTTCAAACAGTCTGGAATTGGGAGAGAATACGGTGTGTATGGTTTGGAAGCTTATCTTGAACCGAAAGCAGTTCTGCAATAATATTTTGTACATTTGATAAAGCGTTGTTTCAAAAAATGACGCTTTGTCTTTTAGCATCAATTAAAATGGAAAAATCTGATATTGTCTATTCCTGCTATCACGAGGTAAGCCGAAAAGGTGAAAATTTTGTTCCTCAGCACGTCCTTGCTTTTCAAATTTCGGGACAATTTGTGCTGTCTGACGGTAAGGAAAAATACATTGCGAAGGAAGGTGATTTTAATTTAATCCGGAAAAATCAGTTGGTGAAATTTACCAAATGTCCGCCCGAAAAAGGAAGTTTTGAAAGCATGAATATTTATCTGAATCAGGAGGTTTTACAGACTATGGCGAAAGAATATCATTTTTTATCCAACCATTCTGAAGCTTTAAAGCCTTTGGTTTCAATAGAAGTGAATGCTGTGCTTCAAAATTACATCACCTCGTTGCAAACCATTCTTGAAAACCCGAAACTGCTGACCAAAGATTTTATTGACCTTAAAATTAAAGAGTTATTATTTATTTTAATCGAGATTCAGCCTGAGCTCAAAAATATTCTTTTCGATTTTTCAGAGCCTTTTAAAATTGATTTGGAATCTTTTATGATTCAAAATTATAAATATAACGTCAATCTCGAACGTTTTGCTTATCTCACAGGAAGAAGTTTAGCAACTTTCAAACGCGATTTTGAGAAGATTTTTCACTCTTCTCCACACAAATGGATCTTACAGAAACGACTGGATGAAGCTTATTTTTTAATGAAGGAAAAACAGCAGTCACCTTCAGAAATTTATGTAGATTTGGGCTTTGAAGATCTTTCTCATTTTTCATATGCCTTTAAAAAACAGTTTGGATTTAGCCCGAAAAATATCGCAGCAACACTTTAAAGACTTAATTTAATTCTGCTCAGGAGACTGCTTTTTGAAGTGCAGTGGAGAAATTCCGGCTTTGGTTTTAAAAATTTTGATGAAGTGGGAAGGATGTTCAAAACCGTGTTCGTAAGCAATTTCGCTTACCGGTTTTGTGGTTCCCAAAAGGATATTTTTTGCCTTGTCTACTCTCAACAGCTTAAAGATTTAGCAAAAGTAATAAGTCTTGAAGAGCTGTCCGAATATGTTGATATAAAATACAGCGGGAAAATGAAGGGGAGAGCGGTGGTGAAACTTTAGTAATTGAATTTTTAGGCAAGTTAAAAAAGATTAATCTGGATTCTGGAATTAAAAGCAAAAAAAAAGGCGCCAACTGTCTTCAGCTGGCGCCTTTTGGCTTTGGTGACCTTAACGAGCGTATCTTCAAACACTTTTATCAATGATTTGGTTGGTTTGGGTCAAATTAAAAAGGAGTTTGCAATTCAAAATTTTTAACATTTGATCACTTGTGGTTGTAAAGTTATTTGCAAATTACTTTTTAGGTAAATGTAATTATCCAATATGTATTGTTAGACCATGGTTGGCTTCCACCTTCTTCTATCGGTTGAGTAAAGATTTAATCAATGATTCATAGAATATTAGTGAATAATATATTGAAAATATAATGTGTGCATTCAAATATATATTTTGCTTAATATAATCCGATAATCTTACTAAATTTGCAAAGATATTTTACAATGATGTTATTCGATCAGAGTTTAATGGTATCAAGAAAAGATAATATTACTCCTTTTCGAGATAACGTTTGATATCTCTAACATAGAGAGGGTATTCTTTCTTTGCTTGCGCTGTTTTTTTTAAATCTATGGAATGAGTAACAAATTTTCTTTCCGGGGTGGTTGATTCTAACAAATTGCCAGTCATCGGTTCTATAATCCAGCCTGTGCCACCCCAATCGAATTCAGCACTTTGTCCTGACCTGTTTGAACTCAAACAGTAGGCTCCCGATATAATTGCTGACGCTCTGCCAATTGTTAACCATTGTTCAACAGAAGATTTCCCCGTTGCTCTGGGACATAACAATAGATCTGCATTTTGTTTTCCATATTGACGGGCCCTTTCTGTGAACCACAGTTCAGTACACATAAGCACACCAATTCTCAAGTCATCAAGCTGAACTGTCTCAAAGGAAATATTGTCTTCTCTGTCGAACCAGCTTTCTTCCCAAAAATGATCTTCTTCCGGAAAAAGGGCTTTGGTATGAATTTTCCGATGGCCTTTTCCCTTTTGAAAAACAAATGCAGTATTGTAAAATTTTGTACCAACAGTTTCGGGAGCAGAATAAACAATATACTTGGCCTCAAGCTTTTCTACTTCCTTAAGCCAAAGCTGATGTTGTTCTACACTTTTTTGCTGTACATCTTCTGAGACCTCTTTGCTATTAACAAACCATGAATAAAAAGGCATTTCAGGTAAGAGTAATAAATCTGTCTTATTTTGGTTGAGATAAATTTGGAGTTCTCGCCAGTCTTCTAAAAATTCCTTTCTGTCATTACTGAGTTCACATACCGTAACATTCATACTTAGCTATTTTTAATACTATATAATGGATTATTTAAACGACAGGACAAAGTTTGAAAACCTTGTCCTGTTTTATATTGTTTCAAAATCAATTATGCGGAAATACCGCCATCAATTTTAAAGCTGCTGCCTGTGATGTATCCTGCTTCATCACCCGCGAGAAAATTAACCAAAGATGCTACTTCCTCTGGAAGGGCAAAACGCTTTAATGGAATGGATTCCATAAGATACTGGCGTATATTTTCATCAGCATTAATCAGCATATCTGTTTCCGTAGCTCCCGGCTCTACACTGTTCACTGTAATTTTTCTGGGCGCGAGATCCCATGCAAGACCTCGGGTATAAGCAGAGACAGCGGCTTTTGTGGCTATATAATCAGACATACCCGGACTGCCAATCCTGATTCCACCAACCGAGGCAATGTTGATGATTCTTCCTCCGTCAGGCATATATTTCTGTGCAGTTCTAACGGCTTCGGCAACAGAACGAATATTTACATCAATCTGGATATTGTATGCTTCTGCTTTTTCGCTTGCAGTTTCAATCGGACCGTTTACGGCTACTGCAGCATTATTGACCAGTATATCGATTTTGCCAAATGCTGCTGCTGCATTTTCGATAGCATTTTCGACAGCTCCTTGAATTGCTCCATTAGCTTTTATGGCTACTGCTTTTCCTCCGGCCTCAACAATATCAGATACGATTTGCTGAGCGCTGCTTTCTGAGTTTAAATAAGTGAAGGCAACCATTGCGCCTTCTTTTGCAAGGCGTTCTACAATTGCTTTTCCCATTCCGCGAGTTCCTCCGGTAACGAAGGCTGCTTTTCCTTTTAATGTTGACATTTTATTTAAATTTTATTTTAATTTCGTTAATATCAGTTTATAAATAATCTAATGTATGTAGCACTGATCATGTAAAATTTCTAAGACTTTCATTGAGGCTTTATCGTTACGGATTGACGATAATTTTACCTGCAGTGTGATTTTTTTCAAGTTCTGTATGAGCCTGTGCTATTTCTTCAAGTTTAAACTTCTTGGAAACATGTGATTTTACTAAACCTTCTTTCATTAATCCTGCAATGGCGGTCATATCTTTCCCGTTTGAAACAACAGCATTGTAATAGGCATGCACATCTAATTCTTTAGCACGCTTTTCCCATTCGCTTCCCTCAATGTGAGACCATAGGCTTAATAATGTACCTCCTTTTTTCACTATACTAAGGGTTTTTTGGATATGCTCCTCCCGCAATCCTTCAATAACATAGTCTACCGGTTCGGTTACCTTTAGGAAGTCAGTCTTTTGATAATCGACAAATTCATCTGCGCCGAGGCTCATCACCAAATCCTTTTTTGATCCGGACGCTATAGCAATAACATAAGCACCAAAATATTTGGCAAACTGCACTGCAAAATGCCCCACACCGCCACCTGCTGCGGTTATAAGTACACGATCACCCATTTTTATAGGATTTTTAATGAGCGGCTGCCAGGTAGTTAATGCTGCCATGCCTGCAGCAGCAGCTTCATCATGGGAGATATTATCAGGTTTTATTGTAATATCAGCTATGTTGGCAACTACATATTCTGCATAAGCTTTAGCGTGTCCGGCTGTTGTAAAAGTTGGGAAATTGAGTAGACCAAACACCTCATCACCAACAGTAAATGTGCTGACATTGTTTCCTACAGTTTCAATGACACCCGAAATATCCCAACCCAATATTTTGGGGGTTTCATTGTTAAATATGTAGTCTAATGCAGGGTTTTGCCGGGCATAGATATCTGTGGGATTAATGCTTATTGCATGTACCCTGATGAGCACCTCATCATCATTGGGTGTTGGAATAGGGAGCTCTACCATTGATAATTGGTCAACATCTCCCTGTTTTTTTAGTATGACTGCTTTCATTTGAATGATTATATAATATTGTTGAGAATGTGATAAATTTTTTAAAATTTTGATCTTTATCTCAATTTCTTATGCAAAGTTATAAGCAATTAGGTATAACTTTGTAACCAGTATCATGGCTGATACTCGGGAGCAAAAATGGAAGTCTTGAATGAAGGCAAAATTTGCGCTGATAACCGAATAGTAAAGAATAAGGATATGAAAGAATGTGTAAAAACAACAATTGATGCTCAGGATATAAAAGCATTGCAGGATACAATTTATGTGATCGGGGGTAAGTGGAAACTGCCTATAATTTACTCAATATGTAATGGGAATAAGCGTTTCAGTGATATCGAAAAAAGTATTCCCACAATTACCAAACGAATGTTGTCACTAAATTTAAAGGAGCTGGAAGCCAATAAACTGATCACGCGTAAAGTTGACATAGATTTCCCATCAATTATAGAATATGAGTTTACAGAGTATGCAAAGGAATATGGAGCTTTAATTACCGATATGATCGAGTGGGGAAAGAAGCATAAAAGACTGATAACCGATAAAAGTTAGATTCAAATAATGATTTTAAAAGTGCAAATATGAAAGAAGTAGCCTTTGAGATTACTTCTTTCATATTTACAGTCGGTTGATCATTCTAATCAACCCCGTACAGTATTCAACAGATCGTGTGGATACCCCAAACTAATGGAGCTTAAGGCATCTAAATGTGCTAATTCTTCTGCTGTCAAATTGATTTCAGCAGCTTTGATGCTTTGCTCAAATTGATCGATATTTCGTGCTCCAAGCAAGGGAAATGCATTCTTGGATAAAGTCCATGCAAATGCAATCTGGCCAAACGTAGCTTCATATTTTTCTGCAATTGCTACCAGTCCATCAATGATTAGTTTGGTTTTTTCGTCTTCCGAATATTCAGCGTCAGTGGAATGACTGTCGCGCGAATATCCAGCTTCTTTGGAAAGAACTAAGAATTTTGAAGCATTGATCATTGACAATCAAATTTCTTCCTGAGTCCTTCACATCTATTAAGTAAAAGGCCAGAATTAAAAGCAGCCGAACTAAATGTTGTAAGTCTAAATGCGAAAACTGGTTTGGCAAAAGCTGCAATGTACCCGAGCATAAGTTTGTCACCATCAATAGGTGTTAATTCAAATAAGAACATTACTTGGTTTGATCGTCCCGGTTCTATTAAAAAAACGTTGGCTGCCAATTTGGCAATGCCACTTTTGAATAAAAGACAACTTAGAACAGGCTACGAGTCTGCGGTTATTGAGCAGAAAAAAGCAGTCATCAATTTTAAGCTGACGGTATTGACTACAGTCGGTGGAGTTTCTGATGTGATGGAAAGCTCTGAGATACCGTAGGTGTTGTTTTTGCGTATTATTACTGCAGGAGGATAATAATGATCTTGGTTGATCAAAATCAGGAATCTTGAAAACAGTTTGTAAATTAAAACAAAAGAGGTATTGCTTGATAAGATCCATCGATATTTTCAATGATCTGTTTAAATATGCCCAAACTTGTTACTATTGAAACAATGTGATGCGTTGTAATCTAAATTTAATTTAGGTGTTATTTCTACAAATATTTTATAACTATTTTAAATAAAGAAATGAGTTATCGAAAGATAGCACTTTTTTTATTAAGTAGTAAAATAAATACGTGACGATGCACTTAAATGTATCAGATTATATTTGTATAAATGTCAGTTCTGCTATCTAAAAAAATATTAGATCAATTATCAAACAAAGAAGATTTTATTCTTGTGATTTGTCATATCTAAATATCGTAAGTTGCTTTAATCAATTTGTTGATTTTGGGATTCTTGAAAATTCTTTGTAAGTATACACATTGTAAGGATAGATTTTCTTTGCCAGGACTTTAGCAATAACACTACTGATGAACAAAGGAAACAGCAATAGATATCCAGACGGTACTATACTGGAAATAATAAACATGGCAGTAAGAGGGGCGTGAATAGCTGCGGAAAGCATGGCAGCGGCTCCAAATAACGCAAAGTTAATAACCACAAGATGGGTACCTAAATAATGGTTGCAGAATTGGGCAAAAAATACCCCTAAAAATGCACCTGTAACAATACTCGGGGCAAATACACCGCCGTCACCGCCTGCGCCGAGAGTGAGGGAAGCCGCCAATGGCTTTATGAAGATGAGCAAAACCAGAGGAATTAAATATGCGGGATTTACAATGTCGTACGAACTACATTCGAGGATTTTACCAAGTCCGTGATAACTATCACCATATAAAGCCGGAAGAAAAAAGATAAATACCCCAACAGTTATGGCACCTAAATTTACGCGGATGAAATTGTTGTTAATCCCACCAAAAAATGTTTTTGCGTAGATGACAATTTTTGTAAAATAAAGGGCAAATATACCTCCGATTAAACTTAGTATCACAGCAAAAGGTATGGATTGCCACCGCCAGTCCTGTACCTTAAATGTAAATAATGGGTTTGAGTCATAAAAATGCACAAATAGATGAGCTATAATCATCGAACTTATTCCACTGATCAGTAAGGTTTTATTGTATTTACGTGCAATAACTTCAAATGCAAATAGAAAACCGCCCAGCGCACTTCCAAAGAGTACTGTTACACCCGCTATAATACCTGCACATATCAGTTCCGTCTTGTAGGCCCAAGCACTATGCAAATGTTTGTATGCCTGATTACCAACTGTTGCGGTGGCAACTACTGTTGATACTTCGACTCCTGTAGATCCTCCAAAAATCACTGTTAAAAAGCCATTAATGCAATGAGAAGGTATTTTAAAATAAGGAAGATGATCCTTTCTTGTTTCCAGGGTTGTATATATTTCTTTAATTCCTTTATTTTTTCTGTTCTGAAAGAAATATTTACGTAGGAAATAGATTGCTGTAATGCCTACACTTGGTAAAAAGATTAACAATTTGTTTTCCGTGGCTATAATTTCTTCAAATAGGTATTCCTGTACCTGTCCTGTCAAATGTTTTAAAGTATAAGATATAAGACAACAGATAATACTAACGATAATAGATATCCCGATTAATTTGACATAGCTGGATCTTATTATTTTCTTTCTGTACGCTGTATCGCCTTGCATAACTATTTTAGTTTTAAAGAAGATGTAAAGGTAACGGTTATTTTTTGAAATAGTAAAAGTTGCTTGTTACTATATACTATCGGTTTTTATTCACATTTTTGATCAAAAGAGTGAGTAATGTAGTAGCTACTCAGATGATCCTACCAAGAAAGGAAGCAAGAAACATTTCGATAATGTTTACCGCGTTAACGGTTGCCAACCTTGCAATGGTGCCTTTGCTAACTTATTTAGGGCACTTGCATCATTGTTGTTATGTCTATAAAAAAGAGACAACAAATAAATGGTTGTCTCCTTACATAGTCTTCTCCTTAAGTGACATCCTAGGAAAATGTTCAAACCAGTTAAGAGTAGATATTGATAATATTCTGAACGTCTTAAATGATATTTAATTTTATACATCAATTAAAAAATGAAACTAATAAGTCTGTTTTTAGCTGTGCAAATTCGGCATGGTACTTTCCATATGAAGCAAAAAAAATTGCAATCGACTATAATGGATTAAAGTTTTACAACCACGATTATAGTTTTAGTTATGATTTGACCAATGAAAGTGCTAAATCGGGAGTCGCAATATACTTATCTCAAAGTCTTTAAACGTAATCTTTTTTAAACAAAATTGATAGTTTCGTAAAGCTTTAAGACAATCAGGATTGAAATTAGTTTTAAATTTCAGTTGTTCCAAAGTCCATTTCAGCAGGCAATTATTCCGTTTCGGTAAAGATAAAAGTCAGGTGTCGGATTCTCGTTCATTTCTTTGTATTAATAAATATAAATAATTGAACCAGAATATTATGAAAAAATATTTTTTTCTAGCTGATTCCAAGAAACGAAAAACGGGACTCAGATTAGCAGGTATAGCTCTTATTGCATTTGTGCTAGTTTCGGCTTTTGCTTGGTCTGCAGGTCTTATTGGGCAACGTAATACAACCAGGACATTTTTAGAGAATACACCCGAATCATTTCCCGCAGGATACCGTCGGGCTCACGGCAAAGGTATTTGCTTTGAAGGCACTTTCCACGCATCTGGAAATGCTGCCTCATTATCTGTAGCGCAGGTATTTGAACAGAAAGATGTTCCTGCAGTTGGTCGATTTTCTTTAGGTACCGGCAATCCGCATGCGCCGGATAATTCCAGCCGTACAGTAAGTATGGCTTTGATGCTGACATCTGCTGATGGCGAACAGTGGCGAATGAAATTGAATAATAAACCTTTTTTTGCAACTCGTGATGCCGTAGGCTTCCTAAAACAGATTGAAGCTTTTAAGCCCGATTCTGCAACAGGAAAACCTAATCCTGAAAAGGTTGCAGCTTTTCTTAAAGAATACCCAGAAGCAAAAAAGTCTATGGAATATGATGCCAAGGCACCCTGGACTAAAAGTTTTGCAGGCTCGGAATATTATGTTATCAATGCATTTCTTTTAATAGATTCCAGCGGAAAAGAACATCCTGTTCGTTGGTCAATGCGTCCGCACGCTCCCTTTGTTTCGATGAGCGCAGAAGAGCGAAAAAAGGCTGCCCCAAACTATTTATTTGATGAATTGAAAAAGCGACTCGAAAAAGCTCCTCTTTATTGGGATCTGGTATTGACTATCGCTGAACCCGGAGACCCTGTCAACAACCCTTCCCAACAATGGCCTGCAAACCGTAAACAAATCATTGCGGGGACTTTGGAAGTTAACCGTGTTTTTGACCAGGCAGAAGGTGGATGCAGGGATATCAACTTTGATCCAACGCTTGTGCCGAAGGGAATTGCGTTGTCTGATGATCCTGTTTTAGCAGCAAGGGCAGGTATATATTCCCATTCGTATAATGACAGGGTAAGAGAAATCGGTTATGGCAAAGCGACTGATGCTGTAGGAAAACCTAAAAAAGACAACTCTCAAAACAAATAACGATGAATAATAAAAAGCTGACTCAAATGCCTCTTTCATCTTTTAATAGTACGGCGCAAATCCTACACTGGCTGATGGCCGCAATGATATTGACCATGTTATTCGTTGGAGTTGGAATGATGACATCATTGACATTAAGGCCGTGGCTGCTGGATTTGCATATACCGTTGGGAGTAGCGATACTGCTGCTGGTAATTGTCCGTTTGATCAACCGCCTGACCAGACCCGTTCCAAAGCTTCCCGGTGAAATGCCGGGCTGGCAGAAATATATGGCTACGATACTGCATTGGATATTTTATGCACTGATGTTTGCACTGCCAATTTCCGGCTGGGCACAGCTTTCAGCCGGTGGCTTTCCTGTAAGACTTTACCCGGGTTTTCATCTTCCCGCAATATTAGAACAAAACCCAACTTCCTATGCCTGGCTGCACGATTCGCACCGGATAATGGCTTGGGCGTTTTTCTTTATGATAGTTGGGCATCTTTCTGCGGCCTTGATTCACGGATTTATTTACAAAGACAACATTTTGCAATCAATGATAGGGCAAAAAAAGCCAACTAATAAATCTGATGAAATCTGTTCTGACCAATAAACTTAAGAAGGGCAAAATGCTATCGGTGTAAAAGTCTTTGTATATTTAAATTCTCATTTTTTAATTAATAATGAATTTTAATAATATAATTCGATCATACCGAGTGAGATCTATTTTATGAAGAAAGAACAAAATGCATTTTTGAATAACCGCTGGAAACGAATCCTGATTGTTTGTTTTGCATTTTTAATGATGTATCTCATTTCATTCATCATCGATCCGTTCTCTCCTTACTGGGGCAATTTTTTTAAAAGGGATTGGACGAAAGTAAGCCGGGATCTTGCAACGTCTTTTATTTTTTGCTTTATTGTATCAGAAGTGAGCATTCTCATCAGCAACAGGTTTAACCAAAGTATTCCCTGGACCAATTATCCGGGAAAGCGTTTTACGATTGAAATATTTCTGAACCTTTTTGTAATCTTGGCGGTACAGCTGATTATCAACTTTTTCAAATCGAGGATGAATGGAAAACCTCTGACTTTTGGATTTGGTCCGGGAGGATCCGTAGAAGAAGCAAGAGGGATGATCCAGTGGCTGGTTGTCAGTACTATTATTGCACTATTTATCGTAGGAATTCATATTGGCAATTATCTCATATCAAATTGGAAAAACGAGGCATTAAAGGCTTCAGAGCTTAAGCAATTGGCATTGGATGCTGAATTACAGTCATTAAAACTTCAGATAGATTCACATTTTGTATTCAATAATCTGAGTGTATTGTCTGAGACCATCCTCAAAGACCAAATGCTGGGATATGCATATGCTGAAAACTTTTCCCGTATATACCGGTACCTTCTTGTAAATGCTAAAAAAGATATTATTACGCTGGAACAGGAGCTTAAATTTTTAGAGTCTTACCAATTTCTTATTGAGCACCGATTCTCTAATGGGGTACAGTTTCATATCTCTGCAGATGAGTTATCAAAAAGTCTTTATATGCCACCTCTTACCCTGCAGCTGCTTGTTGAAAATGCATTAAAGCACAATAAAACGAGTCGAAAAGAACCACTGATCGTACGCATCAGCACTGATAATACACAAACATTGACAGTTGAAAATAATATGCTACCAATTGCAAAGGTGCAAGATTCTTTTGGCATAGGATTAACCAATATAAAACGTAGGTATCAATTGCTGTCGGACAGGCCGGTTGAGATCAGTAAAGCCAACAATTGTTTCAAAGTAACCATACCCCTTCTTAAACTATGATGACAAGCAGAATTTTAATTATTGAAGACGAGATTCCCAATGCAGAAAGACTTGTTCGTTTACTTGGTAAAGTACGACCAAATGCAGAAATAGTAGCTGTTATTGAAAGCGTTGCGGAAAGTGTTGAGTGGTTTAATGAAAATGAGCAGCCCGATGTTGTGATGATGGATATCAGGCTATCTGATGGATTAAGTTTTGAAATTTTTGAAAAAGCAGAAGTGCTTTGTCCTGTTATCTTTACCACTGCATATGACGAATATGCAGTCAAAGCATTCAGGTATAACAGTGTTTTTTATCTCTTGAAGCCTATCGAGCTGGATGAGTTGCATATGGCTATAGAAAAACTCGAAGCAAAGACGATTGTAAACATTGATCGTACATTAATGGAAACTCTTTTAACTTCTCTGAAGCCAAAAGGCTACAGGAATCGTTTTTTGATATCGTATAGAGATAGTTATAAGACTGTACTGGTGGATGATATGATGTACTTCTATTCAGAATTTAAAATGACGAAAGCCAGGCTGGCTAATGATGAGGAGGAAGTAATTCCGGAAACCTTGGAAGAACTTGAACAGCAACTTGATCCCAAATTATTTTTCAGAGCCAACAGGCAGTATATTATACATATTAATTCTATTTTACAGGTCAATAATTATTTCAAGGGTAAGCTTAAAGTAAAACTAAAAAAAAGCGATGAAGCAATTATCATAAGTCGAGAAAAATCTGCACAATTTAAAGCTTGGATCGGTTACTGATCAAGAAATTGTCCTTCTATAAATAGGATTGTAGAACTATTATTCGGCAAAAGCACTGATTTATAAAGCAATATAATAGACTACATAAACCACTGGCAAAGAAATATAAGAACCTTAGTACGATTTCAAACGCTTAAATAGTGATGAATCTATGATGTAACACTTTTAGGATAAATATCTTAACCTGAGTTATTTATCTCAGCTTAGAATCGGCCGTATGATTAATTGTCTAAAAGTAGTTAGTTAATCTTTTTTCTTGGCAAGCCAGTGAAAGAAATTGTTTTAGCAAGCTGTTATGAGATTTATTTAAGAGAGCATAATCTTTCCAAAACTAAAAAATTAAAAAAAGTATATCTTTTGGCAGGTCCGTCTTTCTTTGAAGTCGCAGGTGGCGCGATTAAAAATGCGATTGCTGAAGTGAAGAAATAAAACGTCGAAAGCAATACAAATAGCGCCCAATGCAACTATTTGGTGCTATTTGTCTATTTGTTAACTCGACGAGCGTATCTTCAACCATTTTTATTGATGAAATGTTAATTTAACGTGAGTTCGATTTAAGCAGCAATTAATCTATCTTCATCAATAATGTCTTCATTGGTGTTAATTGATGGTTTTTTATCAAAGAATGAATAAGCAGCTAAAGCCGATAAAATATTCAGAACAAAGTTGTCAAAACTTCTGTGACGGGTATGCTCTATTTGACAAATATTCTTGAGTTCATCGTTTACAGACTCTATCAAAGCTCTTTTTCTGAGCATAATTTTGTCTTGTAAAAGCATCAATGAATTTTTCATATTCTTCTTTATTTTTGTGATGAGATGAACACCATCAATAAAAAGCTGTTCAAATAGATCCTTCCCAATATAACCTTTGTCACCAAATAATTTTCCAAAAATCCATTTATGCAAATCCATACTTTTCAGTGGTTCTCGATCATCTACATTTCCTGTTGTTAGGATAAAATCTAAAACTTCTCCTTTGTCATTAATAATCAAATGAAGTTTAAATCCATAAAACCAACCCAGAGAACATTGTCCTTTTTGGGCAATGTTTTTAAAGGTTTTGTGTTGTTTTTCTCTTTTAATATGGCAAGCTCTGATTGGTGTTGAGTCGATAAAAGAAATACCTGTACATTTTCCCAGACACCTCATTTTCACAAAAACAGCCATGGGAACATTCACTTTCTTTTGGAGTTCTACAAAACGATTGTAGGAAACTGTTACGGGGAATTCTTTCTTCATATGTCTTTGCACGTAACCCTGGTAAAAGTGCTTGAGGTTTTTGAATGCACCGTAATGAAACAGGATCATAATAGTCATTACTTCACTTTGAGACATGGCAGATTTTCGGTATCGGATCTTAATTTTTGGATCTTTCAGAGCATAATCTTTGAGAACGTTATCAAATTCTTTAAAAAACTCATCAACAATGTAATAAATAGTTGTAATTTTTTCATCAGAAATCATAGCAGAAATTTTAGTTAAATATTTGAATTTCAACACTTTAAATATGCTAATTTTTCTGCTTTTTGTATCATGAATTTATTTATTATTATCCCGAACTCACGTTAATTTAGATTATTCTGGAATCAAAAAACAAAAAAATGGCACCAATTGTCTTCAATTGGCGCCATTTGGCTGTTGTGACCTCGACAGGATTCAAACCTGTAACCTTCTGAGCCGTAATCAGATGCGCTATTCAGTTGCGCCACGAGGCCATTGTATCCTTATCGTTTAAAGGTTTGCAAATATAGCACTTTTTTCTTTTCTTTGAAATATGAAACTAAGAATTTTACTACTATTTGCGTTTTGTACTCTAATTTCCTGTAAAAGAGAGCAAAAAATTTCATCCGATGATTGGACGGTTATCTCAAAAAAGCTTCAATACAAGGATGAAGCTAATATTTTACACATCAAGTCGGGGAATTATACCTATGATTTCAAAAATAATCAGGTTCCATTTAAAAAAGTGGTCCTTCTCAACGCAAGTTTGATGGGATATGTTTCAGCTTTGGATGCGGAAAATCTGGTCGTAGGGATTTCAAGTCCCGAATATATTTATTCGGAAAAAATTCAGGGATTGCTTAAAGAAGGGAAGATCCAGAATGTAGGAAGTGATCAGAAATACGATGTGGAGAAGATTATTTCCTTACAACCGGATGCCGTTTTCACCAACTATATTGCAAGCTTCGAAAATACCTATCAGTTATTAAAAAATAACGGAATTCAGGTTGTTTTTTTTGATGAGTACCTTGAGCAAAAAGCACTTGAAAAAACAGCATATCTCAAAGTGTTCGGAAAACTTTTTGGAAAAGAAAATGAAGCAGAAGCCAAATACGCTGAAATTGAAAAGAACTATAACGAATTAAAAAAACTTGCCTTAACCGCTAAGGATAAACCGGTAGTTCTTGCCAATGAGATGTATGGAGATGTTTGGTATTTACCCGGAGGAAAAACGTCTGTAGCGAACTTTATTTCAGATGCCAATGCAGAATATATCCTGAAAAATAATAATGAGGAAAAAGCTGTGACCATGAGTTTTGAGGAAGTTTTCTCAAAGTCTGATAAAGTTCAGTACTGGATCAATGCAGGAAACCATACTTCAAAAAAAGAAATGCTGAATATAAATCCTTTTTACAGTAAGCTGGGAGTATTTTCGAAAGGGAAAATATACAGTATTTCGGGAAGGGAAATCAAAAAAGCGAATGACTTTTTTGAAAGTGGTGTGGTAAGATCGGATTGGGTTCTGAAAGATTATATTAAGATTTTCCATCCCGAACTTTTGCCGGGATATCAGCTGGTCTATATGAAAGAATTGCAATAACTCGGAGGATTTGTTTATTTTTGTAGTGCTTTTTTTAAAGGTATGTGGAAAAAAATAAAACAACTGTTGTTTATCATTCTGATTTTGAATGTGGTGTTCATTATATGGGGCAGATTCTTTAATCCACCCATTACAATTACTCAGATCGGAGGCCTGTTCCAGTATGGAAAATTACAAAGGGATTACATTTCCTATGATGAAATGGGTAATAATGTGAAGAAAGCGGTCATTGCTTCTGAGGATCAGAAATTTTTTACGCACAACGGCTTTGACTATGTGGCTATTGAAAAAGCGATGAAACATAATGAAAAAGGAAAAAAAGTAAGAGGCGGAAGCACCATTTCCCAGCAGACGGCTAAAAATATTTTCCTCTGGCAGGGAAGAAGCTGGATCAGGAAAGGATTAGAAGCTGTCTACACCTTTATCATTGAGAAAGTATGGAGTAAGGACATTATTCTGGAAAGATACCTTAATTCCATTGAAATGGGACGTGGGGTATTTGGAGTAGAAGCTGCATCCGAATATTATTTCGGGAAGTCGTCTAAAGACCTAACAAGTTCGGAAGCGGCCTGGATAGCGGCTGTTTTGCCAAACCCTAAAGAGTATGACCCTAAAAATCCTTCAGCCTACCTGACAAGGAAACACAACTGGATTTTAAGACAAATGAGAAATGTAAGTTTGAAATAGTATCTTTGTACTAATGAAATTTTTCAATTCCAGCACAAATTTTGAAACCGTCCTTAAAAAATATTTTTCTTTTAAGAACGAAACTCTTTCCTTAGAACCGTTTGCCGAGTTTTTGGAAAGCATTAAGAGAGCTGATTTTACAGACGTCCTCAATTTCTTTAAAAGTAATCCGGATTTTACAGCCAATTTTAAGCATTATATCTACAATATTTTTGAGGGAAGGCCTTTTAACCTTTCGCTTACAGAGGCAAATATCCTTTCTGAAAATGCCTTTTTACCGGAACTGAAAAAAAGGATCCTTAATAAAGTCCTTCCTCCTGTAGAAAAGGAGAAAACGGTATGGTATCTTATCGATAATATCAGCCTGAGACCAAAGAAAGATCTTGAATATCTTCACAATCTTCCTGAAAATGAAGTCAATGAGTTCCTCACTATTTTAGGGATTTCTGATTTTATTATAAAAAATAATGTTAAAAGAGAGCTTATTTTCTCGATGAATATCCTTTCCTGGCGTGTTACAGGAATGGCTATGGAGGTGGAAGTGGTGAGAATGGCTCCCGAATACAGGAATTTTGACAATCCTTTTCTAGCTTTACAAAACGAGCTGGAAAGCCTTGCTGCAGAACTGGAAGCCGACCCCGGATTGCAGCTTCACTCAAAAGACAGCAGCTACAAGCAGATAAAGATCTACATCCAGCAATGTCATGAGTTTGTTAATATAGCTTTTAAAAACTCTTCCAAATATGGAATTTCAGGGAAGATCAATCAATCACTTCTGAAAATCCGTCAGCAGATTGAGAGAATTAATGAAATCATCAAGCTTTTGGTCATCAATGGTGATGAAGATGTGATTATCAAATCCAAACAGCTGATGTTTAATATTCTCCGGTATAAATCCCATAAGAATAATATCGCAGAGCTTATTAATGACAGTACAAGACTGATTTCCCATCTTATTACAAATCATACGGCAGAAGCCGGATCACATTATATTACCTCCACCAGGAAAGAATATATGAAAATGTTCTATAAAGCCAGTGGTGGTGGAATTATCGTAGGAGCACTCTGTGTGTTGAAAATGTTGTACGGATATATTCCGGGAAGTGATTTTTCCCACGCATTTTTATATTCTATGAATTATGCTATGGGATTCGTCATGATCTACCTGATGGGATTTACTTTAGCAACCAAGCAGCCGGCGATGACTGCTGCAACTATGACTAAAGTACTTGCTGAAGAAGGCAACAGCAAAAGAAATAACACGGAATTTGCACATCTAGTCTCTAAACTATTTAGAAGTCAGTTTATTGCTTTTGTGGGAAATGTAGCGTTATCATTTCCGATAGCTCTGGCTATTATTTATGGGCTTGATGTTTTTTTCTCCCAAAACCTGGCTGTCGACAGATCCGACAAGCTGCTTAAAGACCTGGATCCTTTTCAGTCAAAAGCTATTTTGCATGCAAGTATTGCAGGTTTCTATCTTTTCATCTCAGGAATTATTTCGGGAAATATAGGAAACAACTCCGTATTTTATCAGATCCCTGAAAGGATCGCAAAAAATATATCCATTAGAAAATTATTCGGGGTTAAATTTGCCAAAAACCTTTCTAAATACTATGCTAAGAACTGGCCGGGAATTATATCTAATTTTTGGTTCGGGGTTTTCCTCGGTGCTACTGCTCCGGTAGGGTTATTTTTTGGTTTGGATCTGGATATCCGGCACATTACCTTTGCTGCAGGAAATCTGGCACTTGGATTATATGGAAAAGATTTCTCTGTGGATGCCTACACATTCTGGATTTCCTTCTTTACGGTATTCTTAATTGGATTCTTTAACTTCCTGGTAAGCTTCGGGCTGTCTATGTTTTTAGCGTTCCGTTCCAGAAAACTGAATTTCGGGCAGGTAAGTGAGATTTATAAAGAAATATTCAGGTATTTTTTAAGTCATCCGTTTAAGTTCTTTTTCCCTTTAAGTTCAAGGTTGGATAAACATGCGGATGACCTGATGAACAATACCATATCTACAAAATCTGAAGATCATTAAACTTCTCTTGACCAAATTTATCCTGGAATTTCTTCAGGTAAAAACTTCTCCGCATCTTAAAATCATTTTTTAAAAGAGGGGAATCTATTTTGATCACAATACATTGGTCATGGATCCCTACACTTCTGATTTCCTGAAAAAGACTTTCATCAAGATAATCTTCCAGAAAATCTTTGATTTCAAATGCGATCAATTTATCCTCAAAGCCGTGGATTCTGGCAAAGGATTTAACAAGGTCGGATGATTGAAATTCTCTTTTTTTTCGTTTCATTGTTTTAGATCCGAGGTTAGGATTATGTATTAGAATTTGTAGATTAAGTTTTTATTTTTTTAGGGGTAATGTATGATATATTTTCGTTTCTGTTTTCTCTAATACGTTCATTCTTGATAAAGAAAAGTGAGTTTTTATGTGTTTTTAAGAAGAGATCAGAAGCAATTTTATTCTAACTCGCATTCTGAACTTCCTACTTTGTTTCTCGCATCAGATTTCAAAAATTATACTTTCCTCGTTTATTTTCTTAACTACGCTTTCCGTTCTTTCCCTATGGGTGTCTGTAATAAAAATCTGCCCAAAATTTTCTTTATTGACCAACTCAATAAGTTGTGCCACACGATGGTCATCCAGCTTATCAAAAATATCATCCAGTAAAAGAATAGGCGTTTTACCGGTAAGCTCTTTTACGAGACTCATTTGGGCAAGTTTGAGCGAAATAAGAAAGGATTTTTGCTGGCCCTGGGATCCTATCTTTTTAATCAGTGCGGCATCCATTTCGAAAAGCAGGTCATCCTTATGAATTCCTCTGGAAGTATACGTTAGCATTCTGTCTCTTTCCAGGCTTTCCTTAAGTAAATTTTCGAATGAAGATTCCAATAGATGAGATTCGTAGATTACAGATACCATTTCCTTACCTCCGGAAATAATCTGATAAAAGTTTTGAACAATAGGATTGAGTTGGGAAACGAATTCTTTTCTTTTCTCAAAAATTTTAGTTCCGTGATTATGAATAGGAGCATCATAAATCTCTAGGGAATCTTTATCGAATACTCTGTTCTTGGCAAAATACTTTAATAAGGCATTTCTTTGCTGGATGATTTTCTGATATTGGATGAGGTCAAAAAGATATCCCGAATCAGTCTGGCAGATCATAGAATCTAAAAACTTCCGGCGGCTTTCCCCGGAATCCGAAATCAGATTGGAATCATAAGGAGAGATCATTACACTTGGCAGGTAACCGATATGGTCAGACATCCGGTCGTAGCTTTTATCATTTTTTTTAATGATCTTTTTAGCCTCTTTGGGCTGCGATATTTTTAAAGTATCCTCACTATCATCATTCTGAACTTCGGCATCAATGGTGAAAAAGTCTTCCTCCTTTTTTATGTTATTAAGATCGGTGTTCCCTAAGAAACTTTTTCCCACGGATAAATAGTGGAGGGCATCCAGGATGTTGGTTTTTCCCACACCATTGTTACCTACAAAACAGTTGATTTGAGGGGAGAATTCAAATTTTTTCTCAGCATGGTTCTTGAAATTGTACAGAGAAAGTTTCTTAATAATCATTTGTCAAAAATACTTCATTATTCCCAAAAATAAAAAGGGAAGTGCAGAACAGGTTTCTACCCCAAAAGAAAAATAGGCTTCATCTCTTTTGTTCTCAGAATAATAGATCAGGATATAGGTAATCACACTGGCCAGAAAAAAAGAAACTGCATAGGGCGGATCCAGATAAAAAGAAGCCAGCAGGCTACTTATAAAAACCAAAAGATAAGCTATGTATTTTGTATTCTGGGTACCGATAAGTTTGGGAAAGGTTTGCACCCTGTCACTTTTCATATCCCGGATGTCAAAAGGAAGGACAAGCGCCGTAATAAAAAAGAAGCTGATCAGAAATATGGAAAGGCTGAATTCCGGTAATGTAAGCCAGCAATTTACCAGTGCCCACACCAGTCCCACATAAAAAACCTTCAGTAAGGGGATTTTTCTTATGTAAACGTCCAGAAAAAAGCTATTATATAACAATCCGAGGACGACTATGATAAACCATTTGATTAATCTTATTTCATTGTGATTATGGATGATGAGAAATGCACAAATTACGCCGGCTATAGCATTTAAAATTAATATTTTAAAGAAATGCTTAGTGTATTGATACTTAGTGTAAAGATAACCACTGAAATACGTGATAAAAATTAAGAAAACGGAAGGGAAACGGAATGTGTTTTGCTCTTTCATGAAAAATACTGCAAAAAGAGTTCCCATTACGGAGACATAAATTTGACTGTCTATGACATATTTTTTCAGTATTTTTAAGAAATTCATTTATCAAAAATAACATTTATGAAAAGATTTTCCAAGGTTTTTATGCTTTTGCTTTTAATGCTGAATTTCTCAGCAGTTTTTGCACAGAAATACTACGACGATCAGTGGAAAAAAATTGCTGACAACAGCCAGAAAGGAGCGTACAAATCGAATCTTCCCATTGTTTTAGACATACAAAAACAAGCTATGAAAGAAAATAATACACTGCAGCTGATCAGATCCCTCAAAGCAGAATTTAGTATTGTAAATCAAACGACTGACGATGATCAGAATAATTCCGCTTCTAAATTCTTCGGTAAGCTTCAGGATACACAAAAGCAGCTGAAAGGTGATGAAAGGGTGGTGTATGATGTACTCTTAAGTAGTTTTTTTCAGGATTATTATAAACGGCATTCCTGGGAGATTAATGGACGGACGAACCTGAACTCTCAGGACGTTTCTCAGATTGAAACCTGGAGCAAGCTGGATTTTAAAAATTATCTGACGAAAAACTTCAAAGATCTTGACCAGCAGAAAGAGCAAATGAAAAAAATCTCTTTGGATAAATATAAAAGTGCATTTTCAAATACTAAGGATATTATCTATTTTCCAACATTGTGGGATTGGTATTCTCTGAGGAAAATCAACTTTCTGGGGGATAACGAAATTTTCACAAAAAATGAGCTTGCCGAAAACAGGGTTCAGATCAATACAATTTTTGATGAATTAATTGCACAGAATAAAGGAAATTCAAAGTTGTATTTTATGCACCAGAAGCTTTCTGAAAACTGTGATGCCAATCAGTGCAAAGATAAACTGGCGCAACTTCAGAATCTTTTGAAGACTGATACCGAAGGAGATTATAAGGTATTGATCATGGAAGGGATCATGAATGAATACCTGGTAAAAAAGCAAGCGAAAGAAGCTTTAGCAGTTGCTGCCCAGGCAAAAAGCCAGTATCCAAAATCTCCATTTCTTGAGAATATAAAAAATAAAGAAGATCAGGTTCTTAATCCGAATCTTACTCTCAAATATGAAGAGCAAACCCAGGCCAATCTTCCTATCCACCTGGTTGCTGAATATAAAAACGTTTCAGAATTTTCATTGAATATTTACGAAGTAAAAGATGATTTTACTTCTTTCATGCAATATATCAGGAACTCATATGGAAATACGTTCGGACAGGTGAAAAAAAGCCTGGTAAGAAAAGAAAGCTATCAGCTTCCGGATCCTAAAGATTACCAGATGCATAAAACCTCAATGGAAATTCAGCCTTTACCTTCCGGTATATACGTTGCTGAGTATCTTGTTGCAGGAGCTGACGCCAGTGATAATGATGCCAAACAGAATTTTTACTTTCTGGTTTCAAACAACAAGGTGATCTACCAGTCGAAAACAGACAGAAATCAACTTTCAAACGAATTGAAACTGGTAAACAGCGAAAACGGAAAACCTGTAGCTAATGAAAATCTTACATTCTACGAATTTGTAGCCAATAAAACTTTAAATAAAGTTGATGGAAAAACCAATGATAAAGGTGTTTTCAAATTTCCTTCTACATCAAGTAAGGATTACTACAGGACATTTTTGATACAACAGCCGAAAACCAAAGATTATCAAATCATGCAGGTGTATGGGAATGATGATTATTCCAATTATGATCCTAATAAGCAGGTCCGTTCGAAAGCTCAGATCTTTACAGACCGTGCAATTTACAGACCCGGTCAGACAGTCTATTTTAAAGTGATCAATACAAAGATTGATAAAGAAACGGAAGGGGTGGTATCAGGCCTGAAACAGAAAATAACGCTTGTGGATACCAATGGTCAGGAAGTCTCTGCACAAAATTTTACAACCAATGAATTCGGATCATATCATGGAAGCTTTATTTTACCGAAAGGACAACTCAATGGGGTGTTCTATTTAAATACCGACGGCAATACGCAGGGATATAAAGATATAAGGGTAGAAGAATATAAGAGACCAAAATTTGAGGTAACCTTCGATCCTGTAAAGGATGAGTATAAATACGGCCAGACTATAGAACTCAAAGGAAAGGCAGCAATGTTTTCCGGTGTTGCTTTAAGCAATACTACGGTGAGTTATGAAATCAAAAAACGCAACATCCGTTGGAGATATTTCTGGTGGTATCCTGAAGGGGATGATAATGAAAATTCAATCCTGGGTGAAGCAAAAACAAATGAAAAAGGAGAGTTTGTTATCCGCCTTGACCTTAAAAAAGATGAAAAACTGGAAGGTATCCAAATCGATAATTATGAGATCAATGCTTCTGTAACGGATATTAACGGAGAAACGCAGACGGCGAATACACAATTGAAGGTAGCTTCCGTATCCCATTATATCAAGGCAGATGAGATTAATAATGCTTTTGCTGATGAGAATGTGAAAGTGAAAGTAGAGACAAGAAACTATAACGAACAGGATCTTAAAAAATCGTATCAGGTAAAGCTTTCTAAACTGGAGTCTCCGGACAGGATCTTCAGGGATAATTTCCTGAGAGAAGTTCAGAATCAGCCCAAATTGAGCAAAGAGGAATTCATTAAGAAATTTCCGCATGATTTATTTGACAAAAATGATGAGTTAAAGAATTGGAAAGTCGGAAAAGTGGTTCTTACCAAAACACAGGAGCCATCTGGAGATCAGAAACAATTGGCAACCAATCTGGAACTGGGTAAACTGGAAACAGGGGATTACCGGCTGGAATTGTATAATATAGAAGGAAAAGATACCATAAAATCCGTACAGAATTTCAGTGTTTGGGATAAAGGAGCGTTAAAGCCTGGTCAGAAAACATTCCTAAAGGTTATCGGACCTAAAAATGAATGGGGAAGAGGTGAAAAAGCAAAGATCTATGTGTACTCGGCTGTTCCTGATGCCATAGTCAATGTATTTGTTCAGAATGGGTCAGGAAGCACCCTTTCTGAAAGCTATAAGCTGAAAAACGGAATGCTGGAGTATTCAGCAGATATTCCTAAAGATAAAAGTGTATCTGTTTTAAATGTTCAATTTCAGATTGTTGCATTTAATGATGTGCAGACTGAATCTGTCAATTTAAAAATTAAGGACTCTGAAAAGCCTCTTAAAATAGAGACGGTGACTTTCAGAGATAAACTGGAACCTAATGTAAAGGAGAAATGGTCTGTAAAAGTTTCAGGAAATGATAAGGAGAAGATCAATGCTGAGGTTCTGGCCAATATGTATGATATGTCTCTTGATCAGTTTGCAGCCAACAGCTTCGATTGGGAAAAATTATATATTCCGTATACCATCATAACCTCTTACGATATCAGGGAGAATCTTCTTCAAAAATATTATCAGAAGAGACTGAAATATATGAATGGTAAATATGTGGAAGTACCGGTATTTAACTGGTTTGACAATTCGCTTTATTATGATGGAGCTGTTCTTCAGAGTCTTGAAGGAAGAGCAAGTGGAATAAGAATTAGGGGTAATGCTGCTTACAGTAAAGCGTTACCTGCCCCGGCTGTTGCTGCTAAGGAAGTCGCTGTAGATGCGATGGCTGAAATAAATGAAGTCGTTGTTGTTCGTAAAGGAACAAGTAATCAAGAAGGTGGACAGTCAAAAGAATCTCTGGAAAAAGTTCCGGTTCGACAAAATTTGAATGAAACAGCATTTTTCTATCCGGATCTGAAAACGGATGCAGAAGGCAATGTGAATTTTGAATTTACTTCTCCGGAAGCGCTTACGAAATGGAAGCTTATGTTCCTGGCTCACACAAAAGATGCCAGGTCGGCGACATTGGAGAAAGAAGTAGTTACACAGAAAGAATTTTCCGTAACTCCAAATTATCCAAGATTTTTAAGAGAAGGTGATGAATTAAACCTCCAGACAAAACTTTCTAATTTAACGGATAAGCGATTAAATGGTTCTGCTGTTTTACAAATCCTGGATGCATTTACTAATGAAGACATTTCTTCAAAATTCGGATTGAATGCAGGAACCCAGAACTTTGATGTAAGTGAAAACGGAAATTCGGTTGCAACATGGAAAGTAAAGGTTCCGGATAATGTTTCATCTATTATCCTTAAAGTAGTGGCTAAAGCAGGTTCTTTCTCAGACGGGGAGCAGCAGGCAATTGCTGTTTTACCGAACAGAATGCTGGTAACAGATGCAGTCCCTGTTTTTGTAAAAGAAGGAGAGACTAAAACTTTTGTTCTGGATCATCTTAAAGATGCGAATTCAGCAACAATAACGAATGTTTCAAATACACTGGAGCTCACAACCAATCCGATCTGGGAAATTATGTTTGCCCTTCCAAGCCTGAAAAATGATCAGAACAGTTCAGCTGATGTAATCTTTAACAAATGGTTTTCTGATGTTTTGGCATCTGAAATTTTCAAAGCAAACCCAAAGATGAAAACCATTTTTGAAGAATATCAGAACAAAGGATTATTGAATTCTAACCTTGAAAAAAATCAGGAATTAAAGCAGTTACTATTAGAGGAAACTCCTTGGGTACTGGAAAGTAAAAATGAGCAGGAGCAGATGCAAAAGCTTGCATTATTGTTTGATGCCAACACAATGAAAAATTCAATCAATCAGGATTGGGATGATTTCAAAAAACTGCAAAATCCGGATGGAGGCTTTTCATGGTATTCAGGGTATCCTAGCTCTTACGGAGTGTCATTGTATATCCTTAAAAATCTGGGTAAAATCAATTTATGGTTAAAAGGTAATGCCAAGGATTATCAAAGTTCAACGCAAAATGAAATGGTAACCCAATTGATAAAGTATGTAGATAATGAGATCAATAAATATGTGGATACGAAAGAAAATGTTTGGAACAACTGGATTCTGGATTATCTGGACACACGTAACTATTGGGAGAAACAATATCCTCTGAAAGGAAAAGGGGCAACTTTAAAATCATTGGTCAAACAAAAAGCAAAAACTGCAAAAACCACTGATTTTACATTCTTCGGACTTCACCGGGCAGCTTTATTGATGAACGATTATGGAATGAAGGAAACTTCTGATAAGCTTATGACCTATCTTAAAGAAACTTCCACAGATACCAAAACCCAGGGAGTGTACTGGAAGCAGAATCTTAATGACTGGGGCTGGTTCAGTTCAAAAGTTGTGAACCATGCCGGTGCATTAGAAGCTTTTAATACCTTAAAACCGAACGATCAGAAGTTCATTGAAGATATGAAGATCTGGCTGGTAACACAGAAGGAAGTTAATTCATGGGGAAGCTCAAGGGGTACTTCAGAAGTGATTTTCACGATATTAAATTCAGGAAAATCATGGACCGGTGCTGAAAGTGATAAAGCAACTATTGTTTGGGGCGGAAAAGAACTGGCACCGCAAACACAGGCAACGGGGTATGTAAAGTCAACAGTGAAAACGGATGCAGTAGACAAAAGCCTGAGTACGGTTACCGTTACCAAACCGGGTCCCGGAATTGTGCAGGGAGGATTGTTCTGGCAATATTATGAAGATCTGGATAAAATAAAATCATCAGAAAATTATATCTCCGTTACCAAAGAGCTTTATAAAAAAGTGAAAACAGTAAATGGTGAAGAGCTACAGAAAATAGCTGTGGGAACACCACTGAAAGTAGGGGATAAAGTAACAGTAAGAATGATTTTAAATACCGACCGTGCGATGGAGTATATTCATATAAAAGATATGAGAGCAGCCGGATTTGAGCCCCTTAATGTATTATCCGGATATCAGTGGAAAAATAATTTAGGATATTATCAATCTACTAAAGATGCGTCCACAAATTTTTATATTCAATATATGCCCAAAGGGAAATATGTATTTGAGTATGATTATGTTGCTAATGCATCCGGAAAGTTCTCAAATGGTATTACAACGATGCAAAATTACTATGCTCCGCAGATGAATGCTCATACAAAAGGAGACAATGTTCAAATTTTGGAATGATTTTTGGCTTTAGAGAATCAGTAAAAAATAAATACAAAAAATATGAAATTTTCAAAGACGCTAGTTGCGGGATTAGTCATGATGGTTGGAGTGAATACTTTTGCTCAAAAGAAAGCTGAAAAGTTTGAAAAATTGGAAATTGAAATGTTCCCAAAGGCTAAAGACGGATACAAGCAGGTATACATTCAGCTGCCTGTCGCTAAAAATGAAAAAGATCTGAAAGTTGAATATTTTGTGGGTAAGGAGAAAATGGTTGATTGTAATAACTATTTTATGATGGGGAGCGTAAAATCTCAGGATCTTCAGGGATGGGGCTACAACTATTATGAAGTGGAATCCAATGGAGAGACGGCCGGAACTTTAAAGGGATGTTTAAATAAAAAGGAAACAAAAAAGTTTATTTATATCAAACCGGAAATTGTAGGCTATAACAGTAAATTACCTTTGGTATTTTATGTACCTAAAGACCTGGAAGTACGGTACAGGGTTTTACGTCCGGACGCTGGAATGAAGAAAGCAGTTCAAAAGTAATTTCCAACTTCTAAATATAAAACTCCTCAGTTTTCTGAGGAGTTTTTTTGTGAAGTACTAAAAAGAATGGATTATAGGAAGGATCTTGAGACAGGTTATAGAAAATTATTTTACCCTTAAACTATATTTAAACAGTTGTTTAATAAATACTGTTGGAGGCCGATTACCATTGAACATCTTTTAAATTCACTGTACAGGAGAATTATTCTACGGGTTTTAACATTTTTTTGCATTATATTTGTTGTAAACATGAACCATGAAAAACAATTTATTGATTTTTGCCCTTGGTTTTTTTGTACTTCCAGCTTTTGGTTGGGCACAATCGGCGCCGGACTTTAAGGAACTTTTAGATAGTGCAATGGTTCGGGATTCGGATCTTAAAATGCAGATCACCCAAAATAAACTTACCGATCTTGACGGTCATAAACTGAAAGATATCTTCCTTCCGACGTTGGAATTAAGCGGGCAAGCCGGCTATCTGAACGCAACGGCAAGATTAACTTCTCCTGAAATTAATCTACAACCTTTTTTAACAATTCCTGAAGGAAGGTATAATAACAACCTTAATATTTCCGGTTTCTCGGGTATTGCAAAGGCAGATGCCAAAATGTTGGTGTACTCGGGAGGTAAAGTGAAATATCTTAAAAAGGCGATTGAAGAGAAAAAAGCATCAGAGGACATCCTTCTTGAAAAGACCAGGGATGACGTGGTAGCTGCTGTTTCTAAAGCATACGACCAGCTCGCCCTGATCCATCAGTCTAAAAATGTGTTGGATGAAAGTAAAAAGAGGCTGGACATCAACAGGAAAACAGCCGATAAAGCCCTAGGATACGGATTGATCACACCTTACGATCATAAAAAGATAGAGCTTGCCCAAGCAACCCTGGATGCTAAGATTGTAGAGTATGAAGGAAAAAAAGAGCTGCTTCTTACCCAGCTTTACATTTTAACCGGTATCAATAAAGAACGGCTCCGCCTGATAGAACCCGTTTTAACTCCTCTAGAAATGCTTTCCCGGGAAAATGGAATCGAGCAGAGAGCCGAAATCAGAGCATTGGATCACGGAATTGTAGCCGCGGATTACAAAATTAAAGCAGAAAGAACATGGATGATCCCAAAAGTTCAGCTTATGGCTTCTGCATACTATATCGGGTTATATGGAAGCAGAGTCAAAACATCTGAAAATGTAATCCCCGCAATCCCTGCCCTTGGATATGAAGGTGCGCGATTGGACTGGAGGCCCACGAATATTAACATTCTGCCCTTATTTACAGCCGGTATAGGTTTTAAATGGGAAATATTTGATGGAAGAGAGGGAAAGCATGCCGAAGAGACGGCGCGGATAGGTAAAGAAGTTTTACAAAACAAAAAAGAAGATGCCTTGAAAAAACTGACCTTAAATCTCGCGAATAATCAAACCAATTATGATATTGCCACGGCGCAAATAACCCTGAAAAGTAAAGAAAAAGAATTGGCAAAAAATGCCCTTGTACAGGCTGAAAAAGAATTCAGGTATGGGATGAGTAAATCTTCACAACTTATAGAAGCGGAAAGTGACCTTGAAGTTGCGGAACTTGAATATCAGAATGCGGTTTTCAACCAGCGCAGAGCGGGAATTGAACTGATGAGGTCCACGCAGGAGCTTGATATCACGAAATTGTATTAACCCCACTAAAATTAAAATGATGCAAAAAAATATCTCTATACTATTTGGCTTTCTGATTTTATTGGGAAGTTGTGCACAGAAAAAAGAAAACCTCAATGATTCGGAAGGAAAAACCAAAAAGGATGTTGTTTCATTTGCTCCTAAAGTAACCGGGAGGATCCTCAAAATTTATGTTACAGAAGGTCAGACCGTAAAAAAAGGTGATACCCTGGCATTGCTTGATGTTCCTGAAGTTTCAGCAAAAATTGCACAGGCTCAGGGAGCCGTAAGTGCAGCAACGGCACAGGAACAAATGGCTAAGAACGGAGCTACCGCAGATCAGCTAAGACAGCTTCAGGCTAAATATAAAGGATTAAAAGAGCAGTATGATTTCGCACAGAAATCTTTCAAAAGAGCCTCTAATATGTTTAGGGATAGTTTGATGTCTCCGCAGGCTTATGATGAAGTATATGCTAAATTACAGGGTGCCAAAGCGCAATATGACGCTGTAGTCGCGGAACTGGATGATGTAAAAAGAGGAACCCGTTTCGAAAAAGTGGAGATGGCTGCCGGACAGGCTTCGCAAGCCAAAGGAGCTTTACAGGAGGCGAATGTTGCTTATTCTGAACGTTACATTATTGCGACAAACGACATGGAAATAGAAACCATCAGCCTTAATGCCGGAGAGCTTGCGACTGCAGGTTTTGCTCTGTTTAACGGTTACATTCCCGAAAGTACGTATTTCAGGTTTACCGTTCCTGAGAGCGAAATAGCAAAATATAAAAAAGGGCAAACCGTTGCGATGCAGGTCGTTTATAATAAAGAAAACATTGAGGGGACTATCCTGTATATTAAGCAGCTGACAAGATATGCGGATATTACTACTGCCTATCCCGATTATCAGTTGCAGGATGCAATTTATGAGATCAAAGTAAAACCTAAGGATATGAATAAAGCTAAAAATATCCTCGTCAACGCCAATGTGATCCTGAAATAATAATGAAATACAGTCCGATGGCATTTTTGAAATTCCATAAGGCTGTTTAAACAGATATAAACAATGAAAGAATTTTTCCGTCTTTTAAAGCGCGAGTTTAAGATGTTCATTAAAAACTCCACCTTAAGAACCGTATTCTTTGTGGCACCGCTATTTTATGCCACATTGCTGGGGTTTGTATACAAAAGCGGAAAAGTAGAGCATACACCGGTTATTGTTATTGACAGAGACAATACTCCGTTGTCGAATCAGCTGGTGGAAATGTTGCAGGACAATAAAGGGATCCGGGTTTTGAAGTATGTTCAGGAACCATTAAGCATAAAAGATGAGGTCATTAAAAATGATGCGGCAGCCGTAGTAATCATTCCTTCCAAATTTGAAGCTGGAATGCTGCAAAAAAAATATCCGGAAGTCAATGTTTACATTAATACGGGAAATGTTCTTACAGCAAATTTTGCCACAAAAGCCCTTCAGCTGACGATTGGAACTTTCTCTGCAGGTGCATCGATAAAGGCCCTCCAGAAAGCTGGAATGCCGGCAACAAGGGCAGCTACCCAGTTTGAACCCTTTAAAACCAATTATATCACCCTTTTCAATACAACCAGCAATTACCTTATTTTCATGTGGCCGGCTATGTTGGCTGTAGTTTTACAACAGGTGATATTGCTGGCTATGGCCGTAAGTTTTGCTGCAGAATTTCAGGGAGGAACCTTCGTGAAAGAATATTATGGAATGAGGAAATGGGCATTTCCTACAATGCTGATCAAAGTGATACCGATCTGGATATTTTCTATACTGATCGTAGGAATGTATTATTTCATGCACATGATTTTTAAAGTACCTATGCCTCAGGGGATTTTTAATTTTATAGTTCTGACCTCTGTTTTTGTGAGTTCAGCATCTTTCTTAGGTGTTTTTATCAGTATCCTGATTCCGGATGCCTTGAAGGCAACTCAAATTCTGATGGTTATTGCTTCACCTGCGTTTATTATCAGCGGATTCACCTGGCCATTGAATGCAATGCCTGCTTTTGTACAGTTTATTGCGAATATTATTCCTTTAACCCCATTCTTACAGGCTTTCAAAATATTATTGATTCAAAAAGGATCGGTAGAACTTACATTTCCCTATTTAAGGCATTTGGGAATTCTTTTACTTGTCTATGCTTTTTTAGGGTGGATTGCCCTGAAGATCAAATTATGGCTGGTATTCAGGTACGTAAAACCTGAGAATCCAAAAGAAGAAGATTCCTTCGAAGAAATCGGATAAATTTTTAAGCAAAATATAAATTGACCAGATAAGTTCATCGCATCAGTTGCATCCCAAACTTAATCCATACCACGTACTTTGTAACCCCGTAATTTATACCTCAGACCCGGTATCCATATATCATCGCCCGGGTTTTTACGGTTTTTAAAAAAGGATATAAAATCATCAGAAAAAACTGATATATTTGTTTTCCGAACAATTAACAAACAATGGAAAACGTATTTGATGCAAAAGTTGCTCAGAATTACATCAATAGGATCAATAATCTTATTGAAGATACTCACGGTATTTGGGGAAAAATGATGGTGGATCAGATGCTGGCTCACTGTTGCGTTTCCTATGAGATGGTGTATGAACCGGAGAAGCATAAGAAGCCCGGAGCTATAGCAAAATTTATCCTGAAAAATTTTGTGAAACCTAAAGTCGTTAGTGAAAAAGCCTATCCCAGAGATTCTCCTACTGCACCCCAGTTTATGATTGTGGGAAGAAGGGATTTTGAAGAAGAAAAAAAGAGGCTGATAGGATTTATCCAAAAAACGCAACAACTGGGAGCTGAAGCCTTCGATGGAAAAGAATCATTCTCATTTGGTAAACTAAAATCCCATGAGTGGAGCAATATGTTTGCGAAACATTTAAATCACCACCTGGCTCAGTTCGGAGTATAACTTCGGATGAGTTAGAACCTGTAATGACGGGTTAAAATTACTCAAGGAAATATTGGCTTTCCCTACGCTGTCACAGAATTTCCTTTTATTGATATTGCTTACGTAATACTCAATTAAAAACAAAAAACAATATGAAAAAACTTGTACTACTCCTCATTCTTATTTCCGGTTTTGCTTTTGCTCAGATGCCTAATATTTCAAATGTATGGCTCAATAACAGTAAAGCATACTCCGGAACCATCGGAAAAGATAAACAGGCTATAAAGCTCAAGATTAATATTTCAGAACAAAACAGAAAAAATGATCAGGAATATTTTGTTTCCGGATATTCTTTAGTGGATAAAACCTATTCTAAATTTGAAGGAAATCTGACGATTACAAAGTATAAGGACACGAAAAGAAAAGGAACTGTGTATGGTGAATACGAACTGGCAGAGGAGAATAAAGGCAAACATTCCGGTATTTTCAAAGGTAAATTTGTTTATACTTTTAAGTGGAATAAAGTGACTGAGAAAATTGAGTCCCCTTATATCGAATTCATTGGTGACTGGAAAAGCTATGATGGAACAATGAACTTCAAAACCCATATAACCAATCAGTAAAACTGAAGATAAAACTTGTTAATAAAATAAATAAGAAATATGAAGCTAGGAGTATTCTCGCTCAGTTTAAGTGTAAAAGATCTTCAAAAGTCTAAAGACTTTTATGAAAAGCTGGGATTCAGTGCTATGGGAGGAAACATGGACCAAAACTATCTGATCATGAAAAACGGAAGTACATTGATCGGTTTATTTCAGGCTATGTTTGACGGGAATATGCTTACCTTCAATCCGGGGTGGGATGAAAATGCAGAGAATCTGGAATCTTTCGATGACGTGCGTGAGATTCAGAAACATTTAAAAGAAAATAATATTCATCTGGAAAAAGAGGCTGATGAAACCACCTCAGGACCGGAGCATATCTTCCTAAAAGATCCCGATGGGAATATGATTTTAATAGACCAGCACAGATAGAAATACCTATGAAGATTTTAAAATGGGCCATGATCGTTTTGGCCGCAATACTGATAGTTTGGTTGGTAATAGCCGCCTTAATTTCCGGGGATTTCAAATATGAAAAAACCATAACAATTAATGCTCCTGTAGAAAAAGTATGGCAGAATACCAACACTTTAAAAGCAATGGATCTCTGGAGTCCATGGAACAGGCTGGATGCGGGAATGAAAAAGGAATGGAGCGGAACCGAAGGACAACCGGGTGAAAAAATGTGCTGGAGCAGTAAAAATGATAAAGCAGGAAAAGGGTGCCAGGAAATAAAAAAAGTAGATCCTTTCCTAAAAAGAATAGATACTTCAATTAAATTCATGACTCCTTACGAAAGTGAAGCAGATACTTATGTTATAGTGGCTCATGAAGGAAACGCAAGCAAGGTGACCTGGGGGTTCACCTCCCAAATTCCATACCCTTTTACCATAATGAAGCTGTTTATGAATATGGATGGTGCCATTGGAAAAGACTATGAGCAAGGGCTTTCCATGTTGAAAAGAATTTCCGAAAAGCCTTAAAACATCAGACAAACTCAATTAAAAAAAATACTTTATGGCAACAGTAAACGTTTATCTTACATTCAATGGGAACTGCAGGGAAGCATTTGATTTCTATAAATCTGTTTTTGGCGGCGAATATCCTTATATCGGAACTTTTGGAGAAATGCCGCCAATGGAAGGAAAAGAAACTCCGGAAGAAGATAAAGATAAGATTATGCATGTTTCTTTACCCATTTCTAAAGAAACAGTCTTAATGGGAAGTGACACCGGCGGAGAGTGGGCATCTCATTTTGTGGCAGGAAATAATATTTCTGTTTCCATTAATGCAGAGTCAAAAGAAGAAGCTACAAAATTATTCAACGGACTTTCAGAAGGAGGACAGGTGACAATGGCACTTGCAGATACTTTCTGGGGTGCTTATTTTGGTATGTTTACAGATAAATTCGGAATCAACTGGATGGTAAATTATGATGATCCGGCTAAAGCTCAGGTACATCCGTAACATTCATTTTTTGTATACGAAATATAGTTAAAAAGAACCGGCAGGAATTCCTGTCGGTTTTCATTTTATTATACATTTGCATTCCTGTTTTTCTAATTTTAAAAAGAGCACTTTTTCGGAAGATTAAATAAGGAATTCATAACTTTAAACCCATTAAACAAAAGATGATGAATTTAATAATTATGATATAATGGCGTTAAATAAAGTGCAATCCGGATAAATCAGGTTCCTTCTCAACAAACTTTAACAATTAAAAACACAACATATGATTTTAAAAATACTCACCATTGCATTGATTGTTTTTGCAGTGTATATGGGCTTTAAACAAGGTATAGCAATGGTTTCCGGGAAACCTGAAATGCTACAGATGCTTGGCAGAATAGGAATGAACAATACCGCTATCATGGTTTTGGGGATAATTATCATAATCAGTGCAGTGTTGATCATAATTCCACAGACTTTTTTCTGGGGGAATTTTTTAATGGCGGGAACGATCTTGCTTATTATGGGACTAGAGCTTTTTCACGGGGATATAAAAGGTGCTTTGATAGAGCTTCCGTTCATGGGTTTGAATCTTCTTATTATTTTCTTAAATTATCCCTTTAAATTCTCATGAAAAAAATTATTTATTTACTGACGGTATTTTCCATGTATTGCGCATGTGCCCAGAAAAATGATGTTAAAATAACCCCTACTCAACAACAGACAAAAAATGATATGGATACAACAAAATTAAATGAAACGGTAAAAAAGGCTTTTGATGCATGGCAAAAAGGTGATGCGGAAACTTTTACTTCTTTTTTTACTGCAGATGCTAAATTATATGACGATGGTAATCCAAGGGATTTTAAGAAATTCGTAAAAGATGCTTGTGGACACGAGAAATTTACTTCGATTGATACTATTGAAAATGAAGGTAAAACCATCTATGGACGGTTTCACACAGAAAGCTGGGGTGATTTCAGAACTTTTTTTAAATTTAATATCAACAGTGACGGAAAGTTTGACAAGTTGGAAATAGGTCAGGCTAATTAATTAATAAAATATAAACATAGAAGATTAGTATGGAGATTATAAGGTCGGTATCCCTCGTCATTTTTATTTTAGCAACAACACTTTCATTTGCTCAGAAAAATGATTTGGGGGCCTGGTATATGTATTTCGGGAATAATAAAATCAATAAAAAATGGAACTGGCACAATGAAATTCAGTATCGTAACTTTGATGCGGTTGGAGATCTTGAGCAGCTTTTAATCCGTACAGGGATCGGATACGATCTGTCGGAAAATAACAATAATGTTTTATTAGGTTACGGATTTATTTTAAGTCAGCCCTATGTAAACGGCGAGAAAAAAGAAAATATTGAACACAGGATTTTTCAGCAGTTTATCACCAAACAACAATTTGGAAGATTTTATCTTCAGCATCGTTACCGTTTGGAAGAACGCTTTCTTGAAGAGGATTTCAGAATGAGGTTTCGTTATTTCCTGGGGCTAAATATTCCGATCAATAATAAAGAAATGCTTCCGAAAACTTTTTATGCTTCTCTCTATAATGAAGTTTTTCTTCACTTTGATAGCCCGGTATTTGACAGGAACAGGGTGTACGGAGCGTTGGGATATGTGATCAGTAAGAATTTAAGAATCGAAGCAGGGTATATGAATCAGCTCCAGGAGAATAGAAACAGGGGGCAGATTCAGATCGGATTTTATAACAACATACCATTTAACAAAAAGTAAAAACACATTTATGCACTCAGGAAAAAGATTTGGAGCCCGTGAATTTGCTATGTGGACAAGGAGAAGTATCTATGTCCTTGCCGTTTTAGCAGCAATTCCTACGGTACTTTATCATTTCGGTTTAACATTCGTTTCATTTCCCTGGCAGCCCATTGCAATCATGGGAACAGCGGTAGCTTTCATTGTAGGTTTTAAAAATAATGCAAGTTACAGCAGGCTGTGGGAAGCAAGGCAGATTTATGGTTCTATTATTAACAACAGCCGGAGTTTTGGATATATTCTCAGGGATTCGCTCTCTGCTAAAGATCCTGCTAAAGTAAAAGAAATGTTCTCACGGCATTATGCATGGTTAACGGCATTACGTTTTCAACTAAGGGAGCCAAGGGCATGGGAGAATATGAATACGGTACAGTTTGACGAATACTCAAAAAAATATGACATTCCGGAAAGGCTTTCCAAGCTGGATGAAGAACTGAAACTTTATCTTTCTGAAAGTGAACTTCATTATATTCTCAGTAAAAAGAACAGGGCTACACAATTGATGGCTGCCCAAAGCAAAGAACTGTCGGAGGCTTATGCAAAAGGAGAGATTAATGATTTTCAATGGACACAAATCAACCAGCAACTGGTAAAATTCACCGATGATCAGGGAAAAGCTGAAAGAATAAAAAACTTCCCATATCCCAGGAATTTTTCATCGATTACTACTTACCTGTTGTTGTTGTTTATTGTTTTTGTTCCTTTCGGATTGTTGAAAGAATTTGATAAACTGGGAGAGGGAACTTTATTGGAAGGATTTACCATATGGTTTAATATTCCGTTTTCACTTTTGGTAACCTGGTGCTTTCATACACTGGATAGTGTGGGAGAGGCTTCTGTAAATCCTTTTGAAGGAAGTCCTAATGATGTTCCTATCACACAGATCAGCCGGACAATTGAGATCGATATGAGAGATATGCTGGATGAACATGACCTTCCTTTACCAATAAGTCCGAAGAATAATATTGTTCTGTAGGAAATAAAAAACACAATGACAAAAGAATTTATTTAGATTTCTAACCTAATATTAATTAAATAAAATCATAAATAAATGATTCACAATTACGTAATAATATCAATCGCAGTATTGCTGTCTGTGATGATATTAGTAATGATCGGGCAAAAACTGAAAGTAGCTTATCCTATTTTCCTTGTTATAGCAGGGTTATTGATAAGCTTTATTCCGGGTATGCCTCACATTGAAATAGAACCGGATCTGGTTTTTCTTATTTTTCTTCCTCCTATTTTATTTGAAGCCGCCTGGTTTACCTCATGGCAGGACTTCCATAAATGGAGAAAGCAGATTTTTTCGATGGCTTTCGGGCTGGTATTCCTTACTTCAATAGTAGTGGCGTATCTATCATCATCAATCATTCCGGGACTTACTGTTGCGATGGGATTCCTGTTGGGAGGAGTAAATTCTCCACCAGATGCTGTGGCAGCTACATCGGTACTCAGAAATATGAAGATCCCGAAGAAGATTACGAGTATTCTTGAGGGAGAAAGCCTGATTAATGACGCATCGAGTTTGATCGTATTTAAGTTTGCTTTAGCGGCCGTTATTTCAGGGCAGTTTATCTTTAGAGATGCTGTCCAGGATTTCTTCATTATGGCTATTGGAGGGATTGCGATAGGAATTGCAGTAGGTTTCCTATTCGGAGCTCTACTTCGTATCATTCCTTCCAATTCCAATATAGACACTATTATCACGCTTATTGTCCCATACATCATGTATGTTGGTGCTGAACATTTTCATTTTTCAGGAGTATTATCTGTGGTAGCCGGAGGTTTACTCATGTCTTATAATTCTCATTGTTATCTGAGCCATACTTCAAGAATTCAGTCGGGTAATGTATGGAGTGTTCTTATCTTTTTGATGAATACCATTATTTTCATCCTCATCGGTCTTGAATTACCCATAGTAGTTGCTGCAATGCAAGATTATACCATCTCCGAAGGAATCTTCTATAGTGTAGTGATCGGTGGTGCCATTATTCTCACAAGAATTATCTACAGTTACGCATTAATGTATTTTCCAAGACTTTGTTCAAAAGAACTGAGGCTGAAAGTCCCCAAACCGGATTGGAGAGAGCCCTTTATCATCAGCTTTGCAGCAATGAGGGGAGTTGTTTCCTTAGCTGCAGCATTGTCAATCCCTGCATTTTTACCTAACGGAGATGCGTTCCCACATCGTAATATTATTTTATTCGTAACTTTCGTTATTATTTTAATTACTTTAGTGGGGCAGGGGCTATTGTTGTCTCCTATTTTAAAGTTGTTGAAAATAAGTGATGCAGGAAGTGAAATACCTGAAGAAAAGCAGGAGGTTATTTTAATGAGAAAATTAAAAGAAACCGCTTTGCAAAAACTGGATACTGATTTCTCAGATCTTGCAGAAAGAAACAGTCTTGTACGTCATCAGAAACATAAACTGGAAAATGAAATGATGATGATGGCAGATAAAGCCCAATGTATGGCTTCTACAGGAGATTATGTTTCTGCAATGAACGAGAATAAGGATGTTTTAAGACAGGTAATACAGGCGCAGCGAAATGAATTGCACCGTATGAAACGTGAAAAGATATTTGATGATCATGTGATGCGGACGATTGAAATGCAGCTGGATTTTGATGAAGCTAAAATTACCGGGTTTACCCACGGATAGATTTGAGAAATAAAAAAATAACATGAGTACACCTATTATTGTTCAACAGAAAGTGGATGCTCCACCTGATAAGGTCTGGATGGCATTGACAGATAGAGATCAGATGAAATCCTGGTATTTTGATATCTCTGATTTTGAATTGGAAATAGGAAAACAGTTTAATTTCTATGAACCTGGAAATGAAAAAAAATACCACCATCAGGGAAGTATTTTGGATTTTGCCATCAATGAACGACTCAAACATACATGGTCATATCCCGAATTTTCCGATGCTGAAACTACAGTGATCTGGGAACTTCAGCCGGAAGATGGAGGAACAGTGATAACGCTGACTCATGAAAACACGGATCTCTTTAAAAACCTGGGAGAGGGATTTTCAAAAGAAAACTTTACAAAGGGATGGAATGTGATCGTTGGAGAAAGTCTGAAATCCTATCTGGAAAATAAATAACAAAAACGCAAAGACGCAGATTGAGTGTCTTTGCGTTTTGCTTTATAAATTAAAAATATGATAAAATATACTTCTCTTCGTCCCATACTCTGGACACAAAATCTTGATGAAACCCTTGGTTTTTATCTTCATATCCTTGGGTTTAACCTGGTAGAAAGGAATGATGAATGGGAATGGGCAACGATCCGTAAAGATGACGTTGAGGTAATGCTCTCGAAGCCTAACGATCATGAAAAATTCAATGGAATAGGATTTACAGGCTCATTTTACTTTAACGTCGACAGTGTAGATGATTTATGGGAAGAATTAAAAGACAAGGCTGAAGTTTGCTACGAAATAGAAACCTTTGAATGGGATATGCGGGAATTCGCTATTTATGATAACAATGGGTACATATTACAATTTGGTCAACCCGCCAAACAAATTGGCATAACGGAATAAAATTTGCTATTTTTGGGGAAATATTTAGAAATTCAATGAAAAAAAATATAATAGTTGGTTTTGCGGCGATTTTGATGTTGGCGTCTTGTAACAATGATAAAAAAATATTGAATAGTTTAAGTGATTATAACAATTCAATGGAAAGCAAAGGATATCACTTCGGGGATAAACTTGAACTTCCGAAAGATGTTGCAGATAATGCGGAAAGTGTAACCATCAGTTTTGGAGATAAGGAGACCTCAAACCTTGTGATTGATCCTAAATTTTTCACATTAGGAGATAATGCCGTTACTTTTAATATTAAAACAAAAGGAGGAGAAACATTAAATCAGGATGCTACGATCAATGTTTTTGCAAAAAATCCTGAAAAAAAGATCTCTTATGAAATCGTTGCGGAATACCCGCATAATCCAGCCAACTTTGTGCAGGGATTTCAGATCGAAGGAAACACGATCTATGAAAGTGACGGGCAAAACGGATCTTCACAAATCCTGAAGTACACTCTGGGGACAACAACTCCTTTAGCTTCAACAAAGCAGGCTCAGGAAGACTTCTCCGAAGGAAGTACGATTGTAGGAGATAAAGTATATCAGTTGACATGGCAAAGCAAAAAAGGATATATCTACGATAAAAGTTCATTGAAGCTTTTATCTGAATTTGCTTATCCGAACGTATTAGGAGAAGGGTGGGGACTGACATATGACGGACAAAACCTGATTGCTTCCGATGGAAGTAAATTGTTGTATTTCCTTGATCCGAAAGATCCTTCAAAATTGGTTAAATATATTGCTGTAGCAGGAAGCTCACAGGCTTATGATCAGTTAAATGAATTAGAATACCACAATGGGTTTATTTATGCTAACGTATGGCAGAAACCTATTATTCTTAAAATAAACCCGGCAAACGGAGAAGTGGTGGGAACATTTGATTTTACAGATATTGCCAAGCAGAATACCAAGGGAAGTGATGATGTATTGAACGGGATCGCTTTCAAAGGAGAAAATATGCTGGTAACAGGAAAGAACTGGCCAAAAATATATGAAGTTGCCATTAAGTAATACAGACAACTCATTTAAAATTATATTTGAATAGCGCTCCCATCGGGCGCTATTTTAATGGAAAACAGAAAAAGAGGTTTTAATAATTAAATTTCCATATTCCAAATGACGTTACAGCATGATGATGCCCAAAGTGAAATTAGTACAAAGCAATAAATTTTGCTACTTTTGAGGAAATTATTTGGAAACTCAATGAAAGTAAATCCGATAGCCGGTCTTGTAGCGGTTGTATTATTAGTGTCTTGTAATAAAGATAAAGAGATTTTAAATTCTTTAAACGACTATAATCTTTCCATGGAACAAAAAGGCTATCATTATAATGATAAACTGAAAATTCCAGGGGATGTCTTAGAAAATGCAGAAACGATTACCATCAGTTTCGGGGATAAAGAAACCTCAGATTTAACCATTAATCCAAAGTTTTTTGGTCTTGGGGATAATGATGTAACATTTGTTGTTAAAACAAAAGGAGGAAAAACACTTTATCAGGATGCCACGATCAATGTCTTTGCAAAAAATCCTGAAAAGAAAATGTCCTACCAGATTGTAGCGGAATATCCACATGATCCCGATAATTTTATTGAAGGATTTACTTTAGAAGGGAATACGGTGTACGAGAGTGTAGGGTTAGAGAAATCATCTAAGCTTTTAAAATATAACTTGGGAGGAACCATACCCGTTAGTGTAACAAAACAACCAGCGGATATTTTTTCCGAAGGCTGTGCCACGGCAGGAGATAAGATATTTCAGTTAACCTACCGAAATAGAAAAGGTTTTGTATATGATAAAAATTCTCTGAAACTGATTTCTGAATTTCCTTTGGCATCAGCGATGAAAGAAGGATGGGGACTAACCTATGATGGTAAGAATCTGATAGCGACCGATGGTTCAAAAAACCTTTATTTTCTGAATGTAAATGATCCTTCTATAATATTAAAAACAATGCCTGTGGCAGGAAGCGCTGAAGTGTATGATCAGCTTAATGAACTGGAATACCACAATGGATTTATTTATTCAAACATCTGGCATAAACCGATCATTTTAAAAATTAATCCTGTGAACGGAGAGGTTGTGGGTACATTTGACTTTACGCAAATGACAGCAGAAAATTCCGGAGATAACACTGAGCATGTTTTAAATGGAATTGCCTTTAAAGGTGATAATATGTTGGTAACAGGAAAAAACTGGCCCAAAATTTATGAGGTTGCTATTAAATAATTTAAAATAATAACAATTGAATCACGATTAAAATAAAGTGTGTAAATTGGTCATATTCCTTCGGGAAATCATATTAGTAAAAGAACATTGAAATTATTACCCCTGATATTTGCTTTTGTTTTCTGCTCAATTTCTGCGCAGAAGGCTTTGCCACTGGATACCTTGAAATTAAAAGAAGCAAAAGACCTTTTTGCAGACGATTACGGAAATTTGTATATCTATAAGAATAAAGATTTCAGTTTAACCAAATATGATTCTTTAGGAAAGCAGATTGGGAAAATGATGCTTACGGTACCATTTAAAATCCAGGGGGTTCAAAATCCACTTTCAGTTCCCTTGTTTTCAGAAAATGCCCAGGAATTAAAGTTTGTAGATCAGAATCTCAATGAGATCCAGAGAATAGATTTCAAACAGAAGTTTGCATTTATAAAAATAGCATATGCAGAAGATCTTCAGCAGATATGGCTTTTGGATGAGAGCTCAAAACGTCTCATTCAGTACAATTTCAGAAATGATACCACAATAAATTCCTATCCTTTTGATGCAAGCTTTGATGATCTGATGGATCTTCTGGTTTATGAAAATAAAGTATATATCCTGACAAGAAAGCATTTCAGGATCTATAGCCTGAAATTTGAAAAACTTACAGAGATTCCCATAGAAAACGGGAAACGATTCAGAAGGGAGAATGAGTCTGTTCTGATCATAACTAATAATTCAATTCTTAAATATATTCCGGAAAAAGGGTTGGTGAAAATTTTTGAAGATCCTGATGCACAAATTGTGGATAAAAACACGCTTGCTTATTTTGAAATCAAAGCGAACAACCTTTATCTTTACAACCTTGAAAAAATTAAACAGGCAAAACAGGAGTCTGAGCCTGAACCTGGAAATACAGAAAAACCTGTTCAGAAGACACCAGAGCAAACTGGAGAATCAGCGGACAAATCATTAGAAAAGGTTCAGGACAAGTTTATTAAAGATCAGTCTGTGGAAAAACCTGCAGATACTACGTTGAAAAAGCTTCTTGAAGAGACTGCAGAAGTTCAGACTGTTGGTATTTAATAATTTTTTCATGGACATCAATAAATAAGGGAAAATAGAATATGCACATTGCAGTTACAGGAAATATCGGAGCTGGAAAAACGACATTAACGACGATGCTCTCCAAGCATTATGGATGGGATGCACAATTTGAAGATGTAGACCATAATCCTTATCTGGAAGACTTTTATGCAGATATGAGCAAATGGAGCTTTGCTTTGCAGATTTACTTCTTAGGAAGCAGGTTCCGCCAGGTAAAAGAAATAAGAGAAAGTGGAAAGAATATCATTCAGGATCGTACCATTTATGAGGACGCCCATATTTTTGCGGAAAATTTAAATGATATGCACTTGCTTTCGGACAGGGATTTTAAAAATTATCAGGATGTTTTTAATTTAATGAAATCTTTTGTTTCAGCCCCCGATTTGTTGATCTACTTAAAATCTGATGTACCCAATCTGGTTAAAAAGATCTATAAAAGAGGAAGAGAATATGAAGCCTCGATCAGTATTGAATATCTTTCAAAATTAAATCAGAAGTACGAAAAATGGATTTCCAATTATACCGAAGGTAGATTGTTGGTCATTGAGGTAGATGATCTTGATTTCGTTGAAAAACCTGAAGATTTTGGGTTTATTCTGGAAAAAATTGAAGCTGAACTTAATGGATTGTTTTAATTAACAATACTTTAGGATCTTTTAGGATTGATGTAACTTGGTTTTTATCTAAATTTGTTACATACAAGTTTAATTCTTTATATTATTAAATATGTTAGTTAAGGTTTTACATAATGGAAGTTGTTCAAAATCAAATGCTGTTTTAGAGTATCTTGATGAGAATGGAGTGCCGTTTGAGATCATCAATATTGTGGAGGACCCATTAAGTATTTTAGAGTTAAAAACAGTTTTAAAAAAACTCAACCAGAGTGTTTTTCATCTGATCAGAAAGACGGAAAAATTATATCTTGAAAAATTTGCAGGGAAGAATTACTCAGAAGAGGAATGGTTGGAAATATTGTCTAAAAATCCTTCTTTAATTCAAAGGCCAATCTTAATAAAAGGCTCAGTCGCTATGCTGGGAAGGCCTATAGAAAATGTAAAATATTTTATTGAGAAATAAACCAGAATGAAATAATAAGAAAAGTCAGCTTTCGGCTGACTTTTTTATTTTTATAAAAGGATCACTCCTTCTATTTTTCCAACTTCTTTATAAATATTTACGACCTGATCAGCGTCTAAGACAAAAGCATTGATATTGCAGGCTGTATATTTTCCATTTTTACTTTCTCTGTTTCCAAGCGTAAATTTAATGCCGTCAAAAACCTTATATATTTCTGTAAGTTTTGCCTGATCTGTAGGAATTATAAATTTAAATAAATAATCTTCCGGAAAGTCGTGGTGACCTTCCAGTTTTTCCTTTAAAGAATTATAAAATTCTTCAGGATTCGCGTGTTGATTTCCTTGAATGATATCCATCTAACAATTTAATTTATATATAAATTTAACGAAATTTTTTCTATTTTCCAAGTGGACCTAACAGGGCTTTGGAGTTCTTTATTTCGTAATCTTCAATGATATTAAACAGTCCGTTAACCAATTGTTCAGAGGCCAGCTTACTTAATCCTCCCGAATTTACAGTATTGCTGTTTCCACCCAGTAGGTTACCCAGGAAGTTACTTCCTGCCAAGGCTGTATTAATCGTTTTTACAATACCATACCGGTTAAGCTGTTCATCAACCTTTGGAGTAATAGCAGCCACAAGCTGATCCGAAGTTTTTTCCTTCAGAATTAAAGTAGCTGTACCTTTTTCTCCCTGAATAATCCTCGTTACATCCTGCGCATTCAAACTGTTAACTGCATTCTGAAGAATTGGTTTCGAAATATTTACAGTGTACGAAGCTGCTTCTGCAACATATTCCCTTTCCTTAGCAACCAGTGAAGGGGAAATTTTCTCCAGCATCGAATTGATATCTCTTAATTCTTTTGGTAACGCTTTATCCACCAGATTATTTTGTAGAAATGCATCTTTATTGCCATAAATATTCATTCCTTTATCGATTCCGTTCAATAAAAACTTTTTAATGATGGATAATCCCAGATCAGTCGTCGCAAGACTTGTGCAGGATTGCATAGAAGTTGTGATTACAGTAGCAGTTCCTGCAACTAATGCTATTGCCAGAATATATTTTTTCATTGATTTTTATTAATGGTTGAATTTTTCAAATACCGGGCCAAAGGTAAACAGGAAAATCTGTTTAACAAAATATTAATTTAATGTTAGCGATTTGGGGAGTTATTCTGTAAAACCCCTTTAATATTCATTGTAAATTAAATGTTAAATTAAATTTATTTTTAATGATAATGCGTTAAAAAATTGACTTTTCACATATGATGTGTGATGTATCCGGTTAATTTTAGAATTATTACCATATATTAACAATGTTTCATATATTTTTATAATTTTGGATTAATGTCTTTTTTTGAGAAATACAATATTAATTTAATTAAAGACAGCTTTGCAGTTTAAAAATCTGCTAAGAAATTTGATTGTACGAAATAAAATTGACTATATGAAACAAAGTGATTTAAAGTATTCATCACTCATTGCCGTATTGTATTTTGGTATGAACGTGAATGCGCAGGTAACTCCTAAAGATACTGTTCCTAAAGAACAGAAGATCGAGGAGGTAGTAATGATCGGTTATGGTAGCCGTAAGAAAGTGGATAATACCACATCTATCAGTTCCATTAGTGCTGAAGAGGTAACCAAAACAAAAGTTTTAAATGCTTCGCAAGCCATTCAGGGAAAAGCTGCGGGTGTACAGGTTATTGCCTCTGATTTACCAGGATCCACACCTACAGTGATGATTAGAGGGCTTGGTACCGTAACCGGAGGAAGAACTCCTCTTTATGTAGTGGATGGAATGTTTTTGTCCAATATTAATAATATCAACTCTAATGATATTCTTACCTATGATATATTAAAAGATGCTGCAGCATTGGCTATTTATGGTAATAGAGCAGCCAATGGGGTTATTATTATTACAACAAAATCAGGTAAGGGTAAACTCAATGTTACTTACGATGGTTTAGTGGGGGTAAGAACACCTTTAAAAACTGTTAGTATGGCGAATGCCTCTGAGTTTGCCAATTATAATAATATTGCATTAGGTACCAATAAATTTTCTTCTAATCAACCGGTAGATACAGACTGGTTTAAAGAGATTACAAGAACTGGAATGTATAACCAGCATAATTTATCAATTTCAGGAGCTTCTGAATCGGTTAAATATTTCTTTAGTTTAAGTAACTATGATGAACAGTCAATTCTCAGAGGGACAGACTTTAACCGTGCTACCATCCGGTCAAATAATGAGTTTAAAATTGCCAAGGGTATTACATTATCTCAAAACTTCAGTGTAGCCTTTACAAAAACTACACCTAAACCTCTGGATGCTTTTACCACCGCTTATAAACAATCTCCAATAGTTCCTGTTCGCTTTCCGTCAGGTCAGTTTGGAGTTCCATTTGTAAATGCAAATGGAGTTGTGGATTACTCCGGATCAAAATTTAATGATGTTGGTAATCCTGTAAGTCAGCTATTTTTTAACAATGAAAAAAATAAAAACACACTATTACAAGGAGGTTTAAAATTAGATGTTGATATCCTAAAAGGATTGAAATTTACTTCCCAGTTTAATGGTGAATATTCTAACTATAAGGCATACAACTTTACTGATGCTTTAGGAGTTTGGCTGGCAGCCGACCCTACGAGGGTTGCAAGTGGGTATAATGCCTCGGATCCGGTAAATACACTTTCAAATACAAGAGAAGATTATTACAATTGGGCTCTAACAAATTATTTGACCTATAATAAGAAGTTTGGAGTTCATGATATTGAAGCAACAATTGGTACAGAAACAACTGTGAGAAATGGTATTGATCAACTTATTGTAAAAAGAAAGAACTTGCTTTTAAATGATCAGAATTATTGGAATTTAAATGGAACTGATTATGTAAATAATGTACAGAGTTTAACGTCCATCAAATTTGACAGAAATACAACGACGTCTTATTTTGCCAGAGCTCAATATAAATTAATGAATCGTTATTTATTAAGTGCAACAATAAGAAGAGATGGATCATCTCAGTTTGCAGATGGGCAAAAGTGGGGTACATTCCCTTCGTTTGGAGCAGGATGGGTAGTATCCGAAGAAGACTTCATGAAAGATGGATTTTTCAATTTGTTGAAACTTAGAGGAGGCTGGGGTAAACTTGGAAACCAGAATGTTCCATTAAACTATCTTCCGCTAAATTCCGGCACTGCGTATAACTACGGGTTTGGAAATGCAAACAATGTAAGTAATGGAATTACTGTGAACAAAGGCTATGACCCTGTTCTTGGTTGGGAGGTAACTGAGGAAACCTCTGCAGGAATTGATTTTGGTGTATTGAATAACAGATTGACAGGAACAATCGATGCCTACAATAGAGAAACCACAAATCTTATTCTGGGAATCACAAATTATATAACCTCTGGGCAATCTGAAACATATTATTCGCATGTAGGCGCTGTAAGAAACAGAGGTCTTGAATTTTCATTAAATTGGGCTGATAAAATAGGGCAAGATTGGTCTTATTCAATTGGTGGAAATTATTCATTAAACCAAAACAGGCTGACCAGAGTAGATACTCAGAAAAATATTGCTCAGCTTAGTGGTGGAGACCTTGGTAACGGACAGTGGACAAAATTATTTAATGGAACTACGGTTGGACATGCATTGGGAAGCTTTTATTTATGGGAATATGATGGAGTTGACGCCAATGGCAATATGAAGTATAAAGATCTTAATGGAAATGGGATTACGGGGTCAGCAGATGCTGGTGATAGGAAATATTTTGATTCATACATTCCAAAATCAACTTTGGGTATCAATGTTTCCTTAACATATAAAAATTGGGATTTTGCTGCTAACGGTTATGGAGCTTTTGGATTTAAAGTTTATAACGGTAAAAAAGCTCAAAGGATTAACGGCGAAAACATTGAATCATCAGTTGCCAACGATTATTGGTCTGCTTCTAATCCAAATGCTTCTAATCCAAGACCTGCAACAGGTATTCCTATTGCCTCCACCTATTTCTTAGAAGATGGAGATTATTTCAGAATTAATAACATCACCATAGGGTACACAATTAAGGATATTGCTAAATATGTGAAATCCATTAAGCTTTATGTAAGTGCTATAAATCCTGTAGTATGGCAAAAATATTCAGGATACTCTTCTGAATTGTCAGGGTATAGTGCTTCAGATGCACAGGCTGAGGGGAATCCTTATAAACTAGCTGGGGTTGAATTAAATTCTTACCCTACATTGAGGTCTTTTGTATTTGGTCTTAACGTAAACTTCTAAAAAAATGAAAAGAAATAAAATATTACTCGTCTCTTTAATGTTATTAGGATTAGGGACGGTTACACAAAATTGTAGCGACGATTTTATCGACGTTGCCCCTTCTGAATCAATGACGATTGGTGATCTGGACAAATTCAACAATGATAATGGAGCAACTTACTTCGTAAATTCAATTTATGCTAAATTTTTAGATTGGAATATGAGTACATTTGCCTGGATTGGTGTCACATCTATTATCTCCGATGATGCGGATAAAGGGTCCAGCCCCGGAGATGCAGGATCAGATAAAGATATTCTGGATGCTTTAAACATCACAGCCACTACGCCTTCTTTTAAAGAATTATTTGCTTCAAATTATCAAGGGATCAATAGATCTAATCAGGCTTTACAGTATATTCCTCAACTAGATAAAGCTGATCCCGCATTAAGGAAAAGGCTAATCGGAGAAGCTAAATTCTTAAGAGCATTTATGTATTTTACTTTGGTAAGATCCTTTGGTGGGGTTCCTTTAGTAGATCATGTACCTGTCCAAGGGAATGAAAACGATAAAAAGATGCAGCTTACAAGAGTAAGTAAAGAAGAAATCTATGCCTTTATAGAAAAAGATCTAAAAGATGCTATCGAAGCACTTCCTGACCGCACAACATATACAGGGACAAATGTAGGAAGAGCTTCTGTGGGAGCTGCGCACGCTCTATTGGCAAAAGTGTATCTTTATCAGAAGAAATGGCAGTTAGCAGTCGACCAAACAAATTTAGTTACTGGTTATTCACTTACACCTAATTTTATTGATATTTATAAAGTTTCCGGAGAAAATAATGCAGAGTCCATTTTTGAAATTAATGGTTCCGGGAGTGATAACGGCAGAGCTATTCAGCAATATTCCCAAGTTCAGGGTGCCCGTGGTGCAGGAGGCTGGGGTTGGGGTTTTGCAACTCCAACTCAGGGATTGTATGACGCCTACACTGCTGAAGGAGACACAGAGAGAAGGGATGCAACAATTATTCATAGAGAAATGACTTTGTATGATGGACGGTTTGTCCCTGCTACTGTAGAAAATAAATTCTATAATTACAAAGCTTACTCTTCTGATTATACGAGTCAGGCCTCGACAGATGTTAATATTCGTTATCTAAGATATGCTGAAGTATTATTAATTAAGGCAGAAGCATTGAATGAATTAGGACAGACCAGTTCTGCCATTCCATTGTTGAACCAGGTGAGACAAAGAGCTAATATTGCGAATACAACAGCAACTTCTCAAGCCGATGTAAGAACTGCAATCTGGAAAGAAAGGAGATTGGAACTGGCTTTTGAACACGACAGATGGTTTGATCTGGTTCGAACAGGGCAAGCAAAAACAGCAATGGCAGCTGATGGGGGAAAAAACTTCATTGTCGGGAAGCATGAATTGTTTCCTCTTCCTCAGGACTTTATTACTGAGGCAGGTGGCTTATCAGCTCAAAACCCAGGTTATTAATTCATTATAATACAAATAGCCAAAGTTTAGCTTTGGTTATTTTTTTAATTAACTCTATGTAAACGTATATTTTATGAAGTTAGGAATCATTTCTATTCTGGCAGTGGCGTCATTATTTTCCTGTAAAAATGCCCAGATGGGAAAACAGGAAATAGTAAAAAAAGAAGCTGTAAAAAGTACTATGAGTGATGAACAGCTGATGGACAAGGTTCAACGGGATGCTTTAAAATATTTCTGGGATTATGCAGAACCGAATTCTATGTTGGGAAGAGAACGTTATCATGAAGATGATATCTATCCGGATCATGATAAACATGTAATAACTACAGGTGGATCAGGATTTGGCTTAGCTACAATATTGGTCGGAGTGGAAAGAGGTTTTGTTCCCAGGAAAGAAGCGGTGAAAAGATTGACGCATATGATGGATTTTCTTGCTAAAGCAGATCGCCATAAAGGAGCATGGTCTCACTGGATCAATGGAGAAACGGGCAAAACAGTTCCTTTTGGAAAAAAAGATAATGGAGGAGATTTGGTGGAAACCGCATTTTTAACTTCAGGAATTTTAATGGTCCGTGAATATTTTAAAAATGGGAATGATGAAGAAAAAGCTCTGGCAAAGAAATGTGACGAACTATGGAAAGGAATTCAATGGAACTGGTATACCAAAGGCGGAGAGAAGGTTTTGTATTGGCATTGGTCTCCGGAATATCAGTGGGAAATGAATTTTCCATTAGAAGGATATAATGAATGTATGATTACTTATATTCTGGCGGCATCTTCTCCAACCTATTCAATTGATGCAGAAACTTATTATAAAGGATGGACCAGAAACGGAACTTTTCTTTCAGATAAAACGAAATACGGTCTTCCGATGTATGTGAAGCATAACTCTGCTGAGGAGTATGGCGGACCTTTATTCTGGGCACATTATTCATATATCGGGTTAGATCCCACCGGCCTTTCAGATAAACTGATTAAAAATTATTTTGATTTAAATAAAAACCAGGTCCTTATTGATTATAAATATTGTCTGGAAAACCCAAAACAATGGAAAGGATATGGTCCGGATTATTGGGGGCTTACGGCAAGCTATTCCAGAAATGACGATGGAACTACCGGATACAACGCTCATTTTCCTCAGAATGACCATGGGGTTATTTCTCCAACTGCAGCTTTAAGCAGTTTTCCCTATTCACCGAAAGAATCAATGGACTTTTTAAAATTTATTTATATTAAAAAACCTGAATTCGTGGGTTCAGCAGGACCTTATGACGCGACATCTATCCATTATAACAATTGGTTTACCCCAAGATATCTTGCCATTGACCAGGGAACAATTGCCCCGATGATTGAAAACTACAGGACAGGATTTTTATGGAAGCTGTTTATGAATGCTCCTGAAATTCAACAGGGTTTGAAAAAATTAAGTTTCAAATCTGAAAAATATGGAATCAAATAAAAGATAAAAAATGGACTTTGTTCCCATTTATAATAAGTCAAAATCTCACTAACAATATGAAATTAAAACTTAGACATGCTTTGTTTCTGCTTCCGCTTTTTTCTTTACAGATCAATGGTCAGGAGATCAAGGCAGAACTCAACAAGGAAATCAAAAGAACAGAAAAGATAGCTTATATTTTGGACTATCCCCAAAAAGTAAAAGGAAATCTTCCGTTAATTGTTTTTCTCCATGGATCGGGAGAAAGGGGAACTGACCTTGAAATGGTAAAAGCCCATAGTCCCTTTACCTATAAAAATCTGATCAAGGAACCTGTCGCTATTTTAGCTCCTCAGTGTCCTGCAGATAGCTGGTGGGATACCATTACCGTTTATAACCTGATTAAAGAAATCCAGAAAAAATATAAAATCGATGCTTCCAGGATTTACCTTACGGGGCTTTCACTGGGAGGTTGGGGAACCTTAAAACTGGCAATGGAGCATCCTGAAATGTTTGCTGCTGTAGTCCCGGTATGTGCTCCTACAGATCAGATTATGACAGCAAATGTCAATCGATATAAAGATCTGAATATGAAAATTTTTCACGGTGGAATGGATGACATTGTTTTGCCTGAAAATGCGTTCAGATTATACCAGAAGTTACATCCGGTAAACCCTGGTGCGGAATTAATCATATTCCCGAATGATAATCATAACTCCTGGGACTCAGCTTATTCAGACCCCGGATTATACGAATGGATGTTGTCCAAGAAGAAGTAAGATAAATAATAACGAAAAGTAAGAATCCGGATTAAGAATCTGATGTTCACAATTACTATTAAAAAATGAAGATAAAATGAGTAAAAAGTTAGTTTTAATAGCTGCGTTAGCACTTTCGCCATTGTTTTCGGCTCAGGAAATGGTTACAAGACCTGTTCAGTCCTACCAGACGGCCCAATATCAGGCAAAGAAAAAAGCCTTTGTAGATCAGCTTTTGTCAAAAATGACCTTAGATGAAAAAATAGGACAGTTGAATTTACCAAGTTCGGGAGATTTTACCACAGGATTGGCTCAAAGTTCCGACATAGGTAAAAAAGTAGAACAAGGTTTGGTCGGTGGACTATTCAATATAAAAGGAGCGGACAAAATAAAAGCAGTTCAGAAAGTTGCGGTAGAAAAGAGTCGATTAAAGATTCCGTTGATCTTTGGAATGGATGTTATTCATGGTTATGAAACAACTTTTCCTATTCCTTTGGGCTTGGCAGCTTCATGGGATATGAACCTTATTCAGCAATCTGCGAGAGTTGCCGCAAGAGAAGCATCTTCTGATGGAATTAACTGGACATTTTCCCCAATGGTGGATATTTCTCGTGAACCAAGGTGGGGGAGAGTCTCTGAAGGTTCGGGAGAAGATCCTTTTTTAGGCAGTGAAATAGCCAAAAATATGGTATATGGCTATCAGGGGAAAGACCTTTCTGTGGGCAATACCATTTTAGCGTGTGTAAAACATTTCGCATTATATGGAGCCGGTGAATCAGGGAGAGATTATAATACCGTAGATATGAGTCATGTGAGAATGTTCAATGAATATTTCCCTCCTTACAAAGCTGCTGTGGATGCCGGAGTTGCATCAGTAATGGCATCATTTAATGAAGTGGACGGAGTTCCTGCAACCGGAAACAGATGGCTTCAAACAGAGGTTCTGAGAAATAAATGGAATTTCAAAGGCTTTGTGGTAACGGATTATACCGGAATTAATGAAATGGTAGATCATGGAATGGGAGACCTTCAGCAGGTTTCGGCTTTAGCTTTAAAGGCCGGGGTTGATATGGACATGGTAGGAGAAGGTTTTTTGACAACCCTTAAAAAATCCTTATCAGAAGGAAAAGTTACACAGGCTGAAATTGATATGGCCGCTAAAAGGATTCTTGAAGCCAAATATGATTTAGGATTGTTTGATGATCCCTATCGTTACGGCAGTGCAAAATTAGCAGCAAAAGAGGTTTATAACCTTGAAAACCGCACGATTGCCCGAAATGCCGCTGCTCAATCAATGGTTTTAATGAAAAATGACAATCAGGTTCTTCCATTGAAAAAAACGGGGACCGTAGCAGTCATTGGTCCTTTGGTAAACAATTCTTTGAATATGGCAGGAACCTGGAGCGTCGCAGCAAAGCATGATCAATCTGTTGCTTTGATGAAAGGTCTTCAGGACAATTTTGGAAAAGAAGTAAAATTTATTTCAGCAAAAGGAGCTAACATTGATTACAGCGCTAAATTAGAAGAGATCTATGCAGCTCATGGAAAGAAAACAGATAGAGATAACCGTTCAAAAGAGGTGCTTTTAAAAGAAGCTGTGGATGTTGCCAATAAAGCGGATGTCATTGTTTTAGCCATCGGGGAATCGGCAGAAATGAGTGGCGAATCTTCTTCGAGAACGGAAATCACCATTCCACAGTCTCAGGTTGATCTATTAAACGAGCTGAAGAAAACAGGAAAACCTATTGCAATGGTGCTTTTCACGGGTAGGCCATTAGCCCTTACGAATGTAAAAGATGTTCCTGATGCCATTCTGAACGTCTGGTTTTCTGGTTCTGAAGCAGGAAATGCTATTTCTGATGTATTATTTGGAAAAGTGAATCCTTCCGGTAAATTACCTATGACATTCCCAAGAAGTCTCGGACAGGTGCCTATTTATTATAATGCTAAAAATACAGGACGTCCGTTAAGTCAGGATCTTGTTGATAAATGTGAGTACCAGCGATTCCGTTCCAATTATATGGATGAGTGTAATACCCCTCTTTATCCGTTCGGCTTTGGTTTGAGCTATACCCAATTCAACTACTCTGATCTTACCGTATCTGATCCTAATCCGAAAGGAAACCAAACGGTTCAGGCCTCTGTTACGGTAACCAACTCAGGGAATTATGACGGAGCAGAAGTCGTACAATTGTACATCCGCGATATGGTAGGAAGCATTACAAGACCAGTAAAAGAATTAAAAGGATTCCAGAAGGTTTTCCTTAAAAAAGGAGAATCTAAAAAAATTACTTTTGATATAACACCGGAAAGCTTAAAATTCTATAATGGGGATTTAAAATTTGACTGGGAACCGGGAGAATTTGATATTATGATCGGAACCAATTCAGAGGATGTAAAACACTCTAAAATTAATTGGAGCAAATAATTTTAAGCCATTCATTTTGAATGGCTTTTTTTGTATCTTAGAATTAAATTAACTAATACCCTATTTTTGGCATACTTTTTACCAATCTGAAAACATTAAAAAATTAAATATGAAAAAAACAATTTTACTTAGCGCGATGTTCCTGGGTTCTTTCACTTTTGCACAACAAAAAGCTCCGGTTTTAGGAGGGGATAGAGATGTCCATGGCTGTAAAGGCTCTGCGGGTTACACTTACTCACAGATTAAAAATGATTGTGTACGGGTTTTCGAACAAAAAATCAAATTAAAAGAAGTCGGCTCGGATAAAAGCTATACCACAATGACCGCCGTTATTTTTAGCAAAAATATGAAACAGGCGGAAATTTTTATTCCGGATGGGAATGCCAAAAGTATTATTCTGGAGAGAGAAGGGAAAGGAAACATCTGGAAAAGTGGAAAACATATAAAAGAAAGCTATGTCCTGGTTCCTTATAAGAAAAAAGGTTATCAGATCAAGAAAGATGATGTTGTTATTTACCAATAAATCAGGAAGGCCATTCGAAAGAGTGGCCTTTTATTTTGATGCCAGAAATGTTTACCATTATGGAAAAAAGTTACGTATTGGTTTTTATTTGGAGCTTTTTCCCGCTTTTCGTTTCAATCTTTTTTTTTCAAAAAAGGATTTCCTCTGCAATCGGGGCTAGCATTGTCTTGAAATTTTCAATGATCACTCTGATTTATTTTTGAAAATAATCAATAAAAATAATTAGTGTTCTTTAAAATTACCCATAGTTTTTAATCAAAATCTAAAACCTCCGTAACAATTTTTCTCTCTCACTGAAAATCCGTATTTTTGTGCATCTAAAAGTAATAAGAAAGAATGAATTCCTACAAAAATCCATTGGAAGAACGCTACTCCAGTGAAGAAATGTTATTTAACTTCTCGCATAATAACAAATTCCAGAATTGGAGAAAGCTTTGGATAGCTCTTGCTGAAATCGAAAAAGACCTTGGACTTGAAATTACAGACGAGCAGATCGCTGACTTAAAAGCTAATGCTGAAAACATCGATTATGACAAAGCAGCAGAGTACGAAAAAAAATTCCGTCATGATGTAATGGCTCACGTTCACGCATATGGTGATGTAGCACCTTCAGCAAAAGGAATTATTCACCTGGGAGCAACTTCAGCTTTTGTAGGAGACAATACAGACTTAATTCAGATTCGTGACGGACTTTTAATCTTAAAGAAAAAGTTGGTTAACGTAATGAAAAACCTGGCAGATTTTGCAATTCAGTACAAAGACCTTCCGACTTTAGGGTTCACTCACTTCCAGCCGGCTCAGTTAACAACAGTTGGAAAAAGAGCTACTCTTTGGTTGCAGAGTTTGGTTCTTGATATTGAAGAATTAGATTTCTTCCTTGAAACACTTCGTTTTAGAGGAGTAAAAGGAACTACAGGAACTGCTGCAAGTTTCCTTGAACTTTTCAACGGAGATTATTCTAAAGTAAAACATTTAGATAAAGAACTTTCAAAAAGATTTGGTTTCGATAAGGTTTTCGGAGTTTCCGGACAGACTTACGATAGAAAAATTGATGCGAAAGTGGTGGCTTTATTAGGAAATATTGCACAATCTGCACATAAATTCACAAACGATTTACGTTTACTTCAGAACCTTAAGGAAATTGAAGAGCCATTCGAGAAAAACCAGATCGGTTCATCAGCTATGGCTTACAAACGTAATCCGATGAGAAGCGAAAGAATCGGGGCATTGGCAAAATATGTAATGTCTCTGACGACAAGTTCTGCCATGGTAGCTTCTACACAATGGTTTGAAAGAACATTGGATGACTCAGCCAACAAGAGATTAACAATTCCTCAGGCGTTTTTAGCTGTGGATGCAATCTTGTTGATCTGGAATAACATTATGAACGGAATTGTAGTTTATCCGAACAGAATCAATAAGCACATAATGGAAGAACTTCCTTTCATGGCAACAGAATATATTATCATGGAAGAAGTAAAAGCAGGAGGGGACCGTCAGGAAATCCACGAGGTCATCAGGGTTCACTCTATGGAAGCTTCTAAAAAAGTGAAAGAAGAAGGAAAAGAAAACGATCTGATTGAAAGAATTCTGAATGATGATTCTTTAAAGCTCGATAAATCAAAATTAAAAGAAGTTCTGGATCCTAAAAATTTCATTGGCTTTGCACCTATCCAAACGGAGGAATTCATTAAAAATGAAGTTCAGCCGATACTGGAGCAAAACAAAGACATGATTGGACTGGAGGCTGATCTTAAAGTATAATACCATATGCAGTCTTTTCGGCTGCATTTTTTATTTCATTGCAGGTATGAACAGAATACTATTTTTCCTTTTGATACCCACTCTTTCCTTTTCACAGGGAAAAGATGTTTTAACCTACTTTAAATCAAAAGATTCTTTGGTAGGGGTAAAAGATCATACCGGGAAAATTATTGTTCCTGCGCAGTTCAAAGTCTTTTCATTTCTAAAAGACGGCGATCCTGTAAAAGAAGAAACCATTTATTTCGACGGGTCTAAAAAGGATGAGATAAAAGAAAAAAACGCCTGGGGATATGTCTATGATAAAAAAGGGAATTTCCTTTACAGACCTTTCCTGTACGATAATGGCGCTGACTATTTTTCTGAAGGAGTAAGACGGTTTGTTAAAAATGGGAAGGTAGGTTTTGTAGACAGAAACGGTACAACGGTAATTGAAGCCAAACACGATTTTGTTTCACCATTTAATTACGGATATGCTGCCTATTGTGATGGATGTGATTGGGAAAAAACCAATGATGAGCACAAAGCAATGGTAGGAGGAACATGGGGAGTGATGAATTTTAAAGGAGAAGTGATCCAACCTGTTGCGGCACAAACGAATTCCGTAGAAGTTAATGGGAAATTTTATCCAAATCCATTCAAATATAATGAGAAGGAGAAACGTATTCTTCAATTTTTCGAAAAACAAAATACAAAACTTTCGGAAATCTATTATGTCAACTGGTATAATAAATTATCCAAAGAGGAAAAAAAACTTTTTTTTGAAATCGTTGAAAGACCAAAAGAAAACTTTCCTTTTTATCAGGTAAATACATATGATTACAGGAAAATAGATGTGGGATTAACATTTGATTTCAAATTTTTAGTCTCAGCAGAGGGCCAGGAAATTTTTGCACTGGACTATGATAATGAAAAAGTTCCTTTTGAAAAGTGGCTTAAGAGAGAAATCGGAAAAGCTCAGAAATATCAGGAAGAACATCCTGATAATCCTAATAAATTCATAAACAAATAACAGACTTTACTCAGCAGATGAGAAAACATATAATACTATTGATATTGGCTTTTGGATTTGTAAAAAACTATGCACAAAGCGAGAAGACAATTTATTCAATAATGAATACAAATGCTGAAAATATTGCGGAAAAAACAGGAGCTTATTCTGTTTCCCTTGGAATTGTAAAGGATGGAAAAATATACACTACCCATTTTGGAGAAATAGACAAAGGAAAAGGAAATAAGGCGGATGACAATACGTATTTTGAGATTGCTTCGATAACAAAGCTTTTTACGGGGCAATTGCTTGCAAAAGCGGTCTTGGAAGGGAAAATAAACCTTGATGATGACATCCGGAAATATCTGAAGAAGGATTATCCCAACCTGGAATATAATGCTACTCCAATAAAGGTGAAAAATCTTCTTTCCTATACCACAGCATTGCCAAGGGAGTTGCCTAATGAAGATGATTTACGTGCTAACATGACCGAAAGAACTCCTTTCCTAATGAAGGAACGTGAGGCTGGATATACAAAAGATCAGTTCTATAAAGATTTGGAAAAGGTAAAATTAGATACCATTCCCGGAATAAAATATAACTACAGCAACCTGAGTCTTGAATTAGCAGGTATTATGTTGGAAAATGTTTATGGAACAGATGTAGAGGCCCTTTACAATCAGAATATTTTTTCAAAATTAGGGATGAAGCATACCAAGTTCACCTTGAATAAAAATGAAACCTTAGTTAACGGATATGGAGAAAACCATCTGTTGATGCCGCATTTCGCATCTAATTTATGGGGTTCTACAGGAGCAAAAACAAAATCAACTCTTAGCGATTTGATGAAATTCCTGAAAGATGAATTGTATTCAACGGATAGTGTTGTTCGTGAAACCCATAAGAATATCGAAGATAGTAAAGAAAACTGGCATGGCTACCTTTGGGATGATTACTATGTGAGTGAATTTGGAAAAGTAGGATTTAAACACGGAGGAGCTTATGGTACGCAGACTTGGTTTACTGTATATCCTGAATTGAATATAGGAATCTGTGTGATTGTAAACGTAAGTGTACCCGGAGGAGGTTTTATCCTTCGGGATTGTGTTTCAAAGATGATGGAGGATTTTACTTCACCCTCAGCAAATAAAAAAGAAATTTACGGGTATGCCATTAAGGGAAATAATGTAGTTTTTACTTATGATCATCCAAAGAAAGCAGATTCTGGATTGATCAATACCATTTCAGTTGCTGGCTCATTCAACGATTGGAATCCAAGTAATAAGGACTATCAAATGACAAAAAAGGGAAATAATCATTATGAATTGGAAATTCCGGTGTCTAAATTTGAAAAAGATAAGACATATTCCTTTAAATTTGTACTCAATAATAATTGGTGGATAATAACTCCCAAAAGTGCGTCCAATATTGATGGAACAGAAGATAACAATTTAGTGTTAACGCTCTGAACTCAGAAAAGTAAAAAAAAATAAATCTAATATTAAATAAAATCTGACATCTAATGTCTAATAACAAAAGAATTTTCGTAGAAAAAAGAGGAATTTTTGATGTTGAAAGTCCAAAAATTTTTGATGAGGTAAAAGCGGTTGTTCCGGCTGTTCAAAGCGTGAAAGTATACAACGTGTATGATATTTTCAACCTGAATGACGGAGAATTTGAAAAAGTGGTCAATAACACTTTTGTAGACCCTGTTACTGATATTTTGCATACAGAGAACCCTGCAAAAGCTATTCATTTCGGAATGGAATTTTTACCGGGACAGTATGATCAGAGAGCAGATTCTGCACAGCAGTGTATCGCCTTACTGACAGAAAATGAAAAATCAAAAGTAAGAAGTGGAAAACTGATTGAATTTGAAGGAGTTTCTGAAGCTGATTTGGCTAAGATCAAAGATCTTCTAATCAATAAAGTGGAATCTCAGGAAAAAGATTTATCTATTCTGGATATTCCTGCTGATGAAACACCATCAAAAGTAATCATCCACGAAAACTTCATCAATTTCAATGATGCTGAACTTGAAAACTTTTATAATAATCATGGTTTTGCACTAGGATTGGACGACCTGAAATTCATTCAGGAATATTTCAAAACTGAACAAAGAAATCCTACGGAAACAGAATTAAAAGTATTAGATACCTATTGGAGTGACCACTGTCGTCATACAACTTTTGAAACAGAATTGTCAGACATTCAGTTTGAAGGTCAGTTCAAACATACATTGGAAACTATTTTCAATGATTATATTGAAAAAAGAAAATTCTTAGGGCGTGAACTGAAGCCGATTTCATTAATGGATCTGGCAACGGTATGCGGAAAGTATTTCCATAAAACAGGGAATCTTGATAACCTTGTTATTTCTGATGAGATTAATGCATGTACCATTCAGATCGAAGCAGAATATGATGGTAAAAAAGAACCTTGGTATTTATTATTCAAAAATGAAACGCATAACCACCCGACGGAAATTGAACCTTTCGGAGGAGCATCTACTTGTTTAGGAGGAGCGATCAGAGACCCGTTATCCGGAAGATCTTTCGTATTTCAGGCCATGAGATTAACAGGTGCTGCCGATGTTTTAGAACCGGTTGATAAAACATTACCGGGGAAACTACCTCAGAAAACCATTACGAAACAGGCTGCCAACGGATATTCATCTTATGGTAACCAGATCGGGCTTGCTACGACAATGGTTTCTGAAATCTATGATGAAGGGTATAAGGCCAAAAGAATGGAGGTAGGTTTCGTTACAGGAGCTGTTCCTGTAGACTGGGTAAGACGTGAGAAACCTGCTAATGGTGATTCAATCATTATCTTAGGAGGAGCAACAGGTCGTGACGGAGTAGGAGGAGCAAGCGGAAGTTCAAAAGAACAGGACGAAACCTCTATTCACACCATGAGTTCAGAGGTTCAGAAAGGAAATGCCGTAGAAGAACGTAAAATTCAGAGATTATTCAGAAACCCTGAAGTAACGAAGCTGATCAAAAAATCAAACGACTTCGGAGCAGGAGGTGTTTCTGTGGCAATCGGTGAGATCGCAGACTCTTTAGAAGTAAACCTTGATGTATTACCATTAAAATATGAAGGATTAAACGGAACCGAACTGGCTATTTCTGAATCTCAGGAAAGAATGGCTGTGGTGGTAGATCCTCAGGATAAAGAAAAATTCATTAAATTCTGTGAAGCTGAAAACATTGTGGCTGTAGAAGTGGCAAAAGTGACAGATTCCGGAAGAATGCAGATGTTCTGGAAAGGGGACAAAATTGTAGATCTTTCAAGAGCATTTTTAGATACCAACGGATGTTCAAAATCTCAGGAAGTGAAAATTACTCACCTGGAAGAAGTAAAACAAGAAACAAAAGCTTTCAAAACAGAAAACTTCCTGAACATCTTAAAAGATAAAAACGTAGCTTCCCAGAAAGGACTACTTGAAATGTTCGACTCTTCTATCGGAGCCACTACGGTAGCTATGCCTTTGGGAGGTAAATACCAGCAAACCCTGATGGAAGGAAGTGTGCAGACACTACCTATTTTAGGAGCAAAAGATATCAAAACCGTTTCTCTCGCAAGCTGGGGATTCGATGCTGAGATCTCAAAACAAAACTCACTGTTAGGAGCATCTTACGCTGTCGTGGAGAGTGTGGCAAAGATTATTGCCATGGGAGGTGATTATAAAAATATCAGACTGAGCTTCCAGGAATATTTCGAAAAATTGGGACAAAACCCTGAAAAATGGGGCAAGCCCCTAGCCTCTCTTTTAGGGGCTTATGATGCTCAGATCAAATTGGGTCTGGCAGCAATCGGAGGTAAAGATTCGATGAGTGGAACATACCAGGACCTTAACGTTCCACCAACCCTGATTTCTTTTGCATGTGCCAACGGAGATAAAGAAAACATCATCTCTCCGGAATTGAAAACAGCAGGAAACAAATTGTATTTCTTCAATCACATTGCTCAGGAAAGCGGACTTCCAAACTATGATGCTTTAAAAGAAGTTTTTGAATTCATTTTCGAAAATATCAAATCCGGGAAAATTGTTTCTGTAAAAACAGTAAAAGAAGGTGGTCTTGCCGTAGCTTTGGCAAAAATGAGTTTCGGAAACAGATTAGGAGCAGAGATCAATGCTGATGAAAATGTATTATTAGCAAAAAATATCGGAAGCTTAGTTATCGAGGCGAAAGAAGAATTAAGCGCAGCTTCCCTTCAGTTGATCGGAGAAGTAAAAGACTCAGGAACCTTAAAAATTAACGGTATTGAATCAGACATTACAGATCTTGTAGCGGCCAATACTAATACATTTGAAAATCTTTTCCCGACTGTAGAAAAAGAAAAGATCACGGTTGAAATTGATGCAAAACATAACTCGGTCAACCCAAGAAATATCATCATTAAAAAACACGGAATCGCACAGCCGAAAGTATTTGCTCCGGTATTCCCGGGAACCAACTGTGAATATGACACACTGAATGCATTCCAGAAAGAAGGCGCTGTAGTAAGCAGCTTACCTTTAATCAATATCAATCACCAGTTACTCGATGAAAGCATTGATGCATGGGTGGAAGAGATCAGAACATCTCAGATCCTTGCATTCTCAGGAGGTTTCTCTGCGGGTGATGAGCCGGATGGTTCTGCAAAATTCATTGTAAACGTTCTGAAAAACGAGAAAATGAAAAATGCAGTTCACGAATTATTAGACAGAGACGGAATGATCATCGGAATCTGCAACGGATTCCAGGCGCTAGTGAAATCGGGACTTTTACCTTACGGAAGAATCAAAGATCTGGATGAGAATTCTCCAACATTAGCTCACAACGCCATCAGAAGACACATCTCCCAGATGGTAACAGTGCAGGTAGTAAATGACGAAAGCCCTTGGTTAAAAGGAATGAAAGGACAGACTTTCACCATTCCGATTTCCCACGGTGAAGGACGTTTCATGGCTTCAGAAGATGAAATCAGGAAATTATATGAGAACGGACAGATTGCTACCCAGTACATTGATCTTGATGGAAACATTGCCCACGGGATGCCTTTCAACCCGAATAACTCATTATTCGGAATCGAAGGAATTACCAGCCCATGTGGGAAGATCTATGGAAGAATGGGACACCCAGAACGATTTGCTGAAGGTCTCATGAAAAATATTCCAACAGCGAACTATCACAATATCTTTAAAAATGGAGTTGAGTACTTCAAATAACAATAATAAAAAAATGATCGTCATTAATGGCGGTCATTTTTTTGATCTGGCGGGCTTCTATGAAGAAGTTTCAGAAGTACTGATGAAAAATGCTGACTGGAAAGTCGGAACTTTGGATGGTTTTGATGATATCCTGTATGGGGGATTTGGAGTTTTTGAACCGCATGAAGAAATTGAATTGATCTGGAAGAAATCTGGAAAATCCGGACATGATTTGGGTTTCGAGGCCACCCGCGAGTTTTATGAGAGAAAAATAAAGCAGGGAAAACCTTTTAATATAGAAATGATCAGAGAAAAACTGAACGAGCTGATAGCACAAAAGGGACAAACTTTATTTGATATTCTCGTAGAAATTATTGAATCACATCAAAATATTAAGCTAATTTTGGATTGAAATTAACAATCCATTAAAGGGGATAAAGATTATGGTCAGGTAACTTCTTACCGCTTTAAAATCTTAGTGATTAAATTATAAGACTTAGAAATGAAAAGAATGATTTATGCGCTGTTCTTTGGGGACAGTATTACATATGGTGAATATGACGGAGTATTTGGTGGATGGGTGGATATTTTAAAAAGATATGCATTACAGAAATTCCATGAAGGTCACAATGAATTGATTGTTTATAATTTAGGAATCGGAGGAGAAACAACGGAAGGTCTGATAAAGAGGATACCCCATGAGCTGGCTGCAAGGAATTCCGCAGATGGGAATGTTGTTTTTATTGCCTATGGGGCAAATGACCTAGCTATTAAAAACGGAAGTAAAATGGTAGCGCCTGAGGATTTTACAGCTAATATTGAGGAGGCCATCAGAATTGCAAAACAATTTACTACAGATATATATCTGGTGAGCATTCTTCCTTTTTCTAAAGATGTAGATGGAATTGAAGTTGCTTCCGGAAAGCTGAGAACCAATGATGAGGTCCTTACTTACAATAGTATTCTGAAAGGCATGACAGAAAAGCATTCTTTAACCTATATTGATTTTTATTCTGCATTGGTAGACGATAAAGAAGTTCTTCTTTCCCAGGACGGCGTACATCCTAATGAAAAAGGCTATGGACTGATGGCCGAAATTGCAATTCCAACCATTGAAAAATATTTATAAATGCCTTATTTATTTTCATACGGAACTTTACAGAAAGAGCAGGTACAGACCCAAACCTTTGGAAGGCTGCTCAAAGGTGATAAAGATGTTCTCATAGGTTATACATTAAAAATGCTTGAGATTACAGATCCGGAAGTTCTGAGAAAAAGTAACCAGAAATACCATCCTATTTTAACGTTTACAGGTCATGTCGAAGACCAGGTAGAAGGGATGCTTTTTGAGATTACAGACGATGAAATTCTGTTGGCTGATGCGTACGAAGTGGACGATTATAAAAGAATCGAAACGATTTTTAAATCCGGAAGGAAGGGCTTTATTTATGTCGCAAGATAATTCTAAGCAACAGTAATTATTCTAAGCAGAGCGCGATTTCGGCTTTCTCTAGCTGAATAGATACTTCGGATAAACCAATATCCCTACAATTAAGGATACAATAGCCATAAGAATTACAGCACCTGCTGAAATATCTTTAATAAAGCCTATTCTTTTGTCAAATTCAGGCTGAATGATATCGCAGATCCTTTCAATGGCAGTGTTAAGAATTTCCGTACTTAAAACCCCAAAAGAAACGATGAGAACGAGGGCAGTATCGAATTTTGATAACTGTAAATAAAAAATAAGGAAAATGTTGATCAGCAGAGCAATACACTCGATCTGAAAATTTCTTTCTGTTTTTATCATTAAAAAAAGACCTCGAAAAGCATTCCGGAAACTTGTATGAATAGGAGGTTTACGCATGATAAAAAAGATTATGTACAAATATAATTAATTGATCAAAGAAAATGCCTATCTTTAGTCCTTAATGATGGTTTATCCATTAAAAAAGTATCCCGGAAGTAGTTTTAAAAATCTTTTACTCGTTGTTAATAACTCTCAGAATTATATTTTTTAATCTATTTTCTATTTATTATATTTGTAAAAATTTATTTTTAAATCTATGAAATTTATTATTTCAAGTGGTGAATTGCAGAAGGCTTTGCAAACTGTAAGTGGCGTAATATCAAGCTCTCAATCGAGACCGATCTTAGAAAACTATCTTTTCGAATTAAACGAAACCCAGGTTACCATTACAGCATCTGATGGCGAAACAACTCTTGTAACTTCTTTGGAAGTAAAGTCTGATGATTCGGGTAAATTTGCTGTTCCTGCTAAAATTTTTCAAGATTTTATCAAAACATATGGTGAACAACCGCTTACATTTTCTGTAAAGGATAATGCTGAGGGAACGGGTAGCCAGCTGGAAATTTTGGATGAAAAGGATAATTTCGCAGTAGCATTGGATAATGCGGATGATTATCCGGAGCTTCCTGAATTTGATGCTTCACAAAGTGTGACTATGTCCGCAGGTATTTTATCTGAAGCACTTACCAATACTCTTTTTGCAACAAGTAATGATTCTCTTCGTCCGGTAATGACAGGAGTTTTATTCCAGTTCGGGGAAAATGAGACGAATTTTGTTTCTACAGATTCTCACAGACTGGTTGTTTACAAAAGAATGGACCTGATGAACGTAGAACCTATGGAGTTCATCATGCCTAAAAAACCTTTAAATATTTTCAAAAATATATTGGCAAGTTCCAACGAAGACGTTACTATCGATTTCAATGAGAACATGGCTAAATTTACTTTTGGTAAACATATCTGGATCTGTAGACTGATTGACGGAAAATATCCTAACTATACTGCGGTTATTCCAAAAGAAAATCCGAATGTATTAACAATCAACAGAAACCTGCTATTAGGTGCGATCAAAAGAGCATCGATCATGTCTAATAAATCAACCAATCAGGTAAGATTTAAATTATCTGCCAACATCCTTCACCTTCACGCAGAAGATACGGAATATGCAAACAAAGCAGATATGCAGATCCCTTGTGATTATAACGGAGAAGATATCAACATCGGGTTTAGCTCTAAGTTTTTAACAGAAATGTTGACTATTCTTGGTTCTGACGATATCACAATGAAAATGTCTCAGCCAAACAGACCGGGAATCATTGAACCTCTTGACGGTCTTGAAGAAAACGAAAATATCTTAATGTTATCAATGCCGGTAATCGGACTATAAGATTAAGCTCAATTAAATAACAGAGGTTTTGAATTTTCAGGACCTCTTTTTTTTTGTTTTTGCGTTCAGTTGGGAAGTTAAAAATTTCGTTATTTCTTAAAAAAACACGACCTTTGTAAACGCAAAATTCGAAGTAAAAATTTTCAAAATAAAGTGAATGAAACCTTATAAGGTTGGCATTTAACCGATAAAAAATAGATTTAAGCAGATGAAAATATCAAATAACTGGCTGAGAGATTACATAAAAACGGAATTGAAAACTGAAAGAATCGGTGAGTTCCTTACAGATATTGGTCTTGAAGTTGAAGGTATAGATAAATTTGAAAGTGTAAAAGGAAGCCTGGAAGGAATTGTAGTAGGTAAGGTCTTAACCTGCGAAAAACATCCGAATGCTGACAAACTTAAGAAAACAACTGTAGATGTAGGAAACGGAAAGGTGCTTAACATCGTTTGTGGTGCTCCTAATGTGGAGGCCGGACAAACTGTTCCAGTTGCAGTGGTGGGAACAAAAATCTACGATAAGACCGGAAACTTTTTTGAAATTAAAGAAGCAAAGATCAGAGGTGAAGTTTCACAAGGAATGATCTGCGCAGAAGATGAGCTAGGCCTTAGTGAGGATCATGGAGGAATCATGGTTCTTGACGAAGCACAATATGAAGTAGGAAAGAATTTTGCAGATTATTTTGAATTGGCAACTGATGAGGTAATTGAAATTGGTTTAACGCCTAACAGGACCGATGCTATGTCGCACTACGGTGTAGCAAGGGATCTTTATGCTTTTCTTTCAACCAATCAGCAAAAAGCCCAGTTTGAAAAGGTAGCTTCGGAACCATTAAATAATGAAGGTGCTCATAACTTTACTTTAGAAGTAGAAGATGCTGAATTATGCCCTAGATATATAGGAGCTGTTATTGAAGATGTAAAAGTAGCAGAATCTCCGGCATGGTTGAAAAACAGATTGAAAGCAATCGGTTTAAGCCCGATCAACAATATCGTGGATATTACCAATTATATTCTTCACGGATTCGGACAACCGCTCCATGCTTTTGATGCAGACAAAATTGCTGATAAAAAAGTAAAAGTAGGGACCGTAAAAAAAGGAACAAAATTTACGACTTTGGATGGTGTGGAAAGAACTTTAAACGGTTCTGAAGTCATGATCAAAGACGGAAAAGATAAACCGATGTGTATTGCCGGTGTTTTTGGTGGTGCCAATTCCGGAGTTTCTAATGAGACAAAAACAATCTTTTTGGAAAGTGCTTATTTTAATCCGGTAGCGGTAAGAAAAGGAGCTAAACTTCATGGATTGAACACGGATGCATCATTCAGGTTTGAAAGAGGAGTGGATCCTAACCTTACAAGAACAGCTATTACCCACGCTATCAAAATGATCCAGGAAATTGCAGAAGGAAAACTGGTTGGAGAGTTGCTGGAAGAATATCCAAAGAAAATTGAAGACAGCTATGTTATCATAAGGTTCTCTAAAATAGAACAGATTCTTGGAACTAAAATTCACAGAGAAAAAGTAAAAGAGATTTTAAAAGCTCTTGAAATTAAAGTTTTGAACGAAATTCAAAATGGTTTGGAAATTTCTGTTCCGGCTTACAGAGCTGATGTGACGAGGGAAATTGATGTTATCGAAGAGATTTTAAGGATCTACGGATATAATAAGATTGATGCTCCACAAAAGATATCATTTACACCTGTAAAGCTAAGCGCTAATGATCAGGATGAATTGGAAAACAATTGGGCAAGAACTTTACAAAGTTTAGGTTTTAATGAAGTAATGAACAACTCACTTACTTCTGTAAAAGATGAAACGGATGCTGTGAAACTTCTGAATCCTTTGAGTGGTGATTTGGCTTTCATGAGAAAATCCTTGTTGGAAGGGCTTCTTCAAAATTCCATCTATAATATTAACAGAAAGAACCAGGATATTAAATTCTTTGAGTTTGGAAAGATTTATCACAAAAGAGCTCAATATGAGGAAAGAAAACAGCTGGCTATTCTTGTTTCAGGAAGAGAGGTTGCTGAAAACTGGTTACAGCCGAAATCAGCAACGGATTTCTACAACCTGAAAGCTTATGTGAAAGTATTGCTGGAAAGATTGGCAATCGATTATAAAGAAGTTGCTTTGTCCGATAACAGATTCTCGGATGCAATTGCTTATGAAGCTGATGGAAAAGTATTGGTAAGAATTGGAAAAGTGGCTCCGGAATTATTGAAAGATTTCGATATTGACCAGGACTGTTTCTATGCCGAAATTGAACTTGAATTGGCCCAACAATTACGATCTGGGAATGAATTGAAATTCAGGGATATTCCTAAATTCAATAAAATCAGAAGAGATCTGGCATTGCTGATCGATAAGAATATAACATATCAGGAGCTGTATCAGACAGCCAAAAAGAATAAATCTCCTTTCATTAAAAACATCAATCTGTTTGATGTATACGAAGGAAAAAACCTTCCGGAAGGAAAGAAATCCTATGCGATGAGTTTTGAGTTATTAAATGAGGCAAAAACTCTTGAGGAAAAAGAAATTTCCGAAGTAATGGATTCTTTGATTAAATCTTTCCAGAAAGAATTCAACGCAGAATTAAGATCATAAATATAAAGAAACGGGCTAAAACCCGTTTTTTTGTTATGTACATTGATAACGGACAGGCTTTAGCCTTCTAAGAATAATAAAATTCTTTCAAAGCCGTTTAAATAATATAATTTCCGTAAATTTGGTTAAATCAAAAAAGAAAAAAATGAAAAATCTTTTTTTAAGTATAAGTGCAGCCGTGATTTTGGCGTCGTGCGGAACTATGTCAAGCGCATCTGCTTCAAAAGTAGGAAAATCTCAGCCTTCATTGGTCAATACAAAATGGACTTTAGCGGATAATGTAAAAGGGAAAGTTCCTACATTGAATATCGAGGGAGAAAAGATCAATGGAAATGCCGGATGTAATAACTATTTTGGTACGGTAAAGCTTGATGCTTCTACAGGTAATTTTTCAGCAGGGCAAATGGGTTCTACAAAAATGGCCTGTGATAATATGAATGTGGAGCAGAACTTCATGGATATGATGGGAAAAGCAAACAAGTACGTAATTTCAGGAACAACTTTGGAATTGTATAAGGACAATCTTTTATTATTGAAATTTAATAAATCAGAATAAAAAAGAAAAGGAACTCAATTGAGTTCCTTTTTTATGTTTTAGGGTTTTCTTATTCTTCCTCTTCTTCGTCGTATTTAGCTAATTCTTCGTCACACCATTTGAACGCTGCTTCTACCACTTTAGTAGCTTCGTCTGCCATGGTCTCTTCATCGTCTCCTTCCAAATCATCCAGCCACTCAACTTCTTCTTCCTCAACGTTCAAGATAAATCTTGGGTATTCTGTATGAACCACGAATAAATCCTCAGGAAATTCCGAATTGTCTGCTAATAAAAACTTTGGTAATTTCATTTTTTTAATATTTTAACTTTCTCAAAGATAATAAAATTATTGATATTTGTTCTTGTCGATCCTAATTTTTTGTAAAACTTTGTACTGGGTAAGTGTAGTTTTCTGTAGGGTATCTTGAGGCTTGAATGTCAGGCTTATATTGGAATTGACTGTGCTTATTAATTCTGCTACCTGTATTTTTTCCAGGTCCTCGGTCGTTTCCAGATAAAATGTGATAGGTTTATCCTTAAGATTTTCAGTCTCTAAAAATTGACTGATATTTTTTCTGTTTTCCAGATAATTGCCTTTTGAAAGCCAGGTAAAGAGTATTCCTGACAGCAAACTTAATGCTCCGATTGCATACACTTTTATATTGAAGATATCAAAGAGTCTTTTGAAGTACATTAGCCACAGAGGTAAGCTGAATGGAGCTAATAACCGATAATCTATAGGATTGACAGGATAAAAATACTGAACAAAAAAAGAACATATGATTCCTGAAATTCCAATAACAAGAAAGAACAGATCACTGTCAGATAACCGGATCTTAATAAAAAGAAATACCATCAGACAGATATTCAGAAATCCGATACCATAAATCGCATTATTGATCAAACCACCTCCTGGATCTGCAATATGAATAAAAGGATTAAAAGTAGTAGCCAGGCCCTGAAACAATTCAACCAACAGCTGTGAAGTAGGGTGGAGACCCATTTCTAAGGATTGCTTAATGTAGTTTTCATTAAAATAATCCAAAAAGGTAAACTTGTATAAAGCTACAAAACCACAACTAATGAAACCTGAAATAATGAAAGTACGGGCATACTTTTTTTTCCATACCAATAATCCGAAAAGCCCTGTTCCCCCCATAATAAACAATGAACTATAGCGGATATTATATAAGGCAATTAATGATAACGAAAGATAAAATACAGCTTTTCCTTTTTCCAGTTTTCCAGTAATAATTAAATGTGCCGTATACAGGAATAAAAATACAAATGGAAGGATGAGCGCTTCACTCATCGTAAAAGAGTAAATTGACACGAAACTAAATAAAGCACTGACGATAACAGATTCTTTAAAGAAAAAGTTTTTTTTCCAGGCAAAGGCCGCAATAAAAAGAAAAGCCAGAATCCCGATTACTTTACTGCTCCAGAATTCGTCCATCCCCAGATATGTAAAAAGCTTAATACTTAACGGATATCCTACAGGTGTTGTCGTATTATCAATAGTCGGGAATACATGAGCAAATCTCATATACCGGATTGAATCCGGGCTTACCCTGCCTTTCTCATTGAGTAAAAAACGTAAAATGGTCATCATTACAATAATGATGACCAATGATATCTGAATATTTTTTTCTTTAATTTTCATTAGGGTTGTGATCAATGATAACAGCCAGAACAGACCGTTGTTCAAATGTATAACTTATAACTCACAACTGATAATCCTGAGAATTATTTCGAGAACATTTTTGAAACTTTTTCAGCTTTTTTACTTTCGGAGTAGTCATAAAAACCTTCTCCTGATTTTACTCCCAGTTTTCCTGCCATTACCATATTTACCAATAGAGGATTCGGGGCATATTTTGGATTTTTAAATCCGTCATACATCACATTAAGAATAGCAAGACAAACATCAAGACCAATGAAATCAGCCAGCTGAAGAGGTCCCATTGGATGAGCCATTCCAAGTTTCATTACCGTATCAATTTCTTCAACACCTGCAACACCGTTATATAATGTTTCAATAGACTCATTGATCATAGGCATTAAAATTCTGTTAGCAACGAAACCAGGGTAATCATTTACTTCCACAGGCACTTTTCCTAACGTTTTACTCATATCATAGATGATATCAAAAGTCTCTTTGGAAGTAGAGTATCCTTTAATGATTTCAACCAGTTTCATAATTGGAACAGGATTCATAAAGTGCATACCGATCACCTTATCAGCTCTCTTAGTTGCAGCGGCTATCTTTGTAATGGAGATAGAAGAAGTGTTGGTTGCAAGAATACAGTTTTCCGGAGCAAACTCATCCATCTGTCCGAAGATTTTCAGTTTCAGATCCTGATTTTCAGTAGCTGCTTCTACGATTAAATCAGCGGTTCCCACAGCTTCTTTTAACTCTGTAAAAGTGGTGATATTTCCTAAAGTTTCTGCTTTTTGCTCCTCTGTAAGGTTGCCCTTTGCAATTATTCTGTCGAGGTTGGTGGTAATGGTTTTTACTCCTCTGTCTAAAGCATCCTGAGAAACATCTACAAGATTTACTTTAAATCCGCTTTGCGCAAAAGTATGTGCAATACCATTTCCCATGGTTCCAGCTCCGATAACTACAACGTTTTTGATCATTTTTCCTTTAATTAAATTATTTTTTATAGATAGTTAAATTTCTTGAATTGGCTAAATCTGCTTTTGTGACGATTTGCGTTTCATCAAAGTTCACATTTCCGCTGTTGCTTTTTCTTACTGCATTTTGAGAAGATATAGCAGCCTTAAGTCCGGATATGAACTTCTTTTTTTTAGTTTTTGCTAAGGAATCGATCCCGATATAAAGATTAAATTCCCCCTCCCGGCCCAGTCCGCTTTGTTTGTAAATTTCAAAAGGTTTTGTTTTATTCTTTTTTTGAAACTTTGATATGTAATTAATTACAGGATCTTCGGAAGGTGTTCCGCAACAAATGCTTGCGTAGCCTACCTCTAAATAGTTCTGGTTCTTTTGAGAAAAAAAGAAGCTGAAACAAAAAATGCTGAAAAGTATTGCTATTTTTTTCATTGTAATAAATAAAATTAGGTTTAATCACGCCCTAATTGAGCGCTTTTTATTTCGCTTAAAATTAAGCTTTAATATTTACTTACTAAAATCATCCCAAACTGCTTTTGAAATATCTGAAATGATTTTACAGTTTACAGCTTCTGTTTCCATAGAATTGCTTACAAATACAGCTATGGCATAATGTTTTCCATTCGGAAGGGTTACAATTCCCATGTCGTTTTCAGCACCGGTAAGCCCATCTTTATTTTTACCTGAAGAGCCTGTTTTATGAGCCACAGGTGTGTTTTTAGGAAGCTGCTCAATCAGTTTGTTTGTTCCTGTTTTGGTGCCTAGCATTACCTTCATCAGGTAATCTGTGGATTTTCTGGAAAGTAACTGTCCCTTATAAAACTTTTTCAAAACCTGTACGATGGAGTTTGTTGAACTGTAATTTTGATATTGTGCATCCCAGTCTTTATGCATTTCATCTTCGTTAAAGCGGATCTGAAAATTTTTTATTCCTTTGGTATCCATAAATTTTTGAACTGTATCCGTTCCGCCAATTAACCTTAAAAGAATATCGCACCCATTATTATCACTCTGCGCAACGGTGAAGTCTATAATTTCACTTAAAGGAATTTCAATATTACCATTGGGATATTTTTCTCTAAGTGGCGACCATGTATCCTCAAGAAGATCTGATTTTTTAACTAAAATCTTCTGATGTAACGACAGTTTTCCTTTATCTACAAAATTGAGAACAGTGGCAGCAATATGAAATTTGAAGACACTTTGCATGGGAAGCTTTTTATCTCCGCTTTTGCTGTAAAGTGATTGATTTTCCATTTCCAGTACAGAAACTCCTACAGTGGCTTTTTTGTCATTGATGATAGAATTTATTTTTTGTTCCAGGGCTGTATGCTGGGCAAAAGTAAATGTAGAAATCAAGAGAAAGAGAAATCCTGCTTTTTTCATAATGGTCAATTTATATCGCCGTAAATTTAAAAAATAAATCTCTTTACATGTATAACCATAGCTTAATTTATTAGGATATACTCAGGTCTTGACAATAGAAATGAATAATCCGGAAAAGGTACTCTTCCGGATTAAATAATATCGATTAATTGCTAATCTTTTATAAGGCGCAATACATTAAAAGTATGTCCACTTGGTGCCATTGAACACGGCAACCTGATTAGTTGCCGTATCATAGACCATAAGTCCAGTTGGCGGAGAAGAGAATCTTTCCGACGGCTGGCTTATCGATGGCAATACAAGGGCTTTATCTCCCTGTTTTGCTTCTAGAATAAGTATTCCATCTGCATCAGAAGTATCTGACCCGATAATCATCTTTTTATCATTAGCGTCCGAACCCGAAGGCGCACCTCCCGTAGTACCTCCTGCAGCAGGTGGATTCCAGGCCGGAGTGGTACCTCCATAATATCTGAAGCTTCCTGTAGCGGTATCCCAAACCATAGTACCCTCGCTTGCATTCATTGTGGTGGCATTTTCTACTTTAGGAAGTACGATTCCCCTGTTAGAGGAATTACCGAATTCTAATATGGTATTATTATTTGTGATGCTTTTCTTACCGATTGCAACCTGGGCATTAATGCCTGAGCTTATTAGCAATACTGAGATTAAGAATATATTTTTCATCTTGTATGTTTTTTTTAATTACAGAAAATAGAAGTGGAAGTAGAGGTTCCTAAAGTTCTCCATTCTGTTCCGTTATATACTTTAAATTCTTTTTTCGTGGTATCATATACGATCATACCCTTAAGTCTGTTTCCTGCGGGAATGTTATTAGCATCCGAAACTCTTGTAATTACCATTCCTTTAGATTTGGCATTAAGTTCCAGCCAAGTGTCAGAAGCAGATGGTAATAACCCCGGAATTGATGATATACCTACCTGACCTCCTTTTACAGTACTTCCTGTTATATTAAGATTAGCTTTTGCAAGGGTAAAATATGAATTACTGTTGTCTGCAAAATTGGGGATAACATCAATGGTATTATTTGTTCTTACAACTTTCTGATAAATAGAGTTGGTAAATGACGGATCCTGAGAAATAAGCATATAATAGTTTTCTCCTGATGCAAGTGCAGGAATGTTGGTTGCATCGAAACGGAGATTGATACATCCTACTTTATTCGTATCGGTTGCTTTCCATTGAAGAGCAAGCGAATTGTTGAACTGAGTACCGTCAGCCGCAGTAATGGTTTTCCCGGTAAAAGTCTGTGCTCCATTATTAGATGCAAAAATAAGGTATTGACCATCAGTCAGCTGATTAGCATGGGTATCATTTTGATTGATGAAATTATTATCTGTAGATGCAGTAATAATGTTGGTAGCTTGTCCGCCATCATTGTTGATGGATTTTGAGATCCGTTGGTCTAATCCACCACGTAAATCTTTTGCTACCCCAAAAATGTCATATTGGTATGTTCCGTCAGCAGTGAAAACAGGATTTCCGGTACTGTTGCGATAGTTGGTATCCGTGGTAAGATCCGCCAATGTTGTTCCGTATTTTATGGCAAGATAACTTTCTACCTGGCGGCGCTCTGTTTCGGTTAAAGCAAATCCGAACGCAAGATGTTCTGCAATCTGTGCAGTAATCCCTACCTCGTTACCTGGCATACTCGACTGGTTATTGGCGCCATATACAAACCCTCCTTGTCCTATGTATACAGTCTGCCCTGTAAGATTGGTTCCAATACCACTACCGTTTAATCTATGTTGTACGGTACTATTGGTCGCACTAAGACTTACATTGGAAATATTGGAAAGCGTTGTACTCAAAGCCGGATTAAGTACTGTGTTGGTCGCATTATTACTGGTTGGGGTATTTCCTCTCGATAGATAATTAGCCTGTGTAAGAGTATTCCAATCATAGATTGCAGCCCCGGCCGCTGAGTTTTTTAAGTCAAAATTAACTCCAAAAAAACGGTTATTGGCAGTCCATACATTATCTTTTATTACGTAAAACATTTCTAATTCGGAATTAGAACCCTCAAAAGGTGCTACGCCTTCATTTCCTATCGCCTGATTAGTATTGGTAAAATCAATATAGGGGTTAAAGTTAAAAGTAGCAGCAGTAGCAGCATCATTTACCTGAACATAATTGGGTTTTGTAGTTACATCCGCAACTTGTGAGGTTTTAATCCCGAACATCTGGTCCACCCATTGGTTTACTGTTCCGGAGGCAGCAGTTACATCTTTATCTGCTCTGTTCCAGAAATTCCCCAATACTCCTCCGGGACCTATCGGAGTTCCTGCAATGGTAAAGTAAAAAGTGCCATTGGAAGTAAATCCGTTGAAAGCTTTAGAAGCTACTCTATAGGGTTCGCTCACATACTCCTCTCCGTCCACAGTATGGGTATTGGTTCCGATAGGTATAAAGTGAGTGTTACTTGAAAAATCACTCGTTGTACTCATGATCAGGTACAGTGGTTTTTCACTCAATGTAAAACTGTTGATCAAACCTCTAAGAACATTGAAATATACATCATCATTTCCATTTATATTGTAATTGCTGGTTTGGGCTTTCCACACTTTGGAAAACCGATGCGTAACCGATGGGAATCCAGAGTTGGTATAAGGGGTAAATCCAACTGTACCATTGGTTCCCCAGGTGAGAAATTCCCTATCGTTATCAAATGAGTTAGCCGCAGCATGTGTTGCATTGTCTTGGGAAGCAGAATTACCTAAACTGATCAGTATTTCGTTGGTACTGTTGATGCTTTTAGATTGAACTTGTTTCAGGGCACTTGCATCATCACGACCAATTCCTGCAATATTGTTAGAATAACCGGAATTGGATGCCGCATCCCATATGGTCGTACCTTGCGAATTCACATAGCTGTATGGTGTGGTCTGATCCAGGGAAGTAGCATATTTAATAGCAAGATAAGACCGTACTCTTTGAAGTTCAGCATCAGTCAGTACCCGTTCGTATGCAATTACCTCAGACATATTCCCATCCGTAACTTCAGGTTGTGAACCTAATATGGAACCGTTAGCTGTTAATGCATATCCTGCCGCAAAAGTCCCTGGTGCAGAAGTAACAAAAGAATTGAGTCCGTGTTTCATTCCACCGGCAACTCCGATTTCCCAGGAAACATCAGATAAATAAGTTTTTCCGATATCCAGTTTCTGATTAGGACTGTTAGGTGGATTGTACGGATAAAGCTGCATGGCTTTATTTCCGTTAAAACTTGCTGTCAATACAGGAGAATTGGCTTGCATAAGGCCTGCTCCGGTTCCTGTATTCCCGAATCCCAGATAGTCCCGGTAAGTAGTGTCTGAGTTTCTATTGACAATAATAAAAATATTACCATTGAGCCTGTTGGCGGTAAATGGCTTACCCGATGGTACTACCATAAATCGTGCATCTGCACCTGTCGTTCCAAAGCTAACAACCGGATTAAAATTATACCTGGCATTGGCAGGTTGCAAAAAAGGTTGTCGTGAAGCGTTGGTTTGCGTGTAGTTGTTACCGGCAGGGGACTGGTCAGTCCATTGGGAAGAAGTAAACCCGTTATCTGCCTTAAGCCAGATTCTCAAATCTCCTGATACTCCTCCTGGTGCCTGCGCATGAGCACCAAAAGATCCTATCAGTATTCCGATTAAAGAATACAGAAAATTTTTTTTTTTCATCATTTATAAATTTACAATTATATCGCATATCTAAAATGATGCCAATGATTGATACACTGCATTTTACATGAAAATCAGTGTTGTGTTTTTGAGGTATTTATATCTGTTTTTTTATGTAAATTTTTAACATAATCCATGATTCAATTAAAAATTTAATAAATAAAATTGAAATAAATTATTTGAGAAATAAAATCAAAAAATTTGTTAATTTTATTTTATTTATTTTAAATCACGCTATTATGAATAAATTTATTTAGGGTGTTTTGGTATACTTACTATTTTATTTTGTTGTGGTTATTTTACTTCAAAATAATTAACATCAACGCCGTCATTTTCAAAAATGATTCTGATCTTGTTTTCCCCTTTTTTAAGATTAACGTTCTTCACTGAACTAGTTTTCCATTGATTTTTTCCTCCTGTTGATGTCAGTGAAACAACTGCAAGCTGTTTTCCTGCGGCGTCTTCAATTCTCAATTTCGAATCATTACCAGCGGCATATCTTATATCAAAGGTATATGCTTTGTCTGCTTTACTGTTAATTGTGTATTGCAACCATTCTCCTTTTTCGGTTTTTCCTACATAATACGCATTAGTTACTTTGTCATTACACAAATAAATATCCACTCCGTCATTTCTCATCTGGTGACCTGCATTCCATTCAGATCTTTTGGCAGGATCACTAACCCACAGATTGATGAAGTCTTTATCCAGATATGCTGAACCCATTCTGCCCAAATCATATTCGGTAGCAAAGATTCTTCCCGGTGCCTGATGATTTTTAAATGGTTTTGTAGAGTCATCGGTTACCTGTCTGAACATAGCATCGATAACGTCTCTTTTTATTTCAACATTACTGAATTTATAATTATCTGCTATTTTCATTAAAGCTTTTGTTGCAAATTCTTTTGAAGGTTTTTCACCTCCGTTTTTCCAATAGTCCAACAGTTTCTGATACTCGGGTGTAATTTTTACATTGGCAATTCCTGCCGTATTATCGATCTTTTTCATTGGCCAGAAAGCATAGCCAATATTGTGTTTATTCATCAGCTGGATCAGTTCTGTAAACCATACATTAGAATTTTCACCTGTTTCTCCCAACCATATCGGAATATTATGCTTTTCTCTTAAATCCAGAATTCCTTTTATGGTTGCGTCGTCATTGTTGTTCCAATATTTATGGAAGCTGAAGACCAGGTTATTATCCCAAAGAGGAGTCAGGCCGTTATAGTTGTTTCCCCATCCGTTTCCTTCCAGAATAATGATGTGTTTTTTGTCCACTTCACGGATGGCTTCTGTAATTTCTTTCTGGAATTTCCATAATGGTGCATTTGACATTTCATCTGTTCCGTTGGGATTTTTTCCTGTGAAATTAATGTTAGGCTCATTGATGAGGTCATAACCACCTATCCATGGTTCATCTTTATAACGTTCTGCCAGCTTTTTCCAGAATGCAATGGTTTTTTTCTGATTTTCTTCACTTTCCCAAAGTGACGGTTTAGATTTATCGTTGTCTGATATGTTTACATCATTTCCCTGGCCTCCGGGAAGAGCGTGAAGGTCAAGAATCAGATACATTTTGTTGTCAGCGCACCATTTCAGAAGATCATCCGTCATTTTAAAGCCCTCTTCAAGCCATGTATTTTGTCCTTTTACGGGCTCTTGTTCAATTGGCAATGTGTACAGGTTATAATGCATCGGAAGCCTTATAGAATTAAAGCCTGCTTTTGCAAGCAGATCAATATCCTGTTTGGTTATTCCGTTTTTCCAGTATGCTTTATAAAATTCTTTCATCCCATCTTCACCGATCAATTCAGAAATCTTTTGCTTGATTTTATACTGGGGACCAGCGAAATCTGCTGTTTTCAGCATGTATCCTTCCTGCAGCATCCATCCTCCCAAGCCTAAGCCTTTTAGCTGGATATTCTCACCTTTGTCATTAACTATTTTTTGACCGTTTGTTTTCAATAATTGTGATGTCCCAAATTGAGACAATAAAAGTGCGGATATTAGGATGGTTCGTTTCATAGTTGGATTTTATAAGATTATGGGATTGATTTTAGAATTATAAGTTTACTAATCACAAATATATTTAAAAATTATTGAATTAAAATTAAAATTCCTCTTTAAATATATAAACAATTTAAAGAGGAAGTATGATTGTATTTTTACCACAGCCATTTAAACTGAAAGGCTTTCTGGGATTTAACCTTATTAAACAGGTTTTAAAATAATATCAGTGATTAAATGTGAAAGTCCAAAGTGAAAAGAGTAGTTATTTGCTTGTGATTAATTTCATAATTTCCAATGCTACTTTTAGCGCTTCAGTTCCGTCTTCCAGTGATACTTCTACATTTTTATCTTCAGTAATGGAATCGGCAAATGAGTTGAGCTCATCTAATATGGCATTGTTAGGCTGGATGTTGGGATACTCGAATAAAATCTGATTCTTTTCTCCTTCGGCATTTTCGATGATCATGTCGAATGGAGTAGGTGTTTCCGGAGCATCTTTCATACGGATTACTTCTGCTTTTTTCTCAAGGAAGTCAACAGAAATGTAGGCGTCCTTTTGAAAGAAGCGACTTTTTCTCATGGCTTTCATAGAGATTCTTGAAGTGGTAAGGTTGGCGACACATCCGTTTTCAAATTCTATTCTGGCATTCGCAATATCTGGAGTTTTACTTACGACACATACACCGCTTGCATGGATGCTTTTTACCTTAGATTTAACGATACTCAATAAAATGTCCAGATCGTGGATCATCAGGTCCAGGACCACAGAAACATCGGTTCCTCTTGGATTGAATTCAGCCAATCTGTGGATTTCAATGAACATGGGATTTTTAATATAATCCTTGGTTGCCATAAAAGCAGGATTGTACCTTTCCACGTGTCCGACCTGTGCTTTTATTCCATTTTCACGGCACTTATAAAGGATTTCTTCGGCTTGTTCAAGCGTTTGTGTTACCGGTTTTTCAATGAAGAAATGCAATTTTTTTTCAATGGCCTTTAATGCATAATCATAGTGATAAACTGTAGGCGTTACAATATCCAGCATATCAATCTGATTCAACAGATCATCAAAATTTTCAAAATAGGTATAGCCAAACTCGGCTTCCAATTTTTTTCCGTTTTCTACATCTTTATCATGAAAACCTACAAAATCATACTTATCTGATTGATTGAGAAGCTTTAAGTGTATTTTTCCCAAATGTCCGGCACCTACCAAACCTGCTTTCAACATAGCTTTTTTAATTTGTGTAAAGATATAAATTAGGTATGATATTTCAGATATAAAGACTTTTGACTTTAATCATCAAAAATTAAGGTAGCCTCCTGAAATCTGAAATCTAATTCTTACTTTTGTGTGAAACTAGCACCAGCAACCTAATAACTACTATCTAAATGACGCAAGACTCGTTTGTACATAAAGGAAAAAGAAAGATTTTAGTTGAATATCTTCAACAGAGAATTGGGATTACGGATCAAAATGTACTTTCGGCAATGAATGAAGTTCCGAGACATCTTTTTATTGAAAGTATTTTTGAAGACTTCGCTTACGAAGACCGTGCTTTTCCCATTCTGGCCCATCAAACCATTTCGCATCCTTCAACGGTTGCAGAGCAATCAGAGCTTTTACAGGTAATCCCGGGAGAGAAAGTTCTGGAAATTGGAACCGGATGTGGGTATCAGACTGCTGTGTTATTGGCAATGAAAGCCCTGGTGTATACTGTAGAAAGACAAAAAGACCTGTTCGATTTTTCTAAGAAAAAATTAAGGGAGCTTAATCTTTTTCCAAAATTTCAGAGTTTTGGTGACGGTTTTGCAGGATTGCCAACTTTCGCTCCATTTGACAAGATCATCGTTACATGTGGAGCTTCCGTGCTGCCCGTGGAATTACTAAAACAATTGAAAGTAGGAGGGAAAATGGTGATTCCACTTGGACCGACAGATGAACAGGTACTGTACAGGTTTACAAAAGTTTCGCCTACGGAAATTGAGAAAGAGGAATTCGGAGCCTATAAATTTGTACCTATGCTCAATAATACCAATTCTTAATTAATGATAAATCCTGACATATCAGATTATAATAACGCACAGTCCCCATCAGATCAGGAGATCTGCACAATGCTTTCACTTGTTATTGATCAGGAGCTGGAACATGCTGAAAATAAGATATGGCACAGGCATCCTGTGTGGTTTCTGGAAGGGAATCCGATTGTAGGTTACAGTAAGCTTAAAGATTCTGTACGGCTGATGTTCTGGAGCGGGCAATCATTTGATGAAGACGATTTAAAGACCGAAGGTTCATTCAAGGCAGCAGAAAAAAGATATACGTCTCGTGAACAAATCAATACAGCTGATCTGAAAAGATGGCTTATGAAATCTCAGCAAATTCAGTGGGATTATAAAAATATTGTTAAAAGGAAAGGGGAATTGATAAGATTAAAATAAATTCGTAATTATGATTCAAAATTTCTATAATCGTTTCTAGGCTTTTCGTGACGGAGGATTGAAAGAAAAATGACAAATCGGCACTGATTTTCGGAACAGAAATTGAAGCTTTTTTATGACGAAATCACTTAAATCTTATGATTATGGACACAAACAGATTTAAATCGTCACACGACTTTAGTAATATTCAGAAAAACATTTACAATAATCCGGGATATAATGTAGAAAGTCATTCTCAAAAAGCAAAGGATTATTTCAATGAAATGAAGAGCCGAAATCAGGAAGCAACAAAACAGGGTTTTATAAGTCAAGCACAGAAATCGGCGAAAGAGGTCCGGGATGAAATTCAGAAAATGGCTTCCGGGGTCGGCGATAAAAATAGAAGAGAATCAGAAGAGAAGAAGTAATTTTTATATTAAAGTTAAAGCCTCACTTAGACAATGGGTGGGGTTTTTTATTGAAAAAAAGTTAAGATAATGAAAGTATTCATCAATAAAAGAATTCCTGAAGCAGGAATAAAAATGCTGAAAGAGGCTGGAATGGATGTTATTATCCCTGAAAATGATCAACTTTCACATGAAGAGTGGATAAACTATTGCAAGGATACCGATACCATTCTCAATGTAGGAACCCATTCATTTGACAAGGATTTTTTTAACGAATGCCCTAATGTGCAAGCAATTGCTTTATATTCTGTTGGTTTCGATCATGTGGATATTCAGGAAGCGACCCGTAGAAATATACCGGTTGGAAATACACCGGACGTCCTAAGTAAAGCTACCTCTGATGTTGCGTTTTTGTTAATGCAATCGGTGGCAAGAAGAGCAAGTTATAATTATGGGAAGGTAAAGGAGGGGAATTGGGGAGATTTTGATCCCCTTCATGCATTAGGACAAGAGCTATACGGCAAAACCCTGGGGATTTTCGGTTTGGGAAGGATTGGTTTTGAAATGGCAAAGAAATCCCTGAAAGCTTTTGATATGAATATCATTTATCACAACAGGCACCATAACGAAGTAGCTGAAAAGGAGTTGAACGCACAATATGTTTCTTTTGATGAATTGATCAGGCAGTCTGATGTTCTGAGTATTCATGCCAGTTTTATTCCTGAACATAAAGAACTTTTTAACCGATCGGTCTTTGAGAAGATGAAACCCGATGCTATCTTTATCAATACGGCAAGAGGAGGTTTTCATCATCAGGGTGATCTCTATGAAGCTTTGGTTTCAAGGGAAATATGGGGAGCAGGACTGGATGTTACTAATCCTGAACCTATTGTAAAAGACGATCCGATCCTCGAACTTTCCAGTGTATGTGTATTGCCACATATAGGATCCGCAACAGTTGAAGCAAGGAATGGAATGGCAAAATTAGCAGCGGAAAATATTATTGCTTTTTCAAAAGGAGAAAAAATGCCATATTGTGCTAACCCTGATGTTTATTCTGAGCAATAAACAGAACTTGGAATTATTTTTGTTCTCTATCAGTAACACTAAATACAAATACTATGATACCAGAAGATAACATCAACGAACAAAACAGAAAACTGAGAGAGATGGATTACAATCCTAATGAAGATTTCTTCAATAAGGAAAAGCATGTTCCTTTAGACGGGGACGGAAATCCTATTCTCGATGAAAATGAAGACAGTTATGATATGGAAATGGATCTGGACGTTCCGGGATCTGAAGAAGATGACGATATGGAAGAGATTGGATCCGAAGATGAAGAAAATAATTATTGGAGTACCAGTGATAACGATGATGATCATGAAGAGGAAAATGATGATGTCCTTACATAATAAGATAAAGATTTACATTCATATATTTAAGATGGTAAAATACACCTTACTCAACCGGGTAAGGTTTTTTTATTGCCTTTAGATTGGTTGTTATACTTCAAAACACTGATACATTATAAAACAGGTTTATGGCTTTATTTTTTTTGGTTGATCTTAAAATTGATGTAGGTTATGGTAATAGCTTTCCGGAGAAAGGGAATTTTTTATGTTTTCATTGCATTATATTTTCTATTTTGAATATCTTTAAAACTTTGAATTTTAAACGAAGAATTTACTCATTGCTATGACATTCCAGGAACTTATACAACAAGGTATACCTAGCGTATTGCCACCATTCAAACCATATGAAACCAATATAAATCACGCTCCCAAACGTAAAGAAATTTTGGGTGAAGAGGAGAAAAAGTTAGCATTAAAGAATGCTTTACGTTATTTTGAGCCTAAATTCCATGCAGAATTATTACCTGAATTCAGAGAAGAGCTTGAGCAGTATGGCAGAATTTATATGTATCGATTCCGTCCGGATTATGAAATGAAAGCAAGACCTATCACTGAATATCCGGGGAAATCGGAACAGGCAAAATCTATTATGCTAATGATTCAGAATAATCTGGATTATGCGGTAGCACAACATCCCCATGAGCTGATAACATATGGTGGAAACGGAGCTGTTTTTCAAAATTGGGCACAGTATCTTTTAACGATGAAGTATTTGTCTGAAATGAATGATGAGCAAACCCTTGTCATTTATTCCGGACATCCGATGGGATTATTTCCTTCGCACAAAGATGCGCCACGGGTTGTGGTAACGAACGGAATGGTTATTCCAAACTATTCTAAGCCCGATGATTGGGAGAAGTTCAATGCGTTAGGGGTTTCCCAATATGGGCAAATGACTGCAGGAAGTTATATGTACATCGGTCCGCAGGGAATTGTTCATGGAACAACAATAACAGTACTGAATGCTTTCAGAAAAATAAATAAAGAAACAAAAGGTGGCTTATTTGTAACTTCAGGATTGGGGGGAATGAGCGGAGCACAACCAAAAGCTGGAAATATTGCAGGATGTATTACCGTGTGTGCTGAAGTAAATCCTAAAATTACAAAGATTCGTCATGAACAGAAATGGGTGAACGAAATCCATGAAAATGTAGATGAGCTGGTAGCAAGAGTGAGAAAAGCTCAGGAAAATAAAGAGACTGTTTCTTTGGCTTATCTAGGAAATGTAGTTGAGGTTTGGGAAAAGTTTGATGAAGAAGGTCTTAAGATTGATATCGGTTCGGATCAGACATCGCTGCATAATCCATGGGCGGGAGGATATTATCCTGTGGGACAAAGTTTTGAAGAATCAAATACGATGATGGCAGAAAATCCTGAATTATTTAAAGAAAAAGTTCAGGAAACTTTAAGGAGACATGCAGCTGCCATTAATAAACATACAGAAAAAGGAACTTACTTCTTTGATTATGGTAACGCCTTTTTATTAGAAGCTTCAAGAGCCGGCGCAGATGTAATGGCCGAGAATCCGACATTAGGAAGGGAATTCAAGTTTCCAAGTTATGTTCAGGATATTATGGGACCAATGTGCTTTGATTACGGTTTTGGGCCATTCCGTTGGGTTTGTACGAGTGGAAAGCCGGAAGATCTTCAAAAAACAGATGATATCGCCTGCAGGATATTGGAAGAAATTCAGCAAAATTCTCCGGAGGAGATCCAACAGCAGATGAAAGATAATATCCAATGGATCAAAGGTGCACAGGAAAACAAATTGGTTGTGGGTTCACAGGCAAGGATACTATATGCCGATGCAGAAGGAAGAATGAAGATTGCTGAAGCATTCAATAAAGCCATAAAAAACGGAGAAATAGGTCCGGTTGTATTAGGAAGAGATCATCATGACGTATCGGGTACAGATTCTCCGTACAGAGAAACTTCCAATATTTATGACGGTTCAAGATTTACAGCGGATATGGCTATCCACAACGTGATTGGTGATAGTTTCCGGGGGGCGACCTGGGTTTCTATTCATAACGGCGGTGGTGTCGGTTGGGGAGAAGTAATCAACGGAGGTTTCGGAATGTTGCTGGATGGGAGTGATGATGCTGACAGAAGGTTAAAGTCTATGCTTTTTTGGGACGTAAATAACGGAATTTCAAGAAGAAGCTGGGCGAGAAATGAAGGGGCTGTTTTTGCTATCAAAAGGGCAATGGAAGTGGAGCCGAATTTAAAAGTTACCCTTCCTAATATAGTCGATGATAATTTATTATAATTTTTGAAAAAATATTCAATAAAAAACTTTGCTTATTGCAAAGTTTTTTTATTTTTATATAAAACCATGATGAAATGAAAATTTCAACTGCTAATATTTGTGATGAGGTTTGGAATGAAATGGAACCCAATCAAAACAGCCTGTTTTAAAGGGTTCACAGTAAAGAGATTTAAGACTTTAGTAATTTTTCCAATGAAGATCTGATCACGAACTTGAATAAGGATAAAGATGCATGTAGAAAATTTTAATGAAAATTAGTTAAACAGAAATTTAAATTTTTCATCGGTTAACAAAAAATAGCTTTGGGATTGCCGCAGCACATGGAGAGATTTTTTTTAGCAAACAAAATAAAATAAGAATAGGTGTAGATAATTATTTATTAAGTATAATCCGTTTAAATTTAAAGTAAGCCTTTGAAAAGATATACCGCAAAATTTGAAAAGAGGCAGTTGGTCTTGTTTTCAGAAAATAATTCAGAGATCGGAAAAATTGTAGAAGCAAACAAATTGATCTCATGGAAAAGATACATTGTATGTGATTCTAAACGATATCATATTAAAAATGTAGGATTTTTATGGAATGATATTGAACTTTCGGATGGCAGGAAAGTGATTTATTACACAGATTTTGGAAAAGATCTGATTATAAAAGCAGATGAATCGGATATAAAGATTTGTCGTTTCACATCAGATAAAGGAATGCAGTTGTACGAACAAAAGAAATTAATCATTGATATTCAAACCCACAGGAAATGGTTTGGAAATCCTGTTTTCAGCATTGAGGTAGATGATTCAGTTGATGATGCATTGGCCTTATTATTTTTGTATTATTCTTCAGCGAGCTTAATGAATTAGATTCATTATTTTAAATAAAAAACCTCCACCAATTCTAATTGACGGAGGTTTTTATCCTATACGATGAAAACTTAATGTTTCACAGCTTTAATAGCTGCTTCGTAATCAGGTTCTTTTGAAATGTCTGCTACCTGCTCTTCATATACAATTTTTCCTGAAGGATCAATTACTACGACGGCCCGGCTTAAGAGACCTTTCATCATAGAATCAGTGATCTCTACACCGTAAGTTTTTCCGAAATCAGAGCGGAAATCAGAAAGCATAACCACATTTTTTATTCCTTCGGCTCCGCAAAATCTTTTTTGTGCAAACGGCAGATCTTTAGAAATACAAAGAACTACTGTATTGGGAAGATTAGCTGCATCCTCATTGAAATGTCGGACTGAAGCTGAGCAAACACCGGTATCTACACTCGGAAAGATGTTAAGAATAAGAAATTTTCCTTTGTAGGAATCCAGGGTCTGATCTTTCATTGAAACATCGGTAAGGGTGAACTTTGGCGCTGCTTTGTTTACGGCCGGTAGTTTGGAATACGTTTGTACCGGTTTCCCTCCCATCATAATGGTATTGGCATTGTGAGAGTTTTGAGCAAAAAGGAATACGGAAACAGATAATAGCGCGGTGAAAATTAATTTTGAAAACATTGGATTTTATTTTAAGACAAAATTATTCTTTTTTTGGATTGAATATTAATTTTAATTCAAACAGTCTTTAAATAGACCGAATCTATTAGCTGACTATTTTTATAATCATTTGTAAGGTCTACCTTTATTCTAACAAAGTGGACACTTAATTATTAAAAAGATAAAAAATATGAATTCAGCACAGAACACATCATTCCATGAGATTTTTAAAAGCGAAAATGAAATACCGGAAGAATTCAAAGTTCCGGAAATTCATCAGAGAACCTATTTGCTTAATGGTGAACTTATAGAGTGGAAAGGTGATGTCACGGAGATTTATTCCCCAGTTTGTATTCCTACAGAAAATGGGCTTGAGAGAAAGTTACTGGGAAGTATCCCTAATATCAGTCCTGCAGATGCTATGGAGGTTCTTGAGGCTTGTGTAAAAGCATATGATAATGGTCTTGGGGAATGGCCGACCATGTCTGTAGAAGGACGCATCAAATGTATGGAAAAATTTGTGTATCTCATGATTCAGCAACGTGATCTTGTGATTAAGCTTTTGATGTGGGAGATCGGGAAAACCCTGGCCGATTCTACAAAAGAATTTGATCGTACAGTAGATTATATCAACCAAACCATAGACGCATTAAAAGATCTGGACCGGGAATCTTCCCGTTTTCAGCAGGCAGAAGGAACGATTGCACAGATTCGCAGAGCTCCTCTTGGTGTTGTTCTGAGTATGGGACCTTTTAATTATCCTTTAAATGAAATATTCACAACCCTTATTCCGGCTCTTATCATGGGGAATACCATTCTGTTTAAACTTCCCAAACATGGTGTTTTAGCCCACTATCCTTTATTGAATGCCTTTAAAGAGGCGTTTCCAAAAGGAACTGTGAACACACTTTATGGGAAAGGATCTGAAATCATCACTCCTATTATGGAAAGTGGAAAAGTGAATGTTCTGGCGTTTATAGGATCCAGTAAAGTGGCTAATGGGTTGAAAAAGCTGCATCCGAAAGTAAATCGTTTACGTGCTATTTTAAGCCTTGATGCAAAAAATGCAGCGATTATTACTAAAAATGCCAATCTGGATGTAGCGGTAAACGAGTGTATTTTGGGAGCGCTGTCCTTTAATGGTCAGCGATGCACAGCGTTAAAGCTTCTTTTTGTACAGAAAGAGGTTGCTGCCGAATTCACAGAAAAGCTGAATAAGGCTGTCTCTGCTTTGAAGCCCGGATTGCCTTGGGAAAAAGATGTGAAAGTAACACCGCTTCCTGAAGTTAATAAACCGCCTTATTTGAAAGAATGTATTGATGACGCCATTGCTCATGGTGCTAAAGTATTGAATGAAAACGGTGGCTATACTGAAGCTTCTTTTGTATTTCCTGCGGTGGTATATCCGGTAACAAGTGAGATGAAGTTATACCATGAGGAGCAGTTTGGTCCCGTGATACCTGTTGTCCCTTTTGATGATATTGAGGAGCCTATTGAATACCAGGTGAATGCTTCCCATGGAATGCAGGTAAGTATTTTCAGTGAAGATCCACATGAAGTTTCAAAACTTATTGATTCATTCGTTAATCTGGTTAGCCGGGTTAATATTAATTGCCAGGCACAAAGAGGCCCGGATGTTTTTCCGTTTACGGGAAGAAAAGATAGTGCAGAGGGAACGCTTTCTGTATTTGATGCGCTACGGTCTTTCTCTATAAGATCTTTGGTAGCTGCAAAACTTACAGAATCCAATAAAGAGCTCCTGAATACAATTGTCCGGGAACATGACTCTAATTTCTTAAGCACAGATTACATATTCTAGCCAGTAGGTCAGTCCAAAATAAAAAAACCGTACTCAATTTAAATGAAGTACGGTTTTTTATTTAGTTCAGCTTAAAACTTAAAATATGAATCCTTTAAACCCTATGCTGAAAATTGCATTCTTTTTTAAACTAGCACCCCGCCGCCATCTGCAACTATTGTATTACCCGTCCCGAAACTTTGCTCCATCAGGTAAATATAAGCAAGAGCAATATCTTCAGGAGTGGCTACTTTTCTTACCAATAATGCCTCCGCATATTGTTGATACATTTTCTCCCGTTCATTTTCCGGGATAGCTCCCCATAGATCTGTTTTTACTATGCCAGGAGATACGATATTAACTCTCGTTGGAGCAAGTTCAACTGCCATTGCTCTGGCAAAACCTTCCATGGCTGAAGTAATGCTGGCTGCAATACCCCAACCTTTTCCCGGCCGGTTGCCTGCAATTCCACTCGTTAAAGTAATGGATCCACCTTGATTTATTTTCGGAGCACCATATTTTACAGCAGCAAGAGCACCCCAATACCGGATTGTAAAGAATTTTTGCGCTTCTGAAAGGGAAGTTTCATCAATATGGTTCAGTTGAAGGTTTTCACCGGCGGTGTATACCAGATGATCAAAAGAGGATTGAACAGCAAAGAAATTTTTAATATTTTCTTCTTTGCTTAGGTCTGCAACCTGACCTTTTGCATTCCCGGGAAGTTGCTTCAGAGCGGAATCTATACGTTGTTGATTCGAAGCAACAATAGTAATAACAGCTCCTTTTTCAGCGGCAGCTTTAGCGGTTGCAAAACCTATTCCTGCACTGCCTCCCATGACAATGACATGTTTTCCTTCTAAGGGATTTGTTGTTGATATCATTTCTATTTATTTTATGATACAAATTTCCCATAACTGTATTTTATTCGATTTACCAAATGGTAAAAAGAAAATGTGATATCAAACTTTTTATTGATCTATTAGATTTCACTATTTTTTACAAAAGATTGTAACATTTTCTATGAAATGTCACTAACTCCATAGAGCCAGGAACCATGAGCATACTAGAAAAAGAATTTTTAGAAAGAATCGAAAAGCATAAAGGAATCATTTTTAAGATTTCTAAAATGTACATGGATGATAAAGACGACCGCGATGATCTCTTTCAGGAAATTACCTATCAGGTTTGGAGAGCATATCCAGGATTTAAAGGGCAAAGTGAATTTTCAACCTGGTTGTACAGAATAGCCCTGAATACGGCCATTATCTTTCTTAAATCCGAAAAGAAAAGAAGCTTTATAGGAAATGATGATTTTGCCCATTACAAAATCGAACAGGAGGAATATGACCACGAAAAAGAGGAAAAGCTGGCGGCTATGTATCAGGCTATCCATCAATTGAATCCTATTGATAAGGCTTTTATATTTTATTATCTGGAAGATTTTCCCGGACGTGAAATCGCTGAGCAAATGGGAATTTCAGAAGGTAATGTAAGGGTGAAAATGAACCGCGCCAAAAATAAGTTAAAAGATATCTTAAACACAAATAAGTACTAATTTTAAATCAATAACAATGAATATAGATGAATTGAAAAATACCTGGAATGATGATGTTTTTGAAGAAACACCGGAAATCAGTATTGAAAATAAAAACAAGATTAGCCTTCCTTTGGAAAGGATGCGTAAAAATATGAGAAAGGAATTCTTCTCCACAATTGGGATTTTTATTTTTGGATTTGCCATTGTCTGGTTATGTGGTGCTCCTTTTAAATTTAAGTTTTATCTCACGATACTTTTGGCTTCTATGGCCATAGTTACATTTTTCTTTTTCAGTAAATTTTTTAAGCTTTACAAGGACATGAGTAACCCGCAAATGAAAACTTACGATGGATTAAAGGACCTGCTTCATCAATTTGAGCTCAATAAACAATATTACCTTTCATTTTATCTCAGTTTTATCCCTTTTCTGGTATGTGAAATTATTATTGTGCTTGAATTTATTCCAAGACCACAACCGTTAAGTGATCTTAAGATTGCCGGAATCCTTATAGGTTCTGTATTGTTTGGATTGTTTTCTTTGTATTTACTTGGGAAGTATTGGTTTCAAAAGTTTTATGGTAAGTATATTGTAACAATAGAAAATCTTGTGATAGAATTTCAGGGATAAATTTTCGGCGGGCAAAAATGCCCGCCGAAAATTTATCTGCTTAAAATACTTTTTGCTGAGTCAGAAGCTATTACCAATCCGGCCCCCAACATGATCATATCTTTGATCACCAGTCTGCCGGCTCCTGAGAGGAAAGGAAAACCATGATCAGGCCCTCCGAGATCCGGAACCCATGTTTCGGGAGTTGTAATCAGAAATGAAAGCGTTACTATTGACATTCCCGCGGTTAAAATCCCGGATAATAAACCAATCTTTGGATAGAATATACCCAATACAACAAGAATTCCAATGCCAACAATGAAACTTCCCAATGCATAGGAAAACACGTAGGTACCATTTGCTTCATGCCATTTTACATTGGCTGGAATCCACTCTCCTTCTTTATTTTTATGGAATTTGTAGTTATCTGCATCTGAAGATTTCGTATTAAGGAAGAAACTCATAAAAGGAGAATTGGCTACGAAAGGAATAATACCTTCCGCTTCATAATGAAATGCTTTTAGTCCTCCGATCCAGGCCATAACGATAAAAACACTAATCCTTAGAATATGGATGAAGTTTTTCTGTGAGTGTGCTAAGAATTCAATCATATTATTTTTTTGACAAAATTAGATTGAATGTATAACCCATAAAATGGAGAATTGTGGACGTTATTTGTACAAATCTGCAACGATGGAAATTCCTGCTTCTTTCCTGAAATGAGTAGGGGAAACGCCGGTATGTTTTTTAAAATATTTACTGAAATAAAATTCATCACTGAAGTTAAGTTCTGCTGCAATTTCTTTCATGGATTTCCGGGTCAGGTGAATTTGTTTTTTAGACTCCAGGATAACTCTTCCCTGAATAATCTGAGAAGGTGTTTTATTAAATCGGGATTTGATCTTTTTGCTTAACGTGTTGGGAGTGATATGTAAAAGATCGGCGTAAAACGATAGATTTTTTTCCGTAAGGAAATGAATTTCTACCAAATCCTGGAAAGATTTTAACTCTTTGAAATCATCCTTTATCAGATCCTTGTCCGGGAATATTTTATTTTTTTCTTTACTGCAAATTGCCAGAATTAACTGCAGATAAGATTGTAAAACGGCCTGTGAAAAATCCTCCTCAGGATCTACTTTCCGGATCTTAGAAAAATAGCCTGAAATTTCTTCAAAGACCTCTGCAGTCAGTTTGAAATAAGGAAAGAGGTAAATATTGTTAAAAAGCAATCCGTTACAGGCTACTTCTTTCTTATGAAATTCTATGCAATAAAAATCACTGTGGAAGCTGAGATCATCAATCTTAAGAACGGTCTCAGTGACGATCCGGATATTCTGGAAAGGGGAAGAAAAAAGGACAATGTTTCCCTCAAAATCATATTCCACGAAATCTACAATGATTTTTCCCACTCCTTCCAACAGGAAGATGTGATAAAAAGAATCGCTGGTGATATTTTTATAATATTCCGAATCTCTTTTTTGAACGGAAAAAAATGCATTTTTCATCTGAAGATCTATTTAATCTTTCTGGCTTTCTCTTTTTCAATCTCCTTTTTTACCCACGCAAGCTGTACATCATTTTTGTTGATGATATCCTGTAAAGTTTCTGTGATCGTTACATCCGGGATCACCCCTCTCTGAGAGTTGGTGAGTGTTATATTCGGATTTACCAGCAGTAAGCCGATAGGCAGTGTAAGTTTGGAGTTAGGAAGGACCTGATAAGAATAAAATCCGGCTACGGTTCCGTCATTTGCCCCGCCTGTTTCCTCTCCGACGAGGGTTGCTACCTTATCAAACTTGAGTTTTGAGCTGATAATGGAAGATGCAGAATAACTTCCGCCATTAACCAGTACAAAAATTTTTCCATGAAAAGCATTTTTATTGGGTTTTGTTACATTGTCTGCTTTTATCTTATAATAGAATTTGCCGTCGTTGCCTTTATAAGTATGAAGGGTTTTAAGGAAAAAGTATGTTGGATAGGTAATTCCTTTTAATGCATATTCCAAAGGGCTGCTCTTTTTGAAATAATTTGTTTTTAATGGGGTATAGCCTGAATTGAGCCTCGAAGGTTTTATTAAAGTAAATGGTTCTGAAACAAGATAGGAATAAAGATTATTAATTTCCTGTAAAGAACCTCCGTAATTATTCCGGATGTCTAATATCAGATAGTCTGATTTAGCTTCTTTAATTCTTTCGAATGTATTTTTATAAAACCTGTCAGATTTATTGTTTGAGAATTTTTTTATATTGATGTATGCAATTGAATTGTTCTCATCAAGAAATTTGAAATTTCTGTTCATAGGACAATGAAAGCTTCCGTTAGCCTGGGTTTGAGATTTAGCCTTTTCTGCTTCGCTTTGCTTATCCCGTTCGATAATGAAAGTTTGTTTTTTATTGTTATACAAGGTTTCAATTTTCACCTGTTCCAAAAAGCCGTTTTCCATGCTGAAAAAAACAAAAAACATATCTTTCAGGTAATAGGGTGTAAATGTCGTATTTCTGCCATCACTGCTGATCAGCTTTCTGTATTTGCTGATATAGAAAGATATCGGAATATTATTGATACTCAGTATTTCGGTGCCTGGTTTTATATTCTGAATGGAATCTTTATTCGCGACGATATAAAGATGGTCATCCTTGATGTAATATTTGAAGTACGTAAATAATTTTCTTCCTCCATATTCACGCTTTAATTTTTCAAAAGGAATCATCAGTGAGAGATGCCCTTCTCTGATGCTTGTAATAACGGGTTGCAATTTGAAATAAAACTGTGTTGGAGTAAGAGGTTCGTTGATAGTTTGCTTAATGCTGTCGATTTTAAAATCCAGATCTTTTCTTGTAATATATCTGTAGAGCTGAGGATGCATTTCTTTTAATTTAGTATATGCATAATCCACATCTTTTTTGAGCTGCTCAGGCTCAATAAGTGTCCCTTCCTGCCGCTCGCTATTGGTGAGAGAAGAACAGGACCACAGAAAAATAAGTCCAAATAAAATAAATGTAATTTTCAAAATTTTTGTGTTTAAAACCTACAAATTTAGGCGTTTAAAATCATCCTGATATTAAAATACTAATAATTTTTTAAGTGTGAACTATAATATTGCGTTAAATAAATGAGTTATTTATTAGGCCGGTCTACCAATTCACAGTAAAAGTTAATACATTTGAACTTTATTTATCAAATGATGTATTTATTTATTGCGATTGCCATCCTGCTTATATTAGCATACTACATAATAACAAGCCGGGAAGTTTTTGGTGCCGAACCTGCTGGAAAAAGACTGGAGAGAATGAAGCATTCAAAGCTTTATAAAGATAAACAGTTTCGAAACCTTAGTTATACACCATCAATTGCTGAAGGCTATAGCATGCCAAAGGTTCTGTATGATTTTTTTGTGGCTAAAAAAGATCCGCTTTTAAAGCCACTGAAAAATATACCATCAGTTCATACCATTTTAAAAGAGATCCCAAAAGACCAGGATGTATATGTCTGGTTAGGGCATTCATCTTATTTCATTCAGACAGATGGAGTATCCTTTCTGATAGATCCTGTTTTGAGTACGTATGGCTCTCCATTTAAATTTTTTAACAAAGCTTTTCCAGGGTCTGATATTTTCAAACCCGAGGATATCCCGGAACTTGATTATCTTGTTATTACCCATGATCACTTTGATCATTTGGATTATCCTACTGTCAAAAAGATAAAAGATAGGGTAGGAAGTGTTATTTTGCCATTGGGAGTCGGAGCACATTTTGAAAAATGGGGTTATCAAGAAAATATGCTTATTGAAGAAGAATGGGGAGGAATGGCATATTTAAAGAATAATATTAAAATTACTTTTACTCCGGCAAGACATTTTTCAGGAAGAAAAATAAAGAGGAACGGAACATTGTGGACTTCTTACGTTTTGGAAACTCCTACTAAAAAGATATTTTTAGGAGGGGATAGCGGTTATGATACCCACTTTAAAATGATCGGTGATCAATATGGTCCTTTCGATTATGCAATCATGGAAAACGGCCAGTACAATGAAGCATGGAAATACATTCATGCACTTCCTGAAGATGTTATACAGGCGAGTATAGATGTTAATGCAAGGAATATTATTCCTGTTCACTCTTCGAAATTTGCTTTAGCCCTACATCCATGGAATGAGCCATTGCAAAAAATAACAAGTTTAGGTAAGGAAAAAAATCTACGTATTCTTACTCCTATGATCGGTGAAACAGTTAGCCTGGATGAGCAGGATCATCAGTTCAAAGCCTGGTGGGAGGATTGATATCAGGCGTGCCAGATGTCGTTATATCGTTTCGGGTGATTTTCAAACTGTTGTCTTACAAAATCACATTCAGGATCTATCAGCAGGTCCTTTTCCTCTGCGTACCGTACCAATTCATCTAAAAGCATCTTGGCATATCCGTGTCCTTCGAGTTCTTCATTAAGCTTTGTATAATATACAATTAATTGTCTGCCATCAATCGCTATGGACATATAGCCAGCCTTCTTGTCGTCAATTAATATCTGCAATTCATCCTGATATGGAGATATTTCAAATTTTATATTTTCCATAAGTATTGAAATTAGATTGAGTAATAAATGATCTTGAGAGCCTGAAAATCAGATCTCTTCTTTAAAATTACAAATTATAATCATATAATTCACCAATTTATAAGAAGTTAATCGTTATTTATATTCTTTTCAATTAAGCCAGGCAATAGTTGGTATTTGAACATAATGATCAGTAATCCTACTTATTCTTTCTATAACGGATTTCATAACCTGCATTCCACCGGCAAATTTATTCGTTACATTCTCAGTTGCTTATGATCCTTTAACAAATATTAATAAATGATTTCTTTTGCTTTGGCATTTTAATTGAAATGACATGAACACCGTATTAATCACATTTCACTATATATTCAAATTTTTCTTGATGGCTGTTCGTAAGATCAGTCATTTTTGTGTCGCAAGAATAAGAAGGAAGTTATTTTGTTTTTGTTTGAATTTTATAACTTTGTCTTATGGAATCATCAGAGTCATTACAGGAATTTTATAACCGTACGCAGGTAAGGGTTTATCCTTCCTGCCTTTCTAATTCCGGACTGGGACATTTTAATGTCTTTTCACGGGATAATTGTGCATTGGTTACTCCTTACAGCAGAAGGGATTTTTATAAAGTATCCCTGATTATCGGGAAAGGAAAACTTCACTATGCGAATAAATGGATCCGTGTGGATAGGCCTGCGCTGCTGTTCTCTAATCCGGTAATACCATATTCCTGGGAAGCTGATGATGATAACCAGACAGGGTGGTTTTGTCTGTTTACCGATGAGTTTCTTCAAAATGGAAGCCGTTTGGGAAACCTCCAGGATTCACCGCTTTTTAAAATAGGGGGAACACCTGTTTTCTTTGTTAATGAAGAACAGCAAAAAACAGTTTCTGACTTATTTGTAAAAATGATGACAGAAATTGATTCTGATTATATTCATAAATATGATATGCTTCGAAGCTATTTACATCTTTTAATCCATGAAACCATGAAGATGAACCCTGCCGAAAACTTTGAGTATCATCAGAATGCTTCACAAAGAGTGGCATCCTTGTTCATGGAATTATTAGAGAGGCAGTTTCCTATCGATAGTCCCGAATCCTATTTAAAACTAAGAACCCCTAATGATTATGCGGAGAGTCTTTCCGTACATGTGAACTCCCTTAATCGCTCCGTAAAGGAGATTACAGGTAAAACAACCACACAACAGATCACTTCCAGGATTATTCAGGAGGCCAATGCTTTGCTGAAGCATACGGATTGGAATATTTCTGAAATTGCTTACGGGTTAGGATTTGAGGAACCTGCTTATTTTACTAATTATTTTAAAAAACAAACAGGAAGAACTCCCAATGCACTGCGAAGTAACTTAGTTTGAATTTTATAATTCTTAGTTTGAATTCTATATGCAATCATCATTGATGTTGTTGTAATTTTGTTTCAGTAATTTAAAACCACAAAAAAATCATGAAATTTAGAAAATTAGGAAACACAGGAGAGCAGCTATCTGCAATAGGTTTGGGATGTATGGGAATGAGCTTTGCTTACGGACCTACAGATGAAAAGGAAAGCATTGATACATTACACAAAGCATTGGATCTTGGAGTTAATTTCTGGGATACTGCAGACATGTATGCTAACGGAGAAAATGAAAAACTAATTTCCAAAGTGCTTGTTCCGAACAGGGATAAAATATTCATTGCCACAAAATTCGGATTCAGGTTTAAGGACGGTAAAGCTAGCCATAGTGGTGCTCCCGGGACTTATTTTGATGGTTCGCCGGAATGGATCAGACAGGCTGTAGATTTAAGTCTACAACGATTAAAAATCGATACGATAGATCTTTATTATGCACACAGGGTAGATCCGAATGTGCCCGTTGAAGAAACAGTGGGAGCCATGGCTGAACTTGTAAAGGCCGGAAAAGTAAAATATATAGGTTTGTCTGAGGCTTCAGCAGAATCTATCAAAAAGGCAAATAAAATTCATCCCATTACTGCGTTACAATCGGAATACTCCATTTTAACAAAAGATGTAGAAAAAGAAATTTTGCCAACCATAAGAGAGCTGGGGATTGCCTTAGTTCCTTATTCTCCACTGGCAAGAGGGCTCTTTGCTAACATTAATGAGGTACAGAATTTTGGAGAAGATGATTTCAGAAGGTCTTTACCACGTTACCAGGAAGAAAGTCTTGAGAACAACAGAAAGCTGGTTCAGGAATTTAATGAACTGGCAAGCTCCAAAGGAATCAAAGGAACCCAGCTGGCTTTGGCCTGGGTACTTAATCAAGGGGATGATATTATTCCTATCCCAGGAACCAAGCGTATTAAGTATCTCGAAGAAAATATCGGAGCGATTGATGTAGAGCTTTCACAATCTGAACTTGATACTATTGATACGATTCTGAAGAAATATCCAAATGTGGGAGAAAGATATAACGAGGGTTCAATGAAACTGGTTAATAATTAAATAAATTTTAAGTTTGGATTTCTGATTATTCGGAAATCCAGATTTTTTTTGAAAGAAAAATAAAAAGAGGAATGAGAACTCTTAAAGAAAAGAATCAATTGATAGCTACTGTGCTGGCTTTTGCAGTAATTCCGATGTCTGGTCTGGCAACGGATATTTATTTACCTTCTATGCCCAGCATGGCAACAGAGCTTCATTTACCTGAAAGCAGTATCCAGCTTACACTTTCTATATTTTTGATCAGCTATGGAATAACGCAGTTCTTTGCCGGGAGTGTTGTAGATTCATTTGGGCGTTATCCGGTGTCCATTTTTTCACTGGCCTTTTTTGTGATCACCTTTTTAATTACGGCAACGACTAAAAATATTATGGTAATCTATGCGATGCGTGTCCTCCACGGTATGTTATCCGGTTTTGCCGTCGTTTCCAAGCGGGCCTTTTTTGTAGACGTGTACGAAGGAGAACAGCGAAAACATTATTTGAGTATCATGACGATCGTATGGTCTGTAGGGCCTATCATCGCTCCGTTCATCGGAGGTTATCTCCAAAAGAGTTTCGGATGGCAATCCAATTTCTACGTTCTGGCGGGATACAGTTTACTGCTTCTTATTTTAGAACTGGTATTTTCGGGGGAGACTTTAAAGGTACGGAATCCTTTTCGCATCAGTTTCCTGATCCAAGAGTATAATTCCATGTTTAAAACCAAAGATTTTTTCTATGGGATGCTGATGTGTGGGCTTAGTTATGCGATGGTAATATTCTTTAATCTATGCGGGGCCTTTATTATCGAGCATAAAATGGGATATTCTGAAGTTACTGCGGGATATGTTTCTCTGATTTTGGGATTGGCCTGGATGACAGGTGGGTTTTTGGGAAAAGCGTTAATCAACAAGGCCTTTCTGCCTAAGATCCGATATGCTAATTTTATTCAGTTGATTTTAATTATTTTAATGTTCATTTTTTCTTACTATGTAAGTAATCTGTACAGCCTTGTTGCTTTTGCTTTTGCAATTCATGTGACAGCCGGATTTATTTTCAATAACTATTTTTCTTATTGTATCGGACGATTTCCAAGTTCGGCAGGTATTGCCGGAGGATTAACCGGAGGAGTGGCATTTATCATTACTTCAGCCATAAGCTATGGTATTGCAAGTCTTATAAAACCTCAGTTCCAGCTGCAGGTAGCAGAAGGTTACTTTGTGCTGGGTATTTTGGGGCTTTTTATTTTAAGTATGATCAAAATCAGAAAAGCACACATTTAATCATGAATAGAAGAGAACTTTTAAAAAATGGAATTTTAGCAGGAGCTTTTAGTATAATTCCTTTTTCCAGCTCGTTGGCGCGGGAGAAAAATTCCTTCAGTATAAGCGCAGAAGATGATCTTTCCGGAGTGAAAAAAATAAAATTGGACGATCTGGACTTATTTATTCTTACAGATGGATTAATCCATGAGGAAAATCTTAATTCCTTTGCTCCACGTGGAAATATATCTGAATTGAAAGCAATACTCAAAGATAATTTCCGTCCGGAAAATTCGATCGACATGGCAATGAATGTACTGTTGGTTAAAACAAAAGACAGATTGATTCTACTGGATACCGGGATGGGAATTTTTGCCGATAGCAGAACCGGATTTTTATTGAAAAGCCTTAAAAAGGCTGGTTTTTTACCTTCTGATATTACAGATGTATTTCTTTCTCACGCTCATCCTGATCATATAGGTGGAGTAGTAGATAAGCAGAATCAATTGGTTTTTCCAAATGCCCGGTTGTTTATTTCAAAAGTTGAATATGATTTCTGGATGAAGGCAACAATCAAGGATTTCACTAACAGCGCACTAAAGGATCAACCCGAATTTCTTAATCAGATTATTCCTGGCATTCAGAATATTCTTAAGGTGATACAACCTCAATTAAAATTTTATGATCTTGAAAAGATGCTGTATAATCAATTCAGTTTTCAGTTAGCTCCAGGACATACACCAGGTCTTACTTTGGTTACTATTACCTCAGGTAATGAACAACTTCTATATATTGCAGATTTAATGCACTCGGATGTCATTTTATTTCCGCATCCTGACTGGGGATACTTTGGTGATACGGACCTCGATATAGCCATTGCTTCAAGGAAAAAAATACTTGAACAACTGGCGGAAACGAGATCCAGAGCTTTTGCGTACCATTTACCATGGCCCGGTTTAGGGTTTACTAAAAAGAAAGGGAACACATTTGAATGGGTTCCTGAGGTTTTTATGAGCTAAAAAGAATAAGAAAATCCTACTGAGAACAGTAGGATTTTCTTATTAAGGAGAACTTTGAATTAAAAGCCGGGTTCATCAAAGATCAATTCCGGACTGTACATTTTTCTGAACATAAGATATGTAACGGAAAGGACTGAAAATGCTATGATCGCATCGATCGTAGAAGGAAATCCTAGGACGGCAATTTTGGAAAAGAATGCGAAAATAATATCGAAAAACATTCCGGCGAATATCCATTCTTTTAATCTCAGTAATTTGTTTGGAATTAAAAGTACGGTAACTCCTGCAAGTTTAAAAACACCAAGGATATAAATAAAGTGAGGAGGGTATCCTAGCTGCTGGGTAATATCCCATACTACCGGATTTTTAGTCAATTCAAAGAAGCCACTTGCTCCAAACCATAATGACATAAAGATAGCGCCTGACCAATAGATGATTTTTGTTGTTTTTGTTTTCATTTTTTTATTGTTTTAAATTGTTATATATTGTTTAATGTGTATGTTATTGAAATGTAGCTTTTGATGCACCTGAGATCTGGCCGGTTTTTGTATTTTGAACAAATCCTATAATTTCCCAGTCTGTGGTATTGAAGTTTTCAGGTATTGAAAAAGTAGAAACACCTTCAGAATTATTTTGTAATGAAATCTGAATCTGCTTGTGAACAATTTGCCAGTGATTCAGGTGTCGTCCTTCATTTTCACCTTTTGCAACGTTAGTTGATGCTTTTTTCTGTACCAATGTAAGTAAGAGTTTACTATGAGAATCATTTCCTGATACCTTATAGTGAATATTGATCTGCTTAGAATCGGATTCAGCTTTAAGGTCTATAGAACTGCTTGCTGTGTGGCTTACAGCGTTGATGATGGAGTTTTCTACAGCTTCCCTGTCTGATCCTACAAATTGTTGTTTTCCGTTGACAACGAGCTGTGGGGTGTATACCTGGGAATCCAGTATTCTGCTGTATTGCTGTTGGCGCTCTGAATTTTCAATGCTGCTGAATCTGTCTTTCCATCCTAGACGGTTCCAGTAATCCACATGATACGCGAGAATATAGACAGGCTGATCTTTGTTGTTCTCTTTAATTTCTCCCATCAGGGCATCTGCCGGAGGGCAGCTTGAACATCCTTCAGAAGTAAAGAGTTCAAGGACCGCAAAGCCATTGCTTTTACCTGATGCAATTTTTTTAAAGCTTTCATGTGGTTTATCTTTCTGCATAAAGGCAGAAACAGTAAATAGTAAAGCTACAAATGCTCCTACTATGAAAAGTTTTTTAGATATCATTTCTTTTAATTTTTATTCAAAAGTAGATACCTAGGGGATGCTAAAAAATGAAAAAAGGGCTCAACCAGACAAATCGAAAGGTGAACCCTGAAAAATATAGATTTAAGAAATTAGCTGTTAACGATCTTCCAGCCAGGAAAAGAAACTATGCGTTTTTTCTTTATTGATAAGAAGCTTTTCCGGTGTGTCGATAACTAACTTTACATAGATTTTACGTTGGAAATAATGCTCCATTTCTTTAATAGCGCTGAAATTCACAATATACTGCCTGTTCACCCTGAAAAATTGTTTTGGAGAAACCTGCTCAGCGACCTGTCCCAACGATTGTGAAAGTGAAAATTGTTGTTTATCAAAAGTAACCAGATGGGTCATTTCGTTGTGAATGTAGAAATAGGCTATATTTTCGGTAAGAATAGTGGTGTATTTTTGATTTTTAAAGACCAGGAAACTACTTTTGGTAGCAGTTTGTGGCTGAGCTATTTTTTGTAAAAGTGCTTCCAGTTCCGGGATTTCCGTTTTCTGGAAAAACTTTTTGAGCTCGTCCACTTTTCGTAATGCCTCTGCAATATCTTCACGTGAAAAAGGTTTTAAAACGTAATCTACTCCTTTACTTTTGAAAGCGTCCAGCATATACTGGTCAAAGGCAGTACAAAAGACCACGGGGCAGGTAATATCTGCCTGCTTAAAAATTTCAAATGATAACCCATCAGAAAGGTGGATGTCCATAAAGATCAGGTCGGGCTTTGTATTGTTCTGCAAAGCAGCCACACTGGATTCTATGCTGTCATAAACTCCGGATATAACAGATTCCGGTTTTAGTTCTTTAATTAAATTCTGTAAGGATTTTGCGGCTCTGAACTCGTCTTCAATGATGATGATATTCATGGATAAATGGTAGTTTTATTTGGAAAATTTGATTGTTATCTAAAATGTCGATTTCCTGGTCCAGAAGATGTTTGTAACGCATATTGACGTTATTCAGGCCAACTCCTAATGAATCTTCCGGAACCAATTTCCGCTGGATAGGATTTTCAATAATGATCTTTTGATTAGCATCATAGATGCTGATATGAAGAGGTTTACTCTGGGAAACAATATTGTGTTTAATACAGTTTTCCACCAGTAATTGCAGGGTAAACGGAGGGATAAGGGTTTTGAGCGTATCTTTACCGAGAGTATCGGTAAAGGTAAATCCGTTACCAAACCTGGCTTTTTGCAGGAAAAGGTAAGAATTAAGTATTTTCATTTCTTCTTCAACGGTGATAAGGTCGAGTTTTCTGCTTTCCAGGGTGAAACGATAAAAGTCAGAAAGCTTGATAATGAAATCAATGGTTTCCTCATCATGCGTTTCCACCATGGATTTAAGCGTATTTAAACTGTTGAAAAGAAAATGGGGATTTACCTGTTGTTTTAATAATTCATATTGAGCACCTAAATTATCGCTTTTTACTTTTTCTAGTTCCAGATGAACCTGCTGGCCGGCGTAATTATGCTGTACAAGATTTAAAAACATATAGAAAACAAGGTTGATAAGGATTCCTCTTACTTCCACCATCAGCATAACAGGTCCGAAATTAATATGGGATAAAATAAGCTGCTGGATCCAGGCAAGGCCAAACATCACAACCATCCCCAGGGCAAGGACAACCAAAAGCCGGGAGTATGAAATTCCCTGACGTTTCTTTGTATTACGATTGAGTAAAAAAATGTTGAGGTACCACATAACAACTGCAAATGCTGAAGTAATGGCTGCATTAACCACAGCTTCCATGAGATTAAAATCATGGGAAGCAAGCTGAGGAACTGAGGAAAGTGCCCCCAAAACAATAGAGCTTATCCAGATAACAGCCTGTGATATTTTTATTTTTTCTTGTTGCATTAAGAAGAATTGGATTTAAAAATGTGAAATTAATATTTTTTAATGATAACTATTAAATAAATACAATCTGAGACTGCTGGTGAATCTCAGATTGCATTATTTTTACGGCATAACGACCGGTTGATAGCCCATCATATACTGTATTCTTTGTTCTTTAGTCTGAAAGATGCCGGGTTCCTTTTCGTTATCCAGCTCTTTCCGGTAAGAGACTGATCCTTTTATACCGGTTTCAACAGTTTCTACGCTCACCAGCTCACCAGTGATAGTACCTCCGGTATATTGCGGGTTTTCATGATATTTCCAGATGACAAGTTTCATTTTTGTTCCGGGCAGCGGCTTATCATTTTTATTGGATAAAGATTGAAGGGCCTGACTGTTTCCGTATAGGGCGGACATCGTCTCTTTTTTCGTATTTAAAGATGAGGCAATGAACTGTAGCCCACCGGCATCAAACACAAGACGGACATGCTCCCAGTCCTTGGAATTTTCAGTTTTGCATGAAATTAAAAAAAGAAAACTTCCTATCATGGCTATAATTATTTTATTCATTTTGTCTGTAGTTTTTCGATTAGATTTTTGGTGTTTACTTTCATCGGTACGTCGAATAAATATCCTGTAGGCTCTGCCAGCTGACGATGACAGGCAATACATGATTCTCTGGCAAATGATGCCGTATTTCCGGTAGGGTGAAGATCTTTACCCGAGAATTTGGCGAAACCCCATCCTTCGGTATCGGTGTATTTTTTTGAATCTTTTACCATAAACTGAGCATTAACAAATTCGCCAGGTCTGATTTCTCCATCAGGAGCTTCTGTCTGTTTCCATACTGCTTTTACTACGATGCTGCCGTCCGGCCATGGATGGAAATTGTCTGTTTCAACTGCTTTTACGGCAATGCTGTTTCCATAGATAACGCGGATGGAATTATCAAATAATGTACTCATACTGATTACTTTCCAGTTTTTAAACTCCGGTGTATATTTTACTCCATTTGGTGAAACCGGAAAACCAGAATGGCTTACAGAAGCTGTTTTTATATCTTGTTGAAGGGGTTTTACCTCTTTTGTGTTTGCCGGTGAAAGATTTTTTCCCGAAAGAGATAGTGTGTATTTTCTGATAACTTCAATATCTTTTGCTGAAACTTTTGCAGACGCATGCAGTAAGGTATATTCGTGAAGAGGCATTTTTCCGGCTTGCATCATATTCAATATGGAATACATTCTGCCTTTGTGTTCACCTGGTGAAACCTTTGACCATTCAGAAAAATTCATGACCTCCCTTGCTCTTTCAACATCCTTTTTTACACCCCATGACATGGGAGCAAGCTTATCATACCAGCTTAGTTTCTGTTCATTAGAATGGCAGTTGAAGCACGATCTTTCCAGAACGGCAATCACCTCGTGCGGTGCTTCAATGGTGCCGGTTACAGGTTTACCTTCAATAGGAGAATTGAAAAGCTGTAATCCTGCAAAGACTCCCACAATAGCTATAAATAATATAGCAATGGGTTTTGTTGTTCTCTTTTTCTTTACTGAATCCATAATCGTTTTATTTTTATGATTCAAAAATAGATTGCTGGCAAAGGAAATGAAACCTAAAAAAAGGTGAACCGGACAATTTAAGGGGTGAAGTAGAATTTATGCCCCGGAATATAAAACAAAAAATACCGGAAGTTCTTCCGGTATGTGATATGGAGAGTGTTTAACTATAAAATCATTCCTCCGTCAATGATAATTTCAGTACCTGTCATAAAACTTGCCACATGCGAATCGGATAAATAAACAACCAGTTTTGCAACATCTTCAGCAGTTCCCATTTTCTTTAATGGGATAGCATCGATGAGCCACTCATTTATGCCTTTTAGTGTTTCGTCATCGAGACCGGCTTTGGTCATAATTTCAGTTTTTGTAGGACCCGGACTTACCATATTGACCCTGATCTTTCTTGGTGCTAATTCAGCGGCGGCTGTTTTCGCAATAGAATTGAGGGCTGCCTTACTTGCCTGATAAACGGAACTGTTAGGTTTATAGGTTGTTGCAACATTTGATGATAAGAATACCACAGAAGCACCATCATGTAAAATAGGAGTGAACTTACTCAACGTGAAATAAGCTCCTCTGAAGTTGATATTCATTACATTATCAAAATTATCGGCATCCATATTCTCAATAGAGGTCAATGTGCCCGTAATTCCTGCATTGATAAATAAAATGTCAACTTTCCCGTGTTTTTCTTCAACTTCTTTTTTCAACAGATCAATATCTTCCAGTTTGCCCTGATCTGCAACGAACGGAATTGCCCCTAGTTCTTCAGCTGCTTTTTCAATGGCGTCTTTCCTTCTGCCGGTAATAATTACTTTTGCTCCTTCAGCTATTAATTCCTTTGCTGTGGCATATCCGATTCCACTATTTCCACCGGTCACTACTGCCAGTTTGTTGTTAAATTTATTCATTTCTTAAAATTTTTGACAAAGTTATAGTGAAAATGATATACTTTTGTAATCAGTATCACAGAGTATATCAAAATAAATATTTTAAAATGGAAAGAGATCAGACCGAAGAACTCAGAGCGTTGCAGGATACCTTGTACTTTATAGGTGGTAAATGGCGTATTCCAGTTATCAATTCAATTTGCAATGGTAACAGGCGTTTCCGTGAGATTGAACGCAGTATTCCAGGTATTACAACAAGAATGCTTTCAAAAGAGTTAAAAGATATGGAGATGAATAAACTGGTGACCAGAAATGTATATCCCGATACTCCGGTTTTAATAGAATATATACCCACGGAGTATTGTCGTACTTTCGGGAAGATCATCACGGAAATGATCAACTGGGGGAGGGAGCACCGGAAGGTAATCGTAGATAAGCAGAACTAAATAAAAAATCCTCTCAAGTGAGAGGATTTTTTACTATTTATTAAATACTTCTACAATAACATTTTCAGGTGGATCTGAATAACCAGAGTTGATATTAATCGCATTTATTGAGCTTAAGGAAACAACCTTATTCCCGTAATTAAATACTTTAAAAGGATATCTTTCGGTACTTATTGAGTTTACTTTTGCATAACTTGTCAGGTTATAAAACTCAATACTTTTCTTATCGGTTCCTGCAATGATGTTACTCGCATCAAAATCATAGCTTGATAGTCCTGAGTTGCCACGAGGCAATTGACCTATATAAACCAGATTAGAATTATAGATAACTCCTTCCATAGCTGTTAAGAAACCATTTCCGGTAGGAAGGGATTCAAATATTCTAGGGTTTAAAGGATAATCACCGTGATAGGTATCTTCAAATTTATTAACGAATGTTCCGTCAGCATTATAATTAAAGCGAATAAGATTGGTAGGACTTACATTTGTCGTGATAAAAAAGAAACTAGAGCTTGTATTAGCAATCTTTTTTATTCTACCAAATTGATAGCTTCCATTCTCTGATATCAATTGTTTTGTGGTTCTGTCAAAACATTTTAAAGAAACATTCGAAATAGCTCCAGTTGTTCCATATAATTTATTGTCTGCTAAAACAACACTTTTTACTTCGCTTCCAAAGTTTATTTGATCTTTTAACGATAAATCACTAGGATTGTAGATATATACCCAACCATCATTTCTCGGAACATATAATTCTTTCTGGCCATTATAAGAACCTAAAAATGAATAACCTAAAGTTGCTCCGGTAGATATTTCCTTTGTAATTGTACCAGTTGTTACATCATACTTCATAATATTACCAGTAGAACCAAATATAAACATGCTTCCGTTATCAGCATCAAACAGAGCGTCTACAGGTCTGATATTAAGTAATGGTTTAATGGTAGGCCTTTTATAAGAAACGAGGTTACTTTTTACTGGTTCACCATTAGCAGTATACCCGATTATCTGGTAACCTACATATGAAGAATAGGGAACATTGGCATCTACTTTTACAAATGTAGTTCCATTTTCCTGATTCAGATATTCAGGAGTTCCGTTTTCGGAATTGCTTCTTAAAAACTGAAAACTCTGATACGTATTTTTACCCGTCGTGGTCCATTCTAATCTGACAGTGGTATCATTAACAACTATCACATCTTTTAGAATGATTTTTTCCTCTACGGGCTGCGGTGTAACGACTTCATCTGAATCACCAGAGCATGAAACGGTAAATATTAATGCAAAAAATAAAAACCAAAAACTTTTTAGAGATCTAAATTCCATCAATAATTTCATTTAAAACAGTACTTGGTCTCATAGCTGCATAGGTCTTGTAGGTATCAGTTTTGTAATATCCGTCAATATTTTGAGGTTTACCCTGAGCTGCAATTAATTCCTGGTTGATCACTGCTTCATTCTCTTGCATGCTTGCAGCAACAGACTTGAACTTCTGAGCAATTTCAGCATCGTTGGTCTGATTAGCTAAGGCTTCTGCCCAATACATAGCAAGGTAGAAGTGAGAACCTCTGTTATCGATCTGTCCTACCTTTCTTGCAGGAGATTTATCGGTTGCCAGGAATTTAGCATTAGCTTCATCCAGTGCATCAGCCAACACCTGAGATTTTGTATTCCCCTGAGTTTGTGCCAAATGTTCCAAAGAAGCCTGAAGTGCCAAGAATTCTCCTAAAGAATCCCATCTTAAATAACCTTCTTCAAGAAACTGTTCAACATGCTTAGGAGCAGAACCTCCGGCACCTGTTTCAAATAGACCACCTCCATTCATTAATGGAACGATAGAAAGCATTTTTGCTGAAGTTCCTAATTCAAGGATTGGGAAAAGGTCTGTTAGATAATCTCTCAATACATTTCCTGAAACCGAAATGGTGTCTTTACCTTCTCTTGCTCTTTTAAGAGTTTCAGTCATGGCATCTTTTACGTCAAGGATTCTGATATCTAATCCTGCAGTATCATGATCTTTTAGATATTTTTCTACTTTTTTGATGATTTCTCTGTCGTGAGCTCTTCCTTTATCCAACCAGAAAATAGCCGGTGTATCGGATAGTCTTGATCTGTTTACTGCCAGTTTTACCCAGTCCTGGATCGGAGCATCCTTAGTCTGACACATTCTGAAGATATCATTTTCTTCTACTTTCTGAGAAAGAAGAACGTTTCCTGCTTCATCCTGAACTTCAATTGTTCCGTTAGCAGTAGCCTGGAATGTTTTGTCATGAGAACCGTATTCTTCTGCCTTCTGAGCCATTAAACCTACATTCGGAACAGAGCCCATAGTTGTAGGGTCCAGCTTACCATGAGCTTTCATATCATCGATTACTGCCTGATAGAAACCTGCATAAGAACGGTCCGGAATGATCGCTACTGTATCTTCTTCCTTACCTTCTTTATTCCACATTTTACCTCCGCCTCTTACTAATGCAGCCATAGATGCATCAACGATGATATCTGAAGGAACATGGAAGTTGGTAATTCCTTTATCCGAATTTACCATTGCTACTCTTGGTCCATTTGCCAAAGCGGTTTCGATAGCTGCTTTAATTTCAGCTTCCTGAGCATTTCCTTTGATTTTCTCAAATAGATCAGCAAGACCGTTGTTAGGGTTAATATCTAAAGATTTGAAAGTATCTGCATATTTTGTAAATACATCTTTGAAGAAAGTTTCTACGATAGCCCCAAAAATAATCGGATCAGAGATTTTCATCATAGTTGCTTTCAGGTGAGCAGAAAGAAGAACATTTCTGTTTTTAGCCTCCTCAATCGCTTCCTGTACAAAAGATTTCAAAGCGTTCAGGTTCATCACTGAAGAATCAATAACTTCTCCTGCTTCAAGGCTTGCAAAATCTTTCAAGACTTTTTCAGAACCATCATTTCCTTTGAAAACAATTTTATATTTTGTAGCATTTTCAAGAGTTGTTGAAGTTTCAGTACCATAGAAATCTCCGTTATTCATATGGGCAACATCAGTTTTACTGTCAGAAGCCCAGTCTCCCATTCGGTGAGGGTTCGCTTTTGCGTAGTTTTTAACAGCTTTTGGTGCACGTCTGTCAGAATTCCCTTCTCTTAACACAGGGTTTACGGCACTTCCTAAAACTTTTGCATATTTTGCTTTAATCGCCTTTTCCTCATCATTTTTAGGCTCAGAAGGATAGTTTGGAACCGCAAAGCCTTTGGATTGTAGTTCTGCAATAGCTCCATCAAGCTGAGGTACAGAAGCGGAAATATTAGGTAACTTGATAATATTAGCATCCGGTGTTGTTGCAATCTGGCCCAATTCAGCCAAAGCATCACCAATTCTTTGATCTTCTTTTAAGAACTCCGGGAAGTTGGCAAGGATCCTTCCTGCCAAAGAAATATCCGGAACGGCGATTTCAATATTTGCTGATTTTGTAAATGCCTTTACGATAGGTAAAAACGAGTGTGTAGCCAGCATTGGAGCTTCATCCGTTAATGTGTAGTAGATTTTTGATTTTTCTGACATTATACTGTTATTTATTATTTGATTTTTTAACTCCCACAAATTTAGTTAAAATTTAATTTTTTTGGATTAATCCTATATAAGTTTTTATACTTTAAGAATTATTTAACCTTTATTTGAACGAAAAAAATGGCATTTTTAACTAAATTTGAAAAACCGTAAAAAAATAAATTATGTCCAATATAACGTTAAAAGGAAACGCAGTTCATACATTAGGTAATTTACCAGCTGTTGGAAATACCATTAAGGATTTCGCATTAGTGGATTCAGGATTGAATATTAAAACCCTGTCAGACTTTGAAGGAAAGAAAAAAATATTTAATATTTTTCCTAGTATTGATACAGGAATATGTGCGGCTTCTGCCAGAAAATTCAATGAAGAAGCTTCAAATTTAAATAATACAGTAGTAATTAATGTTTCCAAAGATCTTCCATTTGCCTTAGGCAGATTTTGTGCAGCTGAAGGTCTGAATAATGTAGAAACACTATCTGATTTCAGAAGCAGCTTCGGTGATGATTATGAGGTAACTATTACAGATTCTCCTATGAAAGGTCTTTTAAGCCGGGCAGTGATCGTTACTGACGAAAATAATAAAGTAGTGTATACGGAGCAGGTTCCTGAAATTGGAAGCGAACCTAATTACAATGCTGCTCTTGAAGCATTAAAATAATTAAGAATTTATTTCTTTAAAGAGCCTTGTGGGATTTATTTTTACAAGGCTTTTTTAAATTCAAAATACACAAATAACAAATGAAAAATAAATTATGTCCGATAACTACACTAAGTATGGTACACTATTCCAGGTTGACCAAGAACATTTCGGGGAGTTCTTTTCCCTCCTTAAAGATACACATCTTTTAAAGTCTGATTTTTTTCTTAAACAAGGAGAAAAATGCAAATACCTGGGCTTTATTAAAAGCGGAACGATAAGAAGCTTTTACATCAATGATCAGGGCCGTGAGATCAACTTCGGTTTCTATTTTGAAAATGAATTTTTTACGGACTATGAAAGTATACTTTGTGATACGGTCTCCAATATGAATATTCAGGCTATAGAACATTGTGAGATCTTACTTTTAAGTAAAGATGATCTTCAAAATCTATATAAGAAGGAAGCTTACTGGCAAAAGTTCGGAAGGATGATGAGCGAAAAGATCTATCTTGATGCAAAAAAGAGAATTGATGATTTACTATGCTATTCTCCTGAAAACAGATACCTGAATCTTTTAAAAAGAAACCCTATGCTTGTTCAGAAAATAGCCCAGAAGCATATCGCAAGTTATCTGGGGATAACGGAACAGTCATTAAGTCGTATAAGATCCCGGATTATTAATTAACTTAAGTTAACGTGTATTGGTTTTTAAGAACGTAGTTTTACTAGTGTCAAACTTAAAAATAGCAATTATGGATCAAAAAGATTTAACCATTATTCTGGTACACGGAGCGTGGGGAGACGGTTCCCACTGGCAGTATGTTATCCCTGCACTTACGAAAGCAGGATATAAGGTAAGAAGTGTTCAAAACCCTCTCACAACTCTTCAAGATGACATTGACAAGACTAAGGATTTGATAGATGCACAGGATGGGAAAGTTCTCTTGGTTGGTCACTCATATGGAGGGGCTGTCATTTCAGGAGCCGGAAATCACGATAAGGTTGTAGGTTTAGTATATATTGCCGCCTTTGCACCGGATGCCGGTGATAGTCTGGGCTCGCTTTTAGGAAGAAGAGAGTCTCCTGGAGGAGCAAGCATTTACCCGGACAGCAAGGGCTTCCTTTGGATCAAATATGATGAATTCCAATCGGCATTTTGCCAGGATCTTGATGATGAAAAGGCATTGGTCATGTCATTATCCCAAAAACCGATTCATAGCCAATGTTTTGGTGATACTGCAGGTGAACCGGCATGGAAAACAAAGCCGAGCTGGTATCAGATTTCATCAAAAGATCGCATGATCCCTGCTGAAACAGAAAAGGAAATGGCAGAGCGAATGAATCCTAAGAAAATTATTTCTTTAGATGCTGGGCATGCCTCCTTAGCGTCCCATCCCAATGAAGTAACACAATTGATCTTAGAAGCTGCAGCGACCTTGTAAGACAATTTAGTAAAAATAGCTATACGCCTTGTGATGATTCTGTGTATCTTCACAAGGCTTTTTTATTGATAAGAACTTCAAAAATATGGTAAAAAGAATTGTAGCTAACATTAAGGCAGAAGACTTGTCCATGGCAGATCATTTCTATCATGGTATTTTAGGTCTGGAAATAATAATGAATCACGGATGGATCAAAACATTCGGAAGCAATGAAGAATCAAAGGTTCAGATCAGTTTTGCAATGCAGGGAGGAAATGACACGCCGGTTCCTGATTTGTCTATTGAAGTAGATGACGTAGAGGCTATCTATAAAAAGATGAAAGATTCAGGTTTTGAGATAACCTATGACCTTGCAGATGAGGAATGGGGGGTTCGTAGATTTTTTGTCAGAGATCCCTTTGGAAAATTAATTAATATCCTTTCACACGAATAATTTAATTATCAACATGAGAGCAGAACAAGTAATACCGGTCCTCAGAATTTTTGATTATAATAAAACCATAGAATTTTACATTGATTGGCTTGGTTTTGAAATTGTATGGGAACATCGTTTCGAAGAAAATACCCCTGTTTATCTGGAAGTAAAGAAGGAAAACATCATCTTTCATTTAAGTGAACATCACGGAGATGCAAGTCCTGGAAGCAGTGTTTTTATCTGGGGTGAAGACGTGGCACGCTATCATCAAGAACTGATTGATAAGAAATACAAATACAACAGGCCGGGGTTGGAAAAAACATTTTATGATGCAGTAGCTTTCACAGTTAATGATCCTTTCGGAAATAAGATAATTTTCAATGAGAAATTTGATGCAGAGAAACATAAGGAAGTGGAGTTTATTTGATAAAGTAATGGTAAGTGTGAAGGGATTTAAAGATTTGGATAGGTTACGCGTATTATTGTTTGTGATTCAAGACGAAGCGTAAGGGAGTAATATTTTTTAATATTAGTAAAAGCGGGATTCAGTCCGTTTTAAACAAAACTGTCCATTGGTTTAGCCAAATCTTATTTATTAAACTCGTCCTAAACATTAGTATCATGTAAAAAAAAATAATGATTCAAATCATTAAAACCTTATTAAATAACCTCTAACTTTACACCTTAAATGAAACGTTCAGGAACAGCAGATCTCCCTTTACACTATGGCAAAGTACCGCCATGGCTGTATGAGCGTATGTCTACTCTTGGATTGTCCATCATTGAAGTGATTTTGATGGATTATGGTAAGGATGAGGTTTTGAGAAGACTGGCCGATCCGTTTTGGTTTCAGAGTTTTGGAGCCGTTATGGGAATGGACTGGCATTCATCAGGCATTACAACCTCTGTAATGGGAGCTTTAAAACGCTCTATTAATCCGAATTCACAATCACTGGGGCTTTATATCTGTGGGGGAAAAGGGAAATTTTCGAGAGAGACTCCTTCGGAACTTCTTCAGATTGCTGATAAAACAGGCCTGAACGGTACTGAGCTGGTAAAGGCGAGCAAGCTCTCTGCGAAAGTGGATAATACAGCAATTCATGATGGGTATCAGTTATATCTGCATAATTTTATCCTGGCAGACAATGGAAGCTGGAGTGTTGTTCAGCAGGGAATGCATGAATCTGATGGAACGGCAAGGCGCTATCATTGGCATTCGGAAAATATAAAATCATTTATTGAAGAACCGCATACGGGAATAAATGGTGTTCATAGAGGAAAAATTCTTAATCTTACCGATGCGCAGGCTTCAGAAAACAGAAAAGGAATTCTCGAGATTTCTCATACGGATTCCGCAGAGATTATGAACGATTTTTCCCGTCTGATTCTCCCTGATCATCACGATGTCCGCGCTTCTGACGTAGATTTAAAAAGATTGGGGGCTCTTTTATATGTTACCCGTGAACAACAGCCTCAGAATTTTGAAGATCTTTTAATGCTGGAAGGGGTGGGACCAAGGACGATGCAATCTTTGGCTTTGGTAAGTGAGGTGATTCATGGGGCACCGTCAAGATTTTCGGATCCGGCCAGATTTTCTTTTGCACATGGCGGAAAAGACGGACATCCGTTTCCTGTTCCTACGAAAGTGTATGATCAGAGCATCGATATCCTTCGAAAAGGTATTGAAAAATCTAAGCTGGGAAATTCAGATAAACTTAAGACATTAAATAAGCTGCATCAGGTAATAGCAACAACGGAAAAAGATTTTACACCAGATTTTGATATTCAGCAGGTTATAGAAGAAGAAAGACAGAATTCCTGGAGATTTGGAGGGAAAACTGTTTTCGGAGATGCTAAAAAGCCAATCAAACCTAATGATATTCAGCTTTCTTTGTTTTGAGAAGGCAATCACCATATCAGGTGAAATTATTTATAATGTAGGCAGAAAGTGATTTGATTTCGGGCTATTTACATTTTCAACAACTTTTTTGATTCAGTTCCGATAAAAATTTTAATTTTAGAATCTAAAAAATATTCATCTTATGAGCAGTAAGTCCTTAGAAATTTCATATGATTTCCCTTTTTTTATGCACGAAGAGCTCGATGAGATCTTTCAGGCGCATGAAAAAATAAGTTTTCAAAAAGGAGATTTTATTCTTGAAGAAGGAAAAATGGCTAATGAATATTATATTTTAGATAAAGGGCTTGCAAGATCCTTTGTTAATGACTTTAACGGGAATGAAGTAACCACTCATTTTTTTACGGAGAATGAAATTATCATAGAAGTATTATCTCTTTTCCAACGAATTCCCTCTCAGGAGAATATCATCTGCATTACCGATTGTGAATGCTGGAAACTGGATTATGATACTTTTCAGAACCTGTTTCATAAAATTCCCAACCTGAGGGAATGGGGGAGATCGTGGATGTCCCAGCAGCTCTTTGCTTATAAGCAGCGTTCTGTAGAAATGTTTACCTTATCTGCTACCAGAAGATATCTTAATCTCCTGGAGGAGAAATGCCAGGTGATTCAGTATGCTCCTTTAAAGCAGATTGCTTCTTATCTTGGAGTAACAGACACTTCTTTAAGCAGAATCCGTAAAGAATTAGTTTCCCATCCAAAGAAAAATTAAATCTTGCCATAAGGCAAGATGATTCTGATATCGACTTGGTAATTTTGGTTAAAAGTTTAACACTAAAATTACAAAAAATGAAAGTCAATCAAATTTACGTAAATCTTCCGGTAAAAAGCGTTGAAGATACAAGAGCATTCTGGACGAAGCTTGGTTTTGAAATCAACGAGCAGTTTTCAGATGAAAAAGCTGTTTGTGTGATCATGAAAGAAGACAATATTTATGTCATGTTCTTAATGGAAGAGTTTCTAAAAACCTTTACAGACAGACCTGTTGCAAAAGGCGATACCACTCAGGTACTTCTTGCCATAGGTGTTAACAGCAGAGAAGAAGTAGATCAAATGGTTCAGACAGCGCTTGCCAATGGAGGATCCAAATACAGTGAGCCTCAGGACCATGGATGGATGTACCAATGTGCTTTTGCCGATCTGAATGGACATCAGTGGGAAGTAATGTTTGCAGATATGTCCAAATTACCAACGGAATAGTTTAATTCCCAAAAATACCTATTATGGAATCGAAATCAAACGACATTGAAATCATCAATCTACAGGTTCTTAGTAACTATAAAGTGATTCTGATGAATATCGATGGCATCAGCAACGAAGAAGCGATGGTTTTTCCCAATGGTGATGCCAACTGTATGAACTGGATTTTAGGACATTTAATCTATATACGAAATGCATTTATTAATGTTCTGGGAGGAGAATCAGTATGGGATGAAGAGAAATATTCTTGCTATAACAGGGGAGAGATTCCTTTACAAAGAAAAGATGAATTTGCGGATTTTGAAACATTAAAATCCTATCTGGATGAAACCCAGGACCGGCTGATACAAAAAATCAGCCACCTAGAAAGAATCAACCCCGATCAGGTTAACGATATAGCTACATTATGTCTTCATGAGATTTATCACAGTGGCCAGTTCGGATATCTTCGGAGAATTCTCGGAAAACCGGGAGCTATCAAGTAATAATATGCTTTAAAAAGATGTTTAACAGCAGACCTTTAAAGATTAAAAATTAAAACCATATCGTTATGGATACACCAAAATCAAAAAAGTTAGAAATTGTAATTCCTGCCTACAGGATGCACTCACAAAGCTTTTTAAATGTTTTAGAGGGCATTTCAGAGGAAGATGCAATGAAAAGAATTGACGGTAAAACGAATCACATTGTCTGGATGGCAGGTAATTTTCTTAATATGCGCTATGGACTGGGCTCAGTTTTAGGTCTTCAGGAAGAAGATCCATACACAGACCTTTTCTTTCAGGGAAAAGCGTTGGACGAAAGTTTCAGCTATCCTAACATTGCTCAATTAAAAGAAAGCTTTCACCATATTTCACCAAAGGTTTATCAAAAACTATTAGAGTCAACAGATGAACAGTTGGATGAGATTTTTGAAATAGGGATGAATATTTCTTTTTACTCAGAAACAAAACTCAATTTTACGGGAATGTGTATAGGGCGGGAAGATTATCTGTGCGGACAAATGGGATTGATGAGGAAGATTTTAGGATACCCGGGAATGAGTTATACCACCGATGAAAATTTAAAATACTAACCCATGGATCTTAAAGAGAAAGGCTATAAAAAAGTCAATGGAATTCAGATGTATTATGAAGTATATGGAGAAGGGAAACCTTTGGTTTTAATCCATGGAGGGGGTTCTTCAATTTTATTTGATTACAAGGAAATTATTTCCAGGCTTGAATCTCAGTTTCAGTTAATAGGAATTGATCTCCAAAATCACGGAATGAGTGAACACCGGGATATTCCTGAAACATTTGAGCAGGACGCTCATGATGTAGCTCAACTGCTAAAAGAAATGAAAATAGGAAAAGCTTCATTCTGGGGTTTTAGTAACGGAGGAAGTACAGTAATGCAAATCGCTCATCATCATCCCGGTTTGGTGGATAAACTCATCGTAGCTTCTGCGTTTTTTAAAAGAAGCGGAATGATAGAGGGCTTTTTCGATTCCATGTCCGAAGTCACTTTAGACTCAATGCCGGAACCTTTAAAGATCAATTTTCTGGAATTAAATCCTGACTTCTCAAAGTTGGAAAATATGTTTCAGAAGGATAGCAAAAGAATGCAGTCTTTTGAAGACTGGGATGAGAAAGTTTTGAAATCTATTGAATCGCCGACTCTTTTTATCTCGGGAGACCGCGATGTAATAAGACCTGAACATGTTGTCGAAATGTGGAGGTTGGTTCCTGATTCTCAGCTTATGATCCTTCCTGCTACTCACGGTTCTTATATGATGACTGATTTTGAGGGTAAAACCGATAGTAAGCTCATCGATTTGACTGTGAACGAAGTAGTCAAATTTTTAAATCATTAAACTTTAACATCAATTGGAGTAAATCATTCTGACAAAACGGTTGCTTCATCTGTTAGTAATGATCTCTTTTACAATATAAACATAATTATAACTTTAAAAACCAAACATCATGGCAAAATTAAATCCGTACCTTAATTTTAACGGTACAGCAGAAGAAGCTTTCAATTTTTATAAATCAGTTTTCGGGGGAGAGTTCAGAGGAGAAGTTCATAAGATGGGCAACGCTCCGGGAACGGAAAACCTTTCTGATGAAGAAAAAAACAGAGTAATGCATATTGCGTTACCTATCGGTGACGACCTTTTAATGGCATCAGATATTGTTCCCGGATTCGGACAAACACTTACCGTAGGAAACAACAATTATGTTTCCATATTTCCTGAATCAAGGGAAGAGGCAGACCGTCTTTTTAAAGGTTTGTCTGAAGGCGGAAATATAGAAATGCCTATAGAAGACCAGTTTTGGGGAGATTATTTTGGAAGCTTCCAGGATAAATATGGTGTTCATTGGATGGTGAACTATAATGATGAATCGGCAAAATAATCCTATATTTAACTTCATTATCTAAGGGCAGCTGTAAGTTGGTTGCCCTGTTTTACAACAATCACAAAAATATAACTATGGAACCCATTAAAATAGACATTACCATTTTAGCTCCAGTTGAAAAAGTTTGGGATTATTTTAATACTCCCAACCATATTACAAAATGGAACTTTGCTCATGAAAGCTGGCAATGCCCAAGTTCTGAAAATGATCTGAGGGTAGGAGGCAAGTTCAAAAACAGAATGGAAGCCAAAGATAAAAGTTTCGGATTCGATTTTGAAGGTACTTATGATGTGGTTATTCCGAATCAGAGGATCAAGTATCATTTGGAAGATGGCAGAAATGTGGAAGTGATCTTTGACAGTATTGATGCCAATACAACAAAGGTTACCGAAATTTTTGATCCTGAAAAACAAAATTCTGTGGAAATGCAAAGGGATGGCTGGTATGCGATCCTCGATAATTTCCATAAATATGTTGAAAATCATTAAATTTCTTAACAATCATGATCAATTTAGTCATAATGGCAAAATGTTTAAGTTCCATTTGTGCTGTTAATCATGTTGTTCCCGGAACTTTTCTGCAAGGCGTTCTTTCCATGCCTGCAAGACGTGCCTTAGAAAAAGAGAAAATTGATTCCCTGGAAAAATTATCAGATTATTCTGAGGAGGAAATCCTGCAGCTTCATGGGTTTGGAAAGAACACTTTAAAAAAGCTTAAGATTTATATGCACGAGCATCAGATTTACTTTAAAGAGTTTAAAGAATAATAGCTTGTCAGTTCTTTCGCATGCGGTTCATATTTTCAATCTGAATAAGGAATGAACTTTTTTATAAAGGTATATTTTCATTAGACTATAACGTCATCGATATGCAGTTGGCTGTTAAAAGTGATATCGAAATAAGGAATTGGTTTTAGTTCGGTAAGAGAACAGCATATCCGTTACTACAAAATAAAACAATATCAATCACCCTAAAAAAATTAATTATGAATAACGATATTTTTCCGTGCCTTTGGTGCGACGGAGAGGCTAAAGAGGCTGCAGAATTTTACAGCAAAGTATTTAATGGACGAATTACAGCAGATACACCAGTTGTAATGAATGTAGAATTATTCGGGCAAAAGTTGATGCTGCTTAACGGTGGCCCTCAATTTGAAAAAAATCCTTCCATCTCTTTCATGGTAATCTGCGAAACAGAAGATGAAGTACAAAGATATTGGGATCATCTTATTGATGGTGGTTCTGCTTTAATGGCACTGGATTCTTATCCATGGAGTAAAAAATTCGGATGGTTGAGTGACCGTTATGGGGTGAACTGGCAATTGCTTTTCGGCGAAAAGGATGGTGATCAGAAGGTGGTGCCGACATTAATGTTCATGCATGATAATAATGGTAAAGCAATGGAAGCAATGGAATTTTATACCCATACTTTTCCCAATTCAAACATTGTAAATGTCATGAAATATAAAGATGGGGGTGAATCCAATGAAAATCCCGAAAACGTACAACATGCCAGCTTTAAAATAGACGGATACAGCTTGTACTGTATGGACTCTTCTTATGATCATAAGTTTGATTTCAATGAAGGGGTTTCTATGGTGATTATGACCGACGACCAACAGGAGACAGATCATTTATGGAACACCTTGATTTCAGGAGGTGGAAGAGAAAGTATGTGTGGATGGTTAAAAGATAAATACGGTGTTAGCTGGCAAATAGTACCCAAAAGACTGATCGAATTAATGAATGATTCCGATCAGGGTAAAGCTCAAAAAGTAGTGCAGGCCATGATGCGAATGCAGAAAATTATTATAGAAGATTTAGAAGTGGCTTATAAATCATAAAGTGTTTTCGGCTTATTGTTTGATGCTGTTTATAAAAGATCGGCATATGAAAACACAGAACAAATCACAATCCAAATCTAAAGTACCCAAAGAGGGCATGTTTCCCGAGATCATTCGTGAAAACTATTTGGGAAGTAAAAAACTTCTGAATAAGAAAGCCGTGATTTCGGGTGGAGATAGCGGAATAGGACAAGCGGTAGCGGTGCATTTTGCAAGAGAAGGAGCGGATGTAATCATTATTTACAAAGAAAGTGATAAAGATGCCCGCGAAACTTTAAAGCTGGTAGAAAAAGAGGGACGGTCATGTATTTTACTCAAGGGCGATGTTTCCAAAAAAACTTTCAGAACTAAATGTCTTGAAAAGGTAAAAAAAGAGTGGAAGACCCTTGATATTCTCGTCAATAATGCCGGAATACAATTTCCTAAAGATGATATTGAGAAAATATCCGACCAGCAGATTCTTGAGACCTTTAATGTGAATATTATTTCAATGATTGCTTTGACCAGGGATTTTCTATCAGTCATGGAAAGCGGAGCAAGAATTATTTGTACCACGTCCGTCACTGCTTACCGTGGAAGTGATCACCTGATTGATTATTCTGCAACAAAAGGAGCTATTGCAACATTTGTAAGGTCATTGGCAACCAATCTTGCAGACCGGAAAATTTTGGTTAATGGAGTTGCTCCGGGACCCATCTGGACACCGCTGGTAAAAGAAACGTTTGATGGCCTTTCTACATTCGGTAAAGATAATCCCCTGAAAAGGGCTGGACAGCCTTCTGAAGTTGCACCGGCTTATGTTTTTCTGGCTTCTGAAGATTCAAGTTTTATTACCGGAGAAATCATTCATATCAACGGAGGGGATTTTGTAGGAGGTTAATGAATGCTGTCAATTTTAGAATAATCACTTAAATATTATATATAACATGGAAAAATTATCGTATGAAATACAAATCAATGCTACTCCTGAAAAAATATGGAGTGTACTTTGGGGTGAGATAACCTACAGACAATGGACAGCAGTTTTTGCTGAGGGATCATTTTATCAGGGAAATCTTGAAGAAGGAAGCATTGTAAAGTTCCTCGATCCCAATAATAATGGAATGTTTAGTAAGGTGGAAAAAAATGTACCTAATAAAGAAATACGGTTTCTTCACCTTGGAGAAATTGTTGCCGGAGTTGAAGCTCCTCAGGAATGGGGGGAGGCAACAGAGTCCTATTTCCTGAAAGAGACCGATGAAGGAACATCTTTAAAATGTGAAATTCAGACTCCTGAAGAATTTAAAGGGTTTTTTGAAGAGAAATTTCCTAAAGCATTGGAGATTATAAAAAATCTTTCTCAGAATCAGCTGTAATTTTATGATCTACTAAAATCACCTAAAAATATAATATGGAAACTTTATCATACGAAATCGTTATTAATGCTCCCTTACAAAAGGTCTGGGATATTTTATGGGGAAAAGAAACCTACACTGAATGGACTCAGTTTTTCAGTCCGGGATCTCACATGAAATCTGACTGGAAAGTCGGTGGAAAAACGTATTTCCTGGATCCTAATAATGAGGGAATGGTATCTACTATTGATAGTCTCAATGAGCCGCATGAGGTTATATTTAAACATCTGGGCATGGTGAAAGATGGAGTGGAAGATACAGAGAGTAAGGAAGTAAAAGAATGGAGTGGCTCCTTTGAAAAATACATCCTTATTGATTTTGATGGAAAAACCAAACTCCATGCTGAAGTCCAGGTTGAGAAAAGCTGGAAAGACCATTTAAATATGGGTTTTACAAAAGGACTGGAAGTTGTAAAAAATCTTGCAGAGAAAAATTAATTATGAATTAAATAGTTTCCCCAAACAGGTAGGATGAATATAGAGGATTTTTGTTTTATTTTTATGTAACTATACAGAAATAAATTTTGAATCTGTAGTACCTTAAAAAAATGAAACTATTATCTATTCTTTTCGTTACGTTTATTATAGCTTTGGTCGGGACAAAGCTGCTTCAGGGACAATGGAACTTTCTTTTTTCCGGAAATCTGGGAATGGCTGTTTTTATCCTGTTTACCGGCTTTGCTCATTTCAAATTCCAAAAGGGAATGGCAATGATGATTCCTGATTTTATACCTGCTAAAATGTTTTGGGTATACGCTACGGGAATTATTGAAATTGCTGCCGGCATCGGTTTGATGATACCAGCGTTACGAGAAACTACGGCAATTTTGCTGATTATATTTTATGTATTGGTTTTTATTGCCAATATTAATTCCTCAAGAAAAAAAGTTAATCTTTTCAAAGGGGATTATACGGGGCCGGGAATGTCTTATTTATACAAAGAAAGGCTTCCCATGCAGATCATACTGATTGCCTGGACATGGTATTTTGGAATTTATTTAAATTAAAAATATATTGTAATTATAAAAAATAACGGAGATAAGTCAGTCTTCGTTATTTTTTTTCACATAAAAGAGAGAAAAAATGTAACATTTGCGTTATATAAACGTCTAATTTATAGAGCATCTTTTTTTGCTAATGTTTTTAATTCAAATCAATCCAAGTCATGAAACTGAAAACCAAAATTATAATAACCGTTCAGGTTGCGATGTCTACAATTATGATCAATGCACAAAACACAACTGCCAAATTACCGGGTGATGCCACCCTGCCAACTGCCAAAGCGAACCTTGATAAGCTTATCTCCTATGATAAAGGAACATTTAAGTACAAAGTAGAGGATTATTTTGCAAGGCCAAAAGCGTCACAATTTAAAATTTCTCCCAATGGCAATTTTCTATCCTATAAAGAAAAAGACAAGGATAGCAAGAATCATGTTTATGTAAAGAACTTAAAAACAGGAAAAGTTACGAAAGCTATTGAGGAGAAGGAAGATCTGATCAAGAGCTATGGATGGCTGAATAAAAACCGACTGTTCTTTACCCAGGATAAAGGAGGAAATGAAAATATTCATTTGTATGCTGCAGATCTTGATGGAGGTAATCTGAAAGACCTTACCCCTTTTGAAGGAGTAACACTAGGTATGGTTAAATTAATAAAAGATACGGATTTCGTGGTAGTTACCATGAATAAAAACAACAAACAGATCTTTGAACCCTATAAGATTAATTTCGTGACAGGAGATATGGTTCAGCTGTATGAAAATAAAGATCCTAAGAACCCTATAGATGATTATATCTTTGATAAAGAAGGTAATTTAAGAGGCTATACAATCCTGGTTAACGGTTTGACTACCCATACTTATTATAAGGACACACAGACCGGCAAGTTTAATCTGATCAAGAAAACCGACTGGTCCGATACTTTTACTATTATTGGATTTAACGACCATTCAGAAAATAAAGATGATGCTTATGTTGTTTCTAACCTGGATAGTGATAAGGCAAAAATCGTATTGTATGACCTGAAAAAAAATTCCGTAATAAAAGAAGTTTATTCTAACCCTGTTTTTGATGTAAGCTCAATAAGCATTGCAGGTAAGAACAGGAATTATGAGCTGGATTACATCAGCTATACCGGAGATAAAAATGAAACGATTCCCGTGAGTGCATTTTATAAAGATGTTCATGCTCAATTGACATCAGAATTTGGAGATAAACAGTTTTATGTCGTTTCCTCAGATGATAATGATAACAAACTTTTGGTTATTGTGAGCAGTGATAAATTGTACGGGACCTATTATGAATATGATCCAAAAACGAAAAAGACAACCCTTCTTTATGATCTTATGCCTCAGCTGAAGCAGGAAGATATGGCTGAAATGCGTCCTATACAGTTTAAAAGCAGAGATGGACTGACGATTCACGGATATATAACACTGCCGAAAGCTGCCATAGAAGGAAAAAAGGTTCCTTTAATTGTGAATCCTCATGGAGGTCCGCAGGGAATCCGTGATGAATGGGGCTTCAATCCTGAAACACAGCTTTTCGCGAGCCGCGGGTATGCTACTTTACAGGTTAATTTTAGGATTTCGGGTGGTTATGGAAAAGGATTTCAGAAAGCAGGCTATAAGCAAATCGGCAGAAAAGCAATGGATGATGTAGAAGATGGAGTAAAATATATCATAGAGCAGGGATGGGCAGATAAAGATAAGATAGCCATCTATGGAGGAAGCCACGGAGGATACGCTACTTTGATGGGATTGATAAAAACACCCGACCTGTATACCTGCGGAGTGGATTATGTTGGAGTTTCAAACATCTTTACATTCTTTGACTCATTTCCGGAGTATTGGAAGCCATATAAAGAAATGGTAAAACAGATATGGTATGATCTGGACAATCCGGAGGAAGCAAAAATTGCAAAAGAAGTATCTCCCGTTTTTCAGATTGATAGAATTAAAAAGCCTCTTTTTGTAGTTCAGGGAGCGAATGATCCAAGAGTAAATATCAATGAATCTGATCAGATCGTGAAAGCACTTCGTGCAAAAGGATATGAAATTCCTTACCTGGTAAAATATGATGAAGGACATGGCTTTGGAAAAGAACCCAACAGATTGGAACTATACAAGTATATGCTGGGATTTTTTGCCGAGAATTTTAATAAATAATTACAACATAGATAAACTTTTATAAGAGGACGGAGTATATTTTAGCTCCGTCCTTTTCTTTTGCTCAGGATAAAAAGTATAGAAGTGTAAAATGAACCATGTTTATTAAGATCTATGAGTCAAAATATGATTAGCAAAAGAAAAGTGAATATTTGATAAAAAATATTTTAAATTTATTAAAGTAAAACAAAACAGATGATCGTCATGTGAGTATGGAGGTTGTCGAAAAAATAACAATGCCACAGAAAGAGAAAGAAAGTATCATCTCACAAACCGTTTCGAGCTACGGAGGAAAACTGATGTCTTTCATTCGTCCGAAAGTGAAAAATACAGAAGATGCAGAAGATATTCTGCAGGAAGTCTGGTATCAGTTCAGCAGTATTACCAATCTGTCTGAGATTGTAAACGTTGGTGGATGGCTGTACAGGGTGACTGCCAATAAAATTACCGACCGTTACCGTAAAAAGAAAACCGAGAATCTTGAAGATTTTGTATACGAAGATGAAGATGGCGACTTCTCCATCAAGGATATTCTATTGATGGATGAAAGTGCCGGTCCGGAAGTGAAAATGTTTCAGGATGAAATCTGGAAGAAATTATTCGAAGCTTTAGAAGAGCTTCCGGAGAAACAAAGATTGGTATATACGGAAAACGAGCTGAATGACAAGACCCTCCAGCAAATCGCGGATGAACAAGGGGAAAATATAAAAACCATCATCAGCAGAAAGAACTATGCAGTAAAGCATTTAAGAAACAGATTAAGAAAATTATACGAAGATTTAAATAGTTAGAAAGAAGATATTATGAATCATAAACACAAAAAAGGCTGGATTTTTTTAATTCTATGTCCACCATTAATTCTCTTAGCCGTTACATGGATTGTAATGTCGCTTTGGAACTGCCTTTTGCCTGAAATTTTAGGAGTAAAATCAATTAGCTACTGGCAGGCGATGGGGATACTGATATTAAGTAAAATTCTTTTCGGAGGTTTCCATTTCGGAAAAGGAATGCGGGACTTTAAAGAAAGAAAGATGAGAGAAAGAATGCAACATTTGTCTCCCGAAGAACGTGAAAAATTTAAAGAAGTCTGGAGAAGCAAATGCGAAAACGGATTCTTTAACAGACATAACAGAAATAACGAATAGTTTGAAATTTTTAAAGAAGTAGTAAAGTAAAATTAAAATTCATTCGTCTCTATAAAAAACAAGAAGTAGTAAAATTTAAAATTTTGAAAAAATGAAAAATTCAGTATTAAAAGGTGCTCTTGGAGCATTAGCTGTAGTAGGCGTAGTATTAGCAGTCAAAAAAATGGCAGAAAGAAAAAGATTTATCAGAGGTATTTTTGATGAATACGGAATCAAAGAAAGATCACCTTTCGGGCTTGCAGATAAAATCAGAGAAATGAATAATGAGCAGTATGAGGAATTAAAAGGAAAATTCAAAAAAGAATTTAAATCCAGATGCCACAGAAGACATGAAGCAGCGAAAGCTTAATCATCATTACTCAATTGAAATTGTTTAATTACGGCGCGGGAAGCAAAGCTTCCCGCGCCGTAATTTTTTAATGAAATTTTGAATATACGGATTGGCAAAGCAGGAGATTTCGTCTCTGCAGATTGGAAGATAACAGAAGTCTTTTATTTTCCATCATCTTTTAAACCAACCTGAGCTTTGAGACGTGCCCAGAGTATCTTGAAAGTGAGGACAAAGAAATAATTCCTTAGTTTACAATGACAAAAATCGTATATGTTTAAGGGCATTTAGAAAAATAAATTCTTACTTTTGTAGGGTTCTACATGAAAGATTACTACTATTTTCTCGGTATTTCTCAGGATGCTTCAGAAGAAGACATCAAAAAGGCTTATAGAAAATTATCATTAAAATATCATCCGGATAAGAATGAAAATGATGATTTTTTTGCAGACCGGTTCCGTGAAATTCAGGAAGCCTACGAAACGCTCAGCGATTCTTCAAGAAGACGGGCCTATGATCAGAATTTGGAGAGTCATCAGAAGAGTTTCAGGTATAATGTTCCACCGGCGATTAAAACGTTTACCTCTAATAAAATTCATGCTAAAAAAGGAGAAGAGATCATTATCAACTGGCAAACAAGTAATGCTGATGTGGTAAAGGTTCTTCCGTTTGGACTGGAAAAGGCTTATGGGGAAAGGACATTTAAGATTACGGAATTTAAAGATGGTAAATTCCAGCTTTTGCTGCATGCAACCAATTCATTATTACACAAAACGGTGGTGCAGGGAATTACGATTACGGAAGTGTTTGAAAGTAACACGGAGAAATTTAGAAGTGGCGCCGAAGATCTGTTTAAGAGTCAGCCACGGACAGCCGTGAATCCTAAGGGACAGCCGAAAGTTATTCAGATTATTGTGGCGGTTATACTTTTGGTTTTAGCCGTTTATTTTCTGATAAAAAGTTTTAGCTAGATTAAGCCATTTTTTTCCTTCCCGGACACTTTTTACATCTTTTTCCTTTTTTGAATTTCTTGCAACAGGATTTTTTTTCGCAATACATATCTTCATTATTAAAAGAATATACAGGGCTTAAGGGCGGTACTTTAAAAGGGGTAATCATATTCATGTTGCAAATATATTAATTTAGAATAAATATAATTAATAAATTTTCATAAATAATTTCATCACTGAAAATCAGTTTGTTGAAATCTTTATGATTACCCCTTTTTAACAGTGTTTTTTAAAAAGATAGAGAAGATGAAAGCTGGATCCGGAATATATTTGCTTTTTGCCGGCCAAAGTTTTTCAGCATTCCGTAAGTTCCTTCGATACCCATTCTTAGTTTCTTACGCGGTTGAAAGGCCAGGTTAATTCCTGAATTCTGGAAATTATGGATCATCGTATCCGGAACAAAATCCTTCCTTCCCAATTGAGAGAAGCTGTAATAAATGACCGAGCTCAGTTTTGGATTCCACCAATGTTCATAGATGCCTACAATATTGAATAAATTCAAAGCTACCAGCCTGTTGTTGGCCATATCAGGGATCGCATCATATTTTTCACCGTTTAAAACTACATTATAGCTGGAATATCCTTTTCCGTATGAAGACTGGAATCTGAAATTATTTAATGTCCCACTATAAAGCCGGGCAGAAACCATTCCGCTATATCCGAGAATTGTATTGGCATCCGTGTGCTTTTGTTCATCATTTTTTATTTCATAGCTTATGGGGGAAACCATTGTTCCCAGCTTACAGTAGTCTCTTGTATTGCCATATCTGTATACGGCTGTGAAGATGGGAAGGATAGATTTCTTCTTCCAGTTCGGAGCATTATTAGGAAGAAATATGCTCGCCGCATCAGGATCTTCCAGAGAAAGGGAAAGACTTTCTTTTTTCGATAAAGGTGTTGAATAGCGGATCTGAACCGTTCTGATGAACATGGTTCCGTTAGGCCCTACAAAATCAAAAATATTGGGGAAAATATCAAAATCACTGAAGTTACTCCAGGTTTGTCCGATCAATAATTTCTTCCATTTGATATACCCCTGGCGAAACCTTGGGGCAGTAGTTCCGTTGGGACCCAGGAAATCGATTTCTGTGTAAGCCGACAGATCCGAATTTCCATTTTCATCCATCTGTTTTATTCCAAAGCCTATTTGCGATTGTTTAATGCTGAAGTTACTGTTTACCGAATTGTTTTGGGGTATTGCTATAGAAGGAGCTATGAATCCGTCTTTAAATCCCATTTCCTGAAAATCGAGCATGGCATCGGTTTGAATAAAGCCTTTTACGTAGGCAGACCATGTATCACCCGAATTTTCAGGAGATGACCCTCCTGACTGCCGGGTTATTATTTTTACCTGGCCTTTTACGTTGAATAGGGATATAAAGATAAATGAGACCATCAGCCTTTTGTGTTTTTTTTTCGTCATTGTGTTGTGTTTTTGATTTTTTAATTGTGTAGTTTATGTATTCATAGGAGCTGAATGATATTGATTAGTGCAGGGCTTATTTCCTTATCGGACTTGTATTTCTAAATTTTCGGATGAAACTACAAAATTATTTTCTGTGGGTATTTATTGATAATTTTAGTCCTTGTAAAAATGAAAAGTATAAATATTCTATGAAAAGGAGTTTTACCCATTAAGTATTCCGTATTTTATTAGAATTATGAAATAAAAATTAAAAAAATGGCGTGAAATTTTTCTTGTATTTTTTGTATTCGTGCCCTTGTTTTTTTAAACACACGTTTATGGAATAATAGTAATTATCAATATCTGTCAGTAATTTTTGACTATTGTAGAATCCCTTAAAAAATTGTAATTTTACCCATCTTTTTTACAAACAAAATCTAATAAAAAAAATGAATACAGAACAGTTTGTGAGCCGTCACATTTCTATTAATGAAGCCGATAAGCAGGCGATGTTAGAAAGAGTCGGCGTTTCAAGTATCGAAGAGTTAATTTCTCAAACCATCCCTTCTTCTATCCGTTTAGAAAAAGACCTTGATATTTCCGAACCGCTTTCAGAATATCAGATGCTTATTCATTCAAAAGAATTGGCCTCAAAAAATACTGATTATACAAGTTATATCGGTTTTGGATATCACAATACGCTTTTACCATCGGCTATTCAAAGAAATATTTTTGAAAACCCAAGCTGGTATACAGCTTACACACCTTACCAGGCGGAAATCGCTCAGGGGAGATTGGAAGCTCTTTTGAATTTCCAGACTGTTGTCCGTGATCTTACAGGTTTTGCTTTGGCAAATGCTTCATTGCTGGATGAATCTACTGCTGCTGCAGAAGCAATGCATATGTTCTTTAATAACAGAACAAAGGACCAGAAAAAAGTCGATGCAAATAAGTTTTTTGTTTCTGATCTTGTTTTGCCTCAAACGGTTTCCGTTTTAAAGACAAAGGCAGAAGGACTTGGTATAGAAATCGTAGAAGGTGACCATAAAACCCACCAGTTAGATGGATCTTATTATGGAGTTCTATTGCAATATCCTGGTAAAAACGGGATTGTTCTGGATTATACAGAGGACATTGTAGAATACAAGAAATTAGACCTTCAGGTTGCTGTGGCTTGTGATCCAATGGCTTTGGTTAAGTTGAAATCACCGGCTTCAATGGGAGCTGACTGTGCCGTAGGGACTACTCAGAGATTTGGTATTCCATTAGGCTACGGAGGACCTCACGCAGCATTCTTCTCTTGTAAAGAAGATTATAAAAGAGATATTCCGGGAAGAATCATCGGAGTTTCTCAGGATATGTATGGAAAGCGTGCCTTAAGAATGGCTTTACAGACCAGAGAACAGCATATTAAGAGAGAAAGAGCAACTTCCAATATCTGTACAGCTCAGGTACTTTTAGCAGTAATGGCTGGAATGTATGCCGTATATCATGGTCCTAAAGGATTGAATTATATCGCTGACCAGATTCATTTTAAAGCCAATGCTTTGAAAGGAGGTTTAAAAGCTTTAGGGTATCAGACTGTTGAGGAACCTATCTTTGATACGGTAAAAATTGAGATGAGTGAAGATGAAAAAGGAAGATTGTCAAGAATGATGCTTGACCATAAGCTTAATCTGAACTATTTCACAGAAGGAGTTGTAAGTATTGCTATCAATGAAAGTACAACATTGGAAAAATTGAATATTCTGATGGCTTCTTTCGCACAGTTCAAAGATAAGCAGACGTTCAAACTTGAGATAAAAGAAGGATACAGTATTCCTGAAGAGAATTTGAGAAAAGATGAGATTCTTACGGAAGAAGTATTCAATAAATATCATACAGAAACAGAGTTGATGCGTTACATCAAACGTCTGGAAAGAAAAGATTTATCATTAACGCATTCAATGATTTCATTGGGTTCTTGTACAATGAAACTGAATGCTGCAACTGAAATGCTTCCGCTTTCGTGGGATAACTGGGGAAGTATTCACCCATTTGTACCGGTAGATCAGGCAGGAGGGTATCAGGAAATGATCCGTGAATTAGAAAAAGATCTGGCTAAAATTACCGGTTTTGCAGGAACTTCGCTTCAGCCAAATTCTGGTGCGCAGGGAGAATATGCAGGATTGATGGTCATCAGAGAATATCATATTTCAAGAGGAGAAGGTCATAGAAATGTAGTATTGATCCCTCAGTCTGCACACGGAACAAATCCGGCCTCTGCGGCAATGGCGGGAATGAAGATCGTAGTAGTTAAAAACCTTGAAAGCGGGGAGATTGATTTCGACGATTTAAAAGCTAAAACAGAACAGCATTCTGAAAACCTGTCATGTGTAATGATTACATATCCGTCTACATACGGATTCTTTGATGCCAACATTATTGAAATTACCAATCTTATCCACCAGCATGGCGGACAAGTATATATGGATGGTGCCAATATGAACGCTCAGGTAGGATATACAAGTCCTGGAAACATCGGAGCGGATGTATGCCACTTGAATCTTCACAAAACTTTTGCTATTCCACATGGAGGTGGAGGACCTGGAGTAGGACCAATCTGTGTTGCAAAACATTTGGTGCCTTTCTTGCCTACCAATGCCAACATTAAAGTGGGAACTAAAGAAGCTATTGAAGGAATCTCTGCAGCTCCTTACGGTTCAGGATTGATCCTTAATATTTCATATGCATACATTAAGATGCTTGGAGCTTCAGGATTGAAAAAAGCTACTGAGCATGCTATTCTGAATGCCAACTATCTGAAAGAGATTTTAGCAGAGCATTTCCCTATTTTATATTCAAACAAAAATGGAAAAGTAGCTCACGAATGTATCGTAGATTTCCGTCAGTTTAAAACTTTGGGAATTGAGGTGGCTGACGTAGCTAAAAGATTAATGGATTATGGTTTCCATGCTCCTACCGTATCTTTCCCTGTTGCAGGAACATTGATGATTGAGCCTACTGAATCTGAAAGTAAGTCTGAAATTGACCGTTTTGCAGAAGCTTTAATTGCTATCAAAAAAGAAATTGATGAGATTGCCAACGGAGAAGCTGATCCGGCAAATAACGTGTTGAAAAACGCTCCGCACACAGAACAGCTTGTTATCTCTGATTCATGGGATAAACCATATAGCAGAGAGAAAGCAGCTTATCCTCTTGACTGGGTAAGAGATCATAAGTTCTTTGCTTCTGTTTCAAGAGTGGATGAAGCTTATGGAGATAGAAATCTGGTTTGTACTTGTGAGCCTATTGAAGCTTATATGTAATAGAAAGTTCTAACCAATAAATATAAAACCCACTCATCTTTTGAGTGGGTTTTTGTTTACATTTTCTAATGTTTCCTTCTTGTTGATGTATACGCTATCAGAAGCGCTATCGCCATAATGCTAAATGTGATAATTGAGGTTATTTCAATTGCATTTTGGCTTTCATTACCGTGGTAACTATTATTACCTTTTTCACAGGAAAATAGGAATAATGCTGCTATTAATAAGCAAATAGAGGGTAGTTTTTTTATCATGTGTATATATGTTTGGTTATTAGTGGATTATCATCAATAAATATGCCGAATGTATGTGAATTATTATAGAGTTATATGTTTTGAATAATATATAATTCAAAACTATAGCTGTACAGTGGTTTTACAGATATCAAAAAAATAGAGGCGATAAAAAATTGATATGATGAGTCTTTATATTTTGGCGGATTCTCTCTGTGCTTCCAGCTTTTTAATAAGGTTTCCTTTAACAATAGTAAATGCATAATCTTTAGCTTCGGCAAAGGAAATGTTGTATTGGCGCTTAATATCCTTAATATCCTCTGGAAACCGTGCTAAGAGGCTGTCATAAAATTGATCTAAAAATTCTTTGGAAGGCATTTCGTAATTGATTTTCAATTGGAAACGTCGCAATAATGCGGTGTCAATAATTTCCGGATGGTTGGTTGCACAAAGCAATAAAGAATTTTCCGGGTAATAATCAATAAGCTGGAGTAGGGTATTAACAAGTCTTCTCATTTCCCCTACATCCTTATCATCACTACCTCTGGCTTTTCCGATCTGATCAAGTTCATCCAGAAAAAGAACCGACCTTTCGCGACCTGCTTTATCAAAGATCATTTTTATGTTCTGCGAAGTTTCTCCTATCCTGGAGGATACAATGTTACTGAGATTGAGCACAATGATATTTTTACCCAATGCATTAGCAATAGCTTTTGCTGTCATTGTCTTTCCGCACCCTGAACTTCCCTGCAGTAAAATTTTATTATTAACAGGAAGTCCATATTCCTGGAGTTCTTTGATGTATGTATGTTCTTTAATCAGCTGTACAAACTGTTCCCTATTGGAGGTTTCAAGAAATACATCATTAAGGGTAACTTCTTCTTTGTCTTGAATAATAAGGTTGTACAGATTCATGCCTTTGAATAATTTAAAGATGGGTTTTACCAAAATATACTGAAGTGCAAAGATAAATATTTCAAAGTGTATTAAGCGTGATGTGAAACAGATAAAATTTCCCGGATTCTTTCCATATGGTCAGTTTCTGAGAAGTCAATGAAAAATTTTTCCTGCCAGCTTTTTGTTTTTGCAGCCTGTTTGTTGACCGGGATGTCCCAGTTCGGATATATTCTGAATCCGCGTTTTCCTTCTTTGGCGGAGGATGTTATTATATGTTGTCTTGCAAGAATTTGTTTTGGAAAAAAGAAAAAACCGGCCTTGTCTTGGAGTTCTGTGTAAATCATGTAAAAATCAAAAGGATCGGAAATGGTAAAAGGTCCGGTTTGTTGGGTCTGTTGATTTCTTTTCCACAGCGTAACAAACTGGCCTCTTTTTATCGGAGTTATCTTAGCCTTTCTGAATTTGATATGATATTGATTAAGTCGGAAGTTATACCCTAGGTATTCTTCGCTTTCTAAATCGGGGTGTAAATGTGAAATTGTTAGATTCAGTTGAGTGAAAACTGATTTCTCTATAAAGGTAAGTTCTTGAATCATTGGGTTTATGTTTGGGGCTCTTTTACTCTTACTGAGTAAAAGAGCGGCGATCTGACAGAATCAGATGGCAAACATAAACAATACAATTAATAAATAGTGTAAAACTGAATGCAGTATAACTCTTTTATTAATTTCTTTCTCTTCTAACTGTTGTAAAATAAGAAGCGAATACTACTATACATGTTGCGATAAAAGCGTAGGTTACCATTTTTGTTTTTTTTAAATTTTAATTATACTTTCTTTGCTAATTTTCTAATTGCAATATTACAGCTTTCAAATGACATGCCAAATAGAATAATTGTGATGTTTATCAGGTATTTAGGTGTTAGCTTGGTGTTGTTTTTGTGATTATTTGTTTACATTAATTTAATATATTTTTGAAAAAATATGTGTATTATTATTATGTTATTCGTAAAAATTATTAATTTGATAAAAGATTTCCGTTCTGTATTTAAAGATTGATAAAAGGAATGCAGTGCATATTATCGGAAAATCGAAAAAGAGATAAGCCACTTTAAAGTGATAAATTAAAAATTAAATATTAATAAAATTTATTTTTCAAACTGTATAGAAAATAGATCATTACGAAGATTTAATAATGGACAAAAATTGAACTGAATTAAGACTGTCACTTTTGCTATTTTTGTGACTAAAAGATTTTTTAATGGGACGCAGTTATCTCTTTCTTATCCTTGCCATTGTTTTTGAAATTATTGCCACAACGTTTTTAAAGAAATCCGAGGAGTTTTCGAAGCTTATACCCTCCATTGTTACTATTGCAGGATATTCGGTGGCTTTTTATTTTCTAAGTCTTACACTTCGTCATGTCCCGATAGGAATTACGTATGCGATCTGGTCAGGTGTTGGAATTATATGCATTACCATCATTGGAATGGTAGCATTTAAGCAAGTTCCTGATTTGCCTGCTATTATTGGTATTGCCTTGATCGTAATAGGAGTAATTGTGATTAACCTTTTTTCTAAAATGGGGGCACACTAGCAGAATGGGTTACTGTTAAGTCATAGGTATTTCAATAAACCATTTACATAGGGTTATGTAATTTCGCTTTTGCAGATTATAAAGTTTCTTTTATTTGCAATGATTTGGGTAGTGAAAGAAAGACTAAGAAGAAAAGAATTAATTTTTACTGATCAGCCTTTACCTGTTCGATAAGTTCCAGCCTTCTGACAATACTCTCTTTAGGTAATATAGTTCCAGGAGATAATACGGCATTCGCTCCGATCCGTGAATCATCACCTACGAGAGAGCCCAACTTATAAGTCTGGGTTCTGATGATCTCATTATTAAAAAGAACCGAAATCTCTTTATCTTTTCTTTCATTATAATGATTTGCACAGATGGAACCTGCTTCAAAATTAATCCGGTTTCCGATAATGCTGTTTCCTATATAATTAAAATGAGCAATGGCAGTATCATTATATATGATGCTTTGTTTGATTTCACATCCGGGACCGATTTTGGAATTTTTTCCTACAAAAACAGGACCTCTGAGATATGCATTGGCTCCAACAAAAGAGTTTTCTCCGATGATGATCCTGTCTTTGAAAATAACATTTTGCTCTATTGTAGCCGTTTTGTGAATAGCAATATTACCCGAAATTTCATATTCATCAGTCAGTTGATTGAATTTTTCTGCCAGAAGATCATCCAGATGGTTGATAACTTCCCAGGGAAAAAGATGGGTGTTGGCGGTGAAATCAAAAAACTCATCAATAAAATCGTTGATATTAATCATAGGAAACTCTTGTATTTAACCGTTATTGGCGGATCACAAAATTAAAATTTATGTTTGTGATTTTAAAATATTTCCAATGAAATGATCACTAATTTTTTGTGAAATAGAATGCCGTTAATAATTAAATGATAAATTCCATCAAAGTATGGATGACAAGAAGCAATGTTACCTGATTTTGTTTAATGATATCCTGGGTTGTTTGTTTTAGCTTCCAGTGTTCTGCTTTTTTTTCATACAGGAAGAATTTTCCCAGCTTATATTTGAATTGTAGATAACCTCTGAACTCAATTCCAGGAAATAATCTATAGGAGATATTTGAATTTTCTTTCAAACTCTGGCTGATTGCTTCGCTATAAACCGTTGGGCCAGTAGTAGCATGGATATTGTGGGGATATCGGTGGGTTTCGATATTGTCCAGCATAAGGTCCAGAGTCTTTTTTAGGAAAGGGTGATTTTTATTGAATATCAGTGCCCATTGAACAAACAAGCCATCATGTCTTTCTCTGCTTATTACAGCATCATCATCATCTTTAATGAGATCCCTTAAAGGTCTTGTGATGGCACTGTCTACATCAAGATAGATTCCTCCTTTTTTATATAAAACAGCATATCTGAAAAAATCAGCTTTTGCCGCGCCAATGGTTAGCTTATTGTAATTTTCAATATACTGGGGAGGAAATTCCTCCGTGATGAATTTTTGGATATCGTTATCATCATAGAAATGATATTGGTATTCCGGATTTTTTCTCTTCATTCGCCAAATGTGCCATTGAGTAATTAAAGGTAATTTTTTAGACTTGAATGTTTGAAAAATCTGTTTTGGAATGGACATAATTAAATAATTAACAAGTTTTGATAATGCACAATAGTTCACCTGACCACCATTATTTTGGCGGCAATTCAATATTTAATGTGAAAAAATTTGCTGTGTTGGGAGTTGGATAATGATTTACCAACTAAGTTAAATGAGATGCACTAAAATTTTAATTATTTATTTTAGGACTTCGCAAATGGAAAAGGCTTTTATTTGAAGACAGAATGTCGGTTTTGTTGTAGTTTCGAAATTAAAGTTTTGGGGTTAATACAGTTTTTGATCTTTTTCGCAATAGAAGCTACGCCTCTTACCTAGACCAGTTTGCTTTTTTATAAGTTTACGTCCACACTTCGGACAGGTGCTTTTGGTGTGAACCAGCCATTGCTTTTTCAGCACGAATTCCTTTTTCCATTGTAAAAATTCGAAACTGTAATTCCGGGCTTCATGAATAAGTTCTTTACGTTTTCTGGGAGGAAGGTTTCCGATAAGGCTTTCAGGCTGAACTCCGATTCTGAAAAGAACTTCGTTTTTGATAATATTCCCGACTCCTGAAAAAATATCCTGATTCATCAAAGCATCACAAACCATCATTTGTGGATTCGCTTTCAGTTTCTTTTCTGCTTTTTTAGGATCCCATTGGTCACTCATAACATCGGCTTCCCAATCTATGGTGGACAGGAATTCTGAATCCACCATTTTTACAGAACAGGTATAAAAATACATGCTTCCCGTTTTGAAGGCTAACGCTAAACGTAAGCTTTTGTCCGGCTTTGTTTGTTCGTTAATTTCATAAGAACCGAACATCAACAAATGAATACGCACACTTACTGTATCAAAAACAAGATAGGTTTGCTTTCCGAAAGTTCTTATTTCAAGAAGAGTTTTTCCTACAAGTGGCTCTTTTTCAAATTGAGCATTTCCCCAGGCTTTGGTAACTTTTTTTCCTGTAAATCCCTGGAGATTCTCTTTCATAATGAGTATAGACGGACCTTCTGGCATAGCTTTAATTTTCTATAAAAATTCAAATAGTATTCCGTAAAAGTAAAATTTGAAGTAATTTTGAAAAATGATGAATTTAAATCAGATTTTCACCAATCAACGTACGGGAAATAATCCACATACTATAGCGTCCAGAACAGATTTTCAGAGGGATTTTGATAGAATTATCTTTTCGGCAGCCTTTAGGAGATTACAAAATAAAACACAGGTATTTCCACTTCCGGGAAGTGTCTTTGTTCATAACCGTCTCACCCACTCATTAGAAGTTTCATCAGTTGGAAGAAGTTTGGGGAGTATCATAGGAGAGTTTATTTCTGAAAGTTTCAGTCATGATCTTTCAGAAGAGTCTAAGAATTTTTATCTGCACAATTTAGGTAATGTAATAGCAGCAGCATGTTTATGTCATGATGTGGGAAATCCGGCATTCGGACATTCCGGAGAAGATGCTATTGCCAGCTACTTTGAAAGAAATGAAAAAGATCTGAAACCAAAATTTTCTGAAAAAGAATGGGCGGATCTGGTGAATTTTGAGGGAAATGCCAATGCGATCAGGGTTTTGGCTCATCAGCAGCAAGGCAAGGATGAAGGAGGAGTTCAGCTTACTCTAACTACCCTGGCAAGTATTGCCAAGTACCCTTGTGAGGCAATTGCAAGACAAAAAGGAATCATCCATCGGAAAAAATTCGGTTTTTTCCAGAATGAAAAGGAAACTTTTTTGGAAATCGCAGAAAAAACAAACCTGATCTGCGAAAGCAACGAGCCGCATATTTTTAAAAGACACCCTTTTGTATGGCTTGTGGAAGCTGCAGATGATATTTGCTATAACATTATTGATATGGAGGATGCCCATCGTCTGGGGATTGTCTCTACCTCGGATTGTGAAAACCTATTCTTTGAACTGATTAAATCTGAGAATCAGGATGTCAGAAGAGTAGAACAGAAGTTGGCTTCTATTTCGAATGACAATGAAAGGATCTCTTATCTGCGGGCAAAAGTTATTAATGCCCTGATCAATAAATCAATTGAAACCTATAAAGAGAACTTTGAAGATATTCTCCGTGGGAACCTGGATAAAGCATTGCTGGATATTTATAAATCCAATAACAAAACATTGCAGGATATCGAAAGCTTCTCGATCGAAAAGATATACAACCATAAAGCTGTTGTAGAAATTGAAAACGCAGGGTATAATGTTATGTACGAATTGTTGGATCATTTCATTCCTTCCGTTTTAAAATCAAAAGAAGAAAGAAAATCATATGATAAAATGGCTTTAAAACTTCTTCCTAACCAGTTTTTATATGATAGTGGAACAGAATACCAGAAGGTATTGGGAGTGATCGATTTTGTTTCGGGAATGACCGATAATTATGCCACTGATCTCTACCGAAAGATCAAAGGAATCGACATCGGCATGACCATGTAATTATAATTGATTTTTTGTTAAAAAAAAATATAACAAAACCGTATCTTATACGACCTATCAATTAAAATTATTATACTATGACATATTTAGGCATTATTGTTTTTATAGGGCTTGTAACCCTCTTTGCTTCTTTTTTTACAGTAAAACAGGAAACTGCAGCTATTGTAGAACGTTTAGGGAAGTTCCATTCTGTGCGCCATGCGGGTTTGCAGCTTAAAATACCATATTTAGACAGGATTTCTAAAAGAATGAATCTTAGAATTCAGCAGCTGGACGTTATGATCGATACCAAGACTTTGGATAATGTTTTCGTGAAAATGAAAATTTCCGTTCAGTTTCAGGTGATCAGGACACAGGTTGCCGACGCATTTTACCGTTTGGAAAGTCCCCACGACCAGATCACCTCATACGTTTTTGATGTGGTACGCGCTGAGGTTCCTAAGTTAAAGCTGGATGATGTTTTCTTAAAGAAAGATGATATTGCAATTGCTGTAAAAGCAGAGCTCCAGGAAGCAATGCAAAGCTACGGATATGATATTATCAAAGCTCTTGTAACGGATATTGATCCGGATGAACAGGTAAAACATGCTATGAACAGGATCAACGCGGCTGAAAGAGAAAAAACAGCTGCCGAATATGAGTCCGAAGCACAAAGAATCAGGATTGTAGCTGTTGCAAAAGCAGAAGCAGAATCAAAAAAATTACAGGGTCAGGGGATTGCTGATCAAAGGAGAGAAATAGCAAAAGGTCTTGAGGAATCTGTAAGAATGCTGAACAATGTGGATATCAATTCCCATGAAGCATCTGCTCTGATTGTAGTGACGCAGCATTATGATACACTCCATTCTGTGGGGGCTAGCAGCAGAAGTAATCTTGTATTGTTACCTAATTCTCCTACAGCAGCGAGTGGAATGCTGAATGATCTTGTTGTTGCTATGACTACAGCTAATACAGTGGGAGAGGCAACCAAGGGAAAATACCCGCAACCTCCAAAAGATCATGAACATTAGAATATAAGTCAACTATACAAAAATGCCTCCCTTTAAGGAGGCATTTTTTATTTTTTAGTTTTGGAAACTTGTTGGATCAGTGTGTACTTTATAGAAGATCCGTCTGCAGGAGGGTTCTCTATTTTTTCAGTCTTTACCTTCAAAACATATTCGTAACCCGGTTCATAGGTAAATCCTTCAATATTGCTATAAAAATTCGTCCAGCTTTCTGAAGCATTTTCTTTTACCTGAAGACATTTCATAGGTGCCACTCCCGTACAATCAGCAGTCTGAGGCCCAACAATGAAAGTCTTTTCATTTCCGTTGGAAACTTTTGCAGAAGTTGTACATTGTGTTAATACAGCCAAAGCTAATACAGGAAGCGCTCCTCTTACAATCGTCATCATATTTTTCATAAATCTAAATTTTAAAACTTACTGGCAATTATTGTGCCGAAAGAATGTATGCAACAGTCGTAGTTCTACTCTTGCTTTTTATGTATTTATTATTTAATTTCCGCTCTGTTAATTATTTTAACCAAAACATTTTAAATAGCAAATAATAATATGGATAATCAAATTCACATTGAAAATTACAAAATTCAAAAACCTGAGTCGTGGGCGGGAAGTGTAGACGATCAACAGCTTATTGAAAAGATAAGAGAATCGGATTTCTCTAATAAACAAATTAATGAAGGGCGGGATTATTGCTATTTTCTGGACAAGATTTATTACACGAGTAATGCGGAAAGCAATGAGTATGTATGCATGGCTTACACCCTTAACGAACCTTCCAATCTGGAGAGGGCTTCAGTAATGGATGTAGTGGTCGAAGAAAATGAAGTTTACCATATTCATAGAATCAGTGTATTACGAGAAGGTGTTTTGATCGATAAAATACCAGATACAAAAATTAAGGTTCTGGATAGTGAAAATCAAAGCAGCGGAGGCATCTTAAGCAGTAATAAGAAGATTAATATTACAATAAAAGATCTGAGGCTTTATGATATTCTGATCCTTGAAGATTCCAGGGTAAAGGCTTTTACCGATCGGGATTTTTTAAGGAAGGAATTTTCTAAATACGTATGGGTAAGCCCTGATAATTATTGGGCTTACGGAAGTTATCAGTTCACTTTTGTTAATGAACGTGAAGAGCCGGTTGCCTATAAAAAAGTATTTTTCAGAGATGAGCAGGGAAATGTTTTAAAACCTGAAACTCATCATCTGAAGAAAGGGGAGCGTTTTGTGATCCGGGAAGAAAATTACATCAATCCTGTAGATGCCAGCCGTGAGATTTTTCCTTTCATTGATTTTGCAACAGAAAGCAACTGGAAAGATCTTTCCAATTATATTGCTCCTATATATGAAGAGATCTATAATAAGTCCTCATTAAAAGATTTTGCTCCAAAACTTGTCGAAAAACTGGATGCAATTAGTAATCAGGATGAGAAACTTCAGTTTGCCATTGAATACGTTCAGAATAATATCTATTATATATTCAATGCTGATGAAATGAATGGTCACAAGCCTCAGGAACCGTCAGTAACTTACGAGAATAAACAAGGGGACTGTAAGGCGAAATGTGTTTTGCTGAAAGTTGTTTTGGATTATATTGGGGTCGATTCATCCGTTGTTTTGGTTAATTATCATACGGATTATTATATCAAATATTATTTGCCTTCGTTGCTTTCATTCAATCATGTGGTTGTGAAAATCAATTATAAAGGAGAGGAATATTTCATAGATGCTACAATCCGTGATGAGTTCGGGATGATTGAAAACAGGGGCTTTATTTATTTTATGCACTATCTGGAAGTGAAGCGAGATCAGGAATTACAGCAGAGAAAACCATTCCGCTATCCATACTATTGTATAGATGAAAAAGTAGAGTTCAATGCAGAAAATAAGACCGGAAAATTAAAACTAACAACGGTATACAAAGGCAACAGGGCTAACGCTATGAGAAGGTATTTTAAAAATACCAATAAAAGAGAAGTGATAGACAGCTGGAATAATTTCCTGTTTTACAGCCTGAATTATTCCAATGACAGAAACGGAATGGATGTAAGGAATATTTTTAAGGACGCTTTAATAGAAATTATAAGTGATGACAAAAAGCTGAACGAATTCAAGATCGAATATCAGGCAACTGTTGAAAACCCTTATTATGTAGATCCGCAAAACAACCGGTTTTTAATGTATTTTGACCGGAATGTAATCAAAGCCAGTGCCAGGGATTTCCTCCATAAAGATTTACCTTTCTGGCACAATTTTGATACGGAAAAATATGAGATCAATCTGTATACGGATCAGAAAATAGATACGGAGGAAAAATATACGGTTCAGGAGAGTACAATCAATAACCCATATTTTGACTATACAAGCCGTAAGAAGATCACCAAAAACGGAGCAACTGTTTTCATCGACTATAAGCCTTTGGTCAATCTTGAAATCCCGCAAGAAGAATTTGAAACATTCAGGGCTGCACATCATACAGTTGCTGATAGCAATTTCGGACTTGGAATTGATATTATCGAACCGGGACTGATTAACCAGCTGAAGTTTAGTTTTAAAAAGAGGTTTAAGTAGAGAGAGGTAATGGTTGAGAACTAAAAGTTTGAGTCAGCCCGGGTTTTGCGAAGCAAAACCCGGGCTGATTATTTATTATACGTGAGATAGTGCATGAAATGCGACTATTTTGTGATAAACTTTTGTTTCCCGATCAGAAGTTCGAAAAATAAGCGGAAATCTGAAATTAATGACCATATGGGATATTTGAAAGTTGCCGGTTTATTTCTTTCAATCAATGCGTGACTGAACCAGGCAAAACCATATCCAAAAATAGGAATGTACCATAAGAACCTTTCCTTTCCTGAACTGATAACGTAAGCAATAACTAAAAATACCAGAAGGGTGCCCAGAAAATGAAAAATACGGGTTCCGGTTTTACTGTGCTCGGTAAGATAAAACTGATAAAATTCTTTGTATGTTTTTATTCTTTCAGACATGGTATAATGGTTTTTAAGTTTCCAAAAATCTAAAGCAATAAGTTCGCCAATTTTGGTGAGAAATCAAATCACTGATTTATGAATGGTGAAACTGCCTGAAGGTGATTTAATTTTAAAATTTCACAATTGAAAATACAGGAATGCTGAATAGACTTCAGGTGTGATCAATCACTGGCATTTAAGAGCAAAATAAAAGGCAAAATTGCGAAATCGCAACTTTGCCTTGTAGTATTTTTTTGCGATTTGGCCATTGAGCCTTTTCGCTTATTTGTAATTAGTCTCTTGAAGATTCCTTTCCCAGCTTACTGTTTTTATATCCGTAGCAAAAATAGATCACTAAACCTATAGCGAACCATAATCCGAACCAGAACCAGTTTTCATGGCTCATTCCAGTAAGAAGGTAAAGACATGAGCTTAACCCTATCAAAGGAATTAAGGAGAAATTTTTAACAAAAGTAAAGAAACAAAGGATCAGATTAATAATAATGAACACAAAGATTGAAGCCCTGAATTCACCTTCTTTAGGATCATTCCAATCCATGAGGTTGTGGAAGAACTGAGGCTGCCACATATAAAAACCTACTAATCCACCAATAAATATTACGGGGAATATAATTTTCCCGTTAATATAAGGAAGGTGGAATCTGCCCTTGATCTTTTCCTTTGCCGGAAGCATTAAAACTCCTGCACAAACAAGAACGAATGCAAAAATGGTCCCTATACTGGTAAAATCAAGAATGAATGTCTTGTCCGTAAAGAGGATAGGAACTCCTACGGCAATACCTGTAACAATCGTTGCAAATGATGGTGTTTTGTATTTAGGATGTACCGTTTTGAATTTTTCAGGCATCAATCCGTCGCGGCTCATCGCATACCAGATTCTTGGTTGTCCCATCTGGAAAACGAGTAATACGGTAGTAATGGCAACGATAGCAACAAAGGAAACGACAAGTTCCATCCACGCTACATTGGCATTGGATTTTTCAAAGATGAACGAAAGAGGATCGCCGATACCATCAAATTTTCTGTAATCTACCATTCCCGTCAGGACTAATGTTAAAGCAATGTAGATCACTGTACAAAGAACCAGGGAAATGATCATTCCTTTCGGTAAAGTTTTTTGAGGATCTTTCGTTTCCTCAGACAGAACACTTAAGGCATCAAAACCAATGTAGGCAAAGAAAACTCCGGAAACAGCACTCATAACTCCTGCAAAGCCATTTGGCATAAAGGATGGAGTTTGTGTTTCAGGGCTTATCGGAGTCCAGTTATCGGTATTGATATAAGAAAATCCTACAAGAATCACTAAAACAATTACTGCCAGCTTTAAAATAACCAATGAATTATTGAAATTTTTACTTTCCTTTACTCCCACATAGCAGAGCCATGTTATAAGACCATTGATCACAAGGGCAGGAACATCAACGATGAACTTTAAGCTTCCTATTAATGGGGCAGATTTCCAGGCGTTGAGCAACTCCTTATTTTCTGAACCGTTGAGAAATGCTTTTTGGGCTTCCGTATAGCTGCAGGTAAGATAATCGGGAATATGCATACCCAGACGTCCCAGGAAACTTGTAAAATAATCGGACCATGAAAAAGCCACGTAGATATTTCCGAAAGAGTACTCCATGATCAATGCCCAACCAATGATCCATGCAATTAATTCTCCGAAACTTGCGTAAGCATATGTGTAAGCAGAACCTGCTGTAGGAATTCTGCTGGCAAATTCAGCGTAACAAAGCGCTGTAAAGCCACAAGCAAAACCACAAATTAAATATAAAAGAATAACTCCGGGGCCCCCTCTGAAAACAGCTTCGCCCAAACTGCTAAAACTCCCTGCTCCAATAATGGCTGCAATACCAAAAAAAACGATGTCCCAAACACCTAAAACTCTTAAAAGACTGGTAGATGTATCTGTTTCTGAATAGTTTTTCCTCCTGAAAAGTTGATTCATTCAATATTTATATTTGAAGTTGAAAAAAAACAAATGTAATGATAATTATAAAAGTATGTTAAAAAATAGCTAAATTTTCTATATTTTTCCATAAACTCCCGGCCGGGATTTGCCTAAGCAATAAGTTTTCAATACTTTCGTTGGTATAATAGACTAATTTTTTTATTCCATAAAGAATGAAATCAAAAAAAATACTTTTAGCGGCTGCTGTGATCTATTTCGGAATCTCCGATGCTCAACAGTCTCAATACTTTACACAGAAAGAAAATTACAGATTCAATCTAGCTGAAAATCTTTACCAAACCAAAATATACAACGCTTCTCAATACGAATATGCCCGACAATATTTTTACAATCAAAATCTGTCGAGATCCAGGAAAGAAGCAGCCCAGTTTTTTGATAATGTGATCGGAGTTATTCTTCAGAAAAATCATGCTGAAGAAGGTTTAACGGCCTTTATCAAAGAATATCCGCATTCAGCATATTTTGCTCAGGCTAATTTGCCTCTGGCGGATTATTATCTGGCTAAAAAAGATTTTGATAAAGCGCTGGAGACTTTGAAAAATGTGAATCAGTATCAGCTTTCAAAAGAAGAAAATACCCAGTATATTCTAAAATTAGGATATGCAAAATTCATGACCGGAGATTCTAAAGGAGCAATAGATGCGCTGGAAGAAGCTTATAAATCGGCTGATGAATCTCAAAAAGGGGATATTGCTTATATGCTGGGACATTTGTATTATTCAAACAGGCAGAATGATAAAGCATTCCAGTATTTTGATTCTGTAAAAGATCAGCCTAAATATTCAAAGCTGGTTCGTCCTTATTACGTTCAGATGTACTACAATGACAAGGACTATGATAAAGCAATTTCTGAAGGAAATCTTTTATTGAATGAGAATATTTCTGATTCCTATAAAGCAGAAGTTCATAAAATCATTGGGGAAAGTTATTTCATGAAGAATGATTATGCTGCTTCATATCCGCACCTGAAGGATTACCTGAGTGTTCAGCAAAGTCCTTCTGAGAACGATTTGTATGAAATGGGATTTGTAGCTGCTCAGCTGAAGAAATATGATGAAGCGGTTTCTTATTACAATCAATTGCTGAACAGCAACTCTGCATTGGCTCAAAATGCTTATTACCAGTTAGGGAATGCTTATCTGGCAGTAGATAAAAAACAGGAAGCATTGTCTGCATTCCGATCGTCTTACCAGATGAATTATGATGCAAAAGTAAAGAAGCTGGCGCATGAGCAATACGCAAAATTAAGCTACGATATCGGAAACCCTTTTGAAAGTCCTTCAGGAGTTATCCAGAGTTACATCAATGAAAACCAGAATGCAGATAATGCTTCAGAGATGAGGTCTTTGCTGGTGAAATCCTATTTGTATTCAGGGAATTACAAGGAAACATTAAATGCAATCGACAGGTTGCAAAGCTCATCTCCGGAAATTGATAAAGTAGATCAGGAGGTTTCTTACCTGTTGGGAACAGAGGAGTTCAACAAAGGAAATTATGATGAGGCAGAAAAATATTTCTTAAGAAGCCTTGCGTTCAATATCAATAAAGAATTCAACAGCAGGGCACTTTACTGGCTGGCTCAGACTTACTACCAGAAAGGAAATTATCCATCAGCAATTGTACGTTATGAAAAATTACTGACCGCTACCTTTCCAGAGAAGCAACAGCTGCCTTATGATCTTGGATATGCTTATTTCAAATCCAAAAAATTTGATCAGGCCCAAACTTACTTTAAACAATACCTTACAAACCCTAAACCGGAATTTAAAAATGATGCGGAACTTCGTTTGGCAGATATTCATTATGCAAATAATGAGCTGAATGATGCAATCGCTATCTATGATAAAAATGAGGATTCTACGGACTATACCTTATACCAGAAGGGGATGGCTTTAGGATTTAAAGGGGATACGCAGGCTAAAATTAATACGCTAAAATCCCTTCTGTCCAAATATCCGCAATCCGACTATTACGATGATTCTCAATATGAGATCGGAACAGCATATGCGGCACAGGACGACTTTACAAACTCTAATGATTATTTTGCAAAAGTAATTAAAACCTCTTCAGATAAAGACCTTGTTGCTAACGCATCTATTTACAGGGCACAAAATTATATTGATCAGAACCAGAACGATAAAGCGATTGCTGAGTTGAAATCGCTGGGAGAACAGTATAAGAATACCGCATACGCCCAGAAAATTGTTCAGGCGGCTAAACCTGTATTTACTAAAAATGGAGATGTTGCAGGGTACGAAAGTTTTGCAAAAAATATTGGGGTTAATGTAGATGCCTCGGAGATCGATGAGATCAACCTTTCTACAGGAAAACAATATTTCTCGAAAAAAGACTATAAGAATGCCATTTCTTATTATGAGAAATACCTTACACAAAACCCTACGGGAGAGGGACTTTTCCAGGCTAAATATGAACTGGGAGAAAGTTATTATCAAACGAATAATACAACAAAAGCGTTATTGGTGCTTCAGGAAGTTGCTAATGTTCAAAATGATTACCAGGATGATGCACAAACCCGTTTAGCCCAGATTTATGTGTCGCAGGGGAATAGTGCAGAAGCTAAAAAATATTTAGAGAATATTAAAAACTCTTCGGATATCAATATTAAAAACTACGCGAATGTGGAATTAATGAAGATGTATGCTGAGGAGAAAAACTTCTCTCAGGCTGAAAAGCTGGCCAATGATGTTATTGCTAATACTAAAAACTCTGCTGCTGTTATTGAAACGGCAAAAGTAATCAAGGCAAGAAGTCTCATGAACTCTTCGAAAGATAAAGATGCCCAGGCAGCTTACGCTTCTCTTGAAAAATCCTCCAATACTGAGGTGGCAGCAGAAGCATTATATGCAAAAGCATTTTACCAGAACAAAGGAAAAGCATTCAAATCTTCCAACGAAACCATCTTCAAGCTGGCTAATAACTATTCTTCTGAGGAGTATTGGGGAGCTAAAGCATTGGTGCTGATGGCGAAAAACTATATTGGTTTAAAAGATAATTACCAGGCAAGTTATACTTGTGATCAGATCATTGCGAACTACAAGGACTTCCCGGAAATTGTTAATGAAGCTAAGGAAGTGAAAAAACAGATCAAAAAATAAAGAAAATGTACGGTCGTATCGACGGGTATTATTTCATTAATACATGCCGTAGATACATAAATACAAAGCAATAATGAACAAGAAAATTCAAATATTATCCATATTATTTTTAGGGGTTTCGCAGATTGCGTTTTCCCAGATCAAGGAAGAAAGGCTGATTCTTAATAAAAAAAGAGAACCGGAAGTTAAAAAGATCGAAAAGAAAAAGACTTCAATAGAAACTATTAAGAACTATCCGCCTGAAGAGAAATCTCAGAATCCTGTACAATACAGGATTACAGATGTTCCTGCTGTTTCAGACTTTAAAACTTCCACAATTCAGGGTCAGGATGTAACGCCGAAATTTGAAGGATCTGCTCAAAATAATTACCTGCAATTTGGGATGGGGAATTTCGGAAAGATATTAGGAGATGCCAACATTTCGAAAACCCTTGATAATAAGCTTGAAGTAGGGGCTGATGTGCATTTTCTGTCAACATTGGGACTGAAAAGAGAATATGCATGGGATTCCAAACAGAGTTCTGCCACTATAGGGGCTTTCTTAAACTCCTATGGAGAAAAAGGAAAATTCAATTTGAATGCCCAATATGGATTGGATAACAACAGGTATTACGGAATCTATGCTCTGGAACCTGCAGCAGATGTGGATCTGACGCAGAGGGTAAACCAATTTAAAGTGAACGGATACTATGATTTCTATTCAAATGAGATCTTAAATGATGTAAGGGTTAAATCCTCTTTTTTAAAGGATCATTTTGACGCTCAGGAAAACCAGGCATCCGTTTTGGTGAATTTATCAAAACATGGTGTAGAATTGTCTAAAAATGACATTCTCATGAATGCTGATTTGGGAGTAGGATTGGAAACCGTTAAAACCGATTTCGAAATCAGGGATAAAAATTCATCCAATTATTTCAACGCTACTTTAGATCCGAAAGTTACTTTCACTAAGGGAGAGTCTTATTTAATGGTGGGTTCTTCATTTGCATTTCTGAATGGTAAAAATTCAAGTGCCATTATGGAGCAGGTTAAAAACAATAAAAGCTACTGGTTTCCAAAAGCTGAATTCCAGGTAGCTGCTTCAAAAGAATTCAAATTCTATGGAGGGGTAGACGGAGGTTTAAAACTAAACACTTACAGTGACCTTCTGCAGCAAAATCCATTTATCCTTTCCGATCAGATGTTGAAGCCTACAGAAACCAAATATCATTTTTATGCAGGTTTAAGAGGGGATATTGATGAAACAATCAAGTATGATTTCTCAGCTGGTTTTGGAAAAATGAGAGATATCCTTTTCTTTAAGGCTAATGATCTTTTCAATAATGATTTTACATTAAACCGTTCTGCATATAATTTTGCGAATACATTCTCTGCTATTTACGATGACGGTAATGTAAGTGATATCAAAGGAAGCATTCAGTATTTTCCTCTGGCAAATCTTGTTTTAGATGCTGAATTGAGATTCACAAAGTATAATTTGAAGAATTACGATAATATTTATAACGTTCCTTTATTTAATGCCAGCATTGGTGCGAAATATTCAATGCTTGATAAAAAGTTATTGCTAGGGTTCAAGGGAATTTTTGCAAGTGACAGAACGACAAACTCTTACTCTATCGAGGGAGTGGCAAATCCTGCTATGATGTATCAGTCTACAGAGAACACTAATGATAAAGTTGGTGGTTATGCAGATTTAAATCTTTCCGCAGAGTATAAATTTCACAAAAATTTCAGTATTTTTGCAACCGGAAATAATCTTCTGAACTCAAACTACCAAACCTACAAAGGATATAAAGTATTGGGAGCCCAGATTTTGGGTGGTGTAAAGATTACTTTCTAGTAGTACTTTAAAGAATAGGAGTAAGAAGGTTTAATTCCTTCTGATCTTGTTACTTCAATCTATTACGGATCGGCTGCATAGTTTAATGGATAGAACTTCGGATTTCGGCTCCGACAGTGAGGGTTCGAATCCTTCTGCGGTCACAAAAAAAAGGCAACTATTTGATAGTTGTCTTTTTTTTTATAAATGTAAAATCTCTTTATCAACTCTTATGTTTAATCAGTTGTGTTTGATATTTTAGTCTATTTAAAATAAACATTCTGGAAGTGCTACAAATACTATAGATAAAGTTTGCATAATACTCAATGATGGCTCTGCTCAACTTGCAGCCAACAAAATCTTATGTTATAATTTTTTTCCATCATATTTTAGTTTTTTGTGGTTATATGGTATTCTGTGGACAGTCTATCATAAGGGATATTTTAATAACAATTAATCATCATTCCTTCGAACAATAATTGAATTATGATCTGTGTCATAAACTTTTGTTGAGCAGTCTATTACCTTTACACTTATACTCACTAAATAATTGTAATAAGATTATAATTATTAAACCGAATCAATTACAATCTTTTATCACTGAATATAATAGAGTATGTGGCAATTGAGCAATCAGTAACATGTTCAATAATTCGCACTTAATATTGGCGTGTCCTGCTGCTCATTTTCAAATCATAAATTCTTTAAACACCAAATAAATCATATTGATATGGAAAGTAAAATAACAAGGAGAGATGCTATCGGAAAAATAGCTGCAACTGTTGCCGTGGCAGCCGTTGCTCCCGGTGCTTTAGCGCAGTCACAAAGTACTACTACAAGAAAAACGAATGCGAAGGAGCTTACGGATCCCCGGAACAAATATCCCAAGCCGCCTTTTAATAAGCAATCGCAACCTTTTCCCGGATTGGCAAACAAAATGACACCGGTACCCGATCATGGAGAGAAGAGCTATGTAGGTTCTGGAAGATTAGAAGGAAGAAAAGCACTGATCACAGGCGGTGATTCAGGCATTGGTCGGGCTGCAGCTATTGCTTATGCAAGAGAAGGAGCGGATGTAGCAATTAATTATCTGCCTGCAGAAGAGGAAGACGCAAAGCAGGTGATTGAGCTCATTAAAAAGGAAGGTCGTAAAGGTATTGCCATCCCCGGGGATATTCGCAGTGAAGCCTTTTGCAAGCAATTGGTTGCCCAGGCTGTACAGCAACTCGGAGGTCTGGATATTCTGATCAATAATGCAGGTCATCAGAAAGCCAATGAATCTATACTCGATCTTAGCTCCGAAGACTTCGACTGGACGATGAAAACCAATATATATGCACCTTTTTGGATCACAAAGGCAGCTCTGCCTCATATGAAACCAGGATCTTCTATCATTGGTCTATCGTCTATTCAGGCTTATGATCCATCCGCTGATCTTTATGATTATGCACAAACCAAGGCAGCAACGACCAATTATGTGAAATCTCTTGCCAAGCAACTGGGCCCGAAAGGGATAAGGGTCAATGGCGTTGCGCCCGGCCCTGTTTGGACACCTTTGCAGGTAAGCGGAGGGCAGACACAGGAAAATCTGGAAAAATTCGGTGGTGATACACCGCTAGGAAGGCCGGGGCAGCCTGCAGAACTCGCTTCTATATTTGTTCAATTAGCAGCTGATGACGCCAGTTTTGCAACTGGACAGATTTACGGAGCAGCCGGAGGTAAAGGACAGCCATAATCTTAACAACAATTAAAACATAGATTTGTTACGGAAAAACCATTTTACCATAATAATATTATGGTGTTTCTTTATTTCCTTTCTAAAAGAAGTGCTTTTCAGGACGGTCAATTATTAAAAGAGTATGAAATGTTGTAATTACCACTTTATATTTATATGGAGCTCAAGGCGGCGATATAGGTTCGGGCATAAGCACCTGGCTGTCCTTAAAATCCCCCTCTCATATGATTGGTTTGCATCTTAATTACATTTCAGGTTCTTATAAACCCTATATAGCTGATGGTGAACAGCTTTCTGAAGAAGTATTAGCGTTTCAGAAAATCGCAGCGGAATGGACTGCAAAAGAAGGAGCATATGCTAATACTATGATTTCTATTCCATCAAAAAGTTCACGACCATCTTGGGGGAAGTTCAGGAAATTTTCAAAGGTTTTTAATCCTATGACAAGGTTTCCGGCTTGTTTTGCATACTCCAGGTAAAATTCCATTGCTTCCGGTGGTAATTGATGATGGGGATTGTCCGATAATAAGACCTTTCCGTTAGCTGAAATATTGGCGATTAGTGTTACTTTCATTGCGAATGATTTTATTTTGCAAACAAAAGTATTGGATATTTGCTCTATATTTACTATTCATTTCCTCTAGGAAAGTCACTATTTATGATCGAAAAAAAAGATATTGATAAGGAAAAAATACTGGCTATAAAAGATGCCCTTGAGCTATTGAGCGGCAAATGGAAGTTTTGTATTTTGCATAATTTATATCATTATAAAGTGATGAGATTCACAGATTTGCTGGAGAAGTCTGTAGGCATAACGCCAAAAGTTCTATCCAAAGAGTTACAGGAGCTTGAAGACAATTTGCTGATTAGCCGGACTGTGAATAATACGAAACCGGTTACCGTTTCTTATACACCCACTCAATATATGGAGGAGATTCTTCCGGTCATTGATGCCTTGCTTAATTTTGGTTTGAAACATAGGCAAAAAATAAAAGAAAAGTGATCAGAACAAACAAATAGATTTAAATAAGCCCTGTATGTATAACTAGGATTATTATAATAGCTATTAAGGAATGATTTCAAATCGGTAAGTATTGGTTTCAATGATTATTGCAGAATTTTCTATGAGGTGTTATTTCCCAACATCTTTTTTGTTACAAATTCTTTGAAGAAATAATCTCTGTATATATTTCCAATGGGGATTTCATTCTCCTTCATGTAAATGGTATTATTGTCTAGAGAATTTATATGCATGGAATTAACGATATAGGATTTACTCACCCTTTCTGCCCGGACAAATAAATAATAATTTGTACTGGGTTCTATATCGGAAAAACTTTGATCTATTTTCATTAATTTGGAGTAGCTTTTTGACTTTTATACTGCTTTTTGAAAACGTTCCAACCTGAGATTTTATCAATATTAAATTAATTGCAGTTTCCAAAAGGTATTATGATTATTTCAGAAAAATACTGAATGCTTCAGGCTCAGAAAGCGGTCCTTTTTCTACGATTCCTACAGCTGTTAACGGAAATATTATTAATCAGACTAACTCTTCTAATGCTCCATTGGGCTACTTTAGATTATCAGAAGTGGATACCAAAGATTATACTATTCAATAGTGGGTTGGGATAAAATTTTTGCTAATAATATTTAAAAGTTGACGTTTGTAATCATAACAAAAGGCCTCTTAAGAGGCCCTTTTTATATCTAAATAACATTGATTTTATTCTTTCATCACTTTTTGCGATAAGGAAGTGCCGTCTGCAAATTGGATATTCAGCATATAGATTCCTTTTGTCAGTGCTGAGACATTGATCTTTTGGGATGAGGTGGTTAGAATGATCCTCCCTGCCATATCAAATAAAGTACATAATTTGATCTTTTTCTCTGTTTTTATATTGAGCTCGCCTTTTACAGGATTTGGATATATGCCGGAATTTTGAATTGAGGTTTCTTTGATACTCAGTTCTCCTGCATCGTAATACCTGGCAAAAACGCCATTAGATGCCGATAAACTGTATCCTACAATTATTTTTTTATTGTCCGGGCTAATAACAAGATCAACATTATAGTTAACCCCTCCTGCTGAGAACCCCGGTGTACCTATAGTTACCCAATTGTTGTTATCGAATTTTTTAACCGTAGTTCTCATATTGTTAATACCGTCTGCATAAGCTATGTAAGGAATGCCATCCGATGCTATGGCAAGGTTGGTAAAAATGGCTGTGCCGGCGGAAAATTGTGCCGGACCTACTGTTTCCCAACTGGTACCGTTAAATTTCATAACAGTTGTTTTTTCACTGTCATTGAAATCTGAATAGCCAATATAAGGAGTACCATTAGGTGCGATTACAAGACTTACATACATGGCACTGAGATCTACCGAGAATCCGGATATTCCTACCGTCTCCCAGCTGGTACCATTAAATTTTTTCACGGTTGCTTTGCCTCCGCTAACAATGTCTCTGTACCCTGCATATAGAGTTCCATTCTGTGCTACAGCAACATTGACATATTGGGCATCTCCAGCTGAAAAACCTAATGTTCCCACTGTTTCCCAAATCGTTCCGTTAAACTTCATTACAGTAGCTTTTTTATTGTTATTATTATCTGAATATCCTACGTATGGTGTTCCATCAGGGGCTATAACTAAACTGATAAAAATGGGACCACTGCTCGTAAATCCTTGTATTCCTACTGTTTCCCAGCTGGTACCATTGAATTTTTTTACCGTCAATTTACTACCATTCGCATAATCCTGATAGGCAATATACGGAGTGCCATCCGGGGCTGTAGTGAGATCTATCTGAGATATAATGCCATCCGAAAATCCTTCTGTTCCTACGGTTTCCCAATTGGTACCATTAAACTTCTTTACAGTGGCTTTACTATTGTTCACATAATCTCTGTATCCAAAATATAGGGTACCATTTGGTGTCATCGTAAGGCTGGTAACGTCAGAAGTTCCGAACGAAGGTTGGTTGGAGTCATCGGGACCCAGGGGCTGCCAGGTATTATTTTGACCGAATAAAAAAATAGAAAGGGAGAATAAATAAAGAAAGATAATCTGTCTAAAGAATAATTGTTGTTTCATTTTAGTTAAAAGTTTGCTTTAAATATACATAAAAAGCGGTATAGAAAATTAAAATGAAATAGCAAGTCTTCATAATTCCATAGCATATAAGGCTGGCTTTTCCCTTGATGAATGCGTAAAGGAATAGTTGTCCGACAATTCAGTATTGCCTGAGCCTAATAAATCTGACAGGTGTAAACATAGGAATACCTCTTACAGATTTAGAATAATATGCAATAAAAATTATTGTAAGAATACAAAAAATTAGTTGAGATCGTAATTTGCAATTACCAGACTAAGGATAAAGTGAACGTAATCCTGTTCAGCATCTTTTCTGTTGATCAGTTTATTTTTATATTCATAAGAATTTAGTTTCTGAGATAACTTCTGATAATCATCAAAAGTATCTCCCTTGATTTTTACCCTCATATTCCCATCTCTTTTCTGGATGATATCATCATCCAAAGTTCTCACCTTGAATAAAACTTCACACAATTTCGGCCGAGCATTCATTGATCCAGCATACCTCTCAACTATATTGATCTTAAAAGAATCAAACATAATTGTATTAAAAACAATGTTAGAGTTAGGCTCCTGCGTATTAAGCGCAAGTTTGTAGTTCATGAATTTAAATTTTGGCAAATATATGATTTAATTACACAAAATAGCATTCATTTTTCAATAGATTATTTTCATAATTATCAGGTCCTAGTCAGGTAAGAGACGAGAAATGCGAAATAATTTTATATTTATTCACGTTATACTGAAATAAATAGGCTGTTATTCAATAGTAGGGATCGTATATCTTTAAAATTTCGAATAAAGGTGAATTTTTTTCCTTTTTAAAAATCGGAAGATTATCCGTAAAAACTTGTTTTAAACTATCTTCTTATAAATGAGGAAGATGAAAAAAGTCAGGGAATTTTTCTATTCTTTTATTTTTTTCCTCATAGGCTTTGCGTAAATTTATTCTTTGTATAATAAATACCAATACAATGGAAGGATATAGTTATGGGATGGTCGGCCTTGGCGTAATGGGGAGAAATCTTCTTTACAATATTGCTGATAACGGTTTTTCAATCGCAGGATTTGACCTTGATGAAGCGAAAGTAAAAGAATTAGAGGCAGAGGCCACTTCAGAAATGAAAATAAAAGGGATAGGTTCCCTGGAAGATTTTGTTTCCGCATTGGAAAGTCCGAGGAAAATTATTCTTATGGTGCCGGCGGGTAAGCCTGTAGATGCAGTTCTTGAAAGCCTGACTCCGCTTTTAAGTAAAGGCGATATCGTTATTGATGCAGGAAATTCTTATTTTGAAGATACCAACAGACGTATTGCCGATTTGGCCTCAAAAAATCTGCATTTTATGGGCATGGGGGTTTCCGGCGGTGAAAAAGGAGCACGATTTGGACCGAGTATAATGCCAGGAGGAGATTTGGAAGCATTTCGTCTTCTTCAGCCTATGTTGGAGGCCATTTCTGCAAAAGTGGATAATGAAGCCTGTACCGCATATATGGGGAAAGGATCAGCAGGAAACTATGTGAAAATGGTTCATAATGGGATTGAATATGCCATTATGCAACTGATCAGTGAGGCCTATGACCTGCTAAAAAGAGGAGCTAAGCTTAACAATGATGAGCTATATCAGGTTTTTAAAGAGTGGAATAGCGGCGAGATGAACTCATTTTTAATAGAGATCACCCGGGATATTTTTCAACAGAAAGATTCTTTAACCGATGGATACCTGTTGGATCAGATTTTAGATAAAGCAGGGGCAAAAGGAACAGGAAAATGGACTTCTGAGCAAGCCATGGAAATCGGAGTTTCCATTCCGACGATTGATATTGCTGTTACTTCAAGAATATTGTCAGCATATAAAGAAGAGAGGGTCCTCGCTTCCAAGCTGTATTCAGACCGCGAAATAACAAATCCGGAAGATACTAAAGCATTTATTAAAGAAGTAGGAGATGCACTTTATCTGGCTACCATGATCAGTTATGCACAGGGACTGGCTTTACTGGTTAAAGCATCTGAGGAATATGGTTTTGAAATTCCGTTAAAAGATGTTGTAAAAATCTGGAGAGGAGGTTGCATTATTCGTTCCGTGCTGTTAGAGAAATTTTATCTGGCGTACACCCAAGACCCTCATTTATCCAATATCTTACTTGATAAGGATATTTCAGTTATTGTTAAAGAAAAAATAAGCTCATTAAGAAAAACAGCGGCTTATGCTGCCTCTAATGGAATTCCAAGCTTAGGGCTGCAGACTGCTTTAGGTTATTTTGATGCCTATACCACAGCATCTCTTCCTGTAAATCTTATCCAGGCTCAGCGTGATTACTTTGGAGCACATACCTATCAGCGAACCGACAGAGAGGGAGTTTTTCATACTTCTTGGCAAAGTCTAAATCAATAAATTCGGAAAAATGAATGAAAATAAAATCTTGCAGCCAACAACCATTATAATTTTTGGTGCTACAGGAGACCTGGCAAAAAGAAAACTTTTTCCGGCTTTTTATAACTTGTATATCGATGGCAGAATGCCAAAAGGCTTTAACATTGTTGCACTAGGAAGAGCAGACAATACTGATGAATATTTCAGGAGCTATATTAAAGAAAATCTGGAGCGTTTTTCCAGAAAAAAAGTGACTTCTGAGGACTGGGCAGGCTTTCAGGCACATATTACCTACTTTCAGCATCAGCTGGATGAAGAAAGTTCATACCTGTCGTTGTATGAGAAGCTGGAGGCTTTTGATAAAGTGTATGGTGTACGGGCCAACAGATTGTTTTACTTATCAATCGGGCCTAATTTCATTGCTACCATTTCAAACCATATTAAAAATACAGCTTTAGCTGGTGATGCTAAAAAAGACCGCATCATTATCGAAAAACCTTTTGGCTATAATAAACAATCGGCAATAGAGCTCAATAGTCTTCTGGCACAGACATTTGAAGAAGAACAGATCTATCGTATCGATCATTATTTAGGAAAAGAAACCGTTCAGAATATATTGGCATTCAGATTTGGGAATTCTATTTTTGAACCTTTATGGGATCATAAATATATAGAATCTGTGCAGATCACTGTTGCCGAAGAAGTGGGGGTAGAGACTCGTGGAGCTTTCTATGAGCAAACCGGAGCATTACGGGATATGGTTCAGAACCATTTATTGCAAATCCTTTGTATGGTTGCTATGGAACCGCCTGCATCCCTTGAATCCGGGGAGATTAGGGACCGGAAAGTAGATGTTCTGAAAGCAATCCGTAGAATTTCTCCGGACCAGGTCGATCATTATGCGGTGAGGGGCCAATATGGAAAGAATATTATAGACGGTGTAGAAATAAAGGGATACCGCCAGGAAGATGGGATTGCTAAGGATTCCAACACAGAGACTTTTGCGGCTGTAAAATTCTACCTTGATAATGAAAGGTGGCAGAATGTTCCTTTTTATGTCCGTACCGGAAAAAAAATGAAAGAAAAGCATTCTTATATTACGATCCAGTTTAAACCTTTGCCACATTCCACATTCTCGGATAGTCCCCATCTTTTATCAGCAAACAGGCTCATCATCAATATTCAGCCGCTGATGGATATCAGACTTCAGTTTATGACCAAAAAACCAGGGCTTTCGCTGGTCTTAAAACCGGTAGAAATGATCTTTGATAACTTTGTCTGTCAGGAAGATACCCCGGAAGCCTACGAAACTTTATTATTGGATGCGCTTATCGGGGACCTTACCTTATTTATGCGTTCCGATCAGGTAGAAGAAGCCTGGGATGTAGTTACTACTATACAGGAAGCGTGGGAAAATAATAAAGATGCCTCTTTCCCTAATTATAAGGCGGGGAGCTGGGGACCGGATGACAGTGTTTCATTGGTTGAAAGACAGGGGCATAGCTGGGTGTAACAAGTATTAATTTAAAAAGAAAAAAATGAATATTACGATATTTGAAGATCTGGATAAGCTGTATAAAAAAGCAGCAGATACCTTTGTAGATCTTTCAAAAAAATCAATAGAGAAAAACGATAAATTTGTTGTCGCGCTAAGCGGAGGCTCTTCTCCTAAGGCTATTTTCAACTTGCTGGCAACTCCCGGATATGCAGAAAAGATTGAGTGGAATAAAGTGTATTTCTTTTGGGTTGATGAACGATGGGTTCCTTTAGATGATGACAAAAGCAATGCTAAAATGACTTTTGAAGCCTTACTCAATAAGGTTCCGGTTAACAAAGATCAGGTTTTTCCAATGTATAAGGAAGGTATAGCACCTGAAGAGTATGCTAAAGACTATGAACAACAGATCCGAAAAGTTCTTGGGCCGGACGGTATTTTCGACTTCATTCTTTTAGGAATGGGAGATGACGGACATACGGCTTCTTTATTTCCGGGAGAAAATGTTTTGGATGAAAAAGAAAAGTGGGTATCCGCTTACTATCTGAAACCTCAGGAAATGTTCAGAATTACTTTAACGGCACCATTGATCAATAAAGCGGATAACATAGTGGTTGTTGCATTTGGGGAGTCTAAAAGGCATGCGCTGAATGAGATACTCAACGGAGAATATAATCCCAAATTATATCCGATGCAGCTTATTGAGAAAAAAGAAGGTTTTCAGTTTTTCACAGATGAAAAAGCAGGAGGTTAAAATCTGAGCTATTTCAACTTATTTTAATCAGAAAATAGAACTTCGCGTCACTGAGCGCTAATTTTTTCAATACTTTATAAAAGTATTCAAAGATTGAAAATTGAATATATTGAGCGTCTAGATCTATAATGGATCTGGACGTTTTATTTTTAAATTGTATGTGGTTTTAGTGCCTTAGATCCTAATATTGAGAAGTTATTTTATCTAATCTTTGTGTGATTTCTCTGGATTTTTCACAAAGAAATATTGATTTTTTTTGAAAAATATTTTAAATAATATTATCTGAAAAATTAATTGTAAAAAGTTTTCATGCATCATTACAAATCAAAATTTCCTTGCTGTTAATATATTCCTGAGGAGTCATTTTAAATTTAGACTTAAAGACTCTGTTGAAAGTTGACCTGTTATAAAAGCCTATAGTAAGATATATTTCCTCCATTGAAAATTCTTCATTTTTGTCTTCAAGGGAAGCAATAAAAGCATTTAATCTAAACTCGTTCAGATAGGTTTTAAAATTATTTTTTGTGTAATTATTGATGGTTGTAGAAACGTATTGGGTATTGGAATTCACATCACGTGCTAATTGCTTGAGACTATATTCCGGATTTTTCCATGGTTTTTCAGTTTGCATTAACAGCTCAATTTTTTTAAATAATTTTTCATAAATAGTGATTGAAAGCTCATCCTCAGAATATTTATTCTTAAACAATCTCATTTTTTTCTGTTTCTCCAGTAAGAAGAAACCTTCTACGCTTATATTATTTTCCATTAAGAAAATGTAGACAGATTTCAATCTAAGAATTTGAATTGCATAGTATAAACAAACAGTAAAGATGATAAATGCCCAGACAATCATATAAGTATTGGAAACTTCATAGTAAAGAATATCATTGATATTTATATTGTCTTTTATAAAATAATAGTTAAATATAATACTTAATGGAAGACCTGTAAGTAAAATGGCCGATATATAAACTGTTTTCTTTACGTTGTAAAATAATAGCAATGCAATAGGAAATATAAAGACATATACAATAATACTTGGAAAATTCTGATAATATACAATGGTCAGAAAAGTATTTAAAAGCATAAGATAAGCCAAGGTAAGTTTTCCAACTTTCTGAAAGTTATAATCCCCAGAAACTAAAGTGAAAATATAACAAGGCCCTACTGTTAAAAGTAATATTAAATCATAAAAAAGGTGTTTGGTCCCCCACAAATAGAGATCAAACAACAATGTGATGAACTGTTTCACCAATAATAAGAATATGATTTTTTTAGCGAAAGAATATTCTAATTTTTCTATTTTATTTTTTACTTCATCTGCGAGTACATGCATAACAATATATAATTATATAAAAGTGATGTTTTGATAATTTCATTGAATAATATCATGTATCATTTCCGTAGATGTAAACTTTAAAAATGGTTGATTTTAAGTGTTTTATAATTTTTACAAAATGAAACATATCTTTTTTTAAACTATTCGATTTTCAAAAATTGTGCCTATAATTTTGTAGGACATAAATTTTAAAAAAAAATTATTATGAAAAATTACCCGATTATTAGTATCGTATTATTATTGTTTTTATTCTTTAATCCTTTATTTTTTACTGCTCAAGTTGGGATTAATACAACAACACCAAATTCGAATTCTGTGCTTGATTTAACTTCAGATAATAGAGGTTTTTTACCTCCAAGATTAGCATTATCATCTATAAATTCTCCATCTCCTTTGTCCGAACATGTGGCAGGTATGGTTGTCTACAACATTGCTAAAGTAAATGATGTGAGTCCTGGTTTATATGTCAATGATGGAGTGCAATGGGATAAAATAAATCAGCCTTCTGACGATGAGTCGGGTTCCATATTGTTAAAACAAAAATACAGAGGAAGGAATCTACAGTCTAATGGCTTTAATAAACCAACATTAAAAGTGCCTTCCATGAATTTGGAGTTCAGATTTGCAACTTATAATGGTACAACACCTGGAGCCAATAGCGATAATTCCTATACATATATTGAAGTAAGATTATTGTCAGCTCCTGTTTCAGATGTTACTTATTATGCTAGTTTATTGTGGTTTGGGTCTAGCACAAATGGAAGTGTGCAGAATGTTACCTTTACTCCATCGAATTGGGATACATGGTCAAATGCTTTATCATACAATGGAAATTGGACAAGACCATGGGGATTTCAGTTTCAGATTTCTACAAAAGATGGAGTAATACCGGGAAGTAATGATTTAAAAGCGGGGTACTTTTATGGGTTTGATAGTTTTAATAATGGGGCAGGAGCCGAAAACGAAACATATGTTGTTGCATTCGAACAATACTAAGATTATCAAGAAGCAGATGAATATTTTCATTTATAACTGATATCTGTTTCTAAAATAATTATACAGCCTGAGATTATTTTCTAGGCTGTATTTTATTATATATAAGAAAGTAACTTTTACATGATCGTCTTTTTTGTAAAGCTTACTTTTATTTTAAGATAATAGTTATTAAGTTTTTGGAAACTAAGATTTTCACTAATGTAGTTACAATTTGTGTGTAAATTGTAATGATAATACTGCAATGATTGTTTATTATATATAATAATCAACGTTAACTCTTCAAAAAACTTAGATCAATTTTACTATGAAAAAACTTCTGTTAAGCTTAATTTACCTTAGTGTATCTGTTGTTTCTGCACAAAAACTGAAAAAGCCAGTAATATCCAACTCTAAAAAAGAGTTTTTTTCCCATCAATCTATTCAGCTCGAAACCGATAAAATTTTTAATAAACTTGTTGAGATCAGAAGAGATTTTCATAGAAATCCGGAATTGGCAGGTCATGAAATTCGGACTCAGAAGATGCTAAAACAGTATTTGATTGCCTTAGGACTTGAGGTAGAAACGGATATATATGGGTATGGAGTAGTAGGAATCTTAAGGGGTGAACGTGAAGGAAAGAAAATAGCCTGGAGATCAGATATGGATGCACTTTCAAATGATTTTCCGGATCCGCAGCCTTTCAAATCAGAAACAAAAGGTATTCAACATAGCTGTGGTCATGATGTTCATATGGCGATCGGACTGGGAATCGCTGAAATTCTTGCTAAAAATAAAAAACATTTAAAAGGAACCGTTTACTTTGTATTCCAACCGGAAGAAGAAACCTTTATGGGAGCTAAAGGAATAATGAATACTAATTTATTTTCCAAAATAGCTCCTGATGAAATATATGGTCTGCACGTAACCGCTCTCCCGGTAGGAGAAATAATAGTGAAGCCGAATGAAGTATTTGCTTATCAGAAAAGAATACGAATTGAATTAAAAAAAGAATTATCAAAAGAGGAGATAAAAAGTTTAACCGGGAAAATTCATACCTCTTTGTCCCGCATGAACGCAGGAAGTAAGCCATGGGAAATTCAGCATATAATAGATCCGGATATAGGATTGATAAACCCTAATACTATTTTTAAAGATTATCGCATCCTGGACGATAAGTTGAGTGTCTATTCTAGAAATGATCACTTCTTTCTCGAAGCTTATCTGTATGAGACCAATGCATCACGTGTTCCGGAAATAATTCCTGAAGTTAAAAGATTGGTGGAGGATGCTTATAAAAGTCAGCTTATTTCAGTTTCATTTATACAAGAAAACCCTACAGTCATCAATGATGAAAAACTGACCGGCACTGCAATAAAAACCATTCGTGATATTTTCGGGATCAATGCAATTTCTCCTGATTATGGACAGGTTCCGTTTTTTAATGATGACTTTGCTTATTTTCAACAAAAAATACCAGGTGTATATTTTCTCCTTGGAGGTTCCAACTTTGAAAAAGAAATGATTGCTATGAATCATTCTCCAAATTTTCAAGTGGATGAAGAAAGCATAAGAACAGGGGTGAAGTATTTTTCATCGCTGATTATTGAACAACTTTATAAAAACTAAGTTCTTTCACGAAACTTTTTTTAAAATAATTCCTTTTTGAAAAGGGAACTTTAAAATTTTAAATAAAAAAAGATGTAGTTTTGAATCAAGCATCGTATAGTTTTATTAAACTCATTAGCATAGCAAAAGTAAATTGAAAAAAATTATAAGTATAGCCATTGCTGTTTCAGGATGGATTAATATGTATTCTCAAAGCACCTATGTTTTTTTTGGATCTTTTAACCGTGACAAAGCAGCTGATGGAATCTATGTATATCAGCTGAATACAGATACCGGGAAATTATCAAAAGTAGTCAAAACAAAGAATATCCTGAATCCATCCTATATCACCCTGTCGCCCAACGGAAAATACATTTTTGCCTGTACGGAAAGTAAAACACCCAATGCCGGCAGTGTAAGCAGTTTTGAATTTGATCCTGCCAAAAAAACACTTAATTTTATCAATAGCCAAAAGAGTGGTGGTGAAAATCCGGTTTATGTAACTGTTCACAAAAATGGTAAATGGTTGTTGAATGGGAATTATACGGAAGGAAGTATTTCTGTATATCCAATTTCAGATAATGGAAAGATCTATCCGATGGTCCAACGGTTCCAGTTTTCAGAAGGAAGTGTCAATCCTGAAAGACAGGACCGTTCTCATATTCATTCAACCGTTTTTTCACCGGACTTTAATTATGTATTTGCTTCTGATCTGGGTGCGGATAAGATCAGGATTTATCAATTTAAAAATGATGCGGTTCAACCAATGGATGATGCTGAACCTGCTTTTATTCCTACTATGGCGGGAACGGGACCCAGGCATTTCACCTTTCACCCTAATGGTAAATTTGCGTATTGTATCGAAGAATTAGGCGGGGCGATTGATGTGTATTCCTATGAAAACGGAAAATTAGAAAACATCCAAAGAATCAGTACCCATAAAAATGAAGTAATAGATAATTTTGAAAGTTCAGATGTTCATATTTCTCCTGATGGAAAGTTCTTGTATGCTTCAAACAGGGGTAATGAAAATAATATTGCTATTTTTTCAATACTTGAAAATGGTACCTTAAAAACTGTAGGATATCAGCCCACTTTTGGTAAACAGGCAAGAGTATTTGAAATAGATGAAGAAGGGAAGTTTTTAATCGTGACCAATGCTGCCAGTGGAAATGTTTTTGTGTTCAGACGCAATCAGCAAACGGGATTGCTGCAGAAAGTAGGAAGGAAGCTAAAAATAAAAGGGGTATCTTGTGTGAAGATAAAAAAATACCACTCTCGTTCCTAATAATTTACTTTATGGACAAAGAAACAGCCAGATATATCATAGCGTATTTCAGCGAATTAATGACTGATCATGAAAAGTTAATCTTAACTTATCGCATGTATTCATTCATGTCTTTTTCCGATATTCAAACGGGAGATTTGGGAGAACTAAAATCAGATGAGTCTTCAGAATATGATCATGAAAAGATTAGATTAAATGTAGCAACCAGGATTATATCTGAATACCCTGAAAAAGTATTTTTTAACAATTGCCCAAAATGCGGAAAACTTGCGCGTACACCAAAAGCAAAGCAATGCAGGTATTGCAAATATAGATGGGATTATGTAGTAACAGCTCAGTTTAAACTTGATTTTGTTTTAGAAATTACCAATAGGCCCTTTTTTCTAATAGGACAAATTATCAATGGTGAAATAAATCAAAGCCACCTGATAGACATGACTAATGTGGGAATAGATAAATTAGTAAAAATTGACAGTATTGAATTTGCGCATTATCATCAAAATGAACAAATATCGGGTAGTATTGGACTGGCAACGAGTGGCCTGACAGAAGAAGAAAAGCAATATTTAAAAGATAAAAGTCCTTTTAGAAAACCAGTTAATATCATTAGTAAATAATGAGTAATCCATATTTCATACCGATTATTCAGTGTAATCATTCTGATAATAGACATATCCTTCAAAAAATGAATTCGTAAATATCTCTCTTGGATATTGAAGAGGAAAAGCTTAACCAATATTTTTAATGAGAAAATGTAAATATTATGCTTTTTATTTCATATTATAGTGAATTAAATTACTTGCATAACTATTTATTAATGGTAGATTAAAGATAATAATTTGTCACTAATTAATGAATTTTTGTAATTTAGCCGAAACTTAACCAGTAAGTAAACTGAACGAATTTGCTAAAATTTAGATTGTCGGGGGTATTTACTAATAACCAATACAAGAGGTTGTCTTAAATGACAGCCTCTTATTATTTATTATAAGTAGTCCGAAATGGGAAACAGTAGGGCGATAGACAATAAAAAAGCCTTCCGGAGAAGGCCTAAAAAAAACACAAATGTGATTAAATCACAAGAAGTTCAAATATAATAAAAAATCCTCAACCTAAGTTGAGGATAAAAACTAATAACCATGAAACTCAAACATGAGTCACGTGCATAGTAAACGGAGCATATGAAATAATATTTTGTAAAAAATAAAGAAAATACAGGAAAACCCGTGTTTAAAGTGGTTGTGTGGTATATATTTTTTTATTCTTCTGTTTTTTTATCGAATATTTTTTGAATAATAAGGGATTTAACTATATCAAATTAAGTATTATAACAAAAGTGGTCCCTTTCTTTTGTTATATTTTTTACTTCTAAATCCCAACTTTTACATAATTAAAGTCTTTTGTAATATAATATTCAAAACATAATAAAAGTGGAATAAAATTAGTAAAGCTGAAAATAATTGACGCTTTATAATGTTAAAATCTATTATCTTAGTTAATAGAATTTTGTTACACTTACCGCCAATGGACAATGAATTTCAACCAGATGCAATTATCGTAGGTTTTGGTTTGGCAGGACTTACTGCTGCTATGGAAATAACGAACGCCGGAAAAAAAGTATTATTGATCGATCAGGAGACAGAACAGAATATCGGAGGACAGGCATTCTGGTCTTTTGGTGGTCTTTTTCTGATTAATTCTCCTCAGCAGCGAAGAGTAGGAATTAAGGACTCTTATGAACTGGCGAAACAGGACTGGATGGGAACAGCAGGTTTTGATCGTAAAGAAGATTATTGGCCGAAACAATGGGCAGAAGCCTATCTGAATTTCGCAGCTAACGAAAAGTATGATTATATTTCTAAAATGGGAATTAAGCTGATGTTCATGGTGGGGTGGGCAGAAAGAGGAGATGGCTCCGCGGATGGGCATGGTAACTCCGTTCCTCGTTTTCATGTAAGCTGGGGCACTGGGACCGGAGTTGTAAAACCTTTTGTAGAAAAGGCTTACGAAGCAAAAGCAAAAGGGCTTCTTGAAATGAGGTTCAGGCATCGCGTTACCAGCCTTATTACAGAAAATGGTAAGGTCACAGGCATTGAAGGAGACATTCTTGAAAATGACAATAAAGAAAGAGGTGAGGCAACCAGCAGAATTGTTGTTTCACAATTCAAATATAGTGCACCCCATATTATTATTGCTTCCGGAGGAATAGGAGCTAATCATGAACTGGTGCGCAAAAACTGGCCGCAACGATTAGGTAAAGCTCCTGAAAAAATGGTATCTGGAGTTCCTGCTTATGTAGACGGGAAAATGATAGGGATTACTGAAAATGTCGGAGCTGATATCATCAACAGGGATCGGATGTGGCACTATACGGAAGGTCTTCAAAACTGGAATCCTATTTGGCCGGATCATGGGATCAGGATATTACCGGGACCTTCATCCCTGTGGTTTGATGCGAATGGAAACAGGCTTCCAGCGCCTTTCTTACCTGGGTTTGACACATTGGGAACCCTGAAATACATACAGGATACTGGGTTTTCTTATTCGTGGTTTATTTTAACACAAAAAATCATTAAAAAAGAGTTTGCCCTTTCTGGCTCCGAGCAAAACCCTGACATTACAAATAAGGATTACGGTCTTTTTTTTAAAAGAATCTTTGGGAAAAAAGCACCAGGTCCTGTGGAAGCTTTTAAAGAACATGGAAAAGATTTTATTGTATCGGATAATCTTCAGGATCTGATTAAAAGGATGAATGAACTTTCCGGAGATCATCTTTTGGATTATGAAAAGGTAAAATCTCAGATCGAAGCCAGGGACAGAGAATTGGATAACTCGTTTTCAAAAGATACACAGGTGAATTACATAAGAAGTACCAGAAAATACCTTGGAGATAAATTGGGAAGAGTAGCCACACCACACAAGATACTGGATCCACGAAACGGACCTTTAATTGCGGTAAGGCTTAATATTCTGACAAGAAAAACGTTAGGAGGGATTAAGACCAATCTGAATGGACAGGTTTTAAGAGAATATGATACAATAATAGAAGGACTTTATGCGGCTGGGGAGGTTGCAGGTTTCGGAGGGGGAGGAATGCATGGCTATCGAGCCCTGGAAGGAACCTTTTTAGGAGGCTGTATTTTTTCAGGAATGAAAGCCGGAAAATATATTGCCGGGCTGAAATAAGATAAAGAACAATATCATGAGCACCTACTTTGATGATAAAACAGTTTGGATCACAGGGGCTTCTTCCGGAATAGGAGAAGCATTGGTAATGGAGCTGGCTGCAAAGACTACAGCAAAAATAATTCTTTCATCCAGAAAAGAAGATCAGCTGGAAGCAGTTGCGCAAAAAGCAAAGCTGTCCAAAAATCGGTACGCGGTATTACCACTGGACCTTTACAATTATAAGAATATGGCTATTGTTGCAGCAGAGGCAGCTGGAAAATTCGGAAGTATTGATCTTCTTATTAACAATGCAGGCTTGTCTCAGCGGTCTCTGGCAATGGAAACTGATATTGAAGTTGATAAACGTCTGATAGACATAGATTATATTGGGACAGTGGCCCTTACCAAAGCAACAATTCCTTACATGATCAGGAATGGAGGAGGACAGATTGCTGTTGTTTCAAGCCTTATGGGTATTTTCGGGGCTCCGATGCGGAGTGGTTATGCGGGAGCAAAACATGCTTTGCATGGCTTTTTTGATGCTCTTCGGGCAGAATTATACAAAGAAAATATTCTGATAACTATTATTTGTCCGGGGTTTATACAAACCAATATTTCAATGAATGCCGTAACCGGAGACGGATCTTCACAGGGAACCATGGATAATGCAACCCAAAATGGTATGCCGGCTCACGTTTTTGCCAGAAAAATGCTTCGTGCGATTGAAAAGAAAAAATACCAGAAAGCGATAGGAGGCAAGGAAGTTCTGGGTGTTTTTCTTAAAAGATTTTTCCCCGCATGGCTGGCCAGGATTACCAGAAAAGCGAAAGTAGTTTAAAAAATCATAAAGGCAATTCAAATTGATCAAGAATGCATGTGAGGTAGGCTATATATCCTGTTTCATAACAGGTGAGATAAATTCTTTGTAGTAATCCAGAGTGGAAGTAGTCAGTTTTATAAAACCTCCCGGGTAAGCGAGAGGTATATAAACTGTTGAGATTATAATAACACAGGTTATTAGACTATAAAGATATAAAGATTTTAAAATTAAATGTCATTATTTTTGTTAATTATTCGTTATCTGTAGAATAATTATGGCTTTTTTTATTAAAAAAACTATTTTTCGGCTTGTATTTTTAGATTTCTTAACCATTCCTGTAAAGAATGTTCCAGATGGCTCTGGAATTTTTTATGCATCATGGTAACAAGCCACCCTTCCATACTTTCATCTACAACAACGGTCGTGTTTACACCATTCGGAACAAATGTCCAGTTGTGAATCGCAAAAGCACCGAATGCCGGACCTGACCACCCGATTTTGCGATAAGGAATTGCAATGTGTAGGGTGGATCTGATTGTAAGACCTCCACTTTTCCAATCGAAACTGTTGCCTTTTTGAAAAGGTACCGTCATTATCGGATCCTGGATGTCTTTATTCCAGGCAGACCAATGATTAACATCACTCATGATCTGATATATCTTTTCCGGAGAAGCATGGATAGCGATATGTTGTTGGGTCTGAACAGGAGCATTTCGGTTGATATCTTCTGAAACTTTATAAGAACTGGTAAGTTCTAATATGCCAATGATCAGGAGCAGCGCTGTTAATAAAGCTAAAACACTAAAGAGAAACTTTTTCATAATGTTGTTTTTGAATATTTTGATACACGAAGCTACCGATTTGTTGTTCGCGTTTATTGTAAGAAAACGAAATAATACAGGTTCTGCTTTTGATTCAAAGAAAAATCATACATTATTATTTAAATAGTCATTAAAAAAATCCGGGACCAATTGGCCCCGGATAAAAAACAGTTTAAAACTATTAACACTAATTAATGATTATCTTGAAGTCTCAAAGAATAATCAATTATAAAAAACTGACTTATTATTACTTTTTCTCATCATTTGTGTTTTTTGCTTATTATTAGAAAAACTATATATCTTCTTGAAATTTTTTGATGATCAGTAATTAAATGTATTTTTTAGCGTTTAACTGCAATTTTTTTTCATTTGTGTTTTTTTTAAGTTAAATTAAGAGATTGTGTTAATTTTTTTTAAAGTGATCTTTATTGAAGTTGATCTTTTGTTGTTTTATTTTACTTTCTGATTTAAATAATTTCCTGTCACAAAACTATAATGAAAAAACTTATAAACAAACCTTAAAGCGCCTATTGTGCAGAGATGTGTTAATTTATGTATATTTGTGTAAGTGCATTTTTTTATATGATTGATTGTGGTCATAAATGTAAATTGGTTAAATGGAAAAACATATAAATACACAAAATATACAGGGATTGAGTTGTATTGAAAAGCAGTCAATAGTCCTGTAAAATAATTACCAATTGTATATATTTAATTAATTTAGAAACATGCTAATAAATAAAGTATTAAAAACATCCACATTCTTTATTGTTTTTTTTATTTTTTGTAGTAATACCGGGGCACAGAATAGCAGTAAAGAAATTGATAGTGTAAGCCGGTTGTTGGAAAAAAATTATATAACAGGAGATAATAATCCAGGACTCACGCTTAAGAATGCTATAGTTCTTTATTATCTATCCCGTGAAAAGAAATTTTACCCTGGGCAAGTTTATTCAATATTTGAAGAAGTTAGGATATATCAACTTAATGGTGATTTTGATGCGGCTTTGGCCAAAATTAATGAAGGTGTAGATCTGGCGATAAAACAAAATGATTACAATATGATATGTCGCATTTTGTTATCTTATCATAAAGTACTCTTACAGCTTGATCACCTAAGTGCTGCAAAACAAATTTTAAATAAATGTCAGGAGTATAATAAACTTGTTACTATAAAGAATGATAAGCTGGTTAATGATATACACATCACAGTGGCAAAGGCTGAGCTATTGACGATTAGTGAAAATTTTAATGAAAGTACCAAGCAAGAGGTTGTCAGACTTAAAAAACTTGCTTATTCACAATGTCTAAAAATAGGTAATGAAAGCAGATTGAAGAAGGTAACCACAATCTGTACACTTGAGTCCCTGGCCGGTTCCCTGGCACGCTTTAAAAAAGTAGATGAAGCCAGAAAGTATATCGCTATCACAGATCAGTTTCTTGCTTCATTTCCGGACGATAGATTTATCATCCAGAATTTAATAAATAAAGGAATCGTTGAAAAAGAATCCGGGAATTATCCTGCAGCTATTAGTTATTTTTCAAGGGCTATTATGGACTCCCAAAAAGATCATAACCGATATGAGCAGTATGAGGTGTATGCCATGATGGCTGAATCATATGAAGGATTGAAAGATTATGAACAATCTACTTATTTTTCAAAAAAGTATAAACGGATTATAGATAGCGTTGATCTGGTAAAGAAAAAATCAGGGGATGTAAATTTTATTAATAAAATAAATGGTAAGGTTTCTGACAATGTAGAAGAGGTGTCATCAAAACCAATAAATATTGCTATTGGTGCAGGTGTTATTCTCTTAGCAGCTCTTTTTGGTTTCCTTTATTATAAAAAGAAACAAGGAAATAAAGAGGATAATTCTATTCAGAATAAAATACCAGATGAAGTGCCGGCAGATATCATTAACCTCGAAAAAGCTGAAACGGAAACTGTAAAGGATAACATCTCGAATGCAAAATCAGAAAATACAAAAGAACTGATACTTTTAGCTAAAGAAGATATCAATGCATTTTACATAGAGTTCCAGAAAATATATCCTAATTTTTATCCTACCCTGAAAAGTAAATACCCTGATCTGAATATTTCGGATATCAACTTCTGTACGCTTCTGAAGATGAATTTTGGAATTAAGGAAATATCTCAATATGCCAATTCTACAATCAGAGCTGCTGAAGCGAGAAGATACAGGATCAATAAAAAGATGGAGCTGAAAAATCAAAATGAGCTATATATGGTACTATCATCTATTAATTAAAGGAACAGGTCTTTGTATCAAAATCCGAAGCCACAGGTGACTTCGGATGAAAACAATCTGAATTGTTTATAGTGAAAACGACTATTTAAACGATAAGGAGAGCTTTATCATATAGACGGCTGGCTCTACTGGCTTCACGTACTTTTCATTGTTTTGTCTGGGGGACGTTTATTAATTTTCGGACATTACTTTTCCTGCAGTTTTGGTGGAAACTGTTAAATAATGTTGAACGATTAAAAATAAATGAAAAGCAGGTAATCTTTAGAATAAAGCCTGCGAAAGAAGCCAGAGGAGCAGCCTGATAAGAATAAAGGACATTTGGCTTATTTATACTTAATGAAAGTAGCCTGTATCTTTTTTACTTTCATGTTAGTGGTTACCGACCCACCGGTATAAGTATTGTTTTTGCTTCCTTTCTTCATGTTTCCAAAATCGCTTTTCGAACTTCCCGTAACCTCTTCTGTAAGCTTCATAATAACGCCGTCTGCACCTCGTGACTTGCCTAATTCAATCGCTTTTTGCTGCATAGCATCCATGGAACTGAAACCTTGATTGATTTCTGTTGTCCCCATTGTTTCATGCTCTCTTTTTACATCAGCAGCATCAAAATAAACATCTACGTTTTGGGTGGCAGCATATGTTTTCCCAAAATAGGAAGGTGCACATGATGTTGCCAGTGAAAGGGCTAAAACTCCAACGGATTGGATTAATAATGATTTTCTCATTTTTTTGATTTATAAATTGATTGTTTGTGTATATTGGTTTATTGTCTGTAATCCTATTCCGGGCCTTCTTCTTTTTTATTGGTAATTACTTTACCCAGCATTTGATTCATAAAAGATTCGCGGTAAGTCTGCCCGATTGGTATCTGGTTTTTAGTAAATTCGAGTTGGACTAAATTTCCATGGATCATCATAATAAAAGGGACTGCAATAATGAATGATTTATGTATTCTGAGAAAATGATCACCTGGTAATTTATTTTCAAGTCCACCGATATTTAATAATGCCAGGATTTCTTCTCCATCTCTGGTATGAAAGCATACATATTTTCCTTTTCCTTCTATGTATACAATATCCTGGGTTTTAATTTTTATTAGTTTTCCTTTATATTCTGTCTTAACCATGATAAAATCGTCTTCTGCATCTTTTGTAGATAAAGAAATGATTTCCTGCGCCCGTTGTACTGCCTTTAAAAACCGTGGAAAGAAAATTGGTTTAAGCAGATAATCTACAACATTATGGTCGAATCCGTCTAAAGCATACTCTCTGAAAGCGGTAGTGAGGATGACTTTATACCTGTCATTTAGTAATGGTAGAAATTCAACTCCTGACATACCCGGCATCTGAATATCTAGAAAAATGAGATCCACTTCCGTAGTATTCAAAATTTGTAAAGCTTCTGCCGGATTCATAGCAGAACCTACAAGTTTCAGAAATGGTGTTTGCTCAATATGCAATGCGAGTAATTCTATTGCGTGGGCTTCATCATCTACTACAATACAGTTAATCATAATTTAAAGATTAATGGTTATTTCATTTAAATAATAGTTTTCATCTTCTTTAACAGCAAAGGAATGCTTATCACCGTACATGAGTTGTAAACGTTGCTTCACATTGCTTAATCCTATTCCTTTTGAGGGTTCTTTGGGGCCTTTCTTCTTTTTATTGCTGACAAGGAAATAGATCTTATTTTTTGTGGCTTCCAGCTCAATGGTTACCTGGTTTTTTTCATCATTCAATTCCCCATGTTTAAAAGCGTTTTCCACCAAAGTAACCAATGCCAGAGTCGGGACAGAAGATATGTAAGCTTCATCGGTTTCAATATGTTGATGATACTTTACTTTTAGCATATGATTGAACCGGATCTGATTCATTTCTATTACTTTTTTCATATGATCAATTTCCAATGCAAGAGGCACTGTTCCAAGTTCATCCCAATCATCCAGAGCATAGCTCATAATCTCTGAAAGAAGATGTACCGCATGAGCTGCCTCCGGGCTTGTTTTAAGGGTTTTTGTATAAATAAAACTTAGCGAATTGAAAATAAAATGAGGATTGATCTGATATTTTATGGCTGCAAGTTCGGCTTTTAATTTTTCCTTCTCCAGCTCTTCTTTACGCTTACGCATTTCATTGGAAGTTATTATCGTGGCAAAAAAGACGGCGATCAAAATTATAACAAGATCAAGTAATGCAGCAGTGAGAAAGAATACGTTGGGTGAAACGTAACTTGGATCTGTGGGTTTAGGGTTTTGAATCTGGAAATTCCAAATGTATTCATAAATGGTCAGTATGGTAAAGAATAAAAACCCTTGTAAAATCGCTTTCTTCCAGTTTCTGGTTTTTATTAGAGGGATCAGTAACTGATAAATAAGAATATAGTATACAATGGTTCCCTTTACAACAGTATGAATAAAATTAATATAAAGCTGACTTCCTGTTCCGAATTGTTTCAGGGTGGTCTCCAATCCCTGTAGTCGGATCAGAAATAGAAATGCCGCCACACTCCACGTCGTATAGATCATCAGAATGATCATTATCTGCTTCCATTGTTTTTTGGCGAACGTTATCATGAATATACTTTATTTTGAGCTTTTTATAATTACATTTTAATTAAATAGAGAAATAAGAAATATAAGTTTCCGTATTCTCTATGAAATTACAATAATTTTATTTTGACAGTGCAATATTAACTCATATACTCTTTAGCATAAAACATTATCCACCAACAATTGTATTCCCGGCATCAACAATTTGATTCGGGGCATTTTATAATCAGCAGGTATGAAAATAAAAAAGCAGAGATCAATTCTCTGCTTTTTCTTTTTGTAAAGTGTGGTTCATGGTAAGAATGATACCCAGAAGGATTATTGCAATAATTAAATACCGCCAGGAAAGATCTTTCTGTAAACTAACAGTTCCGCTTACGGAGATAATGAAACTTGTAACCGAAGTAATAATATACACCAGTCCTCCCATCAGTCCACCGGCAGTCCCTGCATTCTTAGGGAAATAAAGCATACTTGTTGTGAAGAATGAAGTAAATAGAATCCCCGAACAGATATGAATAAAAAATGCAAAAGGAATCATGATATATAAACTTTCAGAAAAATAACTTATAATAATGAGTCCCGTAATGAGAGTTAATTGTAATATGATAGGCTGCAGTATTCTTGCTTTAAAGCCTAATGATACTCTTTTTTTACCGATAAATCCACCGATCATCCAGGAGAACCCCAGGATTAGTGTACAGTATCCGATAACAACAGGGGTGAAATGGAAAGTATTTTCGATAATAAAGGGACCCGTGATATTGAATAGCATAACAATCGAGTAGCTTAATCCTAAAATAATAATGCCCAGCATGAAAATACGGTTCCGGAGCATCATTTTATACAAGCTGATGTTTTCAGAAAAATTGAGTTTCTTTTTTTGTGGAAGACTTTCTCCACTGAAAAACCATTCAAATAGCAGTATTGCACCGGCATAAAAAGCCAGAAAGTAAAAATTAGCATGCCAGTTGAATAATTTTTCCAGATATCCACCAAGAAAAGGAGCGAGAATCGGACCTAAGGACCAAACAATTGTAAAATAACTGAGATAATGTTTTACTTTTTCCGCGTCATAAATATCAACAAAAATAGCCCGTGTAGCGACCACCAGCACTGATACGGCTATCCCTTGAAGGATACGGAGAAGGCAAATCAGTAAAATGCTATTGGTCATGGTGATTAGAATACTTGTAATTACCAATAAAAACAATGCGATTAACTTGGGGCGATACCGGCCGATGCTATCCAAAATTCCTCCCACGAATAATTGGGAAATTCCGTAGCTCAGCAAATAGGAGGTAAGGGTAATTTGTATATCTTTTTCAGAAACATGCATTCCTTTAGCCATTGAGGGGAAGGAGGGCAGATATATATCTGTAACAAACCCCGATAATGGAATGGATATAAAAGCCATAATGGTGATCAATCTGATCCTTTGTTCAGATGCTTCTCTCAACATAATTCATCTCTTTTTTAATGATACAAAAATAAGCCGGGAATTTTTGATATCAATTTTAAAAGACAAATAAAAAATTACAAAATTCAAAGAATTAAATCGCGTGCTTGAATTTGAGCGGCGAGGTATTTGAATATTTTTTGAAGAAATTATTAAAATGAGAGGGTTGATCGAATCCCAAAGTGTAACCGATTTCCGCAATATCCCAGTTGGTGTATTTTAAAAGGTTTTTAGATTCCTCAAACATCCTTTCCTTAATAATATGTGTGGTAGTAAGCTGGGTTACAGATTTTACAGAAGAATTTAAATGATTGACGTGTACATTAAGGCGTTCGGCAAAATCTGATGCGGTTTTCAGGGCAAGCGGATAGGCAGGAGAATCTAAAGGGAACTGTTTGTTGAGCAATTCGTCAAAAAGACGGTACAGGCGTACATTTGCCGGAAGTTCATCAGGATCAACGTCTTCTACGCGGTTTTCAAGGGCAAGATGAAGGACAGATGCCAGATGACTTTTAATGCTTCCGCAGCGAAACGGATAATTTGAATTATTGAGCTTGTACATTTGTTCAAAATACACCGTTGTCAACTGAGTCTGTTCTTCTGTCAAAAATACAATAGGCATGCTCCATTCCTTAAATAATGATGTTTTCTTAAATAGCTTGAATTCCGAACTTCCGTTAAAGAATTCCTGATTGAAAAGGCAGAAGTAGCCTTCCTGAAGATCTCCATCGCATTCCCATGAATAAGGAATATTTGGAGAGGGAAAAAACAAAGCAGGACGGTCTACATACAATTCCTGTTGTCCATATTTAAAAGTTCCTTTACCGATGATGAAGCTTATTTTGTAATAATCACGACGATTGTACGGGCTTTTGAAGCTGCAATATCTTCGCATAGAGATATTAAAGTGTGATTTCCCCAATTCAAAATCGTGAGAATCAAACATTTTTAATTGGTTTTCTCTGATATTTCTGTAATAGTCTTCAATGGTTTCCAGCCGATCGCTCATAACTTTAAAATTATAAAAATCAAAGATACGAAAACCTAACGACAGATATTGCAAGCAATGTGTATTGTGTAAAATTAGAAAGGAGGTTGAAGAAAATGCCGTCAGACTATTCTAAAATTTCCAGCAAATCTGCTTTACTGAAGCCTTGTAATTTCGATTCTTCTGTTTTTATCAGTCCTTGGGCCAGTTTACTTTTCTTTTTCTGCAGGTTCAGTATTTTTTCTTCAATCGTATGGGTACAAACCATACGGACGGCCACTACATGTTTTGTCTGCCCTATTCTGTAACTCCTGTCAATAGCCTGGTTTTCGGCAGCCGGATTCCACCATGGGTCTACTAGATATACATAATCAGCTTCTGTAAGGTTGAGTCCTACACCACCAGCTTTTAAGCTGATGAGGAATACCCTCACATTGTCATCGGTCTGAAATCTATGAACTTTGGTACCTCTGTCCCTGGTTTGTCCTGTAAGATACTCGAAGGGGATATTTTTATTTTCAAGTTCTTTTTTGATGAGGTCCAGCATTCCTACAAATTGTGAAAATACCAAAATTTTGTGTTCTTTTGATTTATTTTCAATCTGTTCCGTTAATAATTGGATCTTTACAGCATGATCACCTGAATAGCCTTCTTTCAGTAATACAGGAGAATTGCATATCTGACGGAGTTTAGTAAGACCTGTCAAAACATGCATGCTGTTTTTTAGTGTTTCATCATCTGTGGAAGCGGATATAAAATCGCGTAATTCACGCTCATAAAGATCATAGATTTTACGTTGCTCTGCATCCATTTCACAGTAGATTACCATTTCTGTTTTTTCGGGAAGTTCTTTGGCAACCTGCTTTTTTGTTCTTCTTAAAATAAAAGGATTTATTTTTTGTTGAAGTTCAATAGTACGTTTGCTGTATTCAAACTTATCGATGGGAATGGCATACGTATCTTTAAAATATTGTTTGCTCCCCAATAATCCGGGTGAGGCGAATGAAAGCTGGCCATACAGATCAAAGGTATTGTTTTCAACAGGCGTTCCTGTAATAACAATCCTGTTTCTGGCTTGTAAGAGACGTGCAGATTTATATTTTTCTGAATTGGGATTTTTAATTGTTTGTGATTCATCAAGGAAAATATAATCAAAATGAAATGTTTTAAGGAAACGGATGTCCGAAAGGAGCATTCCATAACTTGTCAATATGATATCATAATCCTGAAAAAGGCTTGTTGATTTTTCCCTGTCCGGACCGTAATGCATCAATACCTTAAGAGAAGGAGCAAATTTTTCAATCTCTTCCTGCCAGTTGAACAACAGGGAAGTAGGAACGATGATCAGGTGGGTTCCGGAATGATATTTCTCTTTTCGATATAGAATAAATGCGAGGATCTGTATAGTTTTTCCTAATCCCATATCATCGGCAAGACAGCCGCCGAAATTATAATGGTCGAGTAACCCCAGCCAATTGAGGCCTTCTTTCTGATAATCTCGTAGGGTAGTTCTCAATCCTGCAGGAACGGGAATTTCAGGTGCTTTTTTCAGCACAGAGAATTGCTTGGAGTAAGAATGAATTTCAGTCTGTACCTCTTTTGATAAAACCTCTTTTTCAAACCAATCCGAAACCTCCGAAAAGCTAACTTTTGGAATTTTAAGCAACTCTCCGTCCATATCACCAATCTGAAAATACCTGTCGATCTTCTTTATCCATTCATCAGGTAAAATTCCCTGGGTGCCATCATCCAGTTGTATAAACTTTGTTTTATTACGAAGGGCCCGGTGTACCTGTTTCAAAGAAGCTTCTTTACCTCCGAAACGCACACTTAGTTTAGCATTGAACCAGTCGATACCACTTGTCACCTGGATGTTGATTTTCGCAGAGTGAGGGTTCAGTTTGTTATTTTTGAGTTCATTAAATCCAAGGATGGTTATCCCTTCATTTCTCCATGCTTCAAAAGTTCTTAAAAACCAATCGGCATCCAGAAATTTATCTTTGTACAAGTAGAAATATTCATGTCCCTCCAGTTGGTCCTGAAAATCCTCATGCTGTATCATGACAATGGATGTAAGTGCTGTTTCAGCTTCGTAATTGCGTTCAATTTTAAACAGATTTCCATTCTGATCCGTATCATATAATTGCTTCCGGGAGTATACTGCCACCTCTACGGATCCGTATTTCATTACGGGTGTGATGGAGATATAGTTGCCTTCCTGGTGAAGATAAATGATCTTTTCCATTTGGAAATCCTTTTCCTGAAGCTGTACCGGACTGGCAGTACGAATGTAGCTGTAATTGATTTGGACATGAGTCTCTAATGGAGATAAAACAGTATGTAAAAAGTGTTCATACTTTGATGCATGAATCAGCAGAATCTCATTATTGGACTTAAAAAATCTGATCACCCTAAGAAGATCAGGATTGTCAATGAGATTCAATGTATTCTGATGATAGATGAAACAATCATGGCGGATTATTACATTTTTGAAAGAAAGAGAAATATCATTAAATAGTAATTCTCCCGTAATCTCATAAAAAGGCTCTTTTTTAAACACTGTAAGCAGAATTTCGGCTTTCAGCAGATTGAGCTTTACGGGAATCAGGGATTTAGAAGAAATGGCTTCTGAAATAGTATGATCGTGGTAATAAGTATCAAGTCCCTGTGGATTCCGGATAATTAACTTCAGGGCTTCCATTTCCGTTGCGTCCGCTTCTTCATTAAATTTATTCTGAAAAGAAGCGATTGCCGTATAGAATTTGATCTCAGCAGGTTGATCCGCTTTCCAGACGAGTTGCATAGGATGAATAGGGGTCAACGGATTTTTGATCTTACCGCTTTGGGTAGTATCAGCTTCCATTAATGAAAAATTGAGATGATTATAATACCGGTGCTTGCCAATAACCAATATTCTTTTTCTCTCAGTTTCTTGTATAGCAAGTTCCTTTAAAACCGATTGCCTCGTAGGAAGCAGATTTTGTTTAAAGCCTGGTTCATCTATCTGGAGAAGTTCCTTTATCCTGGATTGAATGTTGAGTTTTCCGTTCTGTAATTCCAACTGGAAATAAGTGTCAAGGTCAGGTTCATTTTCCAACCCGAAACTTTTAGCATGTGAAACCAATGTCCTTTGTCTTAGATTGGCATCGTAGAATATTCTGTAATTTTTCTGTTCTAGAATACAATAAATAATCTCTGCCTGATGTTCACAAAGTTTTTCTCCGTATTGATCACAAGAGCATGCCGTTACAATTGAAGAACCTACCTGGCTTACGGAAATATTAGGAAAACCTATTGTCGAAACAGATTTCGTAAAAACCCCCGAATTAATCTCCAGGGCAACAGGTTCAATATCATGGAAGTTTTTTTCTTCCATAAATTTTGCCGTTGAAGTATGCTTTAAAAGTTCATAAACTGAAAGCGTGCTGATATGGGTATTCCGTAATATATATTCTTTTGGCAGTTCCATGGTTGGGACAGGCAGATAATTTATAAAAAACGAAGGTACATAAAAACAGATAAAAAGAATTGTGTACTCTTATTATAAAATTGAAATTCCGCTTCTTTTCCTATTGAAAAATGCTTTGCAATTTTTATACAGTATTAATGCTGTATGGTCCTTGAATTTTTTATGTGATAAACCCTTAATTTAAAAAGGATATTGGAAAAAATTTAGCTTTAAATTAAAAATTTCACCCGCCTTCTAAAATTTGAATTTATATTGGGTATTATAAAGGATTATTTTTTTTCAAATTTTTGTAAACTTTTTTCATCACAGTTAGGCTGGAATCACCATAAAACCTATATTTGCACCCTAAATTTTAAAATAAATGAAAGAACTAATTGAAAAAATCAACGCGGAATTTGAAGCATTCGCAACTGAAGCAAACCAACAAGCTGAAAAAGGAAACAAAGCAGCTGGAACAAGAGCTCGTAAATCAGCTTTAGAACTTAGCAAATTGTTCAAAGATTTCAGAAAAGTTTCTGTTGAGGAATCAAAAAAATAAATTTCCTAAAAGCCAGCTTTTTAAGCTGGCTTTTTTTGTGCCGGGATTTTTCTATGGATGCTTTCAGATATTCAATCTCTTTGTTTTAGCGAATTTTGAAAATAGAAGCTAAATAACACTAAATTTTACCAAGGTATTGTCTTATTTCCCTTTGTGGGTATATTTGTGTAGTTAGTTGTTTTACATTAATCACCCATCATATGAAGCATTCTTATTTATATTTGATTCTTTTTTTTGGTCTTTTTTCCGCGCAAAAAGTAAAAGTCATAGATTCAGAAAACGGGAAAGCCATATTTCATGCGAGGATTGTTCTTAATAATCAGGTTGTTTACACCAATGAAGACGGCTATGCTCCACTTGGGCAGAACGCAGGAAACTTTGAAGTATCAGCTTTCGGATATCAGAAAAGAAAAGTACCCGGTTTTAATTCTTTTATCAAATTGAAACCTTCATTCAAAAATATTGAAGAGGTAAAAATGGTAAGTATAGATATAAAAAAACTTTTTAATGATATAAGAAAGAATTATGAAAAAAGATATTATAATGAGCCTTCCTTGTATAATGTGGTATTCAAAGAAAAAAGATCAGATAATGATGAACTTTGCTTTTTAGTTATTACGGAAGCTAAATTATGGAGCAAAAGTAACCATTACAATTATAATGACGGAATTCGTAAAAATTATGACAAGATTCTCCAGATGCAGCTGAATAATGTAAAATACCTGAAAAATTTAAAGTCAGACAGTATTTTTTCGCCGGGGAGTAATGAATTTTCTCATGAGTATATGGGAAATTACTTTCTTAGCTTCGAACTGAACCGTACACTTAATCATATTAACAGTATTAACTCAAAATATTCAGGGAAAATAATCTCTGAAGAAGGGGATGAGCAGCTGATGACTTTTAAGGTTAAATCCGGTACGGGTATTGAGCTCATAGGAGAGCTTAAGTATAACAAGACTGATAAAGTGATTACTTATTTTGAAGTCAATTATCTACAGACAAATTATCCGCCAATCAGAAGAAAAATGGCAGGAGGAATAGAGTATGATTACCAATTAGGGGATGCTTCACTTACTTTTGATTTTTATAAAAGAGACGGAATGTATCTGCCCGCCTTGGTAAGACTTAAAGGTGAAAAATACTCTGCTTTTTACCAGGGAAAGAAGCATGAAAGAAAATTCAGCAGAGAAATTATTTACAATACTTTTGAAAAGTCAAATAAGGAGGGACTTTCGTACAGAGTAGACTTCAGTAAAAACATCTGGGAAAATGTTCCGGTAAAAGAGGAGAAAGAAGATGCTATCATACTTTCTGCTGAGGAGCAGGCTTTTATTAATGAAAAGTAACAAATTTTGAAAAAAAAATTTAACTGTTGTTTTAAGCTGTTTTTTTAATTGTTATCCATTTAATTTCTTAATTATTTTCCTATAAAGGCTTTTCTTCCTTTATTTAGTTCTCCTTTTCTTTTCAATTTTCGCTGAAATCTATATCTTTATTCCAATCAATAATGCTATGAAGATAAATACGTTTTTTGCAATGCCGGCAGTTGTTCTGGCAACGCAGTTTTCTTGGGCACAGGCTCCCGCAAAATCTCAGGAAAAGCTTAATCCTATTGTGGAAAGTTTTGTGAATGAGGCCAATAATAATTCTCAACTCGAAAATATGGCCTATGAGCTGCTTGATGGTATCGGACCCCGTTTGGTAGGAACTCCGGAAATGCTTGCCGCCAATGAATGGACAGCTAAAACACTTCGCTCATGGGGAGTAGATGCAAACCTCCAGCAATTTGGAACCTGGAAAGGGTGGCAGAGAGGAATTACCCATGTAGATATGGTATATCCCCGTGTGAAATCATTATCTGCCACACAACTTGCATGGAGCCCTGCAACTAAGAAGGCAATTGAAGCTGAGGTTATAGTACTTCCAAAGGTATCTTCCAAGGCCGAATTTGATCAGTGGTTGCCTTCTGTAAAAGGTAAAATGGTATTGATTGCGCAGTATCAGAAAATCGGACGTTCTGATGATCAGATCAAAGAATTCGCTACTCCGGAATTATATGAAAAGCTAAAGGCGGAAAAAGAACAAGCTTCCAAAGATTTCCGTGATTATGTAAAGAATATAGGATATGACAATAATACACTTCCGGAAGCTCTGGAAAAAGCGGGAGCAGCAGGGATTGCCATTTCCAATTGGACAGGAATTATGGGAGCAAACAGAATATTCGGAGCGAAAACATCTAAAATTCCCATGATTGATATTGATGTGGAAGATTATGGCATGTTGTACAGAATGGCAGAAAAGGGGGCTAAACCCAAAATAAAGCTTGAGGCCCAGTCAAAAATACTTCCTGAAGCTAAAAGCTTCAACACGATAGGAATGATCAAAGGAAAGGAAAAACCCAATGAATATGTTATTCTTTCTGCACACCTGGATTCATGGGACGGAGCGCAGGGTGCTACGGATAATGGAACCGGCACACTTACCATGCTTGAGACCATTAGGATTCTTAAAAAATACTACCCTAATAATAAAAGGACGATTGTAATCGGACTTTGGGGAAGCGAGGAGCAGGGATTGAACGGATCGAGAGGATTTGTTGCTGATAATCCGGAAATTATGAAAGGAACTCAGGCTGTTTTCAACCAGGATAATGGAACTGGCCGAGTAGTAAATATCGGAGGACAGGGATTTCTGAAGTCATATGATTATATCGGGAAATGGCTGAATGCAGTTCCTAAAAATGTACGTGATAATATTAAAACCGATTTTCCGGGAATGCCGGGAGGAGGTGGATCTGATCATGCATCTTTTGTAGCAGCAGGTGTACCGGGATTCTCATTAAGTTCATTGAACTGGGGATATTTTGGATATACCTGGCATACAACGAAAGATACTTATGATAAGATCGTTTTTGATGAGCTTAAAAATAATGTGATTTTAACAGCTACCTTAGCTTATATGGCATCTGAAGATCCTGAGTTTACCAGCAGAGAGAGAAGGGTAATGCCGCAAGATGAAAAAGGGGAGGTTGTAAAATGGCCTGAAGCAAAGCAGCCGAGAAGAGATTCAAAGGATTATAAATAAACAATAAATGAAACCGCCACAACACTAGGGCGGTTTTTTATTTAAAAAAAGCTTTTACAATAAAATGTTCTGATCACCCTGATATTTCAGGAGATCCCTGATTTCCGGAATTTTGTTTTCTTTTACAATATAGGTCTTACAGATCGTGTTGTTCATATGCATGCTGAAATTCACCCGCGTTCCGGTTCGTCTTCCCATGGCAATTGTTCTGGTCGTGTATTCAGAGAAGACAGGGGAAAAGTTAGCAAGGCATAAAAGATTTCTTTGGAATGATTTTAAAAATCCGGGATAGTTTCCGTAATCATCCAGGACTTTAATTTTAAATATTTTCTTGCCTAAAGTTGTTCCCCAAGACCATTCCGTTATGGTTCCTGCAATGATAACACAGGGTATGGAAAGCAGAATGCTGATAACAATTACTTTATGAAGGAGAAAGTAGAAAATTAAACCAAAAGGAAGCATATCTATCCACTTGGCAAAAAGTCTTTCGGTCTCGTTTCCTTTATAACCTGGATTATAAGGTAAATGATACTCGTACGCATGATAAATTCTTTGGCCGGACTCGTCAAAATAACGAGTCGGCCGGTGAATAACTTTTCTTTCTTTAATTTCCGAGATTTTCAAATTAAATCCTTTATAAGATCATGCTCAGCTGAATTCTCTTTCTTACCTCGTCTACCTCTGTTACTTTTACCTGAACATGCTGATGCAGCTTCACTACCTCAGTCACATCTGAAACAAAACCGTCCTTGAGCTGAGAAATATGGACTAATCCACTTTCCTTAATCCCCAGGTCAACAAAACATCCAAAGGCTGTAATATTATTAACGATTCCAGGAATGACCATTCCTATTTTCAGGTCTTTTACACTTTTCACATTGGGGTCAAATTCAAAAATTTTAGCTGCCTTTCTGGGATCCAATCCCGGTTTTTCAAGCTCTTTTAAAATGTCCCGGATCCCAAGGATACCAATTTCTTCGCTAATATATTTTTCCGGCTGGATTAATGCAATTTTCTCTTTGTTAGATATAAGTTCACTCAGCTTTATTCCCAGGTCTTTGGCCATTTTTTCAACGATACCGTATGCTTCCGGATGCACCGCTGAATTATCCAATGCATTTTTTCCGTTGCTTATTCTTATAAATGCCGCTGCCTGCTGAAAAGCTTTTTCTCCTAATCTGGGTACTTTTTTCAATTGTTTCCTGTCTTCAAAAGCTCCGTTTTCCGCGCGGTAATTGACAATATTTTCTGCCATTTTCTCACCAATTCCGGAAACATAGCTTAAAAGTGATTTGCTGGCTGTGTTCAGATTGATCCCTACGGAGTTTACACATTTCATAACCGTAGAATCCAGTTCGTTTTTCAATTGAGTCTGGTCTACATCATGCTGATATTGTCCAACACCAATGGACTTAGCATCAATTTTAACGAGTTCAGCTAATGGGTCTGCAAGCCTTCTGCCAATGGAAACAGCACCACGTACTGTCACATCATAGCTGGGGAACTCTTCTCTGGCAATCTTACTTGCAGAATAAACAGATGCTCCGGCTTCTGAAACAACAAAAACCTGCAACGGTTTGTCAAATGCAATTTTTTTAATAAAGAACTCTGTTTCACGGCTTGCTGTTCCGTTTCCTATTGAAATAGCTTCAATATTATAGGCGTTAACCATCGAGCGTATCTTTTTCATTGCCATTCCCGATTCATTCTGAGGTGCATGCGGATAAATGGTTTCGTTGTGCAGAAGGTCTCCTTTTTCATCAAGGCATACCACTTTACACCCGCTTTTGTATCCAGGGTCTATTGCTAATATTCTTTTTTCTCCTAAAGGAGGAGCTAATAATAGCTGGGTTAAATTTTCAGAAAAAATCTCGATCGCTTTTTTATCTGCCTTTTCTTTTGCTTCCTGTAGTGTTTCATTGGAAATGGCGGGTTCCAGTAACCTTTTATAGCTGTCTTTTATCGCCAGAGCAATTTGTTCACTACTTTCATTTTTAGATTTAATGATGGCATTTTCAATAAAATCGATTGCCTCTTCTTTATCAATTCCTATATTTACTTTTACAAAACCTTCAGATTCTGCTCGTAGCATAGCCAAAAGTCGATGGGAGGGTGTTCTGCCAAGGCTTTCTTCCCATTCAAAATACTGAGAAAATTTTTGTGCACCTTCCTCTTCTTTTTTGGCTTTAACAACTTTAGAAGATATAACTGCTTTGCGTTGAAATAAACGACGGAGATTTTTGCGGACATACATATTTTCATTGATCCATTCAGCCATGATATCCCGTGCTCCCTGCAAAGCTTCCTCCGGAGAAGAAACTAAATCGTTCATATACCGGGAAACTACAGAATCCAGATCATGGGATTTCTGGCTCATAATGATTTTAGCCAGAGGTTCAAGTCCCTTTTCCTTCGCAGCATCGGCTTTCGTTTTTTTCCGTTTTTTATACGGAAGATAAAGATCTTCAAGTTCCTGTATGTCGAAACTATCCTGGATTCTTTGCTGAAGTTCAGACGTTAAAGAATTTTGCTCCTCAATGGATTTGAGGATCGATTCCTTTCTTTTAATGATTTCATCAAACTGCTTGCTGAGTTTTGAAATTTGTTCAATCTGCAATTCATCCAGATTTCCGGTCGTATCTTTTCGATATCGTGAGATGAAAGGAATGGTACAGTCTTCTGACAATAATTGTAAGGTATTCGTAATGCTTTTTTCAGGTATATTAAGCGTTTGTTGTATATAGCTGGTTGTATTCATTCTAAATTTTAGACTGCTAAAATAGGCAATTTATATGGTGAGTGAAATATCTTACACCTTACATATTTGTATGGTTTTAGGACTTTATGATGGATATCTGAAAATAGAAACTTAATTTCTTGATGTATGATAAGAGAATAAGTAATAAGGTTTTTCTACTTTTGAATTTCAGAATTAAGGAATCAATCCTGATCAGTTCAAAAACTTTTTAAAAAAATAAAATATGAAAAAAATTAGTGTTATCGCGTTAGTAGGAGTAGGATTGCTTATGGCATCATGTACTAAAGAGAAATCAGCGGAGGCTTCGGCTGCTGGCCAGGAACAGGCTGTTGCTGAAAGCAAAGGAGAAGTGCTTGCCGTAGATACAGTAGCTTCTGTGGTTAACTGGAAAGCTTACCATAAAGGAGGTTTTGCTCCACGTTGGGGAACTCTTAATGTAAAATCAGGTGACCTTAGTGTTGAAGGAAATCAGGTTTCTGCAGGAAATTTTGTTATCGACATGACTTCTATTAAAGTGGATCCTGCTTCAGTAACTGAAAAAGACAAGAAGCCGGAAGATCTGGTAACGCATTTAAAAACTCCTGACTTCTTTAATGTAGAGAAGAATCCGGTTTCAGATTTTAAAATTACCAGTGTAGCGGACCTTAAAGAAGCTCCTAAAGATGCTGTGGCAGGTGCAAATAAAACAATAAGCGGTAATCTTACGCTATTGGGAAAAACAATGAATGTAACTTTCCCAGCGAAAGTAGAAGCAACAGCTAATTCCGCTTCTATAGATGCTAAATTTACTGTAAACAGAGCTGATTGGGGAATTAAATTCGGAACTTCCGAAGCAGACCCTGCTGAATGGATGATTAGTAAAGACATTGAGATCGGCGTTAATGTGAAAGCAAAAAAATAATTTGTTAGATATATTAAATAGGGAGCTGCTATTAAGCAGCTCTTTTTTTATGTTTAACTTTTTTTAGTAATTGATAACACGGGCTCGGCATCATTTTTTCTTCTTCTTAATTAATAACACCAAAAATTTTAATATTATGTCGAAAAAAATTGCAATTCTGGCAACCCATGGTTTTGAAGAAAGTGAGTTACAATCACCAAAAGAATTTTTGGAACAACAAGGTTGGACCGCGCATATTGTAAGCCCCGATTCCGGAACCATAAAAGCATGGGCCGAAAAAGACTGGGGTAAAGAATACACTGTTGACAAAAATCTTAATGAAGCAAATGCTTCAGATTATGATGCACTGGTATTACCTGGAGGGGTGATCAATCCCGATCAGTTAAGAACAAATGACAAAGCACTCCATTTTGTACAAGATTTTTTTCAGCAGAAAAAACCCGTTGCGGCGATTTGCCATGGTCCACAAATCCTGATCAACGCAAAAGTTGTAGACGGAAAAAATATGACCTCTGTGAATTCAATAAGCGAAGATCTAAAAAATGCAGGAGCTTTGTGGGAAGATAAAGAAGTTGTAGTGGATAATGGTCTTGTTACAAGCAGAACACCGAAAGATTTGCCAGCATTTAATGCTAAGATGGTTGAGGAAATAAGAGAAGGAAAGCACGGTTAATTTATAATTTCTGATCAAATATAAGATAGGGCATAGTGGTTAAATTTTAATTACTATGCCTTATTTTTTACAAGGATCGTACATTTGCAGGATATGATCTATTATTTGTTGGCTATTAATCTGGTGTGCTTTTTTATATTCGGAATCGATAAACGAAAGGCTAAAATGCATCAAAGAAGGATTTCTGAAAACATACTTTTGGCATTGGCCCTGTTTGGCGGCAGTGTAGGAGGAATATTCGGAATTTTTATCTTTAGACATAAAATTTCGAAAAAATCTTTTTTATTAAGATTTTGTGTGGTTCTTGTTATTCAGATGGTATTGGTTTATTTTTTTAGAAAATACAGATGAAGGTATGATGTAATGAACGCCTAACAGCTGGATGGTCAGGTATATGTGTACTTTGGAATAAGGAGCCGGGGAGCCCATTGCCATGTGATTTATTTTAACTTTCTCATTATGAATTTGTTAAATAATGTATAATCATACTGATTAATTAATTAAAAAACACTATTTTTGCACCCGTAAAAATCATTCATGCAAAACATTAGAAATATTGCGATTATCGCACACGTTGACCACGGGAAGACGACTTTGGTTGACAAGATTATTCATGCTACAAACATTTTCAGAGAAAATCAGGAAAGTGGAGAATTAATAATGGATAATAACGATCTTGAAAGAGAAAGAGGGATTACCATTTTATCTAAAAATATTTCTGTTACTTATAAAGACGTTAAAATTAACGTAATCGATACTCCTGGTCACGCCGATTTTGGTGGTGAAGTAGAGAGAGTTCTTAAAATGGCAGATGGTGTAATTTTGTTAGTTGATGCTTTCGAAGGGCCTATGCCACAAACAAGATTCGTATTGCAAAAAGCATTGGAATTAGGGTTAAGACCATTAGTAGTTATCAATAAAGTAGACAAACCAAACTGTCGTCCGGATGAAGTACATGATCAGGTATTTGATTTATTCTTCAACCTGGAAGCTACTGAAGAGCAATTGGATTTCCCAACCTTCTATGGATCTTCAAAACAAGGTTGGTTCAATACTTCACTAGAGCAAACGGAAGATATTTTACCATTATTAGATGGTATCTTACAATATGTTCCTGCTCCGAAAGTATCTGAAGGTAATCTTCAAATGCAAATTACTTCTCTTGATTATTCTTCTTTCCTGGGAAGAATTGCAATCGGAAAAGTAACAAGAGGTGAGATTAAAGAATCTCAGTGGATTGGTCTTGCTCAGGCTGATGGTAAAATTGTAAAAGGAAAAGTAAAAGAATTATACGTTTTTGAAGGTTTAGGAAAGAAAAAAGTAACTGAAGTACAAGCTGGAGATATCTGTGCTGTAGTAGGTTTCGACTCTTTCCAGATTGGTGATTCTTTTGTGGATATGGAAAATCCTGAACCATTACCAAGAACTGCAATTGATGAGCCTACGTTGAACATGACGTTCTCTATTAACAATTCACCTTTCTTCGGAAAAGACGGTAAATATGTTACTTCAAATCACCTGAAAGAAAGATTAACGAAAGAATTGGAGAAAAACTTAGCATTAAGAGTTCAACAGACTGATGATGCCAATACATTCCTTGTTTTTGGTAGAGGTATTCTTCACTTATCAGTTTTGATCGAAACAATGAGAAGAGAAGGTTATGAAATGACAATCGGTCAGCCACAAGTTATCTTAAGAGAAATTGACGGTGAAAAATGTGAGCCTTATGAATCATTGGTTGTTGATGTTCCTGAAGAGTATGCTTCAAGAGTTATCGATTTGGCAACTCAAAGAAAAGGGGATCTTCACATTATGGAAACTAAAGGAGAAATGCAACATATGGAATTTGAGATTCCTTCAAGAGGTTTGATAGGATTGCGTTCTCAAATGTTAACTGCTACAGCTGGTGAAGCTATTATGGCACACCGTTTTACAGAATATAAGCCATTTAAAGGTGCTATTCCTGGAAGAAACAATGGTGTATTGATCAGCAAAACTCAAGGTCCGGCTACTGAATATTCTATTGCTAAACTTCAGGATAGAGGTAAGTTCTTTGTTGATCCGGGTGAGGAAATCTATGCAGGTATGATCATTGGTGAACAAAACAAACCAGGAGATTTAGTAGTAAACATCGTAGAAGCAAAACAGTTGAATAACATGAGAGCTTCTGGAAAAGATAAAGATACTGGTGTTGCTCCGAAAATCTTATTCTCATTAGAAGAATGTATGGAATATATCCAGGGTGATGAGGCAATCGAGGTAACTCCAAACTTCATCAGAATGAGAAAGAAAGTACTTTCTGAAGAAGAAAGAAAAAGACTGGAAAGATCTGCGAAAGCATAATGAAATTCAATATAAGTGAAAGCCTCGAAAATCGAGGCTTTTTTTATATATAAAAGTTGAATTAATTCAATTTATTATAATATTTTTAAAAAACTAAAAAAATAATTTAATGTAGTTTTGCACCCTATGAAAGTTAGTAATTTAAAATTGATCATATTGCTGGGGGTACTGGCATCTTGTGGAAGTTCCCGTACCGTTCAGAATAATACGGTAAAACCAACCAGAAATCCAAATATAGCCAATCCCGTTAAAAATATATCAAAGCCTCCTGTGGCTAATACTAAACCAGTTCCTGTACCACCAGCCGATGAGGTTTTTAAAGTTAATCTTCCGGCTATTAACAGGGAATTCCGGGGTGCATGGATTGCCAGTGTTGCGAATATCAACTGGCCTTCAAGAAACGATTTATCTATTGATCAGCAAAAGGCCGAAGCCATCAGTATGCTGGATATGCTGAAAGATAACAACTTTAATGCTGTAATATTTCAGGTACGTCCCTCTGCGGATGCATTATACACCAGTTCTATTGAACCTTGGTCTTATTTTCTGACAGGAGAGACCGGGAGATCCCCTTATCCCAATTATGATCCGTTACAGTTCTGGATTGAAGAGTCCCACAAAAGAGGTCTGGAGCTTCATGTCTGGCTTAATCCTTACCGTGCACATCATACAAACGGAGGAGCTGTGAACAGCCTTTCTATGGCCAATAAGCTTTCTGACATTGTGGTAAGACTAAAAAACGGGATGTATTGGTTTGATCCTGCGAATCCTAAAACACAGGGACACGTTTCTAATGTGGTAAAGGATATCGTGCAGAGATATGATATAGATGCGGTGCATTTTGATGATTATTTTTATCCTTATGCAACTTATAATAAAGGAGGTGATTTCCCTGATAACGCTACTTGGAATGCATATGTAAGCAGTGGAGGAACTTTATCCCGGGCAGATTGGAGAAGAGATAATGTCAATAAATTTGTTGAAAGAATTTACAAAGAAGTTCATGCGGAAAAAAATTATGTAAAATTCGGAATCAGCCCGTTCGGGATCTGGAAACCGGGTTATCCTGCGGGAATTACAGGATCTTCTCAATATGACGAATTGTATGCAGATGCTAAATTATGGTTAAATAAAGGATGGGTAGACTATTTTTCTCCCCAACTGTACTGGCCTATTGATTCTAAAGGGCAGGGTTTTGAAGCCTTGCTGAATTGGTGGGAATCTGAAAATACAATGAAACGCCACCTATGGCCGGGATTAAATACAGTGGAAATCAGGACTTCTGATCGTCCTTCCGAGATTAAAAACCAAATAGAACTTTCCAGACAGATTCTGAAAGGTGATGCCGGTGAAATCCATTGGAGCATCGCAGGGCTTACGAGAAATCCTTCGATGTTAAGCACCCTGAGAAACGGGCCCTATAAAGAAAAGGCTTTGGTGCCTAAAAGTCCATGGATTAAAGCTGCTCCTCTCGCAACCCCAACATTGTTTGTGGCCGATAACGGAAGTTTTGCTCAGGCAAGCTGGAGTAATAAAAATTTGAAAGATGTATTTCAGTGGGCATTATTTAAGCAATATAATGGCGTTTGGGAAATTGAAATTCTGACTTTAGATACACTTTCAAAAGATATTCCTAAATATAAGGATGGAAAAACTTTAAATGCGATTGCCATTAAAGCAATTGACCGGCTGGGAAATGAAAGTGATTACATGGCAAAAAAAATAAAATAATAAAAGGCTTCCAAAACTATAAAGCAAAAGAATAAATGATATGTTATTGGTACCGATACCGATACAATAAAAGCAGCTTTACAAGAGCTGCTTTTATTTTAGAATAACTATAAATTATTAGCTTAAAATATTGTTTGCTAGTATTTTATGTTGTGATTTTAGTGTTTTTTTAAAAGAATAAGAACTTTATCGGAACCATTTTTGCAGGATTATATTCATAATCACTAAAAATAAAATATTATGAATACGAACAGACTTTCACCTGCGGTGGAAAAAGCCTTGAGCGATCAGATGAATAAAGAAATTCATGCAGCACACACTTTCCTTTCTTATGGAATATGGGCTGATGATAAAGGATACCAGGGTATTGCTAACTTTCTATACAGGCATGCGCAGGAAGAGAGAAACCATTCTATCAAATTTATGGAATATGTACTGAACAGAGGCGGAAAACCTAAAGTTGATGCCATTCCTGCACCTCCAAGTGATCCTGAATCTCTGACTGCTTGCTTTGACGGCATTTTTAATCACGAGGTAGACAATACAACATCGATATATAAAATTGTTGATCTTGCCCTTCAGGAAAAGGATTGGGCAACTTGGAATTTTATGCAATGGTTCGTTCAGGAACAGATTGAAGAGGAAACTTTAGCTCAGAACCTGATTGATAAACTAAAAATTGCTGGTGGAGATCGTGCAACGGACGAATCACTGTTTACATTAGATAAGACATTAGAAAAAACACCCGATGATGCTCCCTTAGCTCAGAACGCTACAGGTGCAAATCCTTAAGGTGAAAATAAATGAAAAAAAATCTGCCGGATTCCCGGCAGATTTTTTTATTATGAAACTCGTGTTAAAATCACTATCTTTGCAGACCTTTAAAAATAAAATAGTTTCATTATGAAATGTGGAATCGTAGGATTGCCGAACGTTGGTAAATCAACTCTGTTTAACTGTTTGAGCAATGCAAAAGCTCAATCTGCCAATTATCCTTTCTGTACTATCGAACCTAACCTGGGTACGGTATCAGTACCGGATCAAAGATTATTCGAGTTGGAAAAATTAGTAAATCCTGAAAGAGTTTTACCGGCTGTTGTGGAGATTGTAGATATTGCAGGTTTAGTAAAAGGAGCCAGCAAAGGAGAAGGTTTAGGAAACCAGTTTCTTGCAAATATCCGCGAATGTGAAGCAATTATCCATGTTTTAAGATGTTTTGATAATGGAAACATCATTCACGTAGAAGGTTCCGTAGACCCTTTGAGAGATAAAGAAATTATTGATATTGAACTTCAGCTGAAAGACCTTGAAACAGTAGGAAAAGCAGTTGATAAAGCTAAGAAATTTATCAAATCAGGAAAAAAAGAAGACATTCTTAATTATGAAACGCTGCAAAGCCTTCAGAAGTTTCTTGAAGATGGAAGAAATGCAAGAGAGTTTCCTGTAAATGATCTTACAAAACCAATTATTGACGATATTCAGCTATTAACAAAAAAACCTGTACTTTACGTTTGTAATGTAGATGAGAATTCTATTAAGAATGGAAACGAATGGGTGTCCAAAATTGATGAAATGGCTCAAAAAGAAGGATCTGAAATTGTGGTTTTGGCTGCTCAGATTGAAGCTGATATCAATGAGCTTGAAACTTTCGAAGAAAGAGAAATTTTCCTTGAAGAGCTGGGATTAGAAGAACCCGGAGTTAACAGATTAATCAGAAAAGCATATGATCTTCTCAAGCTTCAGACGTATTTTACTGCGGGTGTAAAAGAAGTAAGAGCATGGACTATCGGACAGGGATGGACTGCTCCTCAGGCAGCCGGAGTTATCCATACTGATTTTGAAAAAGGATTTATCCGTGCAGAAGTAATCAAATATAACGACTACGTACAATATGGTTCGGAATCAAAAGTAAAAGAGGCTGGAAAACTATCTGTGGAAGGAAAAGAATATATTGTTCAGGATGGTGATATTATGCACTTCAGATTCAATGTATAAAGTATAAAAGAAATATTAAAGTTATAGTAATTAAAAAACGCTTCCATGAATTTGGGAGCGTTTTTTTTATAAAAATTGTATGTCAATTGCTTTTACAAGCGACATTCTTTTTGTGCACAGCTTGGAGAAATGGTTGTACAACCGTTAGGATAGTCCGGAAGCGGAGGGTCGCAGGGATAAGTAGGACATGCGATAGGTTGTTTACAGTCTAGCATTCCTCCGATGATTGTTCTTAATTCTCTTTTTGTCAATTTTTTTGCTTTTATAAAGTTTTTATTTTTCATGCGGTTGATTTTTAATTGTTTAGTGAAAAATAACGATCTCTAGAATAAGTACAAAGTAGAAGTGTAAATTGTATAATAGTCTAAATTGTTATTTTACAGTGATTAGCTAAAGTAAAACCACCCTTGTGCAGAATGGTTTTATGTGAAAAAGTTTACAGCTGATATTATGGAATCAATTCCGGACGGCATTCAGGTTCTGCACATCCCATTGAAATGATTCTGCAACCATTGGTTTTCGGATCACGGCACTGCATAAGGCCTCCTGTAATTGTTTTCAACTCTTTTTTATTTAACTTTGTTCCGTTTTGTAGATTTTGTTTTTTCATAATGATATTGTTAGTTTTAGTAATAATTTGCGATCATAATATTTCCTTATTTTGAATGATTGGTCAGGTAAGATATTTAAATACTGTGACCGGATGATACAAAAAACCACTCTTTGGAAGAGTGGCTTCGTAAAAAATATCAATTTAAGGAATGTATCTGCATTGAAATTCTGCACACTGACGCCCGTAAGCGATGCATTGATTGGTATCCGGATCCACACACATTTGTAGTCCACCGGTAATTGTTCTTAACTCTTTTTTGTTTAATTTTTTTCCTTTTTGGAGATTCAGATTTTTCATATTATGATTTTAATAAATTAGTTTAAACTAAGTTATGAAAAATATTTATTGTATGTCACTATATTATGAAAAATATTTACATTAACAATAAATGATTGGAATTCAATATTTGTGTAACTTTATATATTTGAATTTTACAAATACTTAATTATGGAAAAAATAGGGCATGCTTCTCTGGAAGATTTTTATAGGGAAATGACTGCAAAGCTGGGGAAGGATATTGAAAGTATTTTTCCAAAGGGTTTGCATAAAGATATTGGTCATTTTAATGTATTTGATATTGCTCAGACCATTGAAAAGGTAAAGACAACTTCTGAAATGCCATATAACAGAAGAAAATATTATAAGATAAGCCTGATCCGGGGACGAAATAGAGCAGAATATGCAGATAAGGTTATTCCCATAAAAGAGAATGCGCTATTATTTGCAACGCCTAAGGTTCCTTATCACTGGGTTCCTGAAGATCCTAATCAATCGGGTAGCTTCTGTGTATTCACCGAAGATTTCTTCATTAAGGATAAATCTCATAATACGCTTGAAGACTTGCCTATATTTCAACCGGGAGCATTCCCCGTATTTGAAATTGATGCTTTGTTAGCAGATGAAATTGAGGTACTTTTCAGGAAAATAAAAACTGAAATTGAGTCTGATTATATTTTTAAATATGACCTGATCCGCAATTATGTACTTGAATTGATCCATTACGGACAAAAGTTACAGCCGGCTACAAAATTGTCGACCTCCAATGATGCTTCTTTACGAGTTGTTTCTTTGTTTATAGAGCTATTGGAACGACAGTTTCCCATTGAATCCTACGATCAGAGACTCCAGCTTAAAACAGCAAAAGATTACGCAGACCGCTTGTCTGTGCATGTTAATTATTTAAACAAAAAACTTAAAGAAAATACAGGAAAGACTACGACGGAATTTATAGCTGACAGGCTTATCCAGGAGGCTAAAATACTATTGAAGCAAACCACCTGGAATGTTTCTGAAATATCGTATGCGTTGGGCTTTGAGGAAATTGCTCATTTTTCAAATTTCTTTAAGAGAAAAACTTCATACAATCCATTACAGTTTCGTTCCTGATTTGAATTTTGCAAATTTCAGATTGATTGAAGCAAACATCTGTGTCTCCAAATACCAGAACTTTGTCCCATTAAAAACAACGAAAAAATGAATTCAAAAACAAAAATTGCCTTAATAACCGGTGGAAGCCGTGGAATAGGAAAAAATTCAGCCTTGAGAATAGCTGAAAAAGGTCTCGACGTTATCATTACTTATAAAAGCAGTAAAGAAGAAGCTGATGCTGTAGTCAATGAGATCAAGGCATCGGGTAGAAATGCTGCTGCTTTCCAATTGGATACAAGAGATGTGAAAAGTTTTGATGCCTTTATAAAAAATGTAACAGATCATCTACAGGAGCACACCGCAAGTCCGAACATTGATTATTTAATTAATAATGCCGGAACTGCTTTATATTCTCCGATTACTGAAACTACAGAAGAGCAACTGGATGATATTATAGATATCCATTTCAAAGGAGTATTTTTCCTTAGTCAGAAGTTCTTGCCTTTTATGAATGATGGAGGTGGAATTATCAATATTTCATCCGGTTTGGCAAGAGTAGCGCTTCCGGGATCGTCAGTATACGGATCTATGAAAGCAGGGGTTGAAATGCTTACAAAATATATGGCAAAAGAATTAGGTGCGAGAAAGATTAAAGCTAATGTCGTGGCGCCCGGAGCTATAGAAACCGATTTTGGAGGTGGCAGAACACGTGATAATAAAGAGGTTAATGCTTTGGTTTCAAACATCACAGCTTTAGGAAGGGCTGGACTTCCGGAAGATGTAGGTGGAGTAGTCGCTTTTTTGTGTACGGAAGATGCAGGATGGATCAGCGGTCAGAGAATCGAAGTGTCGGGAGGAATGGCGTTGTAAGATAATATCAAGGATATAATAATGAATAAAAGCAGTAGGAATCTACTGCTTTTTGCTATCTTTAATGTAGAATAATAATTGTATGATGAACGATCTTACCGATTATGATTAAAGAATTTTTAAGCCAGTTTCCTTACATTTTACCTGCGATTGAAATACTCTATCTTGCAGGGATCTTTTTTCTTGCGGTGAGAATTATCATGGATACCAGAAATACCAGCAAAACGTTGGCTTATCTGCTACTGATCGTCTTTTTACCCATAATAGGGATCGTGATTTACTTTGTTTTTGGTGTTAATTACAGGAAGAATAAGTTCTATACATTCAAGATTGAAAGAAACGAGGAAATCTATAACAGGATTAAAAAATATATCAAAGAAACACATTATGAAACTCTTGGTATCAGAGAAAAAGAGCTGGAGGATTTTATAACGACCGTTAATTTTCTTTATCATGGCGGACACTCACCCCTGACCCGTAAAAACAAGGTAGAAGTATTGATCAACGGAGAGGAAAAATTTCAAAAAGTTTTTGAGGTTCTTGAAAATGCGCAACACCATATTCATCTTGAATATTATATTTACGAAAATGATGATATAGGTAATAGACTTGCGGATTTACTGGTGAGAAAATCTAGGGAAGGTGTTATTATCCGTTTTCTTTATGACGATATGGGAAGTGGTAAAATCGGAAAGAAACTGCTTGCAAGATTAAGAGAAGCCGGAGTAGAAGTTTCTCCTGTCAACAAAATTACTTTTAGGGTTCTCGCCAACAGGGTCAACTACAGAGATCACAGAAAAATTATTATTGTTGACGGAACAAAAGTTTTTACAGGTGGAATCAATGTTTCTGATAAATATATCAATCCTAACCCTACACAATATTGGCGCGATATGCATTTATATATCCAGGGAAACGGAGCTTTTTATTTCCAGTTTTTATTCCTGAGCAATTGGATATTTGCAACCGAAAAAATTCCTCCTTTGTCTGAAGACTATTTCAATTATAAGGATGATGAAGAAGGAAGCACAATTATTCAGGTAGCCGCCAGTGGACCGGATACCAAGCCTTCCATCATGCTGAGTACAGCTTCTGCTATTCTTTCGGCCAAAGAAAAAGTATATATTGTTACCCCTTATTTTATTCCCGTAGAAACAGTTCTCAATGCCATCAAACAAACTGCTATTGCCGGACTTGACGTACGGCTTATGGTTCCTGAGTCCGGAGATTCTGTTGTGGTAAATGCAGCTGCTTATTCCTATTATGAGGAATTACTGGAAAGTAATGTGAGAATCTTTTTTTATAAAAAAGGGTTTATACATGCTAAAACGATGATCATAGATGATCTTTTTTCATCAGTAGGTACTGCAAATATGGATGTGAGGAGTCAGGAGCTGAATTTTGAGGTGAATACTCTTGTATTTGATAAGGAAATAAACCGGGAGATTGAGCAGGTATTTCTTCATGATATGAATGATTGCTCTGAAATTCATCTTAATGAATGGAGAAAAAGACCTAAGCTAAAGATTTTCTTTGAACATTTAGCCCGCTTGCTTTCTCCACTCATCTGACCAGGTACCTTTACCTATGTGCTATATTTTAGATAGATTTTCAATTGCCCTTTCTAACGTTTCCTCTTTTTTTGCAAAGCATAACCTGATCACGTTTTCGTTCATCTTGTTTTTGTAGAAAGAAGAGAAGGGAACACTGGCTACTTTATGGGTCACTGTCAATTCGCTGGCAAAGTCAAAATCATTTTTATCCGATATCTTATCATACTTTAAAGCCTGAAAATATGTTCCTTCACAATCAAGTAATTCGAATGAAGTAGTCGAAAGCCCTTGCCGTAGAAAATCCCTTTTTTTCTGGAAAAATTCATTCAGGTGGTTGTAATGTTCATCATCTTTCATATATTCGGCTAGCGCCAGCTGAATGGGTGTGTTCACGCTAAACACATTGAACTGATGAACTTTTCTGAATTCGTCGGTCAGGATTTTTGGAGCTGCACAATAGCCCACTTTCCAGCCTGTAACATGAAAAAGCTTTCCAAATGAAGCTATCAGAAGGCTTCTTTCCCTTAGTTCTGGATATTTGCAGATACTTAAATGCTGTTTTCCGTCGAAAACAATATTTTCATATACTTCATCACTTAAAATGAGAATCGGTGTATCTTTTACGATATGAATAAGCTCCTGAATATCGCTTTCCTTTAAGATCCTTCCCGAAGGATTATTAGGATTATTAAGAATGATCATTTTGGTTTTTTCATTAACCATTCCTTTTACAGCATTCCAATCGATCACATAATCCGGGGCCTTCATTTCAAAACGCCGGATAACTCCTCCAAAAAGTTCTACGGTCGGCTCATAACAATCATAAGCCGGTTCAAAAATAATCACTTCATCGTCTCTCTTGATGAACGTGGCTATGGCTGTAAAAATAGCCTGTGTTCCCCCTGCCGTTACTGTAATTTCTGAGTCGGGATGATAAATGGCCTGATGGCTGTTTTCAATTTTCCTGGCAATTTCTTCCTTTAATCCAATCATCCCTCCCATGGGAGCATATTGATTAAACCCTTTTTTAATGAAATTATCCACGTAATTCAGTAATTCTGGATCCGGCATAAAATCCGGAAATCCCTGAGATAAATTGATGGCTTGATTTTCATTTGCCAATTGAGTCATCTGACTGAAAATAGTAGTTCCAACATTGGAAAGCTTGGAAAGAGGAAGCTGTATCATTGACTGTATTTTATATACTTCGAATTTAATTTATTTTTTCCAATACAGAAGTATGGATATAAGAAAAGGTTACCCAATTCGATAACCCTGATGTTTATTATTTGTGATTTTATTTTTTTGAGTATATATCAAAGATTATTTTATCCATTCAAATATTTTGATTACTTGATTACTATTTTCAAAGCCATCTACAGGGAAATAGGTAAGGGTATCTTTTTTTAAAATCTGGCTCATTATTCCGGCGATGTTTTTTTTATGATCAGACATGATTTTTATATTATTTTTCTCCAATATTCTTACGATAAATTCCGAGCAATAATAGGCTTTGTTGTTTTCCTCAAACTTAAAATCAAAATTGATATTTTCTTTTTCAGATTCGCGAAGGGTCTGTTTAATATGCTTAAAACTTGCGGTATCAATATTTTTAAGTTTCCAGATAGACAAATAATTCAGGTCTTCAGGACTGATGAATTCGTCTATACTATCAATATAAAGATTGTTATTGTTTTTATTTTTGTCCACATACACATGATAAATGGTTAGGATATTATTGTTGACAAAACCAATTCCCAAATGAGAAGCATATTTATTATTGATATTAAAGTCTTTTGCGACATTTCCCAGTTTTCCTGTTGTACCTCTTTGTATTAAATAAATGGCCTCACTATTCAGTTCAATATTTTTAATTTTATATTTTAAAGAAGGGTCTTTATGAAAAGAGAAAACTGCTATTATGAGCGCAAGGCCCATAACAGCAATTAAGAAATTTATTTTTTGATAAGGAAATGCAATTCTCATAGTTTACTTAGCTCCTAGTATAGCTCCTGTTATAATACCACCAACCACACCTATTCCTGCTCCTACAAGTGCTCCAACAGGACCTGCTACTGCAAATCCAATGATACCACCGCCTACCATACCGATCATACCGCCTGTAATCCATAACGGTTGTTTACCGGTTGGAATTCCTGTAATCAGGTAATTTCCTTGTTCAGCATTGTATTTGTAGTCATTGATATTCTTAATCATTGATTTTTCATTAGCCGGAAGATTGTTATATGCTGCATTCGCCTCTAAATGAATGATTGAACCGTTATTAATTGTTATCGCTAATGATTTTGCAGCACTTGAAATATTTAATTGTTGAACAGCCTGTGCAAAAGGTACCTGCATTAAACTTACTGTTTTGTTAATAATATTATTAACCTGATCAAGTGGTAATCTTTCATCCGTTGCAATTTGAGCTTTTTCGTAAAATGTATTCAGATCCTGCTGATTTAAAACATAGCCCGGATTTTGAGCAAACTTACTTCGGATAAATTCGAATCCTGCATTTACAGCCTGAGGATCTGTAAAATAAGTACCATTGGTAAAGCTTAGAGCTGTTTTAGGTAATGATTGGGTTGATTTGTAGTTTTCATTTTGCAGGTTTGTGTTGTCTTCGCCACAAGAATTAAACATACATTGTGTAGTTGCCAGTCCGGCAAGGACCAGAAGCGTTTTTGTTTTCATAGGTTAAAGTTTTTGTTTTTTTTGGTAGACTAAAAGTATCATGATAGTAAACATCCCGATACTGTGAATTTGTAAGTGTTGGTGTTTTTTTAATAAGTGTTGTTAATCGGAGGTTAACTGTAACCAACATGAAAATGAATAAAGAGCTGTTCGGATATGAACAGCTCTTTTAAAAACTTTGGATTTTATTTTGAAATAATCAATTTTTGAGAATTTATTTTATTGGCTGATTTAATTTCAACAATATAATTCCCCTGAATAAGGTGCTCAGTATTTAGTTTTATATTCTGGCGGCCGCTTTCAAGGTTTTCTGATTTTTCCAGCACTGTTTTTCCCGATGTATCAAGAACTCTTATGGAAACAGGTCCTCTTGAGGATAGATTTGTTTGAATATCCACATAGTTTTTAGCGGGGTTAGGAACCAGTCTATACTCATTATCCATCGCTGTTAACTCTGCCTTGCCAATAGCTTTGATATCAATCTGAGGTGCTGTATTACCAATATTAGCCTCTCTGGAAGGGACTGTTGATTTGGAATAACAGAAAGTGAAGCATCTTGTACATACCAATAGTTTTCCTTGCTTTTCAGTAACACATATCGTATATGTACCAGGAGTGGCATAAGTATGGGTTAAAGTGGAAAAAACATAAGGAGATGTTGTTCCGTCACCCCAGTTTACAGTGTAACTACTGCCCGGATTATTGGGTGTTGAAACAAGAATTGGATTGGTAAGAGTTAAATTCACAGTTCCTGTGTTATTACCTTGTGTACTGAATGATGTTTCAAGTTTAAAGTCTGCTGTACATCCGTCACATGATTTGATGCAAATATTGTCGAAGTATACTCTCTCGCTTGGGCTTGAAGTAATGTCTGGCGATATCATTACTGCTGTTGAATTGTTCAATACATTATTGAAGTCAGTCCATGTACCTCCCGGCATGCTCCATGTACCTTCTGAATTACTTGGAAAAGCTGAGCTCGTAGCTAAAGCTAATGGAGCACGTACCCGGACCCATCCGCTATTAGGGGTTACTGTAGCATTGGCAACAAACGTAATCGCCTGATTTCCTGAAAGAATGTAAATAGTAGGATGGAGTGGGGCATTAAAACCTCCGTCTTTTTCAAGATAAAAATCGAAATACAGACATTGTCCCAGGAATCTTTGGCCTATGTTTTTATAGTCAACAGGATTGATGAACCAGGACCCACCGGAAAGATCATCTAGTATAAGATATTGTGAACCGTCTAATGTATTGGGGCTGCCAAGGTTGTAATTGACAGCGTTGTTTACAGGATCCAGCTGCCAGTTTCCTAAAGGATTACTGGTACCGTTAAAATCAGAACAAGGAGCTTGTGCATTCATCAGAAGGCATCCAAGGAACAAATAAATCGTTAAAAAATATATTCTTATCATAATGTGCTACTGGTTTTATCAATCAAAAACCAGAAAAAACTTTAGTTATTAGTAATTTGTTTATGAACTTGTTATAAATGTATTACGATATCTGATGCCAGGGTATTGTGATTTAATAAGTGTTCCTGCTTCACTAATAAGTGTTATGTAATTTCTCTTAATTGTGATTTAGCGTCTGGATTCAAACGATATTTTACATACATATAAAATATCCCTCCATCCAAAATATTATGTTGGATGGAGGGATTTTGCTTTTTGAAAAATCGGATTAGGATTTATTCCAATTGTTCAATTTTATTTAAGAAATCATTTTTCTTACGGACGGAAACATCCAGAACAGAGTTGTCAGTCATAATCACCTGTCCTCCTTTTCCTTTGATGTATTCTTTTAAGTGGCTCAGATTGATGAGGTGTTTATGATGAATTCTGAAAAAATTATAATCGGAAAGAAAATCTTCAAATTCATGCAGTGTTTTCGATACAATAACCTTTGTTTTATCACTCATATAAAATGTAGTGTAGCTGGAATCCGCTTCGCAACGAACAATATCTGCGATATTTGTAAGCTTGAATCCCTGCATAGTAGGTAGGCTTATTTTATTCTGGTGAACAGCCGGTGTAGAAGTTCTGTTCTTTTTGTTGATTTCCAGAGCTTTATTTACAGCGATAATAAAATCCATCTTTTTGATAGGTTTCAGAAGGTAATCCGTTGCTCCATTTTTTATGGCCTGGATCGCAAAATGTTCAAAGGCGGTAATAAATATGATCTGCGAGCTGATCTCCTTGAATTTTGAAAGCAAATCGAATGCGGTACCGTCTTTTAGCTGGATATCTAAAAATAAGATATCTGGAGCGTTTTTCAGAAGATTAACATAGGCTTCTTCTACGCTTGAGGCCTGAAACGAAATCTGTATATCCGGAAACTCATTCTTCAGCAGGAGAGAAATATAATCTCTTCCGTCTTGTTCATCATCAATGATGCAGGCTTGTATTTTGGTTTTCATAGGGGGTCATATATAGTTTAATTTGTGTACCTTGTTTTCCGTCCTTTTCGGAAAGATTATTCAGCTCCAACGTTATATCAGTCTCAAAAAGCTGCCTGAATGTTTCAATCCTTTTTTGAGATAATTTCACTCCGAAAGAATTGGCTTTTGCAGATTCCGGTCTTTTTTCTATTCCCACGCCATTATCCTCAATAGTAATACAAAGAAGTGAATCGGTATAATCAAATGTAATCCTGATATTTCCTTTTCGATCCTTTAAACCGGAAACACCATGTTTTATGGCATTTTCTACAAACGGCTGTATCAGTAATGATGGGATCATCCAGTTTTCATCTGTATTTTTTGAACGTGTTATGGTGTAGTCGAACTGATCCTTTAAACGTAATTTTTCCATATTCAGATATAGGGAAAGGTATTCAATTTCCTCTTTGATCTGCATAAATGTCTTTTCAGAATAGTGTAACGTTTTTCGTATCATCTGAGCAAATATGTTTAAATAGTTTTCAGTTTCCGCATAATCTTTTTTGTAGAGCAAAAACTGAATAGAATTGAGACAGTTATAAATGAAATGTGGATTTATTTGTGCCTTGATGGCCTGTAACTCAAGTTCGGCAATCTTCTTTTCATAATAAAGCGTTTCGAGTTTTTTGTTTCTTTTTCTCTGAAAGTAAATAGTAACCACCACAAAAATAAGTGAGCATCCTATTATAATGATGAAGAATTTAAACCACCAGGTTTGCCAGAATTTGGGCTTAATTTCAAATGCTATGGACGAAAATGTATAGGATCGTTTTCCATTATAACCGAGCCCGAAAACTTTAAAAGTATATTTCCCCGGCGGAATTGAATTAAACATGATTTTAGATGAATTGCTTATTTGCCATTCATCGGTCAGACCTTCGACTTTATACTTGAATTTGATCATACCCTGAGAGATATAATCCGGAAAGCTGACGTCAAAAGTTATTGTGTTGTCAGGTGTTTGCCCTTTAATTTCCTGATTGAGATCAAATATCTCTTTATCCCCTACGGTTACAGAATTAATGACTACTTTTTTATTGATAAACTTCTGCTGGGTTAACAAGTTGTGAATAGGTAAGATACCCAGCCCTTTTGAAGTTCCGGCATAAATGGTGTCGTCTTTTATAACGCATCCGGCGACTACGTTAGAGGGAAGCCCATCGGTTTGTGTGAAATTATCGATGGCCAGTTTTTTCCCTTTTATTTCTATCCTGCTCAAACCGGAATTGGTACTCGCCCAGAAAACGTTTTCATTTTCAACTTCGATTTTTTTTATCTGGTCTGTGGACAGACCATCTTTTTCAGTGATTCTTTTGAGGATCTTTTTGTTATTAAAAATAAGGACTCCATTGAGATTGGTTGAGCCTACATATACATGAGGCTTAAGTTTTTTGATATCTTTAAAATAATATCCCTCAATAAATAGTTGTCTTTTATTTGTTTTTACATTCATTTTATACACATCCTTAAAACTTCCAACAAAGACACTGTCTTTGTCGTAGCGTAGGGCTGTATAGGCTCTTTCATTAAACAGGTCAGATTTGGCACCGGTAATGAAATTATAAAGTGTAAGACCCTGGGAAGTACAGAGGAGTATTGAACTGTCATTATAAGGGATTATATTTTTTAAGCTATAATCACCAATGGTTGTAATTTTTTTATTATCGGTATTGTATTGGTACGTTCTTAAACTAAGCCCCAGTATAACACTATTCCCTTTTGAAAACAGGGCCTTTGTTTCAATTTTCCTATTTTTTTCAAGGGATACATCAATGATGGTATTCGATTTTAAAATGCCGAATTTTGCCTCATTGTACCCCATGATAATGTTTTTACCACTTTTTCCGATAGCTGTAATGTAGGAAGAATTATTCTTTACAGGAAGATGGATATAATTGTTGAAAAACTTATCTGTAATAAAGTAAATACCATTGTTTCTGGTGGAAAACCAGATGTTTTTATCCTTGTCTACGAGGATATGATTCATGACAAAATCATTCATGATCTTCATGGGCCGGGATAGGTTCCCATCCTGTAAAGTATTTTTGTAATAAAGAACTCCTCCTTTATCTAAACATACCCACAATCTGTCGTTACGGTCAATAACAAGCTGATGGATCGGTTCTCCAACAGAAAACGACTGCGTTTTAATGAATTCAAATTTGTTTTTTCGTTTGAAGATATCAATAGTATTTCCACGGTAAGCAACTAAGAAGTCCCCCTTTCTGTAGATGGCACTTTTTGGTAATGAAATATTGCATAGTATTTTCTTTCTTGTGAGGATATCATATGCTATAACTTTTTGGGTATCATCTGTAAGGTAAAGCAGGTGGTTGGCCACATCCATACTGAATATATAAGGATTACGACCCACTAAGGGAAAACCTGCATGTAAGGAAAGAGGAATTGTTGTTACTTTTCCACGTCTGTATATATAGATATCTTTTGGATTGTTGGCTGTATATATACAAACTGAATCTCCACTGCTGTAAGTATGGGAAGTGTCACGGAATTTAAGTTTCCTAAGCTCTTTGTTATCATCCGGATTGATGATTTTGCCATTTTTCAGATAGGCAAAATCACTCAGGTAGGTTACGATGAAAATCTCACCATTAGATAGAGGGTTGCACCCAAGGATATCAATGTTTTTAAGCCCGCTTTTTTTATTGTATTGTTTAAATTCCTTACCATCAAACCTGAAAAGTCCATTATCGCTACCAATCCAGATAAGTCCTTTGTCATCCTGACTCATAGAATAGGTGTAGGAGCTATTCAACCCGTCTTTCTCACTATAATTTACCAATCCCGGGATTTGAGAAAATGAAAGAAATGGAAAAAATAGTATTACTAAAAATAGAAGAAAATCACGTAGGTTTTTCACTTGATCTTGAATAATGATGTAAATATAAAATTTGCTTGATAATAATGCAAAACATATTACATAATATTGAAAAAAATGAATTAGAAAAATTCGGATAATTTTAAGCATTTTCGTACTTTTGTGTGTTTGCTGAAATAACTTATGTCACAAGAAATAAATCCAATCTATTCAGAAGATAATATCAGAACCCTCGATTGGCAGGAACATATTCGTTTGCGTCCCGGTATGTACATCGGAAAGCTTGGAGATGGTTCTTCCGCCGATGATGGTATTTACATTTTACTTAAAGAAATTCTGGACAACTCTATCGATGAGTTCAGGATGAAATCGGGTAAGAGAATTGAAATAAAAGTAGATGACGGAAAGGTAACGATTCGTGATTTTGGCCGGGGTATTCCGCTTGGAAAAGTGGTGGATGCCGTTTCCAAAATGAATACCGGAGGTAAATACGACAGTAAGGCCTTTAAAAAGTCCGTAGGATTGAATGGTGTTGGTACAAAAGCGGTAAATGCGCTTTCCGATTATTTCAGAGTAAGATCTTTCCGCGACGGAAGAATGAAGGTTGCGGAATTTTCACGTGGAATCATTTCGGAAAACCATGAGGAAAAAGATACTTCGGACAGGAACGGTACTGAAATTTCGTTTATACCCGATGGAGAAATCTTTCTTCATTTCAAATACAGAAAAGAGTATATCGAAAGAATGCTCCGGAACTATGCATATCTGAATCCGGGACTGAAGATCATTTTTAACGGGGAAACCTATTATTCAGAAAATGGACTTAAAGATCTGCTAGAAGAAGAACTGGAAAGCGAAATTCTATATCCGATCGTACACCTGATGGATAATGATATTGAAGTAGCTATTACGCATTCGGATAAATCACAGACTGAAACCTATTTTTCTTTTGTGAACGGGCAGAACACAACGCAGGGAGGTACCCATCTTAATGCTTTCCGTGAAGCATATGTGAAAACAATCCGTGAGTTTTTCAACAAAAACTTTGATGCTTCGGATATCAGAAAATCAATCATTGCTGCCATTTCAATTAATGTAGAAGAACCTGTTTTTGAATCCCAGACCAAAACAAAATTAGGATCTAATGATATGGGCCCTAATGGTCCCACTGTAAGAACCTTTATCATTGATTTCTTAAAAAGCAAACTGGATAATTTCCTGCACAGAAACCCTGAGATTGCAGAAGCCATTCAACGGAAAATTTTAATTTCCGAAAGAGAACGAAAGGAACTTTCGGGAATTCAGAAACTGGCAAGAGAGCGGGCGAAAAAAGTATCGCTTCATAATAAAAAACTGCGTGATTGCCGTCAACATTATAATGATCAGAAGGCAGAAAGAAAAGGGGATACACAGATCTTTATTACCGAGGGAGATTCCGCATCGGGATCCATCACGAAATCAAGAGACGTAGAAACGCAGGCTGTATTCTCACTGAAAGGGAAACCATTGAACTGCTACGGACTGACCAAGAAAGTGGTGTACGAAAATGAAGAATTCAATTTATTGCAGGCCGCTTTAAATATTGAGGAAAGTCTTGAAGATCTGCGATACAACCAGGTTATTATTGCAACTGATGCGGATGTCGATGGAATGCACATCCGTCTTTTAATGATTACATTCTTCCTGCAGTTTTTCCCGGACCTGATTAAGAACGGACATCTTTATATCCTTCAGACTCCTTTATTCAGGGTGAGAAATAAAAAAGAAACCCGGTATTGTTATACGGAAATGGAAAGGGTAAAGGCTTTGAATGAACTAGGAAAAAACCCTGAAATTACACGATTTAAAGGGCTTGGAGAGATTTCTCCCGATGAGTTTAAACATTTTATAGGTAAAGATATCCGCCTGGAGCCTGTAGTTGTTGGAAAAGATCAGACCATAGAACAGCTTTTAGAGTTTTATATGGGTAAAAATACACCGGACAGGCAGGTTTTCATTCTTGAAAATCTTGTTGTAGAAGACGGGGATATTGATAGCAGAGAACTAATAAGCGAAGTAGAAAGTTAAATAGATCCCTCCAAAAAACTTTCCTGTAATAATTAATCTTTAAAAAACTTAAATGGCATAACCTTTAAACTTAAACACAAATAACAATGAGATTAAGTAACCGTAATAAAGCACCGGGCTACAACTTTATTAATACCCTCTTAATAATGTTTTTAATAGCCGGAATTGTGTCCTTCTTTTTAGAAGAATATAAATTTAATATTTTAGGATCAGAAAGCTATCTGCTGATTATTGTACCGGTAATTATGTTATTAGCTTTCCATCTTACCGGAAGACAAATATTTGAGTATGATAGTGATGGAGAGGCTCTCAATTTCAAAAACAGGAACATCATTCCATTTTTAGATAAACCTTTAAGTGATGAATTTCCAAAATACAAATTAATAAAATACGAGATCGTCAATTTACTCTTTGTAAAAAGATTATATATTACAATTTCAAGTAAGAATAGTGGTTCAACCATGTTGAAATACGAAATTTCTTACCTGACGACAAAAGAAGTAAATGATTTGAAATTCTCTTTAAATAAAGTAGTAAAAGCGAATAACGAGAAAAACGTTAAAAACGAATAATGACAGAAGAAAATTCACATGAAGGCGAAAGCCTGAAGAAAGTTTCCGGACTTTATAAAGACTGGTTTCTGGACTATGCTTCTTACGTGATTTTAGATAGAGCGATTCCATCGGTCTACGATGGATTAAAACCCGTTCAGCGAAGAATTATGCATTCCATGCGTGAGCTGGAGGACGGGCGGTACAATAAGGTAGCGAACATTGTAGGAAATACAATGAAATATCACCCCCACGGGGACGCTTCTATTACTGATGCCATGGTACAGATCGGGCAGAAAGAGCTTCTGATTGACACTCAGGGAAACTGGGGGAATGTCTTTACCGGAGATTCGGCTGCAGCAGCAAGGTATATTGAAGCCAGATTAACCCCTTTTGCACTGGAGGTAGTTTTCAATCCTAAGACAACGGAGTGGGCAAAATCTTACGATGGACGAAATAACGAGCCTATAGATCTTCCCGTAAAGTTCCCTTTACTTTTAACGCAGGGAGTAGAAGGGATTGGTGTAGGATTATCCACGAAGATACTTCCTCACAACTTTAATGAACTGATCAATGCTTCAGTAGCTCACCTTAAAGGAAAAAAGTTTGAACTTTTCCCAGATTTCCTTACAGCAGGGTATCTGGACGTTTCTGAATACAACGACGGGCAAAGAGGTGGTAAAGTACGTGCAAGAGCCAAAATTACACAGACCGATAAACATACTTTGGTTATCTCTGAACTTCCCTTTTCCAAAACAACCAGTGATCTGATAGATTCTATCCTAAAGGCTAATGAAAAAGGTAAGATCAAGATTAAAAAAATTGAAGACAATACGTCCGACACCGTAGAAATTCTGATCCATCTCCATAATGACGTATCACCGGATAAAACAATTGATGCGTTATATGCCTTCACAGATTGCCAGGTAACAATTTCTCCGAATGCGTGTGTAATTGTGGGAGATAAACCAATGTTCCTGAGTGTTTCTGAAATCCTGAGAATGAATACGGATCATACCGTTTCATTGCTGAAAAAAGAACTGGAGATTGAACTTCACGAACTTCAGGAAAGCTGGCATTTCTCCTCATTGGAAAGGATTTTCATCGAAAACAGAATCTATCACGATATTGAAGAAGTAAAGACTTGGGAAGAAGTAATCAAAACTATTGATGCAGGATTAAAACCTCATACCAAGCATCTTTTGAGAGCCGTTACTGAGGAAGATATTCTGAAGCTGACAGAGATCAGAATCAAGAGAATTTCCAGGTTCGACTTAGATAAATTTAAAGAAAATATTGCTGCTCTTGAAGGTAAGATAGAGCAGGTTAAACATAATCTTGCTAATCTTATCGCTTATGCTATCGAGTATTATTTAAATATTCAGAAGAAGTACGGTAAAGAAAAGCAGAGAAGAACCGAATTAAGAATTTTCGATACCATTGATGCTACAAAAGTAGCCGTGGCTAACGAAAAATTCTATGTAAACCGTGAAGAAGGCTTTATAGGAACCTCATTGAGAAAAGATGAATACCTGTTCGACTGTTCCGATATCGATGATATTATAACTTTCAGAAAAGACGGAAGTATGAAGATCGTCAAAGTAGAGGCAAAAACCTTTATCGGAAAAGATCTCCTGCATGTGGCTGTCTGGAAGAAAAACGACAAGAGAACAGTGTATAATATGATCTACCGTGAAGGTAAAGAAGGTCCGTATTATATGAAACGTTTCTCCGTGACGGCGGTGACAAGAAATACAGATTATCCTCTGGCGTCTGATAAAAAAGGCTCCGAAGTGCTTTATTTTTCCGCTAATCCGAATGGAGAAGCTGAAACGGTTACTGTTCTCTTGAAACCAAATCCAAGAATCAGAAAAAATAAGATGGATATCGATTTTTCTGAATTGGCAATTAAAGGCCGTGATTCCAAAGGAAACCTGGTGACCAAATACTCCGTGAAAAAAGTAGACCTTAAGGAAGAAGGTATTTCAACCCTGGCTCCAAGAAGAATCTGGTTTGATGATACGGTACGAAGATTAAATGCTGATGGCAGGGGGACTTTGTTAGGGAATTTTAAAGGAGATGATAAAATCCTGACGATTAATTCCAATGGAGAGGCAAAGCTGGTAAGTTTTGACCTTGGAAATCGTTTTGACGATGATTATCTGATCCTTGAAAAATGGCGGCCGCAGCAACCTGTAACTTGTATTTATTACGATGGGGAAAAAGAGATGTATTTTATTAAAAGATTCCTTCTCGAAAATAATACCAATCCCCAGAATTTCATGCCTTCGGAGCATAGCAAATCATTTATTGAGAACGTGATAGTAGCCAACGGATCCACTGCAGAAATCATTTTTTCAAAAGATAAAGGAAAAGAACGTGATCCTGAAACCATAAATATTGATGATTTTATTATGGTGAAAGGTATAAAAGCAATAGGAAATCAATTTACCAAATTCAAGGTAAAATCAATAAATATTACCGTTCCTGAGATCGAAGAAGAGGAACCGGAAGTATATGAAGAGCCTGAACATACTGAAGGCATTGATGAAGACGGTGGGGTTATCGGTGATCTTTTTGAAGGAGATACTGATAGTGACGAAAATTAAATTTTAAATTAATCATGAATATCTTATTATTAGTTATTATAGCTACCAGTATTATCAGCTTTATTGCTTTTAATAATCATGGTATTTTCGAAAAGTATAAATTTAATGTAGGAGCTATCCAAAACAGGAAAGAGTACATCCGTCTCCTTTCTGCAGGTTTCCTTCATGCAGATTTAATGCATCTTCTGTTTAATATGATGACCCTTTATTTCTTTGGGCCTATCGTAATGGAAGGTTTTGGAAATCTGGGTTTCATAATTGTATACTTTGGTTCTATACTGCTCGGAAATATGTTTTCCCTGTTTATCTATCAGAAGCAGCCATGGTATTCTGCTATTGGAGCGAGTGGAGGGGTTTCAGGGATATTATTTGCCGGAATTGCACTTATTCCTGATCTTAAAATATATATATTCTTTATTCCTATCGGAATTCCGGGCTATATTTTCGGGCTTCTTTATTTCAGCTATTCCGTCTATATGATGCTTAATCCCAGACAACATGATAATATAGGTCATGCAGCACATCTTGGCGGAGCCTTTTTTGGTTTGCTATATGCGGTGATCAATCAACCTGAAAGAGCAATGGATAACGGTTTGTATATTGGCATTATGGCGATTCCGCTCCTGTACTTAAGCTATGAAATTTTTGTCAGGAAAAGAATAGGATAAAAAACCTATCTTTAAATAAAATATCAAAACCAATGAATACAATAGAGTTGAATCGTTTTATCGTCATACTTATCTATGGTTCATTGGTTTTGCTTTCTTTGCTAAAACTGGCCAATCCCCTTAAAGTTAACCGAAAAGCCAACCTATGGTTTGGTTTGTTTCTTTTTTTGTGGTCTACGTATTGGCTGGATGAAATTTGGTCACTGATCAAAGTTTCTCCGATAGAAATTCATTCCATTCTTTTTGTTCAGTTCGTTCAGTTTTTTACACCCATTATGTTTTATCTCAGTGTTTTATTTTTTACAAATCCTTCATTTAAGTTTAAGAGGTCGGACGTAAAATATGCTGTTTTACCTGTTATTTTTCTGATCAATTTGTTGTTACAACGTTACGGAAACTTTGAAAACCAATCTTTTTTTGAGTTTACATTTATAGGATTGATATTATTCCAGGCGGTATTTTATACAGGGCTTTCTTATTTTACCATACGGAAACATCAAAAGAGAATTCAGCAATTCTCTGCTAATACGGAAGGGATCAATCTTAATTGGCTGGAGTATATTATTCTCATTCTTTTGATTATCAATATCGTATATGTTATCTACAATCTTTTCTATGATTCTACATCATTAAATGCTTTCATCAATATAGCTTTTCTTTTAGTGGTTTATTTTGTAGCGTATTACTCGCTGAAGCAAAAAGAAATTTATCCTGTTGAGGAAAAACAACGGGATGAGCTCATATCCATTAATGATGAAAATGAGGAAATCAAACGAAAACTCATTTCTGATGAAGAATTATCCCGGCTTAAAACAAAGCTTGAAAATGTAATGGAAAAAGAAAAACTTTACCTGGATAGTGAGCTGAATTTAATTAAGCTTGCAGAACACTTGTCTGTTTCTACTCATCATTTATCGTATGTGATCAATACCGGCTTTCAAAAAAACTTTTTTCAGTTCATTAATGAATATAGAATTGAGCATGCTAAAAAGTTGCTGAAAAATAATGAGACCAATAAGCTTTCCATTTTAGGGATTGCTTTCGAATCCGGATTCAATTCCAAGACTTCATTTAATACCACCTTCAAAAAATTCACTGATCAGACCCCTTCTGAGTTTAAAAAATAAGTTCAGGTTTATAAATTTTAACCTTTTTTACTTTTATCATATTGATTTTAAATTGTTTATGATTTGTGCTTAAATGTGTTCAGTCATATAAGATGGAACAAAAAAGGCTCTTCATAAAGATACATTTGTACCATAATTTTTATCATGGATACTAAAGAATCATTTGCTGTTGTAACGGGAGCAAGTCAGGGATTAGGCAAGGCGTTTGTCGAGCATCTGGCTAAAAAGAAGATCAATGTTATTCTTATCAGTCTGCCTGGTCAGAATGTGGCTCATTTAAGTGAAAAAATAGCAGAAACCTATTATGTAAAAACACATTATTATGAAATTGATCTTTCTGTAAATGAAAATGTAATGCAGATAACAGAGGAGCTGAACAGGTCTTTTAATATCTACATTTTAATTAATAATGCCGGTCTGGGAGGAACCCGAAAATTTGTGGATGCTACGCCTGATTATATCAATACGATATTACAGGTCAATGTTATGGCTACTTCTTTAATGACCCATCAGCTGTTGCCTAATCTTTTGAAACAACCCAAAGCTTATATTTTAAATGTTTCCAGCATGGCTGCATTTTCACCGATTGGTTTTAAAACGGTTTATCCCGCCTCCAAAACATTTATCCATTCCTTTTCCAGGGGATTACATGAGGAACTAAAAGATACCAATGTTTTTGTGAGTGTTGTGAATCCGGGAGCGATGAAAACCAATAAAGATGTCTGCGAAAGAATTGAAAAACAGGGTTTTTTAGGAAAACTGACTTTGCTTGATCCTAATAAGGTGGCTGCACGATGTGTCAATCAGCTATTCAAAAGAGATTCTGTCATCATGGTTAATCCTATAAGTTGGCTGGTAATGAAGATATTGCCCATCTGGATTAAATTACCTTTGATGACGAATGCAATAAAAAAAGAAATAGAAGCATGAAAAAAGTTTTTGTTACCGGTAGTACCGGGCTTTTAGGAACTCATGTTGTTAAAAAATTATTAAGAGATGGTTATTTTGTTATTGCTTTGGTGCGGCAGAAAAGTCGCTATTATGGTCAGGAAGATGAAAACCTCCGGTTAGTTGAGGGAAGTTTGTTTTCTGATGTTTCCTCGCATCTTAAACTGGTGGATTTCGTCATTCATATTGCTGCTGAAACTGGGCAGGATCTGCTTTCCTATGGGGAATACAGAAAAACAAATTATGATGCCGTGGTTCATTTGTTTTCACAGTCAGTTGAAGCCGGGGTTAAAAAGTTCTTATTTGTAAGTACTGCGAATACGATGGGATATGGGAATCTTGACGAATTAGGTCATGAAAGCTCCGGTCAAAAATATCCCTTCACAAAATCTTATTATGCCCGAAGTAAATCAGAAGCTGAGGGTTTTCTTTTCCGAAACAACAAAACCACTGAAGTTGTTATTCTAAATCCGACGTTTATGATCGGGCCTTATGACTGGAAGCCCAGCTCGGGGAAAATTATTTATTGGGTATGGAAAAAAAATCTGGTTTTTTACCCATCCGGAGGAAAGAATTTTGTTCATGTGGAAGACGTTGCCTTTGGGATTGTTAATGCCATCGAAAGGGGAAAAAACGGAGAGCGATATCTTTTAGGGCATGAGAATTTAAAATATAAAGACTTCTTTAAAAAAGTAAATCTGATTACCCATCAAAACCCTTTATTGCTTCCACTTCCGGATTTCATTCTGATACTTTTGGGAATAACAGGGGATTTACTAAGATCACTGAATGTAAAGACGAATCTAAGCTCACCCAACATGAAAGCTTTGAGAATAGATAATTATTATACCAACTGCAAGTCAATAGAACAATTAAACCTGGAATACCAGTCCGTAGATAAAGCAATTGCCGATGCGATAGATTTTTTTCAGAATAAAGAATATACTACTTTGAAAACTTCTCCAAAGCCTCTTTCAACGTTTCAACAAAATTAATATGCCTGGTTTTATTGCTTTCAAAAATAAAATCTTTCATACTTTTACTTTCATATTGACTAAAATCTCCTATAATGGCTAATCCCATTCTGTAATTGGAGAACTTCTGGAGAATATCGCCGGCAATTTTAGTCTTGAGGTCAAAGAATTCCGGGGTTATATTTTTCTCATAGATAATCACCTTATCAAACCCCTGATAGTAGGCGTTACCTAATAGATCGATACCGTCCTGTGCTGATTTTATCACGTGGTTGTCGGAAATCACTTCCGCTACTTTGATACCATTGACCTGGTGAGCTTTAAGTTCCATGATTATTTAATTTTTGACGTAAAAGTTTGCTTATTGATGTGTAAAGGAAACAAGTATTATGCTAAATATTGTTTCGTTTAAAAAATATCAGTGACCAGGAAAATGTCTGTCCTTATTCATATTTGCAGGGTTGATTAAAGATTTATTGCAATAAGTCGCTGCTTCAAACTCCTGTATATTGATAGACAGAATAGGTATATCCGGAAACATCAGGTTCAGTCGTTCTATTATTTGTCTGGATAAGCTGGCCTTTTGTTCTATAGTTCTTCCTCCCATAATATTTCCGAAAATATGGATAAAGCTTTCCTTTCCATCATCCATCTTATAATATTTAAAAGGCGTTAATCTCACTTTGATGTCTCCTTTTGCAAAAAGTCCGGAGTTTTCTGCAGTCTCGTAAACTGCATTCATTATTTCACCGGGAGATTTCTGATCTAAAATATTTTCTGAGCAATCTATGATAAAATGTGGCATGGTTATTTGAAATTTGAGCTAAAGATACAGAACTTAAAACCGAAAATAACGGAATCCTATCTTTTTCCCGTTATAAACCTGTCATTTCCAGACAAATCTTTTACAAGATGAGCCTCCGAAAAGAAAGAATAAAGCTCCAGGGTTTCTGCCCCTAATTTTTGATTAATTTCTAAAAATAACAATCCGTTTCCGTTCAGGTTCTTTTTCGAGTCTTCAGCGATTTTCCTGTAAAAGATCAAAGCATCAGAAGTAGGAGAGAAGAGTGCCATTTGTGGTTCAAATCCTTTCACAGAATATTCAATTTCAACTTCTTCTTCAATCCCGATGTAAGGAGGATTGGAAATAATGACATCATAATTTTCAGTAAGCTTAAAATTCAGATAGTCACCATACATAAAACGAACATCCAGCCCATGAAAAACAGCATTTCTTCTTGCTGTTTCTAAAGCTGCTTCTGAAAAATCTATAGATGAAACATCGGCATCCGGAAAATGTTTTTTAAGAACCAAAGGAATAACTCCGCTTCCTGTACCAATATCAAGAATCTTAAGATCTTTCTGTTCAGAAAACGACCTTTGGATTGTATCAATGGCTATCTCAAGCAGTTCTTCTGTTTCGGGGCGTGGTATTAAAACATTTTCGTTCACAAAAAATGTCATCCCATAAAATTCCGTTTCACCTAGGATATGTTGGTAAGGTTTACCGGTTTTTAGCTCTGCGGTTATTTTCTGAAGCTCTTTTTCATCATCAGATAGCAACTCCTGATGAGAAAACCGTCTTTGCTGGAACTGATCAAATCCGATTAATTTTTCAACAAAAACAGAAAACAGGAAAGCACTTTCAGATGCTGTATACAGATCACTCAGCTCTTTTTTGAAATGGATTTTAAATTCTGAAATTGTCATTTATCTTGTAAAAACCAATTTGGTATCTGTAGATTTTTCTTCGTCGATCATATAACCTTCATAATTAAAGGCTTTAACATCGTCCAGCGTTTGGGCATTGGTTTCAGCACAGAATCTTACAACAAGACCTCTGGCGTGTTTGGTATACACAACAATCGTTTTTAATTTTCCGTCTTTTAATTCATAAAAATCGAAATCAATTACTTTATGGTTCAGTTTTTTCCGGTCAATTACTTTTCCATATTCATTACTTGCCAGTTGAAGCAGAATCTCATTTTTCTTCATTTCTGAGTTCAGCTGATCTGTAATTTTCTCTCTCCAGAACTCATATAGATTTTTGTATTGATCAAATTCAAAATGACGGCCCATTTCAAGTCGGTACAACATGACTTTATCAGAAGGTTTTAACAAGCCATAAAGACCTGAAAGCATTCTGTAATTTTTCTGCAGATAATCCACGGCACTTTTATCCAGGGTTTTGGCATCCAGCCCTCTGTATACTTCTCCGGTGAACGCAAACATAGCCGGTGCAGATTCTTTAGGCTTTGGATTTGCTTTCCAGTTTTGATTTCTTTCCCAGTTTTCATCTGCCAGCTTAGGAGAGATCTCCATGAGTTCGGAAAGATACTTAGGTGATTTATGTTTTAAAAATGATTGTATAAATTCTGCCTCTTCAATGAATTTCGGGGTAGTGGATCTCAACAGGTCAGTTGAGTTTTCTACGTTCATTAATTTAGCCGGTGATGTAATGATTTTCATAAAATAATATAATAAGAACCTCAGTGAGAGGTATATAATAAACAATATATATTTAATGTTGGATAATAATCGTTATTGGGGAAATCCGGAAATATATCCCATTTTTAGTTTCTTCCTAATCTCTAACCTCTAACCTCTAACCTCTAATTTCTAACTTCTATTTAGAGAACTTATATAATCCCTTTTCCCTGTCTGATTACTTCAGGTTCTCCGGAAGTAAGATCTACAATAGTAGAAGCTACATTGTCTCCGTATCCTGAATCTATAACAATATCCACCAGATGATCATATTTTTCAGCGATGAGTTCCGGATCGGTAGAGTATTCGATCACTTCATCTTCATCCCTGATAGAGGTAGAAGCAATCGGATGTCCCAATTTTTCAACAATCAGCTGAGGAATGGAGTGGTCTGGAACACGGATACCGATTGTTTTATGTCCTTTATAAGCCAGAGGAACACTTTTGTTGGCATCCAGAATAAATGTAAAAGGTCCGGGAAGGTGGCTTTTTAAAAATCGAAATACGGAAGTATCAATGGGTCTTGTAAAATCCGAAAGGTGACTGAGGTCGTTACAAATAATTGAAAACTGGGCTTTTTCCAGCTTCATTTTTTTGATCTGAGCCAGTTTTTCCATGGCTTTGATGTCAAAAATATTACAACCCAATGCATAAATAGTATCAGAAGGATAAATAATTAATCCACCATTATTCAAGGTTTTAACCACCTCATTAATAAGATTTTCCTGAGGATTGTCAGGGTAAATTTTTAATATTTTTGCCATAAAACAAAGATACAAATAAATGTATAGTTTTTATAAAACTCCTTTATTTAAAAGAAAAATTAGGAATTTTAAAAAAAAGTCGTACATTTGCAATCCAATATCGCGGGATGGAGCAGTAGGTAGCTCGTCGGGCTCATAACCCGAAGGTCATCGGTTCGAGTCCGGTTCCCGCTACTAAGCAAGTGTTTTCGGTAAACACTCTAAAAAATACACCGCGGGATGGAGCAGTAGGTAGCTCGTCGGGCTCATAACCCGAAGGTCATCGGTTCGAGTCCGGTTCCCGCTACTAAGCAAGTGCTTTCGGTAAGCACTCTAAAAATACACCGCGGGATGGAGCAGTAGGCAGCTCGTCGGGCTCATAACCCGAAGGTCATCGGTTCGAGTCCGGTTCCCGCTACTAAGCAAGTGTTTTCGGTAAACACTCTAAAAATATACCGCGGGATGGAGCAGTAGGTAGCTCGTCGGGCTCATAACCCGAAGGTCATCGGTTCGAGTCCGGTTCCCGCTACTAAAGCAAAAGAGAATCACAAAGTGATTCTCTTTTTTGTTTGATCTATTTTCTCATTTAAACCGATATTTGTAATCGTCAATCCTTTAAGCTCTTATGAAGTTCAGGAGGACTTCCCAAAGTATCTCGGAATGATTCGGGATAATTGCCGTCAATGTCGGTAACTCCAAGCTCTTTCCCAAGTTCAGCACCTATAAGTGCCTGCCCGGATAACTCCATCATTTTATCATATTCATAGAGGGCTGCAATCACTCTTCCTGTAAATTCCGGAGATTCCCGCTTTATGGTAGGTTTTTCATCATCGGGTAGATTAGCAATATAAGCCTGAGCGCGCTCTGTATCTAAAAAACCCATCCATATAGAATTAGCTGCCACATTATAAGCTTTTAATTCTTTAGCCATATCTGCTGCCATTTTATCCGCTCCTGCTTTCTGAGCACCATAAGCCGGACCATTGTAATAACTTACAGCTGCATATTGACCTGTATTTATTATCAGACCTCTTCCATTTGCTATTAACAGAGGAGCAGCATAATAGCTGCTCACATAATGTGATCTTAAACCTACATTAAGAAGATTAACCGGAGCCAGAGAATTCTCCCAGAAGGGGATCTTTTTAGTAATAGCATCACTCACATCAGCGGCATTATTGACTAAAATATCAAGTCTTCCATATTCTTTTTTTATATTTTGGAAGAGCCCGGCTACTGCGTTATCATCTGTGTGGTCTACAGCTACAGGAATACCAAGTCCTCCTGCTTCACTTACAGCATGAGCTGTTTCTGTAATTGTACCAAGGTTGTTTTGGCTATGCAAACTACGACCTGTGACATATACTACAGCTCCTTTTTTTCCAAGAGCTATCGCTATGCCTTTTCCGGCACCTCTGCTGGCACCTGTTACTACTGCTATTATTGGCTTTGTCATTTTGATTGTTGTGATATTTTCTTATGTTGTCTTTAATTAACTGAAAGTAATTAATTCATGATATTTACTTTTTTATTGATGTCGTTTTAGGTGACCACAACTTGTATTGAGGATTTGTTTTTTCATAGGCCAGGCCGTTTGGGTAAGAAACTAATTCGATTTGTAATCCCCAGGGAGTTTCAAAATAAACGCCTGTCAGTCCTGCATTGGGCCCTGATTTATGTTCTATAGGGGTGCCTATGATACGGACTTTTTTTGCTTTAAGATATGCTACGCTTTCATCCATATTTGTGGTGTAAATAGCAAAATGATACCAACCGATATCGTCGTTCATAGGCCTTTTCATATTCCTTTCAGGAGATGTATATTCAAACAGTTCGATGTTGCTGCCATTTCCGGTTTGCAGCATGGCAATATGCGTGATTTCTGCAGACTGGCGTATATTAAAAGCTTTTTTTGCATCTTCATCAAGAGGTAAGTGTCCTTCTTCATAAACTTTATGAAAGCCCAATACATCTGTAAAAAAAGTAACCGATTCATTGAGATCGGGGACGTTAAAACCTATATGATCCATGCCCAAAACTCCAGGTATCTGTGCAGATATATGCAAGCTTGGCATAGAAAACAAAGCTGTAAATATCATAGCCTTGATGATTACCATTAAATTATTTTTCATTTTGAATTAATTGAAGTCTTAATTTTGTATAAACGCTTTTTCAATTAGGTGAGAATCTTCAAGCATTAGAAACTTTGTGATCAGTCCATCATGAATGGTAAATTTCATACAAAAGTTTTCCTTAAAGGCCTTACCTGTTCCTTTAACCGTTCTTCCTGCTTTCCCGAAAACGGCTGCTTCACTTCCATCAATGAAAATATGATTCATTTCAAAATTATCTTTAGTCGTGTCGTGTGCATCAATAAGCTGTTCTAAAGCCTTTAATACAGCTTTCTTTCCTTTCTTCATTCCTGTCCATGGCATGTGGGGTGATTCTGCAATATAGAAATCTACATTTTCATCCATGTATTGGATAACCTCTAAAGGGGAATTTTTTGCTGTTGCTCCAAAGAAACCGTCAAGCACTTGCTGCGTTTCTTTATTTTCTCTGTATAATTCCATAATACTTTTAATTACTTAATATGTTATTGTATATCAAAGTTATAAGACATTGGTTTGATAAATCCATGCTTGTATGGAAATGGATTTTATGATTCAATTACTATTGAAGTAACGCCTTTATCTTGAATACAAAGATGGTAAGTTATCAGGAAGTAAATATTGACATTTGATTCAAAAAGTCTTGACAAATATCAAGAAGAAAAGAGACTAAATGATGTAAGAATTATAAAAGTAAATTACTTAGTGGAAACGGTTTTCCGAATTCGGCTCAATGTTTCAGCAGTGATCCCTAAATAAGATGCAAGCATATAACGTGGAACTCGGTTTGCTACTTTAGGAAAAGTTTTTAAAAATTGGATATATTTTTGCTCCGCAGTAGCACTTAAGGTGGAGTTTATCCTTTCTTGGCTGGCATTAAGACTTCTTTGTAAAAGCATATTGGCCATATCTTTAAACAGAGGTATTTCCGTACATATTTTTTCAAAGTTGGAATTGCTAATTAATAAGACAACAGAATCTTCAACAGCACTGATATAGTATTTTGAAGGAGTTCCATCCATAAGACTTTGCATGTCAGAAATCCACCAGTTCTCTGTGGCAAAATAAACTGTATGCTCTATACCTTTTTCGTCCATGCTATATTTTCGTAAGAAACCCGAGCAGACAAATGAGTTAAAAGTACAAATATCCCCTTCTGATAAAAGAAATTGGTGTTTTTTTAGTTTTTTAATAATGCTCAGCGACTCAATAAACTTTAGTTCATCCTGGGAGAGGCTTATTTTGTTTTGAAGATATGTACTGAAGATATTAAACATATATTCAAAATTACAAAATAATTAAATGAATAAAATATTTCTTTATTCTGAAATACAGATAGAGTGATTCAGGGATTTTATTTATCTGTTATAAGGATGTAATTAAGTAAAAGTAGTAAATAAAAAAATCCCGCATAAAGCGGGATTATATTATTGTGCTAGCTCAGCATAAGGTTTTAATTTAAGATCATCTGCCATTGTCTGACCCAGAAATTCTTTCTTTTGATTTCCTTTCATTCTGTTGGAGGCATCACCACCATTAAAATAAGCGTCATTTAATTTTGTAGTGATTTCACTAGGATTAAAATCAATTTTAGTATCACCTTCTACTCCAAGATACCCATTCTTTTTTGTGAGGTAAGTAATATAGTTTTTATAGTTGATAAGCGTATTTCTCAGGTATTGCGTGTGGTATTCCATGCACTTTTTAGCTTTCTTTGAAGAATTATTTAAAATGCAGTTGTTCATATTTCCTCTGTATAAGTACCATTCAGATTCTAAAATACCATATTCTTTTCCCAGTGCTGCTTTTCCGTTGGTAAGAATATTATTGTCTCCTTCTTTGGTAGCGATCGCTTGTAAATGTCCGATAACCGTAGGAACTGTATTTTCAATTTTAGTTTTTGCTTCCTTTAAAGCGCTGAAATCTGCAGCAGGCGAACTTTTCTTTTGAGCATTAGTAATGTTAAAAATAAGTAGTAATAGTACAATCAGTAAATTATATCTTTTCATGAGAAATTTTTAAAGCACTAAAATAAATATATTTTCCCAGTTTAAACATATTCATTTTAATTTTATTTAATAAAAATTAACAAGTTTTAAGAATTTATATTGTAATTAAAGAATTTTCTATTGATAATTCAGTGGAATTTGATTACTACTTACTAATTTAACATATTTTAATAAAAAATATTATATTGAATATCAATTAGTTATGTGCTTATTCTGTTTATCACTAAAAAAATAGTTGTTTGAATGTAATTTATTTCTACATTTGTATAACTAATTAAATAGTGATATAGAATTTAGCGATGATATATCATTCAAGATAAATGAACAGGATATGATAATTCAGACTTTAACAAAAGCAGAAGAACAGGTAATGCAGTATTTATGGAAAATTGAAAAAGGATTCCTCAAGGATATTCTTGATTTGTTTCCTGAACCCAAACCTCACACAAATACTGTTTCAACTATTCTAAAAGTATTAAAGGATAAGGAATTTGTTGATTATAATGTTTATGGCAGACAGCATGAATATTTTGCACTGATCACAAAGGAACAGTATTCGGGCAAGACGATGAAAAGTCTTGTGAAAAATTATTTCAAAGGATCTTATAAAAGTGCAGTCTCTTTTTTGGTAGAAAAAAATGAAATGACGGTAGAAGATCTTGAAATACTGCTCAACGAACTCAAAAAGAAAAACTGATATGGAAACTCTACTTCTATACTTTGGGAAAGTAATTGTATGTTGTGGTGTAACATTTTTGTATTATCAGTTGTCTTTAAAGGACAAGACATTTCATCATTATAACAGATTCTATCTGTTATCGGCTATATTACTTTCATTGTTATTACCTCTTATGAGGGTTGATGATTTTACTATAGAAGTGAATAATGAGGTGTATTTGTTGCTCAATAAATTACAGAATTTTAATTCACATAAAAACATAAGCAATGACCACATTTATTTTAGAATTATTTTTTCAGCTTTGGGACTGGTTTCTTTCTATTTTTTAGGAAGGCTTATCTATGGGATCATCAGGATCCAACAGCTTAAAAAGAAATTTCAAAAAGAGAGTTTTGATGGTATAAATTTTTACCATACAAACCTTACTGAAGCACCGTTTTCATACTTTAAAAATCTATTCTGGAAGAATTCAATACAGTTGAATTCTGATATTGGGAAACAGATCTTAAAGCATGAGATGGTACATATTGAACAGAAGCATTCCTTTGATAAAATTTTTATCGAAGTGATTACCTCAGTCTTCTGGTTCAATCCGTTCTTTTATATGATGAAAAAAGAACTCGGTCTTATCCATGAATACCTGGCTGATAAAAAAGCCGTCAAACAATCGGACACAAAAGCATTTGCGCAGATGCTTTTAGCAAGTCACTTTTCCGGAACACAGTTACCTGCAACCAGTCCGTTTTTAAGTTCAAATCTAAAAAAACGTCTAAAAATGTTACAAAAACCCAAAACCAAATTCGGGTATGCGCGAAGGATTTTTGCATTACCGGTTTTATTTACAGTGGCTTTTGCCTATATGGTAAATGCGAAGAATAAAGAAATAAAAGAAACCAACATAGCGATCCGGGAAGCAGTATCCAGAATGGAAGAACAGCCTGAAGCCAAAGTTCAAAATGTAACTTCCATTACAAAAGACACCATTCCTGCCAAAATCGGTAAAATTGATGATTCACAACAAAAGCTGTTAAGAAAAAAAGAAACAGAGAAATTAAAAGATCTTGGAAAGAAAATCCAGGAAAAAAGTATGGCTCTGAAAAGCCTTAAGCCGGAAAGTAAAGAGTTCCAGAAGAATGTAGATGAGCTTAATGATCTGTCAGCTGAAATGGGAAAAATTACAAGTTCCGATGATTTCAGAATGGCTTATACCATTAATGGAAATGAAATTAAAAGAATTAATGACTTTTTCAAATCCGATGAATGGAAGAATAAAGTGAAAGAGCTCAAGAATATGAACGTTGAGATTCCTGAAATACCTGAAATTAATTTCGATTTCCAGGATATGCCAACGCCTCCGGTTCCTCCGACAGCTCCTCGAATGAAAGCATTAAAGTTCAGTGAAATTAAGGATATGAAATGGGATGCAGCAGAACTTGCCAAGGCTTCCGAGAATGCAAAAGGAGCTATGGAAACGGCTGCGAAACGAGCGAAACTCGATAGAAAGCGTGCCAGGCTTAACGAAAAAAGAGCTAAACTTGATGCAGAAAGAATGAAGCTGGATGCAGAAAGAAGAGCATTGGATGGCAACAATAGAAGAGTTTATGTGTATACATCCAGTTTTAGCGATTCGGATAATCCGGTGACAGTGAGGCTGAACTCTAATTTTAAAGATGTGAATACTTTTACAGTTCCAAGAGTAAACGGATCCGCTAATAATTACGGTAACATGAAATTATACATTAACGGAGTAGAGGTCACCAGAAAAGAATTTGATGCTATTAATCCAAAGGATATTAAAAGTATGAATGTGAATAAACGCACAAAAGACGGAGATCCTTCAGGAGAGATAAGAATTCAGACAAAATAATAAAGTTCCAATTGGCTTTGTCAATCCAGAATTGGCAAAGCTTTTTATGTCTCAATAACCTATGAAAAATAATATTTTACTTTTTTTACTTTTGAGTATACTTACTCATGCCCAGGCAAATAGGTTTTATTATGATTATAAGTATATCTCGGATTCCACCAACAGAGCGGATATAAAAAGTGATGTAATGCTCCTGGATATTGATAAAAATGGCTCAAAATATTACAGCCGTGAAAAATTTGTCTCCGACTCTACAACAAAAGCGGATATCACAAAACAAATGAAAGGCGGTTTTGGAGAAAGTATTAATATCAAAAAAAATATGAAACCGGGTGTGATTGCTACAAGCGTTACCAAAACATATCCCGACTATAAGGTTGTACTTTCAGAAAAAATAGGAAACACAATCTATAAAATAGCAGAAGATCAAAAACCTGAATGGAAGATTCTTTCTGAAAAACAAAAAATAGGAGAGTATAACACCCAAAAGGCAACAACAACCTATGGAGGCAGAGAATGGACTGCCTGGTTTAGTACCGATATCCCTTTTCAGGACGGACCTTATAAATTCTATGGATTACCTGGTTTAATTGTGAAGCTTGAAGACAAAACAGGTTCGCATATAATGACTTTGATTGGAAATAAAAAGACAAACATAAGCCAGGAAGAAGACATACAAATGCCGGGAGTAACCATGATCGGTTTGGGGGGCAAAGATATCGAAGTAACAAAAAAACAGTTTAAAAAAGCCTGGAAAGATTATCAGGCAGATCCCACAAAGGACATGAAGCAAACAATGAGCACACTTCCGGCCGGAGCTGTCGTAAGAATGAAAAATAAGGATGGGAAAGACATTGATATGAATGAAATGTACAGGAATATAGAGAAAAGGGCGAGAGAAGAAATGAAAAATAACAATAATAAAATAGAGCCTGATCTTTATAAATAAAATAAAAAATCCCGAAATGAATTCGGGATTTTTTATGCAATATGGTTAAGCTGTTAAGCCAATTTCTGAGAATCTGCAATAAACTGAGCTAATCCACTGTCTGTAAGCGGGTGCTTTAACAGGCTTAAGATCGGAGCCAGTGGCGAAGTGATCACATCAGCACCGATTTTAGCACAATCAATAATGTGCATAGAATGACGGATAGATGCTGCTAAAATCTCAGTTTCGTACATATAGTTGTCAAAAATCAAACGAATCTCCTGGATAAGGTTAAGCCCGTCCGTAGAAATATCATCTAGTCTTCCCAGGAATGGAGAAACATAAGTTGCTCCTGCTTTTGCTGCTAAAAGAGCCTGTCCCGGAGAGAAAATCAATGTACAGTTCGTCTTGATCCCTTTGTCCGAAAAATATTTTAATGCTTTAATACCATCTTTAATCATCGGAATTTTTACCACAATGTTTGGATGGATTGCTGCCAATTCATCTCCTTCTTTGATCATTTCCTCATATGTTGTAGAAAGTACTTCTGCAGAAATATCACCATCTACAATTTCACAGATCGTTTTGTAGTGGTTCTTGATTGCTTCAGCTCCCTGGATACCTTCTTTAGCCATTAATGAAGGGTTAGTGGTTACACCATCTAAAATTCCAAGATCTTTAGCTTCCTTAATTTGCTCTAAATTAGCAGTGTCAATAAAAAATTTCATTTTGTTACATAGATTTATTCCTGCAAAGATAAGGAATACTTTGCGAGTGGAAAACTTAGTTGCTGTTTTGTTGGTTTGAGACTGGAAGGTAGATATTAAAGGTTAGAGGTTAGAGGTTGGAGGTTGGAAAACATAAATAGTCTGTCGGATATCTATTGATTGTCTACTATTTTATCCTATTAAACTATTTTCTAAATTTGTCATATATGGAAAATAATCTGTTTACAGCACGGCTTGAAATTATAGGAATTAATCCTTTTGTTTTCATTCCTGAAGAAATATTAAAAACAATTTTTGAAGTTTCAGGAAGAGATAAGAGCCCTATTCCTGTGAAAGGAACAGTGAATGGTGTGGAATATAAGCAGAATTTAATGAAGTATCTCGGAGAATGGAGATTGTATATAAATCTTGTCATGTTAAAGAATTCTCCCAAAAGAATTGGTGAGATAATAGAAGTTTCAATAGAATATGATAGCTCGGACAGGAGTATTGTTATTCATCCTAAACTTGACCAGGCGATCAGGGAAGATCCTGTTACCCTGCGTAATTTTGAAAGTTTAATTCCTTCAAGAAAGCTGGAATTGGTCCGTTATATCAATAACCTTAAAACCGAGGCAAGCATTGAAAGAAACATTGATAAAATTATAAGACATCTGAAAGGAGAAACCGATTTCTTCGGTAAAATGATCAAATAAAATACAGAAATAAAAAATCCGGAAATTTTCCGGATTTTATTTTTTATGAATTTAAGGTTTTGCTAAGTTTTAAAGCATCTTGATTGGTAGGGTCATACTGTAACGACTTAGCTATATGTTCTTTTGCTTTATTACGGTCGCTTTGCTGTTCTGAAAAGGCCAGATAGAAATAAGCATACGCAAGGTTTTTCTTGTTTTGCTCTACTTCCTCAGGTTTTACAGTTGCTATATACTTTTCATAAGCAATTTTAGCATTGGCATCATCTTTAGCAGCCTGATATGCGTAAGCCTGGCTGTAATATGCCGGAGCCCAATCGGGTAATAAAATAGATATCTTTTTCCAGGTTGCCACTGCATTGGTCCAATCTGAAGCATCCTGGTAAGCTGCAGCTAATTTAGCTAACGATTCTGTATCCTTTGGATTGGCTTCAATTTGTTTTTTAAGACCCTCAATACTGGTGTCTCCAGCTTGAGTTGTTGCAGCTGTATTGGCTGTTGTTTTGGTACTATCTACCTGTGCATTAACCAAACTCATTCCTCCTACAAATAATAAACCTAAAAATAGATTTTTGATATTAATTTTAACGATTTTCATAATCTTATATTTTATAATTCTACATTTTGAAATTCAATAATAATTCCATAAATGGCTAAATTTTAGAGGCTTTAAGTTTTTTTAGAAAATATTAACGGATACAGCTATTTTTTTTAGCTTAATTTTTGATTCGTTGTGGTTTCAGTTATCTTTGTACTTCAACTAGTTTTATAACCACAATAATTTCATTGTATGAATATCATATTAGCTTCGACATCAACCATTTTCGGTGGCGAATACCTGGAATATTTAAGAGAAGAATTAATACAATTATATAAGGGTGTTGATGAAATCATCTTTGTTCCTTATGCAAGGCCTGGAGGGATATCCCATGACGATTATACGGCAAAAGCCCGTTCTTTTTTTGAAACAATAGGTATTAAAGTAAAAGGCCTTCATGAATTTGACGATAAAGCCGCTGCTTTATATAATGCGAAAGGATATTTTACAGGAGGTGGAAATACATTTTTATTGGTTAAAACTTTACATGAGGAAAATCTGATGTCGGTTTTAAAGAATAATATAGAACAAGGTAAGCCTTATTTAGGATGCAGCGCGGGAAGCAATATCGGAGGACAAAATATGAAAACAACGAATGATATGCCTATCGTTTATCCTCCAAGTTTTGATTGTATGGGCTTAGTCCCTTTTAATCTGAACCCTCACTATCTGGATCCAAATCCGGAATTAAAACATAACGGCGAAACCCGGGAAACCAGAATTCTTGAATTTCTAACCCAAAATGACTTAAAGGTAATCGGGTTGCGTGAAGGAAACTGGATCAGGAGAATTGGTGGAAATATAACGGTTGAAGGAAGCGAACTGACAAGGATTTTTGAGAAGGGAAAGGCACCCTATGAAATTGAGGCAGGAAGCTCATTAATCTGATCCCACTATCTTTTTTTATATTTGAATAAAGAATGGACTATTCAGCAATGATATAGTCAACATAAGTTGCGAAATAATCAATCACCATAACAATGATGCAATGAAAAAAACACTTGGTGTTCTTATATTATCTACACAAATAGTTTTTGCTCAGGATATCGCTCAAAAATTAGACGATGCTACAAAGGATCTTATGAATTCTTCAGGAGGAGTAGCATCCAGTTTATCGTTTTATGTAACCGATGAAAACGGGCGTTTGATTTACGATTATCAGGGAAATAAAGGACTTTCGACTGCTTCCACGCAGAAAATATTTACGGCTGGGGCAGCATTGGAAACCTTAGGGAAAAATTATACTTTTAAAACAACAGCCGGTTATTCGGGTACGATTTCAAAAGATGTTCTTAACGGAAACCTGTTGATCAGCTCTAATGGTGATCCTACTCTGGGAAGCTGGAGATACGAAGCATACAAACCTGAAAATTTTAAGAAAAAGCTTATCGAAGCAATCAAAACGCAGGGAATTGCAAAGGTTAATGGAGACCTGGTGATCGATGATTCATATTTTGACCATCAGACGATTCCCGGGGGCTGGCCCTGGGACGATCTGGGGAATTATTACGGCGCCGGAGTTTGGGGGATCAACTGGAGAGAGAACCAGTTTGATATCAACATCAACGGCACTACTTTTAAAAGCTTTTCCTATCCACTGGAAGGAGTTCAATGGTTAAATGACCTGAAAGCCGGTGGGAGTTCGGATCAGAGCCTTATTTTCACGGCACCACACTCGGATGTGGCATTGATTAACGGAACTTTACCTGCCGGTAAAACGGTTACTGTTTCAGGATCAACTCCAAATCCTCCTTTACAATTGGGAGTAGAAGTAAAACAGTGGCTTAAGGAAGCCGGAATTAGCTTTTCAGGGAAGGTTATTACGAATTCCCAACTCGAAATTGAGGGGAAACAGATATTTGAAGTTCCTAAGAAAAATATATTTCTTACGTATCAATCACCGACGTTAGATAAGATTATATACTGGTTTCTAAGAAAGAGTATTAATCTGTATGGAGAAACTCTTATTAAGACGCTGGGGAAAGAGAAAAAGGGAAATTCAAGCTTTAAAAGCGGAGTTGCCTATCTTAAAGAGTTCTGGAAATCCAATGGGATTAATCCGAATATGATCAATTTTGCAGACGGAAGCGGGCTTTCTCCTCAGAACTATGTATCGGCAAAAGCGGAGGTACAGGCTCTTTTGTATGCTAAAAAGCAACCATGGTTTGATGCCTATTATGACGGATTCCCAACGCAGGAAAACGGGATGAAAATGAAAAGCGGAACTATGAGGGATACAAAATCTTTTGCGGGATATCAAACGGCAAAGGATGGAAAAAAATATGTATTCTCCATTATCATCAATAATTATCAGGGAAGCGGAAATACGGAATTACAGAAAATTCTGAATATTTTAAAATAAAAAAGGTATGAAGAATCGTCCGTTTTTATCGAGAATCAATAACTGGTTTGTATTTACGTTACTTACCGTGATTGTTATTGCTTTGATTGTTTCATCTAATATTCTCATTAAAAATTTAAGGGAAAAAGAGGCTGAAAGAATTAAGGTTTTCGCTACTGCGATAAAGATTCTTCAGGACAATAAGCAGAAAAGTTCTGAGACCCAGGAGCTGTTGTTTGCGATATTAACGGAGAATGATCAGATTCCATCAATTTTGACGAATGAAAATAAAGAACCTTTTATATTTGAAGGGAGTTCAAGAAATATTGCCAAAGAAATTCTTGAAAATCCCGGAGAACTAAAAAAGCTAATCTCAAAAATGGAAAATAATTATGCTCCATTTGAGATTGAAGTGGCAAACGGTGATAAGCAGTTTGTATTTTATGATAACTCTTCATTGCTTAACAATTTGCGGTACTATCCTTATTTCTTAGGGCTATTTATCCTATCCTACCTGTTATTTTCATTCTGGTTTCTGAGGACGATTAAAAAAACGGATGAAGGATATGTATGGGCAGGTCTGGCAAAGGAAACCGCACACCAGATCGGAACTCCGCTTTCATCCATGATCGGATGGATGGAGATTATGAAACTGGAAAATCCTGATTCTGAAGGAATCGAAGAGATAGAAAAGGATATTGAGAGGCTGAGAACCATTTCTGAACGATTTTCAAAAATCGGATCTGTGCCGGAGCTTAATGATATGAATTTTAATCAGATGATTCAGGAGAATTATGAATATTTAAAATCCAGGATTTCAAGTAAGATAAGTTTTACCCTGCAGCTACCGACATATACTATTCTGGTTCCGCATAATAAGATCCTGATGAGCTGGGTTATTGAAAATCTGGTGAAAAATGCCGTAGATGCTATGAAAGGGGAAGGATCTTTGCAAATGTCCGTATTTGAAAGAAATAAAAATATCCTGGTAGAAGTGAAAGATACGGGTAGCGGGATGACAAAGCAGCAGGCAAGGAATGCGTTTAAACCGGGCTATTCAACAAAGAAGCGGGGTTGGGGATTAGGATTGTCGCTTGCAAAAAGGGTAGTGCAGGAATACCATAACGGTGACATAAAGATTTCACAGACAGAATTGGGCAAGGGGACTACTTTTAGGATAACAATTAAGAAAGGATAAGAAAGTCTGTAAAAATAAAAAAAGCGGGGATTGTTCCCCGCTTTTTCATTAAGTATTGTTTATTATTTCTTTCCTGTTAACCACTGATCCTGCAGTTTTTGTTCTGCCGGTGTAGGATTGGCTTTGTATTTAAGCGTTTCCATGGTTAGCTTATCAAGGATTGCTTTTCCTTTCAGCTCTATTTTATCAGTCTTATCTCCATTTTTTCTAAGAACTGTTACTGTCACGGGTTGTCCTTCTTTGATGGTTTTGGTATAATTGATAAATGCCTGTATATTTTTCACATCAATAGTTTTTCCGTCTATTGCATAGATCTCATCCGTAATTTTAAAACCAATGCTCTTCGCAAAAGGAGATAAAGGAGAGTTTTCATCAAAAATGAAAGTATTGTTTTTCTCGTTAAATCCTGTTTGGTTTGGGTCTTTAATAAACCAGAAGATTGGTGGAGTTTCCTGTTTTGTTATTTCCACACCTACCTGGTTTAAATAGTCAGCATAAGGTGTTGGCTGATTTCCTGCAATATATTTGTTGTAAAAATCTTTAACTTGCGGGTAGCCGGTAACAGTTACCAGTTCATCGATCAGTTTGTCGTCCTTAAACGGTTTGTTTTCACCAAATCTCTGTGATAATTTTCTGATCATATCACGATACCCCATCTCACCGTTGGATAACTTTCTAAGCTCAATATCCATACACATCGCCAGTAAGGCTCCCTTTTCGTAAACATTTCTGTACTGATCCTTGTAAGGCTCTACAAGAACATTTTTACTCATTACGGTAAACGGCATTGTGTCGTCATAGTTCTTAGAATTGGTGATTTTTTCACCTATTCTCTTCAGGAATTCATCCTTGTTGATCAATCCTTCCTGGATTTGGAATAAATTTGCGAAATACTCTGTTCCTCCCTCATACATCCATAGATGTTGAGACATTTTAGGATCTGCATAATTGAAGTAATGAATTTCTTCAGAGTGAGTTTTCAGTGGGTTTACCGTATGGAAGAATTCGTGTGAAACAACATCGGTAATGGTTTGATCGATAGCTTCTTTAGGCATGGCCTCCGGTAATACAACACTTGTAGACTCATGGTGTTCCAATGCCCCGAAACCTTTAATCTGGGGTCCTTCTCCACCTGAAAGGTAAAGCATGATCGCATACTTTTTATTGGTATTCATATCACCCAGGAATTTCTTTTGGGCAACGACCATTTTTTCAAGGTTGGTTTTAAAGTCAGCTGCTTTATACTTTCCTGTCGGAGAATAAACGCCTAAAACCAGATCCATACCGCCTGCATTAAAAGTAATATAGTCCGGTTTGGTGTACATTAACGGAGAATCTGTCACTTTTGCATAGTTAGCCAACGTAAAAGTGTCTGTAGCTTCTGATTTATCCTGATCTACGAGGGCAGTGGTTCCATAGAAATCAGCGGGCTTCTGAATGACCAACTGGTAAGGAACATCCTGCATATCATCTATATATCCTATAAACCCATGGGTATTGATTAAAAATACTTTTCCAGCTTCAATATCAGTTCCAGACGGAGAAAATACCGCTTTGTGTTTTTCAGTATTCAATTCATCATCAAAACTGTCATTGACCAGATAAGTTACCTTTGATAAAAACTGAGCATTTTTAAGTGCATAGGAATTGTCATCCACTTTCGTGTAGGCCAGCTCTCTTCCTTTGTTATCGAAGAATTTGATACCTTCTATAAATCTTCCGTAATCATCCACGGAATAAGTTCCGGGAACTGTTTTAGGAAAATGGAATTTTACATTGCCGGATTTCATTTTAGGAAATTCCATTGTTACCGCCACCTTATCGTCTTTTACATTCACCAGGTCAATATTGGTTTTAATAGACTGGGCATTGGCCAAAACAGTGGCTAATATACCTAAGCTTAGTGCTATTTTTTTCATTGATTAGAATTTATATTAAGTAGTTGTTCTAAAAATGATTTTGTTACAAATAAGATTCCATTGTGGTATTAAACTTTTCTTAAAATGGCAAAAGCCCTTCTGCATTTCAGCTTATTGTACCTTCTTATAATTCACGTAATAATTTTTATTAAACTCAACAGGAGTACCTTTTTTCAATTTTACCGTTTGCCATTCCTCCGTTGGATTTATAGTTTGCTCTCCGTCAATTCTGATAGGAAGCTTGAAGTTCTTAACAACATTGGTGTATCTGAACTTCAATGCTTCTCCTTTTTGAGAGTATTCCAGTGTCGGAACTTTAATAGTTCTCAAGTACTGGTTGAATACACTGGAAAAGTCAATGCCTGATTTCGAATTGATGTAGTTTTCAATTTGCTGAGTAGTTACCGTCTGGTGGTAGAATTCCTTATTAAGACCTCTTAAGATCTGTCTGAACTTATCATCATTGTTGATAACCTGTCTGATTGTGTGGATCATGCTGGCACCTTTAGGGTACATGTCACCGCTTCCTTCATTTCGAACTCCGTATTTACCGATAATCGGGATGTCATTGCTTATGATATTGCGTATTCCGATAGCATATATATCTGCTGATTTTTTATCCAGGTATTTTTCTGTAAAAAGAACTTCCGAATAATTGGTAAAACTTTCATGGATCCACATGTCAGCCTGATCTTTTGCGGTAATATTATTGGCAAACCATTCATGTCCGCTTTCATGGATAATGATAAAATCCCATTTCAATCCCACTCCCGTACCGGACAGATCCCGTCCCAGATATCCGTTCATATATTGATTACCATAAGCTACGCTACTCTGATGTTCCATCCCCAGATACGGAGAGTCCACGAGTTTATAAGAATCCTCATAAAAAGGATACGGACCAAACCAGTACTCAAAAGCGGATAGCATTGGTTTTACCTGCTGGAATTGCTTTTTTGCTTTTTCTAGATTATAATCCAATACCCAATAATCCAGATCCAATTTCCCTTTTTCCCCGTTAAAAGTATCTTTAAAATTGACGTATTTTCCAATATTAGGAATAATGGAATAGCCGTTGATCGGGTTTTTAACTTCCCAAGTATATATGGTTTTATCTCCGTCCGCTTTTTTATCGATTAAACGTCCGTTTCCAACCCCAACAAGACCTTTGGGAGCAATGATTTTCATAGTAATGCCATTATCCGGCTCGTCACTCCATATATCCTTTGTAGGAAGCCATATAGAAACCCCTATGCCTTCATCAGCGACGCTCATCCAAGGATTTCCTTTTTCATCCTTGGTAAAAACCCAGCCGCCATCCCAGGGTGCTTTTTTTGCAATCACAGGATTTCCGGAATAGGTGATATCAATGGTGTATTTTTCGCCTTTTTTGAAGTTTTTATTTGTGGTGATGAAAATGAAATCCCCATCCTGTTTGGTGTCGGCAATCGGAAAGCTGGCCTCCACTTTATCGGCTTTCATAGGTTTTTGAAGATCGATCTGGAAAGTAGGGTTGGTGACATCTTTGATGATTTCAAAACTGATCTTGTTGGTTCCTTTAATGCTTTTCTGATCAAAATCCGGTTCTACGGAAAGATCATATCTTTTTACATCCCAAAAGTTTCGGAATTTGGTGTTAGAACCTTTTAAAGTGTCCTGCTTTGTAAATGTTTCCGGTTTTTCGAAGAATTGTCCAAAAGCAAGTCCTGATGCAAGTAAAAGTGAATATGAAAGTTTTTTCATCTGATATCAAATTATTAATCTATCAAAAATAGAAAATTAATTGAAGATAAATTGTGAAAGCATAAAATAGTTCTTAAAACTAATATTGGTGACAACGGGCAAAACAATAGCCCTGATTGAAGTGAAAATCCTTTTTGTAAAAAAGATTGTAACGGAAAGCAGGATTAAGCTCCTGAAAAAAAATAAATCGAGTGGTTATATCCATAAAAAAATCCCGCAGATTAATCTGCGGGAATATGGTAAGAAGACGCTTTCGGTCTTCGTTTTTTGCTGACACTACTTCTGAACGACAGGCAGGTTTCCTTCACGTTTCTGAACCTTTTTATAGGTATAAGAACACATGACAATACTGAATTCATACAACAACAATAATGGCAGGGCTGCCATAATCATACTTAAAACATCAGCAGGAGTAATAATAGCTGCTACAACCATGATGAGCACAATAGCATGTCTTCGATATGTTTTCATGAATTTCGGGCTGAGAATTCCGATCGTCGTAAGGAAATAAATAAGGATAGGAAATAGAAAAACCACTCCCATACCTAATACAACCTGTAAGAATAACGTGGTATAATCGCTCAGATCATAAAGAGGAACGATAATATCGGAAATTTTGAAAATCACCCCAAAGTTGACGGCAAAAGGAAGAATCAGAAAGTACCCTGATAAAACCCCTGACATAAACAATATCCACACCGCATTGATAATGAAGATCGAATTTTTTCTTTCTTTCGGATGTAATGCAGGACTGACGAAACGCCATAGCTCCCAGACTATATAGGGAAATGCCAGAACAATCCCCCCAAAAATAGAAACCGCCATCATGACATTGAACTGCTGATAAAGCCTTTGTACACGAACAGGAAATTCTTTTGGAAGATGTATGCTGTCTTCTCCGAGGATCATCCTCGAAAAGTGATTAACAATTTTAAAAGTGGGAAAGTCATTTCTGGTAGGACCGAAAAAAATATGGTCCATAATCCAATTGATATTAAAGCCAATGATAAAAGCGGCAATAATAATAGCAATAATTGAGCGAATCAGATGCCCTCTTAATTCTCCAATGTGCCCAAGAAAGGACATTTCCTTTTTTTCTTCCATTATATAGAATCTATCTAGAATATTAAGGTCTTACAAAGTAAAAACTTTATAATATATAAGCATGCAAAACTATGAAATTATAATGAGTAATTGTAATTATTGATTATGATTTTGCTGTCCTTTTTATATAATCACTGATCCCGGTAAAAAATTACCGGGATCAGTTTTGAGATTTCTACTTTTCTTGTTTTTCCAATATTTCCAGCACTTTTTCACCAACCGCTCCTCCTGATTGAGGATTTTGGCCTGTAACGAGTCTTCCGTCAGCAACGGCGAAAGAAATAAAATCTTTATCGGCTTTTACATAGTTGGCACCTTTGCTTTTTAAAACATCTTCTGTCAGATAAGGCATATGGTCAGCTAACTCAGCTGCTACCTCCTCCGAATTTGAAAAACCGGTAAGTGTTTTCCCCTTAATCAGTAATTCACCATCTGAAAGCCGGATGTTAAATAAACCTACAGCACCATGACAAACAGAAGAAACAATTCCTCCGTTTTCATAGATCTTTCTTGAAATATCCTGTAACTCCTTATTGTCAGGAAAATCCCATACAACACCATGTCCTCCGGAATAGTAAATAACTTCATAATCTTCTGCATGAATATCCTTAGGCTCTAAAGTATTTGCCAACTTTTCCCTGAAGGATTGATCTGCATAATATTTCCAGTCCACCGGTTGTACAAACATTTGGAGCGAAACAGGATCAAGAGGAGTGTAACCACCTCGGGGGCTTACAAAATCGATTTCATATCCTTTTTGGGATAATTTTTCATAAAAATGAACTGCCTCACCTAGCCATAAACCGGTTGCACGATCCATTTCAGGGTATTTTTCCACACTTGTGACTACGATTAATGCTTTTTTCTTCATGTTTTTTTGTATTTGTTCTTACAATATATGGATTTTAAAAAAATTGGCAAGGGTAAAAATAAAGTTCCGGCTTGCGAAGCAAGCCGGAACTTTATTTTTATAAGATGTTATTTTTTAGATAATTCCTTCGTCCAACAATTTGTGAAGGTCTATAATTCCAAAGTATTTACCATTTTCGGTTACAATAAGCTGGCCGATATTGTTTTCTTTTAAAACTTTCATCGCATCTTTTGCGAGAACATTTTTTTCAATGGTTTTAGGATGGGCAGACATGATATCTTTGGCCAGAACCTTAGATAGGTCTTCATCTTTTAACAGCATCCTTCTCAGGTCACCATCCGTAATCACACCGATGATTTCATCTTCTTTTGTAACCACAGTAATTCCATGACTCGATGCGCTGATTGAGATAATTACATCCCGTACAGGTGCATTTTCGCTTACCTGTGGTTTTTGTGATGAAAGGAACTGTTCAACCCTTGCGGTTAAGTTTTTTCCTAAGCTTCCTCCGGGGTGGAATTTTGCGAAATCGTTTTCTTTAAAGTCGTTGAGTTCCATCAGGCAGATTGCCAAGGCATCTCCCAGTGCCATCTGTATGGTAGTAGAACTCGTCGGAGCTAGTTTATTGGGACAGGCCTCAAGGTCCACATGGGTATCTAAAATGATTTCAGAAAATTCTGCCAGTTTGCTTTTTCTGTTTCCTGTCATTCCTATTAATGCTGAAGAATAATCTTTTAAGAATGGAACAAGATTGGCAATTTCAGGTGAATTTCCGGAATTGGAAATGCATAAAACCACATCCTGTTTCTGGATAACTCCAAGATCCCCATGAATGGCTTCCGAAGCGTGAAGGAACTGGGAAGGAGTTCCTGTGGAATTGAGCGTGGCAACAATTTTATTTCCCACATGAGCAGATTTTCCTATTCCAACAACAATTAATTTTCCTTTTGCTGAATGAATAACCTCTACTGCTTTTACAAATTCATTGTCTATTCTGCTTTTTAATTTTTCAAGTTCTGAAATCTCTATTTCTAATGTTGTTTTTGCTATTGAAATGATATTTGCTCTTTCCATTTTTACCTTTACAATTTGTATACAAAATTCTCCCGATATAAATTTATACTTTAAAAAGAATATTTAATATAAATTTTATTTTTTATAAATTCGTTCGCTTTTATTATAAGCAAAAATTTTATAACTTTGGATTAGATGCAAATTTAGCAATAGAAAATTAGATGAGCGCAAAAAAAGCCAATTTATCAGGCGAATTGAAAAAGTATTTCGGGTTTTCTACTTTTAAAGGTCAACAAGAACAAATTATAGAAAATCTGTTACAAGGGAAGGATATATTTGTTTTGATGCCGACAGGGGGAGGTAAGTCATTATGTTACCAACTTCCGGCACTCATTTCTGAAGGGACGGCGATTGTAGTTTCTCCCTTAATCGCATTAATGAAGAATCAGGTAGATGCCGTAAATGGTCTTTCATCTGATGATGGAGTAGCACATGTTTTAAATTCATCATTAAATAAAACGCAAACCAAGCAGGTCTTTGATGATATTAAAAGCGGGAAGACAAAATTACTTTATGTTGCTCCTGAATCATTAATTAAAGAAGATTATCTGGATTTCCTTAAGGAAGTTAAAATTTCATTCTTTGCTATTGACGAGGCTCACTGTATTTCAGAGTGGGGACACGATTTCAGACCGGAATACAGAAATCTGAAATTGATTATCGATAAAATTGCCGACGTTCCCGTTATTGCACTTACAGCCACGGCAACTCCTAAGGTTCAGGATGATATCCAGAAAACATTGGGAATGACGAATGCATTGGTATTTAAGGAAAGCTTCAACCGTGCTAATTTATACTACGAAGTACGCCCGAAAGTCAATGTAGATCTCGAAATCGTAAAATTTATAAATCAGCATAAGGGAAAATCAGGAATTATATATTGTTTAAGCAGGAGGAAAGTAGAGGAATTTGCGCAGCTTTTACAAGTGAATGGAATCAATGCATTACCATATCACGCCGGTCTTGACCAGAAGGTAAGAGTGGCTAATCAGGATAAATTCCTCATGGAGGATGCTGATGTTATTGTTGCAACCATTGCTTTTGGGATGGGAATTGATAAACCGGATGTGCGGTTTGTAATCCATTACGATTTTCCGAAGTCATTAGAGAGTTACTACCAGGAAACGGGACGCGCAGGAAGAGACGGTGGAGAAGGACACTGCTTAGCCTTTTATGATCCGAAAGATATCGAAAAGCTTGAAAAGTTCCTTGCTCAAAAGCCGGTTTCAGAAAGGGAAATCGGATTACAGCTTTTAAATGAAGTGGTAGGTTATGCTGAAACATCTATGAGCCGGAGACAGTATATTTTGTATTACTTCGGTGAAGCTTTTGATCCTGTTAATGGAGAAGGAGCTAAAATGTGTGATAATGCATCAAATCCTCCAAAATTAAAGGATGCTACAAAAGATCTGAAGAAAGTTCTGGAACTGATCAGGGAAACTGGAGAAAAGTTTAAATCCAAAGATCTTATCTCAGTGATCTCGGGCAAAGAAAGTGCTGTAACCAAATCGTATAAGCTTGAGCAAAGTTCATATTTCGGTTTCGGGAAAGATCAGAAAGATAACTATTGGAAAACGATCTTAAGACAGGCTACTGTTCAGAATTTTCTACAAAAAGATATTGAAACGTACGGTGTTTTAAAGATTACGGATAAAGGCCTACAGGTTCTGGACCATAATTTAGATCACGTGTTTATGATAGCAGAAGACCGCGAATTTGACCTTACACAGTCAAAAGCGGAAAGTGATCAGGTGCAGATGCAATCCGGAGGAGGACTGGACCAGAATTTATTTGGTCTTTTAAAGGAACTGAGGAAAAAAGTAGCTAAAAAATACGGAATTCCTCCTTATACGGTATTTATGGATCCTAGTTTGGAAGACATGACGGTTCAGTATCCGATCACAGTGGAAGAAATTGCCAAGATTTATGGAGTAGGGGAAGGAAAAGCCAAAAAGTATGGAAAGGAATTTGCCGACTACATAAAAACCTATGTTGAAGACCATAATATTGAACGTACTCAGGATATGGTACTGAAGCAGGTAGCGAATAAATCGAGCCACAAAGTATTTATTATTCAGAGTACCGATAAGAAGATTGATCTTGAGGATATTGCAAGAGCCAAAAATTTAACAATGAATGAATTGTTGAAAGAAATGGAAAGTATTGTATACCAGGGAACGAAGCTGAATATTGATTACTATATTGAAGATAATTTCGATGAAGATATTGTAGATGGCTTCATGGAATTCATGAATGATTCTGAAAGCGATAGCATGAAAGTGTTGCTGGATGAATTCGGAGATGAGCTTTCTGATGAAGAGGTCAGAATGTTAAGGATAAAATTCATTAGTGACGTAGCTAATTAAATTAAAAATATGAACCTTATCCGATCATGGGTAAGGTTCTTTTACAATGATGAAAAAGATTTCTGTTATTTTTATTCTGCCGGATTTGGAAACCGGAGGTGCAGAAAGAATTATTACCACAATTGCAAATCATCTTTCACGGGATCATTTTGAACCTAAGATTTTGCTTTTACGGAAACAAGGAGGTTATCTTAGCTTTCTTGAAAAAGATGTTGAAATTATTGATATCAATACAGAAAGAATCAGACATTCATTAAAGCCTATTTTATCGGAGATCTATAAAAGGAAACCTGATATTGTATTTTCAGGATTTGGTGAGGTAAATGCTTATTTATCATTGTTTATAAAGCTTTTTCCAAGGACGAAGTTCATTGCCAGAGAAACAAATGTGGTAAGTGAGCATGTGACGCGGAAAGAAATTAAATTCTTTTATAATTTTTATAATAACTATCAACGGATCATCGCACAAAGTGATGACATGATGAGGGATCTGATGAAGAACTTCAATATAAAATCGGATAAGATTGTGAAGATCAATAATCCGGTGGATTTTGATTTTATCAATCAGAAACTTGCCGTTTCCCAAAAGCCGGAATGCTTTGCGTACAATTACAAAAATGTTGTGGCCATTGGAAATTTATCTTCAAGAAAAGGATTCGATAACTTGCTGAAAGTTTTTTCCCGATTAAAAAATGAAAATATTCTGCTCCATATTCTGGGGGATGGAAAAGACAAAGAAATCCTGCATCAGATGAAAGATTTTCTGGGATTAAAACATGTATTTTTCCATGGAAGACAGGAGAATCCCTATCAATACTTAAAATACGCGGACCTTTTCATTCTTTCTTCAAGATATGAGGGATTTCCTAATGTATTATTGGAAGCCGGTGCTTGTGGAACTTATGCTCTTGCCAACAACTGTCCCGGAGGTATTAATGAAATCATCCAACATCAGGTAAACGGTGAGATTTCGGATATCAATAATCATGAAGATTTTTCCCAAAAGATCATGAGTATCTTGCATCAGACCTATGATAAAGAAGCCATTAAAAGTTCTATTAAATCAAGGTTCTCCAAGAATATTATTCTCGATAAATACGAAAAACTTCTGTTGGATGTAGTTCGTAATTCATAATAAAAATTGTTAATAGGTTAATTACTAATTATTAAACCAAAGGTAATCATGGAGAAAATAATTAAATCGTTTGCAATAGCTATTTTGATGGTGAATTCTGTAGCTCTTATGGCTCAGAACACCCAGCTTTCCAGAAAAGAGTTGCTAAAAACAGGTCTTGATCAGAAAGTTAAAACTGCGGAAATTCAGGAGGTCACAATAGCTGCAGGCATAGCGGCACCGGAGCATCTGCATCCTTGTCCGGTATTGGGAATAATAAAATCAGGAGATGCTGTTTTTCAGATAGAAGGACAGCAAAAAATAATACTCCATGAGGGGGATGCTTTTTATGAACCAAAAAACGTTAAAATTCTTCATTTTGATAATGCATCAGCTGAAAAACCACTCATTTTTTCAGCAATTTATTTAAAAGAAGGAAATGAAGAAAATATCAAACTATTGAAATAACTCCTGTGAAAGATAGGATGTCCTGTTATCAATTCTAAAATTGATAAAACTCACTTTGGTGCTTGGTAATTTATCATTAAATTTGTAAGACTTAAGATAGATAATAATAAACAAATTCATAAAATAACATGAGTCAATTCGATGTTACCGTAATAGGTTCTGGTCCTGGTGGTTATGTTGCTGCAATTCGTGCTGCGCAATTAGGCTTCAAAACAGCAATTATTGAAAAATATTCAACTTTAGGCGGAACTTGTCTTAACGTTGGATGTATTCCTTCTAAAGCACTTTTAGATAGTTCCGAGCATTTCGAAAACGCAAAACATAATTTTGCAGGTCACGGAATCATTATCAATGATCCTCAAGTAGATATTGCAAGAATTATCGAGCGTAAAAATGAAGTGGTAAAGCAAAATACAGATGGGATCAACTATCTGATGAGCAAAAACAAAATTACTGTTTTTGAAGGTGTTGGAAGTTTTGAATCAGCTACTCAGATTAAAATCAGCAAGAAAGATGGTTCTTCAGAAACTATCGATTCCAAATATACAATCATTGCAACAGGTTCCAAGCCATCTTCATTGCCTTTTATTACGCTTGACAAGGAAAGAGTAATTACTTCTACTGAAGCTTTGAATCTTAAAGAAATTCCTAAGCATTTGGTAGTTATCGGAGGTGGGGTAATCGGTCTTGAGCTAGGTTCAGTATATTTAAGATTAGGATCTCAGGTTACTGTTGTTGAATTTATGGATAAGATCATTCCTGGAATGGATGGAGCATTAAGTAAAGAATTACTGAAAGTTCTTAAGAAGCAGGGAATGAAATTCATGCTTTCTACAGCTGTTTCTGCTGTTGAGAGAAATGGAGACTCTGTAAAAATTACAGCTAAAGATAAAAAAGGAGAGGAAATTACTGTTGAAGGAGACTATTGTTTGGTTTCTGTGGGTAGAAAGCCTTATACAGATGGTTTAGGTCTTGAGAAGGCTGGAGTAGAGCTTGATGAAAGAGGCAGAGTAAAGGTAAATGATCATTTACAGACCAATGTTGCCAATATCTATGCGATCGGAGATGTGGTTAAAGGGGCTATGTTAGCACATAAAGCTGAAGAAGAAGGCGTATTTGTTGCTGAAACTTTAGCAGGTCAAAAGCCACACATTAACTACAATCTTATTCCTGGTGTAGTATATACATGGCCTGAAGTTGCCGGAGTTGGTAAAACTGAAGAGCAATTAAAAGAAGAAGGTGTTGCTATTAAAGTAGGTTCATTCCCAATGAGAGCATTAGGAAGAAGCCGTGCAAGTGGTGATATTGACGGATTGTTAAAAATCATTGCTGATGAGAAGACAGATGAGGTTTTAGGAATGCATATCATCGGAGCAAGAGCCGCAGATTTAATTGCTGAAGGTGTAATTGCTATGGAATTCCGTGCAAGTGCAGAAGATATTGCAAGAAGTTCTCACGCTCACCCAACGTATGCTGAAGCTGTTAAGGAAGCGGCATTGGATGCTACAGGTAAGAGACCAATTCATATGTAGTATTTACTCAAAGATTAAAAATTTCAAAATTGATATAAAAAGAGAAACCAAAACTTGGTTTCTCTTTTTTTGGCATAAAAATAGAGATGCTGATATAAAAGTAAAATAATGAAAAATATATTTATTGGTTTAGCGATGTTTACCGGAATTTATTCTTTTGCTCAGGAAGCTGGAAAAGCAGGAGAACTGTTAAAAAATGAAGCTTCCGTGACTGAAATGAAATCTTCAGCGGCCAAAGGAAATCAACAAAATAATACTACTAAAAGCAATTCAGGCTTTCGAAACGGTAATCAAAATAATGGTTTTAAAAATCCCAATTATCATTGGAACCAAAATTATGGATATGCAGAAGTTTTTCTGAGGATTCCTGAACTGGGATATTTCACTGTTGAACTTGGTGATCAATCCATTTCAAATAATTCCGGAAAATACCGTTTCTTTGATTTGCAATCCGGGAGAATGCCCATATCAATTTATGATAATGGATTTTTAATTTACAGATCGACTCTGATGTTAAGGAATAACAACAGATTGGTACTCGATTTTTTTACCAATGAAGGTTTATATTTATTGGATTCTTACCCGGTTCAGGACGGATCTTATGGCTTCAACGACTGGAATGATATATGGAATAACCCTTATGGTAATCAATCCGGAAACTGGAATCAACCAGGCAATACTATGGATGCCCGCACATTCAGCCAATTTTTTGAAATGCTTCAGAATAATGAGAAATTTGATGACGGTAAAATAGCATTGATTAATCAGCAGATGCGTACTTCTTTTTTTACTTCACAGCAGATAAGGGATCTTGTAAAGTCGTTGAGTTTTGATAAGAATAAATTGACCCTGGCGAAATCTATGTACCGAAAATGTGCAGATAAGAACAGGTATTTCATGGTGTATGATGCTTTTGATTTCGAAAGCAGTAAGCGGGAATTAATGGAATATATAGCAAACTCATAATAAGCATCTAGACAAATTTTAAATTTAAATTATGGAAAGATCAGAATTGGAATTGTATTTAAAACGGTTGGGAACGTACTGGAACCATGAAGATAACGGCGAGCTGAAAGGCTTGCAGAAATTACATCAGTTACATCCTAAACATATTGTATTTGAAAATATTGATTCTTTCATGGGCATCGTTCCTTCTTTAGACATAGGTGCCATTTTCCATAAACTGGTTACACTTCAAAGAGGTGGATACTGTTATGAACAAAATATACTGTTTAAAAATATCCTGACGAGCTTAGGGTTTACTATCAAAATGCATCTGGCCAGAGTCCTGTGGAATAGTGCCAATGATAAAGCAACGGCAAGATCACACATGATGCTCACTACGGATATTAAGGGTCTAAAATACCTTGTAGACGTGGGTTTCGGTTCAATGACGCTTACCTCACCCATATTACTTCAGGCAAATATAGAGCAGGAAACTCCAAATGGAGTGTTTCGATTGGTTAACAATGACATTTTTTATCAGTTGGAAGTTTTGAAGGAAGAATGGCTTCCGATCTATAAATTTTCACTTGAAGAAGTGGAGCAGCCTGACCTGGAAATGGCAAATTGGTTTGTGGCCACTGGACCTGATTCTGTATTTGTTAAATCTCTTATGATTTCCAGTGTAGATGAAAAATCCAGATATTCCCTTTTTAATCATGCATTCACTATACGCGGAAATGATGGAAGAAAAGAAAGTCTTGAAATTACTAAGCCTGATCAATTAAGGTTTATCCTGGCCACACATTTTAATCTTGACAAGCTTTCGGATCAATTATTAAGCACAATGTATAACAAGCTGAACGAAATCCGGATTCGTTTTCATACAACTTAATAACCGGTCGATGAATAATCAACTTTGTAGCTAAGTTCTCTTTTAAAATAGACCTCTTTATAAATATAAACTGGTAAAGGAATATTGGGTCGGATTAATAAAATTAAATCAGGAAATTCAGGGAAATAGAAGTTGACGGAATTATTTCTGAAGGAGTCATTTTATATTTCCGTACCTTTGCAGACTAATTTTATCATCAATGCAACTCGGAAGAACTCAAACTTTAAAAATTTCAGAAAAAAATAATTCAGGATGGATCCTGATCGATGAATCGGGTGAAAAGGCTTTTTTACCAAAGGTTTTCGCTCAGGAAGATAAGGAAATTGAGGATGAAATTGAAGTTTTTGTGTATCAGGATGATGGTAAATTAAAAGCCACTACTGAAATTCCATTGGCTGAAGTAGGAGAGTATGCAGTAATGACCAGTGTTCAGAGTTTACCTAGTGGTGCTTTTATGGATTGGGGAATTATTAAAGATTTATTCATTCCTTATAAGCAACAAAAATCCAAAATTATTGAAGGCAAGAGATATCTGGTATATCTTTATGTAGATGAGGATCTGGAACTGATCACAGGAACAACAAAGTTTAAAAGAAACCCTCAATATGAAAATCTGCCCTTCCAGAAAGGAGATAAAGTAGATCTGATCATGATGAATGAAAGTGAACTGGGTTGGAATGTTGTCATCAATAAAAAATACATAGGATTGGTCTATGCTTCTGATGTTTTCAAAAAGCTATATCCGTTATCTGAAGAAAAAGGCTACATTAAAGCCATTCGTGAAGACGGTAAGATTGACGTTTCCTTACAGCCTGAAGGTTTTGAAAATATTGATGAGTTTAAGCAAAAAATCCTTACCAAATTAGAGGAGAACTATGGTCTTCTTTACCTATCTGATAAATCTACTCCAGAGGAGATCAAAGATGAAATCCAGATGAGTAAAAAGAACTTCAAGAAAGCAATCGGAGGTCTTTATAAAGATAAGATCATCGATATTATGGAGGATAAGATCAGATTATTATAAATATAAAACGAGCAGAATTTTCTGCTCGTTTTTTTGTTTTTATTCTCTGTTCTTAATCAATATCCAACCATTGTATAATCTCCCATCCGAAACCTTTATAATGTACCAATAGCTTCCTGTAGGCAATGGTAATGAATTGTATTTTCCGTCCCATTCAAAAGGTTTTTTACTGATGATATCTTTGAATACCGGAATACCTCTTCTATCATAGATGCCGACTTCAGTTCCTGTATAATTTTCAAGGCCTCTTATCTTCCATTTATCGTTGATCCCATCACCATTAGGAGTAATTGCATTAGGAATATTGAAGATAGAAAAGTTTTTCTGGCCAATGATACAACCTGATTTTGTTCTTACATAAACAGTATATTCTCCCATGCTTAAATTATTAAAGACATTGGAATCCTGCCATGTCACATTGTCCAGTGAATATTCATAGTTTCCACTAGCTGAAAGTAAAACAGTTGCAGAACTATTAGCAATTGTTACAGAAACGATCTCAGCTAAAACAGAATAGCTAACCTGCGTATTTGCAATGCTTTCACATCCGAAACTGTTGGTTACTTTCACAGAATAGTTTCCGGGAACGGATACTACAATTGTCTGTGTTGTAGCTCCTGTATTCCATAGATAAGAAGCAAATCCGCTTCCTGCATCGAGTGTTAATATTTTTCCCTTGCAAAAATCAATATTTTCTGGAAGACTGATTTTAGGCTTTGGATTTAATGTTAAGCTTAATCGTATCACTATAAAACATCCATCGGGGGTAGATACTTTTACATGAATAACACTTGAGCCAATGCTCATCATATAAACTGAAGGATTTGGAATTGTATTTCCTGCACTATCTGTATAAGTAAAAGTGTAGTTTTGCGGGTTAGAAATAATATTTCCTTCATACGAATGAAGATTAATAGCCATTGTTGTTCCGGTAGAAGTATTGCATAAAGCATCTGTGACATCCTGAGCCGGAACATTATTGATGGACAATGTAACAGCTATGGATTGCTTTTCAGATTCGCACCCGTTCAATGTTTGAGTGACAAAATATGTTTGTCCATGTACCAGCGGTGTACTGAGAGGTAAAATATTCCCTCCCGCATTGTAAAACACAAGTGATGCTCCCGTAACAGCCAGATTAGCTAACGTAGGATTGGCAGAGGCACAAAAATCCTGGGTAGCATTTGCTGCTGGCTTAGGAGTGGAATTAACCGTCACCTGAATTGCTATTTTGTTGCTTTCACAGTTGTTAATGGTTTGTGAAGCATAATAGGTTTGCCCGCTTACAAGCCCTGTATTTAAAGGTAAAAGGTTTCCTGATGCATCATACCATTTTATATTCTGACCAATGATCTGAATATCTGAAACTTTTGGCTGATTAGTAGCGCAAAATGTTTGTTGTAAATTTTGTGTTGCAGGGAGAGCCGGAGAGGTTATAATTACATTTTGGTTTTGTGTTGCCGTATTTCCATGACCATCATTATAAGTCCAGTGGATTATATAAGTTCCCGGAACAGAATAAGAAAGCGGATCTGTGGTGGTTGCTGTAATAATTCCTGCGCAATTATCAGTTGCTGTTGGGAAAGTTGAAATTACAGTATGGCAATCTCCTGTGACATCCGGCATATTGGCAATATTTGGAACCGGTGCAACAGTATCTCCAACGATTACATTTACAGTGAAGCTTCCGTCACAACCGCCTGACCCTGATACCTGACAAATATATGTCCCTGCATTAGCCGCTGTAGCATTTGAAATAACAGGATTTTGTTGGGTAGAACTAAATCCATTAGGTCCGGTCCAGCTGTATGTTGTTCCCCCGGTTGCATGTAATTGGATGGAAGAATTGATACAAACAGGAGAGTTTGAGGTTACTGTAGCGGCTGATGTACAATCCTTAAATTTAGCAATAAAAATATCGTTTCCACCACCAGGTAATTGCTGAAATGTTCCAGGGGTTGCGATACCTGATGTATTTCCACCTGACATTCCTGTTAAATAAATCGCATCATCATTATCTTTTGTTACCTCTCCTTGTTGTGTCGCACCATTTCCTGTATAATAAGTACCCCATTCCTTTACATCATTTTGGTTATATTTAATTAAAAATGTAGAATTATATTGTGCCGGCATTCCCATATAGGCACCGGGAGTCGATATATCCGGCAGGCCATTGAAATGTAAACCTGTGAAGAAAACATTTCCCGAAGTGTCAGGATATGCTAATAATTGAGGATCTCCATGAAAATTAAAGTAGTTTTTTGTAACGGTATTATTCGCTAGGTTAACCCGCCAAATTCCTGGCTGCCCCTGAGGAAAAGCAGTTGTAGTATATTTTCCCGGAAGAATTAAAATATTATTTACAATTCTTGCTTTTAACACAAGTTCAGATCCTGCGTTTCCATAATAGCTTGATCGAAGAATGGTGTTTCCTTGTTTCGATAATTTAATATAGATTCCGTCTGATTCTCCACCTTTTATAGATTGAAAGGCATTAATCATGGGGATATTTGAAGATTGTGTAGCTCCAATTATTTCAAGATCATTATTTGAAGAAAAAATATTGAAAATAGAAGTTGAACCATCACTTTGCCCAAAATAAGTTGCCCAATCTACATTACCTGTTGTTGAATTTAAAGAGGCTAAAATTCCATCTGTATATCCAAGAGGTGTAGATTTTGTTGGTTGCATTGCATTCAGAGTTGGGAAATCAGAACTGAAAGCATCTCCTCCGATATATATCTTATTTTGATTATAAGAAACGGAATAAAGCTTGTCTTGTCTGCTGGAAACAAATTCTTTTTGAAAGACAAGAGCTCCATTATTGTCAAATTTTACTAAAACAATATTTTCATTGTATGGTCCTCTTTGAATAGTTCCCCCGGCATAAATACTAAAATCTTCGTCAAAATCAACATCCATGAAAACATCAGTCATTCCAAAACCATAATATGTTCCCCAAAGTCTTTGTCCGCTTGGTGTCAACTTCATTAAAAAAGAGTCAAGTCCACCGGCAAGATTCTGTTGATAGGTACCTGAAGTAGCAAAATTAGTATAGCTACTGGTAGTACCAAATAAGTAACCTTTATTTTGACTATCAGTTTTTATTCTACCATAATCATCACCTGTTCCACCTGCATGGCTTCCCCAGATTCTTGTTGGAACCGGATCAATGATAATAGTTTTAGTGGAAATGTCAATTGGAGTATTAAAGCTAAAAGTTTGATTACCAATATCATTAAAAGAAACGGGAATACTTACATTTATATTCTTGTTTTTAATCCAACTGTTGGGAATATTTTCCTGCATTTTTCCAAAACGCATATCCAAGATAAGCTTACCATCTTTAATTGAGGTTGGAGCTCCACTAAATTTCATTTTTATGTCTGAAATTTTTCCGCCTGGATTGATAATAAAATTGTATTCAATGGGCTTCATAGTATCTTTTGGTTTAAAAAATACCAAATCAATATTTGAATAAATATTCTTGTATACTATTTTTTGAAACTTGTGAACATTGGTTATTCCTTCAGAATTATTGGGAATGTTGTAATAATTGTCAAAATCATAAGATTTTCCCTCCGCAATAATTGAAACACTTTTATTTGAATTTAGTAATTCAATATCAACTCTATGAAATAAATGTTCGTAAAGGAATTCATCCTCATAATATGTTTTAGCGTTTAAAGATTTATCTTTTTTAAATTTTTGGGAATTAGGATTGGATGTCTTTTTCGTTTCGTATACATCATAAGAAAACCCATTAGATCGAAGTTGAACATTCAGCCCTGCTGAATTGTACAAATATTTTACATCAGTGTTTTCTTTTCCATCCTGATCAACAATCTGGCCTTTGTTTTCGTAAAAAAAATACTGATTATCCTGTATAGCTTTGGTTTGAGAAAATGTGAGTCCATAAGTGAACACTGATAAAAGAAATAAAATTTTCCGCATCTATTATTAATTTCCGGCAAATATATAAAAACGCCTCACTTTATCGGGATTAATAATCATTCATCTGTAAGTGTTTGTTTTAAAACATGATGTAAATCATGAGATTCATTTAATTATTTTGTTTAACAATTTTGTCAAAAAAAAATTTTGATCTACATTTGCACAAATTTGTTTAACAAAAATGTCAAATCAAGCAAAAAAAGACCAAACACAAGAATTGATCAAAGAAACTGCGAAGCACCTATTCTTTGTGAAAGGGAAGTTTGATGCTACTACGCAAGAGATTGCAGATGAAGCCGGAGTGAATAGAACGCTTATTAATTACTATTTCCGTTCCAGAGATAATCTAATGCAGATTGTATTTAATGAAGCGCAAAAAGTAGAACAAGAGAAATCTAAAATTATACAGAATTCCGATCTGCCTTTTAAAGAGAAAATAAGCCAGTTTATAGAAGGCAGCTTATCAACAAGCCTTCAGTATCCTTATCTGGAAACTTATATTGTTTCACAGATCAATAAAGGGAATTGTCACAAGAAGGATATAGAAGAAGATGATTTGAAAAAGATGTATGAAGACATTGAAACGGAAATGGAAGCAGGAAATATAGAGAGAATGAAACCTATCCAATTTATTCTGAATATGGTTTCTTTATTGGTATTTCCCAGCGCAATACGTCCTCTTTTGATGGAGAATCTAATGATCAGTGATAAAGAATTTGATAAGATCATATCAGAGAGAAAAGAGATCATACTGAATATTTTATTTAAAAATTAGTTAAAAGCTTAAAGTATTTTTAAATATGATCCGTCCTTTAGGAATAAAGTATTTGAAGAAGAACATCTATTAAAAAAATAAACGAAGTAATAAAATTATGAAAAGAAAACGTATAACTGCACAAAAGCTAAAAATAGGGATAGCTGCAGCATTTATGATTTTCGGTTACTCATCGGTACATGCTCAGCAACAGGTTTCTTTAAAAGAAGCCATTCAGCAGGCCCTGAAAAATAAGGCAGAAGCTAAGAAAGCTGCTTTACAGGTAAAAAAAGCTGAATATAAGATTGATGAAGCCAGAGCCGGTGCTTTACCGCAGATCAGTGCTAATATCAGCAATACCTTTAATCCTATTTTACAGAAGTCTGTTCTTCCTGGTGAGATTTTAGGAATGCCGGGACAGATGATTCCGGTGACGTTCGGAACAAAATGGCAGTCTGTAAACTCTGTAACGCTTAACCAGAATATTTTTGACCAGAGAGTATTCATCGGTTTAAAAGCGGCTAAATCTACCCGTGAGTTTTATATTCTTAATTCACAGCTGACCAATGAACAAATCATTGAAAATGTAGCGACAGCTTATTATCAGGTTTTTGTTCAGGAAGAAAATCTTAAGACGATTGAAGCCAGTTATGCTAATACGGAAAGGGTAAGAAATGTGATCAAAAGCTTAGTTGATAACGGCCTTGCTAAATCTATCGACCTGGACCGTACCAATGTTCAGCTTAATAATATAGGATCGAACAGGCAACAGCTGATCAACGGAGTGGAAGTGGCTAAAAATTCATTGAAGTTTTATATGGGAGTTCCTATTGAAACACCGATAGAGCTTGAAGAAAAAACAATCGAACCCAATCCGCAGCTTTTAGCAACCAATGTGAGCCTGGAACAAAGATCTGAATTAAAAGTACTAAATAAACAAAGAGAGTTATTACAGTTTAGTAAAAAAGCAACAGAAGCTTATCTTTATCCTACGGTGGGATTAACAGCCAATTACGGATGGCAGGGACTAGGAAATAAATTTCCTTATTTCACAGGATCTTCTCAGGGAACCAACTGGAGTGATTTTGCTTCCATAGGTCTGGCCATTAAAGTTCCGATTTTTATGGGTGGCCAAACCAAGGCTCAGATTCAACAGGCTGAAATCGATATTCAGGATCTGGATCAGGATATTGAGAAAACTAAGCTTAGCCTAAACCTGGATTATAAAAATGCTATTTCCAATATGGAAAATGCGATCATCAATATCGAAAGCATGAAGAATAATGTAGGACTGGCAGAAAGGGTTCAAAGCAACACACAATCCAATTATCAGTATGGTTTAGCAACACTTACAGAAGTTCTGGATTCTGAAAATGCCCTTACTCAGGCAAAACAGAATTATGCGAATGCATTGCTGGATTATAAGCAGGCTGAGATCAAACTGATCAAAGCTAAAGGAGAATTAAATACATTAGAAAACCAATAATAAACTAAAATGAAAAAAACTTTAATATATATCATCGTAGCGGCTGTACTTATTGGTTTAGCAGCTTATAAGATTGCGGGAAACAAAGAAAAACAGACACAGGAAGTAAAAGAAGTTGCCAAGCAGGTTGATAAGATCAACGTTAATGTGGTAACCGTAAAGAGAGAAAATATCGATACGGATTATTCAGCGAATGGAACGTTTCTTCCAAAGCAGGAAATGAATCAGTCTTCTGAAATTGCAGGACGTATTGTAAGTGTTTTAGTAAAAGAAGGTTCAAGAGTTTCTGCAGGTCAGACTTTAGCAACTATTAAAAGAGATGCTATTGAGGTAGATGTATCACAGGCTCAAAATAACTTACAAAACGCAATTATCGACAATCAGCGTTATGAAAATGCTTATAAAACAGGAGGAGTTACCAAGCAACAGCTTGATAATTCAAGATTACAGCTTAAAAATATGCAGGCTGCTGTAAAAGCTCAGGGTGTAAGAGTAAATGATACCAGCATCCGGGCAGGGATCAGCGGTACAATTAATAAAAAAATGGTGGAGCCTGGAACTGTAGTTTCAGTGGGAACTTCCATGTTTGAGATCGTTAATATCAATACCTTAAAACTTTCCGTTCTGGTGGATGAAAGCCAGGTTGGGAAAATCCAGTTAGGTCAGGTAGTTCCAATTAGCGTAAATGTTCTACCTGAAGATTCTTTCAGTGGAAGAATTACATTTATTGCTCCTAAAAGTGATGCTTCTTTAAATTTCCCGGTAGAAATTGAAGTTCCGAACAAAGGAAACCTGAAAGCCGGTATGTATGCAACTGCAGTATTCAAAACAAACAACGGAGCTGAAACTCAGAACATGCTTACTGTTCCTGCGGAAGCATTTGTAAACGGGGTGAGCTCTGGCCAGTTGTTTATCGTTCAAAATGGAACTGCCAAATTGATCAAAGTAACGATCGGGAAAGTGTACGGAGATAAAGTACAGATTCTTACAGGTCTTACTGAAGGTCAACAGGTAATTACCAGCGGACAGATCAACTTGGATAATGGGTCAAAAATCAATATTGTAAAGTAGTAGACTTATGAAGTTAGCAGAAATATCGATCAAAAGACCCTCGTTGGTAATTGTATTATTTACAATTCTGACACTGGGGGGTATCCTGAGTTATACACTCATGGGATACGAATTGATTCCGAAGTTTGAAACCAATATGGTAACAATTTCTACGACCTATCCGGGAGCTTCGCCTGCAGAGGTGGAAACTTCCGTGACCCGGAAAATTGAAGATGCCGTAGGTTCTTTGGAAAATGTAAAAAAAGTAGAGTCTTCTTCATATGAAAGTTTATCCGTGATCATGGTTCAGCTGAACGATGGAGCGGATGTGGATTATGCTTTGAATGATGCTCAGCGTAAAGTAAATGCAGTTCTTAAAGACCTTCCGGATGATGTAGATCCGCCTTCACTGAATAAATTCTCATTGGATGATTTACCTATTATTACGATGAGTGTTTCTTCGAATAAATTGAATAACAAAGAACTTTATGACCTTTTAGATAAAAAAATAGAGCCTATTTTCTCCCGTGTAAACGGAGTAGCGCAGGTTGATCTTGTAGGTGGACAGGAAAGAGAGATTCAGGTGAATCTTGATGAGAAAAAATTGCAGGGTTATGGACTTTCCATCGGAGATGTTCAGCAGGCAATCCTTTCATCCAACCTGGATTTCCCTACAGGAAGTTTGAAATCGAGAACGACAAAATCTACGATCAGATTATCCGGAAAATATAAATCGATCCAGGAAATGAACAACCTTGTTGTTTCCAATAAAGATGGAGCTCAGGTTCGTTTATCCGATATTGCTACTGTTTTCGACTCTCAGAAAGATGTTGAGAAAGTGGCGAGATTTAACCAGTTTCCGACGATTTTAATGCAGGTTAAAAAACAGTCTGATGCGAATGCGGTTGCTGTATCTGAAAGTGTTCAGAAAACCATAGCAAAAGTAGAAGAAGCGTATAAAGTTCAGGGGATAAAAGTGAAGGTAGTAAATGATACTACGGATTTTACTCTTGAATCTGCCAACCACGTTATTTTTGACTTGTTCCTGGCAATCGTCCTTGTAGCTATTGTGATGTTATTATTCCTTCACAGTATCAGAAATGCCTTTATCGTAATGGTCTCTATTCCGGCTTCGTTAATTGCAGCCTTCATTGGAATGAACCTGATGGGGTATACACTGAACCTGATGAGTTTATTAGGACTATCCCTAGTGGTTGGTATCCTTGTGGATGATGCGATTGTGGTGTTGGAAAACATTTACCGTCACATGGAGATGGGTAAAAGTAAGATCAGGGCTGCGTATGATGGAGCGTCTGAAATTGGATTTACGGTTGCTGCAATTACATTGGTAATCGTGGTGGTATTCCTTCCGATTGCAATGAGTTCAGGTCTTGTAGCAAACATCCTTGGGCAATTTTGCGTCACGGTTGTTATTGCAACCTTATTATCATTGTTGGCATCATTTACCATTATCCCTTGGTTATCATCAAGATTTGGTAAGTTGGAGCACTTAACAGGTAAAAACTGGTTTGAAAAATTCATTCTTTGGTTTGAAGGACTGATTGATAAATTCACACACTGGATCACAGGCATTCTTGAGTGGTGTCTGAAGTCAACGTTAAGAAGGATATCAACGGTAGTGATCACCTTTATTATTCTGATCTCTTCGTTCATGTTGGTAGCATTTGGTTTCATTGGTGGTGAATTCTTTCCTCCAATCGACCGTGGTCAGTTCTTAGTTCAAATGGAATTATCAAAAGATGCGACCGTTGAAAAGACCAACCAGTTAACTTTAGATGTAGAGAAGTTTTTAAGAAATGATAAAGATGTTGTGGATCTGATTACCACTGTTGGTCAGCAGTCAACAGGTTTTGGTGGAGCTCAGGCAACGACTTATCAGTCTGAAGTTCAGGTAAACCTTACTGATAAATCTGAGCGTGCTGAAAGTACGAACATCAAAGCAGCTAAAGTAAAAAGAGCATTAGAAGAGAAATTTACAGGAGTTGAGTTTAAAACGGCTCCAATTGGTATCCTGGGTGCTGAAAATGCACCGATCGAAATGGTTGTAACAGCTCCTGATAATGCTACAGCAGTAAAAGAGGCAACAAGAATTCTGGAACTATTGAAAAAAGTTCCCGGGGCAGTAGATGCTGAACTATCAACAGATACCGGTAATCCTGAAGTTCAGGTAAATATTGACAGAGATAAAATGGCTTCTTTAGGCCTGAATCTTCAGAGTGTAGGACAAACAATGCAGACAGCATTCAACGGAAACACAGATGGGAAATACAGAGCCGGAGAATATGAATATGATATCAATATCCGTTTTGGTGATGCAAATAGACAATCTATTGATGATGTTAAGAACCTGATGTTCACAAATCCTAGAGGAGAAAAGGTTCGTTTGAGTCAGTTTGCAGAAGTGAAAATGGGTTCAGGACCAAGCTTACTTGAGCGTAGAGATAAATCTCCTTCCGTAAAAGTAAGAGCAAAGGCGGTAGGTAGACCTGTGGGGGATGTTGCGAATGAATGGGCAGACCAGTTCATGAAGAGCGATAAAAAACCTATCGGAGTGGATTACATCTGGAGTGGTGATATGGAAAACCAGCAGGAAGGTTTCGGTACTTTAGGTATTGCCTTATTGGCAGCTATCGTATTGGTTTACCTGGTAATGGTTTCCTTATATGATAGTTTTGTTTATCCGTTTGTGGTATTGTTCTCGATTCCGCTTGCGATGATCGGAGTTATGGTTATCCTTGCCTTAACAGCAAATTCACTGAACATCTTTACGATGTTAGGGATGATCATGTTGATTGGTCTTGTGGCGAAGAATGCGATCCTGATTGTTGACTTTACCAATGCTAGAAAAGCAGCAGGATCAAATACACACGATGCCTTGATTCAGGCTAACCATGCTCGTCTTCGTCCGATTCTTATGACAACCATCGCGATGATCTTCGGGATGTTGCCAATTGCATTGGCAAGTGGAGCAGGAGCCGAATTTAATAAAGGTCTGGCTTGGGTAGTTATCGGTGGTTTAACATCGTCTCTATTCCTTACCTTGATCATCGTACCAGTAGTATACTCTCTATTTGATTCAATTCTAAGAAGAATGGGTCAGCATGAGAAAACAGATTATGAGGCTGAAATGAAGGCTGATTACGAGCACAGAGAACTAAGTGATGACGGATTTACTCCTAAACATTTAGATTAAAATAACAACCTTAATTAACCGAAAAAGCGTATCATTTTTGATACGCTTTTTTGATTGTTCCCTGTGCTGCCAACAAAATTTTAAACTCTATTCTCCACAATAAAAAAGGCTTCCAGAATAAACTGAAAGCCTTCCCTTTTATTTTATACAAAAAATTAATCTGCCATGGCTTCACCTGACTTTCTGTAGATGAAGTTTCCGTAAATGTGTCTTCTTGCAAAACGGCTTGGTGAATCAGCATTTACCATTTTGATATAGGTGTTTCTTGGTACTCCCAGGTATTCATACATCATTCCGTTTAAATGCTGGATCTTCAGAACCTGTTTTTCAAAATAGAAATCGTGAATATTAGATTTTGTAGTTGTTTCTACATATTCCTCCTTATACTTTTCCTGTGTTTCAGGGTTAATGCTCACCAAAAAATGGTAAGCTTCAATCACAGATTTGCTTTTTTCTTCAGCTTCCAGTTTCCCGGCTTCATCGTTGATGAATTTATCAGGATGAGAATCTTTCATCGTATTTCTGTAAATGGTTTTTAACTCCTGTAATGTTACTGTTTTATCTACCCCAAGAAGCTTTCTATGTTCACCAACTCTTTTCATATTTATATATTTTATTGATTTTAAGGATTCTATGTAATTGTTATATCCATAAGTATGAATTCGTACAATACTATTTTATATTCCGTTATATGATCCTTTTTTCGGGGTGCAAAATTAGGTAATTAATTCCAGAAAATCATAACTTATTCATTATTAATTTATTTGAAGTTTATTTCGGTATTATAAAATACCAGAAAAGTCAATAATTTTTGAAAGTATTTTAGACATATTTATGCAACATTATTTAGGATTTGATTCTTCTATATATAAATTTCTGAGAAGTTTTTTTATTCCTCTGTAGGTATTATTATTTTGCTTTTACTTAATGAAGATATTTTCGAAATGATTTTTAAGAGAATTTTTGTCGGGATAACTTTCATTTCTTTTTGGTAAATATATTTTACTACCTTTTAGATTTGAGTAATAATTATCTTTAAAAACTTTGTGACTTACTTCAATAGTATAGTTTTCAGGGTTTATACTTATTAACCCTAAATCAAATAAAGTATGGATATCTGAACGCAATAAGAGACCATTTTGTATTTTATTAGTGTTAGAGCCTTTATAAGGATATATATGTGCAGCTTCTAACATTTCAATAATTTCGCATCCAGTTACTGCACATTTTTTATTATATGTTTCAATAAGTTTATTTCTGAAATTTTTTTGTCCCCTTCTTAAATGAATATAAACAGCAATTTTTTTTCTGTCATCTTTTATAGTTTTGAAATTAAAGTGCTCAATTTCTTTTTGATTAATAGATGACATTAAATAATCATTAGCCTGTAAATAGCTAGAATCTTCTATTAACGATAAATTATAAAGGCAAATACTTAGTGATCTACTTATATGGTCTTCTAACTCATAATTATTTTCTAGTTTATAATAAAACTCTTTAGGGTTTTCGAAAACATTGTTATATTTGGTATTTTGTCCGCCTCCGTCAACATCAATTTTAGGGGCTATTTTTCCTTTTTTTCTAAGCTTTACATTTAATCCTTTTGGATTTGTTTTAGATTCTAAACATCCTACAACAGCTCCTTTACCTGCTTTATCAAAACATATTGCTACATAAATACCATTTGATACTTTTTGATTAGGGGGTAAAATACAGATATGTGTTACATGTGGGAAGTTAGCTGCTCCTTTGGAAACCTCTATGGAAAGATTGATACCATTAAAAATTTTATATTTACTTTCTAATTCTTTTTTAAGGTTTTTAAGAGAACTTTTAACATTCACTAAAATTGGGTCGTCAGTTTTAATGACTTTTCCCTTTACTATAGGATTTTTTTGGCGAAATTCACATATTTCATTAAAATGTTCAATCATTAATTTTTTAAGTCTAATCTAAACTTTTTAAAAATTTATTCCAAATAATAAGAATTTAATTTTATTTATTACCTTTAAAATAAACAAAAAAGCAGAAGCTTACACTTCTGCCTTGCAACATAAAAAAAATAATAATCAGCTTCTAACTAAACTTTCTCAGTCGAATAAGCTGCAGCCACTTCTTTCGAAGCTGCTACCATTGCGATCAGTGCTTTTTCTGTTTCTTCCCAATGACGGGTTTTCAATCCGCAATCTGGATTTACCCAAAGCTGTTCTGCCGGGATTACGGCTTGTGCTTTTTTCAGCAATGCAACCATTTCCTCTTTTGATGGAACTCTTGGAGAGTGAATGTCATACACTCCTGGGCCGATCTCGTTTGGATATTTAAAGTCTGCGAAAGCATTTAATAACTCCATTTGGCTTCTTGAGCATTCTATCGTGATGACATCGGCATCCATATCGGCGATATTGTGGATAATGTCATTAAACTCGGAATAACACATATGCGTGTGGATTTGTGTAGCATCCTCAACACCACTTGCAGAAATTCTGAAAGCTTCTACAGCCCATTGAAGGTAATTTTGCCATTCTGCCTTACGCAAAGGAAGACCTTCTCTGATAGCTGGTTCATCGATCTGGATAATTCTGATTCCTGCTTTTTCAAGATCGTTTACTTCATCACGGATTGCCAAAGCAATCTGCTTACAGGTGGTAGAACGAGGCTGATCATCACGTACAAATGACCATTGAAGAATGGTTACAGGGCCGGTCAACATTCCTTTTACCCATTTTTGAGTTAATGACTGGGCATATTGAGACCAATAAACCGTCATTGGCTGAGGCCTGTGAACGTCTCCATAAATAACCGGTGGTTTTACACAACGGCTTCCGTAGCTTTGAACCCATCCGTTTTGAGTAAATGCAAATCCTGCGAGCTGTTCCCCAAAATACTCGACCATATCGTTGCGTTCAAATTCTCCATGTACCAATACATCAATTCCGATTTCCTCTTGCCATTGGATGGTTCTCTGTGTTTCTTCTTTAAGCAGCTGATCATATTTTTGGGCAGTCAGGTCTCCTTTCTTGAATTGAGCTCTCCAGCTTCTTACTTCTTTGGTTTGAGGAAAAGACCCAATTGTTGTTGTCGGAAATAAAGGAAGCTCCAATGCGTTCTGCTGTGCTTCTTTTCTCACATTAAAAGGACTGTTTCTCTGTGCGTCACTTTCTGTAGTTACAGCAACACGGTTTTTCACATCCTGATTATGAATTAGTGTTGAAACTTTTCGGTTTTCAATAGCTTTTTTATTTTCAGCTAATTCCTGTAAAGTGTTGTAATCCGGGTTTTCTGAAGCTAATTTTTTTAAGGTAACAATTTCATAAACTTTTTGCTTAGCAAAAGCCATCCATTGTTTGATCTCCGGAAATAGTATATTTTCATTTTTCTCCAGGTCAAGATCGAAAGGAGAATGAAGTAATGAACATGACGGTGCAATGAAAACTCTTTCAGAACCTAATGCTGCAATAGCTTTTTTGATGAAAACCAGAGACTGATTGAAATCGTTTTTCCAGATATTTCTTCCGTCTACGACTCCTAATGAGAGGATTAATGTTTCAGGAATTGCATTGATGACCTCATCCAATTGTTCCGGGGCTCTTACCAGATCAATGTGTAGTGCATCAACAGGTAGAGTAGTGGCCAATGAAAGGTTATCTTTTAACCCATCAAAATAGGTGGTCACAATGAATTTAAGGTTCGGAAACTGTTTGGCAATTTCAGCATAAATGTTCTGGTAAACTTCTTTTGCTTTCTGATCAAGGTCTAGTGCTAAAAACGGCTCATCCAGCTGGATCCATTCTGCTCCGTTTTTTTCAAGCTCTTTTAAGATCTCGACGTAAACCGGAAGCAGATTTTGTGCTAAATCCAATTTATCAAAACCTTCTTCTTTTTCTTTTCCTAATAATAAATAGGTTACCAATCCAAGGATAATAGGCTTTGTATGAATTCCTGCTTCCTTCGCTTCAATAAACTCATTGACGATTTTATTGGAGAATAATTTGAATTGCTGATCTTTTTGGAATTCTGGAACGATATAATGATAATTGGTATCAAACCATTTTGTCATTTCCATGGCTGTAATATCGTGCTCGTCTTTCTGATAGCCTCTGGCCATAGCAAAGTAAAGATCTAGCTCATTTGGTGTAATATCCTGATAACGGGAAGGAATAGCTCCAACGGATAGTGTCATGTCCAATACCTGATCATAAAAAGAAAAGTCATTGGATGGAATCAGATCAATTCCGGCTTCTTGTTGTAGTTCCCAGTTTTGCTTTCTGATCTTTTTTCCTGCCTCTAAAAGTTCCTGTAACGATGTTTTACCTGCCCAATATAGTTCGCAGGCTTTTTTAAGTTCTCTGTTGCTACCGATTCGCGGATAGCCAAGGATGTGTGTTTGCATTTTCTTTAAACTTTTAATTAAATTTTGGTTTTAAAAGTTCTTATAATGCTTCATAACGCAATCGGGAAATAGTTTTTAGCAATAGAGAAGATACAATATAGACGTAATTTTTCCAGTGAGGGATAGGTTGTTTGGTAACCTGAAATTAATTTTCATAAAAAACATTACGTTTAAACTCAAATAAATTCTGAGTTTCAAACCCAATCCAATACGTTCAAAAGTATCATCTGTATGACCAAAAGCTTCAGACCGCGAAAGCATTGTCAATTCGGAACAGGCAGGTCTCCTGACTTGTAACAGTTTTTGTCATCCTTCCCGCTTGTGGCAGTGGATATTCAGGGACAAAAACCTCTGTTGTGTTACTTACAGTTGCGCGACAGCTCGTGATTTCCACACGATTCCCTATTAATCTACCTTAAGTAAAACCTTTTCCGTTTGATGAAGTATGTTAAAGAACAAAATAGGTTGTAAAGGTATTAATTTAAGATGTTTAATTGGTGTAAATGTAAAAATTAAGGATATTATTTTGTTTGAATTGAATTTGTGAGTTATTTATTCTGTAAATTTGAAAATATAAATCGAAAAAAGAATATTATCCTGTGGAAAGACTAGACGATAAAGACCTTCAATTGTTGAGAATCCTTCAAAAAAATGCAAAATTGACCGTTAAAGAATTGGCAAAGGAAATTAATCTTTCTCCATCTCCTGTTTTTGAGCGTGTTAAAAGGTTGGAGCAGGAGGGTTATATCAAACATTATGCGGCTGTCCTGGAAGCTGAGAAACTGAATCGTGGTTTTACAGTTTTCTGTCAGGTTAAATTAAAGATCCACGACAGGTCTGTGGGAAATGAGTTTGTACAGGAAATTACACTGATAGACGAAGTGGCGGAATGCTATAATATTTCGGGCGATTTTGATTTCCTTCTCAAAGTTCAGGTACGCGATATGAAACACTACCAGGATTTTGTATTTAATAAATTAGGTTCCGTCGACTCGATAGGAAGCACACACAGTACTTTTGTAATGGCAGAAGTGAAGAATAACCATGGAGTTACTATATAGAGCAGATCTCTTACTAGATTTTTTTTCCTCTGATCCTGCTTAATGATACAGAAGTGATACCAAGATAAGATGCAATATAATACTGAGGAACCCGGCGGAAAATCTCGGGGGATTGCTTTATAAGCTCATTATATCTTTCCTCTGCAGAATCTTTTATACGGGAAATAAAGAGCTTCTGATATTTAAGTAAGCGTTCCTGTAGATAGCTGTAATAAAGTTCCTTGCTGTCCGGATTATTTTCAATTATTTGTCTGAAATCCTCAATAGAAGTGCTATATACAGTACAGGGTTCTATCGTTTCGATATTATAAATACTTGGAGAATTATAAAACAGACTTTCCCAAGACGAAATAAAGTTTCCTTCAAACAAAAACTGAAATGTAATTTCCTTACCGTCATTATTAAGCCAACCTCTGGCAACTCCTTTTTTGAGATAGTAAAATTTACGCGCCATCTTACCTTCTTCCGTTAGCAAGGTTTTGTTGGGTAATTCTTCCTGTTCGAAATTACTAAGGATTTTAGCCAAGGCGTTTTTATCTGGGGACATGCTCAAGAAGATTTTAAATATAATTACTCACTTCAATCAGGTTCTGATCAGGATCCCGGAAGTAGACGGACCTTATTTTGCCTGTTGCTCCGGTTCTGATAACAATACCCTCGATGATTTCGATGTTTTTTTCTTTAAGTTCTTTTAAAATATCATGTACATCTGTTGTGGCAATAAAGCACAGATCTGCAGAACCGGGAGTAGCATGTAGTGCCTTTGGCTCAAATTCATTGCCTTTCTGATGCAGGTTGATTTTTTGGTTTCCAAAAGCAAGCGCTTTCCGGTTATCTCCGAATGAGACCGCTTCAAATCCAAGGATGTCTGTATAAAAAGAGATGGTTTTTTCGATATCAGCTACCGTTAGAACGATATGATCAATGTTTTGAATTTCCATGGTTTTGTTTTTAATGTAAACACTGCATATTTTTTATGCTGTGTTTGAAATATTAATAAAGATAATCAATATTGATCAGACCCCTTCTCAATGGAACAAGGACTGTATCATTGGTATTCATTTCAAAAATGGGTTTTAATTTTTTTTTCAGCCTGAATGTATTTACTTTATTCAAATCATTATTATCATGTATTGAGGTTTTACCATTCAACCAAAAGGTCTTATAATCTTGATGATTAACAACTTTATATTCTTTTGAATTTCTTCCTTTCTCAACTTTCATATTGATGTAAAGTAAAAGATCATTTATTGGACGATGTAATCCTGCGAAACAACTGAGCCCTAAAACAAAAATAGCAATGGGTAAGTTTGAAAGATCTTTTATTTTTGATTTAATTGTTAAGAAAAACATTAGGGACAAAAGAGCGAAAAATACAATCACTGTATATTTCCAGGAGCTTTCTTCAAAATTTTTGAGATCAGAAGATAAGTAGGTCTCTCTGATCATCGGTTGTAATACAAAATTATGTACAAAGAAAATGATTAGAAAAACACTAAAAAATACTATTTGGGATGTTGATGTTTTTTTTAACATTTATGTTGATTATAATCTATGGTGAATTTCTCATAATAATTTTCAAGAGCAATGTCATCTTGCCTTACTGGATTGTTGAATTTTACGTTTTAACAATATGTAAATCAAAGCAAAGATCAAAAAAATAAATGATTGAATAATAATGACTATTATTTCTGAATCCCTAGCAGCAAATCTAATCATAAAGCTAACAACTGAAATGGGATATGTTATCATCAAACCATAAATAGAATATTGACAGTAAAATATATCTGAAGGGTAGCATCCAAAAAGCGACACTAGTGCAATTATCTGATAAATTGAAAATAATAAGAAAATTACATTAAGCTGTTTGATGCTTGAAATTTTTAAAATCATCTGACACTGCTATAATTAAAGATCTTCTAATCTAGCCTCTGCTGCTGCAGGTAGGTCAAAGTTGAATTTTTAACAAACTCTTCCATAGAAGTTTCTTTACCTGCATTTTTATTCGTCAGTTCAAAAAGATATTGAATTAAATTGCCCAGTTTACTATCCTTGCAGGTCACTCTGAATCTTTTGGCCTTTGGGCTGGATTCGAGGAACGTTAGTTCTGTGGTATTGCTTAATTTTACATTATTGACATCGAAACCGGCACGGGGATTTTTCTGAAGACGCAGAAATCTTTTCTGGGTTTTGTCGGTACTTTCCTCTATGAATTTTTCCATTTGATAATCGGTCAGGAGTTGCGGATAGATAAGTCCTTCCCGTAAAATTAAACTTGTTAGTTTATCCGATTTATCATAGAAAATGGTTTTATCATCAAATTGTATCTGATTATCTTTTACAACGATCTTTCCTTCAAATTTGTTATAAGTCTTCTTTTTATAATCATTTTTGAACTGCTCGGTAAGTGCTTTTTCCTTAATGCTTACACTTTCCTTTTTTTGACCAAAGGCAGCTAATGATAATGATAATAAGATAATTAATGAAAATTTCCGTTTCATATTTTTAAATTTTAAGTGTACTTCTCACATCCTTTTCGGGAAATTCTAAGGCTAAGAAACCAGGAATGAAAAATACTTATTTTTATTTTAAATTCAGTTTTTATGATATTAGTTTTTTAGCAGCAAAGATGATGCTACAAAATATTTTTTACACGAAGATATTGAAGGAGCATGATTGTTTTTGCATCTTTGATCTCCCCGTTATCGATCATTTGCAATGCTTCACCGAAAGATAACTCCAGCACTTCAATATCTTCACCTTCTTCTTCAAGGCCACCACCATCTGCTATTTTCATTTCTTTAGAATATTCCGCAATGAAAAAATGAAGAATTTCAGTTACTGACCCCGGAGACATATAAGATTCAAAAACTTTTTCTACCCGCGAAATCTGGTAGCCTGTTTCTTCTTCGGTTTCTCTTCTGATACAATCTTCAGGATTGTCATCATCCAGTAACCCTGCACAGGCTTCTATAAGCATTCCTGTTGAATTTCCATTAATAAACGTAGGTAATCGGAATTGCTTTGTCAGAATAACCGTATTTGTATTTTTATTGTAAAGCAGGATTGTGGCACCGTTTCCTCTGTCGTAAGCTTCTCTGCTTTGGATTTCTACTGATCCGTCGTTTTTTATCTTTTCATAGGTAACCTTTTTCAGGGTGTACCAGTTATCTGATAAGATTTCAGTCTTTATGATCTTCACTTTATTGTTCTGCATAGGGAATATCTTCTATATGATAATAAATTTTCAGTCCTCTTTCTTGAGCAATTCTTACATCCTCATCAGCTCCTTTGGATGCTCCTTCTATCCGTAATATAGCATCACATTTTTCCAGAATTCTGTGGGCAATCGGATATTGTATTTCCTGCCAGGCTTCATCACCCATCTTTGTTGAACCGGCAAGGTGTATCAGTGGTAATGCCACCCATTCACCGATTATCGGGATATGACCTTTCCTGAAAATGGGCAATGCTGCTGATTCTAGTTTATTCAGATTTTGTTTGATGAGTTTTGGATCATCGTGGGTACCACTTCGGTAAGGTCCGGCAATTAATATTAGCATTATTTTTTATTTTTAAGTAAAATAAAGAAAGAAACCATGTAAAAAAAATAAGATAGTTTAAGAGTATTCATTTTTTATTTTTATTGGTTTTTATGGTACTTAGAAATTCGGGTGTGATCCCAAGATAAGAAGCGATTTGCTTTTGGGTAATACGTTCTGCCGCCACAGGATATTTCCGGATAAAGGCATTATAACGTTCTTCTGAAGACAGGGAGAGATTCTCAATAATCCTGAGCTGTTCCCTGGTATAAGCATTCTGCATCATGATTCTAAAGAATCTTTCAAATTTCGGAACCGTGGAATACAATTTGTCCAGGTCTCCTTTTTTCAATTGAAAAATAATACTATCCTCAAGTGCTTCAATATTCAGCATAGCGGGTTTTTCATTAACGAAACAATACATATCAGTGATCCACCAATCAGGAAGGGCAAACATAATTGTGGATTCTTTACCTGTCGCATCCAGATAAAAAGCACGCAGTAGGCCCGAATGAACAAAGCTGATTTCTTTACAGGGTTCCTGCTGTTTCAGGATACTTTCTTTTTTTCTGACTTTCCTTTCGCGTAACAAAGAATTGAAGTAATTGGCTTCATCATCGCTGAGCGATATATGTCGGGATATATTCCTTAAGATTAAGCTGTTATTCATGGTTATCAGATGACCTTTAATTTCTCTGTAATGTACGGGCTAAATTAATATTTATTTTCCAACAAATCCTGTAAAATGCCTTTAAATTGAGAGATTTTGATCGATATAGATCATATCTTACTATTTTCCATGGAGATGTTTTTTCAGATATTTAGACGTTTGGGACTGGGAAGCAGATAAAAGATGTTCTACAGTCCCTTCGAACATAATTTTACCACCCAACTTTCCGGCTCCGGGACCAATGTCAATAATCCAGTCTGCCTGAGCAATAATATCCAGATTATGTTCAATGACGATAAGGGTGTTATCTTTATTCACAAGCTCCTCAAAAAATAAAAGCAACTTTTCATTGTCGATAGGATGAAGTCCGGTGCTGGGTTCATCCAGAACTATAACCCTGGCAGTATGGTTTAATTCTTTGGTTAATTTTAGACGCTGCCTTTCACCGCCGGAAAAACTGTCGAGCCGTTGGCCTAAGGTAAGGTAATCTAAACCAAGTTTGATCAGCAGGGTAAGCTCATGTCCGAATCCTTGTTTGGGAAAAAAACTTAGCGCTTCTAAAACGGTCATATCCATCACTTCAGCAATATTTTTTTTGTGATAATGATATTGAAGAACTTCGGGCTTGTATCCTGATCCCTGACAAACTTCGCAAGGTTGCTCAATATCATCCATAAATGCGAGGTCCACTTTTTCTATTCCCAGACCTTTACAATTGGGACAGGCGCCCTCTCCGTTCCGGCTGAAAAGTTTATCCGAAACATTGTTTGATTCTGCAAAGAGCTTTCGGACCGTATTGGAAAGATTGAGATAAGTAAGTAGGTTAGAACGGCTGCTGGCCGTAAAAACAGATTGATCAATGACGGTTAATTCCGGATAAAAAAGAGGGAGTATTTTATTGATCAGCGTGCTTTTACCGGAACCTGCAACTCCCGTTACAACCGTCATAACTCCTTTCGGAATTTTTATGTCAATATTTTGAACATTAAACATACTTCCGTTTTTTATTTCAATAAATCCTTTTGCTGATTGGGGATTTTTATTATAATCTGGAATTTTGCTGAAATAGATTCCGGTTTTGCTTTTAGCCGTTTTTAGATTCTTAAAAGTTCCCTGGTACATAATCTCGCCTCCATTTTTTCCGGATGCAGGTCCCATATCTACGACAAGGTCTGCTATTTTAATAAGATCAGGATCATGTTCTACGATCAATACTGTATTTCCTTTATCTCTGATTTTCTTTATAATGTCTACAATATGGTCAATATCTTTGGGATGAAGACCAATACTGGGTTCATCAAAAATATACAACAGATCGACAAGACTGTTTCCTAACTGTTTTACCATTTTTACCCGTTGAGATTCACCTCCGGACAGAGTATCTGTCTGCCGGTCCAGCGTGAGATACTGCAATCCTATATCGATGAGATTCTGAAGTTTTTTTTCCAGCTCCGATAGGATGGAAGAGTAGGTTTTGGAGGGGATGGACTGGATGAATACCAGAAGTTCATCCACTGATAATGCTGTACAATCGGCAATGTTTTTATCAGCAATTTTACAGGACAAAACTTTTGGATTCAATCTTTTTCCTTTGCAGACCGGGCAATCTTTAGTAATGATTACTTTTTTCAGAGTTTCTTTTCTGGTGATATTCTCTTTTGAGTCCTTTTTTAAAAATGAGTTTTCAATCCTTGGAATTACTCCTTTATACTTCACCGTTTTTCCCCATTCTTTTGAAGGATGTTTAGGAGTGTGCTCTTCAGCATTCAGTAATAATTCCCATTCATTTTTTGTATAGTCCTTTAATTTCTTATCATTGTCAAAATATCCGGAATGAATATATCGGGTCAGCCGCCAGCCACCGGGTTGAAAGGTAGGAAACCGTATAGCACCTTCGTTTAGGGATTTATTTTTATCAAAGAGAGTTTCAGTATTTACCGTCTGCACAAATCCAAGACCTTCGCATTCAGGACACATTCCCTGGGGATTATTAAATGAAAATACATTGGAATATCCCACAAAAGGCTCACCGACTCTTGAAAAAAGTAATCGTAAAGAAGCATAAATATCGGTTGCGGTTCCCACTGTAGAACGGGCGTTACCACCTAGTCTCTTTTGATTGATGATAAATGGAACATTCAGATTTTCAATTTTATCTACATTCGGAACACCAAAATGTTGCAGGCGGTTTCTGATGAAGCTATTTTGGGTTTCATTGATCTGCCTCTGAGCTTCAGCCCCGATTGTTTCAAAAACAAGGGAAGATTTTCCTGATCCCGATACTCCGGTGAAAACGGTGATTTTGTTCTTAGGTATTTTTAAAGAGATATTTTTAAGATTATTCTGTCTGGCTTTGGTAACAATGATGTCTTTCATAATGTGGTATTTAGATATGAAATCAGATACTTCAATATTAACAGATACTTTCTCTTCATGTATCCTCTGAGAAAAGACCGTGGATCTTATTTCTTCAGTAAATCTTCCAGCGAATCTCTCAGATCAGGAAACTGAAACCGATAGCCTGCATCCTGAATTTTTTGGGAATCAACCCTTGAGCCTTCCAGTAAAGCAACAGAAAGCTCTCCAAAAATGATCTTCAGTACAAATGCAGGAACATTAGGCATAAACAAAGGTTTGTGTAAAACCTCTGCAATTTTTTCCGTAAACTGTTCGTTGGTTGTATGTTGTGGTGATGCAGCATTATAAGCTCCTTTTAGCTGAGGATTTTTTAGAGCAAATTCATATATACCGATGATATCTTTCAGATGAATCCACGGCATATACTGTTTTCCGGTTCCAATGGGTGAGCCGATTCCCAGCCGCACGGGAGTTGCCATTTTTTTTAGGGCTCCGTCTTTTTCAGATAGTACGATGGATGTTCTTACTTTAACAACTCTTTCTGCAACATTCTGACTAAGAAATTCATCAGCAGCTTGCTCCCAAAGCATAACTACCTTTCCAAGGAAATCATCGGCTTTTTCATCTTCCTCTGAGAAAATTTTCTGTGAAGTATAAGCTCCATAAATTCCCGTGGCGGAAGCTGATATAAAAGATTTTAACTTGATGTTTTTCTTTTTTAAAGTATCAAGAATAAGTTTTGCAGAATCAATCCGGCTGGAAATAATCTCTTTTTTTCTGTCATCCGACCATCTTTTTTCAGAAATATTGGCTCCAGCAAGATGAATGATATGACTGATATTTTCAAATGCCGAATCATCAATTGTCCTATTACTAATATCCCATTCGTATTCATTGTCTTTGGTCTTTTTCCGGGTCAGCAACCGGACCGTATATTCCGGATCTATTTTTTTTGATAGCTCTCGGGCAACCATTCCATTAGCTCCGGTAATTAAAACAACTTCTTTCATAGATATTAATTTTGGTGGTGTATTCTTAGGTTTGATTTTTTACAATCAATACAAAATCATCTTCCAAAAGTTTATAACCGTAATCGTAAATGAATTTATATTCCGAACCGTTTTTATAAACTTTAATGTTAGTGATGTAATCGAAATCAAAACCTAAGCCATCCAGCTTTGAACGTGAAATTTTTGTTTTACCTTCCACGTTTATTTCCGTAAGAATACGGTAGTTTTTGCGGAGTTTATTATTAATGTTCCGCATCAGGTTATTGGAGTCTTTATTCTGCTTATTGTTATAGGCGTTGCGGCAGGCGTCATTGCAGAATTTTTTGTCTGATCTTCCGATGATCTTTTCGCCACATTCTAGACAATTCATAATATTATTTTTTCATTTTGTGTTGATGCTTTTTCTTTAACAACCGCAGAAATCTTGTATGGTTAGGATAACTTCTGTTGGAGGTAATATTATTGAAAAATAAAGCAACAAGAAGCAGGATGATACACCCCGATAGAACAGGAGATAATGCATACCAATATCCCAGTTCCGGAATTTTTCCTGATGAGGTAACGGCGATCAACGCTGTAGCTCCACCGGGTGGATGCAGGGTTTTCGTATACTGCATCAGAACGATTGAAAACGCAACAGCCAACGGAGCCGAGAGCCATAACACATCGGGAACTATTTTATAAATCGTTACGCCCACCAATGCTGAAAGAACATGGCCTCCTACAAGATTCCGGGGTTGTGCCAACGGACTTTGAATGGCTCCATAGATTAAAACGCTGGATGCCCCGAACGAGCCGATCAGAAAAATGTTCTCCTGTTCCAAAAGATAGTGCGACTGGATGAATGCAATGATTCCGATTCCAAAAAATGCACCTAAAAAAGACCAGAAATGTTCTTTGTAATCGACGAGCGTTTCTTTATAAATTACATATTTCGAAACCCTTAGTGTTCTTTTTATTTTCTGCTTCATGAATTCTTCTTTATTTTTTTATTATCCGGGTTAAATTTTCAACAAATGCCTTTGTGTAGACGCCTTGCTTATCGTAGTCAGGGTCTAATATAGTAATTTCTATTCCAAAACATTGGTCATTCTCAATCAATGGAGTCAGAATTTCCCGGAGGTTATTATAGTCGATTCCATCTTCTGTTCTGCTATCAACAGCCGGCATAATCTGATCATTCAATACATCAACATCGAAATGAATGAAAAAACCATCCAAACCTTTCTGTTGAACCATTTTTAAAAAATCTTCAGCCGTTTTGCTGAAACCATTTTTACGTAGACTTTCCAGATCATAATAATGAACGCCTGAATTAATAACCTGGTTTACATAGTCTTCATCGTCTGTTTCTGCATTTCCTACACAGAAGATGTTTTCTTCAATAAAATAGGGCCTCAGGCCACGAATATTGGTAAGTTTTTGATGTCCCATTCCTGAAACGATAGCCAGATCCATTCCGGCTACGCCACCACTTGGTGAAAGTTCAGGTGGAATATAGTCAGTATGCCCGTCAAGATAAAATAAACCAAAATTTCCCAGCTTTTTAAGGGCGATTGCAGTTCCTATTAAAATACTGCAGTCACCGCCAATGATTACATTGAGGGTGTTTTTATCATAGTTTTTCAGGATCAGGTCAGATTGCTTTTGGGCATATTCAATGATTCGATCTGGATTTTTTACCTGGGTTTCTTCATCAAAATCCATTGCATAGTCAGGACCATTAAGTCTCAAAATATTTTTAGGATGGAGCTTAGCATGAAAATTAAGTTTTCGAAGCCAATCCGGAAGTTTTTTTACTCCGGGCTCTGTTTCATGTTCTTTTTTAGTAAGGCCTAGATTAAAAGGAAATTCAAAGATGTTGATTTCTTTTTTCATACCATGAATATTTAATCAAAGGTACGGATTATCCGTTTACAAACGACTACAAATGAATTTAAATAGTTTATAACCGACTTTAATGGGCTGGGATGGCAATCTTTGCAACAGAGATTTGAGAAAGCAGTGAACGTCTCTTATCTGATAATATTAATCTTTAAAATTTATAGTTATGTCACTAAGAAACAAAGTAACATTAATCGGTTACACAGGAAAAGAAGTAGAAATGATCAACTTCGACAGTGGAAATGTAAAAGCAAGCGTGTCTTTAGCAACGAGTGATCACTACACCAATGCAAAAGGTGAAAAAGTAGAAGAAACACAATGGCATAATCTGATTGCCTTTGGAAAAGTTGCGGAGATCCTTCAGAAGTATGTTCCCAAAGGAAAAGAAATTGCTATTGAGGGAAAGCTTACCTACAGATCTTATGATGATAAAGATGGTGTAAAAAGGTATATTACAGAAATAAGGGTTGATGAAATCCTGCTGTTAGGGGGTAATAAATAATACAAAAACACAGATGATGAGAGTAAAAGTTTTTAAAATAAGGCTGCCCGAAGAGTATCTGTATACAGATCAGCAGGCATTGGACGATTTTCTCGGAAATCATGAAATTATTAAATCGGAAACGGCTTTTGTACATGACGAGCTTTACTGGTCAGTTGTCTTATACTTCGAAGAACTGAAAGCAGGAGTATCTGCTGTAAAAGAATCCAAAAGTGTAAAATATTCGGCAGAAAATGAAATGCTGAATAGGGATGAAGAAAAAATTCTCGATGCCCTGAAATTATGGAGATCGGAAAAAGCAAGAGAGCAAAATCTTCCAATTTATTTTATAGCCAGCAATAAAGAGCTGTTGTCCGTAGCAAAATATAAACCGGCCAAAAAAGCAGAATTATTAGACATCAAAGGTTTCGGAAAACATAAAATAGAAAACTATGGTGAAGAGATTATAGAAATTCTGGAAAGTATCTGATTTATTAATTGATCAAACACAAATTGTGAAACAATGAAAAGCTGGGGGACCTGTATTCCTTCAGCTTTTTCCATACCTATTTATGTTATGAAACCTAGCGGTAAATAATGGGCACACGTACTGAAAACTGATAATATTTTTTTATAAGACATTTGTAAATAAAACAAAAAAATAATAATTTGACATAGGCAAAAAAAAGATAAATGATTAGTATAAACGATATACTCCCTATAGTATTTTCGATTGTAATTGGAGGAATCATCGGGATCGAAAGAGAGTACCAGTTAAAATCTGCAGGACTTAGGACAATGATATTAGTGACATTGGGTTCGTGTATGTTTACCATGCTATCTTTGAGTCTTGGTGTCGAGGGAAGTCCGGATCGGATTGCAGCTAATATTATTACAGGAATCGGCTTTGTAGGGGCGGGAGTTATTTTTAAGGAGGAAAACAGGGTATCGGGGCTTACAACAGCTGTGACTATTTGGATTTGTGCGGCACTGGGTATGACGATAGGTGCGGAATATTATAAGGAAGCTCTTATCGGTTCCCTATCTGTAGTTTTACTTTTGGTCCTTTTCAAATATATACAGAACGTTATCGATAGGATTACAACCCGCTATACTTATCAGATTACCCTTTCTTATAATGATGAAGTGGTGGATAAATATGAAGCCCTTTTCAAAGAATATGGACTAAAATCTAGCAGGGGTAAACAGATGAGGATCGGAGAGAAATATACGATCATATGGCGTGTACAGGGAGCTTTGAAAAATCATGAGGCTTGTACAAAAATACTGTTTAATGATGAAGGAATCGATGAGTTCAAATTTTAAATAATTAAAATCTTCCGGAATTTAAAAAGTCCTTTCAATTCCTTATTTTTGCAAGACTTATCAATTATTATTTATCATTTACCTATTATAGAATGAAGCCAAGCTTAGCAAAAGGAACGAGAGATTTTACCGCACAGGAAGTTTCAAGAAGAAAATATATCATTAATATTTTACAGAATAATTTTCAATTATTTGGATTCCAGCCTTTGGAGACACCAAGTTTTGAAAATCTTTCGACATTAACGGGGAAATATGGAGAAGAGGGAGATCGGTTAATTTTTAAGATCCTGAACTCGAGCATCAATGAAGCTAAAGAAGATAAAAAGACACAGATGCTTACCGATTTTCAAAAAGCATTGGATAAGCCTTTCAGTTCAGAAAGTCTTACGGACAAAGCTCTTCGCTATGATCTTACCGTACCTTTTGCGAGATTCGTGGCAATGAATCACGGGCAATTAACATTTCCATACAAACGATATCAGATTCAACCGGTTTGGAGAGCTGACCGCCCTCAAAAAGGAAGGTTCAGGGAATTTTACCAGTGTGATGCCGATGTAGTAGGCAGTGAAAGTCTTTTACAGGAAGTAGAGCTGATTCAGCTGTATCTGAAATCTTTCTCAGACTTGAAAGTTTCGGTAACGATTCATGTCAACAACAGGAAAATCCTTTCCGGATTGGCAGAATATGCAGGAATTACAGATAAGCTTATTGATTTTACTGTAGCACTTGATAAATTGGATAAGATCGGAAAAGACGGTGTAATCAAGGAATTGCTTGAAAGAGGAATTTCCCCGGAATCTATCGATAAACTGGATTTCTTATTCTCTCAATCGGATGATGCTTTGGAAAATCTTCTTCAGCTGAAGGAGAAATTTGTAGGAAATGAAATAGGATTGAAAGGAGTAGAGGAACTGGAGTTTGTTCTTACGCAATCTTTGAGTCTTGGCGTAGATTTGCAGAATCTTGTTTTCGATATTACTTTAGCAAGAGGATTAGATTATTATACAGGAGCTATCTTTGAAGTGAAAGCCGATGAAGCTCAAATGGGTTCTATCGGTGGTGGTGGAAGATATGATAATCTTACGGCTGTATTCGGGGTTAAAAATATTCCGGGTATCGGTATCTCTTTCGGATTAGACAGGATTTATCTGGTTATGGAAGAGCTAGGTCTTTTCCCGGAAGAGGCTTCGTCGAAAGTAGAATATTTGTTTGCTAATTTCGGAGGGGAAGAAACACTTGAAGCTTTAAAGCTAATTATTCAACTCAGAGCAAAGGGGATTTCTGCCGAGCTTTATCCTGAAAGTGCAAAAATTAATAAGCAATTCACTTATGCAGAAAAAAAGGGAATTAAAAACCTGGTATTCCTGGGTGAAGAAGAGATTAAAAACAGAACAGTGACTTTTAAAAACCTTGAAGCCGGAGAGCAAAAAACAGTTTCTTTGGAAGAGTTTTTGGGATAGTCTAGATTAATAAATAAAAAGAGTCTTCTTATATCGATAAGAAGACTCTTTTTTTATTTTATCTTAGCCTTTATTTCATCATATATTTTTTGAGTAAAAGGTACCTTGATTCCGTTTTCATTTCCATATTTGATAATTGCTCCTGCAAATAATTCCAGTTCACTTTCTCTTTTTCCGGAATTAATATCCAATTGAAGGGAAGTAGGAGTTTCATGAGGAAATGCTGATGCTTTTTCAAAAGTATTCTCGATGATATTATCTTCAAGTAAAATCCCCTTTTTATCTGCAATTGCTTTTATTTCCTTCATTATTTCTTCTGCCTCATTTTTTTGTGCAGGATCTGTACAAACGGTACCAATAGAGGAGTTGTATTTAGCTGTTACCAGTCCGAAACTTGCTATAAAAGTAAATTTGGTCCAGATATCAGTTAAGGCATCATCTTTAAAATCAAAATCGATCCTGCTTTCTTTGAGAACATTGATTACCCAATCTATGTTTTGGGAAAAATTTTGTGGATCCCTGCCAATAATCAACTTTCCAGTTTTCCCTTTATGTTCTACAACTCCTTTTTCTTTTATATGAGAAGCTACATAAACACATGAAGGCAATATAACATGAGCAGGAATTATTTTTCTTATTCTGTCATAAATATCAGCACCATTCATCATAGGTAATAAAATGGTATTTTCAGTAATGACTTCTTTCAGTTCTTGACAAACTCTTTCCAGGTCGTATTCTTTTACACAAATCAATACAAGATCAGGTTTTACAATTTCCCCGATATTTTCATAAACTGAATTAGCCCATGTTTTACTATATCGGTGTTCAGTGGAAATTAAGGTCAAGCCCTCCGCTTTCACTTTTTTATAGGTTTCACCTCTTGCAACAAATGATATGATATATTGGTGGAAAGTTTCATTATTCTGGCTTATTTTAAAGCCAAAATAGCCCCCTACACCTCCTAAACCTATGATTACAATATGTTTTTTATTCATGAAATTATTTTTTATCTGTTTAAAACCTGGCCTTTCATAATACACTATGTTAAAGATGGTGATTTATTTTAATATTTTGAGATGTATATAATCTATATTTATTGTGAGATAAGATCAATCAATTATTATATTTATGTCAACATTTTTAATAGCCTTATCATGAAAAATAAAGCTTCAGCCGAAATATTAGAAAAGTGGTTGAAAGGATGGTCGTTATCAAGAGAATTACCTTTACCGGTTCCATATAAATCCGGTTTTACTGTTGATGTCAATGCTCCTATGCAGAAAAAGCGATATCTGTTTTCTGAACCTAATGATGATTTTATTCAGCTGTCGAAGATAATTGATGAACCATGGGTATACCTGAAAGTTTCCTCAACTTTTGAAACTTTTAAGGATAAAATCCCCTCAAAATGGAAAATTCAGGGTGACCAGTATATGATGTCATGTTTTCATCCCATGGTTGCTTTAAAGCGTTGTCTCCCAGATGACTACACGATTCATCATGACGTGTATAATTCTACGCATGTTGTAAGGGTAATGACCAAAAATGGAAATGAGCAGGGAGCGATAGGAAGAGTTGCTATTGTTGATGATATGGCTGTGTATGATCAGATCATTACAGATGAGAAACACAGAAGAAAAGGACTTGCTTCTTTACTAATGAAAGAACTTGAAAAAATAGCACTGTCAAAAGGCGCCTGGAATAATTTTCTGGTGGCCACTACAGAGGGTAAATCATTATATGAAACTTTAGGGTGGGAGATTTACAGTCCTTACACTTCTATTGTGATTCCATCCGATGATTCTCTGGATGACTGATTCGGGGAATTATAATTAATATTGTTTACAATACACATCATATATGTTCAATCATGGAAAAGAATTATTTAGAAATTAACAGAAACTCCTGGAATGCTAAGGTGGAACCCCATCTTAAATCGGATTTTTATTTTGTTGATGAGTTTTTAAATGGAAGAAGTTCACTCAATTCCATAGAACTCGAACTTTTAGGAAATATTGAAGGAAAAAAGATCCTGCATTTGCAATGCCATTTTGGACAGGATTCAATATCATTATCAAGGCTGGGAGCTGTGGTTACCGGAATTGATCTATCCGATAAAGCTATTGCTACTGCAAGAGATTTGACGAAGAAATGTGGAACCGATACTGAATTTATTTGCTCTGATGTTTACGATCTTCCCAATGTTTTAAATGAAAAGTTCGATATTGTATTTACAAGCTATGGAACCATAGGATGGCTTCCAGACTTGGATCATTGGGCGCAGGTTATTGCTCACTTTTTAAAACCGGATGGGAAGTTTATCATGGCAGAATTTCATCCTGTTGTCTGGATGTTTGATGATGACTTTAATAGGGTTGCTTATAATTATTTCAATGAAAAACCGATCATTGAAACATATAACGGAACGTATGCAGATCCATCAGCCGATATTACTCAGGAATATGTGATGTGGAATCATTCATTGGCAGAGGTTATCCAGAATCTAATTAAAAATAACATGACCATAAATGACTTTCAGGAATTTGACTGGTCTCCCTATCCTTGTTTTAAACACATTGTAGAATCTGAGAAAGGTAAATGGAGAATACCGCAATTTGGAAATCATATACCTTTGGTATTTGCATTGGAAGCACAAAAAAAGTCATCGTAAATAAGTATTACGATGACTTTTCTGTATATGAATGTTAAAAAAAACTTGTTTTAACTTAAAGAGTCCTGAGCTTTTGTTTTTGCCTCATCAACTTTGTCCTGAACCTGGGATGCAACATCATTTGCTTTGTTCTTAAGATCATTTCCCCACTTGTTTACATTGTCCTTAACGTTGTTGATTTTGTCCTTTACAGCTTGTTGTTCTTCTGGTGTGGATTTTTTGTACTTCCAATATGCTAAAGCACCTAAACCTAATAAAGCTAATAATCCGTTTGTCTTATTTCCCATGATTTCTATTTTTTTAAATTAATATTAAAAATTTGTTGTTTAGTATCATGTAAATTGCGTGCCAAAAAAATGAAAGCAGTAATAAAAAAATGTTAAATTAATTGAATATTTCAAAATTTTCACCATCAAAACTTGCAAAAACCATCGTAGGATAAGAGTCCTGATGATAGATATTTCCATCTTTATCAATAGCAATCGCACCTGCAAAGCCATCAATAGTTTTTAATTCCTCAAAGGTTTTATGAAATGCATCTTTCAATTTCATTCCATCAGTTACCCGGGTCACAATTTTTGTTGCTGTAGCATTGCTTACAATATCTTCACCTACACCAGTGCAGCTTACGGCACAAAATGAATTGGCGTAATTTCCGGCAACAGTAGCTGAATCAGAAATTCTTCCGGGAATTTCAAACCCTTTTCCACCGGTTGAAGTGGCAACAGCAAGTTTTCCATCTTTGTCTATGGCTACACAGCCTACAGTTCCTTTTCCACCGTTATTGATTTTTGCTTCGTATTCTTTTCTTCTTTGGGGAATTTCTGTAGAGAAATCTTCAAAACCATGTTCTGAGGCATATTTTTTTGCACCACTACCTCCTAAAACACGATCTTCCTCCTTCATTAAATCCTTTGCTACAAATACGGGATTTTTAACATCCTGAATATTAATAACACCACTTAATTTCTGTGTTTCTCCATCCATGATCGCTGCACTCATCCGAATGATACCATCACTTTGGATTTGGGAACCTATTCCTGCATTGAACAGGGCATCATCTTCAAGAAGAGATACTGCATACGCTACGGTATCAAAAGCTGAATTGGATTGCAGATAATCAAATGCTTTTTGTGCAATATTTTTTAATGAATTTTGTTTGGCAACTTTTACTTCATGGCTTTGGTCACTTTCGGAAAAGAAACCACCGTGGATGATTATTTTCATATTTTTATTTAAATGAAAGTTGAAGGTGGTAAACTTACGATTATATTGACTATAAATTATAAGGTTTTTAGTTCATATACACTAAAAACTTTCAATTCTTCACTCTCAATTTTTCGGGATCAAATTATTTGTCCTGTGGGATAGGATTGAATTGTGAATTCTCAATCGTTAATGTTCTTGTGGTAAGGTCATAATGATCGTTCATCGACATGACATGCACGGTAAGGTTATCAATGGATATAGGTTCGCCTAAGTTGATATTGGTAAGATTGGTATCTTTAATAAAACGTCCATCCACGATAATCACAAGACCCGAACCTACAGCAGTCATTACATCATTATGTATAAAAAGACCTGTATCTTCTCCCAATCCGATTCCTAATGTTCTTGGATTATTAACAACTGCCTGGAAAAGTCTTCCGATCCGTCCTCTTTGTACAAAGTGGGTATCAATGATTACATTATCAATAAGTCCTAAACCCTGAGTGGTTTTTATTTCTCCTTTTAATAATGCTTCCGAGCTGCTACCCTGATAGATCATGTTTTCTGAAGCAGCAGCAGCTCCGGCAGAAGTTCCGGAATAGATGAAATCCTGCTCCTGGTATTTTAAAAGAATGGTATCGTGGAATCTTGTCCCACCAAGGATAGATGTAAGCCGCAATTGGTCCCCACCGGTAAACATCACCACGTCCGCTGCATTGGCTCTTGCTACCATAGCATCAGAATTGGCTTCTTCCCGGTTATGGATATCCAGAATGTTGACATTTTTTGCGCCCAGAAATTCGAATGCTTTCTTATATTCCGTTCCTACAATCTGAGGGATCTGTGAAGCTGTAGTAACGATTTCTATTACAGAATTTTCTTTGAGCTTAGACTCATTAATGATCTTTCTTAAAATACCTCTTTCAAAAAAATTAAGGTTTTTTTCTATGTTCTGATCATAATCGGTTTCTGCAAAACTTCCTTTATTTACAGCACCTCCGATAACAATTAATTTTCCAACAGGTTTCATCATGTATGCAAATTTAAAAAATTATTAGTACTCGAGGAAATATCAATTATACATAAATTGATTTTGAGGATTTTAAGATTGTTAATAATATTTAATTTTTTTGGGAAATCTTTAAATGGTCTATGGTTTTGTTTATGGTTTTACATTATCTTTGATTTTAGAAGATGTTATTATTAATCAAGAAAAATGCAAATTGACTATGAAAATTGAGAAGATACAGGCCTTACGTGGTCCAAATATTTGGAGCATCAGAAGGAAGAAGCTGATACAGATGCGGTTGGACCTCGAAGAGATGGAGAATTTTCCTACCAATAAGATTGAAGGGTTCAGAGAGCGTATAGAAAAATTGATACCTTCCTTGATTACCCATCGCTGTTCGGAGGGCGTAAGAGGAGGCTTTTTTCATAGGGTAGAAACGGGAACCTGGATGGGACATGTTATTGAACACATCGCTCTCGAAATCCAAACCCTGGCAGGAATGGACACCGGATTTGGAAGAACCCGTGAAACAAAAACTCCCGGAGTTTACAATGTAGTATTTGATTATATTGAAGAAAATGCAGGAATTTATGCTGCTGAAGAAGCCGTAAAAATTGCTGAAGCCCTGATCGAAGGAAAAGAATACGATATCAGTGAATGCGTTCATAAATTAAAGGAAATCAGGGAACGTGTTCGTTTAGGTCCTTCTACAGGGAGTATCGTAGAAGAAGCCGTTTCCAGAAAAATTCCATGGATCAGATTAGGAACCAATTCTCTGGTACAATTGGGATACGGAGTTAACCAGCAAAGATTCCAGGCAACGATTACCGGTAAAACAAGCTCAATTGCGGTAGATATTGCATGTAACAAGGAGCTTACCAAAAAGATGCTTCATGATGCGGCAATTCCGGTTCCCATAGGTGACCTTGTAACGGATGAAGAAGGCTTGGAAAAGGTTATTAAAAAAATCGGATATCCGATTGTTCTTAAGCCATTGGATGGGAATCATGGAAAAGGGTCGTCTATCAATGTAAATGATTGGGAAAGTGCTAAAATTGGTCTGCAACATGCCCAGAACTATTCTAAAAAAACGATCGTTGAAAAATATATTACAGGATATGATTTCAGGGTTCTGGTCATTAATAATAAAATGGTTGCAGCAGCCAGACGGGTACCTGCCCACGTGGTAGGTGACGGAGAACATGATATAGGAAAACTGATTGAAAAGGAAAACAAAGATCCGAGGAGAGGTTATGGTCACGAAAATGTTTTAACGGAAATACAAATTGATAAGGATACGATGGAGCTTCTTGAAAAGCTTCAGTATACACTGGAGACGGTTCCTCAGAAAGGAGAAGTCGTTTTCTTGAAATCTACTGCCAATCTTTCTACGGGAGGTACCTCAATTGACGTAACGGATATGGTACATCCTGAAAATATTACCATGGCCGAAAGGATTTCTAAAATCATCGGTCTTGATGTTTGTGGTATCGATATCATGGCTGAAAATCTGACTCAGCCACTCAAAGAAAGTGGTGGGGCCATTATTGAAGTAAATGCAGCTCCTGGATTCAGAATGCATCTTGCTCCAAGTGAAGGTCTTCCGAGGAATGTGGCTGCTCCTGTTGTAGATATGCTGTATCCACAGGGTAAACCTTTTACAATTCCTATTATAGCTGTAACGGGGACTAATGGTAAAACAACCACGACGAGACTGATCTCCCATATTGTTAAAAATAACGGATACAGAGTTGGATTTACAACTTCAGATGGAATCTATATTCAGAATACCATGCTTACAAAAGGAGATACCACAGGTCCGCTTTCCGCTGAATTTGTTTTAAAAGATCCGACTGTAGAATTTGCGGTATTAGAAACTGCCAGAGGAGGAATTCTGCGTTCAGGGTTAGGTTTTTCACAGTGTGATATTGGCGTTTTAACCAATATTAAAGAAGATCACTTGGGGATGAATGATATTCATAATCTAAAAGATCTTACCAGAGTAAAGAGAGTAGTATTGGATAGTGTAAAGAAAAGCGGCTGGAGTGTAATGAATGCCGATGATGAATATTCAATGCGAATTGTAAATGATCTGGACAGCAATGTAGCAATTTTCAGCTTGGACGAGAATAATTCGTATATTAAGAAGTTCGCGAAAGAAGGAAAAATTACATGTGTGTATGAAGAAGGCTTTGTAACCATTAAAAAAGGAGACTGGAAGATCCGCATTGGAAGGGCTAAAGATTTTCCTATTACAATGGAAGGTAAGGCAAAATTCATGATCGCAAATGTTCTGGCAGCAAGTTTAGCCTGCTACCTGTACGGTTTTGGTATTGAGGATATTTCAAATTCACTTAGAACATTTATTCCAAGTGCACAGCTTACACCGGGAAGATTGAATATATTTAAGTTTAAAAATTTTAAGGTTTTAATAGACTTTGCCCATAATCCAAATGGCTACGAGGCGATTGAAGATTATCTTAAAAATGTAGAGTCAACCAAAAAAATTGGAATTATTTCAGGGGTAGGAGACCGGAGAGATGAAGACATACGGTTATGCGGCAAGATTGCGGGGAGAATGTTTGATTACATTATCATAAGAAATGAAAAACATCTTCGGGGAAGGAAAGAAGAGGAAATTAACGGTCTGATTATAGACGGAATTAATGAAGCCGGAAGAGATGTAAGTTATGAGATTATTCCAAAAGAAATTGAGGCATTGAAACATGCTATCGGAATGGCTGAAGAAGGAACATTTATTACTGCCCTGAGCGATGTGATTTCAAATGCGATTGATCTTGTCCAGGAGTATCAGGCTAAAGAATTGCTGGAAGACGATAAAATCTGATTAAGAATATAATGAAAAAACCTCCATTTGGAGGTTTTTCTTTTATAAGCTTGTCCATCTCTTCTCAATCTCCCTCATTTTCATCAGATAAAAATAGAGAGGGATTAATTCTAGTCTAATGGTGAAGCTGATGTTTGAATTAACGAAAGGAATAACTACCATCATGACAATGCAAACTATAATACCTATAATAGCATCAATAATTGCTGTTTTTGGACCCCATTTTTCTTCAAACCAAAGTCCATAAGCTACAATGGCCTTAAAAATTAAAAGAATACAAACGATGAGACCAGGAATAGTATAAGGATGATTGGCTTTGATTCCGTAAATTGATAATGATACATTTGTCAGGAAAAATCCTGCAATTAGTATCAGGAATGCTACAGACCCTCCAATTAAGAAAAACTAGGTAGAGATCTTGATCCATACCGGTAATAGGTCGCGCCTTTTAGTGGTATTATCAAACTCTTCAAAAGCGGAATTTTGTTCCATAAACAGATATTATTTTAATTATTTTTACATTTCTCCAAAGAATACATTCGAACTACCGATCCAGATGGCATCTTTTTTATTAAAATCTACATTCACCATGGCAGCTTTGGTCATTCTGCCCAGATTCTCAAGTAAGATAGGACGTTCATCATTTTCCCGCCAAATATACAATAAACGGATCTCTGCTTTTGAAAATTCACCATTGATATCTTCAAAAACAGGTTCGTATTGTACTTTCCGTTGTAATATATAATTTTCCTTATCTGTAATAGAATCTGTTATTTCAAAGGTAGGATTGAGTTCTACACCACTACCTGCAAATGAAAATAAAGGTTTTAAAACATAATTTTCAAGATTCTCATGCTCGGGAAACTCATGGAGGAAGTAGCTTTTAGGAACAAACTGATGTCGTAATAAAGGTAAAAGGTATTTTGAAATTTTAAAAAACCAATTGGGATGGGTGATCCATTTAACATCTGCCTCTTCTCGAAAATCGAATTCAAGAGTAAGACCCGGAATTCTGTCCAATTCATCAAAAATAACACGATTATAAATCCTTTTTATCTGAATTTGTCTGCCATTATCCTCATAGTATAGTTTTCTTCCTTCTTTTTTTACTTTAGTAAGGCAAACTGTTTTTATTCCGAGTAGTTTTTCAGTCAGCGCAAAATCTATTGCTGTCTTTTGTTTGTCGGGAAAAATCTCGAGAAGAATTACATTTTCCGGATTTTCATCTCCGATAATTAACTCTTTCAAATAATGAGTGAACTGGTCAGCAGACATAGGATTCTTAATTGCTGAAAGAAAGGGATAAACTTCACAAAAAGTATTTTCAAAAGTTTTCTGAAAAGCATATAACGAAGGAAAGGCCTGTAGCTCTATCAATTGTGGTTCAATCTCTCCATTTTCATTTTTACAAACGCCAAAGTCAATGGTGAAGAAGTGAGGCTGATCTGTATCATTGGGAACTTTACAATTCTCCGGGATAGCTTTCTGAAGAATTTCTTTAGGTAAAGCCTTTATCTGATCGATAATGCTTTCACTGGCGTCAATGAGTTTGGTTTCAAATTCTTTAGTAAGAAAAAACGGACTTTCTGAAATTCTGAATGCAGGTTCAATACCACTTTTTTGCGTAAGAATATCTTTAACTTGATTGTATTTTTCCTGCGAAAAATCTTTATTAAATTGCTTTCTGTATTTTGGGATCATATTTTTTCTTTGTGATTTTAAAAAATCGAGCAAAATTGCTCGATTTATGGGGTTGCGTTTATTTACTTTTTATTTCAAGCAATTACACCTGTTCTTTTCAGGATATTTTTTTTCGCAAACTGTAAAAATGCCGGAAGGATCTGTGCTCTTGTCAAAACAATTTTGTCTTCATCATCAATGCGGTCAAGTGTTTCAAGATATTTCTCTCTTCCGAAATTTTCTATCATCGCAGCTCTGTTCTTTTCATCTTTTAGATTTTCAAGCATACTCGCCGGATCTGCTTCGGGATGAAACTGTGTTCCAAAGATCTCTTCTGAGAAACGAACTGCCATAACAGCCCGTTCAAGGTCTATGTGAGGTCGGAATTTTTCTATTGCAACGATCTTCATTCCTAATTCCTCAAAACGATCATGGTCCGGCTCTATAAACTGGAATGCCCGCGAATCCACACCATAAAAAGGATTTGAAAGATTTTTAAATAAGAATTCACTTTCTCCTTCCTCTGTCTTGTGGATAGGCATTACTCCAAAAGAGTAAGATTTTCTTGGACATACATTTCCCAGATTCCAGTGAATACTTCCTATCTGAAACGAATGGCATATGAGAAACAAATATTTCTTATCCTCCTTTTCTTTATTATGGTTATATACGGCATCTAAAAAATCAGCGTACTTTATTTCCCAGTCCAAACCTTCTTTATGAGGATTTCCCGGCCCCCCGGATGAAATGAAAATATCAAAATCTCTGATATCCGGAATTTCATCTTTGTATCGTACATCAAATACCTCAATGCTTACATTTCCTTCAGAATTTTGCCTGAAGGTTTCAGAAATTTCTTTAATATTTCTAAATCCTTGGTTAACATGATTGTTGTTCATGTCCAACAGAGCAATTCTAATATCTTTCATACATCATATTTTTGCAAAGTTACCAAAAATATCATGAAATGATTTCGCCGTGGGTAATGCCGTATTCTGTTTCGGAGATCATATAATCTACCACCTTAGTAAGGTCTCCCGTTTCCCTAAAGATCTGAAGCTGCCTGTCTGCACCGGTTCCGTTTTCCAGTATTTTCCATGCGTATTCTACTTCTTTCCTGCATCCTAACTCATCAACTACATCATCTATAAATTCCAGCAGTTCTTTCAGGAGATCCGGATATGGCACCGATTCCTCTTTACCAAAGTCGATAAGATGTGCTTCTATACCACTTTTTGAAGCGCGCCATTTATTTTCGTTTAATAAAAGCCTTCTATAACTTCTGAAACTTAAATTTTGCTTGTGAAGTTTATAAATTTTGGCTACTAAGCTCTGCATAATGGCAGCCAGACAAACCGTTTCATCAATCCTTAACGGCATATCACAGATTCTGAATTCAATAGTAGGGTAGAATGGATGTACCCGAAGATCCCACCATATTTTTTTGGCGTTATCAATCGTTCCTGTTTTCACCAGAAGGTCTACATAGCTGTCAAATTCAGCCAATGAGTTGAAATAGCTTGGTATCCCTGTTCTTGGGAATTTGACAAAGATCTCTTGTCTGTATGATTTAAAACCTGTATTTCTTCCGATCCAAAATGGAGAATTGGTTGATAGAGCGTAAACATGGGGAAGAAAATATCGCATTACGTTTTGAATTCTTACTCCCTCTTCACGATTGGGAATACCAATGTGAACATGAAGACCGAAAATAAGATTTTCCCGGGCTACATCTCCCATATCATCTACAATTTTTACATAACGTTCACCCTGGGTAATGGAATTGTCCGACCAATGGGAGAAAGGATGGGTTCCTCCTCCAGATACCCTGAGCCCCTGTTCATGCGCAATATTGATGAGATGCCTTCTTAAATTCGTGAGCTCAGTTCTTGCATCCTGAATATTCTGGCAGATCCCTGTTTCCATTTCAATCATGGATTCATGCATTTCGTGTTTTAAATTTTCACTTAAAACAGCTTTACCACCTTCAATAATTTTAGAAACATGAGAAATAAGATCCCTGCTTTCAACATCAATTATCTGATACTCTTCTTCAATTCCTATAGTAAACTGGTGCATCCTTTTAGTGTTTTTTTATTTTCTCTTTCACTGATCTATCGTATGGAGTCTTTTACAAAATTTCCCCAGGAAATATTAGGCTTTCCTGGAACATATTCTTTGGCTTTTTCAATCGCAAACAGAGCAGCGTGTTCCACAATCCATGCAAAATTTTCTTCTCCTACAGAATTTCTGTCGGCATCAGGCGCAGGGTTACAAAAATCAATAGCATAAGGAATTCCATCCCGTACTGCAAATTCCACGGTGTTGAAATCATATCCTAAGGCCTCATTCATTGTTATGGTATAATCGTGAATGGTCTTCAATAGTTTTTCCAGTTCTTCACCATCAGTCTGATGATTGGTTGCATATCTTAAATGAGGCTCATTTCGAGGTTCATAAGGCATGATATGAACGTATTTCCTGCCCAGGCAATATACCCTGTAGTAATCATTAAAAATAATCTCTTCCTGAACCATCATCACGAGTTGTTCTGTTTCACCCAGTTTATTCCATAAATCTTCCGGATTTTCAATTCTATACACATTTCTCCAGCCTCCTCCGTCGTGAGGTTTCATATAAGCAGGAAAACCTACATAATCCAATATATATTCCCAGTCATGAGGGAATTTTAAGTTTCTGAATGATGTTTCCGTAGTATTGGTTGGCCTTTCGTGAGAAGGTAATAATACCGTTTTGGGAAGAGGAATTCCCAGTTTTGTCATCAGTGCATTATTGAAAAATTTTTCATCAGCACTCCACCAGAACGGATTATTGATAATATAGGTCCCATTCAGTGCAGCATTTTTGAGGTATGCCCTGTAGAAGGGAACATCATGGGAAATCCTGTCTATAATAACAGCATAACCATAATCAGCCCCTTGTTCAAGTTTATCAATATGGACAGGTTCTGCTATAATCTCGCCATTTCCGAGCTCATTTACTTTATCGATAAATGCCCAGGGAAATGTATCCTCCATACCAAATAGAATTCCCACTTTTTTTTTCATAATTGTTATTTTTATTGTTTTATACTAATAAATGATTGTCAGAACCTGATTTTTCAGGAAAAAAATGCGCTGATGAACGTCGGAAATACCATTCTCCACAACGGCCAGTCGTGATTGATCCATTTTCTTTCATCATACCAGTAATCTATTCCTTTTGATTGAAGGATTGCTGCCATTTCAAGGTTTTTATCCTTACAAATGTCCTGATCAGAAGTACTTAAGACAATATGCATATGTTTATATTTCCAGGCCTCATCATTTTTGACGAACTCTCTGGGGCAATTATAATATACAAGATCATCAGAATATCCGTCCATGAAATTCCGGATCGTAAATGCCCCGGAAAGACAGAATAAATGTGAGATGACATCAGGAAACCGGAATGCAAAATTTGCAGCATGGTATCCTCCGAAACTGGCACCGGCTATAGCAACCCGGTGTGTTTTATGTAATTTCTGAATATAAGGGACAAATTCCTGAATAAGAAACTGAACATACCTTTCATAATTTTTTATTCTTTGCTGCGGCGATATAGCATCATCATAAAAACTCCAGCTGTCAATAGTCTGAAGGTTATACAGCTTTACTTTGCCCTGCTCTACAAACCAGTTGATGCTTCCGTTGAGGTGGAAATCATGATTCTGGGTATATAATCCCTGCGAAGTAGGGAACATGATGATAGGATGGCCGTAATGTCCTGTTACTTCTACCTTAATGCTTATTCCCAATATATTTGAATAATAATCAGTATGTTCTATATGTGGCATGCTTGGAATAATTATAATTTGAATACAGACCGAACTAACTTGTGGGTTTACCTTTCGGAGGTAAAATATTCAGTAATCCGGTATTGATCTTCTCTGCTGCGAAGTCGAGTCTTTCCTGTATAGTGTCGGCGTTTCCGGATTTATATACTATCCCGACATGATAATCTATGGGAAGGTACTTAACGATTTCTTCACATTCGAACGGACCGTAATCAGGCTTTTGATCCTTAATTAAGGCAATGATCAACCCGGAATGGTACTCCACGGGTTTGGCTACTTCATATTTTTTTGATCTCAGGAGTGCGTCTTCAATCTTTGCCCATTCGCGCCAGATATTGATATCGCTGGAAGCTTCAACAAGATCAGGAATATGTGCACCCCCTACACGTGAAGATGTTTCCAGAAAATACCATGTTCCGTCTTCTTTACTCCTTATAAATTCAGTATGGGTGGCTCCATTCAGTAATCCAAAATTTGAGAGGAGTTTTGCATTAATTTCTTCAAGAGCTTTGAATTCATCAGATTGCCTGCTTAAAGTTTTGGTTCTGAAAACACCTCCTTCATGGGAAACCTGCATCGGCGGGGCCAGATATTGAGATGCTGATGTAAACACCACTTCCTTATCAAAAGTAAGGCTGTCTACATGGAAAACATCTCCGGGTTTAAAGCTTTCCAGTAAAAAAAGATGCCGTTCTTCTCCCAGCTCATTTAAGGCTTCCCAAAGCTGTTCCTTAGAAGTGATTTTCTTTATCCCCGATGCAGAAGCTTCGGAACGGGGCTTTAACACCCACGGAGCAGGAACGTTTTCAATAAAAGTATTAACCTCATCATTGTTAAAGACTGCTGTAAATTCCGGCACGTTGATACCCGAATCTTTGGCTTTTTGTCTCATTGCCAGTTTATCCCTGAAATAGCGGTGGGTAGTTTGTCCCATTCCGGGGATACGGAAAGTCTCCCTGATCAGTGCCGCTTTTTCAACGTCATAATCATCGAGAGCAACGACAGCATCAATTTTTCGGGTCTGCATAAGATGGGAGAATCCCTGAATAAGATGTTCAAGGTTCCATACGGACGGCTTTAATTCGGGCATATAAAAAACCTCATCGATCGCATGCCACGGCCAGTTCTTTTCTCTGATATTTTCGGATGTAATCAGGATTATTTTATTACCGAGCATCTTCATTTCGTCCATGAAATCATAGCCCTTGTAATAGCACGAAATACATACTATAGTTTTCTCCTCCATACAGTGTTTTTAAAAATTTAATGAATTATCAAAAATAAAAGCAATTTTTTATTAACTAATTAATATTAAAAATTAGCCATTGCTGAGATTTTGAAAATCCTAAATCAATTATACAGAGAAATTTTGTAATAAACTAATTTTTAATGATAATTTTCGATTAAATCCGTCAGCAATTGCACTCCAAAACCTGTTGCGGCTTTTTCTTTGGCATAACCAACACTCCCGAAAGCGACTCCCGCAATATCCAGGTGAGCCCACTTCGGATGATTTTCTATAAATTGTTCCAGAAATTTGGCCGCTACAATACAATCACCAATCGGCTTCAAGGAAATGTTTTTAAGATCTGCTACATCAGATTGTATGTCTTCTTTCCATACATCCCACAAGGGAAGATTCCACAGCCTTTGATTGGTTCTGTCACCTGTTTGCAATAACAGATTTTTCACTTCTTCATTGTTTGAGAACAAAGCACCACAGGTATCTCCAAACATTCTTACTGAACTTCCTGTAAGGGTTGCCAGATCAATAAGAAGATCTGTTTTGTAGTTTTTAGCCAGATAAGAAAGAGCATCGGCTAATATCATTCTGCCTTCTGCATCAGTATTCAGAACTTCTATAGTTTTTCCGTTGTAAGCTGTGATGACATCACTTGGCAGAAAAGCTTTTTCAGAAATAGCATTATCGGTAATAGGTAAAATTACAACAAGGTTTACAGGAAGCTGCATCTCTGAAGCATAAATTAAAGATCCTATAACAGCAGTTGCTCCGCCCATATCGGATTTCATATAATGCATGTTCTGATGATCTTTTAATGAAATTCCTCCGGTATCAAAAACCACACACTTTCCAATTAATCCAATGGTCTTTGCTTTTTTTACGGTTGTCCGATATTCTAATATGGTGAATGCAGCATCATAAGCGCTTCCCTGATTAACTGAGAGATACGCTCCAAGACCTAATTCCTCACATTTTTTTCTGTTGAATACAGTGTATTTAAGCTGATGTTTTTTTGCCAGATCCTTAAGGTATGAGCCTAAAACGGGTGGGGTCTTAAGGTTTGCAGGTTTATTTAACCATTCCTGGCAGGCTGTCTGACCATTGGACAACGCTAATGCTTTTTGGCTGATATTATCCAGTTTTTTCTGGCTTATATTTTCAAAGTGAATTTCAAATTCAGGGCTCCAGAAAGGATGGCTTTTATCAAATGGGTATTTGTATGTTCCTAATAACAGTCCTTTGATAAATTCTTCAAATTGTTTTTGGCTGATGAAATCGCTCATCAACAGAGTAGGGACAGCTTTTAAATTATTTTTTTGTGTTTGTGAAAATTTTACTGCCACCTGCTGGATCTCAAAACTTTGAACAGACGATTTTCCTAATCCGATAAAATAAGTAATGCTATCTTCACTAGTGCTAATGAAAACTTCATTCTTTTTTCCTGTAAAAAAGGTGGAAATATTTTTGTTAAAGCTTTTATTTTTTTTGATCCATTCTTCTTCTGTAAATAATTGAAAAACCTGAATGTAATTTTTATTTTTTTTATTGATTAGTTTCATAATTTTTACGGTTTGATTGATTGTTGTTGTGGTGCTACTTCTACAGGATTTTCTGTATTGTCATAAAATAGCCATTCGATGGCCCTCGGAAACTCCTGCGACCAATAGAATTCACTGTGTGTACCTTCAGGATTAATACTGGTTTTAAATTCGAAATCAAAAAGATTTTTTTGTTCCCATTTTTTTAAATATTCTTCAAATATGCGGATTCTTTTTACCATTTTAGATCCTTCCTTTCCTCCTCCGTATAAATAGATTTTAGTCTTGAAGGGAATACGGAAGTTCATCATTGGAAAATTATTGTTAGGCTCTACCCAAAGAGAAGGAGAGAAGATCAGTAATTTTGAATATACTTCAGGATATAGAAATCCACTGTAAATACTAATAAGGGCACCTAATGAACTCCCGCCGATACCTGTATTTTCCCTGTCTTTTTTGGTCCGGTAATTTTCATCGACGAAAGGTTTCAGCGTATCTGTGATGAAGCGTATGTATTTCTTGCCTTCGGAACCGTGAGCAACATGATCATTGTCGAATATATATTCCTTTATCCTTTCCTGACTTCCGTGTTCAATCGCGATGATGATTACATCCCCACGTCCGTATTCTGCAAGAATAGAGAGTTTTTTATCTATTTCCCAATTGCCGTATTCACTTCCTTCGTTGAAGAGGTTCTGTGCGTCCTGAAGATAGAGTACAGGATAGCTTTTGTTGGAAATATAATAATCGTAGGGAAGTAATGCCCATACTTTTCGGTATCTGTCGAGTTGTGGAATGTAAAATTCTTCTGAGATGATTTCAATAATGGGAAAAAATTCATCTTTAAAAGGTCCCCAGTTAAGCCTCCATTTCTTTACCATGTCAGAGGCTTCTCCTGTCGATTTGTTTACTTTTCTGTTGGGAGTAATATTTCCATACTGGTCAAGCTCTACATTTTCCCAGCCTCCTTTTGTGAATTTGTATTCTATTGCTGAGGGCAAAAATTCATCGCTAATTTCAATGCTATAGTTGTTAGCATCTATGGAAGTAAGCTTGTATTGATCATCTTTAGGGTTCCAGTTATTAAAATTTCCTGTTATATAAACAGTTCTGTCATCACTTTCATCAGTGTAAAGCTTAAACTTCATCATGCGTTTTATAAAAAGTTAAGGCTAAATTTATAAAAAAACTTTAGATATATAAACGTTGAAAATTTCTGGTAAAAAACAATCAGAAGACTATTAAATTTTATATATTTGATAGGAAGGTGGATGAAAGAACTTTTATAACAATTATTTGAACTATAATTAATTGTTTCTATCTGTATTTTTCGTAGTTTCAAAGCATATAAAATTAAACACTAATGAACTCTGTTAAAACCTATACACTTTTTACGGATCATGATGTTTATCTTTTCAAAGAAGGTAAGCATTACAAGCTTTACGATAAGTTTGGGGCACATTCCGTAGAGAAAGACGGGGTTTCAGGAGTTTATTTTTCTGTCTGGGCACCCAATGCGAAAAAGGTTTCTGTGATTGGGAATTTTAATAACTGGAATCATAAAGAGCATATTTTATATCCCCGGTGGGATGGATCGGGGATCTGGGAAGGCTTTATTGCTGATCTTAAATGGGGAACTTTATATAAATATGCTATAGAAACGGCTTATGGTGATCTTTTGGAAAAAAGTGATCCTTATGCATTAAGTTGGGAGCAAAATTTACAGGCAGCATCTCTGATTTCTACTACGTGGTATGAATGGAAAGACCAGGAATGGATGGACAGCAGATGGAAAAAGAACCGGTTGGAAGCTCCGATTTCTGTATATGAAATGCAATTAGGTTCATGGGTAAGGGAAGAAGACCATCCTGATAAGTTTTTAAATTATCGTGATATAGCCAAAAAGCTGGTGCCTTACATCATAGAAATGGGATTCACACACGTAGAATTTATGCCCGTCATGGAGTTTCCTTATGATCCCAGTTGGGGATATCAGATCACAGGTTTCTATGCCGCAACTTCAAGATTCGGATCCCCTCAGGATTTAATGTTCCTGATTGATGAACTTCATAAGAATGATATAGGCGTAATACTGGACTGGGTTCCTTCTCATTTCCCGGGAGATGCGAATGGACTCCATCGTTTCGATGGGTCTTTTTTATATGAGCATGAAGACCCGAGAAAAGGATTTCATCCGGACTGGAAATCTTACATTTTCAACTACGGAAGAAATGAAGTAAAATCTTTTTTGATCTCCAACGCCATGTTTTGGCTGGAAAGATATCATGCGGATGGATTGCGGGTAGATGCCGTAACTTCCATGCTCCATCTGGATTATTCCAGAAATGAAGGAGAGTGGGAGCCAAATCAGTATGGCGGGAATGTAAATCTTGAAGCAAAAATATTTCTTCAGGAATTTAATACAGCAGTATATAAAGAATTCGGAAATGCAATTATTACGATTGCTGAAGAAAGTTCAGATTTTCCAATGCTTACCAAGCCGGTGCATGATGGTGGTGTGGGGTTTGGAATGAAATGGATGATGGGTTGGATGCATGATACACTGGATTATTTTAAACTTGATCCCATCCTCAGAAAAAACAACCATCACAAAATAACCTTTGCGTCCATGTATATGTATAACGAAAATTATATGATGCCTTTATCTCACGATGAAGTTGTACATGGGAAAGCAAGTCTTATTTATAAAATGCCGGGAGATGAATGGCAAAAGTTTGCCAATCTTCGGGCACTTTATGTATACATGTATACGCATCCGGGAGCAAAACTGCTTTTTATGGGAGATGAATTCGGTCAGACTGCTGAATGGAATTTTAAGCAAAGCCTGGATTGGCATTTGTTACAGTATTCTGTTCATAAAGGATTGCAGACATTAGTCAAAGATCTCAATCATGCGTACAGATCAGAATCTGCTTTATATGAAAACCAGTTTAATCCCAAAGGATTTGAATGGGTGGAAGCCGATGATAAGGATAATTCTGTCTTTGTATATTTAAGAAAGGGGAAACGGAAGGATGATGTTTGCATGATCGTTCTTAATCTTACACCCCGTATCGTTGAGTATACAATAGGAGTGAACGAAGGAACACATTGGGAAGTTATTTTCAATTCTGATGATGAAATATACAGTGGCGGTGGTGTAGAGCCTGTTATTATAAGAGAAGAGAAAGGGAATTGGATGAACAGGCCTCAATCCATAACTTTAAAACTGCCGCCACTCGCCGGATTGATTTTAAAGCAGAAAAAAGATAAAAAGTATAAATTACATAGAATTAAATTACATAAAAAGTAAAATGATTGTTTATCATCTTAGTACGGAATGTTATCCGATAGCAAAAGTAGGCGGTTTAGCAGATGTTGTAGGAGCTTTGCCAAAATATCAGAATAAAATAAAAGGAGTGGACGCAAAGGTTGTAATGCCTTGGTATAATAAATCTTTTATTTACGATCATGAATTTGATATTGTTTTTGATGGTTTTATTCATCAGGGGCCCAATATGCTTCAGGTTCAGGTAATGAAAGAAAAAACTAATATTTTAGGCTTTGAGTTGTACCTGGTAAAAATTCCCGGGCTTTTAGACAGGGATAATCCTTACGGTTACCAGGATGAAAGTTTCCAGTTTTTAGCGTTTCAGCATGGTGTCTTGCATTGGCTGAGTGCCATGGAAATCCGTCCTGATGTTTTGCATTGTCATGATTATCACACGGGCCTGGTTCCTTTTATGATTGAATATTGTCCTGAGTTCAAATTTCTTAAGGGGGTTAAAACGATTGGAACAATTCACAATGGTGAATACCAAGGGATGATGGGCTGGAATATGGCACAATATATGCCTGTGTTTGATAACTACAGGTGGGGACTTTTAGACTGGAACGGATTGATTAATCCTCTGGCGTGTATGATCAAATGTGCACATGCATTCACCACGGTTTCGGAAGGCTATCTGGAAGAGCTTTTTATAAGTTTCCGAGGACTTGAAAGCTTGGTTCGCGAAGAATTCGGAAAAGCATACGGAATCATCAATGGTATTGATACTGAAGTATGGAATCCTGAGACTGATCCTATGCTGGATTATAACTTTAGTATCGAAGATGCCGTAGAACAGAAGAAAAAAAGTAAAGCCAAACTTTGCAAAGAGTATGGTCTGAAGCCGGAACTTCCTTTGTTTGCATTTATTGGAAGGTTTGCAACCGAAAAAGGAGCCGATCTGCTGCCCGATGTTGTATGGAGGAGTATAAGACAGAGCTATGGTGCTTTAAATGTTATCATTCTGGGCTCCGGTAACAGATATATAGAAGATAAGTTAAAAGAATACGAACATTTGTACAGTAATTTTGCTCTTGATCTGGGGTATAAAGAATATCTGTCCCATAAAATATATGCTTCAGCAGACTTTTTGCTGATGCCTTCAAGGGTGGAGCCATGCGGATTGAATCAGATGTATTCCATGAGATACGGGACGGTTCCCATTGTAAGATACACCGGTGGATTGAAAGATACTGTGCAGGATATATCTACAGGAGGGGCGGGATTAAATTTTTCCTATCCCGGAGTTGATGATGTAATTCACGCGATGAACAGAGGGATGCATATATATTATCAAAAAGGTGTGATGGAGGACCTTATCACTGCCAATATGCAATTTGATTTCGCCTGGGAGAAGTCTGCGGAGAAGTATATTGCGTTATACAATAAATAAAACGAAGTATAACCTGTTTTGTTTTCTGTAGTGACATAATGAGGAAAAGAAGTATTGTAGAAATACATAAAGTGAATAAAAAGTAATCTAAACTAAATTAAACGCAAGATATTTATGAATCGCAACGTTATTTCCATTGTTTTGGGAGGAGGTAGAGGAACGAGACTTTTTCCGTTAACTTATTCAAGGTCAAAACCAGCCGTTCCAATTGCCGGAAAATACAGACTGGTAGATATTCCTATTTCCAATTGTTTAAACTCGGGACTGAATAAGATCTTGGTTTTAACCCAGTTTAATTCTGCTTCTTTAAATTCTCATATTAAAAATTCATATCATTTTGATATCTTCAGTAAAGGATTTGTAGATATTTTAGCTGCCGAACAGAATGTTGAAAATGAGAGCTGGTATCAGGGTACTGCAGATGCGGTTCGTCAGTCGATGAAACACCTTGAAAAATATGATTATGATTATATTCTTATCCTTTCAGGGGATCAGCTTTATCAGATGGACTTCAGGGAAATGCTGGATTATCATATTAAAAAAGGAGGGGATGTAACTATTGCGACTATTCCTGTAAATGCCAAGGATGCAACAGGATTTGGTATTTTGAAATCCGATGATGAAGGAAATATTACTTCATTTGTTGAAAAACCGGGAATGGATATTTTAGGAGATTGGAAGTCTGAAGTTTCTGATCATAACAAACATGAAGGGAAAGAATTCCTTGCATCTATGGGGATTTATATTTTCACAAAGAGTATTCTTAAAAAGATGTTTGATGAAGGTGCGGGGGATGATTTCGGGAAAGATATTATTCCTAATTCAATAGGAAAATATGCTACATTAAGTTATCAGTATGAAGGATACTGGACTGATATTGGAACAATTGAGTCTTTTTACGAGGCTAATATTGATCTTTGTCAGGATTTTCCACAGTTTAATTTATTTTCTTCGTCACCGATTTATACGAGAGCCAGAATGCTACCTCCATCCAAAATTAATGGATCTTACGTTAGTAAAGCTGTTTTTGGAGATGGATGTATTATTATGGCGGACAAAATTGAAAATTCAGTGATCGGAAACAGGACCCGTATCGATAAAGGAAGTACGATCGTAAATTCTTATGTAATGGGATCGGATTTCTATCAGAATACTACTGAAATTGTCATGAATGACCGGAATGGTCGTCCTAACATGGGCATAGGGAAATACTGTTACATCGAAAAAGCAATTCTGGATAAAAATTGCTATATCGGAGATAATGTAAGAATTATCGGAGGGAAGCACTTACAGGATGGCGACTTTGGAACCCACTCTGTGCAGGATGGTATTGTTGTGGTGAAAAAAGGAGCTGTATTGCCTCCGGGAACTCATATTGGATAATTTTCATAAACTTAAAACTAGAGTGATCAATATATTGGTCACTTTTTTTATTTGTTTTACTTTTGTACGATGCGTTTTTTTAAAATAATAAGTGTAATTGTTGTTTTACTGGTAGGGGCTTATGCTGCTTCCATGTATTATTTTGTGGATGAAAGTAAAGATTTTAAAATTGAAAAAGAGATAGATTATCCTTTGGATAAAGTCTTTCACCAATTCAATAATTTGCAGAATTTTACCCGTTGGAATAATTTCTTTACAAATTCCCAAACTATTGATATTAATTATTATACTCCCTACGAGGGAATGGGAAGCGCTATAAGTTACGTTGATCCAAAAAATGATAGAGACGGAGAGATGTTTATCCGGTATGAAAACCCTAATCAAACCCTTAAATATCAGCTTTTCGAAGATAAAAATGAGAACCCAACGCTTGTCGATGTTAAATTCAAAGCATTATCTGCAGAAAAAACAAAGATTACATGGTATGTTCATACCCCTAAACTTTCTGTGCTAAGGAGAGTGGAGAATTTCTGGACGGAGGACCGTTTTACAGAAAATATCGATAAAAGTATGGCCAACCTTAAGAACGTTCTCGGAAATAAGGTGGAAAAAGATAACCAGATGGCTGCAATAAAATACGATAGCTTAATGGTAGAAAATGAAGAGGAAAAGTTATTGCTGGGAATTAATGTAAGCACCTCCAACAAGAAAGATGCTTTGTACAAAAACATCGTTATGAACTACAATAAAGTTTACAATTATGTAAGCATGGATCTTGGAAAAAAAGAGGATGAATTCGGGTTTCCCATCCTGATCACTGACGCCGATAATTATAAAGATAAGGAGGTTTCCTATTTCCTGGGGATACCATTGTCAAAAAAGATAGGAGTTACAGATAATAACTTTAGTTTCAGATCTGTAAACCCTACGCAGAATTATGTGATGTATTACAAAGGACCTTATGCCGGAAGAGTAAAAGCAATTCAGCAATTGATTCAAAAAGCAAAGAAAGATGAGATGCGTTTTGGTGATATTCGTCAGGTTTTTATGGAGCGCCCGATGGATGATCAGGACGTGAACATGAAGCTTTCCCTATCTGTCTTTAAGTAAATTATTGGAAATTATATATTTTATGTTTTTTTAGTAATCTGAGGCTGTCCCAAGTCGGTTTTTTTTATTAAATTTGAGGATTAATTATACAAACAAATTTTAATAATAGATAAACTGTAATAATGGACAGATTTTCATTCCTAAACGCAGCTCATTCTCAGTTAATTGAGGATTTATACCAACAGTACTTAAAATTCCCGGATTCTTTAGAGCCATCATGGAAAGCCTTCTTTCAAGGCTTTGATTTTGCTTTGGAGAACTACGGTGATGAAGATAACATCCAATACATTCAAGCTCCAGCTACTACTGCTCCTGCAGTACAGCAAATATCTCAGGCGGTATCAAACGGAGAAGTTCCTGAGCACATCAAGAAAGAATTTAAAGTAGTAAACCTTATTGAGGCTTACAGAACAAGAGGGCATTTGTTTACAAAAACAAATCCGGTAAGAGAAAGAAGACACTATACACCTACTCTGGATATCGAGAACTTCGGGCTGAGCAAGGAGGATTTAAATACGAAATTTAACTGTGCTGTTGAAACAGGGATGAAAGAGCCTGCAACATTGCAGGATATCATTAAGCACCTGGAAAACATTTATTGTGACTCTATCGGTGTTGAATATACTTATATCAACAATGTTGAAGAGAAGGATTTTATCAAAAAATGGTTGCAGGTAAATGAAAACCATCCAAGTCTTTCAGCCAATGAAAAAACTGAGATCTTATTGAAGTTGAATCAGGCTGTAGCTTTTGAAAATTATCTTCACACGAAATTTGTTGGTCAGAAAAGATTCTCACTGGAAGGAGGAGAAACATTGATTCCTGCTTTGGATCAGTTGATTTCAAGATCTTCTCAGCTTGGTGTAGATGAGGTGGTGCTTGGTATGGCTCACAGAGGAAGATTAAATGTACTATCCAATATTTTTGGAAAATCTTACAAACAGATCTTCTCTGAATTTGAAGGAAAAGAATTTGAAGAAGATGTATTCTCGGGTGATGTTAAATATCACTTAGGATCTTCTAAAAAGATCAAAACAGCTTCAGGTGAAGAAGTTTCTATCAATCTTACTCCGAACCCATCTCACCTGGAAACAGTAGCAGCTTTGGTAGAAGGGATCTGCCGTGCTAAAGTAGATGATAAATACAAAGGGGATTATTCTAAAATTTTACCGATCGTTATCCATGGGGATGGAGCTATTGCAGGACAAGGAATTGTTTATGAAGTAGCGCAGATGATGACCTTGGAAGGATACAAAACAGGAGGTACGGTGCATATTGTTGTGAATAACCAGGTTTCATTTACAACCAACTATGCAGATGCAAGATCATCCACTTATTGTACGGATATTGCAAAAGTAACTGAGTCTCCGGTAATGCACGTAAATGCTGATGACGCGGAAGCAGTAGTTCATGCAATCCACTTTGCAGCTGATTTCAGAGCGAAGTTCGGAAAAGATGTATACATCGATTTACTGGGATATAGAAAATATGGTCATAACGAAGGGGATGAACCAAGATTTACTCAACCCAATTTATATAAACTGATTTCCAAGCATCCGAACCCAAGAGAAATTTATAAGGATAAATTAATTCAAGATAGTATTGTTTCTAATGATATCCTGAAGAAAATGGAAACTGATTTCAAAGAACTTTTGGATAAAGATTTCGATGCTTCTAAGGAGATTGAGAAAAATGCAATGGATGTTTTCATGTCTGATGACTGGACAAACTATCCTATTGCAAAAAGAGGAGCAATGCAGTCTCCTGTAGATACAAAATATGATTTAGCTAAGCTTAAGGAACTGGCTATTAAAATGTCTACACTTCCTGCTGATAAGAAATTCATCAATAAGATTACAAGACTTTTCGAAAACCGTGTAAAAGCAATTGAGGGAGATTCTTTAGATTGGGCTTTAGGAGAATGGTTAGCATATGCTACATTACTTGCTGAAGGACACAACATCAGAATTTCAGGGGAAGATGTGGAAAGAGGAACTTTCTCCCACAGACATGCCGTAGTAAAAACAGAAGATACGGAAGAAGAGTATATTCCATTAAGACATATTTCTGAAAGCAGATTTGATGTTTATAACTCTCACCTTTCAGAATACGGAGTTTTAGGTTTTGATTATGGATATGCTATGGCTTCTCCAAACACGCTTACAATCTGGGAAGCTCAGTTTGGGGATTTCGTAAATGGTGCTCAGATTATTGTTGATCAATATCTGGCTGCTGCTGAAGAGAAATGGAAGATTCAGAACGGATTGGTAATGTTATTGCCACATGGTTCCGAAGGACAGGGAGCAGAACACTCTTCTGCAAGATTGGAGAGATTCTTGACACTTTGTGCAAACGAAAATATGGTGGTAGCCAATATCACTTCTCCAGCTAACTATTTCCACTTGTTGAGAAGACAATTGAAATGGACTTACAGAAAACCATTGGTTGTAATGAGCCCTAAATCATTATTAAGACATCCTAAAGTTGTTTCTCCATTAGAAGATTTTGCAAATGGAACTTTCCAGCCTATTTTGGATGATGTTACTGCAGATCCTAAAAAAGTAGAAAAAGTTGTCCTTTGTTCAGGTAAATTCTATTTTGAATTATTGGCGAAGAAAGAGGAACTTAACAATGAAGATATTGCTCTCGTTAGATTTGAACAATTGTACCCATTACAAACAGATGCGATTGAGCAGATTTTAAGCAAATATGAGAATAGAAAAGAATTGATCTGGGCTCAGGAAGAACCTGAAAATATGGGGGCATGGTCTTATATCCTTAGAAACTTCAGAGATACAGGTATTCAGGTAATAGCTCCGGTACCAAGTGGTGCTCCGGCTCCTGGTAGTCACAAGATGTTTGAGAAAAATCAGAATGCAGTAATCAACAGGGTTTTCAACACAAACGATGCGCCTGCAAAAAGACCTGTAACAGCTTAACCAATAAATAATAATTAATAAAAAAATAAAAAATACGATATGTCAGTTTTAGAAATGAAAGTTCCTTCACCGGGCGAATCAATAACAGAAGTTGAAATCGCGACTTGGCTTGTGAAAGATGGTGATTATGTAGAAAAAGATCAACCAATCGCGGAGGTAGACTCAGACAAAGCAACTCTTGAACTTCCAGCTGAGCAAAGTGGTGTAATTACTTTAAAAGCAGAAGAAGGTGAAGTTGTACAAGTAGGTCAGGTAGTTTGCTTAATTGATGTAGATGCTCCTAAACCAGAAGGGGCAGCTGCTCCTGCTGCTGAAGCTCCTAAGAAAGAAGAGGCTCCAAAACCAGCACCTGTTCAGGAAGCTCCAAAACCGGTTGCACAACCTGCGGCTGCTACACAGACATATGCAACGGGAACTCCGTCTCCTGCTGCTAAAAAAATTCTTGATGAGAAAGGAATAGATGCAGGGCAAGTTACCGGATCCGGAAGAGATGGAAGAGTTACTAAAACTGATGCAGAATTAGCTGCTGTTCCTGCTATGGGAAGTGTATCTTCTACTAATGGTTCAAGAGCAACAACGACTACTAAGCTTTCAGTTCTAAGAAGAAAAATCGCTTCAAGACTGGTTTCTGTAAAGAATGAAACGGCAATGTTAACTACTTTCAACGAGGTTGACATGTCTGAGATCTTCAGAATCAGAAAACAATATAAAGAAGAGTTTGCCCAAAAACACGGAGTTGGACTAGGTTTCATGTCTTTCTTTACAAAAGCTGTTACAAGAGCTTTGCAAATGTATCCTGATGTAAATGCATCTATCGATGGAGATTTCAAAATCAACTATGATTTCTGTGATATTTCAATCGCGGTTTCAGGTCCTAAAGGATTAATGGTTCCTGTATTGAGAAATGCTGAAGACATGACTTTCAGAAGTATTGAAGCAAACATCAAAGATTTGGCTACTAAAGTAAGAGATGGTAAAATCAGTGTTGATGAAATGACTGGTGGTACATTCACAATTACAAATGGTGGTACTTTCGGATCTATGATGTCTACTCCGATTATCAATCCTCCACAATCTGCAATCCTGGGAATGCACAACATTATTCAAAGACCTGTAGCAGTAGATGGGCAGGTAGTTATCCGTCCTATGATGTACGTTGCAATGTCTTATGACCACAGAATTATTGATGGAAAAGAATCCGTAGGGTTCCTTGTAGCTGTAAAAGAAGGTATCGATAATCCTGTTGAGATTTTAATGGGCGGTGATGAAAGAAAAGCTCTGGAATTATAAATTTTAAGAAAATTATAATATAAGTTACGATCTCGCCTCAAAAAAGGCGAGATTTTTGTATTTATTTAAACAAATGTTAAGTGATGTTTTCAAAAATAACTTCTAATATCAAAGTTTCAGTCATACCTGAATATGATAGTAAAAACAGTTACCCCTCAGAAAACCGTTATGTTTTTAAGTATAATATAACCATAGAAAACGACGGTGGTTTTCCCATTAAGATTCTGAAAAGAAAATGGTTAATCTTCGATGTAGGTTTCGGATATACTGAGATCATCGGAGATGGGGTAATCGGATTAACTCCGGAGATCTCAACAGGTGAAAATTTCGGTTATTTCTCTAACGTAATGCTTCGGTCAGGAGTAGGGAATATGAGCGGAAAATACCTGGTTAAAAACATGGAAACTCAGGAAAGTTTTGAAATAGACATTCCTAAATTCAACCTGCTTTCAGAAGTATTGAGCAATTAGGATCAGAGTTGTTTGATTTTAGACCGCAGGTAATCATAAATTTCTTCATTTGTACTTAGAAATAACTTTTCAAAGGCTAATAAAGAGATTTTAGCACAAGCTTCGGCATCATCTCCAGCCCTATGGTGATTAAGGCTGATCTGATGATATTCTGACAGATGTTTTAATCCATACCTAGGGAGATAATTCCAGGACTTTTTTGCCAGCTGAATACTGCATAAATAATTCAGTTTTGGTGTGAATATACCATAATGTTTAAGGCACCCTCTTAAGACCCCTGCATCAAAGCCTGCATTATGAGCAATCATAAGCGTTCCATACATCATTTCTTCCACTTCATACCAGATTTCATCAAAAGTAGGAGCATCCTTTACATCTTCTGGTTCTATACCGTGAACCGCAACATTAAATCGGCTAAAATAAGGAAAACTGGGTGGTTTAATAAGCCAGGTTTTGGTTTCAACAATCTTGGAATCCTGAACAATACAGACTCCAAGTTCACAAGCAGAGCTTCTGTCGTTGGTTGCCGTTTCAAAATCTATTGCACAAAAATCCATTTTTATTGATAATATGATAAGTTATGAATTATAATTGAAAAGCCAAAGCTTATGAAGACTTTTTACCTCCAATAAAGTGTTTGAATATAAGCCATTTGCTTTGATAGAAAATATTTTTTTGATTTTTCTGACGGAGTTTCCAGGTTCCGGGAACCTGTGCATAAAAGCTAAAATGTGCTCTTACAACAGCCCAAAGATGAGGAAATCCATTTTTTAATCCAAAATAAATACCCGCTATACTGTCTAAGCAAAGTCTGAAAAAAATAAGCCAGATCAGTTTTGGGAAAGGAAGGTTCTTAAGCATCATGGAAAGGTTATTTCTGATATTCAGATAAGTCTTCTGCGGACTTTGCTTATTTAAAGTTCCTCCTCCTACATGATAAACAGTAGATTTCCCTGTATAGTATATTTTTTTTCCCGTGTTGATCAGCCTCCAGCATAAATCGATTTCTTCCTGATGGGCAAAGAATCTTTCGTCAAATCCATTTTGTTCCTGAAAATCCTTTGAACGGATAAAGAAACAACATCCCGATGCCCAAAATATTTCTACCTCATCATTGTACTGTCCTTTGTCTTCTTCTACATCATCAAAAACCCTTCCTCTGCAATATGGATATCCTAAATTATCTATTAATCCCCCGGCAGCACCTGCAAATTCAAAATATTTTTTGTTCTGATAGGATAAAACCTTGGGTTGTATAGCTACAATTTCAGGATCTCTTTCAAAAAGGTCAAGGACAGGGGCAATCCAGTTTTCTGTTACTTCTACATCAGAATTAAGAAGGCAGTAATAGTCAGCCCTGATATTTTTCAATCCGGTATTATATCCGCCCGCAAAGCCATAATTTTTGTCATTGTAAATAATCTTTACGGTCGGAAACTGTGATTTTAGATAATCGATGGAGTTATCTGTAGAAAGATTGTCAATAACATATATATCCGCATCAGCCGAGAAGCGGACAACGGCAGGAAGAAACTTTTCCAGCCACTCCTTACCATTCCAGTTTAAAATAACAACTGCTAATTTTTTAGACATTCTGTATTATTCTTTTTCTGAATCAAAGTGTTTAATAGAGTCCTGATATTTCCACTTCCTGTGTGACCAAAGGTAGTTGTCGGGACGTTTATGAAGGGTGTTTTCCAGTAATTTATGAAACTTTTTTACTACCTCGTGCTCAACAAACTTTTCACTGTCCGGATAAATTCTATGGTAATTTACCTGATAAAAACCACGTTTTACTTTTTTCATTTCACAGTAAATGAAAGCCAGGTCCATTCTTGTCGCCAACTTATCATATCCTATAAATACTGGGGTTCTCTGGTCCAGGAATTCCAATCCGTAGTTGACATGAGAAACATGAGGTGTTTGATCGGCAACGAACATATAAATGGAGTCGCCATCATTTTTACTCCTGAAAATATTGAGAATAACCTCATTGGCTTCCAACGCCTTATTTCCGAATTTATTCCGGACCTTTTTCATCTGGTTTTCCCAGAATTCACTGTTTACTTTGCGGTATACAGGATGGCAGTTTTTCTGAGGAACGATAGTAGCCAATGCATTAATCCATTCCCAGTTAAAAACATGTCCGGCCAATAAAATAACATTTTTTCCTTCCTTTTGGACTTCATGAAATACATCCTGATTGATATGCTGCATCCTTACCCTGGCCTCTGTTTGTGAAATACTAAAGGATTTTACAGTTTCTACCAGGTAGTCTGAAAAGTTACGATAGAATTTTTTTCTTATCTCTGCGATCTCTTTTTTTGATTTCAGGGGAAAAGATCTGGTTAGATTCTGGGTGATTACATTTTTTCTATAACCTACAATGTAGTAGTTTAAAAAGAAAATGATATCCGAAAAAATATATAATATTTTCAACGGGAGCTTAGAAATCAGGTATAGTATCTTGATCAGGAAATTCATAAAACATGCAAATTTAGTGATAATAAAAATATGGTTCTATTTTTGCTTGCAATAAGTATTATTTTTTTACTTTTATATTATGAAAAAATTATCAATAGCAGCTTTCCTGATCGCAGGTACTTTTGTTTTTTCACAGGAAACAAAGAGGACTGAGGATGTTAAGGATTCAAGAGATAAGGCATTAATTGTAAAGACTGATCATGCAGAACTGGATGCCAAAAGAAAAGCCGCTGAGGAGAAGGCTAAGTTACCGAAGCCATATGATCCGAAAGCGGATGCTCAAAAAGATATTAATAAACTGATTGCTCAGGCAAAAAAAGAAAATAAAAATATTATGATCCAGGCCGGTGGAAATTGGTGTATCTGGTGTTTACGCTTTAATCAGTTTGTACAAACCACACCTGAATTAAAAAATATTGTTGATAAAAATTATTTATACTATCATCTTAATTTCTCTCCGGACAACAAAAATGAAAAAGTTTTTGCTCAATATGGTAATCCGGGAGATAAATTCGGATATCCTGTGTTTATTGTTCTGGATAAAAATGGTAAAATGATTCATGTTCAGCAAAGTGATGTTCTGGAACAGGATAAAGGATATAATCTTGAAAAAGTAAAAGCATTTTTCAACGAATGGATACCTAAATCATAAATAAAAACCGGGAATTTCCCGGTTTTTTTGTTTTATAAAAGTTTCTTAATCCATTTTAGTTTTTTATCAGAATATGGCGGATATTTTATATTGGGTTCGCCCCATGTTACCCTTTCAAGGATCGATTTCTGGTGTGAAAAAGCTTCAAACCCATATTTACCATGATAATGGCCAATTCCTGAATTTCCTACTCCCCCAAACGGCAGATGGTCGTTACTTAAATGCATTACCACATCATTGATACATCCTCCGCCAAAAGTGATCTTTTGCTTAAAAATTTCTTTTTCTTCTGGGTTATTCGTAAAGAGATAAGCAGCAAGAGGTTTCTCTAATTCTGTAATCGTATTGATCATTTGGTTATAGTGGGTGAATGAAATCACGGGTAGAATCGGACCAAAGATTTCTTCTTCCATGACAGGATCTTTCCATTCAATATCCGTTAGGATGGTTGGTTCTATATAAAGTTTTTCTTCACTATAATTACCTCCGAAATATACCTTATCCTTTTGGATCAATTGAATAAGCCTTTGAAAATTTCTTTGGTTAATGATTCTTGTGTATTGTTCTGATCCGGGTTCATATTTAAATTCTTTAATGTATTTCCGGAGCATTTCCAGAAACTGCTCTTTCACGGATTCTTCTACAACAAGGTAATCCGGAGCAACACAAGTTTGTCCTGCGTTTAAAAACTTACCCCAAACGATTCTTTTGGCTGAAACTTCAAGATTTGCTTCTTTAGTAATGATGGCGGGTGATTTTCCTCCCAATTCTAAGGTTACTGGCGTCAGGTTTTCCGCAGCAGCTTTATAAACAATCTTTCCTACTTTGGTGCTCCCTGTAAAAAATATTTTATCAAACCTGAGTTTCAAAAGATCTGTCGTTTCATTGATTCCACCTTTATAGACATAAACATATTCAGAAGGAAAGTTTTCATTGATAATTTTAGCCATTGCTTCCATTGTATTTTCGGCAATTTCACTTGGTTTAAGGATACAGCAGTTTCCTGCTGCTAAGGCGGCAACAAGTGGAGAAAGGGATAGTTGATAAGGGTAATTCCATGCACCAATTACAAGAATACATCCTAAAGGTTCAGGATAAATGAGACTTTTCCCGATCTGATTAGCAAGGTTGGTTGAAACCTTTTGGGGTTTTGAAAGCGTTTTCAGATTTTTTATATAATAATCAATATCCTTTAGAACAAAAGATAACTCTGTAGTAAATGTATCAAATCTTGATTTTCCAAAATCTTTCTCTATTGCTTTATATAAGAGCTCCTCATTCTGTGTGATGATTTCTTTAAGCTTTTCAAGGTACATTTTCCTGAACTTTATACTTTTTGTTTTATGTGTTTTGAAAAATGCTTTCTGAGCTGATGAGATTTCCTGAATGTCCATGCTTTCAAATTTGGGAAAGCAATGCAAATTTTTTGCCTAAAAATTACATTATATTTCTGATCGCAATTTTAGCGGGATGATATAAAAGCAGTAAAAGTGCCGTAATAAATGCCAGCCAGAATAAGCCGGTAAATATTTCCATATTGGAAAGTAAAATAGCCTGTAATGTAATTTTTGCTTTAAACGCTCCGGCTGTCAATGATAAAGATTCATTCACCGGTAGCTTAGAGATATTTGCTCCGAAAATCTGTGTCCACTGCGAATAAAAAACAGGATTGGTATCTGTCATGTTATAGCTTAAGGCATCAGAATGTTTTAAGGTAAGAAAGAGCATTAAATTCTGCATTAAAGCATATCCTATAGCAGTCGTCCAGAATCGGGTAGTGGTTCCCATTGCCGTGCCATTTGCTACATAATCTTCCGGAAGCCCTGCTATTAAAAAGAAAACAAGAGGGGTGAATAAAAGCCCCTGGGCTATTCCCTGTAAAAATAACGGAGGGCAAATGGTAGAAAGTGTTGTATCGGGATAAAAAGTATATGTGAACCAGGCACAATCAATGGCCAGTAATAAAAACCCGGTAAAGAAGACCATTCTGGAGGAAATACCTTTCATTAAACAGATCCCGGATAATAAAACGCCAATAAGTGTTCCCGCCACATTCCAATACTGAACATCTACAATATAATCCCAGGGCCATTTCCATACGGTAGCCATGATACTGTATACATTATTTAAAGCTGAACGGATCAGATAAAAAACAAAAAAAAGGACCATACCCGCAATAACATTTTTAGAATGGAAAACTTCAAAATGGAAAATAGGGCGTTTTGAATTTCTCTGTTTTAAAATAAATAATCCTCCAGATATTAAAAATATGAATAAGCATAAAATAATGATATGGGATTCAAACCACATAAGGCGTTTTCCATAGATAATAGCGTAAGCTCCCGCCTGCAAGCAGGTCCACAATAAAAACCAGCTGGTAATGTCAAGCTGATATAGTGGCTTTTTGGGAAAGAATCTGTTTTTGTTGAATAACGCAATTCCGATAATCAATACAAAAATGTGGAAATAAGCGATCATCAGAATCATATGCTGAAAATCGTAATCCTGAATGCTTGATTTTAATAATGAGGTGGTAACTGTTCCTCCGGTAAGCATTATGGTGTACATGAAAAGATAAGCAATTACTTTAGCATGAACAGTCTTCAATTCCGCTATAATAAGGGGTAAAAAAATAGCGCCTTCCAATAATCCGAATATCCCTTCCAGGAAGCGGATGACAAGAACAATATGATAATCATTGGTGACTGATAATACATACAGTATAATTACTGAAATAGAGGACATCAGCAAAATATAGTATTTTACGCTGAAATAGGCCATAAATCGCTGCAAAACTAAAAGGGTAACCACAAATGTCCCGTACATCAAAATCAATAAGTATTGGATATCATCTGGGTCCACATCCATAAAGGAAGCCGTGAAGGCACTATTGGAATGCAGAATAGACAATAACATCAGGTGGGGAAACAGCGCCAGAATAAGGAGCGGCAGTTTCAGCCATTGTGGTACCCATTTATAATAAACTGAATTATGTTGCATTTTTTTAACTTAGATAGTAGATTTGGAATTACGGATAGTGGGGATTAAGGATGGATATAAGGTCTCAAATTCCTTTATATCACCGCATGCATGGTGAATTTTTCGCTTTCTATAGTTTTTTAGCGCTGACCAGTACATTCATTCCTGAAAGTAATTTTTCATTGTCCTGGCCATTCTCTAAAATAATTTTTACTGGAAAACGCTGTTCTATTTTTACGAAATTTCCGGTTGCATTATCGGGCTTAACCAGAGAAAACTGAGAACCTGATGCAGGGGATACGGAAACTATCTTTCCTTTAAATTCAATATCCGGAAAAGCATCCGCTTCAATAATCACTTCCTGCTTCTGATCAATCTGCCCCAGTTGGGTTTCTTTATAATTGGCAATGATCCATTTTTCCTTACTGACGATCTGAACCAAAGCTTGTCCTTCTTTAATCAGCTGGCCTTCCTGAATCGTTTTTTTTCCGACCCATCCATCATAAGGGGCAGTAACTACTGTATACGAAAGAAATAATTTTGCATTACTGAGATTAGCGGAGCTTTGCTGAATCTGACTTTTTGCGGGAGCTACTTTGGTCTCTTGTTCATTAGCACCAGCTCTAATTGCTTTCTTTTGCTGTTCCAATGCCAGCAGATTGGCTTTAGCCTGATCATATGAAGCCTGTACATTTTCAAACTGTTGTTCGGTGGCAGCATCTTCAGCCAAAAGATTTTTGTATCTTTTATAATCCTGTTCCGTTCTCCATATATCAATTTTTGCTGAAGCTATTTTAGCATCGATGATTTTAGTATCACTTTCTTTAGTATTAACACCACTTTGGATGGTTGCAATATTTTCTGAATTTGCATGCAGGTTGGCTTCGGCCATTTTTACCTGGTTGATGAATTCCCGGTTGTCAATTACAATTAAAGTGTCTCCTTTATGGACAAACTGATTTTCATTAAACCGTATGTCTTTAATAAAGCCTGAAACTTTACTTGAAACCGGTGTAATGTATTGTTCTATTTGCGCATCATTTGTTGTTACATTCTTTCTGGAAAAAAGATAGAAACTTATCATCCCTGTAATTCCGCTTATGATGAGAATCCAGGCTAATAAAGTAATCGATTTGTTGATTCTTTCTTCTTTTTTAGTCAATTGCTTCTTAGTCATAGTTTTATAAGTTTCCGATAGTATATTGGAGTTGATAGTATTTTAATTGTCGGTTGATCTTCACAGAAATAAGATTGGATTGAGTTTCCAGATATGTATTATCAGCATCAATCAATTCGGTGATAAGGCTTAATTTATTTGCGTATTTTGTTTTAACGATCCGATAGTTTTCTTTTGCCTGATTAATAGCTTCCTCTGCTATTTTTACTTTTTGTTCAGTTTCTTCAAATTTTTTATACGCTTCATAAACCGAATGTTTTAAACTTTCTTCCTTCTCTTCAATCTGTAATTTGGCAAGGTCTATATTTTCCTTTGCTTCCTGCATCTTATATTTATTCTTATATAAGCTCTCTATAGGATAGGTTAGGTTTACCCCAATCATTCCTAAACGATAAGCATAAGGCTCAGGGGGAAAGAACATCATATTGGGATATTTTATGAAATATTCACCTCCGGCAGTAATCTTGGGAAGATAATTGGCTTTTACGATTTTTTGATCAAGCTCTTTTAAAGAGAGATTTTTCTTGGTGATTTCAACATATTCATTTTTAATTAAAGCTGTTTCGGTCAGCTCATTGATATACGGAATTTCTGCATTTTCAGAAATAAGATCTTCTGTTTCAGCATGCATTTCCTGAGTGTCCGGAAGAAATAAAATTGTTTTTAACTGGTGTTCCGCGATCTGAATGTCATTATCAAGTTCTGTCCAGCTCATTTTGTGATTAGAAAGTTGCAAAGATGTTCTTAATACTTCATTAAAAGTAACCACTCCGTTTGCTTTTAAGGCTTTTACCTGTTTTATGTTTACAGAATCTTCCTTCATTTTTTCAGCAATAAGTTCTTGTTGTTCCTTTAAATGATGAATCTGAAGAAAAGCGGTAATGATTTGCATTTTCAGTGATCTTTCATCCAGATGGGTTTGTAATTTCGAAATTTCAGTGTTTACAGATGATTTCTTCTCCGTATTTTTAATTCTTCCACCCATATATACCGGAATGGAAGCGGAAAGGGTAAAATCATACATCCCGTTAATAACATTATATCGGGTTGCTTTTCCCAAAATTCCGTTTTCATGCTGAAAAAGATCAGATACCTGAGTGTAGCTGGTATGAAATTCAATGTCCGGCAATCTTTCCATTTTAAGATCTTTCTCTTTTGTTTCGGACATGCTTTGTTTGAGGTGGCTGATCTGAATGTTTTTATTATTCTTCAGACCTAATTCTAATGCCTGTTGAAGGCTGAGATGTTGATAATCGATCACTTGTGAGTGTAGGGACATGCTTATCAATAATAAGCACAACGCAATCCAGTGATATCTGCGTGTGCTAAATATCATTTTCATAAATTAATTAAAGGTTTTTTGCTAAATTGATTTTGATAGTGCAAAGGTACGAGCAGTACGTCTAGACATGATTTGTTAAAGCAGAAAAAGATTTGCTCATTTACGCCAAATAGAAATATTCTCAGTACCTTTATCTCATGAATGATAGTCACTTTAAAGCGGTAGAGGAAGAAGACGCAGAATTTTATGTATATCATGTACTTACCGGTAATGTAAAAACAGATATCCATAATCACAGTTCTGCCCAATTGGTGTATGCAGAAGGCGGTATCGTACATATCTTTACTGAACTTAAGCACTGGTACCTTCCTGCGAGATGTTTTATGTGGATCCCTGCCGGAATTCCCCATTATATATTTACATCTAGCCCAAAAGTGGATTTATACAATTTTTACTTTAAAAAAGATGGAGATGAAAATGGCTTTTTTGATGAAATCAATATTTATTCTGTGAGCCATTTACTTCGGGAAATGATTTTATACACAAAAGAATGGGATGGGAAAATCACAAAAAATGACGGTTCTAAATATTATTTTCTCAAAGCACTTAAGGGAATTTTACCTGAAAAAAGAGATAAAAAATTAGCGTTTCCTGTACAGCATCCTTTCCCGGAAGATGAAACATTGCTAAAGGTAGCCAAATACATCCATGCCAACCTGGAGAAGAACCTTACCATTGAATCTACGGCAAAAGAATTTGGAATGAGTACAAGAACATTGTCCAGAAAATTTAAAGAGATTTTGGGCATGAATTACGTTCGTTTTTTAAGAGCTTTAAGAATAACCCGTTCATTGGAACTTATGCTTGAAGGGAAATACAATATGTACGAGATTGCAATGATGGTAGGGTATAACAGTCTGTCTTCCTTCAGTAATATCTTTAAAAAAGTAATTGGGATACCCCCGACAGAATATCTTCAGAAGTTGAGAGGGAATGAATAGGCAACAGATATCAGGGCATAAAAAAACCACTTCGAATGAAGTGGTTTATATGGTGTGAGAAATAAATTCTCTTTTTATTAAGCTTCTTCTTCAGTTTTAGCTTCTTCTTTTTTAGCCGCTGGAGCTGGAGCTACAACAGGAGCATCAGAAACAACGTCAAACTCGAAGTTGTACTCTACGTTTCTGTGTAATCTTACAACAGCAGTTACTTTACCAGTTCTCTTAATAGTGTTCCCTGGAATTTTGATGTATTTCTTCTCAACTTCAACACCAGCTTTTGCAAGAGCTGCAGAAAGGTCAGCATTGTTGATAGATCCGAATAATTTATCACCAGATCCAACTTTAGCAGGAATAGTAATAGTAGTTTTTTTCAATTGCTCAACTACAGCGTTAGCAGCAGCAATTAATTTAGCTTCTTCTTCTTTTCTAGCTTCTAAAGTCGCTTCTAAAGTTGCTTTGTTTTTAGGAGTAGCTAAAAGTGCGTAACCTTGAGGAATCAAGAAGTTTCTTGCATAACCTGGTTTTACGTTTACTGTATCAAACTCAAGTCCTAAGTTTTCTACGTCTTTTTTTAGGATAATTTCCATTGTTGTTGTCCGTTTTTTAGTTCTAGAGAAAAGAACAAAGAAAAAAGAAAAAAGACTGTTGTCTTAGAAATTATTTCTTTCCTTTAATCTAAAAATCGTTAGAATTAATTATTTATTCAGCAACTTAAAAAAAGAGAAAAAGATCTCCATCTTTTCTCTTTCTTCTTGTTTCTTTATATCTTATTTTAATAAGTCAGCTACGTAAGGCATTAAAGCAAGGTGTCTTGCTCTTTTGATAGCAGCAGAAACTTTTCTTTGGTATTTTAAAGAAGTTCCAGTGTATCTTCTTGGTAAAATTTTACCCTGCTCGTTTACGAATTGTAATAAGAAATCAGCATCTTTATAATCTACATGCTTAATTCCGAATTTTTTGAATCTACAATATTTCTTTTCAGATTTTGTATTGATATCAAGTGGAGTAAGGAATTTTACTTCTGATTCTCCTCCAGCTGAGGCTTGTTTAGCCATTTCATCTATTGCCATGTCTTGTCTTTTTTAATAATGGGTTAATAATTAAGCTTTAGCTACTTTTACTTTAGTTCTTCTTGTTACAGCATAGTCAATAGCATGCTTGTCAAGTTTTGTAGTAAGGTAACGGATTACTCTTTCGTCACGTTTGAAAGCTAATTCTAAATCAGCAACGATAGTACCTTCTCCTTTAAACTCAATTAAAGTGTAGAATCCATTCTTTTTTAATTGGATCGGATAAGCTAATTTTTTTAATCCCCAGTTCTCTTTAGCAACGATTTCGCAGTTTTTCTCTTTTAAAAGAGTTTCAAATTTTTTTACTGCTTCCTCCACCTGTGCGTCAGATAGAACGGGAGTTAAAATGAAAACAGTTTCGTAATTGTTCATAATGTTAAATGAATTTATTAATTATTTCGAGGTGCAAAAGTAGTGAAAGTATTTTAAGTATGCAACAGATACGGCAGATTTGTTTGTGGGGAACTGCTAAAGATAATAGTAGAAAGTCTGAGCTATGAATTTTTTGTTAAATCTTAGACTTCTTCTTTGCTTCTTATTTCACTTAAAAAATTCATCTTTATCACGTCATAGAGTGAATGTCTGCTTACTAAAATAGAAGCAATAGACGATACCATTCCGGCCAGCATTAAATGGAATATTAATGAGTGCCTGTCAGTCATTTCAAGGACGATAATTGCCGATGTAAAAGGGGCTCTTGTAATCCCCGTAAGAAAAGCAACCATTCCCGCAAGAACGACAACATTCGTTTCGTTTTGGGTAAGATGAATCACTCCTGAAATGACGGAGCCAATACTTGCGCCTGCGGAGAGAGCAGGAGCAAAGATGCCGCCGGCTCCTCCTGATGTAAAGGATAAAGCCGGTCCCAGCATTCTTAAGATGGGCACATACCAGTCTTCATGCTTGTTTTTTGTGAAAAGAACTCTTTCCATAATTTCTTTACCGGATCCTAAGATCTCTCTGTTAATAAAATAAGCAATAGAAGCAATGATAAGCGCACAAAAAACAAGAAATAAAATATTTGATTTATCCGTTTTCAGATTTTTCTTTTTCCACTTATTCATGGTAAGCATGATAACAGACAGCTGACTTGCGAGAATACCTGAAATACCCGCTACAAGCATGATCGGGAACATTACCATCAGCGAGACATCATGCGTTTTGGGATAACCAAGATATAAATAAGATCCTGCCAGGGTTTGCGCAGTTAAGCCTGCAATAATAACAGCTGTAAAAAGAGCTGTTTTAAAATAATTAATATGAGTTTTTGATAGTTCTTCTACCGCGAATACAATTCCCCCCAATGGAGTATTGAAAGCTGCTGCAAGACCTGCAGCCGCACCAGTCATAATCATATTTTTTTTTGATATTTTCGGCCACCATTCGGGAAGATATTCGTTTACCTTTCTGAAAACAGAACCTGCGATCTGGATGGTTGGTCCTTCGCGTCCCACAGCACCACCCCCGATTACCAAAATGACAGAAGAAATAATTTTAAAGAATATGATTTTAAGACTCAAAAGGCTTCTGATCTTTTTGTGTTCCTTGGGATTAGCAAGCTCTACGGCAGCCATTACCTGTGGAATTCCGCTTCCTTTGGCATTCGGTGCAAATTCTTTTACCAGCCACCAGGACAAAACAAAACCAATGGGAGCAATAATGAAGATCATCCATGAATGCCAATTGAAAATGATATTTAAAAGACTTTCACCCCACGCAAATATTTTAGCATACATCACTGCAAAAAATCCCGTAATCACCGAACCAATCCAGAAAGGAATTGCCTGAAGTAAATTGTACTTCAGTTGTTCATTGCGGATATTATCAAAAGATTTTTTGAGACTTCTGCGGAGGTATATAAAAACTGAGTACATTTTATAGTCTTGTTTTATCTTGAAGAGCAGATATTGTTTTTATTCCTAAATAATAGTTGTAATTATTTAAGCCATACGATAGCAAGAAGTTAACGTTATTGTATTTCAATTTCATCATTTAAAGTTTGTTTTAAAAATAATATTATTTAATCACAAATGCAATAATAAAAAACCTTCGAAATGAATTTCGAAGGTTTGTATCATATAACAAGCAAAATTTATTGCTGCTTTAATTTTTAAATTTCTGTATTCAGATCCCAGTTTTGAAGGTAATCATGAACATGTTTTAAGAACATTCCTCCTAAAGAACCATCTACAACTCTATGGTCATAAGAGTGCGACATAAACATTAACTGGCGGATAGCGATTACATCACCGTCTTTAGTTTCAAGTACTGCCGGTTTTTTAACAATAGCACCAATGGCAAGGATAGCTACCTGCGGTTGAGGAATAATAGGGGTTCCCATTAAGTTTCCAAAGCTTCCTACATTGGAAATAGTGTAAGTAGCACCTTGAGTATCTTCAGGTCTTAATTTCTTGTTTCTAGCTCTATAAGCTAAATCATTAATCGCCTTTGCAAGTCCTGATAGTGAAAGCTGATCTGCATTTTTGATGACAGGAACGATAAGGTTTCCGTCCGGTAAAGCCGTTGCCATACCAATGTTGATATTTTTCTTTTTGATGATATTATCTCCATTTACAGAGACATTGATCATTGGATAATCCTGAATTGCTTTTACGATCGCTTTTACGAAAATCGGCATAAAGGTAAGTTTTTCACCTTCGCGTTTTTCGAACAGATCTTTATGCTTATTTCTCCATTTTACAACGTTGGTAACGTCTGTTTCAATGAAAGAAGTAACATGAGGTGCAATGTGTTTTGCTTTTACCATATTTTCAGCAATGATTTTTCTCATTCTGTCCATTGGAATGATTTCATCACCAGCTGAAACTGATACAGGTGTTACAACAGGAGTTGTTGCAACCGGCTGTGGAGTAGAGGCAACTTGCTGAACAGGTGCTGTCTTTTGTTGGTTTCCTCTGTTATTAACAAATGCTAAAATATCTTCTTTGGTAATTCTTCCTTCTAAACCGCTTCCTTTAATAGATTTTAATTCAGATTCAGAAATGTTTTCTTGTTGTGCAATAGATTTTACAAGAGGCGATAAATAAAGATCTCCTGAGAATTCAACTGTTGAAGTTCCCGTTTTTAATGGTTCTTCAATCGTTTTTAAAGTTTCGGTATCAGGAGCTGATACCTGGGCTTCAGTGATCGTTTCTTCTGTAGCTGTATTTCCGCCTTCTCCTTCAATTTCTAAAATAGCAATGGCTTCACCAACTTTTGCAACTTCATCCTTTTGCTTTAAGATTTTCACAATTTTTCCCGAAACTGGTGTCGGAACATCTGAATCAACCTTATCTGTTGCAATTTCTACTACGGAATCATCTTCCTTTACCTGATCACCCTCATTGAATAACCAAGTGATAATTGTAGCTTCCATAACACCTTCTCCCATGGAAGGAAGCAATAATTTGTACTCTGCCATTTTTATTTTTTAGATTTTGACAAATATATAAAAAAAATCGGTTTTTTTACGGAATATATAATTTTACGAAAATTCTATATAAATATTCCCGCCTACATTCAGTCCAAATAAACTTCTTGCACCATTTTTCTTGCTTCCTTTATAGATAGTAAGTTCCAATAGTTGGCTGTCATTAAAAATGGCTGCGGATTGCCCATGGAATTCGGTTTCCCTGTTCCAGTCTGAAACAACTTCCGTGTGGCTGGAAAATACTTTTGAAAGACTTAAATTCCTGAATTTGATCGTGAAATTTTCATGTCCTTTTCCTGCGGCTTCAAAAAAATCTTTGTTGATATTTGAGATTATGTTTCCGAAATTATCAATATACATCACTTCCCCGATAATCATCTTTTCAGTCTCATTATAGACAGGTTTCGGGAATAGAAGTTCTTTTACACTTTTTATTTTCCGTCCGATTACTTCCGGAAGGCCACCGTTGGCTAAATGTACGGCAGCAGGAACGAAAATATCTGTTGAAGTGAAATTAATGATATCATCAAACCTGTTGTTCAGAGTAATTTCATAAATAGCCTCAGGTTTGATATCAAAAAAAACAAGGCTAAGTAAACCATTATCTGCAGCAAGAAAATAAGAACCATCTGCTTTATAGAGAATATTTTTTCTTGACTTGTGATAAAAACTGTCTACCGACAGAATATGAATAGTTCCTTTTGGAAAATGTTTATACGCGTTCCGTATGATATATGAAGTCTGGATAAGATTATATGCCTGAATTTCGTGGGTAATATCAATAATATTAACCTCAGGATTTAAAGAAAGAATTTTGCCTTTCATAGCCGAAACCCTGTAATCTAAATTTCCGAAATCAGAAGTGAGTGTAATAATTGACATTTTTGTAGTTGTGGAATAATACTAGTCCTGCAAATTTATTTAAAATAAAGGAAAACTTCGTGCTTATAACTCATAAAAAATAATTAAAAAAGAAGCTTACATGAGTTTAAACCTCCTTTTATTACATTGAATATAATATCTTTTAATACTAAGAAAAAGAATTAAAAAGGTACCACATTATACCTGTTACAAGTGTTTATATAATCTATATTGCGGTACCTTTTAAGAGAATTGATATTTTATATAACTAAGAGTTAGCTAATTGTATTATAAAGGTGTTTAAATGAAAATTGTGGATAACAAAATTAATATAAGTATGAAAAAAAAACTTTAAATTTAGATTCTAATAAAAAAATGCTTACATGTTTGAATTAACATATGATTTGGAAGATATCGATGTGAAAATCTTCTATGGAGTTAATAACCAATATTTCAATTTATTAAAATCAAGCTTTCCGACACTAAAAATTACAGGCAGAGATCACTCTATTTTAGCTAAAGGAAATCAGGAAGCTCTGGATATATTTAAACAAAAACTTGATGATATTGTAAAATTTATTTCAAAAAATAATTCTATTGAACTGAAAGATGTAGAGAGTATTCTCAATATTAAGGATGAGAATGAAAAACATCTGATTTTTGATCAGGATATTATTGTAAAAGGAGTCAATGGTAAAATTATAAAAGCTAAAACGACTAATCTTAAAAAACTGGTTAAAGAAACCGAGAAAAAGGATATGGTTTTTGCTATAGGACCTGCAGGAACAGGGAAAACCTATACCAGTGTTGCTTTAGCAGCCAGGGCTTTAAGAGATAAAGAGGTTAAAAGAATTATACTTACCAGACCCGCTGTAGAAGCAGGGGAGAGCCTTGGATTTTTGCCGGGGGATCTTAAAGAAAAATTAGATCCTTATTTACAGCCTTTATATGATGCTTTAAGAGATATGATTCCTCACGAGAAACTTGAAGGTTTTATGGAGAAGAAAGTTATTGAAGTGGCACCTTTAGCTTTTATGAGAGGAAGAACCCTGGATGATGCTTTCGTAATTCTTGATGAAGCACAGAATACAACCCATGCCCAGATGAAAATGTTCCTTACCAGAATGGGTATGAACGCTAAATTTATTATAACAGGGGATCCTACCCAAATCGATTTGCCAAGAAATCAGCAATCCGGACTAAAAGAAGCAATGAGGATTTTGCATGGTGTAAATGAAATTGGTTTTGTGCATCTAACTGAAGAGGATGTTGTAAGACATCCGGTTGTAAGGAAAATTATCCTGGCTTATAATGACGAAGAGAAAAGGCTTCGAAATGAATAATCAAACATTGGGGGCCGATTTAAATTTGATGGAAATTAATAGGTTTAATTATTCAGCAAGATTAATTACGCTCACCCTAGTTTAAAATAATTTTAAGCACTTACCTGGTAAGTGTTTTTTTTATCCGTGTTTTAACGGGAGGCAGAATGAAAAATAAACGTTAATTTTGCAGCATCAATCAAAACTATTTAAAAATGAAAAAACTATTATTAGTGGGCGCTTTTGCGCTTTTAGGAAGTGCAGTAAATGCGCAAGAAGGTTTTAAACTAGGAGGACATATCGGAATTCCTGTTGCTGATGCCAGTGATGTTTCATCATTTACTTTAGGTGTAGATGCATCTTATATGTGGAATATTACAAAAGGATTGGATCTGGGAGTTGCTTCAGGGTATTCACATTTCTTTGGAAAGGATAACTTTGATGATTTTGGATTTATTCCGGTGGCTGTTTCAGGAAAGTATAAGTTCTCAGGAGCTCCTGTTTTTGTAGGATTGGATCTTGGTTATGCTATTTCTGTAAAAGACGGAATGGATGGAGGTTTCTATGCACAACCGAAATTTGGATATCAGATGTCTAAAGGTGAATTGTATATAGGGTACCAAAGCATTAGTAACAGACGTGATTTTGGAAGATACAGATCAAGCTGGACAATAGGCGCTGTAAACATCGGATATAATTTCTATTTAAGATAAAATTATTAAAAATTCCGAATTTTAAGGACTCCAATTGCAGAATTGGAGTTTTTTTATTCAAAAATTTGTGAAAAAAATAATATAATATATTAAGTGCATTTTTTTCCTGTAAAAAGCGAGTATTTTTGGATGATATTAATCACGTTAACAAATTTTAATATTAGAGGGACCCACTGTAAATTTGCTCTCAGAAAGTATTAAAATTTTTTAAAATGAAAAAATTATTATTAGCGAGTGCTATTGCACTTTTCGGTTTATCTAATGCTCAGATTGCTAAAGGTACTACATATTTATCAGGATCTGTTGGTTATTCTCAAGAAGAAACTAACAATGGTAATCTTAAAACAGAAAACTTCAACGTATTACCTACAGTTGGATATTTTGTTAACACAAACTTAGCAATTGGTTTAGGTGTTGGTTACCAAACTGAAAAAACTACAGCTACTACTACTACAACTATTCTTAACACTACAACTGTAAGTGAGAATATCACTAAGAAGCCAGCTTTCGTTGTTGCTCCTTTCGTAAGAAAATACTGGACTTTGTCTGAAAAATTATATATCTTCGGACAATTAGCAGTACCAATGGAGTTCGGAAAAACTAAGTTAGAAAATAACTCAGTATCTACTTCAGGAAATACTACAGTTTCAAACTCTACTTCTAGCGAAGCTAAATACACTCAAATTGGTGTTACTGTGAAGCCAGGTTTAGATTACTTCTTGAACAAGAACTGGTCTATCGAAGCTACTATTGGTGAGTTCGGTTACAACAACTACAAGCCAAAAGATGGTGATGCTACAAACAACTATAACTTCGGATTGAATTTATCTTCTGTAACTTTCGGAGTTAAATATGTTTTTGCTAAGTAATTAGTACATTATTTTACAATAAAAAAAGGTCTGAGCTTGCTCAGACCTTTTTTTATCGCTTGAAATTCCTGAAAACAATGGTGTAAAAGAGATTATAATATTGTTTAATTAAATATTAAATAAATGATAAATTTATGTTAAATTTGCCGCTTGTAACTTTTTATATCAAATGATAACTAATAATGAGTTCTATTTCCACAAATAGAACCCTGTATAAATTAAATTTTAATAACTATGAAAAAACTATTACTAACTGGTGCTGTTGCACTTTTTGGATTATCAAACGCTCAGATGACTAAAGGAGACTGGGTTATCAGTGGAAACACTGGTTTAGGATTTAACAACATTACTACAACAATTAAAGCTGGCGGACAATCGATAGACGGGCCTAAAGTGAGCACTTTTTCTGTATCTCCTTCAGTGGGGTATTTTGTAATTGATAAGTTAGCCGTTGGAATTGACTTAGGTTTTATGAGTGCTACAACAAAATATCAGGGAATCAAATCTAAAACCAATAATTTTTCTGTAATGCCAACTGCTACTTATTACTTTGTTAATGATAGCAAGTTTGTTCCTTTCCTTGGAGCAGGGATCGGATATTCGTCTGTTAAAAATACAGGTGAAGGAAATTTTGGTGATGGTTCAGTTTCATCTGATACTACTACAGATGGTTTGGCATGGAAGGTAAAAGGAGGAGTAACGTACATGGCGACACAATCTTTAGGGGTTAATTTAGGGGTTTCATATGATCAGTTTTCTAATAAAGAAACAATTATGAATACCGATGTAAAAACTAACGTTAAAACTTTTGGAGTTAATATTGGTTTTTCTTACTTCATTAAATCAAAATCTCAGAAATCTGATAAATAATAATCAGTCAGACTAAAAAATAAAACCGGCTCAATTGAGCCGGTTTTTATATTGATTGATGGATTCCTATTTTCCAAACATTCCGCCCATTCCAGGCATATTAGGCATTTTACTCATCATCTGCATCATTTGTTTACCCTGAGGTCCCTGCATCATCTTCATCATTTTACCCATTTGATCAAACTGTTTCATCAATTGGTTTACATCTTCAATCTTTCTTCCTGCGCCTTTTGCAATTCTTTGTTTTCTTTGCGTATTGATAATAGAAGGTCTTCTTCTTTCTTCCGGAGTCATGGAGTAGATAATTGCTTCAATGTGTTTAAATGCATCATCACTGATTTCAACATCCTTAATAGCTTTTCCCACCCCAGGGATCATTCCCATCAGGTCTTTCATATTACCCATCTTCTTGATCTGATTGATCTGCTTTAGGAAATCGTCAAAACCAAACTCGTTTTTAGCAATTTTTTTATGAAGTTTTTTAGCTTCTTCTTCATCGAATTGTTCCTGAGCCCTTTCTACTAAGGAAACAACGTCTCCCATTCCCAAAATCCTGTCCGCCATCCTTTCCGGGTAGAAAAGATCTAGAGCTTCCATTTTTTCCCCTGTGGAAATGAATTTAATCGGTTTTTCAACTACAGAACGGATCGTTAAAGCAGCACCCCCTCTTGTATCACCGTCTAATTTGGTAAGAACAACACCGTCAAAATTTAATGCATCATTGAATGCTTTTGCAGTATTTACAGCATCCTGACCCGTCATAGAGTCCACAACGAACAATGTTTCATGAGGCTTGATGAAATAATGAACAGATTTGATCTCATTCATCATTTGCTCATCTATAGCCAAACGTCCTGCAGTATCCACAATTACAACATCATGGTTTTTTTCTTTTGCAAACTTGATGGCATTTTCAGCAATGGTAGACGGATTAGTAGCTCCTTCTTCTGTATAAACAGGAACCCCTATCTGGCTGCCCAGTACTTTTAACTGGTCGATTGCAGCGGGACGATAAACATCACACGCTACCAATAAAGGTTTTTTATTCTTTTTAGTATGTAAATAATTGGCAAGTTTTCCGGAAAATGTAGTTTTACCGGAACCCTGAAGACCTGCAATAAGGATTATGGTAGGTTTACCTGAAAGATTAATGCCTTCCTGGGATCCCCCCATTAGATCTACCAACTCATCGTGAACAATTTTAGTCATCAATTGGCCCGGAGTAAGAGAAGTGAGAACGTTTTGTCCCAAAGCCTTATCTTGAACTCTTTTAGTAAGATCCTTTGCTACTTTATAATTAACATCGGCATCTACCAATGCTCTACGAATTTCTTTTACGGTTTCCGCAACATTGATTTCCGTAATTTTTCCACGTCCGGAAATATTATGAAGCGCCTTGTCTAATTTATCCTGTAAACTATTAAACATATGTGTTATAAATTATAGTCTGCAAAAATAAGGATTTTTTAATAATATATATGATATACATTGCGGAGATTTATTTTGCTTAATAAATTATAATTTTATTTTTGCAAAATGAATATTTGGAATAGTTTAATTATTGTACTTTTAATAATAGTCCTTAATAGTATTGTTTATATAATATTTAAAAGATATTTATATGGCAGACCAGACGCGGGGATGAAATTTCTGGTGGTAAACCTTTCAAAAGATCTTGTATGGCTTGTTATTTCTTTGGTTATTATTGATAAAACAAAAGCTAATTTTCTATTTATTGTAATTTGCTTTATTATCGCATCGTTCCTTATATACTTATCTATAATAAAACTCATTAACAAATCTTGACTTTTTTGATGATAAAAATCAATTTTTAATATTGGTAAAGTTTAATAAAATCGATATATTTGCACACGATTAAAAAAGAGATATGAACAGAAAAATTTCTTCATTATTTTTCGCATTTTTATTTGTGTTTATTAGTGGTTTAGCTAATGCACAACATGAATCTGAAGGTGAGAAGGCAGCTGAAAAAGTAGAGCATACAGAAGCGGAAAAGGGCTTTAATGCGACCAAAATGATCATGGAACACATTGGTGATTCTAACGAATGGCATTTATGGACTACCAAAGATGATAATGGGGAAGAACATCACGTTTCAATTCCATTACCTGTAATTATTAAAGATAATGAAGGATGGCATACTTTCCTTTCTAACAAGATCGCTCACGGTCATGAACATGATGGATATACATTAGAAGAGGGACAAGTGGTTTCTACTAAAGGAATTGAAAAAGCAACTTTGTTTGCATTAATAGGTGGGAAACAAAAATCAGATAATGTTTACTTTGATCTTTCCATTACTAAAAATGCAGCGTCAATGTTCTTATCAGTGATTTTTATGCTGGTAGTATTCATTGGAATGGCAAGAAACTATAAGAAATCTCAGCTTCCGACAGGTTTTGGAAAAATAATGGAGCCTGTGATCGTGTTTATCAGAGATGAGGTAGCAATCCCGAATATCGGATCAGTTAAATATAAAAGATATATGCCTTATTTATTAACAGCATTTTTCTTTATCTGGTTCAATAACCTTTTCGGATTGGTTCCTTTCTTCCCTGGAGGATCTAATCTTACTGGTAACATTGCAATCACTGCTGTATTGGCTGTTATTACCTTATTGATTACTTTGTTCAGTGCTAATAAAGATTATTGGAAACATATCTTTATGCCGCCGGTACCGATCTTATTATATCCTATTATGGTTCCGATCGAAATCATTGGTATCTTTACAAAGCCTTTTGCGTTAATGATGCGACTTTTCGCTAACGTTACTGCAGGTCACATTATGATCTTGGCTATTATATCTTTGATCTTTATTTTTAAATCTCCGTTTTTAGGATTTGCATCAGTACCATTAGCATTATTTGTTTCTGTATTGGAATTATTGGTAGCTGCCTTGCAAGCATATATATTTACAGTATTATCAGCACTATTTATCGGTATTGCTGTAGCAGAACATGAGCACGAACATGGTCATGAAGAACACGCTCACTAATAGAGCATTATTTTTAAAATAATTTTAACTAATATAATTTATTTATTATGGATTTATCAACTGGAGCAGGATTAATTTACGTAGGAATCGGTTTAGCAGTACTAGGAGTAGGTCTTGGTATCGGTAAAATCGGTGGACATGCAATGGATGCTATCGCTAGACAACCAGAACAAGCTGGTAAGATTCAAGGAGCAATGCTTATTGCTGCTGGTCTTATTGAAGGTGCTGGTCTTATCGCGATCATCTTTGGTGCTTTCATCAAGTAATTTATCCTCAAAAGAGAATATTCTTAGCAGTGAAGCGGTTGGCTGCTGCTAAGAATTTTAAAAAGATATCCATAAAATTATCACATTAAAAAAAGAATTTACAGATATGGGAATTATTGAACCTGGAATTGGACTTTTGTTTTGGATGACGCTTACTTTTGTTATCCTGTTGTTTCTTTTAGCAAAATTCGCTTGGAAACCAATCGTTAATGCAGTAAATGACAGAGAAACTTCTATTGTTGACGCATTAAATCAAGCTAAATTGGCTAAAAAAGAAATGGAAGATCTTAAAGCTGATAACGAAAGAATCATTCGTGAAGCTAAAATTGAAAGAGATGCTATCCTGAAAGAAGCAAGAGAAATTAAAGATAGAATTGTAGGAGAGGCTAAAGATGTTGCTAAAGCTGAAGGAGATAAAATGATTGAAGCAGCTAAACAAACTATTGAGACTGAGAAAAATGCTGCAATGGCAGATATTAAAACTCAAATTGGTGCTTTATCTGTAAATATCGCTGAGTCTATCTTAAAACAAAAATTAGATAACAACGAAGCTCAGAACGAGTTGGTTCAAAATTATTTAAACAAATCTAACCTTAACTAATAATGCTTACATCTAAAGTAGCTAAAAGATACGCACAGGGTTTGCTTGATTTCACAAATGAAACAGGGCAAACGGCTACTGTATTTTCTGAAATGAAAGATGTGGTAAAACTGATGTCAGTATCTGCGGATCTGAACAAGTTTTTCCTTACACCTTACATTGATGCTAAAAAGAAAATAGAAGTAGCTGATGAGATTTTCAAAGATTTGTCACTTTCTTCGCAGAATTTAATCAAATTGGTTATCAGACAAGGTCGTGAAAGCCAGTTGAAGAATATCGCTCAGGAATTTATCAATAAAGTAGAAGATGTTAATGGTGTACAGAGAATCACTTTAACTACTGCTACTGAGCTTTCAAAAGAAAATATTGATCAGATCTTAGGATCTACAAACCTGGTAAAAAATACTTCAAATTTTGATTTGAAGGTTAATGTAAATCCTAAGATTTTAGGGGGTTATATTTTAAGAGTAGGAGACCAGCAGATCGATGCATCTGTTAAAAGCAAACTTAATCAGGTTAAAAAAGATTTTCAATTAAATTAAGACAAAAACAACCATACAATGGCAGAAATAAATCCGGCAGAAGTATCTGCGATCTTAAAACAACAATTGGCCAACTTCGACACTCAATCTAACGTTGAGGAAGTAGGTACAGTTTTAACCATCGGTGATGGTATTGCTCGTGTATACGGGTTAGAAAACGTACAATACGGAGAGTTGGTTAAATTTTCTAGTGATGTAGAAGGTATTGTACTTAACCTTGAAGAGGACAACGTAGGGGTTGCACTTTTAGGAGAAAGTAAATTAGTAAAAGAAGGTGATACAGTTAGAAGAACAAACAGAATTTCTTCAATTAAAGTAGGGGAAGGTATGCTAGGAAGAGTAGTAGATACTCTTGGTAACCCTATCGATGGTAAAGGTCCTATTACAGGGGATTTATACGAAATGCCATTGGAAAGAAAAGCTCCTGGAGTTATCTTCAGACAGCCTGTAACTGAGCCTCTACAAACAGGTATCGTTGCGATCGACTCTATGATCCCTGTAGGAAGAGGACAAAGAGAGCTTATCATTGGTGACAGACAAACAGGTAAAACGACTGTTGCTATTGATACGATCATCAACCAAAAAGAATTTTTTGATGCAGGGAAACCTGTATATTGTATATATGTTGCAATTGGACAAAAAGCATCTACAGTAGCTCAGATCGTTAAAACTCTTTCTGATAAAGGAGCTTTAGCTTATACTGTAATTGTTGCCGCTAATGCATCAGACCCTGTTCCGATGCAGGTGTATTCTGCTATGGCAGGTGCTTCTATCGGTGAGTATTTCAGAGATACAGGTAGACCAGCTCTTATCGTTTATGATGACTTGTCTAAACAAGCTGTTGCTTACCGTGAGCTTTCTCTTCTATTGAGAAGACCACCGGGACGTGAAGCTTATCCTGGAGACGTTTTCTACCTTCACTCAAGATTATTGGAAAGAGCTGCAAAGGTGATCGCTGATGATAACATCGCAAGCCAGATGAATGACCTACCTGAATCTTTGAAGCCTTTGGTTAAAGGGGGTGGTTCATTAACTGCACTTCCTATTATCGAAACTCAGGCTGGTGACGTTTCTGCATATATTCCTACTAACGTAATTTCAATTACAGACGGACAGATTTTCCTTGAATCTGATCTATTCAACTCTGGGGTTCGTCCTGCAATTAACGTAGGTATCTCCGTATCAAGGGTAGGGGGTAACGCTCAGATTAAATCAATGAAAAAAGTGTCTGGTACATTGAAACTTGACCAGGCTCAATATAAAGAACTAGAAGCGTTCGCTAAATTTGGTTCTGACTTAGATGCATCTACTTTAGCTGTAATCTCTAAAGGGGAAAGAAACGTGGAGCTTCTTAAGCAGCCGGTTAACTCTCCACTTCCGGTAGACAGCCAGGTAGCAATGATCTATGCAGGTACTGAGAACTTGTTAAGAAACGTTCCTATCAGAAAAGTGAAAGAATTCCAGGCGGAATATATCGCTTTCTTAAGATCTAAGCATCCTGAAACGATGGCTGCTATTAAATCTGGAAAAATTGATAACGAAATTACAGACGTTCTTAAGCAAGCTGCTAACGATCTAGCTTCAAAATATAATTAAAAAATTAGTTGATGGTTTTTGGTTGATAGTTGACAGAAATTTCTAAAACTAGCAACCAACAACCGACAACCAACAACTAACCCAATATGGCAAACTTAAAAGAAATACGAGGAAGAATCAGTTCAATTTCATCTACGATGCAAATTACACGTGCTATGAAAATGGTTTCTGCTGCGAAACTTAAAAAAGCACAGGATGCAATCGTGATGTTAAGACCTTATTCCGAGAAACTACAAGAAATCATTCAGAATGTAAACTCTAGTTCAGATCCTGATCAGGTTTCTATATATGCTCAAAAGAGAGAGGTTAAAAGAGTGCTTTTTATCGCTGTAACGTCAAACAGAGGACTTGCCGGTGCATTTAACTCATCTATTGTAAAAGAGCTTAATATTCAGTTTCAGAATAATTCTCAATACGATATTGAAGTTCTTACAATCGGTAAAAAAGCATATGATGCTGTAAGAAGAAGCCGTACTGTATATGCTAATGAAAGTGCCGTTTTTGATAATTTGAACTTTGATGCAGTTTCTAACCTTACAGAAGGGGTTATGAACAGCTTTAAGGAGGGTAAATTTGATGAGATTTATTTAATTTATAATAAGTTCATTAATGCTGCTACTCAGGAAGTAACCAAAGAGCAACTTCTTCCTATCCTGATGCCTGAAACTACTGAACCACAAGTAGAAACAGATTATATCTTTGAACCTAACAAGAATGAAATTTTGGATAACCTTATTCCAAAATCTATAAAAACTCAGGTTTTCAAAGCTGTTTTAGATTCAGTGGCATCTGAGCATGGAGCTAGAATGACTGCGATGCATAAAGCAACAGATAATGCCCAGGCTTTGAAGAATGATTTGGTAATCTTCTATAACAAAGCGAGACAGGCTGCTATTACAAACGAAATCCTTGAGATCGTTTCGGGAGCAGAAGCTTTGAAAAATTCATAAGAAAAATATTTAGTAAAATATTAAAGCATCGAGTATATCGATGCTTTTTTTTGTTATTTTTATTTTCTATATCTTTGTAAAACTAAATTTTATATAATTTTCTAAATGGACTCGGACATAGTCAGGCTTTTGCTAGCCTTGTTTCTTGTATTACTTAATGGCTTTTTCGTAGCCGCTGAATTTTCAATTGTTAAAGTTCGTTATTCGCAAATTCAAATTAAGGCCGCAGAGGGGGACTCAATGGCTAAACAGGCAGAGCACATCATAAAACATCTTGATGAATATCTTTCTGCAACACAATTAGGAATTACATTAGCTTCACTTGCCCTGGGTTGGGTAGGAGAAAGCGCATTACACCATATTGTAGAGAATATCTTTATATCTATCAATTTTCAATTAAGTGCTGCTTCAGTTACTTCTATATCGTTAATCATCAGTTTTGTTCTTATTACGATTATGCATATAGTGTTTGGAGAATTGATTCCCAAATCCATTGCAATCAGAAAATCAGAAGCTACCACGATGGCAACTGCTGTTCCTTTGAGGATCTTCTATACGATTTTCAAACCTTTTATCTGGTTGATGAATTCCATGTCGAACGGGGTTTTAAGATTAATGAAAATCCATCCCGCATCTGAGCAGGAAATCCATTCTACAGAAGAACTTCAGCTTTTGGTAAAACAAAGTGCTGATAGCGGAGAAATAGAAGAGGAAAACTATGAGATTATTAAGAATGCGTTTGATTTTACAGATCACTCTGCAAAGCAAATCATGGTTCCCCGACAGAATATTACATCAATAGATTTTGAGGAAGATATCAACGATATTATCAATAAAATTATGGATAGTGGTTATTCCAGAATTCCCGTGTATATCAACTCTATTGATAACGTGATCGGTATTCTCTATACAAAGGAGATTATCAGAGAATTTGTTAAAAGAAAAGGTGAGCTGAATCATGAAGATCTGAAAACCCTTATGCGTGATGCTTTCTTTGTAGTGGGGAGTAAAAAGATTTCCGATCTCCTTAAGATCTTCCAGCAGAAAAAGCAACACCTGGCAATTGTTATTGATGAATTCGGTGGTACCGAAGGTATTATAACACTTGAAGATATCCTCGAGGAGCTGGTGGGAGAAATTCAGGATGAGGAAGATGACGAAGATAAAATTGTTGATAAGATTGGAGACAATATCTATTGGGTTCAGGCTACACAACCTCTCGAAGAAATTAATGAATTCCTGCCTAAAAAATTGGCTCCTTCTGAAGAAAGCGAATATAATACATTAGCAGGATTTATTCTCCACGCATTAGAAGATATTCCTGTGGAAAATCAGGAGTTTGATATTGAAAACTACCATTTTAAAATTCTGAAAATGAATAACAAGAGCGTTGAGCTGGTAGAATTGGTGTATGAAGGTCCAAATGTTATCAATGATTTGGCAGATAAATTAGGGGAAGTTTAAATAATTCTAAAATGATTTTTTATAACAGTATAAAGGATTACGAAAATCCAAAACGCCAGTACGAGGAAGAAGTTCTCGTGTTGGAAGAAACGGATGATGTGTATAAGCTGATTGTACATAATGATGATGTACATACTTTTGATTATGTGATCGACTGCCTTGTGGAAATTTGTAAGCATACATTTGAGCAGGCTGAGCAATGTACGATCCTGATTCATTATAAGGGCAAATGCACTGTAAAAACAGGCTCTATGGATGTACTGAAGCCTATGCATGAGAAATTGATTTCAAGAGAGCTGACAAGCGAAATAGTATAATAAAAACACCGGTATCATAGCCGGTGTTTTTATTTGTATGTGCTTTCCATATAATTTAAAGATGGATTACTTTACTTGCATTCAAGTAAAATAGTATATTTGTACCAACTATATAGAAACTCAAAAAGAATGCTTGTAATAGGAATTGCAGGAGGAACTGGATCCGGCAAAACTACAGTTGTGGATAAAATACTCCAACAGCTTGATATCGAAGGAATGAACATCTTGTCACAGGATAATTATTATCATGATAACCATAATCTTACATTGGCTGAAAGGGAAGCTTTGAATTATGATCACCCGAAGTCTATAGATTTTGAACTGATGTTAAAACACGTCAAAGCTTTAAAAAATAATGAGCCCATTGAACAGCCCATTTATAGTTTTGTTACGCATTCCAGAACCGGAGACCATGTGACTGTAGAACCTAAAAACGTATTGGTTGTGGAAGGTATTTTAGTTCTTACTAATAAAGAGCTGCTGAAAGAATTTGATTTGAAAGTTTTTGTTCATGCAGATTCTGATGAGAGGTTGATCAGAAGAATTAGAAGAGATACCCAGGAAAGAGGTAGAGATTTAAGTGAAGTTTTACATCGCTATCAAACTACTTTAAAGCCAATGCATCAGGAATTTATTGAACCTTCAAAAAATGAGGCTGATCTTATCATCCCTAATATGAAGCAAAATTCTGTAGCGATTGATTTTTTAACTACTGTGATAAAAAACTCGTTGAGAAAACACTAAAATGGCAAATAAATTAATTAAAGACATCCAACCGAAATCCGAAGTCGTTAAACTGCTTCAGAAATACATTGTAAACAGATATTTTATTACCATCTGTTTGTTTTTAGTGTGGATGATTTTCTTTGATAAAACATCATTTCTGGTAATTAATGAGCTCAATGGTGAGATCAGTAAATACCAGGAACAATTGCAGTATTATAAAACGGAATATGAAAAAAATGATACGTTTTATAAAAAGCTCATGAATAATAAATCTGAAAAAGAAAAATACGCAAGAGAAAATTATTTTATGAAAAAACCTGATGAGGAAATCTTCATTCTTGTTGTGGATAGCACTAAAATATCGAAGAAATAAAATTCATAAAATAAAAGCTCTTAATCTATAACTTTCCACTAAATGTCAAATATTAATACCCTTCCTGATTGGGAAAATTTAGTAAAAAAGCAACTTAAAACAGAAGATATCTATACAATTCTGAAAAAAGAAAATTTAGAAGGAATTGTAGTAAAACCTTTCTATAATTCTGTACCACAGCTTTTGGTCAATCTTCCCAAAGTTGAAGAAAGCACTCATTTGGTTGCCCAGTACCATGAAAGTCTGGAAGATGATGTTTTTGCATTTCTTTTAAATCAGAATGTTGAAAATTTAGAAGGAAAAACCATTTTCGTTAATAATAAAGATCTTGCAGAGCATATCAGCCCAAAGGATGAAGATCAATACTTTTCGCTGATTGATGTATTTAATGAACAAGATGGAATAATTAATGATCAGCTGGCCAGGGAGCTATTAGCTAAAGATTTCAGAAGAAATATTTGTATAGATATTTCACTTCATCAAAATGCAGGAGCTGCAATTTATCAGCAACTTGGAATAGCATTAGCAAAAACGAAAGAACTTATTGAAGTTTTTGGAGCTGAAATCTTAGATAAATTGATTTTTAAAATTGCCGTAGGAGGAAATTATTTTTTTGAAATGGCAAAGATAAGAGCATTTAAACTCATCTTTAACCAGCTTTCAAAAGAATATAACCTTAACGAAATCCCTTATATTTTTGTTGAAACTTCATTAAGAAATAAAGCAGTTTCGGATAGTGAAAATAATCTTATCCGTTCCACATTGGAGCTTGCCGCAGCAATGATTGGTGGTGCTGATGCGGTTTATAGCAATAATTATCTTGTAAGCAGAAGTACGGATAATTCAGAGGAAATTTCTTTCAAGCAACAGATCGTGTTGGCTTACGAAAGTATCATTAATGTTTTTGAAGATGCTGCCAATGGGAGTTATTATGTTGAAGATCTCACACGACAAATTGCAGAAAAATCCTGGGATCTGTTTTTGGAAATAGAAGACGGGGGTGGTTATCTGGAATTAATCAGACAGGGAGTTATTCAGAAAAAAATCTATCAGCACGCTATTGAAGAGCAGAAGTGGGTGGAAGAAGGAAAGATCAAATTAATAGGAGTGAATCTTTATCCAAAATTGGAAGCTAAAAGATCAATTGATGAATTGTATTCTGAAAAAGAGATAAAGCCTGTACGTTGGGCGGAAATGTTTGAATTATGATCGATAAGCTAGTTGATTTATTTGAATATACACATCATTATAATCAGAAAATAATTAAGCTGGTTAAAGATCATACGCCGAAAATAGATGAAAGAACTATTGCATTAATCAATCATACAATTAATGCTCAACAAATCTGGAATGCAAGGATATTGGGAGAAGAAACTTTCGAAGTCTGGCAGGTCAATCCACTTGAAGATCTGGAAGAGATCAATCACCAGAATTTTTTAACAAGTATTCAGATTGTTCAGAATTTTAATCTTGATAACCGAATAGGATATCAGAACTCAAAGGGGACAAAATTTGAAAATAGTGTCTTTGAAATGCTTTTCCATGCAATCAATCATTCTACTTATCACAGAGGGCAGATTAATTCTCTATTAAAACAAAACGGTATTGAGCCGTTATTAACAGACTATATCTTTTATAAAAGGTAATTTTATATTATTTAAAGCTGTAGTGTTCTTCTCTATCGATCTACTTGAAATTAACAGGCTTAAAACTCTAAATTTTAGTTGGTTTCAATACTGATTGCATTGCTAATAAATGGAGATTTAGAATATTAAAAAATTAAACATAAACATCTTGTATATCAGGGAAATCTGTGGTTGAAATATTAAAAAAAGAGGTTCAAAATTTTATAAATGCAAATCTGACTACGGATTTACATTCATTATTATTGAAAAAATCACCATTTGATGAAGTCAGCATGCAGGAAATCGTTCACCAAATAAAGGGAAGACAAGTTGCTTTAAAGAAATTTCCTTTTTTATTACGTGATGAAATTATATTTCCTCCTCAACTCAATATGGAACAATCGTCTTCTGAAAAAACAGCGATTTATAAATCAACTTTGATAAGTGGGAAAAAATTCATTGACCTTACCAGTGGCTTTGGAATTGATGCCTACTATCTGTCACAAAATTTTGATGATATAGTCTTAGTAGAACAAAATACTGAACTTTTAAAAATAGTTGAACATAACTGGTCGGTTTTAAATAAAAAAGCCAAATTTATTAATCTAAAGCTTGAAAATTTTCTTGAGCAGAATAAAGAAGTTTTTGATGTTACGTATTTAGATCCGGCCAGAAGAGATATTAGTAAAAACAAAGTTTTTCTTTTAGAAGATCTCTCACCCAACATTCTTGAAATCCAGGATCATTTACTATCCATTTCAAATAAGGTAGTAGTAAAACTATCGCCACTGATTGATTTAAAATATCTTCTCTCTGTATTAAAGAATATTTCAAGAATTGATATTATCGCATTAAAAAATGAGGTAAAAGAGGTAGTCGTATTTCTAACACATGATGAGCCTGAAAAAGTCATGTGCCATTGTATCAATTTAGAAAGTGGAGAGTCGGACTTTGTATTTCAATTGGGTAATGAAGAATTTGTTCATTCAGAATATTCCGAACCAGAGCGTTTTATATATTTGCCAAATAACTCCATTTTAAAAGCAGGTGCGTTTAATCTTATATCTGAAAAATTTTCCCTAAAAAAACTTCATCCCAACACTCATATCTACACTTCAACAGAGAAAATTGAAGGCTTTCCGGGAAGAGTTATGGAAATGGAAGTTATTGGAAATAAGCAGATTAAAAAGAAGGAGCAATTTAATATCATTTCAAAGAATTATCCTTTGAAACCAGATGAAATCAAAAAGAAATACAACCTGAAGGATGGTGGAGAAAGATATCTTATTTTTACACAATCCAAAAAAGGTAAAATTATTTTAAAATCAGTGTAAAAATGTTGTCAAAAGGAGCAGGATTTCTTAATTTTGGGCAATCTAAAATTTAAGCATGAAATCGCGGCTGTTGGGATAATTTAGAATAGACTAAAATAGAGCGATTCCATATGACCTTTTAAAAAAATAAATCTTACATATGAAAAAATTAATTATATGTTTAGCCATTGCAAGTGTAGCAGTAAGCTGTAAAAAAATACAAGCTGGAGGAAATAAGAATACTTTAAAGCTAGAAGAGGGAGCAGAAAGATATTCAGATGATGTGCAAAAAGGTGGAGAAACTCATGGTCATGATGCTACAGCTGAACATAAAGAAGCTGCTGTTGCTGAAAAACATGGAACAGAAGCTCCAAAAACAGACAGTACTGCTGCAGCAAAACCCGTAGAAGCTGAAAAAGCTAAAGCTGAACACTAATTATTATTAGAAAATATAAAAATGTCTTGCCAGGTTGCAGGACATTTTTTGTTTTTGGTGTGTAGTATTTGGCCGATTCTAAATAAATAATTGGCTAAAGGAAAATTCTTTGTTTTTGCTTGCTGCTGCAGACCATTTTCTTTAATTTTAACAAAACAAATTTTTACAATGCAAGAGACATTAAATTACATCAACGAAAACAAACAGCGTTTCGTGGATGAATTATTTGAGTTATTGAGAATTCCTTCTATTTCTGCAGATCCTGCGTATAAAGATGACGTATTGAAATGTGCAGAAGTATGTGCAACACATCTAAAAAATGCGGGAGCCGATAATGTGGAAGTATGCCAAACAGCTGGTTACCCAATTGTTTTTGGAGAAAAGATCTTAGATAAAAATCTTCCTACTGTTCTGGTATATGGTCATTATGATGTTCAGCCTGCTGATCCTTTAGAATTATGGAAGAAACCTCCTTTTGAACCTTATATAGAAAAGACAGAGCTTCACCCGGATGGGGCTATTTTTGCCAGAGGTTCTGCGGATGATAAAGGACAGTTTTTTATGCATCTAAAGGCATTTGAAGCGATGATGAAAACCAATACTCTTCCTTGTAATGTTAAGTTTATTTTAGAAGGAGAAGAAGAAGTAGGATCCGTAAGTCTTGGTGATTTTGTTAATGAAAATAAAGAAAAACTGTCTTGTGATTGCATTCTGATTTCTGATACTCATATTTACAGCAATGAGCAGCCAACTGTTACAACGGGTTTAAGAGGTTTAAGTTATGTAGAGGTAGAAGTAGAGGGGCCAAACAGAGATTTGCACTCCGGATTGTATGGAGGTGCAGTTCCCAATCCAATCCACGTTCTTTCAAGAATGATTGCAAAGTTAATCGATGAAGATGGACATATTACAATTGACGGGTTTTATGATAATGTAGATATTGTTTCAGATCAGGAAAGAGCTGAAATGAATAAATTGAAAGATAATCCTGAGGAGTTTAAAAGAGCTATCGGATTAGGTAACATAGAAGGAGAAAAAGGATACACGACTCTAGAAAGAACATCAATCCGCCCAACATTGGATTGTAATGGAATTTGGGGTGGTTATACCGGAGAGGGAGCAAAAACAGTTATTCCTTCAAAGGCTTTTGCAAAGATTTCTATGCGTTTGGTGCCTTATCAGACTCCGGAAGAAATCACTGAAAAATTCACCAGATATTTCGAAAAAATTGCTCCGGATACAGTAAGGGTAAAAGTAACTCCGCATCATGGAGGGATGCCTTATGTTTTACCGACTGATACCAAGGAATTTGCAGCTGCTAAGCAAGCAATGGAAACGGCATTTGGAAAAGAGGTATTACCTTACAGAGGAGGAGGAAGTATTCCTATTACCTCAATGTTTGAGAAAGTATTAGGTGCAAAGTCTGTATTGATGGGCTTTGGATTAGATTCTGATGCTATTCACTCGCCTAATGAACACTATGGATTGTTTAATTTCTATAAAGGAATCGAAAGTATTCCGCTCTTTTTTGAAAATTACTCAAAATAACAGAACAGTATGAGAAGCTAAGTGCTTGCACATATTGTAGTAAACAAATAAAAGATAGGATACCCCACCAGGTATCCTATCTTTTTTATTTTGACTCAGGTATTTTTACATTAAAATGTTATTTATGGTTTATTTTATTAATGATTGAATTTTTTTTAAAAAATACATATTTTTCACTATTATGTGGATTAATTTATCTTATTTGTTATTTATATGATTGATTATTTTTGATTGTTTTATTTATTTGATAAAATTTTTTTTAATCAATAAAATGAAATATCTTTACGGTGATAACTAAAAAATTATATCATGAAAAAAATCTACATTCTGGGATTATTACTTGGAGTAATGAATCTAAACGCTCAAACTGTTATTTTCTCTCAACCTACAACTACAACTAATGGTATTGTTGCCGATGTGCTCGCCAATGGGAATTTTGTTGCAGCTGCTGATGACTTTACGCTTGCCAGTCAAAGTACAATAACAAAAATTTCTATTTCTGGTTTTCAGAGTTCTGGAACTCTTGAAACTACTGTTGGAACTGGTTTAATGTTATACATTTATGCGAATGCAGCGGGTAGCCCTGCGGGAATTCCTAACAATTCGGCTGTAGCTCCGATAGCAGCTATTAATATTGCTAAAGGTGCTCCAGGGTATGGCTTGGTAAAATCTGGAACTTCCAATTATACTTATAATATTGATGTGGCAGCTGCGCTATCAACACCTCTTGTATTACAACCTAATACTGTTTACTGGTTAGTATTTGCGGCAAAAACAAACCTAACGGCTTATACGGCAGGTCCTCGATTTAATTGGTTTGCAGGAACAATAAATGGGAATCCAGCTAAGTTAGTTGATCCAAGTGATGCTTTTGGAGCGGGAGCAACTGATTGGACGGATTTATTTGACTTAACAAATACTGCAGCACTTAATGGTTTGGCTTTTTCTATTGAAGGCACAACAACAACACTAGGAGTTACAGAAGTTACAAATTCGCAAGATTTTCAAGTTTTTCCAAATCCGGTTAAAGATGTTTTAAAATTCAGATTTGGTAACAATTTAAAATCTGAAGGAATTGATATTTATGACATGAATGGAAGAGTGATTACTTCAATTTCTAATAATAAAAATGTTAATGAAGTAAACGTATCAAGCTTTACAAAAGGAACTTATATCTTAAAGGTTAAGGCAAGTGATGGAAAAGTATATGTTCAAAAAATCATTAAAGAATAAAACTAATAAACTTTAGTATAAAAAACGCTCCAATCCGGAGCGTTTTTTTATTGCCAAAATATTTTTAAAAATACCTAAAACTAGGTAGAAATAATTACCCTTTTCCAAGTATTTGTAATCTTTTAGTATCAAGATAGTTTTGTAATATAAAATCGGTCAGGCTCAGAATAAGTCATCACGAAAAAATCAACAAAATGAGGTCTGCGGATATACCCGTATCACATCATGATTTTTCCAGGTTGATTTATTTTTTTATTTCATGAGCAACCTTTTCAGATTTTAGTTGTCTTAATAATGAATATGGATTCTAAAGGAATTTGTACTAAAAAAATTAATGTTATAATACTAAAAAATTATGTTATGAAAAAAGTTTTATCTATTAGTGTATTTTTATTTGGTTTATTCCAAACATGGAATGCTCAGTCCTTACAAGGTGATAATTTTAATTCCTATACCATAGGAAATGTCGGAACTACTATTACTCCAAACACTTTAGGGCAAGGTGGATTTCGTACCGATTTTGCAGGAGGGTCTAATTCAGATGCACAGATTGTAAATATCGATGCTTCTCATGATAAATCTTTGCAGCTTACGGGAAGTGCTACTGCAACAGGGACAAGATATATGTGGAAAGACGGTTTACCGGCTGCCTGGGCCGCTAGAACGCCGGGAAATGATATTTTAAAATTGGAATTTAATTTATATACAGGAAGTGCTACAGGAGGTTCAGGCAGGGGAACTGTTTTAGTTTATGATACCACGACCCATAAAACGCTTCTTGGAGCAGGATATGATTATGCTTCACAAAGAGTTGTAGGCATAGCATATTATACCAATACTACGACAAATGTAACGGGTAATATTCTTTTTTATCTGGAGCCTAATACATATACCTATCCAGCAAATACGTGGATTACATTAAAATGTACATTTAATAAAACTACAGGGGTGGTAACATGGTTAAGTCCGGGCGGTATTGTTTCTAGTCCTCCGGCTACCTACATTCCTGCCGCCCCCGGAGTAGATCCTTTTGAAATGGATTTCGTTTCTGTTGTTGGAGCGGGAAATACGGTTGCTCATATCACTTCTTTTGATAATTATACACTTTCAGCTACAAATAATGGAGTATTAGGAACAAAAGAAGCTTCCGTGTTGGACGATAGTGTTTTGGTTTATCCAAATCCTGCAACTGATTTTGTTGCTATACAATCCAAGTCAACTGTAACTAAAATTGAAATTTTTAATGCTGCCGGAAGAAATATGCATGCGCAATTTGATGGAGATAAAATTGATGTAAGGCATCTCGGTTCAGGTGCTTATATCATCAGTATTGAGACCATAGATGGGAAGATATCTAAAAAAATTATTAAAAAATAAATAACTGATTAATCTTAGCAAGAATTAACGCTTCAATTGAAGCGTTTTTTTTATTTTAGGGAATTAAAGTGAAATGTATGATCGAAAATAAAGTAGCCTATATAACAGGAGGAACCAAGGGGATAGGTTTTGGAATTGCCAGGATTTTATTGGAAAACGGAGTATCAGTTGCCTTTTCAGGACGTAAAAGAGAAGATGTAATGAAAGCAGAAAAAGAATTGCAGCCATATTCCGGACAGGTTTTAGGGATTGTTTCAGATGTGAGAAGTCTTGAAAGTGAAGAGGAAGCTATAAAATACACTGTACAGAAGTTTGGAAAAGTAGATTTTGTAATTGCGAATGCAGGATTAGGGATATTTAAGCCCGTAGATGAACTTACTGTGGAAGAATGGAATACTATGATAGGAACAAATTTAACCGGCGCTTTTTATACGTTAAAAGCTTCAGTTGAGGAGTTAAAGAAGACGGAAGGATATTATATTACAATTTCAAGTCTGGCAGGAGCTAATTTTTTTGAAAACGGAACTGGTTATAACGCCTCAAAATTTGGGGTTGTTGGTTTTACACAGGCCGCAATGATAGATCTAAGAAAATATAATATTAAAACAACAGTCATTATGCCGGGATCTGTAGCGACGAATTTCAACGGGAATGTTGTTTCAGAAAAAGATGCATGGAAAATTCAGCCTGAAGATATGGGAAATCTGGTGTTGGATATTTTAAAAATGAATCCAAGGGTTTTACCTAGTAAGATAGAGTTCAGGGCGACTAAACCGGCAAAATAAATACATTTAATGTATTGAATAATAAAATCATAAGTATTATGCATGCATAATATATTTTTTATTTATATTTACAGAAATTAATCAAACAAAATCTCTGCATAACAACACCAGGCTTTTATGCAATAAAGAGAAAAATAAAATAGTACACATGAAAATATTAGTTTGTATTAGTAGTGTTCCGGATACTACTTCCAAAATTAACTTTACAGCAGATAAGTCTGCTTTCGACAAAAACGGAATTCAGTGGGTAATCAATCCATTAGATGAATTTGCGTTGACAAAGGCAGTTAAACTTCAGGAGTCCCAAGGAGCTACAGTGACGGTTATTAATGTAGGAGATGCTGCAACGGAACCGGTTATCAGAAAGGCATTGGCAATTGGTGCAAATGATGCAGTTAGAGTAAATCTTGATCCAAAAGATAGTTATTCAACAGCTAAAGAAATTGCTGCTGTTGCTCAAAATGGAGGTTACGATCTTATCCTTTGTGGAAAAGAGTCTATTGATTATAATGGAGGTTCTGTTCCCGGAATGGTAGCACAGTTGCTAAATCAGCCGTTTGTGAATGCATCTGTTGGTTTGGATGTTAATGGAAGCGAAGCTACTGCAGTAAGAGAGATTGAAGGAGGTAAAGAAACGATTTCTGTAAAACTTCCTGCTGTGATTGCCGGACAGAAAGGTTTGGTGGACGAAAAAGATCTAATTATTCCTAATATGAGAGGGATTATGTCTGCAAGAACAAAACCTTTGCAGGTTGTTGAGCCTACTTCTTCTGAAGTGAAAGTTCAGGGAGTTTCTTATGATAGTGTTCCTCCAAGAGCTGCTGTGAAAATGGTTTCTCCGGACAATCTGGATGAGCTGGTAAGATTACTTCACGAAGAAGCTAAAGTGATCTAAATCTTTTAATTATTAAATTTTTTAATCTTTTAATTCAAAAAAAATGGCAGTATTCGTATACGCAGAAAATATAAACGGAGTTTACAAAAAAGCAGCTTTTGAAGCAGTTTCGTATGCTAAAGCTATTGCTGATCAGGCGGGAGATATCGTTACAGCAATTTCTGTAAACCCTACAGATTCTTCAGATTTATTATATAAATATGGAGCATCTAATGTCATCAATATTAAAGACGAAGGTCTTAAAAACTTTTCAGCAAAAGCATTTGCTCAGGCAGTGAGTGAGGTGGCGAATGGAAACATAATTGTTTTTCCTCATACTACCGATGCTTCTTCCGTAGCTCCTATGTTAGCTGTAATGAAGAATTTTTCTTTAATTACTAATGTATTGGCAGCTCCTGAAAGTATTTCGCCGTTCCAGGTGAAGAGAAGAGCTTTCTCAGGAAAAGGATTTATGCATGCTAAAGCTGAGGGGACAGGAGTAATTATTACTGTTTCTCAAAATGCTTTCGGAATTAAAGAGAATCCGGTGTCAGGTTCTGAAGAGGTGAAAAACTTATCAGTGGCTAATGAAGATACTAAGGTGGTTTCTCATGAACAAAGCTCAGGGAAGTTGGATCTTAAAGAAGCTGAAATTGTAGTTTCAGCGGGAAGAGGTTTAAAAGGTCCTGAAAACTGGGGAATGATTGAAGACCTTGCCAATGTTTTAGGTGCGGCTACAGCTTGTTCCAAGCCTGTTTCCGATATTGGTTGGAGACCTCACACTGAGCACGTAGGGCAAACAGGTAAAGCAATTTCTCCTAACCTTTATATTGCAGTAGGTATTTCTGGCGCTATCCAGCATTTAGCAGGAGTAAACTCTTCTAAAACAATTGTTGTGATCAACAGTGATCCGGAAGCTCCTTTCTTCAAATCAGCAGATTATGGGGTAGTTGGTGATGCATTCCAGATTATACCGGCATTAACTGAAAAAATTAAAGCAATCAAAGGATAAAATTTAGTTTTATACTATATAAAAAATGAAAGTTCGGGTTTTTCCGAGCTTTTATTTTTGTCCAAAAAGTAAAACCTACATTCAAAAATTACTTTATCTTTGTAGCTATGGATTATAAACAGCTAATTATTCGAGGAATATCGTACAGCCAGACCCAATCAGGGGCGTACGCTTTGTTATTGGAACATGAAGAAACACACATAAAGTTACCTGTTGTTATAGGAAATTTCGAGGCACAATCCATTTCTCTTGGTCTGGAGAAAGATATTCATCCACCACGTCCTCTTACCCATGATTTATTTACAAAATTTATAGTTTCGGCAAATTATGAATTGGTGTCCGTGATTATTTATCAAATTGTAGATGGAGTTTTCTTTTCCAACATAAACTTCAAAAATAAAATAACGGAAGAAGAACTGATTTTAGATGCCAGAACTTCTGACGCCGTTGCTATGGCAGTACGCTTTGACGCGCCTATTTTTACCACTCAACAAGTCTTAAATGAAGCAGGAATTCTTTTGGAATTGGAAGATGTTTCCAAGGAGGAACAGTCATTTTCTGAAACAGTTCAGACAGAAGATAATTTAAGATCTCTCTCTATGGAGGAATTACAGAAATTATTGGAAGATGCTGTAAAGGAAGAAGACTTTGACACCGCTTTGGAGATTCAGGAAGAAATCAAAAGGAGGAAAAAGAAAATTGACTAAAGAGATACTTACAATTAAACTATGAATTTAAAATTACGACTTACCATCCTCAGCTTTCTGCAGTTTTTTGTTTGGGGTGCATGGCTGATTACGATGGCTAATTTTTGGTTCGGTACAAAACATTGGGATGGAACTCAGTTTGGAGCTGTTTTCGGAACAATGGGGATAGCTTCTATCTTTATGCCTACCATAACCGGAATTATAGCAGACCGTTGGGTAAATGCAGAGCGGATTTTTTCGGTTTTACAGATTCTTTACGGAATTGTCTTATTTATCTTGCCACATACAGGCGATCCTAATTCATTCTTTTATGTCATGCTGGCTGCTATGTGTTTCTACATGCCTACTATTGCTCTTGCCAACTCTATTTCATATACGATACTGAAAAATAGTAATCTGGATGTTGTAAAAGACTTTCCACCTATACGGGTTTGGGGGACAATAGGATTTATTGTAGCCATGTGGATAACAAATCTTACAGGAAACAAAGCAACCGAAGGACAATTTTATATAGGAGGCGTTATTGCAATTTTATTAGGAATTTATGCATTAACTTTACCTAAATGCCCACCTCAAAAACTGATTGATAAAAATGCTCCGTTATCAGAGCAATTAGGACTGAATGCCTTTAAACTTTTTGCTAATTATAAAACAGCATTATTCTTTTTATTTTCCATGCTTTTAGGGGCTGCCTTACAACTTACCAATGCATATGGTGATGTATTTTTGAGTGAATTTGCTCATTTTCCTAAATATGCAGATTCTTTTGTGGTGCAGAGATCAACAATTATTATGTCGATTTCACAGGTTTCGGAAACACTGTTTATCCTTGCAATTCCTTTCTTTTTAAAGAAATTCGGTATAAAGAAAGTAATGTTGATGTCAATGCTTGCCTGGGTTTTAAGGTTTGGCTTTTTCGCATATGGAATTCCTGAAGGATATGGGCTTGCACTGATTATTCTTTCCTGCATTGTTTATGGAATGGCATTCGATTTCTTCAATATTTCAGGTTCCCTTTTCGTAGAGACCACAACCGATAAAAAGATCCGTTCTTCTGCACAGGGTTTATTTATGATGATGACGAATGGTTTTGGAGCTGTTTTTGGAAGTTATATGGCAGGTTGGGCGATTGATAAATTCTTTACACGTGAATTTACTAATGTAAGTGATTTATCTGCTTATCTGGAAACAACTCCCGATAATCCGACATTTTTGGAAATTCTGAAAAATTCTTTTAATGCAGCTGTTAATTCCGATGGAACTTTGTCCTCTATTGTGATGGTAAAAGACTGGCAGAATATCTGGTTATCTTTTGCTGCGTATGCATTAGTTTTGGCTATTCTTTTTGCTCTTTTATTTAAACACAAACACGATCCTAAAGAAGTAGCCCATATCAACCATTAAAAAAAATATTAAGCTTATTATCAATACAATACAATGCACTTTACAAATAAAGTGCATTTTTTTATTTTTTCAGGCAACCTTTTGTATTTTTCCGCGTCTTTAAGATAGAAACTAAAACATGAAGAATTTAGAAGAAAACTTTACACTTGCTAAAAAACAGGATCGGAGGGCTCAAAAAGCTCTTTATGATGCTTTTTCAAGTAAAATGTTGGCTGTTGCGAATTCTTATACCAATAATATCCATGATGCTGAAGATATTCTATTAAATGCATTCCTAAAGTGCTTTACTCAATTGAATGAATGCAGAGATTACAAGAGTTTTCCATTTTGGCTGAGAAAGATCATAATCAATGACTCAATAAATTTTATAAGGAAAACAAAAAACATTTTATATGCAGATGTAGAAATCGCCGATGATTTTTCTGATGACGATTTTGAAGAAGGATTGGAAGAAATTAATCTTGAAGAAATATTTTCTAAAATGCCACCAGGGTATAGGATTATTTTTAATTTATATGTTTTTGAAGAGAAAAAGCACCAGGAAATAGCTGAGATCCTTAATATCTCCGAAGGGACAAGTAAGAGTCAGTTAAACAAAGCTAAAAGGTGGCTGGTTGAATTTTTTAAAACTAAAGAAAATGAAAAACAAAATGCTGAATAAATTAAAATCCGGATATGAAGAAATGGAGATAAAGCCATCTCATGATCTTTGGAACAAAATAGAAACAGGTTTGGATGAAGCAGATATTTCAGTTGAAAATCTACCTGTTTCATCGCCTTATAAGTGGTGGAAATATGCAGCAATTATTTTGTTCTTATTATCTTCAGGAATTCTTGTTTATTTTAATATAGACAGGACAAAAACTGCACATATAATTGCCCATGACAAGTCAAACGAGAAAACTGAGACTTTAGATAATAACCCAGAGTTAGTATTCCGGAATGAGCATCTGGATCATTCTGCTATATCTTCGGATATTGTTGATCGTAGTATTGCAACAAATGGTAAAGAGAAGGAAAGAGTAGATAGTATCACATCCAATCGTGATCATAATAGGGCTATTACAAAGGATATTAAAGTGTCAAATTATGAAGCAGATCACGATCTTCATCCTATAGCATCTGGCGTTCAAATAAAGCCTGTTGATCTTGTAATTCCCGAGGAAGAAAAGATATCTGAAAATAAATTAGGTACGGTTAATCAAAAAACTGAGAAAAAAACTGCAAAATATATAGAGGCTTCAGACTTGCTTGTAGGAAGAGAATATGATAAAATACAAGGAAACCTGGAAAAAGGACCATACATAAGAATTGAATTGGATAAATTAAAACCGCACCTTTCAAAAGCGGCTGTAACATTAGGAGTCACTGTCCATACCAAAACAGATTAAAACAATCTCGACTTATAATCACAATATATCATCCAACTCAAATGCAGCTGGACAGCTGGAATAATTAATAAAAATAAGAAAAATGAAAAATAAAGCTCTAATTTCTGCCATCATGATGACTGCTTCTGTAATGGCTTTTTCACAGGAAAAATCAGCGAATTATTACGATTCCCGTTCCCGGGAAACTTTGAAAGAAAAAATTAATAATTATACTGCAAAAATCGACAGTATTATTACTTCAGAAAAGACAAAAATGAATGTAGAGCTTGATGCTGTTGATAAAGACTTTAAGGATGGAAAGATTTCTGCTGATGATAAGAAAAAAATGAATGATGAAATTGCAGTGAAGTATGAAAATAGTATTAATGAAAAGGTTGATGCTGAAAAAGAAAGCTTTGAGGATATAACAAAAGAGAAAGTAAGAAAATCTGTTCTGGGTAAAAGTATTGATGAGAAAAAAACAGATATGAAACGTCTTTTAAATCATGCAGGGGTTCTTATTGGTGGAGGCTTTTTAAATCTTACAGATAAGTCTGCTCCGTTTAATTTTTCTAACGATTCTGAAGAACTTCGTTCAGGAAAGTCAGGGTCTCTTTCTTATCAGTTTAGATTTGAAGTACAGGCAGGGAGTAATGCCAGCCCCGTATTGCTGAATTTTGGAGTTGGGTTGAGATCGGATATCTATAATGTGAATAAACCAATGGTTTTTGCACAAGCTGATGGAAAACTCTTTCAAAGACCTTTTACGATGGGTAATCTGAAATCTTCACAATTAAAAGCAGAATACATTGAAATTCCTCTTGAAGTGCAGTTTGTACTAAATCCTAAGTACGTAAATTATGGTGGTGAGAAATTTCTGGATAACAGTCAGCCACAGTTAAGGATAGGTCTTGGTGTATATGGAGGCGTAAAAATCGGAAGTAAAATAAAATACAGATATTCCAATGAAGAGTCAAACAGGAATATTTTTAAACAGAGGATAGAAGATGGGATGAATCCTTTCCTTTTTGGAACAAAATTGAGTATAGGCTATCGTGGGATTAGTTTATATGTGAAAAAAGATCTTACTCCTATTTTTAATGATGATGCCCTGATGAAAAACAAAAACGGGATACAAATAGGTTTAGAAATTTTCAATTTAATGTTTTGATTTTTAATAGGATATCATGATATTGAACACGCTTTTATAAGTGTGTTTTTTTTTGTATTTTGGCATTTTAAGAATTATGAAAAATATTCAGTTAATAGGATCATTATTAGTAATCGCAGGAAGCTTTTTACCGCTGGTTCATGTTCCTGTAATTGGAAACTGGAATTACTGGAAGCTGGATCACTCACTGGCAATAATTTGCTGGATTTTGGGTGTTTGTGCTCTTTTTGGAGTGGTTAACAATCGTTTTAAAATGGGGCAAATTTTAGGCTTTTTACTTATCCTTTTGTTTATATTTACCCTGGCTGCCATTAAAATGCAATCTTTGAATTATTTCAGTTTTCTTCCTTTTGCATCATGGAGAGAGACATTTGCGGGTGTGGTTAAGCTCAAATGGGGATGGATTATAGAGTTTTTAGGAGCTTTTTTATTATTAATTAAAAAAAACACAACAAAAATATGAAACATCTCAACATTTTATTCATTTTGCTTTTTGTCTTAAGTTTTTCACAGGTAAGAGCCCAGCAAAATATTTTTCTGACTTCAGATCAACCTGCAAAATGTCAGAATATAAAAACAGGAAAATTCTTACGTGTGGATATGCCTATTGATGAATGGGTAATGACTGTACAAGACAATATTCAAACAGAATATTATAACAAAGGTAAAGACTATATAAAATCACGATTAGATTTCGTAGATGATTGTAATTATAAAGTTACGCTGATAGCCAAATCTGAAGAAAGCTACCCTATGAAGCTGGGAGAAGTGTTGGTAAACAGGGTTTTAGAAACTGATCGTAATTTTATCAAAATTACTTCAGAATATAATAATAAAACGACAGAATTTATAATTAGTAAAGTCGAAGAAATGAACTAATTACTATCAAATAAAATGAAGCCGTAAGGTTACATATATCAATAAAAAAAATAAATCATACACATGAAAGAAGTATTCATCGTTTCCGCAGTAAGAACACCAATGGGGAGTTTTATGGGAAGTTTATCAACTGTTCCTGCTACAAAGCTGGGAACTGTTGCCGTAAAAGGAGCATTAGACAAAATTGGTCTTGATCCGAAATTGGTTCAGGAAATTTACATGGGGAACGTATTACAGGCAGGAGAAGGGCAGGCACCTGCCCGTCAGGTGGCATTAGGAGCAGGACTTTCTATCGAAACTCCGTCCACAACAGTAAATAAAGTTTGTGCTTCAGGAATGAAAGCCGTAACAATGGCGGCACAAGCTATTAAAGCAGGTGATGTAGATATAATCGTTGCCGGAGGAATGGAAAATATGTCTTCAGTACCTCATTATTATAACGCAAGAATAGCAACCAAGTTAGGCGATGTTAAAATGCAGGATGGAATGGTTTTAGACGGTCTGACAGATGTTTACAATAAAGTTCACATGGGTGTTTGCGCAGAAAAATGCGCAACAGATTATTCTATCTCAAGAGAGGAGCAAGACCAGTTTGCTATCGAATCTTATAAAAGATCAGCTAAAGCATGGAGTGAAGGTAAATTCAATGATGAGGTTGTATCTGTTGAGATTCCTCAAAGAAAAGGGGAACCTGTAATTTTTGCTGAAGATGAAGAGTATAAAGCTGTTAATTTTGACAGATTGCCAACACTTCCAACAGTATTTAAAAAAGAAGCAGGAACTGTAACTGCAGCTAATGCCTCAACTTTAAATGACGGTGCTTCAGCTTTGATTCTTGTGTCTAAAGAAAAAATGGAAGAATTAGGACTTAAGCCTTTAGCGAAGATCGTTTCTTACGCTGATGCAGCTCAGGAGCCTGAAAACTTTACAACAGCACCTGCTAAAGCTTTACCTATTGCGCTTAAAAAAGCGGGGTTAGAACTTACAGATATCGATTTCTTTGAATTTAATGAAGCATTTTCAGTCGTTGGTTTGGCTAATAATAAGATCTTAGGATTAGATGCCGCCAAAGTAAATGTAAATGGAGGGGCTGTCGCTTTAGGACATCCACTGGGAAGCTCTGGTTCAAGGATTATTGTTACTCTGATTAATGTTTTAAAACAAAACAATGCTAAATATGGGGCTGCTGCTATCTGTAATGGTGGTGGAGGTGCTTCAGCTATTGTTATTGAAAATATCTAGTATTCAAATTCTTTTTAAATATTTGAATTGGAGCTTTAAAGGCTCCAATTTTTGTTTTAAAACCTGTAATTATAATTCAAGACCTCTACATATCAATAGTATTTAAAGAATTGATAATATATCAGGATATTCTAATTAATAAAAAAAACTGCTGAATATTCAGCGGTTTTTCTATTTTTGTGCATCTAATATATTTGAAATGTCCGAAACAGAGAATCAACGACCAAAAAATATTAAGAATAATCCAAAGATAATGAAGGCCTGGGCAGTGTACGACTGGGCCAATTCTGTTTACTCTTTGGTTATTACCTCTACCATCTTTCCTATTTATTATTCTATTCTTACTACCGCATATGAAAAAAAGGAGTATGTAACTGAGACAAAACAATGGATTGATGTTCCTGTAAGGCATTTAATAAAGATTTTTGGAAAAGAATATCAACCTGATGCAGTGTATGGATATTCACTTACCATATCGTTCTTTATCGTAGTATTATTATCTCCATTTTTATCTTCTTTGGCAGATACGATCGGAAATAAAAAATCATTTTTGCAATTCTTCTGTTATCTTGGAGCTACTTCATGTATGGGATTGGCTATGTTTACAGGAATGCATAATGTATTTTTAGGATTACTTTTCAGTATTACAGCAAGTGTAGGATTTTGGGGAAGTCTGGTATTCTATAACTCATTTTTACCCGATATCGCAACTCCGGATAAGCAGGATGCTCTTTCAGCAAAAGGTTATGTCTACGGTTATATTGGTTCTGTAGTTTTAGTTGTTATTTGTTTAGTTCTGATTCAGGTTTTCGCTAAAGGTGCTGCCCAACAACTTTTATTTACAAGAATAAGTTTCTTATTAACGGGAGCATGGTGGTTTGGTTTTTCCCAGTATACTTTTAAACATTTGCCACAATTTGGAAATGTAAAAGATAACCTGCCAAAGGATCTGGTTTTATTAAATTATAAGAATATATTCAAAAAGCACGCAGAACAAGGAGGTTTTTTTGAGGTACTTAAAGATAATATGAGCTTTTATAAAGATATTGCCAAAGAAAGCTTTCATGAACTTTTTAAGGTAGGAAATGAGCTTTTTAAAGATAAAAATCTGAAATTTTTCCTTTCGAGTTTCTTTTTTTATAGTGTGGGAATGCAAACCATTTTCCTCATGGCTACGCTATTTGGTAAAAGTGAAATTAATCTCGCACAGGATAAGCTTATAGGGACTCTTCTGGTAATCCAGATCGAGGCAATTATAGGAGCTATAATTTTCTCCAGATTATCAAAGAGAATAGGAAATAAAAATGTAATTTCTATCGCTATTGTGTTATGGATTGTAGCCTGTCTATGGGCCTATTTCTTAAATAAAGAAAATCCAAATGTTGAATATCAATTTTATGGAGTTGCAGCAGTTGTAGGTTTAGTGATGGGCGGGCTTCAGGCCATGTCCAGATCAACATATTCAAAACTGTTACCTGAAGATTCAATGGAAAATACAACCTATTTTAGTTTTTATGATGTATTGGAAAAAATAGCCATTATTATCGGAACATTTATTTTCGCAACATTGATTGAGCATTTTAATAATATGCGTATTGCTGCCCTTTCAATGACTTTATTCTTTGGGGTTGGTCTTATACTGATTAGGTTCCTGAAGGTCAAAATGCTGAAAGATCGTGATACATTGTAGACGACATAAATAAAAAAGACGCTTATAAGCGTCTTTTTTATTTTAACAGGTCTAAAAAATGATAGAAGCATATTGTTAATTAAATAGCCTTTTTGTTATATTGTACTTATCATTTTAATAATTTTCATGACGATTAATCACTAGGTGTAGATTTTTTTTGTTTATTTGTATAAAAATTAATAATGATAAAGAAAATTCTACTTTTTAGCATTTCGTTATGCTCTATCTTAAATTTTGCTCAGAATTTAAGGCCTGTCTCGCAGAAAATATCAGAATATCATAAACAAGGTAAACACTTTGAGAAATATGATCTTTTCAATATTAATAGAACTTCACCTAAAATGGAGGAATATAAAAGGGCAGCCACAGATATTACTGCAATGACTATTCATTCTGTAAATCTAAAAAAGTTGGTCAGAGACAAGCCTGAATCTATTGAAATTTCATTCCCTTTCGAAGGAGATAAAAAGCTTACCGTAGAGCTTTACAAACATCAGATTTTTACAGATAACTTTAAAGTAACCACCAATACAGGGGAAATTGTGCCATATAACCCTGGGGCGTATTACAGAGGTATCATTAAGGGAGATAATTCTTCGATCGTTGCTTTTAGCTTCTTTGAAGATGATGTAGTTGGAGTAGCTTCATCCTCTGAATTAGGAAATGTTATTGTCGGAAAAATAAAGAATTCGGAAGATTTTGTAAGCTATTCTGAGTCAAAACTTACAGGCACGAATCCTTTTGTTTGTGGAGTAGACGAGTTAAAAGAAAATCAGGTTCAAAAGACAGCATTTGATCCTGCTACTGTTAATAAAGCTGTTACTGAAAACTGTGTCCGGATTTATTATGAAGTTTGTTTTGCTCCTTATCAAAATAACGGCTCCAATACAACAACGGTAACGAATTGGCTTACGGCTGTTCATAACAATATCGCAACACTTTATAATAATGATGATATAAAAGTAGCCCTTAATGAAATTTTTATCTGGACTACTGCGGATCCTTATACAGGTACTCCTGGTGCTAATCTTAGCAGCTTCAGAACAAACAGGCCTACTTTTAATGGAGATCTTGCTCATTTAGTAAATGCTCCGGCTACAACGAGTATTGCCTATCTCAATTCACTTTGCACGGGAAATAAATATGCATATTCGGGCATCTCTCAGACCTATTCCAATGTTCCTGTTTATTCATGGACTATCCAAGCAATGACTCATGAAATGGGACATAGTTTAGGTTCTCCCCATACCCATGCTTGTGCATGGAATGGTAATGGAACAGCAATAGACGGATGTGGTGCACAGGCCGGGTATAGTGAAGGCTGCACAGGCCCGATTCCAGCCACCACGGTAAAGGGTACGATCATGAGCTATTGTCACCTTGTTTCAGGAGTGGGAATAAGTTTTAGTAATGGATTTGGCCCGCAACCTGCAGCACTAATCAGGAATACCGTAGACTCCAAACCTTGTCTGGGAACCAACTGTACAACACCTTGTGCGCTTAGCATTACGGCTATGAATATTTCTAATATTACCACAAATACAGCAAATGCTACTATTACGGATGGAACTTCTACTTCATGGAAGTATAAATTGACAACAATGGACGGAACAGTTGTGACATCAGGAAATACAACCACGCAAAATATTAGCTTAGCGAACCTTCAACCGGCCACTTACTACAGACTTTTTGTAGGATCGGGTTGTTCGGGATCAAATGCTTTTCAAAGATCCCAGTTATTTCTAACAGATGCCAATTGGTGTGGAGGTATATTATTTACAGATACAGGAGGGGTGAATGGTGCTTATGGTAATAATGAAACTATTGTAAAAACTTTTTATCCGAGTTCCGGCTCGGCGCTCAGCATGACTTTTACAGAACTTGAATTGGAAGAAGACTATGATTATATGTATATTTATAATGGTCCTTCAACAACTTCACCTTTGTTTGCTAATGGGACTTTAACTGGGAATACATTGCCGGGAGTATTTACTTCTACTCATGCTACAGGTGCTATTACTGTAAGGTTTGTATCGGATCCTGCTGAAACAGGAAGTGGTTGGAAAGCAGGTTTTTCCTGTGCTGTTCTAGGTATTGAAGATGTAAGTACAAAAGACAATACCGTAAATATTTATCCTAACCCAGCAAAGAATATGATTGTCATTTCAGCTAAAGAAAATCTCAGGTCCTATAAAATGTACGACGAAGCAGGAAGGTTAGTGTTGTCATCCGATTCATTAAAGGGAAATAAATCAGAAATTAATATTTCATCAATACAAACAGGAAACTATATAGTTTCTGTAGAAACGGAAAAACAGACAGTAGTAAAGAAATTAATAAAACAATAATACCCAATAAAAAAGCCTGATTTGATCAGGCTTTTTTATTGGGTTGATCAGGTTGGAAGTATGAATAAGGCTTATGGTTATAAATCCATTATTGTTCAAAAAATATTGTAATTCGGCCCGGATTTTGATTATATTCAGCAGAATAATCTTAAATTTGCAAAAAGATTTATTGTCAAGATGACGAACCCTCTATTTTACGCAAAAATAATTCTGTTTGGAGAATATGGGATGATAGAAGATTCCCAAGGGCTTGTGGTACCTTATAGTTTCTATAAAGGAGCTTTAAAATTCTCTGATCTGAATTCTGAATTTGAATTGAAATCAAATCAGCATCTGCAGAAATATTCTGATTTTCTTGCGGATCTTAATCTTTCTGATGACTTCCAACTTAATATAGAAAGTTTTAAAAAAGATATTTCAAATGGACTTTTCTTTGATTCCAATATTCCTCAGGGATATGGGGTAGGAAGTTCAGGGGCTTTAGTAGCTGCTATTTTTGAACGTTATTCTATGAATAAGCTTAACCCGGAGAATATTTCCAAAGAAAATCTTAAAAAACTGAAAGCTGTTTTTGGAGAAATGGAAAGCTATTTTCACGGCAAAAGCTCAGGAATGGATCCTTTAATCTGTTATATGAATCTTCCCATCCTTATCGAAAACAAAGAAAATATCGATAGGGTTGCTATTCCTGAAGGGGAAGAAGGAAAAGGAGCAATCTTCCTTATAGATTCCGGAATGACCGGAGAAACCGGCCCGATGATTCAGATTTTCTTTGAAAAAATGAAGACAGAAGGTTTCCGTAAAACATTAAAAGAAGAATTTATCCGTTATAATAATGCCTGTATCGAGGCTTTTCTAAAAAAGGATATGAATCCTTTTTTTAGAAACTTGAAAAAACTTTCACACTGGGCATATGAACATTTTCGACCAATGATTCCGGAAAGTATTTTCAACATATGGAAGAAAGGTCTGGATTCCAATGCCTATTATCTTAAGCTATGCGGAAGCGGTGGCGGAGGATATATACTTGGATTTACCAAAGACTATGAAAAGGCGGAAAAAATGCTTGATGGTTTTAACAAAGAGGTTATTTACAGATTTTAAATAGATTGGGAATGAATTCTGAAAAAGAAACTTTCCAATCAAAAAACTATATATCTAAATCTTTATTTTATAGATTCTCACAGTTCGTGGGCTTTCTTTTAGGCGCAAGGTTTTTTGTAGCGATCTTGCTTACATTTGCGCTTTACGTATCTACTTTTTTCTTATTTAATCAGGAGGAAAGCCTTCGAAATTTTGTCTTCGATTTTAAGGTCCACGGTATTATTTTCTGTACGGTACTGAGCATTCTAGCGGGAGGAATTATCAACCAATTCTACGATTTTGAAAAGGACCATGTGGTGAAACCTTTTCGTACAAGAATTCAAAGTTTTATTGCCCAGAAATATTTCTTGTACGCGTACCTCGCACTAAGTGTTATTTCCCTGGGAGTTGCTTGGTTTATTTCACATAACGTATTTATTTTTTTTCTGATCTATCAGTTTTTTATGTGGTTTTACAGCCATAAGTTAAGCCGTGTATTGCTGCTGAATAACCTTACTTTTGTAAGTCTTACATTATATCCCTTCTTTGGGATGATGGTATACTATGAAACTTTTTCCAAAAAGGTTCTTTTAATGGCCATTTTCCTTTTTTTGATCCTTTTATGCATTGATATTGTAAAAGACACACTAACCAAAAGCGTTGATAAAGCGTTTGGATATACTACAATTCCTAATTATTTCGAAAATAAAACAACTAAAATCATCATCGTATCTCTGCTTATTGTAACGATGGTGGTGTCTATGAAGCTAATTATGAGAACCGGAGTTTCAGGTTTTATGGCTTATTACTTTGTCGGCGGGATGTTTATTATGATTTTATGTATTTATTTACTCCTCAACTACTCCCGGAAAAGCAAGTTCATAACATTGAATATATTAAGACTTTGGGTCTTCGTAGGAATTATTGCGATGCTTTTGAACGGGATCGAAAGTAAATTTTAAAAAATATTTTTTAAAAAGACTAAGGTTATTATTACCTTTGCAAAATTAAATTTAATAAAAAGGAATGCCCATTTTTAACGATACTAAAGTTGCATTTGCAGACAAAACAGATGCCCAATTAAGAAAAGCATATTGGATGTTTAAAATGATTGAACAACCGGCTTTAACCAGTGTTGGAACTTCTATTCTTAATTTTACCGTTCATCATAATTTTCCTTTTGTAACCGGGATTGTAAAAAATACTTTATTCGAACAATTCTGTGGTGGCGAAACACGGGAAGAAAGCATGAAAGTGGTAAAGCAATTATTTAAAAGAGGGGTTGGAAGTATTTTCGATTACTCAATTGAGGGAAAAGAAGATGAAGAAACTTTTGATGCAGTATGTAAGGAAATCAAGGATATTGTAAGATTTTCCGTAGGAAATCCGGCAATTCCATTTATTGTTTTTAAGCCTACAGCTTTTGGAAGAATTGATCTGTATGAAGCAGTTGGTAAAAACGCAGAGCTAACGACCAGCCAGAAAGAAGAATGGGAAAGAGTGGTAAGAAGGTTTGATGAGGTTTGTAAGCTTTGTCATGAGAACGATAAGAAAGTAATGGTTGATGCAGAAGAAACATGGATGCAGGATGCTGCAGATCATCTTTGTGAAGAGATGATGGAAAAGTACAACAAAGAAAAACCAATTGTTTGGAATACGATTCAGATGTACAGAACCGGAAGGCTGGAATACATGGAAAGCCATTTGCAAAGAGCCCGAGAAAAGAATTATTTTATCGGATATAAAATAGTGCGTGGGGCTTACATGGAAAAGGAAAGAGCCAGAGCAGAACAAAAGGGATATGCAGATCCTATCCAGCCTAATAAAGAAGCAACTGATAGGAACTATAATGCAGGAATTGATTTTGTAATGAATCATTTAGATAAAGTTTCAGCATTTTTTGGAACCCACAATGAGATCTCTTCCGAGTTGGTTATGGATAAAATGAAAACAAAATCTCTGGAAACGGGTAATCCTCATGTATATTTTGGACAACTTTACGGGATGAGTGATAATATTACATTCGCTTTATCAGATAAAGGCTATAATGTGGCTAAATACCTTCCTTATGGCCCAGTAAAAGACGTAGTTCCTTATTTGACCAGAAGAGCTCAGGAAAACACTTCTGTGGCCGGGCAGACCGGTAGAGAACTGGGACTGTTAAAGAAAGAATTAGAAAGAAGAAAAAACAGTAAATAATTAATACCAATTATTTAAAAAATAATAAACCTCACCAATTGTGAGGTTTTTTTATTCGCAATACTAGAGAATCTCAAGATAATAAATGATTGGCAATGCTTTTTTATGGCTCAAAACTTTCGAATTTTCCGTTTTCATAAAACAAAACGATTCTTTTTATCTTACTTTGTTGATTTTCAATTACTTGATTAATAATTTTATCATTTGAATTCTCTAATCGCTGAGAATCGTTTATTTTTTCTTGAGCTTTAACCTTGTACGGTATAGGAGATTCTCGAAGGGGTTGTTTTTGGGGAACAATTTCATCTTCATCAATGCCGAAATCTTCATCATCGTTCATCATGGTAAACAGATCAGGGAGGGAAGTAGGCTTTAACTTTTCTTCATCCGGTTCATCTGGTTCGGGAACTGAAGTTTCGGGTAAGGCTGATTTGAGCATTTCACCTTCGCCATTGACTAGCCAATCCCAAAGGATCTCTGGGAAATGAGATTTTATTTTTATAATAAATTCCAAAGAAGGTTTGTTCCTTCCGGAAGTGATATGAGAAATGGAAGATCGCTGTACATCGATCTCATCTGCGAATTCAGAAGGAGTAAGTCTTGAATACTCGATAACTTTAGAAATTCTTTCATTTAAACTCATAAAAATAAGCTTTTAATTGTTTTACAAATGTAAATAATAAATTTACAAATGCAAAATACAAATGTAAATAATTATTCACATCCATAATATACAAAAGTAAATAGATATATTACTGATAAACAGGATATTACATTACTTATAAAATTCTACTATAATTTTTATTCAACAATTTATCCTCATATCTGATTTTAATGATATATACTTAAAATAAGAAGTCAATAAATTTCCTGTTAATCGGATGCTGTTCAAAAATTAGCATTAATCTTCTGATAAGGCTCTATTCATCACTATTTATTGTCTTTTTGAATGACGCTGGAATAGGACCAATGATAATTGCCTGATTTCAACCATATATGATATGCAGCTATGCTCAAATTTAAACGCTAATTGTCTATTAATGGCTATTTCTTATGAGAAACTGATTAAGATTACTCTGAAAATTCCTCAATGCATTACTTTATAATAAAATGACTTTTTATTTGGCCTATTTAATGACGGAAATCTAAAAAAATAAGAAAATAATCCACAATTTACATTTGTATATAAGGCATGAAATTTATGTTTTCCACATCTTACTGTGTTTAATCACATTACCCTCAATTGAGGATAAATAGGGGATTGATCACTTCAAGTGAATTTAAAATAAGCATTTAGATAATCATAGTAAATATTTGATTTTAAATCACTTAATAATATTATATTAAATTATTAGCAATCCACAATTTTATCCACAGACATTATGGCAATTTACATTGTTTAATGAAGTTACAAATGTTAATTTTATTTTCTCTTTAAAAATGGCTAATTTTGACTCATGTAAATTATTATGAAATGAACTTTGAACAGATCTATCTTCAAAATCCAAATTTTCCTAATCGCTATATTTCCCCTGAAAAATTATTTTTTTACCTACAGACGAATCTCAGCGAATATATTATAGAGATCGGAAGATCGTATTTGGAGAAGCCCATTTATAAATTAAGTATTGGCAGTGGACCTATTAAAATACTGGCATGGTCGCAAATGCATGGAAATGAATCAAACGCTACCCATGCTATGCTTGACTTGCTGGTAAGTCTTGATAAATATCCTGAAATGAAGGAAGATTTATTCAGCAAGATCAAACTTGACTTTATCTTTATGCTAAATCCTGATGGCTCTGAAAGATGGACAAGGCTAAATGCAACGGATATAGACCTTAACAGGGATTTTCATAATGAGGCCAGTAAAGAGATTAAGTTCCTTAAGAATATAGTATCTGCAAACCAATATGATTATGCTCTTAATTTACATGAGCAAAGGACTATTTTTACAACAGATGGAATCCATCCAGCCACACTTTCGTTTTTGGCTCCCTCTGAAAATGAAGAGCGCACCGTTACGGACAACAGAAAAAAATGTATGGCAGTGATTGGAAGGATATACAATCATTTAAAAGATTTAATTCCTAATCAGATTGGAAGATATTCTGATGAGTTTTATCCAACATCAACCGGTGATAATTTTATTAAAGCAGGAATGCCTACGATTCTATTTGAGGGAGGACACTTTGTAGATGATTACACAAGGACAGGAACAAGAAAATATTATACTATAGCATTATTCTATGCTTTAAAAGCAATCAGTGAACTTAATTCTGATATTACAGGCTGGGAATCTTACCTCGATATTCCGGAGAATAAAGAAAGCCACTACGATATTATCTACAGAAATGTAAAGCTGAATACAGATCATCATTGTATTTTAGATATCGCAGTTCAGTACAGAGAAATTAAAGAAGAAGGAAAAGATGATTTGTCTTTTATTCCATTTGTTATGGAGGTGGGAGATGTAAAGAAAAGAAAGGGATGGCTTGAAATAGATTGTACGGGAAAGAAATTTGTGTGCGCTACCAAATATCCTAAGCTGGATGAAAAAGTAGATTTTAGTATTGAAGATTAAAAAATGAAAAATAAAAAGCAGAACATTTGTTCCGCTTTTGTTTTATTAGATGAGATCTGCAGGATTAATTAACAACTTTGATTCCATTAGCTACAAATCTCACTTCCTCTTTTGGTTTTGTGATAGCGTCAATCTCTGATTGTGGTTTTTTAGCATCTTCAGCATAATGCTTTTGTTCATCTACAGAGATTACTTTTCTTTCGGCATTTCCTTCCAAGACAACGTTTTTCCCCTTCAAAGCAGTAGGAACGAAGAATGCATAATCTTTCATTTTTACAAAGAACTGAGAATTATCTTCAGTCTGAATAGTTAGCCAGCATCCTTTTTTCTCACATACATCGGTTACTTTTCCTTTGATGGTTACATTCTCAAGTTTTTTATTTTCTTTTTTCAGTTTTTTACCAAGTTTTTCAACCGTAATCGCCTTAGATTCTACTGATGAGTCAACACCTGCACCATAAGTATCTCCCACGATAGCATTTCCTGCCGGCGGAGCGAACATTTTCTGTGATGTCTCCTGAGCGAATGCTACAGCAGAAGTACTGATTGCAACCGCAAGTAATATGGATTTGAATTTCATTTTTAATATTTTTTTCAAAAATAACAATAAAAATTGAATTAATAAGTTAGATATACTTGATAAAAAATAGGTGTATTTGTAATTTTTGCATAAAATTCAAAATCAGAAACTTATTTGTTTATATTTGGAAATTCTAAATAATCTATGCAGAAAAAATTAAAACTTTGGGATGCCATTATGTTGGTAATGGGTTCTATGATTGGGAGTGGAATCTTTATTGTAAGTGCCGATATGATGAGGAATCTGGGATCCGGATACTGGTTGATCGTAGTATGGGTTATTACAGGAATAATGACAGTGGCAGCAGCAATAAGCTATGGGGAACTGTCTGCATTGTTTCCTAAAGCAGGAGGACAATATACTTATCTTAAGGAGATTTTCGGTAAAAGGATGGGGTTTCTATATGGCTGGGGGCTTTTTACGGTTATTCAGACGGGTACTATTGCTGCCGTTGCAATGGCTTTCGGTAAATTTACTGCTTACCTGATTCCAGCACTTAATGATGCTGAAGCAATTTTCCAGAGTGGTGAGTTTAAAATAACGTGGATCCAGATATTAGCAATTGTCGTTATTCTTCTTCTTACATACATCAACACAAGAGGAGTAGAAAGCGGGAAGATTTTACAGAATATCTTTACAGGCTCTAAAATTATAGCATTAATAGGTCTTATTGCAGCCGGATTTATTTTAGTTGATGTTTCCCATCTTTCTGAAAATTTTGAATTTGGTTATGACTCATTTAACAATCTGAAAAAAGATATTAGCGGAAATTTTCTTAAACATGGATGGGAGCCTATTGGAGGAATGACCTTACTTGGAGGTATTGCCGCAGCTATGGTAGGTTCCGTTTTCAGTTCCGTAGCCTGGGAGAGCGTTACTTTTGTATCCGGCGAAATTGATAATCCTAAAAAAAATGTGGTTAAGGCAATGATCTATGGTACTTCTGCCGTAATGCTTCTGTATATAGCAGTAAATTATGTATACCTGAATGCTTTGGACAGGGATTCCATTGCTTTCGCGGCTAATGACAGAGTAGCGGTAGCTGCTTCGCATAATATATTTGGAAGTGCGGGAACAATTATTATTGCTTTACTGGTCATGATTTCTACTTTTGGGTGTAATAACGGACTGATCCTCGCAGGAGCCAGAGTTTTCCAGACGATGGCGAAAGATGGTATGTTTTTCCAGTCAGCAGAAAAAAACAATAAAAATGCAGTTCCCGGAAATGCACTTTGGATGCAGGGAATCTGGGCTTCTTTATTATGCCTGAGCGGACAGTATGGAAATTTACTGGATATGATTTCTTTTGTGATTGTTTTATTCTATATGATTACTGTTTTTGGTGTAATTTATTTAAGATTTAAACAGCCTAATCTTGAGAGACCTTATAAAACCTGGTTATATCCTGTTACTCCTCTTATTTATTTATTAATAGGAACCGGATTTTGTATTTTACTATTGATCTATAAGCAACAATATACCTGGCCGGGGTTTATAATGGTGATATTAGGGCTTCCTGTCTATTATTTTATCAACAGGAACAAAAAAACAGATCAGTAGTACGATCTATTTGCTAAATAAAAAACATCCTGGCAACGGAGGTAAAAAATAGTTTACGGCTTTCAAGATACTTTGAAAGCCGTAATTTTTAAATGATATTTTTATTTCTTATTATTTCCTGAAAATGTTTAAATTGGTATTTTGTTTTATGCGAATGAAATAATACTGTCAAAACAAAAAAGTTGATATATGGACACACCAAATTACAGAATGCCTTTTGTTCCGTCAACACTAATGTCCGAAGGAGGAAGTATTGATACCTGCGACATGGGAGAGAGTATAGCCCATAACATTATGTTGCTGATAACCACTAAAAAAGGAGAAAACAGATATGATGAAAATTACGGAAATGATGTTTGGAACCTTGAATTCGATAATGGAGTTACAAGCGCTGTTTGGGAGAATATATTCATTAAAAGTCTAAAAAGACAGATACAGGAATATGAACCAAGAATTGTTCAGCCACAGATTGACGCCCACATACAAATTGTAGAACATAGCTACGATACCAAAGAGCACACGGAAATAAAGAAAAAAGTAAGAATTGCCATTAATGCCAAAATGGAGGCAACCGGTGAGCGGTTTAGCTTTTCTACAGAACTGTTTCTGAGCCCTATGTCTATTGATTAATGCTTATTGTAATTGAAATTTATGAATCTAGATCAAAATATATATTCCAAAGAATCTGTAAAGGCAAGAATGCTTCAAAACGCAACGAAAGTATGGGGATTGAAAAGTCCACAATCTTTGGACCCGTTTGTGAAATTACTGATAGATGCCTTCAGTACTGAAATTTTTAAAGCAAATAATGAAATACAGACCGTAAATGCCCGTATTTTAGAGAAACTGGCAAAATTACTGACTCCTTCTATTTATACACATCCAATTCCATCGCATGCTATTGCCTTTACTCAACCTTCAGAATCTTCAGAAGTATTGCTTGAGCATACGGAGTTTTTCTTTAGAAAGCAGATGACCTCTACGGTTAAATCAGAATCGGATAAACAGGTTAACATTCCTTTTACGCCAATCGGTAATGTAAGAATCAATAGAATTCAAACTTCTATTATGTTTGTAGGGAATACATGCTATAGTATCGATGACCGACTGAATAAAATACCTATTTCAAGATTTCAGGGAAAACCGGAAGATTACCGTAAGGTAACCATTGGAGTGGATGTCTCTAAGTACGTAAGTGAGAATTTTCCTAAATATTTAAGTATATTTTGCTCCAATCCTGCCTTTGAACATCTGGACTTTGTTTATAAGCTATTGCCTTATCTTACGGTTACAAGCGATGGCAATCCATTATTTGTGAGGGAAGGCTTATCATATCTTAAAAATGCTCAGGCAGAAGGATATGAACAAATGTTCCGTGAACAATCGATCAGGACAAAAACAATTGAAGATATTAAAAGCATCTACCATCACAAATTCATTGAAATAACAGGCTTATCAAACAGCTTATTTTCTGAATCCGGTAAACTCCCACAGAATCTGAATTTCCTTGAAGGAAGAGAAGAGATAGAAAAATATATTGATGGAAAACAATATCTATGGCTGACTTTTGAATTTCCGCCACAGTTTTCTTCAGAAATTCTGGATAATTTCTCATTTGTTTTCAATGCTTTTCCTATTTATAACAGAGGATGGAAAAAAACGGAATACAGCCTTGATATCATGGGAAATAACATTCCTTTGGTAACAGATGAGGGAGAACATTTCTTATATGTTGATGAGGTACAGGATGGAGAGGGAAGGAGATATACGGAAATTCCTTTTACTCCGACCGATGACCTTAAAAAAGGACTTTATACGGTAAGAAAAGGAGGAATGGAACGCTTTACCAACAGAAATGCAGTCGATATGATTGCCAATGTTCTGGAACTCACAAGAGACGAGATTGCAGCATTTTCACTTTTAAACAGGGACAATGTAAAAGGGATGTTGAGCGAGATGTCTGATAAAATGAAATCAATGGTACAAAAGGTTAATAATGCTAAAAGAAGTATCAAGCAGGAACTGAATTACGTTATTATGGAACCTGTTGAAAAGACTGATCATACATATGCATCCTTTTGGATTACTCATTGTACTCTGGCCAATCATATGCGTCCGGGAACCGAATTATCCAATCAGCTGAAATCGCAGTCTTTAGTACTTCTTACAGAAACAATCGGAGGAGCTGAGGAACAAAAAGGAACAGACAGCATTCAGGCCTATAAATATGCACTTACAACCCGTGATAAGATAATCTCATTGGAAGATGTGAAAAATTATTGCAGAATGGTACTTAAAGATGAACTGAAAGAGGTAAGGGTGAGAAGGGGAACTATGATCAGTAATAAGCCTAAGGAAGGTTTTGTACGAACAGTAGAGATTGAAATTATCCCTCAGAATTATTCTTTTTACGGAAGAGCGTATTGGGAGAATATGTCCAACATGCTTCGGAACCAAATCATTTCTAAAGCAATAGATGGTATAGAATATATTGTCAGTATCAGTAACGAAGATGTTGACTTTTTTGAAAACTAAATTAAAATTCCGGAAAAACATAATTTCCGGAATTTTAATTTTATAAAGGCATCATACAATTTTATCCATAAGGATCACTTCTCTGCTTTCGAGTAAAGGAACAATTTGTTCCAATACCAATTTCTTAAAATATTCAGAATTACGATGTATCTCTACAGCCTCTGAATCTTTGTATCCTTCAAATAAAATCAATGTATTCCTATCCGATTGACTCTGATGGAGTTTATAAAATAAATTTCCATCTTCCCGGGAGCTTTGTTCAGCAACTTCTTTCATCATATTCAATACGGTAGGTAATTCTCCCTCTTTTACCTGCCACCTCGCATATACATAAACTTCTTTCTGGCTCATTTTTTTAGATTTAATTAGATTATTTAGCTTCTAAAGCAGCAACTATTTTTTCACCCACTCCTTTTGAGGAGGCGGGGTTTTGTCCTGTAATCAGATTCCCATCAGCAATGCTGTTGGCTGACCATGGTTGTGCAGCGTGGAAAATAGCGCCTTGTTCCGTTAAAGCAGATTGAAGGTCAAAGGGAACATCTTTTCTCGCATAGTTGTCTTCTTCTTCCGTGGTAAAAGATGTAATATTTTTTCCGGCTACCAAATAGCTTCCATCGCTTAATTGTACATTGAGAAGAGATACAGGACCATGACATACGGCTCCTACAATACCATTTTTTTCATATATCTCAGCTATAAATTTCTTGAGAAGAGGTGCTTCCGGCATATCTACCATTGGTGCTAAACCACCGGGTATGAACACCGCATCATATTCATTACTATTAAAACCGGATAACGAAGCTGCTTTTTGCATATCTGACCATCCGGTACCTGTAAGGAATTTTAAATTATCAGGATCATCAGCTAAATTTAAGGCATCTAAAAATGGTGTCTCTCCTGTCAGACTGGCAAAATCAATCTGATAACCGGCTTTTAAAAATTCTGCATACGGATGTGCTACTTCCGGAAGGAAAGTTCCTGTTCTTCTGTTTTCCGGCCCGATTGAGCTGGCATTGGATACAATGATTAATACTTTTGGTTTCATGACTTGAATTATTTGTTATTTTGCTTCATCGGAATTCTTCCGATTGATATAGCAAATTTATGGTGATAAGGAATGCTAAAAGAAGGATCGGAGTCACAAAAAAAGTATGATTTCGATCACACTCAGTACTTGTTATTATTGGTATACAATCTGCTTAGAGTCTCCCTGCTTACGCCCAGATATTCCGCAACATATTTTTTCGGGATCTGGAGGATAAGATCCGGGTATAATCTTGAGAATTCTTCATATCGCTGTTGAGGTGTACTGGATAATAGTAATGTAATCCTTTGCTGTAAAGCAATATATCCATTGGTAAGTTTTACTCTGAAGAAATGTTCCATTTTATGAAATTCAGCCGCCAGTTTCTCTCTTCCTTCAAGGGTCAGGCATACCACTTCACCCTCTTTCAGGCATTCCACAAACATAGTTGCATTGTTTTGCTTAAAAAAACCGATGTAATCGGTCATCCACCAGTTCTTTTTAGCAAACTGTACAATATGTTCTTTTCCATTTTCATCGATGTAAAAAACTTTATAAATTCCATCTAAAGCCAGGAATTCAAATTTTACTTCATCACTTTCGTGAAGCAGAAATTGATTCTTACGGACTTTCCTGAGTGTAAAAAATGTTTTGATATATTCGAATTCTTCATCAGTAAGGGACGTTATCTCTTCAATATGGTCGCGTAGTCTTTGCATTGATTAGTTAGCGTTAAAGCAATGTAAATTTAAACTTTAAAAAACAAAAACAGGACTTTTAGAGTTAATTAATCTAACACTTTTTAACATAAAAAATTCCATAAAATTCCGTAATTTTGCACATTGTGATTTTCAGGTAAAGTCACGCCAAATTATGAGTAAATCAACAGAATATATAGAAATTTACGGCGCACGCGAGCACAACCTTAAAAATATCAATGTCAAAATTCCACGCAATGAATTAGTGGTTATTACGGGGCTTTCCGGTAGTGGAAAATCTTCATTGGCTTTTGATACCATTTTTGCAGAAGGCCAGCGTCGTTATATAGAAACATTTTCTGCTTATGCACGACAATTTTTGGGAGGATTGGAACGTCCTGATGTCGATAAGATAGAAGGATTATCTCCCGTAATTGCTATCGAGCAGAAAACAACAAATAAAAACCCAAGATCTACAGTAGGAACGGTTACGGAATTGTATGATTTCCTTCGTCTGTTATATGCAAGGGTTTCTGACGCCTATTCCCTTTCTACAGGAAAAAAATTGGTTAGCTATACGGAAGATCAGATTCTTGAAACTATTAAAGAAAACTATAAAGGGGAAAAGATCATGCTTATGGCCCCTGTAGTCCGTTCAAGAAAAGGGCATTATCATGAGCTTTTCGTACAGATGGCGAAAAAAGGGTATGGGCAGGCAAGAATTGATGGTGAACTACAGGATATTGAATATGATCTAAAGCTTGATCGTTATAAGACACACGATATTGATATCGTTATTGACCGTTGGATCATTGGAGAAAATGCATCTGAAAGCAGAATGGAGAAGTCACTCAGAACTGCTATGGAGATGGGAGAGGGAATTATCGGAATTCAAAAACTAGGAAGTACGGAAATTGAGTACTTTTCAAAAAACTTAATGGATGCAGAAACAGGACATTCATTAGCATTGCCGGAACCCAATACATTCTCCTTCAACTCGCCGAAAGGAAGCTGCCCGGACTGTAAAGGTCTTGGTACTATTAAAAAGATTAATACGGATTATTTTGTGGAAAACCCTAAATTATCCATTAATCAGGGAGGTCTGTTGCCTTTAGAAGATATTAAATCGAATAAATGGATTTTAGCACAGATTAAAAATATCCTGGAGATATTTGGTTTAGGTCTTACAACTCCCATGAAGGATATTCCTGAAGAAGCTTTGGAATATATATATTATGGATGTCATAAAGAATTTAACAAAGACCTTAAATATGCAGGGATCACTAAAAAGATAAAGATTAATTTTGATGGATTGATTCCTTTTATGGAAGAAATTATTGATGAAAAGGAATCTTATGAAGGGGTTTTATTGGAAAGACATTTTACTACAGAGGAAACATGTCCTGAATGTAACGGAACCCGCCTGCAGCCATCAAGTCTGAGCTTTAAAATTGATGGTAAAAATATTGCTGAGGTTAATGGATTGAGTTTGGCTGATCTGAAAGATTGGCTCCATGATGTTAAAGATAAATTCTCAGAAAAAAATAAAATTATTGCTTACGAAATCTTAAAAGAAATCGAAACCAGGCTTCAGTTCTTGCTGGATGTAGGATTAGACTATTTAAGCTTAAGCAGAAGCTCAAAAACGCTTTCAGGGGGAGAATCCCAAAGGATACGTCTGGCTACACAGATCGGTTCTCAATTGGTTAATGTTCTTTACATCCTGGATGAACCCAGTATCGGACTTCACCAAAGGGATAATGAGAGGCTGATCAATTCATTGAAGAACCTGAGAGATATCGGAAATTCTGTTTTAGTGGTAGAGCACGATAAAGATATGATCCTTGAAGCGGATGAGGTTCTGGATATTGGTCCTAGAGCCGGGAAGTTTGGAGGTGAAATTCTATGGCAGGGAAAACCTAAAGATCTTTTGAAAGCCGACACTATCACAGCGGATTACATTAATGGAAAAAGAAAAATCGAAATACCAGCCGAAAGAAGATCTGGAAATGGTAAGAGCATCGTTTTAAAAGGAGCTACAGGAAACAACCTTAAAAATGTAAATCTCAATATTCCTTTAGGAAAGCTTGTGGTGGTAACAGGAATTTCGGGAAGTGGTAAGTCTTCTCTGATTAACGGAACATTATATCCTATATTGAACAAGCATTTTTACAGAGCGGTTCAGGAACCTTTGCCATACAAAAAAATAGAAGGGCTTGAGAATATTGATAAAATAGTAGATGTAGATCAAGCTCCGATTGGAAGGACTCCGAGATCCAATCCAGCAACTTATACTGGAATGTTTACTGATATCAGAAACCTTTTTGCAGAGCTTCCGGAAAGTAAGATTCGCGGTTACAAGCCGGGAAGATTTTCTTTCAATGTAAAAGGTGGAAGATGTGAAACATGTCAGGGAGGTGGATTGAAAGTAATTGAAATGAACTTCCTTCCGGATGTGTATGTACACTGTGAAACATGTAATGGGAAAAGATTCAACAGGGAAACCCTTGAAGTCCGTTATAAAGGTAAATCAATTTCTGATGTACTGGATATGACAATTGATGAAGCAGTAGAGTTTTTCCAACCTATTCCTAAGATCTACAGTAAAGTTAAAACCTTACAGGATGTAGGTTTAGGGTATATTACAATGGGACAGCAATCAACTACACTATCAGGAGGAGAAGCCCAGCGTATTAAACTGGCTACTGAGCTTGCCAAAAGGCAAACCGGAAACACACTCTATATTCTTGATGAGCCTACCACGGGTCTTCACTTTGAAGATGTTAAAATTTTGATGGACGCGATCAATCAATTGGTAGAACTAGGAAATTCATTCATTATTATTGAACACAATATGGATGTAATCAAATTGGCCGACCATATTATTGATGTGGGACCTGAAGGAGGAAAGCACGGGGGACAGATTGTTGCCCAGGGAACTCCGGAAGAAATCGTGAAGTCTAAGAAAAGTTTGACCGGTAAATTTCTGAAAAAAGAACTATAGATATCCAATTTATAGTTCATTGGAATAGATATTTTTATTTACTGAATTCATTTTATAAAGAGAGGATAGTGTACTATCCTCTTTTTTATTCCTAAATCTAAAAGATTCTTGATTATCAAAGCCAATTGGATCGTAAAGATTTCGATAAAATAGGGTATAAAAAGGTGGTTTTCTCAACTCCAATATTAAATTTTCACATTATTAATCTATTTAAATATCTGTTATTTAGTGTTTTATGTTTTAATGTTAACTGGATGTTAATTAAATATTAACTGAATATGAATTATTTTTAATAACTTAGAGTAGTAATTATAAATGGAATATTACAATATTTAAAATCAATTAGTTATGAAAAATAAAATTCAAATAGGTGCCCTATTCCTGTGCATTATAGGATTTGTTTCATTGAGTACTTTAAAAGCACAGACTACAAGTGGTAATGTCATTCCTGAAATTCAGCTGAGCAAAAATGATACGTTCAATAAAATACGAAAAGAGCTTATCAATAATTTCGACTTTACTAATTATGAATATAAACAAGGTGTTGTGAATTCAGAAGTGAAATTTGATATTACAGAAAATGGAAAAATTGTGAATGTACACTCAACAGGTGATTGCAAGAATGTAAGTAAAGAGATTGAAAATGTTTTAACGAATCTGAAAATAAATCGTAAAGATTTTAATAACAACATTATTGCTTATACCTATGTAATGCCTGTAACAGTTGAGATTGATAACAGGTAATAAATCTTTTCATAAAAGAAGTTTTGATAGTTTTTAAGTGTAAATAGTGAAAATTTTCTGCAAAAAACTGTAATAAATTAATTTGTTCTTCGTTTTAAATTTACCAAACATTAAAATTAAAAAGTATGAGAAATTTAAAGAAACTTAACAAGGAAGAATTAAAATCAGTGTATGGCGGAGAACCTAAAAAATACTGCGTATACTGTGAAAGATTGAATAAGACAGTATGTAGCGAAGTTCCAATCGCTCAGTGTCCTTAAAATAAAAAAAAAGCTGCTTGACGAAGCAGCTTTTTTATTTGTTATAGCACAGGGCCTTTTTTGTTTCGATAATAAAAGCCTTGAGTTGCTCTTTGAGGGTAGACCTTTGAGTAAAAATGATATTGTCAATTTTCCAGCCCTTATCATTGATCAGTTGAATTGTATTTTCCCAAACCAGAGTAGGATATATTTTATCGTCTGCTTTATATTCACTGATTTCCATTTCCACGATGGCTTCTGCTGTATTTCCGGTTACATTTATGCTTTTTATTTTTTGATTTGTAGCATCAGGTACTCCTGTGAAAATAAAGCTTTCTACTGCTGCAGGTTTATCAGTGGGATAGTTGCTGTTTTTTATTCTTTGGGCATCCGCATCAGCTATCCTGTTTGCTTGATCAAGTATATTTTTTAGATCAGGAGAAAAAAGTTCCTTTGAAGAAGTAGAATTGGACGGTGAAGTGTATTTATAGAGTTGGTCGATTTTAGCTGTTATTTCCTTTTCATTGCTGCTTTTGCTTGTTACACAGCTGTTAAAAAGTAGCAGTAGAGATAGGAAAAAAAGCAGTCGTTTCATAATATTGTGTTTGATGCTAACAGATGCTCAAACTTTATGCCAATCTTTTATAATTTTTCATAATTGAATTTGATAGGACTCTATTAAAAAATACTCATCAGAATCATAAAAATTTATACATTTGATAGATATAAATATAATTGGTGAATCCTATCCTAGATGTTGTAGTCCGTTCGCTTTGTGTATACCTGTTTATGGTCGTAGCGATCCGTCTGTTCGGCAAAAATCAGCTATCTCAGCTTAACGCGGGAGACGTAGTCTTGTTATTATTAATCTCCAATGCAGTGCAAAATGCAATGGTGGGTCAGGATACTTCCTTGCAGGGTGGTCTCATTGCTGCACTTGTTCTTTTTGCCGCCAATTTTATACTAAAAAGATTAATGTTTTCTAACCGTTCTTTTGAAACGTTTATGGAAGAAAATCCTGTAATCCTGGTAAAGGATGGTAAGATCGATGAAAAAGCTTTAAATACAGTAAAAATTACCAAAGATGAGCTGGAGGAAGCGATCAGGGAGCATGGAGTAGAAAGAATAGAAGATGTAAGGTTATCGATTCTGGAAGTGGATGGGAATATCAGTGTTGTTTCGGAAGATAACCAGACAAAGCAGACTCATTATTCGAGGATAAAAAGAAAAAATAAAAGAAAATATCAGTAATAAAATGAACTACGAGATCAGAGAAATGCTTCCCAGTGACGAAGTACGTGTATTAGAAATATTTCAACAGGGAATTGATGGTGGGATTGCCACTTTTGAGACAGAGGCTCCTAACAGAGAAGTTTGGAATACGGAATTTTTCAATGATTGCAGGTGGATATTGGAGAATGAAAATAATGAAGTAGTCGGATGGGCGGCTTTGAAGCCTGTGAGTAAAAGAGAATGTTTTAAAGGTGTTGCTGAGGTGAGTATTTATTTTGATAATCAGTACCAGGGAAAAGGGCTGGGATCTGTGCTGCTTAAAAAGATGATTCTGGATAGTGAATATCATGGATTCTGGACTTTACAGTCTAATATATTTCCGGAAAATGAAGCTTCTATAAAATTTCATCAGAAGAATGGATTCAGAACAGTGGGAGTTCGTAAAAAAGTGGGAAAGCTCAATGGAGAGTGGAAAGATCTTGTCATGCTTGAAAAGAGAAGTGAGACAGTTGGGTTTGATTAGGCAGTGTCCGCTTTAAAAAACGGCAACGCATTCCTAAACTTTAACTTTGTCCTCTAACCTCTAACTTCTTTTTGCTTTTGGCATCAACCTTGTTTATATACATTTCGAAATTCGAAACAATGAAAATATGAACGGTTTGATAAAAATGCTAGGTGTGGTTTCTTTGACTTTAATGCTAAGTAGCTGTACAGTGCAGGAATACCACCATGGAAGGAGAGGATTACCTCCGGGCCAAGCTAAGAAAGTGTATGGCGGAAGTGCAAGATACTATGCACCGGGCCAGGTTAAAAAAAGAGTGTACTATTACGAATATGATGATGATAGAGGACGAGGACACAAGAAACATAAAAAACATCACAGAGATTAAGATCTCTTGAAAAATTAAAACCCTGGAAAAGCAGGGTTTTTAATTTATAAGGTGTTTTAGAATTTATTATGTATAAAGTAAATATCTGGCATCCAGATTGTTGTTGTTATGGTAATCATAAAAAGAAAAAATATGAAAACCCTGACTAAAACTATCGGCATACTGGCGTTGGTTTTCCTGCTTACTTCTTGTCTGCATCATCCACCTCCACCGCCAAGACCACATGGACCTCCGCATCATTCGAGGTAATGAAAGAGATTTATAATTAATTTTTAATACAACAAATAAGCTCTGAAATCTCAGAGCTTTTTTATGATTACATTCTTGTTTTTTTAGGGTTCAAGAAAGTATTGAATATCATGACCTCTTGCCCGAACTGTTTTTCAACTCTTTCTCTAATGTTTAAGAGCTCACTCTCGATAAAATCTGTCCGAAGCTCATCATTATCAAAGATCAGCAAGAGATTATAATTCTTCCCTTCGTCGATATAATCACTTTCGATCTCAGAAAGAATATATTTGTTTACATCCATTAGATTTTCAGTCATTAAAACCAATGTCTCATCCATATAATTTTCCCACTCTTCAAGATTATTTTTTGTGCAATGGAAAGTTATACTTAATAGGCTCATATTTTAAGAATTTTTAAGATTTTGTGGATAAATTCTACCACAAAAATCGGTAAAAATTTCGTAAATTAGCCCGTTATTAAAAAACCAAAATAAATAATTTTCAGACTCACAGCTAAAAGTCTGACTGTCATTATAATAAAATTTGTTTATGCAAAAAGAAGGAGAAAGACTAATTCCTATCAACATTGTTGATGAAATGAAGTCATCTTATATCGATTATTCGATGTCGGTTATCGTTTCAAGGGCGTTACCTGACGTAAGAGATGGCTTAAAACCCGTTCATAGAAGAGTGCTTTATGGTATGTATGGATTAGGGGTTTTTTCTAATAGAAAATACTTAAAATCTGCGAGAATTGTTGGGGATGTTTTAGGTAAATATCACCCTCACGGAGACTCTTCTGTATACGATGCAATGGTAAGAATGGCGCAATCCTGGAGTTTACGTTATCCACAGGTTGATGGTCAGGGGAACTTCGGTTCAATGGATGGAGATCCACCTGCAGCAATGCGTTATACTGAGGCAAGATTGAAAAAAATCTCTGACGACGTTCTTGCTGATCTTGACAAAGAAACAGTTGATTTTCAGAATAACTTTGATGACAGCTTACAGGAACCTACTGTAATGCCTACTAAAATCCCTAATCTTTTAGTTAACGGAACTTCCGGTATTGCCGTAGGTATGGCAACCAACATGGCCCCGCATAACCTGTCTGAGTCTGTTAATGCTATTGTTGCTTACATCGATAATAAAGAAATTACCATAGATGAGCTGATGCAGCACATCGTTGCTCCGGATTTTCCAACAGGAGGAATTATTTATGGATACGATGGAGTAAGAGATGCATTCCATACAGGAAGAGGAAGGGTAGTTCTTAGAGCAAAAGTTAATTTCGAAGAGATAGGAAACAGAAATGCTATTATCGTAACTGAAATTCCATATCAGGTAAACAAAGCTGAAATGATTGCCCGGACAGCTGAGCTGGTTAAAGATGAGAAAATTCCAGGGATTTATGAGATAAGAGATGAGTCCGACAGAAACGGACTTCGTATTGTATATGAGCTGAAAAATGATGCGATTCCGAATGTTGTATTGAATTTATTATATAAATATACTTCACTTCAGACATCTTTCAGTGTCAACAATATTGCTTTGGTACACGGAAGACCGGAACAATTAAACTTAAAGGATATTATCCATCACTTTGTAGAGCACAGACATGATGTTGTTATAAGAAGAACTCAGTTTGAGCTTAAGAAAGCCAAAGAAAGAGCACATATCCTTGAAGGATTCATGAAGGTGATCGGTACGCAGGACTCTCTGGATAAGGCAATTTCTATAATCCGTCACAGTGTAAACCCACAGGCTGCTAAGGAAGGATTGATTCAGGAGTTTGATCTTTCTGAAATCCAGGCCCAGGCAATTCTTGATCTGCGTTTGGCTCGTTTAACGGGAATGGAACTGGATAAGATCCGTGATGAGTATGACGCGATCATGAAAGAAATTCTGAATTTAGAAGATATCCTTGCTAACGAAAGCAGAAGGTTTGAAATCATTAAAGAGGAATTACTTGAAGTAAAAGAAAAATATGGTGATGAAAGAAGAACTGAAATCGATTATTCAGGAGGTGAAATGTCAATTGAAGACATTATTCCTAATGAAGCGGTAGTTCTTACTATTTCTCACGCAGGATATATCAAGAGGACTTCCCTGTCAGAATATAAGATCCAGAGTAGGGGTGGTGTAGGAAACAGAGCGGCAACAACAAGAGATGAAGATTTCCTTGAATATATTGTTTCTGCGACCAATCACCAGTATATGTTGTTCTTTACAGAAAAAGGAAGATGTTATTGGTTAAGGGTATTTGAAATCCCTGAAGGTTCTAAAACGGCAAAAGGAAGAGCTGTACAAAACCTTATCAATATCGAACCGGATGATAAGATCAAAGCATATATCAGAACCAATGATCTGAAAGATGCTGAATACATCAATCAGATGAGTGTGGTTATGATCACTAAGAACGGTACGATCAAGAAGACATCTCTTGAAGCTTATTCAAGACCAAGAGTTAATGGTATTAATGCTATTGAAATCAGAGACAATGACCAATTGTTAGGAGCATGGCTTACGAACGGAACTTCTCAGATTATGATTGCTACTAAAAATGGTAAATGTATCCGCTTCCCGGAAGAAAAAGTAAGAGAGGTAGGTAGAGGATCTATCGGGGTTCGTGGTATTACCATGGAAGATAATGACGAGGTAATTGGTATGATTGTTGTGAACGATGTAGAGAATGAAACCGTTTTAGTGGTTTCTGAAAAGGGTTATGGTAAAAGAACTGCTGTTGAAGATTACAGAATTACCAACAGAGGAGGAAAAGGAGTTATTACGCTAAACATTACCGAAAAAACAGGAAATCTTATTGCCATCCAGAATGTAACGGATGAAGATGGCTTGATGATCATCAATAAATCCGGTGTTGCTATTCGTATGAATATGGATGAAATGAGGGTTATGGGTAGAAATACACAAGGGGTTAGAATGATCAACCTTAAGAAAAATGATGAAATTGCGGCGATTGCAAAAGTGGAGATGGATAAGGATGTAGAAGAAGAGTTGGAGGAAGGAGAAGAAGGAGCAGAATCTACACAAAGCAGCGATGCAGATGCAAATGTAACACCACAATTAGAAAATAATTCGGAAAATGAAGAGTCTGCAGATGAAAACGGAGATTCAGATTCTGAAGAATAAATGTAAATAAAATAAATTCTGATTATGAAAAAGCTAATTTTAAGTATAGCGATTATTTCTTCAGCTTTTGTTTTCGGACAGAAGAAGGATGTAAATGCTCAGCTACAAGATGCTAACAAAGCAGCTATGGATGCATATAATGCGAAAAACTATGCTGTTGCGGCTCCTAAGTTTTTAGAGGTTTATAACCTGTTAAAAACGAATGGCCAAGATGATAAAGTGTATATGTATTATGCAGGACTTAACTATGCTTTGGCTAACAACGTTGATGAAGCCATTAAGATCTATACTGAATTGATCAATTCAGGATATACAGGAGTTCAGACCAACTATACGGCAAAAGATAAAAAAACAGGTCAGGTTGCTACTTATGATAAAGGAACTTGGGAGATGCTGAAAAAATCTTCAGATTATTCAGACTTCAAAACAGAGCAAACTCCAAGTGTAGAGCCTGATTTATATGAGACTTTATCTACATTGCTTTTAAATGCCAAAAAGAATGACGAGGCTGTAGCTATCATTGAAAAAGGATTAGCTAAATTTCCTAATAATGCTAAGCTGAAAGACTTCCAAAGTACAGCTTATTATCAGTCAGGAAATACAGATAAATTTGTGGCTACTTTAAAAGAGCAGTTGGCAAAAAATCCTAATGATGCTACCAATTGGTATAATTTAGGAGTTATGCAATCTAAAAATCCTGCTACCGGTGCAGATGCTGAAGCTTCTTTCAAAAAAGCAATTGAGTTGAAGCCTGATTTTGCCAATGCTTATCAAAACTTAGTGTATACAATAATCGGAGAAGATGATAAAGCGGTAAATGAAATCAACACGCTTAGAAAAACTAAGCCGGATGATGCAACGAAGCTTATTGAAGCCAGAAAAGAAAGATTTAACAAAGCTTTACCTTATGCTGAAAGCTGGTATAAGGCTCTTCCTAATGATGCAAATGCGGTTACTATGCTGAAGGAGATTTACAGCATTACTAAGAATCAGGCTAAGATGGCTGAAATGAAAGCTAAAGAAGCTGAACTTCAGGGAAAAGCTAAATAATATTCTTTAAAAGAATTGATATAGAAAACCGAAACAATTTTGTTTCGGTTTTTGTTTTTTAATCCGAAAATGAGCTTCCTCAGTTTCAATGTTTTTTTACATGATAATCCTTGTTTTTGGAACGTTAAAATTCTCTGCAATTCCGTATCTTTGAGAAAAATTTTTACAAGATGATTGAGTGGAAAACCGCTAAAGAATACGAAGATATTACCTATAAAAAATGCAATGGTGTAGCTCGAATTGCTTTCAACAGACCGGAGGTTCGTAATGCTTTCAGACCTAAGACAACTTCAGAATTATATGATGCTTTTTATGACGCTTATGAAGACTCTTCAATAGGTGTTGTTTTGCTTTCAGGAGAAGGACCAAGTCCTAAAGACGGAGGATGGGCTTTCTGTAGTGGAGGAGACCAAAAAGCAAGAGGACATCAAGGGTATGTAGGTGAAGATGGAAGACATCGTCTGAATATCTTAGAAGTTCAGCGTTTAATCCGTTTTATGCCTAAGGTAGTAATTGCCGTTGTTCCGGGTTGGGCAGTAGGTGGAGGACATTCGCTTCATGTGGTTTGTGATCTCACGCTAGCTAGTAAGGAACATGCTATTTTCAAACAAACGGATGCTGACGTTACAAGCTTCGATGGTGGTTATGGTTCTGCATATCTTGCAAAAATGGTAGGCCAGAAAAAGGCCCGTGAAATTTTCTTTTTAGGAAGAAACTATTCTGCCCAGGAAGCTTTGGAGATGGGAATGGTGAATGCCGTTATTCCACATGAAGAATTAGAAGATACAGCTTATGAATGGGCACAGGAAATTTTAGCCAAATCTCCGACTTCCATCAGAATGCTGAAATTCGCAATGAACTTAACTGACGATGGAATGGTGGGACAACAGGTTTTTGCAGGAGAAGCTACCCGTTTGGCTTATATGACTGAAGAAGCTCAGGAAGGGAGAAATGCATTCCTGGAAAAAAGAAAACCTGACTTCGGGGAAAATCAATGGATATCATAAAAATATAAATGATAGTTGATAAATGATCACGGTATCATTTATCAATTATCGCTTATCAATTATAACTATGAAAGATTGGATAAAAGCCGCAAGGCTAAGAACTTTACCGCTTTCTTTGAGCGGAATTATTATGGGTAGTTTCATTGCAAAATGGAAATTATACGGTGAAGGAGGGACCTGGGATTGGAAGATTTTTGCTTTAGCCCTGCTGGTAACCCTTCTTTATCAGATCTTATCAAACTATGCCAATGATTATGGTGACGGCGTAAAAGGGACAGATGCAAAAAGAATCAGTGAGGCCGAAAGTCGAGCAGTAGCTTCAGGAAAGATTACAGCAAAGCAAATGAAGAATGCAGTGATCTTATTTTCAACCTTGTCCTTTATAGCAACTGTTGTTTTGCTGTACGTTGCTTTTATTCCCGATTATATGAATGAGTTTTACATTTTTATAGGTCTGGGAGTTGCAAGTATTTTAGCGGCAATCGGCTATACTGTAGGTAAGAAACCTTACGGGTATATGGGATTGGGAGACGTTTTTGTATTTATCTTTTTTGGTTTGGTTTCTGTTTGCGGAAGTTATTTTCTGTTCACAAAAACATTCAGCTGGGATATCTTATTGCCGGGAACGGCAGTTGGAATGATGAGTATGGCTGTTTTAAATCTTAATAATATGAGGGATATTGAAACGGATCGATTATCTGGGAAGAACAGCTTTGCTTTAAGATTAGGTTTCAGGAATGCAATGATTTATGAGATGATCCTTTTGCAGCTTCCTCTGATTTTAATCCTTATCTTTTTAGGGATAAACGGTTTCATACAGTCGCAAAATTACTATGTATTCATTGTAATGATCCTGTTAATCCCGTTTGCTAAACTGAGAAGGAAAATAATGTCTGTAAAGGAGCCTAAAGAACTTGATCAGTATTTGAAACAAGTGGGTATCCTTACGTTTACTATGGCTGTACTGACAGCAATTGGACTTAATTTTTTTAACTAAACAAATTAATCAGTATGAGTAATTCTCCTGCATTCGTTGAAGCTCAAATGCTTATCAGAAAACCTGTTCATGAGGTGTTTGAAGCATTTATTAATCCTGAACTAACCACTCAATTTTGGTTTACGAAATCGAGCGGAAGACTTGAAGAAGGTAAAACAATTACCTGGGAATGGGAAATGTATGGAGTGAAAAATAATGTCACTGTTCATAAAATCATTCCCAATCATCTTATCAAAACAGGATGGGGTGATCCCTCATCTAATGTGGATTATGAATTCAAAGAAATGGAAAAAGGGACTTTGGTTGTGATTAAAAGCTATGGATTTACCCAGACAGGTGAAGATCTTTTAAAGACAATTAATGATAATACGGGTGGTTTTACGACAGTTTTAGACGGTTGTAAAGCATATCTGGAACATGGCATTAACCTCAGACTGATTGAAGATAAATTTCCCCAAAAATAAGTAATGTATTCTTTGTTTATTCAATATCAACAATCTTTGAAACATTATTTAGAAATACTTGAAAATTATATTTAACATAATTAAAATAAAATCAAAATGAAAATACAATTCTTAGGACAAAATTGTTTTTTGTTCACATACAAGGATAAGACTATTTTAAGTGATCCTTTTTATAATTATAAAAAAGCAGAGTCCGGATTTGATATTTCTGCCCAGAAAATCGATTATATCCTGCTGACCCACGCTCATGGTGATCATATAGCAGATGTGGCGGAAGTTTTGGAATATCATCCAGAAGCTACCGTTATCGGGGTGCCTGAAGTGTGTGGATACTTCAAGGCTGCAAAAAACAAAGATGATGTGAACTTAGGAGGATCGGCAAAAATCGACGATCTTAAAATTTCCATGGTTCCGGCTCACCATACTAGTTCTTTCCCTGATGGAAGCTATGGAGGTGTTCCTGTGGGATATATTTTCAGATTACCTGAAGGTAAGAATATTTATCTGGCAGGGGATACAGGGGTAATGGCAGATATGGAATTATTTCCAAGGCTTTACGGAAACATTGATTTGTCCATTTTACCAATTGGAAGCCATTATACAATGTGCCCGAGAAAAGCGGCCTTTGCAGCTTCTGAATTGCTAAAAACACCAAAAGTAATAGGATGTCATTTTGATACTTTCCCGGCTATTGAAATAAATCATGAAAGTGCTTTAAAACATTTTAGTGATAAAAATGTAGAGCTTGTTTTACCGAAATTGGGAGAGGAGTTTGAATTTTAAACTAAGGGAAATAAAAAATGGCAAGCTACCTACATCACACCGCTACGACCGATTACCTTTGCTGTGTTCCCACCCTGGAGGATTCTCAGGAGCTGGTTGTGTAGGACTTGCCGGTGCAAAGATAGGAATTAATTATAAATTTGAAAATAATATTACAGAAAAATGAACGAAAAAAAGCTTTACTGGTGCTAAATTGCTGAAATTTAGGGTAATAATTTTTCTAAAATTTTTCTAAAAATAAGAATATGACGAAAAGTCCATCCACTATAGGAATTATACTATTTATCGCTACAATGATTGTTTTTTTTGTAGCATACTACTTCTTCTCAGGAATTCATTATTTTGATACATCCCTCAAAATCAATGCTTTCGTATTGCCTGTTATTTATGCAGGAGGAGCATTCTGGTCTGTTAAATCACGTTGGAATACCCATAAAATGGGTTTCAGAGAAGCTTTCAAGAGATCTTTTGTGCCCATGTTTATTGGTGGAATTCTTTCCATATTTAGCATTTACCTGTTCCTGAATTTTGTTGATAAAGATGCTAAAAAACTGTTAAATTACCAGTATGTTGAAAGACAAAAATCTGAATTAGATTCTGAATATCAGTCTGCAAGAAAGATTTTGAAACATCAGAAAGACATTGATGAATTAGATCAAAAATACAAAGAGAGAAGTCAAAGCTTTTCTCCACAAGCTGTAAAAGGAAAAGATATGCTTACTGCAAGTCATTTTTCAGGATATTTTGCAGCAATTCTTATATTTTACGTAGTTTTGTCCCTGTTTTTCGGAGCGTTTTTCAGAACAAAAACGATTCATCAATAAATCTTTATAAAAATTAAATGAACTTATCTATAATTATTCCGCTACTTAATGAAGAAGACTCTCTTGAAGAGCTGTTTTCAAGGATTGATCTGGTTTGCGCAACGAACAATTTATCCTATGAAATCTGGTTTGTAGATGATGGAAGTACGGATTTGTCCTGGAGCATTATCGAAAATCTGAAGGTACAGCATCCACAGATTCATGGAATTAAATTTTCCAGAAATTATGGGAAATCCCAGGCATTGCATGCAGCGTTTGAACGAGCACACGGAGATGTGATCATTACAATGGATGCTGATTTACAGGATTTTCCTGAAGAGATTCCTGATCTTTATAAAATGGTCGTTGAAGATAATTACGACATTGTTTCAGGGTGGAAAAAGAAACGCTTTGACAATGTAATGACCAAAAATGTTCCGTCTAAACTTTTCAATGCTGCTGCTAGAAAAGTTTCAGGAGTGGAGCTGCACGATTTCAATTGTGGTTTGAAGGCATATAAAAAACAGGTCGTTAAATCTATTGATGTATATGGAGATATGCATCGATACATTCCGGTTCTGGCTGCGAATGCAGGATTCAAAAGGATTACGGAAAAAGAAGTCCGTCATCAGGCCCGGCCTTACGGGACTTCCAAATTTGGTACCGAAAGGTTTATCCGGGGATTTCTGGATTTAGTAACACTTTGGTTTGTAAGCCGTTTCGGAGGAAGACCTATGCATTTTTTTGGAGCGGTGGGAACCACTATGTTTATTTTTGGATTCCTTTCGGCATTTTGGCTGGGTGTTTCGAAATTAATTGATGTCTCCAGAGGAATTTACGGCCATCTGATTACCAATAATCCATGGTTCTTTATTGCTTTAACCATGATGATTATGGGAACATTGCTTTTTATTGCCGGCTTCTTAGGAGAAATGATCATCAGGACTAATAGAGAACATAAAAATTATAATATTGATGAAGTGATTTAATAGGATATGGTTAAAAAGAGTTGTTTGAACTGCGGTTATACAATCTCCGGTGAGTTTTGTGCTCATTGCGGACAGAAGACCGACACAACAAGAATAACTCATATCTCACTTATTAAAAATGACATCTTAGGATCCATCTGGCATGTAGAAACCCGTTTTTTCAAAACAATAAAGAGTATTTTGTTTCGGCCCGGGAAAACAGCAATGGATTATATAGCAGGAAAAAGAATCAGATATTACAACTTTATTTCGTTGTTGCTGATTCTTTTTAGCTTTAATGTCCTGACCTTACATTTTTACGAAAAATTTGCAACGAAAGAAGCAATTCCTGAATCTTCTGAAGTAAGAACTTTTTTTGCGAGATACTCCAAAACAATCCTCTTTGTTATTATCCCAATGCTCGCAGTTAACGCTTTTTTTATTTTTAAAAAGGTAAAATTGAATCTTGGTGAGCATTTTATCCTTGGAACAGTAAGTCTTTTAGGAATTTTAGTTATATTTTTGCTAGATGATATCGTAAGTTTTATGGGTTTATGGAAGCCTTTATCAAAAATTACTGATATTGCTGATAAAATTTTATTCGTTCTTTTTATTCTCTTTCCTGCAATCACTTATTGGAATGCTTTTAAAAAATCATACTCAAAACCAGGTTTAATGGTGAGAGTATCAATTCTTTATGTGGTAATGGGAATAGAAAGTCTTGCAATAATTGCAGTTTTATATAAAATATTTTAAGTAAGTATGAAAAATATATTGTACATATTTGTGCTTGTAGCCGTAATTTCTTGTGGAAAAGTTTCACCCAAAGGAAATATTGAGAGAAAAGATGTGAATGTTTCTGAATTTGTCAACCTGGACCTTAACGGGAAATTTAGGGTATTTTATGCAAGAGGACCTAAAAATTTTGTTGAAATAGAGACTTATCCAAATGTTGCCAATAATTTAGATGTAGATGTGAAAGACAAAACTCTTTCAATAAAAGAAAAAAGAGGAACAAAGGGAGTTGATTTTTATAATGTGACCATTTATTCAAAATATAATCTTGAAAAAGTTTCCATTTCAGATTCTGTAGAAATGAATATTTCGAGTGAAATAAAAACAGATAATTTTAAGCTTAATTTAAAGAATAACGCTACATTTATGGGTTCAGTGAACACAAGAAGAGCGGAAATAGAGATGGTGGACAGGAGTAGGGCCAATTTTTTAGGAGAAACTAAAAATGCAGTAATAAAGATTTCTGATACGGCTAGCCTGATTGCTCCGTATTGGAAAATCACCAACCTGAATATTGATTCTAAAAACGGGAATTATGCTGAAGTTAATGTAAAAGATTCTCTTAAAGGACATATTCAGAATACAGCAAAGTTTTTATATTATAATGATCCTATCCGCGCTTTCAAAATTGATAAAACAACAAAGGTTGAAAATAAGACGCTATAATAGAAGCTGAAAGTTAGGAGAGCATGTAATTGTTTATAAAAAAGAATAGAAAATATATTTCTGAATAAAGTTGTAAAGAAATGTATACAGAAATGCAATAAAAGAATAATAAATATACGCTGCAAAAGTTGATATGGAGACAGCTGAAAGGCCTCCGACATCAGACTTCCAGCTTAAATAAGATACAAATATGACAACATTAGAAAAAGCGAAACTTTGGTTAAGTGAAACGTTTGATCAGGAAACGAGAGATGCTGTGAAATTATTAATTGATAGTAATTCTCCTGATCTGGAAGATTCTTTTTACAGGGAACTGGAATTTGGAACCGGAGGTATGAGAGGAATTATGGGGGTTGGAACGAATCGTTTAAATAAATACACTTTAGGTCAAGCTACACAAGGACTTGCGAACTATATGTTAAAGCAATTTCCCAATGAGGAAATTAAAGTAGCTATCGCTTATGACGTTCGTCATAATTCCAAAGAATTTGGAAAACTGGTAGCTGATGTTTTAACGGCTAATGGAATTAAGGTATTGCTTTTTAAAGATCACAGACCTACGCCGGAATTGTCTTTTACCGTTCGTGATAAAAAATGTAACGGGGGTATTGTACTTACGGCTTCTCACAATCCACCGGAATATAATGGATATAAAGTATACTGGAATGATGGAGCTCAAATTGTTCCGCCTCATGATGAAGCAATTATCAATGAGGTGTATTCTGTGAAATTTGATGAAATTAAATTTGACGGGAACGATGATCTTATTGAATGGATCGGGGCAGAGCAGGATGATGTTTATATTGATGCCTGTATTGAGAATTCCACGTATCAGAATGTTGGAAAAGAGAACCTGAATATTGTCTTTACATCCATTCACGGAACAACTTATACAACGGTTCCGAAGGCTTTGGAAAAAGCAGGATTCAAAAAAGTGGATCTTGTAAAAGAACAGATGATTCCTAGCGGAAACTTTACTACTGTAGCTTCCCCAAACCCTGAAGAGCCTGCTGCATTGGAAATGGCAATGGATCTTGCAAAAATTACCAATGCTGATATTGTGATTGGAACAGATCCGGATGGTGACAGATTGGGAATTGCAGTGAGAAACCTTGATGGAGAAATGCAACTGCTGAATGGTAATCAAACCAATACTATTCTTACGTATTATATTCTAAATGAATGGAGAAAACTGGATAAGATCACTGGAAAAGAGTTTATTGGTTCTACGATTGTTACGTCAGATATTTTCTTTGATATTGCCCAAAAATTTGGGGTTGCCTGTAAGGCAGGTCTTACTGGGTTTAAATGGATCGGAAAAATGATCCGTGAAGCTGAGGGAAAAGAAAAGTTTGTTTGCGGAGGAGAAGAAAGCTTTGGTTTTATGACCGGGGATTTTGTTCGTGATAAAGATTCTTGTGGAAGTATTCTTTTGGCGTGCGAAATTGCAGCATGGTGCAAAGCCAATGGCAGAACGATGTATCAATATATGATTGAGATATATCAGGAGACAGGAATGTACTATGAGGGATTGGTGAATCTTGTCAGAAAAGGTAAGGACGGAGCTGAAGAAATTCAGAACATGATGAAAAATTTCCGAGAAAACCCTCCAAAAGAAATCGCGGGGTCTTTGGTTGAAGATATTAAAGATTTTAAGGAACAAACCCATTTTATTGTTTCTAAAAATGAAAAACAGGTTATGAATGAAATTCCAAAATCCAATGTATTGATTTACTATACTCAGGATGGAACTAAAGTTTGTGTAAGACCTTCCGGAACAGAACCAAAGATCAAGTTTTATATTTCGGTAAAAGATATGATTACTTCCGAAGCTGATTTCAGAGATAAATTAAAATCTTTGGATGAGAAAATTGATCAGGTAAAAGCAGATCTTAAACTAGACTGAAAATGAAAGTTATAAATTGGTTTATACATTTATAAATGAGAGTATTAGGAAAGAGCTCTCTAATTAAAAACAAAATTTATAACTTATACTTAATAACATATAACATTAGTCAAAAACAATAAATATTTAAATAAAGTGAAAGTTTCAAAATTAGCGGCGAACCTGATTGGTTCTGAAATTGTAAAAATTGGTAATGAAGTAAATGATTTAAAGGCAAAAGGAGCGGAGATAGCCAATCTTACTATTGGTGACCTGAATTCTAATATCTATCCGATACCTGCAAAGTTAAAGGAGGAGATTCAGAAAGCTTATCAGAATAATCTGACGAATTATCCGCCTGCAAACGGACTTTTATCTTTAAGAAATGAAGTTTTAAAAGATCTTAAATCAAGATGGAATCTGGAGTATTCAGCCAATGATATTTTAATTACTGCAGGATCTAGACCTTTGATTTATGCAGTGTATAAGACGATTGTGGATGAAGGTGATAAAGTTATTTATCCTATTCCTTCTTGGAATAATAATCATTATGCGTATCTTACTTCTGCTGATGCTATTGAGGTGAAGACGACTCCTGAAAATAACTTTTTACCTACTGCTGCTGATCTTAAACCTCACTTAAGTGGTGCTGTTTTATTAGCGCTTTGTTCGCCATTGAACCCAACAGGAACGATGTTTACAAAAGACCAGCTTTCTGAAATCTGCGAACTCATCATCGAAGAAAATAAAAAAAGAGGCGCTGATGAAAAGCCTTTATATCTGATGTATGACCAAATCTACTCGAATCTTACTTTTGATGCTAAACATTATGATCCCGTTTCTCTATTCCCTGAAATGAAAGACTATACGATTTATATTGATGGGATCTCAAAATGTCTTGCTGCAACAGGAGTGCGTGTAGGATGGGGGTTCGGGCCATCTCATATTATCGATAAAATGAAAGCTTTGCTTACACACGTAGGAGCTTGGGCACCTAAGCCAGAGCAGGAGGCAACAGCTAAATATTACCAGAACTCTGAAGATGTAAATACTTTTGTTGATGAATTTAAAGGAAAACTGGAAGAAAGCCTTAAAGTTCTTCATAAAGGAATCCAGGATTTAAAAGGCAAAGGATTAGCCGTGGAAAGCATTGAGCCTATGGGAGCCCTTTACCTTACGATCAAGTTGGATTATATCGGAAAAACGAAACCGGATGGGAACACTATAGAAAATTCATCTGATCTTGTTTTTTATTTAATCAATGAAGCGGGTGTAGCTTTAGTTCCTTTCTCTGCCTTCGGAGAAGAAAAATCTGAACCTTGGTTCCGTGCTTCTGTAGGAGGATTAGCAGTAAACGAAATTGAAGTAATGATGCCAAAATTAGAGCAGGCATTAAGCAATTTAAAATAAAATAAAAACCCGCAATCAGTTGTTGTAATGAACTTTTGTTTCTGTTGAAAGTCTCATGAACCGGCTAGCTGATTGCGGGTATCAAAAAAAACACAAAGTGAAAAAAATTAAATGGCTGTTATTACCTATATCAGTAATGGTATGGTCGCAGAAAAAAGACAGCACCATCGAAAAATCGTTAAAATCACAGAGCTATATTCTCAAAGACGGTTCTGTGCGAACCTATCATAAGCCTAAGCTTTTCGAATTTATTACCAGGGCTCCGAAAGATTTTATAGATACTAATAAGGACTTTGTTGCAAAGGATCATGCTTATTACTTAGGAGGTGCAATAGCAAGTACTTTGGTGCTTATTCCATTCGATCAGAAATTGATTGATAATTCAAGAGAGCTGGGTGAAAAATGGGGGATGAGTGCCGATAACAATTACAGTAAAATCGGAGGAGTTATAAAAATACCGAAAGATATCGGCTCAGGTTTATATCTCATCGGTAATGGCTCTACAGTTGTATTGTTAGGGATAGGTTTTGCGACGTATGGTTGGATAAAAGATGACTACAGGGCTCAGGCAACCGCCAGTGGTTTAATGGAAAGTTTATTGCTTTCCGGTGTTTTTTCACAAACAATAAAGAGGATTACAGGTAGGGAAAGTCCTTTTATAGCAATAGAAAAAGGTAATCCCGGAGGACACTGGACTCCTTTTCCAAGCTTTGCAGCTTTTGCTAAAAACACATCAAGTTATGATGCGATGCCATCGGGACATTTAACAACATTTATGTCGGCTATCACGGTGATTGCAGATAATTATCCTGACGCAGTATGGATTAAACCAGTAGGATATACATTGGCAGGAGCGATGGCTTTTCAGATGATGCAAAGCCAGGTTCACTGGGCATCGGATTATCCTTTAGCCTTGCTAATGGGATATTTTATAGGGAAAACCATTTCGAAAAACAGATATACAGTTTCAGGAGCAAGTACAGGAAAAGTAAAATATAAATTGAATTTTATTGCTTCTACGAATCTAGGCTATAATATGTTGGGAGTAAACGTTTCTTTTTAAGAAGAAGTCCATATTTTGCTTATATTTAAAAAAAATTAAAATAATAAGAATCGTTCAATGAAGATCATAGCAGTTATTCCCGCCCGTTACGAAGCAAGCCGGTTTCCCGGAAAATTAATGCAGATTTTAGGTGGTAAAACAGTAATTACGACCACCTATCAGAATGTTCTGGAAACGGGTTTATTTGATGAAGTTTTTGTAGCGTGTGATTCTGAGATTATTTATAATGAGATTATTAATAATGGAGGAAAGGCCGTAATGACCGGGCAGCATGAAACAGGAAGTGACCGTATTGCGGAGGCAGTTCAGCATATAGATTGTGATATTGTGATCAATGTGCAGGGTGATGAGCCTTTTTTAAAGACAGAACCTCTAAAACAGCTGATTGAAGTTTTTAAAGAAGACCAGAATCAGGAAATTTCATTAGCTTCCCTGAAGATAAAGCTGACTGAAAAGGAGGAAATTGAAAATCCAAATAATGTGAAAGTTATTACCGATAATAATGGTTTTGCATTATACTTTAGCCGCTCAGTTATTCCTTACCACAGGGAGATCTCGTATGCTGTAGATTATTTCAAGCACATTGGAGTATATGCATTCAGGAAGCATGCATTGCTGCAGTTTTCTAAACTGGAAATGAAACCTTTAGAAATTTCGGAAAAAATAGAATGTATCCGTTACCTGGAATATGGGATGAAAATTAAATTAATAGAGACCAACTTTATTGGAGTTGGAATTGATACACCTGAGGATTTGGAAAAAGCAAGAAAATTGATCAACTAAATTACCAACAGGCAAAAAGGAAGCAGGGCTGAATTGCTACATAGCAAATTTGTAAAATTGTTAAATGAGTACGATTTTACATTTTCACAAATTTGCTTTCTTACAAATTCGCCTTATATTTGAATTATAAATTGAATTAATGAAGAAATTACTTTTAGTATTCGTACTGATTTATTCACAAATTACTTTTGCACAGACCGCTAAGGAAATTATCGATAAAAATATTGAACTATCAGGCGGACTGACAAATTGGAAGCTGTTAAATTCAGTATTACTTCAAGGGAAAGTAATTTTGGGGATCAAAGATGAATATCCGATAAAAATTTATCAGCAACGCCCGAATCTCACTAAAACAGTTCTTACCATTAATAATAAAGAAACTGCGATTGAAGGCTATGACGGAAGCAAAGGATATGCAATGAACTATGCCACAAATAAAGTTCAGGAATATCCGAATTATATTCCCGAAAGTTTTGATAATGATTTCATTGACTGGGAGAATAAAGGTTTTGAAGCTAAATATCTGGGAAAAGAGAAAGTGGGAGATATTTATTGCCATAAAGTAGAATTAACAAAAAATGTCAATAAAAATTTCTATTATTTTGATACCAATACCTATATGCTTCTGAAGGAAATAAAAAAAGATGAAACATTAACGTATTCGGAGTATAGAAAAGTGGGAAATCTATTAATGCCTTTCAGAATTGAATCTTCAAGCCCTAAAAAAGATGGGGATTTTGTAATGCAGATCAATAAAATAGACATCAACAAAGTTTTTCCTGCCAATATCTTTAAATTTTAATAGTCTATATAAATAACGCAGTGAAAACTGCCACTAATCATATTACTCATGAAAAAGATCTTCTTATTGCTACTTTCTTTTGTAGCGTTCTTACAGAGTTGTACCAACCAAAAAAGTGAAATTTCTAAAGCTAAAACCAATGAACTTATGGGAAAAACAATATATGATTTCAAAGTAGAAAGCCTTGATGGCAAAGAGATCAATTTTGCAGACTTTAAAGGGAAAAAGATCCTGATTGTAAATACGGCTTCGGAATGTGGATTTACGCCACAATATGCGGATCTGGAAAAAGTTTATGAAGAATATAAAGATAAATTGGTAGTAGTGGGTTTTCCTGCCAACAACTTTGGAGGTCAGGAACCGGGAACCAATACCGAGATCGGTGCATTTTGCCAGAAAAATTATGGGGTAACTTTTCCATTGGCTGCTAAAGTTTCTGTAAAAGGGGATGATACAGCACCTATTTTTAAATATCTGACAGAAAAAGAACTAAACGGAGTTAAGAATACTACGATCCTTTGGAACTTCACTAAATTCCTGATCGACGAAAACGGTAAATTAGTAGATAGCTTTGTAAGCACTACGAAGCCAACTGATCAGGCGATTACAAAATATTTTAAGTAAACAAAAAAAAGTATATTTTTACAAAGTGGGTGTTTTCACCCACTTTTTTTATATGGTTAAATAAATAAAAACGTAACTCATGAAAAAGATCATTTTTGCGCTTTGCATTCTAATTTTTTTTATATTAGGATTTGCTTTTAAATCTGCTACTGATGGCAGTGAGGACCGTCTTAAAAGAGTAACAGGGATTGGTGGAATTTTTTTTAAATGTAAAGATCCTAAGAAAATGAGAGAATGGTATAGCGATCACCTGGGGCTTCACACCAATGAATATGGAGCGGTATTTGAGTGGTACCAGGGGACTGATAACTCTAAAAAAGGATTTAGCCAGTGGAGTCCTTTCAGTGAAAAAACAAAATATTTTCAACCGTCAGAAAAAGACTTCATGATCAATTATAGGGTAGAACATCTTGATAAACTGGTTGAAGAGTTAAAAAAAGAAAATGTAACCATCGTGGATAAGATCGAAAGTTATGAATATGGAAAGTTTGTACACATCATGGATATAGAAGGAAACAAAATCGAACTCTGGGAGCCTAATGATGTTGAATATGAAAAATTAGGGAAAAGTATGAACAGTAAAACGACGAAGTAAAAGTCTGAGCTTCGGCTCAGACCAAAAAATATAAGTTTATCACCTCAAATTATTATCTTCCTCTAACCTCTAACCTCTAACCTCTAATTTCTAATCTCTAACCTTTCATTCATTCGTTTTCTCCGCAAAACAAAATATATTTCCCAGTTTTATACTGGAATACCCATAGCTTTTGATTTTAGAAGAATTGATCATGGCTTTGGCTAAAATATGAGTTGGCAATGGCTTTTGGCTTTCCAAAAGTCCAATTTTGTTGGCAAATTTTATAATTCGGCTTCCGAGAACTTCTCCCGTTCTGTCGGAGCCTTTTCTTTCCAGCATGCCAGGTTTAAAGATGGTTATTTTATTAAAATGCAGTTGCTTAACAGCTTCTTCAAGCTCGCCTTTCATTTTGGAGTAGAAAATTTTAGATTTAGGATTTGCCCCGTATGCAGAAACAAGAATGTAGTCATCCACATTGTTTTCCTTCGCAGCTTTTGCAAATTCATACTGATAGTCGAAATCTACTTTTCTCTGGGCTTCTTTACTCCCAGCTGTTTTCAAAGTGGTTCCCAGGCAGGAAAAAGCAACATCACCTTTTACTGCTTCTTTCCATTCTTCCGGTGCATCAAAGTTTACGATGTGAACGTTTAATTTATCACTCCTGATATCAAGAGGTTTTCTGACAAATACATCAACTTCATCGAATTCCTTATCGTTAAGTAATTGATTGACTAAATCTTTACCGGTAGCACCTGTAGCGCCAATTACCAAAGCTTTCATAATAAATGTGATTAGTGATGATGTTGTGAACTTTTCTTTCCTACCTAAATTTACTAAATTTGAAATTAATAATAAAGATTAAAAGATTAAAAGATTAAAAGATTAAAAGATTAAAAGATTAAAAGATTAAAAGATTAAAAGATTAAAAGATTAAAAGATTAAAAGATTAAAAGATTAAAAGATTAAAAGATTAAAAGATTAAAAGATTAAAAGATTAAAAGAACTTGATAAACACTAATTTTGCACTATCAACTATCAACTATCAACTATCAACTATCAACTATCAACTATCAACTATCAACTATTAAACTCTCATTTTCATCTTTTAACTAATAACCCATTAAAACAATCAGCTATTAAAAATGGATGCCAACGAAATATTGGATTACTGTCTTGCAAAAAAAGGAGTCACCGAAACTTTTCCTTTTGACAATGAAACGCTTGTGATGAAAGTAGGAACGAAAATGTTTTTATTAATGGGACTGGAAAGACAGCCTTTAGCAATCAACGTAAAGACCGATCCTGAATGGAGTGCCGAACTTCGGGAGCAATATCCGCAGATCACCGGTGCTTATCACATGAATAAGACCCATTGGAATTCAGTTTCTTTGGATGGGTTAAAAAGAGATCTTATTTTTAAAATGATTGATCAATCCTATGATCTTGTTTTCTTTTCATTAACGAAAAAAGCCAGAGAAGAAATTCTCGCTGATTAGAAAGCAAAATTTTCGGTGATTCTTTTATCTTCATCCAATCTTTCGATCAATTTTTCAAGACCTTCGAATTTGATTTCATCATGAAGAAAATCCCTGAATTTTACAGTGATCTCCTGATCGTAGATGTCCTCGTTGAAATTTAGGATATACACTTCAACCGTTAGTGCATCGCCGTTTACAGTAGGATTGGTTCCTATACTGAGCATTCCTTTATATGGCTGTCCTTTAATATATACTTCAACAATATATGCCCCTTTTTTAGGCAATAACTTAATGGATTCGGTACTGATATTAGCGGTAGGATAGCCAATAGTTCTTCCTATCTTCTTGCCATGAACTACTTTTCCTGAAACAGAGTAGGAGTAACCAAGCATTTCATTAGCTTCTACAATATTTCCCGCTAAGAGAGCATTTCTGATTTTGGTAGAACTGATATTATTTTCGTGGATATTGATGGCTTCCATTTGTTCCACTTCAAAATCCAATTCTTTAGACAGTTTTTGGAGAAGTTCAAAATTTCCGCTTTTATTTTTTCCAAAAGAGTGGTCGTATCCTATAATAAGGTATTTTACATTCAGCTTATCTATAAGGATCTGGCGAACAAACTCTTCTCCTGTAAGATTTCTGAATTCTTCATCAAATTCTTTTAAAAACAAATTATTGATCCCATATTTATCAACCAACAATTTTTTTTCTTCCAGGGTATTTAAAAGTTTTAAATCTTCATTGGGATTAAAAACAAATCTTGGATGTGGCCAAAAAGTAAGGATAGCAGTTTCCAACTGGTTTTCTGCCCCTATTTTTTTTAGTTCATCGATAATGCATTTATGTCCCAAATGTACCCCGTCGAACATTCCTAAAGACAGTGCTAAAGGCTTTTGCGCGGAATAGTCATTAAAATTCTTGAAAACTTTCAAAACGGAAAAAATTTGACTGCAAATATAAAACCTTTAAAATTATCTATTATTATATAGTAAGAGTTATTTTCAATGAACAATTTCGATAATTTGCTGTCTGAGAATTGTTGTCAATTTTAATTTTTGTGAATGAATAACAGTATAAATTATCAATTGTTAAATTTTAATCAGCTTGTTTGAGATTTTTAACAGTGAATTTTGTACCTGAATTTTGATTTCCGATTCTGTTCATCTGATCAGAAAAGCATGATAAAAATCTTTTTTTTACCAATTGTGGGTTTATGAAGAATCATTATATTTGCACCAAGAAAAAATTTAGCAATGGCAAACCAAATTAAAGGAAAAATTTCTCAAATTATTGGTCCGGTAATCGACGTAGTTTTTAATAATGTGGAAGCAGTTCCAAGTATTTATGACGCGTTAGAAATTACTAAAGGAAACGGTGAAAAAGTAGTCTTAGAAGTAGAACAACATATTGGTGAAGATACGGTAAGATGTATCGCAATGGATGCTACAGATGGTCTTACAAGAGGTCAGGAAGTAATCGGATATGGAAATCCTATTACAATGCCGATTGGTGAGGCTGTAAACGGAAGACTATTCAACGTTGTTGGTGATGCTATCGACGGGCTTCAGAATATCTCTAAAGAAAATGGATTACCTATCCACAGAGAAGCTCCGAAATTTGATCAGTTGTCAACTTCTGCAGAAGTTTTATTTACAGGTATTAAAGTAATCGACTTAGTTGAGCCTTATGCAAAAGGAGGTAAAATTGGATTGTTCGGTGGTGCCGGTGTTGGTAAAACAGTATTGATCCAGGAGTTGATTAATAATATTGCAAAAGGACACGGAGGTCTTTCAGTTTTTGCCGGAGTAGGTGAAAGAACGAGAGAAGGAAATGACCTTTTGAGAGAGATGTTGGAATCAGGAATTATCAAATATGGTGATGATTTCATGCACTCTATGGAAAATGGTGGTTGGGATCTTTCTAAAGTAGATTTAGAAGCGATGAAAGATTCAAAAGCTGCATTCGTTTTCGGACAGATGAACGAGCCACCAGGTGCAAGAGCGAGAGTAGCCCTTTCTGGTCTTACATTAGCTGAGTACTATAGAGATGGAGGAGAAAGCGGACAAGGTAGAGACGTTCTATTCTTCGTAGATAATATCTTCCGTTTTACACAAGCTGGTTCAGAGGTATCTGCACTTCTTGGACGTATGCCATCTGCGGTAGGTTACCAGCCAACGCTTGCTTCTGAGATGGGAGCGATGCAGGAAAGAATTACATCTACTAAAAACGGATCTATTACTTCAGTACAGGCAGTATATGTACCTGCGGATGACTTAACTGACCCGGCTCCTGCAACTACATTTGCTCACTTGGATGCAACTACAGTACTAGATAGAAAAATTGCTTCTTTAGGTATCTATCCTGCGGTAGATCCATTGGCTTCTACTTCAAGAATCCTTGCACCGGAAGTTATCGGAGAAGAACATTATAACTGTGCTCAGAGAGTAAAAGAAATTCTTCAGAGATACAAAGCTCTTCAGGATATCATTGCTATCCTTGGTATGGAAGAACTTTCTGAAGAAGATAAATCTGTTGTTTACCGTGCAAGAAAAGTTCAGAGATTCTTGTCTCAGCCTTTCCACGTTGCTGAACAGTTTACAGGTATCCCTGGTTCATTGGTAGATATTAAAGACACCATCAAAGGATTCAACATGATTATGGATGGAGAACTTGATCATTTACCAGAAGCCGCTTTCAACTTGAAGGGGACTATCGAAGAAGCTATTGCAGCAGGACAAAAAATGTTAGCTGATAACGCTTAATAAGTTAGACATGAGATATCAGATACTAGACATGAGACTTTAAAGGTTGTCTGAAATCTGAGATCTGAAATCTTTTAATCTAAATTAAAATGAATATAAAAATTTTAACACCAGAATACGTAGTTTTTGAAGGCGAGGTAAACTCTGTTTTACTTCCGGGAAAAAATGGTGAATTTCACATCATGAAAAACCACGCAGGAATCGTTTCTTCATTAATTAATGGTAAAGTAAAGCTGTTTGTGAATTCTGTCGATGAAGCTTATGCCAAGAACCTTACCAGAGAGAATGAAAAAGATTCTGTTTTTTCTTATTCTATCAAAAGCGGTGTTGTAGAATTTAATCATAATAAAGGAATTATCCTTTGTGAGTAATTAAATGAAAAGCTAAATATATTTTCAAGAAAGTGTAACTTTGGTTACACTTTTTTTTATGTAATATAAATCTGATTTTATGAGGAGTATGATCATGTTGTTTATGATGATGGGAATTGTATTAAACGCCCAGAATTTTAAAACCAAAAGGGGTATTATAAGTCTTGATGGAGTACATGTTGCTAAAATTTCAAATAAATCAAGTGAGTACACTTTTATGGACCTGAAGGAGACGCCTATTTATACAATAGAATTTGTTGATAAAAGCGTCGTGGATTCTGTAAGAGACAGTTACATAAAATTGAACAGGGTATACAACAGGGATAAGACCATTGAATTGGATTACAGCTCTCCTTCGGCCTTTTCCGGTGAAGAAAGATCTGCAGTATATACTTGTATAAAAGACCTCAAGATCATTGATAACAAAGGCATTAATGTTAAGAATTTAGATGAGCTTTTTCAAAATACACCCAAAAGAAAGCTTGATACTAAAACCAAGGATGCTTATTCCATACGGAGTAAAATTGACAAAATGAAAATTGAAGTCAACAATGTAGGGGAAATTCTCAGCAATGGTGTCCCGGTCGGATATTTTACAAATTTGCCGGTAAGCTTCGGATCTGATGATAAGATTGCCGAGAAAACATTTGTAGATATTGAAATCTATGATGCTAAGAGCAAATATATTGGCAAATACATTACCACTACCAAGCAGATCAAAACAGCCGGTGGAAAAAGTTTTACATTGTACAGGGAAATGTCCGGAAGGGCTTCAATTTTAAAATTTCCGACCTATAAAGCTATTGCAGAACGGATGGCAATTTTAGATCCGAATTTTATTAAAATTCAGGAAAAGGTTGTTGTAGGGCAGGTCGTAAAAGATGGTGTAGAGAAATAAAAGTTTAGTGTTTAATAATTTAATTGTCTATGGAATGCCGGGTTTGATTCATTTATAAAAATCAATCAAAATTTGGATCAGCTAAAGATCCCGGTAGACTTCTCAATTAGAAACTACAAACTTAAAATGACACCATTATCTTTAAGTTGCTGTATAGGTTTTGAAAACCAGAACAGTTCAAAATCCTCGAAGTTCTCTTCAAACTGAATTTTAAGCTGTTGCAGGGTTGTCTTTTTTGCATTTTCAATGGCGTTTTCCGCAAGCACTTTCATGAGCCATTCTGCTTTTGGCTGCTCCAGATCTATTTTTACGATATTTGTTTTTAAATGGAATGTCAGTTGTGTATATGCCCACGAATTTTGTTTCTTTGTTTTTATATAATTCTCGGCAACAACATTTCTGTCCATAAAAATAACCTTTGAGTTTCCTTTAAAAACAAAATGATCTTCTTCTAAAAGGCAATCGTGGATATAATCGGGGTGAATGGTTGTTTTGGGAATTTTAAAATCAAACCAATCCTGTAATGGGATATCAAAATTGATTCCGTGCATATAATTGAAAAGCGATTTTTTTAATCCGAAACTGAATTTACTATGGTCAATTCCTGTTTTATCTGTAAAATCAATATCGTTATTGGCAAATAAAATTTCCTGTTTAATAGGAGTAACGCCAAATTCTTCAGGATGTAAACCCACCGGAGAATGAGCCGTCATGGCAAACTGATGCCAGAATCCACTTTGCAGAATTCCCATTTCAAAGAGCTGCCGTACCATTTCGAGTGAATCAATTGTTTCCTGTACAGTTTGGGTAGGGTAGCCGTACATAAGGTAGGCATGGATCATTATACCGGCTTCAGTGAAATTTCTTGTAACCTGAGCCACCTGATCAACGGAAATCCCTTTATCAATCAATTTTAAAAGACGGTCACTGGCTACTTCCAGTCCTCCTGAAACAGCAACACAACCCGAAAGCTTCAGTAAAAAACAAAGATCTCGGGTAAAACTCTTTTCAAAACGGATATTGGTCCACCAGGTCACCACGAGATTCCTGCGCAAAATTTCCAGCGCAACTTCTCTCATTAAAGCAGGTGGGGCAGCTTCATCCACAAAATGAAAACCGGTTTCTCCAGTTTCTTTAATAAGCTCCTCCATCCTGTCGACCAGGATTTTTGCAGAAACAGGTTCGTAGATTCTTATGTAATCCAGCGAAATATCACAAAAAGTACATTTTCCCCAATAGCATCCATGAGCCATTGTAAGCTTGTTCCATCTTCCGTCGCTCCACAGACTGTGCATTGGGTTGGCAATTTCAATGACTGAAATATATTGATCGAGTAAAAGATCTTTATATTCCGGTGTTCCGACCTGTGCCTGTTTATAGTCGTGTCGTTTAGAGTTATTCTTATAAGTTACCGTATGGTTCTCAATGAGGAAAGTTCTTTTAAATTCGGCTTCTTCAGTTGGGTTATTTAGATGGTTATAAAGAAGCTCAATTGGGAGTTCGCCATCATCTAAAGTAATAAAATCGAAGAATTCGAAAACCCTGGGATCTTTTATTTCTCTTAATTCCGTGTTTGGAAAGCCACCACCCATCGCTGTTTTAATGTTTGGGAAATTTTTCTTGATGTATTGGGCACATCGAAAAGCGGAGTACAAATTCCCCGGAAAGGGGATAGAGAAACAGACAAGTTTGGGTTGTACGGTCTGTAGCTTTTCCGCTAAAATTTCTAATGTGATATCATCAATAAATGTTTGCCGGTCTGATAATTTGGAATATAGCTCGTCAAAAGAATTGGCACTTTTCCCCAGGCGGTCTGCATACCGGCTGAAACCAAAATCGGAATCTATATTTTCAACAATATAATCAGATAGATCCTCCAAATACAATGTGGCCAAGTGTTTTGCTTTATCCTGAAGCCCCATGTTTCCGAAAGCAAATTCCATATCATCCAGCTGATTGAACCGGGAAGCTTCCGGTAAAAAATTCATGCTACAGATCTGGCGGGCCAAAGTGGCATTTTTACCTTGCAGGAAATGAATGACCTGATCAATGGTTTTTATATATTCATCCCTTAGAGCGAAAATCCTTTGGGTATTTTCTGACAACTTTTCAAGATCAATTTTCCTGGAAAAAATGTTCTGAAGACCCTCTTTTGAAAAAAGTTCCAAAATAACTTCAATCCCCAAATCGATCTGATAGCTGGTAATATTTTTGGTATTTAAAAAACCTTTAATATAAGCTGTGGCAGGATAAGGAGTATTAAGCTGGGTAAAAGGCGGAGTAATCAGAAGAAGATCTTTCAATAGGAATTTTTTTGCAAAATTATCACATCTATATCATACAAAAAAATTAATGGCCTGTAAAAGATGAATTGAACTTATTTTTGTAAGCCGAATTTAGCAATGGTAGAATTTATTTTCTTTATCCATTCATTAGGTTTGGTAGAATAACCTGTGGAAGCAATAGCTTTAACCCAATCATTACTGTTGTTATTATCTTTTAACCGGGTATAGATTTTCTTTTTGGAAAGCATACGGCAAAAAGCTTCATAGCTTTCGCGAACGGTACTAAAGCTTTTAAATTTAGAATTATTCACATCGTTCTTTCCCAAAATACCAAAGTGATTATTAAGGGTTTTGCTAGCCTTGCTGGTTCCGGCTCCGGACTCCACAATAGCTATCGCGAGTATGATTGAGCTTGGAATCCCGTATTGTTTTGAGAGATCTGCTGCAATATCTTTATAGTTATCTATATAAGAATGCTGGGCATTAGCTGTTGTAAAGAAAAGCGTAAGAAACAGGCTGATAATTGCTGTTTTAATATTTCTAGAATTTCTCATATACATCTATTTTAATATCATCTATTACATAAAATAATGACTTTTAAAAAATTAAAAGACAGATATTTACCACTCATTCAGAAGTGGATTATAGATAAAAAGGCCATTGTATTTCAAATGGCCTTTTGTATTGTTTTAAATTTCTTTAAACTGAACGTTGTTCTCCTTCAGATAATTATCAGCTTGCTCCTTATAATGACCACCCACCAGTTTATCGTGAATAGCTTCAAAGGCAGCTAATGTTTCATTGATCTCAGCATCTGTATGAGACGCCGTTGGAATCAATCTTAGTAATATCATTCCTTTAGGAATTACCGGGTAAACAACTACAGATGTGAAAATTCCGTAAATTTCTCTTAAATCTTTAACCAAAAGAGTTGCTTCTACCGGTGTTCCCTGCATCATTACTGGCGTTACGCAAGTATTACTGTCTCCAATGTTGAAACCTCTTTCTTTAAGACCGTTTTGCAGTTTATAGGTGTTTTCCCAAAGTTTAGCTTTAATTTCAGGTCTTGTTCTTAAAAGCTCTAATCTTTTAAGCCCTCCGATAACCATTGGCATCGTCAGGGATTTTGCAAAGATCTGTGATCTTAAATTGAATTTTAAGTATCGGATGATTTCTTTATCTCCGGCAATGAAAGCTCCGAAACCGGCCATTGACTTAGCGAAAGTAGAGAAATATACATCGATTTTATCCTGACATCCTTGTTCTTCACCAGCTCCGGCTCCTGTTTTTCCAAGAGTTCCGAATCCATGAGCGTCATCTACAAGAAGTCTGAAGTTATATTTGGATTTCAGGTCACAGATTTCTTTAAGCTTCCCCTGCTGACCTCTCATTCCGAAAACCCCTTCTGTAATTACCAGAATACCACCACCGGTCTCTTCAGCTACTTTTGTTGCTCTCTGAAGGTTTTTTTCAAGACTTTCGATATCATTGTGTCTATAGGTAAATCTTTTTCCGGAGTGAAGTCTTACCCCGTCTACGATACATGCATGTGAATCTACATCATATACGATTACATCATTTCTGCTAACCAAAGCGTCAATGGTAGAAACCATTCCCTGGTAACCGAAATTTAATAAATAAGCAGATTCTTTCTGAACAAAATCAGCAAGCTCCCTTTCCAGTTGTAAATGCTGTTCTGTTTCCCCGGACATTGCCCTTGCTCCCATTGGATAAAACATCCCGTATTCAGCAGCGGCTTTTGCATCGGCTTCCAAAACTTCAGGATGATTACATAATCCTAAATAATCGTTAGCACTCCAGAAAATGACTTCTCTTCCCTGAAACTGCATTCTAGGTCCGATTGGCCCTTCAAGTCTCGGGAAAATAAAATAGCCTTCTCCATAATCTGCAAATTGTCCAAGAGGTCCTGGATTTTCTTTTATTCTTTCAAAAATATCCAACATTTTATAAGTGATTTTATTTAATTAAAAAAAGCCTTTTGTGATCTACAAAAAAGGCTTGATTTGTATGGTAATTATTTCTATTTGATGAATTCTGTCTTGAAAACTTCATCGTAGTTGTGAACACAATTGTTTACAAAACCTTGTTCCGCCATCCATTTGTCGCTGTATACCTTGGTAATGTATCTTGATCCATGATCAGGATAAATTAATACAACCAGGTCATCTTTTGAAAATTCGTTAGATTGGGCATATTGTATAAGCGCCTGGGTAACAGCTCCGGTCGTATAACCTCCCATGATAGCCTCTTTCAGAGCTATTTCACGGGTTCTGTAGGCAGACATTTCATCATTCACTCTTACAAACTGGTCTACTTTATCAAAAAGTAAGGCGGTAGGAATAAGATTTTTTCCCATTCCTTCAATCTGATAGGGGTGAACATCTTCTTTATGGATTTCTCCGGTTTCATGATAACTTTTCAGAATAGATCCGTCTGCATCTACTCCTATTATTTTGATATTCGGATTCTTTTCCTTTAAAAATTTTGCTGACCCGGATAAAGTTCCCCCGGTTCCTGTACATGCAAAAAGATGTGTGATTTTTCCTTCTGTCTGCTCCCATATTTCCGGACCGGTAGTCTGGTAATGGGCATCAATATTCAACTCATTAAAGTATTGGTTGATATAAACAGAATTAGGTGTTTCAGAAGCCACTCTTTTGGCAACCTCATAATAGGATCGGGGATCATTCGCAGGTACGTTAGCAGGGCAAACATACACTACCGCTCCAAGAGCTTTAAGATAGGCAATCTTTTCAGGTTTTGTTTTGTCACTTACAGCAAGAATGCATTTATACCCTTTGATAATGCAAACCATTGCAAGAGAGAATCCTGTATTCCCTGAGGTGGTCTCTACAATTACAGAATCTTCTTTTAATAAACCTTTTTTCTCAGCGTTTTCTATAATGTGAAGTGCGATTCTATCTTTAGTGGAATGTCCAGGATTATATGATTCTAACTTGGCATAAACAGTTGCAGGAATATCTTTCGTTACAGTATTTAGCTTCACCATAGGAGTGTTTCCTATTAGGCCAAGGATATTATCGTAAACATTACTCATTATTTGCTATTTTTCAATAAAAATCTGAGGGCAAAAATACAAAAAAATAAATAATTTCTAAACTTTTGTTTGATTTCTAAGCTGTCATTACTTAAATCGATATTTTTCCTTCCTCAATGGTTACAGACTTATTAACGCAAATACCACACCAGTATTTTAAAAATTTGTTAAAATCGATATAAAATCATATAAAAGCCCTATTTTCGCGTAATTGATTTTATACTATGAAAAACTGGACTTTTAGGCAATGGAACACCGTTTTAGGATGGGTGATTTTCGTCATTGCATTTTTCACGTACTTATCAACGATAGAACCCAAGCTGAGTTTCTGGGATTGTGGTGAGTACATATCTTCTGCAGTAAAATTAGAGGTAACGCACGCTCCCGGGGCTGCTTTATTCCAGATTGTGGGCGCTGTAGCGGCCATTTTTGCATTAGGAAAAGGCGAAAATTATTCTATCGTAATCAATGCAATGTCTGCTACGTTCAGTGCTTTTACGATCTTGTTTTTATTCTGGACCATTACGCATTTTGTAAGACGATTACTGAATAAAGATTTTGAAGAAGTAACCAAACATCAGGAAATTTCGATTCTTTTTGCCGGGGTAATAGGCGCATTGTGTTTTACATTTTCCGATACTTTCTGGTTTTCGGCGGTTGAAGGGGAAGTGTATTCCATGGCTTCAATGTTTATTGCGCTTTTGGTATGGCTGATCACCAAATGGGAAAATGAGTATAACACTTCGGACAATGAAAGATGGATCATTCTTATTTTCTTTATCGTTGGACTTTCAGTAGGTGTACACATGATGTGTATGTTATCTCTTCCCGCAATCTGCCTGGTATACTACGCCAGAAACTATAAGTTCACGTGGAAAAATTTCATCTGGGCAAATCTGATCACGTTGGGGATTCTGATTATTGTATTTAAAATTATCTTCCCACTCATCATGACGATGTTTGGTAAACTCGAGATATTCTTCGTCAATGGTTTGGGACTTCCTTTCCATTCAGGAACAATTGCGGCTTTTATTCTTATGGTAGCAATATGCTATTTCATGATTAAATATGCAAGAAGGACGAGAAAGAATATTTATCAGACCGTAGCATTATCAATTGTTTATATGGTAATCGGCTTCTCATGTTGGATGGTCATTCCAATCAGAGCTAACGCAAACCCGCCAATGAACCTGAATGATCCCGATACGGCTATCGGTATGCTCGATTATTACAACAGAGAACAATATGGAGACTGGCCGACAATTTACGGACAAAACTATACCGCTTTCCTTGATGCCAACGGAATTGAGAAAAATGAAGACGGAAGCTTTAAAACCAAGAAGACCGGCGACATTTATGAAAAGGATGAAAAAACAGGAACCTATAGAAAAACAGGAGAACGTTTTAACTATGTTTTCAGCAAGTCCCAGGTAAGTTTAATGCCGAGAATGTTCAATGAGGACAAATCGGTGATGGCGAATTACATTTCAATGTATGGGGCTCCTGATTTTACCTTCAATTATGGAAATGAAGATGTGGCAGATAATCCTCAGGCAAAAGAGATCTTCAATGAACTGAGAAAGAAATACGAAGATAAAACGATTACAGCGGCAGATTACCTGAAAGTAAAGCCATACGATCTTATTAATGTTCAGAAGCCTTCTTTGGCTCAGAATATGGATTACTTTATTACTTTCCAGAACGGATATTACTTTGTAAGATATCTGATGTGGAATTTTGTAGGAAGACAGAATGACCTTGAGGGGAATATGGAAAATACAAAAGGAAACTGGATTTCCGGATTTTCTTTTATAGATAATGCCATGTGGGGAAATCAGGATAAGATGCCTGCTAAATTTAAAAATGAAAGTACGGTTGCCTTTTTCTTCTTACCCCTTATTTTGGGATTAATCGGATTCTTCTTCCAGCTTAACAGGGATTTTGGAAGATTCTATGCTATATTATCATTATTCGTTATTACCAGCGTTGGAATTATTTTCTATACAGGTGTAAAACCATTTGAACCTAGGGAGAGGGATTACGCGATGGTAGGCTCATTCTATGCTTTTGCTATATGGATAGGTTTAGGGGCGGGTGCTATTTTATGGTTCTTACAGTCTAAAGTAAAGTCCGGTGCAGCGAATATTGTTGCGGGAGTGGTTTTACTGGGTATACCTTTTATGATGGGATTCCAGAACTATAATGTACATGACAGAAGTAACCGGTATACAGCATATGATTATTCTTATTCCGTATTAAAATCATTGCCAAAAGAGGATATTTTATTTGTATACGGTGATAATGATACATATCCGGTTTGGGCGATTCAGGAAACCGAAAATTTCCGTGATGATGTAAAAGTGGTCAATTTTACTTTGTTATCAACACCATGGAACATTGACCAGGTAAAAAGAAAAACCTATAATGCCAATGCTATACCAAGCCAGTTAACTCACGAAGACTACAGGGATGGTGTGAATGATCAGATCTACCTGATGAAAAAAGAAGACTGGCAGAATATCTTCAATAACCTTCAGGAACAAGGAGCCTCTTCTACGGAATTCCAGGCTTTTAGAAAGTATCTTACCCAGGATTCCATTACTCTAAAAGAAGCAATCAATTTTATCAAAATGAAATCTCCTGAAAAGGATGAAATTCTTAAAATGATCTTCGGAGAGGCGCGTTATGAAAAATATAACTTCTTACCGGTGAGTAAATTTATTTTACCTGTCAACAAGGAGAATGCTTTAAAAGCAGGGATTATCAATCCAAGTGATCTTCCCAATACTGTCAATCAGATTATGATCGATTATAAAGCGAATACTCTTTATAAGAACAACCTGATGATGTTTGATATTCTGGCTAATTTTGATTGGAAAAGACCGATTAACTTCTCCTCAGGCGGAGTATATGACAGTGAAAATATTTTCTATCTGGATGATTATTTGCAGTTGGATGGTTTCAGCTACCGACTGATTCCTATTCACACGCCACCTAGCAGCGATGGAGATATGGGAAGGGTAGACGCCAACTCTCTGTACAATGTGGTGAAAAACTTCAAATGGGGTAATTTTAAAGACTTAAATGCTCATTTTGATGAAACCGCAACTTCCAATATCATCAGTTATAGAAGTGCAGCGAGCAGAGCAGCGGCAGCCCTTTCTTTAAAAGGTGAAAAAGCTAAAGCGATCGAGTTACTGGACCTTGCTGCTAAGGAAATTCCGGTAGAAAAATACAATGATCCACGCTCATTAAGTTCAATTGTGTACGGATATATTGTAGCAGGACAGGAACAAAAAGGATTGAAACTGGCAGAAGTTCTTAAGAAAGGAATATTCGAAGAATATGATTACTATTTAAGCCTTAGCCCTGGTGATCAGAGATACCTGAGAAGACAAATGGGAGCTAAACCTATGGAATATTCTCTTGTGGTTTCTGCTGTAACTACAGCTTACAATGCTATTGGGCAGAAAGATAAAGCATACGACTACCTTGTGAAATCTATTGAGCCTATTGATAAAAAATTCAATGTGTTCATCAAAGATCTTCAGCAAATGGGTAAGGAAAAAGCGATGAATGAATCTGAAAATGTACAAAGAATCACTCCGTTCTATCAGTACTTATTTGATATTATGGAACCTTTTGATTCTACTTATTCCAAAGAAAAAGAGCATCAGATTACAACAGCGATTATGAAAGCGACCCAATAAAATACTTTCAAAACATATTTAAAAACGGAACTTCGGTTCCGTTTTTTTTTGCTTTGGATGTAATAAAATTAAGTGGTTAAATGTCTTACAGAGAATAGCTATATTATTAAAGATATCACTGGAAAATAATCCTTGACCGCTTAATAATTTGTAGGCAAAGATAAACTGATATATTATATGAAAAACTGGACTTTCAGGCAATGGAACACCGTTTTAGGATGGGTGATTTTCGTTATTGCATTTATTACTTATTTTTCAACGATAGAACATTATTTGAGTTTTTGGGACTGTGGTGAGTACATATCTTCTGCAGTAAAATTAGAAGTAACGCACGCTCCCGGGGCTGCTTTATTCCAGATTGTGGGCGCTGTAGCAGCCATTTTTGCATTAGGAAAAGGCGAAAATTATTCTATCGTAATCAATGCAATGTCTGCTACGTTCAGTGCTTTTACAATCTTATTTTTATTCTGGACCATTACGCATTTTGTAAGACGATTACTGAATAAAGATTTTGAAGAAGTAACCAAACATCAGGAAATTTCGATTCTTTTTGCCGGTGTGATAGGCGCATTGTGTTTTACATTTTCCGATACTTTTTGGTTTTCGGCGGTTGAAGGGGAAGTGTATTCCATGGCTTCGATGTTTATTGCGCTTTTGGTATGGCTGATCACCAAATGGGAAAATGAGTATAACACTTCGGACAATGAAAGATGGATCATTCTTATTTTCTTTATTGTTGGACTTTCAGTAGGTGTACACATGATGTGTATGTTATCTCTTCCCGCAATCTGCCTGGTATACTACGCCAGAAACTATAAGTTCACGTGGAAAAATTTCATCTGGGCAAACCTGATCACGTTGGGGATTCTGATTATTGTATTTAAAATTATCTTCCCACTCATCATGACGATGTTTGGTAAACTCGAGATATTCTTCGTCAATGGTTTGGGACTTCCTTTCCATTCAGGAACAATTGCTGCTTTTATTCTTATGGTAGCAATATGCTATTTCATGATTAAATATGCAAGAAGGACGAGAAAGAATATTTATCAGACCGTAGCATTATCAATTGTTTATATGGTAATCGGCTTCTCATGTTGGATGGTCATTCCAATCAGAGCTAACGCAAACCCGCCAATGAACCTGAATGATCCCGATACGGCTATCGGTATGCTCGATTATTACAACAGAGAACAATATGGAGACTGGCCGACAATTTACGGACAAAACTATACCGCTTTCCTTGATGCCAACGGAATTGAGAAAAATGAAGACGGAAGCTTTAAAACCAAGAAAACCGGCGACATTTATGAAAAGGATGAAAAAACAGGAACCTATAGAAAAACAGGAGAACGTTTTAACTATGTTTTCAGTAAGTCCCAGGTAAGTTTAATGCCCAGAATGTTTAACGAAGATAAAGATGTTATGGCGAACTATATTTCAATGTATGGGGCTCCTGACTTCACCTTCAATTATGGAAATGAAGATGTGGCAGATAATCCTCAGGCAAAAGAGATCTTCAATGAACTGAGAAAGAAATACGAAGATAAAACGATTACAGCGGCAGATTATCTGAAAGTAAAGCCATACGATCTTATTAATGTTCAGAAGCCTTCTCTGGCTCAGAATATGGATTACTTTATTACTTTCCAGAACGGATATTACTTTGTAAGATACCTGATGTGGAATTTTGTAGGAAGGCAAAACGACAGAGAAGGACATATGGAAAGTACCAATGGAAATTGGATTTCCGGATTTTCTTTTATAGATAATGCAATGTGGGGAAATCAGGATAAGATGCCTGCTAAATTTAAAAATGAAAGCACGGTTGCTTTTTTCTTCTTACCCCTTATTTTAGGATTAATCGGATTCTTTTTCCAGCTTAACAGGGATTTTGGGAGGTTTTATGCATTGCTGTCATTGTTTATCCTCACAGGTGCCGGAATTGTTTTTTATACGGGAGTAAAACCTTTTGAGGTTAGAGAAAGAGATTATGCGATGGTAGGCTCATTCTATGCTTTTGCTATATGGATAGGTTTAGGAGCGGGTGCTATTTTATGGTACTTACAGTCTAAAGTAAAGTCCGGTGCAACGAATATTGTTGCGGGAGTGATTTTACTGGGTATACCTTTTATGATGGGATTCCAGAACTATAATACGCATGACCGTAGCCGTAAATCAGCAGCACACGATTATGCCTACTCATTTCTGAAGTCTTTGCCCAAAGAGGATATTATATTTCTTTATGGAGATAATGATACCTTTCCGGTTTGGGCGATTCAGGAAACCGAAAATTTCCGTGATGATGTAAAAACAGTCAACTTTACATTGCTTGCTACTCCCTGGTACTGTGATCAGGTAAAGAGACAAACCTATAACGCCAATCCAATCCCTGGGGAACTTACGCGTGAGGATTATAAAGATGGTGTGAACGATCAGGTTTACATTATGAAAAAAGAAGACTGGCAGAATATTTTTGAAAATCTTAAAGAACATGGAGCGCCTGAAACGGAATTTCAGGCTTTTAGAAAATATCTTACCCAGGATTCCATGACTCTAAAAGAAGCAATCAGTTTCATCAAAATGAAATCTCCTGAAAAGGATGAAATTCTTAAAATGATTTTCGGAGAGGCACATTACGAGAAATACAACTTCTTACCGGTGAGTAAATTTATTTTACCTGTCAACAAGGAAAATGCTTTAAAAGCAGGGATTATCAATCCAAGTGATCTTCCAAATACTGTCAATCAGATTATGATCGATTATAAAGCGAATACTCTTTTTAAGGGAAACCTTATGATGTTCGATATTTTAGCCAATTTTGATTGGAAAAGACCGATTAATTTCTCCTCAGGTGGGATTTATGAAAGTGAAAATATTTTCTATCTGGATGATTATTTACAATTTGATGGTTTCAGTTACCGATTGGTTCCTATTCATACACCACCTAGCAGCGATGGAGATATGGGAAGGGTAGACGCCAACTCTCTATACAATGTGGTTAAAAACTTTAAATGGGGTAATTTTAAAGATCTTACCAACCATTATGATGAAACTGCAACATCCAATATTATATATTACAGATCAACAGTCAGCAGAGCTGTAGGAGCTTTATCATCCGCCGGACAGAAAAATAAGGCAATTGAATTGTTAGATCTTGCCGCAAAAGAGATCCCGACGGAGAAATACAATGATCCTCGCTCTTTAAGCTCAATTGTGTACGGATATATTGTAGCTGGACAGGAACAAAAAGGATTAAAACTGGCAGAAGTTCTTAAGAAAGGAATATTTGAAGAATATGATTACTATTTAAGCCTTAGCCCTGGTGATCAGAGATACCTGAGAAGACAAATGGGAGCTAAACCTATGGAATATTCTCTTGTGGTTTCTGCTGTAACTTCTGCATACAAAGCTATTGGGCGGAAAGATAAAGCATATGATTATCTTGTGAAGTCGATAGAGCCTATAGATAAAAAGTTCAATGTATTCATTAAAGGCCTCCAGCAAATGGGTATGGAAAAAGCGATGAATGAATCTGAAAATGTACAAAGAATCACTCCGTTCTATCAGTACTTATTTGATATTATGAAACCTTTTGATTCTACTTATTCCAAGGAAAAAGAACAGCAGATTACAACAGCAATTATGAAAGCGACCCAATAAAAGGCTTTCAAAACATACTTAAAACGGAACTTCGGTTCCGTTTTTTTGTTATTGTATTCATAAATTTTTAAGGTTATATTTGTGGCATTAAAGAAGCACAATGTCTGAAAGAACAACTAAACTTCCAATCTATGCTGTAATTTTTACAGTGGTTTTTAAGCTCCTTTTCTTACTGACGCACCATATTCAGGAGGATGCATTCATCACCTGGCGGGTCGCACAGAATTTAATGGATTATGGAGTAATAGGGTTTAACGGAGATACAAAAATATCGGCATCTACAACGCACCTGTATGTTTTTGTCTCCTACCTGTTCAACCTTATTTTCGGTAAAGAATACTTTATTGAACCTCTTCTTATTTTCAACTCCATATTATTTACAATAGGAAGTTTATTCTTATCTCATCTGCTTTTAAAAAATCCATGGCATAAAGCTGTTTTTATTTTTCTGTTTGGAATTTTACCACCTTCAATAAAAATTTCAATTCTGGGAATGGAATACGGGCTTCTCTTCTTCCTTGAAATGGCTTTGCTGTATTATGGTTTTAAAAAGGAAAAGAAATGGGCATTTATTATACTTCCTATCCTTATTTTATTTACAAGAATTGATACTGTTATTTTTTTAGGTATTGTATTCCTGGTCGATATATTCTGGAATAAGAAAATACGATGGAGCTACATTTTTGGTGGAATACTGGGTATTTCCTTTGCCCTGGCGTTCAACTGGTTTTATTTTGGAGAATGGGTTAACAATACCATTGTTGCTAAAAAACTACTCTATGATAAGAATTTTACATTCGGGCAGGACGTGGAATATTTTATCTCTAACTACGGAAATTTCTGGGGAATGCTCAAATTACCCGGCGATTTTAATCCGTTTACAATTGTTGTGCTGCTTTTTGAGTTGGCCTGTTTTGTTTTTCTGGTCCGCCAAAGAGAAAAGAGGAATTATTTCTTATGGATGATTTTCATTTTTGGATGGGTGAAGCAACTGGTCTTTCTTTCTCAGAAAAGTTTATTCGACTGGTATTACTGGGTTCCTCAGATTTTACTTTTTGTCCCGGTCCTTATTTTTGTGCTAGAACAAAAGGTCAAAAGAGATCTATGGCTGTTTTTATTGATTATTATTTATATCGTTCCTATGATGGTTTTCCAGACCATACATTCTATTGCAACAGGCAACGGAGAATGGAATTACAGAAGATCGATCGGAACTTCCTTAAACTTTTATGAAAAAGATAAAAATCAGTGGATCTTACTAGAACCAGCAGGATATGTACCTTATTTTTCTGGGTTGAAGACAATTGATGAAGTTGGTTTGGTGGATAAACAGATTCAGACCGAAATCAAGAAAGATAAAGCCAATTACTGGATCAACACCGTTAAAAACAGAAAACCCAAATATCTGCTTTCTTATAATGACTTGTTTAAAGGAAAAGATGCGGAATATTATAAAACTCACTACAGATTATTGGAAGAATTCAGGATCAAAGACCATCTAAAAAGTGAGAATACAATTCTGGAAAAGATTTATCGTCTTAAACCTTCCGGGACGGATTATAATTTGTACGTTAGGATAAAGTGATAGGTAGTTGCTCTCAACTTTGACCAACCTGTAATAATCAAACCTTAAAAAACTAAAACTATGAAATACTGTGCTTTTCTTCGAGGTGTGAATGTAAAAGGAACGAACATGAAAATGGCCGATGTTTGTAAAGTCTTTGTAAAAGCCGGAATGAAAAACGTAAGCTCTATTCTGGCTTCCGGAAATATTGTTTTTTCTTCCGATAAGAATGTGGCAGATCTTAAAAAAATTCTGGAAGCAGCAATGTCTGAACATTTTTCTTATGATGCTTTTCTTTTTATCAGGTCTGGTGCTGAAATTGAAAACTTCTGGAACGGAAATCCCTTTGAAAAAAACGAAGATTTTCATAGCTATACTTTTATAGGAAATGAAGGTGTAGAAGGTATTTTAATGAAAGAATTTGAATTGTCTTCCAAAGCTGAAAATGAGAAGGGTGAGATTATCAATGATATTTTTTACTGGCAGGTTCCTAAGGGGAATACATTAGACTCCAGCTTCGGGAAAATTCTGGGAAAGAAAAGTATGAAAGACCAGTTTACCAGTAGAAATATTAATACTTTTGAGAAAATTCTTAAGAAGATGGAGTCTTAATATTATTAATGTTTTGGAAAAAGACCTTGGAATTCCAGTAATATTAAGGCTTTAAATAATTTCGGATTCTGAAACATTATAAGTATTTTTACTGAACTTTTTAATTATAATAAAATGATCCAGTATTTAGATAATATCCATCACAAAGATTCAAAAAACTTTTTTCTTACAGCAGGACCTTGTATCATCGAAGGCGAAGACATGGCATTGAGGATTGCTGAAAAAGTAATAGAAATTACCAACAAATATAATATACCATATATTTTTAAAGGAAGCTTCAAGAAAGCCAACAGAAGTAGAGTAGATTCCTTTACTACGATCGGGGAAGAAAAGTCTCTTGAAATTCTAAAAAAAGTTGGGGAAACTTTTAATATTCCTACAACAACAGATATTCATGAAAATGAGCATGCAGCTTTGGCTGCCCAGTATGTAGATGTTTTACAGATTCCCGCATTTTTAGTCCGTCAGACGGATCTTTTGGTGGCAGCAGCGAAAACCGGAAAATGTGTGACCCTGAAAAAAGGACAGTTCCTGTCTCCGGAATCCATGAAGTTCGCTGTTCAGAAAATAACAGATTCCGATAATCAGAAAGTAGCAATTATTGAAAGAGGGAATTCTTTCGGATATACAGACCTTATCGTTGACTACAGAGGGATTCCTACTATGAGGCAATATGCCCCTGTTATTCTGGATGTTACCCATTCTTTACAACAGCCTAATCAGAATTCAGGAGTTACTGGAGGAAGACCAGACCTGATTGAAACAATTGCAAAAGCTGGAATTGCAGTAGGAGCGGATGGACTTTTCATAGAAACACATCCTACACCGGAAACGGCATTATCTGATGGAGCTAATATGTTAAGGCTGGATTTATTAGAAGATTTGTTACAAAAATTAACAAGAATTAGAGAATCGATTTTGTAATTGTTAAAAAATACTTAATTTTAGAAATTCTTAAAACATTTCTTTTGAAAAAACTAGTTTTACCGCTGAGCCTTATGGTTCCCATGTTAGTGTTCTCTCAGACAAAAAAGAAGGATACTGCAAAATACAGAGATATTGAGGAAGTTGTGTTCCAGAAAAAAGTCGTTGGTAAAACCAGTGATCTCAGTACTGTAAAAATCTCAGCCAAAGATGCTAAGAATGTTGCAAGTATTTCGGGAGGAATAGAAGGAATTCTGAAAACCTTACCTTCCGTAAACTCCAATACAGAGCTTTCTTCACAATATATGGTTCGTGGTGGAAACTATGATGAAAACCTTATCTATATTAATGATATTGAAATCTACAGGCCTTTTTTGATCAGAAACTCTCAACAGGAAGGGTTAAGTATCATCAATCCCGATATGGTTTCAACAGTTAATTTTTCTGCAGGAGGTTTTGAACCCCGATATGGAGATAAGATGTCCTCTGCGCTGAATATTTATTACCGGGAACCTGAGAAATTTGAACTTTCCGGGGAAGCAAGTTTGATCGGAGGCAGACTAACGACCGGTTTGGCTTCAAAAAATAAAAAGCTGACTGCTTTATTTTCCGGCCGGTACAGAAATACCAATCTGGTTCTGAATACCTTGAAAGAAGATACCAATTTTAATCCTACCTATTGGGATTTTCAATCGTATATCAATTATCATTTCAATCCTAAGCTTAGCCTTTCATTTGTAGGATATTATTCCAAGAATGATTATGAAATGATTCCTAAAGAAAGGAGTGTGGATTTCGGAACGCTTCAAAGACCTCTTAATCTTACTGTTTTTTATGCCGGAAAAGAAAATGACCAGTATAAAAACATGATGGGAACACTTTCGATGAATTTCAAACCATCGGAAAAGTGGAGGTTTACATTAGATGCTTTTGCCTATCAAAACAGGGAGCGAGAATATTATTCTATTCAATCCCAATATATATTACAAACATTTGATCCGATCACCGGAGCACCTATAACGACCTATGATACTGGAGGACAGATAGACCATGCAAGGAATGATCTTTTCGTAAGAACCTACGGAGCCCAGTTCAGAGGACGTTTTTCTCCGAATGTGAATACTGATATCGAAGTAGGATTTAAATATGAAAAAGAAAACCTCAAGGATCTTACCAATGAATGGAAATTAATTGACTCTGCCGGCTATAGTATTCCAAGGCCTATAGATGATCCAAGATTCGGAACACCGGGAGATCTTAAATTATTATACAGAATAGCAGGGCAGAATGCTATTGAGCCAACACGATTATCAGCCTATGCACAGTATTCCCAGAAATTTTATTGGGGAACCAATAAGGTTTTCATCAACGCCGGAGCAAGGGTTGCCCATTGGAGCTTTAATAATGAAACCATTTTCTCGCCCCGCGTTCAGTTTGCTGTAAAACCTGACTGGGATACGGATATGTTATTCAGGCTTTCGGGCGGGATATACTATCAGGCACCTTTTTACAAAGAGATTAAGGACCTGGACGGGAATTTCAATAACACCATCAAATCCCAGCGTTCCATACAGCTGATTCTGGCAAATGATTATGAGTTCCAGATGTATGATCGTCCGTTTAAATTGACTACAGAAGCTTATTATAAAAAGATGGATGATCTTATTCCATACTACATGGATAATGTAAGGATCCGTTATTCAGGGAAAAATAATGCTTCCGGATATGCCTATGGACTTGATGCCAGGTTATTCGGAGAATTTGTTCCCGGAATTGATTCATGGCTGTCTGCAAGTTATGCGAGGGTGTATGAAAATATCGATGGGAGAGGGAATATTCCCCGACCTACTGATCAGAGGTTAAGATTTGCGATGTTCTATCAGGATTATATGCCTCAATTTCCTTCAATGAGAGTGAATCTTACTTTAACCTATGCAATGGGATTACCGACAGGATCGCCGATCATATTGGATCAGAATGGTGCACCGGACGTGAATGCCCCGTATAGATATCAGAGTACCTTACCGTCTTATAAAAGAGTGGATATAGGACTATCCAAAGTATTCATTGATTCAAAAGATAAAAAACAGACATATGGTTTCTGGGGCAATTTTGAGGAGCTTACTTTAGGAGTACAGGTATTCAATGCATTTAACATCAGGAATACGGTAGCCAATCAATGGATTACCGATGCGAATACCAATCTGATGTATCCGGTACCGGTGCGTCTGACCGGAAGATTTTTCAATGTAAAACTTGAATTTAAGCTTAAATAAGATTTTCACTGAGATGACCGTCTGATCATTAAAAACGGTTAATCTGAAGTAGATAAAATATAAAAAAGCTTCTGAAGATTTCAGAAGCTTTTTATTTCCCGAATTTTATAACAACGTTACATAATTTTATAACAACAAAATCAAAGATATTTTTACCTTTGCTTCAACATATGAAAAAGATTCTGGCCATAGTGTTTTCTATTTTCTACTTCGGATTTTCTTCCGGAGCTGTTTTTAGGGTGCATTATTGTATGGAAGAGCTGGTTTCTGTAAGCCGGAAAACCGATGACATATGCTCTAAATGTGGTGTTAAGTCCAAAAAGGACTGCTGCAAGACAGAAATTAAGGTTTTAAAAGTTGATGATTCGCAAAAGTCAGATTTTCTGAAAATCAAATTACTGAAAGCGATTCCAAGGCTTCAAAGTGACGAAACTTTTTATGCAGACCGATCTTTTTCAGCTGAAAAATTTTCGCGAACCACTGTCAATCCACCACCTGATAGGAGATCAGTTCCTATTTTTATTGAACATTGTAATTTCAGAATTTAAAATTTAATCTTTCGTCCAATGGTTTTTATTTGATGAACAAGATGATTATCACCATCTGTGATATTCCAGGACCTTATTAATATTAAAATTTTCAATTCTAAATTTAAAACAATGAAAAAGTATATCATTACAGCAGTACTTTCTATATTCTCAGTACTGTCTATATCTGCACAATCGCAATCCAATCCTCAGGTTTCAAAATTATATCAGGATTATATTTCTATTAAAACAGCTTTAACAACAGACGATGCTGATAAAACATCAAAAGCAGCCGCAGAATTCGTTAAGACAGCTGCTGCAATAGATCCTAAAGTTATTTCATCGACTCATTTGTCTGCTCTGAAAAAGAATGCCGGTACTATTTCCGGAACCAAAAGTATAGATACCCAAAGAGAGGCCTTTCTGAATCTTTCAAAAGATATGATGGCGCTGACAAAGCAGTTCAATCTATCCGGAAAACCTGTTTTTGTAATGTATTGTCCTATGGCTGACGGAAGCTGGCTAAGTAATGAAAAGCAGGTTGTAAATCCTTACTACGGAAGTAAAATGCTTTCATGTGGGAGTATAAAGTCAGAAATTAAATAAAAACCTTAACTGTCTTTAATATAATTGATTGTATAGTTTTATTTAAAGCGTAATTTAATTAAAACTATACAATTTTTTTATTCTATTTACTGACTTAACGGAAGAAGATTGCTGACTCTATAATGGTTATAGCTCCAGATATACCAGTTTTTCAATCAGTTTTTTATTGGTACTTTCAGGGATTTGCCTCATTAAAAAGTTCCTGAATCCTGTGCCATATTTCCACAGAGATATTTTTCCAATCATCCGGCTGGTATTGACAACATAGTCTACTTTTTTTCTCCTTATTTTTTGAAAATTTTCGAAGACCTGGTTAAAATCTTTATTCTCTACAAGCAATTTTCCGATGATATAAGCATCTTCTATAGCCTGGCATGCACCCTGGCCCATATTAGGAGTTGTTGCGTGCGCGGCATCACCTATTAGGCATAAATTGTCAGAATACCATTCAGGTATGGGAGAGAGGTCTGTAATATCATTTAAAATGATATCCCCGGGAGAAGTTGCTTGTAGGATTTTTGTTACCAATGGATTGAAATCACTGAAAACAGAGCAGAGATCAATATCCGGTTTAAAGCTTTTATCACTTATTACGGCATACCAATATACTTTTGTAGCTGACATCTTTACAAAACCGAAACGTTTACCTTTTCCCCACATTTCCAGAGCTTCATGATGGTACTCTTCCGGGAGATCGTAGTTAACGAGGCCCCGCCAGCACTTTTGTCCTGTATTACTGATGGTTCCTGTTTTTAAGATCTGATTCCGAACTTTGGATTTTATTCCATCCGCTCCAAAAACAACGTTGCTTTCTACGGCTGTTCTGTTTTCAAAGTGTAACGTATAATTATCATTTTTTTCTATACTTTGTAGATTATGACTTAGCTGAATGTTTTCGAAACCTATGTTTTCAGCAAGGATTTTTTGCAGCTCCGCTCTATGAATGGCTACATTGGAGACATTCAACTTTCTTTCAAGATCTGAACTATGTGTTCTTGAAATAGATCGAAATGAACCGTCAGTAATAGAGATCCCATGAATTTTATTCCCTGCATTTTCAACTTTTTCTTTTAGATTTAGTTGTTCAAATACCTTCATTGCATTCATGGCCATCATAATTCCTGATCCCACTGGCTTAATTTCAGGAGCTGATTCATATAATATAACATCCAGCTGATGTTGTTTAAGGATATTGCCAAGGGTAAGACCTCCGATTCCGGCTCCGATAATTGAAATTGAATTCATATCAGCTTGATTATCTGCTTACAGGGTTAAAATATAATTTTCGGAAACTTTTCTAAAACCATATTTTTCAAAAAAATGATGAGCTCCTTTATTATCAATGCCACTTTCCAAAAGGAGAAAACTGATATTCCACTTCCCGGATTCTTCGATCGCACTTTCAAGGAGGGTACTTCCGATAGATTGCCCGCGGTAAGACTGATCTAAGAGCATGTCTTCTAGCACTGCATAATTTTTAAAACCACTGTAAATCACATTAAAAACCAGCATCCCAATGATTTCTTTTTCAGCGTTTTCTGCAATTAAAATCCTGACCGTTGATGCAGAAGGACTTCCAGCATTAAAATCACTGTTAAACTGCTCTGTTAGAATGGATTCAAGATCAGCACTCCATTCTTCCGAACTTTCTGCTCTTCCTGAAATTATTTCTCCATGTGAAATGTATGACTTTGTTTTATGGGTGATAAAAAAGTCAACAAGTTCTTTAATCCGGCTTTTATCAGTAAGCCATTGAGTGGTATATTGCATCATTTGGATTTTTATTGTATTCTGAATTATTTAAGGTTTTTCAGCTCCTTTAATAGCGTATTTTGCTTATTAATGAATATGTTCAGTTGGTCTGTTTTCAGAGGATGAGCCTGCTGGTATTTTTCAATTTCAGGAAGTGTCTTTCTGATCTTAAAAGCGGTGTAAAGATCATTCATTTTCTTTTCATTGATATCAATCTGATTAATAAGATCCTTTATGTTTTTGACTTTTAAAGAATATTGATCAGAGCTTGCTTTGATAGATTTGGTTAGTTCGTTTTTCAGAATGGAATCGCTTATTGCATCAGTATGGTACTGAGCATCATGGTAGTATGATTCAGATTTGTCAAGGATTTCTTTATACTTAAAAATAACTTGAATGGCTTCCCTGTTGGCATCGCTTATTTTATCATCCAGTACTTTCAGATTGTTGTCATTCTTAATCAATTCAGAGTAAATCTGGTCGATCATATCACCACCCCGACCACTTTTAAAAGATCCCGAAACAGAAGATTCTGCATGATCCACTAAATTATCTGCAATAGGTGCATTCTCCGAATTATTTTCTTTGCAGGAGATTAGTAAGGCAACCAGGGATATGATGTAAAGTATTTTTTTCATGTGTTGTTTTTTTCAGTTGATATTTGCTGACTACAGAATTTTTTCTGAAGATCTGATTATTTAATTTGATTAGTTGAATATATATTTTGTATTGTTACAAACATTGAATTAAAATGGAATTGATATCAATTCCTTTATTTTTAAAATTTATGAAAATTTTAAAGTCCGGATTTAAAATTCCGCAGTTGAAGTAGCCTTTTATCCTGTGGCTTTCGCCGGCTTTTGATTGAGAGTAAAAAAAATCTCGATCATAAATACAAAGATAAAAAAAGCGGAGTCTGAAAATCAAACTCCGCTGCTAATTGTTTAGGCTAAATTATTTACCCAGGTAAGATTTTAAAATCTTACTTCTTGTATTATGTTTTAGTCTCTTGATCGCCTTTTCTTTGATCTGACGAACTCTTTCTCTCGTCAGGTCAAAAGTCTCACCAATTTCTTCTAAAGTCATTGGATGTTTTCCGTTTAATCCGAAGTATAATCTTACAAGATCCGCTTCTCTTGGAGTTAAAGTGTTCAATGCTCTTTCAATTTCAATTTGAAGAGATTCAAGCATTAAATCTTTATCCGGGCTTGGAGATTCTCCGGAACGCAATACATCGTAAAGATTAGAATCTTCACCTTCTACTAAAGGTGCATCCATAGACAGGTGTCTACCGGAGTTTTTCATAGATTCTTTAATATCCTCTTCGCTCATATCAAGAACTTCAGCCAATTCTTCCGGAGAAGGTGGTCTTTCATTTTCCTGTTCAAGGTGAGCGTATGCTTTATTGATTTTGTTAATTGAGCCAATCTTGTTTAGTGGCAATCTTACAATCCTTGACTGTTCTGCCAAAGCCTGTAAAATTGATTGACGAATCCACCAAACTGCGTAAGAGATAAATTTGAAACCTCTGGTCTCATCATATCTTTTTGCAGCTTTCATTAATCCTAAATTACCTTCATTGATCAAATCGGGTAAAGAAAGTCCCTGGTTTTGGTATTGTTTAGATACAGAAACTACGAAACGAAGGTTGGCTTTGATTAATTTCTCCAGTGCGGCTCTGTCACCTGCACGTATTTTTTGTGCCAAATCTACTTCTTCGTCTGCAGTAATCAATTCTACCTTACCAATTTCCTGCAAATACTTGTCTAATGAAGCAGTTTCCCTGTTGGTTACCTGCTTAGTAATTTTTAACTGTCTCATTTATTTTATCCTCAAACTAGAGTTACTATATATTATACGCTTGAAGAGGTCAAAAGGTTACACCAGTTTTAATTTTTTTTAAACGTAAACTGAATTTTGCGCAAACAAAAAGGCGAAACCGAAGTTTCGCCCTATCTTTTTAATCGTTGAAATTTTTAGAATCACACTTTAGGGGTTAGATGTTGAACAAAAATATAACTCAACATACCACCCTGAGTTCCATCACGATCAATCCTATTAAAACAGGTCGTTCAACAATTTGGCCAGTCTTAAACCTCCGTAAAGAAGTTGTCTTTCCAGAGTATCGTTAAACTTATACTGGTAGTCAAATGATAATTTGGATCCATCCGGTGTTTGCGCATATATTTTATTGGCAATTTTATGCGAATCGTACAACCAGTCTTCTAATGTCCCGTACTGAATTTGCTTCACTTCATCTTTTGATTTGATATCCAGTAATCTTGAATATTCCGTGTAGCTGTATTTTTGGGAATCAACCAATTTTCCGTCCCAGACAGAGTGCAGGTTGGTTTTTTCTCCGAAATAAGTAACATTAATCTTGTTGCCTCCCAGATCTTCCGCTCTTCCTACGTGTAAAGGCTGTGCTAAATCTCCCATAATATGGATCAGGAAAATCAATGCAATTTTTCTGTCTTTCTCAGGGGTTTTTTCATCTTTTACCTGTGCAGATAACGTATTTACCTGAGAATAAAGGCTTGGTCCCGCCTGTGCTTTTAAATTTTGCTCAAAGGTTTTAAAATCAGTCTGCGGATCAATATTTACATAATGCCATGCTGAAGCCTGCTTCCATACCCCTGTTGTATCCGATTTAATAAAGTCCGGCCAGTTAGCCCAATAGGCCAGGCGTTCCTTGCCCATAATTTTTCTGATTTCTCTTCTTGCCTTTCCGGAAAGATGATTCTCTGCGATTTCTGCAATAATTCTGTGTCCCGTTAATCCCCACGCAAATGAATAAAGAGAAGAGGAAATGAATGCTAAAATTAAAATTTTAGAATAAATACTTTTCATTGTAAATAACATTTTCAATCTGCAAAGATAACTTAGCTTTTGGTAATAAGGCGTAAAAAAGTGAATTTCTTATTATTATAATAAGGTTAATAAAATTTAATCATATTCATGGATTAAACCATGTTCCAATTAACAGGTAGCTACGTATTCTTTTATTTTATATTTTTTATCCGGAACCCGCTTTGATTATACAAAATTTTTATATTTTTACTGCTGTTATCGATAGTATTGTCGTAGAAATATAAAAATTGAATAATATTTTTTTTTCATTGCGATGAGATATATTATCTTTACAGGCCATAATCACAGGAAACACTATGTATGAGAATAATATTGTAGATATGCATTACAATAAGCTGCAGACAGATTTTAAAGCAGAGTCTGTAGCCGTCAATCTTTTGAAATATCACAGGAGTGTAAGCAATATTTTCATTGACCGTATCGGCATCAATGACAGGGCTTATCTTAAAGATATCAAAAGTATTTCAAGTAATTATCTGGGATTTGATGAAGAAGTATTTACGATAGAAACTTACAGGGAAGGGATATACGACTATCTTCCGGAAGGTTTGTTTCATCCTCCTTCATTAAGCACCTCAAGAAAGAATGTAGAAAGCGTTGTTAAGGAGATCCGCAAACAAAAAAGGATTGAGGAAGACGCGCGCAAATTTTTTCGTCCATTTGAATTAGAAATCTTTTTTACCGAAATCAGTGCTCTGTCTAAGGAGTTTGACTTTGATGTATCAAGCGATACCGATACACTGCTTGAAACGATCAGTGAGCTGTGGCCTATTGTAAGACATCTGGATACAAAGAATGCCTATATCTTTATGCATATTTTACCTTTTTTCCATAACATCCGTGGAGATAAAAGGTGGTTTGAAAGATGCCTGACCGCCTTCCTTCAGGTGCCGGTAGAAGTTACCTTCACTCCTAATGTTATCGAGGATATAGAGGAAAATGACGACTCTATGCTTTTAGGGAATTCCCGACTGGGAGTTACTTATATTCCCAGTGGCAGGCATATGGACGGACAACGTAACTGGGTTGTAAATATAGGACCCATTCCGTATGAAAAAATGAAAATGTATATTCCCGGAAATCCATTCAGAAAAGTTCTCCAGGCGTTATACGATTATTTTCTCCCTGTAACGGTAGATGTAGTGGAAAATTTTATCACCGAAAAACAGGAATATTCATTTAAGCTGGAAGATGATGAAAGAAATGCAAACCGCCTTGGATACTCTACATTTCTGTAAAATAATTTAGCTATATTTACAAGCACCAATACATTATAAATTTGAAAAACAACCAATGGAAATTTCTTCAGTAAAGGGAATCTTTTTAAGATATATTTTAATGCCTTTAATAGCAGTAATCATGATGGTTATACTCGGTGTAATCAGAAGAAATAAACCTGCAATTAAAATTAAGGTCATTATTATTTATGTACTGCTATGCAGTTTATGTTTGGCTTTGCCTGGCTTTTTTGGGTTTGCCGGAAATCTATTTAACCCGTATTGGTATCTTATAGCACAAATCATTTACCTAATTTTTGGAATTATCCATGTCAATCTATTGGATAAATATTTCAAAAAACACATTGACTCATTGCCGATGAGCATTTTATTTGAGTCTATACTTTCATTAACGTGTATTGCTTTCGGAGGATATCTTTTTGTATTGCTGTTCAAATGGATGAGTGTGGGAACCGGTAATGCGGTCATGTCTGCAACGAGTGTTATCATATTTCTTGTTCCGATGGTGTTTCATTATTGCTATGTTCAGTTTATCAGTATTCCGGTGGATATTTATAAAACATGGCGTTATTCTCCAGAGCAGAGGCTTCCGGATTTTGAAGGCGCGGATTTTGATAGACTTATGGTATTGAATGTGGAATTGAGTAAAAACTTAGAAGATTCCAACAGGTTCAGAATTAAGGCTAAGACTTTGCCAACCGGAGTAACATTTGGAGACTGGTTTTATAGGGTAGTGGATGACTACAATCACAAAAATCCTAAATCGATCATTCACCTTACGGATGCAGACAGAGAATCTTATTACTGGATCTTTTATACTAAAAAATCATTTTTCAGCTTTAGAAAATATATTGATTTTAACCAGGATATTAATACAAACGGGATTTCTGAAAATGAGGTCGTAATTTGTAAGAGGGTTATTCAGCATGAAGAAGAAGGAATAACAAGAAAATCATAACCACACAAAATTTAAAAGTATTTAATATGATACAGCCTATTAAACATTTTGCAATCAATTGGGTTGACGGGATGAAAGTTTCCCAGAGACACCTGAATGATCAGGATAATTTTTTAATTGATACCATCAGGGATTCCAATTCATTGGGAATCACTCCTTATAATTACGGGCTTCTTCCTATCTCAAATGAATTTACAGATAAAACCATTTTTGATGTTCACAATACCGCGACGAATGATGTACAGCTGGTTATCAAACGTTGCAGTGCTGTAACACTGGCCGGATACAGAATGGAGCTGTCGGACAGAAGGGTAAGCGTAAAATCATTGGCGAAGTCCATGAATGAAGAACAGGCTGATGGAGAATATTACATTCTGATTTCAGTAAATCCGTTTGATAAAGTACCTTTTGGAGATATCGATCCTGAAGAGATCCCTCCAAGACACCCAAATGCCCAGCCGAATTACCATATTGAACTTCTTCCTGTAACGTCGCTCAACAGCAGCTATTCAGGAGGAAATTATCTGATCGTGGGAAAGGTTGATCTTAAAGGTAATATTGCCCAGGTTAATTCTAATTTTATTCCGCCATGTACTTCTATTCAGAGCCATCCTGTTCTTATTGATTACTATGGCAGTTTTGCTAAATCTATTGGAAATCTACAGCAGTATGCGTTCAAGATCATTCAGAAAGCTTCTCATAAAAATCAGAATACGGCACTGGCACAAAACGTTAAGTTTTTGTGTAATGCCATGATCAATACGTTCGGGGATATGTATTTTCAGTTCAGAAATGTGATTCCCTGGCAACCACCGGTGTTTTTAATTGATTCTTTCGCAAAGCTGGCGCTTCGTCTTTATAATTCTACCCAGGTTCTGGTTCCTGCCGAGCTGGAAGAAATGCTGAATTACAGTTTGGAATGGAGTGAAATTGCCCCTCATACGTTATTGAATCAGCTTTCTATTGTTGCTGAAACCAATTATGATCATCACAATTGTGGTGAGCCTTTGCTTTATATCCAGCAGATGCTTAGAAGTCTTGAAATTATTTTCTCTAAATTAAGTGAACTTGATTATATCGGTCAGAGAAAAGAAAATATCATCGTTAATGAACAGGAAGTTTCTAATAACGCTAATCCGAAAAGAGGTTGGAGCGTATTGGATTAATTGATCCATATTAAAATGTTAAAATATTTAAATCCCGTTTTACGGGATTTTTTTGATGAAACAAGCCCAGGCAAGTTGCCTGGGCTTTTGCTATTTTTTATTCAGGAGATCTATTGTATGTTCTACATGACCTCCACCTTTCCATTCATCATGTCCTGGAATAACCATCGTTGCTCCGGCATACCTGGATTTTAATTTTGCCATTGTCTGAGGCCACGCCTTTACATTAGCTTCTCCGGTATATCCTAAATCTGCTGCCATTCTGCTTTTTACCAGACATCCTCCATCTAATATATGGTATTTGGGGAACCATACCACTACATTATCTGCGGTGTGTCCCTCTCCAAGAAAATCAACGATAAACTCTTCTCCTCCAATGCGATAGGGTTTTCCTGTTTTTATAATTTCAGTAGAGGTTGCTTTTCCGTTCTTCTTTAAGATTTCGTTGGTTTTTTCCGTTGCATAGGTCTTGATGCCCTTGTTATTATAAAAACTGAGATCTCCTGCTCTGTCCTCATGGGAATGGGTGGCAAATACAGCAATAACAGGAAGATTATGGCGCTTTTGTATTGTATCTATCAGGCTTTGGTACTGTGTTTTCTGCCATGGAACATCAAATAAAACGACTCCTTTTTTAGTAATAAGATATACTGCGTTGGTAGAATATTCCTTGCCCCCAAATACTCCAAAAGTTTTGTAGATATACAAATTAGGCTTAATAGGTGGTTCTATTACAAAATCTCTTACCTGGGCATGGATGAACTGGCTTAGAAACACAATGGAAATAATCAGAAACTGACTTCTTTTTTTCATAATTTTTAGAATAATAATTTAATGATACTGCTTTTAAGAAGAATAAAAGTTGAAGCAGAAAGATTTGCAAACCTAATTAAAATAAAAATATTGACCATTTGATGAAGAAGGTTTAACCCTTTTTTAACGATTATCAGTCACCATCATTCTGTATGAGGTAAATACTTGCTCGCAAATTTATCTGCATGATAATGTTGTGAAATCTCCATAGTGGTTTTGAACAACCATTTTCATTTCGTCTGTGAAATTAACTTTATTACTTTAAGGTAGGATTCCAGAGTAATGAAAAGAATATGACAAATAATTAAAGCAACATTGTTGCGTTAATTAAAATTTTTATACTTTTGCCTTTGTTCACGAAGAGGCTTTTTAATGTTTAGCCATAGCCTTTGATGATCATAGTTTAATAAAATGTATATGAATTTCAGATTTATGCTGTCAGCATCCGGTATTTTTACTATTTCTATAGTAGGTGCCCAAAATGCACAATTAAAAGGAAGGGTACTTTATGAAAACGGAGACTTTCCGAATACCGAAGTAATACTCAAAGGAACAAAAGAAAAGACGGTAGCCGACAAAACCGGTAACTACATTATGGAAAATCTGGTTCCGGGTAGTTATCAGCTTGTTATCAAGGCGAAAGGGTATGAGGAAGTGCAGCAGGACATTTTTGTAGAGAAAGCTTCTACGGCTATTCCGGATATTTTATTGTTACGTAATAGCAATACAATTGATGAAGTGGTTATTACAGGGGTTTCAAAAGAAACTTTAATCAAGGAAAATCCTGTTGCAGTGATCAGTATTTCTTCTAAACAGATTGAAAAATCGGTAGCTACCAATATCATAAGTGCCCTTGTGAAATCTGCACCGGGAATGAGTGTGGTGGAAACGGGACCGAATGTTTCCAAACCTTTTATCAGAGGATTGGGATATAACCGGGTTTTGACTTTGTATGACGGGGTACGTCAGGAAGGTCAGCAATGGGGAGATGAGCATGGTATAGAGATCGGTCCCTATATGATTGAAAGGGCTGAAATTATAAAAGGCCCTGCAAGCCTGATGTTTGGTTCTGATGCATTGGCCGGCGTTGTAAGTCTTTTTCCCTATATTCCGAATCTGGATGATGGAGTAGTACATGGTAAAATAACAAGTGAATACCAGGGAAATAATAATCTTATCGGGAACGGAATGCAGGTGGGATACAAAAAGAACTCTTTTATAGCAGCCTTAACCGGCTCTTACCGAATGGCTAAAAACTTTAGAAATTCTATTGATGGAAGGGTCTACAATACCAATTTTGAAGAAAAGAACTTGTCTTTTTTATTAGGATATAAAACAGACACCCGTTTTTCTAAGATCAATTTTACATTATATGATAATCTCCAGGGAATACCGGATGGTAGTCGAGATCCAAAAACCGGAAAATTTACTTATCAGGTAGGAGAGGGAGATGATGATGATATGGAAAAAAGACCTATTGTGCCGGAAAAAGATCTTAACTCTTATGCTCTTTCCCCATTGCACCAGAGAATTCAGCATTACAGGCTATATGCTCAACATACCGAACAGTTGGGAAAAGGTGATCTGGATATCCAGCTGGCCTTACAACAAAATATCCGCCGTGAATACAATCATCCTACATTTCCCTTGCAGGCCGGGATGTATGTACGACTCAACACTTTAAATTATGGGGTACGCTATAATTTTCCAAAATTTTCGTCTTTTGAAATTTCTGCCGGAGTGAATGGTATGATGCAGAATAATACAAATAAATCAGCAACTGATTTTCCTATTCCGGACTATGATCTGCAGGAGGGAGGAGTTTATGCTTATGTAAAATGGAAATACAAAAGACTCAACATCAGTGGTGGTGCGCGGTATGATCTTCGGAATATTCGATGGAGTGACTTTTATATAAGAACAAATCCTATCACCCAATTTGAAGAACACGTCCCATCGTCATCTGCCAGTGCCGAACTTCGATTTCCTTTGTATCATAAAACATTCGGCGGACTATCTGCCAGCATAGGATCAGCGTTTCAGTTAACGAAGCACATCAGTCTTAAAGCAAATATCGGAAGAAGCTACAGAGCTCCTAATATCACAGAAATAGGTTCCAATGGATTGGATCCGGGAGCTCACATTATTTACAGAGGAAACAGGAATTTTGATCCGGAGTTTTCATTACAGGAAGACTTGGGAGTCAGTACACGCTTTAAAGATTTTTCTGCAGACGTGAGTTTGTTTAACAATAATATTCAGAATTATATATATCTTTCATTGCTTATAGACAGTCAGGGAAATCCTCTCATCGATTCCCAGGGAAACAAAACCTACCAATATCAGCAGGCTTCTGCTCAACTTTATGGTATGGAAGCATGGCTTTCTCTTCATCCAGAGAAGTGGAAGGGATTTAATTTTGAAACCAGTTTTTCGGTTATTTATGGATTCAACCGGGAAAAGATGTTTAAAAACCAGGGAATCAACGGCGAATATCTTCCATTGATCTCTCCGCTGAGATTATCAGGCAATATATCCCAGAAAATATCTACAGGTTCCACAATTATTTCTTCGATTACTCCAATGGCAGAAATAGAATATTCAGCTGCGCAGAACAGATACCTTAACCTCAATGGTACTGAAACTGCAACATCTGACTATACCTTATGTAATATAGGAACGTCCATGGCTATCAACTATTCGGAAAATCATTCCGCAGTCCTCCAGTTTCAGGTGAATAATGTTTTTGACCGTGCCTATCAGTCGCATCTTAGCCGTTTGAAGTATTTAGGCAATATTTATAATATGGGAAGGAATGTATCTTTAAAACTTATTATTCCTTTTTAAGGATATAAAAAAGGTGGCCGGATTTTCCAGGCCACCTTATTTGTGTTATACTTAGGATTTACTTTTTTACCAATATTTTCTCCGTCGCTTTTTTACTTAGAATTTCTTTTTTTCCTTCGATTTCAATTGTTACGGATTTATCGAAACTCTCAATTTTAATGATCTTTATCTTTGTATTCAGTAATAACTTTCTCTCCGTGAGATAGCTTAAGAAAGCATCATCCGAGAGTGTAACGGAAGCAAAAACTACGGTTTCACCGACTTCGCAATTGCTCAGCTTCTGCAGATCCTGAGCAATAATATTTCCATCTTTATCGGGAATAGGCTCTCCATGGGGATCGAATTTCGGATGATCCAGAATTTCATCCATTTTATCAAAAAAGATCTGGGAGTGTACATGTTCCAATTGTTCTGCAATTTCATGCACATTTTCCCAGCCAAAGTTCATTTTTTTCACCAGAAACATTTCCGTCAACCTATGTTTACGCACTACCAAAGCTGCTTCCCGTCTTCCTTTTTCGGTAACTCGGAGAGGTTTGTAGGTTTCATAAACAACCCAGCTTTTTTCTGCAAATTTTTTCATCATGTTATTAACGCTGGGCATTTTTACATTTAAAAATTTACTCAGTTCGTTAATCGTTACTTTCCCTTCATTATCAACCAAATGAAACAAAGCCTTCAGATAATTTTCTTCTGTTAATGTTGTTTTCAAAATGTTAGACGATTTTACCTACAAATCTAACAAAATATTGTGGAAATGTTGCGCTTGTTGTCTTCAATTTTTTTAATTTTGATCTATGAAATTTTCATTCAAAAACGATTATTCAGAGGGATGTCATCCCAATATTCTACAAGCACTTTTACGTTCTAATCTCGAGCAGGAAGCCGGTTATGGGGAAGACCGTTTTTCTTTAGAAGCTAAACAACTGATCAGAGAAAAAATAGGAAAAAAAGATTCAGAAATTTATTTCGTTTCAGGCGGAACACAAGCTAACCTGATCGTTATTTCATCTATTTTAAAACCCTATCAGGCTGTAATTTCTGCTTCTACAGGTCATGTTTTAAATAATGAGACCGGAGCTATTGAAGCTACAGGCCATAAGATTCTAGGCATTGAAAAAGCAGACGGGAAATTAACACCGGAAGATATCATAACGGTTTTGGAAAGCCATACCAATGTTCCGCATCAGGTGATGCCTAAATTGGTTTATATTTCCAACTCAACAGAATTAGGAACTATTTACACTACCCGAGAACTGGAGGATCTTTCCGCATTTTGCAAAGAAAGAAGCTTGTATCTTTTTATGGATGGAGCAAGGCTTGGACATGGTTTAACGGCAGAAGTAAGTGACCTGAGTCTTGAAAACGTAGCCCGGCTGACTGATGTTTTTTATTTGGGAGGAACTAAAAACGGAGCTCTGATAGGGGAGGCAATTGTGATCAATAATCCTGTTCTTCAGGAAGATTTTGGGTTCAATATCAAACAGAAAGGGGCTTTGCTGGCAAAAGGAAGGTTACTTGGAATCCAATTTCTGGAACTGATGAAAGATGATCTGTACTTTGATCTGGCCAGACATGCGAACCGGCAGGCGATGAAAATAAAAAATGCCCTACAGGAAAAAGGAACTGCCTTTTTATCCGTGACTTATACCAATCAGATATTTCCCATTTTGAGTAATGAGCTTATCGATATTTTATCCCAAAAATTTGAGTTTTACATCTGGAAAAAGATCGATGACCAGTATTCTGCAATCCGGTTGATTACTTCTTGGAATACTCCTGACGAAGGCATCAATGATTTTATTGAAATTATTAACAGAGAGTCATAACTAAAAAAACAGCCATATGGCTGTTTTTTTAGTTTGTATCACGGCTGATTAACCGTGGGGATCTTGCCTAAGTATTTGCTTTATACCCGCAACCACTTCATCTTCAAGATGTTTTATTTTATCTTTTTTCATTCTGATATAAATAGCGATCGGAAAAGAGAAGATAAAATAAAATAGAGGGATATCACTGTTGGTTTGTGTAGTAACGGTACCTATTCCCGGATTGGTCGTTATTTTTACATTTCCGGTAAGAGTAAAACCACTTGTACGAACCTGTAATGTTCCAAAACTTGTCTGAATTTTATATTGAGGAAATATTCTCCTTAAATCTTCAATAAATTCGGACTGTGAAAAAGGCCTGAATTGAAGTGTCTGCATAGAACATGATTTTGGTTTGTATTCGTGGAAAGTCGCTAATGTGATGCAAGAAGCTATGTCTTATTTTAATGCTTTGGATACAAGCGCACAATCAGCAACATTCATTTTCGGTCCATCTTTGTAAGCAACTTTCTTTTCGTCGGCATACTTACTTTGTCCGCCTTCTTCTTTATGGTCTCCAATTCCTTCAATTAATGTATTGTCTTTCTGAATAAAGAAAATATCGCGTTTACTTTTAGTACCTTCTGATTGGAATTCATAAGTGAGTTTTAATGTATCTCCTGATTTAAAGCCCGTTATATCTCCTTTAGAACTGTCCTTTTCGCTGTTTTTATAAGCTAATTTACCTGAGATGGTTCCCAGATTATCATCAATAGATGCAAAAACACTGTCTTTACCAATTACTCCTAAATAGCAAAATGACTTTGTTCCTAATGTATCAACCACCGGCTCTTCAACTGCAACAGAATCGGTTTCCACTTTTGGAGTTACAGGTTCCGGTTTTTTATTGCAATTCATTAAAAAGAATGATAATGAACCCAACATAATTAATTTTTTCATATCCTTAGAATTATATTAAATCAAATTTCGATTTTGCTAAATTAACCAAACTATTTAAATCAAAGATATATTTAATGGAAATAAAATTTATTTTAAAAAAAACCCCGAAATACTTGTGTATATCAAATTTTTCCTAATTGCCGAGAATCGCTTAAAAAAAACTTTCCCTGATATTTTCCCGTATATCAAAAACTCATTTAGGCATAAAAAGTGCTTATAAAGGATAATAAAAATCGGATATGATAAAAAGTTTTAAAATATTTTGTCTTGCTTTCATTTTCTTTGGAGCAAGTTCTTTCAAATCTCAAAAACCTCAAAATTATATTTATACTTCTTCAGGTGATCTTCATGATCTGGAAAAAAAGATAAGAAGCAAAGAGATCGGAGGAGTTCAAATTGTTTATAATTGGAAATCTTTGGAAAAAGAAAAAGATGTTTATGATTTTTCCCGGATTGAAAATGATCTCAATTTCCTAAGCCAACTGGATAGAAAGTTGTTTATCCAGCTTCAGGACCGCTTTTTTGAACCCGAAGCCCGATACGTTCCGGATTATATATTAAAAGATAAGGAATATAAAGGAGGATTGGTTCCGCAATATGATAACCCTGGTGAAAATAAGCCTGTTGGAAATGGTTGGGTCACCCAACAATGGAATCCCGAAGTTCAAAAAAGATTTCAAAAGCTCATGGGAGCTTTAGCTGAAAAATTTGACGGAAGAATTCAGGGCATTAATTTACCGGAAACATCTATAGACATTGAGATGAAAAAAGATAAAACCGGTTTCAGCTGTGACCGGTATTTTCAGGCAGAGATCGATAATCTAAAGTTTGCAAAAGAGGTATTCAAAAAGTCCAACGTTTTGCAGTATGTCAATTTCTTTCCTTGTGAATGGGAAAATGATCATCAATATATGTCCAGGCTATTTAAGTTTGCCAAAGAAAATAATGTGGGTTTAGGCGGTCCTGATATTGTTCCCAACAAAAATGCCCAGATGAAAAATTCCTATCCCTTCTTTAATCAGTATAAAGGACAACTTTCTTTAGTTGCAATGGCAGTCCAGGAGCCAACACTCACGTATAAAAATCCAAAAACAAAGAAACCTTTCACAAAAGAAGAGTTTGTAGAATATGCCGGGAACTATCTGGGTGTGGATATTATCTTTTGGAGCGTGGAAACACCGTGGATAAGGGAATTGAAAGTTGAAGACTGAGGGGGAGTTGTATTTGTGTTTGAGGGTTTGAGAGTCTGAGAGTTTGAGGGTATTAGGGTTGTAGAATAATGGGTTTGGTATCAGGTTGTTTGATTTGGTAGATAGTTCTAGATACCGTTAAGGTTGAGAGTATTTATTTTATAATAACTATCAACTCTCAACTTTCAACTCTTAACTTAACTTTACATCTTGAAGCTTATTGCAGCTCTCAGACTCTCACACCCTCTAACTCTCAAACTCTCAAACACAAGTACTCTCAAACTCTCAAACTCCCACGAAATCCTCTTGCAGCGTAGTATGAATCTGCACCGTTGTGATACATGAAAACCATATTGTACCGGCGGTCGCAGAAGATGGCACCTCCTAATTCACGAATTTCAGGGGGTGTCTTTACCCAGCTGGATGTTTTCAAATCAAACTTTCCTAATTCCTGAAGTTGGCGGTATTGTTCTTCAGTTAGTAATTCAATTCCCATTTCTGACGCTTTGTCGATGGCGTTACTTTCCGGCTTATTGGCTTTACGGGATTCCCAGGCCTGGTAGTCGTAACATAAGCTTCTTCGTTTTGGACTTTCCGGAGAGCAGTCGACAAAAATGTATTCATCGGATTTTTTATCGTAACCGATGACATCGGGCTCTCCTTCAGTATCTTCCATTTCAGAAAGTGACCATAATTTTTCAGGTTGTTCTTCAAGTCTGGTTTGGATCTTACTCCAGTCAAGGTCTTTGTGGCGGCCGGTATTTTTTTCAAAACGCGTCTTCAGAATTTTTAAAAGCTCCTGACTCTGTTGTGAAGTTAATTTTTTCTTATTCATATTAATTTGATGTTTTTTTGTTATTCTTTAATGGGATGTGATTTCGTATAACACGTATTTATGAAGTTCCTGATTATATGTGTTTTAGGTATATTTTTTAAAATTTTTGTCTAACTGATCATGCAGATATTTTCAATCAGATTAAAAAACTTACAATACATTATTATTACCAAATCCAACTTTTCGGTCAGCAGGTCTGAAGTAATATGAAATCAGAGTAAGTACCAAAAGCAATAGTGAAGCAAAAATTTTACTTGAATTGTGATCTGAAGCAAGATGGGAAATAATAGCTCCTGACATCACGAAGAAAAATCCTGCATAAGCCCATTCTTTTAATAAAGGATACTTAGGAATAAGTACGGCGATGACACCCAGGATTTTCCATACTCCGATAATGGTCATGAGGTAAGCCGGATATCCAAGGCTGGTAAAGTTTTCCACTTCATCTTTATTTTTTAAAAGCTGAACCGCGGCGGTTGATACCATTCCCAATGCCAGCCAAAGGGTAAATATCCAATAGATGATCTTATTTCTTTTTTCGGATTTGTTTGATTGTGTTTCCATAGTATAATTTTTTTGTGATTAGTCGTTAATTCCTTTACCGTCAAGAATTTGAGGAATGCATTTTTCAATTCTTGATTCACGGGTTTTACTTTGTTTAGCAGAGGAAAAATGGAGTAGGTAGGCCCTTTGTCTTCCCGGTGTTAAGGCTTCAAAGGCTTGTTTTAAAACAGGATCTTTATCCAGCTTCTGTTGAAATTCTTCCACCATTTCGAATTCTTTGGTCTTTTTCATTTCAACTTTAATTCCCGATTCTTCAATTTCAACGGCCTCAAACATGTATTCCCGGAGAGTTTTTTCAAGGTCATTAATCTGTTCCAGATCTGTAAAGCGGATTTGTCTTGCGGCCTGTACATTTTCTGTCTGTTGGATCAGGAGTTTATCAGGATCCTTCATTAAAGCACCTTTAAAAAAGAGTAGGGCGCAATAGTCTTTGAACCCGTGGATCAAAAAAATATTTTTCCCTTCATAGGTATAACAGGGACATCCCCATTTTAAATCTTCTACAAGTTCGGTACTTAAAGCAATGGTTCTTAATTTTTTAAATTCTTTTTGCCATTGGCCGGGTTCGTTAAAGAAAAAGTCTGCTTTTGGATTCATGGTGTTTTGTGTTATAGGGTTTGGAGTGGGAGAGTTTTAGGGTTTGAGAGTGGGAGGTTTTAGGGTGGGAGGGTTTGAGTGTGTGAGGGTGAGGTTTGCAGGATCCGAATTTCGGGGTTAAAAAATGAAATGATTATTATTGCTCTAACCTCTAACCTCTAACTTCTAATCTCTAATTTCTCAATTCCCTTAACCACTTCCTGAAGTCGATTATGGGCCATATTGATTCCCTGGGCAAATGGTAATTTCAGGTGCTGGTCCCTGAAGTCTACTGATTTATAGATGGTTTGGATGGTAATTTTGCTGGTGGTGTCAGTTAATTTTTCAAACTCTAAAAACTCGATCTGAGTGGGGAAGGGTGTATTTTCCATTTGAAAGGTCCGGATTATTTTCTGATCGGGAATGATCTCATGGATCGTTCCGTTGGCACTGAAGACTACGTCGCCCTGCGGGTTTGAGGTTTCGAAACGGTAGCCGCCATGTTGCTTATTTTCCATTTTTACCACTTTAGTCCCCATCCATTGTTCTACCAATTCGGGTTCTGTGTAAGCTTTAAAGAGAAGATGGACAGGAAGATCAAATTCCCTGGTGATGAAGATTTCCTGCTTGCCGTCTTCGGCGTGAATTTTTGTTTTTAGTTCCATGTTTTTGGTTTGAGGGTTTTGGTGTTGAGAGTGGGAGAGTAAGAGTTGTTAGGTGTAATTATTCATTGCCCATTACTTACTACTTATGTTTTGATATGCTTTCATCACACTTTCCAGCTTATTGAATTTCTCATCCCACATTTTGCGGAAGGGTTCTATAAAATCGGCTATTTCTTTCATTTTATTGGGATTGAGGTGGTATATCATTTCGCGGCCGCTTTGTTCCTGGGTTAAAAGTTCACATTCCGTAAGGATCTGTAAATGCTTCGAAACAGTAGGGCGGGCAGTATCAAAATTAGAAGCAATGGCTCCTGCGGTCATCGATTGGGCCGCCACCAACATCAAAATAGATCTTCGGGTAGGATCTGCTATTGCCTGGAATACATCTCTTCTTAAATTCATCGTGTAGTTATTTGACTACAAATATATATGAAGTTATTTAGCTACGCAAATATTTTACAAAAAAAATTGAAATTGTTTTATATAAATCTTTTGTAAAGCATTGGATTGCGGCTTTGAGCCCGGAGACAGGGTAGTTGTAAAGGTTAGGAAAAATCATATTATTCTCAAAAAGCAATTGTAACGAATAAAAAACGATCAAATAATCGCTGTTTACAAGAGATTGATTATATTTATATCACAAATCAACGATCATTGAGAACTATTCTTAAACTTATAGTAGCTTAAAATCGGCCTCACAAACCACAGGCTGATTATTTCTTTATTTGGGTAATTCTATACCCGAACAGGTTTTTCATTTAATCATATTATTTATTGGGTTGCTTACAAAGGCAATTGCATGAATTATTTCTACAGTGTCCTGATCATCTTATGGATCAAGACTATAATATTATTAAATGATATCCCAAAATTAATGAAGAATAATAAGCATACTTTAAATGATACAATATATTTGGGAGGTAAAAATAATGAATACTCCCTTTTTAAAAAGAAAATGCAGTCATTGCAGCAGCGATAGATTTTATTGCAGTGAGAAGTTCAGGATGAACGCTCAAAAAAAGAATATTGATATATGGTTAATTTACAACTGTTTAAAATGTGGGAGCTCTTATAATATGACGATTTTTTCCCGTATAAAACCAGAAAACATAGATAAAAATCTTTTTAATAAGTTTTCGGAGAATTGTACAAAGACAGCCTGGGATTACGCGTTTTCCAGGGAAACAGCACGGAAAAATAATGTTGAACTGGATTTTGAGAGTGTCCGGTATGAGCTGGAGTATGAAAAGGTTTCAGCAGAAGATATTCTGAATGGTGACCATGATATCATAGCCTTTGAAATTAAATATCCTTTTGATTTTAATCTTAAATTTTCATCTGTTATAAAAAAATGCTTACAGCTTTCGACAAATAAACTGAACAAATTGATAATGGAAGAAGCAATACATATCCCGCAAGGGCCACTGCAAAAGAAACATAAGATTAAGAGAGACCCACTGTACAAAAAAGAGCCAGGATCATCAGATTACCGATATCTTTCATTCCGGGAATCACACTTTCTACTGGGAAAAAATAAAGATAAACCGGTAGGACAGCTCCCAGGCAAACAGTTCCACTAAGCATCTGGTAGTAATTAATGACTTTGGTGTCATAATGTTGAACCAGGCGCTTGTTGAAAATGGTATACAAAGCGCCAATAGCGGATGAAATAACACCCAAACCAATTCCTAATTGATACGATGTATCAAAATGAAAAATCAGACTGATCCCAAAAACCGTTAATAAACTTAACAACAGCTCGGAAATCTTAAACCGTTCCTTATCGATAAGAGGTTTGAATACGGCAGTAAAAAAACTGGTCAGACAATAACACACTACACCTATGGAGATATTAGCGTATTTGATACTTGCGTAAAAAAATAACCAGTGCAAGGTAATCAGTATTCCAACTTTGGCTATATGGAATTTTCCCCGGGTTGAAATCGTATAAGGGATTCTCAGCGATTTGAGAATCACAAATAAAATGAGAGTGGAGAATAACAGCCGGTACCAGACCAGAAGACCTTCGTTAAGCGAGATGAGTTTTCCGAATATTCCTGTAAATCCAGCCAGTATAACGGCCAGATGTAATAATACATATGATTTTTTCATGAGACAATTTACCTGTCTGTAAAGACAAAGATTTTAATTAATAAGTAATTGAATCTGAAGCATTACAAAACGGCCAATAAAATTTTATCAGCGTTAATACTTCAGTTACACTTTAGAAATATTAAAATCTTGGAGGAGGCAAACAGCTTGAATGGTTCATATTGGATTGTATTGCAGCAAATATAAGAATTAAATCCAGGAATACTACATATGGAATACATTAAAGGTATGGCCGTCAGGATCCGAAAAAACAAATCCATAGTAATTATCTCCGAAACTTTGAGGCGCCGAAACAATGGTGCCACCGGCTTTTTCAACTTCTTTAGCCCAGTCATCTGCCTGATCTTTGCTTTCTGCAGATAGCGTAAAAACAATCTCATGGACTTTCTGGGTGTCGCAGAATTCTAACGGCTTAAGATTGGACTCCAGGATATTTTTCAGGAAAAAATGGATCACAAAATCATTGTCACCAAAGAAAAAGCTTACCAGCTGATCAGAGGTGTGCGGACCATTAGGTTTAAATCCTAAGTCTGTATAAAATTTGTGTGTACGTTCAAGATTGGCTACGGCCAGATTTGACCAGATCATTTTAGGTTTCATAATGATTTTATTTTTTGGTTAGGATAAAGGTATAGGGTTTATAAAGAATCTGCATTGCCATATGACAAGATTTGTAATGGCTGAGAATCGGATATTTGAAAAGGTGACAGAAAGATCAGCGTATGAAGGATAATTACCCCTATTCGGAATGAATTTAAAAAGTCCTATAATTTATATTATGTTAAATTGAATATGCTAGTATAATTTCATGTATCTCTTTATAATAAGCATACTTAATAATTTCTTTGAATTATAAATGCTTCAGAAATATTTTTCATTCCAATTTTTTCATAAAATTTAAATGCATTTGCATTTGAATGCAAAATTAGTTTGCATTCATTGCCTGCACTTTCTTTTGTGAGTTCAATTAATTTTTTTCCAATATTCAGATTTCGATATTGTAAGTCAACGCAAAGATCTGAAAGATAGCAACAATAACTAAAGTCGCACAAAGAACGAGCAATTCCAACAAGTTTTGTGTTATCCCAAGCAGAAACTATCAGATTTGCATTAGTGAACATTTTTTGTAAACGAATTTTATCATTCATATCTTCAAGTGGCAAATAATCAGAATCAAATAATAGGGCTATTATTTTTTCAATTTCTATTTCTTTGTTTAATTTATATATTATGTCTTTCATATAATTCCCTATAACGAAGTGTTGTCAAATGCCTTGTCAAATTTATCTGTAAGTTGGCAGAGCCGATTTGTTTTAATTCTTACTAAAGACTTTATGTAAGCCTGATTTTCAATTTTATTTAAATATATATCAGGAGCACATTTGCTCTTAGTTAGATGAATACTTCTCCTTGTGCTATTTTACAGACATCCCCTTCTACAAAAATATGATCCATTTGTTCATTTTCACCGGTGACTATAACTTTAATCTGGCTTGGTCTTCCCAAAAAATGCCCTTGCTCAATAATGATTTCGCTATTTATTTCTGCAATTTTATTCCCAACTAAGTAGGCACCTACAGGACCAGCTGAGCTTCCTGTGGCAACATCTTCTACCCAACCCTGATTATCCCAGGTTCTCCCCTGCTTCCCGATAACATCCAGAACAAATATGAATTTGGCACCAATTTCATTAAGCTTAACTTCTAAATCAGGAATTATAATTTTTGATTTGCCTAATGCACTGGCTTTTACAGGAACTATTAAGTAAGGTAAACCTGTAGAAACCACCTGAAATGGAAATTCTCCGAATTTGTCCTCCATGCTCAGATTTAAATAGCTTAAAAATTCATTTTCTTGTTCTTTTCTTAATACCGTTTTAAATTCCGGAATTCCCTGATTCATTCTTGCTGAATAATAGTTGGGTTTTTTTGTTGTTTCCACAACAACCGGCTTTTCATTAAGCTCAATAGTCCAGCTGTTTCTCTCCTTTTCCGGGGAATAAAGATCGTGAAGCATTGCAGACAAGCCGATTATGGGGTGTCCTGCAAAATCCAGCTCTTCTTCAACTGTAAATATGTATGCTCTGAAAGTGTTCGGATTGATTTTATAATAAAAGATACTTTCAAATTGCTTCATTTCCTGCGTTAGAATATGCATGCTCTTTTTATCAAATTCCTCATTAATCTCAAAAATGGTCAATCCGTTTCCAGAAAATTTCTTTTTTGAGAAAACATCTACATGGTAGTACTTCATTATATTTAATTTTTATTCAGTTTGTTGGATATATTATTTTATCTCTTATAAAGAATCCAGTTTTTTGCCTGATGTTCTTTTCTTGTAATTCAACAGATAAGTTCCTTTGTCCGAATTTTTAGAGAAATTACTACCGAACTCCCAAAGGAAACGGGCATTTGCTCTCGCCTCTTCGTTGGTGAAATTTTCATATTCAATTCTGTATAGTGAGCTGAATAAACGGGAACGCCCAACACCATGATGACAATGGATCAAAACAGGATAATTTTTAGGGTTATCCATAATAGATAAAAACTTTTTTACCGTGCTGTCCTGGGGAATCTGATCGGTGGGCAAATTGAAATAGTGAATACCTGAAAGCTTATCTACGGCATTTTCTTCCGCATTTACCTGTTTCTTTGTTTCCGGGTTGAGTTCCGTTTGCTGCAGGCCATCCCGTAGGTCAATAACCGTTTTTATATTGTGACTCTTTAATACCTCCGGTAATTTGTCAGGAGGAATAACTCCTGAATTGTACACCTTGTTTTCTGAAATGGTGACTAAATTATACCGCACCTTCTTTTGATAAAGGGCACCAACTAAAAATAAAAAAGCTATTATTAAAAGCGGAATTAGTATTTTTTTCAGCGTATTTTTTTTAAAATTCAGGCTCATGATTGAAGGGTTAAATCTTGTATCGTGGAAAGCTCTAATTTATTTAAAAATATTCATTTTTTCTATAAAAATGTTTTACGTAAAAAACATTTTTGATCTAAGGGCTATCCGGGGTTTATTTGACTTTTTGAAATGCAAATTACTGGTAGTTAGCTTTTAAATATAAAGAAAAGGAGACCAGAAGGTCTCCTTTTTATTTCAATAATTTTCTGTAAATGTCTAAAAGAACCGATGTATTATGCATCAAATGAATTCTACTGATCCGGCAGATCACTCGGGTCTGCCGGATTTTATTATTTACAGGCAACGTATTGTACCGCCGTCTACCCGAAGAACAGAACCACTGATGTAGTCGGCAAAACGACTGCAAAGGTATACTACGGCTCCGGCAATCTCTTCGGGTTCACCAAATCTTCCTGTGTCATTCGGGATAAGCTCCTGGACAGCTTTGTACTTGATCTCCTCCATATCTGTTCCCCAATTAAATTTTGGGGCTGCATTTTTGAGCCAGTCTTCCACCATTGGATTGATAATGGCACCCGGCGACACCACATTTGATGTGATGCCGGTATCTTTTAGTGTTCTGGCAAGCGAAACAGACATATTATGACGGGCGGCCAGGGTTGCATTGTAATGAGGCTGCTCTTTAATCGGTTGTATGCCAAGGCCTCCTCCGATATGGACTACCCTTCCCCAACCCAGATTTTTCATCTGTGGCACAATACGTTGAATCATCCGTACATATGAAACTACATTTGTATTGTAAATATCCAGCCAGTCATCGGCTGTCGCTTCACCCCAGGACTTATGGGAAGTTGCACCTGCATTATTAATCAGGATATCTATCTTTCCAGACTGGAGTGCTTCGGCGGCTACCTGATCTGCTCCTTCATCAGTTGAAAGATCCCCTATCGCAATTTCTGCAGACCCTCCTTTATCGATTATCGCTTTTGCAACGTTCTCGGCACGGCTTTTATCACGGCCATGGATAATTACCATAGCACCTTCACTTGCTAGCATTTTTGCAATAGCTTCGCCGAGGCCGGAGCTTGAACCTGTAATTAATGCTCTTTTTCCTTTTAATTGTATATCCATTATTATTGTATTGGTTTTTATTGATATTATTTTTTATTGGGAGCGTACCCAAACGCTTTTTTATAAGCATATGAAAAATGAGAAAGATCTTCGAATCCCAGATCCAGGTATATATCAGAAGGCCTTTTTCCTTTTTCCTCTATCTGATATTGAGCATCCTCCAGTCTTTTTCTGACGAGCCACCTGCGGGGGCTCGTCAGAAAAAGCTTCTCGAAATCTCTTTTGAATCCGGCCAGACTTCTCCCTGTAAGAAAAGCAAAACGTTCAATACTGATATTATATCTGTAATGACTATTCATAAATGCCTCGAGATTAATTTTACCCGGCTCTCTGAAATCAAAAAGGATATTCTTAAACTGTGGATTGTTTTTGATCAGTAATATGATCAGCTCCCGGGTTTTTAACATTAGAATATGATGATCAATTTCAGGCTCCTGCAGATAGGGAATCAGAGATTCTGTAAATCCTTTGAGAAGATTGTCGGGACTGATCAAAAGCACTTCTCCGGACAAATTCATTTCATCAGCTATCCACCCATATTGATGACTCATTTCCTTTAAAGTGGTTTGGTCAATATGGATAGCAATTGATTTAAAGCCCTCAGTACCGGTATTTTTAACGTATTTAGCCAGCTGATTCCTTCTGAAGAATCTGAAATCTCCCTGTTGAAACGAATATTTTTTATTGCCAAGCCATACCTCATGTTTTCCCCGCAGGATATAGCTGAAGATATGGTCGGTTACAAAGGCCTCTCCTTCTACATCAGCTCCCTTATAATCATTTAATATTAATCTTGGTCCTAAAACAGTTGGGTCTTTCTTTTCCATGCTTGTATCATTATTTGCGTGGACAAAGTTATGGGGGAAATCAGAGTTTAACTTTGCAGGAAAGCTCAAAATACTTTGTTGAAAAGCTCGGACTGAAGAATGATATGATGATGGGTCATATCATTTTTAATATGAGCATTATCGGAGTTTCTTTTAATAGTATGTTATAGACGATTACTAGGGAAAACAAGACAGATACTAGACCAGCTTGCTCAGTTGCTAATTGTTTGTTGGCTGTACCCTATTTTAATCTCAATTTTATTAAAAATATTTACTAACCTAAATTTAATTGCATGAAAAAACTAATTCTATTTTTATCCTTTATGTCTTTCTTTCAAAGTCAGATAATTGCGCAGATAATTGCTCCTGTAAGAGATACCTATAACATTACTTTTACCAGGGATGACAATTTTATAGGTGAAACCGTACCAGGGCACGCCCATACAAACGTTACCCTGGATATAAAAATTGGTTCTAATATAAGAACAAATACTTTTCTTCCAGATGTTGTTTCCTCAAAGGATTATAATTTTCCTGTGATCTACCTTCTTCCCGGGAGCCCGGCCCCTGTCACCTATGTTAATGTAACTTTTAGTACTCCATCCTTACAAAGCGGATATTATGAGCTTGGAACCCATGTTGGAGATGAGACTATAATTCCTCCTGTGACCTACTATACCGGTCAATTCGGATACGGTGTTGCGATTACCTGTATTGCTACCAATAAATATCTCATGAGAATTACCCGTTTTGAATGTAATCTATGCATTCCGGGAGGTGGTATACCGGTTTCAAAAACAGCAAACCCTCAAAATACACCACTAATAGCTCCAAATCCAAGCATGGGACTTAGCGAATTGTATTATACGGCTGCAGATAAGGAAACAGTTTCAATAAACATAGCAGATATTAATGGTAAAACAATAAATGCTTATTCTAAGGATTTAGAAGCCGGTTTACAAAAGCTTCCTATTGATATTCAAAATCATTTGAGCGGTACTTATATTGTTCAATGGAGATCCAGTACCGGTAAAACCGGAAGTTTGAAACTGGTTAAAAAATAAATAAATCAAAAAAAAGCTCTCAATAGGTATTGCTCCTGCATTTTGCAGGAGCTTTTTTATTCAGTTCCAACAGAAAATTCTTAATTGGCTTTTTTATTATTATTTTTACATTTCAGAAACCAAGCAGTTATCAGTTTAATTAAAGTATCATCAACCATATGGAAAGAAAAGAATTCATCAAAACAGGAGTATTATTTTCTGTTTTGATGATGAGCCTCTTCACTCAGCTTATATCTGTTACAGGATTTTTAATTATAACGTTGTTTGCAGCTTTGGTCTATCTGTATACTGTTCTGGAAAAGAACCTGAAATACAGCAGGTTTTTATATCATACTTTGGCACTGGTAATTCTGGCTGTTTCGATTATTATTTTTCAGCATCTGTTGCCGGGGTTTAATAATGTGCTCATTTTCGACAAAATACAGGTTTCAAAAGATGGTGTTCCTTTCACAATGTACTTTAATATAGATAAAACGTTGGCAGGACTTACCCTGTTGTTATTTGTAGTACCCCCTGCGAAGGATTTCAGGTCCGCTCTGAAGAAAAGCTGGTCCCTGATTTTGATGACCATTCTTTTGCTGATGGGACTCACACTATTATTTAGTTTTGTAAGAATTGATATTAAATTTCATCAGTATTTCTTTGTATGGGCTTTGAATAATGTATTGTTTGTTGTCATGGCCGAAGAGGTTTTGTTCAGAGGTTTCTTTCAAAGGCATTTGTCTTTGCTGAATATTAAAAACAGTCAGATAATTGCTGTTGTTATTGCCGGATTAAGCTTTGGAGCGTTGCATTGGGCGGGTGGAATATTGTATGTTCTGTATGCTGCAATAGCCGGGATTATGTATGGTTTAATTTACCAGAGATCAAACAATATACTGGTGAATATATTGAGTCATTTTTTATTGAATATCATTCATATTCTGTTTTTTACCTATCCATTTTTAAAATAAAAGTTTGTCCGTAAATCTCCGGTTCTATACCCGCTGATTAATGTGACCAAGATTTGTATTGCTTATTTCTGAGCATAAAAAAACCGCCCTTTTCGGAGCGGTTATTAGTCTTTAATTTTTTATTAGTTGCAAGTGTTTGCTCCACAGCTAACAACAGTAATGTGTACTACGTTGTTGATTCCGCACTGCACCTGGCAAAGTCCGTTTTCAAGATTTTTGATCACTTGAACAACAGTTCCTCCAACTGCACCACCAACAGCACCGATAGTACCGCCAACGATAGTTCCAACACCTCCTAATACACCACCTACTAATCCTAAGATTGGATCAAGGAATCCATCTCCTGAAATAGTTTTCAATTGCTCTCTGTCTAATTTTTTTAAATTTTTCATGATATAATTTTTTATGATTAATACATCACTAAGATATGAAAAATTATAATATGACAAATTTTTTTTGAAAAAAATAATTAAATATTCTTATAATTTAATATTCGATTAATATATCGGGTGTTTAGTAAGGATATCGTTTTTGTGAAAACACCCTTTCTGAATGCATTTTAACGGATATTAGGGGGCTTTTTTTCCGGAATAAATATTTATTTATAGATCCTGGTTGTAGCGTTGCGTTATTTTAATGTTGTATTATTGTTACAGCTCGCTCCTGTAAAACAATAAATTTCTAAACAAATGTTTGACCCCACGAGGTGCATGTACTGTTGATTAGAGATTATAAATATTTTTTTCGAAATGATAAATTGTTAAAATGGCGTTTAGCATTGTCTTTTTACTTTTACAAAAGTAGAATACGGTATTATTTCCTTATATTTAAGATGAGAATAACCATTTATTCATTCGTGTATGCATCATCAACAGGAAAAACATTATGTAAACAGGGTTGGTTGGCTGCGGGCAGCCGTTTTGGGAGCCAATGACGGTTTATTATCTACAACAAGCATTGTTATAGGAGTTGCCGCTGCAGAATCACAGCGTAACACGATCATTCTGGCTGCATTAGCCGGGATGATCGCCGGTGCCTTGTCCATGGCTGCAGGTGAATACGTATCGGTGAGTTCACAGGAGGATACCGAGAAAGCTGATCTTCTGCGTGAGAAAAGGGAGTTGGAAGAAATGCCTGAAATGGAACTTAAAGAACTTGCCAAAATATACGAAGAAAGAGGGGTGAGTAAGAAAACAGCAATGCAAGTTGCCGTTGAATTAAGTGAGCACAATGCCCTGGAAGCCCATGCCCGGGATGAATTAGGAATTAATGAGATCAGCCAGGCCAGGCCATTGCAGGCTGCCATTGCTTCGTTGGCATCATTTGCTGTGGGCGCCATGCTTCCCTTTCTTGTATCTCTTTTAGCTCCTATTGATCAGATGGTTTATTTTCAATATGGCTTTTCCATTATTTTTCTGATGATTTTGGGAGCTGTTTCTGCAAAAACAGGAGGTTCAAAAATCGGAATTGCTGTGATAAGGATTTGTTTCTGGGGAACTGCTGCCATGGGGATAACGGCACTGATAGGACATCTTTTTGGAGTAACCGTTTCCTGATATTTGCCAACAGTGATCTCTGCCCTATTATTTCTTTTTGATTCCAATCATTTTTAATGCCGTAGGGCTCAAGTAGATTTCATCAAAAACAGTGAGGGATTCAATATCCGTAAACGTTTGAAATTTTGAATCATTTTTATTGAAAGATAATTCTATCGATTCATCATAGGATGCTGTAATGCGTACGACCGAATACCCATTGTAGGCCACTTTAAAGCCTTCAAAAAAGCAGTTTTGTTCGGCTTTCTTATAGACATTGTATTCTTCAAATCCGCTTACAGCAGGAGTATCATCGGAAAGAACTTCATTGTGCTTAAGCGATTTCCAGGAAGAATAGTTTTTAGGTTCCTTCAAGACATTCCCATTTGGATCTACAGGAACAAACAGGGCAAGCGTTAAGGGATGCCTCAGAAAGTTAGCATAATTTTTCATCAGATTTAATGTCTGAAGATCGGCGTATCCTTCGTTTGAATAATACTCAATGACAAAATCGGTCATTGGGATAAGCTTATGGGAAGCATCATTTGGCATCATTAATATTCTCTTTGTCTCGAATGAATTTGATTGTTGGGCAAATATACAAGTTTAGCATAAATACACCTCCTTCACAACGTTCAAGAATGCGGATTAGTACAGGAATTTCCGGTATTTTTTCTTAGAATAAATAAGGTTAGGAATGGAATTGGGATTTGTCATTACTTTAGAATGATCAACACCTGTGATTGAAATATGTGTAGGGCAAGAACAGAGATTAGGTTACAAATTCAGGTGATCGGGATACAATTTCATTCAGATTATGCCCGAATTTTGCATAGGAATATAAGTCAGAAATAAATACCCATAATTATGCAAACAATATTAGGTGCTAATGGCCAGATTGGCGAAGAACTGGCAAGGGAGCTGAAACGGAATTTCACTTCCGATATCAGAATTGTAAGCAGAAATGCAAAAAAAGTAAATGACACGGATACCGTCTTTTCAGCGGACCTCTCTGTTAAAGAAAATGCGGTTGAGGCGGTGAAAGGAAGTGAAATTGCTTATTTCACACTAGGGCTTCCGATGGACTCAGATCTTTGGGAAAAACAGTTTCTCCTTATTACAAAAAATATAATTGAGGCTTGTAAAGTAAACGGAACCAAGCTGGTATTTTTTGATAATACCTACATGTATCCTCAAAATGGTAACGTTCTTACGGAAAAAACACCGTTTGCTCCTGTGGGTAGAAAAGGAAGGGTAAGGAAGAAAATGGCAGAAATGCTTTTAAAAGAAATGGCAGCAGGAACTATGGATATTGTCATCTGCAGAGCTCCGGAATTCTATGGCCCCGGAAAAACACAGAGCATTACCAACGCTTTTATTTTCGATGCTATTAAAGAGGGAAAAAAACTAAAGGTTCCTTTAAGAGATGATAAGTTAAGAAGCTTAATCTGGACACCCGATGCGAGCAGAGCTACCGCTTTGATTGGTAATACACCCGATGCCTATGGTCAAACCTGGCACTTACCTGTTGATGATCATCGGCTGACTTATAAAGAATTCATTGCTTTGGCTTCGGAAATTTATGGACAGGAATTCAGATATTTTACAATTCCTAAATTTGCTTTCAGGATTGGAGCCCTGTTTAATGAGAAAGCAAAAGAACTGCAGGAACTTCTTCCCAGATATGAATATGATAACCTTTTTGATGATTCAAAATTCAGAAGCAGATTCCCGGATTTTGAGGTAACCCCATATCGAAAGGGCATAGAACAGATAAAAAAAGAGCAGTAAAATACACGGTAACTTATAAAACAACAAACGATGAAAACTCCTGAAAAAGTATCTTCTATTACAGCAATGCATCATTATCTGAAGCTTAAAAAACCTACGAATCCATTGATCAGTGTTTTTGATTTTAATGAAGTGTCTGTGTCTCCGGATACCATTCTGAGTGCTATTACAACGGAATTTTACGTTATTGCGATTAAAAGTGATTGTGCGGGAAGATTCAAATACGGTCAGCAATATTATGATTTTGAAGATGGAATCATGTACTTTATTGCTCCCCATCAGGTGGTGCAGTTTGAAGATATTCTGCTTTCTGACGTTAAAGGAAGTGTATTGGTGATTCACCCGGATTTTTTGCAGGGCTATCCTATTGCTTCTTCCATAAAGGATTACGGCTATTTTTCCTATTCTGCCAATGAGGCTTTACACCTTTCCGAAAAAGAAGAGAATTCCGTTACGGAAATTATCGCCAATATACGGAGGGAAACGGAAAATAATATGGATGTCTTCACCCAGGATTTACTGATCTCCAATATTGACCTGCTTTTGAAATACTGTGACCGTTTTTATAACCGTCAGTTTTTAACCAGAAAGAAAGTAAATAATGATCTCTTAACGCAATTGGAAACACTGCTTGATGAGCAGTTTAAAAATAACAGCCTCATCATCAATGGAATTCCGTCCGTACAATTTATAGCGAACGAATTGCACATCAGTCCTAATTATCTCAGCGATATGTTGCGTGTCCATACGGGACAAACAACACAGCAGCATATCCAGAACCGGCTGATTGCAAAAGCTAAAGAATTGCTGTCTACGACTTCAATGTCGGTTTCGGAAATTGCCTATCATCTTGGTTTTGAGCATTCGCAGTCTTTTCACCGTTTGTTTAAGAACAGGACTTCGCTTTCTCCACTTGAATTCCGGCAGACTTTTAACTGATTATTCTTTTGCGGCCTCTTTTTCCAGTTCTTCCTGAAATTCAATAAGGGCTTTGGTGGTTCCGGATTTTAAGCTTCCGTTCTTTTCTCCTTCATCCCAGGTTTTAAAAGCTTTTTCTTTTAATCCTAATGTATAATAATAGCTTCCCAGAACCGTATACCCTTCAGGCTCTCCCATGCTTATTATTTTCTTTGACAGGGCAATTAATTCAGGATGAGGTTGTATTTTTTTTGAGGCGATTTTCTCCGGTTTGGTCAAAAGTCCGGGAGTATACTTCATCATTTTGAGTCCAAAAAGATTCATGCAGGCCTTTGCTAATCCTTTATTACAAAGTTCTTCATTCACTTCATCGGTTTTTCCTGAAAACAGGGCTTCAAAATCCAGATCTGAACCTGAAGGACTTTTTGTCTTATCATAGTATTCTGCTAAAAGCAGGGCTTTGTTTTGAGCCTCCAGAGGACTCTTTCTGTTATTGACTTCGGAGCTGTCTTTTTTCTGAACCCAGACACCTTTTTCAACCCAATTGGAAATCCCGAGCAGTTTTCCTTTTTTAATTTTAAAGATGAAAATGCTTTTATCAGGATAAATAATTAAACTGTCATTTCTTGTAAAATAATCTCCATAATCCATATCACCTATCGAAACTTTCCCGTTTCCATCGAAGTTAAAACTGCTGTAAAGTGTATCGTCACTGCTTGCTTTGTAATATCCCTGAAGGGAATTGTCGGCATTTTGTGCCGAAAGAATATAGCTTGATAAAAAACATAGTATTGACAGGATGCATCGTTTCATGGTGTCTAATATTTTGGTGTGATTTTTCTTTGTGCAAAACTATTAAATAAAAAACAGTTATAATAATTGATAAATATCACATCAGTAGTGAATGGGTGTAAGGAATTTCAGCCGTAAATATTTTATTACCTTTGTCTGGTGTAAGGAAGTGCTTATGGTGAAACAAATCGGTTTATGGCATTATATAAAGGTATTGAGTATATTTTTGATGCTTACCCATTTGTTGATCATTCAGTCAGGTACAAATTCTTTTACGGCTCCGACCACTGTCTTTTTTCACATCAAGGAAACTTCTCATAAAGAATGTGATAAAGTTATTCTCAAAGAAAACAATACAACGCCTGTAAAATGTAATGGCAATTATTGTTCAGGTTTCTCATCATTGTTTACTGCACCATTTTCATCTTTTACATTCGGTAGATTTGAAAAGGATGTAAAAAACCGGTTCTTTTTATATGATGACCCATCCTACTCTTCTTTTTTTTATTCGATTTGGATTCCCCCAAAAATAACAGCTTAATTTCTGATTGTCTTTGGTCTTATCAAATAGTGACAGGACCTTATTATTGCTTACAATAATACGATCCGGGATCTATATGCCGGAATATATGCACATTGCTTTATTCCTTCATAATCTGTGATCTGGATTTCAATAAAATGCAAGGCCGGGATTTCTGTGCCTTCAATAATGTTTAATTAAAATGAATTAAAAAATATAATGAAAACAACCATATCAAACTTTGAAAAAAACAGCAATACCATTTATATTATCTGTAGAATCCTGATAGGGCTGTTCTTTTTTATCGCAGGGTTTAATAAATTATTCCACCCTATTTTCCAGGGATATATGTTCAATACCATCAGCAGTATAGGCTTTCCCTTTCCGGCGTTCACTGCTCATTTTACAGCTTTTTGCGAGTGTGTATTTGGCTTATTTTTAATGTTGGGTTTCTGGACGAGAATAAGTTCTGTTGTTCTGATCATCATAATTCTTGTAGCCTTATTGACACATGATCTGAATTCAATTCCTAAAGAGCTTATCCCGATTAAGCCGGAAACCGGTGTTTATGAAATGGATGCGTTTACCTGGCTGAGTTATTTTCTTTACCTGCCTCAAACCCTTTATTTACTTTTTCTTACCCTGTTCTTATTTCGGGGATGTGTGGGATTTGGGATTGATATTTCGAAAAAAATAAATGCGTAAATATACCTGAAGGTCCATCTGAAGGATATTGCCCCTATTGGAATGCCAAGATGAAAAGAAATTTTTAATTTTGCAGGAAACAAGTTTATATCCGTAATTATGAAATTAGAATTATATCAGATAGATGCATTTACAGATGAGCTTTTCAGAGGAAATCCGGCATGTGTTGTACCATTAAAAGAATGGCTTCCGGATGAAACTCTTCTTAAGATTGCTATGGAAAACGCGGTTGCCGAAACAGCATTTTTTATAGACCTCGGTTCAAGAATACATCTTCGCTGGTTTACCCCTGAAATTGAAATGGATTTATGCGGACATGCAACACTGGCAACGGCCCATTGTCTGATTTCAGTTTTAAACTATAGCAGGAATGAAATTATCTTTGAAACAAAAAGCGGTGATTTAAAAGTTACCTACAGGGATGGGCTATATTATCTTGATTTTCCTTCGAGAATGCCTTCCCCGTCCTCTTTACCGGATTTGATTTCAAAATCATTGAATATACAGCCTAAAGAGGTATTTAAATCCAGGGATTATGTTCTGGTATATGATAATGAAGATGATATCAGAAACATCAAAATCGACAGGCAAATCTTTGATAAGATCAATCTGGACCCGGGTGGCGTGATTGTAACTGCAAAAGGTGACCACAGCGATTTTGTTTCAAGATATTTTACTTCGCAGGCAAGTATTCTTGAAGATCCGGTAACAGGCTCGGCTCATTGCTCATTAATTCCTTTCTGGTCTGACAGATTGGGGAAAAAAGATCTTTTTGCAATGCAGCTTTCCGAAAGATTAGGAAAGTTATATTGTGAGGATCAGGGTGATCGGGTGATCATTGCCGGAAAAGCAAAAACGTATGCTGCCGGACATCTGTGGACGGAATGATTTTTATAGGAAGTAATCATTACATCTATATTGTTAGCAAAAAAGCTCCCGTGAGGGAGCTTTTTCTGTATAGGTAAAATCCTGGTTGCTAGATTATCGATTTAATAATTGTGGTAAGGCTCATTGCAATAACCACTATTCCTACAACCACAAACATTTTCTTTGTAGGAAGCCTGGAAGTAAGCATTGCTGAAAAAGGAGCAGTGAAAACACCACCCAGTAAAAGTCCAAGCACGATATTCCAATGATGGATACCAATGGTAAAAATAAAAGTAACAGCACTGGTAAGGGTTAGAAGAAACTTAGCAACAGTAGAGCTTCCTACAACATAACGCGGAATTCTTCCTTCTTTGATCAGGGTTCCTGTAACCAACGGCCCCCAACCGCCTCCGGCGAATGAATCTATAAAGCCACCAACCAATCCAAGAAGCCTAAGGTTGGTTCTTTTTTTTGTTTTTATATGATCTTTTGTTTTTTCCTTGAAAGCATTCCTAAGAATATTCAGTCCCAAATACAAAGTATAACAAGCGATAATAGGCTTTACGATATGCGCATAATATTCGCCGTAATGGGATAAGGTTAATGCACCGATCACAGAGCCGGCAATGGCCAGCGGAAACAGAACCCAAACCAGTTTTTTATTGACATTTCCCAGTTTATAGTGGCTGAAACTTCCGGCTGCAGTAGTAAATGATTCTGCAGAATGAATGCTTGCGCTTACTACGGGTGGCGGAACATTGAGCAACAAAAGTATAGTGGTGCATATTACTCCGTACCCCATACCCATTGATCCTGCTACAATTTCTGCCAGAAAACCGGTAAGAAGCATCCAGTAAAAAATATGGCCGTCCTTATTAAGGAACACCTGAATGTCATCCGAAAGGTTAAACTGATAAATAATAATTCCTAATACGCCTAAAAGAAGTAAAACTCCGATGACAGCGAGATAAATGTTTGCTCTTCTCTGGGCTATTTTGGTAATGTGGATCAGCTTTTCGATTTCCAGATCGGAATTCGGAAAGCTTTTTTTTCCATCAGCAAGATATTCTGTCGTTACCCGGTTCAGTTCTTTTACTTTATAATTAAAATCTCCCTTTAGCTGGTTACGAATATCCTGCATATTGTCCAGTACCATATCCATTTCATCAGGAATGATTTCGGTAAATGTTTCCCTTAATCTTTTGGCAATGGTTGGCGATTTTCCGTTGGTTGAAATAGCAATTTTCAGACTTCCTTTCCTGACAATGGATCCTAGATAAAAATCGCACAAATCCGGTTTATCCGCAATATTCACCAAGAGATCATGATTCCGTGCCTTTTCCCTGATCTGACCGGCCAGCTCAAGGTCATTTACGGCAATAATCGCAAGATCTGCATTATTAAAATCATTCTCATTATAAGGTCTTTCATGTATCTGGATATTAGGGAACCGGGCTTGTAAAGCTTTTACTTCCGGAATAATTTCCTTGGCTACCAATTTAATTGAAGTCTCAGGGGAATTACCCAGTACCGATTCCAGCTTTTCAAGGGCAACCCTGCCGCCACCGATAATGAGGAGTGACAGCTGCTCCAGCTTTAAAAATATGGGATATAAGGAATTGCTCATTTAATTATAGTTTTAAATCATAGGTAAAAGCCAGATAATATAATCCGCCTATTTCAGGCCCGGCTGCATATTGAAAATAACGCCTGTTAAAAAGGTTGGTAGCTCCAACCTTTACATTGGCATGGATCTCAGGAAGCTTCCATGTTGCCTGTGCATCTATGGTGTAATATGCCGGAATATTCCCCGAGGCCAGAGGACTTTCCCATAAAAACTGATTCTGCCATCTTGCTACGACTGTAAATCCGATATTTTTAATGATCTCCCTGTTTCCTATACTTACATTTACCATCCATTTTGGGGTGTTGAATGAAGTAATGAACAGGTCGGATGCATTGTTCGAAGCCAGATCATTGTAAGAAACGTTAGCATTGATATTGTAGTTTTTAATAATATTATATCTGATTCCCAGAGAGGTCCCGTAACTTTTATAAGTACTGTTGCTGTTGGTATATACCCGATAACGATCCTGCTTGCTTCGGTCGGTCATATCCAGCACTGCATTATTGCTTCCCACCTGACCGTTTTTAGGTACGGCCACTTCTACCTGTCCCAGAAAACCTTCGTAGATATTATAATAAAAATCCCAGTCCAGAATTAGTCTATTATTAAAGAAAACCGATTTATATCCTACCTCAAATGAATTGATCTTTTCAGGTTGCAACTTTTGAAGATTGGCAACGGCTAAAAGATTTTTATTGTCCAGGGCCGCCTGGTTAAGGGTTTTCCCTCCGTCTACATCCGCATTCACAGCAGAAGTGAATCGATCAATTGATGCTAGCGTGTAAGAATTTTCGAGATATCCGAGTCCCTCGTTGACCTTTGAAAGTCCTCCGACCCTTCTTACATTTCCGTTGTTGACGAAAGACAATGCTTCAAATAATGAAGGAAAACGATATCCATTCTGAAATGATGCTCTGAAGTTGTGCTGGTTTACAGGAGAATAGACGATACTTATCCTCGGATTCACTTTAGCTTCAAATTCAGGATTTCTGTCCACCCTTAAGGCGGCATTAAGTTTTAATTTATCGTCAAAGAAAAGCTTGGTAACCTGGGCGAAAATCCCATATTTCTGATAGATAACATCCTTACCAAATGTTCCGTCGGTTAAAGGGATGTTTCTTTCTTTAACCGGCCTGTTAAAATCTACAAAATTGTTTCCATCGGGAGTAATACTGTAAAGACGGTAATCGATACCCGCAAGGAGATTGAATATTTTTACAAATCTGCTGAAATCATAGGTTAGCTCCCCTTGATAAAAACGTGATTTTTGCTCCAGTTTTGCTCCTCCGGTTGCAGGAGCTCCTGCTACTCCTCCATTGGCCGAATCCCAGTTATTAATCCCAATAATTGTATTTTTTAATTGTTCAAAAGCCGGGGTTCCCGGGACTACTCTGTTTTTATCGGCTTCCCTTCTGGCAAGAATAAAAGCTTCATTAAGGCTTACACCGGCATTAATACTGTTCTGCAAAGCCGTCTGAAATGCATTTCTCCAGTTGCTGTTAGAAAGATTCGTAAGATCAAGATTATCCGCTAATGGTTTCAGATTATAGGAATCTCCTGTATTTTCTATAGAGACATACGCTCTGAATGTAAGCTCCTTACCAGTCAGTTCAACTTTGTGATTCTGCACCGTCGCATTTTGGAGGCGGATTTTATTTCCCCTCTGGAATGTTCCGTCCAGCAATCCATACCGGTATACATATGAAGTCTTCCACTGGTCTCCAAAACGGTAATATAATCCCGCATCAAATTTAATGTTCTTTACTTCAGGACTTACAAGGTCTTTTTCAAGATACCCTGTTCTCGATACATTGAATGTGGTAGGTTTGCCGTTATAATCTACTTTTACGGCAACCCGGTTGTTTCTTTCATCTCCGTATTTGTTCCAGAGATCCTCTGCAGGGTTATTAGCTAATGAAAAATTGGGATTGGCTGTAATCAATGGATTGGCGTTCTGATCGGTTTGATTATTGGAGATCCAATCGACTCCGCTGAAATAAGAGGCATTAACTTTTACCGCCAGATTTTTATTTAAAACCTTTGCAAACCGTATTGCACTCTCCCCCAGAGAACTTATTTTATGATTAACGTTGTCTACATGATTCACGCCGCCCCGGAAATAAACGCTGAGCCCTTCGGAGGTAAAAGGATCTTTTGTCTGAAGGCTTGCCAGTCCGTTGATGGCATTCATTCCGTAGAGGGCAGAAGCTGCACCGGGTGTAACCTCCATAGACTGTATATCCAGCTCTGTAGGTCCGATTGCATTACCTAATGGAACACCCAGTGTGGCAGATTGTACATCTACCCCATCTACCAGCTGCATAAACCGGAAATTATTGGGAGAATTAAATCCCCTTGAGTTAGGAATTTTTAAAGTAAGGCTGGACGTTAATAGTTGTAACCCTTTTACATTTTCAAGGGTTTCATAAAAAGATGCAGCAGGACTTTCCCTGATCGCCCGGATATCAATCTTTTCAATAGCTATTGGTGATTTTAAAACTTTTTCCGGAACTCTTGATGCAGAGATGACCACTTCATCAATGATGGCATTCTGCGGATTAAGTTCCACCGCAATTTTATTGGATAGGGATAATATTTCCAACGTTTGGGGGAGAAAACCTTCTTTGCTGATGATCAGCCTGAAAGGTACTTTTACCCTTGTACGTATTTTAAAATTACCCTGTTGATCTGTTAATGAAGTATCCTCAGTGTGTTCAACCTGCACCTTTACGGTACTGATCCCTTTCCGGGTATCGATATTTTTTATCGTTCCGCTTAACTCTACAAGCTGCTGCTGCGCTTCTGCAAGAGTACAAAATAAGAAGATCAATAGAAATACAGCTGATCTCTGCAGAAAATATCCCTGCTTATTGTTTTTCATTTTTTCATTTTTTAGGTTATGTGAATGAGCCTGTTTAAACTTTTAATAAGGGAGGATTCAGATATGTTTTAAAACAAGCAACATTAAAGTCTTTGTGGCTTGCGATTTAAATAATTTAAACAGTTAATGCTATCATTGATTTAAAATCAACAACACATACACATACACATACACATTCGTTTACCTAAAATAGAATGGTTTTGTTTTTTAGTTTGTTTCTGACGATAAAATGGTTGTGTCATATTTTCAATTTAAGTTTTGTAAATAACGATAGGAGAAATCACCGAAAGTTTCTTCCTCTAGTTTATCTTGTATGTAAATTCCAAAAAGCTCATCAAGTGTTTCAATGATTTCTTCCTCGCCGATATTCTCTTTGAATTTCGTGTTAAGACGGGTTCCTAAGCGGTCTCCCCCAATGTGAAGGTTGTATTTACCATAAGCAGTACCCACAAAACCGATCTCTGCATTAGGTGATCTTCCGCAACCATTCGGGCAGCCTGTCATCCTGATCGTGATATCTTCCTCCAAAAGGCCATATTTTTCGAGTACGGGTTCTATTTTGGTTACCAGGGAAGGCAGATAACGCTGTGCTTCTGCTAAAGCCAGCGAACATGTATTTAAGGCTACACATGCTACGGAGTTTTTGCGCAATGCGCTGGCTCCGGTTGTATACCCAGAAATACCATATTCTTTCAGGAGACGTTCAATTTCAGGTTTATCAGCTTCTTTAATATCCGCAAGAATAAGGTTTTGGTTACAAGTAAAGCGGAAATTAACCTTGCCGGTTTCTGCAATTTTTAATAAACCTGATTTTAACGGGTAATTATCCGTGTTGAGAACTCTTCCATGTTCAACAAATGCGGTGTAGAACCAATTTCCTTCATGGTTTTGTGTCCAGCCGTAACGGTCTTTTCTTTGTTCAAACTTAAATTCCCTGGCGGGTTCGAAGGCAAAGCCTGTTCTTTTTTCAACCTCCGCTCTGTATCCTTCGATTCCCATTGTATCGATTGTATATTTTAGCCTGGAAAGTTTTCTGTCACTTCTGTTTCCGAAGTCACGCTGTACGGTGATGATTTCATATACCGCCTTTAATACTTTCTCTTCGGTATCCACAAATCCTAATACTGAAGCCAAACGTGCATAGGTGGCCTCATTTCCATGTGTTGCACCCAAGCCTCCTCCTGCTGCAATATTGTAGCCGGCGATTTTATTGTTTTCAATGATAGCGATGAGTGCAATATCATTGATAAATACATCTACATCATTATTAGGTGGAATAGCAATTCCAATTTTCAGTTTTCTCGGAAGATATCTGTCCTGGTACAGAGGATCTTCTTCAACTTTCCTGTCGACTATTAATTCATCATCGATCCAGATATCATAATAGGACTTGGTTTTAGGAAGACACATTTCACTGATTTTACCGGCTAATTCATAAGCTTCCTGGTGCAATGGAGACTCCGAAGGATTCGCAGTACAGGTTACATTTCTGTTCACGTCCCCGCAGGCTGCAATGGAATCGAGATGCTGTATATTGAAATTCTGGATCGTAGGTTTTAAATGTGATTTTAAAATACCGTGCAGCTGAATGGTTTGTCTTGTTGTAATTTTTATCGTGCCTGTAGAATGATCTTCGGCAATGCCATTCAATCCGACCCATTGTTCCGGGGTTAAAAAACCACCGGGTAGTCTCAGTCTGATCATATATGAATACAACCACTCCAGTTTCTTGCTTACGCGTTCTTCCCTTCTGTCCCTGTCATCCTGCTGGTACATTCCATGGAATTTGATAAGGGTCTGGTCGTCTTCTCTTATAGATCCTGTGAAATCATCCGCAAGACTTTCCTTTAAAGTACCTCTGAGTCCGTTGCTTCCGGTTTTTATTCTTTCTACCGGCGAAAGGTTATCTTTATTGCTCATTATTATTTTCTTTTAATTGGTGATTATTTCCGGCAGATTTTAATAAACATCTTTCGCGTACCTGCCACTAAGTTCCATTTCCTCGAGATAGCTTACTGCTTCGGTTCTGCTACGTCGTCCTTCATCCTGTATGATATCCAGAAGAGTTTCTTCTACATCACGGCTCATCGGGTCTTTGGTTCCGCAAACGTAGACGGATGCTCCCCCTTCCAGCCAGTAAAATACCTCCTGTGCTTTTTGTTTCAGTTTATGCTGGACATAAATTTTTTCAACAGTATCCCTTGAGAATGCGGTATCCAGATGCGTTAATGTTCCTGTTTTCAGGAAATCAATCAGTTCCGATTGGTAGAGGAAATCTGAAATGAAATTTCTGTCCCCGAAAAATAACCAGTTTCTCCCTTCTGCTCCCGTGGCATCCCGTTCCCAAAGAAACGATCTGAAAGGCGCAATCCCGGTGCCGGGTCCTATCATAATGATATCTTTTTCCGGTTCAGGCAGTTTGAAGTGTCCTGCCTCCTGGATATAAAATTCAAGCTCTTCGCCTTCCTTAAATTGACTTAAATAACCACTGCATAAACCATTTTGCTTCTGGTCATCAATGAAAAATTCTGATTTCGCTACCGTAATATGAATTTCAGTATCACCATGCGCTTCCAGTGAAGAAGAAACAGAATACAGACGTGGGGATTGTCCTGTCAGTATCTTAATAACCTGCTCAAACTCATCAGGTCCCTTTACCGGATAGATCCTTAGAAGATCCAAAAGACCTAAACGGACATCCGGAATTGAATGACCAGTGATCTTGGCATATTGTGCAACGACAGACTTTAATAAATAACTTATATTAAGGTGTTTATGCAAAAGCTCCTGCACGCTGGCTGTAAGCTTTGTAGTTTGTATCTGCTTTTGGGAATTGATTCCGGTAAGCCGGATGATCTCGTCCACTGCTTCCTGTGAATTAAAAGGCATAATCCCTAAAGCTGCACCCGGTTGATAATTAAGGGTTTCTTCGGTTTCAATCTCAATATGATAGGTTTCTTTTTCTGAAGTGATGTCGTTGAGGTTGATGATTGCAGATATTTTTCCCTTATATTTTCTTCGGCCGGAAGGTTGTTTTGGAGCTGAAGCATTTTTTAAACTTCCTTCTGATGCTTTTTGTACAGCTTCAAAAACATGTTCTATCCAGGTTCCGGCTTCGCTTTCATAATCAATATCACATTTTTTTAAAGGAACAATACGTTTTGCTCCCAATAGCTCAAAACGGTAATCCACGTCTTCTCCTGTTTTACAGAATAAAGGATAACTGCTGTCTCCCAATGCCAGAACCCCGAACTTAAGATTGCTGAGATTGATTTCATTTTCATGGATATAATCATAGAATTTTTTTGCCAGAACAGGTGGATCTCCTTCTCCTTGCGTACTGATGATCACAAAGAAATAGTCTTCTTTACCAAGGTCTTTAGGCTTATATTGGGAGAGATCAGCTAATTTGACCTGAATTCCTTTTTTCTTGATAATCCCTGCAAGTCCTGTTGCCAGCTTTTTACTGTTTCCCGTTTCCGTACCATATGCCAGGGTTATTTTCCTTGTAGTGATGGGGTCTGGCTGGTATGTATGGATTGGTGGTAGCGTAGCCATCACAGGAGTTCCTGCAAGACCGGCTAAATATCCGCTTGCCCAGATGGTTTCGTCCCTGGAGAATTCCCCGGATATTTGTTTAAGGACATTTAATTTTGTTTCAGACAGCATATTCGAAAAAGTTTTGAGTTTTTTGTATTAGGCTTCCATTTTCAACCGATTTAAAATAAAGACCTTCTTCTGCTGCATTTTCCAGCCACGAGAACTCTTCATGCAGATTCACGATCTTGCCGATAATCACCAGTGACGGTGAGGCAAATGTTTTACTTTTAAAATTATTTTCAAAGTCATCAAAAGAAGAAGTATATACCTTTTGATAAGGTGTTGTGGCCTGCTCAACGACAGCTATTTTTTTCTCATCGGAAATGTTCAGCCTGATGAACTTCTCAACCAGACCAGCAAGATTACCTTTGGACATATAAAAGACAAGAGTGTCGTCGGTCCCGGCCAGTTCCTTCCAGTATTCATCAGTAAGAATTTCAGATTTATAATAGGTTAAGAAACGGACTGATGTGGCGTATCCTCTGGCTGTTAAAGGCATGCCTGCGTAGGCTGCTGCCCCTAAAGCTGCAGTAATACCAGGGATGATTTCATATGGAATATGATTTTCTCTTAAAGTCTGGAGTTCATCCAGGATATTAGAAAATACAGATACATCTCCCCCCTTAAGCCGTACGACGGTTTTGTTCTGGCGAGCATAATCTAGCATTAGAGAATTAATGACCGATTGATGGGTAGAAGCATTTTTACTGCATTCTTTACCTACATATATTATTTCTGCGTTTTTGCTGACATAAGTCTCTAAAATTTCAGGACTTACAAGTCGGTCACACAGAATAACATCTGCTTTAGCAATAATTTTTACTGCTTTTACAGTGATCAGATCAGGGTTGCCGGGTCCTGCACCGATAAGATATACCTTGGGTGCTTTGATACTTGTATTCATTTAAAATCGGTTTTTAGTTAAAGGATTTAGAAGAGTCCTTCAATCGAAAGATACCTTTCTCCGGTATCATAATTTACGGTAAGAATTTTTGCTCCGGGTTGTATTTCAGGGAGATGTTTTGCAATCGCTGCCAATGCAGCACCTGTTGAAATTCCTACAAAAAGTCCTTCCTGTTTTGCTGCTTTCAGTGTATATTCAAATGCCTCTTCCTTACCTACAGTAATGACGCCATCCAGAAGTGTTATATCCAATATGGAAGGAACAAATCCTGCTCCCAGTCCCTGCAAAGGATGAGGTGCGGGACTTCCGCCGCTCAATACGGGAGACAGCTCTGGTTCTACAGCAATTGCCCTGATATTGGGAAAGTTTTCTTTTAAAACTTTAGCAATTCCAGTGATATGTCCTCCTGTACCCACTCCTGTGATTACATAATCCAGTCCGTCGGGAAAGTCCTTTATAATTTCCTGTGCCGTAGTTTCGGTATGTACTTTTACGTTGGCAGGATTATCGAATTGTTTCGGAATCCATGAGTTCTGGATTTCCTCTGCCAGTTCGTTAGCCTTTTCAATAGCACCTTTCATTCCTTTTTCCCTTGGAGTGAGCACGAAATCAGCACCGTAGGTTTCCATAATCTTGCGGCGTTCTATACTCATGCTCTCGGGCATTACGAGAATAAGTTTATATCCTTTAACTGCAGCAACAAGCGCAAGTCCTATTCCTGTATTGCCACTGGTTGGCTCTATAATGGTAGTATCTTTATTTAATAATCCTTTTGCTTCTGCATCTTCGATCATTGCTAATGCAATTCTGTCTTTGATACTTCCACCGGGATTGCTTTTTTCCAGTTTGATCCAGACTTCATGATCTGAATTAAAAAGTTTATTAATCTTTACGACTGGCGTATTTCCAATCGTTTCTAATGCGTTCTGAAATTTCATACCAATACAATTTTTATTTTTCTCTTTTTATATAACGAAGTTCAGCGACTCCGGTAATGTGTTGTTATCTTTTATTCTTATTTCCCCTTTATTATACACCAGGGAATTAGACGGAACGCTTTGAGTGATCCATACGTTTCCACCGATAATGCTTTCCCTGCCTATTGTTGTATTTCCGCCGAGGATAGTCGCTCCGGAATATATAATAACATGGTCTTCAATATTCGGATGTCTTTTTTGGTTGGCTTTTTCCTTCGAAACATTCAAAGCTCCCAAGGTTACCCCCTGATAGATCTTGACATGGTTTCCAATGATGGCTGTTTCCCCGATCACGATTCCTGTTCCGTGATCAATAAAAAAATGTTCCCCGATCACCGCTCCAGGATGGATGTCGATCCCTGTTTTGCTGTGGGCATATTCAGAAATGAAACGCGGTAAAATTCTTATTTCCTGTTTCCATAACTGATGAGAGATTCTGTAGACATACGTAGCAAAATATCCTGGATAAGCAAGAAGTATTTCCTCAGGAGAATCCGCAGCGGGATCAAACTCAAGTATAGAACGGGCATCCTTGATGAGGTGATCATAAATTCCCGGGAGTGCATCAAAAAAGCTATCCGTCTGCACTTCTGCAATTTCCTCATCACCGGTTATGCTGTTGATCAGACAAAACAGTTCGCCATATAATCTGGCAAAATTTTCTTCCAACTGATCTTTTATCTCTTCTTTTTCAGGAAGAAAAAGAACTTCGTACAGGGTCGTAACAAAATTTTTGGCTTTTGCTTTATCAAAAAAAACATGGCCGCTATTTTGTTTATTGTCCCGGATTCTATCGATTAAATTACTAAATGCTGTCATTTTTTATTGAATTATGCATGCTGCCACCGTAGAATTAGATGTTTCATCCACCAAAATTGCAGATCCGGTTCTTTTGTTATTAATAAAACTATCGTAAGGAAGAGGTTGTGCTGTTCTCAGGGTAACCTTAACGATCTCATTCAGCTTTATCTCCCCATCAGCCTGTTCCTGTACAAGCGTATTGACATTGATCTTATAGTCTACTGCTTTTACTATTGTTTTTACAAGTCTGCTATTCTGTTGTAACAGGTATTTATTACCGGGCTGTAATGATTTCTGGTCGAGCCAGCATAAGAGTACTTCCAGATCTTTTTCTATAATGGGAAGCTGTTCTTCGGTCGCAAAAAGATCACCTCTCCCAATATCCAGATCATCAGCAATGTGAATGACGGCAGGTTGTCCTTCAAAGGCTTCTTCAACTTCTTTTCCATTAATTTCAATTGCTGTGATTTCACTTGATGAAGCAGCCGGAAATATCTGGATTTTGTCCCCTTTTTGAAATTTCCCACTTAATATCTGTCCGGCATATCCCCTGTAATCATGTAATTCCTCTGTCTGTGGACGAATTACATACTGCACCTGGAAACGGCTTCCACTATTCAATTCTTCATCAAGGGTTACCTGTTCCAGGTATTCCAGAAGAGCGTTTCCCTTATACCATTCTGTTTTAGAAGATAAGCTTACAATATTATCTCCTTTCAGTGCTGAAATGGGAAAATAGCTTACATCATGTAAGTCCAGATTATCGGCAATCTTGGAATAATCGGATTTAATGCTTTCAAAAACTTCTTCCGAATAATCGACCATATCCATTTTGTTAATGGCTACAACTACTTTTTTCAGCTTGAGTAATGAAGCGATGATAGAATGTCTTCTTGTTTGTTCAATGACTCCTTTACGTGCATCAATAAGGATGACCATCAGATCCGAATTGGAAGCTCCTGTGATCATATTCCTGGTATATTGCACATGGCCGGGAGCGTCGGCTATAATAAATTTTCTTTTAGCTGTTGAAAAGTACCTGTAAGCGACGTCAATGGTAATTCCCTGCTCTCTTTCAGAACGTAAACCATCCGTTAAAAGCGCCAGGTCCACTCCATCTTCATTTTTATTTTTAGAATGTTTTTCAAGGACTTCCAACTGATCCTGTAAAATACTTTTGCTATCGTACAACAGTCTTCCGATAAGGGTACTTTTACCGTCATCAACACTTCCTGCTGTTATAAATCTTAAAATATCCATATCTGTTAGTTATAAATGATTAGTGATAAATGATAGATGATAGACGATTAAAAGTAGCCTCCTTTTTTTCTATCTTCCATAGCGGCTTCTGTTACACGGTCGTCGATCCTTGTTTCTCCACGTTCGGAAATGCGGGTTGCAACAATTTCTTCGATCACTGCATCTATGGTTACAGCATGAGATTCAACTGCTGCGGTACAGGTCATATCGCCTACCGTGCGATACCGTATTTTTTTTGTAGTAATAAAATCGTGGCTTTCTAAGGAAGCATGTTCCGAATTGGCAATCCATTGTCCGTTAAAATCTACCACCTCCCTGTCATGCGAAAAGTAAATTGATGGCAATTCAATTTTTTCTCTTCGGATATAATTCCAGACATCAAGTTCGGTCCAGTTGCTGATCGGAAAAATTCTTACATTTTCTCCCTTATGAATTTTTCCATTGAAGATATTCCATAGTTCGGGGCGCTGGAGTTTGGGATCCCATTGTCCGAATTCATCACGCACAGAAAAAATTCTTTCCTTAGCCCTTGCCTTTTCTTCATCTCTGCGGGCACCTCCTATGCAGGCATCAAATTCAAATTCTTCAATGGTATCCAGTAAAGTATAGGTTTGCAGCCAGTTCCTGCTTGGAAATTTACCTTTAGGTTCTGTGAGGCTTTTAGCTTTTATCGTATCTTCTACTTTTCTTACGACAAGATCCACTTCCAGCTCTTTCACCAGCTGATCCCTGAAATTAAGGACCTCCGGAAAGTTATGTCCGGTATCCACATGAACAAATGTAAAAGGGATCTTCCCATGACGGAATGCTTTTGAAGCAAGATGAGCCAGAACAATACTGTCTTTTCCTCCACTGAACAACAATGCGGGCCGCTCAAACTGTCCCGCGACCTCCCTTAAGATATAAATAGACTCAGATTCTAACTGGTCGAGATAATTTAAATGATATTTTGACATATTTTTTTTCTTTATTTATGGATATGTAAACCGCATTCTTTTTTACTGGCATCTTCCCACCACCAGCGGCCTGCCCTGAAATCTTCACCTTCTTTTACAGCTCTTGTACAGGGCTCACAGCCAATGCTGACGAATCCTTTTTTATGCAGATGATTATAGGGTAAGTGGTTCGTCTGAACATACTCCAGGACCTGGTCTGAAGTCCAGTGAAGCAATGGATGGAATTTGATGATCCTGTTATCTTCGTCCCATTCCAATTGCGGCATATTTTGTCTGTTGGCAGAATGTTCGGATCTCAATCCTGTGATCCATACTTTATAACCCTGCAATGCCTTTTTCAAAGGGTGTACTTTACGGATTGTACAGCATGCCTTCCTCTGCTCTACCGATTGATAAAATGAGTCCGGTCCGTTTTGTGAAACAAACTCTCTTATTTCTTCCGTATCGGGATAATAGGCTTTGATGTTCCTTTTAAAGAAAGCCCTGCTGGCTGTCCAGGTTTCATAGGTTTGTTCAAAAAGCCTCCCGGTATCCAACGTGAAAATATCAATATCAAGATTTTTTATCAGGTGAGTGATTATTTGATCTTCGTAGCTGAAGCTTGTTGAAAAAATAACCTCACCCGGAAACCTTTCTGCAAGTAATTGTAGAAACTCAGTATTAACAGCATGGTCAGAGACTTCTTCAAGCAGTTTTTCGAATTCTTTTTTCAGATTATTTTCCATTTGAGATTGAAATTATTCCTGCAAATATATATAATCCTATTAATCCTACCAAATTAGTAGTATTTAAAATTAAAAAAAACTAACTTTTTTTCATAAACGTAGTCAGAGTGGCCTCCATCATGCTTTTTCTTGTTTTTTCCCTTACGATAATAAATTCATTTCTTAGATAACAGGTTTCTTCATCCACACAATCATCACAGGGTTCATAAAAGTTTAAGGAAACACATGGCGCCAATGCAATAGGACCGTCGAAAATCCTGTAAATATCAGCCAGAGAGACTTCGTCAGGAGATTTCAGTAAATAATATCCTCCTGTTTTTCCCTGTTTGCTGTTCACCAGTTTTACCCTCTTCAGCTCTAAAAGAATTTGTTCTAAAAATTTTCTGGGAATATGCTCATCTTGTGCTATAACAGACGTAGGCAGAAAGCCCTGATTGTAATTTCTTGCTAACCTGACCATTGCTTTTAAAGCATATTTGCAACGTTTGGACATCATAATGACTGCAAGTTATAACATTTTCTTTTATTAATGAAATGTTTTTCAGGTGGGAATATATAGCCATTTTGTAAAATTGTCGATTGGCCACCCGTCAGGACAGTAATTATTTATTCTGAAGAGATCTTGAAAAGCTGCATAGAGAACTTTTTTCATAGTACATATTAAGTTTTAAAAGACCCCTACTCGCTTTAAGATTAACCTGTTATCTTTATGATCAAACTATTGATATGAGACAAAGATTAGGGTTCTTAAGTATTTTAATGGTACTTATTTTTCTGGTTGGCTGCCAGCAATCCCTTCAAAATAGAGTGTCTTCCAAGAAAGGAACGATAACAAAAAAGATCATATATACTGCATCTTTATATCCAAGCTATAATGCTAATTATGTGCCTCCTGTGGGATTGAAACCTTTTGAGCTGAGTCAGGACTATCCTAAAGAATTGGTTTTAGAAAATTATCCCTGGCAAAGTATTGATTTCACCAAAAATCCTCAGCTTTACATGCATACGGTTTTATACTATTGTCTGGAAGGTAATACAGACGTGGATTTCAGAGGTCAGGAAAACCGGATCAGAAAATGGTACCATGCACCCTGGCTTCACGATGATGAAAAATATGCAGGTACTGACTATATAGGAAATGGTCGGGAATATATCCATGGCATGACAAGAGAATTTGCAACCCCAAAATATAAACTGCACGATCTTCAGGATGTTGAGCTGGAAAACTGGGCAGTCGGTATGTATAATTCTCCAGGAGGATATACGTTAGGGCAAGTCTGGCCGGGAGCAAAACAAAGTCCTGATCCCGGGAAATCCCATTTCCCCGAAGGAACGGTAAGTTTTAAGTTGTTGTTTACAGATGCCGATACCAAAAAGCTTCCCTTCCTGAACAATACGCTTGAATGGAAAGCAAATATTTATTTGTGCAATCCCAATGCCGAGTGTACCAACAAAAAAAGGATTGATCGTACTGTTCGGTTACTGCAGATCGATATTGCTGTAAAAGATCATAGAGCATTAAAAACGGGTTGGGTATACGGCACATTTATGTATGACGGATCAGCGAAAGGAAAAACAGTCTGGGAGAGAATGGTTCCGGTAGGATTAAGTTGGGGGAATGATTCGGGTGTGGTGAAGGATCTTAACCGGGATGGTGCATTTATCAACCGGGAATTAACGGAATCATTTATTAATCCTGCATTGATCGGGTCGAAAGAAAATTATTATGCTGCTTTTCTCAAATATCATGGATTGGGTGGAAGGCTTAATGGTCCGATTGATAATCCTGTCTCATCCTGTATCTCTTGTCACGGGAATGCAGCAGTGAATGATAGAGGCGCTACTTTGCCTCTTGGTGATTTTAAAAGTTCTACAACACGGCAGAATTATTCCCCGGAATCATTCAGACAATTTTTTAAAGATATTGCGCCGGGTGCAAATGGGATCAGCTACAAAGGAGAAAATTATGTAACCACCGATTATTCCTTGCAGATTTCAACGGGGATTAGAAATTACTATGCAAATAAGAAATCTCTGAGTGGGAGAAGTGAGATGTTTTTTCCGCAAACCGGGCAGAATTAAACAAACATACTTATTTAATTTTTCTGAAATATAAAATAGGCCAATTCCTCATTTTCCCTTGCCAGGTTTTCCATCCTGTTAAAGCCATTTTTAACAAGAACTTTTTGTGATGCGATATTATCCAGATCAGTTACGGCAACGATATCTTTTGTTTCTCTTAGTGAAAGACAATACCCGACAAGGGCTTTGCATACAAGAGTTGCTACCCCTTTTCCCCAATAATTTTCACCAAGTACGTATCCGATTTCGGTTTGTTCCGGATGATCTGCAAAGATTCTGGCAACCCCCATTCCTATAAAGTCATTATTTTCAGCATTAAAAATTCCCCATCTGCTGAGTGAACCTTCTTTATAATCTGATAAAGCTTTTTCGAACATTTCTATATATTCCTGATGGGTTTTATGGGGCAGAAAGCTGGTAACGTTTTTATTTTCGAAAAGAGAAAGAAAAAGAGGTAATTCCTGAGGGGTAAACTCACGTATGATGATGGTATCGTCTTGATAATGCATAAGAATATTTTAATGATTATAAAATTACATAAATAACTGTAAAATGGATAATGACATTAATCAGAAAATGTTTAATATCATTGCTGCTTGTTAAGCCCTATTATAGGCTTGTTATCCTTTTAAAAGCCAATTTTTACCTGTTGTTTATTTTTTCAGGGACAAGGTCTTTAGAAATATAACAAAATTGTAACTTTAAACCTTATCAAAATTATATGCATTATATGTTTTCAGCACAGACTTATCAGGATAGACGAACTGCATTACAAGGCAGTATAAAGAACGGGATTCTTTTATTTTTAGGGAATATAGAGAACCCTGTTAATTTTGAACATAATCCCTATTATTTCCGCCAGGATAGTACTTTTCTGTATTATTTTGGAATTCAGGAACCTCGTATTGCCGCTATCATTGACATCGATGAAAATAAAACGATTATTTTCGGCGACGAGCTGAGCATCGATGATATCGTATGGATGGGAAGACAGGAAACACTGAAAGAGAAAAGCCAGAAATCAGGAGTATCAGAAACTTTACCCTACAAGGAACTTTCCCAATACATTCTGAAGGCAAAAACAGCTAACCGGAAGGTGCATTATCTTCCACCATATCAATCTTTCAATAAAATTTTGCTAAGTGATCTTTTGGGAATTAAAGTAGCAGAATTACAGCCCTCTGTAGAGATGATCAAAGCGATTGTAAAACAACGTTCGGTAAAGGAACCTCAAGAGATCGTTCAGATAGAACAGGCTGTAAATGTATCCAATGATATGCATCTGCTGGCAATGCGCATGGCAAGACCCGGAGTTAAAGAATATGAAATTGCCAATGCAATTCAGCACCTGGCAGGAGATAAAGAATGCCAGATGTCCTATCCGCCAATTGTCACGATAAACGGAGGCATCCTGCACAATCACTACCGCCTTAATACTTTGAAAGAAGGAGATCTTTTCCTGAATGACTCGGGCGCTGAAACAGCAATGGGATATGCCGGGGATCTCACCAGAACATTTCCTGTGAGTACAACTTTCAGTACCCAGCAAAAGGAAATCTATGAGGTGGTTCTGAATGCTTTTGAAAATGCCCAGCGTCTTTTAAAACCAGGTGTAAAATTCAGGGATATTCATTTACAAGCGTCCCGGCATCTGGTAGACGGACTTGTCGATTTAGGATTAATGAAGGGAAATCCGGAAGAAGCAGTAAAAAATCATGCCCATACCCTATTTTTTCAGTGTGGATTAGGACATATGATGGGGCTTGATGTTCATGATATGGAAGACCTTGGGGAACAATATGTAGGATATACCGAAGATGAACCAAAGGATACAAAAACATTTGGACTAAAATCTTTACGCTTAGGTAAATCTTTAGAAACCGGATTCGTGGTAACGGTTGAACCGGGTATTTATATGATTCCTGAATTGATCGATATATGGCAGGCTGAAAATAAAAATGCAGAATTTATTAATTACGATAAAGTTAATGAATACCGGAATTTTGGAGGCGTACGTATCGAAGATGATTTCGTGATTACGAATGAGGGATACAAACTTCTGGGGAACGGATTGATTAAAACTGTGGAAGAAATTGAGAATTACAGAAAAGAACATATATCTTAATTAATTATTATATGAGAAGCATAAAAAAACTGATTAACATTGCACTGTGTTTCGTGTGCCTGTCGCCTCTTGCGGCGCAAAAAACACAATGGACGCCTGATGGCAATGCTTATTATTCATTTACCAAAAACGGAATTGAAACCGTAAATTTATTAAATCCCGGAAAGAACCAGACATTTTTAAGTTCGAGCGAATTAATTCCACCAGGAAGTTCAGAAGCTCTGGATGTACAAAGTTTCGAGGTGTCTCCGGATGAAAAAAGCCTTTTGCTTTTTGCCAATACCCGGAAGGTATGGCGGGACAATACCCGTGGTGATTACTGGATTTTTGATAAAGCCAGTAAAAAGCTGACACAGCTTGGAAAAGGATTACCCGGTGAATCCCTGATGTTTGCCAAATTCTCACCGGACGGGAAAAAGGTAGCTTATGTATCTAAGCATAACATATACATCGAAGATCTTTCCAACAACAAGTACAGTAAAATTACGAATGACGGAACAGACAGGATCATCAACGGAACTTTTGACTGGGCCTATGAAGAAGAATTCGGGACTCAGGATGGATTCAGATGGTCTCCGGATGGAAGTAAAATTGCTTATTGGAAACTGGATGCACGTGGAACCAAGAACTTCCTGATGATCAATAATACTGATAGCCTATATTCTTTTACGATTCCGGTAGAATACCCTAAAGTTGGAGAAAATCCTTCTGGTTGTAGCATCTGGTTATATGATTTGGCTTCAAAGTCCTCAAAAAAAGCAAATATTGCAGGGGATGAAATGCAGAACTATATTCCGAGAATGGAATGGGTGTTGGATTCCAAATCTATTATTTTACAGCAGTTGAACAGAAAACAAAACCAGAGTAAGGTAATTGTGGCCGATGCCAATTCAGGAAACAGTAAAACCATTTATACCGAAACGGATCCTGCGTGGATCGATATCAAATCCCGTTGGAACGACAATGATCCGAGCGGATGGGACTGGATCAACAATGGTAAAGAATTTTTATGGTTATCTGAGAAAGACGGATGGAGACACATTTATAAAATAGACCTGAACGGAAAAGAAACACTGATTACGAAAGATGATTTTGATGTGATAAAACCGGAATTTTTTGATGTTCCTAACAAACTGATTTACTTTTTAGCTTCACCAAAGAATGCCACTCAGGAATATTTGTACAAAGTGAGCATGAACGGTGGGAAATCCGAAAGGGTTACTCCTGAGTCTTATCCTGGAACTAACAAATACAGCATTTCATCCAATGGAAAACTGGCGATATTTAGTAACAGCAGTGTTAATGCCCGTTCCAATGGCTCCATTATATCACTTCCTGATCATAAAGAACTGGTAGCTGCAAAAAATTCCACCAAAGCAGACCCTTCGAGATCTAAGGCAGAATTTTTCCAGATTACAACACAGGATGGAATTACCCTGGACGGATGGGTGGTAAAACCTAAAAACTTTGATCCGAATAAAAAATATCCGATCGTCTTTACAGTATATGGAGAACCTGGAGCCCAAACCGTAACCGATAGCTTTTATACGGGCTGGAACGGCTTATATATTGGAGATATGGCACAGGATGGCTATTTATATGTTTCACTTGAAAATCGTGGAACTCCGGCTCCAAGAGGTCGTGAATGGAGAAAATCTGTTTACCGTAAAATAGGACAGCTGAACATCCGTGATCAGGCAATGGGAGCTAAAGCTTTATTTGCAAAATGGCCTTATATTGATACTTCCAGAGTTGCCGTATGGGGCTGGAGCGGTGGCGGTTCTTCCACACTGAATCTTTTGGGACAATATCCGGACATTTATCAGACAGGGATAGCGATTGCTCCGGTGGCTAATCAATTGTTCTATGATAATATCTACCAGGAAAGATATATGGGACTTCCACAGGAAAACAGAGAGGATTTTGTAAACGGATCTCCTCTTGCTTATGCTAAAAATCTGAAAGGGAACCTTCTGCTGGTTCACGGAACAGGAGATGATAATGTGCATTATCAGAATACAGAGGTCTATGTGAATGAGCTGATCAAGTACAACAGGCAGTTCCAGCTGATGTCCTACCCTAACAGGACACACTCAATCAGTGAAGGAGAAGGAACTTCGCTTCACCTGGCTACATTGTTTACCCAATATTTAAAAGAACATTGTCCTCCCGGACCTAGATAAAAAGAATCTCACAGTAATGTGGGATTTTTTATTTCTTTTTAAAGCAGATGTAACCTAAGAGCTATTTTCTTTTAAAAACCAGTGTGCAGATTCCACTGCTAACCTTGTTATTATGCACTACTTTTATTTTAGTGAATAGGTAGGATCTTAAAGTTCAAATCTACTAAGAATCTACAGACGATTAGCAGATTGCTGTTTATATCGTTAATTTTGTTGTATTAAATTTTAAAACCCATTGTTTTGAAACTACCACTCTCCTATTATCAGAACCAAGACGTTATATTTCTCGCTCAAAACCTTTTGGGAAAAGTGCTTTTCACACAGATCGGTGATCAGGTGACGGCGGGTATTATTGTTGAAACTGAAGCTTATTTCGGTGCTCTTGACAAGGCTTCCCATGCCTATGGAGGACGGCGTACGGACAGAACAGAAACACTGTATCATGAAGGAGGTGTTTCGTATGTATATCTGTGCTATGGAATTCACCATCTCTTCAATATTGTAAGCTCGGTACGGGATGAGCCGCATGCGGTATTAGTAAGGGCAGTCGAACCATTGGTAGGGAAAGAAATTATGGAACAAAGAAGAAATATGCCTTTTACAAAAGCAGCGATCTCTTCCGGACCGGGTTCAGCAGCCAAAGCTTTGGGAATTGACCGCACATTCAACAAAAAAGATTTGACGGGGGAAGAAATCTGGATCGAAGATCATGGTATTCGTTATTCGCCTGATGATATCGTAGCATCTCCACGTGTAGGAGTTGCTTATGCCCAGGAAGATGCCCTTCTGCCCTGGAGGTTTTTTGTGAAAGGCAATCAATATGTAAGCAAGCCAAATAAAATATAAAAATTTATATAAGTACTTTTTACTTTTGAATTTCCTGATACAATTCTGAATAAGAGTGAACAAGATCTTCAGAGGTAAAGCCACGGTTCAGGCCACTTGGATTTGGTAATATCCAGACTTTAGCTCCGCAGAAATCCTCGGATTGTTTTCCCCATGAGATTTGTTTTTTCCCAGAAAAGGTCTGATAAGCTGCCTTCCCTAGGAAAGCCACATATTTGGGGTGGAAAGTTGTGATTTTAGATTTAAAAATTTCAAGAGACTGGTCGAATTCCTCCTTTGAAAGCTCATCTGCCCGCGATGTGGGTCTTGCTACAGCCGTAGTGAGACCATATCCAAAATCCAGAATCGTGGTATCATGTACTGCTTCAATTTGGTAGGGAGTAAAACCGGATTGATGAAGAACCTTCCAAAAACGATTGCTTCTGCCTGAAAAATGGTGGCCATCATCCGCAGATTTTAAGCCCGGATTGATTCCACAGAAGATAATATTGAGATCCTTTGCTATAATATCGGTCAGCATTGTAAGAACTGGATGTTATTGTTTGATGATCGCAATTTAGAAATTTTTAATGGTCCCGTCCTGTTTTATATAAAACAACCTCCATAAAAAAGCTTGCTGGTTTATGGAGTGTCTTGATAACTTAGTTTCTTATCCGCGAAAATCTGTAGAAAAAGAAATATCTTTCCATCTGCTCATTTCCTGGGAAAGCTGTTCTATTTTACTTTGAGCTCTGTTGAAAGAATCACTGCCCAAAAATAAATTGACAGCTGGTGCAGGGTTATTAACTACTTCTAAAAATACATCTGCTATTTTATCCGGATCTCCCGGCTGGTTTCCGTTCAAAGTATTCATTCTTTCATGGGCCTCCCGAAGGTAATCATAATCCTTTATGCTGTTTTTATTATAAGCTATGGAATCTGTATTGGCAAAGTTTGTCCGGAACCACCCGGGAAGTACATTCGTTACATGGATGCCAAGAGGTTTAAGGTCATTCGAAAGTGCTTCAGAAAGTCCGCTAACTGCAAATTTTGCAGCACTATACATCGACCAGCCTGTTCCGGGAGCAAAGCCGGCTATAGATGAAATATTAATAATATGCCCTGATCTCTGACCTCTTAAATACGGTAAAGCCTGCTGAATAACTTTAACGACAGCAAAAAAGTTGACTTCAAAATTATCATTAATTTCCTCTGACGTAAGTTCTTCCAACGCACCGCCAAGCCCGTATCCGGCATTATTGACCACAACATCGAGTCTCCCAAACTTTTCATAGGTTGTTTTCAGGGATTGAGCAATAGAACTCTCTTTTTTAAGGTCAACTTCCAGTGGCAGAAATTTTTCTCCATACTGAAAAAGTGGTTCTAATGAGCTTACAGACCTGGATGTAGCGGCAACACAATGCCCTTTAATTAATAATTGTTGAGCTACTGCAAAACCCATCCCTTTTGAAGCTCCGGTGATATACCAGATTTTTGTACCTGTCATGATTTCTTTTTTTTACAAAGGTAGATCCCGTTACCCGGCCTTACTTTGTGATATTAAAACCATTTTTTGTCAGATTCAAACCTGTCTGAAGGCAGATGGATTCATACCCGTTTGTTTTTTAAAAAAATTATTAAAGTGAGCCTGGTCTTCAAACCCCAGAACATAGCTTATTTCTGCGATATTCCATTGGGTATGTTTTAGCAGGGATTTAGCCTCTGCAGTGAGCTTAGCAAAAATGTGTTCCGTAGTTGTAAGGCCTGTTACAGTTTTTATAGCTCTGTTGAGTGAGTTGACATGGATTGAAAGCCTTTCGGCAATTGTACGCGGAGATCTTAACTCGAACCGGTCTGTTTTGGATTCTATCGGGAACTCTCTGTCGAGCAATTCGTGAAATAGAGCCGTAATGCGCGAATTTGAATCGGAATGTAAAGAAATATCTTCACTGGGACGGAATTGCATGGCAAGATAGATCACTTCACTGATATAGCTTTTGATCAGTTCATGTTTGTAGATGTATTCTGTATTATTTGCTTTATAGATTTTTTCGAAGATCATACGTATTTCTTCAGACTCTTCGGAATTGAGTTTAAATACCGGATGGTCTGCCCCTGAAAATAAAGGCAGTTCCCTGAGGTTGATCCGCTGGGTATCCTGAAAAAACTCTTCTTTAAAGACACAAAACCATCCGCTGCTTCCGGGTTTCAAAGGATCGTAAGTATAAGGCATTTTAGGATCAAAGAATAATAAGGTATCTCCTTCAACTGGTATGCTTTTGTCACTGTAATGGAATACATTATTCCCTTTAAAAAGCATGATCTTGTAAAAGGTTCTCCGGATATAGCTTGGTGAACTTGTTCCGTTAATCATATTTTCTTCAATACTAAAAATATTGAATAGACCACTGTCCTTTCCTGGACTCTGGGAAAGATGCGTAAGCTTATGTTTGTAAAATTCCTCAAGTGATTCCGTTGATTTTCCCATGGTAATGCTAAAAATGAAAATACTTACCTAAAGATAAGCTATTCTCCCTAAATCTGCTATTGTGTAAAAAAGGAAGATCTACAGTAAATATATATGTGACGTTTCATCCGTTGAAAACTACACTTCACCTGCGGATTATGTCAGATCACTTTATTTAATCTGTTGAAAACTAGTATTTACTATTACTTTTACAAAGTAAAAATGCTGTACACTTCATTACTCAAAGTTTTCAGTTTTTATGATTGGCAAACATGGTTAAGAATCAATAAAAATCTGTACAGTCTATCCTTTCATGCCGGAAAGGTTCATTCTAATTTAATCATGTTTGGTAGGATTGGTGTATTTCCAATCCTACTTTTTGAGAACAGTATAACAGATGAAAAAATAATAAATTATGAACTGGATTGCATTAATTATCGCAGGGATTTTTGAAATCGGATGGCCTTTGGGAATCAAAATGTCGCAACAGGCTGATAGCAATAAATTCGGATGGATCTTTCTATCTGTCATTTGTATGACGATCAGCGGTGCTATGCTGTGGTATGCACAGAAAACCATTCCTATTGGGACAGCCTATGCGGTATGGACAGGAATTGGTGCGGTAGGCACTTTATTGATAGGGATTATATTCTTTCAGGATTCGGCTAATATCTTCAGATTGTTGTCTGCATTGCTGATTGTAGTTGGAATTGTAGGACTTAAATTGTTTTAGAGTTAAAACTCTTTCGAATTTATAGAATTTAAAAGTACCTCCTAGAGGTACTTTTTTGTTAAAATTATTGTAAACTTTCATAGATCATATAAACTATAATTTGATTGCAATCTATTGTTGTAATTATTTGTTTATTAATGTATTGTTGTTTTTATAGTGAAGTATTTGTTTACATGTTTGAAACAGTGCTTTAGTGATGAATGGCTTGATTTTAGATGGTTGTTAATTATTATTTACTCATAAGAGGAAAATAATATCGAAATCAAAATTATAATAGCAATTTTATGGAAAAGTTTATAAAAATAATTTTGAAAGTTTTGAAATGGCTGGGAATTTCTATAGCATCCATTCTTTTTCTGATGTTCATCATCCCTATATTGGTTCCGGGAACTATTTCCCAGCAGGTAAAAATATTTGCCAATAAACATCTTGCGGGTAAACTGGATTATAAAAAGACCCACCTCTCCTTTTTCAGGCATTTCCCATCGCTAACGGTTTCTGTGGATCAGCTTATCCTGAAAGGTTCAAAGCCATTTCAGGAAGATACTCTACTTGCCGCTAGAGAAGTGGCCGTGGGAATCAATCTTAAAAACCTGATCTTTGACCGTGAGGTGAAGATTGATGAAATATATGTAACGGATGCCAACGCGAATGTTTTCGTCAACAGTAAAGGAGAAGCCAACTATAATGTTTATGTTTCCAAGTCCTCACAAACACCTAAGGATAGTACAGAAGAAGGAGCATCTATAAAGCTGGACCTTATCAAATTCAGAAACTGGAATATCAAATACAATGATCATTCTGCCAGAGTGCTGGTAGATGCCAAAGGCTTGAATTACACAGGTAAAGGTGGATTCAGCAAAGATATTTTTGATCTGCAAACCGATCTGGAGATCAATAAAGTAGACTTTGCCCTCAACAGAATCTATTACGCCAAACAAAAAAGTTTGCGTGCAGATCTCATTACGCGGATCAATACGAATGCATTAACTTTTGTATTAAGGAAAAACGAATTAAGGATCAATGATCTGCCCTTAAAATTTACAGGTTCTCTTAGTATTTTGAAAGACGGATATAATCTCGACATCAATGCTGCATCTGAAAAGACAACGATCCGTGATATGATCTCGGTACTGCCGCCGCAATATCTAGACTGGGCAAAAGACACTAAAATTGAAGGAAACAGCGATCTGTTTTTCAGCCTGAAAGGAAGATTCAGTGAACCTAAAAAGCTGAAACCAAGGTTAAATGCCAGACTGCTGGTAAAAGATGGATTTGTATCCAATGGAAAAGCTCCTGTTCCTATGAACAACCTGAATATGGATCTTATGGTAGATCTTCCTTCATTAGATGCGGAACAGATGAATCTGAATCTCAGGAATCTGAGTTTTGATCTGGGTAAAAATAATAATTTCCGTGCGGTTGTAAGAACGAAAGGACTTAATGAAATGATGGTGAATGCCGATGTAAAAGGCGCTGTTGATCTTCAGACTCTTGATCAGGCATTAGGTTTGAAGAATATTGATGTTCGTGGGCTTATGGATACGAATATCAAGGCAAACGGGATCTTCAGCCTGGATAAAAAATTATTCCCAAAGACGGAGGGTTATTTTCATTTAAAAGAGGGTTGGCTGAAGACGAAATATTACCCCAACCCTATTCAGAATATCAACCTGACCGCCAATATTAATAATACAGACGGAACGTTTAAAAGCCTTGGAGTGAAATTGGATCCTTTTAGTTTTGATTTTGAAGGGAATCCTGTCTATGTTAATGCTGATCTGCATGATTTTGAAGATCTGCTTTATAAAGTTAAAGCAAAAGGTGTTTTGAATGTGGGCAGAATCTATAAAGTTTTTGCAAAAGAAGGATTTGATGTAAGCGGACTGATTATGGCGGATCTTTCCCTGAACGGACGTCAGAGCTATGCAACTACCGGCCAATACAGTAAGCTGGATAATAAAGGAACTTTGATTCTTAAAAATATAAAGGCTACTACATCGTATCTTCCCAAATCATTTTATATCAAAGAAGGAAATTTTCAGTTTAAAAATGAGAAAATGTGGTTCAGAAAGTTTTTGGCCACTTATGGAAAATCGGATTTTGCATTAAACGGATATCTGCTCAATACGATCAACTATTTTATTGAAAGAAAGGGGACCCTTCACGGAAAGTTTGGGTTAAACTCCAATTATATTCTTATTGACGAGTTCATGGCACTTAAGGATGGAGATAATGCAGATAAATCGATTGAAGTGGAATATGCAAAAGTTGAAAATCCTAAAAGCAGCGGTGTGGTAATTATTCCGAAAAACCTTGATGTCTCTTTGGAAGCTCATGTTAAAAAAGTCGAATTTAAGGGACTTGATCTCAATCATCTTCAAGGTCTGGCTTCTGTAAATACGGGTCAGGTGTATCTTAAAAATACTTCTTTTGATATCATTGGAAGCCGCATGAATATTGATGCACGTTATCAGGACGAATCTCCATTAACGGCTAATTATGACATTGTGCTTAAGGTACTGGATTTTGATGTACAAAGGGCTTATAAAGAAATTGATATGGTCCGGGAAATGGTTACTGCTGCTAAGAATGTAAAAGGGATTGTGTCTCTTGATTATAAACTTAAAGGAGATTTTGATAAAAATATGAGGCCTATTTATCCGTCCCTTGAAGGGGGTGGTATCGTAAACCTTCGGGATGTAGAGGTAAAAAATCTTAAGATGCTTTCGGTAATTGGTGATAATGTTGGTGCAAACGCTTTTAATAATCCGGATATGAAAGGAGTTAATATCGAAACCGTGATCAAAAATAACCTGATCCACGTTGATAAATTCACCTTTAAAGTATCTGTCCTAAGACCTTCTATCAGTGGAACAACAAGTTTCAACGGTTTACTGGATCTGCGGGTAAGAATAGGTCTTCCTCCGGGAGGATGGATCGGCTTTCCGGTAGTTGTAACGGGGACCCATGACAAACCTAAAATAAAAATCTTCAGTAAAACCGGACAAGGAATCGTTGATGCTTTGTATAACACGAAATCGAATAAAGTAATACGCCAGGAAAGGCGTGCTGAAAAAAAATCCAGAGTGCAGCAGCGTAAAGAGAAGGAAGCACAGGAAAAAAAAGCTGAAAATGCTGAGAAGCAGATTAAAAAAGATCTTAAAGAAAAATAAATAAAATCAGAGCCCGTTATCAGCAAATAACGGGCTCTGGTCATCAACAGCCTGACCGGCAGGCTTTATTTTTTAAATACTGTAAATGATTTTCTTACCTTTCCTGAGTGTATAACTATCCTTTTCTTTATTCAGGTTATACGTTCCTTTTTTACTTTTATACACCGATGTGTTTAAGTATTCAAGGGTTCTGTTGAGAATGATACTTCCCTTGGATTCAGGAAGGAACAATTCCGCCTTTTTCTTGTCTTTACTCAAGATAACTACAGCATTGGAAACGTAGGATTTCTGAGGATTAGCTTCTCTCAGCTGTATCTTTTCTTCAAAAAGCTTTACGCAATCATCTTTTAGAACGGAATAGGTATAACCGGCTGAACCGATGCACCCGTGTTGGTCTTTATCCCCACCTGCTACTTTTGGAGTTGTTTTCTGAGCCCATCCTGTAGTGGTAAACGTCGCAGTGATCATTACTGCCAGTAATAATTTTGTATTTTTCATGTGTTTGTATTTTATAAAACGTTCTATAATATTACGAAAAATCTTTTAACTAAAATTAAAAGATTTATTATTAATATGCCTGGAATAAAAGATAACAGGAAAGATAGGGTTATTGTTTCCCTTCTTTTTCTAATTCTATCCACACCGGGGCATGATCACTGCTCTTTTCCCAGCCACGAACATGCCGGTCAACACCGCCCGATTTTAACCTGGATGATAGATAAGGGCTCAACAGAACATGATCAAGCCTGATTCCGGCATCGCGGTCATATGCTTTGTAGAGGTAATCCCAGAACGTATAGATCTTTTCTTCAGGAAACAAGGTTCTGATAGAATCAAGCCAACCTTTTTTAAGCATTTTCTCAAAAGCTTTTCTTACTTCGATCCGATATAATGCATCATTTTCCCATCGTTCGGGTTTATGTACATCAAATGGCGTCGGAATAATATTAAAATCACCAATAACAATGGCGGGCAGGTCCATTTTTATAAGCTCATCTGTTCTTTTTTTCAAGCGATCGATCCATGCCAGTTTATATTCGAATTTTGGTCCCGGATAAGGATTGCCATTGGGGAGATACAAACAACAAATAACAATCTGATCAATGATTGCTTCGATATAGCGGCTTTGAATATCTTCCGGATCCCCTGGCAAAGCCCTCTGAACCTCTGTGATTTCATATCCTTTTGAAAGTATGGCTACTCCATTCCAGCTTTTCTGGCCATGCCAGATGGCATTATATCCTGCATCATTTATTTCTTTCAGGGGAAAACGTTCCTGTGGCGCCTTCAGTTCCTGGAGGCATACCACGTCCGGTTGTGCTTCTTGTAACCAGCGAAGCAGAACAGGCAGCCGCCCATTTACTCCGTTTACATTATACGTAGCTATTTTCATGGTCCTTATCAGTTCGTGAATAGTATATATTAGTTAATCCTTTTTCTTATAATCCCCCATTTTTTTAAACTGGGCGTAGGACTGTTTTATGTTGTGCAGTTGTTCTTTTACGGTCTCCAGGCTCTTATCATAAAGGTGTCCGCTATCGATAGCTTGTTGATAGGCCTCTATTGCCGCTTTTTCTCCAAAAGCAACATTTTCCAGGGTAGATTCTACCTTATCCCCTACGAGAAAAGAGTTTTTAATGTCAATCCATGTTCTGTGAAGTGATCCTGCAACAGAAGGTGAATCTTCGGGAGTTCCTCCTTTTTCGGTAATCAGGTTGATCAGTTCATTTTTCATGATTTTTGATTGGGTGATCATCTTATCGTAATCATCTTTGATGTCCGGATAAGACTCCCATACCTTTCCTTCTACTTTTTCAAATCCGGCAATCCGGTCGTTGCTGATGTGCAGCAGATCGTTAAGGACTGCTACGGTTTCTTGATTTTCCATATTTACTTTTTTTTTGTGGTGTATTCAATTCGTACAAGAATTATGCCCCAAGGGTTAAAATATTCTGGATTTCAGGCATATATTCATTCAATAAAAATGGCTCGGGAGCTTTGCTCCCGAGCCATTTTGTTTTTAAAGTACCACCTTTAATAATTTAAGGTAATACCTGCTCCAAAGCCCATATCACTATCATAATGGGTTCGGATGTTGATATTTTTGTTGATGATATAGCTGAGCCCTGCCATATATTCCCTATCGGTATTTATCATGAAGTCTCCTCTCAATCTTCTGGAGATCGGAATGTCTTCACGCATGAGCTGCAGACGCACAATACCATCATGATATACTTCTGCCTGAAAATTAACCAGCATCGGTAAAGTGTACATAAAACCTAAACTGAATGCCCTACGGCTATCTTTTTCGTTTTTTTGCCCGAAGATATTGGTTTCGTGTTCGTCGATTCCCATTTTCCGGTAACGGTAGTCAAAACCAATAAACGGCATAAACCACTGCATTTTACCTATATACCTGCCCAGATGGGTTTCTACCTCATAACCGTGCATGCTGTTGTATCCCAGACGCCATTCCGTTCCTAAAGACCATCTTGCATTCTGCAGCATGGCCTGCCCGTCATTACCATTGGTAGCAAAATCATTCTGCGCCATAAAGTGTGGCATATTGCTTTCCATCTGCAAAGCCATATAGGCTTTTTCCTTGTCTGGGAGTAAAGGATTCTTATAATCACCAACGGCAAATACCCTGTTCATTCCGGACATCATATGGTAAAGGATATGACAATGGAAGAACCAGTCCCCTTCTTCATTGGCCAGGAATTCGATGGTATCGGTTTCCATCGGCATAATATCGAGAACATTTTTCAGAGGAGACTTTTCCCCCTTACCATTGATCACCCTGAAATCAAATCCATGCAGGTGCATCGGGTGTCTCATCATGGAATTATTATAAATCGTAATACGCAGGATCTCTCCTTTTTTAACCGGAATTTTATCTGTTTCGGAAAGAACTTTATTGTCCATGCTCCATACGTATCGATTCATATTTCCTGTAAGCGTAAACCTGAGTTCTTTTACCGGGGCATCTTTCGGAAGCGTGGTATCGAAAGGAGATTGTAGCATGGCATAGTTTAGCGTTTTAATGTCACCCAAAGCATTGGCATTATACCGGTTGGGATCATTATCCATATCCATATTCATGGTATGTTTGCTGTGGTCTTCTTTGGGTTCTTCCTTTTGCTTGCCTTTTTTCTTAGCTTCTCCTGTAATTTCGGGATACATCACGACATTCATATCCATTTGGTTTAAGCTCATTTTCATGCCCATATCATTCAGGTCTCCGTTCATTTTCATCATCCCGTTCATCATTTTCATTCCTTCAAAATATTTTAATTTTGGAAGTGGTGAAATAAGCTGTTTTATCCCATTTCCAATGTAATAACTGGCTGACTGGGTTCTGTCTTCAGTAGTAGCTAAAAACTCGTAAGAAACACCATCTTCAGGAATTGTTACAACTACATCATAAGTCTCGGAGACGGCAATGATCAAACGGTCGACTTCTACCGGTTCAACGTCATTTCCATCGTTGGCGACAACCGTTATTTTTCCTCCTGCATAGCGAAGCCAAAAGTAAGATGATGCACCACCGTTTGATATTCGTAACCTTACTTTATCGCCGGCTTTTAATGTTTTACCATCAACGGTTTTTAAATCTGTAGCGTTATTCCCGTTCATTAATATTTTATCGTAATACACATCACTTACATCCATTGCTGTCATACGCTTCCATTCATTGGCGATTTTGGTTTTAAAATAACCTTCCTTGATAGCTTCGACATAAGATTGTGTTGCATTCTTTTTTATTCCTGCCCAATCATTGGCGTTATGAAGCATTCTGTGAATATTGTCCGGATTAAGGTTTGTCCATTCACTTAAAATAACAGGAACGGTTGGCAAATCGTCGATTCCTTTTCTAAATCTTTTATCCTCTTCACGCTTTTTCAGGATGAGGCTCCCATACATACCAATTTGCTCCTGCATTCCTGAATGGGAATGGTACCAATGAGTACCGTTTTGAATCACTGGAAAGCGATAAGTGTAGGTTTCACCTGGTTTTATTGGATTTTGGGTGAGAAAAGGCACACCATCTTCCTTATTGGGTAAAAAGACTCCGTGCCAGTGCAGCGAAGTATTTTCTTTTAACTGGTTGTGGACCACTATTTCAGCAATGTCACCTTCCGTAAAGGTCAATGTAGGCATCGGTATTTGCCCGTTTACTGCAATGGCTCTTTTTTCTTTACCTGCGTAATTAACTATGGTATCTTTTACATATAGCTCGTAACGGACGACTTTTTGCGCGAAAATAGTCTTCGAGCACAGGAGTATAAATACTGTCAGAAGTACCTTTAACGAGATATTTTGGGATATATTCATTGTATATTTCTTTTATATGAAACTTATTCTTGCTTTTCCAGCCAATCTGTTATCAGCTTTATCTGCCGGTCATTCAGTTTTGCATCTTTATGCATAAGCGTGTAGGATGACATTGGCATTTTTTTAGTTTCAATCTGTTTTTTAATTGAGTTTATTAATCTTTCCTGCTTTCGACCCGAATAAGTAGTCCATTCGTTAAAATTCAAATCCTCTTTTGCATCTTTAATGTGCTTGTCTACTAAACTTCGTGCAGGCTGTATGTAATCGTACCACTGATAATTGGTATTGTTACTATGACAATCATAACACGAGGTCTGTAATAGGGTTTTTACTTCAACGGGCATTGTCTTATGGGTCTTTATAAAATCGGTTTTGTAAACCTGCCCTTTATCTGCATTCCGGGCAGGCTGATAAAATTGTACAGCAATAAAAACCAGCAGCATAATAGCTGCAAAAATCTTTAGTACTCTCTTCATGTTAAAACTCCTTTTTTACGGAACCACAAGTGAGCATCTTATTACCGTAATAAGGGTTTTTAATTTCTTTTGCTTCGCTGATCCAGATGGCACCTTTTCCATCGTTGAACATCGGGCAGTAATCCTGATACAATTTTTGGGTCGTTCCAAATGTTGCAATAAGATCAGCCATGTCATTACTTAATGACATCATGTGTTCCCTTTGGTGATCTATTTTTCCTGCATTATCTCCAATATGCTCCGCATTCTCTTTAGCGTCTTCTGCAATTTCCATATATGCTTTATGCTTATCTGCAGGGATAGTTTTCATATCTACCTTCTCTAGGGTAGCTAATAACTGTTTTCCGGCAGTAGCAACAGCTTGATCGTTATCGGCAACAAGTGCATTTTTTAAAATTAAATAATCTTTGATTAAAGGATCTATAGAAAAATTGTTAACAGGGTCTTTGACAGCTGTCTTTTCATTTGATTTATTGTTGATTTGTTCTGCTGTATTGGTATTTTCTAATTGGGCGGCTGATTGTGTTTCTGTTGCAGAAGAAGCACGGTCAGTATGTTGTTCCGCATTTTTATCCGGTGATTTTGTACAGGAGAATAAAGTAATTGCCATCATTGAGACAACACTGATTGATAAGAATATATTTTTCATGGTATAGGTACTATTAAATTTTTTTGATTTCATAATTGTTATAATATGAGTTTTACCTTATTTTTTGTTGAGTTCTTCCAGCTTCCGCTTCATGAGTTCGATTTCATTGGCCTGGGTTTCCAATATGTTTTTTTGGAGTTGTATCAATTCCGGGTCAGTAAGTTTTGTCTTTTCTGACATAAGAATAGCGGCTGCATGATGAGGGATCATTCCCTTTACAAATTCTTTATCATCCACCATAATCTGTTCTCTGATTCCGAACCAGGAAAAAATGCCTAAAGCAAGAGAAAATACAATGATGATCCCATTGATTTTCTTGTTTTTATACATATCCTTCATGATCAATAATTCAATAATTAACATGACGGATACCATAAGCAAGGTCATATAAAAGTTATTGATATTGGGAATGAGATTTTGTATTCCGTCGATCATTGAATACATCATGAAGTACATGGCAACAAACATAGCAACAGCCATCATGATAAATCGTTTATACATTCCTGTATGGTTTTTATGTTGCATTCCGTGATGATCTGATTGATTATCCATAACTGATATTATTTAAGTGTTTCTACTGTGCTGCCACAAGTCATCATCTGAGAACCAAAATAAGGGTTCTTGATCTCATTTTCCAGGCTCAGCCAATCAGCTCCTTTCCCATTATTGTACATAGGACAATGCTGATAATATATAGGATTACCCTGTTTGGATACCTTTGCGAGGTCGTACATATTTTTAGATAATACAGCAAATATTTCTCTTTGTTTGGCAACATCTTTAGCAGAGGAAATCTTTTCTGCATTAAGGGTCAGGTCCTTCATTACTTTCATCCAGACCATATGTTCTTCATTTGAAAGTTGGTTCATTTCCACTGCTTTAATTGCTTTTGACAGTTCAGAAGCTTTAGTTGATGCATTATCGGCATCTGTTTTAACCAGTGCATTTTTTAAAGAGAAGTAGTTATCGAAAACAGCTTTTAGCTGAGATGTATTCTGGGTAGCTATCATGTTGTTTTCTTCCGTTTTTTTCTGGTCATGGTTCATATGGTCAGTCTTCATATTCATATCCATAGCCTTATTTTGAGAAGCGGGTTTTAAATCTCTTTTGTAATGACAACATTCCGGTAATGCTGCATAAGCATTGTCAGGAGCTAAAAATTTTTCACTGTCATACCCTGCCAGAGCTATTCTTTTTAATATTTCGTCCTGACTGGTCTTCTGAGGATCGTAGGTTAAAGTAGCCATTTTGGTATCTTTGTTCCAGCTTACTGTAGCTATTTTTCTTAGGTTTCCCGCTTTTTCTATATTCGCTTTACAGATGTCACAATTCCCATAGATCTTTACGGTTTCTGTTTTTATATTTTGAGATTGGGCATAGATTGCTAATGAAAACAGCAAGCTGAATGCTATCCATATTTTTGATATTGATTTCATTGTATAGAGTATTTTGTGAACAAAAGGAATATTCCTGTTGTTTCAGTTAATAAATTGAATGGAAAAAAATTGAAATGTATCCTTACAAAAAGGCACACTTTAGGCTATAAAATACAGGATCTAGCCTATTTTAGGGATTAACCAAATGGATTGAAAGCCTTTAGAAACAGCACTTTCATAAGTTAAAAAAGAAACAGGAGAAAAGACTTCTACTGTAAGAAAACTAAAATCATGTCTGTCCGGTAAAGTTGGATTTAAATTGGATGCCGGGCATTTGCATAAAGGATTATTGCATTTTCCGGGACATTTTTTAGAACCACAGGAATTACACTGATTTTTTTTAATAGATTTTGAAATATTGAGTTCACAACGCGATTTCTCTTGTAAGGAAATTTTTACAGCACATGCATAGATTTGCTTGGGCATAAATAAAAATCCCAATAGAATAAAAATCAATATGTACTTACGTTGAAACATAATAATATACAAAATTAATGTTTTTTTTTAATCGAACATCAATTTATGCCTCACATCTTTGTTTTTTTACTCTACGGATCATGAATTATTACAGGACAAAAAAAAGGCTTAAGAGTCTGAAAACTCATTAAGCCTTAACGATTCACAGCGTGAATACTAACCTATATATTGTTATGTTCTTTGGAAAAATAAGGTATGATAGTGTTTTTGCCAACCCTGATTCACAGTTCAAAGATGATCAATTGGTGTGTAAAAAAATAAAATGATCTACGAATACAAGAGTCCGGTCTATAAAAGTTTTAATAAAAAACCTGCATGAGTCATGCAGGCTAAAATCACAACTGAAAAAATTTAATATGAAGTTGATTGTGTGAATTTATAAATGCTGTTTAATGGATATCCCAGAAGATTTTAGTCGTTAATTTATCTCCTCCGATAGCGGTGGCGGCTTTGGAATAATTGGTTCCGTTCGTAGTTGCTTCAAGCGATGGATATTGCAGTCTTACAGGGACTTTTCCTTCTGCATTGTTAATGGCGGTAGGAGGAGCCTGAAGAGCGGGATAATCCAGCCTGCGGTAAAAATTCCATGCTACTACAGGATGATTATATAGAGCAATCCATGCCTGTTCTCCGATTGATTTTTTCCAGTTGCCGGGGTTATAAGGGTGGGCTGTCAGGTAAGTTTCAGCCTCCTGGGCAGAAAGTTCCCATTCCAGGAATGAGGCCCGGACAGCATCTTTATAAAGCGTCTCCGGATTTCCTCCGATTCCAAACCGGGCAGCTGCTTCTGCAAGATAAAATGTTACTTCTGTATGCGTCATCAGGTTTCCCGGAGTCACTGGAATATAAGCAAAGATTCCGGGAGACGAAAAGGCGAAAAAGTTTCCGGGAGCTCCAATGGTCTGTCCCAGATAAACTCCGTTTACATCTCTGAAGTACTTGGTTACCCTTTGATCGGAAGTAGCATTGAGATAATCTATAAAAGGTTTTCCTCCAATGAAATCGTTTCTTCCATTATTAGCCAGATTTTCAAATATAGGGCTGAAATTGGGTGTCTCCGCAAGGTATCTGAAAATACAGTTCTGGGACTGATCCGTAATTACTCCTCCGGAAATGGCTGTGTTGATTGCTGTCCTGGCCAGGTTTGCATCAATATCGGAAATAGCGATTCCCAGTTTCAGAAGTAACGAGTTCCCGAATTTTTTCCATTTTGCAATATCTCCACCATACAAAATGTCTCCGGAGCCAAAAGTCCCTTCTCCTTCCTTCAGTCTGTTAATGTCCGCCATAAGACGATTGATCATGCTTTCATAAATTTTTTGGTCATCGTCATAAACCGGAAGCGGGTATTTTTCATTGTTGAGAGCCTGGCTGTACGGAATATCTCCATAAGTGTCTGTCAAAGTCTGAAATGTATAAACTGATAAAATATCAATAATGGCCAGCTGATTCTGCATTTTGGCCTGCCAGCTGGTCACTTCGGAAGCGGAAGGCTGGTACTGCTCTATCAGTTCCTTAGCTTTATTGAGGCTGTTAAGTACATTTACATAATTGTCGGTCCATACGTTATTGGAAACGTTTCTTGCTGTAAAATTATAATTGCTTTCATTCACATAAACGGTTTCCTGCCAATACTGCATAATAAGGCGAAAATTATTTTCGTTTACACTGGGAGTGTTCATATAATCGCTCAGTTCCTTTTCTGCATAAGTAATAAGAGTTTCCGGGATCGTGTTATAAGTGACATGGGGATCATTATTTACATCCTCCGACGTGCAGCCCATTAATACCGAAAATAGTATAGAGCTTATCATTATTTTATTTTTCATTTTCATAGTTTTTAAAAATTAACTTTCAGGTTAAATGCAAAATTTCTGGTTGCAGGCATCACTCCGGACTGATATCCCTGAATATTTCCTGATGACAAACCCGCTTCGGGATCTGAATAAGGAAGATTTTTATGGATGATCCAGAGGTTATTTCCCACAACACCCAATGTGAGACTCTGAATACCTATATTTCCCAGAGATTTCTTATCGAAAGTATAAGAAACGGATACCTGGCGGAGCTTTATAAAGCTGGCATCATAAACAAAGGCAGAAGAAGGTGGGTCGGTTTCAATGATCTGGCTGGATCTGGAACGATCCAGACGTATCGTGTTGGGAATATAATGTCCCGGATTATTAGGATCCTCCATCACTCCGGGTAATATAACTCCTCCTCCATTAGATAATGTGTTTCTTATAGGATTACCTAAATCATTCAATCCTACAGAGTCGGGATAAAGTCCTGTTCCATAGCCGAAATATTGGTCCAGAGAGAAGATCTTTCCTCCTTTTTTCCAATCGATCTGAAAACTTACATTAAAATTTTTATAGGTAAAAGAATTGTTGAGTCCGCCAATAAAGTCAGCCTGGAAACTTCCCAGGTTGTGATTGGTATCATCCGTGTGAAGGTAAGCACCGTTTTTTCCAATGATCTTATTTCCATTAGGATCATACACAAAATCTGCTCCCCAGATGCTTCCATACTCCTCATTAAGTGGCGCGTTGATAGAAATCCCTCCCGGAAGCGTTCCTATTGAAATGTTTTCTGTCCCTTCTCTTAAGGCAGTAACTTTTGTTTTAGGATTGGACCAGTTGATGCTCATATCCCAGTTGAAGTTGTTCAATTTTAAAGGACTTATATTGAATGAGACTTCAAATCCTTTGGTGGTAAGCTCCCCTGTATTCTGAATTTTGCTTCCGGAGCCGTTGGCAAGAGAAATAGGAAGTGGTAAAATCTGATCAAAGGCAATATTTCTGAACCAGGCAACGTCAAAACCTATTCTGTTTTTAAAGAACTGCATATTGGTACCCAATTCCAGGTTTTTAAGCTTTTGCGGAAGCAAGTCGGCATTCCGCAAGACCGTATTGTAAGAATATACAGGGTTGTTTCCAAAGGATGACTGAACAATGAACCTGTTTCTCAACTGATCTGCATTGGTGTCAGAACCTACTTCTGCGTAGGCAGCCCTTACCTTTCCAAAACTCAGCCATTTTTGTTGCAGCAGATTGGAAAATACCATGCTGGCTGAAACGGATGGATAGTAGTAAGCTTCTTTTCCTTTAGGCAATGAACTGGATTGGTCTCTTCTGAAAGTCCCTTCAATGTAATACGTATTTTTATATCCTAAGGAAGCCTGGACAAACGCTCCGTAAACATATTTTGATGTATCCGATATCAGGGGTTTTGCAGGTGTTGCTGCAGAATTGGAAATGGTGTACAGGTCATCGATGTACAATCCTCCGGATGTGGTCTGGGCATTGGAATAGCTGGACTGGACATTGATATTTCCCCCGATCAGTGCCTGGATATTAAAATTTTCTCCAATATTCTTTTTGTAGGTTGCGATAAGGTCGTAATTGGTTTCTGTAAAGCGGAAATCGGTAATAGCATATCCGGAAGGCTGTTCAATAGTATTAAAACTAAAGAATGCAGGGATTGAGCCTTTGGCCCTCCGCTCTTCTGTGATCATCGTATATCCGTCGGTACCTACCCTTCCCAGTATATTGATGCTTTTGGAAAGATCATAGCTCAGGCTGAAGTTTCCTGCAAAACGATCCCTTTTATCGTTTTGATAATTCTTATAGCGTGTAAAATAAGGATTATCCCAATAACCCGGACGTAAATCATCAGGAGAAAGGATGTTCCAGGTATAGTTTTTATTAAATGTTTCATAAAGATATTTTTGGTATTGAATATCGACATTGGTAGGCCACCACTGCCTGAAATTACCCATAATATTATCCCCGTAACCCGTAGAATTCCGACCTTTTGTATTTTGGGTTACATAATTGGCAAAGATTGTAGCGGTAAGATTATCCGTTATTTTATACGACGCATTGCCCCCGAAATTATTTTTGATCAGGGAAGAGTTGGGAAGAATATCTGTCGCATTGATATTGGAATAGCTTAATCTGAAGGTAGCACGGTCATTTCCCCCGCTTAGTGCGATATTATTGGTTTGATTAATCGCTTTCTCAAAAAAAGTTACCGGTCCGTTTTTGGCCATTACCCATGGTGTTCTCTTTCCAAAGTTGCGTGAACCGGGAATAAATGCATCATATTGCCACACCATAAGGTTAGGATCAAATGGTGCTCCATAGGAAGAATCTGAAAAAGAGGAAATCGGATGCCCCTGGTAAGAATTGAAAAAGTTTCCATCGTATCCCTGCCCGTATTCTGTCTGATATTTTGGAAAGGTTGACTTATCCACAGTAGAAACGGAAATGCTTCCACTGTATTCCAGACCGATCCCCTGGGTATTTTTCCTGCCTTTTTTCGTTGTGATGATTATGGCTCCATTCTGTGCCCTGGATCCGTACAATGCGGTGGCTGCAGCCCCTTTTAATACATTGAGTGTTTCAATATCATTGGGATTGATATCGGAAACCGGGCTGCCGTAATCATAGCCTCCAAAGCCATTAACCTGAAGCGGGGAATTGATATTCCTGTTGATGATGGGAACTCCATCTACCACAAATAAAGCCTGGTTATCTCCAAGGATAGATTTATATCCCCTGGAAACAGCATTGACTGATCCTCCGAAATTGGTAGACTGCTTGATCTCAAGACCAGCCACTTTACCGGATAGATTATTAATGAAATTGGTGGTAGGATTTTTATTGATTTCTTCGCCTTTTACTTCCTGGGTAGAATATCCTAAAGATCTTTTTTCTCTCTTTATTCCTAAAGCAGTTACCACCACACCTTCTATATCTTGGGTTTTAATGGTATCTTGCTTTCCCTGTGCAAAAACAAGCCCGTGTCCTATAAAAAAGACGACACCTGCGCTGAGAAGCTTTATCCGGTAATTCATAATTATTGATTTTTTTAACTGTTATGAGTCAAAATTCAATAATTGGTGAATATTTTAATGAAATGTATATATCAACAGCTGGATAACGTCTACTAAAACTGGAGGCCGGAAAAATAAAACCATTACAGAATAAAGGCTTAAAGAATGCTACAATTCAACAAATGGCTTATACGTTCTGCCTATGGGAAGCTTTTTACCGTTTATCTGAATCATATTGGCTGATTTAACTTCTATTTTTAATTTAGAAACAATATAGGATTTATGAATACGGAAGAATATTTTTGAAGGTAGGCTTTTTTCAATTTTACTGATGGGCATTTTAAAGGTGAGCGTTTCTGCTTTTGTATGGATATTAATATATTCGCGCAGACTTTCAATATAGAAAATGTCCTGAAGTGTGATCTTAACCTGTTTTTTTCCGCTATTAATGAAAATGTAATCACGGTCGGCAATTTCCAGTAAAGCTTCTTCGGATTCCATAATGTGTCTGAATTTACTGATGGCAGTAACAAACCTATCGTAAGGAATGGGTTTCATCAGGTAATCCACGACATCGAGTTCATACCCTTCTACTGCATATTGATGATAAGCTGTGGTTACAATGACAAAAGGAGGATTCTTTAATTTTTTCAGAAAATCAAATCCTTTTATAACGGGAAGGTTGAGATCCAGAAACATAAGATCTACATCATGAATGTTTAAAAGGCTGCTTGCGTGTACAGCATCGGCACATTTTCCAACAAGGTTGAGTTCTTCGTTCCGGATTACAAAATTTTCCAGAATTTCAGCTGCAATAGGCTCATCTTCCACGATAATGCAGTTGTATTTTTTAGATGCTGAATGTATCATTGAGGTCAATGGTTAGTTTAACGTTATACCGATCATTTTTATCTTCCACAGAAAGGATATGTTCCGGATACAATAATTCAAGTTGTCTGCGGATATTTTTTAATCCTATTTTAGTAGAATCACCGGCTATCTGTTCTTTGGAGTTTTCTACAGAATAATGGAGGATGCCGTTTTTCAGGCGAATATCTATATGTATAAATGAATTACCCAGACTTTCGGATACACCATGTTTAAATGCATTTTCAATAAACTGAATCAGTATCAACGGTGAAATTTCCTGCGAGGGATTATCGATGTCTTCTTTAAAATTAACAAAAAGCCGCCGGTGACGGATTTTCTGAATTTCAATAAAATCTTTAATGTTCTCAATATCTTTTGCAATGGAAATGTGTCGTTCAGCTGCTTCATAGATATTATAACGCATGATTTTGGAAAGCTGGAGAATGACGTCTGGGGTCTCATCGGCCTTTTTCAGGGCCATTCCGTAGATGTTATTAAGCGTATTGAACAGAAAATGCGGATTGATCTGGGCTTTCAGCATGGTGAGTTCCTGATCCAGTTTTTCCGATTTCAGCATGGATATCTGGTTCTTGAGAAGGTTCTTCTGCCGGGTAATTTCAACTCCGAATACCAATCCGACCATAAAAATAAGATCCATGAATGAATTGAAAGCAACAAGTCCGTTGATAAACCCCGAAGGTTGTTTTCCGTCAAGGGTTTCCGTAACTCCGTATATGTAAGGATAAATGATATAATGCGTGAAAAACCGATGTCCCAACACGGCAAAGATCACAATGAGAATAGAAAAAAGATACTTAAGAAGCTTACTGATGCCTGTTTTTTCGTAAAGATAGAGTAACGCATAGGCAAGAGGGACTTTGACAAAAAAATATCCCAACTCAAGAGTCAGGGTGTTCTGAAGCCTGATCTGCCATTTGAAATCCGGAAACTGATACCGGGACCAATAGAAATCAAGATAAGCCTCAAGGATATAATACAATATCCAAAAAACCAGATGGGTATATAATTTCGATTTGATATTGGTTTTCAAGCTGTCGATTTAAAACTACAAAATACTATTTTTCAAACCAATATAAAAGTAGAAAAGCTATGAAACGAAACTTTTTGTCTATGAACGACCTGCTTCTTTCTTTCTAAAGGAAATTTCCGGAAACATAAGATTCAGAAAACAAAAGATCAAAAGGAAATTAAATTCAATTCCGTTGGTACCCCCTCCTACCACAAACCAGCCGTTTTGTGCATGGACATAATAGATCCCTGATATAAAGATCAGTATGTTGCATATCGCGACCGGTTTTATATATTTGTTCAGCACCAAAAATGGGACGGATAAAAGATGGGTTAATTTAACCATCCACGCGATATACAAGCCCCAGGGACTGAAACCAATGGTATTCAAAAAATGGATGCCGAATTTATTAACATCCCCGCTTACAATGGAGTCAACACTGTGCATCAATAAAATCACGGATAACGCAAACCTAAGGAAAAAAGACTTTTTCATATAACCAAAAATAGGTCATAGGAAAAAGTCTGGTTTTATTTCAGGTATCAACAACCCTGAAGTGCATACAAAAATGGTTATGGCTTGTTACTATAGTTCTTTAACCATAAACTGATCTTAACCAATAGTATCAGAACCGGAACTTCAACCAAAGGTCCGATCACACCAACAAATGCCTGTGGAGAATGGATTCCGAACACGGCGATAGATACGGCGATGGCAAGTTCAAAATTGTTTCCTGTTGCAGTAAATGCGATGGCTGCATTTTTATCGTAAGGAATATTCAACAGCTTATTGATAAAGAAACTCATCATAAACATCACTATAAAATAGACGATAAGCGGAATGGCTACTTTTAGTGTATCTAAAGGGAGTTCCAAAATTTTGTCCCCCTTAAGGCTGAACATAAGGATGATGGTAAACAATAAGGCATATAGCGTTAAAGGAGATATTTTAGGAATAAACTTTCTCTGGTACCATTCCTTTCCCTTCAATTTTGTAAATAAATAACGGCTCAGAAAACCGGCAAAAAACGGGATGCCCAAATATATCAAAACACTTTCTGTTACTTCTGATATGGATACGCTGATATTAAAATTAGCAAGGCCGAGTTTTCCGGGTAAGACATTGATGAATAACCAAATCATAAAACTGTAGCTGAATACCTGGAATATGCTGTTAAGAGCTACCAACAAGGCTGCATACTCACGGTTACCTTTTGCAAGGTCATTCCAGACAAGGACCATTGCAATACATCTTGCCAGTCCTATGAGAATCAGGCCGACCATATAATCCGGTTCATTCCTTAAGAATAAAACAGCTAATATGAACATTAAAACAGGGCCAATCAGCCAGTTCAGCAATAGTGAAACACCGATAACCTTCTTATCTTTGAATGCTACAGGGAGAAGAGAATAATCCACCTTTGCCAATGGCGGATACATCATTACGATTAGACCGACGGCTAAAGGAATATTGGTTGTTCCCACTGATAATGAGGTGATCATATCCGGGATTCCGGGAAATACATTGCCCAGGATAATTCCTGAGATCATGGCAATGAATATCCATAAAGTGAGAAACCTGTCCAGGAATTTTAATTTTGGCTGCATAGTATTGATCTTAATGGAGTTGTTTTACCTGGGAAAAAACATGCCACATTTCTGCCCCTATCTCTAGACTTCTTTCATCATAAACTTTGGACTGTTCAGGAGTATTGTCTGAAATTTTAGGATCTTCAAAAGTGATTGGGATACGCTTTTCTGCACCTGGAATAAAAGGGCAGCCTCCATCTGCCTGAGAACAAGTCATGATTGCTGCAAAACTGTTGGCCGGATTAAACGCACTGTCATATCTTTTAGAAAAAGCAATAATGGGTTGGGACTCTTCATTATACCTGATTGAATAAACAGGATTTCCGTTCTCAGCTATTTTCAGGATCTGGAATCCCTGTTGTTTCAGAGTTTCTATAACCGTAGGAAATACAGCTGTTTCTTCCGTCCCTCCCGAATAGCAAGTTACTTTTGGAATGGCAAAAAAATCGGCTGCTGCTTGTGCCCAGACCTGTGACAAATGGCTCCTTCTGGAGTTGTGTGTACAAATAAAGTTTAGATTTATTGGATTTCCGGCATTGAATTTTGCCTGGATGAATTCTGTAAGAGGTTGTAGCAGGACTTTTCTTTCCTGGGTAATTTCAAAGGCCTTTAATTTTTCTATAGTTTCTAAAACGGATGGATACATAATTTTTGTTTATTTTTAAGATGAGACAGTTGATTAGCAGCATCCTGATTCTGGTGTACAGCAAGCACCTGATTGGGAAGAAAGGTCTGATAATTTGAGTTTTTTCTTTTCAGTTGGAACCCCACAAGCTTCCTGAGCCAGGCAGGCTGTGGTTTTATTTTTAAGGACAAAGGTTTTTCCATTGAAATCCAGATCATACTTTCCGATGGTAATGTTCTGATATTCCACTTCTATTTCATGGTCTTCAATTCCTAATTTTTCCTCGGATAGTGCGATGATATTGAGAAGCTTTCCGGGTTTTAAACGATGTTCATAGTCATTGGCATTCCAAAGCTGGAAATTGACTACTTTTTCATTTCTTATGGTTCCTCCGCAATCAATAAAGGATTTTGTTATCGTTCCTACTTCTGTAACATGAAAATGCTCAGGTACAAATGTTCCGTCTTCCAATTGAAATTCAACATTATGTAATGTTGGTAAGATGTTTTTGATTTCAGATAATTTCATTGTTTTTATTTTATTTGTTTATTGCAATATTACGATTGATAAGGTCAAAAAAATGCATTAGCAGCATTTTTGTGTAGTAACAGTGGAAATAATCCCCGAGAAATATTCGTTCAAAACTTCAAAAGTTTTTTCATCAATGCAGTAGCAAATTGCAGTTCCTTCGATATTTCCTTTGATGAGCCCTGCATTTTTTAATTCTTTTAAATGCTGGGAAACCGTAGCCTGTGCCAGCGGAAGTTCATTTACGATATCCCCGCATATACATGCGTTTACTTTTAGCAGGTATTCTATAATAGCAATCCGTGCAGGATGTCCCAATGCTTTGGCAATAGTGGCTATTTTATTCTGTTTATCCGTAAAATGGTCTGTCTTGGTTGCCCCCATAATGATAACTTTATATTGCAATATTACGATAAATATGTTACACTAAAAATATTTTTTCCATTTTAACAATTAATTATTAGAAATACGAACAAAATAATTTTACAATTGTCGTTGATTTTCAGTGCTTTCAACTCGTTTTCCTGTAGTTGTAAATTGCCAGTGAATTCAGGAGCAATGCGAATCCCAGCAGGTAGAAAAACTCGGTTTTGATCTCAGAGAATCCACTTCCCTTCAGTACAATAAGCCTTACGACTTTAATGAAATGGGTAACAGGAGTAAAATTGGATATCTGTCCCGCCCAGTCTGGCATACTTTCGGTGTTGGTGAAAAATCCGCTCATCAACATAAAGATCATCATGAAGAAAAATGCAATGAACATTGCCTGAAGCTGTGTATCGGCAAAAGTAGAGATCAGGAGGCCCAACCCTAATAATGCAATAAGGTAAACTGCTGCAAAAAGATAAAGAGTCAAAAGGCTTCCTTCAGGAAATATGCCGTAAATAATGTACATTACAATCAATCCGATGGTAAAAACAGTCATTCCTACAATCCAGAAAGGAATCAGTTTCCCCAGGATAAATTGCCATTTTTTTATAGGGGTAACATTAATTTGCTCAATGGTTCCGATTTCTTTTTCCTTGACAATATTAAGAGCCGTAATGAATCCTCCGATCAGTGTCAGAAGCAGGACCAGTATTCCAGGAACCATATAGTATTTGTATTCTGCCCTTGGATTATACCAGTTGGTACTTGCCACTTTAATGGTTGCCGGAGATACAGTGGTGGTTTTAACCGGTGATTTAATATTAATATCCAGATTTTTGTTAAAATCTCCGATAACCGATACCAGATAGCTACCTCCCAGAGAAGACTTTGTCCCGTTGATCGCATCTACCGATATATTTATTTTCTGGCTTTCCTCGCGGACCAAATTGCGTTCAAAGTGAGCAGGGATCTCCAGAACAAGATCGGCATCACCGTGTTCAATCATTTTCAATCCTTTTTGGTAGGAATCCGGGTTTCCTGCAATTTTAAAATATCCGGATGAAGCAATTTTGTTGATCAGTCTGTGGGAATAGCTACTTTGATCGTGATCAACATATGCAATATTAATATTTTTTACCTCAAAGTTAGCCGCCCATGGCATAACGATGAGCTGTATTGTCGGCATCATGAACATCATTGCCAGGATAATCTTATCCCTGAAGATCTGACGGAATTCTTTTCTTAAAATAAAGCTTAATACTTTCATGACAAGCGGATTTTAAATTTCTTTAAGGCAAGCGTTAAGAGTCCACCCGCCATAATGAGTAAAACAAGAGTTTCTTTCCATACATAACTAAAGCCCAGTCCTTTCAGCATAACTGCTTTTACGATATCATAGTAATATCTTGAGGGAAGGATGTGTGATACGACACGGAATATCCAGGGCATATTTTCTATAGGGAACATAAATCCTGTAAGCAATAATGTAGGTAGCATCATTCCCATCATAGAAATCAGCATGGCTGTCTGTTGGGAGTTGGTTACATTCGAGATAAGCAATCCCAGGGAAAGACATGTGATAATGAATAAGATGCTTTCTCCAAATAATAAAAGCAGGCTGCCCCGGATTTCTACATCCAGCAGATACACAGATAGCAGCAGGATGATCACAAAATTGACCAAAGACAATACAAGATAAGGAATGGCTTTGGCCATCAGGACCATAACGGGCCTAAAAGGAGAAACCAATAAGATTTCCATGGTTCCCATTTCTTTTTCACGAACGACAGATACAGAGGTTAAAGCCGTACTCACAATCATAAAAATTAAAGCAATCACTCCCGGAATAAAATTCAGTGATCCGTTTTGTTCTTCATTGTATAACAGCCTTATTTCGGGAATTATTTTATATGTGATTTTGATATGGGGATTAAGTTGTTGCTGATAATCATTAATGATATTTTTGAGATAATTGGTTAATATCGTTGCGGTATTGGGATCTGATGCATCCGCTATAATCTGAATTTGCGCTCCGCCTGTACGATAGAGATCTTTTCCGAAATTGACCGGGAATATAACTGCACATTTGATGCTTCCTTCTTTAAACCTTCTTTCCACATCCGGATAATTCAGGATGGGTCCATGCATTTTAAAATAGGGGCTTGCCTGTATTTTGGAAATGATCTGGACGGAATGGATGTCATGGGCATTATCCTGTATGGCAATACCTATATTTTTTACCTCGCTGCTTAATGCATATCCAAATAAGATGATTTGAACGACAGGCAAACCAAAAAGGATAAGTAAGGTTCTCCGATCTCTGAAAACATGGTAAAATTCTTTCCTGATAAATACGAGTAACTGTTTCATAACTAATCTCCTGATCTTTTGGCACTTCTTGCCAACTGGTAAAAAACTTCGTCCATCGAATGGGTTCCAAACTGGTTCTTCAGGTTGGCGGGGGTATCCATGGCTTCTACTCTTCCGTCCACCATTACAGTAATCCGGTTACAATATTCTGCTTCATCCATATAATGGGTGGTCACGAACACCGTGATCCCATCCGCTGCTGCCTGATAGATCATATCCCAGAACTGCCTTCTTGTAATGGGATCTACTCCACCTGTGGGTTCATCCAGGAATACGATTTTAGGCTTGTGAAAAACAGCTACTGAAAAGGCCAGCTTTTGTTTCCAGCCCAGCGGTAAGGAACCCACCAGTTTTTTAGCCTCTTTTTCCAGTCCTAATCCGGAAATAAGTTCATTGCTTCGTGTTTTTATATCTGAACGCGATACGCCATATACTCCTCCATAAAACTCAATATTCTCCAATACAGTAAGATTATCACATAAAGAGAACTTCTGACTCATATAGCCTATATTTTTCTTGATCTCTTCCTGTTGTTTGTATACATTATAACCGGCTACTATTGCTTTTCCTGAGGTTGGAAAAGAAAGGCCACAAAGGATACGCATGGCGGTGGTCTTCCCTGCCCCGTTGGCTCCCAGGAAACCGAATATTTCGCCCTGATCTACATCGAAGGAAATACCGTCTACGGCCTTAAAATCTCCAAACTGCTTGGTCAGATCTTTACATATAATTGCTTTATTTTCCATGGTTGGTTTCTCTTATTTCTTTTTGTTCACGCATCAGACGAATAAAACTATCCTCAATAGTGGGGGTAATTTTTTTGATCTCAAGTTCATCAGGATGATACGATTGGGCTAGTTCTGTCACCTCCTTTTCAGTTGCCGTATCAGAAACCATAGTAAGATGAAGATATTCTCCGAATGCATAGCAACTTTCAACAGCTTGGTCAGATCTCAGGTTTTCCAACAATTGATACATATTGGCACCTTTAGCTGCAAAAAGGGATTTGGGAAAATTGGAGACGATTGTTTCGGGTTGATCTACAGACATGATCTTTCCTCCCTGTATCAAGGCGATCCGGTCACAAAGTCTGGCTTCATCCATATAAGGTGTAGAAACAACGATACTTATATTCTGCTCCTTTAATCTTCCTAGCATTTCCCAGAATTCTTTTCTTGAAACCACATCCACACCGGTGGTTGGCTCATCCAGAAACAGCACTTCCGGTTTATGGATCAATGCACAGCACAAAGCGAGTTTTTGCTTCATTCCCCCTGAAAGCTTACCTGACCTTCTGTTGTTGAATGGTTTAATCTGCTCATAAATATCTTTAATGAGACTGTAATTTTCCTCTATGGTTGTTCCAAATAAGGTAGCGAAGAAGTCCAGGTTTTCTGCCACGGTGAGATCCTGATATAGTGAGAATTTTCCTGGCATGTAGCCTACTTTATTTCGGATAATCTGGTAATCATTTACCACATCATGTCCTTCCACAGTGGCTGTTCCACTATCAGGAAGTAAAAGTGTGGTAAGAATCCTGAAAATAGAGGTTTTACCTGCACCATCAGGACCGATTAACCCAAAGAGTTCCCCCTTTTTTACTTCAAATGAAACCTCATCAATGGCTTTTATATCGTCGTAGGACTTGGTCAGGTTTTTTACTATTACTGAATTCATTTTTATTTTGAATTATGAATTATGAATTATGAATTGAGGGTTGAGAGTTGAAAGAGGAAAGATATTGTACTTTTTAATTAAAAAACTACCTCACCATACATTCCAATTTTCAAATAACCATCATTCTTTACACGTACCTTTATAGCGTAAACGAGATTGGCTCTTTCGTCCTTAGTCTGAATATTTTTTGGAGAGAATTCGGATTGAGATGAGATCCATTGTATGGTTCCTTTGTATTCCCTGAATCCATTCTTACCCTGATCGATTCTTACTTTTACCTGCTGCCCTATTTTAACCTGAGGAAGCTGGACTCCCGTTATATAAGCCCGTAAATCAAGGGTACTGATATCGGCTATTTTATACAAGGGCTTACCGATCAGCTGCATTTCTCCTTTGAGGGCATAATTAACAAGCACTACTCCATTAACAGGGTTAATGATCTGTCCTTTGTTAATCTGTTCCTGAAACTGGGCCGCTGTTTTCTCCAAAGGAGCTTTTTCACTGAGAATACTTCTGTTTTGGGTATTGACATTGGAGTTATTGACTGATCGTTGCTGACGGGTGACTTCAATCTGTTTTCTTAGTTGATCAATGGCGGCATCGATATCGTCGAGCTGTTTCCTTGTAGCAGCATCTGCTTTCAATAAGTTAGCTGTACGTATTCGTTCACGGAGCTGTTGTGCCAGTTGAGCTTCCTGTACAGCAAGCTGTTTTTTGATCAGCAGATTCTGCTCATCTGCATTATTGGTTTTTTGGTTTAGGGCTCCAATGCTTGCTTCGGCCTGCTCTTTCTGAAGAGTGGCTACTTTTACATCTATTTGTCCTACTTTACTTCCTGCATGAAGTTGCGATCCTTCCTGAACGGAATAAGAAATCAGCTCACCGTTTTGCTGTGCGGATACAATAACCTCATCGGCTTCAAAGTTTCCTGAAGCGTCAAAATTATCTTTTTGTTGACATGCCGTCAAGAGTAAAGTATAGGCTAAGGGGATGATTATTTTTTTCATTGTAACAATGGATTATTAATTTCCGGTTATGAATTTCTGATTGTATCTGGCCTGTAATAATTGAATCTGATGGAGAACCAGGGTTTGTCTTGCAAGATGTTCAGCATTGAGTTTCTGAATGTATTCGTGGATGGTGATTACTCCGTTATCAAGCTGTGCTTCTGCAGATTGTTTTACAGATTGCCGCAGGGCAATGATGTTTTCATCCTGTGTGATCAGTTGAGTGTATTTTTTTACCTGTTCATCCTGCTGCGTAAGATCCAGTTTTGTGTTCAGAAGGAATGTATCTCTGTCTGCATCCGCAGTTTTTTTGTTTAACTCCAGTATTTCTTTTTTGTTGGATGAGGTATACAAAGTGTCAAGAGACCAGCTAAACCTTACTCCTGTAATAAACCACGGACCGAACTTATTCTCAATGATATTAAGTGTAGGCCTTCCATATGCTCCCTGGAAGAATGCACTTACCCTGGGGAGAAAATCGGATTTCAACTGTTTTTTCTGGAGGTCGTAAATGGAGTTTTGTAGATCAAAAGCTTTGAGCTCAGGCCTTCTAATTTCTGTTTGAAAATAATCACTGTCGGGAGTTTCAAGTTTCGTAGAATCTGAAAGTTCTTTCCCAATGAAAATGGAAAGCATCTTAAGATATGCTTCCCGGTTAGCTTTATACTCTGTTGCCATCATATCGATATTGATGATCTCTGCTTTTAGTTCATCCAGATTGCTTCTGTAAGCAACACCATATTTTAATGCGGCTTCTGTCTTCTGGATCTGGGTATGAAGGTTGGATTTGTTGAGGTCGTTTTGTTTTAGCTGTGCATCCATAAGCAGGATGGAGAAAAACAGATTATTGATCCTTTGCTTTAATGTATAAAGGCTTGTTTCAATGTTTTGTTGCTGTAGTTCAGTATTGGCTTTTATCAGTTCCTTCTGGTTGTAAGTGGTTCCTCCATCGTACAATACCTGGTCTATCTCTCCCTGAATTTTGTATTGGTCTTTACTGAGTGAAGGAAGTGCGGCATTGATCGGGAGTGCTCCCAGTGCATCCGAAAAACTGATGGTTTGAGACTGGTATGTGGCCTGGCCGGAAAAAGAAACCTGGGGAAGATATTTCTTATTGGCGTTTTCAGTATTGTAACCGGCTGTCTTTGCAATCATCCCTTTTTTTCTGATCAGCGGGTAATTGTCTTTTGCCAGCTGATAACATTCTTCAAGACTAAGGCTTTGAAGCTGAGATTTAAAAGAAGTTGTAGAGACACAACCCAGAACGAAAACCAGCAGGTATTTTTGAGCATTTTTGTACATAATAACTCATCGTTTATAGGTTAAAAATCATTTTTTTATTTTTCCAATTCTTGTTTAAAATTTCGTTTTAATCATTTGATTAAATTAGGGTCAAAAAAAATTAGCCTGCCGCCATCATGGCTTTTACCCAGATCGGGATAAGCTTTTTACGTTGAATCATTAAGGTATTGAACTCTTTATCGTTCAGTTCACTGCTTCCAATCAACATTGGTTTTGCTATGAAGGGAAATACGGTAAGCCCCAACAGGTTAATTAGAAAATGTAAAGGATTAGGCTCAATAATACTACCCTTTTTCACCGCTTCCTGATGTTGCTTTAAAAAGACAGAAGATTGAATCACTTCTTTTAAAGGGATTTTTTGCAATAGAAGATTAGGATTGTTACGAAGCTCACTGATGATGAATGTCGGAATTTCCGGCTCTTTGATGATCAGGTCGATATACTTCCCTACCACCTCTTCTACTTTCTTTTCGAGAGTTGTTTTCTCTGTATTTAGCACCATTAACAAGCTTTGAAAAAATCCAGCCATAGTTTCGAGCATGATAATCTCAAATAATTTGGCCTTGCTTCTGAAATAATAATTGAGCAATGCCAGGTTGATATCTGCTTCTTCAGCAATATCCCTGGTTCTGGTTGCAGCGAATCCCTTTCTATAAAATACGATTCGTGCGGCTTCCTTGATCTTCTCTTCTGTTGTAGTATCCTTTTTTTTAGATTCTTCTTTCATATTACAATCGTTCTTCTGTTGCAAAGGTAGAAAATATTTTTTAGGTTAAACAAGTAATTTAATCAAATGATTAAATTTATTTTTTATAAAGATATAATCTGAGTTGCGTCAACCCAGACTATATCTCTTTATGCAGAAGGTTATTGTTATTTAAAAAGCTGTAGGAAAGAAAAATCTGGATCGCGCATTTCTGCCTCGTTAACGGCTGATTCCTGTTGGGCTTCAGCTGCATACTTTATCATTTTCAGTTCATAATCTTTTATAGCTGCTTCTACAGTTTCAAAACTACCTTCAGTAAGATTTTCAGATAAGGTAAGGGTATCTACCAGGCCAATGTTTACACCCTGTCCGGCAAAAGGAGGCATCAGATGGGCTGCATCACCGATCAGAGTTATGGGAAGCGGTCTGCTATCTTTCCACTGTTTTAATGGTAATTTTCGGGTTGGTAATCCAACGAAGAAGGAAGTTGCCTGAAATACTTCCTGATAAGGTTTGCCCCAATCCGGTAATCTTTCGGAAAGAAACTGAATTACACTTTCTTTATCCTGAAAGTCCAAAGCATGGCCCTGATCCCATTCTTGAGGTTTTTGTATAATTAAACCATAAGTCAGCGAACCATTGTTATAAGGATTGACAACGAATAAGCTTCCTTGGTTTGAAGTCATGAGCCTGCTTCCATCACACAGCCCGTACATTTGAGGAGAATTGATCTCAGGCTGCGGAATATCACCCTGGATAATAAAGCTACCGGTTTCTTCGATTTCGGCATCGGTGACATAGTTTCTAACTTTTGACATTCCTCCGTTGGCAACAATCACTAGATCAGCTGTTGCATCGGGCTGGTTTTCGAATTGTAGCAACCACTTGCCATTATGTTCTGTGAGGTTGGTCAGCTTTCTGTTCCAGATAACGGTATCTGGAGCTAAGCTTTCCAGCAGGATCTTTCTTAGCTGATTTCTGTTGATTTCAGGGTTATCATACCGGTTTTCCGGAGTTGGCTTTCTGGTATGTAAAGTATTGCCTTGTTGATCGGCAAATATAATTCCCATGGGAATTGCGGTTGTATAGTAGTTTTCAAGCAGTCCGGCCTTTTTAATGGCCTCCTGTCCTGAACCTTTATGAAGATCGAGCGTCCCACCCCATATTCGGGTTTGGGCGTCAAAGTCTCTTTCATAAACGGCTACATTGACTTCTTTTTGCTGAAGTAGTCTGGCCATAGTTAAACCTACAGGTCCGCCACCGATGATCGCTACTTTTTTGTCTTTTAATAAATATTGCATGTCTTTTAATTTGTATGTTAATTTCCATACAAATGTCAGAAATGCAGTAAGCTTAGGATTGTACAAATGCGACAAAATCATTGCTTACCACTCGTTGTCTTTTTTTAGCTTTTTTAGCGAACGCAGCAGGAGTAATACCGGTATACCGTTTAAACTCTCTGCTTAAATGGGATTGGTCCGTATATCCAAGATCAACAGCCAACCCGGCTAGATTAACATCAGGATGCAGCCATAAATGATTTCTGGCCTGCTCAAAACGCATCAGACCCGATACATCCTTAACGGTGTGACCGGATGATTCTTTAAATTTTCTTTCTAAAGTTCTTACTGTTGCATGAGCCGCTTCAGCGACCTGGCTGACGGGTAAAGTACCTTTGGCCTTTGTCATGGCAACTCCTGCTTTGAATAACATGCTGTCGGTAGAAACATGTGAGCGTAGTGTAAGGAAATATTGTTTTAGCTGATCTATAGCTTCTTCTTTTCTACCTTGCTGAATTAATGCATCCAATGTGGAATGAAGCTGTGCTATTGGGTGTTCAAAAGTATGCACCCCTACTTTACCGGAAGGAAGTTCCAGCAAATCGAAAACGGTCCATGGGAAACATCTTACCGCGATGATCTCCAACCGGTTGGTCATATGGAAATGAACAGGCTGATTGAGTAGTCCCATCATAAATGGTGAAGGTAACGGATGAAGAATTCCGTTTTGAACAACGCTGCATTCGCCACTGAAATAAAAAATAATTTCAGCATAGCCATCAGGAGTTACTTCAAAGACGGATTGAACTTCTGTTGAATCCCTCCTGTTGTACCAGAAACATTTTATAGTATCCTGTAACTGTTCCGGGACATCAAATTCCTGATGATACATTTCGGGAGACATAATAAATGGATGTTGGTATTAAAGCTATATTTAAAAAGTAATACTAAATTAAAAATAAAATGGTCACGATTGATCATAACCCAAGAAGAAGAAATAATCTCAATACAATCTTTTTCTGTAGAATATTCAGAATAAAAACTGTATTGAGATGAGGAGAAAAAATTTATTATTTAGTCAAATAGGATTTATTCGCAAACTGCAGGAGAAATTGTTATTTCTTCTTTTTCCTCAGCTTCTGATTCTATTTCTATTTTTTTCGGAAAAGTAATAAAGCTGATGGCGAGTGTAACTCCCAATAATGCAATGCTGATCCAGACAATTTGATGAATTCCATATTTTGCAATAATTAAACCACCCACAAGAGCTCCTAATGATATCCCGATATTGTAGCAGGAAGTCAACAGGCTGTTAACAAATTCAAGGGCGCTGTGCGGGACTGCCTGGGTAGTACGGATATTAGGAACCAGGAAGCCTCCGGTGTGTATCATTCCCCAAAGGGAAAGAATCAGAACCATCGCCACAAAAATTCCCCCGAAGTAATAGGCTAATATCTGAACGGCAATCAGAGACACAAAAAACAATCGTACGGTAACAAGTAAATTTCTGTTCAGTGCAATGCCCATAAGCCAGTTCCCCAGAATTCCCATACCTCCGAATAAAAGAAGCATTACACTTATTTCTGCTCCATTCATCCGTGTAATTTTTTCCAGATAAGCCGCCAGATAGGTATAGCTTGAAAACATAGCTGCCAATGTAAGAATAGTCGAGATCAGATTGACCCAAAGTTGTGGACTTTTTAATACGTATAGTTGATTTTGTGATGTTTTATCTTTACTTGCAGGCATGGACGGAACAAAGAATAATAATCCTAAAAACGCAATCAGGCTCACAAAACTTCCCATATAAAAAGAGGCTTGCCAGTTATTAAAGAAATCCGCTGCATAAGTGGTAAGCGGAACTCCTAAAACGGTAGCCAAACTAAGTCCTGCCATTACCACAGAAACGGCTTTAGCACCACCCTGTTTAAATGCAATTGCCATTGAAATATTCCAGAACAGCGGATGCAAAAAGGCAGGTAGAACCCGTGCTACCATCAACATGGTAAAACTGGTTGAAATAGAAGAAAGAAGATTTGATAATACAAATACACCAAGCACCATACATAATAAAAGCTTACGGTTGATCTTAGTGGTAAATGCAGTGATAAAAGGAGATGAAACAGCCACAGTAAGTGCAAAAGCACTTAACAGCCAACCGGCTGTATCTATAGATACATTAAATTCCCTGCTGATGTTGGGTAGAATTCCAATTACCCCAAATTCTGTAGTAATGATTCCAAAAGCTCCCAGAGCCAAAATATAAATCGATCGTTTCATGATGAGTCTTAAAATTATTCCACAAAATTGGACAGATTTTTTTTAATAAATCAGTATATTTTAATGATAATTGAGTAATTTTGCAGGATGAATAAAGAAAATATAGACCGATTGGTAGATGTAGAGTACTGTAAAACAGAAAAGTGCCCCGTAAGGAATCTGCAGTTTTCTTTTTTTCAGATGGTCTATGTTATCTCCGGATCAGGATTTTTAGAAATCAATGATAATAAAGTTACCTACAACAAAGGTAGCCTGATCATGCTCACTCCTAATGACCAGCATTATTTTGAGATTTCTGAGATCTCAGAATTTTTATTTGTTAAGTTCAGTGAGAATTATGTAAGAGAATACAATTGGAAAAGCATAAACTGTATTGAATGCTTATTGTATCATGCTTCACATCTGTCAGGCTGTGTTTTGAAAAACAAGCCGGATGAATTCCTGGTAAAATCAATCGTAGATTCACTTCTGCACAATATGAAGCATAGTGATCTTTATCAGGAGGATCTCACACTTCATTATGTAAACGCATTAATTGTGATTGCAGCAAGAAATATTTCTAAGATGAGGCCCGTCAATGCAACGGTGAATGCAGACAAAAGAATGTTATCGATCATCGGTCACATTCAGACCCATATCTATGACCCACAACAGCTGAAGGCTTCTGTGATCAGTCAGAAATTTGGATTATCTGAAACTTATTTGGGAAGCTATTTTAAGAATCAATGTGGAGAAACCATTCAGAACTATATCTATAACTACAAAATGCGATTGATTGAACACAGGCTGATGTTCAGCGATATGCGGATCAATGAAATCGTGAGCGAGTTTGGTTTTGCAGATGAAAGCCACCTCAATAAGTTTTTCAAAAAGCGCCACAAGATCAGTTTAACCGAATTCAGAAAATCTAAACAGAAGGTTAAAGAAATGGTTTAATGGAAGGAGATATAAAGCATTGTGACCCATTAAATTATAATTTACTACCTTTAGGCCTACGGAATTGATTCAATACCGAAATATAATAACTCCAAAACACCGAACACATGCCAAGTATTAGTATTAAAAATTTTCAATCTAAAAATGATCTTGTAGTTTATGAAACTGATGTTGAAAGCTCAGCTGATCTACTGGTCTATAAAACAAACTCTAAACTGAAAGCTCTGGAAAATGAAGCGTTCTGGTATATTGAGAAATTGGAGAACAGCTCGGATCGTTCCATTTGCTTTTCCAATTCCAAAGCCGCTGCAGATTTATCAATTCATTATGTGGGTAATGATGCCAGTGCCGGATGGCAGGGCGAGCACCCGTTGAAAGGTAAGCTTAAAAGCTGATCCATTTACTGAATCATAGAAATTATATTTTTATAATAGAAAACCACTGTATTGCAGTGGTTTTTTGTTGGGAATAGAATGAATTTTAAAGTAATATTTCTTAAACCAGTTTAAGCTTATATGGCTTTTTTATTTCCAGTTTTGCTTTAGTAATAATCAAAGAAAAAACTGGATACAATGAAAAAATCAGCAATCATTCCTATTACCTTTTGTTTTGCTTTTGTGATGAATGCAAAAGCACAACATTCCGGGGATTCAGCACCTGAAATCCCACCACGTGTTATCTTCAAACAATTCATAGAAACTTCCGGGCTTAAAGAGCAGGAAGTAAAAATGGCTATCGTTAATTTTTCTCCGGGTGAAGTCTCTGCGCCACACCGGCATCCTATTCCTACTTTTGGTTACGTTTTAGAGGGTGAACTGGAATCTACCTTTGATGGTAAAGTATATCATTATAAAGCCGGCGATGCCTTTTATGAAAAACCAGACGGACTACATTCAGGAACGAGAAATATGAGCAAAGATAAGCCAGCCAGGCTTCTTGCCTTTTTTGTCGGAGATAAAGGGAAACCATTTTTAGTTCCGGAAAAAAAATAAAGTTTCTCAATCTGCATTTCACTTCTGGAGAAAAACATTTTACAAATTTGATAAGCCTCATTTTTAATTTTTAAAATGAGGTTTTTTATTATTTTATTCTGCTGAGATTATGAATCCCATTTTGTAGAAATCTGAATGGTTAGCATTTTCTTAAACCAGTTTAAGCAGATATGGCTTTTTTATTTCCAGTTTTGTTGTATTAATAATCAAAACAAAAAAAAATGAAAATTGTAATCATCGGAGGTAGCGGACTTATAGGAAGTCAGCTAACAAATATTCTTAAAAATGAACATGAAGTTATCTCTGCTTCACCAAGTTCCGGCGTTAATACAATTACCGGAGAAGGTCTTGATGAGGCCCTTAAAGAAGCTCGTGTAGTAATTGATGTATCGAATTCACCATCATTCGCAGATGATGATGTGATGACCTTTTTCAAAACTTCCACCCATAATTTGTTGTCCGCGACAAAGAAAGCCGGACTGCAGCATTATGTTGCGCTCTCAGTAGTAGGAACAGATAAATTGCAAGAGAGTGGATATTTTAGGGCTAAGCAAACTCAGGAAGATATGATCAGAGAGTCTGGAATACCATTTACCATTGTTCATGCCACCCAATTTTTTGAATTTGCGGGAGGGATTGCAACGATAGGAACATCAGACGGAAAAGTATGGCTTTCAGATGCATTTGTTCAGCCTATGGCAAGTGCTGAAGTCGCTGCATTTATGAGTAAAGTCGCAGTTGAAAAACCCGTCAATGAAATGATTGAAATAGGAGGTCCGGATCAAATAAGGCTGGATGACTGGATAAAGCAATATATTGTATCAACCGGAAAAGATATTCAGATTGAAACCGATACAGCTGCACCCTATTCAGGAGCTATACTGGAAGAAAAGACACTGGTTCCGGAACATCCTGCTTATGTAGGAGTGATCAAATATTCTGAATGGATTGCAAAGCCCGAAAACAGGCGTTGATTATCCGAAGATCTTACTATTATCTCAGAAAAGCAGCTATGAACTATCAGAAAAATACCCTGATCACAACTTCCATAGGAAGAAAAGTTGTAATGGCATTAAGCGGTTTATTTCTAATCAGCTTTCTTATTGTACATGCTTCGGTTAATGCGCTTATTTTTTATAATGATCATGGGGAAACATTTGGAATCGGAGCCCATTTTATGGCTACCAATCCTATTATCAGGACGATTGAGGTATTTTTGGTTATTGGATTTATTATTCATATTGTCCAGGGCTATATGCTGTGGTATAAGAATAAAAAGGCCAGGCCGGTTGGATATGCAATAGAAAAAAGGCTGTCCGGAGTTACATGGTATAGTAAAAGCATGACTTTATTAGGGACATTGCTTTTGTTATTCCTGGTCATTCACACCCGAAATTTTTGGATTCCCAATCGAATTCATCAGTTTCAGTCGGGCGAAGAACTTCCCTTGTATCAAATGATGATTGATAAATTCACGAATCCAGTTGAAGTGGTTATATACCTGATTGGATGTTCATCCCTTGCCTGGCATTTGGCACATGGCTTCCAAAGTGCATTCCGTTCTCTTGGTGGTAATCCCAATAAATTCAATTGCCTGATTCTCAATATTGGTTATGCTTTTGCCGTTATAATACCTTTTACACTTGCAATGATGCCCATTTCGATTTATTTTGGATGGATAAAATAGAGAGAAGTGTGCTCCGGAATATTGATAACAAAATCAACCTGCTATTGAGCGGGTTGATTTTGTTATCATGATAAATATGACTTATCTTACTTATAATATTATGTATTTTTTAATTATAGAGAATCGGCTGAAAAGAAAAAGCCGTTTGTCCTAGAAAAAGAATGACGGTAACATAAGCTTTTAGATTGATTTTTAACATTCAATCGTACAGTTTATAATACTGTTCTCTATACAATCTGAAGATTCAATCTCCTGAAAGATTCCAGTTCATCATGATCGGCAGATAGATCTGTAATTAATACATCAAGATCTTCTATATCACAGATTTTAAGGGGTTCTGTCCGTCGGAGTTTATTTTGATTGGCGAGTGCAATTGTTTTTTTTGATGATCTGATCATGGTTCTTTTGGTTTCCGCATCAGTCATAGAAGTTGCTGATGCACCAAAATCTGCATCTATTGCACAGGTTCCCATGATGAAAAGATCTGCAATAAACCGGGACGCTTCATGACAGGTTGCATTTCCTGTAGTAACGGCTAAATCATTATCATAAATTCCTCCCAACAGAATCAGTTCTACCCTTTTGAATTTACTAAGTATAGGAATAAGCGAGGTGTTGTTCGTTATAACCCGGATATTGATAGTTGCCGGCATATAATTCGCAACTGCACAGAGGGTTGTTCCCCCATCTAAAAAGAGGGTCATCCCATCCTTAATGAATTGCTGAGCTTTTAAAGCAATTACATTTTTCTCCTCGGCCAAAAAAGACTGCCTGTCATGAAAAGATAGCGGATCTTTCTCTCTTAAAATAGCACCTCCACGAACCTTGGATAAAAGACCATTGCGGTGAAGCTGCTCTATATCTCTTCGTACCGTGTCTTCAGAAACATTAAGATCTGAGGCCAGGCTCTCAAACATAACTTTCTTTTTTTTCTTTAGCTGGGTCAGGATGACCTCAAAACGTTCTTCTTTTAACATGATGACGAAGTATTTCTGAATTTATATATGATGGCGACCACAACAAATAGCAAAGCTATAATTTCAAATGCAGCAGTCAAAGAAAAATGATGCGCAATAAAGCCTAGTAAAGCAGGACCTGCCAGTGATCCGGCATAACCTATTGTCGTAATTGCAGGAATGGCAACCGTGGAAGAAATTCCTGAAATCCTCCCGCCTTCACTGAAAAATACAGGAACGATATTGGCAGCTCCCAATCCGAGTAATATAAAGCCAAAAAGAGATAGCGGTACCCATGGACTAAACGTTAAAATAATTACTCCCGCTGCAGCAATAATACTTCCGCCTATGACCACTATCCTACTGTTTAATTTGCTGATAAGGGAGTCCCCCGATAATCTCATAATAGCCATGGCTACAGAAAAAGCAGCATATCCTATCCCTGAAAATTCAGACTCTACGCCTTTATCATCTCTTAGAAATACGGCACTCCAATCCAACATAGCTCCTTCGGAGAGAAAAACCATAAAGCACATGATCCCCAGAATCAAAACTCTCGAATCCATCCATTGAAAACGGGAAGTCGTTTTACTTTCAGGATCCACATGGGAAAACTGGATAATGCTTTTTCTTTCCGTTTCACGATCAAATAAATATCTGAATTGAATGATCAAAAGGAAAATAAGCAAAACGGATATACTTACTGCCGCATAAATCGGATTTAATCCCAGCTTCATAAGAAAACCCAGTCCTAAAGAACCGAAAAGCCCGCCAACACTAAAGAGTCCGTGTAGGGATGACATAATAGGTTTTCCATATTGATTCTGCACCTGTACTCCATGAGCATTCATAGCTACATCAATCGTTCCTATGCTGCACCCGAATGCGAAAAGAACGGCTCCCATAATATAAACATCCGATATAATCAATAGAAAAGGAAGAAGTAATGCACTCAACAAAACGCTTACAGCTATAATTTTCCGGCTCCCTATTTTATTGATCAGGAGTCCTGATAAAGGCATCATCAACAAGGCTCCTCCTCCCAGCAAAAGCAACAGTAAGCCTAAATCGGCTTCATCTAATCTAAGCCTGTCTTTAGCAAAGGGAACCATAGGTGCCCAACTCGCAATTCCCAATCCACAAACTAAAAATATAAGCTGGGTAGCTATTTTTGCTTTCCTTACCGTTTCAGAGACCATTAATGTAATTATTTGTTTTGCAAAAATATGCAAATTTGCATTATATTGCAATATTAATCTTGCTTAATGTACAAATCTGCATAAATGAAGCGGATCATTTTGCTGTATAATTCTTAAAGTTGAAAAAGAATTTAAAGAAAAATTTATTAGATATGAGAATTAATCTCAGTTATCCCTTCAATCGTTTTAAACTCATCTAATGCTGAAAGTATTTGAGATGGAGCGGAATTGTAATCAAAGGTAACCTTTAGTTCATCGGATGAGCTGTCCTTACTGCTGTGTATGAATATTTCACTTGTAACCAACTCATATTTAGTGAATATACTTTCAATCTGAGCAAGGCTGATCAGTCCGGAATTATAGAACAAGGTCATGGTTTTACCTTTTGTACTTTTAAAAAGCTTTCTTTCAAATGGTTTTAAAAGAGCCAGAATAACAAGGATGATCACCGTGGCAATGAAGGCTGGAAAATACAAGCCACCCCCAACGGCTAATCCGATACCTGCAACAGCCCACAATCCAGCCGCTGTAGTAAGTCCGATTATAATTTGTGGTCTGAGAAAAAGAATGGTACCGGCTCCCAAAAAGCCTATTCCACTGATGACCTGGGCAGCAATCCTTGAAGGGTCGAGCACAATAGAAGGTTTTCCCATAATATCATTAAAGCCAAAGGCAGAAACAATCATAATTAAAGAAGAACCTACACAAACCAACATATGGGTTCTTAAACCTGCCACCCCTTCTTTCCTTTGTCTGTCCCAACCGACAAGACCGCCGAATACAGCAGCAACAAGCAGGCGGATGGCTATTTCCTGATTAGCTAAGTTATAATTAAGCATAATGTTAAGAATTAAAGTGTAACGAATATTCAGAGTGTTTTGCTATTGGACTGAGTTTCAATAAGCAGAAATAAAACAACTCATGGGGATATGGTCGCAAAAAAGATACCATTTTGAAGTATTGTTACATCGCGAAAAAGCGAAAAGCCGGAATCGAATAAAGCTGGAAGGTAAAATTGCAGATTTATTGAATTGTAAATTTTATTTTTTGAGAAGCCGGTTTTATGCAATTTTGCCTTTTCGTCATTATATCACTTTACTATTCAGCAACTTTATGGTGCAGTTCTTATATTTTTCACATAGACGGATCCCAAAGCAAAGAGACAGAGAATCCCTACAATAAATCCGCCTAAAACATCTGTAAACCAATGTGCCCCCAGATAAATACGGGAAAAAGCTCCTGCAAATATCATCAGCAGACAGGCGGCAACAAGAAATATGCGGACGGTATATTTTATGGTCTTCATATGAAGGAAAATAAGAATCAGCGCTCCGAAAAAAGTGGTATAAAATAAAACGTGTCCGCTTGGAAAACTCTGGTATTGGGTTTTTTCTAAAAGAACGACCAGATCCTGGGAAGGACGCGGTCTGTTGATGATGATTTTAAGGATTAAGCCTACAAGTCCTGATAACAATGTGGATATAATAAATACGGCTTCTTTTCTATACCGTAATAAAACCAGTACAAGGGCAGTAAGGAAAACCATAACCACTGATACCGGGGTTCTTCCCAACCAGCTGATACCTATCATTAATGCGTCAAGATTCCTGGTTTGATTCTCCTGGATTTCTCTGGAAATATGGAGGTCCAGATATTCGGGAGAAATAAAAGTAACAAAAAGGCTCAACAGAATAAACAGCACCACTAAACTCATAAGTATTGCTTTAAATAGAAGTTTTTTATTGGCCTCCAGATAAGTTAGGAATTTCATATTTTAAAAATTAATCAGGATAAAATAAGTACACCAATTTCAAATTAATTTTGAATTGACCAGAGATCAATTAATTTCATTATGGTAATACTGAGCATCTATCATAACAAAATGTGTGCTAATGCGAGGCCATAAGTTGAATTGCCATTAGAAGTAATATACAAAAAAGCCGGAGTGAAAATACTCCGGCTACAAATTGCTAATAATTTGTTGATATGAATGAATGTGTGTTGTTAGTCGTTTTGTTTGATCTGTGGATTGTTATTGATCTCTTTATTAGGAATCTGGAACCTGAATTTATCGGGTGAAAGATTGAATCTGCCAAACGTATGGTTGGTTTCCGGATATATTCTTTCCAGAGGAACATTCAGTCTTTTCATGTCAAACCAGTCATAACCTTCACCCCATAATTCTATCCTTTTTTGCAGGATAATTTCATTGATCAGCTCATTTCCGGTTTTGGTAGATAACGTGTAGGCACTGTTTCTTTTCGAAGTGATTTCATACAATACCTGTCTGGCTTCTGCTTCCCTTCCCTGTCTGGCCAGTGCTTCAGCCTGTATGTAATATAATGATGAAGCCCTGATATAAATATAATCCCCTTCAAAAAAAGTAGGGTCTTTAAATTTCCAGCTCACATATGCAGGATAATTTCTTGTTTCTCCATTAAAAGTATAGGCAGTGCTTTGTGCTCCGTTGAATACTTTTTTGCGATAATCCGTTTCTGGAATAGCTTCATACAACCTTTTGTCGATAAGCTTATAGATACCGGCAGCACCGGCATATCCTTTATTGGTATTATCAAACATAGAGAAGAAAGAAGCATAGTAATTTCCAATACTCATTGTGGATGTCGTATTGTGGAAACCCCATAATACTTCCGGATTATTGATATTGGAAAACCCGGTTGTCGTATACTCATTTTCGGTCATCAGCGCTATTCCCTGCTTGCTTTCTTCAGCATATTTTGCTGCTTTTATGTAATCTCCTGTCTGTAAATAAACTTCTGAGGCTATAGCTTTTGCCGTTCTTTGGTCTATCTGGGCTCTGGATGGGCGGGCATAGCTATCCAGAAGTATAATAGATTCTTCAATATCACTGGCAATCTGTTTATATACATCCGATATGATTGCTCTGGGAAGTCCCTGGCTTGGGTTGCTGCTTGTTAAGACCAAAGGAACTCCCGGCTCCGATTGATGTCCTTTGTAATCGTTGGCGTAAAACCGTACCAGATAAAAATAGGAGTAAGCTCTGAGGGCGAGAAGTTGTCCTTTAATGGCTATATTATTATCGTTACCATTTTTCTGCAGACCATCCAGAAGTTTGTTGATGATAAAGATTCTCGCATAAAATGTAGTCCATACAAATTCGGATGCAGAATTATTGGCATTCGTTGCATCATAATTGTAAAACATTCCCAAATGCTGATTTTTAGCCTGGATAACGTCATTAGACATCAAGTCTGATCCTGCTTTTATCGCCATAATTCCAAAATCCGAATGTAAGGTCGTTCCTCCGGCTCCGTTACTGCGGAGATCAAGGTATATTCCACCCAGTATTTTTTCAGGTGATGACTGATCATTATTCAACTGTTCACCGGAGATATCTCCATCTGGATCTGTATTCAGATCATTGGCACAGCTTGTCATCATAACGCTTATTGACAGGGCTGCTATAAAGTATTGTATTGTTTTCATATTTTCTTAAAATGTTAATTTAAAACCTAGGGAAACACTGGATAATAAAGAGTACCGGTATGGATCGGATACGCCGGTTAATGAAGCTCTCGGATCATAACCTTTTCTTTTAGACCATAGGTAAAGGTTGTTTCCTGTAACGTAAATTTTCAGCCCCGATAAACCTGCCTGCTGCGGAAATCCGTCCGGAAGCTGATAGGATAATGTAACATCCTGAAGACTGATATAATCCGATTTTATAAGATAAAGCGTGGAATTTCCATTCTGATTCGTAGAGGTAAGATCTACCCTTGGAAGTTCTGCACCCGGATTTTCCGGTGTCCATGTTTTGCTTAGATCTGTAGAGTAATTAGAAGCATAGCTATCGGAATGGAATAAGGATCTGTAAATATCATCATAGCCGTATCCACCGAACTGATAAGAGAAATTGACAGCCAGGTTAAATCCTTTATAAGTAAAATCAGTTCCGAAACCACCGTATACTTTTGGAATGGCGGATTTACCTGTATTGTAATCTGTTGCATCCTTATAATTCCGGGTAACAGTTGTTTCCTCTTTCTGGGTATTAGGGTTTAATGCTGTACGGTACCATAAAGCATCTCCGTTAGAAGGGTCTACACCTGCAAATTTTTTAAGATAGTAAGTATACCTGTCGCCTCCTTCCGTAAGGATAAAAAGTCCGGAAACAAGGCCTGTATTCCTTTGTTCGGCCGGTAATCTGGTGATTTTATTTTTGTAATGGGTGGCATTCGCATATACATTCCATTGGAATTGATCGGAGTGCAGGATTTCAGCGCTTAGATTGGCCTGGACTCCCCTGTTGATCATGTCACCGATATTGCCGTACTTTATGTAGGATCCGGCATTGGAAGGCGGTAATGGAAGCGTATAGATCATATCGGATACTTTTCTTTCGAAATAATCTGCATTCAGGCTGATCCTGTTTTGTAGCAGGGATATTTCAAAACCTGCATTCAGGTTTTTGGAAGTTTCCCATTTTAAGTCCTTATTTCCCTGCTTTTTAAGGGAAAGAACGGGCTTGTCATTTCCAAAGTTATTGATGCCATAGATGTCCTGGTATGCATAATAATCCCTTGTTCCGTCATTAAGTAATATGTTATCATTACCCTGTTGACCGTATGAAGCTTTTAACCTTAAGGAGCTGATTACTTCATTATCTTTAAGGAAATCTTCTTTGGCTACATTCCATGCAGCTCCCAGACCATAAAAGGTACCCCATCTGCTATCTGGCGAAAATACAGACGATCCGTCTCTTCGGATATTGGCATTGAAAAAATACTTATTATCATAGTTATAAAGTAATCTGGAAAAGTAGCCTTCTACAGCATATTCATAGCCATTCCCCGATAAATCTGTTATTTTTACAGCATTGTCAAAAGATAACGAGTTGGGTAATAACAGTTGTTGTTTTGATCCGGAAAACCCTTCATTTTTTATTTTATTGAGTTCATGCCCAATAAGGATATTGAAATTATGTTTGTCTAGTTTTTTCTGATAAGTAAGGAGCTGCTGATGGTTTAATGTATGCTTGAATGTGGAGCCCATATTGATGGTTCCCCCGACAGATGATGAAGTTCCTCCGACGGTATTGCCATATCTGAGATCTTTAAGATTTTCCAGATATGCTCCAAAGTTATAGGTGAAATCCAAGCCTTTGACAATTTCGTAATTGAGGCCCAGATTGATGTTGGTGAGATTGCTTGTTGTCCGGAATTTATCTTGCTGAAGATTGGCTACCGGGTTTTCATAGACAGCATAAGACCTTCCTGCTCCGTTTGGACCACTGGAATCCCCGTAATCATAGAGTGGATTTCCATTATTGTCATAAATGATCTGGTAATTATCATTCCTAAGGAAAACAGGATAGAAAGGAGCAATATTTCTTGCAAACTGGAACGGATTGGAAAATCCTCCCGATTCACCAAAATCCTGCTGGCTGTAAGTATAAGACAGGCTGCTGATCAGTTTTAACTTTGAGGTGATAGTATAATCCAGATTGGATCGTATTCCGAATCTTTCAAAACCGGAAGAAATAAGATATCCCTTATCATCTAAATAATTCAGGGAGGTATAGGATTTTATCTGGTCATTATTGGCGCTGATCCCTACATTGGCTTCTCTTCTTAATCCGGGTTTAAAAAGAAGTTTTTTCCAGTTGTCCTGGTAGATAAGTTGGGCACTTTTGTTAAAGGTACCATCCTGCCCTATCATTTGACTGAAAGGGACATTGTAGGCATTGTATCTCAAGCTGGTCAGTGCAATTATTCCAACTTCATGAGGGTTAGTACCGGAAGGAACCGCTCCGGGTTGTGTTAATCTGGCAATTTCACCGATCCTTGCCCGGTTATAATAAGCGGTGTAGTAATCCTGTGGTGAAGTATACACTGAATAATCTTCAACAGATCTGAAATTAACCCCTGTTCTGATATCTGCTTCTATATGAAGGCCTTTGGATTTACCCCTTTTGGTGTTTACAATGATCACACCATTGGCTCCCCTGGAACCATATAATGCGTTGGAAGAAGCATCTTCAAGAAAGGAGATGCTTTCAATATCAGATCCCGGAATGCTGTTAAGGTTTCCGTTATAAGGAATGCCGTCCAATACGATTAATGGATCACTTGAAGCATTGATCGAACCTATTCCTCTCATTCTGATGACAGGCTGTGAACCTGGCTGACCTGAGGATACTACCTGTACCCCTGCTACTTTACCCCCGATTCCCTGTAAAACATTTCCGTTTTGGAGATTAGCAATATCTTTTGTCTTTAAAGACTGTACGGATCCTGTTATTTCTTCTTTTTTCTGTTTTCCAAAGGCTACCACCACGACTTCTTTTATAGACTGCTCTTTGGTGGAAAGGCTGTCCCTGTTTTGTGCAAAGCCAAATTCTGCAATTAAGATCATGGCCAGTGCACCAATTTTACATTGGTTTTTCTTCATTATATATTAATTTAAGTAGGTTAAAAAATGAGATGGATGCTTACTGTTTTTTTCCGGTAAGAAATAATAATCCTCCTCCCTCCTTTTCCGGGACGGCTATAATAGAGTCGTTAAATTGTACGGGAATTACTTCTGTTTAAAAACCTGTAATTATTGGGTTTTAATTTCTACAGTAAAGGTGGCTTATGACTTCATCATCATGTAGCACATCATAAAATCAAAACACATGTATTGTAACATAAGATCGTGTTGTGAAAGACAGTTGCCTGTACTCCATTCGTCTTGAATGGATAATGTTGCTGTCATCGTGCATAAATAAGGATGAGATGAAGTTTTATTCATGAGAATAAAGTTTATTTTTTTAACTGTGTCAAAAGTATTTAATTCTTCACAAATCTTAACCAAGGAGGGACATGAGATAAATCATATTAGTCTATTAATTTAGTAGACTAATTAAAATTATAACATGGATTCCAGAATTCTTCCAGATTTTGTCCCGATTTTCGACACTTTAAAAGTCATTTAAATAATACGTGGAGTTAAAAAGCCTTTAAATTTGTAATAATGAAGAATGTTTTATGGGAACGACCGTTGAGATTAAAAAAAATTGCCGGAGCCTTATTGCTGTTCGGAAGTCTCTTTTTACAAGCCCAGATCAGCCCGCCGGGTTTAGGGGAAGCCAATACAGCATTCTGGGGTGCATTTGGTGTTCGCCGCAGACTGGATTCATTAGGGAAAAAGCAAACTTTAAGTTATGTTGCGATAGGCCGTAAAAGTGAACCGGACCGGAATAATTTGTTTTCCAGGCAGGCGATCCTGGTATTGAATCATGAGGTGTATCATTCGTTTGCCCCGCACCAGCAGTACAGTTATGCATTCAGTTATCGTCGTCAGCCTCAATATGATGAGGTCTCCCCTTATGAAAAAGAAGGTATAGAGCAGGAATTCAGGATCTATGGGAGGTATGCATATACTTTTAATCTCGGAGAAAGATGGAAGCTTAAAAATACCGTGCGACAGGAATTCAGAAAGTTTTTTGATCCTGACTTCCATAATGTGGAAGAAGATTTTCAGTTGAGGACTCGTCTTAAAAGCCAGATCACCTATAGCCTGCCATCAGAGAATAGCCAGAAATTGATGCTTAGCGTAGAAGGATTATTTTCTGTGAGCCATCTTAATGAGCCGGATAAGGAATGGACTCCTTTTGGATACCGGGAAATGCGTATTGCTGCTTATTATATGTTTGATATTCCCAATTCTCCTTTTACGGTAGATATCGGTTATATGGATGACCTGATCAGAGACAGCCACAGCATACATAAAGGTGGTGTCCATTATCTTGCCGCTGACCTGATCTGGAATCTGCCTTATAAAAAGAAATAAATATTTATTTAAGCTTGTTTCTGGGGAGTCCGATTTCGTGGGCTTGGGGATAAGGAAGCCTGTTTGTCATACTGACGTCCTCTCTGATCTGTTTATGAATATCGTATTGCATTTCTTTGTCATATGCATATCTTGGATCAGGAATGAATGGCATTTTGGCCATTTTGGTAACCGTAATGGTCGGAAAATGAAAATCAACTTCCACAGTTCCTAAAAGAAGATAGCATCCCCCACCCTGAAATGTATACTTTTCAAGACTGTCCGGAAAATGGGCAGTATCAAAGTAATCGCCGTTCACATCGATCCAGGTTCCGAAATACATCGTTCCTTTTTTGGTAGGGACATGTTTTCTGGAGATGAGGTAGGCCAGCATTTTTACCTGTTTTTTATGGTACTGTAGCAGGTCTTTCACAAAAACGGAACCTCTGTAACCGGTCTTCAGCAAGTCAAAAGGACTGCATGATATGGTAAACCCCAGAATTTCAATTTCATCGAAAGCATCTTCAAAAGTTTCCCTTTTCAGCCGGGGAAGCTTGTATTCTTTAACAGGTTCTTCGATCAGCATCAATCCTCTGTTTTCCGGTTTGAAATTAACCAGGAGCATCCTTACTTCCACCAGTAATTCGTTTTTCTGTTTTCCGGTAAACCGGAAAGCTCCGATGAAAATAAGTATTTGTGCGGTTTCAATTCCGACAGGGACTCTTCGGATAAAATCCTCCAGGGATTTATAATTCCCGTTTCTGGCTCTTTCCTCAACGATAAAATGGGCAATCCTGGTTTCAAGCCCCTGTAAATGCATTAACCCGAGATAAATTTCTTTTCCGTGCAGGGTGGTTTGAAAATCACTGGTGTTCACGCAAGGGTTGCAGACAATTCCACCCGACATTTTGGTTTCATGAATGTACACCTCGGTGCGGTAAAATCCACCCATGTTATTGATCACGGAAACCATAAACTCCAGCGGATAGTATACTTTCAGATATAAACTCTGATAACTTTCTACCGCATAGGAAGCAGAATGAGCCTTACAGAATGAGTACCCGGCAAAAGACTCGATCTGGCGATAGGCTTCAGCAGTAAGCTGTAACGAATGTCCTTTTTCTTCACAGGATTTGAAAAAATTAGCTTTTACTTCCCGAAGCTTTTCAATAGAGCGACCTTTCCCGCTCATCGCTCTCCGGAGAATATCTCCATCTGCTAATGATAATCCTCCAAAATACTGGGAAATTTTGATCACATCTTCCTGATACACCATGATTCCATAAGTTTCTTTCAGATGTTCTTCAAATACGGAATGAAAATATTCAAACTGGTCGGGATGGTTATGCCGGAAGATGTATTCGCGCATCATTCCGCTTTGGGCAACACCGGGTCTGATAATGGAAGAAGCCGCCACTAAAATTTTATAGTTATCGCATTTCAACCTTCGCAAGAGCCCCCGCATGGCAGGACTTTCAATATAAAAACAACCTATTGTTCTGCCTTGTGCCAGATATTCATTACACACTTCTTCATCTTTGGAAATTGAGGTATCCCGAATATCTATATCAATATTCCTTGTTTTTTTGATCAGCTTAACGGTATCATTAATGGTCCCTAAACCTCTTTGGGAAAGGATATCAAACTTTTCAAAACCGATATCTTCAGCAACATTCATATCGAACTGGACAATGGGAAACCCTTTTGGGGGCATTTCAAGGGCTGTAAAATGGGTAATAGGCTCTTCCGAAATCAGAATTCCGCAAGCATGCATACTCCTTTGATTAGGAAATTTTTCTAATAATTTACCATATTTATGAACATGCTCTATAACCAGGTTTTTATCATGCAGTTCTATCCGTTGGCTGGTTAGCTCGTCCAGTTCTTCTTTTGGCAGACCAAAAACCTTTCCTACTTCACGCAATATCGATTTGTACTTAAATTCAACGTTAGTTCCGCAGAATGCTACATGTTCTTTTCCATAGCGATCAAAAATATATTGCAGAATAGCATCCCTTTCCTGCCAGCTCCAGTCAATATCAAAGTCTGGAGGGGTCTTCCTATTCAGATTGAGGAAGCGTTCAAAATACAGATCCAGTTCCAGCGGGCAGATATCTGTAATTTCTAAACAAAAACTTACAATACTGTTGGCTCCACTTCCCCGTCCTACATGCATAAATCCCATTCTGTTGCTGTATCTTATAATATCCCAGACGATCAGGAAGTAGGAGCTGAAATTGAGTTCATCAATTACTTTAAGCTCCATTTCAACCCTTGCTCTGGCAATTTCATGATCTAAGCCATAGCGTTTTTTTAATCCTAAATAGGCCAGTCTGGTCAGCATTTTAAGATCTCCTTCTTTGGACCGGGTGTAATGTAATTTATTTTTAACTCTCTTATAGTCAAACTCAAAATGACAGGAATTGAGAATATGCTGTGTGTTTTTAATAATTTCTGGATACTGATAAAAAGCATCCCGGAGACTTTGTTCCCGTTTGAAATATTCCGTTTTATGGCAGGTGTCATCTTCAGTCAGTTTACTGAGGAGTGTATTGTTATCTATGGCCCGAAGAATACAGTGCAGGTTATAATCCTTTCTGGTGGCGAATGTTATCGGATGCAGTACCACCATTTTATGGATGAGGTTCTGATATTCAGTACGGATAAGAAGTGTCAATTCTTCCTCCCGGATCCCTATAAACTCATTTTCTCTAAGTGTTTCAGGAATATTTTCTTTAGGATAGATCACAAATACATTGGCAAATTGCGGAGCGGCTTCCGTGAGGTCTTTTCTATTGCAGTTATAATCCGTAATCATTTGGTTGACCTCTCCAATCCCGCTGAATTCTTTTGCTATAGCAACATACAGAAGCCTGCCTTCTTTCCTTATTTCAACTCCGGCGATGGGTTTTATACCACATTGGTCACATAACGTTTTAAATTCGTAGATTCCGGTAATGGTATTGATATCCGTTAAAACCAATTCCCGGACTCCTGATTCCTGAGCTTGTTTTACCAGCTCTTTGATGGATAGTGTGCCATAACGAAGGCTGTGGAAAGAATGACAATTGAGAAACATAGCGTTAGAATAATCTGTTTTTATTTTCTAAATCAAATCCGGAAGCTCTGCCGACAGCCTGGGCTCCAAAACGGTTTTTGATATAATCCATCGACTGATAAAGATTCATCAGCTCTTCAGTATCTTCGAAAAGATCCATCTGATGGTTTCCATGAACCAGCCCTGTGAAGCGTAACCCTACCAGACGAAGGCGCATTCTTCTGGTGTAGGCTTTTTGGAATAATTCCAGGGCAACCCGTGAAAGGGTGTGATCTGCAGAAGTATAAGATACTTTACATTGTTTGGTCTCTGTATCAAAATTGGAATACCGGATCTTAATCGTTACCGTTGAAGTCAGCCATCTTTCTTTCCGGAGCTGATAAGCCAGCTGCTCAGCCATTCCCGATATCAGCCCTTTTAAAGAAACCATATCCATGGTATCATTCGAAAAAGTTCTTTCCGTTGAGATTGATTTCCTTTCCGAATAAGGAATGACTGGATTCTCATCAATTCCATTGGCTTTTTTCCAGAGTTCAATCCCGTTTTTTCCGATCATCTGTTGTAATACCAGAACAGGCATTTCAGATAATGTATGAATGGTGCGGATTCCTATTCTTGAAAGGAGCTGAAAAGTAGCATTTCCTACCATCGGAATCTTCCTTATTGATAAAGGGTTAAGAAATCCCTGCATATTCTGCGGCTTTATTTCGAGCTTTCCATCGGGTTTAGATTCCCCACTTCCGATTTTTGAGACGGTTTTGTTGTTGGATAATGCAAAGCTGATGGGAAGCCCCGTTTCTTTTGTGACGGCAGCAGCAATTTCCGTAGTCCACTGATAGCATCCGAAAAACTGATCCATTCCGGACAGGTCGAGATAAAATTCATCAATACTGGCTTTCTCCATTACCGGAACTTTACTTTGAATGACCTCTGTTACCAGATGGGATAAGTTGGAATACATTTCATGATCTCCACGGATCACTTTAGCATCAGGACAGAGCTTAAGTGCCATTCTTATCGGCATGGCAGAGCGTACTCCAAACTTTCTTGCTTCATAGGAACATGAGGCTACTACTCCACGGTCCCCACCTCCTATGATCAGAGGGATTCCGTTAAGTTCTGAGTTATTAAGACGCTCACAGGATACAAAAAATGTATCCAGGTCCATATGTACAATCGATCGTTCCACGAAACAAAATTAGTTACAATTTGTATCAAAATTATTATATTTGTTGATATAATTTATAGCAATGTCAATTTTAGCAGAAAACATAAGGTATTTGAGAGATCAATTGAAATTATCTCAACAATCCGTAGCAGATAACTTATCAATCACGCGCGGACGGTATGCGAAGTATGAAGATGGCGCTTCGCAACCTCCGATAGAGCTATTGATTAAGATGTCCAGGTATTACAGGGTAAGTATCGATCTGATGGTAACGATAGATCTTAAGAAATATCCATTAAATGATATTATTAATCTTCCCGATAACAGAATTGTGCTTCCTGTCGTAGTTGATCAATCAGGAAATAACAGCATTGAAATTATTCCTCAGAAAGCATCGATGGGATACCTGTCCGGATATACCGATCCAGGGTACATTGAAAGCCTCCAGAATATCTCCCTACCCTTTCTTACAAATGGAAAATACAGGGCTTTTCCTGTAGAAGGAGATTCGATGCCGCCTTTTAAAGATGGTTCTTATATTGTCGGAAAATACATTGAAAAAACAGAAGACCTGAAGCCTGATAAAACATACATCTTCGTAACGTTAAATGATGGAATTACTTATAAAAGATTTAAATCCAGAAAAGAAAATGCACTTCATATAGCGGCTGACAATCCATTTTATGAGCCTTATGATATTATTTTGAGTGATTTACTGGAGGTTTGGGAATATGCCTGTGGAATTTCGATCCGGGAATTTGAAAATGAAGACCACACCCAAAGTGTAAAAGATATGTTTCTGGAATTGCGGAAAGATATCAAAAATCTTAATCAAAAGGTATCAGGATTGTAGTGATGATAAAAGAAATCCATTTTAAGTTGAATTACCTTATAAATGATTGATTATCAAAATATATGAAATCCTGCAGATATGCTATTGATAATGGGATTGATTGCTGTGTTGTATGTTAAAAGTGAAAAAAAATAACATATTTGTAAAAAATGGCATAATTTATTCTTTATATAAACCGAATTCTTATACTTTATATCATGGCACATCGAAATTTACATAAAGAAGATTTTGTACCAACTGATGACGGACGATATCAGGTTGAATACAAAAAAACAGAAATTGGGGAAGGCTCGAATCTTACTGTAGAGAAAAGAAATGAAGATGGAAGTTACGAGGTTATACAGGCTATGATAAGAAGACTGAACGACCGTATTTTTATCAGTTGGAGTGAGCCGTTTGAGGGCAGACTTATCTTTGAAAAGTAATAAAAAAGCAATATGGAGTACAACGAAGCAGTTCAGCATAAAAAAGAATCTTTAAAAAAAGCTGATGAGACGGTATTGAAGGATTATCATATCATTATTACCCCAGCTAATACGGAAGAAAGTCAAAAACACATTGAGGCTTTTCTGAAAGCTCCTGATAAATTTGATGATGAAAGTTGTAAAAAGTTTTGTTCGGATGGTGAATATCAGGTTGTAAGTTTTAGAAAAGAGGAGTAACCAACGAAAGAAACGTATTGAGGTTCTGAATTCAGGATAAAAATTGAATAACAAAAGGCATAAGGTATGCTTTAATAAAATAAATCACTTAAAATATACAGTTATGAGAAGTTTATTATGGTTAGTCGCAGTTATTTGTATTGTTGTTTGGCTTTTAGGAATGCTAAACGTTATACCCGGAATAAGTACCGGATATTTAGTTCATGTTTTATTGGTTATTGCCATTATTGTCGTTCTTTATAATATTATTTCAGGCAGAAAGCCTCTTGATTAAAATTTAAAATATTAAAATATCCTTTACCGGATTATTTACCGGTGAAGGATATTTTTTTAATTTCTTACAATGGACCAGCTTAGCTTATTTGATGCAGAAGAATATTACCAGTTTCCTAAAGAGTTATTGGAATATACGGATCATTTCCTATCACAACAGGAAGCAAAAGAGCTTCAGGAGTTTTTAATGGAAACTACCCCATGGATCCAGACGACTCAGAAAATGTATGACAAAGAAGTTTTGACGCCACGCCTGACCGCTTGGTATGGAGACGAAGGCAAATCTTATCAGCTAAGTGGTACCCGTGTTGTGGTTAATCCATGGTCCCCTGAATTACTGGCATTGAAACAGCGTTTGGAACAGACAACCGGATATACATTCAATTCGGTATTACTGAACCTGTACAGAAATGGCAATGATTCCGTTGCGTGGCACAGGGACAGAGACAGTGAGTTGGGGAACCGGCCTGTAATCGCTTCTCTGAGTCTTGGACAGGTCAGAAATTTTGATTTCCGTAAAGTGGATGATCATCATTTAAAATACAGCCTCCCTCTTTCGCATGGATCGCTGTTGATCATGAAAGGTAATTTGCAGGTTAACTGGGAACATAGAATTGCGAAATCAACCAAGCCTATGCAACCCCGGATCAACCTTACTTTTCGATTGATTAAAGAATTGTAATCTTACTTTTGCAACAGTTCCTCCAGTTCTGAAAGGAACAACACCTGCGCTGGATTAATACGTATTTTTGCTTCTTCTGAATCGAACCATTCCCATTGGTCTACCTCCGGTATTTCCATACGTTTTCCTGATCTTGGCGGCCATTCTATTTGTAAAGAATTGCTGAAAAGCTGTGTCGTTTCAATATCTGTTTCTATTGCCCAGGCATGCACTGTTTTACCTCCTTTCTGCCGGATGGGAGTCAGTCCTATGAATTCTCCTTCTATAGATTGTCCGGTTTCCTCTTTAAATTCTATGCGGGCCCGTTCCAGGGGATCTTCCCCCTGTTCTATTTCTCCTTTGGGAATGGACCAGGCACCTTTATCTTTATTCTTCCAGAAGGGGCCTCCCGGATGAACCAGAAAATAAAACAGATGGTTATTTTCTTTTTTAAATAATAAGATGCCTGCACTTGTTTTCATTCCATCGTATAGTCCGGATTCCGGAGATTAATTATTTTTTAAATAATCCCGTAAAACGTACTGTAATATTCCCTGGTTTTTATAATATTCAATTTCTATTGCCGAATCTAATCTTGCCTTAACGGTGAATACTGTTTCTTTTCCTGAAGGATGTACAGCTTTTACATTAAGCATTTTATGCGGAACCAGATTTTCCTCTAAACCGGTGATGGTATACGTTTCCGTTCCGTCCAATCCTAAAGAGGCTGCATTTTCTCCATCATTGAAAACCAATGGTGCCACACCCATTCCAACCAGATTGCTTCTATGGATACGTTCAAAGCTTTCAGCGATCACCGCTTTTACACCTAACAGGAAAGTTCCTTTTGCAGCCCAGTCACGGGAGGATCCTGATCCATATTCTTTACCCGCTAAAATAATCAGTGGTGTATGGTCTTTTTGGTATTGCATCGCCGTATCAAAAACCGTTTTAACTTCTCCTGTAGGTAAATAACGACTGTATCCACCCTCTCTGTCAGCTATTTTATTTTTTATCCTTACGTTGGCAAAAGTTCCGCGCATCATCACTTCATGATTTCCTCTTCTGGAACCATAAGAATTAAAATCTTCTTTGTTTACATTATTGGCTTTCAGATAACTTCCTGCCGCAGAGTCTTCTTTAAAAGATCCCGCCGGTGAAATGTGATCGGTGGTTACAGAGTCTCCGAGATACAGCAGCACTTTTGCATTTTTTATATCGGTTACAGGATCCGGCTGAGCCTTGATATTTTCAAAAAAAGGAGCTTCTTTGATATAGGTTGAGCTTTTGTTCCATTCGAAATTCTGATCCAGGTTAACTTCAAGATCCTGCCAGTCTTCTGAACCATCAAAGATTACATTATAAACGTCTTCAAAATCTTCCTGTTTCATACACTCATTGATCGTTCTTTGGATCTCTTCGCGTGAAGGCCAGATGTCTTTTAAATAGACAGGTTGTCCATTCGGATCATAGTCCAGAGGGTCTGTAATTAAATTGATATCAACATGTCCAACCAAAGCATAGGCAACAACCAACATTGGTGACATGAGAAAATTCATCTTAACCTGCGGATGCACTCTTGCCTCAAAATTCCTGTTTCCGGAAAGTACCGAAGCTACTACCAGCTCGCCGTTATCAACTGCTGTTGCAATAGCAGGTGGAAGTGGTCCTGAATTTCCGATACATGAGGTACAGCCATAGCCGACTGTATGAAAGCGAAGTGCCTCCAGATCTGTATTAAGTCCGGATCTTTCAAGGTATTTTGTAACGACTTTGGAACCTGGTGCCAGAGATGTCTTAACCCATGATTTTGTTCGAAGTCCTTTTTCTATAGCATTTCGGGCTAAAAGTCCTGCTCCTACCATAACAGCAGGGTTTGATGTGTTGGTGCAACTGGTAATCGCTGCAATAACAATGCTTCCGTCACTTAAGACAAATTCAGAATTATTTTGTTTGATCCTTACAGTTCGTAAAGAGTCCTGAATAACTTCCGAATGAAGTTCTCCTTCAATAGGAACTTTTCCAAACGTAAATTCCGTTCCCGAACCTCCGTCCGCTAACCAGGCATATTCTGTTCTTTTGGAAATTGGTTCGTAATTACGATGATGCTCGTCTTTTAAAACTTCAGAAAATCTCTGGCTAAGATCTTTAACTAAAATTTTATCCTGAGGACGTTTAGGCCCGGATACCGTTGGTTCAAGGGTCGACAGATCAAGTTCTGCGACGGATGAATATTTAATTTCTTCTGTTCCGGTTCTCCATAAAAGATTTTCTTTGCAGTATTCCTCAACAATTTTGATCTGTTCCGGAGAACGGTTGGTAGCATGCATATATTCCAAAGTACGTGAGTCGATAGGGAAATAAGTAACCGTACATCCGAATTCCGGAGACATATTAGAAATGGTAGCGCGGTCGGTAACCGTTAAATGATCCAGCCCTTCACCAAAGACTTCCACAAATTTCCCAACTACTCCCTGGTTTCTAAGGATCTTTGTGATTGAAAGAACCATATCGGTAGCAGTACAATGATCAGGAATTCTTCCTGTCAGTTTTAAACCTACTACCTCAGGACAGGTAAAGAAAATAGGCTGTCCCAGCATAGCTGCTTCCGCTTCTATCCCACCAACACCCCAGGCGATAACCCCGATTCCGTTTACCATTGGCGTATGTGAGTCTGTTCCTACCAATGTATCAGGAAAGAGCCATCCGTCTCTGCTGATCACCCCTTTTGCTAAATATTCCAGGTTAACCTGATGACATATTCCCATTCCGGGAGGAACTACGGTAAAATTATTCAACCCGTGTTGTGCCCATTTCAGGACTTCATACCGTTCCTTATTCCTTTCAAACTCCAGTTCTACATTCCGGTCATAAGAATAATCGGTTCCGAAATAGTCTACCTGAACGGAATGGTCGATAACCAAATCTACCGGAATAGCTGGGTTGATCTTTTGTCCGTTTTTTCCCTGCCTCACAAATTCTGCCCTTAAAGAAGCCATATCTACTACTGCCGGTACTCCCGTGAAATCCTGCATCAGGATCCTAGCGGGTTTAAAAGGGATATCCTTATCATTAGGAGCAGGTGTCCATTGCAGTAAGGTATTGATATGTTCGTCTGTAATACCAAAACCGTCATAATTCCTTAAAACATTTTCTAGAAGAATACGGATACTGAACGGAAGATGATCCACACCTCCCGGCAGGTTTCTTAAAGAGCTATAAGTATAAGATTTTCCATCAATAGTGATTTGTTGTACAGATTTTGCGTTTGGGGTGTTCATTTCAGGTGTTTTTTATTATATATACTAAGTTACCTCAAAAAAAGAAATATGAAAAGAACATTAGGATATATTAACATTAAAGAACCTTTTTTTTCTTTAGTCTACTTCTACTTAACCCAAAAGATAGATGGGGAATTGTTAAAACGAAAATATTGCCTTATCTATAATGATAAAATAATATGTTTGTTTATTTAGTTAATCACAAAAGAGGTGATGAATTCAACTTATTATTTAAGAGCATCAATATCATCCAGAATGTAGCATTGTTCCCACTGTACCATTCCAATCTTAGGATAATAATGTATCGCTTTTGGAGCTGCCAGCAAGATAAGTTTTGCTTCGGGAGTTTCTTTTTTAGTTAAACGGATAAGTTCTTTTCCGATGCCTGTTTTCTGGTATGCTTTATCCACGGCAAGATCTGATAGATAAGTGCAGTAAACGAAATCTGTTAATGATCTGGCAATTCCTACCAGCTTTCCCTGATCACGCGCTGTTACAATGAGGTTTGCATGTTCCAGCATTCCATTGATTCTTCTGGAGTTATTTACAGGTCTTCTTTCGCCAAGGGTTGAAGTGAGGAGAATATCGGTAAACTCTTCAGTGCTTATTTTTTCTTCTATTTGATAACTGATCATTTTTATTTTATTGATTTTTAGATAGTTAGATTGAGTGATAGATTTCCGTTTGTCAGATTGATTTTTTACATCAGTTAAGAAATCTTTTTTGCAAAATGATTACAGGCAAGGACATAGCCTTTATTAAGATATAAACGGTGTGCGTCATGGAGCATATAACCACTATCCAGATGAACAGACTGTATTCCTGTTGTTTCCGCTTCTTTGGTTACGTGATCCAATAACAAACCTGCAAATCCTTTACTACGACATTCAGAAGAAGTGAACAGATCATCTATATAAATAATCTTACCGGTCCTCAGCATTTGTAGCGGGCGGTAGCCAATAAATGCTACAGCTTTTGTATTGGTATCGTTGGGGATATAATGTAGTTTAAAACCTTCCTCATTCATCATTTCTATAATCTGATCAACATAATTATCTTCCTTCAGATTCGTACGGAACTGAAGAATTACTTCTTTGCAAAATTCTATGTCTGCTCTTGTTTTTGCTTCTTTTACTTCCATTATTTATTGATTTTTGTATTGTACGGGGTGCATCTGAAGACCAACACCAATACGGTTCCAGCTATTGATGCTGATAGCGGCTAATATCAAATGAGCTGTTTTTTCTTCTCCGAAAGTTTCTACAGCTTTGTCATATACGCTATCGCTTATTCCATGAGAGCCTATTAATGTAATCTCTTCAGTAAGCTGTAAAATAATTTGTTCTTCAGTAGTAAACCAGTTTTTAGCCTCATGCCAGGCACTCAATACGTAAATCCGCTGTGGATTTTCTCCATATTGAACAGCATCAGTAATATGTTTATTAAGGCAATATGCACAACCGTTTAATTGTGAACCGCGGATCTTGATTAATTCAAAATGAAGAGGGTCTATGCCTTTTTTAATAAGGTCGTCCATTTCTTTCATCAATTGATAAGCCTGTGGCAGGTATTTCTGTAATGCGAGTCTCTTTTTCATAACTAAATTTTAATTAATACAAGTAGTTTAACTTCAATTGTTTTATTTGTTTTAATGATACAAAATTAGACCGCAGGAAAGGTGGTAATCGGGGCCAGATTTATTTAATTTGGTAGTCCAGATTATTTATATTTGTAGTAGTAAATTCCAGATTATGCTTCCTTATAAGAATCTGATTCTCATTAATGCGGATACAACTGAACCTCTGTATCGACAGATTGCAGCCCAGCTTATTTCATTAATTCAGGAAGGAAAGCTCCTTCCCGGAACCCTGTTGCCAAGTACCAGAGGTCTTGCATTTGATCTTCAGCTTCATCGAAAGACAATTACTGCAGCTTATGATGTTCTGGTATCAGAAGATTGGGTGGATAATCTGCCGAGGAAAGGATATAGGATATCTTATGATTTGCCCCGGATTAAACCCAGATCTTATAAAAAAAATAAAATAAGTGCCTTTGCGCATAAAGGAGCAATCAACTTTGAACGTTTCGAAATGATCTTAAATCCTGTTCTCTCTGTTGAAAACAGCAGGATAATTATCGATGATGGTTTACCGGATATTTCACTTTTACCGGTTACAACCATAACCAAACAGTTTAAAAAGGCATTGGATGAAATTACATATAAAGCTGTTTTGAGGCATAGGATATCAGAAAACTCCAATCTTTCTATTGCATTATCTACTTTCCTGAAGCATACCCGAGGATTGGATATGGAGATAGAAAATATTTTTACCACACGTGGTGCGCAAATGGCAATTTATATTGCTGCTTCGCTTATTATAAAGCCAGGTGATAAAGTAATTGTAAGCGACCCTAGCTACTTTATCGCAAATCTTGTTTTTGAAAAATTAGGGGCCGAGCTTATCCGCGTACCCGTAGATAATGAAGGAATGTGCACACGATCGGTTGAGGAGGTTCTGCAGAAAAATGATATTAAAATGATCTACATTATCCCTCATCATCATCATCCTACTACAGTGACGATGAGTGTAGAAAGAAGACAACATATGCTGAAATTGATTAAATCATATGATATTGCAGTTATTGAAGACGATTACGATTATGATTTTCAGTTTAAATATGACCCTTATCTTCCTCTGGCCAGTGGGGATCATAATGGAAGAGTTATTTATATAGGTTCTCTTACAAAAGTTCTTGGGACTCCTTTCCGCCTTGGATATATGGTGGCTACAGCCGATTTTTTAGAAGCTGCCCGTAAGCTTAGAAAACTTATTGATATCAGGGGTGATGCTATTATTGAAGAGGCAGCAGCCGGACTCATTAACAATGGTGATCTAGCCCGTCATATTCAGAGATCCAACCGTTTGTATGCCCAACGATGTGATCTGGTTTCAGAATTGATCAGTAAAGAATTGACTGATGTTGTTACTTTTACAAAACCAACGGGAGGAATGGCATTATGGCTTAGATTTAATTCTGAATTTAAATTGTCGGATATATTGAAGAAAGCACATAAAGATGGTTTGGTTGTTTCCGGGACTGTTTATTGTACCGGAAAAAACGCCCTGTTGAATGCCTGCCGGTTTGGGTTTGCTTCTTTGAATGAGAATCAATTGACAGAAGCGGTTGAATTGTTGAAAAAAGCAGCCGGAGTATAAGCCATCAAATAAAAGCCTCTCACAATGAGAGGCTTCTGTTTAATAATATTAAAATTCTACCTGTAATCTGGGATCTGAGCTTTTTCATAAATCAATCCCTCAGATTTTATCTCATTCCAGAAATCAGGAGGAATTACAGCATTCAGTCCTTCTACATTGTCATGCACCTGATCCGGCTGACTGGCTCCGGGAATAATGGCCGCAAATTCATCAGCCGCCAAAACAAATTGCAGGGCTGCATGTACAATGTCTGTGTTGTATTTTTTTGCTATTTCTGCAATCCGGTCTCTTTTTTCTGTCATCCCTTTGGGAATGACATCTTTATAATTATAGCGGTTTCTCCCCGCAATAAATCCTGAATTATAACCGGCTCCGGAAACCAGTTTTACCCCAGCTTTTTTTACGGCCGGAAGTAATCTGTCTACGGCATCTTCATGTTCTAAAATAGAATATTGGGTAGCAGAAAGGCAGATGTCTGGGTCAGCAGCTTCAATGCAGTCCAAAATAGGCTCTATTTTATTAACACCCATTCCCCAGGCTTTTATAATTCCTTGTTCCCTTAACTCTGAAAGTACTTTAAAAGCTCCTTCCTTTGCCTGTTTCAGAAAGTAAGGATACCGGTCACCGACCTGATCTTCAGAAAGGTCATGGATGTATACAATATCAATATGGTCGAGCCCTGATCTTTCAAGGCTTTCATCGATTGACCTTTTTATAGCATCTGCTGTATAATCATGCCGGAAGTCATAATTTAATGGATTCTTCCACATGGTGGGTGGGACCTCAGATTTAGGGACTTCCTTAAATAATCTGCCTACTTTTGTAGAGAAAACAAAGTCATCTCTATCCTTACCCTGTAAAAACTGTCCAAATCTTCTTTCGCTTTTTGTCAATCCGTACCAGGGTGAGGTATCATAATACCGTATGCCCAGGTCCCAGGCCTTTTGCAGGACTTGGTGTGCTTCTTCATCCGTAATGTCAGCAAAAGCAGTTCCTATAGCTACTCCTCCTAATCCTAATTTGTGCTTTTCTGTTAGAATGTCTGTTTTCATATTGTACTTTTTATGTTGGGTTATAGTAAAGCAAGCAAACATTGTGCATTTATGAACTTTAATTTTTTTTGGTCTTATTATTGGACTCTTACTGTAACCACTCAAAATAGTAAGTATGAAAAAGCACATCATCATTGTAGGCGGAGGATTTGCTGGGATTAATCTCATCAAATCACTTAAAAATGACGAACGGTTTGAGATCACATTGATTGATAAAAATAATTACCATTTCTTTCCTCCTCTCATCTACCAGGTAGCCACTTCTTTTATTCAGGCTTCAAATATCAGTTATCCTTTCAGGAGAATGATTTCAAAGTTCCGAAATGTACGGTTTCACATGGGAAATCTAATTAAAGTGGTTTCAGAAACCAAAACCGTAGAAACTGATACCGGAAATTTAAGCTATGATTATCTCGTTCTTGCTTTAGGAACCGAATCTAATTTTTTCGGAATGGAAAATGTTCAGAGGTGTGCACTTCCTATGAAAAGTATTACTGAAGCTCTTTATCTTCGAAATCATATGCTTCTGACCCTGGAAGAAGCGGCAAGAAATAAGGATATGAAAGCAGCAGGTCGTCTTCAGAATATTGTTATTGCCGGAGGTGGACCCACAGGAGTGGAACTTGCTGGGATGCTGGCAGAAATGGGAAAATATATTGCTGAAAAAGAATATCCTGAAATTAAACTGGGTCTTTCCAACCTGTATCTTATTGATGCCCTTCCTACCCTTCTTTCCCCGATGAGCGAAATGGCCCAGAAAACTTCTTATGAGACACTGAAAAAATTAGGGGTAAAAATTATTCTGAACGTCTCTGTGAAAGATTATATTGACAATAAAGTAATCCTTTCTGATGGAAGATCCATTGAAACCGAGACCCTGATCTGGACATCCGGTGTCATAGGCCGGGAAGTTCCCGGTATTCCCAAAGAAGCTATCGGTCGTGGAAGAAGAATACTGGTAGACGGATATAATGAAGTGGAAGGAATGAGAAATATTTACGCTGTAGGTGACATTTGTCTTCAGCTCACGGAAAAAAAATATCCAAACGGGCATCCTCAACTGGCGCAGGTAGCCATACAGCAAGCGCATAACTTAGCTGATAACTTTAAATATATTGCACAAGGTAAACCTTTGAAACCTTTCGAGTACAATGACAAAGGAAGCATGGCAATTATTTCTAAATACAATGCGGTAGTAGACCTCCCAAAATTTTCTTTTAAAGGTTTTATAGCATGGCTTACGTGGTTATTTATTCATATCATTCCTTTGGTAGGATTTGGAAGTAAGGTCCGTCTTGCTTTTGATTGGCTTCGGTTGTTTATTACCAATAACCCTTCTATCCGTTTAATACTCTATCCAAAGAGGAATACAGATAAATAACAGTTTTATTTATACCGCTGATTACAGGCAGATTTTGATTGCTCATCTATTGATATTGAATGGGTGGAAGAAGCTTCTTTTTTAGGTAGTTTTCCCAGCTTTTCATAGAATTTATGAAGCTGGTCCAGTTCATCTTCTGTAAGATCTTCAATATCTACGATCCGGTTACTGGCGTGTTCATGAGCAGCAATTAGCTCGTTAAGTTTAATCTGTATGGCTTTTGAGTCCTTATTTTGTGCTTTTTGGATAAGGAAAACCATGAGAAAAGTAATTATTGTGGTTCCGGTATTGATAACCATCTGCCAGACTTCCGAAAAATTAAATATAGGTCCTACGGAAGCCCAGGCAATAACGAGGATTGTTGCTGTGATAAATGCAGCGGCACTACCAGTAAAATAAACAGCTTTATCTGCGAATTTGTCAAAAAGATTCTTTTTCATAATAATAGTGGATTGGAAGACATACATTTTAGTGATGCTTAATGTCTTTTCATTTATTTCGAATATAAAGATTCAGCAACTGTTATTTTTATGATCATAGTCATAATTAGAATTAGTAATTGCGTATTTAATTCTATTTATTTTTATTCAATATTTCATTTTTAAGTTAAAGTAATGTTAAGTATTTAAATAATTTGAGGTTTCGTTGTTGCGTTTGGCTTTATTATTGTAACCAGTTAATGCATAAACCACAAAAAATATTAATATGGCAACGAGTACAAAAACACCAGGAAAAAAAACGGCAACGTCTTCAAGAGCCAGATCGGCATCAACCCCGGCTAAAAAAACAGCCGCGGTAAAAACTCCGGCAAGAAAGGTTCCCGCTAAAAAGGATGCGGCAAAGGAACTCAAGGATCTGTTTGAAGATGGGCTTAAGGATATTTACTGGGCTGAAAAAGCATTAACGAAAGCTCTTCCGAAAATGGAAAAAAATGCTGAAGATAAAGGCCTGAAGAAAGCGATATCAAGTCACCTGGCTGAAACCGAAAACCATGTAAAAAGATTGGAAGAATGTTTTGCTGCTTTGGGCAAGAAAGCTCAGGCAAAAAAATGTGATGCCATGCAGGGATTGCTGGATGAAGGGAAAAGTATTATGGAAGAAACACAACCAGGTTCTGTACGTGATGCCGGAATTATTGCGGCATCACAGAAAGTAGAACATTATGAAATTGCTACCTATGGTACGTTAGCAGCTTATGCTAAGGTTCTGAAGCAAACCAAATGTCTGAAAATTTTATTGAAGACATTGGAAGAAGAGAAAAAATGCGATGAACTCCTTACCAGTATCGCAGACACTGCTCTGAATAAGAAAGCAATGAAATAATATGATTAATACAACAAAGAATCCTCAATTTTAATTGAGGATTTTTTTTTATAAAAATTTAGGTATTATTTTATTCCGAAGGAAGTTCTGAACTCCATCGGAGCCATTTTTGTTTTCTTTTTAAATAGAGTGCTGAAAGACTGAGGATGTTCAAAGCCTAATGCATAGGCAATTTCACTCACAGATAAATTAGTGGTCGACAGTTTTTCTTTGGCCTTTGCTATTAATTTTTCATGAATATGTTGTTGGGTATTCTGCCCTGTATGAATTCTTAACAGATCACTGAGATAATTAGGAGATAGGTTCATTGCTTCAGCAATAAGCTGAACGGTTAACAAACCCTTATCTACAGATTGTTCATGATCAAAATAATCATTCAGAAAACGCTCGAATTTTGTTAGGAGCTGATGATTGCTGTTTTTGCGGGTAATAAACTGCCGTTCATAAAAACGATTGGAATAATTAAGCAAAAGATCAATCTGAGATAAAATAATCTCCTGGGTATGACGATCGATATGCTGACATTCTTTATCTATTTTTTTGAGTATTGCAATCAGATCATCTTCCTCATCTTCCGATAAATGTAAAGCTTCATTTACCGCATAGAAGAAAAAACCATAACCCGTAATCGAAGATGCCAAAGGATGTTTCAATAAAAAATCAGGATGAACGATCAATAAGTAACCTGATCCGCATTCCATATTTTGCAAGTCTAAATACTGTACCTGGTTAGGTGCAGTAAAGCTTAATACTCCTTTATCATAGTCATAATGCTGCTGACCATATTTGATCTTGCCTTTTGCTTCTCTTTTCAATGCAACACAGTAAAATCTGTTCACAAAACCTTTCCATATTTCATCTTCCAGAAATATAGAATGGGAAAGATTAATAACACTTACCAACGGATGTTTAGGTTCCGGTAAGGATAATAGGCGATGAAAAGCTGAAACCGACTGAATAGCATTCATAAAACAAATGTAACAATTAATCTAACAGTCCCATACTGAATTCATCATATTGAGCTCCCGTATCAGTGCCTAAAGGAATAATGCTTTCCAGTTTTAAAATTTCCTCTTCTGTAAGCTGAATATGAACAGCATCAATATTCTGTTCCAGATATTTTCTGCGTTTTGTTCCTGGAATCGGGACAAAGCCTTTACTGATAATCCATGCTAATGCCAGTTGGGAAGATGTAATGTTCTTCTCTTTTGCCATAGACTCGATGGCTTCTACCAGTTTAATATTTTTATAAAAATGTTGTTCCTGAAAACGTGGGATTGCGCGTCGGAAGTCATTTTCAGGCAAGTCATCAATGGAACGGATTTGTCCGGATAAAAAACCGCGTCCCAGCGGAGAATAAGGCACAAACCCTATTTTCAGTTCTTGTAATGTTGTAATCACTCCTCTTTCTTCTACTGTACGCTCAAACAATGAATATTCACTTTGTACAGCTGTAATGGGATGAACAATATGGGCTCTTTTGATGGTTTCTGAAGATACTTCCGATAAGCCGATGTATTTCACTTTTCCTTCTTTTACCAGGTCGCTCATTGCTCCTACAGTTTCCTCTATAGGTGTGTTTTTATCCAGCCGATGCATATAATAAAGATCAATATAATCAGTCTTTAAGTTTTTTAATGAACGTTCTACTGATTTCTTTACATAATCCTTCTTTCCGTTGATGGCCCAGGTAACCTTATCCTGGTCATTGATTTCCCAGCCAAATTTGGTAGCGATAATATATTGGTCCCGATTGTTTTCCGTAGCTTTGGCAATAAGCTGCTCATTTTTAAACGGACCGTAAAGATCTGCTGTATCAAGAAAATTACCTCCTAGCTCCAATGATCTGTGAATGGTCGCAATAGCTTCCTTCTCATCTGCTTCACCATACATATTTCCATCTTCAAAACCTGTCATGCCCATACATCCTAAACCTATAACAGGAACTTTCAATCCCTGATTTCCTAATTGTATTGTATTCATTTTCATACTGTTTATTTAATGATTCAAAATTCGTAAGAAATAAAAAACAGCATGTATGCAAAACACTGAACAACGTATGTAAATCAAGGGTATATAGATCATAAAAACAAAAGCCTCGTATGAGGCTTTGTTTTTATTTGCTTGCTTCATTCAGAAGCTGTACATCTTCATTACTCAGATGAAGTTCAGTCGCTTTAAACAAGGTTTGTAATTGAGACTGGCTGGTTGCGCTTACGATAGGTGCGGTAATAAGTGGATTGGCTAATAGCCATGCTAATGCCACAGAAGCCTGGTTGGCCTGATGTTTTTCACTTACCTGATCCAAAGCTTTTAATACTCGCTCCCCTTTTTCATTCAGATATTTGCGGACACCTTCTCCCCTGGCACTTTTAGAAAGATCTGCTTCACTGCGGTATTTTCCGGTTAGAAAACCTGCCGCTAAAGACCAGTATGGGAATACGCTCAAATCATATTTTTCCACCAAAGGAGCGTAATTTTTTTCAAAGTTTTCACGCTCTAATAAATTATAATGAGGTTGTAAAGCGACATACCTAGGTAAATTATTCTTTTCTGAAGCTTCAAAAGAAGCGGTAAGCCGTTCCGGAGTAAGATTGGAAGCTGCAATATAACGCACCTTTCCGGCTTTTATAATTTCGTCATACGCCGCAAGAGTTTCCTCAACAGGGGTTTTATGATCATCAAAGTGGGTATAATAAAGATCTATATGATCGATCTGTAATCTTTTCAGAGATTCGTCAACAGATTTCAGGATATGTTTTTTACTGATATCAAAACCATGTTCTTTGGTCTCTGATCCTACTTTAGTCGCAATAACAAGATCGTTTCTGTTGCCCCGGCTCTTCAACCATTTTCCGATAATTTCTTCAGACTGTCCCCCTCTTCCATTTACCCACCAAGAATAGGTATCAGCAGTATCTATAAAATTGAATCCGGCTTCTGTAAACTGATCCAGGATGTCAAAAGATTGTTGCTCATCCAATGTCCATCCGAAAACGTTTCCTCCGAAATTAATCGGTGCGACCGATAAATCCGTATTTTTTATCATTCTCTTTTCCATACATTAAAAATTAATTTTTTAGTCATAATCATTGATGTGGTGCTCTATGAACCCACAATTGAAAACTGTTAAGATAGTTGATCTCCTTGTTTTTTGAATTTGTTTGAAGACGGAGAATCATCTTCAGTACTATAAATTTAAAGAAAAATTTTCTTAAGAATAGCGGACAGAAGATTATTTAAGATAATATTAATACAATACGGTTGATTATAAGGGTTTATTCTGTCAATTAAGATTATGATTTAAATACAAAGACGCAAAGGAATTTAATGATGATACTTTTTAAGGGGCAAAGATTTTTGGAAGGTATGGTGTAATAAAATTTTAGATTCTTTCAACACTGTATATTTAATTGTCCTTCAAGATTTAACTCAGTATGAGATCATTGAAAGGCTGCAAAAACTTGAAATTTGGCTAAAAAGTTTGAGCTTAATGAAAAGCAATTGAAATAAATCATAGAAAATTATGAAGCATAAATAATGTTTACCTTTTTCGCATTCTATACAAGCAGAAAGTTTTAGTAAATAGGGCTTCCCGTAATGGTGAATAAAAATAATTTTGTACTATTGTAATGATTGCAATCACAAAAAAATATTAAAATTAAAAACGATCAAAATGAAAAAATTAATTCTTATTTTAGGTATTGCTACATCAGGTATATTGTGTGCCGCTTCCCCAACAAAAAGTGATGTAAAATCTGCTGAAACGATTAATGCAGCGCAAAATAGTATTAAAAAAATTAGCTTTAATGGGTTTATAGCTTATGATACTACCTGTTGTGGCACATGCTATCAATACGGAACTTATACAGAGCAAACTGTGGGGGGTATTACATATTGGGAATTTGAGTCAGCTAGTCAAGCTACATCATCGACTGTTATCACACCTCCTTGTACTGGAGCAGGATCATACATGGGTTAATATTAAATTAATATGAAAAACTTACTTATTTTATCTACTTTCTTTTTACTTTTTTCTTGCAGCAGAAAAAATGCTCAAGCATTAGAATTTCAAAAATTACCAATTGTTGATTATAATAATTCTGATGAATTTTTTAAGAATTCCGGTAAAGTTAAAGGTTACTTTGACAAACAAAAAAAGCAAACGGTAATAATTGCTAATGATAAGGTTATAGATTTTGAAACCTTTCATAAATTAATGGATACAGAAAAGGTGCGTACAATAAAAGTAATTGAGGACAGTACAGAAATAAGTAAATTAAATTACCCGTATAATGATGTCAAAAAAATTATTATTGTAACCAAAAAATAAACTATCCAGGTGGCTGTTATATCAGCCACCTTTTATATAATAAAATATGAAAAAAATACTCTCCATTGTTTCTATATTTTTATTTGGGATTGTGCTTTCACAGAATAAGAAATTTAAAGTGTTTAAGTCTCATACTCAAATAATTTACAATGTTGATTTTAAAGCAGATTCAACACTAAGTACTAAAAGTGATGATATGCTTACTTTATATATTGGTGATAATGAATCAATTTTTCAAAATGATAAAAAATATAAAATTGATTCAATAATAGATAGTCAGCCGTTTTTTCAAATGTCATCAAGACCAATGTTCAAGGTGTCTCATGTAATAAAAAAAGATTATCAACAATCTGATTTGATATATAGTGATAAAATTGAAAATATAAACTTTGGCTATAAGGAAAAAAGTCCTGCGATGCAGTGGAAACTTATTGATGAGAAAAAAAATGTTTTAACATACGAATGTTATAAGGCAGAAGCTACATTTAGAGGTCGAAAATTTATTGCATGGTACACAAAAGATATCCCAATAGCTGATGGCCCATATAAATTTGCCGGTTTACCGGGGCTTATTCTTGAAGTATATGATGATCAGGAAAACTTTCATTATAAACTTTTAGCTATTACAAAAAAGTCCCAAAATATTCTGTACGATGAGAATATCAATTTTATTGACCGTAAGAAAATGATTGAGGCTAGAATGAATGTAATCAAGAAGTTTACAAAAGGAAATATAAAAATAAATCCTATAGAAAAAAATTAAAAAGACACCCATTGTGGTGTCTTTTATTAAAAGCCATCCTGAATATTTTCTGGTATTTGGATTTGAATTATCCTTATTATAGAATTACAGGTATGTTAGTTTTTATTTTTCTATCTGTGGAATTATAATTTGTAAGATCATTACTTTACACTCTTCAAGTTGATGTTTCATATTTTCTTTTTCTTTATTAAAAAATCCTGTGGTACAGAACAGGTTTTCGTAGTAAGCAATGCCTTCCAGTAAATTTTTTCTGAAGATATTCCATTTCTTTGTTTGGGAAAGAGTAACCGTGTCAGTTACCGCTTTGATTTCCTTTTTCAGGTGTTCTACATACATTTTCAGCTCATTAATGAACATATTCGGGCGTTTATTGTCCGGAAGGATATTGCCGTTGCCATAGATGTGCTGAACCATTTCAGTGAGAGAAACTTCTTTATCAAAATAAGCCAGATTAGGTCCCGGACAAATAACTACACCTTGATCCTCTCCTTTTATTTGAATCTCCTGTTCCATATAGGCTGCATTCACAAGCCCCACACATAAGCAGGCCTTATTAGTTATTTCTTTTTTCCTGTTGTTAAACTCTTCTTCACTGAGGGTTTCTTTTTCTTTCTCAAGCTCTTTTAATTTGATAGCTTGGTATTTCCGTGATGCCGTGCAGTTTCCTTTGGAGGAATATTCTTTGTTTAGTGCAAGCAGTTTTTTTGGACAGGAACTACCGTACTTTCCGTGAGCCTCTTTTTGATGTTTAAGAAGTTCATTGGAGGTTCCCCGGACAGTGTTAAAAGGAACTCCTAATGGTGAAATGGTACTGAGATAAAAATCATTTTCTTTAGATCGGGCCAGGAGATCACGGGTTACTTTATCTACAGATGTCGCTTCAGGAACCAGTAAAAATGGAGAGCCCCATCCTACACTGTCTGCATGATAATATTCAAGTAAAAAATCATGTTCTTCGGAAGTTCCTACTCCTCCCTGAACGGTAATTTTTACTTCCGGCGGTTGAGTAGCCGTATATCTGTCTTTTTGTTCTAAAGCTGCAATCATAAGAGTATAAGCAGAATTTATGAGTTCATTCTTTTTCTGTTTGAATTCTTCTAAAATGGGACCTAATAATAAGCCCTCCGTTGCAAAAGCGTGACCACCACAGTTGAGCCCGGATTCAACTCTGTATTCTGAGACCCATAATCCCTTTTTTGCTAAAAAATTTCCCTGGATCATGGCGGAACGGAAATCACTTACCTTGAGGATGATCTTTTTTTTCAGATTTCCATTTTTGTCAGGAAAAAAATCATCAAATTCTTCGAGGTAGCTGTATAAACGTGGATTCATTCCTGCAGAAAGTACTACAGATGAAGAGAGTCTGCTATGAGCAAAGCCCCGTAACGACGCGTGGGCGTCATTATGCATTACAGGAAGCTGTTCATTTTTCGCGAAATTATCCTTATCTACTTTTGTCATAATATTCACATCTATATTCCCGGGACTGAGATGAGCGTCAATAAATTTTCTGATACCAGAACCTACATAGTCTTTTTGATCTGCAAAATCCTGCAATCTGCTTTTAATAGAAGAAGTATTCGGTAGTATGCCTATAAATTCTCTGAGTGTTTCTGCATTCTTGATAATCTCCTGCTTAAAGGATTCGAACTTTTTGTTAACGACGTCATCTACCATATTAAGGTAGTCCGTTATTCTTCTAGCTCTGTAATCTTCAGTTTTTGTAGAGATGAATGGATAATTGAGATTAAATTTTCCAGCGTAAAAATTCTTCATTTTTTCTATAATCTCGTCATCTATGATCGAAATAACGGAGGAAATTCCATATTGTGCAACCCGTATCGGACTGTCAATAGTATAGGCTAGTCCCATCACCGGAATATGGAAACTGTGTAAGGGTTTATTTGTCATTTTGTTTTGATAAAAATAGGACGGAAAGATAGCCTGAAATAGTGGGTTATTTTATACCCTTTTCTACTAAAGTATACGGATATGGTATATTACATTTTCCTTTATTAAAAGGGTAAACAGAGAATTTATTCATGTTGACCTTTTATTTATGAAAAAAAATAAAAAGAACACTTGTTTTTTAAAACTAATGACTTAACTTTTCCCTAAGGACTCAAACTTTTAAAATTGACGATACAAAATGGTACATCAACTTCAACGTGAACAGCAGCTTTATTGTGATCTGGAAACAGCATGGAGATTTTTTTCTTCAGCCAATAATCTTTCAAAAATTACTCCAAAAGATATGAACTTTATTGTCCTGACCAAGCTGGAGAATGATGAAATTTATGAAGGGATGATAATTGATTATTATGTTTCTCCATTGCTGGGGATTAAGATGAGCTGGCAAACTGAGATCATTCAGGTTTCTTTTCAAAAAAGTTTTACTGATTTTCAGAAAAAAGGACCTTATAAACTTTGGAATCACTTTCACGAATTCATTCCCAACGAAAAAGGTGTTTTAATGAGGGACACGATTAATTATGAGCTGCCAATGGGTGTTTTAGGAGAAGTAGCCCATGGGCTTTTTGTGAAAAAGAAAATTGAACATATTTTTAATTATCGTTATCAGATTCTGGAAAAAATGTTTAATGAGAAAAAGTAATCTGACTTTTAGTTCATGAATTTGTCATCAATACCATGAGACATAGTTGTTTTATCCTGTTATTAAATGTATTGCTTATTTCTTCCTGTAAAAAGAAGGATGATGAATACCGTATTATAAAATATCAGCTGGAAAAAGTATTGGTTGATGATCAAAAGTACAGGACACCCGTATACAATCCACAAAAGCAAAATCCGATAGATCGAAATAATTTGATGATCGTTACAAAAATTATTGATAGTCTGGGTTGGTTGGGAAAGGATAAGATCGGAAATGATGCTAATCTTGCTTTGTTCGTTACGATACAACACGCGGGGAAATTATCTGTAATGGAAAAATATCTTCCCATAATGAAGGAAGCCGTTAAAAGAGGAAATGCTGAAAGGTCTCAGCTGGCTTACCTTATCGACAGGGTTGAGATTTTAAATAACAGAAAACAGATATATGGAACCCAATATTCTATAGATGACAAGGGCAAGGTTTTTTTTAAAGATATTGCAGATTCAAGCCACGTAAACGCGAGGAGAAAATCCATGAATTTAGGAACTATTGAAGAGTATATAAAGATGATTGATTCTGACCGGTAGATTATTGTTTGTAGCTTGTAAAAGGGATCAATTAAAAAAAATAAAAACTGCCTCATTTTACAAGGCAGTTTCACAAAAGTAATCGTATTTTGAGTATCAATTAACCCCTCCTCCTAAAGACCGGTAAAGGTCTACTTCTGCATTTAGCTTTTCCAGGGTAATGTTTACATACTCAAGATCATTCTGGAGCTTGTTATTCTGTGCAGTGATTACCTCCAGATAAGTTGCCATACCACTTTTATATAATTTAAGCGCATCATTGATTCCTTTGTCCAGAATAGCAGTTCTCTGTTCCAGTAATGCGAGCCTTTCTGATGTTCCTTTAGATTTGGCCATTGCATCGGAAACCTCACTTACTGCTGTCATCATGGATTGCCGGAATGCTATCACCGCTTTTTCCTGTTCAATAATAGCTGTTTCATAAGCTGTTTTCAGCTGCCTTTTCTGTAACAAAGGCATGGCTAAGTTAGCGGCCAGGGTCTTGGTGATGGATCCCGGGAGATCAAACCATGTATTAAACTTATTCGAGTTGATCCCAATTTGTGGAGTAAGGCTTATGCTCGGATACATGGCGGCCTTTGAAAGACCTGTTTTAGCATTCAGGCTGATAACAGCCAGTTCTGCTGCTTTCAGGTCTGGACGTCTGCTTAAAAGCTGGGCAGGAACTCCTTCTGACAATGTATTTTCGGGGATCATATTTTTCATGGAGTTTCCCCTGTCGATTTTTCCAGGATATTCGCCACACAAAATACTTAAAGCATTTTCCTGTATTGAAATATTCTGCCTGGCCAAAGGGATCAGAAGTTCAGCTGTTTTCTTTTGGGCTTCAGATTGCTGAATTGCCAATGAATTGATCTGTCCTGCCGTATATTGCAGCTTCATTATTTTTAGGGTATTATCACTTAGCTCAATATTTTTTTCTGCTATTTTCAGCTGTTCATCAAGGCTGATCAGATTGTAGTAGGCCTGAGCTACCTGTACGATGATGCGTGTTTTAAGAGCATTCATATTTTCTTTTTGAGCAAAATAATCAGCTGCAGCGGATTCTTTCTGCATTTTGGTCTTTCCCCATATATCCACTTCCCACGACAACCTTAGCGTTGCGCTGAAATCATCAATATACTTGGTTCCGGTAAACTGTTCATTAAGGGAACCATTCAGACTGTTTTTTGAAGCCCATGCCCTGTTGGCCCCTGCACTGAAGTCTACAGTTGGCATAAGGTTGTTTTTGGCCTGCTTGTAGGCGAGATCAAGCTGCTCCATATTTTTAAGCGCGGTATGGATCTCATTATTCTTCAGGAGAGCCTTATCGATAAGGTTAATCAGCTGAGGATCCTTAAAAAATGTTTTCCAGGGAAGTATAACCGTATCTCCGGTTACTTTCGTGGACTCTTTATATGTTTGAGGGACATTAAGGTCCGGTCTCTTATATTCTTTTCCTACGGCGCAGGACAACAGGAGTATTGCTACCAATCCCGATAAAAGGAAATTTTTTATATGAAATGTGTTCATTTTTATTGATTTAGTGATGAAACATTAGAAACATTAGGATTCTTTGCCGAAATCTTTTCATCGATATATTGAAAGAACATATATAATACTGGAATCACAAATACTCCCAGAACAACCCCGCTCAGCATTCCCATTGCCGCACTCACGCTGATGGATTTATTTCCTGAAGCCATTCCTCCGGAGGATAACATCAAAGGAATCATTCCCACAATAAATGCCAGTGAAGTCATAATAATAGGGCGTAATCTGGACTTCGCCCCTTCAAGAGCCGACTCGAGAAGAGACATTCCTGATTTTCTCCGCTGGACAGCGAATTCAACGATCAGAATGGCATTTTTGGCTAAAAGTCCTATCAGCATGATCAAGCCAACCTGTACATAAATATTGTTGTCGAATCCTATTGCTTTTATTCCAAGGAACGCTCCAACAATTCCTGTAGGAATGGAAAGCATTACAGCTAATGGAAGTATATAACTTTCGTATTGGGCAGCAAGGAGGAGATAAACAAACAATAGACAGAGACCGAAGATTGCAATAGTCTGATTTCCTGATGACTTTTCCTCTAAGCTCAATCCGGTCCATTCGTAACTATAATCAGATGGAAGTTTATCCAGTGTTTTTTCCAGGGATGTCATTAATGCTCCGTTACTTACTCCCGGTTTTGGGGTCACGTTGATGTTTAATGAATTGTATAGGTTATATCGTCCAACAGATTCAGGGCCATACACTTTCTTTAAAGTGATCAAGGTGTTAGCGGGAACCATTTCACCTTTGTTGTTTTTCACGAAGATATCATTAAAGGCTTCAGCATCCATCCTGAAAACTCCATCCGCTTTAATATTTACCCGGTAGAATTTCCCGAATCTTGAAAAGTTTTGAGACTGGTCTCCTGAAAAATAAGTCTGTATACTTCCTAAAAGATTGGAAATGCTTACACCTAGCTGTTTGGCTTTGTCTTCATCCACTTCCAGCTCCATTTGCGGATAATCTGCCCGGAACATGGTGTAGGCAAAAGCTACGTTGGGATTTTGCATCAGCTGTCCGATCAGCTCATCAGCTTTAGCCTTTAAAATCTGTGGGTCACGCCCCATGCGGTCCTGAAGTACAATTTCTGCATCGTTGGTCATACCATATCCTTCCACCGGAGGCATTCTGAATGTCATGACACTTCCCTCTTTGATGCCTGAAAACTTCTCGTTAACAATGGCCATGATTTCATCAATATCCTGGGTTTCTCCTCTTTCTTTTTTAGGCTTCAATTTTACAAATCCCATAGCATAGGCCGGCCCTGAGCTGTTACTCAATAAATTATAACCTGTGATAGATGTATTTTCCTGAATAGCATCCAGTTTTTTCAGCATGGCATTCATTTTATCAGATACTTCTGTTGTTTTCGTTAATCCTGTCCCTGGCGGCATACTTAAGGTATACATAAACAGTCCGTCGTCTTCCATAGGCACAAAACTTTTGGACGTAGAAGTCATCAGCCATGCGGCTCCCCCGATAATCCCTATGATCAGACCTCCGGCAATCCATTTTCTGTTGATCAGAAAGCGTACGCCTTTTACATATCTGCCCGTTAAATTATTAAAGCTGGCATTGAAAGCGGTAGCGAATCTCTTTCCAAATCCTTTCTTCTTACCATTTTCCTCATGGGAATGGTTATTTTTAAGAAAAACGGCACATAATGCAGGTGTTAATGTTAATGCATTCACTGCCGAAATAATAATTGCAATAGCCAGCGTATAGGCAAACTGTTTATAAAATAATCCTGCTGAACCCGACATGAATCCGATCGGAATAAATACGGCAGACATAACCAGGGTAATTGAAATAACAGCTCCGGTAATTTCATTCATGGCTTTGTGTGTTGCTTCCTTACCGGTAAGGCTGGTTCCTTCCATATTACTGTGTACCGCTTCTACGACAACGATTGCATCATCAACGACAATACCGATGGCCAGAACCAATGCAAAAAGTGTCAGTACATTAATCGTGAACCCTAGTACAAGAAGGAAAAAGAAAGTTCCGACAATCGCTACGGGAACCGCAATAGCAGGAATAATGGTAGACCTGAAGTCCTGTAAGAAAATAAACACAACAATAAACACCAGAATAAATGCTTCTATCAACGTAGATTTTACCTGTCCCGTTGCTTCGTCTAATCTTTCTTTGGTACTGATCACTTTAGAGTATTTAATTCCGGGAGGAAAAGATTTGGAGAGCTGTTCAATGGATTTGTTGATTCCAATTTCAATTTCATTGGCATTGGATCCCGTAGTCTGCATGATAGCAACAGTCACGGCATTTTTACCATTTGAAAGATTATCCCCGCTGTAAGAAATTGATCCGAATTCTACTCTTGCTACGTCTTTAAGGCGGATCAGTTTGGTTCCGTCATTTTTAACAACGATGTTTTCAAATTGTTCAGGTTTGTTTTTCTTTCCTTTGTACCGGATAACATATTCAAGGGAAGCATTGGATTCCTCACCCAGTTTACCGGGAGCAGATTCCAGACTGTGATCAGCTACAGCATTGGAAATATCAGCAGGTTCCAGTCCGTAAGATGACATTTTCTGCGGATTCAGCCAGATTCTCATTGAATAATCTTTAGCTCCGAAAACCTGAGCCTGCCCTACACCCTTTACCCTTTTTACCTGTGGAATAAGATTGATGTTGGCATAATTCTGTAAAAAGGTTTCATCATACTTTTTATTATCGTCAGTATAAATGTTAAACAGCATGATCATACTGTTTTGCTGCTTGGAGGTGGTTAATCCCATTCTCACAACTTCCTGAGGTAAAATAGGGGTTGCCTGCTGCACTCTGTTCTGTACATTTACGGCAGCCTGATCGGGATTAACTCCTTGTTTGAATATAATTGAAATGGAAAAAGTTCCGTCATTACTGGCATTTGACTTAATATATTGCATATCTTCCACTCCATTGATCTGCTCTTCTAAAGGTGTTACTACGGAGCGGATAACGGTTTCACTATTTCCTCCCGGATAAGATCCGGAAACCATAATGGTAGGCGGCGAAATATCCGGAAACCGGCTTACCGCAAGTTTGCTGAGGCCTATGATTCCCAATATGACAATAATAAGGGAAATTACAGTGGCCAATACCGGTCGGTCTATGATCTTTTTTAGCATGTCTTAATTTCTTTGGATGAGTACATTGTGTTTTTAGAATCTATTTTGAAGGGATGATTTTAGGGAGTACTGATGCTCCTTCGTTAAGGACATCAATCCTGTTGATAGCTATTTTATCTCCCGGCTGCACTCCTGATGAAACGAAATAATCCGAGATGGTTCCTCCTGAGATTTCAATTGGAGTCATAACAACTTTGTTCTGAGCATTCAGTTTGTAAACAAAAAATCTGTCCTGAATATCCTTTACAGCTGTTTTAGGTAATTTAATGACATCATCCACATACTGATGAATCTTTACCCGTGCTGTACCTCCTGCACGAAGAAGTTGATCAGGATTTTGAAATATTGCTTTCAGCTGCATACTTCCTGTCATCCGGTCAAAATTTCCACTGGCATTTTCCAACTTTCCTTTATATGGATAGGTAGAACCATCCGGAAGGATCAGTTCAACGTTTCCGTTTTGATCTTCGGAGGCCATTCTGGCTTTGGTATAGCGAAGGAAATCGGCTTCGTTCATTGCAAAATAGACATTCACTGTATGGATATCGGAAAGTGTGGTAAGCGGAGTGGCATCAGAAGGGGTAATCAGATTTCCGGTTCTGTTGACGATCCTGCCAATATATCCCGATACAGGAGCTTTTATATATGCAAATCCGGCATTGATCTTTGAAGAGCCTAATGCAGATTTAGCCTGTGCGACCTGAGCTGTTGCTGCTGCGTAGCTTGCCTGAGCTGTTTTCAGCTGCATATCGGAAACCACATTTCCTTCCACCAATGGTTTCAGTTTTTCTACTTCAAGTCTGGCACTCGCCTGGTTGGCCAATGCTATTTTTAATGCAGCGTCACTATTATTTACCTGTTCATTATAGACTGAAGGATTGATCCTGAAAAGCGTCTGCCCTTTTTGTACATATTGCCCTTCTTTTACGTATACCGTTTCCAGATAGCCTGTGACCTGGGCTTTGATATCCACATTATCCTGTCCTTCGATACTTCCCGGATATCCGGAAGAAATATCAGCATTTCCTGATTTCAGCTGTATAAAATCGGTAGGAAGTGCAGACATTTGCTCACCTGTTTCCTGGCTCTTTCCGGAGTTGCAGGACTGGAGAAAAACAGCTGCTGTCAATAGCAGTACGAAATAACCTTTTTTACAATTCATAATATACGATTTACTATTTGTTGACTACAAAATAATCGCAAAAAAAGGGCATTGATAGGGAGAATTTCAGTGAAACGTAATTATTCGGGGATGAAGCGTTTAATAGCTGAAATGAAAAGAAAAGGGCATAAAACGAGATTTTTCCTATTACTGAAATGATAAAGAGTATTACCCCGAACAAATGTTTGGGATGAAGAATTTTAAATTGTATGATAAAAAAAAGATTTCCACTATCGTAGAAATCATATAGGTGATCTAATAATCCATCCAGGACTTCAGTGCCGAAGCTTTTTCCCTGCTTACAATGACTTCAATATCCGGATGCCTGACCAGGTCGAGTTTTAGCTTTCCGTTAAAGTAATTGGAAATATGCTGTACGGAATCTATGTTGATGATAAACTGCCTGTTGGCTCTGAAAAACATTTTAGGATCCAGCTGTTTTTCCAGTTCCTCTAAGGTCTGGGGAACAATTTCTGTGTTTCCGTTTTTTACAACAGCCCTGCTGACGCCCAGTTCGGTAAAAAAATACAGGATATCTTCCGAGAGCAGGGTTTTATAACCGTCTCTGTGGGCTAAAAGGAAACGCTTCCTGTAATCCTTGGGCTGGATGTAGTTCAGCAGTCCCTCTATAGCAGTTCCTACATATGGAATGGTTTCCATAAAGGTTTCATAATTCTTTAATGCGGTTTCGAGCTCCTCTTCCTCAACAGGTTTTAAAAGATAATCGATGCTGTTGTATTTAAATGCTTTTACTGCATATTCATCATAAGCGGTGGTGAAGATCACAGGACATTTAATTTCTGTCTGATTGAAAATTTCAAAACTTAAGCCGTCTGCCAGCTGGATATCCATCATAATGATATCAGGAGCCGGATTTTCTTCCAACCATTGTACTGCTGATGCTACGGAATCTTCAACAGATACAATTTCAGCGTGGGGCCGCAATTTCAGCAATAACCTTTTTAGGCGGTCCGCATTAGGCTTTTCATCTTCTACGATTAAGATCTTATTGAGCTTCATAATAATGGTATTTTGGCAAGGAAATCTTTTTCTGTTTGAAGGATCAACGGCTTTTTATCTCCAAGCAATTCAAACCGGTTCATGATGTTTTTAATACCCACTTTGGAAGATTCGGCTTTATTGATGAGAGGGATCAAAGTGTTGCAGACAACAAGATTTTTGCTGGTTAATGTATAAATTTTTATTTGTAGAGGATTGGATCTGAGTGTTTGATTGTGCTTGATGGCATTTTCTACCAAAAACTGCAGAGTTAAAGGAGGGATCATCATATTCCTTAATTCCGGATTAATAGAGATCTCGAAATTGACTCCGTCACCGATTCTTTTTTTTATCAGGAAAATGTAAGAGTCTAAAAATTTCAATTCTTCGTCTAAAGAGATCACATCTTTTTTTGAATTAATAACAAGATAGCGGTAAACTTTAGAGAAATTTTCAGCGTACTCATAACCTAATTGCTGGTTTTCCAGAATAAGTTCCGATAAAACGCTTAGGTTATTAAAAATAAAATGAGGGTCTATCTGTAGTTTCAGAGCCTGTAGCTCTGCAGCCATTGCAGCCTGTTTGTGTTTAGAAGCCCTTAGCTTGTGCTGGGTTACTTCTATGGCAGATTTTTTCCAATTTTCCAGTAAATAATCTCCTGTATTTACGGCACTGATGAGCAGGGAAATAATGATATTGGTAGCTACCCATTGTCCCAACAAGGTCATTTCTTTACGATAATCCATTTTGGCTATGTCGGGAGTATTGGAAAAAATATTAATGATAATGGCCACAAAAAGAATGCTTACGGCAATTTGCAGAATGCCTTGTATGCATAAGCGTTTTATTCCCCGGTTACTCCATGGAAGCAACTTATTAAGCTGGCTATCGATCAATATGCTTACCTCCGAAATAATAACTGAAAAAAGAAGCACCCAAAGAAAATCACTGATCAGAAAATCCAACGGATCTTTAACATAGTCTTCCCATACCGGATCAAAAGGATCCATGAGATAGGAAAATAAATAAAATGAAATGATTGCCACAGCCCATATGACCAGGCGTTTTTTGGTGGCAGATAATAATTTTTTTTTCCTTATTTGGGTTTTTCTCATCATAGAGCAAGTAGGTTTTGGAACCATTAATTCTGTAAATATAAATATTGATTTTCTAAATGCGCATCTGTTTTTTGAGTCAAGCAGGAAAAATTTAAGATGAAATGTAAAATAAATGGTTTAAAACGAATGCCTCACATCACCATATATATCATATGAAAGAAAGTGTTGCTTTTATTAAAATATGAGGCAATATGATTACATTTACACGCTCTAACAGCCCAATGTTTCAGTGATGGCAAAATCGAACATTTTACTCCATACAAACGAACTCAACAGCACCGGTATAGAAATTTGTCCTATGGGTGAACTTGAAGAATCTGTACAGGCAGCTCACCGCGATGAACATTTTATGTTTGTTATTCAGCAGGAAGGATATTCTTCATTAGAACTGGATTTCCGTAAGGTTGAACTTCATGGAGCTGCAGTGTTATATGTTGCACCCGGACAGGTTCACCGGTATATAAAAAATGAGCATTGTACAGGCTGGTTAGTATTTATAGAAACGGCACTGATTCCTAAAACTTATCTTGAGATTTTCACTACTTACCTCAATTCTAACCAGGCTGCAGAAGTTGAAAAGAATGACAGTCTGTTTTCGTTTATTCCGGTTTTTGATGCTGTATTGGCTCATAATGAAGTTTCTTTTCAAAATAATCTTATCAATTCATTTACGGATAGCCTGGCAGGTCTTATGGTAAGAGCGTTGGTCAGAAACAAGCATTCTGAAAAAGTCATTGGCGGACAGAAATATAAGACAGTATTGCTTTTTAAACAAATGATTCACTCGCATTACAGGGAATTGAAACAGGTAAAGGAATACGCCGTGAAACTTCATATCACCCCTCTGTATCTGAATGAGGTGGTAAAAGAAATCACAGGTTTTGCAGCCAGTCATTGGATACAACAGGAAATTATCCTGGAGTCTCAGCGTCTTTTGTACTATACTGACATGGATATTAAGGAAATTGCTTTTGACCTTGGATATGATGATTATACTTATTTTTCGCGCTTTTTTAAAAAGAATACCGGTTATACAGCATCTGAATTCCGCAAAAGAAAACCATTATTTGTCCAATTATAGCCATTGAATAGCTATCGCTAATTGTATGTTGCCGATCTACTTTTGTACTCGAAAAATAACTAAAAAAACGATGCAATATGGCAATCAAAAGTACAACTATGGTAACTCCTAAGATTGGAGATACTCATCATCACAACAACATACCTTTAAAAAAAGTTCTCGCTCCGATCGTAATTTCCGTATTTGCGGTATATCTTACAATTGGAATTACACTGGGAGCTTTACCAGCTCTGATTAAAAATGAACTGAAATTCGACTCCTTTATCGTGGGGGGTGTGATGGGGCTTCAGTTTTTAGCTACTTTATTAACAAGGGCTTATGCCGGTAAAATAACCGATACACTTGGGGCTAAAATCAGTAATCACAGAGGGATATTTATGGTTTTTGTAGCCGGGATCCTTTATATTGCAGGAAGTTCCTCTGTACATTTCCCAATTTTAGCATTAGGATTGCTGATTCTGTCAAGAATTATTCATGGTATTTCTGAAAGTATGATGGTAACGGGAGCGCTAACCTGGGGAATTGGACTGGTGGGAGCACACAATTCCGGCAAAGTAATGACCTGGAACGGAATTTCAATGTATGGAGGAATCGCTTTAGGAGCCCCGTTAAGTATATGGATGGGAAGCCAATTCGGTAGTGTTGTTCCTTTTACATTAATTCTGGTCCTTTCTGTAGTGAGTTGGTTATCAACAGTCTGGCTGCCAACCCTTGAAGCGGATCCTACTCATATAAGAACTCCTTTTTATAAAGTGATTGCAAAAGTCTCCGATCAGGGATTGGCACTGGCTTTCTCTTCCATAGGATTTGCATGCATAGCTTCCTTTATTGCTTTGCTTTTCGCTGAGAAAAACTGGGAGCATGCTTCTCTTGCTTTTGTTTGTTTTGGTGGATTTTACATTCTTACCAGAATATTATTTGCCTCCCTTCCCGACAAGTACGGTGGTTATAAAGTAGCCTTAGGGTCTTTTGCTATTGAGATCATAGGACAGCTATTGATAGGTTTTTCTCATTCGGGATGGATGGCAATCGTAGGCTGTGCACTTACGGGAATTGGTTTTTCCCTGGTATTTCCATCTTTGGGAGTACTTGCCATTAAAAAGGTAACTCCGCAGATGAGAGGAACAGCACTGGGAGCTTATTCAGCTTTTTTCGATCTTTCACTAGGCTTGGCTGGTCCGATAGCGGGGATTATTGCAGGCTGGCTGGGATATCAGTCTATTTATTTTTTTGGCGCGATCAGTGGGCTTCTGGCTATGCTGACTTTAATGGGCAGAAAAAGCGGACATCAATAATTTTCATTTTTCTCCATACTAAATAAAAAAGACTAACCATTCTTCGGTTAGTCTTTTTTATTTTTTCGATGAATAGTGCTACTTCTTCATCCAGGATTGATTGTCTTTTTTATCAGAACGTTTTTTCCCGTTATCAATATTATAGGCAAAACCAACTCCCAAAGTCTGTTTCAGCTGTGTTCTTCTGATCTGGTTGTGATCATATAAAAGATCCAGCGTTATGTTGGTTGAAATAAATTTGTTGATCTTCATATTTAAAATTCCGCTATAAGACAGGACCAGTCTTTCAGGATGATCTAAATAATTGGAAAAGACAGACCCTGTATTCGTAAGGTTAATGTTTTCCATGATCTTTATTTTATAAATGGCTGTTCCAAGGAAACCGAACTGAAATAGTGAAGAATCTCCATCATTCTTTAAGCCGTAAGTTCCTGCATACTGAAGGTCTTTATCCAGTACAAAAGTTACCCTTGCATTTGCCGGACGTAATGTCATGGTGAAGTTATCATTTGGTCTATATGTAAAACCAGCCCCTACATTAAGGTATCCCGGAGCCATAAAGTTGGATATCTTTTTCGCATCAGGATTATTTCCGTCCTCATAGCCCGGAGCAAATTGAGTTTGTAAACTTACACCACCGGATGCGTACCAATTTTTAGCGATTTCCCTCCCATAGTTACTTGAAAGATTAATTACATCCTGGGTCTTTCTTGTTCCTACGCCCTGGGTATTGTTTTGTCCGTATCCAAGGATAATAATATTTTCCCAAAGGTCCTTCCCTTTTTCATAGGTAAGGTTATAATTCACACCGGCAAGCCAACCCACGTTGTTTGCTCCACCACCTACCCAGTTCGAGAATGCCGCCTGGTTCAGCATTAATGTGTTTTGACCTTGAATGCTCCATGCTTTTGTCGTATCAACAGCCGGAGCCTCTGTTTTTGCTTCTTGTGCTGCAGCAAAAATTCCCAAAGAAAGAGAAAGGGTTAATAAAATTTTTTTCATAATTTATAAGATTTGGTTGCAAAAATAGAAATATAAATTTTGTTAAAAAATATTAAAAAAATCTAAAATTACTTAAAATTAAGATTTTTTATAATACAATTTTAAAAAGTTATAGAACAATATTTTACAGATCATTCACTTTTGTATGAAATATATCGTATTGAGCGGTATTTCTGATAGAAATCATTTTTTATGAACTAACGCAGTGCTTGTGACTCTTTATCTGCATGATAAATTATTAAACGGGGATTTAATTTCTTAATTTTGAACTACACAGAAATAATACCGATTGAATGAAAAAAGAAATCCTTTATCTGAAAATTGCCGGGATCATTGAGCAGCAGATTCTCAGTGGAACGTTAAGGCTTGGTGATAAATTGCCTTCTATACGGACCTTACAGAAAGTATATAATGTAAGCATCAATACCGTTCGGCAGGCATTTCTGGAATTAGAAAGTAAATCGTTGATAGAACCACGACCTAAATCCGGCTATTATGTAAGTAAAGCTTCACAAAGGAAATTTTCTCTTCCTTCTGTTATTATCCTGGAATCCCTGCAAAAAGAGCAGTACCCGGAACATCTTTTCCTTAAGACATTTGCTTCTTCGGAAAATACGGACATTACCCATTTTTCCCTCGGGCTGCCGGAAAAAAGCCTGCTGCCCATCGCCCAGCTTAATAAGAGCGTGACTACAGTTATGCGAAGCCTGGCAAATGGCGGGGCAACCTATGAATCTGTTCAGGGAAATCTCAATTTTAGAAGAACGGTTGCCAGATGGGCATTTATGCTGGAGGGTAAAGTTACAGAAGATGATGTGATAGCAACGTCCGGAGCGATGAACGGAATGTTTACCTGCCTGATGGCGGTTACCAAACCCGGAGATAAGGTTGCTGTAGAAAGTCCCGCTTACTTTGGTATTCTTAAAATGATAAATGCCATGGGACTTGAAGCTGTAGAAATCCCTTCAGACCCTTCTACAGGTTTAGATCTCGAAGCATTGAAAAAGGTTTTGCCTGTTATAAGTGCATGCTGTTTTGTGGTTAACTTCAATAATCCTTTAGGCACACTCATGCCGGACGATCATAAAAAGGAGCTTGTAAAAATGCTTACGGAATGGGATATTCCATTAGTTGAAAATGATATCTTCAGGAATGTGTATTATGGAGCCGAGAGGCCGAAACCCTGTAAAGCATTTGATCAAGCCGGTATTGTGATGTTGGTGAATTCTATATCCAAAACACTGGCACCGGGTTACAGGCTCGGATGGATTATCCCGGGCAAGTATAAGGATAAAATTATCCAGCAGAAGCTGATACAAACGCTTTCTACCCCTGCTTTGTATCAGGAAGCCATATCCCATTTTTTAGAAAACGGAAGGTATGATCATCATCTTCGTACATTCCGGAAAATAGTACAAAATAATTGTCTGAAGCTTCAGCAGGGCATTGAGGATTATTTTCCTGATAATACTAAAGTTTCCCAGCCGGAAGGTGGATTTATGGTATGGCTGGAACTTGATAAAAAAATTGATACTGTCAAACTGTTTGATATGGCCATCAGGCGGAATATTACTTTCGCTCCGGGAAGAATGTTTACCCAATACAATCAGTATAACAACTGTATGAGGCTGAATTTTGCGATGGAATGGACGGATAAAGTTAACTCCGATCTTAAGACTCTTGGGGAAATTGCCAGTAATTGGTAATCTGTGCCCTAATAAAAAACAGCAACTGTATCTGTACCTGTCGTACGGATTGCTCTAAATTTGTACCAACAAAACCAAATGATTGAAAAAATTGATGAGGCTATAAGTAATAATTATAGCTTCGTCTTTTTTTATGTCCTTTTCTCTTAAAAAAATTAACTTCTTTTGTTTTTTTCTGTTATTTTCCATTGATCAATCTGATATATCTAATTTAGGAGAAATAATTTAAACCTATTAGCCCTTTATTGATGGGGGTTAACCCAATTTTTTTTAAAGCTGTAGGTATAAATACTGACCAAAAAAAATGGTGTTTTCTACTCTATTGTTTGTTTTATTATAGTTGCACCTTTGGTATGTTAAAACATAAAAAACAAACACCATGTCAAAATTCAAAATCAACATCGTTGCAGGTCCGCTTTGGAGCAACGATCAGGCTCAGAAATTAGGAGGTCGTATTGCTGCGGCACATTTAGGAAAATTTACCGGACAATGGTCTACCATTGTTGAGGGGGAAATGAGTGTAATCGAAGTTGAGTACGATACGGTTCCTACAGGAAGCACAGAATATACATTGGATGTTCTGGCAGGTCCTATCTGGAGCAATGAAGATGCAAAAGAAATATGCCCTTCCATTTGTGCCTCTTACGGAGGTACCTGGAACGGACAATGGACAACAGTCGTTGAAGGTAAAATGAGCGTTTGCGGCTGTGTATTCAAATTTTAGTCAATAAAAAGTTTCAAACCTCCGGGATTTTTCCCGGAGGTTTTTTTATGGATCTGAAATACTTCCTGTATGTTTAAATAGAAAAAACTCCTCTTAAAGAATTATACCTATATTTGAAAAATATATTAATAGTATGTATGCATAATATTAATATGTTATTTAAAATTGAATTAAAATATTAATAAAATTATAATGTATTACATAATATATTTTATTATATTTGCACTTCGAAATAATTTTTTTTCATCATTTGTGTTTTTTAAGGCCTCCCTCGGGAGGCTTTTTTATGGAGTGGAAATTCCGGCTGATTGCTTTTTGAACACCAGAGGTGAAAGCCCCGTTACCCTTTTGAAAAAGCTACTGAAATAAGCAACATCTTCATATCCTAATTCATAAGCAATTTCTTTGGCTGAGCTGTTGGTAAAGAGCAGTAATCTTTTAGCTTCCAGTATAATCCTTTGCTGAATGATTTCAGAGGGAGTTCCGTTATTATAGAGATTAAAAAGATTGGAAAGGGTTTTGGGAGACTTATGAAGCTGATCTGCATAAAACTTTACGGAATGTTCCGACTTATAATTCTTTTCAACCAGTAAACTGAATTGGCGGATAATATCCAGTTTTTGTTCAGGAAATTGATCTGCAACAAATTGTTTTTTTGCCGACCGTGTAATCAGGATGATCAGGCGCTTCAACAGCATCCGGAGCATGTCCTCCTGGATATCATCTACATCCTGGAATTCTTCAATAAAAATACGCAGTAGCAATGTGAGTTTATCACGGACCTGATCCTCCACGGAAACAAACATACTTTGAGACAAACCATAAAAAAGAAATCCTACACACCCTACTTCGGAATCATGACTTTCAATGCAGTAGAAATCTTTATTAAACTGCCATACGATGATTTGTGAATTGTCGGGAAAATCAAATGACTGATTGACCATTAAGCAAAGTATGCTGCCTGATTTGAATAGATAGGATATTTTATCTATTGTAATAAAAATGTCCGGACCCTGGTTCCATGCCAATGTCAGAAATTTGTCTTTACGATCTTTTCCGTAGAAAACCCTGTCAAATTTTTCTTCATGGACAAGAAGCCGGCAAGCTGCTTCCGTCTGTTTATTATAGAAATTATAGATCATCTTTTATCTCACTAATTTTTAATAAAAGTCTTATTTGAACAAATGTATCATTTGGAAAGGGAAAAAAGCATACATCTTCGGGAAATTGTTCTATTTTTTTGAGGTCAGGGATCACTGAACTTTGTCGTATTAATTTTAAACAACAATTACAAATGAAAAATTTTCAGATTCCTCAAAAAGAGCAGCTTTCAGAAGCAAATCAAAATATTTTTAACCAATTAGAAAAAGGGGTTGGCTTTGTTCCTAATCTGTATGCAACTTTTGCACATTCGGAAAATGGGCTTGCCACTTATCTTGCCTTGCAAAATGCCAAGTCATCCTTAAAAGCAAAAGAAAAAGAAGTAGTGAACCTTATTGTCAGCCAGTATAACAATTGCCTGTATTGTTTAAGTGCTCACACTGCTATTGCAAAGCTGAACGGATTTGATGATGATCAGATCCTTGAAATCAGAAAAGCAAAAATATCTTTTGATTCAAAACTCAATTCCTTAGGGCAACTGGTTTATGAGGCAGTAAGCAATAAGGGTGAGATTTCTGAGGAGACAAAAAATCAGTTTTTCAATGAAGGATATACCGAAGGACATTTGGTAGATGTGATTATTGCGATCGGTGATAAAACAATAACCAATTACTTGTTTGCAGCTACAAAAATTCCCGTAGACTGGCCATTAGCTCCGGAACTGTAAATAATTACAAAAGGCAATCTCAAAAAGAGATTGCTTTTTTATTACCTGTTGCATACATCCCGATAAAAGATTCCAAAGCTTGGGATTTGGGAATGCTTTTCAGGTAGATGAGAGAAGTGGATATGGTATTGATCTCCTTACTGAGCTTAAAGGTTTTCAATTTCCTGCCACCGTAATACTTTTCAATCAGCTCAAGCGGAAGCAAGGTAATTCCCAGGCCTGCTTCAACGAAATTAATGATCCCTTCAATAGAATTCATGACCATGCTCTTGTATTGTATCACTCCCCTTGCATTGAGCAAAGTTTCAAGCCTTGCCCTGTAAACGCAACCCTGGTCAAAAACAACAATATTCAGATTGTCCTTTTTGAGAATTTGATTGACTGATCTTTCATCCAGAGAAGTCACAATAACCAGCTCATCCTGCTTGATGTGGATCTGCTCGAGTTGTGCGGAATGAATAGGTGCAGAAACAAACGCCGCATCCAGCTTATAATTCAGAACATCATCAATAAGCTTTGAGCGGGTGTCCGATTTAAATTCCAGCTGGACATGAGGATAAGCATTCATAAAACCCGAAAGGATTTCGGGGGCTTTAAATACCAGTGTTGTCTCTATACATCCTATGCACAGGTTCCCTCCTATCTGATCAGAATTTTTAATTTCCTTTTTGGCTTCTTCTATTGTGTGTGAAATCTTACGGGCATATTGAATAAATGCATGTCCGGCCGTGGTTAAAGAAACTTTTCTGGAAGTACGCGTAAAAAGCTGAGCTTCCAGTTCTTCTTCGAGCGTTTTTATCCTTGCGGTAACATTGGATTGTACGGTACACATAACTTCCGCAGCTTTTGTAAAACTGCCGGAAGCAGCTACTGCTTCAAATATTTTTAAATCATTTAAATTCATGTATCATTTTTTATGATTATTCATATCATAATTAATCGTTTTATGTAATCAAATGTATGGCGTAATTTTGAAATAACAAAAAAATAAAAACAATTATGAACCCAACCATTTATTACAACAATACAGACGTTGATGGTCTGAATATTTTTTACCGTGAATCCGGGCCTGAAGATGCTCCTGTTCTTTTGCTTCTTCATGGATTTCCTACGTCTTCACACATGTTCCGCAACCTGATTCCTAAGCTGAATGATCAATATCATATCATTGCACCGGATCTACCGGGTTTCGGGTTTAGTGATGCTCCGGATTCTGACCACTTCAGCTATACGTTTGATAATCTTGCCAGGATAATGCAGGGATTTATTGATAGATTGGAATTAAAAAGATTTGCCCTTTATATTTTTGATTATGGTGCTCCTACCGGTCTTAGGTTAGCTTTAGCCAATCCCGAAAAAATAACGGGAATTATTTCTCAGAATGGGAATGCATATGAAGAAGGTCTTAGTGACAGCTGGAGTTCGATAAGAAAATACTGGGAAGATCCTACTCCGGAAAACCGTAAGCTCTTAAGTGATTTTACTTCTGAAAAGATGACCAAATTCCAGTACCAGGAAGGTGTTAAGGATCTTTCGCTTATCGCCCCTGAATCTTATGCTCTGGATCAGCATTTTCTGGACCGCCCGGGAATGAATGATATTCAGATTGACCTGATGCTGGATTACCGGACTAATGTGGCATTATATCCTGAATTTCAGGCATATTTCAGAAAATACCAGCCCCGGTTCCTGGCTGCATGGGGAAAATATGATCCTTTCTTTTTGCCTCCGGGAGCGGAAGCTTACAAAAAAGATATTCCTGATGCTATTGTAAAATTTTATGAAACCGGACATTTCGCACTGGAAACCCATACAGAAGAAATAAGTAATGACATCAGGGAGTTTTTAAAAGGCCTGCCTTCGTAAGCCTGGAATATTGTATTCATAAAAAAATGTCCGGTCATTCATCTGGCCAGACATTTTTTAATGGAAATTAAAAATACTTTAGTTATATATTCATATTTTCGATAACCATAGCGGAAGCTCCGCCGCCGCCATTACAAATGGCAGCTACACCATATTTTCCCTTTTCCTGTTGAAGGACATTGACAAGCGTCACAAGAATTCTGGCCCCGGAAGCTCCTATAGGATGTCCGATGGCTACTGCGCCGCCATATACATTCACTTTTTCAGGATCAAAACCTAAGATCTTCTGATTGGAAAGTACAACTGAGGCATAAGCTTCATTGATCTCAAAATAATCTACTGCTGAAAGGTCAAGGTTGGCACTTAAAAGAGCTTTTGGAATAGCAAGAGCCGGAGATGTTGTGAACCATTCCGGTGCCTGGGCGGCATCTGCGTAACCGATAATTTTGGCAAGCGGTTTCAGCTGATATTTTTCTACAGCTTCTGCCGAAGCGAGAATCAAAGCTGCGGCACCGTCATTCAGATTACTGGAGTTGGCCGCGGTAAGCAATCCGTCCCGTTCAAAAACAGGCTTCAGCTGAGCCATTTTTTCAGGAATAAGCTTAAAAATATCTTCATCTTTATCGATGGTAATGGTTTCTTTTCCTTTGGTGAATTCTACAGGAACAATTTCATTTTTAAATTTCCCCTGTGCAGTTGCGTTTTGTGATTTCTGATAAGAAGACAATGCATAATCATCCAGTTCCTGCCGGGTATGTCCATATTTTTTAATTCCCAGCTCTGCCGCACTTCCCATATGGAAATTATGATAAACGTCCCATAAACCGTCTTTAGTCATCCCATCAGTAAGGGTAAGGTCTCCTAATTTTTTTCCGTTTCTTATGAAGGCATAATGTGGTGTATTGCTCATACTTTCCATTCCGCCTGTTACGATGAGATGTTCAAGGCCTGTCTGGATTTGCTGTGCTCCCAATGAAGTTGCCTTCATTCCTGAAGCACATACCTTATTGATGGTCGTGGCATCTTTATCATACGGGATATCAGCAAAAATAGCAGCTTGTCTTGCCGGAGCCTGTCCTACTCCTGCACTCAGTACATTTCCCATATAAACACTGTCCAGTAATTCCGGTTCCAGAGAAATGTTTTTATAAGCTTCCCGAATGGCCAGAGCACCCAGCTGTGTGGCTGTAAAAGTGGACAGATTCCCAAGTAATCCTCCGACGGGAGTACGTTTTGCTGATACAATGAATACTTCTTTCATGATATTGATTTTATTATATTTTATATGATTCTGTTTTAATGGTCTGCTGATACGATTACTATTTTTTTATTTTTATTCCTCTTCAGGAAAAATAATAATAAAGGTAAGACAAATATAAATGCCAGACCAATAACCATATAGGCATCGATATAGCTTAAAAAAAATGATTGTTTCACCACAATTTTTTCCACCAGACCTATTGCTTTTTGCTGTGCTTCAGGAAGACCAAATCCCTTGCTCTGAAAAAGTGAAGTATAGGTTTGAAGACGATCCATTACCGAACGGTTATCCGGAGTAAGGTTGGAGATAAGGTCGGTACGGTGAAGGGCAACCCTTCTTGCGATATATGTATTGATAATGGATATTCCAAATGAACCACCCAACTGGCGCATCATGTTGTTAATAGCGGTTCCCTGGGGCATATCTTCAGCTTTTAAAGAAGAAACGGCAAGTGATGCAAGCGGAACGGTAAGTAAAGCCATTCCCAGTGCTCTGAATATAAGATTAATGGAAATTGTAGCAAAAGAAACATCCAGGTTTACCTGTGCCATAGACCAGTTAAAATAAATAAAACAACAAAAACCAAGAAATACTACCAATGCAGGAGGAACTCCTTTTTGCAAAACTTTCCCGGTAATGATCAGCGCAAATACGGCAATAATGGAACCCGGAAGCAGTAAAAGACCAGCCTGAGCCGGGTTGAATCCTAAAAAGCGTTGTGCCAGTACAGGAGTGAGGTAAATGGAAGTAAACATGCCAATCCCGGTTATAAAGGTAAGTATGGCAGAGATACTGAGTGAAGGGTGCTTAAGAACCGATAGCTTTACCACGGGATGTGGTATAGTGAGCTCCCTGTGAACGAAAAGAACGAGTGAAAGGACAGCTGCTACAGTGAGGAAAATAATATAACGGGCAGCAAACCAGTCTTCCGTTTCCCCACGCTCCAAAACCGTTTGTAAAGAGCCGATACCAATAATTAAGAGAATAATTCCTGGCCAGTCGATCTTTTTAACCTTTTGCCGGGTCGGAGATTCGGGTAATAATTTTAAACATAGAATAGCGGCCAGTATTCCTAAAGGAATGTTGATGTAAAAGATCCATCGCCATGAAAAGTTATCCGTAATAAATCCACCGAGTGTAGGCCCGATCGTGGGTCCTATAAAAACCCCGATCCCAAATAAAGCGCTGGCAATATTCTGTTTTTCTTTTGGAAAACACTCGTATACAACCATGGCAGATACAGATAATAATGCTCCACCTCCAATTCCCTGCAGAAACCGGAACATGACGAGTTCCCATAGGTTTGTGGAGTTGCCGCACATAAAAGAACAAAAGGTAAACAGGATAATAGAGCCGATGTAATAATTCCGCCGGCCAAGGTTATTGACCAGAAAGCTGGTCATCGGAATAATAATAACGTTGGCAATTCCATAAGCTGTAACCACCCAGGAAATGTCTTCTAATGTTGCCCCCAGGTTTCCGCTCATATAATTGAGGGCAACATTTACTATGGAAGTGTCTATAAGCTCCATAATGGCTGCGGAGATTACCGTGATAATAAGAATGATTCTTTTCATAGCATTTTACTATTTAATATACCGATCGGTATATTTTGAATTAAAAAATTTTATGATTCAAACAAAAGGAATAAACCGTCTTTAATTCAGTAGTTCCATTTTTAAATGGCAAAGATATAAAATAAATATACCAATCGGTATATTTATTTTCGGAATCATAAAAAGCCGTTCAAACGGTTGAACGGCTTTGTGCTAAAATGATTATTCTGCTTTATTTTTAAGGATCATCAGGAGATTGTAAGCTCCTTTTTGTACCAGTCTTTTATTTTTTAACGATTCAGATTTGAGAATTTCCGTAAATCCATTATCTGAAATTCCTGTGATTACGGGGATCATTTTATACCGGTGATTTCCAAGGTCTTCAAAGATATAGTTCTTATTTTCAAATGATACTATAGATTCGCCGGGTAAGCCGGTCGTATTTCTACCACTAATGCTTACTTCTGCATTGATGTACATTCCGCGCACAAACTCTGTGCTGGATGCGGACAATTTGGCTATAGCTACCGAGGATCCTCCATTTTCGATATTGGGAACAAGGCTTATAATTTTGGCAGGATATTTCTGGTCCGGGTTCTGATTATTATACACCAGGATCTCCTGCCCGGTTTTTATATCATTTACGTCATTTTCAAATACTTTTAATTCCAATAACAGACCAGCAGGGTCAATCAGTTCAAATAAGGTATCGGAAGGATTGATATACTGACCATTATTAACCCATATTTTACTTACAAAACCGCTAAAAGGGGCATGAATGCTTATTCTGCTTTTAATATTTCCGGAATTTAGTCCTTTCGCATTGATGCCTATGATCCTGAGTTTTTCTTCCAGTCCCTTCAATGTAGCGTTCAGTGTGGAATAATCCGCCTGGGCGGTCTGTAATGTTTTGTCACTACTGGCTTTGCTGGTGTTGAGGTCTTTTTGCCTGTTGAAGTTCAATCTTGCTGATTCAAGCTGGGCCTTTGTAACGAGATAATCCTGCTGAAGCTGTATGAACTGAGGATCTTCTACTACAGCCAGTACCTGTCCTTTTCTGAAATGACTCCCGTTAATAACATTGATCGATTTTATATGTCCTCCCATAATACTGGAAAGAGAACTGATATGAGACGGAGCTATGTCTGCTTTTCCGTTCAGCCGTACCGTTTTTTCCATGATCCTGTTTTGAATACCTGTCAAGGTAAGCCCTGTAATTTTGATCTGCTGATCACTTAACTGAACGATATTCTGGTTTTTTGATGCCAGTTTTTTATTTTCATAGACTGTGGTTTCCTCTTTCTTTCCCGAACATGAGGTTAAAAATAAGGCCGCAACAATGATGTATAATGATGATTTTCTGAAATACATGATATTATTATTTTGAAATTAAGAAATTAAGCTCGGCCCCCGTTTGATTGAGTCGATCTAAATTTTCGATATAATCAACCTTTATTTTAACAGCCTGATTGGTTAAAATAACCCAATTGAGGAAATCGATCTCTCCTGCTTCCATTTGTTTTTGGGCTGCTTTAAGAATTGTTTCAGCTTTGGGCAGTTGCTTCTGTTCGTAATTTTGTATGATCGCAAGCTGGTTAGCATAGGTATTGGCCAGCTGTTCATACCTGTTTTTCAGTTCGGTTTCTTTTCTTTGGTATTGATTTTCTGCAATGGCCACTTTTGCTTTTGTTGCTTTTGCCAGTGCTCGCTGTCCTTTTGTAAATAGAGGGATCCCAACACCGACCTGAACGGAATTGAAACGGTTGTTATTGATATTCTTCATGCTCTGATTAGTGTATCCTACAAGAAGATCCGGAAGGAGTTTGCTTTGTTCTAAACGGGCTTCTGCTTCATTCACCTTGATTTGCTGATTCAGATACTGGAGCTGCGGATGATTTCTTAAGACATCCCCCGGAATTTGAAAGTCAACATTCAGGACGGGTTGATCAGTAAGCGGCAGGTATCTTTTTTCCGACTGAAGCAATACCTGAAGCTGGAGCTGTGCAATATTGAGGTCGTTTTCAAGAATATTCAGCTGCACTGCGGCCTGTTCCCTTTGAATTTCGGCCGTTGACTCCTCGAGAATATTGGCTTCTCCTTTTTTCAAACGTAAACTTGCTTTGTCGGCAAAGCCATTGTACAGCTCACTGATGTAATCCAGCACTTTTTTCTTTTCCTTTAGAATAATAATTCTGTAAAAAACTTCTGAAACTTCTTTAGTCAGTTGGGCTTGGGTGAGCTGCTGATTCATAAGACCTGAAGCCCATTCCGCATCCAGCAATTGTTTTCTTCTGGAATAAACAGTCGGAAAACTAATGCGTTGAGATACGGAAAACGAATTATCGGTTTCGATTCCCTGTATCTGGCCGATACCTGCTGTCACTTCCAGTTGAGGAATGTCGAGATAGCTTGATTTCAGTTTTTCCTGATAGGCTGAAATGAGTCTGGAATTCTTATAGTTTCCGTTTTGCCGGAAGGCAGCTTCCAATGCCTGATCCAGTGTAATGTTTTCCTGTGCCTGAATACTTCCGAAAGAAATGAATAACAGGAGTATGGTTAGTTTTTTAAAGTTTCTTTTTTTTGAGAATTTCATTTTATTTTTATTGATTCGTTCAAATAAGACATACAAAATAGGCAGGACAAATAAGGTTAAGAGCGTAGCAAGCATTAAGCCTCCTATAACCACGGTAGCCAGAGGTCTCTGTACTTCTGCCCCTGCACCACTGCTTAACGCCATAGGAAGAAAGCCCAGCGAAGCGACAAAAGCAGTCATCAGTACGGGACGAAGCCGGATTCTTGTGCCCATTAAAACAATTCTGCTGAGATTGGTTATTCCATTATTTTTTAATCGGTTGAATTCTGATATCAAAACAATTCCATTAAGTACCGCAACACCAAATAATGCAATAAATCCTACTCCTGCACTGATGCTGAAAGGCATTCCCCTGAGGGCCAGAAAATAAACTCCACCAATGGCTGATAGCGGAATTGCGGTGTAGATCAGCAAACTGTGTTTTACGGAACCAAATGCGAAGAAAAGAAGCAAAAAGATCATTACCAATGAAATAGGAACAGCGACACCTAATCTTGCTTTAGCTTCATTTAAGTTTTCAAAGGCTCCACCATAAGAGATGGTATAACCTGAAGAGAGTTTCAATTCTTTATCGGTCTTTTGCTGAAGTTCCTCCACGATACTTTGAACATCTCTTCCACGGACATTAAATCCGACAACAATTCTTCTTTTGGTATCTTCCCTCTGGATTTGGTTGGGACTGCTTTTCAATTCTATGCTGGCCAGCTGGTGTAAAGGAATCTGCTCACCAGAAGCAGTCGGAACCAGAAGATTTTGAATACTTGTTATATCTTTTTTATGTTCACTGTCCATTCTTACCACGACATCAAATTTTCTTTCACCTTCATACAAGGCTCCAGCAGTTTGTCCGGCAAAAGCCATATTGATCACCCTATTGATTTCCATTACGGAAATATGGTAACGCGAGAGCTCGGCACGGTTATAACCGATAACTACCTGTGGCGCTCCGACAACAGGCTCCAGATAAAGATCCTGTGCACCTTTTACTGTATTGATAATCCCACCCAGCTTTTTGGCATATACAGCAAGGCTGTCCAGATCTTCTCCATAAATTTTACACACCACATCCTGTCTTGCTCCGGTCATTAATTCATTAAAGCGCATTTGTACCGGGAACTGAAAACCTGTTTTGAGCCCGGGAATAACCTGCAATGCTTTGCTCATCTTTTCGGATAATTCCGGGAATGATCGTGCAGACGACCATTCTTTTTTAGGCTTCAGAACAATGATCATATCACCCGCATCCATTGGCATCGGCTCTGTGGGAATTTCGGCACTTCCTATTTTAGTGACTACCTTTTGCACCTCTGGAAACTGTTTTAAAAGAATGTGCGCCGCCTGGGTGGTTGCTTTTTTCGTTTCATTAATATTACTTCCCTGCAGGATACGCATTTCTACAGCAAAATCACCTTCCTCCAATGATGGAATAAACTCTCCTCCCATCCGGGAAAGGGTGAAAACAGCTCCTGCGAAAAGGAGAAGCACTGTGATAATAATGGTTTTTCTGTACTTCAATGCTTTTATCAGAAGCTTTTGATGCCCGGTTTCTACCCTGGTCATCACCTTGTCTGAAATATTGTCTTTGGTCTTTTTCTTTCTGCTAAGAACCAGGGAACTCATCATTGGAATATAAGTAAGGGAAAGCAGGAAGGCCCCGATCAATGCAAACGCGACAGTCTGAGCCATGGGTTTGAACATTTTACCTTCAATCCCTTGTAATGTGAAAATAGGAAGGTATACGATCAGAATAATAATCTGCCCGAAAACCGCACTATTTACCATCTTGGTAGCGGAATCTGAAACCTGTGTATCCATTTCTTTTTTGCTGAGGATATGATCTTTCCCGAAATGTTTTTTATGGGCAAGCTGATGCAACACAGCTTCTACGATAATAACAGCCCCATCAACGATAAGTCCGAAATCAAGAGCACCGAGGCTCATGAGGTTTCCTCCGACTCCAAAAAGGTTCATCATGATTATGGCAAAAAGCATTGCCAGTGGAATTACAGAAGCGACAAGCAGACCGGCACGGAAGTTTCCTAAAAAGAGAACAAGAATGAAAACAACAATCAGGGCTCCTTCCATCAGATTGGTTTTTACGGTACTGATAGTATTGTTAACCATTTTCGCACGATCCAGGAAAGGCTCAATAACAACACCTTCCGGTAAGGTTTCCTGAATTTTTTCCAGACGCTGTTTAATATTACCAATTACTTCATTGGCATTTTCTCCTTTAAGCATTAGTACAATAGCTCCCGAGACCTCTCCTGTGTCATTATAGGTCATCGCTCCATACCGTGTGGCATATCCTGTTTTTACTTCCGCCACATCCCTGATAAGAACAGGAATCCCCTCTCCTGTTGCTGATACTTCAATATTACCTATATCTTCAGTACTTCCCAGAAGCCCCTCTGTCCTAATGAATAATACAGTCTCCTTCTTTTCAATATAAGCCCCGCCGGTATTTTGATTATTCCGCTCCAGGGCATCAAAAACGTCATTGATGGTAATATCAAATGCTTGTAATTTATTGGGATTGATAGCAATCTCATATTGTTTCAGTTTTCCTCCAAAGCTGCTGACATCCGCAACTCCTTTTGTTCCCAGAAGCTGGCGGCGGATGATCCAGTCCTGGATGGTTCTCAGTTCGGTCTCATCGTAGATGTTCTCGTAGCCTTTTTTTGCCCGCACCACATATTGGAATATTTCACCTAATCCACTGGAGATAGGTCCCAATTCCGGTTTTCCGATTCCTTCCGGTATATTATCCTGGACTATCTGCAGACGTTCCTGAACCTGTTGTCTTGCCCAATATACATCGGTATTATCATTAAATACCACCGTAACAAGGGATAAGCCGAACCGTGAAAAACTTCGGAGCTCTGTTATGCCATTGATGTTACTGGTAGCCTGTTCAATGGGAAAGGTCACCAGACGTTCGATATCAGCTGCTCCATATGAGGGTGCGACAGTGATAATCTGTACCTGATTATTGGTAATATCAGGCTGGGCATCAATTGGAAGCTTTGTTGTTTCATAGATTCCAAGAAGAATCAGCCCCATTGTAAAAAGGGCAATAATGAGTTTATTCTTTACAGAAAACTCAATAATTTTATTTAACATGAAAAAATTAATTAATTGATAGATAACAAGATTAAGCTGCTCTAAAAAGTATTTTAAAGCATAGTTATTGTGCAGAGATTAATTAAGAATGGCGTGGAGGCTGGAAAATGCTGGAAAGATAGAGTCCGGAAAAATCTTTTTCCTGATAAAAAGTGTTTTTTTGCTGAACCGGAAATTCTTTTATTTTTTCAATATGAAATAGGGTTTCCGGAAGTTGTGCATATACCATAAGCACAACAGGAGGATTGATGAAGGGCAGTTTCTGATCGGTATCCCAATCCTGGTCTTTTTTATGATTATCATAATGTTCTACCAGAAATTCTACACAATTGCCGTCATATTCCATCAGATGTTCTATAAAGACCGGAGCCTTCAATACTTCCGCCATATTTGTTGTCGCAAATACGTAAGTCATAGAACAAAATATAGAAATCCACTTCAGCATAGGTGACAAAGATAAGGTTTTTTGGTCTTTTTTACGTGAATTAATTGTTAAAAAATACTTTATTCATGCATGTTTTACTCTTTTTACTAAAGTTTGATTAATACGATAACAATCAAAGTTAGGGTTTTATAACCCCATGTTTTTTGAGATGATAATTTTTGATTTTCAATATTTTACATTTTTTTGCTGCTGTACCTGGATCATCCGTTTTTGGTATTTAGGTATTATTGCAATTGTTTTCTTTACCCTACTAAAATTAGACTGAAGTTCTTCTTAATGGATAAGATAAAGTTAAGGGCTGTTTTGGGGAAATGTTTTACATTGTATATTTGTAATTCAATTAAAAAATTGATGACCCATCCTAAAGAGATATTACAGCAACATCTGTCACAATTTGTTTCTCTTAATGAAGAGCAACTGGATTATGTATTTTCGCATTTTACCCTGATCAGTCTGAAAAAAGGACAGATGCTTTTGTCGGAAGGAAATCATGTAGATCACGAATATTTTGTCCTTGAGGGTTGCCTTAAGGCGTTTTATCTAAATGATGCCATGAAGATGTTTATTTTACAATTTGCAATGCCAAATTGGTGGGTTTCCGATTATAATGCACTGTACAGTCATCAGAAGGCAACCATAAATATTGATTGCATTACCCATGCAACCGTATTGGCCATATCCAATAAAAACAGAGAAAAGATATGCAGCGAAATTCATGAAATGGAGCATTTTTTCAGGTGGAGAACCAATAAAGGCTATGTTGCAGTACAGAAACGCCTTCTTTCACTAATGAATAACGATGCTAAATTCAGATACGAAGAACTTTTATCAATGTATCCTCAATTGTATAATCTTGTCCCTAAACATCTTATAGCTGCTTATCTCGGTGTTTCCAGAGAAACCTTAAGCCGTTTGTATCAATCCTGATCTCTTAATTTACTCATTGCTTTTCAGTAAAATTAAATTGTGACCCAGGTCACGTAACTTTTTAACGTCCCCTTCTGAACTTTGTGTCAACATTTAAACATAGAAAAAATGAATACACAAAATTTTAAAGTAGACCATGAAAAAAGTACAATAGAATGGACCGGAAGAAAAATAACTGGTGCTCATAATGGGACCATCGGAATCAAAGAGGGGTCATTTACTTTTAAAGACAACCAACTATCTTCAGGAACATTTATTATAGATACCCGTTCTATAAAAATTCTTGATATCGAAGATGCTGAGACCAACGCTCAGTTTGCGGGTCATTTAGCTTCCGATGATTTCTTTAATTCGGATCAGTTTCCGGAATCTACCTTTGAAATCAGGCATATAGAGCCTGGTGATGATCATCTGTATTATGTAAACGGAGATCTTACGATTAAGGGAATCACCCATCCTATTGATACTGTATTAAAAATCGAGAACACTCCAAACTCAGCAACTATTCAAAGTAAAATTGTTCTTGACCGTACTAAGTATAATATGAAATTCAGATCAGGTAATTTCTTTACGGATTTAGGGGATACCTTGATATACAACAATTTTGACCTCACCATTAATCTGGTTGCTGAATCAGTTGAAAATAATTAATAACCTTAAAAATTTACAATCATGCCTTATATAAAAATAGAAGTTCTGCGTGACGGAGTTACAAGAGAACAAAAACAACTTTTGATAAAAGGAGTAACAGAACTGGTAACTTCAGTTTTGAATAAAGATCCGCATCTTACCCATGTAGTGATTGATGAAATAGAAGATGATAACTGGGGATATGCCGGAGAGCAGGTATCTGCGTTGAAAGAACAGGGATTTTCCACCGATAAAAAATAGAAAAATGGAAAAACAAACGGTCATCATAACAGGTGCATCCTCAGGAATCGGATTGGAGATCGCCAGGTATTTTCTGGAAAAAGGAAGTAATGTAGTTATTAATTCAAGAACAGAATCTAAATTGCAGGAGGTTTTTAATGAATTGGGAGGTGGAGATCATTTGGCAATGATTGCAGGGGATGTTGCCGACAAAGCTATTGGTGAATTACTTGTAAAAACAGCGATTGAGCGATTTGGTTCAGCAGATGTTCTTGTCAATAATGCAGGAATTTATGAAAACAAACCATTTCTTGAAGTAACAGAAGATCATCTGGACAGGTTTTTAAGAACAAACCTTAAAGGGACCTTTTTTACGACACAGTCGGTTATTCCTCAGATGCAGAAGCAGAGAAATGGAGTTATTATTAATATAGGTTCTCCATTGGTATATCACGCTATGGCAGGATCTCCTTCTACGGCTCCGATATCGAGTAAGGGTGCGATCCATGCTTTAACACATCAGCTTGCCGCCGAGTTTGGAAAAGATAATATCAGAGTAAATACCGTTGCCGCCGGGCTGATCAGAACCCCTATGCACGATGAAAATATCGATCAGGCAGCAGGAATTCATTTACTGAACCGTATCGGTGAACCTGAAGAAGTTGCACAAATGGTTTACAGCATTGCATGCAACAAACTGATCACGGGAGCGATAATCAATGTGGATGGCGGCATGGGAGCCGGACATTACCTATAATGAAAATTGTATTATTAATAGCATGGTTGCTGGGTATTCCACTAAGCAGCCATGCTCAAAAAATCAACACTATGAAAAATAGTACAGAAGAAACCGCTATAAGAACCGCACTTGAGCAATATTACTTCAAAGGCATTTTTGAAGGGAATACAACACTTTTGAAGGAAGTCTTCTTCAAAGACGCCCTTCTATTCGGAGATATAAAAGGAGTAGCGTATTATAAAACAGCGGAACAATACATCGAAGGTGTAGGCAATCGGGTCAGCCCGGAAAAGGTAGGAGCACCGTTTCATCCGGAGATTATTTCCATCGACGTGATCAATTCTATTGCTTCAGTAAAGCTCAATGTGAAGATGTACGATTATAATTACTATAATTTTATTACTTTCCATAAAATAAACGGGAAATGGCTGATCGTAAACAAAACCCTTACGGATGTTGAATAATTGGTAACCCAATCAAATCACTTATTATGTGGAATAAAAACAGAATTACAGATTTACTTGGAATTGAATACCCTATCTGGCAGGGACCTTTCGGAGGAGGCTTATCTACAGTAGAACTCACTTCACGGGTAAGCAATAAGGGTGGATTAGGTGGTTTTGGAGCATATACCCTTAGTCCGCAGGAAATTTATGAGGTCGATCAGAAAATAAGATCTCAAACGTCCCAGCCCTATAATCTTAATCTTTGGGTTTCCGATACAGATTTTGTAAGTGCGGAAGACAATGAAAAAAGCTATAAAGAAACTGTGGAGGCTTTTAGACCTTATTTTGACCGACTGCAAATAGATGTTCCCGCTCTTCCACCCTCTTTTGAATCCAGGTTTCAGAATCAGCTGCAGACGGTTTTGGATATTAAACCAAAGGTTTTCAGCTTTATGTTTGGGTTGCTGGATCCAACTGTTGTCGAGGAATGCCATAAAAGAGGAATTCTTTTGGCGGGAAACGCAACGACATTGGACGAAGCGATAGCTCTGGAGAATATTGGAGTAGATATTATTGTTGCTTCAGGGTTTGAAAGCGGCGGTCACAGACCTTCATTTTTGGATAAGGCTGAATATTCAACTACGGGCACATTCGTTCTTGTACAGTTGATAAAAGATAGGATTAAAATACCGGTAATTGCTGCCGGTGGAATTGCTAATGGGACCGGAATTGCAGCTGCGCTTACATTAGGAGCGGAAGGAGTGCAAATCGGAACTGCGTTTCTGGCTTGTGAGGAATCCGGTGCTTTGCCTGTTCATAGAGAGGCTCTTTTTTCAGAGTCGTCAAAAAACACGAGGCTGTCAAGAGCTTATACCGGACGTTTAGGCAGAGGAATAACCAATGAAATTTTAAAGGATCTTTCAGAAAAACAGATTCCTCACTTACCTTTTCCATTACAAACTACTTTTATGTCATCTTTGCGTAAGGCCGCTCTGGAACAAGGGAAAAATGAAATGGTATTTTTCTGGGGTGGGCAGATCGCACCGGTTCTTAAGCATAAAAGCGCAACGGTATTGATGGATAGTTTAATTACTGAAGCCTCAAAAATACTTCCTGGATGATAGTTTCCTTAGGCAACTTACATCTAAGAATTTGAGCACAAAGACGCTATAGTTTTATAGAATTCTTTATGCAGGTTTTAGCGTGTTAATACATTTTGGAACTAAAATAAGCCGGGTTAAAACCCGGCTTTAACACTAATTTAGAAATAAATAATCTACGATATAAGATGATCGTATTGGATTAAAAGGAACCAAAAAATATATATAGTTTCTTTGTGTTTTTACTGTTCTGTTGTAGAACTTTGAGATTTTGATTCCTTTTTGCATTATTTATAAGAATGATATGATGTCAGGTCATATGCTAAAGAAAGCATAAGTCCCCGATTGTATATTTTAATTTTATCTTTTTTAGCATTGCCGTTTGCTGAACTGTTGGCATTCTGAAAAAGATCTGTAAAACCATGTGTGTATCTTAGCCCTACCGACCATCTGTCTTTTAGTTGGTAGTCCAGACCGATATTCATTCCAAAATCAAATTTCTGAAGATAATAGCTTTTGCTTTCATCATTGGCCGCATCTCCGAAAATGCTTTTATCCCGGAAAACGTTACCATTTTCATCTTTTCGTTTTGTATTGGCTGCTGCTAAAACACTTACATACGGCCCCGCATAGAATTTAAATCCGGATAGGCGGTAATTCATGTTCACAGGAATAATATCAATATAAGAACTGTTGATCACTGAGTTATAAGTTTTGTCAGAACTATCCTTATAGGAGACACCTACCCTTCTTTGGCTGAAAATCAATTCATGGGTCAGTTCTATATTTTTGCTTATCCGGGTGTTAACAAATACGCCTGCATGGAAGCCCGGTTTGAATTTTGTGTCTGGATTTGCAAAAATAAAATCCCTCTCTTTGCCGTAAAAATTATAAGAATTAATACCCGCTTTCACACCCCAGCTTACTTTGTTTGTGTTTGATTCTATGGAATCTGTTTTTAACGTATCAGAATTCTGTTGAGCATATATAAAATGCCCTTCAAATAATATGATCAGTATAAAAAATATTTTTTTCATTGTTTTTAATTATAAATTAATATCCCATATTCCGGCAGCTCTTTCAAGCTCTACCAATGCAACGGCATAGTTGTAAAGTGTTCCGTAATAATCGTGCTGTACATCATTATAGGTACGTTGTGCATTCAGGACTTCCAGTAAGGAAGACTGACCTCTCTTATAGCTGTATATTTTGCCCTCAAGGATAGCTTTAGCTTCTGTAAGCAAACCGGATTTAAACTGATTCACCTGCTTTTGAGCTGCGATATAGGTGTAATATGCCTGGGTAACTTCGGTTTGAATCTGGAGCTCAGTCTGTTTGTAGGTTGTTTCTGCCTGTAAGGTACCGTATTGTGCTGCTTTCAGATCTCCCGATCTGTTGTTTGAAAATTTCAGGGGAACACTGATTCCTGCATTTACAGTAGTCATTGCAGGTGTGGGAGCGATGGTATTTCTCACGTAAGAAGCATTATTAACACCAAATGACAGTCCCAGGTCAATCGCGCGGTCAGCCTTAGCTTGCTTAAGCAGACTTTGAGAAACGGTTTTGCTTTGCAGGGCTGCTTTTAAATCTGCCCTGTTGTTTTGAGCTTCAATAACCAGATCCGATAAGGAAAATTGACGTTCAAACCCTGAAAAATCGCCCTGAGGATACCATAAAGAATCACTTTTAGCTTTTCCCGACAAAAGTGAAAGGTTAGCTAATGAAGCTTTCCACTCTGCTTCTGCAGAAAATACATCGTTCAGCATAGTACCTGCTTCCAGCTTTGATTGCCTGGCATCTACCTGGGTGATCACTCCTAATTTGAAGCGGATACTGTCGGATTCCGCCAGTTTTTTCATCTGCAGATAAGAATTGGATTCTACATCCAGCACGATCCTATTCTGGATAGCAGAGAGATACGCCAGTGTAGCATCTGCCCGGAGATTACGGAAATAATCATCCAGAAGAAGACGGCTAAGCTGTGCCTGATTTCGAGCAACTTCTATACGGGCTTTTCTTTTGCCACCCATTTCCAATGTCCAGCTTACTTCAGAGTTAAAACCATAGCCCATCTTCATTCTTCTTTGTCCGTTATCAAACCATCCGAAGCCTAATTGTGGATCCGGAAAAATCCGGGCGGTTTGTATCGCGGCATCGGCAATATTGATATTGAATTTTTCTGCAGAATATGCCAGATTGTTTTTTCCGACCAGATTGATATAGGTCATATAATCAATTGGTTTTTTAGCGAATGCAGTATCAATCTTCTGGGCCTTTATATTGAAGGCTGAAACGAGGAATATTATGATAAAAAGCTGTGTATATTTTTTTATTGTGATCATTTTAATCTTCTTTTGGTACATTAAAATTCTTTCCCCATTTATTTTCTATCAGATAGTAAAGTGCAGGAAGTGCAAACAGGGTAATGATGGTAGAAAACAGGAGTCCATACACAATTACAGTGGCCAGAGGTCTTTGTACATCAGAGCCAATACCTGTAGCCAATGAGGCAGGAAATAACCCCAATATAGCGACAGTAGCGGTCATCAGAACCGGACGGAAGCGATGGAAAGCTCCTTCTGTTACTGCTTTTTTCAGGTCGTACCCTTTCTTTCGCAGGTCATTGATGTGGGAGATCATGATTACCCCATTTTGTATGGCGACTCCAAATAAAGCAATAAAACCTACTGCTGATGAAATATTCAGGGTCATGCCCCGAAGATTGAGAGCAAGCATTCCTCCGAAAAGAGCCAGCGGAACTATACTGATTAAAAGCCCGGCCTGACGGAATGACTGGAAAGCTCCATACAACAAAATAAACATAATGGAAAGCGCCAGGGGAACAATAACAGAAAGCCTTCCGTAGGCACGGTTCTGGTTTTCAAACTGACCACCCCATTTGATGCTGTATTTTTCGTGATCATATTTTACATTTTTTTCGATGGCATTTTCTGCTTGTGATAAAAATGACGTTAAATCGGTACCACGAAGGTTAAGGCGTACGGTGAGATGACGCTTGTTCATTTCACGTGCGATCATACTTTCCCCTGTATTCAACTGTATATCCGCAACCTGGGATAGTGGGATTTTCGCCCCGGATTCATTGGTAAGCATCAGGCTACCTATTTTTTCCGGCGTATTTCTGCTGGTTTCGTTATACCTCGTAATAATATCGTATACTTTGATTCCCTGATATACTTTTGAAACAGCTTTTCCCCCGATTGCTACTTCTATAAGATCTGAAACATCAGATACATTGAGTCCATATTGGGCGATTTTTTCGCGATCTACCTTTATCTGTAACTGGGGCAATGGAGGCTCCTGATCTATAGCAAGGTCCACGGCTCCTTTTACCTTTTTTAAAGTAGCCATTACTTCTTCTGCTATTCGTCTTGTTTCTTTAAAATCATTTCCATATACCTTAACAACGAGTTCACTATGGGCCCCGGAAATTTTGTCCATTACGCCATCGATCATCGGTTGGGTGAAAGCAATATTGTATCCCGGCATGGTTGCGTATTCTGCTTCAAGTTCTTTGATAAGATCCGCTTTACTTCTTCCCCATTTCCATTCGCTATACGGTTTTAGTCCCACACTCACCTCAAAATGGGAAGGTGTCCAGGCGTCAGTTCCGTCGTCATTTCTTCCAGCCTGTACCATTACATACGTTACTTCTTTGTGCTTAAGAGTATGCGCCCTGAGCGTATCACTCATTTCTCTTGATTTTTCTACTGTAATGCCTGGTGGTAAAGAAACCTGAAGCCATATTGATCCTTCATCCAGCGGAGGTAAAAAGTCTTTTCCTACCAGGGCTGTTAAAACGCCTGTCGTCAGCAGGATAGCAATCAATGGAATAAATATCCGTTTAGGACGGCTCATGATCTTTTGAACTCTGTTATGATATGCCGTCCCTATTTTCTCAAGCCAGCGGTTGTGGTAAATCTTCCGTGGTTTCCGGTAGATGACAAAAGCCAGTCCCGGAATGAGGAATAATGCAACAGCAAGGGCACCCAGCAATGCGTAACCTACTGTAAATGCCATTGGCGTAAATAATTTCTTTTCTACTCTTTCAAAAGCAAACAATGGCAAATAAGCGGTGATGATAATGATGGTGGCAAAGAATATGGGTTTGGCTACTTCTTTTACTTTTTGAGTAATGGTTTTTTCTTCCAGTTCCTCTTCAGGATGATCTTCCCGTTTCTTTAAAATCGTTTCAAGCATTACAATAGCCCCATCTACAATAATCCCGAAATCGATAGCCCCAAGGGATAAAAGGTTAGCCGGAATATTAGTGAAATGCATTAATATAAATGCAATAAGCAAAGACAGGGGGATGGTAATGGCCACAAGCAGGGCGCCGCGCCAGCTTCCAAGGAATACAATCAATACGATGATAACCAAGGTCATTCCTTCAAGTAAAGTTTTAGATACGGTATGTAATGTATTATCAACAAGGTTGGTTCTGTCTAATACAACATGGATCTGAACACCTTTTGGAAGGATGTTTTTATTAAGATCATCAACAGCATCATTTACTCCTTTTAATACGACAGATGGATTTTCTCCTTTGAGCAACAGAACAATACCTTCTATGTTGTCCGAGTAATTAACACCCCGCTGATCTGAGTAGCCTAGCGCTCCTTTACGTTCAAGGTTCCCATATTTTATTTTGCCAATGTCATTCATGTATATGGGAGAGCCATTAACTGATTTTACGACAACCCTACCCATGTCTTCGAGAGATTTAACCAGGCCGATTCCACGGATAACGTAAGACTGGTCTCCCCTGTTCATAACACTTCCACCTGAGTTGGCATTGTTGGCCTCAAGCTTTTCTGCCACCTCTTTAAGGCTAATATTGTATTGTTCCAGCTTTACCGGATCCAGTTCTACCTGAAACTGGGTGGTAATCCCACCAAAATTGGTAACGTCTGCCACTCCAGAAACCTGTTTTATTTTCGGGATGATTACAAAATTCTGAAGATCAGTAAGCTCACGTAGATCATGGGTTTTACTCTCAATGATATAGCGGTAAATCTCTCCTGTTGGAGAGGTGAGCGGATCCAGCCCAGGAGTTACTCCATACGGAAGTTCGAGATCCCCCAGCCTTTCTTTAATTCTGGTCCTTGCCCAGTAATCATCGACCCCGTCATTGAAAACGATGGTTACCATGGATAATCCGAAGGTACTTTTGCTTCGCATGACATGCATTCCTGGGAGTCCATTTATTGCCTGTTCAATAGGTATGGTAATTTGCTGTTCAATTTCCTCGGCAGCTAAACCGGGTACCTGAGTAACAACCTGGGAAGTAACATCTCCGATATCGGGATAAGCTTCTATAGAAAGTTGTTTCCATGAATAATATCCGAAAAGAGCAAGCAGTGCAAACAATGCCAGTATCAGCCATCGTTTAGCAATGATATTGTTTAATATGTTTTTCATTGGGTTCCTTATTTAGCATCCAGAAGATAGAAAGCTCCTTCACTGATGATCGTTTCGCCAGGTTTCAGCCCGTTGAGGACCTGTATTTTATCATTTTCCGTAATTCCTGTTTCTACATACCTTTTTACATATTGGTTACGAGAGGTCTGTACCAGCACATAATTTTTATCATTGAACTGAAGGACAGCCTTAGCAGGAACAAAAATTTTTTTCTCCGCGGTGTTAATGAACTTTACATTCACAAACATCCCGGGTTTTAAAAGCCGGTCATCATTTTCACACTCCACCAGGACTTCCACACTTCGGGTTTCCTCATTGACAATTTCATTGATATGATAAATTTTTCCCATAATTTTTTTATCCGGTAATGCGCTGATATTGACTTCCACCGAGGTTAAATTTTGCAGAAAACGAATGTCCTTTTCTTTTACCTGTCCTGCTATCCATACTTTGGAAAGCTCTGCAATTACGGCAATAGGCGGAGCGTCTTCTTTCAGGTATTGTCCCATAACAATATTATTCGTTACCACTTCTCCTTGTATTGGAGATACAACGACAAGAGGAGTATTCGGAGACATATTTTTACCATTTTTAAAAATCTGCAAAGCTCCCGATGCGTTGTCGAGTGCTGTTTTCTTAATCTGGAATTCTGTGGCAGCTTCTTCCGTTTCACGCCGGATACCCACGCCGTGGTGTAATAAATCCTGTTGACGCTTAAGGTTCAGTTCGGCCTGACGGTATTCCTGCTGGGCGTCACGGTATTCTTTTTGTGCAGCGAGATAGTCTCTGGAACTTATTGAAAATAAAGGCGATCCGGAATTTACCTTCTGCCCTAGTTTAACGTATGATTTCAATATCCTTCCGGCAAATGGTGAGGCAACTTCTGCATAGGTATTGGGAATCGCTTTAACCGTTCCTACGGTAAGTAAATTGGGATTGTATTCTTCTTCCTGTACTTTATGCAAAACTAGTTTGGAAAGTATCGGAGTATTTTTCTGCAAAATGATCGTATCTCCTTTTGTGATATACGGTGCTGTGTTTTCAGACTGTTCTTTCTTATTATTACAGGAATAAAGAAAGATTGATGCAGTTGTCAGCCATATCATTGCGGACATATTGCTTTTCAATCGTGCTGATTTAATAGTCATTACGTTTATAGTTTTAATTGTTTTGAAATTGGATCGATAAATACTTGAAAAGGAATTCTTTTTCTTACAACCAGGTATTGAATTTTCTGATAAACCAGTTTTTCACCCATTGAGTGAGCACGCAATAACAAGTGAGTATACCTAACAGCCATGGGAAATAGCTTAATGGTAAAGGCTGCATCTTTAAAGCTGCTGCAAATGGTGAGAAAGGTATAGCAATCCCTATAATCATGATTAAAGTTGTTAAGGCAACTACCGGAGCGGTGGCCCAGCTTTGTATGAAAGGAATTTTCCTTGTACGGATCATATGAATGATAAGGGTCTGCGAAAGTAAACCTTCAATGAACCATCCGCTTTGAAACAGGGTCTGATGTTCTGGTGTATTGGCTTTGAACACAAAATACATCACGGCAAATGTGGCGAAATCGAAAATAGAGCTTATAGGTCCTATAAAGAACATAAATTTAGCCACTCCGCCTGCATCCCATTTTTTTGGTGTTTCAAGGAATTCTTCATCCATTCTGTCCCAGGGAATAGAAATCTGGGAGATATCGTACAATAAATTCTGGATCAGCAAATGAACAGGCAGCATAGGAAGAAAAGGCAGAAATGCACTGGCTCCCAGCATACTGAACATATTCCCAAAATTACTGCTCGCAGTCATTTTAATATATTTGATAATATTCCCAAAGGTTCTTCGCCCGTAGATCACCCCTTTTCTGAGAACCATAAGGTCTTTTTCAAGAAGGATAATATCTGCGCTTTCTTTTGCCACATCCACTGCCGTATCTACACTGATCCCTACATCCGACTCTTTAAGGGCCGCTGCATCATTAATTCCATCTCCCATAAAGCCCACCGTATGTCCCTGATCGCGTAAAATTCTTACAACTCTTACTTTTTGTAAAGGATTTAGTTTGGCAAATACAGAAACAGAATCCATTCGTTCTGCCAGAACTTCGTCTGATATTTCATCCAGATCCCTTCCGTTGATAATATGGTGAACAGGAATTCCTACATCTTTGCAAATTTTCCGGGTTACAATTTCATTATCACCGGTAAGTACTTTTACCCCAACACCCAATTTATGTAAGGCTTCTATCGCCGGCTGAGCTGATGGCTTGGCAGGATCAAGAAAACCGATGAATCCGGTAAGGGTAAGGTCTTTTTCACTTTCCAATGTATAAGTAAGCGGATGAGAGGCATCAAATTCCCTGATGGCAACAAGGATCACCCGGAGTCCTTTCTCATTCATTTTTTTTGAAGTTTTCAGCACGATCTTACGCATGGCGTCGTCCATGGGAACGGCTTTGTCATTTTCAATATGAATATTCCTGTTATCTCCCGGATCGAAAGTTTTACTGCATAGTTCCAGCATTTCTTCTACGGCTCCTTTGCAGATAAGGAGATGGTTTCCGTTGTGCATTTTAAGGATAACAGACATTCTGCGACGCTGAAAATCAAATGGTATTTCATCTACCTTCAGGTATTGTTCTTCCACTTTTAAATAATCGTGAAGCTCAACATGCTCAAGAACAGCTTTGTCTAAAAGATTCTTTAGTCCTGTCTGATGATAGCTGTTCAGATATGCCCATTTCAATACTTCGTCATCCTCTATTCCATGGACATTAAGGTGTTTTTCAAGGACAATTTTATCCAAAGTAAGAGTTCCGGTTTTATCTGTACACAGGATATCCATAGCACCGATATTCTGGATGGAATTCAGGCGCTTTACAATCACTTTACGTTTGCTCATGTTTACGGCTCCTTTCGCCAGGTTAGCTGTAACGATCATCGGAAGCATTTCCGGAGTTAATCCTACGGCAACGGCAATAGCAAACAACAGGGCTTCCAGCCAGTTTCCCTTTATAAGTCCGTTTACCAAAAAAATCACGGGAACCATAACCAGCATAAAACGGATCAATAGAAAGCTGACTTTATTGATTCCTTTATCAAAACTGGTTTCAGGACGTTCTCCAGTGATGGATTTACTGATGCTACCAAAATAGGTGTAGCCTCCGGTCACCACAATAACTGCCGTCGCTGAGCCGCTTACCACATTAGTTCCCATAAAGCACAGGTTATTAAGTTCTATGACCTGTTTAGTTTCTGCATCGCGGATCGGAAGATGGTTCTTTTCCACAGGTAATGCTTCGCCTGTAAGCATACTTTCGCTGACGAACAAATCTTTACTCTGTACAATCCTGCAATCCGCAGGAATCATATCTCCGGCAGACAGATAAATAATATCGCCCGGAACAAGCTCGCTGATGGGTATTTCTTGTTTAGATTGAAATTTCCTGAGTACAGTAGCCGTTGTTTTTACCATGCTTTTCAACTTTTCAGCAGCAGCATTGCTCCTGTATTCCTGTACGAAACGCAATAGCGTACTGACCAGGATCATAACCGAAACCACGATTACCGTCTTAAAGTCACGTTCTTCTGCGGGGGGGAGCCATACATCAATGATAAAGGATACTGCAGCAATAGCCAGCAGAATATAGATAAAAGGGTTGGCAAAAGCTTTTAACAGCTGGATGTACCATTTGGGAGCTTTCTGATGTTGAATTTCATTGTGTCCGAACCTGGCTTTACGTTCATCAGCCGTTATCTTTGTTATACCTTCTTCACTGGTTTCCAGCATAACATATACAAATTTATCATCCTGGCTGGATGCATTTTGCAGCTTGGTAATGGTTCCGATATTCATTCCGTCTGAATTGATTACAGAATGAAATGGGTTTTTAATTTTTTCTTTTAGTTTTATCATGACTCATGGTATTAATGAGTTAAAAAGGAACAGAATATCCTGCATCACAGGATGGATGCATGTTTAGTAGATCATTACCCGAAAAGGTAATTTTGGGTTAAAGAGAGAGATTATAATTCCGACTGGGTACCTATAATCTCCCAACTGACCTTATGTACTTTTTCCTCTATGGTAAGACGGCTTGCCGTACGTTCTATAAGGCTGTCCTGAGGCGTTGCGGTAACGATTACAGCGGTGATGATAACATTATCATCTACATCATCGCTTGACAGGGATTTCAGTAACAATTTTTCATCATTTCCCAGCATCTGCATGAGCAGTACACGGATATGGTTTTCCACTTCGGCCGTACATTTTATTGTAAAGAGATAGTCTGTCTGTACATTTCCGGATTTTACGAAAGTGAATCTGTTTAGGTGAATACCTATAGGACGAAGGATAATGTGGGTGAACATAACGGTAACAGTAACTACCGCGGCTTCCATCTGAAGACCCATTCCGCTAAGAGCACCTACAGCGGCAGAACACCATATGGTTGCAGCGGTATTCAATCCCTGTACATTGAGTCCGTCTTTCATGATTACTCCGGCACCGAGAAAGCCTATACCGCTTACAATATATGAAGCAATCCTTCCGGTAGCATCGCCACCGATTTTAATGGAAAGAAGAATGAAGGCCGTAGCACCCAGGGAAACCAGAGCATTGGTACGTAAACCCGCACTTTTCTGACGCCAATGTCTTTCGATACCGATGGCGGAACCTAATAACATTCCGCTTAAAAGTCTGATTGTAAATTCCAATAATCCCATGATTCCTCTTCTTTTATTTTGCTGGCACAAAGGTCTTTACAATCTGCCACAAACACGGTTAGAGAACCACTAGAAAAAAATTAGAATTTTATTAGAAATTTTATAAATGCGGGAGCTCTACCGTGAAGGTTGTCCCTTTGTTTTTTTGCGAAGATACGGTGATGCTGCCTTTATGCAGATCAACTATTTTTTTGGTAAGAGGAAGCCCTATTCCGTTTCCATCCGCAAATTCTTTATTTTCACCTCGATGGAAAGGAGCAAAAATAAAGTTCATATCTGTTTCTGAAATACCAATTCCAAGGTCTGAAAATGTAAGGATAATTTTTTCATTACTGAATATAATGGAGACTGTGCTTTTATGGTCATCGGAGAATTTACATCCGTTTTCAAGAAGGTTTACAAATGCCACTTTTAAAAGATACTCATTTCCATTTACCGTAATCTGGTTTTCATCATCAATATCAGCTTTGAAATTGAGGTCAATCTTATAATCATAGTTATAATTCTGAACCTGCTGTCGGGCATCCAGCAATATCTCATCGATCCTTACAGGTTTAAAGGAAATTTCCGTAGGATCATAACTTGCTTTGGCAAAATCCAGAAGGCTGTTTGATAAACGGACCAGCTTTTTGGAGTCGTCTAATACATTGCTGATCACAGTTTTATATTCGTCATTGGTCCTCTCCTTATTAATGGAAAGTTCCAGTTCGGTAATGATTGCGGCCAGAGGGGTTCTCAGTTCATGGGAAATATTGGAAACAAAATTTTTCTGGGCATCAAAAGAGCTTTCCAGACGATTGAGCATGTCATTAAAGGTATTGGCCAGTTCCGATAACTCATCCTTATTTCCTGTAGTTTCCAGTCTAAGATCGAGATTTGTTGCTGAAATATTCCGAGCTTTTTCCGTCATTTCATTTACGGGCTGAAACGCTTTTCTTGAGAAGATTCTTCCTGCCAGAAAAATGATGATGATTGAAAATATAAAAACAATGACAATCGTTTTCAATAAATTACTGACTTTGCTGTATCCATATTGGTCATACGCTGCCGCCGTAACCAGATATTTTTGTCCCTGGTACGTATAAGTAACCCCAATCACCTGCCAGTTATCCTGATAAAACTGAATGTTTCCTTTGGAATTGATATCATCAAGCATTTTTGAGGTTTCCTTTACGAAATCAATATCCACTGCATCATGATATAAAAGCTGATGATCTGTATTATAAATAGCTACTTCAACCTCATTCAGGGTTTTACGGTTATTGTGATAGATTTCCTGGAGGGTATGTTTGTCTACTTTAGCATTCAGGAACAGATTGGCTTTGGTGTAGGCTTCTTTTTTTAAAAGCGCATAAAATTCGGTTTCCCTGCTTTGGCTTGCGGAAAAATAGATTACAAAAGCAAATACCAGCAAAATAGTTGCTGTAATAATGGTGAATAATATGGTAAGCCTGGTTTTGATTTGCATCACTCCAATTTAAGAATAAATCCCATACCGGATTTGGTATGGATGAGTTTCTGATCAAAATCTTTATCTATTTTCTTACGAAGGTAATTGATATATACATCGATAAAATTAGTTCCCGTATCAAAATGGGTATCCCATACTTTTTCGGCAATTTCTACTCTTGACAGCACTCTTTCCGGGTTGTGCATCATGTATTCGAGCAGTTTGAATTCTTTCGGAGTGAGGTTGATATCTTTTGTATTCCTTTTAACTATCTTGGTATGAAGGTTCATTTCCAGGTCAGCGTAACGCAGGATAAATCCCGAATTCTGAGCAGCTTTGTTGTTGCGTTTCAGTAAAGCTCTTATTCTTACCAGTAATTCCCTCATTTCAAACGGTTTTACAAGATAGTCGTCTGCACCGGCATCAAAACCCTCTACCTTATCGTCCGTTGTTCCCAATGCGGTAAGCATAATGATCGCAAGGTCAGGCTTGATCAGGCGTACTTCCCGGCAAAGGTCGATTCCATCCATTTTAGGAAGAACGATATCCGTTATCACAAGATCGTAATCATTCTGTAAGGCCAATTTCTTTCCGGACAACCCGTCATAAGCCAGAGTTACCGTAAATCCCTGTTCTTCCAGACCTCTTTGGGTAAGCTGGGCAACTCTCTGATCGTCTTCTATGATTAGGATATTCATGGATACAAAGATATCAAATATTGTTTCTTAAAATAAAAGGATTCTAATCGGAATATTCCTTCAGCAATTCTCTGTAGCTCATTAAAACGGTAGATTTTGAAATGAAGCCGATAAAACGGTTTTGAGCATCCACAACAGGTAAATTCCAAACCCCTGTTTCATCGAAAACCTGAATGATCTTCAAAGGCTCATCTTCGGGGTGAATAACTGCCGGCGGAGCTTTCATAAGCTGCTGGATGGTGAATGACGCATCTTTATCCCTGTTAAAAAGCAAAGGCCGGATATCGTCCAATGTTAGAATTCCTTTCAGCATTTTTTCATCATCCGTTATTGCAAATATGTTCTTTTTTCCATTTTTGATCAGTTCATACAAATCATTAATGGGAGCATCCTGGCTAATAGTCTGGGAGTCCCTGTCTATCAATTCTTTTGTACGAAGTGAAGACATCAGGTTTTTATCATGCTCATGGGTAAATATTTTGCCCTCATCAGCCATGTTTTTTAGCTCCGGAGATATCGGGGAAAACCATTTTGCCATTAAATAAGACATTACAGAAACGATCATTAACGGAATGAACAGATCATATCCGAAACTGGATTCGGCAATAAGAAATATAGCCGTAAGAGGTGCATATAGTACGCCACTCATCGCGCCTGCCATTCCTACAAGAACCAGATTGGTAACAGGAACATCCTCAAACCCTATTTGCTGGCAGATCATGGCAAAAAGAAAACCGACAGTACCTCCCGCAAAAAGTGAAGGTGCAAAGTTCCCCCCGTTCCCGCCACTGAAAATGGTAATAGAAGTCGCAAAAGCTTTTAACAGGCATATCAGGACCAGAAAAATAATGACCGTCCAGTTTCCGATTTCAAAGTATCTGAAAAGACTGTTTTCAATTATAAAATGGGTATTTCCATTGGTGAAATCCTTTACTGTTTCATAACCTTCACCAAATAACGGAGGAAACAGGACGCAAAGTAAGGACAACGCAGCTCCTCCGATCATTGCCTTGCGTATGCGGGAAACTTTCAGTTCCTTAATAAAATGTTCTACTTTCTGGGAGATGATCACAAAATATCTGGCATATAAACCTGTAACAATACCTAATATCAGATAATACGGAACATTGTGGTAATTAAAAGATTCTCTGGCGTGAAACCTGAAAAGGATATCCTCCTGAAGCAATATCCTGGATAAAAGACTTCCGCAGACCGCAGCAACTACAAGCGGAATAAAATCGGAAAAGACAACTCCCGTCAACAGGATCTCAAATGCGAACATTACTCCTGCTATCGGGGCATTGAATGCGGACGCAATACCTGCTGTTGCTCCTGCAGCTAAAAGCAAAGTTCTTTCTTTATATCCTAAACGATAAGTCTGCGCATAATTTGATCCTATGGCAGCACCGGTAACGGCGATAGGGCTTTCCAGCCCTGCAGATCCTCCCAATCCTACGGTAATGGCACTCTGCACAATCTGCGAGTACATTTTTACTGAAGAAACGATACTGGAGTTTTGAGCTATCTCATAAAGAATGGCGCCGATTCCTTTCCTGTCCTGCCCTTTAAATAAAGTAAGAACAATACTGGTAGTCAGTACAATTCCTAAAAAAGGAAAAACAATATAAAAAAGGATCTGATATTCGAAATGGACTTTATTGACAATGAAATAATGGATGGTATGAACCAATGTTTTAAGGATCACACCTGCCAGTCCGGCAGTGCATCCAACCAGGATACCCGAAAGAATAAGAAACTGGCTGCGGCTGAGTCTGTTGCTTAGCCAATGAAGGACAAGTTCATAGCTGCGTACTTTCTCGAGACCATATTTCTGAAAATCTCTTTTAAACTTAAGAAAACTGAGGTATTTTCTTTTATTGTGAATCTTCACGTGTAATTATCGGGTATTTGAGTGTTTTTTACAAGTATTCTTCCATTGCTTTACACAGATATTACCATGTAAAGAGGAAATTAATGTTATAAAAAGGGTTAATGATTAATGAGACTTTTCACAGTTTTTATTTAAAACTGATACTTGGGATAACAAATATAAGGAAAAAAGAACACTTAGATTTTAGGAAACTTTAATTATCATGAGATGATCAGGATTGTTTTTTTAAGTTTGCCAGGAGTACCGCGATTTATAAAGATTGCTAAATAAAAAAAAGTTTTTACTAGAACTCAATTTTTACAGTTTAGGAATTTTTTTAAACTTCAATTGATGTTTATGTCACTCTTTTCCTATTGCTTGCCAATACCCATTCATCTTTTTTACAAACCGGACAATCTCCTGCATTTCCCTGATTTTTTATTTCCGTTTGTCCACAGAAAGTACATGAATAATATCCTTCTTCATCGATGTACTTTACGGTTTTTTTTAAAGAGTCCGGCATAATAGGAAGGCCATATTTTACCTGGGTATCTTCAAAATAAAATACGCTGATTTCTCCTGAAATTTCTTCAATAGCTGTTTCGATCTGTCCCAGCTGTGATATGCCTTTTAATCTTAACTCTGCAAAAAATTCATCGCTTCCCAGATTTTCTTTTTTGAAGTTCTCAATAGCAAACTTCCCATTTTTAATAAGGCAGATAGAAGTTCCTTCAATGATTTTTTCAACGTTTTTGTATTTTCCGATCAGATAGGTAATGATGCTGTACATAATGATGATCACTAGGAAAACAATGATGGAAGAAATAATTCCGACATCTTTATTGAACATGGGGTCTCCGGCGGCAGAACCTAAACCGATAATAACAACAAGTTCAAAAATAGAGAGTTGTTTTACACCCCTTTTGCCTAAAACACGGAGGCCAATAATGATTGTCAGAAACATAATAGCTGTACGAAGAATGATTTCAAGAATAAATGACCATTCCTCATGTCCCATCAGTAATTCTTTCCAGTTGAGTTCTAAGAGCAATATGGATATCATAGAAATTAATTTAGAATGAACATCCAAAAAATAAGCCATTTCAATAGGAAATGAAATGGCTGTAAAAGATTAGTTTGCTTTATATAAGGCTTATTCCATACTTTATAGTAAGTGCGATTTCTTAGATTTTTGAAATCACTATCTCAAATTATTTTTGATTATTTGTTATCAAAATATTTATTGAACAAAGCCAGTTGATCTGATAATGATCTGCTCCAGTATTCCGTAGTGTGGCCGCCCAGTGATTCTATGTATAGATGCTGGATTTTATTGGCTACAAGTTTTTCATGAAATTTCCTGTTCATCATGATCATTTGCTGATCTTCAGTACCACAATCGAAAATATAGGTTTGGTTGGCACCGATCATTTTCTCTATTTTACTGTCCGTAAGAAACTTTGGATCAAGCTTTTCCAAAGGGCCTAAAACCTCATTAACTTTGTATTGTTCGTAACCTTTTCCAATAGATTTTAGGTCTAAAGCTCCACATGAACTTCCCACAATCCCAAAAGTGTCCTGATAAGTTACGCCGATGTTTACCGCACCATAGCCACCCATACTCCATCCTAAGATACCACGGTACTTTTTCTCTTTTTTTACAGGATAATTCTTATCGATATAGTCTACCAGCTCTTTTCCGATAAAAGTCTGATATTGTGAGTCTTTTTTCAAAGGACTGTCTACATACCAACTGCTGTAATTGCCATCAGGTAGGATATAAATCGTGTTGTAGGTTTTGGCTTTGTCAAGCAGATTAGGCAGGTCTTCCTTTACAAGCCTGTCCGGATTCCCACTGAACCCGTGAAGAATATAAACTGTTTTATACGTTTCTTTAGGCTTAATATCGGGTGTAATGATAATGGTTTTAATATTTTTGTTCATCCGTGGGCTGAAAATTTCTTTGTGGATGAGTTTTTGTGCGGGTGTAAGCCCGAAAGTGATCAGTACCAGAAGCAGGTTTACCAAATTTTTCATGCGCTAAAGATATTTAATTAAATACGTAGTGATATTGTGAAATAGCATGGCAAAATTGTGCCAGATATATTCAAAAAGCTATTTATTAAGCCATTCTTTTTGTAATAAAGCAAAAACGAGATCATCAACCCAAACACCATTTATATATAAGCTTTCAACAAAATGAGCTTCTTTTCTGAAACCTATACGATTCATGAGATCAATTGAACTTTTGTTTGCGGGGTCAACAGAGGTTGTAATTCTATGCTTGTTAAGGTCTTTGAACATCAAATCAATGAGGCTTTTCAATGTTTCTGAAGCATACCCTTTATGGTGGTGTTTTTTGTTCAGGGTAATTCCAAATTCAACCTGCTTGTTGTCACTGTCTATAAAATGGATGCCAACATCCCCGATCACGTCATTTGTCTTCCTGTCCGTAATCAAAAGCTGATACCAGGTTTCCGGTTGATTGAATTCTTTAGGATTTCTAAGGATAAAAGCTTCCACTTCATCTATTGTTTTGGGGATCCAGCTTTGGAATTCATTGGTTTCAGCATCTGACCGGTATTCGAAAAGAGCTTCTTTATCACTTACATGGAGGTTTCTGAGGACTAATCTCTCTGTTTCAAGAATCATTGTAATAGTTATTATGAGGAGCTAATTTAAGAGTTTAAGGGGTAAGAATCAATATTCAAGGGAAAAATTGATCATTAAACTTTAAATTTAGACAGCGTGGAATTAAAGATTTACTTTTCTTCAGTATCTCCTCCAATCAGCGAAAAAAGATGCAAAAATATACTCCCGCATACCATGCTTAATGTAACAGATCATAATTTTGTGTTTTTTTAAATCTGTGTATCGTTGCCGGCAGCGAGAGTATGGGCTATTTCATTTTCAGAAATAGGTTAAGAACGTCTATGATATTTTCATAAATGAAATCAAGCTCTCCTGAGGTAATGCAATAAGGAGGAACCAGATACATCACATTTCCCAGCGGGCGCATGATAATTCCTCTGGACAGAAATTCATTGTAGATCTTTTTTCCGGTTTCATTAAAATACGAAGTTCCCTGATCCGTTTTGAGCTCCCAAGCCAGAATGGTTCCCATTTGGCGGACATTTTCCACTTTCTTATGCTGCTGAAGGATTTTTGTAAAATCAGCATGTTGTTGGGAGATTCTTTCAATGGCAAGTTGTGTATCTTGCTGTAATAAAAGCTCCATACTGGCAAGTGCCGCAGCACAGGCTAAAGGATTTGCTGTAAAGGAATGACCATGGAATAAAGTTTTATATTTATCATCGGATAAGAAAGCATTGAAAATCACTTCTGAGCAGGTTGTAATACCCATTGGCATTGTTCCGCCTGTTAATCCTTTTGAAAAACACATGATATCAGGTTGTTCGGACAGGTGATTCGATGCAAAAAGTTTTCCCGTTCTTCCGAATCCTGTAAAAACTTCATCCTGGACCAGAATGATTTCTTTTTCCCTGCAGAACTTCATAAGCTTACTAAGATCTTCAGCATGGTGTACCAGCATTCCGGCAGCTCCCTGTATCAATGGTTCGTAAATAAAACAGGCCACATCATCGGCAAAATCTTCAATCCGGATTTTTAATTCTTCCAGATTTTCAGAATTCGGAGTATCTATGAAGATCACTTCAAACAGCATTTCGCCAAAAGGCTGGGTCCAGATGCTTCTTCCGCTCACTGACATTGCACCAAAGGTATCTCCATGATAAGCATCTTTGAAAGCAAGTATCTTTGTTTTTGATTTTCCCTGATTGTAAGCATGCTGAATGCTCATTTTTAAAGCAACTTCTACCGCAGTTGATCCGTTATCTGAATAAAAAACCTTCTCCTGATTATCCGGTAATAGCTTCAGGAGGTTTTCAGAAAGCTGTATCGCCGGTTCGTGGGTAAATCCGGCAAAAATAACTTGCTCTAATGTATTCAGCTGACTGTAAACACGTTCGGCAATATGCTCATTAGCATGTCCGTGCAAAGTAACCCACCATGATGAAACAGCATCGATATATTTTTTACCTTCATTGTCGTAGAGATATACTCCTTTTCCTTTGACGATAGGAATTGCATCGTCAGCTGTTTTCATCTGAGTATACGGGTGCCAGTTCACGGCCCGGTCTCTTTTTTGTAATTCGTTCGGCATAGATTGATTTATATTGTGTGTTGTTTTAGTGTGTATGATGAAGGGGAGAAAAAGAGGAGAAAAGAGAAAAGAATAAAGAATAAAGATCTGGACTTATCTGTAATTTAGCCTCTAACCTCTAACCTCTAACCTCTAACTTCTAACTTTCACTATTCACAAAGGCTTCTTCTCTTTTTTTCATCGGTTTCAATCCGAGGGTATTGAGCATTTGCATATCTTCCGAAACTCCTGGGTTTGGCGTTACTAAAAGAGTTTCCCTTTCTCCGGTAAAAATGGAATTAGCTCCTGCCATAAAGCACCATGCCTGTTCGGTTTCGGTCATCTCGATGCGTCCCGCGCTCAAACGAACCATTGATGATGGCATTACAATTCTTGCGGTAGCGATCATTCTCACCATTTCCCAGGTATCTACTTTGGGATTGTTTTCAAGAGGGGTTCCGGCTACTCTGGCTAAGGCATTGATCGGAACGGATTCCGGGTGTTTAGGCATTGTAGCTAATGTCAGCAGCATGGAAATACGATCCCCATTGGTTTCCCCAAGACCGATAATCCCTCCGGAGCATACAGTAATTCCTGCTTTTCTAACGTTATTAATGGTATTGATCCTGTTATCGAATGTACGCGTTGAAATAATTTCTTCATAATACTGTTCAGAGGTATCCAGATTGTGGTTATAAGCATATAGCCCTGCTTCCTGTAAACGTATTGCCTGCTCTTCTGTCAGCATTCCCAATGTGCAGCAAACTTCTAATCCGAGCTCGTTTACTCCTTTCACCATATCGATTACGCGATCAAAATCCTTGTTGTTGCGTACTTCACGCCACGCAGCAGCCATACAGAACCTTGAAGATCCAGAATCTTTGGCTTTTTGAGCATGTTCAATTACTTTTTCTGTAGGAAGTAAGGCCTGTACTTTGATATTCGTATGATAGCGTGCAGCTTGTCCGCAATAGGAACAGTCTTCCACGCAACCTCCTGTTTTTATTGATAATAACGTTGAGATCTGTACTTCTTCAGGGTTATGCCATTCCCGGTGAACGGTCGCAGCTTTGTATACAAGTTCTAATAGAGGCAGGTTAAATATTTCCTCTATCTGCTCTTTCGTCCAGTCATTTCTAAGTTTTGTTGTTTTATCCATTGTATACGTGTTTTAAATTGTTTGATATTGTTTCTATGTTTTCTTTTGTAATTGAATCTATCTCAGGTATTCTGATGATATGGGTTTCTTTTTCTATATAGTTGATGATCACCCGTTCTGTATCGGTGGGAAAAGATCCGTTAAGGATCAGGTATTTTAATGAAAACCCTCTTTCTCTTAAAGCCATTATGGATAACAAAGTGTGATTGATACATCCTAAATAATTTCTGACTACCAGGGCAACAGGTAACTGCAGTTTTTCTATCAGGTCAATCATAAATTCATGATCCGAAAGTGGTACCATTAATCCTCCGGCTCCCTCTACGACCAGGGTGTTTGATGTATCCGGTAACTGAAAATCGTCAACACTGATTTGTTTTCCTTCTGCTGCTGCAGATTGATGAGGAGAAGCCGCGAGGTGTAAACGGTAGGTTTCGGGATAACAACAGACCTCATGTCCCACCCAATTATTAATTTTCATACTGTCCGTATAATGCAGATCTCCGGATTGAACGGGTTTCCAGTAATCTGCTTTAAAATGGTTGGTTAAAATTGCTGAACAAACTGTTTTTCCTATTTCGGTTCCTATTCCGGTGACAAATAATTTCATAGGTTTAATATTGTTTAAAGGCGAAATCGCTGAACAGCTTACTTGCTGAATCTTAAAATTGTGGATTTATAATGTGTTAAAAAGTAGAAGGTTTTTACCTCTTGATAATCAACTTACAAATCCTCAATTCTGTGATTTCGTTATTTTATATTCACATAATTTCTCTGATTGTTGTGGCAAGCTCAATAATATCTTCTTCGGTATTAAAATTGTGCAGACAGACCCTCAATCTTTCTGTTCCTTCTTTCACGGTTGGACTGTAGACTGCATAGGTGAGCATTCCCTTTTCCGATAATGTTTTTTGCAGCAATTGTAATTGGTGGTTATCAGGAATAACAATAGCCTGTACCGGGCTGCTTTCTGATGAAGGGCTTTGAAGTCCTTGTTTTCTAAAAAGGGTGATATTGTGCTGTAGTTCTAATGCTAATTCAGGATGGATTTTCAGGAAATCATATCCGGCTTTTACAGAGTTCCATTGGACATCCTGTGCTGATGTGGTATAAATAAAAGGAGACGCAAAATTAATGAGGTAGTCTTTGATCAGCCGACTGCTTAAAATAGCTGCTCCATGTGCTCCTAAAGCTTTACCATAGGTTATCACAGTAGCCAAAACCCTGTCCTGTAATTGATTTTCATTAACTAATCCATATCCTAAAACACCAAAACAATGAGCTTCATCCACGATGAGATGGGCATTGTATTGTTCTGCCAGCTCAACGATTTTTTGGATAGGAGCAAAATCACCTTCCATCGAATACAGGCTTTCAATGCCAATATAACAGTTTCCCTGAATTTTGCTTAATTTTTCTTCTAAGCTGATAAGGTCATTATGTTTAAACTTGATCTTTTTTGCATGGGTGATGCAGCAGGCATCGTGTACCGATCTGTGGATGTGTTCGTCTACAATAATACTATCCTGTCTTCCTGGCAGGGCTGAGAACAAAGCCAGATTGGCATTGTATCCGGAAGAAAAAAGCAATGCTGAATCGTATTGATGTTGGTGGGCAATAAATTCCTCCGTGTGAACGGCTACTGTACTATTACCACTGATTAGTCTTGATCCTGTGCTGCCTGCTAATAATGCAGGATTATTCTGAACCTGCCCGAGCAAATAATGCTGAAATGCTTTATTTTGTGCCAGACCCAGATAATCATTAGAATAAAAATCTGTTCCTTCAAGCTTAGGCCGGAGAGACCTGAAGATTCCCTGCTCTCTTCTTTTATCCAATGCCTGCTGGAAATGAGCTAATTGACCGCCTCCCATTTTTAATTCAGCTCTATTACTTCTTTTGTAATGGAACTGATCCATTGTTCATGTAACTGATGTTCAATTTTAAGAATCTCTTCTGCATGAAGCTGCCAGTCTGGTGAAAACTCATTCAGTTGATTGATCATTTCCTCTAAGTGTCCTTCTTCTTCAAGAATGATTGACTTTACCATAATTTTAGAAGATTCTTTAGTCAGGATATCCTGATATACGGGATATAGCTCATCGGCACGTACTTCAATGGCATAGGTTACAAAAAGGTAAGCCGCATATTTTAGCTCTTCTTTGGTTAAGGAAAATGCTTTTTGTAAATATTTACACGCTTTAATATCCAAAGAGTGCAGATATTGACGGGTTGCCAATGAAGCCAGAAGCTCTTCTTTTTCATAGGTTTTACAAAAGTCGGGATTAAGCTTTCCGATCTGCTTTTTCAGATAGTAGGCATGGCGGTGTTCTTCTGCTGCATGTTTTAGCTGGATCTGGCTCACCTGGGTAGGATGCTCACAGCTGGAAATTTTTCTGGCTCCTGCATTCTCCATAAAAGATAATGTATTCAGCCATTTGGCATGAACCTCATTATTTTTTACAATACGTTCTAATAGATTGTAAAATTCCATGTATTTTTATTTTGATTCAAATGTAGTATATTGCCGGATGGTTGAATGGTGCCAGTTTTAATATTATGGATAGTCCGGTTGAAATTCCTTATCAGAGTTTTGTCAAAATTAACAGAAGTTCAGACGCTTCAATATATATGCAGATTGCCAATCAGCTGATCAATGCGATTCAGCGTGGTTACCTACCTTTTGGGACCAAACTTCCGGGAACCAGGGCTTTAAGTCAAACCCTTGAAGTGCACCGTAATACGATTGTTGCCGTATATGATGAGCTGTTTGCTCAGGGCTGGGTGGACAGCATCCCGAATAAGGGGACATTTGTTATCGGGAAAAATAAGGATGAGCCTACAAAGGTTAAAAATTTTGAAACCAATGACCTTGAACATTATCCGAAAACAACAGGCTTTTCTTTTAAAACGTCCAATATCCTCGATAACCCATTTGAGCATTCTGCATGTGAATATCTGTTGAATGATGGGGTACCGGATATCAGGATAACACAGATTGACCAGCATTCCAAGATTTACAGTGCTATTCTCAAGCGTAAAGCACATCATAAAATGCTTGGCCATTATAATCATGACGGAAGTGAATTCTTTAAAAAGAACCTTTCTCATTACCTGAATCTATCAAGAGGGCTTCCTATTTCCAAAAAAAATCTGCTTATTACAAGAAGTACGGAAATGAGCATCTATATTGTCTCGGAAGTACTTTTATCAGAAGGCGACACTGTATTGGTAGGCGCACTGAGCTATTTTTCGGTTAATATGATACTGGAGAAAGCCAGGGTTCATATTGTTCCTGTTCCTATCGATGAAGAAGGAATTATGGTGGAATATGTAAGGGAGGCCTGTAAAAAGCAAAAGATACGGATGTTATATCTCACTCCTCACCACCACTATCCTACCACGGTAACGTTAAGTGCTCAAAGAAGACTAGAGCTGTTGAATCTGGCGAACGAATTTGGATTTGTGATCCTGGAGGATGATTACGATTATGACTTCCATTATGATAAGAGTCCTATCCTTCCTTTAGCAAGTGCAGATACAAACGGAATGGTTGTTTACACCGGTTCTTTCGGAAAATCACTTGCCCCGGGATTCCGGACAGGATTTATTGTGGCTCCGGAAAACCTGATGACTGAATTGCGTAAATATTTGGGAATTATAGACCGTCAGGGTGATATTCTTATGGAGCAGGTATTGGGTGAAATGATTGCTGAAGGAGAAATTCATCGTTATCTTAAGAAATCGGTCAAGATTTATCAGGAAAGAAGGGACCAGTTCGCTCTTTTACTGGAAGAATATCTTGGGGAATATATACGGTTCCAAAAACCATCAGGTGGCTTAGCGATCTGGATTGAGTGGAATGTTCCCCTGAACCTTATGCAGCTCAGCAGGAATTGCGCTCAAAATAACCTATTCATTCCTAAAACATTATTGTATCAAAACAAAAATCTTACGGCAATGAGGCTGGGATTTGGAAACTTAACTTTCGAAGAAATGGAACAAAGTATCAGAATTTTATCTGAAAATGTAAAGAGACTGATTTCATAATTTTTTAAGCCCATAAAAATGAGTACTATTTTTATTACTCTTTTTAGTGGCTATTTTGAAAAAAGGAATGTCTTCGCTTATGAATTTTTGCATGACTCCTTTTTGTTGGTTTCTTTTTTTTCCTGTTTAGATAAATCATAAATCCTGTAATGGGAAGTGATGCCGCAATTAAACCAGCAATGAGATATAAAATTCTGCCTGCCGTACCCAGAATACTTCCTGTATGCAGATCGTAATTTCTTCCTCTTAGAGCGGTTCCGTTCCCGATATTTTTGTCATTATACAATTGATGTTTTAAAGTTTCCCCGGTATATTGATCAAAATTGAATTGCTCATTCTGGTATTGTTTATCACCATATGTTATCTCTGCATAGTACGTTCCCTCTTCTTTTTTGGGAAAACTGATCAATGCGGATTTTTTACCTGCCAGACTTTTTTCCACTTTATTCCCTACGATATCCAGGATCATTTTTTGATTGGAGAACCCGGTGGCGGGTACTGTACTCTTAGCTTTTTGTTCAGTGTGGGCCTTTCCGTTTAAAGTTTTCTTTACCCATTGATCAATATTTTCAAAATTCCATATCACTGCGGAATAGCAGATCAGAAGCAGAGGGATCACAGCATAAAAACCCAGAACATTGTGACTGTCATAATTAATTCTTTTCCAGTTAGCTGATGTTTTAATAAAAAACATGCCTTTCAATGCATTTTTATTCATTTTACGGGGATACCAGATCACTAAGCCGGAAAAAAGCATGATCGCTAAAATCAGTGTGGAATATCCCGTAATGGTCTTTCCTATTTTTTCTCCAAGCAATAATCTTCTGTGGAGATCCATCACAATTTCAAAAAAGTCGGTTTTGGCGTTCTCAACTGCAAGAACTTTTCCGGTATAAGGATCTATATAAACCCTGTAATAATAAATATAAGTTCCCCAATATGTCCATGCTTCGTCATTCATTTTCAGGGAACGGAATGCATAACTGCGGTAAGGATCGGAAGATATTTCTACCCTGCTAAGTTTTAAGCTGTCAGGTAATGCCTGTTTAGCTTTCAATTTTAGTTCCGAAAATGGGAGCTTTTCATTTTTAACTGATCTGACAAAATATTTTTCAGGATAGAACGTATGTTTTAATTCTTTTTCAAATGCCAGGATGCAACCGGTAACTGCCATTATTACAACTATAAGCCCGGACATTAGTCCGAGCCATAGATGTAATTGATATGTGATTTTTCTCAATTTAGAATTCATTATTAAAACTTAAGGCTAACCTCAGCTACAAAATTACGAGGCATTTGGGCTACTACAACACCTTGCCCTGCAAAATATTGGGCATTCCCTAAATTATTCATTTTAAATCCTAGTCTGTATCTTTCTTTTTCAAGAGAGACAGAAGCATTGATCAATGTATAGGCAGGAAATATAAATTGTCCTGTAGTTGCATTATCCACTGTTATTTGTTTACCTACACGATTAAGTCCGAAACCTATACCTAATCCCTGTAGTCCGTTGATTGGGAGTATGTAACTGATCCATGAATTGAATACATTTGCAGGACCGGAAGATGAAGGACGGCGGCCTTCCACATTGGCCGCGGATCTTACAAATTTACTGTCATTGTATGAATATCCTGCCATAATATTTAAACCATGGATAGGGTTTAAAATGGTTTCAATTTCAATTCCTTTACTTCTTTGTTCTCCATCCTGAATGGTTACATTATACCCTTTTCCATCTCGAATCACAACGTCTGCCCTTAGCATATTGTCGACAAGGATATTGTAATATCCGATCGTAAAATTCACCTTGTTTCTCCACAAATTTCCTTTAATTCCAGCTTCCCATTGATTAGATCTTTGAGGTTTAAAATCTCCGCTATAATCTGGAAGCGGCTGAGAGCTCGGAGCTACATAGCTAAAACCATTCATATAGTTGGCGTATGCAGACAGGCGATCTTTAAATACCTGGTAAACAATACCCAGTTTCGGTGACCAGGCATTCTGATTGAATGCACCTGTATTCGTATTGGTATTGAGGTCAAGTTGACCTTTACTTTCATAATGATCAAAACGTAAACTAAGCAATGTAATTAAACGGTCGGTAATATAAACGGCATCAGAAATATAAGCCCCATACATATTGCTTGAAATTGTATTTCTTTCCAATGGCGATTTTCCTGTTTTAGTAATAGCATTTTGTGTGAAAATCTGTATTTTCTGAAGAGCCAGATCTTTTGATATTGCACCGTATTTACCCGTAAGATCCCTTCCGTTGATCGTATCATACTTAACGATTGGAGAATTATTATTGTTCAGTGACTGATTTAAATAATCCAATCCGATCAGGAGTTTATTTTTAATTTTCCCAATTTTAAATTGTCCGTTAAAATTCTGCTGGATACTTGTGGAAGCTCCTTCGGAATTCTGCCATTGTACGTTACGTTCCAGCATATCGTCTCTTTTAGGTGATCGGATAAATTGATACTGGTATAATCCCTCTGTTTTTCTGTAGTTTCTCGAAATCAAAGTCTGCGAACTCCAGTTGTCGGAAATTTTATAATTAACCTCAGCTTTTACATTGATAGACGGAGCTTTTAAACTCATATCATTGTTGGAATATGATCTTTTCCAGTCAAATCCGAGCTCCTGGGGAGTATGTGCTTCAAACGGGCGTGTTCTGGCAAGGAAAATAATCGGCGTATTCGTTCCTTCGTAGGTATAAATCTGCGCTCCAAGATTGAACTTTAATCTGTCATTAACCTGGTAACTCAGTGTAGGAGCCACAAACATAGACTTTCTGAACTCAGAATCTCTGAATCCGTTCTGATACTGATATGCTGCATTTAATCGGAATAAAGTTTTTCTGGAATCGGTGATCGGACCATAAACATCAGCTGTAACACGATTCAGGTTATAGCTTCCCAATAAATAGGAAACTTCTCCCCCGAAATAATCTTTTGGTTTTTTGGTTACAACATTGATCAGTCCGCCAAATGATGTTACCGCTCCACCATATAATGTTCCGGAAGGTCCTTTGATTACATCAATACGTTCAATATCTGAAGGATCAATTTCAGAGTTGGTGGTTGCCGGGACACCGTCTACCATCGAAACTCTTGTTGGAAAACCTCTTAAATTATAGTAGAAACTTCCGTCTCCTGCTCTTCCGGCGCTTCCCTGCATTTTCACAACACCAGGAACGTTTTTCAAGGCATCTGAAACATCATAAACAAGCTGTTCTTTAAGGATCTGCTGATTGATGCTGGTGTACATCTGTGGATTTTCCAGGTTTTTCAACGGCATTTTAGCAATTGAAGTACTGTCCTTATCGAGAAATTTATTTCTGCTTACAGCATATACGGTAATTCCTTCAATAACATTGTTCTCCACCGCGGTATAAATAACCGGGATTTCATAGACATCTTTCTCAATACGAATGGTTTCACGTGTGAGTTCGATATCATTTAAAACCACCTGAAGAGTATACTCCCCAGGCGGCACGTTGTCAAAATAATATTCTCCTGAATTATTGGTTTTTGCCTGATAAGGCGTATTTACTAGTCTTAAAAGCGCGTTTTTTACCGGTGCTTTATCAGACAGCATGATCTTGCCGTTGACACGTTCGCTCTGTTGTGCAGAGACAATTACGGGAAAGCTGACAAGAAGTAAAAGTAATATAAGGGTTCTAAATGTTTTCATGCTGAAGGTTTTGTAACAGGGGATAATTTATTTTGCCGTTTTGGGATAATGGAAATGTCTCTATATGTTCCGTGCGTACATATTGAGGATTGATGCGTAATTTATTCTTTATGGTTTCAGTGATAATTTGGGGATCAATTTCATTGTTGTCATATAATACAATGATCTTTTTGTCATTGGAATTAAGGCATACAAATGTGTTTCCCTCCAGTTCATTTTTAAGAATAAATTCAACCTCATCCAGGTTGAGACGAATTCCGAATAGCTTCATGATGCGTTTTATTCTTCCTGTAATATAATACAGTCCATTTTGTCCTCTCCTGGCGGTGTCTCCTGTACGAAGCACTTTGGGTTGCTCATAAGACGCAAGATCATGGAGTGTATTGGCATATCCTCCACATATACTTTCATGGAAGAAAAGAAGTTCATCTGTTTCCGGATCGATCTCAAAGCTTGCGCCGTGTACCGGGCTACCAATAGACGTTTCTTCTTCAAGAAGTCCATCGGTACTGAGGTAAGCCATTCTTCCTCCGGCTTCTGTCTGTCCATATTGGGCAAAGAATTGTTTTTCAAATTCATGACAGTAATTGAAGATCGTTTTTCGAAGTTCTCCGTTGATCACCCCTCCTGTATGGGTCATGTATCGTAGGCTTTTACTGTCTTTTCTGAAGAAGCCTATTCGGTTCAGATTTTCATAAAGGTATGGAACGCCACCCAGTGTACTGTATCCGTACTCTTCCATTTCATCCCAGAATGCCTTTTGCATAATATCTTTATCCGTGCATACTATTTTCCCTGCCCGCATACAGTTGGTAGTGAAAATCGAAAAACCATACACGAAATTAATCGGGACATTTAACGGAACTACATCCGATTCCAGGATAGGCATATATTGCAGAATACTCACCGCATTTTTATAAAGACTCTCATCCGAAAGCTTAACCAGCTTAGGAACTCCTGTTGTTCCCGAGGTGCTTAAAAGAATCTTAATATCCGGATGAATGGAAACTTCCGGTTTATAATCTTCTTTAACAAAGATTTTAATGGTTTCTGAGAATTCTCTGGATGAATATCCCTGAAGCTCTTCCCGTGACGGATCAAAGATGTATTTCGGACGGTATTCTACTTCCAGGCGTTCTTTGAAGTCCGGGTGAAGCTTTTGTCCCAGAATTGCAATGGCATGAGCCGTACCATAGAAGTTCAGTAAAACTTCAATACTGGACAGCTGATTGTCATTGTATAAAAAAATCAATCCTTTTTCTACAGGATTCAGGCCTAATGACCGGTACAATGTTCCTACCGGAACACTTTTGCCACTGGAAGCCTCTATAAAAGAGAGGCTTCTGTTGGCAATTACATTTTCTAAAATTTTCATATACTTAGTTTTCTACGAGTACATCGTATTTTTTCATTTTGTCGCGGATCTTTCCTACAGTTCCCATTTCAAGAATATCATTAAAATCAAACTTTATTTGGTAGAACTGTTCCAATGCTTCTACTATAAGAAGATGGGACATAGAATCCCATTCCGGGATTTCCTGGTAGGTAAGGTTTTCATCAATCATTTCTTTTTTTACTGCAATTGCTGATGCAATAATTTCATAAAATTCGTCTGTTGTGTGCATTTTAAATTTTTATAGTTTTCCATTTACCATTTCTGAAGATCATAAGGAAAAGCACAGCCAGTACAATTTCCGAAGAAACGATAGCTGTAAATATTCCTTTCAGTTCCCATTGAAGCCTTACTCCAAGGAGATAAGCCAAAGGAAGCTGAATAACATAAAACATGATCATATACAGCAGGGTTACCTGCATGATATTTCCGGCAGCATTAAGTGCGCGGCTGATCACCATTGTAAAGCCTAATAACAAATAAGCCATTGAAACCACGTGGATATACTGGACTGCATACTGAGCGACCTGGGCTTCCGAAGTAAAAAAGGTAACAACATATTCCGCTGCCAGTTGCCAGAATAAAGCAACAGCCACGAGATATGTCATGTTGATTCCTCCTGCCCTCCATACGGTTTTTTCCGCACGATCCGGATTTCCTGCTCCCAGATTCTGGCCCGTAAGAACTCCCGCAGCATTTCCTATTCCCCAGGCAGGCATGGTTGCCACAGAAGCTATCCTTTGGGCAATAATGTAACCTGCAAGTGCGGTGGTTCCAAAGGTTGCAATAATCTTCACCATAATCAGCCAGCTGGAGGCAGGAATAATATACTGAACCAGTCCGCCAAAGGTAATTTTGAGGATTTTCTTTGTTAAGGAAAGGTCGAAGTGAAACTTCGTACCGATCTTGATGCTAGTTTTTCCTGTAAGGAGGATAAAAAACTGGTATATTACCGCGAGCAGACGGGATAAAACAGTAGCATAAGCTAATCCCATTAATCCGTAAGCAGGAATAAAACCAAGTCCGAAAACAAAGATGACCGCGAATACCATACTCGATATATGGCAAAGCCAAAGGGATTTCATAGCAAGGGAAGCATCCCCGGCCCCTCTGAAAAGCCCGTTAATGGAAAGCCTCAGAATAACCAATCCGATACTTAAAAATACCAGTTGGGAAAAAAGGACTCCATGATCAATACTATCGGGTTTAATCCCGAGAAAGCCGATGATATCGGATGCGAAAATAAATGACAGTCCCCCAACCAATAGGGCAAATCCAAACGCAAGCAGTATGATATACTGTGCCGTTTGTCCCATTCCTTCCTTGTCTTTTTCACCTGCTCTCCTTGCCGTTAATGTAGCAGCCGCTATCCCAAGACCGATGGCAATCGCGTTGGCAAAATTGATGTAGTTATCTGTAATACCAACAAGTCCGAGGACCTTATCTCCAAGCTTCGCAATAATTAAAAGATTGATACTCACGAAAACAGATTCCATAACAAGCTCCATCACCATAGGTATGGCTAAACTGAAGATTGACCGGTTGATGCTTCCGCTGGTAAGCTCGGTTTTTCTCCCGGCTAATGCTCCGTACGCAAATACAGAACCGTCTTTTACAAGATGCAGGAACTTTTTCATAGTGCCACAACAGAATTTTTATTGGCTATCTGGTACAATGGGTTGGGTAAAGCACCATCTTTCTTTGGAATAGCAAATGCTTTGTTTTCACTGTAACCGTTATTTTTCAAGCGTACACTGTTGATATAGAATCTTTTGAATGACGGAACATACAGATCATATTTTGCATAGCGTTCCTTTAAATCAGGGTTTTGATTTTTGTAATGCTCTATGCATTCATGAACAAGTGTCCAGAACTCTTCTTCTTTAAGATCCGAATAAGTATGAAGAACGTTTGATAAATATCTGAAAAAGGCATCAAAAACTCCAAGAAGAATGGACAATGGAACATTTTCTTTGTTTGAGGACTGAATCAGTCCGTCTGCCAGATGATCCGGTAATTTTTCTCTGGCTTCTGTGGTTAAAACAATGTCATCTACAAAATCTTTAATAACAATTCTTTGTGGAAGCCCGTTTCTCAATACCACCATAATGTTTTCTCCGTGAGGTGTTACGCAAAGAGAATGGGTGTAATAGATATGAAGAAGAGGAGTAAGATAAGCATCCAGATAATCTGTGATCCATTGTTTTACACTAATTCCTGCTTTTTCAGCAAAAGCTTGTACCAGGGGAACTCCGTTTTGATCCACATAGAGCAATGAAGCCATGGTAAACATTTCTTCGTCTTCCTTTAAATAAGATCCGGCACTTTCACGCCATAATGCTCCCAGGAACTCATTATATTGATATGGAACGCCTGTAATAGCACCGTATTGCGGATGGTAGTAAGCGATTGAAGCTTCTTCACCGAGAAATATGGTTCCTTTATTTTCCAGATAAGAATCCCCTTTGATCAGTCCTTTTACCCAATCTGTAATGGAGGGTGCTATTTTCATCTGTTTAGGGGAAAGTCCTCTGATGTTTCCGGTACTCAGAATGGAGACAGCCGTTTTTAAGTATCTCTTCTCAGGATGATCTGCATTGAATAAAGTACGGATGCTCTGTTGCGGGCTGTAAACGTCATTACCCTCTCCCATCGGAATTAATATTCCGGAGACAAGGTCTCCGGCAAAATGGATCTTTAACTTATGTTCCCATTGCCAGGGATGCACCGGGATGAAATGATAATCCTCAACTGATTTTCCTTTGTTGATCAGTTTTTGTTGAAAATTCTGATATAATTCATCCCCGATTTCAGAGCGGTAAAATTCTTCCTGATCGATATGCCCTAAAGAATGAAAAGATGATCTGCTCTTATGAGCGGCAAACCAAAGGACTTTTAAGCTCTTATCCGCTTCCGGGGCAAAGGTTTCAAGGTCAATAGGTGAAAAGCCTAATCTGCTTTTATTGACAATAACCCATGGGTGGCCTGTCATCTGGTGCTCTACTGTCTGGTAATTACTGGATGCCAGATCCTTTGAAGTCATAATCCCTCTGGACAAGATCAGGGAATCACAATATAAAGTATGCAGTAATTCTTCTGTGTATTTTGCTAATGTATTGGAATCAAGATCAAAAACCGCCTGCATTTCAAGGAAAAATTGAGGGATATTAAGGATGTCGGTTTTTTCGCCATTCTCTGTTTTTGTAATACTGGCTTTATCAATATGCCAGAAATCCATCATTCTTTCCTGTCCCCTGAAGCTATATTCTATGTTTTCAAATCCTGTCTCAAGTCTGAAGATGGTATATCCTTCTTCATCTTGAGACACAGCGACAGGCTTTAATCGCTCCTCATGCATTAATTCGGCGATTGTTTTGGCCATAAGGTCCCTGTTAGCCTGTAGCCAGTGTTTCTGGTTAATTATCGTATTATCGTTACTCATTATTCATTATATTTTGGCGGTTGGCATTGCGTGTTTTTCAACGTCAAAATCCTGGAAGGCTATTTTCTTTTCTATTTTATAATGCTCCCTTCCCAGAATATCATTGATGATATAAGAATTACGGTAAGCCGCCATTCCAAGGTCGGTAGAAATATAGCTATGGGTATGGACTTCTGCATGAAGCACATAAATTTCACCTCCGTTATGATCTATTGAGTAATTCCTGTTCACGGCAAATAACCCGTTGGAATCCCTTTTAATTCTTGATTCAATATTTTTTAAGAATGAAGGTTCATGATAACGGTATCCTGTTCCAATTACGAGATAATCAGCTTCCTGTTCATAAGGGATATCCTGTTCCAATTGTGTAAATTCAAGGGTAAGACGTTCTGTATTGCTGTTATCTACCCGATCCAGCTGGCTGTTGGGAATGATCGTAAGCTTTGGATCGGCATTATCAATATTAAGATCATAGATAAAATCGTAGATCTGGTTGATCAGGTCATAATTGATCCCTTTAAACTGTGCCTGTTGCTTGCTTAAGATAGCTTTGCGGGCAGCTTCGTTTCTGCTGTAAAAATAATCTACGTAATCAGGGGAAGTAAGCTCTAAGGTAAGCTTTGAATATTCCATCGGGAAAAACCGGTCAGGTCGGGAATACCATCCTAATTCCGTATTTTCATTGCGGCTTTGAAGAAGATCGTAAAAGACTTCCGCAGCACTTTGCCCTGAACCAATTACGGCTATTTTACGGCCTTTAGCTAAAAGCTCCTCTTTTCTGTACAAATAAGAACTTGTATGAAGGATCCTGGAATCTTCTTTGGGAATAAATGAAGGAATATGGGGCTGTGTCCCGGTACCAAGGATGAGTCTTTCCGCTTTAAAAACTACCGCCTCCTTGGTTTTGGTGTGAAGCGTGGTAATCAGATAAAGTCCGTCTTCATAAATAATATCGACAACCTGTGTGGAAAAACGGCATTGTGGCAATTGGCTGACTACCCATTGACAATAGCGGTTGTATTCTTTTCGGGGAATGAAGAAATCTTCCCTGATAAAGAATTTATATAACCTGTTGGTTTCTTTAAGATAATTAAGAAGGCTTAAGGGATTGGTAGGATCCGCCATCGAAACACAGTCACATAAAAACGGTGTCTGAAGGGTTACGTGGTCTATCATTAATCCCGGATGCCAGTCGAAGCCATCCCTTTGATCAAGAAAAAGTGTTTTTAGTTCAGATATAGGATTGGATAAAGCAGCTAGCCCTAAATTAAAAGGCCCGATACCTATTCCTATTACATTATATATGGTTTCATTAGTCATGTTCAGCGATTTTTGCGGTGATTTGTACATCTTTGTTTTGTGGGAATTTTTCCCAATACCATTCCCTGTAGCAGAAGTTCAGATTGGCTTTTTTGTGTGGCATTTCAATGATTTTTTCTATTTTGAAGCCTACATGTGCCTTATTCATCATGGATGCAAAAGAATCTACAGAGCCTTCTCCTACCATTTTTCCAACTTCCGGTTGGGCAAAAACGTAATCTACCATAGATTGTGTGGAAGGAGAAACATATTTCTTTTTAGGATCTGTCGGAGCTATAAACTGATGCGTCCCATAGTCTGTAGGCATTACATCATAATAATCTCCCACAATATCCCGGCATGGCCAGTAAACTTCAATATTGCAGGAAGGTTCATCATTACTCGAAATAATATAGCTGTGGGCTTCGTCACCCGGTAACATCAGTCGGTAATAGGTTTCCAGCTCGTCAATCGGCCAGTTCATCTGCCATATTTTTACAGCATGCTCACGATTGAACCATTCATGAAGCATTTCAAGATCCTCATCAAGGTTAATAGGACGCATACTGATTGTAACATCTTCTTTCTGAAAATAACGCCTGAAGAACACATCGTTTCCTTTTGGATTGATCAGCTGATCCGAGAAGAAATATTTGTAAAGAAGGTTGGGAACTCTGGCATAAGAAATAGCCCCGGCACTGGTAATTCCATCAATCTCATTGGCTACTGCCTTAAAGTTTGTTTTGGTTCCCCAATACCTGTTTTGAAGGGCATAGTTGGTAAACGCTGAAGGCATCTCATGGTGAATGGCATCAAACTCCCTGTATAATATATCAATCAGCATTCGTTCACTTACCCACCCTGTTTTTCCTAATGAGGCGATAAGTGCTGAAAAATTGCTCACCAGTACATGATAAGAAATGATATCTAAAAGACGCTCATCTTTGATAAAGAGATCCTCAATCTCCGGATATTCTTTAGCCAGCCCGGTATACTGGTCTCTCGAACTTTCTCTGAGGAGATAACCCTGTGCATCTCTTACAAAAAGTGTTTGAGGAAGCAATTGATCATCCAGCTGAATCAACAGGTTCTGCTGATGAGCTTCAGGAGCCATTCCATATTGGCTGTATAAGTGGTTTAATGGAGCGATTAATAGTTTAATATACTTTTCGAACCAGATGGTTATGGATTCTTCAAGACCCATTCCCAGGACATCTGAAACATCCGAGAAAAATTTCTGTATAAAAGTCTTTCCGTCAGCAGGTTCATCCTGGCATAACCTGGCGAGTAAAAGTATTTTATCTTCAGGTAAAAACGGATTCTCGCGAACTAATAAATTAAGACTATCAATGTTTTTATCATTGTGGTAGACTCCCAATGTTACAGGTTCTAAAAGAAGTTTGAACTGATTAAAATCCTTTTCAAATGCTGAAGCTGCGTGCTTACGCCATAATGCTGAAGCATAGCCTCTTTTTAAATCTTTTTCAGTGTTGATCCTGATCGAACCGGTTAAAAGAACATTCAGGGAAAACTTTGGCATCCATGGAATATGAGGGCTGTACATGCTTCTTATAGAAGATGTTGAATAAAATCCTTCTCCCAGGGCTCCGATGTAAATTAATGTCCTGTTTTCTATCATTTCCGAGCCTTCTTTTATCGATAAAAGATAACTGGCTTCCCAGGGATGACATGGAACGATATAGAAGTCGGACAGGCTTTCCCCTTCTTTAAGATAATTTTTTCCAAAGTCCGAAGGCAGAGAAACGATGCTTTTCAGAAATTCATTGTAGGAGATCTCTAAAACAGAGTTTTCTACAACATTGTTTTTATGCACTAAAAAATACTCAAGCTGTATCTCTTTATTGAATTCAGGACCATATAAAAGCTGTTCTTCTTTTGAAAATCCCATCCTTGCTTTGGTAAAAGGATGAAGATTATGCCCTGCCGGAAGCCTCTGCTCAGATTCCAGAAACGAGTAAGAAACAGGATCATTCTCCTGAGCACCAGCATTCATGATCAGTTCCAGGTTTCTGAAGCTGCTTTGGATTCTTTTGGTAAACAATTCCAACCCTTGTTCACTGAATTGCTCAGAAAGCTCTTTATAAACCAAAGCTGTCAGCTGGTCGATATCCACCTCAAAAATGCTTTCATTTTTATGATCAACGGCCCATAAAGGCATTGCATAATTGTGAAATGAACTTTCGGAACGATAAGCAACAGGGGCGAATAAAAACAGATTGCTCTTTTTTAATTCAAATCTTATGTATAGCGGGTAATTGCTGTTTTGAAGTGCCCGGGCAGTAAGGGTATCATATTTTGGAACTCCTTCATAAAATCTTCCGTTCCCCAGTTCCCGCAACATACCATTCAATAAGATTCTGCTTGTAATGGTAAGCGCTTTTTCTGCAACATTAGTTTGTTGTTCCAAAATTTTCTCCATGCTTTTTTATTGTGTTTAATATTTGATGAATATCTTCAGTAGTAGTAATAGGATTCAGGAAAGTAAATTTCAGATAGAAATTACCATCAACCTTGGTACTTGCTACTAGGATCTCTCCACTGTAGAACAATTTCATTTTTATATGTAAGTTCAGTGCATTCAGATCTTCAATATCGTCTCTCAGATAACGGAATACCAATACACTAAGGTCAGTATGCGATAGCAATTCAAATTCCTGGTCTTCAGTGATCATTGCTGCTGCATCTTTAGTAAGATCAATCACCCTGTCGGTATATTCAGCCAATTGTTCCTGCCCCATCATTCTTAAGGTAAACCAAAGTTTTAAGGCGTCAAATCGACGGGTACTTTGTATAATAGACTTATTGATCTGTGCAGGAATCTCTTCCTCATCCGTTTCTGCAGGATTAAGATAATCGGCATGATGTTTAAGAATTCGAAGTTCTCTCCTGTTTTTAACAATGAAAGCACTACTGCTGATCGGTTGGAAGAATGATTTATGATAATCTATTGTTACAGAATCTGCTTTTTCAATGCCGTTTAAAAGATGACGGTATTTCGCGCTTAAAAGTAAGGCACAACCATATGCTGCATCTACGTGCATCCAGATATTATGTTGAGCCGCGATATTCGCAATATCCTCCAATGGGTCTACATTGCCAAAATCTGTTGTTCCGGCGGTTGCTATGATCCCGATAGGAATATTTCCTAATTCGATCTCACGCTTCATGTATTTCTGAAGTAATGTAATATCCATCCGGAATTCATGGTCAGTGGGAACTTTTATTATGGATTTTTCCCCTAACCCCATAATAGATGCATTCTTTGAATTGCTGAAATGCGCTTTATCGGAAATGAAAATTCTAAAACGGCCGGCTTCAGGCGGTAAGCCGTCTTGTTTGATGTTGTGATGTAAGTTTTTTTGAGAGAAGACATCCCGCATCATCACCAATCCCATCAGATTACTTTGTGAACCTCCTGCGGTGAATACACCATCACTTTCAGAAGAATACCCTAATCTTTCTGCTGTCCAGTCAATCAGTTTTCTTTCCATAAAAGTGCCGCCGGCACTCTGATCATAAGTATCCTGTGAAGAGTTGATAGCGCTCACAAGAATTTCTCCGGCTAATGCTGGAATTACAATAGGGCAATTGAGATGGGCTACATATTGAGGAAGGTGAAAGGCTGTGGCATGCTTTACGTAGATGTCATCCACCTCATTCAGGAGCTCTTCATAAGAAGAGAGTTTTTGGTTCAGGTCAATGTGCTGAACCTTTTGTTTCATTGTTTTAGCTTCTATTCCGCTAAATGGTTTGTCGTTTCTATGAAGAAATGTTCCGACCAGGTCTAAAGTGTCATTGATAGCGGAACGATAGTGATCATAATTATCCTGATGAAAAATGTTTTCAAATTTCCCCGAAAAGTGATTCAAAGTGTCGTTTATCACTCCTTCGTGAGGCAAAATTTCGTTGTTCATATATTTATTTATAACGTTGATTAAAAAAAATGGTGTTGACTTATTTTTATTTGGACATAGGTTATCTATCTCGTAATCAATACGTTAAGTTTTATTTTTTTGCATTTTTTATTTGGTACTTAATTAAAAATTCATAAATTTGACAACGCAATTGTTATTTAGAATAATTAAAAACAAATATAATAATTTAATCCTAACACAAAATTTTTTTTAATGAATTCTCTAAAAATTCTTGAAGAAAGCAGTTTGACTATGGAAAGAGTACTTCCTGTAGCCATTCAGATTACAGATAGCGAGCGCAGGATGATCAAAGACGCGGTAGATCATCTCGAAAGAAAATATGGAAATTTTGAAAACAGAGAGTTTGTCATGCAGGTTCATCAACTGGCCTCTTATTTTTTACCGGAAAGATTATTAAAGGTTCTGGCGTCATTTGCCAGCGATTTTTCCAGAGAGCAGTATGGTGCATTGATTTTCCAGGGCCTTTTTGACATTGACCAGGAAAAAATAGGAACGACTCCACCCAACTGGCAATCGGCGGATTACTCAAAATTCAATCAATACGGATTTGCCTGTGCTTTGTTGCATGGTGCCCTTCCATCGAAACCGGTACAGTATTATTCACAGCGTAAGGGAGGCGGGCTGATCCATGCGATCATTCCGGATGAAAAAATGCGGGATACTCAGACGGGATCAGGATCAGCTACAGATCTGTATGTCCATACGGAAGATGCTTTTCTTAAACATCAGGCAGACTTTTTAAGCTTTATGTATATCCGTAATGAAGAGCAGGTACCTTCTACCCTTTACTCTATCCGTTCCCATGAATCTATTCATGAAGATTACAAACCTTTATTTGATCCGATCTTTAAGATTCCTAAGGATGCGAATCTAAAAACCGAGGCAGAGGAAATCGATACTTTAGATGCTATTTTATACGGAAATAAGGAACTGCCGTTTATGAGATTTGATGCCGCAGAGCAATTGTTTAATCCGGATATTAAGCAAACAGATATTGCCCATCATGCGCTCAGTAAATTCTGGCAGGAAGCAAAACATCTGATTTATTCAGATTTTACTCCTCAGGCAGGAGATGTTATCGTCGTTAATAACCATTTATGTGCCCACGGAAGATCTGCTTTCCGCGCGGGAATAAAAAATATTAATGGTGTTGAACATACCTGTGAAAGAAGGATCATGCTTCGTATGATGAGTAAAGTAAGTCTTATAGATATGAGAGGACATACCCTTAAAGAAGATCCATTCTTTGTAATAGAAGAACATTTGGGTAAAAACTTCAAAGACTTCTAATCATTTAAAGATTTAAATTTTACTATAAAATCCTTTCTGAGCATTTGTGCAGAAAGGATTTTTTATGATGTATTACAATTTGGAAAATATAAAGCTTAGAAAATTGCCATCTTGCTTTTCTCATTTTCTAATTTCTCTATAAGACTTTCCAGTTCATCCCTATTTAATTCTGTTTGTATTTTACGGTTCATGATCTCTTTTAAAGCCAGAATATATGCTGTTTTTAAAGCATTTTCCGATGTGGTTTTTATATCCGGGGAAATACCTGTGTGTTCCCAGTTTCCATGGGTTATTGTGGCTGTAATTTTTCCAACCGGAATAACGGTGAGGTATTGATCTGCAATAATAAATTCGTCTACAGGATTTGCCGCCCCTCCGGTATTTTCTCCAATGATTTTGGCGAGTTTATAGTTTTTAAGAAAGTAGGCTAATCCTTCCGCAGCAGAAAAAGAAGACCTGCTCGTAAGGATATAGACATTTTTATCAAGGTATTTTTTTCCTAAAACTTTTGTTCGGGTAGTATTTTGAACCGTTTTTTCTTTGTCTCTGAAATAGGTAGAATACAGATTGGTTTTTTCTTTGAAAAAATAACTGCAAAATAAGATAAGCATTCCGTTATCACCTCCTCTGTTTTCACGAAGATCGATAATCAAAGAGTTGGTATTCGCAACAAAATCCATTACTGATGCAAGTGTTTTCGCACTTGAACGGGATTCTGCAAACCCTTTGAAATTAATATAACCAATGTTCCCTTCCAATCTTTTTACATTTTCGAATCCGAAATTTTCAAGGCTATTAAGGAAATTATTTTCAGCAGCGGTTTCCTTTGCATTTTTCTTATTTTCAGATGTTAGACCGTCCTTGCATTTAATGAAAAAATGCTGATCACCGGACACAGTCCTCAATTTTTCAGTAAGCTTCTGAGCCAGTTCTTTTCCGGTAAGTGTATCCCAGTCTTCCGGTTGAAATTCCGTTTCAAGCTTTTTATAAAGATCTTTATCCGTATAGTGATCTTTGACCTTTTCCAGAATATCTTTCACAACAGGGTTGTTTGTTTTCTGGCAGCAGAATGCTAAAGAATATAATAATGATATGAGGACAAGTGTTTTCTTCATGAGATATAATTTAAGTTCATGACAAAAGTACGGGGCAGGAAAAATTGAGAATTGTAAAAAAGGAAACAGATTAAATAAATAACCAGATATTATTTTGTTCTGTATTAACTTTTTTGAAGAATGTTTTTGGAGTTATTTGAGTAAGTTCCTTAAAATCTTTGATAAAATGAGACTGGTCGTAAAAAAGATTTTCATAGGATAATTCCGTAAGATTTTTTACCTGTTTTTTTTGCAGCAGGGAATTTCGAAACCGGTTTATTTTACGGTATTCGGAGGCTGGTTTTGCTACAAACCGTTTGGTAATTTTATTAACGTATTGTCTTGTAATGCCATTATTTTCCGCAATGTCCAGGATACTGATATCATTCTCAAGGTCTTTGATGATGTTTTCGGCTCCAGTCAAATGCTTATCAATGAATTTAGAGAGCAGGTATTCTTCCAGGGCTTTTATTTGTATTTCCTTCCCGTGTTCATTCAGTATCTTATCCATAGCCTCACGAAAGTCCGAAGATAAAATTTTATCTTTTAGAATTAAGCAGTTGTCAGCATTAAAAAAATGATAGATCCCTAAAGGTTTAAAGTAGATGGTAATTTCATTAATGGGTTTCTCATAAAAGATTTCCGTAGATCCTGTGCATCGGGAGACCAAATCAATCACTATATTTTTTATGGGAGAATGATAAATTTCCATACTGCCTTCATCCGATCTGATCTCGGCATCCTGACAGGCTGAAACAATGAAAAAATTGTTTGGAAATGTCAGATATCTGATAGACGAAGCAGATTCATCTTTATCCATAAAATAATATCCCTGGATATATTTTTTAAGAACTGGATTTCTTGGTTGGTAAAAATGGATATCCATAATCTGACAATAAATAAGGGTATAAAATTACAAATACAAAAGAAAAACCTGAAGAAAATCTCTTCAGGTTTTTTCTATATAACGCAATTTAATTGTCTTCTGAATATTATATCAGTTAAATACTGCACCCATCGGGACCACAGGCATTTTCTCCATTAGAAAGATCTGTGAATGGAGAAACCGTTTCTTTATACGTTTGCTGGAGTGCATTTTCAAAAACTTCAACAGGTTGAGCGCCCGAAACAGCATACTTCCCATTTAAAACAAAAAATGGAACGCCGGTAATTCCATTATTTCTGGCTTGTTGGATGTCTTCATTGACTTCTGATGTCAATTCCTCTGAAGTTACTGCATGCTTTGCCTCCTCTTTATCAATACCCAGTGATTCTGCAATTTCTGCCAACGTATCAACATCCCCCACGTTTTTGCCATCAATAAAATGGGCGATGAACAGAGCTTCCTCCATTTCATTGGACTTGTTGTATTTTTTAGATAAATGCAACAATTTATGTGCAGGAAACGTATTGGTTATAAGTGCAGTTTCAAAATTGAAATCAATACCAGCCCCTTTTCCCATTTGAGTAACCTGGCTGATCATTTGCGTAGCCTGGGTCTCAGGAAAGCCTTTTTTCTCTCTGAAGTAGGTAAGTGTATTCTTTGTTTCACCTGTATTTAAGGTAGGATCCAGCTGGAAGCTTTTCCACTCTACTTCTACCTGATCTTTGAATGGCAATTTTTGAAGAGCCTGTTCAAAATTATTTTTTCCTATATAACAAAACGGACACATAACGTCCGACCATATTTCTATTTTCATTGTAATTCTTGTTGTAATGTTCTGCAAAGTTACCATTTAATTTTAATGTAACAAAATTTATTACATTTAACTTGGATCTACTTTGTTTCACGAATAGAAACGCGGATTACAATGTTTTACTTACTTTCCTGCTAAAGATCAAATGAGCGATTAAAGCTAAGAGACCAAAGCTTGCTCCAACGAAGCACACCCCTTCCCACTGTGCGTAATGCCATGCAACCGATGCCAGCCATGTTCCTAATGATCCACCGATAAAGTAGCAGACCATATAAACCGTATTCAGGCGGTTGACCGCATTGGTTCTGATCAGAAAATAACTGGTTTGATTCATAATATGACTGGATTGTACTCCGAGATCAACAAGGATGACTCCTACAATCAAACCCCAATACGTGTATCCTGCAAAATAGGTAAAAGCCCAACTGCCTAAAACGATTAGTAGTGAGTAGAATATGATCCTGTTGATATTCATGAACTTTTGGAATGCCCCGACTTTGGCTGCGGCTAAAGCACCTACTGCCCCCGCCAGACCAAAACTCCCTACCACAGATGAACCGGCATTAAATGGAGGTTTCTCCATATGAAAAACCAAAGTGGTAAATAAAGCACACATAGAGCCAAAAGCCATTGCGCCCCGGAAAGAGGCCAGTTGTAAAACAGGCTGTGTTCTTGCGAGATGAAATACAGAACGCATCAGATCTTTGTAAGTCCCCTTAAAATTTGGTGAGAGCTCGGGAAGCATTTTATACACTGCAAACCAAACGAGTATCATCAAGCCTGCCGCAATACCAAAAACGGCCCTCCAGCCCAGAATTTCTCCCAGGATTCCCCCTACAAACCTGGATAAGAGAATACCCAAAAGTAATCCGGACATTACCAATCCTATATTGGAAGACTTCTTTTCATCAGATGAAAGTTCTGCTGCGATAGGAACAAAAAGCTGCGGAATAACAGAGGTCATTCCGATCAGTAAGCTCGCCGCATACAGCATCCATAGTTGAGTAGCAAAGGTCATCCATAAAAGTGATCCGAAAACCAAAAGAAGATCAATCAAAATCAGTTTTTTACGGAAAAATTTATCACCCAACGGAACAATAAGAAGCAATCCCAGTGCATATCCTATCTGGGTCAGTACGGATATTTTGCTGGCAGCACTTTCTGAAATATGTACATCATTTGAAATGAGTGCCAATAGTGGCTGATTATAATAGTTGTTGGCAACTACCAACCCTGAAATAATAGCCATCAGCCATATCACAGTTCTGGAAATGCCCTGAGAAGAACTCGCCTGCATACTAACGTTTTAAATTCAAAATTAATTATAGAATAATGAGATAAGTATCTTTCCTGATTTCCGGAATCAAATCGAGGATTTAAATTCCGGTCAGAAAGAAAAAGAAACCTTTTAATTACCTGCAAAGATAATTCAATTACATTAAAATTATTCGTTACAAATCCAATTGTTTTTGAAATTCTTCAAAGTATTTTGCCAGATGAAGACCGTCTGCCAGACCATGATGAGCTTCTATGGAAACCGGTAAATATTTCCTTCCGTTACGGATGCTGTATTTTCCAAATGTAATTTTCGGAATAGATTCCGTCTTATCAAAATTCGTAGGATGCAGCAATGCACTGAAAGAATTCCAGGGAATAGTAGAATGTCTTATTAAAGCTTTGGTGACGGTATCAGTACTTAATCTTAATCCTGTGGAGTTTTGTACAGCCTGAATTTCTTTTTGTAATTCTTTATTGAAAACGTCAAAGCTTTCTGAAAAAGGGATGTAAGAAAAACCAAAAGTTCCGTCTGCCCTGGCAATTGTACTTCCCGCATTGATGACATCGAAAATGACCACCTGGTCATCAACAATTCTCATTTTGAGTTCTTCAACAGAATTCACGGCAACCATCGATTTATGAAGGTAATAGGCAAAAAAAGAATGACTGTTAGTTTTTACAGTATCATAAGCTTTTGTACAATCCACTTCTGCTGTAAAACCAAAATAAGGACTTGCCATTTTTGAAAAAAAATTAAAATGTTCTTTTCTGTTCCACTTTTCAACATCAATGATCTTCATTTTTATACTGCTTATTTTTCTGCAAATTTCTGTAAGTTTTCTCATTATAAAAAATGTGAGGGTAATAAAATTGATTTTGGAATGCGTAATTTTGATACGTTGATTGTTGTTTGGATAGAAAAACACATTGTAAGGCTTAAGAAATAAGAAGTAAATTATGAATCCCGGATTTTAAATCAATGGTTACAGGATATGAAATCTGAGGCAGTTATGAATAACCATACATAATTATCATTATTTATCTAATCTTTAAGCTGCATTTTCCAACTTTCAATTCAGTATTAATACTTTTTACATTTTACAAAAAATAAAAATATGGAAGACGCAAAAATTGGATTCATCGGATTAGGAAATATGGGGCATCCCATGGCTAAAAATTTAGAAAAAGCAGGATTTCCTTTGTCTGTCTATAACAGAACCACCGAAAAAGCAAATGATTTTAAGGAGAAGTCAACCGTATATAACAAAGTTACTGAGCTGGTAAAAAACAATGATGTTATTTTTACAATGCTGACCAATGATACAGCAGTGCGCCAGGTATATGAAGAAATTCTTTCAGAGGATATTTATGGAAAACTTTTCGTAGATATGAGTACCATTTCTCCACAAGCGACCAATGATATTTCCTCTGCAGTTAAGATAAAGGAAGCCGGTTTTATCGATGCACCTGTAGCAGGAAGTACCAAACCTGCAGCTGATGGAACATTGATCATCATGGCAGGAGGTGATGAAAAGGATCTTGATCGTGCTGAACCTTATTTACAAAAGCTGGGAAAGATCAGACATTTAGGAGAGAACGGAAAAGGAATCGCGGCTAAGCTTTCGGTGAATTATTTTCTGTCTACGCTCTATCAGGGCCTTGCGGAAACGGTCTTATTTTCAGATAAATTGGGAATCGACAGGAAGGACATGCTTGATATCATTAATGAAAGTGCAAGTGGAAGTGGTGCCACAAAAGTAAAAACACCACTACTGATCAATGATGATTATGCACCGGCATTTGCCCTGGACCTGATGTTAAAAGATATCCTTTTAGCCCATAATGCAGGAGCTGATTATCCTTTATCAAAAACGCTTATTGAAACCTATCAATCTGCCCATGATGAAGGATTTGGAAAAGATGATGTTATCGGGATCATTAATTATCTTAAGAAATAATAAGTGTAAACTGAAATATGATGAGTACGAATACTGCTATTTTAAAAGGAAATAACTGGACTGCTAAAAAAGTAAATTCCACTTATATTGTGAGTGTGAAAAACCATTCAGGTATTGTGGAAGCGTTGACCGATTTTGTAATAAATCAAGACATCAAATCGGGAGAAATAACAGGAATTGGTGCTGTAAGTGAAGCGACGCTTCGTTATTTTGTACCCTCAACAAAGAAATATGTGGATAAAACGTTCAATGAACAAATGGAAGTCTCTAATATTTCCGGGAATGTTTCTGAGCTCAACGGCCAGCCACTACCCCATTTGCATATCACGTTAGGCAGACAGGATTATACAGCTCTGGCAGGACATCTTTTGGATGCAAAAATTTGCGGTGCCGGAGAATTTATTTTTTATCCGCTGGATACCAGAATACTCAAGGTCAAAGATGTAGAAGTTGGGATTAACTTTTATGACTTTGAAAAGGAATAAGCTGAATCGATAAAAAGCAATTGATAGAATGACAAAAATTACCATAAAACATATTGCACAAAGTTTGGGACTTTCTGTTTCTTCAGTTTCTAAAGCTTTAAATGATAGTTATGAAATCAGTGAGGAAACAAAAATAAGAGTTCGGAACTACGCAAAAGAAAATCATTATAAACCCAATCGCTTAGCCAAAAGCTTAAAGGGAGGTCATTCCAATACGATTGGAGTAGTCGTCTGTTCTATCAACAATATTTTTGTTTCTCAAATTTTGGATGGAATACAAAAAGCTTCTTATGAGACAGAATATGATATTATCATCATGCAGAGTCATGAAAATGTAGAAAATGAAAAATCATGTATTGAGGCATTATTGAATAAAGGGGTGGATGGCATTTTACTAGCCCCTGTCAGTGAAACATCCAATACAGAATATTTGCGTCAAATCAATTCGGAAGTTTGTCCTGTTGTTTTGTTTGATCGTTTCAATCCTTCTTTAGAAACGATGAAAATAGGAGTTAATGAATATAAAGGAGCCTTGCAAGCTACTCAGCATCTCATCAGGATTAATCGAAAGAAAATAGTATTTATTACAGGATGTCAATTTGGAGAAAATAATCCACGAATTCAAGGATTTAAAAAAGCACTAAAAACCTTAGATATTCCTTTTTATCCCAAATTTATGCTTACCTGTAATCTTGAAAATAGTGAAATGATGGATCAACAAATTTCGCAGGCACTCACCGAATTATTAAAATCCAAGGTAAAGCCTAATGCTATATTTGGGGCTACGGGTGTGATTACAATCCGTGTCCTTGGGATTTTAGCTCAGATGAAGGTGAAAGTACCGGAGGAAATTGCCGTGATTGGATTTTCAAATTTTGATATGCCTTTTGCTCTTAATCCTTCTCTTTCAAGTATACGTCAACCTACACAAGAGATAGGTTTTACGGCTCTTACTAAACTTGTTGATTTGTTAAATATGGAACAACATAAAAGACATAGGGCTTATGAAACTATTTTATTGGATACTACAATTCATTTTAATAAATCTACAGATTTGTGATTTCTTCTATTCTGATGATTTTTGCTTTTGGGACAAGCAGTTTCATAATGATCCATGCCACAAGATAGGCAACAGCACAAGCTGAAAATACTAATGTATATCCTAGGTTGGGATCTTCGATACGGTGATAATAGTCAAAGACTTTTCCTACAAAAAAAGAAACGAGTGCTCCACCCATCCCGCCTGCCATGCCTCCAATTCCTGTAATACTTGCTGTTGCTGCTTTGGGAAATATATCCGAAGCAGTAGTGTATACATTGGCTGACCAGGCTTGGTGTGCAGAAGCTGCTAATCCGATTAAAATAACAGGAACCCAATACGATATTCCGGATAAAGGCTGAACTAAAAAAAGAACGATCAATGGAACTAAAGTAATATAAAACATTGCTTTCATCCTGCCATCATAAGGAGCAAATCCTTTATTGATAAAATACATGGACAGCCATCCTCCGCAAATGCTTCCGATCATGGTCATGGTATACAATACACTTAAAGGAAGTATAATATCCGAGCCTGAAAGATGGAATTTTTTGTTCAGGTAGGATGGCAGCCAAAACAAGAAAAACCACCATACCCCATCTGTTAGGAATTTGGCTAATGAGTATGACCAGGTTTGTTTAAACGTCAACAGCTTTAGCCAGGATACTTTATATTCCTTTTCTTCTTCAGTTTTTATATCAGGAGTCGAATCTGATAATATATAGTTTAACTCCTCAGGTGACAATCTTTTTTGTTTTACCGGGGTATTATAAAAAATCAACCATAAGATCAACCAGAAAAACCCTAAAGAGCCAATGATAATAAAAGCACTTTGCCAGCCATAATAATATGCCAGCCACGGAACTGTGAGCGGCGCGAGTATAGCTCCGACATTTGAACCTGAATTAAAGATTCCGGTAGCCAAAGCACGTTCTTTTTTTGGGAAGTATTCCGCGGTTGCCTTAATGGCTGAAGGGAAATTTGCGGATTCTCCCACACCAAGAATCAGACGTGCAATAATGAATCCCGTCACCGAAATAGAAAGTCCGCTGAAACCTAATACCCCTAATATTTGGACTGAAACCTCACCCATTGGGATTGCAAAAGCGTGAATAATAGCTCCGACAGACCAAATGACCAAAGCAATCGCATATCCTTTTTTCGTTCCCATTTTATCTACAAATCTTCCTGCCAGCAACATGAAAAAAGCGTAAGAAAGTTGGAAAATAGCTGTGATGATCCCATAATCTGAATTGGACCATTGAAATTGTTCTTCCAAAATAGGATGAAGCAAACTCAGAACCTGACGATCGAGATAATTAATGGTTGTTCCAAAAAATAGTAATGAACAAATAACCCATCTATAGTTTTTCACCCTATTGCTTTCCATAGCTTTTATAAATTGAAATAGTTTTTAATATTTTGATAACAAATATCTTTGATGACCGATCCGATAAAAGGAATATCATGAGGAAGATATCCCTTTTTGATATCATTGGCTAATAAATTACACAGTAGCCTGCGAAAATAATCGTGTCGGGAATACGAAACAAACGATCTCGAGTCTGTAGTCATTCCTATAAAAGTGCTTAATAAACCAATATTAGAAAGTTCATTCAGATGTTGTGTCATTCCATCGAGATGATCGAGAAACCACCACGCAGACCCTAATTGTATTTTTCCCTTAATTCCATCCCCTTGAAAATTTCCTATCATAGCTGCAAACAAAGCATTATCAGAGGGATTAAGATTATAGATGATCGTTTTAGCTAATTGTGCCTCTCCTTCCATGTGGCTTAGGAAAAAAGAAAGTTGTGTAGCCTGGGCATAATCCCCAATGGAATCATATCCTTGATTAGAACCTGCAATCTTAGCTTTGTTAATATTTCCATCACGAAGAGCACCGAGATGGAATTGTTGTACCCAGCCTTTGTCATAATATAACTTGCATAATTCTGTTAAAGCATAAAATGTGAAACTCGTATGAACTTTTTCTGCCTGGGAATCATCGCCATTCATTACCTGTTGAAAAATCTGATCGGCTTCTTCTATAGTGAAATGCGGAACCGGCATTGAGGGAAAGCTATGATCGGATGAGACACAGCCTGCCAGATGAAAATAATCAATCCTTTTTTTTAATGCTGCAATCAGGGATTCAAAATTACTGATCTTCGTGTAGCTGACTTGTTCTAATTGTTGGATATAGTTTCTATAACCATCCCCCTGATTGATATTGAAAACTTGATCTGGTCGAAAAGAAGGAAGTACTTTTATGCCAGATTCTTCTTGCCTTAATTGTTGATGGTCCATGAGCGAGTCAATAGGGTCATCTGTGGTTCCCTGCATTTCCACATTAAAGTTTTGCAAAATTTTCCTCGGTTTAAAATCTTCACTTTGCAACTGCTCTAAAGTCTGGTTATAAATTCGATCTGCCGTATAAGGATTTAATAATTCTTTGATTCCAAAAGGATTTTTAAGTTCCATATGAGTCCAGTGGAACAAAGGACTTCTTATAGTATAAGGTACTACCTCTGCCCACTTCCTAAATTTTTCCCTTGGATCTACCTCTCCGGTAATAAATAATTCCTCTACACCAAAAGCCCTCATTGCCCGCCATTTGTAATGATCATCCTGAAGCCATAGTTTAGTCATATTTTCAAATGGTTGATTACAGGCTAAAATATGCGGTGATAAATGAGAATGATAATCAATAATAGGCTGCGGAGCCGCGTAATCAAAATAGAGCTTCTCTGCTACTGATGATTCCAAAATAAAATTATTTTGTAAGAAATATTCCATATAATATTGATTATTGTCCTAAAATTCCCATTTCCAGTCCCCTTAGTTCTGCCAGTCCCCGCAATCTGCCGATCGCAGAATAGCCCGGATTGGTTATCTTATTCATATCATCCATCATTTGATGGCCGTGATCCGGCCTGAATGGAATTGGAATGCTTCTTTTTTGATTTTCAGTAGTAATCGCTTTCATAATATGATACATATCTACATCACCATTCAGATGATCTGCTTCGTAAAAATTTCCGATTTTATCCTTTTTGACATTGCGGAGATGGATAAAGTTTACCCGGTCTTTTACCAAATCAAAGATCTCAGGAATATTATTATGGATACCGGCTCCTAAAGACCCGGTACAGAAACAAACACCATTGAACTCATCATTTATGGTGTTTAACAGATACTCAAAGTCTTCTTTATGACTTAAAATTCTTGGCAATCCCAGAATAGGATAAGGAGGATCATCAGGATGAATGGTCATTTTTATTTTCTCTTTCCGGCAAACAGAAGCGATAGATTCTAAGAAATGTTTTAAATTGGCCCGCAATCCTTCAGTTCCGATATTTTTATAGACGTCTATACTCTTTCTGAGGCTTTCCAGAGTAATGTTCTTTTCTCCTGGTATTCCCATTAAAATATTTTCAGACAATACTTTACGCTCTTCCGCTGTTATGCTTTTCTTTTTTTTATCAACCGCTTTTAAGATCGGGTCCGAATAGTCATTGATGGCGCCTTCACGTTGTAACAGGTGTATATCGAAGTAAGCAAGATCAATCCAATCGAAATACAATGCTTTTGAACCATCTTCCATTTCTAAATCCAATTGGGTTCTTGTCCAGTCTAAAACCGGCATAAAATTGTAGCAAATCGTTTTGATATGGCAGGCACTTAGATTGGCTAATGTTTGACAGTAATTTTTTATATATTTTTCTGAATCTCCCGACCGGGTTTTTATGGATTCATGAACCGGAACGCTTTCAACAACCGACCAGGTTAAGCCGGCGGATTCTATCATTTCTTTTCGCAGGATAATTTCTTCTTTTGTCCATATTTCCCCATGAGGAATGTGGTGCAGTGCTGTTACAATTCCTGTAGCACCTGCTTGCTTTGCATGTTGTAAGGATACAGGGTCCTTAGGACCATACCATCTCCATGTTTGTTCCAATTTATTCATTCTTAATTTTATTTTAAACACCGCTCCATGCACTAAATCCACCATCTACAAATATCGTCTCTCCATTCACAAATACCGATGCATTACTGAGCAGATAAACCAATGTTCCTTGTAATTCTGTGGGGAGCCCAAGCCTTGAGAATGGAGTATGATTGATAAATTTTTGCGCCCTCGAAGTATAGTTTCCATTTTCATCAGTCAGGAGATTCTTATTTTGGATCGTAAGAAATACACCAGGAGCAATGGCATTCATGCGAACCTGGTCTCCGTAACGAAGTGCCAGTTCTGTTGCCATCCATTTGGTGTATCCTTCAATACCATGTTTGGCAACAGTATAGCCTAATACACGGGTTAAAGAGCGGTCTGCTGCCAAAGAGGAAATGTTTACAATAGCTCCTTTGCCTTTTTCTGCAATCACCTGACCCAGAATATGGGTTGGGATCATAGTCCCATAAAGGTTGAGTTCAATAGCTTTTCTGATATTATGCAGATCTAAAGAAAACAGATCCTGTTCAGGTTCTAATGTTGAACCGGCAATATTTCCTCCCGCGGCATTCACCAATCCATCTATTGTCCCAAACCTGGTAAGAATTTCTTCTCTTGCTCTTACCATATCTTCTTCATGTAAAACATCCCCTATGACAACCAATGCTTCCGAACCTAGACTTTCGGCCAAGATTTTCCGCTCATTTGCTCTGGCTTCAGACTTTCCCATGATGACTACCTTGGCACCGGCTTCCGCTACCGCAGTTACAAAAGCCTCTCCCAAGACTCCTGTTGCTCCGGTTATAACAATTACTTTATCTTGTAATGAAAATTGATTTAATATTCCCATCGGCTTGCATATTATAGAGGGTGTAATGTAAATACAAATTTTTATTTCAGATCTATTTTTTTAAATTACCTACTAAAACGTATTCGTAACTTTTTGCTGTCATATTTTTAAATAGCGTTATAGATCTTTATTTTTACTTTATCAATATTTGAATTTTTATGCACAAAGTACTTTCGTTGGGTGAACTGCTTTTAAGATTTGAGACGTATGCAGATCCGGAAATATCGGAAGCCTCCTCTGGTTTGTTTAAAATGTATCCCGGGGGATCAGAAGCCAATGTTTCTGTAGTATTATCCACATTGGAAATCCCGGTTTCTTATTTTACAGCAGTTCCTGATCATATATTAGCAAAAAATGCTTTGGAAGTACTCGAACATAAAGGGGTTGATATTTCTAAAGTTTTAATTCAGGGAGATCGGATAGGTTTATATTTTTTAGAGGGATACAACGGTCTCACCACCGGCGAAGTAGTTTATGATCGAAAGTTTTCTTCATTTTACAATATAGATGAAGAATACCTTGACTGGGATCAATTATTCGAAGGATGTACATGGTTTCACTGGAGTGCCATTACTCCTTCTCTATCGGAAAGATGGATTCACATCATGAAAAAAGTTTTAAAGGAAGCCAAAAAGAGGAATCTGTTTATTTCAGTAGATCTAAATTATCGCAACAGATTATGGGACTTTGGAATAGATCCTAAAGAGGCAATGCTCGAATTGGTCACATTTTGTGATGTCATTATGGGAAATATCTGGTCCTCCCACCTCATGTTGGGAACTTCAATACAAGAAGATTTTGATAGAAATACCTCTAAACAAGATTATTACATTTTTTCTGAGAAAGTAAGCCTGGAAATCTTCACTCAATTTCCACAATGTCAACATATTGCTAATACATTCAGGTTTATGGATCATCCGAAACATAACCTCTTCTATGGAACTTATCACACCCGGGACGGAAACTGGATTTCTGAGTCTTATGAAACAATGGAGGTGGTAGATAGAATTGGTAGTGGAGACGCTTTTATGGGGGGATTGATTTATGGAATTTGTCAGAATAATAACCCCAAGGAGATTATAGACTTTGCAACACGCATGGGATTTGAAAAATTATTTATTCCCGGTGATTTTTATAGCAAGATAGTATAAGTAACAATCCTTTCATAATTATGAATACCATTATCAACACGATCGAATCCTACCCTATTATTCCTGTATACTATCATAATGATCCTGCACGATGCATTGAAGCGTTTAATAGGTCATATCAGGCAGGAATCCGGGTTTTTGAATTTGTCAACCGGGGAGAGAAAGCAGAAGAAAACTTTAAAAAAATAGTGGATTACCGCGACAAGTATGCTAAAGAAATAGTTTTGGGGGCTGGTACCATTACATCACGAAAGCAAGCGGAAACCTTTATCGGCTTAAATGCTGATTTCCTTGTTAGTCCTGTAGTACTTCCCGAGATCGCGGAAGCAGCAGCTATTCATCATAAAATATGGATTCCGGGAGCTATGACACCCACAGAGATTGCTATATGCTCGAATCTTGGAGCAAAAATGATCAAAATATTTCCGGCCAGTGTTATTGGGACTTCTTTTTTAAAAGGAATCAAACCTTTATTTCCCCATTTAAAATTTATGGTTACAGGAGGAATACCGTTAGAGATTGAGGAGATAAAAAAATGGTTCGAGGCGGGTGCTTCAGCAATAGGGTTAGGAGAAGCTTTATTGAAACTATTAGAATCCCCTGACGAATTCCACAAATTGATCAATACTCTAATTTATAGTAAATAAACGCAATTTTTGGTAAGGCTTAAACGATTATCCTAAACCCTATCAATTTAAAAAATCAATTTTCTTACATCAAAAAAAGGATTCCATATCTGTTATTTTTAGTAGGTTAATACTTGTATCATAGTAATTTACAGTGGTATTCTTTCCATATTATGATAACTATAACGTTTTCGTGAAAATATTTTTAAATAATATTTCGTAAGTAATTAATAATCATACGATTGTGTTTAGGTGAGCGTTTTTAAAGACGTGAAACAAATGTTAGAAAATAAGGGTAAAGAATAACAATACTCATAATAATTGTATTATTGATAATTAATGTTTCGTTTACGAATCAAAAAACCAATGTATTATGAAAAAAAATGTATTTTTTACAATTTTGCTATTTTTGTTATTGGCCAAAGGAAATGTTGTATTTGCTGAAAAAAACAAATTAAATAGCATAGAGAGCTTTACAATAGAAAGTTCAGATGTATATAATAACAGTATTGAACTAACGCAAGTTACAAGTACAGAGGTGGAAATAAAAAGGTTGAGACAGGTACAGAAAAAATTTGACCATATAGTTACAGGCTTTTATCTTCCGGCAGGCAAAACATTGAAGCTCAATGTCGAGATTCTAACTCCGTCTTCAGACAACCGTATGCCTGCTCTGGTTATTGGAACGAGAATAAAAGACGGTTCCAATGTAAAAGAAATCCCTTTACAGCTTGGTCTCAATACCATTTCTTCAAGTCAACACTCTGGTGGAATCATCTACCTACGCTATATTACTAATGGAAACAATCCTACAGGAAAGGCCAGAGTTACTTTTGCTCAAACAGGAAGTCAACATGTAAAGCATCCCTACTATGTTTTAGGGACCAGTACGATCGATGAGTTTAAACAACAATTGACAAACTATGGCTATACAGATGTGGTATTTGCCAATAGAAATGCGATCATTGTTGTTAATAAAGCAAATGTGGAAAAATACTCTCTTACCAATTATAACAACAAGCCTCATAATATAGACGAATGGCTTAAATCTATAGAAAGAATATTTGATGCCCAGAGGGATATAAGCGGCGTAAGCAGTGACGATCCTAATCCGCTTCACAAGCCGATGAATACTCGTCATAGAAACCTTATGGTTGAAGCAAACAGCGGATACATGTTTGCCACAGATTATGGATCCGGATATAATGGGAGTAACGACGGGGCTATGCAAAGATTGCTTACCCAATACCAAATAGAAAATAACCCTTGGGGAATTTCTCATGAGTTAGGTCATCAAAACCAGCAAAGTGCTTATAAACCTGGCGAATATACAGAGACTACGGTCAATTTTTATTCTATGGCTGTAATGAGAAGTTTTTTTGGAGCCAACTGGCAAAAATGGGATCAGTCTGTTTGGGATAAAGTACATAATAACTGGTTTCCGCAACCCGATGCTAATCGTAATTACTGGGGAAATGAAATCGGAAATGTTTACCAAAATGTTAATGAAAGTCGTTTGATATTTTTGGCTCAATTACAATATATTTTTGGGGATGAGCTTACCAAGCTATTGCACAGAATAACAAGAGAAGAAGAAAAAGACGGAAGTAGTAATGATGAAAGAAAGTTCTATTTTTTGTATAAAATCATGGAAATTTCGGGATACGATCTTCGGGATTTATATTACAAATGGGGACTGTTTATTCCAGCCTATTATCAGGAGAAGATAGACAAGCTTGTTTCCGATAAGCAACTTCCTAAACCTCCTTACAATGATAATCTATACCTCACAACTCCTTTCTCTTCTCCGGATCCCGGTATGGCCTATCCATTACCTTTAATAGGAATTAAAAGCTCTTCTCCAGCATCAGCTGATGTACAACCTGGCAACCAACTTGCCTCTAAATTAAAATACTGTAATTACGATAGTAAAAATGGTGAGGTTACCGACGTTAGAGATGGTAAAAAATATGCCTATAAGCGTTATGGGAATACCGATTGGTTTATGGATAATCTCAATTGGAATGGCTATGACGGAAATAATGCAGCAACCAATAATACGGTGGGGGTAGCAGTTCCAGGAGATTCTGAAGGAAAAGTATATGGAAGATACTACCCTACCAATGCTTTCAATGCATCAAAAAGCTGGTGTCCTAACGGATGGGATGTTGCCAATACCCAGGACTGGAAAAATCTGTTCACCAGTATTAAGCAAGAATACAATACAACTGATGACCAACTTGCTCCCATGATGAAATGTGGAGAAGACCGGGATCGTGTAAGTGATGGACTTTGGGCAAAAGGACCAATGACAATTCAGAATGCCAATGCCAATACAGTAGGCTTCAATGCTCTTCCTGCCGGTGTTTATAATAATGATCAACAATCTTACGATGGCGGAGATCAGATGGGAATGAAAGCCAGTTTCATAGACGAATCGTCAACATGGTATCATAACTTCAGTACTGCTGAATCCAATATATGGGAAAATGGGAACAAGAATTCCAGACATTATGCATCTATTCGTTGTGTAAGACCTACTCAATCTGGTACCGCGAAACTCATATCTGCCAATGAAGAAGCAGAGGTTTATCCGAATCCCGCAAAAGATGTGATCAATATAAAGCTTCCGGCTAAACAAAACGGGACCGTGAAAATATACAATACATGGGGTAATATTGTGAAATCTATGAAAACCAATCTGAATAGTAGAACTATAAGCTTTGATGTGAGCACTTTACTTCAGGGCACCTATTTTATTCATATAGAATCCGAAACCGGCACTACAATCTCAAAGTTTATTAAAAACTAAATAACTGGTCATGAAATCTGCATCGAATTCTTTATGGTATAAAAACGGAGTGTTTTTCTTCCTCTTTCTAGGTATCGGAAGCCCTTTAATGGGGCAGAAGCTAACAGAAAAGAAAAAAGACACTCTAAAATCCAAGGACATAGACGAGGTAATTGTAGTGGGCTATGGAAAGCAAAAAAAACTTACATTAACAGGAGCCGTGTCTACGGTGGGCCCGGAAATTTTAGAAGACAGACCCGTGACAAATATAGGCCGGGCACTTCAGGGAGCATCTCCTGGTTTAACCATCACACGGTCATCAGGAAGACCAGGGAATGAAAATATAAACATAGAAATCAGAGGGGCAACAACTGCAAATGGAACAGTTGAACCACTCTATATTATTGACAATGTGGTGGCCTCTCAAAATACCTTTCTAGCTTTAAACCCTAATGATATTGCGAGCATTAGTACATTAAGGGATGGTGGAGCTGCTGCTATTTACGGATCAAGAGCTGCAGGTGGAGTTATTATTGTAACCACAAAAACGGGTAAAAAAGGAAAAATGCAGGTTTCCTATCAATCCTCAATGGCAGTCCAGTACCCTATCAATCTACCTAAAAGAGTATCATTACTACAAGAGGCAGAATATGCAAATTTGGCAAGAGCCAATGCCGGACTGCAACCTGAATATTCTTCCATAGACATGGATTATATAAGAAGAGGAATTGAATATGTTACAGATCCAAATAATCCTAATAGATACATCACTTATAATCAGAAGAACATCCCGGATATGATTCTGAGGAAATCCTATAATATGTATCAGAATAATATTGATTTTAGTGGAGGCTCGGAGAAAATCACCTTTATGGCTTCGGTGGGCAACCTTTTACAGGATGGTATGATAAGAATCGGAGAAGATAATTATAGCCGATGGAATTACAGGTTAAACCTCAGTGCACAGCTCAACAAATATATTACACTGGACTTAAGGTCTTCCTACACTAGTCAATATCAGAAAAAAGCTGTTGATGGTGGTTATGGACTGGAGACCGGCGGAAATGGAATATTCCGTCAACTTTATACAGCCAGGCAACGGTTTCCGGTGTACACGGAAGATGGCAGGTATTATATCAGCGGCACTTCATCTATTTTCGCTTATGCATTATTAAAGGACGGAGGATTCGACAGGTTAACGCAGAATACATTATCTAATGTGGGAACAATTACCTTTAAAAATATGGTAAAAGGATTAGAGCTAAAAGCTATTTATGGGCGCGAAAACTTTGACTCTAATGAAAATATTTTCAGAAGAACGGTAGTTTTCTATGATAAAGGACCTGCAATTGTGGGAAGACAGAATAATCCCAATTCCTATGAAGTACAAAAACGTAGTGATATAAGACAAAATGTTCAATTCCTAGCAGATTATGACCTTAAGCTCAATAAACATCATTTCCATTTTATGGGCGGTTTTCAGTACGAAGATTACAGATATGATTTGTTAACTGCCAGAACCAGCAATTTATATGTCAATGATAATCCAGCCCTAGGTTTCACCGGAGATCCAAAAAACAAAACCAATAATCAAAACATCAATACATTTGCTCTTCAGGCATTTTTTGGAAGGTTTAACTATAACTTTAACGAGAAATATATCTTTGAAGCAACATTAAGAAGAGATGAAAGCTCCAGACTGGCACCGGGAGCAAATAGAGCGAAAGCGTTTCCTTCCTTCTCTTTAGGCTGGAATATGCAAAAAGAAGACTGGTTCAAGAATACATTGGGATTTATTAATGAATTTAAGCCAAGACTTACATGGGCTAAAGTAGGCAGCCAGACAGGAATTTCTTATTACGACTTTTTGAGATCCTTGTCTTCAGGAAGTGATATTATTCTGGGAGTAGACAGGACAACCTATTTGTATCAATCAAGAATTCCATCGCCTACCTTGGCCTGGGAAACGATAGAAACCAGAAATATAGGGGTAGATTTTGGTTTATTCAATAATAAGCTTACCGGTAGTTTTGATTATTATAATAAATTCAACAAAAATATGCTGGTAGGAATTAATTTACCTGGAACAATAGGTATTTCTACCCCGCGTGTCAATGGCGGAGAATTAAAAACCTGGGGTTGGGAAGCGTCCTTACAATATAAAGGGAAAATTGGACAGGACTTTAAATTCAGTGTAATGGCGAATGTGTCTGACAGTGATAACAAAGTAATTCGTTATGATGGTGGAAAAGACATCATTCAGTTAGGATTAAATCGGGTTGATGTGGATCAGAATATATATAATCTTATTGAAGGATACTCTCTGAATACAATTTGGGGATATAAGACAAACGGCTATATACAAACTGCAGAACAGCTTAAAAATGCACCCAGTTATTCGAATCTGAATAATATGCCGGGAGTGGTACCGGGGCTGGGAGATATTCTCTATGTAGATCAAAACGGAGATGGAAAGATTAGTCCTGGTGGTGGAAGATTGGGAGACAGAGGAGATCTTGTTTACTTGGGGAACACCAATCCAAGGTATTTGTTTGGACTTAATATATTCATGAACTGGAAAAATATTGACTTTAGCCTTTTCGTACAAGGCGTGGGTAAACGTAATATTATGCCCAGCTCAGAGCTTATCTTCCCTCAGCAGCAACCATGGTATCAGCCATTGTCTATCCATATGGATTATTGGACACCAGATAATCCTAATGCGGCATTTCCAAGACCTTTCCTGAATGCAGGACAGAATAATATCCCATCAGACAAATGGGTGGTTAATGCTGCATATGCAAGACTGAAAAATGTTCAGATTGGGTATTCTTTATCACAAAATGATCTCAAAGGAATGCCTGTTAACAGGTTAAGAGTTTATATCACGGGAGAAGACTTATTGACATTTTCCAAATTAGGAGTGTTCAAAGGTGTTATAGATCCGGAGCAACCTTATAATGGTATTAATTACCCTTTTTCGGCTTCAGTAGCACTTGGGGTAAATGTTGATTTTTAACGATAAAAAAAATTAATATGAAATTCAAATATAAAATAATAATAGGGTGTTTTACAGCTTTTATGCTGATGAGCTCATGTAATATTGACAGGCTTCCGGAGACCAGTCTTGTGGATCAGAATTTCTGGAATAATGAAAATGATGTTAAACTGGCAGCTAATTATTTCTATAAAAAATTACCGGAACTTAATGCCAGTCAGAGTATAGAGGACGTATGGGGAGATAATCTGGCAAGGAATACAAGTGCTGATAAAATTAGTGATGGCTCGCGGGTTACCCCGGCAACATCTGAGGATTATGATTATAGTCTGATTTTTGCGACTAATAATCTTCTGGAAAAAGCTCCGGGAGTAATTGCAAAAGGAGGTAAAGAGGCGGATATTAATAATTATGTTGGTGAGGCTTATTTTTTTAGAGCATTTGCCTATTACAAAATGTTTATAAGATTTGGAGGAGTGCCCTTAATTCTGAAGACTATGAATATTGATGATCCTGATATATATCTGCCGAGAGCTGCAAGAGATGAAGTATTGGACCAAATATACAGTGATTTGGATAATGCTATTTCAAAACTGAAAACAATAGATCAATTAGGCACTGTGGATTATGGAAGAGTATCTAAAACCGCAGCACAGGCATTGAAGGCCAGAATAGCACTGTTTGAAGGAACGAGATGCAAATTTCATGGTTACGGAGACGCTAAAAAACATTTGACTATTGCAAAGGAAATGTCAGCTGCTGTAATGAATTCAGGGTTACATAGCTTATTGAATACACCTAAAAGCGGCCCGAATGGTGAAATTCAGAATGATGCCTATTATAATCTATTCCAGGAAGCTGGAGATGGCAGGGCAAATAAAGAAAATATATTGGTCAGAATCTATGGGAATGACCCAACAAATAATATTACATCCACTACTATTCAAAGAACTTTTGAAGGTGGAAATGCAGGGCCTACACAATCTCTCGCTGCATCATATCTAATGGCAGACGGTTTACCAATAGATAAATCCCCTTTATATACAGCTCCGAACTCAACAACAAAACATGCGGAATACTTTAATAAAAAAGATCCAAGAATGTCTTTCTCGTTTATGAAAAGAGGAGATGAATTTACCTCCAGTGAATATACAACACCTAATGCGACGCTTTCCAGAACAGGATATACGGTTAGAAAATATGCTAACGCTATAGCATGGAAGGATCAAAGGTCTTTTATCGACCGGGCAATTATTCGCTATGCTGAAGTATTGCTTACTTATGCGGAGGCAGTGTATGAGTCAGACGGAGCTATTTCAGACGGGGATCTTGATAAAACCATAAATCTGCTGAGGGCAAGATTACCACAGATTAATATAGGGACAACAGCGGCACCTAATTATGTATCTATGCCAAAGCTGACTAATATATTTGTTGCAAGTAACGGATTAAGTATGAGAGAAGAAATCAGAAGAGAACGCAGAGTTGAGCTTGCATTCGAGGGATTAAGATATTGGGATTTGCTCAGATGGAAAACAGCTGAAACGGAGCTGCCTAAATCGGTTACCGGAAGTTATTTGTTCACAGAAATGCTTAACCCCGGTACGGGAGGCTGGGCTCCTAACACTGCAGTAGATGCGAATAATTATATTCTGATTCAAGCCGCAAGCAATAGAACATTCGATCCGCAAAAAGATTACTTGTGGCCATTGCCCACTTCAGAGATTGCCAAAAACCCTAAAATCAAACAAAATCCCGGCTGGTAAAATATGTTCTATGAAATCAGGTACCCAATACAAAATACTATTATGTTTTTTTTATCTGCTCTATGCTCTTATTCCTGCCCAAAAAATAAAAATGGGCGCTCTCATAGAAGATAATTTTAAACAGGCTGCAAAACAGTATAAGATCCTTATGAAAGTTATTCCTGAGGACAAACTTCCTCAAACTTATGACTCTATCAATAAAAAAGTCGTTAGTTATGAGCGGACCTGGTGGTGTACAGGCTTTTATCCTGGCTCTTTATGGTATATTTATGAGCAGACCAAAGATCCTGTTATCAGAAAAGAGGCGGAAAGAGCACTCAACATTATAGCGCCTAATCAAACCTACACCGGAAATCATGACCTGGGTTTTATGATGTTTTGTAGTTTTGGAAATGCATACAGGTTGACGGGAAATCCAAAATATAAGGAGATCATCTTTCAATCAGCTGCTTCTTTATCCAGCAGGTATAAACCGGCAGCACAAGTTATCCAGTCATGGAATAGCAGCAAAAAATTTGACGGGCCGGTGATCATTGACAATATGATGAATCTTGAACTTTTGAATTGGGTCAGTCAAAACGGTGGAGATTCAAAATATCAGGAAATAGCGGTTACCCATGCCAATACTACATTAAAGAATCACTTTCGTCCGGATTATAGTTCTTACCATGTAGTAGATTATAATATGAATACAGGTGAAGTCATTAAAAAGAAAACTTTTCAGGGATATTCTGATGAATCAGCGTGGGCAAGAGGGCAAGGTTGGGGATTGTATGGCTATACCATGATGTATCGTTTTACGAAGGATCCAAAATATTTGAAGCAAGCTCAAAATATTGCCAATTTTATATTGACGAATCCGAATTTACCGGAAGACAAGATTCCTTACTGGGATTTTAATGATCCTAAAATCCCGGACGTACCACGGGATGCTTCAGCAGGAGCATTGATCGCTTCTGCCCTGCTGGAGCTTGGTCAATACACACCAGAGCCCGAAAAAGCAAAATATCTCGATGTTGCAAAGCAAATAATTATATCTTTATCAGGCCCGAAATATAGGTCTGCTATAGGAGAAAATGGAGGCTTTATCCTCAAGCACAGTACTGGAGCACTTCCATTACACTCAGAAATTGATGTTCCGCTCATCTATGCAGATTATTACTTTTTGGAGGCCTTAAAACGTTATCAAGACTGGTATCTTTAATCATCAGTAATTATGAGAGAAAGAATGGGTATTATCCTTTTTTTGCTTGGAATTCTACTGTACCGGGGCAATGATTTTGAAGTCATAAGACTGCGTATAGTGGAGGAACAGTGGGAAAACATAAATAATAGAAGTCAATTTCTTAACGATACGAAAAGCTTTAGTCAATTGCTCCAGAATGGATTTTGGAAAGATATAGACTATACCAGTAAGGCACGTAGTCCATGGCCTCCCGCACAACACCTTCAGCGAGTAAAAATGTTAACCATAGCTTATACTGCTCCCTGGAGTAGCCTTAAAGGGGATTTTTCTATTTTCGAAAAGATTTCAACGGCTTTATCATATTGGAATCAGCAGGAATGCCGTAGCGCCAATTGGTGGCATAATGAAATTGGCACTCCAAGAACATTGGGTCTGATTCTGGTTATGATGCAGCAGGCAGGAGCACAAAAACTAGCTCCCGTTCTTCAGGATAGCCTTATTGAAAAAATGAATGTCAGACGATTCAATGGAACTACCGGAGTCAATAAGATAGATTTTGATATGCATCTTTTTTTCATAGGAATACTTAAGCAAGATCCTGAAATCACTATGAAAGCGATCGAGGGAATGTATAGTGTCAATGTGACTACGGATAAGGAAGGAATACAACCTGATTTCTCTTATGCACAGCACGATATTATGCTTCATATTTTTGGATATGGCTCTGAATATTTCAAAGGGCAGGCTTCTATTGGCTATATCACCCGTGAAACGGCTTTTAAGATGAAAGAAAGACATCTCCGCATTTTATCCAATTTTGTTCGGAAGGGAATATTGGCTCAGATTCGCGGACGTTATATCAATCATAATACCTTTGGTCGACAAATAAGCCGGAAAAATTTTACTGATGCCATAGATTTAATTCCTTATCTGGAAAAAATGAAAAGGATTGATCCCGAATATAAGAGTACTTATGATGACGCTTTGGCAAGAATTTTAGAGAAAAAAGACCCCGGTTATCATATCAAACAAGTATTTTCAAACTATTGGCGTACTGACTTTGCCTCTGTACAAAATAAAAGATTTTTATTTTCTGTCAAAGGTTCTTCTATCCATACTGCCCAGGCAGAAACTGATTACTGTGGTACCTATGGCCATATGGGAAATGGTGAAAATAACAAAGGAGGATATCGTTCTATAGGCTCTACTACACTCTTGATTGATGGAAATGAGTATTATAACATCTATCCGATATGGGATTGGGCTAAAATTCCAGGCACTACTGCTCCACAAAAGGAGATTATCCCAGCTACCGATTATATCACGTATGGTACTTCTACTTTTTCAGGAGGAGTAACCAATGGGAAAATAGGAAATTTTGTTTTTGATATGCAAAACCAATTTAAAACAAATGCCCGAAAATCCTGGTTTATGTTCGAAGATAAAATCGTAGCATTAGGAACGGGGATTTCTTCTGACGCCAAAGAGCGTGTGGTTACCAGCGTCGAACAAAACTGGGCAAAAGGAGATGTTTATCAACTGGGACCAAACTCTATACACAAAATAGAAGCACAAGATGAGAAAATACAACTGGAAGGTTCCGGTTTGTATCATAACAATACCGCTTATATTTTTCCTAAAAAGGAAACGATTTTCTTTTCTCATGCAATACAATCCGGCTCATGGAATAGCATTGCTTGTGGGAGTAAAGATCCTGATGATATGGAGGCTCAAAGCAAAAAAGTTTTTAAATTGTGGATAGACCATGGTGTACATCCTAACCAAGCAGACTATGAATACATCATCTACCCTCAGATCAGATATAGAAAGGCTCGAAGGATAGCAGGGCAACAAGATATTTTTATTTTAAAAAATGACAATGAGATACAAGCAGTATTTGAAAAATCTACTCAAAGCCTGCAAGCGGTTTTTTATCAACCCGGAAAGCTCCAGTTAAATGATCGTACTATTACCGTAGATAAAGCCTGTAATCTGATCATCGAACATCTCAATAATAAGCATCGCAGGAAAATTTATTCCTCGAGTCCCGATAAAAAAGAAAAAACAAAAGATACAGTCATAGTAGATGTCTTATAAATGGACTGAACATAAAATAAATGGAATTGCATATCAGAAAATATATACGCACGATTAAAAAATTGAAAATGATGTATAGTGTAGAAAGACATTTTAGAAAATTTGCAAAAAAAAATACAACAGAGTTACCAATAGTAAAAGTACACTTTATGATCAGAAAAATCATGTTAGGCATTCTTATAGGTTTAATGATTTTAAAAACGGCCCCCCTTTTTTCACAAGGCCGCCAGGTTATTTCATGGAATACCGATTGGAAATTTCATAAAACTGACATTCAGAAAGTTAAAAAGGTTTCGGATACGGTTTGGTCTCAGGTCACGATTCCTCATACCTGGAATAGAGAAGATATGCAGTTGGGCAAAGATTTTTACCAGGGTAATGCTGTTTACGAAAAACAGTTCAAAGCAGATCCGGCGTGGAAAGGTAAACGGGTATTCATCCGTTTTGAGGGAGTGGGCAATGTGGCAAAAGTTCTGATTAATAATAAAATGGTTGGAGAGCATAAAGGAGCCTATAGTGCATTTTCTTTTGATATTTCATCATGGCTTCGATGGGATGAAATCAATACTTTACAGGTAGTGGCTAATAATGAAGCTAGACCGGATGTGATCCCTGTTAATCACCAGCTGTTCGGAATATATGGTGGCATCTACCGTCCGGTTTCGTTAATTATTACTGATCCTCTGAATATAAGTGTCGATAATTATGCAGGACCGGGGATTTATATTTATCAAAAAAATGTTTCTGAAAACCAGGCGGATGTATCTGTTTGTACGGAGCTGAACAATAAGACCGGGCAGCCACAACAAGCTGCTTTATTAGCTAATATTCATAACCGGGAGGGACAAGTTATTCAATCAGCTGAACTTCCTGTAACAGTAACTGCACAGGGTTTACAACGTTATTGTCAGAATATACAGATGCAAAAGCCCCATTTATGGAATGGTTTGGAAGATCCCTATCTCTATAAAGTAACCGTACAGGTTAAAAAGCAAGGGAATATAATAGATGAAGTTTCTCAGCCTCTTGGTATCCGTCACATTGAGATCAGTAAAGAAAATGGCTTCTCCTTGAATAATAAAAAAATAAAGATTCACGGAGTGACAAGACATCAGGATCGTTGGGGTTTCGGGAGCGCATTGAGTAATAAACAGCATGCCGAAGATCTCGAAGACATCCGTGATATAGGAGCCAATTCAATTCGATTGGCACATTACCAACAATCTGAATATGTATATGCAAAAAGTGATAGTATTGGTTTTTTGATCTGGGCAGAAATTCCATTTGTCAATACAACGACTGGACAGGAAAAAGACAATGCTTTGCAGCAGATGAAAGAGCTTATCCGGCAAAACTTCAATCATCCTTCTATCTATGTTTGGGGAATGCATAACGAAGTTTATGAAAAAAATGCCGGAGGCTATGTAAGCCAGGTAACCGCAGCATTGCACGATCTGTCAAAAACAGAAGATCCGGGACGGTATACGGTAAGTGTAAATGGATATGGAACCATGGAACGACCGGAAAATGGAGAAGGAGATTTACAAGGAATGAATCGTTACTATGGATGGTATGAAGGTGCAACCACTGATCTGGAAAAATGGATGAAGAAACTTGAGCAAGACTACCCTTCTAATAAAATAATTTTATCTGAGTATGGTGCTGATGGTAATATCTTCCAGCAAGCTGAAACACTACCGTTGGAATTTAATCCTGTAAATGGAACGTTCTTTCCTGAACAACGGGAAACACGAATGCATGAAATACAATGGGGAGCAATATCCAGATCCTCTTACCTGGTCGGCAGCTATTTGTGGAATATGTTTGATTTTGCAGTACCTCTTTGGAGCCGCGGAGGTATTCCTGCCAGAAATATGAAAGGATTGGTCACCTTTGACCGGAAAACAAAAAAAGATGTTTTTTATTGGTATAAAGCCAACTGGAGTACACAGCCTGTATTGTATATTTCGGATAGAAGACTGGTCGAACGTACAGAAGCCACTACAACTATTACTGTATATTCTAATATTGGAGTTCCCGCTTTAAAGATTAATGGACGAAAAATATCAGATCCTGAAACGGGTACGACACCTGTCCATTTTCTATTCAAAAATGTTTCTTTAAAAAAAGGTAGAAACAAAATCAATGTTCAGGTAAAAAAAGGAGGCAAAACATATACCGACGAGGTATATTGGAATTTGAAATAGCAATGGACTCTTATTCATTCGTATAATCTTAAAAAACTAATGAGATGCAATTACCTAAACAATATCTATTGATCTTTTTTTTAATAGGATCTCTTTCATTAATAGGACAAAATCATGAAAAGAAGTTGCTTAAGTACGGAGCACAATATGAAGGCAAACGGACAGATGCAGCTATGCAAAAATGGCGGAGCAATCGTTTTGGGCAATTTATTCATTGGGGTCTGTATGCTATTCCCGGAGGAGAATGGAAAGGTAAAACATATACCTATGCTGCAGAGTTCCTGAAATCAAGTGCCCATATTCCTAATTCAACCTGGGATTCACTACAATATCAATTTAATCCCGTAAAATTTGACCCGAAAACCTGGGCAAAGATGGCAAAGAAAATGGGTGTTAAATATATGACTATTACCACAAAACATCATGAAGGCTTTTGTTTATGGCCAACCCAATATACCAAGTTTAATATTGGAAACACTCCGTATAAAAAAGATATTATCAAAGCATTAGTGGATGCCTACAATTCAGAAGGGATTGACGTTAATTTCTATTATTCCGTCTTAGACTGGCACCATCCTGACTGGAGATACGATATTAAAACCAAAGAAGATAGTATCGCATTTTCGAGGTATCTTACTTTTGCACAAAACCAGCTCAAAGAACTTGCAGAGAATTATCCGAGTGTAAAAGGATTTTGGTTTGATGGAACCTGGGATCAATCCATAAAGAAAAATGGATGGTGGACATTACAGGTAGAACAAATGCTCAAATCCATTCGTCCGGGGGTTGTAGTGAACAGTCGATTAAGGGCTGATGACTATGGAGCACGTCATTTTGATTCCAATGGAAAGATGATGGGAGATTATGAATCAGGATACGAACGAAGACTACCCTCTCCTACAGATACTCAGGTTATTCACCGCGATTGGGAGGCTTGTATGACCATTCCCGAAAATCAATGGGGATATCATAAAAAATGGGATATAAGCTATACTAAAACGCCCCTTGAGCTTATTGAAATGTTGGTGCAAACCACTTCATTAGGAGGAAATTTTCTTTTGAATTTCGGACCAAAACCAGACGGAACGATACGAATAGAAGAACAACAAATAGCTGAACATATTGGAAACTGGATGAAAATAAACAGTGCTGCCATATACAATGCCGGACATGCAAAAGGCTGGCCACGACAGGACTGGGGATATTTTACACAAAATGAAACAACCGGAAAACTGTATGCTGTTGTTTTTAATATTCCCATTTCAGGAATTCTAAAAATTCAAACTCCGGAAGGCATAACAATTAGTAAAGCTTCATTCTTAGAAAAACCTGATGTTCCCATCACTGTTAAAGAAATAGCCAAAAAACAGGTTAATCTTTATTTGCCACAACAATCGTTCTCAGAACCTTTTGTTATTATTCTGGATACAATTAATGAGAATAAAAATAAATACATCGATGCAAAAACATAGTTTTTCAATTGTTTAAATATTGATCTTTTCTGTTAAATCCAATTAGAAATAATAAGATATTTCTCACATTATTGGAAAGGACAATCCTTGAAAAACCATATTCAGTCGTTATCAGATACATATTATCTTCGATTTCAGAACGAAGCGAAGAATCTAAATCAATAAAAATTACCATTCACGATTTGATTACATTTTTAGTTGATCGGGTTATCTTAAATTTTGTTTTCCTTATGATCTTTGTATCATCAATTAAGATCAAAAAAATAAAAAAATGGAAACAAAAAAAGTATGGTTTGTTACAGGCGCTTCAAAAGGTTTGGGGCTTAGTCTGGTAAGAAAATTATTAAGTGAAGGATACCGCGTTGTAGCGACAAGCCGGAATGCCGAATCTTTGGTTAAAGAAATAGGTGATGCCTCTGATGCATTTTTACCATTGGAAGTTAATTTACAAGATGATTCCAGCGTAAAAGAGGCTGTGGAAAAAAGCATTGCACATTTCGGACAATTGGATGTTATTATCAATAATGCAGGATATGGCCAGATAGGTACTCTGGAAGAATTATCGGACGAAGAAGCCAGAGAAAATTTTGATGTGAACGTATTTGGCTCCTTAAATGTGATCAGAAATGTTATGCCTTATTTACGGAATCAGGGTTCCGGAAATATATTTAACATTGCTTCTCAATTACACCTTGATACAATTAATGGAAACCAGGCCAACGATCCGGAGAAGGCTGCTGAAGTGCTTATTGCCATAAGTAAGGAGGCTCAGCCACCAGTGCATTTATTGCTGGGAAATGATGCCTATGATATACTTAAAAATAAAATAAATATGATTAACCAAGATGCGGAACAGTGGAAAAATTACACATTGTCTACCGCATACACAGAACTTTCATAATAAAAATGAATAAGACCATCGAAGAAACAAAAGAATACATCGGAATGTGGGTAACAGAGGATGGATATGTCCGTCATGAATTGCTGCCGGACAACCGGTATGATGAAGCACGTGGCTCAAGAGAAAGTGCTTATCAGGGAAATTATATCGTTTCAGATAATCATATTGATTATAAAGATGACACCGGATTTACAGCTGACGGAGAGTTTAAAGAAGGGATATTATATCATGGAGGTATGATTTTGTACAAAGAAAATTGATTCACTAATTTAGCATCATAGTATAAGATATGGAAAAGACATTTCGCTTTAATTCGATTTCCGAGTTTCATCATTTTTGTAATCTTGAAGGGCCTGAACATCCGCTGATCAGTCTGATTGATTATAGCAGGGTTTCTTACCCTGTGAAGGATGATGAAATGAAATGGATTCAGAATTTTTATTCTATTGGTTTAAAGCGGAATGTTAATGCTAAATTTAACTACGGACAGCAGGAGTATGATTTTGATTCCGGGGTTTTATCATTTGTTTCTCCTTTACAGTTTTTAAAGGTGGAGATCAATCAGAATGCTAAAGTGGAACCTACAGGCTGGATACTTCTGATCCATCCCGATTTTCTGTGGAATACGTCACTTGCCAAAAAGATCAAATCTTATGATTTTTTCCAATATGCAGTGAATGAAGCTTTATTTCTTTCAGACAAAGAGGAAAAAGCTATTGTAGAAATTCTGCTGAATATAGAAAAAGAATACCGGTCTAATATCGATAAATTTACCCAGGACCTGATCATTGCACAGATAGAACTGCTTCTCATATATTCCGAGCGTTTTTATGAAAGACAGTTCCTGACCAGGAAAAAATCCAATCATGAAGTCATAGAACGTTTTGAACAAACAATTTCTAAATTCTTTGATCATGAACGGATCATTAGCAAAGGTTTGCCTACAGTGAAAGCTATTGCTGAAGAAATGAATATTTCTCCTAATTATCTGGGAAGTCTGTTGCGTATTCACACTCAGCAAAGCACGCAGAACCATATTCAGAGCAGGCTCATCGACTATGCAAAGGAACGGCTAAGTACAACCAGTCTGTCCGTTAGCGAAATTGCCTATGAATTGGGTTTTGAGCATCCGCAATCTTTCAGTAAACTTTTTAAACAGAAGACGGCCCAGTCACCATTGGAATTCAGAAAGTTTTTTTCATAAAAGATTGTTTCTATGTTTACCTTTTACTTGTTAAGTTCTTGTAAAAAAGAAAGATAAACATTCAGCCTGGCATTAAATAAGGTATCTGTAATCAATAAAGTTAAAAACAGAATAATACACCCTGCTGAAAAACCTTTTATATACATACCGCTTGCCAGAAGGTAGATTACAATGGAAACCAGAAGCAATGAACCCCAGATTGTTTTAAAAACGACATAACTCTGACTGTTGGCATTTCCTCTGGATTGTTCTTTACTAATAATTTCCTTTTGATTTTCTAAATACTGCTGTTCTAATTTCTGAACCTCTTTGTCTTTTGTGATTAATAAATAGCTGCCATACCCTAAAAGCATGAGGACTAGTAAAATTAATGGAATAATGAGACCTTTATAAAAGATTTTATTGATTTTAAAACAATAGCATATGAGCGGTAGACAAAAAATAAAGGCCCAGGCCAACATGATTTTAGCCTGAAGCAGATCCCCTTTTGCCCAATAATGAAGTTGCTGAATATAATTCATCATAATTAATACATCAGGATACTGATTGTGGTGAAATTTCAGAAGTAGTAAGACCATATTTTTCTTTAAATGAATAATAGAAATGGGACAGGTTTTCAAATCCAAGATCCAGATAGATGTCAGCCGGTTTTTTATTTTTATGTTTGATAAGATAATACGCTTCCTGCAACCTTTTTTCCTTAAGCCATTTTTTAGGAGGCATATTGAATGTCTTCTGAAAATCACGCTTGAAGCCTGAAAGACTACGCCCTGTAAGCTTTGCAAAGGCATCTATAGAAAGATTAAAGATGAAATTCTTATTCATAAATTCCTTCAGGTCCGTTTTATGGGGATCGGAAAAATCAAAAAGCAGATTTTTAAAATCAGGATTACTCTGTAAAATAAGCTCAATAGCTTCTTTCACTTTTAAGGAAGCAAGATTGGAGCTAATTGTTTTTGTTTTATCGATGTAAGGAGTTAGCGAAATAAAATAGTTCGAAAAGAATGCATCCGATTCAAAGAATATTTTCTTGTTATTATGGAATACTTCGTCCGTTACTACTTTATTTTCAGCGGCATATTGCCGTAAAGTTTCTTTATCCAGTGTTATAGAAATAAATTGGTATTTTGCACTTTTGGCAGGATACTTTATGGTCCTGATCAGCTGGTTTTTTCTCACCAGAACCACTGTATTTTCCTTTATAACGGTTTTCCCCTGATCATGGAAAGCGTGGGTTTCACCAGACAGCTGAAAACCAAGGAAATGATCAGGAATAAATTCCTCATGTCCCCTGTGTTTTTCAAATGCACAGGAATACACCAGTTGATTAAATAATATTTCAGATTGTTCAGCCATTATACAAATATGCAAAATTTAAAAAATAGAAGAGGCTCCTTCAAGTGCTATTTCTCTATCCTGCTCCACAGTACCTCCCGAAGACGCGATAGCACCTATTATATTCCCTTTTTCATTCCTGATGACTACGCCGCCTGCAATTGTAAGGAGACCGCCGTTTGAATTCAGCATGCCATATCCGTGAATGTCTGTGCCAGCAATGATGGTTCCCATTACCTCCGTGTCTACTCCGAACATAACGGCCGTTCTTGCTTTTTTTATAGCAAAATCTATCACTCCGTATACACTATCTAAGCGGGCAAAAGAAACCAGATGTCCTCCGGTATCTACAACGGCGATGCTTACGGGAATACCAAGTGTTTCTGCTTTTTTAATTGATTCGTTTAACGCTTTTGTTGCTTCGTGATAAGTAATATTCATGTCGTTTAAATTTAAATGGGAGAATGAATGCATGAACAATAATATTCATGCATTCTATAAGTAAATGTGTTTTTAGCTCTTTGCGCTCCAGGCTTCTGTTTGTAATTGTTTTACAAAATCCTCGGTTTCCTTTGGATGTAAATTTCTGAAGTTGCTATGGTCATCCAACGTAACATTTACAATAACATCTGCCATAGATTGAGGATCCAGTTGATGGGCTAACGATTCTTCAGCTCCTGCAAAAGCAGATTCCGGAGTGAAGTTTTCTTTAGGATCATACCAATGTCTTATGGAATCCACTCCCCTGTCGTTAAAACCGGTTCCGAATACTCCCGGATTGCATGTCGCAATTTTGATGTTAAAAGGAGCCAGTTCTGTCTTTAAGCCCTCAGCTATAGCTTCCAGAGCATGTTTTGATGCACAGTATGCTGCCACGTACGGAACCGTCCACAAACCTCCCATAGAAGAGGTAAATACTATTTTTCCGCTTTTCTTTTGAACGAATTTTTTAATGAATCCCTGAGCGAGTTCCAAAGCCCCGAATACATTCACCTCAAACATTGAACGGATAAGATCCAAAGGCTGTTCAGCAATAGGTCCGCCTTCCATAATACCGGCGTTGCTTATTAAAATATCAATATCATATTTTTTTAAGATATAAGCGATATCTCTTGAATTGGTAACATCCAGTTTATCAACAGTCATTTCTACCCCTTGCTCTTTGGCTTCACGGATCATGTCGCTCATCTGGGGGTATACCTGTGTTGTAGCAATTACATGGTGTCCTTTTCTTGCTAAATCGAAAGCTGCTATTTTTCCAAATCCGCTTGCTGCTCCAGTAATTAAAATTGTCTTATTCATTTTGTACTTTTTATGGGTTAGTCATAAGGCAAATTTCAGATTTATACAGTCTTTGTTTATTGGTGAAAAGTCCAATGTTTTATTGCTGGGAAGTTCACACTGAAAAATGATTATTTTTCATGATTTAATGATAATTGGTCAGCTTTTTGAATGATAAATTAAACCAAATCGCTATAAAAGCATTATATCTTTTATCGATAACAAAATATACCTCATTTGAAACTAATTACATTCACAAAAAAAGGAATATACTGCCCCCAGGGTCAGTTTTACATAGATCCGTGGCGCCCTGTAGATCTTGCGGTTATAACGCATGGCCATGCTGATCATGCCCGTTGGGGAATGAAGAAGTATTTTTGCCATGATTTTACAAAACCTATTTTATACCAGAGAATTGGTCCCGATATCGAATGTCAGAGTGTAGGATATGGAGAAGTTACCACGATCAATGGAGTAAAAGTTTCCCTTCATCCTGCCGGACATATAATCGGTTCTGCCCAGGTCCGGTTAGAATATAAAGGATATGTAAGTGTGATTTCCGGAGATTATAAGGTTCAGGATGATGGATTAAGTACACCCTTTGAATTGGTAAGGTGTAATGAATTTGTTACTGAGAGTACCTTCGGACTTCCTATCTATAATTGGCTGGATATTGAAGATCTTAATAAAAAGCTTCAGAACTGGGTGTTGAGAAATAAGGAAAATTCCAAGACTTCAGTTTTTGTAGGATATTCTCTTGGAAAAGCTCAGCGTATCATGAAAGCTGTAGAGGGCCTGGGTAAGATACATGTCCACTACTCTATCGGAAAGCTTAACGAAGCGTTTGAAAGTGCTGGAATCGTCCTGCCTGAGTATGAAATCCCGGATTTCAGAGAAAGCATAAAACACCTGCAGGGTGAAATTGTCATTGTTCCGCCTGCTTTACTGGATACCAATATTATCCGCAAAATACCGGATGCCGCTACGGCAATTTGCTCCGGCTGGATGCAGGTTCGCGGGGCCAGAAGATGGCGGAGTGCTGATGCAGGGTTTGCAATGAGTGACCATGCGGATTGGGGTGGATTGTTACAAGCTGTAAAAGCTACCGAAGCTGAAATAGTACATGTAACCCATGGCCAGACTGAAGTTTTTTCAAAATACTTAAATGAAATAGGAATTAAGGCGGATGTGGTAGCCACCCAATTTGGCGACGATGAAGAAGAGGCTGAAAAAGAAATCATTGAAAACCCCGAATCATGAGACATTTTGCAGAACTGATCAACGCTTTGGAAAGCACCAATAAAACCAATGCCAAAATTGATGCGATCATTGATTATCTTGAGCGTGCTCCTGATGAAGATAAAGTATGGTTTATTGCCTTATTTACAGGCAAAAGACCCAAAAGGAATGTCAATACAAATTATATGAAAGAATGGGCTTTGGAGATTACAAAGCTGCCTTTCTGGCTTTTTCAGGAAAGCTACTCTTCTGTCGGGGATCTTGGAGAAACACTTTCTCTGATTCTTCCGCAACCTACCGAAAAAATAGAACGAAGTCTTTCACAGTGGATGAATGATATTGTGAACTTAAAAGAAAAGACAGAAGCTGAGAAAAAAGAGTTTGTCTTACAATCGTGGAATGGGCTGGATTATACGGAACGATTAATATTCAATAAATTACTGGGCGGAAGCTTCAGGATCGGCGTATCGGATAAAACACTGATTAATGCGCTTACAAAGTATTCCGGACAGGAAGCCAGTGCACTAATGCACAGTATGATGGGGAAATGGAATCTCGGTGAAGTTTCTTTCCAGGAACTGATCTCCGCCGAAAAAGTAAATACAGATAATTCACGTCCTTATCCATTTTGTCTTGCCTATCCTTTGGAGAAAGAGCTTTCGGAATTGGGAGATCCGGATGAATGGCTCGTCGAATACAAGTGGGATGGAATCCGCGGGCAGATCATCAGGAGAAATGATGAAGTATTCATCTGGTCCCGGGGTGAAGAGTTGGTAACAGAACAGTTTCCTGAAATTGCAGAGTCTGTAAAGGCCATGCAGGGGAATTTTGTCATAGATGGAGAAATACTTGCGGTAAGGGATGATAAAGTTTTAAACTTTAATGAATTACAGAAAAGGTTAAACCGTAAAAATGTCACCAAAAAAATGCTTACTGATGTTCCTATCGAAGTATTTGCCTATGATCTTATTGAGCTTGAAGGAAATGATCTGCGCGAAAAACCTATCTCAGCCAGAAGAGCAATACTCGAAGAATTATTCCTGAATGAAAATCCCGAAAAATTAAAGCTGTCAGCAATCGTTGATTTTGAAAAATGGGAGGAACTGGATCAGATCAGGGAAAGCTCCAGGGATATTAATAGTGAGGGTTTAATGCTTAAACAAAAAAACTCTCCGTATCATTCAGGACGGAAAAAAGGAGATTGGTGGAAATGGAAGATCAATCCCATGACCATTGACGCAGTGCTGATCTATGCTCAAAAAGGAAGTGGCCGACGAAGTGCTTACTATACCGACTACAGTTTTGCAGTTAAAAATGGAGATTCACTGGTAACAATTGCTAAGGCTTATTCAGGATTAACGGATAAGGAGATCATGGAAGTAAGCAGGTTTGTTAATAAGAATGCGATTGAAAAATTCGGTCCTGTCCGGACTGTAAAGGCGGAACTTGTTTTTGAAATTGCTTTTGAAGGAATAGGTTTCAGCAGCAGGCATAAAAGCGGGGTGGCTCTACGTTTTCCGAGAATCGTAAGATGGCGGAAAGACAAAACAGTCGATGAAATTGATGATCTTGAAGAAATAAAAAAACTGATACAATAGTTTGAGTGCTTTTGAACATACCAACGGATTTAAGGTTATCCAGCAATGGATGGCTGAAAAAGGTAATACCCCATTTAAATTCCAAACGGATACCTGGTGGAAATTTGGAAATGGATACAGCGGAATGGTTATTGCGCCTACGGGATTTGGTAAGACCTATTCCGTGTTTTTGGCGTTAATTACAGATTTTCTTAATCATCCTGAGAAATTTAAAAAAGGACTTAAAATGATCTGGATCACTCCTCTCCGATCCCTTTCCAAAGATATTGCTAAAGCCATGGAAGAAGCTATCAATGAAATCGGGTTGGATTGGACAGTAGGTGTCAGAAATGGTGACACTGATCCTAAAACCAGACAGCAGCAGGTAAAAAATATGCCTGAAATCCTTGTCGTAACACCGGAAAGTTTACATCTGCTTCTGGGACAGAAAAATCATGTTAGATTCTTCCAGAATCTTCACTGTATTGCTGTAGATGAATGGCATGAGCTGCTGGGATCCAAAAGAGGTGTGATGGTGGAACTGGGAATTTCGCAGGTCAGAAAATATGCTCCAACACTAAAGATCTGGGGAATTACCGCAACAATAGGCAATCTTGAAGAAGCAATGGATGTTCTGATACCGTATGATGTAAAAAAAGTGAAGATCACGGCTAAACAACATAAAAAGATCGATATCATTCCTGTGTTTCCGGATGAAGTTGAAATTTTACCGTGGGCTGGACATCTCGGGGCTAAACTGGCAGATAAAATTGTTCCCATCATTCTGGAATCCAAATCTACCATTGTTTTTACGAATACCCGGAGCCAGAGTGAAATGTGGTATCAGCTGCTTTTAAATGCATATCCTGATTTTGCCGGGCAAATTGCCATTCACCATAGTTCCATAGATGCTCATTTAAGGATCTGGATTGAAGAAAACTTAAGTAACGGCAAATTAAAGGCTGTTGTTTCTACTTCATCTTTAGATTTAGGTATCGACTTTAAACCTGTTGATACAGTGATCCAGATAGGATCAGCAAAAGGAGTCGCAAGATTTCTGCAACGGGCAGGAAGAAGCGGACACTCCCCTTTTGAAACTTCAAAAATATATTGTGTTCCTACCCATTCCCTGGAGCTGATCGAGGTGGCAGCATTGAAGGAAGCCGTCAAACAGAAAGTTATAGAGCCCAGGGAACCTCAGGTTTTGTGTTTTGACGTATTGGTTCAGTTCCTGATGACTTTAGCTGTAGGTGATGGTTTCTACCCTGACGAAACCTATCAGAGAATTAAAAACATTTATACTTTCCAGGAAATAAGGGATGAAGAATGGCAGGCTATAATAGATTTTCTTACCATTGGCGGCAGTGCTCTGAAAAGTTATGAGGAGTTTCATAAGGTAGTTATTATGGAAGATGGTTTGTTTAAAGTTACTTCCCGCAAAATAGCTATGCTGCACAGAATGAACATGGGAGCGATTGTAAGTGATGCCATGCTGAAAGTGAAATTTATTTCCGGAGGCTATATCGGAATGGTTGAGGAATATTTTATTTCAAAGCTTAAAAAAGAAGAGAAGTTCATTTTGGCTGGAAGAGTTCTTGAGGTAGCAATGGTGAAGGATATGACCGTTTATGTACGGTTGGCAAAGGGAAAAGCTCTGGCTCCGAGCTATCTTGGAGGAAGGTTGCCTTTAAGTTCAAATCTGGGGCATTTCTTAAGGGAAAAACTTTCCGGTGCATTGAATCCTTCATCTTCGGAAAAAGAGCTGAAATTTTTACATCCATTATTGGTTAATCAGGAAAAAAGGTCCCATATACCGAGAGAAGATGAGTTTCTGGTAGAACTTATTAAAAACAGAGAAGGTTATCATTTGTTTATGTACCCTTTTGAGGGACGTTTAGTCCACGAAGTGATGGCTGCCCTGATCGCTTTCAGGATTTCAAAACTGGCTCCCATTTCATTTTCAATGGCCATGAACGATTACGGATTTGAATTGTTCAGTGATAAGGAGATTCCGATACATGAAGATAATCTGCAAAAGATCCTGACCCGGGATAATCTTATGGTTGATGTAATATCGAGTATTAATTCGGCTGAAATGGCCCGGCGAAAATTCAGGGATATTGCCGTGATCTCCGGAATGGTGATTCAGAATTTTCCGGGACAACAAAGATCGAACAAAGCTTTGCAAAGCTCAGCAGGCCTTATTTTTAAAGTACTCGAAGACTATGATCCCAATCACTTCCTTGTTCGTCAGGCCTATACGGAAGTCTTCAACATGCAGCTTCAGGAGCAAAGGCTCGTGGAAGCTTTTAAGAGAATAGAAAAATCAAAGATTGTTTTAAAATATTCCAATACTTTTACCCCTTTAAGCTTTCCTATTAAAGTTGACAGTCTTCGTCAGACGCTTTCAAGTGAAGGGTTAGATACGAGGATACAAAAGCTGATACAACAGGCGACTAAGGGAAGAAAATAGAAAAAGAGAGTAAATAGAGCAAAGAAAAAAGAGAAAAGAGAAAAGACCGGAATAATCTTTAACTTTGCCTCTAACCTCTAACCTCTAACCTCTAACCTCTAACAAATAAATGAACATCGCCACAAAAAACGTAACCATTCAATCTGAAATCTTCACCTTAACCAATCAGCGCGCTGTATTTTGGAAAAAAGAGAAAGCACTGATTTTATCAGATCTTCACATCGGGAAAACAGCCCATTTCAGAAAAAATGGAATTGCTTTGGCGAACCATATAATGAAAAGTGATCTGGAGCGTCTTTCTGTGCTGATTGCTTATTTTCAGCCTGAAAAATTTATCATGGTAGGCGATCTGCTTCATGCCGGAAATAATTCTGATGTGGATGAATTCTGTGCATGGAAAAATCAATACCCGGATCTGAAATTCTATCTTGTGGAAGGAAATCATGACCGGATTTCCAAAGTGCTGGATGAAAAATTATGTCTTGATTTTAAAGCCAATGTGCTTGAATTAGGAGATATCCTGTTTATTCATGATTTCGACAATTCGAATCCGAAGTTCCAGATTACAGGGCATATCCATCCGGGATTTGTCATCAGTTCTCCGGTTAAAAACATCCGTCTTCCATGTTTTGTAAAAACATCCGGGCAGTTGCTTCTTCCGGCTTACAGTGAATTTACCGGATTAGATACAAAGAATCTTCCTAAAGGAGGAAAATTCTTTGTTTTTACCGATGCCGAGATCTATGAAATTTAAAATTGTTTATTCAATGTTTTCTTCATCATAAGATCTGTCTGTTCTTCATTGCCTAAACGGAAAATATGTTTGTCAAATTCCTCAAAACCGTTCTTTTTATAAAAACTAACAGCCCTATGGTTTTCTTCCCATACGCCAAGCCAGATATAAGCCTTATTTAGCTCTTGGGCAGTGTTTAATGCTTTTTCATAAAGAAGCTGACCCACTTTTTTACCGTGATGGCTACTCTTTACATAGATTCTTTCAATTTCAAGTGACGAATGGTCCTGTAGCTCAGTCTGTGCAGTTCCAGAATTCAGTTTCAGATATCCGATCGGGTTATCTTCTTCCCATGCAATAAAAAAATAAGATTCGAGATTATTCAATTCATCAGTCAGTTTTTCTTTATTAAAACTTTTTTCAAGATAAAGATCCATTTCTTCTTTGGAATTGCTTGCTGCAAAGGTTTCCGAAAAAGTTTCTTTTCCGAGGATCTGCAGGATATCCAGGTCTTCCGGAAATGCTTTATTGAGTATTATCGAGCTCATATTTACTGTTGCTTATTACTAATCGTAAAATTACAAATAGATTATAAAAAGGGATGGATACAGAGTTGATAAAAATTGACATTTTTGATAATAACATTGGTTTTACCGATAGTTTGTATTGAAAATAAAGTTTTCAATATTTACAAATATTCAGGAAATTTGCAACATGAAAATCATTCCACTAAAAGAAGGTAATTTTGTAGCCAGCCCAACCAAAGACTTCAGTCTTTTAACCACGGGGAAAATTGATCTTACCCAAGGAATAAAAATGGCTGTACAACCTTTTCTGATCATTACTAAAAACGATTATATTCTGCTTGATACCGGATTGGGCTGGAAAAATCAAACAGGAAAAATGGTTATTTTAGACATTCTGGAGAAAGAAAATATCAGCCGTCATCAGATTACCAAAGTCCTGCTCTCCCATTTACATAAAGATCATATCGAAGGAGCGATCAGACACCTTGAAACCGGCTTTGAGGCTACTTTCCCCAATGCTGACCTATATATCCAGAAGCGTGAATTGGAATATGCACGTGAAAATACCGGAAATCCATCGTTTGATTTCGATACCTTAGATAAGCTTGTTCAATTACCCAATATCGTCTGGATGGATGATGATAAAGGCAGCATTACCAATGAAATTTCTTACCAAGTGGTTGGAGGACATACTCCTTTTATGCAGGTTTTCTGGATCAATGAGGATGGGCAAACGGCCTTTTATGGTGCTGACGATTTGCCACAGGAAGCCTATCTGCACTATCATCTCGCTTATAAAAGCGATTTTGATGGCAGAAAAGCTATGGAATTACGACAAGACTGGCAAAAGCAAGCCGAAGAAAAACATTGGAATATATTACTGTATCACGATCTTGATAAAACTTCTATACAGTTCTAAATCCTCCTATAAATCATTAAACCACTTGTAAATGTCTGTTTCAGAGGGAATGAACAGCTTTTTTCTGATTCTGTTTTTCCTGTTCTGGATGGCTTTTGGCGTTACAAAAGTATAGGTTGCAATCTCTTTTGTTGATAAATTCAGTTTTAGATAAACACAAAAAATCAATTCCGAATTTTTTAAATCGGGTTGTATAAGGGATATTTTTTCAAAGAAATTGGGATAAACTAATCTGAATTTATTCAATAGACGTGGAGAATTTTCTTTGGCTAATGCTATAATTTCGTCTTGAGCAAAAAATTTTTCGTTTAAATCTTCTAAATTAAATCCAGGTTTTTCGTTTTTCATAATATTTTTCTCATCTCTACTAGTTTCTGCAACGTTATCATTTTATTACACTGCTACAGAGTTTAATACGCTTTCTCACTATTATTTTTAATACATTTAGAATCTTCTGATTGTTATTGAAAACAATAGGAACACCATTAATTTTTTAGACTGAACTATTTTTTACAATTCCTTCATACCTTTAAAAATAAAGTTTGCTTTAACAAAGACAAAGAAAGAAAAAATGATTAAATTTTTGTTAAATTAAAATACCACATAGATACCACGCGAGTCTCTCTATAGTGCCAGTCAGATTTATTTTTAGTGTTTTTTCCAGATTCCGCATTTTTTAAGTGAGAATTCAAATGTACACTGCTTCACTCATTACTTTTTATGATCATGATCAATGTTTTTCTATTTTGTTATAGCAGCATGTTTCCACATACCGACAAATAAAATACGTGGTACTGATGTGGTACGTGATTTTTAGGAAATTACCGAAAATTAGTCTCTCTTTACTAAACAAAGGTAGCGGCTACCTTACCAGCATATTTAATTTTTAACCTTATAAGCTGATATTACCATGATAAATGAAAATCTATTGCTTTCCTATGGAGCAGAAGTTAAAAATTATAAATCAGGCGACACGATATTCCGGGAAGGAGAACTTGCACTACATTACTACCAAATTATTAAAGGAAAAATAAAACTCAATAATTATACGGAAGACGGAAAAGAATTCATTCAGAATATTTTTTCGGATGGGAATAGCTTTGGAGAATCCATTTTGTTTGTCGATAAGCCCTATCCCATGAACGCGGAATCCCTCACCCCCTCCACAGTCCTCAAACTCTCTAAATCGGATTTTTTAATTTTAATGAAAGAAAATCCTGAAGTTTCCAACAATATTTACCAGTGTATGGCAGAACGGATGTATTACAAATATGTTATGTTGTATAATCTTTCCGTTCAAAATCCCGCTTCCAAATTAAAACTCTTAATGGATTATCTTAAAAGCTATGACGAAAATAAGACACCGTATTCTTTTCAAATCCCTTTAACCAGGCAACAATTGGCTTCTTTAACAGGGCTTCGTGTAGAAACTGTAATTCGTGTTATAAAAAATATGGAAAAAGAAAATGAATTAAAAATTGTGAACCGAAAAATTTTCTATTAATTTTAAGCAAAACTAACTATCATGAATTCACAAATTGTTACCGGCAATCTATGGACCGCTCACAGAATTGAAGATTACTACATTGTAAAGCTTCAGGACAAAGCAGATGTTCTGGATGCTTTAAATGATTTTGTCTCGTATGAAAGGATCAAATCAGGAAATTTTTCGGGTGTAGGAATCGTCAAAGAGATGACCCTTCGCTTTTTAGAGCCTATTGTAAAGAAGTATTTATATACCCATTTAAATAATCCCATAGAAATTCAGAATATTTCAGGAGCTGTTTCAGATCACGAAGGAAAAATATCCGTTTCCTTGAATGCTACCCTCGAATGGAGAAATGAAACCACATTATCGGGTCAGCTGATTGATGCTAAAGTGCATGGTTGTACGGAATTCCTGTTTTATTCTGCAGATGACCGGATAATCACCGATGAGTTTCTGGACCTCTGCCATACCAGCTTCTGGAGTTTTAATTAATTGTATTATCCAAAAATACTTCAGATCCTTATTGAATAGGGATCTGATTGTGCTTTCGGAATCCATTGCCAGCCTTTTTCGGTTTTCCCGATATATCCTATCCCTGGCCACGGAAGATGGCAGGTGGTCACTAAAGTATTATTGGAAGAACAACTTTCTAAAATCCGTTTTCTGGTAGCAACTCCTTCTTCAAAATTAACATCCCATTGGGTGCCCCACTCCGGATGAGCAATGAGCAAAGAAGAATGAACCACATCTACGAGGTGTGTGATAGATTGGTCACCGGAAAATATATGCAATATAATATGCCCGGGTGTATGGCCGGGTGCCAGTTCTGTTTTGATGCATGAGAATAATACATCGCCGGGCTCAAAAATAGTAAGCTCATTTTTAATCGCTCCAAGGATATCGGTCTGTATTTTTCCTGTTGGATAAACAGTCATTTTGCTTTTGGAGAAATCTTTTGCTTCGCTGTTCCAAAAGTTATATTCCGGAGCCGGTATGTGATATTTTGCATTAGGATATCTTCTTCCGCCATCTTCAAAAAGGATTCCCCCGATATGGTCCCTGTGTGCGTGCGTGATCAGGATGTCCGTAACGTCTTCCGGTGAGAACCCTGCTTCCGATAAGCTATTTTGAAGCCAGCCAGCATTTACGGGATCATGATACCCTTCGCCGGTATCCACAAGGATATGACGGTCTCCTCTCTTGATAAAAAGGGTGGTAATAGGCATCTCATATTCAGATCCGGGTAAGTGTAAAGATTTTAAAGCATTCTGTACATTCTCTTCTTCAATTTCAGGAGCTAAAATAGGTTGTGGATTACCTATTCCAAAATATCCGTCCGATACAATATAAACATCCATTTCCCCCATTGGAATATGGATCGATGCGCTATTTTTTGATTTCATTCGCTTTCTGAATTAATATATTCCTATATCAGTTTTCAAAAACTGTTTTAAATAAGAAACACCAGATCATAAGAACTGGTGGTAAATTGATTTACTGTATTGCAAAATTAAATAATTTTACAAATAAAAAAAATACTTTAAATTAAAATTAATCCTTTCTGACAGGCAATTTCTGTTATTTAAAACAACAACTTCCTGAATGCCTCGGCAGCAAGATGTACCTGTACCGACCAGTCGTCAGCAGCATCACTGCCAGCATCATCCGAAATATATTTCAAACTTAGAAAAGGAATTTCCTCCTTCATCGCAATCAATGCCAGAGGATAAGCTTCCATATCCACTACATTATAATCTGTTTCTATATGATCCATTTCAAAGCTGTCACCACTTCCGCATATCCCCTGTTGTACTCCATCCATTTTCAATCCGTATTCGAGGACAGGTGGAATTCCCGATAACGGAGTCTCATATTTTTTAAACCCAAGACCTCTTACGTCCATATCGCGCTGGATAAATTTTGTGCAACAAACAATTTCTCCTTTACCGAATGTTTTGCTCCCTGCTGAACCCAGATTAACAATTAGCTTCGGCTTTCTGGAATGGATTTCCCTGGTGAGTGCTGAGGCAGCATTCACCTTTCCTATTCCGGTGATCAGTTTATGGGTATCATTAAAAAGATCTGCGGCTTCAGATTCCAGTGCGAAAACAAAAAGGGTGCCTTCTAACGGATATGTATGCTCAGAATTAATTGCTATCATGAGTAATAATTTTTAGAAATAACGGATGCAAATGTATTTATTAAAAAGCATATAAAAAATCTGTGCAGATGGTTTTTTGCTTAAACTGTTCAAAACATAGTTAGATTTGGTGTTGCATGTAAAGACTCATCCCAAAAGGGTTGAGTCTTTTTATACGGATAAACAGTTAATCGTTTTTCCACCAATTATTTCAACAGTTTTTTTCCAAGGCGAATGCTGTATAATGTAATCATTACTGTAATCACAAGGAATAAAGCTCCGATCCATGGTGTACTTCCTATTCCTAAAGATGATGTTACAATAAGACCACCTGAATAGGATCCTATCGCAATTCCGATATTAAAGGCGGCAATATTAATGCCTGACGCCACATCCTGTGTTCCCGGAAGTTCCTTTTCTGCAATCTGAACGACTAAAAGCTGTAATCCGGGAACACTGGCAAAAGATAATGCTCCGAGGAAGAATAAGGTTATAATACTTAAAACCGGACTGTGAACCGTAAAGTAAAAAAGAAATAAAACCAGACCTTGTGCTATAAACATCCATAATAATGCTTTCAGGGGATTTTTGTTAGCTAACCTTCCTCCGATAAGATTTCCCAGAGCAATAGCAATTCCATAAATCAGTAAGATCAACGTTACAACAGATTCTTTCAGCCCTGTAATTTCCTGCAAAATTGGTGATAGATAAGTGAAAACGACAAAGGTTCCGCCATATCCCATAGCTGTCATTAAAAAGGCAAAAATTAAACGTTTATTGGTAAGTACTTTTAACTGTTGTTGTAAAGAAGCTGTTTTTCCATTTTGTAAATGGGCAGGCACAAGAATCATACTGGCCAATAACCCGATAATTCCTAAAATAGCGACTCCGATAAAAGTTGCCCGCCAGCCAAAATGCTGTCCGATAAACGTTCCGAGTGGAACACCGGTAACAATGGCTAAAGTGAGGCCTGCAAACATAATCGATATTGCCGTAGCTCTTTTTTCCTCAGGAACTAAAGATGCTGCGATCGTAGATCCGATAGAAAAGTAGACTCCGTGAGCAAATCCTGTTAAAATTCTGGCTAAAATTAATGTAATAAATCCAGGGGCTATTGAAGCTAATCCATTTCCGATAACGAATAGGATCATAATGGAGATCAAAAGCGTTTTGCGGGGTACCTTACCTGTTAAAGCTGTCAAAACGGGAGCTCCTATGGCTACTCCTATAGCATACAAGCTTACCAATAAGCCTGCTGAAGGAATGGAAATACCTAAATCTCCTGCTACTGTTGGTAAAAGACCTACGATAACGAATTCTGTAGTTCCGATTCCAAATGCACTGATCGTTAATGCCCATAGTGCAGCAGGAAGGCCTTTTTTTATCTTTTGGGTGACTGTTTTGTCGGAAACAGCTATTTCATTCTGATGATTCATTGTATTATGTTTTTGGTTGTTCTTTTAACAGGACAAAGTTCCGATGAAATTCTGTATTATGAAAATTAGTTAAATAGTAGTTATTTATTATAATTATAATAGTTTAGAGGTTGAATTTAACCGGATCCGAATTTGTAATGATGAAAAAATATTGTTTATTTGTAGAAAAATACCGGTTAGTATCTAATGAAAAAATCTGAAGCCACCCGACTAAACATTCTCCAGAAAGCATTTGAACTGATTTATTCCAATGGATATCAGACAACAAGCGTAGACGAGATCATAGCAACCACCCAGGTTACAAAGGGAGCTTTTTATTATCATTTCAAAACAAAAGATGAAATGGGGTTGGCCATCATCAATGAATTGATGAAAACTACCTTTCAGGACACTTTTATTGCTCCCTTTAAAAATACGGATGATCCATTGGATGCTGTATATCAATTAATGTATTCCCTTCTGATGGATAATGAATTTTTAAAAGTACAATACGGTTGCCCTGCTTCGAATTTCACACAAGAAATGGCTCCATGGAATATAGAATTCACAAAAGCACTGAACAGTTTGTCGGGCCAATGGGAGGAAGCAATGATCCAGGCAATTGATAAAGGCAAAGAAAATGGAATGGTTAGTGAAAAAGCAGATGCTAAAGGAATTGCAGTCTTTGTAATGTCGGGCTATTGGGGAATCCGTAATTTAGGAAAATTAGAAAACAATAAATCAGTTTATCTTGTTTATTTAAAGCAACTTAAGGTTTATTTACAAGGCTTTCAATAATTTTTTTACTTAAAAACATACTAATTAGTATGTTTTTATTATATCTTTGTCTGCGTATTAAAAACTACACATGTACCAGACGCTTACTTTTCTGCATTCCATCTTCCGGTGGTTGGTTTTAATAAGCCTTATATATTCAATATTCAGAGCTTATAAAGGATACCGTTCAAACAGCAAATTCTCTAAAACTGATGATTCCGTGAGACACTGGACAGCAACGATTGCCCATATCCAGCTTTTTCTGGGAATTATACTATACTCCAAAAGCCCTATTGTCTCCTACTTCTGGAAAAATTTCAAGGTAGCTAAAGATACCGGTGACCTGTTATTTTTTGGACTGATCCACATTTCCCTAATGCTGATTTCTATTGTTATGATTACGATTGGCTCTGCCCTGGCAAAACGTAAAGAAACCGACAAGGATAAGTTTAGGACTATACTCTTATGGTTTGGCGTCGGATTGCTTATCATTCTTATCGCGATCCCGTGGCCTTTCTCCCCTCTTGCAAACAGACCTTATTTCAGATAATTATGACAGATTTACTTAAAACCAAAATCGGACGCCTGCGGATCCTTGCTATTCTTGAAGGGATCTCGTTATTAACCCTCGTGTGCATTGCTGTTCCTATGAAGTATGGAATGGAAAATCCTTCTCTAGTAAAAATCATGGGACCGGTTCACGGTTCTCTGTTTCTGCTTTTTCTTTTTAATACCCTGAGTGTAGGGGTTGAACAGCACTGGAAATTTAAAGAGACAACATGGAAAGTCTTAATAGCTTGCTTTATTCCTTTCGGAACCTTTTATATTGATAAAAAAATACTAAGCAAGCTATGAAAAACCTTCTTATTTTCTGGGGAATTTTGCTTGGGATTTATGTCATCTACCGGGTCTACAGATACCAGACTCTGGACAATGGTTTGCCCCAACTTATTAAAAACGGAGCCGTTATCCTGGATGTACGGACGGAGAAAGAATATGAAACCGGCCATATTAATGGTTCCGTCAATATTTCTTTAGGAACAATAAGGGAAAGGTATATCGAATTAGATCCCAATAAAACGTATATCACCGTATGCTCGCATGGGCTCAGAAGTGTAAAAGCTGAAAGTATTTTAAAAGAAAGGGGATTTCTAAAAGTTTATAATGGTGGAGCGTGGAGTGACTTGGAGAAGACCTTGAAACCGGATTAAAAAAAATCGAAAAGGTCCAAAAAGATCTTTTCGATTTAATATTTTAAAATTTTTATACTTTCTGCTTTGCCTCAGATAAGGTAACCAGTTTTCCCAAAGCACCGAATTCATGAAGGTCGCCAAATACTTCTATCCTGATCGATTGATCGATCCCTCCTACTCTTAATGCGTCATAGCCGGTATCATGAATTAGCTTTTCTACCTGAGGATCGATACTGGTATCGTCTGTAGCATAGAATAAGACTGCTTTTTCAGGAGATTGATATGCTGCGTTGGACAACGTTTCGGCACCTAAGGTTCCCAGTGCTTTAACTAATTTTGCACCATGAGGAAGATAAGATGCATTGATTTCTCCTGCTGATTCATTTTCTCCGATAACCTTCTTGAATCCTCCACTTTCTGCGGGAGCAATCGGATTGGACGGATCAACGATGATTTTACCCTCCAGATCTGCGGAATAGTCTTTCATAAATCCACTGATGGTCCCAAAAGGAATAGCAAGGACTAGAATATCTGCATTTTTTACAGCACCTGGAATATCACTTGGTTCAGCATTCCATTTTTCAGAAAGTTCCTTTGCTTTTTCTAAATTACGATCTGCAGCAATAAATGAGGTATTGGACTTTGAAAGATTTCCTGCTACTGCCTGACCGATATTTCCCAAGCCGATTACGGCTACTTTTGATGATGTTGTCATGATGATTTCTTTTTAAATTGATAAGACAAATATCCATCGAAAAATGTTCTGTTTCCAATGAACTGCATCAAGAAATACGATTGATCTGGTTTAAGATTTTGATTTTACCAGTCTGTTTCTGAGTCTGCTGAGAAATTCAGGTGTAATCCCTAAAAAAGATGCAATCTGTGTTTGTGACAGTCGATTAGATAAATGGGAATACGTGTGCATAAAGAAAAGATATCGTTCTTCTGCCGTAGAACTTATGCTTTGCAACAATCTGTTTTGTAATGTAATAAAACTGTTTTCCAGCAAAACCCTGAAGATTCTGTCAAATTTAGGAGCATTTGTATACAAAGTAACTAAATCCTCCCGGGTGATCTGCAAAAGCATGGTATCCTCCAAGGCATCAATATTAAGTTCTGAAGGCTGTTTCTTATGAAAACTTCCAATATCATTGATCCACCAGTTTTCTGCAGCAAATTGGATAATATGAGTATGGCCTTTTTCATCTACCTTATACATCCTGAGACATCCCCGGACCACAAAATTAAAGTGAGTACAATGATCTCCTGCCTGAAGAACATATTGCTTTTTCCTGTATAATCTGGGCTTGAAAAGTTCAGTTACAAGTAGGCGTTCCTCAGCATTTAAAGGAATGCGTTGGTTAAAATAATCAATTAATGGCTCTACTGAATCTTGTCCGGGATTTTCTTTCATAAAATGGATTTGTATGACAAATTTACTATTCCTTTGCTAATTTTATCCATTGATCAGCAATATTTAAGGAAATCATAATTCTTATTCAGTGAGTCCCGCATATTCCGGCAATAATACAACTGTGCAAATCCGTAGATTTTAGTCATTTTCAGGATGTAACCAGATTACTTTCTGATCAGGCTGATGCTCGCGTCCAATGATATCCCGGTACAGATCGGGCCGTCTCGCTTTAATATACCGGTGTCCTCCTGACTGGAAGAGTTTTTCAGAAGTAATCAAAGCGGTTGTAAAGCTATCTTCAAATGAGCGGCATTCTGCCAGAACATCTCCAAAAGGATCAATGATCATGGAGCAGCCATTTTTCAGCTGGTCATCATCCATTCCTATGGGATTGGAGAAAATAACGTAGATACCATTGTCATAAGCTCGTGCGGGCAGCCATTTCATAAGCCAGTCGCGTCCTTTCATTCCATCAAACTCAAGGCGTAATGAAGTGGGGTCGGCTTCCCGGTTTTTCCAAAGTTGAGCATCTACAAAACCGGCTCCCGGTCTTGAGGAGGGTGTACACATGGTAACATGAGGCATAAAAATAATATCTGCTCCTAAAAGTCTGGTAGCCCTTACGTTTTCAATAATATTATTATCATAGCAGATCAAAATTCCGCATTTCCATCCATGAATATTAAAAATACAGTATTCCTGTCCCGGACTAAGATGGGGATTGATGAAAGGATGCAGTTTCCTGTATTTCGCTATCAATCCGTTCTTATCGACACAAACGTAGGCCTTGAACAGGTTATCATGCTCATCTTTTTCAAAAAGACCGGCTAATATGGTAATGTTAAATTTCCCTGCGATTTCCTTTAGTTTCTGTATACTTTTGCCTTTCGGAATGAATTCGGCAATATCGAGCATTTGTTCCCTGTTTAGTTTTCGGGCAAATGTATATCCTGTGATTGAACATTCGTGAAAGGCAATAACGTGTGAACCTTTATGAGCAGCTTCCTCGCTTAGCTTTTCTATGACTGAAAGATTGTATTCTTTATCTCCACTTTTGTTTTCGAATTGCGCGCTTGAAATTTTTAGATTGGTCATATTTTTTTTCAGCAAAGCTATAAGCTTGAAGTATTCCGGAATTGTAAAAATCCGCCATTTCTCTGTGGCGTTTTTATCTTAAAATAAAATTAATAGTTAAAAAAAACACGTTCATTATATCCAGCGAGTAGAAAATGAATTGTTACTGTTTTTTATTTATTGTGCTTTAAATTGGGTTCAATGAAGCTCTATAAAATTAACGGCTAATTTATTCTTCGTTGTAAGATATTGTCCGGGAGTCAGGCCAATGATGTTTTTAAAATCTTTGATCAGATGTGACTGATCAGTATACCCTGCTTCATAAGAAAGACTTGTCATGGTGGTGTTTTCAGTGGTATTCTTCATAAGACTCAAAAAGTGATGAAGCCGTATGATGGTATTGTACCTCTTAGGAGATATCCCAATATGGTTTTCAAATGTCCTTTTGATATGCCTTTCGGAATATCCCGTAAAGCGTTCGAGCTTTTTTAATGATACCGTTCCTTTATTTTGTAAAAGATATTGCTGGGCTTTTATCAGCCAAAGCTCAGACATATTTTTTTTGGAAATCAATTTTAAGAAGAAGAGATCCAAAGCATTGATTATCGATTGCGGATCATCTTTTTTATAAAGACTTTCCTGGAATGGTAGGAGCTGATTTTTTAAAATATCAGTTGCAGAAATGATTTCATTTTTAGTTTCTTTAGCAGGCACACCAAAAAGAAGATTGAAAAAATAGGGCTGGAAAACGACTGCCAATAAAGAAAACTCCCCTTTTGTATAAAGATCTTTGTAGACAGTTGGCTGACCATAAAAAAAAGATGAGGGCAGGCTTTGCTTTGAACTATCGGACATATTCATATCGGGTGATAGGATAAGCCCTGTATTCCCGTCAGCAAATAAACGCAGGTCTTTATGATCTTTTTCAGTGTTTTTTAAAAAGATGTAATGTTTGATAAAACCGGATAATTGACTGGAAGGAGAAACCTGCATGATCCAAAATTAGGTAAAAATAACTAATAAAATATGCCATCCCGGAAACGGGGTATCCAATTTACATAGTCTGCTGCAAGAGTTTGAATGATGAAAACAAGCAATTAAAGCCTTTATTTGAATATGCTTATACCATTTATAATTTAAACTTTTTAACGATCCATGGTAACGTTAAACCTTGTCCTAATAAGGAGATCAAAACCACAACGACAGATAAAAAGATAATTTCATTACGCATCGGAAACGGTTCTCCTCCATTAATCGTTGTTGGAAGACCTAATGCAATGGCTAAAGAAACAATTCCGCGCATTCCCGACCAGCTAAGAATAAAGCTCGTTTTGGAGTCGAACAAAGCTTCTTCGCTGATTTTTCTTTTACCCTGAAATGCCTTTTGAAGGTTAAATTGCTGCAGATATACCCTGGCCATTCTGATCAGTAAGGTTACAATCACAATAATAGCAGCATAACCCGCATAGGTCCATACCTGGATTTGAGGCATTTTCTTCAAAATAACAGGGAATTCCAGTCCAATCAATAAAAAGATCAATCCATTGAGTAGAAAAATAATGATATCCCAAAAATTACGGGATTGTTCCTTTACATGATCAGGAAATTTAATCCTGCTCAGTTTAGACATTCCCAAACCTAACATAACAACAGCAATTACCCCGGAAACTTTGAAATGTTCAGCAATAAGATAAGTTACAAACGGCATTAAAAGGATCAGGCTGTTTACAACCATGGCATCTTTACGGAAGAAGGCAATAGCGAATCTTAATGCTATAAAAATAATCCAGCCAATAAGAAATCCTCCTCCCAGTACACATAAAAATTCAATGGACGCTTTCCAGGTTACAAAAGCTACTCCTGTTACGGCAGCTACGGCAAAACGATATGCTACCAACGCAGAGGCATCATTGATCAAACTTTCTCCTTCAAGTATAGTCATTGTTTTATGGGAGAGACCTAATCCTTTTGTTACGCCTAAAGCTGCCACAGCATCGGTTGCAGATAGAATAGCGCCTAAGACAAAAGCCAATGGCCACGTCATTCCGGGAATTAGATAATAAGCCAGCACAGCAATACCTGCAGTAGTCATAAAAACAAGTCCTATAGCCAGGGTACCTATTGTATTGAGATTGGTTTTAAACTGCTGAAATGAGATATTAAATGCTGCATCATACAATAAAGGAGGTAAGAAAAGCAACATAATGATCTCCGGATTGATCTCAACCTCTGGCATAGCAGGAACAAACCCGATCATCACCCCGGCAATTAAAAGCAGCATGGGGACGGGAACCTTAAATTTACCCGCTAAACCGGACACCCCGATCATCAGGGCCATAATTACTAAAATGACTGCATAGTTCTCCATCAGGTTTGTTGTATTTCAGATCGTTTTAACTGTTTATTGAATGTATAAAAGTAACAAAATATTATTTCTGCTTATCAAGAGTCCTTTTGTTTTCTTTGTATTATCCAAGACCAGAGGAAAATTTATTTTAGAAGAAGGGGGAAAAATATACCACAAATACTAGTTTTTAATAGACTAAATATTTCGTATTGGCATTTATGGTTAGATTTTTGAAGTGTAATACCTGAAATGAATTATCATTTTATTCAATTTTCATAACCAATCACTTAAAATATAATATTATGTCAACAAAAGATCTTGTCCATTTGGAGGCAATCAAAAAGATTCAGGAACTTTCGACGAAAGCAAGAATTTGTATGTTTTGTACAGAATTGGAAACTGTTCCTGTTAATTCCCGTCCTATGACTTTACAGGAAACGGATGACAGCGGGAATTTATGGTTTATAAGCAGTGAAACCAGCAATAAAAATTTTGAGATCAAAGAAGATCGAAGAGTCCAACTATTCTTTATGAATAATGATGATTCCCAGTATCTTTCCGTATACGGTGAAGCATCTGTATACAAGGATAAAGCTACAATTGAGGAAAAATGGTCCGCAATGGCAAAGGCCTGGTTCGATGGTAAAGATGATCCTAATGTGACCATTATCCGAGTGGAACCGAAAGAAACCTATTATTGGGACACTAAGGCTGGAAAACTGGTAAGTTTGTTAAGCTTTGTTGCTTCTGCCGTTACAGGAATCAAGACCAATAATGCTGATGGTGTGGAAGGCAACGCCAGCATTTGATCATAAAAAAGCAGACCGAGAAATCGGTCTGCTTTTTTAGTATTTTCCTTCTCTATTAATACAGGTTTTGACCTGTTTTCATTTTATCTTTTCACATCTTCCAGCGATGCTCCGAAATTAATATGAAGTACATTCCCGTTAGGAGTAATTAAAGCAGGTACAGACTTTACACCAGCTTTTTCTGCAGCATCAATTCTGTCCCTTTCCTCTCCAAGATGTACAACTTCTATATTGTCTTGACCGATCAGGTTAATGATATCATGCTCTGCACTGACACATACAGGACATCCCGCATGATAAAAAACGGATTTTTTCATTTGATTAATTTTTAAGGTTATTAATAATATTTTTTAACTCTTTTATTTCATTTTCCTGCAGGGGTTTTAGAGGACTTCTTAAGCAGCCTCCATCTTCACCCAGGATATTTAAACCAGCTTTAATCGCTCTCGGAAGTCCTTTGGAAACAATAAACCTGAGTAATTCAACCTGTTTATAAAAAATATCCTGAGCCTCCTGTAATTCGTTATTTTCAATGGCCTTGTACAAATCTATATTCAGTTCAGGAATTAAATTAGGAGCTGCAGTACACCATCCTCTTGCACCAGCCGCAAATGCAGCAAGCGCCAACGGGTTTGATCCGTTATAAAAAGCGACATCCTCTCCAAGCTCTTTTCGCAGGTAATGCATTCTTTGGATATCACCTGTGCTTTCTTTAATCATAGTAACATTGGGAATTTCCAACAACCTTTTCAGTAAGGCCGGGGACATATCTACTCCACCGGTTGCCGGATTATTATACGCCATAATGGGTATTGATATTTTACCGGCTACTTTATCATAATGAGCAACGATTTCGTCATCTGTTAATTTCCAGTAACTCATTGGAATGATCATTACAGCATCAGCTCCCGCCTTTTCAGCAAATTGTGCATGATACGTTGTTTTTTCAGTGGTTAAATTAGAAACACCCACCAGTGTCGGGATCCTTCCCTTTACCTGCTTTAGTGTTGCTTCCGTTACAGCCTCTTTTTCTTCATCTGATAAATACGGCAATACACCGGTACTTCCCAAAGGTGCAATACCGTTACTTCCAGAAACAACAAGTCTTTCGACTAACTTTTTGAAAAGAGGAAGATCTACTTTTTCATTTGTATCAAATGGGGTTATAGGATAGGCAATGATCCCTTTAAATGGAACATTTTTCATGTATTTCTTCTTTTTAAATGGTAATTTGATTTTACAAATCTCTTCCTTCTTCCTCTCTCAATGCTACTCCCAGGTTTTGTAATTGCGGAGCATTTTCACAGGCAATGTATTTTGCAGGTTCGGTATCACTGAGGTTTTGATGCTTGTGCCATCCCCACGATGGAATATATACAGCATCTCCGGCCTGCCATTCCACTTTTTCGCCTTCTATTTCCGTCCACCCTTTTCCCTCTATAACATACAGAACGGTTTCATAAGTATGACGGTGCCTGTTGGTTTGCTGCCCGGGTAATAATCCTCCAATAGTCATGCTTACATTTTTACTGGGCAGATCCACAAAGAAAACAGGATGTTTTCTTTCTGTTGAAAACTGATTATGCTCACCAGCTCTTTCTACATTTTTATGAATGAGATGACTGGGTTTTTGGAATTCTGGTCTTGCAAAAGTTTTATGAAAATCTTTTGAACTGAATTTTTCATTGTCCATGATGTAAAATATTTAATGTTTTTTGCATTATTGCATGACAAAATTATTTTATATTTGGACCAGTTAACTGATTCAGTTTTTATAAAAACAGGTAGTCCAGATGTTGCGTCCTTGGAAATTAGAATTTAAAATCGATAAAAAAAGCTCAAAAGCAGTATATCTTCAGATTGCTGATACCATCATAGCAGATATCCGTTCCGGAAGATTAAGAGCCGGAGATGTACTTCCGGGCAGTCGTATTCTGGCCTCAATGCTTGAAGTGAACAGAAATACAGTCGTTGAGGCTTACCAGGTTTTAATTAATGAGGACTGGGCAATCTCTAAAGAGCGTAAAGGTATTTTTGTTTCTGACAGATTACCTTCTTCATTTGAAATTTATCCCGTTGATACCAAAGCCCGTATAAATGATCATATCCCTTATGCAGATCCTTTTATCATTGATTTTGATGACGGGCATCCAGACAGTAAAATAGCTCCTATTACTGAATTGGCCAGAGCTTACCGTCAGATATTCGACAGGAAAGCCAGATGGCAGATGATGGGATATACAGATGTCCACGGCGACATTGAATTCCGGAGAGCAATTTCCCGGATGCTTAATCACCAAAGAGGAATGGATACCACTGAATATGAGATTTCCATAACCCGGGGAAGCCAGATGGCCATGTTTCTTACTGCAAAAAGTCTCCTAAATCCCGGAGATTATGTAGTGGTCGAAAATCCAGGATATAAACCTGCCTGGAAAGCAATTGAGCATACAGGAGCCCAACTTTTGCCCGTATCCGTAGATCAAGAAGGTATAATAGTGGAAGATCTTATTCAAATTCTGAAAAAGAACAAAAAGATAAAATCGATATATTTAACGCCTCACAGACAGTATCCTACAACCGTTACTTTAAGTCTCGCTAGAAGGATAAAATTAGTAGAGCTTTCCAATGAATATGGCATTACGATAATTGAAGATGATTACGATAATGAATTTCATTTTGGTTACCGGCCCATCCTTCCCCTTTCAAGTTTTGCAGAGCTAGACAATTATGTATATATCGGGACTATGAGTAAAGTTGTTGCTCCGGCTTTAAGAATTGGTTATTTAGCAACCAAGGACACTTTATTGCTTGAAAAGATCGGAGAATTGAGGAAGATCATTGATGTACAAGGCGATGTGATTATGGAACAGGCTGTTTTGGAGCTGATCAAGGAAGGAGCGGTACGAAAGCATATTAAAAGAGCTACAATTCATTACAGGAATAAGAGAGATTTTGTATACCGGCTTTTAAAACAACATATGGCGGGTTGTGCGGATTTTAATTTACCAGATGGAGGACTTGCTTTCTGGATTGCACCTAAAGCAGAATTGAACTGGGATATAGTAACTGGTTTGTTATTAGATCATAAAATTAAAATAATTCATCCCAAGCATTATGGTTTTGATCAACATATTAATGGATTCAGACTCAGTTACGGTTCTCTTTCAGAGGAACAGCTGGAGCAAAGTATTAAGGTTATCGGGGAAATATTGTCCGGTCAACATCAACGAAGCTCTCCCGTTTAGGAAAGCTTTGATGATTATTGATTGTTAAAATGCTTACTTAAAAACTTTTCATTCAACTTACTTTAGTTCTTCTAAAATTTGAGCCCATTTCCGTTGGAAGGAATGATGTTCAAAGGATGAAACATTTCTACTTTCCTTGCTGCATTAACATTAATCAGGGATTTTCGTCATGAGCCATGTCAACGGGTTTAGATTCTGGTGACCCTTTCTCCCTAAGCCAGATGGATAGAATAACAAGAGAAAAAACAGCTAGAAATTCGCTTTGCCAATTCTGAAATGATTCAAACCAGAAACGGGATTCCGTTATATAATCAAATGCTGTAATTACAGGTTTTTCCTTGGAGATCTGCTCCGTATTGTACTCTTTGAGACTACCGTAAAAATGCAGTGCAAAGCTTAAGAGAAATAAAATGGCAAAGGCTATGGATAGAGAATGCTTATACATTTTTAGCCAAATGCCTCCTTTCTTCACAGGCCAGGGTGCTTTTGGATGTGGGACAGGCTCCTTGTCTACATCTTCTTTTTCTTCCAGGGATTTGGATTCACTGGAGCCCTTTTGTCTAAGGGAAATCGTCAGTAAAACATAGATCATCATCTGGAGGAATTCACTTTCCCAGTTTTCAAAAGTCGCCTGAATGAAATGACCGCTGTATACATATTCGCTCAGGCTGAGAGTAGCATTTCCTTCCTCCAGTAATTCTTTATTCTGAGTATTCCAGCCAGTTAAAAACTGCCCCAAAAGACAAATGAGCATTAAAGAAATTAAAACAATACTCAGACTATTCCGGTAAAAGAAATTATTTTTTGACATGACCGTAAGTTTTAAAATTAAGATTCTATTCTTTGCAAATCCTTCACGGCAGGACCCGTAAGAAGCTTACCATTAACATTAAAACGGGATCCGTGACACGGGCAGTCCCAAGTGATCTCTGCACTATTCCATCTTACTTCACATTTTGCATGCGGACAGGTACTCTTTACCATATGTAAACTCCCTCCTTTCTCTTTGTACAGCGCATAAGACTCTCCTTCGTATCGGATCACCTTGGCTTCACCGTCTTTAATCTCCGAAAGTGAAGTTATTTTTTCAGTGAGTAATTTGTCTTTAATAAAATCAAACACTACAGTTGCCTGCTCCTGTACAAAAGTTGAAAATCCAGCGATCGGTTTGATCCTTCCGGGAGAAAAAAGCTGCTCATATTTATTAGATCCTTTTACAATTAAATCACTTAAGATCTGTGAGGTAATCGTTCCGAAGATCATCCCATTTCCCCGAAATCCCGTTGCTGTATAAATACGACCTTTACTTCCCGGCAATACTCCGATATAGGGTAAGCCATCTACCGGCTCGTAATACTGACTGGACCAACTGTATTGAGCTGTCCCCACGTCAAAATACTGACGCACATAATTTTCAAGCCTCGAAAAACATACTCCTGTATCATCAGAATGTCCTGTTTTATGGTCTTCCCCTCCTGCAATTAGAAGGTTTTTCCCATCGATTTCCTGAATCCTGTAATAATGATACGGATCTACCAGATCATAACCAAGATCTTTCGGGTATGAATCACCTTTTAAGGTAAATGCAATGGCATAACTTCTATAAGGTGCATTCATAAAATGAAGCTGGTTAATCCCTGGAGGAATGTGAGTGGCATAAATTACATGTGTGGCATTGATTATGCCTTTCGATGTATGCAATCTCACCATATCGTCAAACTCCTCATGGCTTTCACAAAGGCACTTTTCGATAAACGCACCACCGGCGGCGATAAAAGCTTCGGTAAGTTTTTTTATATATTTAACCGGATGAAATTGCGCCTGATCAGGAATAATTGCCGCTGCTTTAAACGGGATGGGAAATGGAATATCGTTAATAGAATCAATACGATGTCCTACTTTTGAAGAGCCTTCTATAATATCAGCGAGTTTCTTCTCCTGCTTTTCATCCAGAGCAAAAAGATAGCCGGTTTTCATCTCGAAATCGCAATCAATATCAAACTCATGGATATTGTTTTTAATAATATGAAGTGCTTCTATTCCTACATTTTTTAAGAGTATGGCATTATCTAATCCAAAATCTTTAATAGCTTCAGCATAGGTGGTATCAAAGAAATTATTCAGGTGAGCAGTGGTGCCTCCCGTTGTTCCAAAGCCAATATTGGAGGCTTCCAGGATAATGCACTTTTTGCCGGCCTTTTGCAGGCGCATTGCTGTTGAAATACCAGTAATACCGCCACCTACTATGGCTACATCATACAATGGGTCTGTATGGATTTTAGATGGGAATTTTCTGATTTCTTCCTGCCATATACTTTTTCGTACGCCGTCTCTAAACATAATAGATGTTTTAAGTTGTTATTCCAAATTACTATTAATGCACCCTACTTTTTAAGAGTGATGGTGTCATTTTCGACATCCGGACTTTTATATTTTGCCTTTGGCTCATCTTCTTCGAGATTGCATCTGCATGAAACCGCAGAAAAGAGACAAAAAATACCTAAAAGGATCGTTGCTGTTGTTTTCATAATACAAGTATTTGGTGGTTTATATTATTTTTGAATCCAGATGCTTACAGAGCGGGCATTTACTTTAAAAACGGCCCTTCCGTTCTCATCTGATTTTGTTTTATCTTTTCTCTGTTGAAGAAAATCGGAATATTCGGAATTAGCATTTTCTTTCCCCAGATCAATTTCTTTGGCCCCCTCACCGTTGTTAGAAATGATGATGATACATCCTTTGTGTTTTTCATCGCCTTTTCTCATCCATGCAATGCAGTTCGGATCATCAAAATAGTTGATCTGCTCACCATGGGCAAATTCCTGCCGGGCTTTTAAAAGCAGTGGCAAAAGATGAACTTTAGGCATAGAAACTTTAATTTCTTTGCCCTCTGACAAGTCAGTATATTCAGCACCGTATAGGTCCGGATAGAAAATACATGGATAAGCATTTTCGTTCATAAGGATCAATGTATAGGCAATCGGTTTAAACCAATCTTTAACGACAGATTCCAACGCCTGAAGTTTTTGGGTATCATGATTTTCCACAAATGAAACTGAGCATCTGGGATTCTGACTTAAAAGAGTGCCATCCAGAATATTTCTCAGATCATATTTCTCCTCTTCATTGGAGGCATTATAAAAATGGTAATGCAACGGAACATCAAAATAGCATAAAAGGTCTTCCATGAATTCAGAAAAGTCGTTGATTTTTACTACCTCATCTTTCCACAATTCCCCCATAATAAAAATATCAGGCTTAAGCTCCGTTTTTATGTAGATAATCCATTCTTTTAAAAAATCATAGGAAATATGTTTTAACGCATCAAGACGAAGTCCGTCTACTTTAGTCGTATCCACATACCATTTAATCCATCTTTTCATTTCTGTAACAACCTCCGGATTCCGGTATTCAACATCAGCACCCATCAGATAATCGTAATTTCCAAACTGATGACTGACAGAGTCATTCCATTCTTGCCCCGACGTATTGTGGATTTTAAAAACTCCCTGCTTTTCATTGTTGTCCTTAACAATAGTATCTATACCACTAAAACAGTGAAAATCCCATATGAAATCCGAGTATTTTCCATTTCTCCCGGGAAAAGTAAATTTCGTGAAAGCCGATGCTGAAAAAGAATCTCCTACCATTTCATTTCTGTTTTCTCCGTTTACTTCATGTACGATGATATCTTCTTTTTCATCCCCTCCTATCCTGTGGTTAAGAACGATATCCGCATACACCGACATTCCAATATCATGCGCTTTTTGAATTGCGGTAAGGTATTCTTCTTTTGTTCCATATCGTGTGGCTACTGTCCCCTTCTGATCAAATTCCCCTAAATCATATAGATCATATACATCGTAGCCTCTTCCCTCTTTACCCAGCCCGCCTTTTGTAGCAGGAGGAAACCATACGGCAGTTATCCCCAGTTCTTTTAGATCATCTGCTTTTTCTAAAAACTCTTTCCAAAGGTTTCCTTCATAATACCAATGGAAAAATTGCATAATAACTCCATTCATATCATTTATCCATTCACAATAAGTCCTCCGTTAGGATGTAAAACCTGCCCCGTAATCTGCGCAGATTCTGTACTGGCAAGGAATAAAAAACTGTAGGCAACCTCTTCGGGAGTTGCATTTCTCTCAAACGGAGGTTTGCTGGGATCCTCCTCTTCTTCACCAAAAGTTTCCTTGGTAAGAGGTGTTGCTACAGGTCCCGGTGCAACAGCATTGATCCTGATTCCTTTGGATTTCGACTGTAATGCCAGGGAACGGGTAAAAGATACAATTGCCCCTTTTGTAGCAGAATAGTCTACCAGTTCTTCGTGTCCCTGATAAGCCACCGCAGAGGTTGTATTAATAACACTTCCCCCTTCTTTCAGATAAGGGAAAACTACTTTTGTAAGCAGGATCATTCCGATAATGTTGGAATCAAATGTTTTTCTGATATTTTCTTCCTCCAATTGTTCGATATCCTCTGCAGGAAACTGAACTCCTGCGTTATTCACGAGGATGTCTATGCCTCCGAATTCTTCAGCAACCTTCGCTGCCGTCTTTTCACAAAATTCATAGTCATTGATATCTCCCCTAAAAAGGATTGATTTTCTGCCGATCATCATAATGTCATTCTGTGTTTTTTCTGCATCCTCATCATCAGCATGGTAAATGATGGCTATATTAGCTCCCTGCCTTGCAAACAACAAGGCAACCGCTTTTCCAATGCCACTGTCAGCTCCTGTGATAAGAACCGACTTGTTGTTTAATCTTAATTCTCCCATGATCTTTAGTGTTTTTCTGAAACCGGCTCCTGCATGGCACCCATTCTCTGAGCAGCCATGCTGTCCGTCGATACATTAAGCATCGCAACATTTAACTTATTTCTTGTCCCTGAAATGATCTTATCATCTCCTTTCATCAGAGCATTGAATCCATCCATGGCAACATCTGCCGGAGAGGAAAAATTTTCTTTATCTTCCATGATCTTGCTCCTGGTCATATCTGCTTTGTTAAAGAAATCCGTATCTGTCGGTCCCGGTAAAAGGGCTGTTACAGTAATTCCGGTATCCTTCAGTTCTTCACGGATAGCTTCAGACCATGATAATATAAATGCCTTAGTACCGTGGTAAACGGAATGCCAGGGCCCGGGAGATTTGCTTGCAATGGACGCCAGGTTTAGTATTTTTCCACTTCCTTTGGATATGCGATCCTTTAAAAATAGTTTAGTCAGGATCACCACCGATGTGATATTGAGGTTGATGATATCTATTTCCCTGTGTATATCAGTATCCTGAAATTTACCATAAACTCCCTGGCCTGCATCATTAACCAAAATTTCCGGACTAATGGCGTTGGCTTTGAGTTCAGAGTACAAAGAATAAGCTTCATCCTGCAGGAAAAGATTTTTGGAGATAGGGATCACATTCACTCCGTAGCTTTTAAATTCTTCTGCTTTAATTTTGAGCTGATCATGATTTCTGGAAACAATAACCAGGTCATATCCGTTTTTGGCAAAAATTTTGGCAAGCTCATAGCCTATTCCACTTGTAGCCCCTGTAATGAGTGCATATTGATTTTTACGTTCCATAAGTTTATTTTAATATTAAAACCTGGTTAAGCTCACTTTTAAAGCATCCTAGAATAAATTCGGTATAATATAACTGTGCATCCAATGCCTGAGTCTTAGGATGAAGTTCAAGCTTTTTACTCAGAACAATTTCTCCTTTGTATGAAAATGCGAAATATGAAAATATTTTATAGGATGAACTTCTCACCGGTGTACAATAACCTGTAGTTGCAATGGACCAGTCTGTATCAAATAATCTTGCGACACTCAGAGCCATGGTTTTGGCAATATTCTCAGATACGCAATCACATTCTTCAGCTTCTTTCTGATCCACATCCAGAAATATAACTTTCTGTGGTAAAGTGTAGGCGGTGATACCACCGTTATAGAATAGAGAAGCGTTTGGCATTTGTGAAAATGCAAGCTGTAATAAGCCTGATGTTACACTTTCTGCTACAGCAATTGTTTCTCCTGTTTTAAGTAAGGACTGGCTTATATATTGAAGCAAATTTTCTTGAAATTTCATAATCGTAAATTTTTAAGTGATTAATTGGTGTACCATGTCGTGTTTCATACTTTCCATGGGTCCAGGACGACTTTCACACAGCCATCTTCTTTTTTGTCGAAGATTTCATAGCCTTTGGCCACTTCATCCAGCCCGAGACGATGGGTGATAATATCATCGAGTTTTACTTCCCCATGTTCTACATGTTTCATCAGTTTGTCTATAATGGGATGTACAGGAGCCTGTCCTGCTTTTAAAGTGATTCCTTTATCAAAGATCTGTCCGAGTTTAAAATTATCGTAATTCACAGGATAGACCCCCAGAATAGATACGGTTCCTCCACGTCTTACCGCACTCATACAGGCCTCCAATACCTTGATTGATCCCTTTTCAAAATTCAGGACGGCTTTTGCCCTGTCCAGCAAATCTCTTTCAGGTTCGAAACCAACAGCATCAATGCAAAGATCGGCTCCCCGCCCGTCCGTCATGTCCCTGATCTGTTCAATGGTATTTTTGACATCTTCCCATAAAATGGTTTCACAGCCCGTCAGCCTTTTGATCTGATCCAGCCTGTACTGTAAAGTATCAATTACAATGACCTTTTTGGCATTATGAAGAATGGCGCTTTTTACCGACATGGAACCAACGGGTCCGGCCCCAAAGACCGCTACTGTTTCTCCACCTTTTAATTCGCCCCACATAACGCCGGTATAGCCTGTCGGGAAAATATCGGTAAGAAATAAAACCTGTTCATCGGTAAGGTTATCGGCTACTTTTCTGGGTCCGAAATGAGCATAGGGAACCCTTACATATTGTGCCTGCCCACCATCATAACCGCCATAAAGATCCGTATACCCGAATAAGCCTCCTCCTTTTTCGGTAAGGATTCCGCCTTCTGGTCCATAATGTTCCGGATTACTGTTTTCACAAGCACCCGGCAGATCGTGCTGACAAAAAAAGCAGCCTCCACAGGCAACGGGGAATGGAACAACCACCCGGTCTCCAATGTTCAGATGGGTGATGCCTTTACCCAGTTCCTCTACAATTCCCATAAATTCATGTCCCATGACCATAGGACGAACTTGTGGTAATCCCCCTGAATACATATGAAGATCACTTCCGCAAATGGCTGTAGAGGTTACTTTTAAAATGATATCATTTGAATCCTGAATAACGGGATCGTCTACTGTGTCGCAGGTAATTTTACCTGGTGCGTGAAAAACTGCAGCTTTCATAATGTAATATTTTGGTGTGATGGTGTTGTTGGTGCGTAGTATGAATTTCTAAGAATTCCTTTCCGTTTCCAGATGCCACACCCTATGACGGGCAATAGCGTCGATAAACCGATCTTCTGAATTCTGATCCGATGCTTTTATAATCGCAGGGTCTTCGTGCTTTTTATGAGCTACATTAGAATTAGCATAAAGGTTATCCGTTCCAGCTCCAAAATAAAGAGCTTTACAGTGTTGATACGCTTCGTTTATAAAGTTGAGGACTGCATGTTTGTTTTCAGGGCTCAAAAGCTCTTTTTCAGACAGTTCTCCCGGACAAAGCAATAACGCATCAAAACATACACTCTTTGTACTGGTGAGAGAATGCTTGGGAATAAAAGAAGTACCATCATCAGCTGTCACGGGTGCTACGCTCGGACCTATGATCTGTACCTGAGCACCATTCTTTTCAAGAAGGTTTTTCAGCCGGGTTGTTGATTTAGCATCTGTTCCGTTCCCCATTATAAATCCAATGATCCTGCTTTTAATAGTATCTTTAACCGTATTTTCCATGCTTAAGGCCTCTGATTTCGAAATTTCAGGTTCCCTTTCCTCGCTTTGCAATTCTTTCGGATCCGCATCTGCCGGTATACTTTGATTGGGTTGCTCAGGTTTTTTAACTTTTACCCCTAATTTATTTGCTACAATGGAAGCCAGCTTTTCATCAATGAATGCTAGTTGACCTACTAACCTTTCCCTGATTGCAGGAATGGTTACTTTAGAAAGTTCAAAAATAAGAGCGTTTTGCAAATGGCGCTGTTCCGGATCAGATTGACTGTTATAGAACAGTTTTGCCTGAGAATAATGATCAACGAAACTCTTACTTCTGGATCTTATTTTAGCTCCTGAGACTGGCTCCTGATGAGAAACAAATCCTCCTTCCTTCATCATAGCCTGGAAAGGACATCCACCTCCTATAGAATTGGGTTCGTAACTTACTTTTCCTTTAACGATCTGTTGTCTCATATGGCCGTCACGCTGATTATTGTGTACGGTATTTACAGATCTGTTAATAGGAATTTCATGGAAATTGGGTGAACCTAACCTGGATAACTGGGTATCTGTATATGAAAACAACCTACCCTGAAGCAGAGGATCATTACTGAAGTCTATTCCGGGAACAAGATGTCCGGGATGGAAAGCGACCTGTTCTGTTTCAGCGAAAAAATTATCAGGATTTCTATTTAAAGTTAAAGTTCCTACAATCTCTACGGGAACAATTTCCTCAGGAATAATTTTGGAAGGATCTAAAAGATCAAAATCAAAACGATGCTCATCTTCTTCAGGCACTAACTGTACCCCCAGATCCCATTCAGGAAAACTTCCCGATTCGATGGCCTCCCAAAGATCTCTCCTGTGAAAATCCGGATCTGCACCTGAAATTTTCAAGGCTTCATCCCATGCAACAGAATGTACTCCCAGCCTTGGCTTAAAGTGAAATTTCACGAAATGGGATTTCCCTTCCTCATTAATCAGTTTAAAAGAATGGACACCGAATCCCTCCATCATCCTGAAACTTCTTGGGATGGCTCTGTCGCTCATCAGCCACATGATCATGTGCATGCTTTCCGGCATTAAAGAAATAAAATCCCAGAAAGTATCGTGTGCTGAAGCAGCTTGCGGAATTTCGTTGTCGGGTTCCGGTTTTACGGCATGGATAAGATCAGGAAACTTTATAGCATCCTGAATAAAAAATACAGGCATATTATTCCCCACCAGATCATAATTTCCTTCATCTGTGTAGAATTTTACAGCAAATCCTCTTACATCCCTTGCCAGGTCTGTGCTTCCCCGGCTACCTGCAACCGTTGAAAACCTGACAAAAACTGGAGTTTCTTTACCTATCTCACTGAGGAATCTAGCTTTCGTGTATTGGGAAAGACTTTTTGTTAATTTAAAAACGCCATGAGCTCCTGAACCTCTCGCATGAACTATTCTTTCGGGTATACGCTCATGATCGAAATGGGTGATTTTCTCCCTGAGAATAAAATCTTCCAGTAAGGTGGGTCCCCTTTCTCCTGCCTTTAGCGAATTCTGGTTATCATTAATTTTAAGCCCCTGGTTCGTCGTTAACATTTCGTTGTCGTTAGAGGTACTTAATGATTCCAGTTGTTCAATCTTTTGATTATTTTGTGCATCTTTTTTCATAATAGTGTAATTGTTGATTGGTGTTACTCCGAAGAGCTGTTATTCTATGTGATTTATTTCTCTGTCCAGACTATTGATAAGTTTCTGAAGATATTCTTCTTCTTTTAAGACCTTATAATAAGCTGTTTTAGCATATAATGTAAAATTCATATTCCCTGTTGTTTCATGAATATTGGGATGGATTATTGAACTTTCATTTTGATATCGTGTGATGGAAGCAATACATTCTGATGTATAATTATCCAGTGTTGTTTTCAATTGTCCGCAGCTGGCATTATGTTTTATTTTTTCCAAAGATTTCATAACAAATGCACTTACTCCATAGGTATTAATGATACCGGGAAATAAAGATTCATTCTCAAGGATATTATTTTTATCATAGAGGCCCGAATGTTTTAATGTTTCATTTTCAAATATCATAACCGTGGATGTTTAAATTTCTGGGACTTTCAGATACTTGTCAAAATAATGCAGATCTTCTTTGTTCTTTATGGAAAGATAGAACATGATCTGTTTCGGCTCCTTTAATCCGATGCTGTTAAAGTCTTCAAAATGGCCAATCATGGCTCTGATGCTTTCGGTATCAATATCCTTTACCGTAATAAAAACAAGGAAAAGATTCTGTCCGATTTCTTTGGCATATACATTAGCGCTGTCTTCCAGCCATTTCCCTTTATTGGTAACCTCTTTAAACTGATCACATTGTATTGATTTGATTATCGCCTGGTAATTCATTTTGCTATAAGGTATTAAATAAGCCAGATCAATAGAAGCATCAATCTGGCTTATATAGGTAAATGTTTAATCTTCCTGCTCAGCATCAAAATTGATGTAGGTCTCAGCGATCTCAGTTAAGGTATAATCTGTATCCTCTTCTTCTTCGAGGGTCTTTTCCAGAAGATCCGCTGCCTTATCATGTCCCATTGTTATAGCGAGCTGAGCAAGGCCACCATAGGTTGCTATTTCATAATGTTCTACTTTCTGCGCTGCAATAATTAAAGCGGCATCCCGGGTCATCGATCCGTCTTTGGTGGATTTTATAATCTCTTCTCCTTCTTTAATGATCCCTTTTATAGCTTCGCATTCTTTCTTTTCAGGCTTCTCATCGATTAATTTAAAAACCTTTTCAAGGCGGCTTACATGTTTTTTAGTCTGTAACTGATGATCTTCAAAAGCATCTTTCAGTTCCTCTGTCGTAGCGGCTTCCTGCATTTTTTCGAGAGCATCAATAATTGCATTTTCAGCAAAATAAATATCTTTTAATGCACTTACGAAAAATTGATGGAGGGAAGAATCTTTCATCTCCTTTTCATTAACAGAAGCGTTTCCTACTGTTATTTTCTTTTCAGGAGTTGTTGTAGCTGTATTGGTTTCTGATGTTTTCGTTGCCATAATGTGTGGTGTTTAATAGTAAAGATTGCCCCTTCAATCAGGGAAGGGACAATCTGATTAATAATATAAATTATGAATTACGTCTGCCTCCGAATCCTGATCTTCCGGAACCTGATCCCGAACCCGAAGATCTTCCACCTCCATGAGATGCCTGACCTCCCATACGGGCGATTCTTGTACGTTCAGCTTTGCTCATGGCAGCAAAACCTCTTCTTGAACTTCCGTTTCCGGAATTTGTCCCACGGCCAGAGGAATTACCACTATTTGATCTAGAACCTGAACCTCTGGAACTACTATTGCTTGATGATCTGCTATTGGAACCGGAATTTCCAGATCTGGAACCCGAAGAAGACCTTCCACCTCCATGCGAAGCTTCACCACCCATACGGGCAATTCTTGTACGCTCAGCTTTACTCATAGATGCAAAACCTCTTCTTGAAGTTCCATTTCCTGATGAACTCCCTCTTCCTCCGGAACGTGATCCGGAATTAGAGTTGCTACGGGAACCAGAGCTACCTCCTCTTCCTCTTCCTGATGTAAATCGGCCCTGACTATCTCTTTGCTGATTTCCATTTCCTGACCTACCACGACCTCTGTTGCCACTGCCATTGTCATCGTCGTCGTCGTCATCATAATCCTCATAATCGTCATCTTCATAATCTTCATCTTCATCGTCGTAATCTTCATCATCATACTCCTCATCATCGTCATCATATTCATTATCATAATAATCCTCATAATCTGAGAAATCATCATCATAATCCTCTTCTTCGGATGCATCGTTATAACCATGGTCATAACCTAATTGATACACTTCTTCAAGTGTTGATCTTGACTCATTGGATGAATTACCTCTTGAACTTCGATTGTTTGAATTTCTGGTGTTCATAACTTTAAATTTTTTGTAATTAATATTGCGTGATGTTATTAATTATTGGACGTGACTAGTATTGAACAACAATTAATGATTTGATGTTTTTAAATAAATTGTACAGCAAAAAAAGGAGTAATTATTTTACTCTGGAAAAGGAATTACATTCCTTAGTTGTAAATTAGTATATCAAAGATAGGAGATTAAAATGCCTATTCTTATGACTTGAATCATGTTACTAATATAAAATTCGTCTATTTTCGATTTTAATAGAATTTTCTTTTTCCATTTTCTTTAACGTTCTGATAACAGTCTCTACACGCAACCCGGTAAGGTTGGCAATCTGCTGTCTTGTCAGCTCTATAGGAAATTCAAACTGGCAGTCATTCTCCGAATAGCTCTTCAGGTACTCCATGAGCCCTTTCAATCTAAATACAGGATTCTGATATGCCATATACTGGGTCATCAGTATTTTATAATATAGCCTTTGAGAAAGGCAGGTGTTCATCATTAAAGAAAGATCTGGATTTTTTTCCAGTAATTTCAGGAAGCTTTCTTTTGATATTCTTATAATTTGTGTAGATGTTAACGCCGTTGCGTTTGTTGGATATAATTTATCCAGAAAGAGTAATGGATCTCCAAAACTCTGGTTTTTTCCTAATATATTCTGGATAAACTCTTTTCCCTCTTCATTATAATTATTAAGCTTTACTTTTCCGTCAGCAATCTGAAAATAATAAAGCGCATGGTCACCTTCTCTGAAAATCAATTCCCCTCTTTTATATGTTCTATCTTCTGCACCAAAAGAATATAAAAGTTCCTGGTCAATGTTCATGCAGCTTATTGTTTTCATTCTGTTTCCATTTGTACCCAGAAAAATACTAAAACTAAACCTTAGTACAAAATTTTTCTGTTTTCAATCTGCACGGTGCATTCTTTTTCCATTTTTTTAAAAGATCGTATGACTGTTTCTACACACAAGCCTGTAAGGTTGGCCATCTGCTGTCGGGTTAAAGGAATAGAAAACGAATAAGGGCTTTTGTCATTATGAAAACTCTTCAGATAGTCCATCAAACCTTTTAGGCGTGTTATAGGATTAAGGGAAGATATATTCTGCATCATTACATATTTATAATAAAGCCTTTGGGATAAAAAGTTGCTGATTTCAAGATAGAGCTCAGGAGATTCCTCCAGCAATTGAAAAAAAAGATTTTTAGAAAGTCTCAGGATATTACATTCCGTCAATGCCTCGGCATTCATAGGATAAGGTTTATCTATGAAGAGAATAGACTCGCCACAGCATTGTCCTTCTGATAAGATGTTCTGGATAAATTCCTTACCATCTTCATTATAATTATTCAATTTTACTTCACCCTCTACAATCTGATAATAATAGTGTGCAAAATCTCCTTCACTAAAAATAAAATCCGAAGGACTATATTGTTTTGTCTCAGCTCCCATAGAATATAAGACGTTTTCGTTGATTACCATAATATTTAGTTTTTGGTATTATTATATAAACAAAGTTCACAAAAACACCCTAGTAAAATATTTTAATGGACCAATGCTTTTACAAGTGCAATAATTGCACCTATTGATTATTTTTTATGTTAATTATGATTTAATTAACTGATTGAAATACAAATTATTATATAGAAATATTTTCGTAAATCTATCAACAAAAGGCATTCGTGAGATATCACGAATACCCATTTACTTGAAAGAATTTTTACGTTAATTTGAACAATTATCTCTTTTTATTTGTGGTAGAATCCTGTGCAGGCATAGTGGCTGTGCCGGATTGGGCAGTACTGTCTCTGGAAGGCAATGATGTAGTCATCGTGTCAGAGGCTGGAGGAACAGCTCCCATCGTATCCCCCGGAACTGTAGTTACCGTGTCAACGCCGTTATTCATCTGATTTTCCTTTTCTTTTTTGCAGCTCAGGATAAGTAAACCCATGATGCTTAATGATAAGATCAATTTCATAATATTTTTATTTTGTGGTGTGTGATGTATATAATATAATTTTAAATAAAAATCAATCATATTTATATATGAACGATTATTTAATAATTATATTTCAAATCTACAGATAAAACATTCATGAATTTATGACTTCAATCATAAGGTTTTTTGTGTGAAAGTTTAATTTATAATACCATAAAGCCTTACCAGAGTGATTTATATACAACAAAAAAGACTGCCTTACAGCAATCTTTTCTTGTTATAATATTTTTAAACCTTTTATTTTGCAAATTTTTTGGTCCCAACAACACATAAAATCACACCAATTGTCACTCCCAGCATTCCTATACTTACAGGTTCATGAAGCAGATAGGCGGCCAATGCAAGTCCAAAAAATGGTTGTAAAAGCTGTAATTGCCCTACACTCGAAATTCCTCCCTGCGCAAGTCCTTTATACCAAAAAATAAACCCGATAAACATACTGAATAATGAAATATAAGCTAGGCCAAACCATCCCTGTCCGCTCACGGTTTCAATATGGTTGGGAAAATAGATGAAAAATAAAGGGATCATAAGGGGTAAGGCCAGTATCAGCGCCCAGGATATCACCTGCCACCCTCCCAGTGTTTTTGACAACTTAGCACCTTCCGCATAACCAAGCCCACATAAAACAACAGCGGCAAGCATCAGAATATCGCCAACAGGAGAAGCCGATATCCCCTGCGAAACAGCATATCCTATGACCAAAAGGCTGCCGGCAATAGAAAAAAACCAAAATACAGGATGCGGTCGTTCACCACCTCTCAGTACCCCGAATATAGCCGTTGCAAGAGGAAGCATTCCTAAAAACACGATAGAATGTGCAGATGTAATATATTGAAGGGCCAGAGAAGACAACAAAGGGAAACCAATAACACATCCCAATGAGACCAGAGCTAATGGGAATATCTGTTCCTTTACCGGACGTTTTTCTTTATATATCAGAATGACAGATAAAGCCAATACACCGGCAATGGTTGCCCGCGCGATCGTTACGAAAATTGGGTTCATATCCATTACAGCTAATTTTGTGGCCGGCAGCGAACCGCTGAATAGCAATACTCCGATAAATCCGTTGATCCATCCGCTAAGAGCCTGATCTTTTGAAATTTTATTCGTTATCATTTTATATTTTATTATAAATCAAAATTAGAGAGGAAAAATAAATAAACACAGTCTCAGTTTTGTATATTTGTATGAGCACAGTTTAAGATATGAGTAAAAATTTTTTGTACACAGAGATCACCAATGGTTTTATTTCACAGATTACAAGCGGAGTTTTGAAGCCTGGTGATAAGCTTCCGTCGGTAAGAAAATTATGCCTTGAGCATCAGATTAGCATGAACACGGCAAAGCGTGTATTCCTGGAACTGGAATCCATGTCACTCATTGAACCCAAACCACAGTCCGGATATTTTGTAAGTCAGTTACTTTCGGTAAAGCTTCCGCTTCCTGAAGTCAGCAGGCCATCACTGATTGCCAATAATAACGAACCCGATGAACTCATCAGTAAAGTGTATGAAAATATGGGAAAGAAAAATCTTACCCTTTTTTCCATAGCAATTCCATCCGGAGAATTATTACCGCATGCAAAACTTAAAAAGGAAATCATCCATGCCACACGGGAGCTTGAATATGGAGGCGCAGAGTATGAGGAACTCCAAGGGAATTTAAAATTAAGAAGAATGATCGCCCAAAGATCTTTATCCTGGGGCGGAAACTTTAGCGAAAATGACCTTGTGACGACCAACGGTGGAATGAATGCTTTGTCATTTTGTCTGATGGCTTTAGGAAAACCGGGAGATACAATAGCTATAGAAAGCCCATGTTATCCGGGCATCTTACAACTGGCTACCGGCTTTGGACTTAAAGTATTGGAATTGCCTACCCATCCTGCCCATGGAATTGAAATCGAATCCCTGAAAAAAGCTATTCCTAAAATTGACATCTGCTTATTGATCCCTAATTTCAATACTCCTTTAGGAAGCTGTATGTCTGATGAAAATAAAAAAGAAGTCGTAAAACTTCTTGCCGAAAATAACATTCCGCTTATTGAAGATGATGTGTACGGGGATATTTATTTCGGAACACACCGTCCGAAATGCTGTAAGTCCTTTGATACAGAAGGAAATGTTTTGTATTGCAGCTCTATCTCAAAAACGCTTGCCCCGGGTTATCGTGTAGGATGGATTGCTCCCGGAAAGTACAAAGACAAAATCCTCAAACTCAAACTTCTTCATTCCACCTCTTCTATTTCTATTGTAAATGAAGCCGTTGCTAATTTCTTAAAAACCGGGAAATACGAAAAACACCTTCAGGAACTACGGAAAACCTTGCAGGCTAATTATCAGAATTATGTCCAGACCATTGCGCAGCATTTTCCGGAAGGAACCAAAACAAGCAGGCCACAGGGAGGGCTTTCCCTCTGGGTGGAATTCGATAAAAAAATACAGACCCGGAAATTATACGACCTTGCCATTAAGCGAAGTATAAGCATTGCACCGGGAAGAATGTTCAGTCTCCAGGATCAGTTTGAAAATTGTATGAGAATGTGTATCGGGCTTCCCTGGTCAGAAGAAACCCAACAAAAGCTAATAGAGGTAGGAAAAATGGCTAAAATGATTGAGAGGGAATCTTAATCAACAACAAAGTTTTTCCTCGCTAATTCCTTTCTTACACGGCTCAGGCTTTCAGGGGTAATTCCTAAATAAGATGCGATCATCCATTGTGGTACCCGTAATAATAAATCCGGGTACATTTTAATGAATTTAAGATATCTTTCTTCCGCTGTCTCGCCTAATAATGAGCTGATCCTGTCCTGAAGACTTCTGACGTGCTTTTGTAAAAGAATATCCCGTCTTTCTGCACTGTCCGGAAACTGGGAGACCAGTTTGTTAAAAAAGTCCGGATGAAGAAATAAAACTTCGGAATCCTCCACAGCCTCTATATAATACACCGATTGTTCGTTAAAGTAAATACTGGTACGGTCAGAAATCAGCCAGCTTTCAGGGGCAAATTGTATGATGTGTTCTTTTCCGTTCTTATCGATCGAATACATCTTTAAAAGCCCTTTTTCTACAAAAAATACATAGCGGCAAATTTCGCCGTATTGCAGAAGGAACTGGTTCTTTTGAACTTTTTTTACTTCATAGTGCAAGCTACAGCCATTAACCTGTTCTGTGGGAACATTTAAAACCTGAGCTAGGTAGTTATTAATATTCTTCATTGTGCGATTTGGGTTATTGATATATTCTGATGCGAAGCATTATTTACGGCTTTTCCGTTTTCTACTACAATCAGTTGAGGACTTTGATGGGTTACATCAAGATCTTCTGCTATCTTATTGGAAATAGGTCTGTATGCCAGCAAATCAAGAAAATATAAATCTGCATTGGTACCGGCATCATTAATTTCCGATTCAAAATTCCTGAGCACCGTCTTACTGATAAAACAACTGGTAGAATGTTTGAATATGGCAACCTTGTTATGGTATGATCTTTCTATAGCTTCTGCGAGATCTTCCTCGGATTCTATTTTTTTCCAGAAAGATTTCTGTTCCGGTTTCTCTTCTTTTCCGCCAAATATTTTATCAAAAAAACTCATACATTAAATTGTTTTAGGTGATGGTCGAGATGTTTATACTCCAGAAAACCCCAGTCTTTCTCTCCCATTTTTCCAAAAAGGACATGCTTTTCCGGCAGGTTATCTTGGGTATAACATTCCCAATACTCATTCATTGTTTCTAAGAGTCCTCTTTTGGCCTCAGTAAAATCACATTCAAAATTAACGATAAGTTTTCTAAAAGTAGGCATATTTCGGGGAATTCCGTTATTAAAGAACTGCATTTCTATTTTAGTGAGCACTCCTATTGTCTCAAAAAAGGGATTGATAGTGGAAAGCCAGGTTTTTCCCAATGCAATGCCAAGAATAAGGTCACAATGTTTTAACATTTGAGCAACATTCATCTTACCCCATTTTCTTGGAGAATTTTCAGTAAGCATGGAAACCCTGTTGAGGATCTCATCAAAATAGATTCGGTTATGCAGACTCTTTTTTACCAACCTCTCTCCTTCTTCAGATTTTCAATATGAGTAAAATGATGATTGCAATGCCAGCTATAAAATGCCAGATAGCTTCTAAGGTCATAATCCTGATGGTTTTCAGGATGATGAAATGTTCTTTCGAATTGCTTATTCGTGAGTGTTTTAAGGAGGATATACCATCTTTCGTGAGTTCCTTTGATCATTCTCATTGCAGGTTTCACAGGAGAACTTCTGCTATCCTGAAGCTCAGCCCATTTTGCCTCTTCATAAGGTTTTATGGTTGGATTATTTTCCGTTAAAGCCAATTTAAAACGAATGAAACTATTAATATGGCTGTCTGCAATATGATTGACAAGCTGTCTTACTGTCCATCCTCCTTCCCGATATGGGGTATCCAATTGATCATCCGAAAAGTTTTCAATCAGATTTTTCAGTTTGGCAGGAAAGTGTTTGATCACTTTTATATATTCATCCAATTGGATATCATCGATGCTTTCCGGCTTTTCAAATGGTCCGATCGGATATTTTTTTAATTCTAAATTGCTCATTTTTAATTATCGTGGTTAATATGTTCTTCATCCTTTCAATAAATAACACAAAGGTTTTTGCCCTTCCGGAATTTTTTCTAAAATTACTACAAGAAAAGCTATCAGCCAACAAAAAAATAGGGATTAACGGGATAAAATAAAACGCCTCAATTCTTAAAAAAAAATTGAAGCGTTTTTATTGTTTCTAATAACCGTGAAGATCGATTCCTTCCGTCCTTTGCAATGTCACTTTTTTACCCATTTTCTTTTGAATAACCCTGAAATGTTGCAACTCATCATCCGTGAGGATTGAAATGGCGGTACCTTTTTCATTGGCTCGTCCCGTCCTTCCGATACGGTGAATATAATCCAAGGGTGAACGTGGTAGCTCATAATTGATCACACAAGGCAAAGACTCAATATGAATGCCTCGTCCCAGTAAGTCCGTAGCAACCAAAATCTGAGCACCGTTTACCTTGAACTCTTCCAGATTATTTCGTCGGGCACCCTGTGACTTCTGACTGTGAATGGCTACTGCCTTAATTTTATTCTTTTTAAGCTTTTCAACCAGATTATCTGCTGACTTTGTTGAAGATACAAATACCAAAGCTTTTTCAACCTTTTTCTCTTTGATTAAATAACGCAGGAAAGGCCCTTTATGTTCAGGAGAAACATGATAAGCCAGTTGCTCAATATTATCAATTTCAACTGCTTCCTTTTTTATTTCAATAATAACGGGATTATGGGATAAACGTTCTTTTATTTCAGAAACTTTATCATCTACAGTTGCTGAAAACATAGTCGTTTGTTTCATCGCCGGCATTAAAGCAAAAAGCTTATTCATTTCGTCACCAAATCCAAGCTGGAACATTTTATCTGCCTCATCAATCACCAGGTGCTTTATTTCTGAAATGCTCAAAGCTTTATGTTCTATCAGGTCCAATAAACGTCCTGGGGTCGCAATAAGGACTTCTACTCCGAACATTCCTTTCATCTGAGGGTTGATAGAAACTCCACCATATACTGCCATCGTACGGATATCACGTTTCAGGTTTCCGGTAAAGGCTCTGAAAACTTCATCAATCTGGATTGCAAGCTCACGCGTAGGAACCAATATCAAAACCTGAATATTACGGTCTTTCTTAACTTCTGCATTCTGTAATTTTTCTAAAATAGGCATCACAAAACAAGCGGTCTTTCCGGAACCGGTTTGTGCAATTCCCATCAAATCCTTTCCCTGTAAAATAACAGGAATAGCTTGCTCCTGAATTGGAAATGGCTTTAAATAGCCTAGCTTTTTGACAGATTGAATAATATTGTGCGATAATCCCAAAGACTCAAATGACATAAATACATATTTGCTGCAAAGATAAACTATTGATATTTGGTTTACACCCGAACCGGATTATTAATTTTACAGGTGAATGAGTCTGTTGGGATGGAAATTAATTATTTAAAAATTTAATCTATAATCAAGGACCATTTTCTGTGATGAACTCATCCATTGACAATGGTGAATTCTTTCATAAAGTGTCGTTTTGTCCGATAATTCGTGTTTGGACAATTTTTTGAGTATTAGTTTTTGTAAATTTATCAAAAATTCGAGATTTAAATATGAAAAAAGCACTAATAATAGTAGATGTTCAGAATGATTTTTGTGAAGGTGGAGCTTTAGCGGTTCCGGGAGCTAATGAAATTATTCCTTATATCAATCTTTTAATGGAGGAAAACGAATATGACCAAATTGTTTTAACCCAGGATTGGCATCCCGCAGACCATAAAAGTTTTGCCAGCAACAATGGAAAAAAAGTAGGAGAAAGTATTATTTTAGGTGGTGTTCCGCAATTTATGTGGCCGGATCATTGCATCCAGGGAACTTTCGGAGCAGATTTTCATAAAGATCTTAACAGGGATAAAGTAACCCACATTATTCAAAAAGGAAAGAATACCGAAATTGATGCTTATAGCGGTTTTCAGGACAATAATCATTTTATGAAGACCGGATTGGATGATTTCTTAAAATACCATGACATTCAGTTATTGGAAATCGTCGGTCTGGCAATGGATTATTGTGTAAAGTTCACCTGTACAGATGCTGTAGCAAACGGATATGTTACCTGCCTTCATTTTAACGGAACACGCGCGGTTAATGTAAAACCGGATAACGGTAGAGACGCCATTTACGAAATGATCCAGAAGGGAGTTACTGTTTTAGGATAGTCTTTTATTATCATAAAAATAAAAAGCACAGTTAATAACTGTGCTTTTTGTATTTCGATTACACCGGAATGAAATCAATATAAATGACACAAATAGTTTTTACTAAATGGTATTAAATAAAAAAGCGTGGTAATTCTTTTACCACGCCTATATTTTTCAGTTTAAAAACCTTCTAGATCAATTAAAAACTAATTTCTAAAGCATTTTTAAATTGTTAACTTCTAATTCCGTAAGAATTCTCCAATGACCTCTTTTGATATTTTTCTTTGTTAAACCGGCAAACATCACCCTGTCTAAAGCTTCCACTTCATACCCTAATCTCTGGAATATCCTTCTTATAACACGATTCCATCCGATATGGATCTCAATTCCTACCTCATTTTTAGGCTTTCCTTCAATAAACGAAATCTGATCTACCGTAGCAACGCCTTCATCCAGACGGATACCTTCAGCAATCAGTTTCATATCTTCATGTGTCAGTTTTTTGTCCAGTGTTACATGATAGATCTTTTTAGCATCAAAAGACGGGTGTGTCAGTTTTTTGGTCATATGTCCGTCATTTGTTAAAAGAATAACGCCTGTCGTGGAACGGTCCAGTCTTCCAACCGGGAACACACGATAAGGAGACGCATTTGCAACAAGATCCATTACCGTTTTTCTGGCTTTATCATCTTTTGTAGTGGAAATATATCCTTTCGGTTTATTCAGAAGGACATAAACAGGTTTTTCAGGAGTAATATTTTGTCCGTCAAAAACTACTTTATCACTTTTCTGAACCTGATAGCCCATTTCAGTAACCACTTTTCCGTTTACTTCTACAAGACCCTGTGTGATCAGTTCATCTGCTTCCCTTCTGCTGCATATTCCTGAATTGGCTATATATTTGTTAAGACGGATCGTATCTTTATGGACATCTTTTTCGATCTTGCTCAATCTTCTTTTCTGTACAAAAGATCTTGCCTTATCTTCATCTCTGTCATTGCCCGATGAAGGTCTTCTACCATATTTTAAGCTACCTCTCTCATATTTATCTCTTGCATCAAAGCTTTTCCCTCCTCTTTTAGGACCTGGTTTTCCATAGGTCTTTTTTTCTCGTCCTTCACTTTGATTGGTAATATAAGGTGTTCTCTCAGGTTTTGATTTACCTTCTTCAGCACGTCCTTCAAAACTTTCCTCACTCCTCTTAAACTTCGAACTGCTGCTTTTGTGGTCAAAATTTCTCTCTCCTGCTTTAGGAAAAGATTTCTTGAAAGAACCTGATCTTGAAGAATTTCCAGATTTAGAAGCACGAGAATCATCAGAATTTTTTCTGGTTGAAATTCTTGGTCTTTGTGGTTTCCCTGATTTATTATTATCTCTGCTCATTCTAAATATTTTTGCAAAGATAGTAATTTAGTTACGAGTTAAAAATTAAGAATCATAACTTTGCAATATTGTTCTACAATTAAATATATATTATTCCAGAAATGATAACACTATTAAACGATCAGTTTTCCCAGCTTAATGATTTTTTGCATGGAAAATCTTTCAGCAAAATTTTCATATTGGTTGATGAAAATACACATGAATATTGCCTTCAGGTACTTTTGGGCAATATGGAAACGGATCTTGCTTTTGAAATCCTGGAGATAGAAGCGGGTGAAGAAATGAAGAATATTCAGACTGCCAATCAGCTTTGGGAGATTTTAACGGAAATGCAGGCAGATAGAAAAGCTCTGGTTATAAACCTCGGTGGTGGTGTTATTACCGATATGGGCGGATTTGTTGCCTCAACCTATAAAAGAGGGATCCAGTTCATTAATGTTCCTACTACTCTATTATCGATGTGTGATGCCTCTATTGGAGGAAAAACAGGTATTGACCTGATGCACTACAAAAATATGGTAGGTACCTTTACCTTTCCTGAACAGATTTTTGTATATCCTAAGTTCTTAGAAACACTTCCCTTCAAAGAATTACGAAGTGGTTTTGCTGAAATGCTGAAGCACGGGTTAATTGCAGACCGTTTACATTGGGAGAATCTGATCAAAATACAAAAGCTGGATGTAGAATCAGTACTACCACACATTCAGACCTCGATGGCGATCAAACAGGATGTTGTAGATCAGGATTTTCATGAAAAAAATGTCAGAAAAACTTTAAATTTCGGACATACAATCGGTCATGCTATCGAAAGTTCTTGTCTTGAACAGGGAAATCCGGTTTTACATGGAGAAGCAGTAGCTGCCGGAATGATCTGTGAAGCACATCTTTCTCACCTTGAAAAGTTAATTTCAAAAGAAGATTCGGAAATGATCATTGACCATATCAAAAGGTATTATCCATACCTGGATATCAGTGATTTTAGCAATGAAAATCTGATGTCTCTATTATTAAACGACAAAAAGAATACGGAAAAGAAGATTAATTTTTCTTTGCTTTCCGGAGTAGGATCGTGTGTTTTTGACCATGAATGCAGCCAGGAAAATATTGAAAAATCACTGCATTTTTACAGAAAACTGAATGATGCTTAACATGCTTGTTTACTTTTTAGATAAAATTAAGAATCCTGATTGTTTGATCAGGATTTTTTAATGATGAGATCACCTCTACAGTGTATCATGAGTAGTGAATTGAATATGCTTTATCAGCCGATGTCTAATCATTTGAAATACCTTTTCCAGGTCCTCCACATCATCATATAGAAAGGGTAGGTAAAAACCGATCCCTTCAATATAAATTTTTATTTTGTCTCCGTTCCAGGTGTTATTAACCTTTTCAACAGAAATCTGATCTGTAAAATAAGCTTTACGCATTTTTTTCTTAAAAAATAAAGATAGCGCACTTATGTTTCGGGCTGCCGTTCCAAAGTCGTAAACAGGGAGAAATTCGATGCTGTCATCATTGATAATTAGCTGTACGATTTTCCTTCGTCTGATAAAAAGCTTAATTCCTGTCAAAAAACAATAAATAGATCCTATAAATAAAATAACATATAAGAGCATCAGAACAATTACTATTACCGAAGGTTCCATATAAATTTCTTCAATAATTTCAGGGAATAGCTGAGTGAAAAGATAAATGAAAATTGCGGACAAAAATATCATTGACATACTTAGCAAACTTGTCCGGAAAGTTGAAATATAGAAGATCTTTTGTCCAGGTTCATCGACGTATTGCCTGGATGATAAAGATTGATCTGCTTTGGGTAGAAATAGATTATAGATTAATTTTAAACTTAATGCAATGATTAAAATACCCAGGCAGATCATTACCCATACGTTTAATGCATAAAAAGTTTTACCAGCCACCATAGTCAGCAGCAGAATAACCAATCCCAGAATAGGAAGTATAAATTTCAACTGCTTGTTTTGTTTCATTCCCAGATTAGTTTATTTTTCATTTAAGGTTCAATATAAACCCTGATCCTTAAGTTTTATTATCAAAATTACAATTTATATACTGTATTGTATTACAGACGATTAAAAATATATAAAAGAATGATTTAAATTACTATTCATTACAGGCCTTATGGCTTTTCATAAAGGAATTTTCATCCGGCCTTGATTTTAAAATAAATTCCACTTATTTCAAAAAAGGAGTAATATATATCAATTACGTTCAAGTCATTTGAGTATTATTTTCCTCGAAATAAGCCTAATTTAGAATTTAAGCTGTTTTTAAGGAATGTTAAACAAATGTTTGTTTATCCATCGTAATGATATGATTTTAAGCATTTTATAGCAGTTTTCAATAGTATTTGCGGACCTGACTTTTGTCATGTTTTATGTTTTGGCATCTAATTTGAAAGATACTCTGCGTCAAACGAAAGTTGACAAGTAGTAAAATTTAAAATTAAGAATAGTAAAATATTAAAAAAATTAAGTTATGAAAAAGTTAATTTTAGGATTAGCAGTAACTGCAAGTTCATTAGCATTCGCTCAGACAACTTCTACTTCATCTTCTAACCCGGTTACATTTGGTGTTAAAGGTGGTATGAACGTTTCATCTCTTTCAAAAGGAGCTGACCTTAGTGATTCAAAATCTAAAATCGGATTCAATGCAGGGGTTTTTGCAAACATCCCGGTAGCGAGCTCATTCAGCATTCAACCGGAGGTATTGTATAATGACTTGGGTTCAAAAGTAACCAGAGAATATACAGTATTAGGTAATAACTTTAAGGATGAATCTTCAAGAAATTTAGGTTATATAGCTGTACCGGTAATGTTCCAGTATAATGCAACTCCTGAATTCTTCTTGGAAGCAGGTCCTGAATTCGGATTTTTAGTAAGTGCTAAAGATAAATTCAAAAGTTCTACGAATGATAATACAAGCACAAGAACGAGAAGTCTTGACAAAGATGCTTTCAACACATTCAACTTTGGAATCGGTATTGGTGCAGGATATTATTTCACACCAAACCTAGGAATTACAGCTAGATATACTGCCGGATTAACAGATATCTACAAAAACAACAATGGTGATGCGATGAGAAACAACGTATTCCAGGTTGGTTTAGCTTACAAATTTAAATAAGCATAAAACACATTCAGATAACAAATTTTGATTTCAATAAAATGGTTAGATTTAATGGTTAAATCTAACCATTTTTGTTATTTTAACATAATTTGGCAAGAATTTTGCAGCAAAACAGTACAAATTAAAATTAAATATAATCATGAGAAAATTATTATTAGGTTTGGCAATCGTTGCTGGTTCATTAACGTTTGCTCAAACATTTGGAGTAAAAGCAGGTCTTAATATTTCTACAATTTCAGGTGGTGATTCAAAATCAAAAGCGGGATTCTATGGTGGGGTTTTAATGAATGTCCCTGTAGCTCCTAGCTTTAGTGTACAACCCGAAATCTTATACAATGGATTAGGCGCAAAAGCTGATGGAAATAATGATGTTAAAGTAAATTTAGATTATATCTCTGTTCCTGTGATGTTCCAGTATAATGCAACTCCGCAGTTTTATCTTGAAGCAGGACCTCAGTTTAGTTTCCTGATCAATTCAAAATTTAAATACAATTCCTATTCTAGAGATGGAAAGGATTTTGTGAAAGGTTTTGATTTTGGTGTAGGTCTTGGTGCAGGATATTTCTTTACGAAGAATATCGGTGTGAATGCAAGATATGTTGCGGGTGTTATAGATATTGCTAAAGAAGTTAATAACGTACAGGCAGATGGAAAAAATAACGTATTCCAGATCGGTCTTACTTATAAATTTAATAAGTAATAATATACTTAATAACAAGATAAGCGGTTAGATTTAATAAATTTAACCGTTTTTTTATATCCGGATCTCCTGTAATGTTCTGTTTTCACATTGAATAATCATTGCAATGCATCCATTGATCAACAAATGATGATCATAAAAAAGTATAAAAGTCTGATCAAAATGGTCACCTGCCATTTTTGTAAACTTCAATTCATCTGGAAAGTTGGGTGAAAATGGTCATAATTAACGATGAATAAAGGGTGTTGAATAAAAAAAATGAAAAAAGTTTGCATTTTTTTTCAAGCAATTTTAACTTAAAAATTAAACAAATTAGATTGTTTTAACTAAAAAAATCCCACGTATGTGGATTATCACTTATTCTTTTAAAGAAGCGGCTCGCAGCTTATCTTTCTGCAAATCATAAAATTATAATTATGGCAAGCCTTTTGCAAAATACACCCCATCTGAATGAATAATTCGGATAACAAGAAATAGTACAATTTAAAAAATAAAATTATGAATAAGTTATTTCTAGGACTAGCAATAGTTGCTGGTTCATTAGTATTTGCTCAGGAAACACAAACAACAGCTACTATTACTACTGTTAACAAAGAAAAAGAACCAATCAGATTTGGTATTAAAGGTGGAGCTAACTCCGCTCAATTCAGTCAGCAACAATTAAGTGCAAACAATCAGAAAATAGGATTTAATGCCGGTGTTTTTGTAAATATTCCTCTTTCAAAGCAATTCAGTATACAGCCTGAAGCATTGTATAACCAATTAGGAGCAAGAAGTGTTCTTTCTTCTACTGAAGTTACTACGGGAGCTACTACTGTAAAAACTCAACGTGATTACAAAACAACATTGAATTATGTTTCAGTACCGGTAATGGTTCAGTTTAAGCCAGCCGATAACTTTTATGTAGAAGCAGGTCCTGAATTCAGTTATTTCATCGATGGAAAAAACAAAGGTGAAAATACTGTTACAAGCACTACAAACGGTATCGCTACCACTCAGAAAAATTCAGTTTCTGAAACGATCAACAAAGATGACATCAACAAATTCAACTTTGGTCTAGGTCTAGGTTTAGGATACTACTTCACACGTAATCTGGGAATCAACGCAAGATATGTAAATAGCTTGACTAAGATTGATAAAAGCAGACCTGCTGCTGAAAACAACAACAGAGTATTCCAACTAGGTTTGAATTATAAGTTTTAATAACAACAACCAATTTTTTAACCATAGAATGTAGTTTTCTGCATTATAAAATGGCTGGAAGAATAACTTCCAGTCATTTCTATTGTATGGGTAAGGCAAATCTATTCGAAAATTCGAGGGTCATCGCTGATCACCCCATCTATTCCCATTTCTTTTAATTCCTGTAGTCTTTCTTTCGAGTTTACTGTCCATGGTATGACTTTCATTCCAAGTTTGTGACATTCCTGCACCAATCCGGGTGTGACAAGAGATTGATCCGGACTGTAAATTGTAGGAGTAAAACTTAAGAATTTCATATCACCCGATACTCCATTAAGATGATCGGGATACATTCTGAATTTTTCGACAGGGATATTTTTAAAATAATTCCGCTGCTGAGCGAGCTTTTTACCATCCACCTTCTCTACCAGTAAGGCAGTCATTATTTTAGGATATTGTGCATGGATAAGCTCTAAGGTTCTTGGATCGAAGGATTGAATAATAACCCGGTCCTGGATATTTTTTCCTACAATGATCTTCATCATCAGATCGACAAATTCCTTAGGTTCGGGATGGAAAATACCATCCGAAAAAGGTCGCGTTTTAGTCTCTATATTATAAAATGGCAAAGGCCTTTTAAGTTCCCGGGCATAATTCTCACAGACATCTATAACATCTGAAAAGAGCGGTTTTTGTACCCTCATTTTCTTTTGGTCAGGATAATTGGCTAGTGTTTTCATCCCTACATCAAAAGTTTCGATCTTTGCATAAGGCATTTCATAAATTTTGTAATAAAATCCGGAATCCCGGGGAATAAATGTTCCGTCAGGCTTTGTTACCAGTTCAGGTGAAAGAAATGCATCGTGAGAAAGAATCACCTGCTTGTCTTTTGTGATGGCAAGATCCATTTCAAGTGTCGTAACCCCCATCTTTAAAGCATTTTTCATTGCAGGGATGGTGTTTTCCGGATATAAGGATTTCCCGCCCCGATGCGCCTGGTTATCAAAAGACTGAGCTGAATATAGCTGAATAAACAGAAATAAAATACCTGTGATAAATGCACTTTTCATAATCCTGATCTTAATTACGCAAAATTAAAGGATACCGGCATATCCTGTACGATAGTAGTATTAAGCTTTTGCTACATTTATATCAATTATTTTTTTCGACAATAAAAACGAAAAAGACCTGATAACATAATATCAGGTCTTTTTATGTATTGATTGTTGAGACAATTAATTAAATAGCTCTACTTCCTCCCCTTTTGCTACAGGATATTGTTCTGTAAAACATCCAAAGCAGTGATTGGAAGATCCTAAAATTTCTTTAAGGTTTTCTGTACTGAGGAACTCTAAAGAATCTACTCCAAGGTAGTTTCTTAGCTCTTCAGTCGTCATATTGGCTGAAATCAAATCATCTTTTGATGGAGTATCAATCCCAAGATAACAAGGTGCAATGATCGGAGGAGAAACACTTCTGAAATGGATTTCCTTTACTCCGGCATCCTTTAAAATCTTAACCAGTCTTTTAGAAGTAGTTCCCCTTACAATAGAGTCATCAATAATAACTACTCTTTTGCCTTTAATTTCAGATATAATAGGATTCAGCTTCAGGTTAACGATTCTTTCTCTCATTTCCTGAGTCGGAACAATAAAACTTCTTCCGATATATCGGTTTTTAATTAAAACCGGGCGGAAAGGGATTCCTGATGCTTTTGAAAAGCCAATTGCTGCAGGTACTCCTGAATCCGGAACTCCGATAACGATATCTGCATCCACAGGAGCTTGTTCCCAGATTTTTTCACCCGACTTTTCTCTGATCTCATACACGTTAATGTTTTCTAATGTAGAGTCAGGCCTTGCAAAGTAAATATATTCGAAAGAACAGATTCTTTGTTTTCCTTTTTCATTCACCATATAAGATTGTAATCCGGTCTCATTTTCGTTGGTGTAGATGATCTCTCCAGGTAAAATATCACGAACATACTGTGCTCCCACTGCGTCCAATGCTACGGATTCAGAAGCCACCACATATGATTTTTCATCAATAGCTCCTAAAACCAACGGTCTGATCCCGTTGAAATCCCTGAATGCAAAAAACTTATTTCTCGTCATTCCTACCACGGAATAAGCTCCTTCGATCTTTTCCATTGTTGCTTTGATCGCTCCTCTTAATCCCAGATCAAGGTTTTTCTGGATTAATCTTAAGATAACCTCAGAATCTGAAGTTGCTCTGAAAACAACACCTTCTGCCTCCAGTTCGGCTTTCAGTTCTTTTGCGTTCGTTAAATTACCGTTATGTGCAATCGAAAGTATAATCTGGTCATATTCATTTTTCGCAAAAAATGGCTGGAAATTGTACTTCTTTTTGTCTCCTGCTGTAGTATAACGTGTATGCCCTATTGCAGAATTCCCCATAAAAGCTTCAGGATCCTGAATATCTTTATAAACGTCTAAAACCAACCCTTCGTCTTTCAGGTTATTGATCTTCCCGTTTTTAAGAACGGAAATACCACAAGCCTCTTGTCCTCTGTGCTGTAAAGCAAAAAGTCCGAACTGAGAAAGGGAGAACGTATCCAGATCATTGTCAGAATACAATCCGAAAATACCGCACTCCTCATTCGGAGCATCAAGTCTTTCCTCTTCCTTTGTTCTGAAAAGGTTTCTACCGTAGGTCTGGTTTTTAAACTGTTTTAAATATTCACTTTTATGAATGTCTAAACTTTTCATTTCTATTTTTTCTAATCTAGATTTTATTTTGATAGATTCTACAATTAGATGTGAAATTCAATATTATGTTAAATACAATCTCAAGTCTGATTATAAATCTTCCGTATTACTTATTTATTAAGTAAAGCTTTCAGTCTGTTATAGATTTCGACATACGCTTCAGTTACTTCACCTAAGTCTCTTCTGAATCTGTCTTTATCTAATTTTTTCATGGTGTCTTTATCCCATAATCTGCATGTATCAGGAGAGATTTCATCTGCCAGGATAATTTCACCATCTGATGTTTTCCCTAATTCGATCTTGAAGTCAACCAGGATGATATTCATCTTATCAAACAGATCGATAAGGATTTCGTTGATATCAGAAGTCAGCTCGTACATTTCGTCAAGCTCTTCATACGTAGCTGCACCTAAGAAAACAGCGTGGTGATCATTGATCAAAGGATCTCCCAATTCGTCTTTTTTATAGCAGATATCAAAAATAGTTACCGGAGATTTTATACCTTCCTCTACTCCTAATCTCTGAGCCATACTTCCGGCAGAATAGTTTCTTACAACCATTTCCAAAGGAATAATGGATACTTTTTTTACCAATTGTTCTCTTTCGTTCAATTGCTTAATGAAATGAGTTTTAATCCCTTTTTCATTTAAATACTCAAAAATTAAAGTGGTGATCGCGTTGTTCATTTCGCCTTTAAGATCAACCTGTCCTCTTTTCTGAGCATTGAAAGCCGTAGCATCATCTTTGAAACGCACTACTACTTGATCAGGATTATCGGTAGCAAACACTTGTTTAGCCTTACCTTCGTACAACATTTCTTTCTTTTCCATTTTCTAAATTGTCTTTATAGTTAGATTTATAATTATTTTATTAAAATTCCCGTTAAAACAGCCATTCCAAAACTTAAAAGCGTTCCTACCAATACATATTCAGTCAACTTTCGTTGTTTTGCCTGTGCAAGGTCACTGAATCTGAATACAGATTTGGCAGCAACCATGAAACCTACCCCTTCCCAGTGGTTTACCAGAATAAAAATAAATACCAGTAAACGTTCCAGGATTCCTATATATTTACCTGCACTCGTTAAAGATTCGGTTTGTATATTATTCTGAGCTTCAGCAACCGGAGTCCATGAAGACAGTAATATTTTAATGATAATAGATGAAGGCGTCGTTAAAAATAAAACAGCCATTACTATTTTCAGAAATTCCTGATTTTCAAATATCGTTACATCAAATTCTTCAAAATAAAATGAAACACCTAGAATGACCAGAATATGAAGAACCTGATCAATAAAAAACCATCTTTTCTTTGTTTTAATGTTTTGAAAGATAAGCTTAGCTGCATCAATGATAAAATGAGAAATACCGACCAAAGCTGCCACCCACCAAAGTTGAAGGTTCCAGAGGAAAATAAAAGTTAAAGCGGTATGTATGAGAACATGCAGGTAGAGATACCTACTTTTAAGTTTACTATTTTCTTTATCAGCAACCCATGAATTTGGCTGAAGAATAAAATCTCCGAGTAGATGTGCCAATATGAGTTTAGTGAAAATCATGTTACAGTTCTGAAATTTTCTTTCTAAAATATTGATTTGTCTCTACGATAAGGTCATAGTTCGCCCGTTTTAGCCTCTGGCTTACCGAAGATTGCGATATGGCAAACTTCCTGGCTAGATCTTCCTGGGTGATATCTTTATTCATAATCATTTCATGAATAATTTCTGCGGTAGCCATTGTCCAGTTATCAAAATCTTTTGAAGCCCACTTTAAAAGAATATTGAGGTCCCTGTCTACCGTTTCGTTCGATGTTTTAATAGCAACAGTATCACCATCACTCTTTAATCCATTCAGTAATCTTCCGGAATTAACGTAGGCCGTTCCATTGGATTCGGTAATCTTTTCGGATGAAAAGTTTTCCTCACCAATACCGATGGCTATCCTTACATCTAAATTTTCCTGACTTTTTATAATAGATTTTATGGCTAGAAAACGCCAGAAAACTTCATCGATAGTACACTTAAACTGAAATTCATCTCCTCTGTAAATTTCCCATGTGAGGGGTGAGCTCCCCCAATTCTCCAGGAGATTCTTTAGTTTGGTAATCCAAACTTCTGTGTCTGCATGTTGCGAATTTATAATATCACCGGTGATGACCGCTATCATTTTGCAAATATAAGCATAATTACTTATAAATAAAAGATATAAGCAGAAACACTTATAGATATTAATTATTAGTGAATCTGCTTATATCAATATCCTGTAAAACAGTAGATTCAACGGGATACGAGCGCGTTAAAAATTAATTTCCAAAACTATAATTTCATTACTTTTTAAAGTGAAAAAATCTATTTTCTGAATTTTATAAAGTTATTTCTTGATAAATTTAAATACTTTGTTATCCAGTTTTAAAAGATAATGACCGGATTGTAAATTCTGTACGGAAATATTATTTTTATTGAGGAAAGGTATTTTTTCAGTAATCAATACCCTTCCGGACCAGTCGATGATCTGTGCCGTTTCTATGCCTTCTGTTTTTCCGCTTACAAATATATTTTCACTGACAGGATTAGGATATATTTTAAGTTCTTCCTGTCCGGCATACTGAATATCCTGTAAAAATAAAGTTCCCGTATCTTCACAATGATCAGCAGGATGTACGTCCCATTCATTTATATTAAAAGAAGTTGTGGGCTGAGTAACATTAGCTTTTCTGTAAAGAGAAACGTCAGTCAATTGAGATGAATTGGATTGGGACTTGATACCAATAGCATCAACAGTTGTAGATTTATAACTCAGCTCAATATACTGACTTCCTGAAAATGTCATTTGCGGGGCTGCAGTAACAAACTTAGCGCTTTCATTGCTAAAGCATGAAAAACTGGCGTTAGGATTTAAAATCATAAAAGTTTCATTATTCTGTACGGTCCCCTCCAGCTCATATGGAGCGGGAAAATAATAATTGGTACCACTAGGAAACTGAATAGCAAGCCTGTAATTGCTTAAATTCACCGCATGCCCCGTTCTGTTGGTAATCTCAATAGCTTTATTATTGGATGTTCCTTCTAAATATTTAGAAACAAAAAGGTCTTTGGAATATACATCGGAAGCAAGAGTGGTTACTGAAACAATATTACTGTCTGGTGAAAAAAGATATCCGTTATCATAGGCTTTAACCGTATAATTGTAGTTGGTAGAAGGAGAAAGATGATCGATGCTTATCGAGGTATTTCTTGTTGATGCCACCAGCGACCCATTCTGATAAATCTTATATCCGATAACATCGGAACTTGTACTTGGCATCCAGCTCAATGTTGTAAAGTAGGCGCTTGTCTGACTCACAGTTAGATTCGTTGGTGATTGAGGAGAAATCGTGTCAGGAACCTGTCCCCAGATATCATTTACCCATTGCGGATGATCAATAAATGGATTTCTGTTCTTTTGTATCATGTAAACAGAATTATTTCTGTCAATTTCTCTTTGGGAAACAGGATCCTGGGCATGCCATTGGAGAAGCATAGCTATATACGCATCATCAAATGCTTTTTCTTCCGTACCGTCCAGAGGATTGGTATCCGAGGCCGGATTTGCATTATTGTTGAATTTAAAAGTCCCTAATTTTCCTTCATACCTCACTGCAAAATACAATAAGCTCCTGGCAACATCTCCTTTGAACTCATCTATCGGTTCGTAAACACGTCCTGTATAAACATAATTGGGAATGGCACTTCTTCCGATTTTGGAAGAATTGGTAAAGGTGTAAAATACATTAGAAGGTGTTGTAGTAGAAATTCCATAAGGATAATTACTTCTCAACTGATTGATCCTTGCATCTGTTGGTACTACATAAAACAAATCCGAATACATGGGATAGTTACTGTAAAATGTACTTTGAGGCATCATATGCTCTCTGTTCCATCCGAGTCCTTCGGCCGACGAACTTCCTATAAGATTAGCGGTCGTATATTCGTAAGCATCCGGTCCTGTCGGAATTTCAGAGTACATATCCAATAGTATCGTCGTGTTGCTTGCATCATGATCATAATAAATATCAAGATCCGTCTGATTATAATAATTGGTGAGATCACCATAATGCCAGCTTATGTTCTTGGTCGAAATAATGTCATGCAATCTGGACTTCAATGCAAATCCGGTAAGTCCCGGTGTTCCGTCATAATATCCGGCCGGAATTTGTGCTGAAACAAAAGAGGAAAATAAAATAATAGATCGTAAAAGTTTTTTCATATTCTAAAATTTGGTATTGTAAAGTAGATAAATAATCAATATCTCTTTACACGATTTTTATTAAAAAATTATTAAATTATATTATGTAAAAAACTGATAGTTAATTTATTGTAGACGGAATATTACGCAGTGGATAATTTATTTTCGTATTTCTACAATTTAAGTATCTTTGAGAACTAACTATTTACTTATATAATGAATACCGAGATTGTTGACAACATCAAAATGATAGCAGAAACAGCAAAAGAATTTGCTGAAAAAAACATCAGACCCCATATTATGGAATGGGACGAGAGCCAGACTTTTCCAAAAGATCTATTTCATCAATTAGGAGAAATGGGTTTTATGGGAATTGTTGTTCCTGAGCAATATGGAGGTTCCGGGTTAGGCTATCACGAATATGTTACCATTCTTGACGAAATTTCTCAGGTAGATCCTTCTATCGGACTTTCTTTAGCCGCACACAACTCATTGTGTACGAACCATATTTACGAATTTGGAAATGAAGAGCAAAGACATAGATGGTTGCCTCAGCTTGCAACAGGAAAAGTACTTGGAGCATGGGGATTAACAGAACACAATACGGGTTCTGATTCAGGAGGAATGTCTACAACAGCTGTGAAGGATGGTGATGAATGGGTAATCAATGGAGCTAAAAACTTCATTACTCATGCTATTTCCGGAGATATTGCAGTCGTAATGACAAGAACGGGAGAAAAAGGAGCAAAGAATAATTCAACTGCTTTTGTTTTGGAAAAGGGAATGCCGGGTTTCACTTCAGGAAAGAAAGAGAACAAACTGGGAATGCGTGCTTCTGAAACGGCTGAATTAATTTTTGATAATGTACGTGTACCAGATTCTAATCGTTTAGGAGAAGTTGGAGAAGGCTTCAAGCAAGCTATGAAAATCCTGGATGGTGGAAGAATATCTATTGCAGCATTAAGTCTTGGGACAGCAAGAGGTGCATATAAAGCAGCATTAAAGTATGCTAAGGAAAGACATCAGTTCGGAAAATCTATCGCAAGCTTTCAGGCTATTAATTTCATGCTTGCTGATATGGCAACTGAAATTGACGCTGCTGAACTTCTTATTCACAGGGCTTGTACATTAAAGAATGCAAAACAAAAAATGACCAAAGAAGGAGCAATGGCGAAGTTATTTGCTTCTGAAGCTTGTGTGAGAATTGCAAATAATGCAGTTCAGATCTTTGGAGGTTATGGATATACTAAAGATTTTCCTGCAGAAAAATATTACAGAGATTCTAAACTTTGTACCATTGGTGAAGGAACTTCAGAAATCCAGAGATTGGTAATCGGAAGAGATATTACACAATAATTTATTTTCTACTATCATGATTAAACAGGCTCTTTTAGGTGAGTTTCTCTATGAAGCAGAGAATACCCGGAAAATTTTAAATGCAATTCCCGACAGTGTTCTGGACTGGAAACCTTCCGATAAAAGCTGGACCACGGGCCAACTGGCTTCACATATTGCAGAGATTTACAACTGGTATGAATATACTTTCAATCAGGATACTTTCGATATGGGAATCTACCAATATGATAAAGGGGATATTTCCACAATTCAAAATATTGTAGCAAAGTTTGAAAATAATGTCAGTAGAGCCCAACAAGTAATAGATGGCTCTGATGAAAGTACATATTTTAATGAGTGGAAAATGGAAATGAATGGAAAAATTCTTTTCGCTCCTACTACAAGAGTTCAGGTAATCAGAGGCTTTTTATTTAATCATTTATATCATCACAGAGGAGAACTGGTTGTTTATCTGAGATCAACGGGAAATAAAGTTCCCGGATTGTATGGCCCTACGGCTGATGATAGATTATAATGTAGAGTTAACTTATCAATAAATGAATAGCATGCGTATTTTACGTATGCTATTTTCTTTTTTTGATACAATATGAATTTTGTTATTCTTAACATAATGCTTAATATATTTAAAATATAATCAAAAATTTTCTTAAAAAATTTTGTTTTCTGTTGTAATTTTTTTTATTAGCTTTGACATTCCACAATCAAACAAATATTTTATGAAAAAACAATTAACTCTGATTGGAGTGCTTTTTATGACGGGCATTTCTTTCGCTCAGACCGATCGTCTCTGGTCTCAAAGTTCACAGAAAACATCTGCAAATGTTTTCGAGAATAAAACGAACATCAATAATCCAAAAGTCTATACACTGGACATAGACGGTTTGAAAAACGCGCTTTCAAGAGCTCCCAAAAGACTGGCTGCCGGCGAAAAATCACAAGTCATTATTTCTTTTCCTAATTCCGACGGGAAAATAGAAAACTTTAAAGTAAAGGAAAATTCAAATTTTGATCCACAACTGGCAGCCCGGTATCCGGACATCAAATCTTACGTTGGTGAGGGTCTTGGAGATTCTAATTCCACAGTTTATTTCAGTATTTCGCCCTTAGGGTTATCCTCGATGGAAATTTATGGTGATAAATCGGCTGTGTTCATCGAGCCTTACACCAAAGATCTTTCAACGTATGTGGTTTATAAAAAATCAGACAAAAAAGACAATCTTAACAAATTTGAATGTACTGTTATTGATGTTGCCCAAAAAGGGATTGATAATACCAGTCTCGCTGCAAGACCTAACGCTGATGATGCCAAACTGAGAACTTTCAGATTAGCACTTTCATGCACGGGAGAATACACTACTTATTTTGGGGGAACAAAAGCCAATGCTTTAGCTGCAATGAACAATACAATGACCCGCGTAAATGGTGTTTTTGAAAAAGATTTCGCAGCAAGAATGGTTTTAATTTCTAACAATGATGCTGTAATTTACACTAATGCTTCTACGGATCCTTACTCTCCTTCAAGCAGTATGAATAACTGGAATTCGCAACTTCAAAATACCCTAACTTCTGTGATTGGCGAGGCTAATTACGACATCGGACACCTTTTCGGGGCTACCGGAGGTGGTGGAAATGCCGGATGTATCGGATGTGTTTGTACAAACGGCTCGAAAGGAAGTGGCTACACCTCCCCTGCTGATGCAATTCCTTCAGGAGATAATTTTGATATTGATTATGTAGCGCATGAGATGGGGCATCAGTTCGGAGGAAACCATACATTCTCTATGAGCAATGAAGGAACCGGAGCTAATATGGAACCTGGTTCAGGATCTACCATCATGGGATATGCAGGAATTACCTCTCAGGATGTACAACCTCATTCTGATGCATTTTTCCATGCAATAAGTATCCAGCAGATCACTAATAATATTAAAGCAAAAACATGTCCTGTAAGTACAGCAACAGGAAATGCAATTCCAACCGCTAATGCAGGATCTGATTACACTATTCCTAAAGGCACACCATTCATGTTAACAGGAACCGGTACGGATGCAGACGGAGATTCATTAACTTATGTATGGGAACAAATGGACAATGCTTCTTCGTCACAGACAGGAGCAAGCTCTGCAGCCAGCGCAACAAAAGCATCCGGACCTACTTTCAGATCATGGACTCCAACAACTTCTCCAACAAGATATTTTCCAAGGATGGCTTCTATCCTTGCCGGTGCTACCACAACCGCAGGTTCAGAAATTACTGTAGAAGCTTTATCTAATGTAGCAAGAACACTGAACTTCAGATTTACAGTTCGTGATAACAGAGCCGGAGGTTCAGGAAACAATTCTGATGATGCAGTGATTACGGTAAATTCTACAGCAGGACCATTTGTAGTTTCTTCCCAAAATTCAGCAACGACATATACAGGAGGAACTTCCCAAACTGTAACATGGGATGTAGCAGGAACTACAGGAAATAATGTAAATGCTGCTAATGTAGATATTCTTTGGTCAACTGACAGTGGAAATACTTGGACTACATTATTAGCCGGAACACCTAATGATGGAAGCCAGGCTGTTACCATACCTAATGCCTCTACGACAACAGGGAGAATTATGGTAAAAGGTTCCAATCATGTATTCTTTGATGTAAATAACGCTAACATCACGGTAAATGCAGGTTCAGGAGGAACTGATACTGTAGCGCCTACAGCACCTACTCTTGCTGCTTCCGGTACTACTGCAACCACAACCAATTTATCATGGAGCGGAGCTACGGATAATGTAGGAGTTACCGGATATGATGTATATCAGGGTGCTTCATTAATAGGATCTACCGCTTCTACTTCTTATACAGTAACAAGCTTAAGTCCATCTACCACTTACAGCTTTACCGTTAAAGCAAAAGACGCCGCAGGAAACACTTCAGTAGCCAGTAATTCCGTAAGTGTAACAACTCTTGCAGGAAGCACGGTAACTTATTGTTCAGCAAGTGCAAACAATACTGCTGACGAAAGAATAGGAAACGTGAAGTTTGGAACAATCAACAACACTTCTACGGGAACTGCAGGATACGAGAATTTCACATCTGTTTCCACTAATGTTACAAGAGGAACTGCCTATACAATTTCTATTACTCCGGTATGGACTTCAACCGTATACAGTGAAGCGTACGCAGTATATATTGACTACAATCAAAACGGAGTCTTTACAGATAGCGGCGAATTGGTATGGACCAAATCAGGATCTACTACAACACCGGTAACGGGAAGTATAACGATTCCTGCCTCTGCTGCACTTGGCTCTACAAGAATGAGAGTAATGATGCAGTACAGCTCTATCCCATCATCATCTTGCGGAACTTATACGTATGGACAAGTTGAGGATTACACAGTAAATATCGGATCAACATCTAAAGGAGACATATTAGGTGGCAATAATATGCTTACAGATATCAAACTTTATCCTAATCCGGTAAAAAATATCCTTAATGTTTCCAATACAACATCTGAAGAATATAAAATCTTCGATATGACAGGAAAATTAATCAATTCAGGAAAACTCGAAAGAGGATCTGTTAATGTAAATAATCTCGTAAAAGGAGCTTATATGATACAAATTGGTGAAATTTCAAGGAGATTCATTAAAGATTAATAATATTAAATCAGGATTAAATGAAAAAGCTACCTCACCAGAGGTAGTTTTTTTATTTGTTGATTTAGAAAAAAATTAATCATTTATTTTGTTTTAATTTATTTTATTCATTTTTTATTAAAAAATTAACTATTATTCAATTAGTAAATGAAAATAATAATTAATACTTAGTAAAAATATGAATTAAGTACGTTTTTCGTAATATTATTTTCGTTAGCTTTGGTATTCCACAATTAAACAATATTTTATATGAAAAAACAGTTATCCATGATTGGGGTGCTTTTAATTTCGGGCATCTCTTTCGCGCAGACCGATCGTCTCTGGTCTCAAACTTCACCAAAGACAGCATCGCAGGTTTTTGAGAACAAAACCGGCATTACTGATCCAAAAGTGTACTCGCTAAATCTTGATGCACTCAAAAGCGTCCTTTCAAAAGCTCCAAAAAGATTGTCTGCGGGAGAACCATCAGAAATTATTATTTCTTTTCCTAATTCAGAAGGAAAAATGGAAAATTTTAAAGTAAGGGAAAACTCAAACCTTGATCCTCTTTTAGCTGCGAAATATCCGGATATTAAATCGTATGTTGGACAGGGAGCAGAAGATAAAAGTTCGACTGTGTATTTCAGTATTTCTCCTTTGGGGCTTTCTTCTATGGAAATTTACGGTGACCGCTCTGCTGTTTTTATTGAGCCTTACACGAAGGATCTTTCTACGTATGTAATTTATAGGAAGTCTGATAAAAAGGATGCACTTAATAAATTTGAATGTAAAGTGATTGATGTTGCACAGAAAGGGATTGAGAAAACAACTCTTGCTGCAAGACCGAATGCTGATGATTCAAAGTTAAGAACCTTTAGATTAGCCCTTTCCTGCACCGGTGAGTATACGTCTTATTTTGGAGGAACTAAAGCAAATGCCCTGGCTGCTATGAATAACACAATGACCCGTGTAAACGGAGTGTTTGAAAAAGATTTTGCTGCCAGAATGATCCTTATCTCAAATAATGATGATGTCATTTACACCAATTCATCCACCGATCCTTATTCCCCTTCATCACAGCTTGATAATTGGAATTATGAACTTATGCAAACCTTACATTCAACAATTGGTGATGCCAATTTTGATATAGGACATTTATTCGGAAAAGATGGTGGTGGTGGTAATGCAGGTTGTATAGGCTGTATTTGCAGCAATGACGATACAACTTATGTAGATGGAGGAGTTACATATCCTGAAAACTATAAAGGAAGCGGATACACCTCCCCGGCAGACGGAGTTCCTTCAGGAGATAGTTTTGATATAGATTATGTAGCTCATGAGATGGGACATCAGTTTGGAGGTAATCATACATGGTCTTATCAAACCCAAAACGGATTGCAACCTGTAGAACCGGGATCCGGATCTACCATAATGGGCTATGCAGGGATTACAAGTTATGATGTGCAAGCTCACTCGGACGCTTTATTCCATGCTTTAAGCATTCAGCAGATTACGGACAATATTAAAGCGGCAACCTGCTCTGTAAATACTGCTACAGGAAATTCCATCCCAACAGCTAATGCAGGCCTTGATTACACTATTCCTAAAGGCACACCCTTTATGTTGACAGGAACCGGTACGGATGCTGACGGAGATACATTAACTTATATCTGGGAGCAAATGGATAAGGGAACTTCTTCACAAACAGGATCCAGTTCTGCAGCCAGTGCTACAAAAACCGCTGGTCCTACATTCAGATCATGGACACCAACTGCCTCTCCTACCAGGTATTTCCCAAGAATGGCTTCTATCCTTGCAGGTGCTACAACCACCTCAGGATCCGAAATCACAGTAGAAGCATTATCTAATGTGGCAAGAAAACTGAATTTCAGATTTACAGTTCGTGATAACAGAGCCGGTGGATCAGGAAATAATTCCGATGATGCTATAATTACAGTAAACTCTACAGCTGGTCCATTTAAGGTGAGTTCCCAAAATTCTGCCGTAACTTATACCGGAGGGAGCTCTCAAACCATAACATGGGACGTTGCAGGAACTACAGGAAATAATGTAAATGCGGCTAATGTAGATATATTATGGTCAACCAATAGTGGAACTACCTGGACTACTTTGCTGGCGGGAACTCCAAATGACGGTACCCAGGCAGTAACAATTCCTAATGTGGCAACAACAACAGGAAGAATTATGGTAAAAGGGAGCAATCACATTTTCTTTGATGTGAACAATGCCAATATAAAGGTAACTGCATCTTCAGCAAAACAAAAAGACATCACTAAAGACCTGATTACCGAGGTGAAGCTCTTCCCTAACCCGGTAAAAAATACCTTAAATGTTTCAAACGCTACATCAGAAGAATATAAAATTTTTGATATGGGCGGGAAACTAATTAATTCAGGAAAACTTGAAAGAGGAGCCATTAATGTAAGTGACCTTACTAAGGGAGTTTATTTACTTCAGACTGGAGAAACAACCAAAAGGTTTATTAAAGAATAATTATCTTGATAACAATAATCTTAAGGCTGCTCTTTTTAGAGCGGCCTTTTTTCATTCAATTCACTTTATAGAAAAGTAATAAATTCTAAAATTAAACAATAAAGAAGTAAATAATTCATTAATTATTAATTTTTAAAATAATTTATTCTTTTGTTATAGTTTTTTAATTTAAATTTATCGAATCATTGTACCGCCTGCCACCGGGTATTCAGGTCGAAGATGCTATTAGTAAGCATTGCCTGATTCATATCACTTTGCATTCCATTACTTTGGATAAAGTCTTAATAAGTGTCTTATTTTACAACCAAAGTGAACCAATAAATTTATTCCGAAGATGACCGCCAATATTCACTATATGAATATTAATGAAAAAGATATGCCTGCTGACACTAACTTAATTATAAATAAAAAACTAATTATTATGAAACATTTATTGAAGTACTTACTTTTTTTATCCGTTATTTTTTTCTCGACTGCTTGTAATTCGGACAGGGATGATGAAATTGATAACACAAACGGAGTTACCCACGTATTTTATAAGACCGCTGATGAATTTGCATTAACTTATGACACCGCGGGACTGGTTAACCAGGATATCCGGAATCAGGCTTTCGAATTATACAAACAGGGAAAATGGAGTGAACTGGAAGCTCTTTTTAAAGCCAATAATCTAAATGGAGGCTGGCCCCCTGCCAATGGGGGATACAATATAGTTGATAATGTTCCCTTTCAGGCCGGGCAAAAGTTTGACCGGTACAGCGGAGCAATTAATTATAGTGGAAACGGAATTCCTACGTTAGGAGGCAGCTTTACAAGTCCTATTATAAACGGGTATGTGTATACTTTCTCTCAAAGGGCATTAAATCAACCTGAAAACACCTATGATTTTTATTATGAGATCGATGTTCTGAATAATTCATTACCTTTCACTTCCCAAACAGCTGATGTAATTCCCTGGTTTAATCAGGTAGGTGGCGGAAAACAAACGATGTGGAAAATCCCTATAGATCCGGCAACCGGCTATCAGAAAACCTGGAATAAGCTGGCGGAGGAAGGATATGTGAAAATAACCATAAAAAAAAGTCCAAGCGGTCATTACAACAATTTAGTAGGTACAGTGATTCAATAAAAGACAGATCCTGATGTATTCAATATCAAAAAAAATAAGAATTGGCAGAAAAGTTCTCGTAGCAAAAACAGTTTTTACCAATTGTGAAATTATCCCATCTGCAGTCACAACATTTGCCTGTTGTGACTGCGGTTATGAAAATAAACTCGAAATTATCCCTTATCAATCAGGGTTCCCGATCCTTCAGATTTATCAGAGTGACAAAGTCCTTTCGAAAAATGAATTAACAGATAATGGTATTGTTGCTCCCACCCTCCCTAGCATGTTGCATTTTGGAGAATTAACGGTTTCTAATTTACCTACCTTATACTTTGGTACGGACTGTCAATCCTGCCACTCCTCTTATATCTGTGTTTTCAGTTATGGTGAAAAACAACCGGGAGCAACGGTCTTACATATTTCCGGGGTCTGGAAATTTGAAAAAATGGAGTAATCTGTTTTTAATCATCATTTTGATAATTCGCATGGTTATTAATGAACATGATTATATGCAAAATCCGACAGAGGATCATGAAGCTTAGATTACGGAGAAGTAGTCTATATTCTACCGTTTTTAGGTACATTTTGCGTTGTACATTTTACCATTAGCAAATCGTTTTCTATCTTTGCTTTAAATAAAAAAATTCATGGATAAAATTGATAGTCTGAACCAAGTAGCAGAATTCCATACTACTTTTAAAGCCCCTATTTTAGAAACACCACAAATTCCTTCTCCTGAAAGATGTAATCTTAGAGTTGAACTGTTACAGGAAGAATTAAACGAATTAAAACAAGCAATCGCAGACAATGACATCGTTGAAATTGCAGATGCTTTATGTGATTTACAATATGTTTTGAGTGGTGCTGTTTTAGAATTTGGTCTTGGCAACAAATTTGTAGAGCTTTTCAACGAAGTTCAGCGTTCCAATATGTCAAAAGCATGTGACAACGAGGAGCAGGCAAATGAAACTGTTGAATTCTATAAAGAAAAAGAAGTAGAATCTTTTTATGAAAAATCAGGAGAAAAATTCAACGTTTACAGAAAAACCGATCACAAAGTTCTGAAAAACAAATACTATTCTCCTGCTGATTTGAAAACGATCATCGAGAAATAAAATATGAAAAAATTTATTACAAATACTGTTGCAATTTCAGGATTGTTCCTGGCTACCCAGCAGCTAAGTGCTCAGAAAGTGGTTGTAAACCGTGAGGTAGAAACCCAGAATGATGGCAAAATGCTTTTGGGGAACCAGTTAAAAGAACAATTTTTAAAGGCACCTTATGCAGATTGGTATGTGAAAGAGCATGATGAATATGCTTTAGATCAGAAGGCCATTGCAGACTTGAAGAAAGCTAAAATAAGTTCTTATCACATTATCGTTTTCATGGGAACCTGGTGTGAGGATAGCCACAGGGACTTTCCGAGACTGATGAGAATCCTGGAAGAAGTAAATTTTCCGGATAACAGGCTGACCATTATTGCAGTCAATCGCAAAAAGGAATCTCCATCAGGAGAAGAAGGTATTTATAATATCCAGAAAGTTCCGACTATTATTGTTGAAAAATATGATAAAGAAATCGGAAGAATTATTGAAATGCCCAAAACCGGTTATGTAGAAAGGGATCTGGTAGAAATTCTGAAAAAAGATGACAAATCGGTACTTAAAGAAATATTTAAAAAGTAAATATTGAAAAATAATAAGCTTATATTATCTTTTGTAGCAGGAATTCTTGTGATGCTTTTCCTGTTTTTCGGTCTTAAGTCCTGTTTTAATTTTGGAGGCAAAACGGAAAAATCGGATTATTATATTCTGACGAACCAGATTTCCAAAATGAATAAAATGGTGGTTTTGGAACAGAATATTTCCAGCATGCAGAAAACCAAAATGGGTTATGAAGTATTCGGAAACGAAGTATCCAGTAACAGTATAATCACCTATACCAAGACCAATGCCCAGGTTTCCTACGATCTTAATAAAATGAAGATAGAGGTGGATTCGATCAATAAAAAACTGGTTATTACTCAGCTGCCTAATGCCGATATCCGAATTACTCCAAGTGTGGAAATACAGTCGCTTGACGATTCTTTCTTTAACAGGATTTCTGAAAAAGACATTAAAAATGTAACCAACAAAGCAAAAGAAACAGCTATTAAAGCTATTGATGAAAATAAGCTACGAAATGAAGGACGTAAGCAATTGATGGAAAATCTTAATAATATTTTTGTTTTGGCAAAGGCTTTGAATTATACCATTGAAGACAAAACAGGTCAACTCGGTATTTTAGAACTTTAAAATCTAAGCTATGAATTCAAAAGATAATGCTAAAAAAAAGGAATCTGCCAATGCTGCAGAATCGAAAAAACAAAACCAGGATTTCCCGGATATTCCTGCATCATCTAAGAAAACCAATCCACCGGATATCGATAAAGAGGATATTGAAAAATCTTCGAAGAATAAGTCCGGAAAAACAGATAATACCCGTCGGTAAAATAATGAAAGGTCTGCTTCAGAAGAAGCAGACCTTTTCAATATAAAAAAAATAAAATCAAACTCTTAGTTATCACTATACAATAGTGGATTTTCCGATCTTGATATTCTCAAAATTGTAATATGATTTTTCGGAAAACCTTATATAATCTGCAATGAAGTCCCCTACTTCGCTTGTAGAATAAGATTGCTTTGCATTAAGATCTACGGTTACATATTTGTTTTCAATGGCATGTTCTACCGATTCTCTCAATTTATCTGCTGCCTGATTCAATTTCAGGTGATCCAACATCATTGCTGTACTCAATATTGAGGCTACAGGATTAGCAATCCCTTTGCCTTTTGCCTGCGGATAAGACCCGTGAATAGGCTCAAAGAGTGCATTTTCATTTCCTATAGATGCGGAAGGCAGAAGTCCTATGGAACCGCCAATTACACTCGCTTCATCAGAAATGATGTCTCCAAACATATTCTCCGTTACGATAACATCAAATTGTTTAGGATTAAGGATCAGCTGCATCGCAGCATTATCTACAAACATAAAATCCAACTGAACTTCAGGATATTCCTGGGCGATTTCCTTACAGATCTTTCTCCACAATCTTGAAGTGTCCAGGACATTAGCCTTATCAATAAGTGTTAATTTCTTTTTACGTTTTTGGGCTTCCTGAAATGCCATATGGACAATAGGTATAATATCTTCCCTGCTGTATTTACAAACATCATAGGCATAAGCTCCTTCTTCATCGGTAAATTTTTCACCAAAATAGATCCCGCTTACCAATTCCCTGAAAATCTGAATATCCGCTCCTTCAATGATTTCTCTTTTCAAAGGACTTTTCTCAATCAATGAAGAATAGGTTTTTAACGGCCTGATATTGGCAAAAAGCCCTAATTCCTTACGAAGTTTCAGCAATCCCTGTTCAGGTCTTACTTTTGCGTCGGGATTATTATCAAAAGCAGGGTCGCCTATCGCTCCAAAAAGCACGGCATCTGATTCTTTACAAATGGCCAGTGTTTGTTCAGGCAACGGATCTCCTGTCTGAAAAATTGCTTCCGCTCCCATCAATCCATAGGTAAACTGGAAATTGTACTGGAACACTTCACCAATTACTTTAAGGATTTTTACACTCTCACTGACCACCTCAGGACCAATTCCGTCTCCGGGAAGTACAGCTATTTTGAAATAATTATTGTTCATATACTTTTTGTGTTTTTAATTCAAACTCTTTTATGGCTTCTTTTTTACTGATCAGAAAATCAATGTCGTCATATCCGTTAAGCAAACAGATTTTCTTATAAGAATCCAATTCAAAATATTCTGTTTTACCATTAAAACTTATAGTTTGCTGTTCAACGTCTATGGTAATTTCCTTTTCAGGATTTTCTGTAATGTCCGTTAAGATTTCCTGTAAGAATACATCAGAAACCTTTACAGGCAACAAACCGTTATTCAAAGCATTTCCTTTGAAAATATCCGCAAAATAACTGGATACGATCACTTTAAACCCATAATCGGTTAAAGACCAGGCAGCATGCTCACGGCTACTCCCACAACCAAAGTTATTACCGGCTACTAAAATCTCACCGCGGTACTGGGGTTTATTTAAAATGAAATCAGCATTTGGCTGATTGGTATGAACATCATATCTCCAATCTCTGAACAGATTATCTCCAAACCCTTTTTTGTCTATACTCTTCAGAAACCTTGCCGGAATGATCTGATCAGTATCTATATTCTCTACAGGCAAAGGAATTGCACTTGATTTTATTATAGTTAGCTTTTGCATTGCTTTAGTTTACTAGATTACAATATGTTTTGGTTAAAAGCTGCTTTATTTAAAATGTATGAGAAATCAGTTCAAACAAAAGCAGCTATTTTTAACATCCTCTATTTGTATGTCTTATTATTAATTTAAATTTTCAAAAATATTGATTCTGCCTTCTATGGCGACTTTAGCAGCAGTCAACGGACTTGCCAGAATAGTTCTGGCTCCCTGTCCCTGTCTGCCTTCAAAATTTCTGTTGGAGGTCGAAACGCAATATTCACCTTCAGGAATCTTATCATCATTCATGGCCAGACAGGCTGAACATCCGGGCTGCCTGATCTGAAAACCGGCATCATTGAATATTTTATCAAGGCCTTCTTCATAGATCTGCTTTACGACAAGCTGGGATCCAGGAACAATAAGCGCTTTAACATTTTGAGATTTATTCTTCCCCTTAATATATTGCGCTGCAGAACGAAAATCTTCAATTCTTGCATTCGTACAGCTTCCAATAAATACATAATTTACCTTAATATCAGAAGGAGACTGACCGGCTTTTAATCCCATGTATTGCAACGCCTTTTCCTCGGATTCATTTTGTGGAACAGGAATAATCTCATCCAAAGAGATACCCATTCCCGGGTTTGTTCCATAGGTAATCATAGGTTTTATTTCTGATGCATCGAAACTAAATTCAGCATCAAATATGGCATCTTCGTCCGTTTTCAGGCTCTTCCAATAGGCAAGCTTTTCTTCCCACTCATCTCCCTTTGGTGCAAAAGGTTTTCCTTTTACGTAGGCAAAAGTCGTTTCATCAGGAGCAATCATTCCTCCTCTGGCTCCCATTTCAATACTCATATTGCATACCGTCATTCTTCCTTCCATCGACATTTCCTCAAAAACCGATCCCGCATATTCACAGAAATACCCGGTTCCCCCATTAGTCCCTACTTTAGAAATAATATACAGGATAACATCCTTAGGCTGAACATCTTTTTTAAGCTTTCCATTAACCGTAATCCTCATTGATTTCGGTTTATTGAGCAATAAACACTGGCTCGCAAAAACCTGTGCTACCTGGCTGGTTCCGATACCAAAAGCTATTGTTCCGAAAGCTCCGTGTGTAGAAGTATGACTATCTCCGCATACAATGCTCATTCCCGGCTGTGTGATCCCCAGTTCCGGTGCAATAATGTGGACAATTCCCTGATAGGGATGCCCAAGGCCATACAGTTCGATATTATTTTTAGTACAGTTTTCAGTAAGTTGTTGTACCTGGTTTCTTGAAGACTCATCGCGGATAGGTTGCTCCTGATTTAAAGTCGGCACATTGTGATCCGCTGTAGCTACAATCTGATCAGGCCTGAATATTTCAAGATTTCTGGATTCCAGTTCAGCAAAAGCTTGAGGGCTTGTCACTTCATGAATAAGATGTTTATCGATATAAATAATTTGCGGTCCGTCAGGAATTGTTTCCACCACATGAGCATCCCAGACCTTATCAAAAAGTGTTTTCTTATTATTGTTCATTTTTTTGTTTGATTTTATTGAGAAATGATGTGAAATGCCTAACTGATTTTTCTCGTTAATGCATTCATCATCAGGCTAAGATCATCATTATCCACTTCTTTTTTAGCATCTGCAATTTTTAAAAACTCCCCATACAAAAAGTCCAGCTCATTTTTGGTAACATCAAAGCCGATATGCTTAAAACGGTATGCAAGAGCAGAACGTCCGCTTCTTGCTGTAAGAATAATCGAAGATTCGGTTACTCCTACATCTTCAGGATTCATGATCTCATAAGTTTCCCTGTTCTTGATCACACCATCCTGGTGGATGCCCGAACTGTGGGCAAACGCATTGGCTCCTATGATCGCTTTATTAGGCTGAACAGGCATTCCCATAAGGTCTGATACCAAAGAACTCATTGTATTCAACATTCTGGAATTAACATCTGTATGAAGTCTAAGGTCTTTATGTTGCTTCAGAATCATGACGACTTCTTCCAAAGCCGTATTTCCTGCTCTCTCTCCCAATCCGTTGATCGTACATTCAATTTGTCTTGCCCCGTTCATTACTCCTGCAATGGAATTAGCAGTTGCCAATCCCAAATCATTATGGCAATGGCATGAAAGGATTGCTTTATCAATGCCTTTTACATTTTCTTTTAGGTATTTAATTTTCTGTCCGTATTCCTCCGGCAGGCAATATCCTGTGGTATCAGGGATGTTTAAAACGGTTGCCCCGGCTTTTATTACAGCTTCACAAACCCTGGCAAGGTATTCATTATCAGTTCTTCCTGCATCCTCTGCATAAAATTCAACATCTTCCACAAAGCTTTTAGCATATTTTACAGCATCCACTGCCCGTTCAATAATGTCTTCTCTGGTAGAGTTGAATTTATATTTAATGTGTGAGTCTGAAGTTCCTATTCCTGTATGGATTCTGGGGCGTTTTGCATATTGCAATGCCTCGGCAGCCACTTCGATATCTTTTTTATTAGCCCTGGTCAGTCCGCAAACTTTTGCATTTCGTACCAATTTGGAAATTTCAGAAACGGAATGAAAATCTCCCGGACTTGATACCGGAAAACCGGCTTCTATTACGTCAATCCCTAGCTTATCAAGCCTTTCGGCGATAATTAATTTTTGTTCTGTGTTTAACTTACATCCCGGAACCTGTTCCCCATCACGCAAAGTGGTATCAAAAATTTCAATTTTTTCGGAATTCATAATGAAGTTTTTACTTAATTTTGATCCAAAACTAAGGCTTGCATATTTTTTACATTTTCAATTTTAATGAAAATTACAATATTCAAATAATGAAAAACTAAACGTAAGTATAATAAAATCAATAATTTAAATTATTAAATTTTACAATGGCAGAATTGCAGAAAGACTTCTTATTTGTACTCATTAAATCATTAACCACTTCTGAGAAACGGCAATTTAAGCTTTATGTTAATCGTTTAGGAATTAATGTAGATGCTAAATTTCTACTACTTTTCTCTGAGCTTGACAAAATGACTGAGTATAACGAGTCTGTCATCATAGAGAAGAAAATTTCTACCAAGCAGCAGCTTTCTAACCTGAAAGCACATCTCTATAAGCAAATCTTAGTAAGCCTTCGTATGAACCCGAGCCATCAAAATTACAGGATTCAGCTTCGGGAGCAACTTGATTTTGCTAATATTCTGTATCAGAAAGGACTATACAAGCAGGCTTTAAAAATATTGGATAAAACAAAGCAATCTGCCCTGGAACTGGATGAAAAAAGCATCGCTTCAGAGATTATTGACCTTGAGAAGGTAATTGAATCCCAATTTATTACACGAAGTATAGACGGAAGGGCCGAAGAACTGATAAGAGAGTCTAAAGAAATAAGCAAACAAAACCAATACACAACTGAACTTTCCAATCTTTCATTGAAGTTATACAGTGAAATGCTCACCCATGGGTATGTGAAAAACGATGCGGACAGGCAAGAGGTACTGGAAATCTTCAACTCTCAGATTAAAAATATAAAACCTTCCAGTTTAAATTTTACTGAAAAACTTTGGTATTATAAAGCGCATGTCTGGAAAAATCAGCTATTGCAGGATTACAAATACACGCTGAAATATGCTTATCAGTGGGTGGAGCTCTTTCATCAGAAACCCGAAATGATTTTTAGTCATCCGGTGTGGTATATCAAAGGCAATACTTATTTACTGAAGATCCTTTTCCTTTATGGTAATATCGATATTTTAGAAAAACAATTTGAAAATTTCACTAAAACGGTTTCTTCACCTGGATTTGCCCAAAATGAGAATTTACAGGCTCTTACATTCCTTACCTACTCCAATACTTTAATGAATATCCATTTCGTAAAAGGAGAATTTTTCAGTGGAACGAAGCTTATTCCAGAAATAGAAATGAAGATGGAAAAGCTCCGGGATAAAATTGATGAGCACCATTTTATGATTCTGTATCTTAAGATGGCAGCTATGTTTTTTGGAAGCAAGAAGTATAATGAATCGATGCGATACTCCATGAAGATCATCGAGTCAAAAGGCAACGTACAGGAAGATCTTTTATTTCATACAAGGATTCTGATCCTTATGTCCAAGCATGAATCCGGAAATGACGAAGATTACGATGAGTTTATAAAAGCTACTTTAAAGTTCGCTTTAAAGATGAAAAAGCCGGAAGAATTTCATTTTGAAAGCATCGATTTTTTTAAAAATCTCAATAACCTTGTTTTGGATGAAAGACAAAAAGCATTTGAAGCATTTGACCGGAAACTGGATCAATATGAAAACAATGAATATTACAGACGTTCACTCTTTTATATCGATATCCATGGCTGGATACAGTCAAAAGTTCAGCATGTGGATGTAATTGAAATTATAAAGAAAAAAGTGAAGTATAAAAGACTGAAATAATAAATAACACCAGATGGTAACCGACTTTTAAAGCCACCATCTGGTGTTTATTTTAAAGCTTTTTTATAAAATCCAGAGCATTTTTATGGCTTATTTTTTCCATTAGCTCAACGGAATACTTTTTGGAAATCTTTTTATTGATTGCTTCATAGGCTGTAGCATTCTCGAACTCCTGAAAGAATATGGGAAGCTTTGACGGATCCGGATAGTTTTTGCAGTAGTAAAAATCTGCACCAAAAGCAATTGAATTTTCTCCACCAAGATCAAGTCCATATTGAAGATGTTCATATAGCTTGTAAGGATCAGTTTCATCAACACAATTCCTGATAAAGTTAAGTCCTATAAGACCTTTTCTCCTAATCACTTCTTTTGCCAGCTCATCAGGAAGATTCCTCTTTTTATCATAGATAGTACGGTAATTGGAATGGCTTGCCAGGATAGGAATATGATAGTTTCTCTGATCGATATAATTAAGAATATCATAGGCCAGTTGATCGCTTGTATGGGAAAGATCAATGGCAATTTTTCGGTCCGAAATATAATCCAGAACTACTTTTCCGTCTTCTTTTAATCCTGTCCCTGAATTATTTCCGCCCCCAAATCGGTTTTCAGTATGATGCGTAAGTCCTATATAAAGGACTTTCTGCGTGTTATTAATAATGGCTTCCAGGTTTTTAAAACCTGTTTCGAGGTCAGAATCCTCTTCACAAAATGAGGATGCATTTTCTATGGAAGCAAGTACTCCTGCCCGATCCTTATTTTCGTCTGCTTCATAATTTGAAGGATCAAACAGGAAGAAATCATCAGTATTCAATAAATCAGCGAATACCTCACTTTGCCTGATTCCTTCGGCCGTGCTGTTCTTAGCTGTAGCCGTGTAAATGGCCATTATCTGTAATTTTACATTTCCTTCTTTTAAATAGGGCAATGAACACCCCAACTCCCTGTCATCTGGTTTTGAATTTTTTCTTAGCAGATAATACAATAAATCACAGTGTAAATCAAAATTCATTTCATTCATTATATTTTATCTTTATTTATGTCGAGTTCTTTATTAATCCACTTAATATCACTATTTTCAAATACTTTTAAGAGTTCCGGAACAAAATCTCCGAATTTCTTATATTTTTTTCTGTTAGCATTGTATTCCTTTATCTTTCTTTCTAACTGAGGGAGAAAAATAAAATGATTTTTCAGATGATAGGCCTCTAGTTTTTTAGCACGTTCAAGATCATTCTGTATAATAGCTGTTTCAATTTCCCCCAACCTTACCAGATGTTCTACCACGCAAGTCTGATAATCGGCAACGCCACCTGTTTTTGTCATGATTTCTTTTAAGTTTGATTTTTCAAACAAATCCTTAAACATATTGAGCTTATCCTTATTCTGATAGACTTCCTTATTTACAAATGCATGACCAAACTCATGAATGGTTAAAAACCTCGCCTGAAACTGGTTGTTATATCCAAATTCCCCTTCTTTTACCACTCTCATAAAAGGGCTTGCAACTTCATAAATACTTTTCTTTCCTCCCGAATGTTGTATATCAGTACCAATGCCACGACCTTCATTATCTTCTATTGGCCACATCATCATTGGTGAAATGAAAACAGTATAGCTGCCAAATCTTTCTCCATAGTAATGTTCCATTGCTGAAACAAAATTCGCGGGAATCTGTTGGTAATATTCTTTAATTCCACCTTCATAGAATGTTTTATTCTCTGAAAAGAAATCTCCAATTTTTTCCTGTATATAAAATTGCTGCAATTCTGAGATGTAGTTTTTAATAAGGAATGTTATTTCATCATTTTGTACTTTGGTCAGCGTATTTTTTTCAAATAAATAGTCATCATTCCAGCCTTTTAATGGAAATTCTTTATGTGATAAAAGCGGTTTCATGATTGCGTCATTTCCAATGCCATATTTACTGAGTAGCGTATCATTAATCTTTGCAGTAAGATGAGCGATTTTAGAATTTTTCAGATGCCCATATTTTTCCAATGCTCTTTTTACAATAGGCTGGTAGGTTGAGCACTCTTTAATCTTGAATAATTCAAAATCTTTATTGATCTTCCTATGCTCAGCTGAAAGGATCTCAGCTAAAAAATAAGTATCTATATTTTTGCTGTAAGAAACCTGAAATTTTGGGGCTTTTTTTTGTGAAAAAGAGAATGTGAAAAATAAAACAGTAAATACCGTTAATAGGTTTTTCATTATTTTGAATTATTTATTTATTCAAATATACGTTAATATACCATTTTAAATAAAAAATGCGTATTTTTGCATCTTAAAATTTCATAGTAAACAATGATAAAAATTACACTTCCAGACAATAGTGTCAAAGAATTCGAGGGAGAAGTAACTCCTTTAGATGTGGCAAAATCTATAAGCGAAGGATTGGCTAGAAATACCATTTCCGCAGTCGTAAACGGCAAACAAGTAGAGATTACCACACCTATAACGACGGATTCTACGGTACAGCTATTGACATGGAATGATGATCTTGGAAAGAAAGCTTTCTGGCATTCTTCTGCCCACCTTCTGGCGCAGGCCATCCTTGAATTTTATCCTGATGCTAAGCTTACTATCGGCCCAGCCATAGAAAATGGATTTTATTATGACGTAGATTTTGGAGACGAAAGTTTATCTGAAAAGGACTTTGAAAAGATTGAAAAGAAAGTTTTAGAGAATGCTAAGAAAGGTTCTACATTCTCCCTCTATCCTGTTTCCAAAGAAGAGGCATTAAAAACTTATGCAGATAATCCTTATAAAGTAGAACTGATCTCCAATCTTAATGACGGAGAAATTACTTTTGTAACTCATGATAATTTCACGGATTTATGCCGTGGAGGTCATATTCCCAATACAGGAATTGTAAAGGCCGTAAAAATATTAAATGCAGCAGGAGCATACTGGAGAGGTGATGAAAAGAACCCCCAATTGACAAGGGTTTACGGTATTTCTTTCCCAAAACAGAAAGAGCTTACAGAATATCTGGAAAGATTGGAAGAAGCAAAAAGAAGGGATCACAGAAAACTTGGAAAAGAATTAGGGATTTTCGCATTCTCTGAAAAAGTGGGTGCCGGACTTCCGCTATGGCTTCCAAAAGGTACTGCATTAAGAAGAAAATTAGAAAACTTCCTTAGTGAGGCTCAGAAAAAAGGAGGCTATGAATTCGTGATGTCCCCGCATATTGGTTCAAAAGAGCTGTATGTGACTTCAGGACACTGGGATAAATATGGGGCAGACAGTTTCCAGCCTATTAAAACACCGAATGAAGGTGAAGAATTTTTGCTGAAGCCTATGAACTGTCCTCACCACTGTGAAATCTACAAAACTTCACAATGGAGCTACAGGGATCTTCCAAAAAGATATGCAGAGTTCGGTACTGTTTACAGATATGAGCAAAGTGGAGAGCTTCACGGCTTGACAAGAGTACGTGGATTTACTCAGGATGATGCCCACTTATTCTGTACTCCGGATCAGCTGTCGGAAGAATTTGAGAAAGTAATAGATTTAACACTTTATGTTTTTAAATCTTTAGGATTTGAGGATTTTGTTACACAGGTTTCTTTAAGAGATCCTGAAAACAAGGAAAAATATATCGGTTCTGATGAGAATTGGGAGAAAGCTGAAAATGCCATCATCAATGCAGCAGAGAAAAAAGGATTGAAAACCGTTATCGAATATGGTGAAGCTGCCTTCTATGGCCCTAAACTGGACTTCATGGTTAAGGATGCGTTAGGAAGAAAATGGCAGTTAGGAACCATCCAGGTGGACTATAACCTGCCGGAAAGGTTTGATCTTCACTACATCGGAAATGATAACGAAAAGCACAGACCGGTAATGATCCACAGAGCGCCGTTTGGTTCTATGGAAAGATTTATCGCTATTTTATTAGAAAATACAGCAGGAGATTTTCCTTTATGGTTGAGCCCTGATCAGTATATAATTCTACCGATTAGTGAAAAATATGTAGATTATGCAAAAAAAGTTTCACAATTTTTGGAAAATCACGATATTAGCGGTCTGATTGATGACAGAAATGAGAAGACCGGAAAGAAAATCCGTGATGCAGAATTAAAGAAAATCCCTTTCATGATTGTGATCGGTGAAAATGAAGAAAAAGACGGAACCGTTTCAGTAAGAAGACGTGGAGAAGGAGATCTTGGCGTAATGAAGATGGAAGATTTCGTCAATTATTTTAAAAAAGAAGCAGCCATATAAGAAAGCTGTCAATAGAAAGTTAACCAATAAAATTTAAGACAATAGCACAAAGATTTAACAACAGAGGCCCAATGCGTCGTCCGGTACAGGAGGATTTGCATCAAATTAATGGTAAAATCAGAGCCAGAGAAGTTCGTTTGGTAGGTGACAATGTGGAACCTGGAGTTTACCCATTAGATAAGGCTTTGCAGATAGCCAAGGATCAGGAATTAGACCTGGTTGTGATTTCAGACAAAGCAGAACCTTTTATTGCAAGAGTATTAGACTATAAGAAGTTTTTATACGAGCAAAAGAAAAAACAAAAGGAACTTAAGGCAAAACAAATAAAAGTGGTTGTAAAAGAGATCCGTTTCGGGCCTCAGACAGATGACCATGATTATGAATTCAAGAAAAAGCACGCTGAGAAATTCCTGGAAGAAGGTTCGAAACTTAAAACCTATGTATTTTTCAAAGGACGTTCAATTATCTTTAAAGATCAGGGAGAAATTTTACTTTTAAAACTTGCACAGGAACTTGAGCATGTAGGTAAAGTAGACCAGCTTCCTAAATTGGAAGGTAAAAGGATGATTATGATGATGAGTCCTAAAAAAGCAGCTAAATAATCTAATTAAATTCAGAATTTAATTTCCAATATAAACCTCAAAGAAATTTGAGGTTTTTTTTATTCAATTCCGAATAAAATATCCTATGTTAAGAGTTGTGTTTATTAATAAATTTAATTTTGAATTAGAAATAAGATTAAAATATCATAGATATTAAAAAATTAAATTACTAATCATAAATTAAAAACAATGAGTACAATTCAACTAAAAGACGGAACTGAAATTTATTACAAAGACTGGGGAAAAGGACAACCTGTATTTTTTCATCACGGATGGCCATTATCAAGTGACGACTGGGATGCTCAAATGCTTTTCTTTTTGGAAAAAGGATACAGAGTCATTGCTCACGACAGAAGGGGGCATGGAAGATCCACCCAGACTGCGGAGGGACATGATATGGACACGTATGCATCAGATGTTGATGAGATTGTAACGGCACTAGACCTGAAAGATGTGATCCACGTAGGACATTCCACAGGAGGCGGTGAAGTGATCAGATATGTAGCACAGCATGGAAAAGGAAGAGTTGCCAAAGCTGTTTTAATAAGCGCTGTTACCCCGATTATGGTTCAAAATGAAAATAACCCGAACGGTGTCCCGATTTCTGTTTTTGATGATATCCGTAACAATACGGCACACCACAGGCAGCAATTCTATATCGATATTACCTTCCCTTTTTACGGCTATAACAGAGAAGGAGCTAACATTTCCGAAGGTATCCAGAGAAACTGGTGGAGACAGGGAATGATGGGATCAATTAAAGCACATTATGACTGTATCAAAGCTTTCTCGGAAACTGATTTTACAGAAGATCTTAAAAGTACAGATGTTCCGGTATTGGTGCTTCATGGGGAAGATGATCAGATCGTACCTTATGAAACTACAGGTGTGGTAGCCGCAAAATTAGTTAAAAATGGAAAGTTGATCACTTATCCGGGATTCCCTCACGGTATGCCAACGACTGAAGCTGAAACTATTAACAGAGATCTTCTTGCTTTTTTCCAATCATAAAACCTTAATTGAAATAAAAACTAAAAGGACTGATTCACCAATCGGTCTTTTTTTTGTTATAAATTTATCTTCCTGAAAATGCCATTAGTAAAGAGAAAATTAAAATATATTAAATCTTATCATTGTGAGTTAATTTAATTTTTTATTATTTTTGCGGCTCAAAAAAAATAATATATGAAGATAAAATTATTGACTTTTGTAAGTCTTTCAATGCTTTTAGCATCTTGTGGTCAGGATGATACTCTTGACAATGTAATTGTAGAAAATGGAAAGGTACAAACAACTGCTAATGCAAATAAATCTATTCCTGGTGGTGGTCTTACCACATTAACATTTATTTCGGAAACAACCAATCATCCTCAGGTATTAAATGCCGGCGAATCAATTAGTTTAGAAAATCAGGGTGTTACTTACCGTCTGGTAATGCAAGGAGATAGTAATCTTGTCCTATATGCTGAAACACCTAGCAGCTACAGAGTACTATGGGCATCTAATACGGTAAGAAGCGGAGGTACCCCAAAACTTATTGCACAAAATGATGGGAATCTTGTTATTTACAATAACGATACTCCTCTTTGGAATTCAGACAGCGCAGTTGCAGGGAACGTTTCCAACCCACATATTAAGCTTCAGCTTTATTCAAGAACCGGATATTTAATCGGTAGTGGTTTTAGAGTTAAAGTTATTCTGGGTGGAAATAATCAGGAAAGAAGAGAAATAACTCATAAGGATATCTAGTGAGTAATTTAATGATTTGTAACCACTTTTTATAGAAGTGGTTTTTTGAAAATACTATAAAATCACAATTTTGAAAATTCGAATTGATATTTTTTGTATCTTTGCACACTATTATTCCTAAGTGTCTTTGGGAAGAAAGTAAATCAGATATTGATAACAAAATAATAAAAAAGCAAGACAATGCCAAAATTAAAAACGAAATCGGGTGCTAAGAAACGTTTTGCTCTTACCGGAACTGGTAAGATCAAAAGAAAAAATGCTTACAAAAGCCACATCTTAACTAAAAAAGAAACTAAGCAGAAGAGAAATCTTACTACTACTTCTTACGTAGCTAAAGTGGATGAGAAAAGCGTTCAACGTCAATTAGCAATTAAGTAGTTTTTATAAATCTATATTCGGTTTATAGGAATTAAAACAATTCAGAATTTTTAACCCTGAAACGGAGCAGATAAGTGTAATGAAACAGTTTACCGCCCTTTTCAAAAAAACAATTTAAATTATGCCAAGATCAGTAAATGCAGTAGCTTCAAGAGCTCGCAGAAAAAAAATCATGAAACAAGCTAAAGGTTTTTTCGGTAGAAGAAAGAACGTTTGGACTGTAGCTAAAAACGCGGTAGAAAAAGCAATGCAATATGCTTACCGTGGAAGAAAAGAGAAAAAGAGAAATTTCAGATCACTTTGGATAACGCGTATCAACGCTGGAACAAGAGAGCACGGAATGTCTTACTCTCAATTTATGGGAGCTCTTAAAAAGAACAACATTGAGCTTAACAGAAAAGTTTTAGCAGATTTAGCAATGAATCACCCTGAAGCTTTCAAAGCAGTTGTAGATCAAGTAAAATAATGTAAAATTTTTTGTTATCAATATTAAATCCTGAGTTTTTTGCTCAGGATTTTTTTATTATATACATTTGTTTCACTAAAAATATAATAATTCTGTAATTCTTTTATCAAGTGAAAAAAATAACTACTCTACTTCTTTTTTCCGTTGCTATTTATAGCGCAAAGGCACAAAGCTTTATTCAGGCTTACCAGAGCAGAGCAACTCAGGTTTCACAAACCAATATTACAGCTAATTTACACGAGTTTGAAAACCTGGGTGTAAAAACAACAGGTTCTGTAAATAATACCAATACTTTAAACTGGATCAAAAATAAATATACGTCTTACGGATATAGTGCAAGTCAGATGGTTGAGGATCCTTTTACCTTTGGAAGTACCAGTTCTAAGAATTTAATTATTACCAAAACAGGAACTGTTTATCCTGATACCTATGTAATTATCTGCGGACATTATGATACCATAACCGGTTCCGGAGTTAGCGACAATGGAAGCGGAACATCTATTATATTGGAAGCTGCAAGAATCTTAAAAGATATTCCAACAGAATATTCTATTAAATTCATTCATTTTTCAGGAGAAGAACAGGGACTGGAAGGAAGCTATCATTATGCAGACAATGTGGTTTTTCAGAATAATATCCGTCAGATGAATATAAGACTGGTATTTAATATAGATCAGGTAGGTGGTAAACTTGGCAATAACAATAATACGATAAAGTGTGAGAAAGGCGTTAACGGAAGCTCTGCCAATAATGCAACTTCAAGTGCGTTTACACAACAGCTGGCCACTTGTACAAGTCTTTACTCCCCTCTTCAGACTGTAATTACTAACGCATATTCCTCAGATTATATTCCTTTTGAACAAAACGGAGATATCATTACAGGTTTTTATGAGAATATCAAAAGCAATAATGAACATACGGTAAATGATACCTTTACCAATATAGATCCTGTGTATGTCTACAACGTAGGTATGGCAGCGGTTGGTGCTCTTCAACATTTTGCTGTAGCAACAACTCTGAATTTGGGAACAAGCGAAACAGAAGGACAGAAATCATTAGAATCTGTAAAGATCTACCCTAACCCGGCAAAAGATGTATTGACAATTGACCTGCCAAATACGATTAATGATTTTAATTTTGAATTAACAGATCTGCTAGGCCACACTTTAATTAAACAGAATAATAAGAAAGCGATCCAGGTTTCTTCTCTGACAAACGGTGCCTATTTAGCTATAATAAAAACTGCTGATCATACCGCTGTACGGAAAGTAGTAATCAGCAAATAGCTCACCGCTAAAAAAATAATTTAAAAATGCTTTTATTACACGTTATAAAAGCATTTTTTATTTATACTACAAAATTAATATTCTTTCATTGTGATTTTATTATTACTTTTGCAAAAATCACCAACTAATGAAAAATATAATTACTTTTCTAATTTTTTGCCTGCTATGTCAGCAACTATCATCTCAAACATTTATTCAGGCCTATCAGAACAGGGCCAATCAGGTTACTCAAACCAATATTACAACGAATTTACAGCAATTTGAAAACCTTGGTGTCAAAACTACAGGTTCCACGAACAATGCGAATACTCTGACGTGGATAAAAAATAAGTACCTCTCTTATGGCTATACAGCCAGTCAAATCGTTGAAGATCCTTTTACATTTGGAAGTACGAGTTCAAAGAATCTGATCATTACGAAAACAGGGACAACATATCCCAATACGTATGTAATTATTTGCGCCCATTATGATACGGTAACAGGATCCGGCGTAAGTGATAACGGAAGCGGAACTTCAATTTTATTAGAGGCCGCAAGAATTTTAAAAGATGTCCCTACCCAGTATTCAATAAAATTCATTCATTTTTCAGGAGAGGAACAGGGACTTTACGGGAGCTACCACTATGCAGACAATGTAGTTTTTCAAAACGGAGTTCGCAAACTTAATATAAGACTGGTCTTCAATATTGATCAGGTGGGAGGTAAATTAGGAAATAACAACAATAAGATAAAATGTGAAAAGGGAGTTAACGGAAGTTCTGCCAATAATGCAACATCGAGCTCTTTCACCCAGCAGTTGGCAACCTGTACAAGTCTGTACTCTCCTCTTCAGACAGTGATGGCTACCGCATATGCTTCAGACTATATTCCTTTTGAAGAAAACGGAGATATTATCACAGGTTTTTATGAGAATATCAGAAGCAATAATGAGCATACGGTAAATGATACCTTTGCCAATATAGATCCTGTATATGTATTCAATGTAGGTAAAGCTGCTGTTGGTGCGCTCCAACATTTTGCCGTTGCATCTACAACCGCATCAATGGTTCTAAACACAGAAGAAACAAAAGCTCAGGCATCAATAGAATCAGTAAAGATCTATCCTAACCCGGCAAAAGATATTATAACTATTGACTTACCTGATACCATTAAAGAATTCAACTTTGAGCTGACAGATCTTTTAGGACATATTCTGATCAAAAAAGAAAATCAAAGAAAAATCGATATTTCCGGTTTGCAGGAAGGAGCTTATCTAGTCATTATAAAAGCCAAAGGTCAGAGTACAACAAGAAAAATTGTTATAGAAAAATAAATCATCAAATATCTCTCAATTACAAAAATGCTTTTATTATCAACAATAAGAGCATTTTTTATTTATTACATAATATTTTTATTCTTTCATTGTGATTTTATGATTACTTTTACAAAAATCACCTAACAATGAAAAATATAATTACTCTTCTTTTTTGCGCTTTATTAGGCCAGCAATTACAATCTCAAAGCTTCATTCAAGTTTATCAGGACAGGGCAAACCAGGTTACACAAACCAATATTACAACCAATCTGCAGCAGTTCCAAAATCTTGGTGTAAAAACAACAGGTTCTACCAATAATGCCAATGCGCTTACGTGGATCAAAAACAAATATTTATCGTATGGCTACACAGCAAGCCAGATTGTTGAGGATCCTTTTACCTTTGGAAGTACAAGCTCTAAAAACCTGATCATCACCAAAACAGGAACAGTATATCCTAATAAATATGTTATTATTTGTGGGCACTTTGATAGCATCGTAGGTCCGGGAACCAATGATAACGGTAGTGGTACTTCAATTATACTGGAAGCTGCCAGGATCCTTAGAAATGTTCCGACAGAATATTCTATCAAGTTTATTCATTTTTCCGGGGAAGAACAGGGATTAAGAGGAAGTTCTCATTATGTAAACAATGTAGCTTATCAAAATGGTGTTCGAAAGCTGGATATAAAACTGGTATTCAATCTTGACCAGGTAGGTGGAAAAATGGGGAATGTAAATAACAGAATATACTGTGATGAGGATCAGGGAGGAGTAAGCAGCAATAATGCGGCATCAAGTGCGGTTACACAACAGCTGGTGACCTGTACTACTCTATATTCTCCACTGCTTACAGGGATTGATCCGGCAGAAGATACGGACTATATCCCTTTTGAACAGAAAGGAGAAGTAATTACAGGATACTTTGAGTATAAAAGAAGCAGTTATCCGCATACTGTGAATGATACCTTTGCGAATACAGACCCTGTATATATTTTCAATGTAGGAAAAGCAACGGTGGGGGCACTTCAGCATTTTGCAGTAGCATCCACTACGGCATCTTTAGTTTTGAATACCAAAGAAACCGCTGCAGATAAGCTTGAATCCGTTAAAATTTATCCCAATCCGGCAAAAGATATTCTGAGTCTAGAATTACCATCTTCCGTTAGCAACTTCAGTTTTGAAATCACCGATCTGTTAGGTCGGTCTTTACTTAAGCAAGAAAACCAGACAAGAATTAATGTTTCTAATTTGCCAAAAGGGGTTTATTTAGGAAATCTTAAAGCCGATGAGCATACAGTAGTTAGAAAAATTATGATTGAATAATCACTTATACTATATATCTTAATACAAAAGCTTTCTATTTTTAGAAAGCTTTTGGTTTTTATAATTCTTTATTTTTTTGTGATCTTTATTACGTAACCTCCGCCTGACGCCATTGATACGGTCAATTTTCTATTAGCTGGAATATCAATGACTTCCTTTTTGTAATCTTTAGCAACACGATTCGCGTTGATTCCATCTTTAAATACTTCACCTTTGAAATTGCCTTTTCCTAGGAATGATAAATCTAATTCTACAGTACGTGCATCCCAGTTGGTTAAAGCACCCATATACCAATCATCTCCTTTTTTACGGGCTATTGCTACATATTTTGCGACCTCACCATCTAAAGCTATGGTTTGATCCCAAATGGTAGGAATCTTAGCAATAAATTCTGTACATTCCGTTTCTGCCATATAATTTGACGGGCTATCACAAAGCATATTTAACGGAGACTCAAAGACTATATATTCTGCCAGCTGACGGCATCGTGTTCCCTGGCTCATAGCTTCACTATCAACACTTTTGAAATTATCTTTGGTTGCATTACGCATTGCTCCCTGAGTATAATCCATTGGGCCTGCTATCTGTCGGATAAATGGAATGGTTACATCATAGGTTACCTGGTCAAGATGATCTGCCCATTTCATTTGCTCCAATCCGTTTACCCCTTCAAAATTAATAACATTAGGATAGGTTCGTTGTAGCCCTGTAGGTTTATATGTCCCATGATAATCTATCAACAACTTATATTTTGCAGCCATTGCTGCCCCTCTCCGGTGAAAGTCAACAATGATCTGATCATCCCGATCCATAAAGTCTACTTTAAAACCTTTGATTCCCATTTCACTATAATGTTTGCAAACAGCTTCCATATCACGATCAAAAGCATAATACCCTGCCCAAAGAATAAGCCCTACTTTTTTGGAATTTGCATAAGCAATCAATTCCGGCAGATTGATTTCAGGGACTACCTGAAAGAGGTCTGCTTTCTTATTGACTGCCCAGCCTTCATCAAGAATCACATATTCTATTCCATATTGAGCAGCAAAATCGATATAATATCGATAGGTTTCATTATTAACCCCGGTCTTAAAGTTTACATTGTACAAATTCCAATCATTCCACCAATCCCAGGCTACTTTTCCTGGTTTCACCCATGAATAATCTCCCTGAGAAGGAGTTGCCAATTTATAGACGATATCACTATCTGTCAAATCTGAGTCTTTCTCGGAAATAATAATGATTCGCCAAGGAAAGTCTGTCCCTTTATCGAATTGGGCAACAAAGTTTTCACGAGATTTTATGAGCATCTGCAAATTATTATGTCCCCCTTGCTGAACTTCTTTCGGGTAAGGTGCAAATACGCCTTTTAAACTATTGGATTTATCTCCCGGATATAAGAACATTCCCGGGTAATTGATAAGGTCAGATTCGGCAATACAAAGCTTTTTACCCTTTACCCCTTCTACAAGTAAAGGATTGATAGCGAGTCTTTTCTTATTCCATTCGGATAAAGGATAATGAAAATAAGGTTGTTCAAACGAGTTGAAAAATTGTTTTTCCAAAGGAGCTGTTTCCGGTTTATTGGTATAGTTGATAAAAGCTTTTTGATCTGCAGGGAAATTAAATTCAGCTTGTTCAGCCATTATTTTAAATGGCTTTTTAGCTAAAGACACAAATCTGTAAGCAATCCCTTCATCATAAGCTCTAAAAATAATATGATAATCTTTAAACTCTAATATCAGTTCATTATAATAGTCTTTAATTTGCCGGCGTTTATATATCCGCACATTGAAAGTCTGATTAACTTTTTTTTCCGACGATCTTAAAAGTTTTCCATTTTTCCCATAGAAAGATCCATCATCAAGTGTCATGGAGATAGCAGATTTGTCGAGCATTACATCTCCATTGTGTAGCACGGAATACTCTACTGTTTTACCTACGTTGATGAAGGTTTTCAGTTTATTATTAGGAGAAGTGAGTATTAATTGTTTTTGAGCTGAAACCCCTGTAGGCAAAAGTATCATACAGAATAAGATAAAAATAATAAAATCATTTTTTTTCATAAATATTACTGGGTATTTGTACAAATCCTGTTTATGACATATTCTTTAAGGTTGTTTTGAAAATAAAATGTAAATTATGAAAAATGTTTTGAAAATATCATCTGCTTTATAAGTTTTTTATGCCTAATACTGCTATGGCGCTCAGAATGCAAAAGATTACATAAGACAAAGAGGATTATATTCTTTAAAACACAAAACCCTATCTAAAAGCAGATAGGATTTCATTATTCATATAGCTAAAATTAGTCTAGTAATTAAAATTCAGAGACAAGGTATAATACCTTCCGTTTCCTCTTACATACTCTGCATCTCGTGCAGTGTACATTGAAGTTGGAGTATAATAGGTTTTATTCAAGACATTTTCTATTCCTAATCCTACCGTAATTACATTATTAAATTGGTAACTCCCTTGAAAATTAAAAAGGTTAAATTCCTTTACAGGACCTTCTCCTTCCTGATATTTTCCGGATACCGGTTCAAATTGTTCTCTTTTAAAGGAGTACATATGATAAACTCCCAATTGAAGCTTCTGGGATTTATTATTCCATTTGATATAAGAATTAAGTCTGGCTGGAGCGATCCTCAATCCGCTCAAATATTTATCATAGCTATTATCATTTTTCACGTCTACTTTTCCTTCCTGGTAAGTATAATTAGCTCCTATACTTAATCCTCTGGTCGGATATACGTTCATTGCCAGCTCTACTCCACTAATGTATTGTGGCGCTCTCAAAGGAGTCCAAAATCCGTTTACAGAGACCAAGTCTGCCCCCAATTTTGAATAATTATAAAAATAACTCGCTGAGAAATCAACAGCCCGGCCAATTTTACTGTTAAATCCAATCTCGTAATTATCAATAACAACAGGATCCGTATTGATTTCATTTAAAACATTAGTTTTAGCATCTCTCAGCACTCGTCCTAAATCATAAATATTAAATCCTCTTGAGTAAGAGGTAAAAGGCTGGAAAAAGTCAATTGCAACATAACTTACTCCTACATTATATGATATATTGGAATAATTTAACCGGCCTCCCTGCACATTAAATTCAGAGGCATTTCCAGAAGGCAATGTAGTATAATCCGGAACTTTTACAGACATCTTATCCCATCGCAATCCTGCTTTAACAGTTAAGTCTTTGGTGATAAACAATTTACCTTGTACAAAAGGAGCAGCGGCCAGCATATTCATTTCAGGAACCCATATTCGTCCATCTACCAAAGGCTGGCTTGTTTTCTCATTGAGTAAATCAAGACCATAGGTTAAAGAACCCATCAGCTCATTTCCTTTTTTAAATTCAGTATTAAAATCTGCCCTGAATCCATATTTCTTTTCCAAAATAGCCGATTGTCCCCCTGTTTTCCATCTTGGTGGGTTACGATAATCATAGATTGTATAAAAGTCCTGAAAATAAATCGTTGTATTGAGGGAAGTCTGATGGAAAATATTTTTATTGATATATTTTAAATATCCGTTATGATTATATCTTGTTCCCTCTTTCACCCCTTCTCTGTTTCCTAATTTTCCCGTAGAAGGTCTTTCTCCATACTTTCCGATATCAAGAATATATTTAGAATCCTGTAAACTGGAATAATAATTATACATTAACTCCACTCTATTATCATCATCTATATTATATCCTACTTTTCCGAATATGTTTCCTACACTGGTTTCTCCTAATCCATATCTTGGATTTTGAACCAAATCATCACCGTCTATTTTCACTCCATTCTGAGTAATTGTACCGTTAATCAGGTAATCCCACTTTCCTAAGTTTCCAAAAAAACTCTGCGAAACCCTGTAGCCAGCGCCACCGTCCGATTTGAACATATTACTATTGAATAAATCATGACTGGTAAAGCCCAAAACTGTTTTTCCTGAAAATGGTTTGCTCTTAGTATTTTTCTGAGTGATATAATTGATAATACCGCCCTCTGCACCATTTCCATAAATGGATGTTGCTCCTTTAACAACTTCAATACGTTCAAGTACTGACGGATCAATACTTCTGATCTCCCTGTCATTATTTCGTAACGGACTTGATTGAGGAATACCATCGATCATGATCAGTACATTTCTACCCCTTAGGGTTTGGCCTCTATTTCCTACGAGATTATTACCAAAAGCAAGTCCCGGAACTTTATATGCTAATATATTACTGAGGTCAGGAGATATCAGAGACTGCTCTTCAATTTCTTTTTTATGGATAATATGTACTGTAGAAGCCGTCTTTTTTACAATTTCGGGAGACCTTGATGCTGTGATAATAACTTCTTCAAGTCTCCTTTGATGAAGTGAATCTTTTTTTTGTGCATGTATTAAGGAAGCTGCGATCAAGCTTCCCAAACAAAAAATATTTTTTTTCATCTACGTGTTCTTATTTAGAATAATTAAAAGGCAAAAGTAATGCTTTTAATATTTTACTAAATAAGACAGATTCAACCCAATCAGATAAAATGAAAAACGATTGACCAATAAAAACTTATTTTAATGTAAAAAATCCAAAAATTCAATTAAGTAATTTTATTTTTTACACATTAAAAGATAAATGTCATGTACTAGCTAACACAGATCTAATATAATGTGCCAAATGTTTTCATTTTCCATTCCTCTCCAGCAAAACGCGTTCAATGTCTTTCAGGGAAAAGTTTTTGGCTTTCAACAGAATTAAAAAGTGATACATCAGGTCCGCAGCTTCATCCTTAAACAATTTTTCATTATCGTCCTTTGCTTCGATTACCAGCTCTACAGCCTCCTCACCTACTTTCTGGGCAACTTTATTGATACCTCTCTGATATAATGAGTAGGTATAAGATTCCTCTGTTTTATCATCAATTCTTTGTCCTATTTTTTCCTCCAGCTCATATAAAAATCCCTTGGAATCTTTTTCACCGAAACAACTAAAGCTTCCGGTATGACAAACCACATTTTTAGGAGTAGCTTTTATCAAAACAGTATCCTGATCGCAATCAATATCGATACTTTTTACCATTAAAAAATTCCCTGACTCCTCTCCTTTTGTCCATAATCTGTTTTTTGACCGGCTGAAAAAGGTAACAATTCCTTCCGCCCTGGTTTTGTTCCATGCTTCTTCATTCATATAGCCGAGCATTAAAACCTGTAAAGTCCGTGCATCTTGTATAATAACCGGAACCAGCCCGTTTGTTTTATTAAAATTGATCATTTCTTACCTGTATTTTTTTATATAATAATTCTTTTTTTACATCCTGAATATGAATTTCTCCAAAATGGAAAATACTCGCAGCCAAACCACCGGTAGCTTTCGTTTCCTGAAATACTTCTGTAAAATCTCCTATTGTTCCTGCCCCTCCTGAAGCAATTACGGGGATATTGACAATTTCAGACACCGCTTTGGTTATCCTGATATCAAATCCCTTTTTGGTTCCGTCACCATCCATTGATGTCAGAAGAATTTCACCGGCACCTAAAACTTCAGCTTTTTTAGCCCAATCCAAAGTTTTCAGCTCTGTTGCTTCTCTTCCTCCTTTAATGTGTACCCAATCTTCATTATTCACCAATTTTGTGTCAATGGCAACCACAATACACTGACTTCCGAATTCATTGGCCAGATCTGTAATAAGCTGTGGTTTCTTGACAGCAGAAGAATTGATACTGATCTTATCTGCTCCCGCTTCAAGAAGTTTTCTTACATCTTCAATAGAATTGATTCCTCCGCCAACTGTAAAAGGAATGCTTAATTCTTTTGCGATATCCCGGACAAGTTCTACAAAGGTTTTTCTTTCTTCAATAGTAGCTGTGATATCGAGAAAGACCAGTTCGTCCGCACCGTCAATTTCATATTTTTTAGCCAGGCTGATTGGATCTCCTGCATTTCGGAGTCCTTCAAAATTAATTCCTTTCACGGTTGTCCCATCTTTAATATCAAGACATGGAATAATTCTTTTTTTAAGCATTTTCAATAAAGTTCTGAAGTTCTTTTAATTCAATTTTCCCCTCGTAAATAGCTTTTCCGATGATCGTTCCGGAACAGCCTATTTCTTTCATCCTATATACATCCTCGATACCTGAAATTCCTCCACTGGCAATCAGATTAACAGGAACATTCCCTAAAATATCCTGATACAGATCGATTGACGGTCCCTCCAGCATTCCGTCTTTAGAAATATCCGTGCAGATTACCTGCCTAATTCCTTTTTCTTTATATTGAAGGATAAAAGAGAGTACATCAATTTGACTTTCTTCAAGCCATCCAGAAGTTTTTATTTTTCTGTTTTCACAATCAGCTCCAAGAATAATTTTTCCAGGACCGTATTTGCTGACCAAAGCGTAACAGAGTTTCGGATCCTGAACTGCAATGCTCCCGATAGTCACCTGACTTGCACCAGCATTAAGAGCCATCTCAATATCTTCCGGTGTTTTTAATCCTCCTCCAAAATCAATTTGCAAGGAAGTCTCGCGAGCAATTGATTCCAATATTTTCTGATTTACAATATGCCTGGATTTAGCTCCGTCCAGATCTACCAGGTGGAGATACTGAATACCGGAATCTTCAAACTCTTTTGCCACCTCAAGGGGGTTTTCGTTATATATTTTCTTTGTGTTGTAATCTCCTTTAGAAAGACGTACACATTTTCCGTCAATAATATCAATAGCAGGAATGATCTTCATAATTACAGATTTAAAAAGTTTTGAAGTAATCTTGCCCCCACTTTCCCGGACTTTTCAGGGTGAAACTGGGTAGCAAAGAAATTGTCTTTTTGTAATGACGCACTGAATGGAAGTATATAATCACAAACAGAAGTCGTATACTCAGAAAGCTCACAATAGTAGCTGTGCACGAAATACAGGTCATTTGTTTTTTCAATACCTGAAAAAACAGGACTCTTCAAATCGTTTACCGTATTCCATCCCATATGAGGAACTATATCATTCGCCGGAAATTTTTTGACATTGATATCAAAAATTCCCATTCCTGTAGTATTTCCTTCTTCATTATCTTTACACATCAGCTGCATTCCCAAACATATTCCCAATACCGGCTGTTTTAACCCGGGGATAAACGTATCAAGTCCTTTTTCCTTTAAAAGTTCCATTGTTGAAGATGCTTCTCCTACGCCAGGGAAAATCACTTTATCAGCCTGTTGAATAATAGTAAAATCATCACTGACCACTGATTCCACGTTTAACCTACCCAAGGCATTCTGAACGGATTGTACATTTCCGCCATTATATTTAATAATTGCAATCATCTTATAAGCTTCCTTTAGTTGAAGGTAAATTAAAATTCTGATCGGTCTGATTTACAGCCATCTTTAAAGCTTTGGCAAAAGCCTTAAAAACAGACTCGATCTTGTGATGCTCATTGCTTCCTTCCGCTTTAATATTCAGGTTGGATTGAGATGCATCGGAAAATGATTTAAAAAAGTGGAAAAACAATTCAGTAGGAACATCTCCTATTTTTTCTCTTCTAAAATCAGCATCCCAAACCAGCCATGGTCTCCCTCCAAAATCCAGAGCCACCTGGGCCAGACAGTCGTCCATCGGAAGTAGAAAGCCATATCTTTCAATCCCTTTCTTATTTCCTAATGCTTTAAGAACAGCCTGCCCCAGAACGATGGCCGTATCTTCTATCGTATGGTGTTCATCTACCTGCAGATCTCCCTTCACCTGAATACTTAGATCTAAATTTCCATGCTTTGAAATTTGCTCAAGCATATGATCAAAAAAGTGCAGTCCTGTTGAAATACTGGAGTTGCCTTTCCCATCGAGGTTAACTTCAATTTCTATTTCTGTTTCATTAGTCTTCCTTGCAACTTTTGCTTTTCTTGGCATATCTTTTAAAAACTGATAAATTTCCGACCAGTCTTTGGTTGTCAAAGCAGCATTATCATCAGCCGTTTCACTGATAAAAATTGCTTTTGATCCTAAATTTTTGGCCAACTGAATATCTGTCAATCGATCTCCGATAACGTATGAGTTTTCAAGATCATAATTTCCATAGATGTATTGACCAAGCATCCCGATTCCTGGCTTTCGGGTAGGAAGATTTTCACGTTCAAAACTTTTATCAATTAATATATCATTGAAAATTATTCCTTCATTTTTAAAAGCATTCAACATTTTTTCCTGAGGCTTAATAAAGTTTTCGTAAGGGAAGCTTTCAGTTCCCAATCCATCCTGATTGGTTACTATTACCAATTCATAATCCAGTTCCCTGGCTATTTTGGAAAGGTTTTGAAAAACACCCGGATAAAACTCCAGTTTCTCCAAAGAATCAACCTGAAAATCTGTAGGTGGCTCAATAATGAGTGTCCCGTCACGGTCTATAAACAGTACTTTTTTCATAATTACACTCTATTTAAAACAGCAATTAATTTCATATTTTCTTCTCTTGTTCCGATATTGATGCGTATGCAATCGGGAATGGCCGGAGCCCTTTTATTGGTAAGTACCTCATTGGCCAGTAACTTTTGATGAACCTGGTCTGCATTGGTAAATTCAACCAGGAAAAAATTGGCATCAGTAGGGAAAATTTTGGTCACGCATTGAAGCTTTTTGAGCTCATTGTCTAACCAGGCTCTTTCAATTAATATATTTTCAACATTCTGCTGAAACAAATCTATCTGATCGATGCTTTTTAAAATCAAATCCTGGCTTAAAGAATTAACGTTATAAGGAGCCTTCACTGTGTTGATGAGATTAATGATTTCTTTAGAAGCATAGGCGATCCCAACTCTTGCTCCCGCTTTTCCCCAAGCCTTTGAAAAAGTCTGAAGAACGATAAGGTTTGGATATTTCATCAGCAATTCCAGGCTGGATTTTTTATCTGAAAATTCAATATAGGCTTCATCGACTACTACAATTCCATCAAAATTCTGTAAGTAGAATTCAATATCATCGACACTGTTCCCCGTAGGATTATTAGGCGAACAAAGGAAAAATATCTTAGGCCGGTTTTCCATGGATATCTTGAGAAAGTTTTCCTTGATAATCTCGAAGTTTTCGTCAAGATCCATTTTGATCACCCTGTTTTCGTTGATCGTAGCATAAAATGCATACATCGCAAAAGATGGATTCATCATCATGATAGACTCTTTTTTGGGCTCACAGAAAATCCTTATGATCAGGTCTATAAGCTCATCACTTCCGTTTCCGATTGCGATCTGCTCTGGAGATAGTTCCTTAAGATCTGCAATTTTATTTTTAAGCTTCTTCTGGGTAGAATCCGGATACCGGTTAAACTCTCCAAAAGGACTTTCATTGGCATCCATTAGAACCGGTGATTCAAATTCATTATGATCCCTGAAACTGATATAAGGTTGTAGCTCTAAAATATTCTTCCGTACAAACTGACTGATCGTTAATTGTTTCATCTATTTTTATTTTTTAATCGTATTGAAACGGCATTCCTGTGGGCAAATAATCCTTCTGCCTCTGCCATTATTTCTATTGTTTTTCCCAAATTCTGCAAGCCTTTTGCTGAAAGCTCCTGAAAAGTGATTTTCTTTACAAAACTGTCCAATGAAACACCGCTGTAATTGCGTGCAAATCCGTTGGTAGGAAGTGTGTGATTGGTTCCACTGGCATAATCTCCGGCGCTTTCACAGGAATAGTTTCCTAAAAACACGGACCCGGCATTTTGAATTGAAGAAATAGATCCCTCAAAATTTTCTATTGCCAGAATAAGGTGTTCCGGACCATATAAATTGCTGAATTCTATTGCTTCTTCTACCGTATTCAGTAAAATAAAATAACTGTTGTTTAAAGACTCTTCCGCAAATTGATTTCTGGGAAGTTTTTTGATCTGATTATCTATTTCTTTGATCGTTTCACTAAATATTCCAAAATCTGTAGAAATAAAAACAACCTGACTGTCACTTCCGTGTTCTGCCTGGGAAAGAAGATCAGCCGCACAGAAAGCAGGTATTGCCTGTTGATCTGCAATAACCAGAACTTCACTTGGTCCTGCAGGCATATCAATGGCTACCCCATAGTTTTGTGCATATTCTTTTGCTGCCACCACAAACTGATTTCCGGGCCCGAATATTTTATATACGTTTGGTATACTTTCTGTTCCAATAGCCATTGCTGCAATAGCCTGTGCTCCTCCTGCTTTAAATATTCTGGTCACCCCACAAATCATTGCGCTATAAAGAATGGCAGGATTAATATTTCCATTTTTATCCGGAGGAGTGCACAGAATAATTTCTTTACATCCGGCTAAACGGGCAGGAATAGCCAACATCAGAACCGTTGAAAATAAAGGCGCAGTTCCTCCGGGAATATAGATCCCTACTTTATCAACCGCACGATTTTCCCGCCAGCAAATCACTCCTTTTGTAGTCTCTATCTTTTTCGTTTCCGGTTGTTGCAGAGCATGAAATTTTGTAATATTTTCGCTCGCCTCCTGAATTGCCTTTTTTAATGCTGGGCTGACCAAAGATTCCGCCTGTTCAATCTCGACTTGGGAAACTTCTATTTCTTCAATATCAGCAGAATCATATTTCTTCGTAAATTCAAGCAATGCTTTATCACCATCCTCTTCTATCTTCGTGAATACTTCTGAAATAATTTCTGAGATTTCTTCTTTTTTCCGGGCCGGACGCTTAACCAGCTCCTTCCATGTTTCTTTTTTAGGATATCTGTGTATAAACATAATTAAATTACCATTTTATCGATTGGAATTATAAGAATATCTTGTGCTCCGTTGTCCTTGAGTTCATCAATGACGTCCCAGAACCTTTCTTCGTCAATAACGGAGTGAATACTGCTCCACCCTTTTTCAGCCAGGGGAAGTACGGTAGGACTTTTAAGAACCGGAAGTACTCTGGAAATATCTTTGATCTTATCATCAGGTACATTCATAAGGATGTATTTGGAATTTTTTGCTTTGAGCACAGCCTTGACCCTGAATAAAAACCGATTCAGAATGTTTTCTTTTTCCTCATTCAACTGAAGGTTTTTAGCAAGTACTGCTTCAGATTTCAATAAGGTGATAGTCTCCCTTAATCCGTTTTTAAATAAAGTGCTTCCCGAACTTACAATATCACAGATCCCGTCTGCCAATCCTATATTGGGAGCAATTTCAACAGAGCCTGAAATAACGTGAATATCTGCTGATACAGCATTTTCTGCCAGAAATTTTTTAAGGGTGTTAGGATATGATGTAGCAATTTTCTTTCCCTGAAAATAATTCAGTTCATCGGTTTCTACATCTTTGGGAACTGCTAGAGAAACCCTGCATTTTGAAAATCCGAGCTTCTGAACAATTTCAATTTGCTTTTCTTTTTCTACCAGCAGGTTTTCGCCTACAATAGCGATATCCACCACACCATCTTCAAGGTATTGAGGGATATCAGAGTTTCTGAGATACATGATTTCAAATGGAAAATTGTCTACAGAAACCTTTAGCTGGTCTTTTCCGTTGTTAACGAAAATTCCACAATCTTTTAAAAGCTGTAAAGAATCTTCATAAAGTCTGCCGCTCTTCTGGATGGCAATTTTTAATTTACTCATTGTTGCACATATTGGGTCTGAGTAAATGAAAAGTATTTTTGAAAAGTTTCCGGGAAGAATTTAAAACAAAAAAACCGTCTGTTACTCAGACGGTTTTTAATTATTTTTTGATTTTAACACAGGCTACTATCAATCAATTCCGTCTTAGCAGAGATGATGATGATAATGATGTAGTGTTAAAAAATTCGGTTTCATGTTTGAAAATTGTGGTACAAATGTAGGACTTATTTTTAAATAACAAAATTTTTTTACAAAATTTCATGATATAAATTCATCAGTTCCTGTGCAATAGGTTCGTCATTAAACTTCTGAACAAACTCAAAACCCAGATCAGCACGACGTTTTCTTTCCGCCTGATTATCCCATAAAAATTGTATTTTGGATTGAATATCCAAATGATTTTCCGGATTAATATAAACGGAGTTCTTTCCTCCCGCTTCCGGCAGACTGCTTATATTACTTGTTATGGCAACGGTTTTTGAAAAAAGCGCTTCGATAACAGGGATTCCAAATCCTTCAAATAAACTGGGATAAATAAAAATATCAGCAAACTTATAGATAACGGCCAGTTCATCCATAGAAACTCCTTCTAAAAAGTGAACCTGATTTTCTAATTTATTCTTCCTGATGAAGGTTTCCAGTTTCTTATAATATCCGGTTTTCCGCCCTATAACAACCAAAGGAATTCCGGTTCCATTGATAGCCTTTAAAACATTCAAAAGATTTTTACGCTCCTCAATAGTCCCTACATTTAAAATAAATCTTTCCGGAAGTTTAAATTTTTCTTTTGTAGCTTTAATCAAATCTTCGGGCTGCTGTTCTTTAAAAGCCTTGTGACAACCCTGATAAATAACTTTAATTTTATTTTCAGGTACCTTCAGATATTGGATAATATCGTTTTTGGTCTGTTCTGAAATAGCAATAATTTTGTCTGCACTTTGCGCCGCCTTTTTAAATTTCCATAAATGAATCTTGCGGTCAAAAAATGAGTAATACTGAGGATATCTTACGAAAATAAGATCATGAATCGTTACAACCTTCTTTATTGGTTTTTTGTCCCATTTTAAAGGCAATTCCCCGGATAGACCATGAAAAATATCGGCTCCGCTTTTCTGGGCATCCTTTCCCATTTTGAACTGACGGGACATACTTCCTTTGGAGGTTTCAACAAACTGAACATTAGGGTTTTGAAGTATATCTGCCCCCCTGTCTGATTTATTTTTATTGAGTAACAGGTACTGATTATCAGGAAAATATTCTGAAAGAATTCTTACAAGATCCCTGGAATAATTACCCAGCCCGGAAGTATTATGGAAAAAACGTTTAGCGTCAAAAGCAATCTTCATGATTCTATCTTTTTTTGAAATTCCTGAAATGTTCCAAAGCTATACTTCTTATTTTTCAGCCATCCTATGAATTCATCAAACCTTTCGACCATATCAATTCCGGAATTTTTCACCGTAAAGCCGGGAAGTTTAAAGGCTACATCCTTAATTTCAGCAAACTCCCATGGGTGAAAGTATATATTAAGGTACTTATCTTTCTTCAGGCTATCTGAAGCTATTTTTTTATAGATGGAAAGGGGGAAATTATGGAAACTCAGCCAGAATAAAGGAATTCTGAAATTTGGAGAAACAGAAGCCGGAATCTGGGTAACATTTCCCTCTTTGAAGTAAGTCCTGGATACTTTCAGGTTATTATATCTTCCCGGTAAAAAGGTTGGATTAATCGAAGAATTATAAGAATAACCCGCTTTTTCCACTGCCATTTCATTAACAGGCATCATCCTTGGCATCCGCAGGCCGGTAACTTTTGCTGAAAATAACTCTTCAAGTTTCTCCCGGGATTCTTTTAAATGCTTTTCCTCAAATTCAGAATGAAACCATGTATGGGAAGCCAGTTCATGTCCTTCGCTTAACAATCTTTCGATTAAATGTTTACTGTTTTCTGCAAAGACAACAGTTGAAAAAAAAGTCGCTTTTACCTGATGTTTTTTCAAAAGGTCAAGTATTCTTTCCAATCCTTTCTGAGAAATAGAGATCTGCCTATCAAAAGGAATTTCTCCTTTATACTCTAATGGCATATCAAATTCCTCGATGTCAAAACTTAATAAAACCATTTATAATTTTTTATTTTTAATAATGTAATTAGGCCTTTCTTTAACCTGTTTAAAAATTTTGCCCAGATACATCCCGATAATTCCAAGGATGATAAGCTGTAAGCCACCAAAAAATACGATCGTCATAATCAAAGATGCCCAACCTGAAATTTCTGTATGAGACACAAAAGAATGAATCACATAGATTCCATAGCCGATCACTGATATTGCAGAAAACAGGAATCCCAAATAAGCCGCAATATAAAGAGGTTTTACGCTGAAAGCCGTTATTCCCGTGAAAGCAAAAGTTATCATCTTCTTGAGATTATAACTACTTTTACCAGCCAACCTCTCATTAGCCGTAAAATTAAGAGCCGTTTGTTTAAAGCCCATCCAGCTTGTCAATCCTCTTAAGAATAAATCATCTTCATTGAATTGCCTCATTACTTCCACAGCACTGGCATCCAAAAGTCTGAAATCAGATCCTCCCCCTTTAGTAAGGTTTACATCAGAAAGATTAGATAACAGCTTATAGAAAAAATCGGAGGTTTTCCTTTTAAAGAAAGAAATTTCTTTCGGATAGGTCCTTACCGTTAATACAACATCATAGCCTTCTTCCCATTTTCTGATCATATCAGGAATCAGCTCCGGAGGGTGTTGAAGATCTCCGTCCATAGAAATCACAGCATTTCCGTAAGCCTGATCCATCCCTGCTTTTACTGCCGGCTGATGCCCGAAATTCCTTGAGAATTCAATAAATTTCACTTCATCATACAGCTCGGACAGTTCTTCAAGTTTTTGCTGTGTATTATCCCTGCTTCCGTCATTTACAAATATAATTTCGAAATCATAAGCCTTTAACCCGGAAAAAACCTCTTTGATCTTCTGATGGATCATAGCTACGTTTCCTTCTTCGTTATAGGCAGGTATTACAATAGAAATTTTTTTCATCGGATCAGTTCAGGCTATAATTTTTTTCAAAATCTTTGGTTAAAAGTTCATATACAACTCTTAGCCAAACAACAATGCAAGGTACCGCTTTTAATGAATATTTGATGATATAATCATTTTTGACTGATTTAGGAAAAAGATCTGAAGTTGAAAAACAAGTAAAAATGATCACAAAAATCAACAATCCAATGATAAATGGTGTTCTTTCTTTCTGAAGAAAAAACCAGATCATCACTCCTACAACAGCAATGATATACGTAGGTGATTCTGAACTTGAGCTGAATAGCACCAAAAACAATAATGTAGAAGCCAGAATCATTAGCTGAAAAGCATAATTTTTATATTGTTTTATTCGCACATATGGCAAAGCAAATAATGGTAAGCCAAAAGCTAAAAATATAAGATTGGAAATGGAAGCATCCCCAAGAACTCTTCTTACAAAACCCATTAATGAAATATCCTGCATATTTCCCAATACCTGGTTTTCATTATTCTTCTCTATAATAGAATGAAACCAATCTGCGTAGCTCTGTATGACAAACTGGGGAGTGGAATAGATCATAGGAATTACAAAAAACAATGCGGCAATTACAATCCCCGAAATAATAAACTTCATCTTATTTTTGATGAAGAAAAACTGGCTCAATCCTACAATACCATAAATTTTCACAAAAACACCAATGAGAATCGCGGTAGCCGAACGTACTTCTTTTCTTTCATAGATGTATACTGCAGATAATATCAAAAGCCCTGTAAGAGCTACATTAAACTGCAGGCTTAATGCAGCGGTAATATACTCCTGGAGGCACAGCAATCCGAATATCGCCTTTTTGGAATCCGAAAACGGAAGCTTATAAATGGCAAATACAAATACAAAAGTATTAATCAGATTCCAGAGTGAAATTCCCAGCCAATCCGGCATAACGGCAAACGGAGCAATCAGTAAGCTAAAAAAAACTCCATAATGATTCAAATCAAAATAGAGGTCAGGATAATGGATAAATAAATTTTTCTGATGAATGGTATTAAAAAATACATTTTTAAAAATCAGATAGTTGTTGATGGCATAATCTCCTCTCAGATACTTGGAAATTGCAGTAACTACCGATATAATAAGATAAACCCCAAATATATATTTAGGGTTTAGTATAAATTTTAAAACTTTATCTTTCAAAATTGTGCAGTATTAGATGGATAAGCGCTTATACAGCTACATTATTTTCCCTTAATGCATCATTAAGAGAAGTCTTCTTGTCTGTAGATTCTTTTCTTGTACCAATAATCAAAGCACAAGGAACCTGATATTCCCCTGCCGGATATTGTTTGGTGTAGCTTCCAGGAATTACCACTGAACGGGCAGGCACTCTACCTTTGATCTCAATCGGTTGATCTCCTGTAACGTCGATGATCTTTGTTGAAGCAGTTAATACTACATTCGCTCCCAATACCGCTTCTTTTTCTACATGTACTCCTTCTACCACGATACATCTTGAACCAATGAAACAATCGTCTTCAATAATTACCGGTGCAGCCTGTAATGGTTCTAAAACACCACCGATGCCAACACCACCGCTAAGGTGAACATTTTTACCGATCTGTGCACAGCTTCCAACGGTTGCCCAAGTATCTACCATTGTTCCTGAATCTACATAAGCCCCGATATTTACATAAGAAGGCATCATAATTACTCCTGAAGCAACAAAAGCTCCTTCTCTTGCAATAGCATGAGGTACAACACGTACTCCTTTTTCAGCATAATTTCTCTTCAAAGGAATTTTGTCATGGAATTCAAATGGTCCCACTTCAATGGTCTCCATTTTCTGAATCGGGAAATACATTACTACAGCTTTCTTCACCCATTCATTTACCTGCCACCCGTTTTCCGTAGGTTCAGCAACACGAAGTTCTCCGGAATCCAATAAAGAAATAACTTCTCTTATCGCCTTCTGGCTATCTTCATTTTGTAATAAGTCCCTATTATCCCAGATGTTCTCAATAGTTTGTTGTAACGACATGTTTCTAATTTAAATTAATTTTTTCAAGTATAAATAACGACCCGTTGATGCGTTATTTCCGGCGATAAAAGTACAAAAGTTTGTTGTAGTATACAAGTTCAGAGAAATGACAAATAGTGAGAAATTAACAATATCAATCATTTTATACAATTCCGGATCGGACTCATATTTTTCTATTCACAAATAATAAATTCCATCGTTCTATCAATATGTTTTTGCCTGGTTATCGGTTTTGCATATTGTTTGGTGCTGTATTTCATTAAATAAGCCTGATTAATAGAAAAAGTAAGGTCGATAAGATCAGCTGGAATACAAGCATGGATGGTAAATATATGATCTCCACATTTTATTTGTCCACAAGAGTCTTTTAAAAAAGTATTATACCAACTTCTTTCAGCAAAGCCCCAGGAACGGGCAAAAATTCGATCATTTACAACTACCATCCAGATATCTAAAAAAGTTTCCCGCTGTAAACCGGCTTTTATTCCAGTAATTTCACTTTCATTTACATACTTTATAGCCATTTGTTTATTCATTTTTTTCTGATTTTTCACAAAACTAGCCTGAATGCAAATACGAGAAAAATTAATTATTTAGTTGGCTATAAATCGTATTCTGTTGTACGATATATCTATGTGGATGGATTATAGCATCATTCTATGTAAGGTATTTGTAAAACATTCCCGATAGCTTTTCGCTACAGTAATTTTTAAATCTTTATATATTATTTGATTATTTTCGAAAGATTCAATATTCGTTAGATTCACAATATATGAATTATGAATACGCATAAATTCATCGGGTAAATTTTCAATCAAATCTTTCAGCGTTTTATAGTAAATATATCGTTTCTGGTCACGGGTATAAATTTCGACATAATTACCGAGTCCTTTTATGACGATAATATCATCAAAGAAAAGTTTAATCAGTTTTTTATCTGTTTTGATGAAGGCAAATCTCTTATTTCCCATGTATACTATTACTCATTATAAAACCCTTCGGGCATGCAGATACGCTTTATTCCAATACTTTTCATTTAAAGAAGAAATCATCACCCCTTTTGAGGTTGAAGCATGGATAAATCGGATTTCGCCATCGTTTCCTATATCATGAACAATGCCAACATGTGATACCCTACTTCCACCTGCAGTTGCAAAAAACAGCAAATCCCCGGGTTTCACTTCACTGATATCAATTTTTTTTCCTGTATCTGCCTGATCAGAGGATCTTCGAGGTAATTTCTGGTCGTTTTCTTCAAATACTTTTACCGTAAAACCGGAACAATCGAATCCTGAAGAAGTACTGCCTCCAAATTTATACGGAGTTCCAATGTACTTTTCAGCATCTTTCAGAATACTATTGATTGAGCCAGACACTTTCCCATTGAAATTTGAATCCAGACGTCTGAGGTTTTCAGATCTTGCCACTGTTTTTGTGTTGCTCTTTTTTGAAGAAACACTTTTGCTGCTTCCGCATGAAATCACAGTAGAGGTTACAATCAGCAAAGCAGCAATCTGCTTTATTCTCATTTTTCCAATAAATAATCCTGTTGTCATATCTGCTTGATTTTTACCGATGTACGTAATTATCTACAAATATACATTTTATATTTTAATTCTATATATTCTATACTACAACTATATTATAAATATATGTTAAAATTTTATATTTATTTAATTATCACTATATTTGGTTTTAATTTTGAGAAAATGGCCACATATGAAAGCATAATTAAAATAACAGGATCAGTTGGTGACCTTGTTTTTTACACTTTGAACGGAAAAAATGTCGTTCGGAAGAAAAGTGGGTTTAATAAAAATGCTTTCAAAAAAAGCGCTTCCTACGAAAAAGTAAGACAAAACAGTTCCGAATTCGGACATTGCTCCAAAGTGGGGAAAATAATACGCCAGGCCCTGGACCATTACGTTAAAGCTGCTGGAGACCCACTACTCTATCAAAGTTTCGCGAAAACAATGACGAGAATTAAGGATCTTGATCAGATTTCAGTAAGAGGAAACCGTAATGTAAAACATGGATTGCCTTTGGAAGAGGGAAAAAAACTGCTCAAGGAGTTTCAGTTTGGACAGATCCCGGTTATTTCAGACCATATTTCTGTCTCATTTGACCTTTGGGAGAACAATCTTCACATTCATAAAAAAAATGAAGCTGATGAAGTTACCATTGTTACTTTAAAGGTAGATACTGACTTGTATCTGATTGAAAAGTTTGAACAAACCGAGGCTTTGAAACCTGACATGGAAATGATCAGGTTTGAAAAGCATTTTTCTGACGATGATCTTCTCCTTTATTTTATGGTTTTGAAAAGAAAAGGTGAGATTTTAAATATGGGGTTTGTGTAATGTAAACCATTCCGTCATATATTTTTTTAGCTCCCCTTTATATTGAAATATTAAGTATGCATCATGCCAGGATATGACAAAAGCAGCAACCTAAAAAGCAATTGAAATATATTCAGCAACAGTAAAAAAGGAAACAAAAAATCCTTCATTTGAGGGAAGTATTTCTTAATCGTCACAGTGGGTAGTACAACTACAATAATTAATTTATTTGCTAAAACGGTAAAATACTTTAATGGTATACGTAAAAAACTTAAGCAATGAGCTATTTATGAGTTTATAAAAAATAATTGTGCTTTTGTGTATCAGGCTTATTATTGAAATAAAAAATCCCTTTATATAAAGGGATTACTCATTGTTTGTGGAGAATACGGGGATCGAACCCGTCACCTTTAGACTGCCAGTCTAACGCTCTAGCCAGATGAGCTAATTCCCCATTTTTGTGAACTTCATTTTCTGAAGCGGTACAAAAGTAAGTATTTATAGCGCATATACAAATATTTTCTAAAATTTTATTTATAAACTTCTGTAATGAACTGAATAATAAATACAAAATTTAATAAGATCGGGAATAAATAGCTGTACCAGGATTACAATTCATTTTTTCCAAGGTCTATTTTTAACTTTTTTCTATCATCCGCAGTCTTTATGACTGCAATCATAAATGTATTATAAGAGTACACTTAAATTTATACTTATAATTTTTCATCGTTTTTACAGTCGTTGAGCTTCCCGATATGGGAAGCTTTTTTTATTGAAAAAACATAGAAAATGACGTCTACATACCACACGGAGGTAAAAACTGGTTTGGAATTTGCTGAGAATTTTTCATCAATCTTTATAAAAATTATTCTTATAACCTAAAAGCTTACAATTATGATAATACGTGAAGATTTATTGCTGGCACATGGTGCGGTTTACAAGGAATTTCAACCAGATGAAATAATATTTGAAGAAGGCAGTCAACCTAAATATTATTATCAGATATGTACTGGTACAGTGGAGTTATTTAATTACCACTCAAACGGAAAAGAATTTATTCAGAACATTTTAAATGACGGACAAAGTATTGGTGAATCCCTGTTATTTACAGACAGACCTTATCCAATGAACGCAATTACAAAGACAAATTGCATTCTGTTATGTCTTGGCAAAAATGATTTTAATAATCTTGTAAGCCAGGATGCTAACGTAATGCAGAATTTATTACAATGTTTGTCTGAAAGGTTGTATTACAAATATTTAATGCTTTTTAATTTATCAGGCATTGAGCCTGCTACAAAGATTAAAACAGTTCTGGATTATATTAAAGATTATAATTTAAGAGAGGTATCTGATACTGTCCAGGTTCCGTTTACCCGTCAACAGATTGCAAACCTTACCGGTCTGACGGTAGAAACGGTGATAAGAACCATAAAAAAAATGGAAACGGAAAATATCCTGAAAATAGAAAGAGGAAAAATCCATTATTAACGGGTAAAATACCTAATGATAGGAAAAAATAATCTGTGGAGTCTTTCAAAAAAGAAAGACTCTTTTTTTATGGCTTGAAAAAGATTTAATAGAAAATCTTCCCATTTACGATTGAAAGCAGATTACGGCTCTCCATCCTTTTAACTGTCCTTATGACCGATTCAATAGTTAACCCCGTCAACGATGCCAATTGCTGTCTGGTATAAGGTATAATAAAGGGGCGGGTATCATTTAATGTATAAAACTCTTTAATATAATCTAATAAAATAGTTAATCGCTCCTGAGAAGTGACACATCCCAGTGTTGAGAGCATAAGATTTTTATAGTGGATCCTTTCTGCTGTATAGGCATATAAATTAACTAAAAGAGAAGGAATATTTTCTATAAGTTGTATAAACTGATTCTTTTCTACGCGAATGATCTTACAATCTGAAATTGCTATTGCACTAAAAGGATATTTTTTATCAGTAAATAAATAAGATTCTGCAATGCAATGCCCATTGAAAGGCAGGCCATAAAAATATTCTTTACCGTCAAAATGAACTGAATTCATCTTTGCTGTACCTTTTATAATCTGTAAATAATATTTTGCGCAAGTAGCCTCTTCTACTATACATTCATTAGCCCGATATTCTATTACTTCTCCCCCATTTTGAAGTAACAGATTTTCGCATATTATCATTTCTTAATGTTTGGTCATTCAAAATTATAGGTATATTATCAATAATTAGTGAAATGTGGTATCAAAAAGTACAACTGAAGGCATTCCGGATAGTTTATATTCTTTAAAAATAAGGCATTACGAATAGCAGTTACCATCCGATTATCAACAAGAAGAAATTCTCCTGATAAAAAGTAAAAAAATACATACCACATTCCTAATTTTCTCTTTACTGTGGCACATTGCTTGATAATGGATAAACATATTTGAAAATAGCAATGGAACCTAGTTTAAATCAAGAAACATTAAGCAATGATGAAGTGACTGTAATACTTGCTCTTTTGGATAAAGATTTACAAGAAATGATGCTTTATTGTGTTGAACATCAATGGAAATTTGAAATGATTAATTCACATAACCTACAGCTTCGTATTCCCAAGGATTCTATTCATCTGCTTTTTTATTTAGGGCATAAAGTTTTATCAGGAGATAAGCCATCAATTTACAATTGATAGTTTAGATTTTTTATCTTTTTATTGATCTCGGTTATTAGCTCCTGCAAAACAAATATTCAATTATTTGTTTTACAAAAAAAACACAAAAAGTGCACAAATTAAATAAAAAATTATATATTTGCGCTCAACAGAAACGAGGATTACTAACGATTTTAACTAAAAAGGAGAAAATGAAGATTCCCATATTCTCCACTCTTGTAAAACTATCAAAACTATGAAGAAACTTTTTTTTCTTTTATTAGCAACTTTTGCACTAATAGGATGTAGCTCAGATGATGATACGATCTATGATTACATCGGAACCTGGTCAGGAACTTATGATGGAAGCGATAAAGGGGTTTGGAATATTGTAGTCGCAAGTGATGGAACCGTAAATGGAACAATGCATTCTGATGTTAATAATGAAAATTACAAGATTGCCGGTCATTTAAATGATTCAGGGGAATTAAACGCTTCAGTTGGTCTTCCGTCTGATGGTTCTTTCAACGGAAACCTGGGTACTGATAAAAAAGGAAACGGAAGCTGGACAAATGCTGTTCCTACTCCTACAAGATCCGGATCATGGACTGGGGAAAAAGATAAAAGTCAATAAGGTTTATTACTACATATAAAAAGGTGGCCAGTGGTCACCTTTTTTTGTTTCTTATTTAAAACGTAAAAATCTCCGGTATGCTACCGGAGATTTATCTTAATAATATATAAAAAAATGATGTGGTGTGTTGCTTTTATATAATCAATTTTAAGGAAAACCTTAATATTTATCGTATGTAAAGCATGATTTGCGTGTGCGCTTTTGTTATCTGCAAATACTGTACCCTATGAAGTGATTTTTTTAATAAAATTTCAAGTTTAATGTCAACTTATAGAATATCAATAGATTAAATTTACATCATCTATCATATAAAAAAAAGCCCGCAAAGCCCATTAACATTAAAAAAACAGAATTCAAAAAAAATCCTGCGTAGTGCAGGATTCATTTTATTCATATGTATAAGCTGTAAAATTGAGTACTATCAGAAATTTTACTTAGTATTTTTCAATTGCAAAGCACGTTGTAAAAAGGACTGATTTGCCAGTTTTTCTTCTGTTTCATCAATGGCTTTTAATAAGTGATTGTTGTTGTCGGCAATTTCTCCCAAAACAGTTGAAATAAGTTCCCATACGGGCTTCATTTTTTCGATGAGTTCAAGGCCTTTAGGTGCTAATCCGATCAAACGTTTTCTTTCATCCTGCTTATCCTTTTTTGAAATAATCATCTTCTCCTTTTCAAGTTCCTTAAGTAAGCTTATTGTAGAGGGATGGGTATACCCTATTTCATTGGCCAGCTCCACAACACTCAGGGGCTGTTTGTGATAAAGTGTAAAGATAACAGGAAACCACTTAGGCTCAAAATCAATATCAAATGCCTTATAAACCAAAGCTCCATCTTTACGGAGCTGTTCACTTAGCCTTTGCAATCTTGTGGATATCGCAAGAATTCCGGATTCGTTAATAACATTCATTAGATCTCATTTAAATTAAGAATATAAAAGACGTTATCAGCACTCATCAGAGGAAATGAAGGAGGGAGATCTTCTTTGGCAATTTTCTGAAACCGGTTACGTTCATAAAAACGCATGGCCGCATTCAGCACAGAAACTGTCCCCAGCATAATTTCTTCAATTTTATTTTCCCTGCAATACGAAATCAGGATATCTAATAATTTTTGTGCGATCTGATGCTCTTTTCCCCTGAATTCTTTTTTAACAAACATCTTTCTGATGGCTGCAGCCTTTTCGTCAAATTTAACTAAAGCAATGGTACCTACCAACTCTTTATCCAGAAAAGCGCCCCAAAAGTTTCCGCCCCCTTCTTTATAAAAGCTTTCAATCTTCAAAAGATCCGGCTGGTCTTCGATCGTGATAGGAATATTAAATTCTTTTTGCTGAATATTCAGAATCAAATCTATGACTTGTTCGGAATAAGTATTACCGATAGGTTGGATTTCTAATGTCATAATTTTTATTTAATGTACAAAACTACGTAGTTAGCTACATAAAAACAAATATATTTAATCAATCAACAATAATTTATGTTATCAATAAAAAGACGCATACAATATCTGCATGCGTCTGATCTATTTAAAAAGTGTCGGAGGAATTACTTCCAACCCCCACCTAGTGCCTGGTATAAGTCAACTGCAGCTTTCATTTTGTTGTATTCTGCATTTGAAATATTCAATTCTGCATTCAATGAATTTACACTCGCATTCAACACTTCAAGGTAATTGGCCATACCATAGTTAACCAATTCCTGGGAAAAATCTACTGATTTTTTATACGCGTCCAGTTCCTTTCTTTTAAGTTCAATAAAAGAATCCTGTACTCCAAATACCCGTATTGCATCAGATACTTCTTTTCCTGCAGTAAGAACTGTTTTTCTAAAATTCAGATAAGCCGTTTCCTGATTGGCCAGGCTCACGTCATAATTCGTTTTGATCTGTCTTCTGTTGAGAATAGGTTGCGCCAAGCCTGTTACTACATTGGCAAATAACGAATTCACACTGAATAAATGATCAATATCTACAGACTGTACTCCACCGGTTCCGGTAAGTTTTAGTGTAGGGTAAAACTGTGCTTTCGCAGAGTTGGTTAATTCAAAAGCGTTCATCAGATTGTATTCCGCACGCATTACATCCGGACGGTTGGCCAGTAATTGAGCCGGATATCCAAGTTTGATATCCTTCGGAAGGTTTTGGCCCTCTAGTGTTGATCTTTCAATGGCATGAGAAGGTTCTCCCATCAACAGACTCATTGTATTCTCCAAAGACTGGATTTGAGTATCAATATCAATAAGTAGAGATTTCGCATTAAAAACCAACGCTTCACTTTGTTGAACCGCCACTTCAGTTACCGTTCCTGACTCTTTCAGAGCTTTTGTTGTTTCAAGGTTTTTTTCCCGGACATCAATGGTTTCCTGAATAATTCTTTTCTGCGAATCGAAAGTCAAAAGCTGATAATAAGCAGAAGCTACTGAGGCTACCAAACTGCTTTTTACAGCCTTGTGTGCGGCAACTGTTCCTAAATAAGTGGCAAGCTGAGCTTTTTCCTGAGCTTTTAATTTACCCCAGATATCCGCTTCCCAACCTATAGTCGCTGTAATATCAAATTGATTTACATAACGTCTTTCTCCAATGATCTGACCAAACTGGGTATTGATGGATTGGGTTTGAAACGTGTAATTGGGTCCGATTGAAACCGTTGGCTGATATGCTGCTTTACTTTGTTTAAGATAAGCTTCGGCAGAGGCAATACTCTGTAATGCAATTCTGATATCTAAATTGTTTTCTAAAGCTTTTGAAATATGCCCCTGTAATATGGGATCCGTAAAAATTTCTTTCCATGAGATATCAGCAATACTTGCACTGTCCTTAGGAAGCATATCGGTACGGAAAAGCTTTTCGTCAACGACATTTTTCGGTCTTTCATACTCTTTTCTCGCCATACATGATGAAATGGCTCCCAGTATGAAAACTGAAAAAGTTACTCCTTTTATGATGTTTATTAAACTTTTCATTGTTAAAAATTGGAAGTTAGAAACCAGAGGTTAGAAGTAAGATCGGAAATTCAACAATTCTTTTACTACTTCTACCTCTCTGGTTTTTATTTTTATTCAGCTAAATTGATGTCTTCTCTTTTAATCGGTTTGATTTTTTCCTGCAATGTTTCAAAGATCACATACAATACAGGAATTACGATGAGCCCTAATACTGTTCCTATCAATAATCCAATGGCAGCACCTGTTGCAATAGATCTGTTTCCTACCGCCCCGATTCCACTTGCCAGCACCAATGGTAATAGACCAAATATAAAGGCAAATGAGGTCATCAGAATCGGTCTTAATCTTGCCTTCGCAGCATTGATTGCAGACATGACAATGGTTTCACCATGATGTCTTCTCTGAACGGCAAATTCAACAATCAAAATGGCATTTTTAGCCAATAATCCGACCAACATGATCAAGGCAATCTGGAAATAGATATTGTTTTCCAAGCCCATGATTTTTTGTCCAAAATAAGCTCCCATTACCCCTAATGGAAGTGAGATCACAACAATCAGCGGAAGAATATAACTTTCATATTGCGCAGAAAGGATAAAGTAGACAAAAATTAAACTTAGCCCAAAGATTAATACGGTTTGAGATCCGGAGTTTAATTCTTCTCTTGTCAATCCGGTAAACTCAACATCGTAATTCTGATTCAGTGTTTCTTTCGCTACCTGCTGTACCGCAGTAATAGCATCCCCGGAACTGTAGCCCTGGGAATTCCCCCCTGTAATTTTTACTGATGTAAAAAGGTTATAACGACTTACAGACTGTGGACCATATGTTTTGTCTAATGTCACAAATTGCGAAATAGGAGACATTATACCCGAACCTGTTTTTACATAGAGATCGTTAAGATTATCGATGTTCTTTCTGTTTTCAGGTAGAGCCTGAACCATTACTCGGAATTGTTTTCCGTATTTCGTAAAGTCAGCTGTATAAATCCCTCCAATATATCCCTGCATTGTACTTAGGATACTATTTACAGAAACTCCCAATTGTTTTGCCAAAGGAACATTAATTTCCATTTGATATTGCGGGTACTTTGTATTGAACGAGGTCTGTGCAAATTCTATCTCGGGTCTTTCCATAAGCTTACCGATGAATTCATTAGTTTTATCATCAAGCGCGGTATATTCACCACCGGATTTATCCAGCAATACCATCTCAAATCCTGCACTGTTACCAAAACCGGGTACACTTGGTGGCTGAAAGAATACGACTTTGGCATCCGGCACTTTCCCTGAAATTCCAAATAGTTTTTTCGTAATATCTTCAGAGGTTAAATTATCTTTTTTCCTTTCATCAAAAGGTTTTAATTTAATAAAGGCAAGACCATTATTACTTCCGTTTCCGGATAAGAAACCTCTACCGGTAGAAATGGTAACGTTTTGAACTCCCGGAATTTTCATTGCGTTAGCCTGTAGTGTTTTCAATGCATTATAGGTTCTTTCCATAGATGATCCCGGAGGAAGCTGCACATCGGTAAAGATAATTCCACGGTCTTCAGTAGGAACGAATCCTTTTTTCATCGTTGAACTTGCCCAGAATAAAATTCCTCCTGTAATGGCAAAGATGATCAGGGTAACCCATTTATGTCTTAATAAGAAAACAAATCCTCTTCCGTAACGTTCAGTGGTTGTTCTAAATGCTATATTGAATTTATAGAAGAACTTCTGAAGGATATTCATATTCTTGTATTCCTGGTGATGCTCAGAATGAGGTTTAAGGAATAGTGAACATAAAACCGGACTTAACGTTAATGCATTGATTGCCGAAATGATGATCGCTACGATAAGTGTAATACCAAACTGCTGATAGAATACCCCTGTCGGACCGGTAATAAAAGTTACCGGAATAAATACGGATGCCATTACCAATGTAATTGAAATAATTGCTCCAGTAATCTCATCCATCGCTTCTACGGTAGCCTTTTTAGCATCGGAAATACCATGCTCCATCTTAGCATGAACGGCCTCGACGACGACAATGGCATCATCCACTACAATACCAATAGCAAGTACTAACGCGAATAAGGTTAAAAGGTTGAGTGAATATCCAAACAAATTCAGGAAGAAGAATGCTCCCACAATAGATACCGGAACTGCAATAGCCGGGATCAAAGTAGATCTGAAATCCTGTAAGAAAATATACACTACAATGAATACCAGAATAAATGCTTCAATTAAGGTATGAACAACCTTATCAATAGAGGCATCAAGGAACTCATTGGTATCAAAGTTGAAAGTATATTTAATCCCTTTAGGAAAACTTCCCTCTGATGCTTTTAAGTATGCTTTAATATTCTTAATAATGTCCTGAGCATTGGAACCTGGTGTCTGAAAGAATCCCATACTGATGGAAGGATTATTTCCATTCTCCCCAATTCCGGTATAAGATTGCCCAGCCAATTCAACTTTGGCAACATCTTTAAGCATCAGATTCTGGCCATCGGCAAGAGACTTGATAATGATGTTATCATATTGAGATTTCTCGTTGAATTTCCCTACATATTTAATGATGTATTCAAAAGAACTACCACTGTTTTGTCCGATGGATCCAGCTGCTGCTTCTCTACTCTGCTCATTAATAGCCGCTGTAACATCATCCGGTGTTACTCCATAGGCTGCCATTTTCGCAGGATCCAGCCATATTCTCATCGAGTAGTTTTTCCCACCGAAAACCTGAGCATCTCCAACTCCATTAATCCTTTTGATATTAGGAATAATGTTAATATTCAGGAAATTTTGAAGATAAACGTCATCGAGGTCCTTATTTTCGGAATAGAAAGACATATACATCAAGGCACTGGTTTGCTGCTTCTGAGTAACAACCCCTGAACGGGTTACTTCACTTGGAAGTAATGGTGTTGCTCTTGTAACACGGTTCTGTACGTTTACCGCTGCAATATCCGGATCAATCCCCTGCTTAAAGAAAACCTGAATATTGGCAGATCCATCGTTTCCTGCAGAAGAAGTGATATAATCCATTCCTTCTACCCCGTTAATCTGTTCCTCCAAAGGAACTACCACACTTTTCATCACCGTCTCCGCGTTAGCTCCCGTATAGTTTGCTGTAACACTCACTGTAGGAGGCGCAATGTCCGGGTACTGGGTAACAGGCAATGAAATAAGGCCTAAAACACCGAGTATAACAATTAATATTGAAATAACAGTGGATAAAACCGGTCTGTTAATAAAGTTTTTTATCATTAGAATTTCGGTTTTATAGATTGAACGAGGCTATCCATTTTTATAGGTTTCGGCTTTACAGGAGTTCCGGATTTCAAACCACCGATACCTGCTGCCACTATAGTTTCTCCTTTATTTATTCCTGATTTTATTAACGCCATGTTGTCAATTCTGTCAATTACATTTACTACTACATTTTTAGCAGTATCCTTTTCAACTTTATACACATAAACAATTCCCTGTTGTTCGTATGTGGCACTTTCCGGAACAACCAAAACGCTATCATACGCTTTAGGTAATCTTATTGTTCCACTGTTCCCGTTGCTAAGTAACTTTTGGGCATTTGAAAATGCTACTCTGAACTGAATGGTTCCTGTAGTGGGATCAATTTGTCCTGTAATAGCTTCGATCTTCCCTTTTTCAGGATAAATACTTCCATTAGCCAGCTGTAAATCAACCATAGGAAGATTTTTGATTTTCTCAGGCATTGTAGCTCCTACAGATTTCTCCAAAAAGTTGAAATATTCTTTTTCGTTCATCGAAAAATAGGCGAATACCTCGGAAGTATCTGAAATTGTCGTTAAAGGAGTCTGATCAGTAGGTCCTACCAAGCTACCCACTTTTAAAGGAAGTTTTCCAACAACCCCCGAAATAGGTGCGCGAATAATAGAATATTCGATATTAGCTTCTACCCCTTTGTAATTGGCTGTCGCCTGACGTTTTGAAGCAACCGCCTGCTGAAGCTGTGCCTGAGCCTGAGCCAGGTTAGCCTGTGCTGTTTGAAGCTGTACGTTACTGATGATATTCTTAGCAACCAGAGGTTTAAGTTTATTCACTTCCACCTGAGCTGCATTTACCGAAGCCTGTGCAGCAGCCACCGTTGATTCGGCAGCACCGATACCTGCCTTTGCAGCAGCTGCATTTTCAGTAAGTATATTGGTTTCAAGACGGAATAAAGGTTGTCCTTTGGTTACATATTGCCCTTCATCTACTAATAGTTGGGTAATATATCCCTGAATCTTAGCCCTTACATCATTATTTACTCTACCTTGTATGCTCGCAGGGAATGTCTGGTATCCTACGATATTCTTTTGTTCCACCGAAATTACAGGGTAAGGTTTTGCACCATCCTGTTTTGGAGCTTCTTTTTTGCAGGCTGTCAGTGAGATAGCTGCAACAGAAAGTATGAATAGTTTATTTGTCATTTTAAATTATAGTTTATTAATAGATTCCTGAATATTTGAAATATTTTTATTCAATAGCGCCTTATAAATACTAAGTTTTTCATTGTAATGTTCATCGTGTACCTTTCTAAAGTTATTTAAATCGTCTAGTAGTTTTAGTTCATCCTGTAATTTCTGGAGAATTTTTTCAAACCTTATCTTCATATGCTCATCATTGATAAAGAAATACCGCTTCCTCTCATCGATCTTATTATGGTCGATAATAAGCTGAGAGTTGAGTAATAATGAAATACTGGTGGAAACGGAACTTTTACTGGCTGAGAGCACTTCTACAAATTCGTCAAAAGTAATTCCTACTTTTTCAAAATCGAAGATGAGATAAGCATATATTTTTGAAGCTAATGGAGGAATATTCAGGTTGGTACCATAGAATTTTACGGCATCCTGAAAAATTTTTTCATCAACTTCTATACTTTTATGCATAATATACAAATTTGAGCAAAAGTATAAATTAGTTCAGAACTAAACGAACAAACGCAATAGAGTTTATAAATATATAGCGTTTTAAAAATTCAATGGAAAAGGATTTAACCTTTCGCTCAAATTATAATCTTCTCGAATGCTTTTCGGACTCCTCCGGCAAGAACTACTTCACCGCAATAGGAATAACCTTGCTTTTCAAGAATCTTCAGCATGGCAATATTATCATAATTAGTGTCTACTTTTACACTCAATACCCCCTGGCTTTTTGTGTAATTTTCTATATAATCAAATAGTTTTTTTACAAGTCCCTGTCCGGCAAACTCTTCGGAAACAGCTACACGGTGAACAACAACAAACTCACCGTCACTAAGCCATGCCCCATCAATGGTACTATAAGCAGGCTCGTCATTAAATATCAGGGCAACATAAACGGCAATAACATCATCTACTGTAAGAACAAAACCAAAACCTTTCGAAATATCACTTTCTATAGTATCTTCATTCGGATAACCATTTTGCCACTGAGTACTCCCGTCCAATCTTCTCCTTTCGATTGATTGCTGGATAATGTCCCAGATGATATTTTTTTCTTTAATTTCGGCCTTTCTGAACTTAATTTGCTGCGTCATAGATTCTTAATTGTTGTCAGGATTTAAAAGAAAGAAAATTAAGATTATTTTCAACCTTATATATTTCTTTAGCATTAAATTTAAATAAAAAAACCGAAAATTAATTGAATTAATTTTCGGTTCGAAGTAGTAAAATTTAAAATTATGAAATTGTTTTATTGGTTTGCACTTTGTTGTATATAAGTGTCAATAATTTCAAATGCTTTTTTCTCATCTTCCAGATCCACCATGAGCTTTAGCGATGTTGCCGTTGGCGTTGTTGTAAAAGTGAGATAATTATTTTCAACTGTGTTTGTGATTTGAGCGTCATCTAATTTAGACTTGATCAATTGAATTTCTGAAGGATTATCACTTTCAAAAACTGATACTCTCGTACTTCTTTCCATATTTTATCCTTTTTTGAATATCTAAATATAGTAAGATTTTTCCTAAATCACAAATCCACCGTTTTAAATTTTGTTAATATTATTTTCAATTTTATCGAGAGCCAATTGAATTTCTTCTCTCGAAACATTCAAATGTGGTCTGAAACGAACGGATTGATCACCGCATGGTAAAATTATTAATCCATCTTTGAAAAGTTCATTTACTAAAAGATTTCTTTGTCCTCCGGAAGGTAAATCTACTGCACACATCAATCCTCTTCCTCTTGCATTGGAAATCTTTTCAGGATATTTCTGAGCCAGATTTTGCAACCCTTCCAATAGATATTCTCCAACCTCCTTAGCATTCTCAACAAGGTTTTCTTTTTCAATCACTTCCATAACCAATTGAAAACGGAGCATGTCTATAAAGTTTCCTCCGAATGTAGAATTGATTCTTGAACTCTCTCTGAAAACATTGTTCGGAACTTCATCAAATTTTTCTTTATTTGCTAAAACACCACAAACCTGTGCTTTTTTACCAAAAGAAATAATGTCCGGCTTAGCCGTAAAATGTTGGAAAGCCCACATTTTTCCGGTAATTCCAATACCTGTCTGAACTTCATCAAAAATCAGCAGGATCTCATTCTGATCACACAGCTTTCTTAGTTCAACGAAAAATTCATCCCTGAAGTGATTATCTCCTCCTTCTGCCTGGATCGGCTCAATGATAATGCATGCCACTTTATCCGGATTGGAAAGAATTGCCTCTTCGATGTGCAATAATGCCATTCTTTCATTTTTAATGGTCTCTTCAAGATTTTCCTCTGTAATAGGAAAGCTTAATTTTGGATTAAGGATCCTTGGCCATTCAAACATTGGGAAATATTGATATTTTCTTGGATCGGAAGTATTGGTTAAGCTTAAAGTATAACCGCTTCTTCCATGAAATGCCTGTCTGAAGTGAATACAAATTCCAGCTTCTGTCTGAAGTCCTTTAGCAAAATTTTTGCGGGTTTTCCAGTCGAAACATGCCTTCATTGCATTTTCAACACCTAATGTTCCCCCTTCAATAAAAAACGCATATTGCAATTCTTCCGGAATAACCACTCTTTCAAAAACTTCTAAAAAATGAGCATACTCTTCGGAATAAACATCTGCCAGGGTAGGCTTATTGACCGCCATTTTACCTAGCCAATCTGATTTACTTACAAGATAAGGGTGATTGTATCCTATAGATCCTGAACCGAACATAGAAAACATATCCAAAAATTCTCTGTCAGTAAGTTTGTCATATAACCATGATCCATGAGATCTTTCGATATCCATAACGAAATCAAAACCATCTGCAAGTACATGTTTCCCTACTGTTTCTTTAACTTTATTTGCTTTTATATCAATTGTTTGTTCCATAATATTTTGATGTGATTTAAAAATTGAATGATTAAAAGGTTTAAGCATTCATGGGTATTAATTTTTAAATTCTTAAATCTTAAAATGATTTAAATGTTGTTTTTTTATTAAATATCAAATTTAATCCCTTGTGCCAAAGGAAGGTTTGTAGTATAATTGATGGTATTTGTTTGTCTTCTCATATAGTATTTCCAAACGTCAGAACCGGATTCTCTACCTCCTCCTGTTTCTTTTTCACCACCGAAAGCTCCGCCGATTTCAGCACCTGAAGTTCCGATATTTACATTGGCAATTCCACAATCTGAACCCGCATGGGAAAGGAATAATTCTGCCTCTCTTAAGTTTTGGGTCATAATTGCAGAAGACAATCCCTGAGGAACATCATTTTGAATAGCGATGGCTTCGTCAAGAGTTTTGTATTTGATCAAATAAAGAATTGGTGCAAAAGTTTCATGCTGCACAATCTCGTATGAGTTTTTTACTTCCGCGATACATGGTTTTACATAGCATCCTGACTCATATTCTTTACCGCTTAGAACACCGCCTTCAACGATGAATTTACCGCCTTCTTTTTTACATTTTTTTATTGATTCTTCGTATTGGGTAACAGCACCGGTATCGATCAATGGTCCCACATGATTGGATTCATCTAACGGGTTTCCTATTTTCAGCTGTCCGTATGCTTTTACCAATCTGTTTTTCACTTCATCGTAAACGCTTTCATGAATGATCAGTCTTCTTGTAGATGTGCATCTTTGTCCTGCAGTTCCTACAGCTCCAAATACAGCCCCAATGATAGACATATCAAGATCAGCATCTTTAGAGATAATGATGGCGTTATTTCCACCTAGCTCAAGGATTGATTTTCCAAATCTCTCTGCTACTTTAGAAGAAACCATTCTTCCTACTCTCGTAGAACCTGTAAACGAAATTAAAGAAACGCGCTTATCTTCAACTAATTTTTGCCCGATCTCATGATCTGAAACCAATACACTTGAAATCCCTTCAAAAAGATTATTTTCTTTAAGAACTTCTGCTAAAATATTTTGACATGCAATTGCACAGAAAGGTGTTTTTTCGGAAGGCTTCCAGATCGTAACATTCCCACAAATCCATGATAATGCTGTATTCCAAGCCCAAACAGCTACCGGAAAGTTAAAAGCTGTAATGATTCCCACAATCCCTAGCGGGTGATATTGTTCGTACATTCTGTGACCTGGTCTTTCAGAATGCATCGTATATCCATGAAGCTGTCTTGATAGACCAACCGCAAAATCACAGATATCAATCATCTCCTGAACTTCACCAAGACCTTCCTGCAGGGACTTTCCCATTTCATACGAAACAAGTTTTCCCAAATCATCTTTATATTCTCTTAGTTTTAGACCTAATTGTCTTACGATTTCCCCTCTTTTAGGCGCCGGGATTAACCTGAATTCCTGAAAAGCCTTTTGAGCAGACTGAATTACCTTTTCATAATCACCTTCATTCGATGTTTTTACTTTAGCAATTAATTTTCCATCAACAGGAGAATAACTTTCAATTACTTTCCCCGATGCAAAGTATTTCCCCCCTACAGAAGTTCCTTTGTTGTCATCTTTAATACCTAGATTTTTTAGGGATTTCTCGATACCGAAATCCTTGACTTTTTTAGACATAAAATATTCCTTTTCGTTTTCTCTAAAGATAAAAATATTATGCGAACCGCAAAAAATTAATTTTCCTAACGTTTTTATTTGGACTAATTATAAACATACCTATCTTTGTCATATCAATAGTTTAATTTCGGAAATGGAAAATAATAAACCACTAGACAAGCAGCCTGTAAAAGAGAATACTTCAAAATGGAAACAATGGGTTAAGCGTTTTGGGATCGGAGGGATTATATTCTTTACCGTAAAAGGGATCATTACGTCAACCCTGATCTATTTTCTCGGAAAAAATTTCTGGACTATCATCAGCAATTATTTTACCGCTCTATTCGATTAATAGTGTGTATTATTAAAATAAAAAAAGCAGAGAAAATTTCTCTGCTTTCTTTTTTTTGGAAGTTTAACTAAAAGCTAATGATAAGTTGGCAACTGGTACAGTTACTATCTATTCTATTGAGCTATCAAACCTATTGGTTACATTATATGTTTTATCTTTTACTATAATATCATAACCTCCTTTATCCAGAATAAGATATCCTGAGTCTTTATCACTCTGTAATTCTATCATATCCGCGGGAACACCATTATTGTCAAACTCTCCTTTTCTATAGGCAAAAATTAAAGAAGGATAACTTTTAATCTTTGATTTTGGTACTTCATAAAGTTTCCGGTTTTCATTAAGCATCCAACGAGGTCTATCTTTGATATATGTTGTAACGGGATGAACCACTTTTATATCCGTAAAAGGTTCAATTTGACTTCCTTTGAATGCCTTGTTATTTTCGTCCAGCAAAACGACAGGATCCTTCCCCTTTATAATTTTTAATAGAGGACTATTACGTTCGGTAACACTTTTTTCAGAAAACTCTGTTTGGTCAATTGTAAATGGGTTGATTTTTGTTAAGTCGGAAAGTCTTCCTGCCATGGTTTTTTCCCAATATGGATCTTTTCCTTCATATGCGTGCCCATAACCACAGTAAATAATATATTTTCCATTTTTATTTTCCTGCATAAATTTATAGATGTTATCCGCTTGTTTTATCTCTCTGTCTTTTCCGTTTTCTCCTTGTACTGCTTCATATTTAAAGAGAGTAAAACCCAGATCTAAAGCTGTTTTAATAAAACTACCAAATTGTGGTTCAGAGGTGTAAAAACCACTTTTTGTTGTAGGAAACTTTCTAACATTTATTGAATCATCTCCAATAGCTTCCAAGCCCAAATAACGATAACCGTTTTCATAAAGTCCTTTTAAGAGGGATGTTGCAAATGTTCTATGACTTGCGTAATGATGTGCTTCATTGAGAATTACTATTTGCTCTTTTTTTGTTTGGTCTAAAATATAGTTTTTAGCAATTTCAACTTTAAGCTTTACTAATTTCAAACTGTCATCTTTAGATATTTTTTTTCTTTTACGTCCAAGTTTATCCCAGGTTTGTAAACCCTTAATGTAATAGTTCGAAACGGAATATTTCATTGCTCCCACCTGATATCTGTAATCGTCTCCATTTTTATCATTCTGGATGTCATTTTCAATATCATTTGAAAATTTATATTGCTCTTGGGCGAAGGATTTTGTTGAAAATAGTATTACGAATAAGAAAAATGTCTTTTTCACCATATTGCTTTATGTATTATACTGAAAAATATTATTTGGAGTAGTTCATTACTTTATCACTCTAAAATAGTACTTTTATCTATAATTTAAGATTTATATTTTCATTATTAATATACTTATCCCTAATCCTGATTTTATTTTCCTTAGAAAGATTGTTTTACAGTGCAGGAAATCAAAAGCTATCAAAATTCCAGCTTTCAATTCCTTCACAATTATTAAACTTAGCAATTTTGCCTTTTAGCTATTCCATCGCTATTCCTTTTTCTTCCTTCCCGACTCAATAAGACTCTGATGAAGCAAATACTCAATTTGTCCGTTTACACTCCTAAACTCATCATTCGCCCACTTCTCAAGAAGTTTATACGTTGATTCTTCTATCCTTATCACAAAGGATTTTTTGCCTTTTTGAGTGCTTTCAGAAGAATTTTGAGATTTTTGAGATTTCATTTTTTACTTTTAAATTTCATGATAAGATCGCCTATGGTTTCAGGTCGATTCTTTAACCAAAAAGAAGTTTTAATTGTATAAAGTTCCTGCATTAAGAACCGGAGTTGCTGCCTTCTCACCACAAAGAACCACCATCAGATTACTCACCATTGCAGCTTTTCTCTCATCATCCAACTCTACGATGTTCTCTGCCGAAAGTTTTTTCAATGCCAGATCAACCATTCCTACCGCGCCTTCCACAATTTTTGTTCTTGCTGCAACGATAGCTGTAGCCTGCTGTCTCTGAAGCATGGCACCTGCGATTTCGGATGCATAAGCCAAGTGTGATATTCTGGCCTCCTGGATTATAATTCCGGCTTTAGAAAGACGATCAGTAAGCTCCTGCTCAAGAATAGAATTGATTTTGTCACCACCCTCTCTTAAAGTAATTGGTGCATGATCATCTTCTAAATTATCATAAGGAAAGCTCATAGCCAGGTGACGTACCGCTGCCTCACTCTGCATTTTTACAAAATCAGAATAACGTTCTACGTCAAAAGCTGCTTTATAGGTATCCCCTACTTTCCATACGATGACAACAGCAATTTCAATTGGGTTCCCCATTTTATCATTCACTTTTAATGTTTGTCCCTGTAAATTCTCGGAACGAAGCGACATTTTCTGGGATGAGTATAATGGATTGATAAAGAACAGTCCGTTATCTTTCACTGTTCCTACATATTTTCCAAAGAAATTCAATACTCTTGAGTGATTAGGCTGAATGATCATCAGGCCTTTTAAGAAAAAACATGAAGTCAGAAAACAAAGCATGGCTAAAACAACATAAGTAATACTCTGATCTACTCCGCTGATGAAGAAGTAAACTGCAGCTATAAATAAACCCAAACAAATAACAAGGGTTAAGTAGCCGGACATAGGTTTTAAGATTTTTTCCATATAGGTATTAATTTTAAAATGATATTATTTTGATATCATAAAGTTATAAATAAGTTTTGAATTAAAAATGATAATCTTAAAATTTTTTACTTAGTAATAATACCTAATTCCGTTTGCCTTAAAGACAAAGAAAAATCCCGGAAACTATCGTTCCGGGATTTAGTATGTGTATGTATTTACGCTTATTTTTTGTTCAGCATTTTAAACTTAAAGTAAGAAGCTGCAGACAATAATATCATTACTGAAAGTCCGATATATACCCAAGCCGGTACTGGTACCGGATCTCCTGCTGCATACGAGTGAAGTCCCGTTAAATAATAATTAACTCCAAAATAGGTCATAACCATTGAGCAGAAAGCAAACATTGTTGCTACATGGAACGCCCACTTGCTTCTTAATCCGGGTACCAATCTCATATGTAACACAAAAGCGTATACCATGATAGATATAAATGCCCATGTCTCTTTAGGATCCCAGCTCCAGTATCTACCCCATGACTCATTCGCCCAGATTCCTCCTAAAAAGTTCCCTACCGTTAAAGCAAACAAACCTATAGTAAGAGACATCTCAGAAACAATAACCAGCTCTTTTAAAGTAGTATCATGATGAATTTTGTATGTTTCTTTACTCGAAATAATATAGAATACCAGTGAAATGACAGCAATAATCATCGACAGGGCAAAAAATCCATAACTCGATGTAATGATTGCTACGTGCACAATCAGCCAGTATGATTTTAATACAGGTACTAATGGTGTGATCTGTGGATCAAGAGCAGATCCTCCGTGAGCAAATCCCATCATAATAACCGCTACCATAAATCCGGCTGCAGGAATCAAAGCATTGGAATTTCTATACAATAACAATCCGGCTGAAATACCTACCCATGAAATGAAAATGATTGCTTCATAACCATTACTCCATGGTGCATGCCCGGAAATATACCATCTTGCCACTAATCCAAGGAAATGGAATATATATCCTACCAGACCTAACACAATAATCACCTTGATGATCTTGTTCAATATCTTATTAGGCTTGAATAATTCAACAAAACCTAAAATCAGTAATAGCCCTCCTATCAGTGTATAGAAAATCAGGAGTTTAAAGTTGATATTCACTTTATTCATGAATACCTCCAGATCAACTTTAGATTTAGCCGGAACTACACTTTTACCCCATTTTTGCTGGTATTCTGAAAGTCTTGCCAATTGAGTATCTGCTTTTCTCCAGTCTCCTGTTTTCTGAGCAGCTAATGCTTCAGCAAAATAAGGTCCCATTACCTGTTGAGATTCCATATCCGGTTCGAATTTCTGGTCCAGCCATGAATGCCATGTGTGGTTCGGATCATTTTTCACAGGCACAATTCTCATAAATTGCCCGCTGAAAAATTCATTGAAGATCTGAACCCTTTCATTTACAGAAATAACTTCTTTGTCATAATTGGTTTGCTCAGCCGGTTTTTTACGGAAAGCAATGTTATAGTCATGCTCAAGGATATAGGTAAGGTTACCGTTAGCATCCGCAGGAAACAAATTCATCAGGGAAGTATAACCATCTTCATCAGCCTTGGTTTTGTTCTTCAACTCATCTCCTCCTTTAGAACCTACTTTAATGATAGGAACCATTGTCCAGCTAGGAGTGTCGGTGTTAATGGATAAAAACCACTGATTTGCAGTAAGATATTTTCCATCCGTTCCTTTGAATTCGTCTTTTTTATAAAGCTTTCTTAAAACATCAAGAGCTTCAGTATTTATCGGAACAATTCTTCCTTCAAAATTCTGTACCAAAAGATATCCGAATTTATCTGCATGTTCTTTACTTATTTTGTTTCTGGCGATGATCTCATCAGCAGAAATTAATCTCATTTTAGAAAACGGAGCAGCCAGAGAATTTTGTTTTTGCGGAGCAGTTTCGGGCTGTCCCATTTGAGGAGCCTGAGTATGATCATCACCTTGTACGTGGATGTGCTCTCTGCTTCCGTCAGTAGTTCCATGGGTTTCAATTTTCTGAGCATTTAATCCTAAACTTAGCAATAATACAATCACCATGGTAGCTCTTTTCTTATTCACATCAGTCAGTATTTTATTTAATTTCCAGAAATGTGATCCTTTCCAGAAGAAAATTAAAAACATGCCTAAAAACAAAAACGTATATCCGATATAAGAAATCAAAGTTCCCCAGAAATCATGATTTACTGATAATACAGTTCCCATTCTGTCCGGATCAAAACTTGCCTGGAAGAAACGGTATCCTCCGTGGTTCAGAACGTGGTTCATATAGATTTTATAAGGTGTCTGCTTACCTCCGTCAATGATCTTCACATGACTTTCATATGCACTAGGCGAAGAACTTCCCGGATATGTTTCCATCACAAAGTCGTCCAGCTTTAATGCAAAAGGAGTATTGTATACTTTAGGACCAAAACCTACCATGATATTCAACCCGTCCATTGTGATCTGTTTGAATGCATTCGGGTTACCTTTTTCTACAGATAGCTCAACCAACTGTTTTGTCTTAGGACCCTGGATTTCTATTTTCAGCATATCAGGAACTGCCTGATCTTTCTTTCTGTCTCCTTCAATCGCGATCAGTTTTCCTTTTCTTAAACCTTCAGGAACAACCAATTTCAGATCATTGATGCTATATAAACTTCTCAATGCCAAAGGTTGGAATTCATCCTTCTTTGTATTTCCGGTCGCCTGAGTTGCCATCGTCATATACGTTGCATCAACGGGAGTTTTAACAAATAATTTCCCTCCTTCATTTTTAAATTCCACAGCTCCTTCAATCGCTCTGTTAAAAGTAACAAGCGTTCCATTAATGGATTTTGTTTCACCTGGCTTGATGTAGATATTCTGTCTTCCGGTCTGTCCCGTTGAAACCAAGTGCAGGTATTCAGTACCACTCGGGTCGGCCACAAGACTATCTTTTTTTCTTTGAATATATTCTTTGGCAAAAATCTTTACTTCTTTTCCGTGAAAGTCATAGGTTGCGCTGAAATCTTTGTGCAAAGGAGACATCAGATAGGGAATGTCTTGATAGTTAAGCACATCTCCCTTCTCTTCAATCTGAATCTTAAAGAAGTTTTTATCCGTAACTATTTCATTAGAAGTTTCTCCTTCCCTGATATGCATTGTTCCTTCAAAACTCACATACCTTGTAATAGCTCCCCCGATAAAAATGAAGACAAATGCAAGGTGAAAAACCAAAACCGGCCACTTCTCTCTTTTCCAAAGTCTATATCTGCCGATATTTCCGATAAAATTTAAGATCAGCAATACCATGATCAGCTCAAACCATTTTGCTTCATAAATTAATGCTTTCGCTGTAGGGGTTCCATAATCGTTTTCGAGAAACGTTGCATATGCCATGGCAAATGCAAAGACCAACAGCAAAACCGCCATTGTTCTGGTTGAAATAAGAATATCTTGGATCTTCTTCATGATTTATTTTACTTGACATGCAAAAATAAGCATGATTAAGTAAAAGGTCGATAAAAAAAGATGTTTTTTATCATTTTAAAGCCTATATTACTTATTTTGAATTATTCTTAATAAGCCACAAAACATTAAAGAAAATTCAAAACTAAAAACTACGATTATAAGAATGAAAAAAAGCTATACAGGTCATTGAGTCTGTCTATTTTTGGAGGTTTATTTTTTTCCTTATTTTACTTAAAAATTCATGGGTGATACCAAGATATGATGCGACCTGTTGCTGTGTAATTTTCTGTTCGAGACCAGGATATTTTTCAAGAAATTCAACATATCGCTGATCTGCCGTCTTACCGGTCAAAGAAAGAATCCTTCTCTGTAGTGCCACGGAAGACCTTTGATTCATGATTCTGAAAAGCTTCTCTACCCAGGGAATGGTTTTGTAAAGATGTTCTTTATTTTCTTTTAAAACCATAAGAACTTCACTATTTTCCAACGCTTGAATATTTAAGATACTGGGAACACGATTGATCATACTATCTATATCCGTAATCCACCATCCTTCCACTGCAAAATACAATGTTTGCTCCACCCCTTTTTCGTTGAGATAGTACACTTTAAAACAGCCGCTTGTAACAAACCCTTCAAAAAGACAGTAATTTCCCTCTTTCAGTGCAAAATCATTTTTCTGAAATTGAACTTTATTAAAAGATTCGGAAAATCTTTTAAATTCATCCTCAGAAAAATCGACATATTGTTTGATGTAATGATAAAGTAGGTCAGACATCGTATAAAATTAAAACATAAAGATACCGATATTATGACCGGTATCCTTATTTTAAACTAATCTTATTTACTTTCCAGCAAATCCTCTGTACTTATGATTCTGCTGTATAAATTTCCTAGTGCAGAAATACCCGCCAAAAAAGATTTCTGAATATCTGCTGCTTTTATAATTTCTCCATCCAGCTCCCTGTTCTTTGTTGCCGTTGCATCCCTCACAATCGTATTATTAAAACCCAGATCAAAAGCTGCTCTTGTAGTAGATTCCACACATACATCGGTCATCATTCCGGTGATAATTAAATTTTTAATATTATGCTCTTTTAAATAGGCAAGAAGTTCTGTTTCTCTGAAGCTATTTGGAAAATGTTTGATGATTACTTTCTCATTCCCTTTTGGTAAAACCAGGTTATGAATTTCAGCACCCTTTGTATCCGGAAGGAAAAAATCAGCTCCTTCATTGGTTGCTATATGTTTAATATGAATGACTGGCAGATTATTTTTCCTAAAATATTCCAACACCTTACTGGTATTTTTACCTGCAGTTTCTGCCCCTTCTAAAACCATTTTTCCTCCGGGAAAATAATCGTTTTGTACATCGATGATTAATAATGCGGTGTTTTCCATTGTCATGTTATTTTGTTGTGCTTTTGCAGACGAAAGTGTAACGAATACTATACATATCGTCAGCATCTTTTTGAATATGTTTTTCATTTATTATAAATTGATGGTACAAAATTACAGGAGGTATCATCAATAGCATTTGAACTAGTTCAAAAAAGAAAGTACAAGCCACAGACATTTCAAATTAATGCCGAATATCAAACTGTGTAGATCTACTATTTTTCTAAAACCAATTTGGAAAGTCTTATTAAATATTTTCCAGGATTGGAAAAAACATAAAAAATGCCCACATGGATATAATGGGCACTTTTATAAATAAAGTAGAGTCTACTCTTCCTATGAATTGAATCTGATCATTTCCAGTAATTCCATTTCAAACCATCAAACAGAGCTATTGTCTTACTGACGGTATCATAACATATCATCCCCGGATACGGGGTTCTCACATTAAGATGAGGATTAGCCACCTTGGGTAAAATCAATGCTTTATTGGCAGATTCCAAAACAAGAACTCCGGGAGCACTTGTAGTAGAAGAGCCTATAATCACCCTGTTATTTCCCGCTGTTTCGGCACTCGTATTAAATATAACATTTGTAGTGGACCCGGGATCACTCATATTCACCCAGCCGGAGCCGGTATTCATTTTTAAGACCTTATCATTCTTATCCATTAAAAGAGTTCCAGCAACAGCGTTACCTGGGAGAGTTTCTACAATAGGAAGTAAGATTCCATTGGTTGTACCTGAAGCGAAATCAAGAATACCATCTCCGTCTACTGTTTGCTTACCGATCGCTATTTGGGCGTGGATAAAACCAATTCCAAGCAATCCTAATATAGCTAATATATTTTTCATGTTTTCTATTTTATAATTTTAAAATTTAAGCCATCTGTTTAGGGCTAGTCATTACAAGACCGGATAATACAGTTCCATGAAGTACCGTTATACAGTTTAAAGCAATTATCTGTAGTATCGAAAATCAGCATCCCTTCTACCGGAACAGCAATATTTGCGGAAGTTGTTCTGGTAATAACAAAACCTTTATCTTTTGATTCTAATGCTATAAAACCATTAGGAATATTGGTTGGCCAGTTGGGCAGGATTTCACGAAGCCCTGTAATACCAAATTTTGTCATACTATTTGGTGTCCCTGTAATCGGATCTTTAGTACAATACGTTTGAATATTGGTTCCGAAGGTAAAATATTTATTAGCAGGAAACGAATAATTAAATACAGCTTTCCCTCCTGTAAAACTTGTTGCCGGAATAAATTGTACATTCTGTGAAAGTCCACTATTATCAGCTACTATCATGTATAATTTATCTGTAGCCACAATACTGGTATAATTAGTAAGGTCAGCTTGCAGCCAGGAAGAACCCGTGTCATTCGTTTTTTGTGCTAACCACGTCCTCTGAATAATCTTTCCCGGAGCTATACCATAATTGAGTAAGGTTAAGGATTGATTATTATTATCTCCCATTATAAGAAAGGTTTTGTCTTGCGAAAAACTTGTTCTACCTGCAGCATTGTTTGCCGAAACAAAATCATTCGTGGTTGATACGATTAGCATGCTATTATTGTTTTGATTAACGCTATTTGTAACCACTTGGTTTAATGCTGTATCGTCATCTTTTGCCATCCCAAAAATGTTGTTATTGAAACTGGTATTCAGTCCAGAATTCCAGGTAACAGTAGTCTTGTCGGAGGCAATGTAATTGAGTGGTTGCTGCAAAGTAATTCCATATTTAACAGCTAAATAAGAATTTACACTTTGCCTTTCTACAGCTGTCTGTGTACCAGAATATAAAATAAATTCTCCAATCCTATCTCCTTCCAATGAACTGCTACCAGATCCCCCGTCATTATCCATCAAAAGAACCATTCCCGGATAGTTGCTTGTAGAAGATACATTATTGGAAGGATTGCCAAAAGCAAGCGCATTATTATCAAAAAAATAATTCATGTTTCCTCCGGACAACTCATTATAAAATGATTGTATACTTGGAAACTGTGTATTAACAGTATTTATAGTATTTGTTCCAAAAAACACATCCCCGGATTCTTTTTCATTATAAAATTCTGGACGATTGGTGCGGGTCCCGAAAAATGGAGATTGCCACACTCCTGCTATTGGAGATACATTGGAATTTCTTGTTACACCATTCATTACAAATACCGATCTATAGGTGGCAGAAGCGGTTCTTGTAAGAAATGTATAGGAGGTCAGTGCATTGGTGGTGTTATCTGGAAATCCTCCCGGAAATTTATATCCCGATCTATATTGATTGGTACTCGTAATTTCAATTGCAGGATTAAAATTAAAATTAGGAATAGAGGTTGCTGTCCTGTAGACTGGTCTTGCACTTACACCTGGGTCCGCATAATAACCCGGCATCCCCTGGTTGGCAATACCATTAATTCCGCCTGATCTTTGATTATTCCATATAGCAACCTGCGTATTGTCTACTGTTGTATTCGTTCCGGCATCTGCTTTTACCCATATTTGAAGGTTAGCAGAAACGCCTCCGGGAGATTGAGACCACAATAATGAATTGAATATCATTGCTGTAAATAATAATTGCTTTCTCATTGATGTTTCTTTTAATTGTTTGTAAGTATATTCATTGATATGACCCGACTATCTCAAAAAAAATAATCGGCAATGGTGAAACTAGAAATCAGCCAAAATACTCATGGTAAGTAATGTGGTCAATAATCCAGAATTAATAACAAGATCATAAAGAAGATAGTAGTATTGAAATAATACTTTTATGTTGGGAAGTATTTTTTGTTTTCATTTATATGTGTGTTTTTAAATTAGACAAAAATTGTGGAATATTTAAACAATAAGTAATGTCTGTAAATAATATCAACAAAATAATTAATGCTTCTTAATATTACCTTAGTGTAAATTTATAAATTATTTTCATAAAAATATACTTTTTAAATACAATTTAACCACAGAATAACCGAATGATTGTTAATATATTTGATAATGATTCTTTTTTTTCAATTAATAATTTCATAATGATAAAATTTTGTCAATAGAAAATTATTCATTTTTATATGAGTTTTTAATTTCATTTGATATTATTTAGAATCAATTTCAATAATCAGGATTTTCTGATGCCTGAAAAGGATCATAGAGTTATTGTAAAATGCTTTTGAATAAAAAAAGATTATTTTAATATTGAAAAAACACTAAATTTGCCCACACTGATATTATGGACAAAAAGACACAAACAAAGCAGCAAGACATGTCTGAAAAAGGCAAAATTCTATCGAAACCCCGTATATTTTTCGGGCTTACTTTTATACTTTTTTCTGTCGTACTTATATTTTCATTCATTTCATATTTAATGAACTGGAAGGCAGATCAAAGCCAGGCAGGAACCATGCTTGATAAAAGCATACAATCCTCTAATATTTTTGGTAAAGTTGGAGATTGGCTCGGGAATATTTTCATTTTTGAAAGTATTGGCGTAGCTTCTTTTATTATAGCATTCCTTTTCCTTGTTTTCGGAACTTTAATTTTAAAAAAGAAAATTTTCAAACCTTGGAAAACAATAGGTCATTCGTTGTTTTTTATCTGCTGGGTTCCTATTTTCATGGGAGCTGTTACAAAAGGACAAGGTGTTTTGGGAGGCGTTTATGGCTACCAGATTATGGATTCGCTTAATGCAATCATAGGAACTGTTGGTCTTTGGTTGGTACTGGCCTCAAGTATAGCTTTATATTTTATCCTTGAGTTTAACTTACGTCCGAGTTCCATCAAAGCAAAACTTAATAATATTAATGAAAATACGATCGGAAAGGTAAAATCCATGATGCCTAGTTCTGACGAAAACTTTGAGGCTGATGAAGAGCTGGAAGAAGAAGCACTCGACAATCATCCTAATATTTCGGTTACGGATATGAGTGAGCCTGTGAAACAACAGGAACCGGTAAAGGTACCTAAAGGTTTTCCTGAGGTCCCGGTATCTACAAACCTGGAAACCATTACTACTCCTAATCATACTTCATTTGAAGATGATGACAATGCTAAGCCGATCAACCTTAATCTTAATACCAAACCAGGTCTTCCGGTTTCAACTCCGGAACAGGCCTTTGATCTTACACCATCTACTCCATCGCAGGAAAATATTAAGTTCAATGTTGAAATTGCTCCTGTAATTGATGTTTTAGATGACACAGAAAAGCAATCTCAGGAACTGGTAGAAAAACATGGTCTGTATGATCACAAATTAGATCTGGCCAAGTTTCAAATGCCTCCGGTGGAATTACTAAAAGATTATGGTAATGAGGAGATTTCCATCAATAAAGAAGAATTAGAAGAGAATAAAAATAAGATTGTTGGTCTTTTAAAGAACTTTAATGTAGGTATTGCTGAAATTAAGGCAACCATCGGACCCACAGTAACCTTATATGAAATTGTTCCTGAAGCAGGAATCAGGGTATCCGCCATTAAAAAACTACAGGATGATATTGCGCTGAATCTTTCAGCGCTGGGGATCAGAATCATTGCACCTATGCCTGGAAAAGGAACCATTGGAATTGAAGTTCCAAGAAAGAATCCTACCATGGTTTCTATGCGCTCTGTAATCGCTTCGCACAAATTTCAGAATACAGACATGGATCTACCTGTCGTTTTTGGAAAAACCATTTCCAACGAGATCTTCATGGCAGATTTATCAAAAATGCCACACTTACTGATGGCAGGTGCAACCGGCCAGGGTAAATCAGTAGGTATTAATGCAATTCTTACTTCTCTCTTATACAAAAAACATCCAAGCGAACTGAAATTCGTAATGGTTGATCCTAAAAAAGTGGAACTTTCTTTATATTCAAAAATTGAAAGACATTATTTAGCAAAACTTCCGGATACGGATGATGCCATCATAACGGATACCAATAAGGTAATCAATACACTGAATTCTCTTTGTATTGAAATGGATAACAGATATGACTTACTTAAAAATGCATTTTGTAAGAATTTAAAAGAGTACAATAAAAAATTCGCTGAAAGAAAATTAAATCCTGAAAACGGACACCGTTACTTACCATACATCGTTCTGGTGGTTGACGAATTTGCCGATTTAATTATGACAGCAGGTAAAGAAGTAGAATTACCGATAGCAAGACTGGCACAGCTGGCAAGAGCAGTAGGAATTCACCTCATTGTTGCTACCCAAAGACCTTCCGTAAATGTAATTACAGGGATGATCAAAGCAAACTTCCCTGCAAGAGCAGCATTCAGGGTAATTTCAAGTGTAGATTCAAGAACAATTCTTGATTCTACCGGTGCTGATCAGCTGATTGGTAAGGGGGATATGCTTTACTTTAATGGAAATGAAATTCTTCGACTGCAATGTGCCTTTGTAGATACGCCTGAAGTAGAAAGAATTGCAGAATTTATTGGCGAGCAAAAAGGATATGCTTCTGCGTTTCTTCTTCCTGAATACGTTTCTGAAGATGCAACAAGTTCAGTAGGTTCTTTCGATCCTAACGAAAAAGATGCACTGTTTGAAGAAGCAGCCAGAATTATTGTTTCTACTCAGCAGGGATCTACTTCCATGCTTCAGAGACAACTTAAATTAGGATATAACAGAGCGGGAAGAATTATGGACCAGCTGGAGGCTAGTGGTATTGTAGGAGGCTTTAATGGCGCAAAGGCAAGGGAAGTTATTATTAGCGACCTTCATTCTTTGGAACAGTTTTTGGAAGATTTGCGTAAATAAAGGAAAACATGCCATAATGTTTAACTTTTGAAGTGGAAAAAATGTCTAAAGAATATTAAAGTAAAAAAATGAAAAATATAGTTTCGAAAATTATATTAGGAGGATTTGTGGTAGGAGCTGTTGGATTATCCAATGCACAGAAAATAGATGCAAAAGCTAAAAAGATATTGGATGATATCACGTCCAATTATAATTCTAAAAAGAATACCTATTTTAAATTTTCTTTTGGAAGCGGTGTAAATGGCAAGGTTGCTAAAACAGAGCCTGGCATCTATTACTCATCGGGAGATAAATATAAATTGAAAATCATGGATACAGAACAGATTTTCGATGGTAGCAAGATCTACAATATTAATGCTGACGACATGGAAGTAACGATTGCCAAACCTAACGGAAGCAGTACTATGTTCTCCCCTATCAATTACCTTTCTACCTACAGAAATGATTACAATGTAGTTTATGGAGGAAAGAAAGTGGTCAATGGTGTAAGTGCTGATCTGATCAAGCTTACTCCGGTTAAGCCTAATGGATTAAGTTATGTTTATCTGTTTGTAGACTCAGCTAAGAAACAAATGGTGAAACTTGAACAGCATGGAAGCAACAAAGATGTTGCAGTAATTGCCATAAAAGAATACAAGGAGAACCAGGAATTAGATCCTAACATGTTTGTTTTCGATAAGAATAAATTTAAAAATTACGTTATTACAGAATTGTAATTAAAAAAGTAATAATTTATAAAGTCACAAAGTAAACTTTGTGGCTTTTTCATTAATTTTGGCGAATGTTAAAAATACTAGACCGATATATCATAAAAACCTTTTTCGGACCATTTTTCTTTATATTCAGTGTATTGTTTTTCATATTTATTGTAAACATTATCTGGGTTCAGTTAGGGCAGTTTATGGGAAAGGGATTAAGCTACTGGCAAATTATTAAGCTCCTTTTTTATTTAGGGGTAAGTGTTATCAGTATGGTTTTGCCTCTTACGATCCTTTTAGCAAGTATCATGTCTTTTGGTGAGTTTGGGGAGCGTTACGAGCTTGCAGCTATGAAAGCCGCCGGAATCTCATTAACCAGGGTTATGGTTCCTCTTTTTGGGGTCACCACCATATTATCTATAATGCTGTTCTTTTTCTCTAATAATATTATCCCGGATTTTCAAAGAAAAGCGAAAAATATGCTTTTCAATATTGCTCAGACAAAACCCGCTCTTAACTTTACTCCAGGGCAGTTTATTGATCAGATACCCGGTTATATGGTGAAGTTTGATAAAATCCACGAAGACAATAGTATTGAAGGTGTGTTTGTTCACAGAAAAGCTAGCACATTCGAAAACCAGCAGTCTATTGTCGCTGAAAGAGGGAAATTTATTCCTGCAGCTAACAACCATTACTTAAAACTTGAGCTTTATAAGGGCTATGTGTTTGAAGATAATTTTGCAGGAAAAGGTGAAAATGTGAGATTAAAGCAACCGGATCAGGCGATTAAATTTGATACCCTTGTTTCGCATTTTGACATTAGCGAGCTCATCAATAAAGCAATCGAAGAAGAGCAGATCACGGATGATTACCGTTTTCAGACATTCAATCAGCTTAATAAAACTATTGATCTTAATAAAAAAGACAACGAAAGATTCTTTTCCACCGTCACGGACGATGTTTTGAACCAGACCAACTCCACCGTCAGCTATATGGATAAAAACAATAAATCCAAAGCTCCGGTTAAACAACAACTAAAACTGGATACGGTAAAAGGAAACAGGAAGATGGAGATTATCTACAATGCCTATACGAGATTGGATAATCTGAAAACCACACTAGACGGTAAAGCCAATGATTTCAAACCCAATGTTAAGTATTTCAGTAAAGTTGTTATTTATCAGCAAAGAATACTCTCCTATTCATTTACCTGTATCATATTCTTCCTTATCGGCGCCAGTTTAGGTTCCATCATCAGAAAAGGAGGAATGGGAGTTCCCGTAATTATTGCCATTGTTATATTTATTATTTTCTATGTGATTAATGTGGGAATGGAAAACCTTGCCTGGGCAGGAACATTAAATCCATATCTGGCAGCATGGCTCCCTAATATTATACTGTTCCCGTTTGGAGTGATTATGACCTATAAAGCATTAACGGATTCGCAACTCTTTGACGCTGAAAAATACAAGGCATTTCTTAAACCTATTACCAAAAGGTTTTCTAAAAATAAAGAACATAAAAGATATCAATAACAAAACGCTCCGGATTCCGGAGCGTTTTTTAAAAGGGAAAGGCTCCCGTTTCCAAATCATTCTAACAATTTTATTTTTAGATATTAGAAACACCTTCAGCCTTATTGACAATAAAAAAACAGGCCTCATAATGAGGCCTGTTTTAGTATATGTTCTAAAGCGAAAGTTACACTTTCATAATTTCAGCTTCTTTTGTTTTAAGGTGGTCATCACAGGCTTTCACATACTTATCAGTAAGTGCCTGGATATCCTCTTCAACGCCTTTAATAACGTCTTCAGAAACACCTTCAAGTTTTTTAAGTTCTTTCAAACCGTCCTGTCTTGCATTTCTTACGACAATCTTTGTCTGTTCGGTTTCTCCTTTAGCTTGTTTTGCCAGATCTCTTCTTCTCTCTTCTGTTAAAGGTGGAACATTCAAAATAATATTCTCCCCGTTGTTAGAAGGTGCAAAACCTAAGTTTGAATTAATAATAGCTTTTTCAATAGCATTGATTGCTGTTCTGTCCCAAGGTTGAATAGAAATCGTCATTGCATCAGGAACCGAAACATTAGCAACCTGGTTGATCGGAGTTGGAGCTCCGTAATATTCAACCATCACATCCTGAACCATTGAAGTAGAAGCACGTCCGGCTCTAATTCTTTGAAATACATGTTCAAGGTGCTTAATAGCCGCTTCCATGTCCTGTTTTACAGACTCTACTATTAGATCTAATTCTTCCATTATATATTTAAAATTTGATAAATTACACATTTATAAACGATGATCTTTACCTCAGTGGTATGTGATCAACAATAAATAATTTTTAAATCTCTTTATCTATTTACTTTACTGACTATAAATCCACTAAAGTACCAACGTTTTCTCCGTCTACAATCTTTACTAAATTCCCCTCTTTATTCATGTCGAATACGATGATAGGAAGTTTATTTTCGTGACTTAAAGTAAATGCAGTCATATCCATTACTTTAAGATTCTTTTCGAAAACTTCATCGAAAGATAAAGAATTATATTTTACAGCGTCCGCATTTTTTTCAGGATCACTGTCATAAATTCCATCTACCCTTGTTCCTTTTAAAATAACATCAGCACCAATTTCAATGGCTCTTAATGTAGCTGCAGTATCAGTTGTAAAATAAGGGTTTCCGGTTCCTGCTCCGAAAATAACCACTCTTCCTTTTTCCAAATGTCTTACTGCACGTCTTTTAATGAATGGTTCAGCTACCTTGTCCATTTCTATAGCAGATTGAAGTCTGGTTTTAATACCGGCGTCTTCCAAAGCACCTTGCAAAGCCATTCCATTAATCACTGTTGCAAGCATACCCATATAATCGCCCTGAACTCTGTCCATTCCCTTTGCAGCACCTGCTACTCCACGGAATATATTTCCTCCTCCAATTACAATGGCAACTTCACAACCTTTATCTACTACTTTTCTTATTTCAACAGCATATTCCTGAAGTCTGTCATTGTCAATACCATATTGTCTGTTCCCCATTAAGGCTTCACCACTAAGTTTTAGAAGGATTCTTTTATATTTCATCTTTAATTTTTAATAAATTTTAAATAGGGTTTATATCCCTGAAATTTGATTTTGCAAATATAATCATTAAAAATATTGAAAAAAGAAAAATATTTAGCTGTAAATAATGTTAGAAATATTTTGACAACTACAAAAAAGGATTATTTTTGCAATAATTATAAATTGAATTGAAGAAAATTATCATTCTTTCATTATTTCTGTCAGGAATTGTTTCTTATGCACAAACGGGAACAAATGTTTATCCTTTCTTAAACATTCCCGTATCTGCCAGACAGGCTGCATTAGGTGGCGATGCAATTACTATAAGAGATTATGATGTTTCCTTTGCTATAGCAAATCCGGCCTTACTTAATAAAGATTCAGACAAACAACTTTCTGTGAACGGAGCAGCATATCTTGCGGATTCCAAATACGGAACGATTGCTTTTGCTAAAGATTTTGATAATGGCCACATGGCTACAATCAACGCCAGATATATGAGTTATGGTGATATTCCAAGGACTGATGAAAGTGGTTTTGAAAACGGACAATTCAACGCATCCGATGTTGCCATCGGAGCTGGTTACGCCTATCAGTTTGAAGAAGACTGGACCATTGGAGGAGGAATTAATTTTATTACTTCAAAAATAGATACCTATACTTCTTCTGCTATTTCAGGAACTGCCGGAATTACTTACCATAATAAAAAAAACAAAGAAGTTCTCTCTCTTGTCGCAAGAAATTTCGGATATCAGTTCAAATCTTTTAATGGCACCCGTGAGAACCTTCCGTTTCGTATTGATCTGGGATATACGAGAATCTTAAAGGCTATTCCACTTGCCATTACAATTACTGCCCATGATTTACAGCAATTCAATATTTCATCTCCGTTTAACGTAGATGGTCAGGAAGTGAATGTGGGAAGAAAAATTGCAGATCACTTTTCTATTGGAGCAGAATTATTTCCGGAGAAAAACTTTAATATCAGATTAGGATATAATGTGAAAAGAGGAAATGAACTGGCTGTAGCTGACCAAAGAAATTTCTCTGGACTATCAGGAGGATTTGGAATTAAAATTTCAAGATTCCGTGTAGATTATGCTCATGTAAGATACCATAACTCTTCCAATGTGAATCAAATAGGAATATCTATGGACCTTAGCGGGCATCGCTATTAAACTTTTTCAATATTTAATTTTCCATTTCCTTGATTTTTTAAAAAAAATCTTGAACTTTGCAGTATGAAAAAACCTGTAATAGCTATCGATGGATACTCCTCTACCGGAAAAAGTTCAATATCAAAGGTCATTGCCGATAAATTAGGACTTATTCACCTGGATACCGGAGCGCTTTATAGAGGAGTTACCTGGTTTGCCCTGCAAAATTGTAAGGACGAAAAAGGTTCTATTGACCTTAATCTACTTTTCTCATCATTAGATCAGATCCAGCTTGAATTTAAAAATGATGAAGGTGAACTGGTTCTTTATCTGAACCATAATGATATCTCAAAGGAGATCCGAACTAATGAAGTTTCTGACAATGTAAGCCTTGTAGCTAAACAAAAGGAAGTAAGGGATTTCTTATTACAATCCCAGCGTTCCCTTGCCGAAAAAGGAGGTATTATAATGGACGGCCGTGATATCGGGACCGTAGTTCTTCCCAATGCTGATTTTAAGTTCTTCCTTACGGCAAGCATCGATGAAAGAACCAAAAGAAGATACAACGAGCTTTTGAGTTTAAATATCGAAGCAAACGAGCAGCAGGTAAAAGAAAATCTTATCGAAAGAGATAAAATTGACAGTGAAAGAGAAATCGCCCCGTTAAGACAAGCTGAAGATGCCATTGTTATTGACAATACCGAACTTTCTAAAGAAGAAACCATCGAAGCCATACTGTCTTATATCCAAAAGATTTAACAATTTTTAATAGGACCATAGGCTCATTTGGTATATTAATTGTAATATTTAACAAAGTAAAAACTAATATTATTTAACTATTAAAAAAAACGAAAAATGTCTAGAAAAGGAAACAATACAGCAGGTATATTAGCGGGACTTCTAGCTGGAGCAGCAGCAGGTGTAGTACTTGGAATGCTTTATGCGCCGGAAGAAGGAAAAGAAACGAGAAAAAAGATTAAAACAAAAGCTAACGATCTTAAAGATCAGGCTAAAACAAAATACGGAGAAGTTTCTGAAAGAGTAAAAGATCAGTATGACAATATATCTTCTACTTTTAAAGAAACAGCAAACAGTGTTGCTCATACCGTAAAAGATGGATACGATAAATATAAAGATCAGATTGTTTCTAAAACTACAGATGTAGTAAAAGATGTAGAAGCAGAATTAAACGATCTTAAATAGTAATAATTTCAATTAATTTTAAATTATGAAAGGGACTTTTTGCATTAAAGTTCCTTTTTTTGTAACTTTAAAGAAAAACAGATGATAGAAACTCTTAAAGAATATGCATCTAAGAGAATAGATCTACTTAAAATAGAAGCTACCGAAAAGTCATCACTCTCCGCAGGTATGATTACCTATCTGGTCGTATTGCTTGTTGCTTTTGCTTTTTTTATTATTCTTTTCAACTTTGGAATTGCATTTCTTATCGGTAAAGCGTTGGACAACTACTCCTACGGATTCCTTATTGTAGCTGCATTTTACTTATTGATAATGATTCTTGTTGTTCTGTTTAAAAAGAGAATTGTAAATACCGTAGCGGACCAGGTTATTAAATTTTTAAATCATTAAACTATGAGCAGAAACTATGAAAGTCTGAAAGAATTAAGAATAAAGAAGAAGTTACTGAAGGCAGAACTTGATGATTTGGAAAACCTTCTTACATTCAAGAATACAAAAGAAAGTTTAAGCGCATTTACCAATGGTTTAACGGATCAATATCTTCAGGAAAAAGTAGATGAAGATGGTGATGAAAAAATAGTCCTGAGAAAGGATGTGATTGCTAAACAGCTTACTTCTGAGGTGAAAGATATGTTTATCAGCAAAAATACAGCAATGGGTATTGCAAGCTCAGCGCTCAAGGGTAATGCACTGGATGGTATCATCAGGTTAGGTGCTACTGCTCTTGTTGGAAACTATGCAAAGAAAAATATGCGTAGTTCTAATTGGAAAAAGAAACTGCTTGGTGTGGCTATGATTTATCTTGCGCCAATTGCATTAAAATTTGTCAGAAAAAAGCTTGAAAGTTATCAGAAAAATAAAAGTGTATCCAGCATGGAGCAATTAATATAAAAATAACAAACCAGAGGTTAGAAGTTAGCTAAAGGTTATCTTTAAAATTTAATCCAGCTAACCTCTGACTTTTGGAATCTATTTAGAAAACAATTGTCCCAATATAATTCCTGCTGCCATGGATACATTAAGACTTTCCGTTGACTGAGATGTACCAAACCTAGGAATACTAATACTTTTATGAAGCAACTTTTCCGTTTCCGGTCGCATTCCATTTCCTTCATTTCCTAAAATCAGGTTTAGTTTCTTAGGCTTCTCGAATTGGTATATATTTTCTCCCTCCATATCTGTTCCTATATTAACATTCTCCGTATTCGAAAGATAATCGGTAAGATTACAGTACACCATGTTCACTCTTGTAAAAGATCCCATACTTGCCTGAATCACTTTGGGATTATAAAAATCCACTGTATCTTCACTGCAAATAATTTGTTCTATCCCAAACCAATCGGCTAAACGGATTATAGTTCCCAGATTTCCGGGATCCTGAATCCCATCCAATACAATCTGTATATCCGGGTCTGCCATCTTTTTCTCAGAATTCATATAGCAAACGGCAACGGAATCTTTAGGTGTTTTAAGAAAACTGATCTTTTTCAGCTCATTTTCAGATATATGGATAATAGGAACGTCAGAAAATTTAATTTTCTCTGGATCTGTAGATAATATTTCTTTAATTTTAAAGTTAGAATTGGGAAGTTCACAAATGATTTTATTACCCTCAACCAAAAACAAATTGTATTTTTGTCGGAACTTCTTTTTATCTAAAGACTGTAAAATTTTTATTGTATGAGCTGTAAGCATTATAAGAATTCTCCTCAAAAATATTATAAAATTATATCATTTGCAACATTTGTTACTCTTCTTTATGCTTGTAGCACCACAAAGAAAGTTCCCGATGGCGAATATTTGCTTACGAAGAACACATTCACTTTTACTGATAAAAAAGAACCATTTGATGGAGAGCTAAAGGGTTATGTTCAGCAAAAACCCAATAAGAAGCAATTCCTTTTTATGCCTTTAGGCTTATTATTATACAACGCCGCCAATCCTAAATATGACACTATTCTTAATGAATACATGACCTACCCTAGCGAAATGCGAACGCAAAAGCTCAGGGATTCGCTCTTCATTAAATACAATATGAAAAGTAGTGTGGGAAAAAGCCTTTTATTAGACAGGTTATACCACAACTGGGGTTCACCTCCTGTTATCCTGGATCAAACAAAAGTGGAAAAAGGAGCCGAATCCATTGAAAAACGACTTACTTACAAAGGGTACTGGGATGCAGAAGTAAAGTTTAAAACCAAAATAGATTCTGCAGCAAAAAAAGCGGCTGTTACGTATTTCATTACACATAATGATCCTACTTATATTAAAGAATATTATTACAATATTCCGGATCCGGTTCTCCATAATCTTTACCAGCAGAAAATTAACGGAACCCTCATCAGATCCGGACAGGTACTTGATCAAACGGTTCTTGAAAAAGAAGTTACCAGACTTAATGAAATCATGAGGGATTATGGGTATTACAGATTCAATAGTGCCAATGATGAAATTTATTTTGTCGCCGATTCACTAAAAAGCAGAAAACAGGTTCCTCTGACCCTTGAAATTCATAAAGATTCCATTGATACTCCTTATAAAAGGGCAACTATTGGTAATATAGACGTAGCCATCGTTAATGAAGCATCAGAATACCGTAAAAATACAACCAAAGACAGCTTAAGAGGAATACGGTTCCATAAGGTTGATAATAAATACACAACCCGTTCTGTATGGAGAAATATCATAGTTGGAAACAAACAGATTTATGATCAGAAAAAGCTTGACCTTACCAAAAGGAATCTCCTCTCTATGAATAACTTTAGCATTCTGAAAGCAAAAGATTCTCTAAGACACGGAGGTGAAGGCTCTCCTAATGATAGTATTATTGATGTATTATATATACTTAAACCGCTTCCGAAATATGAATTAAAAGTAGGAACGGATATCAATTATTCGCAGTTATTAAATCTTGGGATTTCTCCCTCCATAGACCTTACTACCAGAAATGTTTTTAGAGGGGCAGAAAACCTTTCGACAAGTCTGGCGGGTACTTTTGGTTCTATCAGAAGCACCAAAGATATCAGTCAGCGGATATTAGCCTATGAATTATCAGCACAGGCTTCCCTGAATTTCCCAAGACTTTTACTGCCTTTTGATTATTATAAATTGATTCCTAAAAGATACAGCCCTACATCATCAATTGTTCTGGGGGCTACTGTACAAAATAATATCGGTTTAGGAAGAGTTAACTTCAATACCGGCCTTAATTATCTCGCTACGGTTAATGATAAAGTATCCCATAGGCTGACCCTTTTTAATACACAGTTAAGTTTAACAAAAAATAAATCGGCTTATTATGATTACTTTACAAACGATCGTGATCTAAAAGATGAAATATTTGAGAATTACTTTCAAAACAGCCCGCAAGGTGCAGCAACGAAAGCCAAGCTTTTATCCGGACAGCTTTCAGTAGATGAAGTATCTCAACAGATTGTCACTGATAATGCCTATCGTAATTCTTTAGATCAGGCTGGTGCGGATCTTTTTACTGCATTTACAGGAATTCTTGTCAATAAAGACAGGCAAACCCAGGATGTTCTGATTTCGTCCATGATCTATAATTATGTGTATAACGAAATCGGTAAGAAGGATTATCCTAACGCTTTCTACTTTAATGGAAAGGTAGAACTGGCTGGTAATATATTAAGCATTTTTAATCAAAAAAGAAATGATGGCGGAGGTGTAATCACAAGTCCTCAAAGAACAATTTTTGGAGTGCCTTATGCACAGTTTGTAAAATTTGATATTGACGTAAGAAAGTACTTTAAGTTTAACGGAAATCAGACTTTAGTACTTCGTCAGTTCGTAGGAGTAGGAATACCTTACGGAAACTCTTCATCGATGCCGGTTATCAGGTCTTATTTCAACGGGGGATCCAATGATATCCGGGCGTGGGTTGCTTTTGGAGGCTTAGGTCCTGCTGACTCTCAGATTGATGAAAGAGTTCGTACTTATATGACAGATAATTTAAAGCTTACTACAAATATTGAATATCGTCTGCCTTTCAACGATATGTATGAAGGGGCGCTATTTACCGATATTGGGAATACCTGGAGTCTCAGGGATTATAATGATGGATACGGCGATGAGTTTAAATTCAATAAATTCTTAGGCCAGGTGGGTATCGGTAGTGGATTCGGATTAAGGGTAAATATTGCATACATCACTTTAAGGCTTGATTTTGCATATAAAATCTATGATCCTAATAAACCTACCGGTGACAGATGGAGATTCAAAGATTTCCAGCCTTTTAAACCTACATTGAATGTAGCGTTTGGATATCCTTTCTAATCAGGAGAAATTCCCAACAGGAAATAGACTACAGCGATCATTCTTGCGAAAATCTCCCTGAACTGATTTCTGTAGTAGCTTTCGGGTTTATTTACATCCTGCGCATCAAATCCCAGTGCATTCATATTATTGTTTCTTGCGAAAAATAGGGCCCGAAGGTTATGAAATCCCTGAGATACTATAATAACATTACTTTTTTTGTACACATCCTTACAACGTAAAATACTCTTATATGTGTTGAAGCCTTTCGGATCTTCAATAATGATTTCTTCAGGAACTCCTTCCTGATAAACAAGATAATTTTTCATCGCAGCCGGTTCATTATAACCTTTGCTTTTTTCACCGCTTACAATTATTTTACGGATTTTTCCATGATGATACAATAAAGCAGTAGCATCCATTCTTTTCGTAAAATAAGGATTGGATAGTCCGGATCTCATCTTAGGTGAAGTACCTAAAACCAGAGCGACCTCACGAGGTGGTATCTTTGATATTTTGGTATAGGTCCTCCCATTAGTAAGGGCAAACACCCAGGCATTAGCCAAACATATCACTAGAATTCCAATTTCTATTGATGTGAGAATAAGATTGAATATGTTTTTTACAGCTCTCAAATGAGATCAAAGTTAAGCTTTATTTTCTTTGTTTTTGCTATAGACATGCATGCTAATATTTTCCCTTGCAACTCTTCTTTTTCCGTTAAATATTCATTCTCTAGTAATTCAACTTCTCCTTCTTCCAAATAACATTCACAACTTCCGCAAATTCCGGATTTACAGGAATAAGGAACAGGAAATTTCTGAACCAGCAATTGCTGCAGAATTTTATCCTTGTTATCCGGAAGATGGGTATTGTAGTCTTTTCCCAGTATTTTAAAATCGATTTCCACATTTTCAATCAACGGAAACTCTTTTTCTATAGGATAAATATCATCATTAAACTCTTCAAAAAGTTCAAAATGAATATTTTTTTTCGGGATTCCATGATGGTAGCATGCATTGGCCAGTGTTTTTATCATGTCCCCTTTTCCACAGATTAGAACTTCATCTACTGCATCCCAGATGGTGGATTCTTCGTCTGTATCATCAAGGTGCAAAATCTGATTGATAATCAGGTTTAACTTTTTCGCATCTAGCCTTCCATAAAAAAGCTGATCCGGTGTTTTTTCCTGCGAAAAGAAATAAAATATCTGTAATCTGTCCCCATAAGTTCTGGCCAGATTATCCAAAAGATCCCGGTAGATTAATTCGTCAGAATTTTTATTTCCAAAAAACAAAAACAGTCGCGTTCTGGGCTCATTATGAAGAATATTTTTGAAATGGCTTAACACCGGGGTTATCCCGATTCCAGCAGCAAAACCGACTATCGTTCTGAATTCACTGGGTTTAGATATTAAAGTAAATCGACCTCCCGGTTCACTTACCAATAGTTCATTTCCAACCTTATAATTTTTAAACAGTTCTGCTGTTGCTCCTATAGGAGAATTCACTTTTATGCCCAGGCTTATTTTTTTCTCGTAAGGAGCCGATGTCATTGAATAATCATTGATGATATCTTTTCCATGGGACTGAAATTTAATACTGACAAACTGACCCGCTTCAAATTTAAAATTCTTCTGTAAATTCCCGGGAATCTCAAATTCCAGGGAGAAAGTATTTTTGGTCAGTTCTTCCTTTTTCGCTATTTTTAACCAATGAAACGTTGTGAGTTTCCCTTTATAGATTTGTTGTTCCATACTTCAAAATCAAAAATACTAAAATAATTATGAAGAAGATCATTTTATCAACCCTAGTTATATTTGCGCTGACCAGTTGTAAAAAAGAAAGTTCAAAAACTGATGACAAAGGGATATCCCAGGATTCAGTAGCTGTTGCAGAAAATACTACTTCTGCTGATCACACAGCTTATATTTCAAAAGAAATTTCTCCCGAAAATATTGGAGACTATCTGGCAAAAAATAATGACACACTGTATGTTACTAATTTCTTTGCCACTTGGTGTGGGCCATGTATTCAGGAAATTCCACATTTCAGAAAAAAAATGGAAGAACTGAAAGGAAAACCTGTAAAGTTTACTTTTGTTAATCTGGATAAAAAGTCTGATTGGAGTACTGCAGTTAAAGATTTTGCAGAAAAAAATGATCTTGCAAAAAACATAATCTTACTGGATGGCCAAAAGCTTGATGAGAATTTCTTTCCGAAAAATTTTAAAAAATGGGACGGTGGTTCTATCCCTTTTACTTACATGAGAAAAGGAGCGAAAACTGATGAATATCTTGGAATGATGAATGAAGAACTTTTAAATTCTAAGATCGATTCATTCTTAAAATAAATTGTACGGAATCACTTCTGAAAATGTCAAAAAAATTCAAAATCCTGTGTTTTTTATTTATAATCGCCATTATTCTGGCTGCGGTTATTAATCTGAATACGGGATTTTTAAGTTTAAACCTAAAGGATTTTTTTTATAGCTCAGCCAACGGCCAGATTGCAGATATTCGTATCAACAGGGTTTTGGTAATGCTTTTAGCAGGAATTTCCATTCCTACTTCAGGGTTTCTGATGCAGGAATATTTCCAGAATCCATTAGCAGGTCCGGATATATTAGGTATTACTTCCGTAGCTAGTTTATCTGTTTCATTTTATATTTTCTTTTCACATGATATTCTGCTTCCGGATTATCTCCAGAACAGTTTTCTGAGCTTATCAGCGATTATCGGCAGTTTCTTCCTGATGATCGTACTTTTATCCATTTCTAAGAAATTCCAGGACAAATCTTATCTTATTATCTTCGGGTTTTTAGTTTCCGCACTGGCCGGAGCAATTGTTTCTTTACTTCAGTTGTATGCAGAAAATCAAAGTCTGAAAAATTATATCCTATGGTCTTTCGGTGCAAATAATATGGTCACCAGAAACCAGATCCTTGTATTATCTGTTTTGGTCATTGTCGGCTTATATATGTCTTTTAAAACCATTAAACCATTAATTGGAAATTCCTTGGGCAGTTCCTATGCACAGAGCCTTGGAGTAAACTTGCATCATTTAAAGCTATTCATCATCATAGCCGCTTCGCTCCTATCAGCATCTATAACAGCATTTTTGGGGCCTATTTTGTTTATAGGAATCATTGTTCCTCATTTTTGCAGACTTATTTATAATCCTGCTAAACTCTGGCAGCAGTGGATCTTGAATATGATGCTGGGAATGCTGATGATGTTACTGTTTTCAATTATTGCAGAGAAAAGTCAAATTCCGTTGAATGTGATAAGTTCTATTTTTGGAATCCCCGTTATCCTTGTGATGCTTTTGAAGCAGAATAAAGTTTAATTCGTTAATTGTAAAAGACACAAAAATTAAGATAAATACTGTATATTTTTAAGACGCAAGAAAACTGGATATAGATAAATTTCATTGCTTCTTTACAAATAACAAAAACAAAAAAATGCATCTACAAATCAAACAAGCCCATATTGGTTATAATACCACCCTGATTTCAAATACTAATACCCATTTGAATTTAGGAGACGTATGCTTGTTGATTGGAAACAATGGTGTAGGAAAAACCACTCTGATTAAATCAATTTTACATCAGATACCATTATTACAAGGAGAAATTTTAATAAATGGTAAGAATATAAAGAAACTGTCTGTTAAAGAAATTGCAGAGAATATTGCCATTGTTTTTTCTAAGGCGGTTATTCCACAAAACTATACGGTGGAAGATCTTATTTCGTTAGGAAAATATATTTATTATCCATATTATTTTGAATTAAAAAAAGAGGACAGAGATGAAGTTTCACATATCATCAATGAACTGAATTTGAATCAGTATAAGGATATACTCCTGAAAAATCTCTCTGATGGAAATCTTCAGAAAGCATTTATTGGACGTGCTTTGACACAAAACTCCCCTATTATTATTCTAGATGAGCCTACCACTCATCTTGATGAAAAAAATAAGATTATCATCCTTAAAACATTACGCAGGCTGGCAAAGGAACAAAACAAACTTATCCTTTTTTCTTCCCACGACTGGCGGCTGGCAAAAGAATTTGCTGATAAGATATGGTACGTAAAAGACAATCATTTGTATACAGGGATTGTTGAAGATCTCCTACTTCAACATGATGAACTAACCAACGTTTCTTTATTTCAGGTTAACGAAAGTTTTGTAGCACCGGAAATTTCTGCCCCTCCGATTTACAAGGAGATGCTGTATTCACTGCTTCAAAAAAACTTTCAAAAAGACCTCTCATCTTTTAAATTTGAGTTTCAAAACAAGTTTTGGGTAATTTATTACCATAACACAAAACATCAATGTGAATCATTCGAAGAAATCATTGATTCCATCAAAAACATTCATTAATACGCGCTTTTTATTACTTATTTCACATACTATGCATGCATAGTATTATGCTAATCATACAATTTAATCGATTTACTATCAGATTGTTAACAAATTTTAACGTTAATAAATACTATGCATGCATAATATTTACTAAATTTGATAAAAACCTATTACCAAAAATGATGGATAACAACAAAGAAAAAATAGAAAATGTAGATCTGGTTCTAAAACAAACCTGGCTTGCTGTATCCAAAATGTTCACAGAACTTGCCCAGGAGCACGATTCTACAGCCGTTCAGGCGCTCACACTTCTTAAAATAGATCCTAAAGAAGGGACAAGAAGCACAAATTTGGGACCCAAGATGGCCATTGAGCCTACTTCTCTTACAAGAATTATAAAACTTCTGGAAGATAACGGCTATATCTATAAGGAGAAAACCACTACCGACAAAAGAGAGGTTATCATAAAACTTACAGATAAAGGGCTAAACTCAAGAAATCTTTCAAAAGAAGTGGTCTTAAGTTTCAACAAAAGGGTCATGGATAAAATTGCTCCGGAAAAAATGGAAATTTTTAAGGAAGTAATGAATGAAATCATGAAAATTGCCAACGATCTGAATAACAGAAAATAAATTAACATACAACCAAAAGGTTACGTCTGACCCAATAAAAATAAATAATAAATAGTTTACAGATGAAAAGAAGAATCAAACACGTTACGGTTCTTGGTTCAGGAATCATGGGAAGCGGTATCGCAGCTCACTTCGCCAATATTGGTGTGGAAGTTTTGCTTTTAGATATTGTTCCCTTTGAATTGACTGAAGCAGAACAAAAAAAAGGTTTGACCAAAGATGATAAAGCAGTAAGAAACAGAATTGCTGCAGAGAACTTTGAAAAACTTAAAAAAGCGAGTCCTGCACTACTCTATTCTCCAAAATTTGCAGATAGAATCAAAGTAGGAAATTTTGATGATGATTTACAGAAAATAAAAAATACAGACTGGATTATTGAAGTGGTCGTTGAAAGACTGGACATCAAAAAATCTGTCTATGAAAAGATTGAACAATTCAGAAAACCAGGAACTTTAATTTCTTCTAATACATCGGGAATTCCTATCCACTTATTAACGGAAGGAAGAAGCGATGACTTCAAGAAGTATTTCGCAGGAACCCACTTCTTCAACCCGGTACGTTATCTTCCTCTTTTGGAGATTATCCCAACCAATGATACGGATCCCGAGATCGTTGATTTCTATATGAACTACGGAGCCAAGTTCTTGGGTAAAACTACGGTTTTGGCAAAAGATACACCAGCATTCATTGCCAATAGAATCGGGGTATTTTCCATGATGGACCTTTTACATAATGTACAGAAATTAGGTCTTACCGTTTCCGATGTAGATAAATTAACAGGACCGGTGATCGGCCGTCCAAAATCTGCAACCTTCAGAACAGCGGATGTGGTAGGTTTGGATACTCTGGTTATGGTAGCTAACGGTGTACGCCAAAGTGGTTCAGAAGCCAATGACTTTAATGATGTGTTTGCGCTTCCCAATTATATCCAGAAAATGATGGATAATAAATGGTTAGGCTCTAAAACACAGCAAGGATTTTACAAGAAAGTGAAGAATGCAGATGGAAAATCTGAAATTCATGGATTAAATCTGGATACCTTAGAATATGAACTTCAGGGAAAATCATCTTTCCCTACCCTTGAGCTTACTAAAACCATTGATAAACCTATCGACAGATTCAAAGTTTTAATCGGCGGAAAAGATAAAGCAGGAGAATTATACAGAAAATCTTTGGGTGCGTTATTCGCTTACGTATCTCATAAAGTCCCGGAAATTTCTGATGACATCTATAAAATTGATGATGCCATGAGAGCTGGTTTCGGATGGGAAAACGGTCCGTTTGAGATCTGGGATGCCGTAGGTATTCAAAAAGGTATTGAACTTGCGAAAGATGCAGGCTATGAGGTTTCTGATTGGGCTAAAGAATTGGCGGAAAAAGGACAAACATTCTATAAAGTTAATGATGAAGGTCAAAGTATCTATTATGACAAAAACTCAGGAAATTACAACAATATCCCGGGTCAGGATGCCTTCATTATTTTAGATAATATCAGAAAGAATAAAACACTTTGGAGCAATTCAGGCTCAGCTATTGAAGATCTGGGAGACGGAATTATCAATTTTGAGATCCGCTCCAAGATGAACTCTCTTGGCGGAGAAGTTCTTGACGGACTTAACCGTGCGATCGACTTAGCTGAAAAAGAATACGATGGCCTTGTAATCGGTAACCAGGGGACCAACTTCTCGGTAGGTGCCAATTTAGCTATGATCCTTATGATGGCTATCGAACAGGACTGGGATGATCTGAATATGGCTATAGCTTATTTCCAGAAATCAATGATGAGAGTTCGTTATTCTTCAATTCCTGTCGTAGTGGCTCCTCATGGAATGACTCTTGGTGGCGGCTGCGAAATGACCATGCACGCTGACCGTGTAGTTGCTGCTGCGGAAACTTATATCGGCCTGGTAGAAACCGGAGTTGGTGTAATTCCTGGTGGTGGTGGTACTAAAGAATTAACTTTAAGAACCTCAAGAGAATTCCACACCGATGATGTGAAAAACAACAGACTACGCGAAGCTTTCATGAACATTGCCATGGGTAAAGTAGCAACTTCAGCCTACGAAGCCTATGATATGGGAATCCTTGAAAAAGGAAAAGATATTGTTTCCGTAAGTAAAAACAGACAAATTGCAGAGGCTAAAAAGATTGCAAAATTATTAGCAGAGCAAGGATACACACAACCTATTGAACAAAGCGTAAAAGTTTTAGGAAAAGATGCATTGGGAATGTTCTATGTAGGAACAGACCAGATGTTAACCGGAAACTTTATTTCTGAACACGACAAGAAGATCGCAGATAAACTGGCCAATGTAATGGTAGGTGGAAATCTTTCCGAACCAACTGTTGTAACCGAACAATACCTATTGAATCTTGAAAGAGAAACTTTCCTTCAACTTTGCGGAGAAAGAAAAACCCTGGAAAGAATACAGTACATGTTGCAGAACGGAAAACCACTTAGGAATTAGAATTTTCTGTAAAATGTAAAAAGTATTAATGTATTAACGATGCACAATTTCAGAGACCTAGAAGTTTGGACAAAATCAATGAAACTTTGTAAAATTTTTTACCTGGCCACGCTTGATTTTCCAAAAGATGAAATATTCGGACTTACCTCTCAATCAAGAAGAAGTCTTTATTCAATTTCTTCAAATATTGCTGAAGGTGCGGGTCGTGATACAGATGCTCAGTTTTCACATTTCCTGAATATTGCCTTAGGATCATCCTTTGAATTCGAAACACAAATATTAATCGCTAATGATTTGGGGTTTTTCAAAAATGATGATTTTGATATTATTTATTCAGAAACTAAACATATTCAAAATATGCTGGCCAAATTGAAGCAAAAATTTAATACTTAAACATTTTAGATCATTAATACATTTTACATTAATACTTAAATACAAAAAAATGAAACAAGCATATATAGTAAAAGGATACAGGACAGCGGTGGGTAAAGCGCCTAAAGGTTCCCTTCGCTTTACACGTCCGGATGTAATGGCGGCTACAGTAATTGAAAAATTAATGGCTGAGCTTCCGCAATTGGATAAAAACAGGATTGATGACCTTATCGTAGGAAATGCAATGCCTGAAGCTGAGCAGGGCTTAAACGTAGCCCGTCTCATCTCTTTGATGGGATTGAATACGGATAAAGTTCCAGGTGTAACTGTAAACAGATATTGTGCATCAGGAAGTGAGGCAATTGCTATTGCTTCAGCTAAAATTCAGGCCGGAATGGCGGATTGTATTATTGCCGGTGGTACTGAATCAATGTCTTATATTCCTATGGGAGGATACAAGCCGGTTCCGGAAACTGATATTGCCAAAACAAACCCTGACTATTATTGGGGAATGGGTTATACTGCGGAAGAAGTAGCAAAACAATATAAGATCACAAGAGAAGAACAGGATCAGTTCGCTTTTGAATCTCATATGAAAGCTTTAAAGGCTAATGCTGAAGGTAAGTTTACCAATCAGATTGTTCCCCTTCCTGTAGAATATAATTTCCTGGATGAAAATCAGAAGATGCAAACCAAAAAGTTTGATTTTTCTGTTGATGAAGGACCAAGAAAAGATACTTCTTTAGAAGGTTTGGCTAAACTAAGACCTGTATTCGCCAACGGAGGAAGCGTAACAGCCGGAAACTCTTCTCAGATGAGTGATGGAGCTGCTTTCGTAATGGTTATGAGTGAGGAAATGGTAAAAGAGTTAGGTTTACAGCCGGAAGCAAGGCTTGTTGCCTATGCTGCTGCAGGACTTGAGCCTAGAATCATGGGAATGGGACCTATCTATGCTATTCCAAAAGCACTAAAACAAGCAGGCCTTGAATTAAAAGACATCGAATTAATTGAATTAAATGAAGCTTTCGCTTCCCAGTCAGTTGCCATCAAAAAAGAATTAGGTCTAAACCCTGATATCCTTAATGTAAACGGAGGAGCAATCGCTCTGGGGCACCCTCTTGGATGTACCGGAACAAAGCTTACTGTACAGCTTCTGGATGAAATGAGAAAACGCGGAAATAAATACGGTATGGTTTCAATGTGCGTAGGAACAGGACAGGGAGCAGCAAGTATTTTTGAATTATTATAGATAAAAGAAAAAAGAATAAAGAGAAAAGACTTTGATGAAACATAACTTTAAGAATTTAAATATCTGGAAATTGGCAATTGAATTAGCTAATGATGTTTATATACTTACTGATATTTTTCCAAAAAGTGAAGAATTTGGACTAAAATCTCAAATTAGGAGATGTTCAGTTTCTGTTCCTTCAAATATAGCTGAAGGTTCAAGTAGAAGTTCCAATAAAGATTTCAATCGCTTTTTAGAAATAAGTCTTGGCTCTCTTTATGAATTACAAACACAGATTATCATTTCTTCCAATAGAAGTTATTTTGATTTGTCCCAACTTGAAAATATAGAAAATAAAATCACAGAATTACAGAGAATGATTTCTGGCTTTCAAAAGAACTTAAAGTTGTAAGTCTTTACTCTTTTCTCTTTATTCTTTAATCAAAAATTAAAATTATTAATAATGAGTGATACACTTAATAAAACACGAAAAGGCGGTGAGTTTTTAATTAAAGAAATTCCTGCTAATGAGATCTTCTCTATTGAAGAACTTAATGAGGAACAAAAAATGCTTCGTGATTCTGCGAAAGAATTTATTGACAGAGAAGTAGTTCCGCAAAAGGAACGTTTCGAAAAGAAAGATTATGCATTTACAGAAGAGACAATGCGTAAGCTTGGTGAAATGGGTATGCTTGGAATTGCTGTTCCTGAAGAATATGGAGGACTGGGAATGGGCTTTGTAACAACCATGCTTGCCTGCGATTATATTTCGGGAGTTACCGGTTCATTAGCTACGGCATACGGAGCGCACACCGGAATCGGAACATTACCAATTGTTCTTTACGGTACAGAAGAGCAAAAGAAAAAATATCTTCCGGATCTGGCTACAGGAACTAAGTTTGGAGCCTATTGTTTAACAGAGCCGGATGCAGGTTCTGATGCCAACTCAGGAAAAACAAGAGCTAAATTATCTGAGGATGGTAAACATTATATCATCAACGGACAAAAGATGTGGATTTCCAATGCTGGATTTGCCGATACTTTCACTCTGTTTGCAAAGATCGATGATGATAAAAATATTACAGGCTTTGTAATCAACCGTTCTGAACTTGAAAATCCTGAAAGCTTAACTTTCGGAGAAGAGGAACATAAATTAGGGATCCGTGCATCCTCTACCCGTCAGGTTTTCTTTAACGATATGAAAATTCCTGTTGAAAACCTTTTGGGAGAAAGAAACAACGGATTTAAAATTGCTTTGAACGCATTGAACGTTGGTCGTATCAAATTAGCTGCAGCTTGTCTTGATGCTCAGAGAAGAATTACCAACCACTCTATCCAGTATGCTAACGAAAGAAAACAGTTTGGCGTTTCTATTTCAACTTTCGGAGCGATCAGAAAGAAGCTTGCTGAGATGGCAACAGGAATTTTTGTAAGTGAGGCAGGTTCGTATAGAGCGGCTAAAGATATTCAGGATAAGATTGATGAACTGGTAGCGGGAGGATTAGATCATCAGGCTGCAGAATTAAAGGGTGTTGAAGAATTTGCTGTAGAGTGTTCAATTCTTAAAGTTTTCGTATCTGACCTGGCGCAACATACAGCTGACGAAGGAATTCAGGTATACGGAGGTATGGGATTCTCGGAGGAAACTCCTATGGAGGCAGCTTGGAGAGATTCAAGGATTTCAAGAATCTATGAAGGTACCAATGAGATCAACAGACTACTTGCAGTAGGAATGCTGATCAAGAGAGCGATGAAGGGTGAATTAGACCTGTTATCTCCTGCTATGGCAATCAGTAAAGAATTAATGGGTATCCCTTCATTTGAGGTGCCGGATTATTCTGCCTTTATGAGTGAGGAGAAAGCGATTATTGCAAACCTTAAAAAAGTATTCTTAATGGTTTCAGGAGCTGCCCTTCAAAAATATATGATGGATATTGAAAAGCAGCAACACTTATTGCTAAATGCTTCAGAAATCCTTAATCAGATCTACATGGCAGAATCTGCAATCTTAAGAGCTGAAAAACACTTTACTCCTGATTCTGTAGAAGCAGCTATGGCTCAGCTTAACCTTTACAAAGCAGTTGAGAAAATCATCGTTGCTGCTAAAGAAGGAATTGTTTCTTTTGCTGAGGGAGATGAGCAAAGAATGATGCTTTCCGGATTAAGAAGATTTACAAAATATACTAATCATCCTAATATAGTTGCTCTTACTGAAAAAGTTGCAGCACACTATATTGAAAAAGGACATTATTAGTCTTTTCTAAAATAAATTTGATGTTAAAGCACTTCACTTTGAAGTGCTTTTTTGTTTTATAAATTTTTGTTACTTTTAAATAACCGAAACATCATCATAAAACAAATAAATTATGGGAAAATTTATTATTTCTACAAGAACAAACGGGGATTATCAATTCAACCTGAAAGCAGGAAACGGCCAGGTAATCTTAACAAGCCAGGGATACAGCTCCAAATCAGGATGTGAAAACGGCATAGAATCCGTGAGAATCAATTCTAGAGACGACTCTAAATTTGAAAGAAAAACTTCTTCTAATGAAAAGTCTTATTTTAATCTAAAAGCAGGGAATGGCCAGATTATTGGAACCAGCCAGATGTATGAATCTGAAAATGGTATGGAGAACGGCATAGAATCAGTAAAAAACAACGCTCCCATTGCATCTGTTGAAGACGAAACACAGGGATAAAATATTTTAAAATAATTAAAAGAAATGTCTTATTTATTTAAGGCATTTTCTATTTTTGCACAGAATCTTTTCAAAAAAATGACTAAAGAAGAACTTTTACACAGAGCCATAAAGATTGCTGATAAAGCGCATAAAGGGCAGACCGATAAATACCATGCACCCTATATTGCCCATGTAATGCGTGTTATGGAGTACGGAAAAACAATGGATGAAAAAATCGTAGGGGTATTGCATGATGTCGTAGAAGATCACCCTTCTGAGTTTAGTCTTGATTTTTTACGAAATGAGGGCTTTCCGGAATATATCCTGTTTGCCATTAGTTGCCTTACCAAATTCGATCCTGAAGAGGATTATGACGATTTCATAAAACGAACTGAAAGATCTCCCCTTGCTGTAGCTGTCAAATTAAACGATCTGCGGGATAATATGGATTTACGAAGAGTAAACAGGGAACTTACTCCTAAAGACATTAAAAGATTTAATAAATACCTTAAGGCATATCATTATCTGATCGAAAAATATTAATCCGCTCCCGGGAATTCATAAGTTTTCGTATGGTGATCGGTGCCATCGATATTAATGTTCAGGGCTAAGTAAATAAAATGAAGGTTTTTGTTCCCGGTTGCATCGAATTCTCTTTGCCAGAGGTAACCACATAAAACACCGAAATATTCGTCAATCTGATAACCGAATCCACCGTAAACCCTGTTTCGGGCAAATGTAGGTTTTATAGGACTTACAAAAAATACTTCGTCATAAGCATTGGCAAATACAGTTCCTTTTTCGATTGTTTTCGCATTAAGAGGTACGCTTACATTCAAACGGTAACGATAACGCATCCTTTGAGATGTTTTATCTGTTTTAGGTTCGTAAAACCAGCTCTTTTCCGCGCGAAGACGATTCTCAAATTTTACAATCCCTTTCTTAACGTCGATAACGTCCTGGAGCCATACCCTGAATTCCTCCCTGCTTAAGCTCTGGGATTTATAGTTCACATATCTTCCAAGGCCTATGAACGGCTTGTGGTTTTTTGTGAGATTATATCCCAGTCCTCCTTTTATTTCGTAATAATCGGGATAAGTATAATCTTCATTTCCTCGAAGCTGACCTTCTGCATACAAGAAAAATTTTGGATGAAATTTATAGGTGAGGGTTACAGCATTAAAGCTTGAAATATGCTCTTGTGCCTTTATAAATGCCATGCTACATAGCAAACTTAAACCTAAGAAAAGTTTCATCTGAAAAAATTTTTGCAAAAATAAAATTAATTAACCACTCGTTAATATTAACTTTACTTAATATTAATATTGTAGGTAAATCCTATATGAAACCATCTGTTAGGCATCTGAACACCAAAGGTTTCGGTATATTTCGTATTCGTAACATTATTAATCAGAACATAGACTGAGAAATCCTTTTTAACGAAACTAATTTTTTCGTCCAATAAATTATAGCTGCCAAGATTCACTCTGTCATTATAACGGTATACTAATTCATTAGTGAAATGTTGCAGGAAACTTGTCTCAAGTTTGGCAACCAACTGATGTTTCAGATTATCGAGAACATATCTTGAAACAAAATCATTAGACTGTTTAAATTCGGTATCCAGGTACGTATACCCCAAAGAATATTTTATCCAAGGGAATAATCTGTGATTAAATTCTATCTCAACTCCTTTCGTATCAATTTCTCCTACATTTTGAGCATACCATACAGGGTCCTCCAAGGATTTCTTTACCCAATCGATAGAATTCTTTGAACTGCGCATAAAACCACTGATTTTTGCCAGTAATATTTTATTCTGATATTGATATCCCACTTCTGATGAAACAGCATTCTCAGGCAAAAGACCAGGGTTTCCCTGCTCTGTTTTACTTATATAATACAGATCTGTAAATGTTGGCACCCTGTGTACTCTTGCCACATTCGCATAGACCTTGTTGTTTGAATCAAAATTATAACCTACATCCAGCCCTGGATAGAAGAAATTTCCTTCCTTGGAGTAATTAGCCCAGGAAATTCCGGGACTGATATTTAGTTTTTTGTCCAGCAATGAAAAGTGATGTTCAAAGAGTACCTGGGTGACAAAACGGTTTCTGTCTCCAAGGTTATTACTCACCAGAAACTCTTTTCTCAGTTCGACACCAACCCCTGTCGTTCCCAATCCCCATGTATAACTTGAATTAACTTCTCCTCCAACATTATTTCCGATATGCATGTTCCTGTACAGAGCGGGATTTTGCCTGTTATATAAATACATATCCTGTCCCCTTCTCCAATATACATTAGAATTAAGTTTCAGTTTCCCAAAAGTTTGCTGGTGGGCTAAACTGATAATGGAAGCCTGCATCTCCTCATACTGCTCTGTAGCCTTCGGTGATGAATAAAATCCATTGGCTCCGAATTTCTTTTCTGAAAAACCTGCCTGAAGTCTTATATCTCCATTTCTAATCCCTAATTTGCTCTGGTAAAACACATTCCGTATTTCATAATCCGTATTATGCATATATCCTTGGGAAGTGGATGAATTAGCTTGCAGGGAGTTGGAAAACTTTTCATTTCCCAATTGGGCATTCAACCCGAAACCATAGGTCTCATAATCTCCGCCTTCCGCACTTATTTTTACCTTTTTACCTAAAATTGTTTTGGTGATGATATTGATGACACCCGCATAGGCATTTTGGCCAAATCTACGTGCTGCGGGACCTTTAATAATTTCTATGCGCTCAACATCTTCCAGATCCACCGGAATATTTAAAGAATTGTGCCCCGTTTGTGAATCATTCATCCGAATCCCGTTTAATAGTATAAGGACTTGTTCAAATGAGCTTCCACGAAATCCTACATCACTCTGTACACCATTGGCCCCTCTTCTTCTGATATCCATTCCAGGAACCATCTGAAGAATTTCATCAATACTTTTGGCCGCAGCATTTGCGATCTCTTCTCTTGAAATTATGGTAATATTCTGATTGGCACTCTTATAGGGAGTAGCTATAAATTTTCCCTGAACTTCTATCGTTTCAATATCTGATGCTTTTTCCTGTGCTTGTCCCATTACAATAGCTCCCAGAAAAAAAACGGCTCCCAGCTTTTTCATTCCTTAATTTAAGATTTTTTTAAGATTTCCAAAATTAGACGACTTGAACAACACTTACAAATGATTATTATCATAAACTTTAATTGATATAAATAAAAAAAGATGCAGTGGACTGCATCTTGTGTGGGGAAGTAATTACCTTTTTCTCATTAAATGTGTAACAAGGTCTCTGAATAACTTTACCATTATTATATACATTTATACGCTGCAATGTTAAATAAATTTAAAATACGAAGCAATACTGCAACTTAAAAAACATAAAAATTCATAAAATTTCTTTAACATGCTAAATAATATATTGCATCTTTCCTTCTTTGTTTAATAATTAATGCTGATGAACAGATTCATTGCTATCATTTTATAACTTATTGTTTAATACACCACAGTAATAATATTTTATTATTGAAATAATCAATTGGTCTGTTTAAAGTATTTACATAAGTGTTTTTTATCAAAAAAGTACCAAAGCAATGACCGGGTCAATGTTTTTATTTTGTAAATATTAACAGTCTGTTTAATAGATTTTTTGAATAGTAAAAGCGATAATTAGACGAAGAAAATCCGTTAAAAATTCGTATTTTTGTTGGTCTTAATTTTACTATGGCATCAATTACAGAAATAGATATAAAAAAGCAGGTATTTGTTAAAAATGCACATCTTAACAACCTGAAGCACATCGATGTATTAATCCCGAAAAATAAATTGATCGTTATCACAGGAGTGTCCGGAAGCGGAAAATCATCACTCGCTTTTGACACAATTTATGCGGAGGGACAAAGGAGATATGTTGAAAGCTTAAGTTCGTATGCACGACAGTTTTTAGGGAAACTGGAAAAACCAAAAGTGGATGATATTAAAGGACTCGCTCCTTCAATTGCTATCCAGCAAAAAGTTATTTCTTCCAACCCCCGTTCAACAGTCGGAACTTCCACAGAAATTTATGATTACCTTAAACTTTTATTTGCCAGAATCGGGAAAACATTTTCCCCGGTTTCAGGACAGGAGGTAAAAAAAGATTCGGTAACAGATGTCGTGGATTTTATTAAATCTTCAAAGAAGGATTCTTCTTTTCTTTTAACGGCTCCACTGGAATATGATATTGACAATTTTGCAGAGAACTTAAATGTCCTCAAGCTAGCCGGTTTTACAAGATTGGAGATTAATGATAACGTTGCGGGAATTGAAGATCTCGAAAGCTTTGGATTTACTCCTGAAAAAGGAATGGTCATTAATCTGGTGATCGACCGTTTTGCTTATGAAGAAGATGAGAGTTTTCTTCAAAGATTGGCAGACTCTATTCAGATGGCTTTCTACGAAGGTAGAGGGTATTGCTCGCTTAAAAATATTGAAACAGGAAAAGTCAGAGAGTTTTCCAATAAATTTGAGATGGACGGGATAGAATTCCTGGAGCCCAATGTCCATTTTTTTAGTTTTAATAATCCTTATGGTGCTTGTCCTACCTGTGAAGGTTATGGAAAAGTAATAGGAATCGATGAAGACCTTGTAATTCCTAACAAGACCCTTTCCGTTTATGAAGATGCTGTTGTGGCATGGAGAGGAGAAACGATGAGTGAATGGAAAAAAGCATTCATCAAAAAAGCGGGGGACTTTCCTATCCATAAGCCTTATCATCAGCTTACGAAGGAGCAAAAAAATTATTTATGGAAAGGAGATGGTAACAACAGTTTTCCATCGATCAATAATTTCTTCAAAATGCTTGAAGAAAATTTATACAAGATCCAATACCGTGTCATGCTTTCCCGTTATCGGGGTAAAACACTTTGTCCAACCTGTGAAGGTTTAAGGCTTCGTGAAGAAACAAGCTGGGTAAAAGTTGACGGGCATAATATCCAGTCTACGATTGAATTACCGCTTGACGAGCTCTTCCCTTTAATCAATTCTTTACAGCTTTCGGAACATGATCAGGAAGTAGCTAAAAGGCTTCTCTATGAGATCACTACCCGTCTGGAATTCCTATTAAAGGTGGGATTAGGATATCTTACCCTTAACAGAACATCCAATACGCTGTCTGGAGGAGAAAGCCAGAGGATCAACCTTGCTACCAGTTTGGGAAGTTCATTAGTAGGTTCCATCTATATTCTGGATGAACCTTCAATCGGGTTACACTCCAGGGATACTGAAAATTTAATCGGAGTTTTAAAAAATCTGCGGGATTTGGGAAATACCGTTATCGTTGTTGAACACGATGAAGATGTAATGAGAGCTGCAGACTATATTATTGATATTGGTCCTGAAGCCGGTTACCTGGGCGGTGAACTTGTTTTTGCCGGGGATTACAAAGAATTAAAAAATGCTGATACCCTTACCTCTCAATATTTAACAGGCAGACTGGAAATTAAAGTTCCCGAGAAAAGAAGGAAAGCTAAAGAATGGATCCATATTAAAGGAGCCAGACAAAATAATCTCAAAAATATTGATGTAGATGTTCCTTTGGAAAACCTGGTTGTTATTTCAGGAGTTTCCGGAAGTGGCAAATCTACACTAATGAAAGAAATTCTCACAAACGATATCCAGATACAGTTGGGAATGGGAGGAAAAAAGGGAGATTACGATACAGTGGAATTTCCTAAAAAACTGATCAAGAATATTGAACTCATCGATCAGAATCCTATCGGGAAATCTTCACGTTCAAACCCTGTTACTTATCTTAAAGCTTACGATGATATCAGAGATCTTTTTGCCAAACAAAAGATGTCTAAGATGATGGGCTATAAACCGAAACATTTCTCATTCAACGTAGATGGTGGAAGATGTGATGAGTGTAAAGGAGAAGGGGTCATCAATGTCTCTATGCAGTTTATGGCTGATATCGAGCTGGAATGTGAAACCTGTAAAGGAACCCGTTTCAAAAATGAAATTCTGGAAGTAAAGTTTGATGAGAAGAATATTTCTGATATCCTCCATATGACGGTGGATGAAGCTCTTGAGTTTTTTAAAGAAAATCATGAAGACAAAATTGTTACGAAATTAAGACCTTTGCAGGAGGTTGGTTTAGGCTATTTACAGCTTGGGCAAAGCTCTTCTACCCTTTCGGGAGGTGAAGCACAGCGTGTAAAACTTGCTTCTTTCCTGGTAAAAGGAGTAACAACGGATAAGACGTTATTTATCTTTGATGAACCCTCAACCGGACTCCATTTCCATGATATCCAAAAATTACTGAAATCTCTTCAGGCACTGATTGATCTCGGGCATTCTGTAATTGTTATAGAACATCAACCGGACATCATCAAATCTGCAGATTATATTATTGATATTGGTCCTGAAGCCGGAAAATATGGTGGTGAAGTAGTTTTTGCCGGGACACCTGAAGAACTGGCAGACAATAAAAAGTCGCATACGGCCAAATATATCAAAGAAAAATTAGAAAATTAATATGAACAGAGAGTCAAATTGACTCTCTGTTTTTTTAATCTTATTAAATGATTTTAAAGCACATTATACAAAAATGGGCTTTCCCTGATGTATATGGTATCTTCAATTTGTGAAATCAGAAATTCCGCCAGGTCTGCTGCGCTGATATTTTCACCCTTACAATCTTCCAGATTGGTTTCCACATTAAAATGTTCATCGGTCTGAATAATTAAAGGAAGTCTTACCAATGTCCAGTCCAGATCTGTTGTCGTAAGTAATTCATATTCTGTCTGCTTGTCTGTTGTTGTTTTCGGATAGTTTTGATACATCCAGTCTGTTGCCTGTTTCACCTTTATATTTTTTTTATCAAAAGGGGTGTTAACATTCAATCCGGTAGTTACAATATATCTTTTAAGACCGTGAAAGGTCATCGCCTTTAGAATATTTCCCGTGGCATCACTGAATATAGGATCTTCACCAACCGGCTGCCCTAAAGTACTGATAACACAGCTGCAATCTTTAAGTAAAGCATGAACGGACTGATAATTTCTGGCATCCCCTTTCATAATTTCTATCAGAGAATTTTTTGATTTAAAATTCTCGGGATTTCTGAGCAAAAGTTTAATGGAATAGCCTTTTTCCAAAAGCTGACGAACAAGATATTTTCCGGATTTTCCGGTACCGCCGATCACGGCTATTGTATTTGTTTTCATAAGAATCTCTTTAATGTTATAAACTGTACACGCCGGTAATATAATATTACCATTGGTTTTGTTTTTATGTAAATATAAAATGACAAGGAGTCCAGGAGCCTGAACCCTTATAAAGCCCGGTTATAGAATCTTACCGGTAAATACTGATGATATTTATAAAGAGATTTTAATAGGATAAATTTACTTATTTAATTTAAAATAGCAGTATAAAAATTTATAAATATCTAATTAATACGACTTTACAAAACAATTAAAGAATTATATTTGTTAAGAACCATAATGCAACTCATACAACCAAATTCAAATCATATGAAACCATTTACCGTAAACATTTCAGAGACTGTTCTTACAGATCTGAAAAACCGAATTCAAAACACCCGATGGCCCGGAGAAGCTGAAGGTTCTGACTGGCACTTCGGAACAAGCGAAAAGTACCTGAAGGAAATTACAGACTACTGGATCAATGGATACGACTGGAAAAAACATCAAGACCAGTTGAATCAATATCCCCAATATACAACTGACATTGACGGGATTCAGATTCATTTCCAGTATATAAAAGGAAAAGGAAGCAATTCCATCCCCTTATTGCTAACCCACGGCTGGCCGGATACCTTTTATCGTTTTCACAAAATAATTCCTCTGCTTACGGAGGGTGAACAAACTTTTGATCTTATTATTCCTTCCATTCCAGGGTTTGGCTTTTCTGATAAGATTGCCATTAGTAGTGAAGCCGTAGCAGATGTATGGATCAAATTAATGACGGAAACATTAGGGTATAATAAATTTTGTGCTGCGGGTGGAGACGTGGGAATGGGAGTTACCAAAGCTTTAGCTTCCAAATATCCGGATATTATGGAGGGAGTTCATTTTACGGATATCGGTTATCCTATGGGACAGGAAGATCCGAATACAATGACAGAGGAAGAAAAGCAATTTGCCCAGTTTGTACAACGCTGGTGGTATTCCGAAGGTGCTTACGCTATGGTTCACTCTACAAAACCACAATCATTGGCTTATGCACTCAATGACTCTCCTGTCGGGTTAGCGGCATGGATCATTAGTTTTGGAAACGCCGGTGCTCCTCCTGAATTAATCGAAACAGCTTTTGGAGGACGCGATGAGTTGCTTACGAATATTATGATCTATTGGGTCACCCAGACCATCGGTACATCCATGAGAATGTATAAAGCCGATGCTATAGCACAATGGGGAGGATCTCAGCCATTGGAAAAAACCGATGTTCCTGCGGGAATTGTAGTGCTTCCCCGTGAGGCCCAGTTTCCCAGAGAATGGGCAGAACGGTTTGTCAATGTTGTCTCTTTTAAAAAACTGAATAATGGCGGCCATTTTGCAGCATTGGAAATACCCGAGGTATTTTCAGATGAATTGAGATCATTCTTTTATTCTTTGTAACTATACTACGAATTAGTTCTCAAAACACCATGATAAGGACAAAAACAGGAAATTGATAAAGCCAATCAATACACTGAAAGACCGAATCACAGACTTATCCACAAAAAAATGTGGATAACTTGTGAATTTTAACATTTAATTCATGTTTTGTATTAAAATTATTCCTACATTTACTATGTAATACAACTGAAATGAAATCGTTTTTTGCTTTTTTCAGATTTGAAATTGCAATTAAATTTATAAAAATTTAAGCACAGCATTGTCGGCTGTGCTTTTTATTGTTGTCTAATTAAAAAAATGAGATGTATTTATCTACTGGATCCGCTCCTAAAGAGCGGATTCTTTTATATTATACCTCCTTACTACTCTCTCTCAAATTTTTTTAATGTTCCGTTTTCGTTTAACTCAATTGAATAGCGTTCCCTGCTTCCGTTAATGCTTGAAGGATACCATCTTATCATATTGTTCCAGACCGAGATGGAAATATTTGTAACAGGCTTTGCTCCTTCAACGCGAGCTGTTTTTTCATTATAGATTTCTGCCGCTTTGGCAATATTTACGAAAGGAAGCTTTCTTAAGGGGACCAACCTGGTTTTAATATTATCTTTAACGGATAATTGTTCCGGGCTGGGCTCAGACCATTTACCATTTTCATAGCGGTAATTGTCTATGTATTCCGGGTTCTGAGGATGCTGAAGCATCAGCCTGATATTGCCATCGTTATAAAAATAAACGGAAGAGTAGATAAAGATCTCTTTACCCATGTACTGAGGCAGCTTTTTCAGTGCTTCCTCAGCTTTGATTAATTTTTCTTCGTTGCTTAGAAAGTCTGTGCTTTTACCTTCCTGATGAGTCTGAACATGGGTTTTACTATGTTTTTCCAAAATAGTATTGACCATATGCTGCGCTTCTTCTATCTGCCGTTCTACTGCAGGATCAAATGGGCTTTCAGGAAAAGTTTCTTCCTTTTTTACATAGGTAGAAGTACTATCTTTTGGTACAGGCTTAAGGGTATCCTTAACACTCTTTGAAATCTGTTCGCAACCTGTAAAAAGAGTACTGCCTGCAATTATTATAATGATTGATTTTTTCATGGTGTTAACTAATTTGATCCAAATCAGAGGCAAATGCAACAAGGTCAGGATTTTCTTTGAGGTAAAAAATATCTATGTTTGCCTGTTTTACTATATTCAGGTCAAGAAGATTTACAATTTTTTTGAGCTCTGCCCTTCTTGTATGATTTTGGAAATCTATATATTCTACTCTAAACAGAACCATAGGCTGTTCATTAATATAGGTTCCTGTCTGGTTGGCGCTCAGTAATCTGGCTGTAGTTTTTATCCCTTTCAATTTAATAAGCGCGGCTTCACCCTTTTTTTTTCCTTCAAATACTCTTATAATCAAAGGAAATCCTACTCTATACAGCAAAAGAATGGCAGGGCAAAGAATAAGAGGATGCCAGAAAACCATAAACCTCCAACCCATTCCCATACTTTCCGTATGATAAGAGTAGATATAATACCAGGAAATAATTGCAACAAGTGCAAGCCATCCTAAGCAAATAAGAGAAATAGTCAGGATACTGATCTTCGCTTCAGTTCCTGCAAAAATAAAATAAGGTTCTCTTTTTACTTCTTTGTCAATAAGAATATCAATCTTTTTCCCGGCTTCAAATCGATGCTGCTGAGGTTTTGAATCGTTTACCGTTGTTTTCTGGACAATTTCAGTATCTACTAAATTTTTAAATAATAGTTTTAGTTCATAAGAGTTATATTTACTCTCCTCCTTTATTTTTACAGCTTCAATTATTTCGGCTTTGCGAGGGACTCCATTTTTGTTTAAATATTCAATATTCTTTTTTGCTGTAAAATTAGACAGGATCCATTTGCGAAAATACCCGGTAAGAATAATGATCCATAATATAAGAGAAACGGCTAAAATACCTAAAGCAAGCCATGGGTTTACAAGGCTGAGATCAGTAGGGTCATCCCCCTTGATGTTGTAATACAAAATCATTGGAAATGGGATTGCAAAAAACAACATATACAGTATCCAGAATATAACAATCTTTTTTTTCATATTGATATGTATTTGGAGTGACTTTAGATTTAAGGATTATTTACAAACTCAAGAATAGGATTCAGTATCTGTTCTACGTATTCATCCTCTCTCCTATTACTTCTTTTACTTCCGGAAAAGGTATCACTAATAGGATAATTTCTTAGAAACTGTTTCTTCTTTTTACCTATGGCATAAGCCCTGTCACCATATTCTGCAGTATTGATAATTGTCATTTCATCAAAAGCCATTAATCTTTTTCTTACCGACAATGGGTAAATCTTGTAAATACTGTTTGTTTTTTTATCAAACAGGAATTTTATACCGGCCCAAAAGATAAAATCATATACCGCATACAATAACATGATCCCACCAAGGCCATACAACGTATATCGGATGTTATCATTCAGCTGGGTGAAAAAGGGAACAAAACAGAATATAACAATAGCCAGAAAAACGAATATCTTTATCTTTGGTAAATATCCGAAATAAGGTTTTATACTTAATTCAGTGGAGGTTATTTCCAGTTGATATTTATTCGATTCCATTATTTTTCTGCAATATTCATGATTTCGCTTACTTCATTAATGGCATTTTGTGGAGTTCTTGAACTAAAAAGCCCTACAACGACCGGAACTCTCTTCTCTCTGCCATTCTGATCAAATATTAAGAAAGCTGTACTGTCCATGGTGATAAAAAGATATTTTCCCACGAGTACATAAAATTGTTCAAAATCTTCAAAACGGTAAACAGCTTCTCCACTCAATATATTATTTTTATGAATGATGGTTCTGGCCTGTGTATTGATGATCAATTTTTTTGTTGTCCTCAACAAATTAACCAATGCAAAGAACACGAAAAGAACAGCTGACCAAAGCCTTATCTTATTTTCCGGAGGGATTATGTAATACAAAACAACAGCTATTACTACACATAATATTGTTCTTAGAACTGCAGTTGAGACTTTGGTTTTAAGATGAAACTGATTGCCTTCACGGATGAAATATTTATAATCGTCCATATTAATTTTCCTGCTTGTGTTAACCAATGAAATTAAATTTATCTTCAAACATTTTTCCGAATACGGGAACCGGCTTTTCTGCTCCGTTTGCGGCATTAATGATTCCCAATATCCAGAATATGGTAATAAGAAGTCCTGCGATACCTAAAAAAGATAATGCAGGTGTCACAGAAACCAGTATTCTCATTAAAATATTGAAAAGGATACTTATAATCATAAGTCCTAAAGACTGTCTTAAATGATATTTAAGTAGAGCGTCTGCATTGTCTTTTCCTGATAGATAGGCTATAATCCAGCCTATAGGAGTAATATAGGAAACGATAGATAAAGTTTTGTTGTTCATAAAAATCTGTGATTAATTATACAGCAATATTGCTAAGACAAAGATTCGTTTGAATGGCGCGTATTTCCAAACTTTATGATGCTACAAAACATCTACTTCTCTTATAAGGGTGTCTACAATATGACTACAGGAATCAAACAGCACTGGTTTCCAGCATCTTGCTATTCTATATATTCGTCCATATTTACAAACTTTTATGCGGGAATCTAACAAATTATCTTAATTTTAAGTATATGAAATCTGTATTCTACAAAATATTTTTATGGACCTGTTTAGGAATAAGCTGTCATGTTTTTCCTCAGGGTGTGTATACCGACAGTCTTCAATCGGCAATTAATAAACCGGCCACTGAGGAAAAAGAAAAGCCCTTTTTATTAAATCAACTTGCAGAAGCTTACAGAATAAACAGAAACTATTCTGCTGCCGAAAATAAGGCAAGGCAGAGTGCCCGTATCGCCTTAAGGAATAAGAATTACCTTGAAGCAACAAAAGCTTATACACTTCTCACAGTTATAAAAGCCAATGATCAGCAAATAGCCTCTTTAAAAAAGATAAGTGATTCGGCTTTAATGATTGCCCAGCAATCTAAAAATCCTCAGGCAATGGCTTCCGCATATTATGCAAAAGTGTTCTTGTATAAAACTTTGGATGATCACGAAAAAAGGATAAAATATTGTCAGCTCGGGTTAAAAGAGCTGGAAAAATCACCGGACCCTTATATTGCAGCCTGTTTTTATTATCAGCTTTATGCCTCATATTCAACATGGAATAATGTACCCCAAGTCAATAACTATGCGCACAAAACAGTTGAAAATGCAGAAAAAACAAAAAATTACAATCTTCTCAGTAATGCGTATGCAGCCTTATCCGTTGCCCACGAATATAATTACAATTCTTCCAAAGAAAAAAAAGGACTGGACAGTGTTCTCTTTTATTTAAGAAAGTCTGAAGATCTTTATCTGAAATATCCAACAAGAGTATCCAGATATACCTATGCCATCACTTGTAACAATATTGCCAATGTATATTTAAAATATTTTCCAGCCAATGATAAAGATGCAGAAAAAAAAGCCATTTATTATGCCGAGACAGCGGGGAATATATTAAAAGATAATCCTAATGCTTCAGAAGTTAAAGCCAGTAGCTTTGGGATATTAAGTGAATATGCCAAAAGAGATGGTAATACTCTTTTAGAAGAAAAGTATCTATTAGAAGCTTATCATCTGATGAAAGCCGATAAAGCCCCATACTATTATACTTTAATCAATATTACCCAGGCTTTGTCTAACTTTTATAAAAATCAGGGCAATTTTGAAAAAGCTTTGGATTTTCAGGCGGAAGTAACCGAATACAGCGACAAGAATTTTAATCAGCAGCAAGCCCTTAATGCACAGAAGCTTGAGATACAATTTGAAACAGAAAAAAAGAATAATGAAGTGAAAATACTCAAAGAAAGGGAGGAAAGCCGTAAACTTCAAAACTATTTATATGTTTGCATTGCTATCGCTTCATTACTTGGACTCCTTTTTATGTTTCGTTCCTACCATTTCAAACTGCGTCTTTCCTTAGAACGGGAGAAACAACTTGAATTCGAAAAACACGAATCTGAAATGCAGGTAAAACTGGAGAAGGAAGAACAAGCAAGATTAAGGGCAGAACAACAACTGCTGGAAGCCCAGCAGCAACAACTTCAAAAAGAAGCAATGGCCAACGTCCTTCAGCTGGAACATAAAAACCGCATGTTGCATAGCATCAAAGATAAACTTGCCGATGACAGCTCTCTGAATATGCAGAAGATTATGAAAGAAGAGCTCGTTCTTGATAATGATTTTGAAGATGCAAAACTCCAGATCCAGAAAGTTCACCCCGATTTCTTTAACCTCATCAACGAAAAAGCCCATAAAAAGCTTACCCTTCTTGATATGAAGCTTTGTGCTTACCTGTATCTTAAAATGGATACCCGCCAGATTTCCCAATTGATGCATATCGAACCTAAAAGTGTAAGAATGAGCCGCTACAGGATCAAACAAAAATTAGGACTAGATAAAGAGGAAGATCTTAATCTTTTCCTTCAGAAATTAGGTAATTAGAGGGTTGGATATTTTTTAAATATTCCTATTTTTAGAAATCAAATTTAAACCATGAAAAAAATTTCCATTGGTATTTTTCTTTTGGCCGGTAGCATCTTTGCGTCAGCCCAATTACAAAATCCCGGCTTTGAAAAAACAGAAAACAACTATCCTTCGGATTGGAGCCATAAAGTCCTCGACCCATATGAGATGAAATATGATGGTGAGGTTAAACACTCCGGTAACGGCTCATTACAAATCTTCGGTAAACAGGATCATGTTAATGAATTACAAACTTTCTCTCAAAAAGTAAAGATTCCTGGAAAAGGATTAAGAAAAGTTGAAATCGGTGCTTTTATAAAATCAGCAAATATCCAGGGTAATATTTCTCTGTGGGCACAGGTTTGGGATGGAAAGAATACTATGGTTGATTTCGGAAATTCTTTTTCCCAAAACCGTAAAATAGTCCAAAATGAAGATTGGAAAAAGTACACCCTGGAATTTATACTTAATGATCAGGCAGACTACTTTGTATTGGGTGGCTTTTTAAAAGGAAGTGGTAAAGTTTGGTTTGATGATTTTTCTGTCACGGAAATCCCATTGTCCGATAAGGAAGCTTCGAAGACCGCTTTGAAGTATATCAATCAATTTAAAAACATCGTAAAGAAAAATTCGATTTTTAAAGATAAAATAGACTGGAGTTCACTTGATAATAACCTTCAGAAACTTTCCGGAGGTATGGTAACAGAGGAAGATACAGCTCCTGCTATTCAACATATTATAAAAGTGTTGCGGGCTGCAGGAGATAATCATTCTTTCGTGGACAATAAACAATATGCTGAAGAAAAAAAGAATACCAAAAGTTCTCCTATTGAACCTGAATATAAATTATTGGACCAAAAGATCGGTTATATTATGGTCCCTGCATTTTCATCTCTTAACAAAGAAGTAGGTAATGCTTTTGCTGAAAAAATACAGGGTATGATTAAAAAGCTTGATTCAGATAACACCCTGAAAGGCTGGATTGTGGATCTCAGATCCAATACCGGAGGCAATATGTATCCCATGATAACGGGATTAGGCCCCTTAACAGGAGAGGGAGCTTTGGGTTATTTTACAAAAGATGGAAAAAGCAAAAGTGCCTGGAAATACAAAGATGGCAGTATGTATAGTGTTTCTGTTTCAAAACCCTATACGCTACATGATCAGAACCCTAAAATAGCAGTCTTAATAGGACCTATGACAGCCAGTAGTGGTGAGGCAACTACTATTTCCTTTATCGGAAAAAAAGAATGTTAAAACCTTTGGTCAGCCTTCTGCAGGACTTACCAGTGCAAATCAGGGATACGAACTGAGTGATGGAAGAACACTTTACCTTGCGGTTTCCTACGAAATGGACCGGACTGGAAAAGAATACAAGGAAGGCATACAACCGGACATTATGATTACTCCTTCAGAGGATAAAAATGTTGATGCCGTTCTACAAAAAGCTACCGAGTGGATCATGGAATAAATATTAAAGCTCCGGTAAATCCGAAGCTTTATTTCTTTCTGGCACAATTTCTATTCTTTTTTGAGCACATACATGCTTGAAAACAATTTATTATCATCAAATATTAAATTGATTTTATAAGCAGGATTTTTAATCTCTAAATAATTGGAGTACTTTAATCCCGGATCTCCTACAACATCATTTTTACCTATGATCTTTAATACATCCTCTCCTTTCATTCCTTTTTTCAACTGATTCCCAAAGGAAACCTCCACCGCTTCAAAATCATTGATCGCATAACCTTTCAAAATGTTATTTTCCTGATTATTTTCACCGTTTTTTCCAGCCGTGAAATAAAAATGAAAATTATTATAGGTATTTTGCTGCATCAATTCTTTGAGGTCTCCTTTTGAATCTACGGTGGTTATTCTTTCAAAATTTTTATTGAGTGAAGATTTAACAAAATCCGCTTCGGTTGAAGTACCAAGTGTAAGACCATTTATATTCCAGTTTTTATCAATTTTGATAACAGGTTTATCTTTGATATCTTTAGAATCGGTTCTGTTCTTGGTGAGTTCCTTCGTATAAGATTCATTGTCACATCCGCCAAAATCTATAAGTCCGTTCATAGCATCCCAATAACATGTTTTTGAAAGGTTTATATTATTCAGAATAATTAGCCTGTCATAGTCCGGTGCATAGAAAATATATCGATTGTCTTTTTTTACATTCCAGTATAGCCCATTATCCGTATTAGGATTTTTAATTCCCTTTCCGTACCGGCTTTCGAGCTTTTTTAGGATTTCTTTCTTCAGGGCAGGAGTTTTCATTTCTATCCTGAATCCATATATCATGGGATCTGCTTTTTGTTTTTTCAAAATTGCAGCAAGTTCTTTTTTATCTTTAAAACCCTGCATATCAAAATGACCTCCACCAAATTTTGTAATACTGTCTGTTTTCAATCGCTCGGAATTAATCTGGAAAAATACTTTTTGTCCTTTTAAATCTATTCCGTCAAACGTAAACTTCTCTGAATTATCTATTTCAATAAATAAACAAAAGGGATATTCAACAGTATTTACTTCAACCATATTTTTATTTTTAAAGTCGATCAGATCTTCAATGGACTCATTCAATCTCAATGTTGAAAGATCTGTTTTTCCCTGTCCTTTACAGGCAATAATTAAAAGTGAGCATACTACTAAATATAGGTATTTCATGATATTAGGTAACAATTAGTGAAAGACCAATATAGCAAGAAATAATGATTAGTATCCTATATCATGAATATTATACATTAAACTGCCGTAAATGATGATCCATGTGTTTATAAACAAACATGCCCAAATCCTCTGTTTTCATTTTCCCAAAGAAATTATGGATAAAATCAGGATTTGAATAGTTTTCATAAGCAGCAATCTGCTCCAACCATATTTTTTTATATAAGTCCGTATCTCCTGTTTTTTCTTTAATGGCAAATTCACCTGCCGGTACATTTTTATCCATGACAGCTCCTTCCCGCAATAATCTTTTTAAAGCCATTCTCCCAAATAGTTTTCCCAAAAATTCCTGTTTATACTCTTGTTTATTTCTTCCTAAAATCCAATCATTCCAAACGGTACAGTGTCTGATCATCTGATAAAGATTCATTTTTCCCCACTGTGCAGTCTTATTATCTGTTAGTGCACTGATCCTTTCGATCAGCTCCTGCCTGTCTTTATGTTCAAATATTGTTTTCATAACTGATTTTTATGTAAAATTAAAGAGCCTCTTTTTAAAAGGGGCAACGTATAAATGACAACATGCAGTGCATTTTGTGCCATTTAATTATGTACTTTTGAGTATACAAGCACTGATATTATGAAACATATTTCAATTATAGTGTATGAAGATGCCATGCCTACAGCCGTCTCCACGGTAACAGCACTTTTAAGCAGTGCCAATGAGATGGCATTAATGAATGGCAGGCCACTTCCCTTTCATATAGAACTTATCGGGATTCATCATAAAGAAGTTTCATCCGGGCTGCCTATGCAGTTTTGCTGTAGCAGAACACTGGCAGAAAAATTCGATACGGATGTTGTGATTGTGGCTCCCATGAAATCCGGACAGGAAGATGTGAATGCCATATTAACAAAAAATGCTGTACTGACGGGATGGATTCTGAAAAAGTATGAACAAAAATGTGAGATCATCAGTCTTTGTACCGGAGCATATTTCCTTGCTGAAAGCGGGCTTCTTGATCATATGCCTGCTACTTCACATTGGAACGCTATAGAAGATCTTCAGTATCGATACCCTTTGATCGATTTCAAACCGGACCATGTGGTTACCCATTCTAAGGCGATCATTACAGGTGGTGGCGGATTTTCATCATTGAATGCAATTTTGTATTTCATTGAAAAAAACTGCGGTAAAGAAGTGGCGGTTTCTTTAAGCAAATTCTATGCTCTTGACTATGGACGAAGTTCCCAGGGCATTTTTACAATCTTTTCCGGACAGCGCAGGCATAATGATGATGAAATCCATAAAGCACAAAGTTATATTGAAAAGGAATTTACAACAGAAATTTCAGTAGAACAGATCGCCAGCCAGGTGAATATGAGTCGCAGAAATTTTATCCGCCGTTTTAAAAATGCGACTTCCCTAAATCCTATAGAGTACATCCAGCGTGTAAAGGTAGAAGCTGCAAAGAAAGCTCTTGAATCTGGAGAACACAATATTGCTGACGTTACTTACAGTATCGGCTATAACGATCTTAAAACCTTCAGAACGGTCTTTAAAAGAATCACAGGACTCACTCCGGCAGATTACAGGAACAAATATAAAAGCCAGGAAATAGATTAAATCATTTTCCTTTTAAAACTCCATAAAAATGGGAATGAAATACCGTAGGAACAACTTTTACGTCATCACCGGTGGTCCCGGTGTTGGAAAAACAACTCTACTGAACGAGCTTGAAAATGCAGGATATCGGACAGTAGAAGAAGATGCAAGACAAATCATTAAAGAACAGATAAAAAATAAAGGAAATGGACTTCCATGGGGAAACAGAGAACTCTATACGGATCTTATGATCAGTGCATCTTTACAAAGTTATGAGGCTGTTTCTGCTGTTCGGGATGAGATTGTTTTTTTTGATCGTGGGATTATAGATGCTTTTTGCTATGCACGTATGATTCAATTACCTGTTACCTCTGAAATGAAAAATATTACCACAAACTATCTCTATAATCCCCAGATATTTATTCTTCCACCCTGGCCGGAAATCTACAGAACAGACGGCGAAAGAAAGCAAACCTGGGAAGAAGCAGCAGAAACTTATAATGTGATGAGGTCTACCTATATTGATTATGGTTATACGCCTATAGTTGTACCGCCTGATACTCCGCAGGCACGGGCAAACTTTATTCTCAGGAATATCATACAAAGTGATTTCCAACAATAAAAAGCAACCATTCTTACATTACAGCCCTTTGCAATAATCAGTTAAACGATTGCTTAAACATTAGGGGTGTAATATTCATTTTCTTTTTGAATAATTTATTAAATGATTGTGAATGCTCGAATCCCAGCTGATAAGCTATTTCTGCTACAGATAAGCTTGTGGTTGTAAGATATTCTTTCGCTTTTTCAATTAATTTTTCATGGATATGTTGCTGGGCATTTTGACCTGTAAGGTTACGAAGCATATCACTCAGGTAATGGGGTGACAGGTTCAGTCGGGAAGCCAGAAACTCAACGGTAGGAAGTCCATTTTGTAAGGTCTCCTGATCTTCAAAATAATTCTCCAGGATCTTTTCCATCCGGGAAAGAAGATCATTGCTTACGGTTTTGCGGGTAATAAACTGACGCTTATAAAATCTGTTGCTGTAATTGAGTAATACTTCAATATAAGATATAATGACATCCTGGCTGATATCATCAATCGCAGTATGGAGTTCTCCATTGATATTATCCAGCAATCCTACGATAAGCTTCTTCTCTTTGTCGGATAAGTGAAGTGCTTCATTTGTATCGTAAGAAAAGAAGCCATATTTCTTTATATTCTTAGCCAAGGGATAATTCCTAATAAAATCAGGATGTATGAATAAGGTATATCCATGGTATTCCGCTTCTTCGTCAGTGGACAGGATCTGGTTGGGAGCCGTAAACATCATTCCACCCTCGTTAAAGTCATAATATCCTTGCCCATATCCCATTTTCCCGTTTTCAGAAAATTTATATGATATCTTGTAAAAATTCAAGACAAAATTCCGGTTTAGTATTTCTTTATTTACACTCATTGTGGTATTATCCACAAGACTGATCAGAGGATGTAGCGGTTTGGGAACCTGTAATATATCGTGCAGCTCGGAAATAGAGGAAATTTTCAGAGGAGCATTATCTTTCTTTTCCATAATATAAATGTAAGCATTATTTAAAGTTAAAAAGACAGTGCAGTCGTTATATCTGCACTGTTCTTGAATATTTATATAAATTGCTTTCCGAATTGTTCACGGAATGCTTCTGCTCCCATCTCCAGACGTTGTGCATACAGCTCATTAGCATCTTTACCTGCAACATAGCGAAGTTGCTTTTTACCGTCGGTAGCAGCTTCATATACTACTTCAGCAATTAATTCAGGCTCTGAAGCCCCCTCCATCATGGCTTCCGTATTGGAAAACATAGTATTGATCATTGGTTCATATTCCGGTTGGGTACCCATATCCAGTGACCTACTGATAAAATCTGTTTTAATCCCGCCTGGAGAAACGGTTTTTATATCCACCCCGAAGGTATTCAGTTCAAATGCCAGGCTTTCGCTCCATCCTTCCAATGCCCACTTCGTGGCATGATAGGTAGATCCTAATGGAAAAGCAATCAAGCCTCCAATAGAAGTTGTAGTAATGAACATTCCGCTTCTCTTTTCCCTGAAATAAGGAATAAAAGCCTGTGTAACACGGATCACTCCCAAAAGATTGGTATTTAATTGTTTTACAATCTGATCATCTGTTAAAGCTTCCAAAGGTCCTATTAAACCATATCCCGCATTATTGAATACAAGGTCTATCGAACTCATCTCCAATGCCTTTTTTACTGTAGATTTGATCTGTTCCGGATTGGTAACATCCAAAGGAAGTAACGTTACGTTTTCTAAAGTATGCAGTTCGGTATCAGATTCCGGATTTCTCATCGTTGCTATTACGTTCCATCCTTTGCTTTGAAATAATTTAGCACTCGCTTTTCCAAGTCCTGTAGAGGCACCTGTTATAAAAATTGTTTTCATTTTTTGTTGTATTAAAATTACAATACAAATGTCCGCACTCGAAGAATGACTGAAGTTGCCAAAACGGATATTGATGTAGCCAAAATGGAAATCAGCCTTTTTGAAAGAAAAAATGGCTGAACATGGCTTATTTTTAAATGGATATTAATATATTTGACCCACTAAGGCCTCATAGTTCAATGGATAGAACAAAAGTTTCCTAAACTTTAGATCCAGGTTCGATCCCTGGTGAGGCTACACATCACCTTTTGTTCAAAGCTCTAAAAATAGTATCCCCCGAAACATTCAAAATCGGAATTAAACAAGCGGCAACTTTATTTGAAGTGAAAGTTCTTTTTTTCATAGTTGAAAAAAAGAACTTGACGCTACTTTGGTAAAGTAAGTTTCATAATTATTTTTGATAAACGACTAGTATAATTCACCACTTTATGATCATGATCATAAAAACAAATGTATAGCAATCACTATTTTTGAATACGAAACATCACCTTAATAATAATTTTCATCATTTAGTCTAAAGCTTCCCTCCAGCGGGAAGCTTTTATTTAATAAATTATTACATGCTTATATGTAATGCATTTGCAGCAGGGGCTTTTCATTTATGAGAAGCCCTTTTCCCTTATTTCAGAATTGTAATAAACATAATTATAATTACCTGGAGTCTTACAAAACATAGATTTCTTAATTTGTTTTGTGATCGCTATGTTTTAAATTAAATTTGTATTTCCATTATTCCTCATAACAATAACACGTATTTTACATGATAAAACAATTTTTCAGCCTGGCTATTATTTTGTCGACAGCCATTTGTTCCGCACAGAACAGCTTCAAAGTAATCCCATTGGGGATTTATGGTGGAGGTTATGAAAGTAATTTATCCAGCTACATGGCTGCTCCGGTGCATTCTGACAATTATATTACTCTTGATGCCGGAACAATACGTTCCGGAATTGAAAAAGCAATAGAGAAGGGAAATTTTAAACAAAATTCTGCATTGCAGGTGATCCAACAAAATATCAAAGGCTATCTTATCTCCCATGCACATCTTGATCATGTAAGCGGATTGATCATCAACAGCCCGGATGATACAAAAAAGTCCGTGTATATACTACCTTCTGTTGGAAACATCATTACAGATAAATATTTCTCGTGGCAAAGCTGGGCTAATTTTACCGATACCGGAGAAACACCCAGGTTAGGTAAATATAAAATGATCAGTCTGGAAGAAAACAGGGAAATACCTCTAACAGACACAGAAATGTATGTGACAGCTTTTCCGCTTAGCCACGTCAACCCTTATCAAAGTACAGCTTTTCTTTTACGGTATAATGACGATTACCTTCTTTACCTGGGAGATACGGGAAGCGATCGTATAGAAAAAAGCAATAAGCTCGAAAAACTATGGAAACAGGTTGCTCCATATGTAAATAAGCAAAAGCTAAAAGGAATTCTAATAGAAGTTTCTTTTCCAAATGAACAACCGGATAAATCATTATTTGGACATCTTACTCCAGCTTTATTGGAAAATGAATTGAATATTCTGAACGGTTTTTGTCAACCCGAAAAACTAAAAAACGTCCCCGTAATCATTACCCACCTGAAACCTGTGGATGATAACATAGAGAAAATCAAGAAGCAACTGAAGGAAAAAAATACTTTGGGAATCCGGTATATTTTTCCTGTACAAGGAGAAAAAATCACTTTGTAAAAAGATAAACAGGTTTTTTAAATAACAGATAATTTCCTACTACATAATTCATTACATTTGTTTTACAACTAAAACTATGTACTATGAAAAATTTAAAATCATTGGAAAGAAGTGAACTAAGACGTATTAATGGTGGATACCTGCAATGTCCTGCCAACCTGGAATGTGGTGATGACTGGTGCTGCATTAACGGAGCATGCCGTCCAAGATCACAAGCAGGGCCTAATGGGTTATGCATGGCCATTATTATCGATTAGAATTGATCAAAAGGCAAAGAAAGTTATTCTTTGCCTTTTGATTTTACCGTACTTCTATACCCGCTTCTATATAAGGTTTTAAATAATCAGAATCGGGATCAGCTTCTGTGATGATCACATTCAGGGAATTCGTGGCGCATATGTAAAAGGATTCCGATTTTCCCAGTTTATCTGAGGTCGATAAGGCAATCGTACATTTTGAAGTTTCTATCATTACTCTTTTAACCAGACTATCTTCGTAATCATCTCCCGTCACACCCATCTCCAGATCAATACTGCAAACACCTAGTAGACAGATATCTGCCCTGATATTTCTTATACTTTGTATGGTTTCGTATCCTGTTGTAGAGAATGAAATTTTATTCAGCATTCCCCCCATAAACAAAACTTCAATTTCTGTATGGTCTTCCAAAAGAGAAGCCACAGGAAAGCTATTGGTGACAACAGTTAAAGCGATATCCTTTGGCAAATTCGCTACTACAGCCAATGCTGAGGTTCCTGAATCCACAAGCAGAACCATTCCGGGAGTGATATATTCCAAAACCTTCTCTGCAATCATCTTTTTGTGGGCCACATCAATATTCTGTCGGTCCTTAAAATGCAACGGCATTGATGACCGTTGAAGAGCACCACCACGGACAGCTTTAAGCAACCCTTTATCGGATAATTCTTTAATATCCCGGCGTATGGTATCTTCAGATACTTTAAGAGTTTTGCTCAATTGATCAAGCAAAACCTTTTTGTCCTTGGCCAGATATTCCAGAATGCGATCCTGTCTTTCAGCTTTTATCATAACACAAATATAGAATATATTTGTTGCAAATAATTGCAAAATGAAAAATAAAAAAGAAACGATCGCTATAGATATGGACGGTGTAATAGCAGATGTAGAGGCACAATTAATCGACTGGTATCACAGGGATCATGGCATTTTAATCAGCCGGGAAGATATGATTGGTAAACCGGAACCGGACGCTTTTCCCAACAAAGAAGTAATATTCGAATATCTGCAAACTCCGGGATTTTTCCGCACCTTGCCAGTGATGCCTGGTGCCATAGAGGTAGTACAGGAACTGATGAAAGATTATGATGTATATATTGTGACAGCAGCAATGGAGTTTCCGCTTTCATTATATGAAAAATACCAATGGCTGCAGGAGCACTTCCCTTTTATTTCATGGAAAAATATCATTATGTGCGGAGATAAGAGTGTAATCGATACGGACTACCTTATTGATGACCATATTAAAAATCTGGATTTCTGTAAAGGAAGACCAATTATGTTTAACGCAGGACACAACAGTAATATAGATCACCATCAAAGAGTAAATACATGGGGTGAAGTACGGACATTATTCAATGATATCAGGAATTTAAGTAAATCTGAAGCTGTTTAAGCCATCAGGAATAATCGTAACGATTTGATTTATCTAAACTGAAATAATTTATTCTAACAACTAACCCTTCCTATTATTGGAAGGGTTTCTTTTTACAGGAACATTTATCTTATAATAAAAGAAAACCGGTGAGATATGGCCTCACCGGTTAAAAAAACAAAAATTGATATGGATATGATTAGTTGTGTTATTTTTATTATACTTTCCAAAAAACAAACCGTAATAATTGAGAGTAATTATCTCTCTATTTCTTATTGTTATTTTGCTACAACAAATTTATATTTATTTAGACTGAATAAAAATAATAAACACCATGACATTTATCAGTTTAGCCTTATTTTAAGTATCCATAAGACTATAACGGGTATTTATTACCGGTCAAAGCTTATGTTTACCAAATAATCAAGCCACTTACAAAAGTGGCTTGATTCATTAATCTAAATTAAAATATTCATCATATTGGGGGAATCATTGAGATATGATTCATAATACCCTGCCTGCTTCATTCTCTTTAATAATCCTTCAAAGTCTGAAAAAGAAGGAACTTCAATACCAACGATCGCTGAAGCAGTTTCCCGGGAATTCCTTTTGGTATATTCAAAAAAAGTAATATCATCCGATGTTCCCAAAACACTCAGAACAAATTCTTTAAGAGCACCCGGTCGCTGAGGAAATTTTACAATAAAATAATGTTTCAATCCTTTATAAAGCATTGCCCTTTCTTTAATCTCCTCCGTCCTTGTAATATCATTGTTACTTCCGCTTACAATACATACAACATTTTTTCCTGCTATCTCTTCTTTACAGAGCTCCAGTGCAGCTATCGTCAATGCACCTGCAGGCTCAAGCACCATTGCATCCTTGTTGTAAAGTTCCAATAAAGTTTCACATACTTTTCCTTCATGAACAGCAATACACTCATGGATATGGTCCCTGCAGATTTCAAAAGTAAGGTCACCTACCTTTTGAACAGCAGCTCCATCTACAAATTTATCAATGTGCAACAATTCGATATTGGTTCCTGCTTCTACAGATGCCTTCATCGATGCAGCTCCCTTTGGTTCTGCAATAATGATTTTCGTTTGAGGTGATAAAATCGAAAACACAGTGATAATGCCAGCAGCTAACCCACCTCCTCCAAGTGGTACAAGTACAAAATCTATAGGATCTTTTGCTTGTTCCAGAATTTCCATGGCCAAGGTAGCCTGGCCTTCAATGATTTCCACATCATCAAATGGATGAATAAATTCAGCTCCCGAATTTTCACTGTATGCTATGGCCGCATTCTTTGAGTCATCAAAAGTATCGCCTATAAGCTTTATTTCAACATACTGTTCCCCAAACATGGCTACCTGCTCCAGTTTTTGCTTAGGAGTCGTGACGGGCATGAAAATCGTTCCGTTGATCTTCAGTTTCCTGCATGCAAAAGCAACGCCTTGGGCATGATTTCCTGCACTGGCACAAACAACACCATTTCCGGTTTTATCATCTCTGTGGAGGCTGTAGATTTTATTATAGGCACCCCTGATCTTATAGGAACGGACCGGTTGCATATCTTCCCTTTTCAAAAAAATATTCGCTCCAATCTGTCTGGAAAGTCTAACGCTTTCCTGCAGTGGTGTTGTATTGACAATATTTTCCAGGGTTTTCCGGGCCTTTTTAACAGCATCTAAGGAAGGGAAAGTAATGGTTTTACTTTTCATATTCATATTCTCTATCCGGACGTAACGATCTTACGACTTTCCCGGCTTGCCATAATTCGCTGTTTCTCAATTCTTCAAGCTCTTTGTTAAGGCCTTCCCTGTAATTTTCTTTACTGTTACTTGAAATTGATTTTTGTGATTCAGTTCCTTCTTTCACACTTTGATATAGTTCTTCAAATACAGGTTTAGTAGCATCATAAAACTTTTTCCACCAATCTAAAGCTCCTCTTTGGGCTGTTGTTGAACAGTTGGCATACATCCAATCCATTCCGTTCTCTGCCACCAAAGGCATTAAAGACTGTGTTAATTCCTCAACGGTTTCATTAAAGGCTTCGGAAGGTGAATGTCCCTGAGCTCTCAATACTTCAAACTGAGCTGCAAAAAGTCCCTGTATTGCACCCATCAATGAGCCCCTTTCTCCTACCAGATCACTATATACTTCTTTCTTAAAGTTGGTTTCGAACAAATATCCGCTGCCTACCGCAATCCCTAATGCAATTACTTTATCCTTCGCATTTCCCGTTGCATCCTGATGGATGGCATAACTGCTGTTCAATCCCTTACCTTCCACAAAAAGTCTTCTTAAAGATGTTCCGGATCCTTTAGGCGCCACCAAAACCACATCTACCTCTTTAGACGGTACGATATTAGTCTGGTGATTATAGGTAATTCCGAAACCATGTGAGAAATATAATGTTTTTCCAGGGGTAAGGTGTTTTTCTAATGTTGGCCAGAATTCAATCTGTGCAGCATCACTTAAAAGATAGCACAGAATAGTTCCTCTTTGTGCTGCTTCTTCTAATTCAAATAATGTTTCACCCGGAATAAATCCATCTTGTACTGCCTTATCCCAACTTTTAGAATTCTTACGTTGTCCGACAATTACATTGATTCCGTTATCCTGAAGGTTTAAAGCCTGACCAGGTCCCTGGATACCATATCCTAAAACCGCTACAGTCTCATTTTTTAATACATCCTGCGCTTTTTCAATTGGAAATTCTTCTCTTGTTACTACATTTTCTTCTACTCCTGCAAATTTAATTAATGCCATAATTTTGTTTTTAATTGTTATTTTTCCGGCCAATTCTGGCCACATTATATATATTGAACTTGTGTTTTTTATTGATAAGCCATTTTTTCAAGGGCCGTCAGCTTTTTATGGAAAGCTTCATTGGATTTAATAACTGCTACTCTTCCGCTTCTGATAAACTCTATAAGACCATGGGGCTCCAGAAGGTCAAGGAAACGGCCTATTTCTTCATGATGTCCCACAATCGTAAAAACAGTATAATCATTTCTTACACTTACGATGGTTGCACCATATTGTCTTAAAATCCTTTCAACATAGAATTTTTCAGAAACGACATTGGTTTCTATTTTAAAAAGTGCCAGTTCCTGCCATACGATTTCTTCATTGGTATTGTAATATACTTTTATCACTTCTACCAGCTTCTGAATCTGGCGGGATATTTTCCTTACAGTTTCATATGTAGTTTCCACTACAATGGTAAACCTGGAAATACCTGTAATTTCTGTAGGTGAAACATTCAGGCTGTCTATATTAATCCCCCTTCTAGAAAAAACCGTTGCTATTCTGGCGAGTAATCCTACCTGGTTTTCTGTGAAAACGCTTATGGTGTATTCCTGTTTATTCATCATATTTATTTTTATTTTAAGCGGATTTCACTTACGCTGCATCCTTGTGGAACCATCGGGAAAACATTATTTTCTTTCCCTACTTTTATTTCCAGAAGATAAGATTCCTCTGTTTCAAGCATTTCTTTTAATGAAGATTCCAGGAAAGCTCTCTCTTTTACATGCTTTGCTTTAATACCATAGGCTTCAGCAACAGCAGAAAAGTCCGGACTGGTAATATCCACGAAAGAATATCGCTTGTCATGAAAGAGTTCCTGCCATTGACGAACCATCCCGAGAAAAGAATTATTCAGAACAATCATCTTTACCCCTATTCCGAATTGTGAAATAGTTCCCAGCTCCTGGATGTTCATCTGAAAACCACCGTCTCCCGCAATACAGATCACGTGCTTGTCAGGATTTGCCATTTTTGCACCTATTGCTGCAGGAAGACCAAATCCCATTGTTCCAAGACCACCGGAAGTGACGTTTCTTTTTGATTTTTTAAATTCAGCATATCTGCAGGAAATCATCTGGTGCTGTCCCACATCCGTACAGATGATGTACTCTCCATGGGTGAGTTGGTTCAGGTATTTTAACACCTCTCCCATGGTAAGTTCTTCTGTTTCCGGATTCAATTCCTTGTGTACAACCTCAAGATTTTCTTCACGATGCAGTTCTTTAAACTGATCCAGCCACTCTTTATGTGAGTTTTCTGAAAGAGCCTCATTCAGCAGAGGAAGTGTTTCTTTACAATTACCAAGAACAGGGACATCCGCTTTTACATTTTTATCTATTTCCGCAAGGTCAATATCGAGATGAACTACTTTAGCTTGTCTGGCATATTGATCCAATTTTCCGGTTACACGATCGTCAAATCGCATTCCTACAGCGATAATCACATCACAATCATTGGTTAATTTGTTAGGAGCATAATGTCCATGCATTCCTAGCATTCCTACATAAAGCGGATGTTCTGTAGAAAGTGCTCCTAAACCCAAAGCAGTAGAAGCCGCAGGAATGCCGGTTTTTTCAACCAAATCCTGTAACTCTTTTTCTGCCTTTCCTATAATCACTCCTTGCCCGAAAAGTAGGAATGGTCTTTTAGCAGCATTGATCAATAGAGCAGCCTGCTCAATGTATTCATGCCTGATTCGAGGTTTAGGATGATAAGACCGGATGGAATTACAGGCCTCATATCCTGTAAAATCGATTTCCTGAAGTTGTGCATTTTTAGTAATATCCACCAATACAGGACCTGGTCGCCCTGATCTTGCTATATAGAAAGCTTTTGCCAAAGCTGTCGGAATATCTTTAGCATCTGTTACCTGACAGTTCCATTTGGTAACAGGAGCGGTAACATTGATCACATCTACTTCCTGAAAAGCATCAGATCCCAAAAGGGATGCATATACTTGTCCGGTTATACAAACAACCGGTGTGCTGTCAATCATAGCATCTGCAAGTCCTGTTACCAGATTGGTTGCTCCCGGGCCACTGGTTGCAATAGCTACACCGGTATGGTTCGAAGACCTGGAAAACCCCTGTGCTGCGTGGATTGCTCCCTGTTCATGTCTAACGAGAATATGCTTTAAATCGTCTTTGTAATCATATAATGCGTCATAAATCGGAATGACAGCTCCACCAGGATATCCGAAGATCGTATTGACGTTTTCAGCTTTCAGGATTTCCAAAATAACTTCTGCCCCTTTCAATTTTTTTATGGTCTGTGTAGACCTTTCTGTTTCTAATGCATTAAATGTTGATTCCATTATATTCAATTTAAAAATCTGTTATACATCCCTGAGAGGCATCTGATACCAGCTTTGCATACTTGTATAACACCCCTGTTTTTACTTTATAATCCGGTTGTTTGAATCCGGCTTTTCTTTCTTTTAATTCTTCATCTGATATAATCAGGTTGATGGTATTCTTTACAGCATCTAGTTCGATCACATCATTGTCTTTAACCAAACCAATTAATCCTCCTTCAAAGGCTTCAGGTGTAATGTGCCCTACCACAAAACCATGAGTTCCTCCGGAAAAGCGCCCGTCCGTAATTAATGCTACATTCTTACCTAGTCCGGAACCCATCAATGCAGAAGTTGGTTTCAACATTTCAGGCATTCCAGGAGCGCCTTTAGGTCCTTCATTCTTAATCACAACTACATCACCTTCCTGGATTATTTTGTCTTCAATACCTTTGATAAATTCTTTTTCACCATCAAAAACCCTTGCTTTTCCTTTAAAGAAACTCCCCTCCTTGCCTGTAATTTTGGCTACACAGCCTCTTTCCGCCAGGTTGCCGTACATAATACGGATGTGGCCTGTTTCTTTTATCGGATTGCTGATATCCCTGATAATATCCTGTTTCCTATCTATAATTGAAGTAATGTTTCTAAGATTTTCTTCCATTGTCTTTCCGGTTACCGTAAGGCAGTCTCCATGGAGAAGTCCGAGATCCAATAGATATTTCATCACAGCCGGTACTCCTCCTACCTCATGAAGATCTTTCATCAGGTACCTGCCGCTAGGTTTCAGGTCAGCCAGCAAGGGCGTAGTATCACTAATCTTCTGAAAATCATCCAGCGTTAAATGATGACCAATACTCTTTGCTATTGCAATGAAATGAAGGACTGCATTCGTGCTTCCCCCTAAAACCATAATGATTCTCAAGGCATTTTCAAAAGCCTTTGGCGTCATGATATCGGAAGGCTTGATGTCTTTTTCCAGCAATATCCTCATATAATGTCCGGCAAACTCACATTCTTCCTTTTTCTCTTTGCTTAGAGCCGGATAAGAAGATGAGTACGGTAAGCTCATACCCAATGCTTCAATCGCCGAAGCCATTGTATTGGCTGTATACATACCACCACAAGCCCCCGCACTTGGACAGGAGTTTTTGATGATTCCATCATAATCTTCATCAGAAAGCTTTCCTGCAATCTTATTTCCCAATGCTTCAAAAGCAGATACGATATTGAGATCATTGCCCTTATAGTGTCCTGCTTCTATGCTTCCCCCATATACCATGATCGATGGCCTGTTTAATCTCGCCATTGCCATTAGGGAACCAGGCATATTTTTATCACATCCCGGAACTGTAATAAGACCGTCATAGTACTGTCCTGCACACACCGTTTCAATGCTGTCTGCAATCACATCCCTGCTGACAAGAGAATATCGCATTCCATCTGTCCCATTGGTCATTCCGTCACTGATCCCTATGGTATGAAACATCAGGCCAACAAGATTCTGTCCGTTTACTCCCTTTTTAACCAGTTCTGCCAGCCCGTTAAGGTGCATATTGCAGGTATTTCCGTCATATCCCATACTCGCTACTCCAACCTGGGCTTTATCGAAATCCTCTTTTTTAAAGCCGATTCCGTAAAACATCGCCTGGGTTGCCGGTTGAGTAGGATCCTGAGTGAGAACCCTGGAATATTTATTTAATGTTTCACACATACAACGCTTGTTTTAAATAGGAATAATCTTCTTCAAAAACCAGATGTCTGTAAGCTTTTTGAATCAAAGCAGACACACTGTTTTCCCACTTCAGTTTAAATGGAATATTATTCAATGATTCTAATGCAACCACTTCCGCTGCAGTACCACAAAAAAATCCGGCATCTGCTCCTTCCATTTCTTCAGGTTTAAAGAATTTTTCTTCGTAGCTAATCCCTAGCTGATCGCATATCTCGAACATTGTCGCTCTGGTTATCCCCGGAAGAATACTCCCTTTTGCCGGTGTGTATAATTTTGCATCCTTTTCATAAAAAATATTAGCTCCTGAACTTTCCGCTACATTTCCATTGCCATCTAAAAGCATTGCTTCGTCAAATCCTTTATCTTTGGCTTCCTGCGATGCAAGAATAGAGTTTACATAATGACCACTCGCTTTTGCTTCTATTCTAAATGCCTTCGGATTGGGGCGCTCAAAAGAAGAGGTCATTATCCTTGCATGGTCGGATAAGTATCCGTTATCCCAACTCCACGCTTCAATAATCAAAGAACTTTTGTTTCCTTTTGAAAGGCTCATGTTAGGAGAGCAAATTACTAATGGTCTGATGTATGCATTACTTAAATTATTCATTTCCAAAAGCTTATAGGTCAAGTCAATCATCTCTTCCGTAGAATAATCAAAAGGAATCATCATTAATTCTGCTGATTTTTTCAGGCGGTCATAATGTTCTTTTGCCTTAAAAATTTTGGTCCCGTTCTTTGTTTTGTATGATTTAATTCCTTCAAAGACAGCATATCCGTAGTGAAGTGATTGTCCGTAAAGACCCGTAGAAGCAGTAGTAGCCTCCTGGAACTTTCCGTCATAATAAAGCATCGTTTTCTCGTTGTAATACATATTTATTTTTTAAATTATTTTAAGTTCAGACATAAAAAAAGCTATTCTCATCAGTCGGGTCAACATGGTAATAAACCTTACTTAACCTGTTCCGATTCCAAAAGCAGTACATGAAGTTCTTTTCTAATTTTGATTCAAAACTAAGGCTTGTATATTTTCTATCTTTCATATTTCAATTAAAATTACAATATTCAAATCACGATAAAATAAATACAAAACACTAATAATCAATAATTTAAATTATCTAATTCTACAATAGCAGAATTATAAAAAGACTTCACTTCTGCATTATAAAATCATTAATCCTACAGTATTTTGATTTGTTAGATAAAAAGCACAGGATGTATCATTGCTATCCGATTGAAAAGAATGATTGCAAACTCCGAATGATTTCAGAACCTTTTTCAGATTATGGAGTTTAAATTTTTTGTTGTAATACATATTTTAATTTTTTTAGATTTTTTAAAATTCGGGCATAAAAAAAGCCATCCCGGATGAGGATGGCTTTCTAATAATTTTATAGAGTTTCAACAATACCATCGCTCATCACCGGAATCCGATAATGACAATAACGATAGTAATAATATTGTTGAATGTACTGTTCACTTTTATTTTTTGATGTGACAAATGTATAAACTTTTTTTAATTAAAAAAATATTTTATCATTTTTTTAATTAAATCTCAATAAAAAGAAAAATGATTAATGGCATCAATAATCCCTGATAGAAAAGCTTCAGATGCAATTACAGACGGGAATAATTATTTCATTAAAGCATCGATTTAAATTCTGTTGGTCTCATATTAGTCAGTTGCTGAAATGTATTGCTAAATGCTGAAATATTGGAATAGCCAATTTCATAAGCAATCTCACTCATACTCAGAGTGGTATCTTTTAGTAATTCCATTGCACGAATGATCCTTACCATCTTTACATACTGGATAAACGAAATCCCCAATTTATTGGTAAATATACGGGTCAGACTTCTTACACTAAATCCAAATTTACCCCCTACTTCTTCTAGTGTGAGTGGGTTTTCTAAATTGTTTCGAACAAATTTTATAATTGCAGTAAGACGTTCATCACTGGTGGTAGGCAACTGGATAGAAAATTTTTTCAAATTCTCCTTAGGAAGTAAATGTTTCATAGTGAGAAGAAATTCATATTCCCATGAATCTGGAAAGAAATCTCCATTCCAATCCTTTCCGAAATTCAAAAGCTCAGAAAGTAGATTACTAACAGGATATATCCCCAGATCATCGTAAAATGGATGATTAAATTTTTCTTCCTCCGGAAAGTAAATATTAATGATATCAAGATCCTTAGAATTGAACATCAAATTATGCGAATACATTTTAGGCATCCAGATATAGTGACTGCGTGGAATGTAAAGATCTTTTTCTTTTGTTCTCAATTTTGCCATTCCACCAATAACCAAAAGCAACTGTCCTTTCTGATGCCTATGCATGGGTAGTCTTTGTTCCCATTGCTGACGGATCATCAATATGGATGCAGGATGAGCATCTACTTTTTCTCTTACTTCTTTTATCGTTTTCATAGGCAGGAGTCGATTTTAAAATTTTACAACAGAACACTGATAATGACTTATCAAATAGAGATAAACTTAAAAATATTGGCCAGAATAAACAAAAATAAGGCTAATATTATAAAAAGACTCATTTTAATCCACAATAATTTTGCCAGTATAAAAATGTAATCTTACAATGAAAAGATATATCATACTTCTGTACCTGGCTGTTTCGGCTGGTATAAAAGCACAAATAAAGGATAATCCCTCCGTATTGACATTGAATGAGATCTGGAATATATCAGAGTCACAAAACAAACAATTGAAACTTGCAGAACTGGCAAAAGAAGAAAGCGATATCAGTATTTTAGAAGCAAAAGATAAGCAATTACCAGAATTGTCTGTCGTTGGAGATTTTCGTCTTAACTCCAAGTTTCTTCTGTATGAAAATGGTCTGTTTTCGTCACCTCAAAGTGTTCCAATTAAGGGATATGGTTATGGATTGGGCTACAATCTGGATTTCAATCTTTATAGTGGAGGAAAAGACAAAAGAAACATTGAAATTAAAAAAGAAGAGAAAATACGCAAACAATATGAGTTTGAATTACAGAAAGATAATGTAAAATATATGATCGCTGCATCCTATTACGATCTGTACAAATTCCAGGAATTTGAATCATTTATTTCCTCCGAAATTTCTAGCGAAAAGAAGCAGCTATCCACCATTGAAAATCTTAACAAGAATGGTATTGTATTGAAGAGTGATGTATTAAGAATCTCAGTCAAACTATCTCAATTGCAACTCAGTGATTCGGATGTAAAAAAGAAAATTGATCTTACCAAGCAACGACTCAACATTCTGATGGGAAGAAGTAGTACTGAGCCACTGGATATTTCTTCTGAAGATATTCTGGAAAACAAGAATTTACAAGGATCTAATTATGAAGACTATCTTGCAGCTGCACTCGATAATTCACCTGATCTTAAGATCGTTAACACAAATCAGACATTAAGTGAGCTTAATATTAGGCAGGTAAAATCAAGCCTATTACCAAGGATTTCTTTATACTCCAGATACAACTATACGTATCCTCAAATTTCATTTTATCCATACTCCAATGATCTCTGTGGATTTGGTCAAATAGGTTTAAAGGTAACCTACTCTGTAGACAATCTTTATAAGAGTAAACACACTATTGCTCATGCATATAACCTGAAAAAACAGGAGATTGAAAAGAGCCGGATAAAACAAGACGACCTATCGATTAAAGTAAGAGATGCTTTCCTTGAAAGAGAACAGGCAAGAGAAAGTGTAGAGACAGCAGAACTTACCATCCGTCAAAGTACTGAAAGTGTGAGAGTAATCAGAAACAGCTACCTCAATCAGCAATCTCTTCTGACCGATCTTTTAGATGCTGAGAACATTCTGTTACAAGCCAAATTCAATCTTACATCTGCTGAAGCAAATTTAAGACTAAGCCATATAAAACTATTGATTATCACAGGAACACTTTAAAATAAAATTATGAACAAGAATAAAACAGACCGTATTATAGTAGTAGCAACACAATGGTTAGGAATACTATTATTAATCGTAATCATCACTTGGGCTGTACTTCATTTCTGGAAAGGATATTGGTATGAGCAGACCAATGATGCACAGATAGAAGCTTATCTATCACCTATAAATGCTAAAGTTGGGGGATATATCAGCAAAATTTATTATCAGGATAATCAGGAAGTCCATAAAGGAGATACTCTCGTACGTATTGAAAGGGATGAATATGATCTTAAAAAAGAAACAGCTTTAGCAGAATTAGCGACATCGGAGGCCAAACTCCCTATACTAAGCGCCAGTGAACAAACCCAGATCAAAAATATTGATGTCATAAAAGCCCATATTTCAGGAATCAAAGCTAAACTGGATCAGCAGCAAAAGGAATACGATCGCTATAAAAACCTTCTGGCAGATGAATCGACTACTCAACAAAAATTTGATAATGTACATACTTCCCTATTAACCAATCAATCGGATTACGAAGAAACGCTCGCATCTCTTCGGGTAGCAGAGTCAAAACTCAATGATATACAAGCACAACGTTTCGCAATAAATGCTGAAATAAAAGTAAGACAGGCATCTATAGAAAGACAGGATCTCGATATACGTTATACGGTAATCACGGCCCCATTTGATGGTAAAATAGGAAAAAAAAACATTCAGGAAGGACAACTGATTCAACCTGGGCAGACTCTGGCATTTCTTGTCAATAAATCGCAGGAGAAATGGGTGGTAGCCAATTTCAAAGAAACACAGATCAAGACATTCAAAATAGGCCAAAAGGTCAATATAGAAGTGGATGCTTTTCCAGGAGAAACATTTTCAGGTGTCATAGAATCCTTATCTCCTACTACAGGTTCCCGCTATTCTCTTCTACCACCAGATAATGCTACAGGCAATTTTGTAAAAGTAATACAACGTATTCCTGTAAGAATCAAGCTTACAGAAACCAAGGAGAAACTGTCCGGGCTATCTGCAGGAATGAATGCTAATGTGTATATCAACAAAAATTAAAGCTAATGGAAGCCCACAATATGCCCATATTTAAAAGTTGGATCCCTGAATGGCTTGCCAGAAGCATTATTTTTACCATATTAATGATCTCCTTATTCAGCTTTGCTCTGTACGGAAGGCCTATCAGTATGGCAGGATATTATGGAGTCCAGCCAACAGATGTTCAATATGCTATGGTACTTACCTATTCTTCTGCAGTCACTTTTTTAGCTTTAGATTTTCGTATTACTAAATATTTTGCACCCAGGAAATATCTGATAATAGGGTTAGCATTAAATTCGGTGAGTTCACTCATCTGTTTTTATTCTAAAAACTGGGGATTATTTCTGGTATGCGGAGTCGTTCAGGGAATTGCCTGTGCACTCATTTGCAGTATCATCCTCAATATGGTTTTTTCCCGTTTATCTTCCACGAGAGCAAGAGTTATCGGTTACAGTATTTTCTATGCAGCCATACAGATCGCAGTTCCCGTATATGCTATTTATAGCAGTATTTTACTTGATGTCTTAGACTTTAACTGGCTGTTTTTCGGATTGATTTTAATGCTCATTACTCTGCTTTTTGTGATTTTAATAGGCATGAATTCAAAAGCCAGGTTTTCAAAAAAGATTCCTCTCTACAGAGTAGATTGGATCGGGTATCTCTACTATCTTACATTTTCCTCTGTTATCGGATACATTTTGATATATGGACAGCAGCTCAATTGGTTAGATAGTCCAGTTATTGTTCTGTTGGGCATGTTCTTTATCATCCTGTTGTTTCTTTTTATAGTCCGGGAAAACAGGTTAAAACATCCATTGATTAATTTACAGATCTTTAAAGCCAAAAATTTTGTCATCGGTTTATTATTGCTTTTTGTTTTTTATATTTTTAAAGGAACAACCGGCCTTACCTATGGCTATATAGAAGTTGTCCTTGCCACTGATCCGCTCCATATTATTCCTGTTTGGATAGCCGTTATCTTAGGTACAGCAGTCAGCATGGCCATCACTGCTCGTTTTATCTTAATGGGGATTTCCTTGATAAGAATTATTATCACAGGATTTGTCATCATGGCCTGCTATTATTTCTACATGTTACAATTTGTATCTTCTACGGGCGAAACAAAAGACTTTATTCTTCCAATGTTCATCTATGGAGTTTCTACAGGGGTCTTGTTTGTTCCTATTGTATCATTTATGGTTTCTTCAGCACCTCCAAAGGTTGCCTTCAATGCTGCTTTTCTTGGTATTTTTGCCAGATTCTTAGGATTTAGCAGCAGTATGGCTGTAAACAATTATACACAATTATATACCAGATCTGAAGCCAATGATAAGCTCAGAGAATCATTGACAGAAACGAATCCCCAATTATCAATTACCCTGCAGAATATTCAACAAGCTTATTTGAATGCAGGCAACGATATGTATACTTCCAAAGGAGCCTCAAATGCTTACTTCAATTATTTTATAAAACAACAGATATTAATACGCTCAACAAAAGATTATTATGACATTATGCTGATCGGATTGCTTGTTGTAATTGTTATTTTGATATGCTTACCTGGAATTCAAAATATTGTTCTCAGATTGCGAAAAGGAAATGTACCTTATTAAACTGGTTCGTAAATTCCGTTTATTATGGACTACATTAACGAAATAAGAAGCAGAATTATATATTCTGCTTCTTATCCGTTTTTATCCTTTTATAAAATTTAAAATTCTGACAAAGTCCTCACCTAGTTGTAGATAAGAAGGTTGTAATTAAGCAATTCTTGTCAATTGATCTAGTTTTTTCAACAATGTCGGTATTCTGTACAATCCGTGCATTTTCTCTATTTTATTTTTTAAGAAATCTACATCAACTCCTTTCGAAGTAAGAAATAACGGTGTTTTACTTTCCCCCCTATAGATTGTTCTCCGCTGAGAGTCAGGAGCGGAGAATTCATTTTTTGCAATTCCCACAACAGGATATTTTTCTTCTAATTTTTCATATAAATATCCTCCGAGTCCAATCTTACCTTCATTATTGAGAGTCACATAACCATCTACTAACAGAATATCTCCATTTTTGAGATCAATCTTTGATAATAAACTTAGAATACATGGAAGTTCCCGTTTGTAAAAAGCTCCACTTTCGTAGTCAGAAGTTATAGGAGTTTTTTCACTGTAAGCTGCTGTTTCCAGATCATCTTCCCAGTCTTTGAATGCCAGACAGACTGTGTAGGCGTAATTCTCATAATAGTAGGTATCAAAAGCGTAAATCATCTTCAATTAATGTTTGAAAAATTCTCCAAAATGCCATAAAATACCAGAAGGATCATGCACGAAACATTCTTTTCCCCAATTCAGGGTTCTTACGGGCGTTAGTTTTATAGTATTATATTTCTCTGTCAAGTTCAAATCCAAAAGTTCCTGCCAATATTCATCCACATTTTCTACTTCAACAAAGATCATGGTATTATCAATCCATTCTTTCACATATGCATCCTGAAGATAGAATGCAATATCTTGTTTTTTAAATAATGATAATTTTTCTTCTAAAACAATTTCCTCAAATCCCAGATCCGTATAAAAAGATCTGCTTTCCATAAAGTTTTGAGCACCAATAAATGGTCGAATTGATTTCATTTTTTGTTTCATGGTTTTATTTGTTTCCAGGTTTTATAAGTCATTTCAAATTTAATTTCGTTCTTTCCATGAGTTCCTGTTTCATTCCAGCCTATCTTCCGGTAAAACTTTTCAGCTCTTGTATCAAAAGCTGTTCCCAGCCAAACACTTTTTTTAGTTTGCTGAAAATACCAATCCAGCATGATTGTGGTGAAGCTTTTGCCCTATTCCGACCTTCAAAATCTGGGTGAACAAATAGTGCCCAAATGTTATTTTCTTTCAAATCAACAATTGAAAAACCGACAACCTGATCATTGATTTCACACACCCAAACTTTCCCTCTTTCAAATAAAAATTCTTCGCAATCTTTATCAGTAACAAGATCAGGATTTGACAATCTATTTTCTTTTACAGCATTTCTCACTATCTGTATCTGAAAATATCTTCTGATTTCGCCTCTCGAATTACCATCACGTAATACTTTAATAAAAATAAATAAACAACTATATAATAGATAATTACATCATTTATATAAAGTAATTAATTATAGTATTTTATTATCTATTATTTTCTATCAACCGTAATTTTCTCCGGTCTATTGGTAATTTCCCACGCTGTTGTAAATACCAGCTGAGCTCTTTTTTGCAATAAACTGAAATCAATCTTTTCAACATCATCGGTTGGTTTATGATAGTCTTCATGGATTCCGTCAAAGAAAAAAGCGACAGGAATATTATTCTTTGCAAAGTTATAGTGATCCGATCTGTAATACAATCTATCAGGATCATTAGGATCATCATATTTATAATTAAGTGCTAAATTATTGGTCTTTTTATTGGCAGCTTCATTAATTACTTTCAGCTGTGAACTCAACATTTCCGAGCCTATTACATACACATAGTTTTTTCCTCTGTTTTCAGGATCATCCCTTCCGATCATATCGATATTCAGATCTACTACCGTATTGGCTAATGGGAAGACCGGGTTGTCCGTATAATATTCTGATCCGAATAATCCATGCTCTTCTCCCGTTACATGCAGGAATAAAATAGATCTTTTGGGTCCGTTACCGGCTTTCTTAGCACTTTGAAAAGCTTTGGCTATCTCCATCACAGCTACAGTTCCGCTTCCATCATCATCAGCCCCATTGTATACGATACCGTTCTTCGTACCTACATGATCATAATGCGCAGAAACCACAACTATTTCGTCAGGCTTCTCAGAACCTTCAATAAATGCAAGGATATTCTCAGAATCAGGAAGATTTCTCCCTCCTCTCTGTTGCATGAAAGATGCGGGTACTTTCTGATAATATGAACCTAAAGCTTTTGGATAAGAAATTCCGAGATCTTTGTAAAATTTAACCATATACTCTCCTGCTTTTTTCTGTCCCGGGCTTCCGGTATCCCTGCCCTCCATTTCATCGGAAGCAATCACATATAAATTTTGCTTCAGGTCATCTAGCTTAATTTCTTTATATGCAGATTGAAAAGCTTTCTCAGACTTAGATATTGCCTTTGAAGCCGATTGCCCGTTTTGATTTTCCGATGTCACTTTAGCAGTTTCGCAAGCAGATAATATCGCGACAGCCAATAGTGGAATAAGTATTTTTCTCATTACAAAAATAATTTTACTAAAAGTAACAAAATTTATTTAATCTATAACCGATTCTAAATTTCCTTATATTTGATATAAACACGCAAAAGGTGGAAAATATTTACGGATTTACACATTATTCTTTTTTTACTGATATGTCTGAGCTGGCCGCAAAGCATAACAGTTATGATTTATCACTAGGGTTACCTGATTTTGATATTGATCACCGCCTCAAATATTACCTTAAAGAATCAGTTGATCTGATTCACCATCAGTACGAACCGCTTGCGGGTAGCCCGTCTCTTATAGAATCCATCATCAGATTTAATGAAAAACGTAAAAATCCGATCCATCTGAAAAAGGAAGAGATCACCATAGTCCCTTGTACAACCTTTGCCTTATATACGGCTTTAAAAAGCATTATAAACCCCGGAGACGAAGTGATTATTATCCAGCCATCCTATTACACTTATGCTCCTTCTATTGTTCTCAATGGTGGTGTTCCTGTATATCATGATCTTGGAAATGATTTTGATATAGATTGGGATAAACTTCAATGCTGTTTATCGGAAAAGACCAAAGCGATCATTGTGAATTCTCCACAAAACCCCACCGGCAAAATATGGTCAGAACAGGATTGGAATCATCTTTATGATCTGATCAGTCATCAGGAAATCTATCTTATATCGGAAGAAATCTACGACACCTATTGCTATGATGAACAGGAACATTACAGTTCCTTTTTACACAAAGAGCTTAGAAAAAGAACGTTCTGCATTTTCTCCTTTGGTAAAATGTTCCATACAACAGGCTGGAAAGTAAGCTATTTGCTTACACCGAAACCTCTATCCTCTCAATTCAGATGTCATCAACAGTATATTTCATATAGTGCCAATGGTCCTGCTCAATATGCTATTGCAAAATACCTTGAGGTTTTTGATCCCCTGGAAAACAAACTCCTGATGCAAAAGAAGAGAGATCTGTTCAATGAATTAATTAAAAATACGCCTTTAGTTGTTGAACAGCGGTCAGAAGGAAGTGTTTTTCAATTGGTTAACTTTAGAAACATCTCTAAAACCATGACTGATGTTGAATTTTCAAAGTGGCTGACCACAGAAAAACAGGTCGCATGCCTTCCTTTGTCAGCCTTTTATAATTCAAGGCAAAATTCTGATTATGTAAGATTTAGCTTTATTAAAAGCGATGATATGATCATCCGGGCGATGGAACATTTAAAAAAGAACCTCTAGTTAGATTGCTCCACATAAAAAAGCACCGCAAATTGCGGTGCTTTTTGTAGATATTTTTTCGAATTATAAAGAAAGGACCCTTACGTCAATCCTTCTGTTCTTTGCTTTACATTCATCGGTATCATTTTCTTCACAAACAGGGAATTGGGAACCATATCCTTCTGCTTCTACTCTATCTGAAGGTATACCCATTTCTAAAAGTTTCAGTTTAGCTGTTTGAGCCCTTAAGTTGGATAGTTTTTTATTACTGTCAGGATTTCCTGTATCATCTGTATAACCACCTAATTTTATCCTAAGACCCGGAAAAGCATTCAACAGTTCCGCTAAATTAGCCAGCTGAGCATCAGAACCCGCCTTAAGATCACTGGAACCACTTTCAAAATAAAGATTTTCAATTGTGTACCAATGATTAGGATCCAGAACAGATTGATTTTTGTTTTTTATGCTGTTATACATTTCAAACAGACGGCTGTTTTCTCCAAGTGAAATGGTTTTTCCATTGTTCATCTTGATTTCCTTGATATTTCCGGTTTCATATACAAAATCTCCGTTTTCATTCAAATGTCCTTTGATTTCGGCTGGAGTTACAGTAATTCCAGAAACTCCCGGATCCATATTTTCGACACCTGAATGTGCACCGGCTTTGCTCAATAAATTTTCAATTGTCGCTTTTCTTTCAGCTTCAATCTTATCTTTATGTAAAGTGGCCAATGTAGGCGCAATCACTAAAGAAACAATAGACATTAATTTAATTAAAATATTCATCGATGGTCCGGAAGTATCTTTGAACGGATCTCCCACAGTATCACCGGTTACAGAAGCTTTATGAGGCTCTGAACCTTTATAATAAGTCTTACCGTTGATATCTACACCCTTTTCAAAAGATTTTTTGGCATTATCCCACGCACCTCCGGCATTATTCTGGAACATCCCCATCAGAACACCACATACCGTAGCTCCGGCTAAGAATCCACCCAATACTTCAGGACCAAAAATAAAACCTACTAATAAAGGAGATATAATCGCTATTGCTCCCGGAAGCATCATTTTTCTTATCGACGCATCCGTTGATATGGCAACACATTTTTCATATTCGGGTTCAGCAGTCCCTTCAAGAATTCCCGGGATCTCTCTAAACTGTCTCCTTACTTCTTCCACCATGGCCATTGCCGCCTGACCTACCGCTGTGATTGCCAGTGACGAGAAAATAAAAGGGATCATTCCCCCTACAAATAAGCCGGCTAAAACATCAGCCCTGTATATATCGATTCCGTCAATTCCTGCAATTCCTACGAATGCCGCAAATAAAGCCAGGGCTGTTAATGCTGCAGAAGCGATAGCAAATCCTTTTCCTGTAGCTGCGGTGGTATTTCCTACGGCATCAAGAATATCTGTTTTCTCACGAACTTCTTTCGGGAGTTCACTCATCTCAGCAATTCCTCCGGCATTATCAGCAATGGGTCCAAAGGCATCAATCGCTAACTGCATAGCTGTTGTCGCCATCATTCCGGCCGCTGCAATAGCCACCCCATAAAGACCGGCGCATAGATAAGATCCGTAAATACCTCCTGCCAAAACAATAATAGGAAGTAAAGTAGACTCCATTCCTACAGCAAGACCTCCGATAATATTCGTTGCGTGACCGGTCGAAGATTGTCTCACAATACTGGAAACCGGCCTTTTACCAATCGCTGTATAGAATTCAGTGATGATACTCATTAAAGTTCCTACCACCAATCCTACCATAATAGCCCCGAAAACACCCATTTTGGTAAATTCATGACCTCTTAATACCATTGTTTCAGGTAAAATATAAGTAACCAGGAAATAAGAAGCTACCGCAGTAATTACGATACTTCCCCAGTTCCCCAGATTCAATGCATTCTGCACACTGGAAGTTGAAGCTCCTTCATTGTCATTAATTCTGACAAATAAGGTCCCTATGATGGAAAAAATGATCCCGGTTCCTGCAATAAGCATCGGAAGCAGAATGGGAGCAAATCCCCCGAAAGAATCCACCGAAATTGTCTCTCTTCCCAGTACCATTGTTGCCAGAACAGTGGCTACGTAAGAACCAAATAAATCGGCTCCCATTCCTGCCACATCCCCTACATTATCTCCCACATTATCTGCAATGGTAGCCGGATTCCGGGGATCATCCTCAGGAATTCCTGCCTCCACTTTCCCTACAAGATCCGCCCCTACGTCGGCCGCTTTAGTATAAATACCGCCGCCCACTCTGGCAAACAATGCAATAGACTCTGCGCCTAAAGAAAATCCGGTAAGGATCTCAATCGTTTTTTCCATCTCATGAGAATCAACCGGAGCATCAGCAGCAAAGATCTGCTTAATGATCAGGAAAAGAGCTCCTAAGCCCAGGACGGCTAATCCTGCAACCCCCATTCCCATTACTGAACCTCCTGTAAATGAAACTTTTAAAGCTTTAGACAATGAAGTCTTCGCGGCTTCTGCAGTTCTCACATTGGCTTTGGTTGCTATTTTCATCCCAATAAAACCAGCAGAAGCAGAAAAAATAGCTCCTACCACAAAGGCAATCCCGATACTCCAGTGGGAATTAGAATTACTCATTCCCATTACGGCTAATAAGATCGCCACAACTACTACGAAATAAGTTAAAATCTTGTACTCGGCCTTTAGAAAAGCCATCGCACCGTCAGCGATATGCCCGCTGATAATTTTCATTTTTTCATTTCCGGCATTCTGTTTTTGCACCCAATTACTTTGTATAAAAGTGTATAGTAAAGCAATAACACCAAAAACCGGAATTAAATAGAACAAATCCATAGTTTATTATTTTTATATTAATAAATAGTAATTAGTTTTATAAATATAACAAAAATTCTTATGGTTTATTAAGACTAGGCCGATAATATATTTATTCGTAAATTTAAGAACACCACAAAAACACGATATTGTATGAAAGCATCAATTTATTTACTATTTTCAGTAGTTCTTATTGTTATCAGCTGTGCAGGAAGACCTCAGAAAGAAAAAGCAGAAATTCTTTATTTTGGAGGAACAATTTTAACAATGGAAGATACACTTCCCCAGGCGGAGGCAGTAGTTTTAAAAAATGGTAAAATACTTTTCGCCGGAACAAAGGCAGAAGCCTACCACTATACAGATGAAAAAACGAAGATCATCAATCTTGAAGGGAAAGTTTTACTTCCCGGTTTTATTGATGTTCATAGCCATCTCACTTCAAGAGCGGGGATGCTGCAGGCAATCGATCTGTTTCCTGAACCTTATGGTACGGTTAATTCCATTAAAAACCTTCAGAATACCATCAGAAAATACCTTAAAGACTATGCTATTCCTGCTAATCAACCAGTCATAGGCAATGGGTATGATGATGCCATCATGACCGAACACCGACATCCGACCAGGGACGAACTGGATGCTATAAGCAAAACAAATCCTATTATTGTTATTCATACCTCAGGTCATGCAAGTGTAGCCAATACCGCCATGCTAAAGCTTTTAGGGATATCAGATTCTTCAAAAGATCCGGAAGGAGGCCATTACGGGCGAAATAAAAAAACAGGAATGCTTAATGGAAAATTAGAAGAAAACGCAAGCTTTTCAGCGCTTCTTTCCCTTACAGAAAAAATGAGTAAACAAACAGGAAATGCTCAGGAGCAAGCCATGCAGAATCTTAAGAAAGCTCAGGATGAATGGCTCAGCTATGGCCAGACCACCATCTGTGACGGAAGGACAATGGGCGAAAGTGTGGCCCTTCTGGAAAAAGCGGCATCCGAACACGTTTTTAAAGCAGATGTTGTGTATTTTCCCGATTATGAGTATTTCAAAAAGGAGCTGAGTACCTTTAAGCCGAAATATATGAAATACAACAATCATTTAAAACTTGGCGGTTTTAAATTTTCAGATGACGGCTCGCCACAGGGAAAAACGGCCTGGCTTACCCAGCCTTATCTCGTTCCTCCCGAAGGCCAGTCAGCAGATTATAAAGGCTTTCCGATATTTTCTGACCAGGTCTTATACGAGGATCTGAAAACTTTATTTCAAAACAATATCACCGCACAGCTTCATGTAAATGGTGATGCTGCTATTGATCAGGTATTACGGGTGATCGGAAAACTGAAAGAGGAAAATATTTACAGGCCAGAACTTCGTGCCACCCTGATCCATGTTCAGAACAGCCGTCCGGATCATATTCAGAAAATTAAAGATATAGGGCTTATTCCTTCTTATTTTTCTACTCATGTATATTTATGGGGAGACTGGCATTATTCAAGCGTTTTCGGGCCGGAAAGGGCCTCATTCATCAGTCCTGCAAATTCAGCGTTAAAGGCAGGAATTATCTTCACCATGCATCACGATGCTCCCGTTACGCCACCCGATTTGATTACAGCAATGTATTCTGCAGTGAACAGGAAAACCCGTTCCGGAAGGATCCTGGGTCCCAATGAAAGAATAACCCCTCTTCAGGCATTAAAAGCCATCACGATTAATGCAGCTTATCAGCTTCAGGAAGAAGAAAGGAAAGGCTCCATCAAAGCTGGAAAGCTTGCTGATTTTGTCATATTAGATCAAAATCCATTAACCATTGATCCTGAACAAATCCGGAATATTAAAGTATTGGAAACGATTAAAGAAGGAGTTTCTGTTTATCAAAGAAAATAGGAAGTTCTTATAATACGATCAAGGGTTATATTTAATGACCGGAGGTCCTTTTCCCTCTTCATTTAATTAAAAATATAAAGAAGGCAGATGAAAATTCATCTGCCTTCTTTATATTGCGTTCCGGATGCTGTTTTATTTTAGCCACCGAATTTTTCTGCGTAGTCTTTTTGTGATGCTTTTATTACTTTTCTTGCATGCTCTACTCCGTAAACTTCCTGGATTCTACATTTTGCAGGCTCATCCGGTAAGTTTTTGTATGTTAAGAAGTAATGCATCAATCTTCTTACTTCGGCTTCCGGTAATTCAGCGATATCCCTGAAATGTCCGAAAGCATGATCACCTACCATTACAGCAACAATTTTATCATCTGCCTCACCTCCATCAATCATTTTGAAACCACCGATTGGAATAGCTTCCATCAACATTCCTCCTGAGTGGATGTTGTGTGAACTTAATACACAAATATCCAATGGGTCATGATCTCCCATTGTTACATCATCAGCACCGCTTTCAACAGCAAGCTTCATAACTTCATTATGGCAATATGTTCTTGGCACAAAACCATACAAAGCAGGGATAATATTTGAAAATTTCTGAGGACGGTCTACTTTTAAATATCCAGTTTCCTTATCAACTTCATACTTAATCGTATCTGAAGGAACAATCTCCACAAATACATTTACAACATTTGGCGCATCTTCTCCTGCAGAAATTCCATGCCACGGATGTGCTTTAAAATTTGGAATCATTATTTATATTTTAATTTTTTTGTTATGATAATATTAAAACTTCTCTTCTTAAATCTTCTATGGTAACAGCAATATAATCTTCAGCATTCATGTAATTCATAATAAAAACCGTTTTAAATTCATTAAGATCGGCATTATTATTAAGACCTTCATACGTCTTATGAAGCAAATCTATAATTGCATTTTTACAATCGACAACATTCTTCCATGAATTTTTCGTTAAATAAAGCTGCTGAGAAGAATTGTACTCGAACTCTTCATTGATCGTTTTTTCCGTAAGAAAAATAAATTCATGAACTGCCAGATCCTTATCAAACCGTTGAACAATATTCGAAGGTTTGATCCTTTCCAGAAACAACGTCATCCTTTCATATGAATGGCTCTTGTTCTCAGAATTTGATTTCACGGACAGAAGCTTTATTTCCTGGTTTTTAAGGGTAATATAGGTATGTACAAATTGTCTTAGCAAAACCAGAAAAGGAATTGCAATAATTAGAGCAAAAGCATACGGCAGATATTCTGAAAAACTTGTCATAATTCGATGTGCAAAATTACTAATAATTTACTATTCACTATACAAGTTTAAAGCTTTTATTTTTTATTTTCCTATCAAAAAAATAGTGAAATAAACATAAATAACATTAATTTGTACTGTCAACCATCTTATAATTTATAATGTCTTTAAAAAACTACATTTCAAAGGTTATTTTCAATAAAAATATGAGCGGTAATCTGAAGACCTTTTTTACAATTATTGTTAATTCAAAAAGGTACAGTTCCCAATTCAGAAAGAACGATCTCAATTTTAATAACAATGAGACCTTTGTATATAATTTTAAGAAGAATAAAAAAGAATTCAGCCTGTATTTGAGGACCTTTAAAGGTGATATTGATATTTTCTACGAAATATTCTGGAAAGAAACCTATACCGATCATCTTAAATTGTTAAACAAAAGCCCTGAGATTATAGTTGATCTCGGTGCTCACATCGGAATGACCTCCATTTACCTGTCTCTGAAATATCCTAACGCCAAAATTTATGCAGTGGAAGCTTCCCGCGATAATTTTGAACTGCTAAAAGTCAATACGCAGTCATTTAAGAATATTATTTGTTTACATGCAGCAGCCCATTTTGAAGATGGTGCTTTACACTTCGGTGGAGATGAACTTTCTTACAATCAAAAAATATCTGAAACTGGTATTCTTACGGACGCTTTATCTATTGTAAGCATCATGAAAAATAATGGTATCCAAAATATTGATCTTCTTAAAATCGATATTGAAGGAGCGGAAGCTGAACTACTCAGCAAGAATAATTCATGGCTTCAAAATGTAGAGAATATAGTAATTGAAACTCACCCGCCTTATGATTCCATTACGTTAAACAAAGATCTGAGTCCATATCAATTTACCATAAAAAGCCAGAGTAAAGATGTGTTTTTTGCATGCAAACCAGTCGGTTTATAATTCAAAAAGTGCGGGGCGTTGGGTCACTTCATGATAGCAAACACTGTTTTCATCAAAATAATGATAAACAAGGCTTTTGCGGGTTCTGCTTTTATCCAGGTGTGGTTCCCCTCCATGGAGAATGTTCGCATGCCATATTAAAAGATCTCCCTTTTTAGCTCGAAAAACCTCTTTCTTTAATCCCAGCTCCTGAACTTTATTTTCTAAAAACTCTTCATAAGCCTTATAACTTTTTTTACCGATTTTAAAGACACTTCCTTCATTATCATAATCAGAATTCAGGAAATAAGGTAATTGATGGCTTCCCGGAATATAGTGCAATGCTCCGTTATTTTCGTCTACATCTTCCAAAGCGATCCATACGCCCAATAATCCTCCCAGAGGATAGGTAGTCATGTGGATACTGTCCGAATGTGTTTTTTGCTGGCTCCCGTTAATAAAATTGATACTCTGGAAAAGTTTGGCCTGCCCGTCCAGTAACACCGATAAAAAATCGAGAAAATCCTTATCATTACCAATATTTCTGATAATTTCCGAATGACGGATAGCAAACATCAGCTTACCGCCGTAACGGAATTTCAAAGTCCCGTCATTCATTAATTTTTCGATTTCAGCATTGATCTGGTCCACCGTTGAAGAATTAAGGTAATTTTTTAAGATCAGATATCCATTATCATTATACCTGGATGCACTTTCCTTATTTTCTTCCGATAGACTTTTATAAAAATCCGTATTCATCATCTTTTCCTGATGCACTTCTCTTTTGCTTGCAGGAAGATGCGAAAAATCTTTACTTGAAATACTTGAAAAGTAGTTCTTTTTCACACCATACTTTTTATAAAGCGGAATATTATGTTTTAATTTATTCTTATTGAAAAAATTATAAATAACGTAAGGTAATTTGTAATTTCGGATCTGCTTGAACATCGCTAAATAGGTTGTTAAAATAACCTCATAAAGGTACAAATAATATTTAGAACGAATCTAAATGAGAAACAAGTCTTGTCATCTATTTTAATGTTGAGAATCTTCCTTTAATAATTAATCTCACTAAATTCTCAGCCAAAGATTTCACAGAACTCTGCAGAACCCCGTAAGGTCTTAATTCCGGACGGAATCCTCTGAAAAACTCTTCAATATTAGGCAGCTCTCCTCCTTCAAAATCAAATATTTTACTTTCTATATGATCCCTGATTGCATGATCGATGAGAACGGATGCGCCAGAAATTTTCACATGTTCTTTATCGTTAAATGTTCCAAGTAAGGCAACAGTACCTAAATCTTCATAAAGCGCAATTATATTAATGATCTGATCTTTAAAATAAAAAGCTGAAAATTGAATTTTACCCAGCTTATAAAATACTTCAAAAATCCTTAAAAAGCCGTTAAGATCACCTTCTTTATCAAGTCCAAGCATATTGGCCGAAATAAAACTTCGGGCCTCTTCAAAGCTTACATTTTTAATCAGGGAATTCTCCAGTACATTTTCGTCAAGCCTTAACTTCCTTTTCCTTTTAGGTGAATATTTGGCATACACCCTTTCGTATGCATCAGGTAGAATAAGGAAATTTTTTCTCAATGGTATTGTAGATTGAAACTGATTACGATCATTGAACTGGTAAATTCTTATCAGATAGTTTTCCTGTAAAAATTCCAAAAACGCCTGATTGATTGAAACATCATCTTTCTTTGAAAAAACGCCTAGCTGCTGACAAAGCATAGGATTGTGAACGATTTTTATTCCGTATTTTTTTACGTACGGAACCGGCATTACTGCTTCATAATCATTGTAGACAAGCAATTCCCATTTATCCAGGGACGTGATATCTAAAAAAGTTTTAGAAGCTGAATATTTCCTTTGTTCAGAGCCTTCCAGGCATTGGGTATATTTTTTAAAATCAATTTCAGGGTATCGTACTCTCTTAATCATAATAATCCTTCGTCTGAGAAACTAAAATATGCATTCTGGGTTATTATTAAATGATCCAAAAGCTGGATACTTAAAAACCTTCCCGCTTCCTTTATCTTTTGGGTTATGGTGAGATCTTCACGACTGGGTTTTAAACTTCCGGAAGGATGATTATGTGCTATAATTACACCTGTAGAAAAATTATCCAGCGCTGTTTTGAAAAGAACCCGTACATCAACGATAGATTGACTGATCCCCCCCTGTGTCAACTGTGAAATCTGGGTAACTTTGTTACTTTGGTTAAGGAACAGTGCCCAGAATTCTTCAGTCCTTAAATCCGATAAATGATTTTTAAAAATGACATAAGCATCATTACTATTCGAAATAACCGGCTTGTCTGAGATTTCCTGCCGGGCACGTCTGCGTCCTATTTCAAGAGAGGTAGCAATTGAAAGTGCTTTTACTTCACCTATCCCTTTAAACTTCATAAGCTCTTTAACGGATAGCAAACTGAGTTCATTCCAGTTATTATTAACAGATGATAAAATCTTCCTGGCTAATTCCAGGGCAGATTCATCTTTATTTCCACTTCCCATTACAATGGCCAATAATTCAGAATCGGAAAGTGAATCTTTACCTTTTCGTAAAAATTTTTCCCGTGGCCTGTCATCCTCAGCAAGAAATTTAATGGACATAATTGAAGTTTAAATTAAAAGTACAAAGTACGAATTTTTAATAAAAAGCATACAATATTACCGGTAGTTTAGATGAATCAATAAAGCGGGCGGTTTGTTGAAAAGAACCAGACGATAACATCGGACAGCCAAGGCTCAGACAAGCAGGAGTTTGTGATTCTTTATCCGGTATGCATCCGTATGAATGAATAACAATAGCTCTGCCCATTGCATTATTATTGCTTGAGTCAAGACCGTTTAACCGGTAAGATTTCCCGAACTTCCCTATATAACTTTCTTTGATTTCAAATTTCCCCAAGGAAGACTGATAAGAGCCTTCAGTATTACTAAAGCTAAGGACGTCCGTGTTTTTATTAACGGAACCACTTCCATGAGAAACAATAGCCTGCTGAAGTATTGTATTATTTTTCAGGTCGTAAACAAAATAACGATATTTACCGGAGTGGATTTTATAATTAATGAATATAGCGAGGTTTTGATTATAACTTTTCCCGGCTAAGAATCTTTTAATTTCGATGATCTTTGCTTCCGGCAAATTAGAGTTGATCTGTGACTTAAAGCCCACAAAAATAAATAATACCAGAAAAAAGAACATTCTTTTTTGCATGATTGAAGCAAACTATTCTATAATCATTCCATCTTTCATCACCAGCTTACGGTCTGTAATCTCCGCGAGATTGGGATTATGGGTTACAATAACAAAGGTCTGATTGTATTTATCCCTAAGATCAAAAAATAAACGATGCAGATCATCCGCATTTTTTGAATCAAGATTCCCCGTTGGTTCATCAGCAAAAATAGTTTTGGGAGAATTGATAAGTGCCCTTGCTACCGCTACCCTTTGTGCTTCTCCACCAGATAACTGGTTCGGCTTATGATGCAATCTCTGTTCAATTCTTAGATCTTCAAACAGTGCATAAGCTTTTTCCAGCGCTTCTTTTTCATTTGCTCCTGCAATTTTGGTAGGTAACAAAACATTTTCCAGTGCTGTGAATTCAGGAAGCAACTGATGGAACTGAAATACAAAACCAATATTCTGGTTTCTGAATTTAGAAAGTTGCTTATCTGTCATATTGATAAATGACTCGCCAGCCAATGTAATTTCGGTGTCGTAAAGTTTTGAATTAGTAGGCGAATCCAATGTTCCCAAAATCTGTAATAGAGTAGATTTTCCGGCTCCGGACTCTCCCACAATAGAAATTACTTCCCCGGTTTTGATATGAATATCAACCCCTTTTAACACTTCTAAATTTCCATAAGATTTATGGATATTTCTTGCTATAATCATGTTTCAAAAATAGTGAATATAAATAAAATTCTAATGATCTTACATTAATTTTTTAATGATTGAAATTCTATTGAGTTACAAGATCTATAAACAAAAAAACCTCTCGTAACGAGAGGTTTTTATCTATATCATCCGGATTTGTTACAGTAACAAAGTCAAAGGACTTTCCAGATATGTTTTTAAAGTCTGTAAGAATTGAGCTCCTGTAGCACCATCTACTACTCTGTGGTCACATGCTAAAGATAGCTTCATAATGTTTCCAACTACAATTTCTCCGTTTTTAACAATCGGTTTTTCAATGATTGCTCCAACAGAAAGGATTGCAGAGTTGGGTTGGTTGATGATACTTGTAAATGTTTCAATTCCGAACATTCCAAGGTTAGAGATAGAGAATGTAGAACCCTCCATTTCATTTGCTTTTAAGCCTTTAGATTTAGCTCTTGAAGCCATATCTTTCACAGCCGCAGAAATCTGATTGTAGTTCATCTGGTCTGTATTTTTAAGAACAGGAACTACCAAGCCATCAGGAATCGCAACGGCTACTCCGATATTGATGTTTCCTCTGTGAATGATCTTATCACCTGCCCAGCTTGAATTTACCTGCGGATGTTTTCTTAACGCAACAGCTGTTGCTTTAATGATCATATCATTGAAAGAGATCTTCGTGTCTGGTAAGGAATTGATTTCTTTTCTTGCCTCAATTGCTTTATCCATATTGATCTCTACCATCAGGTAATAGTGAGGTGCAGAGAACTTACTTTCTGCAAGACGTTTTGCAATTATGCTTCTTACCTGAGAGTTTGGAGTTTCCGTATCTTCTCCCTGAACAAAATTTAAAGCAACCTGAGCTGCAGGACTTGCCGTCGGAGCAGATGCTGCGGGCTTAGCCTGAGAAGGCTGATAATTTTCTATATCTTTTTTTACAATTCTTCCGTTTTCTCCGGAACCTTGTACACCATGGATATCCACCCCTTTTTCCTGAGCTATTTTTTTAGCCAAAGGAGAAATAGCAATTCTATCCGTAGATGATGAACTCACCGCCTGAGCAGCTGGTTTATCTTCTGCCTTCACTTCGGATTTTTGTTCAGCTGGTTTTTCTGAAACAGCACCTGATGATTTTGCAGCACCTACTCCTGAAACATCTGTTCCCGCAGGTCCTATAATTGCCAATACCGAATCTACCGGAGCTGCTCCGTTTTCTTCAACACCTTGCTTTAATAATACCCCGTTGAATTCAGATTCAAAATCCTGAACAGCCTTGTCAGTTTCGATCTCCGCAAGAAGATCTCCTTCTTTTACGGTATCTCCTACGTTTTTATGCCATTTCGCTACCTTTCCTTCTGTCATTGTATCAGAAAGTCTTGGCATTGTAATCACTTCCACTCCTGCAGGAACTTCAGAAGAAGCTTGTTCTACACTCGTTTCTTTATTTTCGGTTTTAACCTCTTCTTCGGATTTTTTCTCTTCAGATCCTCCCGCTGCCGGAGCGCTTCCTCCTTTTAGTGAGGATATATCTTCACCTTCATTACCAATGATTGCAAGAACAGAATCTACAGCTGCAGCACCGCCTTCTTCTACACCTACGTACAAAAGGGTTCCTTCTATCTCAGATTCGAAATCCTGAACAGCTTTATCTGTTTCAATTTCAGCTAAAATATCTCCTTCTTTTACTTTATCTCCAACTTTTTTATGCCATTTCGCCACTTTCCCCTCCGTCATTGTGTCGGAAAGACGAGGCATTGTAATTACTTCTGCCATAATTTTTTAATATGATAATGAATTAATTTGATAATTTGATAATGAAAGGGATATGATAATAACTCCCGGTCATCATCATATGATCTCCTATTATGTTTAGTTTTCCAGTTTATCTACGAATGGGAAATCTTCCTGTGCATATACATACTCATAGATTTTTTCCGCGGTTGGATATGGAGAATTTTCCATAAATTCCACACATTCGTCAACAAAATCTCTGGATTTATTTTCAATAGTTTCCAATTCTGCTTCTGTAGCCCAGTTATTCGCAAGGATTCTTTCTTTTACCAATTCGATTGGATCATCTTTTTTATGGATAGATACTTCTTCCTTGGATCTGTACGGCTCAGCATCCGACATCGAGTGACCTCTGTAACGGTATGTTCTTGCTTCAATGAATGTAGGACCATCACCTCTTCTTGCTCTTTCTATAGCTTCATAAGCTGCCTCAGCCACTTTTTCAGGATCCATTGCATCTACTGCAAGACAAGGCATTTCATATCCTAATCCTAATTTGTAGATATCTTCATGGTTGGCAGTTCTTTTTACAGAAGTTCCCATCGCATACTGGTTGTTCTCTACCACAAATACTACCGGAAGCTTCCAGTTCATTGCCATGTTAAATGTCTCATGTAATGATCCCTGTCTTGCTGCTCCATCTCCAAAGAAACAGATATTTACAGCTTTTCTGTCAAAATACTTATCAGCGAAAGCAATACCAGCTCCCAAAGGAATTTGTCCTCCTACAATACCGTGACCTCCGTAAAAACGGTGCTCCTTACTAAAAATATGCATAGATCCACCCATACCTCCGGATGTACCTGTAGCCTTTCCGCAAAGTTCCGCCATAATTCTTTTAGGGTCTACTCCCATTGCCATTGGATGAATATGACATCTGTAAGCAGTAATCATACTATCTTTGGTTAAATCCATTGCATGGGTAAATCCGGCTGGAATAGCTTCCTGACCGTTATACAAATGTAAAAAACCTCTGATTTTTTGTTTTAGATAAAGAGAACGGCATTTGTCTTCAAACCTTCTCCACATTGTCATATCTTCATACCACTTAAGGTATACCTCTTTAGAAAATTCTTTCATGTGCTAGCTCTTGCTTATTTATTATGAAATAGTTGAGCAAAATTATAAAAAAAACTTTGTTTTTATTGTATACATACCAATTGTTTTTTTACTTATAATGTTATATTTGAGTTTTTAATTTAAACATGGAAGAAAAACAAACATCCGCATTGCATAAAATCTCCAGAATTATCTCAGAATTTTTCAGTCCGCTGGTATCTTTATTTTTATTCTTTGTTTATAAAAGTGTTCGTGAATATTCCCTTAAAGACTCAGTTACTTACTTTCTTCCTATTTTACTTATCATTATAATTCCTATTATAATCTGGTTGATCTGGAATGTAAAAACCGGAAGATATACCAATATGGATGTTTCAAACAGGGTTCAGAGGAAGACATTTTATATTTTTGCTGCAATTGCTGTGATTGCCTATTTACTTTTTCACTATATCAAATATGGCTCACTGGATTTTCTAATGCTTTTTATCCTTATTCTCCTTTTTTCCTTACAGATAAGTAATTTTTTTATTAAAAGCTCTATGCATACGGCCTTCAATGTTTTTGTCGCCGGCTTATTTTATGCCATTAGTTGGAAAATGGGACTTTTATGGCTGGGAATAGCTGTTCTTGTGGGAATTACAAGAGTAATATTAAAGAGGCATACTATAAAAGAAGTATTTATGGGTGCAGCAATAGCATTTTTAATTTCTTTTCTTTATCTTTATTGCAGTATACACTTTCAACATTAGAATATCTTATGAAAATAAATCATCTTACAACTGCAGAAGAAAACTTAATGAAGCTATTTTGGAAGCTCGATTCATTCTACCTGAAAGATGTTATGGAGCAGCATCCGGAACCAAAACCACACCAGAATACTGTATCCACTTACCTGAAGATCCTTGTTGAAAAGGGATATCTTTCTACACAGAAAGAAGGCAGGATTTTTAAATATTCAGTCACCATACCCTATGAACATTATAAAAAGTTTTTATTAAAAGAACTTTCGCATAACTTCTTTCATGATTCGGGAAAAGAGATCTTACAATTCCTATTGAATGAAAAATTAATATCACAGGATGATTTAAAAGAGTATTTCGATCTTAAAATTGAAATAAAACCGGTAAAAACCAAAATACCGAAGCTGGAGATTGCCAATGAGATCCTTAATCCCAAAAAGGATAAGAAAAACAGGGATAAAAAGAAAAAGAAGAAAAAAGATTAGCCCCCGAAGAAGGCATATTTATAAATAAGTAAAACAGTATCGTATAAATTTATTTATATTGATTAATTAACAAGGAACACGAAATAAAAAGACATAAAAAAAGCGGCTTAAAAGCCGCTTATATTTTTTACCAACGATTTCCGCCGCCGTTTCCACCACGGTTGTTACCACCGCCGTATCCACCGCCTCTGTTGTTTCCATAACCACCACTTCTGTTGTTATCGAAACTTCTTCTTGGCTTCTCCTCTCTTGGTTTAGCTTCTGAAACGTTAAGTGTTTTTCCGTTAAATTCTTTTGCGTTTAATGCTTCAATAGCTTGCTTTCCTTCTTCTTCTCCCATTTCTATGAAACCAAAACCTCTGGAACGTCCAGTTTCCTTGTCTGTAATGATTTTAGCAGAAGATACTTCTCCAAATTCTGCGAATAAATCTTGTAATTCGTACTCTTTAGTTGAGTAATTGATGTTTGAAACAAAAATGTTCATTGTTAAATAAAATTATAATAATTAATAAAAATTTGGTATATAAAAGAAAAGCAACATATATTAAATGAACAAATATTGATTCCAAATATAAACGTTCGCAAGATACAATTTAAAATTTCAAATCAAAGCGTTTTTACAAGTATTTTATCACCCATATTTGATCTATTTAGAAAAATTATCGTAAAACAATATTTTATATACGTATATCAATAATATTATAAGCAATATTTGGGAAAATTAAATATTTTTTAACACTAGATCTTATAGTAAAATGACACTTATATAGCAACAAATACTATTAAATTGCTAAAATGCAAGTTAAAACCACATCTATTTAAGCTTATCATTGAATATTTTTTAATAAACACAACTACATTATTTTTAAAACACTATATATCAAATGATTAAATAAAACGGAAATAATAAAAAATGAAAAAAGATGATATGATGAGTTTGATATTGCGAAATGATGAAATTTTCTGATCGAGAAAATAAATATTTCTCTTTTGATAACTAAATCCTATTCGTTTGATTAAGCCAGTTTTTAGCGCTAAATTTGTGGGGCAAATTATTAAGGTATGAACTATCACACTAGAAAATGGGTAAAACCCGAAGATCTGAATCCTAATCATTCACTTTTTGGAGGCAGGTTATTACAATGGATCGATGAAGAAGCTGCTCTCTATGCTATCATTCAGTTAGAAAACACAAAAGTGGTTACGAAGTTCATTTCGGAAATCAACTTCGTTAGTTCTGCCAAACAGGGAGATATTGTTGAAATCGGGATTGAAGTAACAGCATTCGGTTCAAGTTCTATTACATTGCGATGCGAGGTACGAAATAAAATGACGCATCAAACCATTATCACGGTAGATAAAATTGTAATGGTCAATTTAGGTGAAGACGGAAATCCTCTTCCTCATGGTAAAACACAGGTTGAATTCGTAAAGGACCGATTAAATAACCAGCTATGAAAATTTTCATCAAAAATATGGTCTGCGGCAGGTGCATTTCTGCCGTTTCTTCTATTTTTAATGATTTTGGGATCGGAATACAATCCATACAACTTGGGGAAGTGGAAACGGAATCAGATATTTCAGATCATGATATGCGTTCCATTGAAACAGAATTGGAAAAAACAGGTTTTGAAAGAATAAAGGATTCCTCCCATCAACTTGTTGAGAAAATCAAAAATCTCATTATTACCAAAATCAGCGAACTTGATATTGATGAAGACTTTTTATTATCAGAATTTCTGGCTTCAAAAATACATAAGGATTACAGTTCCCTTTCAAAAACCTTTTCCCAAAATGAGAATATTACTTTGGAGCAGTTTTTTATCCTTCAAAAAATAGAGAAGGTAAAGGAGCTTCTTTTGTATAACGAATTTACGTTAACGGAAATTGCAGGAAAGCTTGGTTATAAAAGTGTACAGCATTTATCCTCACAATTCAGAAACAGCACAGGATTCACCCCTACTGAGTTTAAAAAACTGAAAGTCCATAACAGAAAACCGCTTGACAGTTTTTGAGTGAAGTATCACAGCGTATGGGATTAATTAGAGCTTACGTGTTTGACGGTTTAAGCATATAATTGGAGATGATAAAATAGCCTTTAAGCAGATAAATGCTTCAGTACTACAAGATAATAAAATCCCAAATAACTCAATATTACTCCATTATTCAATACCCTAATACCCTAACACCCTCCGACTCTCAAACATCCAAATACCCAATTTCCCAAATTCTATAACTATTATCCTTAAATTTATAACATACATTATTTTCCTTTACGGAATTTTGTATTATAATTTAAGATCATGGAACAACAATATAAAATACTCGGAATGAGCTGTTCCGGTTGTCAGAAAAAAATCTCTGAAAAGCTAAATTCAATCGAGGGTATTACAGCAGATATCAGTCTGGAAAATAATCTTGCAACTATTATCTCAGATACTGCAATTAACCTTAATACGCTAAACAAGGCTTTAGCCGAGATTGGCCATTATCAGCTGGAGGATCAGACGCAGCCGGAAAAAGCTTTCATTAAACCTCAGGATCGTGTTTCTCGATCTTCAGTTTACTATTGTCCTATGGAATGCGAGGGAGATAAAGTATACTTCAAACAAGGAGAACGATGCCCGGTTTGTCATATGTACCTTGTTCCTATTGAAGAAAAGCAGGCTAAGGACCCTAATTACAAACCGGCCTATTCTTCCACCCATTTGCCGGAAAACTTCAAAGACCATATTGGAAAATATTATTGTCCGATGTTTTGTGAAGGAGATAAAATATATGATGAAAAAGGCGACTGTCCGGTTTGTCATATGCACCTGGAAGAAATTACACAAGAGCTTGTTAATAATTCATCATCAGAACATTCTCATTCTCATTCTCATTCTCATTCTCATTCTCATTCACACACCCACCATCATGAAGCTCCCAAAGTTACGGATGATATGGCTGGAAGATACTATTGCCCGATGTATTGCGAAGGAGACAAAACTTATGACAGCAATGTAGGGTGTCCTGTCTGTGGAATGGATCTTGTGAAATATCCTGAGAAAAAGACCGCAAAATATACCTGCCCTATGCATCCTGAAATTATACGGGATGAGCCTGGAAGCTGTCCCATATGCGGAATGGATCTCATAAGAATGCCTGATACTGGAGGGGAAGAAGATGATGAAACCTATAATATATTAAAAAGAAAATTCATTATTTCACTGCTATTTACCGTTCCCGTATTTGTTCTTTCCATGGGAGGTATGCTGGTTAATTTCCCGTTCTCTCATCAGATTCAGGGCTTTATTGAGCTGGCTTTAACACTTCCTGTGCTTTTCTATTCTGGGTGGTTTTTAATGAAAAGAGGCTGGGTTTCATTTAAAACATGGAATCTGAACATGTTCAGTCTGATTGCCCTGGGAGTTTCTGCAGCATTTATTTTCAGTATTGTCTCTCTTCTTTTTCCGGATATCATCCCACATGAAATCCGTGGTCACAATCATGAGATCCCTCTTTATTTTGAGGCAGTCTGTGTCATTCTTACGCTGGTTATCCTGGGACAACTCATGGAAGCCGCTGCTCATAAAAAAACTGGAAATGCAATCAGGGAGCTGATGAATCTTTCACCGGATGAAGCCAACCTGATCGTAAATGGAGAAGAAAAAAGGGTTCTTCTTTCTCAAGTAAAGATCGGTGATTTTTTAAAGGTAAAGCCCGGAGAAAAGATACCGGTAGACGGAAAAATAACGGAAGGCAACTCTATTGTTGATGAAAGTATGATCACCGGAGAACCGATTCCTGTAGAAAAAAATATGGATGATAAGGTCTCATCAGGAACAATCAACGGGAATCAGGTTTTTATTATGAAAGCTGAAAAAGTTGGTGATGAAACCCTATTGTCCCAGATCATCAAAATGGTGAATGAAGCAAGTCGTAGTAAAGCACCTATTCAAAAATTAACCGATAAAGTTTCCAAAATCTTTGTACCGACGGTTATCCTTATTGCCGCTTTAACATTTGTCGGATGGCAATTCTTCGGGCCCGAAGGGAAAAGAAGTTTGTTTGCTTTCGTCAATGCTGTAGCTGTACTTATTGTAGCCTGTCCTTGTGCATTAGGTCTTGCTACTCCAATGTCTTTGATGGTTGGAATCGGAAAAGGGGCTAAAAACGGCATCCTGATTAAAAATGCCGAAGCTTTGGAACAAATGAACAAAGTAAATGTTCTTATTACGGACAAAACAGGAACTCTTACCGAAGGGAAACCATCTGTAGAACACATTGAAACAGTGGATAACGGAAATCAGGATCAGATTTTAAAATTAGCCTATTCATTGAATCAGAATTCAGAACACCCACTGTCTAACGCAGTCATTAAAAAAGCTAAGGATCAAAAAATCTCTTCCGCGAAGGTGGAAAAGTTTGAAAACATATCCGGAAAAGGGGTAAAAGGAATCATCGATGGAAAAACGGTGTATGTTGGAAACGAAAATCTCCTGACCTCTCATCAGATTGCCATTCCTGATAGTTTAAAACAGAAGGCAATTGAAGTTCAGTCCAAAGCGCATACGATTTCATATATTGCCGAGGATCATAATGTTTTAGGGTTCATAAGTTTTAGGGATAAAATCAAAGAAAGTTCTAAAAAGGCCGTTGAGCTCTTAATGAAAGAAGGTCTGGATATCGTGATGATGACCGGCGATAATGAACATACAGCTAAAGCTGTAGCGGATGAGCTGGGTATCATACACTACAAAGCCAATTGCTTACCTGAAGATAAATTAAATGAAGTTAAAAAACTTCAGAAAGAAGGAAAAATTGTCGCAATGACAGGTGATGGAATCAACGACTCTCCTGCTTTGGCACAATCCGACATCGGAATTGCTATGGGAACAGGGACGGATGTCGCTATTGAGAGTGCAGAGATTACTTTATTAAAAGGAGATATCATAGGTGTAGCCAAAGCTAAGCTTCTGAGTGAAAAACTATTGAAGAATATTAAGGAAAACCTCTTTTTTGCTTTTATCTATAATGTATTAGGAGTTCCTATTGCGGCAGGATTATTGTATCCTTTTTTTGGAATTCTGTTATCTCCGATGATTGCAGCCGCAGCTATGAGTTTCAGCTCTTTATCGGTGATTCTTAATTCATTAAGATTAAACGCTGTCGATCTCGACATTAAATAATCAAATTTTCCTCCGGATTCCAGGTTTATAGATCAAATCCGGAGGAACTTTATAAAACCATGAAAAAAGAAATGTATCATATCGGTTGCTCAGGATTCTATAATAACGATTGGAAAGGCTCTCTGTATCCACAAGATGCATCTGCTAAAAATTTCCTTACGCTCTATTCTCAAGAATTCAATGCTGTAGAAATTAATTCTACCTTTTATAGAAAACCGACTCTGAAAACTCTTGTAAAATGGTTTGATGAAACTCCTGAAGAATTCAGGTTTTTTATTAAAATCCCCAAAACAATTTCCCACGAAAAAAGAATGAAAGATTGTAAGGACGAGATCGAAATCTTTTGCCGTCACATCCATGAGGGATTAAAAAATAAACTATCCGGATTTTTATATCAGTTTCCGCCTTCTTTCAAAAATACTCCCGAAAACCTTGATTTGGTACTAACACATCCAGACTTTGATTTTGTAAATGTAATGGAATTCAGACATATTTCATGGTGGACTGATGAAGTCTTAAAAGCTTTAAAGCAAAAAAACATTATTTTTTCTGGTGTCAGTTTTCCCGGAAATCTTCCGGAAGACTTAATGAGTAATCATCCTGAAATCATTTATTATAGACTTCACGGAAAGCCTGTGCTCTACAAATCTGAGTACACTCACGAATTTCTCAATCATTTGGCCGAAAAAATACAAAAATCACAAAAGAAAGCGTTTATATTTTTCAATAACACCTGGGGAACTGCCGCAATCAAAAATGGCCTGTATCTGAAAAAAATATTATCTTGAAAACCCTTTACAATTAATAGATTAAAATATTATTAAAACTTATTTTTTTATAAAAATTGGCATGTATATTGTTAACATCTATTTGTAAATTTTAACGATAATTAACATTTAATCTCCAATTTTTTTATGAAAAACCTTTTTGCGGAAAAGTCGCGAAACCTGACTTTTCTTGGGATGTTTGCATTGGTGAGTGCAACTTCAGTTTTATTCAACAGCTGTAATGAGAAAAAAGACGCGAAAGATTCTGAAAAGATGATTTCCAAAGACCATCCCGTCGCAAAAATAGTCCCCGAATTGGAGGATGACGAAACCCCGACAGACAAAAGAGTTATTTATCTTACTTTTGATGATGGTCCTAATCGCGGGACCGAAAACCTTCTGAAAGTTTTACGCAAAAGAAATGTATGTGCTACTGCATTTATAGTGGGAAAACACTGCTATGACAGCAACAGACAAAAGAACGATATGGAACTGCTGAAAGCAGACCCATTAATTGAACTGGCCAATCACAGCTTTTCGCATGCCCACAACAAATATTCCAGTTTTTATAAAAATCCGGAAGCAGTTGTCCATGATTTTGACAGAGCAAAGGACAGTCTTACACTGCACAATAAAATCGCCAGAACTCCGGGCAGAAATATCTGGAGGCTCAACAACATCAATGTTACGGATATTAAAAGTTCTTCGCTGGCAGCCGATCATTTAAAAAAGGCAGGATATAAAGTAATCGGCTGGGATCTGGAATGGAAGCCTACAAACAGAATGGTCCTTAAAGGAAGCCACGAAGCCATGTTGAAAAAAGTAGACAGTATCTTTTTTAATGACCTTGAAAAAACATCAAGACATTTGGTATTCCTTACCCATGATCAGTATCTTTCGGATACCGATTCAATTAATGAGCTCGACCTGTTTATTGAAAAACTACAGAAGACCAATCGCTTTGTATTCAGAAAGATTTCCGCTTATCCTAAAATCAATGAAGTTTTAAATTAAAACATGAAACAAGGCTCATTCTGAAATTTCATGGCAAAAAAATAACTCAGACCTATTTAAAATTTTATAAAATCATTAGCTTTTTGCTATAAGAATTCAGAAATTTGCAATTATGGATATTAAAGAAAATTACAACAATATAAAGGGACAGCTTTCCGAAGGAGTTCAATTGGTAGCCGTTTCAAAAACCCATCCTGTTTCAGCTATTCAGGAGGTTTATGACCTGGGACAGAAAGTTTTCGGTGAAAATAAAGTCCAGGAGCTTATGGAGAAATATCCTCTGCTTCCGAAAGATATTCAATGGCACCTTATCGGGCATCTGCAAACGAATAAGGTAAAATATATTGCTGAATTTATCGACACGATCCAGAGTGTGGATTCTGAAAAAGTATTGCTGGAGATCAATAAAGAAGCAGGAAAACATAACCGAAAAATTAAGGTTCTTCTGCAGGTAAAAATCGCTGCTGAAGACAGTAAATTCGGTCTTGAAATATCAGAAGCCAGAGAGCTCTTCCAAAGATACATCAATGGTGAATTTGCTAATATTCACATTACCGGACTTATGGGGATGGCTACATTCACTGACGATCAGCAACAGGTAAAAAAGGAATTTTTAACCTTAAAAAAAGTTTTTGATGAATTAAATCAATTAAAAAAACTGGATACCTTATCAATGGGAATGAGTGATGATTTCCCTATTGCCATTGAATGCGGGGCAAATTCCGTACGGGTTGGCTCTGCAATTTTCGGGCGAAGAGATTATTCTAAATAAAGTATTTAGGTATAGTTTTTGCTAATAATTCAATCAAAAAATCTAAATTTGCAACTATGCAAAAAATCCTTATAGTAGAAGACGAAAAAGCAATCTCAGGAGTACTGCACAGTATTCTGTCTGATGAACTTACCAATTATGAATTTGTAGTAGCCGAAGATGGTTTAGAGGGTTACAAACACCTGGAAAAAGAAGATTTCGCATTAGTGATTTCCGATATAAAAATGCCAAAACTTTCAGGAACAGAGCTTCTGAAGCAGACTTTGGTGTTAAAACCCGAAACTACTTTTATTATGATCTCAGGGCATGCGGATATTGATTCTGCTGTTTCTTGCTTAAAGGATGGAGCATATGATTTCATTTCTAAGCCTATCGATATCAACAGACTAATCACCAGTGTTAAAAATGCCTTAGCGAAAGAAACCCTGAAAAAGGAAAATAAGACGCTACAGAGTGAAAATAAAACACTTAAAAGAAAAGTCAACAAAAAATACCAAATGATCGGTGAATCTCCTGCATTACAGAAGATTCAGGATATGATCGAAAAAGTAGCTGTTTCTGATGCAAGAGTTCTTATTACCGGGCCTAACGGTGCAGGTAAAGAGCTTGTAGCGCATGCTATTCACAATCAAAGTGAACGGGCAAAGGGACCTATGATCGAAGTAAACTGTGCGGCGATACCATCAGAACTGATCGAATCCGAACTTTTCGGACACGTAAAGGGTTCTTTTACCGGAGCTATCAAAGATAAGCAGGGAAAATTCGAACAGGCAACAGGAGGTACTATCTTCTTGGATGAAATCGGAGATATGAGCCTTATTGCACAGGCAAAGGTTTTAAGAGCACTTCAGGAAAGCAAAGTTTCTCCTGTAGGAAGCGATAAAGAAATAAAAGTTGATGTAAGGGTTCTTGCTGCCACGAATAAAAATATGCAGAAAGAAATTGAAGAGGGGAAATTCAGAGAAGACCTTTACCACAGGTTATCTGTAATTGAAATCTATGTACCACCATTGGATGAAAGAAAAGAAGATATCAAATTATTGGTAGAACATTTCTCAGGAATGATTTCGGATGAACATGGTACAGCCGTGAAAAAATTTGATGATGAAGCGATTGAAGCGCTTAAAGCCCTTTCATGGACTGGAAATATAAGAGAATTAAGAAATGTTGTGGAAAGATTAATTATTCTAGGTGGAAGCACAGTTTCCAAGGAGGATGTTGCAAATTTTGTAAGAAAATAATTTAATTATAAACTAAATAAATTATAAAAAATTTGCAGTAGTAACACTGCAAATTTTTTTTGTTAAAACTATGAGCTTTTTAAATAAAAACTATACCAAAGAATGCCTTACTTTGGCGCTACCCGTAATGCTAACGCAGGTAGGACAAGTATCTGTTAACTTATTCGACAATATTATTGTCGGAAAACTATTAGGTGCAGATGCTTTAGCTTCCGTTTCTCTAGGAAATGCCGTATTTTTTTCGACATTTGTACTGGCACTGGGATTCTCTTTTGCTATCCCTCCCCTTGTTTCGGAGGCACATTCAAGACACGACCATGAAAGAATTAATTCCGTATTCAGCCATGGATTTGTGATCAATATGACTGTAGGAATTATTTTAATGGCAGTCCTGTTACTCGGATTACCTCTACTCTATCATTCGGGACAGCCTGTGAAGATCGTTCCTGATACAGTTCATTTTTTGGGAATTATGGCGATCAGTATGATCCCCTTTATGGCGTTTCAGACCTTGAGAGAGGTTTCTGAAGGACTATCCTACACGATTGGTGTGACCAAAGCAACCATTATTGCAAACGTTATTAATATTGTTTTAAATTACGTTTTTATCAAGGGCCTATTCGGATTACCTCCGATGGGAGTAAAAGGATCTGCTTTGGCTAGTTTGATCGCGCGGATTTTTATGGTGGTTTTTCTTTACTTCGTTTTGTTAAAAGAAGAAAGAACAAGACGCTATATCAAAGATTTTTCATTAAAGATCCAGGTGTTCTCCAGAAGTATGTTCGATAAAATGGTAAAATTAGGACTACCAACAGCTTTGCAAATGTTCTTTGAAGTAACTGCCTTCGCGGGAGCCGCTTTCATCTGTGGATTGATTTCAGCTCACGATATTGCCTCTCACCAGATTGCATTAAGCATGGCCTCGTTTACCTTTAATTTATGTGTAGGATTCAGTGTAGCCTCTACCGTAATGATCGGAAGGAAGATGGGTGAACAAAATTATGTAGAGCTGAGAAAAGTTGGGCTTAATAATTTAAAAATTGCCTTTATCTTTATGTGCATCTGTGGAATTGTATTTATTCTGGGTAGAAATATTCTCCCAACATTCTTCACCAAAAAAGAAGAAGTTGAAGTGATAACACTGGCATCAAAACTAATGATTATCGCAGCATTATTCCAGTTATCCGATGGAATTCAGGTTACAGCATTGGGGATGCTTAGAGGAATACAGGATGTGAAGATCCCTTCTATTTACACTTTTATAGCATACTGGGTGATTACCGTTCCATTGGGCTACTTATTGTGTGTTACGCTAAATATGGGGGCATTCGGAATGTGGATTGCCTTAGGATTGGGATTAACCATTTCTGCAATCTTCCTGGTCAAACGTTTTTTAAATATGTCTGCAAAGAAAATCAGGCAGAATGTATCCATATAAAAAAAGCGGTCTTGTCAGACCGCTTTTTTAGTTATTATTCAGACTTTTCAACGCCCTGTTTAGGCTTCTTATGGTCACTCCTAAATAAGCAGCCATATCTTCTTTTGAAATTTCAATCTCCTGTTTGGACTGTAGCTTCAGAAGCTTTGCCAGATTATGTTCAGTGGTGTAAAGCTGCTGGTAAGACGCCCTTGTCGATGTATTTACAATACGTTCAGCAAATACATCCAGCAAAAGGTTATTCAAGGTAAGGTCATTTTTAATCACCCATCTCAAATAAGGGATGGAAATAGCGTATACAGAAACATTGGTCATAGCTTCGATGGAGCAAAGGCAATTAATATTTTTAATAAACTCTATCTCACCTATAATTTCACCTTTTCCCAGAAACTCCATAATATATTCCTTTTCATTTTCCTCTACAAAATAGCATTTTGTAATTCCTTCACGAATAAGCATTACTTTCGAAGCCGCTTCGTTCTGGGTAAATATTTTCTGCCCCTTTGAAAATGATTTTATAACAATATCTTCTTTACGCTCCTGATTTGCGTATAGCTGCTCTAAATACTTTAAAAATGCTTCGTTCGTTCGTAACATATAGGTCCGGGACAAATGTCCTTTTCTGATGTATTTTTTATTCTGATTTTTGCCTTCAGAAATGTACAAAAGTAAAATGAAAAATCATATAACAACAATAGCATTTGATGCAGATGATACGCTCTGGATAAACGAGCCGTATTTTCAGGAAACGGAAAAGGAATTTTGTGCTTTACTGGAAGACTACCTTCCACATCACTCCGTTTCCCAGGAATTATTTAAAACTGAAATGCAGAATCTTCACCTTTATGGTTATGGAGTCAAAGGCTTTATGCTCTCTATGGTGGAAACCATCTGCAGAGTCTCAAACGGAACAGCTTCACTCCAACTGGTCAATAAAGCAATTGAATTGGGGCATAATTTACTTCAGCAGCCTATAGAACTTCTTGAAGGTGTAACCGAGACTTTAGAACAACTAAAAGGAAAATACAGGTTGGTTATGGCTACAAAAGGAGACTTGCTTGATCAGGAACGTAAGCTTAAAAAATCCGGGCTCGAAAAATATTTTCATCATATAGAAATTATGAGTGATAAGAAAAATAGTGATTATCAAAAGCTATTGAAGCATCTGGATTGCAAACCTGAACATTTTCTTATGTTGGGAAATTCCATAAAATCAGATATTTTACCTGTCCTTGAGATAGGAGGTTATGCAGCTCATATCCCTTTCCATATCACCTGGGCTCACGAGCAACATGAACATCAGCTGAAACATGAAAGATTTGTTGAACTTGATGATATCAGTGGGGTTTTGAAATATTTGTAATGATCAGTTGATATTTTATCCTGTAAATGCTTATTGTAATAATAACCATATTAATTCAATGATATTAGGTTTACTATAACAAAAAACTCGTCCCTTTGGACGAGTTTTTTATTTTATTTCTTGAGACATTTCTCCAGGAACTGATCTTGTTCCCATAGCAAATGAAGAATATTTTCTTTTGCGACATATCCGTGGGCTTCTTTAGGTAAAAGAACCATCTTTACGGGAGCACCCAGATTTTTCAATGCCTGGAAATATCTTTCCGTCTGTAAAGTGAATGTTCCCGGATTATTATCCGCATCACCATGGATCAGCAATAATGGTGTTTTCATTTTATCAGCATTCATAAATGGTGACATTGTGTTATAAATTTCAGGTACATCCCAATAGTTTCTTTGCTCACTCTGGAAGCCAAACGGCGTTAATGTCCTGTTATAAGCTCCGCTTCTGGCAATTCCACACGCAAACAATTTAGAATGGGTTAAAAGGTTAGCGGTCATAAAAGCCCCGTAGGAATGCCCTCCTACGGCTACTTTTTTCTTATCGATATAGCCTAACTGATCTACTGCATTGATTGCTGCTTCTGCATTCGCTACCAATTGCGGAATAAAAGTATCATTAGGTTCTGTTTTTCCTTCCCCTATGATCGGGAATGCAGCATCGTCAAGAACAGCATATCCTTTTGTGGTCCAGTATACAAAGGAACCGTAATAAGGGAAGGTAAAGTCGTTAGGATTCTGAGTATTCTGCCCTGCCGTATTTTTATCTTTATATTCTGTAGGATAAGCCCAGATCAGCAAGGGAAGTTTTTCTTTTTTTGCTTTTCTGTCATAGTTTGCCGGAAGATAAAGAGTTCCCGTTAGCGTTACACCATCATTTCTTTTGTAAGTAATCACTTCCTTATACACATCTTTGATGCTTTCGAAAGGATTGGCAAAAGTAGTTACAGCTTCTGCTTTATTAGATTTGATGTTTTTCCTGAAATAATTAGGATACTGGCTCGCAGACTGCTGGATGGTCAGTACCTCACCTTTTGCAGGATTAAGGATATCTATAATATCTTCCTTAGCATTTTTTAAGTTTGAAGTGTAAAGTCTTTTCTTTTTTAATGTTTTCACATCCATTTCATCGATAAAAGGATGCTGTCCGTCCTTTGTAAATCCTGCTCCGATAAGATAAGCTTTTCCCCCTTTCATATCAATTACAGTTCTTCCGAATTCATTTTTTGTGGTATTGAAATTTCCGGGATCGCTGTAAACATCCTGATAGTTTCTGTCATCAATTACTTTTGACTCCCCGTTGTTCAGGTCTACTAAAAATGACTTGGTATTTCTTGTATCATACCAATCTTCAGAAACGATAGCATAATGATCATTGGTCCAGCTCGTTCCTTCATATCTCTGCTTCGTTTTAAAGAACGATTTTGCCGCATTGTTAAACGGTGCTTCCCAGGTGAAGATTTCATCTCTGTATTCAGCAGTTCTAGCCTGATCACCTCCATCCAGCGCTTCTGCGTAAACAAGTGTTGCCGGGGCATCGCTTCTCCAGCCCATATCTCTTTTACCTGTCCTTACTGAGGCAAAACCTTTAGGCATAATCTCATTTAAAGGGACTTCATTTACGACTTTCACCATGCTTCCTTTAGCATCATATACAGTTGTTGTCATGGGAAACCTGTTCAAAGGAACGATATATGAGAAAGGCTTTTTGATTGTTGTAACCATCAGGTAATTCCCATCCGGTGAAAAGCTCAGACCTGCATACATGTCCTGATCTTTCACTTTTTTTACGTTGCCGGAAAGATCTACGTTATAAATATCTGAAGCGGTAAGAATTTCAAAGTTTTTTTCATCCTGAGGATTTTTAAGAAGATCCTGATACGTCCTGTTTTGGGATACTTTTCCATCCGCAGTAGATACAATAGGTCCTGTTGGCAGATCCCTGCTTGAATCTATCAATGCAGGTCTGTTTTGCGGAAGCACTTTTATCAGTAAATTCTGAGAATCTTTATACCACGTATAAGGACTACCCAGGTTGGCGTTGAGATTATCATTGGTAACTTTCTTAGCCGTTGCCGTTTCAAGGTCCACGATCCAAAGCTCTACTCCTTTTGCTGTTGTATTGGTAAAGGCAAACTTTTTTTCATCGGGAGAAAAAGAAGTATTGGTTATTTTAGGATTGGAAGGCAATCCTTTTACCTGAACCTCACTTTTATCATTGATTTTTCTAACCTTAAGGTTATTGGAGTAAGTTGCTGAACTAGAAATATTCGTCACAGGATTTATTCTGAGACCACCTAATTTCATTTCCTGCTGACTAAGATCTTCTAGGGTTTTATAGGTAGGACGGTAAGTGAAAACTACCCAATCCTTTTTACTGTTCATTAAAACACTTGGAGGTCTTTCGTAGTCTGCAAGTTTAAGAATTTCAGCAGACGGCTTTTGATAAGTAACATTTTCCTGCGCTTCATAAAAATTAAGGAACGCAAGAAGGCAAACGGTTAGTTTTATCTTCATTATATACATTTTTTACGAATTTAGTAAATTTTGTTATTATAAAGGGTAAACAACAATCATTTAGCCTGTCCTGCAACTTGTAAAATCCGATAATTACCTAATGATTTTTACAACATAATCGAGATTATAAGGTGAAGATACATCGTGAATTTTATCTTTTATAAAACAAAAAGAGGGCATACAATTATGCCCTCTTTATTTATATCGGTATGCATCTACCAATCGGATGCCCTTTTTCGTTTTTCTATCATGTAATCCACCGAGATCTTTCCGGCTCCATAAGCGATTAAAAGAAGATAAACAGAGAGGTAAATAAAAGCCAGCTCTCTTTTCTCAAATGGATCGGATCCATGAACTACAAATCCCGCAATAATCATTGTAAAGATAAGGAAACCCAGAGCTACTCTGGTAAATAATCCTAAAATAAGGAGTATTGAGCATACAAACTCTGCTATAATGGTAAGAATTAAAGAGATCTGCGGACCAAGTCCTAAGAAATCATAAAAATCTATCTTGCCGCCTTCCAATAGCATCTGGAGTTTGGGATATCCGTGTGAAAGCATGGCAAATCCAATAAAAACTCTCACAATTAACAGTATAATATCTCTAAATATGGGATTAGAATTTGAGTTACTATAATTCATGTATGAAAAATTTAGTTTAAAGATAGTAAAATCTTTCTATACAACGATGATTATTGATGTTTTAGTTTATCTGTACCCAAAATTCTTTAGATCCCTGTCGTTTTTTCTCCAGTCTTTTTTCACTTTTACGAACAGGTTCAGATGAATTTTTTTATCGAAAAATTTCTCTAGATCCACTCTCGCTTCCGTACCCACTTTTTTTATTGCTTCCCCTTTGTGGCCAATGATAATCCCTTTTTGGGTATCTCTTTCCACATAGATAATAGAGTCTATAAAAATGATTCCTTCCTTTTCTTTAAATTGTTCGGTAACCACTTCTACGGAATAAGGAATCTCCTTTTCATAATTCAAAAGGATTTTTTCACGGATTGCCTCATTAACAAAAAAACGTTCCGGCTTATCTGTATACTGGTCCTTATCATAATAAGGCGGGTTTTCCGGAAGCATCGATTTTAGCTTTGGAAGGATAACGTCCGTGTTAAAGGCATTTAATGCAGAAATCGGTAAAATTTCGGCCTTAGGAATTCTGTTATGCCATTCTTCTACCAGCTTTTCAAGACCTTCCTGGTTGGTCTGGTCTACCTTATTTAATAAAAGTAAAACCGGAACCGGAATTTTATTCAGTTTTTCAATGAGAAATTCCGAAGGTTCCGCTTTATCTGTAACATCTACAATAAATAAAAATACATCGGCATCCTGTAAAGAGTCCTTTACAAAATCCATCATCTTCTCCTGAAGACCATATTTAGGATCCAATACCCCGGGAGTATCGGAAAATACGATCTGTAAATCCTCTTCATTATAAATTCCAAAAATACGGTGACGTGTTGTCTGTGCCTTCTGCGTTACAATCGCAAGCTTCTCTCCCATCAACTGGTTAAGGAGCGTTGATTTTCCTGCATTAGGTTTTCCAACTATATTTACAAATCCTGATTTGTGCATAAAAATTATATTACGGACTGCAAAGTTAGTAAAAGAAAACTGGTCTTTAGGATAAATTTTAAAGATTTAAGTCTTTAATGCTGGTCCCTGAACTTTTGAAATTCTTCATATTCATACTCCGGACATGCCCCTTCTTTTGACGTAATGAATGCTCCTAATGCAACAGCTTCTTTCATAATGATTTCCGGAGCTTCCTGCTGTATTCTTTTGGATATAAATCCCGCCAGAAAAGAATCTCCGCTTCCTACGGTGTCTGCAATGGTGATCGGAACAGCCGGGCAGGTATAGCTTTCTGTCCCTTTAAAATACCTGGCACCTTTGCTTCCTTTGGTAAGAACTATTTCCTTAATCTTAAAATGATCCTGAATTAAAGCAGCACTCTGATCTTCATCAATATATTCTTCATTAAGAAAATCGATGATCTGTCTCATTTCTGCTTTGTTCATCTTTACAATATCAGCTTGATGAAGTAAATCTTTAATGAGCTGTACCTCTATGAACGGAGGTCTGAAATTGACATCAAATATTTTAAGTTCTGCATGTTCCAAAAGCTTAAAAAGAGTCTCTCTTGTTTTTTTATTCCGTGCGGATAAACTTCCGAAAATAAATGCCTGGGCATGAGATACCAATTCAGTAAGCTCCGGAAGGTTTTCTATATAATCCCAGGCTACTTCATTAATAATTTCATAGCTGGCTTCATTATCCTCATCAATAGTAGCTACAACGGTACTCGTTGGTTTATCAACATCGACCTGAATATAGTCCGTTGTCATTCCCCAGTTTTTGATCTGACTGACCAGCTGGTTACCGAGATCATCGTTCCCTATTCTGCTGAGTACCTTCGCATCAATTCCCGTTTTAGAAACATGATAAGCTACATTAAAAGGTGCTCCTCCAGCTCTGGATCCTTGTGGAAATATATCCCAAAGAACTTCTCCGAAACATACTACATACTGATTATTTTTTTTCATTAGGTTAAACGTTTAATATATAGGTTAAATTTTTTATTTGACTGATTTTTTTATAATTAATTCTGCTTCACAAACTATTGTTTCTCCCTTTTCAGAGAAATTTTTTGTTTGTTCATCGAGGAGTTTTACAGCTTGTCTGGCCATTTCTTCCAACGGCTGTCTTATATAGGTAATTTCTGTAGGAAATAAATTGTAGGCATCGGTTTCATCAAAAGCAATGACAGAAACATCTTCAGGAACCCTGATCTTATTTTTGACAAGATAATGCAATCCTGCATTTCCTATTTTATTGTTTAAAAAATATAATCCTGTTTTTCCTGCACCTATTTTAAGATGTTCATCTAATCCTGCATGAACTTTTGAGGTAACATTTCCCATTTCTACCAGCACTTTCTTTGATGCAATACCGTGTTCCTTGATTTTTCTCTCAAACCCTCGCTGTCTGTCAAGCAAATGCGGAAGATGGGTATTGTATCCCACATAGATCAATTCATCAAATTTATGCTCCATCAGATAGTTGAAAACCTGCCCGGAAATTTCAAAATTATTCAGCGTTACTGCAGGAAGCTCAACATTTTCGAGATAATAATCAATAGACACAATAGGATATTCGTCCTTTAGCAGCTTTTTAACGATATCATCAGAGCCTGCTACAGGGCTTACAAGCATTCCGTCCACCTGTTGCTGAGAAAAAAGCTCCGTAAGCTTTTTAAACTTATCAGGGTTTTCATCAGAACTCCCGATAAGTATGGTATACCCCAGTTTCATAGCTTCATTTTCTATACAACGCGCAATATTGGAATAAAAATCATTTGAAATATCCGGAACAATGAGACCTATTAGCTTGCTTTTGCTCATTTTTAAGCTTCTGGCAATCTTATTGGGTGTATAATTTATTTCTTCTGCAATATCCAGAATTTTATTCCTGGTTACTTCACTGATTCTGCTTCCCTCCTTTTTGTTGATCACATAAGAAACAGTTGCAACGGAAACTCCGGCAATTCTTGCAATGTCTTTAATGGAAGCTCTCTTCATTTTGTTTATTTGGCGGCGTACAAAAATATTTTATATTTACTAAAAATGAAATAAAAACAGAATTTATTTTATATCAAATTACAGATGCTTATAATTTCTTGAAAAATCACAAATTCACCTTATATATAACTATAGATCAGAAATATACAACTCTTATTTTCATTATCTCTCAGCTGTTTAATCCTAATTGACCAGAATATTATTTTGCGATTTACTCATTTTAAAGATCGCAAATGTAAAAATTAACCATAACATCTTCATTAAATCAGTAAAAACAAATAATTTTGACTGATTAGAATTTGCCTTCATGACTATAGACGAAATCATCGACAATTTACTGATTCTCCCTGAATCTTCACGGGAAAAGCTTAAAGCTCATATTACCGAAGCAGCTTACCCCAAAGGATTTTGCCTTATGGAAGCAGATAAGATCATTCCTTATGTTTATTTTATTAAAAAGGGAATTGTTCGGGCCTATGCCTCCACCCAGGATAATGATATTACTTTCTGGTTTGGCAGTGAAGGAGAAACGATTGTCTCCATGAAAAGTTATGTAGAAGATAAACCGGGTTATGAAAGTATCGAGCTGCTGGAAGAATGTGAGTTGTACCGGTTAGAAACAGAATATCTCCGAAAACTTTTCAATGAAGACATCTACATTGCCAATTGGGGCCGTAAGTTTGCAGAAAGAGAGCTTGTAAAAACAGAAGAGTTGATAATATCCAGACAGTTCAAAACTTCTACCGAACGCTACAAAGACCTGATGCGTGACAAACCCAATCTTTTGAGAAGGGTTCAGTTGGGACACATTGCTTCTTATCTCGGAATTACCCAGGTAAGTCTGAGCAGAATCCGCGCTGAAATTAAGTAACACTGTATAAATTCAGCATTTTTAAAGTACGACATATCATAAAAATTTTGACCTACTAAAACTATCTTAGATCACAAAAAGCTTTGGAGCATCATTTTTTAACATTTGTAAAATTATTTTTCCCTTTAAATACGGAACTTTGCATCAGAAAAAAATAAAAAAATGAACTGGATTATTTTAATTATTGCAGGGTTGTTTGAAGTAGCTTTTGCTTCCTGTCTTGGAAAGGCAAAAGAAACATCAGGATCAGAAATGTATTACTGGTTTGCCGGTTTTTTGGTTACCATGACCATTAGTATGCTTCTTTTGATCAAAGCAACGCAAACTTTACCTATCGGAACTGCATATGCTGTATGGACGGGGATTGGTGCAGTAGGTACTGCTTTAATGGGAATGCTCTTTTTTAAGGATCCGGTAACGTTCTGGAGGATATTCTTCTTGTCAACGCTGATTGGTTCCATCATCGGATTGAAAGCAGCATCTCACTAATTAAAGCTGTATCTTTAACCAAATAAAAATGTCTACATTATGGTGTAGACATTTTTATTTATTTTTTGAAAACAACAGGTAAGATCTCATTATATCTTAATCCGTATTTTTTAATTTCTTCTTCGGTAAACTTTTGTGAATAGAAATTGATATCAACCTCAAATCCGGCCTTTTTCAACCTGTCAAAATAATCCATTCCATACCAACGTACATGATCATACTGCCCGAAATGTTTCTGCCGCTCTTTAGGATCCTTTATGGTAAAGTCCTCATAGGTTTTTTCCAGTGAATTCTTCATGGGTACCTGGAAAATACCCCATCCTCCAGGTCTCATTACCCTGTATAATTCACTGATTGCTTTTGCATCATCTTCAATATGCTCTAATACATGGTTGCAGAAAACAATATCGAAGCTGTCATCAGCGAAAGGAAGGTTCAGGATATCTGCTTTCACATCTACAATAGGAGAATATAAATCAGCAGAAATATAATCCAGGTTACGCATCCTTTTGAACTTTCTCAAAAATTCCTGCTCAGGAGCGATGTGCAAAACTTTATAGTTCTTAATAAAAAAATCGGTTTCATTCTGAAGGTATAACCACATCTGACGATGTCTTTCCAAACTTAATGTTCCTGGAGATAAAGCATTTTCCCTTTGTTTTCCATATCCATACGGAAGAAACTTACGGTATGACTTCCCATCAATAGGATCGAAAAATTCATCTCCCTTAAAAAACTGGTAGATAAGCGGCCTTGCCCAGATGCTCATCGTAATAAGCGCAGGACGCGGAATAGTATTCAGTAAAAGCTTGGTTACTTTTTTCATTAGAAATCCATTTGAAAAGGCTTCTCCTCATCACTTTGAATACCTAATGCTTCATATACGTATTTGAAAGTAGATAGCAATACAGGTTTCCCGTTGATCACAGCCACATCGTGTTCAAAATGTGCTGATGGCTGATTGTCCAGGGTAGTTACCGTCCATCCGTCATTATGGAATTTTACTTTTTCAGTTCCCAGATTAACCATAGGCTCAATAGCAATGGCAAGACCATCCTTGATCACTTTTCCACTTCCCTGTCTGCCGTAATTCGGAACCTGAGGATCTTCATGCATCTTTCTTCCTAATCCGTGCCCTACAAGCTCTCTTACCACTCCATAGCCTTCTTTTTCACAATGAGCTTGAATTGCATGAGAAATATCTCCAATCCTTTTTCCACGGATGCATTGTTCAATTCCTTTATAAAGGGATTCTTTGGTAACCTGTAACAGTTTCTTAACCTCAGGCTTCACTTCCCCTATCTCGAAGGTATACGCGTGATCTCCCACAAAGCCATTTAAAACAGCCCCACAATCTACAGAAAGAACATCTCCTTCTTTAATAATGTCATTATTGGGAAAGCCATGAACCACCTGTTCATTCGGAGAGATGCACAGTGAATTGGGAAATCCCCCGTATCCTAAGAATGCCGGTTCCCCTCCATGATCTTTAATGAAATCATGGGCTAATTTATCTAAATACAAAGTCGTAATTCCCGGTTTGATTTCTTTCGCTAACATTCCTAATGTTTTGGAAACCAATTGAGCACTTTGTTTCATAAGACGAAGCTCGTCTATTGTTTTTAATTGAATCATTTTTATACGATGTTAGATAGTAGATTTTAGAAGTTAGATTAATGATTTAATCTTAATAAAAGACATGCAAAAATCTAATTTCTAATGTCTCCTTCTCATATCTATTAATTTACCAGAAAAGGCCTTTTTTCTTTTCTTTCTTAAGTTTGGAGTATGCTAAAACTTCTTTACCTTCCACACGGAATTCTATCCTTTCGTGGATAATATTATAGATTTCTCCCCATCCCGGAAAACCTCCTAAATTTCTGTCATCAATAAACCAGTCTGCATCAATTTTTCGGGATTGTGTTTCAGGGTCGAAAACTTCTCCTTCAAAACTACCGTTTACAGAATAAAATTCTATTCCGTTTTTCTTGCAGAATTCTACTGCCTCATCTAATGTTTTTCCGTGTCTGTATGTCCAAAGAATTAACCTGTAACCCTCGGATTGAAGTTTTCTTAAAGTTTCAAATGCAAAGATCTTCGCTTTTCCGATCCCCGGATAAGCATCGTCAACGATGGTTCCGTCGAAGTCTACAGCAATTTTTTTATTATTTAACATTTTCTGCGTTTTTAGCTGTGCAAAGATAAGAAATAAAAAGAGTGCCAAAAACACTTGGCACTCTTACTTTTATTTTTTAAGTATTCCATACCTAACTTTTCACCCAACTGAACTGGAATTGTAAGTCAGGAGTAGAAACTCTGTCTGTAATTTTCTGTAATCTCGCCGGAAGCTTCATAAGGTATTCCTGTGCTTTTTCAGCCTTTTCAGTAAGACCTTTGATGTGTTCTATTTTCCACTCATCAAGCAGATCTTTCATGATATTGATATAATCCTGACCGGTATACACCATACATCTTTGTGCGGCATCTGAGAAATGTCCCCACAACTCACCTGCTTTCTGTCCTGACTGTCTCATTAAGTGAGCCGGCATAACAATTTTCTTACGCATCATATCTTCAAATGCCAGGATCATTTCCGACGGATCCAGCTCAAGGATCTTTGCAACGAAATGTTTATATGCTTTAGCGTGTCTTGCTTCGTCTGCTGCAATCACTCCACACATTTTTGCCAATTTTCCGTTTCCTGATTGTTTAGCTAAAGTTCCTACCCTTCTATGCGAAATATTAGTTGCTGTTTCCTGGAAGCTTGTATATACAAAGTTTCTGTAAGGATCCATACTTGTTCCAAGATCGAAACCGTCACTGATAAGGTACTGAGTCGTAATCTCTACTTCTCTCATGTTAACCCTGCCGCATAAATAAAGATATTTATTCAGCAAATCACCATGCCTGTTTTCTTCACCTGTCCATGATCTTACCCAATTGGCCCAGCCTACTTTTTCTTCCTGATCAATACCTTCTACACCCATTAACCAAGATTCATAGGATGGTAGAGCCTCTTCTGTAATACAGTCACCGATAAGGGTTACAAAAAGGTCATAAGGCATTTCACGAGCGAAGGTCTGAATTTCTTCTAAATCATACTTGAAATTTTCACTTGACGGATCCGGAAGGTAATCTGAGGGTTGCCATATTTTTTCAATTGGCGTCAAAAACTTTTCCAGAAAAGAACTTACTTCCTTTTCTAGAATACTCATCACTTCCTTCCTTACCAGCGTTTGATACATTTCAGTTATTTAGATTTATTATAATTAATATACAAAGATAGGATTTATTTATTATTTAGAGCATAATAACGTATGTCTCTCATAATATGTATGACATATATCATAAAAAATGCCATTATTAATGTAACGGCATTTTTTTATTTTTTATTGGTAATCTTAGTTTACTAAAACATCTCCTGTCATACTTTCCGGAATGTCTATTCCCATTATTTTTAAAATAGTCGGAGCTACATCGCCCAGTTTTCCGGATTTCCCCGGTTTTAAATTCCAGGTACGGTCCTTATCCATTATAATAAGCGGTACCAGATTCGTTGAATGCTGTGTATTTGGTGTCCCATCAGGATTGATCATGACATCTGAGTTCCCGTGATCTGCAAGGATAAAGACGGCATAACCATGTTCATAAGCTGTAGTAGCCACTTTCTCAATGCACTTATCTACCGTTTCAGCAGCTTTTACAGCAGCTTCAAATACTCCGGTATGTCCTACCATATCCGTATTCGCAAAGTTGAGGCAAACAAAATCAGCAGTTTCATTTTCCAGTTCCGGAACAATAGCATTGGTAATATCATAGGCAGACATTTCAGGCTTAAGATCATAAGTAGGAACATCTTTAGGGCTTGGACAAAGCAATCTTTTTTCCCCTACAAATTCTTTCTCTCTACCACCGGAAAAGAAAAAGGTAACGTGAGGATATTTTTCTGTTTCTGCAATCCGGATCTGCGTTTTACCATTTTTTTCGATGATTTCCCCCATCGTTTCCTGTAAAACTTCTTCATCAAAAACTACCTTTACATTATTAAAGGTCTTGTCATAGTTGGTAAGGGTAACATAATACAGATTCAGCTTACGCATAAAGAATTCCGGAAAATCTTTCTGAGACAGAACTTCTGTGATCTCTCTTCCCCGGTCGGTACGGAAGTTAAAGCAAATAACCACATCATTATCCACAATTTTAGCTACAGGAACCACATTACCTGTTTCCGTAGTATTCATAAGGATAATCGGCTTTAAAAACTCATCGGTAACATTATTATCATATGACTGCTGGATTGCTGCCAATGCATCAGTTGTCTGAAGTCCTACTCCTTCTGTTAGCGCATCATAAGCTAATTTTACTCTTTCCCATCTCTTATCCCTGTCCATGGCGTAATATCTTCCGACAATAGTTGCCAGTTTGCCGGTCGTAGCAAGCATATGTTCATCAAGTTCTTTGATGAATCCCAATCCTGAATGCGGATCGCAGTCTCTACCGTCCGTAAAAGCGTGGACAAAAACATTTTCATTCAATCCGAAATTTTTAGCCGCAGTTAAAAGACCTTTTAAGTGATTGATATGGGAATGTACACCTCCATTGGAAACCAATCCGATAAAATGTACTTTTTTATTTTCCCTTTTAGCATATTCGAAAGCTTCCTGAATAACTTTTTCCTCCCCGAGGGTCCCATTTTCTACTGCCATATTCAGTTTTACTAGATTCTGGTAAACCACTCTTCCTGCTCCAAGATTCATGTGTCCTACTTCTGAATTCCCCATCTGCCCTGCAGGAAGACCTACTGCAGTACCGCTCGCTTCAAGTGTGGTGTGTGGAAATTTATGAAAACAACTATCTATAAATGGTGTATTGGCTTTATCAAGTGCTGAAACTTCAGGATTTTTTCCCAGTCCCCATCCGTCAAGTATGGCCAGTATTGCTTTTTTCGACATTTTTTGTAACTTTTAATATACAAATTTACCTATTTTCCAATGAAACTGATCCTTTTAAAGACTTAAATTTTTATTAAAGCTTTTATTTATTTTCTCTTTAAACAATGGATTTTTTTACAGTAACGGATTTTGAAATTCAATAAGATTCTCATTAATAATAATGGTGGCTGCTTAATCTCTATTCCTAGGAACAGCATCATATATGATATGAACTTTCAGCAATTCAAATATTCAAACGTTTACAGTTTACGCTTTAAAAAAGTCTTCAAACTTTTTGTGGTCTTTCTTTGTGTATTCTTTGATGTATTGATCTAAAAAACCGCTTTCTTTCAAAAATAACAAGGGATCTTTGATATTCAATATATCATGGATTGCTTTATGCTTATCTGTTTGTTTATTAAAATAGGCTTCTGAAATTTTATATCCCATCCAATATCCTAAATCATTAGGACGGTCATCTTTTTTACTGGTTTCATAAAGCCAGTCCGTAGCACTGTTTCCCTTTAATAAAGCGACAAACTCCTTTTTTAAAGGATCAGCATGTGCTTCACCATATTGAAATGCTTTTACATTAATATTTTCACCAGATATCAATTCGCTGACAAAATCCGCTCCTCCCTCAAGCAAGGTATATTTTAGCAGCATGTCATTTCCCATAATATTTTGTTGAAAATGAATCAATTCATGAGCAATAAGCCCCGTAACGCCATCCAGATTTTTAAGCATTTCAGTGCCAATTATAATACCATCATTAGAAGTCGTTCCTCCGGAATTAAATCTTCCATAGACAAAATATACGGGTGGAAATTTAGCTTCGGGATACCAATATTTTAACGCGCTGTAAATTGCCCTTGTCCTTTTTTCTTTTTGATTGATCCCACTCAGTACATTCCGGCTTTTTAAATAATCTTCCCTCTTCTTTTTTACTTTTGAATATAAAGAATCGGCATTGATGATCCTGAATTCCATAAAACCTTTTACTCCGGGAGATCCGTCTTTTACATAATCTGCAAAAGGATTTTTCTTTGATGTTTCTATCTGATCAAAAGCTTTCCAGAATTTATCAGTATCTCTTGTTTCAAAGACAGCATCCAGAGGATTTGTGGAAAAATTTGTCTGAGCATTTACCCCTGCAAAAATTAAAGTGAATGCTATAAGAATGGTCCTTGTTTTTATTTTCATGATCTCATTTTAGTTGAGTGTATTTTATGAATTCCAAAAATATAAAAATCGCCTTTGTATTTAATGTGGAATACAAAAGTTTTTTGCTTTAAATCAATAGGCATTCACGACATATACTATTGGAATGAATACTTTTTGCTTATGATTATGAAAAATCTGCGGCGAGGTATTAATTATTATTTTTAATTTTGCTTTATGGATTTACGAGATCAACTAAAGAACCTTTTTCCTGACCATGAAGAGCAGGATTTTGAAATGCCTGAAGAAAAATTCAAGCAGAAAGAACCCCTGATATGCAAGTTTGAAAAAAAAGGAAGAAATGGAAAACCCGTTACAGTGATTGAAGGCTGGGAAGGAAGTGAAGAAGATTTGAAAAAAATCTCCAAAAAGATCAAAACCACTTTAGGGATCGGAGGATCGGAAAAAGATGGGATGATCATTATTCAGGGGGATAACCGAGATAAGATTATGGAGATTCTTAAAGATATGGGCTATAAAACGAAAAGGGTTGGCGGATAGCTTAGAAATAGATCTGAGTATCAGGTAGCAATTTCTTATATTTTTCAATGGTAGCCTTATCCATAGGATTCCCCGTTAATATCAATGTTTTAAGATTTTTCAGCTGAGAAATATCCTTAGGCAGGTCTTTTAAGTTATTGTTTGCAAAGTTCATACTTACCACATTTTTCAATCCTTTTATTTTTGCCGGAATTTCCTGAATATTATTCTGGCTCACGTTAAGGAACTCCAGATTTTTTGATTGAAAAAGGGATTCAGGTAGTTTGGAAATAGCATTTTGCTGTAATTCCAGATACTTCAGATTCTTGGGAAATTCAAGATTGCCAAGATCATTGATCTGGTTCGCTGCCAGATTCAGGTATTTTAAATTTTTAATTTGATTCAGACGTTCGGAAATAAAGCTGATCTGATTATCCTGGAGATTAATTTCCTCCAATGCCGGAATTTCCGTTAAGGCTTCCGGGAAAACATTCAGATTATTAGCATCGAGATGAATTACTTTCAATTGCTGTAACCTGGCAATATTGGGATTAACAGAGGTCAGGCTGTTCAGATTCATTGAAAGGGTTTTCAATTGAGTAAGCTCTCCTACTTCATCCGGAATAAACTTGATGCTGTTTTCATTGACATTCAGTATCTCCAGATTCTTCAAAGCAAATAGTTGAGGATCCATCTTTTCCAGATTATTTCCCATGATATTAAGAAAGAACAGGGAAGTAAATTTTCTTATATCAGAAGGAAGATTAAATAAACCTTTACCTCTGAAACTCATACTGTATACCGGCTTTTCACTTTTTAAAGCATCTTCGATAGTCGTGTAGGTAGGATATTTTACCGGATCAATCTGTGCATAGCTGTAGTTCAGTGCGAACAGAATAATCAATAAGGAAAGTTTTTTCATAGATAGATAAAAGCTGCCGATAACAGAATTACCGGCAGCAACTGAATATTAATACATTACTTCTTTATTACTTTTACTGTTTTCTGGAATCCTTCTGCCTCGATATTTACGATCAAAACACGGGAAGCTTCAAGTTGGGATGTAAAGTCTAAATCCAACGCAGTATGAGAGCCTGTAAATTTCTTTGTGAATACAATTTTACCATCCATGCTGTAGGCTGTTACAGAAATATCTTTCAAGCCTTTAGAAGAATTGATCTTCACAATTCCTGACGTCGGGTTTGGAGCTACACTAACTGTACTTTCCGTTTTAGCGTCAATTGTTCCCAAAGTACCGTTTTGTCCTAAATTATTTTTAAGAGCGACAACAATGGTGGCCGATTTTCCTCTGTAGTCAATTGTATTTCCAGTGGCATCCACATCTGTAGAGATTGTCGCATCCGGATGCTGAATCGAAAAGAATCCGAATTTATGATCTGGAGTAAAGGTAAGTCCTGTAGGCTCAGAACCTGCCGGCATAGAAGCAAAAAGTCTCACTTTAGGATTCGCCTGAGTGTGATCCGGAGCTACTACCCAAATATAATTTTTTCCTCCATCCTGTAACACCCAAAGGTTTCCAAGTTCATCAAAAGTAAGATTGTCATTCCCATCTCCCCATGCTTCTGATTTGATCCCTTGTGCCGTATTGAAAGAATATACAGTAGAAAGCCCTCCGACAAATGTTTCTACTTGAGAAGCGGTAGTTCCGTTATCCTGTAAGCGATATACTTTATTTAAACCTTTTGCAGTAAAATAAATCTTCCCATCCAATGGGCTGATATCCACATCTTCTATTCCGTTGAATTTTGTACCTCCTAATGAAAAAGCCAGGTTATTTGTATTATTCTGGTCTGCTTTTGTCTTATTAGGTACCTGGATCCATGTTGCTGTATTTACTACCGGATCTCCTGTACTGCTTAATCCCTGATCCAGTTTCAGTACATAAAGATTACCTGATGAAAGGTTGTTGGGTGTATCCATTACATATTTATAAACCAGATGGGTTCCTCCATCCTCACCATAATAAGCTGTCGTTCCTGCATTATTGATCACTACATTTTCGTGATTCATTATACCCATCTGCCATAATTTCCCTTTAGAACCGTCCGGATTCTGTGAAATTACCTGAGCCGTTGCAGGATCAATTTCTACCAACCAACCATAATCTTTATATCCGTCAGCATTGGTATCACTTGAGGTTACAGATTCTTCAGCTGTAACCACAGTTCCCCAAGGAGTAATACCTCCTGAACAGTTTCTGATCGTCTGTACAAGGCTTGGTGTAGAGAAATCCACAGCTCTGGATTTTGTCAGCTGCCAAAGCTTCGTTGAAGCATTATAATTGATTTCAGCCATCGTAACTCCACCTGGATTTGTTTCATGGTTTACTGAAAGATAACCATCGGTTGAGCTGGCGTTTTTAGCAACATAAGCGGTAAAATCATTCTGTCCACCTACTAATCCACCTCCTTGTGTATAGGCATCTCCTTCTTTTAAAATAAGCTGATATTTATGCTCGGCAGGGATGATCAGTTTATTGGTTTGTGAAGTAGGAACAATAGAAGTGAAACAACTGATGTGAGCCGCATTACAACCAACAGGATTCGTTGTTCCGCTTACCGTTTTTAAATAAGCATCAATTCTCAGGTCTGAGCTTTGTCCGCTTCTGTTGTGCAGTTCAATGGATATCCTGTTGTTTCCGTTAACAAATTTTGATTTTGGAATCGAGAAAACATTATACACATTCTCTGCAGCACCGTCAATTGTGGTCACAGAAGGTGTATTAAAAGCGATAGTTCCGGTAGGCATATTGTCCCTTACCACTTCCTGTCCGTTAAGGTATACAACAATACCGTCATCTCTCATCACTCCTAACTCCATAGTATCGGAAAGATCAGCAAGATTAACACTAAAGTCTTTTGCAAAATAAGCTGCAGTAAGACCTGAATTAATAGTGGTAGTTACAGGATCACCATATCCTAACGGACCGTTTCCTGTAGACCAGGAAGAAACATCAAAATTGGTATCTTTCCACTGGGTAACCTGCGCCTGGTTGTTGTCGATATACCTCCATGAGGCATTTTTATTGAAAACAAAGGTCTGTGCCTGAAGGGCAGAACCTGATACGAGTGCAAGAGCTGCAACTGTTAGTAGTTTTTTCTTCATAATAATTTCGATTTATTAGATGTTGCAAAACTATTTTTTTATCACCAGCCCTCTATTAATAGAGTTTTAAATAAAGCATCAGCAATGTTACAAAATTAAAAACCCAATGTTAAGTGAATTAAGTTTGTGTTAAATATGATGCAGGATTTGAAATTCGTGGTTATGTGATAATTACCATATAAGTGGAATATTGAACTTAATACGATTACTTTTTAAGTATAGCACGTTCATTTCGAATTTCGAAATTTACTTATTAAATCAAAATAAACTTTAGCCCGCTCATTATAAACACTTCCCTGTTATCTTTTGCTTATATCCGTCAGAGCGTTTAGAAATGCAATGATCTGCTTCATTTCAGTTTCGGTAAGATTAAGTTTATCCGCTGGTAAAGTCTGGTTATTTATTTTTAACCCCAGACCTTCGCCTCCTCCTTCATTATAAAAATCCAGCACTTCTTCCAGAGTATTAAATGCTCCATTATGAAAATAAGGCTTTGTAAGCGCAATATTTCTTACTGTCATGGTTTTAAAAGAATTTTCATAGATCCAGGAATTTTCTTTTTTCACCGGGCTTTTCACTCTTCCCAAATCAGAATCCAGTTCTAAAGGCAGTTTACTGATCGGCGCTTTTGTAACCCCTAACACTTCCGATTCATTCTCATTATAGAAGGGAGGAACCAATCCTGAGAAATGAGGGGCAAAATGACAGGTTGCACAATTGGCTTTTCCCATGAATAAATTGAATCCTTTTTTAGCATCATCTGAGATTTCTTTCTCATTTCTCATAAAGCGATCAAAATCACTTTCAAAAGAATAAAGGGAAGCTACATATGAACTCAATGCTTTGGAGAAATTTTCTTTACTGATCTTCCCATCTTTAAATGCTGCACGGAATGCTCTTTTATATTCCGGTTTTTCCTTTAATTTTTTAATAATACTTTCATAGCTCGTATTGAATTCCTGTTCATTGTAGATAACATGCTCTGCCTGTTGCTCGATATAAAAAGCACGCATATCGTAAAAAAATCTTTTAGCAAATACTGCGTTGTACAAAGAAGGAGAATTCCGCAACACGGTTTTTCCTTCAACATTGCTTGGCGACTTTGCTTTAAGGTCTGTAAAAGCATTTTCCGGCAAATGGCATGTAGCGCAGCTCATTTTTCCATTTCCGCTTACGCTTTGGTCATAGAATATTTCTTTGCCCAGTTTCTTAAGCTCAGGATTATCTTCAGATGCCTTTAAAAGGGTATAAAAATAGGGATCCAGAAAATCGCTGCTGAAAAAGTTTTTGTTCTGAGCGTTCCATCCCGAAAACGCCTTGAGGTCATCTGTTCTTCCGTCCCAGTTTCCAAATTCTTCATAAAGAGGCTGGATGTATTTTTTATAAAATTCAATGCGGTCAAATGTTTCAAAATTTTTATTAACTGCAAGGTATCCGGTTGCATCAGAAAGAATGGTATTTGCTTTCTGAATATTATAATTCCTGAAATAAGGATCATCATTAATGTATTTTTTTATTCCCAAAAGCGCATACGCTGCTTCTTCAGAAATATTTAAAGAACCGGGTGTATCAAAGCCTGTAACTCCCAAGCTATAAATCCTTATTAACTCTATACGGAGTGGTAATGTTTTATTGACACCTTTGCTCAATCCGTTTTTTACCGAGCTTAAATAAAAGTTAGAATAACTATTGTACAAAAAATCAGTAATGGATTTTATTTTCTCTTTCTGTTCAGCTGCCTCTTCCGAGTAAATCAGTTCATCCAAAACCTGTAATCCTTCCGGGGGCAAAGTATAGGCGGACGTTCCTGCTGCCTCAATATGAAATAAAGGAGCAGCATTAAGATGGGTTTTTGTGAATTCAGGGTAATGATAGGCAATATAGAATTCTATTTCCTTAAAAGAGTTTCGGGTAGTACTCAATGATTTCTGCAGATCTTCAAGAGATATTTTATCATCCCCAAACAGGTAAACATCTCTTTTCAACTGTTCAAGCTTATTTTTAAAGTCAGTTAACCCGTTATTGATAAAAGTATTTTCATTTTTCGTCCCTTTATCTGTAGGATTAAATGACATAATTGCAAAACCGAAAGTTAAAATAATAAGCAGTAAAGAGTATTTCATGAAATTTTTAGCGGCAAATGTAATCATCATACATTATCTCAGTTTTAAATCTGGATTAAATAATGTTTATATTTTAATTCATGAATTTTTATTAATTTTAAACCCCGAAACCAAATTCATTATACTGAAAAGCCGGATATACTGCCTGTTCTTTTTAAAATATGATGTGGATTAATGGGATGAGGATTTTATATATTTACAACTAATCAAAAACGAAATATCATTATGAAAACAAAATTACTACTGGCTTTTGTAGCAAGTCTTTTCTCATTTGGGATTTTTGCCCAGAAATTAGGTCAGGAAATGGCTGTATATGCAGAAAAAAAGGGTAATGATTATTATCTGATCCGTCTGGTACAGGATCAGGCAGTACCTAAAGTTTACGTTTACTCCAACGGCGAGACCAAACCTTATAAAGCTTATACCGAATTAAAAGATGTTGTAATGGATTTTCCGGGAATGATGTCTTCGAATAATTCAACTAAAGAAGAGTTGGTTTCTGTTTTGAAAAAAGATAATCATTTTTATGAAATTACCTCTCAGAGAAAAGATCCAAAAAACTTTGAAAAAACAACAGTAACCGTTTACGAAGTTTTCAATGGCCAGAAAAGGATCGTAGAAGAGTACGGCTCTATTTATGAGCTTGTAAGTTCTCCTTATAAAGATGCCATTTTCATTGACATAAAAAAATAAACATAATATGCTAAATAAACTTGCAGCTTCCGAGCTGGTACTAAATGATGACGGAAGTGTTTACCACTTAAACCTTTTACCTGAAGATATTGCGGATAAAATTATCCTAGTTGGTGATCCTGACAGGGTTCCGAAAGTATCTCAGTATTTTGATAAAGTAGAAATTAAAAAGAATAAACGGGAATTCTATACCCACACAGGAGTTTTACGTGGTGAAAGAATTTCAGTGATGTCCACCGGAATCGGTACGGAGAATATCGATATTGTAATGAATGAGCTGGATGCCCTGGTTAATATCGATCTTAAAAATAAGGAAATTAAAACCGAGCATAAGGCGCTTGAACTTTTCCGTATGGGAACATGCGGTAGCGTGAATCCAGATGTACAGGTGGACAATATGCTGGTAACCCAAAATGTTGTAGGTTTGGATGGTCTTATGCACTTTTATAAGGATTACCATTTTGAAAATGCTTTTTCAAAGAACTTTATCGAAAAGTTCCCTTATGAGAAAATTAAGCCAATGCTTTATTTTGCTGACTGGGCTGAAGATATTGCTGAATACTATAAAGATGCCAGATATCATGGAAATACCGCCACATTCCCTGGATTCTATGCTCCACAGGGCAGACAACTTCGTCTGAAATCCCTGGATGATAAATTCCTGGAGACATTGAACGAACTTGGCATTACTAATTTCGAAATGGAAACTTCGGCAATTTATGCATTCTCAAAACTATTGGGACACAAAGCAATTACCGTAAATAATGTAATTGCCAACAGAAGACGTGGAGAATTTTCCTCTGATCACCATGCATCGGAAAAGAACCTTATTGAATGGGTATTGGAGAGAATAATCAAATAATAAGAAAAAAACAAAAGGATTTCAAAATTGAAATCCTTTTGTTTTATGGACAATTCTTTTCATATTCATTGATGATCTTCACAAACATTTTAATATCGTATTCGGATCTTTTTCGTGTAACATAATTGAATCTATCTTTTTTATCAAGACTTTTAGATTCATCAATCGCTTTTTGGTAATTGTCTTTAATGTCCTGCTTCATTTTTTTCCTAAAATCCCTGTCTTGTAATTTTATATAAAGATTATCCAGATACTTTACAAATTCAGGGCAATCCCCACCGGCATATTTAAAAGCATTAATTAATTTTTCATCGAGGCTTCCCAGGTTAAACAATGAAACTTCATCCACATCAACAGGCATTACGGCAAAATCTGATTTGTCATTTTTAATATACATAATCGTGCCTGCGTACATGCATCCCATACCATTGCCACAAACTGTATATTCATACCCGTAAATATCTATTTTTCCATCGTAAAGAATGGGAAGGATGGCTGTATAATTTTTATCTTTTACATCATTATCCTTACTCACTTTTTTAATGCTCAGCTTTTCATAACCTATAACTTCATCATCATACTTATCTACTACCTTTATTTTTTGAATATCATGATACCCTATTTTCTTGATCTCCGACGCTTCAGAAGTTTTGTATTCAAATAATTGTTCATTCTCAAAAACAGATTTATTTTTATTTTGTGCTACAATCCCCATAAAGGATTCAGCTTTGGGGAAATAAATATCTCTTAACAAAATATTTTCGGTAGAACCATCAGTTTTAGTGATTTCAACCGGAATAAAAGGCCTCTTTTCAAGTGACTTCTTGGATTGCCCGAACATTAAATTTGCGCAGATCAGACCTGCCATAAGTAAAATTCTATTCATCGTTTTTAGTTTTATATAATTTTGTTGTTGTATCAGGATTGCAGCCTCAGAAAACAGTTCTCGATGTGATCATTTACCATACCGGTCGCCTGCATATGGGCATATACTACCGTTGATCCCATAAATTTAAAACCTCTTTTCTTGAGGTCTTTGGATAAAATATCGGAAATTTCAGTAGTGGCTGGAACATCTTTCAAGCTTTTGGGCTTATTGTCAATAGGTTCACCACCTACAAAACCCCAGATATATTTGGAAAAAGTTCCAAATTCATTCCGGACTTCCATAAACTTCTGTGCATTGTTGACCGTTGCTAAAATTTTCAGCCTGTTTCTTATAATGCCGGAATTCTGCATAAGCTCCTCAATTTTTTTATCCTCATATTTTGCAATCTTTTTATAGTCAAAGCCATCAAAAGCCTTCGTAAAATGCTTTCTTTTGCTTAAAATGGTATACCAGCTTAATCCTGCCTGGAAACTTTCAAGGATCAGAAATTCAAAAATCTTTTGATCATCATAAACAGGATTCCCCCATTCTTCATCATGATATTTCCTGTACAGATCATCTTTTTCACACCATCCACAACGTATTTTTTCCATATCTCAAGATTGTATTTATCCCTTTAAAGATAAAACGGATTTAGAAAACTATAACAAAAGATTATGAAAATTTTAACAACAGAGCCCGATTTTAGGAATGGTTATTGTTTTACTATAAACAACACTAAATAATAAATGTTATGAACAATTCGGATTACAACAAAGCAGAGGACGCAGTAAATAAAACAGAAAACTCTTTAAAAAATGCAGCGACCGATGCGAAATGGAAAATTAATGATTTAGCAGACAAAGCTAGGGATTATATCAATGAAAAAAGAAACAATGACGAAGAAGCTAGTCAGGAAGATTGGCTTGACAGGGTAAAAGCTAATATTTCTGACACTTGGGAAGACATCAAGGATAAGGCGGATGAAGCCTGGGAAAAAACCAAGGATGCGGCTGAAGATGTAAAAGCGGAATGGAATAAAAAAACTAATTAAAATTTCAGTCATATAAATATTTTCAAAAAAACGGAACCTTTTTATAAGGCTCCGTTTTTTTATTATGTTCTAAACACAAATTATCGCTACATTTGTAATATTAATAAACATTAAAAAATTATGTCATACGGTTTACTTAAAGGCAAAAAGGGAATTATTTTTGGGGCCCTTAATGAACAATCGATCGCATGGAAAGTTGCTGAAAGATGCCATGAAGAAGGAGCTGAATTTATTTTATCTAATGCTCCTATTGCTTTGAGAATGGGAGAACTTAACGGTTTAGCTGAAAAAACAGGCTCAGAGGTTATCGGAGCAGATGCTACTTCTGTTGAAGATCTTGAAAAACTTTTTGATGCTGCGATCGCAAAATTCGGAAAAATAGATTTCATCCTTCACTCCATAGGAATGTCCGTAAATGTAAGAAAAGGAAAACATTATACAGAAATGAACTACGACTGGTTGGAAAAAGGATGGGATATCTCCGCTGTTTCTTTCCATAAAGTAATGCGTGTGGCATGGGAAAAAGACTGTATGAATGAATGGGGAAGCATCCTGGCACTTACTTATATTGCTGCTCAGAGAACATTCCCTGATTATAATGATATGTCTGATAACAAAGCTTATCTTGAAAGTATCGCGAGAACATTCGGAAACTATTGGGGGGAAAGAAAAGTTCGTGTAAATACGGTTTCCCAGTCTCCTACTCCTACCACTGCCGGAAGTGGAGTAAAAGGTTTCGGAGGTTTCCTTGGATATGCAGAAGACATGTCTCCACTTGGAAACGCTACGGCACTTGAATGTGCAGATTACTGTGTTACACTTTTCTCTGATCTTACCAAAAAAGTAACAATGCAGAATCTTTTCCATGACGGTGGTTTCAGTAGTTCGGGTGTTACTCAGAAAGTAATTAGTAAGTATGACGTTGAGAAATAATCAACTTTCTTAATAAAAATTAAGCAGGCTGTCTTTTCAAGACAGCCTGTTTTTTATTTGCTAGCTTACTATTAATATAGCTTTAACTGAATCGGCTTATTTTATAAAAAATGAAACATAGAACGTTTTGATTATATGTCAAACATAATATATTTAATTCGTATTTTTTCTCTTATAATTGAATTAATTTAACTTTGCCAAAAAGCAACAAATTATGAAGAAGTTAAAAATACTTATTTTTATAAGCATTATGCCATTTGCGTACTCGCAAACTGGACAGGTAGGAATTAATACAACAGCACCAACTGCTACTCTTGATGTGAATGGAAATACAAGAATCAGGAAAGTAGACAGTATTGCATCCGCTCCGAAATATATCTTAACATCAGATGATAATGGGATTGTTCAAAAAGTGAATGTTGAGAAATTATCGGACAGCAATCCTGAAGTGATCAGAAGAAAAATCTATGCGGTACTTTCCAAAAACTCATCGCAGTTTCTTACTACAAAAGGGACTGACTACAACTTAACATATGATGGTGTGGTAAGCGGTATTAATACAGATCACCTGTCCTTTAATAGCCAAAAAGACAGAATCAATTTACCCCCCAATAAAACATTTAAAATAACCGGATACATTGGAATTAAAGGAAGTACCACTGGTAATAGCAATACTACTCCCGGTTATATCACATCTCTGTTTTCAGCCGGTGGTGACGCTGAAGCAATCGTAACAACCCAGGGATATACGGAATCGTCTACAGAAACCTTTGATGACGGGGGTGTTACTCCTCCTATTATCATCGTAACAACAGGCTCCGCTGGCAACGCGTATGTTGAACTCAAGGTACGTTATGGAGGAAGTAATGCCGGAAACTCAGGATATTATGTTTCAGGAGCATCTACAAGAACATCTGTAGGAACCTATGTTTTACTGGAAGAATTATAAATATCATTTTTATTTTTTTAATAAAAAAACAAGGTAGGCTGTCTAAAAAAAGACAGCCTACTTTAATAAAAAAATATTAATATGAAGTGTATTATAGAATTACTGTTTGTATGGAATGCGCCGGCGCAGGAAGTTTGGCAGCCATTCCTTCGATCCAGAGGCTCGCATTGATATCATTATCTGTATTATTCATAATAACGGTAACCAACTGGCCGTTCTCATTCATGAATGAGGTAGAAATCAACCCTGATGTATTGGTAGAGCTTCCAATTCTTTGCGCATTGGGTTTAATATACTTTGAAACATGCCCTACATAATAATATTCGTAGGTATAATGTACTTCTCCTGACTGGGTATCTGCAATAATCGGAGCAAAACATAAATTTCCTACATGATTCGGCCCTCCTGTTTCGTCAAGCAAAACATTCCAGTCCGTCCATAATGATGTACCTCTGTTAAAGTCATTGATCATATTTTTCCCGTACAATTCACCAAGACTTACATCATTGATCCTTGACATATTGAAAACTTCCTTACATCCTTCTGTAAAAGCCAGGAACTTATCGGGAAATGCCCTGTGTGTTTCCCCAACATTATCAAACAACTGGGTCTTATTGTGCCAGGTCTCATACCAATGGTAGGCAATTCCTGAAGCATATTTTGAAGTCTCAGGATCACTTAAAGTTGTTGTGGCTCTTTGAAAGATCAGATCTCTGTTATGATCCCAGATCATTACTTTTTTATCTTTAAATCCGTTTTTCCATAGAGTGGGTCCCAGGTTATTCTTCAGGAAAGCGGCCTCTTCTTCAGCAGTGTACAAACAAGATTCCCAGGTTTGCTTAGCCATGGCTTCATTTTGTATAGTTAATCCCCAGATTTTGATTCCTCTTTTTTCATATTCCCTGATGAACTTTATATAATAATCCGCCCAGGTCTGATAATACTGGTTCTCAAGCCGGCCTCCATTCAGCATATTTTTATTCGATTTCATCCATGCCGGTGGGCTCCATGGTGAAAAATACAATTTGAACTGATTCCCTATCGCCTTTTGAGCTTCCTGGATCATCGGTATTTTATATTTTTCATCATGAGCAACGGAGAATGATTTTAATGAGGTATCATCATCTTCTACATACGTGTACGAATCACTTGAAAAATCACATGAATTCATATTGGTACGCACTACAGTATAGCCTAATCCATTCTTACCATAATAGGCTTCTATGATTTCTTTCTGTTTATCCTTCGGTAGTTTATAAAACGTCTCTGCAGCTGCATCTGTTATTGCACCTCCGATTCCGATCAGTTTCTGATATTTAAAATCCGGATCTACAAAAACACAGGCTTCATTTTCTTTAGGCTGGTCAAATTTTGCAAACTGCACCATTCCCTTATCTACCATCTTTTCATCAGTTTTGGAATTCGTCAGTATAACCCTGGCCGATTTTCCGGCATTCTTCTTCCAGTAATTCTGTGCATTGACATGACTGGCTATCCCTGCAATAAGACAGCTTACAATTAGTTTTTTCATTATTATTACTTCCTGTTTTTACGGAGCTGTGCAACTCCCTTCATTATTTATTCTGATAAACCCGCACATAATCTATATAGTACTTCTGAGGAAAAATAGAGTCATCAATTCCTTCTTTTCCACCCCAGAATCCACCTATAGCCAAATTCAAAATGATATAATACGGCCGGTTAAAGGGCCAAGCTTCGTTTGTTTTTTCCTCGTTCTCGTACGTGAAAAATTTTTTATCGTCAATATAAACCTCTATTTTTTCCGGCGTCCAGTCTGCTTTATACACATGGTAGCGTTCACTGGCATCATTAACAATCAAAGTATCTGTTTTCTGAGTTCCCTTGATATGATTGTATTTTTTCGTGTGCACTGATGCATGGATGTATCCGGGATTGAATCCCACATGTTCCATAATATCAAGTTCTCCATCATCCGGCCACTTCTTCATATTCTCACTCATCATCCATATGGCAGGCCACGTTCCTCTTCCTTTGGGTAATTTAGCCCTTACTTCAATTGTTCCATATTGAAAAGAGAACTTCCCTTTGGTTAAAAGTCGTGCAGATGTGTATTTATTTTTATCCAATGCTTCTTTTCTTGCTTCGATCACCAGATTCCCATTTTCCATTCTTGCATTTTCAGGACGGTCTTTTGTATAATACTGAGCTTCCTCATTTCCAAAACCACCTCCGCCTACATCATAATTCCATTTTGATGAATCAGGTAATCCCTTTCCATTAAATTCATCACTCCAGATCAGCTTCCTGCCGGAATCTGTTTTATATGAAGCACAATCTAACACTGAAAACAGCAGCATCCCTCCAACCCATACATGTAAACTATTTCGAAAAAAAAATTTCATATGCGTTAATATAAAGCGGGCTACTACCCGCATTAGTAATCCTGGCTATTTAATCCAATTAATTTTCTTTGTCTGAACTTCCTGAGAGTTTGTTCCTACCATAATTTCAAATTCACCCCCTTCCCAATCAAAATTCAACTTGTCGTCATAGAATTTTAAATTTTCAGGTGACAGTGTAAAACTCACAGTTTTCGTTTCTCCTTTTTTCAGGAATATTTTTTGAAATCCTTTTAACTCCTTTACCGGTCTTACCACTTTTCCGAATAAGTCTCTAATATAAAGCTGCACGACTTCTTCACCGTCATAATTTCCGTTATTGGAAACATTAACTTTAATTTGTAAAGATTGATTTCCTCTAAGATTTTCAGAACTTAATGTCATATCGGAATATTTGAATTTTGTGTAACTCAATCCATATCCAAAAGGAAATTTAGGGTCATTATCCAGATCGATATATGCTGAAACATAACTCCTTTCTTTATTGGTTTTTGCCGGTCTTCCGGTATTATAATGGTTATAATACACAGGAATCTGACCTTCGGTTCTAGGAAAAGTCATCGGAAGCTTTCCACCCGGATTTACAGAACCAAAAAGAACATCCGCAATTGAGTTTCCTGCTTCAGTACCAAGCCACCATGTGTATAAAATTGTTGGAATATGGTCCGCTGCCCAATCAAAAACCAAAGGCCTTCCTGCATTAATCATTAAAACAACTGGTTTTCCTGTTTTTGCAATTTCCTTCAATAATTCTTCCTGAACTCCAGAAAAGTGAATATTGCTTCTGCTCTTCGCCTCTCCACTCATAGCGTACCCTTCACCCAAGGTCATAATAACCACATCCGCTTTTTTTGCCGTCTCTATTGCTTCAGCAAACATAGAACGATCCTGGTCGTCAACATTACATCCTTTGGCATACAATAATGTGGAACCTTTATCCAGTTGATTTTTAATTCCATCAAACTGGCTCACAATTCTTTGATTGTCATCTTTGAATGCTACAGACCAGAAACCATGATTCGCAACAGTTTCTTTCCCGAAAGGACCTATCAAAGCTACAGTTTTTGTAGATTTTGAGAGTGGCAGAACGCTATTCTGATTTTTTAAAAGGACGATACTTTTTGAACCGAACTCTCTTCCAAACTTTCTGTTCTCAAGATTATCAGTCTGTTCTTTTTGTCTTTTCTCATCACTAAAACGGTAAGGATCATCAAACAACCCCATTTCGAATTTTTTAATTAAAATTCTTCTGGCCGCATCATCAATAAATTTCGGGTCTACTTTTCCGTCTTTTACAAGTTTGGGAAGTTCAGCCATATAAACACGGCTTTCCATATCCATATCACTTCCTGCGATAATAGCCTTTTCAGCAGCTTCCGCTTTATCCTTTGTATATCCGTGGTTAACCATTTCACCAATGCTGCCCCAATCTGAAACCACAAAGCCTTTATAGTTCCACGCCCCTTTTAACAGGTCTCTGAGGATGTATTGGTTTGCCGTCGCAGGAATTCCATTAATGTCATTAAATGAATTCATAAACGTAGCAACTCCTGCCTCTGCTGCTGCTTTAAAAGGGGGTAAATAAGTTTCATTCAATTGTCTGAGACTCATGTCCACAGAATTATAATCTCTACCACCCACTGCAGCACCATAGGCTGCAAAATGTTTGGCACAGGCCATTATAGCATCAAGGTTTCCTAAACCTTTCCCCTGAAATCCTTTGATTCTTGCCAGGCCAATTAAAGTACCGAGATATGTATCCTCACCCGAGCCTTCCATGACCCTTCCCCATCTCGGATCTCTGGCAATATCGACCATCGGTGCAAAAGTCCAGTGGATGCCATATGCTGAAGCTTCCGTTGCTGCAATTCTTTCAGACTTTTCAATTAATCCTAAATCCCAGCTCGCAGCTTGTCCGATATTCACAGGGAATGTTGTTCTATAGCCATGGATCACATCCTGGCCAAATAATAATGGAATTTTCAACCTTGATTCCAACGCTAATTTCTGAAAAGCTCTTGTTTCTTCTACACCAGCTACATTGAGCATGGAACCTACCTTACCTTTTTTTATTTCTTCAAGAACAGTTGCCGAATTGGAATTCTGGGGTCCTGTTGCATAAGCAAAACCACTATATTGAACCAATTGTCCTACTTTTTCTTCTAATGTCATTTTGGATAAAAGCTCAGAAACTTTCTGGTCGATTGTTTTTTGTCCGTATGTATTCAGGCCGAAAGTGGCAAATGCCAGTAAGAAATAAACTCTTTTCATAATTTAGAAAATATAGGTTGCAACAGCGTTTCCGGGTAAACTTACCTGAGCTGTTTTTTGATTAAATTTAAGAGAGAAGGTCTCTTCTGTTTTATTATTATTTTGTACGATCAAAACTGTTCTTCCTTCAGGTGTTCTGAATGCTACAGTCGACAGATTATCGGTTTGAGATGAAGCTATCCTTTGCGAGTTTGCCGGAATGAACTTAGAAGCGTGCGCAATAATGTAATACGAAACGTTTCTCGTGAAATTTTCTTTATCGGAAACTGTAATGGCTCCTTTACATTCCGTACAGCCACCTTCAGTGTGCGGCTTATACTGCGGATCATTAGCAAGGTTCCATTCCAGAGCTATTTTACTCCAGTTTCTCATAGAACCGATGATCACATTCTTGGTATGCCAATTCAGATCTTCATTAAAGTTGCTCCTGGAACCTGTCCATTGCTCTGTAAAGTAAAGGTTTTTATCAGGATAAGCATTATGGACAGTACTTAACGCAGAAATATCGCCTTCATAAAGATGGAACGCAGAACCATCGACATATTGATAAGCTTCGGGATCACTCAGTATATTGGTTGCGTATTCAGGTTTATTACAATTGTGGTCGTACACAACAATCTTAGTTGTAATGCCTTTAGATTTAAAAGCAGGTCCCAAATGATTTTTAATAAAATCTTTCTGCTGATCAGAGGTCATATATAAACTTGGATTGTTTCCCGGGTGTAAGGGTTCATTCTGAGGTGTAATGGCATCAATTGTAATCCCTTCTTTTTTCATTCCCTGAATGTATTTTACAAAGTAATCAGCATATACCTTATAATACTCTGGCTTTAAACTTCCCCCTTTTGACTTTCCGTTATCTTTCATCCAGACAGGTGCAGACCAGGGTGCCGAAATAAACTTAATTTTAGGATTAATTGCTAAAATCTCCTTTAGCATAGCAATCAGATCTTTGTCCTTTGCAAGGCTGAAATGTTGTAATGATAGATCTTTTTGTCCTTCCGGTAAATCGTCATAGGAGAAAACTTCACCGTCAAGATCTGAAGCTCCGACACTCAATCTTATATAAGAGACTGAAATGGACTGATCCTTTTTACCAAAAAGCTCATATAATAATGCTTTTCTTTTAGTTTCTGAAAGCCTGTTGATTACTTCCACACTTCCTCCTGTCAGCGTATATCCGAAACCGTCAATATATTGAAACTTTTGCTGGTCATCAATTTCAATATTCTGACTGCTACCCGGATTGTTTGTAAAACCAATTGAAGGTTGCTGTTGTAATTTTATACTCTCATCTCCTTTCGTAAGCCATATCTGAACTTCGTTTCTTGTACTTACCGAATGTGACTTACATGCTGATAAAGATAAAAGTACCACACCACAAAGTGGTGTGATACTTCTAAAAAAGAAACTATATAAACTGTGAAACTTCATGTTTTTAGTAGCCAGGGTTTTGTTTTAATGCTGTATTTACTAGTTCATTAAAAGGAATTGGCAAAATTTCATTTTTACCTGCAGTAAAGCCTCTTGCTCCCAATTTTGCCGGAGCATCCCCCCATCTTACCAGGTCGAACCATCTATGTCCCTCACCTGCTAGCTCTCTCCTTCTTTCGTCTTTAATGGCCTGCATAGAAACCGGAACTGAAGCTAATCCTACTCTAGCTCTTACTGCATCCAGTAATGCCTGAGCTCTTGCTCCAGAACCTCCTAAGGCTTCGGCTTCCATGAGATAAGTATCTGCTAGTCTGATGGCAATAAAGTTTTGACGGTAATTCAACTCAGTTGGCCCGGGTTGATTAGATTTATCAGCAGTTCTTGGTACATATTTATTCAAGAAATACCCTGTATCTTTAAATCCAGGTGAATAAGAAATCTTATTATCTGCTTTTAACTGTTTAGCATTGAATATAGTAGCATCTAAACGAGGATCTCCTTGCATAAAATTAAATAAATCTTCTGTAGCAGGATTGAACCCCCAGCCTGAAGAAAGATCAGGAGCATTGTTTGGTGGACTACCTGCCGGAGGAACAATACGTCCATAAGATATGATCCCTACCATTTGATTGATCGTATTTCCTTCATCTTTCCCAGTCCCCCAAAATGGCCAATCCGCATTACTTTTATTGGTATGCATTACCTCTAAGATGGATTCTGTAGTAAATTTATTATCTACTTTCCATAAATCAGCAAAATTAGCAACTAATTTATATCCATACTGGCTTGTAGTACCTGGATCTCCATTTACCATTGCAAATTGGGCAGCTGCTTCAGTATTCTTTTTATCATATAAATAAATTTTCCCTAAAATAGCACGTGCAGATCCTTGAGTAATTCTTCCTACTTCACTTTTATTACTAGACGGAATAGATAAAGGAAGATCATTAATAGCTGAAACAATATCCGATTCTATCTGAGCATAAACATCCGCTGGATTTGCTTGAGGAATATTATAGAAATCGTCGTTTGCTAATATTGGCTTTAAGATGAGAGGAATGTTTTTGAACATTCTCAACAATTCAAAGTAATACAAAGATCTTAATACTTTAGCTTCAGCTATAAATCTTTTTCTGGTCTGGTCATTCATATTTGCATTAGGAATTCTATCTAATAAAAGATTTGCTTTTGCAATTCCCTGATAATAATCTTTCCAGTAGCTGAGTGGCATAATGATAGGATTGATCGTATAATTAGAAAAACCCTGAATACCGGCACCATCCGTAGAGCTTCCACCTCCTGAGAAGAAGTCATCAGATGCGCCATTAAAGAAAGTAACCTCATTTTCAAATCCACCAGAATACTTTCTTAGCATGTCATAAACAGCAACTAAACCTGAAAAAGATTGTTCTTCATTTTTAAAATAGTTATCGGAGTCAAATGTCCCAGTATTTTGCACATCTTCGAGATTGCTATTGTTACAAGATATTGCTCCATAACTTATACCTGTCAATAATAAGACAGATAAACTCTTATATATAAATCTTTTATTTTTCATTTTTCTTTAAATTAAAATTGAACATTAGCACCGAAAAGGAAAGTTCTTGCCTGTGGATAGTATGCTCTATCGATTCCAAAGGTATCACCACCTGCAATCTCAGGATCATAACCTGTATACTTAGTAAATGTTACCAAATTTTCTGCAGTAATATAAAATCTTACTTTACTTGCTCCGATTGTTTCTGAAAGATTTTTAGGAAGTGTATATCCTACCTGTACCAGTTTCAAACGTAAGTAATCACCCTTTTGCAAATAATAATCAGACATTCTTGTATAGTTTTGATTAGGATCATCTTTAGTCACCCTTGCAATGGTGTTGGAAGTTCCTTGTCCTGTCCAACGATCAAGAATGGTTGTTTGATAATTAGCCTCCTGAATATCCAATCTTCTCAAGCCCTGGAATATTTTATTTCCTGCCTGCCCCTGAGCAAATACCATCAGGTCAAAGTTCTTATAATTCATATTCAAAGTAAGTCCAAATGTGTATTTAGGTACAGAGTTTCCAAGGTTTACGTAATCGTTCTCATCAATTTTCCCATCACCGTTTGCATCCAGACGTTTAAAATCTCCTGGTTTAGCATTCGCTTGGATCAATCCTCCGTTTGCGTTTCTGTAAGCATCAATTTCAGCCTGGTTCTGGAATACACCTAAGTTCTGATATCCATAGAATGAACCATATGATGAACCAACCTGTAATCTGGAAACTGCTCCCATAGACTGGAATGAAGCAAAATTCACATATGGCTTATCGCCCTCTAGTCGTGTAATCTCATTTTTCAGATAAGCAAAATTACCATTCGCTGAAAACCCAAAATCCCCCCAATTCTTTTTATATCCTAAACTAACCTCTACCCCATCATTATTCATATCTCCAATATTTCTAAATGGATTATTTATTAAGCCAAGGTAACCAGGAAGATCAATTCTTCTCAAAATATCAGTACTCTTTTTTCTGTATACATCAACTGATAAATCGAAATTCTTAAAGATTTTTAAATCCGCTGCAATGTTAAACTGTGATGTTCTTTCCCATTTCAAATTTGGATTTTCTAATGTACTTGGTGCATATCCAATGTGAATGATATCATCTCCAAAAGTATAATTACTTCCCGGAACCAAGAAATTGGCAAACTGGAAATCATCAATAGCATCATTTCCTAAAACTCCATAACCTCCTCTTAATTTAAAACTATTTACGACATTGTTCTGAGGCCAGAATTCTTCATTTGATACATTCCATCCCAAAGACATTGCTGGGAAATTCCCCCAATGATTATTGCTTCCAAATTTTGAAGAGCCATCTCTTCTGATCGTACCAGTGAAAAGATATCTATTGGCATAGTCATAAACTACTCTGGCAAAATAAGATGTCTTGTGAGTTTCTTTTCCATCCCATGCATTAGTAGCTCTATCTGATTGTGGAATTTCAAAATTGAAAGAAGCTTCCTGCCAATCATTCGTAGGTAAGTTTTTATAAGTGGTATTTTGACCTGAAGAAATATTATATTCATAATAGCCCTGCCCTAACAATACATTTAAACTATGTTCGCCAAATTTGTTTTGATAAGTAAATGTGTTTTCCGTACTCCATTCAAACTTCTTTTGAGTTTCTCTGAACAAATTATTAAAATCATTTTTACTGGCTGGACTCAAATATGATACCGGAGTAAACGCTTGATTCCCCCAATAAGAAAGTTTTCCGTTAACACTTGATTTAAAACTAAGATGTTTATAAATTTTTAAATCAGCAAATATATTAGCTACCAAATCATCTGTCCACTTGTATCTTCCTAATTGAGTTTGTCTAAATGCTAATGGATTAGTCATCTCTTTATTTACAAAATGAGAAATTCCATAAGGGTTTCCATTTGGATCTCTTACAATATTAGGACTATTGTAATCACTTGGAAAAGGCTGATTGGCAATACCATTTGTAACTACTACAGGAGTGGTTGGATCAAGATTGATCGCTGAACTTAATGGTCCACCAAATTCATTATTCTCATTAATTCCTTGTGATTTTGTGTGTGTATAAGCAAAGGTCTGTCCTATCGTTAAGAAATCAAAGACTTTATGTGTTGAGTTGATTCTTCCGTTAATTCTTTTATAATTAGAAATATCTCTCAATACAATACCTTGTTGATCGTAATATCCGAATGAAGTATAAAATGTGGATTTATCACTTCCTCCACTGATACTGAATTCATGAGAAGATCGTTGGGCTGAATTAAAGATCTGCTTTTGCCAATCTGTTCCATTTCCTAACGCCGATGGGTTTGAAAAAGTAGCAGGTTTTCCATCGTTCATATTGGCTTCATTCATAATCATCCCATATTGTGATGCATTCAAAAGATCCAATTTTTTGGATGCACTTCCAACCCCAAAGAAACCATTATAGGAAAGATTTAATCTTCCTTTTGCACCTTTCTTTGTCGTAATCAAGACAACCCCTTTTGCTGCAGAAACCCCATAAATAGCTGCAGAAGCACCATCTTTCAGAATTTCCATTCCCTCAATATCAGATTGATTCAACCAACCAATGTTGTCAACAACAATACCATCCACTACCCATAGTGGATCGTTACTTCCAGCTCCAAAGCTGGTAATACCACGAACTCTGATTGTTGCAGTAGATCCCGGTTGTCCAGAATTTGAAATTACAGAGACACCAGCCGCTCTACCTTGTAGAATTTGTTCTGGCCTTCCTGCTGGAACGTCATCAATATCTGAAGCTTTAATACTTGAAATTGCTCCAGTCACATTACTCTTTTTTTGAGTACCATAACCAATCATAACTACTTCCTCTATTTTTTGTTCTTTCGGAAGAGTATCATTGGTTGTTTTTTGGGCACTGAAATTAGCTGTAAAATATAGTACAGCAACTACTCCCAAACCTCTTGATATTCTAATATTCATATACAGTTAGTTTTTTAATTCTCATTTTGAGACAATAAAAATATATTTTTTTTTAAATAGTTAACATTATATTAATAAATATTTTAATATTTCTTTTATTTTTGGGGGTTCAAAGCCCTTTTTTTTGATTAAAATTTCATAAAAACTCATAAAAATTTAATAAAATTAATCCCCAAAATGACGAGCAAGCTTCACAATATTTCACTTCCGTTAAAACTAACCTTCCTCATTTTCTCCATGGTCTTAAACTGCATGGGTATTGTCATCTTGCAACTTTCCGAAGCCAAAATTACTTATGAAAAATTAGGACTTTTGGAATCTTTCAAAGATTTACCAATTGCCTTTTTTTCTCTTTTTGCCGTCAATTTTATAAGCAGGATCGGAACAAAAAAAGCTTTGATCTTTGCTCTGATTATTGTAGGAATCTGTTCATCAATTCTCCCCTTCGTAAAAGTATTCTGGTTTTATAAGCTTTGGTTTGCTATTATAGGAACATGCTTTGCCATAGGGAAGATTTGTGTTTTCGGAATTATCAGAAATAATATTTCCGATGAAAAATCCCTTACCAAAACCATGAGTAATGTAGAAGCATCATTCATGATCGGGATCTTTGTGGTCAATACGGGGTTTGGGTGGCTGATCTCCAGTCAATATTCGGAATACTGGAAGTTTGGGTTTATCGGAATTTCCTTACTCTCCTTTGTTACCATTATTTTGTTTTCAAGATTGGAGATCGCTGAACCGGAAAAGAATTTTGAAAATAAAACCTTTCTTTCCGACCTGTCAGGATTTATAACTCCTTCTATTGTTGTATTTCTGGTTGTTGTCTTTTCCATTGTATTTGTTGAACAAAGCTTTAATTCCTGGTTACCTTCATTTTATAAAAACCATTTGAAGGTCAATTCGTTCTTTGCTCTTCAGGCGTCTTCCTTTTTAGCTCTTTTCTCTTATGTAGGAAGAACAATCACCGCGAATGTTATCCATCGTTTTCATCTTTCAAAATATTATATCTTCTGCTTACTGTTTATTATTTTCGTGTTAGCAGGTATTTTAGGAATACAATACCTTGATTCTGAAGATTCAAAGGTCATTTTATTTTTATTTCCTGTTATAGGATTGTTTCTTTCTCCTCTCTATCCGGTTCTTAATTCCAAAATGATTGTTCAGGTGGATAAAGAAAAAACGAATCTTTTTACTTCATTAATCGTTATTTTTTCGTCTTTGGGAAGTTCAGTAAGTTCTATCGTTATATCACTACTCTTTGAAAATCAATTACTAACGTACTATCCACTATACATTTTATTTATTGTAACTGTCCTTTTTTCAATAAGTTTGATTTATTTTAAACTTATTAAAAAAACATATTGAAAATAATTTTATTTTTACTCCCATGGAAATCAAGGATTCAAAAAATAAAGAAACGCTTAAGGAGCTTATTGATACTAAAGACTTTGTAGCCCACATTTCAGTGGACTGTACCATATTTGGTTTTCACAATAATATCCTGAAAGTTCTGCTCTTAAAATATCATGATTTAGATCTCTGGTCACTTCCCGGCGGATTTGTGTTTAATGATGAAGATCTGAGAGAGGCTGCTCAACGTGTACTTTACGAAAGAACCCACCTGAAGGACATTTTCCTGAAACAGTTCCATACCTTTGGAAGGATAGACCGTACGGAAAACAATGTCCACCAGATCCTGCTTAAAAATAAAGGCATAGAAGTACCAAGAAATCACTGGATATTTCAAAGGTTTATCACTGTCGGATATTGCAGTCTTATTGACTTTTCCCTTGCCAATACTTTTCCGGACGCTTTTAATGAAACCTGTGAATGGTTTGAAGTGAATAACCTGCCTAAAATGGCATTTGATCATGATAAAATTATTGAAACAGGATTGGAATACCTTCGAATGAATATCAATACCGAGGTGGCTGCCAGCAATTTATTACCGTTGAAATTTACCATGAAGGACTTGCAGTCATTGTACGAAACCATTTTAGGTCAGAAATTCAGAAGGAATAATTTTCAGCGTAAAATATTAAGCTTAAATATTCTTGAAAGACTGGAAAAACTATATGATGGCTCTGCCAACAAAGCGCCCTATCTCTATAAATTCAAGAATAAAATCCATAATTCCGCCAACCACTATCCTATTTCCAACGAAGAGGAAGAGGAATAATTCAACGTTCTTATTTAAAGCTTAGATTATCGTCATCCTAAAAAGTTGGCGTAATTCTATATGTCCTGCAGGTACATTAAAAAAATAGACTGAAATAAAGCAAGCAAAAAAAATTTTTCTGAAATCGCGAAAAATGCTATTTTTAGGAAAATTTAAAAAATGTCATATTATCCTCTTACAAGTATTCCTGACTATTACGGAATTGATGCCTTACTTACCGAAGAACACAAGCTAATCCGCCAATCTATAAGGGATTGGGTAGAAAGCTTTGTAATGCCTCAGATAGATCATGCTGCTCAAAATCATACCGATTTACCTGGTTTAATGAAAGAATTAGGGAAAATAGGTGCGCTTGGTCCATACATTCCGGTAGAATACGGTGGTTCCGGATTAGATCAGATCTCTTATGGTCTTATCATGCAGGAATTGGAAAGAGGAGATTCAGCAGTTCGTTCTGCCGCTTCTGTACAAAGTTCTTTGGTGATGTTTCCTATTAATGAATTTGGTTCTGAGGAACAGAAAAAAAAATACCTTCCTCAGCTGGCATCCGGAGACATGATCGGATCTTTTGGATTAACGGAGCCTAACCATGGATCAGATCCCGGCTCTATGGAAACCTATTTTAAAGATATGGGAGATCATTATCTTCTGAATGGTGCGAAAATGTGGATCACAAACTCTCCTTTATGCGATATTGCGGTAGTTTGGGCTAAAAATGAAGAAGGAAAAATTCAGGGATTAATCGTTGAAAGAGGAATGGAAGGATTTACGACTCCTGAAACACATAATAAGTGGAGTTTGAGAGCTTCTAAAACCGGAGAATTGGTATTCAATAATGTAAAGGTTCCAAAAGAAAACCTTCTTCCTGGAGTAACGGGATTAAAGGGACCTCTTTCTTGCCTTAACTCGGCAAGATACGGGATTTCCTGGGGAGTAATCGGGGCAGCAATTGACTGCTACTGTACTGCTGTTCAGTATTCTAAAGAGAGAAAACAATTTGGCAATCCAATCGGATCTTATCAGCTACAACAGAAAAAATTAGCTGAATTTTTGACAGAAATTACAAAAGCACAATTGCTTTGTTTACAGTTAGGAAATCTTAAAAACGATCACAAAGCAAGTCCTGCACAGATTTCAATGGCTAAAAGAAATAACGTAAAAATGGCTATAGATATTGCCAGAGAATCCCGTCAGATTTTAGGAGGAATGGGAATCATGGGGGAATTCCCAATGATGAGACACGCTGCAAACCTTGAATCGGTAATTACTTATGAGGGAACCCACGATGTTCACCTGTTAATTACCGGAATGGATATTACTGGTATTAATGCTTTCTAAGTATAAAATAATAGAGATGTATAAAGCGTCCGGTCAGCTGACCGGACGCTTTTATTTTGTAATAATTGCAATACTACTATTCAATGAATAATTATTGATATCTCAACAAGGTGAATTTAATTTTAAAAAATTCTATATTAACCTAACCAAAAATTGTCATTATGAAAAAAATTACTCTTTTATTGCTTGGACTTGCTGCTCCATTTTACTTTTCCCAGCAGGCAGGAGACGTTGCCAGTTTTGAACAAAAGCTGGATTTAACACCCCAGGGAGTTATCAATTTTATCGCCAATAACCTTGGAGAACAAAATGCTCCTGATTTTGTAAGCTATCTTAATGGATTTAACGTGGGTTTGAAAGCGTACAAAATTACTTACTACACTAAAAATGAAAACAATACACTGGTAAAAGCAACCGGTCTGGTTATGTACCCTAACGTTAACTACAAACTTTCTACCGTTGTTTCCGACCATGGAACAACAGACAGCAGAAATAATGTTCCTTCTAATTTAAGGGGTGTATTATACGCAGGATTTGTTGTTGAATTATCCTATGTACTGAATGGATATATCCTTATGGCTCCGGACTATGTGGGAATGGGAAGTGGTGATGGCGTTCATCCTTATGTCCATTACCCTACTGAAGCCAGCGCAACTATCGATTTTGTAACAGCTGCCAATAAAGTATTAGCACAGTTAGGGATAAAACGATATGATGAATATTTTCTGACAGGATATTCCCAGGGAGCACACGCTGCAATGTCTACTTTAAAAAAGCTGAACGATTCGAATCCCACTCAATTGAAATTCAAATATGCCTACATGGGTGACGGGCCGTATGATTTTTCAGGAGTTACACTGCAAAAAGGGGTTTTAGAAAAAGATGTCTATCCATTTACTTCTTTCCTGGCCAACGTAGTAAATACCTGTAACAACATAGGATACAAAACATATGACACCAGTATTTCAGAGGTTATCTCCGCGGAATATATGGATAAGTATAATTATCATGTCCTGCAGGATAATGGAGGGTTATTATGGGGACCTCTCATCTGGAGAAAACTTTTCACAAATAATTTTGTGAATGACGTTACTAATAACAACAATAACAAACTCAGACTTTGTTTAAAATCAAATGATGTTTATGACTGGTATAACAAAACGCCTATGACTTTAGGGCACTCAAGTGTAGATCTTGCGATCCCACCTGAAAATACATCAAAAACGATTGATGTACAGAGAGGCTATTACTCATGGTGGGATCTGGATAAATATAAGCTTCAGTCTTTTTATTGGGGCCCTCTGGGACATGTTGGAGGAATAGTTCCATTTGTTCTGGCATCTAATGCAAAATTTAATACCCTCAGGAGCGGTGGGCTTTTTAATGAATGGGCTAAAATCACTTCAAAGCCCGCTGATTCACAACCAAAGCTAAATCCTCTTTATTCGTCACAGATACAACCTAATTCAGGACCCATGGAAGTGATTGAAATAAAAGATTTTAACAAAGATAATTCTCAAGGAAAATCATTAACTCATCAGAATTTAGGCACTTTACAAGATGGTGTATATCTACTAAAAGTATCTCAAAACGATGAAAATAAATGGATCTCATATATCAAAAATGCCCCAACTCCTATTAGCGAAAAGGATATTGTAAATTCCGAAAACAATAATGTAATCAGTTTAAAGATCAATCCTGATGAGTTGATGGCTATTAATATATTTGATGAGAATAAAAGCCTTGTTAAAACAATTCCTCAAAAAGAATATACAAGAGAAGGTGGAATTAACACAAATACCTTAGAATCAAAAAATTACACATTTGAAGTCTTAACAGAATTCTATGGTCTCCAGTTCAATAAGAGCATCACCGGAAATAATGTAGAAAACAGTACTGATATATTCTCTCAAAATAATCAGATTAAAGTCCGCGCCAAAAATGGCCTGAAAAACATTCATATTTATTCAATTTCAGGAACATTAATACAAAATGTGGATCTTACTTCCTCTAGCTTTGAATCCAAATCTTTGGAGCCGGGAGTTTATGTAACGCAGGTAACCCTATCTGATGGAAAAACTATTCACAAGAAAATAAAATTATAACATTACTTTCTTCATTTCAAATTATATTGATTCCAAAGCTGCCTTATATTACATATATAAGGCAGCTTTTTTTATAGGAAGAACTCCGTGAACATCAGCATTCATTCAGCTTAATTAGTAAATGATTTGATGTTTTCTTTAAAGCTAACCTCAGGGTTAAGAATTTCAAGAATAAGACTACGTACCGATTTCATAGCTTCATCAATACCACCTTTTTCAAATTGCAGGGAAACAACCCCTTTTTTTGCCTCTGCGAAACTCCAGATCCCGGTTTCAACAGGAAAACCCCAGAATTCAGGAAGACTTTGAATTACATACTGATAAATACACAACTGAAGAGCCTGTTTTCTGTCGCTGTTATGAAAATAGGCATCTACATTATCAGCATCAATTTTTACGATCAGATTTTTAATTTTTGCGGTCTTGTAATCGATAATCCTTACAGTTCCGTTGAGGCGGTCTATGCGGTCTATAAATCCAAAGAAAGAAACTTTATCTTTTGTGATGTCGTCCAGATAAAAATCCACATTCTCAAACCTTCTTTCGATGGCAATAATTTCCAGTTTGTTTCCTGACTTTACAAGATCCAGATCGTAAGTAAGAATGCTTTCAATTACTTTTTTTGCAATTGCTTTATGGATAAAATTCATTCCCTTTTCATAGAATTCCGGCTGGTGTTTAAGCTTTTCAATTGCTATATCGATATATTGATCTATTGCTTTAATTGATTCTTTTAAATCATTTTCTTTTAATATCTTACCTTTAAGTATTTCATATACTTCTTGAAGTGAATAATGAACCAGATTTCCGTAATTTTTAACAGATAACTCTTCTTCGATTTCATCAGTTTCCGATGTATTTAAAATCTTTGATAAATAAAAATCGATAGGATTATAAAGGTAACTCGTCAAATGGGAAGCAGATACTTTTTCTTTCCATTTTTCAAGTCTTTCCAGAACAATATCCGTTTTATTAATTTCAATAGGCTGAGAGGAAATGGGTTCAGAGGAATTTTCTATAATCAGGTGCTCGATATTGTGTGAGCTTTCCATTTCAATCTGGGTAATAAAACGGCTTTTTTCACCACTGTTAACGCCTGAACTTAAAGCATTGAATAAAAGATGTACATTCTGAGCATCCTGAATCAGCCTGTAAAAATGGTAGGCATAAATACTATCGTTTTCCAAAAAGGTGTGAAGATCAAAGAACTTCCTTATATCAAAAGGAATATAAGTATTCTGCGAATTTCCTAAGGGCAGCTTTCCTTCATTTACAGATAGCAGAATCACGTTCTCAAAATTTAAAAGCCTGGTTTCCAGCAATCCCATGATCTGTAATCCTCTTAAAGGCTCTCCCTGAAAGTCGATACTCTCGGAATTAATATGCTGATTAATAAGTATTTCAAGCGTTTCCATCTTAATCTCAAAATCATAAGGGGTCACCTGATTTTTAATAATCCTGAATGCATTTTCAAAATGGGAAACATTTTCATATTGGATATCATCTATTTCCAACCATTTAATCTTCTTACAAAAATCAATAAGCATGTCAAGGTAGCGTCCTGTTGAATCTGCTTTTTGAAGTAAATGAAAATAAGAGAGTCCGCTTAAGAGTTCCCGTAATAGTTTCTGGGATATATAAACGATATTTCTCTCTTCTATCCTTGCTTTAAAATGGTTGATAATCTGTTCATCTTCAGGTGATTTCGGGAGCTCTTCGAGGATAGGAAACAAATCCCTGTAATAATATGAGTATTTATTTTTTTCCAATTGTTTCTGGAGATAAAAAAGCTGTTTGACAGCATTGGAAAAAGAGAGATTCTTCAGAGGAAACCCCATGGTAATATTCAGATGGTCAATACCATGCATAACATCCAGACTTGCCGGAAGCAGATTTTCATCCAGCAGCACCAATGCAGTATTCGAATAGGTTTTGTTCTCAATTTCACTGAATATTTCAGGCAGTATTTTTGTTTGAGTTACATTACCGGATACTTCATAAACTTTGATGTTTTTAGGTTGGTTAAAATCATCTTCGATCCACTGAAAAGCCCTGCTGTCATTAAACTCCTTCCACAACTTATGATTTCTCAGAAACTTTCCGGCTTCTTGTCTTTCATCATCGAAATAGTAATGATCCGCCTGGAAAAAGCACTGTCCTTTATCCCATTGGAGCAAACTTCTCACCAGCTTTTCTTCCACCGGAGTGAAAGCATTAAACCCACAGAATACAAACTGCTGGTCGGTCGCCTTGGCGAAATCGTTTATTTTAGCTTTAGCTGTTTCATGGATCATTCCTGAAGTAGCCCAATTCCTTTCCTGTAATTTCTTTTTTAAGACAGGAAGAAAAATATTCATATTCCTCCAGAAATTAAGGAACTTTTTCCTTGGAACATCATCATCTTCTCCTAAATTCTGAGCCCATTCCTTGATCCTCTCTTCATCAAACATATACTGGAGTACTACTTCATCACTATCTGAAAATTTCAAAATATCATCCCAGTCTTTTTGTAAAGTAGGAAACCACTTCAGAAAGTCAGAGAAATTATCGTTGGGAATCAGGTTAAGACTTTTATAGACATCAAACGCAAAAAGCCACAGGGCAATCCCCTGAATGGGTTGCTTATCCGCAATACGGTCAATAAGTTCCTCTATCGTATAAAAGTTGGGCAGAAATCCTGAATAATTATTTTCCTCAAGGATCTGACGGATAAAAACAATGGGTCTTTTTCCGGGAATAACAATATTAAATACGGATAAATCTGTATTTTGGGCTAAGAGTTCGTGAATGATTTTATTGAGAAATTTCAAGACTTTTTATAGCTATTTAATTGGTCTAACTGTTCCGTTATACTGGTATTATATTCAGCTTGCTTTTCCTTATTCATTCCATTTTGTGTTTCTTTGTCATAGGCAATCTGGAAATCTCTGTATTCATGCAACACCCTGTCATAAATAGCTTTGAATTTTTTCTGGTAATCACCTGCGGTTTTAATGTTTTCCATTACTTCTTTCCGAAGCTTTCTGGCATATAGTTCAGCAATATCAAAATGCTTTTGCTCGTGGAGTAACACATAATCATTGATCCTTTTTACATCTTTCCACGACTTATCTTTATTGAAAATGGTTAGAACTTCAATTTTCACAGGAGATGCAGGGTTGGAGGAAGTGACAACGGAATATTCCCAACCACAATGGGTATAGGCAACTACATCTTTATTGCTTTTTCTGCTCACCGGACTTTTAAAATCATCCCAGGTAAGCTTCTGATCTTCTTTCCAGATAATTTTCTGACCGAATATCTGAACGGATACCAAAAGACAAATAAAGATGATCCACTTCATTATTTCACTACGATGGTTTTGGTGATCCAGCTGTTCGTTCCCTGCCAGAATTTAAAGGTATAAGTTCCGGTCTGCTGAGGATTGAAATTGATCTGATTCATACCCTGATGGGTAGATTGTGAACATTGAGCATCAGTTCGGAATTTATAAGCAGTAACCGTTCTGGTTAAATTATCACTGTGAATGTAATCATAGCCATAGAAGCCTTCACATTGTGACACATAAGAAGAATAAGTTTTTATATGCTGAATATCAAAAACGTTCATCGTGTCTTTAGAAATTTTTACACTATCAATTTTTACCTTATCAATAGATTGTATGGATTCATAATCATCATCATGACAGGAAGCAACAACTATCCCTAAAATTATTGCAGAAAACCCAATATTTAAAAGTCTTTTCATAACACAATATTTTTCGATTATTAATAAATATTTAGCAAAAATTATTCCTTTGTTAACGAAAATTAAGAATTAAAATTCCCTTTCGATAAGTAAACTACTTTTTTGGTATCAAAAAACTCTTCTTTAAAATAAGTATTAAGATTATAAATTTCACACTTCAAACCGGCAAGTTCTTCAGCGAGATCTCCTCCTTTCAGATATAGCACCCCATTATGCTTTGCATTAAATTGTTCTTTTTCAAATTTACCTTTCAACCATCTTAGGAATTCAGGCATTTGAGTAACCGCCCGGCTTACTACAAAGTGAAATTTTTCTTTTAATTTCTCAGCTCTACCATGGATTGCAGTAACATTAGTAAGTCCTACTCCTTCTGCAACAGCATTTACAACACTGATCTTCTTACCGATGGAATCTATGAGTGTAAATTGAGAATCCGGAAATAAAATAGCTAAAGGAATTCCGGGAAAACCACCTCCCGTTCCAATATCAAGAACCCGGGTTCCGGGAGAAAACTCCATTACTTTAGCAATCCCTAATGAATGCAGGATATGCTTTTCATATAAAGATTCCATATCTTTTCTGGAAATCACATTGATCTTTTCATTCCACTCATTATAGAGACTTTCCAATTGAGTAAATTGTTGTATCTGATTTTCTGTGAGATCCGGAAAATATTTTAATAGTAACGATATAGACATAAGAATTATTATAATTTGCAAAAATAAGTTTATTTCACGTTGTATTCAAATTAAGTCGCCTAAATCAGGGTTTTTAAGCCAATAAGATTATTTTGCAATAGCGGGTATCACCGGTACACTTACGTTTCCGCTTGTATTCACGGTTTGTACTGCAAAAATATAGTTGTCTTTTGAGAGCGGGATTTTCAGTGAAAGCTCCTTGGTAAATATTTTCTTCTGCCACAAAGGATTATCTGTTTCTCTCACTAACACATAGTAGCCTGCAGCCAGTCCTGATTTTGGTTTTTTCCAATGCAGGACAGTAGAGTTGGTAAGTTCTTTAACTTCTATTTCAACCTGCTCGGGCTTTGATGCAGATTTAGCAAGACTGGCTAATACAGCAATATTGGCAGCTACATTCTTTCGCAAATAATTAAAGTCCATAAACTCAGGAAGATCACCATATTGCTTATTATTTTCTTTTCTTATATCCTGATGCTGATGATCATAATTTTCATAATATTCCGTCAATCTTACAGAAGGAAATCCATAGTTCACAAAGCTCGAATGATCTCCTCCACGTAAAAACCTGTCATTTCTGTAGATCAGCTTTACTTCAAGTTTTTTCACATATTTTTCAGCAACCTCCTTAATGTATCTCGCTAACTGACGGGATTCGCCATCATTTTCCAAGCCCAGATTTCTTAATCCCAAAGCTTTTTTATCCAGGTCAGCATAAGGCAATCCTTCACTGAACACCCGCAGTGTGTGATCATTGATTTCACCAGTCTCTCCCGCTTTGGCATTTCCTATCATATCATTATTCAAAACAGCTTCTAATTGCACATTCTCCTTTTTCATTTTCTCTGCCAGTAATTTAGAACCAAGCAGCGACTGTTCTTCTCCGGAAAAAGCAACGAAAATAACAGATGCCGGAAACTGGGATCTGCTGAGAACCCTTGCCGCTTCTATCACAGCACTTACTCCACTTCCATCGTCATTTGCCCCTGGAGCAAACGATGTCCTGTTCATCACATCCGTAACACGAGAATCTAGATGTCCTGAAATCAGGAAAACCCTTTTGTCATCAGGGTCTGTCCCCCTTAAAAAAGCACACGCATTCCCAAGGTTAGTCACCTGATCTACCCTTTTTCCATCCGGCTGAATATCTTGCTGCTGCAAATAAACTTCCATTCTTCCCCCTGAATTTTTTGCAAATTCTTTAAACTTACTTAAAACCCAGGTCCTTGCCGCTCCTATCCCATTTTCCGGATCATTTATCTTGCTTAACGTATGTCTTGTATTAAAACTTACAAGACTGTTGATATAACTTTTCAGGGAATCTGAGTTTACCTCGGAAACATATTTTTTTATTTCACCGTCTTTTTCAGGTATTTGTGAAAAACCTATAAACGGAATCAACAGCAGAAGAACAGAATATTTCATAAGATTAAATGTAAGATGATTTAAATATACAAAACGTACAGCTTGAGAAGCTTTTTTTATTTTAATATTATATTTAAATTAAGTTTTATTATATATTTTTGTTACAATACAAAAATATTACATGGACAAACTTTCAGATAGAGTAAAAAGACTTGGATACTCGCAGACTTTTGTAATGTCTAATAAGGCTAGAGAAATGAAAGCTAACGGAATAGACGTTATCAGCTTAACACTTGGCGAACCGGATTTTGATGTTCCCGACAATATAAAACAAGCGGCTTTTGATGCCATTAATCAAAATTACAGTCATTACTCTCCTGTTCCGGGCTTTCTGGAGCTTCGTGAAGCTATTGCATATAAATTAAAAAGAGATAATCATTTAGAATATAAACCTACACAAATATGTGTTTCCAATGGTGCCAAACAAGCTATTTTAAATGTTCTGGCTGCCATCATCAATGACGGAGATGAAGTGATCCTTCCAACACCGTATTGGGTAAGTTATGACGAAATGGTAAAAATGATGGGCGGAAATTCCGTTATGGTTCCTACCTCTTATGTAACTGATTTCAAAATCACTGCCGAACAGCTGGAAGAAGCGATTACAGATAAAACCAAAGCTGTTTTATTCAGTTCACCTTGTAATCCTTCCGGTGGATATTACACTTACGACGAATTAAAATCCCTGGCTAAAGTCATTGCTAAACACCCTCATGTTACTGTGATTTCTGATGAAATCTACGAGTTTATCAACTATGAAACTAAAACAGCATCTATAGCCCAGTTTCCTGAAGTATATGAGCAAACAGCCGTAATCAACGGAATGTCCAAAGCTTTTGCGATGACAGGCTGGAGAATAGGATATTCCGCATGTCCTGAATGGTTGGCTAAAGCTTGTGAAAAAGTTCAGGGACAAATGACCAGCGGAGCCAATACAATGGCCCAGAGAGCTTCTATTACCGCTCTGAAAACAGACCCTTCAGAATACAGATACATGATTGATGCCTTCAAAAAAAGAAGAGATCTTGTCTATGATCTGATCACTGAAATCCCGGGATTCAAGGTTCTTTTGCCTAAAGCAGCCTTCTATTTCTTTCCGGATATTTCTTACTATATAGGCAAAACTTTGAACGGAACCGAAATTAAAGATGCTGATGATTTTGCTATGTTTATTTTAGAAAATGCCCATGTAGGATGCGTTGGTGGTGTTTCCTTTGGAAGCCCTGAATGCATCAGATTCTCTTATGCTGCATCAGAAGATGATCTAAGAGAGGCCATGAGAAGAATCAAGGAATTATTAGAAAAATTTAACTAACAATACCAACCGATGAATTTATTAAAGAGAATCACTATTGCAACAAGCATTGCAGCAGCTAGTTTTACGGGCTATGTTCATGCACAGGATTTCCAGTGGAAAGAAGCTACGGCCAACGGTTATACTTACCGATATGTAACCAATGACCCAACCGCCGCAAGATATTATAAACTGAAAAACGGCTTAACTGTTATTTTAAGTCCAACCAAAAAGGACCCAAGAATCCAGACGTATATTGCTACCAAAGCAGGAAGCAAAACCGACCCTGCTGATCATACAGGTTTAGCCCATTACCTTGAACACATGCTTTTTAAAGGTACCGACAAGTTCGGATCCAAAGACTGGGCAAAAGAAAAACCTCTGCTGGATCAGATCGATGCATTGTATGAAAAATACAATCAGACAAAAGATGAAGCCAAGAGAAAAGAGATCTACAAAGAAATAGACAAAGTATCCGGAGAGGCAGCGAAATATGCCATTGCCAATGAATATGATAAAATGATGTCAGGAATGGGAGCAGATGGCACCAATGCTTTTACATCATTTGAACAAACGGTGTATACGGAAGACATCCCTTCAAATGTTACCGATAAATTCTTAGCTGTTCAGGCAGAAAGATTCAGACAACCCATTTTAAGGCTTTTCCATACGGAGCTGGAAGCAGTTTATGAAGAAAAGAACCGCGGCCTGGATAATGATTCAAGAAAAGTTTATGAAGCGATGTTCGCGGCCATATTTCCAAATAACAATTACGGGAAACAAACTACGATCGGAACCGTTGAACACTTAAAGAACCCTTCCCTAAAAGCAATCAGAGAATATTTTAACAATTATTATGTTCCTAACAACATGGGAATCATAATGTCTGGAGATTTTAATCCTGATGAAATGATCGCTAAAATCGATAAGGAATTCTCCTATATGAAACCTAAGGAGATTCCTGCTTACACTGTTGGGCAGGAGCAGCCTATTACTGCACCGATCACTAAAGAAGTATTTGGCCCTAACCCAGAAAACATTACGATAGGCTTCAGATTTCCGGGAGCGACAACAAGAGATGCCAGACTTCTGAATCTGATAGGAAGCATGCTAACTAACGGGCAAGCGGGACTTATTGACCTTGATCTTGTGAAAAAACAAAAATTATTAGCTGCCTATGCTTTCCCTTATGTTTTAAAAGACTACTCTGTTCTCTTCCTGCAAGGAAACCCTACAGAAGGTCAATCTTTAGATCAGGTTAAAACATTGTTACTGCAGGAAATTGATAAATTAAGAAAGGGAGAATTCTCTGATGATCTTATACAATCTATCGTAAATAACGAAAGGAAGAATATCATTCAGAATAATGAAAAATACTCTTCAAGAGCAAGTACTTTAATGGATGAGTTCACTTCTGATATTGACCACAAAGCAGCTTTGGAATATGTAGAAGAGATATCGAAACTTACTAAAAAAGATATCATGGACTTTGCTTCCAAATATCTTCAGGACAACAATTACGTTGCCATCTATAAGAGAAAAGGAGAAGATAAAAACATTGTAAAAGTAGATAAGCCTACAATTACTCCTGTTTCTGTAAACAGGGACGACCAGTCTCCTTTCCTGAAAAAGATCAACGAAATGCCTGAGTCGGCCATCGCACCGGTTTGGCTGAATTTCGATAAAGACATCGCAAAAAATAAATTAGGCGGCATCGATGTTCTTTCTGTAAAAAATACAGATAATGAATTATTCAGGCTGTATTATCACTTCGATTCAGGAAAATGGAACAACAAAATGCTTCCTTTGGCAGCAGAATACCTTCAATACCTCGGAACCAAAAATAAATCGTCCGAAACCATCAGCAAGGAATTCTATAAACTTGCATCAAGTTTCAGCGTAGGTGCCGGAAATGAGGAAACCTATGTAACCATAGAAGGTCTCAACGAAAATTTTGATAAAACATTAGCTTTATTCGAAGACCTGATCAAAAACTGTGAAGCTGACCAGGCTGCTTTAGATTCTTATAAAGCAAGATTGAAAAAAGCGAGAGCCAATGCAAAACAGAATAAAGGCAGCATCATGGCTGGATTGAGAAGCTACGCACAATATGGCCCTCAAAATCCATTTAATAATGTATTGACAGATGCAGAACTTGATGCCTTAAAAGCAGAAGACCTGATCAAAATACTTCACGATTTGTTCAACTACAAACACAAAGTATTGTATTACGGTCCGAAATCCGGAAGTGAAGCCGTTGCATCCCTCACTCCCATCCACAAGCTTCCGGCTACCTTAAAAGATATGCCGAAGTCTAAAACTTTCACCCAGGTACCAACAGATAAGACCAAAGTATTATTTGCTCATTATGACATGGTTCAGGCTGAAGTTTTCTGGGTAAGAAACGGAGAGCAATACAATGCAACGATTACTCCTACGGTAAGCTTATTCAATAATTATTTCGGAGGTGGAATGGGATCAATTGTATTCCAGACCATAAGAGAATCCAAAGCCCTGGCTTATTCTACTTATTCTTACTTCTCTCTTCCAAGCAAAAAAGAAGATAAAGATATGATTACTGCTTATGTAGGAACTCAGGCAGATAAATTCAATGAGTCCACTACAGCGATGAATGAGCTTCTCACTACTTTACCGCAGTCTCAACAACTATTTGAAACAGCTAAAAGTGGTTTAAAGAAATCTATCGCTTCGGAAAGAATCACCCAGGACGGAATCATCTTTACTTATTTAAGAGCTCAAAAGCTGGGCAATTCTACTGATATCAGAAAGAATGTTTATGATCAGGCTCCTAAACTGTCGTTTGCAGACATTAACAGTTTCCACGATAAGGAAATGAAAGGTAAAAATTTCACCTACTGTATTGTAGCATCTCAGGACAAAGTAAATGAAGCCGACATGAAAAAATTAGGAGAGGTAAAAAAACTCAACTTAAACGAAATTTTCGGTTACTAAATATAATGAAAAAGCTCTGAATTCAGAGCTTTTTTCTTTCTATCGGTTTGAAAACAATTATAGATTTTATTAATCGATTTACATTTGTTCGATAGACAAATCATTCCTATATTTGCAACAGAAAATTTAAATATAAAAACAGAAAAATTATGTCTTTAGTAGGAAAAAAATTCCCGAATCTAACAATCGATGCGATGTCTGAAATGGGTGATGATTTAAGAATCAACATTTTTGAACAAACGACTAAAAATCAGGAGAAAGTTATCTTATTCTGGTATCCAAAAGATTTCACTTTTGTTTGCCCTACAGAGCTTCATGCTTTTCAGGATGCTTTAGGTGAATTCGAAAAAAGAAACACTAAAGTAATCGGAGCTTCATGTGATACTAACGAAGTACACTTTGCATGGTTGAACACTGCAAAAGACAATGGAGGTATCGAAGGTGTAACTTACCCTCTTTTAGCTGATACTCACAGACAATTAGCAAACATCTTAGGAATTGTAGATCAGGATTTCGAATACGATGAAGAAGGAAATGAAAGCTTTACAGGTTCTAATGTAACTTACAGAGCAACATATCTTATCGACGAAACAGGAAAAATCTTCCATGAGTCTGTAAACGATATGCCACTTGGAAGAAACGTGAAAGAATATTTAAGACTAATAGATGCTTATACTCACGTTCAAAAGCATGGAGAAGTTTGTCCTGCAAACTGGGAAGAAGGTAAAGAGGCTATGAAAGCTGACAGAAATTCAACCGCTGAATATTTAGCTAAAAACTAAAAATAATAATGGGGTTTGAATTTTCAGACCCCATTTTTTTTTAAATTAAAATCACAACAATTATGTACACAGAGTTAACAGAAGATACATTACAGAATATAGTAAACGATAATGAAAAAGTAGTCGTTCAATACGGTGCTACATGGTGCGGAAACTGCAGAATTATGAAACCAAAGTTCAAAAAACTGGCTTCTGAAAATGAAGCAATTCCATTTCTTTATGTAGACGCTGAGAAATTACCTGAAAGCAGAAAACTGGCTAAAGTAGATAATCTTCCTACGTTTGCAATCTTTAAAAACGGAGCGCTTGTTAACCAGGTTCAATCCAATCAGGCAGAAAGTTTAATTAACCTTTTCAACGAATTATAATTATGAAGTTACCCGTAATCAGACAATTTTATCAGAATCAGACCCCTGAAAACCTGGAAAAGACCCTTGAAGTATTGGAAAGCTTCAGTGAATTCAGAGGAACAAGTGAAGAAGATTTAAATGTAGCAGGAGAGCTTATTACCAATATCTGTGGAGCGTTAGAAGTTCATGCTAATGTTCAGAACGGAATGAGCGAAAAAGATGCTTTAAACTCTTTTGCACAAAAGGTATTAGGATCTATAGATAAATAGTTTTAATTTATTTTAAAATTAAAAAATTAAAGTATTTAAAGATTAGATTAACCTGATGTCTAAATACTAAAAATCCCGATGATAATACATCAGGATTTTTTTTAGTTTACAGCCTTTGACAATATCAATCACGCTGTTTAATGATAAAAACCGTCCCTGCCGGATCTGTGATCCAATGCATATTATCAGGGATTTTTTCAAATTCATCACATGTTTCTACATGATGATCCTTGAGATGAGATATCGCTGCCGGTACATCAGGCACATTAAGCTCAAGCCATGTTTCGGAATGGGTATAATTATCCACACAATCAAGCCACACTGTATTCCCGCCAAACTTCACTTCGTGAGTTCTTGATACTGTAGGGTTGTCGATAGGCTTCTCTTCAATCTCCATTTTGAGAATATCTTTATAAAAAGAGATCGTTTGTTCGTATTTGTTTTTAGGAATTTTTATGGCAATATTAACTCCTCCTTCAAATTTTGCTTCCATAATTAAGTTTTGGCATTAAGTTGTTGCACCCAAAATACAAAAAAATTGACATCCTGTATTTTTTAAGACTGATATACTAAAAGATCCCGATGCATAACATCGGGATCTTTCAAATATATTGTGTTGATTATTTAGCTTCTTCTGCTCATCAGAATGCTTAAAACATACCAGAATAAAAGCATGATTGAAGCGAAAAGTTGAAGAGCCGCACCTACATATTGATCTGTAGCATAAGAATCCTTAAGTTTACTTGTCTGGTATAGAATGGTTGCAGAAGCAAGAATCACCATACCTACAGAAAACCAAAGCCCAAGATTGAACCCGAAAATCATTCCGGCTACAATAAGGCCAATTGCTATAAATCCACCGATCACAATGATGTTTCTCAGGAATGAAAAGTCCCTTTTGGAGGTAAATGCTACGGCCGATACACCAGCAAACATAGCGATGGTTAACATAGCCGCCTGAAAAATAACATTAGGCCCAGAGTATACCATTGCAATATAAATCAAAGGCAGGAAAATAACAGCTTCCAATAAAACATAAAATCCAAGCCCTAAATATTGTGTTGATTTGCTTTGCGACAACGACCATTTGGCTGCCAAAACGGAAGCAAGCCAGAAAACACCGATAATCAATAACCACGCATACTTCTGAGCAAACATCATAAAAATCAGCTCCTGTGGAACTGTTTTTAATAAGATCGTTTCAACTCCAATAAAAGCAAGGATAGAAAGCGCAACATGCAAATAGGTTTTTTTGTAAAAAGCAGCCTTCTCTACATCGGTAGACTGTGCTACTAAAACGTCTTTAATCATAATTTATATTTTCTTTAAATATAATGAATTTATTTATTTTTCTCGACAGGTTTTACTCCAATAATCCTGCCATCTTCCTCAAATAAAACAGTAATGAGATCTTTTGGCAAAGGGGATTTATCATCAGAATATTTATACTGAATAAAAGGATAGCTTACTCCATCCATCAACGTCTGATGACCTGATTTAAAGACTTCAGCTTTTTTCTCCAGCTGAATCCCGTCTTTAAGCTTCTGCAATACCTTATCAGTCACGAGGGTCTTTACCTTTTCAGAAAGTAAACCATCGATTGTTGCGCGATCAGCAGAAGTTTTCAGAGCCTGTATAAATGCAAAATACTTTTCATTATATAATGCAATTTTATCCTTATCAAGCTCTACTGTTGATTCCTTTCTGTTGTCATTTTGAATTTTTAAGCCTACCACTTTTTGTGAAAATAAAAATGACGCGGTAAGGAGGCTTATGGTAAAAAGCAATTTTTTCATACTATGAGATTTGGTGGCTTAAAGTTAGACTATTTCCAGGAACTTCATGGTATCCACATTATCTGCATATGTATTCAATCCCGGATTCTGGGCTTCTCCAAAACGAATAGAGTCTAATCCTAATTCATCTTTAGCCACAATACATTGGATATTTTCTTCATTTTCCGCAATAAAATTTCTCACTTCATCCATTGAAGAATACCTGCTGAAATTGATAACAGAAAGAGGACTGAACAATTTATCGTCTTCTTTTAACATCACAAAATTATTATCCCAGAACTTATCCTGGTTCAATAGATAAATTGCGCGGTTATAATCATAATTATTAGCATACTTATGATGATTGATGATATCTTTATGATCGATAAAACTTTCAAAAAGCCTGTCGATCAGGAAATCTTCAGGAATTAAAATCCTCGTGACATTTCTGCAACCTAATCCGAAATATTGGAAAATATCATTAGCGAGAAGCTTAAGCTCTTCTTCTGTTTCATCTCCTTTCAGAACAGCAACCGATGTCCTGTTTTTACGAATGATATTCAGATGATTTTTAAAGTAGTATTCCAGGTACCTCGCGGTATTATTGCTTCCTGTAGCAATTACAGCATCAAAATTGTCTAATCTTTCAACAAATTCGTACTCCACGTTATTATCAGAAAATTCCTTCCATTTTTTTAATAAAAAAGGAATTATATATTGATCTTTTGACGATAATTTGATCACCGGAATATGATTGCTTAATACAACAGAGATCACATCGTGCCAACCTACAAGAGGAATATTTCCTGCCAGGATAAGCCCTACCCGCTTTGAAGTTTCAGATGCAGAATAGTCTTTAAGCCAATCTTTTATATTCGTTTCGGTAAGCAATTCAGCCCATTGCCGGAAAGCAAATTTCTGATTATCAATAGTAAACCACGGGTTCTCTATTTCCGACTTTCTCAACAATAATTCAAATTCAGAATCACTTTCGTTGAACTCCTCCGTACTTTTTGCTAAATACGCTCTTATATAATCACTTAGTTTGATAAGTCCTAAAACTTGATTTTCGATATTCATAATTACTGCAAAATTGGGGAATATTTTGTAATTTTGTGCAAATTTAAAAAAAATTAGCGATGGCTATTAAAATAACTGATGAATGCATTAATTGCGGAGCCTGTGAACCGGAATGCCCGAATAATGCAATATATGAAGGAGCCGTAGACTGGAAAGCTTCCGAAGGTACTGAGTTAAGTGGTACTGTAACATTGCCATCAGGATTAACGGTAGATGCGGATGCACCTCAGGAACCTGTAAGTGATGATGTTTATTTTATTGTTACTGATAAATGTACAGAGTGTAAAGGATTCCACGAAGAACCACAATGTGCTGCAGTTTGTCCTGTAGATTGCTGTGTTCCGGATGAAGATCATGTAGAATCCGAAGAAGCACTACTAAATAAAAAAGCGTTCTTACACGGTGAATAAAAAATGCCGTCTCATCAATTATGAGACGGCTTTTTAATTATAATTTCTATAAATCTATTTAAGAATATAAAGTGAAACCACAGGTTCTAAAAACACCTGTACAACCAAAAAATAAAAATATGAGCAAAAAGCACAATTTCAGCGCAGGACCATGTATCTTACCAGAAGAGGTATTTCAAAAATCAGCAGAAGCTATTCTTGATTTCAACGGTATCGGGTTATCTATCCTTGAAATTTCTCACAGAAGTAAGGATTTTGTTGCGGTGATGGACGAAGCACGTGCCATTGTAAAAAGGCTGATGAACCTGGGTGATGATTATGAAGTATTATATTTAGGTGGTGGTGCTAGTTTACAGTTTGCAATGGTTCCATACAACCTTATGAAAGTAGGTGGTAAAGCTGCTTACCTGGATACAGGAACTTGGGCTGCCGGAGCTATAAAGGAAGCTAAAAAAGTAGGAACTGTAGATGTTGTAGGTTCTTCAAAAGAGGAAAATTACTCTTTCATTCCAAAAGACTATACTGTTTCTTCAGATTATGATTACTTCCATTGCACATCCAACAATACTATTTATGGAACTCAGATGAAATCGTTTCCCGAAGTGGATACATTGATGGTTTGCGATATGAGCTCAGATATTTTTTCAAGACAACTGGATTTTACTAAATTCGATTTAATCTATGCCGGAGCTCAGAAAAATATGGGACCTGCAGGTGTAACACTGGTTGTTGTAAAAAAAGAAATCCTGGGAAAAACAGGAAGAGAAAACATGCCTTCTTATTTTGATTATGAACAGCACATCAGTAAAGAATCAATGTATAATACACCACCGGTTTTCCCGGTATATGCATCTTTATTAACACTTCAGTATCTTGAAAGAAACGGAGGAATTGCAGCAGCAGAAAAAAGAAATGAGGCTAAAGCTAAACTTCTTTACGATGAAATAGATAACAATCCTTTGTTTGAAACGTTCTGTGTAAAAGAGGATCGTTCACTAATGAATGTTTCTTTTAGATTAGTCGATGAGTCTAAAAAAGAAGCTTTTGATAATGCATGGAAAGCAGCAGGAATCAATGGGTTAAACGGACACCGAAGCCTTGGAGGTTACAGAGCAAGTCTATACAATGCATTGCCTATTGAAAGTGTTCAGGTTCTTGTTGATGTCATGAAATCCATTAAGTAATTGAGGCATTAAAAAATTGAAGAATTGAAAGATTATAATGCTAATTATAATTTTATTAATTTGCGAACCAATTTTAAATATTTAAATTTTTCAAATCTTTAGATTTTTAAATAAAAGAAAGTATGAAAGTTTTAGCTAACGATGGAATTTCCAAAGCAGGAGAACTCGCTTTAAAAGAAGCTGGAATTGAAATTCTGAACAACCGTGTTGCGCAGGATCATGTCATCAATTTTATTAACGAAAATAATGTTGATGTTCTGCTGGTAAGAAGTGCCACCAAAGTGAAACAGGATCTTATTGATGCCTGCCCGGGTTTGAAGATTATTGGAAGAGGCGGGATCGGAATGGATAATATTGACGTAGAATATGCCAAAATCAAAGGAATACAAATCATCAATACCCCTACGGCTTCTTCTAAGTCCGTAGCCGAGCTGGTATTTGCTCATTTCTTTTCCTTAGCAAGGTTTCTTCACGAATCCAACAGATTAATGCCTTTGGAAGGAGAAACTCATTTTGATGCAATGAAAAAGTCATTCAGCAATGCCTATGAGCTTTCGGGAAAGACATTAGGCGTGATTGGTTTTGGAAGTATTGGTCAGGAAGTAGTGAAAATGGGAATTGCATTAGGAATGAAGGTTAAGGTATTGACGAGAAAACCTAAAACAAAGACCCTTTCGTTATCTTTTTTTGACGGACAAACCCTGGATTTTGAAATTACATCTACCAACGATTCTGATTCTTTCTATAAGGACACTGATTTTATAAGTATCAATACTCCTAAAACCAATGAATATATTATAGACACCGATCAGTTCGAGAAAATGAAAGATGGTGTTTATATCGTAAATACTGCAAGAGGTGGGGTAATCAATGAAGTTTCCCTTCTTGATTTCATTGAATCCGGAAAAGTGGCGGGAGCTGCACTGGATGTTTTTGAAAATGAACCTACTCCTGAACTGATCTTACTGATGAATCCATCTTTGTCTCTTTCTCCTCATGTAGGAGGCAATACAGTGGATGCCCAGGAAAAGATCGGGGTAGAACTTGCAGAACAAATTATTAAGCTACAAAAAGAAACTATAAATTAAATATGCCTGTTTTTAAACCATTTCGCGGAATTAGACCTCATAAAGATCTTGAGCAAACTTTTCCTACCCATCCATTAGACAATTTCACCCAAGAGGAAATTGCAGAAAAAGCTCAGGTTGAAAATACTTACATCAATATGATAAAGCCCTATGTTGTAAGTAAATCAAAAGATATTGACCGGAACCTAAGGAAGATCCGTTCTACGTTTGAAGAACTTCTGGAAGAGAAAAAACTCGTTCAGGACAGTTCTGCATACTATCTTTATGAACAGATCTACCCCAACAAACAGGTTTTCAGAGGATTACTTGGTCTAACAAGTCTTGAAGATTTTTGGAACGGAAAAATCAAAAGACATGAAAGTACCATCCCTCAGAAGAAGGAAAAGCTGGCACATTATCTTGAAAAAGTAAACTTACAGGCAGAACCGGTACTTCTTACCTACCCTGCCAATTCCAAAGTGGAGCTTCTTATGAACCATGAGGAGAAAAACGTGCCGATCTTCAACCACGTTGACTCTAAAGGGATCAGACACAAAATCTGGAGAATAGACAACCGTCTTAAATTACAGCAATTCAAGGAGGTCATCGAGCAGATCGATTCTTTTTATATTGCCGACGGTCACCACAGAATTGGTTCCACAGCATTGAATGCAAAGCATCAGAAAGATAAAAATAAAAGACACAATGGTACGGAAGCCTATAATTTCGTATTCAGCTTTATCGTGTCCAATCAGTCCATTAAAATCCATGATTACAACAGAATTGTAAGTGATATTAATGACTTATCTGCTGACGATTTCTTAAAACAGCTTGAACATTATTTCCTGATTCACGAAAAAGAAGAAACCCCATACTACCCTTCTCAGAAATTCCATATTTCGATGTATCTCGACGGTAAATTTTATTCGCTGCACGTGAAGCATGACCTTCGTTCCCAGGAAATGTCATTGGATAACCTTGACCACCATTTATTGGACAAATACATCTTTAAAAACATATTGAAGATAGAAGATCCTGATAGTTCAGATAAAATTTCCTATGTAAAGGGAACTTCCAATCTTGAAGGTATCACTATTCTAAAAGAGAAAATAGACAACGGTGAAGGACGAGTAGGTTTTGGAATTTATCCGGTAAGTTTTAACGATATGATTAAAATTTCAGATCTTAAATTGAGTATGCCTCCAAAATGTACATTTATTGAACCGAAATTGGTTACAGCACTCTTAATGTACGACATGAAACCTTAAATTATTTCCTTTTTTTTCCTACTTTTATACACGGAAAAGAAAAGGTAAATCAAAAAATGAAAAAAATATTCATTATCATACTTCCACTCTTTTTGAGTGGATTTTTATTTTCTCAAAAAAAAACTCAAAAAAAGCCTCAGAAAAAATTAACCACAGCCAAATTCAACTACGCAGATGAATTTAAACAGATCTCTGATGAAATCTTAATCAATGGTACTGCCTACGAGAATTTAGGAGAATTAACTAAAGGTATAGGTCCTCGTTTCAGTGCTACACAGGGTTATACAAAAGCTACGGAATGGGCAGAAAAAAAACTGAAAGAAGCTGGTGCCGAAAATATATGGAAGCAGGAAGTTAAAGTACCAGTCTGGATCAGGGGAAAGGAATCTTTACAGATAAAAACCAACAATGGAGAGTGGAAGAATATCAGAATGCTTTCTTTCGGAAACTCTGAAGGAACAGGCGGTAAAGACCTTACAGCAGATATTTTGCTTGTGAATGATATTCCGGAACTCAATGCTCTTACTTCAGCTCAGGTAAAGGATAAAATCATTTTTGTAAACTCCCCCATTGACCAGAAGATCATCAATACTGTAGATTCCTATCTTATTTCTGCAAAATCTAAATTGCTCTCCGCTTCTGTAATTGGCAAGAAAGGGGCGAAAGGCCTGATCATCCGATCTCTCACTACAGCATCTGATGATGTTCCCCACGCCAAAATGATCTATTATGAACCCGATGACAGAGTAAAAATACCAGCAGTAACCATAGGCGCAAAATCAGCCAATGAACTGGAAAAATTGTTAAAAAAACAGACTGTCAAGGCAAAGCTTAATATGTCTGCAGAATCAAAAGGAGAAACGATCAATCATAATATCATCGGAGAAATTCCGGGAAAGAAAGATTCTAAGGTAATCCTTTTAGGAGCACAGCTGGATTCATGGGATTTTGCAGAAGGAGCTCATGATGACGGCACAGGAGTCGTACAGTGCCTCGAAGTATTAAGAGCAATTAAAGCTTTAGGAATTGATAACAACCACACCATAAGAGTTGTCCTGTACGCCAATAGTGAAAACGGTGGCCAGGGAAGAGAAGGCTACGCTGCTTATGTTAAAAAGAAAGATGAAAAACACATTTTTGCTTTAGGTACGGATTCGGGAGGCTACTCTCCAAGAGGATTTTCATTGGATATGGCTCCACAGCGAAGAAGACTGATATTTGATTGGAAAAACTATTTTCTCCCTTATGGAGTGTATGATTTCGATCAAACCTACGCTATACAAGACATTTCACCATTAAAAAAACTGGATATCCCACTTGCGGAATTAGTAGTAGATACTCAGCGTTATTTTGACTACCACCACTCTTCCGAAGATACTTTTGATAAAGTAAACAAAAGAGAGCTTCTTCTGGGAGCTGTCGCTATGACACAAATGATTTTTATGATTGATAAAAATTGGTAATATGAAAAAATTAATAGGAACCACTTTAGCTCTCTTAAGCATAGCAACATGTGCTCAGGCCCAGGGAGATTCAATACAATTCAGTAAAATTTCGACGGAAATTCTAAATAATGGAAAAGGATATGAAGAACTCAGAGATCTAACACAAAATATAGGAAATCGTTTAAGTGGTTCGGAAGCCTACGAAAAGTCGGTACAATGGGCAGCGAAAGAACTTCGCAATGCCGGGGCAGATAAAGTATGGCTGCAGGAAGTTATGATTCCAGTCTGGAAAAGGGGAAAAGAGTCTTTATATATAAAAGCGGGTTCAAAAAAGCCCCAAAGTCTCAAAATGCTTTCTTTGGGAAACTCTGAAGGAACAGGAGGAAAAGATGTTTCCGGAGAAATCGTTATGGTGAAATCATTGGAGGAATACGAGCAGCTTCCGGCTGAAGAAGTAAAAGGTAAAATCGTTTTCTTTAACCATCCTTTTGATCAGAATTATGTACAGACTTTCATAGCTTACAGGGATGCCGGTGCTTACAGACGCTCTGCGGCCGCACTTACCGCAAAGAAAGGAGGTAAATTTGCAATCGTCCGTTCTTTGTCTTCTGCATTGGACGATGTTCCGCATACCGGAGGCATGAAATATGAGGATAATATTGAAAAGATTCCCGCAGTTTGTATAGGAAATACAACAGCAGATCAACTGGAAGAACTTTTAAAAACCCAGAAAGTGATTGCAACACTCAATTCTAACTGTGGCATGAAGGGAGAAAAACTCTCTCACTCTGTTATCGGAGAGATTACCGGTAAAAAAGACCAAAACGTAATTGTTGTAGGCGGCCATCTGGATTCCTGGGATGTGGGCCAGGGTGCTCATGATGACGGAGCCGGAATCGTACAGAGTATAGAAGTCTTAAGAACATTTAAAAAATTAGGAATTCAAAATAATCATACCATAAGAGCAGTTTGTTTTGCGAATGAAGAAAATGGAACCAAAGGAGGCAAACAATATGGAAAAACTGCAAAAGAGACCAATGAGAAACACCTTTTTGCAATAGAGTCTGATGCAGGAGGATTTAGCCCAAGAGGAATATCCTTAGAAATGGATGATATTAAAAGAAAACAGATCCAGGGTTGGGTTAATTTATTTTTACCCTATGGCGTTTATAATTTTGATGGAAAATATTCAGGATCCGACATCGCCCCTCTCCATGAGATGGGAGTACCTACAGCTGAGCTGGTTCCCGATCCTCAAAGGTATTTTGACATCCACCATACGGAAGAAGATATTTTTGAGAAGGTAAATCGCAGGGAACTGCTTCTGGGATCCGTAGTAATGACACAACTTATTTATATGATTGATAAAAACTGGTAGACATGAAAAAAATAGTAAGCACCTCTTTATTCCTTTTAAGTATGACCTTGTTTGGTCAGGTAAAAGTAAAAGAAGATTCAATACAATTCAGTACAATATCCAAAGAGATCCTTAACAACGGAAAAGGATATACAGAGCTAAGAGACCTGACCAAAAACATTGGCCATCGTTTAAGTGGCTCGGTGGCTTATGAAAAAGCAGTTCAGTGGGCAGCGCAGAAGCTGCGTGATGCCGGAGCTGATAAGGTATGGCTTCAGGAAGTTACCATTCCTGTCTGGGAACGAGGAAAAGAATCTTTAAAGATCACAGCAAACAGTGGCCGATGGAAAACCCTTAAAATGCTTTCTTTAGGAAATTCTGAAGGTACGGGCGGAAAAGATGTTTCCGGAGAAGTCATTATGGTAAAATCCATGGAAGAATACGATCGTCTTCCTGCTGAGAAAGTAAAAGACAAGATCGTGTTTTTTAATTATCCTTTCAGTCAATCGTTTATAGAAACTTTCAGAGGTTATGGGGATGCTGCTAAGTATAGAGTAACTGCCGCAGCTTTAACGGCTAAGAAAGGGGGCAGATTTGCCATTATCCGTTCTCTTTCATCAGCTTTTGACGATATTCCTCACACGGGTGCTATGCGATACGAAGATAATGTAGACAAAGTACCGGCTGTTGCAATCGGAAATACAACAGCGGATGAACTGGAACAACTTTTAAAAACCCAAAAGGTATTGGCTACTTTGAATTCCAACTGTGGAATGAAAGGAGAAAAGCTCTCCCACTCTGTTATCGGGGAAATAACAGGTAAAAAAGATAAAAGCGTAATTGTTGTCGGTGGACATCTGGATTCCTGGGATGTGGGCGAAGGCGCTCATGATGACGGAGCCGGAATTGTACAGAGTATAGAAGTTTTGAGAACATTTAAAAAATTGGGTATTCAAAACAACCATACGATCCGGGTAGTATGTTTCGCCAACGAAGAAAACGGATTAAAAGGTGGCTTACAATATGGAAAAACCGCTAAAGACACCAATGAAAAGCACCTTTTTGCTATAGAATCCGATGCCGGAGGTTTCAGTCCAAGAGGAGTTGCTCTGGAGATGGATGATGCAAAAAGAAATCAGATCAAAGGCTGGGCTCCATTATTCCTCCCTTACGGAGTTTATAATTTTGAAGGAAAATACTCCGGAGCTGATATTTCTCCCCTTCATGCTATGGGAGTACCTACAGCAGAATTGGTTCCGGATTCTCAGCGGTATTTTGATATTCATCATACCCATGAAGATACTTTCGAAAAAGTAAACCGGAGAGAATTGTTGCTGGGAGCGGTAACAATGACCCAACTTATTTATATGATCGATAAGAACTGGTAATATATAAAAAAACCGCCGTACGGCGGTTTTTTTATTTTATGTACTATTGGAAGTTTTCATTATTTACCGTAACGAAAAACCAGGTTATTTGATTAGTTATCGAAATATTTAAGGTAGACTGTTTGTACCTATTTTAGAAATTCTTTTTTATCAACTCTCAGATCCATAATATTACCGGCTCTTTTTACTCTGATTCCAATAGTTTTATAATCCCTCTCCACCCGATTCATCATATAATGGCAAGCAGATTCTTTATTCAAATGATCCAGATCTACATCATTTATGCTTAAGATTGAATCACCAATTTCCAAAGAGGAACTTTCTCCTTTAAATATAAACGCAACAACCGGTTTTGCATCAATAAAACGGTATCCAAAACCAAAAGATTCAAGTGTTGGCGGATCATTTTTAATCTTCTTCATGTAAATCTTTTTATTCTGCCAGTCCATTATAAATGCAAAGTCTTTGAAAAAATCATTTCCTATTAATCTTGAATTTCCGGTCATGACCATTTCATTATCAAAGATTCTGTTTCCTAAACCTAATGCAGGCATTTTAAAAATAAATCCTGAGACCGGCTTTCCTGCTCCAAAGGCCCCCACAGAACTAATTCCGTAAGTTTCAACATATTGTTTTATCTTTTTTTGATCATAATCACTTTCTAAAATTTTAAGCCTTCCTGTAAATCCGGTATCAAAAGTAAGCCTGATGTTTTTATCTAAAATTTTAGTTTCCACGACCGGTGTTTTCTGATTTTGTGAATCAAAGGGGACTACAGTTTCATAATCATCGAACTTAAAGTTCGAAAGATCTTTTGTCGCTTCAAGCAAATTCTCAGAATAATTCACTTTCCAGAAAAGTTTTGCCATCTGATTAGCACCAATAATACCATCAATTTTAAAACAGCCAAGCTCAGAACCATTCAGGTCCATTACAATAGCACCTATATTTTTAAAAACCACATTATCAACAGTCATTTCCGGTAATTTTGTGAAAATCTGTTCCTGCTTATTTTTCTGGGAATCCTTTACTTTACTGGTATGCTCTTTCTGCAGATTGAGCTCAGTATAAATGGTATTGGAAATAACGGTAGGGGCACCGGAATCAAACAAAAAATTATACAATTTCCCATTAATGTTCACCTTTACAAGTGGTAAATCATTAATAAAATTCAGATTAATTTTCTCAACACGCTGTGTCAATTGTACTTCTCCACTTTCAAAGAATCGCTTTCCCTGAGCTGAAATCATTATTAAAATAAAAAGGAAAAATAGGGAGAATACTTGCTTCATTAAATTATTTTGAGCTAAAATAGTAATTTTACCGTTGATCACGAAATAAAAACACGATCCTGCTCATATAGTTCTACATGGATTTATCTTGCTAAAAAGTTGGTTTCCCATCCTTAAATGTATTTTTATCCCAATAAAAAAAGCCGACTAAAAAGCCGGCTTTTCCTATAATGGTATTTGAATTATTTCACTTTTACAAGCTCAACATCGAAAACTAACCATGCATTTGGTGGAATAACACCTCCTGCTCCTCTTTCTCCATAACCCATTGCAGGCGGGATCAATAAGGTAGCTGTTTCACCTTCTTTCAGTAACAGGATTCCTTCATCCCATCCTTTGATTACTCTACCCATTCCGATTGGAATTTCGATCGGCTCATTTCTTTTAAAAGAAGAATCGAATTCACTACCGTCTACCAATTTACCTGCATAGTGTACAGATACATTGTCTCCTGATTTCGGAGCTTTTCCATCCGTAGTCTTCGTAATTTTATAATATAATCCGGATTCAGTTTTCTGCATTCCCGCTTTAAGGTTCTCTATCATCTTCTCCTGATTAGCCTTAAATTCTTCTTCTTTCTTCTTTCTCTCAGCTTCTTCTTTTGCTAAATAAGCCTTGTTATTTTCCTGAATCTTAGCTTTTCCTTCATTGAAAGTTTTAGCCGGATCATAATTCTTATATTCATCCCCTTTGCTGAAAACATTCACCTTCTCTAAAACAACATCTGTTTTAGGTTTATCCTGAGGTCCTTTTTCAACATTAGCGATGGCATCAATTACCTCTTCTCCTTTTACTACTTTTCCGAAGATTGTGTGTTTTCCATCCAACCAAGGAGTAGCTACTTCTGTAATGAAAAACTGAGATCCGTTTGAATTAGGTCCTGAGTTAGCCATTGATAAAATACCTTTTCCTGTATGGCGAAGGTCGTTTCTCTCATCTTCGAATTTATATCCTGGATCTCCCATTCCGGTTCCCTGAGGATCTCCCCCCTGGATCATGAAATCCTTGATCACTCTATGGAAAATAGTTCCATCATAAAAAGGAACTCCTTTAGCTTTAGATTTGTTATCAATTTTCCCTTCTGCAAGACCAACAAAGTTAGCTACAGTAACAGGCGATTTTTTGTCTTCAAACTTTACAATAAGGTTTCCTTTTGAAGTTTGAAGATTAGCATAAAGTCCGTCTTTAAGACCTTCGTAAGTTTCTTTGTCTACGTTCATTTTTTTATAAATTGGTGTACAACTCATCAGCGATATACTTGCCGCTGCCAGAATTATATTCTTGTTAAACAATTTCATTTATTGAGCTTTTAATTTTATGATTAATGGGATGTCGTTATCTATTTTTTTTTCGTCTCCATAAGTACCATACGCCAGAGAAGATGGAACCAAAATCGTAACTTCCTCACCATCATGTATAAAACGCAAAGCATTTTCTACCGCTTTTAATTCATCAAAGTGCCCGAATTTGGCATCTCTTCTTTCAACAGGCTGATCATAGATCTTGGTCTGATCAAAATCATAAAGATCATAAGAATAAGAGATCAGGGAATTATCCGGTCTCCTCTCTCTTGTATCAAAACCTTCAGCATTGACCCAATAGTTGAGTTGGGTAGGATAAAATTTCACCGGCTGATTTTTGATCCACTCCTGAATATGCATTCTTTCCGAAGCGTTAAGATTTTTCATCCTTGCTTTTGAAATATCCAGATCTTTCTGGCTCAAAACCCCACCCAATGGCGGATGAGCCTGTGAATTCCTGTTACAGCTCAGCAATCCCAATACTGATATGAAGAGTAATTTTTTCATAAACTTTTGCGAAAATAAGCATTTCACAGGATATAATAAACAAAAAAAGCCAAGAATATCTTGGCTTTTATATAATTTTCAAAGTAGAAATTAAACGGTTTCCAACACATTTTTTTCTACCAACACTCTCCATCCGAACGAATCATCCGAAAGATTCGTCTGTATGCTTACCAAATCATTTTTAAGGATTGCTGCAAAGCTTTCTTCATCAGATAATTTTGGTAAATCCAGTTTTTCACCCTGGTATCCTAATGCCTGGAAAATAGTTGTAACAACAGCAGTTCCAACCCCCCAAACTTCTTTCAATGTACCATTCTTCTGCGCTTCAATTACAGCTTTTACAGGTATTGGCTCCACTTTCACTTCAATTCCTCTTTTTTTAGCCAACTGAATGAAACTGTCTCTTGTAACTCCGTCCAGGATCTTTTCTGAAGTAGGTGGAGTAAATACAGTATCGTTAATTCTTACGAAAACGTTCATTGTTCCGCTTTCCTCAAAATATTCGTGAGTAGCATCATCCGTCCAGATGATCTGATCATATCCTTCTTCTATTGCCAGCTGAGTAGGATAAAATGATGCAGCATAATTTCCTGCAGCTTTTGCAGATCCTACACCTCCGTTAGCAGCTCTTGAATAATGATCGGAAATTTTTACTGAAACAGGTTCAGTGTAATAACTTTTTGCAGGTGTTGCAACAATTGCAAACATATATTTTTCTGCTACTCTTGCTTTTAAAGCTTCTTCAGTAGCAAAAATCAAAGGTCTGATGTACAAAGACATTCCTTCTCCCTGAGGGATCCAGTTTCTATCGATATCTACCAATGCTTTCAGACCATCTAAAAACATTTCTTCCGTTACCTCAGGCATTGCAAGACGCTTAGCCGATTTATTGATACGTTCAAAATTCTTTTCAGGCCTGAATAGGAAAACCTGTCCCTCCTGATCTTTATAAGCTTTCATTCCTTCGAAACAAGCTTGTCCGTAATTTACCCCCATCATTGCAGGTGTAAAGGCTAAAGGCCCATAAGGCACCAATTTTACGTCCCCCCACTTTCCATTCTCATACTCACATATTACCATATGGTCTATGAAAGTATTCCCAAAAGAAAAATTATTTGGGTCGAATGATGAAAGTCTGGAATTCTCAGTTTTTTGAATTATCATTTCTAAAATTTTTTATGATGTTCTACAAATTTAACATAATTTTCTAAATATAAAAATTTTAGACTAAATTTGACAAAAAAATAGGGTGAAACGAGAGATAAAGACCACAAACGACGGAAGTAAAACATTGTTTATCAATGAATTAAATGAAAACTACCATTCTCATCACGGAGCATTACAAGAAGCCGAACATGTGTTTATCAAAAATGGACTAATTTTGATAAATGATTACGAAATTAATATTTTAGAACTCGGTTTCGGGACAGGTTTGAATGTTTTGGTTACAATTAATGAATATTTAAAAACTGATAAAAATCATGTCATCAACTATTTTTCTCTGGAAAAATATCCCATAAATGAATCGGAAATTAAAGATTTGGCCTATTTTGAACTTTTTGATAACATTGAATTCAAAGAAATTTATCATAAAATTCATGCTGCAGAATGGGAAAAATCAGTGGAAATAGTTAAAAATTTTAATTTAAAAAAAATAAAATGTGATTTTTTTGAATTAAAAAACATTGATTTACCTAAAATAAACCTTGTATACTACGATTGTTTTGGTGCGCGCGTACAACCTGATCTATGGGAAAAACCATTATTTGAGATGGTTTCAGACAAAATGAATGTGAACGGATTATTAACAACCTACTCTTCCAAAGGAAGTGTCCGAAGAATCCTTCAGGAACTTAATTTTACTGTAGAGAAGAAACAAGGTCCGCCGGGGAAAAGGGAAATGCTGAATGCCATAAAGAGAGGGTGATCAGTAGAAAGTCGGAAGTCTGAGGTTTTGTAATTATAAGAATTGCGGATCAGAGGTTAAGGATTTACAACATCTGAGATCTTATGATCCTCCTTTCATTTTTCAGCTTTCAACTTTCAATTCACTTCTTTTTTTTCACAAATTTCCTTAATTTAGCTATACAAAATATATATATGATAGATAAGATCAACGTCAGAGTATATGCCTGTGCGATAAAGGAAAAAAAAGTACTTACCTTATTTGAAGAATATGCCGGAGACCAGCTTGTAAAATTTCCTGGAGGAGGTTTGGAGTACGGAGAAGGATTACTGGAATGTCTCCACCGGGAGTTTGATGAAGAGCTCAATGTAAAAATAGATATCGTGGAACACTTCTATACACAAGAAGATTTTTTAGTATCCCGTTTCAGAGAAAATGAACAACTCCTTACCATATATTATATAGTTAATATTATCAACGAAGAAGATTTCCTTATTCTGGATCCTTGTATAGAAAAAACGGAATGGATCGATATCAACAGACCGGACAATCCATTTCCTTTACCCATAGATCAAATCGTATTTGATAAACTGAAAGAAAAATACCTGTAATTACTTACAGGTATTATTTTTTTATTTTAAAATCACCGGCTCCCGGATATGGCTGAAGATAGCCTGAATTCCAGTTGGATTGTAATAGTGATTCTATGAATTCATCTGTTCTGTTTCTATGAGGATCATATTGATCTTTAAGATCGATACTGGCCATTTTACCTTTAACATTCCACCAGAAAGCGCTCCATCCTCCCCTTAGTTCTTTAATAATCTCATAAACATTCTTTCCTGTCGCCCTGTTCATAAGCTTGGCAAAAACCTGACCTTCGGTTGTTGTAAGATCGCGTAACTGCTTTTCGTACTGATCAGCCAGGATATTCTGACGGTCCCTTACATATTTTCTTTTTGCCTTACTGTCGAGATTGGTCATTTCTTTCTGAATATCCCTGTACTGTTGTAAAGCTGCTACAAATAAAGGATATACCCTGTATAGTTTTTTATTTAGAAAATAATAATAATTCCTGTCCAGCTGGTTATTGAATTTAGGTTTGTTGAGAAGGACAAGTTCATCCATCACAACAACTGTCTCTCCATTTATTTCATAGAATTTGGCTTTCTGTCTTTCATCATAGTAATATTTATTTCCAAATTCATCTACTTTTAACTCCTCCGGAGGGTATTGGCTCAGGGGTTTAGCAATAATAGAATCCGTTTGTCCAAAAACACCAATCCCAAAAAAGAAAAGAAAAAGACAAAAAATCTTGCTAAAATTCATTATTTTTACGCGTATTAGAGCTAATATTGAACGCAAAAATCATTCCTTTTTATGAAATTTGAAAAGAAATCTTTAAAATTTTTAGAAAAATACCTAAATACATCATCTCCGACGGGTTACGAGCACAAAGGACAGGAAGTCTGGATGGATTATATCAGACCTTATGTAGACAAAATTGAAGTTGATCACTATGGAACCTGCTATGGAATTATCAATCCTGAAGCTGAATTCAAGGTAGTCATTGAAGCGCATGCTGATGAGATCTCGTGGTATGTGAATTATATTACGGACGACGGATTAATTTATGTAATAAGAAACGGAGGTTCCGACCAAACGATAGCTCCTTCAAAAGTAGTTCATATCCATGGAGAAAACGGGATTGTAAAGGGTGTGTTCGGATGGCCTGCAATTCACACCCGCAGCAATAATCAAAATGAGCCTACTCCTAAAATTGAAAATATCTTCATCGATTGTGGAGCAACTTCTAAAAAAGAAGTTGAAGAAATGGGTATCTATGTAGGATGTATGATTACTTATCCTGACGAATTCTTCGAAATGAATAATCGCTATTTCGTGTGCAGGGCTTTAGATAACAGAATCGGTGGATTTATGATTGCAGAAGTAGCCAGATTATTAAAAGAAAATAAAAAAACAATTCCTTTCGGTCTGTACATTACAAATTCTGTTCAGGAAGAAGTAGGCTTGTACGGTGCAGATATGATTGCCGATACTATAAAGCCCAACATCGCCATCGTGACAGATGTAACACATGATACAACCACTCCTATGATCGAGAAGAAAAAAGAAGGTGATCAGAAGTGTGGTAACGGGCCGGTGATTTTCTTTGCTCCAAGTGTGCATCATACCATCAGGGAACTGATTATAGATACTGCAAAAACAAAGAAAATCCCATTCCAAAGAGCTGCAGCCAGCAGATCTACAGGAACGGATACTGATGCATTTGCCCATTCTAATGGTGGTGTTCCCAGTGCATTGATTTCATTACCTTTGCGCTATATGCACACAACAGTAGAAATGGTTTCAAAAGAAGATGTAGGAAACGTGATATCCCTGATCTATGAAACTATTTTAAAGATCCAGCCGGAAATGAAATTGAAATACCATTAATAAAGACATCAGATAAAAGATGTCAGATGTCAGACTTAAAAAAAAACAGGTCTGATATCTGGTGTCTGGCATCTGATATCTTTAATAAATCTAATATAAAAGTAAAAATGAAAACTAAGCTAATTGCTCCTTCCCTTTTATCAGCAGACTTCGGGAATCTGCAAAGAGATATTGAAATGTTGAACAATTCTCAGGCAGACTGGTTCCATATTGACGTGATGGATGGGAGATTTGTACCGAACATTTCATTTGGTTTTCCTGTAATGAAAACGGTTCAGAAGCATGCCAAAAAATTTGTTGATGTTCATTTAATGATCGTTGAACCGGAAAAATATGTTGAGGAATTTATTGACCACGGAGCAGATTTAATTTCTGTACATTATGAAGCTTGCACACACCTGCACAGAACGATCCACCTTATTCAGAGCAGAGGCGCTAAGGCAGGAGTTGTACTGAATCCTTCCACTCCGGTTTTAATGCTGGAAGATATCATAGCAGATGTAGATCTGGTATTGTTGATGAGTGTAAATCCAGGATTCGGGGGACAAAAATTTATTGAGAACACCTATAAGAAGATTGCTGAGACCAAAGACCTGATCTTAACCAATAATTCCACTGCTCTTATTGAAGTGGATGGTGGTGTTAACCTGGATAATGCATCGAAATTATTCGAAGCAGGCGCAGATGTTCTGGTGGCAGGAAATGCTGTTTTCTCTTCTGAAAATCCTGAGAGAACAATTGAGCTGTTAAAAATTTAAGTAACGTCTCATTATTGAACCTATATAAAAAGGCAGCCTTTCAGGCTGCCTTAATTCGTTGAAAATCTGAGCTTACGATGGTTATTAGTTTCAGTCATTCAGACTTTAGCTTAGATTTTCGTTGTTCTATGCTTGTGTAAAGATGCTAATAAAACACAATACCGTGCATCCGTAAAAATACGGAATCTGCATTAAGTACAAATACTGAACACTATTCCGTTTTAGCCCATATACAGGCACAAATAACCAGAACAATACTGATGGTAGAACATATTGACCTGATGTTATTGAGAAGGTTCCATCTGTTTTCAAAAGCTTCACGCACTTTTTTTAATGCTTCGGCAGTAGCATCTCCGATATTAAACTGATCCAATTGATCATTCATAGGTATATTACCTACCACAGTAACCCCGAAAACGCCAACCAGATAAATTATTGTAGCCAATAAAAGCAAGAGAAAAGCCGGATGCTGCCCTCTAAATATATAAGTACAAATAGGAAGCATCGCTGCCGTTCCCATAAAACTCAGGAAGAAGACCGGATTGAGAATTTCACGGTTTATAGACTGCATTGCTTTCAGGTACTCCATGTCGGATAGTTTCCCTAATCCCAGTACAACCGAGCAGGAATAAGCATAGAATAATCCTGCAATAAGGGCTGTAAGTGTTCCAGTAATGATCAGAATAAGTGTTGTCATTTTCATGTCTTTTGTTTTGGTGATTATCATTTTGTTTATTTTATAAAATTAGCTTTATTCTGAATACAATCACTCACAAAATGAATATGCGCTCCAACTAGGAAATTAAAGAAGACTTTTGTTATTTTAGTACACAAAAATATAAGCATGAGAAATAAGTGGATCATTGCCTTTTTGTTGGGAACTTTGGTTGCAGGAAATAGCAATGCACAAAATAAGCCCAACCCGAAAAAAATGGAATGGTTTCAGGATGCCAAACTGGGGATCTTTATTCACTGGGGAATCTATTCGGTAGATGGAATTTCGGAATCCTGGTCTTTTTTTAATAACTACATTAACCATGAAAATTATATGAAGCAGCTGAATGGATTTTCTGCTGCGAAATATAATCCAGCCTACTGGACAAAACTTATTAAAAATTCGGGGGCACAATATTCCGTAATCACCACAAAGCACCATGATGGGGTTTCTCTCTGGGACTCTCAGGCCGAAAAAGCGACTACTATTGTAAAAAATTCAATAGCCCAAAAAGATGTTCTCTCACCCTTTATTGACGAACTTAAAAAATCAGGGTTAAAAACTGGTCTTTACTATTCTCTGCCGGACTGGAGCCATCCTTATTATGATATCAACACCAGAACAAAGAAGAGATATGAAATTAAGAATGATCCAGGACGATGGCAAAACTTCATCCAATATTATCAGTCACAACTCAATGATCTGTCAGACCGTTACCACCCCGATCTTTTATGGTTTGATGGCGATTGGGAACATACTTCTGAGGAATGGCAGGCATCAAAAACTTTAGACAATTTAAAAAAATATAATCCAGATATTATTATCAATTCAAGGTTAACCAATCATGGAGATTACGAAACTCCTGAGCAAGGAATCCCGGTCATCAGCCCTCAAAGTGAATACTGGGAATTATGTTATACCATGAATGATTCATGGGGATACCAACCTTTTGATCAACATTATAAAACTCCTAATATGATTATCAGAACATTGGCAGATGTAATCAGTATGGGTGGTAATTTACTTCTGGATATCGGTCCTAAAGCAGATGGAACCATTCCGGAAGAGCAAGTAAAAATCCTCCAAAACCTGGGACGCTGGACCTCTAAATATCCTGAGGCTATATATGGAACACGCCGGGGCTTGCCTTTTGAAAACTACAAAGGAAAATCTGCAATATCTAAAGATCATAAAAAACTGTATCTGTATCTTGAGGAAGCTAAAAATTTCACAAAAATATATGGGTTAAAATCCTTCCCGGTTTCTGCAGAAGTTCTTAGTGATCCCAATGCAAAGGTAAATATGGTAACGGATCCTGCAGGAAACCTGACTTTACATATTTCTAATGTACAATTTGATCAGGATGTGACTGTTATTGAGCTTACTTTTAATAAGGAAATTCAGTTTAAAGCCCCCCATAAAGGAGATATTCCATCTTTAAAACAACTCACTGATCATTCCGATACTTCTGCCGCTGTCTATGAAATTGCTGAACAGCTTCATAATGGCAATAATCTCCTGGGCCATTCCGGACTTACCGCAGATGGGATGGATATGAGCATTCCAAAGACTTCAAAAACGAATACGAAAACTTTATCATGGATCAGCGATCATGCCGAAGCTCTTTTTGAAACCGGAAAAGGATTACCGGATGGGCATTATGCGGGTATGAGTGCCCTTTCAAAAGATAAACAAACTCTTTATCTTTTTGTAGAAGGAATTCCCACGGGGCCGGTTGCTTTAAAAGGAATTAAAAATAGCATTTCAAGAATTCGTATTGTTGGGGAAGGTTCCATGATCGACCATACTGTTTACAATAAATTGTACTGGAGTGACCGGCCTGGAATTATCTATATTGACATTCCAAAAGAAAGGCTGGATAAAGAAATGACAGTCATTGCTATACTTCTGGATAAACCATTGGAATTATACCGTGAAAAAGTAGGTGCTATAGAAAGTAATTTATAGGATCTGAGATTTCATCATATTAACCACCTTCTAAAAAACGGCTATTATAAAAGTTTCTAATAGCAGGGTTTGAAAATAAAAAATCCGGAGAATTATCTCCGGATTTATATTTTGAATAAATTCTGGTCTTAAAAGATCTCTCTTCCGGAAAAATGGAATTGTGCTTCGATAAGAGCATTTTCGTCAGAATCTGAACCGTGAACGGCATTCTCTCCTATGCTTCTTGCAAACATTTTTCTGATAGTTCCTTCTGCAGCTTCAGCAGGGTTTGTTGCACCGATAAGAGTTCTGAAATCTTCCACTGCATTGTCTTTTTCTAAAACAGCTGCAACAATTGGTCCTGAGCTCATGAATTCTACTAATTCCCCATAGAAAGGTCTTTCAGCATGTACTTCATAGAATTTTTTAGCATCAGCTACAGTAAGTTGAGTTAACTTCAAAGCTTTGATTTTAAAACCTCCTTCTGCAATTTTACCTAATATAGCACCGATATGTCCGTCTGCAACTGCGTCAGGCTTAATCATAGTGAATGTAATGTTAGACATAAACGTATATTTTTTTTAATGCCGCAAAATTACAAAAAAAAACCTTATCTCCATTTTAATTTTTTTTTAACATAAAAATAACTTTTATTAAGAAATAGTAAATTCATCTTTGGCACAGTAATTGTTTATTCTATTGCGATTCTCATGTTTAATTTGAGTTTTCATGGTTATTAGTTTTTACCCAGCTTCGGCTGGGTTTTTTATTGTTAAAATCTATGATATCTCCCTTATTTTCTCAAAAAAAAATCCCCAAAATCATCACCAAGAACCCCAAAAAGTAAAAAAACGATATTTTTTCGAAAAAAATGCCACTCCAACATATATGTCAAAGTGGCATTTTTTTTATTTTAAAAATCTTATTATCAACAAGATCGAAATGAGATATTTCTAAGCGTAAACCTTTTTTGCCAAAAAAGTTCTATAAGCAAAAAAGACAGCAATCCCTGCCAGTGCGATCCGCGCTATAATCATGGGCATAATGGATTGAGATTCTAAAAAACCAACTATAGCTGACATGAGGAAGGTAACCATTAACTGAATAAATCCCATCAGAGCTGCAGCTGTACCACGACCCTCTTTAAAAGGAGATAATGCATGGGCAGTAGTAATAGGAAAAAGAAGTCCTATTGCTATAAGAGAAGAAAACAGAACCGCAACTTCCAATCCCACGAACAATTGGCCCAGAGATATAAATAAATGTAAACAGCTCATTGACAACAACAGGATAGCAGCAGAAAATAAAATTCGGGTATCCTTAACTCTCTGGGTTAATTTCGGAGTAATATAGGCTGCAAATATTAATGCCATGGAATTAAAGGCAAATATAAAGCTGAATACTTCACTGGAAAATCCATGAATTTCCATAAAAAGGAATGGAGCATTGGAAATATAAATAATCAGTGATGCAAAAGCAATACTCCCGATAATAGTATTGTTGATAAAATCTCTATTGGAAATAATAACTTTCAGCTGTTTTTTTAATTGGATTTCAGTTTCCGAAGTTTCAGGTGATGCTATCCGGGAATTGGTTTCCGGAATATACTTAACAACAAGAAATAATGTGATAGCTCCTAAAATGCTTAAAAAGCTAAACGCACTGTTCCATCCCCAAAACCTCAGAAAAATACTTCCCATTAATGGTGCTACAATGGGAGCAATCCCGCTTATCTGAGATTGCTTCGAAAAGATAGTTACCGCTTTTTCTTTGTCGTAGAGGTCTATTACAATGGCCCTACCAATGACAATCCCGGCACTTCCTCCAAAAGCCTGAAGAAAACGCATGATCCACAACACATATATATTTTCGGTAAAGATAATAGCAACGGCTCCAATCATAAATAGGATTAATCCGCAATACAGCATAGGCTTCCTCCCCTTTTTATCAGATAACGGTCCCCATAGTAGCTGCCCGATAGCAAAACCGGCAAAAAAAATGGAAATAGAAATCTGGATATGCCCTATATCGGTTCCGAAAATTTTTGCCATAACAGGAAAAGCAGGAAGATAAAGATCTATACTTAAAGATTCGAGCGTGTTTAAAAGAGCCAGAATAAATACAATAATACTCAGTTTTTTCATAATTTTTTTTAAATCATTACATGCCAACATTGACTTTTACAGCATGCAAAATTCTTATAAAATTAAAGGTCATCCAATGAAACTATTGAAGGCTTACCAGGACAAACTGAGGATTATCCCTGGAATCAGTCATTCATATTTTTGAATTGTTCGGGGCTGTACCCTGAATGCTTCTTAAAAAAACGGGAAAAATAAGAAGAATCATTAAAGCCTAATCTGAAGGCTACTTCTTTTACTGTCAGTGCTCCAAAACTTAACTCTCTTTTTGCCTCAAGTAAAAGGCGTTGAGCGATCATTTTTTTTACTGTTGTCCCTCGTGAAATCCGCACAATGTCATTAAGATGATGAGCGCTTATGCTAAGTTTTTCTGCGTAGAATCGGGTTTCTTTCTGTGTAATATAGTAGGTATCGATCAGCGTAATGAGCTTTTGTATACGTTGCTTGTCATGGAGTAAAGGCTCTTGTGAAGTAAGATCCTCTGTGATAATAATACAAAAAGCTTTTAAATAAGCTTTGATTAAATTCATCCGGCAATTTCCATGGTATTCGTCCTCAAGCAGCTTAATGATCCCCTGGCAATTTTTCCGGCTTTCATTATCAGGAAAAAAAGGAGCTGCCCCATTGGTAAGGATGAGTTCCACGTCACAAATTTCCTGGAAGATTTCCCGGCTTATGGCAAAGACGTATCCTTTTTCACCCCGGAGCTTCATATTGAACACCTGTCCCGGAGCTATAATACATATCTGATTATTTTTGAGGTGATAATTTTCAAAATCAAGTTCAAGATGACTATCATCTTTTACCTCTTTGAACCACAGGATCTCAAAAAAATTATGCCTGTGGACGTCATTAAAATTTTCAGGATGTCCATTTTCCAAAGTGGTCAGCTGAAATTCCTGATAGGTAAGGTTATGAACAGGAATATGCTTTTCCTCACTCATGAATAAGACTATTTTTGAGAAGCCTCTTCTGCTTCATCCATTAATTTTATATAGGTAGAATATCGGGAATGCTGAATTTCTCCTGTTTCCAGGGCAGCCACTACTGCGCATTTAGGTTCATTGATATGCATACAGTTATGGAATTTACAGTCTTCCCTTTTTTTGAAAATTTCAGGAAAGTAATGTTGTACTTCTTCTTTTTCTATATCAATCATCGCAAATTCCCTTACTCCGGGTGTATCAATAACATTTCCTCCAAAATTCCAAAAATGCATTTGGGCAAACGTAGTCGTATGTTTTCCTTTCAGATGGCTATCTGAAATTTCTGAAGTCTTTAGATTTAATCCGGGCTGCATTGCGTTAACCAATGTGGATTTCCCACAACCAGAATGGCCGAAAAATACAGAAGTTTTATCTTTTAAAATTTCCTGAAGCTGATCCAGATTAAGTTTAGAGTAAGATGATATCTCAAGTGTATCATATCCGATTTCCTGATACATAAACTCTATATCTTTTACGATCTCTATTTCTTCTTCATTCAGGACATCAATTTTATTAAATAAAATAAGAGGTACAATATTATATGCTTCACAACACGCTAAAAAACGATCTAAAAATCCCAGAGAAGTTTCCGGATACCGAAGTGTAAAAATGAAACATGCAAGATCAATATTAGAAGCTATAATATGAGCTTCTTTGGAAAGGTTTACCGATTTCCTTATCAGATAATTCTTTCGTGGTTCTATTTTAGTAATCCAGGCAATATCATCCTGTTCCAGCTGAAACTCTACATAATCTCCTACAGCCAAAGGATTCGTAAGCCGGGTTTTGATAAGTTTAAACTTGCCGCGAATTCTGGCTTCGAAAATTCTACCGGTTTCCATTTCCAGAACCTGGTACCAGCTTCCTGTAGATTTAATAATTTTTCCTTTCATACGTATAGAATGCAAATATAAGGAATTCGGTGATAGGTAGGAGGATGTATAGTACAGAGTTTAAAATGGAACATTCAAAATACAGAGCTGGGAAAAATGAAAAGCTAAAGTAGACTATAAGGCTTTTGAAAATAAGAAAATATATTTTCCGATTTCATCATAAGATCAATATTAAAAAATTCAGGACTTAAGATTCAGTTTCGTAACGAAGTTTCTGTTTCGTGCACGTCTGATTCTTAAGCCCTGAATCCGTTATTTATTATTTTATAATTGTTATTTCTCAATCATAATATTGTTCTGTACTTCAATCGACTCTTCATGTATCGCTTTGAAAACCTTTTCAATAAAATCCTGTGACATTCCTGTTTCTTTTGCTTTTTGAGTAGCATATTCGGTAATCACTTTCCAACGCTCCGGCTGGAAAATAGCGATATCATTCTCTTTTTTAAGCTTGCCAATTTTCTCAGAGATTTTCATCCTTTGGGAAAGAAGCTCAATTAACTGAAAATCGAGATCAGAAATCAACGTTCTGTGTCTTCCCATTTCACCGTCAAATCCTGCTAATCCTGCATTTCTCATTTTTAGATTACCAATAAGTTCAGCTAAAACTTCCGGTGTAATCTGCTGTGAAGCATCGCTCCATGCTTCATCTGGATTACAGTGACTTTCAATGATAGCTCCCTGGTAACCTACGTTCATTGCCTCCTGGGTAATATCTGCCAATCCAGTTCTGTTTCCGCAAATATGGGAAGGATCAATCAGCATCGGAATATTCGGGAACTGGCTTTTGAAATCCAGAGCAATCTGCCAGTTCGGATTGTTTCTGTATTTTGTTTTCTGGTATGTAGAGAAACCTCTGTGTATAGCTCCCAGATTGTGAATCCCTTGCCCTACAAGTCTTTCCAAGGCTCCGATCCATAATGCCAGATCCGGATTTACAGGATTTTTAACCAATACAGGTTTATCCGTTCCTCTTAAAGCCATTGCAATTTCCTGAACGGTGAATGGATTCACAGTAGAACGGGCTCCGATCCAAAGAATATCCACATCTGCTTCCAAAGCGGCAAAAACGTGATGTGCGTTGGCTACCTCGGTAGCTGTTTTGAAGCCGTATTCTTCTTTTACTTTTTTCAACCAATTTAATCCAATAACTCCGACTCCCTCAAATCCATTGGGTTTTGTACGTGGTTTCCAGATACCTGCCCTGAAAACAGGCACCTGCGCATTGGTTTCTTTTATCCTTCTCGCAGTTTCCAACATCTGAGCTTCACTTTCAGCACTGCATGGCCCGGCAATCATTAATGGCTGTGAAAACTCATTAATCCAATCGTTTTTTAAATCTTTTAAATTCATTCTGTTAATTTATTTTATCTTATTTTTAATTTATTATAATGCACAAACGGTTCTTCCCTTATAAAGTTTCTTTATAATTCTTTTCAAAAAATGCCGTTTAAAAATTTTTTATTGGGATGAGGAATTAATGAGAGAAGATCCGTTAATTCCTATTTTTTGGAAAGAAATTTAATTAGTAGTACCAGTAAAATCGGTAATAACTTCTAAAATTTCTATAATAAGTAGCCGAAAAGCTAAAATAACCGCTAAAATAATCAGCGGGTATAAAACCAAAAAGGTTTAAAGTAGACAGAGATGGGACTAATAATTTTTCCACTTTATTCTGTAATTGTCTATTCTTTAGCTTTACAATTAAATCATTTGTTTTTGTCAAAAATCCATTTTGAACAAAAAGATTTGACAAAGATATAAAATTATGTCAAATCAAACTTCATTAAATCATCAAGATCTTTTAATAAAGGATTTTTCTCAACGAACTTTTCGAATATTTTTTTCTTCGTAACCACCTCTATCTTAAGGTTTTGAACGTCTTTTTTATAATCAATTTCAATTGAATAATTAAGTACTTTTCTTTTAAAATGATTGAAAAATTCTCCACTTATTTTATCAAATTCAGCTTTTGCTGAGTCCGAAGGATATAAAACCTGTACTGTTGTCTCATCAATTTTAACCAGTTTAAAAGATTTTATAGCATTGAAAACTACTGCTTGTTTGAATTGGATTTGTTTTAAAAATAAATTCCATTCCATTAACAAATCCGTTTCGGTAAAATGATGCTGCGGAAGATTATCAGCTTTAGTAACAACAGCTTCTTCCTTTTCTTCTTTTTCCTCTTTATTTAAAAAAGAATTAATGCTGAATCCTGAAGAAATACCTTTTGATAAAGGTTTGGATGTTTTTCTTATCGTGGGTTCAGCCTGATGACCTATGGGAGTCGAAGGTTTTTCAATGCTGTCCTGTTTTACTGGCTCTGATTTTTCCTGTTTGGGAAGTTTTATTTCCTGTTTCTCACTAAGAAACGGAGCTAGTATTATAAACTTTTTTTTTTAGCAACGTCTGCCTGGGCAGTCAATGAACATAATTGCATTAATGCAATTTCTACAGTAAGTCTCGGGTTTTTGGAATTTTTATAGTTGATGTCTGCATGGTTGCAGATTTCAATGGCATCAATCAATTGCTGAACATTCCATTTCTGGCTTTGCTCTACAAATTTAGTTTTTGTTTTCTCTCCTATCTCAATTAAATCTATCGTTGAAGCATTTTGAGCCATCATGAGGTCCCTACAATGGTTTCCAAGTCCTGCGATAAAAATATGCGGATCAAAACCTTTTTTTACAATTTCATTGAATGCGGAAAGGGTTTCAGGAATCTTATTGTCTTTAGCCAGGTCCAGAATATTGAGATACTGATCGTAATCAAGAATATTAAGTACTTCAGCAGCTTTAGCCAATGTAATATTTTTCTGGGAGAATGTAGAAAGCCTGTCGAAAATCGAAAGGGCATCCCTTAATGCACCGTCTGCTTTCTGCGCAATAAGATATAAAGCATCATCTTCATATTGGATATTTTCTTTCTCGGCTATATTTCTTAAATGCCCCTGAATATCCTCAATAACGATCCTTTTGAAATCATATATCTGGCAACGGGATAAAATCGTAGGAATGATCTTATGTTTTTCCGTTGTTGCAAGAATAAAAATTGCGTGAGCGGGCGGCTCTTCCAGTGTTTTAAGAAAAGCATTGAAGGCTGCAGAAGACAGCATATGCACCTCATCAATAATGTATACCTTATACTGGCCAACCTGCGGTGCAAAACGAACCTGGTCGATCAGTTCCCGAATATCATCCACTGAGTTGTTTGAGGCAGCATCGAGCTCATAAATATTATAAGCAAAACCGTCTTCTGAAACGGAACCATCCTTTTCGTTGATCTTTCTGGCCAGAATTCTGGCACAGGTTGTCTTACCAACACCACGAGGCCCACAAAATAGTAGAGCCTGTGCTAACTGGTTCTCTTCAATTGCATGTTCTAAAGTATCTGTAATATGGGATTGTCCAACAACAGTGTCAAACTCTTGCGGGCGGTATTTTCTTGCAGATACGATAAAATTTTCCATTGGTCAAAAATAAGAAATATAGTTCTAATTTGAAAGTCAAAAGTCTTCAAATTATCCACAAAAAATATATCTCACATCAAACAGGAAAATTTTTACTGAGCAGCTTTTTTCTTGTAGGCGTTATCTATTAACTCCACAATCACCTTTTCAATCTCGGCTCTTCCTTCAGTCGTTCTCATATCAAGACCACAAAATTCGGTTCCGTTATAGGCCGGGAAAAGATTAAGATAGTAAACACCAGCTACAATTAAAGCCAATAAAGCTCTAAAACTTGTTGCATCTTCTCCGAAATATGGGTCTGTAACATTTTCAAATAAATTAGCCCCAACATCTTCTCTTTGCTTTAAGATATTTTTAAGGATAGGCTTACTTTCAGAAAGTTCCCACAGAATGATTTTCTGTAATTCTTTATTTTTCTTCAGACTCTCGAATTGCATAAGAATTCCTTGAGTAAGGGCTTCTTTACCTTTTCCAACCTGTACTTCCTCCTCAATATTCGGGCTGAATTTACTCCAATAATCCTGAGATTTAATATATTCGTCAATAAGCTTATCTGTACTGCCAAAGTATTCATAGATAAGTTTTTTATCAAAACCGGCAACCGCTGCAATTTTACTTACTTTCAGTCCGGCATAGCCTTTTACTCTCAGAATTTTACCCACTGCAGCAAGCAGTTTCTGTTTTGTTTTTTCTTTGTCCCTTATAGGACCTTGCACCACTTTTCTAGGCATAATTATTATTATTTTTTCGCAATATGCATTTTTTTATTAATATCATCAAAGACATTAAGCGTTTTATCTAAATGTTCTTTTTCATGTCGCGCTGTTACCGTCATCCGGATACGGGCATCTTTTCTCGCTACGGCCGGATACATAATAGGATTCGTGTAAACTCCGTTTTCGATTAATATTCTACCGATATCCCACATTTTATTTTGATCTCCAATCTTTACCGGGATAATAGCAGAACAGGTAATTCCTGTATCCAATCCCAGATCATTAAGACCTGTTTTTAGATAATTGATATTTTCCCACAGTTTATCTTTCCAAATGGGTTCTTCGTCAACAAGATCAATCGCTTTTACTATTCCGGCGGAAGAAGGTGGCGCTGTAACAGAGAATATATGTTGTCTCGACTGAAACTTTAGGAATGATGCTATTTTTTTATTTGCAATAACATATCCTCCCAGGTTACCGAAAGTCTTACTCGAAGTTCCTGTTATAAAATCCACTTTATCCAATAAACCGTCATCCTCTAAAGCTCCTCTTCCTGTTTTTCCCAAAACTCCAACACCATGGGCATCATCTATCATAAGATAGGCATTGTATTTTTTCACAAGATCATATATTTCCTTGGCCCGTGAAGTATCACCCTCCTGAGAGTAGACTCCGTCAATGATAACGAGCTTTGTACGGTACATACTCTCAGACATCTTCAAAATATGTTCCAAAGCTTCCAAATTATTGTGAGGAAATGTTTTTTTATTGGTAAAAGCACATCCTTCATGTACGCTCGCATGCACTCCCATGTCCAGTATAGCAATATCTTCCTTCTGCATTAAAATCTGCAAAGTCGCACTATTAGCTGCATATCCGGTAGTAAACAAGACTACTTCGTCTTCATTCCTCCCAAAAAAGGCAGAGATTTTTTTTTCCAAAATATTATGATAATCAAAGTACCCCCCAATAAGCGGTGAGGCTCCTGTACCCGTACCATATTTTTCAATTCCTTCAATAGCTGCCTGTTTTACTTTCGGGTGTTGTGTAAACCCTAAATAATCACTTGATACAAAACTTACATACTCCTTATTGCGATCTGCAATGCTGATATTTAACACTGCATCAGCTGCTGAAGTATTTTTCAGTCTATAATTCATGTGTCCCCTGGTTTTCATGTGATCCAGGAATTCGTAAAAATATTCTGCCCTCTGAGCGATATCATAATCAGGAATATTCTCAAAATCCTTAAATGTCGCTGTTGTAAAATCGATACTCATCCTTTATATTATTAGTTGTTTAGCAGGCAAATATATAAATAATTCACTCTTCTTGATTTTAATTTTCATCGAAAATTTATTATAAATACCATATTTCGATCTTACTAATTAAAAATCAAATAATTTTACAACAAAATCCATTTATAATAATTAATTATAACATTCACAGGCCAAATACAGAGTCATACTGAAGAAAAAGAAAAAGGTGATTGCATAAAACAATCACCTTTTTTATCGGTTGAATAAGAGATCTACCTTGTTGTGTATCCTCCGTTTGCAAATATGGTCTGACCCGTAATCCACCATCCGTCACTTACCAAAAACTCTACAAGAGGTGCAATATCTTTTATATCTGTTAGCCCACCTAATGCAGAAGCAGATTTATGATAATTAACAGCATCATCACTTTCCTGTCCATAAAAGAACGGAGTATCCATTGGTCCCGGTGCAACAGCAGTTACAGAAATACCACGATCACCAAATTCTTTGGAAGCCATTCTGGTAAAGTGTTCTACCGGGGCTTTTGCTCCTGCATATGTGGAATACAATCCGGTATAAGCAGCCAGCAATGATGTAACGATCGTACATATTTTCCCGTGATCATTTAATTTCTTTCCAGCTTCCTGAATAAAGAAATATGCCACTTTGGAGTTGATGTTAAACATAGAATCATATTCTGCTTCTGTCGTTTCCACAAAAGGCTTCTTAAGAACCATACCTACAGTATTGATCGCAATGTCAATTCCACCGAAAGTTTTTATCGTTTCGTCGAATAATCTTGTGATGTTTTCAACTTTTGTAAGATCCCCCTGAAACAGAAAAGCTTCCGCTCCCAACGCTTTAACTTCATTTAAAGTCTTTTCACTTTCTGCTTTTGAACTTTCACTGTTATAGTGAATAGCAAGCTTTGCTCCTTTTGAGGCAAAATCTCTGCTTAATAATCCACCAAGATTTTTTCCTCCTCCGGCGATTAAAACCACTTTTCCTTTTAAATCATTTTTTGACATAATTATGTTTCTTTTTAATTAGTTATGCCTTACAAATGTGAGCATTAGGAATAGTTTTTTTATGGTGAACTTTTTGGAACTTTTGTCTTTGTTCTTTTTCTGTATTCTCCAGGTGTAATTCCTGTAAACTTTTTAAAAAATTTTGAAAAGTTGGAGGGATCATAAGTAAATATCCTGGCTATTTCAGCAATTGAAAAATCGCTTTTTGCAAGCATTACCTGTATCTGCTCTACGATTTTAGTATCATAAAAATAACAAGGATGGTTCCCGGTTTCTTTCTTTACCGTATCTGTAAGGTGGGTGTGAGAAACAGCCAGGCTGTCCGCAATCTCATTCACTTCCATAAATTCAGATACATTGCCGGAAATAACATCCTGAATATGCCTATCTAAGAATACCATATAACTATTGGTGATTTCTTCTCCCCTCTTCAAATTTCTTACGTCTTTTTTCATATAAGTATCGTTATGTGTTTTACTAAAAATACCAATTTAAAAAGATATTACGCAAGTTTATGGTGAACTTTTCGGAAGATTAGCCTTCATTAATCAATGAAAGCTGTCATTGAATGCCTGTATTGAATTTTTTACTTTCAGCTTTTCAAGGATATTTTGCCTGTGACGGCTTACTGTATTTACACTAATAAAAAGTAAGTCTGCAATTTCCTTACTGGTAAAACCCTCTCCTACATATTTTAAAATTTCCATTTCTCTCTGCGATAAAATATTTCTGTAGTTGAGTTTATCCTCCGCAACAATCTTCCCCTTTATTGAATTAATGATCAGAAAGTCAGGAGGTAAAAGTATAGACTGATCAATAGCGATACTATAAAGACAGAGGGCAAATCTCAGTTTGTTATTGTAAGGAGAATAGAAATAAAACATACGGTGCTGCACAAAGACATATTCCCCATTCTTGTCTTTCATCCTTATTCTGGATAAAACGTTATAATGGGTTCTTTCTTCCGGTTTAAAAGAATCCACCAGCTTGAAAAATCTCAGTTCATGAATGTATTTTTTAACCTTATCATCAGGATGTATTCTCTTCAAGATTTCCTCTTCCCAGATGGAATTTATGATTAGTGGCTCTATCTCCCTTTCCAATCCAAGTTCCAGGGCAGTATCGGATTTATAAACGTAGCTTCTGTTTTCCTGCATATCACTTAATACAGAAATGGTATTTTCCATTTGGGTATACACACGAGCTATGTTTTTATACACATCAATATCTAATAAACATTCATTGCTTTTATTTATCCCTTTAATCAGCAATGTTTCATTCAATGTTTCTACAATCTTCATAAAATGGTTATTTATCAGTATTGATGATACTATTGTTAAGTTTTACTTTTGCTAAATTAATAATTTACATTCAGTTATATATTGATATGAAAAGATATTTTGCGTCATGAGGAGAATCATTTTAAGTTTTTGCACCCTATTGTTCATCAATACAACTTTCGCCCAGACATTAGAAAAAATGATGTGGTTTAATGAACCTGAAAAATGGGATATTAAGGGCAATACATTGTCTATGTTTGTAACTCCGCAAAGTGATTATTGGAGAATCTCTCATTACGGCTTTACAGTAGATGATGCGCCTTTTTATTATACCACTTATGGTGGTGAATTTGAAGCTAAAGTAAAAATAAACGGAAACTACAAGGCCAGATTTGATCAGATGGGTTTGATGCTGAGGGTGGATAAAGAAAACTACATCAAAGCAGGGATCGAATTTGTAGACGGAAAGTATAATCTAAGTACGGTCGTTACTCATACGACGAGCGACTGGAGTGTCATTACCCTGGATAAAATCCCTTCAGCAATATGGATAAAGGCAGTAAGGAGACTGGATGCAGTAGAAGTATTTTATTCTTTCGACGATAAAAATTACATCATGATGCGTAACGCCCATCTACAGGACAATACTCCGGTAATGGTCGGGTTAATGGCTGCATGTCCTGACGGAGCAGGATTTAATGCTGTTTTCGAAAATTTTAAAGTTAAGCATTTACCCGATGAACGACGTTTACAATGGCTTGACAATCATCAATAACGATTGAGTTACATTTCAATATACAGTCAATTTTTTAATACCTCCCATTTTTGGGAGGTTTTTCATTGACATATTGATATTTCAGTTTCATTTTTTCAATAAATTTCAGAAAATATATGGTAGCAATTAGGAACTAAACTAAATATATGTTTAACATTTTTTAAAGCTTTTATAAAAAGCGATCTCGGAAGCCTTCTTGTTCTTGAACCTGATTGACAAAATAATTTTTCTTCCAATCCAGGTTTTCCCTACCTCATAGGTCCAGATTTCATTATGCGGAAAATTAAAACCATCACCTATTTCTTCTACTATTTCACGACGTGTTTTTCCAAGCAAATGCTTAAATTTTTCTTTCATCATTGTTTTGTGTTTGCTGATTAGCATCAAAAAAGAGACCAAAAATATAAGCTTACTTCCTTCTTAAAAATCCATATAAATAATTAGTACGCAATTGATTAAACATATATTACACTAACACAATCTACATGAATATATTTAATCAAAAACTTTGCTTCATTAAATAAAAGATAAGGCTGAAAATCTCTTCAAGAGGTTTCCAGCCTTAAACACTTGTACTTAAAAGTATGTTAAATATTGTTATGCTCTATAATTAATAAAGATTATCCTTCTAAAATGAACCTTATCGGGATTATAAAAGCAGTGTAACAAAAATAAGACTCCCTTACTTTTTATTAAAATAAATTGCATAGAATAAAAAGTCACAATATGTAGAAATAATTCTACATTAGCTATAGATTTTATTGGAAACCGGTAAGCAACCACAAACAATCATATAAAAAATTCTGAAAAAACTTTTTCCATCATTATTTATGTATTTTGGTCAGATTTTTGAAGTGAAAAATTTAAATACAAATGATAAAATTAGTTTAAAAAATTCTAAACAAATTAAAAACTATTGCCAGATTATGATTTTTGAAGATGAATCCCACTACCAATTGCAGGATAAGCATAATTTATCATTTGTGAAAAATATCATTAATTTCCATGGAGATAAATCTCTTATATTAAATTCTCTGCAGAAAATAAGGAATTGTACTTTATGCGAAATGAAGAAAAGAATCATTGATAAATATATTAGCGATTACTCCGTTCACCTCAGTCAAGATATTGAAACAGAAGAGTTTCACACCATCAAGGAAGTGTATAAGCTTTCGCCTTCTTACGCGAGGCAGTCCTATCAAAAGGTATTAAAGGAAAACGAATATTTGCAGAGACTTCTTTCCTCATTGAACATAGATTGATTAATGGGTATATCTTATTCTTTCTTCTTCAAGATCAATTCTCATCAGATGCTTTCTGATAATGTCTTCATCATAGCGGTCACCATGATTCTGATCTACCAGCCAGGTCCGTTGTTGGTTTAGGATATCCATGTATGCAGATTTAACTTCCGGAGAAATCCTGATCTGAGCATCATCACCTATTTTTCCCTGCCACTTGTCATGTATGTTTTGTAAGAAAGGACTTGTCTTCAACATTTCTCCATAATTATTCGTGATATGTTCAAGCGTATATTGAGCCATTTCTCTTTTAATCTGTTCATCGGCTTCTTCATCCGGAAGATGATCATTAAAGGAGGGCATATTTACTTTTCTGATTATAAAAGGTAAGGTCAGACCCTGAAGCAGTAATGTGGTCAATATAACAATGAAAGTAATAAATAAAATCAGGTTACGCTGAGGAAAATCAGGACCACCAGGGTATAACTTAATGGGTATTGAAAGTGCTGCTGCTAAAGAAACTACCCCACGCATTCCCGTCCACCCCATGATTAATGGAGCTTTGAATCCGGGGCTTCTCTTATCCGCTACCGTAATATAATTTCTGGCAATAAGAGTAATGATCACGGCTCCGTAAGCAGACAAAATCCGGACAACAATCAACACACCCGTTATTAAAAGGCCATATCCTATTGCTGCAGATAGACTTACTCCTTCCAGTCCTGAAGTAATTTCAGGAAGGTCTAATCCGATCAGCACAAACACCAAACCGTTTAATACAAAGGCAAAACTTTCCCAAACATTGATTCCCCGTAAACGTGATGAAGCACTTAATACACGATGCCTGTGATTAGAGAGTAGCAGGCCGCCGCTCACGACCGCAAGTACACCGGAACTATGCACTTCTTCAGCACAGATGTACATAATGTAAGGGGCTACAATTGTAAGAATGGTATCCATATTGGCATCTGTAGGCAGGTATTTATGGCACTCCATGAAAATCCATCCTATGACCAGGCCGATTCCGAGTCCTCCTACAACCATCCAGGAAAAGCTTAACGCCGCTTCATGCCATACAAATTGTCCGGTAGCTACAGCTACCATTGCAAAACGTAATATAATAAGAGAAGAAGCATCGTTTAAAAGGCTCTCTCCTTCCAGGATTGATGACATCCTTTTGGGAACTTTCACAAATTTAAGAATGGCACCTGCACTTACAGCATCCGGCGGAGAAACAATTCCTCCCAGCAAAAACCCTAATGCCAAAGAAAATCCGGGTATGAAATAATTCGCTACAAAAGCGACGGAAATTGCAGTAAGAAAAACAACAACGAAGGCAAAACTTCCGATAATGCGCCGCCATTTCCATAATTCCTTCCAGGAAATAGACCAGGCTGCTTCATAAAGCAAGGGTGGAAGAAAAATGATAAAGATAAGTTCCGGATCCACCTTTATGGCGGGAATACCGGGAATAAAACTAATCAGTAATCCTGCAATTACCAAAAGAACAGGATAAGCCACCTTTATTTTATTGGCCAGCATTATAAGTAATACGATAGCAACAATAAGTGACAGATAAAAGGGGAAATTTTCAATCATTTTATCATGTTTAGAAATACAATGATAATGATTTGCTGACTTTTAATCCAAAAAAAATTGAATTTATAAAACGTTTACAAGAGGTCATTCCTTAAAAAATCTAACATTTGTTTCTATTTCATCGCTTTTAAAACCGTAAAACAGAAATCACTGTTGATGATAAGAATTCCTTGGTCCGTTGATATTATTTAGAAGATATTCAAATTTAAAAAAGAGCTTTTTTAATCAGAGTGTGAAGAATATATTTTTCATGATCGCTTATAACGATTTATATTATCAAAAATAAACGTTTTTCAAATTGAAAATTTATCTGGAAATTTGTATAATCCTTTATGGTTATGAAGTAAAGGAATATGTATCCCATGAACTTATCTGAAAAAGCAGAAAGAAAAAGCAAACGTTTTCATTACATTAAATTATGTATTTTTCTTTCCGGATTATCTGTATTTGCCCAACTTTATCTTTTCCAACCATTGCTTCCTTTGGTAGCAGATCATTTCCATACGACCGTAGGAGACAGCTCTTTGCTCGTTTCTTCTTCTACAATAGGAATGGCAGCAGGCCTTTTTTTCTTTGCTTTTAATGCAGACAGCTATTCAAGAAAGGGATTAATGGCATTTTCCCTTCTGTCTTCAGCTGTTCTCACTATTATTTCGGCATGGATTCCAAGTCTTACCGTATTGATATTCATTGGCATTCTAAAAGGTTTTGTGATTTCCGGTGTGTCCGCGGTAGCTCTGGCCTATCTCACCGAGGAGGTCCATACATCTGTGGTTGCCCTGGCTATCAGTATGTATCTTAGCGGGAATACAATAGGAGGAATGAGCGGAAGAATATTGGCGACACTTCTTTCAGGAGAATTGGGTTGGCAGAAAGCGGTCCTGATCATAGGCATCGAGAGCCTTATCCTGGGCTTACTATTCTGGAGGCTTTTTCCCGGATCAAAATTTTTCAATCCGCAAAAAGTAGATTATCACCTTAAAATAAAACAGATGAAGAGATTCCTTACAGACTCTTATATGCTAAGGTTGTATTTTGTTGCGGCGCTGTTGATGGGAGCTTTTGTAAGTGTATATAATTATCTTACATTCCGTTTGGAAGCCGCTCCATTCTCGCTCAATCATTTTTATATTGCATTTATATTTTTGATGTATACATTCGGAGTGTTCGGAACGATGATAACCAGCCGTTTATCAAAGAGAACGGAACAGAAGAATATTCTGAAAGGATCAATATTATTTATGATTGCCGGCGTTATTCTTCTTCTTTCGGAAAATATCTACATTGTTATTTTCGGACTCGGATTATTTACACTTTCTTTTTTTGCGGCCCATACTATGGCGAGCCAAATGACAGCGCTCCGTGCAAAAGAAGGAAAATCTTCTGCAACTTCTATGTATTGGCTATTTTATTATTTTGGTTCCAGTATTCTAGGGAGTGGCACCGGTTATTTACTACACGGCACTTCGTGGAGTTATTTTATCATATTCCTTATTGTAGCTATACTTACAGCCTTTCTGCTTGCATCCTTAAAATTTAACAATATCCACAAAGTATCGTAAGTAAAAATCATTTATTTCAAGTAATATTTTATAATTCATAAATATTAACCTAATACATTAACATATATTTAAATAAAATATATTCTGTCAGGCATAGTATTTGCAACTCTATTTATTAACACACATCATTTTTAATAACCTCCTTAACACTAAATATTATGAACGTTGCAGACTTAAAGATTAGAAATTTAGTTGAGTACAAAAATCAAATTTTCACAATCACAGAGATCTTCCAAAATAATGCAAAAGATTATTTTGTAAAAATTGAAAATGATATCCAAAGTATCTCTGCCCCGGCTGATGCCATCAATCCAATCCAGATCACTGAAGAATGGTTGGAAGAATTCGGTTTTTCAAGAACATACAGTTCTGAACAACGCATCCGGTATGAGCGACCGGAAGAGTTTATTAAATATGACATCGATCTGAGCCCCAAAAAAATCGTAGAAGGTTTAAAGATCTACGGCAACTCAATCCGGTGCAGATACATTCATGAGTTTCAGAATATTTTTTCATGCCTTTTCGGAAAAGAGGCCTTTACACGAATGCAATATCACCAATAATGTAAACATAACAACTATATATAAATCCACAGCTTTCTGAAGCTGTGGATTTTTTTGTTTCTGTTTTATCCCATTTATTTTCTTAAAGGCTTAAATGCCGACCGGAGTTCCTGTGCAAAAATCTGGGGCTCTTCCCAGGATGCAAAGTGTCCTCCTTTTGTAACTTCATTAAAATACATCAGGTTAGGATATGCCTTTTCTGCCCATGTTTTGGGAGCCTGATAAATTTCTCCGGGAAATACAGTAATGGCTACAGGAACTTTGATGTCTCTTGTTTTCTGCTCTACGACATTAAAATTGTTATTATTATTTTCCCAGTATAGTTGTGCAGATGAAACAGCGGTATCCGTGAACCAATATAAACTGATATCATCAAGCATCTCATCTTTCGTCAGGGATTTTTCAGCATTTCCACCACTGTATGTCCATTCATTGAATTTATCCAGGAAAAAAGAGGCTAATCCTGCCGGTGAATCTGTTAGTCCATAACCAAGTGTCTGAGGACGTGTTACCATCATTGCAGCATAACCACCGCCGCGGGTATATAATTTATTCAATGAGGCAAAAGCTGCTTTTTCTTTTTCTGACAGACTTTCAGGGGCCGGGCCTCCCGCTTTTAGAATATCAGCTATTTCTGCAGGCACAGTTGCAGGCATATTGACATGGATTCCCAGAAGCCCTTCCGGAGCCTGACGGCCCATCGCATCGGCAATAACCGCACCCCAATCTCCTCCCTGGGCTACATAATGATGATAACCCAGACGTTTCATCAGAACATCCCAGCTTTTGCCTATCCTTTCAACACCCCAACCTGTTGTTTTAGGTTTTTCTGAAAACCCGTAACCAGGCATAGAAGGAATTATTACATCAAAAGCGTCTTCAGCTTTTCCACCATATTTTACAGGATCTGTAAGAGGTTCAATGGCTTTTAACTCTTCAAATACAGACCCTGGCCAACCATGCGTAATAATCAAAGGCATTGCATTTTTATATTTCGACCGTACATGAATGAAATGAATATCCAACCCATCTATTTTAGTTATATACTGTGGATAGGCATTTAGTTTATTTTCCGCCTTATGCCAGTCATAACTATTTCCCCAGTATTTTACAAGATCCTGAATCTGGTTCAGTCTTACTCCTTGTGACTGGTCTGTTACCGTCTCTTTACCTGGCCATCTGGTCGCATTGATCCGCTGGCGAAGTTCTTTGATGGTAGCTTCGGGAATACGTACATGGTAAGGGCGGATGGTTTCAGTTTCTTTTGTTGTATTCTGTGCAAAAGATGTTGCTGATAATAACATAAATACACCTGCTGTAATAGTCGTTTTTAAATTGTTTGCTTTTGTTTCCATTGTTTTGATTTTAAGAAGTTGATTTTTTAATTATTTTTTCGGCAAATGTATTGTGCTGCTCGTCGCAGATCAATCATCATCAGGTCCAATAAGACTAAACGAACGATAAACCGGTCATTTCAAAACTTAAAATCTACACCCGCTTTTTGAGTACTTATTCTGATCATTATTTTCAGCTCTAATCATAGTATATCCTTCAAAATTGTTCTTCCTAAAACCCCTGAAAAATATCCCTGATCCTATTTGCCCGCCTCACCCTCCAAAATGTCTGTTTCACCCTTATGAAGCTGGTAACCGAAGAAGATTCAGACTTTCTTTGCAAAGTATTTCAACAATCATTAACTAAAATTTACACTCATGAACAATGATCAAAAAACAGCAGAAATAGAAAAAGTACTCTATACTGCAAAAACAAAAACTATGGGAGGACGACAAGGCAACGCTAAAAGTGATGATGGAAATCTGGATCTGTTATTATCTCCTCCGGGATCAAAAATGGCGGGGACAAATCCGGAACAGTTATTTGCTGCAGGATGGTCCGCCTGCTATATCGGAGCTTTAGGTCTTGCTGCCAAAAAATTGGGAGTACTAATCCCTTCTGAGACTTATGTGGATGCCGAAGTAGATCTGGGAATGAATGGGGAAGACTTCCTTTTACAGGCCCGGCTTTCTATTGCTCTTCCTGGTTTGGAAAGAGAGATTGCACAGCAATTAACAGAACTCGCTCATCAGACCTGCCCCTATTCTAAGGCAATACACGGTAATATCAAGGTAAGTACTACTCTTATTTAAAAAGAAAATCCACAACATTGAAGTTGTGGATTTTTTTAGAATTTAATCAATTTCCCTTTTTAGTTTTAAGATGTAATCCATCCGATATCATCTCGAGTTCATAAACTCCTGTATCTTTGTTTAAGGTAAATATCAGTCCGTCATTTGAGGCAGGATCAAAAAAGAATGTAAATTCAGAATCAGGGACACCTTCTGAGGTCTCGCCATCTTTGTTAGTAATGTACAATTTTCCCTCCTTAGTAGTAATGACTAAATATTGAGATTGATCGATTTCGAGAATGTATTTTCCTTCATACCGCTTCATTACATTTTCAGATAGGCTAATCCTTTGTCTTTTTATTGCTCGAGGAACATGGTATGCTTTTCCCTCAAATATCTTCACAATATCTTGCGTCACCTGTTGAAAAGGAACTCCGGTGTAGTTGCTTAGAAAAATGAAATCAAATCCGGTTTTCCGGTTTTTATAAAAATAAGCCCGGTATCCAGGTCTGCCGCCAGCTTGTGCCAATACATCATTTTCGTCAAACAATTCTTTAATAAGATCTTTTTGAAGATGTTTACCATTAAAACCTTCTTGGGAGAAATGGAAAAGATCATCAATCGTTGAAGCGTAATTGCCGGTTTCAAACCGATCGAGTTCCTTTGCAGAAGCTTTAATTATTTTCCCATCTTCTATATCAAATCCATTCACAAAATTTTTAACCGGACTCTTACCATTATATTCATTGGTATTGTGAAGACCAATAGGGTCAAATATTTCTTTTTTTATGAATTTTAGATAACCCTCAGAAGCTACTTTGTTAATAATGTTATGCAATAATAAAAATCCAATATTGGAGTATAATGTCTGGGATCCGGGTTCAAATAAAAGTTTTTCCTTTTTAGCCAATTCAATGATCTGGTCACCGGATAATTTATCAAACTTTTCATAATCTGTAATTTCCCTTGGTAAGCCAGACTGATGCTGCATAAGATGGCGGATGGTGATTTTTTCTCCTTCCGGAAAACCAGACAAAAACTTTGACAAATGATCGTTAAGCGATATTTTGTTCTGTTCTACCAATTTCAGGATTCCATATTTTACAAAAACCTTTGAAACAGAAGCAATAATAAATGTACTGTTTCTATTGATCAGCATATCCTTAGGTCCGTTTTGTAAATTGTATGTTTTATTGAGAAGCACCACTCCATTTCTTGCAATTATAACATTTCCATTAAACTGCCTTAGAGCTGTAAGAGATGAAAAATATTCATCTGCTTCCTTTTTTATTGTAGTATTTTCCACACCTACATTTAGCTGCGAACCTTCCTGGCTAAAACCCAGTGAAAAGAACAGTAAAAAAAGCATCAGCGAAAATTGATATTTCATAATTATTGGTTTTTTGGTGGTAAGGCTTTACGAATAATCCGATTTAAAGTTAGAAAAATATAGTAATAAGTTTATTTTTTTTACCTGTACCCAGCCTTATCCAAATCCTCTATTTTGATACTAAAATATCTTCCTAAGCTGTATTCCATTTAAAATGGCTTCGCCTTCATGAGGAATAAAACCAACTGTTATTCCCTGTCCTCTATTTACCAAAATAGTAGTTTTTGTACTGTATGCTGTAATAGGAGCAAGATGATTATCGTCTGAAAGATTTTCAAGAAAAATAAAACCATTCAGGGAAACATCAAATTTCCGGGTATATACCAACTTATTTTCTGACCGGGTATTGCTTTCAAGGTTATACACCAGCTTTTCCTGTTCCGTAGGGGTAAGGAGCTCCGCAAAGTGCAGTGTAATTTCGTAAAGTCCGTCAGGGACATCAGCTTTAAAGCTTTTCAGACCAACACGCTGTGTTTCATACATTGCATCATAAGCAGTTCCCAGTATATTTCTTCTTGAACCGTACTTTTCACTTTTTTCATCTTCCCGATACACTTTTCCGCCTACATATCCCCAGCTTCCCGGTTTATACTCCTGCTCAGGCACCCAGCTTTCTTTCGTTACTTCATCTTCAAACATTCTCTGATCTCCCAAACTTACATTTAAAGTTGTAAATGTATTTTCCGTATTTTTCAACTGATTGGCAATTACATGAAAATCAATGGCTATAAGATCTTCGTCACCTCTGTCCGTAACAGCTTTGAGGGTGTTAAGTCCATTTTTAAAACTGCATGCAAAGACAGCTTTCCCGTCTTTCACATTTTGTATGTCAATCAATTGTCCGTTATTCCAAAGCTTCACTTCTTTCTGATTGCTATACACTGTTACCGGTTGAGTGGCTTCTGTATTACTTCCGGGGTCCGCCTGCTGTGCCCGGTACAACCAGTCCGAGCCTCCAATTTTCACAAAAGGCTGTTGAGCCAATGCTGCTTTGTATATGAAATAGCTGTCTTTTGGTTTTCGGTCCGTCGTAAGTAATCCTTTGTTGTTAATATGAGGAACGGCTTCCTGACGGCTTTCGTTTCCAAACTCGGCAAGATTCCATACAATAGCACCTGCAATGAAGGGGTATTTTTTAATGATCTTAAGATAGGATTCATGATAAAGATTAGCATATTCCTGGGTTTTATCAAAAATCACAGGGCTGAAACTGTGAAGCCGGTAATCTGAATCTGCTCCGAACTCGGAAATAATCAAAGGTTTTAAAGGAAATTCTTTATGATGCTTTAAAACAAAAGTTTCAAAGTCTCCGAATTTCCCTCCATACCATCCCTGATATAAATTCCATCCCGCGATTTTAGGTATATCGATAAGTCCAACTTTTTTGTACAAATCGAAATCTCCGTGAAATGCAATCATAGTATATCTTTCCCTATCTTCATCCTGGCAGAGATTTTCCATTTTCAGAGCAAGCTCATGAAGATTTTTCCAATACTTTTCTCTTTCCGGTGTTTTGTCCTTATACAAGGGCTGAATAAGAACTTCATTCATATAGCTCCATATAATTACACTGGGATGATTATAATTCTGCCGTATCATTTCACGTTGCATATCGAGCATATTATGAGTGTAGCCTTCACTTTCGGTGATCTGATTGTTACCCGGCGTTTCCACAGCAGTTAATATTCCAAGGCGATCACATGCTTCCATAACAGCAGGATCCTGGGGATAATGAGAAACCCTTAAAAAATTTCCACCCATATCCTTCAGCCATTGCACATCATTGATATGCAAGGCGTCGGAAAGAGCAGATCCCATGCCTTTAAAATCCTGATGCCTGCTTGCTCCCATAATTTTATAGGGTTTACCGTTCAGGTAAAATCCTTTTTCAGCATCGAAATGATACCATCTAAAGCCTAAAGGATTGACCACCTCGTCATATACGATCTCATTTTTTGCATCTCTCAATACATTCACAACTTTATACAGGTAAGGATTTTCAGGACTCCATAAATTTGGTTTTTTAATGTTTTTTACCTGAACCGTAAAGCTTCCACCCTTATCAGGATCCGTTTCAGAAACGGCGACCTCTTTGCCTTCTTTATCATAAATCGTTATTGTAATTTTAACCTTTTTGCTAACAGAAACTTTCCCCCTGATCTGAACACTGGCAGATTCTTCACTTACGGAAGGAGTAGAAATAAATACACCGCTACTTGCATAATTATCCATATCGAAATGGTTTTTGTCTACTGCAATGAGATAGACATCCCGGTAAATACCACCATATACGCTGAAATCTCCTCCAAGCGGGGGAATATCAGGATCATGGCTGTTATCCACTTTTACCCTGATTGTATTTTTTCCTTCGTTTAAAAGGCTGGTAATATTGAAACTAAATGCAAGATAAGATCCTCGATGTACCCCCGCCCTTTTACCATTTACAAATACTTCTGCAACCTGGCTGGCCCCTTCAAAATAGAGGTATATGTTTTTATCCTTCCAACCCTCAGGAATGTACAATTGTTTCTGGTACCATCCTATTCCCCGATAGTACCCGGGTTCATCATCCATAACATCTTCAGCATTCCATGTATGGGGAATATTTACCTGCTCCCAATATCCTTTTTTATTATCATCTTTTTCAGCTCCTCTGTGAAATTGCCTGGAAGTATTAATACTTTGCTTGATCCTTTGTGAAAAAGACACAAACGGAATTAATGACAGGAATACTATAATCAGATTTCTTATCGAATAGGTCATACTTCGGGATTTTGAAAATAATTATTTGTTACAATGTAATTATTGTCTCAAATACAGACAAATACAAATTTAATAGAAATTATCGTGCTTTAGTTTTTTTTCTTTCTTTTGGTTAATTCACATTTGAATATAAAAACCATTCTTATATTCCATTGTAAGACATTCCAGATGCTCTTACTTCAAGTCCTATTCATTTAATTAAAAAACAACTTTATTTGTTTATAATTACATTAAAATTTAAACATAAAACTCACATATTATTAATAATTTATTAAAGCAACGTTCATCTTAATTTCAACCCGTTCCAAGGTTTAGGACCTATTTTTACACTGAGAATTAATATACTAAAGTGAAGAAAATTTTAACGTCTGTTCTATTGTGTGCATCCATCTATTTTTATGCACAATCCGGGACCGTTTCCGGAAATATCAATGATGATTCGAAAATTACATTACCGGGAGCAAAGATCTCCCTTGTACCTGGAAATATTTATACTACATCGGATGAGCATGGAAATTTTGTTTTCCTGAATGTTCCTGCGGGAAATTATACAATGAAGGTAGATTATATGGGATATGGCAGTAATGAGTACAACATTGTGGTGGAAGCAGATAAAAACACCAGACAAAACATCATTTTTGCCAGAAAAGAAACCCAGATTAAAGAGGTTGTGGTAACCGGGGCCACTTTACGGAACCAGGCCAGAGCCCTGAATAAACAAAAGAATAATGCCAATATTACCAATGTGATCTCTTCTGACCAGATTGGGCGTTTTCCGGATGCCAATATTGGGGATGCTTTGAAAAGAGTTCCTGGAATTACGATACAGAATGACCAGGGGGAAGCAAGAAATCTTATCATCCGAGGGCTCGCTCCCAATCTGAATTCGGTGACTTTAAACGGTGACCGTATCCCATCTGCAGAAGGTGATAACAGAAATGTTCAAATGGATCTGATTCCGTCCGATATGATTGCAACAATTGAAGTCAACAAAACATTGACGCCGGATATGGATGCGGATGCAATAGGTGGATCTGTAAATCTTATTACAAGAGCTTCACCTAACGGGCAAAGAATTTCCGCAACATTAGCAGGCGGATACAATCCGATTCGTGAAAAGGGAAATTATACCGCAGGCTTCGTATATGGAAACCGCTTTCTGAATAAGAAACTGGGTGCCGTTTTCAGTTTTTCCTATAATAATAACAATTTCGGATCGGATAATATAGAACCCACCTGGAGCCTTGCCGAAGATATTGCAAAGACAGCCTATGTCAGTAAAATGGGAGTTCGTTATTATAATGAACATCGTATACGACATAGTTTTGACCTGAATATGGATTATGAATTCAATTCGAAAAACAAAATTTATGCTTCTGCAATGTATAATTTCAGAAATGATAAGGAAAACAGATATGCTTTGGGCTACAAAATAAAGCCTGTATATAATACGGATGAAACTGAAATCACAGGATGGAGCGGAAGTATTACGAGACAAGATAAAGGTGGAGATGCTGCTAACGATAATACGCGTCTTGAAAAACAGAAAGTTCAGAACTATGCATTAAGAGGAGAACATCTCCTGGGTTCCAAAATTGATCTGGACTGGTCTATGAATTATGCTACCGCCAGTGAAAAAAAGCCTCATGAACGACATATAGAGTTTGAACGTAAAAACGTAAATTTCCTGAGTGACCTCAGTGATCCGGAAAGACCAATGATCAATCCTGCAACAGCAGATAATCTCGGGAGTTATAAATTAAGTGATCTTTCTGATTCCAACAGTTTCACTCAGGAAAAGGAATTCGGAGCAAAAGTAAATCTACGTTTCCCACTTTCTGTGATTGAGGATCAGAAAGGAAGATTACGTGTGGGAGCGCGTTTACGTATAAAACAAAAAGAAAGAGAAAATGATTATTATGCTTTTGAACCGCTTAACAGTTTGGGAAGTCTTTTAACGGTTCCAACTACCTATTTTGATGGCCATAACTTTCAGCCGGGTAATTATGTTCCGGGGACTTTTGTAAGTACGTCGTACATGGGAGGACTGGATCTGTTCAATCCCAATCTATTTAAAGGAGAACTTAAGCCGGAAGAATTCCTTTCCAGTAACTACCGTGCAAAAGAGCATATATATGCCGGATATATCCGATGGGATCAGGATTTCAGTAACAAATTCTCTATGATTGCCGGTGCACGTCTTGAAACGACCACAATTGATTATACAGGAAACTATGTATTGGATGAAGAAAATCTTGTAGGAAAGATCAATAATAAAAACACATACACTAATATTTTACCTAATATCTCCTTCAAATATGTTCCGGAACAGAATCTTGTTCTCCGGGCTGCTTTTACTACGGCTTTGGCACGTCCTAATTATTATGCACTCGTACCTTTCTTAAACGTTATTTCGGCAGATGAGCTGATATCTGCAGGAAATCCAAATCTTAAAGCAACGTATGCGTATAATTTCGATTTCATGGCAGAAAAGTACTTTAAATCAGTGGGGATTCTTTCAGGAGGTGTCTTTTATAAAAATCTGAAAGACTTTATTTATACCTATTCCAGAAAAAACTATACAGCGGCGGATTTTTCACAAGATTTTACAGGTCAGACCAATCCTATTCCTGACGGAGAGAGTAACTGGAGATTTACGCAACAAAGAAATGGTGATAATGTAGACATCTATGGTTTTGAGGTCGCTTTACAGAGACAGCTGGATTTTATTCCGGGGGCATTCTGGAAGGGTCTTGGAGTGTATGTTAATTACACCTATACTAAATCCAAAGCCAAAGGAATTACCAACGAAGAAGGTGTGGAAAGAACAGATGTAGGATTACCGGGAGCAGCTCCCCACATGTTCAACGGATCTCTGTCGTGGGAAAATAAACGTTTTTCAGCAAGGGTTTCTATGAATTATGCATCTTCTTATATTGATGAACTGGGTGGAAATTCGTTCGATGACCGCTATTATGACAAGCAGTTGTTCCTTGACGCAAATGCCTCATTCAAAATTACCAGCCAGCTGAGAGTATTTGCTGAAGCCAATAATTTAACGAATCAGCCGTTAAGGTACTATCAGGGAATTCAAAGCAGAACAGCTCAGGTAGAATATTACAGGCCCCGGTTTACGATGGGTGTAAAGTTTGATTTTTAATGTTATACAGAATGATAAAGATAAATACACGTGTTGCTCTCATCATGTTACCTTTGCTCATTAATTGTGCAGGACAAAATGAATTGGGAAAAAAAATAGAACCAACTGTTATTACAGAACAGGTCGGTTATGATACCGATGACCCGGCTATCTGGATCAATCCGGAAGATGCTTCAAAAAGCATTATCATAGGTACCGATAAGGATACCAATGGCGGGCTGTATGCTTTCGACCTGAATGGAAAGATCATTAACAAAGTTACGGGCTTAAAACGTCCGAATAATGTAGATCTCGAATATGGATTTTATTTACACGGAAATACAATAGATTTTGCTGCCGTTACAGAAAGGGAAACGAATACAGTTAGACTTTATTCTCTTCCTGAATTAAAGGAAGTTGGTGCATTCCCTGTTTTTGATGGTGAAAAAGAACGATCTCCCATGGGAATTTCTCTTTATAAAAACCCTGAAACAGGCGATTTTTTTGCTGTTGTCGGAAGAAAATCCGGACCGGCAGATGGCTATTTGTGGCAATATAAATTAACCGAAAAAGAAGGGAAAATTACGGGCGAGGTTGTACGGAAGTTTGGAAAATACAGTGGCTTGAAAGAAATAGAAAGCATTGCGGTGGATGATGAAGCAGGATATATTTATTATTCTGATGAACAATTCGGGGTGCATCAGTATTATGCAGATCCATCTAAAGGAAATGAGGAACTTCTGGTTTTCGGAAAGGGTGATTTCACATCTGATGTGGAAGGAATTTCCATCTACCCTACTTCTTCAAAGAATGGATATATCCTTGTTTCCAACCAGCAAAAAGATACTTTCAATGTCTACCTGAGGGAAAATCCGTCAAAAGGAAAGATTGCAGAAATTCCGGTTTCAACCAGTGAAAGCGATGGTTCGGAGGTTACAAACGTAAACCTTGGTCCAAAGTTTCCAAAAGGGATGTTTGTAGCAATGAGCAACGGAAAGGTTTTTCATCTGTATGACTGGAGAACGATTGAAGATAGAATTAAAAGCCAGATGAAGAACTGATTTTCAGTATGGATAACTGATGTAAAATATATTCATCATTGAAATACCACGGTTGAAATCTATTTTTAATATAGAAAAACAAGAAGCCTTTACTATTACGTAAAGGCTTCTTTCCACCAAAAGATATAAATATGAAAAAAAAATATTTATTCTGAAATCGGGATACCGAAGATCAAAGCTTACCGGTATGTGCTGAAAGCTCTGTGGCTTCAAGCATGATATAATGTAAATCTGTGTTTTTTACGAAAGGTTTTAGCAGTTCACTTCCCGGCCCGAACATGGCAAGTTCCACATAATCACCCGAGTGATCCATGCTGATCCAGCCAACAGAATTATGCTTTTTCTGAATTTCCGAATACAGTTTAAAGGGAAGCTTTTTATAATTATATAACCCACCTTCTTTATCAAGACTGGTGTAGAAACTTAAAAGACTTTTAGCTTCATCATCAGCCAGGCTTATGGCATTGGTGTCATAGATCCAGTCTTTCGTTTGCTGCAGGTTAAAATCGGGATGGATTGTATTCAGGATATATTCATTGGTGAATTTATAATGGGCAATAGTATTGAAGTTTCGGGTAGCATCAGCGCCATAAATTGTTCCCGGATTGGCATTGCCGTGATCTGTGGTGATAATAACCAATGTGTTCTTATCTTTTTCAGCAAAATCAACAGCTACTTTTACAGCTTCTTCGAAAGCAATCTGATCATGGATAAGTGCCGCAACATCATTTGCATGTGCAGACCAGTCCACCTTACCTCCTTCAATCTGAAGCACAAAACCTTCTTTATGATCTTTCATCTGGTCTATTGCCGTCTTTGCCATCTCAGCAAGTGTTGGTGTAGACTGTAAAGCTGCTATATTAGCCCTATCAATTGAATAAGGTAGCGCTCCTGTATTGAATACTCCTAATACCGGTTTGCTTTTATCGATATTCTGCAGATCCGAACGGTTTTTTAGAATCTGATATCCTTTTTGTTTATACAAACCGTATACATCTTTTTTGTCTTCTCTTTTCGCGGAGTTAAAAAATTCATCTCCTCCCCCCATCATCACGTCAAATCCTATTTCTGCATACATTTCCGCAATTTCAGGCTCGGCATTCCTGCTGGCTGAATTGATACAAAACCCGGCAGGTGTGGCATGGGTAATGGTTACAGTAGTGACACAGCCTGTTTTTTTTCCCGCTTTTTTAAATTTCTGCCAGATGGGAACATATCTTTCACCATTAGCGCCTATATTCAGTACGCCATTCTTTACCCTGAACCCACCACCGAAAGATGAGCTTGCAGCAGCAGAATCGGTAACAATTGAACTCGCAGAGGCAGTATCCATCAATGCTCTGGATACTTTATTTTCTTTATATAAATTGATCCAGTTTCCACTTTTCCCAAGGATATTCTGGGAGTATAGGTTCGCTAAAGCCAGTGTTCCGGAACTCATGCCATCACTTACCATAAAAATGATATTCTTAGCTTTTTTGTAAGATTTGGGCTTTACAGAAGGTTCGGTGGCCAGAACATTAACCGGATTAATTGCAAACAATCCGGAAAGCAATGCCGAACTTTTTAGAAACTTTCGTCTGTTCATTTTCATTAACATTTCACGATGCAATATATATAATTAAAATTTAATAATGAAACAATGTTGCATTAATTAATTGTAAATTTAATTTTAACAGAATTGATCATATATTCTGCGGAAAAGGATCCTGAAAAATTACAGATTCATCAAACATTTTCTTTTCATCTCCGTTTAAGAGACAATACTCCAGATCTGCCATCATCTTTTCCTGATCTAAATTCTGCCCGATAAAGACCAATTCATTAATGCGGTCCCCCCAGTTTTTATCCCACCGGCTTTCTATAAATTCCTGATTTTGCAGAAATGAAGAGTACTGCACTCTATTGCTCATAGGCATACTGGACCACCATACTCCTGCTTTTTCAAGACGGAAAGAACCGCCTGCCTGCGAAAAGTTCAATGCGTCATCAGGACGTGAAGCAAGCCAGAATAAACCTTTTGCCCGTAAAGCACCTTCCGGATATTGTTCGTTCAGATAGGTCCAAAACCTCATCGGATGGAATGGCTTTTTGTTTCTGAAAACAAATGATCCTATTCCATATTCTTCAGTTTCCGGAGTATGATGTTCTGCTTCCAGCTCCTTCTGCCATCCGGCAGATTGTTGGGCTTCTTCAAAGTCAAATAAATGAGTATTCAGTATTTCCCCGGAAGCTACTTTTCCAAATTCAGAGGTAATAATTCTGGCACCAGGATTCAACTTTCCGATGGTTGCTTTTAAAAAGCCCACCGTTTCTGCGTTGACCAAATCCGTCTTATTCAGTATGATCACATTGGCAAACTCTATCTGATCCGTCAGCAGGTTTACGATCGTACGGAAATCACCTTCCATATCCGTAAGCTCGCGGTCCATTAATAACTCGTTCGAGCCAAAATCTTTAAAAAAATTAAAGCAATCCACTACGGTAACCATTGTATCTACATAGCTGAATGCGGAAAGATCAATCCCGTTTTCCTCATCTGCATAGGTAAAAGTTTGTGCTACTGGAACAGGCTCGCTGATACCGGTGCTTTCAATTAAGAGATAATCAAATCTTTTCTCTTTTGCCAGCCGTTCTACTTCAATCATCAGATCTTCGCGAAGAGTACAGCAGATACAGCCATTACTCATTTCCACCAGCTTCTCTTCTGTACGGGATAATGTACCCTGATTTTCTACAAGGCGTGCATCAATATTGATTTCACTCATATCGTTAACGATCACCGCTACTTTTAAACCATCTTTATTGTGTAAAACATGATTCAGTAATGTCGTTTTTCCGGCACCAAGGAATCCGCTGAGCACGGTTACGGGAAGTTTATTCTCCATAATAGGTTAATGTTGATGATTATTAAAATTGAAAATATGGCCTGCGATTAAACCTGCAGCTCCAATATATATTAAAGGAATATGGATTTCAAAAATCAGGTCTACCAATACAGACACGGAGATTAAAAGAATGGAGATCCAAAACCACCATTTCAGCCATGTTTTTGAGATTTTCTTCGTGACTCTATAAACTACGATGGCTCCGATGAGCAGAAACGCCAGATCGATATAGGGATTGTGGGATATTCCAAGGGGAACGATCATCAGTAAGGGAAAGACAATACAATGAATCAGGCATAAAACCGCTGCGGAAATACCTACTGCATCTAAAATTTTTGATTTCATAAATGATATTTAAGTTTAAAATACTTATCGTAACTTTGTTGCAAATGTAGATATTAATTTTAATTAATGCAACAAAGTTGCAATAAAATCATGAAACAAGTCAGAAACACCCAGGCCAAAACAGAAATATTAAACATCATTAATAGCTCTGACAGCGCATTATCTCACACCGCTATCCAGGAAAAAATCGGGGATCTGTGCAACCGTGTTACCACTTACCGCGTGCTCGACCGTCTTGAAGAGGAAGGAAAAATCCATAAGATCGTTAATGTGGATGGTGTTGTGAATTACGCAAAATGCCATCATTGCACAGAAAATGATCACTCTCATAATCATATTCACTTTAATTGTGAAAAATGCTTGTCTGTAACATGCATAGAAAATGTGGTTCCTGAAATAACACTCCCTAAACACTTTGTTGCCAAAAGCTACAATTTTGTGGTAAGTGGAATCTGTCCGAAATGCTATCAGAACTAACAACAGATTACTTTAAATAAAGTAAAATATCTGTGAATTGCTACACGTTTTTTATTTATTTTTGATTTCAGGACATTTCAGCGTAAAAAATGCATGAAAGGGTTCTATATCACGAATATGAAAAACATAAAATTTTCAAAAATCTTCAGGCTGGTTCGTTGGAAAGAAGTTCTGGCAGTTATTATTTTATTACTGGCCTTCGTATTTTTCCGCAGTGAAAGACACGAACTCGCAACCATAGGCCCTCAATTGCAAAACTCAAAATTAAGCTGGGTTCTGACAGGTATACTTTTAACACTGATTTATGTCCTGCTCCAAGGTTTAATGTATGTAACGAGCTTTCGTGCAACCCAACTGAATGTAGGGATATCTGATGCCACCGTTTTATTTTTAAAACGAAACTTTCTTAGTGTATTTCTTCCTGCCGGAGGTGTAAGCTCGCTGGCATACCTTCCCAGGAATATCAGAACAAAAGGATATAAATCCTCCAAGATCCATCAGGCAAGTGCAATTTATGGATTTGTAGGATTACTAACGGTAATGATCGTAGGAATCCCGTTAATTGCTTACGCAGTCCTGATCAATAAAAGCTTCAATGACAGCTGGGTGGGGATTATTGTCTTGGCGACTATTCTTTTAGGCAGTTATTCAGCATTCGTTTCGTTCCGTAAGAAAAATTCCCTCTACCGGTTTCTGGATCGGAAATTTCCTAAATTCATTGCTTCCATAGATGAGATATTCAATAATGAAATCGACAGAAAGTATTTCTGGATCACTATTTTAGTTTCAGTACTTATTGAATTCTGTGGTGTTTTCCATCTCCTGATTGCCATGTATGCTTTCGGAGTTCCGGCATCATTTTCTGCTGCAGCGATATCGTATGTTGTTTCGATTTTACTGATGATCGTCTCCCCTTTCCTCCGTGGCTTGGGAGCCGTGGAGTTTTCGCTTACCTATATTCTTACGAACTTCGGATACAGCCACACTGACGGTTTAGGCATTACTCTGCTCTACCGTTTTTTTGAATTCTGGATTCCATTGGTTCTTGGGATTTTTGCTTACCTATGGAGCGGACGGAAACTATTGGCCCGTATTTTACCTGTAGTTATGATTTTTTTATTGGGCATCATCAATATCCTTTCGGTAATTACTCCCGCCCTCACGGATCGTTTACACATCCTGAAAGGGTATCTGCCCTGGGAGCTGATCCATATTTCCAAAATGATCACACTCATTTCCGGAGTCTTGCTGCTGGTAACCTCCGCTAATCTTTTCCGGGGATATAAAAGAGCCTGGTATTTTGCAGTAGCACTCACCATAGTATCCATTATTTTTAATTTGTCTAAAGCACTTGATTATGAGGAGGCCTTATTTTCTGCATTTACTTTGGGACTTCTTTGGTACAGCAGAAAGGAGTATATCTTTACCACTAAAATCGTTTCTTTACAAAGAGGTTTCAGCTGGTTTTTAGGAATATTCACCATTATCCTTATTTTCAACTATTTCAGCTTTTACTTTATCAGTAAATCCCATTTCGGCATTGATTTTACAAAGAAAGAAGCCCTTTATTATACATTGTACACATTCCTGCTGTTCAAAGATTCGGGACTTACCCCTCTTACCGGATTTGCACGGGATTTCCAGAACCTTAACTATATTCTTGGGGTAATTTCCTGGTTGGTGCTCATTCTTTCGTTTTACAAAACTCATTCCTGGGTCGTGAAAGATGAGAAAGAAAATGCTATTAACGCTAAACAGCTGATAGAAGAATTCGGAACATCTTCATTAGATTATTTTAAGTTGGCCAAAGAAAAGGAGTTTTATTTTTCTGAAGAAATTAATGGGGTTGTGTCTTTTCGTACGGCGAATGGATTTGCAGTTGTTCTCGAAGAACCCGTATGCGCTGAACATCACAAAACAGATCTGATCAGGGAATTCGATCTGTTCTGTAAGAAAAACAATTTAAAAACCTGCTATTACAGAGTGAGTGAAAGTGGTATTATTTATTTTAATCCCTTAAAAAAACAAAAATTGTTTATCGGTCAGGATGCCATCCTGGATGCAGAAGGTTTTACGCTTACAGGAAAAGATAAAAAGACGATCAGGAACGGCATCAATGCGGTTGAAAAGTCCGGTTATACCACGGAAATACGATATGCACCTCAGGATGATAAAACCATAGACCAGATCCAAAGTGTTTCTGATGAATGGCTCAGGGAATTTGATAAAAAGGAAATTGTTTTTGCAGAGGGAATGTTTGATCGCGATACGGTAAGAAACCAGGATCTTATTACCATTTCTGATAATAACGGACGATGCGTTGCATTTCTGAATATAATTCCTCATTGTGCTCCTGACGAGTGCAGCTATGATATGATCAGAAAAACTGAAGATGCTCCCAACGGCAGTACTGATGTACTGATCGTAAAACTTGTAGAATATGCCAAAAGCAAAAACCTGAAATACATAAACATGGGAATGACCCCAATGGCAGGGATACAACAGACCCATAATACGGCTGAGGATATCATGAAGTTTGCATATCAGAGGGTCGGTAGCTTTAAACATTATCAAACACTGCGAAACTTTAAAGAGAAATATGCCAGTCTCTGGGAAGATCAGTATCTTGTTTATAACAGTGATTTTGAACTGCTCCAGATACCAACGGCATTAAATAAAGTGATGAAACCACAGAAAAATGAAGAATAGACTACGAAAATTCGGCAATCTCCTATCATTATCCCTACTGACCATTTTTTCAGGCTGTCAAAAAGATAATGACTTCAAAATAACGGAATGGAATTCAAACACCGACAAACCTGTTATCTTTTACATCAGTGGCGACGCCGGCTTTAATACTTTTACAAAAGGCCTGGGTACAGATCTCCACAAATTAGGGTATGATGTGTTTGCTTTGGACACGAAGGCTTACTTCTGGAATAAAAAAACACCGGAACAAACTTCCGGAGATATAGAGAATTACATCAACCAGCAATTGCAGGGACGGAAAAATCAAAAAGTAGTTCTTCTTGGGTTTTCATTTGGTGCTGATGTAACTCCATTTGTATATAACCGTTTTACTCCTGATCTGAAAAGCAAGATCCAAAAAGTATTTATTATGGGGCCTTCCAAAAGCAATGACTTTCAGATTCACCTGGATGAATATTTTGGAGTTGAGCCCAAAGGAAGTTTACAGGTCATCCCGGAGATCAACAAAATGGGAACAGCTCCCGTACTGCTTATTGTAAGTGATTTTGAATTTGCCCATTTTCCGTATTATGAAATAAAGCTGGGTAGTAATTATAAGATGAAACATATTCCGGGAAACCATCATTACGGAAATAATACGAAGATGCTGGCCAACTTTATCAATCTTAATTTATAAAATACAGCGACCGCACCGGTTGGAAAAATTAATAACCTTGAAGTCATCAACAAAAATAACATGAAAAATAAACCAATAACAGAATACACCAATGAGGAACTCATTAATCAGGAAAAAAATTCAAAAGCAATAACCATTTTGCTTATGATTGCTATTTCACTTTTATTCTTTAGTAATCTTTTTCTAACATTCAAACACAAATTCAGTGCTTTGGCCGTGATTCCTATCGCTCTGGTTCCTATTTTAATTGTAAATATTAATAAATGGAAGCAACTTAAAAAAGAAAAGGCCGATAGAAATCTATAAAATAAAAGCCTTCCAGAATTATTGAAAGGCTTTTAAAATAGGAATATAAGTTAATCCCGTTTCTTATTGATATATTTTTCAAACCGTTTTAAACCTTCTTCCAAAACTTCTCTGGGACAGGCAATGTTCATTCGCAAAAAACCTTCCCCGGAACTGCCATACATTGTTCCCGGATTCAGCCACAATTTTTCTTCCTTAAACAGGAGTTTTGAAAGCTCTTCAGATCCTTTACCCAAAATCCGGCAATCCAGCCATACAAGGTAGGTCGCCTGTAATGGGCCAATGGTTATATTGGGTAAATGATCTTTGCAGAAATCTTTTAAAAACAGATAATTATTATACAAATATTCTTTTAATTCCTCCATCCAGTCCCTTCCATGTGTATAGGCAGCAATTAAAGCTTCAGCCGCAAATGGATTGATACCATAAGTCTCCTGTACGGATAATATTTTTGAAATTTGTTTTTTAAACTCCTGATCTTTAGTAATAACATATGACACAGGCAGGCTGGACAAATTAAATGTTTTACAGGGAGAACCGCAGGTTACAGAAAGTAGATCATAATCTTCCGCTACAGAAAGAAATGGCACATGCTTGTTTTCTTTATACACGATATCGGCGTGAATTTCATCAGAGATAACCATCACATTATGTCTCGAACATATTGAAGCTATTTTTTCCAGTTCCTGTCTTGTCCATACTCTTCCTACAGGGTTGTGGGGACTACAAAGCAGCAGCATTTTATTCTGAGGGTCTGAAGCCTTCATTTCGAGGTCTTCAAAATCAATCTGATAGTTTCCGTTTTCGTACATCAGATGATTTTCAACCGCATGGCATCCGCAATTTTCAATCAATATAAAAAAATGGTTGTATACCGGTGATTGTACTATAATATGATCTCCCGGCTGAAGGTATGTTCTTACAATAGCAGAAATTACCGGAATCATTCCCGGAACAGGAAGCAGCCATTCTTTTTTTAAACTGACCTCATGACTTGTTTCCCACCAACTGATAATTGCATCATACAGTGCCTGGGGAGTAAAGCTATATCCAAACATTCCCTGTTCAGCTTTCCGTGAAAGAGCATTTATGATTTCAGGAGGTGTTTTAAAGTCCATATCAGCCACCCACATAGGGAGCACATTATCATCTGCCACAGAATCCCATTTGATGGAATTGGTGCCTCGTCTGGAGATTATTTCGTCGAAATTATAAGTCATTGAATTAAGGAGTATCTAGATAGTTTTTGAGATCTGAAATATTTTTTATGTTTAATTGCCGGGCCTGTTCCCGTCTCATCATCAGGGCGTAGGAATTATTAAACCCTAAAGGCTGAAGCCATTCTATACCATATTGTTTTTTAAATTCAGTGTTTACGTAGTTATAGGTTTTTTCAGGACTTGGGCTCACCTCTTTTAAAATTGTTTCCGAAGGTTTTAAAAGGACCAAAAGGCCTGTTCCCGTATATTCAGGGTAGAAATCAATGGCATCATTCACCAGTGCATCGAAACAAATTTTCGTTCCTCCCAAGCCTGTTTTGGTTTCTACTTTATAATCCGTATTGCCTTCAATAAGCATTTTATACATTTCTGTAAGAATATATTGCTCTCCAAAAATTTTGGAGCCGATCCGCACGGTCCCTCCATTTCCTTTTCGGGAATTTTTGAAAAGATCATGCTGCTTCAGGAAGTCCTTTGCAATTTTTTCCGGGGTTTGGTGGAGGTAATCAGACCGATAATTGAGATCCGTCATGACAGAGTCATTGAATTTTCCTGCCAGCAAATTGAGCGTTTCTTGCAGCTGCGGAAACTTTTGTAATGTTTTTGTCTTTATAATGGGTGCGGCAAAATACGGTGGAAATATTTTTTTATCGTCCTCCAGTACATACAGATCATAGGCTTTAATCCTTCCGTCTGTAGAATATCCGCTTATGAGATCCAGTTCCTTATCGTAAGCTGCTTTATACATAATGGCATCACTTACAATAAGTGGCTTGGCATTAAGTCCGTATACTGATCTCAATCCAATATCTCCATCCTGCCTTCCCATAAATTCAGGCGTAAAACCTGCTTTAAGCTTGGTTCCGGAATAGGAATTAAACACATATACACCTCCAATAATAACCAAAACTATGGGAATAATGAACAGCATCTTACGAAGCCTCCTATAGCCGGATTTCTGTAAAACAGCAATCAGTTGATCCAGGATAATAGCCAGTAACGCAGCCGGGATGGCGCCTGCTAGAATCATATTGGTATTATTAAGGGAGATTCCTCCAAATATAAATTCTCCCAATCCTCCTGCCGCAACAAATGAGGCTAAAGTCGCCACACCTACATTGATTACTGCAGCTGTCCTTATTCCTGCAATGATTACAGGCATTGCCAATGGAAGCTCTACTTTGAACAAGAGCTGTTTTTTGTTCATTCCCATTGCCTGGGCAGCTTCTACAACCGAAGCATCTACTCCCGTAATTCCCGTATAGGTATTCCGTATAATTGGTAGAAGGGCATATATCAGTAATGCTACAATGGCTGGAGTAGCCCCGATGCCAAAGGCAGGAATCATAAATCCAAGTAAAGCTATACTCGGAATGGTTTGCAGTATACCGGCAGTTCCCAGGACAGGGTTGGCAAATAATTTCTTTCTGGCGATGAATATTCCTAACGGAACACCCACAATTATTGCCAGGAGTAATGATACAAAAGTAAGCCCAAGATGCTGTATAATCTGGAGAAGAAGTTTATCCTGCTGTTCGGCAATAAACTGCCAGAGGTTCTGCTGTGTCATTATGCCTGTGCTTTTCTGTAAAGGTTAAATGCCTCGCTCAGTTTTTCATACTGATCCGAATAGCTTTTATCTGCACTGAGTTTCTGTAAAATATTCCACACATTTTCCTTTCTATCAAATTCTTCTCTGAAACTTTCGTTCTGTTCAAGAAAAGGACTTATATTATCCAGCGTGGCAACTTTATATTCAAGCAAAAGCCTGTTTTCTGCAAAGAAATTTTTCACAAAATCCCCGGCAGGATGATAGAGCATTTCCTTGGGAGTTCCGATCTGGACAATCTTTCCTTCATTCATAAGGCAGATCCTTTGCCCCAGCTCGAAAGCTTCCTGTACATCATGTGTAACAAGAATAATGGTTTTATTTTTAAGTTCCTCTAATGATTTAAATTCAGAATGAATATCCGCTTTAGTAATATTATCTAATGCTCCAAAAGGCTCATCCATTAATAATATCGGGGTATCTGCTATTAAAGCTCTTGCGATCCCGACCCGTTGCTGCTGTCCGCCGCTTAATTCCTGGGGAAAACGGGAAAGCAGTTCTTCCGGCAGGTGAAGCTTTTCCATAAGTTCTTCCGTTCTGCTTCTGATCTTCTTTTTCTCCCATTTGAGCAGCTCGGGAACCACAGCAATATTCCGGCGGATGTTATAATGAGGAAAAAGCCCGGCATGCTGCATAACAAAGCCAATGTGCATGCGGAGCTCTTCCGGTTTTTTTTCAAGAATATTTTGTCCGTCAATCCAGATATCACCGGAATCAGCTTCTATCAGACGATTGATCATTTTCAGGGTTGTGGTTTTTCCACAACCGCTTGTTCCGAGAAGCACCAGAATTTCTTTATCCTGTGCTTCGAAAGAGATATGATCAACGGCAATCCGGTCATCAAATTTTTTGGTGAGTGATTCTACTTTAATCATAGGCAGGACTTATCTCGCTAATCTTATTCCTGTAAACTGCCACTGAAGACTTGCATGAAAGAAATTCCTGTATGTATTTCTGCTGTGCCCTTTCGGTGTAGCTTCGGAAGCCCCTCTTAAAACCATTTGATTGACCATAAACTTTCCGTTATACTCGCCTACGGCACCCGCTTCTTTTTTAAATCCGGGATATGGTAAATAAGCACTTCCCGTCCATTCCCACCTTTCTCCCCACTGAAAATGTACGGAAGCAACCTCCCACTCCGCTTCGGTTGGAAGACGCATTCCTTTCCATGCTGCAAAAGCTGAAGCTTCATAGAAATTGATGTGACAAACCGCTTCGTCAGGATCTACTTCCTGTAAACCGTCTAAGGTATAATACATCCATTTTTCATCGATCCAATGCCAATATAGCGGTGATTTCACCTCATTTTGTTTCACCCAGTCCCAACCCTCTGCATGCCAATGTCTGAAATCCCTATATCCGTTGTCATTTATAAATTCCAGATATTCGCCATTGGTAACCAGACGGTCACTTATTTCAAAATTGTTGAGGTATACTTTATGTCTTCCCAGTTCGTTATCAAAGCAAAAGCCATTACCATTAAAACCAATTTCATACACCCCTTCACTTAATCTGATCATTTCACCGGTCAGAACTATTTCCTTGTTTTCTTCCTTATCTTTCCGGTACGCCGGGAAAAGAGGATTGTGACCTAAAATATATTTGATGTCCGTAAGCAACAACTCCTGGTGTTGTTGTTCATGATTGAGTCCCAGCTCCAAAAGCGGCTCAATGGAAGGGTTCATAAATTCACTCTGAAGAAAAGCAGTCATCTGGCGGTCCACATATTCCCTGTAGCGATACACATCTGCCACTGAAGGGCGGCTCAAATTACCCCGGTCTGTACGGATGACTCTTGCTCCTATGGTTTCGTAATAGCTGTTGAATACAAAATTATATTGAGGATCAAAAACAGTGTACCCCGGAAAATTCGGAACGAGAATAAAGGTTTCAAAAAACCATGTGGTATGTCCTAAATGCCATTTTGGCGGGCTTACATCCACGATAGGCTGTACGACAAAATCTTCAGTCTCAAGAGGAGCACAAATAGCCAACGAATGGCTGCGAATATTCCTGTAAGTCGTTACGGCATCAATAATCTTAGGATTTGCTATCATCTTTTTAGATTTTTTATTATTTATTTAAACTTCCAGACGGAGTCAATAAACCATTTCTTCGAGTCTTTAATTTCTCCGTCAATCTCAAAGCCCGTTTTCTTTGCCAATTCTTTTATATCGGCCTCAGAAAATTTCTGTGAAACCTCCATATCTATCAGTTCATTTTCCTTAAATATAATCTCCGTATGATCTATATTTACCACCTGATCGGCCAGACTCACGAGATAACTCCTGCATGCTCCGCTTACAGGATCATACGTCTGATAATGCTGAAATTGCTCAATATTAAAATCAGCATTAAGTTCCTTATTGATACGCGTAAGAAGATTAAGGTTAAAAGCTGCTGTTATACCGGTGGCGTCGTTATAGGCATTTAAGATGGTGTGAGGATTTTTTTTAAGATCAAACCCTATCAGAATCCTGTCTCCGGGATTCATGTGATCTTTCAATCCTATACAAAATGCATTAGCCTCTTCGAGTTCCATATTACCGATGTTCCCTCCCAAAAACAAAATGACTTTTCTTTTTGAGGAAAGCGAGGCTGCCTTATTCAGCATTTGAAAATATTCTCCCTCGAGCCGGGTAACTTTTAAATCAGGTATCTCCTTTTTTAATTTCTGATCCAGGACAGATAAAATATTACCTGAAATATCAATGGGCATATAAGTAAAATCCAACCCCTTATCTATCATATATTTAAGAAGATAGGTCGATTTCATAGCATCACCTGCCCCCAATTCGATCAGATCGAAAGGAGTATTGTCAAAACCTATCAGATTAGCGATATCGGCTGTTTTATTTTGAAATATATCAAGCTCACATTGGGTAAGATAGTATTCAGGCATTGCCATTATCTTTTGGAAAAGCCGGTCTCCTACTTCATCATAAAAATATTTTGAAGATAATCTTTTGGGATTGCTATCCAGTCCTTTTTTTACATCGAGGAAAAAATTTCCGGTCTTATTGTGATTGTTTTTTATTTGTGAATTGGTGTTTGAGTTCATTTTACGTTTTCATTATAGTTCGGTAAGCACTACAAATTACCGTTCTCCTCATTACTCTTCATAAAAGTAGTTGCTTGGCGCATTCAATATAATTAAATGTACACTTAAATTTTGATTTAGCTATTCTATTTTCCATCTTTTTAATAAAATTATGAAAATTTAAAAGTCAAAATTCATATTAAAAAGTTCTTATTAATAGCAGGTTATTCACTCCCAACCCTGAAAAATGTCCGTTAAATAAAATATACCTCAGAAATATGATTTTAATATTTTATTTTTGGTCATTACTCGGTTTGGTATTGTAACATGTTCTATTTATCAGGAATCTTTATTGCTTATTTTTCTTCTTTTCTCATTTTAGGTAAGAAAAGGAAAATGATGGCAGATTACCTTTTGGCATTATGGTTCTTTATCATTGGGATTCATTTGACATTATTTTATTTAAATTTTTCCGAAAACAATATTACTACTCCCTATTTATTGGGATTAGAGATTCCTCTTCCTTTGATACATGGACCTATGCTTTATGTATATGTCCTTACGCTTACTCAGCAAAACAATCGCAGATATCTGAGGATTCTGCATTTCATTCCTCCTTTGGTCGTGTATCTTATTTTGTGGGATTTCTATTTACTTTCGACAAAAGATAAGATTTTAATTTATCATAATGGCGGAATGAGGTATCAAAACATAAGAGAAAATATCAATATACTTATTTACATTTCCGGAATTACATATATCATACTTAGTATCAGATCATTAAAAAAATACAAAAACAGTATTGCAAAACAGTATTCTAACATTGAAAGGATCAACTTGAACTGGGTATATTATCTTATTTTTGGAATCGCTGTAATCTGGATCTTAGTTATCCTTAAAGATGACAGAATCACATTTACCTCAGTTGTAATTTTTATATTACTGGCGGCCTATTTCGGAATTACCAAAGCAGGAATTTTAAATTTAGCAGAGCCAAAAATAAAAGATACTGAAAAAGATGATACCACACCGCCAATTGAAAATCAGCAGATTAAATATCAGAAATCGATTTTAAACGAAGCCTCAATCCACGAAATCTACACCAGGCTGACTTCCAAAATGCAATCTGAACAACTTTTCAAAGATCCCGAATTAAACCTGGCTACACTGGCCGGCATTATCGAAGTACATCCCAATACTCTTTCTCAGGTTATCAATACCATTGAAGACAAAAACTTCTACGATTACATCAATATACAAAGGATTGAAGAATTTAAAAGAATCGCTATCCTTCCGGAAAATCAAAAATTCACTATTCTTTCACTGGCATTTGAATGTGGGTTTAATTCCAAAACTGCTTTTAATCGCAATTTTAAAAAATATATGAATTGTTCCCCGAGAGACTTTTTAAAGGAGCAGAATCTTGAGATTGGAGGTTAGAAGTTAGAGGTTAGAGGTTAGAGGTTAGAGGTTAGAGGTTAGAAAGAAAATAATTATTCGACTTCCACAAAACAATCCGCTCAATCAGTTATTTTATGTGTATGAAATTAGTTCCACCTTACATTCTGGGGCATTTATTTTTTTAACAATCCGCACTTTTGCTAAAAAAACAACATTTAACACCCTATTGTTAAGCCATTTAACTCAAGCTCTTTTACTATGAAAATATTTTTGTTCGTTATCCTGGTTATTTTTGCATTATTAATCGGACTATATCCTTTAATTTATCTTTTTGTTGATCACAAACATACTTTTTTACAAACCAAGCTTCCTGAAGTTGTTCATGATACTGTCTGGAGAGCTCTTTTCTTTAGCCATATGATCTTCGGGGGTATCTCCCTTTTTATTGGATGGAGACAGTTTGGGGCAACATTTCGGAATAAGCATAAAGTTTTACACAGAATAATAGGTAAAACATATATATTCTCAGTAATTATCAGCTCATTATCGGGTATATATATTGGTTTCTTTGCTAATGGAGGAATTATTTCTTCATTAGGTTTTATAAGCCTGGGAATGATTTGGTTTTCTACAACCGTTGCCGCATTTTTAAAGATAAAAAGAGGAGATGTTTTACAGCATCAGAAACTGATGACTTATAGCTATGCCTGTACTTTTGCAGCAGTAACACTAAGACTGTGGATGCCTTTATTAAAAATAGCTATAGGAACACCGGATATATCCTACCTTATTGTTGCCTGGCTATGCTGGGTTCCAAATCTCTTAGTAGCATATTATATTAACAAAACTCATTCATTGCAGAATCAATAATGTTTTGAAAAGATGTCTCATGAAGGCTTGAGTTGTTTAACCAGATAAAAATCCACGAACTGCACTTAAGTATCTACCATTTAAATGGTGATAAATGTATATTTGTATAAGTAAGAATTTTATTTTTGCTGCACCAAAGATCACAATTTATACGTATGAAAAGAAAATTACTCCTGTTGCTGGTATCTTTCACTTTCGGTTTTTCTTATTCTCAAAGGTTTTACACCCTTGATGATGACGGCCCGTATATCGACAGTCTTACTCATGTTATACAGACAACCAAGTCAGACAGCATACGAGGAATAAACAGTTTTAAGCTGGCCGATCTGTTCAGAAGAAGTAAAAAGAACGAGCTATCTGACAGATATCTCCTTACTGCCAATAAGATAGCACCCAAATATCCTTTCTTAAAAGCTGCGGCTATTTATTATAATGCGGCAGGATTAGTAAGCAAGGGAGATTTTGACAATTATGGTAAGCAGCTCAACCTTGCTCTTACTGAGCTCAGGAAATATAAAACCAAGGACTCATATTCATTACAGGCTTTTATCCTGAAAAACATATCTCTTATCAAAGTTTTACAGAATAATGAGCTGGAAGGGATGAAAATTCTCATCAATGAAGCCATCCCTACGGGTAAAAAAGGAAACGATCTGGAAACTCTGAGTATTCTTTACAAATCCGTTGCAACCATTTTCATGAACTATGATGAAAGGATTAAGGCAGACAGCTACCTGAAAACCGCTAAGGAATATATTGAACAGGCCTCCAGATCTACATATACTTATCAGGAAACAAAGGCCGATATCTATATTATAGATGCTGAAAACAAAAGCCGCCTTCATATGTTGGCGGAAGCTAAAAAATCTCTTGATATCGCATACAATATCATCAGAAAATATCCGGATTCTAATCTCAACGGCAGCTATTATACGGCTGAGGGCTTTTATTTTTACAGACTCGGACAGTTTAACAATGCCTTAAAAAGTTATGATAAAGGGATTGTAAACAGTACCCTCCATCAGGATATGCTTTTGACCAATCGACTGAAGTTTTCCAAATATGAACCCCTGAAAGCTCTGAACCGGCTTGAAGATGCTAAAAACCTGCTGCTGGATCTTATAGGAAGCACGACCCATTTTGCCCTTGACCAGAGAAACTATACCAAGGAACTGGCGCAGACCTTTGAAAGTCTGGGGGATACCAAAAATGCTTATAAATACCTGTCCAGATACAATACGATCAATGACAGCCTCAACCTGAGTGAGTATCAGGGAAAAATAGCAGCTCTTGAAGCCAAGTTTAACCGGGCGGAAAATGAGAAAAAGATCAGCCAGCTTGAAGCTCAACGCGAACGTGATCGTTTGGTTGCACAGAACAATAAACTTTACTATGGTTTGCTGGTTGCGGTTTCGGTTATTCTGTTATTACTTGTTATCTTCCTTTGGATCAATTCAAAAAATCAGAAGAAAATAGCCACCCAACAGTCCTTTAATTATGTACAAAACCTGGAAAGCTTAAAAAATCAGAAGGAAATAGAAGTCATGCAGGCGGTGATCAGAGGAGAAGAAGATGAACGTAAGAGAATAGCCCGGGACCTCCATGACGGCGTGGGAAGTATGCTATCTTCCCTTAGAACCAGATTTTTAAAGATAAGCAGTTCTTCGGGACCTGCATCGAAGGATGAAATTGAAAATATGAACGGAATTCTGAACAATTCAATTACTGAATTACGGCAGATTTCTTTTAACCTTATTCCGGAAACGCTTCTCAAATTAGGTCTGGAACATGCATTAAATGACCTCTGCCATATGTTGGAAACCGATGACATCCGTATTTATTTCCAGGCCAATCAGATCCGGTCTGATATTCCGGAAAATATTCAGATTATGATTTACAGAATTATTCAGGAATTACTAAACAATGCTTTGAAACATTCATCCTGTACAGAAATCCTGGTGGACTGCAGCCAGAATCAATCCCGTTTTTTCATTACGGTAGAAGATAATGGTAAAGGTTTCGATACCAGTCAAATCAAGAACTTTACAGGACAGGGATTGAAAAATCTCAAAAGCAGAGTGGAACTTTTTAATGGAAAAATAGACATCCAATCTTCTGCAAATCATCCTACTACTTTTAATATTGAATTATCCATTTAACTGCACCCATCATGACAAAACCCTACAAAACAATTATTGTTGATGACCATCCTATTATCGCTGAGGGACTGCAAATGCTTTTTTCGAAATCAGATGATGTGGAAATTGTCCGGAGCTTTAATACCGGTGAAGCCCTCCTCAATTATGAGCATCTTGGTAAAGCAGATGTTGTTCTGCTGGATGTATTTCTTCCGGACATCAATGGCATCGATCTGTGCCTGAAAATTAAAAAAAACCATCCTAAAATCATCGTATTGGCAATGAGCAGCCAGTCCGAAAGAAGCATTATTTTACAAATGATCAAAAACGGAGCACATGGATATTTGCTAAAAAATGCGTCACTCGAAGAATTCAAATCCTGCATTAATAAGGCTGTATCCGGAGAAATGGCTTTTAGCTCAGAAATTGAAACAATTGTTGAAAAGACCAGTATTTATGATCTTAAATCGGTTCCCAGGTTAACCCAAAGGGAGAAAGAAATTCTAAAGCTGGTATCGGAAGGTAAATCGACACAGGAGATCTCGGATATCCTTTTCTTAAGCTATCTTACAGTACAAACTCACCGGAGAAATTTATTGAACAAATGTGAGGTCCGTAATGTGGTTGAACTTTTAAAATTTGCAAAAGAAAACGGACTTTGACAAAAGGAAATGATCTCCACATAAAATAAAAAGTACTATCCAAAGCGGATAGTACCTTTCCATCATAAAAAATGAAAAAAATTACTGTTTACTGATTTTTTTCGAAATAATTTTCCCACTTTTTAATTCTCCCTGAACCACATATATTCCATTAGGCAGCTCTGAAACATCGATCATTCCGGAATTCTGTGTTTTCTGAACAACTTTACCATCTAGGCTGATAATACTGATATTCTTAATGTCATCTTTAGATTTTATTGTGATGAATTTTGATGTCGGGTTAGGATAAATCACAATCTCATCTTTTTTGTTATCCATATCTATCGTAGATAATGTAGACGACGGTGAAAAATATGCCAATGAAGGCTGGGTCGTGGTTTGTCCGTTAGTTGTAAATGTATTAAATGCAATTACCAGAACTGGTCCGTTGGATTCAGTGACCCATTGATACGATTCATTATGATAGTCCTGAGATACTCCGCCGCTGGTTTGGGTTGCCGTTCTTACTCTCTTAATCCTCAAAGCATTCTGAAAAGTTCCGTTAGGTGTTATCACAGTGCCATATCCGTCTACTTTAAAGTTTTCCTGTCCGTTCTCTACCGTACCAGGAATATTGATCTGATAAGTATCTGTAAATTCCTGAAGGTAATTAACAGGAAATTTGTAATTGATCAAGGGATCAGTATAGGTCATCATTACATCTCCCGGTGTACTGTAATTACCAATAGTTGTGGCTTCCGTATCACTATTGAGAAGATAATCGTAAGTACTTCCTCCTACCAATTCGCTTATTCTGTTGGCCGTTGGAAATTTAGAACAATTGGCATGCCCCGGACACGGATATAGTTTAGTACTGATTACGGGTGTGCCTACATAAGATGAGAAATCCCAGGTTTGTCCGGCTCCGGAAGGTCCCGGATTCAAAGATGCCGAAACATTGGCATGATAAACATCAGTGGTAATGTTAATTTTATCAAGTGCCGCTCTCGTCACTGTGGGTTGTGCCGCAATGCTCAACCCTGTTAATAATAAAAAAGTACAGATTAATTTTTTCATTTTGTTATTGTTTGGTGTTAAAATATATACTGTTAAATCCATGAAATGAATTCAGATGCATCGAAAATATGGTTACAAGCTCTTACCCTTCCTTTCATCAATTATAAAAGCAAATTTACCTGCATAAAGAGGCCCCTCCAATACCTGCCGGAGCGTATTTTTTTCTACCTGACAGCAGGTATATACTAAATAAATTGATTAATTTCACCTACTTAAAAAAAATAATAGTACACAAGTTCGAATTCGCATCATTATAATTAGGAAGGAGATAAAAAAAAGTTAATATGAAAAAAGCAGGAATAATCGGTTGTGGCTGGCTGGGATCAAGGATTGCAACAAAATTGTCCGAAACCTTTGAGATCTATACAACAATAACAAGTCCGGACAAGGCTAAGCACTTGGAAAAACAGGGATTTCATCCTTACCTTGTCAATTTTCCCGATTATCTGCTGACCGAAAAAATGGATCAATGGCAGATTATCAATGAGCTGGATGTCCTGATCATTACTATTCCTATTTCGGGAAAAAGCTGCTGTGCAAGTTCTTTATACAACAGGATCCAGAATCTTTTTTCATTTATAGAAGATTATGACGGACAGATTTTTCTTATGAGTACAACAGGGGTATATCCTGATCACAATAAAGAATTTACCGAGGAAGATGTATCTCCTGATCAGATTTCCGGAGAAAGAATGATCAGAACCAGATATCCCCAAACTAATATTTTAAGGTTGGCTGGTCTCATGGGAGATGATCGTTTTCTAAGCAAATATAATGTCTCAAATCTCAATTTTTTTGTCAATCATATTCACTACAACGACATTTGTTCGGTTATTGAGAAAATGATTGAAAAGCAATGTTCTTCCAGAATCTATAATGTGGTTGCCCCACTTCATCCCACCAAATCAGAAGTCATCAGTATTCAGAAAAACATATTGAACACAGATACCACAAAACCGGAAGGAAAGAAAATCTCTTCAGCCAGACTGATCGCTGAACTGAATTTCGAATTTGAATATGCTGATCCCAGGTACTTCCACCCTCCTTTTTCAGCAGTTGATGTGTAGCTTCTATAGTAGACTTCCATTTTATAAAAACAAACACCAAGCAATATATTATGAACGAAAAAACTTCACTATGGAAAAAAATAACAGGTTGGTTTCAACGTTTAGAAAACTCGATTGCTCCAAGCCGTCAGACATTAAAAGCAAGCGGGTATGGCATTCTTTTGAGTTCCTGTATTTTTTTCATTCTGGTATCCGCGGATAAATTCCTTCCTGCCATAGGATGGGGAAATTTCATTTTATTTCTGCTGATTTCACTTCTGGTAAGTTACCTTATTGGCGGATTAATAAGCTGGTTGGCCGGCTTAATAGGCAGAACACCTTCTAATTTCAGACATGCAATCGGTTTTACCCTGTTTTTTTTCTTCTATCTTATTTTAATTACATCTACATTTCGCTGGGTATTGATTGTATTTCTTGTTCTTTTTCCTTCTCTTACCTTTGGAGCTTTGTTCTATTGGAGATCCAAATCTAAAACAAGCTGGTCATTGCGTCAGAAAATACTTACCGCAACTTCACTTTTTATTGGAATTCTTGGAATCGTGATTGGCGGTTATATTTATTTGGATTCGGGGAATACTCCTTCAGCAGTTAAAAATTATAAAATGTCCGGGAAACTTCCCCTCCCGATCAATGCTCCTGACCCTTCCCTGCCGGGAAAATACAAAGTAGCTTTCCTTACTTACGGATCGGGAAAAGACAAACACCGTACGATCTATGGCCGGGATGTAAATATTAAAACAGCTTCTGTAGACGGCTCCCTACTTCTTAACTCATGGGATGGAATGTCCGGTAAACTCCGTACACGCTATTTTGGATTTGATAAAACGCAACTTCCCCTGAATGCAATGGTTTGGTATCCTGAAAATCTCAATGGAAAGGCTCCTTTGGTATTGATCGTTCATGGCAATCATCTGGCCCAGGACTGGTCTGAAAAAGGATATGATTATCTGGGTAAGCTTCTGGCAAGCAAAGGATATATCGTAGCATCCGTTGATGAAAATTTCCTGAATACAAGTTTTACGGATATCGACCAAAAAGGATTCAAAGACGAAAACGGAGCAAGAGGCTGGCTGATGCTTAAACATCTGCAGCTTTGGAGAAAGTGGAGTCAGGATCCTCGTAATCCGTTTTTTAACAGGATCAATATGGATCAGATTGCGCTCATAGGACATTCCAGAGGCGGGGAAGCCATGTCGCACGCTGCGCTGTTCAATAAGCTGCCTTATTTTCCTGATAATGCCAATGAAAGATTCGATTTTAATTTTAATATAAAAGCTTACATAGCTATTGCACCGGTGGACGGACAGTATCAGCCGGCATCTATTTTAGCACCCCTGGAAGACATCAATTATTTTATCATCCAGGGAGTTCATGATATGGACATGCAGTCTTACGGCGGACTTGCCACATATAAACGGATTCAGTATTCACCGGATTATAAGGGATTCAAAGCTGGATTGTATGTTCATCAGGCAAACCACGGACAGTTCAATACTTCATGGGGAAGCTATGATTCCAGCAGTCCGTATATCAATCAGTTCAATATGAAAAACCTGATGCCTGAAAAGGAACAACAACAGATCGCAAAAGTATACATATCCGCTTTTTTAGATGTTAACCTGAAAGGAGAAAACGTCTACAAACCTCTTTTTACAGATTACCGATATGGACGAAAATGGCTTCCGAACCATGTTTATTTCAATCAGTTTGAAGATAGTGAAACGACATTTGTTGCCCGTTATGAAGAAGATCTCAACTTATCTACCGCCACTTTAAAAGGTGTACAGATCACGGGTGAAAACCTTAGCTTATGGCGGGAAGCCCAGCAGAAGCTGATCTGGAACAGTCAAATTTCAAGAGCTGCTTATATCGGCTGGAATCACAGTGAAACCGGTAATAAACCAGGAAAATATACTTTTACTTTCCCTGACAGCCTCCGCCAGGATTTAAAGGGCAAAGCATTGGCATTTAATCTTGCAGAGAGCGATGAATCTTCGGTAGCAGCCCGGAAAGGAAAAAAAGAAACTAAAAAGGAGGAGTCCGTAAAAAAAGATCTGCAAAAAAAGGCCATCGATTTCAGTATTGAGCTGACGGATCAAAACGGAAAAAAAGCACATTTCCTTTTGAGTGACTGTGCACCTTTACAACCTCAACTGAAAAAGAACTTAACCAAATTCAGTTTTTTCAATGATAATCCTGATGCAGAATCTATTCCAGACTATTTTTATTTTGACCTTGATACCGTCAGAAAAAAGTATCCGGAACTGGATCTGGATAAGCTGAAATCAATCTCATTGATCTTTGATAAAACTCCGGAAGGCGCAGTTATTCTGGACGACATCAGCTTTGTTAAACTTCCTACTTCTGCCCATTAATCTATTGACCCTAAAAAACTAAATATTCTATGGACATTAAAAATTTTGCCAACCTTTGGATCAATTCCTGGAATTCTCATAATTTGGAAGACATCCTGAGCCATTATGCAGATGATATCGAGATCACTACTCCGATGATCAAAACATTCACATCAGGTGAAGATACCCTTAAAGGAAAAGAAGCTGTTAGAGAATATTGGGGACGTGCTCTTGAGAAGGTACCCGATTTGCATTTTGAGCTGTATGATGTCACTTACGGTATCAATTCCGTTGCATTGTATTACCAATCCATTATGAACAAAAAAGCAATTGAGGTGATGTTCTTTAATGATGAGGGCAAGGTGAAAAGGATGCATGCATTTTATACTGATTAATAAAAATAAACGGGCTAAAGCCCGTTTTATTGATTTATAAAAGTCTGATTCTCTCTTCTTCCAGATCGATCTGATATATTTGCCAATTGATGTATTCTTCATGCAATTCAGGATCTTTGTTAAGTCCCGATAAGAACTTACGCTGATTTTCCAGCAATTCGAGGTAATTCTGTTTGGTCCGTTCGGTCATTCTCAAATGTTCCGGCTGGCTTATTTTATATTCCCATTGGTCAATCATCTTTTGTAAATGAGGATCTTCATACTCCCCCATTTTTTGTTTTTCTTTTAACAAACGTATTGTTTCTACCACAAGATGGTTTTTTACTTTCATTTTTGCTTCATCCTCCGGTAATTCACTGCCGTAATCAAACAATTTTGAGCGTTCAATGATAAGAGGAAGAGTAAGCCCCTGGATAAGAAGTGTAAAAAGTATCACTGTAAAGGTGACGAACAATATAAGATTTCTATGTGGAAAAGCTTCTCCGGTCGGTAAGGTCAACGGAATAGATAAAGCAGCGGCTAATGACACCACACCCCGCATTCCTGTCCAACCTAATAACAGCGGTAAGCCAAGTATTCTCCGGCGGCTTAAACCTCTTCCGGGAGCAACACTGGGCCTGAACATAACAGTTGCAATCAGTGCGGCATAAGAAGAGATCATCCGGGTAGCAATTAAAATTACCGTAACAAGGGCTCCATAAAAAATTGCTGTTCTTAAAGGAATTCCATCTGCCCTAAGTCCCTTCACAATTTCCGGAAGAGCTAATCCGATGATCATAAATACGATACCATTTAAAATAAAGATCAGCGCTTCCCAAAAACTGAGCCCTTTGATCCTGCTGGCGCTACTGAGAAAAGTGAGCCTCCGGGTGGATAAAAACAATCCACCGGCGACTACGGCCAGCACACCTGAACTATGTGCCTGTTCAGCCACCCAATACAGCAGATAGGATTCCACCAGTGTAAACACAATATCTGAAGGTGCATCCGTAGGCAGTCTTTTATGAGCCTGAATAAAAAGCCATCCTCCTAAAAGTCCGATTCCTATTCCTCCTATAACCATCCAGAAGAAATCCGTAATCGCCGTCTGGAAAATAAATTGTCCCGTTCCTATAGCTACTAAAGCAAAGCGGACAATAATAAGCGATGAGGCATCGTTCAATAAGCTTTCACCTTCCAGAACTGCGGAGGTGGATTTTGGAATTCTCACAAACTTCATAATTGCTCCTGTACTTACCGCGTCGGGAGGCGATACAATTCCTCCTAACAGAAAACCTAATGCAAGGGTAAAACCCGGAATAAAATAATTAGATATCAATGCAACTGTGAGCGCGGAAAAAAATACAACCAGAAACGCAAAACTTCCAATGATCCGCCACCACTTTTTCATTTCTTTAAATGAAATACTCCATGCAGCTTCAAAGAGAATAGGCGGCAGGAAAATAAAGAATATAAGGTCCGGATCAATCTGTATGCCTGGCAGCCCGGGAATAAAACTGATCAGCAGTCCGGCAACAACAAGAAGTATGGGATATGCAATTCTCAGTTTTTCAGCCAACATTTCGATCAATACAATTGCTATAATCAAGGCTAACATGAAGGGTAATAGTTCGTGCATATTCGTTACTCGTTGTTTGAAATAATTATTTGAAATGATACGGATTTTAAAAATAGTATTTTCGGAGATTACTTTCAATAAAAATTATGTATAACACTTAAAATCAAGGCAATTCTTCTCTTATTAAAAAAATTATGGCTTACATTTATTAAAAATTTTTATTCACTATTTTATCAAAAGCCTCTTAATAATGAGAAATCATTATTTATTCAAACTACATAACCAAATATGATGAAAACAGTAGAAATCAAAACCAATGAAGGGTATCCTGTTTCTGCCCATATTTACGAAGTTCCTGACAGTAAAAATATTTTGATCATATCATCAGCTACCGGAGTAAAACAATCTTATTATAAAAAGTTTGCGCAGTTCCTTTCTGATCATGGAGTTTCAGTCATTACTTTTGACTACCTTGGTATAGGAGAATCTCTTAAAAAGCCTATTCAAAAACTGAATAATGGTGCTTCAGACTGGGGAAAAACCGATTTGCATGCTGTAACAGAATACACTAAAAAGAATTATCCGGACCAGAATATCATTTTATTGGGGCACAGTATCGGAGGTCAGCTTATCGGGTTATCATCATCTTCTACAGAGGCGGGTAAAATTATTCTTGTCGCAGCCCAGAGCGGATACTGGAAATTCTGGAAAGGGTTTCAAAAATATAAGTTATGGACTTATTGGAAAGCGATGTTTCCTCTACTGATCAGCTTTTTTAATTATCTTCCCTCCAAAAGAATCAGCGGTATGGAAAATTTACCTAAGAATGTTGCCAAACAATGGGGAAAATGGTGTTTGTCGCCTAATTATCTTTTTGATCATATTCCGAAGCAGGATTTATTTTTCAAAAACATTACAACCCCTTTAATTTCTGTTAGCATTGAAGATGATCATTTTGCTCCCAGAAAAGCCGTTGACTGGCTCAGTAAAAAATATGAAAGCGCAGATCTGACCAGAATTCATCTGGTTCCAAAAGATTTTAATACTGATACTATCGGGCATTTTGGCATTTTCCGTGAACAATTCAAAGACAATATATGGCCGTTATTTTTACGGGAAATAATTTAAGAAAAGTACAGTGTTTAAGTCCGTCCATAAACATACAAATAAGACACATAAAGTACATGAACATTTATTTGTTCAACTTACTATACACTAAGTCCGTTATTTTTGCTATTACATCATCATTGGTCTTATTGTCTTCATGGGAGTCGGATATAAATACGGCAATACTGAAAGATTTACCATCTTGAAGATTTACAATTCCAATATCATTACATGCCCGGAGCACACCATTGTCCCTGCCTGATGTTCCTGATTTATGAAATGATTTTGTTTTATTTTGTATCAATCCCTGTATTCTGGTACTTGTTACCGAATGTTCCATTCCGTTTTTTAGCAGATCAAAACTTTCGTGAGATAATATTTTCTTCTTTTCAACCTGATAAAGGATTTTTGTAGCAAAACCAGGGGTAATCCTATTTGATTCAAAGTCTTTTAAAGGACTGGTATAATCATACATAATACTGAAATCTCCCAGATTTCCCATGTGAATTTCATGGATAAAAGTATTGAGGCCGCCAAAGCTTCCGGGAACATAATTCGCAAGCTTATCGAATATATTATTATCACTACGTTTAAGCATAAAAGAGACGGACTGTTTAAGAGACATTGTTGTTCCTTGGGGAATACTATCTCTCAGAGGGCTATAGGTATCTGGTCTTAAATCTTCTTTAGAAAATACAACCTGTTGATTCAGATTCATCTTTCCCTGATCTACAAGATGTAAAATATAAAGACCTAAAAAGTATTTTGATACACTGTATAGCCTGTATTTCTTATCATTATTAATCTTAACTAATTCATTTCCTTCATCATTTCTGACAGAAACTCCTATGTCCATTTTTTTGCCATCTATCAATTTATTGATGTCATTTGTTAAATTTGTTTCCACAGAAGTACTCCTGCACGACGTCATAAAAATGACCAGCAAAAAAAACATAAACCCTTTTTTCATCTGAATGTGTTTGTTTTTATTATTGTTTTTCTATTTTAAATTTTTAGTTTTTCCTGATTCCATTCAACCTATCATCTAAAACATTCGTATAAGATTCACAAAATCAAAATCTTAAAATCCTCTACCTAATCAAACCAAAAACTATTCATAATAATGCCCCACCTCTATCATCAGGTTTTCATAGCTGAAATAAAAACCAAAGCTATCCCTTATTTTGCGGGGTTCCTGTTCTCCTACAATACCTCCCGTTTTTAAACGTTGGTATATATCATTAACCTGTTCTATGGTGTCCAGCATAAATCCTATGTGAAAGGCTTCGGGGTAAGCAGGAGTTCCTTCTCGGTTTTTCATCAATACCAGTATAAAATTACCTTCTCCCTTTAATACACTAACGATATAATCTCCTTTTACATCTACACATTTAAAACCGAAATAGGTTTGAAAGAATTTTGTTGTCTTTTCAACATTGGCAACAACTAAATTGATATGATTAAGCTTCATCTTCTTTTTGTTAAAAAGTGAATTTAGCTATTATTTTTTAATTTAAAATATAGATTCAATAGATTATTTAATAATCAAGCGCTAACGATTACGCTTTTTCTCTATTGCTTATCCCTGTATTTGTACATGTTCAGCCTCATTTCATGTCTATTTTGATCAGGAATCAATATTTAAGATCACCTATATTTTGCTTTATCACAATAACCAGGTCTTATCTAATTTCCAGTATTAATATTTTGCAAACTAACCATGAATTATGGTTTTGATATTAAAAATTGTATTAATTTCACATTCAATATCGCTTAATGAAATTTTGAAAGAGGATTTTCTAAACGAATTTGAATTCCATCCTTATCTATATTTGACTTCAACAATTATAAAATGCCTAAAAAATATATATTTCCATCCGAATTGTCCTGGTTATCTTTTAATGACTGTGTTTTACAGGAAGCGGCTGATAAAACCAATCCTCTGTATGAAAGAATAAAATTCCTTGCCATTCATTCTTCCAACCTTGATGAATTTTATAGGGTAAAGATCAGCGATCTTCATTCTATTCCTGAAAAAAGCAATTTGTTTGAGAAGGTGAATAAGGAAATTAACCGCCAGCAGAATACATTCGGTTCGATATGGAAAAAGCAGATTATCCCGGAACTTCAGAAAAATAAGATCATCTATTACGAAAACCAGCCGTTGCTCCCCCTGCATACTGAGGAGATCGACAGTTACTTTAAAACAACCATCCTTTCTTATATCCAAATTGTTTATTTGTCAGAAGACGAAAATCAGGAGTATTTTTTAAATAACAGGCAGCTTTACTTATTGATCCGGCTAAAAAATACAAATGGCGAAATCACCTATTGTTACATCAATATACCAGCTGATAAGCTGAACCGGTATAAATTACTGAGCCCTGTAAAAGGAAAAAATTACATCATATCCATAGACACCATCATTAAAAAATGTCTGCATTATATATTCCCTGACCAGAAAACCTCTACAGCATTTGCTATTAAACTTAACCGGGATGAAAATTACCTGATTGAGGACGAAGCTAGCGGAAATCTGGTTTCCAAGATCAAAAAGAAACTGCAGGAAAGAAAATCGGGTTCATCTACAAGATTCCTGTATGATTTTAATATGCCCGAAGAAATGAGAAAGCTATGTAAAAATGCATTCCATCTGAAGGACTACGAAATGATTGAAGGTGGCACTCATCATAATTTTTTTGATCTGTTTAAGTTTCCTAATCCCAATTTTCCGGATCTTCAAAATGAGAATTTCCCACCGCTGAAATATTTTCCGTTTGAAACCAAGAAATCAATATTTGAAGTCATTGGTGAAGAAAACCAGCTGCTCCATTTCCCATATCAATCTTATCATTATGTCCTACAGTTTTTTAACGAGGCTGCTATTCATAAAGATGTAACGGAAATAAAAGTAACCCTGTACCGCATATCTTCACAGTCTCTCATTGCTAATGCTCTGATCAGCGCTGCAAAAAATGGAAAAAAAGTAACTGTTTTTGTTGAGGTAAAAGCCAGATTCGATGAGAATAATAACCTTTTCTGGGCCAACGAGATGCAAAGGGCCGGAATCAGGATCATTTACAGTATGCCTAATCTTAAAGTACATGCCAAGGTGGCTCTATTAACCTTAAAAAATGCAGGAAAGACAAAGAATTATGCTTACCTAGCAACAGGAAATTTCAATGAAAATACAGCAGAAACATACACCGATTTTGGCTTTTTCACCTCTCAAAAAGAATATACGGATGATCTGAAGCAGGTATTCAGGTTTTTTAAAACCAAAGAAAAAAATTACCCTATTTCTAATTTATGGGTCGCAGGATTTAATCTTAAAGAAAATATTCTACAGCATATTGATATTGAAATACAAAATGTTGAGAATGGCAAGAAAGGAGCAGTATTCATGAAGATCAACGGTCTTAATGACAAGGAAATCATCAGTAAACTAATTGAAGCCAATAATGCAAAAGTTGAAATTACCCTTATTGTGAGGGGGATCTGTACTCTGCTGCCGGGAATTAAAGGTTATACGGAAAACATCAAGATTTACAGGATTGTAGACCGTTATCTTGAACACTCCCGTATCTATCGATTTCACAATGATGGAGCAGAAAAAATTTACCTTTCTTCGGCAGATATGCTTAGCAGGAATCTCAACCGCAGAATAGAAGTTGCCTTTCCTATAAAGGATAAAAAAATCATGCAGGAGATTAACGCTATTATCAATATGGAGCTGAATGACCATACCAAAAAGAGGATCATTAACAGTAAAGGCCAGAGTATTTCCGAAGACCAGACCGGGCAACCGGATAGCTCATCTCAACAGGCTACTTATCTTTGGTACAAAAAGAAAGAGAAAAAGTCAAAGAAAAAATAACTGTTCTACAAACACAATCGTGAAATCACTGCTGTATCCAAACTACTTTTTTTAGGTAATACAATGGACCATGCATGTCCTTTTGACACCCAGGATATGGATTGATATTGAGGAAAATTGATAAAGCTGCAAACGATAACATTTCCTTTATGCTCAATATCCTCAATTTCATATAAATGAAAAGGAGTCATAAGACCGGTTTTCAGGACTTTGGACAGGGCTTCTTTAATCGTCCATAAAACAGTAAGACTTTTGTTTTCATCACCATCAATATCCAAAAGCTTATCTTTCTCATGAGGAGTAATAACTCCTTTAATGGTATCTGATTGCTCTGCACTAACAGCTTCTACGTCTACCCCCATCGGATGTCCTTCCGGAAATACAACAGCTATCCCCATTTCTGTAGTATGAGAAATACTTAATTGGATATTTCCCGCTCCGGATAAATGAAGAACGGGCTGCTGGAATATTCCGGAAACTATTTTTGTATCTGGTAAAACAACTTCATTCATAAATGCACTTAATGCAGTTTTGGCAGCGTATCTACCCAGCAAATAACTGTGCTGAACTTTAGGTAACTTTAATGTACCAAAAAAGTCCAGTTCTTCCTGATGCAAAAAAGAATGTCGTATTTCTTTCAAGTGAGCCAGCGAGTGCTGTGTTACTGCAATAGCAGCAGGATACAAACCATCTGCTCTCTGTAAAGCTAATTTTTCAACTGCACTATTATTTTGTATGGATACATTCATAGCAATAAGTTCATCGTCAATAAACGCATAAAATTAGCATTATTATTTGAAAGAAAAAGGGTCTGGCTGATTCTTCCGCATCCTGAAATCTGTAAAAGCATCTCTTCTGTTCAAAAGGAAATAGATGTTGTTCTGCAGTAGAAAACTTAGCTCTTTTCCCGGCTGTTCACCAAACGAATGTCCCGGCCAGATTAAGGCCTGCTGGGGTAAATATTGTTTTATAAACTGTACGGAATCATAAAGGGAATTGATTCCACTATTGTCACAGATGCCCACTCCTTCAATAAAAATAGTATCTCCTGTAAAACAATGCCTATCAATAAGATAGCAAACACTTCCTTTCGTATGTCCCGGAGTCAGTAATGCCGTTACACTAAACTGACCTACCATGACATCCTGCAAATGCTGGATAGCGATGAGATTAGGACATGTAAATTCATATTGTCTGATTTCAATGGCTGACATATATACCGGAACCCCATAATATACTGCAAAGGTGGAGGCCAGATCTGTATGATCGTAATGAGAGTGAGTCAATAAAACCCCTCTCAATGTAATATGGTTGTCTTTCAAAAAACTGCTGATCAACTCATAGTCCCATGCCGGATCGATCAATATTCCGGAATGGTTATCGTGAATGAGGTAACATTGATTTTTAATACCTTGACCAGATACGAGGAAAACTTCTACTTTCATCTGTTTATATTTATTTTTTTAAGATCAGATGGAATGCCCATCATCACTTCCCAGGGTGTCAAAGAATTTTTGACATGGGTGTTCATACTACTGTATCTTTTATTTTTTGCTGTAATTTTTCCAGCTGCTCAATTTCTCTTCTGTAAGGACTCATAATGGTTAGTACCTCAGAAGAAGTTCCGGGTTGCAGATTGTATTTAACAAATGCAGCACTGGTTCCCGAAGGTCCCATGTCTATATACAGACAGGGACCTTTGGCTTCCAGAAGATCAATTATTTTTGTAAAATTAGAGTACTGACTTATCGCCTGCCAGAAATAATCAGCTGTCAGCTCATTGATTTCTATCGCTTCAAAACCCGATATAAATCCTTTGGATGGAGCTTTAAAAGCACTAGCTGAACTGCTGTACTGATCGAAATCTGCTTTTGCAGCTTTCATTAATGGAGAATGAAAAGGAACATTGACAGGAAGCCGAAAAGTACTCATTCCTTCTTCAGACAATTTGCTTTCAAATACTTCTAAGTGAGACGTTTTACCTGATAAAGTAAAATGTCCTTTAAAATTATCTGATGCAAGAAATAGCTGATGTTGTTTATAGAGACTTCTCAATTTTATTTCTTCGGCAAAAACTACCAGCATACCGCCTTCAATATCAGCACGGCAGATGGATTTAGCCTGTTCTATTGCAGCTTCAACAGCACTGGCAGCATCCCATACTCCATTAGCAACACCTGCCGCAAATTCACCCAAACTGTTACCCGATATAAAATCCGGTTTAATTCCCATTTCCAATAGAACTTCATACAAAGCAATCTCAACAGCAACAATTGCGGGATGGGTGATCAACAACTCATCGAACGATTCTTCTGTGTTGGTATACAGTTCATCAATCAATGAGTAGTTGAGCTGCTTTTGTACCATTTGATCCAACCTTTCAAGACAGCTTTTAAATTTCGGGTGCTGTTCGTACAATTCCCGTCCCATCCCGCGATAATGGCTTCCCTGTCCGGAAAATAAGAATACAATATGTTTTTTAAACTCGTTTTCTGTCATCTAATTATTTACCATTAATGCTGTGTTTTCTAATAATTTTGCTGCTCCTACCATAATATTGACTCCAATCTCATCAACATGGCGTTTTTTCCAGCTTTCCATCGGAGTACCTTTCACCCACTGATTAAATGCTCCAAGTGCAGAACCTGTATGGATCTGGAAATTGGCTTTATTCTCAATATTTCCTTCAAAAGCCAGTCTATTGGTATACCCAAAATACCAACGGAAGACCAGTGCCATTTTATTTTTAGGATTCTGCTCCGCTTTGGTAATCTCAGCCTCAGATCCCACATTTCTACAATATTCGCGTACTTCGTTCCATATTTCACTAATGCTTTTTTCGAAATACGTTTTCTCTAACTGCGTTAAGGTCTTTTCTGGGATCTCATCTAAACTGTTGTACTGATTGTATAAAGCGTATAGCTTATTTGCTCTTGCAGCAAACAACACTCCTCTTCTAAGCACTTGCACTTTAGCACCAATTTCAAACATATCTCCTGCCGGCGCATAGTCGGTATCCTGTACATTGATGTCCTGTAAAAGGTCTTTTACGGCATCGCTGGTTCCTGCTTCTACCGTACATTGATTCACAGAGCCTGTTACTATAAAGTCGGCTCCCATGATGTACGCACATGTTGCTGCCTGAGGGGTACCTATTCCTCCTGCCAATCCAACTCGTATTCCTTTATCATAAGCATATTCCGCCATAATATCTGCTCTTAAACGTTGGATAGACGGTAACAAAACCATAGCAATTCCACGATCGGTATGCCCACCTGAATCTGCCTCCACACAAATATCATAACTCATCGGTACCTTTTTGGAAAGTGCTGCCTGTTCGGGAGTGATCAACTCTTCTTCCAGAAGATGTCTCACAATCTTTTCAGGGGCGGGACGCATAAACACTTCTGCAACCTCTGGTCTGGAAACTTTGGCAATAATGTTATGCTTACATATTACTTCACCGTTTGGTCCTTTCTGTAAACCTTTTAATCTGTAATACACCAAAGCAGGCATCATCTGCATATAGGCCGAAGCTTCAATATTCGTTACTCCATAAAGAAGTAAAAGCTCGATAGCTTTCATTTCAGAAGCCGGATCATTTAAATTATGAAGGAAGTTAACGCCATACGGTTCTCCATGGGTCAGTTCTTCCTGAATTTTAATAATATTCTTTTCTATTTCTGCCAATGGCATTCCTCCTGTTCCCAAAAATCCCATGAATCCGTTTTTTCCCAAGCGTACTACTAATTGAGGTGAAGCAATTCCTCGGTACATAGATCCTGCTACGTATGCGTATTTAAGACCATAATCTTTACGGAATTCATGGCTTCCCAAGCGGGTGGAAAGGCATTCTTTTTTTGAAGCTTCCCCATTTACCTTACCATTCACTGATCCGTTAACATGAGGTTTTGCTGTTTCGATTACAATTTCCTCTTCATGGATCAATGGCGTACAGTTTTCTGTAATTTCATTGACCATTTTAGTTAAAATAACACTTCCTGTTTCTTCATATTCGGTAACTCCCTTCCCCATTAAAGTCCGGATGGTATCTGTCCACTGTACAGAGCTTTCAATCTGCTGAGCCAAAAGCTCAATGATCTGTCCATCAGGATAAGGTTTTGCTGTAACATTTGCAATCACAGGAGTCTTTAAGGCTGAAAAACTAAAGTTTTGAAGATAATCTTTAAATTCTGTAGCCGCAGGTTTCATATATCTTGAATGGAAAGGAGCACTTACAAAAAGAGGAAATATTTTAATCTTGCGTTCTTCAAATTCCTGCACGATCCTGTCAATGGAATCCTGAGGTCCCGCTATTACAATCTGAGTCGGAGTATTGATATTGGCGATATCTATATCGCTGTATCCTCCTTCTGCTAAAAGTTTTTGTACGGCATCCACTTTAAGTCCCAATACCGCTGCCATTCCACCTCCGGATGCCGCAGCCATCAAAGCTCCTCTTTTCTGAACCAGCTTTAATCCGGTTTCAAAGCTGAATGCTTCTGCTGCTAACAGGGCATTATATTCCCCCAGACTGTGTCCAATGAAAAAATCGGGTTTACTTCCTGATGAGTTGGCATAATGTGTAAATGCATTTACCGTATATAATGCAGGTTGTGTGAATTGTGTTTTCCCCAACTGACGTTCAGGATCTTTGATGCATAATTCTTCAAGGTCGTACCCTAATATTTCTGATGCTAAAATTGTTTCTTTTCTGAACTGATTGAACAGATCTTTTCCCATTCCTTTGTATTGGGATCCCTGCCCCGGAAACATTACTGCTTTCATATGCTAATATTTATTGTTTTTATGGTCATATGGAACACCCATAATCATTTTCTTGTGTGTTAAAATAATTTTTGACATGGGTGTTTCATATGTCTTATTGTGTGTTTATTGTGATTATTAAAGTGTCTGTTTTATATTTTCTTCGGTATTTATTTTAGTTAACCATTCTGTACAATATGGTGTATTCACAATGGTAAAGTGATTGGCCTCTGTAGGGATGATCTGCACATCGCTGAAATATTGATCCCAGCCTGCAGCAGCTCCCTGATCTCCCCAATCTTCGCCTGAAAGTTTCGTATTATCTGCCTCTACGAAAATTAAAGTTTGATCCAGCTTTTCTTCCATCTTGTAAACCGCTGAAATAGAGGCCCGGAATACCTCCCACATTCTGGCTACTGTTTTAGCTGGAAGTGTATGGACTGTATCACAGATAAATGGCATATAATCCTCTTGCGGCAGTTGTTTCACAAGCTCTTCTACGGCATCGTCACTCAACCATGGCTGACTGAATTGGATCAGTGATCTGAAATAAGTTCCCAATTTTTGAGCTTCCTCTAAGGAATTGAAAGAAGAAAGCGGATCTGTGAAGCAATCCAGGAAAATAACCTTGTCGATTTCGATGGCCAATTCCTTCGCCTGTCTGATCATCTCATAGATTACAATACCACCATAACTGTGTGCCAATAAATTGATACCTCCAATGACTCCCGTCTGTTTAATCTGTTCCAGGTTATAAGATGCCATTGTTTCAATACTTGTATTAGGAGCTTCATCCGCTGTGATCCCCTTCATCTGCAGTCCATAAACAGCTCCTTCCCCAGGTAAATTACCTGCCAGGGTAAAGTAACCTTCTGTTGACCCAAGCGCACCTGGAATAACAAAAGTTACTTCTTCCATATTTCCTTCTCTTAATGTTAAAACAGATTCTTCACCGGACTCTTCATTACCATTGATCAGTATTTTAATTCCTGCAATCGTTGGATTCTTCATGATGTGGATCAGCTGAATGTCTTTATCAAATGCAGTATTGATCTTATGGGCCAACTGAATCATCGTTAATGAGTTTCCACCCACATCGAAAAAATCATCATGAATACCTACCCTATTTAATTTTAATAGCCTGATCCATATCTCCGCCAGCTTATGTTCTGTTTCATCCGATGGTGCTGTAAACTCACTTTGATTAATATCATTTGGATCAACGCTTGGCAAAGCTTTCCGATCAACCTTACCGTTAGAAGACAACGGAATTTTATCGATTTCAATGAATATGGAAGGAACCATATATTCAGGCAGATGAGCTCTTAAATGCTTTTGCATTTCTTCTTTGTCAAAAACATCATTCGCTACGACATACGCGACCAGTCTTTTATTTCTATTATCATCTTCTACTGTTAGAACCAAGCCTTGTTTTACGAGCGGCGATAACTGCAAAATAGTTTCCACCTCTCCTAACTCAACTCTGAATCCATTGATCTTAACCTGTCCGTCCTGTCTTCCAAGGAATACAATAAATCCGTCAGGATGCTGACAGCCAATGTCTCCGGTACGATATAATTGTTTCTGCATTCCGGGATGTTCAATAAAACTGGCAGCTGTTTTTTCTGGATCCTGGTGATAGCCTTTAGCTACTCCAATTCCGCCGATATAAATATCTCCGGGAACATTTACAGGACAAGGAGAAAGGTTGGTATCTAAAATATACATTTCCTGATTACCTAAAGGATACCCGTAAGGAATACTCTTCCATGACGGATCGATCTCACCGATCGGATAATGAATAGACCATATAGAACCTTCTGTTGCTCCACCAAGGCTGATCACAGCACTGTCCGGATTGATCTTTTTTATTCTGCCCGGTACATCCAAAGGAATCCAGTCTCCACTCATCCAGTACATTCTTAAGCTGGAAAGATGCATTTCAGCAGTATCTTCCTGTCTTTCTATCAACAAATTCACGATCTGAGGTACTGAATTCCAAACAGTCACCTGTTCTTCTTTCACATAACGAAGCCAGATATCGGGATTCAATCCTTCTGTTTCCAAAGGTAGGATCAATGTTGCTCCACAGGCAAATGTTCCGAAAATATCGTAAACAGAAAGGTCAAAGTTGAGATCGGATATTCCAAATACCTTATCGTCTGAAGTAATGCCAAATCTTGCATTCATATCATACAAGGTATTGACAGCCCCACGATGATCGATCATTACCCCTTTCGGTTTTCCGGTAGACCCTGAAGTAAAAATGATATAAGCCAGTTCTGTATCCGGAACTTTTACAGTTTCATGATCCGATGATTCTTCGGCAAAAGTGCTTTCTTCCAGAAGGATTATTTTCACTTCCTCAGAGCAGCTTACCTTATCCATATAATCCGGTTGTACCAAAACGATAGTGGATTCCGTCTGTTTAATCAATTCATTCATCCTGTTTTCAGGCAGGCTGCCTTTAACAGGAATATAATGTCCACCAGCTTTCAGAATTCCCAATACGCCCCAAACCTGCTCTACACTTTTATGAGAAACCATCGCTACAGGAGCATTAGCAGGAAGGCCTGATTTTACAAGTGCCCCCGCTAAACGATTCGCCATTTCATTTAATTCAGCATACGTAATTCGTCTTCCATCGTGTACTACTGCAATTTGATCGGGAGTTTTAAGAACCTGTTCTTCGAAAAGATCAGATAATGTTTTATGTTTCGGATATTCAACCGCTGTGTCATTTCTTTCGTAAAGGAAGTAATTGATTTCTTCTTTAGATAGAACTTCATACGTTTTTATCTGTCTTGCTGTATTTTCCAGAACACCATTCATTAGCTCCATGAAATATCCCATATGTTGTTGTATCAGCCCCGGACTGAATACATCCTGATCATATTTCAGGCTTACAATGATTTCTTTTCTCAGATCCTGTATTTCCAAAGAATACACGTGAGCCGTTTCCTGATATACTTCATCATAAATTTCAATACCTGAACCACCTCCCGTTAATATTTCATCAAAGATGTTCTGATAAATGAATGATACTTTGAATGGTGTTTCTCTATTACCGGAACGGTCTAAATTCAGATCTGATAATAATTTAGGCAAAGGATAAGCTGCATGAGACATTCCATTGATCATTCCTTTTTGAATATTTTTCACCAACTCTGCAAAAGTCTGGTTTCCAGACACTCTGTTACGCAATATCATCATATTGACATAATAACCAATACTGTTTTCATACTCCTTTTTAGGACGTCCTGCAGTCGGCATCAAGATCAATAGGTCTTCCTCTGTGGTCAACTTATGAAGTAGCATTGTATAGATCCCTGAGAATAAGACAGAAAGATTGACTTTCAGCTTTTTACCTAATTCTTTGAGCTGATCTACTTTCTCCTCACCAAGCTTTATTCTTTCAATACCAATCGTAGTTGTTTTGGTACTGCTCTGCTTGTACAAATCATAAGGCAAATTAATTATGGGTAGTGTTCCAGATAAGTTCTTTTTCCAATACGCCAGACTTTTCTCTCCTTTCTTACTTAGAATGAAATTCTTTTCCCATTCTACATAACTGAAATAGGCAAAATCAGGTTCTTTAGCCACTATTTTTTCTCCGTTTAAAAGTTTTTGGCATTTTTCAAAAAGAGAAGCTATAAACACAGAGCTTGACATTCCATCAAAAATGATATGATGAAATACCAATAGAATATAATTATTATGGGCTGCAAGGTCTCTTCTGACATATAATCTTACCGGTAATTCTGTCTCCAGATTGAATGGTTTTCTTACCAGATTCCATGAAACTTCATTGATGTTCTGACCTTCAGCAAGCTCTTGATCATCCACTTCAACTTCTGATACATTTTGAATTTGATTATAAATCTCTCCGGTTTCATCAGTAAGAAAACGGGACTTAAGAACCGGATATTCATCAAGCGTTAGCTGAAATGCTTTTTTCATGACATTATAATCGATGGTTCCCGGAATAATAAACGATACAGGAACATTATAATTTGTATTTTCAGGTTCCAGTTGCTGTATAAACCAAAGTCCTTTCTGACCTTCTGAAAGCGGATATCTTGGTGATTCTTCCTCCTGAATTTCTTCTACATCATTGATGGTACTATCCGATAATGCTTCAGGCTGATGAACGGCTGTTATTTTCTCCTGATATTCTTCGAGAAGGAAATCAGCCAGATCATTGATCGTTGGATAATTATAGAAAACAGCAGGAGTCAGGTCCGTATTATAGAAATCATTGAGTTCATTAGAATACTTGATCAGTAAAATGGAGTCAAATCCGTAATCACTCAGTTTTTCATCCCTTTCAATATCGCTTTCGGATAATTTCAACAGCTGAGCCGTGATCTCCAATAATTTTGATGCGACTTTATCCTGTAATTCAGCACTTTTAGGCATAGCATGCGCTTGTACCTGTTTCTGTTTTACTACTAATCTGTTCAGTAATTGAGATCGTATTTTATCAACTTTTCCATAGGTAACAATTCCCTGGGTGTAACGGCTTCCTAATAACTGATCAAAAATGTTAATTCCAACCGAATTAGGTAAAGGAGACAATCCATACTGTTTGTCTAAATATTCCTGACTGCTCTGATCCATTACCATTCCACCTTCTTTCCAGAATGGCCAATTGATGCTGATCGTTTTCCCTTGTCGTTTCCCTTTATTACGTTCAGATTCCCTGTACACGGCATAATTATCCAGATAGACATTAGCGGCTGCATAATCTGCCTGGCCTGCATTTCCTGTGATGGCGGCTAATCCGGAAAACAGCACCATAAAATCAAGAGCTTCATCTTTGGTGGCTTCGTCAATGTTCTTAACGCCATTTACTTTAGCAGCAAAAACTTTTTCTACTTCATCAGGAATTTTATTGACAATCAAACTGTCCTGAGTTACCCCTGCACTGTGGATGATTCCATCTATTCGGTGGTATTTTTCTTTAATCTGATCCAGTAAACTCACAACCTCTTCTTTATTGTTCACATCACAACTGAAGTAATCTCCATGAGCAAGACCCGCAATGAAAGCTTCTTTTTCTTCATCTAGCTGACCTCTACCTGTTAAGATCACTTTCGTTTTTGGTATTTTGTTGATGTGGGTAGCGAATAATCTGCCTATTCCTCCTGCTCCCCCTATGATCAGATACACTCCGTTTTCTTTAATTTTTAATCCGTCATTATCCGAAATATTAATTTCGTTAAGTTTTTTCACTTTTCTTAGCCCGGACTCATAACGGATCTCTGCATCGGCAGTACCTAGTTCTGTCTGTAAAATTGAGGTCAGTTCCGGTGCATCTTTTACAGAAAGTCGATCCACACTGATGATCTTCCCTGTGATTCCCGGATTTTCAAGACTTGCTGTTTTGAGCAGTCCCGATATAAAGCCGTAATCCAGGTAATCTGCAATACAGCAAACGATTAATAAATGGGACGTATTTTTCTCTAATGCTCTTTTTTTAATTACAGACATCACATCAATCAGGTAATCTTCGGCAACTGCCCCATCGATCGTTGTGGTTTCAATTCCCAATTCTGTTTTAAGATTTTCCGCGAGCTGTGCCGGGCTGTCTACCAACAAGACCATTGGAATCGCTTCGTTTTCATGTCCGGCAAAGCTTTCTGCAGCGCATTCTTCCCAATTCATCGTAAATATGCAGGCATCTGTTGCAGCATCCGACCATTCTGTTTTCTCAGTTCCATCTACCGGAAGGGTAACAAAATCATGGAAACTCATCAATACTTTTCCATGATCATCCAGAATATCTACATCATAGGTAATTACAGCTCCATTTCCCTGATTGGCTTTGCTTTTTCTGGCATAACTCCAGATATTAAGAGGTAGTTCTTCATAGAATACAACTTCTTTAACACTAAATGGAAGCTGAGTAACCGGTTTTTTATCTATAAAGCCCATTCCCATACAGCTTTGCAATGCACTATCCAAAAGACCCGGAGAAACACTGAATCCTTGTAATTTTGGTAATGTAATCTTCGACAATGCTTCTGAGGATGAGTAATGCATATGCTCAATTCCCATGAAACTATTTCCGTATTGAAGTCCCATCTGTCTGAATATATCATAACATGTTGCTCGGTCCACACTCTCTGACATTCTGTTTTGAATAGATGTAAGATCAAATGAACTCTTCACTGGCAAAGATTGCGTTGAAATACGACCCTGGCTATGAAGCTGCTCTTGTCCATTCAATGAATAGATTTCATAACTAAGTTCTTCATTAATGCTTTTCAAACGAATATGCACCTCTTCTGCCTTTCCATTGACGCGTACAGGACTCATCCATGCGATATTTTTAAGAACGGTTATCTTTTCTGATAAAAGCTGGGTTCCTGAAATTCTTGCCATTTCAAGGTAAGCTACACCCGGTAATATGATCTCATCCTGTATTTTATGATCACTTAAAAATTCTTCGTTTCCTGTAAAAGTACTGGAGAACTGGAAAGATTTAACTGTTGAGGTATTACGATGGATCAGAGGATGCAGATAACTTGTTTGCTGACGGTTGACAGTAGATTTAACCTCCGGAATCCAGTAACTCTGACGGGCAAAAGCATATGTAGGAAGACTGATTTTATTCGGACGTTGTTCCTGGTACAATAAATCCCAGTTGATGGTTATTCCTTTTGTCCATAACATTGCTAACGATTTGATCTCACCATGGGCAATAGCATAGTCGATATATGCCTTACCAGCTCCGCCTTCCAGTAAAAAGTCTGCTTTATCCTTTTTGATGTTTCCGGTCATCAGGTTTTCAGTATTCCCTTTCAGGAATCCATCCAACTGAAGCATCAGATCGGCCTGGTCTGCAGCAAGTAGAGCAAGACGATCTTCCATCGGTTCTCTTCCTACTTGCATGGTATAAGCTATATCCTGAATATTAGTTCGTGGATTTCTTTCTAACCAAGACAGCAATTTACTAACCTGATTTTTAAGTCTTTCTGCATTTTTTGCAGAAATAATGATCAATGCCGGTTCGGTAGAAATTGATGACACTTTATTTTCCGGATACTCTTCAATAACCATATGTACGTTCGTTCCACTAAAACCAAAACTGCTGATGGCTGCTCTTCTTGGTGTATGATTTTCTGTTTTCCAGTCACATAATTCACTTCCTACCTGGAAAGGGCTGTTGACAAGATCAATTAAAGGATTGCATTCCTCGAAATTCAAGGTGGGTACCAATTGTTTATGTTTTAAAGAAAGCATGATCTTCAGAACACCTGCTACCCCTGCCGCAACTAATGTATGACCGATATTGGTTTTAACGCTTCCGATTCTGCAATACTGTGTTTTTTCTGTATACTTTCTGAAAGCATTTGTCAAGGCATCCAGCTCAATAGGATCTCCCAGACTGGTTCCTGTACCATGTGCTTCTACATAGCTTATGGTCTCAGGATTGATATTGAACTTTTTATAGACTTCCTTTTCAAGTTCCTGCTGTGCCAGAACACTTGGTGCTGTAATTCCATTGGAAGCTCCATCCTGATTGGTTAAGCTGGCTATGATCACTCCATAAATTCTGTCTCCATCTCGTTCTGCATCCGCAAGACGTTTCATGATCACAACTCCTACCCCTTCACCCGGAACAAATCCATCCGCTTTTTTATCAAAAGTATGGCATTGTCCTGTGGAAGACATCATTCCGGCTCTGCTGGCCAGAGAATAAAAACCAGGCGTTGTCATGATATTGATTCCTCCCGCAATAATCAGGTCGGTTTCTCCTTTTTGTAAGCTGCTGCACCCCATATCCATCGCCAAAAGAGAACTTGAGCACGCTGTATCCACAGAAATTGCAGGTCCCTTCAGATCTAAGAAATAAGATATTCTTGCTGCTAATACAGCACTGGAATTCCCCCACATTACTGAAGCTTCCTCACATTCCCGGATATTGTAATCACTTGGAGCGACTCCTGCATATACTCCACATTTGCTGCCTTTTAAACTTTTTGGATTGATCGCTGCATCTTCAACGGCTTTCCAGCAATGCTCCAGGAACAAACGCTGTTGCGGATCCATCATTTCGGCCTCATTTCCTGAAATCTTAAAGAAAACAGGGTCGAATTTATCAATATCCCTTAAGAAACTACCTTTCCATTTCGTGCCTTCATTCTGTGTATATCCCTGCCATCTGTCTGCCGGTACATCACCGATCAGACTTTTCCCGTTTTTCAAAACTTCCCAAAATGCATCCAGATCGTTGGCAGCCCCAAACTGTCCGCTCATCCCAATGATGGCGATATCATTTTCATGGCGATATACTGGTTCCTGAGCTTTAACAGAGGCAGTAAATCTTGTTTTCAAAGGTGTTTCCACTTCACGAACTGAAGCTTGAACTGAAGTTTCAACAGCCACTTCAACCTGTAATGCTTCGCTAAAGTTCTGCATCAAGTGCTCAGCAAGCTGCTGGATGGTTCCATAGCTGAAAATATCTGTGGACTTCAGATCCACCTTCAGTTTTTCATTGATATTTTTGATGAGTTCCATACTCAGAATGGAATCAAAACCATAATCCATAAACTGGCATTCTATATCAAAATCGCCTGGTGGAAGTTTGATTAAATCGGCAGCTATTTTGGTCAGCTGCTGGATCAGGCTATTATTATCTATTGTTTTTTTCATAACAGGCATTTTCTGTTTTGGTGCTGCTGTAGTCTGTTGTATAACAGGAGGCACCATTTTGATTTCATGTTTTTTTTCTGGTTGTTTTATTTCGGAAATGATCTTTCCATCGCTGGTAGCACAAATGATCTGTTGTGAAAGGACTTCTCCCTGAGGATAGCTTACCGCTTGAAGATACCCCGTTTCTTTCAACACATTTTGCCAGCTTTCTGATGATAGCCCAGGACTTCCGTTTAATCGTATTCCGCGATCTTCATACAGCCACCATCCGTCTAATAATCCGAAAGTTAATGTGGTAAATATTTCTGTGCGTGCTATTTCATTCATGATCAGTAGGCCATCCTGTTTTAATAAAGCTTTGATATTATTCAGGGTTACGGCCATGTTTTTAGTGGCATGCACTACGTTAGCACCAATCACGATATCATAACTGCCTAGTTCTATCTGCTGATCGGAAGGATCCGATTCTATATTCAAAATAGCTGTTTCCAGATACGGTGCCATTGTTTTAAACTGTTGCTCTGCATAATGAAGGAAACTGTGTGAAAGGTCCGTGTATAAGTAGAAAAGATGGTCTTTATAAGGTTCCAATGCTCTGAAAACAAATTGGCTTGTTCCTCCTGTTCCTGCTCCTACTTCTAATATTCTGATCTTTTCACCCGGTTTCAAATAAGGAATACTGGCAGCAACAGTATTTTTGATGATCCCGGTCAACAAATCGTTGAAGTAATCAGATTGCGCATTTCCTTTATAAATACCACTTACGTAGTCCATGCTTCCTCCGGGAAACATCACTGAAGTAGCCTGTATCTTTTCTGTTATGATTTCTATAAAGGACTCCAGACAAATCTTAAGCAGTGTTCCATGAGGACGGTATTCCTGTCCCTTCATCACAAGCTCACTCATCTGCTGTTCGAAATCAAAATCATTAAGAGCGTCTTTTGTTTCTTCAGCCACAAAAATCTGAGCGTCTTTTACGGTTACATATCCTTTCGTCTCCAATAAATGAAGCAAAACAAAAAATAACTGTTCGTATTTATCACTAATGGAAAGTTGAGATCTTAAACTACTGATTGTTTGACCTGTAGTCTGCTTTTCCTCCAGTCCAAGTTGAAGTAATACTTTCAAGATTCCTTTACAGCAAAGCATTTCAAATATCTGATCCTGCTCATCTGCTTTTGGATACATAAGGGCATCCGCTTCTTCCATTTGTAATACGGAACTGGATTTAACTTGTGAAATCTCCTTCTCATGATGCATGGTTGGCATAGCAGCAGCTGTTGCAGCAGAAAGTTTCAGGGCAACGATCTGTTGTTCATTGCTGTTTATTACGGTTTCAAGCAAGTGCATTCCTTCTTCAGTCTCTATGCTTTCTATACCTGCCTTCTTCATTTTGTCTTTATAACCATCGGCTGCTACAATACCGATCTCGCCCCAATATCCCCAATTGATGATCCTAACAGGGATATTCAACAGGTGGTTTACATTAAGGGCATAACTATCTTTAAACGAACATCCTGAAGCATAATTAGCTTGTCCAGGAGCATGTACCAAAGATTGTGCTGAGGAATAGAAACAGATAAAATCAAGGGGTTCGTTTTTGAATGTCTGTACCAAATTCTGACTGGACAGAGATTTAGGCATAAACGCTTTTTTAAAATCATCTTCAGTCATATTCTTCAAAAGCATATCATGCAATACAATCGCTGAGTGAAACAGACCGTGAACCTCGCTGTGATTTTCTTTAATTAATTTATAAGCTTTTTCAACCTGTTTTGGATCAGTAGCATCACATGAGTAGTATTCAGGTTTTTGTCCCAGTTTGGCAATTTCTTCCTGAGCCATCATAATTGCTTCATCAGCGACTCTTCTTCCCAACCAGATGATCTTCGCCTGATAGTTCTTTACCAGGTATTCTGTAGTTGCTTTACCTAATCCACCGGCACCTCCTAACAACACATAAGTTCCTCCGTTCCTAAACGTTGAAGAATTTACTTCAGGTAATACAATAGGATACAAATGTTGTCTGTAATAATGCCCGTTTCTCAAAGCAGTAACTGCATTTTCTTTATTATCAAGACTGATTGTAAATAGATCTGCCCAATTGATTTTCGCAGGATTTTTCAATGCAGATAGATCCAGATCAATCCGGTTAACTGACCATTGAGGCTGTTCTTTTATCAAAGCTCCTGTCATTCCTATCATCCCACTGCCTGCTGAAGTTACCTTACTATCCGGGAGAACTTTCTGTGTATTAGAAGTAAATACCGTAATTTTCAAGTCTTTGATCCCCGCATCTAATAATTGTTTTATGCTAGTAAATACGGCTAATTCTCTTGCAGAATGATCATCCATTAATGAGTCATCCCCTATTTCAGTTAATCCCTGTAAAAGGTAAACACCTGCTACATCATCAGGAACTGCATCTAAAGTTTCTGTAGCGGTCACCTCCGCACCTTGATTCATTAGCCATTTTCCAAGTTCTTCACCAAATACCGGATCTGAACCTCCGGTAACAAGGATCTGTTTTCCTTCAATTAAAACTGAAGCTTCCGACTGGGTAATTATCCTGTCCCACATAGGTTTGTGAGCAATGGATGAAGCTTTACCTGAAGTGCTTTGAGAGGTAACCTGAGGTGACAATACCAAATCCCTGAAATGCAGTAAAACAGTTCCCTCTTCATCCATAATATCCATTTGACAACAGAAAGCTCCACTTTGCTTTTTCTCAAATGTTGCATGGCACCAGATCACTGAAGGTAATGTTCCAAAAATGGTTATTTCAGCAGCATCTGAAGGCTGATAAAGAGATTGTTCTCCCTGACTTAACAGCCAACCCGTACTGGTTTGTACGATATTATCCAATACTCCCGGAGAAAGAATAAATTCATCAGTAACCGGTAATACGATTTTTGCCAGTGCATCAAGTTTATCGAAATACAATATTTCCACTCCCTGAAAGTCAGCTGCATAAGTCTTACCTGCTTTTGCAAACAAGTTGTAAAGCGCCTCTTTTTCAATAGAATACTGATAGTATTGTATTAAATCTTCAATATTCTTTTGATCATGGGGCTGCTGAAATTCCGTATTCAGTAAGCCCTGACCATTAAGCTGTGTCTTATTTTCTTTATGTTTTGTGTAGATTTCATACCCGATTTCATTTCCTGCGTTAAAGAGGTTGATCTGAACATTGGCAGGAACTCCGTTTACTCTTATCGGATCAACCCATGACACATTCTTCAATTGGGTAATACGCTGACGTAAACTTCTTTCTCCCGCTTCTCTTGCGAGTTCTAATAAGGCAGAAGATGGCAGTTCTTTATAATTGGTGATCTCACACTGTGTTAAGAAATCTTCTTTTCCCGTATAGGTGCTGATAAATTTCTGCTCATTCAGGTCAGAATCATTGCTGTGCAATAATGGGTGCAGATTATTCTGACCATATTGTACAATTCCGTTGTTAACGATAGGAATCCAGTATCGATCTTTTATAAATGGATAAGCCGGCAAACTGATTCTTGAAGGAAATCCTTTAGGATAAAGAGAACCCCAGTCTGTATCCACTCCATTCACCCAAGCCATTGCTATAGAAAGCAAATCTTTTGTGTGCTGGATGTAGTTTTCATCTTTTTTACGAATATTTCCTCTGATTGGATTCATTGTTTTTTGATCCAGATAATCGCTTAACTGAACCATCAGATCTTCTTTATCAGTCGCAATGAATGCCAGCCTTTCCTCCATTTCCTCTCTACCTACCTGTAAGGTATAGGCAACATCATATAAATCTGCCTGACTGTTTTTTTCTAAGAAATTTTTCAGATTCTCCACCTGGATGGCAATTCTGCTGGCATGTTTTGCAGACAATGCAATGATTACAGGCATTTTATAGTCCAATTTCCTGGCTGGTAAAGCTGCATATTCTTCAATGATGATATGAGCATTGCTTCCTCCTGCGCCAAATCCACTGATCCCGGCTATACGAGGTTTCCCTTCATTTGTTGGCCAAGCTTCAAGTTGTTGCTGTACTTTAAAAGGACTGTTTTCAAAATCAATGTCCGGATTTAGAACAGCGGAATGTAATGAAGGTACCAACTGCTGATGCTTAAGCTGTAAGATCACTTTGGTTAACCCTGAAATTCCTGCTGCCGATTCACAATGTCCGATATTGGATTTGACAGAACCGATGCTGCAAAACTGTTTTTCTGTAGTTTCAAATGCTCTGTTCAGTCCTGCTATTTCGATCGGATCTCCAAGACTAGTTCCTGTCCCATGGGCTTCTACATAGCTTAAATCACTTGCCTTAACTCCACTTTTCTCGATCGCAGCTTTAATTACTGCAGCCTGAGCTTTTGGATTTGGAACGGTATATCCATTCGTTTTACCGCCGTGATTTAATGCGGTTCCTTTAATTAAACCATAAATATGGTCACCATCTTTAATCGCTTCGCTTACACGCTTTAATAATACCGCTCCAACACCTTCTCCAGGTACATATCCATCTCCACCCATACCAAAGCTTTCACAACGGCCTGCACCAGACACAAAACGTCCCTGGCTCAGCATCAGATATTTATTTGGATGTACGCTAATGTTTACTCCTCCGGCAACAGCCACATCGGTATTTCCAACAATCAGATCATTACATGCTAAATGAATAGCCGTTAAGGAAGAAGAGCACATCGTATCAACGGCCATACTCGGACCATTGAAATTAAAGAAGTATGAAATTCTGTTGGCAATACTGCTTGCTATACCGGCCGGCGTTACAAAATTCCCTTTCATTCTTTCCTCAGCACCAAATAACTGGTATTCTTCATACATTACTCCGGCATAGACTCCGATTTTCTTAGCAATTCCGGTTTCGGCATCTTCTGAACGTATACTGTCACGGGTGTATCCCGCATCTTCTATCGTTTCCCATACGGTCTGCAGGAAAAGACGTTCCTGAGGATCCATCAATTCTGCTTCTCTTGGTGAGATACTGAAAAATAAGGGATCAAACTTATCAATGTCATTCATAAACCCACCCCATTTGCTGTAGCTTTTTCCAGGGCGACCTTTTTCTTCATGATACATTTCATCTGCATTCCAACGGTCCGCCGGAACCTGTGTGATACAGTCTTTTCCGATTTTAAGATTCTCCCAGAATTCTTCCAGGTTATTGGCATCCGGATAACGTCCGCTGATACCGATAATGGCAATATCTTCGTTGATGTTTTTATTCCCAGATTGTTGTTGTACCATTGAAAAACGCTGGCGTCTGTTTTGAACATCAACAGGTCTCTCAGTTTTTATAACTTCTTTTGTCAAAGGTGCCGAAGCTTTAACTACAGCCAATCCTGTTAATTCTAAAAGTAATGAACGATGAGCTTCCATAAAGTAGCCACAAAGCTCTTTCAGGGTCAGGTATTCAAAGAATAAGGTACGGGGTAACTTACCAAATACGTCCTGCAGGCAATTAGAAAGCCTGATCACCAATACGGAATCAATTCCGTACTGCTCAAAAGGAACTTCAGCCTTTAATTTTTCTTCAGGCATTCTCAACTCTTTTGCCAGAAGGCCACGCAGATAGATTATGGACGCATTGTAAAGACTATCATTATTGACAGAAGTTTCTGTTGGTGAATAGGATATTTCTTCTGGTTTCTCCACCAAAACCTTCTCCTCTTTAGTATCTCCAAACAGTACCATTCCCTGGGTAATTCCACTATTCATTAAGCTTTCAAATGCCTTAATACCCACGTCAGTTGGCATCGGTGCCAAACCAAAGTGTTGCATCATATAGATTTCAGCTTCAGCACTGATTTGCATTCCGCCTTCTTTCCAGAGTGGCCAGTTAATGCTTAAAGTCTTTCCATAACGTCTGCCATTCATACGTTCGCTTTCCCTGTAATGGGCATAATTATCCATCCAGGTGTTCGCTGAAGCATAATCAGACTGTCCGGCGTTTCCATTGACCCCCGCTACGGAAGAGCAAGTGATCATAAACTCTAAAGGAAGGTCTTTCGTTGCCATATCCAGATTTCTGGTTCCTTTTATTTTAGCCGCAAAGACTTCTTTTACTTCCTTTTTTGTTTTCTGAAGGATCATACTGTCACGGATCACTCCCGCACTATGAATAACACCGTCAAGTTTCGTATGTTTTTCAATGATATTTTGAATAAGATCATTGACTGCTGACTCATCACTGATGTCACAAGGATAATACAATGCATTATCTAATTGATCAACAGCTTTTTGTTGAGAAGGATTCAACTGTGGACTTCTGCCCGTTAAAATTATTGTTGCTCCTTCTGTTTTATTAAGATATTGCGCAAAGATCAACCCTAATCCACCAGCCCCGCCAGTAATCAGATATACTCCGTCTGACTTGATGTGAACGGGAGCTGTGGAAGAATCAATCAACCTATTTTCCATTGATCTCACCTCGCGTTTTCCTGCTGAATAACGCACTTCATGGTCTGGATTCTGTTTTTCATTCATCAAAATACCACCCAATTCTTCAAGATTTTGAAATGCCTGATCTTCTATGCTGATCAGTTTTCCCGTAATTCTAGGATTTTCCTGGGTTAACGTTTTTAGTAAACCAGTAATAAAACCATACTGATAATACTGATCCTGACTACAAGCAACGACAATATGAGTTGCCTTTTTATGAGGCATTACTGTTTTTGCCAGAGAAAGCATATCCATAAAGAAATCTTCCTCTTTTACTGTATTAATGGCCGTAACCGTTAATGAGAAATGATTGTAAAGATCATCGGCCATGGTCCCGGATCCTCCTGCCAATATGATGATCGGCATTGTATCTCTAAGAGATTGTACAGGTTCTGGCTGATACTTCCAATGATCAGCTAATAAGCTAAGTCCTTTCGGAGCCATTTCGGTATCATTAACACTATCATTGGCTACAAAACCATTCACAGGTAACAATACCAATTCTTTGAAACGAAGAACAACCTGTCCTTGATTATTCAAAAGATCAATGTCATAGCTGCTAATTCTCTTCCCTGCTTTATTTTTCTTAATGTGACACCACAATTCATCTGTTAAATCCTGATACAACTCTATTTCAGCTACGCTAAATGGCAATAAAATCTCTTTGGTGCTTTTTGCCAGCTGCATTCCTATGCATGATTGTAATGCACTGTCCAGAACTCCCGGAGTTAAAACCAAAGCTCGATCCTTTGGTAAGGAAACTCTTGATAAAACTTCGTCTTCATCATAATACATCTCCCGGATGCCACGGAAACTTTTACCATAACCTAATCCAGATTTCTGGAATAAAGTATAACAGTCACTTCCACTTATTGTATGGGCTAATCCTGCTTTGATTGTTTTTATATTTTTCTGTTCAGGAATGAACAATTCATCAGTAGATACAATTCCTCTGCAATGTACCTCTTCGGCATCGTCCTGGGTATAGACTTCAAATTCTATTTCATTCTCTGAAGTAAACACACTGGTAAAAACAGTTTGCTCCTTATCGTTGATCTGAATTGGATGTAACCAGCTAACCTCTTTTAATTTTGTAATTTTTGCCTGTAAAGATTGCTCGCCTGCTTCTCTTGCCAACTCCAGATAAGCAACTCCCGGTAATGTCTTAACATCATGTACCAGATGATCCGTTAAAAACAATTCTTTCCCTGTAAAAATGCTGGTAAACTGCTGTTCTCTAAGGTTAGAAGTATTAGTATGCAATAAAGGGTGAAGTTTTGAACCTGCTTTTAATACTAATTCTCCGTCTCCTTTTGGAAACCAGTAACGTTCATTCGCGAAAGGATAAGATGGTAAACTAATAACAGATGGTTTGGCATCATTGTAAATCAGATTCCAGTCAATATTCACACCTTTTACCCATAACTGAGCTAAAGAATGACTCTCTTTTTCTCTGATGATGCTTTCCAGATAAGCCATCCCAGACTTTCCTTCCAGAGAAATTCCCAGTTGATCATTGTGGATATTCCCGATGTATAAATTCTGTGTATTCTTTTCCAGATAACAAGACAGCTGAGAAAGCAAGTCTTCTCTATCTTCTGCAATAAAAGCCAGTCTTTCTTCCATTGCTTCTCTTCCCGTTTGAAGAGTGTAGGCAAGATCATCAAGATTGATTTCGGAATGATTTTCAATATGCTTTTTGAGGTTCTCAACAATTACTTTTAATCTCTCTTCGTCTTTGGCTGATAATACAATTACCAATGGCATTTGCTGTCTGTAAGCAACATTTTCACTTACATATTCCTCTATGATCAGATGTGCGTTGCTTCCTCCTGCACCAAATCCACTGATTCCGGCAAGCCTTGGTTTATTATTTACAACAGGCCATTCTTCAAGTTCTTGTTGAACTTTAAATGGTGTATTTTCAAATTTTATGTTAGGATTTAATATCGTAGAGTGCAGAGAAGGTACCAGTTGGCGGTGCTGCATTTGTAACAGAACCTTGGTTAATCCCGATATTCCTGCTGCTGATTCGCAATGCCCAATATTGGATTTTACGGAGCCAATGCTGCAGAATTGTTTGTTTTTAGATTCAAAAGCTTTATTTAATCCTGCTATTTCAATAGGATCTCCAAGACTTGTTCCGGTACCGTGCGCCTCGATATAGCTGAAATCTTCAGCCTTTACACCCGCCTTTTTCATGGCAGCTTTGATAACTGAAGCCTGTGCTTTTGGGTTCGGTACAGTATATCCGTTGGTTTTACCTCCGTGATTAAGAGCCGTCCCTTTAATTAAACCATAAATACGATCTCCATCTGCTAATGCCTGACTGTAAGATTTTAGCAATACAGCACCCACTCCTTCACCTGGAACATAACCTTCTCCTCCTTCTCCAAAGCTTTCACATCTGCCCTTACTGGAAACAAACATTCCCTGGCTCAGCATCAGATATTTATTCGGATGTACACTGATGTTCACCCCTCCGGCCAGAGCCATGGTACAATTGCCATTCTGGATGCTTTCACAAGCAAGATGTATTGCTGTTAAAGAAGATGAACACATGGTATCTACTGCCATACTGGGCCCATTCAGATTGAAAAAGTAAGATACCCGGTTCGCAATGCTGCTGATGCTTCCGCCAGGATTTACGAAATTACCTTTCGCATTTTCTTCAGCTCCAAATAAAGGATATTCTTCATACATCACCCCTACATACACACCTACCTGCGGCTGGGTAGCATCTTTATCTCTTCTTCCTTCCAGTTTCTTTTTAGGATATCCTGCATCTTCAAATGTTTCCCAGGCTGTTTGAAGAAAAAGACGTGCCTGTGGATCCATTAATTCTGCTTCACGAACAGAGATATTAAAAAACAATGGGTCAAAATGATCTATTTCATCAATAAATCCGCCCCATTTGCTATAGCTTTTTCCTGCCTTTCCTTTTTCTTCGTCATAAAAATCTGTAAGATCCCAGCGGTTTGCAGGGATTTCTGTAATACTGTCTTTTCCTGATTTAAGGTTATCCCAAAATTCTGAAAGATTTTTAGCCTGAGGATATTTCCCTGAAAGTCCGATAATGGCAATAGGCTCATTAACAACCGATGAATTTCTGCTTGTAGATTTTTCCACAACCTGAGAAGCAGATCTTATATCGCTTTTAACGCCCTCATTGATAGATTTGGAAATAACAGTAGTTTCTTCTGGCAATACTGTTTTTACACCAGTAAGCTCGATCAGTTTTTCAGGGTAAACATCAACAAAAAACTCGGTGACTTCAGCTAATGTTTGGCATTCAAAAAATAAGGTCCGTGGGATATTGTTGAAGATGCTTTCCAGACGATTGGTCAGTTTTGTGATCATGATAGAATCGATTCCGTACTGTTCAAAAGATGTATCCGGTTCCAGCTTATGATTCTTCATTCTGAGTTCTTTCGTCATTACATCTCCTAAATAGATCATGGACGCGGCATACAATGCTTTATCATTTCCACCGGTTTTCTTTTGGCTGGTCTTAGAAGTTGAAGACCCATTCATCCATGCGTTTAACTTATCTTCTTCTCCATATACCACAACGACTTGCGATGAAATGTTGTTCAACAAAGTTTCAAAAGCGGAAATCCCATCAGAAGTAGGCATTGACCACAATCCAAAATGGCTGGCCATATATTTTTCCTGGTCTGCATCGATCTGCATTCCGCCTTCTTTCCATAAAGGCCAGTTAATACTTAAGGTTTTGCCTGTTCTTTTTCCTTGGTTACGTTCTTTCTCTCTGTGGTTGGCAAAATAATCCAACCATGCATTAGCAGCGGCGTAATCTGCCTGTCCTGTATTTCCAAATACACCTGCTAATGATGAACAAAACATCATAAAATCAAGTTGCTCATCTTTTGTTGCCTGATCTATATGCTGAGCTCCTGTAATTTTAGCAGAGAAGACATCATGAATTTCTGATGTAGTTTTTTTGGTAATTAAGCTATCCCGGGTAGTTCCTGCACTGTGAATCACTCCATCCAGATGACCATAGGTGTTTTTTATCTTTTTAATTAAATCTGTAACAGACTTTAAATCCGTAACATCACAACGCTCGTACTGTGCATTTCTAAATCCTTTAATTTTTTCCTGTTGCGTAGGGTTTAATTCGCTTCTGCCTGTCAGGATTAATTGTGTTCCCGGTATTGTATTCAAATAATCTGCGAAGATCAATCCCAGTCCGCCAGCTCCACCTGTGATCAGGTACACTCCATTTTCTTTGATCTCTGTTTTTAATCCCGGATTTTTATCAGAAATTCCTGTTAAGCTTCTAACTTCTCTTTGCCCGGATTGATAACGTACTTCCGGTTCATGGTTTCTTTGTTCTTCCTGTAAAATCTCTGTCAATTCATCCAGTTCATTGATCGAAATACCTTCTACACCGATTGTTTTTCCCTGTAAAATTTGATTTTCCTGCACCGCTGTTTTCAACATCGCTGAAATGAAACCATATTCAAGCTCGTCTGCAATAGGATAAACAAAATGAATCTTCAGTTGAGCAGACTTTTTATTTTGTATTTCTGCTAAAACCTGAATAAAAACAGACTCTGGTGTTCCTTCGCCAATTGTTTTCACTTCACATTCCAATCTTTCGTTTAATTTCTCAGCCAATACAGCAGATCCACCAGCTAATACTACCAATGGAGCATCACCTGTTTCAGTTTTTGATAATTCTTCAATGACCTCATCTAAAGCTTCCGCTTTCCAGTTATAATTGTATAAGTGGAGCTCTGGAATCACATTAACGTTATCATTTGTTTTAGCATTTTTTTCCATAGGTACTACAACAAATTCAGAAAAACGAATTACCAGTTCCCCGAAATTGTTCAGTAATTCAATATCATAGCTATTGGCCAGTTTACCGGATCTGTTTTTGGTGACATAGCACCAGATCTCTTCCGGAAGCGCCTGGTAAATATTCATTTCTCTGACACTGAAGGGCAGCATCAATTGTTGATTCTGATCTGCAAGGCTAATTCCCATACAGGTTTGCAATGCGCTATCCATCATTCCTGGAGTCCATACAAAGCCTTCTGCTGCTGATAAAGCAATTCTTGACAAAGCTGCTTTTCCATGGTAAAAAATTTCCTGGATTCCCTGAAAGGTTTTCCCATATTCAAGCCCAATGGAATTCATTATTTTATAATAATCTGCACCTTCTTTATGACTTCCGGAATCTTTAAAAAGATCACGAAGATGGTTGATATCTCTAATTTCCGGAGACTGCTGGTCCGCTGTCCCTAAAATTCCTTTGGTATGCAATTGAGCGTCTGTTTCACCGCTGAATATTTCATAGGTTAACCCACCTCCCTGCTCCACGACGTTCATATAAAGCTGAACGGGTGAGTCACTGATCTTAACGGGTTGCAGCCAACTCATGTCCCTGAGTTGAGTGATGTCTTTTCCGGCAACATATTCTCCTGCTGCACGAGCCATCTCAAGGTAAGTGACTCCAGGCAGTACCTTTGTTCCAAGCACTTTATGGTCCGTTAAAAAAAATTCTTTTCCGTTATATATACTGTTGAATTGGTGTTGTTTAGTCATAATAGGTCAATTAATTTTTATAAGCATGTAAAAGAGGATGTAGTTTTTGTTCATCCCGAACTTGTATAATGGGCTGTACCTGAATCGTATTTTTTACAGGATCTTCCTCCTTTTTGGCAAACCAGTAGCTTTCCCTTGCAAAAGGATAAGATGGCAAACCGATGATGGATGGTTTATCATCCTGATATAACAGATTCCAATCGATAACCGCTCCTTTGATCCATAATTTGATCAGAGACTCGCTTTCCCTTTCCTGGAGAGCACTTTCCAGATAAGCTTTTCCTGCCTTTCCTTCCAGCATGAACCCTGAATCATCTTTACGGACATTTCCGGTAAGCAATTCTTCAAGATGGTGGTTGAGATAATTATTCAGTTGTAAGAGCAGATCAGCTTTGCTTTCGGCTAAAAATGCCAAACGCTCTTCCAATGCGTCTCGTCCTGTCTGTAAGGTATAAGCAAGATCATGAAGATTGATTTCTGCATTTTTTTCAACGAAATCCTTCAGATCTGAAACCTTCTCCCGGAGTCTGTTTCCATTTTTAGCTGACAATACAATAATTGCTGGTCCGAAAACGTTTCGATTCTCAGGCTGCGGGCTAACATATTCCTGAATAATGATATGGGCATTACTTCCTCCTGCACCGAAACTACTGATTCCAGCGATCCGTGCCTTATTATCTTGTGTTGACCATTCTTCCAGAGACTGTTGTACTCTGAATGGACTGTTTTCAAAATCGATGTTCGGGTTGAGTACTTCAGAATGCAGAGAAGGAACCAATTGACGATGTTTCATTTGAAGCAACACCTTTGTTAATCCTGATATTCCTGCTGCTGATTCACAATGCCCAATGTTCGATTTTACGGAACCTACGCTGCAAAATTGTTTAGCATCAGATTCGAATGCATTCTTTAATCCGGTCAATTCTATAGGATCTCCTAAACTTGTTCCTGTTCCGTGTGCTTCTATATAGCTGAAATCTTCCGGCTGAATTCCTGCTTTTTTCATGGCCGCTTTAATAACCGCAGTCTGAGCTTTTGGATTCGGGACGGTGTAACCATTGGTTTTGCCGCCATGGTTGACAGCTGTTCCTTTAATCACTCCGTAAATACGATCACCGTCAGCAACAGCACGGCTTAAAGGTTTTAGTAACACAGCTCCAACTCCTTCACCCGGTACATAGCCTTCTCCACCTTCTCCGAAACTCTCGCATCGGCCTTTGCTGGAGGCGAATCCACCTTCACTTAAAATTAAAAATTTGTTTTGGTGCAAACTTAGATTGACTCCTCCTGCAACAGCCATTTCTATTTCTCCTGACTGTAAATCTTTACAAGCCATATGGATTGCCGTTAAAGAAGAAGAACACATCGTATCTACCGCCATACTAGGTCCGTGGAAATTGAAAAAGTAAGATACCCGGTTGGCAATACCGCTTGGGTTGCCCAGTAAAGCTGTCGGATTTCCTTTTGCTGTTTCTTCTGCTCCGAATAACTGATATTCTTCGTACATTACTCCTACATATACTCCAACCTGTCCTGACATACCGCTTGTTTCATTTACTTTCCCCTGAAGTTTGGCTTTTGTATATCCCGCATCTTCCATGGTTTCCCATACTGTTTGTAAGAAAAGTCTTTCCTGAGGGTCCATGATTTCTGCTTCTCTAGGAGAAATATTAAAGAATAAAGGGTCAAAAAGATCAATATCTTTCATAAATCCACCCCATTTGCTATAGGTTTTCCCTTCTTTACCTTTTACAGGATCATAAAAATCGCTGATCTTCCATCGGTCTTCAGGGATTTCTCTGATGCTGTCTTTTCCTGATTTAAGATTCTCCCAAAACTCATCCAGATTCTTAGCATCAGGATATTTTCCACTCAATCCGATAATGGCAATATCTTCAGATAGTATTAATGATTCAGGAAGTTCCTTTTCAGGAGTTTCTGTTCGTTGATCTACTGCCTTATCAGATGCTGTAGATTGTATATTTTTTACCTGATCTGTAAATGCTACTTTCTTATGATCAACGGTTGTTGCTGATCCTGTTAGTTTCATAAGTTCATTGCGATGGGTTTTCAGGAAATGAGAAACCAATTCACCTAAGGTCTGACATTCAAAAAATACGGTTCTTGAAACCTTACCGAGTTTTTCTTCCAATAGGTTCGTCAATCTTACGACTATCGTAGAATCGATACCAAATTCTTCAAAAGGAATATCCTGCTGTAATTTAGCCACAGGGATCTTTAAGGTTCCGGCTATCAATGTCCCAATATATTCTATAGATGCTTCATATAAATGGTCATCAGCCTGGGAAACCGGAGTTTCTTTTGCCACTTCTTTTTGAGGTAGTGAACTTCCTTTTTCTATTCCCAGTTTTTCAGGATCTCCATAGATGACAATTCCCTGATTGAAATTGCTGTTCAATAAAGTGTCAAAAGCACGAAGTCCATCAGCAGTCAGCATTGGCCATAAACCAAAATGATGCGCCATATATTTCTCGTGTTCTGTGCTGATCTGCATTCCGCCCTCTTTCCATAATGGCCAGTTGATGCTTACTGTCTTTCCTGTTCTTTTTCCACGAAGCCGTTCCATTTCGCGATGTGAAGCAAAATGATCCAGCCACAAATTAGCTGATGCGTAATCCGACTGTCCTGTATTTCCGAATATTCCCGCTAATGATGAAAAATAAACCGTGAAATCAAGATTTTCATTTTTGGTTGCCAGATCAATGTTTTTAGCTCCTTTTACTTTAGCAGAGAAAACATCCCTAACCTCAGCTGCTGTCTTGTGAATCATCAGGCTATCTCTGGTTACCCCAGCACTATGAATAATACCATCAATACGGCCATATTCATTTTTGATTTTTTTCATTAAAGCCGTTACGCTTCCAAGATCAGTAATATCGCATTGTTCGTAAGCGGTGCTGGACAATTTTCTTAATCTACCTTTTTGTGAAGCATTAAGCTCACTTCTGCCGACCAATATTACTTTTGTGCCTGCAGTCTGATTGAAGTAATCTGCAAATAATAATCCCAATCCGCCTGCACCTCCAGTGATCAGATAAACACCATTTTCTTTAGCGGCTGTTTTTACCTCTTGATTGTCGTTTATGTTTAAAACTTTCAGTTTTTTTACTTCTCTTCTTCCAAGGTGATATCGAACTTCAGCATCGGTATTTTCCTGTTCAATTTGTAAAATCCTCACTAATTCATTCAATCCGTTAATCGACAGATTGTCTACTTCAATTAGTTTTCCTGCGGACACTAAGCTTTCCTGTACTGCTGTTTTCAATAATCCTGAAAGAAAACTATAATCCATTTCTTCTCCGGCAGGATATACCAATTGAATCATTTGCCCTACAGGTTTTCTTTGCTGTATTTCTTCAAGAATCTGAATAAAAGTTTCTTCCGGAGCATTTTCATGAATCATCTTTACTTCACATTCCAGGCTCTCTTCCAGCTTTTCTGCTAATACTGCAGAACCACCCGCCATAAATACCAAAGGAGCAACTGATGTGTTTGTTCTTTTTGAATTAAATTCCTCTACATCTGCTTTCTGCCATTCATTAGCATACAGGTACAATCCAATACCACTCTCTGAAGTTTCCGTATTCTGACGTTTATTCTCATGAGCCACCGAAGATGTACTGTTGTTGTTTTCTAATGTTAAAACCACTAACTCAGTGAAACTGATCAGAACCTCACCCTGCTGATTCAGCATTTCAATCTCATAACTGCTGGATTGTTTACCTGAACTGTTTTTTCTCACATAACACCAGATTTCTTGTGATAAAGGCTTATAGATATTGATCTCCCTTACACTGAATGGCAACATCAATTGCTGGCTTTGATCAGAAAGACTGATCGCCATGCAGGTTTGTAATGCGCCATCCATCATTCCAGGGGATAAAGTAAATCCAGCTTCTGGAGTTAGCTCAATTCTTGATAATGCAGACTCCTCATTATACCAAACCTCCTGAACTCCCTGGAAGGTTGTTCCATAGTCCAATCCAATAGATCTGAACAATTCATAATAGGCTGCTTTATCCATTTTTGAAATAAAGCTATTTCGTAACTTATTGATGTTTTTGATCTGAGGAGCTGAGCTGGAAACCGAACCCATGATTCCCTGTCCATGCAGTTGTTTCTCGTTAGGACCTGAATAGATTTTATAAGTCCATTCATTATTTAAAGTTTCAATATTAATGTGAAGTTGTACTGATTCAGTATTAACCTTTACAGGTTGTAACCAGTTCACTTCTCTTAATTGAGCTATTGAAACCTCAGCACCCATCTCACCTGCTACACGGGCCATTTCAAGATAAGCGACTCCAGGCAGAACCTGTTCTCCAAAGATCTTATGATCTCTTAAAAAAGATTCACTTCCATTCAGCAGACTGCTAAACAAACAATTCTTTAGACTGGAATTATTCTGATGCAATAAAGGATGTGCAATAGCAGAACTTGTAACTATTTTCTGTTCAGATTTCAGCCAATATCTTTCTCTTGCAAAAGGATAATGAGGTAGACTAACTTTATTACACTTCGTTTCCTGATATAATACATTCCATTTTACAGGAAATCCTTTTACCCAATATTCTCCTACAGCTGTCCAGAATTTATTGGCTAAAGCATTTTGAATCGCAGATGCTTCGGAAGATCGGTTGACTTCTTTTTTATGCTGTCTGATATTTCCAGTAAAATAATGCCCTCCTTTTCCGATTGTAAAATCAGTAAGACGGTTAACTAAATCTTCAATTGTGTTCGCTGGAACAGCCAATCTTTCTTCCATCGCTGATCTTCCAATTTGAAGGGTGTAAGCAATATCATATAAGCTGATGAACGGTTCATTTTTAATATGTTTAACAAGCTGTTCAGCCTGTACAATCAACTGTTCTCTGCTTTTAGCTGACAAGATGATCAATACATCTCCGCTATGCTTAATCTCTTTCTTTTCCTGAGGGATGTATTCTTCAATAACCATGTGCGCATTGGTTCCACTAAAACCAAAGCTGCTGATGGCCGCTCTTCTTTTCGTATTAGCCGGTGTATTCCAATCGGTTAGTGTATCCTGTATTTTAAATGGACTCCCTTTAAAATTGATTAACGCATTAGGCTTCTCATAATTAATGCTAGGCGGCAATTGTTTATGTTTCATTGCCAGAAGTACTTTTAAAACACTAGCCACTCCGGCAGCTTCTAAAGCATGACCTATATTTGTTTTCACGCTTCCCAGACTGCAGAAATTCTGTTGATTGGTGTACGCTCTGAATGATGCATTTAAAGCTTCAAATTCTATAGGATCTCCTAATCCCGTACCTGTTCCGTGAGCTTCCACGTAGGTGATGGTTTCAGGATTGATATTAAACCTGTCATATACTTCTTTCTCCAGTTCTTCCTGAGATACTACACTTGGAGCGGTAATACCATTGGTTGTTCCGTCCTGGTTGGTCAGACTTCCTTTGATCACTCCATAAATACGGTCGTTATCCCGTTCTGCATCTGCCAGCCTTTTCAAAACAACAACACCAACACCTTCTCCCATCACAAAGCCATTAGCTCTACTATCAAAGGTGTAGCATCGTCCATCTGCAGACAGCATACCCGCTCTTACCGCCATATCATGTGAATGGGCAGAATTGATAATATTGATACCACCCGCCAAAACAAGATCTGTATCGCCTCTTTGAAGACTGTTAAATCCAAGATCCATTGCAACCAAAGAGCTTGAACAAGCTGTATTGACGGCTATTGCAGGTCCTTTTAAATTAAGGAAATAAGAAATTCTTGAGGCCAATATCGCACTTGAATTTCCCCAAAGCGCCGAAGGTAATGTTCCTTCAGTTCCAGCAATATAATCACTGTGTCCTGCTCCTGCATATACACCGCATTTCAGAGATGAAAGAGAGTCTGAGTCAATTCCTGCATCTTCAATCGCTTTCCAGCTATGTTCAAGGAATAACCGCTGCATAGGATCCATCATTTCTGCTTCAGACCCTGAAAGTTTAAAGAATAAAGGATCAAAATAGTCCGGATTTTCCAAACAGCTTGCCCATCTTTTCTGTCCTTCCACATTGTTATCATCTCTCGTCCATTTCTCATCCTTTATCTCTTTGACAAGACACTGCCCTTCTGCCAATACTTTCCAGTATTCATTCAGATCATTGGCCGTTCCGAATTGTCCACTGATTCCTATAATCGCAATTTCAGCGGTGGAATCAGAATGCTTTGAAACTTTATTTTCAGCTGCCTGACTTTTCTTTTCGGTTAATATGGTTTTATCTGCAATAGCATAGTGATGAACCTCAACAAGACCCTGCAATTCTTCAGAAAAATTCTTTAACACATAATCCGTCATTAAATTAATGTTAGGATAACTGTATAAATCAGTTGCCTTGATGGTGATATTCAGTTCGGAATTGATATTGTTTACCAATTCAACACCCATAATGGAATTAAAACCATAGTCTTTAAACTGAGTGGTCGTATCAAAATCTTCTTCAGGCAACACAATCGTTGCTGCTGCGATCTGAATTAATTTTACCATCAGCCAGCTGTTATCCTGAGCTGTTTTAGTCTTTACATCAACAGGTTCAGTTCTTTCTTCTATTGTTATGTTTTCTGAAGAATATTCAAATAGTTCCTGATCTGGCTCTTTTGCAGAAACGGCTACTGTCTTTTTTCCTTCCGGAATCCAATAACGATTACGTGCAAACGGATACACTGGTAAACTTATTTTAGCTGGTTTCTGACCCAGATAACAAGCAGACCAATCTTTTAATACTCCGCTTAACCAGTTTTCTGCCGTTGAAATTAAAGCTCTATTATTTTCTTCCGGTTTGCAAACAGGAGCATTCAGATCTCTTTTTTCAGAAAGAAGGTTGATAAGATCTTTGGTATTAGCTGCTATAAATACCGCTTTTTCCTTCATCTTTTCACGCCCATTTTGCAAAGTATAAGCGACATCATGTATATCAAGCTGAGGATTCAGCTCCAGATAGTTCTTAAGATTGATAATCTGTTGTTGAAGTTGCTCCCTTGTCTTTGCCGATAATGGAATAATAGCACTGCCATCTATTTTATGAGTCAATTTTGATGACTGATATTCTTCAATAATGATGTGTGCATTGGCTCCTCCAAATCCGAAACTGCTGATCCCGGCAATTCGTGGCTTATTTCCTTCGCTGGTCCATTCTGTAGTTTCTTTCTGTAAACGGAATGGGGTATTTTCCATTTGTAAATAGGCATTTGGATTTTGCAAATGCGGATTACCAGGTAAAACTTTATGCTTCATAGCCATCAATACTTTTGCTAATCCGGCCATTCCGGCTGCAGACTCAAGATGTCCGGCATTTGTTTTTACACTACCAATGCTGCAATAGGCTTTTTGTGTTTGCTGTAGTCCTTTATCCTCATATAATGTATTGAATGTAAGCTTAAGCCCTTCAATTTCTATAGGATCACCCAGCGCTGTTCCTGTCCCATGTGCTTCTATGTAGCTGATATCACGTGGATCTATATCTGAATTTCGGTATGCTTTTACCAATAGATCTCTTTGTGCATTGGGATTCGGAGAGGTTAACGTATTAGCTCTTCCACCATGGTTTTCAGCCGTTCCACGGATCACTCCGTAGATATGATCACCATCAGCTACAGCCTTGCTTAAAGACTTGAGGATCACAATTCCCACTCCTTCTCCACGGACATAACCATTGGCACGCTGATCAAAAGTTTTACATCTTCCATCTTCGCTCAACATCCCTGCACTGCTGAAGGAAAGCGTCAGTTCCGGAGACAGTATGGCGTTGACTCCACCTGCAATGGCCATATCGCAATGTCCGTTTCTGATGTGTTCTACGCCTCGATGAATGGCAATTAATGCACTTGAACACGCAGTATCCACCGGCTCACTTGGTCCATGAATATCCAATAGATAAGAAATTCTGTTCACCAATATCGAATGAGCGGCACCTGTGGAAAACTGTGCCAGACTTGTAAGATCGGTTCCGTTATTCAATAACATGGAATAATCTACCGCAGATACTCCGATAAAGGTTCCGGTATTGGTTCCTCTTAATGCGGAAGTGGCTATTCCTGCATCTTCCAAAGCGTGGTATACAGCTTCAAGGGTAATTCTTTGCTGAGGATCCATTAAAGCAGCTTCTTTAGGCGAAATATTGAAAAATAAAGGATCAAATTTGTCGATATCGCTGATAAATCCACCCCATTTTGCTTTGGTTTTGCGGCTTTCTTTTTGAGGATCTCCGTAATATTCCTGCCAGCTCCATCGGTCTTCAGGGATTTCTGTGATCAGGTCTTCATTATTTTTAATTCTCTCCCAGAAAGTATTGATGTCAGGTGATCCCGGAAAACGTCCGCTGATCCCTATAATAGCAATTCCCTCTTCAGCTGGCTTTTGAGCTGCCTTTACCGGTGAGCTGTTGTATTGTGAAGAATGTTTTCTGTTTTTACGCCCGGAAAATTGATCAAATCGAGTTGAATCCTGAGCTGGAGTTACAGCCCTTGAATCATTTTCACTTTCTATTGCAAGGTTTGGATATTCTTTGATCAGGAATTCTGAAAATACTCCAATAGCCGGATAGTTATAAAATACCGTAGGCATTAATTTAAGATCATAGAAATTATTCAATGCACTGGTAAACTGGGTCATTAAAAGGGAATCAAAACCATATTCACCAAATTCTGTTTCCTGGTCAACGGTAGAAACCTCCATTTTAAGCAGTTTTGCTACAATTTCACTCACTTCTCTAACGATCTTATCTTTCGCCGTTTTTGAACCACCTACATTTTCATTTGTACTTTTAGGTACTGAAACATTTTTTTGAGTGGTCCCTGCAATTGCATTACCTGTCGTTCTGGAAATTCCTTCTTCTTTACCGAAATACACCGCATATTGTCCTGACTGGGCTTTCAGAATAAGATCGAACATCTCAAGACCAGTTTCTGTTGCCATTGGAATCATACCAAACTGACTTTCAAGGTATTTTTCTCCTGCTGCACTTACCTGCATTCCACCGGATTTCCATAATGGCCAGTTCAGACTGATTGTTTTTCCTGATCTCTGTCCTTTGGCAGCGGCTTCATTTCGGTATTCCACATAATGATCCAGATAGGTGTTGGCCGACGCATAATCTGATTGTCCTGCATTGCCCGTTACTGCTGCAACGGATGAAAAGAACATCATAAAATCAAGAGGTTCATCTTTTGTTACTTCATCTAATACCCTCGCTCCTGTAATTTTAGGATGAAGCACCTGTTGCAAGTGTTCCTGGGTTTTATTCAGAATAAAACTATCTTTCAACGTTCCGGCACTATGGATAATTCCATTCAATCCCTGATAGGTTTGTTTGATGGTTGTAAGCAATCGCTCTGTGTCCTGATAATCTGTAATATCACATGAATAATATACTGTTCCCGGAATTTCAGACAGTAGTTTTTCTATTTCCTGATCTGCAGTTCTTCTGCCTGTCAGGATAATTTTCACATTTTTAGTTTTGCTTATATGCTTCGCGAAAATCTGTCCGAGACCACCGGCACCACCTGTAATGAGGTATACTCCATTTTCACGGATCGCCATTTGATCTACCGCTAGAATATCTTTTACTACCGGTCTGAACTGTTTTGTTTTGAAAATACCCTGATCATAACGGATTTCAGCATTTTTACTTACTTCATTTTTCAGTAATTCTGCCAGAAAATCAGGATCGAAGCTGTCTACACCGATGGTCTGTCCGGTAACTCCAGGATTTTCCTGAACTGCCGTTTTTAACAACCCGGTAATAAATCCTGCCTGTGGATACTGATGATTTGGGTAAACCACTGTGATATGCATTGAAGCATTTTTCGTCAAGTAGCTTTTAAGCTGTTCAAGTATTGTAGTAAAATATTCGATTGGCTGATCGATTGCAATGGTCTGTACCGGAATTCCCAATCTTTCTTTTAATGTTTCTGCCAATGAATCTTTACCTTCTGCAAGCCAAATGAACTGTTTCTCAGTTTCAAGTACTTTGGAGGAGTCTTTTGCAACCATTTCTTCCCAAACCGGCTGATAGATAAATGTATCAGTATCTTTTTTAACTAACTTTGTGGGTTTAAAACCATCTAACGGAAGGGCCACGAAGTTTCTGAAACTTACTAGAACGACACCATGATCATTAATCAGATCAATATCGTATGCTGCCAGCTTATCTTCTGATTTAGTTTGCTCATTTTTTCGTGCATATGCCCACAATGATTGTCCTTCTAATGTCTGGTAGCAGCTCATCTCTCCCATAAAATAAGGAAGTGCCAATGAATACGTTTCGTCAGCTAGTTGCTGGAAACCATAAATGGTATGGAGCATACTGTCAAGGATTCCAGGAGTGTACATAAAGCCTTCTAGGTTGGTCAGATTAATTTTAGCTAAACAACCATGGTCATCTGCATACATCTTTTGAACTCCCTGGTAGGCAGTACCGAGATCAAGTCCAGCGGCCAAAAATTCATTGTACATTCCTTTCCCATCCAATACCTTATTGGCTTTAGCCTTCAAAGTATTGATGTCCATATTTTCCGGCTGGATAAGCTTATCGGTCGATATCTGACCATTACCATGTACCACTTCTTCATCGTTATAAACCTCATAGCAAAGCTGATCACCATCCCTATAAATCGCGGTTGAAATCTTTGCATAGTCATCCACGATGGAAATCGGATTGACCCAACTGATATTTCTAAGTTGTGTTACCTTTTGGCCTGTACTCAATGTTCCGGCAATTCTTGCCAGTTCGAGATAAGCAACTCCCGGCAATATCTTTTCGTTTCTTACTTTATGATCGCTCAGGAAAACTTCCTCACCTGTAAAAATACTGGTATACTTTTGTTCATTTAAATCCGATTCATTCATATGCAGTAATGGATGAATTCTGGTATTTGCCATTGTTTTTAGCAGGAATGAACTGACAGGGATCCAGTATCTGTTTTTGGTAAACGGATAAACCGGTAAATTGATTTTCGAAGGACGTCCGTTGATATATAGCAGGTTCCAATCTACAGATGCTCCTTTAACCCATAAGCCTGCCAATGAATTGAGGTCTTTATTGTCAATGGCAATACTGATATAGGCATTTCCGGAACCCGTTTTATCCTGTTTTATATTTCCTGTAAATCCATGTTCTGAATTTCCTGAAAGATAATCTGTCAGTCTGCTCATCAATTCGATTTTATTGGTTACGACCAAGGCCAGTCTTTCTTCCATCTCATCCCTGCCCTTTTGCAGGGTATAGGCAATATCAGAAAGATTCGCTTCAGGATTTTTTTGAACAAAATCTAAAAGGTTACTCACCTGCTGTTTCAGATTGTCTTTAGTTTTTGCAGAAAGTATAATAATGGACTGGCCGTCTTCCTGATAAGGAGTTGTCTGATCAGGTCGGTATTCTTCAATGATAATATGTGAATTGGCGCCTCCGAATCCGAAACTGCTGATTCCCGCAATTTTAGGACGGTTATCGGATGTGATCCAGGGACCTGTCTCTGTTCGCAACTGGAAGATACTTCCGTTTAATTTCAGGTATTCATTAGGATTTTTTAAGTGTGGATTTCCTGGCAATGTATTGTGTTTCATACACAGTAGTACTTTAATAGTACTTGCAATACCTGCTGCAGATTCCAGGTGTCCGATATTGGTTTTTACACTTCCGATACTGCAATGCGGTTCTGCAGGCTGTTGAAGTCCTTTATCTTTATATAAATCTTTAAATGCAAGCTTCAGTCCTTCTGCTTCTATCGGATCTCCAAGAGGTGTTCCGGTTCCGTGAGCTTCAATATAACTCACATCACGCGGATCGATTCCGGCACTGCGATAGGCATGAAGCAAAAGATCTCTTTGTGCAATCGGATTAGGTGAAGTTAAGGTGTTCGCTCTTCCCCCATGGTTTTCTGCGGTACTTCTGATCACCGCATGAATAGGATCACCATCTGCAATGGCCTGTTTCAATGATTTAAGGACAATAATTCCTACTCCTTCTCCTCTTACGTATCCATTGGCACTCTGGTCAAACGTTTTACATCTTCCGTCTTTGCTCAACATTCCTGATTGGCTGAAAGAAAGGGTCAACTCTGGAGAAAGTAGTGCATTCACTCCTCCTGCAATGGCCATATTACACATACCGTTTCTGATATTTTCAACCGCCCTGTGGATGGCAATTAATGAACTTGAACAGGCCGTATCTACCGGTTCACTTGGTCCATTGATATCCAGTAAATAGGAAATCCTGTTCACCATCATGGAATGTACGGAGCCTGTAGTGGTATGCATTTGTCCCGCTAAATCGGTTTCATGGCGAAGGCGTATCAAATAGTCAGAGGCAGAAACTCCTATAAATATTCCGGTATTGGTCCCCTTAATGCTTTCTGTTGCAATTCCACCGTCTTCCAGCGCCTGGTATACGGACTCCATGAGAATACGTTGTTGAGGATCCATTAGCTCAGCCTCCATGGGAGAAATACTGAAAAATGCAGGATCAAACTTATCGATATCGGTAAGGAAACCTCCCCACTTGGATCGGGTTTTATTCTTTTCCGTTAAAGGATCTCCGTCATATTTTTTCCAATCCCATCGGTCTGCGGGAACTTCTGTGATCAGGTCTTTATTTTCGCTGATATTTTTCCAGAAAGTATCCAGATCCGGTGATCCCGGAAAGCGTCCACTCATCCCAATAATAGCAATAGGTTCATTGACGGATTGTGGCTTTGGTTTGTAAGGAGTGAACTGTTTTACTGGTTGCTTTACAGGCGTTGCCACCGTTGTTGAAAAAGCGGTCTTTTTTATCGTGAGCTTTTCAACCGGTTTAACTATTGGAGCAGCAGGAGCTTCCCCGTGTAATGCAGTGAGCGCCTCCGTATATTCTTCTGTCATAAATGCCGCCAGCTTATTAATGGTTGCATAATTATAAAAGACCGTTGGCATCAGATCCAGATCATAATAACCGTTGAGCTCATTGTTGAAACGGGTTAATAAAATGGAATCAAACCCATAATCTCCGAATTTTTTATCATTTTCAATTTCGGCAGGCACCATTCTTACTAATTCAGCAACAATACTGATGATCTTATCGGTTGCTTTTTTCTTTAGCAAACTTGCTTCAACTGGTGCTGTTATTTGTTCGTCAACCGATTTTTCAACAGTTTCGTCAGGAGTATCTTCCTGTACCTTAGTTTCAAGACCATCCAAGGGAAGTGCCACAAAATCTTTGAAGCTTAACAATACATCTCCTTCATTATTCAGGAGATCCAGATCGTATGCAACGACCTGATCGCCGTCTTTGTAATTTTCACTTTTTCTGGCATAGCCCCACAATACTGAAGCATCTGTTATAGGCTCATAAAAATATACTTCTTTTACAAAATAGGGTAACTCCAATGAATAGGCTTCTCCTGCGGAAATAACCAATCCGTAAATAGTATGCAAGAGACTGTCCATAATACCCGGTGTATACATGCAACCTTCCAGTTCTTCAAGACGGATCTCTGATAAAGCGATATTCTCCCCTACGTTAATTTGGGCAACTCCTCTGAAGCTCTTTCCAAGGTTCAATCCGTTTTCTTTGAAATTGTGATAAACTTCTGCTCCAGGAATAACATTTGAGCAGGCCGTTTTCATCATTTCCAGATCATATCTTCCGAGAGGTTCTCCCTCACCGGTAATGATCAAACCGTTTCCATAAAGAAGCTGGCTATTTTTCTGATTATAAATTTTGTAATTAAGACCTGTTGGTTCTGGATCCAATGTAACGGCAATAGAGACCATTCCATTTTCAAGTTTTAGCGGGTTCAGCCAACTCACATTTTTTAATTTTACCACTTGCTTTTGGGAGCTCAAAGCCCCTGCTGCTCTCGCTATTTCCAGATAGGCTACTCCCGGAAGTATTTTCTCATCATTTACGATGTGATCATAAAGGAAAGATTCAGTTCCATCATATACTGCCGCGTATTGTTTTTGCTTACCATTAGATTCATCGGTATGTAACAAAGGATGCAGATGATTTTCTGTGATTGGTGCATGCACTATTCTTTTAGGAGAATCAGGGATCCAGTACCGTTGTCTTGCAAATGGATAAACAGGGAGACTTATGCGTTTTGGTAACATATCTGTGTACAATAGTTTCCAATCAACATCAATTCCTTTTACCCACAGCTGAGCAAGGCTTTTGATCTCATTATTTTTAAAAGCTGTTTCCACATAGGCTTTTCCTGCAGTTCCCTCGAGAAGGAAGCCGATTTGCTCCTGATTGGTATTTCCTTGATAGAATCCAAAGCTATTGCCATTGGTGTAGTTCTCCAACTGAGTCAATAGATCTTCCTGGCTTTCTGCAATCCATGCAAGACGCTCTTCCATCGCTTCACGCCCTGATTGCAACGTGTAAGCCAGTTCGTGTAAATCAGTATCCGGATGAGCTTGCAAGAATGTTTTCAACTGCAATGCTTTAGCTTTTAACCGGTCTGCATTTTTTGCAGATAATAAAATAACAGCAGGCTGTCCTTCCACAATTCCTTTTCTGGTAGGAATATATTCTTCTATAATTAAATGAGCGTTGGCTCCTCCAAAACCAAAACTGCTGATTCCCGCAATTCTTGGTTTGTTGTCAGCAACATTCCAGTCGGTTGTATTTTGCTGCAACCTGAACGGACTTCCATCCAGATTTAAATATGGGTTGGTCTGAATCAAATGAGGATTTCCAGGCAGTGTTTTATGTTTCATCGCCAGGATGACCTTCATTACCCCTGCAATTCCTGCAGCAGCTTCCAGGTGGCCAATATTTGTTTTGACACTTCCAATACTGCAATAGGCAGCTTCTGCCGGAGTTTGATTTCTCTGTTTATATAAAGTATTAAAAGCCAATTTCAATCCTTCTATTTCAATGGGATCTCCCAGAGAAGTTCCTGTTCCATGAGCCTCTATATAGCTTACATCTGCCGGATGAACTCCTGCTCTGCTATACGCTTTAACCAAAAGTTCTTTTTGAGCATTCGGGTTTGGAGAAGTTAGTGTATTGGCTTTTCCACCATGGTTTTCCGCGCTTCCACGGATAATTCCGTAAATATGATCTCCGTCTGCTTCTGCCTGTTCCAATGATTTTAAGATCACCACTCCTACTCCTTCACCACGTACATAACCATTAGCACTTTCGTCAAATGTTTTACAACGTCCATCTACGCTTAGCATTCCAGATTCACTGAATGAAAGAGTTAATTCCGGAGAAAGAAGTGCATTTACCCCTCCGGCAATTGCCATTTTGCTATCTCCGTTTCTGATGTGTGCTACGGCACGGTGAATGGCAATCAGTGAACTAGAACAAGCGGTATCCACAGGCTCGCTTGCCCCACGAATATCTAATAAATAAGATATTCTGTTGACCAGGATAGAATGTACTGATCCGGTTGCATAATGTCCTTGTCCGGTTAAATCAGACTGATTATTCACTAACATAGAATAGTCGGATGTGGAAACTCCAATAAAAATACTGGTGTCGCTTCCTTTGATCTTATCCGGTGCAATTGCTGCATCTTCAAGAGCATGATATACGGCCTCCAGAGTGATTCTTTGTTGTGGATCCATCAGTTCTGCTTCACGGGGAGAGATGTTAAAGAATAAAGGATCAAATTTATCAATGTCGGAGATCAGTCCGCCCCATTTAGCTTTGGTCTTATTTTTTTCTTTTAACGGATCTCCGTAATACGCTTTCCAATCCCATCGGTCTGGGGTAATTTCAGTGATCAGATCTTTATTCTGACTGATATTTTTCCAGAAAGCCTCTAAATCATCTGCCCCAGGGAAACGTCCACTGATCCCAATAATAGCAACTGCTTTTTGTGTTGTATCAGTATTGTTACTGATGACATTCACAGCTGTTTTTGGTAATGCGGTACGCCCCTCATTATTGAAAGCAACTCGTTTGTGTGTGATCATAGTAGGTTGAACTTCTTCTGATTTTACAACTACAGATGAGCTGTGTTTTTGAGCTACTGACACATAATGTTCTTCCATTAAAAAATCTTTCAGATCATTGATCGTCGGATAATTATAAAAAACAGTGGGTAATAATTTAAGCTCATAAAATGCATTTAACTGGCGGGCAAATCTGGTTAGTGAAACGGACTCAAAACCGTAATCACCAAATGCTTTGTCTCTTTTAATAGCCGCAGGGTTTAATTTTAACAACGCTGCTACTGTTTCGATAATTTTACCTGAAACTTTTTCTGAAATTTCAGATTGACCAATAGCTACTTGGGCTATTGGAGCATCTTCTACCTTAATTTTAGAAACCTGTACATCTTCATGAATGTTTTCATAGGTAACCAGAATTTCTCCTTTCCCATTTTTTAGTAAAGTATCAAAAGCCTTTATACCATCTGCGGATGGAAGTGAAAGTGATCCCAGGTGTGTTTCCAAATGCTTTATGTCTTCTTCATTCACCTGCATTCCGCCATCTTTCCATAAAGTCCAGCAGATGCTTAAAGTTTTACCGTTTGCTTTTTTACTATTCCTTTCTGTATTTCGGTAAGTCGCATACGTATTCAAATAAGCATTAGCAGCAGCATAATCCGCCTGTCCGGCATTTCCTTTAATGCTTGTTATGGAAGAGAAGAATACCATAAAATCTAATGGCTGATCTTTGGTCGCTTCATCAATGTTTTTTGTCCCCTCTACTTTAGCTGCAAAAACATCATCCACCTGTAAAGATGTTTTATTGATGATATAACTATCCCTAAGGACACCTGCACTGTGAATCACGCCATTTAAAGGACCATATTCCTGATTAATAAGATGTACCAGTTTCTGGGTTTCTTCAAAGTTGCTCAGATCACAATGATGATAAACAGCTCCAGGTATTTTAGACAATAAAGTCTTAATGGTTTCAGACCATACACTTCTGCCTGTTAGTACCAGTGTAATATTATTTTTACTGCAAATATGCTCTGCGATCTTCAAACCTAAGCCTCCTGCACCACCCGTTAAAAGGTAAACTCCTCCTTTTTTAAAGGTTATGCCTTCTGTATTTTGGGAGTCAAAAGTTACAGACACTGATCTTTTCACGGTTCTTACACCATTAGTATAGGCTACTTCAACATCTTTATTATGCTGCTCCGCTTCAATCATTGAAGTAAGTTCTCCCAAATTCTTAACGGATAAATGGTCCACGGCAAGTACTTTACCTGTAATTCCAGGATACTCAAGATGTGCTGTTTTAAGCAATCCGGATACAAAACCATACTCAGGGTAATCACTGTTCTGACAAACGATCGTAATTTGAGTACGCCCTTTCTCCTTTATTTTTTCTTTTATTTTAGATAATACGGAATTGAAGAAAGCCAGTGGCTTTTCCTGGTTGATGGATATAACTTCCAGTCCCAGTTCTTCCTGAAGCTTATCGCACAAATCTATGGCACCACCAGCAATAAGAATTATCTGATTGGTGGTTTCAAGTTGTTCTGAGCTTAAGGCTTCTTCTTTCCATTCCTGTTGATAATACACTACTTTTCCTTTTTCATTCGAAGAAGTCTTTATTCCTGAATGATCGGAATCCTTGCTTCCCAAAGGCAGGAAGATAAAGTCTTTAAAGGATAATAATGCTTCTCCGTTTTCATTTAATAAATAAAAATCGGCAGTTACAACCTTGTCGTTATCTCCTTCTTTTTTTCTCACCGCATAACCCCAAAGCTCCAGGGCTTCTTCAAGTCCTTTATAGAAATTAATTTCTCCGGCATAAAAAGGCAATATCAATGAATAAGAATCCATTAAACCATAAATGGCATGAAGAAGGCTATCCATAATACAAGGCGGATATACGCAACCTTCGTTATTCACCAATTTTATTTTTGACAAAGCATATTCTTCTGCCACATATAAGGTCTCTACCTGCTGAAAACTACTCTTTAGGTTTAATCCTTCTAAATCAAAGGCGTTATACAATTCTGATCCTGTGATTTCATTGACACAGTCTTTTTTAAGCTTCTGAATATTCATTTTTGCAGGAGCTGCCGTTAAAACATTGGAAAGTCTTCCACTATTATGAGTAATCAGGGTGTCTTCATGGCCACTGTATATTTCATAAACCACATCTTCCTGATCGCGGTGTAATCCTATGTGAAGTGTTTCTGATTGATGAACCCAGAAAGGATTGATCCAGCTTACTTCTTTAAGTTGGGTAACTTGCTTATGGGTACTGAATTTACCCGCAGCCCTTGCCAGCTCCAGATAAGCAACTCCTGGTAAGATTTTATTATGGTGTACCTGATGATCCGCTAAGAATGATTCTTCACCACTAAAAGTGCTGCTGAACTGTTGTTGATCCAGGTCAGATGTATTCTGGTGTACCAATGGATGTAGTGTTCTATCAACAATTTTTCCTGTTGGATTCAATTTTCCTTCAGCAGTAGGAAGCCAGTAGCGTTCCCTTGCAAAAGGATAGGTAGGCAGGCTGATCTTACGAGGTTGTTTTTCAGCGTAAAGCAAATTCCAGTCGAATACAGATCCCTGTATCCATAGATCAGCAATTCCAGCCCAATCTCCGGCATTGATCCTATTCTGAACTTCGGTAGATTTTTCTTCACCTTTTCCTATTTTACAGGTTCCTGTTGTATATGTTTTTTGAGAATCTGTATCTTTTAAAAAGTCATCCAGTAAACCTATTAATGATGGAATATCCTTCACAACAAAAGCTACCCGGTTTTCCATGGCTTCTCTTCCTGTTTGTAAAGTATAAGCGATATCCGCCAATGATAAGGTGTTATCTTTTTCTAAAGTATACTTTAAGTTAAATACCTGTTCCTGTAGACGTTCTTCATTTTTAGCTGATAAGACAATGATCGCAGGATCCTGTTCTAATTCATTTTTAGAAGTCTGCTCTGGTGCTCTGAATTCTTCGATAATAAGATGAGCATTACTTCCACCCGCACCAAAAGAACTTAACATCGCTCTTAATGGCAATTCTTCTGATTGTCCGTTCTGATTAATGATCACCGGTCTTTTCCATAGCGCTAAATTTTGAGGAACATAGAAGGGTGTATCTTCAAAACTGATATTCGGATTCAGTGTTGCAGAATGAATAGATGGTACTAAATGCTGGTGTTTAAACTGTAACAGAATTTTTGTCAGTCCTGCAATACCCGCTGCGGCTTCCAGATGCCCGATGTTTGATTTTACAGAACCGATGGCACAAAATTGTTTATCATCTGTATATTCATCAAAAGCTTTACAAAGTCCCGTCATTTCAATAGGATCTCCTAAAGATGTTCCTGTTCCATGAGCTTCTACATACGATATGGTGCGTGGATCAATTCCTGTCTTTTGCAAAGCAGACTGAATCAATTCCCCTTGTAAATTAGGACTTGGTACGGTATATCCATTGGTTCTTCCATTATGATTAACGGTAGTTCCTTTGATCACCCCATAAATCTGGTCACCATCCGCAATTGCTTTTTCCAGAGGTTTAAGCAAAACTGCACCGATCCCTTCACCTGGTACATAACCATCTCCAATACCAAAGCTTCTGCAACGTCCGTCACTGGCTAAGAAATTATTCTGACTCAGGAATAAATATTTGCTCAATGACAATGATAAGTTCACACCTCCGGCAATACAGCTTTCCGATTCTCCGCTTCTGATGCTTTCACAGGCATAATGTAAAGCCGTTAATGATGCAGAACAAGCAGTGTCTATGGCCATACTTGGCCCTGTCCAGTTAAAGAAGTAAGAAACTCTGTTAGGAATACTGTATAAAAGGCCACTTGGAGCGACAGGATTTCCTTTGGCTGTTTCTTCTATTCCAAGGTTAACGTATGGCTGCCATAATGCACCTACGAAAACACCTACTTTCTTAGATTGTTCTGTGAGTTTCTCACGGGTAATTCCGGCATCTTCCAACGTAGACCAGACTACCTCTAAAAATAACCTTTCCTGAGGATCGATTTTCTCTGCTTCTCTTGGTGAGATATTAAAAAATAATGGATCAAATTGATCAACATCATTGATAAAACCACCCCAACGGGCATATAACAATCCATTTTCTCTATCTTCATCAAAATGTCCCTTATAATCAAAACGATCCTGCGGAATCTCTTCAATGCAGTCGTCTCCTTTTTTCATCAAATCCCAGAAATCAGAAAGCGTATTCGATTTTGGATATTTTCCACTCACTCCAACAATAGCAATGTCTTTGTTTGTGCTTTTTTCTGTTGAATGCTCAACAGAAGCAATCTCTTCTACCCTTTCCGGTGTTGAATCAATTTCTTCCGGTTCACCTAATAGATCTTTTAATACACCCGCATGTTTTTTCTGAAAATACCCTGCCAGCTCATTGATATTGCGGTATTCAAAAAATAGGGTTTTGGATAAGTTTCCGAAGGTTTTTGCTAACAATCTATTCAGATCGATGATCATTCTGGAGTTAATTCCCAGTTCTTCAAAAGATGTTTCAGCATCCATTTCCTCTTCTTCCAGACCAACTCCTTCGTGTAACAATGTTTTCAAAAGACTTTCAATACGTTCTATCGCAAGTTCACCACTCTCAACAGCTTTCACTCTTGGGGCTACTGATTGAGTTGAAGTTACAGTAATGGATGCATTGGTTGTTTCTTTGATTGAAAACCCATTAAGTTTGGCAATAATATTTCCTTCAATATCCATCACCTGAGCATCAAATTTTCTGATGCCGCTTCTGGTTTTGTTAGCTTCGTGAGCTATGGTATGTACGTAACACTCCGCAGGAATCTGACCTGTAAATACAATCTCATCTATGGCCACCGGAATGTATTTGGAGTTTTCCAAACCATTAGGCTTATTATTAATAATAGCGGTCTGGAATACTCCTGTAAGCATACTCGGATGTAAAATATAATCTGACAATGTTTCTGCCACGTGTAAAGGCAAGATTAGGTGTCCTAGAGCTTCTTCTTTGTTGGTCCACAGTTCCTTCATCGGCATAAAAGAAGGTCCTACGTGTAATCCTTCAGCGATGATTTGTTCATAAACCGTTTCCCTGCTTATACTTATATTTAATTTTTCTTGAGCTGCCTGAATATCAAAAGTTCCCAGTTCGCCCGGTTCAATGGATGTTTCCATGTTGACATCACCCATTGCATGTACTGTTTTTCGACCATTGGTATCTTCACTAAATATTTCGTAAGCATACAATGAACCCTTTGGTACCATCTGAATAAAAGCATTGATTGCAGGCCCTGCTGATGATAATACTTCCGGCCAGTAATTATTGGATAAACTGCAGATCCTTTTTCCAAGCAATGTGGCAGCCTGTCTGCCCATTTCAATGTAGCAGGCTCCCGGAACATTGTATTTTCCATCCACCACATGATCCTGCATAAAGAATTCTTCATTGCTATATCGTTTTCTAAACAGTAAGTTCTTTACGTCTGATCGTTCAGCATCTACCAATGAAGTAGTTGCTATATAGCTCTTTGTAGTGTCGTTTGGCAGAGATTCTCTGATCTTTTCAGGATCAAAAGATGGAACCTCGTTGGCAATATTAGCAGCAAGATTTTTGATGGTATTGTATTCAATCAATAAAACCGGATTGATTGTTGCTCCCACTAATTCTGTCAATTTTGCAGAAAGCTTTACCAATCCTGAAGAATCAAGACCTAATTTATTGAAGCTGTCTGTATCTGTTATGACTGAAGTTTTAGGTAAAATATCAGCAATCATATTTCTAAGTAACGAAGAGAAATCTCCTTTTTCAGAGTCTCTTTTTTCACTATGGGCTTGATCAAATACATGCTCAACACTTAGGTGAGATTCTATTTTAGCTGCAATTCCTTCAATCAATACCGCCTGACCAGATATTGAGGTATTGTTTATGCTTAATAATTTTACAAAACCTTTTAAGGCATCTTCATTAAGCATCGGTTTCATTCCGAATACCTGCCATAAATGTTCTCGTTCTTCATCGGAGACCGTAATTCCTCCACTTTCCCACAAAGGCCAGTTAATAGCCAGACTGATTCCATGATTTCCTTTTTCTATTTCTCTTCTGTTTCTGATTTCCATCATATGATCAAGGAAATTATTGGCAGAAGCATAGTCGCATTGTCCCTGATTAGGCATCAATGAAGCTATTGAAGAAAATACGATAAAGAAATCAAGCGTTTCATTCTGAAGGCATTCATCCAGATTGATCGTTCCATATACTTTTGGAGTGATCACCCTCTCAAATGAATCCGCTTTTTTATTGATGATAAAAGAGTCTTCAATCAGACCAGCTGCATGAATGACTCCATTAATGGTTTTACATTTCTTTTTGATTTTGGAAATAGCCACAGAAAGTGCTCTTTTATCAGCCACATTAGCTCTGTAGTATGCTGCATTTCCTCCAAGTTGTTTTAATTGCTGAAGCTTTTCTTCAATGGCTTCATTCTTTAAGCTTCGGCCTATTAATATAATATTGGCCTTATAGTGTTCCGCCAAATAAGCCGCGAATACCATTCCTAAACCACCGGTGCCACCAGTAATGATATAACATCCGTTTTCTTTTAACAACAGTTCTGATGATGCATTGTCCAGTTGTTTTACCGGAACAACGGTTCTTTCCTGTCTTAGTCTGTTACGGTAAATTACTTCCAGGAGAGGAGCCATCACATAATGCGTCATTTCCTGCACAATGATATCCTGATAAGAAGATATATCTGCCTCACTGATGCCTAATGTTAGAATTGAAATCCTTGGGTTCTCATAAGCCAAGGTTCTGGCAAACCCACCTGCCATTTGCTGTATAGCAGCAGATTTTGTATCATTATAATTGTAGGCAAACAGCAACTTAATACGTCCAGAATATTCAGCAGTAATTAAAGCTTGCGACAGATACAACAATGCATAAATATCCTGCATATTCTCGGCGACCTGTTCACCACGGCTCATTCCCCATCTGTAGATCCAGTTATCCGTTACCATTCCGTCTTCTTCAAGATCTTTAAGCAGATTTTTAAAAGATGCCGTATCTGCAACATCAAACTGATAGGTGTATTGATCTTTTTTCTCATAAGAATCCCCCGGTAATACCAAAACTGGTTTTGTATAACCCAATTCTGCCTTTATCTTTTCGTATAATAAAGCGTCCGTATCAAAAATAATAACAGAAGCAGGTCTTTCTGCGTGGATTCCTAATGGTCTTTCTAGCCAATCGGTCGTATAATGTAAGCTCTCAATAACAGGTACAGCCGTTTCCTCAATGGTCACAGGTCCTGATTTATAAGCTCTTTTCACAAATTCATTAAATTCAAGGATCACATTTCCATGTTCATCACACAAAAACAGATCAAATGAAAACCTTTTTCCATTCTGGTATGTATCTGATTTTTTGACATAAGCATAATGAGCATCTGCCAGATTACCATAACAACGGATCGCTTTTAAATAAAATGGTAATAACTGATGTTGGGCTTCTACATTACCCCAGATACATAATCCAACTACGGTTTGAAAAACCCCATCTAATAGAGACGGTTCCCAGACTTTTGAGGAAACCGGATTTTCTTTTTTAGTAGGTTTTAATAGGCATATTGCTTCATCAGAGGCAAAAAAGCCTTCTGTTATGGTTTGAAAAGTTTCCTTGTAAGCCAAACCTTCTTTTGCAAATTCCTGATAGATTTCTTCTGCTATTTTTACAGTGGAGCAACGTTGTTTTATTTTTTGCAAGTCAATAGATCCTGCGGAAGTTGTATTGCTTTTCAGTGAGACATTTCCATTGGAGTGAACCCCGTCAGTAGTTGTGATTTCAAATGAAAATCCTGTATTTATTGGTGTAAGTTTGATCTGTAAAGGAACATTCTCTTCATATACTTTTACCGAATGCATCCAGCATACATCATTCAATTCATTAACCGGACGTCCACAAGCCTGTTCTGCTACCGATCTTGCAATTTCCAGATAAACAACTCCCGGCATCATACATTCGCCTTGCACTACATGATCACGAATAAAATAATTTGTTGATTGTAAAAGAGCTTCATATTCCCATTGTTGCTGATCTTTGTTTAAAAACTGCATCAATGGTGATCCCACTTCCCGAACAATTGCTGAATTTGAAGTGGCCACTGAAACAGAAGCTCCATCCATCCAGCATCTTCTTCTTTCAAAAGGATATCCCGGTAAAGAAATTCTTACACCATCAGCCAGTTGATTTTCAGCATCCTTCTCGGTTTTGTTAATTTTTCCTGTGGAAATATATTCTTCTAACTGCTTAATAAGATCTTCTACGTCAGAAACTACGAAAACAGCTTTAGCAGCCATCGTATCTCTTCCGTTTTGAAGGGTAAAGGCAATATCTTGTATGCGTAATTCTGTCCTATTTTTTCTTATAAAATCTGTAATTCTTTCAGCATATGCTTTTAACTGTTTTTCTGTTCTTGCAGATAATGGGATGGTATAACTCTTTACGTTTTCCTCCGTATTTCTGATTTGTTCTCCATCATACGCCTGTAAAATAACATGTGCATTTACTCCCCCCATTCCAAAAGAACTTACCCCGGCTGTCAATGCTCCACTTTGAATTCCGCTTTCAGAAGGCTTCCATTCTGTATTTTCAGTAGAAATAACAAAAGGACTTCCTTTTAAATCGATATATGGATTCAGCTTTTTATGATGCAATATCCCCGGAATTTTTCCATTCTGCATACATAGCAAAACTTTGATAAGCCCAGCTATACCCGCAGCACTTTCCAGGTGACCAATATTGGTTTTTAGTGCCCCTAAAGTGCAATTGATATTTTCATCCGCTCCATACTGACTGTAGACTTTTTTCAAAGCACTGATCTCAATAGGATCACCCAATGGCGTTGCCGTACCGTGTGCTTCAATATAGCTTACATTTCCTGCTTCCAAAGCAGCATCTTCCAAAGCAGCATTTACTACTTCAGCCTGTGCACGTACGCTTGGGGAAGTCAATGAATTGGAACGGCCATTATGATTCACTGCTGTTCCTTTAATCACACCGATAATACGATCGTTATCTGCTATTGCCGCAGACAATGGTTTTATGAAAATACATCCTACTCCTTCTCCACGTACGTATCCGTCAGAACTTTCATCAAAGGTTTTGCATTTACCTTCTGAGGAGAGCATCCCTGATTTCCCGTGAGACAAATACATGGTTGGTGTAATCAATGCATTCACACCACCTACCAGAGCAGATTCGCAATTTCCTGAACGAATATCCCTGATAGCATTATGCAATGCCACCAAAGAACTGGAACAAGCGGTATCTACCACTTCACTTTTCCCTCTGATATCAAGGAAAAAAGAAACCCTGTTAGCCAAAATAGAATGTACCGTACCAGTAGAAACGAACGAGCTAATCTCCTGATGAGTAGATTGCAGCATTTCTGCGTAATCATTTTTGGAAACCCCAACATACACTCCTACTTTTTTGCCAGACAGGCTCTCCGTGCTGTATCCTGCATCTTCCACTGCATGCCACGCTGCCTCTAAAAAGACTCTGTGCTGGGGGTCAATATATTTAGCTTCTTTAGGGGATATATTAAAGAATAAAGGATCAAATTTATCCATATCATTGATAAATCCTCCCCATTTGCTATTAGTTTTTGGTATGTCCGACGCGGGATCACCATAGTATTCCCGCCAATCCCAACGCGATTCCGGAATCTCCGTTACACTGAAGGTTCCATTGATAAGGTTATTCCAAAAATCATGATAATTATCCGCTCCGGGAAACCTGCATGACATTCCAATAACGGCAATATCTGTCCTGTTCAACTGGTTATCCAGCTGAAGATTATTTTTTGAAGTATCTTCCATGTTGATATGTTTTTTTAAAATAGAAACAAGCTATCCCACCCACCTGATCTTATAATCATTGGGTTGTTCTAAAATAGCCTCACATAAAGTGTATTCTATAGAATATTTAGCGGTAGATGATTAATGCCGTATTAAATTCAATATTTTGGAAGAGTGAATGTGATCCGTAGATGAAAATTTGTTCAGGTTAGGATTAAAAGTCTCAAAGACCCTGAACAGGTGTTTAATTTTTTTTTGTGTTGACACATTTTTCATAGAAATTTAATTTTGTTCATTTAGTTTTAACATATAAAGCCTTTATTCATAGGCTTTTCATACTTTTTGATTCTTTATGTCTCATTTTGGTGATATGCTAATGTAAGTTTTTTATTAATACAAACAGCATTAAAATAATATTAAATTATAAGGTTGTTTAATTAAATTAAATATAACAAATTGAGATATTGCAGTTAGTTTATTCATTATAAAGCTTTTAGACCAATATTATTCTCTGCATAACAATAATCACATCAGGGTGAATTTTTTATTAACTGTAAAGCTTTATCGCATAACAATATAGTCCAATATAATCTAGTCAATAATTTCAAATTAAAAAGTCTAATAATGGAAATCTATAAATCATTTTATTTTTAAGCTTTATTAATATCATTTTTTCATTTTACGGTGAAACACCCATAATAGAGTAACCTAAATCTTCACCCTTCAACCCTAAATTTCGTTTATCGCATAATTTTATGTTGTTCACATTTTCTTAATTAACTAAAAATAAGGTTTAGATGAAGAATCCTTTCAATTGCACTTAAAGCAAAAACCAGCAAAAAGCTTGTGAGTCTTCAATTTTACTCATTTATGTTATCAGGTGAAATTGACAAATCGAGTATTAATAACATGACTTTTGCTTATTCTAGTCAATTGATCATGAATCCATTTTAAGTATATATTCAAAACTGCCCTACTTTTTCTTAGAGATTGATAATATTTATTTAAATTGGTATACCAAAATCTATAATCATGAAAATATTAAAACCCGTTGAGGCATTTGATAAAGCCGCAAAAATATACCAGGATAAGTTCATGGATGTAAGCTTGTTTGGGAACACTTTTAATTTCTTCTGCGATCAAATAGAGGCTGATCGTGCCGATATTCTTGATATTGCCTGTGGTCCGGGAAATATTACTAAATATTTATTGGACAGAAAACCAGAATACAACATATTAGGAATCGATTTATCCTCGAAAATGCTTGATCTTGCCCAAGCCAATAATCCTACAGCAGATTTTCAACTGATGGATTGCCGGGATATTCATAAGCTCCAAAAAAAATTTGACGGAATTGTTTGTGGCTTCTGCCTTCCTTATTTAACACGTGATGAAGCGATCACCTTAATCAAAGATGTCTCCGCATTGTTAAAGCCCGGAGGTGTATTTTATTTGAGTACGATGGAAGATGATTATAGCAAATCAGGATTGATCACATCCAGTTTAGGAGATCAGGTTTACCTTTATTACCATCAAGAAGATTATTTAGCAAAAGCTTTCCAGGAAAATAATTTTGATATGTTGCAGGTAAAACGTTTTAATTCTTCCGATAATGATGGTGTGATGATTACTGACATGGTATTGATCGGAAAACTGAAGTGACCTGTGTGTTATATCATACATGATAAAACTCAGAAGAGTTTGAGTTTACAGGTTTATCTCATTCCCTTTTCGCATTAAAAAAGAATTCTATTTTACAGATTTCAAATATGCTAAAGCCTGCTATTTATTGTATTTATTTTTATTGATAACCGGATTTGCATACATTGCTAAAAAACTTTGTTTAAGCTCTGCATCGGAAATATCGATACGCATTTCCATTCTTCTCTCGAACAGCATCTTTTCATTTTCCGTATAACATCCGGAATATTGATTGGTCTTATGTAAAAGGTCGTAGGCAATGAAATTTGTTGGCCAGAGTTTATAATTCCGGATAATAGAATCATCGATTACCTGAGCAATGGCCTGTAGCTGTTTGTTCTTGTTATCAAATTCTGACCCGATTTCATCAAGTTCAGTCCCAAGTACCTTTCCTGCATGCAGGTGAATGCGTTTTTTCTGGCCCAGCACTCCGCTTAGCATTGTTGTAAAATCCTCATCCTTATCTTTAATATAAACTTCATTTCTTGATTTCGCCATAAGTTGCGGCATCTTCAGAACATCTGTAGGATCATATTCATATGAAATAGATAGCGGAACTATTTTCAGACTTTTAAAGAAGTCGGTTAATGACTGCTCCCCTGCTGCCATGGCAAGCATTTTCAGAACTCCTTGTTGTGTAGCGTCATTGCCGTCTTTGGTTCGGCCTTCTCTTTGTGCAATCCATACGGATCGGTTTTCTTTAGTAAGCAGCTCATAAATATATTCGGACATGATCTTTGAACTGTTTAGTTGTTCACGGATCGGCAGTCCACGCTGAACTAAAAAATTACGATTCAGTTTTGCAAGGATATGAAGGAATGATTTCTGTACCAGATTATCCCCAATTGCCGAAGATGTCATTACAAGTCCCTCATCCAGCAATACCAAATTGAGCAGAGAGGTATCCAGAACAATATCACGATGACTGGAAACAAACAGATAGGCTGTATCCTTATCCAGGTCTTCGAATCCGGAAGTACTTAATCCTTCAGAGCTTTGCTTCAGGATCTGGCGAACGGTATACGCTATAAAGTGGTGTTGAAAATCGCTAATGGAATGAATATCTTTAAATTGTCCAAGCCAAAATTCTTCGTCCTGATCAGGAAAAGTAAAACGCATCAACGCCTTCATCATAGGATGTTTTGCAACACTCTTCAGAGCATCATTAACTTCATCATCATAAAAAGGCCTGATATCATCAAATTTTGACATATTATTATTTAAAAATTAAACGCACTGCAAAAGAACAAAAAAATATTGACTACGCCCGATGATTCATGTCATAATTGTTATTCGGTAAATTGATTATTGAAAGTTTATGTTTAAAAAGAAAATACAGATTGAAAAACTGACCGGTACAACAAAGCAATATTGACCAATAGTCTTGATTAATTATGTCGGGATAATTTAAAAACAGCTGATAAAATTGTTTTATTACATTCTCACTTAAAATCAGATTTTCTGATCTATATTTGATAGATATTTTAATGGCATGCAAAAAATTCTCTTGATGATAGTGCTACCCATCACGGGACCAGATAAAAAATAAAGTTATGGTAAATGATTATAAAAAATATGACCTGTTTGGTAAAACATTAATGCAAAAAATTGCATTGACCTCACCTTTTAATTATGATTTTCCAGTTACCGAGCAAGCGTGTTTTCTATATGTTTTAAAAGGGGAACTACAATATAAGAAGGATAATGATGAAATTAATATACCTACCCATTATTCTTTACTTCTCAATTGTATCACCTCCGGTAAACAAATCTATCATGCTGCCTCCGAGGCTAACTGTGAAGTTGTAATTGTTACTTTTTATCCGGACATACTAAAGAAAATCTACGATCGGGAATTGCCTTTATTACTTCATCCTCCCGGAAACATCATTTCAAATCAATCCAATGAAAAAATCAACAATGAATTTTTAATTCAAAAATATATTGAAGGACTGTTATTTTATTTTGAGAATCCGTCTTTGGTAAATGAAGATATCCTGATCCTGAAGCTCAAGGAAATTATACTTTTGTTAGCTCAAACCCAAAATGCGGAAGCAATACAAGTGATATTATCACAGCTTTTTTCTCCTACAACTTACACTTTCAAGCAAATCATTGAAGCCAATCTGTTTTCACAATTAACGATCGAACAGCTTGCAGGACGGGCTAACCTGAGTGTGTCTTCCTTTAAAAGAGAATTTTCAAAACTCTATAATGATACCCCTGCCAACTATATCAGAAACAAAAGGCTTGAAAAAGCTGCCGAACTTCTTGCGGTTTCAGATCAGCGCATCACTGATATTGCATTTGAATGCGGATTCAATGATCTGGCTAATTTTACAAAAAGCTTTGGTGAAAAATATCATCAGAGTCCAACGAACTACCGTCAAAAAATAAAAGACGATAACACGATATAATATTCCACTTCCTTATTTCTGTTAAAAATCCTCCCTTATAGCATTCTTAAAACCGGTTTAAGGATGCTTTTTTATGAACCAAAATACCAAACAATTGAACGAAATCGCAAAGCTATTTCTTTTTTTCTGACGCAACTTTGCAATGTTCCTCTTGGGAAAATATTGAAAAAAAACAATTGAACTGTATTTTTTCAAATAAAGGATTTATAAATTAAAAACATCATAAAATGGGACTATCAGGTTTAGGAATATTCCATACGATTATTGGAATTGCTGCCATTGCAGGAGCATTACTATCATTTATTAAATACGGCAAGATCGATCTTAGCAGACTACCGGGAAAAATATATTTTTACGGAACCCTTATCACCTCACTTACAGCATTGGGAATTTCGAAGCATGGAGGTTTTAATGCAGGACATATTTTTTCCATCTTTATCATCGTTTTGGTGTCTGCCGCATATTTTCTTTTTTCAAAAAAGCAAAACAGTAACAGAGCACGGTATTTTGAAAATTTCTCACTCTCTTTCAGCTTTTTTCTGTCACTCGTGCCCACGGTTAATGAAACTTTTACCCGTGTTCCATTAGGACATCCATTGGCAAAAGATATCAGCGACCCTATTATAGGAAAAACGTTGGGAGCGCTCTTTATTCTGTTTCTCGCGGGTTCGGTATACCAGTACATCAAACAAAAAAGAGCTAACCAACAAGTGTCATTCTAAATTTCATTCTTTGCTTAAAAAAAATGTTCGGAAAATCCGAACATTTTTATTTTGCATTCTATTTACTCCGATAAAGGAACAGTATCTTCTATGGGAGCTTTATCAACGGTTTTCTTTTTTGCTAAGTTGTCCACTCTCCACATTAAGAAGATACCTAATATAGAAATGGCAACGATCACATATCCCACTATATTATAGTGCTCTAAGGGAGCCCCTTTACTTTCTTGGGTAACGATCACGCCTGCAACCGCTGCTGCTATTCCACCTGCTATTTGCTGCAGAGAAGAGTTAATGCTCATGAAAGCGCCACGGTCCTGTAAATCCGGAATGGCACTCGTTAAAGCTGAAGAAGGAATCATACGGCTCATAATACCAATCATCATCAGGATATTAAATATCATCACCAGCCATAACGGAGTTACGGACAGGTTAGTATAAAGCACGCACATCCCCATCATCCATACTGAAGCTATTGCAAATATTTTAAACTTGTCTACTTTATCACTTAATTTTCCGATCAAAGGCATGATCACCAATGAGCTAATCCCAGAAACCATAAATAACATAGGAAGCTGTTCATTGGTAAGCCCAAGGTTATTAACTGCAAACGCACTTCCGAAAGGCATCATCATAAAACCTCCGATGGAAAGCAAGGCTGTAGCGGCAAACCCTACCCTGTAATTACTTTTTGCAATTGTATGCCACAAATGCTGAAAAGCAGATTTATCACGTTGTACCGAAAGATGTTTGTTTACAGGCTGCAATTTCAGGAAAATTAAAACAGCAATAACGACACTCAAAGCCGCTACCATCCAGAAAGGTGCTTCCCAGCCCCATTTATTAGCCAGATAAAGCCCGATAGGCACCCCAAGAACCTGGCTTCCTCCGAAGCCCATCTGAATAAATCCCATTACCCTACCTCTTTGTTGCAGCACAAACAAATCAGTTATAATAGCCATAGAAATAGAGCCTATCACTCCTCCAAAAAGGCCTGTAATAATTCTCGCGGCGACCAGGGCCGCATAAGATTGTGCCATACCGCAAAAAATAGTTCCGATAATAAATCCGATGTAAAAAAATAGTAAAAGTTTTTTCCTGTCAAATCTGTCGGCAAAACCTGCTGTCAGCAATCCTGAAACTCCCGCACTGAAAGCGTAGGCAGAAACGGCAAAGCCAAAAGCTGAAGGTTTTAGGCTAAGTGATTTCATGAGCATATCGCCCAGTGGAGACATTACCATAAAATCCAATATTACCGTAAACTGGGTAATTGCTAAAATAAATATGACAAACTTCTGATAGCCCGTAAAGGGCAAAGGTTGTTGTTCCATAATTTCTTTAAAAGTAAATTGAGATTCCGGGAGTCGTCAGTTATGACCAAGCTCCTAGCATCCCTTGTTTGATTAGTTTTTGTGTAAATAATAATGTAATAGAAATTTTATCACTTCTTTTTTAAGGCTTTTACGACAAGATCAAATGTCTGCCATAAAATTTCGTCCGTCATTTTAAAGGATTTTCCGCCAAGACTTTTTCCTTCATTATGGAACCTTGCTAAAGAGTACATGGGTGAAAAAGCAACCGACCAGTATACTTCAAAAGGCATTGGGCTGAGTTCACCTCTCTTTATTGCATTGTCCCAGAATTTCCCTAAAGTCTCCTTAAATCCCCGTAAAAAATGATGAAGAAATTCTTCCTGGTAGCTTGAGTTCCTCAATTGCTCAAAAAACAAATGTTTGTCGGGATGAGTGGTCATGTAGCCATACCGATTTCTCCACTGTACCCGTAAGCCTTCTTCAAAATGAGCTTCAGGATCAAAATTCTTTAGAATGGCATCAGACATTGTTTGCCCCTCTTCTTTAGCAATCGTTAAAATTAAATCATCCCGGTCTTTAAAATACAGATAAGGAGTAGCAACAGAAATCTTGCAGGCCTTCGCAAGTTTATTCATGCTGAATCCCTCCAGTCCGTTTCTGATGATCATTTTAATCGCTTCTGTCTTAATGAGCTCTCTTTTATCACCTTCTTTTAAACGCATGAGTAAAGTTCTAAAATTTCAGGTTATAAAATTAATGAATATTTATTAATTAATAAATATTATTTTCCTTAAAAGTTAACCTATACCTCAAATTGTATATAAATCTATGTTGATTAAATTATCCTTATCAACCAAAAAATATTTATTTTAGTAAAAAAAGAACACCAAAACTAAACTTGAAAATACAATATGAAAAAAATAAAAATTTTACTGCTATGCTCACTGAGCATGATGGCTTGCTCTCAGGAGGAATCCAGGCAAGATCTGCTAAAGAATTCAAATAAAAAGACGGAAAACAAATGGTCGTCCACTGCTACTGTAAAAGAACTGAAACTTTTCCAGATCAATGTATGGCAGGAAGGAACCTCTGTAACAGGAGGCTATGATGCTATTGTCAATGAAATTGTCCGGTCGGATGCTGATTTTGTATTTCTCAGCGAAGTCAGAAACTATAATAATGTCGACTTCACGAATAAACTGGTTCAGTCACTTCATTCCAAAGGGTATAACTACTATTCCTTCCGTTCAGATGATTCGGGGATATTATCCAGGTATCCGATTATTGAAAATGCTTCTGTCTACCCGGTGAGTAATGATCACGGCTCAGTTTACAAACTGGTCACTCAAATTAACGGACAGCGCATCGCTGCTTACACCGGTCATCTGGATTATACTCATTATGCCTGTTATCTTCCTCGTGGCTACAGTGGGACGACATGGTCGAAACTACCCAATGGTCCAGAAACCAATCTCACAAAAATATCGGAAATGAATCTTGCATCTTATAGAGATGAAGCTATCTCAGCGTTTATCTCCGATGCAAATACAGAAAAAACAAAAGGTTCCATAGTATTTCTGGGAGGAGATTTTAATGAGCCTTCTATGTTTGATTGGGTAAGTAGTACAGCCAACTTATATGATCATCATACCGTAGTTTACGAATGGGATACCACCAAACTCCTGAATAATGCAGGTTTTAAAGACTCATACCGCATGATGCATCCTTCTCCCGTTACCCATCCCGGATTCACCTACCCCTCCGATAATCCGGCAAAGCCCGTCAACCAGTTAACATGGGCTCCTGACGCAGATGAAAGAGAGCGGATTGACTATATTTTCTTTATGCAGGCTCCCAATCTTACTTTAAAAAGCTCCCATATTATAGGCTATAACAAGTCTATTGTAAAAAATATCCGTACTCCGGAGAATACCCAGGATTCATTTGTTCCTCCGATAGGTATCTGGCCTTCGGATCATAAAGGAGTGTTATCCAACTTTGAGCTGGTTACGCAAAACGGAACAGGTAACTGATAACTTAAATGTGAGTATTCCAAAAGATATGAGCTATGAAAGCATACTGTATTATGGTAACCAATAGCTATAAAAAAAGCCTGTGACTGATCCAGGCTTTTTAATTTTTATATCTCTAAAGTTATCTTTTTCTTTTAGGTGTTTCTTTCACTTCCACTACAGGGGTTCTATGTAATAAGATATCTAAAACTCTCTCAGTATAGTCGAACTTTTTCTCAAGGTACAGAACATTATTATATCTCTTATCGATCACAGCACCTAATGCTTCTTTCTCAGAAATGGTTTCCATTGCATTGTGAATCTGTTCTTCAAAAGGTAAAACCATATTGGCCTTCAGCTTGTTGATTTCACCGGTACTTCCGAATCTTAAACTGGTAGTCGTTTTAATGTTTTTCTCTAAATCGAATACTTCTTTTTCTCTTCGTTTTAATTCTTCTCCTACCAATAATACCCTATCGTTTTCCAATGCCGATTTTTTCTTTTCATATTCCGACTGTATACTCTGAAGCTCACTTTTCCATGTAGCTATCTGTGCATTAAGCCTTGCTTCAGCCTCTTTATAATCTGGCAGCTTACTCAATATCACATTGGTATCTATAACACCGATCTTCTGAGCCTTACTTAAACTGAAAAGCAAAAATAATATAAGGGTTAGTGCAATTTTTTTATTTCTCATTGGGAACTGTTATTACATTCTATATTGATATTCTAGCGGAAAATTATATAAAAACATTTAAAATTATATTTATCAACGCAGATTTAGCGCCTCTATTGTCCTTACAGGTAAGTATCAACATTTTTTATATCAATAGCTAAAATTCAGCTGTAAAAATAAAATAATTAAATAAATTTTATCCAAAATTGTTAATTAAAGTTTTTTTCACCTACTATTGGTTTATTATTATCTATTCCGTTATATCTTTGTTTTATTCGTAAAAAATAAGATTTGAATAAAAATATACTATTAATTTTCATATTTATTTTTGTTAAGGTCTACAGCCAGAAATACAACATCGAGTTGTATAATACCGATAACGGACTCCCGCAAAACAGTGTAAAAGACATTATAAAAGATAAATATGGATTTATATGGCTCACCACTGAAAATGGAATTGTACGGTATGATGGCGCTCAGTTTCTGGTCTATAAAAATTTCCCGTTGAGCAGTCAACGTTTTACATACTTCTATGGATACCCAGAAAAAGACAGTATTTTCACAGCCGGTGATTACGGGAAAACCATCCTTCTGCGTAATAAAATTCCACGGGTAACAAATTCTTTGAAACAATTCCCTACAGTAGTATCAAAAGATAATACCGGCTACCTTTTGTATTGTTCCAATTATAGCTATACCCGATATCCCGGCATCAACTTTTACATGAACGATAAGGATGGAAGGTATTACATCAAAGAAAACAGCCTTACCTTCACTAGTTTTCGCTCTAAACCTGAAGAAACGCTAAAAATTAAAGCCATTTACAAAAATATTCCCAGAATTTTTACAATCAATGAAATCCTGTTCTACATCAACTTTACCACAAATAAAGTAGAAAAAATAGAAAAAGGAAAAATCACAAATTCCTATCAGGTCCCTTTGCTAACTGACAAGGATAGTAAGATTTTCTGGAGCAGAATAAACAATCAGCTTTTCGTGTTAAGCCATAATAAGTTTTACCTCTGCACCTATGAAAAGGAACAATTTATCATATCCGAGATCGTCAAAATGGGCGATATAAAAAATGACAACCTGATCAGTGTATATTATGATAAACGGTACAAGAAACTTTATCTCGGGAGTAGTACGGAAGGATTGCAGGTTATCAATCTTCATGATTTCACTACCGTCAAAGGATCTTCGCCGAAAGCAGAATCCGTCTTTTATGCTACCCTTCCTTACGACAGCGCTTCGGTCATTAATCCCTTTGGTGAAATCTACACCCGTAATGGAATGGTCCGTCAGAAGCATTTTAAAAATACAGCTCCTTTTTTTATGGCATACGACCGGCATGAAAACCTTATGATACGAAAAGACCGGGATTTAAGGATCTATAAAAAATCAAATTCGTACCGGGACTTCACTGTTTTAAAAGAGTTTTTTTTAAAAGATTTCTTTTTCGATGCAAAAAAATCTTATGCATTGGTTGCAAAACCCAAAAAGAATAGTGTTTCTGAATTTAGCGGAACATTTGAGATATACAAAGACAACTCCCTGCTATCTTTGGAAAGAAGAATTGTATTGGAAAGTGAGCCTACCAAATTTTTAAAGGTCGATCCTGATCATATTTTAGTCGGTACGGTAAAGGGTTTATACAATATCCGGTTGAGCACAAACCAAATGCATCCGGTAACCGCTGACCAGGAATTGTCTATCCGTAATATCATAAGGTCAAAAGACGGTAACTTGTGGATCACAACTTTGGGAAAGGGATTTTATTTACTAAAAAACAACAGGCTTATCAGGATGCCTTATGATGCTGATGGTAATATTTCATCTCCTCATACCATTCTCGAAGATCAAAAAGGTTTTTTCTGGATCCCTACCAATAATGGCTTATATAAAGTTCATGAAAGCCGGCTTCTGAAATTTGTTCAGGCCCCGGATTCTAAGGTTAATTATTACAGATTTTCAAAAGATTCGGGTTTCTTCACCAATGAATTCAATGGTGGCAGCAATGTAAGTGGCAATAAACTTAAAAATGGGGATTTTGTGCTACCTTCTCTGAATGGATTAGTATTTTTTAACCCCTTAAAAATCGAAAGTTACTACTCTAAAAACATCTACATCGAAAGAGCAATGATAGATAACAAAGAAGAGTCCTTTCATAAAACTCTTTTTCTTGAACAGAAATCCAGCAGATTAGACCTCTTTATAGACGTTCCTTATTATGCAAATCCCGACAATATTGTGATAGAAGCTAAAATTATGGGGCTTCCCAACGCAAAATGGGAATCCATCGGGAAAGACAGGAAGTTTTCCATTTCGAATCTGAGGTACGGGAATTATTCTTTCATTGCAAGAATGCTTGTTTCCGATAAAGGAAAATACATCTATAAAAAAATCAACCTCATCGTAAGACCTTATTTTTATCAGACCTTATGGTTTAAGATAGTGATGATATTATTACTATTCTTTGTGTTATACCTCCTTCTCAAATGGAGGATCCGGTTTTTGCAAAAGAAAAATCTGGAACTGGAAAAAATTATCACCGTACGTACCGAAAAACTTTCCGCTACCGTCGAAAAGCTTGAAACAACAAAAATTCAGCTTCATAAGGAAATCGAGCAGCAAAAAAAACTGATAGGTACCATAACACATGATATTACCACTCCTGTAAAATTTATTGCTTTAACTGCAAAGGAAATATTAGGGAATAAAGAATTCAATCAACAACGGACTGAAAAAGTGCTCGCTTCAATTTATAAATCCTCCGATCAGCTGTATAATTTTACGGCAACGCTCAAAGAGTATGCTGATATCTACAGCCACCACAGAACCGATAAAACGGAAACATACTCTCTGCATGATCTGATCACAGAAAAAATAGTGCTTTTCAGTACCATCGCTGAAAGCAATCATACATCCATTATTAACAATGCTGATCAAAAAATACATACCCGGATCAGTAAAAATATTCTGGCAGCCATTATCCATAACCTTCTGGATAACGCAGTAAAATATACAAGAGAAGGAACCATAACCATAGATGCTTTTACCGAGTACAGAAGCGTTATTTTAATTGTAGAAGATACCGGTTCAGGAATGGATCAGCAAAAAATAGATTATTATGAAGAGCTTCAGAACAACATCGAAAATGAAAAATTATTACTCCAAAAATATGGGATGGGAATCCATCTGGTGCTACAACTACTACAAATGATAGAAAGTAAAATAATCTTTACCAGAAACAAGACAGGAGGAACTACCTGCCGATTGATTTTAAAAAATAAAAAAAATGATTAAATACATTCTTATAGCTGATGATCATGATGTGGTTCTTACGGGAACAAGCCTGATACTGGAGTCCAGAATCCCTGATATATCCGTTGATCAGGCAGAAGATTACCCGGAAACTCTGGAAAAAATCTCCCAGCGAAAGTACGACCTGATTATTCTTGATATCAACATGCCTGAAAGTAAAAATAAAAAAATGATTTCTGAAATTAAAGAAATCGATCCGGATGTAAAAATATTGATATTTTCGGCCTATGAAGAAGAGATTGCCGTACAATACATAAAAGAGGGAGCCAACGGTTACCTCAGTAAACTGAGCAAAGTGGAGGAAATATCAGAAGCAGTAATCAGGATTTTCCGTGAGGGCTACTACTACCCTTCCGGTATTGTTAATCAATTACTACAGGACTCTCCGCTAGATTCCATAAAGAGGTTTTCGGAAAGAGAATATCAGATTTTTATTTTAATGGTGAAGGGATATGGAAATTTAGAAATTTCCAATGAGATGAACATTCAGATGAGCACCATAAGCACCTATAAAAAAAGGATCCATAACAAACTGAAGACCAATCATCTTGCAGATCTTATTAAACTTTATCAAAATTATACTTCCTGAAGTAAAATTTGCAAACACTGACAACTGATTCTTTTAGTTCTGCTTAAAAAAGAGTTAGTGATCCTGAGAATCGTGTAGAAAATTTTCTACACGATTCTTTATTTCATTCTACAGTCCATTACAGGCTCTTGTGGAAGTATTCCTATAATTTTACGCCTTGTAAATGATACTTTAATATCACGGACTTTTCCTGTTCTGATATAGGATTATTGACACATCAAAACCATAACCATAAACATTTAATAAATGAGTAAAAATTTTATCCCACTAGTATTATTCTTATCAACTATCACCTTTGCGCAAACGGGAAATGTTGGAATTAATACGGTAACCCCTGGCTCTACATTAGACATTAACGGATCGGTAGCGGCAAGTTATAAGACAGTTAATACGGCATCTTACAGTTTAACCGCCACTGATTTCCATGTTTCATATAATGGTAGTACGAATACGACATTTAGCCTTCCTCCCGCAATTAATGGCACCGGAAATTTTAAAGGACGTATGTATAGGATTACCAATAACAGTAATTTTACGATAACCATAAGTTCTGCTTTACCTGAAACAATTAATGGGAATACAAATATTCTGGTCCTTCCCAATCAAAGTGCACAGTTGATCAGTACAGGACTTATCGGAGCAAATTCCACATGGGAAAGCATAAGTGGAGTAACAAATACGGCCAGTAACGGTCTAAACCTTTCCGGGAATGATGTTAAGTTAGGAGGTACACTTTCCCAGGCAACAGACATCGTTACTACAGTAGGAAATAATCTGAGTATCACCGGTACTGGTAAAGTTTTATTAGGATCCAATACGATCCCGGCTGGTGCGGCTGATGCGAAAATTGTTATTGATAATGGCACAACAAACGGAGCGCTGCAGATTAAGGATGGAACACAACAATTAGGCTATGTATTAACCAGCGACTCTAATGGATTAGCTACCTGGTCATCTACTGTTACTACTGCGTTTGCCAATAACTGGACTTCTTATACGGGAACATTAGTAAATCCTTTCACAGCACCTACCGGCGGCGGCGGCCTGGTTACCGGAATATCACTGACTATCCCTGCAAAAGGATGGTATTTTATCCGAAGTGGCGTGGCCATCAATTCTGAGTGTAATGATTATTTCTTTTATATCAATGGTATTGGAGACGTATGGAGAAGTTATTGTGGCTCTAACACGGCAGCTTTTATGTTTCCCCGGGATCAAAATCGTGTCTTGTACTTCGCAACACCAGGAAATTATACCATTTTGGCCGGTAAAACAAATTTTATTATCCCTGCCAGTTTTAATGCGGGTAATCCTTCTTTTTATCTTGATTTTGTAAAGTTTCAGAATTAACAGTATAAATAATCAATAAATACATTCATCATCCAACTAACTTTTTGATCATTTTAACCACAATTTATATGAAAAGAAATTCAATTTTCCTGACTTTACTTGCCGCCATGAGTAGCACTCTGAGCTATTCGCAAACAGGAAATGTGGGTATCAACACTACCACTCCCGGGAGCACACTCACTGTGAACGGTTCATTTGCCGCTACGTACAGATCCGTTACAGCAAGTGGAAATGTCGCCCCTACGGATTACTATCTGGCCTACAGCAGCAATACGAACGGAACTTTGACGCTACCTGCCGCCATTATTGGTTCCGGTAACTTTGCAGGACGAACCTATCATTTCAAAAATACAGGGACAGCCGTATTATCTATTGCAGCCAACGGAGCAGAATTAATCGACAATCAAACAGGAGCAGGCGTTGGCACTGTTAATGTTCCCGCAGGTTACTATGCATTTTTTATAAGTAAAGGAACAACGACAGGAACAACATGGGAGCTTATTTTGCTTTCAAGCTCTGACAGCTTGCCCGCAGCCACCACCAGTTATCCGTTTTCTACAGTAAGCACCACAAGCAGACAGGATCTTACCGCCAGCACCGGTCCTTACATCAGAAGGGAAATCAATTATCCTCAGGGAACAGTAATCAACACGGGAAATGTACTGAATATCAGTAACGGTCGGTTTACTGCACCTTCAAACGGATATTATATGTTTTATGGTTCCACCCAATTTGATAACGGAAATATTCCGGGTACACCAAGTTTCGACTGGGTTGTATTGTATCTTATGAAAAACTATGCGGTGAGCACAGACAATATTTTGGTACAATCTTTCCAACCTGCTCCGGGTACACTGACGGGAAGAAATGTATCGTGTATCACGTATCTTAATAAAGATGAAACCGTAAGCATGGCAGCCGCCGCCGGAGTAACCGGCAGTCCAATATACCAGGTTGTCGTAAGCTCCTTTTACGGATATAAAATCGCGAATTAATTTATACAAAACCGCGGATAGATTCTAATAACACAACTGAAACTTAAACATGTAGAAATCCCTCATTTTACAAGGTTTCTTATTAAAAAACGACTGTCTCATTAGTAGACAGTCGTTTAATTTAAATCTCTTTATGGTGAAAATTTAACACTTATTGTGCAGTACCTTCAATTTATAATCTTAAATTTATTGACTAATCCTTAAAATAAATCAATTATGAATAAAACATTAACAGATACTTCATGAAATTTAACAAATAAAACTAAAACATAAAAAAATATGACTCCGTGAAAAAAATTTCACATTTAGTTTATTCTAAATTTTATAACCCAAAATAACAACCATGCCATAAACATTACAACATACAACCAAATCAAAAAAAACTAATATGCCAAACACAAACTTAACATCACAAACCCGAATCAACACTATCCTTCCTTTGTCCTCAGAAGAAAGGAACAAAATTTTGTACGAGTTCAATAAAACAAATTGGGACTACAAAAAGGAACAAACATTGGTTTCATTATTTCTCAAACAAGTTTCCCTACATCCGGATAACGTGGCTGCTGTTTATCAGGATCAGCATATAACCTACCGTGAGTTGGATGAAAAAAGCAACCAGATCGCCAATACACTCATTGCAAAAGGGATAACAGAAGGAATGTACATCCCTGTATGGCTGGACCGCTCCCTGGAATGGGTCATTGCAATTCTTGGAATATTAAAAACAGGTGCTGCTTATGTTCCTATAGATCCTGCCTATCCGGTAAAACGCGTAGAGTATATTCTGAATGATACTAAAGCAGAAATTATAATCACCAATCAGGTCCTCTCTCAAGATTTATCTAAAGACCCAAACTTCCACATATTTTATCTTGACCGTAAGGATGACCTCACTGATTCCTCCGTTCAGCATCCGGAGGTGATTACTCATCACAACACTCTTGCTTATACCATTTACACCTCCGGCTCCACAGGCAACCCTAAAGGAGTAATGATCACTCATGAAAGTATCCAGCATCTGGTAACCTGGCATAATGTTTATTTTAATGTCACCCCCACTTCTCATCTCAGCCTGGTGGCCGGTTTGGCATTCGACATATCTGTATGGGAAACCTGGTCGGCATTGACTTCCGGAGCGACCCTTTTTATAGCGGACAGCGAAGAGAGAACTGAAGCTTCCGCCCTGGCCAGCTTTTATCAGAAAAACAAAATTACCCACGGTTTTGCCCCTACTGTTTTGGTTCCGGCAGTCGTGGCACACACCAGAAATCATAATGATCTTCAGCTGGAATATCTTTTTACAGGAGGTGAAAAACTAAAGCCTGTACTCACCGATGGACTAAACTATGAACTTATCGATTATTATGGTCCTACAGAATGTACCGTATATGCTACTTTTAAGAAGGTTAAAGATCTTCACGGAAAATATGTTTCTTCCATTGGCAGGCCTATAGCAAATGCTAAAGCTTACATATTGGGAAATCAAATGGAACTATTACCCATAGGAGCAACCGGAGAATTATACATAGGCGGCACCTTACTGGCTAAAGGATATTTAAACAATGAGGAACTCACAGCTTCAAAATTCATTATTAATCCTTTTATGGAAACTGAAAAACTATACCGAACGGGAGACCTTGCCCGATGGTCCTCCGATGGAGAAATCCAGTTTCTGGGAAGAATGGATAATCAGGTAAAAATAAGAGGATTCCGAATAGAATTGGGAGAAATAGAACGCACATTCGATCGACTGGCAGGAATACAAGAAGCTGTAGTAATCACAAAAAATACTTCAGGGAATAACAAATATCTTGTCGCCTTTATTGTTTTAAAACCCGGAACATCAAAGGATATCCAGCAAATCAGGAGTTTTCTCAAAGAAGAATTACCCGGATATATGATCCCCGCCCAGATCATCTGTATCGACAAAATACCATTGACCGCGAATGGAAAAACCAATACGGACCTCTTAAGCAGCCTTGCAGAAAAAGAGGCAAAGGAACTTATCTCACACGAACCGCCAACAAATGAAACCGAGAAAATAATAGCTGACATCTGGTCATCGGAACTGGAACTTCCGGTTATCAATATCACTGATAATTTCTTTGATATCGGAGGAAATTCGCTTCTGGTTGCTGTTGTTGCGGTAGCTTTACAGGAAAAATTAAATATAAAAGTATATCTGCGCGATATTTATCAATACTCTGTTCTGAAAAAACTCAGCGATGTGCTTATAGCACGTGCTCACGAGGCAAGAGAAGCAATTCCTTCTGAAGACGTAGAACCTTATGTTGAATTACAACAGGACGTCTACCTGAATCCCGGCACCCGATTCAAGGATAATTTTGATCCAGAAAAACTGGAAAATCCATCTGCCATATTTCTCACAGGCGCCACAGGGTTTGTAGGAATCCATCTTCTTCAGGAGCTTTTAGATACAACGGATGCAGATATATACTGCCTGGTAAGAGCACAGGATGAATTTCATGCCATGGAAAAAATCAACCAGTGCTTTATTCAGTTTCATATCCCGCAAAATCACTCGCAGAGATCAAGGATTATTCCGGTTTTAGGTGATCTGGCAAAACCTTCTTTGGGTTTATCTGAAGAAAAATTCGATCTGCTTGCCACTGTTATTGATGTGATATATCATTCCGGAAGTTCGGTCAATTTTATTGAGCCTTATTCTTATATGAAAGCACCCAATGTAGATGGAATAAGGGAAATTATACGTCTGGCAGGAACAGAAAGAACAAAGTGCCTGGCTCTTTTATCTACAATTTCAGTTTATAGCTGGGGACATCTATTTACCGGAAAAAAGATCATGCTGGAATCTGACGACATAGAACAGAATATCATGTCGGTAAGTAAAGATATTGGCTATGTGCGAAGCAAATATGTAATGGAAGCTATAGCGGATCTTGCAGCCCGGGAAGGTCTCCCGCTGATTACGTATCGTTTGGGATATGCGATGTGTCACAGTAAATCCGGAGCGAGCGCACCTTATCAGTGGTGGTCCGGACTGGTAAAAAACTGTATAGAGTTTAAATCTTACCCTGCATTAACAGAACTTAGAGAAGGCCTGATCACCGTAGACTACATGACCCGGTCAATGGCTCATATCACGAAAAATAAAAATGCAATCGGCAAGAAATTCAATCTGATTGCCAGCCCTGAAACTAATCTGACGCTGGAGGATTTCTTTGGCCTGCTCAAAAAGAATTACCCTTATGAACTTACTCCCCTTCCCTATAAAGAATGGCGTAAGCATTGGGAAAATGATACCAAAAACAGATTGTATCCATTAACAAGCCTGTTTAAAGATAATATGCATGAAGGCCTGTCTACTGTGGAACTTTACCAGCATACTTACATTTGGGACTGTTCTAATGTAAAGGAGTTCCTCAAAGACTCAGACATTAAAGAACCTGTATTCAACAAACCTGTCCTTGATGCTTATTTAAAGTATCTGGGCATGCATTCTTAGTTTTTAGTTATGGTGTATCCCCGGCCAAGGCCGGGGATTTTTAATATAAAGTTATCTGAAAATCTGTTGTGCAAACTCATAAAGGCATCTTCTCCAGGTAAGCCATTCGTGATAAGTTCCTGCGGATCTGTATGAAGTATAGGGGTAATTATTCTGAGTAAAGAAATCATGCAGAATCTCATTGAATCCAAAGAATCGTGCTTCTTCTTTTTCCCCGATCCCGACAAAGAAATAAGGCTTTTTCCGTGACTTTAAAAGATGATCAACCGGCAGCTCCTTAAAAGGCTCATCTTCAGTTCCTCCATAAATTACAGGACTGAATGACCCGATGGCTGTAAACATTTCAGGATGACTTACCCCTATCAGCATCGCCTGATAGCTTCCACGGGAAAGTCCGGCAATCGCTTTTTTACCATTGGTTTTATACTTTTTTTCTACATAGGGAACCAGCTCCTCGATAAAAATCTTATCCAGATTTCGGGATGAAATGACTGTTTTGGAAGAATTATCCGCTAGTTTTTCTTCTTCCGGATTTAATGCCACTCCGTAATCCATTACGACAATCATTTTCTCTGCTTTTCTTTCTGCCAGAAGAGTATCAAGAATCCAGGCAATATGCCCCTGTCTTTCCCAACCCGTTATATCTTCTCCTGTTCCGTGGTATAGATACAATACCGGTAGTTTCTCTGATCCGTATCCCGGAGGAAGATAAACCTTAAAATTTCGCTTACCTTTTGTTATTCTTGAATTAAAACCATCCTCTATAATCTGTCCATGTTTTACATTCTTCTCAAAGAAAAAATCTTCTCCTGATGGAACTTCGATCCCGCTGGTCGGCTGACCGTAGCCAAAGTACAGCTGAGTATCCGGATCATTGACCCGCTTTCCATCCACGTTCAGCCAGTAATAATGAAATCCAATTTCAAGAGGACTTGTTGAAATATTCCAAAAACCGTCTTTATCTTTTGAGGCGGTAGATTTTATATTTTTCATACCATCCCCCCCCTCTAAAGTTACAGATTGAGCATCCGGAAAATACACCCGGAACTGAGCCTTCTTTTCAAAATCCAGCTTCGGAAAATCCTTTCCCGGTAATGCCGTTGTTGAAACACTGGAATTCTGACAAAATAGCATTGACGAAAACAAAACAGAAATGAGAAATATCTTTTGTAAATATTGCATTATTTTGATTTTAACATAAGAAAAATACGAACACTCATTTCTTACATTCCGTGTAAAAATCAAGTTTTTCTTATAATTTAATTCAATAATAAGAAAATATTCTTCTTAAATAAGTAAACAACAGAAAAAAAATCTTTTATTTTTTTGAAAAATTAGTTTTAATTCAAACTAATTTTAAGTATATTTGTTATACAACAGCGATTGATCAAACCTCCACTATACGTTAATATTCATCATATGCCCGTCACACAAAACAACATATCAGAATTAGCCCTGGAGCTTGGTTTGGCAATGAGTGAAATGAAAAGCCGTTTGCGACAGAAAATCCAGACCAGAATCAACGAGTATGATCCGGATCTTTCTTTTGAGCTTATAGAGATCCTTGGAGTTTTATCCCGGAATGACGGGATCAATCAGCAGGAGATAAGCAATAAAATAAGCAAAGACAAATCAAGTGTTACCTACCTGATCAACAATCTTGTAAAACGGGAATTGGTTGAAAGAATAGAATACAGCAATGACCGAAGGAATAAACAGATATTCCTTACCGCAAAGGGAAAGGAAATTGTAGAAATTGTTTATCCGTGGGCACTGGAACTGTATGAAAAAGCAGCCGGCAACCTTGGTATAGAGAAAATACAGGATGCTCTTTTCCTGGTAAAAAAAATGACAACAAATCTTGAATAACTGAGTTTAAATTTACTGATATGAGAACAATACTTGTACCTGTTGACTTCACATCAACTACCGAAAATGCTGTAAAACTTGCTGCAGAATGGGCCACACAATATCAATACACACATATTATTCTTTTAAAAACGTCACAGGAATCTGAATTTGACTATCTCCACATAGCCGAAGGTCATCTGCTTGTGAATGAAGAAAATGTAAACAGCCTCATTAAAAGTACAGAATTACTCCTTAGCAAATTAACAGGTATTATCACTGAAAAATCACCTGAAGTAACTGTTCTAAAAGCGGTAAGCGAATGGACACTTACGAGAAGCATCAATGAACTGCTGAAAGACCAGCCTTCTGTAGAACTGATCATTTTAGGAAGTGACGACCAGGCTTCTTCCGGTAACAGCTTTGTGTCTGAAAATATTATAAGTATTGCCAGAACCAGTCCTGTAAAAGCATTGATCGTTCCTAACGGTTACACCTACAGCACGATTAAAAATATTTTAATACCCTGTGATATAAACAGCATAACAAAATTAGACCGGCTGTTTCACCACAAATCCATCATCGAGCAGATGGATGTTCGCCTTATGTTTCTCAATATCAACACAAGAAAAGGGATCGATGATAATGAAGATAAAAAGAGAGACCTGGAAAAGTACATCCACCAATATTTAACCAAGATTCCGAGTACTATTCATTATTATTACGACGAAAATATTATCAACGGAATTCTGACTTTTGCCTCATCAAATAAAACGGATCTGATTATTGCGCTACCGGGAAGACATAGTTTCCTTTATTATCTGGCAAGCAGAAGTATTTCTGAAGGAATTTACCAAAATGTAAATCAACCTGTTTTGATATTAAAATAACTTCTATCTTCTATCTTTTATTTTCAAAAGCTGACTTAATCACATTATAAACAACAGAAAATAAGCAAACTAAAATAACGTAATGTATTTTTGATATAAAATAGTTGACAAAGTCAACTATTGATGTATATTTACATCATGAAACAACATTATATTGAACAAATAAGAGCCTTCAACAGGTATTATACACAGGTACTGGGATTACTCAACAAGGGTATTCTTGATGGAGACCTGGGTATTTCGGAAGTCAGGGTTATGCGTGAGATTTATTTCAATGCTGATGTAAGACCTACTGAAGTGGCCGCTACTCTGGGATTGGATAAGGGTTTTCTAAGCCGCATCCTTAAACGTTTTGAAAAATTAGGACTGACTATTAGAAAAAAATCAGGAGAAGACAACCGTTCCAGCGTGATTAGTCTTACAGACTTAGGACGCAGCACTTATGAAAAGATCAACCGTGATTCAGACATTCAAATAGAAAATTTATTTTCAGATCTTTCCGAGCAAAATCTGAAAACGGTCATTCGGAGTATGACCACGATTGATTCTCTACTTCATCACAGAGATAATCATGCAGTTATAGATCCTGTTATTATCCGACCTATTGAAGAAAAAGACAATAAAGCCTTAGCAGATATTATTCGTACAGTTTTTGAAGAGTTCAACGCTCCTCAAGAAGGAAGTGTATATGATGATCCCAGAACAAACCAATTATATCAGCTTTTTCAAGATGTAAACGCAGAATATTGGATAGTAGAATCTAATGATGTAGTTTTAGGTGGATGTGGCTTCTATCCTACCATAGGGTTGCCTTCTGCATGCGCAGAGATTGTTAAATTTTATCTTTCCAATCAATTGAGAGGAAATGGTGTTGGACAATATTTGCTAAAAATGATAGAAAGGAGAGCAAAAAAAGCAGGTTATAAGCAACTTTATTTAGAATCTTTTGAGGTTTTTAAGGGAGCAATATCAATGTATGAGAAATTGGAATACAAACATTTACACAGTTCCATAGGAGATTCCGGGCATTATGCAACAACTATTCATATGTTGAAGGATATCTCCTAATTTAAATATTAAAATTAGACAGTGGTGACATAGGCTATCGAAGTATGCTTGCATTAGTTCCTGAAATAAAATCAGGAATTGTTCTATTAAGCAACACTGATAATATAGATATTAATATTCGATATCCTATTGGATGAAACGGATCAATAAACATCAACGATCTTCTCAAAGACCTGCCTTCTGTGGAATTGATCATTTTAGGAAGTGACAACCAGGCCTCTTCTAGTAAAAGCTTTGTATCGGAAAATATTATAAGTATTGGCAGAACCAGTCCTGTAAAAGCATTGATCGTTGCTAACGGATACACCTACAACACGATTAAAAATATTTTAATACCTTGTGACATTCTCTTTCTATATCAATAAGTCAGACAAAAAACTATACGTCATAAGAACTAAAGTAATATAAATAAACATATTATATAAGTCCGGATTTATTATTTGTCTGATTTTTTTCATCTTATTAGTCACTTGCAATTAAAAAATAATTATATTTGCGATTCAATTACTACTGCATATGAAAGTGATAGTAGCCCTCACCAGTGTAATCATTGGTTAATCACCGGGCTTAAAACATAAGAACACTTTAAAGAACGAAGCCTCTTCGTTCCATATTACTATTACTTACTTTTAATTTTACATTTATGTCATATCATAAGAAAACCCCATCGAAGGGTTTGCGCTATTTCACATTGTTGAAACAATCATTACTGGGTACCGAAATGGATTATACGACCGGTAATATTAATAAAGCTGTTATTTTACTCGCCATTCCCATGATGCTTGAAATGATCATGGAATCGGTATTTGCACTGGTAGATCTTTATTTTGTAGGGCATCTCGAAAACAGCAGCTATGCCATACAAACAGTGGGCTTAACGGAATCTGTACTTACGGTAATGTACTCTATCGCAATTGGTATGAGTATGGCAGCCACAGCGGTGGTTTCACGACGGGTGGGAGAAAAAGATCCTGATGCAGCAGCACATGCCGGTATGCAGGCTATTATCGTAGCTTTTGCCGTAACCCTTGTCTTAAGCATCGCGGGGATGATTTATGCCGGGGATATTTTACGGATCATGGGAGCAAGCAAGGAAACCGTTGATGCTGGAGTAAACTTTACCCGGATCATGATGGGAAGCAGCCTTGTCATAATGCTATTATTCCTGATCAATGGTATATTTCGTGGTGCAGGAAACGCTGCTATTGCCATGCGGAGCTTATGGATTGCCAATATCTGCAATATCATCCTGTGTCCTATATTCATTAACGGCTGGGGTATCATCCCTGCATTCGGACTAACAGGAGCGGCTATGGCAACGGTTATCGGACGGTCAATGGGAGTGGTTTACCAGCTATTTTGCCTGTTTAACGGAAAGCATCAGCTAAAAATCAAGCTTCATCATTTTCGTATTGACTGGCCGGTAATAAAATCATTGGTTGGGATTGCAACTCCTGGTATACTTCAGTTTGTTATCGGGTCATGCAGCTGGATATTTCTTGCTGAGCTGGTAGCAACCACGGGTGGTGATCATGGATCTGCCGGTTATCAGACCGCATTGCGATTGATGATGTTCTTTATGCTGCCAGCCTGGGGTATGAGTAATGCTGCCGCTACCCTGGTAGGGCAAAACCTTGGAGCCAAACAATTTCAACGCGCTGAAGATTCTGTCCTGGCTACTGTAAAATACAATGTCATCTTCATGATCATTGTCACCATATTATTTCTCTTTTTTGGAGATTGGCTGGTTTCATTTTTCACCAATGATATCCAGATCAAAGAAGTTGCCCAAAAGGCTATGTGGATTATGAGTACCGCTTTTGTCTTTTACGGCATTGGTATGGTAATGATGAATGCCCTTAACGGAGCCGGTGACACAAAAACCCCGACATGGATCAATTTCTTTGGCTTCTGGTTTCTTCAGATCCCATTGGCCTATATCCTTACCAAACACGTAGGCATGGGACCAACCGGTGTCTTTATCGCAATACCGGTTGCGGAAACGGCCATCGCAATTACGACATTTATCTTTTTCAAAAGAGGTAAATGGAAAACGGTCAATGTATAGTCCCGGACTTATTATACCATAATTTTCTAAAATGAAGAGGCCACTCTATTGAGTGGCCTCTTTTAGTTAGGTCCAGCTGTTTTTAATTTGTAAATTAATGCTTGAAAAATTGAAGTATGGAAAATTTTTTAACCAAAAAATTTGGAAAGATCTTTAACCTCCAATTTATTGCTGAAGGATGGTGGTCTAAGGCATATAGTTTTACTGCTGAAGGGCAGCAATACATTATCAGAACAGGCAATCATGTACAGGATTTTATGAAAGACCATTGGGCTTTTATACATCTGAATAATACGAAAATTCCTATTCCTGAAGTTTTGGAATACGGAAATTATCATGATAATGTATACTACTGTATTTCAAGAAAGGCAAATGGTGATCCTTCCGATGAGATCATGGACCATCTTGATCATTATTCGCAAACAGAGCTTGCAAAAATAATCATCCGGCAATTGGAAAATATCCACCTGAGCGATACCACGAACCTCAGCGGTTGGGGCTTTACCGATCCCCAGGGAAAAGGTATGTTTCCAAGCTGGCAGCATTTTCTCTTATCATTTTATAATAGCAAAACGACTGCAAGCTGGCAACATCTTGCCCAGACCTCATGGCTTAACAGACAGCTTTTCACACATCTTATCGAAAAAATGAAAAGCTTTTTCCCTTATCTGCCCAATGAAAAATATATCCTTCATGGAGACTTCGGGTTTGATAATCTTTTACTGGACGGAAACCGAAAAGTAACCGCTGTTCTGGATTGGGCCGAAATGATGCTTGGCGACCCGCTTTATGATTTACTGCATATGAATGAACCCTGGATAAGGGATACTGGTCCTGATTTTCTTTCGATCTGGATGAATATGAAACCCGGGTATATCAATTTTGAGCATGTAGAAGAACGGCTACAATGCTACCGTATCCATTATACTCTTTTCCATCTGTATATTCATACTGTACGAAAAGAGCATGATGATTACCAAAAAATTGAAAACTGGGCCATAAACAATTTATAATTTTTAAATATTTAGGTTAAATTAGTTCAATAAAAAGGTCATTATATTTCAACATTACCCGTTACGATGTCTCCGTCACGTTGATAAGCTGCGATCATAACCCCTTTCGAAGTCACATGATTTTCTGTTAGTTTAAATGCTGAAGGAATTCCATTCTCATCAAAAAGTTTTTTTCCCTTGCCAAGGATCAACGGGTAGATTTTAAGCCTTAGTTCATCTACCAGATCATTTTCAAGCAACAGGTGAATTAGCTCGCTGCTTCCCCATACCTGAATATCCGATCCTTCTGTATTTTTAAGCATTCTGATATCTTCCAAAGTTTTTAAGAATACGGTATTTTTCCAATCAGATGTCTCCCTCTCTTTAGACAGGACATATTTTGTCCCTTCATTAATTGCAGTCCAAAAGTTTGCATGCTCAGGCCAATAGGATTCAAAAATTTCAAATGTTTTCCTTCCTAAAATATAATCTGAAGGCTTCATCTCTTCTTTCATAATCTCTCCAAAAAGCTCATCTCCATAGGACACTGTCCATCCTCCATATCTGAAGTTTCCGGAGGTATCCTCTTCAGGTCCTCCGGGAGCCTGCATAATACCATCCAATGTTATCATGGATAAAACGGTTATTTTTCTCACTTTATTAATTTTTTATGATGTATTAAAATTATTACGCTGATCCTTTAATTAAATTACTTTAAAAAAGCATTAAGGTAATTCAGTATGGTCGAAGTCTGCATCATAAGGCTGACATGGTTTTGACCCGGTACAATGGCTAATTGTGATTTTGGCAAGGCTCCAAAGTCTCCTGCAATACCTCCACCTAATAACTTATAGGTTTTTACAAGCTCAATTTTATCGAGGCCGTCGTTATCCCCAGCTATGATCAGTACAGGAGCTGTAATTTTTGCGATATTCTCATCTCCCATATTATAAGATTCCGATGCAGAAGCCATCATTTGCTCAAGAAATTTGGTCCATTTTGTCTTATCAGGAGCTACAGCATCATAAGCAGTTTGCATAGGACTACCATTAAAAACATCCGGTTTCATTCCCTTAAAAGCATTATTAATTTCCGGTAGCCAACCCGCGCTTTTATAAGTAGCAGAAATGATGACAAGATTTTTTAATCTCTTTGGACTCTGGATAGCAAACTCATAGGCGATGGCACCTCCAAAACTATAACCTACTACATCAGCACTCTCAACTTTAAGATAATCCATTACTTTTTCCACATCCTTTGCTAATGTAGCATGTGACAATTTCCTGTCCGAATAAGGTGTATGACCATGTCCCTGCAATTCTATAGCAATCACTTTCCTGGTTTTTGATAATTCAGGGATCAGTTGTCCCCAATTCATATCAATGGTCATAAAAGCACCATGCAATAAAACTACCGGCCTGCCCTCTCCGTATACTTCATAGTAAACCTTAGTTCCTTCTACCGGAACATACCCGCTTCCGGAAGGCTTGATTTTCTGTGCATACAAATGCGAAGCCGTTAACATCATAATTACAATCATGATCAATGGCTTACGAAACGTATCAAATTTGAATAGATTTTTCATAGTAATATTTTAATTTGGTTTATTTTTTTTGATCTTATCTCAAACAGATCAAAAAACTTTTATCCAAAATTACTAAGCCATTAGAAAAGTTCGCTTGCCATAGGGCAAGATTTTACTGGGGTAAACAGTTTTCTTTGCTGATCCTGTTTTTTGCGGGAATTCCTGTTATTTCTTAAATATTTTTTTTACTACATATCTATAAAATCAATGTAAAATCAATAGACAAATCATATTTTACCTGAAAATTTATCAGATAATTTTAGTGATGTAAATGAAATTTGATTAATTTTAACTCGAACTAAACTTAATTTATTATGAAAAATTTACAAAAAATCAAAAGAGAGGATTTGAAAACAATTAAAGGAGGAATTAACTGTCCTGGTGGCCAGATCTGCTTAATCGGTGGAAAATGGCAATGTATGCCATTCGATGGATGCGGTGGAGGAAACCAACCTTAATTTTAATTTTATCCAAATTTTATTATTATGAAAAATTTCACAAAAATTACAAGAGACCAATTGAAGAATATCAATGGCGGAGCAGTAGGTTGCTCGAATGATTGCTGCCCTCCTCCGGGAATTAAAAGATGTCCATCGGTAGTATGCTTTGCACCGTGTGAAATATTAAGTTAAAAGCTGAAAGGTGATCCGATCAATACGGTTCAATAACTTTAATAAAAAGCATCCTTTAGAAGTATCTAAAGGATGCTTTTGCTTAATCATCTGCACTCAATCATTTTTTCAGAGGGTATAACTTCTGTTTCCACAGACTATTCATTGACAAAAACAGAAGAAGTTCCAGGGCTAAGCTATTGTATTTTCATTCAAGATCATCGTTTTTATTTTTTTGTTAGCGGCTTCTAATGAGCTCCCTTCAAAATCTACTCCATTGAGTGTCATACAATTGATGTTTTTTATCCCCATTATGCTTAGTACAGTCTTAAGATAAGTAGTTTGAAAATCCATATGTTCATAAAATTCTCCAGGATCATACCCTGCATTTCCGCGAACCATCAACAGATAAGCCTTCTTATTTATCAATAGGCCCGTATAGGGATTTTCTGGTTTGTTTTTATTTACCAAAACCGTTTCGTTCACTCTTACCACCTGATCTATATATGCTTTTAGCACGCTGGGTACCGACCAATTATACATCGGGGCTCCCAATACGATAACATCAGCATTTTTCAGTTCTGCGACCAGCTGATTACTCACTTGTAATGTTTCTATATCTTCATCTGTTCTCAGTCCGGCAGGTTTAAAAGCTGCTGCAATCCATTTTTCCGTGACGTGTGGAATATTTTCCTGCCCTATATTCCTATAGACAATATGATCTTCAGGATGCCTTTCTTTCCATTCTTTAGTAAATACCTCTGAAAGATGACGGCTTAATGACCGTTCTTTTCTTGCACTGGCGTTAATAATTAATACATTGCTCATAATCTAAATTTAATAAGCTAATTAGTTTCTTTTATATTGAATCCTTTATTCAACTCGTGGATCCATCTTCTACGCAAAGGTATTTTGCTTTACATCCCCATTAAGGTACCAGACATACATATATAAGTAGTCCAGATAAATTACGATCCAGATCCCGATTGACCACATTAAAACAGTCGGTCCGTAAAGCATAACAAATTATTAATGATCCGTTTAAATACAGATAAATTAAATCACTTTTCTTTGTTAAAGTGAAAAGTACCGGGCATTTATTCTTAACGCAATCATTGGGGCATACTGCACGGATATCTTTTTACTTAAATAAAAATATTGTATGCTTTTAAACACTACCCTGCCTTTTTCTGGAGAATCAGAATTAACCATAGGCTTAGTGATCGTTTTTGCTTTATCCTTATTTGCTGTAGTTGTCTTTGAATTTGTAAATGGCTTTCATGATACAGCCAATGCAGTTGCCACAGTTATTTATACCAAAGCCCTTAAGCCCGTTATTGCCATCCCCTGGTCCGGTCTCTGGAATTTTCTCGGTGTTTTCACGGGTGGGATTGCTGTAGCGATGGGAATCCTGAAACTGGTACCCATGGACACGCTTATGACACTTCCCATAGCTGTCGGGGCAAGCCTGGTACTTGCTGTGCTAATTGCATCCATCATCTGGAATCTTGGAACATGGTACCTGGGTATTCCCTGTTCGAGCTCACATACCCTCATCGGTTCACTGATTGGTGCCGGTCTTGGTTTCAGCTGGTATTATGGAGGTGGTGTCAACTGGGAAAAGGCAAAAGAAATAGGACTGTCACTCATCCTTTCTCCTATTGTGGGTTTTGGACTGGCTATTCTGATAATGTGGTTCTTTAAATATGTTCTCCGCTATAAAGCATTGTTTCATATCCCGGAAGGAGAAAATGACAAACCACCTTTGGTGATCAGGGGCATTTTAATTACCACCTGTACTTTGGTCAGTTTTTTTCATGGAAGCAACGACGGGCAAAAGGGTGTCGGTCTTTTTATGCTCATCCTTATTGCATTCCTTCCTGCCAAATTTGCGATCAATCATGATATTCCCAATGACAGGATCATCTACACCCTGAATCATACAGAAAAGCTCGTACAAGGCATAGCCGATGCATCTATTGAAAACCGAAATGAACTGGTTTCCATAAGTCAACAGATCGAAGCTGTAAAAAAACAGCTGGCTTATAAAAGTGAAAAAGATAAAAAGGGGACCTATGCCTTCAGAAAACAGGTTGAAACCCTCGTAAAGTCCATTAAAATGATCAATGATAATAAAAAAATAATCATTGATGATACGAATAGGAGCCAACTTATGCATCAGGCAGCTGAGTTAAATAAACTTACTGAGTTTGCACCGGTATGGGTTATTATTATCATATCAGTTTCATTGGGATTGGGAACAATGATCGGCTGGAAAAGAATTGCAGTAACCATTGGTGAAAAGATTGGTAATGAACACCTGAATTATGCGCAAGGAGCTTCAAGTGAAATTGTAGCGACCTCAACCATCGGTATCAGTACATTTTTGGGGCTACCTGTTAGTACCACCCATGTATTGTCAAGTGGAATTGCCGGATCTATGGTAGCATCGGGAGGCAAGAATAACCTGAATGCAGGCACATTGAAAAATATCGGGATGGCCTGGATTCTTACTTTACCTGTTTCAATAATATTATCTTTGTTATTGTTTACACTCTTTCACCTGTTTATTTAATTTAACATGGTCTCCTTTTAGATTAATCAAATTATCATCAAAAACAAAAAAATGAAAAAAATACTGGTTGCATCCGATTTCTCTCACAGTGCCGGGAACGCTATGCTTTATGCATTATCCTTTGCTAAAGCTTTAAAAATGGAGATAACAGTTTTAAATGCCATACATCCCACAGAGGGAATCAATAATAATATTTACAATGTTGTCTTTATCGAGGATTATTATGCGCGAAAAAGAAAGGCTCTTCAGGAATGGACAGAAAGTTTTATTCAGAGTGAAGAATATAAAGACATTCCGGTTAAAACAATCTGTGATGTGGGTTTTCTTCGAAATGTGGTGACCAAATATGCAGAATACCATGAAGTTTCATTTTTGGTAATGGGGATTACAGGTGCTACGGGTATCAAGGGAATTGTAGGTAGCAACACCAGTATGGCGCTATCTAAAATCCGGATCCCTACTTTAATTGTTCCTATTGAAAGTGCAATGCCAGAAGTTCCTGTCATTACGCTGGCCACCGATTATAAAACAACAAAATTATCTGTAAGGGATGTTAAAGCTTTAAATCAGATTCTGAAAGTTTCTAAGCCTAAAAAACTTGAGGTTCTTCATATTTCTGAAAAAGAAACCAACCCTAAGGTTATAAAGAATGGTGAAAAAAAGCTCACGGCACAATTTCCCTCCGTAGAAATTAATTTCAATTATATCGATGAGGAGGGTAAAACATCAAATGGAATTATAGAGTTTATTGATAATAATGAAACAGACATTTTGTGTCTCGTTAAAAGAAATCATAATATTATTTACCGCTTATTTAGCAGCAGCACTGTAGAAGAAATTCTTAACAAATCCGTCAAAGCAATATTGGTACTTCATGCTTAATTAATATTGTTCATTTTTCATTTGTATCAAACCATCCTTTAATCTGCATAAGGTTAAAAGAAAAAATTAATATTAGTTCGCAATTATACAATTTTCATTTTCGATCAATCGGTTACTTTGTAAAAAAAATTAAAATGAAAAAAGTAGTTATGGTAAGCGTATTCATAGCGTTTGCCGGTTTTTGCAAAGCCCAAAATACAGATATGGTATCAAAAAGTGCCAGGAAAGCCATAGAATCAAGCAATGCCATCTATGCAGATCTCGCCAATAAGGACGATGGATCTATTCTTACCAGATATACTGAAGATGCATGCCTGTTCCCTCCCGGCGCTTCACCCGTGTGCGGACGGGAGCAAATAGCTTCATTCTTTAAAGGTGGACCTAAGGTACATGTTACATTTACAATTCAGCATTTATATGGGAATGATAAAACATTCATTACTGAAGAAAGCTTTTATGAAATGAGAGATCTTGACGGTAAGAAAATAGACGATGGAAAAGTAATGGTCATCTGGAAAAATACAAAAAACGGATGGAAAATGCATCGCGATATGTTTAGCAGTAATCATCCAGCGAAATAGGCTAAAAGCCTACATTGACAGCCTCTTGAAAATCTTTCCCGTTTTCAATTAGGAAACTCCGGGATTCTGAGGGAACAATACCCGTAAATCTTTTAAATTCCCGGATAAAATGTGCCTGGTCATAATACCCGCAATCATAAGCGATAGAAGTCAGTGATGACCGGGTATTAAGCACCAGATGCAGGGATCTGTTAAATCGGACGACGGAAGTAAAGGCTGCCGGACTGATACCGATATTGTTCATGTAAAGTTTTTGAATATATCTTTCCGATAGTCCGGAGCCTTCAGATAACCGGTTTAAATTTAATGGCTGATTATCAAAGGAAATCCGCTTACTAAGAGCCAGAACCATCGTCACTTTTTTCAATCGGTTTTCATTTTTTTTCATTTGCTGCAACAAAAAATCTTCTACTATTTTAATCTGGCCGGACAAGTCACCCGCCATTATAATACGATCATACAAGGTTTTACTTTCTGCTGTTACATCATACATATCAGTGGCATAGTTTGTAAATTCAGAGACCGGATCATCAAAAAATAAAGTGCTGGCATGAGGATAAATTCTTACGATCAGCACCGTCGTATTTTTCAGGACCGTAAGTCTTGTTGGAAGTGTAATATGCCCCAGTAACTCTACGGACGGGGTATCTTTTCTTTTGCCATTAATGATAGTCGCAGCTGATCCGCCAGAGATATTAATAATCAAATCGATATAACCACTGGGATAAAATACAGCATCCGTGATATCTTTACCAATCGTTACAACCGTATAATTCTTTACGTAAGGCGCTAAAACAGCTGATGGCAAAATCTGCATAATCGGAATAAATAATTAAGTAATTCGCTAATACAAAGCCTGTTAAAGTTATAAAAAAACATGACAGATCAAAAGAAAAACACATACTTTTTGGCCCTGGCTGAGATATATGATATTTGCGAAATTTTCATTGGTTACAGTAAAATAAAGATCCTGCAATTTTAAAAACGACAGGATTCTTTATCATCTAAACTATATACTTATTGATTTTTTTTAAAAAGTCCTGCTTTTAGGTTTGAGCCCAACGACCCCTCCGCCAGCTGAAGATAATTACGCTTACTCTGATCTTTTTCAATTTGTACAGTTCCTGTAGTCTGCACGTTTTTCATATCCAGAAAATCTGAGGAAGTTAAATCATTACCACCTATCGCACCGTCACCAAATCCTGCCATATTTTTATAGTCTGTAAAAATGCAATCAGAGGCTTTGTATCTGAGTGTACTTCCTTTTTCCCTTATCCATACCGTAGTCGTATTTGCAATGACATTATGATGAAAGTCAAAATAGTCACCATCAGTACCTTTTGTAGTCCAGACCCCACTGAAATACCCTCCATAAACCAATGAATAACGCATGGCACTTCTGCTTCCCTTAGGTCCTTCATTTTTCCAGAAAACAACAGGATTTTTGCAATTGAAAAATACACAATGATCAACCACCAGACCATATCCATTAGCTATAACTCCTACATGCAACGGCAATACATCCGGATTTCCGGTAAAAAGACACTGCGTTACCAGAAGATCATCTAATTTTTTGCCATCCCTCCAAATGGGATAAGACCGGCGTAAGTTTTTACCATCTATATAAGAATAGTCTGGGCTTCCCGTAAATCTAAGACCTTCAATAGTCACATGACTAACCTCCGGTTGTATGCCTCTTGCCTCTTCTCCTCCCACACCCGGTACAAGGGGTGCTGCTGTAACGACAACCGGCATTTTTTGAGGCCCCCAATGTAAATCATCAGGCATAATCTCCGCACGAATAACCAAACGGTTTTTAGGGGTATACTTATCGTTACTGAATACAACAGTCTCGGTGATCAGATGGATACCTTCCGAAAGAATGATTGTAGTGGATTCCTTTTCCTTATTTTGGTTGACGCGTCTTGCTGCTTCTGCAATTGTTTTCAGAGGTTGTTCTTTTATTCCGGAACTGGTATCGTTGCCGGTCCTGGGATTAACATATAATTGTTCTGCCTGTACTATCGCTACACTTATTATAAAAAGCAGAAAGCTGAGTATGTATTTTTTCATATTCCTTTTTTGGGTAAAATTAGGAACAATCTTATACTGCAAAAAGGTCATTTTAATTTTTAAATGGTCATTTTACAAACTCTTCCGGTATTGTTGAGGAGTGCTCCCCGTAAGTTTTTTAAAGAAGCGGTTAAAATTAGAAGGATCAGAAAAACCAAACCCGTAAGCAATCTCTTTTGCAGATTTGTTTTGATACAGCTCTTTCTTTATTTCTGAAATCAGTTTATGGTGAATCATTTGTTGTGCTGATAGCCCACTGAATTGCCTGCATATTTTGTTCAGAAATCCCGGACTGACATTAAGTATTCGGGTATAAGCCTCTACAGTCCTGTCATTTATAAAATTATTTTCCAGTAAAGATCGAAACCTGTAAAAATCCGGATGAACATAGGTATCCCCCTGAATATGATAAACACTTGCATAATAACGATTGAGAATGACAAGCAGCTGATATAAGACGGACCTGATCAGATGGCCACTGTCATTCTGGAGCTGCCCGAACTCCCCTTCTATTTCATGTAAAAGGTTCATACATTTCTCAAATGATACTTTCGGTATCTTCATCCCGGTTGGAAATGAATATTGATGAAAATATTGAAATCTATACAGGAACAGCTCGTCTGAAAAAAAGAGATAGAGAAAATCTTTATCAAAAAATAAAGTATATCCTTCTACCTTTTCTTTGATTTCCCAGCACCGAACTTGTCCGGGGCTTGTGAAGATAGCAGTTCCAGGAGTGATGGGAATCTTACTTTCATCCAATGTAAAGGTACCGGCTCCCTTTTCAATAAAAAGAATTTCGTAAAAACTAAGCTGGTGCAATGTGCTATCTAATACAAAATGATTTAATGTTTCAATACGACCAATATCTAAAAGCAACTCTAAACCATACTTGTAGGGAAGAAAGTGATACGTTTTAATTTTTGTGACCGGTTCCATTTCTTTTAACAACTTTTTCTTGCACCAATGATGGATTAAAAATACAAATTTCCGGAGTGTATATGGTAATGAACAAAAAATTATAATTCTATGATCAAAGATTATAGTATACAGCCAACCTGAAAAAAGCCCCTCAAAATTATTTGAAGGACTTTCTTCCTGAGTTATATGTCACATGATTTATGGTAAAAATGAAGAACCTATAGCTCCGGTTACAGCTCCGTATACAAGTCCACTAGCACCAACCGGTCCTAAAAAAGCACTAAAAGACCATGCAACCATTCCATATCCTGCACCACGCATATCTTTCTTGAATCGTGTATCACCACCTACTTTTGAAGTACTGTTTACAACGGAAAGATAATGATAGCCAACTCCATCGCCTTCCAATTCTGTAGGAAGCCAGAATTTTGATGAAGCTAATCCTGTTTCTAAACACGTTAATAGGATGTCTCTATCTTTCTGATTAGAAAGAGAATTGATTTTTAATCTAGTGTCATCCATTTCTTTTGATATTGTGGAAAACGATTTATTATCCCCTGATAAATCATCTAATATTTCATTATAAAGACCCACGGCTCTATCATCACTCAAATTGCTCATGATAACTTTATCCATCTCATCATCTGAAGTATTGGATATTCTGGTCGATATGCAATTCATATAGTCACTACTTACATTCGGAATATCCAGACTTGTCAAAATTTCTATGTCAGATTTACCAGGATTTTGAAGTGCGGTATTCACAGCCACTTCTAAAAATTTATTATGAAGTATCGCCACTTCCACAGGATCTATAGCCTCCCACTTTTGATCATCTCCTTCTGTTACTAATCCACAATCACCGGCTTTGTTACTTAAATTGGAATGTAAAGCTGATACAGAGTTGTTCTCTGTAGATTGTGAATCATCATTACAGGAAAATGAAATCATAAACATTGATATCAGAAGTAATGGTCTAAAGAATTTTTTCATGTTGTTTAAAATTTTAATGTTATTTATTTATTTTTATTTATAGTCATTAGTGTATTTTTTCTCAATCGCTTCTTCTATTTTCTTTGAGTAAATCGACCTTTGTCGTTTCTCAAATGATATTCTAAAACGAACTAATGCCACATTTACTTCATCAGAAGGTTTAGAGATATTCTTTGAAAAATTTGGTTATATTTTCTATCAGGCTTTTCGTGTTATTATTAATTCCATGATTGGCATCTTCATAAATCAGTAGTCTTGTTGAAAAATTATTTTCCTTTAAATTTTTAAACAATACAATTGCATTTTCAACATTTACCCTTTCATCATTGGCCCCATGGATAATCATATTTTTTACTTTTTTATTTTTGATCATAGGAATAGCAAGAACTGAAGAGCGCTTATCCATTTCTTTTTTCGAATTTTTCTCAAAATCAGGAATGAGTTTTTTGTAAAGCTCCAACATTTCCGGTCTGTCTTTTTGATTTAAATCAGCAATGCCTCCTACCGTAATATTTACGTTTACTCTGTCTGTTTCTTTTAGGACTAAAAAGTTGGTCATTGCTCCTCTGCTTACACCCAGCATTCCAACTTTTTTGGGATCAATAGTCTCCTGATGATCAATAATTTCAAATAATTTTAAGACATCTCCAATATCTTTCCCCCCAAATTCATCTTTTCCTTCACTACGGGCTCCTCCCCGTAACTGAGAGCCTATTACCACAAAGCCTTTAGCCGCAATTTTTGATAGAAAATCCGTTAATACTGGTAGAGTTACAGCTCCAAGTTCACCATTGCCTCCACGGTTGAAAATAATTACGGGATACTTCCCTTTTATTTTAGGCTCTATAAGAAACCCTCTTATTTTAAGATTGTCTTCTGATAAATAATTATATCCGAAAATTTTTACTGAGTCAAGATGTTGATATTCCGTTTTATAAACCTCTTTCCCTTCAGTATTTTTTACGGTGTACCCCCCTATTTTTTCCGGTTGTAATTCCTCAAAACCATTTGATAAATTTTGAGAGAAAACCAGATTCGACAGGATCAGTAAACAGAAATAAATAATTCTTTTCATTTTCTAAGTTTTTTTATTTGCTCTGGAGAATATTTTTGAGGATATTCTTCATACCAGGTTAGTAAGGTCTCTTCTCCCAGATTATCATACACCCTTTCATATAAACTTTTTAATCGGTCTGTATGGCTTTCAACATTAAATGTGTCATTATACCACTCCTGTTGTTTTCTTTTTTCAGGCTGATGATGTATAAAACGTCCAAAATGTGCAGAACAAAAGGCTTCATAGTCCTGAGTAAAAAGAATAAAGTTATGCCACATCTCATCAATTATTAAGGTAGAATCATCAATAAAAACATCATCAACGTGGTTACCCAGCCATAGCCATTTCAATGTTTCGTTAAATATCTTTAAAGCTTCTTCCTTCTCAATATTGTACATGGTTAAAAAACGATCAATAACATCATCATTTCTGTAGGCCAGCACATCATGTAAGCTTTTGTTTATCATAGTAAGTCTAGTTTTAGATAAGAAGGAATGATTGCTCATTCCTTCTTTTTTTAGTAATTAAGGAGCAATTGCAACAACTGGTCCGCTCGGATTGGTCGGGGAAGTTACTGTACAGATGTAGCATTGAGTAATAACAATCGGCTTAGGAGGTGCCGTGCATGCAACACCACCATAAATTCCTTTAAGACCTTCGATTTTCTTCTTCAACAAATCATCAATAACTTTCTTTTTTCTGTTACTTTCAGAACTCATAATTAATAAACAGTTTAATTTTCTCCTACTCTATTAAGCTTTTCGGATTTCGCTTTTTTTAACAGGGCAAACATAAATTTTAATTAGATATATTCATAGCATACACTATTTATATTTATAAATTTAGAGCATATTAAAGCACCACAACTATCTTAATTACAGAACGTTGATTTTTTTATAAAATGAAATTAGATCATTGTAATCATCCATGTTAAAAACTATCCTAAACAATATTGAAGAGAACAAAAAGTCCGGTTATAATAAGTGTAAATATGCAAATTATATAAAAATGGCTCTATGCGGCTGGATTAAAGATAATCTATAAAAAAGCTACACCGTTCAACCGATATAAAAAAATGACACCATTCATCTTCAATGGTGCCATTTGGTTTTTAGAGAATAAAGGTTTACTCCCGAATATCAATCCATCATCCGTTTTTTAATAATAATCAAAGATGGGTCTCTGGTTCAATTATTTTGAAAATAAGGCCTTTTTAAGAGCTAAGGCTCCCTGTTGCGAAGAGAACCTGATCGCCTCAATGTGATCAAGAGGATTAAGTAATCCGTAGTCATGAATAAATCCGTTATAGGTTTCGATAGTTACAGGTACTCCTGCCTCATCTAATTTTCTTGCATAGGCCAAACCTTCATCATGCAGAATATCATTTTCTGAAATCTGTACCAATGCAGGCGGAAGCCCTTTCAGTTTTTCCAGTGATGCCTGGAATGGTGAAGCATAATATTCTTTTCTTTTTTCCAGATCCGGAAGGTAATTATTCCACATCCACTTCATTAATGAAGCAGTTAAAAAACGACCATCCGCATAATTCTGCCATGATTCCCGCGTAAAATCAGCATCTGTTACCGGCCATAATAATAATTGGAATTTAATCTCAGGACCTCCTTTATCTTTTGCCATCAGGCAGAGTACAGCTGTCATATTTCCTCCTACACTGTTTCCTGCAACTGCCAAATTTTTCCCATCAACACCGATTTCAGCGCCATTTTCGGCCACCCATTTTGTAGCGGCATATATCTGGTTTATAGCTACCGGATATTGTGCTTCAGGAGAGGGAGTATAATCTGTAAAAACAGCAGCTGCATCACTGTTGACCACCAAATCCCTAACTAATCTCCTATGGGTAGGATAATCACCCAAAACCCAGCCCCCACCATGGGTAAACATAAATACAGGAAGCTTATCAGAAGAGGCATTGGCAGGCCTTACGATGTGGATGTTTACTGTAATACCATCTTGTGTAATTTCTCTTTCTGTCTCTACAATGTCAGAAAAATCGAACTCTACTGATTTTTGAGCGTCTATTAAAACTTGTCTCGCATCCTGAGGTGTCATCGTTTCCAAAGGTTTACCCCCGCTATTGTTAAGCGCGTCTAGAAATTCTCTGATTTCTCTTAAGATTTGCGGATCTTTTTCCGCAGGAAGAAATTGTGCCATAATAAAAATTTTAGTGATTAATATGTAAATAATAAAGACCTATCCGCGTATTTATTTTTGTGTTTTCACAAGCTCTTTTACAACAACTTTTGCCATTTCCTTAGAGCTGAATGGATTTTGCCCGGTCACGAGATTATTATATACGACAACATTAGAAGTCATGGGTATAAAAGCTTTTTTTAGATTAGCTCCCCGTTCTTTAATCGCTGCTTCCAAATTAAAAGGAACTTCTCTTTTTCTTCTCGCTATCGTTTCTTCAAACCAATCAAATCCAGTGATTGACTTGCCTTTGATCAGATAGTCACCATTGGACAGTTTTACGTTAAGCAGCCCTCCTACTCCGTGGCAAATAGCAGCTACCATTTTACTTTTTTCATACTGGTTTTTAATGATAACCTGTAAGGTTACATCATCTGGAAAGTCGTACATCGTAGCATGACCGCCCGCCAGATAAATACAATCAAAATTTTCGTTTTTTACTTCATTAAGACTTTTAGAGCTGTTTAATTCTTTCATAAACAAAGGATCCTCGTGGTAATTCCTGGTGATTGTATCCAAAACCAAAGGTTTTAAGCTTTCTGGATCAATAGGTACATCTCCTCCTTTAGGACTGGCAATAGTGACGGCCCAGCCTTTTTCTTTTGCAGCGTGATAAATATGAGTAAGTTCACTTAGCCATAACCCTGTTGCCAATCCGCTTGCATATTGATTTACATTTGTTACGATCAGTAAGAGTTTTTTCATCAGTATTTTTTTACTTTTAAATCTGCCTTCCAAATCCATTCTCTATAATTTATATTCAGCAGATTATTGATATATATGTGTTTTTTTAATGCCCAACAGAATATAATATCCTGTTTGAGAGACTAAAATATACAAAAAAAATCTGCTCACTGTAACCGAATCCATACAAAATGTAACCGAATCTCTGTTTATGAACAAAATTATATGACTAACTAAGATGATGAACACTCCAATAACAGTATTTGTTATAGATAATAATGAAACATTATTGCATGTTATTATTGAACTTTCACCTGTGCTGCAAGTATTCTTTTTGCCCATTCCTGATAAAGAGTATACCACACCCGATCACCGTTGGTACTATTACAGAGTATCACTATACCACTCTTGGTTGGTACATGTAAAAACATTGCAGCGCTCCAACCTTCATTTTCTCCGGTATGTCCTATAGTCCTTAATCCCTCGTAATTCATAAAACGATAGCCCAGGCCACTCTCTCCCTGGTCAGAATATGGTAAAACAGGTTGCTTCATTAATTCCAGCGTTTCTGGTTTTAAAACATTATTCAGATCATTTCGATTAGCTGTAAGGGATATTACGGCGAATCGGGCCAGGTCAACAATTGTTGTTTGCAGTCCTGCAGCGGCCTGCTCTGTGAAAATACGGTTATGTATCGGATTTCCTGATGTATCGTAAGCTGTGGCAGAGGTTTGTAATGTATCCGGCCATTCATAATCTGTATTTTTTAATCCAAGGGGCTTAAAAACATTCTCCTTCATGTAATATGCAAACTTCTCTTTTGTCTTTTCTTCAAGAAGCAGTTGTGCTAATGTATAACCTCCTCCCGAATACTCCCATTTCGTTCCGGGTTCACTTATCAACCGGACACTTTCACCATTTCTTTTTGTCTTTCCTGAAAGCGACTCTTCCAAACTCATTAAAGGTGTTCCCTGTTCCGCACCTCCATATCCATGTACCGAAAGACCGGCTGTATGACTAAGGATACGCCTTAATGTCACTTTTGAAACATTGTATTGGGATTCAGGCAATTTCCATCGCGTTAAATACTGATTTACAGGTTCATCTAATTTTAGATATTTCTTTTCACTGAGTTGCATAAATCCCCACGCAGAAAATACTTTTGAAACAGAACCAATATTAAATACGGTTTCCCTGCTGACAGGTTTCTGTCTTTTTACATCAGCAAATCCAAGATATTGTATCCATTTTACTTTTCCATTTTCAATAACGGCCACTGCCGTTCCGGGAACATTATTTTTTTTCATAGACTCCAAGCCTAATTTCTGGATTTTCATGTAGAGGGAGTCTGCCGGATTATTTCCAGTTGTTTCATTAAGCCGCCCGGTACCATACTTGCTTGAGCAGGAAAGAAAAAACGGTATAATTACAATAAATAAAAATTTGACATTCTTGATGCTTATATACATGTCGGTAGAATTATAAATTTTGTTTCGATTAAGCCAAAGTTTTTGGCAATCATCCGGTCATTTTTTGTATCCGGGGAAAATATATTAGTATGTACTATGAAAAATATAAATATTTGAAAACCGAAAATTCAGTAATTGCGATCAAAATCAAATATACTATTTAAATACACTATATTACTATTTTTTTAGATTTTTAAAGACAGGCAATACTATCATTCCAAAACTATTGATTCCAAATACAGGAAAACCGCTCTTTTAAGCGGCTTTTTGATTACTTTTTATGTTTGTAGTGAAGTTGTACCAAACCGGTTTCAAATGTTTTTACGGTAATAAATTCAAGTACCTGTTCTGGTCTTCTGTCATTAAAAAGTCTTGTCCCATCACCTAACAAAACCGGGACAACCGAAATTACAAACTCGTCTATCAGGTCTTGCTTCAATAATTCATTAATTATTTCCGCCCCGCCGTCGCAATAAATATTTTTACCGTTTTCTGATTTTAAACGCTCAACCAATTCGGTTAAATTACCCGTATAAAAAATCGTTCTGCCTACTTGCGGCCTTTCTGTTCTGGTAATTACATAAACATCCCGTTCCCCATTATCATAATGAGATGCTCCGATTTCATTTACTACATAATCATAGGTTCTTCTACCAATAATTATGGTATCAATTTGAGAAGTAAATTCCGTATAGCCATAATCTTCGCCTTCTTTCTCTACAAGTTTTAAAAAGCTTAAATCGTCATTGGGTTGCGCGATATAACCATCTAAGCTCATCGCAATAAAAAGTGATATTTTTCGCATTGTTTGAATTTTAATGTCTCTGCAAATTTACTTTTACCCAGCCTGGTATACTTTGTAAAAATGCGACAAATCAAAGTAACGATGGCAAAAGTCCTGTATTTCTTTTGATTTCATGGCTAAGGTGTGAATGGTCATAGTATCCACATTCAAATGCAATATCTAAGAGACTCCTGTTTTGATCCGGATTTCTGATCAGGTGCAAAGCATTCTGAAATCGGATTATATTGGTATATTCTTTTGGTGATATTCCGATAAGTCTTTTAAAATCCCTTTCCAATTGTCTTACGGACGTGAAATTCCTTTTTGCAAGCTCAGATATGCTGATTTTTCCTTTTGCAGAATGTATCTCGTTAAGTACAGGTTGTAACTTGTTGTTCTTATTCTGTAATCTAGCGGAAAAGAATTGATCAAAATAATGGAAAGTATTCTCTAATGCTTTGTCAACGTTAAAGGAATTTGATTTTTCAAATTCAATCGTGTCGTCTACCAGCTCATTCTGTGAAGTATAATTATAGAAATTGGCAAAAGCTGCCGGCTTCAGGCATGCACCGATTAAATGAGTATCGGTATCAATAAAACTATCTTTGAATGAAGTCATCGCTCCCACTACATAAGTTTTTCCGAACTCCATTACGACCGAACCGTTATCCGTCAAACAAGGATCTCCTACATTCATTAGTATACCGGCACAGCCATCCGGAAAAACTCTTTCCCACTGCTCTTCCTGTTCATTTCCTTTCAATTCCCAATAGAAATGAATGAAGGGTTCTAACGCTTTATGCGGATGTGCTTTTTTATACTCCATGGGTTTATTTTATAGCCCGATATTCTATTGCATTTCTTACTACCAATGCCTACAATCAGTCCAGATAGCCCTTGATTGTTTTTAAAACTCCAAAGCTGTCATTGGTACACGCTTCAAAATTGGCCACTTGCTTTACGTTCGGGTGTGCATTTTTCATCGCGTAAGAATATTTGGCATTCTTCAGCATTTCTATATCGTTCATATAATCTCCGAATGCCATCGTATTTTCAGGAGAGATTCCCAAAGATTTCTGAAGGATTTTCAAAGCGTTTCCTTTATTGATATCCTTATTCATAATGTCCAGCCAGTATTCTCCCGAAACAACCACTTCCAGACCAAATTCTTCAAATCTTTTCAAAACCGGATACAGATATTCTTCAGAGCCTTCAGGATGATAGACTGCTATTTTAAAGGCTGTATCATCAATTCTTTCAGTAAGATCATCCTTTTTCATATTTTCGGTATAATACTTTGAGAAAAAATCTACAAACTGCTGATCTTCGGTTTCATAATATGCCATTTTTTTAGCTGAGAGTACCGCTTTCGCTCCCGGTATTTCCCGAACCGCTTTGATGATCTCAACAATATATTTATATTCCAATATATCAGCAAAAAGCTCCTGATCTTTATAGATCACATAACCTCCATTTTCAGCGATAAAGCCGATCTCACTCTCTATATCCCCGAAATAATGGGTAATTCCCGGCATCTGCCTGCCACTCGCGGGAACAAATACAATATTTCTTTTTTTCAGTTCTTTATAAATATCCGAAAATTCAGGGCTCATTTCATGGTTGGAATTCAGAAACGTCCCATCCATATCCGTCACAATTAATTTAATTTGTTCCATAATTTTATTGAGAAAAAGAGATGTTATATTCTGTATGTATCAGAATTACCATCTGCATATTCTTTCCAAAGGTATTGATTTTATTATTTTTTCTTGTAATGAATCCGGGGCAGGTTTCTTAATATTGCCGCGCTTTGTTCCGGGGTAATGTCTCGCTGAGGCTCTGCAAGCATTTCATACCCTACCATAAATTTCTTTACTTCCGCACTCCTGAGCAGCGGTGGATAAAAATGCATATGAAAATGCCATTCCGGATGTTGCTTTCCGTCCGTAGGTGACTGATGAATTCCCGCAGAATAAGGAAATGACGTTTCAAAAAGATTGTCATAAATTGTAGTCAGTTCCTTGAGTATGGCTGCAAGTGATTCTTTTTCATCCTCAGAAAATGCTGCAATATTTTCTCTTTGTTGTTTACTGATAATCATTGTTTCATAAGGCCATGATGCCCAAAACGGCACTAATGCTGCAAAATTTTCATTTTCTGTGACCATACGTTCGCCGGCCGTTATTTCCTGCTCAATATAGTCCTCCAGCAATGTTCTTTTATTCTTTTCAAAATAAGATTTCAACTGATCCTGGGTTTTCTGAACCATTGCCGGAACTGATGACTGTGCCCATATCTGGCCGTGCGGATGAGGATTGCTGCATCCCATGATGCTTCCTTTATTCTCAAAAATCTGAATATAATTAATATGGTCGAAAGCTGCTAATTCAATGAACTGCGCCTGCCATGCATCCACCACATTTTTTATTTGTTCCACGGACATTTCCGGTAAGGTAAGGCTGTGGTCTTCAGAAAAGCAAACAACCCTGTTGATTCCACGTTCCGGAAGCAGGGTAAAAAATCCTGAATGTCCTTCTGAGAAATCAACCTCTTCATTAAGCAACGCCCCGAAATCGTTATTAAAAACGTAAGTCCCTTTATAGTCAGGGTTGCGGGCTCCGTTAGCACGAATATTTCCGGAACAGAGATAACAGTCCGGATCATAGGCAGGACGATTATCTGCTGCGGTCTTCTCTCTCTGTCCTTGCCAGGGCCGGTTTGCCCGTTGGGGAGAAACCAGTATCCATTCATTCAGGAGAGGATTGTATCTTCTGTGGGGATGTTTAGTACGGTCAAATGATGTATTCATTGGTGTATTCTTTTATCCCGTCTGAAATTTTAACTTGATACACTTTCATCTGAATATTAAAATGTTCAAGATATTTTTCACTGATGGCTTTAATCACTTCTTCAGCTCTGTTTTCCTGAATCAGGTTGATGCTGCAGCCCCCAAAGCCGCCTCCCATGATTCTTGCTCCCAGCACCCCTTCCTTTTGCAATGTGTTTTCAACCAAAAAATCAAGTTCAATGCAACTGACCTCAAATTCAGTGGACAGCCCCGTATGAGTTTCCGTGAGAAGTGTTCCCAGATATTCAATATTTCCTTCCGAAATTGCTTTGGCCGCCATTTCTACTCTTCGGATTTCTTTCAACAGATAGAGACATCTTTTGTATGAAATATCTCCCATTTCTTCCTTTGTATGATCAAGCATAGACAATGTAAAATCACGGAATTTTTCAATCTCAGGGAAATTTTTCCATAAGACTTTTTTCCCGTGTTCTACATCTCTACGTCTTTCGTTATAGCCGGATGTCAGATGACTATGCTTTACACAGCTGTCAAAAAGCAGCAGGCTGTATCCTTTAAGGTCGGCATCAAAATATTGATGCTCCAAAGAATTACAGTCGAGCATAATGACCTTATTTTCCTTTCCGAAAACGGAGGCAAACTGATCCATAATTCCGCACTGAACTCCTGCAAAAGTATGTTCTGATTTTTGCCCGATCACCGCGATTTCTTTCTTGGTGAGATGAAGGTCAAAAAGTCCATTGAGGATATAGGCAAAGCCACATTCAAGGGCTGCCGAAGAAGAAAGTCCGGATCCCATTGGAATGGTACTACTGAAGACAATTTCCATTCCGCAAAACTGGTTTTCTGACTTCTGCAACTGGCTGAAAACGCCCAGAATATAGTTCATCCACATTTGCGGTACAGGTTTTACCTCTATTGTGACATCAAATGTATATTCTTCTCCGAGGTCTTTGGCTATGATGGTACAAAAATTAGACTGTGGCAGCTTGCGGACGGCAAAACAAATGTATTTATCTATGGCAGCAGGTAATACAAAACCGTCGCTATAGTCTACATGCTCACCGATAATATTAATTCTCCCGGGAGAAAGGAAGATGTGTTCAGGTTCTGCTTTGAATTCGGTCCTAAACTTTTGTATGGTTGGGTTGATTAACTGTTCCTGCATATCAATCTCATTTGATCAACAGATCTGGGCTCATCTAAAGTATAAAACTACTGAATTTTAATAGAGAAGTTATACTTTTTATGCCCAATCTTATTTCATTTTTTGTGAATCTTTAATAAACTGGTCTAATCCTGAATCTGTAAGCGGATGTTTAAGAAGAGAAAGTATAGGAGCCAAAGGACACGTTACCACATCAGCACCAATCTTTGCACAATTGATAATATGCATGCTGTGTCGGACTGAAGCAGCAAGGATCTGTGTCTGAAAAGCATAATTGTCATAAATCTCCCGGATTTCCGATATCAGATGAAGGCCGTCCGTAGAGACATCATCCAGTCTTCCCAGAAACGGAGAAACATAGGTGGCTCCTGCCTTGGCAGCCAGCAATGCCTGTCCGGAAGAGAATACAAGCGTACAGTTGGTCTTTATTCCCTTTTCAGAAAAATAGCGGATGGCTTTAATCCCATCTTGAGTCATGGGTACTTTTACAACAATTCTCGGATGTAGTGCAGCAAGCTCTTCACCTTCCTTAACCATTTCTTCAAAAGTAATTCCTAAAACTTCAGCACTTACATCGCCATCCACAATGTTGCAGATATCAAGATAGTGTTGGTGTATGTTTTGTTTTCCGGAAATCCCCTCTTTCGCCATCAGCGAAGGGTTGGTGGTTACTCCGTCAAGAACTCCAAGGGCATGGGCTTCTTCTATCATCGCCAGATTGGCAGTGTCAATAAAAAATTTCATAAAAAGTGATTGTTATTTTATAAGTGTTAAAATTACACTTATATTTTAATAAATCATCATATGATTACACTTTTTTATTGTTTTGCTAAAAATTATTCCATGAAATAATTAAACTCTTTCCTGTATTGAGAAGGACTTTTTTGGATGTATTCCTTAAACGTTTTATTAAAATAACTGAAATTATTAAATCCGGATTCAAAGCAGACTTCTGTAATGCTTAAAGGCTGTTCAGCAAGAAGCTTGAGGGCATGGGTAATTCTGTATTCGTTAACAAACTGTGTAAAGGTCTTATTTGTGATTTTTTTAAAATAACGGCAAAAAGACGGTACTTTCATATTGGCAAGATCAGCCATTTCTTCCAGGGTTATGGCTTCTTTAAAATGATCTTTGACGTAATTGAATATAAGATTGATTCTTTCATTATCTTCAATCTGTGTCTGAAGGTAATATTTTCCCGCATTTAAAATCCTGTAATCCTGAGTAACAGCCAATTCATCCAATATTTTTAAAAATCTGCATAATCTGTCCAAAGAGGAAGCTTCATGCATCTCAACAATCTCTTTCCCGATTCTTTTTTTCACATCCTCCCCAAATACAATACCTGCTTTTGATTTTTCAAGCAAAGAAGAAATCCTTTGCATTTCCGGTATGTCCCAGATAGGTTCTCCTAAAAAATCAGGTTTGAACTGAATAACCATTTCATACTCATTATGCGTACTTTCATTGGTGAGTCCGCAATGCGGTAGATTGCTTCCTATAAGTACAAGATCTCCTTCTGAAAAATAAGTGATACTACTTCCAATCTGTCTTTTCCCGGAACCTTTGCATACAAAAATCAACTCAACCTCGGGATGGTAATGCCAGACATGTGATTTTATATTCTCATTAGTCAGAAATTTAAGGCTGGTAAAGCTGCTTCCTATAGTAGGTCTTACCGCCTCAAAAGAAGGATTTACATGTTTCATAGGCCAAATACAAATAATTTCATATGCAAAATTAACAAATAATATACTAATATCATTAAACAAGGTTAATATAGCACATAAATATGAAAATTTAATTATAGCCTGAGAATTATTGGTGCCCTAGCTTTGCAGTATTAATCCTAAAAGCCTTAACCCATGAGCACATTATTAAAAGCCGTATTTTTTGCAGGAGCCTTGTTGTTTTCAGCAAATGTAATGAGTAAGGATAGAGATTTTTCCCTTTCCTTTGGAAACGTACAAGCCAAAACATTAAATTTTGAGCTGTCGAACGCCAGAAGCGTATCTGTTTTTGTTTATAACAGTGCACATGATGAACTATTCTCCGAAAATCTTACGGATGGGAGCCATGTAATGAAAACATATGATTTTCAAAGCTTTGAACCCGGAACTTATTATCTGGTAGCAGAATCAGAAATGAAGATAGAGAAGTATAAAATACAAATCAGTTCCGATAATGTAATGGAAGTGGAAAAAAAGCCTGTGAGCTCAATCAATAAGCCTGAATATACCATTTCCGGTAATATGGCCAAGCTGCATATGTCGGATGTAAAGGGTCCCGTAAATATTTCAGTATATGATCTATCCAATACGACGTATTATACATCCACCAGAGAATATGCTGACGGCAATGTAGATATTACCTTTAATCTTAACCCACAAACAGCCAACCAATATATCATCCAGGTTGAAGAAAACGGAAATATTTTTAATAAAATAATTTCCCTTAGATAACCCGCTACATTTAAAGATCATTCATTCCAATTATTTGGATTTAAAATTTTACATAGCTATTATTATTTGAGGCCGCTCTTCTTTCCGATCCGGAAAAAGAACGGCCTCATTTTTTTAATTATGATGTCCCATATTCAATTTAATTTTTTTCAGATCTTCCAATTCGTGAACAGGGCGTTCGATGTCATAAGGAATCGGTTTTTTGGAAAAAGTCTGGAAATACAGCAGGCAGGCATCCTTCCACCAGACTGCATCTTTTGACTGAATCTTGAGTTTTGACTGAACATCAGCAAATCTTTGTTCATCTATATAAGGTTCCATCTTATCCCATACTTTCTGATAGTCCCTTACTTTTTTTACTCCGGAATCATACGTATAGCACAGCTCATCCCACAGTGTTTTTCCGTCTTTCATTGTATAATCCCACGGAACATGATGAAACCACAGGATAAGATTTTCCGGACAGGTTGAGATATTCCCATACCTTTCATTCAATGGTGGAAAATATTGCGAAACAGCATTACTTCCTGTTTTTGTTCTGTTAAAGCCCAATCCCTGAGCATCAGCTTGATGATAATAGACAGGTGACCAGTCCGGTCTTCCGCCTTTATAATCTCCCCATGGCTCTGGCCCATAGTGATGTCCGCCTGCAAAAATATGGTGAAGTCCCAAAGGCATCATATAATCCACAGCAGTTTCCCTGGAAGAAAGCATGATTTCCTTTATTGGATCCAGGAATTTCTGATTGTCTGTGAAGGTCATTTTAATCCATTCATCCGCAATCTGCTCTGAACTCAGCTGATGGTTCCATGCTAATCTTCCGAAGGCATACCAGTTGGCCTGTGCAAAATGATGCCCTGTCCAGTTGGTATCTTCTCCGATATTGGCAACAGCTGAAATGGCTGTCAATTTTGCGGGTCTTAACGTACCGTCTGTTATTTTAGCAATCGTAGATCCCTGACCGTCCGAGTAAGTATCACTTTCCAGTGTTTCCTTGAATAATGGAGCCAAATAAACCAAATGATTTGAAATGCCCAGGTATTCCTGTGTAATCTGAAATTCTACCATTTCGGAAGTTTTTCTTAATGCTCCAAAAAGTGGATTAAACGCTTCGCGGGGCTGAAAATCAACCGGACCGTTTTTAATCTGAATAATCACATTATCCCTGAATTTACCATCCAGAGGAACAAATTCCAGATAAGCCTGTTTGGCTCTGTCGTCTTTGCTCGGACTGTAGACAAATGCTCTCCACATCACGATTCCATGGTAAGGTTTCAGGGCATCAGCCATCATATTGGCTCCGTCTGCATGGGTTCTTCCGTAATCCTGAGGACCCGGCTGCCCTTCGGAATTGGCTTTCACCAAAAATCCACCGAAATCGGGAATTAACTTATAAATTTCAGCAGCTTTATTTTTCCACCACTTTTGTACATCCTTATTCAATGGATCTGAATTTTGCAATCCGCCAAGCACTTTGGGGGAAGAAAAATTCACGGAAAGATATACCTTGATACCATAAGGCCTGAAAATATCAGCCAGAACTTTGACTTTCTTAAGATAATCTTCCCTAAGCATATTGGGCGATGCATTCACATTATTCAAAACAACGGAATTGATTCCTACAGAAGCATTCGCTCTCGCGTATTCTTCATAGCGCGGAGAAATTTTCCCGGGCAGATCTTCCCATTTCCAAAGCGATCTTCCGGCATATCCTCTCTCAATGCTTCCGTCCAGATTATCCCAATGATTCAGAATCCTTACATCGTATGATGGCTTTTCAATACTGTTTAAGTGAGACAGGTCGGCTTTTATCTGCTGTAATCGCAAAATATGATAGACTCCATACAACAATCCTATTTCTTTCCCTGCAGAAATAACGATTTTTTCAGGGGTGGAAACAATTTTGTAACCGTCTTTCATATTTTTCTCTTTGTTTTCTGTACGAAGTTCCACCGCCTGCCCCTGCCAGTGGCTGCTCAGCTCTTTTCTGGCAATGTTCAGCGTGGGACTGTTCCCTTTGGAAGTAATTTTATCTGCCGATATTCCGTTTTTGGCAGGAAACCGGAGCCATAGCTGATTTCCGTCCTCCGCGAAGGCCAGTAACGGCATGATCAGAAAAAATAGAATGTTGAGTCTCAGATATCGCATTGAAAAATTTTAAATTATTAAAGATAACTATGATTGGTCTTCCAGACCTTCAATCGTCTTGATTTTCCCTTCCTGATCGTATTCCAGTTCAATCACTTTCATACTTCTCAACCATGTTTTGCCGCCACTCGGAACAGAATCATGGAAAAACAAATACCATTTCCCTTTGAATTCCACAATACTATGATGAGTAGTCCATCCTACCACCGGAGTAAGAATTTCACCCTGAAAAGTAAACGGCCCGTAAGGATTATCCCCGGTTGCATAGCAAATCAGGTGGGTGTCTCCTGTGGAATAAGAAAAATAATATTTCCCGTTGTACTGATGCATCCATGATGCTTCAAAAAAGCGGTGTTTATCTCCATGAAGCAGTGGTTTTCCGTTTTCATCAATGATGACAACGTCTTTAGGTGCTTCAGCAAATTCAAGCATATCATCGCTCAGCAAAGCTACCTTTGATTGGATTGCGGGTTCATCATTTTCTGGAATTACAGGAGATTCAAGCGCTTTATTATCTCTGTAACGCTGTAATTGTCCGCCCCAGATTCCTCCGAAATACATATAATATTTTCCGTTATCTTCAAAAATGCACGGATCGATGCTGTAACTGCCCATCATCGGATGCTTTTCAGGAATGAAAGGCCCGTAAGGTTTGTCGCTCACAGCAACCCCGATTCTGAAGATATCATTCTGATCCTTCAGAGGAAAGTACATATAATATTTACCGTCTTTGAACGCAACATCACAATCCCACAGCTGTCTTCCCGCCCATGGAATATCTTTTACCGAAAGTACTACGCCATGATCTTTAATTTCTCCATTGTCCACATCATCCATTGAGAAAACATGATAATCATTCATATCAAAGTGATCCCCGTTATCGTTTTCTTCAATTCCGCTTTCGCGGTCATGAGAGGGATAGATATAGATTTTATCTTCAAAAACGTGAACGGAAGGGTCTGCCATATAATCTTCCGGGAATAAATATTTTGATTTTTTCATTAAGTAAAAATTCTATTGATTTTAGTTTTTCTCTGCCAATTTTATTATTTTTTGTACTACTGGTTTCTCCTGGTCTTTCCTGTCAAAAAGTAACGGGTAATCAGTTCTTCCTTTCACTGGGAAATCGTTTTTCCAGGATTGCTTATCGGTAACACCCCATAAGGTTACTCTTCTTATTTTGTCTTTATGTTTCAAAAACAAACCAAAGAAATCAAGATAGCGCTTTTCCCATTTCGCTTCTACTTCCTTGGGAAGACCTTTGGTGTAAGGATTCATTTCTTTCTGATAGGCAAAGGTATCCGAAACATTGGCAGAGCTTCCCCACGGAGAAGGCAGCGCACTTATTTCCAGTTCTGTTATATTAACTTTAACTCCGGCATTGGAATAATCTACAATTGCTTTTTCATACTCATCCATAGAAGGGTTATCCATCCCGACGTGAGACTGCATTCCCACCCCATCAATGCGGATACCTTTTGATTTAAGCTTTTCAACCATTGTAATGACTGCTTTTACCTTTTCAGGATACCATTCATTATAATCGTTATAGTATAGTTCTGCATTGGGATCGGCTTCCTGTGCATACTGAAATGCCAAAGGAATAAAATCTTCACCCAGGATTTCGTAAAATTTACTTTTTCTGTAGGTTCCGTCTTCCATAATGGCTTCATTCACCACATCCCATCCTTTTACTTTCCCTTTGTAACGGGAAACTACCGTTGTAATATGGTTTTTCATGCGTTGTTTCAATACTTCCGGAGAGACATCCTTCCCATTTTTATCTGTAAAAAACCATTTTGGAAGTTGCGAATGCCAGACTAACGTATGCCCGATGATGAACATCTTGTTTTTTATTCCAAAATCGACAAATTTATCGGCATCGTCAAAGAAGAACTTCCCTTCCTGAGGCTGAAGGAACATAGATTTCATGCAGTTTTCAGCAACAATAGAGCTGAATTGGTTTCTGATGATGGCTACCGCTTTTTTATCTGTACCGTCAATCTGGGGAAGACTCATCGCCGTTCCGATGTAGAATTTATCCTGAAATGCTTTTTTTAAAGTACCCTCAGACTTCTGCGCCGACAGACCGGCAGCGGTAAGAGCCGCCAAACCTAGTAAAATACGTTTCATAGTAATCGTTTATTTTCTTCTTTCAGCCAGATCTTTTTCAATCTGAACTTCCATTTTTTTGTTGATTTTGTAGAATAAAAGCAGTCCGCAGGCAATGAAAAACGGTATGGATGGAAATATGCTCACAAGCATTTTCGCTCCTGCAGCCACTGTTTCAGGCTGAATAGCCTGTTCGCTCCCGTGTACTGAAATGTATCCGTATTTCCCAATGATCAAAGCGACCAGTGAGCTTCCGATGCTGAGACCTACTTTTAAGCCAACCATCATTGCGGAAAAGATAATAGCCGTTGCCCTGCGGTTGTTTTTCCATTCCGAATAATCGGCAACATCAGCAATCATGGCCCACAAAAGCGGCGTACTGATTCCGTAAAAGAATCCGTGTAAGATCTGTGACAAAAACATCACTTTTACTGCTTTCGGAGGGTAAAATATAAACATCAGGATGAACAATGTAGAGATAAATAATGAAGCAATAAAAGTATCACGCTTTCCAAATCTGTCTGCCAGCCTTTTAGAGAAAGTAATCCCGACGATCATCATGACAATTCCTCCTGCATTAAATAATCCGAATCCCGCAGACTTTGGATCTTCTCCGAAGAAATTCATCCCTGCAGAATTAAAAAATGCGGTAATCGGTGAGATAAAGCTCTTCAGGGCATTTTCATCCACATAGTTGTTAAAATAATATACATAAGATCCTCCTTTCATAGCCAATGTGATAAATATAAATGCGGTCACGGTAAGCATAATAATCCACGGTCTGTTCTGGAATAAATCTTTTAAATCTTCTTTCAGACTTGATTTCTGCTCCGGCTTGGGAATGATTCTTTCTTTGGTCGTAAAAAAAGTAATCAGAAGCATTATGGATCCGATCACCGCCAGCCATGTCATAACAGTTTCAATTCCCTGAGCTTTATCTCCGTGTCCTACATATAAAATGATGGGAAGCATAAATACCTGTACAAAGAACTGTGCAAACATCACGGCTACAAAACGGTATGAAGAAATACTGTTCCTTTCTCCCATATCTCCCGTAATAACACCGCTCAACGCAGCATACGGCAAGTTATTGGATGCGTATAATAGCAACAATAATGAATAGGTAACCGCTGCATAGATCATTTTACCCTGATAGGAAAAGTGAGGCGTGCTGAAAGCTAATAGTGCTGCAATACCAAGCGGTACGGCGGTAAATAAAATCCATGGACGAAATTTTCCCCATCGTGAGCTTGTACGATCCGCCAGTGCTCCGATAAGCGGGTTAAAGCCAAACCCGGCAATTAAACCTACGGTAAGGGTGATGACAGAGGCATCTTCTGCCTTGAGTCCGTAAATATCCGTATAAAAATAGGTTAAGTAGGTTACCAGGGTCTGAAAAACAAGATTGGCTGCCAGATCTCCCAGGCTATACCCTACTTTTTCTATTACCGATATTTTTTGCGGTTGATTATCCATTGATTGTAATAAGGTTTTCTATGTTAAATTAATTTTTTTCTGTTGTAAAAGGTGAAGCAGGCAGCCCATTTTTGTTTTTAAGATTTCCATCCGGGTTGTCTGCCCAGTCGTAACGTACATTGATAGGGCTGGTGACCTGGTCATTCCAGACAATGACTTTACTACCTTTAGCTTCTGCTTTGGCCCATTGGTAGCTGCCATCTTTCTGCTGTATGGCAAAACCTTTCAGTTCTCCCTGTACCAGATCATCTGTTCCGGGTTTAAAGGATAAAATAATGGTATTCCCTTCTGTTTTCATGGACTGATAAACGGGTCCGTCTGCAATAATCTTTTTACCTTCTGCAATTTTCAGGGCTTGTAAAGCCAATCTGTCACCTACTGTTTTTTTATTCAGCGGATGAATATCGTTCCATTCTCCTAAATCAATAGCTACTGCAAGCCCTGCGTAAGGAACATTGAGGGAAACCTGTCTCTGCTGCTCTCTCAGCTCAGCCCAGCCACTATCCAGAGGTTCATCTTTTTTCTCCATGAAATTAGCCAGCTGTACAATCAGGAACGGCAAATCATTCTTGTTCCATTTTGAACGCCAAAGTGAAATCATTGTTGATAGCAAATCTCCATATTCATTAGGTTTTCCTGTATTGCTTTCACCCTGATACCAGATAAATCCTTTGATTTTATAATTGATCAGCGGGTTAATCATGGCATTATAAAGTCCTAACGGTTTCCACCGGATAAAAGTTTGTCCGGGAGCCATTTTTTCCATTTTTGCTCCTATTTTATATTTCCACTCGCCTTTAAGATCTGTTTTTTGTCCGTCAATTTCGAGGTAATACGGTTTATCGGCAATAAACTGTCCCTTACCGCTTCCATTGATTACTCTTAGGGTAATGATATTCTTGCCTTCTTTTAAAACGCCTTTGGGAATGTCATACCAGCGTGGCGGATATTCATAGGTGACATTTCCTACTTTAATTCCATTGATGTAAGTAACATCAGCATCTTTTATCCTTCCCAGATTCAAAAATGCTGTTTTCTGATCCACTCCTTTTGGAAGAATAATTTCTTTGCGGAACCATACCGAACCGTCAAACGAGCCTTCCTGATCCTCCCACGATCCCGGTACCACCATGGTTTTCCATCCGGAATCATCCCCATTGTCTTTCTCCCAGTGCTGGTTCAACCCTATATCACTCTGATCAAGCTCTGCATACCATGCTTTGCTTAGGGATCGTTCCTGAGATTCTGTGGTTTTTATCAGGTCATCATTTTTCCATCTTTCTGCTTCAGTAAGATATTCCGGATATTTTCTCAGTGAGTTTTCATCCATCCAGGCCTGAACCGGAGAGCCTCCGAGACTGGTGTGAATGATTCCTACCGGAACTTTGTTTTTTTCATTCAGTTCTTTGGCAAAGAAATAGGCAACTCCTGAAAAATCAAGAATAGTCTGAGGGTTGGTACTTTCCCACTTCCCGCCGTCAAGATCATTTTGAGGCGCTTTAAAATTATATTTCTGCGGGACAGTAAAGAATCTTATATTCGGATTATTGGCATTTTTAATTTCATTTTCATACAGAGGTGTCAGCCTGCGCATCGGAAGTTCCATATTGGATTGCCCTGAAGCCACCCATACATCTCCAATAAGGATATCCTTAAGGGTGATCTCATTAATCGTCATGCTATATGGACCACCGGCATTAAGCTTTGGAAACATAAGGGTCCAGTTGCCATTCTGATCAGCCGTGGCATGATAGGTTTTACTGATAAACTTAACCGTAATTTTTTCTCCCGCATCTGCATATCCCCAGATTTTCAGATCCTGGTTCCTCTGAAGGATCATCCCGTCCGAAACCAAAGCAGGGAGCCTTACTTTTGCATGAAAACTGCAAATGGCTGCCAGAAAAAATAATAAGTATAGGGTTCTGTTTTTCATGGGAAAAATCTGTTTTTATTTTTAGTTCAGCTTGTATTGCTTTTCGTATTTTCCTTTCAGCAAACGGACTTCGATGATTTTAGCGGTCATCAATTTTTCATCTGCCAGGAATTTTACCGTTAGATGTTCTTTATTCTTTTCTGAATCCGGTATCGGAACAACCAGATATTGAGATAAGGCTCCGGACTTTCCGTTCAAATTCTGAGTAATGATGTTTTTACCGTTGATTTCAATATTCAGTACTCGATTGGCATTGGCATCAAAATAAAGCAGGTAAAGGAATGAAGCATTTTTTTCGTTATTTTTCATCTGATAGCTAAACCAGCCTTTGGCATCTCGGAAGTGCCGGTCTTCCATATAGCCTGTACCTGAGTCTTTGCTTTCTATAAAATGATCTGATTCCGGCTGCTGTTCTCCTAATTGGATTCTATCAGTTGTGATGACATCCAGTTCTTTGGTTTCCGATTCCTCTTTCGCCTTCTGTTTCAGCATATTTTCTATCCCGTTTTTGTCGGCCTGCGGCCAGTACAGAATATATCTTTCTGCCTGGATACTGTAAAACGGTACAAGCTCTAAACCTTTCCCGAATTTTTCCGACGGATAAAGCCCTGTAACGGCAAAGTTGAGCGGTTTACTGTTCAAAGGTGAAACATGGCTAACCACCTCGGAAGAATTTCCAAGGATAACTGGAATTTCGTTTAAAGGAATCTGCGGACCATGAGCAATATGGCCGCCTCTGCTATCGTCCGCAAGAAGTCCCTGTTGGTTTTCGGCACCGTATGTTGCGGCAAGCACTACAGGACCGTATTTAAATGCATAATAATTGGAATGGTCAGGAAGTTGTTCTGCAGAAAGATGCATCGGCAGGGCCATTTTCACAACATCTCCTTTTTTCCATCTTTTAGTCAGTGTAAAATAGCCATCGGAACCTCGTTGTACTTTCTCCTGTTTTCCGTTGATCAGAATTCTTACTTCCGAGGCTGTGGTCCATTCCGGACATCTTAGTTTTAAACCAAATTCTGATTTTCCTGCGGCATCAAAGATCAGTGTTGTTTCAGGAACTTCCGGGAAGTTGTTCACCTGACGAACTATCACTTTTTGCTGTTTCCAGGTCAATGTGGAAGGAATAAACAGGTTCACATATAAATCCTTATCCGACCGGGCATAAATCATTTCCCCGTATTTGGCATGATTTTCTATCCCTGATCCTACACAGCACCAGAAGCTGGTCTGAGGCTGTGAATAAACACGATAGTGTCCGGGACGCATCGGGGTAAAGTACACGAAGCCTCCCTGGTTATAATTTTCCGTGGAAAGGATATGATTGTATAATGCTTTTTCGTAATAATCGATATAATAAGATTCAGGCAGCGTTGCATAAAGCTCTTTCGTCAGCTTGAGCATATTATAGGTATTGCAGGTTTCCGGACCTTCTATACTTTTTATCATGCTGCTGAAATCATTGACAGGGTTAAAATGCTCACTGACACTATTTCCGCCAATAACAGACGATCTTTTCTCGGTAATATTATGCCAGAAAAAATCAGCGGCATTACTCCAGGAAGTATTATTTTCAAGATCAGCAATGCGTTTGTAGCCGATTACTTTTGGAATTTGTGTATTGGCATGAAGACCTGTAAGCTTATCTTCTCCCGCCAGAAGAGGATTAAGAATAGCCTGATGGGAAAAGCGATGAGCCAGTTGCAGATATTTTTTGTCATGGGTAATATCGTAAACATCCGCAAAAACTTCGTTAAGTCCTCCATGCTCACTGCGCAGCATATCCTGTATCTGTTCATCAGAAAGGCCTGACACTTCATTCAGCATCCAATCCGTAAGTCGGATCAACATTGTCTTTGCTTTGTCACTTTTTGCGTGCCAATAGGCATCGCGTAATCCTGCATATAACTTATGAATATTATACAAAGGAACCCAGCGATCATTCAATCCAAAACCTGAGGCGTGTATATTCCCCTGCTTTATTTCTTTCCAGATCTTTTTCCCGTTGGGAACCCCAGAAATGTATCCGTCCGGAGAGGCTTTCTGGCATCGTTCCAGCTCACTGATCATATAATCAATCCTCTGCTTGATTCCGGAATCACCTGTGGAAGCATACATTAATGATAGTGCAGAAATGTAGTGTCCTCCTATATGACCATCTAATCCGGTCTTTTCCCAATTGGGATAATTATCAGCTTTTGGCTTCAGCCCGGCTTCCTTAAGATAGGGAGCCAGCAATCTGTCCGGCTCCATCTCCATAAGGTATTTCCGGTCTGCTGTCATGGCTTTATTGAAAACACTCTCTGATAACCTTACAGTTTCCAAAGGGAAATAATGAATTTTCTCCTTTACCTGCGCTGAGGTAAATGAAGTGAAACACAATAAAATAACTGAAAATTTTGGTCTCATGAATAAATGTTAATTCAACATTTCTAAAATAATGGAAACAATCTATATACGAAACTTTTTTTGAGTCTGTTTTAGTTATTTTTTTATTTAAAACCTTTCACAAAGCCCGGAAAATAAAAGAAAAGCCACTACCTTATCATAAAAAATAAGATAATCAATTCACAGAAAAAGAAAACTTTGCAATCACAGGATTCCCTATGAAAATGAATTAAGAATACGTTTTAATAAAAATTTCAATGATATAGTGAATACCTTATCGTATTTTTAACGTTAAGCTATTTTAATTAATAATAATAAGTGTTAATTCTAATTTTAACACAATTTTAACATTAAATTCATATACATTTAACTGGATTTCATTGCTATTTTTCATTTTTAATCCCAGTTTTAGCTCCCAAAATACCTTTGTAGAATCGTTTTAATAAAAATAATGATTCAGATTTAAAAGTGTAAGAATTACATTTGTATAAGATCGTAAGTATAAAAGTTTTACCTTTGCATCAAAATATAAAAGATGACTGAGGATTACTCCCAATATCCCAAACACCTGGTTGCTGTTGACTGCATTATTTTCGGTTTTGATGGCGAAAATCTTAAAATCCTATTGGTAAAAAGAAATTTTGAACCCCAGATGGGCGAATGGTCCCTCATGGGTGGATTCATTGGCAGTGAAGAGACATCCGATGAAGCGGCCAACAGGGTTCTGTATACATTAACCGGTCTTGAAAATATTTATCTTGAACAGCTGAAATGTTATACGGAAATTAAACGTGAGCCTACAGCCAGAATCATGTCAATCTCCTACTATGCATTGATCAATATTGAAAAAGATATTCAGATCAATGAACAGTACAGTGCAGAATGGGTTGAGCTTCAGAAAGCACCGGATCTTATTTTCGATCATAACGATATGGTAAAGGATGCTGTAGCCAGGCTGCGGAGAAGAGCCTCCACCGGACCTATTGGCTTTGAGCTTCTTCCTGAAAAATTCACCATGAAGGATCTTCAGAATCTTTATGAAGCCATTTTTGACGAAAAATTCGATAAGCGTAATTTCACAAGCAAGATCAATAGCATGGATATCCTTGTCAATACCAATAAAAAGGATATGACCTCATCCAGAAAAGGTTCTTTTCTTTACCGCTTTGACGAAAAAAAATACACCAAGAAAATATCGCGCGGGTTTATGTTTAAAATGTAATTGTTTTTGATATTATGCAAATCATCTATTTAATATCTATACCCTGCACCTTTCCACAAATCTTCTATGACCTTAAGATAAATGAAATCTCGTTTTTTACGGGATTTTTTTTTGAGCTAACCTGGAAATTTCAGCTGGCAAATAAACATTTGCGCCTTTTTATAGAAGTATCATAAAGAAAATTTATGATAAGCTTTTCTATTTTCCCTTTCAAATAAAACAATTATAACTATTTGCCAATTATTATATTTATGATATGATTTTTTTATGTTAATTTTAACTAAAATATTACCATATATTTAAATAAATATGTATTTTTATACAAAACTAACAACAACAAATATCATTTATTTGAATTTTCATCATATCATGCTTCATGCGTGAAAAATGGAGAAAAAGAGAATAAGGGTTTTCATATCTGAAACCTGACAGAGATAGTCCTGTCATTTCCTCCCCGTGATTAATGCCGAAAAACCGCAACAGATTATAACACTTTGAGATAAGCAGTTTTTAGTCAATACGCCCTGTCCAGTCAACTATCCCATTAAGATTTAAAAAAATCGAGTATCTGCCTGATCCTTCTAAGGGTAAAGAGGAAAAAATCGATCACCAAAAACAAAATTAATAACCCTTTAATATATAAATTATGAGAACAAACACAATGTGGCTATTTATGGCCTTTCTGTTAACCATTCTTTCGGGCTGCTCCCGGATGGAGAAAACTTTACAAGAAGAACCTGAAAACAATGTAAGCAACAGCGCCAGCGCCAGGGCATTGGCAGCAACTCCAATGCTGCATGTTGGAGGCAGATACCTTAAAGACCCTTGTGACAATAACGTTATCTTACATGGGGTTGCCATAACCCCAAGCCCCTGGTTCAATGGATGTCAATATGGTGCGAATTCCGGCTACTGTACCTGGGATAATTACAATGTACAGGGTGCTCTGAACTACAACAAAGCTGTTATGAACAAGCTCAGCAGCGCTTCCGATGGCTGGTACCTCAATTACATCCGCCTTCATATTGATCCGTATTGGACCAATGATCCCGGACCGGCTATCCCGGAGAACGATATCTCAAGATTCAATTACAGTCGCCTGGTTACCTACACCGATCAGGTAATTATCCCACTGATCAACCATGCCCGCAGTCTGGGAATGTATGTCATCCTTCGCCCACCAGGTGTATGCCCAAATCGTATTGCAGTCAATGATGCGTACCATAGCTATCTGAAGACCGTATGGACTTTCCTGTCTCAGCATCCCGGATTAAAGAATGCTGACAATGTGATGTTTGAATTAGCTAACGAACCTGTTGAAATCCTGGGAACAAATGGTGCTTGGGGTAGTACGGGAAATGAGCATTTTGCAGCACTCAAAAACTTCTTTCAGCCACTGGTTAACATCATACGTAACAACGGAGCCAACAATGTTTGCTGGATTCCGGGTACAGGCTGGCAATCGCATTATCAAGGCTATGTCAATAATCAGATCACAGGTGGTAATATTGGCTACGCTGTTCATATTTATCCCGGTTACTGGGGTGGTCTCAGCAACTATCAATCCTTTCAGAACGCATGGAATGTAAACGTTAAGCCGATTGCAGACATTGCACCGATCGCCATTACCGAGACCGACTGGGCTCCACAAGGATATGGTACCTTCGGCATTGGTAATACCGGTACGGCAGGCGGAAGCGGATTTGGTGCCAATTTAAAATACATCGTGGATCAATCCGGCAATGTAAGCTGGAATGTTCTTGCCCCGGATAATCTCCTCCACAAAGGCGATCCTAATGCAGGAACAGCTTACAATAACGATTGGGAAGCCTGCGCTGCCCCGGTTAAACAGTGGTTTCAGCAATATGCATCCTCCAACTACCCCGTTGCCAACTGCAACACAAACAGTAGCCTGGTTAATAATGGTATTTATGAGATCGAATTTCAGACTGATGCCAACAAAGTAGTTGATCTGAAATCAGGAGAAGACGCCAATGGTGCAGTATTAAGGCCATGGACAAGGAATGGCGCTGCTGCCCAGCGCTGGGTTGCCATTGACGCAGGTAATGGCTACTGGCGTTTTGTATCCAAAGCCAGCACAACCAATCGTTGTATTGATCTGGCCAGCAATAGTAATACATTGGGAACTTCGATCAGGCTTTGGCAGAACTATAGTAATGACGCACAAGCCTGGCAGGTAGTTGCTGTCTCTAATGGTTATTACAAAATACTATCCAAGGTGGATCCTACACGCGGCTGGGATATTCCCAACTGTACCATGGATGGTAATTCAAACTTACATCTTTGGGATTATTATGGTACATCCTGCCAGCTGTTTAAGTTCAAATTTATTGCAATGAATTAAACATACATAACCAATTCTAAGATCAAAAAAAATAGGATGCTTTTTCAGCATCCTATTTTTTTGTTATGTATAATAATTTCTACCAAAACCTTACATACAAAGCCGTCAGTAAAAGCAGCGTCATTACAATCAATACTAAAGTTCTGTTGTCCACTTTAAACATCGTCACATCAATGGCAAAAGCTTTAGGATTTACTTTCGGACCTGCAAGACTGATCAGGATCATCGCGATTATCGTGATAAAGAATGACCATCCCATATTGATCAGGAAAGGAATCTCGGTAATGGTATGAACTACACCATTCTCCAGCTTTTCATAAGTGAATGCAGTATACAACCATGTTTCTTTCCCGAAAATCTCTACAGCAAAACTGTTGAAGAAGATCGCCAGGACAAAACCTAAGATAACTCCTACCAATGCAGCTGTACCGGTTGTTCTTTTCCAGAACATTCCCAGAAGGAACATGGCAAAAACTCCAGGACTGATAAAGCCCGTATATTTCTGGATGAATGTGAAACCGCCTTCACCACCAATTCCTAAAACGTCTGTCCAGGTAAAAGCCAATGCAACCATCATGGCAATAATAATGACCCAACGGCCTGTTCTCACCATCTGGATTTCGGTGGCATCTGTTTTAAGGTATTTTTTATAGATATCCAGCGTAAAAATAGTTGAAATACTGTTCACTTTTCCTGCCAGTGAAGCCACAATCGCTGCGGTCAAAGCGGCAATAGCCAATCCTTTCAATCCTACTGGTAAAAATCCTAATATTGCAGAGTATGCTCCGTCTTTTACCCCGTTGAATCCCGGAAGGTGTCCTTTTGAATATAAAACATAAGCGGCAATTCCCGGAAGCATTACGATCACAGGCATGAATAGTTTCAGAAAACCGGCAAATAAAATTCCTGTTCTTGCCGTCTTCAGATCTGCCCCTAAAGCTCTCTGGGTGATGTATTGATTACAACCCCAATAGTTCAGGTTAACAATCCACTGACCGGCAAAATACATTGCCAAACCAGGTAATACGACATACTTCTGTACATCCAGATTCTGAGGCATTGCCAACGTAGTTGTGGTGGTTGTTGGTTTTTGAAGAATCAGCTTAAAGTGCTGCGGAGCCTCATTGATCAGGGTATTGAATCCTGCCAGTGCATTTCCTACAGCCGCTCCGTTGATTCTCTGGTCTACAATCTGCAGCGCCATATACACCGTTGCAAAACCACCAATGATAAGAACTGCCACTTGTATAACGTCTGTATATCCTATCACTTTCATTCCTCCAAGACCGATCAATAGTGCCATAAGCAGAAGAGCGATCATAATCCCGTGAAGATGTTCTCCTCCCAGTAAAGTATCGATGGCAAGAGCACCCAGATAAAGGATGGAAGTAAGATTCACAATAACATACAGAAACAGCCAGAATACAGCCATGATCAGTGAAACCGATTTATTATACCTTCTTTCAAGGAACTGGGGCATGGTATAGATCTTATTCTTAAGATAGATCGGAATAAACCAGACCGCAATAATAATCAACGCAAGAGCAGCGATCCATTCGTAAGCGGCAACAGCGATTCCGACAAAGAAACCTTCGCCACTCATTCCGATAAACTGTTCAGCAGAAATATTGGAAGCGATTAAACTGGCTCCGATAGCCCACCAGGTCAATGACCCTTCGGCAAGGAAATAATCTTTACTTCCTGTAGATTCAGACTTTTTCTTTTTATAGATCCATAATCCGTAGGAAGCTACCACTACGAAATAGATCAGAAATATGATGATATCAATAGTTGCTAATTTTCCCATAGTTTATTTTTTAACGGAGAATTTATAGATGGTTTTTGACTGGTACTTCTGTCCGGGCTTCAGTTCTGTAGAAGGGAAAGAAGACTGGTTTGGTGAATCCGGGAAATGCTGGGTTTCCAGACAGAACCCTGTTCTGAATTCATTTTTACCGCCAGTTTTGGTATCAAACTTTCCGTCAAGAAAATTTCCGGAATAAAACTGCACACCGGGTTCATCTGTGAAGACTTCCATCAGTCTTCCTGTTCCCTGATGATAAACTTTGGCGATGCTTCTTAATCCTTTTCCATTTAGAATCCAGTTATGGTCATACCCTTTTCCTTTTTTCAACTGATCGTCGTCTGCATTGATATCTTTTCCGATGGCTTTTGATACCGTGAAATCAAAAGGAGTTCCTTTTACTGCTTTCTGCTCACCAGTAGGAATCAATGTTTCATTTACCGGAAGAAAATGATCTGCATTAATCTGCAGTTCATGATCAGTAATCGTTTTAGTAAAATTCCCGGAAAGGTTAAAATAAGAATGCTGGGTAAGATTTACCACTGTAGGCTTATCCGTCTCAGCCTCGTAAGAAATTTCCAAGGCGTTATCGTCTGTAAGCGTGTAGAAAACGGTTGTTGTTAATTTTCCCGGATACCCTTCTTCACCGTCTGCACTGGTATAAGATAATTTTAATGTCGGAAACTTTGCATCTTTTACTACCTCAATATTCCAGAATCTGGTATGAAATCCTTCTTTTCCTCCGTGAAGGCTGTTGGGACCGTCATTTTTATCGATTTCGTATGCTTTACCTTCCAGTGCGAATTTGGCATTGGCAATTCTGTTGCCGTATCTTCCGATCAAAGCCCCGAAATAATAAGGGTTGCCATCGAAATATCCTTCGGGTTTTGTAAAGCCAAGCACTACATCTTCGTATTTCCCATTTCTGTCCGGAGCGGTTAAGGATGTGATAATTCCCCCGAAGTTGATGACCTCAACTTTCATCCCGTTTTTATTGGTCAACGTATATTTTTTAATAGAATCGCCATTTGGCGTCACTCCATAGTCTGAAGTAGAAATGTTCTCCATTTTTCCTGAAATATCCTGTTTATTATTTTCTTTTTTGCAGCCGAAAATAATTAAAAATAATAAAATAAAAATGCCGTTATATGTTGTTTTTTTCATAATTATTTACATATTTTTTAAAATTAATTAACGATAATACATTTCATTCCAACGAAGTGTATTTTTAAAGTCACGCATTCTGGTATCTTCATCAATGACTAATGATTCAATTCCTGCTATCTCAGCAAAATCTTCCAGCTGTTCTGCTGAAATATTTTCACTGTAACATGTATGGTGTGCCCCTCCTGCCAGTATCCAGGCTTCTGCGGCCGTATATAAATCAGGAAGAGGTTTCCATAAAACCCTTGCTACCGGGAGTTTTGGCAACTCTTCTGTAATTTCCAATGCTCTGGTTTTATTGATCAGCAGTCTGAAATGGTTTCCAAAATCCATCAGGGCAGCATTCAGAGAATCAATATTTCCTCTGGAGTTAAAAACAAGACGAACCGGATCCGCTTTTCCTCCGATTCCCAGCGGATGGATCTCACATGAAGGTTTTCCGGCGGCCAGCACAGGGTCTACTTCCAACATATGGGAACCTAAAATAGAAGGATTGGAAGGGTCTAAATGATAGGTATAATCTTCCATAAAGGCATTTCCACCTTCAAGGCCCTGCCCCATTGTTTTCATCGCACGTACGAGTGCTGCTGTTTTCCAGTCTCCTTCGCCTGCAAATCCGTATCCTTTCTGCATCAGGCGCTGTACTGCAATTCCCGGAAGCTGCTCCAGCCCGTGAAGGTCTTCAAAGGTATCTGAAAATCCTTTAAATCCTCCGTCTTTTAAAAATTTTTCAAGTCCCAATTCAATTTTTGCGGCGGTGTGAAGTGAGCTTCTGTTGGCTCCTCCTTCCAAAAGGGAAGCTGCCATATGATAAGAAGATTCATATTCTTCCATAAGGCTTTTTATTTCTCCTTCGCTTACAGAATTGATAACGCCTACAAGGTCACCGATTCCCCAGGTATTGACTGAAAAACCGAACCGGGTTTCGGCTTCCACTTTATCTCCATCTGTAACGGCTACAAACCGCATATTATCTCCGAAACGTGCAAATTTAGCTCCTTGCCAGTCGTCCCAGCCTGCAGCAACGCGGCTCCAGTCACCGATCTGTTTCTGAACTCTTTCTTCTGACCAGTGCCCCACCACTACTTTTCTGTTCTTTCGGAGCCTGCTTACCATAAAACCAAATTCACGGTCCCCGTGAGCCGCCTGGTTAAGATTCATAAAATCCATATCCATCGTGGACCATGGAATATCTCTGTTGAACTGGGTATGCAGATGCAGAAGAGGCTTCTGTAAAATTTTTAGTCCTCTGATCCACATTTTAGCGGGTGAAAAGGTATGCATCCACGTGATTACTCCTATACAGTTTTCTGCATGATTAGCGGCTGCAATGGTTTCAAATATCTCTTCGGTAGTTTTTACCGTTGGTTTTACAATGACTTTTACCGGGATGAAAGAAGATTTTTCAAGTTCTGCCACAATTTTCTGTGAATGGTCTGCCACCTGGGCAAGTGTTTCAGGTCCGTATAAATGCTGACTTCCTGTGATGAACCAGACTTCTTTGGTATTGAGAGGTGTTAACATAATTTTGTTGATCGTTAATAGTTGTTATGTTGAAGTGTTTAGTGTTTAAATTCCTGTCCGTAATAAGCATTCTTGCCGTGCTTACGTTCATAATGTTTTTTGATGAGTGAGTCTTTCAGTCGTTCCGCATCAGGATTGATCTGTCTGGTGAGATAAGCCATTTCGGCAATGGTCTCCAGTACTTTGCTGTTGTAAACTGCTTTCTCTGCATTTTTCCCCCAGGTAAACGGACCGTGATTGCCGATCAGAACCATTTCTACTTCTTCCGGAGAGATCTGTTTTTCTTTAAAGCATTCCAGAATCTGTATTCCTGTATTGTATTCGTAGTTTCCTTCAATCAGCTCATCCCGCATAGGTGGAGCGCAGGGAATATCTGTCGTAAGATGGTCCGCATGAGTGGTCCCGAAAACAGGAATATCCATTTGTGCCTGTGCCCACGCCACGGAATAGATCGCATGAGTGTGGGAAATTCCACCGATGTTTTTCCAGTTTTTATACAGATAAGCATGGGTCTTGGTATCGGAAGAAGGTCTGAGTCTGCCTTCAATGACATTGGCGTCAAAGTCCAAAATCACCATGTCTTCCGGCTTTAAAATGTCGTAGGGAACACCGCTGGGTTTAATGGCAAAAATCCCTTTATCGCGGTCTACAGCGCTTACATTTCCAAAGGTATAGACCACCAGCTTCAGGGCATCCAGCTGCATATTCGCTTCATAACATTCTCTTTGGAGTTCTTTATAGGTATTCATTTTGAGCGTAATTCAAAAGGTTAATATTCAGGAGTTCTGAAGTTCTTTTCTGTTGTTTTTCAGTTTGGTACTGTATTCTACAAAATCAGCGAGCTTCTGGTATTGCTGCATTAATTCTCTGTAGTGCTGTACTTCTTCCGCTTTCGGCTGGTATTCCGCTTCAAATGCGGAGCCCATTTTCATGCTTGCTTCCTGTACGGTCGGATAAATTCCTGCTGATACAGCTGCATAAACAGCAGCCCCTAACGCAGGAGTCTGATCCGAAGCGGCAACAACAATCGGCATATCCAGAACATTAGCGAGTGTCTGCATGATAAACGGCGATTTCCTTGCTACTCCTCCGATTCCGATCACTTTATTGATTTTCACCCCTTCCTCTTCAAAACGGTCAACGATCTTCTTAGCCCCAAAACAAATGGCATTCACCAAAGCTTTGAAAATATGGGGTGCTTTTGTTCCCAGAGAAAGCTGACTGATCGCTGCTTTAAGTTCCTGGTCTGCATCCGGCGTTCTTCTTCCGTTTACCCAGTCCAATGCAATCGGAACAGTATCTGAAAGAGGAATTTTTTCTGCTTCAAGGGTTAGTTTTCTGATAAGTCCTGCCTCCATTTCATCTGCGAGCTTTGTCTTCTGTTCATCTGAAATATTTTCGGAATGCATCATAACCTGGTGAACCGGCCACATCAGGATATCTTTATACCATGCGAGCACATCTCCAAAGGCAGACTGCCCTGCTTCAAGCCCTATCAATCCGGGAATTACGGAACCGTCAACCTGTCCGCATATTCCTTTAACGGTTGTATCTCCAATAGCTTCTTGTGGGGCCACCATAATATCGCAGGTAGAAGTTCCCATGATCCTGATCAGTGTATTTTCTTCCACCTTTGCTCCTACTGCGCCTGAATGGGCATCAAAGGTTCCTACGGTAATAATAGTTTTGGTGGTAAGACCGGTTTTTGCGGCCCATTCTTCATTCAGATAACCAGCAATTTCATCTGAAGTATAGGTTTCCCTGTATAATCTTGCTCTGAGCGCTCCCAGAGAAGGATCAAGCCTGTTGAGGAATTCTTCTGAAGGCAGACCATCCCATGATTCATGCCACATGGCTTTGTGGCCAGCTGCACAACGGCTTCTTTTAAAGGTAGCCAGGTCTTTATGATCTGATAAAAGGAAAGTCAGATAATCACAGTGCTCCATCCAGCTATAAGCCGCATTTTTTACTTCTGCATCAGCTCTGCTGATGTGCAGTATTTTTGCCCAGAACCATTCTGAAGAGTAAATACCGCCTTCATATTTTGTATAATCTTCACCACCCCAGGTTCTTGCAAGGGTATTGATTTCTTCAGCTTCGCGGATAGCGGTATGGTCTTTCCATAAAACCATCATGGCATTGGGATTCTCTTCAAATCCCGGAACCAGTGCTAAGGCTACTCCATCACTTGTTACTGGTAACGGTGAAGAGCCTGTAGTATCAATGCAGATACTAACGATCTGCTCTGCTGGTATCCCGCTTTCTCTTACAACTTCTGAAATGGTTTTCTCCAGACCTTCAATATGATCTGAAGGATGTTGTCTGAAACTGTTGGCTGAGGGATTACAGAATTTACCTTCTTTCCATCTTTGATAATAACTGACTGAAGAAATTATTTCGGAACCGTTTTCAGTGTCAATAAGGACGGCCCGTACGGAATCTGTACCGTAGTCCAGTCCGATAACATATTTTTTCATGGTGGTGAAACGTTTTGATTATTGAGATTTTAAATTCTCGTGATGAGATAAAAACAAATATAAGATTCTATTTTAAATAAATGTAAAAAACACACTTATTTTTTATAACACACTATAAAACAGTTCATTAACTTGTTTTCACCTTTAAAATAACCAAAGAATTGGCCGGAATTTCTGTTGAAATTTCACCTTTTTTAGCTTCTGAATTCTCCTCTTTGGGTTTCACAGGTTCAGCATCGAAATTATTTTCACTGGAAAGCTGCGGGGCAGACAGAAGAATTTTGGTTACTTTTTTACCGATTTTCAGAGTTCCGGGGTTGATATTTACTGTTTTAGCCTGAGTATCAGCATTGACGATTTTAATAATGATTTCATAAGTTTTCGCGTCTTTTACTGCAGTAGCGTATAATTTTTCCTGGCCGGATACTGCTTTTCCGTTGCTTTCTATTTTCAGTACATCCGTTCCTTTATTGTTGGAGAATAATTTCTGAACATAATAATTCGGGGTTGCATAAGATTTCAGATTATTGAACCAGATGAGATCGGGTGTCCACTGCCAGCCATCAGCATGGGCAAAAAGTGGTGCGTAGGAAGTCATATAGACCACATCTGCGTTTCTTTCAAGACCGGTCATAAAAGCGGCTTCTGAAAGGGCCGTCAGCCAGTTATTTTTGTTATCAGGCTTTACCACACCTACAGACTGGGCTGCATATTCTCCGGCAAAAACTTTTGGCCCGGAGCGGTCATACTGGTCGTATCTGCCTGCATTTTGCATGAACCATTCGGGAGAATTGTAATAATGCTCATCGACAATCTGCGCATTAAGCTGCTTTAGTTCTTTCCAGCCATACTCGAAGAATTCGCCGTCAGGTGACGGTCCGCTTCCGGAGATGATCTTCATGTCAGGATATTTTGCATGAATGGCTTTTTCAAATACTTTATAGCGTTCGATATAATCCGCTCCCCACTGCTCATTTCCCACTCCGATGAATTTTAAATTAAAAGGCTTTGGGTGCCCCATTTCAGTACGGATTCTCCCCCATTTTGTTCCAGAATCTCCGTTGGCAAATTCAATCAGGTCAAGGGCATCCTGAACGTAGGGATCAAGGTCTTCCATTTTCACCAGTTCTGCTGTATTGAACTGGCATGCCATTCCACAGCTCAGAATAGGAACAGGTTCTGCACCCAGATCTTCGGAAAGCTGGAAATACTCATAAAATCCCAGTCCGAAAGACTGTCCGTAATCCGGTGTAAGCCGATGTGGAAATCCTGTGCTCCATTTATTGATGAGATATTCTCGGTCTGCAACTTTTCCAATTGTTTTTTTCCACTGATACCGCTCAGCCAACGTTCTTCCTTCTACAATACAGCCTCCAGGAAATCTCAAAAATCCGGGCTGCAGATCATATAATTTCTGAACGAGGTCTTTTCGTAAGCCGCCTTTTCTGCCTTTCCAGGTATCCTGCGGGAAGAGTGAGATCATATCCATGTTCACGATGCCGTTTCCGGTAAATGTAATCCGCAGCTTTGCTTTTTCTACAGTTTGTGGTGCTTTGAAAACGGCTGTATATTTCTGCCATCCCTTTCCTTTTATGAGCGTGGAAACTGATGAAATTCCCTTACCGTTTTCATCAACAAGACTTGCATTTACTGCAGCAATATTTCCTGAAACATTCTCCAGATCAAAACTGAAATCATATTGTTCTCCCTGATGAAGGCCTATTCCCCTGAATCCTTCATTTTCCAGAATATAATTTTTATCATTCAGAACAGTAATTCGTGCATAATTTTTATTGGTTTTGGCAGGGTCGGAATAAATGGTCAGAAACCCCGAATCCAGATTAGGAGAAAGTGTTTTTGTATTGGGCTGTTTCCAGCCTGTAAATGGTTCGTCAAATTCAAAGCTGCGGTTTTTAATCAGTTCCGCATACAATCCGCCATCAGCTGCAAAATTGATGTCTTCAAAGAAAATCCCATACATGGTGGGTTGTATTTTAACAGGTGCAGGAGTTTCTTTCAGATCCAGGTTATAGGTACGGACCGTATTATTCTGAGCTGAAAAAAAAGCAGCACTTAGGGAAATCGCGATGGAGAATATTTTATTTTTTGTTGTCATAGATCGTATATTTTGAAAGCTACAGTAGGATCCTACTTATCCCAATGAGCCCTGAATCAATTTTTATTTTACTTTTAACGAAACATTTTTCAATCCTGCATCATCAGAAGTTCCGCCATAAAAAATAGTATACTCGCCGGGTTTTGAAACCAGATCATCTGCTTTTTCATCATAGAAGGCAAATGACTCTTTGGAGAGGGTTAGCTGAATATTTTTTGTTTCTTTAGATTTGATTAAAGCTCTTTCAAAAGCCCTTAATGTTTTTACCGGTGCCTGGGCATCATTATTTCTTTTGATATAGACCTGAACCACTTCTTCTCCATCCCTTTCTGAAACATTGGTTACCGGAATTGTGATCGTCAACATTTTCGTTGGTACTGATCGTATTTTTGCTCAGTTTTGAATCTCCGTAAACAAATTTTGAATAACTCAGCCCATGTCCGAACGGATAAAGAGGCTTTTCCGTCATATAACGGTACGTTCTCCCCTGCATATCATAATTTTCAAATCCTTCGTGCTTGCTTGTCTTTGAAAGGGCGTTATCCAGCTGTTCAAGGTTTTTGTAAAAGGTAATGGGTAATTTTCCGGAAGGGTTATAATCTCCTGCCAAAACATCTGCTACGGCAGTTCCTCCGGATTGCCCGCCATACCAGGCATTTAGTAAAGCATCATAATTTTTCTCGTCCTGCTCCAATCCCAGCGCGCTTCCGGTGCAAAGAACAAAAACAACAGGTTTTCCGGTTTTTCTAAGCTCCGCCAACAGGTCCCTCTGGACTTTAGGAAGGGCAATCGAAGTTTTGTCACCTCCTTTGAAGCCTTCTGCATTCACCATCATCTCTTCACCTTCCAGACTCGGAGAAAGCCCGCCTGCGAAGACAATGACGTCCGCACTTTTCACCTTTTCCCTCACCGAAGCAAAATTAACAGGGTCTTTTCTGTAGACCTCAAAGCTGATGCTTACATATTTTCCTTTTTGTGTATGACGCAGTTCTATCTGATATTCTTTTCCTTTTTCCATTTTTACAGGAAACTCTGAAGGGTGTCTTGCATCAGGTCCTTTTCTTGTTGCGATTTCTTCTCCGTCCACGAAAAGGGTATATATATCGGAAGTGGAAGCAGAAAACACAACCTCTCCTGTATAGGTACTTTTGAAAATCCCTGAAATGATGGCTGAGGTATTTTCTCTTCCTACATTGGGTGCAAGCTGGGTTCCTCCAAAGCTGTTATAGCTGATGGCAGTAGAATTTACGGAAGTATTGGCCGGCTGCCCTTTGAATTCATTATTATTGAAAAACTCTACTTTCATTCCTTTTGCGCCGTTTTTCTGACTGATAAAATTCTGGTATAATGACGTTCTGGAAGAAGGATCTGTTACTTCGCTTCCTTTTTCGTAAATAATTTCAGCATTTGGAAATTTGGTTTTGATTCCGCCTAAAATCGTTACAATGGAAGAAGGGGTTCCATTATAGTTTCCTAACTGCATCAATCCGTCATCAGCATTCGGGCCTACGACGGCAATTTTTTTAATACTTCTGCTGAGAGGCAGAACATTGTTTTCATTTTTCATCAGCACAATTGATTTTTGTGCCATTTTCAGTGCCTGCTTTTTATGATCTTCAGAATCGACTACAGAATACGGAATGGTATTCCAGTGAACGGAAGATTTCGGATCAAGCATTCCCAGCTCAAACCAGCCTTTAAGAATTCTGCGCATCGACTCATCAATATCCTTTTCGGTAATCAGTCCGCTTGCCAGAGATTTATTCAGATTGTTATAGGTATCTCCGCATTCCAGATCCGTAGAATGTTTCAGGGCATCTGCTGCGGTTGTTTTTTCGTCAGGATGGGTGCCGTGGTATTTTTTCTGAAAGAAATCGGCCAGTGCCCAGCAGTCTGAGACCACCATTCCGTCATACTTCCATTTTCCACGGAGAATTTCAGTAAGTAAAGTATTGTTTGCACAACATGGCTGCCCGTCAAAAGCATTGTAGGCGCACATCACTTCTCTTACATTTCCTTCCTGAACCAATGCTTTGAAAGCGGGAAGGTACGTCTCATACAGATCTCTTTTTGAGATTTCTGCGTTATAAGAGTGGCGGTTCCATTCCGGTCCGCTATGTACTGCAAAATGTTTGGCGCAGGCGTGGGTTTTAAAAAATTTCGGGTCGTTTCCCTGCAAACCCTTTACTGCAGCAACGCCAAGAACGGAGGTAAGATAAGGGTCTTCACCATAGGTTTCCTGGCCTCTTCCCCATCTTGGGTCACGAAAAATATTGATATTGGGAGTCCAGAAGGTCAATCCTTCGTACCGCCCTGTTTTTAGAGCCTCATCAAAAGATCTGTTGTATTTTGCCCGTGCTTCATCAGAAATCATTTCAAAAGTTTTAAAATGCTCCGGAACATCCCATGTGGCCGCCATCCCGATTGCCTGAGGGAAAACAGTAGCTGTTCCTGCTCTGGCCACTCCGTGAAGTGCTTCATTCCACCATCCGTAGGCAGGAATTTCCAAACGGGGAACTGCCTGGGAATTGTCCATCATCATTCCTATCTTTTCTTCTGTTGTCAGCAGAGTAAGAAGGTTCTCTATTCTTTCATTAACCGGAAGATCCGGGTTTCTGAATGGGTATTTATAATGGCTCTGGGCAAAAAATAAAGGTGCTGTCAGTGTTGCACATAGCATTAATACAATTCTTTTCATAGGTAGTATAGTTTCAATAATGTCCGAAAAATGGTTGTTGATTTTGTGATTAATCATTTTCAACCCACTGATTTTACAGATTTTTACGGATAATTATATTTTCATTCTTATTTTATACAAATTGCCAGTATTATTCAGCAACAATGCAATGAAAAACAAATATAACGTTCTATTTTAAATAAATGTAAATAATACACTTAAATTAATAGTAAATCCTACTTACTTTTGGTTTTCATCTACCAAATTGTAGAAATAAAGCCACCATAAGCAGTGCTCATGATGGCTTTGGACTCAATTTACTCTTTGATCAATTTTTGTTTCACTACTGTATTATTTTTTTGAGTAACCTCAATAAAGTAAATACCGGCCGGGAAATCTCCCACATTAATTTGGTTTTTTCCTGAGTTTATCTTCAATCCGGACCTGATGACACTTCCTCTTCCATCAAAAATGGTGGCAGCTGCTTCTGACAAATCAGAATCAATGAAAAGGTCTGCTTTTACCGGATTAGGATATATTTTCACAACATCTTTTTTAGCTTCAGCAGAGATATTTCTGGCACTTAACGATCCGAAATTTAAAGGAAGAACATTGGCAGAATAGCCATTTTCTTCTGTAAGATATGCTTTGAAAGATCCTATTGCAGGCTCACTTCCGGCAGTTACTTTATAGAAGCCTGTTACTCCGTTTTCTGTTTTCAGCATATAAGCATTCGCCGGAACTTTGATGCCCTGGTAAACTCCGTTCATTTGATTGACCGTGATTGCTTTGGGTGTGGAAACATTTCCTGTACCGCTGAAAGTAATATTCCCTGTCGTATTGACGATTACCGGAGTGTTTGCAGGAATGATTCCGTTTGAAATTGCGGTACAGCTGATATTATTGGCATTCGGAGACATCATATAAGCAGTAACTCCGGAAGGTATATTAGCCTGGAATGGCAGGATCAGCACATCGTAACCATTAAATGTACGGCTGTAAGAGGCAGCATTGGCTGTGAAGTTAAACGGCACCTGAAAATCCATACCCTGACCGGAAAGGACAAGATTTGGACAAGCTGTACCTGAAATCACATTATTGGCGGATGAACTTACGTTTGAATTCACATAATAAATGCTGTTAGAGTTAGCACTCATAGGCTGCCAGTTATTGGAGGAAGTAACTCCTGCTGCATTTCTGAAGTCTACAGAAGTGTAGTAGCCATTTTCCAGTGCATCCATCAGATAGCTGTCGCTTGCGGAATAGGTTCCGCCGAATTTTGAGGCAATTTCATTACCCACATTGAAATAGACATCTCCCAGATTAATTGTAAGCACAGAGCTGTAATTGGAATTTCTCAGTCCTAAAATTCCTTTGCATCCATCTGTAAGCACCTGTCTTGAAATATCTAATGTGATATCGAAGTTTCCTCCCTGCGGAAAATTAATCTTGCCGTAGTTATATGATTTCGTTACCCCCTGGCTGTTGATGTAATATAAAGTCGTATTGTCCGAATAACTTTGTCCCGCTGTTGTATAGCTGTTTACATGCAGGATCAGTTTATTGTATCGGTCATTAAGCTGAAGATATCCGTTAGCCGCAGTCATATTATTACTGATAAGAGGGCTTGGATTGGAGAACGTCACCGTTGTATTGCTTATATTGAACCCTGTACCAAAAGCCATACTGGTAGGAGTCAGTGTTTCAATTTTATTATAATGGATGTCACCGCCTGTCATCAGAGAAGCAGATCTGTCCCCACTTTTATTAAAAACGAAAGTCATGACACTGGAAGGGCTGATATCAGCCGTTGGCCGAAACGTTGCTGTACTCAAAGAAATAGGTGTGGTAACCATATTGGATTGTGTATTGGTCAATACTTTTGTTCCTGAAGTTGTGTAAAAAGGCAAGTCAACCTTCAAGCTATACGTGTTCTGAGAAGGATTGATGACCATAAGAACAACCTGATTTCCATCCTGGGAAATATAAGAAGAGCCTTGTAAAACTCCGGTTTTGTCATCCCATTTAGCTTCTATTCTCGTCTTTCCTGTTGTGTACTTGGCATAATGTGAAAGAATATAGCCTCTTTTGGTCATTACACCTGCGGGAGTTCCGTAAGTTCCGTCACCCATTAAGCCATAATAGCGTTTGGCAGAGTAATGGATCCATGCATTGATATTACCCAATAAAGCATTGTTGACGCTGCTGGCAAAGGTAAATGCATCGGTATTCCAGCTGAAATCTCTTGCCGGCTGGGTAGATGATGAGTTCCAGTTGATCAGATATTCTGTCTGCCAGATTTCTTTGTTATAATTCTGAAATTGTTTGTAAGTAGACTGCATAAGCCCATATTGATGCCCGCCATACACTTCAAAATTAGCCATTGCTGTAGGATCCAGCAAAGCACTGGCAAAATTATCCGTAAATCCCACACTTTCCGGGGCAATCACTTTACAGTTGATAAGCTGTCCGTAATTTTTGATAAAATTAGTAATCTGTGCAGGAGTCCAGATGCATCCTTGATACTGTGCCATCTCATCCGGTTCATTTTGAATGGAGATATAATCAAGCTCTACTCCGTTGTTCTGGAGATAGGTAACAAAGCTGTTAAGATAAAGGGCATAATCCTGATAATTTTCCGGCTTTAAATATCCTACCTGCTGTACTCCGTTCGCATCAGTATACACTGCATTCACATGGTTATTGGTTTTCCAGGCTGCGGGCATTGTCCAAGGCGAAGCAAAAATGGTAAGTCCCATAGATTTGGCGAGCTGTGCTGTAGCCAGTACTGAGCTCCAGTTACTGCTGTTTTCGGGAATATACAATCTCATAATATTATATCCACCTTCACTGGAAGCGCCCCAAAGCGTCTGAATTTCTGAGGTAGACATATGGTTATAGGCAAACTGGGGACTGCAGACAAATCCTCCGAATCCTTTTATTTTCTGATAAGGAATATTCTTATCAATTTTTACGGTTGTAAGCTGCCCATACACCAGACAGCTGAAAAACAAACATATAGAATGAATGCAGAGAAGACTTAAATTTTTTTTCATAATGGTTTAGTTTTAGATAGTTGTGATTTTCGTAAACAATTAAAGTAAGGGCAATAGATTCCCCATCAAGACGGTTCATTTTCAAAAACCGTCAGGAAAATACCCTGAATGATATCAGGCAGCGATCTGTTAAATAAAGTTGCTTACAAAATCATTCGCTGTTCTTTCTCTTCATTCTCTGTGAGGGAACTGTATTTCAGATTGGAATGTGAATTAAGATTAGTGTTTCATAATTAAAGTGTTGTTTGTGGTGAGTATTGGTCACTCAGTGAAGCATTTCGCTTTCCGGAGCGCCCAGGTAAGAGGGTTTTAATCCTCCGGTGTTGATCAGGAGTTTTTCAAGGACAATACCGGGTTCCAGCACTCTGAAACGTAATGTATGTTTTCCAGCCTGCTGAACCGAATGTTTTGTAACAGATTTAATAATATGTTCTGACTGCCATCTTCCCAATTCTCCTTTGTAATGGCCATTGAAGTTGACAATTTGCGGAGTTTCATTGTCAAAAGAAATTTCATAGCGAAGTCCTTTATTATGATTAAAATTTAAAGTCGGGGCTAATAATAGCTGGACTTCAAACTCACCTTTTGATTCAAAATTGATATCATATTCAAGCCAGATATTTTCATCGCTTTTAGGATATGCATTCTGCGGAAAGGTTGTCACTCCCGACTTTGTTTTTCCAAAATCAGGAATCACTTCCCAATGGATTCGTTCAGAATTGCTCATTCTTGCAAAATTTTCTGCTTCAATGGAAACATAGCCGTTTTTCTCCTGAAATATCTTTTCTTTGGGAACCTCAGCTTCAGAAATATAGGTGACTTCAGGCATTATATTTTCTTTTCCGTCTGCCCAGCTTTTATATCCTATCCTCATCTGATCCATCATATGCTTCCATTTTCCTCCGGCAATCACATTATTGTATTGATTATCCAGATAAGCGTTTCTTTCAAAACATGCCTTCACTTTATCTGCGTAGAAATTGGCTTCCGAATCTTTTTTCGCTGCCAGTTCCCTGTTTTTTGCTACCGCATAATACATTTCGTATAAATTACTGCATGCATCAATCGGATACAAAACCAACTGATAATACGCATCCTGGTACTCAGCCGGAATCTGCTCTTTTAACCGTAAAGCTTCTACGGCCAATGCTCTGTAATCATTTAAAACCGTTTCAAATTCATGGTAATTCTCAAGGCTGTACGTTTTACTGTCAAGGGTTTCAGGAGTTACTCTTCTGTTGTATTTGGCATACAGATTAATCATCCCGGCAATTTCTTTGGCGTGTTTTCCACCAAACTGCTGAGCAGCCCATTTCTCAGTATATTCCAAAAGGTTTTTAGCATTAAACTGCTTCGGATTCCAGGCCATTTCCAGGAAAAAACTGATCGGAAACTCCATGGGTTTTAAATCTCCTACATTCACAACCCAAAGCTTATCTACTTTATGTTCGTAAGAAAGATTCATCTGTTCCCAGACTCTCTGGATGGGACTGATGTTGATCCATTTGGAGTTTCTCGGGCCGCCTACATAATCAAAGTGGTAATAGATTCCATAGCCTCCTTTATGCAAAGGTTTTGAAAGATCCGGAAGCTTTCTTACATTTCCCCAGTTATCATCACAGAACAGCAGGATTACATCATCCGGAACCCGCATTCCTTTATCATAATAGTCCTGAACTTCTTTATACAATGCCCACACCTGAGGTGTTTTCTCCGCTTTTTTACCTGTAACATCAGCAATGATTTTGCGCTGATCTTTTACAATTTTCTCGAGCAGGGAAATATTGGTTCCCTCTCCCATCGCTTCGTCGCCGTCACCCCGCATTCCCACTGTAACGAGCTTTTCCCAGTTTTTGCTTCTTTCGAGTCCGGATTTCCAGAATTTTTGCAGCACTTCTGTGTTTTTAGAGTAGTCCCAGACATTCGGGAGGTTATTTTTTTTGATATACCTGTGCCAGTCGGTTTGTGCCAAAGCCATAGGCTCATGGTGAGAAGTTCCCATCACAATACCCATTTCATTTGCTAAAGGGCCGCTCAGAGGATCGTCGTCATAGAATGCTTTCCCCCACATTGCCGGCCATATATAGTTTCCTTTAAGACGCAGGATCAGTTCAAAAACTTTTTCGTAAAATTTAGAATTAACCCCGCCAAAAGTTGCTCTTGCCCAGCCTCCAAGTGAAGGTTCTTCATCGTTAAGAAAAATGCCACGATACTCTACAGCAGGCTCACCATCGGTATAGATCCCTTTTTTAAAGTATACATTTTCTTTTTTCTCAACCGGAACATCTGCCCAGTAGTACCAGGGCGAAACACCTATCTGCTGAGACATTTCATAAACTCCGTAAATGGTTCCCCTTTTATCGCTTCCTGCAATCACAATGGCTTCGGAAATGCCCGGAAAAGGATTGCTGACATTCTGAATAATATATTTTTCCCTTTTCCCTGTTAATGCTTTTCCATCCAGCTTTTTTTGACGAATTAGATCATCAATAGTTTTGCTTTTACCTGCTTCACCAATAATGATGATCATTCCGTTCAAGCCAGAGTTTTGGGAAATAAGATGAGGCTGAACACCGGTTACTTTTTGAAAATCAGATTGAAGATTCGCAACGGCACGCAGAATTCCTTTATCCGAATCACTGTCTGAAAAAAGCATCAAACCTGAATTACGCTCTTTCAACACCACCGAATTTTCTGTCTTAGCAAAAGAAATAAATGGTTCGGTTGCTTTTACAAAAAATATAAACAACAACGTAAGAAACAACGAAATGTTTTTTGTAAAATTCATACTATATCTTTTTGATTTTAATTTTTAAATAAGTTCAGATCCACAAATTCTCCCATTCTCCTGTAGCCGATCTCATTGGGGTGAAGAAAATCATGATCGTGCATATCGTTTAAGATGACTTCCGGATTTTCACTTTGCATGTGTGTTGCAAAATCGATGACGGCATCAAACTTCCCGCTGTTCCTGATCCAGTCGTTTACTTTTTTCCAGGCCTCAATACGGAAAGGTTTGTCGTAAAATGACTTTCCGAAAGGAAGAATCGTTGCTCCGTACACTTTAATTCCCTTAGCATGTGCCTTATCAATCATCACCTGGTAAGCAGCAATCAGTTCTTCTGTTCTTTTGGAAGCGTCATCAGGATCTCTTGTTCCTCCTAGATCATTCACTCCTTCCAGAATGATCAACCATTTTACGCCCTGCTGATTGAGGATATTATAATCGAAACGGTCTAATGCCGTAGGGCCTAAGCCACCGCGCACCACACAATTCCCTCCAATCCCGAAATTAAGAACACTTACATTCCCGGTAGAAGGATTCGCCAGTAACCGCTGCGAAAAAATATCCGACCAGCGATTCTGTCTGTTGGTTCCCGATCCTCTTCCGTCGGTAATGGAATTTCCCATAATAGCCACCGCATACGAGGGTTCACCGGTCTTTACATCGATGTTAAAAAGCGAATACCAATGATCTGTTTTTACAGGATCTTTAAATACTGCTGAACTCGCCTGCTCACCTTTAACAATAAAAGAGGTTGTTCTTGAACCCGGATGTCCGGTGACAGATTGGGTTACTTTTGCATAGGAAATTGTAATGGCCAGCAGCGAATTAGGCTTCATATTAAAGTTCACTTCATCAGAATAAATATCAGAACCGGGAGCAATTTTAAAATTGTTTTTATTCTCAAACGTTAATGTCCTGATAGTGGCTGCATCCACATTGCTGCTATCGGACGGCACAGCAATGGAAACCGCTTTTACCGCCAGACTATCCATGGAATATTTGTTGGAAAAACGTAACCGCAATTTTTTTCCACCCACAGATACACGCACAATCTGACGCAAGGTATTTCCTGAAAGCCCCGGTTCCGGCGGAAGATTTTTGGGTTCCACCAATTGGGGAGCCGTTGCCCAGGTAGTGAGCCACTGGTCTTTGGATGACTGCTTTTCCAGACTACGGGAGGAAGAGCAGGAAACCAAAAATCCCGAAATGATGAAGAGGTATAAGTTTTTGAAGCGCATTTTTCCTTTTTTATTTTATTAATCTCTAATTTCTTACTACAAATCCTCCGTCGGGGATTTTCTCAGTACTGATAAACGGTTCTGCAGCATAGATCTGCAGGCAAAACCCAAACAACACAATAAGAAAAATATTTTTAAATGATTCATAATCAGTTTTTATTTAACCTTAAAAAAACTGTATTCTTTTAATCTCTTCAAACCTTATAGGTTTTAAAAACCTATAAGGTTTACTTCTTTAATTTTTCAGTACAAAACCACCCTGCGGCTGAATTTCAATCGTAAAATCACCTTTTGCATTTACTTTTACTTCTTTCTCTGATGTATTTCCTTTTGCATCATCATTGATAAGTTTCAGGTTTTTCCCGGCGAACATCGGAAGCTTTATTTTCAGTTTTTGGGATTGCTTCTCGGCATTTACGCCAGCCACATACCATTGATCCGCATGTCTTCTCGTAACCACAGCATATTTCCCGGGATAGCCGTCTATGAAAACTGTTTCGTCCCAAAGTGTTGGAACTTCTTTCATAAAGCTGAGCTGAAATTCCGGAGCATCGGTCAGGTTATTCGGCATGATGCCAAACATCTGAACGGGATTCTGAAACAGGACTGCCGTAGCCAGCTGAAAGCCGTCCGTAGTATGTCTTTTATTTTTATCCCTGTTGGATTTCGTTAAATATTTGTTGAGGAAAGTCCCGCCAAACTCCATGCTTCCCACTGTATTTCTGATGAAAGGATGAAGTGTGGCAAAAAAAGCTTCCTGTTTCCGTACATCTTCTGAGAAATAGAGCATTTCTGAGGCAAGAACGGCCTCACTTCCAGCATAATTCGGGTACATTACTTCCCAGCCTCTCGGTACAGTGGCTCCATGGAAAATAATGGTTAATCCAAAATCGTTGGCATCCGACAGAATATCTTCGTAAAGACGCATGGTTTCCTGTTTGTCTCCTCCAAAGAAATCCACTTTCAGTCCTTTTACACCGACATCTTTCAGCCATTTCATTTCTTTTTTCCGTTCAATGGATGAATTCATTTTGTTTCTCGGTCCCATCGGTGCATCATTGGCTGCTCCATTGGAATTGTACCAAAGCAATACCCCGACATTTTTCGATTTTGCATATTGAATAAGCTCTTTCATACGGTCTTTACCTATATTTTTATCCCAAAGCGCATCGATAAGAATAAACTGATATTTCAGCGCAGCAGCAAGGTCTATGAATTTCACCTGATCATCATAGTTCATACTGTTATCCTGCCACAGAATCCAGCTCCAGGTAGATTTTCCGAACTGATACTCCTGTGAAGGCTCGTACATCGGATCTACCACATCAAAAGGAATTGTGGTCTCCACAACAGGTCTTAAAGAATTCCCCACTGTAATTGTTCTCCATGGTGTCTTTCCGGGAAGAGAGACGGCTGCTCCGGTACTTCCGAAACCGTTATTTTCAGCAATATTCGGATACGCTACTTTGTAAAGATTTTTTTCTGCTGTGGTTTCAAGGTGTGAAGCACAATACGTACTGTTCACTCCTGTCTCGGAAAGCAATACCCAGCCCTCATTTCCAATATGGAACAGGCCAGGGAAAACGTATCCATAATCGGATGGCATTCCCAGCTCAGCATCAGCTTTATAACCACTTTCATAACTTGGCCCTGTACGGGCAAATCCCGTCATCGGCTTCATCATAGGTGAAAGAAAAGTGGTCGTCTGTGACGGGAATCTGTATCCTGTAGTTTCTGACTGTACCACAACACTGAGCCGTTCTTTCATCGGTGGAATATGGTAGCGGAAAGCAATATTGTTGTTGCTGACCTGAAATTCGATACTGATCTGATGCTGGTCTGCATTACTGAAGTTAACCAATAAAGTATTGGCCTTATAATCAATCTCAGATTTTTTGATTTTTTCATTCGTATATTTCTTAGCAACAATATCCTTTTTGCTGTCCACAAATTTCAGATCCTTTGAAAAATCGGACTCATTGGTTACCACGCCCAGCGGGGATTTTTCAAGCATTGCTTTTCCCTGAAGGATAACATCATATGACGTTTTCCCGTCTTCTGAAAAAACATGAAGCTTCAAATCTCCATCCGGACTTGAAATTTCTGCTACCTGCGCAAAGCCTTTGCTGATCAGAAACAGGCTGAATACGATATATAAAACTTTTTTTCTCATAACTCATTATTTTCAAGAAAGGTCCAGTAATCGAAATACATAATATCTGTTGAGGCTTTTCCATTGAATACAAAGTACAGATCATGAATGCCGGTAATCTTTTCAGCCATCTGAACTTTTACGGTTTCCCAGCGGTCATCTCCACCCGTCAGTGGAACCTTTACCGTTGCGGCAACCGGACCGTTCACAGCATCCAGATGAACGGTCATTGTGACGTCACTATTATGGGTAGTTCCTACTCTTGCAGAGAAGGCAGCAGCTCCTTTTTTCCGGAAATCAACATTCTTTACACTGCTATAAGCCCCATTTTTCTTTGCTTTGATAAAAACACCAGCCTCTTTATTCTGATAGGATTTTACATTTTCCGACCAGGCAATCATTTCTGCCTGATTGAATGAATAAGGATTAACTGTTGCTATAGCTTTTGTAATTCCGTTGGTCATTTTAAGCGGTGAAATGGAACCGTCTTTATTGAATGTAAGTTCTTCCAGACTTACCGATCTTGTAAAACCGCTTCCGCCCGGCAATGCCCCATTGTGATAAAAGAAATACGTTTTCCCGCGGAAATCAATAACACCGGGATGATTGGTGAATGACTTCCCTTCTGTAGGCATCACAATTCCTCCATATTTCCAGGGGCCCTGTGCTGTTTTACCTGTAGAATATCCTATGAATTCAGGAAGCGGACCGCCCGGCCAGAAAAGATAATACAGGTTTTTTCTTTTGTACAGCCATGGGCCTTCTTCGTATTTTGTAGGTCTTTCCGGGTTAGGTTTGCCATCCCTTTTTCCAAATGATTCTTCGGTCATCGGAACTTCTGTAATATTCCCGGAATAGGAGATCATATCTTCATTCAGCTTTACGTATTTAAGCTTAGGATTTCCCCAGTACATATGGGCCTGTCCGTCATCATCCACAAAAACCGTGGGATCAATATCCCCCCATTCGCTCTGAACAAGAAGTTTTCCCAGCGGATCATGAAAAGGTCCAAACGGACTGTTGCCAACGGCAACCCCTATAGCGCCTTTGTTATTGGTTTTGGACCACATCGGAACGTATAAAAAAAACTTTCCGTTTCTTTCTACACATTGTGCGGCCCAGGCATCACGTTTTGCCCAGTCGAAATCTTTATACGAGAGAATTGTTCCGTGATCTGTCCAGTTGACCATATCATTGGTGGAATATACTTTCCAGTCGTTCATGGTAAACCAGGTGGAATCATCCTCATCATGTGTCGTGTACACATACAGCCTGTCATTGTACACCATTGGTGCCGGGTCTGCAGTATAATTGGTCTGAATAATAGGGTTCTGCGCTGATAAGCCTTCGGAAAAGCCTATCAGACAAAGCCCCAGTATATATTGTATTGTATTTTTCATAGTCAGTTTTATTTTTTCTGAAAGCTCCAGTAATCGAAATTAAATAACTTTCTTCCTGCCGTAATATTTTTGCCCTGGAACACAAAGTATACATCGTGAACACCGGAAACAGATTCTGAAACTTTTGAGATGAGGGTTTTGAACTCTTCCCAGCCACCGGTTCTCGGAATTTCAATCTCAGCTATTTTTGGCCCTTTAATATCATCCAGATGAACTTCCAGGATACCGCCATCAATTCCTGCGGCAACGGAAGCTGAAAATGCAGAAGCCCCTTTTTCAAAATCTACCGAACGGACCTTGATATACCCTCCTGCTCTGGCATCGGAGACATACACTCCGGTTTTCCTGTTTTCGGAAGTGCTGCATTTTTCCGACCATGCCATAGTTTCGGCTTCGGTTCTCTGATATGGATTTAAGGTTCCAGCCGGAGCTACACCTTCTTTGGTCATTATAATCTTCGGAATAGTCCCGTCAGCAGTATATCTGAATTCTTCTACAGCCGTTGAGCGTCCGTAGCTTCCTCCGGCCGGCAATAATCCGGTATGGTAAAACAGGTAGGACTTTCCTTTGAAATCGATAATTCCGCCATGGTTGGTAAAGCTGTTAGTAGGCTGATCGGTCATTATTTTTCCCTGATATTTCCACGGCCCGGTTGGCGATGGACTGATTGAATAGGATAAACATTCTGTTCTTCCGGTCATTCCGGCGTACATCATATAATATTGATTGTTTCGCTTGTAAAGCCATGGTCCTTCTACATACACATCATCAAATTTTTCCTGTTTTTGCAGAACTTCATCACTTTTCCCGGGACGTCTCAGTCCACCGAAAGCTTCTACCGATTGCGGAATTTCTGTGATTTTCCCCTGATAGGAAGTCATATCTTTATTGAGTTTCACATAAAATAATTTACTGTTTCCCCAATACAGATAAGCCTGTCCGTCATCATCTGTAAAAACCGTAGGGTCAATATTATCCCAGGTTCCGGTTGAAATCAGAGGTTTTCCCAAAGCATCTTTGAAAGGCCCGGTAGGACTGTCAGACACCGCAACACCAATAGCCATATTGTTGTCAACAGTCTGTGCACAGATATACCAGTAGAATTTGCCATTTCTTTCAATACACTGCGCTGCCCAGGCCCTATCCCGCGCCCAGCTGAAAGACTCTAAAGAAATAGGCGAACCATGGTCTGTATAATTGACCATATCTTCCGTGGAATACACCCTCCATTTGGTCATCGTATAAAAATCAAATCCCGGCTGATCATCCCCTGTATAAACATACATTTTCCCTTTATAGACCATGGGAGCAGGATCTGGTGTAAAATGGGTCTGAATAACCGGATTCTGCGCAGAAATACCAATCCCTGCCAACAGAAAAGAAAGTGCGATATATTTTAAGTTTCGTTGATTCATATCTTAATCTTATTTATTTGAGTGAAATGAATTTATAATAAGCAACACCATGTGCCGGAATATCCAATGGAAGACTTTTTTTGTCTGTGTTGATTTCTGCAATATCCTTCTGTCTCCAAAGGTCACGAACCGTCTGAACACCTGAAATCCCTAATTTTTTGAAATCTTTATATGGCAGCATCACTTTTTCTCTTCCGAAATTGGCAAAAGCCACAGCTTTGCTTCCGTCCTCCAATTCTTTGACATAAATTCTGAGCTCACCAATGGTCTGCAAACAAACACCCTGTTTTCCCAAAACATCCTGATTGACGGCGATAACCTCATCATTCGTCAGAAGGTTTAAGGTAAAATCATCCAATTTCTCAAGATCACAGCCAATCAGCAACGGGGCTGAAAAAATGCTCCACAGACTCATATGAAGATACTGTTCATCAGGCTTCAACCGGCTCTGATGTGGATTTCCCCAACCGACAACGCCAACAACCAGCATATCCGGATCGTTCCGGTTTCCGGGTTTCGCAAAAGGAGCTGCCTTGTCCTGAACAAGGGCAATATTCTTTACGCTTGACCAGGTATCTGTAATATCGTTGGTAGTACGCCAGGATTGTGCATTGACCTCATCACCCCACTTCCATACATCACCCATTCCGTATTGGCAGAGGTTGTACACGATGTCTCTCGGCTGCTGTTTCAAAAGGTTTCCCATCAGTTTGAATGGTTTAACGCCTTTATCCAAATCCCCACCACCTTCAAAAGCAAGAGAAGGAACTTTATTGGGATCATTATCCGGCAGCCCGTCAATTACACCGCCATAGCTGCACCAGTCATATTTCAGGTAATCAACGCCCCATTTGGTGTAGCTTTCAGCATCCTGTTTTTCGTAGCCGTAGCTTCCGGCACATCCGCCACAGGTCCATGGACCGGGGGAAGAATAAATTCCCATTTTCAAGCCATTGTTATGCATGTAGTCTGCAAGACCTTTCATATCAGGAAATTTGGAATTGGTCAGAATATAACCGTTTTCATCACGCATTTTTCCCTGGAATGAAGGGTCTTTTCCATCTCTGTTATACTGCCAGGAATCATCGATATTGATATAATTCCATCCGTGATTGATTAGTCCCGACTTTATAAGGGCATCTGCTGCACGTTTCACTTTGTCGGCAGAAACTTCATGTCCGAAACAGTTCCAGCTATTCCAGCCCATTGTAGGCGTGAGAGCGATTCTGTCCCCACATTCTATTTTTAATTTTTTTGAAGCTGAACCTTTTGCATTCTTAGCATTCAAAGTCACTTCATAACTTCCTTTAGAATCTATTTTTCCAGTGATGATTCCGGTCTGTGAATCTATTGTTAAACCTTTCGGAAGGTTTTTCGCCATAAAAGTCATTGGTCTGTCGCCCGTTGCTGCAACCCTGAACAAAAAAGGTGAGCCAGGACGAACTCCATAAACGCCTGCTGAATTAATTTTTGGAGTTGCCGCAGGTTTTGGCGTTAAAATATAAGGTACTGACGAAATCGGGTTAAATGTTATCAGTTTTGCACCGTCCGCTGTTTCAAACTTAGCATCTGCCCAATCGGCGTGGTCATAATAAGGTCCGTTTCCGCCGTCTGTTACGACTAATTCTAATTGTTTTACACCTTCCAGCGAAACAGAAACAGGCTTTGCTTTATCGCCTAATTTCATGACCCCGCTAGACCAAAGTTTTTTGTTGTCGCCATAAATTTCAAATTCGGCAGCGGGATTCTGCCCTTTGATTTCATCATCCATTCCCACCATTGCGGTAAAGCTTTTTGCTTTCCCGTTTAATCTAATCAACAAAGAACTTTCAGCGTGAGTTCCGAAACCTCTTTTGAAAACTTCGCCGGCAATGGTTATAGGTTTTCCGTCTACCGAAGTATTGATGCCCGGTTTTCCGTGCCCCTGTGTTACAACGCTCAAATCCAACTGATCTAACCAAACAGTTGACTGCGCCTTGAAAATATTTCCCGACAGCAAAAATGTTACAGCAATTAAAAGTATTTTCGTCTTCAACATTATTTAAAAATTTGGATTTAATTAAATTTCCACCAATCGAAATAGAAAAGGTCTTTTTCTTCTTTAAAAACAAAATATAAATCGTGAATTCCTCTTACACTTTTCAGAGGTGTATTAATGGTTTTATATAAGTCGCCATCACCTTTTCCTGTAACGTTAACAACGCCAAGCACAGGTCCATTAAGAGCATCTGAACGTACTTCTATTTTTCCTCCATAGAGAGAAGCAACATTCACATCTAAAGATTTTACGCCTTTGGAAAAATCTACTCCCTGGATTTTAATATAATCACCATTGTTAATTGAAGTAACGATGATACGGTCTGTGATTTTTTTACCTCTGTTATAGGGTTGATTGCGTTCCCATTCTGTGACCATTTCTGTTTTAAGGCCTTCGCTGTAAGCCATCGTTTCTGCTTCAACTTTTTTATAAGGATTCAGAGTACCTACTCTTTTTGCGCCATCCGCAGTCCAGAAAGGAAGCCTCTGAATGGTTCCATCTGCATTGTAGGTAATTTCTGTGACACTGACAGACCGGCGTTCGTAATGCTTGCTCATGGTCTGCATCCTAAGCATATGATTGAATCCGAAAACATAAGATCTGCCTTTGAAATCTATAATACCGGGATGATTTCCGCTGGATCTCTGGTCGCCATCCATAATCACGCCTCCATAATTCCAGGGTCCTGTAGGTGATTTTGCCATGGCGTAACCAATCCCTTCCGGGCAACATTTTGATGCGTAAGCCATATAATAATGGTTATTTTTTTTCCAAACCCAAGGTCCTTCCTGATATTTGAAAGGATCTGGCTGGTCTTTCACCTTCGCAAACGAAGGGTCTTTGGTGATTGGTCCGGCAAGAGATATCATATCTTCATTCAGTTTAGCATACCAAAGATTCGGATTTCCCCAGTACAGATAAGCCTGCCCGTCGTCGTCAATTAAAACTGTGGGATCGATATCATCCAGAGAATTTTTGATCAAAGGCTTACCAATAGGATCGGTGAAAGGACCATACGGACTGTCCGCCACTAAAACACCAATCCCCATATTGTTCGGCATTGGACAATACATATAGAATTTACCGTTTCTTTCGACAACCTGTGGTGCCCAGGCACCGTTGTCGGTATTTACCCATTTAAAATCTTTGAGCGAAGCCACTACACCGTGGTCTGTCCAGTTGACCATATCTGTAGAAGTGTATAATAACCAGTCTTTCATTTTGAATCCGAAAGCATCATCCTCATCATGGCTCGTATAAAGATAAACCGTATCCTTATAAACCATCGGGGCCGGGTCTGCAGTATACTTGGTTTGGATAATCGGATTTTGAGCGAAAGAAATCTGGAAAAATCCCAATGCTAATATCAAACTTAAATTTTTCATACTCCTATATTTTAAGTTTATTTAAAATGGATATCTGTTTTTCCCCCGGAATAATCCACTGTTTTCTGCTGACCATCAGGAAGAATCAGGTTGAAACTCCTTGTCTCAATCATTCCTTTGTATTTACCTTTCCGGTCACCTATCGTTAGTGTTTTTGATTTTTCGTTCCAGTGAAAAGGTATTTCTGTATAGAATCCTTTTTCGTAATTATAGTTATCGAATTCATCTTCGTATACAATGAAATCGGTATCGCTTCCCGGATAAACTTTTATGGTAAGATGATCCCATTTTTTCTCCGTTGCATATTGTACATCGGGGCCTAACGGAATGATACTTCCTGCTTTTACATACAAAGGAATAGTCTGAAGATTAACAGATTTCTGAATTTCTTTCCCTCCACTGTATTTTTCATTGGTCCAGAAGTCAAACCAATCTGTTCCTTCCGGGAGATAAACTTTAACGGTTTTATTTTGGCTAAAATCTATGTTGGTAACGGAATTATCCTTATTGCTGTCGGTTTTATTCCAACCTTCATTTTCGTCAGTTTTAACTGCTTTTTCAGGGGTATATTGGGCATTGAGAACCGGCGCCACCAGCAATGATTTTCCAAAAAGATATTCGTTATTCATATCCCATGTTTTTTTGTCTGAAGGAAAATCCATGGAAAGGGCTCTCATAAAGCTGGACCCGTTTTTTGAAACATCATGGGAAACAGAATAGATATACGGTAACATGCTGTAACGCAGTCTGATGAATTTTTCTATCGCATCATAAACAACGTCTCCTTTATTCCCAAACTGATAAATTTCTCTCGCAACATCAGTTCCATGTGAGCGCATCATTGGTGTAAAGGTTCCATACTGCAGCCATCGGACATACAGTTCCTGGAACATTGGATTTTTTGAACCTCCATTTCTTTTGTAAGTACCAGCAAAGAAACCGCCGATGTCAGAGTTGAAATTCGGATTTCCTGTAAGACTGAAATTCAATCCTGCCGGCACCTGTTTGCGCAATGTTTCCCAGGAAGAATTGACATCTCCGGACCAGGTGTTGGCGGCATATCGCTGCTGGCCTGCAAATGCTGACCTTGTTAAAATAAAAACCCTTCTATCACTGGTGGTTTCACGCTGATGATCGTAAACACCACCTACCGTCATCAGCGGATACGCGTTTCTTACTTTTCTGAATGAGCCAAGATAGGTTTTAGTGTCCAGATCTTCCGCTTTCTGGCTGAGATGATCAGGTTCTGTTGAGTCCATCCACCAGGAATCTACACCAAGGCTGAAAACGCCTTTGTTCAGGTATTTCCAATATATATTTCTGGCTTCAGGATTGTACGCATCATAAACACGGACACCGGAAGGATAATTCATATCCGGAGGCCAGACCTCGCGGCCTGATTCAGGCCACGTGCTGATGTTAAAAAGCATTCCCTTTGAATCCATTTCACGGTACTGTTTGGTCATTGGTCCGAATGACGACCAGATGGAAACCGAAAGATGGGCATTCATATCATGGATCTCCTGTATCATTTTTTTAGCATCCGGAAAATCGGGGCTGATGAAGTCCATGGCATTCCACTGGTAATTATTTCCCCAGTATTGCCAATCCTGTATGATTCCGTCTAAAGGAACTTTCAGATCACGGTATTTTTTAACCACCTCTGTCAGTTCATCCTGGCTTTTATAACGTTCTTTACTTTGCCAGTAGCCATATGTCCATAAAGGAAGCATGGGTACGGTACCTGTAAGATCACGCATTCCGGCAACGACTCCATCGGCATTTTTTCCGTAGATAAAATAATAATCTATACCATCTCCCACTTCTGATGAGAAAGAGGTTTTCTGAGGTGTATCCGTAAATTGTGTGGGTGAATAGTTATCCCAAAAAACACCATATCCTTTTACAGACTGGAAAAAAGGCACAAAATCCCAGGTATTATTCTGAATCATTTTTACATCGGTATTCCGCTGGGACATTTTTTCATTTTGCAGAATTCCCAGACCGTAAATAGGTTCGTCTTTTTCAAGCTGAAAATCCTGTCTTACAGAATAAGTCTGCGTTCCGGCATCATTGAATGGCTTGAAGTCATTTGCGGTTTCTTTCAAAAGCTCTTTTCCGGATGGTAATGTATAAGTGATCACTCCATTTTTAGTATTAATAGAAAGCAGGAGGTCATTTGTTGTTAATGAAATAATATTATTTTTTTCTGAAACTGAGAATTTGATTTTCTGCTCCTGTTTAATGACCGACAAACTATTTTTGACAAATAATCTGCCTGCGGGATATTTAATAACCCTGATCGTATTTTCTCCATAAAATTTCACTTCAACATTCATATGATCAGCAGAAAACTTCAATCCTGAATCTGTTTTCTGATAAGCCTGTGCACTGACATTTACCATTCCGGAAAACATGATGACCGTAATGATAGAAGTTTTGGTGTTTATCTTTGTAAAGCCCATTTTATTTCAGATTTGAATTACTTTTCTTTATGCCTTTGACTTAAAAACATTATTTAAAAAGTACCTGGGCAAACTGATGCAGACTATTTCTCCAAACCGGCCATGTGTGGCCTCCCGGATAATCTGTGTACGTATATTTAATTCCGGTTTTATCCAGTTCTTTCAACATTTTCTGACCGTTTTCATAAGCAATATCATCTTTTCCGCCCATTGAAATCCAGAAATTTCTGATGTTGGATGAAAAAGCAGATTTATTTTCATTTAAAAATTTGTACTGTTTATCAGCAACATCCTGAAGCATTGGCAACATATATCCTGAGCTGAAAACTCCCAGACCGGAAAACATATCTGAATTCTGAATTCCGGCATACAGTGTATAAATTCCACCCATGGAAAGTCCTGCCAACGCACGGTTTTCTTTACCTTTTTTTATCCTGTAATTAGATTCGGCAAACGGAATGATGGATTCCTTCAGCTCTTTTTCAAACATCTGAAGATTGCGTTCTCCAAAGTTCCGGATTCCGCCCTGTCCGATATTCGCATCCGGCATAATGATGACCATTTTTTTTGCCTTTCCTTCCGCGATGAGATTATCCAGAATCAGATTAGTTTTGCCTTGGTTGGCCCAGCCGCTTTCATCTTCACCTCCGCCATGTAAAATATACAGTGCGGGATAAGATTCAGCAGGATTCTGGTCGTAACCCGGCGGGGTGTAAATAAAAACTCTTCTCCATGAGTTAGTGACTTTGGAATAGAAATTTTTAATACGGATATCTCCATGAGGGACGTCTTTTAATGCATAGAAATCATCTCCTTCGAAAGGAATATCTATTCCACTGGCATACCTTCCCATTCCGTAGAATGTTTCGCTGGATGGGTCAGCAACCGCAACCCCGTCAATCAGCAGGGAATAATAATGGAAGCTTCCGCTTTGCGCATCAGTTGTACCTTTCCAGAAGCCGTCAGCATCTTTTTTCAGGTCATATTTTTTCCCTAAATCGATCTGAACTTTTTGTGCTTCTGGTGCCTTCACTTTGAACATTACTCTTCCGTCGGGAAGGATTTGAGGATACTGGGCATTTCTTATATTAGTTGCTGCGGGAGTTCCCAAAACGGTAAATCCTTCAAACTTAGTTTTGTCAACAGGCTTAAACAACAGCTGTGAAAAGATGTATAAATCATTTTTCCAAACCTTAAAATCGTGGCCGCCTGGTTCTATATAAAAGATATGAGGGATTTTATTTTTTCTCAGATAATCGCTGGTTCTCTTGCTGAAAGGCATCAGCCCGTCTGCATCACCGCAGGAAATAAAAATCAGCTTCATCTTTAACGCATCCTGTGGATTGGGTAAAAGCTTATTGGGCTCTTTTGTATTGGGTGCAGAAGAAAATGCGCCGAGCCAGGCAAACTTATCAATGTTTCCGAAAGCAAAATTCTGTGTCTGTCCGCCTCCCATTGACAGTCCTGCCAAAGCACGGTTGTCATGGTCTTTTTTAACCGGATATTTTTTCTCTACAAACGGAATCAGGTCATTCAGCAGATCTTTTTCAAAAGTTGCGAAAGCCTCAACTTTATCCTGAGCCATTATATTTCCTGTCGCCCTGTCATCCTTCATCGCACGGCCGTTGGGAAGTACAACAATCATTGGCTGCAGTTTTCCCTGGGCATACAGATTGTCCAGAATAATATTGGGTTTTCCCTGATTGAACCACTCTTTTTCATCCCCGCCAATTCCGTGAAGAAGATAAAGAACAGGATATTTTTCATTTTTTTTGAAACCCGGCGGTGTGTAAATCAAAGCTTTTCTTGTTGTTCCAACAGTTTTTGACGGATATTGAATCGTGTCAATTTTTCCGTGAGAAATAGCAGCATTTTCCACATCGAAACCCTGCGGTGCCTGTTGATCAAGGGTTTGCGCGGAAACAAACATTCCCGACAAAACAAGTCCTAAAGCCAATATAACTGATTTATTCATGATTTTTATTTGTATTTTTCACACTTATTATTTCAGATAAAAAAATAATAGCGTATATTTTACTTACTGTTTACAACAGACTTTTATCTACTTCTGATTCTTATTTTCCGGCTTCATTGACTCTGAAAAAATCTACATCTACGAAGCCTCCGGTATTTTTAGTGGCATAATTGAAAACTGCGAATTTTGATCCCATAAAAAATCTACGGTAATCAAAGATCATTTTGTAATCTTTTGCCATTTCCGTCCAGTTCTTCTGATCCGTACTGTAATAAAAGTCTGCAAGATCTTTCCCGAGGTTAAAATCAGCATCGATACGAAGAAAAACTTTATCAGAATTAAGAGGAATCCGTTTTTTTTCTTCTTTTTTAACCCCTGTAATGGCTTTTGTTTTATTATCCAGGCTCACTTCGTTGGTTGAAAAAACAATGAATTTTTCTTCACCTTCCTTTACTACTGACAAAATCCCGGAATCCCCGTTGAAGGCACTGAAACCAGCTACATCTCCATCTTTCATTCCTTTAAGGTCCATTGCGACAACTGCTGAAGAAGTCGGCCCCTCCATTCTCTGGGTCAAAGTGTTGGGAGCCGCGTACAGATTGTCTACCACTCTGCTGGTTTTCAGTCTCAGAAAGCCTTTTCTTTCAGATAAAGACCATGCTTCATTCACCGGATTATGATTCCATTGCCACTGGATTTTCATTGTTTTACCAGAGAACTCATCGCTTTCCACCAGATGATTTTTGGGTTTGAACGGCGGAAGCGGAACTTCTCCTTTTAAAGGAACTTTTCCGTTATCTCCCAGTACCGGCCAGTCGTTTTCCCATTGAACAGGCAGCAGCAACGGAACGCGTCCCACTCCGTTTCTGTCCTGGAAAATAAGGGAATACCAGTTTCCGTTTTTATCATCTATCAAAGCGCCTTGCCCTGCATAGGAAAATCCTAAAAAATTATCTTCCAGAATTACTTTTTTCTCGTAAGGACCTGTCACTTTATCTGCCCTGTAGACTACCTGACGGCGTTTCCCGTTTCTTGGCCAGGATATCATCATCATATAATATTTTCCGTTTCTTTTGATAATCTGATTACCTTCCAGAAGTCCGGTTTCCGAAGCATCTTTCTGAAATACCTCAGTTCCATCCTGATTTCCGATCACTTCTTTAAAATCAGGACTCAGTTCAAAAACTTTATTGGAAGTGAAAACATATATCCTGTCATCATCATCAAAAAACAAAGACGCATCATGAAAATGCCGTGTTCTGGTGATGAGTTTCCATTTTCCCTTTTCGGGATGATCAGTCACATAGAAATAGGATTTGAAAGGTTCATCATTCGGAGAAAACAAAACGTAATATTTCCCTTTATGGTAGCGAATTGATGAAGCCCATTGGCCTCTGCCGTAAACGGTTCCGTTCAATAAATCATATTTCGAGTTGTCGTTCAAAGTGTCAAAAACATACCCGGACATTTCCCAATGTACCAGATCTCTGGAATGCATTACCGGAGCTCCGGGCATCAGATGCATGGTGGTACTGATCAGGTAAAAATCATTTCCGTTTCTGGTAATGGATAAATCCGGTGCATCTGCCCAGATGATGGGATTGGTAAAAGTTGTACTCTGCTTTCCGGAAGAGTTTACCTGGGCTGAAAGAAGATTCAGCCCGATAAACCCCAAAAAAGAAACTATATAAGATATTTTGATTTTCAAAATGTATGTGATGTTTGGTTTTACTCTTAGTTTTTCATTTTAAAAGGAAACACTTCGACGAGCTCAGTGTGACATTGCTAATACTAACTTAATTCGGGACAATATCATTGGAAGAGGTGCTGTACAGTCCGATAAGACTACCCGTAAAACCTCCCGCTACATCCGTAGAAAGTATATCTCCTGAAACTTGTCCTCCCAGATTTTTGAAATTTTTGCCGTCCAAAGAATAATTGAAGCTGATTTCATCTTTTTCTCCTGTAGCCTGAAATTTGATACTCTTTGAAAGTGAAATTTTTTCACTTGCAATCAATTTTGACTGTCCTTTTTCTGTTCTTTCCAATACGATGTAGAAATCTTTATCTTTTTTGGTAATTCCGAAAACGTAATTGAATGTTTCGCTTTGGTAGAGGGTAATTCCAGCCAATTCTTTTTCCGATTTTGGTTTATAATCCAAGGTTACGGAAGTTTCAAAATCTTCGTGCTGTAATCTGTGGAACAAAGATGAAACCGGAGCCAACGCTTTGATATTCGTTTCCATTGGGTTCACTTTTACACCATTTTTTGTTGCTGTAATGAAGTTTTCACGAGGACCACGCATCGCAATCCAACGGAAATCGAGGTTTTTATCGGTTAGTTTATCGTTGTATTTAAAGTTGCCGTTCGGGAAAAATCCGTTTTGCCCGGTTTGATTCTGAACGCCTTGTGGCATTTTCAATTTTGGTTTCATCGGAACCAGACCATTTTGGAAAACAGGATACGTTCCGCTCCAGTCTACAGGAAGAATGAAAGTTTCGCGGCCTTTGGTAACACGGTTGTTTACATTCGGACGAATTGCTAAAAATACGCCATACCATTGTCCGTTCGGACCTTCTACCAAATCTGCATGACCTGCCCAATCCACTTTTTCCTTTCTGTCTCTCGGAAAATATCTTTGCGTAAGAATCGGATTATTTTTAGCGGGAACAAATGGTCCTTTCGGAGAATCTGCCATAAAAATCACTTCGCTATGGTTGCCTCCGGTTCCGCCTTCTGCACACATCAGGTAATATTTCCCTTTGTATTTGTACAAATGCGGACCTTCAATCCAAATGGGTTTTTGAGAAAGGTCGACTCCACCGTTTACAATAATTCTGTCTGAACCTGCCACAACCTGATCTTTTTCAAGGTCGTAATCCCACATTTTAATAACACGGTGACCTTGATACTGTTCGGTTCCTTGTGGTGGCGCGTCGTTGTGAACGATGTAAGCTTTTCCGTCATCATCAAAGAAAATGGCAGGATCAATACCATCAAAATTCAGTTTCTGGACTTCGCTCCACCCTTTTGCCGGATCTTTGGTTTTTACGACCATATTTCCGATACCGCCTGCAATCTGGGTAGTGATCATATAAAATGTATCGTTGTGTTTATTGTATTTGATATCAGGCGCATAAATTCCATGAGAAACACCTCCTTTTTCCACCTTTAACTGAGAAGGTCTGTCGAGAACGTGTCCAACCTGCTTCCAATTGACCAAATCCTTGGAAGTGAAGATCGGAACACCAGGAAACATTGAGAAAGAAGAGTTTACCAGGTAATAATCATCACCTTTTTTGGTAATGCTGGGATCGGGATAACAACCCTGCAAAATCGGGGAATAGAACTCATCCTGTTTAAGAGGGTTGTCATTATATATTTTATCGTTTCCACGGTAGTTGAAGTCGGAAAAAGTCTGTGCAGAGAGGTTACTGATGGAAAGTAAAGCCGCCACTGCAATGACGTGGGTTTTATTTCTTAAAAAAACAGGATTCATTAGACTCTTTTTCATATATAGATTTTTTTAGTTTTTATTGTAATTATTTAATTTTAAATTGTTCCTTCAGAGCTTTTATTACTCCATCTTAATGTATACACCTTCCCTGCTTCTGTCGGGAAATCATAGATAAGATCAGTTTTAATTTCAACAGGATTCAATTTTGCTTTGTCAGAAATCAGAGGTTTCGGAGTTTCCGGAATTTCAAAAAAGGAGTTCGGGTTTTTACCTTCTGCTTTTTTCAGTTTTATATTTCCGGAAAGTTTCATTTCGTTCGGAAGTCTTATTCTGCAGTTTCCTCCCAATCCTGATTTTATTGTAATTTCTTTAGCTTTGTTGTTTTCCCAGATCATGCTGACTTCGAAATCTCCATAGGCTTTCAGCCCTGAAATGCTGCCGTTTTTCCACTCACCCGGAAGTGCGGGAAGAATATCTATGAAACCATTTTGAGTCTGCAGAAGCATTTCGGTAATCCCGGAAGTACAGCCGAAATTTCCATCAATCTGGAATGGCGGATGGGCATCGAAAAGATTCGGATATGTTCCACCTTTGCTGCCCCAACCGTCTTTTTCCACCAGCGTTAACTGATCTTTGATTAATTTATTGGCGTGATTTCCGTCTAATAACTTAGCCCAAAGATTGACTTTCCATCCCATTGACCAGCCCGTGGATACGTCTCCCCGGTGAATGAGTACGGTTCTGGAGGCGTCCAGCAATTCCGGTGTGGTAAACGGACTGATCTGGTTGGAAGGAAATAATCCGTATAGATGCGAAACATGTCTGTGGTTATCTTTAGGATCGTCCAGGTCTTCCATCCATTCCTGCAATTGTCCGTAACTTCCGATTTTCATCGGTGGTAATTTTGAAATAATAGTGTTCCAGACCTGAATTTTATCTGAATCTGTATTGAGAATCTGTGCCGCCTTTTTTGTTTTGGTGAACAGGTCGAACATCAATTGGTTATCCATTGTATTTCCTGCTGCCAGAGCACTTCCCTGGTGTCCCTGCGGAATATTTTCGGGGGACATTGACGGGCTTGCCACCAGCCAGTGATGCGCAGGCTCTTCAATCAGGAAATCTTCATAGAACTGTGCTGCAGATTTCAGAACAGGATAAATGGTTCGCAGATAGTTTTTGTCTCCGCTGTATAAATATTTTTCCCACAAATGCTGTGAAAGCCAGGCGCCTCCCATGGGCCACATTCCGGCGTTTGCAAAATCCACTACCCCTGTTATTCTCCAGATATCGGTATTATGATGTGCTACCCAGCCACGGCTGTTGTACATTGTTTTTGCCGTTTCTTTTCCTGTTTCGCTCAAATCTTTTATCATCCGGATCAATGGTTCATGCATCTCAGGAAGATTGGTCTTTTCTGCCGGCCAGTAATTCATTTCCGTATTGATGTTAATGGTATACTTGCTGTCCCAGGCCGGTTTATTGGAATTGTTCCAGATCCCCTGCAAATTCGCAGGCTGCCCACCCGGCTGAGAGGAAGAAATCAGGAGATAACGCCCGAACTGATAATATAATGAAATAAGCTCCGGGTCATAACCCGTTGCAAAATTTTTAATACGGACATCTGTGGGATTTTTTGCTGCTTCGGAAGTTCCTAAATCCAGATCTACTCTTTTGAAATAATTCTGATAAGCATTCAGATGGTTTTGAACTAAAGTTTTGAAACTCTTATTTGCTGCTGCTTCAATATACTTTCTGGCTTTTGCAACTTCATCTGTATTTAAATTTTTATAGTCTGTAAAATTAGTGGCTATGGAAATAAGAATCATGGCCTCATGAGCATTGCTTACTGAAATTCCGGCCTCTGAGACCTGAGTTTTGCCGCCTTTGGTCATGAGTTTTGCCAGTGCATTGAATTTCACCTGCCCCTGAATGCCGTCTAATGTGGAAGAAATCCCATCCATCTGTAAAGTAGTGGCATCAATGGCTTTGACTTCCTTTTTGAGCTCGCTGTTGAATTTTGCTGTAAAGTTCAGTGCATTCCTGTGATCTGAACTTAATTTAATGACAATCACATGGTCAGGAATTGAGACAAAAACTTCTCTTTTAAAATTAATGCCACCAGAGGTAAATGTAGTGGTTGCTATTGCTTTTTCAATGTCCACTTCTCTGTAATAATTTCTAATATCCTTAAGGTTATCCATATCCAGCATAAAATCACCAATATTCTGGAATGCTGAGCCGTGAACTGTTTTTGCTGTTAATCCTTTATCCGCAAGGATCTGGGCTCTTTTATAGTTTCCGTTAAATAAATAATATCGGATGGAATCCAGGACTTTTGGAGCATCCGGATTATCATTTCGGGAAGGGCCTCCGGACCAGAATGTCCCTTCGTTCAGCTGAAGCTTTTCCTGATAAGGGTCTCCATAGACCATAGCTGCCATGTTTCCGTTTCCTATCGGTAGAGCTTCCACCCATTGTTTTGCGGGTTTATCATACCACAGCTTATACTTTCCTCCTTTCTGGGCAAAGGAAAATATACTGATCAGAAGACCTATGGTGATGTAAAACCCGGATTTCATTTTTACTTTTTAAACTTCAAACTATATTATTGTTATACTAAACTGTTTTCTTTCTGTTGATCAACGAAATGAGTCCCCAGGCTGCAACATATGAAATTCCTGCAATAAAGAAAATAATATTGTAACCACCATTGACATTTCCTGCCTTTTTGAATGTGTCCAAAACGATCCCGATGAACAATGGAAAAATAATTCCTGCCGCTGAACCGAGCATTCCGCCAAAACCAATGACAGAACTAACATAGCTGTTGGGTAACTGGTCTCCGACCGTGGTCATAAGATTGGCTCCCCATCCCTGATGTGCGGCTGTTGCAAAAGCAATAATGATCGTAATCATCCACATATTATCTACGTATTTTGAGAACATGACCGGAACCACCATCAAAGCAAATAATAACATTGTAAAACTCCTGGCTCTTCCGATGGCCCAGCCTTTTTTGATCAGAAATGATGAAAGATATCCTCCGCCGATACTTCCGATCGTCGTTCCGCTGTAAATAATAATCAATGGAAGGGATGGTTTTGTTAAATCCATTTTGAATACATCCGAAAAATACGCCGGCAGCCAGAACATGAAGAAATACCAGATAGGATCAGTTAAAATTTTACCGATGGCAAATGACCATGTTACTTTATATTTCAGTAATTCCGATAAAGGAATTTTGGTTTTCTCTTCTGCTTTTTCAGCCTGATCACTTTTTATATACTGCAGTTCTTCTTTGCTGATATTTTTTGTTTTTTCCGGTACAGCATAAAATTTCCACCAAAGAACAATCCAAACCATACCTAAAGCACCGATCCATACAAAGGTCTGTCTCCATCCGTAATGTCCGAGAATGAACGGAACCAATAGCGGCGCTAAAATAGCTCCCACCGTTGCTCCTGAGTTAAAAATACCCGTTGCCAATGCTCTTTCTTTTTTGGGAAACCATTCAGCCACTGATTTGATGGCGGCAGGAAAGTTTCCTGCTTCACTGATTCCCAACGTGCTTCTCGCAATGATAAACCCGATGGTATTTTTAACAAAGCCATGTCCTATCGAGGCAAGGCTCCATACAATCAAGGAAACGGCATACCCTATTTTGGTTCCTACCCTGTCTATAAACCTTCCCATGGCCATATAACCTATAGCATAAGTCGTGGTAAAAGCCATGACGATATAACTGTAATCTTTTTCATCCCAGCTGAATTCTTTTTCCAGCACAGGTTTCAGCAAGCCCATTACCTGACGGTCAAGATAATTGATCGTAGTGGCGAGAAAGACAAGAGACAGCATCCACCATCTTATATTGCGGTTTTGAGGAGCCTGCATTGAGTTATTGATTAAGTTGTTGTAATAATTCTTTTGTTTTCAGCGTCAGTTCTTCTTCATTAACATCTTTTCCGATGAGAGAGCTTCCCAACCCTGCTGCTATGGCACCTCCATTGAGCCATTCTCTGATATCTTCAGTTTCAGCATGGATTCCTCCGGTTGGCATAAAATTCATTCCCGGAAAAACAGGTTTCACAGATTTGATGTAGTTCTTTCCTAAAGCATCAGCCGGAAATATTTTAACCAGTTTTAAACCGTTCTGAAATGCAATATTGATATCGGAAGGGGTCAAACAGCCCGGAATCAAAAGGATATTTCTTTCAAGTGCATGTTTTACCAATACTTCACTGATGATAGGTGTAATGATGAAATCTGCTTTTACGTTAGCATAATCATCCATTTCTTTTATGTTTTTTACCGTTCCGATTCCTAGCAGAAGTCCAGGAAATTCTGTATGGGAAACTTCTTTCAGTCTGGTAAAATTTTCCAGTGCCTGATGGCCGCGGTTGGTATATTCTATCACACGGATTCCTGCTTCGTATAAAGCTTTTATGATATTTTTTGAGACTTCAAACGATTCGTTATAAAACAACGGAACGATTTTCTGGTCTTTTATTTTTTGTACTATTTCACTCATAATGTTTCGATATTAATGCTTTCATCAATGGTATCTCCTTTTACAAAAAGCTTTTTAAAAGCAACTTTTGTCGCATCTTCCAGGATCTGCTGATCAGGATTTCCTTTTAAAATTCCATGAATTAGGGCGGCCATAAAAGAATCACCGCTTCCTACTCTTTCTTTAATGGTATCTGAGTTATATTTTTTCGAAATCAAAAGCTCATCAGTAAATAAGGTGGCAAAGTAATTCACCTGTTCTCCGTTTGTAAAACGGAAGGTATTCGCAATTTTTTCCACCTCAGGGAATTGTCTTCTGATTTCCAATGCTGTTTTTTCGGCCTGTTTAAGAAGGTTTTCATCATCGAAATTTCCGTTAAGCTCATATTCAACAGGAATATTGAGAAACTGCTCCACAGACCAGATATTTCCCATAAGAACATTCACAAAAGGCATCAGCTCTTTAATTTTGTGAGGATTCTGGTTTTGCCAAAGCAACGCCCTGTAATTCAGGTCAAGAGAAACCGTAATATTTCTTGTTCTGGCTTCCTTCATGATTTGCAGACATTTGTGGAATGCCTGGTCACTCAAAGCCGGTGTGATGGTACTGATATGCAGCCATCTTACCTCTGAAAATATCTCATCATCACTGAAAGTTTCAAAATCCGACTGGGTAAAAACAGACGGAAAACGGTCGTAAACCACTGAAGCGTTCTGCATATCTCCATCAGAAGAAAGGTAAAATGTTCCCATTCTCCCTTGAGTTTTTTCTGCAAGGATTTCTATTCCTTTATTGTTAAGCTGTGATTCCAGCTGGTTTCCTACGAAATTTTCAGGCAAAGCTGATAATAATTTCACACGATTCTTCCACTGCGAAAGTGCAGCTGCTACATTGTATTCTGCTCCGCCTATATACATCTTCAGAGACTGCTCATTCAGCCAGTTTCCTTCGGAATCCGGGGCAAAGTGGAGAAGCAGTTCCCCGAAACATAATATTTTCGATGAATCCTGCATGGTTTTATATTTCAAAATAATTTTTTGTATTGTGATAACAGATATCCTGGATGATCTTTCCTACCCATTTTTCGTCATCGGGAAGAAGACCTCTTTCCATTTCACTTCCGAACATATTGCATAAAAGCCTTCTGAAATAATCATGTCTTGAGAATGATAAAAGGCTTCGGGAATCAGTCAGCATGCCGACAAAAGTGCTGATAAGACCGATATTGGAAAGCGTATTCATCTGCTTGGTCATCCCGTCAAGCTGATCAAGAAACCACCAGGCTGCTCCAAACTGTACTTTGGATTTTATGCCTCCTTCATTGAAATTTCCGGCAAGAGTAGCCAGAACTTCATTAAATGCCGGATTCAGATTGTAAATAATGGTTTTGGCCAGTTTTCCTTCTGAATTCAATGCATCAAGCAAAACGCTCAATCGCTGTGCGTAATATGGTTCTCCAATGGCATCATATCCTGCATTGGCACCCATTTTCCTGAACATTTCTGAATTGTTGTTTCGTGTTGCTCCTACATGAAACTGCTGTACCCAGCCTTTTTCTGCATACATTTTGCAAAGTTCTTTCAGCAAATAGCCGCATAATGCATCCGGATTGGAAAATGTCGAAATATTTCCTTTCAGAAATTCTGAAAACTCTTTTTCAAGGCTATGATTCCATTTTGTAGTATCCGGGAAATATTCAAAGCCGTGGTCAGCTACTTTAGCCCCTGCTTCCACGAAATAGTTGATTCTGGACTGAAGTGCATTCAACAAGTCAGAAATTGATGCGATGGAAAAACCACAGACTTTTTCAAGCTTTTTAATTCCTGAAAGATATTGTTCAGGATTGATCATATTGATATAGGTATCAGGACGGAAAGCCGGAAGAACAGCTGTTTTAAACCCACTGTTTTTTAATGCTTTATGATGAACCAGATCATCAGCAGGATCATCTGTAGTACATAAGGCTTCTACTTTAAAATTTTCAATAATGGATTGTGGCAAAAAACCAGGTGTCTGCAAACTTTCATTCATGTGATGATACACTGCATCTGCATTATTGGATGATAAATATTCGCTGATTCCAAAAGGATTTTTGAGTTCCAGATGGGTCCAGTGAAATAACGGATTACGAAGGGTATAAGGTACTACCTCTGCCCATTTCCTGAATTTTTCCTGATCTGAAGCATTTCCGGAAATAAACTGTTCATCAGTACCAAAGTTTCTCATGGCTCTCCATTTGTAATGGTCACCATCCAGCCATATAGCGGTTGAAGAACGGAAATTCTGATTGGCAGAAATCACATCCGGTTCAAGATGATTGTGATAATCGATCACCGGCATATCTTTGGCATATCCGAAATACAGATTTTCTGCCTTTGCCGATTCAAGCAAAAACAATTCTCCGAAAACGTCTTTATTTTTAATGGAATTACTCATGATTTATTTTTACAACCCTGAATTTTAATTAACTTGTTTAAACTCTGCAAAACCACAAAAGTCACAAAAGCCTTATTTTAAAACACTTTAGCTCACTTAAGAAAGTTTAAAATAATTCTGCAGAAAAGTTCACATAAGATGAAAATCAAAGATTTTCACAACACTTAGGTGTCTACTTTTTAAAAACAGGACCTTGAATGAAACCATTAAGGTCCTGTTTACTGTATATGAAAAAATTAGTTTTTTTTATACTCCACTGAATGCGCTGAAGCCTCCGTCAACAGGAATCAATGCTCCCGTGATAAAACTTGCGGCATCTGAACATAGAAACTGTACAACCCCGTTCAGCTCTTCTACTTCTCCAAATCTCTGCATCGGTGTTTTGGCCATTACTTTTTTACTTCTCTCCGTTAAGCTTCCATCCGGATTCAGAAGAATTGCACGGTTCTGATCTCCAATGAAAAATCCTGGTGCCACGGCATTCACACGTATCTTATCTCCGAATTTTAATGCAAGATCAGAGGCCAGCCATTGGGTAAAATTGGTGATTGCTGATTTGGCTGCAGAATATCCGGCTACTCTTGTAATCGCTGAATAAGCAGCCATGGAAGAAATATTGATAATGTTTCCGCTCCCCTGTTCAGCCATTGCTTTTCCGAAAACATAACTCGGGTAAACGGTTCCGTTGATATTAAGATCGGTAACCTCTGCCCATCCTTTCATATCCATATCAAAAAATGACTGTTCGGGAGATAAGGTTGCTGCCGGAATATTTCCACCCGCTATATTGAGCAGAATATCAATACGGCCATACTTTTCCTTTATTTTCACTGAAGCGGCTTCAAGGCTTTCAATATCCATCACATTGGATTCTACAGCGAGTGCCTCTCCTCCTAAATCCTTAAGTTCTTTTACCCGGGCATCCAGTGTTTCCTGGTTTCTCCCCAGTGCAACAACTTTGGCTCCGCCCTCTATAAAACTTTTGGCAAGACTTCCTCCCAAAACGCCTGAAGCCCCTGTGATGACTGCTACTTTGTTTTTAATACTAAACAGGTCTTTCATTTTACTTTTTATTATTTATTACAAACGCAGTTTAATTTTTCTGTAATTCCGATTGTACTGTGGCCATTACTCCTTCTATCTGACCCAATGCCAGCATTCTTCCTAAAAATGAATAGCCGGGATTATAACCTTTGTCAATATCTTCGGTTAAAAGCCTTCCATGATCAATTCTCATAGGAAGATCAGGGTTTTCTTTTTCGAATACACGGATCACTTCAATAAGCTTTCCTCTTCCTCCCAGGTGATGAGCCTCGATGAAGTCACCGTTTTCAAAAACATTTGTACTTCTCAGGTGAACGAATTTGGTACGGTGGGCAAACTTCTTTGCAAGCTTAGGAACGTCATTCTGAAGATTAGCACTTAGAGATCCGGCACAGAACGTTAAACCGTTGTGTGGGTTATCAACAGCTTTCAGAAGCCAGTCTATATCTTCTTCATTGGTCACTATTCTTGGTAAGCCCAATAGTGAAAATGGAGGATCATCTGGATGTACGCACATCTGAATATTCCATTTTTCACAGACGGGCATTATTTTTTCAAGGAAATATTGCATGTTCTGGCGAAGTCTGTCTTTATCTATTCCATCATACAATGCCAATAAACTCTTGAATTTTTCTACAGGATTCAATTCACCTTCTTTGATATTTCCGTTTACGAATCCCTGTGTTTTTACAATGACTGAATCTATCAGGTCATTACTATCTTTTTCCGTTAAGGTATTTTTTAATTCTTCTACCTTCTGAAGGATCTCCGGGTTATAGTCGTTTTCTGCCCCTTCTCTTTGAAGGATATGAATTTCAAAATACGCAAACTTGGCTTTGTCAAAATAAAGTGAGGACGAACCGTCTTCCCACTCGTGAAAGAGGTCGGTGCGTGCCCAGTCGAGAACAGGCATAAAATTGTAGCAAACTGTTGTAATGCCTGCTTTACCCAGATTTTCAAGGCTTGAGATATAATTTTCTATTAAAGAGTCACGGTCTTCACCTCCGTATTTGATCGCTTCGCTTACGGGAAGACTTTCCACAACAGACCAGCGAAGTCCGTGGCTTTCTATATAGTTTTTATAATCATTGATGGCCTCCAGATTCCAGATTTCTCCGTTTGGGATATCATGCAGTGCAGAAACAATTCCTTCTACTCCTATTTGACAAAGCGTACTCAGTTCTATTTTGTCTTTTTTTCCAAACCAACGCCAGGTTTTTTCCATAATTTTTAAATTTTAATTCAGATAAACAAAGCAGGTGCTTTCACACCTACTCTGTTGCTGATATGAATGTAGAATAAAATTAATTGTATCCGGGGTTCTGATATTTTGCCTTGATATCTGCAGATACTTCCATCGCATCAATCTGATTCTGAGGAATAGGTCTCAGATAATGAAAAGGTTGTATCGTTCTTGTCACCGTTTGCGGATCATGATCTCCATAAGAAGCTCCCCCGATCTGATAGGTAGCCGCATAATCTCCCCACTTCTGTGTACGTACCAAGTCATACCATCTGTAGAATTCGCCGTAATATTCGCGGGATCTTTCTGCAAGGATATAATCAATGGTAATTACCGCTGGTGTAGCCGCAATCATAGCAGCACTGTTATCTGCTACATAAGCAGTATTCTGGGCATTATTGAACTTCCATTTTCCTGCACGGGCACGGATGACATTAATTAAACTTCTGGCTGTCATAGCACCTGAAGCTCCTTTTACTGCTGCTTCTGCTGCAATAAAATAGAATTCTGAAAACTTGGCAACGCTGAAAGGACGGGTTAATCCCGCATTCGGATAGCCTAAGCCATTCGGATCATCGGTACGATAAGTTCCAATTTTCCATAAGCCAGGGTATACAATCCTGCTGATTCCATTCGGTGCAATTACCCAATCTGCTCTTCCTGCCAGTGTTCCTGCTCCTACACCACTTTGTCCCGCTCCTGTAGGATAAGCCGGCAGCTGGCTGTCATCGTTAAGAAAGCTCAGGATAGCCCCACCCGGTTGTACCGGTAAATTATTGGCGTTATAAAGTACAGGAACCGTTGTAAGACCCGTTCCATTCTTGTTCCAGTTTCCTCTGTACGTGGTTACAAAAGTTCCATCATAACGGGAATCATTGGTTTTATCTGCAAAAGTATTTTTAATGACTCCCAAAGTAGGACACATACGAACCCAAGGACGTCCCAGTGATTGCGCCGCCTCTCTCTGTACTGAACTTACAACGTCTGCGCCAACCCAAGCCGTGGTTTTACTGCTTTTGATAGCCGTATAATTCCAGGTCTGCATCCATGCTGCAAAATTGTCCGGAGCCCAGCCTGATCCAAATCCTACAGGATCACTTTCATTATAGTAAGTACTTGACTGTATATGGTCTGCATAGAGCATCGATTCTGTGTTTCTGTCGTTTGAACCTACATTGACATCATAAAAAGTAGGCTGAAGCGCATAAGGTCCCGGGTTGTTGATTCCTTCCATTGCGACATCATAAGCCTGCTGGAAATACCATTGAGCATTATGTCCGTCAGGGTCAGTTCTTGTTGCTTCAGGGTAAGTCGGAATATTGTTAGGATTCTGCAGCCACCATCCATAAGTAAGGTAAGCTTTGGCAAGCATTAATCTTGCTGCATTTTTGGTTACACCACCTGTTACTCTCGGTGATGAAGGTAAATTTTCTATTGACTTTTTAAGATCAGCAAAAACCGTTTTTGTGTAGACTTCCGGCACGGTATTCCTTGCAGAATTCGTGGACGGAAGCGTATTATATTTCAATTCTCCTGCCCCTAAGTCCAAAGGAACTCCTCCATAGGTCTGCACTAGCATGAAATAATAAAATCCGCGGAAGAAACGGGCCTCGGAAATCATGGATTCTGCGATTCCGAACCCCGGTCCCTTTTCAATGATTCCATTGGCTGTATTGATATACGGAAACACTGAATTCCAAACCATACTAGTAGGAAAAGTATTGGAATTGATAATACCGTTTCCAGACATATCAAGTTCTTTAAAGTTACCATCCGCACTTTGGGCCCATGTTGATTCGTCAGTTCCATTCTGGCAATTGCTCATGAAATATCCATTACCGTACAATAATCTCATCTGTCTGTACAGAGAGGTAAATCCCTGATTAATTCCATCCGGTGTACTAAAGTAATCCGCTGTATATATTGATCTTGGCTGCTCATCCAGAATTTCATTACATCCTGTAAATGTTAGGGATAAAAAGATTGTTCCCAATACCAGTTTTTTGTTAAAATTTATCATGACAATACAGTTTTAAAAGGTTAAGTTAAGTCCCATTAAGTAATTTCTTGTGGAAGGGTTGTTGGTTCCTATAACAAGCTGACGGCTTTGATATCCGCTTACGGCCTGGTTTTCATTTCCGAAAGAGTTCGGTTCCGGATCCATTCCTGAGAACTTATGATAAGGAGAGAATAATACAACAGGATTTGTTACGGTAAAGTAAATTCTTAAGCCTGTGATCTTCAAATCCTTTAAAAAATCTTTGTTGAAATTATAGCCTAATGTAATCGTACGGAGCTTAAGGTAAGAAGCATCAAACATCGCTAAAGTAGAAGAATACTTCGGGTTATCACCGCTCAAATGGCGTCCCGGACGAGGAAAATAAGCTCCTGTGTTATCTTCTGTCCAGTAGTCTACATCGACGTTGTTCCCTCTACCTGTTAATCTGTTAAGATAACTTGCAGATCCGTAAATGGTACTTACCAGGATTCCTCCGTTTTGGAAAGCCCCTACTGTGCTTAGTTCAAAGTTCTTGTAGGCAAAACGCATATTGAATCCTCCCTGAAATTTAGGAGCGGTATCAAAAATCTGCCTGTCATCAGGTCCTATTGCCCTTACCGGTGTTCCGTCAGGATTATAACCTCCGGTGTAAAGAACTTTGATAGATCCTACTACATCTGCAGCAGTTCCCGGTTCCAGAATGCTTTGATAGGGATCTCCTGCCTGCCAAAGGCCTACATACTGATAATCATATAACGAATTGATATTATGACCTACAAACCAAAGATTATTCACATCGCGTGTTGTTCCGGATGCAAGAGATAAAATTTTGTTTCGGTTGGTATAAAAATTAACTCCGGCTTCCCATGTAAACCCATCCGGATTATCGAAAATGACACCGTTTAAGGAAACTTCAAAACCTTTATTTTCTGTTTCCGCTACATTGGAAACAATGGATGACCATCCGCTTGTTGCCGGAAGACTCTTCTGTGTCAACAGGTCATATGTATGGGTTTTGTAATACTCCACACTCCCCGTAAGGCGGTTGTTCAATAAACCGAAATCAAGACCGTAGTTTTGCGTTTTTGAATATTCCCAGCCCAGGTTCGGATTTGGTGGCTGACTTCCATAGATCCCTGTACTTCCTGCACTTCCAAAATTATAAGGAGCAACACTAAATCTTCCCATAGTAGAATATGGATCTACTGCCTGATTGGAGGTCTGTCCCCATCCAACCCTGAATTTAAGAAGATTAATGGCTTTGATATTCTGCATAAAGGATTCATTGGTAACATTCCATCCTAATGATAATGCGGGATATGTATGCCATTTGTTGCCGGGAGCCAGTCTGGAAGATCCGTCTGCACGAAGTGTTGCTGTCAGCATATACTTGTTATCATAGGTATACATTACCCTTCCCATTGCAGAAAGAAGACCCGTTTTCCAGTAGATCTGGTCTTCCGGTCGTACGGTAATATCTGCCTGAGGCGATTGTCCCAGATTATAATACTGGAAAAAATCTGCAGGGACATTCTTTGCGCTCATGTATGAGCTTGTATACTTATTTCCTTCTGCGGAATATAATCCTACGGCATTAATTTTATGCTTTCCAAATGTACGGTCGTAGGTTAAAAGGTTTTCCAGGACCCAGTGATAGGTTTGGTTATTCCCTCTTCCTGCAGCTGAAGGCCCAAGAGGATTCGTATTAAATACTCCTACCCCAGCATAATTTCCACTATTTGAAGTACGGAAATCCAAACCTACATTCAATCGGTATTTCAGTCCTTTGATCGGAAGATTGGCTTCCCCGTAAAGGTTGTTGTAGGATGCAAAAGATTTGGTTTCGTCAATATATTTATCTCCAAGACTTTCCAGGCTCCCTCTGGTATAAATCCATGTCTGATCAATACCTCCAGCCGTGCTCATTACCCTCTTCGGGCTTCCGTCCGCATTGTAAGGATTGGCAATTGGAGAAAATCCCAGCACTGCTCCCGGATTTACCCCATTTCCTTCAGAGATTGAATAATTGGTATTGGATGTAAAACCAAATTTAAAAACAGAGCCTACCTGCTGGTCAATAGCCATTCGCAGGGCAAATCTTTCATAACTTTGAATAGGGATCAATGCATCTTGCTTGAAGTAAGATAACCCTACATTATAATTTCCTCCGTCTGTTCCTCCTGAAACCCCGATATCATGACTGGTCATCATCGCCGGTTTGTAGTACAGGCTTTGCCAGTCCGTATTAACACTGTTGCTTTCATCAGCACCATTTGAATATAAAGGTGTTGTATTTCCTGCCGGAATCGCATAAGCACGCAACTGTGCAAACTTAGGACCATCCATCATAGGATATTTTGAAAACAACGTCTGAACTCCCGTAAAGGTATTGTAAGTGAATCTGGGTTTCTGCCCTTTTGCTCCTCTATTGGTTGTAACGAGGATAACTCCGTTTGCTCCTCTGGATCCGTAAATCGCTGTAGCAGAAGCATCTTTAAGGATGTCAATACTTTTGATATCACTTGAACTTATATCTCCCAGTGATCCTACGAAAGGAATTCCATCCAATACAATCAACGGATTATTATCTCCTGTCAGAGATCTTGTTCCCCTGATACGGATCTGCATGGCAGCACCCGGTTTTGTAGAGGTTTGTGAGATATCTACCCCTGCCGTTCTTCCCTGTAATGCCTGAGTTATGTTAGCAGAAGGTACTTCACGCAATGCATCTCCTTTTACCGTGGCCACAGAACCTGTAACCGCCTCTTTTCTTTGTGTTCCATACCCTATTACAACAACTTCATCTATTTTCTTTTCTTTAACTATCGTATCCTTTTTAACCTGTGAATATGCTATGCCGGAAGGCAATAAAGTCATTGCAAAAAATAATGCTGCTTTATTGCTTTTATTGAAATAAAATCGGTTCATAATTATTATTTTTAGTATTAGTTATTGAATAAAAGGCTGATTAATAATTATAGTTTGTAAAGTCCTTAGTGTTTACAAGCCTTTTATTTTTTATTATATATGCATATTCACGATGGCTTCAAACAATTCCTGTTTTCCGCTTTTTGGCTGTGGTTCGCCGATTTCGTGAGCTATTCTCTGAAGATCTTCCAGGGTAAGTTTACCTTCCTCGAAAGATTTTCCATTCCCGTTATCAAAAGAAGCATAACGATCTGTTCTCAGTTTTTTGTAATCAGAATTTTCCAGGATATCAGCTGCTGCAAGAAGACCTTTTGCGAATACATCCATTCCTGAAATATGAGAAATGAATAAATCTTCAGCATCTATAGAATTTCTTCTGATTTTCGCATCAAAGTTTACTCCACCGGCTCCCAGGCCTCCCGCCGGAAGCAGTACAAGCCACGCCTGAACCATGTCGTAATAATCGATCGGGAATTGGTCGGTATCCCATCCGTTCTGATAATCTCCTCTATTGGCATCAATGCTTCCTAAAAGTCCGGCATCTACAGCTACCTGAAGCTCATGCTCGAATGTGTGCCCCGCCAACGTAGCGTGATTCACTTCGATATTCAGTTTGAAATCTTTATCCAATCCGTAATGTCTCAGGAATCCGATCACTGTTTCGGAATCATAATCATACTGATGCTTGGTAGGTTCCATTGGTTTTGGCTCGATCAGGAATGTTCCTTTAAATCCTTGCTGACGCGCATAGTCTCTTGACATGGAAAGAAAACGGGCCAGGTGATCTTTTTCACGCTTCATATCCGTGTTTAAAAGACTCATATATCCTTCTCTTCCACCCCAGAAAACATAATTTTCTCCTCCCAATGCTATCGTTGCATCTATTGAGTTTTTCACCTGAGTTCCTGCGCAGGCCACGACGTCAAAATTCGGATTGGTAGAGGCACCGTTCATGTATCTTTCATGAGTGAAAACATTGGCTGTTCCCCATAGAAGCTTAATTCCTGTTTCCTGCTGCTTTTGTTTTGCATATTCTACAATAGTCTGAAGGTTTTTCTCATAATCCTTCCAGTTATTAGCAGGATCTACCAGGTCGATATCGTGGAAACAGTAATAATTGAAGCCCATTTTGGACATGAATTCAAAACCAGCGTCCATTTTATGCATGGCTCTGGTCACTGCATCATTTCCGATGTCCCATGGATGGTGGATCGTAGGACCTCCGAACGGATCACTTCCGTTTGCACATAAGGTATGCCACCAAGCCATTGCAAATCTGGTCCAATCTTTCATAGGTTTTCCCATCACAATCTTTTCAGCATCATAATATCGGAATGCCAACGGGTTCTTACTTTCTTTTCCTTCAAACTTAATTTTTTCAATACCCGTAAAAAACTCTTTTGTACCTGTTAAAGTGTTCATATTTATTTGATTATTTTTAATTTGTTTTTTTAATTTTTGCGTAGGAATTCCCTTCTCACTGGTTCTTAAAAGTCAGTAAGAGGATGAAAAATACGGTTGTAATTGCTTTAGATTATTTCATTAAGATGATGTTTCCATCGCGCATAGGCTTCTGTATATTGTTCTTGTTTTTCGTGTTCCGGCTCTATCACCGCTATCTTTTCAAGTGAAGAAAATGCTTCCCTGGAATCTGAATAAAATCCAATTCCCATTCCAGCAGCTCTTGCAGCTCCCACTGCTCCATCGGTATCATAAAGTTCAATGACCGCATTGCTCACGCTGGCCAGAGACTGGCGAAAAATTGAACTTAAAAACATGTTGGCATTTCCTGCACGGATGACCTGTATATCCATTCCGATATTTCTCATGATATCCATTCCGTATTCGTAAGAGAATACAATACCTTCCTGCGCCGCACGCAGTATATCTCCCTTAGTGTGTATATTGAAATTGATTCCGTGAATAGAACAGCTGGTATCTTTATTTTCCAGTACCCTTTCAGCACCGTTTCCAAAAGGAATGATACTTAACCCTTTTGAGCCAATAGGTGAAAGCGAAGCCATATCATTCATATCCCCATAAGAAGAAAGTGAGGTTGCGAAATTATGCTTCAGCCAGGAATTTAAAATACCGGTTCCGTTGATACATAGTAAAACTCCAAGCCTGATCTGTTCAGGTGTATAATTGACATGGGCAAATGTATTTACCCTTGATAACTTATCATATTCCAGCTGATCCAGAACGCCATAGACAACTCCTGAGGTTCCTGCTGTGGAGGCAATTTCTCCGGGATTAAAAACATTCAGGGAAAGCGCATTATTCGGTTGATCACCTGCCCTGTAGGATATAGGTGTCCCTTCTTTTAAGCCTAATTCCTCAGCTGCTGCTTTGGAAACCGTTGCCTGGATACCAAATGTAGGTACGATTTCAGGGAAAAAGCTTTTAGGAATACCATAGTAGTTTATGATATCTTCCGAAATGCAGTTGTTTTTAAAATCCCAGAAGATCCCTTCTGATAATCCCTCAATGGTTATTCCGATCTCCCCTGAAAGTCTCATAGCAATGTAGTCTCCCGGGAGCATGATTTTATCTATCTTTTCAAAAATTTCAGGCTCATTTTCTTTTACCCAGGCCAGCTTTGATGCTGTAAAGTTTCCGGGTGAATTCAACAAATGAGACAGGCATTTTTCTTCTCCTATTGTTTTAAAAGCTTTTTCGCCGTAAGGCACAGCACGGCTGTCACACCAGATAATGGATGGCCTTAAGACATTCTGATCTTTATCCACCAGAATCAGACCATGCATCTGCCAGGTAATTCCAATTCCTTTGATATCTTCAGCATGTACACCGGATTCATGCATCACAGCTTCATGTGCCAACCTCAGATTGGTCCACCAGTCGACTGGATTTTGCTCTGCCCATCCCGGATTTATAGCAGTGATTTTCATTTCTTTTTTGGGAGAAAATTCAGAAGCAATCACTTTTCCACTGGATGCCTCGATGAGACAAACTTTCACAGAAGAACTGCCAATGTCATAGCCTAGTAAGTACATAATTTTTTAAAAAGGTTATTTTATAAGTTTTGTATTGTTTTTCTTGTAAATCTTAGCGTCAAATCTGTAGTACCTTGCTGCACGGTGTGACACATCTTTTTGAATTTCATCCAAGGGAACAATATAGGGGAACGAAGAAATTTTTTTATGAAAATTCTTGATGTCAATATTTTTTTCACTTAATGCACTATAGAGCTGATAGAGCTGTCTGATGGTGAATCTTTTCGGCAGCAGCTCAAAAATGATAGAGAAATCAGATTCAATCCATTTTCTGATCTCCATTAGAGATTCACTGATAATTTTGTTGTGATCGAAAGGCAATCCCGGAACTTCATCAATAGGATACCAGTCTACGGTATCATATTTTGTACTGTTGATCTTGTGGTCTATTTTACAAAGAGAAAGATAAGCCACTGTAATGATCCTGTCTATATGATGTTTGTATTCCTGATCCATCCATTTGATATCATGCGCATTACTTGCTCTCATGGGATCTGCAAAGCATTTGAACTGTTTGAGGACCATTTTTTTAATCCCTGTAAGTTCATGCAGTACTCTTTGTGCAGCATCATCCACATCTTCGTCGCTGAAAATCAAACTTCCGGGAAGCTTGATTTGTTTTTCCAATGGTACATCATCTACATGACGTTGTACTAATAATATATTCAACCGGTTTTCATGGTCAAATCCAAACACAACGCAATCTACAGAGACGTAGGTATGAATAAAATTCTGATTCATTAGTTTGTTAACATTTTGGTAACATTACAAATATAAAAATTCATCTGAATAAAAAAAATAAATCCATCATTATCTACTGCTTATCAACACATTACATATCGAATTTTTATGATATGAATTGTATAAAAATTATGATAAGGTTATCATTAAAAATACACTTACTTATTTCATAAGACATGAGTTCACAATTAATTGCAATATCACAACACCAAAAAGAGGATCATTTTTTTCTGAATAAATATTATGATAAGAAGAATTAATTTTTTTTTCATTTTAGCTGAAAAAAAAATGTAAAAAAGACACTTTTTATTATGAAAAAGTAAATAAAAACCTATTTTCATTCACCAATTTTCCGCTCTAACAGCAAAAAATTATGAAACAATAAATTTAAAAGGTGTGATTATTTGATCTGGTATCCGTCAAAAAAATCCAATTATAACTTGGAATTGCCAGATGATTTCGATATCATCTACTGCTATCAAAAGACAGGCAAGATGTTTACTATGAAGAAGAAAATTAGTGTTGAAAACAAAAAATATATGGCAACTTTATTGTCGGTCATTAATTGCAAAGAAACTTATATTCTGCAGTGTCCATCTCTGGACACCACAGAATATTAAATCTTTTACTGATGTAATAGTCCGGAGAATCTGAACTATGTAATTTCTTCATTACTATTTCCTGGCTTAGCTCTCATCCTTTGTATTCTTGACTAAGCTGATTCCAGCAAAAAAGAAAAGTAAACCGATAATTCCCACCACGATAATCGGCATATTGGCTACACCTTTGGTGATTAAGCCATTTCCTACATAAATAAGGCCACCTATCCCAAGTAGGGTTAATATTGTCCCAAAAATTCTTTTGACGTTCATGATATTATTTTTTATTAGGTTAGTATCCTCTATTTTTGACTTGCTGGCATTTTTCATTTCCCAGCATATTTATCAATTATCTTTTTAAGGTCAATTCCCTTTCCTAGCACTGGCTTAAATATATCGCCTTCACTTTGCAATCGCTCCAACGTATTGAAAATATGAAAATCACTCATTTTAAGTCCCTTTTTAACTTCATCCCAATGCAGAGGCATAGAAACAGTCGCCCCAGGTTTTGGTCGCACAGAATACACCGATGCAATAGTTGCATGAGGCCTGTTTTGTAAAAAATCAAGATACATTTTTCCCTTACGGTCTTTAATGACCCGTTCCAAACTTGTATAATCAGGAAGTTCTTGATGTACCAAGGTGACTATTACGCGAGCAAACTCTTTGGACTGTTCATATGTATATTTATTTCCCTACGGAATATAGATATGAAGACCGGTCGATCCACTTGTTTTGCAGTAAGAATCTATACCCATATCATCTAAAATCTGTTTTGTAACCTGTGCGGTTTCGATTACCTGATCAAAAGAGTTTTTATCAGGATCGAGGTCTACGATACAGTATGTCGGATGTTCAGGTTTTTTTATTGTACTATTCCAGGGATTCATCTCTATACAGCCAAGATTTGCCATATATAACAATGTTGCTTCATCTTTCCCAACAAGGTAGTGCTTGTCCTCATTATCTGTTTCACTCCTATACAAAAAAGTATCAGCCCAGTCCGGTGCTGTATCTGTCACATTTTTAAAATAAAAGCTTTTACCTTCAATACCATTGGGAAATCGGTTCATACTCTGAGGGCGGTCCTTTAAATAAGGAAGAATAAATGGTGCTACCAGGTAATAGTAATTGATCAAATCGCGTTTAGTAATTTTTGCTTTTGGCCAAAAACCTTATCCAGGTTTGTAAATTTAAGTTCGTGCTTATTGACGGTTTTCACCTGTGTCTTTTCAGTAGGATTCAATAAGGTTTTCCTTTTCATTTTGCCAGCAGGTTTTATTATTTTTTCATGATGTTCATCAGTAATCTGAGCTGTATCAATTTCTTTTTCAAGAATAATTTCCATTGGGTCTTTATCTTCCCGCATCCCCTCAAAGGAAGGGTGACGCATGACTCCATCACTGGTCATTTCTGTAAAACTTACTTCACAGATAAGTTTAGGCTTTAGCCATGTAACGGAAGCATGAGGGGGATTAGGCCGAAATCGGGAAGGTTTGTTGACATCGGGCTCCTCAGAAAAAGGAGGCTTATTAGTGAACAGTGGTTTAAATTGTTCCATCATCTCCTTCTGCAACTTGTCATTAAATCCTGTGCCCACTTTTCCTTTATACACAAGATCTTTACCTTCATAAACTCCTACAAGGATGCTGCTAAAAGATTTTCTGGAGTCATCATTCAACGTAAAACCTCCAATAACCACTTCCTGTCTTTTATTGGCTTTGATCTTAAGCCAGTCCTTTGTCCTTACATGTACATGGTACAAACTATCCTTCTTTTTGGCCATTATGCCTTCAAGTCCCATGTTCTTTGCAGCTTCCAAAAATTCTATCCCGGAAGTATAAAATGGTGTACTGATTTTTATTATATCATTCTCCTCTAATATTTCTTTTAGAATTTCCTTCCGCTGACATAAGGTAAGGTCTGTAAGGTCCTTTCCATCATGCCATATAATGTCAAAGACATAGTACAGTAAAGTTCCGTCTGCCTCACTGCGCCAGTTTTGTAATGATCCGAAGTCAGCCTTGCCATCCTCCCCTACAACGACTATTTCTCCATCCAAGATAACATTAAGATTAAGCGCCTTGAGCGAATCATATACCGGATAAAATTTCTCGTTAAAGCTTTTGTCATTACGAGATTTGATCTCAACCTTGCCCCCTTTTAAAAAGGACACTGCCCTGTACCCATCCCATTTCACTTCATAGAGCCAATTTTTATCTTCAAAGGGCTTATCCACAAGTGTAGCAAGCATTGGTTGTACATGATTGTAAAAAGCCTTCTTTGGCGCGCCTTTTAAAATCTTATCCACATCAATATCCTCCTTCTCTGATCTGTTTGAGCTTAATTGTTCCTCAATGAGTTCTGGAGTCGTTTTTTTTTCAGTAGTCTTATCTTTGAGCCTACTCTCCTTTTTTACATTAGGTTTTCCATAAACTTTATCTGGAGATTTTTCCATCTGGACTATTGTCTTTTTGGAAATCACGGATTTATCTTTTAATGTAATATCCCTGGTCGTTGCGTATTTATCTTCAAGCTTCATCAGAAGCCAGCTATTCTCGCCCCTACCATAAGCTTTTACCAAGGCGAATTCTCCTTTTAGTTTTTTACCATTTAGCTTTATTTTCAACTTACCGGCATGAAGTTGGTGCAATAGATTTTCCTCCTGCTTTTTCAAATCTCCTTCCACTGGCTCCGAAGGTTCATAAGTACCTTCGTCCCAAACAATCACCGTACCCCCACCATACTGTCCCTTTGGGATAATACCTTCAAAATCCCGGTAATCATATGGATGGTCTTCAACCATCATAGCAAGTCTTTTAATATTCGGATCCAGGGAGGGTCCTTTAGGAACCGCCCAACTTTTTAACACTCCGTCCATTTCAAGACGAAAATCGTAATGAAGATGGGAAGCATCATGTTTCTGAACAACAAACCTCAATTCTTTGCCAGATGACTTACCCCCAAAGGGTTCGGGAGTCTTTTCTTCTGACCGCTTTTCACGATATTTTTCTAAAGCCATACCAATTGTTTTTTAAGTTAATGGATTTTAGAATCTAAAAATTTGGCCGCACTTAACAAATGCACAGCTGACACTCTAATGATGCAAGTATTGCTATTTTTGGTGACGCTTCCTTAAGTAATCTTCTAATGTTTTTCGGTCATTAGAACCGGTTGCTTTTATAGCACCAACAACGGCTTGTGAGGTTACTCTCATTTTTTCCTTGAAATACTGGATTTCATAATTTTCTGAACCACTTACCTGTTTGCGGTCTTTTTTCCCTTTTTTAGATTTATCGTCTGTCATGGTTTAATATTTTAAGTGATTTACATTTGGTGATTAAAAAAAATACAAATATTACGCCGTTACGTATTATTTATTTTTACATAAGATAACCAAAACTAAAAAGTTTAAAAACAGAAGACTTATGAATGAAAATTGTTGTATAAAAATAAATTAGTGATCAAAATCGGATCTGTCAGACTTTACAGCAATCTGTTTCTTAAAGCTAATATATTAACTGGGGGTTGTAAAATTGATTTCAGTAACCATGTATTCACAGGCAAGAAAAAATAGCATTAAATTATATTTCCTTTTCTTTAATAAGTATTTCCTGCTGTATTCAGTTATAATATGATTTTACTCATAAAAACTATAATGGTATTAATTATACTTTGATAATCAAATTTAAAACTGCTATGAATACTAGGAAATATTTATCTCTTACCTTGAAAATCTGGCGACAGAAAAATAGAAAAAGTAAAGGAAAATTTGAAGTATATAAAATTTCTGGTGTTTCTACCGATTCTTCCTTTCTGGAAATGCTGGATATACTTAATGAACAGCTAATTTATGAAAATAAAGACCCTGTTGCTTTTGATCATGACTGTCGTGAAGGAATTTGCGGAATGTGTTCTTTATACATAAACGGAAGAGCACATGGTCCGGACACAGGAATTACAACATGCCAGCTCCATATGAGGATGTTTAACGATGGAGACACTATTATCATTGAGCCATGGAGAAGTATTGCATTTCCTGTTATCAAAGACTTAATGACAGACCGTAGTGCTTTTGACAGGATAATGGCAGCAGGTGGATTTATTTCTGTCAACACTTCAGGAAATACGCTGGATGCCAATGCTATTGCTATTCCCAAAGAGAATGCTGATAAAGCAATGGACGCTGCCGCCTGCATTAGCTGCGGAGCATGTGTAGCTTGTTGTCCGAATGGTGCTGCAATGCTTTTTGTTGGTGCTAAAGTTTCTCATTTTGCATTACTGCCACAAGGAAAGATTGAAAGAAAGAGGAGGGTTTTAAATATGGTAAAAGCTATGGATGATGAGGGATTTGGAAATTGCTCTGTCATTGGAGCATGTGAAATTGAATGCCCCAAAAGTATTTCACTGGATACTATCGCTAGAATGAACAGAGAGTATATGAATGCCTGGCTTAGTGAAGAATAGGGCGAGATTCTGCATTGTAATTTTAATTATTTAATAATGATTTTAGTAACCGGAGCTACCGGAATTCTCGGTAGGGTAATTGTTTTGGAACTTCTCAAAAGAGGCAGAACTGTGCGTGCCACAAAAAGAGACTCCAGTGATTTGGAAGAAGTGAAACAATCATTGAAGTATTACTCAGAAAATGCTGAAAGCTATTTTAATAAGATAGAATGGGTGACGGTAGATTTACATAACAAGGAAAGTCTGCAAAATGCACTTAAAGATGTTCAGGAGGTATATCATTGTGCCGCGAAGGTAACTTATGATCCGAAAAAACAGAAAGATGTTACCCAAGTCAATGTTGAAGGAACTGAAAACATAATTGAATGCTGCCACCGTTTCCATAAAATAAAGTTTCTGTATGTAAGTTCGGCAGCTATTTTCAATAAAGGAAAATGTGAAAAACTTATTGATGAAAATTCAGATCTTATCAGCGGTGAAAACAATACAATATATGCCATCTCAAAATGCAATGCGGATAAAGCGGTGCTTGATGCATTTCATCAAGGTTTAGATACCATTATCATTAATCCGGGGATGATTATCGGAAGTGGTAACTGGCAAAAAAGCAGTGGCGAATTCTTACAAGTTTTTGCTAACAGATTGTATTCTTTCCCTGGCGGAACAGGATGTGTAGATGTAAGGGATGTAGCAGAAATCGCTATCGAACTGATGGAAAAAAATATTTTCGGAGAACGTTTCATCATCATTTCAGAGAACAGAAAGTACAGCGATCTGTCTAGACTAATTAAAAAGACGGTTAATCCTTTTATTTTATCTGAGAACATTTTAAAAATAGGGAGAATTTTAAATATTCTTTCTGGAGGATTAATCCCAAAATTAAGATTACTGACCAAAGCAAACATAGAATTTTTAACCTCTTTCTCAAAAATGTCTAATGCTAAAATTGTAAAAACTTTGAATTATGAATTTATTACTGTGGAAGACAGCCTCGATTTCCATATCAGGAATTTTCTGAGTAAAAAAGAATGAAGCAGCACGTTCTGTTGATCAAACAAATGGACAGATACAACAAGTTCAACGCCATTCAGATATTAATTAAACTCCTGTCAAAAGAAATTGTGGCTGCTCTTGAAAGTTTCTCTTAATCTACTATCATGGTACTATTATCATTAAAAAAAATTGAGCCTTCCTGCAAACCAATAGTACTCGTTTTTATATACAGCATTTCTACAGCAGGTTCTCTACCTCTACTTTTATGATTTTAAGGGACCATTTTCAAATTAAGGCTGTATTAGAGTTGTACATTTAAAGCATCAGTTTTGGGATACAGCTCCAACTTTTTGTAAAGATGATTTCTCCTTTATAAGCAGAGAAGTAAGTAAAATTTTATAAGCAGAAAGCCTAACTGATATATGCCAAAATATTTTTTTGAAACCCATAATACTGTGTTTATTTTCCCACTTTTATTCTTAAAAAGGCTGATAATTCAGTCTCTATCATGTATCAAGGGAAAACTGTAGATTAATCGTATTGTCAAACCAATTTTACAATAGAGTAATTCGAGTTTTATGAGTGACTTCATAATGGTACGAATTAATACAAAATTTTTCTGTTAATTATTTTTACAATTTTTTCTTTTTCCATACGTTTGATAGCTTTTATGGCAGTTTCTACACGAATTCCTGTAAGACTGGCAAGTTGCTGTCTTGTAAGAGGTACTTGGAAAGAGAACGTAGCTTGCTCTTTTTGAAAACTTTTCATGTAATCCATAACGCCAATAAGCCTTTCCTCCGGACTTTCCAGAGAATTTTTTTGAAGCATAATATATTTGTAATACAGCCCGTCTGATAGCTCTTTGCAAAAATTAAAAAAGAGAAGTGGATGCTTTGCCAGCATCTCTAAAAAATCTCGTTTACTTAATCTAAGAATAGTACTGGGAGTGATAGCTACTGCACTCATTGGGTATGGTTTATCATCAAATAAAAGCGACTCACCAAAACTTTGTCCATCAAATAGAATATTCTGGATAAATTCTTTTCCTTCGGCATTATAATTATTCAGTTTAACTTCACCCTTTACTATTTGATAATAATATAACGGTGCGCCTCCCTCGTGAAAAATCGTTTCTTCTGGATTGTATCTTTTTAACCCAGCACCAGCTGAGCTTAAAATTTCTTCGCTAATAACATAATCTTTTTTTAACTGTTAATAATTTTAAATAATCATCTTCGTAAAAACTTATTTGGTAAATAAAATGTGTAAAAATGCTTCATTAATGGATCATCAAAGTCGATAACGAGTAGCTGTAGTTATTAAAGCATAACATCCGGTATTTTACAGCTCTTGAATCTATTTTTTATGGCAATTTTAAAGTGATTTAAAAACTACTGCAGAGTTATCACAAATTTTTTGAAGTGCTTTTGAAATTTCATTCATCCCCAAAAACAATACATCCTGCAAATCTTAATTTGCAGGATGTATTCATGTTTTTACGCTTTCAGAAAAACTCTTGTTAAGCATTTGCGGAGAGTGAGGGATTCGAACCCCCGGACCTGTTACAGTCAACAGTTTTCAAGACTGCCGCAATCGACCACTCTGCCAACTCTCCCTGAACTCCGGCTATGCCTTCGTTTTCAGTGGTGCAAATATAGAGAGTTTTTTATTTCTGGCAAAATATTTTTAGCAGTCTGTGAATAAAATATTAAAATTTATATACAAATGCATTAATATTCATCCCCGCTCCTACTGAAGCAAACAAGACTATATCTCCTTTATCAATATCATGAGAATCCAGTTCATCTTTAAGGATCATGCTTAGTAATGAAGGGATTGTTGCCACACTGCTATTACCTAGTTTTTTGATAACCATAGGCATAATATCTTCGGGCATAGGTGTATTGTACAACTGATAGAATCTTTTAACAATAGCTTCATCCATTTTCTCATTCGCCTGATGGATGATAATCTTATTCAGCTGATCAATTCCATAGCCACTGTCATCCAGACATTTCTTCATTGCATCCGGAACATTTGAAAGAGCAAATTCGTAAATTTTACGCCCATCCATTTTAATATATTTGGTATCCGGGCATTTGTCATTGTTGTATGATTTTCCGAAATATAAATAATCTTTTTCGGTCAGGGTAAAAGAGGCTGAGATATGGGATTTTATTCCGTTTTCTTCCTCAGAGATCTCCAGAATGGCTGCCCCTGCCCCATCTGCATAGATCATACTATCCCGGTCGTGGATATCCACTACCCGGGATAAGGTCTCAGCTCCGATAACCAGGCATCTTTTGGCAATACCGGATTTAATGAATGCATTGGCCTGGATGATTCCTTCGATCCATCCGGGACATCCGAATAATACGTCATAGGCGACGCAAAAATTATTTTTGATGTTTAATAGGTGTTTCACCCTTGAGGCAAGACTCGGAACCGTATCGGACTGAACAGTTCCAAAGCGGACGTCCCCAAAGTTATGGGCAAATATAATATAATCCAACGTTTCAGGATCAATTCCTGCATCTTCGATAGCTGCTTTGGCAGCAATAAAGCCCAGATCGGATGTAACCTGATCATTGCTTGCATATCTTCTTTCTTCAATGCCCGTAATCTCCTTGAGTTTACTGGCAATAATAGCATTACTTTCTTTTAATGACTCGCCGCTTTTGTTTATAAAATTGTGTTTATCAAAGAATAAATTGGTAATGGTTTCCGGGGGGATGTAGTTTCCTACACCAATGATTTTACTGGTCATCTAAAAGTTATGATCTATTAATCCATTTTTGATTTAAGAATTAATTCGATAAATATAACGATTAATTATAAAAAAAAGTATTTGAGATTAGAGATTGTCTTCTTTTTTTACTTAATCTGTTATGCATGTCATAAGCATTTACTGAATTTTAATTCACTAATGCACCTCTTATAAAAAATAAAATAATCTTTAACTGGGTAGGAATCAATCATCAACCTGGCATCAAAACTCTTAATCTTATAAAATCAAAGAACGTTATGCCTCAGCCAACACTTCTTTTGTTTCATAATTTCTTTCCCAATCTTCCAATAAATTTAAAATGGGCAAAAGAGCAAGTCCCTTTTCCGTGAGGGTATATTCAACCCGTGGTGGCAGTTCTTTAAATTCCTCTCTGATTAGCAGTCCATCCTCTACCATTTCTCTTAGCTGGTCGGTAAGAACCTTACGCGAAATGACATGAATGCGGGCTGCAATCTGTCCAAACCGTAATTTTCTGTCATTAATTACCATAACAATGACAGGCTTCCATTTACTTCCCAGGGAAGACATAGCCTTTACCAGGGGACAACAGTGCTGGGTTATTTTATTTTCTTTCATAAGTTACAAGCCGGTTACTATCGTTTGTTACGACAAAGTTACCACAATTTTTTTTCTAATAGGTACAAAAACGAATTATTATTAGTTACTTTGTGTAACAAAAGAATAAAAATTATTAATAAAAATTAATAGAAAATGAGTACAGACGCGTTATTCACTCCATTTAACTATAAAAATCTACACCTTAAAAACAGAATTGTAATGGCTCCCATGACGAGAGCACAGTCGGATAATGGTGTACCTACACAACAAATTGCAGATTATTACGGCCGTAGAGCAGCCTCAGAAGTTGGATTAATCCTTTCTGAAGGAACTGTAATCAATCGCCCTGCCTCTAAAAATATGCAGAACATCCCTGATTTCTACGGTACTGAAGCATTGGCAGGTTGGAAAAATGTAATCGACCAGGTTCATCATAACGAGGGTAAAATGGGACCACAGATATGGCACGTGGGCGACACCCGTTCATCTGACGACTATCCTTTGGTTCCTATGGAAAAAGCTTCTACTATGTCTCTGGAAGATATTCAGGACACCATAAATCAATTTGCAGCTTCAGCGAAATCAGCTAAAGATTTAGGCTTCGATTGTATTGAGATCCACGGTGCTCACGGTTATCTTATCGACCAGTTTCTATGGGAGGTTACCAATACAAGAACTGATGAATATGGTGGTAAAACAATAAAGGAAAGAACCCGCTTTGCTGTAGATGTAGTAAAAGCAATCAGAGCGGCTGTAGGAGAAGATTTTACAATTATCATCCGACTTTCGCAGTGGAAACAGCAGGATTATAAAAGCAGGCTGGCCACAAACCCTTCTGAGATGGAAGATTGGTTGCTTCCTTTAAAAGAAGCGGGAGTAGATATCTTCCATTGTTCACAACGTCGTTTCTGGGAGCCAGAGTTTGAAGGTTCGGATCTTAACTTTGCCGGATGGGCAAAAAAAGTAACCGGCCAGCCAACGATTACCGTAGGATCAGTAGGACTTAAAGGTGATTTCATGTCGGCATTTGCGGGTGAAAGCTCAGAAAAATCTGACCTTACTGAATTACTGAGAAGATTAGAAAGACAGGATTTCGACTTAGTGGCTGTAGGCCGTGCTTTACTGAACGATTATCAGTGGGTGAAAAAAGTAAAAGAGGGAAAATTAGAAGAACTTTCAGGCTTTGCAGCAGAAAGTATGGGAGTTTTGTATTAAACCGTTACAACAATTTCTTTGTTTATATATAAAGTTTTCTTCAATAACCGGAAATCTAATCTCCAGATGATTTCCAATGTGCAAAAAGGATTTCAGAAGTATTCGGAAATTACTGGCATAAAAAACCTTCAAGTTTAAGACTTGAAGGTTTTGTTTTTTTAATAAAGTTGTTCATTATTTCACCACGGTCGCCTCGAGCTCCACGGTTAAAGTTTCAAACAATCCTGTTACCTCAAGCATGGTAACTGCCTGTTCAATACCATGCCTGGCGATCCACTCCTGAAGGATAGGAAAATGAGGCCACAGCTCTTTCGTAGATGTGGTGTAAATATTTAATCTGACGATTCCTTTGCATTCATAACCCGCAGTAGTAATTACTTCCTCCAGATTGGCTATAGCCTGTTCCAGCTGGGATTTCATATCCTTCGTACTTGAAGTTCCATCCGGATCAATAGCTGCCTGCCCGGAACAGTATAAGGTAGCTTCTGCATTTTTCACTTCTACAGCCTGGGAATAGCTTCTTTCTTTTTGCCAGTTCCAGGGATTAATTGTTCGCTTTTCCATTGTTGTTTGTTGTTTATATTGTTGTAGCAAAGTTGCAATATATCCACTGGAACAACTCTTGACATGGATCACGATTATGAAGTGATGAAGATCACTCCTTTATAAAGAAAAGCGGCTTAATGTTTCCCTCGAAACGCCAAGATAAGCAGCCAAAAGAGATTTAGGCACACGCTGAACCAGTGCCGGATATTGTTTAAGCAGCTGATCATACCTTTCTTTCGTAGAGGAGGTCATCATCGAAAGTATACGTTGCTGGGCTGATATAAAACCAAAGTAAGCTTTCTCAAGAAAAAAATGTTCCATTTTGGGAATCTCACTGCATAGTTTTTTATATCCCTCCAATGTTAAACAAAGAACTTCCGTATCTTCAACGCATTCCAGAGACATCGTTGCTCTGGATCCTGTGTAAAAAGCTTTGAAATCACTCTCCCACCAGTCTTCCATGGCAAAGCCTACAATATGGCTTTTATCGGTATCATCAGTATATACCAATTTTAAAAGCCCTTTTAGAACAAAATAATTGCAGGATACAGACTCCCCTTCCTGAATCAGGAATTGGTACTTTTTATATTTCTTCCTCGTGAAATACGAGGAAATGATGGTAAATTCCTCATCACTTACCGGAACAACTTTTTCAATATGTATTCTTAACGGATCCTGCATCTGTAGTAGCTTCGAAAGTATAAAAATACTACTTTTACTTTCTTTATCATTTTAATTTGATCAGAATGGTCACGTTTTTCCCCTCTGATGGGTCTTAAATAGAAAAGGCATGCAGGAAAATTATCGTCAGCTATTGACTTACGCTTATAATATTACAGGTTCATATGAAGATTCACAGGACCTCGTGCAGGATGTTCTGGAAAAATACATTTCATTGGATAAAACAGAAATCAGGAATGAGAAGAATTTTTTAATAAAAAGCACCATCAATCACGCTATCAATTTTAAAAACAGGCACACAAAAAAGATGGTATATGGAGAGTGGCTTCCGGAACCGTTGTCTTTTGATAATGCGGAAAACAGACTTATTCAGGAACAGACTGCCCGTTATACTTTGCTTGTTCTTTTAGAAAAACTAACGGTTAAAGAACGTGCTGTCTATATATTAAAAGAAGCTTTTGACTATTCCCACCAGGAAATCGCACAACTCCTTGATATCTCTGTTGAAAATTCAAGAAAATTACTGAGCAGGGCAACGAAACACCTTCAGAATATCGAGTATAAGCCAGATCACATCAACTTTTCGATTTCCCATGAAACCCTTTCTCAATATCAAAAAGCATTAAGCGAAGGAAGCATCCCGATGCTTGAGGAACTTTTACTGAACGACATCAGGCTTTCTGCAGATGGCGGACAGCGTGTCCGGGTGATAAAAGCAGTGGAAGTAGGAAAATCAGCTACAGCTACCCTTCTTGCCTATGTCCAGCAGCAGTTTCTTAACCACAAACCTTTTACTTTTCACAGGTTCAATCATCAGCCAGCCATATGTTTCTGGAGGGAAAATCTGATATACAACTGCCATATTTTAGATGTTGATCGTGATGGCAGAATCCGGGAGATTTATTCCATAGTAGATCCGGAAAAATTAAAAAGATTAACATAAACGTCACGTTTCCGAGAAGCGGTGTGTCTTTAAAGAAAAAGCAGAACATGACAACACTACTTCGCCTCGACAGCAGCATCAGGATAAATGATTCCTATTCCCGTTCCATGGGTGATTATTTTACAGAACAATGGAAAGTAAAATATCATGACGGAAGGATTATCACGAGGGACCTGACCTTACAGCCTATTCCCCACCTGACCCAGGAAACACTCAATGGATTTTTTGATGACTCATTACATTCAGGACACATCGGATTGTCCGATCTGCTTATAGATGAGCTGTATTCCTGCGATGACATCCTTATTACCTCTCCGATGTACAATTATGGAATTGCCTCTTCATTAAAAGCATATTTTGACCTTATAGTCCGGACGAAAAAAACCTTTGCCTATGGCACCAATGGAATAAAAGGGCTGCTGACCGGTAAAAAAGCATATCTCATTACGGCACTGGGTATTCTTCAACCTGCTTCTCAGGAAAAAAATCCTATTGAAATTCAGGTCACAAGCATATTAAACCAGCTGGGTATCTTAGATATAAGTTATTTTCCGATGGATGGAATGGTAGATCCGGAGCAAGCAGCTATAAAAATCCAACAACAAAGAAAGCAGATTAATCAACATTTAAATCAATCAGATTATGCAACAGATAAAACAGACTATAGAAAAATTCATTAAAGCAGGTGACACCAGTGATACGAATCTTATGGACGAAGTTCTTCACAAAGATTACCAGAATATTCAGGATGGATTTTTCGAACAAAAAGGGATTTTTATTATTTCCAAAGAACAATACATTAAGTACATCAGCAATAAAACCTTTGGCGGAAAACCAAGAACCCTTACTTTTGACTCAATTGAGCAAAAAGGGAATATTGCTATTGCAAAACTCAGCCTGGAGAGCGATGTGCTCCGCTTTTCATCTACCATTACATGTGTACAGGAGGATGAAGAATGGCAGGTCATTACCAATATTCCGGTGATTGAAAAGAAGTAAATTTCACCGTAACCTTACTTACAGCCAGTGTAGAAAATATCGATACCGGCTGTAAGTGTAATATTGGCTTTTAAACTATAGAAATTATCCGGGACAATATGTTTAGGAATTAAAAAAAATTAAGAAATTTGCAATAAAATTTACTTCATCATTTGAATGTTAAACTGAAATTATAATGACTGCCCAACCTGTTATAGCCATTCTTTTTCCCGGAGACATGGGAACACAAATCTCCAAAACCTTAATCAAAAATAAATATACGGTTATCACCGCAGGTGAAGGAAGATCGCAAGTGACGCTCCAAAATATTAAAGATGCGGGAATCCATGATGTGAATACTCTACAAAACATAGCGGAACAGGCAGATATTATTATTTCATTGGCAAATCCTGAAGCAAGTCCGAAGGTGGCAGAAAATATAATCGGCCATCTCAAAAACACGGATAACCGACCTGTCTTTATAGACCTCAATTCCAATACTCCTCAGATTGCTTTAGCTATTGAAAAAATGTGCAGTACGTGGAATATCAGATTTGTAAACGGAGCGGTAATGGGTGCTTCCAAAGATGTTCCGGACCAGGCAACGTTTGTTGTAAGCGGTATCTGGAGAAACTTATTTGCAGAACAATTCGGCGGGATATTTAAAATAAAAGATGCCGGTGAAAAAACAGAAGCAGCTTCAGCTTACAAGCTTCTGTTTTCAATGGTCAATAAAGGAATGAACGCTTTGTTTTTTGAAACAATGATCGCTGCGTCTCATTATGGCATCCTTGATGAACTGAATGAAAGCCTTCAGGCATTTCTTCCGGGAACGTATCAGGATCTGATTAAAACAACTCCTACTTACCCACAGCATATATCAAGAAGGATTGATGAAATGAAAGGTCTGACCGATATGCTCAGAAGTGAAGGACTTCCCCATACAATTGCTGCCGGTACCGCTGAAACTTTTGAAAGGGTTGATGAATCCGGTATTTTTAAAAACGAAAAATTTGATGGTGTTACAGAAGCTTTCAGGAGTTTTAAAAAATTAAAATAAAATTCAGCCAACTGTAATCATTATTTATAAGTCCCGAATATCCTGTCCCAGATGGAAGTGTAGAAACCAAAGTTTTTAGTTTCATCTACATGATGTTGGTTATGGAATTGTGTTGTTCCTACAAAATACTTGTTAAACTGAGGTGGGAAAAACTCTTTATTCAAATGACCAATTGTTCCCCAAATGAGATTGATAAGAAGATACAGACTAATGGAGAGAACAGAAAAATCGTAACACACCAGTACGGCCAGTATCATCAATCCAAATCCTATTGTTTCTGCCGGATGCAATACAAAAAGGCTTAAGAAGTTGGTGTTAACATGTTCATGATGTCTTCCATGCAATCTTTTATAAAAATAAGGTGTATGGGCAATAAAATGGAAAAAGTACATACAAAGATCCATCAGTAGGATTAAAGCCAGGACCTCTAAAAAAAAGGAAACCGCTGAAAACCTATTTCCTAATGTAATCCAATGATTTTTCCAAAGGAAAACACCACAGAGCATTACTAAGCAATTACAGAGAATGGTTACGAAGCTCAGATAATAATCCGACCGCATGACAGGATGACTATGCTCCTGTAGCTTATTTTTGGGACAGGTCTTTTCAATACTCAGATAAAGACTTATTGAAAAAAGATACAAAGCGATATTTACAGCCAGGCTAGCCCCTACCCAATCCAACCAGGTCAACCGTTCCAATATTTTTATATATTCGGGAAATCCCGATCCGCTGAAATTCAAAAATCCGTTCTCTATCATGAAGTATAAAAGTATGAATTTCAGGGCAACGGACGAAATGAAATGCGTAGTAATTTTACTGCTGAAATATCGCTTCTTATATTAAGAATTCTTTATTTGCTTATTTCCGGAACCGGCTTTCAAGATCATGTAAGCCAAACCTAAACCCAGTCCCGCTGCAATGGCTAATTTTGTCTTTTTGGAAGGGACGGGCAGCATGGTTTCCCCATAAATGCGGTGAGGCTCTGACGAAGGCTTTAAAATATTACCCGAATCAGGTGGAGCATTTTTAGCTTTCATCATCATTCTCATCCCTGCAGAAGCTACATTAATGATCGGTTTCGGAAATAATCCGTAGATATTTTTAAGAAGTAATGAGGTAAAATCGGGAAACAGATCTTTTCTGGGGTTTTTAGCCAACTCTACAATTTTTTTGGCTGTGTCCCGGGGATCTGCTGCAAACGGCGGAATTTTAAAATCCAGTCCGGAATATTTTGCCGAATGCATATTTCCGGTGGATCTTTGAATCTGAGGATAAATATTACAAATATGAATATCCGGATAATCGGAGATCTCTCCCTGAAGACAATCCATCATACCGCGAATTCCGAATTTTGTTGATGAATAAACAGCACTGTAAGGAGCCGGCATAAACCCACCGATAGAAACATTATTAATTAAGATTCCCTCCTGCTGCTTTTTGAAGATGGGGAGCGCACTGTAAGCCCCATGCATATATCCGAACAAATTTGTTTTGATGACCTGCTCATTGAGTTCCATGGGTATTTCTTCAAATTTTCCGCTTGCCATGACACCGGCATTATTTACCCAGATGTCAATTCTTCCGTTAAATTGAATGGCTGTTTCAGCAAGATGAGCAACTTCTTCAGCTTTTGAAACATCTGTAGGTATCCCTATTACCGCCACTCCAAGATCCCTGCAAAGACTCACGGTTTCATCCAGAGCTTCTTTACCGCGGGCAGCAACTACAATATTACATCCTTCCAGTGCAAATGCTTCCGCAGTAGCTTTACCAACTCCACTACTTCCTCCGGTAATGACTACGGTTTTCCCTCTTATACTCTTTTTTAATTTAGTCTCAGATTTCATTTTGTAATTGATTTGGTTAATGCTTATAATCAACCTATTATCATGCCATAAAAGGTAATCTAGTCCATTAATATTCTAATTTTTATATGTTTTTTATAATTAAAAAGTTCAAAACAACTATACTACAACTATAGATCAAGATCGAATAAAGCAGCTTTACTATAGTGTATGCGGATATAAACAAGAAGGTATAAAAACCTCTGTATCTTTTAATATACTACGTAATTGATTTTATCCACTCCGGTGTTTCCTGTTTTGGGATCAAAAGCATAAACGATTATCTCATAATTTCCCGGTGCAGAAATAGAAGTGTTCCCTTCAAATAGGTTGGTAGAGACCAGTGATAAATTGATTTCACTTACCCGTTTTCCATCTTTATTAACTAAGGCTTTAGTTTCAAACTTATCGGAATCCCATACACCACCTTTATCGATCACACAACCGCACATCATAACAATATTGGCCTGTATCTGAAAAGGCTTTCCACTGATTGAGCTTAATCCGATATATTGATGCGTTCGGGGCTTTAAAATATCAATAATAAACCCGGGTATTTCCAGGATGATCCCGTCGCCCAGAATATCTTTTCCAGGAATAAGCCATATTTCCGTGCTTACTTTCGCCTGTGCCTGTTTATGATTGAATGGTGAAAACACTTCTATACTTACAAAAGTAGGTTCATCAATATTAACCGTAGCCAGAAATTTACCGGTTGCATCATCAACAATAGAACTATCTCTATGTTTTGGAGCTTTCATGATCAGATCCGTATTTCCTGTACTGCCACTGGTTTTTCCTTCAGCCAAAATGGTATTATTGATCTTATTCCTTACAATCACATACGCTCCTCCCAGAGAACTTCCGATGAATTTAGCATCTTTAGCTTTCGCTCTGATGGTTATTCTGGTCTCTTTTGCAAAGGAAAATACGCAAAATACCGAGAGAAGAATGATAAGGTATTTTTTCATGGGTTTTTATTTTAATTGGTTTTTATACTCCTGTTTGAAGCGATAATAAAAGGAGGTCTCCTCCAAAGAGGTTTCAATAGTATCAAGGTATTTTAAGATCGTGAGATCTTCCTGCAATACTTTGAGAATGGCAGCCTCACAGCTGTTCCAGAGCATTTCAAATTCGGGCATTAATCTTAATGCTTTGGGAGAAAGTGATACGATCTGTTTTCTTTTATCCGAATCATCTTTTTTTACATCCAGATAATCTTTGGCTGCCATTTTTTTTACCGTGACCACAACAGACGGATGGGAATACCCCAGACTTTCAGCAATATCTATCAGAGATAATTCTCCTTTATCCCTTAGGATCATAAATATCAGATACCAGTTGGGCTCTATGTCGTAATCAAGATCTTTATAAAGTTTCTTCACACTGTAAGCCATCTTTTCACTGATCCTTTTAAACCGGGAATCAAGTGCCTTATAGCCAAGCTCTTTTATGAAATCATTGTTCATGGAATTGTACATATTGGACATTCAAATATATAAAAAATATATACAACTATATAGGCGCCTATATATTTTTTGAAAAAAAAATACAAGACCATGAATAGAAATAAAAAATCCTTACTTTGTCAGGTAAGGATTTTATACATCCGGTATGATAAACACGCTTTTTTATCCGGTTTATCCCTTCAGGTATTTAGCTACCTTTTCTTCAAGATCATCCAGGTTGAATGGCTTGGCAATATAATCATCAGCCTGAGCGCTTTCCGCCAACGCATTGATATCATTGTTAGCCGTTATATAGATCACAGGGATCTTTTTGAACTCTTCATGGTTTTTCAGAAGTTTCGTCGCCTCTACTCCCCCGATATTGGGAATCCAGTTATCCATCAGAATCACATCCGGCTGAAACTGTGATACCTTATCGATGATATCATGCGACGTTTCTGAAATCCCTACTTCATAACCACTTTCTTCAAAAATGATGGTTGCAACGTCCAGGATCGTCTTGTCATCATCAAAAATTAAAATTTTCTTCTTACTCATATATATTAGCTTTAATTTAAAACCGGTTTAATTGATTAATGCACTCTGCAAGATTTTCAGGAGTAATGATGAGATCATAGCTCACTCCTTCCACTGCATGTCTGGGCATATAGTTAACCTCCGCGGTATCCGGATCCTGGATCCACACCCTTCCATGATTTTTTTTAATATACTGTAAACCTTCTACTCCATCGGCATTAGCACCGGATAACAATATTCCGACAAGACTTTTCCCATATATTTCTGCAGCTGACTTAAAGGTTACATCAATCGATGGACGTGAATAATTCATTTTTTCCGAACTATCAAGAGATACCAGCTCTTTGCTTTCAAATAAAAGATGATAGTCGGCCGGCACAATATAGATCTGATTATTATTTATTTCTGTTTTATCTTCAATTTCCGTTACTTCTATAGAAGAAAACTGCTGCAGCAAAGTCGGTAAAATGCTTACGGATTGAGATTTACGGTGAACAACCAATATAATGGGAAAGCTGATCTTATGATCCAGCTTTTTCACCATATCTAATATCACTTCCAAGCTTCCCGCAGAACCTCCTATGACAACGAGTTCAATATTCTCTTCTATTTCTTTCATATAAAATATTAATGATGGTCTACTTTCTTCCAGATCCGCTGATCATCGGCCTGATGATAATATCTGTTCAGATTCGAAAATCTAAGAGTTTCTTTCGAACCTAAAGCAAGATAGCCCAGATTTTCAAGGCTATCGTCAAACAGCTGAAAAACACGCTCCTGTAAAGCTTTATCAAAATAGATGAGCACATTTCGACATATAATCAGCTGAAAACTGTTAAAGGAGCTGTCTGACACCAGATTATGGGTAGACAAAATCAATTTCTGTTTGAGACTTGAATCAAACATTGCACTGTCATAATTGGCCGTATAATAATCTGAAAAATCTTTTTTACCTCCTGAAAGTATATAATTCTCTGAATACAATTTCATCTGTTGCAGAGGAAAAACTCCGGCACGAGCTGTTTCCAGCACAGAAGGGTTAATATCCGTAGCATAAATCAGTGATTTCTGATAAAGACCGGCTTCCTTCAATAATATGGCCATGGAATAAGCCTCTTCCCCGGTTGAACAGCCTGCCACCCAGATTCTGATTAAAGGATAGGTTCCCAATTGGGGTAAAATATTTTCCCTTAATGCTTTGAAAAAATAGGGATCACGAAACATTTCCGTCACATTCACCGTAATTTCCTCGATAAAGTGCTTCAGATAATCCGGATCATTAAGCACAGTATATCTTAACTCTGCAAAACTTGTAAACTTATCGATCAGGCAGATCCTGTTTACCCTTCGTTTAAACGAAGCCCTGCTGTACATGGAAAAGTCATAACCATACAGTTCATAAACATCTTTTATCAGATGCTCTACCTCTTCATCCTTTACAATACTTGGTTCCAGCATCTACGATAGTTTTTCAATGGCAGTTAATAAAAGATCGACATCGATAGGCTTTTTCACATAATCCTGTGCTCCAACATCAAGACATTTCTGGCGGTCTTCCTTCATGGCTTGTGCCGTCACGGCAATAATGGGAACCTTACTGATCGAAGGCGTTTCGCGGATAATCCTGATGGCTTCATAACCATCCATTTCCGGCATCATCATATCCATCAATACAACCCCGATCCGGTCGTCTTTCTGTAAAAGTTCAATGGCTTCCTGCGCCATTGTACAGCTCTCCATTTGATATCCTCTGGCTTTCAGAGTAAGTTTAAGTGCAAATATGTTTCGCGGATCGTCATCCACGATCAAAATCTTTTTTTTCATCAGAAGTGAGTTTTTTTAGCTTTCATATAACCAAACACGCAACAAAGATAATAACTGATCTACATCCACAGGCTTTGATATATAATCTGATGCCCCGGCGGTAATGCACTTTTCACGGTCGCCTATCATGGATTTTGCCGTAACGGCAATGATCGGTAATCTGCTGAACGCCTGTTTTTTTCTTATTTCCTGTATGGTTTCATAGCCATCCATTTCCGGCATCATCATGTCCATCAAAACAGCATCAATATCCGGATGTTCTTTAATCTGTTCTAAAGCCTGCTTCCCATCCATCGCAAGGATGACTTCTACTTTGTATTTTTCCAACGTTTTGGTTAGTGAAAATATATTCCGTACGTCATCATCCGTAATCAGAATCTTCTTTCCACTTAATACTTCAGTAAGTGATCCGAGATTTTTGTTTCGCGGTGCTTCTGTACTTTTCTCTTCAACCAAATGTAAGAATAAACCGACTTCATCCAATATCCTTTGGTATGAATGTGCCGTTTTAACAACAATAGAGTCAGCATATTGTTTGATCTTCAACTCATCAGAGGAAGACAGGTTGTTTTCTGTAAAAATAATGATCGGAAGATTTTCAAGGCCTTCATAGCTTTTGATTGATTCTATGATCTTATATCCTTTTCCTCTTGCCGGTCCCACATCCAGGATAACACAATCTACCTCAGCTTCCGTAAGCGCCTTTATACTGTCCTCCACATTATCTTTCACCGCCAGAGAAATATCAAAATTGCTTAAGAAATATGACAATGCGCTGGCATGTTTAGCATTCTCCTCTACAATAAGAACTTTTTGAGGTGATTTTCGAAGGGCTTCTTCAATTTTTTTAAATACATCCGTCATCTGTTCAAGGGCCACAGGCTTATTGATAAAGTCAATGGCTCCTCTCATGATACTTTCCTGCTTTTTAATATGCAACGAAGACATCATGTGCACCGGAATAGGTTTGGTTTTTGGGTTGGATTTCAACTCATGCATTACCTGCCATCCATCTTTTACCGGCAGCTGAATATCGAGTAAGATAGCTAAAGGATGATATTGTAATGCTGCAGAGAGCCCATGGTCTCCTCTTACAACCACTACTCCTTTATAATTTTGTCTGTGGGCATACTTCAGAAGTGCCTTTGCAAAGTTGGTATCGTCTTCGATGATCAATATAACTTTGTCATCCTCCGTAATATTATCCCGGTCATCTGCTATTTCTTCAGGAATTTCCAAAACCGTAAGCGGTTGTTCCGGTTCTTCTTCATATCCTGCAATGTTCTTAATCTCCTCTACATCTTCTTTTATGATCTCTACCAATTCTTTATCAAGTGATACCTGGACCGTTTCTGAGACCGCTTTTACCGGAATCGTTAAACTAAATTCACTTCCTTCGTTAACAACACTGGTAAGCGATAATTCCCCACCCAATAATTTGGCAATCTCACGGCTTATGGATAATCCTAAACCTGTCCCACCGAATTTACGCTGGGTAGATCCGTCTGCCTGCTGGAATGCTTCAAAAATAATTCTTTGCTTATCTTCCGGAATTCCGATTCCCGTATCTTTTACGCTGAAGGTAATAAAGTCTTTATTTTTAGGATCTTTTTTAATGAACAGCCCCACGCTTCCTTCCTGTGTAAATTTGAAAGCATTGGAAAGCAGGTTACGTAAAACCTGATCCAATCGTAACCGGTCCGTTTCTATAGACTTTTGAAGACCTTCTTCTATTTCAAGGTCAAATCTGATCCCTTTTTCATTAACCAAAGGATTGAACAGGTTTCGCAGGTCATTCACCACATCTTCCAGGGCAACGTCATCATATTCCAGAACCATTTTCCCGGATTCAATTTTAGCAAGATCCAGGATCTCATCGATCAATGTTAGCAAACTTCTTCCTGAACTCTGGATTACTTTCGCTGACTCTACCTGGTCCTCATTGAGATTTTCTTCCGGGTTCTCTACCATTAAACGGGAAAGAAGCAGGATAGAATTAAGAGGAGTCCTCAACTCATGCGACATATTGGCTAAAAATTCTGATTTGTACTGCGTACTTAAAGCCAGTTCTTCCGCTTTTTTCTGGATCTCTATATTACGTTCTGCAATGAGGTGATTTTTTTCTTCCAGTAATTTTGAACGCTCTTCCAGTTCTGCATTCGTCTGCATAAGCTCTTCCTGCTGAACTTTCAGTTCTTCTTCTGAAGCCTGAAGCTTTTGTGTCTGCGCCTCGAGTTCAGTATTCAGGTTTTCAAGTTCTGCATGCTGTACCTGAAGTTCTTCTGATTGTGCCTGCGTCTCTTCCAATAAACGCTGTTCCTTTTCACGACCTTTTGCCGCACTTATGGCAGTTGCTATATTCCTGCAGCTATCTGCGAAATAATTGATTTTATCCTGATCGAAATTTGTGGTTGAGCCTACTTCCAAAACTCCGATACTCTGCCTGTCCAGAGTAATAGGGATTACTACGAGTCCATTAATCTTTAATTTGCTGCTGGCAAATGTTGCCGCAAAATCTTCGTCATTAAGGTCGTTATATACCTTTGTTTTCTTCTGAAGAAAGACCTGTCCTACCATTCCTTCTCCCGGTTCGAAAGATTTTTTCATATTATCTTCCAGCGCTACAGCACTGTTCAGGAATAATTTACCTTCATCAAGCAGGTAGATGGCACCATTGGTTCCTCCTCCGTATTCGATAATATGATTCAGGGAATTGGTAACAACCTCTTTAACAGACTTATTCCCAACCAGAGATTCATTCAGTAAAGCCAATCCTTTCTGGTGCCAGTCGCTTCTGTTTATTTTATCAAAGGATTTCTTTAGGGAGTCCGTCATATTATTCAGTGATTCCACAAGATCTCCAAGATCATCCTGTACATTATCCACAGCCCTTTGACTATAGTCTCCGTTGGCAACTCTATTGGCAATCTGCTGGATTGCACTTACCCGTTTTGTGATTTCCAGATCTTTTGCTTTCAGCTCTTTTTCAAGCTTATCTCTGCGGAGAAGGTCACTTCTTAATTTAAGATAAAAGAAAGTAGTTACCACTATGGCTGCAAGTGCTGAAAAAATGATAAAAATAACAGTGGTGTTTGAGGAACGGTTAAGATCTTTGTTTTTTATTTCAAGCTGAATTTCTTCATACCGTACAAAATCACTAACGATCTTTCTGCATTTGTCCATATAGGATTTGCTTAAAATAAGCTGATCCTGCGTCATTACGATTCCTTTGCTCCTGTTTTCAACAAATTGCTTAAGGTTACCGATATTCGTGTTCACATTATATTCCAGATCCGCCAAACGCTTTAGCTGTGCCTTATCTTTAATGTCTAAGGATTTAGCATAGGCAATTGCTTTAGGATAGGCTGCAACGCTTCTGTTATAGGGTTCCAGAAAATTTTGCTTGCCGGTAAGCTGGTATCCTCTGTTGGCAGTTTCTGCATCCAGAAGGGAAATTAATATATCTTTTACTGCAGTAATGGATCTTCTTGTACGGGAAAGGCTTTCGCGGTTTTCCATCTGTTTCTGAATGCTCCAGTACGATGCTACGGAACTTGCTATTAAAATTAACAGCGAAAGCCCGACTCCAAATTGCAGATTTCTTATAACTTTTTGTGGCATAAAAAATTAGTTTAAGGGTAAAGTGAAGTAAAATGTGGAACCTTCATTGACAATACTTGATAATCCGATTGTTCCATGGTGCTGCTTGATGATCTCTGAACAGATATACAAGCCTATTCCCATTCCCTGAAATTGTAGTGACGATTCTTCTACACGATAAAATTTCTGGAATACTGCCTTTTGTTTAAAATCAGGAATCCCGATTCCAAAATCGGTAACACTTACTTTTACCTGGTCATCATCTACAAATGTAGTGACAATAACCTGGTTATTTTGTGGTGAATATTTGATGGCATTGGTCAGGAAATTGATCAATACCTGCTCTATACGAATTTCATCAAACGGAATAAGGATATCCGGTATTTCCCCGTGACGCTGGATTTTTACCTTATTTTCATCATGAGTCTGAAGTATGGTTTCGATAGCATTTTCAATTATCTTCTCAAGATTGGAAGGTTTCCTGTTGATCTTCAGCTTCCCGTTCTCAATTTTAGAGACATCCAGTAAGTCACTTATAAGGCTGTTCAATTTTTCGATCTGATCCTGGACCTTGGTTACATATCCTGCTTCTGCACTGTCTTTGTCAAGTTTTAGCTTGCGTTCCAACAACTGAACATACGCTTTAATGCTTGTAAGAGGAGTTTTCAGTTCATGACTGGCAATACTCAGGAATTCATCTTTCTCATTTTCTACCCTCTTCTGATCATCAATATCCGTAAATGTTCCTACCCAGTTTTTGACATGGTTACCTTCATAAACCGGTGATATTCTCAATAAATGATACCTGTATTCTCCGGATTCAATATTTTTTATCCGCGTCTCAAGCTGAAGTGATTTTCCATTTTTCCTTGAAATTTCAAATTGCTCCTTTATATCTAAATCATCAGGAAAAGTTTCGGGGAAGTTTTTATCAGATGTTGAATACTGATACCATCTGCCGTTGACAAAATCGATGATCCCTTTATCATTCAACGTAAATGCAATTTGCGGCAAGCCTTCCAGCATCAGATGAAAGTGATCAATCTGAGACTTCATAGTAACCTGTGACTCTCTTCTTCCTTTTACCTCAAGCTGTAAACTCTGCTGAGTTTTTTTCATTTCAATATTCTGCTCCTGCAGATTATAAAATGTTTTAACTTTCAGTAAAAGAATTTCGGGATCTACCGGCTTGGTGACATAGTCCTTACCTCCGGAAGCATATCCTTTGGTGATAAATCTCTTTTCTGTATTTACCGCTGAAAGAAATATAATAGGAATTTCTTTCGTTTTACTATAACCTGCAAATATTTCAGCTACCTCAAAACCATCCATTCCCGGCATCTGAACATCGAGAATAATTAGGGCATAATCATTTTTCAATGCTTTCCCTAATGCTTCTTCACCGGAATTAGCAGTATCTACCTGAAAATCTTTGGATTCTAATAGTTTCTTTAATGAGTAAATATTGTTTTGGTTATCATCGACAATTAAGATCATAAAGCACAAATAATCTAATGGGAGTTAAGTCCTCAAAAGTACTCACAAAATCCCAAAAAATGATTGATTTTCTTAATAATGTTCTTAAAATCAATTATCCATTAAAAAACCAACCAATAATACAATTATCAGCACACATTCATTACAAAATACCAATTATTCCTTAATTAAAATACTATTTAACCGAATTTAACTCAATATAAAATCAAAAAAAACCTGTTTACTGAACCATTATAGATACCACATTTTATCAATTAATTTTCCGGCTCAGGTTTTTATTCGTAAAAGTTGAGTCGCGGGACCCTATTTTTAAATAGGTACCCTTTATTTATTTTCGGTTAACCCTTTCCCGTTTAATCTTTCTAATATTATGGGTAAGGTGCTTTCTGATCTCAATATGTCTTGACCTGTAGAGTTTAATGCAGGTTTCCAATCTCTTTTTTATACTAAGATACTCTTCATACAGCGCTGATAATTCCGTGTTCATCATAACAATTTCATCTGTATAGGTCCTGTCCTGATCGGGAGATTGCTTTAAAAGCTGCTCCAGATCATTAATTCTCTTGATTACTTCCTGGTGTATTTTTGGCTCTATTCCCTGCATAGTGAATTCAATTTTAAAAAAATATAGTTTGATTTGGTTTTTTATTTTTAATATTTAGTGTTTACCCATAGATAAAGGCTTTTCACTTTCTGTAATTATTTTTACCTGATGCGTTAAAGTTTCGAAATAAGCGGATTTAGACGACACCTTGCCTAAAGCCGATTGCAATAAGGTTTCATCAGCCTGCCCTAAAGACTTCAGAGGCAAAGATGCATATTCATCTACAGGAAACTGCGGTGAAATTCCATTGCTGTATTCTCCCTGTCCGTTAGCATTATATACTTTATAGATGACCGGGTGAAGCTGCCAGGAAATCTTTTTAGGTTTCCGATCATCCGTAATAGCAAATCCAGCCATATCTTTTCCTAGCGTTTTCCCTCCCATCTGTATCACCTGCATATAAGGTTTTAGATTATTGATAACGATTTCCGAGGCTGAGGCCGTACTTCCCGAGGTAAGTATATATACTTTGGTCAACTGCAGATTATTGGCATGGAGTGTTGTGAAATTCAGAGCGGCAGGGTCATAGGCAATTTGTTCGGCAAATGTTTTTTTCACCTCCCCCCCATTTTTATTTCCTTTATAGGTTATAAAAGGAGAATTGCCCGTTATTCCGGAAGGGATCATTGCACATAATGCGGCCGCAGAAGCTACTGATCCTCCATAATTATACCTGAGGTCCACGATAAGATCCTGTACACCGTTAGCTTTAAATTCTGCAAACTTCTGATTGAGACTGTGAGACATGCCATCCGGAAAATCATAGATGTATAAATACCCTGTCTTTTTTCCGTTTTGTTCAAAAATTTTAGATATAACAGGCTGGCTGAGCGAAAATCCATAGTACACTTTTATATCTTTTTCATCAATTACGTTTCCGTTGTCCCAATTACCTACGCTCAGGTCCAGCGTAGTATTGTCCGGAATAGAATTTAAAAGACTTTCCGCATTCGATGCCGTAATCTCACTTCCATTGATCTTCTTAATGATCATCCCTCGTTTCAGGCCTGCATTCTGAGCCGGAGAATCCTGTAATACCAATTTTATCACAGCCGTTATCTGACCGTTAGCAAGCTGCAATACTGCATAATCAAAGCCATACATGTTGCGGACCGTCCGCAGGTAAGTAGAAGCATCTTCCGTATTTACAATGCTTGAAAAACGGTCATTCTGAGATAGGAGGCTTGCAAAAAATTTTTTTACAGGAAGATGATAATCCGGTTTTGCAGGCATCTGATCCTCCCAGAAATAATAACGTTTCATGTTTTCATGAACCCAGACATTGACAGACTCTACGCTTCCGTCGGGAAAATCAGGAACAGATTCTTCCTCGGAACGGCAGGAAACGATAACTGCTGAGCTTAAAAATAATAAAACAAGTAGGTAGGATTTTAAAAATTTATGCATGATCTTATCCGAATGATTTTTTATTTTACAGGTAGTCTGCGATGTCAATATCACCAATAATCTGAACAGTACCGCCTTCCGCTTTTTCCTGCAGCACGATCATATTAGCTCCGATATCCTGTTTTATTTTTACTCTAATCGTTTGTGATCCAAAATAAGGGTCAGTACTTCCAGGCTTGTACAACTCCAGATAAACGGGAGCAGTAACACTGAAAAAGCTATACATTTTAAGTGAAGAGAAGTTATTTTTTTCAATATTTTCAAATTCAGCGAGAACATCTCCATTCTCTTTTTTGAGTATTCCTTTCACACTTTGTAATGTAGTATGGGAATATTGTCCTAGATTCGGAAAAATAAGCTCGAAACCTACCTTCCCCAGGTTAACCTGTGGCTTTACTGCATAGGTCTGAAGATAGATCCCGGGCAGATTGAAGAAATTCAGATTTTTATACTGATCCACTGTATTAAAATCGATGTTATATTTTGCGATCTGTTTGCCGGTTTCATGGTTAAAGATCTCAATCTGATCTGTTTCCCCTTCATCCACGACAAAGCTCAGCTTTGTTTCTATAGTATTGGTATAAGATGTACTTCCATTAATGCTTACCGGTTTTCCATTAAGCCGGAGCTGCAGTACATCCGGTTTTGAATATCCCTTGACACTGATTTCTGCAGGTTTCTGTGATTTATCATAAGGTTGCAGCACATCATCGGTACACGATATCAGACCCGTAAGAACAGCAAAGGCGATTATTTTTTTCATTGTATGATTCATTATAAAAATTCGATTTAGAAATATTGCCCTTAGCACGCAGAGGGCAATACTTTTAAATTCTATAGTAAGCAGGAAAGGCATATATCCTATGATGATGGTTTTGATATGGTTATTATTTTGCATTTGTAAAAATTGAAAATAAGAGACTGCCTTCCTGCATCTAAAACATTATTTTTTGATAAATTTCACTTTCTCAGAAAGCACTCCATCCGAAACCACGGCGATATAGCTTCCGGAAGATAAAGTCGTAACATTAATTTCTCTACGGTACTGCGTAGTAAGAACAGATTGTCCGGCCATATTGAAAACAGTCACAGTAACACTGTTTTCTTTCAGGGCTGGATTAAGTTTTAACATCAGTGATGAGGATACGGGATTCTGCATCACCATAGTAAGATCTTTTGCTTTTTTTACATCCTGTGTTTTTAGAACTGAAGTATAGATCGCCATTTCGTTGATGTTGATATTCTGTACATTGGTATCATCAGCCGCATATCTGTTCGACCATAATCCGATGTAGATTTTTTTTCCTGCAAAAGCAGAGAGATTAACAAGGCTTTCAACAAACTGATTGAGGTCCGACGGGAAAGGATTAGCAGTTCCTCCTGCTGCAATTACATATGGGCTGGGAACATTATTGCCGTTTGCATCTACTGCCAATGCCTGAAAATCCGATAATTCAGGGACAGGCTTTTGTGCAGTACTCACATAGATGTACAGATATCTCTTTACCACCTGATGTGTTGTTCTCTGACGTCCTATGTATGCTGCTAATGTAATCGTTCCTGAAGATGAAGTGAGGTCAATCTCCGGAGAAATAGCCCAGTCATTTTCTGTAGCGAAACCGGCCACATTTCCGGAAGGAACATTACTGATTGAGTAACGAAGAGAACCAGCCCCTCCATAAGCCAAAGAAGTACCGTTATGGTAGATGTTCGGTCCCTGTACCCATCCATTTCCGTTTCCGTTCAGATCATGGAAAGACCATCCCTGCATATCACTTGTTGAATTAAAAGAATTAGTCCATACAGGATATTGTGCAGACACTAATTTTGATAAAACCAAAACAGATAGTAAAATTACTTTTTTCATTCTATGAATTTTAAAGTTGATTTAAAAAATGGGATGGCAGGTAATGCCACCCCATGTTGATCAATTATTGTACAATTGAGAAATTATATTTTGTCCATGTACCCTGGAAATCTCCACAGTTTCTTGGAGAAACGTTCCATGCTGTAGCCTCGTTAAAGAATGGCTGAGACATTCCCCAAAGGTTAGCAGGATTACTTGTTGAAGTAGTTACTCCAGGAATAGTAAGAGCAGCAGTGGTAGTACCGATCTTAGAAGCAGTAGCGAATGTAAATCCATGTGCCTGTACTCCTGTAAAGCTAAGGTCTGCAAGATTTACCGGAGCACTGCTCTGAGTTTCCAATAAAATTCCGATAGGATAACCTGTAACAGTAGCATTATCTAAATTCAATTTACCGTTTCTTCTTACGTGGATGGCATTTTCATATAATCCACCTTTTAATGGGCTGCTAGCACCAACAATTGTAAGATTCTTAACTGTAGGACGGGTAAATGGAGAAGCAGTAGAACCTGTTCCATCGTTATCAAGCTCGATACCGTTCGTATCAGAAACTCCACCACTTTGACTGTGCGTTGAGTTGTAATCAGCTAAAGCTAATGCACAAGTAATTGTTCCTGAATATCCGAAATCGAAATCGAAGTTATCATCGTCCGGAGCGAAAGATACAAGGTTTGAAGCGTTTACAGTACCTCCGAAGAATTCAAAAGAATCATCTTTACCATAAGATACCTGGATGTGGTCTAGTGTAGTTCCGTTACCTACTCCACCTAATGTTAATCCGTTGATTTCGTTTCCTGAGTTAGGAGCGAAAAGGTCGAATCCACCGAATTCGATACGTGCATATTTAATAGTTCCCCCATTATGAGCGGCATTCGTACCTCCATATTGGTAATCAGTACCTGTTAACCCTTCGATAACAGTAGTTGTAGGCTTGTTTGTAGGAGCATCTCCCAACATGATAACCCCTCCGAAATCACCTGGAGTTGCTGTAGTATCTTCATCTCCGTCCAATAATCTGTAGCTTGTAAAGATGATCGGCTGAGAAGCAGTTCCTGTAGCGTTTATTTTCCCAGTTTTAGCAATAACCAAAACTCCTGTAGGTGTATTTGTTGTATTAGGTTTAGCTTTAATGAAAGTACCTGGCTGGATAGTCAAAGTAGCTCCACCTTTAACAGTTACGATTCCATCAATTTCAACCACTCCACTCCATGTAGTATTGGTAGTAATAGCACCACTTACTGTAGTCACAGGAAGTGCAGAAGCAGTTAAATATTCTGCAGAAGCAGATTGCATTTCAAATTTAGAAGAATCTGATAAAGAATCATTCTCACGACAAGCTGTTAAAGATAAAGCTGTTACAGCGATTAAAGTTAATTTTCTCATTGTTGTAAAATTTAGAAATATGGATCCGGTTATTTTGTTTTTTGGTCCGGATGATTCCTGTTTACGGGATATTCACCTTTATCTCCGTGATTTGGTTACACATTGTTTTTAAAACTCCATTTCACCCAGGGTGCAAGTGAATAAAGCTTCCCCTTAAAATCCTACCGGACGGGGAAATCCGGTATTTCCATTTTTTGACTGAAAGTTCACTGATGTGCGCATCAACAGATCTATCGATTCAGATTTCAGGCTATGGGAACCTGTGACATGGCTTATAAGATCTCATATATACTTTTGTTAAAAGTTCTTTTATATTTAAAAACTATAACTTACTGATAAACCGAACTGTCTACCATTGTAAGCCCGGAATAATATTTTATCAATTCCTTTATCATATTTATCCGTTGCTCCCGGTAAAAGTCCTAAAGATTCTCTCTGGGTATCAAAAGAACTTCCGTTTCCTTTGGATACTGAGTAAGAATTGAAATTATTATAATACTCCCTTACTCTGTTGAACAGGTTTCTGACATTCAATTTGATTTCCAGGTTCTTATCTTTCAATAGCTTATAGGAAATCTGTGCATCCGCTACGGCATAAGGACGCTGGATCTCTTCTCCAATGTAAGCATAGCCCACTGTAACGTACTGATCTCCTTTAGCATTGTACAGGAAACTAAGTCCTAAACGATCTCCATTGTACAGCAGCCCCAGATTATAGGCATACGGTGTCTGCCCGTAAAGGGGACGATCTACTTCATAAGTGTCATCGGTATCCTGAGTTTTATACCGGTCTTTAAAAGCTATAACCTTAGTATCGTTATACGTGAAATTTCCGCTGATAAAAAGATCTTTCAGGAAGCTTTCGGGTCTGATAAAGCCAAGGCTCTTTCTTACCTCTACTTCAAATCCTTTCAGCTTTGCATTTTTAGAGTTTCCGTTGTAAAGGAAGAGGTTTCCCTCACTCGAAATATAACCTTCACGCTCTATCGGTCTGTCGATATTTTTATAATATAAACCTGCAGAAATAATTTCTCCAAGACCCGGAAACCATTCAAACTTAAAATCGTAATTATTAATGACTGCTGATGTCATTTCGGTATTGTAAATAAGCCCGTTCGCCACAGGATCAAAATAAGGCAACCCTGTTCTTTCATTAAACTGAGGACGAATGACAGACCTGTTATAAGCCAGCCTTACATTGATACTGTTGGAAGGACTGTACGTAAAATTGGCTGATGGCATCCACTGCCATGGCTTTTCTTCAATCGGTTCTTTGGTAACGCTTTTAGGATCATTCGGATCCTGTTGCTGAGAAATAAGATCATACTTAAAATATTCTGCCCGTACTCCCCATACCAGCCTCAGCTTATTTTTCCAACGGTTATCAAACATGATGAAAGGTGCGTGCTGGGAAACTTTCCCTTCATATTTATCATTTTTATACAATGCTTTGGTTTGCCACCCGATTCCTCCGGGTACATAATGAGATCCGTCAAACCATCCTGAAAGTGCTCCATACATGATCAGCATATTCTTTTCACTATTCGGAACATCGCGGTTTTCATCTACCCTCAGGAAAAACTTCTGTTGCTGGTTGGTATTGCTTTTTGAGGCCCCTGCATACCCCACCTTAATATCATTTTTAAAATTTCCGGCATCCATACTCCATTTAAAGGCAACTCCATAATTATAATCCGTTTCTTTATTTGCAATATATCCCCTGGCGAAATTATTCCCGGAATTATAGATCTGGTTATAACTCAAAATTTCGTTGCCGATAAAGTTATAATTGGTCTGATACTGTGTATAATCTTTTGTATCTGAAGTGACACCAGTTCTTGCTGCAAACCAGCTGATTTCTTTATTTCCTATTTTATGGTTCCCCTCCAGCTTGTTCTGCAATAAAGTCTGATAAACCGGATAATCCGTAGTTTCTGTTATAGGCTTATCTAAAAATTTAAGGTCTGTGTTGGGAGGAACGATCCCATGGTAAAAATAGTTGTAAGCATCCGAGGCATCCCCGTTTCCGCCTGTATATTCATTCCATCCCGTAATCCTTGTCAGAGTCTGGTCATAAATATGGGTATAGGAGTTGCGGAATGAAATCCTGTTTTTCCCAAGCTGTAATCCCAGATTCAACATGGCACCGATAGTGGAGTTATAGCTGTACGAGGCACCTTGATTCCTGAAATTAAAGGTATTGACCGGTGCTATTCCCAATTGTTCCCAGTTATTATTCACTCCGCCTACATTATCCAGCCAGCCACCTCTGGCTGTATTTTCAATATCCAGTTTATTCTGTTCATTTCTGGTGGTAATCGCAGCAGCAAATCCCCATTTATTATTATTTTTCAGTCTGTAATTTCTTCCCAAAGCAATCTGCATATTGGAATTCAGATCTGCTTTGGTAGCATAATTGGTAAAATTATCATTGGTAAACCTTTTGGATTGTTCAAAAAACAAGGGATTATTCCAATCCATGGCTTCCAAACCTTTAGGGAAATCCCTGGTTCCATCATCATATCCCCAATAATCATATTTTCCTCTTTTCTTTGATAAAAACTCTTTGAACGTAGAGACGTCATTATATGAAGTTCCCAGATTTACCGTGGTAAAATTTTCGTTCGGAATATCTTTCGTTCTCACCTCCACATATCCTCCGGCAAAACTTGCATTCATATCCGGTGTAGCCGTCTTGCTGATCACCACGCTTTCCACCATGGCCGTGGGGATGATATCAAATGAAAAATTCTGGTTATAAGCTTCTGTACTAGGCAAATTGATTCCATCCATGGCAGCGGTATTCCAACGCTCCCCCATGGAGCGGACCACTACATATTTATTATCTATCGTGGTTACCCCGGTTACTCTTTTTAATGTTCCTCCTACATCATTGTCCGGTGTTTTTGAAATCTGTTCAGCAGAAATCCCGTCACTCATCTGTGCGGCTTTCTTTTGCTGAGCCAGAAGTCCTGCCTGGGTATCCGCTTTGCGTGTTCCTGTAAGCACCACTTCCTTAATATTCATTTCTTTATCGGAAGAAATATGCTTCATGGCAAAAGAAACAGTATTGATATCGTCATTACTGATTTGCAGTTTCTCCACCCTTAATGAGCTGAATCCCGAAGCCTTTACACTTAGGGTATAAACTCCGGCAGGAATGCTGATACTAAAATCCCCGTTGTTATCCGTTACTGCCGTTTTACCTGCTACACTTACTTCTGCTTTTACAATGGGATTTCCTACCTCATCTACAATTTTTCCTGTAAGCCTTCCGTTTCCCCGGGCAGAGGATATGGAAGTATTCAGGCCCTGATATTTTACTGAGATCAGTTCTCCCCTCTGGCGTACTGCTACAGGTAGATTGTCTGTAATATTTTTCAGGCAATCGTTCACAGGAAGGTTATCACATTTTACCTCTCTCACTTTAAGATCATTTATATCAGCTTTTGAATAGACCAGACGCATTCTTGTTTTATCTGCAAATTCTTCCAATGTATTGATCAAAGGCTTTCCGGCCGGGGCAGAAAAGGACACTTTCATCGTTAACTCCTGCGCGTCTACTGTCGTGGCAAAAAAGATCACCGCTACCGTAAGACTGCATTTCAAATTTCTCATGTTTTTAACACCACTTTTCATTATTGACTGACTCATAATTCTTCGTAAACTCTATCTAAATTAATCCGGTTGCTATTTTTTTAATATGTAAGTGGTATTGTTTTCTTTTTGTACCTCAAGCCCTGTGATAAATGCCAATGCTTCTACATTTTCATCCCAGTTGCTGCCGGTAAGGTCAGCAGTAATTTTTTTTTCTGCTATTTCTTCCGGATATCTGATACTTATTCCATAATTTTTATATAGTATTTCCATGATGCTCCTAAACGAAACATCATTGAAAGTCAGTGTCATTAGTACTGAAGTCTTTTTTCCCGATTGCTTATTTATTTTTTCATTTATCACAGCAGCAGTATGGGCCATGCCAAAATTTGTCCACCTTTGGTTTGGAGTCAGGTAAGAAACTGCAGTTCCGGGTGAAGAAACAGCTACTTTACCTTCATAAAGTTCCACGGTCTTTCGTTCTCCCCGCTGCATTACCTTAAATACCGTTCCCATTACCCTTGTGCTGAAGCCATCCGCACGAACTATGAATGGATGTTTTTTAGATTTAGCTACTTTAAATACAGCATCACCCTGCAAATCCACCACTCTGGTATCAGCGGGAAAAGATTTTTCGACAGTAAGCTTTGCACCCGGTAAAAGCATTACTAAAGATCCGTCCTGAAGTTTTATCGTTTGATTGTCATTGATCGCAACATATACATCCGGCTTTATAAAAAACATATACCCCAGGAAACCTGTAAGACTAAACAGCAGAAGCAATACAGCGGCAGCCCTGTACATATTTTTCTTAAGAGAAAATATATTCGCCTTATGAGATTGTTTAAAATAAGACTCAAGACCGGCCAATACTTTTAGCTTAGACTCCTGAATATGTTTTTTATCCAAATCTTTAATAGCTTCATTTTTCCATAGTTCAAGGATCACCGATTCTTTCTCTGAGATCTCATCACCAGACACTTCCCTGCTCCATAACTTAAAAACAAATGTCTGTGCCTTGCTGTATTTCAATTTCTTCACTGTATAATGTTGTTGTATTAGTTTTATATTTTTGTATTAATTCTAATCAATACCCTCACTTATAATACTAGGCAAAAAGACAAACTTCCCAAACCCTATTTAACATTTCCTTAATATCGCGTTTGTTTTTTCAACAAAAACACTTGCTTTATGAACAATTCGATACATTATAGGTGGAAAAATGAAAATATTTTCAGAAATATTTAATCTTATAGGTTATATAATTCACAAAACATTAATATTAGTTTAGGTAAATTTGTAACAGACATTATGAAACCTACAGACTATACTTTATTAAAAAAAATAAAATCGGGCGACCGGCCTGCTTTTGCGATATTGTATGAAAGATATTGGGATAGTTTCTATACAATGATCTTCACACGGACAAAGGACAGGGATGCTACTGAAGAGCTGTTGCAGAACCTCTGGATCAGGATTCTGGAAAATCCGGAGTTTGTACAGACAGATGAGGAGGAAAGTGCCAAAGGTTATTTATTTCGTTTCATCCATTACCGTATTTTGGACTATTATGCAAGCATCAGGAAGATCCAGGAAGTATATGTAGATGAAAGCGAAGATTTCTTAGCCGAAATCACAGACGCGGAATATGCGGAAATACTGGAGGAAAATGATATTACGGAACTGTTTGCTATGATCGATGAAGTGATTTCCCAACTTACTCCCACTGAACAAAAAGTATATGACCTTAGAATCCGCAAGAACATGTCTGTGGTAGAAACTGCTGAAGCCCTTAATTTAAGCAATAAAACGGTGAGTAATAATTTAAGTAAAACCCTGAATGAAATCCGGGAAAAGCTTAATCCCAATTATGAATCTTCCAAAAAACTTGTTTCCCTTCTGATTCTTATGGAAATGATGCCCAATCTGTATTCTTAAAATCATTTAAATCTGATATAAAAATCCGGTCCTGTTTCACAGGGCCGGATTTTGTTATACTTACTTGTTATTTCCTGTTGAAAAAAATCCAAGATCAATACCTGAAATCATTTTTTCATTTTACGATTCTCATTATTTAACCGATGAATTTGTGGACCCATTTGCTGTAAGGATCTCATTGAGGACTTTTTTTCCATATTCATTATCAGGATTCAGGTCTATTGATTTCCGGTACATTATGGCAGCCTGACTTTTATTTCCTAACTTTAATAATGCTTCTCCGTAACTATCGTACGCATTCCAGCTATTGGGAAACAAATAAACATTCAGTTTAAAAATTTCGGAAGCATTTTAATATCATTTTCAGACATCATCCGATACCCCCAATTATTAAGTTCAGCTTCCTGAGGCTTGAAATCCGGATTCTTTTTCTTTTCCGAATTAACCAGTTCTATTGCCTTATCAAAACCAATCTTTTTTAGATGAAGTCTAAGATAAGTAAGCGGATCAGATTTAATAATTTCCGGATAATATACTCCGGCAAGCTCTTCCAGAAATTCTTCAGGATAACTTCCTGCTAAATTTGTGAGCACAATAATGGCAAGATGATCATCCGGATATACCAAAAATGCAGATCTTCCTCCTCCTGACATTCCGATAGCCTTGTGTTTTGTCCTGAATTTCGTCAATCCCCAACCGGGAGACCACATAGTCTGACTTCCATTGTTCATTTTTATAGGTTTCCACATTCTCTGCAGAGATTCTTCTGTCTTCAAAAGCTTTCCACTCTGCAGCGCAATGATCCACATGGCCAGATCCTCAGCCGTACTGTTCAGCCCAGCTCCGGTTCTGCTATAGGGAGGAAATATAAAATAGTCGTTGACTAGCTTTTGCCGATTCCCATTTTCTCCTTCGGTCATATTCCTGTAACGGTAAGTGGGTGCAAAGTGAGGAATAACATCCTTGGAATCTCCAAATAATGTATGCGGCATTCCGACTTTTTGAAACTGTTCCTCTTTAAAAAACTGATCAAAAGACTTCCCACTCAGTTTGTTTATAATCTTTCCCAGTAGATAATAGTTCGTTTGATTGTAGCTAAACTGCTCACCTGTCTTGAATTCCATAGGCAATCCCTTAAGTTCGTCCCAGATTTCTTTTTCAGTTTTCGATGTATCACCGGTAGCCGGATCAAATAACTTGAGTATCTCAGGAAAACCTGAAATATGAGTCATCATTTGTTCTATGGTCACTTTCTGCCATTGTTCCGGAAGATCATCCAGATACCGGGACACGGGTGCAGACAAATCAACTTTGCCTTGCTCAGCCAGCTGCATAATAACGGTAGCGGTAAATACTTTCGTACAGGAGTTAATAGCAAAAACAGTCGTATCTGTAACCGGAACCTGATCCTGTACATTGGCAACTCCGAAAGATCTTTTCACTATCACCTTACCCCCCTTAACTACAGCGATTTGTAGGCCGGGAATTTTGCGTTCTGCCATTTCTCTTTTAATAATGACTTCAATGGCTGAAGCTGTTTCCTGGCCATATCCATAAGAAGAAAATATACAAAGAATGAGTAAAAAGAAACTTTTCATGTCGAGGCATTTGTGATAAGACAATATAAACCTGCAATATATTACAAAAAAAGGCACCGAAATATGATTTTATAAAAGTCAAATCATAACCGGTGCCTTTAATTACAAAAAATAGTAGAAAGAATTACGGCTTATTCTTTAATAATTTTTTTAGAGATCGTTTCTTTATCTGTTTTTACCTCAATAATGTAAATACCATTGGCATTCGAAGACAAATCTACACTCGCTTCGTTGGTGTTTATCGTTCCGCTTTGTATCTTTTTACCTGAAAGATCATACACATTGAAGGTTGAGTTTTTAGGTGCTTTCAGTACTTTAACCACATCTTTGGTAATGGTAGGAGCAATGATTAAACTTTCGGTTTTTGCAATTCCTCTCTCACTTGTTGCAAGAACTTGTTCACTGTAGCCTGTAACAATAATTGAATAATCCTGAGGGGCCCCTGCTCCGGCACTATTCACCAGATTCCCTTTATTTGTGATTTCTATCCTGTAATTTCTACCTGCAACCGGAGCATCAATGACTACCTGTTCCACGTTATCCACCGTGTTATCTCCTTTGGTTGCCGGGGTCATAGGACTAGCAGCATCAAGTTTCCATGGAGTATAAACCGTATTATTCGTCGTATCAATGATTCTCAGATCCAGATCATTCACCAATCTTGAGCTTCTGTTGTTATAGACTTGTCCCCAGGTTAGGTTCGCAGGAACATTGTAAGCAGGATCAATCCAGGATATGGTTACTTTTAGAGGTTCAGTTCCTGATGCTTTTATCACTTTTGTGTTGGCAACACCGTTATTGAGAGTTTCATTATTGAAAACTACAGTATTGTTTGCTTTTCCAACCAATAGCTCAGCGCCTTTTTTTGCATTGATATATCCCCAGCCAAACCATGGATCAGGACCTACATTACCTGCTTCAGAAGCAGAATGAACCATTAAAGTTTTAGCACTGGCAGCATTAAGAAGCTGATCAGAAAATAGATCTTTGTAAATCTGGGACCATAAACCGATTACTCCGGTTACCACCGGGGCGGAATAAGATGTTCCACTTCCATAATCATATTTCACACTTCCCGTAGTATCTTCTGCTGTAGAAGCTGAAAACACATTTGTACCCGTGGTTGTGATATCCGGTTTTATTCCACCGTCATCTCTTGGTCCTGCACTGCTGTAATCAGAATGCACCACATCCGAAGGAACAGAATATTTAAAGTTATTCGTAGAGATCACATCTGTAGCGCCTACCACAATAATATTTTTGGCTAATGAGCCTTGACCTATACAGTCATAGCCTTGTGCACAATTATTTGCAGGTAAAGTATCTGTAGAAGCAAACTGAACCAGATTACCATTGCTGTCTCTGTAATACTTTGGAAATGTTGTGGTTCCTGGCATTGTAGGACCATATCCAAAAGAATTCCCTGCTGATTTTACTATAATATAAGAAGGATTACTGTATACGATCTGATCATAATTCTGATCATTGGATAAATAAGATCCCTGAGTATCAAAAGAGGTATCAGGACTATCATAAGCACCATTCCATAGCCAGACATTGCTTCCGTTAGCATCTTTTACTACATCCCAACCTGGATTAACCCCGTAAGAATGATTGGATATTTTAGGCTGTGCAATTAATATTTTTTGAAATACATTACTTGCCGCTGTATTTCCCGGTAGTACTGTTTGAGCAAATCTATATGAATCTACGGTTGAATTTACCGCAACTCCCTGGATATTTCCAGTAACTGCCGCACCATTTAAAGTTCCTGAAATGGTTAATGCCCTGCTTCCTATAAATCCGGCAACTCCTGTTGAATGTGCACTGTAGATCTGAGTTGAAGCTTCTCTATTGGTAATTCTACCAACTGCATTATCAAATGCGGGATGAGCAGCATAAACCCTTCCTCCGTCAAAGACCGTAAATTTAATATTCTCTCCTTTGTATGCATTGGTAAGTCCCGCTACACTACCCGCTGTGTTCAGAGCGTCAGCATTGGCATTCTGAACTTGTCTTATATCCTGTTGTTTGTAGAAGTAAGGCTTGCCATCAGGTAGAAATCCTGCCAGATTGCTTCTTTGCTCTTCAATTTCCTTTTGATTGGCTGCTCCTTTAGCGGAACCATATTGTTTGGCTACATATGAATCAAACCTGTCGTTGTTTTCTCTGTTTTGCTTTTCGAATTCTTTTTGTAAGATATCATTGGATTGAGCACTCGCAAGACTAACCATCAGGGTGCTGATTACAAGTAATTGTTTTTTCATTAGTGGTAAATTTAAATATGTTTTTTAAGTTAAAAATCAATCCAAAAAGAGCATCTTTTACAGCTCAGAAAAGCACTTCACCAAAATCCATCCTGCATTTAATTATTGTCCTTTATTTTCTAATAATCCATGAATTATTTATTTTTTTTGAAAGGATCACGTTTTATTAATGCAATTTAATTGCAATAATAATAAAAATTTTTTAAAAAGCAACAAAGTTGCAATTAATATTCAATAAAAAATTTCCCTTCTTCCGGCTTATAAATGATTTATACATTACATAAGAATAAGTTGAATAAATTAAACACATAACATCAATTTTGTAAATTTATTATCTGAATATGGCTGCAAATATAAAATATACTTTCAATTAGTCTACTAAAATAGTAGACTTTTTTATTATGTTAAATACTTCCCTTTTTTTGATCAGCCTAAAAAGATCATAAAAACAGTAAATTCAGATTTTCATATATTCACAAAATGTTTGGACCTATAAAGACATCTTTTAAGTTTAAACTGACAGAAATAAAATTAATACGATGGAGATAAGATCAGCACAGTCATTTATTGATTATTACGAAAAAGTACGGTCCCGAACCCTTCGGCTGCTGGAAGTTATCCAGCCGGAACATCTTGATTTTTCATATAAACCGGGAAAGTTTACCATAGGCGACCAGATCAGGCATATTGCTGCCATTGAACGTTATATGTACGGAGAAACCATTGCAGGAAGAAGGAGTGCTTATCAGGGCTGCGGAAAAGAGCTGGCAGATGGTTATGACAACATCCTGAAATATTTTAATGAAATGCACCGGCAGACTATCGATATTATAAGCCGGCTATCGGATGAAGACCTGTATAAGAAGTGTCTTACTCCCGCGAATCAGGAAATTACAGTATGGAAATGGCTGCGGGCAATGCTGGAACATGAAATCCACCACAGAGGCGAACTTTATATTTACCTGAACCTGTTGGATGTAAAAACACCTCAGATTTATGGCTTTTCGGCAGAAGAAGTACAGGAAATGAGTGTGAAAATAGAATAAAGATATTTTTCTTAATTGCATATTGCCCTTATCCTCTCCTCCGATCAGGCTATTATACACTGATCTTATACACACATCTCTGAGCTCCGGACAGGATATGCTTTACCCTTTCTACTTTATAGTCCAAACCTATCAGGTTCTGAAAATTGGATAATTCTGCCCGGCAAAACCCCTGGCATTCACTTGCAGCTGCACAGATCGGACAATGGTTTTCTATTAAAAAATAATCAGCTCCTTCCTTTGTCCATTCTGCCATATATCCCTCGTCATTCCTTATTTTTGATAGAATTTCCAGTCGGTCTTCCAACGATTTTGCTTTCGTAAGTGCTTTCTCGTACCTCTGATACGTTGTCTTTTCCCTGTCATTGATCAATAAATCCAGTGCATTATCTCCCAATAGATCTTTTACAGACCTCAGAAGCTGTACGGTAACATCAGCGTGGGTATCCGGGAATTGTGAAAGCCCCCTTCGGGTAAGGATATAATAAGTGGAAGGACGCCCCACTCCTTCACTCCTGATAACAGACTTAATAAGTCCTTCTTTAACAAGATTTAGCAAGTGCTTTCTCGCCCCTTCCTTTGTTATGGAGAGTTCTTCAGAGATCAAAAGCGAAGTAGCTTCCCCTCTCATCTTTAAAAACATCAGAATACGATCTGCTGCCGGTTTTTTCATTTGGCAATATATAGGTTGTTTTATTTCTTACAACAAAGATAGTCATTTTCTATTATATCGGTTTTATAACGACAAATCAGTCATTTATAATATATGGGAGGACTCAATAGGATCATTAATTAAACAACCTAAAGGTTGTTTAATTAAAATAAATGTTTACCTTTGAAACACATTAATAAAAAATCAAAGTAATGAACGCATTTACCCTACCCCAGCTACCGTATGCTTACGATGCATTAGAGCCTTTTATTGATAAAGCAACAATGACCATTCATCATCAAAAACATCATCAGGCATACGTTGATAATCTTAATGCTGCCTTAGAACAGGCCGAAGAAAAAGAGACTGATCTGGATTCTCTTCTACAGAGGATCAGTGAGTACAGCCCTGCTGTAAGAAATAACGGCGGTGGACATTTTAACCACTCTTTATTTTGGGAAATCCTCTCTCCTGAACCTAAACTTCTTCCTGAGGGAAAACTTGCAGAGGTAATCGACTCCACTTTTGGAAACCTAGATACCCTTAAAACTGAGATAAAAAAAGCAGGTCTGGGACAATTTGGGTCGGGATGGGTTTGGCTCTATGTAAAATTCAATGGTTCGATTGCTGTAAGCTCAACCCCTAATCAGGACAATCCTATGATGGATATTCAATCTGCCAACAGAGGATTTCCAATATTGGGAATAGATGTTTGGGAGCATGCTTATTATTTAGCCTACCAAAATAAAAGAGCAGATTATCTGGATGCATTCTGGGCAGTTCTTGACTGGGCATCAGTAGAGAAAAAATATGAAGAAGCTCTCTCAAAAATCAAATAACATTCCTAGAACAAAACAGGTTGCCTACTTATGAACCAGAATATTTTTATTAATAAAGCTGAGGCTTCGGGAATCATTCCATTTGATCTTTTGGATTATAAACCCACTATAGAGATTGTTGAGTTTGATCTTAAGGATCATCTCTTTATGGGAATGATCCTCAAAGAAAAAGAATTTAAAGAGTCCCTGTCATCTATTGATTTCTCGGTGTACACTGGAAAAGCCGTCGCTGTTATCTGCTCTACAGAGGCCATCATTCCACCGTGGGCATATATGTTACTGATGGATAAATTATCCGGGTATTCTGTTTACACAGATATACGCAGTTCAGAAGAGATCCTTCTGGATCTTTGGAAAAAAGAACTTCAAAATGTAGAACCGGAGCAGTATAAGGATCTTAAAATTGTTGTTAAAGCAAGATCCGAAACTTCTCCTGCTCTTTATCTTTTAATCACCCAGCTTATGAAACCATTTGTCAAAAGTCTGATGTATGGTGAAGTAGGCCTTCCTAAAGTCATATTAAAAAATTAAATAAAATGAAAGCAATTATCTTCAACGGCGCTTTGGAGAGAAGACCAAAATCCACTTCAGGGATCCTTTCCAAATATTTTACGGACAAACTTGAAGAACTGGGCATCATTCATGAAACATTTGCCCTCGCTGATTCCGGTATTCCACTTTACGATATTACCCTTACCAAAACACCATTGGCTGTAGAGCGTATGACCCAATTGTTCCTGGGAGCAGATATTCACTTCTGGCTCGCTCCTCTCTATCATGGAAGTATTCCGGGGGTAATGAAAAACTGCCTGGACTGGCTTGAGGTAACCGCTGACAATGAACAGCCTTACCTTACAGATAAGACAGTAGGCCTTGTATGCTGGGCAGATGGTTTACAGGCCATGCAGGGAATCAACGCAATGGATTCTATTGCCAAATCGTTACGGGCATGGCCTCTGCCTTACAGTGTTCCTATGATCAGAACGTCCCTGTTTGATGCGGAAAATAAAATCTCTCCCCTTTATTCTGATAAGCTGGACAGATTGATCAGCATCGCAACCACAAACAGGATAGAAAAAATAATTTATTCCAAAGTATAAAGAAAACATCGGGATTGATAATATAAAATCCCGTACCTTTATTAAAGAATCTAAACGATTGATATCATGGCTATAACAATAACGGATGCGTGCATCAACTGTGGAGCCTGTGAGCCGGAATGCCCGAACTCTGCAATTTATGAAGGTGCCATCGACTGGCGTTGGCAGGATAAAACAAAGCTTTCCGGGAAAACTATTTTTCCTGACGGTACGGAAGTAGATGCCAATGCCTATAACCAGGCTATTTCTGATGATGTTTATTATATTGTCCCGGGAAAATGTACAGAATGTAAGGGTTTCCATGAAGAGCCTCAATGCAAAGCGGTTTGTCCGGTAGACTGTTGTGTTGATGATCCTGAACATCGGGAAAGCGAAGAAGTTTTATTTAGCCGTCAGCGGTTTTTGCATACCTGAGATTAACAAAACCATAATCTTTAACAGCTATTTCCTACATAAAGATTTGAATGTAAAATAAAAAGCCAACTCTACAGAGTTGGCTTTTAGTATAATGAGCATCTTAATGCATCTCTATTTTATTCCTTAATGATCTGGCTTACCTCATCAAATTCACGTTCAATAACCGGATCAGGTTTATAGGTAGCCAATGAAACAATAACATTGGTGATGAATGAAAGTGTAAATCCGGGAATCATTTCATACCAGTCTTTCAGTGGATGCTGAATATACACCCAGCATAGGATGGTTATACCTCCGGCCAGCATTCCTGCCAAACCACCCTGCCACGTTGTCTTTTTCCATAAAAGAGATAGTAAAATCAAAGGACCGAATGCAGACCCGAAACCTGCCCATGCATTTCCCACAAGATTAAGAATACTATCCTTTGGATTCAATGATAATAACATAGCAACAACAGCAACTAACAGAACGGAAAGCCTGCTGGCGATCAGTAATTGTTTTGAGGTTGCTTTTTTATTCAGAAAAGCTTTGTAAATGTCTTCTGTTAATGAGCTCGAAGTAACCAGCAACTGAGACGAAATGGTACTCATTACTGCTGCGAGAATCGCTGTAAGCAAAAATCCTGCAATAAACGGATGGAATAGTATCCTTGAGAAATAAATAAAAATAGTCTCTGCCTCAGTTTTTGAAGCATCAAATTTCATCATGGTATTTACATCAAACTTTTGCAGATAAGCAATTCCTACCAACCCTATTGCTAAAGCGCCAGCAACAGTAAAGATCATCCATGTGATTCCAATTCTTCTTGCTTTGATCAGATCTTTCGGCTTATCGATTGCCATAAAACGAACCAGGATATGTGGCTGCCCACAGTATCCTAATCCCCACGCAAGAAGCGAAACAATACTCACCGTGGTCCTTCCCTTAAACAGGTCCAGGTACTTTGGGTCTTTTGCTTCGATCAATGAAAAAGTTTCCTGAACGCTTCCTATCTCAGAAATAGCGACAATTGGTACAATGACAAGCGCCAGTACCATAATTGTTCCCTGCACAAAGTCCGTTAAACTCACTGCAAGAAATCCTCCTAAAAATGTATATAATACCACAACCAAGCTCGTTAATAATAAACCGGCAGTATAGTCCATCCTGAATGCGGACTCGAATAATTTCCCCCCTGAAACCATTCCTGCAGAAGTATACAGGGTAAAAAACACAAGAATAAAAATAGACGAAGTTATTTTGAGAAGGTGATTTTTGTTTTTAAATCTGTTTTCAAAAAATACCGGAAGTGTAATGGAATTCTGGGCAACCTCTGTATATACTCGGAGTCTGGGTGCGACAATAATATAATTGAGATAAGCCCCTATCGTGAGCCCTATCGCGATCCAGGCACTGGAGATTCCGGTAAAATACATGGCCCCGGGAACTCCCATCAGCAACCAGCCACTCATATCGGCAGCCCCGGCGGATAGCGCGGTAACAGCTGCTCCCATTTTTCTTCCTCCTATTAAAAATTCCTCTGAATTACTGGTTGATTTCCTGTAAGAATAAATACCTATGCCAATCATCAGCAACAGGTATAATCCGACAGAAATTGCTTCATATACTTGCATATCATTTTTTTTACGACACCGAATATAACCATTTTCTGAAAAACAGATGTATAGCTGTTCATACAAATCCTCCTGAACAAGCAGGAAAAGTGTTTATTTTACAAGTTTTTGGGCCCTTCTCAGATTATCAGAGGCCTGCAAAATCTTATTCTTCAGGATTTTATTATAATCCGGATTGTTCAAAAGGAACTGATTGACAATTTCAAGTGCCTTTGGATCCTGATAATTTCCGAATGCAGAACGAAGCCAGTTATCAGGAAAAAATATGTCTCCGGTTTTTTGTATTTCCTGTAACAATTCTAAAGTTTTTGGAAGATAGCTGATAGAAGTCTGCTGTCTCAATGGGTGATGTAAATATCCTACGGCAGCCCCCACGGCAGATTCATTGGTTCTGTTTTGTTTTTCGGATAAGCTTTTGAAAAAATCATCACGGGTTTTCTGATCTGAAGATGCCGCTTTCATAATGATCTTAAAACGGTTGATCCGGTCCGGATTTTTAATACGAGCTAACTGTTCCTGCAGGAGATCATTATTGTTGTTATTCCTTAATGATAAAGAAAGCGCAAGTCCTGTATAATCTTCATCATTCAAAGACACACCTTCGGGTGGAGTTTGTGATTTCCAGATGGCATACAAATTATCATACGCTTTTTTAGATTGAAAGATTCCTTGGTATCCGTCAAAAAGAATTTTTTTATTATTTTTTGTGGTTTGCACCTGTAACGCTTTCCATAAGGTATTTTCTAAATTTTCCGATTCTTTTATCCGCTGAGATTCCGGTAAAAATTCCCAGTAAATACCCGAAATATATCCCATGATAAGACGTAGATTCAGCTCAGAAGTTTCATTTTGAAGTTGTGCTGTAAAAAAATACAACAAATCCTGTGGACTAATACCCGTTCCTCCCAGCATATTTTCATATAATGAAATATAGGCGCTCGCTCTGTTGACAGGATCTTTAACCAGAGAAAAGTTGGACAGCATTCCTTTGTCTATACCGAATATGCCGTATCCAATACCGGAAGAGTTCTGCAGAATGAAAAGAGGTTTCATTTTTCCTTTTAATGCTGTAATTTCCTGCTGTCTTCCTGAAATTTTAACTTCTGTTTTTTCAACCCTGTCCGGATAAAATAAAGCAATCTGGAACTCCTGTGGCCAGGATTTATGCTCTTTTCCATGCTCGGGATGTTGTAAGATCGTAAAATGATCAATCGTATTCCCTTTATATTGTATTTCATTATCAAAAACCGGTCTTCCGGGATCATTCACCCAAACTTTATTCCAGCTTTGTAAATCCTCATCTGTATATTGGTCCAGAATCCTTATAAGATCCGGCCAGGTTGCATTGCTGTATGCATATTTCTTAAGGTATTCATCAATTCCTTTCCTGAAATTCTCCTCTCCTGTTAACAGCTCCAGCTGTCTCATCATAATGGGGGCTTTGTTATAAATAATAGGACCGTACATCATTCCTGCATTTTTCAGATTATCCAGAGTCTGACGTATCGGATTCGCTCCCAGAGTCCTGTCTACAGAATAAGCAGCCGGAAAGTGTGTCGTTAAAAACTTGAGATCATACACACTTTTATCTGATGCAGCTCCGGTACTTTTGTCTGCCATAAAATTGGCAAATACCTCTTTCATCCAGACATCGTTGAACCAATCCATTGTCACCATATCTCCAAACCACAAATGGGCTACTTCATGGGCAATAAGATTGGAACGACTGTTTAACTGATTTTGGGTGGCATTTTTATCTAAAAACAAGGTTGAGTTTTGAAATAGTATAGCCCCGGGATGCTCCATACCTCCAAACTGAAAATCGGGTACCGCAACCATTCCATGCTTTTGGAATGGATGTGGAATGTCAGTCCATTTCTCATAGTAAGCCAGGGAATTTCGGTAGAGTGTGAATACAGAGTCCATACTGTTCTTAATTTTCACAGAATCCGTTTCACGGTATAGGATTTTAGAATCTTCCTTTCCGATTTTTGCTGTAAAATCTTTAAAATCTCCGGCAGCAAAAGAAAATAAATAGGTTGGAAGCAGGTCTGAAGCTACAAAATTTAATGTTTTTGTTCCTTTCCGGATACTTGTTTCTTTCAGTTTTCCATTGGCTAAAGCATTCCATTTTTCAGGAATCGTAAGGGACAACGTGTAACTGGCTTTCAGATTGGGCTGATCAAAACAGGGAAACATAGTCCTGGCCCGGTCTGGAACAAAAAGAGTATATAGATAACCATCACGTCTGTTCAACGCTGCATCACCTGCGAGAAACGTAAAATGAATCTCGTTAGCTCCTGGTTGAAGAAATCTGGATTCAATAATTATATGTTCATTTTCCAGAACCGGTTTTACGGCCTTACCGTTTACAGATACAGAAATTAAAGATGCAGCTTCTTCCTTAAAGTCTATTTGTAACGGAGCTTCATCCTGTTTTTTATAGGTAAAATGCAGAATTTCATTTGCCTTTATCCTTTCGGATTTGTTTTCTGGGATGTTTAAACTAAGCTCATATCTGATGCCGCTTAATATATTTTTTCTGAACTGTGCTAATTCGTAAGAAACTCCTTGTTCTACCCTTGGCGGGGATTTCATTTGTGCCTGAGAATAACTAGCAAATGCAACAATAAATAACGTCAATAATCCTTTTTTCATAGATCAAATATAAGAATTGATCGGAAATTAAATGCAGCTAAAAGATAACTGAACTATAATTTTACCCAAGCTATTCCGTATTTCTATACCGACTTCAGGAAAATTGTAATAGAGTTTCTATCTTCCTTTCGCTTTATCTCCTCTCAATGTCATTACCGTACTGGTAATAGCTGCGACCATTTTACCTTCCGTGTTGGTGATCTCACAATGATAAACCGTGATCGTTTTGCCAGATTGTATGGGTCTTGCGTAAGCAACCAGCCTGTCCTTCCAGGTAGGCCTGAAGAAATTAATTTTCAATTCTATACTCGTAAAGCTTTCTCCTTCATTCATTAAAGTAGAATGAGCAGTCCCAATCGCAGCATCGGCTAACTCACAAAGCAGTCCACCATGTACAGTTCCCTGCTGGTTTCCATGAAACTCGGTATCAGCATCGATAGCTACTTTTGCTTCCCCCATTGATATTTCTTTAATCTGAAAACCTAAAGTTTTGGATATGGCGGTCGGATAGATCTGATACGTTTCGTATTCTTTCACATCTTCACCATTTACTACTTTTTTAAGATAGTCCAGAATTGGAATTTTTTGCATGCCTATTATTTTGGAAACTAAAAATACAGATAATGTCTATAAGACTTGTGCATACCGTATTTGGTTTTTTCCATACTTTCTATAGAAAAAAGGTATAAGATTACAACAATGAAATAATATGGACATAACAAAGTCGATGATGATCAATCCATACTGCTCATACCTCAAAGGCTTTTTAATCCTGATTTTGCAATTCCCTTATTTCAGCATAGCCATCAAATTCATAAATTGGGCAGGTTTTCATTATTTCTACCGCTTCGTCAAAATCAGTACACTTCAACAACAAATACCCTCCAACGATTTCATGATGATTCTTATAGATTTCATTGGTGACTGTATTTCCATTATCTTTTATCATTCTTCCTTCTAATGTTAAGCCGCTCCCACCTTCCAGTTTTCCCTTTTGTCCCCAAGTCGAAAACCAATTCTTCCAATTTTCCTGATGAGCTTTAATATCATCATCAGAATGTTGTATGGTCCTTCCATCAGGCTCTCTAAATAATACGATAAATTTTTTCATTGTTTTATATTTAAATGGAATGAGTGAATCATAGCATAACTTTTAAAATTAGCTTTTAATGATTGGTATCAAATACCTATTAAGATCTTTACATTTAAAAAAGATACCTCCGATGCCTGTTACTTTTTTCATGTTTATTGTTTTAGTGTTTAATAATTTGAAAAGTTTTTAAAATTATTAATTTTTTTAATCTGCCATCCAATATTTTTATCATTTCTCAGTTATTTTCATGAATAACAAACTATTAATCCTATAACAAGATGATTCAAATCCGGTAAATGGTCGATCCGTAAACCTAAGACCATGATGCAAAACTCACAATTGTTTGAAAATTAACAGTGATAAATGTATTTTACAAATCAAAATACCTATTTTCGCGATGCATATTTTCAAAGGACGTATTTCTAAGTTAAAAATATTCACTAAAAACTATAAAACTGTGACTTACCTATTCCTCAAAAACCTCTTCCTGAGTTAAATTAAACTTCCTTTTCAATCCTTGTAACAATCAACCATTAAACCCTACTACTATATTTAAAAAATCTACTACTTAAATAATAAACTGAATGCAAACATCTTTTTTTAAAATTGCGGCTGCCTCAGCTGCACTCTGTTTCAGTACGGTCGTTTTAGCGCAACAAAAATACACGGTTAGCGGAACGATCAAGGATAAAAAAAACGGAGAATTGTTGATTGGGGTTACCGTAAAAGTAGCTGAAGATCCTTCGATAAATGTGGTTGCCAATGAATATGGCTTCTACTCTTTATCGCTACCGGAAGGAAATTACACCATGGTCATTTCATATCCGGGATACAGGGATTTTGAACAGAGCATCACGGTAGATAAGAATATCAAGCTGGACCTTCCGCTGAACCAGGAGGAAGAAGAGAGAACAGCAAAGATTGATGAAGTGATCATCTCCGGAGTAAAAAAAGATAAAAACCTTTCTACTGCCCAAATGGGTACCGAGACTTTAAGTATTAAAAATATCGAGAAGCTTCCGGTTTTATTCGGTGAAAAGGATGTTATGAAAACCATTCAGTTGTTGCCGGGGATCAAAAGTAATGGTGAGGGAAGCAGTGGATTCAGTGTTAGAGGTGGAGCTACCGATCAAAACTTAATTTTACTGGATGAAGCACCTGTTTATAATGCTTCTCACCTGTTGGGTTTTTTCAGCACATTTAACAGTGATGCCTTAAAGGATGCCAGTATCATCAAAGGAAACAGCCCCGCACAATACGGTGGTCGCCTTTCTTCTGTCATGGACGTGAAAATGAAGGATGGAAATAATAAAGATTATAATATCAATGGAGGAATTGGTTTGATCAGCAGCAGATTAAGTGTGGAAGGTCCTATTCAAAAAGAAAAATCATCGTTTATAGTTTCCGGAAGAAGAACGTATGCGGATTTATTTCTAAAAGGAAGTGAAGATTTTAAGGACAGTAAGCTGTATTTCTATGATCTGAACTTAAAGGCCAATTATCAGATCAATGATAATAACCGACTGTATTTATCCGGATATTTTGGAAGAGACGTTTTGGGAATCGGGAAGACCTTTGCGACAGATTGGGGAAATACAACCGCTACTTTGCGATGGAACAGCATCATCAGCAGTAAATTATTCTCCAACACTTCCCTGATCTACAGCGACTATAATTATAAAGTAAGCCTGGAAAGTAATGATAATAAATTCGGACTGAACTCAGAGATCCAGGACTGGAACCTTAAACAGGATTTCACGTGGTTTGCCGGAAACAAACATTCGGTTCGTTTTGGCCTACAGTCCATTTACCATACCCTGACACCGAGCAGTGCTTCAGGAACAAGTGTCAGCAGCTTTCCAAGAAATCCACGGTATTCGTGGGAAAATGCCATTTATATCAACGATGATTTCAAAGCAACCGAAAAGCTGACCATTAATTATGGTGTGCGGCTCTCTACATTCAGTGTTTTAGGTGGAGATACATTTAATAGTTATGATAACGGTGTTCTTACGGACAGCAGATATCTTGAAAAAGGAAAATTCGGGAAAACATATGTAAATCCGGAACCGCGTATTACAGCCAATTACAGGATCAATGAAGTGAGCAGTGTAAAAGGAGGATACTCCAGAAACACCCAGAATCTGCATCTTTTGAGCAATAGCAGCAGCGGAAACCCTACAGATCAGTGGATCGGGAGCAGCTATACGGTAAAGCCCGAAATTGCAGATCAGGTAAGTGTAGGCTACAGCAGAAATTTCAATAACAACAATTACGAGATTAATGCTGAGGTGTATTACAAATCAATGAAAAATCAGATCGACTTTAAAAACGGTGCGCAAATTACCTTTGATACTGCAGCAGATGTAGAAAGTGAGTTATTATTCGGAAAAGGAAGGGCTTATGGTCTGGAATTGATTGCAAAAAAGAAAAGCGGGAAATTAACAGGCTGGATCTCATATACATTGTCTAAAACAGAGAGAAAAATCAATGGGATCAATGATAACGAATGGTACAATGCACGAATGGATAAAACCCACGACTTATCCGTTGTGGCCACCTATCAGCTAAACCCAAAATGGTCCTTTTCCGGGTTATTTGTTTACAGCACCGGAAATGCGGTAACTTTTCCTACCGGGAAATATGAGCTGAACGGACAAACCGTTTTCCAGTACAGCAGCAGGAATGCGGATAGAATGCCCGCTTACCACAGGATGGACCTAAGTGCTACTTATGAGCCTAATTCCACCAAACGGTTCCACGGATCTTGGTCATTTGGTATTTATAATATATATGGTAGAGAAAACGCCTATACTATTACTTTTGAAGACAATCCAAATAATCCGGGAACTACGCGTGCTATGCAAACTTCATTATTCCGTTGGGTACCTAATATTACTTACAATTTCAAATTTTAAATCATGAAGAATATATTTTTTATCATATTATCCTTGTTTTTATTGACCTCTTGTCAAAAAGAAATAGACCTTGATCTGGCTGATCAGAGTGGAAAGATCGTCATTGAAGGAAACATTACAGATCAACCTGGTCCTTATATTGTAAGAATAACAAAATCAGTAGCGGTTACCGAAAATAATTTGTATCCTGCTGTTACCAATGCACAGGTGATTGTAAGCGATAACACGGGACAGACAGAAACCCTGCAATATATCGGAGACGGAAAATATCAGACGACCAACTTCAGCGGAGTATCGGGAAGGACTTATACTTTAAAAATACAGGCTGAGGGACAACAATATACTGCTCAAAGCACTATGCCTGCAGCTGTAAGTTTCGATGGCCTTACTCAGGATTCCTTTGTATTCGGAGGAGAGACCACTTATACCCTTTTGCCTCTTTTCACGGATCCTGTAGCCTTGGGAAACCGTTATCTTTTTAGCTTTACTATCAACAGCAAGCCTAAAAAGACGCTTGAAGTATTTTCAGATAATATCAATAACGGATTACTGAATCAGCGCCCTTTGTTTCTTCCCAATGATGACGAAGACGGAAACAGCCACAAGGTTGTAGTTGGTGACACCATCCATGTAGAAATGCAATCTATTGATAATAATGTATTCACGTACTACAGTGCATTGCTTCAAATCATTGATGGAGGCGGCCCCGGTGGTGGAGTAACTCCATCCAATCCGCCGAGTAACATCAGCAATGGTGCTTTAGGTTATTTTTCTGCTCACACTCTGAGTAAAAGAAATGCTGTAATTCAATAATTTATAACGATTGAACCAAAAAAAGGCTATTCCGAAAATCCGGGATAGCCTTCAATATAATCAGTGTTAAATAGGTTTTTATTTTTCTGCTGACCCGTTTTTATAAACCGGATTCCAGCACTTTTAATAATTCAGTCTGCTGAATAAGATCATTCTTACTGCTGATGAGATTATAATTGGCCTGGAGCCAACCGTTCCTAACAACGAAGAAGGTATAGGCATCCATTAAACCCTCTTTGTATTTTTCTTCCGATTTCTGAAATGACAGTTTCTGATTTTCAAAATTGAGATCCAGAAGATGGTATTTTTCCTGTGCATTCAGAAACTGGGCTTTTATGGAATTGATGGTTTGTGTGAGATTATTAATTACCAGTTCTTTGTCATAGTTGGAATTGATAGCATTCAGTTTTGCGATCTCAACATTTGTTTTTACCTGAAGTTTATTGAAAACGGGAATACTGAGGCCGAAACTAAGGGATTGATTCTTATTTTGTCCGAACTGATCAGAAAAACTAAGGGTCGACGCATTATCTTTTCCCAAAACCTTATTATAAAAAGTTGACCAGCTATAGGTTCCGTTCAAAGTTGGCCAATATCCGGCTCTTGCTACCTCTTCCTTTTTTTTCTGTGCATTAATCTCCGCCATCACCGACTGGTAAGCCGGATTCTTTTCTAAAAGCCTTTTTGTAAAGTCGGGATCCTGAAATTCACTTTCTGAAAGAGGATTCTCATTATCCATGACAAAATCTATCGAATCTTGTGTTACCGCCATAGCATTGAGAAGGTTAATCCTTGACAGGTCACGCTGGTTCTTGGCGGATACCCATTGCTCCTGTAAAGTTCCTAAATTGGCTTTTATATCATAGATATCGCTTTTGGGCCTGTTGCCAATCTCCACCTCCTTTTCAGTCCGTTTAATCTGCTCTTCAATGCCTGAGATCTGGGTTTCCAGCACTTCCAGCCAGCTTTTGCTGTTCTGATACGTGAAGAACATCTGTATAACATTCAGCTTTACTTCATTTTTAGCCTGCGCAAGCTTGTAGGTACTGGTTTCTTTATTCAATTTAGAAAGAGAGATATTCAGGAAATTTTTCCAGTTGAACAGTTCCCAATCCGCCCTTGCGTTGAATTGATCGTATTGTGTATTAAGAGCTTCACGCTGATTACTGGACTGGTTGATTGAAGATCCGAAACTATACGTGTGGTTTACCCCTGCTTCTATTGTTGGCAGGAGCATTCCTTTTGATCCGGTGATCAGCCTGTCATTCTTTTCTACGGCAACAGCGGCCTGTTTTATTGACGGATGATGCGTAGATGCATAATCCAGGCACTGTTGCAGGTTCCAGGTTTGCTGTCCCGGATACAGGCTGATAAAAAATATGAAAATGAAATTTTTCATGAGTTCGTTCTGATTTAAGTAGATTAAAAATATAGTATGATTGCGCTACTTATTCATATTTAAGATACTTTACAAGATTGACTTTTGTAGCTTTGTACGCTTTTATACTTACCACGGCAAATGTCAATGCAAGCAATACACAGAAACTGACGATAAATGGCCATAACGGCATATCAATTCTGTAGGCAAAGTCTTTCAGCCATTCGTTCATCAGGTAGTAACATATAGGTACACTGATCAATACTGCAATTATGGCAATCCAAAGAAACTGTCTGGTCAGTCCGAAGACCAAAATACGGTCAGACGCACCTAAAGTTTTCCTGATCGCTACTTCTTTCAGCTTTTGTTCGATCATCAGGGAAGAGAGAGCAAAAAGCCCAAGCAGAGCCACCATAAGCACCATGGCATTGAGAATAGTAAATAAGGTCTGCTGTTTCTGATACTGTACAAAGGTTTTCGCAAATTTCTGATTTACAAAATAGTATTGGAACGGATATCCCGGCTCAGCTGAGTTTTCCCAGTATTTTTTTACCTTGTTTACTGTTCCTTCAATATCATCAGGTTTTACCTTTACCTGGATACTTTGCAGAGCATACCTGTTTGCGGCAGTTTCTTTGTAATGGAAAAATGCAATGGGTTCTACTTTAAATTTTAAACTTTTAAGATTAAAATCTTTAACGATCCCAACAATCCTATATTTTTTATTGTCGTCGAATCCCGGATTTAAATTTCGCGCCAAAGCTTCCTCATCGGTCCAGCCAAACTTTTTAACAAATGCTTCATTTACGATCAGACTGTTAATTGTATCTGAGGCGAGATTAGGGTTTAGCCAGCGTCCTTTTAACAATTTCACTTCCATAAACTGCAGGTAGTTGTAATCCATGGAACTATAGTTTGTATTAATAGTCTCCTGCATATAATCGATATTAGCACTTTTCTTCCTGCTACTCCCCGCAACTGCATCTCCAAAGGAAACCGCTTCTACTCCATCAATTTTAGAAATTTCGGACTTCAGACGCTCATACTTCAGCCACGGTTTAGGATCGTTTTCATTGAAGGTTATCAGCATGATTTGCTTTCCATTAAAACCAAGATCTTTGTTCATCATATATTTTACCTGACTGTTTACAATAAGCCCACCGATGATAAAAAACGAAGAGATCATCAACTGAAGGGTAAGAATTCCGTTTCTTAACCATATCCCGTGCTTACTTCGTGAAAAATTCCCTTTCAGTGTTTCAATAGCTTTAAAGCTGGAGAGATAAAAAGCCGGAATAAGTCCTGACAGCAAAGTAACCAAAAGTACCATGATCAGGGAATAAAGAAAGACATGCCAGTCATTCAGCTTTATTTCTTTATCAAAAAACTTATTAAAGCTCGGAAGCAGGAGTTCCGTAAGCACCAGCGAAATAAAATAGGATACCATGCAAATTATAAAAGTCTCTAAAAGAAATTGTCTCATCAGTGAAGACCTTGTTCCTCCGATTGCCTTTCTCACTCCTACTTCTTTGCCTCTTTGAGATGCTTCTGCTGTTTTTAGGTTAATAAAATTAATAGCAGATAAAACAACGATCAGTACAGATAAAATAAACAAGATCAGCACAGTTTTAAAATCTCCTGCAGCCAGCGGGGAAGATTTCGCATGGAGTTTTATCTTATCAAGTGGAGTCAGTAAAACGGTGTTGGGGCCATATTTTTCGAGAAATTGCTGGGTGCTGATTCCAGAATCTTTTGCGTCTACCGCTGCCCTTACTTCAATGATGTCTCTTTTAAATTTCTCACTGAAAACCGACGGATCCACTCCCTTTTTTAACATGAAGAAACATGCATAACGATAGTCGTTCCAGTGGTCACGGTCACTTCTGAACTGTTCCACAGGATTAATGATAAACTCCGGTTTTATCTGCGTATTTCCTTCCGGAAGTTCGTATACCGCGGTAACGATATAGTCTTTATTTTCAATCTTTACAGATTCCCCCGCAACATTTGTCTTTCCGAACAGCCTGATAGCCGTCTGTTTGGAAATAGCAATAGAGGTTTCTGTTTTTAAAGCATCTTTTGCTCCTCCTGAAATAATCTTAAAAGGAAAAAAATGAAAGAAGCTTTCAGATGCCAGAAGACCGTCCTGCTGAAATGCTGTATGGTATTTTGTAGTCATTTTATTACCAATTCCGGTACCAAAGAAAAGAACGTAATCCTGAACTTCGGGAATTTTCTTAAGGGCATTGAATGCCATAGGATAAGAAATACTGCTGCGGTAAGAGTTCTCTGCCTTAGAATAGGTTTGAAAGGCATAGATATCATCTTTTTTAGGATTCCATTTTTCATAGGATTCCTCATCATTCCAATGCATCAGGATCAGCATAAATCCTGTAAGCCCTATCGTAAGTCCAAATATATTGATAATGGTGGACAGCGCATTTTTTTTATAATTGACGAAAGCAATTTTAAGCCAGTTCTTGAACATAATTCTGTTGTTATTAATAATGGATGGTACAGATCATTTCCATGATCTTCATGGGTACACTGAAGGATTTTGATTTATCCGAATTCTTTAGCATCCGCCTTAGCGAATACATCTTTTCTCTGAGAAGCATGTTCCTCATTAAAAATCTCTCCATCTTTCATAGTGATGATTCGGGAAGCATATCCGGCATCATAGGAAGAGTGTGTTACCATAACAATGGTAGAGCCTTCTCTGTGAAGTTCTGCCAACAGGTTCATCACTTCGTTTCCATTAGAACTGTCCAGATTCCCCGTAGGCTCATCGGCAAGGATCAGTTTGGGCTTGGTGACGAGGGCCCTGGCTACGGCTGCTCTTTGCTGCTGCCCTCCCGAAAGCTGTTGGGGATAATGTTTGGCCCGGTGGCTGATATTTATCTTTTCCATAATTTCTTCCACCTTCTTTTTTCTTTCTGAGGAGGAAACCCCATTATAAATCAAGGGCAGTTCAATATTTTCATAGACGGTAAGCTCATCTATCAGATTAAAATTCTGAAAAATGAAACCTATATTCTTTTTACGGACATCCGATTTACCTTTTTCGCTAAGTCCCACCATTTCCACTCCTGAAAACTGATAAGAACCGGCTGAAGCGGAATCCAGAAGTCCGAGAATATTGAGAAAAGTAGATTTTCCACAGCCTGAAGGTCCCATTACAGCAAGGAATTCTCCTTCTTTAATGCCCAGGCTTAACTGATTTAATGCATGGGTCTGAACATCTTCTGATATATAAATTTTTGAAAGGTTATGAATATTGATCATGATAATTTGATATTTAATTGTATTATGTATTGTTGATAAATCCCTGATATCAGGTTCATTAGAGAAGCTTTTTGCCTAAATTGATGAATCGGCTTCATCTCTGTAACAATATGAATTAAAAGTATTCATATTTTTACTTTTTTATGGTGAGTATCTCATATTTTTTAAGATCTGCATAATCTGATATGATTACCGTTTCTCCTTCATGAAGCCCCGATTTCACTTCATAATATAAAGGGTTTTCCCTACCCAGGCTTACGTTTCTCCGTTCCGCTTTATTTCCTTTAACCACAAACACCCATTTCCCATTGGTATCTTTATAAAAATTCCCTTTTGGAATCATGGTACTCTGTGTATCTGCCGAAAGTTTTAGTTTTACTCCGAATGTCATCCCTATTTTGAGGTTTTCAGGCTTTTTGTCCGTGAAATTAAGCTCTGCTGAAAACTGCCCGTCTTTTACTTCAGGAAGTATTTTGGTAATCACCACCCCATCTTCCTGTCCGTTATTATCCAGAACTCCTTTAATTCCGTTTTGCAGTTTGTTGATGTAATATTCGTCTACTTTAGCTACCAGCTTATAGCCGTCCATCAGATCTATTTTTCCAATGCTTTGGCCATTCGTAAGGTTCTCACCTACCGATATTGTGAAAGATGAAAGTCTTCCGGAAGCCGGAGCCATGATCAGGAAATTATTTTTGTTGGAATGTAAGATCTGTAAGCTTTTATCCATCTGGTTTATCGATGTATTAATTGCCGACATTTGAGCGTTTCTGGAATTTTTTTCACTGGAATAGCCTTTTTCTACAATTGATTTCCTTTGTTTCTGGTACGTAAGATTCTGCACACTGATGTCATAATCTGTTTTCTTCCCGATCTCTGCATCATAGAGACGTTTTTGAAGGTTAAAATTCTGTAGGGCTGTATTATAATCATTCTGTGCCTGCAGCAATTCCTTATCCTGAGCCAGCTCCTGATTTTTCAGTTCCAGAAGTGTACTCCTCATCTGGCTGATCTGCTGCATGATCCCTGTTTCCTGATTCATATAGCTGAATTCGGTATTCGGATTGTAGACTCTTGCTATCGGCTGACCTTTGGTGACCATCTGACCGTCTTCAGCAAATATTTCCTTAACCGCTCCTCCTTCCAGAACATTTACAAATGAAGATTTAAGCGATTGTGTCTGCGCATTCACCATCAGCATATCTTCAAATTTCCCTCTCGTAACCTTATCGGTCTGGATATCTTCTGCCGAAACATTATACGTCTTTTTCTGGCTGCTGAAATACATCCCGGAAAGCGACAAAACAGCTATAGCTCCCAATCCCCCTAAAACAAATTTTAATTTCGATTTCTTTTTTACTATTTTCGTATCCATAATAAAGATAACTCTTTTTGTTACAGTAAATTACACAACACAGATGCCAGAAAATTATACTTTTATAAGTGTCTGATAATCTGAAATAACATTAATAAGCGGAGTTGATCAGGTGTTCATTATCGGACACTTTTTGTCCGATAATGAACATTTTTAATAGAAAAGAATGAGTTTTAATACAATCAACAAATACCGATATGCGAAAAAAAGAAGCGCACATTCTCATTGTAGATGACGACGAAGACATTTTGTTTTCTGCAAGAGTCTGGCTTAAAAAATTTTTCACAGAGGTCAGCTGTCTCAGTAAGCCCGTACAGATTATGAAATTCATGACTGAAAACCAGGTTGATGCAGTAGTACTGGATATGAACTTCAGAAAAGGTTTTGAAAGCGGCCAGGATGGTTTGTACTGGATGAAGGAGATTAAAACACTTGAACCTCAGCTTCCCATTATTCTTATGACCGCTTACGGCGAAGTAGAACTTGCGGTTGAAGCTTTAAAAAACGGTGCGTCGGATTTCATCCTGAAGCCGTGGAATAATGAAAAGCTCTATGCCTCTGTGAATCTCGCTGTAGATATTTCCAGAAAAAATAAAAAGCTGAGTCAGTGGGAAAATATAAATCAGAAAAACCATCAGTATCAGCTTGATAGTCATTCTCCGAAAATGCAGGAGGTCTTAGAACAAATCGAAAAAGTGGCCCCTACGGATGCCAATGTTCTGCTTCTGGGAGAAAACGGGACGGGAAAATATGTCCTTGCCGAGTCTATTCATGAACAATCGGAGAGAAAAAATCAGCCTTTTGTGCATATTGATCTTGGGAGTATTTCCGAAAGCCTTTTTGAATCAGAATTATTCGGTTATAAAAAAGGAGCATTTACTGATGCCCACCAGGATTACGCCGGAAAAATAGAAAATGCACAAAATGGAACAGTTTTTCTTGACGAGATCGGAAATCTACCGCTACAGTTGCAGACAAAATTATTAAGCCTTATTCAGAACCGGAAATTGTCGAGATTAGGTGAAACCAAGGAACGCTTACTGGATGTCCGTTTTATTTTTGCCACTAATGAAAACCTTAAAAAAGCGGTAGCTGAAAATCGCTTTCGCCAGGATCTTTACTACCGTATCAATACCGTGGAAATTCATATCCCTGCTTTAAGGGAAAGACAGGAAGATATAGGTCTTCTGGCTCAGTATTTTCTGGACCGCTATAAACAGAAATACCATAAACCGAACCTGGAACTTACGGAAGGTTTAATGCTTACCCTTATCAATTATTCCTGGCCGGGAAATATCCGGGAGCTGGATCATTGTCTTGAAAGAAGTGTTATCCTGTCCACCGATCATCGTCTCCAATTGCTGATGCCTCAGCCGGAGGAGCAAGAGCAAACCATTATCAATCTTAATATCGAGGAAATGGAAGAAGTACTGATCAAAAAGGCATTGAAAAAACATACCGGGAATATTTCTCTGGCAGCCGAAGATTTAGGTCTTTCCCGGGCTGCACTTTACAGGAGAATGGAGAAATTTGGGATATGAGTGGTAGATGGTAGAAATTAGAGGTTAGAAAGTAGATTTTAGACAATGTATTAAAATTATGAATAAATATAAATATTGGTGGTTGCTTTACCACTTTCTGGCAATCATGAGCGGAATTGCTACCTATCATTTTTTTTTACAGGAAAAATGGTTTAATGCGAGTCTTTTTGCCGGAATAATGGTGCTCTTTGTTATTTTGATCAACCAATCGCAGATTACTTTAGCATCAAAAACAGAGAAGATTATATCTTCTATCAGAAAAAAAGATTTTTCATTATTTCCCAAAGAGGAAGGAACAGCGCTTTTGGATAGCAGCATCCGTTTGTACTACCAAAGCAAGGAAGAACAATTTTCCCTATCGTCCTATAAGCTTCTGTACGAAAGTATTCTGGATCAGATGGAAACAGGACTCATGATCCTTTCCGAGGAAAATAAAAACTGGGAAGTATTTTATGTGAATGAAGCTTTTCTTACAAGCCTCCAGGTTCCAAGATACAACAGCTGGAGCCTGTATGCATCTAAAGCCCCTGAATTTTTTAAAATTATTGAGGATACAGGATACAGCAATTCTCAGGAATTTTTTGATATTTCTATTCGTGGAAATTCCAAGCAGTCCTTTTCATTAAGAACAAAACAGGTAAAAAATCCGCAACACCGTTTTTACATCATCACCCTGGAATCCGTTCAGAAGATCATAGAACAAAAAGAGAAGCTCGCATGGAATAACCTGATGAAGGTGATTTCACACGAACTCCTCAATACACTGACCCCCGTAAACAGCCTGATCCAAAGCCTGGAATACATCAGTAATCAGGAAACCGTAGATAAAGAAGACCAGCAGGAAATGAAAGAAAGCCTGATGATCATTAATTCCAAATCAAAACAGTTGCTAAGCTTTGTTGATGATTACCGCCAGGTTGCAGAATTACCCAAACCCGTTCTGGCTTCTGTTTCCCTGAAAAAAATAGTAGAATCTGCATTAAATTTCCTGAAACCGGAATTTGAAAAGCAAAATATTTCAATCGTCCGCGAAATTGAAGATTTCAGGGTTCTGGCGGATGAGAAAATGATAGAACGCAGTCTTATCAATTTGTATCTCAATGCGATATTTGCCGTTTCTGAAAAAGCAAATAAAACCATCACAACCACTGTCCGATCTCAAAATAACCGCATCATTATCGCTATTACCGACAACGGATCGGGCATTACTCCTGAAATTAAAGACAAGATCTTCCTTCCTTTCTTTACAACAAGAGCCAGTGGTTCCGGAATCGGGCTCACACTTACCAAAAGTATACTGGAAGCGCATGGAGGGTATCTCAATTACCAGGCACTGAATGAGGGCAGCAGTTTTGAATTATGGTTTTTAGTATAACTGCTTTTCAATTGTAATTGGAAAACCTAAAATACTCTGCTTTATTCAACCAGGCTTATCTGCTCAAAGATTTGCCTTTTGGACTTTTCAAATATCTCTCCGCCGAACTCTTCATTGTCCAGAGAAAAAAGGGTTATATCTTTTACTCCCATAATCCCGAATATAAACTCCAGATACGTGGTCTGAAAATTCATATGAGCATTTTTCTCTCCTGCTCCATAGCCTGTATCTCCCCTGCTGGACAGTATAAATATCTTTTTATTTTCAAGTAAGCCTACATAATCGCCATCAGGAACTCCTGATCGGAATTTCCAGGTTTTATTGAATCTCATCACCTGGTCGATATAGGCTTTCAAACCACTGGGAAGCGACCAATTATACATTGGTATGGCAATGACATAAATATCATGTTCTTTCAGTTCATCCACCAGTTCATCACTCAGCTCCAAGGCTTTATGATCCGCTTCTGTCCTGTCTGCAGGCTTGGTAAACGCCCCGGCAATCCAGGATTCATCAATTCCGGGAATCAACTCTGTTCCTACTTCCCTGTAGGTAAATATATCATGAGGATATTTTGATGTCCAGTTGTCTGCAAAAAGCTTTGACAGTTTTCGGCTGTGTGATCTTTCATTTCTTACGCTTGCGTTGATGATCAATACTTTTTTCATATGCTTCGTTATTATAATGAAGCAAAATTCCAGATTATAAAAGAGAGAAAAATTGACCTAGTTCAAGAGGATTTATTTTTTTTTCGCAGTCTGCTAATAAATTCTGCCGACACTCCCAGATAGGAAGCAATCAGATACTGCGGAACCCTGGAAGCGATATCAGGATATCTTTCAAGAAAATCAAAATACCTGTATTCTGCATCATATACATTATGGTAGATCAGTCTTTTTTGCAGGACCCCCAGGTAACTTTCAAGGATAAGCCGGAAATAACGCTCAAGTTGTGGAATAGCCCGCAACAGATTTTGAAATGAATGGTAATTGATCTGTAAGACCTTGGTTTTTTCAAGAGCCTGGATATTGTAAATAGAAGTTTTCTGTTTAGAAAAACTATCGATATCACTGGCCCACCAATCGTCAATAGAGAAATAAAGAATTTCTTCATTACCATTCTCGGAATTGATATAAAATGCTTTCACGAGACCAGAAACCACATAATTATCATACCGGCAGACATCCCCGTTTCTCAAAAGATAATCTCCCTTTTCCAAAATTTTCTCTGTCCAGAAACTCTTAAAAATTTCAGTCTCTTCCTCTGTTAAAGTAACATATCTGGAAATATTTTTCAGTAAAGGGTTTTCCTTCATAAGCGATCTTTAATGAGATGATCAACAAATGTACAGAATATTCCAATCTATTCATGGTTTATAAAAGATCAGGTAATGAGTTAATGCATGAGCACTCTCCATTTCATATATCCCAGAAAAAAATTACCGCGAATTGTGCTATCATCCCTGTAAGTTCTTCATTGATTGCGTACCTTTAGTATTCTATTTTTGTGGCAATAAAATCCTTTTACAATGAGAATAGTAACAATAGAGGAACACGTGTCCTTTCCTGAAATGTCCCACTTTCTTCCTGACGGTATAACGGATAAAAAGCAGCCATCGGGTCCGGCAATGAGACTGATGCCTATGTTGTCGGATATTTCCGGACAACGACTGGAATCGATGGATCAATCGGGTATATCCATGCAGGTCCTTTCTGTAGAAAATACCGATGTCAATTTACTGGATCAGTCATCTGCTCCTGCATTTGCTTCGCAATATAATGATTTGCTGGCGGAGAGAATAAAAGATCATCCTGACAGGTTTGCGGCATTTGCCCATCTTCCGATGGTGGCTCCCTCTGCTGCGGCTGATGAGCTTGAACGCACCGTAAAGACTTATGGTTTCCGCGGTGCTATGATCCGCGGACTTACCTGTGGAGAATTCCTGGACGCTCCTAAATTTGCACCTGTTTTTGAAAGAGCTGAAAAGTTAGGAGTTCCCCTATATATACACCCCGGAATCCCACCAAAACCTGTCATGGATGCTTACTACAGCAATATAGGCACAACCTCCGGTTCTTTTGATGCTCTTGCCTGCTGGGGATGGGGATGGCACTCAGAAACAGCTATTCATGTACTGCGACTTCTGATAGCCGGAGTTTTTGATGATTATCCCAAACTGAAAATAATCATAGGCCATATGGGCGAAATGTTGCCGATCATGTGGGACAGGTCCAATAAGGCTTTTCAGCCGGGTAATGGAGGCCGTAATCAAAGAACAATGGCTGATACATTCAGAGAGCAGCTTTATATAACAACGAGTGGTTTCTTCACCCAACCTCCTTTGCAAATAGCATTGGATACGATAGGCATAGATCATATTATTCTATCGGTAGATTATCCTTTTAGTGATAATCAGATGGGTATTGATTTCTTACACGGCATAAATCTTCCAGCTGAACAGATCGCAAAGATTGCCCATGGAAATGCAGACCGCATCCTGGGACTTTAATAATTGATTACATTCTCTATGCAAAATATTCCCATCCATCAATTACAGGAAAAAACTGATCATAGTTTTTTAATTTCACGATTTGGCCCTGAGCAGATCAGTCGGAAGCATTCCAGAGATCTTGGGGCACACCGTGACGATCATTATATATTTTTTATGATGTTGAAAGGCTCCGGATCTACAATTGTAGACTTTGAAAATAAAATTATCCGTGAAAAACAGCTGTACTACATTTTACCGGAACAGATTCATTACCGGATTCAGTCGAGAAAAGCTGAAGGATGGTATATCGCTGTAGATCCTTCATTGGTGGACCCATCATGCCGGAATACTTTTGAAAGCTGGCTGGGCTTTCAGGAACCTATTGATCTTCGTCCGGAAGATGCGGAAGATATGGATCAGCTATTGAATATTTTACATAGAAAAACAGATCATTCTTCCGGGGATAAACTCAATTTAAATATAGCTTACTCATTACTGCGTTCCTTTTTTGAAATGGCAGCAGATGTTGTTCGTATCCGGGAGAATTCTGATGCCAATTCAAGAACCGCTGAACTGTCCTTTCAATTCAAAAATCTTCTTAACAAACATATCAGGAAATATAAAAGTCCTTCCGATTACGCAAAAATGCTCCATATTTCAGAATCATACCTGAATGAATGCCTGAAAAAATATACGGGTTCCCCTGTTTCATTCTGGATCAGGTACAATATAATTCTTGAAGCTAAACGGCTTTTATACTTCAGTGACCTCAATGTAAAACAGATTGCAAATGACCTGGGCTTCGAAGATCATTCCTATTTTTCACGCTTTTTCTCTAAAGAAACGGGAATGACAGCCCTTAATTTCCGTAAAAAATTCAGAGATTAATTTTTCTACTGACATACTCTTGTCACAACCTGAGCTTACTTTTGTTCCAGGATATTATTAAATTCAACAAACATGAAATTAACATCATTAAGAATTATCACAAAGGACATTAAGCAATCCGTGCAGTTTTATGAGAATGCAATGGGACTGACAGCTCAATGGTATACAGAAGATTTTGCAGAGCTCTCTACAAGTTCTATCACTTTAGCTATAGGAAGCACACGCACCATGACGCTCTTCAGTGAAAACCTCACAGCATCTACCGGAAGCAAAAGCAGCATAATAGAATTTATTGTCGACAATGTAGACGATGAATATGAGAGAATTAAAGGAATTACAAGCGAAATTGTCCAGGAGCCCACCACCATGCCGTGGGGTAACCGGTCACTTTTATTCTGTGATCCGGACGGAAATCTGATCAATTTTTTCACACCTGTTTCTCCGGAAGCAATTAAAAAGTTCAGCTAAAAATTTATATTGAATCATCATATCCTTCATTTTCTAACTAACAGCAAACTCCTGCTTCTTCGAAGCAGGAGTTTTTTATTGATCCGATGTGTAAATTCAGTACGGCTTACTTAATCAGCCACATGGTCTCATTAATATTATCACCAGCCGGATACTGCTTGGTGATAGCATTGTTAAGATTGGTATTGTTATTATTGATTTCCGAAGAAGGATACATCCATCTTTTAGGAATCTTGCCGTTGTTCAGAATTCCGGGACCATCAGTATTGAAGTGAGGAAAACCTGTTCTTCTCTGATCATAGAATATTTGCCACCCCGTATTAAAAAACAAGGCCGTATGCTTCTGATCCATGATCTGTTCGATCTCTTTTCCAGGCTGCAGATTAATGGTTGGCTGAGCCAGATAAGCTGCTACATCTGTAGGACTTATTTTATAGAAAGTCATGGATGCATTAATGGCATTCAGGTAGTATGTATTTGCGTTTGCATTGATCCAGCCTCTTACGGCCGCTTCGGCCAAAACAAATTGGAGTTCAGCATATCCCATTAATAAAGAAGGCTCATTGATCGGATCATTAAAATATCTCGGATTAATTCTTGATGCCAGACCATTGGATGCTTTGGTAGAATTCTGCCCCAGATCCCCACTTCCATATAATCCGTCATAAAAGCTAAACGGATCTGAAGGACTTGTCCCAACTGTACTTGTTTTCTTTTCAGCCATTTTAAATAACCTTGGATCTTTGGAAGTCCTGAGTTTATCTACAAAACTTTGCTCCATATAATAGGCCGTCTGCAGATCATTACTATTAAAAAACGGATACCGGTTATTTACAAGATTATAAAACGGTAATGCACCACTGTCATTGCTGGATTCCATCACAGGATTTTGGGCCGGATTATTGATAATATTGGCAAAAGTCTGTTTTACATTCAGATCCGGATCATCTGCTTTTTTAGAAAGATCCATCAAGATCCTTAATCTGTAGGAATTGATCAGTTTTCTCCACTTAAGCAAATCTCCATTATAGATTATGTCCCCACGGATCGGAGTATTCAGATTGGAAAGCTCGGTATTGGCTAATGCCAGTTCATTAAGGACGTTTTTATAAATGCTTTTCTGGTCATCATATTTCGGATAAAAATTAGCCGTGTTTATCGCCTCACTATAAGGAATATCACCAAATGTCTCGGTTAAGGAGATAAAATAATAAGATTTAAAGAAGCGGGCCAGTGCAATATATTCCTTTCCTCCTTTTTTATTGGCTTCCTCCACCATCTTTTCCACCTGCTTGATGTTGTCATAAACACCAAATGATCCTCTTTGCCAGTTGTAATACTGCTGCGCATTAACTCCGTTGATATAGGTAAGTTGTCTAGATGCAAGAGCTGCTTCCGCCTTAATCGTACTGAATGCATTCACTTCGATTCCCGGAAGGATGTTTTCCGCATCTACACTTTTAGAACGGTTGGGATCATCATGGAAATCATCTACCCTGCTGCAGCCCGTAAGTCCTATTAAAGCAGTCAGCAACACTATATATATTTTAGCTACTTTCATTTCTATCGTATTTTTATCATTAGAATTTTACATTGAGATTAACTCCAAAACTTCTTGTTGCAGGAGTCTGAAGCTGGTCGACACCAGAATCGGGATCTACATTTTTAATCTTTGAAGCCAGCCAAAGGTTTCTACCGATTAACGAAACACTCGCTGATGATACTCCTAATTTTTCGGCAAAAGATTTTTCAAAATTATAAGTAACCGTGATCTCTCTCAATTTGATAAAGGTTTGCTTATAATAATGGTAATTGCTTTCAAAAGCATTGCTGGTACTCTGCATATAAGCATTGTAGTTTACAGCAACATCATTGGGAACAAAAACGCGGGTATCGGATTTTATATTACCATTCTGGTCATATGTTATAGAACCGCTTACCACTCTTACACCCGGTGCTATATAAGTATTGTTTCCGGCATTGGCATCATCCCTATACTGATTAACTGTTCCCGGCGCAATCCCTCCCCACCACATTTTCTGATTGGTAGTGGAATACATGGTTCCTCCAAGTCGGCCATCAAATAATAAGGAAAGTGAGAAGTTCTTGTAGCTGAAATTATTGGATAAACCATAAGTCCAGTCCGGATCAGAATATCCCATATTGCTTTCAAAGGGTGCTGTGGAATTCACGGGATATCCGTTTTGAAGGACCAATTGCCCTTCCGGTGAAGTTTCATAAGGCATGGCAGTCAGTTTATCAGCTCTCTCTCCTACCCGGATGAAATTGTTCCTTCCGTTGGCAGCGTTATAGATTGTTGTATAATCTTTACCACCATAAGCTTCTTTTAAATACTTCCGGTAGTGGCTCAAATTCAGCTGTGTACTCCATCTGAAATCCGATTTCTTAATGACATCCGCATTCAGGGTAAACTCTACCCCTTTTCTTTGAAATACATTTCCGTTGGTTAGGTACGTTTTATATCCTACTCCCTCAGACAGAGGAATACTCGCCAGATTATTATAATCCCGGGTTTGGTAATAAGCAACGTCTAAATTAATTCTGTTTTTTAGAAATGAAATGTTCGTTCCTACCTCCCATGAGTTCGATGTTTCCGGCTTTATATTACTGTCGATCAACACGTCCCCGAAAACAAATGTTGATTGTCCGTTCCAGCTGATATCACTTTTTTCAAATGCAGAGATATAACCATACGTATCGTTGGCCAGCTTACCATTGGAAACCTGGGCCAATGATCCGCGAAGTTTGGCAAAACTGATCCAATCCGGAAGCGTTACCAGTTGGTTAAGCAATACTGATCCGGAAACAGACGGATAGAAATACCCGTTATTTCCTTTCGGAAGTGTGGATACTTTGTCATATCGGGCAGTCATATTCAGGAAAAATGCTTTGTAAATTTCCATATCTACGTACCCGTATACGCTGTTGATCTGTTCAAATTCTTTCCGGTTTCCTGCTTTTGGAGCAAATAGCGGTCCTATACTGTTAAAAAGATTATACCATCCCGGGCTTACCAATCCATCAGTACGGATCTCACTATTTTTCTGTTCCCTGTAGAAATTAGACACATATCCTTCACCGGTTAATGAGAAGTTTTCTGAAAAGCGGTTCTGGTATTTAAGTCCCAGTTCTGAAGTAATATCAAAATAATTTCCGTTAATCTGCGTATAGTTTCCTAATGACTTATTTCCATACCCTATATAGCTTTTAGGCTCTCTATATTCGCGGTTCAGGGCATACACATTTGTCCCCACTCGGGCTTTAGCTGATAATTTGGGAATGATCTGGTATTCCAGGTTTACATTTCCCATTACATTATCCTTATAGTAAGGCCTCAGGTATTCATACGCCTGAAAATAAGGATTGTTGTAGTAAGAAACATTGTAATGCCTTTGCTGGTATCCTTCTTTTCCGGCTACCCAGTAATTTCTCAGGTCTCTTACATCTACATCGGCACCGGTCCATAATACGAGATTATAAAGATAGTTCGTAGGTCCGTATCCTACTTCCGGGAAGTTGGAGGTATATTCTTTATTATAGGTTAAAGTAGAATTAATCGTAAGCTTTTCAATAGGATTTACGGATCCTGCCAGACTGATTGACGTAGTTTTCAGATCGGTATTCGGAACGATTCCCTTCTGATAAATATTAGAAAGGGAAAGTCTGAAAGTTGCTTTTTCACTTCCCCAGTCCACACTCAGGTTATTGGACTGGATAACGCCGGTATCAAAGAAGTTTTTAATATTATTCTTTCCGCGGGAAATCCATGGTAAGGGTATCGGTTTTCCGGTTGCAGGATCAATCGGACTATTGTATTGCGGAGTTTCATAATATCCACTGGGTGTTGTAGGATCTTTCTGGTCTAGCTTAGGACCCCAGATCCATCCGCCACCTTCACTTCCGGAACCACTTCCGTCTATATAGGCATATTTCCCGTTATTTCCTCCCCCGTATGTTGTCTGCACTTTAGGAATACGGATAAAAGAAGTCTGAAACATGGTGGAATTATTAAATGAAATACTCATTCTTCCTTTCTTACCTTTTTTAGTGGTAATCATGATTGCTCCGTCCTTTCCCACTGATCCGTACAAAGCAGAAGCTGTAGGCCCTTTCAATACACTGATATTATCGATATCATCCGCATTGATCCTCCACAAATCAGCGGTCCTGTCTGGAACACCGTCAATAACAATAAGCGGCTTGGCACCCCTCAGGCTGATTCCCGGATCCTGAAAAAGATCCGTACTGTTCTTAACATTCAATCCGGCTACCCTTCCGGAAAGGGAATTGATGAAATTCGGTTCCTTTGCTTTTTCAAACACATCGCCTTTCACCTCCTGTACTGCATATCCCAACGTTTTTTTGTCTTTTTTGATCCCAAGTGCTGTAATAACAACCTCATCGATCTTTTTCTCATGGGTCTTTATGGTATCGGCGCCATCTATTTTCTGTACGTTCTGGCCATAGACTTCCAGGCCTGTGACTAAGCCCAGGCCGATTAAAAGATGTAATTTCATAAGTAGATTCCTTATTTATTTTGTTGAGTGATCCACGTATTCAGAAAGCCTTCTTTGGTTTTCAGAACAATCTTGTAGATATCGGAATGATCGAGTTTTTGTTTTGAGATAAACTTACCGCTGCTCAGATCTGCCTGTCCCAACAACTGGTAATAGTCTTTACCACCGGTTTTGAAATTATTGGTAGTGGTCACATACACCTCAGCAGATTCCTTCGTGGGAGTTACCACTTTCCATGTTACTTCCAATGTTCTGTCGGTTAACAAAGAGGCTTTCAGCTGGCTTACCGCTCTGTTTTTAAGCAAATCGATTCCGTCCATTTCCTGTTGAACATTCTCAGGTACTTTGATACCGAGAAAATCAGTCATCGTAGGAAGAATATCTGTAATCGCAACACGATTATTTTTGGCATATGCGTTAATATTGGGTTTATTGATTGCAATCCAGGTATCCCGTTCTCTATCACTTTGCCCGCCATGCCCTTTTCCGTTACTGGCAGATCTTCCATGATCCGTTGTAACGATGAATAACCAATCCTCTCCATGCTTTGCCTCACGTTCTTTTACGGCATCATATATTTTTCCGATCAGCCTGTCCTCGAAGGAGATTGCCTTATACAAAATATCTCCATCTCCGTGGCGATGTCCCATATCATCAGAGAATTCCAGGTATACCCAAGACAAATCAGGGGCATTTTCTTTAATATAGCTTGCTGCTTTTCCTGCCACCAGGCTATCGATCTTACGGATATATCCGCTTTGTTTGTCGTGTGGAAATTTCAAGGTATCCTTTTCCAACCCATCATAAGAAAAATCCATTTTTATCTTTCCTGTGGCCGCCAGGCCTTCACCGATCAGCTTCGTACGGTTGTCTTCCCAGGTTGAAAATACAGCTGTCTTTTTGCCGGGATACTGATCTTTAAAAAGCCTGAAAATGGTTGGATAGCTATAATTAGGATCTTTAATATCGTTATCAAAAACATGATGCTTATTCACCCAGGTTCCTGTCAGCAAACTATTGTATCCTACTGCTGAAATCGTGGGCGTTTCACTGTACCCTCCTTTTTCTCCTCCTACATACGCTTTCAGGAGTGCACCGTCTTTTTTAATCTTTTTAAGATTGGGGATTTCAGATTTGTCCAGCATATCTTCAGCGATACCATCTACAATAATAAAAACTACTTTTTTTTGCGGCGAATGTTTCTGTGCGTGCCCGGTAATACCGGTGAAAGAAAGAAGAATAAAAAGGGAAGTTTTGAAAAGGTTCATGCTACATTTTTTATTGGGGCAAAATTCTATAAAAAACACAGACTATCTTTTAACAAACCATTAACAAGTTTAAATAATATATTAACTTTCATTAAAATCTTACTCCTGTTTATAGAAGATAGAGAACACTTGTCAACTTTTTACAAAAACATTATTTAATAAAAACTTCAATTTAAATTCATGAAATTTTCTAAAATAGAATTTAAGATAAAATAATTTACACTAAACCTCTAAACACATGATTATGAAAGGCTTTTAAACGGAATATTTTTTTTTACTTGTTATAATGAAGGTAAAATTATTCTTAGTTTAAAAATAATCGTTGTTTCACTTATTCAGGGATTTGGAACTATTATCTCTATACTTATTTATCGTTTTCTAATAAAAAGTAGATAAAATCTTTTTTTACTTGTCACCCATCTTTTCCATTGCAGTCTTTATTTTCATTAGCATTTCAATGGCATTTGGATTTTTAGGATTCAGGGAAAGTGATTTTCCGTAATTGATAATAGCCGAATTATAATCTTTCGCCACAAAGCAGGCTTCTCCAAGGCTATCGAATAGATTTGCATCTTCCGGATACATTTCAGTTGCAAAAGTAAAAATCTTTATTGCAACATCCACCTGTTTTTTATCCCGCATCCATTCATAGCCGATATAGTTACTGAGCCAGGCTAATCCTGATGTTGATCTGTATTGTTCAATTTCTGTTTTTGATTTTCCTGCTGTTCCTTTTGCCCAGAGATCTTTTAAGTATCCTGCCGGATCGTTCGGATCATTGTATCTTTTGTAAAAAGCCACTCCTTCAGATGAAGAAGGGAAAAGTTCAGCCATCATGTATGAATGAATTCCTTTTTTCAGTTCTTCTTTAAGATTGATCATTACGGAATATTCATAATCGTGGTGAAAAAACAATTGGATCGTTCCTTTGCTTAGATCATACACATTGGTATATTGGGTATCTTTCACATGCATTTTATCCATAACAGAAGAACAAAAAAGAGAAGTCCCATTGGGATGGTTGGTTTTCAGGAAATTTACTCCATTCATATAATAATCCAACTTCTTCTTGTCTTCTTCTACTGTATTTTTGGTAGGATTAAAATTCGACTGGATATAATATTCCTGTTTTCCAAGGGTCAATGCACCCCCTTCCACAAGAAGGTATTCACCCGTTTTATCAACAAACATCATAACACTTGATGTCAGGAAGCTCATATCAATGGTTGACAGATAATCTTTTACCTGATGAACGTTATCATAACTGCTCATCACATGCTGAACGATCTCGGTAACAGGTTTTTCAATTTTCCCCGGCTGTTTGGCAACAGGCAGTTCCGGAGTAGCAAAACCATCAAAAACCAATCCCGCTTCATTCATTGCGCCTTGTGGAAATCGGTTGATAAAACCTACATAAGCCACTCCGTATGCATTCTGCATTTTAGGTTCAAACCATATCTCGGAATTCGGACTTACCCAATCTTCGTTGTTGCCAACGATCGTCCTTCCTTTGTGCGTCATTTTAAACATACTGCAACAGTATGCCGTATGGCTCAGAATAAGTAATAGAAGCGTTAATAATTTGATTTTCATGGATTAGTATTTTGTGACCATCAAATTTAATTAAAAAAATACTTTATAAAACATCTTGTAAACTCACATTATGTAGAGACTAGCAAGATACGTACTGACAAGGGGGAATTTCCATTTATCACTCCAAACTTTGCCGGAACAAATTTTATATCTTTGAAAATTAAATTAAAAATTTACAGATGAAGTTAACGTTTAAACTTGCTTCTCAGCTGGATTGTGATTTATTAACGAAAACAGCTAAGACAGCCAAACAACATTGGGGATATTCAGATGAATTAATCGAGAAATGGCATGATGATTTGGCTGTTACTCCCGGCAGCTTTATTGATAGAAAAATATATAAATGCTATTCTGCTGATCAATTTATAGGGTTTTATATTCTAAAGGACAAAGGAATATTTACAGAATTAAACGGATTATGGATACTTCCTGAGTTCCATGGGAATGGTTTTGGAAGGGAAATTATGGATCATGCAAAATCAGAAGCGCTTCAATTAGGATATAGCTATATGGAGCTGTATGCTGATCCATATGCAGATGGTTTTTATCAAAAGATTGGTGGTAAAATAGTTGGAAAAATTGATACGCTGATTAAAGACAGATATTTAAATACATATCGCTTCGAATTAGAATAACATTAGAAAACAATAGAGAAGGAAGGAATATATAGTTGTGTAGATTTCAGCTTAAAGACACAGACTTTGCACAGGCTAGTAATATCTTTATAGTAGATTTTAATTCTCATCAAAGTGAGCAAATTAGATTTGGTGACCAAAATAGGTATTATGATGCCTGGACGACACAAAAAGAATTTCCTTCAGGATCAAGCAATACGACATAGTCAGCATTCGGTTCATAATTCCAACCTTCAACTTGACTAGCGCCAATGTTAAGCAAACGTTTTACCTCTTCCTCCTGATTCTCTGTTATTAAATCAATATGATGCCTTTTTGGTTCGTCGGAACTGGTTAGTTTCAACGACAATTGCATACCTATACCATCCTTGGGTACTAAAATTGCAAAATCAACATCGGGATCTCGTTTCAGTTCATAATTTAATGCCTTACACCAAAATGTGATGGCTCGATCAAGATCCTTTACGCCCCAAACCATTGAAAGTATTTTTAAGCCCATTAGTCTGCATTTTTTTATTAAACTATTGCCTTTTTCAGGTCACAATACCATACAAAATTAGATTTTTTATTTAAGATCTCCCGTCTTATCGTAATTTCAAGGTTGCTTGCATCAGTTGATCACTTCAGCAACCACCTCACTCCCCTTCTGCAACAAATCCTTCCTATACTTCATCCCCCACTCACCCATCGTATCAATAATCGTATGGAGACTTTCTCCAAAACAGGTCAGTTCATAATCTACGGAAACGGGCATGGTATTATTCTGGGTTCTTTTGATCAGGTTATTCATTTCCAGTTCTTTTAATTCCTTGGAAAGGGTTTTTGACGCGATGCCTTCTACCTGTCTTTTCAGATCCATAAACCGCATTTTTCCTATATAGTACAAATGGCTTATGATGAGCGTTTTCCATTTCCCATCCAGCAGATACATGGTATCACGTACGCCACGGATGTGGTTTTGGCATTTTATTGAGATCTCAATTTTATCTTTTTTCATACCCCGAAAATTAGACTTTAAAATTACGGAATTATTTGTATTAAAAGTCACCTGGTTACTTTTTTGTAACTGGTTACCAACGGGTAACAGGTGTGTTTTGGAAACCAAAACGCCCTAACTTTGTTCCATCAAAATGAGATAAAAACCTCAACAATTTTTAATAAAAAACACTCAACATTATGTCATTACAAGAAACATTACAATGGAGATTTGCCACAAAAAGCTATAATGGTAAAACAGTAGAAAATGAAAAGGTCGACCAGATCCTGGAAGCGATCCGGATGTCGCCTTCAAGTTCCGGTCTACAGCCTTTTAAGGTTTTGGTGATCACCAATCAGGAATTAAAAGAAAAGTTATATCCCGTATCATGGGAACAAAAACAGATTCTTCAGGCTTCTCACCTGCTGGTTTTTGCAGCATGGGATGAGTACACTCCGGAAAGAGTAAACACCTTTTTCGAATTTAGTAATAAAGAACGCAACCTGCCTTCCAGTGCCACCGATGACTACCGTTTAAAGCTTCTCGGCATTCTGGAAAAAAGAAGTAAAGACCAGCATTTTGTGGGTGCTGCCCATCAGGCTTACCTCGCATTAGGATTTGGCCTTCTTGCCGCAGCCGATCTGAAAGTAGATGCCACTCCTCTGGAAGGATTCGACAGTGAAGCCTATGATGAGATTCTTAATCTTCGTGAACAGGGATTAAAAAGTACGGTTCTCCTGGCGCTTGGATACAGAGATACAGAAAATGACTGGCTGGTGAACCTGAAAAAAGTAAGGAGATCCAATGAGGAGTTATTTATTGAGATTCATTAATAAGTGGATTTGGTTAATCGCAAAGACGCAAAGATTTTTTAATATGCTGCTGTTTTTAAGGCGCAAGAAAATCAAAGATTTTCGGCAAAGAGGATATAACGTTTACCTAGAATTTTATGGAACGAAATTCTTTTGGCTTCAATAATCATATTTACTAAGCTATACCCTATATACACTAATACTCAATATTGTCATTCCGTAGGAATCTCAGCACACCCTTATAAAAACTAGGGTTTAGATTCTTACGGAATGACATAAATGGGTAGAATACAATTGAATTGTAATTAGTAATGATATAAAATACTGGGTTTCTCGCACTTTAACAACATACAGATGGTAAAATAATTGTGCCTTCGCGTTTAACAAAAACTCCATTAATTTTATTACGACAAAAAAAGCAACTTCTCGATACGATTTTTTCAAAATCTACTCGAAGTGACGTTGCCTTTTTCCTTATATTCTACAAATAGTAGTCTACCATCAAATCGGGTGTTTTTCGAAATACAGGATGTAATCCTGCGAACGTAGTTCAGGAGAAAAATGTATCGAGATCAATTGTAAATATGTTGATAAAATGATATAGTCTGATTAATCGCCAAGACACTAGAAAATAACATATTTTCGGTAAGCAGAATACAAATTAATTTCAAAATTTATTGTAAGTTAGCATCATTACAGTAGATCTATGAAAAACATTTTCCAAATTTTTATTTTCATATTTTTTATGCAATCTTGTCATCCACAAGAATTAAAAATTGACTACGAAACAATAGAAATTGATATTCCTGGAAGTCCTGGCCCCTGGTTAAAACATAATTCAAAGTATTATTGCTATTTTCAGACTGATAATGATAAATTCAGTTCTGGTTCGAATCACAACTTTTATATTTTAGATGAGGAAGGAAAAGTTAATTCTAAAATAAGTGTTCCTGAAAAGCTCCAAACCTATTATTATGATTTATATATAAAAAATGATTCCATCTTTACCACAGAATATTATAATCACCATACTTTTTATCTTGATGAAAAAAATAAAAAATGGATTGAAACTAAAAAAGGAATTGATCTGGTATATGAAGATAAAGAATATACAGTATATACTCGCGACTTCGGAGAATGGGGTGGAGTAACTTGGTTCAAAGATAATTTAACTCATAAACAATATGAAATAGCAGCAACAAATCCCGTGATCAACAAATTTGATAATGCTTATTATTTAACGACAAGTAAATTCATCCTTAAAATATCAGATCCTAAAAAATTAGAAATAAGTAAAGAAGCTTACGATTACAAAAAAGCAGTATTAGCAGAACGATATTTCAGAGAAGGGAGCAACTCAATGAAAGGAGGTGAAATTATATATATTGATACTACTGATGTTAAATCTAAATATTCGATAGCAACCTCTTTTATAGCAAACAATAAATTTTATCATTTATTTAACGATGGTATTTCAACAAAAATCGGAATAGTGGAGAATAAAAAGTTAACACCAGTTCTTGATCTTAAATCTGATCTACGTCCCTTCAAATGGTATTACGATACAAGAAACCCAATACAAAACAATCAATATCAAACTATTCAGTTTTCTATTAAGGGTAAAAATAATTTTGGGATTATTGAAATTAACAAAAATCACATCAATGTAACTTCATTCAAAAATTCTTATAAGGAACCTATTATGGGTGAAGACCAGACAAAGGAGTGGGTTGAAACAAATTTCGATTACTTCTATTCTAATTTAAATACTTTATCTTTAAATCAAATTGATGATATTGAGCAAAAGGAAAATGCAAGAGACCTAACCCAACGTCACAAAATCTCTCATTATATACTTGATGGAAAAGATATAGAAACTCCTAGAATTTATCGAAAAAAAGAAAGCCCATTTATTCATCTGATAACGATGTATTATTATACAACGAGAGAAAAATCAATTGAGCTGATAGAATTCCAATGGGGTATTAAATCACATTTTGACAGTGTAGAAGAATCTCAAACTACTCCTAATATTGATACACAAAAATTATATAAATCAAAATTTGACTGGCTCTTTGCTTTTCTAATGCAAAAACTAGGAAAGCCTATTCTAAACAATCAGGATAAAGAAAATGCTACTGTGAAATGGAAAAATGGTAATAAATCTGTTGAATTATCCCTTAGTAAGTACATTTTTGAATTAAGACTATATAAAAGCTAAGAGCCTACCAACATGGTAAGCTCTTAACCATAAAAACAAAAACTACTCACTCAAAAACGCCACAGCCTTCGCCACAAACGCATCATGATTCTGAAAGAAAGACGCATGTCCTGAATCCGGGAAAATCACGAGTTCCGCATGCTCCAAATTTTGTTTCATATTCTGTGCATTCTGAACCGATACGGGAAGGTCATTTTCCCCGTGAACGATAAGCACCTTATTTTTGATCATTTTTATTTCTTCAAGAGCGTTGGCATCAGGTTGCGCCCAACTCAGAACAGCCGTAAACTGAGCATTGGAAGTCGCATCGCTTAATGCAGGATCCCGATCCGTTGTACGAAGCTGAATCCTCTCATAAGATAGCTTTCCTGCCGCAATACTCGCTGCAGATTGGGTAAATCCAAATTTCAGGAAAGATTCTTCAGGACTTAATCCTGCAGTTCCGGCAATGATATTCGGCAAATTGGATAATCCGATTGCACCTTTAGGTCCGGTACCTGTTAAAATAACTTTATTGATGAGTGCAGGTTGCGTTAAAACCACTCTTTGTGCCACAAATCCTCCCATCGAAAAGCCCATAATATTTACTTTCGTCAGGTTGAGTGCCTTGATAAAAGCAATGGCATCATCGGCCATCCCCTGCACGGTATTAGGGGTTGTTCCCTGGGAAGAAGCCACGCCCTGGTTATCGAATATAATGATCTTATATTTCTGAGCCAGCCCGTCTGTGACTGCCGGATCCCAGTCGTCCATGGAGCCTCCCAATCCCGGTAATAATACCAACGGTATCCCTCCTTCTTTTCCCCAGGTACGATAAGCGATGTCATTCCCCTTTACTTTTATAAATTTTGTTTTGGCGTTGCGGTGGTTCACCATCTGGACTTCCTGGGTGATGATCTCACTTTCTTCACTGCATGACACAGTTGCCACTGAAAATAGCGTTACACATAAAATACTTGCTGCTGAAATGGTTCTGAATGCTTTCATTGTTGTTTATTTTTGTATGATTATGGTGCAAACATAAAGCGCACAAAAAGGCGGAACACTTACAAAGTACGCCAAACGGACAATTTCAGGGGTTAATCAGACATTTACCTCACTTAAAAAAGCTTCTTCCCTACCGTTTATTTCCATGAAATGCCTTTCTGCCGATTTTCCGCAATCTGGCTAAGTGATCCCTCAATCAGGCTACATGAAACTTATGCTATAAGCTGAACTTTGCGACATCAACTTTAAATAAGAATACAATGAAATCAAGAAAATTGAGAACTCTCGAAGTATCGAGTATCGGTTATGGCAGTATGGGACTCAGCCAGGGGTACGGATCAGTACCAGAACGGAAAGAATCCATAGAGTTACTTCACAATACCTATGATCTGGGTTGTACTTTTTTTGACACTGCAGAAGCCTACGCCATGGGAGCTAATGAAGAATTACTGGGTGAAGCTTTAGCCGGTTTCAGGAATGAGGTGAGCATTGCCTCCAAATTCTGGATTCAGGATAGCATAGAAAATTATTCCACAGAAAAACTAATGGGAGTGATCCGAAATAAAATAGAAGGCTCATTAAAAAGATTGAAAACAGACCACATCGAACTTTATTATCAGCACCGTGTAAACAAAGATATTCCTGTAGAAGATATAGCCTGGTGTATGGGTGAGCTGATCAGGGAAGGAAAAATACTGGGCTGGGGCCAATCACAAGCCACGGAAGAAGAGATCAGGAAAGCACATGCCGTAACACCCATTACCGCAATTCAAAGTGAATACTCTATTATGGCCCGGCAGTTTGAAAAAAATGTGATCCCGACCTGCGGAGAACTGGGAATCGGTTTTGTAGCCTTCTCGCCTCTGGCTAACGGATTTCTATCCGGTCAGGTAAACGCAGATACATCATTTACCGGAATTGATGCCCGTAGAGTAATCACCCGATTTCAGAAAGATAACATTCTCGCAAATCAGCCTCTACTGGATCTCTTGCATGGGTTTGCCACCATGAAAGAAGCAACTCCCGCGCAGATCTCCCTGGCGTGGATGCTCCATAAAAATGATTTTATCGTACCGATTCCGGGTTCAAGAAATTTAAAAAGGATCCGCGAGAATATAGAATCTTCTGATATTGTCCTTACTGAAGATGAATTTAAGCAGATAGAAACAGCACTGGCTACCATTCAGGTTCATGGCGACAGAAAAGATGAAGATCTGGCAAAACTAAGAACATTAAAAGATTAAACTGATAATAGAAGAGTCGGTTCTTTAAGGCAATTTATTTGTAAATTGTAAAAGAATTTCTGATCAGATACAATTATTTAAAATGGATAAAAACATTCCACAAAAATTTGAATCTTTATACGACTTGCATAAGGTGTTCGGGCTTCCCAAGCCCGTACATCCTTTGGTAAGTTTTATCAATATCAGAGACATCCGAATCAATCCGGATGAACTTTCCCCAACCATGATGTTGAATTTTTATAAGATCGCCTGCAAAACAGATCTATGCAGCCACGCACGGTACGGGCAAAACTATTATGATTTCCGCGAAGGAGGACTGGTATTCACGGCCCCCAACCAGATCTTTGAAAGCCCGGATGACCAAACGAATTCCGGCTTTATCCTGCTTTTTCATCCCGATTTTATATTGTCTTATCCTCTGGTAAAAAAAATAAAGGAATATGGCTTCTTTTCCTACGCTGCCAACGAAGCTTTACTTCTCTCGGAAAAAGAAAAGGAAACCATTTTATCAGTTTTTAAAATCATTGAAGAAGAACTCAATAACCGGATCGATGATTTCAGCCAGGATGTAATGATTGCACAAATAGAGCTTCTGCTAAGCTACAGCAACCGGTTTTATAAGCGACAGTTTATTACCCGAAAAGCAGTGAACCACGGTATACTTGAAAAATTTGAAGAAGTTCTTGATCAATCCTTCAATAATTCAAGCCTATTGGAACATGGAATTCCCACAGTTCATTCCCTAGCAGAAAAACTGAGTATTTCCCCCAGTTACCTGAGCGATCTTTTACGGTCGCTAACCGGACAGAATACCCAACAATATATTCATCAGAAACTCAGCAATCTTGCAAAGGAAAAACTGTCAACCACCCAATTATCAATCAGTGAAATTGCTTATGAGCTTGGATTTGAGCATCCGCAGTCTTTTAGTAAGTTTTTTAAGAAAATGGTGAAGGTAACGCCTATTGCATTTAGGGAATCGTTTAATTGAAGATTTTTTTAATCTGCGAAATGCCTCATAAATTGGGGTTGGATAAACCGATTTTATATTCTTTTGTCTTGAAACAAAAGAAACAAAAATTCAAGACTGGAATCTTCGCTAAAAATGAATTCTGTTCTCTAAAAATTCTAAAACTTGCGCGAGTTCAATATGAGCTGTCCGATTCGGTATGGTTGTCGCACTTCGAACAGTAGAATTTTCTTTACGTTCACAGAAATCATTTTCTTTACGCTACAGCTTCCTAGGTCGGTTTATAAAGATGCAGTTTAAAAAATATGAAGCTATTTTATTTCTCACGTGTTTTCAATTATGTGTTTTCCGGCTACAACAAAGTGTGTTTTGGCTACGTAGAGAAATCCTGTTCTTTCCAACTTTGTAGTGTTAAAAACAAACAGGAAATGAAAGTATTTGTAACAGGAGCTACAGGATTTATAGGCTCTGCAACAGTAAAAGAATTACAATCCGGCGGACATCAGGTTATAGGATTAGCCCGTTCTGAGGAATCCGCGGAAAAACTAAGGAAGTCCGGTGTAGAAGTATATTACGGAGATCTCAGTCAACCAGAGACATTGATAGAAGCAGTTGAAAAAGCTGACGCAGTAATTCATCTTGGATTTATCCATGATTTCAGCAAATTTAAAGAAATGTGTATCCTGGACGGAAAGGTCATTGAAACGATCGGCTCCGTACTGGAAGGAACGCAAAAGCCATTTGTTATTACTTCAGGAATCGGTGTGCTTAAAAAACAAGGTATGATTACGGAAAAAGATATGCCGGAAGGTAATAGCATTCCAAGGATTATTACAGAACATGCAGCAGACAAAGTAGCTGCTAAAGGAGTTCAGGTAGCCGTTGTCCGTCTTCCCCCTGTGGTGCATGACCTGGGAGATAAAATTGGCTTTATTCCTTCGTTGATTGGAATAGCAAAAGCAAAAGGTTTTTCTGCATACATTGACAGCGGTACGAATTTCTGGCCTGCAGTACACCGTAAAGATGCGGCCAAACTCTTCCGACTGGCCGTAGAAAAACATTCGGTTAACGGAATACGCTACCACGGAGTTGCAGAAGAAGGCATCGAATTTAAAAAGATCGCCGAAACGATAGGTACAAAACTGGGTATACCAGCACGTTCCATTTCAGCAGGTGAGGTAGCAGATCACTTTACCTGGTTTGCCCATTTTGCAGAATTTAATGTCCTTGCTTCAAGCGCTGCAACACGGGAAATATTAAATTGGGAGCCAAATGAAATCGATTTGCTATCGGATTTACACGGAGAAATTTATTTTCCTGCCCAATAAATTGTAAATTTACTATACCACATCAGGGAAGAGTATGTGAAAGCTATTTACATATTCTTCTCTTTTTATACCCTAAAAGATTATGTCGGCAAAAGAACCCATAAGGATCAAAACAATTTCACAGTTTCATGCTTTGCGTGGCTTACCAAAGCCTAAACATCCGCTGATCAGCATCATTGATTTTAGAGATATGCAAAAACCCGATAAAGGAAGTGAAAGCCTGGTATTTGATTTTTACTCCCTTTCAGTAAAAAGAAATATGAACCATAAATACAAATATGGACAGCAAGACTATGATTTTGATGAAGGCATATTATTTTTTATGGCTCCGAACCAGGTACTCCGGATTGAAATGGACAACCAGCCACGTCCCGCTGAAGGCTGGATGCTGATGATCCATCCTGATTTTTTATGGAATAAACCCCTGGCTAAAACTATAACCCAATATGAATTTTTCGATTATTCCCTGCATGAAGCCCTTTTTCTTTCTGAAGATGAAGAGCAGATCCTTCAGCTTCTGATAGATAATATCCGAAAGGAATACAATACTAATACAGATAAGTTCAGCAGTGATATCATGGTTTCATTACTGGAAACGCTTTTTAATTATTCAAACCGATTTTACCAGCGCCAATTCATTACCCGTGATAAGGCACATCATGAAATCCTTGAACGGTTAGAAATCCTACTCAACCAATATTTCAACAGTGAAATGATCATAAATAATGGCATCCCAAGTGTTCATTATATTTCCGGAGAGCTCGGTATTTCTACAGGATATCTGAGAACATTACTCCAAAACCTTACCGGACAAAGCACCCAACAGTTCATTCATCAGAAGCTGACCGAAAAAGCAAAGGAAAAACTCAGCACGACAGGCAGCACCGTAAGTGAGATTGCTTATGAATTAGGATTTGAGCACCCACAGTCTTTCAGCAAATTCTTTAAGAAAATGACGAATACCACTCCGCTTGGATTTAGGGAACTTTTTAACTAACCATTATACCTTGCCAAGGTTAGGCTCTGCTATTTATTATCAGACCCATTTATAAACAATCCAATAATCCATTATTCTATCTGAAAAATCCTACGGTGTTCCCAACCTTCATCGCTTTCAAAGCTTCAATTGCTTTTTCTGCATCATGTTTTGCAACAAAAATATGATCATGAAAATAAGCTGCCACCACATTGCAGCTAATACCTTCGTGCTTGAGTGCGTTAGCGAATGCAGCCGTAAGCCCCACGGCTTCAAGTGAGGAATGAATACTCAAAGTGATCCATGAAGAAACATAATTGTATTCCAAATTCCATTTTTCAGCGACCGGCTTTTCCAGAACAACGGTTATGGCTTCTTTTTCACGAAAGAAAAATACAAGTTTTTCTATATCCGGAATCTCATGTAAGTAACCTACTTTGCAAAAAACATATTCCCCTGAATTCAGCACCGGTTCCATATGTTGCAGCAATATTTTTAAATCTGTTTCTCCTGACATCTTTTTTTGTACAAAACTACAGGTTAAGCCTTAGGATTTATTTATCAATTGATAAAAAATGCTCCGTGATAGTTATTTAATGGAACTATGAACCCCGATACATAAAATGCTCATTGAATTAAACCGTGAAATAGGAACGGCAAAATTAACGCCCCTGGAATTCAGGGGCGTTAATTAAAAACTTTTATTTTATTGTTTTTAAAATCCTAATTGCATTTTCATTACCCGGATTGATTTTCAGTACTTTCCGGTAATTTTCCAAAGCTTTATCTTTTTGTCCTGCTTCAAGGTAGGCTTCCCCAAGACTGTCATAAGTATTCGCACTTTGAGGATACAATTGGGTATTGACACGGAAAAAATCTATCGCATTGGTATATTTCTTTTCGCGAAGTAAGGTATAACCGAGACCGTTAATATAGTCTTCGGAAAGCATTTCATTATCAGCATCTTCTTTTTTTGCTTTTTTGTAAGCTTCCAGACCTTTTTCAAAATATCCTTCAAGAATCAATTCCAATGGTCCTTTCTCATCTCTCGCCAATTGTGGGTTTTCTGAACGGATGGTTTTATTCAGGAGTGTTTCCACCAATTCAAGTTTTCCTGTCTTTGGGTTAGTCCTAAAACTTATTTTAAAATTCCAGTTTCTTAGCGCATAGTTATTTTCCCCGATTTTAAGAAGTTCAATCGGTGTTTCCATATTCACCTTCATCATCAGTTTTCCCTTTTCCTGATATACCCTGTAAACACCATACTTACTGAATTTATATCGACCGGTATTGCTGAAGTCCTCTTGTTTTAAAGGTAAAATTTTAAGAATAGGAGCCATAAATTCCGGCCACTGATATTCAGTTGCCACAGAACGTATGACCTCATTGATAAACTGAGGTTTGTTGGTATTGGTTAATACTACAATTCCATCCCCACTTGTTTTACTCGCCGTAAAGAGGCTGGAAAAACCTTCATTCCAGCCACCGTGGGAAAAATATACCTGATTGCCATAGGTCTCCAGCACAACACCTAATCCCTCAAAAGTTTCAATGTAAGGAGTGGTAAATGTTTCCGCCATCTTTTTGGAAATAATGGTATTACTTTTACCATTCAACGTATTCTGGATATCGACCACAAAACGGGCATAGTCTTCTGCTGTGGACCATAAACCAGCGGCGGCCTGTTCAGGATAGATATGATATCTGCCCTGGACTTTAGTTCCGTTTTCTAAATATGCTGTTGCGGCAATTACGGATTGAGATTCTGGCAAAGGCTGAGTGAAGCTGCTGTTCTTCATTCCGAGAGGCATCAGGATTTTTTCCTTCATCAAAGTTGCAAAATCCTTTCCTTCAATATCTGTAAGTATTTCCTGCAACACAGTATATCCACCTCCAGAGTAACGAAAAGATTTTCCGGGAAGCTTATCCACCTTCACAGCATCGGTATTGGCAGGCTTTTCTCCGTTCAACACCTGAATCACTGTAGGGAGAGGTTTTCCTGCCTCGTATCCGGGGAATCCATGTACGGTGAAACCGGCTGTATGGCTAAGAATATTCCTAAGCGTTACCGGCTTCTGTTTTGTCCACTCATTCTCAGGAATTTTCCAGGATTTCAGATATCTGTTCACATCAGCATCGGGATCTATTTTTCCTTCTTCTACCTCCTTTAATGCAGCATAAGCCGTTACAGGTTTACTCATAGAAGCAACCTGAAATAAGGTAGCGGTGGTAGCTGGAGTTTTATTTTCCACATCTGCGAGTCCATATGCTTTGGTCCATATCACCTGGTAATTTCTGATTACGGCTATACTGACGGCTGGAATATTATAAAACTTCATTCGGTCTTCCAGTTTCCATGCAGATTCTCCCTCAAATCTCACGGCAGGTAATAAACCTGATTCTATCCGGGCAATTTCATTTTTCAGCTGAGCATCTGTCTGTGCAGATAAAGAACTGGAAATCAACCCCATAAATAATACAATATAAAAACGAGTTCCGGTTTTCATAATTTTTAATTAATAGCCTAAAAATAAGTAAGTATTACGAATATCTGCGGAATTAATTTTATAAGATACCTATTATTATATTCAAGGTTGTCAAATTCATCCCATAGATTGCTGATACAGTTCCTGTAGTGTTTTATTTTCCGATCCTTGAAAAAAATCTAATGAAAAGAAAGACACCTCATTTCTTTTTTGCCTTTTGAACCACTTTATTATAAGCAAGACAGAGGTCTATATAATATTGAAAATCTTTGTTTTTATGATATCCTTCTTTACTCACAAAAATATACCCTTTTGCTACCCTCTTCCCATGAATCATCGGGCGGCAATACTCTTTTTCCAGCTCCAGCTCTGCTTGTTGAGGGTCGATCCTGCATAAGATCTCCTCATTACGAACTCCGATGCATAGTTTATCATCTACCATAAAGCTTAATCCCTGGAACATTTTTTTCTCAACCACATTATTCTCATGCATCAATGTTTCTCTTATCCGGTTTACCAGTTGTTCGTTGTACATGATTATTTTTTTAATTCTTTCAGATTACAAAGCATTATTATTCCATCATCTTTTTAATAGATGTACATACCTCATCAAGCTCTTTGCGATCCGGAAGGATTGAATATCTTTCACCAAACCGCAAACCAAAACCATCATTACGGAATCTCGGGAAAATATGCAGATGGGTATGAAAAACCTCCTGGCCGGCAGCTTCACCATCAGCAAGAAAATAATTGATTCCTTCAGATCTTATATCCGATTTCCTGAGGGCCCTATTAATTTTAGCAGCAACATTGAACATTCCTGAAGTAAGATCTTCGTCCAGTTCCGCAATGAATTCTCTGTGTATTTTCGGCACTACCAATATGTGTCCCGGATTAACGGGCTGGATGTCCATAAAAGCAATTACCTGATCATCTTCGTGGATGATGCTTGCAGGGAGTTCTCTGTTTATTATTTTACAAAAAATACAATTGTTCATAAGGGCTGGAAAGTTTTTATAAAAATAGTAAAACGGAAATGATCATAAAATACAGGATTGTTTATTCAACAAAAAAAAGATAAATCTAGTTACGGTTTCCTGTTTTGGCCTGCCGCACAGCCTGGTTATCTTTTATATTCAATCGGTAGACCAACGTCAGGCGATATCGGGCGGCATTAGGGATATTGGTCTGGTTGATCACATAATCTGCTCCGGTGGTTATGCTGCTTAGTTTACGTAATTCAAAAAGATTACTCACATCAAATGTGACGGTCGCCCTGTCTTTTAAAAAAGTTTTGCTGCATCCAAAGTCGATACTGTGTACCGCATTAGTATGGGTTTGGGCTGTTGCATTGGCCCCCCTGAAATTATATATTGTCTGGAAAGAAAGTTTATCCTTCAGTTTAAGCTGAGCACTTAAACGGGCAGTCAGTGTAGTTCCTGAAAAATCAAAAGTCTGTTCCCGATAAGATCCTTCCTTTGCATAATGAAACAGGTTGAGCTCTGTATTCAGCTGAATCCATTTTAACGGATTGTATAATACGGACAGCTCTATTCCACTCCGGGTTTCTTTATGAATATTTACAGGCATGGTAATAAAAAGCCCTTCAGCATTCCTGTACGTGTAATCCTCAATTATCCCCTTGTTTCTTTGGTAGTAAACCGATGGATTAAAAGTAAGCGTCTTTGTGTTCTTTAGAAAAGAAAATTCCACTACCTGTGCATATGACGGATTAAGATCCGGATTTCCCACATAACGGCTGCTGAGATCTGTCAATTCATTAAAAGGATAAATCATGGTAAGGGACGGCCTGTTGATCCTCTTGCTATAGTTGCCCTGCAAAGTCGTATTCCCGTTAAAATGGTAACTTAGGTTTAATGTTGGAAACAAACGGGTGTAATTTTTATTGCTTGTGTAGGTTCCCATACGGTCTTCAATTCCTATTTTGGTAAGCTCACCACGTAATCCTCCCTGATAACTAAAGGCTCCTTTCTTACCTGAAAACTGAACATAGCCACTTCCGATCAGCTCTTTATATAAAAGGTGATTATCAATCTGATCAATGATCTCCCAGCCTGAAATATTTTTCTGCTCAGCAATGAAATCACTGTTGACCCTGCGGTCCTCCAATTTTAATCCGTATTCAATGGTAGAAGTACTGTCCAGCGGGTGGATCATATCCGTTTTGATCATAAAATCCTTACTGCTTCCTACTGAACCTGTCCTGATCAAAGGCAAGCCAGCCGCCAATGGGAAAACCCTTCGCGTTTCAAGATTCCATTCTTTATCACTGTCCCAGAAATCATACTGCATATCGACAGTAAATTTCTTGCCGGGCTTATCAAAGCTTTTGGTATAATTAAACTCCAGCTGATTGTAGCTCCTCTTTTCCCAGGATTCTCCATTGCGTGTGACACTGCTGTCTGCCAAACTATTTCTCCCAGAGTACAGATAATTCATACGGGTCTTATCATGATCACGTGTTGAGTTCCGGAGAAAAGCAGCAGTAAGGCTGTTCTGATCATTAATTTGAAAATCTGCTCCAAAATATAACAGTTTAGCATCGTCATGCCTGTTTTCATCCTGTCTCTGATCCAGGAAATAAGAGGCATCGGAAAGTCCTGAAGACTGCTGCATGGTGTATACCCCCACATAATCAGACAACCTGAGTCCGTACGTAGCAAATAAATTGAGTTTATTGGATTTAAAATTCAGACTGGGACTTATTCTGGTTTCATTGGGAATACCTCCAACCACACGCAACTGGCCACTAAAACCTGCTTTTTTATTCTTTTTAAGGATTATATTGATAATGCCGGCTGATCCGGCTGCGTCAAACCTTGAAGAAGGGTTGGTTATCACTTCTACCCGTTCTACCTGATCTGCCGGCAATTGCTCCAATGCATTGCTTTGCGTTAACCCTGTTCTCCGTCCATTAATCAGTATGAGGACATTGTTGTTCCCCCGTAAACTGATCCCGCCACCCGGATTTACACTTACGGAAGGGACCCTGTTTAACAAATCGGTAACTGCTCCCGATTGTGACAGAACATCCTTACCTACTTCAAAAATCTTTTTATCAAGCTTCAAACTGACCGGGCCGCGTTTCCCTGTTAAAGAAACCTCTTCTAAAAGCTTTGCATCAGGTTCCAGGAGAACAGTTCCGACATGTATTGTCTCCGAGTTTACCTGTATCTGTTTATGGCTTTCCCGATAACCAATCAGGTGATAAACAATGCTATAATTTCCCATGGGAATTTGATCCAGCCGGAATGCTCCTTTGCTATCTGAGATAGCCACTGCAATGGATTTATCGTTACTGTCCTTTAATGTAACGGTCACATCGGATAATGGCTGTCCGGAATTTTCGCTGATGACGCCTTTTATCATGGCTTGCTGGGCAAAATAAAGCGGAGCTGCCAACATGATCAGAAAGATGATTATTAATTGTTTCATGAAGTAAAATTAGAGCGTGCTCATGTCTGTTTAAAGTAAAAACATGTGAACCGCTCCAGAGGCTTTCGAACAGCAATCCGGAAGATTAGACTCAACTATTACTTCTGTAAACTTCTCTCTTTTACCACTTAATCTTATAGCTGAAAAGCCAGTCGTTTCCTTTTGATCCAAAAAGATTGATGAAAATTCTAATCATAGTTTCCCGGATGAATTGCTTAAAACCGTTTACCACTACTTTATCCTCTCCCCTTCTTCTTCCTTCAAGTACAATTTTTTCTACCCGAGGTCTGCGCTCTTGTTCAAATAGTGAAAATGCGGACAGACATTCTTTTTGATCTCTGAGCAATTTAGCCAGCAACATTGCGTCTTCCAAGGCCATAGACGCTCCCTGTCCGGAGTTTGGACTTACCGCATGGGCTGCATCTCCTATCAGTATTATTTTTCGATGAGACCAAACAGGAAGAAAACGTACATCAAAAACATTGACGCGTATGTAAGAATCTGCATTATTAATGATATCCGATACCGGAAAACTATAGTTTCCATATTGTTTATTCAAAACTTCCTTTTCCTCATCCACATGAATGTTTTTCAATTGATCTTTAGACCAGGGCATTTCGTAAATGACGTTGGTCCACCACATTAATTCTTTATCGTTTGCTCCGCTAAAGCCAAAGAAACCGTTTTTGCCATAAATAAAATTAATGTTCCTGAACTCCCTGTCTGTTAAACCTGCCAGCTTATCTCTCGAAATAAAACCGGCATGCGAAATAATCCCGGTAAATTCCGGTTGAATTTCAGGGGCGACGGACTTTCTGACCTCACTATTGATCCCATCTGCTCCAATCAACAGGTCCCCGATTGATACAGTATCATCATCAAAGGAAACGATCACTTTCCCATCGTCAGTCTGGACAATATCTTTTACTTTCTTTTCAAAATAAAGCGGGATATTCTTAGTTCGGACAGCTTTTCTTAAGATATCTACCAATGTCTGCCTCTTCATACTGACTGCAGGTTGCGGAAACTTCTGCAGATCTGTAAACAGCATTTTTGCCAGCCTTTTTCCTTTGGAATTTCTAAAAACTCCTTCATGAACGGGACATCCGCTTTGAATAATTTCCTCTGCCAGACCAAGCTCTGCCAGTACATTCATTCCGTTTGGTGCTATATTCAGGCCACCACCCGCAGTTTCCTCTCGTGATCTTAGTTCAAAGATTTCGGAGAAAATACCGATTTTTTCAAGGAATAATGCCATGGCAGTACCAGCAATTCCGGCACCTAAAATAATGGCTTTTCGATTCTCTTCCATAACTGATCGGTTTTTGTTTACTTTGTATATAATTAAGTTTGATTTTATTTTACTTATGAAATATTTTACAAAGTAAAATAAATTATTTTACACCAACAACAATGAGCAGAAATAAAATAGAACAAATCGGTGAAAGACTCAAAGAACAAAGTACCCATGCTGTTAGAAGGAGCAATCTTATCGCCGCTCAATTGAAAATCAATCCTACCGATCTTGAAGCTTTGGAAGTCCTTTTACGAAACGGAAAAGCGACTGCTGGAACACTTTCCAGCGAAACAGGAATATCAGGAGGAGCCGTTACCAAAATGATCGATCGCCTTGAAAAAGCAGATTTTGTAAAAAGGGTCCTGGATAAATCTGACCGAAGAAAAGTAATTATTGAGCCCAACTTAAATACCATACAACAAAGGGTATTCCCGTTATACGCTCCTTTAATAGCTGCTACAACAGAATTATTCAAAACATATTCTGACCAGGAACTCGATATTATCAACGGTTTTATGGAAAAAATACTTCAGATAAGCAGTGATGATCTGAACCAGATGACATCGGATCTGTAATATGATGTGATAAATAAGTCTATGTATCTGCAACCTAATTAAAAACATGCAAACAGCTCTACAGACTTTCAAACGACAACCAGGATTTATCCATTACCTTGTATATTTACATTATGCATAAGGTCCTGCTTTTATTGGTATTCCTGAACCTGGTGAATATCCCGGTTATTCAGAATGATGAACCTGTATCGCTGTATAAAACAGGAGATGATCCGGCCTGGGCAGCTAAGAACTACAATGACAAAAACTGGTCACGGGTAAGAGGAGATACTTCTGATAAGATATTCTGGTCACGGACCCGTCTTGATCTCCGGCAAGTAGAACCTGAACTTACGCCTTTAGGACTTCAGATCGAATCTTTTGGCGCATTTGAAGTATATTGGGATGGTGTTTTTATCGGAAACAACGGACAATTACCTCAAAATGGAAAACCTGAAACCCCAGGTTCCGAAAGCAGTTATTACAGAGTTCCGGACAGCCTGATTTCACCGGGTTCCCATATTGTTGCATTGCGAACTTCTCAATCATTACTTCCTCATGTACATCGTGACATTGGATTTAAGATGAATAAATACACGACCTTATTAACCAAACCCCTGGTTACCATGTCGTACATGAATCTCATGGCAGGAGCTTTTCTTATTGCAGCAGTCTATTATTTTTTCCTGTACCTGAACAGCAGGCGAAGACCTCTTGATATCCTTATTTTTGCAACCACCTGCCTTTTATTTTTTGTTTTACTGATCATGGAATACCTTAAATTTCATGTGGTTATTCCCTACTCTCAGTTTTTTATCCGCCTGGAAATTATTGGATGGCTCACCTTTGCCAATGCGCTTTTGGTTCCCTGGTATTTTATTATTCAGTTTAATTTTAAAAGAGGAAAGTGGCTCATGGCAGCCCTTCTGGTAACGCTCTTATTATTATATGGATTTAATTACGGTCATTACGACCTTACCGCCAGATTGTACAGTCTTGCAATGCTCATTACAGCTATTATTGTTGTTCTGAACGGTATTATCCAAAAGGAAAAAGGAGGTTTTATCGTACTGGCAGGACTCTTGATCAGTGGCTTGATGCATAAATTTATTTTTTACGACTATGGGCTCTTTATTAGCTTTACGATCATTGTTTTAAGCATGCTTTACCTGCACTCGATCCGGACCAGTGTTATTGAAGCCGAGCACCAGCAGGCTGTATTGCTTTCTTCAAGGCTGCAACTGGAACTGCTGAAAAAAAATATCCAGCCTCATTTCCTGAGAAATACCCTGACCTCTATGATGGATTGGGTCGAAGAATCACCAAGGGAAGGATCGCGCTTCATCCAGGCATTGGCCGCAGAGTTTGACATTATGAATGAGATTTCCGAACAGACCCTGATTCCCATAACAAAAGAGCTCGAACTTTGCCGGCAGCATCTTTCAGTCATGGGTTTCCGGAAAGAGATAAACTATAAATGGGAGCAAAACGGAATAGATGAAACGCAATTCATTCCACCCGCCATTATTCATACTTTACTGGAAAATGGCATTACCCATAGCGAACCATTACCCGGAAATATCATTACATTTAAACTGAGTTACTCCTTATCGGGAAATCATCACGAATATGTATTCGAAACCATTGCAAAAAACCGTGAGGTATTCACAAGCCGGAGTGGCGGCAACGGACTTAAATATATCCGTGCCCGTCTGACAGAAAGTTACGGACAAAACTGGGTATTCAAATCCGTTCAAACAGAAAACGGCTGGCTATCGACCATTCAAATTACAAGATCATGAATATACTGATTATAGAGGACGAATCAAGGATCGCACATCGCCTGCAGCGTATGACAGCAAAATTCTTCGAAAACAGACCTGTTCGGATTACAGTTTGCGATTCTCTGCAAAAAGGACTTTCCCAAATAGAACACGATCTTCCTGATCTGCTGCTTCTCGATCTGAACCTCAATGGTGATAATGGTTTTGAAGTATTGGAACATATGGTAGCCTCTTCTTTTCACACCATCATTGTTTCAGCCAATACCGATAAAGCAATCACTGCCTTTGCATACGGAGTACTGGACTTTGTTCCCAAGCCTTTTGATGAGGACAGGCTTTTTCAGGCCCTTAACCGTTTTAGCAGCCCTTCCATAAAGTCGGGTGACGACATCCAATACCTGGCTGTGAAGAGATCCGGACAAATACGGTTGGTGAATATTTCGGATCTGATTTATATAAAAGGAGCCGGAATTTATACCGAGCTTCACTTAAAAGATGGCCGGCAGGAGCTTCACGATAAATCTTTAGAGCTTTTACAACAGCTTCTTCCGGGAGAATTTGAGCGGATTCATAAATCCTATCTTGTCAATCTGTCTCAGGCTGAAAAGATCACCATAAGCCCCGGCTCCCGTTACGGCTTATTGCTTAAAAACGGAGAAACCCTTCCGATTGGCCGTTCAAGATACAAAGAGCTCAGAAATAAGACCATTTGATTGTTATCATTTTATTTTATCCATCCTACTTTCTTCTTCCAGGCTTCCACCTCATTTTTTCTTTTGCTAAAATCTTCAGGTGGCAACTGATTTTCTCTTTTTACCTGTTCGCGAATTATGGCCGCTTGCTCTTCGAGTGTGTTCAGCCCAATAGATTTTCTACGTTCATTAACTTTTGCGATATTGTCAACAAAATTCGGGACCATTTCTCCGTTCTCATTCCAGTCAAATTGGGTTCCGTATAGCTGCGGCTTTCCTTCAAACACGGCAATCCGGTCACTAAGATAGGCGAGGTTTTTAGGATCGGCCTTTTGTTCATCTACTGCGTCTTTTAATAACCGGACGCATTTTCTCATGAATTCAGGCTGGCCGATAGCATGCTGTATAATCAGCCAGGCAGCTTCACTGGCTTCCTTACCCAATTTGTCAATACCGGGGTAACCAATAATATCCATGATATCATTTAGTTTTTTCGCATTCCTGCTATGCAATTGTTCCATTTCTTTATGATATCCTTCCCCGAGTTCCCCTCTTTTGATAAGCTGATCACGCAATTCGAGATCTTCATTTTTTAGTTCAATAATTCTTTCTGCAAAATGGTTATGGCTCATAATAAGTTTTTAATAATATTTACTACAGGTATTTTTGATCGCTTAATACCTATCTTGATCTGCCTTTATAAATATACTCTATATTTTAAACTAATCAATTGAACTCTGACACTCCCGGGAAACTTTCTAAAACTCCGGAATGCGGATTAGGGAGAAAGATAATTAACACAACTTTAACGCCTTTACTTAAATTCGGAAGCTGTGATTTTAATACATAAAGCCGTACTTTGCAGCCTAAAAAACAACGAAAAAGATGGGGCTATTTGATATGTTTACACAAGAGATCGCAATGGATCTTGGAACCGCTAACACACTAATTATACATAATAACAAAATCATCATTGATCAGCCCTCGATCGTCTCTATTGACCGTACAACGGGAAAACCAATAGCAGTCGGAGAACAGGCGAAGCTTATGCAGGGGAAGACCCATGAAAATATTAAAGCAGTACGTCCGCTGAAAGACGGTGTGATTGCTGATTTTCATGCTTCCGAACACATGATCAAAGAATTCATTAAACAGATACCGGGAATTAAGGGAAGATTTATACAGCCAGCACTTAGAATTGTCATTTGCATTCCTTCAGGGATTACGGAAGTGGAAAAAAGGGCTGTAAAAGATTCTGCATTGAAAGTGAATGCAAAGGAAGTTAAGCTGATCTATGAGCCAATGGCCGCTGCAATTGGTGCGGGTATTGACGTTCAGAATCCGGAAGGAAATATGATCGTAGATATAGGCGGCGGAACGACTGAAATTGCAGTCATTGCACTGGGTGGAATCGTTTGCGACAGATCGCTTAAAATAGCCGGAGATGTCTTTACCAATGATATTGCTTACTTCCTGAGATCCTATTACAATCTGTATGTTGGAGAGAGAACAGCTGAAAGAATAAAAATCGAAATCGGATCTGCACTGGAAGAGCTGGATTATCCTTTGGAAGACATTCCGGTACAGGGAAGAGACATGATCACCGGGAAACCTAAAGAGATCATGGTGAATTACAAAGAGATTTTTAAAGCCCTGGATAAATCCCTGATGAGAATTGAAGATGCGGTGATGGAAACGCTTTCCCTCACTCCGCCTGAACTGGCAGCAGACATCTATAAAACGGGAATCTATCTCGCCGGAGGTGGTGCCCTTCTTCATGGACTTGCAGATAGAATACACAAAAAAACAGGATTACCTGTATGTGTGGCGGAAGATCCTTTGAGAGCCGTGGTACGTGGTACAGGTATTGCGCTTAAAAACATCAATAAGTTTAGCTTTCTGATGAGTAACTAATATTGACCGGAATAAATAGCAAAAGGCTTTGAATACATATTTAAGGCCTTTTTGTGTTGGGTAAAAAACAACAATATTACAAATGGTTAAAATATATTTATCACCTGGCATTGAATTGTTTTAATTAAAATTTTATATTTGCCGAGTACATAATTTGCATCCGGAGTATAAGAAAAGCAGTACCAAAAAGGAAAAAGTGTTCCAACATATCATTACCCCAAAAGCCATGAAAACTTTAAAAACAGCCTTATCTGTATCTATTTTCAGTCTTGTTCTTACTTCCTGCGCTACAATGCAGCGAACCGATCTGTATTTTGGAACTAATATCCCGACCGGAGGCAATGTAACCCAGCAGCAGTGGAAGGAATTTTCTGACGGGGTTATTACCCAATACTTCCCTGAAGGATACACAGAAGTAGATGCTGTCGGGAAATGGATGGACACCCAGACCAAACAAACCATTTCCGAAAATACCAAGGTGGTGACCTTTCTCGGTAAACCCACCAAAGAAAGAAATGCTTCCCTCGACAGTATTACACAAAAGTATATTCGTCAATTTCACCAGCAAAGTGTACTGAGAATAGATAGCAAGCCCAAAGTAAAATTCATCAGTAAGACATAATCTGTTTGTAAATTACTCTTTTCCTACATTCATCCTTCAGGAAACTCCTGGTGTACCCTTTTCATTAGAAAAATCATTAGTAACTGATTTTACTTATATTTTTTACAAGTAAGCTCAAAGTGAAATTCTTTTCTTCAAAATCCTCATCATCATTCATATAAAAGAACGACCAAAAAAGTGAAATGACTTTTAATATGTAATTCCGGATCAATAGCCTTAACTTGGCAGGAAACTTGGTAAGTAAAACAATAAAGCCGATCACGTTAAAATATAAACGGAAATACAATGGTAACGATCAACAATTTTGAAGAATATAAGTCCTATGAAGGAAAAACCATAGGTGTTTCCAACTGGCATCAAATAGATCAGGAACAGATCGATAAATTTGCTGATGCAACTTTAGACCGGCAATGGATACATGTCGATCCGGAAAGGGCAAAAAAAGAAGGACCTTTTGGATCAACCATAGCCCACGGGTATCTCACTCTTTCTCTTATCCCCTATTTATGGAAGCAGATAGCGGATGTCCGTAATGTAAAAATGGAAATCAATTACGAAATAGAAAGCTTCAAATTTGGGCAGGCTGTACGTGTTAACAGCGAAGTACAGCTACAAGCCACCGCAAAAATGATATCCAACCTCAGAGGAACTGTTAAAGCGGTGATCCAGGCTAAGCTGATCATTAAAGGTGAAGTGAAACCCGCATACACCGGTGATGTTATTTTTCTTTACCACTTCGCTTAAAAACAGGAAGAATTCATTATTTTCATCCAGTAAACATGAATAATGTTTAATTGCATTCTATGAAAGACCACGAATTACATCAGCTTACTGATCTTCTTTTCAAATCCGGGAAAGAAGAAAAATACGGACCCAAAAGTGTAATAATCGAAGAAGGAACGGTTTCGCGAAAGTTCTATTATTTAAAAAAAGGAATTCTGAGAGGCTGGACTCATTATGACGGTAAAGAAGTCACATTTCAATTCCTTTTTGAAAATCATATTTTTTGCTGTTCGGAGAGCTTCTTTTATCATCAGCCAAGCTCTTATACAGTGGAAACGATCGAAGCATGCAGCCTTTTATCAGTAGAAAAAACGGATATCGATACATTATCCGAAGACATTACCTTCGTGAATCTCTTTAATAAATATCTCATAAGCCGGGTAAATGATTACCAGCAGTTATTGATCTCTCAGATCCGGGAAAAGCCGGAAATGCGCTACAAAAAGCTTCTTGAAGAAAATCCGGAAATCATCCTCCGTATTCCTCAGCATTTGATCGCGTCTTACCTCGGTATGACGCCGGTCAGCTTAAGCAGGATCAGAAATCGATGAACGCTTCATTTCTTTACAATTGTTAACGACGGATCACTTACTTCCAGGCTACATTTGTTGAAAATTATATCAACAATGGAAAAATTAATACAAGCCGTATTCAAAGAAGTCATAGAAAACAAAAATTATGACGAATCCCTGATCAACAAATACTTCAGTGAAGATTATATTCAGGAGGTAGATGGCGTAACGCTGGATTTTAATTCTTTTAAAAATCATATCCGGAAATTAAAGGAAAAAGTAGTTGAGCAAAAGGTAGTGTTTGACAATATAATAAGTGATGAAAATTGCGTGATTACAAAGCATTATGTGACTAGTATTCTTCAGAATGAAGAGATAGTAAAACACAAAGTCTTTGCAGAATTCAAATTCAAAAATGACAAAGTAGTCCATTGTGACGAACTGACTTTCCTTTTAGAAGGTGATTCATCTGAAAAAAAATTAGGTTCTGAAGTTTGATCTATTTCGGGATATAATCTCAAACAAAAAGAGCCTTCTCAGGAAGGCTCTTTAAACGAAAGTATAAAAAACTGTTCTTTAATTTCCAAAATTCACAAAATGCGGAATATCGGTCGAAAAGTTATTGATTGGTAAAAGATTATTTCGGTTGCTGTTAAAATCAAAAACCGAATTATTATCAAACGGAACACGCGGATAATAAGTAAAAGAGATCTGGATCCTGTTGAAAACCAGAAAAGGATTATTGATCAGAACACCAATTCCTATTTTTGTGTTGGCTGTTGTTTTCAGTAATTTGTCATCAGGCATACCCAGCCAGCCCACTGCGGCGGTTAAATACGGGCTGAAGTGAAAATTCTTCCAGGTTTTATTAACGAACAATTGAAGCTGATATCTCAGAACCAGTTTCTTAGTCCCGATATAATCCGAGTTATAAACCGGAAATTCATCTGAAGCCGAAAGATTAATTCTGTCTTTGTACGAATAGTTATGCTGTGGATTTCCCAAAGCCAGGGTCGGAGAGAAAAAATGTCTCACCTTGGCAAATTTCCAATCCATCAGATGGGTAAAATAAGTTCCATCCAACCGGAAGGACTCGCGATTTTGATTGTCTTCATTAAAAAACCTTCCAAACTCAGCTTTTAAATTAAAATATCCCAGCCTGGTAAAATTACCATAAGATGCCGCAACTCCCACATATGGTTTTACGTCGTTATTTCTAGACAATCCCCCGGCAGTCAAATTCAACGATTTACCATAAGCAATATCTTCAGGCAAATCATATTGAAAAATATTTTTCTGAACCGAAAAATTTCTTTGGATAAACCCGATAGACATCAGGAAACTGCTGTAAGAATTAAAATACTGATACCGGTCGATTCCCGGGCTGTCTTTATATTGATAGTTTTGAAACCTCCCGATTATGGCAATATTACTGGAGACTTTTTCATTCGGATCGGATGAAACAGGAATCTGATATCCACCCCATACATCCTGGCTATATACCTTGATCTGGACTTCCGGATATGTTGTATCATTCTCTACAGGAAGTAAAACATGCCTCATGAAATATTCCAGACTAACACCACCGGCCCATTTGGTGAGCGGTGAGAAAAAGTCTCTCCTGACATTGAAGTTGATTCTTTCATTTTTAAAAAAATCCCTCTCCCCCAGAATCTGTGCATCAACATAGGACCCGAAAAGGTTATAGGCCGTGTAACTTCCCAAAAGGTAGTTTTGCTTTTCTTTAGAATCGTTTCGGTAAAGGAAATCGAAGGTATGTCCTAATCCCAGAACATTTTCTTCCGTAACTCCAAGGCCGATTTTACTTCCCGAGTAGCTTAGCCTGGGTTTTAAACTCCATGAGTCGAGAACCCTTACCACCACATCAATAGAATCATTGTTGGAATTACTTTCCTCAACACCGATATGAACCCTGTTGACGAAAGCCATCTTTCTCAACAAACGTTCGGATTCATAGAGTTTCTGCGCATTATACTCTTCCCCCTCGTGAAAAAGCAGGTAATTATTAACCGTAGAAGTCCTGGTATTAGGATGAAGGTGATTGGTGATCCAGTCGTACCATTTAGATTGCTCTTTGGTATCCTTGGAACCATATCCAAAGGGGTCTATCGTTTCTATACGGATATTTCTGATGTATTTCCTGTTATATTTCTCCTGCGATAGCTTTTCAGTTCTGGACTTAACAGAAGTAGAATCCGCTTCTCTACGGAATATGAGACGGTGAAAGAATTTGGTCACTTTATGATGATCCGAAAATTCTTCTATTTTGTAATAAAGAGAATCTTTTTTTTCCTGTGCATTTAAAAAGAAAAAACCACCAAACAGCAAAATTAAAAATATAGTAGATCTAGTCATTAGTCATCAAAAATTCAATAAGCTTGATAATATCAATTTACAAGCCAATAAGAATTAAAAAAGTACTAAATTTTATTGAAATCATATCATCTTTCACTCCAGGAAAGATGAATGCATCTGCAGATAGCAAATGAAAAAATCATCTTTTGGTAGAAGTTGAACTCAACAAATTTAAAATCAACCCATTACTTTGTTATAGATCAACTGGCAATTTATTGCGCTTTGAACCAAAGTAAACAGCAAGCAAAATGCTGGGGTGTTGAACCGTAATAGCGCAAAAAACTTTTGTCGAAAACTAATTCAAAAGCGACCAGATGAGAACCCCCGCACCGGCATAGGCCGCTACCGTAATGATGTCAGCTATGGGCTGCGAAAATCTTTTTTCAGCAATTCTTTCGGCATTAATCTGATTCTTATGAAATTTTAGAATTTTCTTAGGATTATGGACCGGATGCGCAACCAGACTATCACTTTCCCATCTGTCCACTATTACTTTGTAGGTTTTGCCGTCTGCTTCAATCCTCACATTTTTATTAGGTGAGAGCTTCTCCTGAACATTCACAGGAGCGGATACTTGTTGCAGATTCAGATTTTGGGAATCAGCGTTTGGATTTTTCGTTTGCGCAGGAGCATTATTACCAGAGCTCATTTTAGATGCCTGCTTATTGTCGGCTTTGGGATTGGCCTGTTTTTTTACCTGATAAGTATAGCAACTCACAAGAGAAAATGATAGGAGGATACAATAAAAATTCTTTCGCATGAGTCAAATTTAAGAAATAAACGCAAAAATCAGTATTTTCTTTTGAAAGATCCTGTGATATTATTACCAAAACAAAAAACACTGTCAACAATAATATTTCCATGTTTTTAAATGTATTGATTTCGGCCTTTAGGAGAAAGGGTTCAGGTCATTTGTTACTCCTGATTATCAGTTATGATCAAGAACAAATTTTAAGTTTGCAAAATCCGTATCGGCTTCCACTAAAGTACAAATTCCATTACTGTAGGTATAAGTAGTGGAGTTTCCGTTGGGCAGATCGATTCTGTACTTTCCCGAAGTAATCTTCCGGACAGGAATCATTTTTTGGAATTTCTCCGAAAAAACAGATTTTATATTTCCCGGTTCATTAAAATACAAACTTGCCGTCGAACTGAAAATTGACTGTTTCAGCGAGCCATTCGCTCCATCTTTATCCGAAAGATGATAAAAACTTCCATTCCAGGTAGCGGTATTGTTCACCTTTAGTTTTCCGTTCATTGTCCGGTAAAGTCTGGCTTGCTGAAGGATATTCTGTTTAAAGGTAACCCCCATTTTGTCGTAAACTTCAATACTGTAAAGAAGCTTTACTTTCGCCCTGGATTCAAAAAGATATTCAGTGACATCATCTTTTAAAGAACGCTCCACATGGATCTTGCCAATCATTTTATTATCCTTAATGATGGAATAGTTCAATTCTTTGTTAATAGGTGGTGCCATGAAAGGTTGAAAATAATTGTACACCATCACCGTAAAAATCATGAGTGCTTTCATAATAAAATATTTATGAAGCAAAATTAGTCCGGGAAAAAGCTTAAAATGTTCCGGAGGATAAATGTGAACTTATTATTTTTAAATAATTTAAACAATTGAAAACAAGATACTTGAATATAAATCTTCGTTCTGATTTATAATCTTGAACTTTGTTTTTCAGGTAATTTTACTAAGCTTAGTAACTGATTCATATTGCTGTGATACAATTGACTTAGGATACATATTTCTTCACATTCTTTCCAATTTAAAAATGTTCTGTTATTGCCAATATTTTACAGGATAATTTTCATCAAAAAAACTAAAAAAAGAAATGATAATTTTTAATACGACGAGTTCTGTCGCTGTACAAAAGTACCTTTGTATTAGAGATAAGATAAAGAATCCCGGGAAATTAATTGTCTTACTAAACCAAATTTTAACCTAAAAACAACTTTTTTACATGATGTTTAAAAAACAACTGATAATCATTTTTTTTCTTTCTTTTTTCATTTCCTACGCGCAGAATGAATTTACTACGCTCTGGAAACCAAATGCAAATGGCATTATTGATCATTCAATAAAGTTTGGCGGCACAGGAACCGATTATACCATTTATTGGGAAGAAGTAGGATATCCTCAGCATAACGGAATCATGAATTCTGTCACTTCTAACAGTAACAATCCTATAACCATAAATTTCGGACCTTCATTACATACAGATCCTTTGCAGGCTACCTACGAAGTGAAAGTATCCGGCGGTAACGGATTATTTTATGGGTTCAGGGCCAATACCGGCATTATGCCTCCTGAGGGAAATCAGGAGCTCATAGAAGTAAGTCAGTGGGGAAATACTACATGGCTTCAACAATTCGAAAGTGCATTCGCCAACTGTCCCAGTCTTAATGTAACGGCAGCAGATACTCCTGACCTTACACATATAAACAATTTGTCACAAATGTTTCTAAACTGTTCATCTTTGACAGGGCACACTTCATTTTCTTATTGGAATCCATACAATATTACGGATATGAGCGGTATGTTCAGCGGAGCTACTCTGTTTAATCAGAATATTGGAAACTGGGATACAGCAAAAGTAACCAATTTTAGTGGCATGTTTTCTTCTGCTTCTTCTTTCAATCAAGATATTTCTTCCTGGAATACAATGTCCGGAACTGACTTCTCTTCTATGTTTTCGGATGCTACTTCTTTTAATCAGCCATTAAATTCATGGAATACGGAAAATGCTACTAATTTCCGTTATACATTCTATAATGCGAAAGCATTTAATCAGCTTCTTAATAACTGGAATACAGGTAAAGTAAAAGATTTTGAGCATATGTTTGAAAATGCAGTATCATTCAATCAGCCCATTGGAAATTGGGATGTAAGTAAGGTTGATTATATTGCCGGATTTAATATGTTTTCGGGTGCTTCCCATTTTGACCAGGATATTTCTTCGTGGAATATCAAGCTTCAAAACTTCAGCTGGAATGCAATCTATTTCGGATTTAAAAATGCCGGCTTATCATGTACAAATTACAGCAAGTTTCTTATTGCTCTGAATAATAATCCTACATGGGCGAACTCAACAATAACATCCGGAACTATAGATGCAACAGGACTTGTTTATTCTACACCGCAGGCTATGCTGGCCAGAGCTCAGCTGATCAATAAAGGCTTTAATATTATCGGAGATTCCTATATTGCCGGTTGTTTTCTATCAACAAGAGAAGTTTCACCAAAAACTAAAACCTCCGCTTATCCTAATCCAACAACAGGAGTGATTAATGTGGAATCCTCATCAGACGAAAATGTTCATTTATATGATATCAACGGTAATCTTATTAAAAATATAATCTTTAGAAAGGGGAAAAACACGATCGATCTTACTGAATATCCGTCGGGAGACTATTTCTTAAAAGGTGATACGATTCTAAATAAGATAATCAAACAATAGTAGGTTAGTTAACAATTAGAGTCAGCTCCAAAGTCATTGTACTTTGGAGCATTTTAAATATTATATTTGTGTAAGTTAGAAGAATTACTATAATGACGATCAGGAAACCTTCGAAGTTGATTTAAATCTGTAAGATGTGGATGAGCAATGAGCGTGACCCGCGCGCCAGCGAAAGCAGCTAAAGAGACTACCAGAAAAGTGTTCAAAATAATTATAGAAAATCTATCACAATTCTCTTCATTCCATCGTTTTTTGAGATTTACATTTCATTTTTAATATTCTGATCACCCCACAAATAAATTCTTAATTTCCAAATGATGGAATTCTATTTTATTCTTTTGGGTTATGTACATCAAGAAATAAAACCAATGATTTAAAACTTCAATTCTGTATTTTCCCATTACAATGATAGCAGAAGTGCTATTTGAATATTTTAGAAAAGAAATTCATTAAACTGAAAGAGTGCTTTGGTTTAATTAATCTTCTATTTGTCTCTTTTTCAGTAAGTATATTTTCAATTTTTTTTGGGTCATTTTTTTTATAATAATCTATTTGTTTCTCTAAAAATTGGTTATACCAATCTAAAAAAGATAATTTTTCATTTTTTATATTTGTTAGCGGCATCATTCCATTACATGATACTCGATAATCACCCCAAACATTCCCATATTCTTCTCCATTAACAATCAATATTTCAAAATCTCCACATCCGCAATCAGAAATCAATATAACTCCATTTAACAAAGAATCATATTCAAAATGGTTTAGTTCATCATCTTCTTTTTTTTCTGTAAATGGAAATTCTTTTTGTAAATCATTTTCTAAAATACGGTGACGTAAATCATTATATTGATTTAAAGGAAGAAGTCCTTCATTAGGCCCAAAACCAAAACAACCTACATTTGTTACAAAATCAATATATTCTTCTGGCAGCTTAATTTTATGGTTGATTTCGAAAAGTTCTATTTCTTTTAAAGTTAAACATCTTCCAATTTTGAAATTACCTTTAGGGTTTAGTTCAATTAATTTTTGAAGATTTTGTTTAACTTTTTCTAATTTTGATTTCATGAAGAGTTTGCGTTTAATATTTCTGCTAATGTTTTGGGCTTTGCGTTAGGGAAGAAATCGAAGCAAAAAGCCTACGTTATTATTAAAGTAATTGATTCAGCTTTCGGAAATATTAGTAAATCTGCCCAAATAACAACTGTTTATGTTTCTTTGTGGATGATATACCGATTCTTGATCCTGTTAATAATTCTGTAATGAGTTCAGCTTAATTCAGTACGCAGCGAGTTCCAAATTCAGAATATGAAGAAAAAGTTTGCACATTATTAACGCTTATCTCATTAAATCGTTTTTTGAGATTATAATTGATCTATTAAGTTTTGAATTTGTTCTTTGTTTTCCGGAACTTTAAAAAATTCATAAACTTTGTTACCAAATTCAGTGTCATTATACCCCCATTCTTCGGCTATATTTTTAATTTCAGTTGGCAAAAAATTAAATGCAACGACTAAACTATCTTTGGGTAAATTAATATTAGTTGAATCGTAGACAGCATCATGAAATCTATCTAAGTTTTCTAGTGTCAAATTCTCCATCATTTTATCTTTTTTGAGATTACCTTATTATTTTTTGTAGCTCTTTAAGCAATAATTGTTTTTCTGCTTCAGTCAGGTCATTCCTACTTCCATCCAAAGCATATTCAATATGATGAACATCTTGTTTACACCATTTTATCATTCTGTTAATTCCTGTTTTAGTAATTACTCCTTCGTTATTTTCAAATTTTGGAGGTAGTGAAAGATGCACCAATTTGGTGTAATTTTTCAATGCAAGCACCAATTTGCTATTATTTAAGCTTTGTTGCAATCCATATTTTATAAAATGAGTTTGGTCAGAGCTAACAGCTTTAATTTGTATCCCATCAAACTCTGTCTGATCGTACTCATCAAATACCCACCATAAATATTCCTTACCATCAACAGAAACTTTGCTCTTATTTTTCTTACTTATTGCCATCTCTTTTTATTTTATATTCTAACTTCTTGGATAAGTTTTGCATCTTTTTTTGAGATTAGTTATTTCGCTAATCCATAAAGGTATTGGTTATTCCTGTTGAAATGTGCTCGATAAAAACTTTCTTACTAATTATATCGGAATTAATAATTGCTAATACAAAACGATCTATCTCTTCAATTAGGTTGACTACAAAGTTAATATTAAAAAACGCTAGAGGTTTGCCTTGTAAAAATTGATATTCTACACCATTATAATCTACATTAGTACTGGCTTTTGTGTGGTACCCCTCGAAGTGAATTGTGTTTCTAGTGTAAATCAATAATGTTGCAAAGTCTTGATACTTTGAATCAATATTTAAATGTGTAGTTAATTTTTTAAGAGTTTCGAGTAGTGAGTATTCTTCTTTTCCTTGATCTTTTGCTATAATTCTCGCAAAGCTTTCAAATCTTAAATATATACGGTGAAATAGATTCTCTCTAATGTTATTAGCAATGATGCTTAATTTATTATTTAAAAAATTATTCATTTCTTCTTCAGTTCGAAAATTTAGTGTTTGGATAACTGGGATGTTTGGATAATTTTCAACTAATAAATCAACTAGAAGCACTGCGGTTTCAATTTCAGAGATCATACAATTATAGAAATGAGTTCTACAGTCGTTCTCAACATACATATTGTGATTGATTGATTTAAATGAAATCATTGTTTTCCGACATAAGGATTTATAAATTTCAAGTAACTCTGGTGTAGTTGTTGAGTAATGTTTCAATTCCATTTATTTGAGCAATATTAGTTTTTGAAAAGTAAGGTTATTTATCGTTTTGTGAGACTTTTTTATATATTTTAAAATTTATATTATGGAAATATTTATTATTGTTTTTAAACTACAATCCCAAATTTGTAGGATTAAATGGCCACTTTTTACTTTGATCATTCCATGAATTAATATTATTAAGCATCCTCATGTAAGATTGCGGTTGAGAAGCTTCCATCACAGTCTTCCAAGATGGTGAAAGGAATTGAGCCATATTTGGTTTTTGAACTGTTCCCAAAGATTCCCAAGTTTTGAAAAGATTGTTCTGAGAACCGTATATTTCCTCACCTAATCTTTTGCTTGTTTGCCAAGAAGACTCCCTATCTCTTACACTTTGATACTGCCATTCGTCATTATTTGAAATGATTTTTTGTTCTTCTTCGACCATCTCTTTTGTTACTTCAATCTTGACTATTTCAAAAGCTTTTGTTAATTTATTAGTTAAAAATATTGAATTTTCTGAGTTAACTCTATCTTTGAACTCTTGTGCCAACCAGTCATTTAAATGTGGCTCCTGTTTGAATATATATCCATAATCAGAATCTCTTGTTATAATAATTACAGATTTTCCCGAGGTCTTAGCACACTGTATTATCCACTCCCAATTAATAGCATCACCGATTGAGTTATCGCTATCTTTTCTTGGGGGATATCCTAAATCAAATCGTTTTCTGGCAGCTTCAGCTATAACAGTATTTGCTATATTATCGCGGTTAAGATTAAATTCTGATTTATGAACAAATATCTCTTCAAGTTTTTTATAAACTTGGTCATGCTCCAAAGGATTTGTCAAAATTGCTGCAAATTTGTCCTCCAGCTTTGATTGGTAATCGTTTAATTTTTTTTTTGTCTCATTAAAATCCTTAACTTCTTCTTCAACTGTTAAGATATGTGGCAAGCTCAATGAAAAATTTCTAGTTTTAATTAGTTCAGTATAAGTTTGTCCAAAAACAATTTGTCTGTTTTTTTTAAACTCCATTTCTATTTGAGTTGTAATAATTATAGAGTCTTTGTGTTTCAGTATTTCATCTAATAATTTTATTGAAACATCAGAATTTCTAATCCTATAAAAATCTAGAAAAACATTTGTATCTATAAATATAAGGGAGTTAATAAAATCAGAAACTTTTTCCACTTCATTTTCTACACTTTCTGTCTGAGTTGATTTGTCATCTATTTTTTGAGGTACATCCTCATTATTATTTTTTTTCATTTACATTATGGTTATTTTTTATCAATTTTTTTTTGAGATTGCTTATATAAATTAAAATATTATTCAATTATCTCTGGGAATTTCGTAAACATCATAGAATCCCACTTTTCTCTTACCTGATTTATTAGTAATAAAAATTTCTTTTGCTTTTTTATTTTTGATTTCTTCCATGTTTGATATAAAAGGATCAAAAACATATGATCTCATATAACCTAAATTAAATTCTTTATCATGCACATTTACTTTTACTTCAGTATTTGCTCCAAAAAACATTATATGCTCTTCTTTATTAATATTTAAAAATCCTTTATCAAAACTTTCATCAAGAACAGCCCTTAGTGGTGGTAGTGGCAATTCAACAAAAGTATTTTCCGCCTTCGCTATTATAGATTCAAGTGTGTGATAGTTATTTTCGTTAATGTCGTTTCTACTTATGTCCTTAAATCTTATCATGTGCAAAGTTTCAACTTTGCATAACTTTTCAAGATAGTTAATATAGAACTTTAAATCTTCTGGGATTTTATTTGCGATGAGTTTTTTTGTAAACACAGATTTTCCGTTTACCAAAAATGAAAAGCGAACTCCTTCAATAATTTTAGCAAAAGCTTTATAATATTCCAAAAGTACTCTTGGATTTTTAATAACTTCAACTATTTCAGATTCATAATTTATATTAGCTCCCTTAGCTCTTGGCATAAATGCAATAGACCCTTTGGCTACATCTGTTTCAAAGGACAATACAACTTTCTCTTCTATTATATCTTTATATACTTTTACATTAAAATCTATTACAGACATGCCATCTTCAAAAATAATATCAATTTTACCTTCATACGAAGGAAGTTTCATAATGTATAAAAATTCCATGTTTGATAAATCTTGAAGTTTGAAATTATCTACATGCATGACAAAATCAGATAATTCAGTTTTAGGAATTCTGAAACTTTTTTCTGTGGTATTCCCTTCCATAAAACTTTTTAATTTACTAATAAAGTCTTTGTTATTTTTAGTTGTAAAATGTATTTTCTGTTTTAAGACACCATCAACTTTTTCTATTTTTTCAATAAAAAAATTCGAGGCCGTATTGGTGCCTACTGTTACATTATATCCTAGCTTTTTAGTAAATTTGTATGTACTATCAGTTGAAACTTTATTACTTTTTAGGTCTAAAAGTATATTCTCATTTATATGTTCAAAAATTAAAGGAAATAATTCTTCTCCAGTTCCCTCAATAAAATTTATACCGTAGCTACTTAGCTTATTTTTTTTAGGTTGTGTTAACGAAGGAGCAATAAAAAATACCTCTTTTTTATTGTCACCAAGTTGTTTTAAAATATCAGTAAAAATAAAATCGATATTGGCATCTTCTAAAGAGTAACCTATAAATAGGATACAGTTTGATGCCATTTTATCTTTTACCGCATTCCAAAAAATGGAATTTTGACTATTAGGGTTAAAGAAATTCGTATAATCTGTTTTTCTAATGATTATTGAATTACTGTCAGCTAAGTGTCCATGAATTTTATATATATGTGTTTTTTTAGGATCAGCTAAACTAATATGACTATTATTATATAAGACTTCACCATTTTCCTTGTAAGCACCTTCAAAAAGTCCGTCGTAATTTGTTGTTATAATTGTCTTAAAATGAGGAATTGATGAAATTATATCGTGGACAAAAGTAGACACTGGCAGCTTTGTATAATTATCTTTCAATATTTTTATAACTTGATTATTGCTTTGATATAAGTGAAAAATATCATCAGTCAAATCTGCTAATGAACGTGTCGGTTCAATATATTCTCTTGCACTAGCTGATAAACTATTGTAAAAAATACTTTGAAGTTGAGCTCCCATAGGATATCCGGCATATTTTGATAAACCTGCTCCAGCAAAAAGAATCACATCTTCTCTGCTAATTAATTCCAATAACCTCTCTAAATTTGGTGTTTTCTGCATTAGTAGTTATTTTGCACTAAATATTATATTATTGATTATTTGATCTTACTATACTAACTTTTAACTATTTTATAAAAAGTTGCTTTACTTCCAATATTAAAAGCTTTCATAATTTCCTCAATTGGAACATTCTTACTTTCATAAGAGCTCTTTACTAAAGGAGCAATCTTTTTATATTTTTCAGTCATACCCTTTGGTCTTCCTCCGTTTTTACCTCTTGCTCTCGCAGACTGCAATCCAGCATTTTTTCTTTCAATCAAAACATTTCTTTCGTGTTTAGCTAAAACACAGAAAATCTGGAAAATTAATTTTCCACTTGCTGAACTTGTATCAATGTTTTCCGAAATAGATTTAAAATGGATTCCTTTTTCGTTCAGTTCTGTCACAAACTGAATTAGCCCAACTGTAGTCCTCCCGATCCTGTCTAATCTCCACACGGTTAATGTATCCCCTTTTCGTACGAAATTTAATAAATCGTTAAGTTGCGCCTTTTCTGATTTAACACCACTAACCTTGTCAATAAAAATTTTTTCAATTCCTAAACTCTTTAAAGCATCAGTTTGTAAATCAAGATTCTGTCAAACTTGCTTACTCTTGCATAACCAATTAACATAAGTTCACTTTACTCATTTATCTCAAATATACTGTAATTTGTTTTCGTGTACAACGAAAATGAACTAAAAACAGAACAAAATAGATATGCTAGCGAGATATTAACAGATGTACAGGAAACCGACCATATTTCCAAAAATGTTACGGTTTAAAGGCATCAAGAAACCTATTCAAATATTGAGAGTAATTCCTAGAAACTTAAAATACAGCAATTTCCAAAAACAAAAAATCCCACAAATCAAAGATTTGCAGGATTTACCTATTTTTTAATGCCAATTGAAAACTTCCGTTTTCGCATTTTGCGGAGAGTGAGGGATTCGAACCCCCGGACCTGTTACAGTCAACAGTTTTCAAGACTGCCGCAATCGACCACTCTGCCAACTCTCCCTGAACTCCGGCTATGCCTTCGTTTTCAGTGGTGCAAATATAGAACGTTTTTTAATTCTGACAAAATAATTCCCTGATAAATTTTAACAAAATAAAATAATCAGCTAGAAATCAATCGGATTAATTTCCTGGGATTGTCTTTCTGTGTTTATTGATCAACAAACAGGATAAAAAATAAACGCACCAATTCATGATGCGTTTATGATATGATGTATTGATTCAAGTATTAATGCAGTTCAGCAAGATACTTTTCAGCATCCATGGCTGCCATACATCCGCTTCCCGCAGCTGTAATGGCTTGTCTGTAGATATGATCCTGAACATCTCCTGCTGCAAAAACACCAGGAAGATTGGTTCTTGTTGATCCTTTCTCCGTTTGAATATACCCGTTTTCATCCAGATCAATTTGTCCGGCAAAAATATCTGTATTAGGTTTGTGACCGATGGCAATAAAGATCCCGTGCACATCCACGGTAGATTTTTCCTGAGTCTGGTTATTGATCACCACAGCTCTTTCTACCAGGTTATTCTCCCCTTCGATCCCGATTAATTCATGATGAAACTTCACTTCAATATTCGGTGTATTCTGAACTCTGTGAACCATTGCTTTTGAAGCTCTGAACTCATCCTTTCTTACCAACATGGTTACTTTATTCACCAATTTTGCCAGATAAGTAGCTTCCTCAGCAGCTGTATCACCCGCTCCTACTACCACTACGTCTTTTCCTCTGTAGAAAAATCCATCACAGGTTGCACAGGCAGATACTCCTCCTCCATTATATTTTTTCTCATCATCCAGCCCCAGATATTTTGCAGTAGCTCCTGTAGAGATAATTACTGTTCTTGCCAGGATTTCTTTGTTTCCCGCATACAATTTATGAACACCACCCACTTCCTTAGAAAATTCAGCCTTTGTGATCATTTCATAATGAACTTTGGTGTCAAATCTTTCTGCCTGTTTCTGCAAATCCATCATCATTTCAGGACCTGTAATACCTGCAGGATATCCGGGAAAGTTATCAACCTCCGTTGTTGTTGTTAATTGTCCGCCCGGTTCCAAACCTGTGAACAATTCAGGTTTAAGATCTGCTCTTGCTGCATAAATTGCCGCTGTGAACCCAGATGGCCCTGATCCAACTATTACACAATCTAAAATGTTTTGCTCCATAATTTACTTTTCAAAAAGATTAAAATTAAAGTTCGCTAATTTCGTAATTTTTAATGTTTTATTAAAGGAATTTTAATGATACTTGTCAATAATCAATATGTCGATTGTCGATGGATGTGGTATGGATTATGAGACGCTGGTTTCGGGTTCATCAGAGTTTCAAAATTGCTTAATCGCGAAATCGCTTTATATGTCAACATAAGCAATCTCCGACTTCTCAACGCTCTATAAAAATCTTACCCCCGTAACTCTCAACTCTCAACCAACCTACACCTTCATCTTAAACTTATCCACATTAATAATCTTATATACCAGTTCCTTGATCAATTCTGCTTCGCTCATATTCACGGCACCAAGCCCCTTTCCTTTCATATCGAATTCCCTTAAAATAGAAATGACCCTTGTGGCATGTTTCAGAGGATATAGCCTGGCTGTCTCCGCATAATCTTTGATAAAATACGGGTTAATTCCCATCTGAGAGGCGATAACCTGTGGTGGCTGCCCTGCCATCGTCTGGTAAATAATTACATTTGAAAAGTAATTGTACAAACTGGCCAGCATCATCACAAAAGGATTATTCTTGGGATTCTTTCCCATAAAATGGGCAATTTTAAATGCTGCATTGGAATTCTTTGTTCCTAAAGCCTTCTGAAGTTCAAAAACATTGAATTCTTTACTGATCCCGATGTGGTTTTCAACGATCGTTCCGTCCAGAACTTCTCCTTCCTTTAGAATGATCTTTAATTTTCCAAGCTCATTGGCGATCCGTGAAAGATCATTTCCAAGATATTCCGCTAAAAGATGGGAAATATTAGGTGCTGTCTTAATGTTCAGTTTGATGCATTCATCAGCAATCCATTTAGGAAGATTATTCTCCCGGATCGATTCGCTCAGGAAAAGAGCCTTTGCCTTGTCCAATGCTTTTGTTACTTTTTTCCGGCTGTCCAGCTTTTTATGCTTGTGGGCAAAAACAAGAACGGTGGAAGGTACAGGGTTTTCAACATAAGCTTCCAGGATTCTGCTTTCCTCTTCATTCAGCCTGAGATCCTGCGCTTCTTTTACAATGATCACCTGCTTGTCCCCCATCATAGGAAATTGTCTTGCCAGCGAAAGAACTTCCTGATAGGTAGTATCTTTCCCATAGCTCACGGTCTGGTTGAAAGCTTTTTCATCCTCTTCCAGAAAGTCGTGTTCAAGAGCCTTTACGGCAACATCAATAAAATAAGGTTCATCTCCGTGGAAAAAATAAATCGGTAAAACTTCTTTATTTTTAATATTTTTGAGGATTAAATCTAATTCTTTCATCTTTTAATGGAACTTCCAAAACTGAATTTTCAGGAAACTTTTGATTTTAAATTCAAGAAAGACAAAGATAAGTTTTTTATTTATGACTTGGTTCGTAAAACTTACCTTTTGCTTACCCCTGAAGAATGGGTAAGACAACATTGGATACATTATTATCTTACTGTAAAATCCTACTCCGTATCTGCTTTGGTTACGGAAAAAAAGATCGTTTTAAACGGTCTCACAAAAAGAGTTGACCTGCTGATCACAGAAAAAGCCAAGCCTATTGTTTTGGTGGAATGCAAAGCTCCCCATATTAAACTGACGGAAAAAACTTTTGAACAAACGGCAAGATATAATTCGATCATCGGAGCTAAAGAAATTGTCCTTACCAACGGCCTTCAGCATATCAATGCTTATTTTGAGAATGAGCAGTATCAGTTTTATAAAGCGGATCATTAAAATTCCATTTGCCATTCAACACATCAGCAATCGATTGTATATGAATCTTCCCGTTAACTAATAGTTCACAATTTTTAAACACAGTCTATAGTTCATAAGAGTATAAATCTCCCTACATTTAAGCTACAAAAATTGTAAATCATTAAATAACAAAGCACTTAAGAGATTCAGTTGAATGTAAAATTCAGATGATAAAGCTATTGTGCGGTTAGTAAATATTGAGCGTATTACTATGAACATCAGGAATATTATATTCGATTTCGGGGGCGTTTTAATGGATTGGAACCCAAGATATTTTTTCAGAGACTATTTCAATGACGATGATAAAATGGAATATTTCCTTACCCACATCGCACAGTCGGAATGGAATGAGGAACAGGACCGGGGAAGAAGCCTTATGGAAGGAACCAACATTCAGGTTCAGAAATTTCCGGATTGGGAAAGAGAGCTTAGAGCCTATTATGACAACTGGCACGTTATGCTGAAAAGTGATATCCCGCAGAATGTGGAGGTTTTAAGAAAACTCAGCAAAACCAATTATCATCTTTACGGACTCACCAACTGGTCTGAAGAAACATTTCCTTATGCTCTTGAAAATTATGATTTCTTTCAGCTTTTTGATGGAAAAATTGTGGTTTCAGGAACCGAAAAACTGATAAAACCGGATCCCAAAATATGGCATCTCCTACTGGAACGTTACGATATCCATGCTCATGAATCTGTTTTTATAGATGACAATCCAAAGAATATTGAAATGGCAGAATCTTTAGGTTTTCATACCATACAGGTATATCCTACAACAGATCTGGAAAAAGAACTGATCGGTTTGGGATTGAAATTCTAATAAATAACGGCTTAACAATGTTTTAATGGTTCTTCTAATAAGTTATTTTTATTAACTTAGATGAGGATTTTGATACATTTTTGTTACTTTATTGAGGAGAAATCCCCTCTCTTTACATGCAGTTTCAAGATCGTATCTCATCCATATTCCTTCAGCTATTAAAGAATAATTAGTGTAATTAAAATAACAAAATATGATACGTTCCATCTTATTAACCATCCTTTTTATGACATCGGGAGCATTATTCAGTCAAAACTTAAAACCCGTTTCTTATCAGGACGGCTCACAGAAGCTCAATGGCCTTGTAACATCCAATGCCGGAAAAAAGCTTCCGGGAGTACTGATTTTACCCGCCTGGAAAGGAATTGATGACGAAGCCAAAACAGCTGCTGTAGAGCTTGAAAAACAAGGTTATATTGCGTTTATTGCTGATATTTATGGTGAAGGGAATATTCCTGCCGATAATGACGCAGCCGGAAAAGCAGCGGGACATTACAAACAAAATTATACGGAATATCAAAAACGGATTTCATTGGCGTTAGAACAGCTTAAAAAGAGCGGTGCATCCACTGGGAAAGTAGCTGTGATCGGCTATTGTTTCGGTGGAACCGGCGCTTTGGAAGTTGCCAGGGCCAATATGCCTGTAGCCGGTGTTGTATCGATTCATGGAAGCATTGGTAAGGACCAGACAAGAAAGAACGGTCCGATCTCAACGAAAATGCTGATTGAAAATCCGGCAGACGATAAAGGAGTTACCCAACAGGATTATGATAACCTGGTGAAAGAAATGAACGACGGGGCTGCTGACTGGCAGATCATCACCTATGCTCATTCAAAGCATACGTTTACTGATCCAAAATCTCCTGATTACAATGAAGTGATGGCTAAGAGAGCATGGAACCATACCCTGATGTTTTTGAAAGAAATTCTGAAGTAACTTTTATATGGACAATGTATTGATCTGGCGATACAACAACCTTATATTGCCAGATCAATATACTGTCCGGTTTCTTATTAATGGCTACTCTTCCCTGTTCACCAGTTCCATGGAAAAGGCAGGAAGACAGATCGCAATGTATTCACAGGGCTCAGTAAAAGGATTACTGTAACGTACTCTGGCTCCCTTTTCCACAAGAATGCTTTGCCCCTTTTCAAGGATGACCGTTTCACCGTCAATTTCAAACTGCTTTTTTCCGGAAACAATAATGGTAAATTCATCAAACTGAGGAGTCTGGTGAGGTTCGCTCCAACCGGGAGGTGCTACCATATGAGCAATTGATATATCTGAATTGTTCGTAGAATTTCCCCAATGTTCCTCAATGAGTTTCCCATCTGTAGTGGGAACGATAAAAGGGGATTTCTGAATTTTGTATTTTTTCATTTCAGCCAGCTTTCTTTTTTGATTTCGTACACAAAGTTGGTCCGGGTAGGTTCTGCAAAATAAGCAACCTCTTCTTCTCCTGTTTTTATACCTCCCAATCGTTCCATAGCAATCTGGGAGCGGAGATTTTCTTTTCCTACATGGAAATGAACTTTATCCACGAACTGAAAAATGTAATCCAGCATTAGTTTTTTCACTTTGGGATTGATGCCTTTTCCCCAGGATTTTGTTCCATAAAACGTATACCCGATAAAGATGCTGCTGTCATCTTCGTCGTAATTATAATAACGGGTGCTTCCCAATACGTCTCCCGATGCTTTATCAATAATTTTAAAAGCACCTTTACTTTCCATCGCTCCCTGAAAAAAGCTTTCAAAAACGTCTCTCTTGTAACGGTCTTTGTTCGGGTGTTGTTCCCAGACCTTAGGATCTGAAGCCACCTCGTATACAGATTCAAAATCCCCTTGTACCAAGGGGATTAATTGAAGTTCATCATTTTCTAAAATAGGTTGAACAGAGAAATTCATACGTCTTAGCTTTTGGTTTTAGCTGCGTCGGTTTCTATTTTCTTGATTTCTTTCAACTTATCAGAAATTTTGATCACCGCATCTAATTTTGCCGGCTTCAAAGCAACTTCTGCCTGAGCCATATCCCACTTAATAACCAAATTTCCGGAATTTTCATCGGTAGGGTTTAATGTAATTTCAAACCATTCCTGCTTATCTGCTAATTTATTTACGGGTACGGTAACGTCTACAACATCCTGCTTTGGATCATAGGTGTACGCGCCCCACTGCTGGAAATCTTTATTTAAAATAACTTTCCATTCTTTTTCTGTTGGAATAATGAATAGTCCATAAGTTCCTGCAGGAACTGTTTTTCCTCCAAAGTTAACGGACTGTCCGAAAGTAATTTTTGTCGAAGAGTTTGCTCCTGCTCTCCACACCTGTCCATAAGGAACCAATTCACCGAAAATTTTACGGCCTTTCACTCCGGGTCTTCCATAATCGATCGTAATCTTAGACATCGAAAATTGTTGTTCCACTCTCTGACGTGGACTTGCTGCCGGTACAGAATAATCCTGTGCAAAACTTAAAGCTGAAGCAGACAGGCAAACTGCGAATAGTAATTTCTTCACGTGTAAATTTTTGCCTAAAATTACGAAATCAAAATAAAACAGCCCTCCCCATTCTTAATAATTTTTGCTTTCGCACTATTAATTTTTAAGACTTTCCAATACTTTTTTTGCCTGCTCGATATGCCTCAAATGATGGTAGATCACAAAACGTAAAGTGTCTCCCAGCTTCAGTTTAATAAGCTTTGAAATACTGATGCTCGTTCTGGTCTTTTCAAGGTTAATATCTTTAGCTTTCTCAAGCAGTCCGAGTAATTGATGCTGTTGTTCAATAAAATCCTTTAACACGTTCTTATCCAATTTACTGTGAATGGGATTCATTGTTTTGAATGTTTTCATTGGATTAAGCTTCTCTTTTGGAAGCATTGACTTTGCGAAGTAGTCCCCTAAAATTCCAGGTAAAAAAGTAACTTTGGATGGAAATTTTGAGGATAATATCCTACGTTGGATTTCCGGAATATAAAATTGACCATACCGGTTAAGGTGCGCTATACATTCCAGTACAGTCCAGGAGTTTTCAGAGGTTCTGTAATTGAGTTCCTGATCCGTTCTATTGAGAAGAGTTTCTACGTACCGGGTGTTATTTTGCGTAATTTCCTTTAATTCTGATAATAATTGAGCGGTAAGAATTTTCATTGATCCTTTTTCTACAAATTTCAGGATTAATCCATTCTGAAATCTTGATTGAACTCAAGATTTCTTTAGCCTCGATAATGTTTCGGGGCTCATGCGCAGATAATTGGCAATATATTTATTGGGAATCTCCTGAAACAGCTTCGGACTTCTTTTCAAAACCCTTTCAAAACGCTCACGGGGAGAATAGATCAGGAGATCTTTTTCCCTTTCAATCTGTTGCAGAACGAGATCTTCCAGAACATGGGTCCACCAATTCAGATGCTGATCATCCGACCGGATCAACTCATAAAAATTATTCTTGGAGGCTATTTTTACTGTAGTCCTTTTTATAGCCTGGATGTAAAAATCAGAGGGTTTTTCCGATAAAAAAGAATCAAGTGAAACAATAATGTTCCCCTTATATCCGAACCTGACGATCCGTTCTTCATCCTCATCCATGATAAAAATCCTTACACTTCCTTCTTGAACAAAGTAAATATGGGTATCAGTCTCTCCTTTTACTTTTAAAAACTGGTATCGCTGAATGGTTTTCTGAGCCTGAAATAAACCGGCATCGATCATTGTTTGGATGGTATTTACAGAACTCATAAATTCCGGATATTTGTTATGATGTGTTCTATAAATTTAAATAAAAAATCAGAATAAGATCGCTTTTTCCAGCTCCAGTAATTTTTGTTTTCTCCAGATGCCACCGGCATAGCCTACCAGATCACCATTAGACCCGATCACCCTATGACAAGGAACCAATATAGCTATTTTATTAATCCCGTTGGCGGTTCCTACAGCACGTATAGCCTTTGGATTTCCTAAAACCTCAGATTGCTGCTTATAGGTCCTGGTCTCTCCTATTGGAATTTCACGTAGCAGCTGCCATACTTTTTCCTGAAACTCTGTACCCGTTATGTATAACGGAACATCAAAAGACTTTCGCCTTCCCTCAAAATATTCCTGTAATTCTCTTTCGAGCTGCTGGAAATGTTTGTTTTCTCCCTGAACGATTTCTGCATTGAGGAATTTTGACAACGAAGCAAACTGCCGGTCCATATTTTTCCGGTCTGTAAATTCAAGAAGACAGATTCCTTCATCAACAGCACAGGCAAACATGGTTCCTAAAGGTGTTTCAATCCTTTTAAGGTCAATAATCTTCTGCCTTCCTGTATGTTTTGGGGAGACTCCTACTATATTTTTAAAGCGTTCATTAAAACCACTCAGACTTTCATAACCCGAGGCCATTGCGGCATCGAGAATACTTTCCCCGTTTTTAATCCTTTTGAAAGCCTTATTTACCTTCAGTTTCCTTTGAAAAGCATGAAAAGTGATCCCGTGATTTTTCAAAAACCAACGGCGAACTGTTACAGGCTCTATATTTCTCGCGATTAAGTCGGAGTCCTTGATTTTCACCGATTCATCACCCATTAATTCATTCAGCAATTCCCGGATGTAGGATGGTGTTTCATTGAGTTTTTCTAGCGGCCTGCATACTTTGCATGCTCTGTAACCATGTGCGATAGCGTCTTTCGTGTCTAAAAAAAACTCCACATTTTCTCTTTTGGGCTTTCTGGCAGTGCAGGTGGGACGGCAGAATATTCCGGTCGTTTTTACGGCCATCCAGTACGTTCCTTCAAATGTGGAATCCTTTTCCAGGGAAGCCTGATACATTCTGTCTTCTGTAAGCCTCATTATGATATAAAAATAGATGAAAAGCTTTGTTTTGCAACAACCTCGCGGCCCACATCTTCCAAACGATCATAAATGTATCCATTTAAAAAACTACCGGAGGAAATTCTTTTAACATTAAGCGTTTTTAAAGTTTCAAAATCGGGTAATTCCGGCATACACATAACATTAATAGGAGTCTCCGTGGAGTTCACAATGGTTTTGATATCCTCTTCATCGGTAATACACGGTACAAATATCCCATCCACTCCCAGTTCTTCAAAGATCCGGATTCTTTGCAAAGTTTCTTCAACAGGATTTTCAATTCCCATCAAAAAGGGATCTGTGCGGAAATTGATGAAAATTTCAACAGCATTGTCTTTCAGTTTTGAAATAACAGGTCGGAATTTCTCATAAATCTCATCCTGTGATAGTAATCTCCTTTTTCCGTCCACCACGATACTGTCTTCAATATTAATCCCTACAGCTCCGGCAGCCGACAGTTTGGAAATATTGGAAACGATCTCATCGGTTGTATTTCCATAACCCGATTCCAGGTCCACAGATACAGGAATATGAACAGATTTCAGTATCCTTTCAGCCATATAGAAATACTCATCAAAACTCATCTCTTCTCCATCCTCGTACCCCAAACTATGGGCTACCGCAGAGCTTGAAGTGGCTAAAGCTTTATAGCCCAGCTTTTCGTATACTTTCGCGCTTTGTACATTCCATACATTTCCCACCAATAAAGGTTCATTACCATGATGCAGATCTCTGAAAATTTGAATATTTGTCATTTCGCTTTTTTTTATAAAATTAAGTACTGTGGGGTATATTTTGCAACCGAAAAATGAACAAGTATTTTTATTCTTTTATATTTCAAAAATAAAGGTTAATTTCTATACCGAAATCTTTTATCCATGCTGACAAAAATAAAATTCATACTCTTTTTCCTTATTGACCTCACTACTCTTCACGCACAGGAAACAATTCCTTTCAGATTAACCAAGCACAATAATATTATTGTAAAAGCACTGGTTAATGACAAGGATTCACTAGATCTGATGTTTCAGATTGCCATGGAGGATGCTTCAATATCCCCTCAACGAACCCGGAAGGCAGATCATATTATCTTTAATAAGGATGAAATCAGTGATAACAACAGGGTGCAATTGGGAAAAATCACCTGGAAAAATGTACGTTTTTTTGATAATGAACTGACCGGACATGAAGCTGACGGAAAGTTCGGAACAAGAGCTTTCTCCGGAAAGGCCTTCAAGATCGATTATGACCATAATCAGTTTGTAATTTATGATCATCTACCCGATCTGGAGGGATTTCAGCCTATAAAATTATATCTGGAAAGGGATCAGTTGTTTATTGAAGCAGAAAATATAATCGATGGGAAAACGATTACCGGCCGCTTTCTGTTACAATCGGGATATTCCGGTGGACTTCTGTACAATAATCAGTTTGCGGAAGATAACCTGCTGGATAAAAAATTAAAAATAACGGGCGAGAAAACATTAAAGAATTCCAGCGGAAAAAGTGTGATCACAAAACAAGGAATTTTACCTGAGTTTAAAATCGGAAATACAACATTAAAAAATGTTTCTGCAGGATTCTTTGCAGGAGATCTTAAAACGCAAAAAGTAAGTTATTTTGCAGCAGACCTGATCAAAAGGTTCATATGGATATTTGATGCAGACCGGAAAACAGCTTATATTAAACCCAGCCGGTATTTCTCCGATCCTTATTATAAAATCAATTAAAAATAAAAAACTAGCTAATGTTGGGCATTCTATAGTTATATTACAGAGGCTGAACTCATCATAGACATGTAATAATTGGCACAATGCAATGAAGTGATCAATATAATTTCTTTATCAGGAATTTCTTCAAAAGCTTCGGAGGTAGCGATCTGGTATTCATAATCGGGGTTATTCCACTTAAAATTAGGTTTCATCACTACATATTCAGAACCCTCTTCATCCACAAGCACGAAAGATTCTTTAAAAATCCCTCTGTGCTTAAAGGCATAACTTTTTTTACAATCATTAAAATGGGTCTGAATGACGATTTCTCCGTTCCAGTTCATTCTGAACTTCAGCAGAACACGATCATGGTATTTCAGTTCAATCGTTGTTCCCCAAAAACCTTTAGGTTCTATTACATAATGGGAATAATCCGCCAGGTCAATGACTGCATTGAACTTAAACCAGCTATTATAAGAAAGTTTTCCAATTAATTTCTCATCTTTTGTCACTTCAAAAGATAAAGCATTATTTGATTTTGCGTTATATTCTGCCATGGTTACTTTTGATTTGATGGAATTCCTATTAGTTTTTTTACAATTTTAACAGCCTGAATTTTAACGCTCTAATTTATAAATAAATCGGCAAAAAAAAACTAATATGTTTACATCAACTAAAAACCCCGTAAAAAATTTACGGGGCAAAAATTATCTGTTTTTTTTATATCAAAATATCGATTATTCTTTTATCGTATTCAGGAAGTCCTGGCTGTTGACCAGCTGCTCTACAAGATTGTCGATAGCCGGTGGCAGGAATTTTTCAAATTTGGCTCCTTTTGTGTTTGCCTTTCCTGTTATCAGATCAGTCCAAACCACTTTTCCTTCATTGTCAATCAACTGAAACTTTACGGTGATCTGAGGGATCAGCTGAACAGTAGAGAATCCGGAAATGGCTTCGTAATCCATTTTTTGTAATTCTGATTTTAACGTAAAACTTTTATTATCGTTGCCTAAGTTAACATTCTTTTCTTTAAGCCCGTTTTTTATAGCGTCCGTAAGGATTTCTGAAACAGGTTTTTCAGCCATATAAGCACCGGACATGGTTTGGTTGTACATGTTTTTCTTATAGAAAATAACTTTATTATCCTGATATCCCCTTGTATCTTTCATAGGATCGATCTGAACAGTCTTACTGGAAGCTAATTTATTATCAATTTTTAACCCTGATTGATAATTAATTTGCTGAACAGAATTAGATAATGCACAACTCGTTAAAGACGTCAACGAAACACCTAAAACAAAAATTTTAAATTTTGATTTCATTCAATTTTATTTAATAAATTTTAACGGGCTAATTTACATATTTATCAATTTCCTTTTACCTACTCTCTTTAATTTTTCCAATGTTTATCGTACATTAAAATAAACCTAATAAAATATTCGCCAAAAATAAAAACACACCTTAAATTATTCATTAAAGTGCGTTTAGAACTATGGTAAGAAAAATGTCCGAAGTCATTTTATGATAACCCTTGTAATATCGTAAACCTTATATTGTAGAACCAAAACTTTACTCAAGATAATATTGATTGAAATCAATAGAGTCTTTTGGTTTATTTAACCCCGTCTTATTTTTAAACTCCTTATCAATTACAAAATTCTTTTCTGTAATCATTACCTCTTCACTGTTTTTGAACAATTTTAAAAGTTCAATTTTATATTGTGAATGTAATGTTTGAAAATATTTACCATACAGACACATCCCAATTTCTTTTTCAGCGAACTGTTTTCCAAATGCTGTGGTTGGTTGTGGTTTTATATAGGAATCCCTTAGTTTCCAATCATCAAAATAATAGTCTCTGTAAGTATATTCACAATCGAGTACTTTGATTGTTACGGTCTTATAGGGGTTTTCAAATAAAGCATAAAAAAATGCGGTTAAGAAGACTACTATACACACTCCAACAATGAGAATTCTTTTATTTTTCATATATTATATTGATCCGAGAAAATTAAAATCCGAAAATATTTTAAAAATTTCTTCAATACATTGATTCAAATAAAATAGTGAATCATTCAAATTTACACAATGATTTCTTCATTATCTCTATAAAATTTATTCTTTACAAAAAAACGCACCCTAATTACTTAGGGTGCGTTTTACATTTATTTTTTCAGGAATTACATCGCTTCCATTTTGAAAGTCATGCTTTCAATTACTTTTAGAATTGCTTCTACAGTATCCATGGAAGTTAAACATGGTACTCCGTTTTCAACACTCATTCTTCTGATCTGGAAACCGTCTCTTTCAACTTGCTTCCCTTTTGTCATGGTATTAACTACATACTGTACTTTACCTTTCTGGATCAGGTCGATAAGGTTGACATCCTCTTCTCCGATCTTGTATCCTATTTTACAAGGAATTCCTTTCTCTTCAAAGAATTTAGCCGTTCCTTCCGTTGCCCAGATTCTGAATCCGACTTCATGGAATCTTGCCGCAAGATCAGCAGCCTCTTCTTTATGCTTATCAGCTACAGTGAAGAGAATAGAGCCATGCATCGGAACTTTTCTTCCTGCAGCGATCAAACCTTTGTAAAGTGCTTTTTCCAGAGTTGTATCTTTTCCCATAACTTCTCCTGTAGATTTCATTTCAGGTCCCAGGGAGATATCAACTTTTGTTAATTTGGAGAAAGAGAACACAGGAACTTTTACAAACACCCCTTCTTTATTAGGTACCAGTCCGTTTTCATATCCAAGGTCTTTTAGTTTCTGACCTAATATTGCTTTTGTTGCCAGATTAGCCATCGGCACATCCGTAATTTTTGAAAGGAAAGGAACTGTTCTTGATGAACGTGGATTTACCTCGATCACATATACATTTCCTTCAAAAAGAACATATTGGATATTCATTAATCCGATCACATTAAGGCCTTTTGCCAGCCTTTGTGTGTAATCTACCAATGTATCAATTTCTTTTTGAGAAACATTCTGCGGTGGATACACTGCGATAGAGTCTCCGGAGTGAACCCCTGCTCTTTCAATGTGCTCCATAATTCCAGGGATAATTACAGTTTCCCCGTCACAGATGGCATCCACTTCCACTTCTTTTCCGGTGATGTAGCGGTCTACCAGTACCGGATGTTCCGGGCTTGCATCTACCGCAAATTCCATATAGTGTGCCAGTTCTGCTTCTGTATATACAATCTCCATGGCTCTTCCTCCCAACACATAACTTGGTCTTACCAACACCGGATATCCGATTTCATTGGCAATCTTTATTGCCTCTTCTTTCGAAGTTGAAGTTTTTCCCAGTGGTTGAGGAATTCCAAGTTCCTGAAGCGCTTTCTCGAATTTATCTCTGTTTTCAGCTCTGTCAAGATCTTCTAATGAAGTTCCCAGGATCTTCACTCCATGGCTGGCCAATTTATCTGCAAGGTTAATCGCTGTTTGTCCTCCGAACTGTACAACTACTCCTGTTGGCTTTTCCAGTTCGATGATGTTCATTACATCTTCTTCCGTCAGAGGTTCAAAATACAGCTTATCTGAGATTGAGAAATCTGTAGAAACAGTCTCAGGGTTGTTATTGATAATGATTGCTTCATATCCCATTTCTTTGATCGCCCATACTGAATGTACCGTTGCATAATCAAATTCTACCCCTTGTCCGATTCTGATAGGTCCCGAACCTAAAACAATAACCTTTTTCTTATCTGAAACCACACTTTCATTTTCCTCCTCATAGGTTCCGTAGAAATATGGGGTTTCACTTTCAAATTCAGCTGCGCAGGTATCCACCATTTTATAAACCGGCATCACCCCGTTTTCTTTTCTGAAGTTGAAAACTTCACGCTGTGTCGTCTCCCAAAGGTGGGCGATATTAAGGTCTGCGAAACCTAATTTTTTAGCCTCAATTAAAGTCTCTTTATTGAATTTATTGTCCGCAATAACTTTTTCGAAATCAATAAGCTTTTTGATCTTCCATATAAAGAATTTGTCAATTTTACTCCATTCTACGATCTGTTCCCAGTCATATCCTCTTCTCAACGCATCCCCGATGATAAATAATCTCTCATCATCACAAACTCTGATTCTTCTTTCGATTTCTTCTGCTGTAAGCGCTTCTGCCTGTTTTTTCTTTAATCCGAGATGTCTGATTCCTGTTTCTAGAGAGCGGATCGCTTTTTGTAAAGACTCTTCAAAATTTCTTCCGATGGCCATAACCTCTCCGGTAGCTTTCATCTGAGTAGAAAGTCTTCTGTCAGCAGTTTCAAATTTATCGAACGGGAATCTCGGGAATTTGGTTACCACATAATCCAGTGCTGGCTCAAAACATGCATATGTTTTTCCTGTAACCGGATTCATAATTTCATCCAGCGTAAGTCCTACTGCAATTTTAGCCGCAATTTTAGCGATAGGATATCCTGTTGCCTTACTTGCTAAAGCTGATGATCTGGAAACCCTAGGGTTTACCTCGATGATATAATAATTGAATGAGTGAGGATCCAGGGCCAGCTGCACGTTACATCCCCCCTCAATTCCTAATGCTCTGATGATTTTCAGTGATGCATTTCTCAATAGTTGATACTCTCTGTCCGAAAGTGTCTGTGAAGGCGCCACAACAATTGAGTCTCCCGTGTGAACTCCTACAGGATCGATATTCTCCATGTTACAAACCACAATGGCATTGTCGTTCGCATCACGCATTACCTCATATTCAATCTCCTTGAAACCGGCAATTGATTTTTCGATAAGACACTGGGTAACCGGGCTGTATTTCAATCCTAATTCAGCAATCTCCTTCAATTCAGTCTCATTGGAAGCGATTCCACCTCCTGTTCCTCCCATCGTAAAGGCAGGACGAACAATTACAGGATATCCGATTTCTTCTGCAAAATTAAGGGCTCCTTCCACTGTATTTACAATATCAGATTCCGGAACCGGCTCGTTCAGCTCTCTCATCAACTCACGGAACAGATCTCTGTCCTCCGCTCTGTTGATCGCTGAAAGCTTAGTTCCAAGTACCTCAACTTTACATTCTTCAAGAATCCCTGATTTCTCTAATTCTACCGCCATATTCAATCCGGTTTGTCCTCCCAAAGTAGGAAGCAACGCATCCGGACGCTCTTTTCTGATGATATGACTTACAAACTGAAGGGATATCGGCTCGATATATACTTTATCAGCGATCTCCACATCCGTCATAATCGTTGCAGGATTTGAGTTGATCAAAATTACCCTGTAGCCTTCTTCTCTCAAAGACAAACAAGCCTGCGTTCCTGCGTAATCGAATTCGGCTGCCTGCCCAATGATGATAGGCCCGGAACCAATTACTAAAATTGTTTTTATATCTGTACGTTTTGCCATTTTCTTTTTTTAGATACAAGATGTTAGATGTCAGATTTCAGACTTCCAACATTGTGTTTTACTTTTTTAAATTAGATTTGAATGTATAAATCATTCTTTGAATTTCATTCAGTTGTGATATTAGACTGTCGACTTTTTCCACACTTAGCAATTCCAGTTCTCTTGTTAATATTAGCTGTGTCTGTAGCTCAAAAGAAGAGGCATTTGCAATACCCAGAAAATGATAAAATTCTCTATCATTATTTCTTCCCGCTCCCTCCGCAATATTAGATGGAATTGAGACTACAGATCTTTTAATTTGAGAAATCAAACCAAATTTCTCATCCTTCGGTAAATCAACACAAACCAGGTAAACTTCTTTTGCAAGTTGAATTGATTTCTGCCAGAAAAGTAATTTTTCAAAGTTGTGCATATTTACTTTATTAAAGTCTGAAGTCTAGTGTCTGATATCTGATGTCTATATTATTACTTCTTAAATTTCTCCATTAAATCAATAAACTCATCAAACAAGTAGTTCGCATCTTCCGGGCCTGGGCTTGCTTCCGGGTGATACTGAACAGAGAAACAAGGGTGGATTTTGTGTTTTAATCCTTCATTTGTTCTGTCGTTCAGGGCGATGTGTGTTTCGATAAGATCGGTTCCTTTAAGGCTTTCCTGATCCACTGCATAACCGTGGTTCTGAGAAGTGATTGAAACTTTGTTTTTCTCTAAATCTAACACCGGGTGGTTACCTCCTCTGTGTCCGAACTTCAATTTGAATGTTTTGGCTCCGCAGGCTAATCCGATCAATTGGTGTCCGAGACAGATTCCAAAGATGGGAACTTTTCCTAAAAGGCCACGGATCATTTCCAAAGCTTTAGGATTATCTTCAGGGTCACCAGGACCGTTTGAAAGCATAATTCCATCCGGATTCATTAATAAAATTTCTTCGGCTGTAGTATCGTGTGATACAACAATAATATCACAGTTTCTTTGGGAAAGTTCTCTGATGATTCCCAGTTTGGAACCGAAATCTACCAGCACCACTTTAAACCCTCTTCCCGGATTAGCATATGGTGTTTTTGTAGAAACCGTTTCTACCTGGTTGGTAGGGAAAGTTGTTGATTTTAATTCCTGTACGATTGTGTTTTCATCTGCATCGGCGTTCACGATTTTCCCTTTTACAACTCCTGAATTACGAAGAATCCTTGTCAGTCTTCTTGTGTCAATTCCTGAAATTCCTGAAAGGTTTTTCTTTTTGAATAATTCATCTAAAGTAATCTGCGTACGGAAATTTGATGGTAAATCGCAAATTTCTTTTACAATAAGTCCTTTAATAGCCGGCTCAATACTTTCATAATCATCACGGTTGATCCCGTAATTTCCGATCAGCGGATACGTCATACATACAATCTGACCACAATAAGATGGGTCGGAAATCAATTCTTGATATCCCGTCATTCCGGTATTGAAAACCACTTCTCCTGCAGTTTCCAATTCTGCTCCGAAACCTTCTCCGTAAAAAACCTCTCCGGATTCTAATATTAATTTCTTTTTCATTTTTATTTTTGTTGTATAATGTATTCATGTATTAACGTATTAACGATTTTCATGAATACCTTTTACATTAATACTTTTTACAATAATTATTTAAATTTAAATCCTTTTTCTTCCAATGCATTTTTCAGTATGGCCATCCTTGCAAAAACCCCGTTCTGCATTTGTTTGAAGATCCTTGAACGTTCACATTCCACAAGATCTGTGTCAATCTCCACTCCTCTGTTGATCGGTGCCGGATGCATAATAATAGCTCCTTTCTTCATTGCCTGCTCCCTTTCTTTTGTTAATCCGTATTTTCTATGGTACTCGGATGCTGAAAAGCTCATTTTAGCATCGTGTCTTTCGTGCTGAATTCTCAACAGCATCAGGACATCCACTTCATGGATCAGCTCGTCTACCGATTGGTATGTTCCGTTGATTAAGGCTCCCTCATCAAACCATTGCTCAGGCCCAGAAAAATATACTTTGGCACCTAACCTTCTTAATGCCTCAGCATTCGAGTTGGCTACCCTGCTGTGTTTCACATCTCCTACGATTCCTATTTTCAGTCCTTCGAATTTCCCAAACTCCTGGTAGATGGTCATGAGATCCAGCATACATTGTGACGGATGGTTTCCGGTTCCGTCTCCCCCGTTGATCACAGGGATGTTGATATTTTTCAATTCTTCGAAGAACCCGTCTTTTTTGTCTCTTATTACGACTAAGTTTACTCCTATACTTTCGATCGTCTTCACAGTGTCATATAAACTTTCGCCTTTATTTACTGAACTGTGAGAAGCATCAAAAGGAACCACCTGCAATCCCAGTTTTCTTTCAGCCACATCGAAGCTTGTTTTTGTTCTGGTGCTGTCTTCAAAAAACAGATTTGAGCAAAAAACCTCACCGTCAATTTTAGCTGTTTTTCCTTCAGCAAAAGCCAGCGCTTCTGTTAGTATACTGTTGATTTTCTCTGTACTTAGTTCTGCAATCGTAAACATAATATCTTATTTTTTTTACATAAAAAAAGCGAAGACAAAATCTTCGCTTAATAACAATAAATATCGTAAAGGGCGCTTTCGCCCGGTAAATCTAATGATATAAATACTCTTTTATTCATTAGGTGCAAAGATATAACAATTAACCGAATTGACAAAACTAAAGTTCTAAAAAAATTAAAAAACTTTAATCACACCTTATTCTCATTTTTTCTTAATATTTTTGTTAAAATTCAAATTGCTCATATGGACGCCAAAGACAAAATGATTCTCAGTATTATCCAGGAAGACTCTACCTTATCTGTAAAAGAAATCTCCGAGAAGATAGGTCTTACTTTTACTCCTACTTATGAGCGTATCAAACAGCTGGAGAAACAGGGTGTCATTGAAAAATACGTAGGCCTTCTGAATCGTGAAAAACTAGGCCTTAATATTGTGGTGTATTGTAATGTCCGACTCAAAGAGCAATCCAAGAAAGTATTGGAGACTTTTGAGAAAAACATCAGCAAATATGACGAGGTTCAGGAAATCATAAGTCTTTCCGGAGAATATGATTATATGTTAAAGATCATCGCTAAAGACATCAACTCTTATAATGATTTTGCCGTAAGCGTGATTTCAAACATTCCTAATATTGGTCAGTACCACAGCTCCATCGTTCTGCATGAGGTTAAAAAATCCACCAAATTTAAAATTGACCTGGACTAATTTCTTTTAGCAGAAAGGCATAATGACCATTATACGATTGGGCAATTCAGCTATTCTACCTTTTTGCCGGATTGGAAATCCAATGTACTGATTTACCCTACTATCTTATTCTTTAATTTATTGAACTGGTAGCTTACTTTATCCAGACAAAGGTTTCCAATACTTCCCTGGTGAGAATGATGAAGGTCTGTAATTTCATAATCAAACTCATTATTCTCAATTTCCTGTCCTACCTTTATATATGCATCACGGAAAGAACTTCCTTTTTTAACCTCTTCATTGATCTTCTCTACACTGAACAGATATTTATATTTCTCGTCTTCAAGAATACCATCCTTTACTTTAATATGTGGTAAAGTGTAGTTCAGGATTTCAAGACATTCCTTCAAAGAGTCAATCGCAGGAAATAAGATTTCTTTTGTGAGCTGCACATCTCTGTGATATCCCGACGGAAGATTATTCGTTAATAAGATAAGCTCATTGGGTAGCGATTGAATTCTGTTGCATCGTGCCCGTACCAGTTCGAAAATATCGGGATTCTTTTTATGAGGCATAATACTGCTTCCGGTAGTAAATTCTTTAGGAAAGCTTATGAAATCAAAATTCTGACTTAAATACAAACATACATCATACGAAAATTTCCCAAGGGTCCCAGCCATTGTTGCCATTGCCATTGCAAGCATTTTTTCAGATTTACCACGGGTCATCTGTGCATATACTGCATTGTAATTCATTGTCTGGAAACCCAAATTATAGGTGGTACTTTCGCGATCTATAGGAAAAGAGGAACCATAACCCGCAGCAGACCCTAACGGATTTTTATTAATGATGTTTTTTACTGAAAATAACATTTCAAGGTCGTCCAATAAAGCTTCTGCATAGGCTCCGAACCATAGTCCGAAGGAAGATGGCATTGCAATCTGTAAATGGGTATACCCGGGAAGCAATACATTTTTATGCTGGTCTGCCAGCTGGATAAGCAATTGGAAAAACCCATCCGTAAGACCTGCTATTTCACGGATCTCATCCAAAAGGTATAGTTTTATATCCAGTAAAACCTGGTCATTACGGGATCTTGCCGTATGAATTTTTTTACCGGTATCTCCTAATTTTTCAATCAGGATGGCTTCAACCTGTGAGTGGATATCTTCTGCCTGGGTATCGATTTCGAAATCTCCGTTTTCTATATCTTTTAATATCATCGACAGAACAGAGGTCATCTGTTCAGCTTCTTCATGGGAAATAATTCCAACCTCTGCAAGCATCTTACAATGCGCCAAAGAACCTTTAACATCATATTTCGCCAGACGTTCATCAAAATCAAGGTCTTTACCGACAGTAAACTTATTGACTAATATATTGGTGGCAAGATCATCTTTCTGCCATATCTTTTTCATAATTGTTTGTTTAAAATATTATTAATTGATTTTAGGTTGTTTTTTTACCCAGCATGCTCTTTCCGTCTTCCTGAACTGAACATCTTCCACATTCAACAAAGTCTTTTATTTTTAATTGTCATTTTGCATAAATCTTATTAAAAACGATACTCTTCATTATGATCATGCTGGGTGTCAAAACATTTTCTTTAGATTTCAGATGTCAGATATTTAATGCTTTCAAATAATTCTGATACCTGCTGTCTTTTACAAAACCCTTTCTAAAATCCGGATATAAATATCAATCCCTTCTTTTATCTCATGGAGTTCTATAAATTCATCAGCCGTATGAGAGCGCCTACTGTCTCCGGGACCGATCTTAACAGAAGTACATGGGATAATTGCCTGATCCGAAGATGTCGGGGAACCGTAAGTCGACCTTCCAATAGCCAGTCCTGCCTGTACAAAAGGATGGTCAGGTTCTATTTTTGAAGAATTCAGCCTGAAAGACCTTGCCGTAAGGTTGGATTTCATTTGGGACTGAATGATATCAAAAGCCTCTTCATTCGTATACTCATCCGTCACCCTCACATCCAATGTAAACTGGCAGGATTCGGGAACTACATTGTGCTGAACTCCTGCATGAATACCGGATAGGGTAATTTTAACCTCTCCGAGATAATCAGATACCTTTGGGAATTTAAAATGGGTGATATGCTGCAGATCCTCCATACATTTTACAATGGCATTATCATCATTGGGATGGGCAGCATGGGAAGCAGTTCCTTTCATTTCACCGTCAATGACCAGAAGTCCTTTTTCTGCTATCGCCAGATTCATCTGTGTGGGTTCTCCAACAATAGCCAGCTCCACATTAGGTAATTGTGGAAAAAGAGCTTCAATTCCATCAAATCCTGAAATTTCCTCCTCTGCCGTCAGGGCAATAATTAAATTATATTTTAAATCGTCTCTATTATAAAAATGTAAAAAGGTTTGTGCTAAAGAAACCAAGGATGCTCCTGCGTCATTGCTTCCCAAACCATACAGTTTTCCATCTTTTTCAATCGCCGTAAATGGATCCAGTGTATACGCTTTATTAGGTTTCACCGTATCATGATGGGTGTTCAATAACACAGAAGGTTTGGATGCGTCAAAATATTTATTGACAGCCCAGATGTTATTTTTAAAACGTTTTACCGGGATCAGATGCTTCTGAAAAAAGTTTTCAATAGCTACAGATGTATTGTACTCATCCTTGCTGAATGAAGGAATTTCAATCAGTTTTTTCAGCAGTTCAGTCGCATTATCGAACAATTCTTCTTGACTATAAACAGATTTCAGTGCCTCCATGATGGTTTTCTATATGGTTTTTTAATTGAGTTTCTTTTATTAAGAATACCTTATTTACATTGTTTTTAATCGCACCCAGTGCGTTTTCAAGTTTTGGCAATATGCCTTTATGCAGTTTTCCTTCTTCTTTCAGGGTTGAAAAATCTTCGGACGATACACTTTTAATTACAGAATCAGGATCATCCACATTTTCCAATACTCCTTCTTTATCAAAACAATAGAGCAATTCCACATCGTATTTCTTCGATAAGGCCTGTGCAATCACCGAAGCTATTGTATCTGCATTGGTATTGAAAAGATTTCCTTTTTTATCATGCGTAATAGCCGAAAATACAGGAACAAGCTCAAGCTTAATTAATTTGGATATCAATTTATTATTGACGCTTTTCTTCTCAATGTCTCCTACAAATCCAAAATCAATTTCTGCATGTTCTCTTTTCTTGGCTTTAATCAAATTGGCATCAGCTCCTGAAAACCCTATTGCCTTACATTTTTTCTGCTGAAGTTTTGCGACAATATTTTTATTAATTCCACCTGCATACACCATTGCCACAATATCAAGAGTCTCCTTATCAGTAATTCTACGCCCGTTGACGAGCTTCTGCTCAACTCCCAATTTATCAGCCAAATCAGTAGCAAGTTTTCCGCCACCATGAACAAGAATTTTCTTTTCTTTGATTTGAGAAAATTGCTCTAAAAACTGATCCAATAACTCTTCGTCATCAATTAAGGCACCTCCTATTTTTACAACAAAAAGCTTGTCCATAATCTCCTGTTATTTACTTTGGTTAATTTCATCCAGGATTTCACTGAATACTGCCTGAGCAGAAAAAATCCGGTTTTTAGCCTGTTGGTAAATAATAGAATTTTCACCATCCATCACTTCGTCACTCAATTCTACATTCCGGCGAACCGGAAGACAATGCATTACTTTTCCGTTATTGGTTTGCGCTAACTTCTCAGCTGTCAACATCCAGTTTTCCTTCACTTCAGGCATTGCAGCATATTCATCAAAAGATGACCAGTTTTTAACATAGATAAAATCCGCATCTTTTAAAGCTTCATCCTGGTTATGAATGATTTTCGTCTGTTTTGTGAAGTTTGAGTCCAAATCATACCCTTCAGGATTGGTAATAACAAAATCCACATCCATTTCCTGCATCCATTCCGTAAAGGAATTCGCAACTGCCTGAGCGATCGGCTTGATATGAGGAGCCCAAGTAAGGACTACTTTAGGCTTACGTTCTTCTTTCCAGTTTTCACTAATGGTTATACAATCCGCTAAACTCTGCAGAGGATGACGTGTTGCCGACTCCAAAGAAATTACAGGAACCTTCGCGTGTTGCTGAAACTGGCTTAGAATACTTTCATTCACATCATCTTCTTTACTTTTCATTCCCGCAAAGCAACGAACCGCAATGATATCGCAGTATTGATTCAATACTTCTATCGCATCTTTAATATGTTCTACAGTATCTCCGTTCATTACAGCTCCGTCGGCAAATTCAAGATTCCAGGCTTCTTGTGCAGCATTTAATGTTAAGATATTAAGTCCCAGGTTCTGTGCAGCGATCTGGCTGCTTAAACGGGTTCTCAGACTTGAGTTAAGAAATACCAATCCAATGGTTTTTCCCTTTCCTTTTTCGGTTTCAGAATGGGGATTTTCTTTTATATATAAGGCTTTTTTTATAATTTCCTGTAAGTTTTCAATATCGCTTACAGCAGTAAAGTTTTTCATTGTATAAATTTTATTTAATGGTCAACAGACTCTTATTTCTATATTTTTAAAACCATTAGAGACATCTCTATAGTTCTACCCTTTTACGATCCTGCAATTTTACGCTTAGCAATCTATCATTTTCGTTTTTGCAATTCCGCAATTTTCACTCTTACAATTTCGTCAGTACTTCCCTCAATGCACCAATGAAAAGATCTGTTTCCTCTTTCCTGATATTGAGTGCAGGAAGGATCCTCAGCACCGTTTTATCATTAGAATTTCCGGTAAAAATATGATGATCGTAAAGCAGGCTTTTCCTTACCTCTGCACAATCCCTGTCCAGCTCTATCCCTATCATCAGACCCTTCCTTCGTATAGAGTTGATATGTGGTAAATCTTCAATTTCTTTTTCGATATAGCTTCCCATATGCTCAGCATTATCAATAAGGCTTTCATCCCTGATAACATCTAAAACAGCAATTGCTGCAGCACATGCCAGATGATTACCTCCAAAAGTAGTTCCCAGCAAACCATGGCTTGCTTCAAATGTAGGATGGATCAGGACTCCACCAATCGGAAAGCCATTTCCCATTCCTTTTGCGGTTGTAATTATATCAGGCTGGATACCGAACTCCTGGTGAGCAAAGAAATAACCCGTTCTACCATATCCTGACTGAACCTCATCTAAGATCAAAACAGCATTATATTGATCGCATAGCCCTTTAATTTTAGATAAAAACTCCGGCGTTGGAATCATAATTCCACCCACTCCCTGAATCCCTTCAATAATCACCGAAGAAATTGAATCTCCCTGAGTTCTGAAAACTTCATCTAATTGCTCTACATTATTCCACTCCGACTTTATGAAACGTTCGGAATAATTGACAGGTGCTAAAATTTTCGGATTATCCGTTACGGAAACTGCCGCAGAGGTTCTTCCATGAAAAGAGCCGGAAAAATAAAGCACTTTACTTTTTCCATTATGAAAAGAAGCAAGTTTTAACGCATTTTCATTGGCTTCAGCTCCGGAATTACACAGGAAAAGATCATAGTCTTCGTATCCTGATATCTCTCCAAGTTTCGATGCCAGTTCAGTTTGCAATTCGTTTTGTACTGAATTGGAGTAAAAAGAAATTTTTTCTAACTGATCCCTTAATTTCTCCTGATAATAAGGATGATTATGACCTATAGAGATCACTGCATGGCCTCCATAAAAATCAAGGTACTTTTCTCCCTTATCATCCCAAAGAAATGATCCCTTTGCTTTGACAGGATTTATATTGAATAATGGATATACGTTAAATAAGTTCATTTTTTTTAATTGAAGTTGAAAATTTTTAGTTACCGGTTTCGGGTTATTGTTTTACAATTCCACCCTTCCCCATTTTACTTTTATAAGAATGTATTTAAAAACCTATTGGTTTCAAATCCAGTCCCAGGTTTTCCTCCCATCCCATAGCAATATTCATATTCTGAACAGCCTGTCCGGAAGCTCCTTTTAACAAATTATCAATCGCTGAGTGAATAACAACAACATTATTATTCTTTTCAATATGAATCACACAGCGATTGGTATTGATAACCTGTTTGAGATCAATTGCTTTCTCACTCACCTTTACAAAAGGTGCATCTTCATAAAACTTCCTGTACAATGTCTCAATATCTGAAAGCTCCAGGTCTGATTTAACCGTTGAGCTGGTAAAAATCCCTCTTGTAAAATCTCCCCTCCAGGGAACAAAATTCAGGCTTACGTCTTTATTGTTAAAAGAATTCACTTGTTGCAAAATTTCATCTACATGCTGATGGGTAAGTGTTTTATATGCAGAAATATTATCATTTCTCCAGGTAAAATGAGTGGTTGCCTGTAAAGACTGCCCGGCTCCTGTCGATCCGGTAATTCCTGTTGTATACACATCATGCAAAAGTCCTTTTTCAGCCAATGGCAATAGAGCCAGCTGGATAGCAGTTGCAAAACATCCCGGGTTGGCAATACTTTTTACCCCTAAAAGATTTTTTTTATTGATTTCCGGAAGCCCGTAGATAAAATTTCTGTTTCCGAAAGCACCTTCCAAACGAAAATCATTTCCCAGGTCAATCACCAACGTCTCATCTGTAGCAGCATTCTGACTCAGCCAATTCTGGCTTTCCTTATGAGGAAGACACAAAAAAAGAATATCTACAGCCGACGGCTTGTCCGTTAAAACCATTTCACAAACCGTCGCTAAATCCGGGTACAGATCAGAAATCTTTGTACCCGAATTAGAACGACTATATAAAAAACTCAATTCAATATTGGGATGAAAAGCCAACAGGCGCACCAATTCACTACCGGTATATCCGTTAGCTCCTACAATTCCTACCGTTTTCATATTTTCACGCCGTTAATCTGGTGATAAATATTCAGGGAATTGCTTACAATTTTTGTGTACCCTTTTACATCGTCTCCGCTCCATGCTCTGTTTGCCTCTCCGTAACTTCCAAATTGATCAGACATCAGATCATGTTCAGATTCAATACCGTTCAAAACAAATCTGTAAGGATAAAGAGTAATGAAAACTTTTCCTGTTACCATTTTCTGAGAGTCAGTAAGGAAAGATTCTATATTTCTCATCACAGGATCTAAAAACAATGCCTCATGCAACCAGTTCCCATACCAGTCGGACAATTGTGACTTCATCATTTGCTGGTATTTCGATAAAGTATGTTTTTCCAATAAATGATGGGACTTGATGATCACAGATGCAGCCGCCGCCTCGAATCCTACTCTTCCTTTAATTCCGACAATAGTATCTCCTACGTGAATATCCCTTCCGATACCGTAAGCAGAAGCCAATTGTTCTATTTTCTGGATAGCATACACAGGATGGTTGAAGTCCTCCCCATTTACTGCTGTAATTTCACCGTTTTTAAATTCGATTTCCAGTTCAGATGACTGAGTTTCTTTGATCTGCGACGGAAAGGCCTCTTCCGGAAGGTTATTTCTGGAAGTCAGCGTCTCCTTTCCACCCACAGAAGTCCCCCACAACCCCTTATTAACAGAATACTGAGCCTTTTGAAACTCCATATCATATCCGTGGCTTTTCAGGAATTCAATCTCCTCTTCTCTCGAAAGTGCCATATCACGGATCGGCGTGATAATCTCAACATGCGGAGCCATTACCTGGAAAATCAGATCAAAACGAACCTGGTCATTTCCCGCTCCTGTGCTTCCATGAGCAATAGCATCCGCCCCTTTTTCCAGTGCATATTTTGCAATTTCCTGAGCCTGAATGGTACGCTCAGCGCTTACGGAAAGCGGATAAGTATTATTTTTCAATACATTTCCGAAGATCAGATACTTCACACATGAATTATAGTAATCTTCCTGAGCGTCAATACACCTGTATTCCTTTACCCCTAATTTCAGGGCTCTGTTTTCAAGTTCTTTTTCTTCTTCTTTTGAAAAACCTCCTGTATTCACAGTTACTGCATACACCTCATATCCCAGACTTTCACTAAGATATTTGGCACAGTAAGAGGTATCCAAACCACCACTAAACGCTAAGATTACTTTCTTTTTCATCGATCTTCTTTTTCGTATTATTGTTCGTATAATGTAATCCACCGGATGTAATCTGCCCCGAAGACAAAAGCCCATCCTGATTTACTTCATCATTATCCTTATTTTGAGGTTCATTATTTTTCACCTCCTTTATATCATTGTTGGAAGGAATAAAAAGCATTGCTGTACATAAGCAGTTCTTTCTTTCCTTTTTCATTAAAATTTCGTAATTCACACAGTTTTTACAACCATTCCAAAATTCCTCATCCTGGGTAAGCTCAGAATAAATAACGGGCTTATAACCTAAATCGCTGTTGATTTTCATGACAGCCAACCCGGTTGTTAATCCAAAAACCTTAGCCGCAGGAAATTTATCCCTTGATAACTGGAAAACTTTATTTTTAATCAGGGTCGCAACACCCCTGTTCCTGTATTTTGGCGAAACGATCAGCCCCGAATTGGCCACAAACTGACCGTGGGACCAGGTCTCTATATAGCAGAAACCTACCCATTCCCCGTTTTCAGTAGCAACAACGGCATTGCCTTCTGAAATCTTCTTACTTAAATATTCTATGGAACGTTTTGCGATCCCCGTTCCTCTCCGTTGTGCAGAATCATACATTTCCTGCTGTATTTCACTCACATACATTAAATGTTCGCATGAGGAAATTTCTATTTCCATTTATTTATCTGAATTTTTTGGCAAATTTAAAGCATAATAACTTTAATAACCAAATTAAAAAGATATTTTTTTTGTTTAAATGATTATTACAAGATAATATATCTTATTTGAAATATATAATTTTGCTAAATTATTATATATTTGCTAAAATATTATATATGGAAAATAAATGCCCTAAATGCAATAGCTCCTATCTTGTAAAAAGTGGGGTGATCAACCAGAAACAAAGATTTCATTGCAAATCCTGCAATTATTATTTCACCGTAAAAAAAATAGGCAAGCAGATCGATGACTACTACGTTACCAAAGCCCTTCAGCTTTACCTCGAAGGATTAAGCTTCCGCGAAATAGAAAGGATTATCGGGGTCTCACATGTAACCATAAGCTCATGGATCAAGAAATACAATATCACCCGGCCGCCGCATTCAGAATTCCATCCCGTATATAAAATCCTGAAGCAAAACGAATTGATCGAATACATGTCCAATGAAGACAATATTAAAAACTCAGGATTGATCATCACACAGTTCGCAGATAAATACATGTTGATCAAGTGGGAACGTTTTAAAAAGTAAACAGACAGAAAGAAGGAATCATAAAATCACCTATTTGCAAAATCAGGAAATGAAACTCTCTATTCCGAGCTTCAGCTTCAACTAACAAACAGGTACTTATAACAAAACTATATACTTACCATTAATATATATTAAATTTCTCTAAATAAATTATTAATTCCAATTTGGCTTTCACAAAATTAACGCCAAAAAATTGATAATTTATGAAGAAAATACTCACTTTTATTGGATTAGCTTTAATCAGCAATACATTATACTCCCAGGGATCTCCCGACTACGGAAACGGATTAAAAATAAACCTTAATCCTGAAGGAGATAAATTCGTCAGATTTATTTTATGGGATCAGTTCTGGTTAAGGAACTCACAAATGAATCCGGGAAGTATGGTCGGAGGAGAACCCACAGACAATACCTGGAATGTAGGGAACCGCAGACTCCGTGCTTTAACGTACGCCCAGGTTACTAAGCGATATATGATCCTCCTTCACTTCGGCATCAATAACCAAACCTTCATCAATGGAGGAGCGCCTGGTACAACAGGAACAGGAGGAAACGGAAATGGCAAAAAAACACAGCTTTTTTTCCATGATGCATGGAATGAATATGCAGTACTGATGCCGGGAGAAGCAGGAAAATTCACTTTAACATTAGGTGCTGGACTGCATTATTATATGGGACTCTCCAGAATGACTATGGCCTCCACCCTCAATTTTTTAACCCTCGATTCTCCCATATTTTCGTGGCCATTAATCGATAGCTCTGATCAGTTCGCAAGACAACTGGGTATGTTTGCCAAAGGAAAGTATGGAAAACTTGAATACCGCCTCAGCTTAAACAAACCCTTCGCTACAGATCTGGCTCCTGTAAATGTAACCGATCCCTCAAAAGCTGTTGCTGTGGATAATAACGGAAATCCAAGTTTTTCCAAAGCCGGATACGTAGAATATCAGTTTCTGGACGAAGAGTCCAATACTCTTCCTTTCAAAGTTGGATCATATCTGGGAACAAAGAAAGTGTTTAATGTAGGAGCCGGCTTTTATCATCAGGCGGACGGAACCAGAACTTCCGTAAACTCAAATATCGAAAAGCACGACATTACTCTTCTAGCTGTTGATGCTTTTGCAGATATCCCTTTGGGAAATGCCAAACATAAAATGGCAGTTTCTGCCTACGCAGGATATTATAATTATCAGTTCGGCCCCAATTATATCCGAAATCTGGGGACTATGAATATCGCAGCAGCTGATCCTAACTTTACAGGACAAAAGGCAATTGCCGGACCTGGAAACTTACAGCCAACGATCGGAACAGGTAATATTATCTATGCACAAGCCGGATTATTACTTCCTAACGAAGCAGAAAAACCTAAAATCAGAATTCAGCCGTTTGCAGCATATACCCATAAAAACTTTGAAGCCTTCGACAAGTCGTCTTCACAGTTTGACGTTGGAGCCAACTGGTTTATAGACGGACATCACGCCAAAATAACAACCCAATACTCCACCAGACCGGTTTATACCAACCCTACCGAGCGTCCAAAATCCAAAGGCGAGTTCATTGTTCAGTTTCAGATTTATTTATAATGACAGACTCGTTTAAACCCGTATAAAAAAAATTAATTAACATCAAAATCAAGTGATATGAGCGAAAACCATCATGAAAGCTATGAAAATATGACCGACAAGCAGAAGAACAGAACCATATGGAGCGTTATTACTGCATCTTCACTCGGTACACTGATAGAATGGTACGATTTCTATATTTTCGGAAGTTTAGCTGTTGTGCTGGCAACAAAATTCTTTCCGGCAGACAACCCTACCGCAGCATTTTTATCTACCCTGGCCACTTTTGCCGCAGGATTTGTTGTACGACCTTTCGGAGCCCTGTTCTTCGGAAGATTAGGAGATATTATCGGACGAAAATACACCTTCCTGGTCACCCTGCTAATCATGGGATTTTCCACTTTCCTTATCGGATGTATTCCTAGTTATGAAACCATTGGATTTATGGCTCCGGTTCTGGTTCTGATCCTGAGATTATTACAAGGACTGGCCCTGGGAGGAGAATATGGAGGTGCAGCAACTTACGTTGCAGAATACGCACAACCCCACAGGAGAGGCTATTGGACTTCATGGATCCAGACCACCGCTACCGCCGGACTTTTTATCTCATTGATTGTTATTTTAATAACAAAAAACACCCTTTCTGCAGAGGAATTCGACGGCTGGGGATGGAGAGTTCCTTTCTGGATTTCTATTTTAATGGTGGGCGTCTCTTACATCATCAGAAAAAACATGAAGGAATCACCGCTTTTTGCTAAAGCCAAAAGTGAAGGTAAAACATCAAAAAATCCATTAAAAGAAAGTTTCGGAAATAAATACAACTTCAAATTCGTCCTGCTGGCATTGTTCGGAGCCGCAATGGGACAAGGTGTCATCTGGTATACAGGACAGTTTTATGCCATGAGCTTTTTGCAAAAAGTAATGAATGTAGAATCTGCTCAGGTTGATTCATTAATGGCCACCGCTTTATTTTTAGGCACACCATTCTTCGTATTTTTCGGATGGCTTTCGGATAAACTGGGCAGAAAAGCCGTTATGATGACCGGGATGCTGGTTGCCATTTTAGCTTACCGCCCGATTTATAACAGCATGTACAAGAGTGTTAATCTCGAAAATAAAACCATAGCTGCCAACGGCATCAGTGAAAAGAGAACGGCAAAAATCCATAAAGATATTGCCAGCGACAGCCTGATCACTTTCCATAAGGAAACCCTCTTTACGGATGGAACTTTAATAAAAAAAGACAGCATCATACACTGGTCGGCAAACGGCCCCGTTATAAAAGACGGAAAGATCGAGGAACCTAAGGTGTCACAGTCCTTAAAGCTCAGTGATGATACCAAATGGTACCTGATATTCCTGGTGTTCATTCAGGTGATCTTCGTAACGATGGTGTATGGTCCTATCGCAGCATTCCTGGTAGAAATGTTCCCGGTAAGAATACGCTATACTTCCATGTCATTGCCTTACCACATTGGTAATGGTGTATTTGGAGGACTATTACCTGCAGTAGCCACTTACCTCGTAACCACAGGAAAAGAGGCAGGACATCCTTCATGGTATCTTCAGGGACTGTGGTATCCTATCGGTGTTGCAGCCGTGTGTTTACTCATTGGATTATTTTATCTTAAGAGCAAGAACAATAATATCCACGATTAACCACTGAATCAGTCAAATTTTTATTAATTTTAAAACTACTAAAATGAACGGACTAAAAAAAATATTAGGTATCCTCTGGATTTTAATTGCTTTGGTTGTAGGATATTTCGGGATCACCGTTTTGGGTATTCCAAAAATCACTTCAGGAAAGCAGGAAGACCTTGTTTTTGGCATCATCATCCTTTTTGTTTTGATGCCAATTATTTCCGGAGGACTGGCAGTCTTTGGATATTACGCCTTAACCGGAGAATATTCTGACGACAAAATATAATTATTAATGATGAATGATAATTGGTGAACAATCTGTACAAAGGATCTGTTCATCAATTGTCTTTTATCCATCATCATGTATGAAAAAAAGACACGAACAAAAACTGATCATACTAAGCATTGGATTAGTCATTCTCTTCAGCATTCCTATTTCATTGTTATTCAACAGTGAAAAAGATACTTTTGGCTATCCCGTGATTTTGATCTACATCTTCGCCGTCTGGATGATTTCGATCATCATATCGTTTATAATCGTGAAAAAATATGATGAGTAGTTTTGCTTTATTTGTTGTTGTCCTGCTTTACCTGGCCCTTCTATTTGTGGTCGCCCACCTGGCAGAAAAGAAAAAAAGCAAGTTATGGATCAACAATCCTTACATCTATGCGTTATCCTTAGCAGTATACTGTACAGCCTGGACTTATTACGGGAGTATTGGCGTTGCTGCCACTAGCGGGCTCAACTATCTTCCCATCTACGTAGGACCTATTGTCATTATTCCTGCATGGATATTTATCAACACAAGAATCGTAAGAATTTCACGAATCAATAAAATAAGCAGTCTCGCCGATTTTATTTCGCTGCGCTACGGAAACAGCAGAAGCTTTAGTGCCGTTATTACCATCGTTTGCCTTTTAGCAATCGTCCCTTATATAGGTTTACAGATTAAAGCCATATCAGAAACCTTCCATTTGGTTACGAAAACTCCAGTATCTCAAAATATTTTAACCGATAATGCAACCTTCGTAGTGGTTTTGATTGCTTTATTTTCCTCCTACTACGGAACAAGATATGTGGATGCTTCAGAAAAGCGCCTTGGAATCATATCCGCTATTGCCCTGGAAAGTTTTCTAAAGCTGTTTTTCATTATCATCCTTGGATTATTTGTGATTTATTTTGCCTTTGACGGATTTTCAGACATTTATGAAAAGGCAAGCAAATTCGAAGATTTCAAACAAAAGAATACATTCAATGGTATTGAAGGTGCTTTGAACTGGATGATCTTATGTATGATCTCTGCAACAGCTATTTGTATCCTTCCAAGACAGTTTCATACAGCCATCGTAGAAAACAGGCAGGAAAAACACATCAAAACCGCCATTTGGTTTTTCCCTCTCTATCTTTTAATTTTTACCATTTTCATTTTTCCAATTGCCTGGGGAGGCAGGCTTTTATTTAACGGACAGAATGTAAATCCTGAATTCTATTCGATCCTGATCCCTCAATATTTTGACAACACTTTAATCACAGTATTTGTTTTCCTTGGAGGACTGAGTTCTTGTATTTCAATGATCATTATATCTGCGATCACATTATCCATCATGCTTTCCAATAACCTCATCATTCCTTACGGTTTACTGGGAAAATTTAAATCTGAAAATGAAATTCAAAACACAAGAAGCATAACGAATATCAGGAAGATAAGTATTTTTGCCCTCATCATAATGGCTTTTGCCTTTTACAAGTATTTTATCCTTAAAACATCCCTGGATTCAGTGGGCCTGATCTCTTTTGTTGTTATTGCCCAACTGGCACCTGCCTTTTTCGGAGCTTTATTCTGGAGAAGAGGAACCTATAAAGGTGCAGTAATAGGGCTTCTTGCCGGGCTGGCCATTTGTTATTTCGGTCTGATTATCCCACAGTATTATTTTTCTTACAATCAGGAATTCAAAGGAGTATTGAGAGATATGTATACTGTTTTTGATTTTTTCAGGATTCCTTACTTAAGTAAGATCCCGGAAATTTTCTTTTGGTCAATCTTAGTAAACACCGGGCTATTTACTACAATTTCAGTCAGCGTAAAAGGAAATTACAGGGAACGAAACTTTGCCGAGCTGTATGTGGATGTTGATAAATATATTCAAAACCATGAAAACGCCTTTATCTGGCGGGGTACGGCTTATGTTTCGGATATAAAAAACATCCTGGAACGATTTTTAGGAAAAAAGAAAACAGAACAGGCACTGCGGATATTTAATTTAAAATACAACATCGATTCTCAAACCGAAACAGCAGATTCGAGGTTTATAAAATTCTCTGAAAACCTTCTGGCAGGAAGAATAGGAACCGCTTCTGCCAAGATTCTCATCGAAGGTGTAACGAAAGAAGATAAAATTTCTTTAAAGGAAGTTCTGAACATCCTCGAAGAATCAAAAGAGAATATTACACTCAACAAAAAACTGACTGAAAAATCCAAAGAACTTAAACAACTTTCTGAAGAACTTACCGTAGCTAATGAAAGTTTAATAATTAAAGACCGTCAAAAGGACGATTTCCTGGATTCCGTCGCACATGAACTGAGAACTCCTATAACGGCCATCCGTTCTGCGGGAGAGATTCTAGCCGATGACGATGATATCCCTTCGGACATCAAAAGAGAATTTTTAAACAATATTATTACGGAATCCGATCGTTTAAGTGAGATCATCAATGACATTCTTTATCTTGATAAGCTGGAACATGGAGAAATTGCCCTTACGATAAAGAAAAACGACATCACAGAAACCTACAGGAAGGCATTAAATCCTATCCTCCACCTGATCCAGCAGAAAGATATCCAGGTTAGTGAAACCAATCTTCTCACAGAAAGCGTATTTGAATACGATGAAGCAAGAATGATCCAATTGTTTCAGAATATCCTTGGAAATGCTTTGAAATTTGCAGATGAGCAGGGAGAGATACAAACCCGTTTTTTAAAAAATGAAAATGCCTTAAATATCACTATCTTCAATACGGGTAAACCTATTCCTGAAGATGATCTGGAAATGATTTTTAATAAATTTTATCAGTCTAAAAATCAGAATATTTTAAAACCAACAGGAAGCGGGCTTGGGCTTGCCATCTCAAAGCAGATTATTGAGGCCCACGGAGGTATAATCTACGCTGAAAACAAAAGCTCAGGAGTAATATTTACCATAAGCCTTCCGGAAAATATATATAAAAAAGATGAAGTCGAACAGTACTAAAAACACATTATGAAAAAAATAATCATTGCAGATGATGAACATAAAATATTGATGTCCTTGGAATATAGTTTCAAAAAAAACGGCTATGACGTATTTATCGCCAGAGACGGTACTGAGGTATTGGATTTTCTTAAAACTATGGTTCCCGATGTTATCCTTCTGGATATTATGATGCCGAATCTTGACGGATACAGCACCCTGGAAGCCATTAAAGAACAGGAACAGCTGAAACATACAAAAGTTATTTTCCTGAGCGCCAAAAACAATCCAAAAGACATTGAAAAAGGCCTCGAAATGGGAGCTGATGCCTATGTTACGAAACCCTACTCTATCAAGAAGCTGATACAGCAGATTGAGGAATTATTTGATAACTGAGAATAAAAGCTTGGAGAAGCCAGATACAAGACTGCGGACTATCACAAAACAAAAAAAACACGAAATACTATTATTAATATGAATGCAGAAGATTTATTTAAAAGAAGTATCGAAGACAAAGAAAATTTCTGGAAGGAACAAGCCCGGGAAATAAGCTGGTATACATTTCCTCAACAAATTCTTTCGCGAGATACAGACCGCTATCCGGAATGGTATCCGGATGGGCAGCTTAATATGTCTTATCTGTGTATAGATCAACATATTGAAGATGGTTTTGGAGATCAGATCGCTATCATTTATGACTCTCCTGTTACAGACCAGAAAAAAACATACACATTCAGGCAACTGCAGGAAGAGGTTTCAAAATTTGCCGGCGGACTTGCTTCTTTAGGATTAAAAAAAGGAGATACCGCTGTAATTTATATGCCGATGATCCCACAAACCCTTTTTGCAATGCTGGCCTGTGCCCGGATTGGAGTAATTCACAATGTTGTTTTCGGAGGATTTGCCCCGCATGAACTTGTGGTAAGAATTGATGATTGCAAGCCTAAAGCTTTGATTACCGCTACTGCAGGAATAGAAATTGCCAAAAGAATTCCTTATCTGCCATTGGTAGAAAAAGCAATTGAGCTGGCTCAGGACAAAGTGGATCACATCATTGTTTATAACCGTAAGCTGGTCGATAATAAAGATGAAATGTTTGATGGTCTGATCGATTATGAAGAACTCACTCAGAAGTCTTCCCCGGTTTCTCCTGTTCCGGTGGAGTCTACCCACCCACTCTATCTTCTTTATACTTCAGGAACAACAGGAAAACCCAAAGGAATAACAAGAGATACGGGAGGCTACGCAACAGCCCTGAAGTTCTCAATGAAATATATTTATGGGATTGAGCCTGGAGAAACCTACTGGGCTGCTTCCGATTTCGGATGGGCGGTGGGACATAGTTTTTCCGTCTATGGACCTTTAATAAACAGAAACACGACCATCATTTTTGAGGGCAAACCAATTATGACTCCGGATGCCGGAACTTTCTGGCGCATCATTTCAGAATATAAGGTTTCAGCCATGTTTACCGCTCCTACAGCCATCAGGGCCATAAAAAAAGAAGATCCGGACGGGGAGCTCGTCAAAAAGTACGATCTATCGCATTTTAAAAAGCAATTTTTGGCAGGCGAACGGTGTGATGTGGCTACCCTGGATTGGTTCAGTAAACACATTGGAGTACCCGCCATTGATCACTGGTGGCAGACGGAATCGGGGTGGCCAATGCTGGGACTGATGACTTTTGATCATCATTATACCATTAAAAGAGCCGCAGCAGGAAAGCCTATTCCGGGGTACGACATTAAAATATTCGATGAAAATGGTTTTGAACTCGATCCTCATCAGGAAGGCTATCTGGTGATCAAACTCCCCCTGCCTCCAGGTGCACTTTCCGGAATATGGAAAGATGAAGAACGTTTTCAGAACAGCTACTTATCACAATATAAAGGATATTACTTCTCCGGAGACGGAGCCATACAGGATGAGGACGGGTATTTTTTCATCACCGGAAGAGTGGATGACGTTATCAACGTTGCAGGACACAGGCTCTCCACTTCGGAAATGGAGGAAATTGTCGCTTCCCATCCGGAAGTGGCGGAATGTGCCGTAGTAGGAATCGATAATGAGCTGAAAGGACAAGTTCCTTTTGCCACTGTAGTATTAAAAAACGGTTCCACGATTTCAGAGGAAGATCTTGAAAAAGACATTGTACGAATGGTACGGGAGAAAATAGGAGCAGTCGCATTTTTAAAGAATGCCATGGTTGTAAAACGATTACCCAAAACACGCTCAGGAAAAATCCTGCGAAAACTTATCCGGACGCTTCTGGATGGAAAAGAATTTCAGGTTCCCTCAACGATAGACGACGATCAGATCATTGAGGAAATACAAGAAAAAATCGTTAATTACAGGGCAAAATTCACAAATTAGACATACATTTAATATCAATAAAATTCAAATTTCAAAAACAAAAGGGATATGAGAAATTACTTAATAGAAGATTTACCACATTATTTTGAGGAGTATAAAAAATCTATTAAAAATCCTAAAAAATTCTGGGATAAAATAGCCGATCAAAATTTTGTGTGGTATCAGAGATGGAGTAAGGTAGTTAAGTATGATATGAACGAGGCAAAAATCACCTGGTTTAAGAACGCAAAATTAAATATTACCAAAAACTGCATCGACAGGCACCTGAATGAAAGAGGAGATAAGACGGCTATTATCTGGGAACCCAACGATCCTAAAGAAAAAGCTGAGCATATTTCTTATAGTGAATTGTACGTAAGAGTTAACAAAACGGCTAACGTCCTAAGGGATATGGGCATTGAAAAAGGTGATCGTGTATGCATTTACCTTCCTATGATCCCTGAACTGGCAATCACAATGCTCGCCTGTGCAAAATTAGGAGCGGTACATTCAGTAATCTTTGCAGGATTTTCAGCCAATGCAGTAGCTTCAAGGATCAATGACTGTGAAGCGAAATTAGTAATTACCTCCGATGGCAGCTACAGAGGAAATAAAGTGCTAGACCTTAAAAGTATCGTTGATGAAGCTCTTGAAAAAACAACTACGGTTGAGAATGTCCTGGTCGTTAAAAGAACAAACAATGAGATCAAAATGAAGGAAGGCAGAGATCACTGGATGTCTGAATTGTATGAAAAAGCTTCTCCTGATTTTGTTACGGTAATCATGGATGCCGAAGATCCCCTTTTCATTCTTTATACTTCAGGTTCTACCGGAAAACCAAAAGGAATGCTCCATACCTGTGCAGGATATATGGTCTATACCGCGTATACTTTTAAAAATATTTTCAATTACCAGGAAAATGATATCTATTGGTGTACTGCAGATATCGGCTGGATCACGGGACATTCGTACATCCTTTACGGGCCTTTGCTAAACGGAGCCACTACAGTTATTTTTGAAGGTGTTCCTACATATCCTGAACCGGATAGATTCTGGGAGGTTATTGAGAAGCATAAAATCACCCAGTTTTACACAGCACCAACCGCTATTCGCTCCCTGGCCAAGGAAAGTGCCGAATGGGTAGATAAACATGACCTTAGTTCGTTAAAGGTGATCGGGTCGGTAGGAGAACCCATTAATGATGAGGCATGGCATTGGTTCAATGACCATGTGGGTAAAAAGAAGTGTCCTATTGTGGATACCTGGTGGCAGACCGAGACAGGAGGAATTATGATCTCTCCCCTACCTTTTATAACGCCTACCAAACCTACCTATGCAACGCTTCCCTTACCTGGCGTTCAACCGGTGCTGATGGATGATAAACGGAATGAAATCACAGGAAACCAGGTAACGGGAAATCTTTGTATCCGTTTTCCATGGCCTGGAATTGCAAGAACCATCTGGGGTGACCACCAGAGATACAAAGAAACTTATTTTACCGCTTTTCCCGGAAAATATTTCACTGGAGACGGTGCTTTAAGAGATGAAGTTGGATATTACAGAATTACAGGCCGGGTAGATGATGTAATCATTGTTTCCGGACATAATTTAGGTACGGCTCCTATTGAGGACAGCATCAACCAGCATCCTGCCGTTGCCGAATCTGCAATTGTGGGATATCCTCATGATATCAAAGGAAATGCTTTGTACGGGTATGTTGTTTTAAAAGAAACCGGAGAAAGCAGACAAAGGGAAAACCTTAAAAAAGAGATCAACCAGCTTATTGCCGATCAGATCGGACCGATCGCTAAACTTGATAAAATACAATTCGTTTCAGGATTGCCAAAAACACGTTCAGGAAAAATTATGCGTAGGATCCTTAGAAAAATTGCCGAAGGAGATTTCAGCAACTTCGGAGATATTTCTACGTTATTAAATCCGGAAATTGTGGACGAAATTAAAAATGAAAGAATAGACTAATCTTTATCATTAATAAGAAATAAGAAGGCGCAGGTAAATCCTGCGCCTTTTTTTATCAACTCTATTCTTTGATAATTTTTATAGCTTGTCTACCGAGGTTGGAATGTGCACTAAGCAGATAATTCCCTTTAGGATAATGAAAATCCAAAGAATATTTTTTCAGCCCTTTCCCACTGATATCATCTTTCAGAATTTCTGTAATGAACTTTCCTGATGTGTCATACAGCCCGATAATGATATGATCGGAATGTAAAAAATGAATACTGAGATTCAGCTTGTCTTTAACAGGGTTGGGAGCTACATCGATCTGAAGTTTCCTTTCCTGATTCTCTCTGGTAGTTTCCTGCGTTGCAAGATTACCGACAGTCATTTTATAAATACCGGTACCAGCAGCATATGCCACATTACTGTTAACAAAAAATATCCTGTTCAAAGTACCGCCTACTCCTGTGTCCGTCCAGGTTTCACCACCATTAAAGGTTTCATAAAATCCTGTATTATGACCACCCATCCACCCATGGTCTGGTGAAGTAAAGCCCACAGCCTGAACAAAAGTATCCGGAAAATCCTTTGTTTCCCAGGTAAGTCCGCCATTTAAAGATTTCAATAACCTTCCTGTGTTAGGAGATTCTGCTTCAATAGAGCAGAATATTTTATTATTATCCAGAAGCTGCATTTTCCAGACGTACTCAAAAGGAATATTACTGTTATATATTTTTGTCCAGCTTGCTCCTCCATCAGTCGTCTTAAGAATAACCGCACCGTCATCATCACTTCCGGATGCGAAACCAACGTTCTCATTGATAAAAGTAATTTCTACCAGGGCGGTAGCATACGCGGACATATCCATATACTGCCATGTAGTACCGCTATCTGTTGATTTGATAATATAAGCAGGATAAAACCATGCTCCGCAACCGTACACAGTAGATGTGCCCACACAATCCAGACCACAGATCCCTTGCGGGTATGGCGAAATATTATTAACTCTTTGCCATGTAGCTCCGCCGTCCGTTGTCTTATAAAAATTGTTATTCAATGTCCCTAGAAAACCTACATTTTCATTTAAAAATTCAATATTCCTATAGTATTCATTGGGTGTCGTGCTCACAATTTGCTGTGTCCAGCTGGTACCACCATTTGTTGTCTTAAAAACAGCTCCGTTGCCGCCCCGGGCCGCCCATCCTAAATTTTCATTGAGAAAGAACACATCATCATACCGCCCTCCCCCATTTCCGGGAGGATAAGAGAATGCGGTCCAGTTATATTGCTGAGCCTGCAGAAGGAATGATGATAGAATAAGAGTAAATAAAATTCTTTTCATAGGTATTAATTTTAAAAACAAATTTGAGGTTTTTGAGATAAGTATACAATAAACTTCTTAATAATTCATGATACTGTCTATCAACGACTAACGGACTTTTAAGTTCAAACATTTGATTGATAGAAATCATCAAATATTTTAACATTTAATTATAGATAAAACAATATAAATCAAATTTTATTGAATTTTATTCAAATAATTTGAAATTTAATTATTACCTTTAAGTACAAATTTAAAACACACGATCATGACAAAAATATTAGCCGGATTATTTCAATCTCACAGTGATTATAAGAAGCTTGAAACGGACCTGGAAAGCTCAGGCTTCGGAGATTCAGATTATATTGTTTATCTCAACGAGCATCAAAATTCACAATATCTTGCAAGTGTTGCAGTAAAAGATACAGATCAGGCAGATAATGCCAGGAACGTTTTTAATAAAAATGCTGTGGTAAAAACCTATTTATTTGAGAATATGGGAATAGAACAAGCAGACTACCATAACATAAAAAGATATATTGACGCACGAAATAAAGCTGAAATCCATAACAGTCCCGACGTTAAAATCAAGGGCTCAAGCAACGGCATGGATTCAGAAGTAAAATTCTAATAAAAACTAAAATCTAATAACCGGAAATCCGCAGATCTTTCTGCGGATTTTTTGTCATTGACAACTGGGAAAATTTTCGTATTTTCGTTTAATTATACGGGATTTACACAAATGAGCTACGACTTAGAACGGGAGAACAAAGAAATACTGGCAAGATATAAAGACCTGATTTCTAATACTTACAGGACTTTGGATGAAGAAAACAATAAACTCATCCGAAAAGCATTTGATATTGCATTAGATGCTCATAAAGATCAAAGGAGAAAATCCGGAGAACCCTATATCTACCATCCTATTGCCGTAGCTAAAATTGTTGCAACGGAAATAGGTCTTGGAGCTACATCAATAGCCTGTGCACTGCTGCATGATGTGATTGAAGATTCCGACTATACCTACGAAGATATCAAGAAGATCTTTGGGGAAAAAATAGCCAATATCGTGAATGGATTAACCAAAATATCCATCATGAATCATCAGAACATTTCCGTACAGTCTGAAAACTACAGAAAGTTATTGCTCACACTATCGGAAGATTTCAGGGTTATACTGATTAAAATCGCAGACCGCCTTCACAATATGCGGACACTGGAAAGCATGGCCCCGGATAAGCAAAAGAAAATTGCTTCTGAAACCGTGTACATCTACGCTCCCATGGCCCACCGTCTGGGATTATACAACATCAAATCCGAGCTTGAAGACCTTTCATTAAAGTATAATAATGCGGAAGTTTTCAATGAGATCACTGAAAAGTTAGAACTAGCCAAGGAAAACCGGGAAAAATACATTGAGGAATTCAAAAAAGAAGTTTCCGAAAGGCTCAAAGAGGAAGGATTAAACTTCAGTATAAAAGGCCGTGCAAAAGCAGTTTCTTCCATTTACCGGAAAATGCTCAAACAAGGAGTTTCTTTTGAGGAGGTATTTGATAATTATGCCATCAGGATCATTTACAAATCAGATGCAAAAAATGAAAAGTTTCTGGCTTGGAAAATTTATTCAATTGTAACGGATGTATACCACAGTAACCCTTCAAGAATGCGTGACTGGATCACACAGCCCCGTTCTACAGGATATGAAAGTTTACACCTTACTGTCCTTGGACCGGATAAAAAATGGATTGAAGTACAGATCCGTTCAGAAAGGATGGACGAAATTGCTGAAAAAGGGGTAGCCGCACATTATAAATACAAAGAAGGATACAAGCAAAGCAGTGAGGACAGAAATTTTGAAAGATGGGTAACAGAGATCCGGGATGTTTTAGAACAGCAGCAGAATCTTTCTACCTCCGAACTCCTGGATAATATTAAGCTCAATTTATACTCTAAAGAGGTTTTTGTTTTTACTCCCAAAGGAGAAATCAAAATTCTACCAACCAACGCTACGGCACTGGACTTCGCATTCTCTGTACACTCTGATTTGGGTATGAAATGCCTAGGAGCCAAGATCAATGGAAAACTGGTTCCTATCTCATATGTTCTTCAAAACGGAGACCAGGTAGATATCCTTTCTTCCCAGAATCAAAAGCCTAAATCGGACTGGCTCGAATTCGTAGTTACTTCCAAGGCAAAATCCAAGATTAAGAGTTATCTTAATTCACAAAAAAATCAGCTGGTAGAAGAAGGAAAAGAAATTTTACAAAGAAAGCTTCGTCATGCTAAAATTAATTTTAACGATGAGGAAGTCAATAAACTTCAGAAGTTTTTCAACTTAAAAACATCACAGGAACTGTTTTTAAAATTCCAGAGCAATGAACTGGATGTAAGCAGTCTTAGAAAATATATCGAAAGTAAAAATGTATTCAATAATTTACTTTCAAGATTCAGGAAATCTCCTTCCAAAAACGTTCATTATGAAGAACCAAAGGAGCAAAACCTGGATATGATCGTCTTTGGAAAAGACGAAGAAAAGTTAAACTATAGTTATGCAAAATGCTGTACCGTAATTCCGGGAGATAAAATTTTTGGATTCATTACGATTTCAGACGGTATAAAAGTGCATAGTGATAATTGTCCGAATGCTATTAACCTGAGGGCACAGTATGATTACCGGGTTATTCCAGCCAAATGGGTTAATGCTGAAAGTTTTAAAAACAGGGTTAAAATTGAAATTGAAGGTTTAGACCGGATGGGAATGATTAATGACATTACCGCCGTAATCAGTGGCACTATGGGAATGGATATGAAAAGTCTTTCCATAGAATCCAATAATGGCGTCTTTATGGGTAACATTATTCTTGAGGTTAAAAATAAAGGTCAATTGGAAGAAACCTTTAAAAAACTTAAAAATATTAACGGAGTTTCAAGGGTGAGACGATTACAATCATAGGCATGAATTTATCTATTTATTTTAAAAAATTTTTCAACAGCAGTCAATCTTCAGGTATCATCCTTATTTTTTGTGTAGCGATTTCTTTATTAATTGCTAACTCGAGCTTAGGAGAAGGATTTCAGAATTTTCTCCACTATGAAATAGGCACTCATCTTTTTCACTTGAAATATCCGATCCATATCTGGATCAATGATGGTCTCATGGCTATTTTTTTCCTTTTGGTAGGCCTCGAAATAAAAAGAGAACTGGTGGAAGGTGAGCTTTCATCTTTTAAAAATGCTTCTCTTCCGATTTTTGCGGCAGTCGGAGGAATGCTTGTTCCCGCAACCATTTATACCCTATTCAACTCAGGAACAGAATTCAGCAATGGATGGGGAATTCCGATGGCTACAGACATAGCCTTCTCGCTTGCGTTGATTTCCATGCTAGGAAGTAAAATTCCTAATTCCATTAAAATTTTCCTAGCTGCTCTGGCTATTGTTGATGATCTGGGAGCGATTTTAGTTATCGCCATATTTTATACAGATCAGATTCAATGGATCTATTTGTTGATCTCTTTCGGAATTGTCGCTTTCTTGTTTCTTTTGAATTTTTTAAAAGTGACGAGGCTTATTTTCTATATTATCCCTGGATTATTTTTGTGGTATTTCCTTCACAATTCAGGAATTCACGCTACCATCGCAGGAGTATTACTGGCTTTGTCTATTCCTACCAATGCATCCAATGTTCAAATTTCTCCTTTGGAAAAATTAGAGCATCATCTTCATATACCTGTAAGCTTTCTAATCATGCCAATATTTGCCCTTACAAATACCAATATTGCCTTTCACAGCGGAATGGCAGAAGGGTTGATAAGTACTTTAGGATTAGGGATCATCGGTGGTTTAGTCCTGGGAAAACTAATCGGGATCAATTTATTTTCATTTATTGCCATTAAACTTAGAATAAGTTCACTTCCACACAATAGCACATGGTCGCATATGCTGGGGGTAGGCTTTCTTGCAGGAATTGGTTTTACGATGTCTATTTTTATAGCATTACTATCCTTTAAAGAGCAATTTGAAATCCAGGATGAAGCCAAATTTGCAATTCTGATTGCATCGTTTTTATCAGCTATTTTAGGCGTAATTATATTAAGCCTCAGTGCTAAAAAGAATAAATTTATTGACGACGATAGTGATGAATAATTGCTAACTATAAAAATAAAAAAGAGCACCTTTCAGTGCTCTTTTTTATTGTATTACGGGCAAATGTAAGTGGATATCTTACATAGTCCGTTACAGCAGTAGGTCGTTCCCGGACAATAATCATCCCCGGTTCTGCATGCTAATCCTCCTTTTACGATTTTCAAATCGTTTCTCGTTAATTTTTTGATGTTTTTCATAATAAATTAATTTGGTATTTGTACAAGAATTTCAAATTCTTACTAGTCACTAAATTACCATAAAAATGAATACGAAAAAATATAATCAGGTATTTTTAATTGACCCATAAATAAAATATTAGCTGAATCAATACAATATTGATTGAAGAGAATTCAGATTAGTCTTTTTCGTTCGGGGAATGATCTGCCTGCACTTCTTTTCGGAGTTCATCAGCCAGTAATTTTTCTATCCTGAGTTTTCTGATAGCCATATTAAGTTCATTACCAAATAATAGCAGATAAACATTCACATTTACCCATACCATTAAAAGAATCATACTTCCAATGGACCCGTACAGAACATTATAACGGGCGATATCTTTTACATAAATAGCAAATATGTAAGTAGTAAGAACAAAAAGAACAGTCGTTAAAATAGCCCCAGGAACCGCTTGCCTGAACCTGGCAATCTTCACTGTTCCCAACCAGTAAAACATCGCTAATAAAATAAAATAAAAAAGAGGAAAAGACACAAATCCAATAATCTTAGAAAGGTTATTCACCAGCCAGGAAACATTATGGATAGGTGTAAATAGTTTTAAAACTACTTCTACATAATAGACTCCGAAAAGAGCTAAAAAAACTATAGTGATAAAGCCTATGGTAATAAAAAAAGAAAGAATAAACTCTTTTACGTCACTCAGCTTTTCTTCGGAATTTTCATTGAATCCATTGATAAGGGAAAAAGTCCCGTTTGTAGCAAAAACAAGGGCAAGAATAATGGTTAGATTACTGATTCCCCTCATATTGGGAATGATACTTTTCTCAATATAGCCTCTAACATCAGTTTCCATATTGGAAGGAAAAACATTGTGAATCAGCACTTCAAAAATATAAAAATGAAGCTTATCATAATGCGGCATATAAGGTAAAACGGAAAGCAAGAAAAGAAGAAAAGGAAATAAACTGATGGTAAAGCTCCATGAAATAGCGGCTGCCTTTCTTCCTATCTTATCCTTAAAAATACCCGAAATATAAATCTGAAACATTTGCCACAGTGATATTCCCAGGAGCGGGATATGGATATCATCTAAGAATTCCTGAATCTTCAGGATAAAATTAGGAGTTTTTATATTCATAATTATTTCAGGATATTATCTATTTTATCAAAATTTCTGTTGACTATTTGTGGTGCATTAAACCTCAGACCAATTCCAGCCCTGAATTGCCATTGTGTAGATGAATACAAATTGGAATTTGAACTATTTACCCAGTTAAGCTGAGTACCGGCTCCAACAAACCATTTTCCGTTATCATATCCGATCCTTACATTGGAATTCATTCCCATATTAAATTCATGAAAGTCTTCATCAATCAGCTTTGAATAATAAAGCTGAGGATAAAATTCAACCACCGCATACCAATTACTATCGATCACTCTTTGTATTCCTGCACCTGTTCTTAATGCCAGCCTTATATCTTTCGTGGCAGAACCTTCTTCCCCGCTTCCTATCACTTCTCCCTTGTATATTGCCCTATCGGAATCTTTCAATATATTATACTGATAAAACAGACCTGTAATAACGACAAAATCATTTTTAGCAGGCTTATAAGTCATATTAGTATAGCTTCTGTAGTTCTCTTTATTTCCGACCCATAAATAACTTGTCTCCCCTTTAAAAGACCTGTAATTAGCATCCGGAAACTGAATATATGCATCCGTGATACTTTCGTCTGAACCATTTAACAAAAGATCTATATACTTCCTGGTATCCCGGAAATACAACCCTTTGATCTGATTATAACCTATCATTTGTCGTAGCTTTGGATTCAGGAAAAAAGCAAAATTCACATTGAAATATTTCGTTTTCCCCTTGATATCATCATCATTATTTATTTTAATCAGTTTAGGTGTAAATGAAATACTGGTATCCAGCCATCTGTACCTTAGAAAAAGCTCAGTGTAAAAAGAATCATTTGGTTTTAGCCTGAAAATTTCTCTTTCATAGCGAAGTCCAAAGGAATTGTTAAGGTAGCTTACGCCTGCAACGAGAGAAATTGTATTATTATCTTCGCTGTACTTCTTATTATACTCATTAACTTCCTGACCATAAGAAGCTAACGGAAAATATAAAAATAAGTAAGGAATAGATTGTATTTTCATCGTGTGATATTGGCTCCGTAAAAATACAGATTTTTTTAGACTTGATAATGAACCGGAAAATTACACCGGTAGGCAACGACGGGTAAAATGTATCATAAGAACCCGGGAAAATTCCTTAATTTATGAATATCTTTGTCATCCTAAATGTGATTATATCCTATGCGAATAAGTTTACTTTGTATCGGTAAAACAGATGATAAAGAAATTAATTCTTTGATCAATTATTATATTCCCCGCCTTCCTAAACATTGGAATTTTGAAATAACAGAAATCCCTGATGTTAAGAATGCCAAAAATCTCTCTTCAGATCTTCTGAAGAAAGAAGAGGCAAAGCTTTTTATGAATTATATAGATAAAAATGATCTCGTTATTATTCTCGATGAAAAAGGAAAACAGTTTACCAGCAGGGAATTCTCCCAGAAAATAGATGCATGGATGAATTTGTCGGTAAAAAAAATCCACATACTAATCGGAGGAGCCTACGGGTTTTCTGAGGAAATATATACCAGAGCCAACGAAAAAATGTCATTATCTAAAATGACATTTACCCACCAGATGATCCGGTTATTTATCGTTGAACAATTATATCGTGCAGATCAGATTCTACAGGGAAAACCTTATCATAACGATTAAGTTTACTTGGCAGGAGGACATTTTGCAAAATGATCTGCAAGAATTGCTTTTTCGTATCCCAAAGCAACAGCTTTCTCCAGATTGACACAAGCTTCTTTCGGCTTGGCACCGTCAAACAAAATCAGAGATTTTGTTACATAGGACTGAGCAAATTTCGGATCTATGGAAATAGCTTTATTGATATCAGTCAAAGCCTCCTTCTGTTTTTTCATTTTTAAATAGACTTCCGCACGTCCGTTGTATAACAAAGACTCCGGTTTTTCAGAAATGAGCTGATTATAATCTTTTAATGCTCCGTCAAGATCGCCATTATTCTTCTTTAAATTAGCCAATCCCGTTCTTGCAAAAATATTTTCCGGAGCAAAAGATAAAATCTGGTTCAGATCTTTAATAGCCAGTTCTTTCTTTCCCTGGCTGTCATAAATTTTAGACCTTGTCAAATACATATCTACATTTTCAGCATCAATCTGTAATCCTTTATCAATGTATTCAAGGGCTTTCTGTTTATTTCCTTTTTGGCTGTTTACCGATGCCAGATTAGCATATACTGGTGCCGACATTGGATTTGCCCGCAGAGCTGCTTCATACGATTTAAGAGCAAGGCTCGTTTTACCCAATCTCCTTTGGGAAGTCCCCAGATTATTGTAGTACTCCGACTGGTATTTCTGAATCTGTTCTTTTTCGGCTAATTTAGCGTACTGCTCTTCGGCGCACTTATAATCTGCTTTTTTAAAGCATTCTTCCGCTGTTTTTGCGTCCTGGGAATAAAGATTAGCAAATGTAAATGCTAATACTACAAGTAATAAATGTTTTTTCATGAGGTTATCGTTTGTTTGTTGATGACTTTTTTCGCGAGTGCACTAAATATCACTCCCAATAAAAGTCCAACAAACGCCCCCACCAAAATATCTATCGGGAAATGCACTCCTAAATATATACGGCTGTAAGAAACCACTGCAGCCCATACAAATATAGCATAAGGAAACCATCTGAGTTTTTTTCCTAATAAAACACTCAGATATGTAGCTAAAAAGAAAGTATTCGATGCATGAGCAGAATAAAATCCAAATTGTCCGCCACATTTTACGATCCTCATATAATGTTCAAGAGAAGGATCATGGCAAGGTCTTAATCTTTGTACTCCATGCTTAAAGATGCCAGCGACCTGATCGGACACGGTTGTTCCTATAAGTATAAATAAAAGAATAAAAACTAAGGATTTTAACTGGTAATTTTTATAAAGAAAATACAGAAAAATAATATAAAGCGGAACCCAAATCCATGTACTGGAGATAAGCATCCAAAACTGATCAAACGAAGAACTCCCCAAATTATTGAGAAATAAAAAGACATTTTTATCTTCCTGAATGATTTCTTCCATCAGTTATCTGCTTACAGGTCCTTCATAGGTTTCATCTTCAGAAGGCTTTGGCTTTGCAGGCTCAGAAGAAGGTTCGGTAAGAATATCTTTTTCAATATTCTTCATTGGGTTAAAATCTTTAGCAGCATCTTTCACCTTTTCGATCTCACGTTTGATTTCAGAAACAGGGTTATCCGTCTCTTTCATGATCTCGGTTTTAATGTCTTCTACCGCTCCACGCATCTTTCTTACGCCTGCTCCTAAGTCACGCGCTATCTGAGGGAGTTTATCCGGACCGAATAATACAACGATTGCGACTGCAATCAATGCCATTTCTCCAATGCTTAATTCCATGAGGTAAAATTACAAAAGATTATACATATATAATGTAGAAACATAAAATTTAAACAAATTTTAAGATTTTCCATTTCAAAGCTTTAAATATTTTCAATTCAGGCTTATTAATCCTCTTAATATTCCGGTCTTTTTAAATTAATCAATAATTAATTCTCTCATTAAAGAATTATATTAAATTTTTCATTATTTTTATTTCTACACAAACATTAAATATATACTTATGAAAAAATTAGTAACTCCCTTCAAGGTTTTTGCCTTGGCAATGGTGCTGTCTTTAACAAGCTGCCAAAATGAAACAACTGAAGTACTTCAGGAAAATACCGCAAAAAAAGAATCGGTTTCCGATTTGAAAAAATTATTAACTCCCTCTTCTCAAACACTCCCCGATATTGTTCAAACACAATTGAATGATTCAAAGAAAAATCTGGAACAATACCTTAAAAATGATCTTCAGATTACCGGAGTTTCAGTTTTAGGAAAGCTGTCTGATGCAAATGGAATTTCCATTTCCCAAAACCTCATTTCAGATAAAAATACTTATGTGGCGTTTGGTAATATTACAGACCCGGCATCAGTAAAAATAGGCAAAATGACAAATTTTAATTCAGGAGATGAACTATCAGTTGCCCAACAAAGCCTGAAGGATGTCATTAGTCAGGAGGTAAAACCAAATACAGAAGTACTTGAAATTACATGGAATCATAAGGGAGAGCAATTTACTTCATTATGTTTCTACAATACCAACGGAATTATCTGGGATAATGTGTTAGGAGGCCTGGTAATGATGGATAGAGGAAGTAACGTAGAAGCCTCTAATGACAATCAGGCAAAGGTACTTTCGAAGTGGTATAAAGAATGGTGGACGGCAAAATGGCTATGGGGATCCAAGAGAGGAGAAATCGGATATAAGATCACGATTTATTATAATGGATCTACCGTATCTAATACTGATGTAAGTGATTGGGGCAATATCAGTTTAGGAAAAGCAAAAAGCGAAAGCAAAATATTAAAGAGAACCGGAGCTTACGGACAATGCAGATATGCACTTGGATTATGTACACCGACAGGTTCTTTAAGCTTTAATTCAAGTAACTTTACGGTATCATTTTCCGGTTTGGGAAGTAATATCGTAAGTAACGGAACAAAGTCCCTTTATCCTTAATCAATACATAGACTAAAAAATAAAGCAGGATATCAATAATGATATCCTGCTTTTTTATTTAAAATAATTTACTTTTTAATTTCTCTATTTTTCTCGAATGCATAATATGAAATAACCACACTTACAGCCATGAGAAGGAAAGCTAAAAAGAAAGGTGCTCCTGAAAACTTAAATGGCGCCTCATCATGGGTAAAGTAATAAAACAGGTTTGTCATCATAGGAGGGCCTACAATTGCCGTAGCACTCATCAGGCTTGTTAAAGCGCCCTGCAATTCTCCTTGTTCATTAGAAGGGACACTTTTTGTAATCACAGATTGAAGTGCAGGACCACAAATTCCTCCTAAACAATAAGGAATAAGGAATGCAAACATCATCCACCCTTCTGTAGCAAATGCAAACAATAACATTCCGATGGCATACAAGGCCAATCCGTAATAAATACTTTTCTGCTCTCCTAATCTTGGAGTTGTCCAACGGATCAAACCTCCCTGTACAAGTCCGACCAATAATCCTACTGCTCCCAGAGATAATCCAACCATCCTTTCCGTCCAGCTGAATTTATACATCGTATAAAAACTCCAGTTGCTCTGTACAGCATGACCTGCAATATAAATCAAAATTAAAGACACGATCAATCCAGAAATTTCAGGATGCTTACCTAAAAACTTAAATGATCCCACAGGGTTGGCACGCTTCCAACTGAATTCTCTTCTCTTATCTTTATCTAAACTTTCTGGAAGAATAAAATATCCGTAAAGAAAATTGAGCAGGCATAAACCGGCCGCAGCGTAGAATGGAACTCTTGAGCCATAATGCCCCAGAACACCTCCCAGCACAGGTCCAATAATGAATCCCAAACCAAAAGCTGCTCCTATCAGGCCAAAGTTTTTAGCCCTGTCCGCGTCAGTAGAGATATCAGCGATGTATGCACTTGCAGTGGTTACGCTCGCTCCTGTGATTCCGGCTATAATTCTTCCCAGGAATAACCACCAGATACTTGGAGCTAAAGCCAGTAAAACATAATCTATTGAAAATCCAAAAAGCGAAATGAGGATAATGGGTCTTCTTCCGTATTTATCACTGAGATTTCCTACTACCGGGGAAAATATAAACTGTGTAAACGCATAGGCGAAACCAAGCCAGCCACCATATTTTGCGGCCTCACTGATGTCTGCATGAATCAGTTCCTCAATTAATTTAGGAACAACGGGAATAATGATCCCCCATCCGGTGATATCAATCAGGAGCGTTATAAAAATAAAGCTCATGGCGGCTTTTTTCCTTGAATTTTCCATAATTGTGCAAAATTAATGAAATATAGAAGTATAATGATTCTAAATTGTGAAGATTTAATAATGATAATTGATTATCAAGGATTGAATAGTAGGTCGGACTTACAGCTTAACATTTAATTATTCAAACAATTTTCTTTCCTTAGATTTAAACCAATAAAAAAATAGCCTTTCGAAATGAAAGGCTATTTTTTTATTTATTGTAGTATAATTATTTTGAAGCAAGGACTTCTTTATTCGAAGTCGTTTTTCCATGTACTCCTTCTTCTTTCCCTGACTTAAGGAAGTCATAAGCAATAGCCGAAGCAACAAATATGGATGAATAGGTACCGAAACCAATACCAATTAGCATCGCAAACATAAATCCTCTCAGATTATCTCCACCAAAGATAAAGATTGCTAAAATTACAAGGATTGTTGTAAATGAGGTATTGAATGTTCTACCCAATGTACTTGAAATTGAATCATCAAATAAACCTGCCAATGTTAAAGATTTCTTCTCTCTCAGATATTCCCTGATTCTATCGAAGATAATCACGGTGTCATTGATTGAGTACCCTAATACGGTAAGGATTGCAGCAATGAAATCCTGGTTGATTTCCATATTGAAAGGCATGAATTTATGCAGCAATGAATAAGCTCCCAGAATGATAATCGCATCGTGGAACAATGCAGCAACAGCACCCAGAGAGAATTGCCATTTTCTAAATCTGATAAGGATATAGATAAAGATACCTCCTAAAGCAGCAACAACTGCAAGAATACCGTGGGTTTTGATGTCATCTGCTACAGTAGGACCTACTTTCTCAGAAGAGATAATTCCGGCATGGTCTTTATCCGCAGATTTAAAATCGTGAAGCGAGATATTAGCCGGTAAATTCCCTTTTAATCCTTCATATAATTTTTGCTCAACAGTCTGGTCAGCCTTAAGCGATTCATCATCAATAAGGTAATCTGTAGAGATTTTCAATTGTTTAGAGTTACCAAAGGTTTTAGCCTCAACAGAAGAGTTCTTACCATCTTCCGTTTTAAACATTTTTACCAGGTTCTGCTCGATATCTTCAGCATTTACATCTTTATCAAACCTTACCACGTAGTTTCTACCACCAGTGAAATCAATTCCATACTTAAATCCTTGAGTTGCAATAGATCCGATGCAGATTACAGTTAATATAGCAGAAATGATATACGCATATTTTCTTTTCCCAATAAAATCAATCCACGTATTTCTGAACAGATTTTTCGTCGGAGCTGTCCATACAGAAAGGTGTTTTCCTTTATTCAGTCTGTTGAAGATCATTACTCTTGAAAGCAATACAGAAGTAAATAAAGTCATTGCAATACCAATCATTAGTGTTAAAGCAAATCCTTTAATAGGTCCCGTTCCGAAGAAGAATAACACTACTGCCGTTAGGAATGTTGTCGAGTGACCATCAATAATGGCATTCAATGCATGTTTGAAACCATCTTTGTAAGCCTCCAAGATACTTTTCCCGGCAAATAGTTCTTCTTTTGTTCTTTCGTAGATAATTACGTTCGTATCCACAGCCATTGCCATTGTAAGAACGATACCTGCAATACCTGGAAGAGTAAGCGTAAAGTCTCCGGAATCCATAATTCCGAAAATGTAGAATAAGTTAATAACCATTGCGATTACAGCGTATACTCCAGCACCACCATAATAGAAAATGATATAAACGATGATGATTAAAAATGCAATAGCGAATGAGATCATCCCTGCATTAATAGATTCCTGTCCTAGAGACGGTCCTACCTGTGTAGCCTGAACTACTTTAGCTCCTGCCGGTAATTTACCTGCTCCTAAAACGTCTACCAGTTCTTTAGCTTCCTCCTGAGAGAAGTTACCGGAGATCTGAGTTCTACCGTTAGGAATAGCATTTACTACGTTCGGTGCAGTATATACCCTGTTATCAAGAGTTACAGCAACCGGTTTATTAACGTTTTTCTCTGTTAATGTTTTCCATTCTTTAGCCCCTTTAGAATCCATCTGCATATCAACTACTACTCTTCCCAGCTCATCATAGCTGATGTTAGCGGTTTCAACAGCTCCGTCTACTGGTGCTTTTTGGTTGATGTTTCCTCTTATGGCATACAATACCAGGCTCTCAGCATCTGTAGCTTCTGGTTTGTACCCCCACATGAATTGGGTATATTTAATGTTAGCCGGACGTAATGCCTGAGCCACTTTGCTGTTTAAAATTTTATTTACAACTGCAGTATCAGACAATTTAATGTTAGCAACTCCGTTGGTTCTTAACTTGTCTAAATGTAAAAGGTTCATGAAGTTCACATTCTTTGCAACTCCCATAGAATCTCCTTTTGCTGCAACCACACTTGTTAAAGTCTGAAAATAAGGTGCAATTTCAGGAACCTGCTGTACTTCCCAAAACTGAAGTTTTGCTGAAGTCTGAAGCATTTTCTTTACTTTATCGATGTCTTTCATACCAGGCATTTCAACAGAAATTCTCGCTGTTCCCGGTACTCTCTGAACATTCGGCTGTACAGCTCCCATTTTATCAATTCTGGTTCTGATAACCTCAAAAGCAGTACCTACAGAAGCATCAATTCTTCTTTTAACGATACTTTTTACCTGCTCATCAGTAGTATTATACTTAATCTCAGTAAGATTAGTGTTTCCGAATATTTCCGGATCTGCAAGTTTAAGATTGGTTCCTTTTGCTTTGTTTATGGCATCAAACTGATCGAAAAAATTATCTACATAAGATTTAGTAGAATTCTTCTGAACCTCATCAGTTTTATTTAAAGCTTCGATTAGAACAGGATTAGAAGAGTAATTCGTTAAATCACTCACCAAATCTCTTTGGTTGATCTCCAAAAGAACGTTGATCCCTCCTTTCAAGTCAAGACCAAGTTTCATTTCTTTGTCTTTCGCTTTAGAATAATAAAGCTTCGTATAACCAAGATTAAGAGTATCTTCCTTTATTCGTTTGATCTCTTTCTCGTTTCCGTTCGCAGCTTCAATCTGCGATTCAATTTTGCTGGCGTACCAGGTTGGTATAAGCTCATTTAAGCAAATCAACCCCAGTACAATAGCAACAATTGTAATAAGTCCTTTTCCTTGCATTTTGTTATAACTACGTTAAATTAAGTCGGCAAATATAATGATTTTCTTTATATTTTATGAACTTTCAATAACAGAAATGGTTTATTTTCAGATATATCGACAATATGACTTCCATTTAAGATTTATCAATTTTAAAAGCTTATTTTAATGAAGTTTATAAAGTTTAATTGGTATGAAATTTTCATTATGAATACAATACACTAAATATCAAAATATTATGAAAATTTTACTTTTTGTGATAGGGATTTTTTCTTCCCTATTTCTTAATTCCCAGACAATTAATCTGGTAGAATTTGCCACCGGGCTCACGAGTCCGGTCGAAATTACAAATGCCAATGATAGCAGGCTTTTCGTAGTACAACAGAACGGAATCATTAAAATTATTCAACCTTCCGGGACTATTAATGCGACTAACTTCTTAAACATTAGCAGCAAAGTTTTGTATGGTGGAGAAAGAGGACTTTTAGGATTGGCTTTCCATCCCCAGTATGCAACAAACGGTTATTTCTTTGTATATTACAACAATGCAACCAACGGAAACATTACTGTTGCCAGATATACCGTAAGCAGCACTGATCCGAATGTAGCCGATGCAAGCTCTGAAAAAATAATACTCAATATCCCAAAGCCTTTCGATAATCATAATGGAGGAAGCGTTCATTTTGCGCCTGACGGCAAATTATGGGTGGTAACCGGAGACGGAGGTAGCGGTGGAGACCCCAACAACAATGCACAAAACAAAAACTCCCTGCTGGGTAAAATGCTGCGTCTTGACATTAACTCTACCAATGCTTATAATATACCTCCTGACAATCCATTTGTAGGTATTGACGGAGCAGATGAAATATGGGCATATGGACTTCGGAACGCCTGGAAGTTTTCCTTTGATCTCACCACAGGAAATGCCATGATTGCAGATGTGGGTCAGGGACAGATTGAAGAAATCAACAAAAATCCGATTACCCAGGCCGGAATTAATTATGGATGGAGATGTTATGAAGGAAATACGGCCTATAATACCGGTGGATGCGCAGCCACTTCAACAATGACTTTTCCGGTTGCCGTATATGACCACTCTGGTGGAAAATGCTCTATAACCGGAGGTTATGTTTACCGTGGAACTCTTTACCCTGCATTACAGGGAAAATATTTTTTCGCAGATTATTGCTCCAACCAGATCGGAATGTTGAGCTCTGATAATTCCATAACCTGGACGACGTCCTACTCTGGAAATGGTTTCTCAACTTTTGGACAAGATAACCAGAATGGTCTATATGTTGCCGGTGTTAATAGCGGAAAGATTTACAAAATTACAAGCGGAACACTCTCAACACAGGAAAATAATAATTTAGCCAAAATAAGGGTATATCCAAATCCTGCTTCTAAAAAAGTATTCATTGACGGTATTAAAGAACAGAAACTTTCAGTAGAGATCATTAACTCTGAAGGCAGGCTAATGAATCAGCTAAAAATTGGTAATGATAACAGTATTGATATTTCATGTCTTAGCCCGGGAGTATACTACATCAATTTAAAGTCAGGAGAATTAAAATCCTATAGTCAAAAGCTAATTATTCAATAATGTTAACGAAAGCCTCAATATCATTACATTGGGGCTTTCTTATAAAAACACGCAGTTCCTAAAGCTAGAAGTGGAATTAAAATCAGCAGTCTCTGAACTAAAGAAAAACGCTCCACTTCATCATCCAGTAATTGACTCGGAACTAACGATACCAATGCAATTGCAAGAGCAGCAAGCAAAATTTCAGGTAAGGATAATTTTTCAGAAACATCGACTGTAACATTGTACCCGGAATTGAGAATCCAATAACCCAGAAACAAAATCATGAAAGGAAATGACCATATCCTGTAAGTGTCATAGGCAATAGCATGAAGCCCTAAGGGAATTAGAATAACAATAGCAAACAATAGCAAAAGATACTTGTTGGCCTTTTCAAACTTCCTGTAAACAACATACATCATAAAGAGAATGGGAATCCCAAAAAATATTGAGCATTTGGAAACAAATACCCTTTGAAAGAAATGCGGACTCTCATCTTGTATATAGTCTGTAAATTTTACAGTATAAGCAGATGCTACAGAATCGGCAACTTTTGCGTTTATAAATTCTAAATGATCCAGATAATTAAAAATCATTTTATGATAGTTTGACCCGCTCATTTCCTGGTAGGCTGACACTCCAAAAGTAACAGCAAGCGGTAATATAAGAAAGAAGCTGATCCTCTTTATTAAATGGGAATTTAAGGTGTCTTTGAAAGAAATTCCTTCTCCACTTACTCCATCCACCATCAAAGCAAAGCAACAGATAGGGAGCATCAGGAAAAATGAAACCTCATGTATAAGAATGCTAATAGAAGCAACTAATGATGCCAGCAGAATCTTTTTCTTCCTGAGAAGCCATATAACCAAAATGGTTAGTAAAAAGATGATATGATCCAAATACCCTATAAGATGGGCTGTAAATATGATATATTGAGATAAAAAAAAGGTGAGATAAAATACGAGAGTGTAAACATCTCCTTTGTTACGGATTGTTTCTTTACTGGCCATAAACAACAACAATCCATATAGCAACAATATTATAAAAACAGATAAAACAAATATGTTCTGTTCATTTTTCTCTACAAATAATCCCAAAAAACCTCCGGCAAATCCTCTTTTTATAAACCCGAATCTATAATCGAGCATCCAGTGAGCAACGGACCATTGATTGGGAAACCTTATCGTTTTTAAGACACTAAAAACAAGTGCATATGTATAGATAATAATGAAAAGAACTTTTCTATTCATCTACTAAATAGTCATAGAGAAAATCCTGGTTTCAGGTTTATTTCGCATCATTCTAAGATCAAACACCATGGCTACATTTCTTGTAAACGCTCTTCCCTTTTCTGTAATCTTGATCTGATGATCTCTGATTTCAACCAGTTCATCTCTTTCCATTTCCTTAAGCATCTCCAAAGCATTTTCCAGTTCCGGGAAAGAGTTTTGGATATCCCATGTCGTTTCCAGCTGACACATAAGGTTCAAAATATGTCTTCTTATAATTAAATCTTCATGATTAAGGATGTGACCTTTTACCACCGGAATCTCTCCCTCTTCAATGATTTTCTGGTATTCTTCAACCGTTTTTACATTTTGAGCGAAAGCATACCAGGAATCTGAAATTGAAGACATTCCAAGTCCCACCATCAATTGCGTTTTGCTTGAAGTATATCCCATAAAATTCCTATGCAGCTTTTTCTGAATTAAAGACTGATAAAGGTCATCATGCTCCAGGGCAAAATGATCCATCCCAACCTCTATATATCCAAGTTCCTGCAATAAGCTTTTACCATCTTCGTAGAGTTTTCTTTTTTCCTCTCCGCTTGGCAGGTCATTTTCATCAAAACCTCTCTGTCCTACTCCTTTTACCCACGGAACATGCGCATAGGAATAAAAAGCCAGTCTGTCAGGCTTCAGTTCCAGTGTTTTACGGATCGTATATTCCATTGCATCCCAATGCTGGTGAGGCAGTCCAAAAACCAAATCGTGGCTTATTCCTCCATATCCTATCTCACGGGCTAATTCGGTTACTTCCTTTACTTTTTCAAAAGGCTGGATCCTGTTGATTGCTTTCTGAACTTTCGGATCGTAATCCTGCACGCCGAAACTTACTCTTCGGAAGCCAAGATCATACAAAGTCTGAAGATGCTCTCTTGTTGTATTATTAGGATGTCCTTCAAATGAAAACTCGGGATGTTCTGCAATATCTACCGTAGCAAATATTCCTTCCAGTAATGTCTTTAAATTCTTAGGAGAAAAAAAAGTAGGCGTTCCCCCTCCTAAATGAAGTTCTTTTAATTTAGGTTTTTCATCAAAAAGCTCAAGATAAAGCTTCCACTCTTTTAAAACACTTTCAAGATAAGGTGTCTCAACACTATGCTGCTTTGTAATACGTTTATGACATGCACAGAAAGTACATAATGCTTCACAAAACGGCAAATGGATATAAATAGAAATTCCCTCACCTGAGTTACTTTCATGGAAAGATCTTACCACACTCTCCTTCCATTTTTCAGGAGAAAAGGTGCTTTCGTCCCAATATGGAACAGTAGGATAAGACGTGTAACGTGGTCCGGGAATATTATATTTATCGATTAAAGAGTTCATCTAAAAATTTTAAATTTTTATAAATTGAATAAAATTCACATAAGAATTTCATTCTGCAAAATTAGCTATAACTTATGAATTTTAAATCATGAATTATATTAGGGTTCGTTTTCGAAATTTATAATCAGTCTAAATACCCTTCACAGGCTCTAAATACAAAAAATAAAGCCTTAAAATATTCAATAACCTAATTGTATCCAAAATCACTCAAAGGTATACCGAAGAAAATTATAATGGGTAATAAAACTACAGATATCCTCTATACCAAAAATTTAAAATTTTAATTTCATCAGCTGGATCTTGTCTTTACCCGCAAAGGCAACGGAATTTTGATCAATCCACTCACACACGTATAAGTTTTTTTCATCAGAAATTTTCCTCCAAGTTTTTCCAAAATCTGAAGAATAACTGATATGCTGATCTCCTACTGCTATCATTTCTTTTCCTTTGGATCCCGGTCTAATTTTTACACAGGTAGTATAGCCTGCGTTCGCACCTGACGCCTGAATCTGCCAGGTTTTTCCCCCGTCATTAGTCGTCGCTATGTTATTGATATTCTCTTTCTGTTTGGTATAATCTCCTCCGACTGCCACTCCAAACCGGTCATCATAAAAATCTATAGAATACATTCCCTGCGATGGCTCGCCCTGAATAAATGGTGTAGTAAAAACATCAAACTTCTCCGTTTTAAGATCTAACCTCAGAATTCGGGAAGCTTTACCTCCTGTTGCGATCCACATGTATTTTTTAGTTGAAGCAATGTTTGTATTACTTGCTGCAAAAGCTGCTTCCCCACTGTTTAATGAAATTTCATTCTTTAGCAAATCCCATTTCCCATTTTTAAAAGCAACCAATTTAAGGCGATTACTTGAATCCGAATCACTGAAAGTAAAAGCAAGATGATCGTTCACAAAGTGTAAAGCATCATAAAATGCAGTTTTCACCGTATCCTTATACACTGTTTTTGACTGCATATCCTTTTTATCAATTTTAAAGAAATAAGCAGGACTTCCAACATTAATAGCATAAAAATCATTATTGTTCTGAGCCAATGTTCTGAACTCTAACTTCTGATCCGATAATGAAATCTGTTTTTGATTTTTAAAATTTTTAAGATCAACAAAACCAAATTTGGAATCCGTACCCGCATACCAGATTTTATGATCCCAGACCTGGAGCGCTCTTATGCTAATTTTATCATTAAAAATTGTTTCCATGTTTACTTCCTGGGAAAATGTCAATATTCCCAAAAAACAAAATACACATGCTAGAATATTTTTCATAAAAATTTAATTTGGTGAAAGACAAAAATAAAAAATCCACAACATTCTGTGGATTTTTTATTTTTATTTTTATTCTTACAAATCTAGATCAGGTTTTTCCAGTGGCTCTTGTTCCGCTTTAAAGGTTTCTCCGTATCCTCCGTTTTGTAATTTGGAATTTCTTTTACTATAAAGGAAGTAAATAATAAATCCGATGATCAACCATGCGAAAGAATACATTTTAGCCTCTCTACTTAAATTAAAAATCAGATAAACATTAATTAAAATTCCAAGACAAGCGATTAATGGCAATGCCGGAACTTTAAAGTTTCTCTGCAGATTAGGTTCTTTAACCCTCAACACCCAAACAGCTACACAAACCATAGTGAAAGCAAATAAAGTCCCGAAGCTCGTCATGTGAGCAAGATCATTGATCGGTGTTAAAGAGGCAACTACAGAAATTAAAATTCCCAAGATGATTAAGTTCTTGGTTGGTACTCCTGTTTTTGGATTTACTTTTGAAAAAGTTGCTGGGATCAATCCATCTTTAGACATTCCAAGGAAAATTCTTGATTGTCCCATGATCATTACCATCAATACTGAAATCAATCCAACAGTTGCTGCAATTGTAATGATGTAACCAGCCCAGGCCTGACCAGCAATATCAAATGCATAGGCAACAGGAGCTTTGATCGCATCAGGATATTTCCCTAAAGGATTGAAATCCGTATAATGCATCATACCCGTTAATACAAGAGACACCAATATATATAAAAGTGTACAAATGATCAAAGAAGCAATAATTGCAAAAGGAACATCTTTTTTAGGATTGATTGCCTCTCCTGCCTGTGTCGACACCGCATCGAATCCTACATAAGCAAAGAAAATTGCAGAGGCTCCTGCAACAACTCCTCCTATACCATACGCAGAATGGGAAACCCCATTTTCAGTAATAGTAGTCGCTTCAGGAATGAAAGGAACCCAGTTATCCGTATTGATAAAGAAAATACCGGCAATAATAACAAAAATGATTGCTGATACTTTAAGCATTACAATAAAGTTATTCGCTTTTGCAGCTCCCTTTGTTCCTCTCACCAAAATAGATATAACAAATAATACAATCAAAAATGCAGGTAGGTTCATAGAAAAACCGGAATTTCCGGCTGCCCAATAAGTCTGGGGGTCAGTAGTAAGCCATGTAGGCAAATGCAATCCGAACATTTTAAGGAGTTTTCCAAAATAACCGGACCAGGATACGGCGACCGTCATAGATCCCATTGCATATTCTAAAATCAATCCCCACCCGATAATCCAGGCAAAAATTTCCCCTACTGTTCCATAAGCATAAGCATAAGCCGAACCTTCTACAGGAAGTATGGACGCAAATTCAGCATAACATAAAGCTGCAAATACACAGGCAATTCCTGCAATTACAAAGGAAAGTGCTAATGCAGGTCCTGCATTATAATAAGCTCCTGTCCCGGTAAGTACAAAAATTCCTCCTCCGATAATTGCTCCGATTCCAATAGCTGTAAGACTCCATTTTCCTAAAACGCGTTTCAGCTCACTTTTTTTAATATCAGCTTCATAAGCGCTCATTGGTTTCTTAACCCAAATTTTTGACATATTTTATTGTTTATTTAAGATTTACGAAAGTATAAAAAATTTACAAATACTAACAATTATTGACAAACTTTCATTATTAAATTTATATTTAAGGATATAAAAAACTGATTAACATGTCATTCAACTCATTTTTCATCAATATTGAATTTTTGCTTATTTTTGAACACATTTGAACATATGAACCTATATGACCTCTTTGTAAAACCGTATGAAGACTATACAACCTTACAAATTATGCTGGAAAGCGCAGGAACTTTTTTCGGCATCCTCAGTGTCTATTTCTCCATCAAAAAAAATATTTGGGTATACCCCACTGGTATTATTTCGACCCTTATTTATGTTTATATTCTTTTTAACTTCGGATTGCTGGGCGATTGTATGATCAACATCTACTACACTGCTATGAGTGTTTACGGATGGATTTTATGGGCAAAAAATTCAGAAGATAATGTTCATGTGGAAGTTTCATGGGCAACCAAAAAAGAATGGATCTTTGCCAGCATCCTGTTTGCAGTTAGCTTACTACTCGTTACTTTTATATATTATTACAAGCCTTACATAGATAATCATTTTTCCATGGCAGGTGCTAATTTAGGATTGTATCATCTTGATTGGGCAAATTGGCTGGATGTATTTACCACATCCATTTTTTTAGTAGGCATGTGGTTTATGGCCAAACAACGTATTGAGAACTGGATTTTCTGGATCATCGGAGATTTTATTTGCATGCCTATGATGATTTTTAAAGGACTTGGAATCACTTCGGTTCAATATTTGGTATTTACTATAATGGCGATCATAGGATTCGTCAAATGGAAAAAAAGTTATAAAGAAAAAAGAAAGATAAAGTCATGAAAAATTTATTAAAATTAACGTTTAGTTTTTTCACTATAGTTAGTTTAACTTCTTGTTTGGCATATTCTGACGGATATGCTGGTGGTTATGGAGATCCGTATTATAATAACGGGTATTATTATGCTCCATCAGGATACTACGGAAGTGGCGGATATTATGGCAATGATGGATATTACTATAGAAATGATATAAATTATTATTACGATAACGGTGCTCCTTATTATTACTATGGGAACAATAATAACAGAAGAAGGGTTTATGTAGAAAGAAGAAGCTCTACAATTACTTCTCAGAGACCTAATAACGGATTACAAAATACGCGTACCAATAACAGTAATTATAACAATAGTAATTACAATAACAATAACGGATATAATAACAGAAACAACGGAAATAGCGGTTTCAGAAATAACAACTCCAATAGTCAGAGCAATCAGGGCAGCGGATATAGAAATGTTCCTCAGCAAAATACTCAAAGACCTCAAAATAACAGCGGTTTCAGAAGTAACAGTTCATCCAACTCTAATAGTCCAATAAATACAAATAACGGAAGTGGATTTAGAAGTAATAATACTCAGCAAGATAACTCTAATCGATCAGGCGGAAGCGGATTCAGAAGATAATCATTCTAAATAATAAAAAACGGGCAGTATTTACTGCCCGTTTTTTATTTTAATGTACTAATTTTGTTTGTTTATTTTAATGTAAAGAAAGTATGGAATTTTATAAATATCAAGGCACTGGAAACGATTTCGTAATGGTAGATAACAGAGATCTGCAATTTCCAAAAGACAAAGCAATTATCGAAAAGCTTTGCGACCGACGTTTTGGAATTGGAGCGGATGGTCTTATTCTTTTGGAAAATGATGAAAAGTATGATTTCAAAATGGTGTATTACAATTCCGATGGTGGAGAAAGTACCATGTGTGGAAACGGTGGTAGATGTCTTGTTGCGTTTGCTTTTTTCCTTGATATCTTTGAAGCCAAATGTAAATTTATTGCTATAGATGGAGAACATGAAGCAGAAATCCATAATGGTATCATCAAATTAAAAATGATCGATGTTACCGACATTTCCAATGACGGAGCAGATTCTGTAATGGATACCGGATCTCCACATTATGTAAAATACGTCGAAGATTTGGTTACCTACAATGTTTTTGCAGAAGGAAACGGGATCAGAAATTCAGAAAACTATAAAGAAAAAGGCATCAACGTCAATTTTGTTGAAAAAATTACCGATGATGAAATTTTCGTAAGAACCTATGAACGAGGCGTTGAGGATGAAACATACAGTTGCGGAACAGGCGTTACTGCATCTGCTTTAACCTTTCTACAAAAAAACAATCTAATCTCTGTAAAAGTTAAAACTTTAGGTGGAAGCCTTAAAGTGTATGCTGAAAAAAACGGAAATTCTTTCCAGAATATCTGGTTGGAAGGACCGGCAAAACAAGTTTTTAGAGGTAAGGTTGACTTGGTTTAAAAAAACAAACAACTTTTAATCAACTATTAAATAATGAAAAAAACTATTCTCATTATCATACTGCTTGTTGTAGCGGTAGCAGGATTTTTTGGGTTAAGATTTTATAATACATATTACGGTAACAACATAGAAAAAGAAGGATATGTTTTAATCCCTCATGGAGCAAGCTTTAAGCAGGTCCTTGATTCTATCGGACCGTATATACAAAATAAAGAGTCGTTTGAAAGAGTAGCAAAGGATAAGGATCTGGAACAACATCTCAAACCGGGTCGTTACCACATCCAGAATGGAACAGGAAATACGAATATTGTCAATATGATCAAAGCGGGAAACCAGACTGAGAATACCTTTAGAATAGGAGATTTTGGTGATATGTATCAAATGATCGGTAAAGTCACAAAAAAAACGGAGCTGGATTCACTCAGATTTGTAAAAGATTTTAATACGATTGCAACTGAAAAAGGATATACCAGCGCCGAAGACCTGAAAAAGTATTTTTTTATCGATTCATATAACTTTTTCTGGACAGTAAGTCCTAAAGATTTTTTTAAAAGATTTGAGGATCAATATAATGGTTTCTGGACAAGTGAAAGAAAAAACAAAGAACAGCAGTCCGGGCTAACAAGAGATCAGATTTATGCACTTGCCTCTATTGTCTATAAAGAATCCGGTGGAAAAAAAGATGAAATGGAAACTATCGCAGGACTATATTTAAACCGATACAGAAAAGGAATGAAATTACAATCTGATCCTACGGTGATCTATGCTATTAATAAGCAGACAAATTTTAAAGAGCCAATCAAAAGGGTTTTATATAAACATCTGTCTACGCCCTCTCCTTACAATACATACGCTAATCCCGGTATTCCTCCCGGCCCGATATGTATTGTAGATAAGAACTCTGTAGATGCTGTGCTTAACGCAGAAAACAACAATTATATATATATGTGCGCTGATCCGGCAAGGTTTGGCTATCACAAATTCACGGCAAGTGCTGAAGAGCATGCAATTAATGCAAAAGCTTATCAAAACTGGCTTAATTCAAAAAATATAAAATAAAAAGCAAATTTAACTTTATTTTAACAATTTCATAATTAACATCCAGCCTTAAAAAGCGACATATCTATTACAAACAATAAATTAATCGTAATATTTTGAAATTTAACCCATTAATAATTTCACAATATTAGGAGTTATCCCTTCACGATTTTACACAAACAATACCTTATGAATCAGACGGAAATTATTAACCTTTTTACAAAAAAAACCTTAGGGCTTACTTTTGTTCTTTCGGCGGCAGCATTTGCTTTCGGACAGGAAAAAGCAGCTATATCAGGGACAATTGTTAGTAAAAACAATCAGCCTGTTCCTTATGCCTCAGTCACCTTCAGCAATAAAGAAAATAAATTACTTAGTGATGCTGCTCTTACTGATGAAAAAGGACAGTATAAACTTGATCTTGCTCCCGGGAATTACGACATCACCGTTGAAGCAATTGATTACAAAAAAAGTGTAGTTAATAAACAAATTGCAGCTGCAGGAAATATTGGCGCCTTATCCATTGAGCCTGAAAAAAGTGCAACCAACCTTAAAACGGGAGATATACAAGGTGTAACGATTACGGTACAAGCGAAGCCATATAAAGTGGAACTTGACAAAAGAACATATGACCCCTCTCAGGATATTGTAAGTAAGGGAGGAAATCTTCAGGATGTATTATCCAATGTTCCTTCTGTTTCTGTTGAAACGGACGGTACAGTTTCTATGAGGGGAAGTTCTAATGTGAAGTTTTTAATTAATGGAAAACCTTCTGCATTACTTGGTATTGATGATGGTGCCAATGCTTTGCAAAGTATTCCTGCAGATCAGATCGATCGAATCGAGGTTATTACAAACCCTTCTTCGAAATTTGAAGCCAGCGGTACTGCAGGTATTTTAAATATTATTTTAAAGAAAAATAAGAAAACAGGTTTTAACGGTAGTGTTGTTGGAACTTTAGGATATCTTCCACAAACTTCTCTCAATACCAACTTAAGTTGGAGAAAAGGAAAATTCAATTGGTTTTTAAATGGAGGTGGTGGATACCGCGAGTCTAAAAATACAAGCAGAAACAATTCAATATTTTCAAGTGGTACAACAAGCCAGATTGACAACGAGTCCATTACAAAGAGTAAAAATGATAATTATAACGCTTCTGCGGGGGTAGTTTATGATATCAATGACAAAACCTCCGTAAACGCATCCGGTACTGTAAGAACTTTTGACAACAACAGCAACGGGAACGTAACCTATTATGATTACTTCACCAATAATACAACAGGTTTCAGACAAAGATCGAATACAGGAAATGGCAATAACTTAGCATTTCAGGGAGATTTCGGACTTGATCACAAATTTGATGATAAAGGCCAGAATTTATCCCTCTCAGCAAGTTTGCAAAGGAACCGATCTAATAATGATACCAATATATATGATACCAACAATAACGTTTTCCAGCTTGAAGATTTTGTAGCACAGAAAACACTTAACCGATCATTTATAGGAAAAGCTGATTATGAACTTCCGATTGGTGAAAATTCTAAGATTGAAGCCGGTTATAGATTAGATATCAATAAAAATGACTATAATAACATGGTCATGGAAAGCACAGCATCCCATCCTTTGCTATCTTATCTTGAAGATTACTCATACAACGCGACTTACAAAGAAATGTTTAATGCATTTTATCTTCAGTTTAAAAGCAAAATCGGAAAGCTCGGGTATCAACTGGGTTTAAGGGACGAAATTTCCAAAGTAGATATTGATTATTTAAATCTTGCCGGAGGAGCTCAAAAAACAACCAAAAACTATAATAACCTTTTCCCTAGTGTATTTCTAAGCTATGAAATAGCAAAAGACAATCAGTTTTTAGTAAATTATTCAAGAAGGATTGATCGTCCACGTTCATTCTTTATGATCCCAAATCCAAGTTATAATGACAATCAAAACATTTTTGACGGGAATATTGATCTGAATCCATCTTATGTCGATTCTTACGAAGTAGGATACAGCATTTCTAAAAAAAGCTTTACCATCAACCCTACGCTTTACTACAGACACTCAAGTGATGATGTTAAAATGCTGGTGTACAAAACAGTTGATGATAACGATATTACAACATTTCATACAAAGCCAATCAACTTAGGAAATGACGATCGCTATGGTCTAGATCTAAATTTTAATTGGGACGCAACCAAATGGTTAAAATTTATGGGAAATGTTGACCTGTTTGGCTATAAGACTACCGGTAGTTATTACGATCCTAAAACCATGGATAAACCAATGTCATTTGATGGAAGTGGCTTTTCTACAAGAGCCAGATTAACATCTACCTTTAAAGTTGATAAAACTTTTAATTTCCAGCTACAAGGTTTCTATAGAGGAGCACAAAAGACCCAGAGCCAGGACAGAAAAGATATGTATGCAATAAGTTTAGGAGTTTCCAAAACGATATGGGATGGCAATGGTACGATAGGTTTCAATATTCAGGATATTTTCAATACCAGAGCAATGAGATCCACAACTTATGGTACTGATTTCACCAGAGATTCTTACATGCAATGGCAACCAAGACAGTTTGCTCTATCTTTAACTTACAGATTCAAACAAGGGGAAAAAGTAGACCAACCTAAAAAGAAAAAAGACATTAACGCTAATGCTGCCGGAGATGACCAGCAGGCACCAATGTAATACAAAAAAAATCCCGATTATTAATCGGGATTTTTTATTTTGCATTTACGGGTACTTTACTTTTCTCCGCTTCGAAAATTCTTTTTCTTAAATCGCTGGAGGAAAACCGGTGGTCCCTTTTATTATAATAAATTTCTATTCCTTTTTGCTCGCAGTATTTTTTTCCTGTAAAATCACGGTCCATATAATCGTCTCCAATAATTCTTACGTCTATTACAAAAGATTTCAAAATGTCTTCCAGATCTTCTTCTGTATAGTAAGGAATGATTTCATCTACAGCACTCACTGCCTTAAGCTGAATATATCTTTCTACAATGGTCTGAGTAGGCTTATTTTTATTAGGGCGATCATGGGAGGGGTCAATCTGTAAACCTACAATCAGATAATCACAAACGGTTTTTGCTTCTTCTAACATTTTTATATGTCCCGCATGAAGTAAGTCAAATGAAGAGAATGTAATCCCTATTTTTTCTGTTTTCATATTAGTCTATTTAAAACTTCACTAAGATAGAAATCTTTTATTTAATTCCTTTCATAGAGAAATATTTTGTTAATCATTTAATTTAAATTTCTTGACTTCAGATATTTTTGCCATTCCCAAACCGTTTTTAATGCTTCCTGCAAACTGGTTTCAGCCTTCCATCCAAGTTCATGTTCAGCTTTGTCAGCATTGGCATATGCAACCGTAATATCTCCCTCTCTTCTATCACAGATCTGATAAGCAACCTTCACATTATTTGCCATTTCAAAAGCATCCACCACTTCTAAAACTGAGAATCCTTTTCCGGTTCCTAAATTATAAATATCAATAACGGTATTGTTACTAGAATCTGACATTAATTTTTTTAATGCTGCAACATGAGCCTTTGCAAGATCAACAACATAAATGTAATCGCGGATTGGTGTTCCGTCCTCCGTGTCGTAATCATTCCCCCAAATATTTAATTTTTCACGAATTCCTGCTGCCGTCTGCATCACATAAGGAACAAGATTATTTGGAACTCCAATAGGCAATTCGCCTAATTTACCCGAAGGATGTGCTCCAATAGGATTGAAATATCTTAATAAGGAAATCTTTCTTTTATATGCATTGGCAAAATCTTTAAGGATCTCTTCACCCATTTGTTTAGTTTTACCATAAACACTCTCCGGCATTTTTAATGGGGTATTTTCATCAATGGGCATTACATCCGCCTGCCCGTAAACCGTACATGAAGAACTGAAAATAAAATTAGAGAGATCTCTCTTTTTAAATTCCTGAAGAATATTGATCAGAGAAAATAAATTATTCTCATAATAATCAACAGGTATAACCTGACTTTCGCCAACTGCCTTAGAAGCAGCAAAGTTGATACATCCGTCAATCTGATGAGCATCAAAAACCTGACTTAAAAGCTCCTTTCTTTTTAGATCAAAGGGATAAAAAACAGGTTTCTTTCCGGTAATCTCTTCTATATTATTTAAAATAAATCTTTCAGAGTTAGACAAATCATCTACAATAACAACATCAAAGTTATTATTAAGTAATTCCACTACGGTATGGGAACCTATATATCCAAGACCTCCGGTTACGAGTATTGCCATTTATGTTTATGTTTTGATTTTTATTCTTCTTTTTGTCCTATAAATTCAATGTTATCACATTTTACCTCTTTATATCTGTACTTGTTAATTAGTATGATCAGCCATGTTGTAACACAAATAAATCCAAACAACATTACATATTCAAATAAAGGAATATCTTCTTCCATCTTACCAAATTCTTGTATAAACACAGTAGTCAAAACCCCTAAAAACATTACAATAAGAAGTCCGTAAAATAAGTTTAAAAAAAATAAACTTTTCGATAATTTTAACAAAACCAGGATTAAGCTTACAAAGCTAAATAAAAAGCCAAATGCTAAGATCAACAGCGCAAAATATTTTCCACTGGAAATGCTATCAGACTCACTTTTAAAAAGATTATAAACATCAAAAGTGGTAAAACCAAATATAAAAAGTATACAAAAATTGAATACAATTACAAGAGCATTTAACCACTTATATTTGAATAATCTTTTTTTCATTCTATCCCATAAATTCAAGCACAGCATCCGTAATATACTTCAACTGTTCTTCATCCAATTCTGTATGCATCGGAAGAGAAATCACCTGATCCAATAATTTATCCGTATTTACAAAATCTGCATCATTACTTTCCTGGAAATAAGCTTTTTGCTTTCTTAATGCTACCGGATAATAGATCATCGCAGGAATTTCTTTTTCTGCAAGGAATTTTTGTAACTCATTACGTTTTCCGTTTACTATTCTTAAAGTATACTGATGAAATACGTGGGTTGTGTTTTCGGCTCTTTTTGGTGTTAATATGTTTGGGTTTCCTGCAAAAGCCTCATCGTAATAATCAGCAGCTTTTCTTCTCGCTTCATTATAGGAATCAAGATTAGGAAGTTTTTTCCTTAAAATAGCAGCCTGAATACTGTCTAAGCGAGAGTTCACTCCTACTTCATCATGATAGTACCTTTCATACATTCCATGATTAACAATTCCTCTTAAACGGTGTGCCAGTTCATCGTTATTGGTAAAGATAGCTCCTCCGTCTCCATAGCAACCTAAATTTTTAGAAGGAAAGAATGAAGTGGTACCTACCGTAGACATCGTACCTGCCTGTTTTACAGTTCCATCGGAAAACGTATAGTCTGAACCAATTGCTTGCGCATTGTCTTCAATAACGAATAAGTTATTCTCTTCAGCAATTTTCAGAATTTCTTCCATATTAGCACATTGTCCGAAAATGTGTACGGGAATGATCGCTTTCGTTCTTGGAGTAATTGCTTTTTTAATCTGTTCCGTAGAAATTGTGAATGTATCGTAATCTACATCTACCAAAACAGATTTAAGTTTCAATAAATGAATAACTTCTACAGTAGCTGCAAAAGTAAAATCAGCAGTGATCACCTCATCTCCTTCTTTAAGGTCTAAAGCCATCAAAGCAATCTGTAAAGCATCAGTTCCGTTTGCACAAGGAATAACATGCTTTACGTCTAAATAAGATTCCAATTCATTCTGGAAGGACTTCACTTCTGGGCCGTTTATAAAAGCCGCAGAATCCATTACATTTAATACTGCATTATCTACATCATTCTTTATCTTGTAATACTGACTTTGCAAGTCAACCATCTGAATTTTTTTCATAAATAAATATTTCCGTAAAAATAAGGAATTTAAAATCCATTCAAAAATTTTATTGATTTTGTTTTACCTTTATACAAAATAACTCCATGAAGAAAACTCTACTCTTTTGTTTCTTAACCGGTTACTCTCTGGCTTTTGCACAAACAGCACTGGTATTCGTGTATTTCACTGATAAGCCTAATAAGTCAGCATTTTATGCTAATCCCCTTTCTGAGCTTAGCCAGAAATCATTGAACAGACGCACGGCTTTGGGAATTCCCCTGAATGATCAGGATGCTCCCATTGAGCAATCTTATATTCAGAATATCCAAAACCTTGGTTTTACAGTTACCGATTACTCAAAATGGCTTAACGGAGTAGCCGTAAATGCTACTTCAGCCCAGATTGCAGCACTTCAGTCACAACCCTATGTCCAGTCGGTAGAAAGTTTTGCAAGAAATGCTTCTGCAGGGACCAAACAGACCAACCCTAATAAATGGGAAAATTTTGACAATACAAATAAAAACCTGACCACATTTGATTATGGTTCAGGCTCAGAACAAATTGATCAGATCAATCTAAGACCTCTTCATCTTGCAGGCTTTACGGGAAATGGTGTAACCATCGCAGTTATAGACACCGGATTTCCGACAGTAAACACAGGCTCTGCTTTTGCCAGATTATGGACCAATAATAAAATAAAGGGAGGGTTTGATTTTGTTACTAAAACGAATGATATTTATAACCCCTCACTCAATGTCCATGGCTCTGTTGTTTTAGGTGCAATTGGAGGTTATATTCAGGATATATTTGTCGGTTCGGCACCTGATGCTGATTTCTATCTTTACCGCAGCGAAAATTCCCTTATAGAAATTCCTGAAGAAGAATTATACTGGATTGAAGCAGCAGAGGAAGCTGATCGAAAAGGGGTCGACCTTATTACTACATCTCTGGGATATACCACATTTGATGATACACGATATAATTATCAGTATTCTGATATGAATGGAAGCACATCTTTTATAGCCAGAGCCGCCGGGATTGCAACAACCAAAGGTATTTTTGTATTAATTGCAGCAGGAAACTCGGGACAGCTTCCCTGGCATTATATCAGCACTCCTGCAGATAATCCCCAGGTGTTTACGATAGGCTCAGTAGATTCTTCCGGAATCTCATCCGGATTTTCATCTTTCGGGCCTAATGCGTTGGGTGTAATAAAGCCAGACGGCAGTACAAGAGGTACTGCATCTGCTACTGTTTTCAATAATTCAATAACTTCTGCTACAGGAACCTCAATTGCAACACCAATTGCTGCAGGTGGAGTAGCTTGCTTAATTCAGGCTTTTTCCAATATGAACCGAGATCTGATGAAAAACAAATTACGACAAACGGCCTCATTATATCCTTCCTACATAGATCAGATGGGTTATGGGGTTCTTAATTTCGGAAACTTCTATAATGGAACTTTAAACACTTCCGAAGCAGTAAAAAAGCACAAAGTTGCTATATTTCCAAATCCTGTTAAAAGCATTCTGAATGTCGCATCAGAAGCAGATGTTATTGCATTGGAAGTTTATGATAACCTGGGTAGGCTCATCATCCGGAGTAACCAGCAAAAATCGATTAAAGTTGAACATTTTCCGAAAGGTACCTATTACCTTAAGATTCAGACAAAAGATAAATCATATTATGAGAAATTTATAAAAGAATAAACAAAGGCCACTCAAATTGAGTGGCCTTTGTTATAACTAGATTAATTATTATAGTTTTGAGATCCTTTGCTAAGCTGAGTTTCTACTCGCATTAATATTTCCAAACAATGATCTTGTTACCAGCTTTTCATAAGCTTCTTTGTTCCCTTCTCCTTTCTGGATCTTCATTAAAGCATATTGCTGGATGCTTAACAAAGGTAATACAATCTTTTCGCGGATCTTTACAGATTTTCTTGACAATGGATCTTCTTCCTGAAGCATGGTAAATCCGGTAAGTTCAAGCATGATATCTTTTGAAAGGTTATATTCTTCAAAGAGCACATTCCAGAATGCTCCGAATTTCGGATTGTTTTTAATATAGTAAGTAAGCGGGAAATAAGATTTATTCATACTCATCATAGAGTTTAAAACTAAAGTTTTAAAGAAGTCCGAACCTTTGTATAATTCTCTTACTTCTTCAAACCTTCCCTGCTTTTTCATTTCCTCCATGGCAAAACCAAAACCAAAAAATCCCGGCACATTCTGCTTCAGCTGGGACCACGAACCCACAAATGGAATAGCCCTTAGGTCTTCGAATTTCAATTCGTTCCCGTTTCCTCGTTTTGATGGACGGCTTCCAATATTCGTTTTACCATAGTATTCCAATGTACTCATTTCCTGCAAGTACGGAACGAACATCGGATGTGCTTTCAGATCGGAATATTTTTTATAACTGATCTCTGCCAGCTCACTGATCAGCTTTCTTTCTTTTTCAGTAAGGTCTTTTTTAGAGTTTTTAAATACATCATTTTCCACTCCCGCGGTTAATAGCTGCTCAAAATTGTATTTTGCCTGCTCTTTATTTCCAAAAATACTGGTTATAGTTTGTCCCTGAATGGTTAGCTCAATTTTATTATTGGCAATGGTATTTCCCTGAGAAGCATAAAAATCATGGGTCTTGCCCCCTCCTCTGGCCGGAGGTCCTCCCCTTCCATCAAAAAATACTACTTTGATCCCTCTTTGTTCGGAAAGTTTAGTAAGAACTTCTTTAGCCTTGTAAATCTCCCAGTTGGCCTTCAAATACCCACCGTCCTTTGTTCCATCGGAAAAGCCCAGCATAATGGTCTGCTGATTACCTCTTTTTTCAAGATGTTTTTTATAAACCGGATTTTCGTAAAGTTCTTTCATTACCTTTTCAGCATTATCAAGCCCTTCCATGGTTTCAAACAAAGGAACAATGTCCATATTGATATTTTCTTCCTGATAACCGCAAATTTTGAAAAATGCATATACATTCATCACATCTTTCACAGCATCGGAGTTGGATATAATATAACGGTTCATTCCCCTCATACCATTCAATTGCTGAATTTCAGCAACTTCTGAAACCGTAAGCAAAGTATCCTTTACAATGCCTTCAAAATCATCAGCCTTAACTGTTTTAGAATCCTGAATTAATCGGTTGAATTTTTCATTATGATCGGCTTCCTGATCTCCATATAATTTTGCAAAAACTTCATCTATAACCTGCTGATGAATCCTGCTGTCCTGACGAATATCTAATGTGGCGAAATGGGTCCCGAAAATTTTAACCCGGTCTTTGAAATTCACGAGAAGATCTAAAAATAATGAGTTATGTTCCCGTATAAGAATATGTTCTGCTTCATCTGCCCTTTTCAGAATATCTTCAGTGGTAATTTTGTGGTTATTAAAAATAGCCGCATACAATTCATCATTAAGCTGTTGTAAAACTTCCGACACGCCTCTGAAACTTAAACGTCTTCTGATAAATTTTAAATGGCTGTAATAAGATTTTAAAATTGCAGAACGAAGTTCTTCAGCGACTCTTTTGGTAACATCAGCCGTTACAAAAGGGTTACCATCCCGGTCTCCTCCCGGCCAAAAACCAAGCTGTATGATATCTTCATGCAAATGAAAATGTCCGTTTCCGAATGTTTTTCTGATCTTGGTAAACAATTCACCGATGGTATCGTAATACACATAGCGTAAATAGGAAATGATACTCAATGCCTCATCAATAGGAGTCGGTTTTTCTTTATTAACAAAAGGAGTTTTTCCCAGCTGCTGAAGAAGCATATCAATATTGGTAACAGAATCAGTGGTAATCGCTGACCTTAAATCCTGAATGATCCTCTGTACAGAACTTGGATAAAATTGTGTAGGGTGAGCGGTGAACACAACCTTTACTGTAAAATCCCTCAACTTTTCACGAACTTTTTCAAGTTTATGATCCTGCTGGGAGCGCTCAAAAAGATTGGTTACCGTTCCATTATCGCTCTCCGAATGTAGATTCGGAAAGGCAGCATCTTCAATACTGTCAAATAAAACTACCTGCCTTTCGATATATTGTATGATTTTAAAAAGCAATTCCAGTTTCTGTTCCTCAGTATGCAGGTCGGTATGGCTTTTAAAAAACTCCTCTACGATTTCTTCAGGGGTCTTTCCGGCCTCGTAACCGTTTTTGCTTTCTTCGTATAAAAATGGGAGTAACATCCCGATATTGGTCATTTTATCATAAGGCAAACTCATAAATAATGAATTGTAGATCTGGAATTTATTTTCTACAATCTGCCTGAATTTCTCTGCGCGTTGGTCATGTATCATATAACAAATGTAAGCGATTTTGAAATTAATTTAATTGACAAATGACAAAAATTAAGACCAAAATGCAAAAAAATAATATTAATTTTATAAATACTTTTCCAGAATAAACACATAAATTAACCATGAACTATCTTTGGAAAAGATTCAACTTAATTATTCTTATTTTTTTAATTATTATTTCTTTATTAGGAACATTTTACAAACACATTTCTTTTGGTTGGGGATTGGGAGATCTAATAGGATATGCTATTTTATACTTAACAACAATTATCCATTTAATTTTTACTTTAATTTTTAGAAAAAAAAGCAATTCATTTCATGCTATTCTCACTTTGATTTTTTTAATTCAAACTATTATAATTGTTTTAAAAGCTACTATTTGGCGCGGTTCTGAATATCCTTGGAACGGAAATGTTTTTTATGAATCTCGTGTAAATTGAGTTTAAAATGTATATTCCCAAAAAATTTAACCAGAAATGAAATTCGGAATTATTTTTTATGCAATTTTAGGAAGTTTAGCTTTATTCATAGGTATTTATTTACTACAATATTTTATTCCTCTTTCTATTATTTTTTTCATTGCTTCATTCATCAATGGCGTTTTCATTTATAAAGAATATTCTTTTCATAAAAGTGATAAAATTGAATATGATGAAAATTCAGTTCCTGATGAAATTATAATCAAATATTCGCGTTCGGGTAGAATTATTGCTATTGCCACTTACGGTATATTTGTGATTCTAGGTTTGTTTTTTCTTTTAGGTTTTAAATTCAAATTTAACGGAGCTGCAATATTTATATTATGTATACTTCTTGGATTTTCCGGCTATTTTATGTTCAAAATAATTTCAGAGATCAAAAAAATATCACAAATTATCATTTCTATTAATGGAAAAGGGATTCAGGTAAAAAATAATACTAGGTATTTGTGGAGTGAAATTCAACTTGAAAAGATTATTGTAAAGCGTTTGGTGAGCCGTGAATCTAAACATGATTATAAGCCTGAAATAAATTATTTATACTTTTTCCACAACAATGAAAAAATAGAAATCAACATTGATGATTTTGATATTACAGATGGTCAGCTTGCACAAGTTTTGAAAATATTCAGAGGTCGTTTTAATAATTCGAGTATAGTATAGTTTTGATTACCAAATATTAATACCTAAATTTACTCTTCACACTATCCATCATCCATGAAAAAAATATTTACTTTTTTACTCGTAGCCCTTCTCTTCATCTCATGTGAAAAAGATTGTTATAATGCTCCTCTGCCGATTCTTTTTAAGTTTGTGGATTCTAATGATGAAAATCTTATTGCCAATGGAACATTGACAACTTATTCAGTTCAGGACGAAGATAACAATAGCGTACAACTATCCAAAACATCTGACAATATGATCATTGTAGAAAATGTAGGTGCTTATAATGGAACAAAAAAGTATAAATTCTTTTCTAATATTAAAGACTTAGATTTTTCAATACAGTCATCAGAATTTAATGGAGGGTGTGATGGCTATCAAATCAATAAATTAACGTTTACAGGTATAGATATTGATGTAACTGCTGAAAAAGGATATTATAAAATTGTATTGGAATAATTCTCTTTCTTAAATTTGCACCGGAAACACATTCTCTATGAAAGTAATCATCGCATTTTCCCTGATTCTCTCCAATCTGCTTTACAGCCAGATCAAGGTTCCTGATGATTATAAAAAAATTCCTGATATTCTCGATACGGTAGAATACCTTTACCCGTTCATTGTTCCTGATAAAGACTATGCTTACTGGCGCGTTCTGAGCAATGATATGGACTATGAAAAATCAGTACTCTATGAAAGCCAGGCTCCTGACTTTATGACCATCAATGAACCTGTTCCTGAAAAAGGTTTTTTCCAGAAATGTATTGGGAACAACTGCTTTTCATATATTCTTGCGTGCAAAAACGAAAGGTCTGTTTATTTTTCCAATGAACAGCAACTGAGAGATTTTCTCGGAACAGTAGACAATCTTCCGGAGGCTATTTTACTGGCAAAAACGTATGGGTATTCTGTGGATACAAGTAACCGATTTACCGGATCATATAAAATTGAAGACCGCCATATTTCAATGTACCTTATGCAATCAAAGGGTTGTCCGGCTGTGAAAGAATCTTTTTGGGTTAAAATCAATAGAAAAACCGGAAAACTGGAGGCAAAAAGCAATGGAGTATACGCGAAGGATGAAAACTGTACTTCTTTGTAACTGAATTTTAAAAAACGCCAAGTCGCAAACTAATTTAACAAGATACAGCTTTAAGGCGCGAGGATTTTATCTTCGATAAAATTTATAAACTGCTATTTTAAACCATTAAGATTTTTTAAGTTGATGAGGATAGTTAAGGGAATAGCTAAAGCTATTTTTTTGCAAGATGCTTTTTTTCATCTAAGATGAATCTTAATTATTCTTATGCCCTTCACAGATCTTAATGGTTAAAATTTTAGCATGATTACTTTATATATTAATTGCTCCTTGTCCTGAAGCAATCAGGTAAGCCTCTTTTAAAGTTTCAGAATAGGTAGGATGTGCATAGGAAATACGGAACATATCCTCTGCTGTCACTTCATATTCCTGGGCTATAACCCCCTGGGCAATTAAATCCGCAGCCCTTGCTCCAATAATGTGAACTCCTAAGATCTCACCATATTTAGGATCTACCAGTACTTTTGCAAAACCTTCCGTATCCATTGATGCTCTGGCCCTGGCACTGGCCGAGAAAGGAAACGATCCTGACCTGTATTCGATCTGATTTTTTTTAAGGTATTCTTCTGTAAATCCAACAGATGCCACTTCCGGCCAGGTATACACCACTGAAGGAATACGGTCATAATGGATATGGCGATTCTGGCCATTGATTGTTTCTGCAACAAGAACACCTTCTTCCTCCGCTTTGTGGGCCAACATTGCACCACCGATAACATCACCTATTGCATAAATAGTAGAAACTGCTGTGCGGCATTTTTCATCTACTTCAATAAAACCACGGTTATTAACCTGCACCCCTGTATTTTCAAGTCCTAACCCTTCTGTATAAGGTCTTCTTCCCACCGCCATCAATACATAATCTCCTTCCAGCTCATTTTCTTTTCCGCCTTGATCACGAAAAAAAACTTTTGCCGAAGCTCCCAAATTTTCCGCTTTATAAACAGACTGGTTAAGATGTATTTCAATTCCTTCTTTTTTAAGAATCTTTTGAAGGCTCCTGCCCAGCCCGTGATCCATTGTGGAAATAAGATGATCTGCGTATTCAAGAATGGTAACTTTAGTCCCTATTCTGCTAAAAATAGAGGCCATTTCAACACCGATTACCCCACCACCGATGATTATCATCGTTTTAGGCTTTTCCTGAAGAGAAAGAGCTTCGGTAGAAGTGATTATTCTTTTCTTATCAATTTCAATCCCGGAAATAGTTGAAGGCTTGGAACCTGTTGCAATGATATAATGTTTAGCCACAACAGTTTGTTCACCATCTTTTCCGCTGATCTGTATAGTGGAATCATTAATAAATCGGGCCATCCCTTGAATATGGGTGATTTTATTTTTATTCATTAAAAATTCAAGCCCGGAAGTATTTTTAGTTACGACCTCCGATTTCCTTTTATACATCTGGCTAAAATCAAGATTAATTTCATTGAGCATAATTCCATGGCTACCAAACCCGTGCTGTGCTTCTGCGTAGTGATGCGTACTATCCAGTAATGCTTTTGTAGGAATACAGCCAACGTTTGTACATGTACCTCCCAATGTTGTATATTTTTCTATGATTACAGTTTTATAACCCAGTTGTGCACTTCTGATTGCAGCTACATATCCACCAGGGCCAGAGCCTATTACAGCAACGTCATAATTTTCCATTGATTTATTAATTTATTTATAATTAAATTTGCTTGCAAAATAAAAGTAAAATTAAACAAAAACTTTCATTTTGCAAGTATTTTTTAATTAAAATTATGAGTAAAAAAAGATCCGACTGCCCTATCAGCTCTTCCCTTGAAATATGGGGAGATAAATGGTCCCTGCTTATCATCCGTGACCTTATGCTTCATAAAGAATGTACTTACGGAGCTTTTTTGAAAGCAGAGGAAAAAATAGCCACCAATATATTAGCCTCGAGGTTACAACATTTACTGGAAAACGGTATTATTGATAAAAAAGATCATCCTGAAAATAAATTAAAAGTCATTTATTCTCTCACTGAGAAAGGAATTGACCTCGTCCCTATCATCGTAGAGATCAATCTTTGGGGTGATAAATATTTATCAACACCTCCTGATAAAGTAGAGATGCTGAAAAGAATAAAAAAAGATAAAGAAAAGTTTATAGAAACTGCCAAAGCGTACCTGAAGGGAAAATGATACAATTCCCCTACACTAATAGTTTTCATAAAACAGAATCATAATAATTTTAAAACTCCATTAACTCAGTTTTCACTTTGTATTCCGTAAATTTGGGTAAAATAAATTTACACTAATGCTCAATTTCGAATTTAAAAATCCAACCAAAATACTTTTTGGAAAAGGTGAAATCACTAAAATTTCAAAAGAAATTCCTGCTGATGCCAAAATATTAATGATTTACGGAGGTGGAAGCATTAAAAGTAACGGCGTTTATGATCAAGTAAAAGAAGCTTTAAAAGATTATGAAGTGCATGAATTCGGGGGTGTTCCAGCTAATCCGGAATACGAGGTACTTATCAATGCACTGCAGGTGATCAAAGAGAAAGGAATTACTTTTCTCCTGGCAGTAGGTGGCGGTTCGGTTATTGACGGAACGAAATTTCTTTCCGCGGCAGCCAACTACCATGGTGAGCCTTGGGAAATCCTCACCAAACCGGTGAGAACCTTTGAAGGAGAAGGGATGCCTTTCGGAAGTATTCTGACTCTTCCTGCAACAGGTTCCGAAATGAACTCAGGATATGTTATTTCAAGAAGAGAAACTAACGAAAAATTATCCACAGGAGGTCCCGGTCTTTTCCCGCAATTTTCAGTTTTAGATCCGGAGGTTGTACGATCGATCCCTAAAAGACAAATCGTTAATGGAATTACCGATGCATACACGCACGTTCTTGAACAATATATGACGGCTCCATCTTCTGCAGACCTGCAGGAAAGAATTGCAGAAAGTATTTTGATCAGTCTTCAGGAAACGGCTCCAAAAGTAATGGCCGACAATTTTGATTATGATGCTGCCGGAAACTTTATGTGGTGCTGTACAATGGCCCTGAATGGTCTGATCCAGAAAGGAGTGATCACAGACTGGGCTGTTCATGCTATGGGTCATGAATTAACAGCTTATTATGGCATTGATCACGCGAGAACTTTAGCCATTATTGCCCCTTCTCATTACCGATATAATTTTGATTCCAAAAAAGGAAAACTGGCACAATATGCTGAAAGAGTTTGGGGAATTAAAGAAGGAAGTATTGAGGAAAAAGCAGAAGCTGGTATTAAGAAGCTGGAAGAATTTTTCCACAGCTTAGATATCCAGACTAAACTCTCAGAATATACCCAAGAATTTAAAGGTACTGCTGAAAGAGTGGAAAAAGCTTTTACAGACAGGAACTGGCTAGGTCTGGGAGAATACAAAAAGTTAACTCCTCAGGATGCTTATAAGATCGTAGAAATGAGTTACTAAACAGATTTGAGGCTGGAAGTCAGATAATAGAAGTTATTTGAATGATCAATTACTTCATTTTAAAATATATAAATTCTGACTTCCAACTTTTAATATAAAATTATTTTATTTGTAAACATTTGTTTAAAAAACCTTAATTTCATTATCTATATTTCAAATTTATTTATATTTTAGCATATTCTTAAATTTGTGAAAATGAAAAAACAACTACTTTTATTTGCCTTTTCAGCGCTAGCGCTTACTTCGTGTGAAGATGACAACATGCAGGCTTATGAACTGGATATGATGAAAGGAGAATGGAAGACAAGTAAAACAGAAATTATCTCCGGAAAAGACAATAAAACTGTACTTGCCTCTGATACTCCCAGCGGATGTAGTACCAAAAATACTACCGTGTTCAGAACCGATTATTTTACTTCATATACTTCTTACGCCGGAGTTGGTGCAGATTGTCAGCAGAATGGATTAAGTGAAGGAACCTTTAAATATGATACAGACTCTAAAGACCTTACCATAACATATGGAAATAGTGGGGAACTAAAATACAGAGTTGCGATTTTAAATAGTACGGAACTTAAGCTCCAACAGCTTTTTGGCAATATAGATATTAATGGAGACCAGGTTGTAGATATCGCCTACATTACCTACAAAAGATAAAACCACACTCCCGAAAAGTTCGGGAGTTTTTTTTGAGATGGGTTTTCAATAACTAAAAATTATTAAAAAAATGAAGAAGATTTTATCAGCATTCTTATTGCTGTCATTTGCCATTTTCTTTTCACAGGAAAAAAAACCGATGTTCTGGCAGGACATTCAAAATTTCAAAAAATTAGATAAGGAAACTCCACCCCCCAAAGATGCTATTCTTTTAATCGGCAGCTCATCTTTTACAAGATGGACAGATGTGGCGAGTTATTTTCCTGGTAAGGTAATCATCAACAGAGGATTTGGTGGCTCAAGGTTAACAGACCTGAATGCCTATGCTGATGATCTTCTCGCTCCTTATCAACCCAAACAAATCATCATTTATTGCGGGGATAATGATTTTGCAGACAATCACGATTTAAAAGCAGATGTGGTTGTCAAGCGTTTTAAAACTTTCTATAAAAAGATTCGTCAAAGGTTTCCTAACATAGAAGTCGATTACATTTCAATTAAATTTTCGCCAAGCCGGGAAATTCTCTGGCCACAAATGAGAGAAACCAACAAACAGATTGCCGCCTTTTTGAAAAAGGAAAAAAATGCTGAATATATTGATATCACTAAGGCAATGGAAGATGCGAATGGAAATGTAAGAAGAGATATTTTCCTTGAAGATATGCTTCATTTAACTCCGGAAGGAAATAAGATCTGGGCACATGTGATAAGACCTTATATGAAATAGCAGTTGTTAACAGAAGATACCTTCTCCACATCCGCAAACAAAAAGCTTCATCTTAACCGATGAAGCTTTTTGTTTATTATTTCTTTCTTTTTGATTTCGAAATTGCTTTCTGCTGTGCCCTGTTAGCCCCAAATTTCTTTGGTGCTTTTCTTTTAGAAGGTCCACCCCAGTTTTCCTTTTTATTCTTATCTTTTTTCTCATGGAAAGCTCCACCTCCTTCGTAAAGCTTCACCTGTGCCGGATTCTTCATTATAATCTGATCTTCTTCAGATGCAATCTTCTTAGGGTTGATTTTTACTTCTTCAGGGAAATCTATAAATTTCAGCTCTTTATCCATCAAAAGCTCGATATCCAGTACCAACGGTTCTTCTTTTTTAGTAACAAAAGTAACAGCTTTACCGTTTTTATCCGCTCTACCTGTTCTACCAATTCTATGGATATACTGTTCAGGAACTTCAGGAGTCTCAAAGTTGATGACATGGGTAATATCTGAGATATCAAGCCCCCTTGCCATAACGTCTGTAGTGATCAGGCCTCTGATTTCTTCATTTTCAAAGCGTTTCATCGCTTTCAATCTATAGTTTTGAGATTTATTGGAGTGGATAACATCAAATTGTCCGGGGAAAAGTTCCTCAATCTTTGTAAATAACAAATCGGAGTTCTTCTTATTATTGGTAAAGATCAGAACTTTAGAGATTTCGGCGTCATTTTTAAGTAAATGCTCCAGTAGATTGATCTTCGTATTGAAATTTTCAACTTTATATCCTGTCTGTTCTATCTTTTCCAGAGGAGTTCCGGACTTTGCTAATGAAATTTCTATAGGATGGGCAAAATATTCATCCAGCATTTCATCTACAGCTTCCGTCATTGTAGCAGAGAAAAGAATATTCTGTCTTTTCTCTTTCATCATTTCAAAAATATGAGTCAGTTGTGGTCTGAAACCTAAATTAAGCATTTCATCAAACTCATCAATGATCAGCTTCTGAACTTCTTTAAGAGAAATTGCGTTATCAATTGCCAGATCCATTACCCTTCCCGGAGTTCCTACCAAAATATCACATCCGTTATCAAATAAAAGCTTCTGTGTATTGATATTTTTTCCTCCGTAAATTCCGATAACTCTTGCGGTAATATTGGCGGTTAACTTTTCAAGAATTTCAGTTACCTGTACCACCAGCTCCCTGGTAGGAACCAATACCAATACCGTTGGATTTCCACTTTTGTTATACTTCCAGGTCTTAAGAACCGGTAAAAGATATGCTAAAGTTTTTCCTGTTCCGGTTTGGGCAATTCCCATTACATCCCTACCCGAAAGTATCGGGCTGATACTCTTTTCCTGAATAGGAGTAGGTTCAAACAGTTCCAAATCTGCTAAAACATCAAGAATTTTTACCGGCAGGCCAAAATCTGCAAAAGTGAGTTTTTCCATTTTGCAAAGATAGGTATTAAAATGTACAATGTGAAATGATAGTTGAATGGTTGATGAATAGCAGGTTTTAATTTACTTTAACGCTTTGACTCACTATCCTAATATCATCATCTTTCCATTGGCTTGACGTAATAATTACATGTCCTTTCTTTCGAGGATCTTTTTTGATCGGAAATTTATCGGCTTCCCATTGCGAGCAATGGGTTGAAATAGGTTTAACTAAAGGCTTCCAATCTGTTTTACTGTTGGTATATACATAAAACGGAGCCCAGCAGCTTGTACACCAAAGCGTATAAGCCCCGATATCATCTTTTCCATCACCATTAAGGTCTCCGAGGTTGTACAGTTCAACACCATTTGCTTTTGAAACGGTAAAAGATTTTATTTTTTTGTCACTAAAATAAATTACCGTTTCGCACGCTCCATCACATTCTTCAGTGCAGTCATTTATTTTAAAATAAGCATACTCCTTTGTTCCATTTCCATCGTAATCACCCAGGATTCCTTTTTCTTCTTTATTTTGAGCTGACAGGACAGAACCTCCGAATGTCAGAACAGCTAAAATCATTAGTTTCATATGGTTATTTTTTATTTTAAATGAATATTTCTTCTAAAAAAATTACTTTCTGGTTATCCTCAGTAACAGAATCAAAACCAATATCACTGAAAAGATAAACCCCAATACCGCTATCAGTGACATTTCTCCGATCCTCGGAGGAGCCTCTGACACAAAAACAATTGCCGTTGCAATCATGTTTGCTCCCAATATGAGCGCTAAAATCATATTAACCGCACTGGATTTGATGATCTGATTCGTTTTGTCAATATTTTTAATTTCACTGGAAATGCTAAACTTATTTTCATCCAGCTTTTGTAAAACAGAACGGAGTTCTCTGGGAATTTCATCTACATTATCCGTGAAATTCATCATTTTATCCATTCCGGTTTTAAGTATATTTTTCGGACTTATTTTTTTGGCAAATATCTTTTTGGTATAAGGATTAAGACTTTTAACAATGTCCAGATCCGGATTAATATTCCTTCCTACTCCCTCTATAAGGCTGATTCCTTTAAACAACAGATAAAAATAGTCCGGCATATGAAGGCGGTTATCTTTCAAAATGTCTTTCATTTTATTGATTACCGTCTGAACATTGATATCCTGTAAAGAAGAACTATGAACAAAATTCAGAATATCATTTACATCATTTTCAAATCTTCTTTCGTCCGGAATTTCATAACTGACAGCCATCTTCTTCAGATACCTCACTATTTTGTGTGAGTTTTTCGCTACAAAACTTACAATAAGATCCTCAAGGATTTCTTTATCATTAGGCTGAATCTGCCCTACTGCTCCAAAGTCAATAAAAACAACTTTTCCATCCTTCTTTACCAGGATATTTCCGGCATGCGGATCTGCGTGAAAGAAACCATAGTCGAGGATCTGAGATACAAACAACCTTAATCCCACTTCAGAAACCTTTACAGGATCAATATTATGAGCTAAAAGTCCTGCTTTATCTGTGACCTTTATTCCATCAATAAATTCCATACAGAGAATGTTATTATTGGAAAATTCCTCATAGACTTTTGGAACGTAGGTTTCCTTATTATTTTTAAAGTTCCGCGTAAACTGTAAAATGTTATCTTTTTCATTGATCAGAGAAACTTCCTCAAGCAACGATTTCTCAAATGTGTATATAGCCTGTTTTAAGTTCAGCTTCTCTCCAATTTCAGAATAAGAAGAAACAAGCCTTTCCAGATCTTTGATCAAAAGCAAATCATCCTCAATAACGGTCTGTACATCGGCTTTTTTTATCTTTAGGATTACACTGGTCCCATCTGCTAAAGTAGCCTTATACACCTGTGCAATGGATGCGGTTGCTAAGGGTTGGGATTGAATTTCCAGAAAATGATCCTTCACTGAAATATTGAATTCATTTTCCAGGATTTCAGTTACATTCATTTCTACAGTATCCACCTTATCCTGTAGTTTCTGTAATTCCTGAATCAGTTCCGGGGGAAGTAAATCTTCCCTGTTGCTAAATGTTTGTCCCAATTTCACGAATGTTGGTCCCAACTCTTCCAAAACCAATCTGATCCTTTCGTAAACAGTTCCTTTTGAAATAATTTCATCAGAACGTTCAGAATCCTCCTCTTCCTGCTTATTCCCATTCATCCGGGCCAGCATATCTTTAAAACCATATTTGCTTAATACGGAAATCAGCCTGGCAGATCTTTTCAGTTTTCTCTGTTGCTTATCAAACATAATTGTGAATAATAAGTGCAAATTACTCCAAAAACCATTCCTAATACAATATCCAAAGAACTATAGAAGAAAAAAAATCCATCTTTATTGTTATTTGCAGGATTTTTTTATCTTTATAGGGTACAAAAATTATTACTAACCCGTAAAATATTACAAAATGAAAAATTTACCGATCAAAAAATTATCAAGAGAAGAATTAAGAACTGTTTCAGGAGCTGGAATTATCGTAGGATGCTCAAATCAATGTTGTCCTACAGACGGAAGACCTAGATGTCCAAAATTGATTTGCCCGGCTGTAGTTTGTCCACAGCTTCAATAAGATAGAGGTAACAAAAATTATTTATAAAAAAACAGAATGCTTTTGCATTCTGTTTTTATTTGTTAACTATTTAAGATAAGTTTCATAGAGATCATTTCTCCTGTCTTTTAGAATCTGAACAGAACCATTGTAGTGAAGGTCTTTTAAAAGATTTAGATCTACATCCACAATCAAGGTCATCTCCGTATTAGGGGTAGCTTCCCCTTTTACGGCATTAGATGGGAAAGCAAAATCAGAAGGGGTAAATACAGCTGCCTGGCCGAATTGAATATCCATATTATTCACCCCCGGTAAATTCCCCACACAGCCAGCTATGGCAACATAACATTCATTTTCAATGGCTCTTGCTGCTGCACAATGGCGAACCCTCATATAAGCGTTTTGAGTATCTGTAAGGTAAGGGACAAAAAGGACCTTCATTCCCTGGTCTGCCAGAATTCTAGGCAGTTCCGGAAACTCTACATCATAGCAAATTACAAGACCTATTTTTCCGCAATCGGTATCGAATACTTTAATTTCACTCCCACCTTTCATTCCGTAGTATTTTCTTTCATTAGGCGTAATATGAATTTTCCTGTATTCATCAATGCGTCCGTCACGGTGCAACAGATAGCTGACGTTATAAAGGTCATTATTTTCAGGATCAAAAACCGGCATGCTTCCTGAAATAATATTCACATTATAACTAATAGCCAATTCCGAGATTCTCTCTTTGATCTGGTCAGTTAATTTTGCCAACTCAATCATGCTATCTCTTTCCGATAGTTTGTTAAAGGGTGCCAGCAAAGGAGTATTGAATAGTTCCGGAAACAAAACGAAATCAGATTTATAATCTCCCATTACATTAACAAAAAACTCCACCTGCTCATAAAAGGCATCAATATTCTTAAAGTGCCTCATTTGCCATTGTACAAGGCCAAGCCGGATAATACTATCCTGCATCGTGTTTGGCTTTTTACTGTAATAGATATTATTCCATTGCAGCAAAACTGCATTTTCCTTTGAAGATTCATCTTCCGGAAGATATTTTTTTAAAACACGGATGGGTAAAAAGTTATTGGAAAGCTGAAAAGATAAAACAGGATCATAAATTTCCTTATCCCTCACTTTCCGTATATAATCCCTCGTCGATAATTCGTCACTGTATTTGTGGTAATTCGGAATTCTTCCACCCAACACAATCGATTTCAGATTCAATTGTTCGCATAATTCTTTTCTTGCATCATACAATCTTCTTCCCAATCTCAGTTCACGGTATTCCGGATCTACAAAAACTTCGATCCCATACAGTACATTTCCTGTTGACGAATGGGTATTGAAAGTATAATTTCCGGTAATATCACTATAAGTATGATCATCTCCGAATTCATCATAATTTACGATGATGGAAAGCGCCACAGCAGCTAATTTGCCATCTACTGTAATACAGATCTGTCCCTTTGGGAATATTTTCGTTAATTTTTCGATGCTTTTTTTAGACCATACATATTCTGACATCTGAGGGTAGGCACGCCTCATTGTTTCTACCAGTTCATCATAATCCTGTACACTTAAGGTCCTTGTATCTACTTGCATTTTATATAAATTTTATTAAATTTAAGTAAAATAAATCAGATTATGTGCCAGATTTCCTTGTATCCGGGGCGAGTTCTTTAATCTATTGAATAATTATTAAACATCCTTTGTTTTTCTCCACACTAATTTCATCATTGATATTAAATGTCTTTGCTTCCTGAAAATCTTTAATTGCAGGAGTACTTATTTTCACATTCTTCGGGTCTATGCCTAAACCTTTCCAATCTATTTTCAGCTTCACTCGAATATCCTGAGGAGCCCAGCTTGCAAGGGAAACCATGATCTTTTTTTCCTGTTTATAAATTGTAGCCAGTACTGCTGGATTATCTGTTTTCACAGGATTGTCAGGAACCCAATAGCCAATCATCTTTGAGCCTTTAATTCCGAAATCATCCCAGGCTTTCCACAGATGAGTTGGATTACTTTTTGCCGACCATCCCAGACGACTTGTCATGCCATAAAGCATTCCCCGCCAAGGATTGCCATCATCCTGAAGCATTTCTCCCATTAGCCCGAAAGGAATACCACTCACCTCAGTTAATAAAAATTCAGGATTATTGTTGTTATAATCAAAATATTCCCCAAACCATAAACGGTTGATATAAGGAAAATGCTCAAGATAAAGATTGGCACTGTTATTAAAACCATCCTTATCATTATACTGATTTGCAGAATGCAGATCAATGATACCGGGATGTCCATTCTGGGTCATTACTCTTTTAATCCTCTTCATGGTTACCCTGTCAAATGCTACATCGTCGAGATAAATTCCGTCAATCCCTAAATTATTGACCAGCCAATTCATCCCTTCCACATAATAATTATGCCAACGGTTCATCCCACTATTAATAATTGCAGCATCTTTAAATTCCGGCACATACCAGGCTGCGATATAGTGATCATGAAGATGCTCCTGCAGCCATGAATAGCCTCCACCCTTTCCTGCGGAAAAAACTTCCTGACCCAAACTTTTCACGGGGTACAGCTCATACATCCGGTTAGAAACTTCCCTGATCGTATTGTAAATTTTCACCTTTAAACCTTTCTCGTGCGCTTTCATAATGTAGTCCTTCATCTCTTTCGTCGCTACAAACGGATAATTGATATAAGGATTGATCTCATTTCCGTGATGAATGTTGATTACATTAGCTCCACTGGCTTTTATCGTATCAACCGGCTTATAAGCATGATAAAAACGGTTATTCCATTGTTCCTCTGTATTGATCGGATGGAACGGAGTAATCAACAGATGAAAGTTATAATATAGTTCATCTCCTTTTTTCATGCTGCGGGCCCCACTAAAATTATTGACAACAATTTTTCCTCCGGCTTCTTTTATCGTGATCCCTCCTTTATTTTCATTACCCCATGAAGATGGCAGAATCAATGGTTTTTGAAGGTAAAAATTGGTATTAAGCGGACGTGAATAATTCTGGTCCCTTAAAGAAAATTGTATTCCGGCATTTACGTTGCCCAACCATGCTCCATCCTGGTTTTTTTTGGCAACATTCCATTTCCAGTTAAAATGATCCGGTCTGTAACCTCCTTTCTGTCCTAATCCCATCATATAGGTTGCTTTATCTTTCTCAAAAGGAATCTGCAAGGCAATATCATCAATCTGCATATCTTTTAATGCAGTAATCTTCACACTGTATTCCATAAATCCGTCAAATTCTATGGAACCTTCTACCTTCATTTGTAAGTTCCCTGAAGTATTTGTGCTTATCCAGGATATTTTACCTTCTTCTTTTCCTATAAACTTAATTCCTGAATTTTTGAAGTTCTCAGGTTTTGCCCCTGGTCCTTTTACTACAAAATGTATAGGTTCACTTAGTATTGAATTGGCCCTTTCTCCGATTGATGTCATTTCCGGAGTAAAAAAAGTCTGAATCTGCTTAGGAAATCCTGAAGCATCTAATTGTACCTTCCTTCCCAGTAAGGAAATTTCCTGTCCTTTGAGCTGTAATGGTGTATATGGTTTGATTACGGTATTAGCCTGCGCCAAGGTAGAATTAAGCCATGGCAACCTGGTCATTTTCCAGGGTTCATCAAAACCTTTATTAACAGGTTTTTCCCCACTTATGTTTAATACAATTTTCACTGTTTGTACAGCAGCATTTTCTGGACGAATGGTAATTGTCCCTTCATAGATTCCCGGAGAAGTATTTTCAGGGATATCAAAGCCACACCAGAAAGCCTGTAAATCATCTTTTTTTACATTTGCGTTTAACTCCAGCTTTTCTCCTTTATAATCTGTACCGTTTGTATTGATACAATTAAAATATCGGGAATCTATTGTCGCTCCTGAAGTACTTTTTAATGAAGAAGCTGTTATTTTTACTTTTTCAAGATTAATTTTTACTGGTAAAACCCCAATCTGAAAAGCATAAAATAGGCCTCTTTCAGTATTTCCATGAAGAACAGATGAGTCCTTTTTATCATCCACCCAACGTTGAGGGATTATATTCATTTTAACAGGGGTTTCTCTAGTTTCCGGGAATACAAAATAAGACTGACCTTCATGTTTTTTCATGTATTCTGCAATCTCTTTTTTAGTCGCAATTACTTCCATCGGATCATTGGAGTTGAACTTATCCACCGACTCTATTCTTATCACACTGGCCAATGGTACGGCTCCAACATCTTTAGCAGTCGCTGTATTGGTCCTCTTAAGGTAAGTCGCTTTGGGATAATTCGTTCTTTCATCCAACTTATAGGAAAGAAAATAGACATAGTAAATTCCCTTTCCTGAAACCGGATTAAAAACAAATGAACCTTCTTCTTCATTCATACTCAGGTACGCATCCGGCTCATACTGTTTTTGAGTAAGGCTGTCTATAATTATGACCTTCTGATCAGCTTTTACATTTATATTTCGCCAGGGAATGACGGCCTTCGCCTGCTTTGAAGATTCATTCCACTGCAATACTGCCCGTTGATTACCCAATTCATCGGCATTCCATTTCTGGATTTGAGGAGGATAGACATGTTGTGCATTACTAAAATTTGGAATAAGGCTTCCTGTCAGAATCAGTGGGAAAAGTTTTTTTAAAAGCATATTAAATGAGATAAAGTGGTCAATGATTTACTATTTTTCAAATTTAAGATAAATCACAATACATAGAAAATATTAAATAACTCTTAACACATTACAGGCAAATAAAGAAAGAATATCTCCTCAGAAATAAAAAAACCTCCCATAAGGGAGGTTCAAAAACACAAATGATGAAAAAAAAATTATTATATCTATTAGAATATAAATCATGTAATTCTTATACAAATGTACGGCCTAAAAATAAAATAAATCATGAGCTTAATCATAAAATACAAAATCCTACTAAAAAAGTAGGATTCTCTATTTTTATGTTTATAAGTAAGATTATTCCCACTCAATAGTTGCAGGTGGTTTACTTGAAATATCATAAGCTACCCTGTTAATTCCTCTTACTTCATTAATGATCCTGCTGGAAACAGTATCTAAAAATTCATAAGGAAGTCTGCTCCAGGTTGCCGTCATAAAGTCGATTGTATTGGCAGAACGAACTACCGCAGTGTATTCATAGGTTCTTTCGTCTCCCATTACTCCAACAGACTTAACCGGAAGCAATACTACAAAAGCCTGAGAAACTTTTTCGTAAAGATCATTTTTGTATAATTCTTCAATAAAGATGTCATCAGCTTCCTGAAGAATTCTTACTTTTTCTGCATCTACAGCTCCTAAAATTCTGATTCCTAAACCAGGACCAGGGAAAGGGTGTCTGTATACCAAATGATGAGGAATCCCCAACTCTTCCCCTACTTTCCTTACTTCGTCTTTGAAAAGCTCTCTAAGAGGCTCTAAAAGCTCAAATTCCATTTCCTCAGGAAGCCCTCCTACATTGTGGTGAGATTTGATCACTGCTGATGGTCCGTTTACAGACTGACTTTCGATTACATCAGGATAAATTGTTCCTTGTGCTAAAAACTTAGCTCCTTCAATTTTATGAGATTCTTCATCAAAAACATGGATAAATTCGTTTCCGATGATCTTTCTTTTTTGTTCAGGATCATCTACTCCAGCCAATTTTGATAAAAATCTTTCTGAAGCATCAACCAATTTAATGTTCATATGGAAGTGCTCTCCATAATTCTCCATCACTTTTACATCTTCATTTTTTCTCAAAAGACCAGTATCCACAAAGATACAAGTCAGCTGATCGCCAATTGCCTTATGAATCAAAACTGCAGCAACAGAAGAGTCAACACCTCCTGAAAGCCCAAGGATTACTTTATTATCTCCTACTTTTTCTTTGATATCAGCAACTGTTCTTTCAATATAATTGGTAAGCTTCCAATTTTTCTCAGCATTACAGATCGAGAAAACAAAGTTTTCAAGCATTTTACCACCTTCTTCTGTATGAGAAACTTCTGGGTGGAACTGAACGCAATAGATTTTTCTTTCAGAATTTGAAATAGCAGCGATAACTCCCGATTTTGCATTTAATTCAAAACCTGCCGGCAAATCACCTACTTCATCAAAGTGGCTCATCCAAACCACAGAATTCTGACTCACCCCTTCTAATAGAGCATTTTCTTTAATAATATCAAGGTGAGCCTTTCCGTACTCCCCTTTTTCTCCTTTATTTACTTTTCCTCCTAAAACATGTGCCGTAAGCTGCATTCCGTAGCAAATACCCAGTACAGGAATTCCCTGTTCGTATAATGCTTTCTCAACCAGGTGAGCATTTTCTGCATTTACAGAACTTGGCCCTCCAGAAAGGATAATTCCTTTAGGCTGGCGCTCAAGAATTTCTTGTAATGGTGTATTGTAAGGTAAGATTTCCGAATATACTCCCATTTCACGGATTCTTCTTCCGATAAGCTGGTTGTACTGAGATCCGAAATCTAATATGATAATACCGTTGTTCATTTTATAATTGATTTGTTTGAAAGATATCAGATTTCAGACATCAGATTTCAGATTTTTAGGTCTGAAGTCTTGAATCTAGCATCTGACTTCTTATTTCTAATATTAACTGTTTTACAAAAAAAGACTTGGAAACGTTCCAAATCTTTTTTTATGATTTTTATTAAAACTTTCCGATGTCTTCTCTGTAGAAACTGTAATCGAAGTGAACCGGAAGTGCATCTTCGTATACTTTCTTGCGAGCTTCTTCATAAGTAGCACCCGTTGCAACCAGGTTAAGAACTCTACCCCCGTTGGAAACCACTTTGTCTCCTTTTCGGATCGCTCCGGCGTGTAGCAACTGACTGTGTTTTACTTTATCTTCTCCTTTGATCTCGAAGCCTATTTCTATATTTCTCGGGTAACCTCCTGAACACATTACCAGACATACGGCTTTCTCGTCTTTAAACTTAAGCTCGATGTCTTTTCCGCTCATACAGTCATTGATTACATCCAAAAGATTGTTTTCCATAAGAGCCATCAATACCTGAGTTTCAGGATCTCCGAATCTCATGTTGTACTCAAGCAGGTAAGTCCCGTTTTTAGTAACCATTAATCCGAAGAAGATAATCCCTTTAAAGCTGAATCCTTCTTCTTTAAGACCGCGAACAGTAGGCTCCAAAATATTTTTTTCAAAATCAGCCTGATGTTCAGCAGTAAATTCCGGGCTTGGTGCCACAGATCCCATACCACCTGTATTAGGTCCTGTATCTCCGTTTCCGGCTTTTTTATAATCTTTAGCAGCAATACAAGGGAATAGTTTTTCTCCGTTTGAGAAAGCAATGATTGAAGCTTCAAAACCCTGTAAAAATTCTTCGATAACCAAACGGATACCTGCATCTCCATAAATTCTGCGAATCATGAAATCGTGGATTGTAGCTTCAGCTTCTTCCAGAGTATCACAAATTACAACCCCTTTTCCGCCTGCTAAACCACTTGCTTTGATCACTAAAGGGTATTCCTGAGTCTGAACGTATTCTTTAGCTTCGTTATATGAATCAAATACTACAGCTTTTGCTGTTTTAATATCATAGGTCTGCATAAATTTCTTAGAGAAAGCCTTGCTTCCTTCAAGACTTGCCACTTTCTGGTTCGGACCAAAAACTTTAAGATCATGTTTCTTAAACTCATCTTTCAAACCAGCTACAAGTGGAGCTTCAGGACCTACAATCGTTAGATCCACCTTTTCCTTGATAGCAAAGTCTCTAAGTTCTTTAATTTCTGATAAATGAACATTTTTCCCTATTACATCCGTACTTGCATTTCCATTAGCAAAAAACATTTTAGTAACTCTGGAGTCTTTATGAAGTTTCGCTGCCAATGCAGACTCTCTTCCACCTTCACCTATGATTAAGATTCTCATACTTTATTTAATTATCTAGTCTATATTATACAAATATATAATTTTGAAAGCGATAAATGCCACCTCAAAACTACTTTTTAATTCTAATTTAATTAATGTAAAAAATGTCTAACTCCTGTAAACATCATCGGAATTCCGTGCTCATTTGCAGCTTCGATGCTTTCCTGATCTTTTACACTTCCTCCCGGTTGGATGATCGCTTTGATACCTTCCTTAGCGCAGAAATCTACAACATCACGGAAAGGGAAAAAAGCGTCTGAAGCTAATACAAGATTTCCGGAGAATTTCTCTTTAGCTCTTTCGATTGCCTGCTGAGTTGCCCAGATTCTGTTAACCTGGCCTCCTCCGATTCCAAAAGCCTGAATACCGTTAGAAACTACTATCGCATTAGATTTTACATATTTTACAACCCTTTGAGAGAAAAGCAATGCTTTTTTCTGCTCTTCAGTAGGTTGTACATCGGTAACTACTTTAATATCTTCAGAGAAATAAGTATCGTTATCCTGAACCAGCATTCCTCCATCAATTTTCACCCATGTCTGCTTATCGGAAACCGGATTTACGATCTTTATAATTCTTAGGTTTTTCTTTTTTCTTAAAATTTCAAGAGCCTCCTCATCAAAATCAGGAGCCATAACAATTTCAAGGAAAGTTTTGTTTAATTCTTCAGCAGTAGCCGCATCGATCTTATAGTTCATTGCAACAATTCCGCCAAAAATTGAAATAGGATCACATTCAAAAGTTTTTTGATACGTTTCCAATGCTGAAGTCCCGATCGCCACGCCACAAGGTGTAGAGTGTTTCACTGCACAACAAGCCATCTCTTCTTTAAATTCAGTAACCACTTTCCAGCAAAGATCCATATCACGAAGATTGTTGAAGGAAAGTTCTTTTCCTCCAAGTTGTTCGAAATCTTTCATCGCTCCGTTTTCGAAAGTGGAAACATAGTAAGCAGCAGTCTGATGAGGGTTTTCACCGTATCTCAGATCAGCAGCTTTTTTATAAGATGCACTTAAATAAGTAGGATATTCCTCTTCTAAAAGCATTCTTGAAATAGCAGCATCGTAAGCAGAAGTAAGATTGAACACTTTACCGGCCAACTTTTTACGGGTTTCGATATACGTGTCTCCATTCTGTTCCATTTCAATTTTTACGGTTGTATAATCTTCAACATCAGTAATTACAGTAACAGAGTCAAAATTTTTGGCTGCTGAACGAAGCATTGAAGGACCACCGATATCGATAAATTCTACCTTTTCATGTAGAGAAATATCTTTGTTTACGTTTTCAAAGAAAGGATAAAGGTTTACAATAACCATATCGATCAAACCAATTCCGTGTTCCTGAACCGTCTTCATGTGTTCTTCATTGGAACGGACAGCAAGGAGCCCGCCATGAACTTTTGGATGCAGGGTTTTTACTCTGCCATCCAGCATCTCAGGGAAATTGGTCACCTCATCAATCTGAATCGGATTCAGACCGGCTTCCTTCAAATGTTTGAAGGTACCTCCGGTAGAAATCAATTCGTAGTTTTGAGCTTCCAAAAACTGAGCGAATTCTATTAATCCACTTTTGTCAGAAACACTAATTAAAACTCTCTTTTTACTCATCTTACTTTCAATTTTTTACTTTTCACAGCTATCTCAAACTGTATTCCCGGTCTTTCACCCCCGGATTTACTTTTATTTTACTTAGATTTTTTTTAATTGTAACAATGTCCCTTTCCAGCAATGTAATATTATCAAACAGGTATATTGTATTAATTCCCTAATACTTTATTGATCGCTATCGGAAAAATTTCGTACTCAATCTTGTGTACTTTTTCAGCCAATGTTTCCGGAGTATCATTTTCTGCAACGTCAAATGCTTTCTGAAGGATAGCCTGGCCTTCGTCAATTCCCGGAGTTACAAAATGAACTGTTGCCCCACTTTCTTTTTCTTTAGCTTCAATAACGGCATTATGAACATTCATTCCCCACATTCCTTTTCCACCAAATTTGGGGAGCAAAGCAGGATGAATATTAATTATTTTACCATTCCAGTTTTCGCAGAATTCAGGTTTCAGAATAGATAAGAACCCTGCCAATACAATTAAATCAGTATTTTCAGGAATTACTTTGCTCAATTCACTGCTGAAATTTTTCCCTCTTGGAATGAGTATATTTTTTATATGATGATTTTTTGCTCTTTCCAGCCCGTAGCATTCTCTGTCTGCAACAACCAAGGACACTCTTGCATTTTGGATTTCTCCACTTTCAATGGTATCTAAGATTCTCTGAAGATTGGTCCCGGAACCAGAAACGAGTACAACGATGTTTTTCATTAATTTAGATACTAGATGTCGGATATCAGATTTCAGACTATTCCGTCTTGTATCTGATATCTGACATTTGAGTCTTTTAAAATGTTAATTTTATTTTCTCACTTCCTTCCGTGATTTCTCCTATTTCGTAAGCATCATCCAGCAGGTGTAAAACTTTCTCGGCATGTTCAGCATCTACAACAACGATCATTCCCACTCCCATATTGAAAGTTCCGAACATTTCTTCGCGCGCTACTCCACCTCTTTTTTCAAGTTCAAGCATTATGCTTGGGATCTGTATTTTTGAAGCATCGATAGAAGCACACAAACCTTCAGGAATAATTCTTGGGATATTTTCATACAACCCACCTCCCGTGATGTGAGCGATTCCTGCAACTTTTACTTCTCCGATTACTTTATGAATATCTTTATAGTACAATCTTGTAGGAACCAATAATGTTTCATACAAAGGTTTTCCTTCAAATTCTTCTTCAAAATTCGGGAATACTTTTCTTACCAGTGAAAATCCATTGGAATGGAATCCTGAACTCGGTAATGCAATGATCTTATTTCCCGGTTTTATTTTAGAACCATCAATAATCTGATCTTTTTCAACAATTCCTACACAGAATCCTGCAACATCATAGTCTCCAGGCTGATACATCCCCGGCATTTCAGCGGTCTCACCACCTATCAATGCACAGTTGTTATCTTTACAGGCTTCTACCATTCCTAAAACAATTTCTGCTGCAATTTCAGAGTCTAATTTTCCACAAGCCAGATAATCCAGGAAGAACAATGGCTTGGCACCGTGACATAAAATATCATTGGCACACATTGCGAAGCAATCTACACCGATAGAGTCATATTTTTTAGAATCTAAAGCTACTTTAAGCTTAGTTCCTACTCCATCCGTACCGGAAACCAGTACCGGATTTTTATATCCACCGATTTCATAGAAAGCCCCAAAACTTCCCAAATGGTTCAGTACATTGGAATTGTGGGTCTCACCAACCGCTTTTTTGATCTTATCAACGGTTTTGTATCCTTCTTCTTTGTCTACTCCTGCAGATTTGTAAGTATTGCTCATGTTATTATTTAGATTTTAGATGCCAGATTTCAGATTGCAGACTATTGAAAATCTAATATCTTACATCTGAAGTATTCCTACCTTTTTATTATAATTTTATTTAAAATTTAGAAAATAAAAAAGCCGACAATCTTAGTAGATTATCGGCCAGTATTTTATCTGAGAATTTTAGAGCCCACAGTTTTCCCTTTTATGGAAAAACATTCTTTGAAAGTGGACTGAATTTTCATCTCTTTTTCTTTTTGCAAAAATAGTAATTTTAAATTAAAATTCAAATTCTATTTTTCAAGGATTGTTTCAATGGCAGAAATCTTAATAATTTTCTCTCTCAACTCATTATCTTTTTCTTCATTAGAAATCTTTTCAGCTGTTTTATCAAAATTATCGTTGAAGAAAGGAAGAGAGAATGTTTCTACAATATTTCCTCCGTGGAAAGGGAAACGTTTTGTTGCAGCTTCCAAAACCCCGGCTCCACCTCTCCCTCCCGGTGATGTAGACATTAAAAGCATTGGTATTTCATTCCACACTGTTCTGTCCTTGATTCTTGAAACCCAATCAAATACATTTTTAAAAGCTGTTGAATATGTTCCGTTATGTTCAGGTAAAGAAACCAAGAGTACATTAGCGCCATCAATTTTTGCTGCAAAATCTTTTGCTTCCTGAGGTACTCCTCCTGCCAATTCTCTCTCATGCTTATAAATAGGCATTTCGAAAGGGTTAAGGTCTACTACTTCTACTTCTGCTTTTCCCGCAAACAAAGAAGCTGCGTAGGATACCAAATGCTTATTCATTGATGCTTCGGAATTACTTCCTGCTATTGCTAAAACTTTCATTCTGTTTAATTTTTTTAATGTCTACAAATTTAATTTTTATTTTAGATAAGATGGTAATTCCATTGGCACTTCCATCAATAATATTTCTGTGTCCTCAATTGCTTCAATATTAAAGCTTTGGGTATCCCAGATTCCTAATCCGTCTCTCTCATTTAAGATTCTGTCGCCTACTTTTGCACTTCCTTTTAGAACAAATGCATACACCCCATTTCCTTTTTTGTTAAACACATAGTTTTTACCATTCCCTTTTGTAAAGTTAGCCAGGTTAAACCATGCATCCTGATGAATCCACACTCCATCATCATTTTTGTTGGGTGAAAGAATCTGCTGGAAACCATTAATTTTCTCTCCTTCTTTGATGCTTTTCTGATCATATCGGGGCTCTACATTCAGCTCTCTTGGAAACACCCAGATCTGAAGAAATTTCACCTCCTCATCCTTGTTTTTATTGTATTCGCTATGCTGAACACCTGTCCCGGCACTCATTACCTGAATCTCTCCTTTTTTGATAACCGCCGTTGTACCCATTGAATCTTTATGCTCCAGATCTCCTTCTAATGGAATAGAAATGATTTCCATATCTCTGTGAGGATGTGTTCCGAATCCCATTCCCTGAGAGACGATATCGTCATTCAACACTCTTAAAACTCCGAAGTTTGTTCTTTCAGGATTTTGATAGTTTGCAAAACTGAAAGTATGGTAGCTGTTTAACCAACCATGATTAGCATGGCCTCTTGAATCTGATTTATGATATACTGTTTTCATATTGTGATTAATTATGGTACAAATGTACAGAGCGTAGACGGAGTGGATATTGATGTAGGGTAAGAAAGGAAAAAAAGGAGAAATCGTTGAAAGGTGAAAAGGCAAAATCGCTGAATTGCGGAACTGCAAAATCGCCATCTTTGTCGATGAACAACTTTCACCCTTTGATAAAAACTTTTTTCAACAAACATTCCTAGCGATTAAACGATTTAACTGTTCTGACTTTTCGCCTTTCGGCATTTTTGCCATTTTGCTTTTCATCTATTCAGCCACATCGTCATTCTTCGCCTCTTCTTCAATTGTTGTCCCAAAGATATGCTGACGGTGATTTTTACCCCAATTTCCCAATGATTCTACCACAGGATGAAGTGTTTTTGTATATTCCGTCGGTAAGTATTCAATAGAAACAGGATATGTATCCTTCACAACCCTTTCAAGCAAACCATTTTGTTCTAATTCCTTTAATTCTTTGGCTAAAACTTTCGAAGTAAGCTTGGGAATGCTACGTTCAATCTCTGTGAAACGCTTATTTCCGGCATTCAAAGAAATGATGATCTGTAATTTCCATTTCCCATTAATGACATCCAATGTATCCTGAACAGGTTTAAGAGCCTTTGTACAATCTTTATGATTATGTTGTTTTTCCATTATTCCACTTTCCTTTAGGTAACCACTATACTTTTGAAAGTAAATTTACAATAATTTTGACATTAATAAAAACAAAAAAAATTTAAACAAAATGGCTAACATTTTAAATATCAAAACAAGTATTGTAGGAGAAAATTCTATAAGCAATCATTTATCTCAGACTGTTATCAATCAATTGCTGGATAAAAATCCCGGGAGCACGGTTGTTGTCCGTGATCTTGGTTTAAATCCTATCCCCCATCTGGAGATTCATCATTTTAGTGCTTCAAGAATTCCGGATGAGGAAAAGAATGATGAACAGAAAGAAGCTTCAAAATATTCTAACGAAGCATTAAAAGAAGTTCAGGATTCAGATATTATTGTTATAGGAGTTCCTTTTTATAATTTCAGTTTTCCGTCAACTTTAAAATCCTGGATCGATAGCATATCTGTTGCAGGTAAAACATTTTCTTATATTGACGGGGTTCCAACAGGTCTTCTGCAAAATAAAAAAATATACCTGAATTTCGCATCTGGAGGTGTGTATGAAAATGGACTTATTGAAAATATGGAAACCTACTTAAAAACCTTATTCGGTTTCATCGGTATTACGGATATCAAAGTTTTCAAATCTCAGGGAACCATGGTTCCACAGTTGAAAGAAACAAATTTATCAAAAGTAATTGCTGAGATTGAAGAACTGGTATAATTCAATTGAGCTAATAAAAATGTAAGTTTTGGCTAAGCCGTTTTTATACTCTTATTGTTGAGGTGGGTTTAAACCCACCTTTTTCATTACAGGAGGATTAGTATATTTTTGGTAAAAAGATTAAAAAGCCTCCTTAATTTTGGAATTTCGTTTAAGATAGAAAAGTAAAGCGAAAATAATCAGCATAAGCGCAATCAGAGATTCTAAAATTGCAGAAGTATAATTGGAAAAACTGCCCAAAACATTCGTTACAACCCCTGTCCCTATTTGATTGGCCGCCATCAAAAAGCCAGATACCAAAACCGAAAACATCGGAAACTCTACTGTTCCCCAACCTATAGATCCGGGAAAGATACTTCCCATAAAAAGACCAATGAAAAACATCAGCAATAAAAGGATATTTATATCAGGATCAACTACCATCAGGGTAAGAAATCCGGCAACAAACAATGGTGATATCAGAAAGACATATGATATATTAAATTTCTTTGAGAAAATCCCAAACAGCAGGCGGTTTATAGCAATGCCACCCCAAAATAAAGAAAGCCCAAGACTGGCTTTGCTGTTATCCAATCCTTGATTTTTGAGTATTATTCCTCCAAAGCTCCCAAATGTTCCTTCGATACAGCCGTACAAAATAATGGTGATAAAAAAGATCCATAATTTTCCAGGGATTTTAAAATGATTAGGAAGCTGGAACAATGTTCCTTTTTGTATTTTTAAAAATAAAAACATAACAAAGGCAACGGATACCATTATAAATATACTTCCGGGAACATATTTCCAGTTTTTCACATCACCTATCAGATTCATCATTAAAGGAGAAGTAGATGTCCCCAACCCTACCAGAAACTGTAAAATTAAAATTGCAGAAGACCTGTTATCATCAAACAGGCTTGCAGCCAATGGATTCAAAGTGGTAATAGAAAGTCCGAATCCGGCTCCCATAAAGGCTACTAAAACCATCAATACCGGAAACACCAGAGTTTTATTCGCCATAAAATAATGGAGCATCCACAAACAACCTGTAGATATAATCATCAGCAAAAGCCCACAAACCAGAACCGGCTTAGGTCCTGTTTTATTAATCAGGAACGGTGCTCCGAAGCAGGCAACTATAATACATATAACCTGAGGGATAAAAAGATTTCCAAATTGTGATGAAGTAAGTGTAAATAATGAAGGGTCTGTAAAAACAGTTCCCAATGCTGGAAACACCACAAAATTAACTCCCGTTAAAAATGCTAAAATATAAACGACAATGATGGTGACTGTTTTAGAATTCATTACATTAATTTAGCCTTTATATGATCCCCAACACGTAAAGCCATCGCAATAATAGTAAGAGCCGGATTTACAGCACCACTGGAAACAAAAAATCCTCCGTCTACGATATACAGATTTTCTAAATCGTGACTTTTGCAGTAGATATCTACAACCGACGTCCCCGGATCGGTTCCCATTTTTGTCGTTCCGTTCTGATGAGCCGGAGAAGCAATGTCCATCCCTTTACTAAAATAGAAACCTTTGAATAAAAAGCTCTCAAATTTACCTGATGCTTTTAAAGCTTTGATCAGCTCAGCCTTTAAAAATTCGTGTCCCTTTTGATTGTTTTCAGAATAGGCAATCCTGATTTGTCCGTTTTCTACAGTAACCCTATTTTCAGGATCCGGCAAATCTTCTGAAGTCAGCCAAAAATCTACGGCGTGTCTGGCCATCAATTCAAACGTAAAACCGGGAGCTGCAACAGGACTATCGGCTCTGATCTGATACTCATCTGATTTTCCCAACATCTGAATATGTCCAAGAGGAAACTCATATCCACGGTTAGCATGGTAGAAGTCATTCACACCGAATGTTTTACCGAATTTTGTAGGATTAGGTTCTGTGTACAACGCAACAAGAGCTGTATTCTGGTGGAACATGTAGTTTCTTCCGACCTGATCCGAAGTATTGGCGAGCCCTGTAGGAAATCGTTCACTTTTACTTTCAAGCAATATAGCCGCAGAATTGATAGCTCCTGCTGAAAGAATAACAAGATCTGATGTAAGGGTTTTTATCTGTCCATTTTGTTCTATAACAACTTCTGAAATCCTGGTTCCGGTATTATTGGTATTCAATCTAATGACTTTTGTATTCGTCATCAATTCCACGTTGGGATACTCAAGCGCTTTTGACAATGAACATAAGTGCGCATCTCCTTTTCTTTCGGCGGCATCAGGAAAACCATCAAAACGGTCCAGCACATAAGGCGTATTAGCTGTTTTATGAGGTTCAAAGTTAACTCCTATGGGTAATTCAAAAGGATGCAGTCCATAATCGGTGAGTTCATCAACAATTTCCTGTATCCTTGGCTCATGGGGCAAAGGCGGGTATGGATAAGGTTCTGCATCATAAGGTTCCGTAGGATCAGATCCTCTTTTACCATGAACATGGAAAAGCTTTTCAGCTTCCAGATAGTAATCCTTTAAATCTTCATATTGAATAGGCCAAGCTGGTGAAGTTCCGCCATAATGTTTTATTTCTTTAAAATCTTCCTCCCTTAAACGAAATAAAGCAGCTCCATAAAATTTGGTATTTCCACCTACATTATAATGCATACCGGGACGAAATGGCTTCCCATGTTTATCCAGCCATAAATCGGTTGTTGTATATCTGTTCTTTTCAAAAACCTCTATGGAATCCCAATTCTCTTTTTCAACGGGCACATAATCTCCTCTTTCAATAACCACAATTTTTTTGCCGCTATCGGCCAATCGGTAAGCCATTGTTGCACCTCCGGCTCCACTTCCTATAATGATGATATCGTACATTATTACTATTTTAATCAATCTAAATTAAAAATTTAAAGCCATGACTAGCTTAATAAAAGTTTAAATTCCGATTGATTGTATAAATAAAGAACGATGACTCGTTCTGAATATGGATATATTAAATAATCTCATCAATTTTATGGAACAGTTGCAAACTTCATTTTATGATGGATAAATCTGTAATTTAAACTATGTTTTGGCTAAAGCCATTTGTATAAATTAGAAAAGCGGGCTAAAGCCCGCTTCTGTTGATATATTTTTCGACATAATTGTATTTCTGCCTTCTAACTTCTAATATCTGATATATTATTTATTGATATAAAATTAAAAATGGACCTGTTGAATTTCTTCTTCAATTTCTTTAGGTGTTTCATCTTCTGATTTAATAAAAATCATTGTAAGGACGGCTCCAAGCAACATACAAACACCTCCTACAACAACATACCCAATTGCATAATTCCCAAAGAATCCGCTTACAATAGGCCCACCAAAAAGACCGTTGATAATCTGAGGAATTACAATAAAGAAATTAAAGATTCCCATGTATACTCCCATCTTTCTTTGAGGAATCACTTCTATTAACATGGCATAAGGCATCGCTAAAATACTCGCCCAAGCAAAACCTAATCCAACCATTGATATCCATAGATGATTTGTATCCTTAATAAGGTACATGGAGATTAATCCTAATCCTCCACAAGTTAGAGCCAAAGCATGCGTTTGTTTCTTTCCAATCCATTTTGCAATGGGAGTCAGTAAAAAAGCAAAAGGAATAGCACAAAAGTTATATACTGCAAACAATTCATTTTGCAAATCACCAGCATTATTAAATTCCTTGGAATGTGTATTTTCTGGAGAAAGTCCAAAATGATGAGTAGCTATGGCACTTGTTGTAAACACCCACATTGTAAAAAGAGCAAACCAAGAAAAAAACTGAACAATCCCTAATCTCTTCATTTGCTTTGGGATACTAGCAAAGTCTTTAAAAATATCACTAAACTTAGATGATTCTTCCACGACTTCCTTTCCATCTGCAAATTCTGCAAACTCTTTTGGAGAATACTCCTTAGTTGTTAAAATTGTATAAAGTATCGTTATCAACAATAATATTGCCCCTACATAAAAAGAGTAAATAACATTATTACCCACAAAGCCAGTAGGAGCCTCATTAGATACCCCTAGTTTAGTAAGTAAACTTGGCAAATAAGAACCAATAACTGCTCCAATACCTATCAATATTGTTTGAACTGAAAATCCAATTGTTCCCTGATGTTTTGGAAGCATATCCCCTACCAACGCACGGAACGGTTCCATTGCAACATTGATGGATGCATCCATCATGGCCAAAAATATCACAGCTAATAATAAGACATTTGCTGCCATCATATGGGTTGCGGAAGCAGCATTGGGAAGTAGTACCAGGCCTATTGCGCACAAAATGGCTCCTATTAAGAAGTAAGGCTTCCTTCTTCCCAATGGGCTCCAGGTATTATCCCCCATGTGACCGATAATAGGCTGAACAATCAATCCGGTAACGGGAGCGACCAACCAAAACCAGGAAAGCTCGTGAACATCTGCTCCAAAGTTGGCAAGAATCCGGCTGGCATTTCCGTTTTGTAAACCAAAAGCCATCTGAATCCCTAAAAATCCCATACTCATATTGATGATCTGAGCCATGGAAAGATTCGGTTTTACTTTTTTAGCCATTGTCTGTTATTTGGTTTTCAATTGCTGCAAAAGCACATCCTCAATCGGTGCCTTTTCAGCCACCACTTTATCTATTACATCATTTGGAACCGTTACGGAAAGGACATATTGTTTTACTTTCCAGCTTCCGTTTATTTTTTCCACTACACCGGAACCACGACAGATTTTCATCTGGGTATCCAGTAATTCATCGAACCAGGCTAGTTTACCGTCTTTACTGAAATACACATTTCTTTTCAAAGCAGTAAAATTCCAGGTCTTCTTTTTATCAAAATACGGCTTAGCCCAAATCATAAAAGCTTTCTTATCCCAAACTTCTGTAGCATCAGTCCCGATGAATGTAGACTCATCAGCAAAATAATTAAAATATGCAGTATAATCTGCTTTGGCAGCAGCAACATTGAATCCGTCGAGCATGGTTCCGATCTCAGCTTTATCTTTCTCGAATTTAGACTGCGCTGAAGAATAGTTGATAGCAAACACCAGGAGTACCAGCGTATAAATTATTGTTATTTTTTTCATATTCTAATTTAATATATTTGATGTCATTATTTTTGCAATTCAATCACCAGCGATGTTTTTGCAGGTATGGTGATGGTGTTCTGTAATGAAAATTCCTTCCCTGAAATGATATCTTTTCCCTTTTTAATGGTGCCTATAGATTCAGCAAATCGTTTTAAATCCAAAACCTGCTCTTTTTTATTATTATTTAAAACAACCATAACACTGTCTTTTTCATTATACCTGAAATATACGAAAACATTGTCTTGGGGAATATAATTTTTGGTTTTTCCCGTATGAATAACCTCTTTCCCTTTTCTCCAGTTCAGAAGTTTTTGGGTAAAAGTGTAGAATTCCTTTTGCTTTTCCGTTTGAGTTGAAGGATTAAAAGCATTTTGACTGTCTGATTTCCATCCTCCCGGAAAGTCTCTTCGAATATCAGCATCTCCTCCTTTCTTTTTATCCCCCCTCATTCCTATTTCAGAACCATAATATATTTGCGGAATTCCCCGGACAGTTGAAATTACTGTTAAAGCCATTTTGTATGCATCCGGGTCAGCATTAAAAATTTCATTCCATCTCTCGGTATCATGATTTTCGAAAAAGACCATCACATTATCAATATCAGGATACAGGAAATCACTGGTAAATACGTTATACAATTTAATCAGCCCGCTATCCCAACCATTTTTTTCAGTAAATGCTTTAGATAGATCACCATACAGCATAAAATCCATTACAGAAGGTAAATTGGAATTATAGTGAGCAGCTTCTCCTGTTTTTGAATCTTTCTGCCAGGCCGAAATCTGACCGGCTGTATATAACCACGTTTCACCAACAATATTAAATTTCGGATATTCATCAGTAATGGCTTTTGCCCATTTTGCCATCGCTTCTTTATCGTTATAAGGATAGGTATCCACACGAAAACCTCCCAGCTCGGCATATTCGATCCACCAGATTGCATTCTGGATTAGATATTTCAGAACCAAAGGATTTTTTTGGTTGATGTCGGGCATTGTTTTATCAAACCATCCATCCAAAGCATATTTTGTATCAATATCAGATGCATTGGTATCAAACTGAGTCGTTGTTTTATAATTCGAACGATAGAAGCCTTTTTCTCCTTGATCAAACCAATGGATCCAATCTTTGGTTGGCAGATCCCTGATCATCCAGTGTGAAACTCCCCAGTGGTTGGTAACATAATCCAAAACAAGTTTCATATTCCGCTTATTAAGTTCACGGGACAGTTCACGGTAATCTTCGTTGGTACCATAACGTCCATCGATTTTATAAAGATCTGTTTGTGCATATCCATGATAAGAATATACTTTTTCATTATCTTCAGTAACCGGAGTTAGCCATACGGATGTAGCACCTAAATTCTGGATATAATCAAGATTATTGATAATACCGCGGAGGTCGCCACCATGCCTTCCGTTGGGAAGCTTTCTGTTTGCTTTTTCAGTAAGATCAGGCTGAGAATCGTTCTTCTCATCACCATTAGCAAAACGATCCGGCATGATCAGATACATCACATCTTTAGAGGTAAAGGACTCCCTGTTGGCTGAATTGGGATTTCTTTGTCTGAGTTCATAAGAATAAGAAGCTATATTTTCAGTTCCTCTTTTTATGTTGATTTTAAACTCAGAAGCATTAATTTCATCCGTATTAATGGTAACGAAGAGATAGTTTGGGTTCTCAACTTTCCGGATATCTTTAATTCTAATACCATTGGACAGCTCAATCCCATAATCTGCGATGTTCTTTCCATAAATCAATAACTGAAGCTCAGGATTTTTCATCCCTTTCCACCAAAATGCAGGCTCTACTCTTTCTAATGTTTTCAACTGGGAAAAAGCAAGGCAACCTGTCAAAAGAGCTAATATTATATATAGTTTTTTCATAATGGACTGGTTTAAAAAAACCTTACAGGAATCATATACCTGTAAGGTTTAAGTTTTAAGTTGGTTCTTAAAATTTATTTTATGGGCTTAATGGAGATTGCAAAACCACCACTTCTTACCATTTTAAAATTGATTTTAGACTTGCTTGTAATCTGTTTTTTGTAGATGTTATAGCTCTGAGGATTATTAATATAATCAGCGTCTTTACCGTCTTCATAAATTGTTGCCTCATATTTCTGACCTTTATCCAGGAAAGAGAAGTCTACTGTATATTCACGTTTGTTCTCATCTGTAATTCCACCCACGAACCAATTGTCGGTTCCTTTAGCTTTTCTGGCTGTAATTACGTAATCTCCAGGCTCTGCTGCCAGGATTTTTGTATCGTCCCAATCCGCTGCTACATCTTTGATAAACTGGAAAGCATCCATATGCTTCTTGTAATTCTCAGGTAGATCGGCAGCCATCTGAAGCGGCATATACATGGTAACATATAATGCCAGCTGTTTTACCAAAGTAGTCTTTACAAATCGTTTATCACCTGGGAAGTAATAATCCAGTTTAGTCTGGAAAATTCCCGGAGTATAATCCATTGAGCCTCCCATCCATCTTGTAAATGGTAAAATGGTTTGATGATCTGCATTATTTCCTCCAAACGCCTCATATTCCGTTCCACGGGCTGCTTCTGCGGAAATGTAATTCGGATAGGTACGGCTTTCTCCTGTCGGACGTACAGATTCATGAGAATTAACCATGATCTTATATTCATTCGCTTTCTCTGCAATTCTGTAAAAATGATTGATCGTCCACTGAGAATAATGATGTTCTCCTCTTGGAATAATATCTCCTACATATCCTGTTTTTACAGCATCGTATCCATATTTATTCATTAACTGGAAAGCTTTATCGGACCATCTTTCATAATTGGTTGCCGAACCTGAAGTTTCATGATGCATGATCAATTTGATCCCTTTGGAGTGGGCATAATCATTCAGCATTTTGATATCAAAATCCGGATAAGGTGTAATGAAGTCAAAAACAAATTCCTTTGAATGTCCAAACCAGTCTTCCCAACCTATATTCCAACCTTCGATCAGAAGTCCCTGAAATCCGTTTTCAGCAGCAAAGTCGATATACTCTTTAACTTTAGTATTGTTCGCAGCATGCTTTCCGTTTGGAGTTAATTTGGTAAAATCGGTTTTACCTAAATGAACATTTTCTGCCGTAGAATAAGCCCATTGGGATTTTCCGATGATCATTTCCCACCAAACACCCATATATTTTGTAGGGTGAATATAAGAAGTATCGGTATATTTAGTCGGCTCATTAAGATTAAATATCATTTTTGAGTCCATTACCTCTTCTGCTTTTGGAGATACTATAATCGTTCTCCATGGCGTAACAGAAGGAGTTTGAATATATCCTTTCGCTCCTTGCCTGTCGGCTGTAAGATGCGTTTTAAATTTAAAATTCTGAGCATCCACTTCCAGATGCGAAGCAGGATAATCCAAAACCGCTGCTTCAGCTACATTAACGTATAAAGGACTTTTACCTTCTTTCTTTAACATTAAAGGAGACTGAACTGCATTTTTAACCAATGACTGAGAAGCATTGGCATCAAACGCTTTGTCCCATCGACCCGGGATTTCGGAAATTTTTGTTTCCTGATATTGGTACTCCTGAGAATCATAATCAGCCACAATCCACCATGCTTTCATATCTGTCGGAAAATCAATTTCAGAATCTTCCTCTCTGATCACAAAATAATTAAGGTTCTTCTGTTGTGGGAATTCATATCGGAAACCTAATCCGTCATTAAACAACCTGAATTTTACCACAATGCTTCTGTCTGTGGAAGCCTGATTAAGCGTAACAGCTAATTCATTATAGTTATTGATATAGTTTTTCTTTTCTCCAAGTACAGGCTGCCAGGTTTCATTTTTAGAATCCCTTTTCTCATCTGTCTTGGTAAACCCGTTATTCAGGTCAAATTTAGCGTCTTCTGCTTTTGCAATTTCAGAGGCAAATTTAATAGCTGTGTCTTTAAATAATCTCAATCCCAATTTAGAATCTTCAACAACTACTGCCCCATTATATTTTAAGTTATAATAAGGTACTCCCTGCTTTAGCTGAAAGTCCATTTCGAACTTTCCGTCCGGCGATTTTAAAGTTTGTGCATTAACACCCGCAAACATCATTGAGAACAATAAAGCTCCAACTGTAATTTTCTTCATAATGACTATTTATATGTTTAAAAAATAAATAAAGTGTTACTAAAAAGCAACACCTTACTTTTTAAATTCTATGTAATTTAATATTTGATATAGTATTTTTCAGGATATTTTAAAATACAGGAATTACAGAATATTCACCTGTTATATCATTAAAATATACATCATAATGGAATGCTGTAGCTAAAGGAATGTTGGCTCCTCCTACGGCTGCTACTCCAAAGAATTCCTGTGCTACTCCCCAACTTGTTCCCCAATCATGATTAGCTCTGAACTTAAATTCACCGGAATTCATTGCAACATTCTTCTTCACCCAAATATGAGGATCAAAAGTTGATTTCTGAAGATCAAGATCCGTATTCCAGTCCCCTGATGCTGTTCCAATCATTGAAATAGTTGTATAAGTTGTTGACGGAGCAGGTACAGATACTAAAGTATAAGTCAAAGCGGTTGTATTAATACTGAGCTTATAATACCCAGCAGCTGCAACAGGAATATTCCCTGATCCACCACTTGTACTTAATGTTCCTGGAGAACCTAATCCATATTGCGGATCCCATGATCCAGGAGTTTTAATCATTTTAAATTCTCCCTGTGCAAAATACCCAGTATAAGAATAGATCCCGGCAGTAGCCGTTTTTTGCAATGGAAGGAAATTAGTATTAGCTGTTGTATTTGTCCATCCGGCTGATGTGGCATCCCCTATTAGATATAAATCTGTATAGTTATAAACAGGTCCTAAAAGATATGGAGTGATTGTTAAAGTAATAACATTCGAATAAAATGGTCCTGCCCCAACTAAAGTTTTTAATCGCACCTCAATTTCAGTAACAACATTAGGAGTTGCACCCAAACTTAGTGCAATACTATTAAGTTGTTTGTGTGTAAATACCAATGGAGAATTTGTTGCATCCACAGTAGATGAACCTTCGAAATTCTTCCCTTTCTTTCCGAACTCCAATTGTTGAGTAAAAACAACAGGTAAATCGAATACCGACTTACTCCAAGTAACATTTAATGCCACATTATCTGGATTATCTTTATCTAAAACAAGAGTTGTTTTATCTGTTGTAATCTTACTCTTTGTGGTTTCAGTAATAACTGCCTGATCTTCGTCTTTTTCGCAAGAAATAACTAAAAATCCAATAAATGCTATTGTTAATATTTTAATAAGATGTTTCATTTTTAGATTCTGTTTAAAATTAGTACCCAGGATTTTGAACCAAATTAGGATTAGCACTTAAATCTGTATTTGGAATTGGATAAAGCGATCTGTAAGCCTCCACACCTTTACCATTCTTAACTCCACCCTTGAAAGGCCACAAATAAGAAGCAGAAGTAAATTTTCCAAATCTGATCAGGTCTGTTCTTCTTGTAGCTTCCCAAGCTAGTTCTCTTGCACGTTCATCCAAAATAAAATCTAGATTAATAGAACTAACACTTCCAGAAGTGTTTCCGTAAGCTCTTTGTCTTAACAAATTAACATATTGCACAGCAGTAGCCGTAGATCCGCCGCCACCTCTTAAGACAGCTTCAGCATAAATCAAATAAGCCTCCCCCAGTCTAAATAAAGGGAAATCAGTATCTGCAAAATCTCCAGCATTATCAGATCCCTGAGTACCATCCTTTCTAATATTTTTAAATTTTATCAAAGGATAACCATCCGTAAATTCAGTTTGATTATTTATTTCCAGATTCTGTCCATCGGAATGAAACCTTCCTCTTTTATCTAAAGTACCATTTGAATCCGGGAATAAATTAACAATATTTTTTGTTGATCTTAAACCTCCCCATCCACTGTTGATTCCAAATTGAGCAGGTTTCATAGTTCCGCCTACACCCGCATGGATAATGTAAGTTGTACCACCAAAAGTTCTTGTGTGCTGCCCATCAAAATTAATTGAAAAAATAACTTCATTATTGCCAACATTATTATCTGCTAAAAATAATTCTTCGTAATTAGATTTTAATGAATATCCAGCATTAATTACTTTTTCGGCATATATCCTTGCATCAGAATATCTCGATTGTCCTGTATATACTTCAGCATTCAGATAAAGTTTGGATAAAAGCATCCAAACAGCAGCTTTGTCCGCTCTTCCATAATCGTTTGTTCTAGGATCTTTTAGAATATTCTCAAGATCTTTAAGTTCGCTTTCTATATAGGAAAACAAATTCTTTCTCTCTATTCTAGGTGGAGGTGTTATTCCTACTTCAGTTGTTTCAGTTACAAAAGGACCATTACCAAAAAGATCAATTGCATGATAATAGCTTAATGCCCTCATAAATCTAGCTTCATTTCTATATAATCTTGCAGTTTCTGCATCCTGCCCTGTTATATTTCTTGAGGACAATTTTTCATCTGTTGTTTCCCTGATAAATTCATTCGAAATAGCAATCTGATAATATACTCTATAATACATTGCTCTGATAAATTCATTATTTGCCGACCAGGTCATATTATGCATGTCAGGTAACGAAGCATCATTCCATGCAATCACAGCCTCATCTGTAGGAAGCTCTTGCATCTGGAAATATTGTCTTAAATAGTTAGAAGTTCCTCCGTCAATACCTCCTATATCAGGATTTCCATCTCCTCCCTCCTGGCCACTCACTGCTAAACCTGCATATATTTTGGCCAAAACTCCTTTATAGTTTGAAAAATTTGCGTAAACAGATGCCGAAGTAATTTCTGACTCTGGCATTCTGTCTAAATCTTTCTCACAAGAAGAAAGAAACAATACTGCAGTTATACCGGCAGTAAAGATTGTTTTATTAATATATTTAAAAGTCATGATATCCTTAGTTAAAATTGAAAGTTAAATCCTAATGAATAAATTCTTGGTCTCTGATAAAGGTTATTATCAATACCATTAAATACCTCCGGATCCAGCCCACTGTATTTAGTAATCACAAATGCATTTTGAACGGAACCGAAAACTCTTATCTTAGAGTTTTCATTGATAAAGCTTGGAAAATTATATCCTACATTAATATTATCCATCCTTAAAAAAGATGCATTTTCTACGTAATAATCCGATAAGTATTGTGCTCTTGAGAAACCAGTTTCTAAATAACTTGAGTGAATATTCTGTAAAAAGCCGTTATTTGCAATTCCTTGCAAATTACCATATTGAGAAGCCACATTATTATAAACATAATTCCCAATACTAGCCCTCATAGTAAAGCCTAGATCAAAATTTTTATAAGTAAATTTTGAAGAAAAGCCAAGTAAAACATCTGGAGCTGGAGATTTATATTGATATAAATCGGAATTATTAATAACCCCGTCTCCATTTCTGTCAACATAGGCTCCTTCAATTGGTCTTCCTGCATTATCATATACTTGTTGGTATACATAGAATGCATTGGGTTGATATCCCTGAGACTGTACCTGAATGGTATTACCAACACCCCCTCCAATACCGCCTACTAAGACCTGAGTAGAGGCCAAGTTGGTAATTTCAGATTTGTAATGAGTGGCATTAACACTAAACTCCCAGGTAAAATCTTTATTTGTAATAGCTTTTACGTTGACGTTAGCTTCAATACCTCGGTTTCTCATATCGCCAATATTGGTAAGAAGAAGATTGGTAAGATTGGCTCCGGCAGGTACAGGTACAACACTTAAAAGATCTTTTGATTCTTTTTCATAAACTTCAATTGAGCCGTTTATTCTCTCTTTCAGAAATCCGAAGTCTACTCCAATATTCTTTGTTGTTGTAGTTTCCCATTTTATGTTTTTATCATACCCTTGCGCTCTCAGTGTATTAAAAAAGTCATCCCCTATCTGGTACATTGCCCCACTATTTGACATGACATACCTCGCTAAGTATGGATAATCATTATTCTGTATATCCTGTTGTCCGGTTTGTCCCCATCCCGCTCTTAACTTCAAGGAAGAAATAACTTTTGAATCTTTCAAGAAATTCTCTTGATCAATTTTCCAGGCTAATGCTACAGATGGAAAATATCCAACTCTGTTATCTTTACTAAATCTTGAAGAACCATCTCTTCTTAACGTTGCTGTTAATAAGTATTTATTATTAAATGTATAATTGAAACGTCCAAAATAAGATAAAATAGTATTTTGAGTAAAAAGATCCACTCCTTGGTTAGGAACTCTAGTTCCGTCACCATTTATTGTTGGCGCGAATGGTTCAGATCTTGTCCAATCCTGGTATGAATATCCCAACGTAAGATCAAAAGTAGATTTAATAGATTCAATAGTTTTAAGATAATTAAAATAAAAGTCTAAAACTTTATTCTTCTTCTCTTGTGTATATCGTCTGTATGTTCCTTTTTGATAAAAAGCCATTGCAGCAGTTGGCAAAACTGTAGTATCTCCATTAGAATCACTATAATCATACCCTAAATTTAAGTTAGCTCTTAATTCAGGTAAAAAATGGAATTTATAGTCAAACTGAACATTTCCCAAAACTCTTCTTACATAAGAAAGATCCCATCTCTGATTAAGCATAGAAACAGGATTCTTTGTACCATTTGTATTAGGTAACCCATTAGATGCATTTAACCATTCCCAATATCCACCATAGTTACCGAAGGCCGAATCATAAACTGGTTTTGTAGGATCAAAAACAACAGCAGCTCCAATAGAACCATCATCTTTGAACCTGTTTTCAACATAAGTTCCTTTAACATTGAAATTAATTTCCAAATGTTTATCAAAGAATTTAGGATTTAAATTCAATGACATTGTTGTTCTTTCAATATTATTGGTTCTGATAATACCATCTTGATTTAGATACCCTAAAGATAATCTATAAGGCAGCCCTTTAATTCCTCCTGAAATAGAAACAGAATTATCAAATCCTAGTGCTGTTTGATAAATCTGATTTTGCCAGTTAGTATTTGCATTTCCTAGTAAAGCTTGATAAGAAGGTAAAGCTTTACTCATTACAACATTTCTAAACTGATCAGTAGACAGCATATCTATATTTCCCATCTTTTCATAGATAGAGGTTGTTGCCGTATAATTAAGCCTTAGCCTACCTGATGTTCCTTTTTTTGTTGTAATAATAATAACTCCATTAGATGCTCTACTTCCGTAGATGGCAGTCGCTGAAGCATCTTTTAAGATATTGAAGCTTTCAATATCATTTGGATTAATTAGCGCTAAAGGATTTGAAGCACCACTAATTCCATTACTATCAACAGGAACGCCATCAATAACAATTAAAGGATCATTACTTGCATTCAATGATGCCCCTCCTCTGATTCTAATGGTAGAACCTGCACCAGGGGCTCCACTGTTATTGGTAATTTGAATACCTGAAGCTTTCCCCTGAATTAATTGTTCAGGAGAGTTAATACTTCCTTCATTAAAGTCCTTAGCTGAAATTGCCGTAACAGAACCTGTAAGATCTGATTTTTTCTTTGCACCATATCCAATCAGCACTACTTCCTCTATTTTCTTTTCTTTAGTCACAGAGTCTTGTGCATAAACCATTGAACTGGCCAATAAAAAAGCAGGTGCTATTTTTAATACCGTTGTAAAATTTCTCACAATATTTTTTTTATATAGTTTCGTTTTTGTAGTAATAATGGCGTGAAAACCACGCTTGCAATTTAGAAAAAAATTAGAATTATCATAAATTTAATAAAACTTTAGATAATTTTATGTAAATTAAACGCGGTCCAAAGATTAGATTTCTGCTTTTCATCAATTTACAAGATCTTATGCATTGCATAATATTATCACAGGATTAACAAAAAGTTAAACAAACGTTTAACAAAATGTAATATTTATTTCCCAATAATCGCTTATTGTTGCTAATATTAAGGGCCATCAAGAATTTTCGGGAGATAATCCGTATATTTGTAGTTAAATTATTACTATAAATGTCAAACAGAAAGATGATTACGGCAGCTTTGCCTTATGCAAACGGACCGGTTCATATAGGACATTTGGCAGGTGTTTATATTCCTGCGGATGTTTACGCAAGATTTCAAAGAAGGTCAGGAAAAGATGTAGCGTTTATCTGTGGTTCGGATGAGCACGGGATCCCTATTACCATAAGAGCCAAAAAGGAAGGAGTTACTCCTCAGGATATTGTGGATAAATATCATGAGATCATTAAAAAATCTTTTTCAGATCTTGGAATTTCATTCGATGAATATTCCAGAACCACTTCTAAAAAACATTATGAAACCAGCCAGGATTTCTTTAAAACATTATATGAAAAGGGAAAATTTACTGAGGAAGTTTCTGAACAATATTTTGATGAGCAAGCTAACGAGTTTTTAGCAGACCGCTATATTGTAGGAACATGTCCTAATTGTGGGAATGAAAATGCTTACGGAGATCAGTGTGAGAAATGTGGTACTACCCTTTCTCCTTCAGAACTGATCAATCCGAAATCAATGTTAAGTGGAAATGTTCCGATCCTTAAAGAAACCAAAAACTGGTATTTACCTTTAAATGAATATGAAGATTTCTTAAACGAATGGATCATTGAAGGCCATAAAGACGACTGGAAACCCAATGTATACGGTCAGGTAAAATCATGGTTAAATGACGGATTAAAACCACGTGCAATGACCAGGGACCTCAACTGGGGAGTTCCGGTTCCTCTTCCTAATGCAGAAGGAAAAGTATTGTATGTTTGGTTCGATGCTCCTATCGGATATATTTCATTCACTCAGGAATGGGCAGAGAAAAACGGAAAAAACTGGAAGGACTACTGGCAAAGTGAAGACAGTGACCTGATTCACTTTATCGGAAAAGATAATATTGTATTCCATTGTATCATTTTCCCGGCAATGATGAAGGCACACGGAGATTATATAATGCCTAAAAATGTTCCGGCATTTGAGTTCCTGAACCTTGAAAACGATAAAATCTCAACTTCAAGAAACTGGGCGGTATGGGCACATGAGTATGTTGAAGATTTCCCGGGACAACAGGATGTTTTGAGATATGCTCTTCTTTCTTCTGCTCCTGAAACAAAGGATAATAATTTTACGTGGAAAGATTTTCAGACAAAAAATAACTCGGAACTAGTAAATAAGTTTGGAAACTTTATAAACAGAGTTATTTCGTTTACAAATAAAAACTTCGAAGGAAAAGTTCCAAATGGTATCTTAGATGAAGAGACTAAAAATGCAATTAAAATTGCATTAGATGAGGTAAGTAATTATCTAGAAAAATATGAATTTAGAAATGCACTAAATTCATTTATGGCTCTAGTAGATTATGGTAATTTATATCTTCAAAATGCCGCTCCTTGGAAAGCGATAGCTGAAAACAAGGATGCAGCGGGTCAAACGATGTTTGTTGGAGCACAAATTGCAGCAGTTGTTGCTCAATTATGTGAACCTTTTATGCCTTTTACTGCTGAAAAGCTATTTGGATACTTTAATATTGACAAAAAGAATTGGAACGAGATAAAAAATTCTGAAATCCAAATTGAAGCTGGTCATAAAATTGAGAATGCACCATTGCTTTTTAATAAGATTGAAGATGACGTTATAGAAGCACAGATTCAAAAACTGGAGAATACAAAACAGAATAATAAAAAAACAAATCCTAACGCAAAACCGATGAAAGAGGAAATTACTTTTGATGATTTTACTAAAATAGACTTAAGAACGGCTACTATTATAGAGGCTGAAAAAGTAGAAAAAGCCGATAAGCTATTAAAGTTTACGGTTGACACAGGAGTTGATGTAAGAACAGTAGTTTCAGGAGTTGCTGAGAGTTTTACTCCGGAAGAATTGATTGGAAAACAGGTGATGATCTTATTAAACCTGGCTCCAAGAAAAATTCGTGGAATAGAATCTCAGGGTATGTTATTATTAACCACAAAGCCGGATGGAAAACTATCTTTTGTTACTCCGGATGACAGCAATGTTGAAAACGGTATTGAAATAGGCTAAATATTTAAATGCATAGTAAAAAAATCCCCTAAGGTTTTACCTTAGGGGATTTTTATTTTTATACAATTGTCCTCGCAGGGATACTCATATTCTATTTCTTCATTAGTTTTGCCAAATAAGCATCTTCATCCTGCATCACCTTTTCAATATTGAAACCATTATTTTCTGCAGCATTCTTTAAAGTCTCAAAATCCAGGTATAACCACTTGATAGGATCTTCGGACTCTCCTTTATAGTGTACGATATAATCCAATTCTCCATAATAACCTTCTGCCGGGATATATACTCCGCCATCTTCATCCCGGTCAAACATGTATAAAATATCTGTACTGTCGATTAAAACCTGTCCGTTATCATTGAGCAATAAATGCAGTTTTTGGAGGTAATTATCTATTTCAGCCAGGCTTCCAAAAATCCCGGTTCCATTCATTAACAACAATATGGTATCAAAAGTTTCGCCAGAGAAATCAAGCATATTCTCGCAGACAGCTTTTTTAATTCCTCTTATCTGACACACCTGAATCGATTTTGGGGAAATATCCAATGCCACAACATCCAGATTCCTGATATCCTGAAGATATAAAGAATGAGAACCAGCTCCGGCTCCGATATCTAAAATCTTTCCATAAGATGATTCCAGAGCTTTTTGTTCCAAGGCATTCATCTCTTCAAAGGTTCTGAAAAGATAATCTACAGGAAGTTCATCCAGTTCGGAAATTGAAGTTTCAGTCTGCAAATCTTCAGGATCTTCATTATGATGGTAATCCCAGATTGCTTTTCCCATTAAATCTTTCATAATAACTTTTAATCAAGCAAAGATAAGATTTTTGCCTTGAAAAGCTATCGCGGTAATTGATAGAACAAAAGATAGTCTAATCCAATTAGCGGAGATTAATTTGTTACCGGTAGTAACAGATAGCCCCGATAGGAACGGTTACCCCACAGCAAGAATCGGGAAAGCAAGGCGCGAGGAGTATGAGTGGATAGCGGGAAAAAGCTTCAAAATATACCTATCAAAAGAAACCCGAACGATTTGTCGGGACCATTCTTATTCATTCGCATGCAATTCTCTCCTCCTTTCTGCCTGTGACTCATCCTGCGCAGCACCGGCTTTCCAGTATGAATATGCATATAGCTCAGACTGATTCCAGCTCTTTTCTTTTCTGAAATAATTGCGAACCTCTTTCATGGTGGAGAGTTCACAGGCAATATATCCAAATTTTGAAGTTTCCGGGATCTCCACCCTTCGCACCACCTCAGCAAGCTTGTTTCCTAAGTGAGCATCAGGATTATGAACCCATATGAATTCAATATCGGCCTTGGTTTCCAATTCCTGCTCGTCTTCTCTCCCATGGACTTCGATGACACAAACTCCTTTTGCCGTTTCGGGAAGGGTTTCTAAAATGGCACTCAAAACCGGAATTGCAGTACCATCACCAATAAGAAAATACCAATCTGCCTGAGGATAAAGTTCCTTGGCCTCTGTACGCATCATCACGCCTAGCTTTGAGCCCTTTTTCGCATCTCTAGCCCATTTTGAAGCAGGACCACTATCACCGTGATCAATAAAGTCAATAACCAGTTCATTGGCTTCAAAATCAATTCCCCGATGCGTATACGTACGGATAAAGGGAGCGACTTCCTTTGATGGATGGATCCATTCATGATTTTCATTTAAAGTAGGAAAATAGATCTCGTTCAGCCCATGGGGAGGAATCGCAATTTTATTGTTATCACCGATCGTTGTATTTCTGAACATCGAAACATCTTCGGCCTTAAGATAAACTCTGATAAAATGAGGAGTTATGTATTGTTTTTTGATTACTTCGGCAACGATCTGCCCTGCTTGCATTGTAGCCATACCTTTTTTTTTTAATTAATATGCTATACACCAATCATCCTTTGAAGCCTTTGATAATAGGACATAAGGATAAAGAACATTCTTCATAAAGAATGATACAAATGTAGTTAATTATTTTTATTACGTCTAAATAAAAATAATATTATTGAAATAAATTACATTTTATCGGGTTCATTTTCATACCATAAGATACCAAACAAGAAAACGTAAACCCCAGACTCAAAATAAATCCGGGGTTTACAAGTGAAAAACAAGGTATCTTTACAAAGCGGGACCAGCCGCATCTTTTATTTCTTCTAACAATTTTTTACGTTCTCTCAATCTCCTTCTGGCAATCACGGATTTACCACCCAGCATTCTGATAAATCTACCATACTGAAACCGTTCTTTACCGAAATGATGGGTTAAAACGTAAGCCAATACCCCTAAACCTACTATTATAATGTAACCAAATATCTTTTTGGAGGCGATAATGATCGCATTCAGCTGAACGAGTTTCATGTTACCGGAAAGTGTTTGAGGAGTCACAGTCATTCCATCAATATAAACAGCCAGATCTCCTACCGCCACCACCTGAAAGTGGTATTGAAACCATGAATAGATTGCTGAAAATATACCTACCGCTAAGAATGTTCTCCAAACCAGCACCAAGCCGATTGCAGCAAGCATATCATCAAGCTCCAGTTTATCAAGCGTATAATACCATACTGAGATAAACAATGAACACATCCCATAACCTTTTAAAAACATAGGCAGATACCAACCTTCATAATTGAATTCCAATACCATTGAAAAGTACATGATCATAGCATATCCTATCATCGCAGAAAATCCTGAAAAAATGAACATCTTTAAAGGTTTTTCATTTTTAAACCAGAAAATAGCTGTAATCCCAGCCAAAATAATTCCCGGAATCATCAGGATGCTGAGCCTTGCATTGGTCAATTGATCATATCCCAATACTCCCACCGCAAACGTATTTTGCAAAGTTGTTGTCCCTAAAAACATTCCCAGCCAGAACAACATGAACAATCCATTCTGGACATTGTTTCTTTTGAATATGGAAAATGACAGATAAGGTCTTTTTAATGTTAATTGTCGTGTTGCCAATAACGCAAAACTTATAAAAGCACCAATGCTGGCCTTCACTATTTTCGAAGAATTCCACCAATCCTGCTGCTTTCCAAAAGAATATACATATGCCGAAAACATGAATGAGGAAATAAAAAGCAGAATACTCAGCCAATCAATATAATGCAAAGGAACTTTAAGGGCAAAATATTTATCATGCATAAAGATCCAATGAATCATTGCCAGTACAAAACATAAAACGGACACAATAATGTAAAAATGCTGCCAGTTGTAAAGAACAGACACTTCTACAGCATAATAACTTGCCACCTGATTCATCATAAGGACGAACGTATAAAATGCTCCGTAGAACATCCCCCTGTTTCCTATCATTGCCATTAATGGTAAGAACAGTTCAATAGTAACCATCATTTTCAGAAAACCGATGACTAGTGCTGTTATTACGATTACCATTGGCTGCAGCGTGGTAGCATTAACATAGCTTAATAGTCCTAAAAGAACAAGAATTAAAGTGATCTTATCCCGTACTTTAAATCTCATCTTCATTCTTAGAACTACGGGCATACAGGCTCCCATTCCTATTGTCGTTGCATAATTTGCCCATAGAAAATATTCTGACAGAGCCCCCGTTCCTCCTACAAGATAACTTATATTACCTGTATACACTCCCCCCAACGGCATTACCACGGCAAGAAGTAATACGATCAGTAAAAGCTGAACCGGCTTTGGAACCCAATCATGATATAAGCCTTTGTTATACATTTTTTAATTTTTTTAGATGTTACAGACAATTGAAAAAGTTGAAAAAGATATCTTACGGACAAATTTTTCAATTTTTCAATTTTTCAATCTTTCAATCTTTCTTGTTAACATTCACATTCATATTCATCCCAGCACTCAGTTTATTGATATCCTCTTTTTTATTAGCGGCAGTAAATTCTATTCTTACGGGAATTCTCTGCTGTACTTTAATGAAGTTACCGGTAGAGTTGTCTGTCGGAACACTGGAATATCTCGATCCTGTAGCTGCAGAAATAGCTGTAACAATTCCTTCAAATTGTTGTCCGCCGAGCGCATCCGCCGTCATTATCATCTTCTCTCCAATTTTAACATTCGGCATCTGGCTTTCCAGAAAATTGGCAGTTACCCATTTCTGACCATTCAGTACAATCGTAGCTACCTGCTGCCCCGGCTGGATCAGCTGGCCTTCGGAAATCGTTCTTCTCCCCATAACGCCGTCATAGGGTGCTGTAATTACGGTATAAGAAAGATTGATTCTTGCCATATCCAATGCCGATTTTGTTCTTTTGATCTCGGCATCATTGATCCCAAGCTTGCTTTTAACTTCTGTCGTAGAAAGGTTGGCTGATTGCTTTTGATTAACTAATGTTTCGTAAGCTGCTTTTTGTGCATCATATTCTGTTTTCACCTGGTCATATTGTTGTCTGGTAACAGCTTCTGAAGCCAATAGGTTTTTGTACCTGTTCAGGTTTTGTTCAGCATTCCATAATCTGGCTTTTGCCCCTGCTATGTTAGACTCCATCACGTTAACATTATTAGAAACCGTATTTACGGATGATGATGTAGCAGAGCGCTGTGCCAAAGCATTTTGATACGCTGCTTCGGCCTGGCCTAGCTGGGTTAAAATTTCATTTTTATCTAAAATGACCAAAGTATCTCCTTTTTTTACCTGCTGGTGCTCAATAAATTTAATTTCTTTGATATAGGCTGAAACCCTGGTATTGATTGGATTGATAAATTCTTCAACCTGGGCTGCTTCTGTATAAGTCTTATCTCCGATATGAAAATATTCCCTAACCAGCCAGAATAAGCCAAAACCAATAGCCAGAAATACAATAATATTGGAAATAATTGCTCTAATTTTATTTTTCCTGGCTTCCTTCTTTTTAGCTACTGCGCTTGAAACCGCAGGTGCCTGTTCTATATTTTGTTGTTCCTTGTTTTCCATTATCTTGATTTTCAGTTTTAAAAATTAAAGTGTTCCCGTAGATTTTAAAAGATTATAATATTGATACAGAACATTGATCTCTGCATTGGCAAAGTCCAGTTCAGACTGTAATTTCTGATTTTGAGCATCAATCATTTCGGCTTGTACAGCCAGCTGATTAAGATATTTAGCCTCTGTAATCTTGTAATTCTCTTCGGCCAGTTTTTTGGCGTCATTAAGAATATCAGCCTGCTGAATAGATTCCTGGTATTTAACATAAGCCGCATTAACGCCCATGTCTACATTTTGCTGAACTAAAGTCATTGCATCTCCGGCTTGCGTTTTTTGTATTTCTCCAAGTTTAATTTTCTCTTTCGTTTTATAAAGATTGTCGATATTATAACTTAGAGAAACTCCTGCCTGCCATCCTCCGGAATACATATCCACAACAGGATTTCTTGTCGTAATCGGGCGCTGTAAAGTATAACCTCCAAAACCGGATAACGTAGGAAGCTGATCGGTTTTTATAATCTCTATATTTTTATTTGCAACATCAATATTCGTTTTGGCAGACTTTAGCTGTGGATTACTGTTATGAGCCAGATCCATATAATACTCCATTCCGATACCCGCTTCCTTATTGTCTAAACTTTCGACAGGAATAATTTCTGTTTCAGAAGGTAACCCTAATGCAATATTCATATTATAATTAAGGATCTTCCGGTTATTAACGAGCGTTAAGATTCCCTGATCGAGATTCTTTATTGCCAACTCTCCACGGATCACTTCATTGCGGGTAACCATTCCTTGCTGATAAAATTTCTGGATGTTTTTCAGGCGTTCCTGGGCCAGCTTCTTATTGTTCTGAAAAACGGATTCCTGATTAAGAATTTTGTAGATATCCAGATAATTGGATATAACTAAGAGCTTAACGTCCTGTTTATTCTTTTCAAGATCCAATTCAGAAAGCTGTTCCCTTAATCCTGCTAATTCTATAGATTTATTCACCAATCCTCCTTTGAAGATCAGCTGAGTAGCCTGTACTGCATAAGAGCTTCCATAGTGAGGCATAGGAATAGTGGTAGAACCCGAAAAATCTTTGTCAATTGCTACTGCATCTCCCAAGTAAAACTGACTTGTTGATGCTGTTATATTAGGCAACTTCTGGAGTTTTGCGACACCTGTCTGTTGTTTTGCAATATTGATATTTTGAGCGGTAACTTTTAGCTGCTGATGATTCTGAAGAGCCAGTTCAGCGACCTCATTCGCTGTCATCTGTCTGACTTCCTGAGAAAAAAACAGCGCAGGGAATATAGCTATCAAAACTGATAGTGCTGTTTTTATGTAATGTATCATTTTACCTTGTTTTTACATAGGCAAAGTTACGGCAGCACAGAAATCAAACAAATGTTTGATAACTGGAAAAAGATGTTCAAATGTAGGATTTACCTGTCAAACTGATTTCTGTATTGTGTGGGACTGATATCTAAATGCTTCTTAAAAAAGTGAGAAAATGAATACTGATCACTAAACCCAAGCATGGAAGAAATCTCTGAAACAGGCTTTTTGGAAGAGTTTAGAAGTACTTTGGCTTCGTTGACCACTATAGCCGCTATGATCTGACTGGCCGACTTTCCGGTAATAGATTTCACGACGGACGAAAGATGTCTGGTTGTAATGGACTGTCTTTCGGCATAGAACTCAACAGCTCTTTCCGTATGGTGATGTTCTGCGAGATCTGTCAAGAAGATAAAAACAATTTCTTCCTGTCTAGACATCTGCCCCATGGCGTTGCTATCCTCCTTGGAAATAATCCCAGCCATCTGGTAGCAAAAAACGGAAAATAAGTGTTCCACTATCTCCTTTTTATACATCATTTCCGTTTCCGAATCCAGTATATATTTAAGGAAATTAACACTTTTCCACACCAGCTCCATTTCATCCTGCTGAAAAGGAACTCCTTTATTCATTTGTTGCCTGAAATAACGGTATCCGATAAGACGGTTAAATTTCAGGGATAAAGCAGAAATAAACTCCCTTTTATAAGAAACCATTCTGGATTGAAAGTCATCACTTACCGATACCATTTCATAAACAGTCTGGGGATCGGTTACCATAAACATATTGGGCATAAGTTCAAGGTCCCTGAAATGCTGACGAAGCTTTATAGTCCCGGTTTTAACAAATATAAACGCAGGATTATCTGGACGAAAGGGTTTTTCGACAGAAATTCTTTCAAAGATATTATGCTGTGTAAAGATCTCTACACCGAATTTTTCAAGGACAGACATACCACAAATGTATTCAATCTCTTGGACGATTGCAAAATTTTATTAATTTCGTATTAACCAAATTCCAAATTATGAGAAAGATAGATTTATTTTTCGCAGAATATTGTAAAAACCACAGAAATAAAACCAATAAGCTCATTCATTGGATGTGTGTTCCTCTCACTTTTTGGAGCATATTAGGCTTTATCTCCTTACTTCCTTCACCGCATATTTGCTCTCCTTACTTTGGTTGTGCCAGCATCATAAGCATGGTTGCAGTTGCATTCATTACACTATTTTATCTTAGACTATCCTTCCTGATCAGCATGATGATGCTTATTATCATGATATTGATGGAGGGTTCAATATATATGGTTAATATACGATTCTTGAAAAACGCATGGATTATTTATTTTTCAATATTCGTGGTTACCTGGATCTTAAGACTTTTCGGACACAGGATCGAAGGTAAAAAGCCTCCCTTCTTAAAAGATCTTCAATTCCTTCTAATGGGGCCTATTTGGTTATTAACCTTTATTTTCAAAAAGACAGGAATAAAATATTAACAGTCTTTCTTTTGGATTATGCATCATTTTTGATAAGATTCATAAAAAGAATCATGAAGAACCTAATTTTACCCTTATTGCTTATAATATGCATTCATTGCAGTAAATCTGACGGTGTCGCCAGCCCAAGGGCTAGTGCTGATCTTGTAGAAGTAATACCGGATGATAAAACAGCTAATTTCCCAAAAAAACAGCTGGTTCCTTTGCCTCAAGAGGAAGCGCGAGAAAATACACCAAAAAAAATCGATACCATTTCTAAAAAAATCATTAAAAATGGAGAAATGCGTATCCAGGTTTCAGATATTAAAAAATCCCTGGATCAGGTAAATGAAGCCTTAAAAAAAAGTAATGCTTATATACAAACAGAAGATTTTCAAAACTCAGATGAAGATGAAAACCTGAGCCTTACGATCCGTGTGCCTCATAAAAATTTTGATGCTTTAATCAATTCTTTTTCTAATGGGATAGGTTCTGTTTTATCTAAAAACATTTCCTCTGAAGATGTTACGGAAGAGTATACAGATGTAAGCATCAAACTAGCCAACAAAAAGATTTATCTTGAAAAATACCGGGATTTGCTTAGGAGAGCCTCCAATACGAAGGATATGCTTGAAATCCAGGAAAAAATCCGTGGTCTGGAAGATGAAATAGATGTTGCAGAAGGAAAACTTCGTTTTATTGATGACCGTGTGAACTACAGCACACTCAATTTGAGTTTATATAAAGAAAAAATAAGAAGTTCAGCTACATCAAAAATAGGTTTTGGAAGCCGGTTCGGAGACTCCATTACCCAAGGCTGGAATAGTTTTATAAGTTTCATACTAGGACTCATCTCTTTTTGGCCATTCTTTTTAGCCATCCCGCTTATTGTTTTCCTTTGGAGAAAATGGAAAGGAAGAAGAAAACAAAAATAGATCTGAATATCTATATCCGGATCTATTTTTGTTTTTAAAACTATGCATTAAAATGCTTCTTTACCATTTCCAGCACTTTCTCGTCTGACATTTGCTGGGACGTGTCTAATGTAATTTTCAGATCCTTGAACTGAGCAGTATCATGCAGATAGTGCTTTAATTCTTCCTGAATTTTTCCCGGACCGGTAATATATACTTCCTGAGAATTTATTAATAAATGTTCAACTTCTTTAAAAAACTTAATCCGATTCGTCCTTTCCGCATTATTACCTGCATTTTCACTTGAATTACCATGCTGAATCTCAGCTTTTACAGGATTACAAAGAAAAAATTTAAAGGCATTTTGTGCATCGTGATTTTTTGCAACGATAGCTTTTTCGGTATCTATCCAGATTCCTGCTAATTTTTTGTCTGACATAATCTTGTATTTTAATGTTACCCTATATAGAACAACAATGGTGCAAAGACGACGTTAATGCATGTTAAAAATAATTGCACTAAAAAAATTAAACAACAATGAAACAAGACCTGTTATACGAAAACTCTTTATAAGAAAGATCTACATGATTATTTACCAAGCACAAATACAGCGGGGATTTTATGAAGTTCCGGTTTTTTCTTTTGCCATTCTTTAATGGTTTTCGTCTGAATAAATTCATGCTCAGGATCGTTGATATTAGCAGCGATACACAATTTTGTATTGGGAGATAAAAATTTACACAGATCTTCTATAAGGGGATTATTCCGATAGGGCGTTTCCATAAAAATCTGAGAATATCCTGTTTTCTGTACCAGGCTTTCCAACTGTAGAATTTGTTTTTTCTTTTCTCCTTTATCAATAGGAAGGTATCCGTTAAACGAAAACTCCTGACCGTTAAACCCACTTGAAATCAGAGCCAGGATAATAGAAGATGGTCCTGAAACAGGTATTACTCTTATATTTTTTTCATGGCACCATTTCACAATCAGATTTCCCGGATCAGCAATGCAGGGAAGTCCAGCTTCAGAAAGCAATCCAAAATCCTGACCTTTTAACATGAGTTCCTGAGCATCTTTAATGTCCGCATTCTCGGTGTATTTATCCAGTAAAAAAAGCTTGAGATCGGATTGTTTTTTTTCAGGAGCAAAGAATTTAATGACCTTTCGGGCAGTTTTTTCATTTTCCACAAAGAAATAATCGGTTTGCATGATATAATCATTCATCACCGGTGAAAAATGATTGATAGGAGTATTTTCTGATAAATAGGCTGGAAGTAAAAAAAGCATTTTTTTATTTTTGGGTTCTTTCTTTTAATGAGGGTTGTTGAAAATATTGGGTCAGATCCATTGAGAACGTTACTGAGGTGATTTTCCATGTCCCGCTGATCTTCATTAAGGTCCATATTTCTTTTCCCCAGTTACTCATTTTTCCGTCATACCAAAAGCTATAATCGAAATTAGCGGAAGCTATGGAACCGTCTTCAATGATCATGATATTATCAAACTTTTCTTCTGATTTATCGTCTTTAAAAGCCTTAATAAAGGTTTTATAATCATCGGTAAAGTGGCTTTCTGCTTTTGGATTTTTTTCAAGACGTTTCAATTGAGTCCTTTCACTATAAGTTCCCGTCCATAAAACCGGTTCCTGAAAAAGGGAAAGAAATTTACTTTCATCCTTGGTTTTGATGCTTGTCATAAAATCATCCATTACTTTCCTAATAGCAATCTCGTCGTTTGTCTGGGCAAATAGAAAGTTGGCAATTAAAACAAAAAAGAAAATCAAGTATTTCATTTAATTTAAAATTTGGTTACGGATTGCATTGCATGCTTCATCCAAAAGTTGATAAACATCTTCAAAGTCATCCATATTTCCCCAGTAAGGATCAGGAACTTCAGCATTTTCGTGGTTTCCTGCCGCTTCTAGAAATAGAAATATTTTCTGTCTTTGTTCCTCATTTTTTGCTTTTGAAATTACATCCCCATAAATATCAATATCCATACAGTAGATTTTATCAAAATTTTCCAGATCCGCTTTTGTGATGGGTCTGGATCTTTGTTTGGAAATATCAATCCCATGATTAGCTGCCGTTTTTATCGCCCGTTTATCCGGATGTTCACCTTCATGCATTGAAATCGTTCCCGCAGAATCCACTACGAAGCCGGGAGGGAGCTTTTCTTTCATAATTCCTTCTGCTAAAGGGCTCCTGCAAATATTCCCTAAGCACACCATTAATATTTTCATGTTACAATTCTATGAATTAAGGACTAGCATATCTATCAAAATTAAACAAAAAATGAAGAATAATTCCTATCCTTCATTTTCTTTATATCAAATTAAATTATTCTAGTGTTTGATTCTTTCCGTAAGCTCTTTTACGTACTTTTTCACTTCTTTGTCTATCTTGGAAACATCTTTAATAGTTTCACAAGCATACATTACCGTTGAATGATCTTTACCTCCCATTTCTTCACCGATTTTAGTAAATGTAGCATTGGTAAATTCCTTTGCAAAATACATGGCCAGCTGTCTTGGAAGTGCAATTTCCCTTTTTCTTGTTTTCGAAAGTAACTGCTCTCTTTTAATACCAAAATAATCACATACGATCTCCTGAATATAAGGAATGTTGATGATTTTTTTCTGATTGGCTGCAATCTTATTGATGGTATCTTTCAATAACTCAAGACTAAGATCGGATTTATAAATTGTGGAGTAAGCAATTACAGAATTGATCACCCCTATAAGTTCTCTTACGTTGGTCTTTGCTTCAGCCGCTAAGAAGTCGAGCATATCTTCCGTCAGTACAATACCATCTCTGCTTAACTTATCAACGATAATTTTTCTTCTGGTTTCCAGATCCGGAGATTTGATCTCTGCAGAAAGTCCCCATTTGAAACGGGAAACGATTCTGTCCTGAATATCCATGATATCTACAGGAGCCTTATCAGAAGTCAGAATGATCTGCTTTCCATTCTGATGCAGATAATCGAAAATGTGGAAGAAACTATCCTGTGTCGCCGATTTACCGGACAAGAACTGAATATCATCAATGATCAAAACATCCACCATCTGGTAGAAGTTAGCAAACTCGGTTTGCTTATGTGCCTTTGCTGCTGAAATGAATTGCTGTATGAATTTTTCAGAAGACAAATAAAGGACTACTTTATCCGGAAACTGGCTTTTAACTTCCAATCCTACCGCTTGTCCCAAGTGTGTTTTACCCACTCCATATCCTCCATATAAAAACAATGGATTAAAGGCAGTAGCACCAGGTCTTTTTGCTATAGATCTTGCTACTGTTGCAGCAAATTTATTGCTTTCTCCCTCTACATAGTTATCAAAAGAAAAATCAGATTTCAGATTGGAATCGATATTTACTTTTTTAATTCCAGGTACAACAAAAGGATTAACAATATTGGATGAAAAACCTTGAGGCATTGTTTCCTGCACTTTCGGTGTAGGAACACTTTTCCCTTTCATGTTCATGGTAACTGGTTTTTCTAAGCCATTAGGCTTATTTTCCATTACAGAATACCATAATTTTACTCCTTTACCTATATTTTTCTTCAGGGCCGCAGAAAGTAGAGATAAGTAATTATCCTCAATATATTCCTTGTAAAAATCACTAGGTACCATTAATGTAAGATTGTTGTCAACCAAAGAGATTGGCTGCACCTTATCGAACAATAAGTCGAAGGATTTTTCAAGTTTTTTCAAATCAGAATTATCTTCAGCTGCGTTAAGATTGTCACGCATAAACTGAAGGCACTTCTGCCATATCATCATTAAATTTTCATCCAT